>CAVPYB010000014.1:0-523303 GCA_963709875.1 uncultured Chloroflexia bacterium | reverse complement strand
TACCGCCAGATATGGGAGTTCTTTTCGGCTCACCGCCACATATTAGGCGCCCCCGGCGCGACTCGAACACGCGACCCCTTGCTCCGCAAGCAAGTGCTCTAATCCACTGAGCTACGAGGGCAGTAGCGCGGCATTCCTGTCGCCACGCGCTCGAGACTTTAATCTATTATCATGGGCTGGTCAAGTGCCACCTCTGCCATCAGTCACTTCGCCTCAAGGCAGGCACGCGCCACCAGACCAGCGCGGCGAAGACCAGGATCGCACTTGCCCCCACGAACACCGTCGCAGGCTCGCCGATCCTCTCCGCCACCTCGCCCGCTACCAGAGAACCGAGCGGCATGAAACCGAAGAAGGTCAGGGTGTAGATGCTCATTACCCGCCCACGAAGGTCATCGGGCACCAGGCTCTGCACCAGCGCATTGGCTGTGTTGATAAAGAAGATGAACCAGAATCCAATCCCGAACAGCAGCAGCAATGAGAGCGGCAGCAGCTCCATCAGGGCGAACACCATCAGCAGCGCAGGGAAGATGAAACTCCCCCAGGTGATCAGACGCCCCTTGGCAAGCGTGCCGCTTACTGCCGCCAGAACTAACGCCCCTGCCAGCGCGCCCACGCCGCGCGCCGACTGCATGTAGCCGTTCGTTGTAGCATCTCCTCCAAGCACGTTCACCGCCCAGGCAGGCATCAGGGTGATAAAGCTCAACCCAAACAGGCTCAGGATCAGGATATTCAATATGATGGTGCGGATAACAACCTGCGATCTCACGTAGCTGAACCCGGCCTGGATATCCTTCAGCGCAGAACCGCGCGCCGAGGCAGAGGCCGGATGCTGTATGCGCATTCTCGCCAGGGCATAGATCACAGCCAGGTAGGAGACACCGTTGATCACGAAGCATAAGGTCGGCCCAACCGCGGCGTACACGAGCCCGCTCACAGCAGGGCCGACCGCGGTAGCCGAGTTGAACATGGTAGCGTTCAGAGCGATTGCGTTGGTCAGGTGCCTGCGGTCCACCAGCTCGGTGACGAAGGAGATACGCGCCGGGGCATCGAAGGCATTGGCAACGCCCAACAAGAATGCCAGCACGATGATATGCCAGGGCTGCACCAACCCGGTGAATGTCAGCACTGCCAGGATGAACGCCAGCACCATCATGGCGGTCTGGGTGATGATCAGCAGGCTGCGGCGCGGCATGCGGTCTGCCACCAGCCCGCCATATAGCATGAAGATCCACGACGGCAGCCCGGCAGCGAAGCCCACGTAGCCCAGGTAAGCCGGCGATTGTGTCAGCTCGTAGACCAGGTAGCCCTGGGCGGTAGCCTGCATCCAGGTACCCATCAGAGAGACCATCTGCCCGTAGAACCACAGCCGGTAGTTGGGATACTGCAGAGCGGCGAAAGTACCGCGCGCGCTGATGCGCCGCCGGGGCACTTCTACCTCCAGCGGCGCAGGTTGGGTCAAAGCCGGTTTTGCCATGCGCTGATTATAAACCCGGATATAGAAACGCTGCATGGCATATGTATAATAAGTATTAAGTAAGCTGAGCTTGAAAAAGCGACTGTTGTTCGGGCACATCCGACATAGCCTTTGTCACGTAGCTATTTGTAATATCTCAGTTTATAGGTGGTGAATATGATGAGAAAAATTATCGATAATCTGACCTGGTGTGTGGTTGCTGGCATGCTACTGATCTCTGCATGCACTTTGAAAAGTACGCCTGACCCTGCCGCAATCGACCCCACTCCAGCCCCATCGGATCCTATTGCAGTTCAAGACTGCACCCCAACCCAACCCGATTCACTCGGTCCGTTCTACACACCCGGCGCGCCCGTACGGGATAAGGTCGGCGACGGCTACCTGCTGACCGGCGTGGTGCGCTCGGCAGCAGACTGCCGCCCGATCCCGGATGCCCAGATCGAGGTGTGGATGGCAGGCCCGGACGGCGAGTACCAGGATGAGTACCGGGCGACTTTCTTTGCGGATGCGAATGGTGTCTATACCTTCGAGAGCCACTTCCCCCCGCCTTACTCCGGGCGCCCCTCCCACCACCACCTGCTGGTCAGCGCCGAAGGCTTCCAGACACTGGTCACCCAGCACTACCCATCAGCAGACCAGAGGGAAGCCATCCTCGACGTGGTCCTGCTCCCCACCAATTAACTGTTTCACCGCAGAGCAACTGTGGTAAAAATCTTACAACGGCTGGCGACCGGCGAAGCCGGCATCGATATCGTGCCAGAAGCGGATCTCATCTTCCCCGTAGCGCCAGCACAGATATATCTCCCGCCCCTCCCGTAATGCGCGGAAGTCCAGCAGCCCGCTGTTGACATCCTTCACTTCTGCCCCGCTCTCATGGATGCGATCTATGATCTCGCGCAGCTTCTCGAAATAGACGCTCGCCTGGCTGGCGACGCGACTGCCGCCGTTGCCGAGCGCCTTCTGCAGCACCGGCTCCAGCTCCGGCTGCAATTTGAGCAGCTCCCGGCGGATCTCAAGCATCTCTTCCACCAGCGGGCGCAGCTGCTGGAGAACCGCATTGGCTTCCTCTAACGTGAAGTATTGTGCCATCTCCCGTCCTTACCCCGCACCATTATAAGCATGGTCCAGCACCTCCATGGTGTGCCAGACCGGTACCGCCTGTCCCAGAGCGGTCAGGTGGTTGCGCAGCTGCACTATGCAGCCGATATTGCCGGTGGCGACTGCCTGTGCGCCGGTACTGAGGATGTGCTGCGCTTTGCGCTCCCCGAGCTGGCGCGCCAGCTCCGGCTGCTCGATATTATAAGTGCCCGCCGAGCCGCAGCACAGCTCCCCCTCTGGGATGGGCAGCAGCTCCACACCCGGGACCTGCATCAGCAGGCGGCGCGGCGCGGCCGTCACACCCTGAGCATGCGCCAGGTGGCAGGCGTCGTGGTAAGCAAGCTTGAGCCCGCCAGTGATGGCGTGCGGAGCGACCAGCCCCAGCTCGTCCAGGAAGGCACTGACATCTATCACCCGCCCGGCAAAATCATGCGCCGCACTCTCCAGCTCGGTGCCCTTGAAGATCAGCTCGTACTCCCTCATCCCTGATCCACAGCCGGCGGCGTTGGTCAGGATGGCATCCACATCATCCGGGAAGACCTCAATATTGCGCATGCCCTGAGCCTGGGCCAGCGCAAGCTCGCCGGTATGCATGGCCAGCGCACCGCAGCAGCCCTGTCCGGGCGGGACCACCACCTCGACCCCATTCAAAACCAGCACGCGAATTGTAGCCTGGTTGATGCCCGGCGAGACGACCTGCTGCACGCAGCCCGCCAGCAGCGCCACCCGCGCCCGGCGCTCTCCCACCGCAGGGGTGACCTCCGGAAGTGCCTGCCCATCCTCCAGCGAGCCCGGCAGCAGCTCCATCATCGCCCTCAATCGCTCCGGCAAGATGCCCTGCAAGGGTCTGGCGAGGTTCCCAGCGCGGGCTGCCAGGCGGAAGCGCTCCGGCTGCGGGATGGTATTCAGCATCAGGCTGCGCGCGGCTCGGTCGGTGAACGGTCGCTGGCGCTTCTCCTGCGCCATAGCACGGAACGGGGTCAGCAGCTCGCCATACGGCACGCCCGAAGGGCAGGCAGTCACGCAGCCCAGACAGCCCAGGCAGCGGTCGATATAGGTAAGGGCGTCTTCCAGCTCAAGCTCCCCCTCCAGCACAGATTTCATCAGGATGATCCGCCCGCGCGGCGAGTTCATCTCCTCGCCCAGCAGGTTATAGGTTGGGCAGGCTGGCAGGCAGAAACCGCAGTGCACGCATTTGCTGACTGCCTGACCCATGGCTTCGCCCATCGGTCCGAGGGATTCAACCGGGATTCTGTGCTGCATTGCTCGCTCCGAAGTTAGATATCAATGAACTTTCCATCAGGGTCCAACGCTTGCTTGACGCGCCGGGCAAATGACTCACCAACCCGGGCGCCGATGCGGCCTTGACCTGCCTCACCAAGCACCACCAGCCCACCCAGGTCTTGTTCGATCAGGATGGTTCCAAGCGCATTGATCTCACCCGGCCATGCGACCCAGGCCAGGTTCGCCCCGGCGCTGTACACGCGCGAGACGCGCTTGTCTGCCAGCTCAGCCTCCAGGGGCAGCACGCGCTTCGGGGTGAGCGGGATCTTTACCAGGTTGTGACCTTCCGGCAGCCAATAAAAATCCCGTATACCAGCCCACAAGGCAGACTCCTGCTCTCCTGCCAGCAGCTCAGACTCCACCTCGCCCAGAGCTTTGCCAACCCGCCCTTCCCGCGCTTCCAGCGTATCCGCCGCACCGCCAACCCGCACCAGCAGCTCAACCCGTTCCTCGTGGACGGATAGCTCCAGGGCATAAAGCTCGAAAGGCTGCCGGGTGAGCCTTACCAACGCATCCAGACCTGTCTTCAGATCGGGATAGCGAACGCGCAGGGTAGCGTAGGCTTCCGGCAGCGGCATCACCTTGAAGGTCAGCTCGACCAGGGTGCCATACCCGCCCAAGCTGCCCACCATGAACTTGGGCAGGTCGAATCCGGCGGCGTTTTTCACCACCCGGCTGCCGCTGCGTACCAGGCTGCCGCGCCCATCGACGATCTGGACCCCCAGCAGCGAATCGCGCAGCCCGCCGTACCGGTAGCGCCCCGGACCGTTCAAACCGGCAGCAACCGTGCCGCCCAGGGTTGCTCCCTTCCCTGCCAGCGGCGGGTCGAAAGGCAGGTACTGCCGGTTCTCCGACAATATGCGCTCGACCTCAGCGACAGGCGTCCCTGCCAGGGCGGTGATCATGTATTCACTGGGCTCGTATTCCACAATCCCGCTCAATCCGGCTGCCGAAACCCGTCTACACCGACCATCCACTGCCCTCAGCGCGGTCTTGCTGCCCGCACCATAAGGTTGAATGCAGGGTCGCGTGCGGACGATTTCCTGCAGCTCCACGATGTCCGAGGCCTCGATGGTCGAGGCGTGCATAGAAGTGTGTCTCCCTTGAGCCTTTACGAACCTGGGAACATCTTTCCCCGGTTGGAAATCCCTTGCGGGTCCATCTGAGCGTGGATGGCCTGCATCACGTCCAGATCGGCTTCACCGAACATGACCGGCAGGTACTCGCGCTTCTCGACCCCGATGCCATGCTCGCCGGTGATCGAGCCGCCGTAGCGCACACACATCTCCAGGATGCGCCCAGCAAGCTGCTCCGCCCGCTCCAGCGCGCCTTCCAAGCGTCCGTCGAAGAGGATCAGCGGGTGCAGGTTGCCATCCCCGGCATGGAACACATTAGCGACGCGGGTATCGTACTCAACCCCTAACTGCTGGATCTCTGCCAGTGCCGCGGCCAGGCGACCGCGCGGCACAACCCCATCCTGCACGATGTAATCCGGGCTGAGCCTGCCGACCGCCGAGAATGCGCTTTTGCGTCCTTTCCAGATCAGCATCCGGTCGGCTTCATCCCGGGCAACGCGCACCTGGTAAGCCTGCGAGTCCTGAATGATCGCCATCACTTGCCCGAAGTCGGCCTCCACCGAGGCTGCCTCGCCATCCATCTCCACGATCAGCAGCGCACCGGCATCCAGAGGGTAGCCGGCAGATACCGCAGCTTCGGCTGCCTGGATCGCCAGGTTGTCCATGATCTCGATGGCGCCCGGCAGCAGACCTCCACCGACGATCTCCGCCACTGTCTGCCCGGCGTCTGCCAGCGAGTGGTAGGCTGCTAGCACGGTCTTGAAGGCTTCCGGCTTGGGCAGCAGGCGCACGGTCACCTCCAGGGCGATCCCAAACAGCCCTTCCGAGCCTACGTACAGCCCCACCAGGTCGGGTCCGACTGTTTCAAGGCTGTCGCCGCCCAGCTGCACAACCTCGCCATCCGGCAGCACGGCCTTGATGCCCAGTATATGGTTGCTGGTCATGCCGTATTTCAGGCAGTGCGCCCCACCGGCGTTGAACGCCAGGTTGCCGCCAATCGTGCATACCGGCTGGCTGGATGGATCCGGGGCGTAGTACAGTCCGTACGGCGCGGCCGCCCGGCTGATATCCAGGTTGACCGTCCCCGCCTCGACCACTGCAATGCGCTCATCCGGGTCAATCCTCAATACCCGGTTTAGGCGGTTCATGGCGATGACAATGCCCTCTTTGACGGGCAGCGAGCCACCGGACAGGCTGGTGCCGCTGCCGCGTGCCACGAAGGGCACACCAAAGCGATGGCACAGGCGCACAGTTTCGATAACTTCCTGCTCGTCAGCCGCGATTACTACAGCTTGCGGCCTCGAGCGGAACGATGTCAGGGCATCGGATTCGTACGGCGCCAGCTGTGCATCTTTTGTCAGCAGTCGATCGGGGGGGTATATATGGCTCAGCTCGGATTGGAAAGCAGCAGGTACAGTCATGCTCTACCTCAAGCAGATTTGCAGGCTACCGGTTTCCAGTATTATAAGCCACAAACCTGCCGTGGCTGCAAGCCGGGATTATCGCCGGGCTTCTTCGATTACCTGGTCGATGAAATGGAGCATGCGCTCGTAATGCGAGCCTTGCCAGTAGATACGGTCGCAATCAGGGCAGATGCGGAACTGCTCGAAATACCTTTTCGTCAGCGGCTCCAGGCGGTGCAGCACCTGTTCCTTGCTAACCGGCTGCAGCAGCCCGTTGCAGTGGATGCAGCGCCGGAACGGGGTCGCCAGGTCGCAAAGCTCGAAGCGCCGCAGCATTTCCACGATCTGCTGGTGGGGGATTTTATGCCGCACCCAGTAGCCATACTGCACCCGGCTGCGCATCAGCAGTCGCCGGTCGCGGGTCAGAAGAATGCAATAATCCGCGGCGGAGAAATCTGCCAGCTCGTCGTCGTGGAAATCGTTGCGGTATAAGGTATCGAAGCCCAGCATGCGAAGGTAGTGCGCCAGCCTCCCCAGGTGGCTGTCCAGCACGAAGCGCGGCTCACGACTTCGGGTCATTGTCTGGCAGACCGTTAGCGTGGGGGAAGGCTTCAACCCGGTCGCCTTCCCCCACCAGGTAGCTAAAATCCACTACACCCCCGTTCACCAAGATACTGCCGACTTCTGTGTGGGGGATGCCCAGCGACTCGATCAGGTGCTTGACCGACTGGTCGTCGTTGAAGGCGCAGGGGATAGCCATCCCCTTATCATCTTCGTGCAGGAAATCGTTCAATTCGCCGGCAAAGCGGAAGGTTGCCTTCACCATAGACGCTGCCCGTAGTGTTTCTCCCCTGCTGCGCCGCTCACACTCCGCTCATAGGTTTCACACCTAGCAGCGCGTGCCAATCAAGCTCGTGAATTGTCTTGTGCAGACCGTGATCGTCATCGACTACATTGAAACTCAGGTTGCTAAATACTCGTTCGGCCAGTGGGCGGGCAGCACCCAGCGGGATGACTTCGTCGCGCGAGCCGTGATAGATAGTGACCGGCACATCCACCGGACCAGGCGGGTCCTTGGCGAACTCGGGCCAGATCAACGCCGGCGCCAGCAGCACCAGCTTCTGCACCTGCTCCGGGCGCTGGCAGGCGTAGAGCGCCGCCATCAGGCCGCCAAAGCTCGAGCCGGCTATCGTCCAGACCGCTTCGCCGCCCAGGATTTCATAAAGATGCTGCATGCGTTCATCCAGGCTGCCGCTGAAATCAGGCGTCAGGATGCCCGGGAACAGGCCGCGCAGCAAGGTTGCCTTATCCCCCTGGCTGCTGCCCATTAATCCATGAATAAAGATCAGGTCCTGATTGACTGTCATGAAAATATACAGGATACACAGGATATTAAAGGATATACAGATTGAAGTTTATTATAGTCGATCCCAGATCAGGCAAATCGCTGACGGGAGTGCCTACTTCAAACATATACCCGTCTACATCCCAGTGTACCTTCTACCATCCTGTATATCCACCTCCATCCCGTGCATTCTGTAAAGCTTAATATCTTCCTATCCAGACTGTAAGGCAATCTTAACCCACCATCCTGTATAGTATTGTTGTATGTCACTTATATATGACGAGATTACCTGTACCAAACCAATAGAATACGAGGCTCACTGATGCACCCGTCCTTAAAACTCCGCACTTACCTCTCGCTGCTCACCCTGCTGGTGTTCGCCTCGCCCGCATCCGGCAGCCCCCAATCCCCCACCGCGCCGCTCCAGGCTCCCCAGCTCAAGTGGCAGAACGCCGGCTGCTACAGCTCGTGGTGTGAGACGGGCTGGTATTCGTCCCCGGCGGTTGCCGACCTGGATAAGGATGGCAAGCCCGAAGTCATCGCCTCCGCATACTCGATCTGGGCGTTGGATGGCGACACCGGGCAGGTGGAATGGAAGATGGCCTCCGGGCACGACCGCAGCCAGCCGGGAGCCAGCAATGTCGGGCGCACATGGCCCGGTATCGCGGTCGCCGACCTGGATGACAACGGCGACCTGGAGATCATCACTGCCCACAGCGGGGGCTACGTCTCCGTGTACGATCACACTGGCTACTTCGAACCCGGCTGGCCGCAGCGCCCCACCAGCAACGAGCTGCGCGGTCTCTCGATCTACGACCTCGACCAGGACGGGACGATGGAGGTGATCGTGACCGGGGCGGTTTACAACAAAACAAACACCTGGGTCTACGAGCACAACGGCAGCCTGCGCCCGGGATGGCCGCAGCTGACCAACGACAGCGGGTACGCTTATGGTGTGTTCAACGACACCGCCGCCCTGGGCGACCTGGATGGCGACGGTCTGGGTGAGATCGTCGTCCCATCGGATGTGCATTACGTCTGCGCCTACGAAGCTAATGGCGTGCAGATACCCGCCAACCCCATGTATGGCGGCAAAGATTGGGGCAAGGTCGGTGTCTGGGAGAGCCTGGATATCGAGCTGCGCGGCTGGGGCACCTGCCAGGCGGGCGACTCACGCGCTGAGCGCTACCGGCCCAACTTCGCCCATACCCCATCCCTGATCGCGGATGTCAACGCCGATGGAGCAAACGAGGCGGTGGTGATCGGCAATGTCTATGACTGCATCTCCGGCTACCCCAGCCGCTACAATGGGGTCTTCATCTTCAATGCCGACCGCAGCCGCTTCAACGCCTCCGGCTACGACTGGCGCAGCATTCCGTGGGATACCGGCGCCCCGCTCAGCGAAGACTACGACTTCATCGAGAGCAACCAGCCCAACCCGGCCGTCGCCGACCTGGATGGGGACGGGAACCTGGAGATCGTCTACTCGTCTTACGACGGGCGCGTGCACGCCTTCTGGCTGGATAAGACAGAGCACGGCAATTGGCCTTTCGAAGTAACCGACCTCTCCGGCAGCACGATCTACTTCGCCTCGGAACCGGTGATAGCAGACCTGGACAACAACGGGCTTGCCGAGGTGATCTTTACCTCCTGGCCGCAAAAAGGATCTTACCAGTCCGGGAAGCTGTACATCGTCGATTATCTCGGCAACCTGCTGCACCAGGTAACACTGCCCCCCGCTTACGGCAGCCCCAGCTGGAATGGAGGTCTGCCTGCCCCAACCCTGGCGGATATCGACGGCGACCCCAACCTGGAAGTCGTGGTCAACACCTCCCAAAGTGGGATCGTGGCATACGATCTTCCAGGGACATCCCAGGCACGCGTGCTGTGGGGCACCGGGCGCGGCAACTACCAGCGCAGCGGCTCGATCTTGCAGGGCAACCTGCACGCCTCTACGAAAACGGTGGATCGCTTCCTGGCCTCGCCCGGCGACTCGCTGCACTACACCATCACCCTGCGCAACCCGGGTCCGGCTTTGGAGAGCGTGGTGATGACCGACACCCTGCCGCTGCAGGTCAGCTTTGCCGGTGGGCTGAGCGCCTCCGCCGGGTCTGTGCAGCATCTCGGCGGCGTTGTCACCTGGCAGGGCACAGTCCCCGGAGGGACGCCGGTGGTGATCCAGTTCGATGCCGCAATCGATAGCGGCCTCACCTCACCCCAGCCGGTCACGAATGTCGCAGAGATCTCCGACGGTCTGGGAGAGATATACCAACGGCAGACTGTGACTTTTATCGGTGGTTATAGTCTGCTGCTACCACAAATCAACTACAAGTATGCCCCATGAGCACTACCCATGGGGCATAATATATGAATCGGTTTGTCCTGCAGATGTCAGCAGCTCGTCCAGTCAGGGGTATCAATTCCCTGGACGATGGTAGAGTTTCAATGAGCCGGCCTCGTCCAAGCCCAGACCGGCATCTACTTTGATCCATTCTTTCTTGGCCAGATAGTCACCGCTCTGAATCTCCCAATCCTTGGCGACATAGCCGCCGCCCGATGCTATCTGGGGCATTGAGATTACAGGCGCGCCAAACCCAGAATCATCCATCATGCCGGACATATCCGGCACCGGAGGGGAGCTCGGGCTCGAACCGTCTCCCTGATCAAGCTCAGAATAATGCAGCAGCAGGTACAGGCCGCTCCAAAACCCGGTTGGTGGGCTCGTATAAGTTGGGCTGTCTTCGCAGGTCATAGTAAAACTCTCGCTGGTAGTACTGGGCCAGTAGATCAGATGGTAATCTCGCACGTATCCCAGTTCATCGGCTGGCGAATAGGTGTCTGTTTCATATACCAGGCTGATGCCATCGAACGACGATCCCCCACGATTGGAAGTCACACTGCAGCCAGGTTGTCTGAACTCGAAGGCGTCGTTGACCAAGGCAGATTGGCCTTTGATCTTGATCTCCTCCGGAATGAACTGCAGCTTGACCTTGGCATTGACGGTCGAACTCGTAACCACCGCCCCCACCGTCATCGAAATTGGCATCTGACTCAAAATGCAGCTCAAAGGTCAGGCACTTCTGGGTTAAATCGCGGGCCAGTTTCAGCTCCTCAGGCTCTGCTGTGACGTCCGCAATGCCCAGCAGCTGGTACTGGCGCTCCAACCCCAACCAGACCGGGATCATGCGGTGGATGATGTGCTGCTCGACGCACAGTTCATATTCCTCTTGTACGCAGACTACTGCCACGGTTTTCATCAAGTCCGCCATTTCCAGGCTGAAGGAGCTTCCCTCCATCGCCATAGCCCAACAATTGGCGCTGGCGTTCCAGTCCCAGTACGGTCTGCAGCGCCAGACGACCGGCTGCACAGCTCTCGCCGGCTGCAGCTACGCGCGGCTTGACCACCTGTTCTTCATATTGCCGGAAATAATCTTCAAAATCAAGCGGCTCGGCGCCGGAGTCATTCTGACCTAGCAGCTGGCGCTGGCGCTCCCGGCTGAGATATTCAGCTACCTGGCTTTGTATTCTCGCCTCGGCATCTCCACCCAGGCGTTGGCGTACTGGTTCGGTATCTGCAAGAAATCCCTTCGTCACTCCATACCCGCTGAAATGCAGTATCTGGATTTTTATCTCCCTTGCATCAACCACCGGCGGGGCAAATACCAGGTTCTGCCCGTCGCCCTCATAACCGAAGAATATCTGCTGATCGATTGGAATCTCCTGAGCAGGAGTGATGGTCAGGATGGCAAAATTATTGAAAAATAACCCTTCAGGCTCGAGGTGGACTGCGTTGCTCAGCTCACCGCCAAACGGCATATCACTGACGCTGCTGACCGGGGTTATCTTTATACGGGTCTCATTCGACAGCGCATCGGCGGGTATCTCCAGATCATATCTGGTACCATCTGCTCCGGTGGCGCTGATCGAACCTCCTTCAACGGGGATGACCGCTTCAGTGCTGTTCGCCTGGTCTAAAGCGACACTGATGCCGACGGCGTCGGGGATATCGCGGAAGGAAATCGCAGATAGGTCTAGTTTGCTTGGCATGTTTTCCTGACTGGCACTTTTTGTCTGAGGTTCGACGGCAGTTGGCTCGGGAGCAGCCTGGCAGGCTGAGACCATAAGAAATGCTGAAATTACAAAAATCAAGATCCTGTACTTCATGTCCCACCTCGCGGTTTATTGAGATTTATCCTGCAAATTATCGCATTATAATCAAATGCAGCATCCTGTCAATCCAGCAAAATAACCATTTCGCAGCAACTGTTATGGGGAATCCCAGCGTAATTATTATCTCAACACGGGATAATCTCAATATATCCGGAAAACTTATGGACGCCTACGAACCGTTCGAAGCCCGCATCCTCGCCTGGGCAAATGCCCGTGCAGACCTGCTCGCCGGAGTGGTGGTCGGCTCGCGCGCCCGCCTGGACGGCACAGCAGACCAATGGTCGGACCTGGACCTGATCCTGTTCACCAATTCCCCTCAAAGCTATATGGAAGACAGCGTCTGGCTGGATGAATTCGGCGATCTGTGGGCTGCCCGGCTCTACCATACCGGCAGCGGCTACCCGGAATGGTTCGCCCTGTACGCCGGCGGGCTGAAAGTCGATATCGTCTTCGTACCGGTGCAGCCTGGGGACCGGCATGGCCTGCCGCAGATGCTGGCGGATTTTACCTTCCAGAACGTCTTCCAGCGCGGGCTGCGGGTCTTGTTCGATAAGACCGGTATAGCGGGCGATGAACCTTATCTGCCCTCTGTGAAGAAGGTGCCAGCGCTGCCTACACAGGACGAATTTCAGAACGCCGAGGCCCATTTCTGGATCGTGGCAGCCAAAGCTGCCCGCCTGGTGCAACGAAACGACTTGTGGCGCGCCAAGCAGGCTTGCGACAGCGAGCTGAAAGCCTGCCTGCTAACCATGCTGGAATGGCATGCCATGGCGGTTTATGGAACTGAGCGGGATATATGGTATGAGGGTCGCTGCCTGGCGGACTTAGCTGAAGACCGAGCTGGATCAGCACTGCCCGGAACATTTGCTGCCTACGACCAGGCCGATCTCAAACGTGCGCTGCTGGCGACGGCAGCGCTGTACCACCGGCTGGCAGACGAGGTCGCGGCTATCCAGAACTATGACCGTCTGCTCAACGAGGAGCAGATCGCGGCCTGGATCAGCGAGCTATAGCTCCGTCCGCTCGAAACGCCACAGGCTGACCAGCACGAACAGCACGCTCAACCCTGCGCTCCACAGCACGGGGGCTAACGAAGGCACCGGCTGCCCGAAGATCAAGGCGCTGACGATCGTCGGCTCCCCATCTCTGGGAAGGAAGATGCCAACTGGCAGCACATTCAACAGGAACGGCAGCATCTGGGTGATGAACTGCTGACCGAACAGCAGCGCCAGCGCCAGCCCGATCACCGCCCCGCGGCTGTTGAACAATGTGCCAAGCATCAAAGTAAAGGTCTGGAAAAAGATCAGCGCCACTCCCAGGCACCCCATCGCAGCCAGGAAGGAGAGCAAAGGCAGCCACTCTCCCACCCCGATTTGAGAGATCAGCACGTAGGCGATAAGCCCGGGCACCAAGACCATCATCACCAGGATGCCCGCCATATTGCCGAACAGCTTGGTCAGCACGAAAGATGCGCCGCGAGACCGGCTTGGAGAGCACCCAGGCGGCGGTGCCGGACAGCTTCTCACCGACGATCGCATCCTGCATCACGATGACTACCCCTACCGCAGCGAACAAACCGGTGAAGATGCTGTACAGCATGCCTCCGGTCTGGGCAGCTTCCATCGAGCCGGAGGCACCAGCTTCGCGCGAGATGCTCAGCATGGTCGCCAGCAAGATCCCATCGATCATCCCGACCCAGATCAAGAAGTGGGTCATCCAGGTACGCGTGCCGAACCAGGCTGTAAGCTCTGCCCTCAAGAAGTTATCCAGACCGCGCTGCCAGCCGCGGCCCTGGCGGATCACAAATGCGCTGTTACCGGACATAGCTTCCCTCCACGATCTGCATGAATATATCTTCAAGTTCATAGGTGCGGCGGCGGAAATCCAGCACGCGCGTCTGCGGCTCAGCCAGCACCATGCGCAGCAGCTGTGCCTCAGCAGCCGCGGGCTCGTTGACCGATACGATCCATAGATCGCTGCCGTCCTTGGTCTGGCTGGATTGCAGGCTGCTCACCCACGGCTGGCTCCCAACCTGTTCCTGAAGCTGAGCCGTGGCACCGGTCAGGGTCAGGCTGTAAGCCGGACCTTCGCTGCCTGCCAGCAGCGCTTCGATGGGACCCTGGCTGACCAGGCTGCCTTTATTCAAAATGGCGACCGTATCGCTGACCTTCTGCACATCGTCCAGGATATGGGTCGAGTAGAACACCGTGGTGTATTTACGCAGCCGCTCCATCAGCTCCAAGATGTCGTGCCTGCCCATCGGGTCGAGCGAGGCAGCGGGTTCGTCCAGGATCAGCAGGTCAGGGTAGTTCACCTGAGCCTGCGCCAGACCTAGGCGCTGCCGCTCGCCGCCCGAAAAGCCCTTGATCGGGCGGTCGGCTTTATCCTCCAGCTCGACCAGCTCCAGCATCTCCTCGACCCGCTCTTCGATGGCTGTCTTGGGACCCTTGAAGAAGAAACCCGCCGCGAAGCGCAGCGTCTGGCGGGCGGTCAGGTGCTCGTAGAAGCGCGGGTCCTGCGGCAGGTATCCCACCCGGCTGCGGATCTCCACGCTCTCTTTCTGGATATCCATGCCAAAGACGTTACCACCCCCGGCAGTGGGCTGGATCAATCCCAGCAGCAGCTTGATGGTGGTCGTCTTTCCGGCGCCGTTCGGGCCTAAAAAGCCAAAGATCGAGTTCTTCGGCACGTGCAGGTCAAGGTCCTGCAGCGCCTGGACTCCATCGAAAGCCTTGCTCAGCCCGCGCGTATCGATGACATGACCGGGAATATCGCTCATGGGCAGCTCCTTAATTCTGTTGGTCGATTTGGTAAATTGACCAAGATCTGCGATAAAAATATTCTAACAGAAGCTTGAATTGCCGGTCGAACCTCATTTTCCGGCAGCTGAATTAAATCTAGCAGATAAATGCTCATCTGGCAAGGGACGATCTATACGCTGCAGCGGTATAATCAGGAGCTTGAATCCAAAAACGAATCATACCAGAACACTTGTGCGAATTTCAATTCTGTGTGAAAATAGTATCCAGTATGAACCTCACCCCCGACCAGTTGAACATCATCGAAGCGCCCCTGGATGCCTGCCTCTTTCTCGAAGGTCCGGCAGGCTGCGGTAAAACCACCGCGGCTGTCGAGCGCATGCTGTACCTGATGCAAGCCGGCGTGCCCGGAAGCAGCATCCTGCTGGTCGTCCCGCAGCGTACGCTGGCTGAACCTTACTACCAGGCGCTGCAGACTCCGGGCGTCACCGCCGGCGGGTTGGTAACCGTAGTCACCATTGGAGGGCTGGCACGACGCATGGTCGATCTTTTCTGGCCGCTGGTCAGCGCAGAAGCTGGCTTCGCCCATCCCGACCGCCCACCCACCTTCCTGACCCTTGAGACCGCCCAGTATTATATGGCCCACCTGGTGCGCCCGCTGCTGGATCAGGGCTACTTCGACTCGGTGACCATCGAGCGCAACCGCCTGTACAGCCAGATCATCGACAACCTGAACAAATCCGCCGTGGTCGGCTTCCCGCATACGGAGATCGGAGAACGCCTGCAGGCTGCCTGGGCCGGTGATCCCGGGCAGGCGCGTGTGTACGCGGATGCCCAGAGCTGCGCCAGCCTGTTCCGCGAGTACTGCCTGGCACACAACCTGCTGGATTTCTCCCTGCAGATGGAAATTTTTCAACACCATCTGTGGACGCAGCCGCTGTGCCGGGACTACCTGCAGCGCACCTACCGCCACCTGATCGTCGATAATATCGAGGAGGACACCCCAGCTGCCCACGACCTGCTGCTGGAATGGCTGCCGGACTGCGATTCAGCCCTGGTTGTCTTCGACCAGGATGCCGGCTACCGGCAGTTCCTGGGCGCCGATCCGCAGAGCGCCTACCGGCTGAAGGAGCTGTGCTCCCAACAGGTCACGCTGGAGCGTTCATTCGTCGCCTCTCCCGCAGCGCAGGTGCTGGCGCAGGCGCTGGTAGATGCCCTGTACTACCGGCCTAACACATCCCTTCAGGACTCTGGCGAAGCTGGAGCCACGCCGTCTCCCCTGGAGGCGATTACATACGACAGCACCCGCGACAGCGCCGGGCATAGCGGCTCCGAAGGCGATCGCCAGAGCCAGCGCTTCTTCCCGCAGATGATCGACTGGGTGGCGGCCCGGATCGCCGCACTGGTGCACGAAGATGGCATCCCACCCGGAGAGATCGCCGTGCTGGCGCCTTACCTGTCCGATGCGCTGCGTTTCGCACTGACCAACCGTCTGGACGGCTACGGGATACCCTACCGCTCCCACCGCCCCTCCCGCTCCCTGCGTGAAGAACCAGCTGCGCGCTGTCTGCTAAGCCTGGCCGCGCTGGCACACCCGGAGTGGGATCTGGCACCCGCCAAACCCGACCTGGTGTACGCCTTGCTGCAAGCGGTCAGCGGTCTGGACCTGGTGCGCGCCCAGCTGCTAGTTGATATCGTCTACCGCAGCAATCAGGGTGAAGCCTCCCTGTCCTCCTTCGACCTGATCCGACCGGAGATGCAGACGCGCATCACCTATCTCCTGGGCGAGCGCTTCGAGCGCCTGCGCCTGTGGATCGATGAGTACCGCCAGGCGCCTGCACTCGAGCTGGACCACTTCCTCAGCCGGTTGTTCGGCGAGGTGCTCTCCCAGCCCGGGTTTGGCTTTCACGGCGATTTTATCGGCGGTTTCATCGGCGATGATACCTCGGGCGAGTACAGCCGCAGCTTCATTGCCGGTGAGGTGGCAGCCAACCTGATCGAATCGATCCAAAAGTTCCGCCTGGCAGTCGGAGATACGCTGGCACAGGAAAACGTCCCGCTGGGCAGGGAGTACCTGCTCATGGTGCAGGACGGAGTCATCGCTGCACAGTACATCCGCTCCTGGCAATCGCTGCGAGAGGAGGACACCGCGCAGGTCGGGGCAGTCCTGCTGGCACCCGCCTATACCTTTTTAATGAGCAACCGACCTGTGGCTGTCCAGTTCTGGCTGGATGCCGGCAGCCAGGCCTGGTTCGAGCGCCTGTACCAGCCGCTGACCCACCCGCACGTGCTCACCCGCCGCTGGACAGCAGGCAAGGCCTGGACGACAGACGACGAGCAGGCGGCTGCCATCCGCTCCCTCAGCCAGCTGGTCCTGGGCCTGACCCGGCGCTGCCGGGAGCATATCTACCTCGGTCTGAGCGACCTCAACGAGCAGGGCTACGAATTGCGCGGTCCCCTGCTGCTGGCACTGCAGCGCATCCTGCGCCAGTACGGCACGGTGATGCCATCACGATGAAGCTATCACGATGATCACCTTTTGCCCACCCTCATATCGCATGCTGCACACGATCCCGATCTTTGGGATCGCCGCTCCTGACACATGGCACCTGACACTGATCGATGACCCCTGACCCCGAATTCACCCCCCGTCCTGCCCAGCAGGAGATCCTGAGCTATACCGGCGGCTTGATGGGCGTCTCGGCCGTGCCCGGAAGCGGCAAAACCTGGACCCTCTCCCGGCTGGCAGCCCAGATCATCGCTTCAGGTGAGCTGGCAGACGACCAGGAAGTGCTGGTGGTCACGCTGGTCAACTCGGCGGTGGACAACTTCTACCAGCGGGTGGGCAATTTCGTACACGAGTTGGGACTGCTCCCCCATATGGGCTACCGGGTGCGCACCTTGCACGGTCTGGCGCACGACATCGTCCGCGAGCGTCCGGACCTGGTCGGTCTGGCGGAGAACTTCCAGATCATCGACGAGCGTGAGGCAAGCTCGATCCTCGAAGAAGCCGCCCAGACCTGGCTGCGCAGCCACCCCTACCACCTGGACGGCTACCTCGATCCGGCTCTGGATGAGAACAAGCGCAGCTGGGTGGTGCGCGACCATCTTCCCAACCTGGTCAACGATACTGCCCTGGCTCTCATACGCTACGCCAAGGACCAACAGCTCGACCCGCAGCAGATGCGCCAGCGAATGGATAAGATCCCTGTACCGCTGCCGCTGGCAGAGATGGGCGCAGAGATATACGCCGATTACCAACGCGCGCTGGTCTATCGCGGCGCGGTAGATTTCGATGACCTGATCCGCCTGGCGCTGGATGCCCTGCGCTGGGATCAGACCCTGCTGGAGCGCCTGCGCTACCGCTGGCCATACATCCTGGAAGATGAAGCCCAGGACAGCAGCCGCCTCCAGGAACTGATACTGGAGCTTCTATCACGATCAACCCTGGCAATGGCTGCATCGAACTGGGTGCGGGTCGGCGACCCCAACCAGGCCATCTACGAGACTTTCACTACCGCAGACCCGAAATATCTTCGCCGTTTTATCGCCCGTCCGGATGTGGTCAGCCGCACGCTGCCCAATTCCGGTCGTTCCACCCAGAGCATCATCAACCTGGCCAACCACCTGGTGGACTGGACGCAGGCTGGGCACCCGGTCGAAGAAGCGCGCACAGCCCTGGTCGCTCCCCCCCATATAGAGCCCACCCCACCCGGCGACCCGCAGACCAACCCCCCAGACGACCCGCAGGGCATTTATCTGATCAACCGCCAGTTCACACCCCAGGAGGAGATCCTGGCGATCGCTGATTCGCTCGAACGCTGGCTGCCCGACCACCGCGACCAGACGGTGGCGGTGCTGGCACCGCGCAACCAGCGCTGCGTCGAGCTTGCAGAAGAGCTGAGCCGGCGCAAGATCGAGACGGTCGACAGCTTGCTGCGCAGCACCAGCGCCACGCGTGCAACCAGCGGTGCGTTGGGCAACCTGCTGCGCTGCCTGGGTGACCCGGGCTCGCCCACCCGGCTGGCAACTGCCTTCCGGGTTTGGGCACGCCAGGGGGATGACGATGAGATCGAAAAGAAACAGCTTGGAGCGTACCAGCGAGCTGATCCGGAAATGCGGTCAGGTGGAGGACTACCTGTGGCCTGGTCCTGAGCGCGACTGGCTGGCTGGAGAGCGGGCTTGTCGGACAGCGACCCGGAAGTCCACATTCGCATCTGGTCGATTTCCGGCGTGTGGTTCGCCGCTGGCAGGCTGCTGCGCCGCTGCCTGTCGACCAGCTGGTGCTTACGCTGTCCCAGGATATCTTCGACCAGCCGGCTGAGCTGGCGCTCTCTCACAAGCTGGCAGTTCTGCTGCGGCGAGCCAGCGAAGCGCACGCCTCCTGGCGGCTGCCCGAGCTGACCGAGGAGCTGGCTATCATCGCTCGCAACGAACGCCGCTTCCTGGGATTCAGCGATGACGATACCGGCTTCGACCCCGACCGCTACCCAGGAAAAGTGGTGGTCGCCACGATCCACAAAGCAAAAGGATTGGAATGGGACCGCGTCTATTTGATGTCGGTGAACAACTACGACTTCCCTTCAGGTTATGCGGATGACCAGTTCATCGCCGAAAGATGGTATATCCGCGACCAGATCAACCTGGAGGCTGAGGCGCTGGCCCAAATTCAGGCCGTCCAGCAGCCGGGCGAATACGACTGGTACCGTGAAGGCGACGCCGGCTTGAATGCCCGCCTGGATTACATCCGCGAGCGCTTACGCCTGCTGTATGTTGGCATCACCCGCGCCAGGAAAGAGCTGGTGCTGACCATGAATACCGGGCGCAAGGGCCAGGCTCGCCCGGCAGTGGCTTTTGCGAAGCTGCTCTCCTTCTGGGAGGAAAGTCAGGTGGACGCATGAAGCTTCCCGGTGGCTTCCAGTTCAGCCAGTACCGGCTGCAGGACTTCGCAGACTGCCGGCGCCGTTTCCTGCTGCGCCATGTCTGGCAGCTATCCTGGCCGGCGGTTGAATCCGAGCCCATCCACGAGCACGAACGCTATCTGAAGCAAGGGTCTGATTTCCATCGCCTTGCCCAGCAGCTATTCCTGGGCATCCCGCCTGAACGATTGGCAGCCGGGATCAGCGACCCCCAACTGCTGGAGTGGTGGCAGAGCTTCCTGCCGCTGGCCGGCGAATTGATCGAATCGCAGAACAGCAACGGCTGGAAGCTGTACCCGGAGACCAGCCTGTCTGCCCCGCTGGCAGGGCTGCGCCTCGTGGCGAAGTACGACCTGCTGGCCGTGGCACAGGACCGGCTGCTGATCTACGACTGGAAAACCAGCCGGGCGAAGCCCTCGCACAAGTGGCTGGAAAAAAGGCTGCAGACCCGAGTTTACCCCTACATGCTCGCCCGCGCCGGTCGGCATCTGAACGATGACCTGCCCGTGCTGGCGGAGAAGATCGAAATGGTATACTGGTTTGCCAACCACCCCGACCAGACCATCCGCATACCTTACAGCTCCGCTGCTTTCCAGGCGGATGAAGGCCTACCTGACCAGCCTTATCGAGACCATCCTGCGGCTGGATGAATCCGAGTTCCACCTAACAGTGGACGAAAAGCGCTGTGCGTACTGCACGTACCGCTCGCTGTGCAACCGCGGGGTCTCTGCCGGATCGCTGCCCGATCTGCTGGACGAAGCCGACGATGAGGTTGGGTTCAGCCTGGACTTCGAACAGATTGCAGAGATCGAATTCTAGTTCTCGGCAGAGTAATAGAAACTGCCACTCTGCCATACCGGGAGTCCTGAACCAGTTCGGCTTCTCCTGCGAAGGTTCACCCAGATACTTCGGTGTATCAGTTTGAGGCCACAGTTCGCAGGGGGTGAAATTGAGACGCAAATTGCGCTCCATATTAATCTTACCTGTTGCTGTCATTCCACAGGCGAAAACCCGGGCATTATAGACATCATGTTCGATAGTAAAGATCGTTTTTGGTTTTTCGTCATCCCCAGGGTCGTCGTCAGCCTTTACGGTCAGCCAGGTGTACGGGTAATCCATACTGATATAGATATCTTCACCGGTCTGGTTTATCACCGTTAGGCGCGCTGGCCAGGGATTGGCTGCAGCCAGGATCAAGACAACCAGCGACAATACCACTATGGTAGCAATGGCCTTAAACATGCGAAATCCTCCTGATATGATATTTGCCGACAAAATCGAAAATGGAAGCTCAGGCGTAGGGGCGAGTGTTCCATTTCCTTCTATATTTAATATATAGCACTTGCAATATAATGTCAAAAGTGACTGAGACAACCAACCTCTGGCTCGAAAGAGAAAGCATCCCATTACCCGACGAGCTGACCGCTGTAGTCGGTGGTCATCGCCTGGTAGCACAAGCTCTGGTGCAGCGCGGTGTGCAGGATATATCTACGGCGAAGGCTTTTCTAGACCCTGCTTATTACTCACCAACCGACCCGGAGCAGCTTCCCGGCTCTGGCAAAGGCAGTCGATCTGCTCGAGGGTGCTATCCAGCCGCGGGGAAACGATCTGCGTGTGGGGCGACTTCGATGTGGACGGGCAGACCGCCACCACGCTGCTGGTCTCCGGTCTCAGAGGACTGGGTGCCAAGGTGATTTACCATATTCCGGTGCGGGCGAGAGAATCACATGGCGTCGGACTGCCGGTGCTCAAACAGATCCTGGAGGGTGCAGCCGGAGGCAGAGACCTTCCGTGCTGCTGACTTGCGACACCGGCATCAGCGCACATGAGGCTATCGCCTATGCGCAGCAAAACGGTGTGACAGTGATCGTCACCGACCACCACGACCTTCCCCCGAGCCTGCCGGAGGCTGCCGCGATCGTCAATCCCAGGCTGCTCCCTGCCGGGCACCCTCTGGGGTCGCTGCCCGGAGTTGGCGTGGCATATAAGCTGATGGAGGCCATGTATGCAAGCGCCGGACGTCCGGCTGAGATCGAAGCCCAGCTCGACCTGGCTGCATTGGGCATCGTCGCCGACCTGGCAGTCCTGTCTGGTGATACCCGCTACCTGCTGCAGCGCGGGCTGGAGCGCCTGCGCAGCCCAGAACGCGCCGGGATGCGTGCTATGCTGGAGCTGATCGAGCTGGATGCCTCCCACTTGACTGAGGAGCACATCGGCTTCATGCTGGCACCGCGCTTGAACGCCATCGGCAGGCTGTCGGATGCCAACCCGGTGGTCGAATTCTTGACCACGTCCGATATGGGGCGTGCCCGCATCCTCAGCCTGGAGCTGGAGGGTCTGAATGCCCGCCGCAAGCTGCTCACCGACCAGGTATATCAGGCAGCCCTAGCCCAGCTCGAGCGAGATCCTACTCTCGCGGAATCTGCCGCTCTGGTGCTCGCCCACCCCGAGTGGCCGGCAGGCGTGCTGGGCATCGTCGCCAGCCGCCTGGTGGAACGCAGCCATAAACCGGTCGTCCTGATCTCAAACCCGGAAGGTGAACCCGCCCGCGGCTCGGCGCGCTCCATCGAAGGCGTGGATGTCACGGCTGCCATCCGCGCGCAGCAGGAGCTGCTTATCGGTTTCGGTGGGCATCCTATGGCGGCCGGTCTGTCGATGGATGCTCAACGCATCCCCGAATTTCGGAACGCTTTGAGCCGCACAGTCGCAGCCCTGCGCGGCGAGACACACCCCCACCCGCCGCTGTTCATCGACGGGTATGTGGAGCTTTCCGAGCTGAGCCTCGAGCTGGTCAGCGACCTGGAGCGGCTGGCGCCTTTCGGTCCAGGCAACCCTCCACTGGTGCTCGCCAGCCGCAGGCTGCGCGCAGCCAGCACGGCACCCGTTGGCAGGGAAGGGGACCATCTACTGGTGACGGTCGAAGACGAGGCTGGCAGCACCCGCCGGGTGATCTGGTGGGGCGGGGGCGGCGAAGCAGTGCCCGAAGGGCTGTTCGACCTGGCATACTCCGTGCGCAGCAGCAGCTACCGCGGTCAGGCAGAGATCCAGGTCGAATGGGTGCAGGCGCAGCAGGTCGAAGAGCCGGTGGTGGAAATCTCCAGCTGGCAGCCTCCGGAGGAGATCATCGATTACCGTACGGAGGGCGATCCGTCCGGCAGCATTGCGCCCTGGCTTGGCCGAAGCCCGGTGTCCAGGTCTGGGCTGAGGGGTGGCGAGTGGAAGAGGTCGCCGGGTCGAACCGTCTAGAGCTGGTAGAAAGCGATAGCCTGGTTATCTGGACTATCCCGCCCGGGCCGGCTGAGATGAACGCTGTCCTGCGCTCTGTCAACCCTAAGAAAGTGCTCCTATTCGCCATAAATCCAGGTATGGATGAGTTCGAAGCGTATGTCAGGCGCATGGCGGGGCTGGTCAAGTATGCGCTTGCCTCCAGCCAGGGACGAGTAAGCCTCCAGTCACTGGCAGCCGCCACATCCCAGCGGCTGGCGACCACCCGTGCGGCCCTCTCCTGGCTCCAGGCTGAAGGGCATATTCAGATCACGCACCAGCAGGGTGATAGTGCCTGGCTTACTCAGGGGGAAGGAAAACCAGGTGACAACCTGCCAGAAGCGACACAGCGTCTGAAAGCTGCGCTGGGTGAGACCGCCGCATACCGCACGTTCTACTTACGGGCTGAGCATCGAGGCGCTGCTCCCTGATCAATAAGCGGTGGTAAAATGCTTTGGTTACCGAGTTGCCAAAGCATGATTGGAGTAGCATGAGCACTATACAAGAAGCAATCCCCAACCTGCTAGACCGCATACAGCCGTCCATGACTGGCGTCCTGATTGGGACAGCCATCCTGGTTGGCCTGGGAACGGGCCTCGGGGCGATAATCTTCATCCGTCTGATCGAAGCGCTGCAGAGACTGTTTTTTGTTGGGGGATATTCGGTGCTTAGGCTTCCTCGGGCGCGGATTGCTGATCCTGATCCCCGCGCTGGGCGGCTTGCTGGCTGGACCGATCATCACCTTTTTCGCTAGAGAAGCAAAGGGACATGGTGTCCCCGAGGTAATGCAGGCTATCGCACTACGCGGTGGGGTAATCCGTCCCAGGGTAGTGATCGCCAAAATCGCAGCTTCGGCGATATGCATCGGCAGCGGCGGCTCGGCTGGTAGAGAAGGTCCCATCGTCCAGGTGGGGGCTGCGCTGGGTTCCTCACTCGGTCAGTGGCTGCATCTATCCGAAGCCCGCATCCGCAACCTGGTTGCCTGCGGTGCAGCGGCAGGTATTGCTGCCACCTTTAACGCCCCGATCGCCGGAGTGATTTTCGCAATGGAGATCATCCTCGGCGAGCTGCATATCGGCTACCTGGGCAATGTGATCATTTCTTCAGTGACTGCTTCTACGCTTGCGCGGGTGTTCCTGGGCGAGCGCCCGGCGTTCGAAATGCCCAGATACGGCATGAAAACACCCTGGGAGATTCTCCTTTACGCCCTGTTGGGCGTGCTCGCGGCGCTGGTTGCAATACTCTTTATAAAGATGCTGTACTGGTTCGAAGATCGTTTCGACAGTTGGAAATTCCCCGACGCGCTCAAGCCGGCCGTCGGCGGGCTGCTGCTGGGTCTCCTGGCCTTCGTTTACCCACTCATCATGGTCCAGGTGTCCCTCCCCCTGGAAGAATTGAGCTTAGGTATCCCCTCCCTTGCAAATCTGCCGCATATCTTCAGCTCAGGATTTGAGACGATCGAAGATTCTCTGCTAGGAAATCTTGGTTTCCTGCTGCTCTTTGCCATGATCTTCCTCAAGCCTCTGGCGACTTCTTTCACTCTGGGCTCCGGCAACTCTGGCGGCGTATTTGCTCCCAGCCTGTTCACCGGAGCAGCCTTGGGTGGCGCCTTTGGAAGATTAGTGGAGTATCTGGCACCGGGAGCCACAGCCGGACCGGGCGCTTTTGCTAGCGTCGGTATGGCAGCAGTGTTTGCTGGTGCAGCGCGGGCACCTTTCACCGCGATACTGATCGTGTTCGAGATGACCGATGATTACCGTCTGATCGTACCGCTGATGGCCGGAGTTATCGTCAGCCTGCTGGTGGCTGAAAGGCTGCACAAAGAGTTGATCTACACCCTCAAACTCTCCCGCCGTGGGATCACGCTCAGAAGCGGCGTGGATATTGATGTAATGGAATCCGTTAAAGTTGAAGAAATCATGGTCCCCGACCCGGAACCGGTACTGGCGGATATTCCGATCTCATTCCTGGAGTCAGAATTCATCCGCACCGGTCGGATTGGATTCCCGGTCGTCAATGAAAATGGCAGCCTGTTCGGGATCGTCTCGCTAGAAGACTATCGGCGAACCGTCTCTGCAAAAGGCAAAGATATCAGCCAAGTCCTCATCCGAGATATCGCTACGCGCAACCTCATAACCGTTTATCCTGATGAAAGCGTCGGGGCGGCGCTGCGCAAAATGGCGCCCCGGGATATCTCTCGACTGCCGGTAGTCGCTCGCGATGACCCCACCCGCCTGGTAGGCCTGATCCGGCGCAATGATATTGTCCGCGCCTATGAGGTCGGTGCACTGCGTAGGGAAGAAGCGCGCCGGCGGGAGGGGGTGACCGAGGCAATCGATGACACGCAAGCCGTATTCATCGACATTTCAATAGCGCCGAACTCGCTTGTGATTGGAAAAACGATATCCGAACTGCACTTCCCAAAGACGGCTGTGTTGGTCTCAATCCGCCGTGGCCGCGCCCTGGTGATCCCAAAGGGGGAGACGATCATCCAGGCGGGTGACAATATCACAGCCTTGTGTGATCACGAATTTATCGACAACGTAAAAACCTCTTTGAACCCTCCGCATGAGGTCGAGACAAATTCAGAATAGCGATTTCACAGTATCCAGAGTAAACGCCTGAAAAGAAAACCGAGTAACTGACCAGCGCTCACTCGCAGGCGCGCGCCAGGTCGCGCACGCCGTCCACCGGTCCGATCAGGGTCAGCTGGTCGCCAATCTGCAGGCGGGTATCGCCGCGCGGGTAGATAACGTCGCCATTGCGGCGTACCAGGATGACCATTACCCCATCCGGCAGCGACATCTCACGCAGGGGAGTCTCCGCGAAGTCCACACAGCCCAGATTTACTTCCACGACCTCATGCTCATCTTCCAGATCGGCGATCAACGAGGTAACACTGGGATACAAGAGTTGGTATTCTAATTCCACGACAGGCGACAGGCTGGGATTGACCACTCCAACACCAAGCTCGCTGAACTCTTGGGAACGTGTAGCATCATGCACGCGGGCGACGACACGCTCGATGCCCACACCGTCACGCAGCATAGCTGCCACCTGCAAGCTGTCATCGTCTTCCGGCAGCATCACCGCTACCGCCTGAATGGTATCGGGCTCAAGCTCGTTCCAGAGCGCCCGGTCGGTGGCGTCCCCCTGGATGAACTGCAGCCCCATCCCCTCCAGCACTTCTCTGCGCTGCGGGTCCCGATCGATCACCTCGACTGCCTGCTCGTGACCCTGGATGCGGCGTGCCAGCAGGCGGGGTACCTTTCCTGCGCCAACTACGATGAACTTGCGCCGAACAGCCGGTACCCCCGGCAGTATACGGTTGAAAAGCATGGGCGAAAGGGTAGAGGTGACGATTGCCACAAGGATAATTGCAGCGTTGGTAGCCTCGTCAATGCTGCCCAATCCCAAGCCGATGGCGGATACGGCGATGATCAGACTGAGGCGAGACGACAACAGAGCGCCCGCTGCGGTTGTCCTGCGCCAATCAAAACCCAGGCGATAGACCAGTGCTGCCAGGAACTTGATCGTGTAGGCCAGGATCAGCATCACCGGTACCAGCAGCAGCATTTCGGGCGAATCCAACAGGGCGTTCAGATCGAAATTAGCACCCACCATGATAAAAAAGATGGGTATGAAGAACGAATAACCGATCACATCCAGGCGGTGGTGCAGGTCGGACTTGCTTTTATCAGACAGCAGAGAGATCAGAGCGCCACCCAGGAACGCTCCCAAAATCATCTCCACCCCCAGGGCTTGTGCCAGGGCAATGAAGATCAACCCGATAGCAAAAGCAATGCGCACGTTGATCTGCGTGGTAGCCTGCGCCAATCCTTCCAGAATGTTCACAATGGGGAGCCGGCGCCGGGCGGCGCGGGCGATCCGGTAAGCAGTGGCAAATGCACCAAATAGCAGCAAAAACAGCAGCACCTCTGCTGTCAGGCCGCGCGTGCGCAGAAGCACATACACGCTGACCAGGAGCATGGTTGCAAAATCTGCAATCACAGCCGAGACCAGCAGCGCCTGTCCAAAGGGCTGCCCTACCAGATTGCGCTCCTTGAGCACCGGTACCACCAACCCGAGCGATGTGGTGGAAAGAATGAGCGCCATCAGCCAGGGATCATCGGCTGCGTCCAGCGCCCGCAAACCCCACGCAAAAAACAGCGCCAGCAGCAGCGTAAACACAAAGGTAATCATCCCCAGATAAAGAGGATTGGCTAGGCGTTCGCGCCACGAGCCGACAACTACACTGGGTCGTGGGAATAACGCATTGAAATCAACCTCAAGCCCCGATAAGAACATCAGGAATGCAAACCCCAACAGCGAGAGGATTTCTAATATCTCATCTGGGCCAACCAGGCCCAAGACACTCTGGCCAACTATTATGCCCGCGATGATCTCACCAACAACGCCGGGAATGCGCACCCGTTTGATCTTCGATGTAAGAATGGGTGCAACGACAGCCAATAGTATTACGACAAGTAAGGGGACGAAATTTACTTCGTGTTCCATGCGACAAGTGTATCATCAAGCCATCCAGACTGTGCGGCAAGAAAACACCCCTGTGGTAGAATGAGAATCCCCTAAATCCCCTTACACTATGACCCACCTCTACCTCATTAGACACGGACAAACCGACTGGAACCTGGAAGGTCGCTGGCAAGGGCACGCCGACGTCCCGTTGAACGATAACGGCAGGCAGCAGGCGGCTAAGATTGCACAAGCCCTTGCCTATGCAGGGCTCGCAGCCATATTCTCCAGCGACCTGCAACGTGCCCTGGATACCGCGCGAGCGATTTCTGCCGCAGCGGGAGTACCGGTGCAGATCGATCCACGCCTGCGCGAGATCCACCAGGGGAGTTGGCAGGGCATGCTGGCGGATGATATAGAGCAGCGCTACGGGGAGCTGCTGCGCCAGAGAAAGGTCGACCCGCACTCTGTAGCCCCGCCGGGTGGTGAGAGCGTGCAGCAGGTGCGCGACCGGGTGATCGAAGCCATCGAGGAGATCCGCCGGTGTCACCCACATGAGCCGGTGGCAGTCATCTCGCACGGTTTTGCCTTGGCGGTCGTCCAGGTCCACTATCTCGACCATCCCCTGAGCATGGTCTGGGAGCTGATCCCGCCCAATGACCGCTGGGTCGAGCTGCAGCTTGGTGAAGGATAGACCTTTCCCACACACGCACGGGGAGTAAGATAAACACCCATCACCTCATCCTGAATATGGACACGCCTGACGGCGGTCCAAGTGCAGACATCTAAACAGCCCGGCTGTGCGCATGTCATCACAACGCAGATAACAGTGAGGTATCGAATGCAGAATTCACCTATCCCTGAAAACGACAGCATCATAATTTACAGCACCGTCTGGTGCCCTGATTGCAAGCGCTCCAAGCAATTCTTCGGCGACCAGCGCATCCCCTACGTTAACATTGACATCGAAAAAGACCCGGACGGAATGGCGTATGTCGAGCAGGTCAACCAGGGCAAGCGCATCATACCCACCATCGTCTTCCCAGATGGATCGATCCTGGTCGAGCCATCCAATGCCGAGCTGGCAAGTCATCTTGGCCTTAAAACAAAGGCCAAGCGCACCTTTTACGACTCGATCGTCATTGGCGGGGGTCCCGCCGGATTGACTGCCGCGTTATACCTCGCCCGCGAAGGCATCGATGTGCTGGTGATCGAGAAATCCGGGTTAGGCGGGCAGGTGGGCACGACCCAGGTGCTGGACAACTACCCCGGCTTCGATGAAGGTATCCCCGGGGCGGAGTTTGCCAACCGCCTGGAGCGGCAGGCGCGCCGTTTTGGGGTAGAGATCCTGCAATCACAAGAAGTGGTCCATATCCACCTGGAAGGCCAGTACTGGTGCATCAACACCGCCGACGGCTCGGAATATGGGACCAAGGCGCTGCTGCTGGCGACCGGGGCGCGCTACCGCAGGCTGAACATCCCGGGTGAAAATGATTTGATCGGCACCAACGTGCACTTCTGCGCTACCTGCGATGGCGCATTTTATAAAGGGAAGAAGCTGCTGGTGATAGGCGGCGGCAACAGTGGTTTCGAGGAAGGGCTGTTCCTGACCAAATTCGCCAGCCAGGTCGATATCGTTGAGTATGCCCCGCAGGTGAAAGCCAGCCAGATCCTGCAGGAAAAGGTCGCCGAGCAAAAGAACATGAGTGTGATCCCCAACCACGCGGTGAGGGAATTTATCGGTGAGAAGATGTTGGAGACGATTGTCGTTGAAGACCGTACCAGCGGCAAGCGCGAGGAGTGGAACTACGACGGTGTATTCGTGTATATCGGCATGAGCCCCAACAACGAACTGCTCGCTGGGATGGTGGACATTGATGAGATGGGATTCATCGTCACCGACCATACTTTGATGACCTCTGAACCCGGTATCTTCGTCGCCGGTGACGTGCGTGCAGGCTCTACCAAGCAGGCTGCCTCAGCAGCCGGTGAGGGCGCCACTGCTGCATTGATGATCCGTGGATATCTGAATGATTTGGGGGACGCCCGCGAGGCTTAACCGTCAAAAATAAGCTTCCCGTAGGTTTGCATTATCCAGCTGGAGGTTGTTATTTATTTCGGGTCTATTCCATATACCGCAGTCGCGGGATAAAAATCCTTCCAACCAAACCAGAAAGAGCGCGTGCTCTTCAACCGCTCGAGCGACTGCCCAGCGAGAGGGCCGCTCTGCGCCTCCCCGCTCTGCCCGTCCCAAGTGGAGCCGGTCTCTTCATCCATAAAGTCAGCCCCTCCACTGCCCGGAAAGTCAGCGTCTGCCCATCCAGAGCCCGGTTGAAGACCACTCCGGAGCCGGTCTCAGCATCGAAGACCACCAGCACCGGCACGCCGCCAACCTGGTGGTTGACCACCGGCTGGTTGTTCAGAACGCTGTACGGGTAAGCCACGGCCTCATCGTTCTGCTCGACACCAATGACGAACTCCTTGACGTACAACCGCCGGTCCTCGATCGCCTCACCGATCACGCCAGCATCCGCCGAGCGGAAATAGCGCTCGTAGGGGTCGAAACCCCCGGAATAGCCTTTCTGCAAAGCTAATGTCTGTGGATAGCGCGATTTCCACTCCTGCCAGGTGGTCTGCCAGGCCGGCAGGAACTCCAGTTGGGTGCCTTTCAGCTCGCCTTCGACCGCCTCACCTAGAAGCTGGCTCCACAGGCTGCCGGTCTGGCGGTCGTACATCACCAGCACGTTGCGGATCAGCTTGCCGCTCACACCAAAAGTATATTCCTGTCCGTCGATCTCTCGGGAATACACGATTCCCGTATAGCACAGCGGTCACCAGGTGACGGCGATCTTGCGCCCGGCGACGGTATCGTTGACGATCTCGTGCCCCGAGAGCAGCGGCACCGAATAAGCGCGCGCCTCGCCATCGAAAACTACGCCTAGAATTTCTTCGTCCGGAGCGTATTCCTGGTCTGCACCTTCGACATCCAGGAACTGCGGGTTGTCGATAGCCGGGATGGCGTCCGGCGGGAGCAGCGTGATGATGCGGTAGTCGTCGATATCATTTGGTGGGTGGGTGGGGGTCGGTCCGGTTGATTCCTGTGGCGATAACCCTGCATCGCCCTCACTAGCCGAGGCGCCGGGCTGGGCGAGCGTAGACGAGCAGGCTGCCAGCACCAGGAGCGAGCCGAGGCCAACCGAGAGCATTATTGTAGCTTTCTTCATTCTGTTCAATCCAATCAATAGATATACTTTCCCGTAACGCTTGTGCGGGGCTTTATGTTTAGATGTCATCGGTTGAACGAATCTTACCCTCGTCGACCGCTGCGAGCCTGTGGATCAACCGCTGACAGATGATTATCGACACCCGACCGAATACTAACTCCATGGATGCAGATGCAAGCATTCAGCAAAATATATCTTGCCAAATTATTAGCAGTATGCTAATATTCTCATGTGTATAATGCGATATTCTCCCGAAAGGCTGCGAAATCGCTCCAACGTGTGCCCCATAATATTGCTGATCGGATCCGGGAGAAGTTAGCACAAATTGCAGAAGATCCTTTTGCAAAACATACAGATGCTACCAAGATTCAAGGTAGACCGGGGTACCGGCTGCGGGTCGGAGATTGGCGTGTGATATACGCTATTCGGCAGGAAGAATTGGTGATTATGGTGATAAAAATTGCCTCTCGGGGCGAGGTGTATCGATGAGCGTACAAATTATCAAGCGTGACGGACAACCAGAATGGGCGATTGTCCCTTATGAAGAATATCTTCTGCTTCTAGAACAGGCAGAATTACTTGAGGATATTCGCGACTTCGATACAATCATATCTGCCATCGAACGCGGCGAGGAGGAGCTGATCCCTGCTGAAGTGGTTTACCCCATCCAGGATGGTGACAACCCAATCAAGGTATGGCGCGAATACCGTGCCTTGTCCCAATTAGAACTCGCCGAGACATCTGGCATCAGTGTTCCATACCTATCCCAGTTAGAGTCCGGAAAGCGGATAGGGTCTCTCGATGTTCTGAAGAGAATCGCCAAGGCACTGGAGGTCGAGCTGGAGGATGTCGTTGCTCGTTGAGAAAATTTTTATCTAATGCTTTTCGCCTGTGCAGGAAATGTCACTTCCAGTTCACCCTGCCGGCAGCCACTCCACCGGAACCAAGGCCTCGACTGACTCAAATTCAGGATCCCCAGTCAGCACCGTGCCGCCTAACTCCTGTGCGGCAGCGACGGTAAAGGCGTCTGCATATGCGAGACGATAATTTGCTTTGATATGCGCTGCTGCGAGGACCCTCTCCCTTGTTATACCAATGACTTCGATTGGCAGTTGGTCGATAGCAGCTAAGGCAACCTGAGCCTGGGCGAGCCCCATCTCTCGCTCAGTAATGTATATAACCTCTCCCAGATTGATCAGTGATAACCCAACCCTGTGGTCGCTATGAAGCGCTGCCTCCAGGACCCTTTGAATCTGCGCCTTACCAGCCTCACCAGACAAGTATGCCAGCACTGCGAAGCTATCCAGGATGTACACCCGTGGCTCAGCCCTCAAGGCGATGCTCTTCCAGCAGTGCGTCGGTTAATTTTCTACTGGTCTTCAGCAGCCCAGCAGCCTGTTCAACCGGTTTGCGCATGGCAGGGATGATTGCCAGCACGCCGCCATAATCTACAATGCGAACTTCGGTGCCGGGCTCAAGTGCATACTTCCTGCGCAGGTCGGCTGGGATGACAACCCAGCCTTTATTCGAAATGAAATGGGAAGTCATACAAACACCTCACTTTGTTATACTTTATTGCCATATTGTATAACAATTTACATGGAAGGTCAATATTGTCTCCAACCCGTATTTACTCACTTGCTACCCGTTGCGGATGTTGACGTGTACCAGCAGGTCACACTTACCAGTCAGGGTGATGACCTCGAAGCCCTGCCGCATCCCGGTAAGGATGATTATCTAGGCATAGAAGCCGCTGCCGGTTGCTCCGGTGAGCAACTTAGTGGTCTTTACGCAATCGGTCCTGGGAGGTATCGGATACAATAGGGTTTTGCTGCCTGACAAACCTATGCAGGCGTGAGGAACCCACCGATTCTGGTTGCCTTATCACCTTGGAACCTTGTTATCTTAATACCTGGTTGCCTTTACCTGCAAAGTATTTACACTATGAACAAGAATTCGCATGCCTCCCGTAAACCTTTGGCGGTCTCCAACTGGAAGATGACTATGACTGGAGCGCAGAGTATATCATTCGTGCACGATTTCATCTCGTTGGCAAGTGCCGATCTGGAGCAGGTCGATGTCGTGCTCTGCCCACCCTTCACCGCCCTTTACCCGGTGTCTCAGACCATCGCTGGCATGCCGCTGCAGCTTGGCGCCCAGGATATGGCTGCCACTGAGGAAATCTCCCGAACCGGGCAGGTCTCGGCCTCGTTGCTGCACGACGCCGGCTGTCGCTGGGTCATGCTGGGACATTGGGAGGTACGCCGCCACCTGGGCGATGATGACGAGATGATCAACCGCAAGGTCCGTCTGGCCTTCAAGCACGGCCTGCGTCCCATCGCCTTGATTGGCCCGAGCCGCGAGTCGCAGCTGCCGTGGCAATCCGCCCTGGCAGACCAGCTTGCCCGCCTGCTGGACGGCTGCCAGGCAGAACAGGTCGCTCGCATGGCCTTCGTCTACGAGCCGGAGGGGAAGATCGGCAGCAGCGCACCGGATGATCCACAGTCGGTTGCTGATGGCTGCGGGTACATCCGCGGCTGGCTGGCAAAAAATTGGGGAGAACCAACCGCCGAACAGGTGCGTATCATTTATGGTGGCAGTGTTGCCCCCCAGTTCGCCGCCAGCCTGCTCGACAGCCCTCACGTTGACGGTCTGGGTGCATCCCGTCAAGGGCGCGACCCGTCTGCCTTCGCCCAAATCGTGCGGCAAATCGCTAAGCTAAAACAATAATCTTAATGGTTGGAAAACTTAAAGACAGTAACGAGACAGTTTCGCCCGTATTTACAGATTATCCTGATCCTGCCAATCCTGCTAGCCTTGCCCTCCCCTGCACTACCCACCTCGCTCGCCGCACGTGACACCTGGCACCTGACGCTTGACACATTGCACGTCGCCTACCGCACGTCGCGCTTCACACCTGACCCTGAAACACTGGACACTCCGCCTTTCGGCCTGCCCTTCCCCGACCCGCCGGGACCAAACACCTGGCTGCTCGGGCAGACCTACGGCAACACTACCGGTGCCTTCCGCCAGCGCAACAGCACCTATCGCGCTGGGCAGGGGATACACTTCGGGATCGATCTCTCCGCCCGCTGTGGATATCCGGTTGTGGCTATCGGGGATGGGGTGGTATCCAAGGTGGACGCCCTGGAGCACGGCTCAGCCCCACACAACTTGATGATCGACCATCCCAATGGCTATGCATCCTTCTACGGGCACCTGTTCGAGACGCCGGACCTGGCGGTTGGACAGGCAGTTGTCGGGGGCGAGCTGGTAGCCTACGTTGGCGATCCAGATGAGACCTGCACATCCCGCCCGCACCTGCACCTGGAGATCCGCAACGCTGGGGCATACAACAAGGCTTTCAACCCGATCCCGCTCATCGATGTCGATTGGGATACCCTGGCGCTGACCGGCTCATTCGGACGCGGCTTCGCCCGCGACCTGAGCGATCCGCGCCGCTGGCAGCGCCTGGATGACCAGCCCGATATCGACTTCTGGGGGCCCATCCTCAACGATTACGCCAACCCATGGCCGCTGGAGTGGGGGCAGTAAGATGACTTTTTATATGCGGAAGAGATATTCACCACCAAGACACCATGGCACCAAGTTTTTTAATCATGTTTCTTGGTGGCGCTTTTTCACGCTGACAGCGTTTTGTCTGGTATTCATTTCTGCCTGTGGAACTGCTGCCGGGCTGCCACCAACCCCCAAGGCTGTCTTGCCTGCTGCACTGGTGCGGACAGAAGACCCGCTCACAATGCTGCCAACAGCTACCAGCACCAGCGCACCCCTTACCACAGAGACGCCAACCGCCAGCCACACCCCGCCCCCGACCGCTGCCCCGGCGCTGATCCAGCTTACCACCGGTGGCTGTTGCGTTGAGCCATCCTGGTCCCCGGATGGGGGATGGGTGCTGTACATTGACAAACCTTCACCGGAAAGTCCAACCGGATTGTGGGGCGTAAGCGCGTCGAGAGGCGGTCCTGAGCTGGTCACCGAACGGCTGGGCATCTACTCCAACGACATGACACTGCTGGCTTACCCCCAGGATGGGCAGACCATCGTTGAGCGCCTGGCAGATGGCCAGACCTGGACTATCCCCAGTGGAGGGCGGGCAGTGGCATTTTCTACGGATGGGATGCAGCTCGCCTGGACCGCAGGCCAGTCCGGACCACCGTTCGACAGCGCCCGCCGTCAGGTATGGGTCAGCCAGGTGGACGGCAGCCAGGCAAAAGCAGTGATTGATATGTACGGTGGCGGGTTCTCCGGCTGGTTCCCGGATGGGCGCCTGCTGGTCAGCGGCAGGCTGGCAGCCGACGAGACATCTTCCAGCCTGTATGCCGTATCCCCGACTGATAAGCGGATTGTCCTGCTGGCCAGCGGCGGGCGGCTGCGCAGCACTTCGATCTCCCCCGGTGGAAGTTGGGTAAGCTACCTGTCCACGCTCAGCTCGGACCCGGCGAGCAACGGACTGTGGCTGGTCAGCTCAACCAGCGGCGAAGCCCGGCGTGTGGAACAGTTCGGAGCTTCCCGCTGGCAGGATGACGGGCATCTGCTGTTGGTCCCCCTCGACCTGAACCAAACTTACCATCAGGTCTGGCAGATCGAAGCCCAGTCAGGTCTGGCACGCCCGCTGACCGACCCTGCCGTCACTCCCCTTAAGATCGCCAACGGTGATTGGAGCGTTTCACCGGATGGGCGACAGGTCGCCTATGTTTCTGCCAGCGACCACAATATCTGGCTGCTAAGCCTTCCGGATTAGCGCAGGCGGGTCGCCCGCTCCGCGAACGCCTCCGGCTGCACCTTGCGCTCCAACACCTGGCGCGCTTCCTCACCGGACAGACCACCTGCAAGCAAGCCCAACGGTCGAACCGGGTCGCAGAAGATAAAGTACACCACATTGACCCCCGAGTCCATCCACACCTCGATATGCGCCGCTTTGGTCAAACCCCAGCTCGCCTGTACGGCTTCGCTTTCAGGGAACTGCTCGCTGAACAGTCGCTGCGACTTGGTACAGCAGAACACCATCGGACCGCACAGGCTGTGGTCATCCGCTGACTGGTGACCGTGGTGGATAACGGCGTTATCACCATGGTAGGGTACCAGCCAGTGATCGTCCTGCCAGTCTTTGGGATAGATATGCCAGGGCGAGCGGCGGGTATCCTGGCTTGCTGATTCATCCATATGGTCTCCTCTCAGCTCTGAACCAGATACTTCCGGAACCAGCGCAGGGTGCGCTCCCAGGCATCTCGGGCAGTCTCCGGATCGTAGATATGCGGTCTTGCATCGTTAAAGAAAGCATGCCCCGCACCCGGGTAAATATGTACCTCGTGCGCTACACCGTGCACCTCAAGCTCCTGTTCCAGGGAACGTACCAGATCGACCGGGATACCATGATCATTCTCACCGTACAGCCCCAGCAGTGGGGCCTGGATTGTCCGTACGATGTCCAGGTCGCGCGGCATCCCGTAAAAAGCTACTGCTGCCCCTACATCCTGGCTGACAGCAGCGGTTGCGACAGTCAGCGAGCCACCCATACAGAAACCAACAACGCCGATCTTCTTTGGCGCCACCGCATCCAGGTTTTGCAGGTAATGCAGAGCAGCCAGAATCTCCGCAACCGCCCGATCGCGGTCCAGCTCCATGGAAAGCATGCGCGCCTCATCCGGCTCGCTGGCAGCCTGCCCGTGATACAGATCAGGCGCCAGGGCGATAAATCCCTCTCCGGCGAAGCGCTCTGCCACGTCTTTGATGTGCGGCACCAGCCCCCACCATTCCTGGATCACCACCAGACCGGGAAAGCGCCCATCTCCCTCCGGCTGCGCCAGGTAGCCGGGTGTAGTGTGGTCATTGGACCGGAATTCGATCATCCTGCTGGTTGTATCTACCATGCTCTACCTCCTTGTATTTCCAGTACGTGGGGCAATCTGGCAAATTGCCCGGTGGCTTATGGGATGACTGCCAGTCCGCGAAGGACTGGCAGTCATATGGAAATTATTAATATGCCGCCAGCCCGGTCATCTCAGCGCTGACCTGCCACAGGGTCCGGGCGGTCGGCTCATCATATGCCGCCGGATCGGCCTGTACTGCCTGCTCGTCCTCGAAATACTTTCCTGTTATTCCTTCCACAGCTGGTGAAGTGGCCAGATAAATGCTGCTGCGGGCGCCTTCTTCGGCGCTGCGGGCGATGACCCGAGTCAGCGGCATGACCAACCGAAAAAGCCAGCCGTTATTCCTCGCCAGGCGGGTTGAGACGAAGCCAGGGTGGAGAGCGTTAACCGTCACCTGAGCTGCATCCAGGCAGCGCGCCAGCTCGAAAGCGTGCAGCACATTCGCCAGCTTGGACTGGGCGTACGCTCGCCATCCGTTGTAGCCGTGCTCTCCCTGAAGATTATCGAAATTGATCTTCCCACCGCGGTGCGCATTGGAGGACACATTGACGATCCTTGCCGGTGCGCTGGCACGGATGATTTCCAGCAGCAGACCAGTCAGCAGGAAGTAATTCAGGTGGTTCAGTGCAAGGGTCATCTCAATTCCATCTACGCTCTCTTGCCGTTTCATAAAAAAACCACCTGCATTATTGACCAGCACATCCAGGCGGTCATATCGACCCAGGTAATCATTCGCCAGCCGCCTGACATCCGCCTGTGAGGACAGGTCAGCCACCAGGTAATCCACCAGCTCGCTCCCGGTCTCTTTACGAAATTGTTCCGCAGTTATGTCACAACGCTCCTGGCTGCGACCGACCATCACGACCATTGCACCCATACGCAGCAGCTCGCGCGCAGTCACCTTACCGATGCCAGATGTTGCACCGGTAACCATGCACACTTTGCCGCTCATCCGCTTATTCGAAACATCCATACTGTTCACTCCTGCAATGCCAGAACTGCTTCCTGCAACACAAGCCCAGCCCACTGCGCATACATCTTACCCGAGGGATGAAGACCGTCGAGAGAGACCAGGTCCGGATCGTTCTCCGCATTGCGTGAGATGGGAGTGATGTCGATAAAACGCACACCCAGGCGTTCAGCTTCTCGTGAGATGACCCAATTGAAGGCATCGATCTCACCGGCGATCATCTGCCGGTCGAACTGCGATCCGACCGGGGTCATACTCCAGTCAGGGATCGATAATACCAGCACTCGTCCCGGGCAGTTTCCCGCGTAAGCAACCGACTGCTCCAGCAAGGCAGCTAACTCACGGCTGTAGGACTCCGGGCTGTAGCCGCGGAACTGGTTGTTAGCACCGATCAGCACGGAAACCAGGTCATAAGGAGGGTCGATCTCGGCCACCTGGAGACCAGCCGCCAGTTCCTCCGCAGTCCAGCCGCCGCGGGCCACGATCCGCAGATCTTCGATCGCGTATCCCTCCGCGCGCAATTGATCAGCAAGCTGGATGGGCCAGCTTTCTCTCTCCCGCACAGCCTCCCCAATCGTGTAAGAATCGCCCAGTGCCAGATATCGCAGCGGCACGCCCTCCCCCGGCAATGTTCTCGGCTTTATCCCTGCCTGCTGGTCTACCAGCAGGCTTTCCAGTGGTGAAGTTTCGGCAGCCGCCTGCTTGCGACAGCCGAACAGGACAGTTAACGATAATAACAAGACCAATTTATGTATCATTTCTAAGTTTACACGATCTCGCTTATGAAGCACAGCCATATCACCATACTCTGATGGATTTCTAATTTCCCTCACTGCCAGGCGGATCGTCCTGTAGACTTCTGGATGACGGTCGACCTGCCACATCTGGAAACCGCTCCCGCCATACAGAGCACCCTGGGGATTTGCAGCTGGGATGGCAGCGGGTGAAACCTGGAGCCAACCAGCATCCTGGATCAGGCAATCAGCGGCTGAGCGCAGCGCTTGACCATATGAGCCTCTTTGCCGTGATGGGCGAGACACGCCAGTCATTCTTGCCCTTGGTCGTTCGTTAAATAGGCTGGCTGGGGGACGCAAATTTCCCGATATAATCGTGGCTATGTCTGCCACACTGCCTGACGTCCCGATAAATAAACGCCTGAAAGCCGATGCAACCCTGCTGCTTGTAGCCTCGTTCTGGGGACTGGCTTTCGTGGCACAGCGCACGGCGGCCGAGAGCTCAGGGGTCTTCCTGTTCAACGGATTGCGCTTCCTGCTCGGTGTATTATTCTTGCTGCCCTTTGCCTGGCGGAACGGCAGCCTGCGCAAGGCTTTCAACTGGCGGGGATCCGGCTTGCGGGGCACCCTGATCGCCGGGCTGCTGCTCTTCGCCGCCGGGACACTGCAGCAGATGGGGCTGCGCTACACCACCGCCGGGAACGGAGGCTTTATCACCGGTCTGTACGTGGTGTTCATCCCAGTTATCCTGGCGTTAGGCGGCAAGCTGCGCCTGCGCTCAGCCATCTGGGCTGCCTCACTGCTGGCGGTGGCTGGATTATTCCTGCTCAGCACCGGCGGTCAGCTGCGGCTGGCGTTGGGCGACGCCCTGGTGCTGGCAAGTGCGGTTATGTTCGCCTTCCACGTCATATGGATCGGTACTATGGTCCAGCGACTGCCTGTGCTGCCTCTGGCTATCGGCCAGTATCTGCTGGTTGGGCTGCTCAGCCTGGTCATCGGTGCGCTTACCGAGACCAGCCTGAGCAGTGTCATCTCCAATTCCTGGATGTCGATCCTGTACACAGGCATCTTCTCGATTGGGTTGGGCTATACCTTGCAGGCAGTCGGGCAGCGTATCGCGCCGCCAGCCGACGCGGCCATCCTGCTCAGCATGGAAGCGCCCATCGCGGCGCTCTTCGGCTGGCTGCTATTGAACGAGCAATTGCATGCGATGCAGCTGCTTGGCTGCGCACTCATGCTGGCAGGCATGCTGCTGGCACAGATCGATTCGATCCGCACCCTCCGCACGGGTTATGCCAAGGAAAAGGATGCACGGGGCGCGAGCGGGTTTCACGATCCATAGCGGTCGAAGAACATCCGCTCTGTCAGCACCAATGGGATATTGACAAGCAGGGTCAGCGCGATCACCAGATTGGCAGCGCCGACAAACTCTCCGACATCCACACCTCCCTCTCGGGAACAGCTCGCGCCCAGCGCTTCGAGTGCTGTGAAGATCGAGAACATCAGCGGGATATACAACCCATACGTAAACCTGCGCTCAGGAGAGATCGGCGAATACCACACGAACGCTGCCAGGTAGCCCGCAAAGTAGAGCAGCGCAAACAGGATGGATACCGGAGATTTACGAAATACTGCCAGGCTGTTCTTTACATCTGCCAGAAGGACCATAACCAGCAGTGCCAGGTAGCTAAGGTGGTAGTTGGTGACACTAAACTGAGAGACAATGTTATCCCACTGGGATTGAATCCCGAAGCGGATACGCTCGGCAATCTGAGCAGTGCTGTGGTCGCGCAGGTAGTTTCTCGGGCTGGGCAGCTCGTCCGCAGGCAGGTGTGCAGGCCAGCGCTCGGCAAAGTGGTGTTCTTCTTCCGCAGCTATCGCCGCGAAGTTGTCATCGTACCAGACGTAAAACGTGGTGTTCACGTTGTAGAAATACTGTCCGAACCTGAGCTTCATGGCGCGGATGTACGGAAAAATAACCCCCAGGAAGCAGGCGAATACCACCAGCAGCATGCCGAGCCGCATGAGGATGCCACCGGTGGTACGCCGATCGAGAGATTTCTTTCGCAGCTGCCTTATCCCAGATAGCATTTCTCTGCCCGCATAAACAACCGCAAACAGGATCAGCCCTACTAGGACCGAGGCTTTCATCAGGTGTGCCAATCCCAACACAACCCCGGCTGCGGCTGCCAGCAGCCAGCCCGGTCGCAGCAGCATAATCTGCATGAGCAGGTAGCCAACGAACACCAGAAAATAGAAGCTGATCTCCGCCTGGAAATAAGGCGCTTTGAATATATACAGCGAAAAGGCGATGACCAGGATGAAGAGGACAGACTCGAATTTTGCCAGATACCGCCGGGCAATCCAGAACGTGCATGCCAGCAGCCCGAGCGACAGCCAGGTGTTGATGCGCTTACCCTGCTCGAAGAATTCAGCATCGCTCATCCCATCCCGGTAGAAAAGCGCCTGGAGAAATGGGTAGCCCGGCATGCGGTTGTGGTCACCGGTATAGTCGAAGTTCAGCAGGCGAGCATTCCTGGCGAAAACCAGATACTCCTGCTGGTCGGTGAACTTGGTTGTATAGTTGAGCAGCCGGGCGTGCTCCTGGGCGGCGATTAAGTATGGAGCAGCAAGCAGGATAAGCCCCAAGAGCACAATCCCCCATGCAGCCCGGCTCCTGCTGAAGCGGCGTGCCAGATCCAGGTGGGAGCTCAGGTCGAATAGAACCCGGATGAAAAGTGGGATCGCTATGGCAGCCGCTGGAGCCAGCAACGCAACAAGATACTGGGCAGGCCAGTATTTCGACGGGTACCCTGCCCACTGCAGCGCAAACAGGACTACAACATAAACGGCGAGCAGGACCCAGGCTTGCCTTTTCCCTCTGGCGAGCCGGGACAGGCGGTAGATATATAAAAAACTCACCAGCGACAGGCTGTACTGGCTGAGCCTGACAAGCTGCCGCGTCCCTTGGATAAAAACGGGTGAGCTGGCCGACCAAGAATCCCTGCACAATGATCCCGCCGACCGTGCACAGCGCAGATAGAGCGATCACCGCGACCCATTTATTACGCTCTGCCCTGAAATATTCCAGGCTCAGCACCTGCCCGCAGGCCAGGACCACAAAAGCCACAACAGGTGCGATGCGGAGCATGATCTGCTTCAGGTACTGGTCGGTGGTCAAGACCAGCTCAGCCAGGAAGTAAATTCCCGCAAAGAGAAGCAGGGTAGCTGCAAACTGCACCGCCTCACGCAGCCAGCTTTTTTCCGCCAACCCATCCAGCCGCTGGTCGAGCCTGTGCGCAAGTTCCGGCCTTCTGCGCAGCAGGATGGCGACTGCCGTCAGGCTGCCGAACAGCAGGGCAAAGCCTGCGATCAGCGCCCATCTCGCCGGTGAGAAGCCAAGCAGGGTCGTGTTGCTGGGATCGCGCGGGATCAGGATCGTGAACAGGAAGCTGATCCCACAGGCTATTGTAAGGTTGCGGATGATCTTAACGACAAGCATATCGGTTCAGGAAAGGAAAGCACCTGCTATAAATGTCAACCGGTATAGCTGGCGTCCGGGCATTACCGGCAGCCCAGCTCTCGCTTCACATCGCTGGTAGAGGCCGCCAGGGCGCTCTCAGGGCTGGCGGCCAGACCGATCCGCGACCAGGTCGAACAAAGGATCTCTTCGGTCAGCTGTTTACCCTCCGGTTTCTTACGCTGAGCCTCCAATGAAAGCTGGCGCGCCTTCTCCACCAGACCGGAGCGCGCATAACCCTCGATGAAAGGCACCAGCTCGATGCTGCTGTCCACTTTAAACTCACCGACCAGCGCCTGGTCTCCCAGGCGGCTGACCTCATGCCAGTCCTCTTCCTGGCGCGCCAGCTCGGCCTTCTCATAATAATAGCACCAGCTATCCTCACGCGGCAGATGTTTGAACAGCGCCGCCGGGAGCTGCGCCGGGGAAATGGGTTTGGGGTTTATTTGTGCCAGATTAGAGATGTTTGCCGCTTCTTTCATCTCCCTCGGCATGCCGGGCAGCCTGGATATACCCTGGTCGACCTTCGCATCCAGCACCCGAAGGCACCTGGGCGGAGCGTAATAAACCGCCAATGCCTGCGAGGTCGAGCCGGTGAACCTGGCATTGCGCAGGTCTTTTATTACCGGGATACCGGGTTCCAGTCCGGGTAAGTTGCCGCTCTCGATGCGGCTGGGGATATAGAACAGCATGTAGTCGAGTGCATAAGGCGGGTCGAGGTCGTAGATCCAGTTGAGCGCAGCGGTCAGGGAGTTATCGCCATTGAGGATGGGCTCCTGGAAGGTATTCGTCAGGATCAACGTGCCTGGCTCCAGCCCGGGCGCTCTCCAGGCAAGCTGCTGGAAGAATTCTGCCTGATTGTAGTGGATCTGGCGGTAATAATTGGCGTCTCGGAAGTGGTAGCCGACCGCAAGACCCACGATGGCAGAAACGAACACGATCTTCAGCCATGGACTGCGGACCAGCAGGTCCAGCAGCCCGACGAGCAGCAGGCTGGCGCCGAACATGAACGATATCGTGAACCGGCTCCCACCGATCAGCTGCGTGTCCACTGGCAGGTCCACGAACCAGAACGGCCAACCAGATGCCAGCAGGGACGCCAGACCAATCAAAACCCAGCTCCATGCATCCTTGCGGACTTGACCTTTAAGCTCTCCCTGCGAGTCTTTGGTGACCTGCAGCTTAATCAGGTATGCCCCAAAGAGCAGTGCGCTCACCAGCGACAGCGCCAGCGCGGCGAATGCCGAGGGCTGGCGGGCACTCAGATCGAAGAACTGCCGCACCGTCTCCCCCCAGGTCAGTAACCCAACCTGGACCACGTCCTGCAGAATGGTTCTAACCAGCCCGGCCAGCAAAACCGGTAATTTCGGTCTGCCCTCTTGCAAGAGTATCGGTTGGTATGTGGGGAACTCAAAAATGAATACTCGCCATACCAGGAAGACAAGTAAGATGACCAGGTACGGCGACCACAGGCGGAGCAGCTTCCAGAAGCGCTCACGCTGGGTCCCGCCTGCCTGCTCTGCCAGTGCGACCCAGATGAAAAGCGGCCGGATGAGCTCCAGACCAAAAAAATATTCAGAAGTGAACAGGCTGAACGTGCCAGCAAGCAGTGAAAAAATTGTCAGCCGCCAAAACCTGTGCGGCTGGCGGATCGCGAGGACCATTGTCCCCAGCGATAGCATCTGCACCGCCATCTGCAGGAAATAGTGGCTGTAAATGACCGAAGCATACTGCTGGCGGAAAGCTGGGTAAACCGCGAACAAGGCAGCCGCCCAGACCGCCTGCTGCCGCTGCTCTGGCCAGACAACTCTGAGCAGCCAGTATACTGCCAGCACTGACAGGAAGCGAGAGAATACGCCGAAGACCTGCCAGCTCAAAGGCGAACTGCCAACCAGCGGCATTGTCAGCATGTAGATGCCGGCAATAAATGGGCGCTCGATGGAATAGTAATCCACAAACACGCCGCTGCCGAAAGCGCGTCCAAACCAGACCTGGTACCAGTCGTCCTGGTAAAAACCCAGCCAGGGGACCAGCAGCCCAAAAGCCAGGATGCAGATCGCCAACAGCGCGAAGGGAACCGTGCTGTAATTGAATCCGGAAAAGCGCATAAAAGATCCTGCCCCACGAGGCTGTCGAACTTAACCCTTCAGGCTGCGGTACTTAATCCGCTGCGGCGTGTCCGCAGCCACCCCCAGGCGTTTTCTCCTGTCGTCTTCGTAATCCGACCAGTTGCCGATAAACCAGCGCAGCTGGCTGTCGCCTTCGAAAGCCAGGATATGCGTGGCGATGCGATCCAGAAACCAGCGGTCGTGGCTGACAATTATCGCACAGCCGGCAAAGTTCTCGATGGCTTCTTCCAGGGCGCGCAGCGTATTCACATCCAGGTCATTAGTCGGCTCGTCCAGCAGGATGATGTTCGCCCCCTGGGTCAGGGTCTTCGCCAGGTGCAGGCGGTTGCGCTCGCCGCCGGACAGCGTTCCGACCAGCTTCTGCTGGTCCGAGCCCAGGAAGTTGAAGCTGGCGACATAGGCTCGGGAGTTGCGCTTGAGCCCGGCCAGGTCCAGCTCGTCCTGGCCGCCGCTGATCTCTTCCCAGACGGTCTTCTGCGAGTCGAGGGTATCCCGGCTCTGGTCAACATAGGCTAACTGCACGGTCTCACCAATGCGGAGCCTGCCCGCATCGGGCTGCTCCTGCCCGGTGACCAGGCGCAGCAACGTCGTCTTCCCGGCGCCGTTCGGCCCGATCACACCGACGACGCTCCCAGGCGGGATGCTCAGATCAAGATTTTCGATTAACAGCCGCTCGTCGTAGCCTTTGGAGACCCCCTCACACTCGATGACCAGGTTGCCCAGGCGCGGACCGGGCGGGATATAGATCTCAAGGTCCTCACGGCGCCCTTCGGATTCCTGGCTGAGCAGCTGTTCGTACGCCGTGTAGCGCGCCTTACCCTTGGCGTGCCGCGCCCTCGGTGCCATGCGGATCCATTCCAGCTCGTGCTGCAGGGTGCGGATGCGCTTGCTCTCGGCTTTCTCCTCCCGACGCAGGCGCTCTTCCTTCTGCTCCAGCCAGCTCGAGTAGTTGCCCCTCCAGGGAATGCCATAGCCGCGGTCCAGCTCCAGGATCCAGCCAGCTACGTTATCCAGGAAATAGCGGTCATGGGTAACAGCGATGACCGTGCCCCGGTAGTGCTGCAGGTGCTGCTCCAACCAGGCCACCGATTTCGGCATCCAGGTGGTTGGTGGGCTCATCCAGCAGGAGGATGTCCGGCTCGGTGAGCAGCAGGCGGGTGAGCGCCACCCGGCGTCTTTCACCACCGGAGATAACAGAGATGGGTGTATCCGGCGAGGGGCAGCGCAGGGCGTCCATGGCCTGCTCCAGGCGGCTGTCCAGGGTCCAGGCATCCTGTCGGTCGAGAGCTTCCTGGACGCGTGCCTGATCGGCGATCAGCGCATCGAAGTCCGCATCCGGCTCGGCAAAACGGGCGTTGATCTCGTCGTACTTCTCCAGCAGGTCGACGATTGGCTGCACCGCTTCTTCGACCACCTGGCGGACGGTTTTGTCCGAGTCGAGTTGCGGCTCCTGCTCCAGCATACCCACGGAATAGCCTGGCGAGAAGACCACTTCACCGGTGTAGCCATCATCTTTTCCGGCAATGATGCGCAGCAGGCTGGATTTACCGGCCCCGTTCAGCCCTAACACTCCGATCTTGGCGCCGTAGAAGAATCCCAGGGAGATATCGCGGATGACCTGCTTGTTGGTCGGCGGGAAGATGCGGCTGACCCGCACCATTGAAAATATTACCTGTTGGTCATTCAAGATGCCTCCGAAACTATGCCTAAAGGCATAATCATATCACTGCTTTCGATGATCTTCGCCTGCAAGCTGCCGCGCGAAAGCTCCCGCAGGTCAGCCTGGAAAGCTGGGAGAGTTTCTACGGTAAAACGCGCCGTCAGGGCAACCTGCCCGGCGAAATCCTGCTCCAGCACCTGCCCGTGATGCTCCTCCACCAGGTTGTGCACGCGCTCGTACAGGTTATAAGCCAGCTCCAGGAATACCGTGTGGGTATGTACCAACTCGCCTCTCGGCAGCACCTGCAGCACTGAGCGCACCGCATCGCTGTAAGCGCGCACCAGGCCACCGGTGCCGAGCTTGGTGCCGCCAAAGTAGCGCGTCACCACCACTGCCACATCCCCCAGCCCGCTGCCCTGCAGAACCGCCAGCGCAGGGCGACCAGCTGTCCCGGATGGCTCGCCATCATCGGAGCAGTGCAGGATAGTCGAGGCTCCACGCCCGATGACAAACGCCGGGACATTGTGTGTGGCATCGGGGAATTCCTGGCGGATGCGCACAATAAAAGCTTTCGCCTGCTCTACAGTAGTTGTTGGCGCGGCGCTGGTGATGAAACGCGAGTTGACAACTAAAGTTTCCGCTCTGGCTTCTGAGGCAGGTACTATTTTACTGTCCATCGGTGACTATTCTAATGCACTTTTCCAAAGGTACTCGGCTGAAAGTGGTTCGAAATATACTGCTGGTGATTTCGACCGTACCCACAGGCAATTCGCTTCATTTGAGACAGCGGTTAACAAAGGGACTTCCGGCGAACTGCCAGGATCAGTTTCACGACCCAGATGCTATAATTCAGTCTGCGTTCAGCAAGGATGATATCAGACAAGATGTGCATGGACAGCGTGGACTCGACGGTGAGCGTTGCCGAGAGCAATCATACAAAAATCGCCAGGATCCTGGCGATCACTTTTGCACTGATCGTCTTCCTGCGCGGTCTATTGATCCTATGGGCATTCTCATTCGGTTATTATCGCGATTCTAACCTTTACGTAAACCTGGGCAGCACCTTATTCCAGAGAGGCGGACCATTTTCCTCCGGGGTGGTCACCTTTCCCTACCCATTTTTGAACGCGATTGCGGTTTCTTCAGAAAACCCTCTGATCCTGGTGTGGCTGCAGGTGATCATCGGTGCACTGGCGGTTGGCTGCCTGGTCTATGTGCTGGCAAAAATCAACCCGATCCTGGCGCTTGTAATTGGCTCACTGCTTGTCATCGACCTCGTTTGGGGAGCGATCAACCGCAACGTGATGACCGAGGGCCTGTTCGTCAGTTTCAATATTTTATCCCTTGCGTTTCTGGTCAGCCATTACGACAGGCGCCAAACGGTATCTACATGGGAACTGTTCCTGGTCGGTCTGCTATACGGTTGGACTTTTATCTTCCGCCCATCAAACCTGTTCCTGACTTTTCTGATCATCCCTCTCTATCTGTGGTTCACCCGTTCCTGGCGCAAGACAGCCTCGGTAAGCGGCGGGATGCTGCTGGTCTATCTGGTCCTGGGCCTGTTCAACCTGTGGAGCAGCGGAGAGTTCCGCATTATGGGGCAGAGCGGCTACTACACCGGCAGCCCGCTTTTCGTATATCGCCTGTTCTCAACCGAAAACGGACCTGCTTCCCAGCAGCTCGGCAGCTATTTGAGCGGCTGCATGCCGGATATCGATTATTCCAACCTCATGGAGCCGACCGCGGGCGGCGTGAAGAACAACGAAGTGCTGTACGGTCAGATTATCCCCTGTTTGAACAGCTACGGTCTGGACCTGGACCAGACATCTGACCTGATTACACAAGCCTATGTCGAAGGGATCAAGAGCCGACCAATCTACTACACCGGCGTGCTGATCCGCGAGGGGACGACCTTCTTGAAATACAACGTCCCTTATATCCTCAGGTTCTACCTGAAACCAGAGCAGAACAACCGCTGCAGCGAGTATCACTGGTGCGAGAATATTCGCCAGGGGCGCTATTCGTGGGGCGCAGGGCTACCTTTCGCCCGGCTGTACGAAAGGGCGGCAACAAAGCTGTTTCAAATACACCTGCTGCTGATCCAGCCGCTCAACCTGGTCCTGCCACAAAAATCAAACCTGCCTTTTCTTGCCGCATGGCTGATATTAATTGCATTCTTAGTACTTGCCACACGAGGCAGCACCCGGTTCCTGGTCATCGCCTGCCTGCTGTTCATTCACTACCTGATCTTGTCGGTGGTCAGCGGATACGGTTTCCTGGAACGGTACGCCTCGATATTAACTCCTTTCTACATTATCCTCTCGGGTACTGCGATCGTGACAGCCGGGACACTGATATGGAGAGCCATCAAAAAGTACCGGGCAAACCGTTGAACACTGGGATCATGGAGCCGCCAGTAATGGACAGCCTCTCCAACCTGAGCATCATTATCCCGGCATACAACGAGGAGAGAGCGATTGGTCTGGTGCTGGAAGCATTGTGCATCGCACCAGAACTGGAGGATGCCGAGATACTGGTAGTGGATGACGGCTCGATAGATGGGACCAGTGAAGTGGTATCGCAGTTCGACCGCGCCCATCTGGTAAGGCACAGTACCAACATAGGGTATGGAGCGGCAATCTCGACCGGCGTCAAAGCCTCCAGCGGCAAGTATATTGTATGGTTTGACGCTGATGGACAGCATCGCGTGCAGGACCTGGTGACTGTCGCCCGCATCCTGGTGGAAGAGAATTTAGATTACTGTATTGGCTCTCGCAGCGACAAATCTTACCAGGCATCCAGCCGAAAGTTAGGCAAATTCGTCCTGGCGGTGTCTGTAAGGCTGGCAGCTGGCTCGACGATTCAAGACTTCAATTCCGGTCTAAGGGGGTTTAAACGAGAGGTTATCAAGAAATATCTCCATCTCTTGCCTAAAGGGTTCGGTGCCTCCACAACGACCAGTCTGATTATGATCGAGCGTGGATATTTCGGTAAAGAAGTGCCGATTGTTGTTCGCAACCGCATCGGCAAGAGCTCAGTAAATCAAATACGAGATGGCGTAAGGACCTTAATGCTCGTCCTGCGGATATTCCTGCTCTTCAAGCCTATGCAGTTTTTCGGGGGCCTCGGGCTGTTTTTTATACTGGTCGGTGCATTCTACGGCTTTAGCAAAGCGTTCATGAACCGCCAGGGGTTTCCCGTCCTTGCTGCCTTGGTGATCATTTTCGGCATTCAATCTGTGTTCTTTGGATTGCTGGCGGACCAGGTCAGCTCGCTGCGCCGAGAAAAATTCGAGTAATGATCCAACCGCATCTATGATTTCGAATATCAGCCAGACCTCCAGACACTTGCTCACCTGGATAGGGATAGACCGTGATACGGTCCTCGGCAAGTTTGGACAGGACGTGTTATGGAACGTCGCCAGCTTCGGGATCATGGCTGCCTGCGGCATTGGCATCAACCTGATCATCGGTCGATGGTATTCACCGGATGTACTGGGAGTTTTCAACCAGACCTATGCTATTTTCGTGATCGCGTCCCAGTTTGCGGTAGCCGGAATCCACCTTTCGGTGGTCAAATACGTAGCTCAATATTCCGATAACCCCGATATCTATCGACCGATGAATACCGCCGCGCTGCTCCTGGCATCGCTGTTTGCCGGGATTTCCTGTGCCGCTCTGGGATTGTCCAGCAGCCAGATCGGCAGGTGGTTCGGCAGCCCAGATCTGGCTTTTGGTATCCTGTATATTGTTCCAGGGTTGTTTTTCTTCTCGATCAATAAAATTTTGCTGTCCATCCTGAACGGGCTGTCCCGCATGCGGATTTATGCTGTCTACCAATCGCTCAGGTACCTCACGATCATCGCCGGTCTGCTGGGTATCGCCTCGCTGCAGTTGCCTGGGGAGAGCTTGATGTTCTCATTTACGGTGGCTGAGCTGGTCGTCTTCGTCGCAATGCTTCCAGCCTTATTCAGAGAGTTCGCACTGCCCGCCATCCACACCTTGCGTAAATATCTAGGGGTGCATTTTGATTTTGGTATGCGCAGCTTCCTGAGCAATGTGTTCCTGCAGACCAACAACCGCGTGGATATCTTAATCCTGGGTCTGTTCTGGAGCGACCGGACGGTGGGAATATACAGTTTTGCGGCCATACTTGTAGACGGCATATTCCAACTGCCGGTTGTGCTCAGGACGAATTACAACCCAGTTCTGGTAAAGCTGATATCGGAAAATCAGCTGGAAGCGCTAAAAGTGACGGCAAACAAAGGTGTGCGCATCACCTATGCTGCCATGCTGGTGATCTGTTTATTCGCACTTCTATGCTTCCCCCTGGGGGCGCTGGTAGTCTCACACAGCACAGATTACTTAAGCAGCTGGCCGATCCTGGCTGTTCTTCTTACAGGGCTTACACTGGGTTCCGGTTACATCCCGTTCAGCAATATACTGCTGCAGGCTGGACGACCGGGTTTGCATACCATCATGGTTGGATTATGGGTGTTATCAAACCTCGTCCTGAATTTGCTGCTCGTCCCGTTTTATGGCATCTGGGGTGCTGCAATAGCAACAGCACTAGCTTATGCCTTATTAGCGGTATTCGTCAAAGTATCGACCTGGTGGTTGCTCAAACTGCGTATATAACTGGTAACCAATTAACGAGCGAACATCGGGGCGGCATTAATATTAACCCAACGCCTGCAGAATATAGAGGGCTGCCATACCGACCAGGATGGTTAGCACCACGTTTTTCGTGCGCCAGGCTACCAGGGCTGCCAGCGTCCCGGCGAGCAAGCGACCATTCCAGAGTGAAAAATCGAAGACACCGCCCGGCATCAGCAGCTCCGGAAACACGATCGCGGTCAGGACGGCAGGCGGAACGAAGCGCAGCGCCCGGCGCAGCCGGTCCGGGATCTCGTAACGGCCGAACAGGTAAATGAAAGAGAAGCGGATCGCGAACGTCGCAATGCCGATCGCAACCATCGTCAGCCAGAGAGTCATGACCGGTTCTCCAGCAGCATCCCAACTGTGATACCCACCAGCGAGGCAACGATCAGACCCAACCGGTAGGGCAAGGCATACAGCCAACACGGCAACCACGCCTGCCGAGAGCGCGGCAGCCCAAGCCGGGCGATCCTTCAATGCAGGCACGATAATAGCGATAAATGTAAGCGCCAGGGTAAAATCCAGCGACCAGCTCGAGGGCACCTGGGCACCCAGGAAGATGCCCAGTGCTGTGCTCAGCTGCCAGGTCGACCAGAGAGCCAGCCCGGCACCCAGCAGGAACCAGTGCCGCCTGTCCGGGATGCTGCAATCGACCGCTTCATCAGCCTGCTGGTAGCGGCTGATCGAGACGGCATAGGCCTCATCGGTCAGCAGGTAGGCGAGAGCTAGCTTTCCAATAGGCATGTTCAAGCAGCGCAAATATGGGGCGATTGAGGCGCTGTACAAAGCGTGTCGCAGGTTGACCACCACTGCAGTGGTGAAAATGACCATCGCCGGAGCGCCGACCCCGAAGAGCTGGGTGGCGATGAATTGGGACGAACCAGCAAAGACAACCGCCGACATCGCCTGGGCTGCACCCGGTGGGATGCCTGCCGCCAGTGCCAGGACGCCATAGATCATACCGAAGGGAATTACACCGACCAGCAGCGGCAGTTCTGCCTTGATACCGGCGGCAAATTCACGGCGCGATGAGTGCATGAGTGGTGAGCGAGTTATCCTGACCTACATCTCGAAATAGCCTTCGGCACGCAGGATGCCCTCGAACGCCCGGCGCGAATCTGCTATCGCCTTGGCACGCCACTTTAACTCACGCGGGAAATATAGTTCTTCAAACTCTCGCTTTATCCAGGCGCGGGTCGATTTATTCTGCGAGCCATGCCAGTACATCTGGTTTTCCAGGATCATGATCCGCAGGTCACGGATGGCAGCCAGTGCTGAACTGCCGAAGGTTCCAAATTCAAAAGCTGTGCCATACAGTCCTTTGTCAGGGAATTCCTCATAGATCAGCTTATAGATGAAATCGATCATATCCCCCTGGATGTCATAGAACTCTTCGGTGTTAGCCTTCTGTACCAAAGGATAGTGGAATTCTGCGGCCAGGACAGTCGAGTCCCTGGGTTCGTGCGAGGAATTGACCAAACCCATCTGGTAGCGAGACCCGTAACCGGTATGGATATCCAGGTGCAGTATCTGGCGGTAGGGTTGTATCCAACGCCGGTAGAGCTTCATCAGGACCCGGCTCTCCTCCTGCAGCTGTGCCCCCCCGTAATAAATGCCGCGTGGATCGTGATACTGTCCAACGCGGGTGTATTTTCCAAGCTCGGCCGCACCATGCCGCATCAGGTTGCGTGCAAGTCGGTATGTGAACCCCAGGTTGCTTTTCAGACGGCTGCTTACGACCGTGTGAGGATTCAGCAGGTGGGACAGGCTGTCATAGTGCGGGTTGTAGACCGGCTCATAAGTTGAGTCACCCTCCTCACCACAGTCCGGCGCCCAGAGAAAATTGCGGTTCAGATCTACATTCTGGCTGTTCACCCTGCGCCTGTATTTCATCCCCCAGGGGTTTATGACGTGCACCAGCAGCAGACCGGTCTCCTCTTTGGACAGCCGGTGGAGGAACTCGTCGATCAAGACCTGCATCACAGCGGAGCCAAGGTAAGCCTCTATGCCATGCTCGCCGATCGTCATAACCAGCAGCTTCTCGCTGCTCGCCAGCGGGTTGGCCTCGATCCAATCGATCGTCAGGCCTTCCGCGCTGGAGATGCGGTGGGATACTAAACGGGCATCCGGCCAGAACTGCTGCACACGGTCCAGGTTCTGCCGGAACCTGGCGCGCGAGCCTTCGTAGCTGCGAGGGAACAATGCTGCGATCCTGGCAGAGGTATTCAGACGGGCAACCGGGTTTACCTTTGGACGTGACATGTGTAACAATTTCCGCTATGCTGAGAGGCGCTCACGACTGAACTGGGTCTCATACAGGCCGGCGTACAGGCCACCTTGATCCAGCAGCTCCCGATGGGTGCCGTGCTCGACGATCTGCCCCCGATCCAGGACCAGGATCTGGTCGGCTGCCAGGATGGTGCTCAACCGGTGGGCGATGACGATGCTGGTGCGCCCTGCCATCACGCGCTTGAGTGCGTCCTGGATCAGCAGCTCAGACTCGCTGTCCAGATGGCTGGTAGCTTCATCCAGCACAAGGATGCGCGGGTCTTTCAATATAACACGCGCCAGCGCAATTCGTTGCTTCTCGCCGCCGCTGAGCCGGTAGCCGCGCTCGCCGACGATCGTATCGTATCCCTCCGGCAGGTCTACGATGAAATCATGGATATTTGCTGCCCGAGCGGCAGCCTCCAGCTCAGCCTGGGTGGCATCCAGCCGGGCATACAGCAGGTTGGTTCGGATCGTATCGTGGAACAGGTGTGTCTCCTGGGTTACCATACCGATCTGCGCCGATAGTGAAGCCAGAGAAAGCTCTCGCAGGTCCTGACCATCCAGCAAAATGCGCCCGCTGTTTGGGTCGTATAGGCGGGGGATGAGATAAGTCAGTGTGGTCTTGCCCGCCCCACTCGGTCCTACAAGCGCCAGCAGCTGCCCAGCCTGTGCACGGAAGCTGATATCCTGCAGCGCCAGCTCGCGCGCCTGGCTGCGTGTCTGGACAGGGGAGGCTCCATCGCCATCCGCCCGATCTCTGCCGCGCTGGCTGTCTGAGAGCACGGTCATGACGTTGTCTACCGATCCGAACCTGTGCACATCACTGAGCAGGTGCTTCTCATCGACGCTGTACAGGAAGGTGACAGCCTCGAATACCAAATTGCCGCTCACCCTGTCCAGAACGCGCGCACCCGGCTGCTCCTCGATATCTAGCGGCAAGTCGATCACCTCGAACACACGCTCGAAGCTCACCACCGAGGTGGCAAATTCCACCGGTGCGTTAGCCAGCCCCGAGAGGGCGGTATACAGGCTGGTCAGATATGCGCCAAATGCCACGATGGTACCGATCGTGAAGACTTCCAGGATGACCAGATACCCGCCCACACCATACACCAGCGCAGTACCGACGGCGCTGATCAGCCCGATGATGACGAAAAAAGCCGTCCCGACGACCGCCCGGCGGATGCCGATATCACGCACGAAGACCGCCCGAGATTCGAAGCGCTCGACCTCCAGGTCGGTACGTCCAAACAGCTTGACCAGCAGCGCCCCGCCGATATTCAGGGTCTCGTTCATCATGGCATTCATCTTGGCGTTGGCGTCCATTGCTTCACGCGCAATGTCGCGCAGCACCACACCCAACCGGCGGGCTGCCAGGATGAACAGGGGAACAATCGCAATACTGATCAGCGTCAGCCGCCAGTCCAACGAGACCATCACTGCCAGAACCGCGACTGCCTGGATCAGGTTGGTGATAATGCCGACGAAAGTATTGCTGATGGCATTCTGCGCCCCGACCACATCATTGTTAAGGCGGCTCATCAGCTCGCCAACCTTGGTATTGGTAAAGAATCGCAGCGACATGCGCTGTAGGTGGGCATAAAGCGCCACCCGCAGGTCATAGATGACCCCCTCGCCGATATTGGCGTTCAGGCGGCGGGTGACCACGTTCAGCAGCCCGCCCAGTGCCGGAATGACCAGCAGCGTCAGGGACAGCAATATCAGCTGCGGGATATCTTTCTGCGGGATGGTCACATCGATCAGGTTGCGCAGGATGAGCGGCGTGACCAGGGTCAGCCCAGTCATCAGCAGGATCGTGACCAGCAAACCGGCAATCTGCAGGCGGTAGGGCCGGGAATAGCTCAGGACGCGCTTCAGCAATCCCCAGGATACCTGCGGTTTCTCATCCGGAGATCTTAAGTAGCTCCACCAGCCACCACCGTGAAATCCCATCGCATCCTTATTATAATCAGACTCTGGTTATCAATATATTAGTGGGCATTAAGCGTAGCCCGGAGACGCCGCTCAGGACTTAAGTTCGCAGACATTGACAGCATTCCCGAGTATACTATAATTGTGTGTACAAACAACAATGGGAAAAGACACTTCAGTATTTCATAATTGTCTATATTTCACAGCCAGTTCCCTGGCGCGGGTGATGACGAAAATGGCTGATGAGGTATTTGGGACATTGGGCATTTCCCCTTCGTACGCCTTTCTCATGATGTATGTCAACGATCACCCCGGGGTCATGCAGAAAGACCTGTCTGAACAGCTATACCTGGCTCCCTCAACCGTCACTCGATTCGTCGATGCCCTGGTTCAGAAGGGGTATTTAGAACGCAGAGCGGAGGGGCGGGTTGCCCAAGTTTACCCAACCACGCAAGGTCAGGCCTTACAGCCGAAGCTCGATGCGGCCTGGCACGACCTTTTTTTGCGCTACAGCAAGGTGATGGGAGAAGACTTCAGCCGCGAATTGACCCGCATGGTCGATGAGGCGGCGGTCATGTTAGGAAATTAATCGTCTTTTTTTCGCGACTAAGTTGTATGTACATACAAACAAAATTGCGTTTGAAGTCATAGGTATTTACAGGTTAATAGCCCTCCGCGTTGTCCAATTGACCATGGATTAAGCGCTGGCTTTCGAAAGGTAGCGAGAAATGGATCGTATGAATAAGAGGTCATTGGGTCAGAGCGATCTACAAGTGCCTCGCCTCGGCGTTGGAGCAATGACCTGGGGCGACGCGAAAGGATTTGCTCGTTTCCTGCCCCGATATAGCCGTAAAGCCATGGGTGCCATACAACCCGTCATACATCTGCTGCGAGAGATCGGCGAGCGATATTCGAAGACACCCAGTCAGGCTGCGCTGCGCTGGCTGGTCGAAAACCCATCCGTGCTTTCCATCCCAGGTGCGAAGAATGGCAAGCAGGCGCTGGATAATGCAGGCGCGCTGACTCTCTCGCTGACGGCGGAGGAGGTTGAGCTGCTCAGCCAGGCAACGCTGGCGTGGCGGGTCTAGCGGGCATGGAAACGTTGCTGGCAGAAGGAAAAGCACTCGCCATCGGCATCAGCAATCATATGGTGCGCTATCTGGAGGAACTGCTTTCGGTTGCCAACGTCATCCCAGCCGTCAACCGGCAGCGCATTTTCCAAAATGGGGATGTCTTTGATTTTTCGATCTCAGATGTGGATATGGCTTATCTGGAGACATTCAACCACAACCTGGTGACAGGTTGGGACCCAACACATATGCCATAGTTAATCGTCAGTCTATCTGGATATGGGCGCATAATTAGAGAACACAAGGAGAAAACGAGTATGAAATTACCAGAACCTGCACGGGAGCTAATCGAGTTCAGGGGTAGATGCCCACCTGGTCACTCTAAATCCCGACGGAAGCCCTCAAGTCACCCTCGTGTGGGCAGGCGTAGACGGTGACGACATCGTCACCGGACACCTGTTTGCGAGCAAAAAAGTGCAAAACATTCGCAATGACGGCCGGGTAGCCATCACTTTCGAATGTGATTCCAAGAGCGCCATGGATCTGACCGAGTATCTTGTCGTCTACGGCCATGCCACGATCGAGGAAGGCGGCGCACCCGAACTGCTCCAGGCTTTGGCCCGGGTTTACATAGGTCCAGATGTGAAGTTCCCGCCCATGGACGCCCCGCCACCGGGTTTCATCAACCGCGTAAAGGTCGAACGGATCAGCGGTGTAGGACCCTGGACCGGCCGGGCTGTGTAGAGCAGCATGGGCAACACCATCGCTGAAGAGGAAAAATATGAAGATCGCCATTATTGGCACTGGCAATGTCGGGGCCACCTTAGGCTCACGGTGGGCCCAGAGCGGCTACCAGGTTGTATTTGGTACCCGGAGCCCGAATGCTGAAAAAGTGCAAAAGCTGCTCAGTGCGGCTGGTGAATACGCCAGCGCGCGGAACGTGAGTGATGCAGTCACCGGAGCGGATGTAGTCCTGATTGCGGTGCCCTGGAGGGTCACCCAGGCGACGATCGCGGCGGCGGGTGATTTGACCGGTAAGATCGTGATAGACTGCACCAATCCAGTCGCTCCTGGTTTGCAGTTGGCGTTAGGCACGACCACATCGGGCGGTGAGCAGGTGGCTGAATGGGCTGAAGGGGCGCGAGTAGTGAAGGCGTTCAATACGACCGGCTGGGAAAACATGGCCGACCCTATCTATGCTGGCGAACCATCGTCGATGTTGATCTGTGGGGATGATGCCGCGGCGAAAACGATCGTTTCGCAATTAACCGCATCCTTGGGCTTTGACGTCGTCGACCTGGGACCGCTGAGCGCGGCGCGCTTATTAGAACCATTTGCTCTGATCTGGATTCGCCTGGCCGGTGTGCAGGGATACGGCCGTAACTTTGCCTTCAAGTTAATCAAACGCTGATCATCCTGACTAAGGGCACATCTTCTTGTACCAACTGACCAGCGGGCGTATCGGCGGCTCGATGTTCGGATTCGGCTTGCTGCTGCTCACCACGACGGGCAGCAAATCCAGCAGGCAGCGACCCACCCGCGAAATTCCAATGGTCATCCTGCACCCCACCAGGTAAAATATCCCCATTTGAACCTACGCATAAGCCCTTAACAATAATCTCGATAACCAGGAGACCGTATGAACGAGCTGCAGCCTGAACTTTCCCGCATATTGATCACCGCCGACCAGATCCAAAGCCGCGTGGGGGAGCTTGCCGATCAAATCAACCGCGAATTCCAACACGTCGAACGGCTGTACCTGATCGGCATTCTCAAAGGCGCGTTCATCTTCATGGCTGACCTTACCCGCCGGCTGCACGTTCCGCATATCGTCGATTTCATGGCGCTCTCCAGCTACGGGAAGACCACCACCTCCGGCTCGGTGCGTATCATGATGGACCTGCGCGAGTCGATCGAGAACCAGCACGTCATGATCGTCGAGGATATCCTGGATTCCGGCAACACGCTGAATTACCTCAGCCGCATCCTGGGAGAGCGCAAGCCAGCCTCGCTGCACACCTGCGTGCTGGTGCGCAAGGTCCGCCAGGGGGTGGATCTGCCCATCGACTATCTCGGCTTCGATATCCCGGATGTATGGGTAGTCGGCTACGGGCTGGATTTCGCAGACCGCTTCCGCACCCTGCCTTATATCGCAGAGATGCATCGCATCTAGATGAGAACCATTTAGGTGGGGCCCATCTCGATGCAGCGCATCTAATGCAGCCCACCTAATATTAGATGGAGGGCAAGGGCTGCCTGGGCAGTAAAAACCAGGCAGCTTCAATTTTTTAATAATGGCAATTCGCTGAAAGAAATTTGACAAACCCTATTGCTGGTATCAGCGAATTGCTGGCAAATGTCGTGCCATTTGCCAGCAAACCACCGTTCAAGCTGATACTTGTAGTTATGGTATTTTCGGCGGTTTGCAGCAATTCTAAATATGGCCCAAAAGGCATGATATGCTAAGGGCATGAAAGCCTCCAAGATATTTGACGAACTTGTGGAAGAACTGCATAGCAGCTTTGAAAAGCTGCCGGAGCATCGCACCGGCGAGAACACGCAATATGAGATCGAAGACGCTGCGCTGAGCGCGTTTGGCATCTTCTTCACTCAGTCGAGGTCCTTTCTGGCCTATCAGCGGATGCTGGAAGAGCGGAAAGGCAAAAGCAACGTGAGCAGTTTGTTTAGGGTCGAGCGCATCCCCAGTGACAATCAGATCCGCAATCTGTTGGACCCGCAGGAGCCAGAGCTGTTGTATGGGGTCTTTACCAAGGGGTTGAAGGCGCTGGAGGAAAGCGGGCAATTGGATAAATTTCGCAGTTATGGGGCACAGGTGTTGATCTCGTGTGACGGGACGGGAACGATCTCGTCGCAGAAGATCCACTGTCCGAACTGTTCCCGGCGGGAACTGGCCAGTGGAGAGACCTTGTATACCCATTACGCCATTCTGCCGGTGATCGTCAAAGCCGGGGAGAGCCGCGTGGTGGCGCTGGAGCCGGAGTTCATCACGCCCCAGGATGGGCATGAGAAACAGGATTGCGAGCGTGCGGCCATTAAGCGCTGGGTCAAACGCAATGCGGAGCGCTTTGCCCGACACAAATACACGCTGTTGGGGGATGATTTGTACGCCTGCCAGCCGATATGTGAGCTGTTTTTGCAGGCGGGCTTCAACTTCATCCTGGTGTGCAAGCCGGATTCGCATGTGGCGCTCTACGAACAGGTCGATTTTCTGGAAAAAAACGGGCAGGTCGAGCAACTTTCGATGCGCCATTGGAACGGGCGCTATGCCGAAATCCACCACTACCGCTGGGTCAACGGCGTGCCTTTGCGCCGTGGGGAGGACGCCTTGCAGGTCAACTGGTGTGAAATCACCATCACCCGGGAAGACAATGGCAAACGGCTGTACAAAAACAACTTCATCACCAATCACCAACTCAGCGCCGACAACGTGGTGCCCATCGTGCGGGATGGGCGGGCGCGCTGGAAAAGCGAGAATGAAACCAACAACGTGCTCAAAACCAAAGGCTATCACCTGGAACACAACTTCGGGCATGGCCAGCAGTTCCTGGCCAATTTCATGGTCACCCTCAACTTGCTGGCTTTTCTGTTCCATACGCTGCTGGAATTGCTGGACGAGCAGTATCAACTGCTGCGCAAACATCTGGTCGCTCGCCGGGACTTCTTCAACGACCTGCGCGCCCTGCTGCGCTACGTGCTGTTTGACAATTGGAACCATCTGATGCGTTTCATGCTGGTCGGCTTGGAACTGATCCCCGATACCTGATGAAGTCCCCGGTTGGTCTCGTGCGGTGGGTGGGCAACTGCGGCAGCTCGTCGGCCGTCTTTTTCGCCTGCCTGGATGTGGCTCCCCTGCCCTTGTCTTGCCTGGCAATGCGCCGGAGGTGTACCCGAGACGATAATCTGAGCATCGCCATAACAACCGTTTTTTGATGCCATTCCCTTTTTGCTTGTGTATCCCAGGTCAAATTTAGAATTGCTGGGCGGTTTGCCAATAACTAGAACAAAAGTTCTGGTACAATAAGAATCGCAGCCTTATACCCAGCTGCCGCGGGGAATACTGTGATGTCTTTATGGCACAATCTGCAGCGCCTTCTGGGGCTTTACCGCCCCAACAACCAGCTCAGCCTGGAGATGGATCAGAATCTGATCCTTTCTCTGGAGCGTCTGGCGCAGCGCGAGCAGCGCCCCGAGACGGAGCTGGCAGCCGAGCTGCTCTCCATGGCGCTGGCGCAGCGCAGGGAGGCCGAGACCAACCTGCGGCACTGGGAAGCGCTCTCCCCTCGCGAGCAGCAGGTCACCGCCCTGATCTGCCTGGGCTACACCAACCCGCAGATCGCGGTCCAGGCTGATGCTCTCCCTGCAGACGGTCAAGACCCACGTGCGCAACGTGCTGTACAAGTTCGATCTGCGCAGCAAGATCGAGCTGCGCCATCTGCTGGCCGATTGGGACTTCAGCGCCTGGCGAGACCTGGATTCATAGCCCATATACAGGGGCCACCATGGGCTAACCCCCCATCCCTGGCTCACCCTCCGGGTTAACCCCATTTTTCCCCCCAACTTCACCCCACGGCGGGATTGCGTACAAAGGCATTTTGCGCTACTCTGGTAGCATGATAACCTTGCCTGCCCTGTATCCAAACCAGATGCACCTGCTGGCAGCCGCCCGTCCAGCCCGCTACGAGCTGGTCAACACTGTCATCGCCCGGCTGGCGAGCAGCGGCCCGGTGCGCCTGCTGGACGGCGGCAACTGCTTCCAGGCGCACCGCATCGCCCGCCTGCTGCGCCGCAGCACGCCCGGACCTGAACCTCGCCCTGGGCAATATCCACATCGCCCGCGCCTTCACCTGCTACCAGGTGGTGACCCTGCTGGCCGAAACCCCGGCCCGTGCCCGTCCCCACTCTGGTGCTGGACCTGCTGACCACCTTCCAGGATGAGAACGTGCCCCTGCACGAGCGCCGGCGTCTGCTGGCGATGAGCCTGGCTCACCTGCGCCGCCTGAGCCAGCGGGCGCCCACGCTGGTGAGCGTCGCCCTGCGAAGACGCGGGCGACTCTCGGCGAGCTGCTGGGCATGCTGGAAGAGGCTGCCGACCAGCATGGCGCTTCGAGCCGCAGCCGCCCGCCAAGCCGCTGCGGCTTTTGTGAGGCCTGCTATGGGACGCACCCTGCCTTCCATCACCCAGGTCTTCCTGCAGGAGCAGGAATCTTTCGCCCGCTTCCGGCGCGCCCTGCGGCGCAGCGACCAGCTGGCGCTGGACGACCTGTTCGCCGCTGCCCACCAGCACCTGGCGGCGGCCGCCTATGCCGCCCATGCCCTGCCTTTCGAGGTCTTCCTGCTGGCCATGCTGCTCGAAGAACACAAGGAAGTGCTGCGCCTGCGCCGCCTGGTCGAAGACCCTGCAGCCCACTGCCGATGGCTGAACACACCGGCTGGCTGCTGGATCTGTACGCTGACCCGCAGGATGGGCTGGTCGTGTGGCTGCTGGACGATGACGGCACGCGCCGCCGCCTGCGCCAGCCTTTCCCGGTCACGTTTTATGCCGCCGGGCCAGCGGCGCGCCTGCGCGCCCTGTGGCGCTTCCTGGAAGAGCAGCCGCTCGCCGTGAAGCTCTCGCGCGCGCGCGAGCGCCGCGATCTGTTCAGCCCCGATCCGTTCCCCCTGCTGGCCGTGCGGGTCGAAGACCCTGCCGCGCAGCCGCGGCTGTTCAACCGTGCCGCGGCGCCTTCCCCGAGCTGACCTACTACGACGCCGATATCCCCATCTCCCTGCGCCACGCCGCGCTCTACGGCACCTTCCCCCTGGCACGCTGCGAGGTGGTCACCGGTGACGAGGACACCATCCACAGCTATCACCTGCCTGAACTCGCCCTGGGAGCTGGACCCGCCCACACCGCCGCTGCGCATCCTGGCGCTCGAGCCGGATGTCGACCCGGCGCATGCCTGCTCCCTCGCACCTGCATATCAGCGACCGGCGCTACTCCTACCGCCTGGCGCTGGACCCGGCCCGCCCCTTGCTGGTCAACCTGCGCGCCATCCTGCAGCGCCACGACCCCGACCTGCTGCTCACCAGCTGGGGCGACACCTGGCTGCTGCCGCACCTGCTGGAGCTCTCCGCAGCAGCACAAGATCCCCCTGCCGCTCAACCGCGAGACCGGGCGCGGTGTTGCGCACCGCAAGGAGCGCTCCTATTTCTCCTACGGGCAGATCATCTACCGCGGGCAGCAGATCCACCTCTTCGGTCGCTGGCATATCGACGGCCACAACGCCATGCTGTGGCACGACTACGGCCTGGAGGGCGTCTTCGAGCTGGCGCGCGTCACCTGCCCTGCCGGTCCAGACCGTGGCGCGGGTCTCGCCCGGCAGCGGGCATCTCAGCCATGCAGATGCTGACCGCCCTGCGCCAGGGCATCCTGGTCCCCTGGCACAAACAGCAGGCCGAACGTCCCAAAACCGCCCTGGAGCTGATGCACGCCGACCAGGGCGGGCTGGTCTACCAGCCCATCGTTGGGCTGCACCAGCATGTGGCTGAGATCGACTTCATCTCGATGTACCCGAGCATCATGGTGCACTTCAACATCTCCCCGGAGACCGTCCATCCTGCAGTCCCAGCCGGGGAGTCCAGCTCGACCGTCGAGCTGATCCCCGAGCTGGAGCTGTACGTCGAGCAGGCCGGCCCGGGCTGGTGCCGCAGACCCTGGCTCCGCTGCTGCAGAAACGCCTGGCGCTCAAGGCGCGCATGGCAGAGCTGCCCGCCTGGGACCCGCGCCGGGCGAGCTACAAGGCGTGCGCTTCCGCTCACAAATGGCTGCTGGTGACCTGTTTCGGCTACCTGGGGTACAAGAACGCCCGTTTTGGGCGCATCGAAGCCCACGAGGCGGTCACCGCCTACGGGCGCGAGGCGCTGCTGCGCGCCAAGGAGGCCGCCGAAGACCTGGGCTTCACCGTGCTGCACATGTACGTGGATGGCTTATGGGTCAAGCAAGACGGGCCTATCCCAGCCGACCGATTTCCAGCCGCTGCTGGAGGAAATCGCCGCCCGCACCGGCCTGCCGATCGCCCTGGACGGCGTCTACCGCTGGGTGGCCTTCCTGCCTTCCCGCGCTGGATGCGCGCGTGCCGGTCGCCAACCGCTACTTCGGCGTTTTCCAGGACGGCAGCTCTAAAATACGCGGCATCGAAATCCGCCGCCGCGACACCCCGCTGTTCATTGCCGAGACTCAGGAGCAGATGCTGGCTTGCCTGGCACAGGCGCAGCACGCCGGCGAGCTGGAGAAATACCTGCCGCAGGTCTTCAGCCTGCTGCGCCGGGTACTGTCGGACCTGCGTGCCGGGAAGATCCCCCTGCCGCAGCCTGTTGGTCTCACAGAAGCTGAGCCGCACCCTGCCGGAGTACCGCTCGCCCTCGCCGGCGGCGCGCGCCGCTGCCCAGCTGCAAAGTGTCGAGAAAATCATGCAGCCCGGGCAGTGCGTGCGCTTCATCTACACCCTGGGGGAGCCCGGCGTACATGCCTGGGATGCCGCCGAAGCGCCAGTCTCCGCCAGTGTGGACGTGCGCCGCTACACCACCCTGCTGGTGCGGGCTGCTTCCACCGTACTCCAGCCGCTGGGCATCAGCGAGACCGCCCTGCGCGACCGGCTGTTCGATAACGTTGTCGCCGTGCCAGAGTTCTGGTGCGCCCGCCAACTGGGATAACCTGATATTATTCTTCGACGATAACGTAGCTGTTGATCAATTCCCCGGCTACGGCTGAGACTTCGAGCCAGAAGCGCTTGTTCTCCGGATCGCCGGGCACAAATAACTGGTCGTATTTTATGCGGTCATCACTGCGGGCGCCGCGATCCACCGCCCGTATGGCAAACTCGTACAGCTGGCGAGGGTTGGCGAGCTTGCTGTTGAGGGCGATGTAATATAGTCCCAGCTTCTCAACCGAGCGGATATCCCGTCCCGCGATCTTACCCGCTCGAACGAACTGGCTCAAGACGACCAGGATACGGTCGCCGAAGCTCATCGGAGGGATGACATACTCATTTTCAGCAGGTATGCGGCTCAGCAGGTCATTTCCTTTTGGGCGTGATCCCATGCGCTCTTTCATGCCTGCCATACTGTACCCGGAGCTGCCTGCCATCACAAAGACGCTGTGGATCGGGTTATCGATCGCGGAATCTAAAAACGGCAGCAGCATCTCGTAGGGCCAGGATGCATCCGGTCTGGCATCGATCTCATCCAAAAGGCAGAGTATGGGCTGCTGGCTGGCGCTAATCTCCTGCATGGCAGCGTGGAACTCCGCCTCGCTGATTTTCGCCATATTGAGTTCCACGTAGCTGCAGCAATCTCCCAGCGTCCGGGCTATTTGCTGGACGAAATAAGACTTGCCACTGCCCGGAGCAGCCCAGATCATATGGTTATCCCGGCGAGGTTCAGGGTTCAGGAAGCCGATCATAATGTTCTGATAAGCGTCTTTCAAAGAATTCAAGGCGCTCTCTTCGAAGCGAGTGTAGTTGCCGATCACGCAGTAGCGGGAGAGTTTAACAATATCCAGTTGACCGATAAAAGGATACTGCCAGTATGGGCTGTTCTTGCCAAGCTCTTTCAGCGCCAGGTGGTAATCTTCCAGATAGCGACCGGCGTTCTCGAGATAATCCGGCGAGAGACGGTTGTGGAATAATGGCCGGCTGAAGATTTGCGCCCAGTCTGTAACCGGTAAGATATAGTCCTCAGCAATCCTCTGGTAGAGGCTCCAGCGCTTTACGTGCTCTTCCGACCGGAAGAGATTCATACGACTTCAATTGAACGCTTTTGACCCCTCCCGCCATTTGGTGAACGGGGAAATCGTATATCCTACCGCTGTCGGTGGGTCGATCTCCAGGATGACTTCATCGCGCATGCGGATGCGGATGTGCTCGCCACAATCCAGATAGCTGGTATCCAGCTGTACTTCACGACCTGGGAGCAGCCAGCGCACAGCCAGCGATTCCAGGCCTCACTGTCCATACCACTTCTGTACGCCATCCACCGAGATCAGATGGTGGGTGGGAATGTTGGAGAACGGCGCCCACGACTCGATATAATCCGTATCGTGGCTCATCCAACAGCCGCCAGCCCCATCCGAGAAAGCAGCCTCATGCTGCAGCTCCCGCGCTTCATCCGGTAAAACTCCCAGACCAGCGGCAAGCTCTGTATAGTGGGGCGCTCGACCGGTTTGGATAAAGTGCTCCAGGATGAAGGTATATGCACTCTGAACCCGGTTTGAATTTGACATCACCTATCCTGCCCTTTCAAGTATCGAATTCCCATCCCAGCTAACCGTATATAATATACATGAAATATCCGAATTTTTCAACGCTTTTTCCATCCACTGCCTCTGCTAAAATACAGTTGTATGTACGTCCACCTGCGCACACGCTCCTGCTATTCTTTCCTGGAAGGTTTGCCCATGCCAGCTGAGCTGGCCTATGCCGCCGCACAGCAAGGGATGCCTGCCCTGGCGCTGACCGATCACCGCTGGCTGACAGGGGCGGTCGAGTTTTACGAGGATTGTCTGGCGGTCGGCGTACGTCCGATCCTGGGGCTGGAGCTGGAGGTTGCCCCACCGGCGGACTTTATAGCTGCAACCCAGCAGAGTGAAGACAGCCGGTTAGCATTGCTGGCCTGCAATATGGACGGCTGGGGCAGTCTGTGTCGCCTGAGCAGCCTTGCCAGCTCGAATCCAACCTCCCCCGCTGCGCTGTGCGTGTCATTCCAGCAGCTGGCAGACAATTCTGCCGGGCTGCTGTGCCTGACCGGCGGCTGGCGCGGGCTGGCTGCCAGGCTGGCGACGGGCAGCGACAGCGCTACCATCACCCGCTGGCTGAAGCTGCTCGAGGAGGTGTTCCCGGGAGGGCTGTATGTCGAGCTGCAGCTCCACAGCAGGGCGGACCAATCCTGGGTCGAGGCGCTTTCCAGTGCCGCACAACAGCTTGGCTTACCTACAGCCGCCACCCACGACATCCACTATATGAAGCCCGAGGATGAGCGCACCCAGCAGGTAGCAGCAGCAATCCGTCTAAATACCCGCCTGGACAGCCTGCCGACCGAAGCCGCAGCCCCTCCGCGGGCATACTTCGCCAGCGCGGAAGATATGCAGGCACGCTTCAACAGCTACCCGGAGGCGCTGCAGAATACCCTGGAGATCGCCGAACGCTGCCGGATGGAGCTGCCGCTCGGCAAACCACACTTTCCGGAAGTTGACCTCCCACAGGGGGTGAGCAGCGACCAACTGCTGCGGGAAAAAGCTCTGAACGGATTGCAAGAAAATTACAACCGTGCAACCCCGGAACTAGAAGCCCGTCTGGATCACGAGCTGGAGGTCATCGCATCCAGCGGTTATGCCTCGCTCTTCTTGATCATGGAGGATGTCCTGAAATTTGCCCGCCAGCAGGGTGTGCCATACTCATCACGCGGGTCGGCAGCCTCCTCCCTGGTGGCACATTGTCTTGGCATCACCAGCCCCGATCCTATTCGCTTGAACCTGTATTTCGAGCGCTTTTTGAATCCAGCGCGAGCAACCCCACCGGATATCGACACCGACCTGTGCTCGCGCCGCCGCGACAGCGTGATCCGCTATGTCTACCAGCACTACGGAGCAGAACGGGTGGCGATGGTCTGCACGATCAACCGCTTCCGGCGCAGGTCGGCTTTACGAGAAGCAGCCAAAGCATTTGGTTCATCCCAGGCCGAGATCAAAAAACTTGCCGAAGGTCTTCCTTATCGCTGGTATGGACCGCCGCTCGCCGAACCCGCCTCCGACGATCCCTACGCGGAGCTTGCCAGCCAGTACACAAGCCCACGCCATAAAGAGATCTTCCAGCACGCAGCCCGATTGATCGGGCTGCCCCACCACCTCTCCATCCACCCTGGAGGTGTGGTCATCGCGCCAGGACTGCTCACCGATCTGGTGCCGACACAGATGGCTGCCAAGGGAGTTGTTATCACGCAGTTCGACCTGGACTCCATCGAGCGGATCGGGCTAGTCAAGATCGACTTATTGGGGATCCGCGGCCTGACCGTGTTGGGGGATGTCGGGCACGCCATCCAGAAAGGCAAACCCGGGAGCCAGGTCAACCCGCTGTCCGCCCTGGAGGAGATCCCGGAGGAGGATCAGGAGACATCCGACCTGATCCAGGAGGGGCGCACGATCGGCTGCTTTCAGATCGAAAGCCGGGGGATGCGAGCCACGTTGAAAGAGATCCAGGCGCGCAGCCTGGATGATCTGATGGTTGCCCTGGCTCTTTACCGCCCCGGACCGCTGACCGGAGGGCTGAAAGGCGCCTTCGTCCGCCGCCACCTGGGATTAGAGCCCGCCGAGCACCTGCACCCCTCCCTGGCACCGCTGCTGCAAGATACACACGGCGTGATCCTGTACCAGGAGCAGGTCCTGCGGATCGCCCACGAGTTAGCCGGGCTGAGCCTGGCAGATGCCGACCTGCTGCGCCGGGCAATGTCGCACTTCGACCCCGGCAAAGAAATGCAGACTCTTAAGGACAAGTTTATCCGCGGCGCGCAGGCAGTCAGCGACATACCCGAGACAATCGCCGAACCGATCTGGGAGCTGATGGCAGCCTTCGCCGGCTATGGCTTCCCCAAAGCGCACGCCGCTTCTTATGCCCAGGTTGCATGGCGGTCAGCATGGTGTAAAGCACACCACCCGGAGGTCTTCATGGCAGCCGTGCTGGCGAATTGGGGCGGCTACTACAGCCAGCGGGTGTACCTTATGGAAGCGCGCCGCCTGGGGCTCCTACTCCAGCCTCCCCATATAAACTACGCCCGTCCCGAGTTCAGCGTGACCTATCTCGATGGTCAGCCGAACCTGTTCATGGGTCTGAGCCAGGTGCGGGAGCTCACGCGGCGCACACAAAGGCGCATTATCAGCCAGCGCCCATTCCGCTCGTTCCAGGATTTCTTGGCACGCGCCGACCCTCGTCCGGTCGAAGCCGAAAACCTGGTACGCTGTGGCGCGCTGGAAGGGCTGGGGACGATTCCCGACCTGCTGGAACGGCTGAAGGAGGGAGGGTGGCGCGGCGGCCAGCTTTCACTCTTCTCGCCGGAAGTGCCCCCCGGAGATTGGACGATAGAACAGAAAGCAGCCGCTCAAGAGAGCACTCTGGGGGTCAGCGTCATCGCCCACCCTTTGGAGCTGCAAGCCAGGAAGATCGCGACCGCAGGTGCAATAAACACCCTGGACGCCGCACAGCGAGCCGGTGAGCGTGTGCGCGTGGCAGGCATGCTCCAGACCGGGAGACGCACCCGGACATCCAGAGGCGGCTATATATACTTCATGACGCTGGAAGATTTAGAAGGGATGCTGGATGTGATCTTCTTCGACGAAGCATACAGGCGCAGCCGCACTGAGCTGAAAGATTTGGGACCTTATATCATCGATGGACAGGTCGAGATCGACCAGGACAGCTCCGAGCCATACCTGCGTGCCGAGCGCATGTGGTCGTTAACCCGAGAATAACAGCCTGTCCGGTGGGAGAGGCGCCGGGGTATCGGTCTCCCATATCACGCGCACGCGGGTGCCCCTGCCTGGGGCTGAGTCAATCTGCATCTGCGCGCCGATCAGTGCCGCACGCTCGTGCATCCCTGCCAGACCATAGTGCTTATTCGCCAGCAGCCGGCCGAGGTCGAGATGGTCACCTGCCAGGAAGCCGATGCCATCGTCTTCGACTACCAACTCAATACGGCTGTGATCCAGCTCTCCGCGCAGATAGATACATTGCGCATCGGAATGCTTTAGCGCGTTCTGGCAGGCCTGCTGGACGATGCGGAACAGGTGCAGCTCAACATCCGGGGGGTAGCGGCTGTCGCTGGGTGGGACCTGCAGCAGGATGGCGATGTCGCCGCCTACCTGAGTAGCGGTCTCCTCGGTTAATTCTTCCATTGCAAAACGCAGCCCGTACATGAGCATGCCCGGGCGCAGACCGCTGATGATCTCTCTGATCCGCGTGACGGACGTCTGGTAGGCAATGGCGAACTGCTCTCCGGCCTGACGCTCATCCACGCTCATCCACAGCATGCCGAGCTGGTTGAGCACGTCGTCGTGCAGCTCGCGCGCCAGGTGGCTGCGTTCCAACTCCTGCCGCTCGATGTCCTTTTGATACAGCACGCGCAGCTGTTCCGCCTGGTCGATATTCACCAGCGCCAGGGCGGTCTGGTCCATGAGCGCCTGCAAGATGCGGATGTCCGAGCGGCTGTAATAATCATCCGGGTCGCGCTTGCCTAACAGGCAAATACCGATGTTCTGTCCGGTGACCGATAGGGTCAGGACCAGGTATGCCCATGGGCACACAACCTCGAAATCGACACCTGGATCTGGTCGTGGGAAACTGCCTGCCTGCGCAAGAAGCTCTGTGATCTGTTCCTGGGTTGGCAGGTTCTTATCATCGATACCAATCTGGAATACCAGATTGGAGTTCATAGCATTATCCAGACGAAGGATGGCTGCTTCGCGGATCAGCATGGTCGGTAAAGCCTCATCCCGCAGGATATGGATGAGATCACCCATTCCCAGGCTGGCGGTCATGCGCGTGGTATAACGCTCGAGCAGCTGCGTAGGCGGCAAGGGGATGCCCAACAGATGGCGTTCGACATAGTGCTGGTACGAAGGGTAGATCAAGACGGTCATCAAACCCAGCAGGAAGGTCAGGGCGATACCGGTTGCAAGATGATACCGAGGGTCTTTGAGCACCGCGGTAGCGATAAAAGCCAGGACGACGGCAATCGCCAGCAGAATTCCGCTGTAGATAATCACCGTGATCACCCGGTTGGCGCGCAGCTCCAGACCCGCTGCATCGCCTCGATAGATAACGTAGAAATACGCCAGCGCGATCCCAGGGAAGATCAAGACCGCGTAATTAATGTACACTGGAAAACTGGCGTTGAGGATGGCAGATACAACGCCCATAATGGACGGCAGCAAGATCAAGGACAGCCCCGCGAGCAGGACAACGATACCCCGCCTGGTATCCGGCTGGACGACGGCATGCAAGATCAGCAAGACCACACTGTTCACCACCGCCAGCAAGAATCCAAACAGGTAAGAATCGGCAGACAGCAGGACAAACCACTCAGCCAGCACCATTATGCCCGCCAGGATATACAGCAGCCAGAGAATCCTCCTGGGTGGGGTGCCAAGTGAGCGCGGGAAGAGCCAATGCAGATGCCAGCTGATCGGAAGCAGCAACCAGACGGCTGTGCGCATTATCCTGGGTGTACGGAAGAACCCATACGGGGATATCACCCCGGCACTGACTGCCAACGCAACCAGATAGAAGAAGATGAATAAGAGCCACCAGCGCGCGCCTTTTGGACGCACGAGCAGCATCGTGGCGACGCCTGCCAGCCAGAATGCGAGCGGCAGCCACCAACCAGACACGATGCGGTATAGGAACTCGGGGATATTTACACCGGGGATTACCCACAGTAGGTTGATGTTTTCTTCACCGCGTCGTATCACCAGATCGACCTGAGAAAGCTCCCCAAGGTCGAAGAGCAGCGACTGCCGTTCATTTATCGCATATTCATCCCAGACCATGCCATTGACCTGCACCAGGAAATCGCCCGTTACAAGCCGCTGTGATGAATTGTCTCCCGAGTGCAGGACAGTAACCACGCCATTCGAGGAATCGAACAAGAATCCGAGATATGGGACCTCGAACAGATATACGTAGCCAAAAATCACCAGGACGACAAATGTCGCAGCGGCTATGCCAATTTCATATAATGAGGAAAGCCTGGCTCTGACCAAAAGAACTCACTCTCTGAACCTGCGGGGGTTTTCTTGATCCAGGGTAATGCCAGGCGCGCTCAACGCGAGTTCCCCTGAAATGATCTTACATCTGGGGATGGCTTTTCTGGGGTAATCATACCCAACTGACGGGCTTTCGCAATGGCGGCCGCCTTGCTGCGGACATTCAATTTTAGATAAGCCCCAGACAGGAGATTGCGCAATGTTGAGTTGGCAATATTCATCATCTGTGACAGCTCATCTGTGCTTGCATCCGGGTAGGTCGCGCACATGGATAAGGCTTCCAACTGGCGTGGGGAAAGCGGCTGGAGCAGGGCACCGGTTTTGCTTCTTTTCAGCTCCTGGTACGCATACTGGCTCATATAGATGCTGCCGCCTGCAACCGTGCGTATCACGGATGGCAGCTCCCGGATTGTCGCCTGGTCATCTTTAACGATATAACCACTGGCTCCAGACTCCATGACTGCATTGATCAATGTGCGCTGGGTATGCATGGAGATGACCAGCACAACCATATCCGGATATAGCTCCAGCAGCCTGGGGATCATATACAGGATGGGGTAAGGGTTAGGGTTGTTGGGGCTGGTGGGGATCTGCACGTCCAGCACAAGCACATCCACCGGTTGTGCGGCTAACCTCTCCTCCAGGTCTTCACCGAAGAGGATGGTTGCCACAACCTCAATATCTGGAGCGCTTCCCAGGCGGTAGAGATACCCATCGATTATCCCCTGATGGTCATCCAGGATTGCCACTCGTATTTTATCTTTCATCACAATTTCCTTAGCTGTTTGGGTTGCCGGCAAATGCTCGACATTTGCATGCAAACCGCTGTTCGAGCTGAACCTTGTAGTTAAGATATTCTCGGCGGTTTGCCTAGGATACATTACTAGACCTTTTATGGCAATACCACCATCCGAATCAGTACAAATGCCTATGCAATAGGATAATGCGCCTATGTACTTTATGCCATGGAATTGGTATAAATAGGCTGTAGTTTTTAGTTATATACCAAAATAGGAAATCATGCAACTGGCTAAGATGGGTGTGAGGGGAGACACCCATCTTGTTTTATTCTCTGAGGAGAGCGGCATCCTAAAGGACGATGCCCGCTCTCCTTTTTGGCGGGTATTCTTTGAACACCTGATCCGGCTGTCCTCATCGACTTCCAAACGGGTGCAATATTAAGGAAAACAGGATAGAATAGTACCGGACTTAGATATAGGGCTGCCATGATCCGCCCCACGCAGCAGGCATGCGGATTGCATTTTGGAAACTTACACCATGAAGGATATTGGACAGTATGGATGAACAATCAAAACACAGTAGTATAGGCGTCAGCCTTCAGGTGGACGCATCGGAATTCCCGGTTATCCCCGGCAGCAGTACGACAATCGCTGTGTTTGCCCAGAACAGGGGAGCTACGGAGGATTACTTCGAAATATCTGTACTCGGTATCCCTACTTCATGGGTTTCCATCCAAAACCCGGTGATCAAGCTGATGCCTGGCGAGCGGCTATCCGTCTCCCTGGTGATCAACGCGCCACCGCCATCGCAGAAGAGCGCAGGCTGGTACCCGATGAAAATCAGGGCGGTCAGCCAACAGGACCGCAGCCAGATGGACGAGGTTGAAGTAACTCTGAAGGTGGCTGTTTACGAGATCATGGGACGGCTGGGCGTGATGATGCACTCGAACCAGTTCACCGTAACGCCCGGAGGCAGCGTGACGATCCCGATCGTCTTGCGCAATCAGGGGTTAGAAGCAGATAATTTCAGGCTGGCGGTCAAGGGCATCCCTTCTGGCTGGGTATCCACGTCCTCACCCATTACGCAGTTAGATCCGGGTGAGCAGAAAGGGATTACCCTCAATATCAACCCGCCCCGCTCGCCGGAGAGTCGTGCTGGCCGGAACTCCTTCAAGATGCAGATCTTCAGCCAGGACTATCCCGACCAGGCGACGGAGATCGATTGCACCCTGACCATCGCCGCATATACTCAGTTCAGTTGCGAGCTGGACCCCCAGCAATTCCCGGACACTGAAGCGGCGCGCATCGTTGTGTACAACCAAAGCAATATCCAGCAGGCATACACCATCTCTTGGGCCAGTGATAAGGATGAATTGGAGTTTACAGCCGAGAGCGAGAATCCTGTGCGGGTACCGCCGGGTGAAGCCGGTGCGGTCGATTTCTCTGCTGCCCCCCGCCGCAGGCCGTTATTCAGCAGCCAGACATCCTACCTGTTCTCGGCGCACATTACATCGGCGGAGAAAGAGATCCAGACCGTAAATGGTGAGCTTTCCAGCCGCGGGCTGATCCCGATCTGGGTGCTGCCGGTAGTAGTTGTCGTCTGCCTGCTCGTATTATGCGCATTCAGCTTTTTCTGGTATCGCGATGGTCAGAACACAACCGCCACCCAGACCGCCATAGCCGGCGTGGGTGACATTGTCAGCGCCACCCAGACAGCCGCATTCAACCAGACTGCCGCCGCGGAGATCGGGCAGCGAGATGACGACGGTGACGGGCTGACCAACCAGCGCGAGCAGGAGCTCGGCACAGACCCGAACAACCCGGATACCGACGCCGACGAACTCGGAGATGGCGAAGAGGTCTTGCGCCAGACAACCGACCCCAGAAACCCTGATACAGATGCCGACGCCCTGCAAGATGGGGAAGAAGTCCTGCGCCGGGGTACTGACCCGAAGAACCCGGATACAGACGGCGATAAACTCGTCGATGGCGAAGAAGTACGGCTTGGCACCGATCCAAAAAATCCGGATACGGAAAACGATCGCCTGATCGATGGAGAAGAGATCCAGCGCGGAACCAACCCGCTGAACCCCGATACAGATGCCGACCAGCTTATCGACGGCGATGAGGTCAGCTTCGGCACCAACCCGCTGAACCCCGATTCAGATAACGACCGCCTGACTGACGGTCAGGAGTTACCCAACTGCCCGAACTTCCTTAACCCGGATAGCGACGGTGATGGCATTATCGATGGGCTCGACTTGAACCCCTGCGACCCCAACAACCCCTCCCTGACGGCGACTGCCGGGGCATCCCTGCCTACCGCAGCACCGACAATCGCACCCCCAACGCAAGCCCCACCCACCCAACCCGTACCGACCGACACACCACCCACCGTTCCGACCACGGCTCCACTGGCAGGAGTCATCCTGTATGAATCCAATCTCGATGGGAACCCGGAGATTTACGCCACCAATGCCACCAGCGGGGTAACCTTCCGCCTGACAAACAATCCGGCGACGGATACGCAGCCAGCCTGGTCTCCGGATGGCACCCGGATCGCTTTTACCTCCAACCGGGACGGAAATAATGAAATTTACCTGATGAATGCGGATGGCAGCAACGTATTTAACCTGACCGGCAACCCGGCAGATGACCAGTATCCGTCCTGGTCGCCGGATGGGCAGTCGATCTCGTTCACAACCAACCGGGATGGTAACCAGGAGATCTATGTGGTCAACCAGGACGGCAGCAATGCCCACAACCTGAGCAACAACCCGGCCAACGATATCCAATCGCACTGGTTCACTGTCAAGCGACTGGTATCTTCGGATGACTGGATCGTCTTTGCCAGCGACCGGGATGGCAATCAGGAGGTCTATTCCATGCGACCCAACGGGCTGGAGCAGGTCAATATCAGCCTCAACCCGAACCAGGACGATACACCGAAGGGCAATTCAGACGGCAAGGTCGTCTTCAGCTCAAACCGTGACGGTAATTTCGATATTTTCACAGTCAACCTGGATGGCACCGGCACGCAGAAGATAACCAACGACCCGGCGCAGGACGTGACCCCGGCATGGTCTCCGGACAAAAGCTGGATCGCCTTCTCTACCGACCGGGAGATCAATTTCGAAATCTATGTGATGCGCGCCAATGGCGCGGATGCCAGCAACTTCACCCGCAGCCCGGCGACGGACATGCTCCCCGCCTGGCGCTGAGCTATAGGAGTTAGGCACTTGAAGGTGAAATTTGGGGTGCTCGGAGGCGTTGCCGAGCGTGACGCCTCCGATTTTGTTCTGTTAGAGAATCTCTTCAAACACTTTATGGCGGATCTGGTAAAGACGGTAGGTGGCATACGGCAAAACCAGCGAAGCATGCAGCTGCTTGCCCGCCACACTGGTGCCAGATATCGGGTCCAGAGGCAGGGAGCTGTACCGTAGCGCATAGCTGACCAGGCTGTTGATCAGCACTGAACGCAGCGCGCTGACGCGCAATTGATCGAGGACACCTACCGGCAGGTCACACCCCAAAGTGCGGTCCGCAACCAGCAAAGCAGTATAAACGATACTGCTGCAATCATACATCCTTGCCTTCTCTGCGATCACATCCCAGCGCAGCTTGTCCATAACCCGGATTGTCTCGCTGATATCCAGCAGCGACTTCAGCCGGAAATAGCGCTTACGGCAGCTGTTGATGCACAAGGAGATGAGCGTATCTTCGGCGCTCATCACCCAGACCGGTTGGCCACGGTATTCGATCCTGGCAGCGTCCCGCCAGATGCGGTCAAAATCAACCGGCAGCGCGCCATTAATGGTCATGTCGTGGTGCTGGTAGAAATCGTATTCGATACCGCTGCCGTGCAGCTCGTCCATGAGCCGGTCGATCTCCGGACCGGACAGCTCCTCCCGCCGGCGGTGCAGCACCAGGTCGATATCGCTGAGCGTGCTGAAGGCAGGATGCTCGTAGACCAGGATATCCAACACGCCGCCCTTGATCAACATGGCTTCAATATCGCGCTCGTTTAGGTATTCTATGATCTCCGCCAGCTTCTGAGCGCGCTGCTCCTTCTGTACTGTATTCTGCATCGTGTACATCTGGTAGCGCTTGACGAGCTGCTCGGGGATATCGAAGGCAAGCTCACTGCGCTGGCAAAGGTTGACGTACACCAGGGTCGCCACCCCATGGCGTTCCGCTTTAGAGAAGACCAGCTCCCAGGACAGCGTATGTTGACGACTGATGTCCAGGACCGCTTGCTGATATTGCTCTTGAAAATCCTGCCGGGTGCAGGCGAACAGCAGCCTGTCTTCGGGTTTCATAGGCTCTTCTCCCCACTGCCCGCAGCGCGCTGCCAGCGCCCGAAAAAGAACTGGCTGAGTTTTATCAGCATACCACCCAGCCAGAGCACTCCACGACTGAGGTAGAGGTATATCCCGGCTGGCTCACGGCTGCGGTCGAGATTTGCTTTGCCGTACAGCCAGGCCTGTAAACGCATCACCCCGGCTACCAGTCCGCTGGAGATACGCCAGGCTTGCGTATCGAGTTCTCATCTGCCGGTCCGCTCGCCGGACAGCCAGCACCCGGCCGAAGATCTGATCTTCGGGAATGACTGGGTCATCGAAAAGAAAACTGTCCCCCTTGGTACGCAGTACGCGTTCCTCTGAACGACCGGCCGATACCAGGACCCGGTGAGCTACCAGCTCATGGGAACGCTGGAATACAACGATATCTCCGGGCTGTACCGCATTCAGGTTGTGCGAAACCAGCACCTGATCGCCATCCCACAAGAGCGGCCGCATGCTGTTGCCGTTCAGGGGGATATAATGCCTCTCGCCTGCCTGGCTCCAAAGCTCCAGAGCAGCTTTCAGTGATTCCGGCGAGATTGGTTCACCTCGCGTCTCTCCTGGATCGGATGCCAATTCCGTGTGCCCCATTTATCTCGCCTGCCAGCTTACCCACACCCGGGTGCCTTCACCGGACAGGCTGCTGATCTCCAAATCAGCGCCGATTGCATCGGCGCGTTCCTGCATGATCTTGACCCCCAGGTGATCTGAGGGCACATTGTCCTGGTCGAATCCGCGCCCATCGTCGCGGATCTCCATCTCCACTTGCTCTTCATTGCAGACCAGGCTCATCTGCACCTGCGTGGCCTGGGCGTGCTTGGCGACATTATTCAGTGCTTCCTGGGCAATACGGTAGAAAGCAATTTTTATCTCCGATGGCAGGTCGCAATCTCCTTCTAATGAGCAGTTCACAGCCACCATCGCACGGCCAGTGAAAGCATCGCACAGGTGACGGAACAGCTCGCTGGCCTCGGCTTCGATGAGCGCGCTCGGTCTCAGCTCGAGCAGCAGCGTGCGCATCTCTGCCAGGGCGCCGCGGGTGAGCTGGCGCAGCTCTTCCAGCCGGCGCTTGCCCTCTTGCGGGTTTTTATCCCACAAGCGGGTCAGCACCTCGGCGATCAAACTGGCAGAGAAGAGCGATTGGGTCACAGCATCGTGTAGCTCGCGTGCCAACCGCTGGCGCTCTTCAACCGCGGCAACATATTGGGCCTGTTCGTAGAGCTGGGCGTTCTCAATCGCTAGCGAGGCGCGCTGAGCTAAAGCCAGCAGCAGGCGCTGTTCCGTCTCGCCGAAACCACGCGGCTCACGAAAGTTGACATTGAATACACCGAATATCCGCTCCCCGATCTTGATCGGGACGTGCATGAACGAGCGAATCCCTTCGGGGTCGGTAATGCGAAAAGCCACGCGCGGGTCATCGCGCGCATCTTCAACGATCTCAGGCTCGCCGCTCAAGGCAACTCTCCCAACCATACCCTCCCCCGGCTCGAAAATCATCTGCGCTATGGTCTCCTGGCTGAACCCATTGGACGCACGTACGACAAGTTTTCCTGAATCCTGCTCCCAAACCAGGATCGCGCTCTTATCCGCCTGGAGCACATCCAAGGAGACGTTGACCAGCGCCTGCATCACCTGGGCCAGCTCCAGATGGCGGTACAGCTCCTCATCGGCGCGGTAGAGAGATTCGATCTCGTAGGTGCGTTCAGCGACGCGCTGCTCCAGCTTCCCGTAGGAATCACGCAGCTGTCTGGCCATAAGGTTGAACTGCTCAGCGAGCTCTTCGATCTCATCACCGGTGTTGGCACGGATCGTCTGGTCGAACTGCCCCTGGGCTACCTCCTGCGCGGCTACGATCAGCTCGTTGATCGGGCGCGTGATGCGCCGCACTCCGATCGCAACGATCAACACCGGGATGACGATTCCCAATCCGATCATGATGATGAGGAATTGGCGGTAACCCTGGCTGCTGCTGACCAGAGACGACCAGGCTTCTTCGGTGACCAGCCCCCAGGTTGTGCCCGGTACCGGCGCATACCCGGCAACGATCTGCCTGCCACCAATATCTTGAGCACGGCTGGCGCCCGACAATCCGGTAAGCAGCCGCTGTACAGCAGGCTGTGAGGAAAAATCATCCCCAATAAGGTCTGCATCAGGGTGGTAAATCACCCTACCTGAGCCATCCACCAGGTACATCTGACCGCTGCCGGTCAGCCGCTGTTTCACGATGCCGCCGTAGAATGCGCTTACTGCAGATTCCCGGATGCGGAACATCCCCACCAGAACCCCCAGCAGCTCACCCTGGTCGCCGAAGATCGGCACTGCAGTCGCGATCACTTCCGCATTCTGTTTGCCATCTTTCAAAATATCCGAATAAATCGGACCCGGGGAGCGTATAAGCTGGCGGAAATAGGCGCGGTCAGACCAATCCCTTCCAATGGTCTCCAACCTGCCTGGCAATGCAGCAACCACCCGGCCGTGTGGGTCTAAAACCAACGTCCCGCCGTCGAACAATACCAACCGGTTGGCGGATTCCTGCAGGGCGGCTGATAAAAATCCAGCATCAGCGGAACGCATTCCGGAAGTGCGTGCGACCTCGGTAAGGATCTGAGTATAGTTCCCCAATTCGCTGGCGAGCTGGCCGGCCGACAGCCTGGTAACCTGTGCATCCTTCTCGATCACCAGATCCCCGGTCACCTGTTGGTAAGCGATAAATGTTGCTATCGCCACACCTAATAAGATCATAATGGTCGGTACGAACGACCAGACGATGATCTTGACCGCCAGACTTCGCAGGCGGACCCTGGGCTTATCGGTCAACTTTTAACCTTCTTGCTGAGCATTCTGGATCTGGTCGCTGACATCCACCATGATATCCACCGGCGCCTGCCCCAGGGTAAATATCTGGTCCCAGGCAGCGTATGCCAGGCGTTTGGCTTCGTCCATATTGGGGAAAATTTCTGCGGTAACAGAGTAGCCTTTCAAATGCCCGTCTGCAAAGGCTGAGATATCCAGATTTTCGGTCTGCTGTGGAAACTGGGCACGGATGAAGTTCTCCCAATCCCCCAGTAAAGATGCACGCGCAGGCTGCAGGAAGTTAGCACGCGCCATCGCAAGACCGTATTCTTTGCCGATCAGGTATTTCAGCAGCTCCCATGAAGCATCCGGGTGCCGGGTGCCGATGTATATCCCATAACCGTCGGTCGTCGCCAGTGTAGCTTTCCTGACCGGACCGGTTGGGAACGGCGCCACCCCAACCCTGAATTTTGCCTCGCTGAGGATGTCTTTTAACGACCAGGAGCCATCCTCGACCATGGCGACCCGTTCAGCTAAAAACGCCTGGCGAGTATTCATGTTGTTTACATCCAGGAAGGATGCCATCACCCGGTCGACCCACATCCGCTCGCGCAGCCACTCCAATGCCGCCAGCGCCTCGGGTTCCGACATCTTGCTGATGGCAGGGTTCTCAGGATCGATAAAATGACCGCCCCATCCATTGACGTGCACCTGGATGCGCTCCCAGGAGATATCCAGCATACTGCCCCACAAATCGATTTCGCCATCACCATCCTGGTCGTGAGTCAGCTCCCTCATCGCCTGAAGGTAGTCATCGTAGGTCCAACTGCCATCTGGATAACCCACACCATACTGGTCGAACAGGTCTTTGTTGTAGTAAAGCGCCAGCGCACCGTGGTACTTCGGCAGTCCATACTGGCTACCATCCTGGGTGAAGAAAGAGTTGTATTGGGCCGGATCCCAGTCCTGGATGGTCTCTTCATCCAGGTCTCTGGCTACGTAGGGGCGCAAATCCAGCGTCAGATTCTCCTGAGCCATGATCGGATAGAACGAGCAGCAAGCCGCGAACACATCCGGGGCGGTACCGGCCTTCATGTCTGCAATCAGGCTCTCTTCTACATCTGCCGGATCGGGCACATAGAATACGCGTAGTACCGGGGCTTTGCTGGTGGAACCTGCCAAGCATATCCTGTGCCATGGGCGGGAACCACTCGGTGCTCCAATCCTGATAGACCAGCTGCAGCGGCTGTTGCGGAGTGGGTGTCGTACCTGCTCCTATCCCCGTGCAGGCCTGCAAAGCCGCCCCGGCTGCCGCAGCACCTGCCATGCGCAGGAAGCCGCGCCGGGAGAGGCGCTTATCATCTGGCTCAGAGCGGATCAATAAACTCATTTGGGTGACCTCCGGCAATATGAAGTATAACGAGCCTTGGCAGAAAAACAAAGGGGCAATCTTAAATCCAAAGAAACCCCGACACCCCGACGTCCTTCGGTTTCGATAGGTGCACTATGAGGATATTAGTGCTCCGCTTGATTATGCGCAGCAAAGCTTTTGGATTACATCCAGCAGCGCTTCCGGTGGATCTGCTTTGCTGATCAGGACATCCGCGCGGGATTTCTCCATATTCTTATGCAGGTCAGGACGGCTGGTCAGGGCAACGACTATCACATCCGGGCACAGTGCGCGCAGTTCAGCGATCGCATTCCCGAATGAGCGTGCACTCTGTGGGTCGTTCTTCTGCAGAATTCCTTTCAATTCTGCATCGAGAATAATAATATCTGGTGAGATGCAACCGGCCCCCGCCAGCAAGCTCTCTCGATCCGCTGCTTCGGCAATCGTACAGTCTGCTGCCTGTTGTTCCAGCAGCAGGCGCAGCGCCGAGCGTACGTCTCTTTGGTCATCTGCGATTAAGACGTGCATCTTAATCACAGAGTATAAGCCCAAGCCCTGCGATCCGCACCCAGCGCCGGAAGAGGTTTTGCCCTCTACCTAAGAATGGTATTCGACCTGGTCACTTGACCAGATTATTCTTTAAAGCCAGGGCAACCGCTTCAGTACGGCTGGAGACACCCAACTTAGATAAGATGCTGCTGACGTGGAATTTGACTGTGGATAAGGTGATGACCAGACGCTCCGCGATCTGGTTGTTATTCAAGCCTTCCACCAGCAAAGCCAGCACCTCCCGCTCGCGCTCGGTCAGCTCAACGAGCGGTTCGGCAGGTCTCCGGCTGGCCTGGATCAGCACCTGGGCAGCCTCCGCAGCCAGGGTTGGGCTGCCAACATTTGCGGAGCGGATGGCGTTCGCCAGCTCCTCCGCGGATACATTCTTCAACAAGTAGCCGATCGCTCCGGCTTGCAGCACACCCTGTACCATAGCTTGTTCTTTAAAACTGGTCAGGGCGATAACCTGGATGGATGGGAACTCTTTCTTGATCTCCCGTGTCGCTTCCGTGCCATCCATACCCGGCATCACCAGATCCATCAGGATCACATCCGGCTGCACCTGCGCGCAGAGGCGCACTGCCTCTCCACCATCGCTTGCTTCTCCCACCAGCTCTAAGTCATCGTATGCCAGCAAAATGGCACTCAGCCCGCTGCGCACCACCGTGTGATCGTCGACCAGCATCACCCGGATGGTTTTCATATCGTCTAACATGCAACCTCCAGCCGGTAAATAGGGTGTGGAAACTTCGAATTCCCGTGAACTGCATAACTTCCAAGAGAATTATACTCAATTCGAGAAGGGGTTTTTTCGCTTCTCCTGGTTGGTCCCCCAGGAAAAGCAGGTCGTCAGCGCATAATGACAGATGTACGCGGGCCTCCGGGATTGGACGTGACCACCAGCCCATCCTTCACCAGGCTGCCCTGGTAGTTCCGGCTGTCTGCAACAGCCCGCCAGCCGCTAAGGGTGAAAGGAAGCGGACCATCCGCTGGCAGCCATTCACCGTTGTACTTACGTGCAATATGGACATGCTTGCCGGTGGCGCGCCCGCCTTCGCAGGAGGGGTGTCCAAGCCGCTCATCCTGGGCAACCACCGTCCCGGGTGTGATCAGCTCGCTCGCCGCCAGGTGATAATATACCAGCACCCATCCGGTCTGCTCGTACCCATCCCCGTCAAGGTCCAGGGCTACCGCGTTGCGCGCTGCTCGGGTGATTACGCCGGGAGCAACTGCTGTAGCCCAGCGGGCAGAGACGGCACAGGTGGCTTCTCCGGTCACGGGCGAGAAATCCAAGGCGCCGCGCGGAGTGCCCGAATCCCAGGCCGGGTGCGGGCCGCCCGTCAGGCTCCAGCGCTCCCCAGGCATGAAAGGAAGCTCCATCTGCGGCTGCATCAGTCCAGGCAGTATCACCGGACCCAGGGCAGCCTGCCTGGTCCAGGGGTCGCCGAACATCTGCGTGTAAAGGGCAGGAAAATCCCCGGGGATGTAGAGGGCTGCCTGCCAGGCATCGATCCGGTAGAATTTGGAAAATAGGTGCTGCAGCGCTGCACTGCCGGCGTTGAGTGCCGGGTATATCTGCTCGACTTTCTGGTCCGGATACTTCAGTGTCAGCAGGCTGCCCTGGCGCCAGCCGTAATAACCGACGTTCAGCTGGGTGGCGGTTATCATCAGCTCCTCATAGAGACCTTTCCGTCCAGGGGCATAGAAACCGATCGGGTATTCCACCTGCCGAGAATCCAGCGGGTATCCAGTAACCCAACCGGAGCGGAACTCCAGGAAAGCCAGCAGCAGTCGCGGGTTAACCGAAGACTGGCTGGCAACCCGCTGGACGATCTCGATCCCAGAAATTACCTCACCGTCAAGAGTCTCGGTGTAAACGCTGAGCAAGCCGCCTGCACCCTGGACGTAGCCGGGGAGGTCGAAACCGACGTCTGCTGGCGAGTAGACCACCTCACCGTCCGGCAACAGCAGACCAGACGCCAGGCTCTGCTCATATTCCCCAGGGATCTGCAGGATCTGACCTGGTGTTATGTAGGCTTGTGAGGGGATCACATCGGATGAAACGATCTCTTCGGACTCAACCCCAAAATGTGCTGCCACTGCCGGCAGGGTGTCACCGGATTGGGCAGCATACGCATGATATCCCGGCAGCTCGCTGGTGATCACCGGGGTTGGCGACACCGGGATGATCTCAAGCGTGGGAAGCGCGCTACCAGGCGCAGGCGTCATTGCCACCACTGCGGTGGGCGAATTTTTCGTCGGGGCAGGACCTGCCTGCAGCGTCTGGCGCAGCGACTCTCCATCCGGACTATTGGTGTTTGGAGCAGGGAATGGGAAATTGCACGCCATCCAGGGCAGCACCCACAATACACACAGAAACACAACCAATCTGGTCTTCATCTCGGCCGCTTGATTTTACCAAAGCTTGTCCAGACTGGCTCTGGCAACCGGTAATTTGGAGCTCAATTCACGAACGCGAGATCCAAAGATGTTCTATAGAGTACTCCTAACCAATGGATGTCGACCCCTGCAAGTTGAAATTAGCACAGTACCAGGCGATTGTTTCCCGAATTGCGTGTTTGTGGGGTGTAGCAATGTCTCCAAAGGCAGTTATGTATTTACTGCTGTTAACTATGAATGGCTTCTCAAATTCATACATCATCTCGGCAGTCTCTCGCGCTTCAGGGATAAACAACCCACCGATGAACATTGTCAGCTTGCCCATCCCGCTCATCTTCGGCGGCTTACCAATCTGCTCGAAGAACAAGAGCATCAGCTCACGCTGGGTCAAGGTTGGCGGGTTGGGGACATGCCACACCTCCCCAAGCGCTTCATCTCGCTCACCCAAAATGACCAATGCCTCACCGAAATCATTGATGTAGGTATAGGTATGCGGCAAATCAAGGTCTCCAACGAGCGAGGCTTTTTTTTCTTGTATTGCAGGCATAATCGCTCGCTCACCCAGGGCCGAGTCAAGCACGCCCGGCCCATAGAAATCCGAGCCGCGCCCAATAGCCGCCCGCAAAGCACCTCTCCGGTGGGCTGATAGCACTGCCTCCGCCATGTTTGCACGCGTTTTCCCTTTTCTGGTGTGGGCGTTATAAGGTAGCCCTTCATGGATTGGACCATCGACCATGCCGTACATATACAGGTTTTCTCCTACTATAAATTTAGCCCCAGCGCTGGCTGCACCTTCCATAATACTGGCTTGCAACAACGGGAATTTATCAGTCCATTCATGATAAGCGGGCTGAGCACACTGGTAAATAACACTTGCACCCTCACATATCGAGCGAGTGAATTCCGGGTTGTATGCATCCCCGGCTGATATCTTGACATGGTCAGGGACACCCTGTGGGGCAATGCCCGAGCGGTTGACCATCATTACCAGCTTCCCGCGCTTCACCAACGCCTTCATCACCGATATCCCCAGCGGTCCTGTACCGAATATGACGTGTAAATGATTTTCAGACATGATTGCCGTACCCCTTTCCTGTTATAAAAGTTGTGATTGGATTTCACTCCCGAAATGGCGGCGCGCGCTACGCAGACTGACAGGCTGCCGTGACCAACCTCAGACCTTCTGGGATGAAAACCTGTGAAATTCTATTAAATGCGAGCAACTGCTCAATCATCTTACGATACCAGACCCAGCCTATTATGAAAGGCGCGAACCTCGTACAGATAAAAAGCTTCCGGATCGCCAACCACCGGCTGCAGGTGGTGGAATAGCTCCAGCATCACTAACCCATGAATGCGCGCCCAGCCGCTCATCATTAGGCAGCTCAAAGCATCTGGTAGATCGATGCCAGTCTGCTCCTGCCAGTAAACGAGATTGGCAGAAATGCTTTCCGGCACCTGCAGATATTCCTCGGGTATCTCAATCTCCTCTGAGTGCAGCGCATGCGCATACAGCTCAAAAAGACCGATAAAAGGACGGCGAGCCAGCGGACCTGTCACTTCTAAGGGAGCTTCATATCCGGGGATTGGGTTGCCATAAATCAGCTGGAAATCTACAGGATGGTCGACAGCCCACTGGCGGTAAGCGAACAGCATGGCCTCAATCAGAGAGCGTGTGCTCGTTGTAGAAGAGTTTGCTCGTGCACCCTCCATGGCGACCGCCAGATCGGTGAATGCATCAACGATCAAAGATGTGATCAAATCTTCCAGACGGGGGAAGTAGTTATAGATTGCCGGGGCTGTGATCTCAATCTGGCGGGCTATTGCCCGGAGCGACAAACCTGCTGTGCCAAGCTCGCTCATCTGCTGCCGGGCGATGGCTTTGATCTCTTCAGACATATCTTCGCGCTGCGCGCTTTGTTTTGGTCTTGACACAAATTGCCTCCAATTAAAATATACACTGTATATATACAGTGTATATTTTAATGTATGGCATTAAGCTTGTCAAGAGGAATGAAACTGAATCTTAACGAGTTTTCCCCCCATTATTCCTCAGCCTATAGTGGATCGCATGAATTACCCGCTCGACCCAACCGGGGCGCTCTATCAGCGGGAGCAAGATGCCTTCCGCCAGTTCTCTGCACGCTGTTTCATAACCCACCGCAATCAATTCTTCCGTATGATCAAACTGCCACAAAGGCACGTGAGACTCACTGAGCAGGTCCAACCGGTAGACCTTGACACCCATCGCTCCCGCCAGCGCCATTTCCAGCTCAAGCTGCCGCTGTTCGACAATATGTAACAGCTTCCCCAAGAAGGGACCAAAGCCGCTTTCGTTTGCCAGTACATCCCTGAAATCCATCAGGTTCAAGGCCACAATTTCCCTGGAACCCATAGCCAGGGCGGTCTCGATCGGCAGGTTGCTGACCACACCGCCATCTATCAGCAGCTTCTCTTGCATCTGCATCGGCGGCACCCACGGGGGCAGCGCCGTGGATGCAACCAGACCATCCAGAACAGAATCGTTAGGGTCGGCACCGTACAATACCGGTCGTCCACCGTTCAGGTCTGCTGCTACGATCATCAGGCGGACGCCACGCAGATCGCTGAATATCAGCTGGGGTGAGATGCCGTGGCTGATATAGAAATCACGCAGCCGGTGCACCGGATCGACGGCCGGTCTGTTAAACAACACACGCACAGTCAGCCATAGATAATTAGATGGCAGCAAATTTGCCTGCGCGGCGTCATACCAGGCCGCTTCAAGGTTTTCCAATCCCTGAAGGTTCACTCCATGCAGCGCCAGATAGGCAGCATTGACTGCCCCAATCGAAGTTCCAACCAGCAGGTCCGGTCTGATACCGGCTTCAAGCAAGGCTTTTACAGCACCGACCTGCAAAGCACCGCGCGAGCCACCCCCTCCAAACACAAAAGCCGTCCGTTCGCTCATCGAATCATGCCCGATCTACTCCGCACATTTCAGGGAAAGTGCGCCCTCCCGCCCACTCTGTAAGACCGATAGTATCCTGCTGCACTAAGGTCAAGTATAAGGGTATTTCAAAATCATGACAATAAACACTCATGAATGTCACTTGCGAGATGTAGGTGTATTTTGTATAGTGATAATATCCATCGTCAGACCTGGCTTCATTCTGATCCATTCCGACAGCCTTCACAGCAGGGAGCAAAGACATGAAAAACTCGCCACAGAAATCGAGATTCAACTGGCTGGTGTCGCCCTCCACAAGGGCTTTTTTCCAGGAGGGGGAGCATACAGTGGATTATTCCACCTTCGATAAGCTGCATGGGTATATCTACGCGCGCTGGCCCTACCTGTATATCGGCATCGGCACCGGCGAGCACCCGCTGGCGAGAAGGCTCGCGCCCATCCTGGCTGCGCTGCTGCGCGTGCTGCCCGGGTCACAAACTCTGAAACCACCCGCCACAAACGGTGGCCTTGATCCGAATGTCAGCACGCACACCTTTGCGGACGGCTATCATGGCAAAGTCGTTTCGCTGGATGCGGCGTCACAGCTGGTGACTGTCAACGAGCCGGTAAATCTGCCTGACCTGGAACAGGTGATCCCTTACGTGCGCGCCCGGGATATCATCCTGCAGAACCCCGACCACATCGTCGCCCTGGAATGCCCCTGCCGCTCGAGCCGGGAGAATCCCTGCCTGCCCTTGGATGTGTGCCTGATCGTCGGCGAGCCATTCGCCAGTTTCGTCGCTGAACACCACCCCAGTCGCTCGCGCTGGGTCTCGTCCTCCGAGGCTGCCGGGATCCTGCAAGCAGAAGACGAACGCGGTCACGTCCACCACGCCTTCTTCAAGGATGCCATGCTGGGCAGGTTCTACGCCATCTGCAACTGCTGCGCCTGTTGCTGCGGCGCCATGCAGGCACAGCGGCGCGGCACACCCATGCTGGCATCTTCAGGATATATCGGCCAAGTGGACGAAGATTTGTGCATCGCCTGCGGCACTTGCGCCGAGACCTGCCAGTTCGGAGCGCTTTCGGTCGATGGGCTGTATGCCGAGATCGACCAAAAGCTTTGCATGGGCTGCGGTGTCTGTGTCTCGCACTGCGACCAGGAGGCGCTGAGCCTTGCATTGGAGCCTTCCAGAGGGCAGCCGCTGGAGCTCCTGCAGCTGATCGAAGAATTCGCCAATTAATTGTTACTTTACTTTCCGCTAACTGATCGAGCGGCTTAACGGAGCAATGGGCCCCAAACATGGTAAGCTTGTTTTTGACCAAAACTTGCAACCATGAGGTGAGCCCATTACCGCCATCGATCATACCATGAATATCCTGGTCGCACTGACCCAAGGTCTCCCCGTCGGGACCAATCTTGCACTTTTACATTTCCTATGGATGCTGGTCAGCGGTGCTTTGCTGCCCCAACGGGGTGCACTCTTCCCTGCGCTGCAAGCCACTGGCCTATCTGAACAGGCAACTCGGCGAGCCTGGGCAGCATTCCGGCGTGGCGCCTGGCAGACGGCGGTTGTCTTGCGATTGTGGCAAGAGCAGATTGAAGGATTGCCCGGCTGGCAGGTGCATCGCCACGAAGGCTATCGAGCCATCACGGTGGATGTGACCGCCTTCTGGCGTCCGGCATTGCGAAACTGCCCGAGCAAGCACTACCATCCGGCTGCCAACCGGGCGCTTCCGGCGGTGATTTTCGGCGTGATCGGGGAAGTGGGGCAAATCGGTGGTCAACGCCTGGCTTGTCCGCTGGCCTTCGAACGGGTGCATCCCAAAGACCCCTGCGAGAGCCGGTTGTGGCAGGACTTGCTGCGCTGGGCACGCCGCCATTTGGCTGCAGATGATGTGGCGGTGATGGATGCGGGCGTCAAGCTGGCTGATGTGCAGGATGCCGGGCTGGAGCACTATCTGCTCCGTCTGGCTACCAACTTCACGGCTCGCCGCAACCAGCCTCTGCCCTATGGTGGCAAGGGACGCAGACCTGTCTACGGCGAGAAGATCCGCCCGCTGGAGCGCAGCTACAAGGGCAAAACCATCGCCGCCAGCTCCCCGGATCGGGTAGAAACCTGGACGGAAGATGGCGTTGAGAGACGAGCCGAGATCTGGGAAGACCTGATCCTGCCGGGTGTGGTCCCCGACCCTGGGGCCAAGACTTTCCGGGTGTATGCGATCTACGACCCAGCCTACACCACGCCCTGGCTGTTGGCGACACCGCTCGACCTAAAAGCGGCTACCGTGAAAGCCATGTACCAGGATCGCTGGCCAGTTGAGCAAATCCCGCTCTCGGCCAAGCAGATGGTCGGCGCTCATCGCCAGTTCGTGCATGCCGATGAAAGCATCCAGCGCCTGCCGGAGTTAGCCTTGTTGGCTGGTTCGATCCTCAGCTACCTGGCGGCTACCGCTCCCCTGGCTCCGACTGGTTTCTGGGATCGCCAGCCGAAACGCACCCCAGGACGCTTCCGCCGCATGTTGAGAGGTATGCCATTTCCACAAAGTTACCCTTTGCCCAGCCAACTTCGCAAAAAGATGTCGGTGACAAGGCACTTGCCCAAGGGAATTCTGGCCCACAGACGAAAATCGACCGCTTCAGCGCCGGTTTCGGTGTCTTGAAGCGAAGTATGGACTCAATTTGTAAGGTTCGACGCTTCCGGAACTTCATTCCGGTCGCTTTGTCATCCGCTTTTAGCGGAAACTAAAGTGTTACGAAACCAAGATTGATGATAATCTGGGTAAATACACTCATCTGCGCCGTGATCGGTGCCGCATTTGGCTTCCTGGATGGCAACCGGACTATAAAATCGAGTAGGGGGCGGCGGCTAACCGCCCCCTCTCACACCACCGGACATGCGGGTCCGCATCCGGCGGTTCACCGAGAAAGGCACCCTTCTTGGCGCTGGATTTTCCTCCGTCTCGTGCCGGGAACGACTCAGCCCTCTGCACAACTCCCACAGGCTTCACCCATTTTGCTTGCTCAGCAGTGCCTCTATCCGAGGCGTTCAGCTTTCTTTGTCGTTCCTCGAACTGCTCTTCGTACTCATCCTCTCGATGTTCAGCCCTTCCCAGCTCTCGCTGGTACTATGGCCCCTGCTGACTTCTGCCGCCTCAGCCTGACCTCTCGATCAGGGTTACCGTTCCCGGCCTCACGGCAGACCTCCCCAGGTAAGAACGCTGACTTTCCCTGCACACCTGCCCCATTTTCTGCTTCGGCTCTTGGTCGCATCGGACTTCGTTGTTATTGGCCAACTCGTCCAGCCTCACAGCCTCCTATGAGGTTCGTGTTCCTCAAGTCCCAGGTTTGCCTTCGGCTTCCTTCAGACCCTGCCCTCACGACAGCGCCCTTGCCTTCAGCTAGCGGTTGGTGCGACCAACCTCCGCAAGGGTCTTTCACCCTCTAGCCAGCGCCCATGCTGGGCGCACCAAAAATGCTCGCCGTCATGGCGAGCATTTTCTTTGTGGCGGGGAGGACAGGATTCGAACCTGCGGTCGAGGTTTTTGCCCCGACAACCGCTTAGCAGGCGGCCCCAATCGACCACTCTGGCACCTCCCCGTATGGAGCGTTCAGCTTTCGGCCTTCAGCACTCAGTAGCTGATTTATAACACCTAATTGCTGATTCCTTTGCAGCGGAGGGAGAGGGATTCGAACCCCCGGTGGGTGTAACCCCACAGCTGTTTTCAAGACAGCCGCCTTAGACCGCTCGGCCATCCCTCCATGATATTGCAGCGACTCCCTCCCGGGCGCAGCCATTCTACCACATCTAAATCGACGCTGCAACAGCCGCCCCTCTGCAAGACAGAGAGCCCGATCATATGAGGTCAAGGTCCCCTACCAGTTCTGTCAGCGCACGGCAGAGCCATTCCCGTGCTATACTTACCCAATTATATCCCCGAGCAAACAGGAGCTGCCCCGGTTACCTCGATGAGCCATATCGCTCGCTCGACCCTGATCGTCGCCCTCTTCTTTGGGCTTGAAAAGCTGCTTGGCTTTCTGCGCCAGGTGATCATCGCCCAACAATTCGGCCTCTCCTCCGAGCTGGATGCCTTCAACGCGGCCAACAACATACCCGATTTGCTCTTCGCCCTGATCTCCGGCGGTGCGCTGGCAGTGGCACTCATCCCGGTGCTCTCAGCCACGCTGGATAAAAGCGGGCAATCCGCCATGTGGGCCCTGTTCTCTCGGGTCGCCAATTTCGTATTCCTGGTTACCGCCGGCTTGTCGGTAATCGTGGCACTGCTCGCCGACCAGATGGTAACCTGGCGTCTGGGGATTGCGCCCGGGTTCACGCCCGCACAGCAGGCGCTGGTCGCCGACCTGATGCGCTTGAACCTGATCGCGACACTGCTCTTCTCCCTGAGCGGGTTAGCCATCGCCGGCTTGCAGTCCAACCAGCATTTCGCCCTGCCTGCCCTGGCACCCAGCATGTACGACGTCGGCACGCTGTTTGGGGTGCTCATCCTGGCTCCCAGCACCGGCTACCAGATCGGACCGCTCAGCCTGCCGGCATTCGGGATGGGGGTTTACGGGCTGGTGTATGGCACCATCTTGGGCGCGGCGCTGTTCCTGGGTGTGCAGATCCCGGGACTTCTGCGCTACCACTTCCGCTGGATGCCCAGCATAAACCTGAAAGACCCGGGAGTGCGCCAGGTGCTGTCGCTGATGGGACCACGGGTGGTGACGGTCTTCTTCATCCAGATCATCTTTCTGGCTCAGGATAATATCGCCTCACGCCTGGCGTCCGGCTCGGTCACCGCACTGGTCTACGGATGGTTATTCATGCAGGTACCCGAGACGATCATCGGGACTGCCTTAGGCACAGTGCTCCTGCCGACCCTGTCCGAGCAGATCGCACGTAATGATATAGGCTCTTTCCGCACCACGATGAACAAGACCCTGCGCGTGCTTCTAGCCCTGACTATCCCCAGCGCGGTGCTGCTCTCTTTGGTGATCCGTCCTGCGGTGGGCATTCTGGGCTTCGAACCCGCCGGCACGGAGCTGGTCGTATGGGCGGCGCGGATGTTCATGTTTGGGCTGGTCGGTCATTCCTTGCTGGAGGTGGCGGCGCGTTCATTTTACGCCCAACAAGACGCCATTACGCCTCTGCGGACCGCCGGGCTGAACATCGTCTTGATGATTGCCTTCGCCATCCTGCTGGGCTTTCGATTCGGCGCGCCGGGGATCGCACTGGCAAACTCGCTGGCATTCACCTCTCAGGCAGTGCTGCTGCTCTACCTGCTCAACCGCCGCTTCGGAGGCTTGCTGGACGTGGGCAGGACTTTGCTCAGGGTGATCTCCTCAACCGCCGCGGCGGGAGTGCTGGTATATCTCATGCTCCAGCTGCCCCTGCCCCAGCTGCCTCTGGCAGTAATCTCGCTTGCAGCCGGGGGGGCGGTCGTGCTGCCGTTCATCTGGCCTGAGCTCAAGGCGCTGGTAAAATTGTGACCTGATGGGGGCGACTGCCAAAATTACTTACTGATATCGCCTCAACAATGGAGGAAATTATGAAGCTGACTAACAAACATATCGCCTATCTTATCGAAGAAGGCTTCGAGGACCTGGAATTCTGGGTGCCGCTGATGAGGCTGCGCGAAGAAGGCGCCCGCGTAACCGTGGTGGGCAGCGGCAGAGCGCAGCAGTATACCGGCAAGCACTGCCTGCAGGCTGCCCCGGATGTAGCTGCTGCAGAGGTAAGCGCGGATGACTTCGATGCGCGTGGTCGTCCCGGGCGGCTGGGCGCCGGACAAACTGCGCCGCTACCCGGCCGTCCTTGACCTGGTGCGCGGCGTCTACCAGCAGGGCAAGATCGTGGCTGCCATCTGCCACGCTGGCTGGGTGCTGGCATCCGCCGGGATCGTACGCGGCCACCGGGCTACCGGCTCGAAGGGCATCAAAGATGATATGGTCAACGCCGGAGCCATCTGGGTGGACGAGCCAGCCTTCCGGGATGGCAACCTGGTGTGGGGACGCGTGGTGGAGGACATCCCTGATTTCTGCCGCGAGCTGGTCCAGGCGCTGGCTGAGTGAGACTAAAAAATCCTAAGCGTCATAGACGCGATTAGGGTTTTCCATTCAAGGGAAAAAACATGCGCAAACCACCGAAAACATTGCTGCTCTTCATCCTGCTGGTATTATTTCTCAGCAGCGCGAGCACTGCACCCGGCGTCACATCCACCGCAGCCCAGGAAGCCCTCTGGAAGGCAAAAGTCGACCCGTGGGTGCTGGAGACCGGCACAGCGGGCGAGACCGAATTCCTGGTATTCTTGACCGAGCAGGCAGACCTGAGCAGGGCTGCCACCTTGAGAACAAAGCTCGAGAAGGGCAGCTATGTCTACGAACAGCTGACCGCAGTCGCTGCGCGCACCCAACCCGCGGTAGCGACGGCATTGGAAAAGCAGGGAGTAGAGTATCGCAGGTACTGGGTAGCAAACATGATCTGGGTGCGCGGCGGGCTGGATGCCGTGCAGGCTATATCCGAACGGACGGACGTCGCTCATATCTACGCCAACCCGGCGGTGAAAGTCGATGTGCCTGAACCAGACCCGGCCCTGGACTCGCCTGCCTCACCGGAGGCGATCGAATGGAACATCCTCAAGGTCAATGCCGACGACGTCTGGGCAGCCGGTTTCACCGGTCAGGGAGCCGTGATCGGCGGCGCGGACACCGGCTACGACTGGGACCACCCAGCGCTGAAGGTCCAATACCGCGGCTGGAACGGTGCTTCTGCCGACCATAACTACAGCTGGCATGACGCCATCCACAGCGGCGGCGGGGTTTGCGGGTCGGACTCACCTGAGCCGTGCGACGACCACGGTCACGGCACGCACACCATGGGCACCATGGTGGGTGACGACGGCGGCAGCAACCAGATCGGCATGGCTCCCGGGGCACGCTGGATCGGCTGCCGCAACATGAACGTCGGCGCGGGCACGCCCACCACCTACGCCGAGTGCTACCAGTGGTTCATCGCTCCCACCGATCTGAACGACCAGTACCCCGACCCATCCAAAGCGCCGGATGCGATCAACAACTCCTGGGGCTGCCCGCCCAGCGAGGGCTGCACCGACCCCAATGTGCTGCTGGCGGTGGTGGACGCGGTGCGAGCGGCCGGCATCGTAACCGCTCACTCATCGGGCAATGGCGGTCCGGGCTGCAGCTCGGTGGATGAACCAGCCGCGATCTATGATGCCTCCTTCGCAGTGGGTGCAACCAGCAGCACAGACGCCATAGCCAGCTTCAGCAGCCGCGGTCCGGTGACCATTGACGGCAGCGGGCGCATGAAGCCGAATGTCACCGCGCCGGGGGTCAGCATCCGCTCCAGCGTGCGCGGCGGGGGCTATCAGGGCGGCTGGAGCGGCACCAGTATGGCTGCCCCGCACGTTGCCGGGCTAGTCGGCCTGCTCGTTTCCGCCAACCCAACACTGCACGGGGAGGTGGACACGCTGGAGAGCGCGATCGAGCAATCAGCTCTGCGGATAAGCTCACAGGTATGCGACCCACCCGGCACCACCTTCCCGAACAATACTTATGGTTGGGGTCGCATAGACTCGATCGCTGCATTCAACGAAATCTACTATGGGCTGGTCCTGGATAAAAATTCTTCATCCAATAACGTCTTCCCTGGCGAAGCTATCACATACACCCTTGACCTCACATTGGTCCAGCCTGCCGGTTACCCCACAACCAACGTCGTATTAACCGACACCCTGCCTGCCATGACGACCTTCATCAGCGCCACCCAGCCGCACAGCTTCGATGGCTCCAACGTGCGTTGGGATTTCGCCAGCATGGCGGCAGGTGAGACCAGGAGCTTAAACCTTGTCGTGCAGGTCTCACCAAGCGCAAGCGGAACGATCGTGAACGATGATTACAACGCTCGCAGCGATGATGCAGCTGCTGTGTCCGGTGCGCCGGTCAGTGTAAATATTACCAGCCTCGACCAGATGCTCTCTAAGACTGCTCCTGGGCTGCTGCCTCCCGGCGGCAGCCTGACGTACACACTTGCCGTCACCAACCCGTACAGCAGCCTGCCGATCCACAACGTTGTGCTGACCGACGTGGTGCCTGCCAACACGACATTCATCACTTCCACCCTGCCTGTTGTCGTCAACGGGGACATGCTCACCTGGACGCTGCCGGTCCTGGGGGCCGGTGAGAGTTGGGAGAACAACCTTGTAGTGCAGGCGCCGCTGGTTTACGCCGGGGAGATCGTCAACCAGAGCTATGGCGTGCGCAGCGACGAGACAGGGACGATACCCGGCTCACCGGTTACGACCCAGGTCCACAGCCTGGAGCTGACCAAATCTGCTATGCCGGACCTGGCAGATATCGGCGACCTGATCACCTACACCCTGACGGTCACCAACCAGAACAAGATGAGCGGCACGCACAATATCATTATCGAGGACCTGCTGCCGGATGACACCGCTTACGTCTCCAGTGATGGGGTCTACGATCCGGCCAGTGCAGTGGTCACCTGGACGAAACCCGAGCTGATGCCGGGACAGACCTGGCAGGTACAACTGATCGTTGCCGTCCTGCCTGGTGCGTTTGGGACGATCGAGAACAATGCTTATGTCGTGAAGAGCGACGAGACTCCCCAGCCGCTGTATGGCGCACCGGTCTCCACCCGTTTGCAGTCATATCGATATTTACCGCTGGTTATAAAGTGAAAATGGGAGATTGGCTTTTGTAAACAAGCCCTGGCAGCTGTGCCTGCTCTTTACTCTTTCTGCCGCAGCAGGCGTGAAGAGTTGCCCAGGATGAGCAGGTCGGGGATGGACTGCGCGGCGGCGGCGAAGACCGGCGGCAGGTAGCCGAGCGCTGCCAGACTCAAACCCACCAGGTTATACAGTGCGGTAAAGGCGATATTCATCTTCACCACACGCAGCGTGCGGCGAGCGATGCGTAGAACCTGCGGCACCAGGGTCCAGTCCTCACGCATCAGGGCGATGTCGGCGGCCTCGACCGCAATCGCCGATCCAGCCACGCCCATGGCGATGCCCACATCTGCCTGCGCCAGGGCAGGGGCATCGTTCACCCCGTCGCCGACCATGATCACCGTATGTCCCTGTGATTGGTATTCCTGCACCACGCCGATCTTTTCCTCGGGCAGCAGCCCGGCGCGGTAATCCACCCCGAGCTGCCCCGCCAGCGTCCGGGCTACCTCCTGGCTGTCGCCGGTGATCAGCTCGATATGCCGGATACCCAGGCCGCGCATCTCTTCGATCGCCAGCGGAACCTCCCGTCTGAGCGTATCGGCAGCCGCCAGAGCGCCCAGCACCTGCCCCTCTGCAGCTACCAACAGCAAGGTTTTCCCCTCTGCTTCTAGCCCGGCCATGCGCTGGTCGAATTCGATTGAATCGCCATTATTTCCACCACCTGCAAACCGCCGGCTGCCGACCGACACCTGCTGCCCGTTCACCTCCGCCCGCACGCCCAATCCTGGGATAGCCTCGAAATGCAGCGGCTGGTAGAGATCCAGACCGCGCTTGAGAGCCTCCACCCTCACCGCCTGCGCTAGCGGGTGCTCGGAATAGCGCTCAGCCGAAGCAGCCAACTGGAGAATTGCGAGAGGCGAAGTAGGAGCTGCGAGCAGCGAATCAGGGGTTGCGAGAGGCGAAATAGGAGAGGTGAGAGGCGTATGAGATAGTCCCGCCTCGTAATTCCTAATTCCTAATTCGCCATTCCTAATTCCTGATTCGCCATTCCTAATTTCCACAATATCGGTAATCTCCGGCTTTCCCAGCGTCAGCGTACCGGTCTTATCGATCAGCAGGACATCGGCTTTTGCCAGGATTTCCAGATACCTGCCGCCCTTGATCATCAACCCGCGCTTCGCTCCCGCGCCGATCGAAGCCAGCATGGCGATCGGCGTCGCCAGGGCGAACGAACACGAACAGGCTACCACCAGCACCGCCGCCGTAGCCAGCGGGTCTTGCCGGATGATATAAGTAAGGGCTGCGATCCCGGCTACCAGCGGCAGGTAATAGGCAGAAAACCGGTCGGCGATGCGCTGCACATCCGCCTTATGTGCTTCGGCCTGTTCCACCAGGCTGATCACCTGCCCGTAGGTCGAGTCCGGACCAATATGGGTTGCACGCACCTGCAGGCTGCCCAGGCTGACCAGCGTGGCAGCGTACACACTCGCTCCCGGACCGGCTTCGACCGGCATCGATTCGCCGGTGATGCTGGACTGGTCCACGGTCGCCTGACCGCCGGTCACTTCCCCATCCACGGGGATCATCTCACCCGGTCTGACGATCACGATAGCACCGGGGCTTACCTGCTCGATAGGGATTTCGACCTCTTGCCCCTGGCGTTCTACGCGTGCAAGGCGGGGTGCCAGCTCGGTCAGGTCCTTTACTGCCCGGCGGGCGCGCTCGGTGGTGAAGCCCTCCACGTAATCGCCTACGCGCATGAAGAAGACCACCACTGCTGCCGTCGCCCACTCACCCACAGCCAGGGCGGCGATCACGCCCAGGGTCATCAGCGTATGGGAGATGATCTGCCGGTTCAACGTCGCCCGGAAAACCTTTACAAAGACCGGATAGCCACCTACCAGCACGATCCCCAGACCGACCAGCCAGGGCACCTGGGCAGTGATGGTTTCGAACAGCCCCAGCCATTCACCCACAACCACAACAAACAGCACCACACCGAACAGCACGCCAAGCAGGGCAAGGATCGGGCGGGTAAAATCCCCCATGCCGTCCGTGCCACCGCCAGCATCTTCAGCCACGTCCGGGACAGAATAACCGGCGCGCTCAACTGCCCGGCGGATGGCTGGCAGGTCAACCGCTCCTGCATCCAGCCGGACGACGGCTTTTTCCGCGGCCAGGAAGACCTCCACCCGCTCTACCCCTTGCAGGGAGGCGATGGCTTTCTGCACGTGCATGGTGCAGTCGGCGCAGTCCATACCAGCAACCGGGACCTCGATGGTTTGATAGTCTGCCATACACCCATTATAATCCAGCATATTTGATATATATTGGAGGTAAACATGCCAATGACCCCCCGCGAGCGCGTATTAACCGCCTTGAACCACGAAGAGCCGGACCGCGTCCCGATCGTGATCGGAGCCAGCAACGCCACCAGCATGCGGCTTGAGCCCTACCAGGGGATAAAGTCCTTGCTGGGCGTAGAAGACGAGGAACGCTACTTATACGATTGGCTCGAGCTCGGCTCGATCGCCCCCAGCGAGCAGGTCTTGCAGCGCCTGCACAGCGACGTACGTGGGGTTTTGGACCGCTTCCCATTAACCATCCGTACCAAGAACCAGGAACGACCCCCACACTCTCCGTTCATCGACGACTGGGGGGTCGGTCAGGTGGAGTGGGAGCCGGGGGTCTGGTTCCCCAGCATCCACCCGCTGGAAGAAGCCCAGACAATCGATGACATCGAGGCATACCCCTGGCCGGACATGGACGATCCCTACCGGGTGGCTCACGTACGCCAGCAGGCAAAGCGGCTGGCGGAGGAGAACCAATACGCCATTATGGCCACCCCCTGGCTGCTGTTCCCGCTGGAGCGCGCCAACGCCCTGCAGGGCATGGAACGCTTCTTCCCCAACCTGGTCGCAAACCGGGAGTTTGCCGAAGCGCTGCTGAGGAAAATCGCCGGGCTGTGTAAGACGTTGATGGGGCACTTCCTGGCAGCGCTGGGCGATAACGTCGATATCATCAAGATCGGCGACGACCTGGGCATGCAGGATGGTCTGCTCATATCGCCAAAGATGTACCGGGAGATCCTCAAACCGATCCACGCCGATTACATTGCCTTTATTAAAGAGCGTACCAAAGCAAGGGTGTTCTTTCACACCGATGGCGACGTATTCGATCTGGTCCATGACTTCATCGAGATCGGTGTGGATATCCTCAACCCCATCCAGACCTCCGCCGGCAGGATGGCGAACCTGGAGGAGCTGAAGAAACGCTACGGGAAGAACCTGAGTTTCTGCGGCGCAGTGGACACCTATCGCGTCCTGCCGTACGGCACGCCTGAGCAGGTGCACCAGGAGGTGCGCCGGGTAATCGATATCCTGGGTCCGGGAGGCGGCTACCTGCTGGCAGCCGTGCACACGATCCTGGAAGAGGTGCCAGGCGAAAACGTGCTGGCGATGGTAGATGCCGGCCTGGATCTCGGGCGCTACCCCCTTAAAAGTTGAAATCCTAGTGAAAATAAAAGCGGGTGGCTGGGCCACCCGCTGTCTCTTCTAGCCGCCCTCTTTTTCGTAGGGCACGCCGTCTGCGGCCGGCATCTTGCTGCGCCCGACCACGCCTGCCAACACGATCATGGTAACGATATAAGGTGTCATTAACAGGAACTCTGAGGGGATCTTCACACCCAATATCGCCAGGCGAGAAGCTATCGAGTCGGAAAAACCGAACAGAAGTCCGGCACCGAACGAACCGAAGGGGTTCCAGTTGCCGAAGATCATCGCCGCCAGGGAGATAAAACCGCGCCCGGCAGTCATCACTTCGTCGAAGCCGCCTACCGACCCGATTGTGAAATATGCACCACCCAGCCCGGCTACCATCGACCCCAGCAGCACAGCCATATAGCGCGTGCGGAACACGTTGATCCCGAGTGTATCCGCCGCGCGTGGGTGCTCGCCCACGCTGCGCAGCCGCAGCCCCCAGCGGGTGTAGTACAAACCCACATGCAGTAGGGTCAGCAGGATGAACAGGGCATATACGAAGAAGTTCTGTTTGAAAAGGATCGGTCCAAAGAAGGGGATGCTGGATAACAGCGGGATCTCAATTGGCGGGAAGACCCCCGGCGTGTTCAGCTCCAGCTGGTTAACCTGAAGGAATCTTGCCGAGATGTAGGAAGTCAGACCGATCGAAAAGATATTGATGGCAGTACCGGATATGATCTGGTCGGTCTTATACTTGATCGAGAGCACGCCGTGCACCAACCCCAGCATCGCAGATGCCAGCACAGCAGCCAATAGACCTATCCACAGGCTGTCGGTGACACTCGCCACCAGGGCAGCAACCATGGCGCCCATCAACATCATGCCTTCTATTGCGATGTTCACCACCCCGGAACGCTCGCAAAGGATCCCGGAGAGAGCACCCAGCGTCAGGGGCACCGCTTTGAGCAGAGTTGTGTTGACCAGCCCGGCCAGGTTGATAGACTTACCCGCCGCAGCCCAGGTGAGGAACGCCAGGACGAACATCGCCGCAACCCCACCCAGCACCCAGTTGGTATATCGACCAAACCCACGCGGCTTGACTACCTGGATGATGCCCAGCCCGATGCACAGCGCCGCCAACAGGTTAAGCGTCAGCAGGGTTGGGACAGTAATATCCGGGATGGTGGCGGACGAGCCACCCGGCGTCATGCCAAATTTGGTGAGCGTGCCCGGCTCGATGGAACGGCTGAAAAAGAACCAGATAGCCGCCCCAAGAACGATAAACAGGATGCCCATCCCCCACTGGCGGGTGGGCGATACAAGATCGATTTCACGTCGCATTGTTGTCGCTGCCATGGATCAATCGCCTCCCCAGGTGGTAACCAGGCCTTCTTCTTCGCCCTCGGCTGGAGCACGCAGACGGTAAATCGTGCGGATAATCGCCGGAGCAGCGATGAATACCAGGATCATCGCCTGAAGGATATTGATGATATCGATCGGGATGCCTCCCGCGAGCTGCATCCGTGTTGCCCCGTTGCGCAGAGCGCCGAATAAAAGGGCTGACAGGACCACGCCCGCCGGGTGACTGTTGCCCAGCAGGGCGATGGCGATGCTGTCGAAACCGTAGCCGGATGAAAAAGCCTGGGCCATGTAATAATTCAGACCCAACACTTCGTTCGTACCCGCCATACCCGCCAGTGCGCCTGCCAGGGTCATGCCCATGATGATCCCCATCGCAACGCTTACTCCGGCATAACGGGCCGCACGTGGATTCAAACCAACCATCCGTAAGGAGAATCCCCACTTCGTCTTCCACAATAACCAGTACACCAGCCAGGCCATCAACAAGGCGATAAAAAACCCGAGGTGGAAGCGAATTGGGTCCTGGAAGAAGCGGAACAGCTTGGCCGAGTCGGCAATAAACGGGCTGACCGGGTTGAACGACTCCGGGCGCTGCATCGGACCATTGAGCAGCCAGTCGCTCAGGCGGAAGGCGATGTAGTTCATCATAATCGTGTTGATCACCTCATGCGCGCCTGTCCTGGCTTTCAGGAAGCCGGGGATAAAGCCCCAGAGGGCGCCTCCCAGTGCACCCGCCAGGAATGCCAGCGGCATGTGGATGAACATCGGCAGCCCGGTAAGCGAGTAGCCCACAAAGGTGGCGAAGATAGCCCCCATAAAGAGCTGCCCTTCCGCACCAATATTGAACAGCCCCACCCGGAAGCCCAGCGCAACCGACAGCCCGCCGAATATATACGGGGTAGCAGCCACCAGGCTCTCGAAGAACGGGTAAAGCGCCTCCCGCAGCGCCTCAGCATCACCACTTGTCAGAGCTGCCAGGATATCACCGGGACTGCCGAAAGCTCCGACAAACAGAGCACCATAGGAGACCACCAGGATATTCCAGGCGGTCTTTAACCCCTCTACAATGGATACCTGCAGTGCTTCATAGAATTGAGGGCTGGTCAGGATGATAAAGACACCCCCTAGCAGCAGCCCGGTAAAGATCGCCAGCACCGGAACTGCTAACGACGAGAGCATGCGCCGCCCGCGTGATTGGCCCCCAGCCGGACCGGCAATCACTTCTTCTATGAAGACCTGACCGGCGTTTTTTTCCTGCGGTTGTTCTTCACTGTGTGGTTTTTCGTCACTCATTTATCGGTACCTCCGAATGAGAATGACTGGTTGCTTGGATGCTTCAAACCGCCTGACCGGCGGGTTTGACCCCTGCCATTAGCAGCCCCAGACCTTCTTTGGTTGCCTGGGATGCATCTAAGGTCTCGACGATCTCACCCCGGTACATCACTGCAATGCGGTCGGAAAGACCCAGGATCTCGTCCAGCTCGGTGGAGATCAACAATATGGCGCAGCCCTCATCGCGCTTCTGGATCAGCCGGCCGTGGATATACTCTATCGAGCCAACATCCAGCCCGCGCGTGGGTTGGGCGGCGATCAGCAGCTTGATCGGGCGCGAGAACTCACGCGCCACGATCACTTTCTGCTGGTTGCCTCCCGAAAGCGAGCCTGCGTGCGTGCTTGCCCCAGGCGTGCGGATATCGAACTCATTGATACGTTGGTCTGCAGACTCCCGGATCTTGCCCTCCTGCAGCACAGCACCTTTCGCAAATGGAGGCAGGTAATATGTGTTCAGGATCAGATTATCTTCAACCGGGAATGGCAGCACCAGGCCATCCCGCTGGCGGTCCTCAGGGACGTGTGCCACGCCCGCTTCGGTAACCCGGCGTGGAGAAGCGCCGGTAAAATCCTCTCCCCCGATCACCACCTTCCCAGACTGCACCGGGCGCAGTCCGGTGATCGCCTCTATCAGCTCGGTCTGCCCATTGCCCTGCACCCCGGCAATCCCCAGGACCTCTCCCCCTTTCACTTCGAAGGAGACCCCATCCACCGACACCTGGTGACGCTGGTCCAGGACCACCAGGTCGCTCACCTGCAGGACAGTATCCCCTGTTTGAGCAGCCTCTTTCTGGACTTCTAATTGGACTGCGCGGCCGACCATCATTTTAGCCAGCTTGTTCTGGTCCGCATCAGAAGGTGTCGTCGTTCCGATCACTTTCCCGCGCCGGATAACGGTGATGCGGTCGGCCACCTCCAGGACCTCTTTCAGCTTATGGGTGATGAAGATGATCGATTTGCCCTGAGATACAAGGGAGTGCATGATATTGAATAATTCTTCCACCTCTTGCGGGGTGAGCACCGCGCTGGGCTCGTCCAGGATCAGGATATTTGCTTCACGGTACAGCAGCTTGATGATCTCCACCCGCTGCTGCACACCGACAGGTATATCTTCGATATACGCGTCCGGATCTACTTCCAGGTTATATTGTTCAGAGATCTGGCGGATCTTTGCTGCGGCAGTCTTGCGATCGAGCAGCCCGCCGGGACGCAGATCCTCCTCCCCCAGCATCACATTCTCTGTGACTGTAAATACCGGCACCAGCATGAAGTGCTGGTGCACCATACCGATGCCTTCTTTGATGGCATCACTGGGTGACTGGACGGTGATCGGCTTACCCTTGACGAAGACTTCGCCTTCATCCGGCTGGTAGAGACCGTAGAGGATATTCATCAGCGTGGTTTTACCCGCGCCATTTTCTCCCAGCATGGCATGGATCTCGCCATCTTCAAGCGTCAGATCGATGTGATCATTCGCCAGTACGCCCGGAAAACGTTTGGTGATCCCTTTGAGTTCGAGAACGGGTGGCATGATGATCTGCGGACCTCCGGCTATTCAATATAATTATTTTATGGAAGGTTTAAGCTGATTTTAATGATTTTACCATAAGAAATAGAGCCGGTCGATGACCGGCTCTTGGGGTTACAGTCCAGCAACTGTTTACGGCTTGACGGAGATGTCGCCGGCGATGATAGCGGCTTTGACGTCTTCCAACTCAGCCACCAGCTCGGAAGGCACCATCGATTCCATGTTGTGGAACGGCGCCAGTCCTACACCGCCGTTCTCCAGTGTACCGATGATCAACCCACCCTCGAAGCTGCCGTCGATCACAGATTCGATCGACTGGTAGGTGGTGATGTCCATGTTCTTCAGCACCGAGGTCAGGACGATGTCCTGGAAGTCCGGCACTGTGTTGAACCAGTCGGAGTCTACGCCGACGATGTATACGTTGCCGCGCTCCTGCGCTGCCGCTGCCGTGCCTTCACCTACGGGCCCAGCCACCGGCATGATGATGTCGGCGCCTTCGTCCATGAACGCCAGCCCCAGCGTGCGACCGTCTTCCTTGCTCTCGAAGTTGCCCGTGAACGAGCCGGTCTGTGCTGCCGGATCCCAGCCCAACACTTCCACGCTGGTACCCTTCTGCGCATTGTAGTACATCACACCTGCGTAGAAGCCGTCCATGAAGATCGTCACCGGCGGGATCTGGATGCCGCCAAACGTGGCTACCTTGCCCGTTTGGGTTGTCCCTGCCGCCACATACCCGGCCAGGAAGGCTGCTTCGTCCGTGTTGAACACCTGCCCAGCCACGTTCGGGATCGTCGGGTCGTAGGCAAAGTCGATGATTGAGAACGGAACATCCGGGTTCGCAGCCGCTCCGACTGCCGTCGCATCGCCCAGCAGGAAGCCTACCGTCACGATGATATTGCAGCCCTCGTCGACGAAAGCTTTGATGTTCTTCTCATAGTCGGTCTGCTGCTGGCTCTCCAGATAGGCGCCTTCAATACCGAAATCTGTCATCGCATCCTGTACGCCCTTCCATGCCGTGGCATTGAAGCTCTTGTCATCAATACCACCCACGTCCGTCACCTGGCAGGCTTTGAAGCCTTCGGGGGCTTCGACCTTCGGCGGCATTGCCATGGCGTCACCAGGCTTGACGGAGATGTCGCCGGCGATGATAGCGGCTTTGACGTCTTCCAACTCAGCCACCAGCTCGGAAGGCACCATCGATTCCATGTTGTGGAACGGCGCCAGTCCTACACCGCCGTTCTCCAGTGTACCGATGATCAACCCACCCTCGAAGCTGCCGTCGATCACGAATTCGATCGACTGGTAGGTGGTGATGTCCATGTTCTTCAGCACCGAAGTCAGGACGATGTCCTGGAAGTCCGGCACTGTGTTGAACCAGTCGGAGTCTACGCCGACGATGTATACGTTGCCGCGCTCCTGCGCTGCCGCTGCCGTACCTTCACCTACGGGCCCAGCCACCGGCATGATGATGTCCGCGCCTTCGTCCATGAACGCCAGCCCCAGCGTGCGACCGTCTTCCTTGCTCTCGAAGTTGCCCGTGAACGAGCCGGTCTGTGCTGCCGGATCCCAGCCCAACACTTCCACGCTGGTACCCTTCTGCGCATTGTAGTACATCACACCTGCGTAGAAGCCGTCCATGAAGATCGTCACCGGCGGGATCTGGATGCCGCCAAACGTGGCTACCTTGCCCGTCTGGGTTGTCCCTGCCGCCACATACCCGGCCAGGAAGGCTGCTTCGTCCGTGTTGAATACCTGCCCAGCCACGTTCGGGATCGTCGGGTCGTAGGCAAAGTCGATGATCGAGAACGGAACATCCGGGTTCGCATTTGCCGCGACAGCCGTCGCATCACCCAGCAGGAAGCCTACCGTCACGATGATATTGCAGCCCTCGTCAATGAAGGCTTTGATGTTCTTCTCATAGTCGGTCTGCTGCTGGCTCTCCAGATAGGCACCATCGATGCCGAAGTCTGCCATCGCATCCTGCACGCCCTTCCATGCTGTGGCATTGAAGCTCTTATCATCGATACCACCCACGTCCGTCACCTGGCAGGCTTTGAACATCGCTTCAGGCGGTTCTGTGGCTGCCGGCGGCTCGGTAGGCGCGGGTGCGTCGGTTGGCGCTGGTGCTTCGGTGGGAGGTGGTGGTGCTTCGGTAGTCGCTGCTCCGCCGCAAGCGGCTAACAGCATAGCGGCAATGATGAGCAATCCAAAAAGGGGATAAAGTTTCTTGGCCATACGTTTCTCCTCCAAAGAGAGTGTAGTTTATATCGTTATCTTAGCTGAAATATTGTCACTATCGTAGTTGGGAACAGGGCGAAATTAATGGTTCGCGAACACCTCCTCTTTAATGTTAACTCCTATGGCTGAAAAAAATCGGCTGGATATCATTGAGTGCGCCTCATGTCAGCCAGCCATTTCCCAAATATATTATCTTTTTCCCATCATATACAAGTTTAGCATGAAGCTTTATCCTTGGCAATGTGTTTCAAGCAATTTTAATCTGAGAAACGGCTCTCTCCCGTGGCAGGGTCAACACCGGTGTCGATATAACCAGCCCGCAGCTCCGCCAGCATCTCTTCCACAAGGCGCTGCCTACCCGGGCTTACCAGCTGCGGATTGACATGCTGCAGCGCCAGCGGCAAGATGACGCTCTGCCCACCCTGCCCGTTAAGCAGCGACTCCCACATCTGCTCTACGGCAGCCACAGGATCGGAAGAACCGACCGCAGCTGCCCAGCTGGAGCTCAGGCTATTTGGGGGGGCGCTGGTGCCGATGATGCTGATCCCAGCCCCAGCCAGCTCTTCCAACAGAGCAGGCTCCGCCGCTTCAGGAGCGACGTATACCGTGCCGACCTGCCATTCCTGGAAATAGCTCAGCGCCGTTTGGCGCTCTTCCTGGCTCGAGGAGGGTGGCAGCTGGAAGGTCAGCGGATAGCCCGGGATCGGGAAAGGCGGTACGACCGGACGGCACAAACCGCACAGGAAGGTCACACCGTTGGTAAAGCCGGTCTCTGCCGCTTTGCCGGCAGGAGTATCCCCCCCGCCCACCACACCGGTGCGCCAGTCTTCCGTGATCGTGGCTGCCAGATAGCCTGCCGCAAACGCCAGCTGATCGGGACTTCCTGCTGATGTGGAGATTGTGCTCACATTCTCACCTGGCTCTACACCGGGAATCCCGACTGCCAGGAACTGGGTCTCCGGAGCGGAGGCCGCCAGCGATTCGATGCCCGGGTCGGGAGCCAAAAGGACTACCAGCCTGACCGCCTCGTCCAGATCCTGGGCAGAAAGCTGCTCAGCAACCTCAAACTGAAGTCCAGCGTCTTCCGACAGAACGGCAAGCAGTGTCTGCAGGCTGTCAGCCAATTGTGTATCGCTGCCAGATGCTGTGTATAGGATGACCGTTGGTTCAGCCGGTTCGAGTGTAGGCGTATCGGTCGGTGAGGGGGTGTGGGATGGCTCCGCAGCAACCGGGGACTGCAATGTCGCGGTTGGCGAGGGTAAGGGCTGCTCACCGCTGCAAGCGACCAAAAACAGCCCTAGAATTACGAGCACCTGGAAGTACAGTATACAGCGGATGCGGTTGATGAGTTTCATCTGGAATGAAAATTGCATGGAGTGACCTATAGGTAATTTTACTATGAGTTGTATCGCACTCAAGTACCCACTATATCCCCTGAGAGCAGTCAAAATGTGTAGAGGTGGTGTCCGATCCAAAATCCTGTATAATAACCGTCATGATAGAACTTAACATTCCAGGCACAGGCGTGCTGCGCCTGGAACATCTGGTCTGCGACGTCAACGGCACCCTGGCACTGGATGGGCAGCTCCTGGACGGTCTGGCACGCTCGCTGCGGCAGCTCCAGGACCGGCTGCAGCTGCACCTGCTCACCGCAGACACCCATGGGAAGCAGTCCGTCATCGACCGGCAGCTCGGGCTGCAGGCAGTCCGGGTGTCGCCGGGGGATGAAGCCCGGCAGAAAGCTCAATACATTCAGCGCCTGGGCGCCGAACAGGTTGTGGCGGTCGGTCAGGGAGCGAACGATGCCCAGATGCTGAAGACAGCCGGCTTAGGTATCTGCATCTTGTCCCCGGAGGGAACCGCCCAGTCGGCACTGCTTTCCGCTGACCTGCTGGTTCCGGACATCTACGCTGCCCTGGATTTGCTGGAGAAACCACTTCGCATCGTCGCCAGCTTAAGACAATGAACCTGCCGAAATCCGAGTTCATCCCAGACGACCCAGACCAACTCCCACCTGCCAGACGCCGGCGAGCCCGCCGCCTGTTAACCTCCCTGGATGCCGACGAGCGCTCGGCATTCGTGGAAAAGGTCGCCCACCGCGCTTCACCGAATTTCGACTTCTTCTTATTCTCTTTGCTGGCGGCTGTCGTCCTGGCGGTTGGTTTGCTGCTGGACGAGCCCGCCCTGCTGCTGTTGGGAGCGCTGCTTGCTCCAATGATGGCTCCGGTGGTCGGGCTTTCGCTGGGCGCCGTCATCGGGTCGTTGAAATTATTCCTGCGCAGCCTGACCGGCATCTTGATCGGCAGTGGATTGGTGTTCTTGACCGGGATGCTGGCGGGGATGATCAGCCAATCCTGGGAAACCCCCAGCCTGATCCAGGCCTATTCTCACGCCCAGCTTTCCTGGGCAAACTTCCTAGTGCTGGCAGTTGGAGCGATCTTCACCTCAGCTGCCATGCTGCGGGATGGCGGAGGGACTGCGGCTGCCAGCGTGGCTCTGTCATATGGGCTCTACCCACCCATCCTGGTGGCAGGGTTCGGCTTGAGCAGCGGTCTCCCCAACCTGTGGCCGGACGGTCTGGCAGTCTACGCTATCCATCTGGCGTGGGCGGCGCTGTTAGGCGCCATCACCCTGGCAGTGTTGGGATTGCGCCCCTTAACCCTGTTTGGCTACACTTTCGGCGGAGCACTTGCCCTGCTGGGGATCATCCTGCTGATCGGACTGGGCGGCACCGGTATGGTATTCGGCAGCCAGGTGGCTCTGCCGACCCCGGTCCCGACACTGACACCCACCATAACAGCGACTGCAACCACCACCAGCACGCCCGTGCCTCCCACATTCACCCCTACCCCGACACTTACCTTAACCCCCAGCCCTACCCCAACTGTAACGCTGACTCCCAGCCCAACCCCCATGTACGCCCTGGTGCAGACCGAGGAGAGGACCGGTGCCCTGCTGCGTGACGAACCGGGAGGTATTGTCGTAGGCAGTTATTTCGATGGCACATTAGTTCAGGTACTCCCCGGTGAGATCAACCAGGATGGGGTTGTCTGGGTGCGGGTTATCGCCCCGGACGGCATCGACGGATGGATCGTGCAGAGGCTGCTGGTAACAGCCACGCCAGCCCCTGACTGGTAAGCACGGCTTAAATACAGATAGCGTTCTTTCGACCGCTATCTAAAATACCTCCCTATTTATCCCTCAAGTGCATAAATCCATTTCTGAATATTACGGCTGGTTCTTCAGATCGAGTGGACCGAAGGCTCCCGGAAGCAGCTCTTTAACCGTTTTTTCGTCTACCACGCGCCCGGTCTCGTCTGCGATGATGATCAATGTATCCTGCCCGAATTCCGCCAGCACCTGGCGGCATGCACCGCAAGGCGCGCCGCCATTCTTTGATGCCACAGCAATTGCACTGAAATCCCGCTCTCCCTCGGATACAGCCTTAAAGATCGCAACCCGTTCTGCACATATCGTCATCGGGTAAGCCGCGTTCTCCACGTTTACCCCCTCGTAGATACGTCCTGAGGCAGATAGGAGCGCGGCACCGACCAAGTAATCCGAATATGGTGCATATGCCCATTGGCGGGCATATATGGCTGCTGCGATTAATCGCTCACGCTCGTCACTCGCTAACATCGTGGATCTTCTCCTCATCCGGCTGCCCAGGAACCGTGCCCTGTACCCGCACTTTGCGAATACGCCGCCCACTGACCAGCTCGACCGTCAGGAGCATATTATCGATGCGCAGGCTCTCACCGCTGGAAGGCACCCGTCCCAGCCGGCTATAGATGAAACCAGCCAGCGTATCGGCTTCATCTTTCGGCAGGTGGCTGGTTGTAATCTCATTGAAGTCGTCAAGGTCGATGCGCCCCTGGAATAGATAATCCCCATTCGCCTGCGCTTCATAAGGCAGCTCCTCGCCCTGATCGTATTCATCCCGGATCTCGCCAACAATCTCTTCGACGATATCTTCCAGCGTTACCAGCCCGGCTATGCCGCCGTACTCGTCGACTACTACCGCCATGTGAACGCGCTGCCGCTGCATTTCCTCGAGCAGATCGTCGACTTTTTTCGCCTCCGGCACGAAGTATGCCCGGCGCAGCAGCGGGCGCAGTAATTCCAGCACCTCCCCTTCGCGCCATACGCTCAGCAGGTCCTTGGCGTACAGAAGACCGAGGATGTTATCCACCGTATCTTCATAGACCGGCACCCGCGAATAACCGGAATTTAAGAATCCGTCCACTGCAACCGGGAGCGGCGCGCCAACATCCAGGGCGAGCATATCAATGCGCGGCACCATGATCTCCCGTACCAGGGTGCTGCCCAGCTCAAATATCGAGTGGATCATTTTTCTCTCGCCAGGTTCAAGCAGGCTTTCCTGCTGCCCGGAGGCTTCTACCAGTGACCTTAGATCATTCTCGCTGACCGGAATTGTGGCTGACATTTCCGGTACACTCGGCTGATCCCCGGTGATAAGCTGCCCAAGTTTCACCATTGGAGCCAGCAGCACCATTAGCATGCGGATAAACCACGCCAGGCGGATCAACCATTGGTTGGGATTGCGCAGGACGGTTGCCTGCACAAACAGCTCCAGCATATTCAGCGCCAGCGCAGCAAAGAAGAGCACTGCCACAGCGATCAGTAAGCTATAGGGAATCTGTATCTGCAGGCTGGCATACAGGATCAAAGCTGCCATTGCAAAGCGCCACAACAGGCGTGCCAGGCTCAAGCTGGCCTGTGCCTGCAGGGAAGCCTGGAGGATGGCAATCGCTCGGTCAACATTCCTGTCTTCCTGTTCGTGAATCAACAACAGGCACGTCAGGCTGGATTGTAGTAAAGCTGTATGGGCGGCAACGCTGGAGAAGTTCAGAAAAACCAGTACGATCAGTAGTGCAATAAGTATCTCAATCACGTTTACTCAATTTCTTTATCGCCCGGGCTGGCATGCCGACGACCAGAGTGTCCTCCGGAACATCCTTCGTCACTACCGATCCGGCACCAGTGCGCGAGCCTTTTCCTAATTTCAGCGGGGCGACCAGCATGGTATCGCTGCCGATAAACACTTCCGAACCGATCTCGGTGGCGTGCTTTCGCTCCCCATCGTAGTTGCAAGTGACCGTACCGGCGCCAATGTTTACTTTCGAGTCGATGGTTGCATCTACCGATGTACGAGAAATGCCCCATCTTCGTTCCAGGGCCCAGGAAGGCGTCTTTCACCTCGCCAAAGTTGCCCATATGCACGCCTTGCGCCAGGTGAGCACCTTTACGCAGCCGCGCAAATGGCCCGACATCTACATTGTCTTCCAGCACCGCCTGGTCCATATCCGAGGCCAGGATTCTGCACCGGTCTCCAACACGGCAGCTGCGGATGATGGCGTTCGGTCCGATCTCACAGCCTTCCCCGATCACCGTCAAACCCTGCAGGTATGTGTTTGGCCAGATCAGCGTATCCACCCCGATTGCAACGTCTGGCTCGATATAGGTGCAGTTGGGATCGATCATCGTGACGCCTGCCAGCATCCACTCCCGGTTGATCCTGGCTCGCATGCAGTGCTTCTGCCTCCGCCAGGTGCAGGTGGGTATTGACCCCGATCATCTCTGTCGGGTCATCGACCGGTATTGCCTGCACAGACCTGCCCTCTGCCACCGCGATCCCGACCAGATCAGTAAGGTAGTATTCACCCTTCGGCGAGAGCGGGATGCGCGTAAGCGCGTCCCACAACCAATCTGACTCGAAACAATACACGCTTGGGTTTAGCTCACGGATTTTCAGCTGCTCCGGCGTTGCCTGAGCTTCTTCGACAATCGCCTGCACCTGTCCGGAGGGCGACCGTACGATCCTGCCGAAGCCACGCGGGTCTTCGGCAATGATGGTCAGCATCGAGACCGGCCCATCATGTTCTCGCTGGGCAGCAATCAGGCTGCGGAGAAGTCTCGGATGTGATCAGCGGCATATCCGCGGTGGTTACCAGCACATAATCAGCCTTGCCTTGCAGCATCTCCTGCGCCTGCTGGACGGCGTGACCGGTGCCAAGCTGGGGATCTTGGACTACATAATCCGCTTCATCCCCAAGTGCCTGGCGAACACGATCTGCTGCATAGCCGATCACCAATACCGGGGGGGAACCCGCCGCCTGGCTTGCGGCGTGTACAGCATAGCTCGCCATCGGTTTGCCCAGGATCGGATGCAGCACTTTCGGCATGCTGGACTTCATCCGGGTGCCTTTACCTGCCGCCAGGATCACTGCAGCAATTTTCATCGACTGTCTTGCTCCTGTAAGTTCCCTGTAGTTAAATAACAAACCCTCACGCAGCCTGTGTCCACTGCGCGAGGATCAGGCTGGGGCGCCCGGATTCGAACCAGGATAAACGGATCCAAAGTCCGCTGTGCTACCATTGCACCACGCCCCAATCAAACCGCCTGGCATTTCAGGCGGCATGTATTGTAACACAAGCTCGCGTGTAACGATCACCGCTACTCACTCTCCCGGGGTAAGCCCTAACTTACGCGCCTGCTCGTAGCTGAGCGCACCAGAATCCGGCTTTTCCTGGGGCGGCTGCTGGTCGGTCAGGTTCTCCCAAAACTCGTCTATCTCCTGGTCGTCCATCCTTTTCCCCCCACCTTGATCGATCGCTTCCTCCAGCTGACCGGTATCGACCGGCTCGTCAACTGTCTGGCTGCTTTCGAGAGGCAGGGATTCGCCCTCCGCAGCCGTGGTGGGAAGATATTCAGCCAGGGCGTTCAAGATATCGACACTCTGCTTGAGCAGTAACTGCATGGGGGTGAATTGGGTAGCATCTGTCCGGTGAGGCACAGCAGCCAGCAGCGAGTACATCCAGCCAAGGCTTACTAAATGCAGATCGTGGTCATACCCGGCAATGCAAAAATAGTTCTCCGGGAACTCGCGCTGCAGGGAACGGGCAAGCTCCTGGCTGGCGCTGCTTGCCGCTGAAACAGCCCTCAAATCGACCTCTGCCCAGTGCTCTGGTTGTTCACCGACCTGGATGACAGTTTTCCCCGAGGGACCGGCGACCCAGACACAGGCGGCTTCCAGCTCCTGGCGCAGATGAGTAAGCCGGTCCGGCAGGTTCATCACACGAATAGCCGGTTCATCAAGCACTGCCTGCACCTCTGGCAGCTGGACGGAATCCATCTCCAGGAAGCCCACAACCGTCTTCTGGAAATCTATGATATCGATGGGTTTGAAGAAGTATTTATCCGCCCCGAACTCAGCCACCTGCTGGCGTATCTCACTGTCCGGCAGGCCGGTGATCAGGATCACCTTCAAGTTCGGGTTTCCCCTGCGCACCTTGCGCACCAAATCAAGCCCGCTGATACCTGCCAGACGAACGTCACTGACCAGAAGGTCATATTTCTGGCGAGAGATCACCAGCATGGCTTCTTCCCCAGAAGGCACGTCAACGATATTGATATCGAGGTTCAGGGATTCCAGGCTGGAGCGCAGCAGCTGACGGATGTCACGTAGATCATCTACGATCAAGACATGTCTGGTAGACATTGCGAAAAAATTTTATCATAAAAACAGGGAGTCCTTCCTGGCAGCGCATGCCCGAAGGACTCCCGATGATTGCCAGTCAATATTGCCGTCACTCAACTCGCCAGCAGGCGACCAGATGATCCGGGCTCACTTCTATCAGCGGGGGTTCCTGGACTGCGCAGTGGTCGAAGGCAACCGGGCAGCGCGGGTGGAAGCGGCATCCAGAAGGTGGGTTGACCGGGCTGGGCACATCCCCTTGCAGGATGATCCGCTCGCGGGTCAGGTTCGGGTCAGGGACCGGGATGGCAGACATCAGCGCCTGGGTATACGGGTGCAGCGGGTTGCGGAACAGCTCATCCCGGTCTGCCATCTCCACCACCTTGCCCAGATACATGACAGCCACGCGGTCCGAGATATGCTCGACCACGCTGAGGTTATGGGCGATGAACAGATAGGTCAAGCCAAATTCCCGCTGCAGATCTTTAAGGATATTGAGCACCTGGGACTGGATCGATACGTCCAGGGCAGACACGGGCTCGTCGGCGATAATAAATTTCGGGCGCAGCGCCAGCGCGCGGGCGATGCCGATGCGCTGCCTCTGCCCGCCGGAAAATTCGTGCGGGTAGCGTCGAGCGTGATAATCCTCCAGCCCGACTTTACGCAGCATCTCGATGGTCGTTTCGTAGCGTTCTTTTGAATTGCCGATCCCGTGGATTTTTAGTCCTTCGGCAACCAACTCGCCGATCGGAGAGCGCGGGTCCAGCGAGGCATACGGATCCTGGAAGATGATCTGCATGTTGCGGCGCATTTCTTTCAGCTCGCGACCACGCAGCTTGAAAATATCCGTCCCTTCGAACATCACCGAACCGGAGGTTGGCTCCACCAGGCGCAGCATGGTGCGTCCAATTGTAGTTTTCCCGCAGCCAGACTCGCCCACCAGACCAACAGTCTCACCTTCACGGATGGTGAAACTCACATTATCGACTGCCTGCACCCAGGCAACAACCTTTTGCAGAAAGCCGCCCCGGATCGGAAAATATTTCACCAGCTCATTGACCTGGACGATGTCCCATTTTTCCCCACCATTTTTACTGCTGGTTTGTGTCATGTATTGTTCTTTCATCAATGATTTGGTCTCCGTGAGTGGTATCGCATGGACTTCATTCTGCTCTGACCATTGCAGCCAGGGGCGCTTCGTGCTCCAATGGCTCGTAGTTATGGTACAACCAGCAGCGAACGTCGTGTTCCTCGGAATAGGGGGCTAATTGCGGCTCGATCTCGGTGCAGATCTCGAGCTTATGCTGGACCCGTGAGCGGCAGCGCGGGGCGAACTTGCAGCCAGGCGGCAGGTTCACCAGGTTCGGCACAGAGCCAGGGATGACATCCAGTTCATCCTTGACGATCCCCAGGACAGGGATCGAGGCGATCAACCCCTGGGTGTAGGGGTGCATGGGTTCGGAAAACAGCTTATTGACATCCGTCTGCTCAACGATGCGACCCGCATACATAACTGCCACCCGGTCTGCCATCTCAGCGATTACACCCAGATCGTGGGTGATCAGGATCACAGCTGTGTTCATTTTACTGCGTAGGTCGCGCATCAGATCCAAAATCTGCGCCTGGATGGTCACATCCAATGCGGTGGTCGGTTCATCGGCGATCAACAACTGCGGGTTAAGTGCCAGCGCCATAGCGATCATTACTCGCTGTGCCTGCCCGCCGGACACTTCATGCGGGAATGAGTGCGCTTTCTCCTCCGGGTCGGGAATGCCGACCAGCCGCAGCAGCTCGACCGCTTTCTCCCAGGCCTGCTCCTTGCTCATCCTCTGGTGGATCTGCAGCACCTCTGCCACCTGGTCCCCGATCTTGAAGACCGGGTTGAGGCTCGACTGCGGCTGTTGGAAGATCATCGACATGCGGTTGCCGCGCATGTGCACCATCTCCGATTCGGGGACATTGAGCAAGTTTTTCCCCTCAAAATAAATCTCCCCATCCACAACCTTACCCGGGATGCCAATCAAGCGCATGATCGACAGGGATGTCACGCTTTTTCCGCAGCCCGATTCGCCAACCAGGCCTAACACCTCTCCCGAACTGACAGAGAAATCCACACCATCGACCGCTTTCACCACCCCATCTTCGGTGAAGAAATAGGTCTTCAGATTGATTACTTCCAGCAGAGGTTTTTCATTGTTATTCGTCACTTGTTACCTCGTGGTCGAGAGTCGAGAATCGATAGTAGAGAGCAGATTGCCTTGCCAAGTATAGTGTATTACAGCTTCAAGCGTGGGTCCAGGGCATCGCGCAGTCCGTCGCCGATGAAATTGAAGGCCAACGCACACAGGAAGATCCAGATACCTGGCACCAGCGGCAGCCAGGGGCGGTCGAACATGTACGCTTGAGTTGCCGAGAGCATATTGCCCCAGGTGGGGATCGGGTCCTGGATACCGAAGCCCAGGAAGGAGAGCGCTGCTTCCAGGATGATGAAGGTAGCTAATGCCAGCGAGCCTTCCACGATGATCGGAGCCATAGAATTAGGGATCATATGGGAGAAGATGATGCGCGCGTTGGAAGCGCCCATCGCCTTGGCAGCCTCGGTGAAAGTCTGGTCGCGCAGCGAGAGCACCATGCCGCGCATCAAGCGCGCCGAGGTCAGCCAGCCAGTAGCCGCCAGCACGATGATTATCACCACCGCCTGGCGCGCATCACGTATGTTGAGCAGCATGATATTGCCGGTAATACGCAGCACCGCATCCGGGATAGGGATCAGGTCCTCGTTGCGCAGCAGCATAGAGGACAATATCAGCAGCAGCGGCAGGAATGGTATGGTGAGCATGAACTCCACAAAACGCATCAGCACGCTGTCCACCGCGCCGCCGTAAAAGCCGGCATACGCTCCGACTGCAACACCGATAACGATAGAGATGAACGTCGCCAGCAGCGCCACGGTGAGCGAGATGCGCCCGGCGTAGATAATGCGCGAGAAGTAATCCCGGCCGATATTATCGGTGCCCAGATAATGCATGCGCCCGGTGCTCTCTTCCACACTGCCGAACGGCAGGAAATAATTACCCACGGTAAGCTCTGCCGGGTCGAAGGGGGCGATATACTGCGCCAAAAAGGAGATCAGGAAGATGATGATAATCACCGCCGTTGAAACCACCGCCAGCCGGTGGCGGCGGAAGCGGCGAAAGATCACCACGATCGGTTTTTCTTCCGGGGTGATGATGGCATCACCGGAGAGCAGTTCGGCAGGTGCAGTAGCTGTGCTCATAATACTTTCACCTCGTAATTAGCTGAAGCGGATGCGCGGGTCCACGACCGTGTAAAGGATATCCTGCAATAATGTGGCAACCACGGTTAATACGGCGGTGATGAACAGCAGCGCCATCGCCACCGGGTAATCGTAATCTCCCAAAGCGAGGATGTACAGACGGCCCATCCCCGGCCAGGAGAAGATCGATTCGGTGATGATCGCACCGCCGAACATGGTCACGATAGAGAATACCGCGATGGTGATGAATGGGATCAGGGCGTTGCGCAAGGCGTGCTTGACGATCACCACCCGCTCGATCAAGCCCTTTGGCACGTGCCGTGCGCACGTAGTCCTGGCGCAGTACATCCAGCATGCTGGCGCGCACGAAGCGGCTCCACTGGGCGACGTACGCCATGGCGAGCACGAGCGCCGGCAGGATCAGGTGCAGCCCGCGGTCCGTTAAAGACCCGGCGTTGATCTCTCCCAGCAATGGGATGGTGTAGTTGCGCACCGCTTCCGAGCTGCCCGGCGGCAGGTAAGGCCAGCCCAACCCTTTAGGGATGATCGAGAAGAGCAGGATCAGCAGCAGGCCGAAGAAAAAGACCGGCATGGCAGAACCGAAGAAAGCCAGCGAGGTCACAGCATAGTCGAACTTGGAATACTGCTTGACGGCCGAGTAGATGCCGATCGGTACGCCGACCAGGAATGAGATCAGCAGCGCCAGACCCATCAGCTGCAGGGTTTTCGGCAGGCGACCGACGATCAGGTCGCTCACCGGGCGGTCGCGGTTCAAACGCCAGGACAGGCCGAAGTCGCCGCGCAGCACCCCCTTGCTGCTGCGCCTGTCTTCCAGGTCGCGCAGATAGACCAGCTGCTCGCAGCCAGTCACCACGGTCTCGAAATCACCACTGTCGTTCTCCACAGTATCTTCGATGGTCTGGTAGCAGCCTATGGGGGTATTGGGGAAGTATTCGTTGCTGCCGATGATGATGCGCCCGTTGGGCTGCCCGATCAGCCAGCGCGAGAAGCGGACCGGCAGGTACAGGTCCAGCTCGTAATAAGCGCGGATGCGGGCGATGTCCTCGGCGGTGATCTGGAATTGTGAGCTCTGCTGTATCTGGCGTAATCCCGCTGTCGGGCCGCCCGGCGCCAGGTTGAGCAAGGCGTAGGTGGCGGCAGCAGACAGCATCACCACGATGATCATTTGTATGCCACGACGAAATAAATATCCGGCCATGTTTCACCTCTAATTTTATGCGTTTAGCGGTCAGCAGTCGGCAGTCAGCGGTCAGCTACCAACTCGCGCTGGTAGCGGTTCGCTGTCCGCCGTCGGCGGTCTTTGCTTTTGAAAGTGGGCAGGTGCAGCCTATGACTGCACCTGCCCAAAAGAGAGGCCTTGTAGGTGAGATTATTTCACGAACAGAGCCAGGTCGATGTGCTCCCAGGTCGTGCTGGGGATAACAACGACATTCAGCTTGCCTTCCTGCTCGGCGGCGTCCAGGGCCTCGGTCACACCCACCAGGGTCTCGGACCCGAGGGTGTCAACCTGACCGCCCAGAAGCTGCGCTTCGGCGTTCTCAGGTGTTACGAAGGCGACCACCGCGTTGGGGGTGGTTGGCGTCCCACCGTAGTAGAACGGGTGGGTCTCGAAGACCATCTTCTCACCCTTGACCCACTCGGTCAGGTGGTACGGTCCGAAGCCCCACGGCATCTCGGCGACCTCAGGCAGCGTCGCCCACTCTGCGGCGGGGACGTCAGCCAGCACGCGGCCGTCGGACAGCTCGCGGTGCGCCGGGAAGATATAGTAATTCGCTATCGCTTGGTACAGCGGATCCTGACCGCCAGGCCACTCAGCCCGGGTGAAGGTGGTGCCTTCGAAGGCTGTGCTGGCTGTGCGGTCGCAGGTGATGAAGGAAGTCGCGCCAGAATCCTTGTCGCATTTGATATTCCAGCTCAGCTCCAGGTCTGCCGCGCTGAGCGGCGTGCCGTCCGGCCAGGTCAGGTCGGGGCGGTATTCGAAGTTCACTGTGAGCTGGTTCATCATCACCCCGTCGGTGAACTCGACCGTCTCGCCGTCCGAGTTGATGACCATCACACCTGCCGCTGCCTCGACCACGTCGCCGTTGGCGTCGATGATCATGTCACCGGTGCTGACCGCAACAGGTACGTTCTCGGCGCGGCCGCTTTCGATGGTGGGCATTTCGGTCAGTTGCAGCGCCTGGAATTCATAGTTCAGGCTGGTATAGTTGCGTTCAGCGCCCATCAGCATCAAGATCTCGTGCACAACATAGGCATCCTCAACCAGACCGAACATGGATGCCGGCTCCTGGGTGAAGCCCAGCACGAGCGTGTCACCGCCGGGGATAGCCCAATCCTGGATGTTATAGCTGTAGTACTCCTCGCCCGGGAGGGGACTGAAGTTCTCCAGGTCGGCGCGCGCCGCGTAGGTGTTGACGCGGTTGAACAGCGGGATAACCGGGATATCTGCGGTCCAGAGCGCCTGCTGTTCGGCGTAGAATCTCTTGCGGTCCTCCTGCAGCAGGGTGTTGTTGGCGTTCTTCAATGCTGCGGTGGCTTCCTCGTTGCACCAGCCAGGGTAGTTCTGGCCTTCCCAGTTGTTGGCCGGGGAGTTGATCTGGTCGCAGGAGTACAGGGTCTGCCCACCGGGGTCAACCTGACCGACCCAGGCGTATGCGCCCAGCTCGAAGTCACGCCGGGCGAGGCCGGTCGTGTCACCGAACCACCAGGAGGCGGGGGCGTGCAGGCGGATCATCTGTACACCGCACTCTGCCATCTGCTGCTCGAGCACGGCGGCCCAGGTCTGGCGGAAGGTGGCGGTGGTGGTGGTGAACTGGAGCGACAGTGTATCGCCAGCCTCATTGGTGCGCACATCCGCGCCTTCTGCCAGCGTCCAGCCGGCTTCATCGAACAGCGCGGCGGCCTTCTCGGGGCTGTACTCGTAGATGGTGATGTTCTCATCACCCGGGTAAGCCCAGTGGAAGGGGGCGATCCAGGAGGCGATCACTGCAGCCTGCTGATCTTCTTCGCTGGCCAGCGGGTAGACCGACTTGACCAGGTCGAGCTTGTTGATGCAGTGGGAGAGCGCCTGGCGCACGCGCAGGTCACCCAGGATCGGGTGCGGGGTGGTGAACGCTTCACGCTCGACCTCGACCACCTGGGTCTCGACAACGGTAACTTCCTCACCCGGGACCTCGACCTCAACGGTCACAACAACTTCCTCACCCGGGACCTCGACGGTCTTGATGACCTCGACGGTGGTCTCGACGGGCTGGCAGGCGCTCAGAATAAATGCTGCCACCAGCATAACACTGAGCACTACCAAAAGCGACTTTCTGGTATTCATAGTAGATTTCTCCTCCTTGAAGAGATTTTAAAATGGTTTGGTACTTGAAATGGGATTTCTTGGCCCTCAGCGGGCCAGCTTACAGGAATCAAAGTATCTTCCGCGAACCACCTCCTTTCAAGAAGTAACGGCGAAATACGGTTCGTGAAGGCAACTAGCATGTATTAAAACTCATCTGCAAAATAACAACCTTCACCAATAGACGAGCTCACTCACTGCATATACTTGATTGGTGTCGTTTTGGTTCATACAGCCAGTGAATCTCCTGTACCCATTTGGGTGCAATTGCTTGAAAATATACCATAAAACAATGAAATTTCAAACCCATTGTAGGGGTACAGCAAGAGGAACCTTTTGAAATTGTCATCAGGGCTTTTGCTGTGCTCCTACGGGATACAACCATCCCCATAATCCAGCGTTTCCAGATTCCACAGGGAGCTCTCCGCCGAGGGGTCCGGCAATAGATTGCAGATATCTGCTCTGGCAAGGATCAACCTGAACCTTGAATACAGCGGGAGAGCGGGCAAATCCTCACCAAAGATTGCCTGCGCCCGGTGATGGGCGCTCTGGTAAAGTGCCTCGTCCGGCAAGGAGCTGCGCACCTGCTGGCAAGCCTGGTCGTACTCGAGGCGGCTGTAGCCAGGAGCATTGGCGCCTCCCCAGCCTTTGGGGAACTCCGGGTATGGTCCGGGTATCTCCGCCGTCGTGAACAGCTCGCAAGCTGGCTCGGGCGTGGCAGGCCAGCCGAACTGAGCCAGGTCGAAGCGCCGCCCGAACACTTCGCCCTCCGGTCCAGGGGCGAACAGTTCCTGCGCCGGTAGGGCGCGTATATTGACCTGTAACCCGCACTGCGCCAGATGGTCGCGGATCAACCCTGCTACCTGGCTCCGTTCCGGGTTATCCAGCGCCAGCAGCTCGACCTGGAAGGATGTGCCATCCAGCACGACCCTGGGACACCCTGCGCCTGGCGCGGCGTGTCCGGGTCATTATCCAGGTCAACCCAGCCTGCCGCCTGCAGCATGTTCGCGCCGGCTGCCGGGTCATACGCATAGCGGGGGGCATCCGGATCGAACAGCGGGTGCGCCTCGGGGAGATAGCTGTGCATTACCTGCGATCCCGCCGGGGAGAGCGCATCCACGATGCGTTGGCGGTCGATACAAAGTGCCACAGCCTGGCGGACTTCTTTCAGGCCAAAGAACGCCGGCTGGGTCGGGTCGCTGGGCAGGATGCCGAAAGCCAGCTGTTCCCAGGCTGTATCTGGTTCGTAGAAAATTCTGACATCACCCGCATCCTGCGCCTGGCGCAGCCCGTCCTGGGGGTAATAATCCGCCGGAGCCTCGTCTATCAGGTCGCATTCACCCGCTTGCAGTGCAGCCAATGCTTCGACGCCGCTGGCAGGGAAGCGGAAAACCAGGTGGTCAAAATCAGGGAGTCCTTCTGCGCTGCGGGAATAGGATTCATTCCGCGATAGGGTGATATGGTCACCGGCTATCCACTCATCGATCACATACGCCCCCCACCCGATAGGCTGGCGGGCGGATAACTCTGCCTCTGCCAGTGTCTCAGCCGGGATGGCTTGCCAGGCATGCAGAGGGAGCGGGTGGAAGAAATTGGTCGGGTAGGAAGGGTCCATATAGCCGGGCACGCCGCGCCATTCCAGGCTGCGCTCGTCGAGCGCCTTGTAGGAGTCGGTATGCTGGATCAGGTCGGCGCGCACCTGGGGGAAAAGCGCCTGGGCAACTTCGAAGGAATACAGCGAATCCTGCATGGTCAAGGGCGTGCCATCCGACCAGCTCAGCCCATCCAGTAATCTGAAACGTACCGCAAGCTGGTCCAGCATGACAGGTTCGCTGCCTGTCTGACTGGGGGAGTAAACGACAGCACAGGATGCCTCCCGGCAGCCGCTGGGCAGGTAGCGGGTGCCTTCGACCAGCGTGGTAAGCCTGCCATCCGCGTCGACGATCAGGTCTCCCGCACGCACCTCTACCGGCTCCAGAGAGGCGCCCCCATTTGCCAGGGAAGGGGTTTTCTCCAGGATCACCGGCTGGGCGCGGTAGCCTGTTATATCGCTAGGACCGTCATAGATCGCCTGGCGTACCGCTCGGGCAGCTGAGGACGAGTCGCCATACAAGAACAGCGACGCCGGTTCCTGGGTCAGACACACTGTCAGCACACGCGGGGGATCGGGCTCGGGGGTCGGGGTCTGAGCTGCTGGAGACGAGACGACAGATGGGGATGTCTCGACCGCCGGGGTAACCCCGGGGGGCTGGTCGGGGGACGGGTAATTACACCCTCCAGCAATCAGAATGACAGCCAGCCCTATCCAGAGCAGGCCAGGCAAATTAACAAATATAGGTTTCATTCAACGAGACGGATTTATAGACTGAATACGCTGGAGGAATTTAGGTAACACTCCGGATCGGGGTAAGGGATACATGGGCAATCCACAGCCCAGGAAGGTTATAGATTTTCATCGCCTGATCAACCGGAGATGGGTGTGGGATTGACCGGTTTCGATCGATATCTCTGGTTCTGCCAGAAACTTGCTGCTCGCGCTGTATGGATGCTGCTACCAGGAGCAGACGGGCACGCCCGTTGGGACGCGGCTGCTGCTCAGATACCCTATTCTTTAAGGACTGTCTTATATATGCATCCATAATATCCCTCACTGGGATTGTAACCTTGAAACGATCCTGAAATATAGCTTAGGTGCGCTCATAATTCCAGTCGGGCAGTGAATCCTGGCCCAGACCGAGCTTGCGCTTAAGCGACAGGCGACCGTAGTACAGCCTGGATTTGACCGTACCAACAGGCACCTGCAGGATATCGGCGATCTCTTGAAGCGAGAGGTCATTCAGATAATACATCACGATTACTACTCGCTGAGGCAGCGGCAGGGAAGAGACAGCTTTCTGGACTCGCTCCCACTCATCATTCTTCTCTACTGCCGCATCGGGCAGATTCTTTCCCGGGACTGCCAGCCAGTCGATCAGATCTTCCAGCGGTCGCGGCAGCCGGCTGCGCCGCTTGACCCAATCATAAGACAGGTTGGTCGTCATTCGGTAAAGCCAGGGTTCGATCGGTCGGGTCGGGTCGATATTGCCTGCAAACCGGAACAGGCGTAGAAAGACATCCTGCAGCAGATCGTTTGCAGCTTCATCATCACCCGTGATCACCAGCGCAGTGCGGAACACCATACGCTGGTGCAGGTCGTACAGTTCACCCAGTGCTTCCAGGCTGCCGTTTTGCAGCTCTAGGATCAAATCGCTATTGCTCGCCTCGGTCATATCCATCCACTATTTTGGCTAGTCACATCAAGGGCATGATGTGCACCCTGCGACTGTACTTGTCCGGTTATTACATCATTTTACCAGCAAAAAGAGGAGTTGCAAGAAACTCACACTACCAAATTGGGTTGCCAGATCTACAAACTGCCGATTACAATGGCAGCATGAACCTAACCTGGGAACCGCTCACCCTCGACCTGACCAGGACCTTCCGCATCGCCCACGGCTCGAGCGACCAGCGCCATAATGTCATCACCCGCCTCGAGCAGGCGGGTGTTTACGGTTTGGGTGAGGCTTCGGCTGTTGCGTATCACGGCGAGTCGCAAGCCGGTATCATGGCCTACCTGCAATCTGCAGCCCAATATATCGGCGACGATCCCTGCCTGATCGAAGACATTCTGCAGCGCCTGCCCCCAGGCAGCCCGGCGGCGCGCGCATCCTTGGATGTTGCCCTGCACGACCTGTGGGGCAAATTGAACGGGCAGCCGCTCTACCGTCTATTCGGTCTCAATCCCGATAGTATCCCCCTCACGTCTTACACCATCCCGATCGATGAACCAGAGCTGACCGCCGAGCATGCCCGCAGCTCGGGCTATCCGGTGATCAAATTGAAAGTTGGCGACGGGAAAGATGAGGCCTGTGTGGCAGCCGTCCGCAAGGCGACCGGTGCCCGATTGAGGCTGGATGCCAACGCCGGCTGGAGCCGCCAGGAGGCGCTGGATCTGATCCCTCGCCTGGCAGAGTACGGTCTCGAGCTGATCGAACAGCCGCTGCCGGTTGGCGACGTAGAGGGGCTTGCCTGGCTGCGCAGGGAGCTGCACGCGCAAAGCGTCACCGTACCCATCTTCGCCGACGAGACCGTAAAAACAGCGCGCGACGTGGCTGCACACAACGGTGCAGTGGATGGCGTCGTGATCAAGCTCGCCAAGACCGGCGGGCTGCGTGAGGCGCTGCGAGCGATCGCCGCAGCCCGCGCCCTGGATATGCAGGTGATGATCGGATGTATGGTTGAGTCGACTCTAGGCGTAACCGCGGCTGCTCATATTGCCCCACTATGCGATTTCGTCGACCTGGACGGACCGCTTTTGGTACGCAACGACCCGTTCACAGGCATCAGATACCAGGGTGCGAAATTGGTCTTGCCAGCCGCGCCGGGCCTAGGGGTAGAACGCAGGGATCAACCGAGTTCGGTCTGAGCCGACCGGTCTTCAGTCTTCCTCTCCGCCGCGCATGCGCACGTAAGATTGGTAGCGCTCCGGATGGATCTCACCGTCTGAGACCGCCTGGAGGATCGCGCACCCCGGTTCGTGTGTATGCGTGCAGTCGCTGAACATGCAGTCCGCCACCCGCTCACGCAGCTCGGGGAAATACCCGTCCAGTTCTTCTGGCTCCATATCCCATAACGCCAGGGCTTTCAATCCGGGCGTGTCAGCGACATAGCCCCCTCCGCAAGGGGGAACATCTCCCGCACCACGGTCGTATGCCGGCCCTTGCTCGTCGCCTGGCTGACCTCCTGCTCACGCAGGTCCAATCCGGGCAGAATCACATTCAGCAGGCTGGATTTTCCCACGCCGGATGGCCCGGCGAATACCGACACTTTCCCTGCCAGACTATGTCTCAATTCATCAACCCCAAGCATTGTCTTCGCGCTGGTGTAAGCCACCAGGTAGCCCACTGCAGGGTAGCGCTCGAACTGGATCTGGGCTGTCTCCAAACCGACCAGATCTACTTTATTGGCTGCGATCATAGCCGGGATATCCTGCTTCTCAGCAATGACCAGAAAGCGGTCCAGCATACCAAAGCGCGGCTCCGGCTGCTGGCAGGAAAATATGAACACTGCCTGATCGGGGTTGGCAATGATGATCTGCTGGTATTCCCCGCTGGGGGTGGGAGCCATGCGCGAGAGCATTCTCTGGCGCGGCTCGATGGCTTCGATCATCCCCTTTTCCTTTCCCAGCGGGGTGACCTGCACCCGGTCTCCGAGCGCGGCAACGTCGCCCAGGCGCGGTCCTTTTTTCAATCGACCGCGCAGGCGTGATACCAGGTCTCCATCATCCGTCCGGACGGTATAAAATCCAGATTGGGAGCGGATGATCAGGCCAGGAAGTGTTTTCATATCTGCACTGGGTCAGGTCCTTCAACCTGCTATTGAATGTCGAGAGTGATTCAAGCTTCGCTTACGGCTCCGGGGTCGCCTCTGGCTCGGGAGTTACCGTCACGTAGAATGTCGACTCCCAAGGATACAGCTTCGCCGGCTGACCGTAGAAATACAGCTCAACCATGCGGCGGAATATCGGTGCAGCATAATCTGAGCCCTCACCGATATTTTCCGCGACCACAACGATCGCAATATCCGGCTGGTCTGGTCGACCGGCATCCGTGTAGCCCGCGAACCAGGCGTGGGGTTGACCGGAGCCCGATTCAGCAGTACCGGTCTTGCCATGTACCGGGATATCCAGACCGGTGAAGCGGTGCCAGGCTGTGCCGTAAGGGTCGGTGCTGGCAACCACACCGCGTAGAGCCTCCTGTATCACTGCCAGGTTGTCTGGGATGACCGGCAGCTTACCCATACGATCAGGCTTGAAGATATTCAACTCTTGCCCCTCCGGTGAAACAACACGCTCGATGAGCTGCGGTCGGTGGAGTGTGCCACCGTTGCCGACGGCGGCAATGAATGACGCCACCTGCAGCGGGGTCACCAGGATATCTCCCTGCCCGATTGCCATGTTGGTGGCATCTACCTGGCTGGCTGGGTCGGGGATACTGCCTTCCAGCTCCTCCACGCCCTCGATCCCGGTCAGACTGCCGAGTCCAAACCCTCGCGCCATGTCCGAGACTGCCGTGGTCATATCCCGGTTGAACAGATCCAGCCCGATATGCCAGAACCAGGGGTCGCAGGAGCGGATCAGCCCCTCCGGCAGGGTAAGGAGACCGCTAGGGATGGTCCTGCCATCGTTGAGATAATGCTCGTATGTCCAATCATTCAGCCTGACCCCATCCAGCTCATCGAAGTGATAGCCGCACTGGTAAGTAGATTCGGGGGTGTAGCGCTCGCTCTCCAGGGCGGCTGCCATTGTGATGATCTTGAACACAGACCCGAGCGGGTAAACGCCTTGTGTCGCCCGGTTTAGCAGCGGGTTTTCCTGGCTGGCGAATAACTCGTTGAGCAAAGTCTGGTAATTGAAATTCAACGGCTCGAAAGCGTTCGGGTCGAAATCCGGCGCGGAGACCATTGCCAGGACACGCCCGGTATCCCTCTCAAGCACTACCGCTGCTCCACGGAACCCCTCCATCGATTTCTGGGCTGCCAGCTGGAAATCTTTATCCAGTGTGGTATAGATCGACTGGGATGCCAGAGGCGAGGTCTCAGCCAATTTGGTAACCACCTCTCCCTGAGGATTGATGACCCGCAGCGCGCCGCCGCGCGTTCCAGAGAGGTAATCCTCGCCCCATTTTTCCAACCCGGCCTGCCCGACGCGCTCATCGATGCGGTAGCCTTTACGCAGGTACTCTTCTTCCTGGCCTTGCTGTATCTGGCTGACATACCCGATCAGGTGAGGCGCGATGCCGCCATCGAAATAATAACGGGCTCTATACGGTGTGAGCATCAATCCTGCCAGCCCTGAGAGATCTCCAATGTCCTCCTGAACCTCGCCCGCCGGCACCTCTCCCAACGGGACATACCAGTCAGCACCTTCCGGAATGCTCCAGTAAAGCGCCTCGATCTCCTCGGGGCGCAGCCCGGTCAGACTCTGAATCACGCTGAACAGGGATTCACTCTGCTCGGGATCGGTCAGCGCCGGGCGCAGCCCGACTGCCGTCGCATCAGTCTGTGCGACCAGGGCATGCCCCTCCCGGTCGTAGATGTTCGCCCGTGAGGGGACGGAGCGCTCCATGCTCAGGTAATTCCCATTTGCCAGCTCAGGCATCAGCAAGGCCTGGTCCCACTGGACACGCCATTGCCCGTTTTCCAGGCTTAAATTCATGACCATCTCCCTGGACAACTCTCCCACCAGCTCACTATCCAGGACTGTGCGGTAGTTGACCTGGGCGCTGGAGGGGCTCATAACCAGGGCAGATAAAATCTCACTCTCGATGCGGCTGAAAGCAGCCTCCGTTGCAGCCGCACGGTAGAATTTCTCGAAATCATCAGCGCTGACCGCGTCGCGGCTGATGGAGGTCAGCATAGCATACATCGTGCCGTAATCATCCGAGCTCCAGGCGTCCAGGTAAGCCCGTGCAGCGATCTTAGCATCCGGCACGCCGGTGGTATTTATTGAAATCGAACCCACAGTCGGGCTGGGCGGGGGAGTGGAAGTGTGTATAGCTGTCGCTGCCAGGCTGCAGCCTGCTAAGCTGAACAGGGCTAGACCGGCCAGGGTGAGGCCGAGGACCGGGATGTGAATTTTCCGAAACAATTTATTGCGCACGATCTAAAACCTGATGGAATACCGGACAGCGGTAATCCAGCTCCGATTGGCATGCAGTCGGTAAATCCACCTCAGGTGAGATACCCAATCGACGCAAAGTCCGCTGGAGATGGCAAAGCGGCAGCCCCATCACATTGGCGAAACAGCCCTGCATCGCTTCCACCGGGTGGAAGCCAGCGTGCTGGATCGCATATGCTCCGGCTTTATCCAGCGGGTCGCCTGAGGCAATATACTCCATCATCTCCCGGTCTGAGTAATTCCGCATCGGAACGTCTGTGACACACAGATCTGTGACCGAAGCACCATCCGGCATTCGCATCACAGCCAGGGCGCTGTACACCCGGTGCACTTTGCCCCGCAATCGCCTGAGCATCGCCTCCGCTTCAGGTCCGTCGACCGGTTTTCCCAGCAGGTCATCCCCATCAACAACGCAGGTATCCGCAGCGATCACCACCGCATCCCCGGCAATGAGCGCAGCGCTGGCGAGCGCTTTGCTCTCCGCCAGGCGAAGCACATATTTCGCTCCGCTCTCACCCAGCCTGGGACGCTCATCCACATCAACCGGCAGCACAGAAAACGTCCATCCACCGAGGGATAGAAGCTGCCTGCGGCGCGGCGAGTTGGAAGCCAGTACCAATATCACCCGCCGATTCTAACATATCTCCCTGGTTGATTCGTAAAAGGGGATGTAGAATCACTGGCAGCGCCGTTACTGCAATGGGGGGCTGAGAGCCCAACCAATATATCGATTAGGAGGTCCAAATGCAAGCACTCAAAGATCGCATCTTATCGGAGGGGAAGAATCTTGGCAATGGGATCTTGAAAGTTGACGGCTTTGTCAACCACCAGGTCGACGCGGTATTGATGGATGTGTGCGGGCAGGAATTGGCCCGCCGCTTCCGGGGAGTGGGCGCTACGAAGGTGCTGACAGCGGAGATATCCGGGATTGCGCCGGCAGTCACCACCGGGCTGCACCTGGGCCTTCCGGTGGTCTACGCCCGCAAACACAAGCCCATCACCATGCCCGACCAGGTATTCCTGACCCTGACCCCTTCGCACACCAAAGGTCGTACCGTCGAGCTGATCATCTCTCCCGAATACCTGGCAGGCGGCGAGCGGGTGCTGATCATCGACGATTTCCTGGCATCTGGGGCGACCATCCTGGGTCTGGTGCGCCTGGCGCAGACCGCTGGGGCGAAGATCGTGGGCATCGGTGCATTGATCGAGAAGAACTTCGAAGGCGGGCGGGCAGCCCTGGAGCATCTCGGCGTTCAAATCGAAGCCCTGGCGCGCATCCAATCCATGCAGGGCGACGAGATTTTGTTCTCCAAAGATTAGGTGATGACCGATTCGATCGCCATCCTCGATTTCGGCTCGCAGTATGCACAGCTCATCGCCCGCCGGGTGCGAGAGGCGCAGGTATACAGCGAGCTCTTCCCCTGGGACGCACCTGCCGACCAGGTAAAGGCGCTGAGCCCGAAGGGCTTCATCCTCTCCGGCGGACCGGCGTCGGTATACGAACCCGGTGCCCCGCACATCCCGTCTTACGTACTCGACAGCGGTCTGCCGCTGTTGGGCATCTGCTACGGAATGCAGGCGATCACCCAGGCACTGGGGGGTAAGGTCGCGCCTTCCGCTGAGCGCGAGTACGGTCCAGCCCAGCTGGAGACACTGCCCCACAACCCACTGCTTCCACAGGGCAGCCAGCCGGTATGGATGTCGCACGGCGACCGCATCGAGGCCATACCACCCGGTTTCATCCTCCTGGCGCGCAGTGATAATTCACCCATCGCCGCCATCGGTGACCTGCAGCGCAGATACTACGGTTTGCAGTTCCACCCCGAAGTACATCACACACCCGGCGGGTCGGAGATCCTGCGTCGATTTGTTGTAGAAATCTGCCATGCCAATCCCGGCTGGACGCCAGATTCGATCATCGCCGAGAGCGTGGATCGTGTGCGGGGACAGGTTGGAAAAGATATCGTCATGGCGGCAGTCAGCGGAGGCGTGGACTCAAGCGTGGCCACCGCCATGGTGCAGCGAGCGGTGGGCGAGCAGCTGGTCGCCGTCTTCGTGGACACCGGGCTGCTGCGCCAGGGTGAAGTAGCCCAGGTACGAAGCGCCCTGCACGAAAACCTGGGGGTGGAGCTGATGGTGGTGGATGCTGTCGAGGCCTTCATGTCCGCCCTGCGCGGAGTGACCGACCCCGAAAGCAAGCGCCGCATCATCGGCGAGCTGTTCATCCGCATGTTCGAGCAGCAAGCCAGGCAGTTCGGCAAGCCGCACTTCCTGGTGCAGGGCACGATCTACCCGGACGTGGTCGAATCCGAGCGCGCCTGACCGGGCGAAGGCGCAGCGCATCAAAACCCACCACAACGTGGGCGGGCTGCCGGAAGAGATGCAGTTCGAGCTGGTCGAGCCGCTGCGCTATCTGTTCAAAGATGAGGTGCGTGCGGTGGGTGAGGCGCTGGGCTTACCCACCAGCCTGGTGTGGCGCCAGCCCTTCCCCGGTCCGGGACTGGCCGTGCGCTGCCTGGGCGATGTGACCGCAGAGCGGCTGGACAGGCTGCGGGCCGCGGATGCCATCCTAACTGCTGAGCTGGCCTCCGCCGGGCTACTGCGCATGGGGCACGTGGATCAACGGCTCGCGCGGTACGGCACAGGCCTTTGCCGTGCTGCTGCCTGTACGCTCGGTGGGCGTGATGGGCGATCAGCGCACCTACCAGGAAGCGGTAGCTTTACGCGCCGTGACCACCGAAGACTTCATGACCGCCGATTGGGCGCGCCTGCCGCACGATCTGCTGGCGCGTATTGCCAACCGCATCGTCAACGAAGTGCCCGGCGTCAACCGGGTGGTTTACGATATCACCAGCAAGCCGCCCGGCACCATCGAGTGGGAATAAGAGCAGCCCCTGAGCGGTAATTATCCCCTCGCCCAGTCCCAGATCCAATACAGCACGGCGGTGGCGATCCCCAGACCCAGGGTCTTGAACAGGTCAACCACCTCCCAGGGCAGGTAAACATACCGGCGCAGATACCAGGGCAGGAACCAGGCCAGGATCAAGAGCGTACTGACCATCGCCCGCCGCAGCCAAGGGTCATGCCGCACCTTCTGTGCGGCCAGCGCCCAGGCTGCCAGGGCTACCTGCAGACCGGCGAAGGCTTCCCGGTAGCGCGGGTTATCCCACTGGTCTCCACCCCCACGGTACGAGGCGATCAGGATACCCAACCATATCACCAGGCTTATCCCCAGGACCAGGCGGATATTCTCGGTGCCATCCTCGCCGCGGCCATCCACCCGCCGCAGGGCGCGCAGCGGTGCATAGATCAGGAAAACCAACAGCAGAGTCCAGCCAACTGCCCGCCACACGGCAATCGCCCGCCAGACAACTGCCCCGGTGGCATCGCTCAGCGCGGCCGGCAGGAACGGCTGGACGATCCCGTAAACCAGCAGCAAAGGAGCGTGGGTCCACTCCGGCGTACTGTCGAAGATCTTCTGCACCCAGCCTGAGGCGCGCTCGCTGAGATAGGCCTGCCAATCGGCGGACTTCTTCACCCACCAGCTCACCAGCTCGACCGGGTTCGAGACGCCCTGCGGTGCGAAGCTGCCCCAGGTGAACCACAGCCCGGCGATGACCAGGACTGCCAGCAGCGCCAATACTACCCACATCCTGGGCTGCCCCCTTAGCTGTCCCAGGATGACATCTGGCGCTGCGATGATCGCCAGGAGCACGAGCATCAGCAGCAAAAGCCCTGCGAAAGGTGGAGAGAAAGGCAGGCACAGCAGCAGCGCGGTGAGGACCCACACCAGCCCGCTCCACATGTGCTCTTGCAGGTACAGCAGCAGACCATAGAATGCAGCTGCTGCCAAGGTGATGGTGAAGGCCTCCCGCATCTGTGAGCTGCCGATCAGCACCGCTTCGGGATACAAGACCAACAGCCAGGCGGCGATGGCACCCGCCTCAGCATTCCAGGCGCGCCTGGAGAATGCCCAGGTGAACAGGATCGCCAGAGATGAAAACGCAGAGGTCAGGGCGACGATCAGCAGCGGGGGATGAGTCTCCCCTGGCAGGAAGCGGTACACAGCCGCACTCATGAACAGCAATCCGCCATACTGGTCGTAACGGCGGTAGCCGCCCTGGAAGGCTTTCAGCAACGATTTCTCGGATTGGGACAGGTCCCAGGCGCTTCGATCCCGGTCGTAGGCGTCCGACATCACGTAGCCGCCCTGTTCTGCCGGCGACCCATATCCCCATACAGGCAGCCCGCTGTACCAGAGGACCCCAACCCCCAGGCGCAGCAAGGCGGCTGCGACCATCAAACCACCCAACCAGCCGGGAGGACTCTCTTTTCGAACCAGCCACCAGCCAAGCCACAGCATCCCGGCTCCTGCTGCCAGGACAACCAGGAAGGCGAGCCAGCCAGCGACGCTAGAGTAGCTATTGGAAACCCAGGCCAGGGCAAACGATAGACCGGTCAAGACAGCCAGGCAGGCTGCCCACCAGACCGCTCTCCGCACAGGCTGATTCGTGCTCACAATGAGGTCCCCTCCAGGATTCGCTGCGCTCGCGAATCCCAGCTGTAGCGGTTGGCGTTCATACTCGCCGCGCTGCCTAACTCCGCTCGCCGCTGTGGGTCTTCACTCAGGCTCTGGATTGCCGCCACCCAGGACCCAGCATCGTCCGGCGGCATGAAAATTGCGAATTCAGGCTCCAGCACCTCTTTCAGCACCGGCAGGTCGCTGGAGATGATCGGTCTGGCGCTCGCCATATACTCGAACAGCTTCATCGGGCTCAGATAGCGGGCAATATCCCCGCCGGAGGAGGCCGCCACCTGCCGCTGGTAAGGCATCAGCAGCATATCGCAGGCAGCCTGGTAAACCGGCAGTTCTGCATTGGGAATAAAACCGGTCAGGATGACATTGCGCAGACCTTCTCGCTGTACTTGTGCGCGAAGGCGCCGAACATCCTGCGGCTCGCCTCCAACCAGCAGGAAGACCACCTCTGGCAGGCTGGCAGCAGCTGCGAGCATCAGTTCCACGCCGCGGCCTGGATAGAGGTGCCCGGTATAACCCGCCACTACCGTGTCGCCCAGGCTCATCCCCAGCTCAGTCTCAATCGAGCGGCGCGCCTGATCTCTCCCCGGCAGATCGGCATAACGGGATAAGTCCACCCCATCCGGGGCTACCAGGCTGAACGGCTCCTCTACCGGTGCGCTGAGCCTGTCTGCCAGGTCGTAGAGCAGGCTGTGGGTTATGGCTACCATGCGCCGGCTTCCACGACCGCGTAGAAATGCCCAGAAAAGGAGCGGTCCCATAAATCCCTGGGGCAGGTCGTGAACCTCGTAGATCGTTGGCATCCCCAACAGGCTGCCGATAGCAGCCGCCTGCGGCAAACGGGTGTAGAGCAGATCAGCGTTCCAGCTGCGCACCCAGCCAACCGCTCTGATGCCAAAATCATAGCGCCTGAGATTTGGGGTAGCTCTCAGCATCTCCACCGGAAACTCCAGCTGCAGCCCATAGTGAAGCGCCAGCTCGCTCCATCCGGCTTCATCGACCGGTCTGGCAGCACCCGAGGCGGGTACAGCCAGGCGTACTTCGTGACCCAGTGCTGCAATCGCCTGGCACATTTTCATCACCTGCATGGTGTTGGCGCGCCGGGCCGGGATCTCGCTGGGAGCAACTACCGCAACTCGCATCGCTACGCCGGCTCCGTAACGGATAAGCGCTCCTCCAGGAGCAGCCTGACCTTGGCAAAGGATACCAGAGAGGCAGCAATATAAAATGCCGAGAGCAGCGCCGCACTCGCCAGATAGCCGTATCGCGGCACGAACAGCAAGATGCCGAGCACCTTCGCGGCCGCCAAGATCACGTTCAATTTGGCGGGGAAATCCGGGCGCCCGAGGGCCAGGAGGGCGTTCCTGCGCCAGTAGAATATATTTGCAAATAAAAAGCCCACCAGCAGGATCACCAGCGCCGGATATGCCGGCAGGTACTCCGGTGTATAGAGAAAGGAGATCAACGGGCGCCCAAAAACTCCTAAAATCAGCATCGCAGGTAGGGTATAACTGGCTGCCAGGATGGTACCCTGCCTCAGCACAGCGCGCAGGTCCCGCCAGTTCCCGCGCGCCGCCTGGCGGGTCAGCTCGGGATAGGTTGCCTGGGGTAGCGGGCTGACCGGCAGCTGGATGATATTCGCCAGGGACATCGCCAGCTTGTAATAACCCGTCTCGACCGGACCGCGGAAGAACGACACCCACAGCAGCTCACTATCCTTATTGATCAGGCTCAGCGAGGCGCTGATATTGGTGCTCACCGCGAAATGCCCCAGCTCACGCCATTCCGGTCTGAGGGTTGAAATCCGCGCCCGCCACCAGCCTCTCCCCCATTGCCGGTTGGCTTCCAGTAGCGCCACCGAGCTAAGGGTCAATGCCCCCACTGCCTTGCCGATCAGGTAGCAGAGCAGCACCCCGAGCATACCTCCATCTGCGATGAACACAATCGCGACCAGGCCGAGCGTGACGGCGCTCTGCACGAGCGAGAGAGCGGCCACATTACGGAAGCGGTCGAATATCTGCAGCAATCCCATCGAGCTCTCGGAGACCAGGTTTGCCAGCACTATCATGCCGTACAGTATGAACCAGCCTGTGGTGCTGGGGTCTTTGGCGAGATAACGGGCTGCCAGCGGTGCAAGCAAACAGAGCAGACCAAACGCCAGGACGGAGGCCGCCATCTCTACCAGTAAGGCGCTCTTGAATACCGTCGCTGCCCGTTTCTGGTCGCCGGTCTCGCTGTACTGGGCAACATATTTGATCACCAACTCTCCCATGCGGAACGAGACCAGCTTATTGATCAGGCTGGTAAACATGATGATCGCACCCAATATACCGTAGTTCTCGACGCCCAACAGGCGCGCGATCAGGATGCCCTGCAGCATGCTGAGGGCTGCTGACAGACCGGTCGCGCTGAATAGATACCCGGAATTCTTAACCACCCTGCGGGTCAATTCATTTTGGAACAGGCGATGAAACAGCCTGCGCGCCCGGGAGTATATGGATTGGATCATGGTGTTACAAGAAGGAACAGGGATGCTTGCCGACCAGCTTGAGCGGCCAATCGATCAGCCGGTATCGATCTGGCTGGCCCAGCTGCGTTCTTCATTGTACCAGGCTACCAGTCTGGTCATCCCTTCCAGCAAAGATACGCGCGGCTCCCAGCCCAGCAGCCGCCCGGCTTTCTGGACGTCCGCCCAATTAGCCAACATATCAGCCGGGTGCGCCGGTTGGTTCACCACACGCGCTTTTCGACCGATCAGCTCCTCTAACATTTCAATGACCTGATTGATCTTGACCATCTCATGCCCGCCGAGGTTGATGATCTCATACCCCAATGATCTCAAACCATCGATTGTCCCGCGGGCGATATCATCCACATAGGTAAAACCGCGCATCTGCTCGCCATCCCCGTTCAAACGCAGCGACTGTCCCTCGCTGATCCAGCGGGTAAAGCGGAACATCGACATATCTGGTCGCCCCGCGGGACCATAAACGGTGAAATAGCGGAACACGGTCACGTCCAGACCATTCAGGTAATGATAGACATGGCACAGCGCTTCTGCGCCCTTCTTGCTGGCAGCGTATGCCTGCAGCGGATAATCGCTTGACGATTCTTCCGGCGTTGGTAAGGGCGCATCTGAGCCATAGACGCTCGATGTGGAGGCCAGAATGAATTTAGGAACAGCATTCCGCTTACAGAACTCCAACAGGTTGAGGGTTCCGGTGATATTGGTGTCCAGATAAACCCAGGGGTTCTCCACCGATTGGCGCACCCCGGCTCTGGCAGCCAGATTGATCACGGCAGAGTAAGGCGCTCCGCCGTCTTCCAGTGAGTCAAACCTGGAACGGTCGCTGATATCCAGACGATGAAAGCTGAAGTTGGGCAGCGATTGCAGGCGCTGCAAGCGGTACTCTTTCATGCGCACGTCGTAGGCGTCGTTCATGTTATCGACGCCGACCACGGTATGCCCTTGCTCGACCAGCAGCTCCGCAACCCTGGAGGCAATAAACCCAGCTGCTCCGGTCAGAAGGTAGCGCGCCATCGATCTCTCCTAACTCTGCCGGGAAAAGATGTTTCGAATACAGGCAGAACCAATTTCATCATTAGAGGCGGACGACCTTTGAATCCAACCGACCGGCACTGCCGAGTGCGTTTCGAGTGTCGACGATCAGACTTGCAGCGTCCAGTATAGCCAGGTAATCATAACTGCTGTGGTTGGTAACAATTACCACACAATCCGAATCCCTGGCGGCGGATAAGACATCTGGTACGCTCTCGAGCCGCCACCCTTCATGATCCAGATAGGGAATGTAGGGGTCATGGTAAGACACACTGGCGCCCTTCTGTTTGAGCAGACCGATCACATCCAAAGCCGGCGATTCACGCAGATCGTCGACATCCGGCTTATAAGCCACTCCCAGGATCATGATCTGGCTGCCTTTGATCGGCAGGCTGTTATCGTTCAATACGTCCTGGATCTTGCCCACCACATAACGCGGCATGCCGGTATTGATCTCTGAGGCCAGCTCGATAAAGCGAGCCGTATAATTCAGTGCGCGCAGCTTCCAGGACAGGTAGAGCGGGTCAATCGGGATGCAGTGCCCACCCAGACCCGGACCGGGAGTAAATTTCATGAACCCAAAGGGTTTGGTCGCCGCGGCGTCGATCACCTCCCACACATCCACACCCAGCCGGTCGCACATTAACGCCATCTCGTTGACCAGACCAATATTGATCATACGGAAGGTGTTCTCCAGCAGCTTTGCCATCTCCGCCACTTCGGCAGAGGATACCGGCACCACCTGCTGCAGTGCTTGAGAATACCATTCGGTCGCTACATCCGTGCAGTCAAGCGTGATACCGCCGATCACTTTGGGTGTATTCAGCGTCGTCCAGTCCTCGCGACCGGGATCAACGCGCTCCGGGGAGAAAGCCAGGAAGAAATTTTCCCCGACTGTCAGCTCGTGGTTTTCCTCCAGGGTGGGAAGCAAGATCTCTCGCGTGGTACCGGGATAAGTGGTTGAACTCGAGCACGACCACCATATTGGGATGGATATATTTCGCCAGTTCTTCGGCTGCGCTCAGAATATAGGATAGGTCCGGATCACCGGTCTTCCGCAGGGGTGTAGGCACGCATATACTGACTGCATCTACATCCTTCAGCGCTGAAAAATCGCTGGTAGCGGTCAGCTTCCCCGAGGCAACCAGGCGTTCCACCTGCTCATCCGACACATCCGGGATATGGCTCTTTCCACGGGATATCGTATCGACTTTGACCGTGTCCGGCTCGATCCCAATAACGCGAAATCCTGCCTCGGCAAAAACGACAGCCAGCGGCAGACCAACATAGCCAAGACCTAAGACCGCCACTGCAGCCGTACGCTCATTGAGCTTTTCGATAAGTTGTGATTTTACAGATTGATATTTCATTCGATGCCTTCTACTGGCGGATTTATCACCCGCTGTATCCGTAATACTTGGAAAGATCGTCCATCATTTTCTTATTCAGGCGTTGGATTTCATCATCGGTCAGGTATTCTCGATATCCCCCGACCTGCCCTCTTCTTGTTTTATACAACTCCTGGTCCGATTTCACAGCCGGGTTGAGTATACCATCCCGAAAACTTCCCTTCAGCTCCATCTTGCGCATGTTCTCGAAGGCAGCAAATTCGACAGCTTCATTAATCGTGTCACCAATGCCGCCATCATCGATCATCGTTAATCTCAGAAGGTCGAGCACCTGCCGCAGCTCGGTATGCGGGTCTTGCTTCATATCCTCATAACGCACCAACAAGAACTCCTGGGGGATATGCCGGTTTTCCGCCCAGATATTGTAATAAGTCAGGATGGTATCGAATCCCCCCTGCCGGCGGTCGATGAAATCGGACAGCTCTCCGCTGTAAACAGCCTTGCGTGCCTCGTAAGGGTTTTCCCCAAATATATCGCCCCTCTTCCTCATCTCAAAATAGCTGGAGACGATCACATCGCGCGGGTCCCGAGCCAGGAAGATCACACGCTTGTGGCGGAATTTACCTTTCGACCTCTCCAGCTCCTGCGGCTTTTTGAGCATTGGGCGGTCTTCGTGTACCACAGTGATCATCGGCAGCTGTGGGTCCGGTTTGGCGCTCCAACGCAAGAACAAGATATCCTCATCCTGGGGCAGATGGAAATACTGGCTGATGGCTCGACCGGTCATCAGCCGCAGCCATGTCCGCCCACACTTAGGATATGAAATGATATATACATCTGTATTTCGATGAGCATACCAGCGTCTAATCTCCCCAGGCACCAGCGATCTTGCCCGAATGCGGATGCTGGCGGGCAATTTTGCGTAGTAATTCCGAACTTTGTTCATACAGATGGAGAACAGGTCAGCCGCGTGCTCACTGCGAAAGATCAGAACAGGTTGAGCTGCTTGGGGCTATCCTTTTCAGCCGGAGGCTGCTCGGGACCGCTGGCAGTCTTATCAGCCCTGGCGATTAATTCCGGTATCTTCTTGAAGTCATCTTCAATGGTCGACATTAGCGAACGCTGGTGCAGTCCGGCGGCGGGGTGGTACATCGCCACCACCAACCTGCCCCTGACCTGCATGGCTTTCCCGTGCACATCGCCGATCTTCGCATTAGGCATAAAGTACATTAATGAATAACGCCCCAGCGTAACGATTACCTTAGGGTCAATGGCTTGGATCTGGCGCTCCAGGTATTGGCTACAGGCAGAGATCTCATCTGCCTGGGGATCACGGTTGCCAGGTGGTCTGCACTTGACTACATTCCCGATGAATACATCACTGCGCTGCATCCCGATCTTGGCAAGCAAATCGTCCAGCACTTTTCCAGCCGCCCCGACAAACGGTCTCCCCTGCTCGTTTTCGTGAAAGCCCGGTCCCTCGCCTATGAACATGATCTCTGCATTATACGGACCCTCGCCCGGGACAGCGTTCTTTCGCGAATAGTGCAGACCGCAATTGGTGCAGCCTGAGACCTGCTTGGCGATCACTTCCAATTCGTGCGCAGCATCCATACTCTACCTCCTTCTATTCTTCCAGCGGCTGAGAGCGGATCAAAATCCGCCAACCCCAGCCCGGTTCAGCCAATCCAGGTACGTCTGATCCAACCCATCCAAGGTCATTATCAAGGCATCCTCCTGGTTGTCTTGATAATAACGTAGGCGACGACCTACAATCTTAAAACCAAATTTCTGGTACAGTCTTTGGGCGGCAGTATTCTGTTCTCTCACTTCCAGCGTGGCGAGATGCGCCCTAAGGCGGATTGCCTCTCGCATTACACTGACCATCAACTGTGCGGCAATACCCTGCTCTCGATAATCCGGGTGGACTGCGAGGGTGGCTATATGGGCCTCATCCAGGATCATCCACACCACAACAATAGCGACGATCAAGCGGCTCCCATCGTGCAGCTCGACCTCCGCCACCATCAGGAATGAGCTGGGGTTTTCCAACAATTCGTAGCGATATGCGCTCTCAGGCCAGGGAAGGGTGAACGACAGGCGGTCGATCTCGATCACCTGCGCTAAATCAGCATCCTGCATGGGGCGGATATGCAGCATGGCAAAAAGCTCCTCTGGCAAGGCGGCACGGATCGAGCTGCGAGAATTCATGGCTCAGGGATTGGGTCGTTGTGGTGCAGATAGATCGGACTGAGAGAAGCAGGATCGTCTATTGCACCGTTCCGCAGGCGGCGCCAGGCGATCTCTGCCAGGAATGACGGTCTCCTGATAGAATGCGCAGGAGATGCCAGGATCACGTTCTTGCGTTTGCGCCTCAGCAAGCGCTGCTCATCCTCGGTGAGCTCCCCACAAATCAGGGTTGGGGAGTGAATTTGCTGGCTAAGCTGCGCGGCGGTCATCACCTGGGGTGGAGCCAACGGTTTCCAGCTTTTCTTCTCCCATTTGTAAGTGCCCACAGCCAGACGCCCGCGCCCGGCGCGCAGCATAGCTGCCATAGGCTCATCGCGCGGCGGCTGAGCGACAGCCAGGATATCGAGCGTGGGGACACCGATGATGGGGATATGATGTACATACACCAGCCCCTTCGCCAGGGAGAGACCGATGCGCAGCCCGGTAAACGAGCCCGGACCAAGAGCGACGGCCACACTGCTCAGCTGCTCGGCCTGAACATCACACTTTTCGAGCATGTCGGCAACTGCTGGAGCCAACTCAACAGTGTGATAGTTCTGGCTGGTCCACAAGGTCTCGCAGAGAACCTGAGCGCCGTCATACAGTGCGATACCGACCATGCGTGTGGATGTATCCAGAGCAAGCAGCATCAGCGCACCCCGTACACCTGCCGGCGGATATCGGACAGCAGCTCTAAGTAGCGTCTCCCGACTGCTGAGAACAGCATGTCACGCTGCACATCATCGATCCAGCGCAGGCTCACCCACAAATGCTCCTCAGGCAAAGCCGGGCGGATGCGGTCTGCCCACTCGATCACCAACGGGCTTGTGTCCAGCAGCATTTCAAGATCGAGCTCGACGGCATCCATTGGTCCACCGAGGCGATAAGCATCTAGATGGTACAGAGTCTGCTGATATGGGCCGCGATAAACATTTACCAGGACAAATGACGGGCTGGACACAGAATCCAGCGAGCCCCACCCGGCGGCTATCCCTTGGACGAAGGTTGTCTTGCCCGATCCCAGCTCTCCGGCCAGGCAGATCGTGTCACCGGCGCGCAACAACCCACCCAGGCGCATCCCCACACGCCTGGTTTGTTCCGGGCTGCGGCTGATAAACTCGATCGAGTTCGCATTAAAGATAGGCATATCTACAAAAATTATACAGCTAAAAACCGATCTGTGAGAGTTCTACTTGGATCAAATTCGTGAGGCGGTTGGCGAAAAATGCTCAATTCCTGATCTCCAGCCTGGCAAGCGAGGCTGCCACACGTTTCAGACCGATTTCTTCGAAGAAAATGTCTACGATCTCATCATCATCCTGGATGCGGCTGTTGAGCACCATACCTTCCTCCCAGACCGGGTGGAAGACGCGCATCCCGGGGTGGTAACGGCGTTCGATCAGCGGCGCGGGTTGGTCTGCTGGTATCTGCCAGCGCTCCGCGGAAGTGTCTACGACGGTTGTCCTGCGCCCCAGACGGCTGATCTGCACATCATCCAGAAGCTCAGCCGGGATATCGTCCAGGAATTGGGAAGGCACGACCGGTTCGGCAAACCCATAGGAGCTGCGGCTTTGTGGGTATACCAGGTACAGGCGGTCTTTGGCACGCGTAATCCCGACGTAGAATAAGCGCCGTTCTTCCTGCATTTCTTCGGGGTCTTCGAATGAGCGGCTGTGCGGCAGCACACCATCGACCAGCCCGACGAGAAAGACACTCCCAAATTCCAATCCTTTGGCAGCGTGCAGGGTGAGCAGAGTGGGCACGTTGGCGCTGGCATCGATGGTATCTTGATCTGAAACCAGGGCTACCCGCTCGAGGAAAGCATCCAGCCCCTGTTCCTGGTAATCTGATGCCAACCTGCGCAGCTCGAGGACGTTCTCCCAGCGCTCACGCCCCTCCTCGCTGCCGTCATCCAGATAAGACTGGTATTCAACATCTTCCAGGATTAGGTCCATCAGAAGCAGCGGAGGCAGCTGATCAACATCCTCCCGCCAGCGCCCCAGGCGGGAACCAAAAGCGGTCAGGACTGCGGCTGCACGGGACGGAAAACGATCCGTGAGTTTGGGCGGGTTTTTCGAACCCATTTCCAGCACCGCTTCACCGCTAGATTTGCCCCTCTGCTGAGCGTACGTGCGCAAAGCCAGTAAGGTTTTATTCCCAATCCCGCGCGCCGGTGTGTTGATGACACGCGTCAAACTGACATCATCGTTCGGGTTGCGCACCAGGCGCAGATAGGCGATCACATCCTTGACCTCCCGCCGTCCGTAGAAACGCTGCGCTCCGACCAGCTTGTAAGGCAGCCCGGCGTGCAGGAATGCCTCCTCCAGCAGACGGGATTGGGCATTGGTGCGGTACATCACTGCAAAATCTCCCGGCTGTGCCTGCCCACGCCCCACCAGGTCTGCAATCGTTTCCACCACATAGGAGGCTTCCAGGCGATCGTCGAACGTTTCCATCAGGACCGGGCGGTTACCTGCGCCGCGATCGGTAAATAAATGCTTGCGCACCCGGTGTGGATGGCGGTCGATCACTGCCATAGCAGCATCCAGGATCAGCTGGGTAGAGCGGTAGTTCTGCTCCAGCACAATCACCTGCGTATCTGGAAAATCCTCTTCCAACCGCAGCAGGTTGCGATAATCCGCCCCGCGCCAGCCGTAGATCGATTGGTCGGTATCCCCAACCACAAAAAAATTACGGTGCAGCGAGACCATATGCTTGAGCAGGGTATATTGGGCCAGATTTGTATCCTGAAATTCGTCCACCAACACATGCTCATAGCGGCGCGCATATTTCTCTCGTACAGCAGGCGTGTTTTCCAGCAGAAATGCCGTCCACAGCAGCAGGTCATCGAAATCCAAAGCATTGCTCACTAACAGCAGCTCCTGATAGCGGCGGTAGACCCTCGCCACCACCTCGTCCCGGTAGGTCTGCACCGGGAAGTCATCCGGCAAGAGCAGTTCGTTCTTGGCATTGGAGATCGCGCCATGCACGGCATGCGGGCGGTAGCGTTTCTCATCCAGGTTCAAGTCATCCAGAGCCTGTTTCACAACGCTGATCTGGTCATCGGAATCAAAGATGACGAAGTTAGACTCGAAGGGCAGTTCCCCTGCCTCGCGGCGAAGGATGCGCGCGCAGGTGGCATGGAAAGTGCCCAAAGTCAGGCCATGTGTGTTCTCCCCCAGAAGTTCTGACACCCGGCTTTCCATCTCGCGGGCGGCTTTATTCGTGAAGGTTACAGCCATGATCTGGTACGGGCGCACGGCCATGGCACCGATCAGGTACGCGATTCGGTGAGTAAGCACCCTGGTTTTGCCCGATCCTGGCCCGGCCATCACCAGCACCGGACCCAGACCGGCCATTACTGCCTGCCGCTGGGGATCATTGAGGTCTCGAAGGAAATCCATCTGCAGCGATTGTACCGTTACGCCAGATGCATGTCAACTTGAAGGCCATTATCAACCCCGATCTGGCGGCTGCAGTATTTCCAGGCAATCGATACAGCTGAAAAAGATTGGCAGTTGCCTAGAAGCAGCCTCTTTGCTAAAATTCCATCATGAACTGGGATATGCTTGGACACGAGTGGGCTGTCGCGGCGCTCAAAGCCCATGTCGCCAACAACAGCTACCGGCACGCCTACCTATTCACCGGGCCACAAGGGACAGGCCGTCGCACGCTGGCACTGCGCTTTGCCCAGGCGCTGAACTGCCCGCAGCCGATATCTCCAGGCGAGCCCTGCCGTACCTGCCGCACCTGCCTGCAAACTGAAAACATGCAGCACCCCGATCTCGCCGTCCTGCAGTCAGAGCGCATCGGCGGCGTACTGAAAGTCGACCAGGTACGGGAGCTCCAGCACAGCCTGTCACTGGCTCCTTATCAGGCCAGCCACCGGGTTGCCATCCTGCTGCGCTTCGAGGAGGCCAACCCCAGCGCCTCCAATGCCCTGTTGAAGACCCTGGAAGAACCACCCCAGCATGTCGTCCTGCTCCTGACTGCTGAGAGCGGAGAAGGGCTGCTGCCGACCATCGTATCCCGCTGCGAGCTGATGCGCCTGCGCCCGCTCAAGCTGGAGACAGTCCAGCAAGGTTTGCAAACCCGGTGGCAGGTCCCGGAGGAGCAAGCCCGTCTCCTGGCACATCTCTCCAGCGGGCGTGTTGGTTACGCGCTCAATCTGTACCAGCAGACCGAGCTGATGCAGCTGCGTAAGGACATCCTCGACCAGCACAACAGCTTGCTATCCTTCAGCCGGGTCGAAAGATTTGCCTACGTCGAAGACCTGGCAAAAGATAGAGAACGGCTGCGCCAGGCACTGGAAATCTGGCAGTCGCTGTGGAGAGATGTGCTCCTGTGCACCTCCGGCAGTGCTGCCCCACTTGCTAACCTGGACCGTCTGGAAGATATCGAAAACTTATCCGGGAGAGTTGAACCCGGGTACGCCTCACAGATGGTGGCATTACTCCAGAAGCATATCACCCTTCTGGAAACGAACGTAAACCCTCGCCTGGCAGCGGAGGTGCTCATGCTGGACCTGCCCTACTCATAGCGCTCACAGCCTGTTCAGACTATTACGACTAGACTTGCCAATTTGAAAACCGGCGCAGTCTGGCAGATGTGCTATACTCTACGCCAAGAAGAGAATGCAATATGTCCATCCTTCGTAAATTTCTGCCAGACCCACCACAGAAAAGCGAAAATCACACAACACGCGCTTCGCTCGAGCTGATGTACAACATCAGCCGGGAGCTGGCTTCGGCTCTCGACCTGCAGACCGTTCTGAACCGAGTTCTTATTCCTGTCGATGAAAAACGTAGGCGCCAGCAGCGGCAGCATCATCGTGCTGGATGAGTACGGGCAGCCGGTGGAGTCGGCGCTGGTAATTGGCGAGCGCGTCCACAAACAAACCACACAACAGCTGCGGGCAACCTTCGAGCGCGGCCTGGCTGGGTGGGTGCTGCGCAACAACCAGGCTGCCCTGGTACCGGATACCAGTAAAGACGAACGCTGGTTGCACCGCCCGGACGACGATACGACCCGCACCGGTCCGAAATCGGCCGTCAGCGCCCCGATTGACTCCCGCGAGCAAGCCATCGGTGTGATGACTCTAGTCCACCTTAATCCCAACACGTTCACTGAAGAGCATCTCGCCTTGGTGCAGGCAATCGCCGACCAGGCGGGTATCGCGGTGCAGAACGCACGCCTATATGCTGAAAGCCAGCGCCAGGCGCGGGTCATGACAGCCCTGGCTGAAAGCGCGGCAACCATCACAGCGACCCTCAAATTAGATGACGTGCTGCAAAGAATCCTGGAGCAGATCAGCCAAGCTCTGCGCGTGGACGCTGTCTCTCTGGCACTTCTCGATCCAAACGGCTCGGAACTGGTATTTCGCGCCTCAACCGGTCCCAAGAGTTCAGAGATCATCGGTCTGCGCCTGTCCATCGGGCAAGGGGTCGCGGGTTGGGTGGTGCGCGAAGGGCGCGGTGCAATTGTGATGGAACCGGACAAAGATCCGCGTTTCTACCCCGGGATCGACCAACTGATCGGCTTCGAGACCAAAGCGATCGCCTGCGCCCCCATCCGCTCGCGCGGCCAGGTGGTTGGTGTGCTGGAAGCTCTCAACCCCCAGGGTGGCAGCTTCGACGCAGACGCCTTGCTGGTACTTACCGGTATTGGCAGCCTGGCTGGCTCTGCCATCCGTCATGCACAGCTATTCGAGCGCATACAAGCCGTGAACCAGCGCTACCGTGAATTGTTTGAAGACAGCATTGATTCGATCTTGATCACCGATTGGGAAGGACGGATCGTGGAAGCCAACCGGCAGGCAGCTCTGCTGACAGATGTCGATACCGATGCTCTGTTGGCGACGGGCATGAACCAGCTGGGCATCGTTGACAAAGATATCGTCGGTCCCCGCTTCTCGAATCTGACGACAGGCAGCACCGTCTCGTACGAATCGAATATCTACACCCAGTCCGGTAAACACGTGCCGGTACAGGTTCATGCCCGCCAGGTCAACATTGAAAGCATTCCTCACCTGCAGTGGATATTGCGCGATATTACGGAACGGAAGAATCTGGAGGATATGCGCAATGATCTGCTGGCAATGATCTATCATGACCTTCGCTCACCTCTGGCAAACGTTGTTTCCAGCCTGGATGTCATGGAAACCTTGCTGGGAGAGGATACCGACGAGACCTTCAGATCGCTGCTGAATATTGCCATGCGGTCCACCGAGCGCATCCAGCGCCTGACGAATTCCCTGCTGGATATCCGCCGGCTGGAATCCGACCAGCCGATCGGGAACCGTAGCGGGGTACAACCCGCCCAGATGATCAGCGAAGCGATCGAGATTGTCTCGATAACCGCAGAGAACAAAGACCAGACCGTGAGCACCCAGGTCGCAGAGAGTTTGCCCGATGTCTGGGTAGACATGGATATGATCCGCCGTGTGATGATAAACTTATTAGAGAACGCGGTGAAATACACACCTGCCGAGAGCTCGGTTACCATCGGAGCGGAACAACAGGAAGCGGAGATTTTGGTCTGGGTGCAGGACGATGGTCCGGGGATTCCTCCCGAGGATCAGGAACGTATCTTCGATAAATTCATTCGCTTGCATCCAGATGAAGGACCCAAAGGTCTCGGGCTGGGACTTTCATTTTGCCGGCTGGCGGTCGAAAAACATGGCGGGAGTATATGGCTCGAACTCCCCGAAGACGGAGGCTCTTGCTTCAAGTTCACACTGCCTGTAATGAATTCGAATGCTGATCCCAAGGGTAATAACAGTTAAATTGACCTGATGAAACAGATTAATAAAGGCATTTACTACGAAGATGCATATCTGGGAGTAACACTCGGCGCGCTGGTATTTCCACACGGCACGATCCTGGTTGACGCGCCGCTCAAGCCAGAAGATGCCCGGGCATGGCGCTCCGCCTTGATGAACCTGCGTGGCGGCACAAATCGCCTGATGATCTCCCTCGACTCGCATCTAGACCGCACACTCGGGGCCCGATCAATGGAAAGCACGATCCTCTCCCACCAAAATACCGCCCAGGTCTACCGGAACAGACCCATAGTATTCAAAGGGCAAACGGCCGAAAGCGGTGCGGAGTGGGAGACCTATAACGATGTCGTCGGCACGCGCTGGGTATCGCCGGATATCACTTTCACCCACCAGATGACCCTTCATTGGGGGGGTCCGGAGATTATCCTTGAACACCACCCCGGCCCAACGCCAGGCTCGATTTGGGTAATCATCCCAGAGGAGCAGGTGATGTATATCGGGGACACTGTCGTCCCGGACCAGCCTCCTTTTCTGGCTAATGCTGAAATCAACGAATGGCTCGAGAATCTTGACCTGCTCACTAAGGAGTATAAGAGTTTCGAGATTATCAGCGGGCGCGGTGGACCAATTACAAGAGAAGAAATCCGTGCCCAGGTCAGGCATTTGAAGAAGATTGCCAGGCAAATGGAGCGTTTGGCTGCTAAGAACGCAATTCCTGAGACGACAGAAGACCTGATCCCTAGATTGCTGGGTGATTTATCCTTCCCAGAGGAAAATTACGAAAAATTTGCCTTACGCCTGCGGGCAGGTCTCTACCAGTACTACAGCCGCCAGTACCACCATCAGAACACGTATGATCTCAGTGAAATAGAAGAAAAACAAGATTGACCGTTTGGAGGGGCTGAACCGCCCCTCCAAACTCCGGCTCTGGCACGTAATCATCTATGCCTACCTACCATTATCTACCCATCTATGAATTGATCAGGGGAGAGGTCGTCGAGTCGGTGCACTATGGGGCAATCGCGGTCGTGAGCGCTTCAGGGGATTTAATCGCCTCTTATGGCGACCCCTACACCATCACCTACATGCGCTCTGCCGCCAAGCCCCTGCAAGCACTGCCCTTCATCGAGAACGGTGGGGATACCTCTTACCAGTTGACACAGCGTGAGATCGCATTGATCTGTGCCTCCCATGCCGGTACAGACGAACATATGGCTGTACTGGGGGGCATTCAAGTCAAGTCAGGCGTTTCAGAATCCGAGCTGCTGTGCGGGGTGCATCCCATCGCCGATAAACCCACCCGGGAGGCACTTGACAAGAGAGGCGAAACACCCACCGCAAACCGCCACAACTGTTCCGGCAAACATACCGGCATGCTCGCATTTGCCAGGCTGCGCGGGGAGCCCGTTCAGGATTATATAAACCCCGAGCATCCAGTCCAACAGACCATCACCAGAACGTTTTCCGAGATGTGCGGTCTGCCGCTCGACCGGATTGGGATTGGCATCGATGGCTGTTCCGCACCCAACTTCGCGGTCCCCCTATACAACGCGGCGCTCGCCCTCGCCCGGCTCTGCGACCCAGGCAGTTCTGACCCGCCGCTGACCGATAACCGGGCTGGTGCGTGCCGCAAGATAACCGCAGCCATGATCGATCATCCAGACATGGTCGGCGGTCCTGATAGCTTCGATACCTACCTGATGCGATATGCAAAAGGCAGCCTGCTCTCGAAAGGAGGCGCCGAAGGCTACCAGATTATCGGCATCATGCCCGGCGCGATTTCTCCCGGATCGCCCGGGTTGGGCGTGGCGATCAAAGTGTCGGATGGCGACTTGAAGAGCCATACCGGATCAGTCAGCAACCCCCGGGGACAGATCCGCCCGGCAGTGTCTCTGGAGATCCTCCGCCAACTGGGCCTTTGGGATCCGGACCTGGCAGGCAGCATGGCATACTTTGGGCCTGGATTCCCGGTACTAAACTGGCGCAAGCTGCTGGCGGGCAGCGGGCGTCCCTGCTTCCAGCTTGAGATCGCGAGAAACCATCTCTCGCCCGGCGGCAACCAGTCTGTGACAGTTGAGTAACCGATGAAAGAACTCCACGCGCGGGCACATGCAGTCCACCAGATCCTGCTCGAGACTTACGGCGAGCCCACATGGCGAAACCCGCTGCCACCATTGGACGAGCTGGTATCCACCATCCTGTCCCAGAACACGAACGATACCAATCGGGATCGCGCCTTCGATTCCCTGCGCGCCCGCTTCCCAACCTGGGAGGCAGTGCGGGATGCCGATGAGGGTGACGTCATCGAAGCCATCCGCCAGGCGGGTCTGGCAAACCAAAAAGGACCGCGCATCCAGGCTATCTTCAGACAGATAACTGCCGAAACAGGAGCCTTGAACATCGATTTCTTATATGACCTGTCCGCGGATGAAGCAGAAGCCTGGCTGCTCAAGTTCAAAGGTGTCGGTCCAAAAACCGCTGCCATCGTACTGCAGTTCGCATTAGAAAAACCAGCCTTCCCGGTTGACACCCATATTTACCGAGTCTCAGGAAGGATTGGGCTGCGACCCGAGAAGATGTCCGTCGAGCAGGCCCACACCCACCTGGCAAGCCTTCTCCCTGCTGAGGCATACTATCCAGATCACCTGAACCTGATCCGCCTGGGGAGGGAGATATGCCAGGCGCGTAAGCCCATGTGTCCTGAATGTCCACTGCAAGAGCTATGCGATTATTACCATACTATATATAAAACTGAATGATATGACAAACCAACCCAGCTCAGAAGAAAAAATCCAGAAGACGATCGCAGAAATCAACGCCAAGCTTGCCGATCTGGCGGCATCCGCACTGCCGCAGGAATCTGAAAACAGCCTGCAGGAGGCGATCCATCTGGTGGAGCAGCTATCCACCCAGATCACCACCAGCCATGAGGGACAACGGCAAGATTTGAAGCAGGTGGAGCAGGAGAGGAATACATTTATATCGGTAGTGACCCACGAACTGCGGCTGCCGATGACCTCGATAAAAGGCTACACTGATCTGCTCCGCCAGGGCGTCGTAGGACCGGTAAATCAACAGCAGCTCAGCTTCCTGGAAACGATACGCAGCAATGTAGATCGTATGTCAGCGCTCCTATCCGACCTTTCCGACATGTCACGGATCAACACGGGACGGATGGTGCTTGATATCAAAGCCCTGGATAGCAAACAGGCACTGAATGAGGCCCTGCAGAGCTTAAAGCCGCTCTGGTCGAAGAAAAACCAGCCGGTCGAGGCAGCCCTCCCCGCCGATCTGCCACCCGTCGCGGCAGACTACAACCGGCTGCTTCAGGTGATCACCAGTCTGCTGCGCAACGCGATAATGTATACGCCGGACGGTGACAGGGTGACCATTGGGGCTCATCTTGAAGGGGAACAGCTGCGCTTCGAGGTCGCTGATCGCGGGATCGGGATTAAGAGAGAGGACCAGGCCATGCTGTTCAGCCCGTTCTTCCGTTCCGATGATACTTATGTGCGCGACCAGCCGGGATGGGGAACCAGTCTGCATGTAGCTTCGAAGCTGGTTCAGATCATGGGCGGTTCCATCGGCATGTACAGCCACCCGGAGTTCCGGCAGCGTTTTCTGGTTTTCACTGCCCCTTTATCGAGACGGCTGAGCAGCATGAAAACTCGCAAAGCAGGAAAGCGGCACAAACTTCTTTTATACCGCCGTACGATGGACCGGCTCTGGGTCGCAACGTTAATCTTGGGAGTCCTCCTTGGAGCAATCTGGCTGTGGTTATGGGTCAATGAAACCCCCATACTGAACCTGGAAAATGAGATCTGGCTGCTCGCAGGTGCGGTTGTCTGCTTAGGGTTTACGATTTTTGCATTCGTGTCGCGGAGTGCTGCATACGTTCAGCCACGCCGTGATCATCTACGGCTGGTGACTCCCTTCCTGCGGTTGAGCATCTCCTACAAGCGCATCCGTAATGTCCATCCGGCTGCTTTCCAGCAGCTTTTCCCACCCGGCAAGTCAAGCTGGGCACAGCGCAGCCTGCTGGACCCCTTCTACGGTCGCACAGTGGTGGTCGTCGAACTTAGTTCGTATCCCATGTCTCCGTACCTGCTGCGACTTTTCCTCTCACCCCAGATGTTCTCACCTCAATCATCCGGATTTGTGCTCGTCGTGCCGGACTGGATGGCGTTCTCAACCGAGGTCGACACGTTCCGCACCTCCTGGATGCAGGCGCAAAAACGCCGCATGTCCAAACCCTCCAGAGGCTGGTGAACCGGAAGTTCTGTCAGCGCAGCTTGAAGCTTCTCCGGTGCTCAGGGCATTCCCCCAACTTGCCCAACGCCGCCCGGTGACCGGCAGTCCCATACCCTTTGTGCCTCGCAAACCCGTACCCTGGATATTTGCTGTCCAACCGGCACATCATCGCATCCCGTGCGGTCTTGGCAAAGATCGATGCCGCGGCAATGCTCAGCGATCGCTGGTCGCCCTTGACTACGGATGTATACGCCACAGCTATTCCCGGCAATTTTAGATAATCGACCAGAAGATGGTCAGGTCGCTGCCTCAAGCGGTTGATCGCACGCCTAACTGCCAGAAGGACAGCAGGGGCGATCCCCAACCGGTCTATTTCAGTATGTGTAGCCAATCCAACTTCCCAAGCCAGTGCAATCCCCTTCAACCGAACTGCCCAGGTCTCGCGCTGCCTGGATGTCAGCCGCTTGGAGTCATCGACGCCATCCAGTATGTCCACCAGGGAGGGATCGGCAGGCAGAATAACTGCCGCGGCGGTCACCGGACCTGCCAGCGCGCCTCGCCCCGCCTCGTCTACCCCGACCACATGCCAGAGATCTTGCTCCCAGAGCACAGATTCAAAGCTCAAGTCAGGAATATAGGTCTTACGATGTGGATCAGAACTGGTTGGCATGAACCATATCATACACGCCGCGGAGAGCATTTATCCGGATGGCAAACAGATCCAATGCCATTCGCAGTGAGTCTCTTCAATACGCTCACCTTGCTCTCCGGGTTGAAGTACCAGGGAATGGGCAGCTCGACAATACTATAGCCTCTCATTTTGCCGACGAACAGTACCTCAACATCAAAGGACCAACCCTTGATGGTCTGCAGTTTGAAAAGCTCTTCTGCCACACCTGCCCGGAAGCATTTAAAACCGCACTGGGTATCATGCAAGCCGGGTAAGGCGAAGAGGCGGATCAGACCATTAAATATCCGTCCTACAAAATGGCGGTAATATGGCTCGTCATATCTCACGGCGCCGACGGCTTCGCGAGATGCGATCACAATATCGCAGCCGGTCAGCTCTGGAGGGAGAAACCGGTTGACCTCGCTCACCGGCATGGAGAAATCTGAATCACACATAAAGCGATATTCGCCCTTGGCTGCCAGCATGCCATGCTGAACCGCTATCCCTTTTCCGCGCTGATCCACCTGAAGCACGCGCAGCTGAGGGTGGATTTGCGCGTAATGCTCGGCTATCTCCAAGGTTCGGTCTTGGCTGCCGTTCTCGACGAGGATGACCTCTGCCTGATATGGCTGTTCTTGTAAGAATGAGATCACCTTCTCTATGGTCTTCGGAAGGCGCGTCTCTTCATTGAAAACGGGGATGATGATTGAAAGGAAGATGGAAGACAATGGGTAGCCGACCTAATCTGCGACTCAAGTCGAGAACAAAAGATAAATTACGAATGCCGCCAGGATGATGATATTAACCAAAATAAGCCCTCCTAATATCATCCACTGCCGGGAGGAGAATGGCAGCCTCTCCACATTGGAAAATGTGGAATCGATCCGATCGAACTGTGCAGCAGCCGAATCGATCCTCTCCTGCGCCCGCGCCTGGCTGGTGATGGAAAATCCAGCCTGCTCTTCTGCTCCTATATCCAACGAATTGTCCTCAGGCGTGGTAAACAGGTCCACAATCTTCTGTACCTTGTCACTATCATACAAAAGCCGGCTCTGAACGATCCCCGAGATGAATTGGTCCAGAGCGTCGACAAGCACAATACGGACGATCGGACGGACGGTCTCGATATGGATACCCGGATTGGTGAACACCAAAACAGGTTCGACCGGTATCTGTCTCTCTCCATGGGAGGACAAATAGTCTAGTACCGCCCTCGACATACTATCAGTATTCGCTAGCAGGTTATCGTCAGCCGGATTGTAGGTGTGTTTACGATCGTCGATAATCTCCCAGCTATCCCCTTTGGCTCGGAACACACCTCGCAGCATGCTGGGATTCAGGACCCAGATTCCGACAGGTCCGACCAGAACCAGCGGCACAAGTGTTTTTGATCCAGGCAGCTGAACATTGCGCAGCATAAAATATTTGTTGGACACAATGCGGTTAAACGCAGCAATTACGGCTTCCTGCGCTTCATCATCTTGCGACGCGCCGCGTCCTATTCTCAATGAACCCCATATTCTATCCCGCGACTTTGACTGACCATCTTGGCCTTGAACCTCAGCACAGTCAATAACATTCATACAAGCACCTCGAAAACATCATTCCCTATTAAACAAATCCTGCTGCCGGCGAGGCGGCGTAAAAGCGCCTGATTCAGTCTGCCAGGCTCGTACTCGACTCCATGTACACTTGGATCAAGCGTAGATTTTCTTCGATTAATGCTCCCCGGTAATGGTCCAACAACTCTTTAGGCAAACGAGAAAACACCTCTGCTTCCATCCGCTCGCTGGATGCGAGCAGATGGTAATACTCCTGCGGTGATATCCCCTGCCGGGCCGCAAAGACCTCTACAGTCTCAACCTTCGCTCCGGGATGAAGCTGTTCTGCCAGGTAATTACGCCAGTGATATAGATAGGTATCAGCTACGAATGGCAGCCAGTTGAGCGGGTGAGCCTGATTGATATTGGTCGCAGTGCCATTCGTAAGGCTCGGCAGGATCTCCTGGTCCAGATACGTCCGCAGCACATTATGGATGTAAAGCCGTCTTGAGAAGGACTCCCAACTGGCCCTCTTACCGAAAACCGGAAGGAAGATTTCCCTTACCCACAGCCAGTCCGCCTGCAGATGGCACAGATAGCCGGCGATGAACGCGGCCTGTGAGGGCGGCAGCTTTTCCGGGTTGGAGAGTCCAGCATGGCGCTGGACCAGCAGCACCCACGGAGGCGGCGCATCTTTCCTCAGTGGGACCTCGAAAAAATGGGTCTCCTGGCGCGCCTGGTTAGAAACCGTCTGGACATCGGGGGCCGTATTTCCAAACAGGAAAGCAGAACGCTCGCGGTTGATCAGCGCCCCGGCTTCTGGCGGCAGCTTCGGGTGCTCCAGGATTTCCTTAGCCACGCTGAGGTGGTAGAAGGGCGTTGGCATATATTTTATTATACGCCAGTAACTTGATTTGAGATTTAGACCTAAGAAAAGCGTGAGGATGGGAGAGTGCGACCCATCCGGAGCAGATATTAGATGACCGGCACTCCTTCGAGCCAGTCCTGCTCAGCCTGGGATTCGCCTACGACCAGCGCATCCCTCCCGTCCAGTTCGATGACCCGCAGCGGCTGGGTCACCTCAAACGTGCTGGCTTCCCTTCGCACCCGCCTGCCAACCATGAATTTCTTGCCAGACTTGAGCCTCTCGATCAGCGCTTCACGCTCGACCAGCAGATGGTCTGAGAAGATCGGACCGCGACGTTCATACATACGTACCCAATCTACCTCTCCGGTGGGTTTATAATGAACGGCCTCTACGACGCCATCAAACTTTTTCTTTGCCATCGAGCTGCCTCCCAATCGCAATCGGTATTCTGGGTTCGTGTAATCTACGGGAAAGTTGCCGCCTGCCACAGGCGATTAACGAATGGTCGGGGCGGGCGGACTTGAACCGCCGACCCCCGCGTCCCGAACGCGGTGCGCTACCGGTCTGCGCTACGCCCCGAGCGCGTTGAGTATAATCCGTATCAGGCAGGATCGTCAAGGATTAGAAACCTATCCGAAGGACACATCATTGCTCCCCTCACTCTACCACGCCCATAACAGCTTGTATTCAGATGATCTCCCGTTCTGGCTTGCGCTGGCCGAACACCAGGGGGGTCCTGTCTTGGAGCTGGGATGCGGGACGGGGCGTGTGCTTGCCCACCTATCAACCGTGAGCGGAGGTACCTAACGGTCTCGACCGTGACCGTGGAATGTTGAAATTCCTCATCGGCAACACGGATGCATCGACCCTGCCGCAGACACCGGTTTTCCAGGCAGATTTCACCAGTTTTCACCTGGGGAGCCGATTTTAAGCTCATTTTCCTGGCATGCAACACATACAGCACCCTCTCAGGCGACCAGAGGCGAGATCTGTTGAAAGCAGTCACCTATCACCTCCTCCCAGGCGGGATGTTCGCTGCCAGTATGCCCAATCCAATATCTCCTGCGATCGCTGCCCCGTAAAGCTGATCCGGAATTGGAGGATGTCTTCCCTCACCCTGAGCACGCCGAGCCGGTACAGGTGAGCAGTGCGTGGGTGCGCTCCAGCAAGCAGATGACGATAACCTGGTTGTACGATTGCCTTTTGCCGGACGGCAGCGTGGAGCAGGCATCAATTCCAGGTCATCCAGAATATCATCCCGGTCGACACCGTCTTGGTGAATTCCATTCCGCCGGCTTGAGCGTCATCGAACGGTATGGCGACTTCGACGGTTCGGCATTCACCGACGATAGCGCTTATCTAATCCTGGTCTCTGGGGGGGATCGCAGCTTTGGTAAGTAAGCCACCAGGCCGCATAGGTGGGTATAATTATGATCGGGAGGCAGGGCAACCCTCCCATCACTCAACTCACCGCTGCGTATGCAATGATCAATCAACCTTAATACCGCAGCAGACCGCCAATTGCCATGTTCCGCCAGGGCGATGCCGTCATGGATCACTTCGACTTCTCCCCCAGCCTGCATTACTTTCCTCACCGAAAGCTCAACGACATCAGGGATCTGGTCGAACGCGCCATCACAGTATGGGCAGGATGGTAAATCGCGAGTCGTCACGTAACCGCATCCCTGGCATCTGCTGCCTGGAGTGCGCAGCCCATCTCCAATCACCAGGGTTTGGATGCGCCCTTCATGCAGTGCACCGAGCGTGTCCTCCAAGCCCGCTACCCCGCCGCGCCCCTTGGCGGCACCTGTGATAACCGCATCGACGACCCGATCCTTCCGGCGCTCCTCTGCCTCTGAGCTGACCTGCATCGCCCGCTCCAGCACTTCCGTGTGGCTGGCTGTCATGCTCATTGGAAAGGTACCCACCACCAGGCTCTGCCAGGATTTCGGCAGTTGAGCACGGAAGGGGCTGACATTGTCTTCCGTCCCACCGATCAGGATACGCCGAACATTATTCTCGGTGAAGAACCGACCTGCAAACTCAGCCGATTCCTTGATATTCCGTTCGGCTGCTTCTTCAACATAATTCGTCTTACCGGCAACACCGCCGCGCCGGCCCTGCGCCTGCGAGCCGCCGCCGCGCTTGGTATGGCGGATCTCCTCTCCGATGACTCCGTCCTGCTCTCGAAGCTCACCAAGATGGAAATAGAATAACCGGGCACCCTGTTTATCGACCAACGCGACCCCATACCCGCCGTATGAATCGAGCAAATCCGCCAGCGGTTTTACATAAGGGCGGTCAGCAGCCCGCACCCGGCCGCGAATCAGGTACTGCCAGAGGATAAGCTCGAAAAAAGTCTTCATCGGAACAAGAAAAAACCGCCACGCTGCGACCCGACCAGTCGAACTCATGATCAAAATAGCGCTCCACTATTGTGACATCTTCCGGAAGGTCCACCTCCTTCAGCATGCTGCGCAGTCGCAGTTTGAGAGTATCAGAGCCGCCCTCTGCAGGTTCTGTATTGAGATAAACGCTGAGCACCGGGGATTTGGCCTTGTAACCCAACAATTCCCTGAGGTCTTTCTCAGTCAACATCACTGCCTCCTGTTCCTAATGATTGATCGGTATATGTGGCTCGATAGGACACTGCCCAACCCTTAAGGGCTTCAGTCCTGGGTAAGCTGGCTGTGCGAGAAATGGCAATGATTGACCAGACTCGTAGAATCAGCCCAACTGCTTCAGCTTTTCGAATAACTCCCGCTGTTGTGTGGACAATTTATTTGGAACCTTCACTTTTACTCTTGCGTAAAGGTCGCCGCGTTGGTCAGGGGTCTTGATATGGGGCATTCCTTGCCCCGCCAGTCGGATCGTCTGCCCTGGCTGAGTGCCGGGTGGGATGGTCAGCACCACGCTGCCGGTCAGCGTGCGCATGGTCACTTCACCACCCAGTACAGCAGTGATATAAATCCACCGCCAGGTCAGAATAGATATCGTTCCCTTTGCGTTCAAATCCCGGTGCGTCGGCGACCTTGATCACCAGGTATAGGTCGCTCTTTGCGCCATTCGGTGTTCGACACGGCACTCGGCACCCGGACTTTTGTCCCTGTGCGAGCGCCGCGGGGTATCTTTACCTCGAGCCGGCGACCATCCACCTCAATGCGGCGGGTGGTGCCATTAAACGATTCCTGCAGGCTTATTTCAACATTGTGCTGGACAGCCTGCGCCGGGACCCGCCTGCGCGCTTGCCCCGTCCCACCTCTGCCATATTCAATGTCCGGCATCCCAGCCATGCCACCGAAAATCCGCCGGAAGAAATCTGAGAAATCCCCCAGGCCTCCGCCAAATAGGTCTTCGACGCTGCCCACATCTACCCGGACATTGCCACCACCGGGCGCAGCGGTAAACCATTCTTCCCAGTTGAAACCCCCCGGACTGCCGCCGCGTCTGCTGCCAGGTATTGTACGAATCTCCCAACTGGTCGTAACGAGACCTTTTTTTAGAGTCCCCTAAAACCTGATAGGCTTCATTGATCTCTTTGAATTTTTCCTCGGCTTGTATATCACCCGGGTTGTGATCGGGATGGAATTTCAATGCCAGCTTACGATAGGCACGCTTGATCTCGTCCTCTTTTGCTTTCCGATCGACACCCAGAATCTTATAGTAATCTTTATATTCCATATCATTTAGATTGTATGCGCATCAGGTATCCAGAGTCAAGCACCTTTACCCAGTTTTTATATAACTCTTACAAGTTGCATGCCAAAGCTGTCATCTGGTAGCGTCTGTTCGGACGATGCCCGCCGGTACTCCCCCGATCCACCTACACCGTGCAGCGCCAGCTATTTATTTTGTAGGTTTTGTCCAGATTAAAACATGCTATGATTGGGTCATGTCCCCAGAACAAGAGCGCATTCTGGTAGTTGAAAGTGATCCTGCGAACAGTGAGCTGATCGTCCGGCAAACACTGCGCCCCATGGGATATAAGGTCCAGGTGGTGCGCGCGGCGGGTGAGGCGATTCAGCAGGCAATCACTTTCAGTCCTGATATTATCATCGCCAACCTAAATTTACCAGATTTGAGCGGTAAAGATCTGCTCGTAGCTCTAACATCACAGGGGATTGCAGTCCCGGTGATCGTGATCGCCAATCGTGGGTCTGAATATGACCTGATCCAGGCATTCCGGTTGGGAGCGTCCGACTACCTGATCTCCCCCCTCCGGGAAGCGGAGGTGATTTCAGCAGTTGAAAGGGTCATGAAACAGATGCGAGCGCGCCGTGAGCGTGTGCGTCTGGAGAAACAGCTCAACCAGACCAACCAGGAGCTCCAGCAGCGGGTGCGAGAACTGACCACAATCTACTCGATCGGAAAAGCGGTCACATCGATCACAGACCAACCACTGCTGTTCGACCGGATCGTAGAGGGGGCGGTGTATATCTCGGGAGCGGATAGCGGCTGGCTTCTGCTGCGACAGGAGAACAAGAACAGCTTCACCCTCAGCTCTCAGCAGAATCTCCCTGACGAGTATGCTGAAAAATTAAACCAGCCGTGGGATGACGGCATCAGCAGTCTAGTGTCCCTATCCGGTGAATCCTTATCCATCCACGGTGAGCCATTGAAGAGATTCAAGATCTCTCGCCTGGCTCAGGCACTGCTGGTCATACCGATAAAAGCAAAGAAAGAGGTCATTGGACTGCTCGTCGTAGCAAGGACGACCCCTAAACCCTTTGGCCCGAGTAATCAGGCTTTATTGGAAGCGGTAGCCGATTATGCCTCAATCTCGCTCCAGAATGCCCGGTTGTTCCTCGCCCTGGAAGAGCGCGCACAAAGCCTGCAGAAATCTGCTGAAGCCGCGCAGGCGAGCGCACTTAATCGGGATGCAGTCTGGCGAAAAACTAAACTGCAGCTGGAAGACCCCATCCAAAGCGCATTACATACGATCAAGGAATTGCTGGTTGGCGAAAACAATCGTTTGAATACCACACAGAAAACTCTGCTGAAATCAACGCAGGAAAATTTATCGTATGCATTACTAGAATTGGAGAAGTCTCTTGATTCGAGCAAGTAAGAAAATCCCATCGCTATTGCCGAAATAACCCAGATGCCTGACGAAAAAATCTATATCATCTTATCCAACCTACAAATAAGCCGTCTGCTCGAGGAAACAATCCTGGTTCCCAATGGATATCTGGTTACACAGGTAAGGCAGCCGGAAACCCTTGAACTGCTGCTCGAATCCCAGCCTCCGGATCTGGTCATACTGGAAGACAAGGTTGCCGATGGCAGCGGGCTGGAGCTTGCAGCAGGTGTTCAAGAACGCCACCCACTTCTTCCGCTCATACTGGTGTCTGATCCATATTCTGAAGCCCTGCTACTGCAAGCCTTACGCAGCGGTATTTGGGATTATCTATACCCTCCCTTCGAAGCCGGTGATGTGCTCCAGGCGGTGCAGGGCGCCCTGCAGAGGCGGAAGCGTATTTCGAGCCAGGTACAGGAGACCGGCGACGAGGGCACAGCAGGGGTGCCGCAGCGCATCAAGAACCTTGAGGCACTGCAGCAGATCGGGCGCCAGGTAACTTCAATCCTGGACCTGGATAACGTTCTGACCGCAGTCGTGGATGCAGCAGTCGATATCACCGGTGCGGAAGAAGGCAGCCTGCTGCTTGTGGACGAGGACAGCGGTGAGCTGTACATGCGGGCGGCGCGCAATTTCCATGAAGACTTCGTGCGCAAATTTCGGCTGCCCATCGAAGACACGCTGCCTGGAGAGGTGCTGCGCACCGGTCAGCCTCTGCTGATTAACACAGCCGCCCCGAAGAAAATTAAAACCTCCTATTTAGTCCACACGTTGATGTATGTACCGATGTCTATCGGGGACCGGGTGGTAGGCGTGTTAGGTGTCGATAATCGCCGCAGTGGGCACCCTTTTTCCAGCTACCATCTCGATATGATGCACGCCCTGGCTGATTATGCTGCCATTGCGGTAGAGAACGCCCGGCTGTTCGCCGATACCGAAGTAGAGCGGGAAAAATACGAAACCCTGCTGAGCAGTGTCCAGGACAGCATTATTATCCTCGACCAGGATAATCGTATTCTGTTGATGAACCCGGCTGCACGTGCAGCTTTCGAATTGGAAGAAGCAAGGGTTGAATACAGACCCTATCTGGACGTGATCGTGCACCCGGATTTGATCGAACTGCTCTCCGAGCGCGAGCTAAATCACCCCCATCGTGGTGAGGTCGCAATGGAAGATGGGCGTGTATACAGCGCGCAGGTTACACCTATCCCAGAGATGGGCATTGCTGTTGTCATGCAGGACATCACCTACCTGAAGGAGTTGGATCGCATAAAATCTGATTTCGTCAATACGATCTCGCATGACCTGCGTTCGCCGCTGACAGCCATCCAGGGTTATATCGAGCTGGTGCGCCGGGTAGGACCGCTCACTGAACAGCAGCAGGAATTTACCCGCCGCATACAGACCAGTGTCCAGAATATCACCACCCTGATCAACGACTTACTGGAGTTGGGGCGCATCGAAGCCGGTTTCGACGCACGTAAAGAAACCATCCCCCTGTCAGCCGTTATTCGCTATAGCGTCGATAGCATGCAGAGCCAGGCTGCTGAGAAAATACAAACTCTGGAGCTAGAACTTCCGGAAGTGCTGCCGCACATTTTGGGCAACTCTCTTCACCTGCGGCAGATGTTCACCAATTTAATCGATAATGCGCTGCAGTATTCGCCGACCCGGGGAAAGGTCACCCTGCGAGCACAGGCCAGAGATTCACAGGTGATCATCCAGGTCATCGATGCAGGCATCGGAGTGCCACCTGCCGACCAGCCTTATATTTTCGACAAATTTTACCGGGGGAGCAACCTGCCGCCCGAATCGCAGGGCACCGGGTTGGGCTTGGCGATCGTGAAGATCATCGTCGAAAACCACCGCGGCAGGATATGGATCGAATCAGTGCCCGGGGAAGGTTCCACCTTCACTATTATCCTGCCCACGATCGATCAGGAGCTGTGACCCCTCCTTAAAGTCGCCTCCGCCGGTGCGGTGAGGGTGTTGCCCGGCGGAGGCTTTCGCCAAAGGAGGAAACAGCGATGAGCATATGGAGAGAAGATTTCTAATCCCGTTGTCTGGTTAATATCATACCAGAGAACGGGTTATTCGTTCATTGTCGAAGATCATGTGTTACGCGTGATTATTCTCACAAAAATAAGTGACAAAACAAGATGCGATTTGTTACACCTGTAGTTACAGGTTGTCAGTTTATGGATTCTGCGGCGAAGTTATCGTCTGGCGATCCAGCCTGCGACCAGCTTGGTGATTTCCGCTGCCAAAGCAGGTACGAACAAGAGCGGCATGACGAAACGCCACTGGCTCCATCCGAGGGGGACCGTATTGAAAATTGGATTCAGGAACGGTATATAGATAACCGCCACAAGCAGCACGAAAGACGATAGCACGGCATAATTCATCCACTTATTGCCGAACACACCAATTTTCAAGACCGGATACCGCTCCGACCTGGCTGTGTATGCCCGCAGCAGCTCGGAAAACGAAAGCGTGACGAACGCCATCGTCTCGGCAAACTCCGGCTGCCCAGGAAAGAGGCGCAAGCCGGTAAAATAGGCATATAAGGTCACCAGGGTGATCGCAATCGTCTGGACACCGATGCCGACCTGCATGAAGCGGTTGATTATCGGCTCAGAAGCTGGGCGCGGCGGATGGCTCATGATGTCCGGGTCACCTTTTTCGGTCCCCAGCGCCAGCGCCGGAGCACCATCGGTCAGCAGGTTCAGCCAGAGAAGCTGGATCGCAGTCAGTGGGGAACGGCGGGTGAACAACGTGCCAAAGAAGATGATGGCGATTTCAGCCAGGTTGCAAGAGAGTAGATAGTAAACGAACTTGCGGATATTGCTGTAGATCACACGCCCCTGCTCGACCGCCGAGACGATGCTGGCATAGTTGTCATCTGTCAGCACCATGTCCGCACTTTCCTTGGCGACATCTGTACCGGTGATCCCCATCGCCACCCCGATATCCGCCCGTTTGATCGACGGGGCATCGTTAACGCCATCCCCGGTCATGGCAACCACTTCCCCATTGGCGCGCAGCGCCTCAACGATGCGCAGCTTGTGCTCTGGCGAGACCCGCGCAAACACATCCGCAGTCTTGACCTCCCGCTGCAATGTCTCATCATCCATCTCACCCAGCTCGCTGCTGGTGAGCACTTGATGCCCGGGCTGGAGAAGCCCAATCGATTCGGCGATGGCGCGGGCGGTCTTCGGGTAATCACCGGTGATCATGACCGTACGGATACCGGCCGCGCGCGCCTTCTCCAGGGCAGGCGGGACCTCAGCTCTGGGAGGATCGATCATACCAACCAAACCGACGAATGTCAGATCATCTTCCAGGATCTCCACAGTGATCTCATGCGGCTCTTCAGGAAGCACCCGGTAAGCCATCCCTAACACGCGTAAGGCATCCTGGGTCATGGCATCATTTGCCTGCAATATGCGCATGCGCTGGCTCTCGTCCAACGGAATGGCATGATCATCCATGCGCTGGTAATGAGTGCAGCGTTCCAGGACCAGGTCGGGGGCTCCCTTTACTGTGACGACATAACCTTTGGGTCGACCGTTCTGATCGCTGAATGGCGAGATGTCTTCAGTTCGTGGATACTCAAGCACGTGGATCGTGACCATCCGTTTGCGGGCTGAGTTGAATGGCACCTCCTGGACGCGCGGGTAAGCAGCGTTCAAATCACGGATCGCTGCCCCGGCTTTTGTCGCCGCGACCAGCAGTGCTCCTTCGGTCGGGTCACCCACCATGCGGTATGCTTCCTTACCATTAGCAGAGCCTGCAATCTCCAGCTCGGAGTCATTGTTCAATGCAGCGACCCACAATGTGGTCAGGATTGCCTGGTAATCGACCAGGTTTATCGGGGTCCCATTGACCTGGAAATCCCCATACGGCTCGTAACCGCTGCCGGTGATCGAGACAAACTCCCCATCCGCCCACAGACGGGTGGCGGTCATTTCATTCTGGGTCAGGGTCCCGGTTTTGTCGGAGCAGATCGTACTGGCTGATCCCAGGGTCTCCACTGAAGACAACCGCCGGATCAGGGCATGGCGTTTGATCATCTCGCGCATACCCAGCGCCAGGCTGATGGTCACAATTGCAGGCAGCCCCTCCGGTACGGCCGCGATGGCCAGGCTGACCGCGATGATGAACATATCCAGCGGGGCTGATCCCTGCAGCAATCCGACCACAAAAACCAGCCCGCAGACAACCAGAGCAGCCCAGCCGAGCGTCTTGCCCAGGCGGTCCAGACGTACCTGCAGCGGCGTGGGTTCATTTTGGACTGATTGAAGCATCTCGGCGATGATCCCGATCTGGGTGAACATGCCTGTCGCAACGACCAGCCCGCGCCCGCGCCCGTAATTCACGACCGTACCCATGAATGCGGTGTTCTTGCGATCGCCGAGGGGGATATCCGATTCGAGCACAGCGGCGGCGTCCTTCTGCACGGGCACCGATTCACCCGTCAAGGCGGCCTCCTCTACCCGCAAATTGAACGCCTCCAGCAGACGGATGTCCGCAGGTACGTAATTGCCCGCCTCCAGCAGCACCAGATCTCCCGGAACCAGCTCGCTGGCAGGCACAGACTGGCGAGAGCCATCTCGCAGCACATGCGCTTCCGGTGCTGCCAGCTTTCGCAGCGCGGCCAGCGCCTGTTCGGCACGCCGCTCCTGGAACACGCCCAGTGCCGCGTTCAATATCACGATTGCCATGATCGCCGCAGCTTCGAAGTAATCTCCCAATAAGGCAGAGATTACCGCCGCGACGATTAGCAGTATGACCACGAAATTGTTGAACTGCTCCCACAGCATCTGCCAGAATGTTATTGGGGGCGCTTCTTCCAACTCATTTAGACCAAATTCTTCCAGCCGTCTGGCAGCTTCCTGGCTGGACAGCCCCCCTTCAGCCGGGGTTTCGAGTTGGCGCAACACTTCCTCTTGCTTCACTGCATGCCAGGCATCTGGATCAGTTTTTACAGGCAAGAACTGCGGTGAAAATTTCCTTGTTGTCATATACTCCTATACCACCAACTGTAGAACCCGTTCGCAGACAGGCAATTGGTTTTTGGGATTATAACATTTCGTGAAATTTAACTCATACCCTTCCTAACGATTGCACTGCCTCAGATGGCAATGTATAATCAACCCGGATTGCTATTATTCCCAGCTTTTCAGGGTCCGCACAAACACCTCTGCTGCTTATCAGCAAGATATAACTTCCAAGGGAGCATGAAATGAGCTATCAAAGCATACAGGTGCCACCAGATGGGGGGAAGATCTTAATAGAAAATGGAGTGCTGCAGGTTCCGGAGAACCCTATCATCCCGTTCGTCGAAGGCGACGGCACAGGCAGGGACATTTGGCGGGCGTCGGTGCGAGTCTTCGATGCGGCAGTCGAGAGAGCCTACGCCGGAGGGCGAAAAATCCATTGGATGGAAGTCTTCGCTGGAGAAAAGGCATTCAACAGCCTTAGCTCCTGGCTGCCAGATGAGACCGTGCAGGCATTCCGAGAATATCTAGTGGGTATTAAAGGTCCCCTGACAACACCCATCGGAGGCGGAATCCGCTCGCTTAATGTGGCGCTGAGAAAAGCGCTCGACCTGTACGTCTGCCAGCGCCCGGTGCGCTACTTCAACGGCGTTCCTTCTCCAGTCAAGCACCCAGAGTATGTAGATATGGTCGTCTTTCGCGAGAATACTGAAGATATCTACGCAGGGATCGAATTCGAAGACGGTACCGCCGGAAATCGGGTTTTTCAAGAGCTGCTGCGGGAGAACTTCCCCCAGGAGTATGCAAAGATCCGCTTTCCAGACAGCGCCGGTTTCGGTGTGAAACCTGTCTCAAAGGAAGGTACTTACCGGCTGGTACGCGCGGCTATACAATGGGCACTTGACAATAATCGCCGCAACGTCACACTGGTGCACAAAGGCAATATCATGAAGTACACCGAAGGCTCGTTCCGCAACTGGGGCTACGAGCTGGCGGAGGCTGAGTTCGGCGAGCGTGTCTATACCTGGTCGCAGTGGGAACGCACCAAGTCAGAGCAAGGCGAAGAGGCTGCCAATGCCGAACAGGATGGTGCTTTGAAGGCCGGCAGGCTGCTGATCAAGGATGTGATCGCCGATATCGTCTTCCAGCAAACCATCACCCGTGCCCGAGAGTTCGATGTGCTGGCTACCATGAATCTCAACGGCGATTATCTGTCGGATGCCCTGGCAGCCCAGGTGGGCGGCATCGGGATCGCCCCGGGCGGGAATATCAATTATATGAGCGGGCACGCAGTATTCGAAGCCACGCACGGCACAGCTCCTAAATACGCCGACAAGGATGTGGTCAATCCTGGCTCAGTGATCCTCTCCGGAGAGATGATGTTCCGCTATATGGGCTGGAACGAAGCTGCCGACTATATCATCAAAGGTATGGAAGGAGCAATAACTGCCAGGATGGTGACCTATGACTTCCATCGCTTGATGGAGAATGCCGTACTGCTGAAATGCTCCGAGTTCGGCGACGCGATCATCACTCATATGGACAGCTGACCTAACTGCCCGGTTTGTCAACCGGATGAGGTCACCAGATCTGGACCTGGTTGGTGGGACCCACTGATGCTGGATCAAGAACGTATGCGGGCATTGGAAGCCAGCTTTTCACCTGGTCAGATATTGACCTCCCCGGCGCAAACTGCTGCCTACCAGCTGGATGCCGGTATGGAGACGCATATCCCTGCCGGTGTGGTGCTGCCTGAAAACACCGCCCAGGTATCTGCCCTAGCCCGCTGGGCCGACCAGCACGGGATCTCACTGACAGCCCGCGGGGCAGGTACCAGCTTCACGGGAGGCTCGATCGCTGCCCCGGGTGGGGTGGTGGTCAGCTTTGCCCGTATGAAGCAAATCGTGGAGGTGAACGAGATAAACCGGCAGGCTGTCCTCCAGCCCGGGGTTGTCAACAATGTGCTGCAGCGCCATATCCAGCCGCTGAACCTGGTCTACCCTCCCGACCCTGCCAGCCATACCGTCTGCACGCTGGGCGGCAATATCGCTGAGAACGCAGGCGGACCGCACTGCTTGAAGTACGGGGTCACAAGCAACTACGTGCTCGGATTGCAAACCGTCCTCGCGGGCGGTCAGGTGGTATCGTTGGGGGGCAAGGCGCTGGACCCGCCCGAATACGATTTCACCAGCCTGATCACCGGGTCGGAGGGCACCCTGGCGCTGGTCACACAGGCGACGCTGCTGCTGCGGCGCCCATTCCAGGGTGTGCAGACGCTCACCGCCAGCTATTCATCGGTAGAGCAGGCTGGCAAAGCGGTCTCCGCAGTGATCGCGGCTGGTCTGATACCAGCTACCATCGAGCTGATGGACAACGGCATGATCAATATCGTCGAGGATTACCTGAATACCGGCTTCCCGAGGGAAGCCGGAGCAATGCTGATCATCGACGTGGACGGCTATCCGGAAAGCCTGGATGCCCAGCTATCTCAGGTTGCGGAAATCCTGAGAAAATTCCAGCCGATCGAGGTCAAGACCGCCAGTACGCCCCAGGAACGTGAGCTGATGTGGAGAGGCAGGCGCAGCGCTGCTGGAGCGATATCACGCATCAGCCCCAACGAGCTACTGGTGGATGTAAGCGTGCCACGCTCCCGGCTGGCCGAAACAATCCAGGCTATCAACCATATCGGGCAGAAGCACAGCTTCCGGGTGTGCTATCTGGCGCATGCCGGGGATGGCAACCTGCATCCCAACCTTCTGTGCGACTTTTCGAAGCAGGGTGAACGGGAAAGGGCACTTAAAGCGGCCGGCGAGATCCTGCATTTCTGCGCCCAGATGGGCGGCTCGATCAGCGGCGAACATGGTGTTGGAGTGGAAAAGCGCGATTACATGAGAACGATGTATGCCCCGGCAGAGATCGATGCGATGCTGGAGATCAAACAGGTATTCGATCCGCAAAACCTGCTCAACCCCGGCAAGATCTTCCCTGTGGATCACCAGGCGGATCGGGAGATACTCACCGCACACGGTAGCCTTCCGAGTACGTATTTCCAACCCACCAGCCCTCTTCAAGCATCCGACAGTCTGCGCGCGCTGCAGGCTGCGGGGATGCCGGCATATATCACCGGCGGTCGCACCCACTGGAGGGGTGACCCACCTCCGGGAACTGCAATATCCTCCGCCAGTCTGCAAGGCATCCAAAAGCTCTCCACCGACGATTTATATGTCACAGCCCGCAGCGGCACGCCGCTGGCAGAGCTCCAGGCAGCATTGGCAGAACGCGGGTTCTGGATGCCGGTCTCTACCTCCCAGCCTGAAGCCACGTTGGGTGGCGCGCTGGCTGCTAACGCCAATGCACCACTGCGTGGCCTTATACGGCGGGCTGCGCGACCAGCTCCTGGCTGTCGAAGTAGTCCTTGCGGATGGGCGGCGGCTGCGATTTGGGAAACCGCTCGTCAAAGATGTAGCCGGCTACAACCTTAACAAACTGCAGGTAGGCGCTTACGGCAGCCTCGGTCTGATCACCGAAGCCACGATGAAGCTGTACCCGCTGCCGAAAGCCCGGCGCAGCCTGGTTGCCGCCGTGCCAGACCTGGAGCAAGGCTTGCTTTGGGGATATGCGGCTCTGCGGAAAGCTGTCACCTGCTCCGGCATCGTGCTGGTGTCGAAACTGAACGGAGCCGGCAGCCTCTCAAGCATCTCTCTGGTCTGCACATCCGAAGGGCATCCCCAAGATGTCAGCGCGGAAATGGACAGCTTATCGTATGTCCTGGGCCAGCTCGGCGCGGATGTGCAGAGCGATGTTGATGAGACCAGCGCGACCGGGCAGTGGGAGATGCTGTTCGATACTGCTTACTTTGTGACACGCGCAGCTGTGCCGCCGGAAAAACTGTCTGAATTGGCCGCGCTTCTATCGATGCATGACCTGCCTTTTGTCATGGATATCACCAACGGAATGCTGGCGCTGAGCAGCACGCCAGCCGAATCCGGCGAGCTTCTCAGCCGTTTGCGCGCGGGTGCCGAGCCGGAAGGATACGCCTTGATGGCGGCTGGTCCCAGATCGCTGTTGGGCAAGACTGATCTATGGGGCAGCCCGCGCCAGAGCGACGAGCTGATGGGCAGGCTCAAACTTCGCTGGGATCCGGCAGACATTCTCAACCGCGGAGAGTTCATCTCTCCGCTCTTCCCGCACAGCGTGAGATCGCTCCCGGGATAAGCAAATTTAGATACAAGTAAATGGTCGGGCTGTATGGGCAGGTGCTGCGGCTGATCTCACCCCTGAACGTGAGCGAAGAACAGGTGGGAGATGCACTAGAAATCCTTGCCAGGAGTCTGGCGGCATATACGGATGAGGATTGCAGGTTAAACAAGGAGCGATCGATGACAGTAAAGATCCTGATAGTAGATGACCACAGTGTCGTGCGCCAGGGATTGAGGATGTTCCTGTCACTGGACCCAGACCTGGAGGTGATCGGAGAGGCCAGCAACGGTCAGGAAGCGATCGAGATGGTCGAAAAGCTCAATCCCGACGTGGTGCTGATGGACCTGCTGATGCCGGTGATGGACGGCATTGCAGCCACCCAGATCATCCGCAGGGATTTCAGCCACAGCGAGGTGGTCGCTCTGACCAGTGTATTGGAGGATGCTTCGGTGGTCAACACGGTACGCGCCGGCGCAATCGGCTATCTGCTCAAAGACACGCAGGCGGATGAGCTTTGCCGGGCGATCAAAGCCGCTGCCGCCGGACAGGTGCAGCTATCCCCCAGAGCCGCGGAGCGCCTGATGCGTGAGATCCGCGCGCCGGAGAGCCCGGAGAAGCTAACCGGGCGCGAGACTGAGGTGCTGCGTTTGCTGGCTTCCGGAAAGGCGAACAAAGAGATTGCTCTCGAGATGCATATCAGCGAGACCACCGTCAAGACGCATGTCAGCAACATCCTGATGAAATTAGGTGTACCCAGCCGTACGCAAGCAGCCTTATATGCAGTCCGGATCGGTCTGGTATCACAGTGACCTCGATCCGTATGTAAATACTCTTCACAAGACCGGCGGCGCAGGCTTATACCTGCGCCGCGGTTGATTTATATCCCCACGAACATTATTAACAGACGTTACGCAGGAGGTATGATATGGGATTGATTGGGCGGGCGATGCCCGCCCAATCAATCCCCATTTTCCCTTGCTCTGCGTAACATCAGTAATTAATGCTCTGTGGATACAGGACAATATACATATCAATACCCTCCTACGAAAGGATGAGGGGGAATTGTCCCCGGGCGGGATACCTGGGAGCATAATAGCCAGTATGATATGAGTAAGGACTCCCCGTGGGAGATGGAATATTTATTATGCGTACCAATCGACACCGAATCTTACTCTTCTCAGGATTATTTGCCTTGTTCATGATCAGCTGCAACCTGTTAGCCCAACAGCAGCTTCCAGAGAAAAGTGTCGATGCGCTGTACACTCAAGCAGCGCAGACGCTGCAAGCGGAGCTAACCCAACAAGCATTGCGTACGCCGGTCGCACAATCGACCGATATCAAGGATAACCCATTATTTGGTGGAACGATCACAGCCGTGCCTACTTCGGTAGGAGAAGCCAGGCCGACGGCTACAACGACAGGATCACCATCCGCAACCGCGACATTGCCGCTCCCTACGCCGCTCCCGCCTACAGCCACAAGCATGCCAGTGCTGTGTGACCACGCGGAATTTATCAAGGATGTAACCATTGCAGACGGCACGTCCTTCTCGCCCGGTGCAGAGTTCACCAAGATCTGGCGGCTGAGAAATATCGGCACCTGCACATGGAACTCAAGCTACTCATTGGAATACGTCAGTGGAGAGCGTATGCGCGTTTCCAAATCAAGCCCAATTACAGGAGATGTACGCCCTGGAGAGATTGTTGATATCGCCGTGGACCTGTTGGCACCTTCCAATCAAGGTCGTCACCGCGGCTATTGGATGCTATCCAATGCCGATGGAGAGATTTTTGGGATCGGTAAAGAGGCTGACAAACCCTTCTGGGTGGAAATCCAGGTTACTTCTCCAAACCAGCGCTTTGCATATGATTTCGCCACAAATATGTGTACTGCCACCTGGCGCAGCAGTGCAGACAGCCTGAGCTGCCCGGGTGATCCGGACAGCAAAGATGGCTCGGTGGTATTGCTCGAGCGACCCGTACTGGAAAACGATCGCCGAGAAGACGAACCTACCCTGTGGAGCAGACCGGAATCGACCCGCGATGGCTGGATACAGGGAGTTTACCCGCCTTATAAGGTCCGGGCAGGGGATCACTTCCTGGCAGAAGTCGGCTGCCTGGCAGATAACGAAGACTGTGAAGTCGTGTTCGCGCTGGATTACCAGGTCTCCGGGGGACCAGTTAAGAACCTCGGTGAGTGGTACGAGATCTATGATGGAGCTACCACTCAGATCGATGTAGATCTATCCGGGTTGGAGGGAAAAACCATCCAGTTCATCCTGAGCGTGACCAATTACGGTAAACCCAGCCATGCGGACACATTCTGGCTGGCGCCATCGGTGCGCACTAACAAACCAGCACCCACACAGGAGGTATACGCCCCGCCTATTGAAGCTGCCAGGCGCAGGTTGGCAGAGGACTTAAACCTGGAAGTTGATGAGATCAAAGTGGTCAGTTTTGAGCTGACCGTATGGCAGGATACCTGTCTCGGAGTTAAGCTCCCGGATGAGATTTGTAATGAGGCCAATATACCGGGCTACAAGGTCAATATGAACACTTCCAAAAACGCTTATGAAGCGCATACCAATATGGATGCAAGTATCGTGTACTGGTTCGAGCTATAGTCTGAACCTACAGAGGTCGTTAAGGTATAATAGAAAGCAGAGAAAGGAGAAAAACGATGTTCTCAAATATCTCAAACAACCATTCCGGCAGGATTGCGAAGCTGTTTGCCCTGGTCATGGTAGCTGCACTCCTGGCGGCAGCCCTGCCGCAAGTGGCTTTGGCGCAAACCTGCACAAGGTTCCATACAGTGGCGTCTGGGGATACGCTCTCGGGTATATCTTTGACCTATGATATCTCGGTCGCTGAGTTGGCCGCAGCCAATAGCCTGAAGGAGCCCTACACACTGATCATAGGTCAGAGTTTGTGCATCCCCGGGAGCACGACCTCATCCAGCGGCACTACATCGACTTCTTCCAGTTCGAATACCCGGGTAACCGCCGTCGAGCGAGATGAAAAATTCCTGGTGATCAGCGTGGCAAACTACCCCAAAAATGGCATCTACTACGTGAAGATCAAGAAGGGTCATTGGGGCACCGATACGCCCTGGTACAAGGTCGGCATCTTCCGCACCAAGAAGAACACGGACGTCACCCGTACCTTCAGGCTGCCCAGCAATTTCTATAACCCATCATTGATCACCGTCTGCTTGAAGAATGCCAAGACGGATGCGGTTTCCTGCGTACCTCTTGGGAAATAGCGGTCAATAATATTCAGAGCCGCTCGAATATTTTCCGGCTCCCTGGAAGAATATCCTCCAGGGAGCCGATCTGATTAAGTCCCTGATGGCCGCTTAAATATCACGGATTAGTACGCTGGCATAGATGCGCGTGCCGTTCTCCGGTGTGCTCTCCACCAGCAGCTCTCCCCCAAGTTCTTCAACGCGCTCCCGCATGGTGTGCAGACCAAAATGACCCGGATAATCCCGAGTTGTATCGAAGCCATCACCATCATCTTTTACTTCCAGGCTGATCGTCCCATTAAGACATGCCAGGCTTACGGCTGCATGGCTGGCACGAGCATGTTTGACGATATTATTCAATGCCTCCTGTGCCACACGGTACAGCGATTCCTTCATCCTTAACGGGATGGGCGGTTCCTCGCACAACTCCAGGTCTACCTCGATCTGGTGGCGGGCAGAGATCGCCTCAGCACGCTTGTACAAGGCAGCTACCAGGCCCTCCGATTCGAGCGATTCGGGGCGCAGCTCGAAGATCAGCGCACGCATCTCAGCCAGCCCTGCTTCTGCCAGTGAGAGCACGTAATCCAGCGGGCTGGCAAGCTGGTCAACTTCCGTATCCGCACGGTCCACCAGGGTGCGCGCCGTTCGTGCCCCCAAGGCAATCCCATACAGTGCCTGGGAGACAAAGTCGTGCAGCTCCCTAGCCAGGCGCTGCCGCTCTTCCAATGCAGCCAGGTTCTGGGCGCGTTCGTAGAGGCGGGCATTTTCGATTGCCACCGCCGCCTGGTTGGCAAACGCCAGTACCAGCTGCGCATTTTGCTGGCTGAACTGCCCCGGCTGCTCGTGATCCACCCGCAGGATACCGATGATACGCTCTTTGACCATCAAGGGTACCCCCAGCCAGGAGCGCACGTAACCCATGATCTCGCCATGATCGCCGGAGCGATGGTATTCGATCTCATCGGAAATGACCGCTGTATCCCGGATATCGGCGTAGATCACAGGGCTGCGCATGCGCATCACCTTCCGGTATCCTGAGGACTGCCTGACGGGTATACGCATACTCAGGACCAGGTCCCTATCTGCTGGACCCACGTAGTCCATGAACACAAAATACCCATCCTCAAGCGTTGCGATTCCCGCTCCGGAATAATCCAGCACAGTCTTGAGCTGACCAAGCACCAGCTCAAGCAGCGGGCTCAGCTCCAGCGTGGAGGCAACATTGCGACCCAACTCCAACAAAGCAGCGATCTCCCGGGTTCGCTCCTCTACCCGTTGTTCCAGCAGCTGGTAGGCTTGTTCAAGCTCCTCGTTGACCTGTGTGATCTCACTCGTCCTCTGGCGGACGGATACCGATAGCTGAGACTGGCGGTTGACCGACAGGTACGCCAGACTGGCGACCAGCAAGACGATGGTCAGCAGCGCAGCCTGGAAGAACAACAGGTCGTCGCGGATGGCCCCATACCAGCCGCCTTTCGGTACACCCGCCAACACCCAGATGCCGTCAGGCAGGTTAATTCGTTGGGCAATCGGGTTTGCACGAGTAACTTCTTCCGAGCCGTAGAATATCTGCCCGGATTGATCCTGCAGGACCAGATCATATTCCTCTGAGCGTGTGCCGACACCGGCCAGCTCCAGGATGGGACCCAGGTCGATCACCAGTGTCACCAGACCCCAGTATCGCTCACCCTGGTAGACTGCCCTGCGTGCGATCACACCGATCCCACTATCCGCCAGCTCAGTAGGACCGCTCAAGACTATCTGCCTTGTTTCGATCGCACGCTCAACATCAGCCTGCACCCCCGGGCGGGGATCATTCAGCGGGTCATAGCCAACCACGCGCACGTTGTCTTCGATCGGGTAAACATAGTAGACCACCCCTCCGGGTGCAACTGCGATGGTTCGGATTCCGCTCGTACTGCTGTAAACGCCGGCGGCGAATAGCTCGAAATTATTGCCAAAATTCTCATCCTGGATCACCACCTGGGAGAAGGCGTACAGCCCATCCAGCATGGAGATGCGCCGATTTAGCGCCGCCGACAGCGCGCTGGCACGCAGGGAAACCAGATCTGCGGCGCGGGATTGGGCTTCATTCAGCAGGCGAGATTCGTACCAACGGCTGGCCAGCCACCAGGCGGGCAGCAATACTGCCAGTGCCAGCAGTGCAGCCAGCAAAGCGCCCACGGTCGGGCGCTGCAGCCAGCACCGCAGGCGCTGGATAAGTGATAATCCCTGATTCATAGATATCATCCCAGCAGTCAATCGCTGGTCATACCCATTATACAGAAAAACAGTGGATTATGCTTGCGAACCTATGCCTGCCGGATTGGTTTGGGAAAAAGATCACAGACACTGATCCTGAGGTACAATCAATGCAGCAAGCATATAATATCTATATCCACGGCTCTGGGGGGAGTCCGGGACAAAATCGAAACAAGGAGAAGTATCAATGAAAGGCAATGAGAAAGTCATCGCAAGTATAAACGATCTGCTGTCAGACGAGCTGACGGCTATCAACCAGTATATGGTGCATTCAGAGATGTGCGCCAATTGGGGATACGAGAAGCTGCACCAGATCACCGAACAGCGGGCTATCATGGAGATGAAGCATGCAGAGATGCACATTGCTCGGATCATCTTTCTGGAGGGCACGCCAGTTGTCAACCAATACAAGAAGATCACCATCGGCAAAGACGTGACCGCGCAGCTTCAGGGTGACCTGGCCGCGGAGACAGACGCCGTCAAGGCATACAATGAAGGTATCCGCCTGGCAGTCGAAGTCGGTGACAACGGCACACGGGAAATGCTCGAAGCCATCCTCAAAGACGAAGAAGGGCACCTGGACTGGCTCGAGGCTCAGCTCGACCAGATCAGCCAGATGGGCATCCAGAACTACCTTACCGAGCAGCTCGGATAAGGGCGAATAAACGGTATTCTGAGTACGGAATTTTTAGGGTAAGACAAGGACCACCTCGATCGAGGTGGTCCTGATTATGACAACAATCAGCCTGCGGGAGCCAGCGCAGGGCTCCGCCTGCGGTGAACAATAACACCCGCAACCAGCAAGATCGCCACAGCTCCTGATGCGACCCATGCCGCGGCTGCCACGCTGGGAGTGCCGGCGTGCATGACAGCGATTCCAACGACTGCCCAGATAATCACCAGCAGAGAAGCCACATCCCCCCGTTTGAACGCCATCAAGCCGGCGATAACGATACTCCTTTTCATTTAAAATCTCCTATTTATAGAATTGTTATTTTAGTCTTATGCTGTTGCGGGGAGAGCAGAAGACACCCTAAGTCTACCTCGCCGAACCTCTTTGCGATATCACTTACAGGTGGATGGCAGCATCCCGGGCATGGATCACCTTCCCGTATGTGCCGTCCAATGCCGCCAGAAAGGACCGGTGGACGAAATCCGCAGGCACCTGCTGCCCCTCATACTGGAGATCCCGGGTGGCGCAGGCGTCCCCGGCGATAAGGCACTCAAAACCCAGATCGGCAGCAGCTCTCACCGTGGCATCGACACACATATGGGTCATCATGCCGCAGACCAGCAGCCGGCTTATACCGCTGCCCTGCAAGTAACCCATTAAATGCGTCTCACGGAAACTGTTTGGGAAGTGCTTTTGGATCACGGTTTCGCCTTCCTGCGGCAGGATCGACGAATGGATCTCGACCCCGATCGTCCCCGGTTGGAAGAATGATGCCCCGCTCCGGGCAGCGATATGCTGGATAAAGACCACCGGTTGGTGAGTCTGGCGAAAATACTCCAGGAGCTCTCCAGCCTGCCGGCTGGCCTCAAAGCTGCCAACCAGTTCCATTTTTCCACCGGGAAAATAGTCGTTCTGGATATCAATCAATAGGAGTGCGGTTTTCATCAGCGTGGATACCTTATATTTATCTAGGTTATCGATCGACCTTCAGTCAGATACGATCAATTTGGGTTAGCGTTATAATCTTACCACCCGAGCACCGGAACAATTTTTGGCATCCCTTACACCATTCCCGTACCCGACGCACCCAGACAGTGAGGCAGCAGACCTGAACCATGATCACCCCAGAAAAGATCGACGAATGGATCAAAGAAGCTGCAGAGCGACCCGCATCTGCCTCCATGATCATCCAGCATCTCGCCAACCGGCTGCGATATCTGGTGCAGCGCAACGAAGAGCTGCACAACGAGAACATCGCCCTGGTGTCCGGTGAACGGGTGGAAGAGTACGAGCGCCGTATTTCTCACCTGGAATACCAACTCGACTTACTCAAACGCAGGCTCGGCGGTGAGATAACCCTGCCGGACGAAGCAGGAGATCCTGAACAGAGCGGAGCATCCCCAAAAGCCAGGATAACCAACTTACTGGTATATGACCAAAGAGGGCATATACTCCGCCTGCCTCTGAACCTGGAGGAGATGGAAAGCGGCGATGAGATTGCCCGTATCCAGGCTGATTTTACTGGCAGGCAAGAACCACCCGGGATGCTGGCTCTGCACAAGTCCGACGAGCTGCTGCTGGTCTTTACTTTGGGAAGGGTGGCGGCGCTTCCAGTTGAGGAAATAATTCTTCAGACAGCGGATGGGCTGGTTGACTTCGACCAGGTACACATACCGGACGAACCGCGCGGTCTCGAACAGCTGGCATGCCTGGTGCCGATCGCCCGGCTGCCGCTGATCGATTCGATTATCCAGGTCAGCCGCAAGGGTTACGCCAAGAAAATTGGCGCCGCGATGATCGAATCGATCCTGGCAAACCAGTACATCGGCTCAGGTGTGAATCTACCGGCTGACCAGACGCTAAATGTCGTACTATGTGGAAATGAGGACCAGCTTATCCTGGTCAGCCGCATGGGATATCTGCTGCGCATCGAAGCCGGTCAGGTATCGCACTCTATTGAGGTGGCGATGCGATTGAGGAAAAACGATCACCTTGTCTCAGGGTTCCTGATCTACCCCCAGCAATCGGTGCTGATCGCCACCCAGACCGGGAAGCTGGTCCACCGGACAGAATCCAGCTTCGAGGTCAGCAGCCCTGCCAACAGCAGCGGGTCGTCCATGATCTCAAAATCTCGCCGCGAGCAAGGCGTGCGTGTGGTCGGTGCGGCTGCATTCGGCCAAAATGACTGGGGTGCGGCCCTGCACGCGGATGGGCGCGTTATCCTGCACTCCATGGCAGAATTGTTTGCCAACGGGACCATCCCTGTGGAAGGCGAGCTGCTGGCTTTCACCCGAGTGCCGGACCCGGTTGGTGAGATGTAGGCTGCCTGTGAGGACTGAGTGGGTTTGAATATCGGTCTGGACTTCGGAACATCCAATTCCGGCGTGGCAATCAGCAATGGCGGGCAAGTGAAGCTGCTTCCCATCGACGGGAAAAACCTGCTGCCTGAGGTGGTGAAATCGATCCTGTATATCGATCGCAGCCACCGTTTCACCATCGGGCAGGAAGCCATCGAGCTGTACTACCGCCATAACGTCAACCGCCTGCGCCGCTATGTGAAGAAACTGGCCGGGGAGCTCGAATATCGCGGCGCTGAGATGTACTATGTCCGGGATGTATATGTCTACGTGGATGAGCTCAAGCCGGGCCGGTTGCTTCAGTACCTAAAAACCACGCTGCGAGAACCCGGCGGTCCTACCGGCTATGCGGGCACGCAGGTCTTCGACCGCTATTACGAAGTGACCGACCTGATCGGGGCGTATCTGCTGGAGCTGAGAAAACGCGCCGAAACTCTGTTGGGGGAACCGGTCAGCGGGGCAACCCTGGGCAGACCGGTGAAATTTGCGGACGACCCGCTGGTAGACCGGCAGGCAGAAGAGACGCTGCGACAGGCCGCGCTCCAGGCAGGCTTCCGCAAGGTGGAGTTCGAACTCGAGCCGGTCGCCGCGGCTCTATACTACGAAAAGACTTCTGGACCGACCACAGAATGCCCTGATCTTCGATTTCGGCGGCGGCACGCTGGACATCGCCATCATGCGCCTGGGGGACTCCGCCGGACGCCGTGTGTATGCCAGTGGCGGGATCGGCATCGCCGGCAGCGACTTTGACCGGACAATTATCCAGAAGCGCATGCTGAGGCATTTCGGTCAGGGAGAAGTGCACCACCAGCCCGAGCTGCTCGAGCTGATCCAGGCTGTGCCGGATTGGGTCGCACTGCCCGATATGAGCACGCCGCTTGTCCGCCAACAGCTTGAGACTGCCATACAGAACGGCATCGCCCCAGCCAGGCTGAGCGCGCTGAAAGCATTGATCTTCAACGACCTGGCCTTCTCGTTCTACAACCAGGTCGAGGCGGCTAAGATCGCCTTGTCGGAGCACGGAACCGCAACCATCGAGCTGCAGAATCAGGATATCGACCTGTGGGAGCTGTACACACGGGCACAGTTCGAGGCAGATATCGACGAGCAGCGCGGGGAAATCGTGAGAGTGCTGCTGGATACAATAACAGCTTCAGGGCTGGAACCGGATGAGATCGAAGCCGTAGTGCGAACCGGCGGTTCGTCCAATATCCCCCTGTTCATTGCTATGCTGGGGCAGATCTTCGGATCTGAAAAAGTGGTCGCCTCGAACACATTCAGCAGCGTGGTCGCCGGGTTGGCACTCCACGCCGGCGGCAATTAAAGGGCTGCTATTCTCTCAGCAATCACGGGGTAAAGTGCAGCTAAACCGAAGACCATAATCACCACCCCAGATATCCGGTTGACCCACAGCAGCAGGTCCGGTCGCATTTTTTGGCCAAGTAATCCCACACCTGCGCTCAGGATGAACCACCACAGCCCGGAGCCGAGGAACACGCCTGCCACGATCAATAGGGCCGAGAGTGTGTCGTTGCTCTCCGTAACCAGTCCCAGACCGGTGAAGACGGCTGCGAATGCCAGAATCGTCATCGGGTTGGTCAGGGTCAGGAAGAAGGTTGACACGTATGCGCTGACCAGACTCTCTTTCTTAACTCGCTATCCTCACTCTGGGGTATGCTGGTCAACGTGCGGTAGCCCAGGTAGAACAGATACAGCCCGCCGACGACCCTCAGCACGTCCTGGTAGCCGATCAGGAATCCGGCGATGAAGCTCAGCCCGAAAGCTGCAACAGCACCGTAAACAGAATTGGCGCTGGCTGCCCCCAACCCGGAGACCAAACCAGCAGCCCGCCCGTATGCCAGCGTGCGGCGGATGCACAGCACACCGATCGGTCCCACCGGCGCGGCGATGGAAAAGCCGATCACAAGGCCGCGTAAGAACAGGCTGGTATCCATATACCTCCTAACGATCCCCGGGACGCCGCCCGACCAGCGAAAACAAGCTGTCCTCAGGCTTGACGGGGTCGAAGCTGAACCGGCTGTATACAGAGACATCCCTGAAACCAGCCTCTTCGAGCAGCGCCAGCGCCTGCTGCTGAGTATACGAGCGCGTGGCTGGCGAGCGACGGTGCAGCTCCTCCTCAACCACCACCCCACCCAGGATGACCTGGTACAGGTCTTCGGTGTGCTCGCACTCTGTCTCCGGCTCATAGCGGGAGAGCGCTACCCGGCGGACGAGGGCGCCGTCCTGAGGGCGAGCCTCTGATACATCCCATTCCGAGTCCAGCGGGTCTCCTTCTTTCCATAGTGTCATGAAAGGTGAGACCAGCAAGCCTCCCGGCATGAGATGAGCATAGAAGCGCGCCATCGCCCGTCGCACCATCAGCGGGTCGATTAAAAGCTGCAGCGAGCTGGAGGGGATCAGAATCGTGCGGTAGCTGCGCGGCAGGTCAAGTGTCTCCATATATTGCTGGTAGAGCATAGGACTTAACCCCACGCCAGCGGCTTTCTGCTTGCACAGCGCCAGCATCTCGGGCGAGTTGTCGACGCCATCGATGTCGATCCCCTGGTCCAGGAAATCCAGCAGCAGTCGACCGGTGCCGCAGCCGACATCCAGCACAGGCTGGCCAAAATTACGGATGGCTTCCAGGTAGAAGGTGCGGTCTTCCCACTGCGAGGTGTCACCGCGCAGCAGGTCCCAGGCTTGGGCCATTAATCCTTTGTATTCGTATTCCGGTAAGGTCATAGACTGCTGAATTTTATCACCGTGATGATGCGTTCTAGGTTAACGGTTCACATGCGAATGTCTCGTCGTATGCATGCCATTCGCTGATAGAGCAACAGGGTTTGGGAAATAACTTTCAGCTAATCGCAATTGTACTTACAAACTTTACTTGCCCTTGTCTGTCCCCGGCGTTATAATCTATTTAAGAAATAAATCTAGGACAGGTAGTATGAAATCCCAGAGTCGCACTTCTGTTGTACACATTATCAAAAAGGAAATGCCTTACCTGCGTGAACGGTTCGGCGTAGAACACCTTGCTTTATTTGGGTCATATGCCTACGATAATGTCGATGAGGCAAGCGATATTGATATTGTGGTATCGCTGAAAAAACCACTCGGATTTTCCTTTATCCATTTAGCAGACTATCTTGAAGAAAAACTTGGACGGAATGTGGATTTGATCACCACGACGACTCTCGAGTTAGGCATGACCGACCCCCGACGGATGCATATAGCCAAGGAGATTCAGGAGTTGCTAATTGATGTCTAAAACCTCCCGCGAACTTGATTCTCTACGCGATAATGAGGACGCAATTCAGCGTATACTTGATTACATAGAGGGATTGACCTGGGAAGTATATCTAAAAGACTACAAAACGCAAGATGCGGTAGTACGAAACCTCGAAGTAATCGGCGAAGCAACCAAACACCTCTCAGATGAACTACGATTGAGCCACCCAGATATCCCATGGCGTGATATGGCAGGAACTCGAGATCGCCTGACACACCACTATTTTGGGATCAACCAGGAAATTGTATGGCAGATCATCGCACAAGATTTGCCACCTTTGCAAAGCCAGATTAAGATAGCAATCGACCAATTTATCGAAGGGACTTCTTGATTGGATCTCTTCACCCACACCATGCAGCAACGGATGAAGAGCGAAGCCCCACTGGCAGCACGCATGCGACCGCGCACGCTGGAGGAGTTCGCCGGGCAGGAGGAGATCGTCGGTCCCGGCAAGCTGCTGCGCCGAGCGATCGAAGCCGACCGGCTGTTCTCCTCGATCATCCTGTGGGGTCCGCCCGGCACCGGCAAGACCACCCTGGCGATGGTCATCGCCAACCAGACCCAGATGCCACTTCGTGACCCTATCAGCGGTGCTGGCGGGCAAGGCCGAGCTGCGCGAGGTCATCGAAGGAGCTATCGAGCGGCGCAGGCTGTACAACAAGCGCACGATCTTGTTCGTCGATGAGGTGCACCGCTGGAACAAAGCCCAGCAGGACGCCCTGCTGCCGCATGTAGAAAACGGCACGTTCACCCTGATCGGCGCCACCACAGAAAACCCGTATTTCGAGGTGATCGGCGCGCTGGTCTCGCGCTCGAGCGTCTTCCAGCTCCGCCCGCTAGAAGACGAGGATGTGCGCCGCATTCTGCAGAACGCCTTGCAGGACGACGAACGCGGCTACGGGAAGCGCCAGGTCACAATCGACGAAGATGCCATCCAGCACCTGATCCGCGTAGCCGGCGGAGATGCCCGCAACGCCCTCAACGCGCTCGAACTGGCGGTAGAGAGCACGCCGCCCGGCTCTGAAGACGATACCCATATCACCCTGGAGATTGCCCAGGAATCGATCCAGCGGCGGGCTGTGCTGTACGACAAAGACGGCGATGCCCATTACGACACCATCTCGGCCTTCATCAAGTCGGTGCGTGGCTCGGACCCGGACGCAGCCCTGTACTGGCTGGCGAAGATGCTCTACGCCGGCGAGGACCCGCGCTTCATCCTGCGCCGCCTGATCATCCTGGCAGGCGAGGATATCGGGCTGGGAGAGCCGCTGGGGCTGGTGGTCGCCAGCGCGGCGGCGCAGGCCTTCGACTACATCGGGCTGCCGGAAGGTATCTACCCGATCGTCGAGGCCACCCTGTACCTGTCTACCGCGCCCAAATCCAACACCGCCGGGTCATACTTCAAAGCCTTCCAGCTCATCGAGCAGCAGGGCATCACCGCCGTCCCGCAGCACCTGCAGGACGCCAACCGGGACGCCAAAGCGCTGGGTCACGGGCAAGGATACCAGTACCCGCACGAAGACCCGGACCACTTCCTGCCCCAGCAGTACCTGCCGCGACCGCTGCTGGGCACCTATTTCTACCAGCCCTCCGAGCAGGGATATGAAGCCCTGGTAAGGGAGCGGTTGGAGCGCTGGCGGAAGGCCCAGCGGCAGGCTCTGGAGATCACAGAGACCACCGACCTGCCCGATCTCAGCGAAGAGACGATCAAAGACATCAAGCATAAGCACAAACCCTCAGCTTAAAGGTGATTCACAAGAGATGCCCGTTATTTTATTGATCCGTCATGGCGAGAACGATTATGTAAAGAAAGCACGTATGGCCGGCAGGCTGCCCGGTGTGCACCTGAATGAGACCGGGCAGCAGCAAGCGCAGGTGCTGGCAGATAAGCTGGCAGACGCGCCGGTCAAAGCCATCTACAGCAGCCCGCTGGAGAGGGCGATGGAGACCGCCGCGCCAATCGCCACCGCCTTGGGCCAGGAAATCCTGGTCCGGGAGGGGCTGGCGGAAACCGATATCGGAGAATGGACCGGAAGGACACTGAAAAGCGTGCGGCGGCTCAAAGTCTGGCGCAGTGTCCAGAATGCGCCCTCCCTATTCCGTTTTCCAGACGGAGAGTCGTTCGCCGAAACCCAGCATCGTATGTGCCGGGAGCTGGAGGCGATCTGCTCCGCGCACGATGCCAAGGATCTGGTCGCTTGCGTCTCGCACGCCGATCCAATCAAGCTGGCGACCGCGTACTATATCGGTCTGCCATTGGATCATTTCCAACGGCTGATGGTCTCACCCGCCTCCATTACAGCCCTGTTTATCGGCGAATCTTCCAGCCATCTTATCAACCTGAACTTTGATCTATCTTTTAACTTCCCAAAGAGTTGATTCTGGTATACTACGCCTGAACTCGGTCCATAGACCTCTGGACCGATCACCTGGAGCCCAGGATGCCCGCAACTGAAATCGATCTGCGCCCAATCAACCATATTACGACCGATGCCATCGGCCAGCCGGGGAAACGCGTCTTTTATATCCAGGGTTGGCAGGGTGAACGCACTGTAACCATCATAGTGGAAAAGCTTCAAATCCAGTCTCTGGCGGTGGGGGTGGAGCAGTTCCTGGCTGAGCTGGCTGCCCGCTACCCTGATCTGGCAGATGCTCCTGGCGATTATGATGAAGATAAGATGCACATCCACCCACCGGTAGACCCGCTCTTTCGCGCCGGTGAGCTGGGTCTGGGGTACGATTCCGACGGTGACCTGGTGGTCCTGATCGTGCGTGAGATGCAAGCAGAAGATGAGGACCCCGAAGAAGCCAGCGTGGTACGCTTCTGGTGCAGCCGCCAGCAGCTGCGGGCAATGTGCTATTGGGGGGTCGAGCTCGCCTCACGCGGCCGGCCGATATGCCCACAGTGCGGGCAGCCAGAGGAACCGGAAGGGCACTTCTGCCCAAAGAAAAACGGCCATCAGCACTAAACACTTGCCCCCAAATGACCGTTAAGCTCACCAGCTGATCGGGATCCGCGGGCAATTGTCTTCCCCCATACCTGCCAAAATGTCCCTCGCTCCGTATGAAGAAGTCCTGACGATCCTCCGGGAAGGATCGCTCTCCCTGAAGGGGGAATTCATGTGGGGCTCGAACTACACCTTCTTGCTTGAGATCGAACACTCCCGTGGAGATGTTTCTGCAGTGTATAAACCCACGCGTGGTGTGCGCCCTCTATGGGATTTCTCCAGCCCGTCGCTGGCCCGCCGCGAGGTGGCTGCTTACCAGGTAAGCCAGGCCCTGGGCTGGCAGCTTGTGCCGCCCACCGTATTCCGCAAGGATGGGCCTCACGGGGCCGGCTCGGTGCAGCTCTATATCGAGCACGACCCGCAGTACCACTATTTCAATTTCAGCCAGGCTGACAGGCAGCGCCTGCGCCCGACATCCTTATTCGACCTGCTGATCAACAACGCCGATCGCAAAGGCAGCCATATCCTGATCGACCCTGACCGTCAATTGTGGCTGATCGATCACGGCATCTGCTTCCACACCGAGAGCAAGCTGCGCACCGTTATCTGGGATTTCGCTGGCGAGCCGATCCCCCCTGACCTGTGCGCGGACCTGACCGGCTTCCACCAGCGACTTAACAGCGATGAGGCAAGCGAGCTTGAAACCGGTCTCAAAAGACACCTGACCTCCGCCGAGATCAGCGCCCTTGCCCGCCGGGCAGGTCAGATCGTGAAGTCCGGGCGCTACCCCAACCCCGACCCGGACCGCCGCCCCTACCCCTGGCCGCCGGTATAAACGGACGGCAGACAGCGAAAATAGTGTACCCGGTGTCAGCGGATTCTAGACCGAATTTGCAAACACATAGGAGCAGATATGGCGCAATACCAACTCGCATTACTGGGATTTGGCAACGTAGGGCGTGCCCTGGCGCGCCTGCTGCTCCGCAAGCAGGAAGATATCCAAAATCGCTACGACATCACCTTCCGCGTGACCGGCATCGCCACAGGGAGTCACGGCGCGGCCATCGACCCGGAGGGCATCGACCTGCAGCGTGCCATAGAGGTGGTGGAGGGCGGCGGCTCATTGCAGACGCTCTCCACCCTGCCGCCGTGCGCCGATATGCGTGACTTCATCTGCCGCTGCCCGGCGGACGTGCTTTTCGAGAACACGCCGGTCGATTACCAGACCGGGCAGCCGGCCATCGACCATTTGTCAGCAGCACTGAACATGGGCATGCACGCCATCACTGCCAACAAAGGACCAGTGGTACACGCTTTCCGGGAGCTCAGCGAGCTAGCAGCATCGAAGGGACGCAGGTTCTTTTTTGAGTCGACCGTGATGGATGGAGCTCCGCTGTTCTCTTTATTCCGCGAGGCGCTGCCGGCTGCCGACCTGCGCTCCCTGCGCGGGGTGCTGAACTCGACCACCAATCTGATCCTGACACGCATGGAGAGCGGCGAGACCTTCGAGCGGGCGGTCGCCTATGCCCAGGAGATCGGCATCGCCGAGACCGACCCCAGCGGCGACGTGGACGGTTGGGATGCAGCTATCAAAGTCTCCGCCCTGGTCACGGTGCTGATGGGCATCCCGCTGAAACCCGACCAGGTGGCACGCGAGGGCATCCGCGGCATTACCCCGGCGGATATCGAGCGCGCCCGCGAGCAGGGCAAACGCTGGAAGCTGGTCTGCAGTGCTGTGCGCGAGGGCGACACGGTGCGCGCCAGCGTCGCCCCGCAGAGGGTGGGCGTCGATTCGCCGCTCTACGGTGTGGACGGAACCACCAGCATTGTGCAGTTCGAGACGGATGTGCTCGGGCTGCTGTCGGTGATCGAAGCCGACCCCGGGCCGCACACCACCGCCTATGGGCTGCTGGCGGACTTCTTAAACTCGGTTCGGGAGCACCCATCAGGCAGTTCCAGTAATACCAGTGCGTGAGTATATCCGTGCATCCAGTCTGCAGAATCTGTGGCAATGCAGCTCGCAATAAGGTATACAATGTTCGCGAAATGATGTTCGGTTTTCGGGAACAATTCGATTATTTTGAGTGTGAGGAATGTGGATGTGTGCAAATATCTGAAGTGCCTCAAAATATCGGCAAATACTACCCAGAAAACTACTACTCATTCTCCAACCTGGAAATATCAAGAATAAATCGAGTGCTTGCGTATCTTCTCAACCAGCGCACACGCTATTACCTGGGCGACGGGAGTATTATTGGGAGGATCGCATTGTGGAAGTACGGCAAGCCCAACCTGCCAGCATGGGTAAAAAAATCTGGTGTTCATGCAAATACCAGGATATTGGATGTCGGCTGCGGCACCGGGCATCTGCTTCTTGATTTAAGAAACGAGGGGTTTTCCAATCTTACCGGGATCGATCCGTTCATCCCAATGGATATCGATTACGAAAATGATGTTAAGATTCTAAAAAGAGATTTGGACCAGCTAGATGATATCTTCGACTTCATCATGCTGCACCATGCGTTCGAGCATATTGCAGATCCTGCAGGAACAATGCATGCGCTCTACAGGATGTCCAGTCCGAACGGATTGGTCCTGATCCGTATGCCGCTTGCTTCTTCGTATGCCTGGCGGATGTACCGCACAAACTGGGTCCAGCTGGATGCCCCACGACATCTATTTATACACACTATCAGAAGCATGCAGCTGCTTTGCGAGCGGGCCGGTTTTTATATCGAGTCAATCCAATATGATTCCGACGCATTTCAATTTTGGGGCAGCGAACAGTACCAAAAGGATATACCACTTCACCATCCGCAATCTTTCCTTAATGGCGTGAATGGTTCGATCTTTTCGGAGGGTGATATAAGAGCATTCGAACAGCGAGCACAGGAACTGAATGATGCCAGGGATGGGGACCAGGCAGCCTTTTACCTGAGAAAAACTCTGCCCGTACCGAGGCAGTAATGGCACATCAGGACCTGAGGTTTACTCACCCAACCATTCCTGATCGAGATAGATAAGGAGGTCCATCCATGGAAGTCATCCAATCCGGAATCGGGGAGCTGATCAGGCCGCCGGATCTTAACGCGTTCCGCGAGTGGAACCGGCAGAAACCCAAGGCGCTTATTGACAAGCGCATGAGCGAGGCCGAGGCGGTCAGCCGCTTCGTGAACAACGGCGATTACCTGGGCACAGAGCTGTACGGCACGGTGCGCTGCCCGATGTCACTGATCAACGAGGTGGTGCGCCAGGGGGTGAAAGACCTGCTGGTGGCCGGGCAGGGCGTGCTGGAGCTGGATATGCTGCTGGCTGCCGGGCTGGTCAAGAAGCTGGATATCACCTATATCGGCCTGGAGGTCTACGGCGTTTCCCATCCCCTGCGGCGGGAGGTGGAGAGCGGACGGGTGGAGACCTGCGTGGAGTGGAGCAACGCGGCTTTCGCCGGGCGCTTCAAAGCCGCCGCCATGGGTGTGCCATTCATCCCCATCCGCTCCATGCTGGGCACGGATACGCTGAAATACTCCTCCGCCAAGGTGGTCGCCGACCCCTTCTCCGGCGACCCGATCTGCCTGATCCCGGCGCTGATCCTGGATGTCGGGCTGATCCACGTGCACCGCGCCGACAAATTCGGCAACTGCCAGATCGACGGCATCAGCGGCTTTGCAGCCGAAATGGCGCGTGCCTGCAAGAGATTGATCGTCAGCGCGGAAGAGATCGTCGATAACGAAGAAATACGCCGCAGCCCGGACCGCACGGTCATCCCCTACTACCTTGTGGATGCAGTTGTCGAAGCGCCCTTCGCCTCGCACCCCGGCGAGATGTGCTACCGCTACCGGCGGGATGAGGACCAGATCCGTGAATGGGTGAGTGCCGCAGAGACCCCAGAAACGACCCAAGAATATCTGGAGAAATACATCTACGCGGTGAAAGACCACCGCGAATACCTGGAGCGCATCGGTGAGGAGCATTTGGAGAACCTGCGGCTGAGGAGGGATTCATGACCAGCACCGACTACAACCCCTCAGAGCTGTTGATCTGCACCGCCGCCCGGCTGATGACCGACAACACCACCGCGTTTATCGGCACCGGCATTCCCATGCTGGCAGCCTCGCTGGCGCAGAAAATGCACGCTCCCAACCTGGTGACTGTGTTCGAGTTCGGCGGCACGGGCGCCATCCTGGATGAGCTGCCCACCGCGGTGGGCGGTGAGAACACCTTCCACCGGGCGATCTCCGCCTCGGGCATCTGCGACATCATGGAGACCGCCCAGCGCGGCTTCATCGAATACGGATTCCTGGGTGGCGCGCAGATCGATCCCTTTGGCAACCTGAACAGCACGGTGATTGGCGAGCACGACCACCCCAAAGTGCGCCTGCCGGGCAGCGGCGGCTCGAACGACGTCGGTTCACACTGCTGGCAGACCATCGCCATCATGCGTCACGACAAACGGCGCTTCGTCGAGAAGGTGGATTTCATCACCACACCCGGCTATCTAAGCGGACCCGGCGCACGCGAGGCGGCTGGACTGCCGCCGGGCACCGGTCCCTACCGAGTGGTGACCAATCTAGCCGTGATGGGCTACCACCCCGCCAGCAAGCGTATGACCCTGCTCGCCTCCCAGCCCGGCGTGAGCGTGCAGCAGGTGCTGGAGAACACCGGCTTCGAGCTGCCCTTTGCAGAGGAGATCGAAGAGAACCCGCCTCCGACAGCGGCAGAGCTACGCATCCTGCGTGAAGAAGTGGACCGGGACAGGCTGTATATTTAATTTGGATCAGGTCAGAACGCGCAGTCTTCGGGAAGTGGTGGCTGATCTGCAAGGTCAGCGGCAAATTCCGGGCTGAGCTCGGCCGGCTCGAAGCCGGTCTGAACTGAACCCCTCAGTGCAGCGCCGCCATACCCGCTGGTGTTCATATGCGCCCGCACCCAGACCCGCGTGTCTGCCTGGATGGCTGCCGGCCCGCCGGAGCGGGTGAAGGGCTGCTCGCCGAAGTGGCTGTGCAGCAGCACGCGCCGGTAAACCAACTGCCCCTCTTCGGTCAGCACCTCCCACCAATCGGCATACTGCTCGCAGCCGGTATCGGGACTGTTGACCTGCACCGAGAACTGGTAGGCGCCTTCGCTGCCGCTAACCTGCACCGAGATAACATCCGCCAGTACACTCATATTCTCCACCGTCGTAGTCGCTGCCGCTTGATCGTCGGAAGCAACAGCATCGCCTTCCACTCCGGTTGGAGAAATCGTCTCCAACGCGCTGACCTGGGGAGTTGGTGTAATCGCCGCCGCGGTCACCGGTGCGGTAGCCGCAGGCGGCAGGTCAAGCGCACAGCCCCACAGCAAGACCGCAACCAGGAGCCAGATGCTGTTGCGCTTCATGTTCTAGAGCGGCAAAGATGTGCCGATGCCGCGCTCCCTGGCGCGGCGGTAGATCTCCGGTGCGACCGCCATATCGTCCAGTGCCAGACCCAGGTTGATCGCCATGGTGCGCTCGCCGGGCGTCTCGCGCCCGGCTTTATCCCTGGCGACCAGCTCTCCCAGATCGGCATACGGGTCGGGCGTATTCTGGAAGTAGCCGACCGTGCGGTAGTAGTGGAACTGGGCGTGATCGTCGGTGGCGATCTTATCCATCTGCGCCATGGCTGCCGGCAGCCAGTAGCTGTCGAAATCCACCGCGCTGGCAAAAGCGCCCTGCTTTTAGCCAGCCCTTTTCGATGGTAGGTTGGGGCTGGTGCAGGATCGGGCCGGAGGTGACCACGATATCGCTCTCCAAGACCGCCTGGCGCGGCTCCTTGACGCTTATGACTTCCAGACCCAGTTTGGTGGACATCTCATCCACATAACGTTCCTGCACCTCCGGGAGGATATCGTAGGCATAAACCCGCTCTAACGGGAAGAGGGCTGCCATGGCTTCCAGGTTGGTGCGCCCCTGCACACCGCAGGCTAGGATGCCCGCTACCTTGCTGTCCGGGCGCGCCAGGTAGCGCGCAGAGAGGGCGGAGGCTGCCCCGGTGCGGTAGGCTGTGATCCAGGTGCAGTCCATCACGGCGTAGGGGAAGCCGGTCTCGACATCGTTCAAGACCAGCAGCCCGCTGATATAGGGCAAGCCGCGGCGGGGGTTCTCCGGGTAGCCGCTCACCCACTTGATGCCTGCTGAACGCAGCGAGGGGATATGCGCCGGCATGGCGTGGATGAACGCATCCGGCTGGGTGTGGATGCCGGGCTTGGGGGGCATCTCCACCTTGCCTTGCCCCTTCTCGAGGAACGCTTTCTGCAGCAGGTCGATAATAGTCTTCATGTCCAGAGAGACGCCCTCCACATCCGCCCGCGATAGGTACAGCAACTCTTGACCGCTCATATCAGCCTCCTCTTAGATCAATCACCGATCCACTCGACGATGGTCGCCTCACCCTGACCGACGCCGACACACAGGGTCGCCAGACCATAAAAGGGTCTTTCTGCCGACCCCGCCCGGCGGCGCATCTCGTGCAGCAGGGTAGTCAGGATGCGCGCCCCAGAGCACCCCAGCGGGTGACCCAGGGCAATTGCCCCCCCATTAACGTTGGTGCTCTCGTGCCGCAAACCCAGCTCGCGCATCACTGCCAGCGACTGCACGGCGAAGGCCTCGTTCAGCTCGACAAGCTGCAGGTCTGCGATGGCCAGTCCTGCCCGGGCCAGGGCTTTGCGAGTGGCAGGCACCGGTCCGATGCCCATCGTGCGCGGCGGGACACCTGCCGCCGCAGAGGCCACCACCCTGGCAACTGGCTTCAGACCCAGCTCCTGGGCTTTCTCAGCGCTGGCCAGCAGCACTGCCGCCGCGCCATCGTTCAGCCCGGAGGAATTTCCGGCGGTCACTGTGCCGTTCCTGCGGAACGCCGGTCTCAAACGCGCCAGCGCCTCCATGCTGGTATCCCGGCGCGGGCGCTCGTCGGTATCCACCAGCAGCGGCTCACCTTTGCGCTGCGGCACGCGCACCGGCACGATCTCCTCGGCGAACACACCCGAGTCGATGGCAGCTATCGCCCGCCGGTGCGACTCGCAGGCAAATGCGTCCTGCTCATCGCGGGTGATCTCGGGTACCTGCTCGTAGATATTCTCGGCGGTCTCGCCCATCGCCTCGGTGCCATACAATTCTTGCATCCTGGGATTCGGGTAGCGCCAGCCCAGGGTTGTATCCCACATGGTCAGGTTGCCCCAAGGATAGGCATTTTCCGACTTGGGGACTGAATACGGGGCGCGCGACATGCTCTCTACGCCACCAGCGATGTAGATATCGCCTTCACCCACTTTGATGGCGCGCGCCGCCTGGTTGACCGCGTTCAACCCCGAGGCGCACAGCCGGTTGAAGGTCACCGCCGGGACCTCTACCGGGAAGCCCGCCAGCAGGGCAGCCATGCGCGCAACGTTGCGGTTGTCCTCCCCGGCCTGGTTGGCACAGCCCATATAGACTTCTTCCACAAGCGCCGGGTTGATCCCTGTGCGGTCGATGATTGCTCTCAAGACATGCGCCGCAAGGTCATCCGGGCGCACCCTGGACAGTGCACCTCCCAATGCGCCGATGGGCGTGCGCACGGCATCGATGATAAGGGCTTCAGGCATACATTGCTCCTTGGTTGGTCTGTGTGGTATGAAATCTACACATACAGCGTTTCGGTGAATTATACAATCTTATCCGGACTCCGGCTTAGACCTTATACAGCAGGTCGATATAACGCTTCAGCAGGTCGCTCACCACGCCGCGCAAAGGCATGCTGCCTGCCATGCCGTAAACGGGCGCCATGCCGCCGCTCTCCTCGGGGTGCGACTTGACATGAGCTACTGCGGCTTGCAGGTCTTCGATGAAGCGCTCGGCGACGCCCGGCTCGGTGTGACGCAGGGTGACAGCGATATGCACTGCCGGAGGTCTCTGCAGACCGTTCAGGCTCCAGCGCCGGGTGGTCATAAAATCCAGCACCCGGTAGATATCCAGCTCCTGAGAGGTGAAGGCGATCACCCACAGCGGGTCGCCCAGCACGTTGAGCTCGGGTATCGCAGCGATGCCGCGGCGGATCGCGGAACCGGTCTCGAGGATCATCCTGACAGCCTGCAGGTAGCCCTGCTCGCCCATGCTGAGCATGGCTGCCCAGCAGGCGGCGCTCAAAGCTCCCGGGCGGCTGCCGGCTAATGTCGGCGAGAGATACAGCCCGCCGGGCCAGTCCGGCGTGGCATAGTACTGGAAGCGGCGCAGCTCTGCGCCGCGGTACAACACCACCGAAGTACCCTTGGCAGCATAGCCGTACTTGTGCGTGTCGGCGGACATCGAGGTGACGCCCGGCAGGCGGAAGTCGAAGGCTGGCAACGGGTAGCCCAGCCTCTCCGCCCAAGGCAGGATGAACCCGCCCAGGCAGGCGTCCGTGTGGAAGCCGATCCCCCTTTGGCGTGCCAGCTCGGATAGCTCCGCGATCGGATCGATCGTCCCATGCGGGAACGCCGGGGCAGACCCAACCAGGGCAATCGTATTATGGTTGAGCGCCCGCCGGGCGGCGCTCACATCGGCACGATACTGGTCGTCCACCGGGATACGCACCAGCTTGATATTGAAATACTGGGCTGCCTTATCGAAGGCCGCGTGCGCGGTGACCGGCACGACAATCTCCGGTCGGTTGATCCCCTTGCGCTCGCGGGCCCGGTCGCGGTAGGTCTTCATCGCCAGCAGGATGCTCTCCGTGCCGCCAGAAGTTACTGTACCGCCGATCTCGCTTGAGGCCGACTCAGCCCCCAGCATGTTTGCTGTCATCGCGACAATTTCAGCCTCGTACTTGGTCGTGCTGGGCCAAATATCGGCGTGCAGCGGGTTGCTCTGCGAGTTCAGCGCGTAAACCCGGTTGAGGAACTCGATATGACTCTGGTCGCCGTGGTAGACCGCACCGGAGACAAAGCCGTCTTTCCAGCGCCCTTCCTCGATCTCCCGCATGCTGTCCATCTCCTCCAGGATCGCACCCCGCTGCAGCCCCACTTCCGGCAGGCGGGCATGGGCTGAGTAAGCATCCTTATAAGGCTTGAGGTCCTCTTCGACGCCCTCCAGGAACTGGACGTACTGCTCCTGGATCTCACGGTCGACTGCCGGGATGCGGCGGAGATATTTCTCCAGGAAAGCGACCAACCTGGGGTTCAGGCGCCCCAGGGTGCGGTTGGCAAACTCCATCATATCCACTGCTATTCCCTTCCGTGACGGTTCAGGCGGGCGTAGATCGGTCTGAGGCGCTTGTAGAGCTGCAGGTATTCCGCAAACAGCTCGTCGTAGACCGCCCTATTATCCGGCGTTGGCTGGTAGGTGTTCTCGACCTGTACGCGGTCCGGGATGTCCCCGACCGCCATCTGTCCAAGCGCCAACCGTGCCAAGAAAGAGACCCCTACCAGGTTTGCCTGGAGAGGATCCTTAACCTGCAGCACGCTGCGGTCGAGCACGTCGGCGCAGATCTGGCACCAGATTGCCGAGCGCGCCCCTCCGCCGACCATGCGGATCGGGTCCATCCGCCGTCCGGTGAATTTCTCCATGCTCTCCAGCAGCCAGCGGCTGTTATAAGCCACGCCCTCATAAACCGCTCGCAGCATGTGAGAACGGCTGGTGTTCAGGCTCTGGTTGAAGAATCCGCCGCGCACGTGCGGGTCCTCAACCGGCGCCCGCTCGCCGTACAGCCAGGGGGTGAAGATCAGCCGCTGGCTGCCGGCCGGCACCCCGGCGACGATGCGGTCGAAGACCTCGTAGATGTCCTCCGGCGCACCTCCCTGAGAGAGCTCATCCTGCGGGAAGAAGACCTGGTCGCGCAGGTAGCTCAGGCAGGCGCCGGCGCTCTCCTGCTCGGCCACCACCAGATACCGGCCCGGGATAGCAGCAGGCAGCGAAGCCAGCCCCAGGAAAACATCCGTCTTCTTGACCGGAAGGTGGCAGACCATCCAGGAGGAGGTGCCGATATACAGGTGCGCCTGGTAATCTTCGATTGCACCAGCGCCGATCGCCGCGGTATGCACGTCCGGGGCGCCGATCACCACCGGCAGACCCTCAGCCAGAGCCAGCTCCGCGGCGGCTTCGGAATTCAACCCGCCCAGCACGCCCACCGGTGGCAGCAGGTCAGGCAGCTTGCTGCGTTCTACCCCGGACATCCCCAGCAGCCGGTCATCGTAGGAGATGCGCACCACGTCGCGGTTATCGGTCAGCCAGTGCAGAATGATCGAATCGAAAGAGGCAGCATATCTGCCGGTCAGCTTCAATCCAAGGTAATCGATCGGCTCCAGGAAATTGTACGTCTCCTGGTAGATTTGCGGATGTTTCTCTTTGATGTAGAGGATATGAGCGATGGGGTCTTTACCGGCGCCTGTGGGCATGCCTCCGGTCAGGCGCACCCAGGTCAGCAGCTTGCTAAGAGAAATCCCCGCTACCTTGAGCGGACCCTGCCCCAGGCGGCGCACAGCCCCTGCGCCGCGCGTATCCATCCAGATGATGGCGTTCATCAGCGGGCGTCCATCGCTCCCGACCGCCACCGTCCCCGACCACTGCCCGGTGCAGCCTATGGCAGCGATCTCTTCCATAGGTACCAGCCGCCTGTCCAAAAGCCGCCTTACGGCGCTGACGATAGCCCGCCACCAGTCGTGCGGGTCTTGTTCCGCGCCTCCATCCGGCAGTAGGTGCAGCGTGGTAGGCTCGAACTCGCTCCCGATCACCCGCCCGCTCATATCGACCAGCCCGACTTTAGGCCCAGAAGTGCCCAGGTCGATCGCCAGGATCACTCCTTCCCCATCATGCCCGAGATCCCCTCGCGCAGTCTTATCAGACATTTACCCCTCCCAAACTCAACTACGTGTGTTCACCATCACCACGCTGGCAATGATCAGAGCGGTGCCCGCCAGCAGCTGCCAGTCCAGCCTCTCATTCAGGAAGATCACCCCAAGCGCCACGCCCACCAGCGGGAAGATATACGTCACCAGTACCGTGCGGGTGGGGCCAACCGAATGCAGCAGGTAGAAATACAGCAGGAAGGCTGCCGCCACGCCCAGCACCCCCAGCCACACGAGCGAGAACCAGGTCAGCGGCAGCTGGGGGAATGTGACCGGCGACTCGAAGACGGGAACCAGCGCCCACATCAGCAGGTCTGCGCCCAGCAGCGGCACCAGCGCCCGTATCACCAGGCTGAGCTCTTTGGTCGTGCGGCGCGCAAATACCGAGGCGAAGGCATACGAGAGCGAAGCCAATAGGACCGCGGCCTGCCCCAACAGGCTGCCGCTGGGACTAGAGAACAGGTCCCGGCTGAACAGCATAACGATACCAGCGAAGCCAACCAGCAAGGAGAGCACTCGTTGGCGGGTCATTCGGTCATCGGTCAGGAAACGGTGTGCGACGATCATAGTGAAGAGCGGCGTGGTGCTGTTCAGCACGGCAGCCACCCCCGAGTTCGATGTACTGCTCGCCCCACGAGATCAGCGCGTAGGGCAGAGCATTGTTGATCAGTCCCAGGATTGCCAGGTTGATCCACACCCGCCGCTGGCGCGGCCAACTCGGGCGACTGTAGGCAGCCACGACCAGCAGCGCAAGGATGCCGAACAGCAGGCGCAGCGCAACCAGCAGGATCGGGCCAATCTCCTGAACGGCGATCTTGATCCACAGGAAAGACGAGCCCCAGACCGTACCAAGAAGGATGAAAGCCAGCCAGTCTTTTGTTTTCAACTTGCAGCCTTAAGGGGGGACCGGCGGCGGTTTGCTGCGCTCGCCACCGGTCGGATTAATTGCGTACCGCCGGGATCACCCCTCCAGCGGCTCGAACCTGGCCTGGAAGAAGCGTAGATATTTGGGCTCGTATACCATCTTCAGGCCACGCATTCTCTCCCTGGCATCGTAGACCGTCTTAACCGCTTCTGCAGTGACATCCATATGCGCCTGGGTGTATACCCGGCGCGGGATGGTCAGACGCACCATCTCTAGCGCCGGATAGCGGTGGTCGCCGGTCTGCGGGTCGCGCCCAGCGCTGACGATGCCGCGCTCCATGGCGCGGATGCCCGAGTCCAGGTACAGCTCGGCAGCCAACCGCTGTGCCGGGAACTGGTCCTGCGGGATATGCGGGTAGAAGCGTTTGGCATCCAGGAAGATAGCGTGCCCGCCCACTGGCTGGATGATGGGGATGCTCCAGCTCAGCAGCAGGTCACCCAGGTACTGCACCTGCCCGATGCGCGAGCGGATGTGGTCCTCTTCTACCGACTCGCCGATGCCGATCGCCAGGGCTTCCATATCCCTGCCCGACATACCACCGTAGGTGTGCAGCCCTTCATAGACCACCACCAGGTTGCGGGCAGTGTCGAAGACCTCTTCGTCGTTGACCGCCAGCCAACCGCCGATGTTGACCAGGCTGTCCTTCTTGGCGCTCATCCAGGCGCCGTCCGTGTAGCTGCAAAACTCTTTGAGGATGGCGGCGATGGACTTGCCGGAATAGCCTTCCTCAAGCTCCTTGATGAACAGAGAGTTCTCGGCCATGCGGGTGGCATCCAGGTAGATCTTGATCCCGTAGCGGTCGCATAGCGCGCGCAGGGCGCGCAGGTTTGCCATGCTCACCGGCTGCCCGCCGGCCATATTGACCGTGCCCGCCAGGCTGACATAAGGCACTCGCTCTGCGCCAACCTTGTCGATCAGCGCCTGGAGCTTATCCAGATCGACATCGCCCTTGAAGGGGTGCAGGCTGGTTGGATCGTGCGCCTGGTCGATGATCACATCCACAAAAGTGCCACCGGCAAGCTCCTGGTGCAGGCGGGTGGTGGTGAAGTACATATTGCCGGGGATGAAGTCGCCTTGTTTTATCGAGGCTTTGCTGATCAGGTGTTCCGCGCCGCGCCCCTGGTGGGTGGGCACGACGTATTTATAGCCGTAATAGGTCTGGACAGCCTCTTCCAGGTGGTAGAAATTGCGGCTGCCGGCGTAGGCCTCATCCCCCAGCATAATGCCGGCCCACTGGCGGTCGCTCATGGCGCTGGTGCCGCTGTCGGTGAGCAGGTCGATATAGACTTCATCCGAGCGCAGCAGGAAGGTATTATAGCCGGCTTCCTGGTTTGCCGCCTGGCGCTGCTCCCGGTTCAGCAGGCGGATAGGCTCCACCATTTTGATCTTCCAGGGTTCCGCCCAGGAGCGGCGGCCGAACTGCTGTCCCATGGTCTGGGGGATGGGTTCACGATCTGAATCACGAGCCATTCTGCCTCCTATGAACTGGTTTATTTGAACCGCGGAGTGCGCGGAGAACGCCGAGTTTTAATAGAATTATAGCCCACCAATGATAGCTTGGAAAATTAAATCGCAGGATATCGATCGCTGCACGCGAAAGAAGACAGAGAACTCACTGGAGGTCTTCTGGCCATACCTGCAGACCTTCACGCAAGGCGGCTTTCAACAGGCTGATGTCGAAGCTGGCAAAGACAACCTCGTCGCCTGCCATACGGCGTGGAATATTACCTCCCCCCCTCCAAGCTCAACAGCCACGCTTTGGTCTCCAGCCCCTCGCCTGCGCCGTAGCCGTGCAGCTTCCCGTCCGTGCCCAGCACCCGATGGCAGGGGATGACCAGCGGCATTGGGTTGGTCGCCTGGGCACGTCCCACAGCCCGCGCGGCGCGCGGCCTGCCGATCCGACCCGCAATCTCTGCGTAGGTTGCGGTCTGCCCGTAGGGGATGGCGAAGGTCTCCCGCAGAGCCTGCCCCTGGAACGGCGCAATCACAGTCCAGTCGATGGGCAGCTCGAAAGTCCGCCGCCGGCCGTCCAGGTATTCAACGATCTGCGCCAGGGTTGGATGGATCACGGCAGGATCGTGAAGCACCTGCTGGAAACCCATGCGCTGAATAGTTTGAGTAATCGTACCCCTGGTTGCCGGGAAATCCACCGCCACCAATCCCTGTGCCGAAATCGCAGCCCACAGCTCGCCCACTGGCGTCCCCTTCACCCCCCCAATCCAGGCTGTTCTATCATCAGATCCGATCATGCCACCACTCTCCAATCACTACTCTCGTTTCACGTCTGAGATTGCTTCGCTTCGCTCGTAATGACGCATGGTGGTCTACCAATCTCTAATCGACTTTTCTCTATTCACATACCATCAATAATTCGTCACCACATCGATCAGCCCGCGCTCGCGCGCCGCGTTGTCACACAGGCGGTAGACGATGATGGCTGCCAGCCCGTAGACCACCGTCATCCCCAGCAGGATGGCGAAAAGCTGCTGGTCGCTGAATGATGAAAGGGTCGGGAAGGCTTCTGCCACCGAGCCGATCAACGAGCGGCGCAGCAGCTCCAGCCAGTAAGTCACCGGCAGCAGATAACCGATCCAGCGCAAGAACGGGGGCAGCACTTCCAGGGGGAAGATAGCCCCACTGAACAGGTACAGCGCCCCGGCGACGGCTTCCCCCAGGCCCCACATGTGGTGCGCCAGGAGCAGCATGACGCTCGCCAGGATCAACCCCAGCAGCGCCAGCATGTTCACTCCCACCAGCAGGCTGGCAACGAACAGCGGCCAGTTCACCAACCCGATGTCGATCTCCAAACTGAGGAACAGCACGCCGAACAGGAGAACTACCAGCACGGAGAACGAGGCGATAATGAAGCGCGCCACACCGCGACCAAGCAGATAGGTGGGGAAATGGATCGGTGCAACGTAGATATATTTCAGGGTCTTATAATGCTCGCGGTCGTCGACTACAGCCCAGGAGATACCCGTCATCACCTGTCCGACGTAGATATAGAACGCATTGCCCAGGTAGATGTAAGGGAAAACAGGCGATTCGAAGTCACCGCCGGTGATGACGCTGTACATAACCACCAGGATCGCCGCAGCAGAGATCGGCTTCACCAGGGAGTAGACTGCGAACAGGAAAGGATCGGCCCAGTTCGACTCGATCTGCCAGCCCAACCAGGCAGCCAGGCGGAAAGAGCGCAGCATGCTGGCTATCTTACTCGTGGGGAGGTCTCTTCTAATGGCAGACATGCCTCAGTGCCTTTTCATCGACGGCCAGTAATTATGCATGATCCTGTCCGCCTATCTGCGGCTCTCCGTCAGGCGGCCTTCATTGATCGCCAGACCTTCTACATATGCCAGCAGCCAGCGCGCCCCGAACAGGAATACAATGCTCATTATCACCAGGATGGCAATCTCAACCTCAACGGTCAGGAATCCGTACGTCTCACCCGCTGGGAAGACCAGCTGGCGCATGGCATCCAGCCCCAGAGTAAGCGGGATAATCGAGGCGCCGGCTGCCAGCCAGAAACCGAGGTTCTTGATCGGAAAATAGAAACCGGAGACCAGGTAGATCGGTTCCTGGGCCAGATTGGAGAGATGCCAGGCTTCACGGCTGAGCAGCAGGAACAGCGATGCCGACATCATACCCATCCCATATAGAGCCACCATCGCCAGCATGAAGACGGCGAACAGCTGAAAATAATTAGCCACCTGGTACTGCACATCGAATATCCAGCTGCCTACAACGACGATGACAATCGCCCGCAATCCGGTCATCGCCAGGCCGCCCACTGCCATGCCGAGCAAGATAGCAATCATCGAGCTGGGCGCCATGATGTACAGCGCCAGGTTGCCCTGCTCTTTCTCCCAATAGAGCTGGCTGGACATGCTCCACAGCACGTTCATCCAGAAAGCGGTCATCGCGCCGCCAATCACCACGAAGCCGACGTATTCCTCCGGCGCCCCGATCGCCCGGTAGACGAAGACATACGCAGAGACAGCCATCAGCGGCAGGAAGATCTCGAAGAACATCCAGGATTTCTCGCGCTGTGCACCGATCACTCGCGGATACGAGCGACCGATCACCGTCTGGAGGAAGAGCTGCCAGCCGTGGTTCTTCCTGAAGTGCCGGTGGACGATCGGGGTTACGACCCCTGGGGTTATCCGGCTCAAGCCTCGACCTCCTGAACACTGGCGCGCTCGACTTCTTCCATGCTGGTCCCTACCAGGGCTACGAACACGTCCTCAAGCGTAGGTTCGCGTTTGTTCAGATTAAGGATATGCTTGTCGGCGGAGGTCAACAGGTTGATCACCGAAGAGAGAACATCGTCTTTCTGAAGGATCATTTCCAAGGCTGAGTAGCCATCTTGAGGCCTGTGAATCACCTTACGAACTCCTGAAAGCCGTTCGAACTGCTCGACTGCCAGACCATCCAGAGGGCTGACTTCCAAGCGAAATATTACGTCTTGCTGCAGGCGCGTTTTCAATGCCGCGGGGGAATCACATGCCAGCACCTTACCCTGGTTGATAATCGCCACCCGGTCGCACAGCTCATCGGCTTCCATCATATAATGCGTGGTCAGCAGCAGGGTGCGCTGGCGATCCTCGTCGATCCACTTGCGCACGAAGTTGCGCACCTCCCGCGAGGCGCCGACATCCAGCCCCAGGGTGGGTTCGTCCAGGAAGAGGACCTCGGGATCGGTCAGGAAGCCGCGCACGATATTCATCTTCTGGCGCAGACCGGTTGACAGGTCCGAGGACTTGGTATTCATGCGGTCGGCAAGACCAACCACCTCGAGGAGATCTTTGATGCGTTTGTTGGCAACTCCGGAGGTGATCCCATAGAACTGGGCGAACATCCACAGGTTCTCTCGCACGGTAAGCAGCCCATAGCCCGAAGACTCGCCACCGGATACCATGTTGATGCGCGGGCGGATCTTGCTGGCATCCTTTGTGACATCGTAGCCAGCAACCTTTGCCCAGCCGGAAGAGGGTCCCAACAGGGTGGTCAGGATCTTTATCAAGGTCGTCTTGCCGGCACCATTCGGTCCGAGCAGCCCGAACAGCTCGCCTTTCCGCACCTGCAAGTCGACATTTTTCAGCGCGATCAGCTCTTTGGGCTCGGTCTTCTTGCCGCCTCTTATCTTGTATATCCGACCCAGACGCTCAGTTTGAATTGCAAAATCCATAGTAATCCTTCAGCAACCTACAAAATTGTTGGTACAGCGTAGGGCAATCGTAGGGCAATCGTCAAGCAATTTGACGCCACCTTTGATAAGATAACAATCGAAGGGCGATTTCTCTTCTTCTCCTCCTTAGAGAGAGCCGGGGGCGGCGTACCCGGCTCTCGGTGATTCTATCATAGGGAGGATTTTTCAATATGGGGGAAACCTGCCGGTCAGGAGCGCAGTTCCTGGTAGCGGTAGCAATCGATGGTATGGTCGTTGACCATGCCCACTGCCTGCATGAAGGCGTAGCAGATCGTCGTCCCGACGAATTTAAGACCACGCTGCTTTAGGTCTTTGCTCATCGCATCTGATTGGGGGGTATTGGCAGGGATCTCGGAGAGGGACTTCCAGGCATTGTGGATAGTCTCCCCGCCAACGAACCCCCAGATGTAGCGGTCGAAGCTGCCGAACTCTGCTTGCACGGAAAGGAAGGCCTGTGCATTGGTGACCGCCGATGCGACTTTCAGCCGGTTGCGGACGATACCCGGGTTTTGGAGCAGCGCTTCGATGTTCTTTTGATCGTATCCTGATACTACGACAGGATCAAAATTGTCGAACGCTTGCCGGTAGCCGTTTCGTTTATTTAAAATGGTCGACCAGCTCAGTCCCGCCTGCGCACCCTCTAAGATCAGGAATTCGAACAATGTGCGATCGTCATGCACGGGGACACCCCACTCAAGGTCATGGTAGGCAGTATATTGCGGGTCGCTGCCAGCCCATTCACAGCGTTTTAACATCGGATCCTCCAAATAGAACTGGAGGACAATTTGGTAAATTGTCCTCCCTCAGCTTATCTCATGCATGCTTGCTGCGATCAGCCAGCTATCTCAATCGGGTTCGTAGCCCTGGTCATCTTCAAGATCGCCGTAGGTCAGCTCAGTTCCACGGCGGTCGTCATCCCTCGGCCAGCTCGTCGGTCCGCGGCGCGATTCTGTGCCAGGCATATGGGACATGCTGGCGCGTCCCTGTCCGGGTCTATCTGGAGCGTTCCGAACAGGGCTTTGCTTAATCGAATACGGGCTGCGCTTTGATGGTAACGATGGCTGTTCATCCGGATCTGTGGTGTGGCTATCTGCATGTTCGTCGCCATCCAATTCATCGTCATCATCACTGTACTCGACATCGTCATCCACACTGTCCAGCTCATCATCGGATTCATCTGATAGACCCAGTAGCTCGTTTAGCAGCCGGTCGGCTTCGTCTTCATCCAGATCAGCTAGATTTAGTGGCAGATCGTCATCGCTGTCATCACGGCCGTCGACCTCACCGTCGTCTTTCTCTTCAACCTCGAGCTCCAGCCGTGGATCGCCATAATCACCATCGTCGTAATCATCGTAATCGAAGTCATCATCTTCATCCTCGAACACGCTCGACGATCCAGCGGACTGGTCCCACAGATCATATCTAACACCGTGCGGGGTACGGAAGAATCCGGCCAGGGTTGAATCCGCATCTTGTTCAATCCCTAATGACTTTTCATAGGTGATATTGCGGCTCTCAAGCTCCTTGCTGGTCCTCTCCAGGTCTCTGATCTGAAGCTGTAAGCGGATCGTATCCGGTGGAGTGCTCTCGTCACCTTCACTCGCCTGTACGATGCTGATACATAGCTCCCCTCCCGGGCTGCTGAATTGGGCATAATGTGGTGAGAATGCATGCACAGCAAAACCGAGCACATCGATATAGAAACCGACTTCAGCTGCAAAGTCATCCACACGGTATTCGAAACAAAATTTCCATCCAGACCCAAATTTAAACGGGAAGCTGTTAAGCGGCTCACGCCACATCTGCTGCCATTCTTTCTCATCCCTGGCTCGCATGGTTACATCCAGGCGGGCTTTCCCGTATGCCCTGAAACGAGGGTTGATATGATAAGTATCTGTCATCTCAGCTATCTCCTTCGGCTGGAATGTCCGAAAATGTTCCCTGTTGGTCTGTTTGAGGTCCATCCGGTCCTGACCATGAGAATTCTTTCAGGTCAACCTGCTCACGTTCGTTGAAAACGACTCCCTCCCTCTCAAGTAATTCCTTCTGTCGACCCCCTCCTCCGCCCTGCCGCAGACTGACTTTTCCCTGTGAATTGATCACTCTCCACCAGGGTACATCCTCAGGACAGGCAGCCATCGCTCCACCCACCCAGCGAGCACCCCAGGCACGATAATCATCAACGCTCATTCCCAGAGGCGGAGGGACCAGACCGGCAATATATCCATATGTCGTCACTTTCCCATACGGGACTGTGCGAACGATTTCCCATACATATTGGTGAAAGGCTGCCTTGTTGGCAGGTGTTGAGTACTTCATACCGACCTCTTGCCGGTAAAACCGGTAACAACCATACTATACCTGAACATATGTTCTATGTCAAGCAGTATTTCAGTAAGATATAATTCAGCCGCGTGACCAGTCAGACCCCTTCCGCCAACCGCCAGATCGCCCGTGCCGCTGCAACCGTCATGGCAGCGTTTGTGTTAAGCAACCTGGTCGGACTTGTACGGCAGATCCTGGTCTCGCGCGCTTTTGGCACCCAGGAAGTCATCGATGCTTTCAACGCCGCAGCCACCTTCCCCGACCTGCTGTTCAGCCTGATCGCGGGGGGAGCGCTGGCTTCCGCCTTCGTACCAACTGTAACAGATTTTTTAGCCAAGGGGGGCCGCAAAAATGCCTGGTTCCTGTCTTCTGCCATTGCCAACCTTGTCTTCCTGCTGCTTTCAATATTGAGCCTTTTGGCAGCACTTGCCGCACCCTGGATCGTCGGGAACCTGCTGGCCCCGAAGTTCAGCCCACAGCAGCAAGCCCTCACCACCGACCTTCTGCGCATCCTGCTGATCTCGCCGGCAATCTTCGGAGTCAGCGGTCTGGTGATGGGCATGTTGAACGCCCACCAGGTGTTCCTTTGGCCTGCACTGGCACCAAGCATGTACTGGCTGGGTATGATATTCGGCGTCCTGTTCCTTTCCCCATCAATGGGAATATTCGGTCTGGCGTGGGGTGCCGTCATCGGTGCATGCTTACATTTTGCAGTGCAGGTCCCGGCGCTGCTGCGGCTGCCCGGCAGGCAGTATTTCCCCAGCCTGGGTCTGAGATTTCCAGCAGTATTTGAAGTTGCCAGGTTGATGGCACCGCGCTTATTGGGTGTCGCAGCCGTTCAAATTAACTTTGTCATAAACACCATCCTGGCGACCGGGCAGCCGGTCGGCAGCCTGACCTCGATTAAATACGCCTGGGCGATCATGACCATGCCGCAGGTAGTCATCGCCCAGGCGATTGCCATCGCAGCCCTGCCCACATTTTCCAACCAGGTAGCCCGCGGCCAGATCGGCGAAATGCGCAGCTCATTAGCGGCAACGCTGCGAGGCGTGCTCATCCTGGCCCTGCCGGCTACCTTGGGCTTGGTGCTGCTGAGGGTGCCGGTCATCGGCATGCTGTTCGAGAGGGGTGAGTTCGACCAACATTCCACCCAGCTGGTTGCCTGGGCGCTGCTTTGGTACGGGCTCGGGCTGGTGGGGCATTCCGTGGTAGAGATCGTATCCAGGGCATTCTATGCCATGCACAACACCCTGACGCCGGTCCTGGTGGGCGTCGGAGCGATGAGCCTGAATGTGATCCTGAGCATCGCCTTCTCCGATCTATTCATCAGCCTGGACCTGATGCCGCATGGCGGGCTGGCACTGGCGAACACCCTGGCAACAACGCTGGAGATGGTCGTACTGCTGGTCCTGATGTCCCGCAAACTGGAGGGCATCAAAGGTTGCCAGCTGGTACAGGCCGGCTGGCAAACCGGGTTGGCAGCTCTTATTATGGCACTGGGTGTGTGGGCCTGGCTCCAGGCGACAACCGGTCAGCCGTATTGGTTTATTTCACTCGGGGGGATATTAATTGGAGGGGTATTATTCCTGGTCTCGGCACTGGTCATCGGGATTCGCGAAGTACGCTCGCCTGCTGCTGATCTGCTGCACAGGCTAACCGGGTGAGATCATCAATCTGGAGCATCGAATTCAACCAGCGATTCACCGGAGACCTGCTTGACCTTGAGCTCAGCCTTGTCCAGCACGCCAGCACAATAGCGCGCCAGTGACTGTCCGCGCTCAAATAAACGCAGCGATACATCCAGGGTGTATTCACCAGACTCCAATAAGGTGACAATCTCTTCGAGCTGCTTATACGCCCCTTCGTAGTCCAATTGCTCGACGGGTTGGTCTAACGAAGCGATCAACGTATCCATTTCTGCCATAATCACTCCTCACTCAATCCAGCTCCCCAGCGCTGCTATCCTCAACCGGGAGGATGGGTGATAGATAACCTTGCAGCGGGGCGTCGGGCGGCAGCGCCTGGAAAGCCAGGGTATCGAACTCCTGGCGGGATAGGTGCTCTTTGCTCAGATACCGGGCGATCTCAGGTTCGACCTCCATACGATACACCCGCTTGAATGCGTTGCTGCGAGCGATATTGGCGAGCAGGATTGAAATGCCCGCCAGCGCGAGCATGCCGACCACCAGGATAAACAACGCCAGTATCAGATTGACCGCACTAAAAAACCACAGCAGCACCGTAACCCCAACCACCGGGATCAGCCCGATCCCACAGCCCAGACCGAATGCGACCTCCGCCCCACCCGCCCCGGCAGACCTCATGCGCTCATCGAGCGCTTCGACCATGCCGGTGATCTCTAGTACCTGCCCTTCGGTCCTGTCCTCAGTATTAATCTCGTTATTCACCAGCCGCCTCCCCAGGCGCAACTTCTACGAGAAAACTGCCGTCGCTGACCCGGACATGCAGGGTATCACCGGCTGAAACCTGAGCGGTGCTGCGCACCAACTTTTCATCGAGATGAGTCACTGCGGCATACCCACGCTCCAGGATAGAGGCCGGGCTCAGGCTATGCAGGCGCTGAGAAAGTGCAGAGATTTGCGAACGCTGCAGCTCCAGGGAATGGTCCAGGCTGACCGCCAACCTGTGAAGGAGATCGTCCAATCTCTGGCGGTCGCTGCTGACCCTCCAACTAGGCGACTTCAGGCGCAGCCGCCCTGCCAGGGAATTGGCCTCCCAGCGTTTGTTGGCGAGAATCTCTCTGATGGTTCCCTCCAAGCGCTGCTTGAAATCCTGGATCGATACCAGCAGATCCAGGCGGCTAGGAGCTGCCAGTTCGGCTGCCGCGGTAGGCGTCGCCGCGCGCAGGTCGCTGACGAAATCAGCGATAGTGAAATCCGTCTCGTGCCCCACCCCGGTGATGACCGGGGCAGCTGAGGCAGCGATCGCTCGCGCCACACGCTCGTCATTGAAAGCCCACAAGTCTTCGATCGAACCGCCGCCGCGCGCCAGCAGGATCACATCCGGCAGGTAGCGGCTGTTCAGCACTTCCAACGCGTCGATAATCCCCTGAGGGGCATCTACCCCCTGCACCGCAGTGGGCGCGAGGATGATCTCAGCCAGCGGGTAGCGCCGCTGCAGGGTCTTGAGCATATCCCGCAGAGCAGCCCCGGTCGGGGAAGTCACGATCCCAATCCTCCCGGGTCTCTCGGGGACAGGGCGCTTGCGCTCCGGCTCGAATAATCCATCCCCCTCCAGCCTGTCCTTCAAGCGAAGAAATTCCTGGTAGAGCGCACCCTCGCCGGCCGGTTGGATCAGATCCGCGTACAGCTGGTACTGACCGGCAACTTCGTAGACGCCCATACTGCCGTGAACCCGGACGGCATCCCCCTCGCGGGGGAGATAAGCCTGGCGCGCGGCCGCGCTGCGCCACATCACACAGCGCAGGGAGGCAGAGCTGTCTTTCAGTGTGAAATAAAGATGCCCAGAGGATGGTCGGGAGAAATTGGATACTTCCCCTTGAACCCAGATCTCCTGCAGCAGCTCGTCACCTTCCAGTAGCTCGCGCAGGTAGCGGGTCAGGTCTGTGACCGTCCACATCAAGGATTGGAATAGCGGCAGCCGGTTCATCATCGGTAGGGTGTACTTCTCCGGGTCAGGCACGCACCCGCAGTGAGGATACTCCGCTTCCTGCGGGCTGTCAACCGCCGAGATGAAATACCTGTTCGGTGCCAGAACCCCGGTCGATATGGTTGGGTCGGCATTTTGCCTGCAGGATTCATGCTAAAATAAGTCGAGGTGTACCATAACCCGGCAGTTAACCACCCAAGCAGCTTATGAAATTCATCTGGTCACCCTGGCGTATGATGTATATACAAAGCCACCGCAATGAGCCAGATTGCGTGTTCTGTGCCGAGGCGGCGCGCAGTGACGGTCCGCAGAACCTGATCTTTCATCGCGGACAGCACGCCTACGGGATAATGAACCGCTACCCCTATACCAGCGGACACCTGATGCTCGTCCCATACGCACACGAACCCAGCCTGTCTGCGCTCGACCCGCAAACACGCACCGAGCTGATGGAGCTCGCCAACCAGGCGATCGAAGTGCTGCAGAAGATTTACAGCCCGCAGGGGTTTAATGTCGGTATCAACATCGGCGAGGCCGCCGGGGCGGGCATCACCGACCACATCCACGTGCACGTGGTCCCACGTTGGGGCGGAGACACCAACTTTATGTCCTCCCTGGCGCAGACCCGCGTTCTGCCCGAGTCCCTGGAGGAGACCTATCACAGGGTCAGACAGGCATGGGGGGCACAGCAGACCGGCGGCTGACCCGTAGCTTATGCGACTTAACAACCAATAACCCCTAACAAAGCAGCTTCAAGGAGTGGAATCAATGTCACCAAACGAAACGGAACCGGTCATCCTCAGCGCGGTACGCACGCCATCCGGTCGTTTTCAAGGCAGCTTAGTCTCCTTTACCGCTCCACAGCTGGGAGCACTGGTGGTAAAAGCAGCTGTCGACCGCAGCGGCATCCAGGAACCTGAGCAGATCGAAGAAGTCTTGATGGGCAACGTGGTGACCGCCGGTGAGGGGCAGGCTCCGGCACGCCAGGCTGCCATCTACGCCGGGCTGCCGTCCAGCGTTGGGGCGACGACGATCAACAAGGTCTGCGGCTCGGGGATGAAGACGGTCATGCTGGCAGCACAGTCGATAAAAGCCGGCGACGGGGACCTTTTCGTGGCCGGGGGAATGGAGAGCATGAGCCGGGCACCGTACCTGGTGTTCGGCCGCGGTGGAGAGCTGCGCTTTGGGCACCTGCAGCTTACCGATTCACTGCTGCACGACGGGCTGTGGGACCCGTTCGAAGACTGGGGCATGGGGAACTCGGCCGAGTTCATCGCCGACGAGTATGAGGTGACCCGCCAGGCGATGGATGAGTTCGCGCTTGGCAGCCACCAGAGAGCCATCGCAGCTATTGATGCCGGCATGTTCAAGGACGAGATCGTGCCGCTGGAGATCCCCGGGCGCAAAGGTACGCTGACGTTATTCGACACAGACGAGACGCCGCGCCGCGATACGTCCTTCGATGCGCTCGCCAGGCTGAAACCGGCATTCGTCAAAGACGGCAAGGTCACCGCCGGCAACGCGCCGGGCTTGAACGACGGCGCTGCAGCAATGGTCATCGCCAGCCGGGGCAAAGCGGGGGGCCTGGGAAGCAAGCCTCTGGCGCGCATCGTTGGCTACGCCCAGGCAGCGGTGGAACCGAAATACCTTTTCATCGCGCCTGCCAAGGCCATCCCCAAGCTGTTAGATAAGATCGGCTGGACACTGGCAGACGTTGACCTGATCGAGCTGAACGAGGCCTTCGCTGCCCAGGTTCTGGCAGATGGTTATGCCCTGACCGATATGGGCTGGGATTGGAGCAAGGTGAACGTGAATGGCGGGGCGATCGCACTGGGGCACCCGATCGGCGCCAGCGGGGCGCGCGTGCTGACAACGCTCATCTATGCCCTCAAACAGCGCGGACTGAAGCGCGGCATCGCCAGCCTGTGCCTGGGCGGCGCGGAGGCGGTGGCGATGGCTGTGGAGATAGAGGAATAGGGAGGGGCAACCTGATAAGGGGAGATATGAACGCCAGCTCATCTGATGAGATATTCGACTACATTATCATCGGCTCCGGCTTTGGCGGCAGCGTGTCCGCCATGCGCCTGTCCGAGAAGGGCTACCGTGTCCTGGTGCTCGAGCGCGGCAAACGCTTCCGCGACCAGGACTTCCCCAAAACGAACTGGAACGTTTTCAAATATATTTGGGCACCGGCGCTGCGCTGCTTTGGCATCCTGCAGATCTCGCCTTTCCGGGATGTGTTCGTGCTGCACGGCAACGGGGTGGGTGGCGGCAGCCTGGGCTACTCCAATGTGTTGATGATCCCGGACAACAAGCTCTTCGAACACCCGTCCTGGAAGCACCTGGCGAACTGGAAGGATGTCCTGCAGCCGCATTACGATACCGCCCGCCGTATGCTCGGCGTGACCCAGAACCCGCGCCTGTTCCCGGCGGATGAAGTCATCCGGGAGATCGCCGCAGAGCTGGGCACCCAGAACACATTCCGCTCGACCGAAGTGAGCATCTTCTTCGGCGAGAACGGGAGCGACGAGGGTCAGGAATACCCCGACCCGTACTTCGGCGGCGAGGGACCGTGGCGCAGCACCTGCATCTACTGCGGCGGCTGCATGGTGGGGTGCCGCTACAACGCCAAGAACACGCTGGAGAAGAACTACCTGTACTTTGCTGAGAAATGGGGCGCGCAAATCTGGCCGGAGAGCGAAGTGCGCGATATCCGCCCGCTGCTGCCCGATCAGCCGGACGGTGCGCGCTACGAGGTGGATTACCGCAGATCAACGGGTTGGCTTTATAAACCTGTACGGCGTGTCCGCGCCCGCAATGTGGTCCTCGCTGCAGGCACGCTGGGCACGCTCTCGCTGCTCTTCCGCTGCCGGGATGAGACCGGATCGCTGCCTGATATCTCCCCCCGGCTGGGCGACCTGGTGCGCACCAACAGCGAAGCCCTGCTGGGCGCCACCAGCCGCGACCGGAAGATCGATTACTCGAAGGGCATCGCCATCAGCTCGATCTTCCACGGCGATGCGGTGACGGCTATCGAGCCGGTGCGCTACTCTGCCGGCTCCTCGCTGATGCGCTTCCTTGCTGGCCCGCTGGTCGAGTCCGGCGGCAGCATCCCCAGCCGCTTTTACCGCACTGCAAAAAAGATCCTCACCCGCCCGGTGGATTTCTTATTCACTCACGTACTCCCAGGCTGGGCGCAGCGTACCACCATCCTGCTGGTGATGCAGACCGAAGACAATTTCGTGCGCATGCGCCTCGGTCGCAGCCTGTTCACCCTGTGGAAGCGTGGGCTGGTCTCGGAGCCGGCTGACGACACACCTATTCCCACCCATATCCCACTCGGGCACCAGGTGACGCGCTCCTTCGCTGAGAAGATCGGCGCGGCACCGGCGGGCACGATCACCGAAGGTCTGCTGAACGTCCCCATGACGGCACATATCCTGGGGGGCGTACCTTTCGGGCTCGACGGTAATAAAGGGGTTGTCGACCTGGACTGCCAGGTTTACAACTATCCGGGGTTGTATGTGGTGGACGGGTCGATCATGCCCGGCAACCCGGGGGTCAACCCCAGTTTGACCATCACCGCCCTGGCGGAATATGCCATGAGCCGCGTGCCGGATAAACCGGGCGCTGCTGCTCGCCAGCCAATGGGAGTGGTGCGACCGACTGAGGCACTCCCGGAACTGGAGCCCGCAGGGCAAAGCCCCGTTCCGGCATCGTCGTAGCTGGACCGCCCCTGTCAATCCCTTTTCATCACCAGCAGCCCCTCACCCATCAGCCTCATCTTGCCCAATATTCCAACCAGATGGGTGAGGCGTTTGTAATAGGGGTACAGCTCATCCCCCGTTGCGATGCGGAATCCAAATTTTTCGTAAAAGGGTCCCAAACCAGCCCGGCAGGTCAGGTACAGCTCTCCCTGCCGGTCGTTAAGCAAGGATTGGATGATCGCCGCTGCTATCCCTTGGTGCTGCCAGGTCGGGTGGACGGCGATCGACGCCAGCTCGTTGGAGCCATCCCCGTGCGGCTTGATCTGCCCGCAGCCGACCAGACTCCCATCTTGCAAGACTGCCACCAGGAAGCGCCGCCAGTCCAGGCTCATCGGGTTGATCCCCACCAGGCGGATCAATGCGCGGATATCGGCGGCGTCCTTCTCCGTTGCCGGTCGCAGCTGGTACATGCGTATAATTATCCCATGAAGCTGCGTTCGAGTTTGTTGTTCGTGCTGGTATATATGTCGCTGATCACGGCATGCAGCGCGGCGGGAGCGACCCCCGCCAGCCCAACCTCAATGCCCGGCACTGCCGTACCAGCTCGCACAGAGGCAGCACCCCAGGCTGGGGTCAGCACGCCGCCGCCTACCCGCTCAGAACCAATTCCTTCTGCAACTGAAACGAGGAGCACCCTCTCCCGCCACCCACGCCAACAATAGAGGTGTGTTCACCACTGGCGGAAATACCATTGAGCCAGCTCCAGGAAATGATCGTCAACCCCTTTGCTCCACCACAGCCCGGTTCGGATGACCCGCACCAGGGGGTCGATTTCGCCGAGCTGTACGGTACGCAGCGCATCGCCATCCCAGGCAGGCAGGTGGACGCGGTCCTCCCCGGAAAGGTGGTTGTAGTAATTGCAGATCGCTTTCCGTATGGCAACGCGGTGATGGTCGAAACCCGGATTGGTGACCTTCCTGCGGAGGTGTCAACAAGCCTCCCTACCCCCGCGCCAACCCCACAGCGCAGGGCGGCCCTGACCTGCCCCGAACTATCTCCGGGTCCTCCCGGGACTCTAACGGGCAGTCGCTCTACCTGCTCTACGCGGATATGCGGGAAGCGCCGCTGCTGCAGGTTGGAGAAATGCTGACCTGCGGACAAAAGGTAGGAGCTATCGGCAGCAGCGGCAACGCCCTCAACCCGCACCTGCACCTGGAAGCCCGGCTGGGCTCGTCCGGGGCGAGCTTCCCTGGCATGGCGCATTATGAAACTCGCGCCACAGTGGAGGAGATGTCCGCCTACTGCATGTGGCGCACCAGCGGACACTTCCAGCTGGTAGACCCGCTGATCGTTCTTTCGCAGCTTCCATAATTTGACACAATCCTGTAATTGGACTATTATTGTCTGATAACATTATTCAGATTTATTTAATCAAACAAATCAATTCACTGCCGCCTGTCACAATCAAATATGACAAAAGTGTGATCTGCTGACCCTGGTAGGCAATGAGGTGCAGATGACCGACCCAATCGTATTCATCAGCCGCAATAGGATAATAGAAGGCAAGATCGACGAGTTCAGAGTCCACTATCGAACCAGCATCCCGCCGATCGTCGCTAATAAGCCGGGCACGCTCGTTCAGCTTGCTTACGAGAACGAAGTCACGAGCGAAGTCACAATTGTCCGCCTCTTCCCAGATGCAGATGCTATGGACATCCACCTGCAAGGAGCCAGTGACCGGTCGAAGAGAGCATACGAGTTCATTGAACCGGTTAGCATCGAGATCTATGGCACACCCAGCTCCACCGCCTTACAGCTCTTGAAAGAGATCGCAGGGTCAGGGATTTCGGTGAGCGTGAATCCCCGGTATATCGGCGGGTTCATTCGATAGCTTGAGCCCTGAGCGGCGCTGCTCCCACCAACTTCGCGAGAGGAGATATTTTTTGGCAGTGCAAATCCATTATTCGCAGGTGATCGACCGACCGGTGGAAAAAGTGTTCCACTTCATGGTCGATGAGCATGTCCGCAACCACCCTCGCTGGGATTCGGACATCGAGCTGTGGCTCGAATTGGACAGCCCAATTGGGGTTGGCACGGTAATACACAGGCGCAACCGACGCAGTGGCTCTCCCGTCGAAGGGCGGATGGAGGTTGTGGAGTACGAACCCAACAAGGCCTTCAGCACGGTCATCCACGATGGCCCGGTTGAAATGCTGGGACGGATCACATTCGAGCCTGAAGGAGATGATCGCACTGTCGTTACGCTGTACATCGATCTTCCTCAGATGGACGAGTCCATGGATAAGAGTTTCCTCATGAGCCGGCTGGAGGAGACCGGAAATATCCGCAAGCAGCTCATCGAGTTGGAAGTCTAGAGAACACTTAATGCTATTGGGAGACGCCAGATCGACAGGTAGAACAATTCCACGGAAGAGATCTGGAGGGCTACTTATCAGACGAAAATGGAATGAGGATCTATGAAGAAAATTGGTCAGATATACAGGTCGGGTATATGGATGGTTAAACAAGGAATGGTGGAAGAATTCATAACAGCATGGCTTTCATCTGCCAATTGGTTGGTTGAGAATAACCCGGGTGAGTGGGATGGAGAGGCTTTGCTGCTTCAAGATCTTGAGAATCCGCATAAGTTCATATCTTTTGCCTGGTCAGGCGTGCCTGAGAAAACGGATGAATTGTTAGCAAGCGCCGAATTTCAAGGGATCATGGCAGAGATCCGGGAACTTTGTGAATACATACAACCGCATAGATTGCAAGTAGTCGGTTATTCCGCTCCCTAAGATGTTCACATTGGAGGCTTGTGATAAGTACCAGTGGTTGAGCTAACACAGTATAATCTTCCGCTTGACAGTTCTCCTGACCCCGAGTACAATCCAGGCCATTAAGGAATAAGAGTTCCACAAATGATCAATCCTGACTCAACATTCGCTTTTGCTCGCTATTATTTTTACGGCTACCGGATCACGGATGCCGTTGGCGGTGCTTAAGCGGGATTAGTACAAGGAAATCCTACTCAAATGCGAGGCTAACGGCCTCGCATTTTTTGTTTGTCAAGCAGGAGGAAGCATGCCAGTACGTGGTATCCGCGGAGCTACAACCGCCGAGGCCGACCAGCCTGAAGCCATAAATCGAGCCACGCTTGGGCTGCTGCGGGCGATCCTCAAATCCAACCCGCAGATGAACGTTCTGGACCTGGCCAGCGCTCTGTTCACTGTGACCGAGGACCTGAGCGCTGCTTATCCTGCCGCGGCTGCCCGCGAGCTGGGTTGGGTGGACGTACCCATGGTCTGCGCTCGCGAGATCCCCGTCCCCGGCGGGCTGCCGCGCTGCATCCGTGTCTTACTGCATTGGAATACCGATCTACCGCAATCCGCCATCCAGCATGTCTACCTGGGCGCGGCCGCCGCCCTGCGCCCCGACCTGACTGCGGCGGGCGGATAAACTGAACTATTGTTAGGAGGAGTAAGCAATGATGATCATCATGCGCAGCAACGCTACCGATGAACAGATCGCCGACATCGTCAGCATCGTCGAGACCAACGGTTTGCACGCCCACCTGTCGCGCGGCGTCGAGCGCACCGTGATCGGCGCGATCGGCGATGGGCGACCGGTGGACAAGGACCAGTTCATGTACCTGCCCGGCGTGGACCGTATTGTGCCGATCTCCCGCCCCTTCAAGCTGGCTTCGCGCGAGTTCAGCCCGCAGGACTCTATCTTCCCCATCGACGGGATGAGCATCGGCGGCTCTCCCATCGTGATCATCGCCGGTCCATGCGCGGTGGAGAGCCGCCAGCAGCTATTAGAGACCGCCCATGCGGTGCGCGAGGCCGGAGCGCACGCCCTGCGCGGGGGTGCCTTCAAGCCACGCACCTCACCCTATTCTTTCCAGGGATTGGGCGAAGATGGTCTGCAGATCTTAGCCGAGGCGCGCCAGGTCACTGGGATGCCGGTCATCACCGAGGTCATGTCACCCGACCAGGTGCCCCTGGTGGCAAAGTATGCCGATGTGCTGCAGATTGGAGCGCGCAATATGCAGAACTATTCCCTGCTGCACATGGCGGGTGAGAGCCAGCACCCGGTGCTGATCAAACGCGGCATGTCGGCTACCATGGAGGAGCTGCTGATGGCTGCCGAATACGTGCTTTCGCACGGCAACCAGCGGGTGATCCTGTGCGAGCGCGGCATCCGCACCTTCGAGAACGCCACCCGCAACACCACCGATATCAATGCCATTCCGGTGCTCAAATCGCTCACCCACCTGCCGGTGATCCTCGATCCCAGCCACAGCATCGGCAACTGGGAATACGTCACGGCCATCGCCCGGGCCGGGATCGCCGCAGGGGCAGATGGCCTGATCGTCGAAGTCCACCCGCACCCGGCGGAGGCGTACTCTGATGGTGGTCAATCGCTGAAGCCGGAGCGCTTCGCCAGTCTTGTATCCCAGGTGCAGGCGATTGCACAGGCCATTGGGCGCTCGGTCGCACCTGCCCTGCAGGCACAGCCGGTCGCACAGGGAAGATGACCCTGGCTGCAACGTTAGCTGACAGCCGGGTAGCCATCGTCGGCCTCGGATTGATGGGCGGCTCGCTTGCGCTGGGGCTGCGTGGTCGCTGCCGGGCGCTGCTGGCTGCCGACCCGGATGAGGACACACGCCAGTTCGCACGCCAGATGAGCATTGTCGACCAGGTTGTATCCGACCCGGCCGAGATCCTGCAGCATGCCGACTTGGTCGTCCTGGCAGCGCCGGTGCGAGCAATATTAGCTCTCATCGACCGGCTGCCAGCCATGCTCCCGGACGGCCCTGAGGGTCACAAAGTCACCGTCATCGACCTGGGCTCCACAAAGACAGCGATCTGCGAGGCGTATGAAGGGCTGCCGGACGGGTTCGACCCGCTGGGCGGGCACCCCATGTGCGGCAAGGAGCGCGCCGGATTGGAACACGCCGATGCAGGCCTCTTCCGCGATACGGTGTTCTCTCTGACCCCCCTGGAACGCACATCCCCTGCCGCCCGCAGCCTGGCTCTTCAGCTGGTGGGTGCAGTAGGCGCCCATCACCTGTGGCTGGATGCCCCAACGCACGACCGCTGGGCGGCTGCCACCAGCCACCTGCCCTACCTGCTGGCAGCCGCCCTGGCGCTGGCCACTCCTCCCGAGACGGCTCCCCTGGTCGGTCCGGGTTTCCGCAGCACCACCCGGCTGGCCTCCAGCTCGTCCGCCATGATGGCGGATATCCTACAAACTAATAGAGAGAATATTCAAATAGCGCTGGGCCGGTTTCGAGAACAACTGGATATCCTGGAAGCCCGGCTGCGAGATCTGGATGAAGCTGACCTAATAGGCATCCTGAACCAGGCCGCAGGTGCGCGAGAGTTGCTCATAAACGAGGAGCGATCGTGATCTTGACCGTCACACCCGGCGCGTCCCTGAGAGGCGAAGCCCACCTGCCAGGCGATAAGTCGCTCTCTCACCGGGCAGCACTGCTGGCCGGTCTGGCGACCGGAGAGAGCCGGATCACGAACTTCCTGGTGTCCGGCGTGACCAGAGCCATGCTGGATGCATTATCTACCCTGGGGGTGGCCTGGAAGCTGCAGGGCACCACACTGGAGATGAGCAGTGCGGGCGCCCGAGGGCTGCGAGAGCCCTCCGCTCAGATCGATTGCGGCAACTCAGCCACCACGCTGCGCTTGCTGGCAGGAGGGTTGGCGGCAGCCGGAGTACCGGCGGTGCTGGATGGCTCTGTAGGCCTGCGCCGGCGTCCGATGCGGAGGATCGTCGACCCCCTGAAGCAGATGGGAGTGGACATAAGCAGCCGGGATGGCTGTGCGCCCCTGGTATTGAGACGGCAAATTTCCCCGCTGCGCGGGATCGACCACAGCCTGCACGTCGCCAGCGCGCAGGTCAAAACCTGCCTGCTGCTGGCGGGCCTGGCAGCTGATGGGGCGACCACACTGCGCGAGCCGGGTCCCTCCCGAGACCATACCGAGCGCATGCTGGGCAGTATGGGATTCGACATCTCCAGCCAGCAATCTGTGCAGGCAGGCGCAGCGAACACAACGTACATCACCCGCCTCAACCCGCCAGAATCGCTGCACCTGCCGCCACTGCAAATGGCTCTGCCGGGCGATTTCTCCGCCGCGGCCTTCCTGATCGTTGCCGCGCTGGTCACTCCCGGATCAGAGATCACCCTCCATGAAGTCGGGCTGAACCCGACCCGCACCGGGCTGCTGGACGCAATGCTGAGGATGGGCGCCGACATCCTGGTTCGCGAGCGCGGCGAACAGTACGGCGAGCCGGTGGGCAGCCTGCGTGTGCGTCATTCTGCTCTCAGCGGGATACCTGTCGATGGAGCGCTGGTGGTGCGCATGATCGACGAGTTCCCAGTTTTCGCGGTCGCCGCAGCGTATGCCCGCGGGCAGACCGTTGTCCGGGATGCCGCTGAGCTGCGGCACAAGGAGTTGGACCGCATCAGCGCGCTGTGTGCAGAGCTGGGCAATCTGGGAGCAACCGTTCAGGAATTGCCGGATGGCTTTACCATCCAGGGTCAGGCAGGTCTCTGCGGCGGGCAGGCATCTGCACATGGGGACCACCGGTTGGCGATGGCGCTGGCGGTTGCAGGGCTGGCTGCACGCAATCCGGTCCAGGTGCAAGGCGCCGAGATTATGGCTGAGTCTTTTCCGGATTTCGTGGATACCCTGGCACAAATGGGCGGGAAGCTGCAGGCAGAGAAGTAGAGCAAACCGGTCAGCCGATGTCAAACAATTCACACACGCCGCTTAACCTGGGTCTGATAGGCTATCCACTGGACCACAGCCTGTCCCCCATCCTGCACCAGGCTGCGCTATCCGCCTGCGGGCTGCCTGGGCAGTACCGCCTGTACCCAATCCCACCCATGCCCGGCGGAGCAGGTGATCTGGGGGCATTGCTGGCACAGGTCCGGGAAGGTGCGCTGCATGGATTGAATGTCACCATTCCCCACAAGCAGTCTGTGCTGGGATATTTGGACGAGCTCACCCCGGCTGCCAGAGCAATCGGCGCCGTCAATACGATCTATCGCGCCGGGAGCCGGCTGGTCGGCGAGAACACCGATTCGCGCGGCTTTACCTCCGACCTGTATGCCCAAATGGGCGTGCAGGATAGCGAGCGAGCAGCGATTGTTCTGGGCGCCGGTGGGTCTGCCCGGGCGGTGGTTTATTCGCTGCTCGAGGATGGCTGGCAGACCGTGGTCGCCGCCCGCCGTCTCAGCCAGGCGCACGAGCTGGTCGAGAGCTTCCGAACTTCATTAACAAGCCAGGTCTCGCCCACCGCTGCTCAAACTCAAGCCATTGAGCTCAATCCTTCTCAATTAAGGGCGACAGTATCACGACTCTCGGTTCTCAACTCTCGTGATCTCCTGATCGTCAATACCACTCCGGTTGGTATGACGCCGTATCCGGATGCCTGTCCCTGGCCAGAGGAGATACCTTTCCCGTCAGGCACATTGGTTTACGATCTGGTGTACAATCCCAGCGATACCAGGCTTGTGCAGATGGCACGCTCCCAGGGCATCCAGGCAGCCAGCGGTCTGGGTATGCTGGTCGAGCAGGCTGCATTATCTTTCGAGATCTGGAGCGGCTGCAGCGCCTCCCGGTCTACCATGCGCGCCGCCTTGAACAGCGGCAACAATACTATTCGAAGCAATATTGTTGGATAGATCCCAAAAGCAATCATGTATCGCTATCAAATCCCTACTCTCTGCTCTCGATTCTCTATTCTCTTCGCCAGTGATCTATGAAAATTAAATCCGCCAGAATCGAACGGCTGGCGCCACAGTTCTTCGCCGGTCTGAATGAAAAGATCGCTGCGCTCAAAGCCAGCGGCTGCGACGTCATCCGGCTGGATGTCGGCTCGCCGGACATGCCCCCTGCCGATCACATCATCGATGCCTTGAACCAGGCTTCCCGGCTGGGCGACCGTCACGGCTACCAGCCGCACAATGCCACCCAGGCGCTCCGCCGTGCGTGGGCAGATTCCTATCTGCGCCTGTTTGGCATCAACCTGGACCCCGACCTAGAGGTGCTCCCGCTGATGGGGTCTAAAGAAGGTATCTTCCACCTGACGCTGGCGCTGGTTGACCCGGGTGACGTCGTTCTGATCCCCGACCCGGGCTACCTGACCTACACCCAGAGCGCGTTGATGGCCGGCGGAGAGCTATATTCCCTGCCGCTGCTGCCCGAGAACCGCTACCTGCCTGATCTTGAAACCATCCCGGATTCGGTCGCCCGGCGCGCAAAACTCATGTGGCTCAACTACCCGAACAACCCCACTGCCGCCTGCGCCAGCAAGGAATTCTTCGCCAGGGCAATCCAATTTGCCCGGCGCTATGAGATACTGCTCTGCCACGATGCTGCTTATGGTCAGGTGACATTCGATGGCTACCGCGCCCCCAGCCTGCTGCAGGTCCCGGAAGCCATAGAGACTGCCATCGAATTCAATACCCTGTCGAAATCGCATAATATGGCCGGCTGGCGGGTAGGCGCGGCGATTGGCAATCGTGAGGCGCTGCGCGCGCTGTACGTCCTGAAGACCAACGCCGACAGTGGTCATTTCCTGCCCGTGCTGCAGGCAGCCACAGCAGCCTTGAACGGCGATCAAAGCTGGCTGGTCGAGCGCAACCGCGTCTACCAGCGGCGTCGCGATCTGGTCATCGGTCATCTGTCCGCGATGGGCGTGAAAGCAGAGCCGCCCCAGGCATCGCTGTATGTCTGGGCACCCGTACCTGCTGGGTGGAACGCGTTGGATTTCACTTCTGCCCAGCTGGAGCAAGCTAACGTGAGCCTGACGCCTGGACCGGTCTTCGGAGCACAGGGAGAAGGCTACGTGCGCATTGCCCTGACCCAGCCGGAAGATATGATTGCCAAGGCCATGCAGCGCATCGCAGCGCTGGGTCTTTGGGAGGCTCGCCAATGAACACTCGACTCAGATTTCTCACCGCCGGGGAGTCCCACGGACCGGCGCTGGTTGCCATCCTGGAAGGGCTGCCTGCCGGGCTGCCGCTCACGGCAGAGATCATCAACAGCCAGCTGAGCCGCCGCCAGCGCGGTTACGGAGCCGGGCCGCGCATGAAGATCGAACGCGACCAGGCTGTAATCATGGGCGGCGTGATGGAGGGGCAGACCACAGGAGCGCCCCTGGCGGTAGTGATCGAGAATCTCGACCACGAGAAATGGCGGCAGAGACCGGTAGAGGCGTTCACCACTCCCCGCCCCGGGCATGCCGACCTGGCAGGTACGATCAAGTATGGTTACACAGACCTGCGCCCGGCGCTGGAGCGCGCTTCGGCCCGCGAAACGGCCGCGCGGGTCGCGCTGGGCGCGGTGTGCCGTCACCTGCTGGCGCAGTTCGAGATCCAGATCGGCGGCTATGTGCTCTCCATCGGCGAGGTATCTGCCAGGCTGGATGGCATGCCCCTTGAAGAGCGCATCCGGATGGCAGAGGCGAGCGATGTGCGCTGCCCCGACCCAGAGGCAGCCTCCGCCATGCAGAGGCGCATCCAGCAGGTCATCCACGAACGCGACACACTGGGCGGGGTGATCGAAGCCGTTGCACTGGGGCTGCCACCGGGCTTGGGCTCGCACGTGCACTGGGACCGCCGCCTGGAATCCCGCCTGGCAGCCGCGGCGTTGAGCATCCCGGCGGTCAAAGGGATGGAGATCGGCCCGGCATTCGAGAACACCCGCCTGGTGGGCACACAGGTGCACGATGCCATCCGGCTTGATGGGGAGCAAATCGTCCGGCCGACCTACCGCTCAGGCGGGCTGGAGGGCGGCATCACCACCGGGCAGCCGCTCGTCGTACGGGCGGCGATGAAGCCGATCGCCACCACTCTGACCCCGCAGAGCACGGTTGACCTGGCCAGTGGAGAAGAAGTGCCCACCCAATACGAGCGCTCGGACTTCTGCCCGGTGCCGCGCGCCGTCCCCATTTTGGAAGCCATGCTGGCAATCGTGCTGGCGGATGCGCTGCTGGAAAAGCTCGGCGGCGACTCGCTGGATGAGATGCTGCCGCGCCACAAGTCTCTGCGCCGGGCAAACCTGAGCGACGTGCAGATGGATGCCAGGGAACACATATTCTGGCCCCAGGACCCGCCGGACGGAAAATGAACCCACCCGCGCAGAACAGCACACAAAGGTTATTCTTTATCTACGGACCGCCCGGCTCTGGCAAGAGCAGCGCCGCACGACTGATGGCCCAGGCGCTGGATACCCCATTCTGGGATGTCGATGCAGAGATCGAAGCCCGCTCGCGGATGTCCATCCCGAAAATCTTTGCCAAATACGGTGAGGCAGGCTTCCGCAAGCGGGAGCGCAAAGTTCTGGAAAGGCTGCTATCCCTCTCAGAAGGCGTCATTTCACTGGGCGGCGGGGCGCTGCTCGATACTGCCTCGCGCTCTCGGGTAGAGGCTCTCGGTCCGGTGGTCTGTCTGCAAGCCGGGTTGGAGACGCTTCTGGGCAGGATGGACGTAGGCGATGACCAGCGCCCGCTGCTGGCTGGCGACCTGCGACAGCGCCTGGAGGACCTGCTTGCAGTGCGGGAAGAGCATTACGCCTCATTCCCTCTGCGCCTGGAGACCGACGGTCTGACCAGCGCGGAGATCGCCTGGCAGACTCAGATACGGCTGGGCGCTTTCCACGTGCGCGGCATGGGGAACGGCTACGACGTGCGCGTACAGCCCGGTGGGTTAGACCGGTTGGGAGAGATGCTGGTGGGACGCGGGCTGCGCGGCCCGGTCGTGATCGTAAGCGACGAGAACGTTGCCCCATTGTACGCTGACCTGGCAATCGAGTCTCTGGGCAACGCCGGTCTCAGCACACACCTGGCGATCATATCCGCCGGCGAACAGCATAAGACCCAGGAGACGGTGGCGGCATTATGGGAGGCTTTCGCACGGGCACGCCTGGAGAGGGGCAGCACTATCGTCGCCTTGGGTGGAGGCGTGGTAGGCGATCTGACCGGGTTCGCCGCGGCTACCTTCCTGCGCGGCATATCCTGGGTGGTTGTGCCCACAACCCTGCTGGCGATGGTCGATGCCAGCCTGGGTGGCAAAACCGGCTTCGACCTGCCCAGCGGCAAGAACCTTGTCGGCGCGTTCCATGCGCCGCGCCTGGTGCTCGCCGATCCCGACCTGCTGTCAACCCTGCCGGAAGATGAGCTGCGCAGCGGCATGGCTGAAGTCGTCAAGCACGGGGTGATCTCCGACCCGGTGCTGTTCGCCCAATGCGGACAGGGCTGGGAGGCGGTCCACGCTGATCTGGATGCCCTCGTCCGGCGTGCGATGGCGGTCAAGGTGCGCGTCATCCAGGTCGACCCCTACGAAGGAGGCATGCGAGCAGCGCTTAACCTGGGGCATACCCTGGGACACGCCATCGAGCAGGCCAGCGGGTACAGCCTGCGTCACGGTGAAGCGGTTTCGATCGGCATGGTGGCAGCCGCGCGCCTGTCTGAACGCCTGAATTTGGCCGGCGCAGGACTGGCAGCTGAGATCGCAGCCGTGCTGCAAGGACTGGGTTTGCCAACCGAGGTCCCGGCTGGGCTGGATAGTACAGCCGTACAACAGTTCATGGGTCTGGACAAGAAGCGCGCGGATGGCAAGGTACGATTCGCTCTGCCGCTGCGTGTGGGCGAAGTCAGGACTGGCGTGGAGATCGAGGACAACAGCCAGATCTTCGAAGTCCTCTAAAAATACATATCTAGATCCACTTTTCTATGGTACAAACTGTGCGATAATGACACCTCTCGATTATCTGATCACTTTTCTCAACCAGGATGGAACGACACATGAAATCAATCCTTGTACTGAACGGTCCCAACCTGAACATGCTCGGTGAGCGTGAACCGCATATCTACGGCAGCCTGACATTGGCTGAGATCGAGCAGCGCCTGGTCGAAGCCGGGAAAGAGCTCGCTGTGGAAGTACGCTCTTTCCAGTCTAACAGTGAGGGAGACCTGATCGACGCGCTGCAGGATGCGCGTAAGTGGTCCAGTGGCGTGATCTTCAACCCGGGCGCGTACACCCATTACTCTTACGCACTGCGGGATATCATCGCGACTACAGCCATCCCGGTGATCGAAGTGCATATTTCCAATATCTATGCGCGAGGAGTTCCGCCACAAGTCCGTTCTCTCACCGGTCTGCAAGGGGAAAATCACCGGCTTCGGCTGGCACTCCTATCTGCTGGCATTGCATGCCCTGGCGTGGATGCCGGAGGCCGCCGGGCAGGCAGAATAAAGCTTTACATCACGCATAAATTAGAGTATTATTATCCAGTATAGACGGGTCATTTCACCTCCCAACCTGCTTAGTCCCACCGGATAGCGCCCCCAGGCTGCTGCCTGGATAAATTCCCATATTGGAGGGTACCGACTTGGGCGTTCCTTTGCGTTTGATGTGTGTGTTTGCACATCCCGATGACGAATCGATGGGCAGCGGGAGCACGCTGGCGAAATACGCTGCACAAGGTGTAGAAACCTATCTGGTCACTGCAACGCGCGGCGAAAAAGGTTGGTTGGGAAATGGCGGCAAATATCCCGGATCGACAGCCTTCGGCCGGCTGCGCCAGAAAGAGCTTCTCGCGGCAGCCCATGTGCTGGGCATCCAACAGGTCTACTTCCTGGATTATATCGATGGGGAGCTGGACCAGGCCGACCCGGTCGAGGCGATAGAGAAGATCACCAAATTGATCCGGCTGGTAAGGCCGCAGGTCGTGGTCACCTTTGGACCGGATGGCAATTACGGTCACCCCGACCATATCGCCATCTCCCAATTCACCACCGCTGCCGCAGTCTGCGCAGCCGATACCGAATACGCTGACAGCAGCAGGCTCCCCGCTCACCGGGTTTCCAAGCTGTACTATATGATCGACACGCGGCGCTTATGGGCTGAATATGAAGCTGTCATCCCGGGGATATCCATCGAAGTGGACGGTATCCTGCGCACCCCGGTGATGTGGGAGGATTGGGCGATCACCGCGCGCATAGATGGCTGTGATTACTGGCAGACCGCGCTGGATGCCGTTCTCTGCCACCAGTCGCAGATTGCAGACCTGGGCGATTTGAACCGCTTTCCGGCAGAGCAGCAATGCCGCCTATGGGGAGAACGCGCTTATTACCGTGCCTACAGCCTGGTCAATGGAGGCCGAGAGCTGGAGCACGACCTTTTTAGCGGAATAAGGGAGTAGGCTATGGCAGTCCATCTGGCTTTGATCGGTGGCGAGGAATTCGCAGATGGTTTCGAAGACGTTCATGCGGAGCTGGCCAAGCGGGCTTACCGCGGCCGACAGTCCCGCAACGCTCACCCGCTGAAGATCGTTTATCTGCCCACCTGCGCGGCCCATGATGGTCCGGAGACGGTGCAGTACTGGTGCGAGCAGGCACAGCAGCGGCTGCTGATCCTGGATGCACAGGTATCTGCCTTGAAGATCGTCGACCGGGCCAGCGCTGATGATCCTGAGAATGCTCACCAGCTCGCCGAAGCCGATTGGGTCTATATCGGGGGAGGCTACCCTCACGTCGGTATGCAGATCCTCTCCGGGACGCTGGCATTGGGTGCGCTGCACCAGGCTCACCAACGAGGCGCACTGATCTCCGGAGCCAGCGCCGGGGCGATGCTGCTCGGCGCCCGCTCGTGGGTGATCACGCCGGAGATGGACGGCGTCGTCACTGCCCTGCTGGACCAGGGGGGGAACCCCGAGGAAGTCGATATCCCCCTGCCGCCGTTCGTGGACTGCCTGGCATATGTCCCGGGGGTGCTGTGCTGGCCGCACCTGAATAAATTTTTCGCGCTGCACTGGGTGGAGCAAGGGATGCTGCCCCCGGGTTGTACCATGCTGGGAGTCGATGAACAGACCGCCATCGTAAGTGAGGATACGCACAACTGGCAGGTGTTGGGGCGGGGTAGATCTGTTGTCATCGACGAGAACCGGGAGATGAGATCTTACCGGTCCGGGGGTCAATTCACTCTATAAAAGGAGCACAACCAATGGCTGTTATATCGCACCGCACGCGCCGCTTGCAGGATGCAATGAGCGGTTTCATGAGCTTTTTCACCAGCGATGTCTTCATCCAGGCTGGCGTTGATCCCGATGCGTGCAACTTCATGCTGGGCAATCCACAAGACATGCCGCTGCAAGGATTTGTGGATGCCCTGTCGCGTTCGATCGTGCCGCAGAACAAAGACTGGTTCGCTTACAAAATGAACGAGGAGACCTCCAGGCAGGTGCTGGCGGGAAACCTGAGCCAGACGCGCGGGATGAGCTTCCAGCCGGAGGATATCTTCATGACCACCGGCGCTTTCGGCGCTCTGGCGGTGGCGCTCAATGCAACCGTCGATCCCGGAGATGAAGTGATCTTCATCACCCCGCCTTGGTTCTTTTACGAGACGCTCATCCTGGGTGCTGGCGGTAAGCCCGTGCGAGTAAAGGTTGACTCCGAGACATTCGACCTGGATTTAGCTGCTATCGAGGCTGTCATCACCACATCCACACGCGCCATCATCATAAACTCCCCCAACAACCCGACCGGCAAGATCTATCCGGAATCCACACTCAAAGCTTTGGCCGAGCTGCTCGCAAATGCAAGCCGGCACAACCAGCGCCCGGTCTACATCATATCCGACGAGTCCTACTGCCGCATCGTTTATGACGGCAGGGAATACATCAGCCCTACCAACTATTACCCCAATTCATTCCTGGTCTACACTTACGGGAAGACGCTGCTCACCCCTGGGCAGCGGCTGGGCTACCTGGCTCTGCCTCCGGGCATGAACGACGTGGAGGCGGTGCGCGACGCCATCCTTGCCGCCCAATTCTCCACTGCCTTCGCCATCCCCAACGCATTGCTGCAGCACGCGCTGCCTGAACTCGAGGTGCTCTCGATCGATATCGAACAATTACAGGAGCGCCGCGACCAGATGGTGGGCGAGCTGCGCGGGATCGGCTACGATATCCATACCCCTGAGGGGACGTTCTACCTGCTGCCGCGCTCGCCGCTGGAGGATGACCGGGAGTTCACCAGGCTGCTGGCAGAGCAGCATATTTACTGCCTGCCCGGGTCGGTATGCGAGATGCCGGGCTATTTCCGCATCTCGGTCACTGCCAGCGACGATATGGTCGAACGCTCGCTGCCCGGCTTCGCACGTGCCCTGGAGCTGGTGAAGAATGGCAGCCAGTTAACGGCTCCCTGATAATCAACCAGCTACAGTCTTAGCTCTGGTTCTGCTCCCATACCTGGCGCGTGACCTGCATATGCCCGAGGTGCAGTGCAGTATGCTCCAATATATGTGCCAGCGACCAGCCGATGCTGAACTGGCGCCCATCGCGTGGCGAGGCGCGCATGGCTTGCAGATCGCTCACCCTCAGACCCTCCAACACACCCCGGCTGTAAGCCAAGGAAGCGGATAGCCGCTCCTTTATTAGCCCCGCATCCAGCCCCTGGGTGCGGAACTCCGCTTCCCTGTCGCGTCGCGATGACTCGCCGGCGATAACATCCCCGATCCAGAAGCGTTCGGCTCCCGCCACATGGACAGCCAGGACAGCCAACGAGTTCATCCCCTCACCCGGCATCCAGTCCAGCGCTGCCTGAGGCAGCCCGTCCAGCACCTGCTCGAGTTCAGCATGCAGCCGCTGCAGGTGGTCGAAATAGTCATTAAAATATGTCTCCATCGGGAAATCCTCCAATCATACCGGGCTGCTCCTTTCGCCTCTCTGGAATGCCACCTCTCCTTCAACAACCGTCAGGTGCACAGTGTAATCCTCGTCTAGCAGGACCAGGTCGGCGTCTTTACCCTGCTCCAGACTGCCTTTCGTAGCGGACATACCGATCTGCCGGGCGGCGTTCAGGCTGGTCACTCGCCACAGCTCCGCCAGAGGTCTGCCGGCAGCCACCTGTAAATTTTTCAGTGCTCCCTCCATGGTCAGGGTGCTGCCCGCAAGAGCGCCATCCGGCAGGCGGACGGCCCCCTCCCGGATCTCCACGCGGCGGTCGTCAAGGGCGTAATCCCCATCAGCCAGCCCAGCGGCGCGCACGGCGTCGGTGACCAACACCAGCTTCTCCACACCCTTGACATCCAGCAGGATCTTCTGCGCAGCCGGATGGACATGGATATTATCGGCGATCAGCTCGCAGCACAGCTCAGGGATCGCCATGGCAGCGCCTACCGTGCCAGGTTGGCGCTGACCCAGCCCGGCCATGGCGTTGTAGCAGTGGGTCACCTGGCTCGCCCCATGTGCAACTGCCGCCAGCACCTGCTCATACCCTGCCATCGTATGACCAATCGAGACGGTTACACCGCGCCGGGTGCACTCATCTACCAGCCGCAGATTCTCTTCGTACTCCGGCGCTAATGTCATGATGCGCACAAGACCGGTGTCGAGGTATTCCAGCGCTTCGGCGGTCCGGGCTCTGCGGATGTAGCGAGGGTCTTGCGCACCGCACTTCTCCGGGTTGAGATAAGGCCCTTCCATGTGAACGCCCAGGATGCTGGCACCCCCCGGCACGTGCCCGAGGGTCTGCCCAACAGCGCTCAGGGCAGCCAGGATCGCTCCATCGGATGCTGCCCAGGTGGTTGGCAGAAATGCGGTCACCCCATGCGCGGCATAGAAGCGCGCCATCGCCTGCAGACCTTCCAGGTCGGCATCCATGACATCGTGACCGACTGCGCCGTGCACGTGCAGGTCGATGAACCCGGGCAAGAGCAGCTTCCCACCGGCATCGATCTGGGAGGTCGCCTGGGAGGCTTCGAATAGCGGCGGCTGCCCCGAACCCAGCATGGCGATCTTCCTGCCAGCGGTCATCAACCAGCCCGGCTGCCATTCGCCGGCCGGAGTGAACAAGATAGCATTGTGTATCAACAGCGTGCTCAACGATTACTGCTCCTCTTTCTCTACGCCACCTTGATAACTAAAACCAAAACTTGCCACTGTCACCGGATGGTAGTCGAAACCCATGCTTTCCACCCGGATCGAATGCCCACCCGGTTCGAAGCCGGAGACCTGGATATACCCACCATATCGGCTTTTCTCCATACCAATCATTGAAGTATCACCCTGCCAGATCACCTGCCCATCAAAAAGCAGGCGCGCCCAGCCCATTTGTGATTCGCCCAGGAACTGCACGCCGATTGAGGTAAAAGGCAGCTCGCTGGACACCTCGATCCATTCCCCTCCCCACCACAGGACGCGGTTCAGACCGAAAGAGATGCTCTCCTGACTGAAAGACATCTGTATGCCCTCTGGTGGTGGTACCTCCTCAGCGTTTGCCAGAGCGAATACATCCGGAGGTTTTGTAAAGAAGCGGCTGTCACCTGCATATACCACAACCTTTACCGGCGGAGCGGGGTCAGCCAGAGCCTGCGGGGGTATCAGGCTGTTCGCACAGCCAGGCGGTATTCCCTCACCTGGCGTTCTGCCAGATTGTGTGCAGGCGGACCAGCTCTGGTCGCTGAAATTCTCGCCCCGCAGGCGAAAAGCACACGTGTCATCCACAACAGTTATATCGAGATTCCCATCCGCCAGATGCCAGTGATAAAGACCGACATCCTGAGGGCAGTATGGGTCGTTGAAGATATACAGCATGTCATCCTCAATCGTAAACGATCCCAGGCTGTGCCAGCCGGTGACATCATAGAGGATCCGCATGACGCCTTTGTCGAACTGCAGCTTCCAAATGCCGCCGGTGAGGCGGTAATCCGCGCAGCGCCGGCAGGTCCACCACTGCGGTGGTGTCTGGACAATCCTGGCATAACTTCCGTCGATCAAACTGCCGACCGGGTCAGGCAGCGGGGTGGTAAATTTCTCAGGAGTTGCCTGGAAGAGATCAGTCCAGTCACCTGAACCGGCGGAAGATGTTGCAGACATAAGCCGTGCAGGCGCAGATAACCATTCCGGACCGTACAGCAGGTAAACAAGTGAAATCACTGCCAGGCAGAAAACTGTGACAGCGGAGAGAGAAATGATCCAGTTGCGATTTTTTGATATCACGATGGTGTGACTTTAAATAGACTGCCTGTACGACACAAAATATTATCATAAAACCCGCTTACCCAGCATCACCTTCCTATAATCCCCTGATGTATAATATCGCCTTGATAGTCAATACCTTCGCCAAAATGAATGAAAAGGGCAACCTGTAGTAAAGTTGTGTTCACCACAAACCAACATACCACAGGAAGCCCGTGATGAACATTTTAGCACTTTTACAATATATACAGCCCTATCTTTCCATTGAAATTGAAAAAGCCTCTCAGGTTGCCCTGAGAGGCTTTTATATCCGGAGTCGGATGAACGATTCCTCTAATTACCCCAAACTAATCTCCGATGACCGGCTGGCGCGCCAGCCGCGGTCGGAACTTGTACCCGTAAACCAGCAAGCCGCGCTCGTCACCATCGGAGCGCAGGCGGCGGGTGACCATTTCTACCGGGGTGCCGATTTCCACATGATTTTCATCCAGGTCGGTTAGCTGGGCGGTTACCATCGGTCCTTCTTCCAGCTTGACCAGCGCTACCGTATAAGGGGCGTATTCTTCGAAGCCCGCCGGAGCATCATAGACCGTGGTGAAGGAATATACCTCCCCACGACCGCTGAAACTGTACAGCTGCTTGGCTTCCTGTCCACAATCCGGGCAAATATCGCGCGGTGGGAAAATCTTCGCTTCACAGTGGGGACATACTTCCCCAACCAAACCATATCTCTGTTTTCTCAACCGCCAGTGGCGTGAAATCTCCATTATTACTCCTTTGGCACTGTAATCCGTCGATGCAACCACCAGTTTAATGACTCATTACTATCAAGAACTATCAAATTGACTGAAAAAGCTATCAATATGCGGCGATCTGCGGTCAGCGGTTGGCTGCCAGCGGTCGACTGTCAGCGGTCGACTGTCAGCGGTTGGCTGTCAGCGATCGGCTGTCAGCGAACAGGATCTAGCCGATAACCTCTAAAACGTGCGTCGCTGCAGAAGCTGCCGGACCGCCCAGGCTCTGCACCAAAGCCCGTTTCGCTCCGGGGATCTGGTTCGCACCTGCCTGGCCGCGCAGGTGGAGCACAGCCTCCACCACCTGGTAAACGCCGGTCGCCCCACCCGGATTGCCGCGCGCTTTGAGACCACCCATGGTTGCAATGGGCAGCGATCCTTGTAAGGAAAGGTCTCCATTCTGCGCCATCTGCCATCCCTGACCCGGCCCGGCAAAACCGGCCGCTTCCAACGATAAAGCGGCATAGATCGAATACGCATCGTACAGCTCGAACAGGTCCACATCGCCTGGGGTAATCCCCGCCTGACGGCAGGCGCGCTCTACGGATAGCCGTGCTGCCTGAAAATTCAGTGGATCGGGCCGATCGTGCAGAGCCAGGGTATCGGTCACCAAGCTCGACCCAACCACCCGCACGAGCGGGTGTGGATAGCTGTCTGGGAGCAGCCGCTGGCGGACAAGTAGAGCCGCGGCCGCCCCGTCTGCATTGGGGGCGACATCGAACATATTGAGCGGGTCGCTCACAATACCCGCCCGGTTGTAGAGCTCGACGCTGATCGCCTTGCGGAACATCGCCTTCGGGTTGCCCGCCCCGTTTTGATGCGCGGTCAGCGGGAAACCGGCGAACGACTCTCTGGGCGCATCGAACTGGCTCAGATAGCGCCTCATCAGTAGGGCTGCCTGCGCAGTAGGCGTCAACCCATGCACGCCCTCGAAGTCGCTGTCGCTTGCAGATGAAAGGGCAGCCTCGACGCTGGCGCCCACCTGGTCGGTGAATTTCTCAACACCGACTACCAGAGCTGCATCCACCTGACCTGAAGCGATCGCCAGGTAGCCGGCACGCAGCGCTGCACCACCGGAAGCGCCCGAAGATTCGATGGTCGTCGCTTCAATGCCGGTTAAACCGGCAAAATCTGCGATCATAGCGCCAAGATGCGCCTGCTGTGAGAGCTGCGGAGCGAGCATATTGCCAACGAACAGCGCCTGCGGGCGCACGCCTCCCGAATCGAGTATCGCCGCTTCTATGGCATGGAATGCCAGCTCGCGCAGCGAGATCTCCCAATGCTCACCTACCTCAGTTTGTCCAATTCCTGCAATCACAATCTCTGCCATACGAACTCCTGGACTTGGGATCAATTCACCGGAGCCACGCTGCAACCGTATCCTGTCCCCTGTCCTATTTCCTTCATTCTCTGGTCTCTGCTCTACTTCATCACCAGCTTGCCGCGCATGCGGGCATACGTGGCGTAATCGATCTCGGTGCGGCGGGCAATATAATCCTGGGTGTACGGCGCCAGGTCGCGGCGCGCTTCGATATTGTCGGTTACCCGTATGGAAAATGCATCCGAGCCGGCACCCGAGCCAAACGACACCATCAGGATGCGGTCGCCCGGCTCGGCGATATCCAGGATGGCCGTCAGACCGATGATGGCAGCCCCGGCATAGGTGTTGCCGATCACGGGCACCAGCAGTCCTGGGTTGATCTGTTCTTTGTTGAACCCTAACTGTGCTGCCGCCCGCTGCGGGAATTTGGTGTTCGGCTGGTGGAAGACGGCATAGCGGTAGTCGGGCGGTGTCGTTCCGGTGGCATCCATCAGCGCCTGCCCGGCTTCAGTGATATGCTTGAAATAAGCCGGCTCACCGGTGAAGCGCTGGCCGTGCTCCGGGTATTTCTGGTACGCCCGCCGCCAGAAATCCGGTGTATCGGTGACGTAGGAATAAGTGCTCTCGATAACCGCCAGCGACTCCTCCGCCGGACCGAGCAGGAAGGCCGCGCCGCCTGCTCCGGCAGTGTATTCCAGCGCGTCGCCGGGCTGCCCCTGGGCGGTATCCATACCGATTGCCAGAGCATAGTCCGCCATACCCGAGCCAACAAAGCCGATCGCGGCTACCATCGCTTCTGTGCCGGCTTTGCAGGCAAACTGCCAGTCGGCAGCCTGCACGTTGGGCACCGCTCCGATCGCCTCTGCCACGATGGTGGAGGTGGGTTTGACCGCGTAAGGGTGCGATTCTGAGCCGACCCAAACCGCGCGGATATGCTTTGGCAGGGATCCCTGCCCGCTGCAAGGCATTCCGGGCAGCCTCGATCGACATCGTCACCACATCCTCATCCAGCCCGGGAACCGACTTTTCCTTTATCGGCAGACCGCCTGACCGTCGGTCCAGACGCGGGCTACTTCGCTGGCCGGCAGGCGGTAGCGGGGCACATACGCGCCGTATCCAGCGATCCCTACCGGTCGGGCAGGTTTCAATAACGATGTTCTGGCAGTGTCTGTTTCATGCATCATTCAATGTCTCCTTCGGATGACCAGCCCTTCAAGATTTCTTCGCGCCCGGTCGATGCGCACCATCTTCTCGCGCACCAGCTGTCCGGCCAGCCGCTCGATCTGATCTCCCTCTGGCGCCGGCTGCCACAGCTACCTGGCGGGCGTGCAGGCTCATATGACCGCGCTGGATGCCTTCGGTGGCCAGGGCGCGCAGCGCTGCCAGGTTCTGGGCCAGCCCCACCGAGACGATGATCTCGGCCAGTTCGGCGGCGCTGGCTGACGCCCATCAGCTTCAAGGCAGCCCGCGCGGTCGGGTGCACTTTGGTCGCCCCGCCGACAGTACCGACCGCCATGGGCATCTCCAGACTACCGACCAGGTCTCCGGCACGCGTCGGTCTCCCAGGTGCTGAGGGAGGTGTAGCGACCTGAGCGAGCAGCATAGGCATGCGCGCCGGCCTCGATCGCCCGCCAATCATTGCCGGTGGCGATCACCACCGCGTCGACACCGTTCATGATGCCTTTATTATGCGTGGCTGCCCGGTAGGGATCGGCGGCAGCAAATGCCCAGGCTGCAATGATGCCATCCCGCACCTCTTGCGGGCTGTACTCACCGAAAGCCGAGCTCGGCGAGGGGGATGCGGCAGCGTGGCGTGTGCCAGACGCCGGTCCGCCAGATTCGACAGGATGCGCAGATGTACCCGCCCGCCGGTGATCTGTTCCACAGACGGGGCGATCCGCTCCGCGGCTGTGTTCACGGCATTCGCGCCCATCGCATCACGCACATCATAGATCAGGTGCAGGACCAGGAACGGCTCCGATGGGCGAGTCTTCGATCAGGCGCACTTCCAGGTCGCGCGGCCCGCCTCCCAGCCGCTTGAGCAGCGGGTCGATATCCTGCAGCCTCTGCCAGCAGGCGATCTTTTCGCTCCAGGAGCGCCAGCCGGGCTGCCTGCAGGTCCTGGCACATCCAGCACCTGCATCTGACCGATCATCTCCGGCGGGGTGGCGCGGGCAGTGAACCCGCCACCCGCTCTCGCCAGCTTGGCCATGAAGGATGCCCCGGCGACGACCGACGGCTCTTCGATCGCCATCGGCACCAGCACATCGCGCCCGTTGACTACGAAATTGAGGCCGATACCCAGCGGCAGGGCGTGCAGCCCGACCACATTCTCGATCATATGGTCAGCCTGTCCAGCACTCAAACCGGCTGCCCCGCTGATGGCATTCAACTCATCCTCGGTCAGCCTGTCTTGCAATGCAGCCAGTCGCTCTGTCAGCGGAAGGTTATAAAAGCCAGCTATGCGCGATCCCTTGCTATTCATTTCTATACGATTCCTATCCAGCAAAAAGCGGTCCTTTCACAGGCCCGCTGTACAAAAGTCTCCCATACTACGCAGCTCACAGGAAACCCGCGATCCGCGCATGTCCACCATTTTATACCGTTTCGGGGCTTGCAAAAACTATCAACTTAAGGTTCAGCATGGATGGTGGGGGTGTTTGGGCGGGCGACGCCCGCCCAAACACCCCCAATTCTCCCTGAGCTGTTAAATATAAGCCATTTTAGGCGATTTGCAGGAGTGTAATTGAGATGTGGGGTAAAATTAGGTCGCGGTGAGAATGATCCAATGGCTTTACTGACACGTGAACAGCTTGAAGACAGGCTGCTGGCACTTCAGCGCGCCAGCCTGGAATTGGTGCGCGACCTTTCCCTGGAGACGGTACTGGAAAGGATTGTAAACCTGGCGCGTGAGCAAGCCAATGCCACATACGCTGCCCTGGGCGTGGTTGACGAGCAGGGACAACTGATCGAGTTCATCCCGGTCGGCATGTCCGAGCAGGAAATCCAAAAAACCGGCTCTCCGCCGGTAGGGTTGGGGGCTATAGGCGCCATCCTGAAGGAGCGGCGCACATTACGCATTGCCAACCTGAGCGCTGACCCGATCCACGAGGGCTTCCCCTCCGGGCACCCTGCGATGGACTCATTCCTGGGTGTGCCGATTATGCTGGGCGATAAACTCCTGGGACAGATCTACCTGACCAACAAAATTGGCTATCCGGAATTCACAGAGGCCGACGAAAGGGTGATCGAGACTCTGGCTGCTTACGCGGCTGTTGCGATCAACAATGCGCGCCAATATGAGGGCATGCTGCAGCGTGACCGGGAGCTCAGCCAGCGCAGCAAAGACCAGGCTCTGATCAACGATATCGCGGCCTCCCTGGCCTCTTCGCTGGATATCGACGAGATCCTGGATAGGACACTGACGCGGGTGATGAAGTATCTGGATGTGCAGGCTGGCGAAATATTCCTTCGTGAAGATGGCGACAAAACGCTGCGCCTGGCATTGAGCCGCGGCGAGCTGAGCGAGACATTCCTGACCAAAGACCGCTTCAGCCCCGGCGAAGGCTTCATCGGGATCGTTGCCGAAAGCGCCAACCCGCTGACCACTTCCGACCTGGCCAAGGATATGCGCTTCCTGCGACCGGCTGTAGTGGAGGCTGGTTTCCGCAGCATGGCTTGCATCCCGCTGATCTCCCGCGGCACCGTGATCGGAGTTATGAGCGTGGCTTCACTGATGGAACGCCAATTCGACCAGCGCGCGATCACCTTGCTGATGGCAGTCGGCGCATGGGCCGGCATCACAATCGAGAACGCCCAGCTCCACCGGCAGTCGCGCCGCCTGGCAGTGATGGAAGAGCGTGAGCGCATTGGGATGGACCTTCACGACGGCATCATCCAGTCCATCTACGCCGTAGGTCTGGCGCTGGAGTATGCCCGCTTCGCTTTAGAAGAGGACCCCAAGCAATCCAGACAGAAGATCGAGCAGGCAATCGAGGGGCTCAACAAAACCATACGCGATATCCGCGCTTACATCCTTGATCTGCGCCCGAGCCAGTTCGTTGGCGAGAGCCTGAGAGAGGGCTTGCTGAGGCTGGTGGAAGAATTCCGCGCTGAACACGCTGGCGGATGCCACGCTGGTTGCTCCGGATGATGATCTGGTCGGATTGCCGAACTCGCACGCTACAGCGTTATTCCATATCTGCCAGGAGGCGCTGGCAAATTCCGCCAAGCACTCTCAAGCCCGCCGCACCCAGGTGCACATATGGGGCACAAAAGAGAGGGTGCTGCTCGAAGTCGCAGATAACGGGCGCGGGTTCGACTTGCGTAAGATGAGCATTACCCTGGGGCACGGGCTCTCCAATATGCACGTGCGGGCTCGGAAAGTTGGGGGAGATGTGGAGATCACCTCGGCACCCGAGGAAGGTACAACGATACTGGCCTGGGTGCCGCGCCGGGCGTGATGACTCTCATCACCAGCCGAAGCAATCCTAAGATCAAGTTCGTTCGCCAGCTCCGGCAACGCAAGTACCGCCAGGAAACAGGCTTGATCCTGGTGGAGGGCATCCACCACGTCGGGCAGGCTGTGGAAGCCGCAGCCGAAACCGGAGTGACCATCGACTCGCTCTACTACTCACCTGAATTGCTATCCAGCGATTATGCCCTGCAACTCGTCCAGGGAGCAGCCCGATCAGAAATCCCCTGTTTTACCGCATCAGCCCAGGTCTTCGCCTCTATCAGCGACAAGGAAAATCCGCAGGGTATCCTGGCAGTTACACGTTTACCTCAGCGTCGCTTAACTGATTTCTCGCCGGGTAATTTCCACTGGGGGGTAGCGCTGGTCTCCCCGCAGGATCCGGGGAATATCGGCACAATCCTGCGCACGGTGGACGCCGTGGGGGCCAGCGGGGTGCTTCTGCTGGATGAGGCTGCTGACCCCGGTCATCCTAGCGCAGTGCGCGCCAGCATGGGATCGCTCTTTTGGCACCCGGTTGTCGAGACTTCCTTTGCCGATTTCGCTGCCTGGAGCCGAAAGCACGGCTATCACGTGTACGGAACCTCAGCTCAGGGCAGCCTGGATATCCGGCACGTACATCACTACGAACGCCCGATGGTGCTGCTGTTAGGCAGCGAACGAGAGGGGTTAACCCCAGACCAGGCAGCCTACTGCCAGCACCTGTTGAGGCTGCCGATGCAAGGGCGAGTCACCTCTTTGAACCTGGCTGTGGCAGCCGGGATCATGCTGTACGAGATGCTCTCCAATTGATTGACACCCAGGGTATTTCAGGGTATAAACCGTTAACTTAGAGCCGGCCCGCTGCGGCTTCTCTACTCAACCCATGATGCTTTTCTCACGGAGAAAAGGTGAACGCTCCTCACCGGCGCATCATCCCCATAAAATTGTTTCCATATCAATATTCTTTGCGATACTGGGCGTTTAAACCCTAGATGGTTACTCGTCTCCACTCTGTAGAGATGGATGCTATTGTGTTTCCCGCCACGCAATAAGTCGGGGGGGCAGGACCGTTCAGGCGCTCTGCGAGCGGCCAGACGGAATCCAGATTTTTGGTCGACAATTCCCTATACATGGAGGAAGAAGATGAGCAGCAAAAGAAGTCTGTTCTGGACGATCCTGCTGGTCGCAGCGCTGGTGCTTACAGCATGCGGCGGGCAGGCACCCAGCACCACCGAGGCACCGGCCGCGGAAGTTGAGGCACCCCCGGTAGAGGCTACCGAAGCACCGTCCGAACCCACACAACCGGCAACATTGCGGGTCGGCTGGGGAGGCAGCCCGGACACACTCAATCCCGGCACGGCTGTCCTGGCTGAAGCTTACACCTTATTCGAGCTGGTGTACGATACGATGTTCGACCTGCAGCTGGACGGCACCTACAAACCAGCCCTGGCAGACAGCTTCACAGTCTCCGACGATGGGACAGTGTGGACGTTCAAGATCCGCGATGATTTCAAATTCCACGACGGCGAACCGCTCACCGCGGGGGATATCGCCTTCTCCTATATTTTCTACCAGAGCCACGAAGACTTCCCCTTCCTGCCGGTCTACACAGAATACTTCGAGAGCGTAGAGGCGACAGACGACACAACCCTGGTGATCACGCTAGCTGAGGCGATCCCCAACATGGAGAGCCAGCTGGTCTTCCTGTATGTGCTGCCGGAGCACATCTGGGCGCAGTACGATGACCCGGTGGCAGCGGTCGAGTTCGAGAATACCGAGATGATCGGCAGAGGACCGTTCCAGATGAACGAATACCGACAGGGAGAGTTCGTCGACCTGATGGCAGTCAAGGACCATCCTTTGAGCCCGCCTAAGATCGACCAGGTGGTCTTCCAGACCTTCGACAACCAGGATGCCCTGGTACAGGCGCTGCAGACCGGGCAGGTAGATATGATCACCGAGATGCCAAACACTGCCGTACCAACTTTGCGCAACGCACAAGATATCCAGCTTGTGGTAGGCGCACCCTTCGCCCCAGAAGTTACCGACATCATCCCCAACCAGACCTCGGAAGAGAACTGTCCGCCGGATGACGGGGTATGCTCCGGTCATCCGGCGCTGCGCGATCGCAACGTGCGCCTGGCTCTGGCTCACGCGACCGACAAGCAGAAGATCATCGACGTAGTGCTGCTCGGCCTAGGATCGCCCGGGCTGACCCTGATCCCGGATGGGCTCGGGATCTGGTACAACGACACGATCGAGGATTACGCCTTCGACATCGCCGAGGCCAACCGTATCCTGGACGAGGCCGGGCTATGACGACAGCGATAACGATGGGGTGCGCGAGATGCCTGATGGCTCGAACCCGCTCAACTTCCGCTTGTTCTGGCCCAACGACAGCAGTACAGCACCCCGCATCGCCGAGCTGCTGGCTGAGACCTGGAACCAGATCGGGGTTAAGCTGCAGCCGCAGGCGCTCGATCCGGATGCCCTGACCGCGGCCTGCTGTCCCACGTTCGACTTCGATATCCTCATCTGGGGCTGGGGCTCTGACCCGGATCCAGGCTTCCTGCTGAGCGTGCACCTGACCGATGAGATCCCCACCGGCAACAGCGAAACCGGTTACTCCAACCCGGAGTTCGACGATCTGTTCGCCCAGCAAGCCATCGAGCTTGACCCGGACAAACGGCGTGAGACTATCTGGCAGATGCAGGAGATCCTGCATAACGACCTGGCCTACATCATCCCCTACTACCCTCAAGCCACCCAGGCCTACCGCACAGACCGCTTCACAGGATGGATCACCGACCAGCCCAAAGTTGCCCTCGAAGACCCCTCCTCCCTGACCGTGATCGAACCGGTGAGGTAGAGCAATCAGTTTTGCGACAACCACCCAGAAACCTGAACCCCAGGTCTGGGTGGTTGGTTTATTTTGATCCACGCGGAGAAGATACGTGACCCGCTACCGTTACCTGGCAAATAAAATCAGCTGGGCAATCCTGACGATCTTGTTTGTCATCACGCTCAACTTCTTCCTGTTCCGCATCCTGCCGGGCGACCCGGCACGTTCCGGTCTGCGCGATCCCCGGCTGACCCAAGAAGCGGTGGAAGCGATAAGGGTCAGGTTCGGGCTGGACAAGCCGGTGATCAACTGTTTCGAATCGCTAAACCCGTTGAAGATCGGTGAATGCCGGGTCAACCCGCTGCAAACGCAGTTCTTCATCTATGTGGGCAACCTGCTGCGCGGCGAGCTGGGCATCAGCTACCACAGCAACCGGCCGGTCCGGGATGTCCTGCTCGAGCGGCTGTGGAATACTGTGCTGCTGATCGGCGCCGGGCAGATTTTCTCGATTATCTTCGGCATCAGCTTAGGCGTGGTGGCAGCCTGGAAGCTGCGCACCACCATCGATTATAGCGCCCTGGTAGGCAGCCTAATGGCGTGGAGCCTGCCCACCTTCTGGTTGGGGATCATCCTGCTGTTCATCGGCAGCCGATATTTCGACCTGCCAATCGGCGGCAAAGAGACACCCGGGGCCAACTTTGCCAGCACCTGGGAGCAGTGGGTTGACATCGCCCGTCACATGATCCTACCCACCCTCACCTTCACAATCGTCTTCGTCGGTGAGTACATGATCATCATGCGCAGCACAATGCTGGATGTCCTCTCTGAGGATTTCATCCTGACCGCCAAAGCCAAAGGGTTGAGTTCCTACCAGGTGCTCAAGGGGCATGCGCTGCGCAACTCGATGCTACCTATGGTGACCATCATTGCCCTCAACCTGGGCTTCACCGTCGCGGGAGCAATCCAGATCGAGACGGTCTTTTCCTGGCCCGGTTTGGGACAAACAATATACGAAGCCGTCGGGCGGCGGGATTACCCGATGCTGCAAGGAGCATTCTTGATCCTCGCCCTGGCGGTGATCTTCGCCAACCTGGCAGCAGAAATCACCTACTCCTACCTGGATCCCAGGGTAAGGTCTGGATGAGCGATGGCTGCCAGAACTGAAATGACCGGTTTTCGAAGCCTGTGGAACAACCTGCGGCGCAACCGCATAGGCTTCGTCGGATTGGTCCTGGTGCTGCTCGCCCTTGGAATGGCGGTCTTTGCACCATTCCTGGCGCCTTATGACCCGAAACAGCCGGTACAGGTGACCATCGATGATATCTATGCCCCGCCCAGCCCCGAGCACTGGCTGGGTACAGACGATGCCGGCAAGGACGTGCTTTCCAACTTTATGTATGGCTCACGCGTCTCGCTGACGGTCGGCTTTTTTGCCTCCTTCATCGCTATATTTATCGGTGGGACAATCGGCATCACGGCTGGATTTTACGGGGGACGCGTTGAAAACACCCTGATGCGGCTGACAGATATCATGCTGGTGATCCCCGATCTGCCCCTGGCAGTAGTCCTGGTTGCGATCACTAAGCCCAGCCTGCTGAATATCATCTTCGTGATCGGCATCCTGGGTTGGACATCCACCGCCCGTCTGGTGCGCTCGCAAACCCTCTCGGTGAAAGAGCGCAAGTTCGTGCTGCGCGCCAAATCGATCGGCGCTGGCAACATGTATATCATCCGCCGTCATATGCTGCCTCTCGTCCTGCCTCTGATGGTCGCCAACACGGTGCTGGTGATCTCGCTCGCCATCCTGCAGGAGAGCACGCTCAGCTTCCTGGGCTTATCCGACCCGACCACCTTGAGCTGGGGTCAGATGCTCAACTTCGCCTTCACCCGCGGAGCGATGAGCGCCGGAGCGTGGTGGGCGCTGGTGCCGCCCGGCTTCGGCATCGTCTGGGTGGTGCTGGGCTGCACCCTGCTGGGGCACGGCCTGGAGCAGATCCTCAACCCGCGCCTGGAAACCCACCACCTGGCGGTCGGCAAGAAAATGGTCGCCCGGCTTGGAGGGGAAGAAACGTGAGACCAGCCAACAGCCCGGATGTAAAACGCCCGCGATCGGGGGGTGCCGAGCAGGGCAGATTGCCGCTGCACCTGGCGCCCACCCTTCTGGATGTACGCCAGGTCTCGGTCGATTTCGTCAGCGAGCTGCAGCCGCCCGCCCACGCGATTACAGAGGTCAGCTTCCTGCTGCGGGAAGGTGAGATGCTGGGACTTGTCGGCGAGAGCGGTTGCGGGAAGACCACCCTGATGCTGAGCCTGCTTCGCCTGCTGCCGGCTGCCGGGCGTATTGTGAACGGGGAGATATTATTTTCCGGGCAGGATCTGCTGGACCTGAGCGAGAGCCAGATGGAAGAAGTGCGCTGGAAGAACATCTCGATCATCTTCCAGGGAGCGATGAACGCCTTGAACCCGGTGCGCACCATCGGTGACCAGATTGCAGAGGCGATCATCCGGCACAAGCTGGCACGCAGCCGGGAATGGCTCGACGAGCGGGTGGGCGAGCTGCTGGAACTGGTGGGCATCGGCGCTAATCGTATGAACCAGTACCCGCACCAATACTCAGGTGGCATGCGACAGCGGGCAATGATCGCCATGGCATTGGCATGCAACCCGCAGGTGGTGATCGCCGACGAGCCGACCACCGCACTGGATGTGATGATCCAGGCCCAAATCCTGGAGCTGCTGGATCAGCTGCGCCACCATCTCGGTCTATCGGTAATCCTGGTAACCCATGACCTGGGTGTAGTCGCTGAAGTATGCGACTCTGTGCTGGTAATGTACGGCGGGGTCACTGCCGAGTACGCCGATGTGGATACCATTTTCAACCATCCCCGCCATCCTTATACGCAGCAGCTGTTGAGCGCGTTCCCTGACCTGACCCAGCCAAAGAGCCGGCTGACCGCCATCCCCGGCTACCCACCTCGACTGGATGCCTTACCGCCCGGCTGCCGGTTTGCACCGCGCTGCCCGCAGGCTATCGAGCGCTGCCATGTGGAGGGACCGTTGCTCCATCAATTGGGCGAATTCCACCAGGCCAGCTGCCATCTGGTCGAAACCTCATGAGTGAAACGCCGATCTTGCAGGTCCGCGACCTGCGCAAGCTTTTCACCCAGCGGGGTGGTGGTATTTGGGGCGGCAGGGACCGCTACGTGCACGCCGTGGACGGGGTGAGCTTCGATCTCGATCGTGGTGAAGTGCTGGGTCTGGTGGGGGAGAGCGGTTGCGGCAAATCCACCTTGGCGCTTACCTTGATAGGTCTCGAACCAGCCAGCCAGGGCAGCATCCTGTTCGAAGAGAAGGACGTGACCGGTCTGAGTGGGAACGCGTTGAAAGAGATGCGCCGCCGCATCCAGATGGTCTTCCAGGACCCATATGAGTCGCTCAACCCGCTGATGACGATCGGCGAAATCGTTGCTGAGCCGCTCATGGTGCACGGGCTGCTGAAGGATAAGTCCGCCCGCAAGCAGCGCGTTCACCAGGCCCTGGAGGACGCCGGGCTCAAGCCGGCTGAGATCTACATCGACCGCTACCCGCACGAGCTCTCTGGCGGTCAGCGGCAGCGGGTGGTCATCGCCGGAGCACTGGTGCTCGACCCCCTCGTGCTGCTGGCGGACGAACCGGTGTCGATGCTGGATGTGAGCATCCGGGCTGAGATCCTCAACCTGCTTGCAGAACTGCGCCAGAAAAGAGGCATCTCCATCCTCTTTATCACCCATGACCTGGCGACAGCCGCCCACTTCACCGACCGGGTGGCAGTCATGTACCTGGGGCGCATCGTGGAGATCGGCAGCACCGAACAGGTGCTGGCTAAACCGGCACATCCTTACACCAGAGCGCTGCTCTCCGTCATCCCGGTGCCCAACCCGCGCAAGCGGCACGAGCGGACGATCCTGACGGGCGACCCGCCTAACCCGATCGACCTGCCCCCCGGCTGCCGCTTCCACCCGCGCTGCCCATTAGCCGAGCCGGTATGCAGCACGCAGGACCCACAGCTGATCGAAGTCGAAGATAAGCAGCAAGCCGCCTGCCTGCTGATCTGAGCTCCTCAATTACACAGTGAGGGATATTAGAGGTGTCTTGGCGGACAATGCCCCCAAGACTTAGCCTCCTTACCAACTGTGTAGGTTCTACTGTGGTACACAAGCCAGATTCGACTGTATAATCAGGGGGACAACCAGACCTGGAGGGGAGCATCTATGCGCGAAATATTTTATCCGAGCAGTGTGGCGGTGATCGGCGTCTCCGCCAAGCCCGACAACCTGGGACGCAACATCGTCGCCAATTTGGTTAACTACGGATTCGACGGCATCGTGTATGCCGTCGGCCCGCGCGGCGGGATGATAGAGACCCGCCGTATCTACCACTCGATCGGCGACATCCCAGACCATGTCGATCTGGCAGTCATCCTGACCCCTGCCCAAACCGTGCCGGGCGTACTGGATGAATGCGGTCGTAAGGGGATCCGCTGGGCGATCATCGAGACGGCAGGCTTCCGCGAGTACACCGAGCAGGGCAAACAGCTGGAGGATGACATCGTCCAGGTGGCGGAGAAGTACGGCATCCGCTTCGTAGGTCCGAACTGCATTGGGGCCATCAATATGGAGAATGGTTTCTGCGTGCCGTTCCCGCGCCTGACGAAGTTCGTCAAGGGCGGCGAGGTATCGATGATCACACAGAGCGGCGGAGTGGGCATGAGCGTGCTGAATCTGATGGCGAACGAAGGACTGGGGCTGAATAAATTCGTCTCGGTGGGCAATATGCTGAACGTCGATTCGGAGGATATGCTCGAGTATCTGATCGAGGACGAAGGCACCGGACTGATCTTCGTCTATCTGGAGAGCATTCAGAACGGGCGCCGCCTGATGGAGGTGGCGCGTAAATCGAACAAACCCATCCTTGTCTTTAAATCCAATATCGGAAAGCTGGGCCAGAACATCGCCTTATCGCACACGGCATCCCTGACCAGCGACGACAAGGTGGTTGAGGCAGCCTTCCAGCAGGCGGGCATCGTGCGCGTGCGTGATGCAACATCCCTGGGCAACAACCTGAAAATCCTGGGGCTGCCTCCGATGCGAGGCAAGAAGCTGGGCGTCATCTCGCGCTCAGGAGGCCACGCGGTCATCGCCGCGGATGCCTGCGAGCTGTCCGGTTTCGAGCTGGCGCATTTCCCGGAGAATTTCTTGAGGGAGATCGAGAAGCACTTCCGCGCCTCGGTCATCCGCCTGACCAACCCGCTGGACCTGGGCGACCTGTTCGACCTGAACGTGTATGCGCATATTATCGAGCACACGCTGCAGTTGGAGGACGTGGATGGGGTCGTCTTCCTGCACACCTCCCTATCCGAAGCCGAGAACCTGACCAGCCGGGCGCTGCTGGAGCATATCATGCAGATGGTGGAGAAATATGATAAACCGGTTGCCTACTACATATCGACCGCCGCGCATGAGGTGACATTCCTGAAGCAAAACTATACCTTCCCGATCTTCACCCAGGTGGTAGAGACGATCCGCGCCCTGACAGATGAGCAATCACTATTTTACGCAGTCTAACAAAGTCCACAGCCGGGAGGATGCACCTGCTCTGGATGTGAACGCAGACGGCGTAAGCGGGCTGATCAATAACGCGCAGGCGGAAGGGCGCGATTTGCTGCTCTCGGAGGCGCTGCAGGTGCTTGAGTATTATGGCATCCCCACCGTGCAGGGCAGGACTGCCGTAACGGTCGAGCAGGCGCGCGCTGCGGCTGAAGAGCTCGGCTACCCGGTGGCAATCAAGATCGTCGCAGAACAGATCTCGCACAAATCGGATGTCGGCGGGGTGCAGCTCAACCTGCGCAATGGTCCGGCAGTAACGGCTGCGTTCGGGGACATGATGGAGCGCATCCACCGGGCTTACCCGGATGTCAAGATCGACGGGGTGGTCGTGCAGCCGATGGTGACCGGCGGCAGGGAGCTGATCCTAGGCGGTAGGCAGGATCCGCAGTTCGGCCCGGTTTTGCTGGTCGGGTTGGGCGGCATCTTCGTGGAGATCTTCGATGAGGTGGTGCTGCGCGTGGCACCCATCTACCGCCGGGAGGCAGCAGAGATGATTGACGAGCTGCGCGGCGGGCAAATCTTGAAAGGCGCGCGCGGCCACAGACCGTCCGACCTCCAGGCTCTGACCGAAACGCTGCTGCGCCTCTCGCAACTGCTGGTTGATCACCCGCAGATCAAAGAGCTGGATATCAACCCGCTGCGTTTGTTCCACGACCAGGAGGGCTGCCGGGCGCTGGATGCGAGGGTGATCATAAATTAGGAGTTGCGAGTCAGGAATTAGAGGGGGATGACCGCCGACAGCTCCCTGCTCAAGGCTGGGTCGTAATAAAATAAGGGGTGTGACTGAGCTTGCTGAAACAACAAGTAGCGCTTATAATTGTCTATATTATTTCGCTATTACGAGGATGCAGATATGGATATCTCAGTTGCCGAAGCACACAATCGCTTATCGCACTGGCTTAAGCAGGTGGAACAAGGGGAAACAGTGCGCATCACCCGGCGAGGTAAGCCTGTCGGGGTGATCATCGACCCCGGAGAATACGAACGGCTGCGCCAAGTGCAGGCTTACCTGGATATGGTCACTCTCTCACGCTCGCTGCATGATAGCGGTCTCACCGCTGGGGAGCTGTATCGTACCGGGCGAGATGAGCTGGAGCAGCGATCATGATCATCGATGCCAGTGTCCTTCTGCGTGCCTATTTCCCGGACGAAGCCCAGGCAAAAGCGCAGATGGTCTTGCGCGACCATGTTGCTGGACGTGTGATGCTCAAAGCTCCAGAATTGCTTGCGTATGAAGTAAGCAATGCAATCTGGCAGGCAGAAAGGCGTGACCGAATCACAGCCGACCAGACAGCTCAGATTATCACATCGATTGAAGGTCTGCAGATCGAAATCCACACACTTGAGTGGGGTGAGATGTTGCCAATGGCACGTCGCTTTGAGCGCAGCGCCTATGATGCGGCGTATCTAACCTTAGCCGAAAACCTGGGCGAGCCGATCGTCACAGGAGACAAACGCCTGTTCAACACCGTGCAAGACCAAGTGGATTGGGTGATATGGATTGAGGAATACGGCGACACTAAGCGGGATCGCTCTGGTTAGATTTCAGGCTCAGGGTTGAGGAATTCCAACACCAGCCGGTTGAATTGCTGCGGGAAATCGCGCTGTGTCCAGTGACCGGCGTCCTGAATGACTTCCAGGCGGGCGTTCGGGAAACGGGCCGCGGCCTGCCGGGCATATTTCAGCGGCACACCGATATCGTTTGAGCCGTGCACCAGAAGAACGGGCACCTGGATTTCAGGCAGCCTTTGCATATAATTGGTTTTCATTCCATCCCACAAAATCTCGTCCCGCTGGAACTGGCCGAAAGCGCGCTGTGAGCTCGGGATCTGCATGGCTGCGAAGACTTCGTCGACCAGCGCTTCTGTGCGTGACTGCGGGTTACGCAGGATGCTCTTCAGGCTGTAGCTGGCAGCCCAGCGCGAGCCGCGCGCCAATCCCCACATGGCGTCCATCAGCCAGGGCATCCGGACCAGGAAGTAGCTCAGGCGGTGCGAGGGAGCCCTATCCTGGATACCGTACGAGCCGACCAGCACCATGCACCGGACCCGCTGTTGGTGTGCAAGGGTGTAACCGATAGCCAGCGCGCCGCCCATCGAGACGCCGGTCAGGGCAGCGCTATCTAACCCCCATATATCCATCAGCGCTTCTATCCAGCCGAGCAGATTGTCCAGTGTCGCCAGCTGGCTGGCGGGAGGGCTTTCCCCATAGCCTGGATAGTCCGGCGCATAAATTCGATATCCGGCCTCCAGCAGGGCAGGGATGGTATCCCGCCAGGAGAGCATGGCATGGTCAGTGCCGCCGCCGTGCAGCAGCACGACCGGCATGCCCGGCTCAGCGCCGCCCTCGTAGTATGTTATCTGCGTACCATCGGGCAGTGTACCGGTATGCTTCTTGAGAGAATTGCTGTGATGCATGGGTGCCCCCGTGTCTCTGATTGCGGCTTCATGTCTTGAAGCGAGTCTAGCACAAAAAGACCGGCACACAAAGGGGGGCGGAGGTGCGGGGTGCGGAAGTGTCAGGTGTCACGTGCGAGGTGCGAAGTGCGGTGGACAACGCGCTGATACGTGTTTGGGGATACCAGCACGCGAATAAATTGTGGGCTGCAGGCGGATTCCAGGCCGCGTATCCAGGGGAGAATTACTGCTCTGGTTCCAACGGCAGCTCGGGGCAGGTGGCACGGTAGGGCTGATCCCCAAAGTAGCGCGCCCACTCCTCCCGAGTCAGGTTGCGGTTGGCACGCCGGCAGGCATGCGCGATCCAAGACTTCCAGGTCTAGATCCCATAGGATCACGTTCCCATCGACATCACCGCTCGCCAGGTTGTGCCCATCCGGGCTGAAAGTTATTACGATTTCCGCTGGAGTTACAGAATTGATCAAGGGCGGTCCGAGCGGCTGGCGGCTGCTCAAATCCCATAAGCGCAGCTGACCGGAATTGTCGGTGCTGGCAAGCATACTGCCGTCAGAATTGATCACCGTCCTCCAAACCCATCCTTCAAAGCCTGTTAACAACCTGCCGAGCTGCTCGCCAAAGGTTGGCGAGTCCGGGTCGAGGTCCAAGAAGGCAATCTTGTTGCCGAGCTGTGCTTCTTGAACCGATGCAGTGAGATCGGGAGGGTAAACACTGAGTACAGGGAGATCCATGGTTTGAAGGATCTGGGGTGGGCTCGTGGACATATCCATGAATATCACTTCTGTGTTTGAGCGGAAGATCAGTGTATTGCCACCCTGACTGAAGTGAATTGCCTGAATAGGGCTTTTATGACCAATATCGTAGTTCGCCAGCAACCCTCCAAAAGCAATCGAATCCGGGTCCGCATCCCATAACATGATATTATCCACAACTTCACCACCTGAAACCAGGATTTTGCCATTGGGGTTAAAGGCCAGGGCGGTCACATCAACCAGGTGACCCCTGAGTGGTGGGCCAAGCACTTCGCCGAAGGTCTCCGAGCCCGAGTCGACATCCCACAGATTGATCAGGTTGTCCCCTCCGGCTGTAGCCAAAATCTTGCCATCCGGACTGTACGCCAGGTGGATGACACCCCACGGATCGGCAACCAACGCTTGCAGGATAGGTTGACCGTTAGCAATTTGCCACAAATCTATTGTCCCCGCATCGTTACCTTCATGCACCGATCGAACATCTGTGAAAGCGGCTGCCAACACCTGGCTGTCCGGGCTGAATATCAGCTCATCGACGCGCAGCGTATGATCTCCTAGAACATCTGCCAATGGGTGAACCTGATTTGAATCCCATACCAAAGCATGATCGCGTTCACCTCCGGTGACCAGCCAGCGACCGTCAGAGCTGCGCGCCAGGCTCCAGAAAGGGTCTCGCCCCTGAGCCAGCACCTTGGGAGGCGGGGTACGACCATCCTCCCTAAGGCTTGACAGGTCCCACAACAGAACGCGGCCATCCTTACCGGCAGAGGTCAGTGAATCGCCATCCACGCTGAAGGACAGGCTGGTTAGCCAGTCATCATGAGCGGTCAGGGGTACTCCAATCGGCTGTCCAAAGGTGAGTGATTCACTGCAGACATCCCACAAGACGATGCGCCGGTCATCACTTCCGGTAGCCAGAACCCACCCATCCGGGCTGAAGGCCAAGGCGCGCACCAGACGGTCATGCCCTGCCAGCGGTCGGCCGAGGGGCTCCAAACTGCGCATGTCCCATAAAGTCACGCGGCCATCACTCGACCCTGCAGCAAGCACTGCCCCATCCGGGCTGTACGCCAGGCTGGAGACAAGCCCCAAGCCGTCCGTCAGGGAGGGCGCACGCTGCTGACCAGAAGACACCATTCCAGCGCCCAAATCCCAGAGCATGATCTCCCCATCAGCGCCGCCTGTGACCAGCGTCTCCCCATCCGGACTGAACGCCAGCGCCCAGACGTTATCGCTGTGTCCCGTCAGAGGTGCGCCTGCCTGCTCGCCGGAGGCAACATCCCACAGATAGACGGCATCATCGAAGCCCGCGGACGCCAGCAGGCGACCGTCCGGGCTGAATGCCAGCGAGGAGATGCCTTCGGTGTGCCCGGTCAATCGCCTGACCTGACTCTGGAGGGCGGTATCAGCACTCTGGAACTCACGTAAGTAAACGCCTCCAGAAGCGTCACCGGCAGCCAGGAGCCGACCATCCGGGCTGAAAGCTACTGCCCGAACCTCATCCTGGTATCCCCCCAGCAAGCTGGCTAATTGGGGTTTCTCGGCCAGTGCAGCCAACAGGCTGCTCCTGGCTTCGACGGAGGGGTCGATATTGACCGCTTCCACGCTCAGCAGCGTGGCAAGGTCCAGTTCCTCTGCCACCAGCAGCTGCGCCTGGGAAGCCAGCGACCGGGACAGAGCCGCGCGGGTCTGGTCGCGCTCGGCCTCTGCCCTTGCCTGGGACTGCTGCGCCGAGCGCCATTGCCAGGCAGCAAAGACCGCCAGGAGGAGGGTGACCACCAGCCCAACGCTCAAGCCGAGAACAACCCGCTGCCGCGAGCGCTCCTGCTCCGCCCGCCGGCGCCTACGCAGGTCCAGACTGGCCTGTAGATAATCCAGCTCTGGCTGGCTCAGGTCGGTCTCGCGCTCCGCCAGCCATCTCTCCGCCTCTGCCAGCGGAGCGCCGCGCAGCAGTGCGCCTTCATCTCTCCCGCTTTCCTGCCACTGGCGCTGCGCTCCCCGCAGACGCTCCTGCCAGGTGCGGAAGGCCCGATCAGCCTCAATCCAGCTTCGCAGCCGCTTCCAATTCGCAACCAGCGCTTCATGGACGATCTCCACGGTCTCGCTGCCCAGCTCATCCATACCGGTTACCACCAGGCGCTTATCTGCCAGATGCTGGACCAGCGCCCAATTCGCCTCCCCGATCTCGACGCCCGTCGCAATGCGGCGGGTATCCTCCGTCCCCTCCCCAGGGCGCACCAGCTGCAGGAATACGTGCTGCGCCCGCTGGCGGCTACCTTCATCCAACTCGCCATAAACCTGCTCGGCATATCTCGCCAGCGCACCCTGCACGCCTCCGATACGCTCATAGACCGCATGTGTCAGCCAGCCGGCGCTCACACCTTCCCAGAGCAGGGTCAGGGCGAACTCCAGCAGTGGCAGACCCCCCGGTTCACGGCCGACATCATCCAGGATGCGCTCGACCAGCCCCTCTTCGAAAACGGCTCCCTGCGCCTCGGCCGGCTTCTCGATTGCCGAGCGCAGCTCCGCCCGTGTCATGGGGCCCAGCATGAGCACCGCTTGCTGCAGCGCATCGGCAAAGGGGCGGTACGAAAGCGCCTCGCCCATGAAATCTGCCCGCATGGTAAGCAGCACGGCGTACGGTGAACCTTGAAGCATTTCCCGGGTTTCTATGAACCCCAACAACCTATCCAGGAAATGCTCCCGCTGGGCCGATCCTGTAGAGAGTGTGTACAACTCCTCAAACTGGTCGATGAGCAGCAGACAGCGTTCTGCCCCGTTCACTTCCAGGATGCGATCTATGATCTGGCTCAGGGTGAGATCTCCCTGCATAAGAGCATCGGCCAGTTTCTGGCTCTCGATCAGGCGGTCTGCCTCGCTCAGATCCCGCTCGAGCATGGGCAGCAGAGCGGCAATCAGGGAATAGAATGGGCGCACTCCCGGGCGGAAGCTGGCGACCAGCCAATTTCCTCTATCGCGCAGGCGCGGCAGAAGCCCGGCGTAAGCCACTGAAGACTTCCCGGACCCGGAGGAACCCAGGACAGCTACCATCACCTGGCCCCGCTGGAGGAACGCCAGCAGGTTTTCGGTGAATGCCTCACGCCCGAAGAAGAAGGGGGCATCCTGTTCTTTGAAAGACGCCAGCCCGCGGTAGGGGCTCTCCCCAACCTGGCGCGGCGGGCGGCGCGGGGTTCCATCCTCCCCAGGTGCGACCGGTGAGAAATCCCCCCTAACTATCAGCTCATACAGCTCGCTTGTCTCAGCAGAGGGCTCCACCCCCAGTTCTGCTGCCAAAACCCGTGAGCAGGCATCGTACTGTGAAAGAGCCGCCTCTCGCTGTCCGCTCAGCGCCAGCAGCCTCATCAAACCCCGCTGGGCGCTCTCCCGCAGCGGGTCGATCTCCGCGGCTCGCCGTATGTGCGCCAGCCCGCGCTGGTACACGCCGCGCTCCTCCAGGCACTCGCCCAGATGCTCCAGGGTCTCCACCATCTGGCGCCCGAGCTGCTCGCGGTTCAGCAGCATCCACTCATCGAATGCAGGGCTGTCCGGCAGGCTGAAGCCTTCCATGAATTCCCCCCGGTAGAGCTGAACCGCACCTTCCCATCCGGTGATGGCTGCTTCATCCAGCAATTTCCTGGGTTTAATTAGCCTGGTGAAGGCAGTCACATCTACCCAGGCCTCGCTGGTCGCATCGAACTGGATCGTTTGGCGGGTGACATCCAGGTACGGGGGATCGGCACTCTCGTCTACTAATACCGCACGCAAATCCGCCAGAGCACGGCGCAGGCTGGCTCTGGCGGATGCCTCCGGATAGCCGGGCCACAGCAGCCCGGCCAGCTTTTCCCGGCGGTGCGGCCGGTCCGCCTCCACTGCCAGGTAAGCCAATAGCGCGCACACCTTATCAGAACGCAGTCTGGTGAGAGAATCACCCTCCAGCCTGACCTGGGGCGGACCGAGCAAACGAATTTCCAAGCGCGGCATTACACCACCAAAAGGATAATTAAAGGCAACATTATCCAGATTATAACCTATCGGGAGAGGTAGCTATATCATGGCAATGTATCGCTAATTGGATTCACACAAAGGCTCGACCTGATACAGTTCTCTCTCTGCACAGGTCAGGGGACGTACGTAGCGGTTAGAATCGATCCAGTCCTTCAGCTCGGCGATGGTCGGGTTCGAGAGGTGCCATTGGGTGATGGTCGTATCTGAAGATCCGAAGAAAGCTGACTGGCTATCCGCGCTCAGGGTGAGATCGAAAATCACTCCATGTCCATCCGAGCTGCGGATCAGTTGGCCATTTTCCAGGTCCCAGAGCAGCAGCCTGCCATCCATGCCGGCAGTCAGTGCCAGCTTCCCATCCGGGGTTATAGCGATGCGTGTACGCAGGCTGGCATGGTCACCGATGTGGCGAATTTCCTCGCCGCTCTCCAAATCCCATTCAATGATCTTGCCATCCCCGCCTACAGAGATCGCACTCCTTCCATCCGGCAAAAAGGCAATCCCGGATGTTCCCGTCCAGCCGGTGGGGTCTTCCGTACGAAGTGCGTGCAGCTCTGACCCGCTCTGCAGATCCCACAGGATCATCGTACCCTGGCTGGTACCTGATAGCGCGGTACTTCCATCTGGGCTGATGGCTAGCGCCCAAACGCCATCTTGTCCTCCGCGCCCGTCCAGGCGGTAGACCTGCTGCCCGTTCTGCAGGTCCCATAATATCAAACTGTTATCTCCGCCGCAGGTCAGCGCCCTTTTTCCATCCGGCAGGAACTCAACACAGGGGATGAAACTACGATGTCCCTCAAGCAGCCCGGTTTCAGCCCATGTTGTTAAATCTAAGGCATGAACCAAGGGGTCGGCGCCAACGTACAAAGCCGACTGCCCCTCTGGGCTAACAGCAACCTGGAAGACCACTGCTATGGACAGCGGGCTGGTTATAAGCTGCTGTGCGGTCTCTATATCCCACAATCGAAGGCTGGTGTCTCTGGTCGGCCGGTTGGGGCTGGCACTCCCCGAGCCGGAGAGCAGTTGGTTGGTCTCTGGCAGAAGCGCCACATCATATACCATATCGCCATGTCCGTGGAAGCGTTTGATCATTTCAGCATCCACCAAATCCCACAGGATCAGCGTCTCATCCCCTCCGCTGGAGAGTGCTGAACGACCGTCCGGAAGAAAGGCTACATCCAGAATCTCACCGGTATGCGCCGCCAACCTGGCAGTTGCCCGGGTGTCCAGCAGATCCCACAGGATCAGGCTGCCATCTTCCGCGCCAGAAATCGCCGTTTGCCCATCCAATCCATAGGTAATATCCCTCACTGCATCCTCATGCCCTTCAAGGACTGCCAGACGTTCACCAGTGGTCAAGTCGTAGATCGAGATAAATCCTTCATAATACGAGCCAGCCAGCGCCTGATCCCCATCCGGGCTGACAGCCAGGGTGAATGCATCGTGCTCCATGCCTTCGAAGCTGCGGATGAGCTTACCGTTTTCGACATCCCACAGGAGTAGGTCGCGCAGCAGAGTCTCGGTCTGTTGTGGGTCATCCGCACCGATCGAAGAAAATAGTTCCGCATCGCCTGAACTGGCCAGGATGGCATGGTCACCCAGGCAGAATTCAGCCGCCACGACACCGGCGACATGACCTGTAAAGCGACGGATTTCTTCACCCGACTCGAGCTCCCACAGAATCAGCTCGCCGGGCTGCTCCCAACCGGATTCCGAAAATCCGCCCGTCACCACGAAGCGCCCATCCTGACTGATATCTACTGCCCGGATTATCCCAGAATGACCGTTCAAGCGACGAAGTTTCTTCCCAGCACGTAAGTCCCATACGATTGCCTGCATCTCGTCACCAACCGACACAGCAACCAATCCAGCGGGATCTAATTCAATATCATTGACCTTTGCAGAATGTCCCTGCAGGAGGCTGGCTGCCTGGCTGCTGCCTATCTCCCAAACGATGATCTGCCCGCCTTCAAATCCCAGCAGAATCGTCTTTCCATCTGGGCTGGAAGCAATCGCTGTCGCCGGCCCAGTCGTTCCAGAGAACAAGTTGGCAATCTCATACTTCTGCCTAGCGCCAGGGGAATATGCGGCATCCATTAAGATGCGCTGCGCCATTAGCGAGGGTTGATCAACCGCGTTTGCCGCCATTGCCAATGTTAGGGCTGTTGCACTGTCGCCATCATCCAGAGCCTGCTGGGCATTGGCTGCTAGGCTGGCACTGTAAGCTGTCAAGGCTTCCCTCCGTTGGCTCAGGGAGAACGAAGTCAGGAGCAAGGTAGCGACAATCGCGAATGATAAGACAGTTACGAAAGCCAGCAGGATATTTCTCCGCCGGCGTTCGGCACGGGCCAGCTGTTGGGCGGATTGAAGCTCACGCTGTCTCAATAGTTCGCGTTCTGAAGCATCTCTTTCGCGCAGTTGGATTCCGGCATTGATAAACTCAAGCTCGGCTTTACTCAGGCTGGCAGTATGAGATCCTCTCCAGCCTTCTGCCTCCGCCAGCGGGGCGCCGCGCAGCAGGGCACCTTCATCCTCTCCGGTGGCTTCCCACCGGCGGATGGCGCCGCGCAGCCCCTCCTGCCAGGTGCGGAAGGTACGCTCGGCCTCGATCCAGCTCCGGAGCCGTTCCCAGTTGCCGATCAGCGCCTCGTGGACGACCTCCACCGTCTTCTTTCCCGCAGTGTCCCGGCCAGACACCACCAGGCGCTTATCTGCCATATGCTGCACCATCGGCCAGTACTGCTCCCCAATCTCATCCTGGCTCGCAACCCGGCGCGTGTCTTCAGTCCCTTCTCCAGGCCGGATGAGCTGCAGAAACACCCACTGCGCCTTCTCCCGGTCATCCTCAGCCAGCTCTCCATAAACCTGCTCAGCATATCCTGCCAACGCGCCTTTGACTTCACCAACAGCCTCATAGGCTTCATGCGTCAGCCAGCCGGATTCCACACTCTCCCACAATAGGGTCAGGGCGAACTCCAGCAGCGGCAGGCCGCCCGGCTCATCCCCGACATCGTCTAGGATACGTTCCACAAGACCTGCCTCGAACGCAGCACCCTGAACCTCGGCTGGCTTCTCGATCGCTGCTCGCAGTTCCTCTCGCGACATCGGACCTAACATCAGTGCGCTGCGCTGCAGGATATCTGCAAACGGCCGATGAGCGAGCGCCTGTCCCATAAAATCCGCCCGCATGGTCAGCAGCAGGGCGATGGCATTCTCTCTCCGCTCAAGATATATGTCAATGGGGCCCAGCAGCCCATTCAGGAAATTGCGTTGTGATTCCGGATCCTTACATAGGGTGTACAGCTCCTCGAACTGGTCGATAAAAAGCAGGAGTCTCGTTTTTCCGTGCTCCTTCTCCAACACTCTTTCCAACAAACGGTGCAGAGGAAGACTGCTATCGCTCAATGCCGTTGCCAGCTTCTGGCTCTCGATCAGCCGGTCGGTCTCGGACATGTCCGGCTCCAGCAACGGCAGCAGCGCCACCGAAAGCGAGTGGTACGGGCTGGCACCAGGACGCAGATCGACAATCAGCCAATCACTTTGCGCTCTCAGATTTGAAATCAGTCCAGCTCGCACCAGTGATGACTTGCCAGAGCCCGATGAACCGACGATGACCATCGCCACTACGCGGCTACGCAGCGCTTCCACAAGCCGGTGGGTGAACTTCTCACGACCGAAGAAGAATGGCGCGTCCTGCTCCTCAAAGGCTGCCAGCCCCCGGTAGGGGCAAGCGCCGATCATCTTGGGTTGACGGATATCCGTCCTTTGCTCAGCACCAGCACTTGGCGGAAATTCCCCCCTTTTTATCAGCTCATACAACTCGCGTGTCTCAACCGATGGTTCAACTCCCAGGTCTGCAGCCAACAGCCGCGTATAGATCTCATACTGCACCAGCGCTTTCTCGCGCTGGCTATCTAATGCCAGCAGACGCATCAAACCTTGCCGGGCAGGCTCCCCCAGCGGGTCCAACTCCACCTCACGCCAGGCATACTCCAGACCACGCCCATATTCTCCGTACTCTTCCAGGAAGGTTACCAGGTGCTGCATGGTCTCAAGCGCTCGTCGTCTCAACTGCTCCCTGTTCAGCAGCAACCACTGCTCGTATTCAGGGCTGTCGGGCAGACTGAAGCCTTCCATGAACTCCCCGCGATACAGGGTCATGGCATCTTCCCAGCCGGCGATGATTTCTTCATTGATAGATTGGGGTGTCTTAACCAGCGCGTGGAAGGCAGCCACGTCAACCCATGCATCGCTGCCCTTGTCAAACTGGATCGTCTGGCGGGTGACCTGCAGGTATGACGGGTGGGCTTCCTCATCAACCGCCGGGCGCACAGCCTTACGCAAATCCGTCAGAGCACGGCGCAAGCTGGCTCTAGCGGAGGCTTCCGGATAACCGGGCCAAAGCAGGCCGGCCAGCTTCTCGCGGCGGTGCGGCTGGTCTGCCTCTACGACAAGGTATGCCAGCAGGGCGCGCACCTTATCCGAGCGAATATCCGTGACCGCTTCCCCACCCACTCTCACCTGAAGCGGACCCAGGAGATAAATCTCCAGGAAGCCCATCTTTTCCTCCCCGCGTCTCAACAACCAAGGCAGATAACGCACTTAAATTATACATCACCGCATGAAAAGACGAAACGTTCACGCGTTTTCACGTTTCCCTCACGGTAAAAGAATCTTCTCGTCACAGGCGGTTGCTACGCTGATCAAAACCACACGGAGGATCAGCGATGGACCACAGATACGAGAACGGACAAGAACTCAGCCTCACCGGAAAGCTCTTCAAACTTCTTGTGATCGGCCTATGCATGATGGCGTTGGCAGCACTCTCCTGGAAGTTCTTCATCACCGACGAGATCGCCTCCGCAAATAGCGTTCCCGCCGTCTTGAGCCGCACATCCTTCCCGCCTGCCATGACAGTCGAAGCTGCCTCAGGCGCCAGGATCGCTTTCGAGAGCCAGGAAAAGATGGGCAGCAAAATCACATCGAAAGAGATACCCCACCTGGTGCTGTTCAGAAATGGAGCGCTGACCGTGGCCACAGAACGGACACTAGTCATCACTCTGGATAACCTAGCAGTCCCTCCAGCCGGAATCACCGCAATCCTGCAGCTGGAGACCCAGCACGGCGACCCCGACCAGGGCGGCGGAGATCACAAGCGCATCACAGTCTGGCAGGAGTCACGCGAGATCGACTATAACCAGCTGGATGGCGAGGCAGGAGTTCGGGCTGTTTTCACGGTCGAATTCAACCAGAGCAGCCCCAGCAGCCTGGGGGTCGTCCCCACCCCCACCGATTACTACCGGATAAAGGTCATCATCCAGGACGGCTCCACATCCAGACCGGTATCCAGCAGTCGCATAGAGCATGCCTTCCTGCTGGAGAACCAGTGGGTCACAACGCTGGAGAGCAACGCCGCACACAGTCCGAAAGAGACGGTCGTTTACTACTGCGATATGTTCCCCTTCCAGCGCGATGCCAGCAGCAGGCTGCCCAGGGCGGCGGTGACCGGCTTCGTCCAGCACGAGCTCGTCCCGCAGATGGTCGAAGCCGTCCGCCTGCAGACCGATGGCTGGGGGTTCAGATGGGACGAATGGGTGAGCTTCGGCAGCATTGGTATTACCGGACACCTGCCGGTAGCGCTCAGCGATGGCGAGACCTGGTTCCACGGCCCTATCCCGGACCGGGGCAACTCGAGCATCTCCATCAACGTCAACGGCGGCAACAACGCCGAGTACGACACGTTGACCGATGGGATCATGAGCACTTTCCACCACGAGCTGTTCCACAATTTCCAGCGGGCTATCGCCTTCGCCAGCGGCGGGAGCGGGGATGTCGATGGCAAAGATGCCGCCTGGCAGTTCTTTAGCGAGGGGACGGCTTCCTTTGTCCCCACCGTCGCCCAACGACAGGTTCAGTTCAGACAGAGCCGGCAGGCGCGCGCATATATCGCCAAGGCCATCCAGTTCGTGGGCGGACGCGGCTTTGCTGGAGAGCTAAACACCAGCTACGCCGAGCTAATCCCCTACCATGGCGCGATGTATTGGCGCTTCCTATATGAGCAGTGCGACGGCATGACGGGCAGCGCGGAGAACCCAAGCGCTGGCATGGCGGTGATCCGGCGCACGCTGCAGGTGCTGTACTCGAACGAGGTCGTGGACATCGACAGCTCGACCGATCTGGTGGGAGCTCTGCCCGGGATCATGGACGCAGTCCTGACCAGCCCGGAAGCCGCGGCCTGCCCCTTCTCGACATACAGCGAAAGCCTGGCACACTTCGCCCGCAGCATCCATGCTTTACGGCTGGAAGGTGGTCGCTGTGACGAGACTGGCAATCCATCGATCTGCGGCTTCTACGACCCGGCCTCGCTGTACAGCGAACCCATCGTGAAGGAGCTGAGCTACAGCGGCGGTGAGCTCCACCTCTCCCAGGCGGAACAGCCCTACCCGGCGGGGATCAAGAGTAGTTACGGCATGGACTTCATAGAGCTGAAGCTGCGCCCAGAAGTGAACGGGCAGCCGCTCACCATCGAGATCCTGCCAGGACAGCAATCCAGTGCGCAGTACAATTTGCAGATCGTCCGCATGTTCCGGGCGGGGCAGGGTGGGATCGCTTCGCGAAAAGCGGTGCAGGTCATGCCGGTCGAGACGCTTGTACTCGGGCTTCCCGGTGCAACCCAGAGCTACCACATCCCGGCACTTGACCTGGGTACTTACAACCAGATCGGGGTTATCATCACCCGGGTGGACGCCCGCGAAGATCTGGATCCGGTGGGAGCGTACACTCTGGTTGTAAAACAAGGATGAGGAATGAGGGTGTGTCAGGTGTTCCGGAGTCAAGTGCGATATGCGGGGTGCGGAGTGTTGTATTTGTAGTAATTGGCTTGAATTCGAGAACTCCCCCTTCCCTTATCCCTTCTCCCCTGACTCTACAATTTTGATAGCTTGCCCAAAGGACAGATTTGCTATAGTAGAGCTATGCTTCCCATCCAACTCCCCCATAATCGAACCTCGCTTACCAGCTGGCTGATGACTGTTTTGCTACCGGCAATTATCCTGCTTGCCAATCCTATCCACCAGCCAGTCCCGTCTGTGGCCGCTGCCCAGGATACACCTGGCGCAGCACGCCAGATTACCCAGGCGCAGGTCGACCCCTTCTGCCCGCCCCTGCCGCCGCCATCCGGTACGACTGTCAATGTCAGCAGCGAACAACAGCTATGGAATGCAGTCAACAGCGCCAGCCCCGGCATGACCATCCTGATCGCTGACGGGGCATACAACCTGGCCGCTCAAGGCTACTACCTGTGGATCGATACCCCCGGGGTGACCCTGCGCTCGGCAAGCGGGGACCGGGAAAACGTTATATTGGACGACAACTACCAGGGATCGGAGACGATCACCATCGCCGCTTCGGACGTGACCATCGCAGACCTGACGGTTAACGCGCGCCCGGACGCACCCCATCCACGTTGTATCGACCGACGGTGGCAATACGCTCAATACGCTGATCTACAACGTGCATATCATCGACCCCGGGCAGCAGGCGATCAAGGTTAATCCACACAGCGATAAAAATAACTTCCCGGATTCCGGTGAGATCGCCTGCTCGCGCATCGAGCTGACCGACGCGGGGCGCCCGAAAATCTGGGAGTTCAACGGCAGCTGCTATACCGGCGGGGTGGACGCCCATCAAGCCTGGGGCTGGGAGATACGCGACAACCATATCGAAGGCTTCTGGTGCCAGCAGGGGCTGTCCGAACACGCCATCCACCTTTGGACAGGCAGCCGGGATACGCTGGTGGAGCGCAACATCCTGACCGACAATGCCCGCGGCGTAGGCTTCGGTCTGCTGCAGAGCGGCAGCGGGCGCACGTACAGCGATAATCCCTGCCCGGGTGCTAGCGGTTACGTGGACCACTACGGGGGCATCATCCGCAACAACTTCGTCCACGCCAGCCGGTCTGGGCTGTTCGCCTCAAACTCCGGGTTCGACTGCGGCATCTGCCTGGCGCAGGCCTGCAACGCAAGGCTGCTGCACAACACAGTCGTCTCGACCAGCGCGCCGTTCTCGTCCATCGAGTGGCGCTTCGCCAACACCAGCGCCGAGATCACCAATAATTTAGTCAGCCACAACCTGCGCGAGCGGGACGGAGCATCGGCGGTGCTGGCGGGCAACCTGCAGAACGCACCGCTGAGCTTGTTCGCCGACGCAGCCGCTGGCGACCTGCACCTGGTCTCCGGGGCAAGCTCGGCCATCGACCAGGGAGTCCCGCTGGCAGCCGGTCTGTGCGACGATGATTTCGACGGCGACCCGCGGCCATTGGGCGGCGCCCGCGATATCGGGGCGGATGAATACGGCACGCCGCCTCCCCAGGCGGTGAACGACCTGTGGGTTGCCTCGGTCCTCACCAGCCAGAGCGTGCTGACTGCCACCCTGACCTGGACTCCCCGGCGGACGCCGTCACCGTCACACTGCGGCACAGCAGCAGCCCGATCGACGAGGGCAGCTGGGCTGGCAGCCAGCTGATCGACGCCGCCATCCCGGGAGGCAGCCACATCTACACGGCGACTATCGGCACGACCGGGGGGACAGTATTCTTTGCCATCAAGTGGCAGGACCAGTCTGCAGACTGGTCTCCGGTCTCCAACAACGCCTTCTGGCCGCGGCGCGATCTCTACCTGCCGCTGGTCGAGCGATGAGGCTCTGAGATGGCACTCATAAAGAACAGCTTCAAGATTCTCCTCCCGCTGGCGACCGCCCTGGCGCTGCTGTTCGGCGTCTTCGGTATGGCAGCTCGAGTTCATGCAGTCCCACGAGGTCATGAATATTACGTCGACCAGAACCACCCGCTGGCAAGCGACAGCAACGACGGCAGCCAGAGCACCCCCTGGCTGACCATCCAGCACGCTGCGGATATTGCTTCAGCCGGCGATACGGTTTACGTCAAGTTGGGTCTCTATCCCGAGAGGGTGGTGCCGCAGAACAGCGGCGCACCTGGCAGCCCGGTCGCATTCAAAGCCCTGCCGCGACGAGCCGCCACCATGTACGGCTTCTACACGGTGAACAGCGACTACCTGCACATCGAAGGCTTCAACATCACCACCCACCCATCGCTGACCGGCTGGACCGAAGATCCAGGGGTGTTCATTCGCAGCGATCACGTTGAAGTGATCGACAATTATTTCTATGATCTGGAATCCACCGCCATCCAGGGCTATTGGCACGCGCCCTTCCCCGTGCACGCCCACCTCACCGGCAACCACATCTACCGCTCGCAGATGGGCATCGGGGTGACAGGCTTCGACTGGCTGGTGGAGAACAACACGGTTGAGCGCTTATTTGACTACGGCGGCGGCGACTGTGACTACAGCCGCTTCTTCGGCGAGGAGCACGTGCTGCGCGGCAACCACTTCTTCGGCACGGATTTCAGCGAAATCGGCGGTGCGCATGTGGACTGCTTCCAGACCTTCGACAACAACGGTGAATACGTGCGCGACATCACCATCGAGAACAACCGCTGCAGCGAGTTCCACCAGGGCTTCATGGGCGAGGCCGCTTATTATGGGAACAGTGAAGGGCTGCTGTTCCAGAATAATATCTTCGCTCACGGGGGGGCGTGGGGTATGAGCGTGCACCAGATCCGTGATGTCACAGCAGTGCACAACGTATTTGCCGACATCCGCTACCACGGGATCGGCTTCCGCGACGGGGCTACCGGTCAGGTGTACAACAATATCTTCTACGATTCCGGATCGAACTACTGGGCATCCGACGGAGGCAGCGTGACCGGCAGCCACAACCTGCTCTACCGCACGGATGGCATTATCGACCCGGCTGACTTCCCCGCCGACCTGGTCAACCTCGATCCGCGGCTGGTCGACCCGGATAACGACGATTACAGCCTGCTCGAGGACAGCCCGGCGATCGACGCCGGACTGGACGCCGGAACGCAATACGATATCCTGGGCATCGCCCGCCCGCAGGCAGCCGGCTATGATATCGGCGCGTATGAATTAAGCCGGCATTATACTTGAGCGGCTGGTCGGCGGACCAGACCATCTATCTCAACTGGGCAGTGAACCAGGACCTGCCCATAACTACCACCTGGCAGATCGACCACAGCGGACCGACGGGCGACCAGCCACCGCCCATCAGCGGTCTCCCCTACAGCAGCCGGACTTACACGCTGACCGGGCTGACCAACTACGCCTGGTACAGCGTCACATTGCAAGCCATGCAGGCGGGGACGCCCGTGCTCAGCGATACGATCGGCCTTATGCCCACTGACCACAGCCTGCACCTGCCGTGGGTCACGCGCTGAACCACCCGAATCAGAAAAAATCCACAAAGGTAATTTCTATGCCCCCCTCACTATTTTTTCGACTGCTTTCGATTGTATTGATCCTGGTGATCGCTTCTCTGCTGCCGGCAAGTATTCCGGCATACGCCGGAGTGGTAGAGGTTCCGCTAGACCCATTCGGCATACATGCCAGCTACTACGTTGCCACCAACGGCAGCGACCTGTCCGGGGATGGCTCGATAGGCAGCCCCTGGGCGACGATCACCCACGCCCTGGACAGCGTCCCGGATGGCAGCACTGTCATCGTGCGCCCGGGGGAATATTTCGGGCGGGTGCGGCTGCGAGGAACCTTCACCCAGGGCGTGGTCGTGCGCTCTGAAGTCCCTTACCAGGCGCGCCTGCGCTACGACAGCACGGTGGTGACCTGCTTCTACGGGCAGGGAATCACCCTGGAAGGCTTCGATATCGCTCACAGCGGTCCGGGCGCCGGGGCGCTGGTGATCCAGATCCAGGACCTGATCGACAATCCGGGCGGAGCAGACTTCGTCAGCCGCATCACGCTGCGGAACAATGTGCTGCACGACAGCTATAACAACGATATCCTCAAGATCAACAACGGCGCCGGCAATATCACAGTGGAAGGCAATATCTTCTACAACCAGACCGGCAGCGACGAGCATATCGACGTCAACAGCGTGACCGATGTGGTCATTCAGGATAATGTCTTCTTCAACGATTTTGCCGGCAGCGGGCGCACAAACAACAACGACACCAGCAGCTATATCGTCATCAAAGACAGCAACGGCGATGACGACACCAATCTGGGCAGCCTGCGCATCACCGTGCGGCGCAACGTCTTCCTGAACTGGGAGGGATCGACCGGTTCGTATTTCGTGCTGGCTGGCGAGGATGGTCAGCCTTATTTCGAGGCGCAGGAAGTGCTGGTGGAGAACAACCTGCTGCTGGGCAATTCCGCCAACGTGATGCGGGCTGCATTCGGGGTCAAGGGTGGTAAAAACATCACCTTCCGCAGCAACACGGTGGTCGGAGACCTGCCCGCACTGGCGTATGCCATGCGCCTGAACAGTGAGGGGAGCAACCCACCCAACGAGAACATCTACTTCTATAACAATATCTGGTCCGACCCTTACGGGACGATGGGCGCGGAGAATCCCAGCCGGCCCAACGATTTCTCCGACACGCCTCCAGCAGAGACCACCAGCTTCGCCATCGACCGCAACCTGGACTGGAACGGCGGCACACCCATCCCCAGCGATCCCGGAGAGCTGGTCAACTACGATGACGATCCCCACGCCCTGGTCGCTGACCCACTCTTGCCGACGCAGTCTGGGCTCGTGCTGCCGCGTTGGGTGCCGGCTGCCAGCCAGTTCGCAGATGGTTCAGCGACCGTACGCAATGCTTTCGAGAAGCTGATAAACCGGTACGGGGTGTTTGCAGCGGGGAGCCCGGCGGTCGATTCCGGCGACCCGGCCCACGCACCTGCGGAGGATATTTTTGGCAACCCACGCCCTGCCGGGACCGGGGTAGACCGTGGGGCGTACGAGAGTCAGGAATACGGCTTCCAGCTCCAGGTAATACCTGCTTCACAGGCGATCTGGCCCGGAGAGAGCGCAGATTACAGCATCCAGGCTCTTGCGCAAGGCGGCTTCAATGGCATCGTGGACCTGGGACACAGCAGCCTCCCGGCAGGGATCAGCGCCGGTCTGACTCCCACCAGCCTGCTGCCGGGAGATGTGGCGACATTAATCCTGACCGACACACACAGCGCGCCGTTGCTGCCCGGTCTGAACGTGCAGGTGGTCATCACCGGCACCAGCGGCACGCTGAAGGAGACTGCTCCGGTCTACCTGCTGGTCGGGGGAACGCGCCTGTACACCCCGCTGGTATTGATGAACGATTGAGGGCACTGGCAAATTAGAAGGGCCAGAATATCGGCACAACGATCATCGATACGACCAGCACCACCAGGGTCAGGGGCAGACCGACGCGGGTGTAGTCGCTGAAGCGGTAGCCGCCGGGTCCCATCACCAGAATATTGGCCGGGTGTCCCACCGGGCTCAGGAAAGCTGCCGATGCGGAGACTGCGACAGTCATCATCAGTGGGTAGGGGGAAACCCCCATGTCGGATGCGATCGTCAATGCAATTGGAGATAACAGCACCGCTACCGCCGGGTTGGGCATCACCTGCGACGAAAGGGCTGCCAGGATGAACAGGCCCGCCATCACCACCATCGGCCCCAGACCACCGACCAGCAGCACCATCTGCTGGGCAATCAGAGTGGCAGCTCCGGTCTGCTGCAAAGCAATCCCCAGCGGCAGCATCCCGGCGATCAGGAACACCGCCTTCAACTGGATCGAGCGGTAGGCCTCCTCCATGGTTATACAGCCGGTCAGCACCATCAAGATAACACCGATGATCGCGGCGATGGCGATATTCACATAGCCCAGGATCACCGGCAGCAGCACCCCCACCATGATCAGCAGGGACAGGAAGGCTCTGTTCAGGCGCGGCGCTTCCTGCGCCTCCTCGGTCAGCACCAGGAAGTCCGGGTCGCTGCCCAGCACGCGGATGTTCTCCCGCGCTCCATGGAGCAGCAGCGCATCGCCGAACTGCAAAGACATATCGCGCAGGTTCGAGCGGTACGCCCGCCCCCCGCGCCAGATCGCCAGCACGCTGAGCTTGTATTTGTTGCGGAAGTACAGCTCGCGCAGGTTCTTGCCCACCAGAGTCGTGTAAGGCGACAGCACCGCCTCCACCAAGCCAACCTCCTCCGATTCCAGTGCCTCAAGACCCGGCAGCGCCTGAGTTTCAATCTGAAGCTGCTGCAGCCCGTCTACGGTAGATAGGTTTTCCGGCTCTCCCTTCACCAGCAGGGTATCTCCAGCCAGCAGGGGTTCATCCGGCTCCGGCATCAGCAGCGTCTCCCCCTCTCGCACGATCCCCATCACCCCCAGCCCGAACGCATCCCCCAACCGGCTCGTCACCAGCGTCTTCCCCACCAACGACGACCCATCAGGCACCCGTACCACCATCAAGCGCTCCTCCAACTGGTACACATCTGTCGATCCCGGCTTCGACACCTGCAGCGTGCTCTCCTCCCTCATCGCCTCCACCTGCTCCCGCCTGCCCTGCACCAGCAGCACATCCCCAGCCTGCAGCGGGATCGTCTCCAGGTTCGTCCTCAGCACCAGCTCCCCTCGCCTCACCGCCAGCACGATCGACTTGTACCGGTAGCGGAACCCCACCTGGCTCAATGTCTGCCCGATCAGCGACGAACCGTCCCCGATCTCCACCTCCACCAGCTCGATGTCCGATGTCACCAACCGCTCTACTGCCAGCTGCTCCTCCTCCAGCTCCAGGTGCTGCCGCCCATGCAGCTCGATCAGCTTCTCCAGCTTCCCCTCCACCAGCAGCCTGTCCCCCGCCTTCAGCATCGTCTCCGCCTCCGGCGCCAGCTGCGTTTGCCCGTTGCGGATGATCGCCACCACGTTCAACCCCAGCGCCGACCCCAACCGGCTCTCCGAAAGCGTCTTCCCTACCAGCGCTGACCCCGCCGGTACGTTCAGCATCACCATCCGCTCGTGCAGCTCGTACAGTGCTTTTTGGCTCCGCGCCTCCCCCCAGCCAGCTCCCGCGCGATGTCCCGCACTGGCAGCAGCCGTCTCCCTACCAGCACCATGAACGCAATCCCGGATATCATCACCACGATACCCACCGGCGTGTAATCGAACATGCTGAACGGCTCCAGTCCCGCCTGCCTCAGCGCCTCGCTCACCAGGATGTTCGGCGGCGTACCGATCAATGTGTTCAGACCCCCCAGCAGCGCCGCAAACGCCAACGGCATCAGCAGCCTCGATGGCGGGATTTTCGTCCGCCGTGATATATCGATCACCACCGGCAGGAACAGCGATGCTACCCCGATGCTGTTCATGAAGCCAGACAGAATACCGACCATCAGCGTAATGACCAGCAGCAGCCGGACTTCGCTGGAGCCTGCCAGGCGCAGCACCCGCCGACCCAGCAGCCCAGCCACTCCCGTGCGCGACAGCGCCGCACTCAGGATCAGGATCGCCCACACCGTGACCACCGCCGGGTTGCTGAAGCCCGACAGCGCATCCGCTGGCGTCACCAGGCCCGTCAGCGCCAGGCTCACCAGCACCATCAGCGCCACCAGGTCTTCACGCACCCGCTCGGTCACGAACAGCACAACCGCTGCCAGCAGGATTACCAGGACTGTGATGATTTCAGGTGTCATATAATCTCTCCTTTCGGCAATTATACTTGGCACAGGAGTTCGATCAATTTCGGGAGACTATTCTATCTCATAAATTGTTCAAATCAGGGGAAAAAGGGGTGTTTGGGCGGCTATCACCGCCCAAACACCCCCTGCCTGCTTCCAACTGCGTAGGTTTTAAATCTATTCGGTTAGAACGGCCAGAAAATCGGGATGCAGATCATCGATACGACCAGCACCACCAGGGTCAGGGGCAGGCCGACGCGGGTATAGTCGCTGAACTTGTAGCCACCGGGTCCCATCACCAGAATGTTGGCTGAGTGCCCCACCGGGCTCAGGAAAGCTGCCGATGCGGATACCGCGATAGCCATCATCAGCGGGTAGGGGGAGACGCCCATATCCGCCGCGGTGTTCAAGGCAATTGGCGCCAACAGCACCGCCACCGCCGGGTTTGGCATCACTTGCGAAGCCAGCGCTGCCAGGATGAACAGACCTGCCAGCACCGCCAGCGCTCCCAGCCCGCCGACCAGCAGCACCATCTGCTGGGAAATCAGAGTGGCTGCACCGGTCTGCTGCAATGCAATCCCCAGCGGCAGCATCCCGGCTATCAAGAACACCGCCTTCAACTGGATCGAGCGGTAGGCCTCCTCCATCGTTATGCAGCCTGTCAGCACCATCAGTACCACGCCCACCACAGCCGCGATGGCGATATTGACGTAGCCCAGGATCACCGGGAGCAGCACCCCCACCATGATCAGTAGGGACAGATAGGCTCTGTTCAGGCGCGGCGCTTCCTGCGCCTCCTCGGTCAGCACCAGGAAGTCCGGGTCGCTGCCCAGCACGCGGATGTTCTCCCGCGCCCCATGCAGCAGAAGCGCATCGCCGAACTGCAAAGACATATCGCGCAGGTTCGAGCGGTACGCCCGCCCCCCGCGCCAGATCGCCAGCACGCTGAGACCGTATTTGTTGCGGAAGTACAGCTCGCGCAGGTTCTTGCCCACCAGAGTCGTGTAAGGCGACAGCACCGCCTCCACCAACCCAACCTCCTCCAACTCGAGATCACTGAGCTCAGGTGGTTTTTCCGTTTCTATCTCCAGCTGCTGCAAGCCTCGGACTGCCGCTATATCCTCTCGCTTACCTTTAACCAGCAGGGTATCTCCAGCCAGCAGGGGTTCATCCGGCTCCGGCATCAGCAGCGTCTCCCCCTCTCGCACGATCCCCATCACCCCCAGCCCGAACGCATCCCCCAACCGGCTCGTCACCAGCGTCTTCCCCACCAACGACGACCCATCAGGCACCCGCACCACCATCAAGCGCTCCTCCAACTGGTACACATCTGTCGATCCCGGCTTCGACACCTGCAGCGTGCTCTCCTCCCTCATCGCCTCCACCTGCTCCCGCCTGCCCTGCACCAGCAGCACATCCCCAGCCTGCAGCGGGATCGTCTCCAGGTTCGTCCTCAGCACCAGCTCCCCTCGCCTCACCGCCAGCACGATCGACTTGTACCGGTAGCGGAACCCCACCTGGCTCAATGTCTGCCCGATCAGCGACGAACCGTCCCCGATCTCCACCTCCACCAGCTCGATGTCCGATGTCACCAACCGCTCTACTGCCAGCTGCTCCTCCTCCAGCTCCAGGTGCTGCCGCCCATGCAGCTCGATCAGCTTCTCCAGCTTCCCCTCCACCAGCAGCCTGTCCCCCGCCTTCAGCATCGTCTCCGCCTCCGGCGCCAGCTGCGTTTGCCCGTTGCGGATGATCGCCACCACGTTCAACCCCAGCGCCGACCCCAACCGGCTCTCCGAAAGCGTCTTCCCTACCAGCGCTGACCCCGCCGGTACGTTCAGCATCACCATCCGCTCGTGCAGCTCGTACAGTGCTTTTTGGCTCCGCGCTCTCCCCGCCAGCCAGCTCCCGCGCGATGTCCCGCACTGGCAGCAGCCGTCTCCCTACCAGCACCATGAACGCAATCCCGGATATCATCACCACGATACCCACCGGCGTGTAATCGAACATGCTGAACGGCTCCAGTCCCGCCTGCCTCAGCGCCTCGCTCACCAGGATGTTCGGCGGCGTACCGATCAATGTGTTCAGACCCCCCAGCAGCGCCGCAAACGCCAACGGCATCAGCAGCCTCGATGGCGGGATTTTCGTCCGCCGTGATATATCGATCACCACCGGCAGGAACAGCGACGCCACTCCGATATCGTTCATAAACCCGGAGAGCACCCCGACTGTAAGCATAATAATCAGCAGCAGGCGCACCTCACTGGAGCCCGCCAGGCGCAGCAACCGCCGACCCAGCAGCCCAGCCACTCCCGTGCGCGACAGCGCCGCACTCAGGATCAGGATCGCCCACACTGTGACCACCGCCGGGTTGCTGAAGCCCGACAGCGCCTCCGCTGGCGTCACAAGACCGGTCAGCGCCAGGCTCACCAGCACCATCAGCGCCACCAGGTCTTCGCGCACCCGCTCGGTGATGAACAGCACCACTGCTGCCAGCAGGATTACCAGGACTGTGATGATCTCCAGGGTCATGCCGCACCTCCCTAGAAAATATTGTACATGAACACCTTGATGAGTGAATGCCGTGTAGGAGCGGGGCTTCAACAACACACAATTTTCACACAAACAGCAATCCAATCAGGACTGGCGGCATGCCGCCAGTCCTGTACTATAGTGTCTGTTTTATGAGCCGTCCGGGGACGGCTGCCTGATACGCCCTGCTCTACGGGCAGAGCTGCAGGCTGGCGTCATCCACGTACATCGAGGTAGCGCCGCCGTAGCCGTTGTTGTACACGCCGAACTGCAGGCGGATGGTCGTGCCGATCCACTTGGAAACGTCGAACGTGTAGTAGGTCCAGGCCTGGTAGTTCTTGCGCTGCCACATCAAGGTGTCGATCCAGTTGCCGCTGCTGTCCAGCACCAACACGTACTGCACATCCCTGCCTGGAGTCCCGACGCTGGTCGTCTCGCCGGTGATCGGGTAGATCCACATGCCCACCGTGGCAGTGTTGACCGTCAGCGGCATGCTGGCAAGCTGGTAGGCGTCAGAGTAGCTGTAGCGGTCCATGACGTAGTACGGGACGCCGTTGCGCATCGAGCGCACGCCGGTGTTGGCGTAGTCAGTCGAGTAGCCCGCCGAGAAGACCGTCACAGGAATGCCCCAACTGCCATCCGTCTCGAAGCTATTATTGGTGAAAGCTTCCGTGCAGGTGCCCGGGAGCGGCGTGGGTGGGGGCACTGGTGTTGGAGCTGGTGTGGGCGTCGGACCAGGCGTGGTTCCTCCGGTGCAGATATCGAATGTAGCATCGTCCACGAACATGGCTGTGTCACCGCTTACCCCATTATTGAACGTGCCGAACTGGATGCGGATCGTGTCGCCGGCGTATTTGGTCAGGTCGAAGGACAGCGGCGTCCACACCTGCCCGTTATCGCTGTACCTGCGGTACAGCCACTCGATGATATTCCCATACTGGTCCAGCACCAGCACGTAGGACATGTCGCTGGAAAGTGCCAGGTCGGTGAATTTAATACCGACCGGCGGCGGTGCTTCCGGCGCAGCCGCTTCAGTGAGGTAACCTGTGCTCTGGTGGAAGACCGACATGTTGAGTGTGGCGCTGGTGGCACCCGCAGGGATGGTCGCCAGCTGCCAGGCGTCTGAGTAGCTGTAAGGGGCTGCATTGGCTGCATCTATACGGCCGGTACGCATGGACTGCACCGGGCTGATGTACTGCTTGCTGGACAGGCGGGCAGAGAAAGCCGTCACCGGGATGCTCCAGCCGCGGTCGACCAGCTCGAAGTCGCTGTTGACGAAGACGTTGCTGCAGCCCTGGACGGGCGGGGTGGGCGGCTGCGGCGCAGCGCCGGCATCGCACAGCTCCAGGGTGACGTCATCCACGTACATGGAGGTCACGCCGCCGAGGCCGTCGTTGTAGGTGCCTGCCTGGACCTTGATCCATACATCCTGGGTGGCGCTGGCGTATTTGCTCAGGTTGAACTCGTACAGACCCCACTGCTGGTCGTTGCTGCGCATCCACATCAAGGTTTGCAGCAGCTCACCAAAATCGGGATCATATGGATCCGTAACCCCGGTGTACTGATTATAAACGTTCGTCACTAACACATACTGACCGTCGCTGCCAAGGGCTTCGGCATCCATCTCCGCCGCCTCCAGCCCCGGCTGGGGCAGGGATGGCATCGCCAGCGTGCTGGTATCGCTGCTGACCGGGTACAGCCACATGCGCAGGATGGCGCTGGTGGTGCCCGCCGGGATCAGGATCGGCTGGCGGGTGGAGGAATAGCTGTATTTGTTCTGCGCCGCGTTGGTGATGCCGGTGCGAGCTGAGCGCGTCCCGGTATGCGCCGCAGCGGTCGTGTATGATGCGGTGAACTCGGTGGCCGGGAACTGCCAGGACTGGTCAGCCTCGAAGCTCTCGTTGATCACGTAATTCGGGCACTGCTGGAAGGCTTTGAAATCCTGTGGGCTGGAGCCAGCCGGAAGGTTGACTTCAGCCAGCGATGGCATGAAGACCATCCCATCTTTCGCGGCTGCCAACCCGTTGCCGCCCTGGACCAGACCGGAAAGCGAGTAGCTCCCGCCGGCATCCGTCCATGTGCTGACCCCGTCCTGGTTGATGATCTTGACGTTCGCCACGGGCTTACCCGACCCGTCGGTCACCTTACCGGTCACCGTAAAGCTCGGATCGATGCGGATCATCGGCATGAATACCTTAGGCCAGGAAGGATCGGGCGCAGCCGGTTGGGCTGGCTGGCGCTCGGGACTGCTCCCTTGGGCAGTGGCGCCCGGGGAGACCGCCACGCTCGAGAAGAGCAGGGCGATAACAAAAAATAGTTGGCTGATACGCCTCATGGCAAACCTCCAGTTTAGTTGAAAGAGCTGCTCATACGGGTTGTGGTGACGCTATATGTATAGTTATAGCATAAACTTCTTGAGAATCAATGGGTGCAAGTTTTGAGCCCATTTCAATGCTTCAAGGACGAGAGAAGAGAGCAGAGAATAGAGTTTTGAGAATGGTTGGCATATCTCCCGACCCGTGGAATCCTTCTGGTTGCCCGAATATTCATTTTACATGCCTTGTTGCAGTTACAGGAGCGCCTGACAAGAGTGTCAGGCTGGTCAGTTCCGGTCGATGCAGCGATTCACAGACAGCAAGACCATGCCAAGGTCGCGTACTTTAGCCAGGGTGCCATACAGCGCAGCCTGGTCGGGCAGGCGCGCTGTGATGGTAGTCGTATTCTCGGACTCACTGACCGATACCTGGGCATCGAACCATTCCGACCAGTCCCCATGCAGGCACCCGGCAGCCCGGATCACGTATACGCCGCCCTGGCCCATCTCAACCACGCACCCGCAGCAGCTCTACGCCGCCCAGGTCTTTGCCGAAGGACAGCCTGAGGGCATCCTTACTGCAGACAGTAACGCAGGTCTGGCACAGGCTGCACTCGGTGGAAAGCACCCTTTGCCCGTTTTGAACGTAATCCGGGATACGGATATCCATCGGGCACATCTTCTCACAGGCCCTGCAGGCGGTGCAGCGGTCGGCATCCGTGGCGATCTTCAGCAGCGAAAACCGACTGGTCAGCTTGAGCGGCAGCGAGACCGGGCACAGGTACTTGCAGAAAGCGCGGTTGTCCTTCAGGGCGATAGCCAGCCCGATGCCCAGCAGGTAATACAGGACATTACCCGCCACATACCAGGTGATGGCGCTGGCACCGCTGGCGCCGCTGCGGTAGCCGAAGACGAACCACATCACCAGCACCAGCCCAAAGCTGAGCGCAAAGTGGGCGTAGCGCAGCCAACCCCATTTTCCCGGCAGCCGTCCCTGGCTGCGCTGGAAGGGCAGCAGGTCGAGCACCATCACCGTCCAGCAAGCCCAGCCGCACCACAGCCTGCCGAACAGCAGCGGTCCGAAAATCTTGGCAATCATATAATGCACCACCGCCGCCTGGTACACCCCTCCCAGCAGACCGAAGAACACGCCCTCGATCTGCATGTTCTCCATCCCCATAGCAGCTACGAACACCAGCAGGAAAGTGCCCACTAGTAGCAGCGAGACCCGCCTGCCCAGCGGCTTCTTCTTTTTCGGAAGGACTGTGTACAGCCCCAGGCCCAGCCCGATCGAGGTGCCGATATAGCCGAACAGGAACAGCGGCTGCAGGTATCCCGTCACCCGCCACATGGTTACCGCCAGCGCCAAGAACGCCAGCATTACGGTGAGTGGAACCACCAGTTTCTTCCAGGAGCGTACGATTTCCGCACCCATTGTTTTCGTCGATACCAGCTCAGCCATCTTATACCCTTCCTTATCGATTATCGATATTTATACGGCTGTGGTCTTTACAACCACAATCTTTTCAGCAGCCCGGTGCAGGTCATCTGCATCGAGAGATCCATTTCCTTGTAAACTCACACCGAAGTAGCGCGCCAGGTGCGGAGCTTGACGCAGGTAGGCATCCAGTGCTTCATCAACTACCTCATGTTCCTCGATCACCTGAGCCTGCGCGGGCAAATCCTCCCCGCGCAGACGCAATGTCACCTGCACCCCACCACGCAGATTGCGCCACCAGACGTGCTCGCGGTAGCTGGTCGTGTATAGGACAGCAGTCCCGTTCTCCGGGATCTCCAGGTAATTCACAGGGGTGGTGTACTGCTTGCCGGACTTGCGCCCTTGATAAGTTATCAACATCATGTTCTTGCTGACGATGCCGTGCAGCGGCGAACGCATTATCCAGGTAGTAATTGGGTTGAACCACATGAGAACCTCCTTTATATATCGTCGTACTGAACACAGTTTAAAATACAAAATCGCCGCTGTCATCCGGCGAAAGTTATATTGCGGGTTTATTCCAGGTTTATGTGATAAAACGGGGCAAGAAAGACCTGCCTGGTCTTGTTATTCGATCAGCTTAAGCTCCCTGGCATACGCCACCGCCTGCGTGCGGCTGCGCACGTCCAGCTTGCGGTAGATGCTGGCGGTATGCGCCTTGACCGTTCCCAGGCTGATGAACAGCTCCCCGGCGACCTGCTGGTTGGAATAGCCCTCGGCGATCAGCCTCAGAACTTCGAGCTCGCGCTCGCTCAACGGCTCGACCAGCTGCATAACGGGTGCTGCTCCACCGGATTCCCGGCTGCTATCCTGTGTGTCCTCACCAAACGCTTCCAGTAGAGTGACAAGGTATTCCCGGCTGATCCCGCTGCCGGGCAGGCGCAGCCTGGAGAGGATCGTCTTTAGTACCGTCCATTCATCGAGGAATGTGCGCACGAAACCACCCGGTTCTGCAAGGACGAGGGCCTCCCTCAGGCATTCCATGGCTGTATCCACCGCAGCAGACGCCTGGTATACCAACGCCTGTAGAACCAGATTGTGGATGCGCAAACCCGCTAGCCCGCGCTCCACTGTCCAGGATTTATGGCGCTGGAGAAGATCGAAGGCGCGGTCCGATTCACCGAGGCTCAGCCAGGCCCTTGCCATCGCGCGCAGGTCACGTTCGTTCAATAAGCTGACCGGTTCATCGGGCATCCCCTGCTGATCCACCCAGTCGCGCAGGGCGATCCTATCGCCTGCCTTGACCCACAGCCGGACCTGTAGTGCCCTGGCAGCGCTGCCGGTTCCGGGTGTCAGCTGAGCATGTCTCTGAAGCTCAGCCGCTTTACGCAGCCAATCTCCAACCGCGAGATCGTCTCCATCTACATTCGCCAGGCGCGCCATCCGGCTGTAGGCGCTGACCAGCACATCTGTATTACCCAGACGCTCTCCCAGCTCGAGCCCCATGTTGGCATGCTGGCGTGCTGCCTGAAGATCGTTCCACTCGTAATGCAGGTCGCTGAGCACTCCCAGGGCATCCGCTGCCACCGGTGAGAGGCTGCCGCTTGCTGTGCGCGCCAGCTGGACTGCCTCCTGGCAGTAAGACTGCGCCTGGTACAGTTCACCCCGGGCTTCCAGCAGTTGGGCAATCACCCGCAGCGACGGCGCGGCGATATGGATATTATCCCCGAGTCGTGCCATCTGGCTGGCGTGCAGGAATGCGCGCTGTGCCTCATCCAGCTCATCCACCATCAAACAGGCGCCTCCCAGCGTGAAGGCCACGAAACTGCGCACCACGAGCTCTTCCTCAGGGAGCAGCTCGAGCGCCTGTACGGCTAACATCCTGGCATTTCCCAGGTCACCCTGGAACATGCCTATATATGCCCGGATGGCACTGGAGTGTCCCTGGACTGCCGTCGCATCACTCAGCTCGCCTTCTCGACCGATAGCTTGATCAACAGCCTGCAGGTAGTCAACGGCATTGCCGGGCTGCCCGGTCAGCAGGCTGCCCCAGGCACCGGCCACACACAGCCAGGGGCGCGCACGGACGACATCCTCAGGCAGGCCATCCAGCCAGCCCAACAATGTCAGTGTCTCTCCGCGTGCCAGGGCAGGTTCCATATTCTGCTCGACCAGGCGTGAGACCGTATCCCACTCGGATGCCTGCAGCGCGTGATAGATCGCATCGCTGGCATATCCATTACGCTCGTACCAGCTGGCCGCCCGGTGGTGCAGGTTCTGCAGGCTGTCTTTGAGCTGGGTCTGTGCCCTATGGCGAAGGAGGTCGCCGAAAAGCTTATGGTAACGGAACCAGGAGCGCTGGTCATCCAGCGGCACAAGGAAAAGGTTGGCGTTTTCAAGGTGCTCCAGCATTCCTTGGCTGGAAGCTAGCCCGGGTGCCGCCCACACTCTCAGCATCCGGCAACTCGGATTGTGGTTCAGTGAGTAAATCATCGCATAAGTCGCTGCACAGCCGCTCCAGAATGCAGGTTTGCAGCAGGAAAGCGCGCGTCTCGTCCGGCTGCTGGTCGAGCACTTCGCCCACCAGGTAGTCCAGGATGTAGCGGTTGCTGCCCGAGTACTGGCGCACGTAGCTGGAGGCTTCCTCCGCCGGCAGTGATCCCCTGCGCCAGCCTGGCCTGCAGCGCCAAGGCGGCTAACTGCAGTCCGGCAGCCCAGCCCTCGGTCTGCCCGTCCAGGACTGCCAGATCATCAGCGGAGACTGATAGACCCATCACCCCATTCAGAAGTTCGCCAGACTCTTCTATCGAGAAGCGCAGGTCAGACGCTCGCAGCTCGACCAGCTGGCGGCGGCTCCTCCAGCGCGCCAGCGGCATGGGTGGGTCCGAGCGGCTGACGATCACCATCACCAGGGACGGCGGCTGGTTATCCAGCAGGTAGGTCAGCGCTTCGTGTATGGCTGGATTCTGGATCAGGTGATAATCATCCAGCACGATCACCAGAGGCTGGTCATGAAAGACCAGCTCGTTGACCAGTTGGGCGACCAAAGTCTGCACCGGTGCAGGCTGGGCTGGCTGCAGCATAGCCAGGGCGGTCTCGCCGTAATCCGGGATGTGTCGCTGCACAGCAGCCACAAAGTAATTCCAGAAGCGCACCGGGTCGTTATCACCTTCATCCAGCGCGTACCATGCCACCGCTCGATCTTGTCCGGCGATCCACTCCAGGACTGCAGTTGTCTTACCAGATCCCGCCTGAGCTGAGACCAGCAACATTCGGGCACCACCATCCAGACCCGAACTCGATCCGCTTATGCAGCCGGCCGCGCGCAACCAGTCCCGGTCTTGCCGGAGGTACGAGGATTTTGGTTAGCATTAAGTCTGGCTGCATGTTGTTGGCTAAGCCTTCAGATGTGGCAATGAATATCGGGGCTGCGTCCATGCAGACCGGTCAGGATATGCCGTGAAAATATTGTATGCGCTTTGCGTGCTATAATCAAGCCTTGCCGCCCAAATCTATCTCCGCCGAATATGAATTCCAGCCCTGCCCAGTCCCCTGTCGTGTCCGTATTGATGCCATGCTACAACGCTGCCGCCACCCTGCCAGACGCCCTGGATAGCCTTAGCGCGGCAGACTCTGCAGGATTTCGAGATCATCGCCGTCGATGACGGCTCAACCGATGGGACGGCGGATATCCTGCACCAGATGGCAGTCGGCGATCCCCGCCTGCGCCTCATCAGCCAGCCGCATAGCGGCATCATCCCGGCTTTGAGCAGCGGTCTGGAGGCCTGCCGCTCAGGATATATAGCCCGGATGGACAGCGACGACCGCTGCCATCCTGAGCGCCTGGCGCGCCAGGTGAGCTACCTGGACCAGCACCCGCAGGTTGCAGTTGTAAGCTGTCTGGTAGATGCATTCCCGCCCGGGCAGGTGCGCCAGGGCTTCCGCGTCTATATCCAATGGCTCAATTCCCTGGTCAGCGATGAAGATATGCGCCGTGAGATCTTCGTCGAAAGCCCGATGGCACATCCCAGCGTGACATTCCGAAAGGAGTGGGTCGAGCGGGTGGGCGGCTACCAGGAGCACGGCTGGGCAGAGGACTATGACCTGTGGCTGCGACTGTATTCCACCGGGGCGCGCTTTGCGAAACTGGAGCAGGTGCTGCTGCAGTGGCGGGAACGTCCCGAGCGGCTGACGCGCACAGACGGGCGCTACTCACTGGAGAATTTCCTGCGTGCCAAGGCGCATTACCTGGCTCAGGGACCGCTGGTGTCTCGCGATGCAGTAATCGTCTGGGGAGCAGGCATGATGGGGCGCCGGTTGAGCAAACACCTTTTAAGGCATGACATCCCACTGGTAGCGTTCATCGATATCGATCCAGCCAAGATCGGGCGCACGCGTCGCGGCCGCCCAATACTGGCTCCGGAGCAGCTCCCAGACCTGTGGCAGCAGTCTGCCCACCCGGCGCTGTTAGCCGCGGTCGGGGCGCGCGGCGCAAGGGTGCTGATCCGCCAGCGCCTGGAGAGTTTCGGGCTGCGCGAGGGCATCGACTGGTGGAGCACCGCCTAAGCCAGTATATTTTTCCACCGCAGAGACGCGGAGAGCGCGGAGTTTTTGAATAATACTCCGCGAACTCCACGGTGATATCCAACTCAATAACTCTGTGCACTCTCTGGTTGGTGAATATATTATGGAGAGCAGATGGACTTTGAAGAAATTTTCAAACCGGGTACGAGCATGGAAGAGACCTTCACGGTCGAGGAGCAGCATACCGCTATGCACGTCGGCAGCGGCTCGCTGCGCGTGCTGGCAACACCATGGATGATCGCCTTTATGGAGCGTGTCGCCCGCAAATTCATGGGTGAGCTCCTGCCCCTGGGATATTCGAGCGTGGGCGTGCGCGTTGACGTAAGGCACCTGGCTCCTTCGCCGGTCGGAAGCCGGGTGACTGCGCGGGCGGAGGTCATTTCCGTGGATGGTTTCCGTGTGGATTTCAACGTGGAAGCCTGGGATGGTGAGGAGAAGATCGGGGACGGCCTGCACCAGCGGGTGGTGATCGAAGAGAGTACGCTTCCTGCGCCGCGTGGCTGCCAAGGCTGGAGGGTCTCAACCGGGGGAGAGCACGGCTTAACCGGTTATTACCCATGATCAAAGTCCTGCACGATGGTTGGTCGCTGCTGCGAGCGCCAAACAGCACGGAGGCATTGCACCTTTTTTATCTGCTCACCCAGCGCCACCCGGAAGTTCAGCCAGTGGTCGCCATGCCGGGTGAGCCGCCGCCCTGGCTGCCGGAGGGCGTAACAACGCATATCCAGCCGGCTGTTGATTCCCAATCTACCAGGCTGGCATGGGAGCAGCGCAGCCTGCCGCGCATAGCCGAAAGACTGGGCGTCGGACTTGATGCACCTGACCGCCAGCCACCCTCCGCTGCTGGCCAGCATTCCAGTCGTGCTCAGCCCGGCAGATTACCCTACCGCCACACCCCCTCAGGGAATGACCGAGCGCCTGCGAGATGCGCTCTCCAGCGGCGGAATGGCCCGCCTGCGCGGCCTGCTGTGGCCTTCTGATCTGGCGGCGATTCCTCCCGCCGGGATAACTGCCCCGCTGCATCTCTTGCCCGCCGGGCCGGTATCCCACCTCAGCCGGATCGCTGACGGTAACCTGCCAAAGTTAGACGCACTGACCTTGCCGGAGACGTATATCCTGTATCACGGACCGGATGACAGACAGTCTTTACGCAATCTGCTGGCTGCCTGGAGCTGGGCTGCTGCCTCCATCGGAGAATATTACCCCTTACTCATCCTGGGACGGGACCTGCCATCCCACCAACATTTGACAGCCCTGCTGGAGGAATCAGGTCTCCAGGAGACAGTACTCGCGTCTGCCTGCCCTGGAGCCGGCATTTATCCCGCACCTGTACCAGGGTTGCACGGCTGTATTCAATCCGGCACCGCTATCCGCCTGGAGCCAGACCGCCTGGCTGGCACTCAAGCTGGGCAAGCCGTTGGTCGCTGCCGAATCCGCGCTGGCAGATGCCCTGGCGGGAGCAGGGGCTTATTTGCTGCCCGGGAAGGACAGGCGCGCCCTGGGTGCAGCCTTGATCACTGTAGTTGTAGAGGAGGGGGTTGCTGAATCGCTGTCACAGGCTGGCAGGCAGCGCTCGTCCGCATGGGACCAAGGCAATTTCCATCAGCCTCACTGATGCTTACCAGACGATCCTGGAATGCGCAGGATCACCCAGCAAAGACTTGATCCTGAACGAAGTGCAGGAAAGCCGGGATCGCAAAGGCAGATCGAACTACCGGCCGCGCAGCAGGCGAGTGCCGAAGACAGCCAGGCCAACGCCCACCAGCAAGAACAGCCCACCCAGGATCCCCAATAAAGCCGAGCGGTTGGTCCCTCCGGCTGTGTCCACTTCCGTCTCGGTCTCAGAGTTGATCTGAGCGCCAAACCCCAGATAGGTATCATCACCCGCCTTGATATCCAGCACATAACTGGTCGATGTGGTCGGGTTGTAGCCTTCCGGTACCGCCACGGTGATGCTGTATTCCCCCTCGGACAAATCCAGGAAGCAGACCGGTTCCATACCTGTCTCCGTGGGGGCAGTCTCAGAGAACGAACCAGAGCGGTTGCTGACGCTGATCGCCCCACCAGGGAATCGTAGGCTCCTCTTCCTGGCGGATCGAATTCCCATTACGATCGTTATACAGCAGCACACACAGGATGCCTGCCCCGGCTATCGGGGTGGGGGTTGGGGGCTCGATGGTCGGGGTTGGGCTTGGCCCGGGGGTAGGGGTCACCTGGGATGGTCCGCCCAGGCCGAGCAGCAGCTCCTGACCGACGACGATATTATCCCCGACCAATTTGTTCAGCCCGCGCAGCTCGTCCAGAGGCACGCCGGCGATGAGCGAGATGCGCAGCAGGGTGTCCCCAGGCTGCACCTTATACAGGATGCGACCGTCGGGACCAGGGGTCGGAGTGGGGAATGGGGTGTATTGGAACTGGGGGGAAGCCTGCGCCGGACGCCAGAGGCTCATCAATACCAGCGCCAACAGAAGCGTAACCAAAACCGATATTACTGTGTTCTTTTTCATTCGACACCAGTGCGCTGCGATTATATCATTCCAGGGTGATATGCGATCTGGTCAGAAGTCTCCAATGATAACCCACCGCTACCGCTTTCATTCGATATGGATCTCAGCTAATACGTCTTCTCAAGAAATACAGGCACGCCAGGGCGAGCAGATTGAGCAGGATCGCGGCCAACCCGCTGGCAAGCATCGACGGAAGCTGAATGATCGATTGACCCTGTGTGTAGAGGAGTGGAGCAAGCAGGGCACCCAGGGCGCGCCCCAGTGAGTGCGCGGCAACGTTGGCTGCCATGATTGTGGCGCGAGCTCCCGGCATGATCTCTGTCATCGTAGAGATCATGCTGACCATTGTAAATTCAAAAGTGATGTAGAGAAGGAAAAGCCCGACCAGTGCTCCCCCCAGCGTGCTCCCTGCCAGCGGCAAGACGAACGCTGCCAGGCAGTTCACCAATAGGCCCAGCCCTACAGCGTTGGGCTTACCCAGGCGGTCTGTGAAACCCACCGACAGGATCTCTCCACCAAGCTCGGATAGACCGATGAGCACCGCGGCCGCCCCCAGAGCGGCAACTTTCAAGCCGAACGAATCCTCCAGCCACACCCCAAACACCAGGTTGATTACTTCATTGGAAGCGCTGATGAACAGTCCTACCGAGAGACCAAGCAGAGCCGGGGTGTAGGTCAGCATGGAGCGCAAGCTGGACCAGAACCTGGGACGCTCCTGCAAGGGCACGCTGTCCTTGGGCAGCATCCAGACCAGGACCAGGAACGCTAACAGCCCTAACAGGCACAGGAGTGGGAAAGGCGCCATCCACCCGCCGCGGGCGATGAGAAAACCAACCAGCGGTATTCCCAGCACAAAACTGAGCGACCAGCCGAGCTCTGTGACCGCCACTGCTCGCCCGCGCCGCTGGTAAGGGATGCGATCCCCCAGATAGGCTTGCATGGATGGATCGAAAACGTATTTGCCCAGCATAGTCAGCGCCAGGCAGATCACGAACATTGTATAAGTAGGCCAGAAGACGACCAGTCCGGTTCCCAGGGTGAAGAGGGACAGACCCAGCAGCATACCCGTCTTGCGGCCGCGGCTGTCGGCAACGAAGGCCAGGAACGGACCAACCGTTCCTCCCAGGGAACGTGCCGTCACCGCCAGCGCCAGCGAGGACAGGTCAACCCCCAGACCGCGGCCGAACACCGCCAGGAATGGGTACACCATGCGATGCATGGTGTTCAACACGATCCGGATCAGGGTGAAGATAAGGATCTGGAAGCGCAGCGATTTCTTTGGTTGGATCAGGGCTTCAGTCAACTTGGCGTTCAAACCGGTACAGCCACCTGGCTAAACAGCCCGGCAGCCAGCAAAGTCAGCAGCAGCAGCCCGGCGAAGAATAGCTGGATGCGGGCAGCTTCCGAGTCCAGGATGGGCGAAGGTGGGTGCATGACATTTTCGGTGCTCACCAATGCCAGAACCAGCGCCATAAAATAGGCAATATTGGCTGCCGCAGCCCAGGCCGGGCTCTCGATCAATGCCACCCCGATCTGCAGCACCAATCCCCCGATGGCAAACACCAGCGCCAACCGCCAGCGCGGCTCCGCCAGGAACAGCCCATTCCAGTTGGTCTGCATCGCCCACATCGATATCGGCAGGTAGGTGATCCAGAAAAACAGACCCGTGCGACCCAGGGCACGCGACCAATGCTGCAGATTAACCCGCCGCAGCACCAGGCCGACCAATCCCACGAGCGCTGACGCAAAGAAACTGGCCAGTGCAGCCCACACCCACGCGCCGTGCAGGTAGACAACACGCACGCTAGTGCCTAACGACCTCTCTGCCGGTCCCAGCAGAGTGTACCCCGCCACTACTGCCAGGGTCACGCCAAACCAGATTAATGGGGATTTACTCACAGGCAGGAATTGTAACCTATAACCTTGACCAGGAATACGCCGGCTGATCGAGGTTGTCTGTATAATTGAGACATCAGATGTTCGATGATCCACCGACTCCCTGGAGCTGGTCCTATGGCTGAAAGATTCCCACTTCAAATTGGAACCCTGGTTGCGGCAAGTATACTCTTCGCAGCGGCCTGTACGCCATCGCAGCCACACACCGAGAACGCACCGGCAGCCACAGCTGCCACCATCGCTAGCCAGAAATCCACTTCCACACCCGCGCCAACCCAAACCTTACTCGCGACATCGACCAGCGTGCCTACCCATACCCCTGCGCCTACCTTGACAGAGACTGCCCTAGCAGGCTTAGAGACCGCTTTGGTCGTGCAGGTGCTGGATGGGGTTACAATCGAGGTCTTGCTCGAGGGCGTGGCTCAGCGCCTGCGATATATCGGCATCGATTCTCCCGAAGATGGGCAGCCCTTCTCGAGCGAAGCGGAAACGTTGAACCGCTCGCTGGTGGAAGGTAAACAGGTAGCCCTTGAGAAGGATGTCTCAGAGACCGACCGGTACGATCGCCTGCTGCGCTACGTCTACCTGCTGGACGGCACCTTCGTCAACGCAGAGCTGGTGCGCACTGGGATGGCACGCGCCGCAGCCTAAGAGCCGGATACCGCCTACCAGGGCGATTTCGAGCAGATGCAGGCCACGGCTCAGGCTGATGGGCTGGGCATATGGGGGGTGCTTGAGGCAACCGCCACGCCAACAGTGTCCGGTGAAGGCGTCCTTATCGACCCGGCATGCTCGCAATTCAACGCCCCAGGAAACGACAACGATAATAAGAACGAGGAGTACGTCTGCGTGGTAAATCAGGCTGCGGGGGTTATCGACTTGAGCGGCTGGATGCTGCACGACGCCTATGGCTGGAAATATACCTTCCCAAACTTCATTCTAGGGGCAGGAGCAGATGTGAGAGTCAGGACCGGCTGCGGGGAGGACACAGCGCTGGACCTGCACTGGTGTAAGGACGAGACGGCGGTGTGGAACAACGACGGCGACTGTGCCAACCTGCTGGACGCTGCGGGTGAGCTGGTGTCCCAATACTGTTATTGAAAGAAGGAATTCAACACAGAGCACGCAGACCACACAAAGAGTTTTTAAAAAAACTTGCTGGATTGGGACTTCGTGGTGATAATACATAAACCTGCGATATTTTGTATAATCATACCCATGTCCTCCCCCTACAAACTCTCCCCCTCCGAGCTGACATTTCTATGGGATGAGTGCCCGCTCTGCTTCTACCTCAAGGTGGGGCGCGGCATCGGGCGCCCGTCAGCGCCTTTCCCGAGCATCTTCAACCGCATCGACCGCTTGATGAAAGATTTCTTTCAGGATCGACCCACAACAGAATTCACCGCTGAGCTGCCCCCCGGCAAGGTGCGCTTCGGCAACCGCTGGGTGACTTCGGCGCCACATCGAGCTAGCCGGGCGGGAAAACAAAGCTTACCTGCGGGGGATTTTCGACACGGTGGTCGAGTTCGATAACGGCACGTACGGCGTGGTGGACTTCAAGACTACCGAGACCAAGCCCGAGCACGTCGCTTTCTACAGCCGCCAGCTGCACGCCTATGCCTACGCGCTTGAGCACCCGGCCGGGAGCGCTTTCTCACTTAGCCCGATCACCAGGCTTGGGCTGCTGTGTGTCGAGCCGGTAGCTATGGACCGCGCCCCAGACGGCAGGCTGGCATATATGGGGTCTGTCACCTGGCTGGAATGCCCGCTGGATATGGATGGTTTCCTGGCGTTTATCGATAGTGTGCTGGAGCTACTGGAGCTGCCCGAGCCGCCAGATCCAGGCCCGAAGTGCTCTTACTGCCAGTACCGTATGGAAGCACGCCAGCACGGGTACTAGAGAATACAGTCTCCACCGGGGGCATAAAACCATCTGCTCGAAATTTACAATATAGTTTGCAGAAGTGATAGGATCAAACAAATAAGAATTATGCTATACTGATTTACGGGTGTTTAGAGGGGACTATCCTTACAATCAGCCTTCGCAGAAACACAAAAGCTCCTGCCCCCGATGAGCAGGGCTTTTGTGTTTAAATATCATGGGGCTGCAGGCACCTTGAAGATCAGACCCACTGCGTAGCCCACCAGAGCACTGACCGTCCCGATCACAGCTAGCTCCAACCCGCTCTTCCCTGGGCTGCCTACCGTCGCTCGGGCTTTGAAAACGCCGAAGATGAACAGCACCAATGCAGAGACCAATATGGAAACGAATATCCCGCTGCTGACCGGCAGAGCCAGGAATGGCACCAGCGGGACCAACGAGCCAATTACGGCCGCTATCCCCACAATGACAGCCGAACGGAAGGCCTGCCGGCGGTCTACCGGGGTGAGCTGGTGTTCTTCAGCCATCATCACTGCCACCCAGACATCTTTATTGGCTGTGATCGTATCCACAATTTTATCCAGCAGCTCTCCTCTAAAACCTTTCTCAGCATAAATTCCCCGGATTTCCTGCTTCTCCAGACGCGGCACATCCTGGATATGCCGGTATTCGCGCTCGTGCTCGCTTTCGTAGAAATCGGCATCCGCCAGGGTGGAAGTATAGGCAACCGCTGCCATAGACACCGACTCGGCAAAAGTCGCTGCCAGGCCTGCGACAAGCACGATGCGGGTATCTTGCGTGGCTGCCGCCACGCCCAGGATCACGCCCAGCACGTTGACCAGGCCATCCTGCCCACCCAGGATGATGTCTGAGATCGAGGAAGCCCGGCGGTGTGGGTCCGCCTGAGTGTGGTGGGTTAAATCCTCAGGGTGCGGGTCGAGCACATAATCGATATGAGGCATATTATCTCCATTTACAATCCCGGCCACAGCCTGTCCTTTATTCAGGCGCTGCACTTGTATACAAATGCCTGTCCTCCGGGTCAAGGATGTCTAATAGATCTTCCCCCAGCCGGGAGTAGATCTGTTGGGCGAAGAATTCCATCCAGATGAACTGGCGTGCGATCAATACCAGGTTGCGGTTGGTAGTAATGGTGGCTTCCATATCCAGGACGCCGCTCGAGATCAGGCACTCATGGCCATCGACGACGATCACCAGCATGTCTACCAGCTGCTGAATCTCGCTTTCCAGGGGTGGGTGGTGGATCACTTTCCCGCAATCCAGGCTGCCGCTGCCGGTAAGCAGCGCTTTGACTGCCACACCAGAAGCACACACCGTGCGTATCCTGTCACCCAACTCGGATAGATGTTCATCCGAAAGCACCAGCAGGATCTCTTCACCCGCTGAATTGACCATCTGCTGGGCATAAGCCAGCACATTGCTCCGCCCGCGGACCGACCACAGCCGGTCCTCTGCACGCTCAATATGCAGGCGGCTCAGGTTCTCGCGGCAGGCTTTGCAGCAGATCGCGCTGCTCCTCTTCGTAACGATCCAGCAGCGCCTCTGGAGCAACAGGTCGATACAGCGCCCCGCGATAATCGCCGGTTTTCATGACCGCCCCACGGGCGTGCAGGCGACCGAGTGCTTCATATACCATCGAGCGTGGGATGCCGGCATTCTTGCTGACCTGGTAGCCGGTCGATGGTTTATCACGTAGCAGTGCCAGGTATACCCGGGCTTCATATTCCGTGAATCCGATGGCAATTAAATCTCTGATGTCATCCATACTTCACCAATAGTCATCCTATATAAAACTACTAGGGAGAGTATAAACTACTATCGACTGGGAGTCAACCAATTTCCTGCAGGGGGGTTATGATGAGCCCGGCGGTTCTAAATGCACGAAGACATCCACTGTATTATCGATCCGTGCGTTCAGTTCTCGCTCCAGCAGTGTGGAGAGCTGGTGGGCGTCTGCAACCGGTGTGTCCGGTGCGATGGTGCATTCAAGGGACACCGAATACCCTGCTGCTATTCCTGTACTGCGGCGGACGATAATATTGTGCGGGTCACTCAAGGATGGAATCCCATCGACGATCTCTTTCAAAGCAATTTTTACCTGCCGCTCAAACTCTGCGGGAACTCGATCTCCCTCCTGCACGTGCCGGTCTGCCATCTCGATATGCGTATGCACCACATCAATCCCCGGTACTCGCCGGCGGATCTCCACTTCCAACCGGTCAACCAAATCATGCGCCTGCCCCAGGGTGAGAAGCGGGTCGACACCGACATGCGCTTCCAGATACAGCTCCCCCTCGAAGCGGTGGAGCCAGCTTTCATGCACGACCAGTCCAAGCTCATCGGCTGTCTGCCTTAACAGCGCAAACACATCCTGCGAACCCATTGAAGGGTGTCTCTGAGCCTCCACGTGAACGGTCACATCGGCGACTTTGTCCAGCTCCAGCAGGCGGCGGCGGATTTCAGCAGCCACAGCATCTGCTTCCTGTACCGTCTTCTCAGGCGAGATGCGTACGTGCAGATCCACTGCTGCGCTTCCGCTGGCGCCCCGGCTGCGAACCCGGTGAAATGATTCCACGCCTCCTACCCGGCGCACGATCTCAGCGATCTCCTGCGGGTCTATAACCGCCTGATCTACGAGCACCGGGATGGTCTCACGCAATACATCGATACCGATCTTAGCGATAACCAGTGCCACCCCTACTGCCAGGATGGCGTCGACGCGGGGGTATCCCAGGGCAATCATTCCAAGTCCTGCCAGAACAGACAGTGATACGATGATACTGGCGCGGGTGTGCAGCGCGTCGGCAACGAGGATCTCGCTGTTCAAGCGCCGTCCATGGCGCAGTTCGTACATGCTGGTGCCGGCCTGGATGACCATTGAGACCAGCATGGCCGCCACAACCCCCCAGCTCACCTCAGGTGCCGCACGGCTATTAAACCGCTCCCACCCAGCTTGCATGAGCTGCCAACAGGTCAGGAATAGCAGGAAGGCGATGACAAGCGCGGCGATGGTTTCAAATTTTCGGTGACCATAGGGGTGCTCTGCATCGGGCGGCTTGGCAGCGACATACAGACCGGCCAGCCCAATCACATTCGACAGGCCGTCGAACAGGCTGTCGAGCCCATCGGCAATCACGCTCAGCGAACCTGTCGCTGCGCCGGCCGCGAGTTTGATCGCTGTTGCCAGGAAATTCAGCAGCATGGTGATAACCAGCACACGCTTGATCCGGCCCAGATCGTGGGTGTCGGTGGCAAAATAGCCGTCATCAACCCAATCGTAGCGAGGCATTAACGTCTAATCTTCTCTTCGAACAGGCGGCGGATATGGGTCAGTCTTCTACCAGCGAGAGGACAGCCTCTGGAACTTCACCATCCTCGTGCAGCAGCTCGATCAGACGTGGGTGATCGGTGTAAACACCGCGCTTCGATTCCGGCAACATAGCTGCGATGCGGCACATGATTTCATCAGTATGCTCCTGCAGCATGGCCTCACGATTCCCCCTGCTCAGCGGCGGGATGTAGAAAGGCAGGCCGACATGCAGCCTAACTCGAGGCCGTCTGAAGCGCTTCAGCTGCTCCACCACCAGCGCATCCTCGGTCCCTAATGCGGCGACCGGAACAACCGGCATTCCGGATTTAGACGCCAGGTAGCTGGACCCCGGTTTACCGGTTATCAAAGTGCCGCTGGGACTGCGCGTCCCTTCCGGAGCAATAACCAGTACGCCACCGGCCTTCAAGCGCTCCAAGGCGTTTCGTAGGGCATGAAAGTCGCTCGCGAACCTGTCCAGCCACAGCGCTGTCCAGCTGCTTGACCAACCAGCGAACGATGCCGTATTTACGGTATTTTTCAGCAACCAGCAAGATGATATCATCCCGGTCCAGCAGGTAGTAGACCAGGGGTATCTCTATGCGCCCGGCATGATTGGCCGCGGCGATATAGCCCCCTGTTCGCGGCAGGTTTTCCAGCCCATACACCTCCACCCGCGTAAATACGGGAAGCAGAACATTGATCGACGAGCGCAGTAAAGAATAGAATATAGATTTTCCCATGGGCACCTAATTGTAACTATGATCCATTAAGTATAACCCCTGTGATGTGCACTAGCACTTTGATAACTGGCAGCATTCGACAAAAGCCTGGTGGTCGAAATCTTGGCAAAATCACCCCCTCGTTGTATACTCTAAGCAAATAGCAAAGCTATGCTGCTGCCTTCAACTTCCGGGAGTGTACCCATAATGAAAGTATCTGTGCTTCAAGAGAATCTGGCCCACGGTCTGAGCATCGTCTCAAGAGCGGTGTCTACCCGCAGCACTTTACCTGTGCTGTCTAATGTGCTGATTGCAACAGATGAGGGGCGCCTGCGCCTGTCTGCTACCAATCTGGAGCTTGGTATTACCTGTTGGATCGGTGCCAAGATCCATGAAGAGGGCTCGACAACCGTTCCTGCGCGCACTTTTACAGAACTGGTCAGCACTCTTAACGACAAACAGGTAGAGATATCTCTAAACGTGCGTACACAGACTCTCAGCGTACAGTGCGGGACATCGTTTACCGACCTGAAATGCATCGACGCCCAGGAATTCCCCCCTATGCCTGTCCCGGACCTCGAAGATGCAATGCACATCAACGTCTCGGATTTCAAAGAGATGATCCAACAGGTAGCATTTGCGGCTTCAACCGATGAGGCCCGACCAATCCTGACCGGCGTGCAGATCAATGCACAGGGCAATAATATTACCCTCTCCGCGGCGGACGGCTTTCGCCTGTCCATCCGGAGTGCGGAGCTGTCCTCACCGGTCAGCCGATCCTTCAGCGCTGTCATCCCGGCACGCGCCCTGGTGGAGCTGGCACGCGTCTCCGCCGATGGCGAGCAGGCTGTAACCATGGTCATGCCGCCCGGGAGAGGTCAGGTCATATTCCATACCAAAGATACAGAGCTGGTCTCCCAGCTGATCGAAGGCGCATACCCAGACCTGGAGCAGCTCATCCCCAAGCGCCATAATACGCGGGCACTGCTTTCAACCAGCGCGTTCCTGAAAGCCTGCAAGCAGGCGGAGATCTTTGCCCGCGAGGGATCGCATATCGCCCGGGTCAACATCCAATCCAGCAGTGAGATGGAGCCGGGCCAGGTGGAGATCTCCGGACAATCGGAAGAGACCGGCTTCAACCAGACCATGGTCGATGCAACCATCGAGGGACAGCCGCAGCTGATCGCCTTCAACGTCAAATTCCTGCGCGAAGTGCTGGACGTGATCAAAACCCCCAATGTCGCCTTGGAGACGTCGGCGGACACAAGCCCGGGTGTTGTCCGCCCGGTGGGTGAGGATAATTTCGTGCATGTGATCATGCCGATGCACTTGGGCAGCTAATCCCGCCGGCAGCACAGTTTATTTGTGCACCTCAAGGGAAAATTGATAACAATGATGGGCAGCCTCTCGGCTGCCCATCTCATTATGGCAGGGTGATTTCTGGAAGCGGGATGCTTTCAATGTTCAGCCGTATCTCGCCTTGCCTTTCTGGATACCGGCCTGTTTTCCCGCTGTAAAAGGCTTTGATCTTCGCAAAATCCGCCTGGATATCGCCGCTAGGCAGCAGTGACGGTCCAATGCCGACCACTTTGCTGGGGTAATCGATGAAGCCCAGCACGATCGGCACGTCCGCCGCCAAGGCGATGTAATAGAAACCTGTTCTCCAGTGAGCTGTCTTCCCACGTGAGCCTTCAGGGGCAATAGCGATCGCCAGCTGCTCTTGGTGGCGATATTGTTCTGCAATTTGTTCCACAAAATTGTTCTTGGAGTGGCGTTTCACCGGAATGCCGCCCAGCCAGCGCATAAAACCCCCCAAGGGCCATTTAAAAAGCGTGTCTTTCCCAATCCATTTCAAATCGATACCAGTGGATAATTTGAGCAGCACCAGATAGAAAAGATCCCAGCCGGTTGTATGCGGCGCGCCAATCACGATATATTTACGAGCTTCCGGGATCATCACGTCAACCCGCCAGGACAGCAGATCCAAAACGAAATCCGCCACAATTTTAGAACGGTTATTTCTCTGTAAATTTGAGGGCATGTGTCGCTTTCTTCAGTCTGTTCGGTACCGGAGCCTCTCCCCAGCCATATAAATAGTACCAACAGCCGGGATTAGTCCCAATTTTATCATAGGCCCACCGCAAATAACTCCTTGGGCAAACCGCCGAAAATTTCTTAACTATAGGTATCAGATTGAACGGCGGTTTGCCCTTGTAGTAAAATCATGTGAAAAGCAGTTTACAAGATCGGTGTCTATGACGCTTCCGCCTCCTTCCACTGAAAGAACCCTGAACATATATCTGACCCTGGCACAGTACCCGATACTGAGCACGAAGATGCGCTCGCGCATGCGCCGGGAGCTTTTCGCGCGCGGGGTAATCGACCCGCAAGCCTTCGAAGCCGAAATCCGAGAAAAGGCAATCCGCTCGCAGGCATTGGAGGGATTACATAACCCATTTACCGAAGAACCCTCCGATATCTGGGAGCTGCGCATAGTGCGAGTGCGCGATTACCTGACCGATTTTTATTTCGCTTACAACCTGCCTTTCGAGCTGTTCGAGCAGATCGTGCGCGATGTGCTCAACGAAAGAGGCGCCCGAGATGAATTCCAAATCTCGTTCAACCCGGAGCTTGCACCGCAGAGCCTGCTGTTCGAACAAGCCAAGGTCATCGAGAAGCTGAATCCCGAAGAGCGCTCCCAAGCCGGAGCCAGACTGCAGGAGATCAAGGTCGTGCTTATCCGCACCCTGATCAGCGACCAGCTGGCATATGTCAATATCGCAAAAGACTGGTTCACCATCGCGGACCTAAAAAAGATCCGCGACCGGAAGATCGGGTCGGGGAAAATCGGCGGGAAATCGGCGGGCATGCTCCTGGCAGCACGTGTGCTGGTCGAAGCAGGCGATGATGAAATCCGCGCTTGCCTGAATATACCTGAGTTTTACTTTATCGGCGCCGACCTGACGTATGATTTCATGTCCCTGAATGGGATGATGCACTGGGCAGATCAGAAGTACAAAACTGAAGAGCAGATACGCACAGATTACCCGATCCTGCAGAAAGATATGCTCACCGGGCAGCTGCCGGTCGATATCCTCGATTCTCTGCGCAACCTGCTGGATATTGTCGGTCAGCAACCGCTGATCGTACGCTCCTCCAGCCTGCTGGAAGACAATTTCGGCACATCTTTCGCCGGCAAATATGAGAGCCACTTCTGCCCCAACCAGGGCACGCCGGAGGAAAACCTGCGCGCCCTCACCATGGCGATCATCCGCATTTATGCCAGTGTCTTCAACCCGGATGCCTTGCTGTACCGGCGGGCAAAAGGCTTGCAAGACTACGACGAGCGGATGGCGATCCTGATCCAGGTCGTCCAGGGGGACCGCTTTGGGAAATACCACCTGCCGGAAATCGCCGGTGTTGGTTTCAGCCACAACATGTACCGCTGGTCGCCGCAGATCAGGCGCGAGGACGGGTTCCTGCGGCTGGTATGGGGATTGGGCACACGCGCCGTTGACCGGGTGGGCAATGATTACCCGCGCCTGGTGGCACTCAGCCATCCCCTGCTGCACCCTGCAACCTCCACGAAAGAGATTCGCCATTATTCCCAACAGTACGTAGACCTGATCAACATCGAGACGAACGCTCTCGAATCGCTGCCTATAGGCGAGGTGCTGGATGCCCACTACCCGGTACTGCGTTATATGGCGCAAATCGACCAGGGCGGCTACCTGACCCCGCTGCGCACTACGATCGTTGAAGGCGGAGTGGACCAGCTGGTCATCACTTATGATGAACTGCTGCGACGCACTAGTCTGGCACCCCTGATGCGCAAGATGTTGGAAATTCTGGAAAACAGCTACCGCAGTCCCGTCGACACTGAGTTTACTGCCAGGGTCGTAGACCCGATGAGCCAGCAGCCAAAGGTCGAGGTAACCCTGCTGCAGTGCCGCCCGCAGAGCCATATCAAAGAGCTCGAAGCCCGGCTGCCGCAGAACCTGGAGGAAGAGGATATCATCTTTTCCACACCCCGCATGGCACCCCGCGGCCGCGTACCTGAAATTCGGTATGTAATCTTCGTCACTCCGGAAGGCTATTTCAAGCTGCCTACGCCGGCTGCCAGGGCCATGCTCCGGCAGGCGATATCGTCCCTCAATAAAGCCCTTTCCGGCAGACCCTTTATCTGCGTTGGACCCGGACGCTGGGGCACATCCAACCCAGACCTGGGCATTCATCTCGGCTATGGGGATATCTACAATACGCGCGCTTTGATCGAGCTCACCGGGGAAGGCATCGGCTCAGCGCCTGAAGCCTCCTTCGGCACGCATTTCTTCCAGGACCTGGTCGAGTCCGAGATATTCCCCCTGGCGATCTACCTGGAAGACGATGGGGTGATCTTCAATCGGGACTTTTTCTACGAAACCCCCAACAGCCTGTCCAACTTTATCCATGAAGAGACAGACCCGCCAGACTGCCTCCGGCTGATAGAAGTAAGCTCGTTCCGGCCCGAGCACCATATTGAGTTGGTGATGGACAACGAAAAAGATGGGAGCACGGTCGCATACCTGGTGCCGGATTAGCTGCGCATTAGACAACTGCTGGACAATCAGTTCGTGACAGCTTCAGCCGGGTAGGCAAATATTACAGCCGAGGAGGACGCATGAAGAAATTTATCGCGGTTGCCGGAAATATCGGGGTTGGAAAATCTACGCTGGTGACCTTGCTGTGTACCCGTCTGAAGTGGCAGCCGTTTTACGAACCCGAAGGTGAGAATCCTTATCTATCCGATTTTTACCACGACATGCGCAAGTGGGCGTTCCACTCGCAAGTATTCTTTCTCACCCGCCGCTTGCGGGCGCACCGCCAGCTGACCGAGCATCCGACTTCGGCGATCCAGGATCGCAGCGTCTACGAAGACGCCGAAGTGTTTGCCCACAACCTGTACCAGCAAGGACTGATCTCCACACGTGATTACGGCTCATACCGCGAGCTGTACCAGGTGCTGATCGAATTCCTGCCCCCGCCGGACCTGGTGGTATATCTGCGCGCCTCGGTAGATACATTGACCAGCCGCATCACCAACCGCGGGCGGGACTACGAGCGCCAGATCTCCGAAGAGTACCTGGCACAGTTGAACGTGCTCTACGAGGAGTGGATCCAGAACTTCAGCCTGTGTCCGGTGCTGACCATACCGGCGGATGACCTGGATTACGTCGCCCACAGCAAACACCTGGACTTGATCGTACAAAAAGTCGAACAGAAGCTCACAGGAAAAGAGGTGGTGGTCTTCGACCCGGAGGAAGTGAACAACCTGAAATAAGACCCCATGGGGGCTAGATCCTGGTCTTACTCTTGTAAAGCCGCTTTCTTCCTTCTGCCGGCCGTCAGGCGCGGCAGCCTGGGTCTCATACCCGAAGCCAGATCCCTACCCTTCCGGTAGGCCTGCGAATATAACTGGCGGATTTGCTCACCCGAAACGTGCTGTCCTGTAAGGTACCATCTCAGGACAGCGCTGCCGACCACGTACGTTCCAGCGTAAGCCACACCTACTTTTGGCAGGATGCCAAAGCCCGGTATCAGACCGACCAGCATGCGGGCAACCTGCCGCCAGAAGAATCCTACACCTAAGACACTACCAAAAGCAGACAGATAGGCTTGCAGCCGGGTGGACATTCCCAGCGCCAGACCCAGTTTGAATACCAGGAAGACCTGGTTTTTGGTCAGCACGAGAATATCGGCGACATTCATGGGGATGTTAAGGATCGGGACGATCTCGATCAGACCGGTAGTAAATGAGTACGCCACATTGGAGAAGCAGCTATCGTTGATCAGGTGACGGGCCACCGGGACACGGAATAATGGGAAATGCCGCCCCAGGGCCATATGCTGATGCGGCAGCAGGCGCATGACCGCGGGCACAAACTCGGAGGTCAAGAACTTTTCATCCTCAACCGGGCCAAGCAGAACATTCTGCTTCCCCCACACTGCCCATCCCTCCACAATCAACGACTTCATTTCCGTTGGTGGAGCGATCTCCGTGCCAGTACCGGCACCTGGGACGACAGGTTGGTTGATGACCACCAGCACCTGCACACCCGCATCCACCCACTTGCGAACCAGATTGCGCTCGGCTCGATCATTCTGGTCTGTGTGTTTCAACAGTAAGATGCACAGGTCGACTTCCGGCAGGCTGGCGGCCTCGTCCAGGTCAAGAATGTAGATCGGGGCAGCATATTCGATATCGGGACGTGACGGGTCGCGACGCATAGCTACCGCCAGGGCCTGCCGACCGCTGCCCGGTTTTCCAGCGATAGCGAGCAGCGGTAGGCGTGATGCCTGGTCGCGCAGTGGCTGCAGGTCCATTTCGCGCACCAGACCCCAGGCGGTGGTAATGTTCAGCAAAGAAGGCATTTCAACCTGCGATCTCAGGAATTATCCAGATAAACATCTTCATAACGCTTTGACCGGTAAAGTGCCTCGTCAGCAGCGATCATCAGGGCGGAGGCTGATATGGCCTGCTGTGGGTAAGCTGCGAGCCCAATGCTGATAGTTATTTTTTGCATAGATCCATCCGGCAGTTCGATCTCGCAGCTCTCGACGACAGATTGCAGCCGCAGCACCAGGTGATTTGCGATAGCAAACTCTGTTTCCGGCAGGATGATTGCAAACTCGTCCCCTCCCAAACGTGCGAAGAAATCGGTCTCGCGCAGCTGCATCTGCAAGCAGCCGGTCACATGCTGCAGAATGCGGTCCCCGACCGGGTGCCCGTAGGTATCATTGAACTCTTTGAAGTCATCTACGTCGAGCATGACCAGGCTGAAGACATGTTTGTAGCGGCTGGAGCGGAGCGTTTCTTCCTCCAGGCGCATATCGAAAGCTCTGCGGTTGGGCAGTCCAGTTAGAGAGTCGGTATAAGCTTGCTGGCTCATGTGTTGGAACAGCAAGGCATTCTTGACAGCCAGCGCGGCCTGGTCTGCAAGGCGCTCTACCACATTCTGATGGCTTTTGGACAGTCCCACATCTCCGGGGCGGTTAAAGGCAAAAACCCCAACCAGGCGCGTATCATCCATCATGGGGACGGCAGTCGAGATGACCGCAGCGCCCTCGCCGTACTTCCGGGTCACAGCTGAGACTATCTGTGCTGTATTCGCCGCCCGGTGCACCAGCTCATCAGGGCGAGATTGAATCCCGGCCATCCCCAGGGTAGAGCCCGGCCACCACGCCGTACCATACGTGAGCCTGCCCTCCTCCTGGACAAACACCCGGATGCTGGTCAGATCCCCGACGATATCTCGGATAGCCTGAATCAGCGCATCCAGCACCACCTGCAATTCCAGACTGGAATTGAGATTTAATGATGCCTCGTACAAGACTTCCAGACCGGGCTGCGGGTCGATTTCGTTTCCGTCAGTCATTATTATCTGCTGGCAATACGAATGTTATCCCCTGGCTTATCGACCGGAGCGGCAATCGCGGTATCTGCGTTTCCGAAATGCAACAAGCTCTGGGGTAAAAGATTCACTGATAAAATACGGATGCGTATATCGGAACAAACCAGATTGTACCCGATAACAATAAATTTCTGGTTGTCAATATTGGCTTGTTGCCACCGGTGTGGCGAGCAGATGCATAACTCATTTGGAACCACCCCCCAGCCCGGCTCGTCTATGCTATAAGTCAGCCTTGATGCGCTGCGGCGTATTCGCGCCCAGGCAGTTCCTCTAGTGAAGGAGAAAACCCATGCAGAAGAAGCTAGTTAAAAGAATATTGTCGAAAGCCCCCCTGGTGCTTACACTTTTGCTGGTGAGCGGCATACTGGCAGGCACCGCACTGGGCGCACCTATGTCCGAGCCGCAGCCTGCTCCGAACCAGGACCTTACCTCCACCGACCAATCCTGGATTTGGTTCATGCAGCGCGTCGACGCTCCACGTCTGTTCTACAATATGACCGATCACAGCCTGCGCAGCAAATCCGGCGTACACCATATAGCCTATGGTGGTGACCACCTGTACTACGCCAAATTCAACGGCAGTGACTGGATCGTCGAGACCGCCGATGGGGCGTTCGGGGTCGGTCAGTATGCCTCGCTGGCGCTGGATAAGAACCAGTACCCCCGCATCAGCTACTACGATGCCTATAATGGAGCGCTGAAATATGCCTATTACAGCGGCAGTTTCTGGGCGGCAACAACGATAGACAGACCGACTGCTGCCACAACCACAGATGCGGAAGCAAACCTCGGTCCGGAGCTGGGAGTCGCCCTCGTACAGCCCGACTGGCGCAGCCCGCAGCTGATGTCCGACGCCGAAGACTCATTCCTGGCTCCCGACGAAGCCAACGCCAGCCTGGACCCAGGGGTTGGTCTGTACACCGCGATTGCAGTCGATGGCAACGACTACGTTCACATCGTCTACTACGATGCCATCAACAAGGATTTGAAATATGCTACCAACGCCAGCGGGCAGTGGGTAATTTCCATCGTCAATTCAACAGGCAACGTCGGCAAGTACAACTCCATCGACATCGATTCCAGCAACCGGCCGCACATCAGTTATTTTCACGACTCGAACACGGATTTGAAGTACGCCTATTGGTCGGGTTCGAGCTGGAAGAAAGAGACCGTCCCTGGTGGGGCCACCCTGGAGCTTGGATTATATACCTCGATCGTCCTGGATGATCTGAACCGGCCGCACATCAGCTACTATGACTATACCAACGGCGACCTGCTGTACGCGCACAAGCGCAGCGGCAGCTGGAACCTGGAAACTGTCGACAGCACCAACAATGTGGGCGGCTACTCCTCCATCGACCTGGACGATAGTGATGACCCACATATCAGTTATCTGAACTTCAGCTCGAACAACTTTAAGTACGCCACGAAGAGCGGCGGAGTCTGGGACACCGAAACCGTTACCAAAGACGGGGAAGCCGGGACGTTCACATCCCTGGCAGTGGATAAGGATGACGTACCGCGCATCGCCTACCTGGACGTGAGCAAAGGCGCCATCCGCGAGGCTTACTTCAAAAGCAGCAACTGGAACGGCCGCGATATCGACCACTACCGGGATGTCGGCTTATCGGCATCGATGCGCCTGGAAGCGGGTGGTTCGCCCATGATCAGCTACTTCAATGACACCACCGACGATTTGAAATTTGCGAAAAGATCGGGCAGCAACTGGCAGGTCGAGATCGTTGCCGATGCGGGCGATGTGGGCTCGTATAACTCGCTGACCATCGATATCTACAACAACCCCAAGATTGCATATTATGACGCCACGAATGGTATTCCGGCGTATGCTAACTTCTTTGGCGGAGTCTGGTACTTCGATACGAATATTGACAACAACAGCGCAGATGTGGGGCAGTATCCATCGATCGAATTCGATAAGAACAACTACCCGCATGTCAGCTACTACGATGTAGACAATGGTAACTTGAAGTATGCCTACTGGGACGGGTCACAATGGATCAGGCAGACCATCGACAGCAGCGGAGATGTTGGGCAGTTCAGCTCGCTGGCATTGGATGCGAACGGATATCCCAAGATCAGCTACTATGACGCTACCAACAAAGATCTTAAACTCGCTGGATGGAATGGCAGCAGTTGGAACGTCTATCCGATTGACACGGTGGGAGATGTGGGCAAATACAGCTCCATGGTATTGGGCTTCTTCGACACACCGCATATCAGCTACTACGACGAGACTAACAAGAACCTGAACTACATCACCTATACGACAGCCTGGACAGTCACCGTCGTGGATGAATTGAACGACGTCGGTCTATATACCTCGATCGCCCTGGACAGCTCCAACCAGGCGCATATCAGCTACTACGATGCCACCAATGCCGATCTGCGCTTCGCCCAAAAGGTCAGCGGGCAGTGGGTGAAGCAGGCGGTGGATGTGACCGGCAAGGTCGGTCGCTTCACATCCCTGGTTCTGGATGGTTCAGGCGTCCCACTGATCGCCTACTACGATGAGACCAACGGCGATCTAAAACTCGCCAGCGGGCACATCGCCGACAAGAAACTCTTCCTGCCGGTTCAACCAGACTCGTAACCTAAGCGGGATCGAGTATAAAGCGGGCTCTTTGGTAATCACCCAAGAGCCCGCTTATATTTCAGCGAAGTCTGAAATTAAGGAAGGATGGTGAACACGGCTCCAGCGCTGCTGCCCTGCACTTCCGGGAAGTAGGTCTGCCGGGCGTGCGCCGGCAGGACCTGGAACTCTCCGGGCTGCGTGAGACTCAATAGATAGGTCAGCTCGTAGGTACCGGCTGGCAGGTATTCCGCCGACCAGCTGATGCGCTCATCATGTATCGAGGGATCAGAGAAAAACCAGCTGCCCCAACCTTTGGAGAATGGGCTGTGCGGATCGTAGAGCGGCTCAGGCTCAACCGGTTCGAACTCCGGGATGACCTGCTGGGATGTCTTCAGACCGGTATCCAGGACCTCAGCCCCGGCGGGCAAGAAGTCCTCAACAAGCAGGAAGTAGGCTGCCTGTTCGAGAGTAAGGGTCAGGCGCACTTCAACCAGCTCACCTGCGGATGCTTCATGCAGCGGTGCGCATTCCTCAATCTGGCAGACTGCATCGACCGGGAAGTACGCCCGGGCGAGATTGATGCCGCGCCGCAGAGGAGCTACATCTCCCGCGGGACGGTTGACATCCAGCGCTACCGTATAGTACAGGCGTCCGGCTCCCTCACCGCGCTGGATGACCAGCGCGTTCGGGTCTTGAGGATAGAGCTGGTCGAGCGTTACGCTGGCCTGCACCGGTCCGGCTTCCAGAGCAGCCTGCCCGCTGGCGATCGGCAGGCTGTTGAGCATGGCGGAGAAATCATAACTGCCGCTCAGCTCGCCGGTGCCTTTGATCACCTGGCTGAGTGCCATCAGGCTCCAGACAGTCGCATAAGAGCTGTCCCAGGCACCGTCCGGCCCGCGCTGCAGCATGAGGTAGCGCACAGCATCGGCCATTAACGGGGTGCCAGGATCGCGCTGAGCCAGCGAATAAACCACCATGGCGGAGGTCGATAGCGGTGTGGTCATATTCTGCCAGCCGGGGGTTTTTTCCTCCCAGTGCACGCCGCTGGCAGTGCGCAAGGCGGTCGACTCCAGGTCGGAGAACAGCGTGCGCGCCGCCTGGCTGCCCGGAGAGAGCTGCTCGAGAGTGAGCGCCAGCAGCGCCTGTGCCCATGGGCTGAGCTGGTCGCGCACCTCGTACAATGCCTGTGCACCGGATAGATCGCCGGCTCCGGCATTTGCCAGTGCAAAGTGGATGAATGCCAGCCGGTCCAGCTGCCAGGTTTCGGAGGTCATACTGGGGGTGGTCAGCGTGCTGTACAGGTAATCTATCGCTCGCTGGATGGTATTCTCATCGACAGCCGCCCCGGCCTCTCGGACGCGGCTCAAGCCGAACAGCACATAGGCGGTAATATAGGGATCGCTTTCATTATCCGGCCACCACCCCCAACCGCCATCCGGGTTCTGCATGGCTACCAACGAATTAAGCCCGGCATCCAGTGTGCTGTCCAGCCGTGCCTGCAGGTCCGGGGAGGTCACCCCGAATTCCTGAAGCACGCGGTAGGTCTCCAGATTGGGCAGGAAACTGGATAGGGTCTCCTCGGTGGATGGGTAAGCAGGATTTTCCAGCACATCCAGGGCGGAGAACATCGCGCCAGCCAGTGATGGAGCAAGCTCTAGATCGAACTGACCGCCGGTGGGATCGAATGTGCGCGGCAGGCTGACCAGCTCCAGCCGCTCGCCAGTCTCTTCCATCAATCCGGCACTTCTGAACGTTTGCGGAGCGTTATAGCGCAGCACCGGCAGCCTGCCACCGGCAGGGCGGACGGCATCCGCCAGCTCACCTGAGGCGGCAGAGAACACCAAGTCTGCCGACTCGACATTATCCACCAGCGCCCACCAATCCAACCGCTCTCGCCCACCGGCGGGAAGGGAAACCCTTTGACTGGCAGCCGCTGGCTCATCCAGGGTCACCCCACTCCCCTGCAGGCTGACGTCGACTTCCAGATCGGTGGCGGTGTTGTTATGCACGATGGCTGCCAGCTGGACGTGATCGCCGGCGACCAGAAAGCGCGGTACGACCGGGCGCACCAGCAAGTCCTTGGTCGTCAGCAGGTCAGATTTTTCCTGACCCACGCGGGTATCTGCCGTCACGCCGCGCGCCAGCAGCTCCCAGGTGGTCAGGTTGTCGGGCAAGGTCAGGCTAACCTGAGCTCGACCTTCGGCATCGGTCAATATTTCGGCATTCCAGTAGGCGGTATCCTCGAACCTCTGGCGGGTGAAGGGCGAGGCTTCCTCGCCTCCGCCGCCACCCCCACCGCCCGGGATTCTGAGATCCCGCCAGGCATAGGCTGCCAGCGCCAGCCCGGTGCGGATGCCCAGAGATTGCTCGCCGTAGAATGCCTCGGTGATCGCCGGAGAATTGGGATCCGCCAGGGCAAGCAGAGCTTTATCTACCACCGAGAGAGAGAACTCGCCCTGCACCGGCTCACCAGCGGCATCCGTCACCTTCAGCGCCAGCGTGACCTCCTCACCGGGGCCGGTCTGCTGCGGCTGGCTCTCGATCTGGACATCGAATGTCTGCTCCAACGGCTCTACCGGCAGGTTCAGGTAGCCCTGGCGGAAATCCGGCCTGCCGTCCTGGGTCTGACCCAGCAAGGTCACCGAGAGATAGACATTGGGGGCTTCCTGAGCGGTGAGGGGGAATTCCAGCGTATCGCCGTCTGCGGAGAGCTGGATGACATCATGGTGAAGCACTTTACCACGCTCGACGGTCACCAGACCCAGGGCGCTCTGCCCGAATGGGTTGGGGACAAATACGAGGGCCGTGTCACCAGGCTGGTACCCACCCCGATCGGGGGTCAGCCGCAGTCGCCCGTTGGGCAGGTTAGGCCAGGTCGCCTGCCCGGGACCACCGACCCACAGCAGCAGGCTGGTACGCGCATCCCCACCGGTTATATCCAGCTGGTAAGTGCCCGGCTCAGGTGGTGTGAAGCTGAGGTGCGCCTGTCCGTCCTCATCGGTGCTGAAGGCGGTGCTGTCTACTGGAGTGTACCGGGGGATGAAACGCACTTCGCCATAGAATTCAGAAGCAGGTGGGTCCTGGCGCTCCCAGACCACCTTCTGAAACTCGGCATCCAGCTCGTGAACGCCATCCGGCTGCGCCTGCCAATCGACCACCAGAACATCGAAACTTGCCTCATCTCCGGCGCGGCTTACCCAAGCATCCGGGCGGACGCCGATATAGTAATCAGCCGGATTGATATCGATGGTATCCCGGGCAGTGATACGCTGGCCGCTCTCGTCGATCACTGTAGCTTCCAGCAGATAGCGCTGGCGCGATTCTATCTGGCCCGGATCGAGGTCAAGCTCCAGGCGCCCCTGGGCGTCGGTCCTGGCTTGCCCGCCTTCGATGTACCTGCCAAACCCGAAGAAAAATGGGTAAGAGTGCATCCAACGCAGATCATCGACACCTACCTGGTAGCCCGGAAGATCAAAGAATTGGTCTGCAGAGCTCAGCGACCACTCTACCGGCACATCAGAAGCTGGTGCGCCGAAGAAATAGTCCGCCTGGATGCTGGCTGTCATCGTATCCCCGGCTACGATCTCGTCTGCGCCAAACTCTACCGTCACATCGATCTCTGGCTTGCGGTACTCTGTCACACGAAAATAGATCTCGATCGGATTGCGATCTTCCGGAAGCTCGACCGCCAGCCGGTAATTGCCCAGCTGAGCGTCCAACGGCAGGGTGTATTCGCCGTGAGCGGTACCGAACTCTGAGAGCGGCAGATCGAAACGGGCAATTTCCTGCCCGTAGTCCTGGTACAGGACCAGCGGTATTGAACTGATAGCCGACATCTCGTAGCGACCGTTGAAAGCCTGGCGCAGGACGAGACGATAATTGACCGTCTGCCCGGGGCGGTAGATGGGCCGGTCGGTGTAGAAATAACCCTTCAGCTGCGGAGGCTGGATATCGCTGTGGATGTCGAAGTTCCACGGGTCGATGCCCTGCGACCAGCTCGAGAGCGCCATTCCGAAATCGTCCTGTCCCGGCTCAGATACTACGGCGTAGAAAATTCCATAAGGGTCCTGCAGCGGCGGGATAGAGGCGTAGAACAGTCCCTGGTCATCGGTTGTGCCGGATGCCAGCACCCCACCCTTCCCGTCGTACACTGTCACCGGCAGGTCTGCCAGCGGCGTCTCCCCTTCCACATCCACTGCCCAGACCAGGGCATCCGTGGCACCTAGCTTGAAGGTCACCAGGATATCGCTGACCACCAGCAGGTACGGGTCGCTGTACACATCCGGCGGAAGGTCCTTGAAGCGCAGGTGGTAAATTCCCGGCGGCAGGGTGGACTGGTCCGGCGAGACGAACACCTCCGCAGCCTGGGTCTGGTTGAGCGGCACATCCACCCGCTGCTGCCAGCTGCGCTGGTCGCCGGGCTGGTAGCCGCGGCGCAGCTCGTAGCCGTTCTCCCCGCTGAGCATGCTGATGAAATCCTGCAGCGGGAGGCTCCCGCGGGACGGGTTCAACGCAAACAGATTGGTCACCTGGAGTGGGATGGCATTATCCCGCGTGGTTAGGAAGAGCGCCTCGGATTGGTGGGTGACTGCGATCCCGGGTGGAAGATTATCATTGGTGAAACTGATGCTGTACTCACGTCCCAGGCTGTCGCCCCAAAGATCGGTCAGCTCAGGCGACAGGCGCACGGTATAGCTCTCCCCGGGAGTGTAGCTGCCCGTGACATACATCTGGCGGTCGTACGGGTTCCAGTAAACGTCGAAGTTGGGTATTTCCGGCTCCACGCTGACGTAGCGTTTGAGACCGGCCTCCTCGACCGGCGTGCTCAGGGTCAGGATCACCCCCTGGTAGTGCTGCTTGACACCGTTCGGGGCCGGGTCGCTGCTGGTGACCGTCAGCTCGGGGACACTGGTATAGAACACGTCTGTGCCTGCTTCGAGGGGCGTGCCGCCGCGCGCCTGAGCCTGCCCATCCAGGCTGAGGTTATAAGCCGTATTCCGGCTCAAGGGTGAATCCGGCTCGAAGGCAAGCTGGGTGAAGCGCTCGTCCCAGGTCATCGACCCAGGCACGGGGATCTTGTCATCCTGGAGCAGGTTGAAGTTGGCCTCCACGCTGAGCGGGTCCATCGACTGGTTGAAGGTGATGACGAAGGTGGCATCCAGGGCGATGGCTCCCTCGGTTGCTGGTGCAACCAACGCCACGCGCGGCGGGGCAGTGATAAAAGACCACTCGTTCGCCGGGCGCAGCGGCTCATCCACGCTCTCCAGCGGGCTGCCGTCCAGGCTGTGCAGGTCTTCATTCAGGCGTATATTGTAGGTGCGCCCGCCTTCCAGCGGCGGGTCGGGGTAGAATGCGTAAGTGCTGGTGTTGATCCACTCCCCGCGCCCCTGCGGCTGCGGCTCGATGCTGAACGCGGCCGGACCATCACCGGGCTCGCCGCCCAGTGCGACCACCGGACGGTTGAAAGTGACTACCACCGCCGAGGAGGGGTCGACATCGTAAGCCCCCGGCTCGGGCAGCGCCTGCGCCAGGTGCAGGTAGCCGGCGGTGCGGTACTGCAAGCTGACGGGCTGGATCAGAGCCAGCCCGTTGGCAGCTTTTGCCCCGGTATCCAGGGTCAGGAAGAGCTCGCTCTCCGGCGAGAGCGGGCGGCTGGGGCTGAAGATCAGGGTGGAGTCATCCTGCCAGGTGAAATTGCCCGGTTGGGTGGGCGTCAGCTTGAGGGCGGCTTCGACCGAAGCACGCTGCATCGGCTGGTTGAAGTACAGCGTCAGCGGGCCGTCCAGCGGCAGCTCTGCACCGGGTGGGGGATTGCTCTCGACAATACCCGGCGGCTGCGGGTGGGGAGTCGGCATGGGCAGGGTGGGCAGCGCGGTGGGCAGGCTGACCGGCGGTGAAGCCTGGGCGGTGACCTGACCTGCCGGGGTAGACTCCCCTGAGCGGGAGAGCGTCGGCAGCGAGCAAGCCATCGAGACGATAACCAGCAGCAGGGGGATGGTGCGCAGGAGGAATTTAGTTTTTTGGGAAGGCGAGAGAGAGTTCATCATATACCTGGGAGGAGAGAAGATCGAGTATCGAGACCCGAAAATGTGAGGGGTGACTGGATTTTACCGTTTCCGGCGTAATTTTCAGACCCTGCGGACCTCCGGTGCCCGCAGGATCTGAACGAATCATAGACGAGACAGGGGCGCGGTTGGTTCCATTGGGGTGTGAGGGAGATTATACAATGGGAGAGAAATATTAAGGGAAAGGGGGGATGAAGACCACGGATCGCGGACAGCCGACCGCTGCGATCCTTCGGATCGGCGGTCTGCGGTCTGCTGTCTGCGGTCGACCCTTGGGTCATTGCCGTCGACGGTCGGCCGTCGGCTGTTTGGAATTTAACACTCACATTCCTAGAGGTCCTGGGATATATTTACCTCAGATCTCACAGGAACAAAACTGACCGTTTTGATCTATAATTCAATTATGCTTTCAGATGGCTTAAAAGGCAGGTTAGCCAGTTGGGCTGCGACCCTGGCTATGGTGCTGGCAGCCCTGGTGGTGATCGCGATCGGCGAGCTGCTGCCGCCGCTGCAGGCGGTGCAGAATGCTCTGGCGGCCAATCCGCAGCTCAACCAGGCGCTGATGGCGCTGACAATCGGCATGACGGCTGCCGGAGTGTTCCTGCTGGCTTTCACCCAGTTCCTGGTCAAGGTGCCCGACTCTCGCCGGGAGCAGTCTGCGGTGACAATGTCAGCGGAAATGGGCGGCAGCCGCTGGTCGCGGCGCTTCTTTTACGGGATCAGCCTGCGCGCCGGTTTCCACGACGAAGCCCGCATGTGGCAGCTGAAACGCGCCTTCCAGAAAGGCGAGTGGTGGAGCGTGCCTCGCTGGCGGCGCTTCACGCTGATGATGCTAGGCGCGGCGCTTGTTTTCTATGGGCTGTTCGGGCTGATTTTTATTATCGGTACGCCTGGGATCAAACTGCTGGCCTTATTGGTGCTGGGTTACGGAACAATACGTACGGTTTGGGCATTTTCTCATGACAGGCCGTTCAGGGAGAATACCGACCACTGACAGCAGACCACCGTTCGGGCTTACACATTTGTTAAGCTATTTTCACCGGTTTGATCATAATAATATTGCACGCGGGCAAAAATACACCTATAATGAATTAGACATACGCGCTCATATTAAAGGGATCACCTGCAAATATGATCCGTCGAAAGAGGGTGGTAAATGATCGAATAGTCATTTCCTACATCCTTCCTTGATCTCACCATCACAAAGAATAATCGAGCGGCTTTCCACTTAACCCAAAGGAGAATGCGACATGAAACTGCGATCGACACCGGTGCTGCTTTCCGCACTGATGGCCCTATTGGTGCTGGTCACCGGCAGCGCCACCGGCCAGGTCGAGAGCCCGAGCGCCACCCTGCTCAAGCCGGAGAATATCTCCTGCCAGGGCTGGGAGCGGGACACCGTGCTCATCGGCTGGAAGGACACCTCCACCGATGAACAGGGATTCAAGCTGGAGCGCTCCGATAACGGCGGCTCCTGGACAGAGATCCAGACCCGCAACCCGGACGGGGACGGCAAGTACGAGCGCTTCAAAGATGCCGGCACCGACACCACACACAACCTGCGCTACCGCATCTACGCATACGAAGGTACGAACAAAAGCCCGTACAGCGATATCTGCGACAACCGCCGCATCTACGACCCGCAGAATTTCCGCGTCTTCTACGGGCTGCGCGGCACCAGCGATGACTGTCCGCTGATCGACACCAACCAGGTCTGCCTGGGCAACGACGCCGGCGGGGGCGGCGGCAGCGGCAACAAGTATGTCGATCTGCAGTACACCGCCCTGCAAGGCTCGGCAGACTCCTTCTTCCGGCTTGGGTTCGCCAAGCGCGCCGACCAGCCTTTCGGCAGCCTGGACAAGGTGCCGATCAACGTGGTCTGGTGCGACGGCGGCGGCTGCGCAGGTGGCGGCGGCATCGGCCTCTCCCCGGCATTGATGGAGACGTCTTTCAACTTGACCACGCGTGTCGGCGACCCGGTGGCGTATATGGTCGCCCTGCACGAGCTGTGGCACTTCTTACAAGGCAAATATTATTATCTCAACGACCCCAACGACCGCTGGGTGATCGAGGGACAGGCGCGCTCGGTGCAGGATAAGATCTGCATCGGCGGGAACCGCCCATCTGCACTGTGCTTCGATGATATCTCCACCGGCTATGCCGGGTACGTCCCGGAGGTGAACGGCTACCTGTCCAACCCCAACCGGCCAATCAACACCACCAGCTACCAGGCGGTGCTGTTCTGGACCTACCTGACCGAGAAATACGGCACCTCCGCGCCGAGCGACCAGACCGAGGCAGGTATGAACCTGCTGCTGAAGTTCTGGGAAGCCTCAGAGAGCAACCCGGGATTGGACGGCATCGGCACGATCAACAAAGCCCTGCAGGCGCTGGGTCACAGCGAAACGTTCCGTGATATCTGGAAGGATTTCGCCGTTGCCAACTACGCCAAGCAGTTCAACGGGGTCGCCAAGTACAAGTACGACGACATGGCCGAGACCGGCGGGGCGTACAACCAGGTGATGCTCTCTGTGGACGAACAGCTCTCGCTGAACGAGTCCTACGTGGACACGGACGAATCGGCCTACAACTGGGGCGCGCAGTACTACCAGTTCCGCCCCGACTCGAACGTGCCCTTCGTCGATATCAAGATCACCCAGGACAGCACCAGCAACCTGTACTATACCGTGCTGGGAATCCGAGGCAGCAATATCGTCTATGAATACAACAGCGAGTCGCGCCACCTGAACCTGCCCCTGCTCAACGATAACTACGACAAGGTGACGGTGATCGTCGCCGGGCTGGAGAACCTTGGCAACTACCGCATCGCCATCAACGGCACACAGCCCAGCCTGAACCTGCTGCGTCCGACCAGCGGCAACAAAGCGCGTGTTGGCAATATGGCCGCGCCGGACAAGTTCATGGTGCAGGTGGAAGTGGTGGATGGCAGCGGCGTGCCAATGGCAGGCATCAACCTGGATAACTTCTCCTTTATCGTGGGCGAGGAGGGCAGCGGCGGGGTAAGCGTGCCGGCTGGGAACATCATCAACAAGTTTCAGTTGATGGGCCAATCCTGGTTCGTGCTGCGCGCCCCGGGCGGGCTCTCGCCAGATGGAGACGGCTCTCCGAATACATACCGCCTGACGGTGAAGTACGGCGCGGCACTCTCGGATAACGAGGACGACGCGGTCGATTACACGCCGCGCAACGACGCCGACAGCGTGCTGCTGCTGGATATTTCTGGCTCCATGCTGGGTGAGAAGCTCACCAGCGCCAAGAACGCCGCCAAGCTGTTCATCGACTCCTGGCGCAGCGGGGATAAGTTCGGGCTGGTTTCCTTCAACAGCACCGTGTATCTGGATATGCAGGTGACCAACTGGACCGATTCCCCCAGCGGCGGTACGCGCAAGACTGCCTTCGACAAGATCAACGCCTACATCGCCGGGGGCGGGACGCGCATCGGCGAATTCGATCTGGACCGGATATACCGAGCTGCAGACGCGCGGTGACTCCGGTCACGACTGGGCGCTGGTCCTGCTCTCGGATGGTGACGAGACAAACCCCGGCACGCGCACTTTCGACCAGGCGGTGAACGAACTGGTGGATGCCAGCGGCAAGAAACCGGTTATCCACACCGTCGCCGTAGGCCCGGATGCCGACCGGCCGCGCATGCAGGCGGCAGCCTCGCGCACCGGCGGCACCTACCAGTACGTCTCCGCGCCCGCGCCGTTGCTCAACTCCGAGATCCTGATCGAAGAGCTCACCCGAGACGGTCTGGCGTTGGACCTCGACACCATCGCCGCACCTCAGGACATCCCCATTATGGGTCTGGCGATGGACTACCGCTACCGCAACATCGCTGCCGACATCATCGGGCAGCAGCAGTTCTTCGCCGTCTACAAGGCGTTCACCACCGGCTTGACCCAGGAGACCACCAATATCACCGTGGAATCGGGGGCGGCTGAGATGGTGCTCTCGCTGAGCTGGGATGGTTTGATGGGTGATACCTGGCTGCGCAACCCGAACGGGGTCGTCGTCCCGCTCTTCAAATCCGACTCCCGGCACAGGGTCTGGCGGGTGACCAACCCAATTGGCGGCGTGTGGACGCTGGAAGTGAACCAATACAACATCCCCCAGGGCGAGCAGATCGCTCCGGATGCACCGGAGCTCCTGCCCGACTACCTGGTGCAGGCCACAATCAAGACCGACGTGCGCATGGACGCGTTCATCACCACGCCTCATGAGGAGCGTGTGCCTGGGCAGCCGGTCAGCTTCGTCGCCAGCCTGAACGATAACGCCCCGATCACCGCCGCGTTGGTGCTGGCCAGCGTCGAGAAGCCGGACGGTTCGACATACAACATGTGGCTGTGGGACGATGGCAGCCATAACGACGGAGCGGCGGGTGATGGCGTGTTCGGGGGCACTTTCTACCAGACCGGGCAGCTTGGCTCGTACAACGTCACCATCGGCGCGTACGGGTACAGCCCGGCACTGGACGAGAACTTCTACCGCTGGAAGGTGCTCTCCTTCCACATGGCACGCGTGGATGGCAATGGGAATGAGATCCCCGAAAACGACGCCGATGGCGATGGCAACCCGGATGACTGGGAGATCTTCTTCCAGCCCTGGACGGACCCGCTGGTGTTCGACTCCAATGCCGACCCGGATAACGACGGCTCGAACAACGCCAATGAGCGGCAGAGAGGCACCCACCCAGGCGACCCGGACACGGACGATGACGGGGAGGCGGATGGCACAGACCCCTACCCGGTCGACCCAGCAGTCCCGCCGCTGATCCAGCCGCCGTCTATTTATGCCTTTCCCGGGGTCGAGACGGTGTACGTGCGCTATACCTTTACCGACACCTACCAATTCGTCGGGCTGTTCCGTGACGAGGACGACGATATGGACGAGCTGTACACCTTCATGGGTCAGCAGGTCGCACCGAACCTGGCAGGCGTGTTCACCGACACGCTGGTGATGAACGCCCACCAGTACTGCTATGTCGCGGCTGCGATCGACTTCGATGGACGGCGATCGACCTTATCTGCGCCATCCTGCGCGGTGCCAAACACCGACCCGCTGCCGCCGCACGGCTCAGTTCTGATCAACGGCGGCGCGCAGAGCAGCGCCTCGCCGCACGTCAACCTCACCCTGTGGGCGTCCGACGCGGTCGATCCGGAGGTGCACGACTTCGGCCCGGACTACCTGCCGCCGGCGGACAGCGCCAGCGGGGTGACCGAGATGATGATCAGCAACAACCCCGACTTCGGCGGCGCTGCCTGGGAGCCCTACGGCACCAGCAAACCCTGGACCCTGGCGCAGAGCTCCGGTCTGGCGACCGTCTATGCAAAGTACAAGGACGCAGTAGGGAACGTATCAGAGACCTATGCGGCGACCATCTGGATCGGCCAGAACCCGGCCAGCAAGGCGCTGTACGTGCCGTTGATCATACAAGGGCCGTAGTTTCTTGTCTCAGGTAGTACATATCCCCCTCTCCGATGATCCTGGGAGAGGGGGGTTTGAGTTAAAAGTGACGACCACGGTCCGCCGTCCGCGGTCAGCGGTCGATGTACTCCCTCAAATCCCACACTCGTAAACTCCCATCCCTGCTGGTGGTGTATGCGCTCAAACCGTCCGGGCTGAGGGCGCTGCGACTTCGACTGCCAGATATGCCAGCAGGGCGCGCACTTTGTTGGATTCGAAGCTGGTGACCGGTGCACCGTCGAGTTTGGCACTGAATAATCCAAGAAAACTTAGCTCCAGTTTTGACATAATGTCCTCGATCTGATCGTTTTTATCTGGTTTGTTTATAGCAGAAATTAATGTCAATAGCAAGCAGAATCTCCCCACGATTTCCCCACGATTTTTGCTGAACCCCAACACCGGCCCCACGTTCGCCTCGACCACCCCTCCACACCGGATTGCTACCTTGGAAATGAAGGTTGCGGTCCGGTTTTCACACCTGGTGGAGGCTCGAAATGGCGAACAAAAGTTTACTCAAAATAGCGGTTCTGGTAATCGGTTTGGTCAGCCTGGCTGGATGCCAGCTGCTCTCGGATGGATACAGCACGGCTCAGGCTGCCGTCGAGACCGGGTCTGGCGCAATTGAGGAAGCAGTGCAGCCGGCCATCCAGGATGCAGATATCCTGGCAGGTTGGGAGTACCTGCGGAACCTGCAGGAGCCGATCCAGCTGCCGGATAGCACAGTTACCAGCGGGCGAGAGCTGGCACAGTTCCTCGTCCAGCAGCAGATCCCGGTGGTGTGGGATGAGAAGGATGTCTGCCGCGGCACTTCGTGCAGCCAGCAGTTCTGCACCCTGGATGGGAGTGAATGCTCTTATGAGGATGGCACGCCGGGCGCCAACCCAATCTACCTGAACACCGGCATCCGGGAACAGGGCAGCGGCGTGATCGAGCGCCTGGCACGGGAGCTGGGACACGAGGCCTTCCATCGCATGGGGCATTTCGGCAGCGGCATGGTCACACAGATCGAGGAGTACACGGCCTTCTACCTGGATACGCAGCTGGTGAAAGCCGATTGGCCGCAGTTCGACGGCGTCGACCCGCAGGACCCGGCACAGCTGGCAGGCTGGTTCACCAGCCACAGGATGAGCGGTTACCTCAAGTTCAACCCCTACCCGGGAGTCAAAGGGCAGGCGGTCCAGGTCGAGCACGGTGTCCAGGCGGCGGAGAGCGCCAGTCTGGAGTGAGGCCGAAGTGCTGACCGCAGACGGCTGACCGTGGACGGCAGACAGCCTCTAGTCGAGAGTAAAAAGTCAAGAATTGAGAGCCTGATAAACAGTTGTCGTATTCTGCGTTTCACCCGTTCCAGGCTCTTGCGGGATATCCGTATTCGCACCCCGCCTGTTCTTCAATAGTAGAAGCTGAAGCCCAGAAACTGCCGCTCCACTGCTCGTCCGATTGCGCTTTTCTGCTCGTTCACTTTCAGGCGCATTCGTCTTTCTATGAAGCGCACTGGTGCTCTCCAGAACTCGCTTTGCCGCTCGTTCGCTTTTGACGTAGATGTTGCAGTCATCCGCATAGCGGACAAAGCGGTGGCCCCTTTCTTCCAACTTCTCGTCCAGCTCGCTGAGTACGATGTTTGACAGCAGCGGTGAGAGCGCACTCCCTTGAGGTGCTCCCTCTTCACTTCTGACTATCTCTCCAGCTACCATCACTCCTGCTTTCAGGCACTCATTCACCAGTCTTAGTACTCGTTTGTCTGCTATTCTTGCTTTCATCCGAGCCATCAACCGGTCATGGTGTACTGTGTCGAAGAATTTCTCCAGGTCTATATCCACTGTCCACTGGTATCCGGCTTCGATGTACCCTCGCGCAGCTTCCACTGCGTCATGCGCACTTCGTCCCGGCCTAAATCCGTAGCTATGGTCACTGTATGTCCCTTCGAATTCTTCGCTCAGCACCTGCTGCAGTGCTTGCTGGATCTTCCTATCGAGTACTGTCGGGATGCCTAGCTTTCTTTGTCCGCCTCCGGGCTTCGATATTTCTACCCGTTTCACCGGACTCGGTCGGTACGTCCCTGTTTCTAGCTTTTCCCGCATGCTTCCCCAGTGTTTCTGGAGATGTTCGGGGAGTTCTTCCACCGTCATCCCATCTACTCCTGGCGCTCCCCCATTCTTCTGCACCCGTTCTAAGGCTGCCTTCAGGTTTTCCCGGCTGAATACTCGTCCCCACAATTCTTCTTCGTGTTGAGCCTTTTCTTTTTCCATTCGTCCCGGTATCGGCCTCTCATCACTGACGCTTACCTCACACCTTCAGTGTTACTTCCACGTCCGTCCCGGTCTTGCCACAACCTCCCGCAGTTTCGAAACTGCGGGAACTCATATCGTCACGAAGCTTTGACTGCTGCTTCTCTAAGCAACGACTCGATTTTTTCGAATTCGGTCAGCATACCCTCACCGTGAGACCACGCTGCTACGTCGGATAAGTCAATGCGATTCTCCTGCAATACCAATGTCGCCTGTGTCAGCGACTGTCGATCACCCCAATGATAATATGCAGCCAACCGATCCTTGACACAATCTGCAGGAGAGATAATCCGTAGCGTACCCGTTTCGTTCTACAACGTGTCAATTTTGGATACTGCGCTGCCCCCTGTAAGTACTGATTCAATGCCTTTCTCTCGCAGATGAGATTGAATGTATGCAGCCAGTTCAGCACGAGACATCTTCGATATCGGCTTCATCAAGGCTTACCTCTCATTTTAGGGCGGCGATGATTCATCGTAAGATTCTCTCTTAAGTCGCCAGGATAGAAAGCCAGTGCTCTATCCAACAAAGCTTTTAACTCGTCAATGAAGGCATACCTGGGATTGAAAGTATATACTCGGGTTCTGCCCACTTTTCGACTTACCAGGATACCCCCAGCTTCAAGCTTATCTAACTGATTCTGGATGCCGTACAGGTCCGTGTCAAAAAATCGAGCTATCTCCGTGGCATAGCCCTGTTCACGAGCATATAGGAAAACCAGCACCCGTTCTTTGTTCTCGGAACTTAACAATGGCGCTAACATAATATCGGCTCCCATCGTCCTGTTATACACCAACTATCCAAGTATAATTACCAATAATATTGGTTATATAACCAATATTATTGGTAATAATACCATATACCCTCTGATCACTGTCTTCCGTCCGCGGTCTGTGGTCGAGGTAATTAACCCAACCCCTGTTCCAAATCCTCGATCAGATCCTCCACATTCTCGATACCCACCGACAGCCGCACCAGCCCATCGCTAAGGCCGATCTTCAGCCGCTCTTCACGCGGCACATCGAAATGGGTCATGCTGGCGGGGTGCTGGATCAGGGTATCGACATTGCCCAAGCTGACTGCCAGGATCGCCACGCGCACCCGCTCCAGCAGGGTCTCACCCGCCAGGTAGCCTCCTTTTAGCTCGAAGGACATCATCCCGCCGTATGCGTGCATCTGGCGGCGGGCGATGGCATGACCCGGGTGTCTCTCCAGACCCGGGTAGTGCACCGCGGCCACTTTGGGGTGATTTTCCAGGAAGCGGGCGACCTGCAGGGCGTTATCGCAGTGGCGCTGCATACGCAGCTCGAAAGTGCGCAGACCCAGGTCGCCCAGCCAGGCGTCGAATGGGCCCATCACGCCGCCCACCAGCTTCAAGACCTGCTGCAGCTCGCCGCTCACGAAATCAACGTGCGGGCTGGCGACCGCCCCACCGATGATAGCCCCATGACCGGAGAGGTACTTGGTGGTGGAATGCACGACAACGTCCGCGCCCAGGCTCAGCGGACGCTGGCAGTAAGGGGTGGCGAAGGTGTTATCCACCACTAGCCAGGCGCCGTGCTGGTGGGCGAGCTCTGCCACCATCCCCAGGTCCACCACCCACATGGTGGGGTTGGCCGGGCTCTCGGCATATGCAAGGGCAGCCCCTGGGTGCGCCAGGAAAGCCGACTCCCAGCCCTCGGGGGAGGTGTCCTCTACCCAGACCACATTCCATCCCAGCCGGGGAGCGATATCAACCAGCAGGCTGTAGGTGTTGCCGTACAAGTTTTCCTGCACCAGCAGCGTGTCCCCATGACGCAGGCGCGCGGTGAGCACTGCCGAGATGGCTGCCATACCGGAGGCGAAGAGGCGCCCGAGGACGATCTCATCGAGGTCGGTATCCGGTTGGGCGCGCAGCAGGTCCAGACCTTCCAGCAGAGCGATCTTACGGGCAAACTGCGTCAGGTTCGGGTTTGCCAGGCGGGTGTAGTAATAGCCCGTCTGCTCTCCCGAGATGATCTCCCGGCCGGTCTGCACGTCCGGAAAGCTGAATACCGAGGTCTGGTAGATCGGCTGCAGGTGCGAAGGCGGCGAGGTGCCCTCCAGGTCGAGATGGTTGACCAGGGTGCTGAGCCCGTGGCTGCGGGGGTCGGTTGGCATGGATAGCCTCCTGTTATTCTGATCGGGTGATGGCTGGGCGATGCCCGGATGCTGCTTACAGAACGCTGAAGGGTGTTACGATGTGCAGCAGGCGCCGGGCACGCGAGCAGGCCAGGTATAGCATAGCGATCAGTTCATCATCATTGCTGGCGAAATAGTTGTACAGGACAAGGACAATGCCCTCGGCTTCCAGCCCTTTGAACCTGGGCAGGTCCGCCAGCAGCAGGCGCTGGGAATCCGGGTGATCCGCCCAATCGTCATCGACCGTCAGCCGGTAGCGCCGGTGGGCAGGTGGGAGGCTTTCCGCCCAATCGGGATTGCTGAAGTACCTGAGCACGTCCGCTGGCGGGACTTCCAGGTCATGCGCCTGATCGTAGCGCAGGCGCAGCGCGCCAAAGGAATCTATATGCCATGCCAGGCTATATTTCGCCAGGTAGCCCGGCTGGCGTGTGAGCGCGCGCCGGTGGGCAGCCGAATACGCGCGGCTGAATTGGGCGACCTGTTGGATGTCCTGCATTGTGGGTGAAGGCTGGTCGCTCAAGGCGCTCTCCAGCAGCCCGTAGCCCTGCAGGTAGCGCAGCACGGCTGTTTGCCAGTTCAATCGTCCTGATGTTGGCGAGGCGCGCAGGCGCGGCGAGTCGACCACCAGACCGGAGAACTTGCTCAGCCGGGCAGGGACGCTTTCAGCCGTCAGCACCACCACACCCTCCAGCAAGGGGATACGCTCTTCGGCAGCCAGCAGCGCCTGGTGCAGGCTGTCGAGCAAGCTTGCGTCATCGCTGTAGATCCATTCCCTGACCGTGCCGTCCGGCGTGGCCGCTTGACCTGGTGGAGAATATCCAGGGTGCAGCCTGCGCAGCAAACTGTCGATCTGGCCTCCGCTGCGTAGGTTGCGCGATAACACAACCGGCGCCTGCAGGTCGGCATAGACGCGCTGCGGGCTGTAAGGTGCCAGATGGGGGTGGTCGTCGAAGGTGATCACAAAGTGTGATGTCTGGCTGCCATCCAGGCAAGCCTCGGCCACCTCGAGCCAGCCACTCTCGAAATCCTGTCCCTCATCGATGATGACCGCCTCGTAAAGACGCTCCGTTCGGAGGAGGATGTCCAGCGCCCGGTTGAGATCGGTCTGCGTGGGGGTATCGAACTGCGTCCAGGGCACCTGCCAGCTGGTAGGCGCCCGCGGCACGAATACGTCCGGCGAGCTGTCGCTTAACAGCAGGGACCTGACGAAAGTGGGGAAGGCGTGGACATCCACCCCGCTCACCTGCAGGCGCCGGGAGAGCTCTTCCGCCAGGAACGGGCTGCGGCAGAGCAGCAATACCCGAGCGCCCGACCCTGCCAACCGGGCTGCGAAGGTCACCGCCAGGGTGGTCTTCCCGCAGCCCGCACTGCCCAGTACGGAGACATAGCGCTGGTCCTGCAGGTGCTCCAGGAGCTGGGCCTGCTCGGTGGTCAGCTCAACCATCTACCAGATATTGCCGGCGCCAGGCGTATAGCTGGCGCTTACCACCGAGTTAGCGATCAGGGTGTCTGCCTGTACCACGCCGCTGAACTTCGCCATCGCCGAGTTCACAGTCAGCATGCTAGCGGTTACCTCGATCGTGCTGGCACTCACCACCAGCTTGCCGCTGGTCTCGATCTCGATCTGGCCATTCTTGATGGTGATCTTCGAATCGCCGCCGGTGATCTCGACGCTGTCCGACGAGTTTGCCAGCAACAGCACCTGCCCGCCTGGTGTGGACAGCTCCAGGCGCTCGTCCCCCGAGGTATCATCCAGGGTGATCTGCAAGCCGCTGCGGGTGCGGAGCATTTTTAGATTATTCTCACCATTGCCATCCATGCTGGTGGGAGGCGCGTCCACACCGTTCCACAGCGCGCCGATCACGTAAGGCTTGCCCGGATCGCCGCCTTCGAAGGTCACCAGCACCTCATCGTCTACCTCAGGGATGAACCAGGAGCCGCGCTCGTTCCCGGCAGCCAGAGTCGCCAGGCGCGCCCAGGCTCGATAAGGTTCGCCGTCTGCATCCAGCGCCCAGGGCAGGGCGATCTCCACACGTCCCTGCTGGTCTGGGTCAACGATATCCTGCACCACTGCCGGGTAGACTCCATAGCGGGGCGCAGCGGGTGGCGGGGCAGCCAGCCTATGATTCTGCTCTGCTGCCAGCAGAGAGCGCAGACTGTAGGCCTGGGAAGTGACTGTGCCATCCAGCTGCGGGGGTTCGACTTCTACTTCGATTTCATTGATGATAACTGGCATCTCATACTCCTTAAAAGCAAGTAAAGGTCTGTAATTTACGGCTTCCGCCCGGTGGGTTTTTTAGCTGTTAGGGCAGCTTTCGATGGACGCCGCTGAACCTTTCCCTTCTGCGGCAGATTCTTCTTTGCCACCCTGGATGGCTCCAGACCGGGTCGCGAGAGGTACAGCTCGCATCGGTAGCCAGATGTACGGTCGTACAGGTGGCGCACTTTTTCGATATAGTACGTACCGGAGAACAGGTTCCCCAGCCCATCCAAATCGACGCGTCTACCCAACCGAAGTTCGGGGTCGCCCTGCGCCAGCGCCACACCGCTGACGAACTGCCGCGCCCGGCGGCGGAAGGCAGCATCTGCCAGCGCTCGAGCCTCGGCGTTCGTGGAGGGGAGTGAAGCAGGCAAATGTTCGCGGCGCTCGCCGAAGGCTTCCCGCAGGTACTCACTGCCGCTGCGGTGTCCATCCAGCTCGTCCCGCAAGACCACCTGGTCTGCTGTTTGGCTGAACTCACGCTTGGACCGCACATCCCAGCCGCTGGCGGTCACTTCGGATACCTGTTCTGCAAGATCGGCGCGAGCTTGAAAATCGGTCAATTTCTCCCCCCACTTCAAGCGGATGACGCTGCCATCCGAACGAGCGTCGCTCATCTCAAGCACACCCCCCCGGACCCACAGGTCGATGCCCGCGTGGCGTGCGCAATCGTAGGCGAACGAAAGGTCGCTCTGCTCGAATTGAGCCAGGACGGCAAAAGGCTCGTAGCTGGCAGTAAGATTCATCTGGAACTGCAAGCCATGCTCGTTGGCGATGGCCTCGACAACATCCGGTATGCTGAGATGTTGGAACAAGCGGGTGCGGTGCGGCAGGCGCATGCCATACAAAGCGTCCTCAGCCAGGATCGCGAACTCAGGCGGAGATTCTTTCGGGTAAGCGGTCTCCAGGGCGCTGATGGCACCTTCGAAGATGTTGGCCCTGGCGTGCCCATCGAATACCTCGACCCGGAAATCTTTGCCGAAATCGAGACTTTCCCGGTTGCAGTACAGGAATATCGTACGCCCACCCGACCCAGTGCCGATATTGACGAAGCGCGCCCGGCAGCGGGCTGGGGCATCCAGTGCTTCTTCGACCTCCAGGTCGATCAAAGTCTCGTCCAGCAGCGGTTTATGCTCGCCCTCCAGCCACAGCCTGAGGGCAGAGCCGGTGATACCAGACACAGTCATGGCAGCCTCCTTTGGTTGTCTGATCCGCTTGATTTGGAATCCTGAGGATAATCAATACCCTGCTGGTCAGATTATAGCTGATCCTGGGCGAATTCGACATCGATAGAGACGCAAGCGTTGCAGAGCAGCATGCTGCGTCTCTACAAGCACAACGTTATACAGCCACTTATCGTCCAATCTGGAACCCGAACCATGCCAGAATCGTCTAATCTACGATTAACCCTCCTGGCGGGCTGCTTTGGTAAAATTGAGACGGCGACCGCGCACTGCTCGCGTTGGCGTGCAATCGCAAACCGGATTATCTTCATCTATGAGTACTCACACCGAAACACGACGTCCCATACACTTGCCCTCAGCACAGGTCCTGACCCAGGCAGCCCTGGCGCTGGCCGGTGGGCTGGCGCTGTTCGCCATCCTGCTGGTCGGGCTGGTGACCGGCTTCAACCTGTATTACGCCGGGCAGATCTACCCCGGGATCTCGGTTGCCGGAGCCGACCTCAGCGGTCTGCGCCCCCAGGAAGCGCAGGCGCTGCTTGCCCGGCAGCTCACCTACCCGCAGGAGGGCAAGATCGTCTTCCAGGAGGGCGAACAAGTGTGGGTCACCAATCCGGGCGCGCTGGGGCTATATATCGACGCGCAGACCAGCGCTGCCACCGCCTACCAGATCGGCAGGCAGGGCGGCCTGGTTGGGCGCTTCGGCGGGCAGTTCAAAGCCTGGTTCTCGGGTGTGAACCTGCCGCCCTACCTGGTATATGACGAGCGGGTAGCCCAGGAGTACCTGGACGTTATCGCCCGGCAGGTGGAGCTGCCAACGGTCGAAGCCTCGATCAACGTGACCGGCACCGAGGTAACCGTGCTGCCCGGGCAGATTGGACGCCGGATAGACCGCCAGGCAACCCTGGCCCCTCTGGAAAGCCAGCTCCACAGCCTGACGGATGGTATGCTGACCGTGGTGATCGAAGAGCTTCCTCCGGCGATCCTGGACGCCAGCGAGCAGGCACAGATTGCCAAACGCATCCTGAGCGCACCGCTCGAGCTGACCTCCCCGGACGCCCAGGAAGGCGAGACCGCCTCATGGACATTCGACCAGGAGAGCCTGGCAGAGATGCTGACTATCGAACGCGTGGAGAGTGAGGCCGGTGCGCGCTACCAGGTCGGGCTGGACAGCACCAGCATGGGCGCCTTCCTGAAGGGTATCGCCGACAACCTGGCCCGCCAGCCTGCCAGCGCTCGCTTCATCTTCAACGATGAGACCCGCCAGCTGGAGGCGATCCAGCCTTCGGTGACCGGCAGGGCGCTCAACGTCGAGGACACCCTGCAGACGGTGAACGAAGCGCTCGTTCAGGGCGAGCACCGCGCCGATCTGGTCTTCGACTACACCGAGCCAGAGGTGAGCGACAAAGCCACTGCAGAGCAACTCGGCATCCGGGAGCTGGTCAGCCAGCACCGGTCATATTTCTACGGATCCAGCGCGGGACGCATCCAGAATATCGAGACAGCTTCGGCAAGCTTCCACGGGTTGCTGATCCCCCCGGGGGCAACCTTCTCGATGGGTGACGCGTTGGGCGATGTCAGCCTGGATAACGGCTATGCCGAAGCGCTGATCATCTTCGGCAACCGCACCATCAAGGGGGTGGGCGGCGGGGTGTGCCAGGTCAGTACCACACTGTTCCGGACGGCATTCCTGGGCGGCTACCCGATCCTGGAGCGCCACCCGCACGCCTACCGGGTCGGCTACTACGAGCAGAACGCCGCGGGCGGTCACGACGCCTCGCTGGCCGGGCTGGACGCAACAGTCTTCGTGCCGGTGGTGGATTTCAAGTTCACCAACGACACGCCCAACTGGCTGCTCATGGAGACATACGTCAATGCTGCGGCGCGCACGCTGACCTGGAAGTTCTACTCGACCTCCGAAGGGCGCACGGTCGATTGGGAGACCACCGGCCTACAAAATGTCGAGGATCCTCCCGAACCGCTGTACCAGGAGAACCCCGAGCTGGGCAAAGGTGAGATACGCCAGGTGGACTGGGAAGCGTCCGGGGCAGACGTGACCATCTTCCGCACTGTATACAAGGATGGTCAGGTATATCTGGAAGATCAATATTCCACCCACTACCTGCCCTGGCGGGCCGTGTACGAGGTAGGCCCGGGCACAAAGCTCCCCAAGGATAAGGACAACGACAACTGATGCGCTGGGCTCGTGCCGGGAAGTGGTTCAGAAGATTGTTTCCCTGCATAATCGCAGCAGCGCTGTACCTGTCTGGCTGTGCCAGCGCCAAAGAGCAGCCTCGCTACACCCCCAGCACAGCGATAGATCCAGATGCATCCGGCAGCACGCTGGAAAACAAACCGATCAGCCTGCCCCAAATCGCCAATAACTATTCTGCAGCCGCAGCCACACCGGGACCCTGGTGGCACCCCTCCCCAGGGACAAGCTGGCAGTGGCAGCTCAGCGGACCGATCGACACCTCCTTCGACGTGACGATGTACGACATCGACCTGTTCGACGCACCCCAACAGATCATCGACCAGCTCCATGAAGATGAGCGCATCGTGATCTGCTATTTCAGCGCGGGCAGCTGGGAGGACTGGCGTCCGGATGCGGGTGATTTTGCCGAGAGCACGCTGGGCGAACCACTGGAAGGCTGGCCCGGCGAGCGATGGCTGGATATCCGCCAGATTGACCTGCTGGCAGATGTAATGATCGCCCGGCTGGACCTGGCAGTCGAAAAGCAATGCGATGGCGTTGAATCGGACAACGTCGACGGTTATCTCAATAATACCGGCTTCCCCCTGAGCTACCAGAACCAGCTCAGCTTCAATTTGTGGCTGGCAGTACAAGCACATGCTCGAGGGCTGTCTATTGGCCTTAAGAATGACATCGACCAGGTGATAGACCTGGTTGACGATTTTGACTGGGCGTTAAATGAACAATGTTTCCAGTATAATGAGTGCGAGCAGCTGCTGCCATTCGTCCAGGCAGGCAAGAGCGTCTTCGGGGTCGAGTACGAGCTGGAGCCAGATGCGTTCTGCTCCCGTGCCAACGCCCTGGATTTCGACTGGCTGAAGAAAAAGCTGGAGCTGGATGCCTGGCGGGTGGCCTGCCGCTAATCCGAAACTTGAGGAGAGGAATATGGTCAGTCAAGATTTGCTGGAAATCCTGCGCTGCCCCAATTGCGTGCGCGAGAAAACCGGTCTTCTGGAGTACTACAAAAATCCTGGCTGATCTGCCAGGACTGCGGGCGTAAATACCCGATCAAGGAAGACATCCCGGTGATGCTGATCGACGAAGGGGATCTGTGGATCAATACCGCTAAAGAGGACCTGCCGGTTCCGCCGCCTGGTTAGTTGATTCGAGAGCAGAGAGTAGAGAAGCGAGAACAGTAACCGGAAAAGCGTCCCGGACGCTTTGTTTGGTCGTTGGGATATTTAATCCGATCGTTTACTGTTGCCCATGGAAGAGTTATCAACGCAATTAAATACACTGAGCGAGGCGCTGGTCAGCGGGGACGATCTGGCAGCCGAGGCAGCCGCCATGGGTATGGCTGCCCAAGGGTTGGCCGGGCTAGTGGCACTCGAGCCGCTGCTCAGCGATCCCGACCCGGAGCGGCGTTGGTGGGCGGTGCGCGCCCTGGCCGAGATAAAGGATGGGCGCTCTGTAAGCCTGCTGGTCCAGGCGCTCCAAGACACTGAAGCGGCAGTGCGCGGCTGCGCAGCGCGCGGCCTGCAAGAGCAGCCTGACAAGCGTGCCATCCCCGCGCTGGCTGCCGCTCTGGCAGACGGCGACTCGCTGGTCGCCCGCCTAGCAGGCAACGCCCTGGTCGCTGCCGGAGAGATGGCAGTGCCCGCCTTGCTGGAAGTGCTGGGGCAGGATAACGGCAAGCCCCGCCTCGAGGCCGCCCGCGCACTGGCGCAGATCGGCGACCAGCGCAGCATCCCGGCGCTCTTCGAAGCACTGAACTCGGACTCCACGCTATTGGAATATTGGGCAAACGAGGGATTGGAGCGAATGGGGGTCGGGATGGTCTTCTTCAAGCCATGACAGCGTGTCAAAGGATTCGATGTCAAGTATTCCAGTATCAGCTGCGTAGTGCGGAGTGCCAGTTGCGGACTCCCCCTCACCCCTAATCTCCCTTGTCAGCGCAGCCATACCCACAGCCACCATAAAACCATAATCACCACGCCGATAGAAAAGCGGGCGATGAACGATAGCCCCCACCCGGCAGTCATGCCGCGCAGCGCCAGCCAGGCTTTGCGCAGGTCGCGCAGGCGTACGTATTCCAGCAGCAGCACCGCCAGCGGCGCGGCGATGATCCCTCCAAAGGGAGGCATCAGCAGCGTCCCGGCCACGCCTGCGATCAATGCGACCAGGATGGTGATCCAGGAAGCCCCACCCTTGCGCGCCCCGGCGCCCATGAACAGGTTGTCCACCACCCCGGCGAATATCATCAGCAGGGTCATCATGACGAACAGCACGATGCCGGCGGTGTTGAAACCGTTTCCCACGCCGTAGCCCAGACCCGCCAGCCACATGATGAAGGGACCGGGGAAGAAGGGCACGATCGAGCCGAACAGCCCGATCAGCATCAATATCTGCACTACAGCGAAAATTGAAATATCCAGCCAGGCAGGCATAAGTACTCTTCGGGTGATTTGGGTGTACAGAGCGTCGAAGCCGCCCTGTACACCCACAATCTTATCTTATCCCGAACTGAGGTCGATCACTTGATCACCTCGATACCGCCCATCCAGGGTCGCAGCACTTCCGGCACCACCACCGATCCATCCGGCTGCTGGTAGTTCTCCAGCACGGCGATCAGCGTGCGCGGCATGCCCAGACCGGAGCCGTTCAGGGTGTGCATCAGACGAGCGCGGCCGCCGTCCTCCGGGCGATACTTGGCGTTGGCACGCCGGGCCTGGAAATCGGTGACGTTGGAGATCGACGAGACCTCCAGCCACTCACCGCAGCCGGGCGCCCACACCTCGATGTCGTAGGTGATCGCCGAGCCGAAGCCCAAATCGCCGGTGCAAAGCTGCAGCACGCGGTAGGTGAAACCCAGCTCGGCGCAGGTCTGCTCGGCGTCGGCGATCATCTTCTCGAATGCAGCGGGGGAATCCTCGGGCTTGCAGAAGATATACATCTCGACTTTATCGAACTGGTGGCCGCGCTTGATGCCGCGCACGTCCCTGCCGGCGCTGATCTTCTCACGCCGGAAGCAGGGCGTATAAGCCGTGTAGTAGCGCGGCAGGCTGGCCTCGTCCAGGATATCGTCCATGTGCAGCCCAGTCAGGGGCACCTCGGCGGTCGGGACCATCCACAGGTCTTCTTCGTGATCCTTGTACAGGTTGTCGCTGAACTTGGGGAGCTGACCGGAGGCGAAGAGCGTATCGCTCTTGACCATGAAGGGTGGGTATTTCTCAGTGTAGCCCTGGCGTGTGTGCAGGTCGAGCATGAAGGCGATCAGGGCGCGCTGCAATCGGGCGCCCGCCCCGCTGAGTACATAGAAGCGCGAGCCCGTGATCTTGACCCCCTGCTCGAAATCGATGATGCCCAGCTCCGGCCCCAGGTCCCAGTGCGGCAGCGGCTGGAAGTCCAGCTCGGGGATCTCGCCCACCGTCTTGATGACCACATTCTCGCTCTCGTCCACACCCAGCGGCGTGCGCGCGTCCGGCAGGTTGGGGATGTTCGACATCACCTCGTCCAACTGTACCTGCACCTGGCGCAGCTCCTCATCCAGGGCTGAAATGCGGTCGCCGACCCCGCGCATGGCGTCGATCTTCTCCTGGCGGACGGCGGCGTCCTGCATCCCGCCGATCGCCTTGGAAACCACATTGCGCTCGGCTTTGAGCGTCTCCACTTCCTGGATCAAGGAACGGCGCTGCTCATCCAGCTCGAGCACATGCTCCACCGGCGAGGTCTCCATCTGCCGGTCGGTCAGCGCCCGGCGGACGAGGTCCGGTTTTTCGCGAATAAGGTTGAGATCGATCATGGTTGCACCTCCATTTGAAGCGGTCGGCGGTCAGCCGTCAGCGAGAACTGCCATCCGCCCTAAATAATAAACGCCCCCTGGTCCGCGCAGGACGAGGGAGGCGCTCGTGGTGCCACCTGCATTTGCCGTGCGCCGAAGTAGTGATTGGCAGACGGCCTCTGGTACGCGCTAACGGGCGAACCCGGTCCCCTTACGGCTTCGAAGAGATACGCTCTCTCCCAGCCCCTACGGGGTCAACCAGACTGTTGTCTGACGGAGGGGATTTGGCTCCAGATCCCGGCTGCCTTGCACCGCCCGGCAGCTCTCTGGTGCAGTCACCTGCTTGCGGTTGTGGAGCTACTTGTCTCCGCGCTGGTCGTTGCGGACTGAATTGCAGGCATTATACCCGAGGGCGGCGAGATGTCAAGCGCAGGTGTCAGCTTTCGTGCTGTGAAAGGAAGCTCTCGATATCGGCGATAAATTTCAGGGTGCCGCTCTCGATTTGGTTGGTTAAAGCATCTAAATCACTGAAGTCAGGATCCTCAGCTAAAATGTGCTCCACGATTGAATCAACGCCTTTCGTCGTCGGCACGATGTGGTATTGATCCCAACCGATCTCTTTGAACAGCTTCCAGTATCTGGATTGGACCTGTCTGTTGAAGCCTGCCAGCCAGACTTCGAACCTGAACCTATCATAAACGAAAACGATCGCAGCTTTAAGTTTACGATCTTTAAATGAGCCTGGATAGAAGGAGAAATAGGTCATATCCATATAGCCCTGATAGATGCTTCCCGAGACAAAATGATCGGGGTATTTGTTATCGAAATGAGTCCGCAAGCCCATCACATATTCCATCAGTCCCCGGTACGCCTGCTGAACGGCTCCCTTCTCAATCTGCTTCCTGTACTCATCCATGCTCTCGGGAAATGATGCCATGCTTTACTCCTTATACGGGGGCGGGGCCAACCGGTCTGATTGGACCATGTGCTGGATACACTAAGTTGGCTCCCTTTTCCCTCAGCAGATGCCAGCTCTGCAAAGCCACGCGGTTTTCCCAGGAATAGGCTTCTGGGGGCAGGTCACCTGTGAACACGGACCCATCGTCAAGAAGGAGGGAGACACAGTGGTCCGAGTGACCGGGCGTGTGCAGGATTTCGCCGGAGATACCGATCTGAGCCAGCAGGTCCCGGCTTTCTTTGAATGAGATCATGACATTCCCGTCCAGAGTTATGTCCACGTAGTTGTCCATTGGCTTTATCCAGGTCTTCATCACAGGGATCGCCGCTACCTGCACATCAATAACCAGCAGGGGCACCCCCTCATGTTTCATCTCCTCAGCCAATCCGGCGTGGTCGATATGGTAATGGGTGGCGAGGGCGTAGCGGAGCTCATCGAGGGGCACTCCCATTCGCTTCAAGTTGGCCTTCATCACGCCGAGGCTGCCCGGCCAACCGATGTCGACCAGCAAGCGAGAAGTACCGGCGCTGACGACCCAGTAATTGGTCGAGCGGTAGCCGACGTTAACTATGGATATTGGAGGAGCTTCTGACATTGAGATTTAGACAGCTTAACTAGCGCAATTTGATTTTTAATTTCGTTCGCTTGGCTGCGATTTATTCCACCCGCTCGCGCAGGTGCGGGAAGAGGATCACTTCGCGGATGTTGGGTGTGTCGGTGAGCAGCATGGTCAGGCGGTCGACGCCCATGCCGAAACCGCCGTTGGGCGGCATGCCGTAGCGCATGGCGCGCAGGTAGTCCTCGTCCACCGGATGGCGCTCTTCGTCCTCGACCTCGTAATCGCGCCCCATCTCCAGGAAGCGCGCTTCCTGGTCGAGCGGGTCGTTCAGCTCGGTGAAGGCGTTGCACAGCTCCATGCCGGCGATGAAGCCCTCGAAGCGCTCGACCATCTGCGGGTTCCCGGGGCGGCTCTTTGCCAGCGGCGAGATATCACGAGGGTAGTTGTAGATGAAGGTCGGCTGGAGCAGCTTCGGCTCGACAGTATCGCTCAACAGGCTGTCGACCAGCTTGCCGCGCGTGGCCTTGGGGTCGGGCTGCATACCGGCGGCGCGCATGGCTTTGGAGAGCGACTCCGCGGTCAGCTGCCGGTCGATGTCGATGCCGGAGAACTCCTGAATGGCTTCGCCCAGCTCGATACGCTGCCAGGGCGGCTGCAGGATGATCTGCGTGCCCTGGTAATTGAAAGTGCGGCCCCCAAGCACCCGGTCTGCCACATGCGCCAGCATCTCCTCGGTCAGCTCCATCACCTGCAAGTAATCGGCATAAGCCATATAGAACTCGAGCTGGGTAAACTCCGGGTTGTGCGTGCGGTCGACGCCCTCGTTGCGGAAATCGCGCCCGATCTCGTAGACCCGCTCAAGGCCGCCCACCAACAGCCGTTTCAGGTACAGCTCGAAGGAGATGCGCAGGAAGAGGTCTTGCTTGAGCTGGTTGTGGTGGGTGGTAAAGGGGCGCGCGGCTGCGCCGCCGTACAGCGGCTGCAGGATGGGCGTCTCGACCTCCAGGAAACCATGCTGAGTCGAGGAACTCCTGCAGGGCGCGCACGATCGCCGTGCGGGTACGGAAGATGTGGCGCACTTCCGGGTTGATCGCCAGATCGGCGTAGCGCTGGCGGTAGCGCGCTTCGGGATCGGAGAGCGTCTGGTGGCGCACGACTTCACCATTGACCACTTCGTCTTTAGCGGCCGGCAAGGGGGTGATCGCCTTTGCCAGCATGTGCAGCTCTCTGACGCGCAGGGTGACTTCGCCGGTGCGGGTGCGAAACATCTCGCCGCCGGCCTGGACAAAATCTCCCAGGTCGAATTCCCGGTTGAATGCCTCCAGATTCTCCTTGCCGAAATCGTCGGCGCGCAGGAAGAGCTGGATGCGCCCATGACCGTCCTCGACATGGGCAAAGGTGATCTTGCCCATCGGGCGCATGGAACGCAGCCGCCCTACCAGGGTAGCAGTGACAGACTCTGGCTCCCCGGCGGCTTCCGCTGCTTTGAAGGCAGCAATGGCTTCCAGGCTGGTGTGCGTACGTTCAGCCTGGGTGGGGTATGGTTCGATCCCCTGCTCTCGCAGGCGCTCGACTTTATCCAGGCGGACCTGTTCCAGGTTCGAGTATTGTGACATGTCTCTTCAACTCCCTGATTAACCAAAAGCCCCGCGCAAGTCAGACATGCGCGGGGCTTTCAGACCTGCCCCAAAATTATTCTACCTTCAAAATCTGGACAGTGAAAGAACCCCCAGGCGCATCGACGCGCACGGATTCACCGGCGCGTTTATCCATCAAGGCGCGCCCGAGCGGGGACTCATTCGAGATGCGCCCATTGCGCGGGTTTGCCTCCGCCGGTCCAACAATAGTATACTTTTCCGGCTCATTGCCGTCTTCCTGCAGGGTCACTTTGGCGCCCACCTGGATGACTTCCCTGACACCCGTCTCTTCGATGACGCGGGCATTGGCAAGCAGGATCTCTAGCTCCTGGATGCGCCCCTCAACAAACGCCTGCTCATTTTTGGCGGCTTCGTATTCAGCATCTTCGATGAGCTCACCGCCTTCCATGGCTTCATGCAGGCGGTTGGCAACTTCCTGGCGCTTGGTCGTGCGCAGGTAATCCAGTTCCTCTTGTAATTTTTGATATCCTTCTAGTGTTAGGAATGAAGGAGGCATATCAACATCCTGTCCGATAGATAAATGAACCACTCCAGGAGGAGCGATTCAAGTTTAATTCTTACCTATTCTAAATGATATGCGGCGTGCCTGAAAGCAGTGCTCTCACATCGCCGCGGTGGCATTGTAGCACATTTTTTTCCCCGGCGCAAGACAGGCACGGGCGTTCGCAAACTGACAGATCTGACAGAAGCGATCCTTGAGTCACTCTTCCTGCCGGGCAGGTCTCCACAAACGGAGGCCACCATTCTGGCGGGCATAATCCCGTATGGCCGACCGCATAGCCGGCTCGTCCGGCCAAAATGTGCTGATCTGGGAGTGGTGTGCAGCGACCGCTTCCTCCCATGCCCGCAATCCAGCTGCGGACAGCGGGTAGATAACAGGCACCCAACCCTCGGGAAGATATGTAGCAATAGCGGCATAGTGATCAAGGACATATGGATAATCGATGTAGTACCAGAGAGGAGTACCCAGCCGCTCTGCGGCTGTGCGTGTCAGACGGTGGTCGACATGACCACCCAAACCCATAGGACATATTAATCGGGGCTGTGTTGCCATATTGTGCAATTTCTGTGCCAACATGCCCGCCAGGCTGTCTGACAAATCGGTCTCTTCCGGGTGCAGCGGGCTAAAAATAGCACTCTCGGACGCGTATAAGGCATCTCCCGTTGTGGGTGAGCGGCGGTAGATGCAATCCGGCATAGGCAGGTGCTGATACCCGGCACCCAGGGCGGCACAAGAGACCCGGTCCTCTTCGCGCCGCGCTTCTATCGCCTCCCGACCTACCTCCCAGCGCCGGTGGAGCTCACCCGCAAACCTTGAGAGCGGTCCGGCGGGCGGCTCTCCGGCGCAGATTGTCCAGACCGCGGTGATATCCCCTACCTGCGCTTGCTCCCAGAGCAGGCCTCCGCACGATAGCGCTACATCGTCCAGATGGGGAGATAGATATACCCATTGCATGAATTCATTTGTATCATATTCTCCGCTAAATGGCCCAGGAATTCCAAATGAATATTTATGCTCTGCCGATGGTTAGCACACGTAAAATTTGGAAGCCCTGCATTGTCCACACAATTTTTCCGAGGTACCTAGACAAACTGACAACGTCATTACGATTCCGGCGTTCTATGCCGGAGAAGCAATCTCGTTGCCTGAGTTGGACTGCTTCGTCGCAAACGACGCTCCTCGCAGAGACAGAACTGATTCTTATCAAAGATCGCATGGGTTCGGAATGACACTCTATCATAAGGATTACTTGTCAGGGTGGCAGGCTGGTGTTATCATCCGGTTGTCCACGCAGCAGTTATCGTGACGCAGCACCCATGCGCACCAGGTTCGGGCAGGATGGGTTGGCAAAATCCCAGCGCGCCGGTGTGCAACTAGAGATTATTTCATGCTGAGCGACCCTTATACTCGCAGACGAGTACGCATCGCTTTGATCGCAATCACCCTGGCGACAATTCCATGCTACTGCGTCGGATTGTTCGCTGCATGGCAAGCACCGGAGAACAGACCACTGCCGACTTTCACACCCACGTCCACAAATACGTTGACCCCCACAGCAACCGCCACTCCCACGATGACCGCTTCGCTAACGCCTTCGGCGACGGTCACGCTGCCCCCCGGAACACCTTCTCTCACGCCGACACAATCCTCCACGCCTACCCAGTCGGCCACCCCCAGCCCGTCCCCGACGATGACGAACACCCTGCTGCCCACCTCCACTGCTACGCAAACGCCGACCCCGCCGCCGCCCGATACATCAACACCCGTGCCTGCAACCAGCACCCACACACCAACTGTAACACCTACACCGAGCAGCACGCCCACTGCGACCATCACGCTGACGATCACAGCTACGCCGAGCGACACCGTCCAACCGCTGCCCTCGGTTACACCATAAATTATTTGGATCACAACCGGTACTCCAACAGAGCAAAAAAGTAATTACCGATGACAGAATTGAAACCCTTCTTGAAAAACATGATCTCGACTTCCGGTCTCTCTGGCTACGAGAGTCCCGTGCGGCAGCTGATCGAAACCGCCTGGCAGCCGCTCTGCGATGAGCTGACCGTGAGCCGGGTCGGCAGCCTGCAGGCGTTCAAACGCGGCCAGGGGGAGGATCCGCGTCCCAGCCTGCTCCTGGCGGCACATATGGATGCGATCGGATTGATCGTGACCGGTATCGTCGACGAATTCCTGCGCGTCACCGAGATCGGCGGGCTCGACCCGCGCGTGCTGCCGGGACAGGTCGTCACCATCCACGGTCGGAAAGATCTGCCCGGGTTGGTGATCCAACCGCCCGCACACCTGCTGCCGCCGGACAACCGCTCCGGACCGGTCGAGCTGGACAACCTGCTGGTCGATCCCGGGTTGAGCGCCCGGGAGGTGCAGCGCCAGGTCCGGGTAGGCGATTTGATCTCATTCGCCCAGCCACCTATAGAAATTAACGGCGATGTGCTGGCAGGACATTCCCTGGACAACCGCGCCTCGGTAGCGGCGATCACCCACTGTCTGGCGGAACTGCGCCAGCGCCCGATCCGTTGGGACCTCTGGGCAGTCGCAACAACCCAGGAAGAGGAAACCTTCGCCGGCGCCTACACCTCCGCATACCAGCTGCGACCCACCCTGGCAGTCGCTATCGACGTGACCTTTGGCTCCAGCCCGGGCAGCCCAAGCCATAAGAGCTTCCCCCTGGGAAAGGGACCTGTCCTTGGCTGGGGACCAAATATCCACAGCGGTGTATATAAAGCATTCACGGTACTGGCAGACCGCCTGGAGATCGCTTACGCGACCGAGGTGATGCCCAGGCATTCCGGCACCGATGCTTTCGCGCTGCAGGTTGCCGCGGAGGGCATCCCGACCATGGTGGTGAGCATCCCGCTGCGTTATATGCACACCGCGGTTGAAATGGTCGTCATGAAGGATATCGAGCGCACCGGACGACTGCTGGCAGAGTTTGCCGCCAGCCTGGGTGACAAATTTATGGAAGAGCTGAGCTGGGATGATTGATCCAATGGCAACCAACATGATCTCCCGGCAGCACACTTCTCCGAACTTAAAGGAACGTCTATGACCCAGAATTCAGCCCTGAAAGAGCTAAATGCCCCCCGCGTTGGCGCAGCGCAGCTGAAGCTCCTGGAACGACTGACGAACGCCTGCTCTGTATCAGGTGATGAGGGTGAGGTGCGCAGCATCGTCCTGGACGAGGTCCGCCCGCATGCCAATGATGTACGTGTAGACCACCTGGGAAACGTGCTGGTGACGAAGTCGGGAAAGAGTAAAAAAGCGCTGCGGGTGATGCTGGCTGCTCACATGGACGAGATTGGCTTTATGCTAACCCATAACGAGGACAAGGACGACGGCATCTTCCGCTTCGAAGCAGTCGGCGGCGTATTTGCCGCCTATCTGCCAGGCAAACCGGTGCTGGTGGGCAAAGAGCACGTACCCGGTGTCATCGGCGCCAAACCGGTCCACCTGACCACAGCCGATGAACGGCGCAACGCGTTATCGATTGACAACCTGCGCATCGACGTAGGACCGGGCAACAGCGGTAGAGTTAAGGTCGGGGACCGGGCGACCTTTGCCACCCGGTTCAGCCGCATCGGACCCAGCCTGCGAGCCAAGGCACTGGACGACCGGCTGGGTGTGGCTACGCTGATCGAGCTGCTCAAGAACGCGCCGCCAAATATCGAACTGCGGGCAGCATTCACCGTACAGGAAGAGGTCGGGCTGCGCGGGGCGAAAGTTGCCGCTTACAGCCTGGAGCCCGACCTGGCGATCGCCCTCGACAGCACCCCGGCGAACGACATGCCTGCCTGGGATGGGACTGAGAACACCCGCTATAATACCCGTCTGGGGGCTGGTCCGGCGATCTACCTGGCAGACGCTGCTACGCTCTCTGATCCACGCCTGGCGCGCCACCTGGAGCAGACCGCCGCTGAATACGGCATACCCTACCAGCTGCGCCAGCCGGGCGGTGGAGGGACGGATGCCGGGATCATTCACAAGCAGCGAGCCGGCATCCCGAGCATCTCGGTCTCGGTACCTGGTCGCTACCTACACACACCGGTCTCACTGGCGCGCCTGTCCGACTGGGAGAACACACTGACCCTACTGTACGCTGCCCTGGTCGGGTTATCACCGCGCATCCTGCGGGCTGACCGCTGAAACGATGACGCCCAAGTACCCATCACCCTGAACGAACAATCATTAACCCTGGAGTGATTTATGAAATCTCTCATTCAAAAGTTTGTCGAAACCCCGGGACCATCCGGCTACGAGTCCAAAATCCGGGAGGTCATCCGGGGCGAGATCGAAGGCATTGCAGATGAGCTGCGCGTGGACGCCCTGGGGAACCTGATCGCCCGCAAAGGCACTCGCAAAGCAGGTGGGCAGCGCATCATGCTGGCTGCCCACATGGACGAGATCGGGGTGATCGCAACGCATATCGACGAAAACGGCTTCGTACGCTTTACGACTATCGGCGGCGTGCGGAGGATCAATCTCCCGGGCAGCCGGGTGCGCTTTTTGAACGGCACTGCAGGTGTGATCGGCATCGAAGATCCGTCAAACACACATAATACCCCCGGGTTCGAGGAGATGTTCATCGATACCGGCGTCAATAGCAAAACTGAGAGCTCTGTGAATATCGGCGATGTTGCCGCCTTCGAGCGCCCGTTCCTGGACCAGGGAGGGCGTCTGGTCGCCAAGTCGTTAGACGACCGCATCGGGACGGCGGTGCTCATCGAAGTGATGCGGCAGCTAGATGATTCCCCGCACGAGCTGTACTTCGTCTTCAGCGTGCAGGAAGAGGTCGGCGTACGCGGGGCTACCACAGCCGCATACGGCATCGACCCTGACCTGGGATTAGCTGTGGATGTTACCGGCACCGGAGATACCCCCAAAGGGCTAAAAATGCAGGTCAGTCTGGGTAAAGGGCCGGCGATCAAAGTTCGGGACAGCGGCATGCTTGCAGACCCACGCGTGGTGAGTTGGATGGTCGCAGGGGCAGAAAAAGCAAAGATCCCGTACCAGATGGAGATCCTCGAACGCGGTGGGACAGATGCACGCGCAATCCAGCTCACGCGGGCCGGTGTACCGGCGGGCTGCCTCTCCATTCCCTGCCGCTATATCCACTCGCCATCCGAAATGGTCGATTACCAGGATGTCTTGAATTCTGTGCGCTTGCTGGTCGCGCTGCTCGGAGCGCCGGTCGAGCTACAGGCTGAGTGAAGGATCGCGGAGACGAAGAGCAATGGCTGCTATTGAAGGTCTCTTAAGCTGATGTACTCTTGGATACATGCCATCCCGAAAATATCCAGGCTGGGCTATATCGTCCGGTCCGGGCTGATATTGATTGCCCTGGCAGCCTGCAGCGGGCTGCCGACAGCCGAGCCTTCACCCAGCCCCGCAGCCATCCCTACAGCCACGGAGACCAGGGTGCCCACCCCGACGAATACTCCCACACCGGAAGGTCCGCTGACCATCGAGCTGTGGCTCCCGCCGGAGTTCGACCCCTCATCCGGCAGCCCGGCGGGGGATATCCTTCAAGCACGTCTGGATGAATTCGTACAACGAAGACCAAACACACATATCGTGGTACGTTTGAAGGCATTGGAAGGACCGGGCGGCTTGCTCGATACTCTTACTGCTGCGAGTGCAGCAGCCCCGCTGGCCATGCCCGATCTGGTTGCGCTGCCGCGGCATACCCTGGAGGCTGCCGCTTTGAAAGGTCTGCTGCGGCCATTCGACGAGCTGATCGAGCCAATCGAAGGGTCCGACTGGTATGAATACGCCCGTGAGATGGCACGCCTGCAGAACAGCACATTTGGCATTCCATTTGCTGGGGATGCCCTGATGCTGGTCTATCACACCACCAATATCCCCGTGCCTCCGCGCACGTTGTCCGACACCCTGGCGAGCCCCGGACCATTCTTGTTCCCCGCGGCAGACCCGCAGGCGCTCTTCACGCTGGCGCAATACCAGGCCAGCGGAGGCGAAGTGCTGGATGACCAGGAGCGTCCCACTCTGGAGGCCCTTCCACTGACAGAGGTGCTGACGTACTACCACACGGCAGCGGTCAGCGGGCTGATCCCCCTCGAAGCCACCCAGTACCAGACAGATAGCGAGATCTGGGAAGCCTTCAATGCCGGTAATGCTGATATGATTGCCACCTGGGCTTCGGACTATTTCAACAATATGCTCGGCAATGCCGCCGGATCGCCCCTGCCGACTGCCGATGGGCGTTTTTCAACCCTGGCTACCGGTTGGGTGTGGGCACTCGCTACTCCTGAACCGCAGCACCAGCAGCTCACCGTCGAGCTGGCGGAGTTCCTGAGCGAGGGGGATTTTTTGGCACGCTGGACGACCGCACTGGGCTATCTGCCAACCAGACCCAGCGCTCTGGCAAACTGGAGCACTGCCGCCCAGCGCATGCTGGCTGGTGATATCGTCACAGATGCCCGGCTGATCCCCTCCAGCGATGTCCTCAACAGTGTCAGCCCGCTGCTCTACAAAGCAGCGCAGGATGTGCTCAAGCAGGTGACCGATCCAGAGACAGCGGCCGCGGATGCAGCAACTGGCATCAATCAGCCCTAAGGCGCTTCTGCCCGGGTTTGACGAAACCGCATCCAGGTGTTATTATCCGCCCGGATGCGTCTGATATGACTGACGAATATTTATCGGAAAATATAACTGCCGCCGACCCCCCGACCGATCAATCGGGTAGGGAGCCGGACGGTGAGGTACAGCAAGAAACCCAGGGGCGCTTGCTGGCGATCTGGGAAGGTCTATCCCAGGCAGGTCTGGCGGACATCTCCCTGCGCCTTGGTACGCATGTCCTGCTGCTGGCGCTGATACTGGTGGTCGCCCTGGTCATGCGCCAGTTCTACGGCTCGGCGCCGCCGAGCAGCGATAGCGCCGAATCTGCCCTGGCTGCAGCTCCCCCTACGCCAACGCCTACTGCAATCCCGCCTGATCTGCCCCCTTACGAGGCGGTCGATTCGAGCGATGCTATCCCACGCTCGATCCTTCCGCATACGACCATCCCCGCCCGAGCAAGGCAGGAGGTCTCCACATACGTTGTCCAGGTCGGGGATACCCTGTTCGGTATCGCAGAGAAGTTCGGTCTGAAACCGGAGACCATCCTGTGGGGAAACCAGTTCGTGCTGGGCGACAATCCGCACAACCTGCGACCTGAGCAAGAACTCAACATCTTGCCCTTGGACGGCACCTACTACCGCTGGTCTGCGGGAGATGGGCTGAACGGAGTGGCAAATTTCTTCGGCGTTACACCTGAGGATATCGTCAATTTTCCCGGCAACAACCTGAGCGCGCAGCAGGTGGGCGATTTTGCCAGCCCGAATATCGATCCCGGTACCTGGCTAGTCATCCCCGGCGGCACGCGCGAATTCGTCACCTGGAGCGCGCCTGCCATCCCGCGTGACAATCCCGGGGTGGCGAGAGTGCTCGGTCCGGGTGCATGCGGCTCGGTCGCCGACGGTGCAGTCGGAGCAGGGCTGTTCATATGGCCGTCCAACAACCACTTCCTATCGGGTTTTGATTATTCGCCCTCGACCAACCACAGCGGTATCGATATTGATGGTGAAACCGGTGATGCGATCTATGCAGCGGATAATGGCGTTGTCGTCTATGCAGGCTGGAACAACTGGGGCTACGGCAATGTGGTCGTGGTCAATCACGGCAACGGCTGGCAAACGCTGTATGCCCACCTGAGCGCGTACAATGTCGGCTGTGGTCAGAGCGTGTTCCAGGGGAACGTGATCGGCGCGATGGGCGATACAGGAAACTCGTCTGGGTCGCACCTGCATTATGAAATGATGTACAACGGCACCAAGGTCAATCCCTGGGATTACCTGCCGTAAAAGATCCCACCCTTGAGCGCTGCCAGATTACCGCTGAAAAGAATACCCGCCACCTTGCTGCTGGTGATCGTTTTCATCTCTGTCCTGCTGGCAGCTTGCCAGCCAGCGCCTGGGCCTGCCCAGCGCACCACTCCCGGCACCGCAAGTGCGGACAAGACGGGTGACAGCATGCAGCGCGAGAGCACCAAATCACCCGCAGCACCGGACCGCACACCAACTCCCCGACCCACTGCTCTCCCAACCAGCCTCATTGATGTAGCTGCGGAAGAACTAAATGGTACCGTCTTGGAGTACTGGCATGTCTGGTCTGGCGAACCAGGCAGCCTTACCGTATCGCTGGTAGAAGAATTCAATGCCACCAATCCCTGGGGGATAGATGTCCAGGCGAATTACGCAGGCAGCTACGACTCGCTCAATGAGCAGGTGCTGCTTGCGATGCAGGAGGGAAACACCCCCGATCTGGTGGCTGCCTTCGACCACCAGGCATTGAACTGGGACAGGGCAGACGAGATCACGGTGGACTTGAGGGAGTATATCAGCGACCCGGTCTGGGGATTAAGCGAGCAGGAGCAGGCAGATTTCTACCCAATATTCTGGCAGCCTGGAAACAGCGATGATAAGCGAATCGGTGTGCCGGTCCAGCGTTCTTCCCAGCTGCTGTTCTACAATACCAGCTGGGCCAAAGAGCTTGGGTTTCGCTCTGCACCCACAACCACAGCACAGTTCAAGGCACAAGCCTGCGCAGCCGCCAAAGCAAATCTCGACGACGATATCCCGGAAAACGATGCGACCGGCGGTTGGGTCATATCCACTGACTATTCCACGGTTCTGGGCTGGCTGTATGCCTTTGGAAACCCGATCCTCCGTCCAGATGGGAACGGCTATCGATTCAACACCCCTGAAGTAAAGAATACCCTGGAATACCTTCGGGAGCTGTACGAGGGTGGCTGTTCCTGGTTGTCCGAAGATCAATCCTCCGAAGATGCCTTTGCTGCCCGGCAAGCGCTGTTCGCGACCGGCAGCGTCACGAGCATTCCCTTCCAGCAGGACGCACTCGACCGCGCCGGGAGCGACGACGAATGGACTGTGATCCCGTTTCTAGGGCCAGATGGAGACCTGGCAACCCCTGTATACGGCCCATCGTATGTCCTGTTGGGGTCAACTCCCGAGAGACAGCTGGCAAGTTGGTTGTTTGCCAAATGGCTGCTCTCACCTGAGAACCAGGGGCGCTGGGTGCAGGCAGCGGGCTCGTACCCCCTGCAGGCTTCGGCGCTCGACCACCTGGATAGGTCAGCGAAGACCCCTCCGCAGTGGAGCGCTGCGGTAGATCTATTAGATTATGCTCAACCGGAACCCGGATTGAGCTCGTGGGAAACCGTGCGCTGGGCAGTCAGCGATGCTGCCACCCAGCTCTTCCGCTGGTACTTCACCATGGAGCAGCTGCCCGACACGGTAAAACTGCTCGATCGAACTGCCGCCGAGCTTCATAACCGTTCACACTAGGCAATCCGTGCCAGCCATATATAGAGCGATGAACAGTCTTACGAAAGTGATCATATATACCGATGGTGCCTGCGACCCCAATCCCGGCCCTGGCGGGTGGGCAGCACTGCTGCGCTATGGGTCAAACGAGAAAGTGCTGACCGGCTCCGATGCGCAGACGACCAACAACCGGATGGAGCTAACCGCCGCAGTGCAGGCGCTGGAAGCGCTGAAAAGTCCCAGCCAGATCGATTTCTATACCGACTCGCAGTACCTGGAGAAAGGTATAACCCAATGGCTGAAGGGTTGGCGCGCCCGGAACTGGCGTCGCAAGGGAGGAGCGCTAGCCAATGTAGACTTGTGGAAGGCGTTGGACAGTGCCATCCAGATGCACCAGATCAATTGGCACTGGGTGCGCGGCCATGCCGGCAACAAACATAACGAGCGTGTCGACCGGCTGGCGCGGAAGTCCATCCCAGAGTGCTGAGGCGTGGTTTTTCCGCCGCCGGATCAGATCATTTCCATCCATAACAGTAATGGAGGTATGAATGGCAGAATATGAGACCATCCTGGTCGAGACCCGCCAGAGGGTCGGGCTGGTGCAGCTGAACCGCCCCCAGGCTCTCAACGCGCTCAACAACCAATTGATCAGGGAGTTAATGGAGGCGCTGACGGCGTTCGACACTGACGACGCTATTGGAGCAATGGTGATCGCTGGAAGCGAGCGTGCCTTTGCCGCCGGGGCAGATATTAAAGAGATGGCGGACGCATCGGCGGTTGAAATGCTGCGTGCGGACCATATCTCCCTTTTTGACAGCATTATGAACATCACGAAACCTGTACTCGCGGCCGTGTCGGGGTGGTGCCTGGGGGGAGGCAACGAGCTGGCGATGTCTTGCGATATGATCGTCGCCTCCGAGACAGCCCGCTTTGGACAGCCCGAGATCAACCTGGGCGTGATACCAGGGGCAGGAGGCACACAGCGGCTCACCCGGGCTCTCGGCAAGGCGATAGCCATGGAGATGGTGCTCAACAACCGCACGCTGACTGCACAGGAAGCGCTGCAATACGGACTGGTAAACCGGGTAGTGCCGGTAGAACGCTATCTTGAAGAGACGCTGGGGCTGGCAGAGGAGATCGCCGGGCGGGCACCCTTAGCCGTACGGTTAGGTAAAGAAGCCATCAACCATGCCTACGAGTCGTTCTTGAGCGATGGGCTGGCTGACGAGCGGCGGGCTTTTTACTTCCTGTTTGCCTCCGAAGACCAGAAAGAAGGTATGTCCGCCTTCGTGGAGAAGAGAAAGCCTGATTGGAAGGGAAAATAATCACGGCTAACGATATGGCATAATCCTTGCACGGATATCCATCAATTCATCAGACTCGTTGGGTCGAACCCAGGATTGGGGTAATCCACGTAGAGAAGGAGATGGGAAATATCGCCGTTTACAGGGAACCTAACACAACCAACAGTTGACAAGATCAAAATTAACTGTAAAATGGTCTTAGTAATCATTTCAGCTAGAGAAGCGGGGTTTTACAATCCGCTTCGCTGAACACGAGTATGAAAGGAGATGCACGATGAATAAGAAGATAGTTCTAACCGTAATTGCAGTTATCCTGGCCCTTTCCGTACTTGCAGCCAGCTCATCCATCCAGGCGATTTCGTTTGGCGAGAACACCGATGTAAGTCTCGGGCGTGCCGGGCTGGTCTTCACCTACAGCCAGTACGATGGGCTGGTGAAGCTGACCCGCACCAGCAAGGGCAATCTGCCGGGTGAGTTCGTCCCCAAGTTCACCCAGCATCTGCTCTTCACCCGCCTGTACGACCAGGATAATGTGAAGGTCAACAGCGTGGTCGGCCCGGTGTATGTCTATTTCAAGCTCAGAGGGCCCGAGCAGCGCCTGTGGAACAAAGGTGCTCTGACCATTTACTACTATGATTCGTGGAAGAACAAATGGACCGAGTGCCCGACCCATTTCATTTTCAAACCGGGCAACAGCCGGGTCAGCTGCCGCATCAGCAAAATGGGCCTGTACGGGGTAGGCGTCAAGAAATAATCTAAAAGACAGGCAGTGCCTGCTGCAGGGAAGCAGGATATTACAGCACCTGACCACCGTTACGGTTAGGTGGTATGAGGCTGGCTCTATTTAGGCGAACCGGCCTCTTTTCTTTATCTATAGTGATTGTTCGCGACAGGTAATTCTACGCCGAACGTTGAGCCTTTGCCGACCTGACTGGTAACCCAAATCCTGCCCCCGTGGTTTTCAGCGATCGTCCTGGCGATTGCCAGACCCAATCCGCTGCCATGGGTTGGGCCATAGCGCGGCCGGGTAGCCTCTACACGGTAAAACCGGTCGAAGATACGCGGCAGATGCTCTTTGGAGATCCCAAAGCCTGTATCCTGCACCAGGAACTGGATTTTACCCCCAGACGGCACGCTTTTGAGCACTAATGTGACCGAGCCTTCCCGCGGCGTATACTTGATCGCATTATCCACCAGGTTATAGATCATACGCCGCAGCTGATCCTCTTCACCCAGGATCAGCGGTAAGGACGGAGCAGGGTTATAGATCAATTCGATGCCGGCACGCTCCGCCCGCACTCGATATGTTTCGAATACGTCATCGACAACAGTCGAGAGATTGAGCGGGACAAGCTGAGCCATCTCCAATCCTGCTTCAATGCGAGAGAGGTCCAACAAATCGTTCACCATGTAGCTCAAACGGTCTACCTCGCTCTCGATCTCTGACAAAAACCGCTCTGTCACCGGGGGGTCATCCAGCGCGCCATTACGCAACGCTTCCACACGCAGCTTGATCGAAGTCAATGGAGTGCGCAGCTCGTGGCTGGCGTATGCCACAAACGTGCGCATCTCGTCCAGGTTTGCCTGCATCCGCAAGGCAATATTATTGAAAGCAATCACCAGCCGGTGCAGCTCAAGCGGGTCGGATGGGGTCACGGCAGTCGTGTGGAGCTCGCCCTGAGAGAGGTCTTCGGCAGCCTGGATCAGGTCCTCGATCGGCTCTCCCATCCGGCGTGCCAGCCAGTAGCCGATCGCGATTGCCAGCACAGAGGCAGCCAATGCCGCGATCATAACCATTCCAATAGTCCGCCTGGCTGCCTGCCAAAACACCTGGGCGGGGACATCCAGACGTAAAATCGCGAACTCTTCGCCACGCCCGATCCTGGCAGACACAAATAAGCGCCCCTCCTGGTGCAGGATGTACGCCTGCGCCATGCCCGTCGTTGGGGTTTCTCTGATAGCTGCCCATACGTCCAGAGCACTTTCAGGATCGGCGGGAGCGGGCAAGCTGCCGGCACTGTCAAGCAGCGGCTGACCCTCTGGCAAGAATATCGAGTAATGTATTGATTCTTCCAACAGTGAGGAGGACGTCCCGGGGCTGACTTCATCCAGCGTAAAATCACCCACCAGGTAGCCAGCGATGGGTTTTTCTAGCCCGGCAGCGACTGCAATCGCCAGATTTTTATAGCTTTGTTCTACCTGACCACGTATGGTTTGATACGCCAGGAACCCGGTAATCACCGTCATGATCACGACGGCTGTCAGCGCTACTACCAGATGGGTGAGGATCAGCCGGGCCTGTAAAGTACGAGGCAGAAATGGCTTCATCCGAGGTTCTCCGAACCGGAAATTTATCCTAGCTCCTCTGGGCCAGCAAAACGGTAGCCATGCCCGCGTACAGTCTGGATGTAATCTGGCTCAGCCGGGTCTTCCTCGATTTTTAGACGCAGCCAGCGAACATGCACATCCAATGTGCGTGGGTCCCCAATCCAATCTTCACCCCACACCTGCGAAAGCAGTTCTTCACGGCTTAAAGCCCGCCCTGCATTGCGCATCAAAATAGACAGCAAGTCGAACTCGCGTGCCGATAGCTGCAGTTCCTGACCCCCGCGAAAAACACGCCGGGCAATTGGGTCTAAGGTGAGGTTGCCCACATTTACTGGCTGAAATTGGGAGGTCTGGCGGTCCATTTCAACACGGCGCAGGATCGAACGGATGCGCGCCAGCAGCTCGCGGAAGGAGAATGGTTTTGCCAGATAATCGTCTGCGCCCACTTCCAGACCCAGGATGCGGTCCAGTTCTTCCCCACGCGCAGTTAGCATGATAACCGGCGTCGAACTGTTGGCTCGAATGCGCCGGCATACTTCCAGCCCATTCATACCCGGCAGCATAATATCCAGGACGACCAGGTCGGGATCGAAATTACCGATCGCCTTCATCGCCTGCTCACCGTCCCCAACAGCCTTAACTTCAAAACCTTCCCTCTTCAGGCTGTAGCTGAGCGAGTCAGTTATCAATGGTTCATCATCGACCAACAGTATTCGGGTCATTCATCACCTCCACACCCCCGTCTGGCTATCGACATGGAAACAGCAACCAGCCGCGACGGTTATACCAGATCCGGGAATGTGCCTTTATTTTATCCGATATCCTTAACATATTAGGGGATAGATTCTCATAATTAGCACAACTGTTAGGGAAACAGCCGCCGTAAGGTCTGGATGTCTAATTTACTGTACAAATACGAACAGGATTATGCTCTGTACCGGCTGTCTAAGGGTCACGGCGGCATTTATTGTGAGGCGTGCCATGACAGTACCCACGCAGTCGCCCCGAGCACCCGTCCGGAGGATGGCATCAAGTTTACCAACCTGCAGGGACATGCCGGGGAGCCGGATACTTCTACCGTATGCCACCTGACCGATCCCAGCGTTGGGGGACCGCATCAATAAGCTCGAATAATTCTCCATAATTGCTATCCAAACTGGCAGTCCGGGACGAGGCGAGCTACCGCTCGCCTCGTCTTCGATCTGCTGCACAACGTCAATTCTTAATTAAACCAAATCGGATGGTTAAGGTTTGATTATCGTTTTCGATAAACCCATCACATTTATCCGAAAATACTGTCATAATTTTGAAGAGAATGAGAAGGCAAAATCCACTATTCACGCCAATTGGAGCTGTATTAACGGTATTGCTGCTCGTTGGAATGGGTATAAGTATATGGTCCAGTGGCGGCAGGGCGTTCAGCCCAGGTTCATTGAGTGATCAAAGCCGCGCTATGACCAAACGGCAGGGATTCGAGTCGCATGCTGACTTCGAGAGTCACTGCAGCCTGTGCCACGCGCCTCTCGAAACGACCCAGGATAAATTATGCCTGGCATGCCATGAGGAAATAAACTTGCAGATTGCTGCTGAAGACGGAACTCATAGCCTGATCGAGAATGTAAATTCATGTGCCAGATGCCACCCCGACCATCGCGGGCATGATTTCGATCTAACAGCCAGCGCGTTCTCGCTGTTCGATCACGCTCAAACCGTATTCAGCCTGACCCGGCACCAGGTGAACTACAATAGCGACCCCATCGAATGCGCAGCCTGCCATGCCGTTGAGAGTAATTTTAGGGCCTCGAACACAAAATGCGAGTCCTGCCACTCCAGGCATGAGCCTGAATTCATGCTCCAGCATACCCAGGATTTCAGCCAGGACTGTCTGATCTGCCACGACGGCTTCGACAGGATGACAAATCTCAACCACCAGGATACCGCGTTCCCCCTGGACGGTCAGCATGTGAATGTTAGCTGTGTCGAATGCCACAAGCTAACCGACGCTGCCCATCAAGAGCAGTTCGGACCTGCGCGGGTATCCTATCCGGAAGGCAGCGCTGCGACATCGAGCGACCCATTCTCGAATACACCCACAGAGTGCGCGCAATGTCATATGGAGCCGGAAGCACATCTGGGGTTGTTTGTGGGAGCCTGCAGCGATTGCCACACATCCTCCGGATGGACACCCGCCACGCTTGAGGGAAGAGCCTTCGAGCACTTAGGTAGAACCGGTTTCAGCCTGGTGCACCATACTCGCAACTATGAAGAACAGCCATTGGTCTGTCTTGAATGCCACCAAACCGGTCTGGCAGATTTTGAATTAAGCTACATGTATTTCCTGCCATTTCAGCAGCCAGGAACGAGCGGATTTCCTACAAGGGCATAGAGAACTGTTCGGCGATAGCTGTCTGGATTGTCATGATGGCATCGACCGAATGAGCGATTTCGAACATGCCCGGTTTTTCCCGCTCGAGGGTGGTCACGGTAATTTAGAATGCGTTAGCTGCCACCAGGGTAAGAAGTTTATTGGTACGGCCTCCAAGTGTGCCTCCTGCCATCTCGAGCCAGCAATCCATGCCGGTTTCTTCGGGTTGCAGTGCCAGTACTGCCATACAGCTCAAGCATGGACCCCTGCGCAATTGGTCGCACATCGCTTCCCCCTTGATCACGGAGGACAGGGTGAGATCGAGTGCCAGGTCTGTCATCCTGGAAATTATATCGATATTACCTGCTACGGCTGCCACGAGCACCAACCGGACCTCATCGCCGACAGCCATTCCAACGTTATAGACGACATGGATCAATTGGCTGGTTGCATAAGCTGCCACCCGGATGGGATTATCAATGCCCAAGAATAGCTGCTTCGTACAATGACACCGCTCGGAAAAATTACTGGATGAGGAAATGACATGCGAAAAATGATCCTGGCTTTATCATTGATGTGCATAGGCATGTTTCTGTCAATTGCCTGTCTGGGCGCGCTTATCACACAGGTTGCTCCTCTCCATCCAGAGAACCGCTATTTCTCATTACAGCGCTACAGTGAATTGGGGGTATCCTGGCTGATCACTGACAGCAGCGCATTAGCAAGCTATCACATGAACCTGGTTGAGAGGCGCATCTCCGATTTAGAAAGCTCAGCGGGGAGCGAGGCAGAGCTGCCAGCATTAAGTGCCCTGGATGAAGCCATCAAAACTGCCCAGGCAACTATCGCCGCAGCGCCAGAGGTAGACCAGGCAGCGCTGGTGGAAAGAATGACTGCATTGACCAACCAGGCAAACAAGATCAGCAGCAGCCTGGATATCGCTCTGGAACAGGCTGCGGATGAAAATGAAATCGTCACAGGAGATATTAAAAAGGCTCGTTTCCTCTTCCATAATGTGCGGATTTTATTTGGACAGGACTTCCAGAGATTCGGCTACTTACTGCGGTTTCCACAAGTTCCTTCTGGATACGACCCAAGCCTGGCTGCAGGCTCAATATCTGCTCATTCCATCCAATTCCCTGCCGGCAGCCCAGGCGCAGAGCACGCATTCTTTCCACTCCTCGGTGCGCATTCAGAGCTTGCCTGCGAGCAGTGCCATTCTAACGGTCAATTTGCCGGAACGAATACTCAATGCGCAGCCTGCCACGCTGATGTCAAACCGCTCCCCCACTTCGAGGGCGATTGCGCCAGGTGCCATTCGGAGGTCAGTTGGAAAGCGGTCAGCTTCGACCACGCTCTTGCGGGTACGGCAAACTGCCTCACCTGCCACACGGCAGATAAGCCTGCCAACCACTTTCAAGGCCAATGTTCCGCATGCCACAGCACGAATGCCTGGAGACCGGCCAGTTTTAACCACCAGGCAGCCGGAGCCACGAACTGCCAGTCGTGTCACAACAGGAACAGACCCGCCAACCATTTCAGCGGGCAGTGCTCGCTTTGCCATAACACGACCGTATGGCGGCAGGCGGTTTTCAATCATGAAGCTATGGGAGCTGTAGACTGCCAATCCTGCCATATCAAAATCCGGCCGCCCAACCATTTCGAAGGGCAGTGCTCCGATTGCCACATAACGCGCAGTTGGCGAGCAGGCACATTCAACCACCAGGGAGTAACTGATTGCCTGTCCTGCCATACAGGGGATAGGCCTGCCAATCACTATCCAGGTCAGTGCTCCGCCTGCCACAACACCAGCACCTGGAGACCAGCCAGCTTCAGCCATCAGGGACAGACCGACTGCCAGTCCTGCCACAACCGTCCCGCCGGTCATTACGCAGGCCAGTGCTCCGTCTGCCACACCACAAGCGCCTGGAGGCCTGCTTCCTTCAACCACCAGGGACAGACCGACTGCCAGTCCTGCCATAACCGTCCCTCTGGCCACTACGCAGGCCAGTGCTCCGCCTGCCACAACACCAACGCCTGGAGACCGGCCAGCTTCAGCCACCAGGGACAGACCGACTGCCAGTCCTGCCATAACCGTCCCTCTGGCCACTACGCAGGCCAGTGCTCCGCCTGCCACAACACCAACGCCTGGAGACCGGCCAGCTTCAGCCACCAGGGACAGACCGACTGCCAGTCCTGCCATAACCGTCCCGCAGGTCACTACGCAGGTCAGTGCTCCGCCTGTCACAACACCAGCGCCTGGCTGCCTGCTTCCTTCAACCACCAGGGGCAGACCGACTGCCAGGCATGCCATTCCCGCCCTACCGGTCACTACAGCGGGCAGTGCTCCGCCTGCCACAATTCCAGCGCCTGGCTGCCGGCTTCCTTCAACCATCAGGGGCAGAACGACTGCCAGGCATGCCATTCCCGTCCTGCCAATCACTGGGGTGGGCAGTGCTCCGCCTGCCACAATACTCAATCCTGGAGGGGCGTTCAGGTGGCAAGTCACAGCTTCCCGATCAATCACAAAGGAGCCAATGGTGTCTGCTCGCGCTGCCACCCGGCGAATAATTCCAACTGGACATGTTACAATTGCCATAATCAGGCAGAAGAGGAAAGGGAACACGCAGACAGGAATATCTTCAACATCGGCAGCCGCTGCATTGAATGCCATCCCAATGGAGACGATTGAACGCAGGCCATTATGAAGCTTACCCAGCTCTTCCATAAAGAGAAAACCCGCCGGCAGGCGCTCGTGCAGGGCTATGTAGTCCCTGATTCTTCTCGCTGCGTCCAGTGCGGCATCTGTTCGTATAACTGCCCGATTAATGTCGATGTTCGCAGACATGCCTGGCTTGGGGAGGCAGTGAAGGACAGCCACTGCCTGACCTGCGGCGAATGTGTCGAACGCTGCCCACGCGGGGTGCTGCGTTTCGAGCGCACCCACCTGTTCAACTCGCCAAAACCAGGACTGACACGGAGTTAAGTTGCCCCGTTATGTAATCCTCGGCAGTGGGCCAGCCGGCATCTCTGCTGCAGAGGCTATCCGCAGCCTGGATCATCAAGCTGACATGCTGATCATCAGCGATGATCCTCACGGCTATTATTCTCGCCCGGGGTTAGCCTATTATCTGACCGGTGAGATCCCGGAAGAGTTTCTGTTCCCATTCCAGGAAGCAGATTTTCAAAAACTACGACTGCGCCGCATCAAAGGTTGCGCGGTACAAATCTTGCCACAGAGCCAGCAAATCGAGCTCGAGAACGGAACCCGGGTCGGTTATGACCGGCTGTTGGTTGCTGTAGGTGCTTCGGCCAACATGCCGAAACTACCGGGGATCGAGCTGGAAGGGGTGGTCAAGCTGGATAACCTGGAAGATGCCAGACACATCATACAGCTTGCCCGGAAAGCGCGTTCTGCTGTCGTCGTAGGCGGTGGGATCACTGCTTTGGAGCTGGTCGAGGGATTGGTGGCGCGCCGTGTCCGCACCCATTACCTGCTGCGTGGCGACCGCTATTGGAGCAATGTGCTGGACCAGATCGAGTCGAAAATCGTCGAGCACCGCCTGAAAGAAGAAGGGGTGCAGATCCACTATCACACTGAGATAGATGGGATACTGGCAAAAGGCGGCAAGGTAGCCGGTGTACTCACCAAGGATGGTCGCACAGATTCCCTGCAACCTGGTTGCAGTAGCAATTGGAATTAGACCGCGCACCGAGCTGGCAGAACGCTCCGGCATCCAGGTCGACCGTGGGATTCTGGTTGATGAATTTATGCGCACTGATCAAGAACACGTCTTCGCTGCCGGGGATGTTGCCCAGGTATACGACCCCGCCAGCGGGAAAGCCGTGCTCGACAGCTTGTGGGGGCCGGCGCGCGAGCAAGGTAAGGTCGCTGGTTTGAACATGGCAGGCAATGCAGGTCCCCTATTCGAAACCCATCGCATTCAACGTCACCCGGCTGGCAAATCTGACCACCACGATCATCGGCACCGTCGGGAGCGGGAGAGACGAAGATCTTCCGGGCATTGCACGGGGAGACAGCGAAACCTGGCGGCAGCTTCCAGATGCAATTGCCGCACAAACTGGCTTTGACGTTAACCGCCTGCGGATCATGGTAGATGACGGCACACTGCGGGGTGCGATCGTAATGGGGGACCAAACTCTTTCGAAGGCATTACAGCAGATCATCGTGAAGCAAGCTGATATCCAGAGTATACGTGCGCAGTTTGACATGCCTGGCGTAGCGCTTGGGGACATCATCGCAGATTTTTGGATGGATTGGACATCAACACAAAATGAGAACGCGCGGTAATCGTGAGCTGTGGCTGGCTTTTAGCGCAATAACGGTCATTACACTGCTGTACGGTTTCATAGTCACTATGCTGGGTGGAATTCCACCTGCCAGCGAGTTCTTCGGGCACAGTCTCGGCATTCTCGGATTCCTGCTGATGATCATGACCGAGACGCTGTACTCCATCCGTAAACGCAGCCGGGCAGCTCGCTGGGGACGGATGTCATCCTGGCTGGATTTTCATATCTTCACCGGTCTGGTAGGGCCTTACCTTGTGCTGCTTCACAGCTCGTGGAAGTTCAATGGTCTGGCAGGAATCGTCATGCTGCTGACCATCATGATCGTCATCAGTGGATTCGTTGGTCGCTATATCTATACCGCGGTACCACGGACAGCAGATGGAGTAGAAGTGGAATCTGATCTGCTGAGGCAGCAAATTTCCCAGGCGGAGCAAGAGCTGCAGGCCCTCCTGGAGGGCGCCCCGGCGAAGACAAAAGCCATTCTGCAGAGGACTATCGCATCCGGAAGGCATGATAAAGGGTCGCTGTCCACCATTTTTGGCAGAGCGTTCAACGATTTCCGCTTCCGGACCGAGTGGCAGCGCACCAATAGCCAGATAAGCCCTACAGCGCGTTTGCAGCTCGATCGCCTCGGAGAGCTTGTCCAACGCAGGCATACATTGGAGCGCCAGCTCAGCTCGTTGGCAGCAGCCCGCCGAATGATGGCACTCTGGCATACTGTTCATATTCCGATCGGAATGGTGCTGTTTACAGCCGCATTTATTCATATTGTGGCAGCAGTGTATTACGCTACACTGCTGCGCTGATTCTAATAGTTAAAATACCTGAACAATCATGTTGCTCACAATATCCTATTACGAATGAAAACACGGTTGGGCTGCATATCCGGTAGCGGGTTGGTCATCACACTGATTGCTCTACTGGCTATTGGTGGGGTCTCAGCAGTCCGTGGAGGGGTACTCTTCAACCCGGGTCCTTTGAATGCACAGGCGGGTTCACAACCCCTGGGAGGTGTTAGCTCTCACGCGGAGACTGGTGGACGCTGTTCAGCCTGTCACACAGCAATCTGGCAGAGAGATTCGATGTCAGACCGATGCCTGACCTGCCACCAGGGATTAGCGAACGACCCGCAAGGTTTCCATACAGTGATGCTTGCCCAAAGCAAGATTTGGACTTGCCAGGACTGCCACACCGACCACAATGGCGCTCAAGCAACCCTGACCGTGTTGGATTTAAGTCGTTTCCCTCACGATGCAGCCGGGTACTCGTTGGAAGCGCATGAAAAAACTTCCTCTGGCGCCGGGTTCACCTGTTCCGACTGCCACGGCAGCCAGTTTGGAGCGGTAGACCTGGCTGTGTGCATCGAGTGCCATCAAGGTATAGACCGACTGTATATGGACGATCACCTAGCTGCGTTTGGGAGCGAATGTCTGGCCTGTCACGACGGTCTGGATACGTATGGGCAGGCGTTCGACCACAACCAGCAAGACTTTCCATTGTGGGGGGAACACGCAACGGTACAGTGCAGCCAATGCCACCCAGGCGCTCGTACGATCGGCGAATTGCAATCCACATCTCAAGCCTGCTCCGTATGCCACGGCAAAGATGACCCTCACATGGGGAGATTCGGACAGGACTGCGCCCAATGCCACACGCCCGAAACCTGGGAAGGCGCTGATTTCGATCACTCCCTGGCTGCTTTCCAGCTTACAGGTGCTCACCAGACGGTCGACTGTGAATCGTGCCACCTGAATAATGTATTCCGGGGCACCCCGCAAGATTGCTATTCCTGCCACGCAGAGCATGACGCCCACGAGGGGCGATTCGGACAGGACTGCGCCCAATGCCACACGCCCGAAACCTGGGAAAGCGCCGATTTCGATCACTCCCTGGCTGCTTTCCAGCTTACCGGTGCTCACCAGACGGTCAGCTGTGAGTCGTGCCACCTTGACGGTGTATTTCAAGGCACTCCACAGGAATGTTCAGCCTGTCACGTTGACCCTGCATACCATCAGGGACTCTTCGGAATCACCTGTATTGATTGCCATAACACAAACAACTGGCTGCCGGCTCTCTTCGATCTCAGCCATACCTTTCCCATTAATCACGGTGAAAGTGGGATGAGTACTTGCCGTACCTGCCATCCGGACAGCCTTACAGTCTATACATGCTATACCTGCCATGAACATTCACCCGATCGGATCGAACGCAAACACAGAGAAGAAGGGATATCCAGCTTCCAGGACTGCACCCGCTGCCACGCAACAGGGCGCGAGGAAGAGGGAGATAGAGGCGGAGATGACGACTAGCGAGATTTCCTCTGGATGAACCGTGAAAGCAGTGAAAATAAATGCAGCAGAAATACTGGAGCCCCAGCTCTTGATAAGCTGGGGCTCCATTATGTTTCAGTTCCCGTATAACAGATAATGACTATTGCTCTTCAGCGGCTGAGGCCTCCTCCAGGAGAGTTTCCGGCTCAGAAGGCTGCGGCTCCGGTGGGAGATTACCCAGCTCGACTTTCTCTTCCATGGTGATCTGCCCGCGCAGGAAAGCGCCCTCTTCGGTAGCAAAAGCTGCCGTTACGACATCTCCCCACACACGTCCGGTAGCGCGTATCTCGATCTTCTCAGCGGTGATATTTCCACGCACCGCACCGGCAATGATTACTGTGTTCGCCTGTATCGTTTCACTGGTGACCCTTCCGGTCTCGCCGACTACCAGCAGCCCGCGCAGGTTGATATCTCCTTCGAAGGTACCCTCGATACGCAGACCTCCACTGCCGCTCAGCTTACCCTTCCAGGCAATCCCCGTCCCAAGGACCGAGGTTACCCTTTCGGTAGGGGCTGGTTGAGCTGTCAGGGACGTGGTATCACTGCGTCTGCGGAACATTCATCCTCCTGCTGGGAATCATCCGGATACTATCGGGAAGGCAGCAACATCCTTTGCCGGATGGTCATCAGTCATCGACCGGCTCGGGAATGCCCAGGATATTATAGCCCGAATCGACGTACAGCACCTCGCCGGTGGTCTTTGCCGACAGGTCTGAGCACAGGAATACCGCTGCCCCGCCGACATCTTCGATGGTCACGTTCTCGTGCAGGGGAGCGATCTCGGTAAAGCGCCGGTACATAGTCTTGAAGCCAGATACACCCGCTGCGGCCAGGGTGCGGATCGGACCCGCCGAGACAGCGTTGACGCGCACATTCTGCTTGCCCAAGTCGTATGCCAGGTAGCGCACCGAAGCTTCCAGAGCTGCTTTAGCCACACCCATGACGTTATAATGCGGCGAGACCTTCTCTGAGCCGTAATACGTGAGGGTAAGCAGCGCACCGCCCGGGCGCAGGATGGGCTGGAATGCCCTCGCCATGGCTGTAAATGAGTAAACGCTGATATCCATCGCCAGATGGAATCCGGCCCGGCTGGTGTTGTAATAAGGTCCAGTCAGCTCATCCCGGTTGGCGAAGCCGATAGCATGCACCAGGATATCGACCTCACCGAAGGTCTGGGCGGCTTTCTCGGCCACGCGCTGGATCTGGTCGTCATGCTGGACGTCGCACTCCTCAACAAATGTACAGCCGATCTGTTCCGCCAGCGGGCGCACGCGCCGCTCCAGGACTTCACCGGCATAGCTGATGCCCAAGGTGGCACCATGTTCATGGAATGCTTTGATGATTCCCCATGCAATCGAGCGCTCGTTTGCCAATCCGAACACCAGGGCGTTCTTGCCTTCCAGTAAGCTCATCACTACCTCCTCATTTGGCTTGAATAGTTCATGCAACCCGGTCTTGCCGGTAGATTCCAGTTAAAAATCGCCATGGCATGCTTTTCCAGGGCTCCGGCACATTATTTAAACCCACACGTGGGGATTTGGTGACGGCAGTATCGGGAATCGGTTCTCCGTTTTCGACAAAAAGCTGTGCATCAGGGCTGCATATATCGTGACCGTTCAAACTGCCATCGATACCAAATGCCTGGCACAGCTTGGCAGGCCCGTCCGTCCAAAGATGGGCTGGCTGCGGTTCTCTCCGTTCAGAGATCAGGTGCAAGCCCTCCTCGGGGTGTACGGCGCGGATCAGCACAGCAGCAGGGTAGCCTTCCTCTTCAGTGACGAAATTAAGCATCCAGTGCATCCCATACGTGAAGTAGACATAAGCGTGTCCGGGTGGTCCATACATCACCCGCGTTCGTGGAGTCAGACCGGAGCGGGCATGGCAGCCCTGATCCTCCTCCCCCCGGTAAGCTTCCGCCTCGACGATCACACCGGATATGCGCTGCCCTGCATCGACCCTAACCAGTCGCATGCCCAGCAGCTCTCGTGCCACCTGCAGAGTCCCGCCCTCGAAAAAGTCTCTTCCAAGTCGACTGGAATCAATCATGGGGATATTGTACAATGGGAACATAAATAAGAGAATAGAGAGCGGAGAACGGTGAGCAGGGATATCCGTTGGTCACCGTGGACTTACGGCTGGCTGAAGAACTACTCACGGCTCTCAACTCTCTCCTCCCGGAGGAACTATGAACCTACGATCAGAAATTGGTCTGACTTTTGATGATGTATTGCTGGTACCCAAGCGCTCCGACATCCGCAGCCGCCAGTCTGTAAATACCTCCACCTGGCTGGTTCCTGGCATCCGCCTGGCATCACCGGTGATCAGCGCCAATATGGACACGGTTACCGACGCCCCGATGGCTATTGCTATGGCTCAGTTTGGGGGAATCGGTGTTATCCACCGCTTCATGCCGACTGAGCGCCAGGTAGAGGCTGTGCAGCGGGTCAAACGCTCTGAAAGTTTTGTCGTCGAGAACCCAATTACTATCCAACTGGATATACCATTGGAGAAAGCCCGGCACATCATGGCAGAAGCGGATATCGGTGGGCTGGTAGTTGCGGACAGTAACGACCGCCTGCTTGGACTGCTTACGCAGCGGGATATCTTACTTGCTCCAAATGCCACATCTCTGGTTCAGGATGTCATGACACCTCGCGACCGGCTGATTGTCGCACCGGCCGACGAACCGCTGGACGCCGCCCGGCTGGCTTTGCATGCCCACCGCATCGAGAAGCTTCCGCTGGTGGATGAGCAGGATCGGGTCGTCGGACTGATCACAGCACAGGATATTATCAAGCTACAGGAACACCCTAATGCCACCAAAGATGCCAAAGGTCGCTTGCGGGTGGGTGTGGCAGTAGGTGTGCGCACACCGGACCTGGAACGCGCAATGGCCTGTGTCGAAGCAGGGGCGGACATCCTGGTGGTTGATATCGCCCACGGGCATGCTGGATATACGATCGATATGACCCGCCAGCTCAAAAAGCAGTTCCCGCACATCCCGGTGATCTCGGGGAATGTGGCTACTGCCGATGGCGTGCGCGACCTGGCGGATGCCGGCGCGGATGCGGTCAAGATCGGTGTCGGAGCAGGTTCTATCTGCACGACCCGCATCGTGACCGGCTTTGGAGTACCGCAGCTCACGGCAATCGACGACTGCGCTGCAGTGGGTCAGGGACTGGGTTTGCCGGTCATCGCCGATGGTGGCATCCGCACATCAGGCGACCTGACAAAAGCACTGGCTGCCGGCGCAAGCACAGCCATGCTTGGCAGTGTACTGGCGGGCACCGAGGAAAGCCCGGGGGCATCCGTGGTGCGCGGTGGGCGACGCTTCAAAGTCGTGCGCGGCATGGCTTCCTTATCGGCGAATATCGCCCGCAAAGAGATCGAAAAACTGGGAGAAGTCGATCCGGACGAGTGGGAGGCCATCGTACCGGAAGGTGTCGAGGCACTGGTGCCGTATCGCGGTTCCGTTGCTGATATACTGTACCAGATGGTGGGCGGGCTGCGCTCGGGGATGAGCTATGCTGGTGCGGAAAACATCGAGGATCTGTGGCACAAGGCCGAGTTCATCCGCATCACATCGGCAGGGCAAACAGAATCCGGCGCACACGACGTCAGCGTGATCTGACCAACACACAGATGAGAGGATCGTTGGCTTATTCGTTGAGCGGGCGGGTGGGGATTTCCCGGCTGAAGCGGATATCGCCCTCCAGGGTCAGGCGCAGCCCTTCAGCCAGCGAGACACGCGGCTGGTAGCCCAGCTTTTCCTTCGCCAGGCTCAAATCTGCGCACATCCTGGAGACTCCTGGGTCTGTATGGGGGTTGCTGACCACCTCAGACTTGCTGCGGGTGATCTCAAATACCTGGCGCACCAACTCGCGGACACCGGTCTCCGTCCCGCTGCCCACGTTTATTACCGCATGGTTGAGCCCAGGGGCTGTGGCTGCTGCGACCATGCAGCGCACGACATCGGCTACGAAAACGTAATCCCGGGTTTGAACTCCTTCAGCGTGGACGATCAGCGTCCCGCCGCGCACAGCCTGGCGGATGAAGAAGGGGATCACAGGGGGATGTGAGACAGGCAGGTGCTGCCCAGGGCCATAGGCGTTGAACACTCGCAGGCTGACCGTTTCAATTCCCCATAAGTCGCCAATCGTGCGCACATAGTATTCTGCCGCTAGCTTGGAAACAGCATATGGAGAGCGGGGGTTAGGCGCAGCGCCCTCACGCAGCGGCTGCTCACCCTGATCGCCGTAAACTGCTCCTGAAGAGATGAACACCACCCTGCGCACGCCGACATCGCGCATGGCTTCCATCAAGCTGACCGTGCCGCCGACATTTACCGCGTTGTATTCGCGCGGATATAGCACCGATTCAGGCACAGAGACGCGCGCTGCCAGGTGGTAAACACAGTCCACGTCCTGCAGCAGGGTCCACAGTTTGGGGCGGTCATCCACGTCTCCCCGCGTAAACAGCACATCCGGGGACAACGCCTGCGGGTCGCCGGTGGAGAGGTCGTCGAGCCCGCGTACCTGGTGCCCTTCGCGCGCCAGACTGTTCGCTAGCGCTGATCCCAGGAAGCCGGCGGCGCCGGTAATCAAGAAATTCATCGTGTATGGGTATCCAAGGCCGGTATTTCGAAAGCAGCTCGCTGATAACCACAACAGGGTCTGATAAAAACCATTCAGCGAAGTGCCAGAGATTATAGCACGAGAGCTAAACTCTAAGACAGCCTTAATCCCAGGCGATTGACACCCGATTTGCCTGGCATTATCATCTTCGAGATTATGCCAGTCATCAACACGATCAAAAAGTTCCTCAAGCTCGGCGCTCTGCTGGTGGTCGCCATCTTGCTGCTCGGCGCCAGCGCCATACCCCCTGGCGACCGGTTAGAGCGGGCACGGGCCTATACCCGGGATATCGAGTTCGATTATATCGCCTGGACACTGAATGCCATGGGGGTCAAGCTCAGCCAGGTCGCCCTGCAGAGCAGCAGCTATATACCCGAGCCGCAAGAGCCTGAGATCGTCCTGGAATATATTGACCTGATCGCTCAAGTCCAAAGAGGCGAAGCCCAACTCACCGGCATTTATGCCGACCCGGATGTGAGCGACCCGGCGGCGGCATCCGCAGACCTGCGCTCAGAACTGGGTGATCTTTACCGCAAGCGCGAGGTCCTTGCACCTGTCGCCGAGGCCATCCTTCAAGACCAGATCTCCCAGATAGTCGCCGATCTCGGGTTGAGCGCGGTAGGTCAGCCTTTGCCGCCGGTGCTATACCACAGCACCCCCCTGCCCGCGGCTTTGATCATTTCTCCCCGCGAGATCATCCAGCAGGAAGCGAATATATCCCTCACCCCCGAAATCACCCTCGAAGAGCGGGTAGCGCTCGAGGAAGCTGTGGATGAGGGGTTGGATGTGTCCTCACTCATCGTCGGGATTGGCGGGGTCGGGCTGTACCCTACCATGGTGATGCAGACCAGCGATCTCAACTGGCTCAGCGAGGTCGTGGCACACGAATGGGTGCATAATTTCCTTACCCTGCGCCCGCTGGGCTTGAACTACCTGACCAGCCCAGAGCTGCGTACGATGAACGAGACGGCAGCATCGATCGCCGGTATTGAGATCGGGAAGGCACTGGTGGAACGCTACTACCCGCAGCTTGCGCCGCCACCGCCGCCAGACCCCCCTCCGGCAGACGAAACCCGCACCCCTGCCGAACCACCGCCCTTCGACTTCCGGGCGGAGATGCGCGAAACGCGGGTGACAGTCGACCGGCTGCTGGCAGAGGGTCAGGTCGAAGAGGCAGAGGCTTATATGGAACTGCGGCGCGCTTACTTATGGGAAAACGGCTACCGCATCCGCAAGCTGAACCAGGCTTATTTTGCCTTCTACGGAGCCTATGCCGACCAGCCCGGCGGCGCGGCGGGGGAGGACCCGGTGGGAGAGGCCGTGCGCCAACTTAGAGCGGACAGCCCATCGCTGGCTGCATTTCTAAAAACTATCTCGTGGATGTCGTCTTTCGAGCAGCTTCAGCGAGCAGTAGGCGAGAAGGCAAATAAATAAAAAAAAAACACCCATCCACGAATTGGGAACACGAATAAACGCATTATTCTTTACCTTGGTGGTCTTTATTCCTAAACCCAAAACATAGTTCATAGGTGTGCATTCGTAAATTCGTGATATATTCGTGGACGGAATCCTTACACATGGAGTATTTATGAGAAGAATTATCCCGATCCTGGTGTTCGCCAGCATGCTGCTGTCAGCCTGCCAGGCATCCACACCACAGGCGACCGTGCAGCCGAGCGCAATGCTTGAGCCAGCTACGGCAGTTCCGACCGCTGAGAAAGCAGCCACCCATACCCTGGAGAGCAAAGCCACCACCTCCAGCCTGGAACTGACCGGCGGCAGCCCAGGCTGCACCGTGCAGAGCCCGTTCCCAACGCCGGGCCCCACCGAGCGGGCTATGCTCCCGTCCACAGGCAGTAACGACTGGGTGACCGGCAGCGATGCCGCACCGATCACCTTCATCGAATACAGCGATTTCCAGTGACCCTACTGTGCATCACTTGCGCCCGTGCTGGCGCAAATCCAGAATGAATACCCCGATGATGTGCGCCTGGCTTACCGCCACTTCCCGTTGGTCAGCATTCACGACAAAGCCGCTCTGGCCGCTCAAGCCTCCGAAGCAGCCGGCAGACAGGACCAATTCTGGCCCATGCACGACTTGCTGTTCGAGCGCCAATTACAATGGTCCGGGCTGAGCGTAGACGAGTTCCAGGACTGGCTGGTCGAGCGCGCCGGAGAGCTGGGCATGGATAGCGACCAATTTACCATCGACCTGGAAAGCCAGGACATCGTCGACTTCGTCCAGAGCACCTGGGATCGAGGCGTAGAAATTGGCATCCCGGGCACGCCCTTCCTGGTAGTTGACGGTCAGCCATGGCCGCAGAACTTGCCACTCACCCCTGAAAACGTGAGGGCGATCATCGAGCTGAAGCTGCTGGAAAAACACCAATTCACTTCCTGCCCTCCGATGACGATCGACCCGTCACGGCAGTACATCGCCACCATCGAGACAGAGGCGGGTGAGATCGTCATCGAGCTGTTCCCGGATAAGGCGCCGGTTGCAGTTAACAGCTTCGTATTCCTGGCGGAGAACGGCTGGTTCGACAGCGTGACCTTTCACCGCGTGATCGAGAACTATGTCGCCCAAGCAGGCGACCCCAGCGGCACTGGATTCGGCGGACCCGGTTATGCATTCGTCAACGAGACCAGCGAGCTGAAGTTCGACAGGCCCGGTCTGGTTGCGATGGCGAACTCAGGTCCGAACACCAACGGCAGCCAGTTCTTTATCACCTATAGCGAAACCCCTCAGTTGGATGGGAGCTATACCATCTTTGGACAGGTGATCTCAGGGATGGAAGTTGTCGAGAGTCTGACGCCGCGTGACCCGGCAAAAAACCCAAATCAAGCCCCCGGTGACGCGATCTTGAGCATTTCAATTGATGAGAGCTAGCCAACCACTATGATCCGATGCATGTAGATACACTACCCGGTAAGCTCGAGGGCCAGGGCAGGCAAAATACAGGAGCAACCGACTGGTATTCAGTGCTCCAGTTTGGGCTGAGCACCCTGGCTGTGCTGATCCTGTGGGGGATGGCGCTGTCTGCGCTGCTGGTCGGTCTCAGCGAACGCCTGGGAAGCACTGTCTCATCTGCAAACGACGAGCAGATTCTCATGCTCGCCGCGGGGATGGCATTCTGCGGTGTGCTGCTTCTGCCTTCGGCCTGGTTTTCGCTGAGGCGGATTATCGGTCGACCGACGGATAAGACACCGGTGATCTTCCACCGGCTGCGACCCACATTACTGATCCTTGCATACCCGGTATTGGTTGGTCTGGGGTATTGGATCACGCAATCTGAAACTGCTGTCTGGCTGCTGCCGCCCATTCACGTGCTGGCGATCAGCCTGCCCCTGCTGTGGCTGGCATATCTGGGCTTGCGAGGTTTACCATCCGGCTCACCCCAACGTGCGAGCGGCGTTTTCGCCAGCGGGCTGGCGGTGGCGCCCCCATTGATCTTGCTTGCAGAGGCGCTTGCCATCTTGACCGGGCTGGGAGCATTTATCATCGTGGTTGCCAATCGTCCGGAGCTGGCCGAGTCGCTCACTTCACTGGCGGAGCGGTTGATGGCGGCTGCTCCTGCTCCAGAGATCGCTCTGCGCATCCTGCAGCCTGTCTTGCGCAGCCCGGCAGTCATCATCACCACCCTGCTGTTCGGGGCGATCATCGTACCTTTAATTGAGGAGCTGATCAAACCCCTGGGGGTCTGGCTGTTGGCGGGCAGGAATTTGACCCCGGCAGAAGGCTTCACAGCCGGTATATTGTGCGGTACCGGATTTGCTATGATCGAGAGCTTGTTCATGGTCAACAGCGGGCAGGATTGGGCTGTGCTGGCTTTTGCCCGCATCGGCACAGGCGTGATGCACATCCTCACCACCGGGCTTGTGGGGTGGGCGCTGGTCAGAGCCTGGACCAAGCCAGGTACATTCAGCGGCTACTTCCGGTTAGGGGCGATCTACCTGTTGGCTGTGCTGCTGCACGGGCTGTGGAACGGGTTGGCTCTTATCAGCGCATTTGCCAGCATGATCGAAGAACCGGCTGGCAGCGGATTTCTAGTGGCTGCCGGGCAGGTCGCCCCCTATCTTCTGGGCACGCTGGCTGCTGTGTCGTTCCTTGCACTTTTATCGGTTAACCGGGCGCTCGTGCGGCGGCAGGCTGCACAGACAGAGGTTGTGTAGTATAATCCCAACCTAATTTATCCAATGGGGTACAGGTAACTATCAATATGGAACTTTTTTCTAACTTTATCGATTTGGTGATCCACCTGGACGAACACCTGAAAGTGATCATCGAGAATTACGGTGTCTGGACCTACCTGCTTTTGTTTGCGATCATCTTCTTAGAGACCGGTGTGGTGATCACGCCCTTCCTCCCGGGAGACTTGCTGCTATTTGCGGCGGGCACGATGGCAGGACTGGGAGCGCTGAACGTCTGGGTGCTCTTCTTCTCGCTCAGCATTGCTGCCATCCTGGGCGATTCGGTCAACTATTGGATCGGGCATAAGATCGGCCCGCGCGCCTTCAGCGGCAATGTTCGCTTTCTGAAGAAAGAATACCTCGACCGCACGCATGAGTTCTACGAGAAGCACGGCGGAAAGACCATCATCCTGGCGCGCTTCGTGCCAATCGTACGCACCTTCGCCCCGTTCGTGGCGGGCGTCGGGGCGATGTCGTATGGTCACTTCATCACCTATAACGTGGTCGGCGGGATCGCCTGGGTCGGCATCTTTACCTTTCTGGGCTACTTCTTCGGGAACCTGCCCTTCGTGCAGGATAATTTTTCCTTCGTCGTGCTGGCGATCATCATCATCTCAGTGCTGCCGGGAGTGTATGAGTTCCTGAAGGCGCGCTACGGCTCAACGACCAAGGTAGAAACTACCCTGGACGCTCAAGAATAATATTTAGAGCTACTCAGTTTCGGGGTTATTGGGGGTATTCATTTGGCGGTCTCGCCAAATGAATACCCCAAAGTTTTTTCAAGGCACCAGCCTCAATACTCCCTGGGCGCTGCTTTCGATCTGGAGGCGATCCCACAGCATCGGGTGATACTGGATCTGCCGCCACAGGTCGGCCATATCGATATAGTTGCGGTGGTAGGCGTGCCCGGACTGCCCGGTAGGGTGGATGGACTGCGAGGCGGCAAGATCGCTCAAATCCACGATCATACGCTGGGATGGAATGCCTTTCACCTGGTATGGCTCGGCAGCATCCCATCCGGTAGCGTTGACGATCTCCGAACCGCCGGACGTACGGAACGGTCCCCGGTTGAATAGGGCTTCGATCGGGGCGACACCCGACTGACCCAGGCTCTGGTTGGCAAAGGTCACCGTGTGCAGGTCTCCCCAATTCCAGCGCTCCGGGTTCTTGCCCTGCTCGCTTTCAAGTTCCGTCACCGCTGAAGCGAATGCAATGGCAAAGACCTGGTCGCGGTTCTCTATCTCGGGGGTCGTTTTGTCATCCCACCAGGCGCTGTCCGGCTGGGAGACCAGGCTGCGCATCACCTCGAACCAACGACCGCCTCCTCCAGGCCAGAAATCTTCCGGCAGGTCGTCATGGAATGTCTGCGCCAGCAGCTGCCGCCAGAAAACGTTATACAGCGCGCTGGCGGCCGAGTCCATGTGATCCTGGTAATCCCAGGTGCTCAGCAGCGCGCGGGCGTTCTCCAAGTCGGCATTGCTCAGAGGCACCTGGAGCAGGGCAGGCACAATGGTCTCTGCGCTCAGGTTGGCATTATCACCGTGAATTACCTTGAAGTATTCCGCACTGATCGGTCCTGGCGCTTGCTCGATCATCTCCACAATGCGGCGGGCACGGTAGCCATGCGCCCAATAATACGAGATCGAGTACGGGTAATCCGGACCGACCACGGCATTGTTGGCGGTGGCGATATATCCTTCTGGCGGGTTGAAAGCATAGGGCAGCTCTTCGAACGGGATATATCCCTGCCATTCGTTCTCGTCCGTCCAGCCGGGCACCGGCAGGCGCCCATCGTGACCGGGATTGCGCATCGGGATCCAGCCTGGGGTCTGGTAGCCGATATTGCCATCGACATCGGCATAAACCGTATTCTGGGATGGCACGGCAAAATCGCGCGCCGCCGTGCGGAACTCGTCCCAGTTCTGGGCTTTGTTATAGCCCAGGATAGCCCCAATCATCCGGTTCGGTTCAAGCGCGGTCCAGCGCATGGCAATCGCGTAATGCTCCGGCAGGTCGATGACGGTCTCCTGACCAAATTCCTCCAGCGGACCGTAAACATCCGTGATCAGCGGACCATGGCGGGTGCGGCGTACGACCAGCTCGACCGGTTCTCCCCCGGCGACATCGATCATCTCCGTAGATACTTCCATATCCACCCACTGCCCGTTGACCTCGTACTGGTGCGGGTTATCGGGATTGATCTTCTCGATGTAAAGGTCGACGACATCCGGCCCGACATTGGTAAAGCCCCAGGCAACCCGGTCGTTATGACCGACGATCACGCCCGGCACCCCGGCAAAAGAGAAACCGGTCACAGTGAATGGGCACCCGGCACTCTTCTGTATGCAATGCAAGCCGACCTCGTACCAGATGGAGGGCATCTGCACACCCAGGTGCATGTCGTCCGCCAGGAGAGGCATCCCGCTGGCAGTGCGCTGACCGGAGACCACCCAGTTGTTCGAGCCGATCGCCTCGCGGGAGGCGGATGAACCCATGCCGCGCACACCGTCCAGCAGCTCGAGCCGCTGCGCCAGCGAGTCCAGCGCCGGGGTGATGCCCGCCAGCAGAGCAAGCTCATCGGCAGCGGCTGCACGCCCGGCTATCTCATATCCGGGCACGATCACAGGATGGTCGGCTGGGTAGGGAGGGGTAATCTCTGCAACCTGTTCTGGGGTGAGGAAGCCCAGCATGCGGGCGACATCGATCTCGGCGCCCATCTGGCTCTCCCCAAGATCCCATGCCATTACTTTGGCCCAGGAAAGCGAGTGGTAGGGCTGCCAGGCTTCCGGAGCATAGCCCGGGGTGAGCAGCTTCAGGATGGCGTATTCCAGGCTCAGAGCGCTGCCCTGATTACCGGCGAGATAAGCGTTGACACCGTCCGCGTAGGCTTGCAGGATCGCCTGCTCATCAGGTGCCATGGCAGCGAACTCCTGCTGAGCGGTCCCTGTCCAACCCAGGGTGCGCAGGAACTGATCGGTCTCAAGCTGAGATTTCCCAAACATCTCAGATAAGCGTCCAGAGCCGATATGCCGCCAGAAATCCATCTGCCAGTAGCGGTCTTGGGCGTGCACATAGCCCTGGGCGAAGAACAGATCGTGAGATGTACTGGCGTAGATATGCGGGATGCCATACTCATCGCGGAAGATATTCACCGGACCTTCCAGTCCCGCCAGCTGGATCTCACCATTGACCTGGGGGAACGAACGGCGAACCGTATAAATGCCCAGGACCACCCCCAGGACTGCCAGAACCAGGATGATACCGAGCAAACCCAATAACACTCTCCTCAGCATTGGGACCTCCTGTGACTTCGATCAAGAAGATGTAGATATTGCACTTCGAGAAATCCCCACCACAACCCCACTAACGACAGAACTTTGCAGTATTTACTGCCTGGCTAAACCGCCTGCCCTCTCAGGTTAGATCATCGCCAAACGCTACAACCATTGCTATGGCGTGCGTGGCGGTATGGCTCAAGCTGATTGACCAGCTCTTTAAATGCAGGTCGTCGGCCAGCTCGTGCGCCGCACCGTGCAGAAGCAGCACCGGTTGGCGCTCGGGACCGCGCAGCACTTCGACTTCCTGCCAGTTTACCGCCCCGATGCCGGTGCCCAAAGCCTTGGCGACAGCCTCTTTGGCGGCAAAACGGGCTGCCAGCGAGGCTGTGTTCTGCCCAACCTCCTCCAGCTCACGAGAGGTGAAGATACGCTCAAGGAAGCGCCCGCCATAGCGGTCTATGGCAGCCTGCAGGCGCAGGATCTCGACCAGGTCAACTCCGGTGGATAGCCCCATTTCTAAGAGCCTGCCATTCCGATCGCCATTCGTTCAGGGTGGAGGTAGGTGCGGGCGGTATTCAGCACCTGTTCTACAGTCACCGAGCGCACCAGGTCCGGGTATTGCAGGTAATAATCCAAACCCAGGTCGTAACGCTCCAGGTTGAGCAGTGCACCGGCAACGCCGCCGTTCGTCTCTAGGGTCAGCGGCAGCCTACCGATGAAGTTCGCCTGGCTGTCTGAGAGCTCATCCGCCTCGACCGGGTCGCTGGTAAATCGTGCTACCTCCTGCGTGATCAGCCGGATCGTCTGCTCGACCTTCGCCGGATCGACGCCAGCCAGCATCGTCCATGGACCGGGTCCCAGACCGCCTGCCAAACTGCTGTACGCGTAATAAGCCAGACCGGCCTTCTCCCGGACGGCATCCCCGATGCGCCCCATCATGCCAAACTGCCCCAGCACGCTGTTGCCCAGGATGGCGGCGAAATAATCTTCTGAGTAGCGCGAGGGACCGACTGCCCCCATAACGATATCGACCTGCGACTTACCCGGGATCGTTACCCTCTCGGTTACCGTCTGGATGACAGGTGTTGTAGGCGGCAGCTCGAGGGGTGCGGGCTGGTGCGGGTTTACCCAATCTGCAAACACTGCCGCTACCGAATCCACGGCTGCCTGCGGGTCAACCCCTCCCACTACGACGACCACCATGCCGGAGGGTCCAAAATGCCGGCGATGGAAATCGACCATATCCTGGCGGGTGATGGACTGCACAGTCTCTGGATAGCCCTCTTCCGGCAGCCGGTAGGGATGGTTCGCATAGGCCAGCGAGTCGAAAGCCTGCGCTGCCATCTCACCCGTATCCTGGGCGCGGATCGCCAGGCGGGTCATGATCTGGGTGCGCAGCCTTTCCACCTGCTCCTCAGGGAAGGATGGCTGGCGCAGGGCCTCGGAGAGCAACTGCAGAAGCAGCCCCAAATCCTCTGACAATGCTTTACTTCCAAACCCGGTCGAATGCGTGCTGCCCTCGATGCTGAGATTTGCACCCGCCGACTCCAGGGCTTCATAAATCTCCTGGAAACTGCGGTTGTGCGTGCCGCGCATCAGCGCGGAAGCCGTGAAATCCGCCAAGCCCAGCTTCTCCAATGGGTCGAACAGGCTGCCGCACATCAGGTAGCCGCTCACCACCACAGATGGGCTGTTGAAGTTGGAGCGTGCCAGCACGACAATCCCATTTGGCAGTTGGGCGCGGGTGATATTACCAGGACCAGGAAGCGAGTCGGAGCCAGAATAACCACTCATGCGCCACCTCCTTCCATGGTATCGGCAGTGGGCCCGGTGGGCAGATACACCCCCGTGATCCTGTTCTGCGGGCGCAGGTACTCCTGGGCAACCCGCTGGACTTCCTCGGGCGTGACGGCTGCCAGCCTGTCCAGGTAAGTTTGGAACCAGTCATAATCGTCGAACATCTCCGAAAACCCCAGCCAGAAGGCCTGGTTGCTGATGCTTTCGCTGCCGTAGGCGAACATGGCGCGCGCCTGTTTGACCGCCCGGGCGAGCTCATCTGCCGGGGGCGGTGCATCCTGCAGGTGCTGGATCTCACCAATCAAGACCGGCAGCACCTCATCCACCTGCCGGTCCGGGCGCATGATGATCGTGAATGTGTGCAGGAAGGGGTCGATGGTGGCCTGCAGGCCGCCGTAAACGCTCACCACCAGCTCGCCTTCCACCAGGGCGCGGTACAGGCGAGAGGTCTTATTGGATATGCCGCCGCCAAACATATTCAAATTGCTCGGTCCGGTCAGCAGGCTGTCCAATACCGTCAGCGGGAAGAAATCGGGGTGGGCCGCGGCGGGTGTGTGGTGGGTGACCTGGACGTAGGTCGTTTCACCCTGCCCTTCGACAGTGATGCGCCGCTCGCCTGCCTGGGGTGGTTCGGTGCGGGCGCGCGATTGGATTTCAGGTCCTGCCGGGATGGTCCCGTACAGCTCCTCGATGCGCTCCAGCATCGTCCGCGTCTCGAAATCTCCTGCTAACGCCAGCACGGCGTTGTTCGGCACGTAGTAAGTGCGGTAGTGCCGGTACAGGTCCTCGCGCTGGATGGTCTGCAGGTCGGACAGGTCGCCGATGATCTCGTGATGGTAGGAATGCACGCGGAACGCCGAAGCCTGCAGCTCCTCGCCCAAGCGGAAGAGCGGTTGGTCCTCGTTGCCCTGGCGTTCCGAGATGATCACCGTGCGCTCCGACTCTACTTCATCCGGATTGAAAGTACAGTTGACCATGCGGTCGGCTTCCAGGCGCAGAGCCAGGTCGATCTTATCCGCCGGCATGGTCTCGAAATAAGTCGTCCAATCCAGGTAGGTAAAGGCATTCCAATAGCCACCATCGCGGGATATAGCTTTGTCCAGCACGGTGGGAGGGAATTGGGGGGTACCCTTGAAGAGCATGTGCTCGACCCAATGCGATATGCCGGTCGTACCGGCAATTTCGTTGCGCGAACCTACCCGGTACCACATCCAGTGGCTGATGATCGGCGCGCTGTGGATCTCTTTCAACATTACCTGCAAGCCGTTAGGAAGGCGCAGTTTTGTCACCGGTTGTTCTGATATAGTTTGATGCTCCATTTTTCCCGACAAGTAAATACTTCCTCCATTAATAAATTTTCATTAGACGTTACCGATCAGGTGGGATTACGGGGGTGTTTGGACGGGCGACGCCCGGCCAAACACCCCCAACTTCCCCTTGATCTGTGCAATATCAATTATGATCTCATTCTTCGAAGATCCAGCCGCACAGCCAGCCGGTCCAGGAATCACACAGCGCGGTCTCCTGCCAGGAATCTGGCAGCGGTGTGAGCAGCTGGTTGTAAGGGGCGACCACATTCCTCAGACCGATGAACGGCTCGTGCAGCTCGGTCTGGTTGAGCGGGATGTCGACCGGTACCGTCAAATCCACCGGCACTGTGAGCTCTACCGGGATGGTCTGGCTGACCGGGACGGTCATGTCCAGGCGGATGTTGAGCTGGGTGCCCTCTTTGAGGACCAGGTCAAGCGGCACCTGTGCGCCGTTCAAGAATATGGTGGCGTTCTTCACCGGGGTGTTCTGGGTCAGGACCACCTGAGTATCCTGGCGCAGGGGCAGGTCGAAGACCACTGGCATCATGTCGCTAACCTGGATGGTATCCTGCACCCGGATGGTGGTGACAATATGGGCTTCGTCCATCTGGATGAAGTTCTTATACAGCCCACTGACCAGCTGCTGGCCCACCAACGCCTTCAGGGAGAAGATCTCCCGCCCCAACAGCACCAGGATGGCAATCAGGAAGATATTGATGCTGATCGAGATCAGGCTGGCGACCGTCCAAAAGGCGGGACCCAGCTTGCCCTGCCAGAGCCAGCGTGGAGTTTCATCTGATGAACGCCTGTCCTCTTCCACTACCTCACTGGCAGCCTGCAGGGTGCCAGTATCCGTGATGTCGTCTTGAGAGTTATCCATTGCCTGACTCCTTTGCTGTCGAAGGCAGCTGGCAAACCCATCCCGTGGCGCGCAAGGTCCACCACCAGGCTCACCCATTCCGGCAAATCACCCTGAATATAGCACAGAGACACGATTTATGAAAGCAAAACAGGAATTTAATCCTGGAGTTATCCCTGCACATCGGTACTTGCCGATTCATTTGTGCCCTACTATAATGAAGGAGAGCCATATGAAGTGAGACAATTCGGCAAATTGTCCCACAAAACTACAAGCAGCCACCGAACAGAGGAAGGCAAAATTGAGCAACGAGAACCACAATCCACAAGCTGTCGTCGTCATCGGAGCCGGTCCGGCAGGGTTATTTTCAGCGCGCGAGCTGGCGAACGCCGGGCTGCGCGTGGCGGTGCTGAACCGGGATATCAAGCCGGGAGGGCTGGCGGAGTACGGCATATACCCCTCTAAACACAAGATGAAGGCAGGGCTGCGCAGGCAGTTCCGCCAGATCATGCAGCTCCCCGACCTGGAATATTTCGGCAACGTGGCGGTCGGGGAGAGCAGCGACCTGACCCTGGCAGACCTGAAATCGATGGGCTTCCGGGCGATCATGGTCAGCGCTGGGGCGCAGGGCACGAAATGGCTGGGACTGCCGGGCGAGGACATCCCCAAAGGCGTTTACCATGCCAAGGACATCGTCTATCACTACAACCGCCTGCCTCCCTACAGCCAGAAGGACTTTTACATCGGGCGGCGGGTGGCGCTGGTCGGGGTGGGAAACGTGATGCTGGACATCGCCCGCTGGCTGATCCGCACGGTCAAAGTAGATGCGGTGACGGCGGTGGCGCGCCGTGGCCCGGCGGAGGTCAAGTTCGACAAGAAGGAAATGGAGTATGTCATCGCCAACCTGGACCTGCAGGCGCTGGATGAGGAACTGAAGCGATGCACCCCGGTGATGGAGTCGGTCGGTCAGGATGCGAACGAGGCGCGCGAGTACATCCACTCTGCACTGCCCAAGGCGCAGGAGCCCCTCTCTCAGACCCGCTTCTACCTGAAGTTCCTGTCCTCGCCCACCCAGATCCTGGACGATGGCAGCGGGGTGGTCGGAGGGCTGGAGTACGAAGAGACCAAACTGGTGCTCGCCAACGGCGATACCAAGGCGCGCGGCACCGGCGTCAAAAAGATCATGGACGTGGATACGGTCATCTTCGCCATCGGGGACCGGGTGGACGACCAGTTCGGTCTGCCGGTGCAGTGGAACGAGTTCGTGAAGAACCCCAACCCGTCTTATCCGGTGGATGAGATCTCGTTCGAAGCCTACGACGGGGAGGCGGGCGCGCCGCTGCCTGGGATATTCGTCGCCGGATGGTCGCGCGAAGCCAGCAGCGGGCTGGTGGGTGTGGCGCGCAAGGACGGCGAGCGCGGCGCGCGGGCGCTGATGCAGTACCTGGAGACGCTTCCGCCTGCCGGGGATGCCGAGGAGCACGCTGGACGCGCTGCGGGCGCGCCTGAACCAGCTCGGCAAGCCGGTCATCACCAAGGAAGACATCCTGCGCCTGGAAGCGGTGGAAGCAGACGAAGCCGAGCGGCAGGGGCTGGAGGAGTTCAAGTTCGCCAGCAATGAAGAGATGCTGGCGGCGATGGGTCTGGAGCTGGCGCAGAGAGTTCTGAGAGTCAAAGGCGGTCAGTGGTTAGTTATTCGGCTAAATTTCCCAAGTGGAGTCAGGCAAGCCTGGCTCCACTTTTTTCTTACAAATTCTCCACTAATCTGATTGTGACATTCATCACCGGCGAAAGTGATAAATGATAATAGACAGCGGGGGGGGGGGGAGACGTATAATGAGTCAGGTATGTAATATCGTCATTTCAATACCTTACCTCCCAGAGCATATAATCAACTGAAACCACAGAGGATATCCTAGCCGGACTAACATAGGCGTTGAGGTCATGCATAAGAAAACGCCAGAATGGAGAGGTATCACGCCAAATACCAAAAGCCAGCCCAAACTCAATGGCAGGGAATGATCTATTTATTAGGCGATGTGATTATCAGTGAGATAGAAAACTACCTGGATTTCGAAATACTGTCTGCTTAAACCAAATTGGAGGGTATCAATCGTGAAGAAAGTATGTATCCTCACTCTTGCACTAGCCACAACCATAGCTTTGGTTGTTACTTCCCCCGCCAGTGCAGATTTTTCCTGCTCCTGGCGGCCCATTCTCCAACTACTTTTATATACAGAATCAGACCGGTAGCTCTATTACGTGCATATATACCATATACACGATAAACTCGTTTATTGTATACAACTCCAAAGAGCTCAATATTGCAGCAAATGAAAGTAAATTCATCGATCTAAACAGCTTGGGGCTTGAAACAGATACATATACTGCGGTTGCTAATTGCAGCGGTAAAGCGGCTATCGTTTCAAATATTGGCGATTCTGATAGCGGCTCCGGCTACCTGGGGTCTACTGGCAGCGCAGTGTGGTATCTGCCGGGTCTCTATGACAACTATTACAATTATTATTCGACTGTTATCTTCCAGAACGCGACCTCAAATTATATCGATGTAACTTTGGAAATATATCAAGCAAACAGCTCAATCCCGGTATTGACCCTATCATACAATGATGTCAGCGCTTATAGCTATGGATATTTTGAGTTGGAAGGGCGAGCATCGCTATTAACAAATCAAACATATTCCGGAAGGCTAACCGGGTCCGATGGACATGGAAATTTGAGAAACGTTGTCCCGATGGTGAACATCTACGGTCGTGGGGGGGTTGATGGACAGCTATACTCTTATAATGGCTTCAGCAACGGCGCTATGACATCATATGCTCCGGTTGTAATGAAAGACTATTACGGGTACAACACCTCAATTAATATTCAGAATACTGGTGATGGTCCGACAGATGTCACAGTTTACTATAGTACTGGGGACTATCAATCAAAAACTATTCAAGCAAAGGCCGCCTGGTCGATATACGTGCTTACCCAAGGTCCCCCTTGGTTGCCATCTGGACCATCTGGGCTATTCGGGGCGACGATTGTTAGTTACGATTATCCAATCGTTGTCTTGGTGAACGAATCAAATATCTACAAACGGGCTGCCAGTTATTCAGGTCAGACAGGAGGTTACAGAGCGGTCTACGCGCCTGTGCTGGATAAGCGATATAGCTCCTTCAACAGTAGCGTCACTTGCCAGATGATTAGCGGTGGACCCAAGACAATTAGTATCGGTTATTACACCGGGAGCACTCTGCAAGCAACCGAAGTTTCTCCATCAAAAGCTAACGGCGAAATCCATATGTTTTATCCTCCTAATAATATATTCCTTCCTAATGGCTGGCATGGCTCGGCTAAAATATATTCGGATGGTTACGTAATCTGTATCATAAATCAGGATCGAAACGAGCCTCCCTACAGCACATATTATATGGATAAGCTGTACTCTCACGAAAGTATACCTTGAGATAATCTTAAATATCTAGACTAAGGCTGTTCCTGATTGCAAAAATAACCACCATAAATTAAGCTTGAGGGCAGAATAATGAGATACAAGATCCTTTCAGTGATAGTAGGGGTGACAATTCTCCTACCCCTGGTCGTGCCGACTACTGGGTACGCAAAAAACTTTTATTCATTTTTTAGAAGGGGCAACTACTATGGCATACGCGCGAACATATCCGCACCCTCTACACCACCCACTATTCCATATACCTGGGATTCAACAGGGACATATCAAACCGGCCAATCACATTCGTTAACAACTCCTGGTGGTCCCAGTTGGGCGCAGATTGGCATTTCCTATTATGCAGGAACAGGGACTGAACCACGACAATATTACGAATACCTTAGCATCTCTCTGGGTTACAACAGAGTTCCATTCGGCTATCAAGCATGGGGAACTTCCGTGAAGTACGAGGTTTCGCATAATGGGTCACAGACATGGTGCTTTTACGTCGGGGGACAGACAATTCCACTCGATTGTATACCAAATACTGATGAGGCGCCAAACCTGATGTCTGCTCAATCGGAGGTTCATTTCGATCCAAATACCCGTATCCAAACGCAATTTACGCAGATCGGTGTAAAGAATTCTTCAGGGAGTTGGGTTAACCCAGGCGTCTCGTCAACTTATATGACAAAATATTTCCCTTACACCTACACAGTTGACAGCAGCTCATCTTTCTCAACCGGGCGAAGTTCGACGACAGACCGGTATATACCTTCGGTAACCGAATGTGACATTTGTTATAGTAATCCATAGTTTTTGATACTTCAAGTAAGGAAGGACTGAATGTCTATAATGAGATCTCTAATCCGATTTTTAGGAGCGCTCATCGGTCTAACCCTGGTCATCATTTTGATCTATGGCGCTTTATCGATGAGACCCGGGGCAGGTGAGCCAGCCGCTCAATCCGCCCAACTCGGTCCGGTCGAGGCATTAGAAGCACGTTACGCTGAATTGGGGATACCCTTGAAAGGCATCCGAGTATTGCATCAGTCTCCGCTGGCGTTGGAAATCACGCTGCAGGGCTCCGGAGATACCGAACGGCTCAGCGTTGACGAACAATGGTGGTCCTTCCTGGCTCAACGCGAAGCTAATCTTGCTTATCTTCTTACACAAGATCGAATCAGCAGCTACAACCTCCTAATTGCGACTTATAGAGGCGAGACGATTGATCTGATCACTTCATTCCTGCATCCAAGTGATTTAGACCAGCAGCTCACCCCTATTGGCCCAGCAGCGATCGGGGACGAGGAGACGCGCAAGCTGCTGATGAAGGAATGGAGGCTCGGTGGGAACGAGTGGTTAGCACTGGACGTCCAGAGCGACAAAATCACGCGCCCCAACACCAAGTACGTTTCCATGGAATGGACCACGGCGACGGATTCTTTCGAAGAATCAAGGCGCAGGGTGCAGGCTCTCGGGGGTTTTGGGATCGGTGGCGTGTACAACATCGATGACTTCAACGCCCGCCATGGAGCGCAAATCGCCCTGGTGCGGGTCAAGGTTTTCGATCCACAGGGAAACCTGCTGGCGCATTTCATCTACGACGCCGAAACAGGACACGAAGCGGTGTGGATGGCCGAGGGTCTCCAACCTGAGTGGATGCCCAGGCCAGCGGAGCCGCAAGAGGACATCCCGGCTCTCATCCCGGAGCCTACCTCAATGCCTCCATCTCCCACGGTGCTCCCCACCCCATACCCGTAGCTTGTACTCTGCTCGTACCGACTAAAATAGTCGAGCCGCTCCTGGCAGCCAGGAGCGGCTCGTTAATATTATTTATAGCAGTACACCTGAGATTACTCCAGCCTGATTTTGACGGTTAGCGGTCGATCCGCAGGATCGCAATTGTCCGAGGTCAGTTTTGGGTATAATGGCCTTTGCGACCGACTGGCCTACGAGCTCACCAACGGCATCTTCACCAGCCGGGCTGACTACACTCTGGACCTTATCAACGACCTGGCACAGGTGCTGGCCAGCAGCGGCACGGGCGACCCTTCAGGCTATACCTACTTGTACGGCCTGGGCAGGATCGCTCAGGAGACGCCCACCATACGGGAGTAATGAATAATTAGGAACTGCTATGAGCTTTCAAGACGGCCCCAACACCATCCGCTGGCGGCTGCACCTGAGATCGCCGGTCGCCAGGGTTTACCAGGCGCTCTCAACCGGCGAAGGGCGCGCCAGCTTCTGGGCGGAGTCGGCTGAAGAGCGAGAAGGAGCCATCCACTTCGTCTTCCCGAACGGCGCCACCTGGAACGCGCAGGTCATCGAGGCGCTCCCCCCGAACAAGTATACGCTGGAATACTACGGCGGCTCGATCACCACTTTCGAGCTCAGCGATGATGGGCGCGGCGGCAGCGACCTGGCCCTGACCGACTCGGGCGTGAGCGCCGAAGACCGCACGGAGGTCATCGCCGGGTGGGTCTCGGTGCTGATGAGCCTGAAAGCGGCGGTCGATTTCGGCGTGGATTTGCGCACCCACGACCCTGACAGGAATTGGGATCATGGATACGTAGAAAATTAAGTGTTTCCATCTTCCCCCTTTATTACCTATCCGAAAATTTCACAGAACATCGTCCGTCGTTGCGAGGAGGGCGCCAGCCCGACGAAGCAACCCGATTATCGCCATGTTGCCGATCGCTTCGCTCGCAACGACGGAATGATCCTCAAGATAGGTTCTTTGGTTGATTTTTCAGTAAGGTGCGTCGCGACGCACCCTACTTGCTATCTACTATCTATTCTCCTCTCTCCACTTTCCCCTCTGCACCGGGGGTGATTATAATGGGCGGACATCACCTCCCCCCTGTGGAGGGCATCTCCTTCAATCGTCCCTGCACAGGACGATCAGCCGCGTCACAGGCCGTTGGATGAACAAACTACGAATTCTTCTTTATCGCACAGCCGCTGCCGTTATCTTGCTCGCAGCTCTCACGAGCTGCCTGCCAGATGTGACGGAAGCTCCCACGGACAGCGCGACCCCGCCGGTCGTCCCAACCAGCCTGGACCAGCCGACCGGCACAGCCCAGCCTACCGGCACGATTCAGCCTACCGACACGACGCAGCCTACCCGAACAGCTACGTCAGCACTGGCGGTCGCCGAGGTCAGCGACAACCGGGCCAGCTACCCAGGCAGCCAGATTCCCCGCTACGAGAAGCTCGAGATCACCTTCCAGGTGCAGAATTCGGTCGCCGGGAATTTCCAGCTCCCTTTTGACCCCGACCCTCCCGGCGGCTTCGACCCCGCCTACCCAGAGCATAACGGGATAACGGTTGATGCTTTGTTCCTGCCGCCCGGTGAGACGGACTGGGGAAAGGCTATCCGCCAGCCGGCTTTCTTCTACCGGTATTTCGACGACCAGATCAAAATGAGCTGGGATGGCGCCGACCACGAGTGGCACTATCCAACCGGCAGTTCCGCCTGGAAAGCGCGCTTTGCGCCGCACCTGAGCGGGGAATGGCAGTACCGGCTCGTTGTCCAGGATGACAGCGGCAGCCTCACATCCGCCCCCCAATCGTTCAGCGTGAGCGCTTCTAATAACCCCGGCTTCTTAAAGGTCAGCGCTGCCGACCCGCGCTATTTCGAGTTCGATAACGGTAAACCGTTCCACCCGCTGGGCTTTCAAGGCGCGGGGGCTTTCGATGACCCCGTCCTGGCGAACGAGCCGCACTACCAGACCTACGCCCAGAACGGCATCAACCTGATCCGCATCTGGATCAGCGGCATGTACGGCACATCCTGGCTGGAGTGGCTGGGCGGCAGGAACCTGTACGATGGCTACCTGCCACGCGCCGGCACGGAGGCTTTTCACGACCCCGTCCGGGGTCACGATACCCTGACCATGGTGCTGGATTACGAGACCGGCGGAGACACCGGCTGGTACGACGCCTGCCGCTTCCAGTTCTGGAACGATCCCGAAGCGGTAAAACCGGACACAAATTACCGCCTGCAGATTACGTATTGGGGCGAAGAGATCAGCGGGCCGCGCCTCCCAGACCACCCGAACTACGGGTTGGTGGGCAAGATCGGTGGCGGCTGGCAGGTGGACTGCTACGAGCCCGGCACCAGCACCGTGGTCACCAGCTACGGAGGCAGCACCTCCGATTGGGCTACCCTGCAGGGCACCTGGAACTCGGGCGATAACAACTTCCTGCCGCGCATCTACCTCAGCCTGGAGAACGTGCTCGAGGGGAAAGCCTACATCCGCTCGATATCGCTGCGGGAGGAGCTGGGGGACGAGGGGTTGGGTCCGGAAATCATCAAAGAACCATCGCTGGAATACGAGCTGTACTTCCCCGAGCAGAGCGCCTACGCGCTGGATAAGATTGTCCAACTGGCCGAAGACTACGGTGTTTACCTCAAGCTGGTGATCATGGAAAAGAACGATATGATCTACTACAAGCTGGATGACGACGGCAGCTTCGTGATCGGCGGTGAGCAGGATAACCAGGACGGTTTCTACGGGTTGGGTCGGGGGGACAATAAGACCCGCTGGCTGCAGAAAGCCTGGTGGCGCTACCTGCAGGCGCGCTGGGGCTACTCGACTGCGGTCCATTCCTGGGAAGCGACCAACGAGGGCGACCCCTGGCTGGAAGCCCACTACCAGCTCACCGACGAGATGGGGAAATTCTTTCACTGCGAGGTCTTCGGGGTAGACGTTCCGGAAGGCGAAGGGCAGACCTGCACCTACGACCATCCCAACAGCCACATGGTGAGCACCTCCTTCTGGCACTCCTTCCCGGCCGAGCAGTTCTGGAAGAACGACAGCTACCCGAACGTCGATTACGCCGACCTGCATGCATACGTCAGCACCAGCTCGATCGGCATCCCGGATGAAGAGCTGGGTAAAATGCAGTGGGATGCAGCTTACTACCACACAGGGCACAGCCAGCTCACCGGTGGGTGGGAACTCGGCAAGCCGGTCATGCGCGGCGAGGCGGGCATCGATGCGGTGGGATTGCAGGTGGAGCAGCCGGCCCTAGCTCTGGATAAGAGCGGGGTGTGGCTGCACAACTATCTCTGGTCGACGGTCGACTCGGGCGCGCTGGTGGAGATTTACTGGTGGGAAGAAAACCGGGAGACACTGCCAGGTCCGGATGGCAGTCCTGGTCTGCACGAGGTTTACCGCTATTTCCACGATTTCGTCCGCGGCATCCCGCTGAACAATGGGAACTACCAGGATGCTGAGGCTACCGCCAGCAGCCCGGCGCTGCGGGTGATGGGGCAGATAGACCAGGAGAACGACCGGGCGCACCTGTGGGTGCAGAATTCAAACCACATCTGGAAGAATGTGGTGGATGGTGCTGGCGGTACCAGCGGTCTGCCGGGCACGGTCACCATCGGAGGCTTCTCGCCCAATACCCCCCTGGCGGTCGAATGGCATACCTTCACCAGCCAGGGCATTCCGGCGATCAGCAGCACCACCCTCACCACAGACGACAGTGGAAACCTTCTGTTCGACCTGCCGTCCGACCCGGATATCACCGACGTGGGCATCAAGATCGGGAATTACAGCCAATAACCCTCTCGGGGCACAAACGAGGGTCCCTCTTTATTACCTACTCTCTAGTCTCTTCTCCCTGCTATCTAATCTCTTATCCTCCCCAGCTCCATAAGGTATCAACAGCACAAACCCGATAATAATCGCCACTTCCCCGATCATCACCCCGACCGCCTGCCAGGGACCGAAGTAGGGGATCAGAGGCAGGGGTTGGTTGCCGAAGCCGAAAATATCCGCCATGCCGGAAGCGACCGCAACCACATAGCCGGTCGCCACCAGGCGCAGACCGATATCGGCGGCGATGGTCTTCTGCCTGCCATTCCACAGAGCGATCAGACCCAGGTAGCCACCCACACACATCATCGCCAGACCGACCAGGAATGTGGCGATCTGCACGAAACCGGTGACAGGGCTGCGGTCCAGGCCGAAAATGCCCGGGTCCACACCCAGCAGGTAGATAACAAAGCCCAGGATGGTCAGCACCAGCCCGATGCGGATGCGCAGGTGACCGTTGGTGGTGTGCTCTTCTGCGCTGTTCACGAACCCTCCGGCAAGGTGTCTTGCAGCAGGTCCAGCCAGTTGCCGCCCAGGACAGCCGCGATATCTTCATCCGAATAGCCGCGTTCCCCCAGTAGAGGCGCCAGCTTCTGTAAGTCTGCAATCGTATCGATCTCCAGCGGCACGGACTGCACGCCGAATCCGCCGTCGAAATCGGTGCCCAGACCGGCATGCCGGGCATCACCCGCCAGCTGGCAGATGTGGTCGATATGGTCGACCAGGCTCTGCAAGCTGACCTGCCCGCGCCGGTCGCCGCGCTTCCAGCCGGGCAGCAGGAACGGGTTGACGGGTGAGACGCCCAGAACAGCCTGTCGCTCGAGCAAGCCGCGGATGGCACGCTCGGAGAGATGGCGGTTGCTCTCATCACCTTTCAGCAGGGAGCGCACGTTGGCATGCGTGGAAACGATAGCGCCGGGGTAGGAATCCAGTGCCTGCATCAACGCCCATTCATCCATATGCGCGGCGTCGAGCACGAAGCCCAGGTCTGCCATGCCTTCCAGCAGGTCATAGCCTTCCTTGGTAATCGGGCCCGGCTCGTTGGTGCCACCGCAGAAGCGCGTCCCGGCCCAGGCGGGACCGATGATGCGCACGCCGAGCCGCCACCACTCATCCAGCTCGGACGGTTCCCGCACTCCCTCCGCACCCTCGACCAGCATCACCAGACCTACCGGGTGACCCGGTCTGGCATCGCTCTCAGAACCGTGGTGCGGGTCGCGGCCGTTGCCCTCGCCCTCTTCAAAGATCAGATCGAGATCAGAGCGCTCCCAGTTAGCCAGCAGCTCATCCAGCTCGGTACGGGACTGCAACAGGCGGAAGCGGTCCGGGTGCTCGTCGGTCAGCCGGTGATATATGTCCAGTTGGGCGCGGTACAGGCTGTGTGCCTGGTCTGCATCACGGTAGAAGACCGTCTCCCAGGCTTCCCGGCGATGGGCTGGGGTCACGAATAAGACCGAAAATACAACTGCCACTCGCCCGCGCTGGAAATCCGGCCAGCCCAGCAGCGAGTCGCCATTGTGCAGAGGAGCCTCTCCTCCGGCTTCCATGCGGCGCGTCTCCACCGCCGAGCGGGTATAATCCCTGCCGAAAGTCAGCATATTCCAGGCCATATCCTGGTGGGCATCTACGATAAGTAATTCAGTCACGATCCTCTTCCCTCAGCCGGGCTGCAATCTGGCGGTCGATTTTTCCCATCGGATAGCCCTCCAGTTGGGCCGGTGACGCCCAACACAGATCCTCGACCTGCAAGGGATGCGGCTCATCGCCATTGAGCAGGGTACAGGCGAACGCATGTAATGTCACCCGGAAGTGTGTGTATGCGTGCTTGTATACACCCATTTCGGCCCCGATATCGATCTCCACTCCCAGCTCTTCCCCAATCTCACGTTGCAAGCAAGATACCAGGTCTTCACCGGGCAGCAGCTTTCCGCCCGGGAATTCCCACATCCCACCAAGCAGCCCGTCCAGCGGGCGGCGGGCGATCAGCACCTGCCCCGCCCGCCGGATGACTGCGGCAGTGACGGTGTGGTGAGGTATTTCAGCCTGACGTGTACTGACCGGGCGCTGCTCCTGGATGCCCAGCCGGCGCGCCTGGCAGATGCCCTCCAGCGGACAATCGGAGCAGGCTGGACTGCGCGGCGTGCACACAAGCGCGCCCAGCTCCATCAGCGCCTGGTTGTATGCGCCGGCCTGACCCGTAGGCAGGTTTTGGGCTGCCAGCTCCCACAGCCGTCGCTCGCCTGAAGGAGATCGGGCAGGTTGATCGAGGTTGAACACGCGCGCCAGCACCCGGCGGATATTGCCATCCAGGGCGGGTTCATCGCGACCAAAGGCAATCGAAGCGATTGCTGCAGCGGTGTAGCGCCCGATTCCGGGCAGCTTCTGCAGCTCGGAAGCATCTTGTGGGAGTTCACCTCTGTACACATCTATCACTACCTGAGCGGCTTTGTGCAGGTTGCGCGCCCGGCTGTAATACCCTAGACCTTCCCAGATCATGAGAACATCCTGCAGGGATGCCTGCGCCAGCGAGAATACGTCTGGATAGCGCCCCATCCAGCGTTGGAAATAGGGGATGGCTGTATCGACCCTAGTCTGCTGGAGCATAATCTCGGAAACCCACACAGCATAAGGGTCTGGATGCCCGCGCCAGGGCAGGCTGCGGGCGTTATGCGAATACCAGGTTAACAAGCGTTTCAGCAATTAAATTTGGCACAGTAGATATGGAAGAGCCGGCTCACACCAGGTTGAGGTAAGGGCCGTGGAATTCGCTGCCCCAGGTATTCGGGCAGCCAGCCAACCGGGCACGATGGGCTACATCTGGAATCCGGGGCGCGCCGGTACGATCTTGTATTGAAAATCTTCTACATAATCCAGCAGCTGGCGGGTCAGGTCGTCCCATTCCGATGAAGCCAGGACTCCCTGCAGGTTGGTGATGGTGCTGCTCTGCACGGATGCCATGATCTGCGGTTGGTCTCCGTACATGGTGAACCAGGCATCATTTGGCTCCAACCCAAGTCGCTGGACACCTGGGATGAAATCGCGCACCACGAACTCGAAATATTCCTGTTCTCGTCCCGGGAGGATATCCCACGTCATCAGCAGCTTTACAGTCATGATGGAAACTCCCTACGATGATTTGGCATAACTCAGAACCACCACCCTGGTCTCCTCCGGGACAGATGTGCGGGTCACCTTGAGCGAATCTACCGGAGCCATATCGCTCAGACCCATCTCTTTCAGGAATTTATTCAGCGGTGCCAGCTTGATATTGCTGGCAGGCGTAAGATAATGCATGGGGATGACGATGCCCGGCTCGATCAGGCTGACCACTTCAGCAGCCTTGGAGGCGTTCAGACCACCGCCGCCACCGACCGGGACCAGTGCTACATTGACCGTGCCCAACGCTTCGATTTCCGTCTGGCTCGGCACCCGCCGCAGGTCGCCGAGGTGCGCCACGGTCACGCCTTCGTAATCAAATACATACAAGGTATTGCGTGGTTCGTTAGAGTCTCGCTTGTCCTGCCCGTTGGTTTGCACGCCGGTGATGAATACACCGCCGATCTCATACTCACCCGGCCCTGTCAGCACATGACTGCGCCCTTTCACAACCGAGATGAAATTATGCCCGGGAGCATCATGGCTGACCGTGACGATATCGCCTCTCAGCTTCAAAAGCTCGTAGCCAGTCGTTTTATGATCATATGGGTCGGTTACAACTGCTGCCATGCCTCGCTCGACCAACCGGAAGCAAGAATGCCCATACCAGGTTATTTCCATAGGACCTCCGCGAAATGAGCCGATATAGCAGCCTGTAAGCCTGAAGGTAATCGAGTACCAGCGGACAGCTAGGCGGCTACGCCATGATTATACTTCATTGGGGGAAAGCAGGATAATTATCCCCCTGATTTCGAGCGAATTTGCAGGCAGTGATAAGATTATCGGTGGTGGAGAGTCAATGGTCCTCAACGGAAGCCTAACCCTGGATTTGAAAACCCGGACGACTCCTGAGGCGATGGTCGCGCAGGATAGCTCCGGCACCTGGCGGTTGGAGATACCTGCCGGGCAGGCTGGCACCTACCGGCTGGCACAATTGGATGACTATTCAAGCCTCAGCCGGGCTGCGCTGCCCTGGAAAGCCCCGTGCAGCATTTCCCTTCAAGCACGCGCCTGCAGCACCGAAACCTCTCCCGGAACCTGGGGCTTCGGTTTCTGGAACGATCCCTTCAGCCTGTCGCTCGGAGTTAGAGGCGCGGGTCGGCGCTTGCCTGCGCTGCCCAACAGCGCCTGGTTCTTCTTCGCTTCACCGCCAAACTACCTGACATTGCGGGATGACCTTCCCGCTCAGGGCAGCCTGGCAGCTACCTTTCGTTCGCCGCACTGGCCCTCGATCGCCCTGGCTCCTGCCGGGCTGCTGCTGCCTTTGGTTGTCCTGCCTGGCTTCGCTCGCTTGCTGCGCCGAGCAGCCCGAAGAGTCATCCAGCAGGACGCCGTGCAGGTGCCGGTTGACCCTGCCGACTGGCACAGCTACCGGATCGACTGGCGCCGAGATGAAGTTGGCTTTTCACTCGATGGCGAGTCCGTGCTTCGAACTCAGCTCTCCCCACTCGGACCCTTGGGGCTGGTGCTGTGGATCGACAACCAGTTCGCCGCCCTGCCGCCGGACGGCAGACTTCGCTACGGCACGCTGGAGAACCCGGAACCCGCCTGGATCGAGCTCAGGGGGATTTCAGTGAACGTGTAAATCCCAATATTATGTTGGTCAATTTGGTAAATTGACCCTGTATCAGGAGAACTCTAAAGGGCTAGTTGCCCTACAGGAGGAGATTAACCCCATGATCGAGACCATCAACCTGGCAGGTAAATTCGAACTGATCCCGGACTACTGGAGCCCAAGAATTGCCGGGGAGCTGAACGACGCGTACGTCAAGCTCGCCAGGCTTAAAGGCGAGTTCCTCTGGCATAAGCACGAGCGTGAGGACGAGCTGTTCCTGGTCGTCAAAGGCAGGCTGAAGATTAAACTCCGGGGACAGGACATCGAGGTCGGGGAGGGTGAATTCGCCATCATCCCCAAGGGTGTAGAGCACATGCCTGTGGCTGAGGAAGAGGTTCATGTCTTGCTGCTCGAGTTGAAATCCACGCTCAATACCGGGGATGCGGGTGGGGAACGCACGGTCGGCGACCAGTGGATATAAGGCGGTTCCAGGCAGGCTATACCCCCATTTTCTCCTCTGGTGGGGGCAAACGGTTAATTGCGATTAACTGACCGCAGACCCTGCACTGCTTGACAAGCACCTGACTAGTGGGTAAAATTAGGCGCACTCGGGTAATCGGCTGAAAGTAGATTGAAATAAGTCAACAGTGCTGTGAGCCGATAACTTAAAGAAGCGTTTAGGCCGAGATAGCTCAGTTGGTAGAGCACGCGACTGAAAATCGCGGTGTCCCCAGTTCGATTCTGGGTCTCGGCATTCTCGGCCAAACGGAAGGCCGGAGTTGCAGCCGGATGGCTGCAACGAAATGCGGGCATAGTTCAGTTGGTAGAACGTCTCCTTGCCAAGGAGAAGGTGACGGGTTCGAGTCCCGTTGCCCGCTCAGAATTGCTTCGAGAACAGACTGCTGATCGCATCTCCCCTGTCAGCAGTCTTTCACTCAAACCTAAACCGGCGACGTGGCCAAGTGGTAAGGCAAGGGTCTGCAAAACCCTGATCACGGGTTCAAATCCCGTCGTCGCCTCTCCCCCACAGCAGACAGCCATATCAGGCTGTCTGCTTATTATATAAGTTTCGCAGTTCACCAGGGAGTTGGGGGTGTTTTTGCGGGCTGTGCCCGCAAAAACACCCCCAACTTTCCCCAAAGTGCGTAAGTCCTATATTATTAAGCCCTCGCCAATCTTCACACAGATTTTATGGAAATTTCCCTGGCAACGATATATGATGCTGTCAGGGAATTGCGCCAGCAAGCCCGCTTACTATTTATTGGGAAGATCCGCGATCAATGTCCGATTCTTACAAAGATCTGGTATTTAAAGAAGCCCGCGAGCAGACTGAGCTGATCGCCGAGCTGGAACAATCCTTCGAGCGCGCCCTGGAGCAGATCCGCTACCAGGCGCTGCTGCTCAATAATGTGCGTGATGCCGTTGTCGTCTGGAACCTGGACGGGAAGATCACCTACGCCAATCCGGCAGCGGTGAGACTGTTTGGCTGGAGCATGGAAAAATGGCTGAGCGTGCCGGTAGGGGAATTCTTCAACCTGTTCACGCCTCGCCTGCGGGTTCCAAGCGGGGAAGGCACCGGAGGGCTGCGCGACGAACGCCGCTTCACAAAACAGGATAACACCACCTGGGTCAGCTCGCATGTGTACTCGCTGCGCGACCACAGCTCCAACGGCAAGCTGATCGGTTATATGGACGTGTGCCGGGATATCACCGAACGTAAGCAGATGGAAGCCCGCGTCCAGGCAGCCCAGATACAATTGATCCAGGCTTCCCGCCTGGCAGCTGTCGCCGAACTGGCATCCGGGATCGCCCATCATGTCAACAACCCGCTGACAACCATCATTGCAGAGACCCAGCTGCTGAAACAGCACCTGCGGCAGGTGCTTCCGGAGGATCATCCTGACCGAGAGTCCGCAACGACCAGCGCCACCCTGGTAGAACAAGTCGCTGCAATCGAGCAGGCCGGATGGCGGGTGCAGCGCGCCGTTCAGCAGCTGCTCGACTTCTCCCAGCCTTCAAGCAGCACACTCGAACGCCTGGACGTCAATCACACGATAGCCGCCGCTGTGGATCTGGTGGGCGACCAAATCCGTGCCATGGATATCGGGCTGGAGATCCAGCTCTCTGCAGACCTGCCCGAGCTGAGAGGCAATGCCCGCCAACTGGTCGATCTGTGGGTCAACATGCTGATGCTTGCCCGCGGGGCAACTTCTGACGGCGAGGAGCACGAGATATCCTTGCACAGCTGGTCGCCCGACGGCCGTTCCGTTACCGTCGAGATCAGCGACGACGGCGAACCGATCCCCTCTGAGGAGATGGACAGCCTGTTCGAGCCCAGCTTCCTGAAGGACCTGGGACGCCGCGGATCGGGCATCGAATTCGACTCTCTGCCAGGAGATCGTCCGCCAGCATGGCGGTCAGATCACTGCGGAGAGCGGTGGGAAGGATGTTACAATCTTCCGGGTGAGCCTGCCCGTGGAGTGATGAGATGGACACATACAATATCCTGGTGATCGAAGATGATGAGATCGTGGCGCGCACCATTGAACGCAGCCTGCGCAGCCAGGATTTCAAAGTCACCATCGCCAGGAGCGGTGTCGAAGGTCTCAAGCTGGCTCGCAGCCTGGGACCGAACCTGGTGATTCTGGACGTGATCATGCCGGGCATGGATGGCTATACGGTGTGCCGCGAGATGCGCCTCGATATCAGGCTGTCCGACGTCCCAGTGCTATTCCTGACGGCAAAAATTAAGGATGAAGATAAAATCGCCGGCTTCAAAGCCGGCGCAGACGACTATCTCAGCAAGCCATTCAACATCGACGAGCTGATATTTCGCGTGCGTGCGATTCTCCGGCGGGCGGGAAGACCCGCCACTGAGGAGCATACTGCCCACCGGCCCTCCACCATGCAAACAGAGCTGACCCCGTATGCACGGGAAGTGCTCAGACAGATCCAGAGCTCATCCAAGACGGCCGCCTATGACCACTGCCTGGTCGTCGGCGATTATGTCCTGGATACGCATACTTACGAGCTTTATACAGAGAAACAGGGGAAACTGCGCCTGACCCCGGTGCAGTACGACCTGCTCTACCATCTGATGAGCCATCCGGAGCAGATCTTCACCCCGCAGCGGCTGCTCGATGAGGTCTGGGACTATCCCACCGACTCCGGCAGCCCCGACCTGGTTCGGGTGCATATCAAGAACCTGCGTGAAAAGATCGAGGAAGACCCCAGCGCACCTGGCTTCATCCGCACTGTGCCGGGTTACGGGTACACTGTAAACCCGGACCTGGAATAAACCGTTCGCCGCTTCGAATCGCTCCCCAACAGGGGATGGAGGGCATCTCTGCCAGGCGTACAAGCTGAGAAAAACTGCAGCTTGTACGCCTGGTCCGCTTAAGTGCATCTGATCAGCGGCACTTTGGTAAAATATACCCTATCAGCCTGGCATTTATCCTGCACTGCCATTTACAGCATACCCTGGCAGGTTTACCCCCTGATGGTATTCCAGCCAGCCGCAGGGAGCACCACATGGTTGCACCAAATTCCATTAACCCTAGCGAGCCTGATCACCTGATGGCGGGAGGATCGCCGGAAGACCGCTTCCCGCTGGCCTTCGAGCTGCTGATGAAGCTCGGCGAGCGCAACCCGCTGGCACCCGAGTTCCAGGAGCTGTTGGCCAGCGCCCTGGGGGAGATTTTTCACGCTCCAGCTGCAGGGCTGCTGTTCATCCAGGAAAACAGTGCCGGTCTCACACTGTACATCGCAAGTCAGGACAGGTGCTACCATCACGACAAACTCAGACTTGACTGGGAAAACGGTGTGCTTGAGAACGCACTGTCAAGCAATACCGATCTGGTCGCTGTATATAAGCTGGATAGTCTGGGCACAGAGGCGCTGGAGCCTGCTGCCGGTCTGGAGCTGCCCACCATCCTTGGCTCTCCGTTTACCAGCAGCGAACGTGTCAGCGGTGTGCTGTTCCTGCTGAACCGGGCGGATGCTCCTTTCCAGCCGAGTGACCAGGATTTACTTGCTCAAATCACCGGCGCAGCCGCACACCACATCCAGCGTTATCTGACCACCCGAGATCTGCAGGCAGCGGTGGAATCTTTGGACATCAGCCGCAGCCAACTGCTGCATTCACGCAACGTGCTGCGGGCGCTGTTCGACAGCTTCCCGGATGGGCTTTATATCATCGACAGCGAGTACGTCCTTTCGGCGGTCAATATGCAGCGCGCCATACAAGTGCAGCAGCACCCCAATCTGCTGGTCGGCAGATACTGCTACCGGGCGCTTTTCGACCGGGATGAGCCTTGCCCAGAATGTCGTGTCATGGAAACCCTTCGGCACGGCCAGGCTCTCACCCGCAGCCGGAGGGATAAAGACTCTGCAGGCGATTATCTGGAGTGGGATATTTACTCTTACCCGATCATCGATGGGGAAGGTCAGGTTGTGCAGGCGATCCTGCTCGAACAGGATATTACCGAGCAGCGACGCCTGGAGCTGACCCTGGCGCAGATGGAAAAACTGGCCGCCATGGGGCAGTGGGCTGCCAGCCTGGCGCACGAGATCAACAACCCGCTGACTGCCATCATCGCCAACGCCCAGCTGCTCAAAAAAGAGATCCCGTCTGAGGATGATAAACACGAGCTGGTGGACCTGATTGCCAGAGCCGGGGAGCGTGCCAACCAGGTTGTGCGCAGCCTGCTCGATCTGGCGCGCAAAGAGGAGTTCTTATTCGGACCCACCGACGTGAACCAGACCATCCAGCGCTCGCTGGAGTACTTACAGCACGAGCTGGTGGTGCGGTCGGTCAGTCTGGTGTTCGAACCGGCTCAAGAGCTGCCATTGATCAATGCCAGCCCTGATCATCTGCAGGGTGTCTGGCTGAACTTGCTCACCAATGCCATGGATTCCTTCGAAGGTGTTCCCGGTGAGATCAGCGTGCAGACCAGGTCGCAGTCTAATGAGATATTCGTTACTGTATCCGACAACGGGGAAGGTATCCCGGAGGAAAAACTGGCTAAGATCTTCGAACCGTTCTATACCACAAAAGCGCCGGGGCACGGCACCGGGCTGGGTCTGCCGGTATGCCAGCGGATCATCAAGCAGCACGGCGGGCGCATCCTGGTGGACAGCCACCCCGATCGTGGCACTCGTTTCACGGTGATCCTGCCGGTGAGTTAAGTCCCCCAATCCCTCAGATATAAGAAATCGTACCCGACCGTGCGGTTGCTGAGCTTGGCGATCGGCGGCAGCACGCGCTTGAAGTGGTTGCGGCGCACCCGCTCGACCACTGTACGCACGAAGCTTTTCGAGAATCCCGCCTGCACGCAGTCCTCCGGCGTGTAGCGCTGGTCCACCAGCAGGTACAGCAATTGGTCCACATCGGCGTAGGTAAAGCCTAGCTCGCCCTCGTCGGTCTGGTCCAGCCACAGGTCAGCGGAGGGCGGTTTCTCGATGATCGCCGCCGGGACACCTACCGCCCGCGCCAGCTGGCGCACCTGGGTCTTATACAGGTCGCCAACCGGGTTTATAGCGCAGGCCGAATCCCCGTAGAGAGTTGTATAGCCCAGCAAGATCTCGGCCTTATTCCCGGTGCCGACCACCAGCCCGTTGAAAGCCTCCGACTGGTCGTAGAGCACGATCATCCTGGCACGCGCCATCACATTGCCGCGCCGCACCTGGTCCACCTCTGGGGAAAGCGCTAACAATGGCTCGACCATCTCCGTGATCGGGATGGTGAGAGCCTGCACACCCAGGTCGTCGATGACCATCTGGGCGTGCTCGAGCGAGTCTGCCGAGGAGGATTTGTATGGCATGCGCACCGCCAGTACGTTCTGCGGCCCGAGTGCCTGTGCGGTCAGATAGCATGAGAGTGCGGAATTGACCCCTCCGGACAGCCCTACAACGGCGCGTGAAAAGCCCGCACGGGTAATCTCACTATGGATAAATCCGGTCAGGATATTCTGAGCCAGGTCTGTGTCAATTGTCAAATCAATCATCACTGCACCATTATATATGTTAGAACCTGTCTATCAAAGGGTAATCTGGTTAGCAAATCCTTGCTCAAGTCTGCTGGGGGTCCTGGATGATGAGGCTGACCTCTTCATCCAGGAAGCGAGCCGTATCAGAAGCCTCCGCTTCGATATAAGGCAGCAGTCCCTCAGCCAGGCTGGTGAATGGCTCGATCACGATCTCCCGGTAGCCACGGCGAGACCTGATCTTCCAGGTGCCCAGCGCCTGCCCATCGACCAGCAGCGCCGGATAGATGATCCCACCGCCGGGGTGTATGCGCCTGGCATACTTTGCGTCCACCACCAGATCACGGCTGGCGTATCCCAGCAGGAAGGTGTCAAAGCCCGGCAAAAGACGGACGACCGGGTCAGCGTCGCTTTCCGGAATCTCATCCAACCAGGTGAGCTGGTCTTCCAAGATCCACGACGGCACACCGGCGGCACGCACTTCAACCAGCCTGTCGGTCAGCAGCTTCCACGTTTCCCGCACCTGACTGAGCTTCAGACCGGACCAGCGCACCAGGTCGTCAGGCGAGGCTGGAGCGTATGCTTTGAGATAATGGGTCGCTAGCTTAACCAGAGCCTCCTGGAGCGGGAGCGGCTGCAGGTCTCCCAACCAGGATCGATACAGCACATAGGTGGTCTCTCCATTGTGGTCGGCACCCAGGCACAGCAGTCCTTCCAACGCTGCCCTGCGTATCAGATGGAAGGGCGCCTGACCCTGGCTGGGGAGACCATTCTCTGCCAGAAGTTGAATGATCTCCGGGCGGGTCAAAGCAGCATGCTCCTCCAGCGCACGCTGCAGCAGCCGAAGCCCGGCGTCAGCGTTCCGCTCATCCCAGCCCAGCTCTCGGAAGCGCTTCAGACTGGCACGAATGAAATGCGGACCGAGAAACGGTATCAGCCAACTGGCATCCTGGGCATCGATCAAATGCATGGTGCCGCGCAGGCTCCAGGTCCAGACGATGGTGCGATCGGTCTGTCTTGCCTGCTCCACCTGGGCGGCAGTCAGCCCTCCGCCGCGCACCCGGATGGAGAGCATCGCCGCCGGCAGGTCCTGTGCCTGCACTGCGATCACATCCCTTAATACCCGCTCCGGGGAAGCCGAAGATACTGATCCAGCCAGGTGAAGCCGCTGGGCGCGCATGCGCAGGAGGCGGGTCTGCCGGGCAGACAATGCGATGGTCACCTTGCCGGGCTGCTCCTGTCATCACCCAACATCCGGTGCATCTCGCGCATCACCAGCCCGGTGCGCTCATCGCGCAGCAGTGGCAGCATAGCGCGCGTGCGGTGAAGCTGGTTGAGGTCGATCTCCACCCGGGTCAGCGCTTCCTGGTGATAGGGCGCTTTGAGCAGTTGTCTTCCGCTCGGGTCGAAGACCGTCGAACCGCCCCAGAAATTCAGCCCGTCCTCATAGCCGACCCGGTTGACGTGGATGATGAAATCGGTGAACAGGCTGGCGTAGGCGCGGTTGATATGCTCCACCCAGCGGGCTGACTCGAGCATCGGCTCTGCATTCAGACCGCGGCCAGGGAGAGGCGGAGGTCAGGATCATCACATCGGCGCCATCCAACCACAGCAGGTAGGGCGGAGAAGCATGCCAGAAATCCTCGCAGATCAGTATCCCCACCCGCCCGAAGCGGGTGTCGAAAGCGCGCACCGCGTCCCCCCAGGCGAAGAAGCGGCCTTCATCGAACAGACCATAGGTCGGCAGGTAGACTTTGTGGTGTACGTGAAGCACTTCCCCCTTCGACAGGTATGCCGAAGCGATATAAAAGCGGTGACGGCTGTCCTCATCCACAAAACCAACCACGATGTCCAGGTTTTGGCTGGCATCGAGCAGGGGTTTAAATATCGGGTCAGCGGGGTCTGGGTGGTGAGCAACGCTGGCAACCAGGTCTTGAAGCACGTAGCCGGTTAAGGACAGCTCTGGGAATATCAATAAATCAGCACCCTGCGCTTCCTGGACGATGGATAGATGCTTCTCCAGGTTGGCCTGCACATCTCCAAGGCGGGTGTTGATTTGGGCTAGAGCAATATTCACTTTCATACCAGCACCTCTTCTACGGTCGGATTAGCTCTACCCGAACGGGTTCATAGCTGGGTATCAAGTACGACGGGGCAGCTTCTTGTTCAGTGATAGCACTACTAGAGCCAGCAGGAAGCAGGCTGCCAGCACCAGCGCGGCCCAACTTTCCAGGTGGAGACCCTGCCAGGAGGGGGATGGATCGGCACGCAGGAACGAGAGACCGAGCAGCTGGAGCGCCAGGACGCACAACGCCAGCAACCCTGCCTGACCGGGGAGAGGCATGCGCTCCCGGAACCGGTCTACCAGCACCAGGATCAGGAGCACGGATACTGCCCCGATCAGCTGAACGGGTACCCGTCGGGCGATGACTCCCCACTCATTGCGGGCTGGGAGCGCCCACCAGCCCTGCGCGACCGGTCCGTAGGCGCAGCCATCCAGCCAGCAGGCCAGCCAGGCGCTGAAAGCAACCATGCCCAGCAAAGGCAGCAGGGCATCCAGCAGCCTGCCGGCGGACTGCGAGGTCAGGGCGGCGTAGATGATCACTGCCAGCACGCCCCCTGCCAGCGCCCCGGGCCAGGCCAGACCACCCAGGAATAATTGTAGGATTTCTCCACGATGAGCTTGAAAATACTGCCAGTGGGCTGCTACATAGGCGAGACGCCCTACCAGCAAGCCGCCGAATAAGGCGACCAGACCGGCGTTCACTGCCTGCAGGGCTTCGCCCTCCGGGCTCTGCAGCCCGACCCACAGCAAACCAAGTGCAGCCCCGAATCCCAGCAAAAGCGAGAACAGGTACACCGGCATACCACCTGGCAGGTAGAACGCGATCACAGGTTAAATGATACCATGCAGCATGAACAATGGAGGCAGCTATATCATCGTCGCCAGCGACGAGCAAGGGCACACGGCCCAAAAGAGCATTACAGTCGACAAGAAGTGAAAACAACCGGGGTATAATCAATTCCATTGCAATTGTTCTCCGTCAGGAGAGCCCGGCGCAGACTTACGCGAAGGGATAAGTCAATGGAAGAGATTTTAATCAATCCAAATGTAGCCTACCTGCTGCTGGTGTTCGGCTTCGTGCTGGCAGGCATGGCGATCGTCAGCCCGGGGACTGGGGTGCTGGAGATCGGCGCCCTGTTTTCCTTGCTGCTGGCCGGCTGGCAAGTATACGTACTGGGAGTGAACCTGTGGGCATTGGTGGTGATGCTGCTCGGCATCGCTCCATTTGTCCTGGCAGTCCGGAGGCAAGGCAACCGTATCTACCTCGGGCTGTCGTTCCTGGCACTGGTTGTCGGCTCCTGGCTGCTGTTTCCAACTGAACCGTGGTGGCGTTCCGCCATCAACCCGTGGCTGTTCATCATCGTCTCGGCCCTGACGATCGGCTTCTTGTGGGTCGTGACCACCAAGGTCGTCGAAGCCGAGTCGGTGCGTCCTACCCATGACCTGAACGCGTTGGTGGGCGAAGTTGGCGAAGCCAAGACCGCCATCTCCAACGAAGGGTCGGTGCAGATCTTTGGAGAGCTGTGGACGGCACGCAGCGAAAAACCCATCCCTCAAGGGAGCCAGGTGCGCGTGGTCAGCCGGGAAGGCTTCGTCCTGATCGTCGAACCAGAATCGGCCCAGAACCTATAAAAGGATTATCAACCTTCTTCAGATCAAGGAGAAAAAATCATGAGTGGCGCGGAACTGACTGTCTTATGCCTGATCGGCTCAGTAATTCTGCTGGCAATAGTGCTCATCGCAACAGCAATCCGCATCGTGCCGGAGTACCAGCGATTGGTCGTATTCCGACTGGGACGCTGCGTAGGTGCCAAGGGTCCCGGGTTAGTGATCCTGATCCCGGTTGTCGACCGGGGGACGATCGTCGACCTGCGCGAGCAGGTGCGCGAGATCCCACACCAGACATCGATCACCAAGGATAACGCCGCCATCTCGGTGGATTTCATCTGGTATTACAAGGTGCTGGATGCGACGGAGAGCGTGCTTCAGGTCGGCAACTTCGAATCTGCGGCGCAGGGCATGGCAACCACCACCTTGCGCGCGGTGATCGGCGGGATCCTGCTCGACGATGTGCTTTCCGAGCGCGAGCATATCAACAACCTGCTGCGCACAAGGCTGGACGAGGTGACAGAGCGTTGGGGCGTCAAGGTGACTAACGTCGAGATCCGCGAGATCGTTCCGCCGAGGGAGATCACGGACGCGATGAACCGGCAGATGACCGCCGAGCGCAACCGCCGTGCGTTGGTCACCGAATCGACCGGAACACGGGAGGCGGCAGTCAATGTGGCGGACGGCGAGAAGCAGGCTGCGATCCTGAGAGCGGATGGCGAGCGGCAGTCTGCCATCCTGGTTGCGCAGGGCGAGCGGGAGGCGCAGCTGCTGCGGGCGGAGGGCTTTGCCAACGCGCTGGAACGCATCTTCAACGTGGCTCAGACGGTGGACTCGAAGACGATGACGCTGCAGTATTTCGAGGCGTTGAAGGATATCGGCGCCAGCCCGTCGACGAAGTACATCTTCCCACTGGAGTTCTCGACCATGCTGGGAGACTTCGTCAGCTCGCTTAAGAAGGGATAAGCTCACCAGAAGCGATCTCAATAATTAGAGGAAAGGGGTGTTCTGCGGCGGCGAAGCTGCCGCAGAACACCCCAAGCCAGCATTATATTGACTATTATGGAGACTACATTCGCCGCCCAGCCAGCCCGACCAGCCGCCATCCAGAGGGCAAGTTGGCGTGACCTGATGTCCGTGCGCCGGCTGGAGGAGGTGTGCTTCCCGCAGGATTTCTGGCCGCTGCTGGAGATAATCGGGGTGCTGACCATGCCGGGAGTGGTGCGGATCAAGGCGGTCATCGACGAGCAGGTGGTGGGGTTTTCAGCCGGCGATTTCCGCCGCAGCGATACGCTGGCCTGGATCGCTACGATCGGTGTGCTGCCGGAATTCCGGCGCAGGGGGATCGGGGCGGCACTGCTGCGGGATTGCGAGAGGCGGCTGGGCAGGACGCTGACAGGGCCAGGCGGGCGGGTGCGGCTATGCGTGCGCCCCTCGAATGCGCCGGCAATACAGCTTTACGAGCGTTCGGGCTACCAGCAGGTCAGTGTGTGGAGCAGGTATTACCAGAACGGGGAAGACGCACTGGTGCTGGAGAAGCAGATTAATCCGGTTGTCAGTCGGCAATCCACGGGGGAGCAGAGGGATCGGCTATAATGGCTCTCACATGAGCAGCGAGCAATTACCCGAGCCAATATTGATCACGAGCCAGAGGGCACTGCACCGCCTGGCGGAGGCATTGCTGCACGAATCGATCCTGGCGGTGGACACAGAATCGAACAGCCTGTTCGCCTACCAGGAGCAAGTGTGCCTGATCCAATTCTCCACGACGGAGCATGATTTCCTGGTCGACCCGCTGAGCCTGGATGACCTCTCGCCGCTGGGAGCTGTGTTCAGCAGTCCGCGCATCGAGAAGGTGTTCCACGCGGCGGAGTACGACCTGATCTGCCTGAAACGCGATTTCGGATTCGAGTTTTCCAACCTGTTCGATACGATGCTGGCGGCGCGCATCCTGGGGCGGGAAGCGATCGGTCTGGGAGCGATGCTCGAAAATGGTTTTGGCGTTCGGGTGGATAAACGCAACCAGCGGGCAAACTGGGGCAAGCGACCGCTGCCGGGCAACCTGCTGCGCTACGCCCAGATCGACACGCATTACTTGATCCCGCTGCGCAACCGGCTTCTGGAGGAGCTGCAGCGGAAGGATTTGATGGCGCTGGCGGTGGAGGACTTCACCCGCAGCTGCGCGGTGGACGGGCGGGTCACGGAGGTCAAAGCGGATGACTGCTGGCGGATCAACGGAGCGACCGACCTGACGGGGCAGAAGGCGGCTATCCTGCGGGAATTGTGCCGCTACCGCGACAAGACGGCGCGGGCGATCAACCGCCCGCTGTTCAAGGTGATGGGGGATAAGACACTGCTGCAGATCGCCGAGCGCACTCCGGCGAGCCTGGCAGAGCTGGAGCGGATCCACGGTATGACTCCAAGGCAGATCGAGCGGCACGGTAAGGCGCTGCTGTCGGCAGTGAGGCGCGGCAGCAAAGCGCCGCCGATCTACCCGCCGCACCACCCACGCCCGGACGAGGCTTTCCTGGATCGGGTGGATGCGCTGAGGAACTGGCGTAAGGGCACGGCGCGCGAGATGGGGGTGAACTCGGATGTGGTGCTGCCGCGCGACCTGCTGTATGCGGTGGCTTCCAGCAACCCGGAAGTACCGGAGGAGCTGGAACGCGTGCTGAGCGAGGTACCGTGGCGCTACGAGCATTTTGGGGGACAGATCTTGGCGGCGGTGAGAGAGGGTAGTTAGGAATTGCGAGTCGGGAGCTAGGAATTGCGAGGCAGGAGCTAGGAGAGGCAAGAGTGGAGAATCGATAGTAGGAGGGGGAAGGGGGTGATAAGGAGGTGTCTCGATCCTTGCGATCCAAAGAGCGGATCGTTAGCGGGTCGTGATCGCTGTGTTCCAGTCAGGTGTCAGGTAGGGGCCCAGCGAGAGAAACTAATCCTGCCGTGAATTCCTGGATAGCTGCGCCCATGCAGTACGGCGATTTATCATGTAGGACAATTTGTCAAATTGTCCTACTTTTTCAAAGGAGTTTACATGAGCTAACGCACACCAAAAGGCATGAAAATGGGTAGACTACAGAGCAGGCACCGCAAAGTCGTATTTTTAGATGGCATTGCGAATCCGAAAAGGAGTTGGACTTAGGAACCTCAAGAGCAGCAACAGATGTCGCCTCCAATAGGAGAGCACGCAGGAGAGAATCCGAACACGGCGAGGTTCACGGTGTCGACAAGAGCAATGTAGGAGGCCCAAGATGGAAGTAGTGTATGAGGGATGTGCAGGATTAGATGTGCACAAGAAGAGTGTGACCGCTTGTCGGATTACCCCGGCGGCGGGACGAGGCTGGCAGAAAGAAAGACGGCGTTTCGGGACGATGACCGATGAGTTGCTGAGGCTGACCGACTGGCTGCGAGCCGGACAGGTCACTACGGTGGCGATGGAGAGCACAGGCGTGTACTGGAAGCCGGTATTCAACATACTAGAAAGTGAGTTTGAGGTGCTGTTGGTCAATGCGCGGCACATCAAGTATGTGCCTGGACGCAAGAGTGACATCAGTGACGCCCAGTGGATTGGCGAGTTGTTGCAGCACGGATTGTTGAAGGCCAGCTACATTCCCGAGGTGGCCCAACGAGACTTGCGCGATCTGATCCGCTACCGGACCTCGCTAGTACAGGAACGGACGCGGGAGATCAACCGAGTGCAGAAAGTGCTGGAAGACGCCAATGTGAAGCTGGCCTCGGTAGCCACCAATGTCATGGGCGTCTCCGGACGACAGATGCTGGGAGCCATCATCGCTGGTGAGCAGGACCCCGAAGCCTTGGCTGAAATGGCTAAGGGACGCTTGCGAGCCAAGATCCCTGAACTGGAACGAGCGCTTAGTGGGCGTGTCCGAGCCAGCCACCGCTTGCTGCTACGTTTGCATCTGGAGCATATCGATGACCTGAATAGCAAGATTGAGAACCTGAACGAGGAGATAGACCGGCTGATGCGCCCTTTTGACGAAGAAGAGCAACAAGAACGCCTAGATGCCATTCCTGGCGTAGGTCGCGATGTAGCCCAGGTCATCCTCGCCGAATTGGGCGTGGATATGAGCCGCTTCCCCTCCGCTGCACATGCCGCATCTTGGGCTGGATTAGCTCCGGGCAAGAACGAGAGCGCAGGCAAGAACCGCTCCGGCAAGATCACACCCGGCAATCGTCATCTCAAGGCAGCGCTGGTCCAGGCTGCCCATGCCACCAGCCGCACCCGGGATAACTATCTGGCTGCTCATTTCCGCCGCTTAGCTGCCCGACGAGGTAAAAAGCGAGCCGCTGTCGCCGTCGCTCATTCCATTCTGGTCATCGCCTACCATATGCTGCGCAATGGAACAGAGTACCGTGATTTGGGCGGAGACTACTTTGACAGAAGAAACAAAGCACAACTGCAACGCAACCTGGTCAAGCGACTGGAAGGACTTGGTTTACAGGTGAAGCTGGAACCAGCCGTTGCGGTTGTATGAGCCTGTTTGACAGGCTTTTTACATAATCTGCCCCCTTTTGGGGCTATTTTCAGGAGAGAAGGTATGAAGATCACTTTCCACGGCGCGGCACAGACGGTGACCGGGTCTCAGCACCTGGTCGAGGTGAACGGGTATAAGCTCCTGCTGGACTGCGGGTTCTACCAGGGGAGGCGCAGGGAATCTTACGAGGTCAACCAGAGCTTCCCTTACGACCCGACCGAGCTCGATGCGGTGATCCTCTCGCACGCGCATATCGACCACAGCGGCAACCTGCCCAACCTGGTCAAACAGGGCTACCGCAAACGGATCTACGCCATCCCGGCGACGGCGCACCTTTCGAATATCATGCTGCTGGATTCGGGGCATATCCAGGAGATGGATGCGGCGTACGTGAACAAGAAGCGCTTCAAGCGAGGCGAGCCGCCGATCGAGCCGATCTATGATATGGAGGACGCGGGGATGGTGGCGCAGCACTTCGAGGCTGTGCCGTACGGGCAGCCGTTCGAGCCGGTGCCGGGAGTAGTGGCACAGCTGGTGGATGCCGGGCATATCCTGGGCTCGGCGGCAGTGGTACTGGATATCGAGGAGAAGGGGCGCAAGCACAGGCTGTGGTTCTCGGGGGATATCGGCAGGCGGGACCTGCCGCTGGTGCGCGACCCGGTGCTGCCGAGCGGGGCGGACACGATGATCATGGAGTGCACGTACGGGGATAAGCCGCACCGCGACCCGCAGGCGGCTTTCGATGAGCTGCGCGAGGTGACGCTGAGGACGGTGGAGCGGGGCGGCAAGGTGATCATTCCGGCGTTTGCGGTGGGGCGCACGCAGGAGCTGGTGTACTGCCTGCACAAGATGATCGACGCGGGCGACCTGCCGCGCATCCCGGTGTTCGTGGACAGCCCGCTGGCGGTGAATGTGACGGATATCTTCCGGGCGCACCCGGAATGTATGGACGAGGAGACGAACGAGTTCGTGCGCAACGACCGGCACCAGGCGGCGCTGGGCTTCGACCTGCTGACGTATACGCGCTCGGTGGAGGAATCCAAGGCGCTGAACTACCGCAAGGACCCGATGGTGATCATTTCGGCTTCGGGGATGGCGGAGAACGGGCGCATCCTGCACCACCTGCGCAATAATATCGAGAACCCGCGCAATACGGTGCTGATCGTATCCTGGCAAGCGCCGCATACGCTGGGCAGGCGGCTGGCGGAGCGGGATAAGCAGGTGCGCATCTTTGGGGATATTTTCGAGCGCAGGGCGGAGGTGGCGACGATCGGCGGGCTGTCGGCGCACGGCGGGCAGACTTTCCTGCTGGAGTATGCCGAGGCGGTGCGGGGGAGCGTGAAGCGGATTTTCCTGGTGCATGGGGAAGCCGATGCAGCAATGGCACTGCAGGAGAAGATGAGGGAGCGGGGGATGGTGGAGGCTCATTACCCGGAGAGGCATGAAAAGATCGAATTAGGAGCTGCGAGTTAGGAATTAGGATAGGCGAGAGTGGAAAATCGACAGTAAGAAGGGGTAAGGGGTGAGGGGGAAGAGCGAAAGATCTTGAACCGCGAAGGGCGCGAAGAAAAGATTAGGATCGCAAAGGTTTTTTGGATAAATTCTTAGTGATCCTTGGCAGGCTTGGCGATCTTGGCGGTTTAATGTTTAAGGTCAGCGATCAATCGCCTGCGGTTGAGGAGGAGAGGCAAGTCAGGGGACGGCTGACCCACCGGAAGTGCTTGCACAGCGGGATTTGAAGAGGTATAACTGGAACACTTGTTCAGTAACTTGTTCTCTTATACGAAGGACGAGGTGATCCGATGGAAGTCAACGTTTTCCAGCGCATCCAGAACAATCTGGTTGAAAAAAGACAGAATCTGAGCGCCTGGCGGATGCCTTGCGGGAGAGCGCGGGGCTGACGAGTATGGAGGTAGTGCGATCCCTGCGCCACAGGCTGTATGAGTTCACCGGGGAAGCGCTGTTGAGCGACGATGTGATGCTGGTGATGGGGGTGAGGCTGGAGTGAGGAGTGTCAGGCGTTCCGGTGTCAGGTGTCAGGTGCGACGTGCGGGGTGCTCCAGGAATTAAGAGTTGCGATTTAGGAAGGGGAGGCGGGCTGCGCGGGGCGGGGCTGGCGGGGTTTGCGGGTCATGGTGATGAAGTTGCCGGTCAGGACGAGCAGGACGCCGAGCAGGGCGGAGGCGCTCCATAGGTAGCCTTCGAACAGGGTGGAGAGGCCAAGCGCGACGAGCGGGAAGAGCAGGCTGACGTAGCCGGCGCGGTCTGCGCCGATGCGACCGAGCAGGGTCAGGTATGCGCCAAAGGCGATAACGGAGCCGAATATCGAGAGGTAGAGCAGGGAGGCAATGTATGCTGTGGAGGCTTCAAAACCGAACGTGACGCCGCCGAGCAGGGCGACGATGAACATGAGCAGCGCGCCATAGCCCATGCCGAAGGCGTTGGTCTGCATCACAGGCAGGCCGCTGCGCTGGTTGCGGGCAGCGACGATATTGCCCAAGGATGCAGACAGCGTGCCTCCCAGGGCGAGCAGCAGGCCGATGAAGCCGGTGTCTTGCAGGTTGAAGGAGCTCAGCTCGGGCAGGAAGACGAGGGAGATTCCCACCAACCCGATCGAGGCGCCGAGCAGGACTTTGAGGCGTACGGGGGTGCCGATGAACAGGGCGCCGGTCAGGACGTTCATAAAGACGAGAGTGGAGAAGATGACGGCTACCAGCCCGCTGGTCATGCGCAGCTCGGCCAGGTAGACAAGCAGGTAGTTGATCGAGAAGAGCAAAACGCCCTGCAGGGCGATGAAGAGGTGCTGGCGGAGGGTGAAGCGCAGGCTGACCCGCCGCAGCCAACAGTAGCCGAGCAGCACCAGGGAGGCCAGGGTGAAGCGGTAGGCGACCGAGAGGACCGGGTCGACTTCGCCGAGCTGGAGGGTGATGGCGAGCCAGGTGGAACCCCAGATCAGGACGGTGACGGTATATAGGATAAGGTTCTGCATGCAGGCATCCCTCGCGAATATTGCCTGAGGATGCCACAGGGAGGAGGGGGTGTCAAGGGAGAAGAATGAAGAGGAAAGAGAGGCTTACGGTTTGGGAGGTTGTTTGCTATAATCGGCGGGACGAGGGAGGTGTTCCGGTGTCAGGTGTTCCGGTCTCACGTGTACCACTGTCAGGTGTGCAAGTATCAAGTGGTACTTGACACTTTAATCGGAGAGGTGCCAGAGTGGACGATTGGGGCGGTCTCGAAAACCGTTGTGGTCTTAGGGCCACCGTGGGTTCGAATCCCACCCTCTCCGCAGGTCGGAAGATCCTCGTAGCAGCGAAAGCTGCACATTATCGCCGGCCTCAATCGCTTGGTGATATGGTCCTAACCGACCGAGGGCTTACGACAGAGATCGCTCAGTGACAGCTGGGCGATTTCACTTATTAAGCGATACTCCTTCATTATACGTACTCGTCAGCCTTTGTAAGGCGTACTATAGCGGAAAAGTAAAGGAACTCTAGTACAGCCATAACGCTTGCGGTTACCAGCAAGCTCGACACGGTTAATCCGGGAATCCGCCTGGGAGATGGTCTGGACGGCTATGTGGTTGGCCTGCCGGCTGCGCAAGGTCTGCGAGGGGCCACAATTCCAGTATTTACGGGGCTTTCTGCACCGATGGCAGGAATACGCTCGCAGGGTCGGTGCTGAACCTCAGGGGAACCGCCCCCTGGTCCAGGCGAGGATTGACCGTACCCGTACCCGGATTGAACAGCGTGTATCCTTCCACTTTGACGCCCTTGGGCAGCGACAGGCTGGCAAAGTAGACGAAATCGGTGAAGTTAGTGGTGATCGGGGCGGGGGTGGCCCAACTGGGGGGCGGGGCAGCCGCGATCAAATCACTGGTCAGGCGGCGAAAGCTCGTTGGTGGTACAACGATATTTTGGGCGTACACCATAGCACCGTCGTAGTTGAACCCCCTAAGGGCAATCGTATGAGTGATGGATTCGGTATTATACAGGTACAGCACAGTGGCAGTCGCATCGTTGTCCGTAGGAACAAAATACAATAGGGTTTCACCCGGAATAGGAGTGGGGAGAGAGAAGGAAGGTGCCAACGGTTGGCTGCCGATGCCGGCTTGCGGAAACTCATCGCCCCCGCCCGCGGGTTGAAGTGTTTCAACGGCTGCGCTTTCATCCACCAGAAGCGCCGTTGCCGTCGCCGTGGCAGATTGTGAGGCTGGCCCAGATTCGGCCTGCACGCTGCCGTTCGAGCCGATCCACAGCAGGCCAACCGTTAAGATAATTCCTGCAATCATCCCGAGGACGATTAAACCGATTTTTTTCATGGCACCCTCCTGTGCTTTATATCCAGATTATGTTATTTGTCCTCAGATAAATGGAGTTATGAATAAAGGTGATTAATTATACCAATAAGTACATTGAATATCTCGTTACGCATAAACATTAAGGAGATATAGCCCTACACAACGGGGCTCTATCTCCTTAATATTTTCATGAGAACAGAACCGCCACCGCTCAATATGCTTAACCGTGGGTAGGGGACCACCCTTTCCGCTGAGTGTATAACTTTCAGAGCATCTACGACTGCAGCAACGCTTGGTGAACGACTGTCAAAATGCTGAAGGTATACGCCAGGTGTGGTGCATGTTTACCTGCCATTCACGCCTGAGATCGCTCAGTCTGCGCTGGACGATCTCAACTATTAAGCGATTATTCATCATTGGACTAAGCGCTTCGCGCAGAAAATCTCCTCCCCGAATCCCATTCCGAGAACCTACCGAATTGCCTGATCAGGGCTATATTTCCTGTAAATCATTTCATGCCTATTTACAGGAGGTAAAGCCATGTCAACACCTTTGCAGCAAAAATTGATCGAGGATATGCAACTGCGGGGTCTGTCTACCAGTACTCAAGAGAACTATGTGCGAGTGGTCAGGCAGTTGGCAGGATACTACGAAAAGTCCCCAGATCGGATCAGTGAAGAAGAACTGCGCCAGTACTTTCTCTACCTCAGTCAAGTCAGGAAGGTCTCCCGCAGCACCTTTCAGATTGCGCTGAGTGCCATTAAGCTCTTCTACGAGCACACCATCAGTATTGATACTCTTCGCCTTCGTACAACCCTCGTTCGTAATTCTCGCGCATCAACCGATCGGTTGATGCGGTCGCTCCCAGCCGGTTGACCGCATAATCCATCCCTCGAAAGCCCAAATTCAATCTCTCAGCCGATTACTTTCTCCGGGCCGGCTGCTATTATGTAGCCATTGAACACTAACCTAACAGTCAGAATCAGACAGGAGGATGTCATGAAACAAGAAACAGTTGTCAATTCAGAACAGGTCAAAGGGGAACACGAAGTTGGAAAGTGGATGGGAGCGCTTATGGTCTTCATGGGCGCCATCTTCCTCATGGGGGCGTCCGGGATCACCATCGCGGGGTACAGTCCCTCGATGCTGATAGCCCTATTGCCCATTTATTGGATCGGCGTGGCGGCTTATAGGCGCTACAAAGAAGACGGGCGCCTCACCCGCCGTGTCCTCAGTATTGCCGTTTTCAGCGTGCTGCCCTTCGCTTACATGGCCGCGATGGCGCTGGGCTACAGTGTCTCAGGCCTGTGGCCTCTAGGCATCATTGTCGTTGGCGTTTCATTCATCTTGCTTGGCGGCAGAAAATAGAGCCAGAGCTTGAAAGGAGGGTACGATGAAACAGGTTATTGAAGTACGAAATCTACACAAGGCTTACGACGGAGTTACGGTTGTGGATGATGTTTCCTTCAACGTCGATGAAGGCGAGATCTTTGGCATCATCGGGCCAAATGGGGCTGGCAAGACGACGACGATTGAGTCAGTCATCGGGTTACGCAAACCGGATGGTGGAAGCGTCTCGGTGCTCGGTCTGGACCCGCAAACCGAAGCGCGCAAGTTGGGCAACCGCATTGGCACCCAGCTACAAGAAGCGGCGCTGCCGGAGCGGATGAAAGTATGGGAAGCGCTTGATCTATACGCTTCATTCTATGAAAAGACCGTCCCTTGGGAGCCTCTGGTAGAGCAATGGGGCCTGGCCGAGAAGCGAAACACTCAGTTTGGGAAGTCTTTCCGGCGGGCAGAAGCAGCGCCTGTTCATTGCGCTGGCCCTGTTGAACGATCCCCAAATCGTCTTTCTGGACGAACTGACGACAGGGCTGGACCCGCAGGCTCGCCGGGCGACCTGGGACCTGATCCGCGCGATCCGCGAGCAGGGCAAGACCGTTGTTTTAATCACCCATTTTATGGATGAGGTTGAAGCGCTGGCGGACCGGGTGGCCGTAATCGATCACGGTCGGGTCATCGCTGTGAACACCCCGAACGACCTGATCGCCAGCCTGAACAGGGAGACGAAGGTGCTCTTCTCAGTTCCCAACGGCTTTCAGGCGGCACGGCTGGAGAACGTGAGCGGCGTCAGCGCCGTGAACCAGTACGGCCGGCAAATCACCGTCAGCGGCAATGGTCCATTGCTGGCCAATGTGGCCGCCGCGCTGGCCCAACACAACATCGCCCCGGCCGACCTGCGCGTGGAGCAGGCTAATCTGGAAGATGTCTTTCTGGCATTGACCGGGCGAACAATTAGGAACTGAGTGAAGGTCAAGCCTTGTGCTGACCCAGTTAACCACTCATGATCAAAAGGAGTTAATCATGAAGACCTTTCTCAAGCTCACCTACATGGAATTGAAACTACAGCTCCGCGAGCCGGTGGCTCTCTTCTTCACCCTCGCCTTTCCGGTGATGGTAATGGTGCTGTTTGGCTTCATCTTCGGCAACGAAGCCGAAGGGTTGCTCGGCGGCTACGGCCAGGTAGACCTGTCCGTGCCCGGTTACATCGGCATGATCGTCGGCACCATTGGCATACTGAGCATTCCCACCACGCTGGCCAATTATCGTGACCAGGGCATTCTGCGGCGGCTGCGCGCAACGCCCCTGGGTTCCAGTCCAGTGTTGTGGTCGCAGGTGGCAGCACAAGTCTTGATGACAGCCGCAGGCATCATCTTGCTCTTCATTGCCGGCCTGGCCATCTTCGACCTGCGCATTCCCAACGGCAATCTGGTTATCGTTCCAGCCATCCTGCTAAGCGCCTTCAGCTTCTTCGCCGTCGGCTTCGTCCTGGCCGGCGTCATGCCCTCCGCCCGAACGGCCCAGGCAGTAGGGATGGCTATTTTCTACCCCATGCTCTTCCTGTCCGGCGCGGCTATGCCTCGCCACATCATGCCCGATTTCGTGCAACAGATCGCCGGATTGTTGCCGTTGACGCACGTCGTCATCCTGGTCGAAGACCTCTGGTTGAAGGGAACCTGGAACCTCACATCAGTGGCGGTAGTCGCGGTAGTGCTCATCCTGGGCCTGGTGATATCTCGTTTCACATTCCGCTGGGAGTAATGGTACACTGACTATAATTGAGAAAATAAGTCACCAGCTTTCTACGCTCGAAGATACTTCTCGACCGGCGTTCGAAAAAGCTGGTGACTTTCATTGGCATAGACCATGAACGCTAAGCAGGAAATGCAGAAAGACGTCTGGGTGAAGTGGGACTGGCTGTGGAAAGCGATCTTCTACGCCGCCGTCATTGTTTCCACGTGGCTAATGCTGCTGGACGATGACCGTAAAGCCCCGATCTGGGCGGCGCTCTTGCTGACAGGGATCTTGCTGCTCTGGCATTGGGGCGGATTGAAACTGGCCTACAGGAAATCGGATGTTTTGGACAATCACGCCATCTTCCGCTTCATCGTTATCATTGGCGTCATCGTTCTCTGGTTCGCGTTGGTCAATATGTCACCTGCCTATTACTTCATCCTCTTCGGCCTATTCGGCCAGGTTTTTCGCCATCTATCCCTCCGCTATGGCGTGATTGCCGTCCTCATTCTGACGGGGTCTATCATTTATGAGCAGTTGGCCGATGCCGGCGCTACTTCCTCGTTGACAAACCCCACCATCTGGGCGTTCCTCTTCACGGCTCTGGGCGCCATCATCCTCGGCGTGTGGATAACGGCCATTATTGGGCAGAGCACGCGGCGCCGGCAGTTGATTGAACAGTTGGAAGCAACCCAGGCGGAGTTGGCTGCAGCGGAACGGCGCGCAGGGATTCTAGAAGAACGCCAGCGGCTGGCGCGAGATATCCATGATACCCTAGCCCAAGGGTTCACCAGCATCGTTATGCACCTGGAGGCGGCGGATCAGGCCTTGCCCGATGATCTGGACACCCTGCAAAAGCATCTCGACCGGGCCCGTGGGACAGCTCGGACCAGCCTGGAAGAGGCGCGCCGGGTGGTACAGGCTTTGCGACCGCATTCACTGGATCAGCGATCACTGCCGGATGCGATCGAACGGACGGCCGTCCGTTGGCAGGAAGAAACCGGCATTCCCTTGACCACGACCACAACCGGCGACCCTATCCCTCTGCATCCCGATATCGAAGTGACGCTGCTGCGAGCGTCCCAGGAAGCGCTTGCTAATATTCGCAAACATGCCCAGGCCACGGCCGTGCAGCTCACCCTCTCGTATTTCGATGACGTGGTTGTGCTGGACGTTCAGGATAATGGCGTGGCTTTCGCCGGGGCAGCGGTGTCGCCCCTGTCCGGCGGCTACGGCTTGCAGGCGATGCGCGAACGGGCCGAACAATGTGGAGGCTCAGTGACCGTAGAAAGCGAACCTGGCGAGGGCACGACGGTTGTCGTCTCTATCCCGATTTATTGCTAAGGAGAGCTGTCGACTGCTCAAGAGTTGGAAGATTTGATGGTTGCTTATGGATATAATCCGCATTTTGATTACAGATGATCACCCGGTTGTCCGGGAGGGGCTGTTCGGAATGTTAGCTGGCCAGTCCGATTTTGAGGTCATAGGCATGGCCGCGGATGGCGACACGGCTGTTAAGATGCACGGTTCCCTCGCCCCCGACGTCACCCTGATGGATCTACAAATGCCCGGCCTGGATGGGGTGGGGGCAATTAAGGCGATCAAGGCCCAACAGCCGTCGTCCCAAATCATCGTCCTGACCACCTACGATTCTGACGCCGATATCCTGCGCGCTATCGAGGCCGGGGCCACCGGCTACTTGTTGAAAGATGCCCCCCGTGAAGAACTGTTCCGCGCCGTACGCGCCGCTGCCAGGGAGACTCCGTTCTGGCCCCGGCCGTCGCCGCTCGCCTCATGACCCGGATGCGTGCCCCAGCCGAAGTGAACTTGAGCGCCCGCGAGATTGAAGTGCTGCAATTGGTGGCCGAAGGAGCAAGCAACAACGAAATCGGCAAAAGTCTGCACATCAGCACGGCAACGGTCAAAACCCACCTCATTCATATTTACGGCAAGCTGGGCGTGGATGACCGGACCGCGGCCGTGACCACAGCCCTGGAGAAAGGGATCATTACGCTGGCACGCTAGGCTGCAAGACCGCTAGAGCCAGGTGGGCGGAATCCAAGCCCTGCGGCACCGGGAAGGCCAGGATGAGCGGATTCTGCGGCGAGACATAGGTGGGCACCGCGGCGCTGATGTCCACGTAGGTGCCCAGCGCCTGTGCCGGCGCGGGCAGGGTGACGGTCGGCGGGTTGGTGCTGGCTAAAGCCATCTCGACCGGAACGGTAAGGCTGGCTGCCGGCGCGCCGATGCCGATGCCATCCGGTCCGGATACCACACCATCGTTATCCAGGGTGCCCTGGTACACAGGCGGCAGACCAAATACCAGCGAGAAGAAGACCTGCGTCGTCGCCTGCCCGCCGCTGCTCTGCCCTGCAGCGGGAGGGAGGTTGGGGATCAGGGTATCAGGGGAAGTTATCCGTAACTACCCCGCGCGTGCCATCATGTGCCCGGCAATATACTCCGCATCCGCGGCAATCCCCCAGGGCAAGCCCGATTTGCGATTATGCATGAACAGCATGCCCACAAAATACAAGCCAGGCACCTGGCTGACCCCGCGGGTCTGTATTGGATACCCGTCTTCATCGAACACGGGAAACCTGACCAGACCGTAATCATACCTGTACCCGGTTGCCCAAATAACCGACTTGATCCCTTCAGCGTGCAAATCCAGCTCATTAATTATCTCGGTCGCGAAGCCATTTTTCAAGGGAGCCTGGACAGGCTCTGCTAGGGCGTCGATGTTGTTAAGCTCGATGAATCGGTCGATCTTTCCGGTCATCTCAGCGACGAAATTATCGATCTTGGTCAAACTTTCAGGCAAGGTGGGCGCCAGGAAGATTCTGCTTCCTTGTGCGTCCCGCAGACGGCCGAGCAGCACTACCCCCTCTTTCGCAAACCGGTGCAAATCCAGAGAATGACCGCCATCCTTGCCGGTTAAGAATGGGTTGGCCACAAACTTTTCTTTGGGTGAGGACAGCTTATCGACGGGCATGTCAAAGAAGCCCATTTCGCTCAGCCACTTCACCGAATCTTTACCTCTGTAAGTGCGCGGCAGCCGGGGTGCCCCTCCTACACACAGGTACACTTTGCGCCCACTTACGTACAGCTCTTCTGCGATCTGGCATCCGGACTGCCCCGAGCCGACCACCAGCACCGCCCCGTCTGGCAGCTGGTCGGGGTTGCGATATTCGCTGGTGTGCAGCTGGGTAATCTCACCTGAAATATTATGTTGAAAAGCGGGCAGCCTGGGTACCTGGAAGGCGCCGGTCGCGATAATCACGTTCGCCGCCTCGTAGGGATGATCACTTGTGTGTACTAAGAAATTCTTACCATCAGGTGACTTCTCAACCGAGGTCACCTCACATCCAAAGCGAATGTCAGGCTGGAAAGTGGCGGCGAAGCTCTCCAGGTACTGTACCATCTCATCCCTGGTCAAAAAACCGTTCGGAGCATTGCCCTGGTAGGCATATCCAGGCAGCTGAAGCGTCCAGTTGGGCAGCACCAGGGTGAACGAGTTCCCACCGGCTGCGCCAGGCTGGCGTGAGTGCCTCACCCTTTTCTAAGATGATGAATTTGCGCTTCTTCTGCGCCAGGCAATAGCCTATTCCCAATCCGGAATGCCCGGCCCCGATGATAATCGTATCAACCATTTCGTTCATATATTATTCTCCCATTCTGAATATGCGGATTTAGAAATATGAGCTGGAATTGGTATGAAAAGCCCCATAATCTTCTGTATATTATATCTTTTTTGTCGTTATTTAGCGGAGCCAGTTGCTCCCCCGTAGCCAAGGAAAAATACGGAAACAGAGGGTGGAACGCCAAGGGAGGGGGGTAAGGGGTTGTAGTGGGGATTTTTTGGGGTATCGGACAATCTGTGGTAGAATCAGCTTCCTTAGAACAGGCGTTCGCTGCAAAGCGGCAGTAAAACCCATACCCATAAGGAGATGAGCAGGTGCTGAACGATAGGGCGGCGTCACAAGTGACGGCTCCAGAAGGAACAGCTCCACATATGAAGCGCGAGTTCAGCGTGGCGGGCGAGCACGTGTACAACCGCTCCGGTCCGAAGCGCTGGATCATCTCGCACCTGCTGCGCTATCCGGGCTTCCTGGTCAGCTTCCTGATCGCGGCGATGCTGACCAACGTGCTCTTTTCGGCTGTTCCGTTCCTGACCGGTGTTGCCTTCGATGAGGTGCTCGAGCCGGAGCCCAACGCACAGCGCTTGCTGGCGATCGCGCTGACGATCCTGGGGCTGGTGCTGGTGCGCGGCCTGGTGGACCTTACCAACCAATGGTCGGTGGAGACGCTTGGGCAGCGCATGGAGCGCGATGCGCGCGAGGAGCTGTACATCAGCCTGCTGGGCAAGAGCCAGACCTTCCACAACCGCCAGCGGGTGGGCGACATCATGGCGCGCGCGACCAACGACGTGCGCCAGCTCAACCCGATGATGAATCCCGGCGTCGCGCTGATCATCGAGTTCGATCATGGGCATCGTCGTGCCGCTGATCTTCATCGCCCTTATGCAGCCCGGAACTGCTGGTGGCACCGGTGCTGTTCGTGATCGCCTATATCTTTGCCCTGCGGCGCTACACCAGGCAGCTCAACCCGGTGGCCAGCGCGCAGCGCCAGCGCTTTCGGCGAGATGAACGCCGGGCTGACCGAGACGATCACCGGCATCGAGGTGGTCAAAGCGGCGGTGCAGGAAGCCCAGGAACGAGCGTAAGTTCGTGGGCAATGCCCGCCGTGTGCGCGACCTGTTCGTCAAGCAGGGCGAGATCGAAGCCCGCTACCTGCCCCTGCTGCTGCTCGGTTTCGCGCTGACGCTGGCCTTCGCTCATGGGTGTATGGCTGGTCTCGCAGGGCAGGCTGTCGATCGGCGAGCTGGTGGCCTATATGGGCCTGATGGGGGTGCTGCGCTTTCCGACCTTTATCTCGATCTTCACCTTTTCGCTGGTGCAGATGGGCATTGCCGGGGCCGGGCGCATCCTGGAGCTGATGAAGGAAGAGACCGAGCTGGATGAGAACGAGGCCGGCTACGCGGCAGCCGATGCGGGGCGAGATCGTCTTCGAGCACGTCACCTTCCGCCTGGATAACGACCCCGATGGGCTGCCGGTGCTGCAGGAGATCTCCTTCCGCGCCGCGCCGGGCGAGACGATCGCCATCGTCGGGCAGACCGGCTCGGGCAAGACCACGCTGACCAAGCTGGTCAACCGCACCTACGACGTGGACGAGGGGCGCATCCTGATCGACGGGGTGGACGTGCGCGACTGGAACCTGGACTCGCTGCGCTCGCAGATCTCGACCATCGAGCAGGATATCTTCCTGTTCTCGCGGCCGATCGCCGAGAACATCGCCTTTGGGCTGGGCCAGGAGGTCAGCCAGGAGGAGATCGAAGCGGCCGCCAGGACGGCACAGGCGCACGAGTTCATCGCCGGCTTCGCCGATGGCTACGAGACGGTGGTCGGCGAGCGCGGCGTGACGCTCTCCGGCGGGCAGCGCCAGCGCATCGCCATCGCCCGCGCCCTGCTCACCGACCCGCGCATCCTGATCCTGGACGACTCGACCAGCGCCATCGACAGCGCCACCGAGGACCAGATCCAGCGCGCCATCAAGCAGCGTGCTCGCAGGGACGCACCACGCTGCTGATCACCCACCGCCTGTCCCAGATCCGCTGGGCGGACCGGATCCTGGTGCTGCACCGCAGCGAGATCGTCGACCAGGGCTCGCACGAAGAGCTGATGCAGCGCTGCGACCTGTACCGACGCATCTTTGCCCGTTACTGCATAACGCCGTTACGAGTAACGCCGTTATGAGTTATGGTCAGTTAGCAGATCTTGATGGATACATCGTTCCGGATATGTCATTCCGAGGAGTGTTCATCGCGACGAGGAATCCCTGTGATGCACGACTGCACTCACCGATGACGGTAGCATTTATCTTTGGCTCCGGGGATTCCTCGCCCTGCAAAGAGCGCACGGGCTCGGAATGACATACAGCAGCTATTAAGGACAGGATGAGGAAACCGTAATGGGCTTCATCATGGACGGCCTGGATGCCGAGGCCTATGACCGAGAGTACAGCGACCGCCAGCTGCTGAGCCGCATTCTCAGCTATTTCCGGCCGCACTTCCGGACCGATGGCTGCGGTGGCGGTCTTGATCGTGCTCAACTCGCTCATGGATGCCGCGTTCCCCTTCCTGATCGCGCGCGGCCTGGACCAGCTGGAGGGCGCGGCCGACCTGGGCGGGATGATCTGGCAGCGCACCGCCTGGCTGATCTGTCGCCATCTTCCTCTCCGGGGTCCTGTCGTGGACCTTCAACTTCTTCCGCCAGAGATACACGGCGCGCACGGTGGGCGATGTGGTGCTGAAGCTGCGCCAGGACGCCTTCGACGCGGTGCTGGCGCGCGATATGTCGTTCTACGACGAGTTCTCGTCGGGCAAGATCGTCAGCCGGGTGACCTCGGACACGCAGGACTTCTCCAACGTCGTGACCCTGACCCTCAACCTGATGAGCCAGGTGCTGATCGTGGTCATCGTGGTTGGCGCTGCTGGTGTTTATCAACCCGCGGCTGGCGCTGATGGCGCTGGCGATCGCGCCGGTGGTGATCGTCACCGCCCTGGCCTTCCGCCGCATCGCCCGGCAACACCACCACCCAGGCGCGGCGCGTGCTGGCGGAGGTCAACGCCAACGTGCAGGAGAGCGATCACCGGCATCGGCGTGGCCAAGAACTTCCGCCAGGAGCAGCGCATCTACGACGAGTTCAAGCCGGTCAACGCCCAGACCTACCGCCTGAGCCTGCGCCAGGGGCTGACCTTCAGCAGCATCTTCCCGATCCTGGGCACCGTTGCCGGGATCGGCACTGCGCTGATCGTCTACTTCGGCGGCATGAGCGTGATCGGCGGCAGTGTGTCACGCCGGGACTTGTACCTGTTCGTCGAGGGGATCAACCTGTTCTGGTTCCCGCTGATCAGCATCGCCTCGTTCTGGAGCCAGTTCCAGCTTGGGCTGGCAGCCAGCGAGCGTGTCTTCGCCCTGATCGACGCCGAGCCGCGCGTGGTGCAGCTCGACGACCAGGACGCTGCCTCAGACTGGCACGGGCGCATCGAGTTCCGCAGCGTGGATTTCCGCTACACCGACAAGGAGCAGGTGCTGGAAGATTTCGACCTGACCATCCAGGCGCGGCGAGACGCTGGCGCTGGTCGGGCACACCGGCGCGGGCAAGTCCAGCCTGGGCAAGCTGGTGGCGCGCTTCTACGAGTTCCAGGGCGGCGCAGCTGCTGATCGACGGTCAGGACATCCGCACGTTTCGACCTGGATTCCTACCGCCGCCAGCTGGGCATCGTGCCGCAGACGCCCTTCCTGTTCGCCGGCACGGTGGCCGACAACATCCGCTACGGCAAGCCGGAGTGCCAGCGAAGAGGAGGTGGTCGCGGTGGCCTCGCGCGTGGGCGGCGGCGACTGGCTGGACGCGCTGCCGCAGGGTTTGGAGACGCCGGTCGGCGAGCAGGGGCGAGGCATCTCGATGGGCCAGCGCCAGCTGGTCGCGCTGGCGCGCGTGCTGCTGCAGGACCCGGCGATCATCATCCTGGATGAGGCCACCGCCAGCGTCGATCCGCTCACCGAGGCCCAGATCCAGGAGGGGCTGGACGTGGTGCTGCAGGACCGCACCGCCATCGTGATCGCCCACCGGCTGTCGACCATCCGGTCGGCCGACCGCATCATCGTGCTGCGACAGGGGCAGATCATCGAAGAGGGGAATCACGACGGCGCTCATGGCGCGCGGCGGGCACTACGCCGAGCTGTACAACACCTATTTCCGCCACCAGTCGCCGGATTACAGACCGACAGACGACAATTACATGGAATCTATCCGGCTGCAGATCGAAGGATTTGCTTCAAGCTCGGATTGAACAATCGAGATGGATCTTAAGATAATCAATTGTTTTTGAAGGAAGAGATTATGGATCATGCTTACTATACCGGTAGAGCAAAAGAGGTGAAGATATGAGTTTTAAGAATGCCAATCTTCCGAGATGGTGGCTCCCATTTCTTCTCGTAGTGTTCGTGCTTTCCGCTTGCAGTTCAGGTGCTTCAGACGCTCTCGAAGTTGGTGACACTGCACCGGACTTCTCCCTTCAGAATGCCCTCGGCGGAACAGTATCTCTTCAGGACTATGCCAGTTCACAGCCCGTGCTGCTGTATTTCCACATGGCGGTAGGTTGACCGCCTTGCATGCAGCAGATCGTTGATCTGCAAAACGACCCGGATTTTCAATCCCTTGATGTGGCTTTGGTCAGTATTGCCCTCGACCCCCTGGATGAAATGGCAGCTGAGGCATCTATCCTGGGGATCACCAATATCCCCTTGCTAACCGACCCCAATGCAGAGGTCTCCGCCAGCTATGATGTACTGAAATGGGCTATCGCGACCGGGGAACCCGGTCACACCTTCATTCTGGTCGATCAAACTGGAGAAATCGTCTGGATCAAAGATTATGGCGCGCCGGACAATCCGAACCGAACCATGTATGTTCCCATCCAGGAATTGATCAACGCTATTCGACAGAATCTGTAAACAAGTTCATTTGCCTGGAGACCGGTTTAGGAGAGCAAGTAGTTTGGTTTATCAACAACAGCACAAATATTTGAAGTGTGCTGCAAATTGAAGATCGGAGTAAAGAATGGAAATTAAACGCAACGGCTCACAACCCTCCGCTGAAGGTCCTGCCGATTGGTTCACCGGCAAGGTGCGGATCGATCCCCTGTTTCAGCCGAGCGATCCGGCACGCGCCGGTGGCGTCAACGTTACTTTCGAACCGGGTGCGCGGACAGCCTGGCATACGCACCCGCTGGGACAGACGCTGATCGTGACCGCGGGCTGTAGTTGGGTGCAGCGTTGGGCCGGTCCGGTCGAGGAAATCCGCCCCGGTGATATCGTTTGGTTTGCGCCAGGTGAGAAGCACTGGCACGGGGCTACGACGTCCACAGCCGTGACGCATATCGCCATCCATGAATATCTGGACGGCAGAGCGGTCGACTGGCTGGAGCATGTCAGCGACGAACAATATCATACAGGAGATTAATCTTGCAAATTGGATTACAAATTCCCTCTTTCAAATACCCGGGCGGCACGGCTGCGATCCGCCCCAAACTGAAAGAAATCATCACGACCGCAGAAGCAGCAGGTTTTTACAGCCTTTGGGTGATGGATCATTTCTATCAGATCAAGGGATTATTCGGAGAAGCCTATACCGACCCGATGTTGGAGGCCTATACAACGCTGGGATATATTGCCGGATTAACGGAAAAAGCCTATCTGGGCGTGCTGGTAACGGGTGTTATTTATCGCCACCCATCTGTGCTGATGAAGATGGTCAACACCCTCGATATTCTTTCCGGGGGTCGCGCTTATCTTGGTATTGGCGCAGCATGGTATCAAGCAGAAGCAAAGGGCTATGGTATCCCCTACCCTTCAACCGCAGAGCGCTTTGAGATGCTGGAGGACAATCTGAAGCTGGCAAAGGCTCTCTGGGAGCAGGATGAGATCTCCTTCGAGGGTAAGCGTTTTTCCGCCCCAGCCATCACCAATAATCCCCACCCGCTCTCAAACCCGCACCCACGCATCATGGTTGGCGGCACCGGCCCGAAAAAGACCCTGCGAATGGTGGCTCAGTACGCGGATGCCTGCAACATCGGCGGTTGGGTCGGCAAAGAGAATATGCAAAAAGCAATCGACAATCTCAAAAGACATTGTGAGACATTGGGGCGCGATTACGCCACTATTGAGAAAACCTCTCTCAGCACAGTACATCTTTCCGGAAATGATACGCCCGACAGCATCATCCGGCTTATTGAAGACCTCGCTCAGATAGGATTCACACACGTAATTTTCAATATGCCGGATGTCTACAAAATCACGCCGATCGAAACATTTGCAGCAAAAATCATCCCAGCAACAGCCGGGCTCTAGGGAAAACATATACTTGCACCAGTCACACCTCACAATTTTCCAGAGGTCTGGTGAAAGAGCCATTGGATCTGGGTGCCTGAAGAACCCTTCCACCCGGCGCCCAGTGACCATATCGCGCCCAGACATATGGCCGTCTTCGGCATCGAGTTCGAGTTCTACGGGAAGGCTGCTCACGCCGCACTAGACCCTCACCAGGGCGTCAACGCGCTGGATGCGGTAATCCAGACCTTCGTCAATGTGGGCTTGCTCCGCCAGCAGGGACGCCCGGAGGCGCGCATCCACGGTGTGATCACTCACGGCGGGAGCACCAGGCAGCGGTCTGAACCTTTGATCCATGCAGCCCCGGATATACTTATGAGCGTGTGAACGAAGGGTTAAAGGTTATTTAACGCCTGAAGTAAAACGGTTGCGCGGCGCTGAGAAGTGCATATAATGAGGCGCAATGCTCACCAACCGGCTCAAGGTCCGTCGACCCGCTTCCTTTAACAAGCTCCTGCCGCGCATACTACTGGCTGCATGCTGGCTGCTCGTATCCGCGTGCAGCCTCCAGAGAGCCACCCCGGATGCCGCACCGGCAGCGACAAGCCCCTCACCGGAGATCCGCAGCACGCATACCGCCTCTCCCACGCTTACTTCCACATCCACCTCTACCGCCAGCCCCTCGCCGACCCCGACGGTCACGCCCACGCCTACTGCTACGCTCACTCCCTCGATCACGCCAACCCCTACACCAGACGTCCCGACCGCGGCCGCCCTGATGCGCGCCTTCTGCCGCTACGGTCCGGGCAAGGCCTATCTGTACTCGCACGAGCTGAAAGAGGGCGATATATCCGTTATCGACGGGCGCAATGCTTCGGGCACCTGGCTGTGGGTGCAGCCGGGGAACCTGGAGCGCCACTGCTGGGTCTCCGCCTCGGTGGTCGAGACGCGCGGCGACCTGAGCGGCGTGAACGTTGTGCAGAGCCGGCTGCCGCATTCCACCCTGTACGGCCCGCCGGGGGACGTCGAGACCGAACGCAAGGGGGACACGGTATCGATCTCGTGGGAGCGCGTCTGGATGACCGAGGACGACGACCGCGGCTACCTGATCGAGGCGACGGTATGCCAGAATGGGTCGCTGGTCTGGATCAGCGCGCACACAGACGATAACTATTATGAGCTTACCGATGATCGCGGCTGCTCAGGCGCATCAGGCGGCAGGCTGTACACGGTGGAGAAGCACGGCTACACCGATCCGGTGACCATCCCCTGGCCTTAGAAGCAGGAATTAGCAGAGGCGATTTAGGATGGAGTCCGCGAATTTACGCAAAAAAGGGGTCAGGAAGCGAGGATTGACCCGCTAACCTTTTCCAAAAAGTATATTCACACGAGAATATTACATAATCCTTAAGCCTTGTGAGCGGGCGAATATTATAATTCGTCTATGTTACAATCCAAACCGTGATCCCCAGTGTAACGCCAACCTGCATGACAAATCTACCCGGCCTCAACGACTCTAGTGATGACTGATACGCCTTCGCGTGACTGCGCCAGCCCTGCATTCCCCTGGAAGTTGTGGTTGTACACCAATTACGACTGCAACCTGCGCTGCAGCTACTGCGTGGCAAAATCCAGCCCGAATGCACCTCGCCGCATGCTGGGCTCAGAGAATGTAAAACGGCTGGTTGCAGAAGCCGTCGAGCTGGGTTTTACGGACGTGTATTTTACCGGCGGAGAGCCTTTTATCCTCAAAGATATCTATGAGATGTTAAGCTACTCATCGGCGCGGGTGAGGACCACGGTATTAACCAACGCGATGATCTTGCGCGGTCCGCGCCTGGACCGATTGACCGAAATTGCGAATGACAACTTAACCATCCAGGTCAGCCTGGATGGTGGTAATGCTGAAGATCACGACTACTACCGCGGGCGCGGCTCGTGGGAAAAAGCTGTGGAAGGGATCAAGCTCTTGTTAGAACGCGATTTCCGTGTCTATCTCAGCACCACCGAGACGCCCATCAATACCCACCGCCTGGAGGCGATCTGTGAGTTCCATCGCAGCCTGGGCATCCCCGATCAGGACCATTTCGTGAGACCTTTAGCCCGGCGTGGTTATTCCAAAGAAGGATTGGAGCTGAGTGTTAACAATCTGGTTCCAGAAGTCACTGCCAACATCGACGGCATCTTCTGGCACCCTCTCTCCACAGACCCGGATATGCAAATCAGCCGCTCGCTGTTCCCGCTGGCTGAATCGGTCAGCAGCATACAGGAGCAGCTGGAAGTTATCGCCAGCACCGGAAGTGCAGAGCTAACAACTTTCACCTGAGGGTAGCGCCAAGCGCTCTCGTGCAGAGCCAACCGCACCATTCAATATACAGATCAGTAAGAATGAGTGGATGAGCCTGGGCGCAAATGCCGCAGAAAAGGAGTATATGATGATTCGAGCATTTGTTTTTATCCAAGCCGAACCAGCCCGCACGGAAGAGCTGTTGCAAGAATTGGCTGGCATGCACCTGGCGTCCTCGGTGATCAAAGAAGTGCATGCAGTGACCGGACGCTGGGATCTGATCGCCCTGATCGAAAGTCCGGATATCACCAGCCTGGGTGATTGAGTAGTCAACGGCATAGGGAACGCCGTGGGCGTTCGTCACACCGAAACCAGCCTGATCGTCTGGTCGGGCGAGGCTGCCAAAGAAAATAAAAAAGGTAAAAAGATGGAACCGGCAACCCCGCTCTTTGGGGCAAATGAATTCTATGACGCTGGTGACAAGGGCTGCGCGTTTGGACCGATGGATGAGATCGCCGCCATCATGCAAAAAATGCAGCCGGGGCAAACACTGGAGGTGCACGCTACCGACCAGACGGTGAGCGTCGATCTTTCGGCCTGGTGCCGTATGACCGGTCACCAATTGGTCCAGCACGAGGGCGACCACTACCTGATCCAGCATAAGTAACGAGGAGATTGTGATGAGCAAAATCATGGTGCACAACACGCACGGAAAAGATGATGTCGAACGCGCCAGTCTGGCATTCGTGGTGGGCAATACCGCGCTGAGCTCCGGACAGGATACTATCGTGCTGCTGACGATCGATGGCGTCTGGCTGGCGACACCTGGCTATACCAATGGCCTGGAAGCCGACGGATTCGCCCCGATCAAAGAGACTATTGACAGCTTCATCAAAAACGGCGGTCAGTTATGGGTGTGCGGCGCGTGCATGAAGCCGCGCGACATCACCGCCGAGCAGCTTATCGAAGGTGCTCAGATGGTCGGAGCAGCAACTGCAGTCGAAGCGATGGTCAATGGTGCGAATACGATCAGTTTTTGAAAGCCCTGCAAGGTTTGACAGAACTGCGTCTTGAGCGGGATGAAAATGGGAAGCACGCTCGGCACAATCGATACCTAAGGAGAAGACTATGGCAGACCTGTTCGATGGACAAACTCCCGGTCTGGATTCAAGGCTATACAAGATCTGCATGGTGATCGTCCGCCTTGGATTGGCATATTTATTCTTCACACAGCTTTGGTGGAAGCTGCCTCCCAGGTTTGGATGCGGCTCGGAGTATAACTTTCCGAGACCGGCCGAACAGAATCACTACGACAGCAACGGCAGCAGCGGGCTGTGCTTCTGGATGGGCCTGGAATCGATATATGCCTCCCAACCGCGGCAGGTGCTGGTGGCGGATATGCGCCCGGCGGGTTTGCCAGCCATCAGCGTCAGCATCACGCCGCTTGCCAAGCTGAACGCGGTTTTGCTGGATAACCTGATCATCCCGCAGATCGGGGTGTTCGGCTGGTTGGTGTGGCTGGCAGAGTTTTGGATCTTCCTCTCGATGTTACTGGGATTATTCACGCGGCTGGGGGCGCTGGTATCCATCGGGATATCGCTCCAGCTTTATATCGGTCTGGCAAACATCCCGCGCCCATTCGAGTGGGAGTGGGCCTACGGAGCCATCGTCCTGCTGTCGATAGCCATGCTGGGGGCGGCAGCCGGGCGGGTATTCGGCGTGGACGGATGGCTGCGCCGCAGACTGGCTGAGCCTGCCGAAGGCGGGAATAAGCTGGCAAAATTCGCCCTCTTACTCAGCTGAAATATGCGTAAGCTCGATACACTGCTGGTTGTGGCGAAACAGCCCGCCCCGGGGCAGACCAAGACCCGCCTCTGCCCGCCGCTTACCTCCACCCAGGCAGCGGAGCTGTACGAGTGCTTCCTGCGAGATACCCTGGATGCCATGCGTAAAGTCCCTGGCGTGGAGCGAGCGATCTGCTACCTGCCCGAGGGCGCACAGGATTATTTCCACCAGCTGGCCCCGGATATGGCGCTTATGCCCCAGCGCGGCACATCGTTAGGAGAACGCCTCGATGACCTGCTTACACAGGCACTGACCGGCGGCTCGCAAAAAGCAGTGGTGGTGGGCAGCGACAGCCCGAGCCTGCCGGCGGATTACCTCTCTTTGGCTTTTGAGCTGCTGACCGACTCGGACGTCGTGCTGGGTCCCACGACCGACGGCGGCTACTACCTGATCGGCGTGAAACAGCCCCAGCCGCACTTGCTGCGCCAGGTGCAGATGAGCACATCCCACGTGCTGGCGGACACGCTGGCATTGGCAAAAGCCAGTCGGCTATCCGTCTCCCTGCTGCCGACCTGGTACGATGTCGATACGATCGCCGATCTGCACAGGCTGGAGAGCGAGATCACGGAAATGCGCCTCAATGGTCGCGCCGCTGCAACCAGCCGCTGGCTGGCATATTCGGGCTGGCGCGAGCCTGCGGGATGAAGACGCGCGTCTCGCTGATCATCCCAGCCTTGAACGAGGGCGAATGTCTTGGCAGTCTGCTGGCAGAAGTGCCTGCAGGACTGGTGCACCAGTTAATTGTAGTGGATAACGGCTCTACCGACGACACTGCCGAAGTCGCCCGGGCAAGTGGGGCACAGGTGATCGCCGAACCCCGGCGCGGCTACGGGTACGCCTGTGCAGCCGGAGCGGCTGCTGCCAGCGGGGAGGCGCTGGCTTTCATGGATGGCGACGGCAGTTTCATGCCCGGCGAGCTGCCGAGCCTGCTGGCACCCCTGGCACAGGGTACAGCCGACCTGGTTCTCGGATCACGCATGCTGGACAGCCCACGAAAGATCGCCATGCCGCCTCACCAACGCTTTGGCAACCAGCTCTTCACCCAGGTGCTGCGCTACCGTTTTCAACTTCGGCTGACGGACCTCGGCCCATACCGCGTTATCCGACGCGATCTGCTATTGGAGCTGGATATGCAGGAGCGCACTTATGGCTGGCCGCTGGAGATGATCATCAAGACCGCTTCCCGGCGCAGACCGGTCGTCGAGCTGCCGGTCACCTACCGCCCGCGGCTTGGCGGTCAATCCAAAGTTGGCGGCACGCTGCGCGGGTCGCTGCTCACCGCTTACCGGTTTTTTAGCGTTACGCTGCGCTACGCTTTCTGACCCATCATGTTCGACATCCCTTTGCATGCCCGCTCCCAACAAGTTGAAAATCTGCCAACCCAGGTATATATCGAGGTTACCAACCGCTGCAACTCGCTGTGTACCTCATGCCCGCTGACCTACAACCACTTCCAACCCTACGAGCCCAAGCACCACCTGTCCTGGGAGGATTTCCGACGCATCGTGGACCAATTTCCACGCCTGGAGCGCGCCGTGCTGCACGGGATCGGCGAGCCGCTGCTCAACCGGGACCTTCCGCGTTTTGTAGCCCACCTGAAGGAGCGCGGCAGCGAGGTGCTCTTCAACACCAACGCGATCCTGCTGGATCAAAAGTGCGGTGATGCCCTGGTCGCGGCCGGGTTGGACGAGCTGCGCGTTTCGCTGGACGCTGTCACCCCCGAGCTTTACGCCCAACTGCGCGGCGTTGACCGGCTGCCGCAGGTGATCCGCAACCTGAGGGCATTTATCGAGCGGCACGGCGGGCATGCCCGGCCGAAAGTCTCTTTGTGGTGGGTGGCGATGCAGGCAAACCTGCCGCAGATGCCCGATTTTGTGCGTCTGGCAGCAGAGCTGGGTATCCCCGAAGTGTATCTACAGCGGCTGGTCTATTTCGGGAGCGGAGAGCAGATCGGAGAAAGCACCACAATGATCGCCGGGCAGTCGCTCTACGCGGCATTGGAAAAGCAGCAAGCCGAGCTGGTCAGTGAGTGCGAAAGGCTGGCGGATGAATTCGGGCTTGCATTCCGCGCTTCCGGGGCCACCACACCCTACGAGAGCGTTTCGGCAATGGGACAGCACCCGTGGCATGGCTGTATGCGTCCCTGGGTGTTGATGTATATCACCACCAACGGCACTGCTCTGCCTTGCTGCATCTCGCCTTTCGCCACGAACGATTACACACAGATCATCTTAGGGAACGTGCTCGAGCATCCAGCGGCAGAGGTGTGGAACGGCGCTGCATACCGGGAACTGCGCCTGGCGGTGATGAGCGATGCGCCCGCCCCGTGGCCTTGCCAGTTTTGCGGGGTCAAGTGGAGCTTGTAGCTATCCGCATACCCGACCAGGTCGGATGAATACACGATTTCATACGCAAAGGCTGCCCTGGCTGGTCGCTGCCGCTCTGGCTACGCTGGGTTTATATATCCTGCTGGGGCTGCGCTATCCGCTGGGTCCCAGCCTGGAAAACCCGCGCGCTTCATGGTCCAGCATCGCCGGAGCCAGCGGGTGGAATGCCGCCCTGCACATCGCAATCTACCTGGCGCTAACCTTGCTTTATCTGGTGGTGCTGCGCCTGCTGGCACCGCAGGGGGACTCCACAGACCAGCCTGGGCGGCATATCTGGCTGATCTGCGCCGCGTGGCTGGCCTGCTCGGTGGCGCTGATGGCTGCTGCGCCGGCCGGCGAATCCCACGACATTTTCGATTACCTGTTCCGCGGGCGGATGATGGTGGAATACCAGGCCAATCCCCTGGTGGATGTGCCCAATGATTTCCCCCTATCAACCCCCTATTCCCGCTACCTGGCCTGGCGAAAAAATGTGGACACCTACGGACCTGTATGGGAAGCCGCCAGCGCAGCCACGGCCGGGAGCGTGCGCCAGGCAGCCGGCTGGCTTGGCTGGTGGGTCGAGGGGGCGCTATCCTGCCCGAAATCGCCAAAATCTTGCCGCCTGTTAATTACGTATCTCACCGGTTACCGCCTTCTGGCAGTGGGACTGACCGGGCTGTCCGGCTGGCTGATCGCCAGCATGGTCAGGCGAGGCCAGCCTGCCCTGGTCCCGCTGGCGCTGGGAGCCTGGCTGCTCAACCCGCTGGCGCTGGTCGCCACGGCCTTGGGAGGGCACAACGACAGCCTGATGCTGGCGCTGGTCTTATTAGGTTTGTGGTGCTTGCAGCGTCAAAGACCGTTTCTGGCCTTGCTGGCGCTGATCCTGGCGGCGCATGTCAAGCTGACGGCGCTGATCTGGCTGCCAGCCTGCGGGCTGTGGATTATCTGGCGCTGGGGGTGGCGGCGGGCGTTGGCTGTTGGAGCGGCAGGTGCGGCTGCCGGGGTGGCGCTATCCTGGCTGTTGTATGCCCCGTTTGACGGCTGGCAGACCCTGCCGCGCATGCTGCGCGAACGGTCGCTGTATCTTGCCAATTCTCCGTGGCGCATCCTCAGAACACTGTTGATGACCCGGCTGGGGTGGCCAAAGGAACGCGCCCACCGCCTCAGCACCGGGCTGCCAAACTGGTTGTTCGCAGTGGGCGGGCTGCTGATCCCTCTGTGGTCGTTCAATTTCCGGATCAGAGGCTGGCGGGATACCCCCGTCCTCCCCCAACAGGCGGACAGGCTGCTCTGGCGTGCCCTGACTGCAACCAGCCTGCTGTACCTGCTGGTCGGTTCCTTCTGGTTCCAACATTGGTATATCCTATGGGTGCTGGCACCGGCGTCGCTGCTGGCTGACAGCCGGTTCACCCGCTCTATGCTGCCCTGGCTGAGCTTCGGGGCATTAACAGCGAACGCGGCTATGGATTACCTGCTCAATACAACCCTGAAAACAGCCCCAGCGATAAACGGATATATCCTGGTGGTGGTGATCATCTGGAGTCCGGCAGTGATTGCGGCAGGATATCAATTCTTGATTAGGCGGAGGGATGAAGGATGAAGGCGGAAGCGCGAGATATTTTACACTGAGAGATGGAGAGCAGAGAGTAGAGAACGGAGAGCAGGACTGCCTCCTCGGTCGGTTAGAGTGTGATGATACCTTTTTCCAGCGCGGTGGTTACGGCAGCGGTGCGGTCGTCCACGCCCAGCTTGTTGTAGATGTGGATCAGGTGGGTCTTGACGGTGGCGGTACTGATGTGCAGCGCTTTGCCGATGTCTTTGTTGCTGTGCCCTTTGGCGACGAGCTGCAGCACTTCGATCTCCCGGGAGGACAGGTTCTCTTCAGCCGGGGCGCGCATCTGGGTCATGATGCGGGCAGCCACGGTCGGGGCAAGCACGGACTCCCCGGCCGCGGCGGCGCGGATGGCGCGGAACAGCTCTTCGCGCGGGGTGTCTTTGAGCAGGTAGCCGGTAGCGCCTGCTTCGATGGCGCGCAGGATATCGGCATCTGAATCGTAGGTGGTGAGAACGAGGATATTTGCAGACGGCTGGCGGGCCTTGATGGCTTCGATAGCGCCGACGCCGTCCATGCCGGGCATGCGCAGGTCCATCAGGGTGACATCGGGGGAAAGGCTCTGGTGCAGGGTGACGGCCGTCTCGCCGTCAGCGGCCTCGCCGACCACCTCGAAATCCGGCTGGGCGGACAGCATCCCGGCCAGCCCTTCGCGGACGACCGGGTGGTCATCGGTGATCAAGATGCGGATCGAGGCCATAACAGTTTCCCTTCCCTTTATAGACCTATCTGCCTGCCGGCTGCCAGTGGACATCAACCGGTCAGCGGGATGGTGACCACGACGGTCGTTCCCTCGCTGGGGTCGCTCTCCAGGCTGACGGAGCCGCCGCAGTGCTCGGCGCGCTCGCGCATGCCCTGCAGGCCGTAGCCGCCGGAGAGCTGCGAGGGCTCTCCACCATTGAGACCCACACCGTTATCCTGCACGTCCAGCATGACGACATCGCCCATATAGGAGAGGGTGAGCTGCACGGAGCTGGCGCGGGCATGTTTGCGGACGTTGGCCAGCGCCTCCTGGGCAGCGCGCAGCAGCGCCACTTCGATATCAGGATGCAGAGGGAGCGGCGTGCCGGTGACAGCAGTGGTCAGCGGGATGCCGGTCTCCTCTCGCCAGCGGGCGGCGGCACGCTGGATGGCATCCGGCAAGGAGCGCCCTTCCAGCAGGTCCGGTCTTAAGTCCTGCACCACACGGCGCGCCTGGTCCAGGCTGGTACGGGCGGTAGTGCGCGCCTGGACGAGATGCGCCTGCAATCTCTCCAGGTCATCGGGCAGCGCCTGCTCGGCGGCTTCCAGGTGCATGACGATGCTAGTGAACCCCTGGGCGAGGGTATCGTGGATCTCGCGCGCCATCCGCTGGCGTTCTTCCAGCACACCGGCGTGCCGTTCGGCGGCAGCCAGCTCCGCCTGGGCTGTTTCCAACTGCTCGATCAGCCGGCGCCGCCGGGTGCTCTGCTCGATGATCGCCGAGACCCAGATGCCCAGGATGACCGCCGCCAGCCCCATGAAGAATAACAGCCACAAGGTCGGGTCGGTCAGCGTGAAGGGCTCGCCGGTATCCGCCACTTGCTCGAAGATGGTGGCGATAGTCAGCAGGACGGCGGAGATTGCAGCGTAGCGCAGCGGCAGATTGCGGAAGACCTGGCCGAACAGACCGAAAAGCGCCAAGTAATAAGCCGGCGAGATGTTGACCAGCACGAACCAGACGACGATGTCCCCAACGATGACGATGAAGCGGGCGACAGGGCGTTCGTCCCACGAATCCAGGCCGCGGTAGGCCAGCCGCAAACCGCCCCAGTGCCAGACCAACATGAGGGCGGTCAGCAGCAGCGCCACCCAGATCGGGGCGGCGCGGGAGTCGTCCAGGACCATCAGTCCGGCGGAAGCGAGACTTGTGATGTAGAAGATGGCGCTCCACAGCCAGTCCCATTTCTCCCAGACGTCGGCTTGCCTTTGAGGTTCCTTGTTCATGGTTAGTTTAGGTATGAGTTGGTGTTTTCTTTGCGGTCAGCGGTTGGCAGTCGATTGACCGGCTTAAGTGTAACATTACTCCAGGCGGATTGCGACCCCAGATGCAATCGGGGCTACACCCGCCGGGAGCAGGCGACTTTGTACGTTATTTCCTGCCGCCGGAGAGCAGGAAGGAAACGCCGATGGCGATCAGGATCAGCGGCCAGAGCGGGGCAGCATTGAAGCCCAAGACAGCCGCGGCGATGTAGGCAAAGGGCAGCAGGCTGGAGACCAGCATGAGCAGGACTCGGCCGGTCAGGCCACCATCTGCCTTATAAGCCTTGTAGGCAGCCATCAGGATCCAGTACACGGGGATCAGCGCCATCAATATCCAGGGGCTGTAGCCTAAGATCGTGACCCCGGACATGCCCAGCAGGTAGATGCCGCCCAGGATGAGGAAGAACACGCCCACCTGCCAGCGACCTGCTCCGGCATCTTTACCATTCTTGAATAACTTCTGTGTGTCGAGTGTGTTGTCGTTCATGATTTCCTCCGTTCGAAATTGATACTGATATTGGTTGTCGTATATTGTTGTTAGGACACGGATTGCTGGGACTGTACGGATCCGGTTGCAGTGCGCTTGCTGACCAGGATACCAAAGCCAACGCCCACCAGCGCGCCGAGGACGGTCCAGATCAGCAGCCCACCGGTGGCGAAGCCAATGCCGAAGCCGGTGCCGACGCCGGCGGCAGCCATGGCGGCAACCGGCTGCTGGCGCAGCTGCCAGCGCAGGAAGGCGGGGCTCTCTGCGTCGGGGTCGGAGATGCGACCTGCCAGCCAGGTCAGGCCGATCAGCAGCACCGGGTCGAGCAGGTTGCTTACATTCTGGATGGTATTGCCGGGGGCCAGGTTGCCGGCAGCGGCGATATCCCACAGGTGGACGGCCGTAGCACCGAAACCGATGATGGTGGTGGCGATGATGGCGGCTGTGCGGAAGCCGTCCCGGCGACCGATGGCCATCAGACCGAGCACGCCGATGAGCAGGTTGGCAAAGCCCATCTCCAGCTGGAAGGGGCTGCCGGCAGGCCAGCCGACCCCTTCAGCGATCATATCGGACAGGAAGAGGTGTCCGAAAGCTCCGCCAAGACCGTTAGCGCCGACGCTGATGGCCAGCACGTAGATGATGAAGATCTCGATGCGGCGGGCTGGGGTGCGAGCCTGGCGGTCGAGCAGGATGTGACCGGTCGCCAGCAGCAGGGGCAAGACCGAATAAGCGAAGATGCGTACGAAGAATAACTCGTTCATGATTTCCTATCTCCTTTGGAGGCTGTAAGACAATTTGGTAAATTGTCCTACAGCAGTGATTAGCGAACGATCCTTATAACCTTCTTCAGTCCAAAGCCAGGCGGGTGAACATGGGCACGCTGATGGCGTAGGACACGACGTGCATCAGGCTCAGGGTGATGACAGTGGCGATGCCGGCGGGAGGCGCCCCGGGAGCGGCGTAGCCGAAGCCGGCCGCGATGGGCAGACTGAATGAAAACAGCAGCCCGACGGTGGCGAGGATCAGGAAGTGAAGCGCCGGCCGGGATGAAAAGCGGCGGATAACGGCGAAAGCAATGGCGCCGATGAGCAGATAAACGAAGGTGGCGCCGGCGATCTGCCCCGCTCCAGCTCCAGGCCAGGTGGTGACTTCGGGAAACAGAATGCCGGCTGCGTAGTACAGACCCAGGCTGGCGGCGGTGGCTGCCAGCACTGCCAGCAGGGTGACCCCAACCAGCCGGGGGCGTATCTTTTTCGATGCCTGCGATGCGGATTTGAGTTCGATTGAAGCTGTCATTTTTACTCTCCTATGGGTGTGCGAATGATTGCCTATAGTTTAGCGACAGGAGCGCAAAAAGTAACCAATCAGGCGGTGGAATTCCGGGCGGCAAGCGGTGGATTCTCCATTCCACCTTTCGCCGCGCTCTATCAACCGAACGGTTGATATGGGCAAGGCAGGCGTTCTGGTGTCAGGTGCAATGGAAGTGCGGGGTGCGAGGTGCGAAAAAGGTGTCTCGATCCTTCGGGTCGCTGTGTACCGGTATCAGGTAAGGGCGCAGCGAGAGAAACTATTCCTGCCGTGAATTCCTTTGTAGCTGCGCCCGTGCAATGCGACGGGCTGAGGGCGAGGGAGAGGGGGGAGCAGTCAAAATGTGTAGAAAAAGGGAGCCTTTGGTATAAAGGGTTTACCACAAACCTAACTACCGAAAGGACTCCCTGATGAAGTTTAGCACACAAACCTTAAGTAAAATTCAGAACCTGTTGGCAGAAGAGTTCATACAGCAACTTGGGAAAGAAACGATCACATCTGATGAGGTTGAACAGGCTCTGCGGAATGGGCTCCAGGAAGTTGGCCAGGCCAGTTTTGGTGAAATGCTGACGTTGCTTGACGAATGCAGCTATCAGATCGAAGAGCGCTGTGAATGTCAGCAGTTAGGAAAACGGGTCTCTCGCCGAGAAGCACAGCTGTTGAGTGTCTTCGGCAGAGCGAAATACAAACGGTCGTATTACCAATGTAGCGGCTGTGCAAAAAGGTGGATCCCGCTGGATGAAAATCAGCAGCTACGGCCAGGGCGTGCAACACGCATGATGAGCGGTTTACTGGGAATGGCTGGAGTAACGGTAGCCTTCGAAGAAGCCTGCCAACAAATCAAGCGCTACTTACAGGTCGATGTGAGTGCCAATACAATTCGCCAAGAAACCCAACTACTCGGGGAAAAGCAGGCGCAGCAAGAACGCAGCTGGATTGAGAATAGCCAGGATCTGGCATATCTCCAACAGCGCGAACAAGTGCCTGGAACGTCCAAAGCGACTGTATGGTTCGATGGATGGAGCCTTTGTCCCGATTGAGCAGGAATGGAAAGAAGCCAAATTGATCAGTTGGTACCAGGTGGCAAAGCGCTACAGACAGGAGGATTGGCATGCTCAGGAGATCCATTACTACCCCAGCCTGGAAGAAGCGGCTTCCTTCGGCGAGTTGGTCTGGGCAACAGCGGTTCAGCATCAAGCCGACCGAGCCCAGGAACTGGTCTTCGTGTGTGATGGGGCGACCTGGATCTGGAAGCTGGTCGAACAGTACTTCCCCGATGCTGTCCAAATCGTGGATTGGTATCACGCCTGTCAATATCTGTATCCCGTGTCAGAAGCCCTCTTTGCAACCGAAGAGCAACAACAACTCTGGATAGCAGAAATGAAGGCACTGCTTTGGGAAGGAGAAGTGGAAACCGTGATCCAAGTAGCTCAAGCTGCGCTGACTGCAAGCGGAGCACCGGCTCAAAAATTGATCACCTACTATCAGAACAATATTGAGCGGATGCGCTATGCAGCTTTCCGACATGAAAACTACTTTATCGGCAGTGGCACAGTTGAAAGCGGGTGTAAACAAGTCATCAGCATGCGCTTGAAACGCTCCGGTGCTTCCTGGTCTCTCTCTGGGGCTTCAACCACTGCTAAAGCTCGGGCAGCCTGGCTCGCCGGCTCTTGGGATACCCTCTTGAGGTTGCCGCTTGCTGTTTGATTCTACAGAAAATGACTGCTCCCGGAGAGGGGATCTACCAATTAGTGGGTCGCATCTATGTTATAATTTAGCGAGATCTTACTCGGGATTTGTGGAGCTATCGCCAGTCCTTACGCAGGACTGGCGGTTTTCATATATTGCATATATGGAGATCCCAATGGATGTAAAACTGCAATAAAACCCGCCCGCCCGAGGAGCGTCCTTCTTCAAGATTTGGCAACCGTAATGGAACGGAAAATAAACATCGTAGTGGAAAGGGAAACTCTCGCCGCTACTAAATTATGCTCAAGTTGTTCACCATAGTGCTGTAATAGTGACTGTGATATCAATCGAAAAAATGTAGGAAAGGCTAAAATCATGCCTGAGCAGGCAATGGCTTATCACGTAGGCGATCAGGTTGTGCATTGGGTCTATGGTCTCGGAGAAATTGTCCAACTGGACGAGAAAAAACTGTCCGGGCAGCCCGAAAATTTTTACGTTGTGAATATACGCGATATGACTCTCTGGGTCCCAATCAGCGAGACCGGAGAACGCCGTCTGCGTACCCTCACGCCAGCAGAAGATTTCCACAAAATATTCAGCATCCTTTCCAGTCCGGGTGAACCACTATCCAATGACAGGCTGGAGCGAAGGAACCAGCTGACTGAGCGCTTGAAAGATGGGACTTTAGAATCAATTTGCCTGGTGATCCGCGACCTGGCTTTACACAAGCAGATCCAGAAGATGAACGAGAACGATAATGCCATCCAGAATCGCGCCATGAGCTTCCTGCTGGATGAATGGAGCACCGTACTATCGGTGCCGGTGCAGCAGGCTGACCGCGAACTGCATGAATTGCTTGAGGAGGGGGTGCCGGCAGCATAAATATAACAATCTGGACTGCCGCAGCCGGCAGGGGAACCGATTTCACATATATATTAAATTAGTGTCAATAAAAGCTTGACATAACTGACCCAGTATAGTAATATTGCCAGTGCAGGATACCAGTCAGTTTATGTTGGATGTGGCAACAGCAGCTCATGGGATTATCCATGAGCTTTTTGTTTTGCTCGTTCCGATGAACGAACCGAGTACCTGAATATCTTATTTTTGCCATAAGGAGGCAAACACAATGTCTGAACGTATCATCGGCACGGTCAAATGGTTTAACGGAAGCAAAGGCTACGGTTTTATCGAACGCGAAGGTGGAGAGGATGTTTTCGTCCATTTCTCCGCCATCCAGGGCGATGGATACCGCAACCTGGAAGAGGGTCAGCGAGTTGAGTTCAATGTCGAACAAGGCGCGAAGGGCCCGCAGGCTACCAACGTAACCGCAACCTACTAAAAACCGAATTTTAGCGAACCGCTGGACATTTGCTTTAAAGAGCAATGTCCAGCGGGGGTTAGAAATTTACTTCGATATTGCTCCATCATGTGAGCAAACGGGCCTGGGTACGCCTTGGCTCTAACTAAAGCCAAAAGGACCTTTTGTGAACTTCAATTCATTTTCTTTTCATTCCCAGATTTTTGCTGGGATCTCCGCCGCGGGTTACACCTCCCCCACACCTATACAACAACGCACCATCCCACCCATCTTAGAAGGCCGTGATGTGATGGGGCTGGCCCAGACCGGGACCGGTAAGACGGCGGCATTTGCTTTACCTATCCTCCAGCACCTGCTGAAGGGATCCCGAGGCAGAGTGCGAGTGCTCATCCTCTCCCCGACGCGTGAGTTGGCCGAACAAACCCATATTGCGATCAAGAAGCTTGGGCGCAAAACTGGCATCCGCAGCCTGACAGTCTATGGAGGCGTCAGCGCCAAATCCCAGATAAATGGCTTGCGGGCTGGAGCGGAGATCGTTGTCGCCTGCCCAGGCCGGCTGCTGGACTTAATGGGGCAGCGAGAGATCAACCTGAGCCAGGTCGAGATCGTGGTTCTGGATGAGGCTGACCAGATGTTCGACATGGGTTTCTTGCCCGATATCCGCCGGATCCTGAAAGCCCTTCCCAAATCCCGCCAAACACTGCTCTTCTCTGCAACCATGCCGAGGGAAATCCGCTCGCTGGCTAACGAATTCCTGCGCAAACCCGTGACGGTGGAACTGGGCGCATCCCGACCGGTAGAGACGGTCGATCACGAGATGTTTGCAGTGGAGCAAGCGCGAAAATTCGAGCTGCTGCTGAAGCTCCTGCGCCAGTCTGGCAGCGAGCAGGTGTTGGTGTTCACACGCACAAAACACCGCGCCAGAAAACTTGCCGACCAGCTAAAGAAGGCCGGACTGCCGGCAACCTCCTTACAGGGCAACCTGTCGCAGAACCGGCGTAAAGAGGCGATGGATAAATTCCGCACCGGGAGGGTAAAGGTGCTGGTCGCCACAGATATCGCCGCTCGAGGGATCGATGTATCCAAAATCAGCCATGTGATCAATTATGACATGCCGGATACGGCGATAGCCTATACTCACCGGATCGGTCGTACAGGTCGCATGACCAATCTGGGCACCGCTCTCTCCTTCGCCACAAAGGATGACCTGCCCATGGTTCGTACCATCGAGCAGCTCTTGGGATACTCATTAGAGCGGCGCCAATTAGCCGGATTTTAATCTCCAGATTGCTGGAGTGGATCACGGAAGCCGTGGTGCAGCCTGATAGCTGCATTGCGGCTTTTTTGGAATATTGGGGAGGGAGAGGGGGGAAGAGCGGCTTGCGGTTTGGGGAATGGTCGCCCGGAGATGTGCCGGGCGATTTTCTGTTTTCCAGGCGGTGTGGTGCCACAGGTCCATAAGAGCAGCATTTTTCTGCGCGGAAGGGGAACAGCTCGCGGCCCCAGGGTTCGAGGTTAAGCAGCTTACCCCGGAGGCTGGCGATCTCGCCTTCACCCGACCAGGGATCGAGCAGTCGAATAAACTTGTCCCGGCAATGTTGATGGTATACAATTTGGCTACATCATCATCAAATTTATTCCCGGAGGGCATCATGACAGACAGCAAGCTGAGGGTCGGTTTTATCGGCATTGGGGCGATGGGCACGCCGATGGCGGAGCATGTTTTGAGTGCCGGTTTCCCATTGACGGTTTACAATCGCACGCCTGCCAAGGCAGAAGCGCTGAGGGCGAAGGGCGCACAAGTGGCATCGAGCTGCGCGGAGGTCGCCGCCAGTTCGGATGTAGTGATCACGATGATCGGGCAGGTTGCGGAGGAATTGGAGGCGGTGCTGGGGGCAGGCGGGGTGCTGGAAGGGGCGCAGGCGGGCATGGTCCTGGTTGACTCGAGCACGGTCGGCATCCTGGCGTCGCAGAAGATGGCGGAGGCGGCGAGCGCTAAGGGTGTGAAGTTTCTGGACGCGCCGGTGTCCGGATCGGTGGGACCGGCACAGCAGGGCAAGCTCACTTTCATGGTAGGCGGCGAGCGCCAGGCGCTGGAGGCAGTCGAGCCGGTACTGATGGCGATGGGCGAGCGGGTGTTCCACGTGGGTCCTAGCGGGGCCGGTAGCGCGATGAAGGTGATCGTCAACCTGATGATCGGCATGACGGTGCTGACCGTGGCGGAGACGCTCACGCTGGGACGCCAGGCGGGTCTCGACCCTATACAGATGCTGGAGGTGCTGGGCCTGACGGCGGTCAGCTCGCCGCACCTGAAGAACAAGGGTCGGACGATGGTCGAGAGGCGGTTCGAGCCAGCCTTCGCCTTGAAGTATATGCAGAAGGATTTCGACCTGATCATGGAAGCCGCACAGGCGCTCAAGACGCCGCTGTTCACCAGCGCCATCGCCCACCAGGTCTACACGGCGGCGAATGTGGCCGGCTACGGTGAGTTGGATTATGCCGGTGTGGTGCGGTTTTTGGAGGACGCGGCGGGGATGGGGGGGAAATAAGGATGAAGGATGAAAGGGGGAGTCAGGTTGCGGCGATCCCAAAGAACGGGATCGTGTGCGAGGTGGGAACAGAATGCGGAGGTGAAGCGTGGAGATTGATACCCGATATATTAGTGTTGGGCAAGCGAAGCTGTATTATGAGGTGGCGGGGGAAGGCCAGCCGCTGGTGCTGATCCATGCAGGGGTGGCCGACAGCCGGCAGTGGGATAACGAGTTTGCTCACTTTGCTCCGTATTACCGCGTCCTGCGCTTCGATATGCGAGGTTTTGGGAAGAGCCACCCGGTAGAAGGGGAGTTCAGCCTGATGGGCGATCTGACAAGGCTGCTCGACCAGCTCGGTTTCGTTGCGCCGGTCCTGCTGCTTGGCTGCTCGATGGGAGGCAGCCTGGCGATGGACTTCGCGTTGGAGCAGCCATCCCGGGCGAAAGCGCTGGTTATGGTAGGTTCGGGGCCATCCGGTCTCAGGTTAGACGTGCCCGACATGCCACTGATGAGCGAGGCCGAGGAAGCATATCAGGCAGGCGATCTAGACAGGCTTGCCGAGATCGAAGCGCGGATCTGGTTCGATGGGGTAGGCAGGACTCCACAGCAGGTGGATCAGGCGATGAGACAGCTGGCACTTGAGATGAACAGCCTGGCGCTGGCCCATGAAGTGAAGAAGCTGGGGGTGCGCCTGCCGGATACGGAAACCCCGGCGGCGGAGCGGCTGGGCGAGATCAAGGTCCCGGTGCTGGTGGTCGTCGGCGAACACGATATCCCGTATATCCAGGCAGCCGCCGATCATATGGTGGAGAATATCCCATCGGCGCGCAAGGCGGTTATCGAAGACGCGGCACACCTGCCGAACATGGACCACCCGGAGGAGTTTCAGAAGATTGTGGGTGAGTTCCTGGATGATGTGGTGGGATAGTCAGTTAATCTATACGAATGGAAAGAAAGGGATAAGACAACAAGGATATCAGGCAACGAAGGGATTAGATATGCCGATTGTTCCGGTGGCAAGTGCTGAGTGTGGAGTGCGCGAATATGCACTCCCTTCCCCCCTTATCGAATGTCCCCTATACTCTTGTCCTTCTCCCCTGCCTTTAGGACAAATGTCACCCAGAAATGAGAGAGTTCGTACCTACTTCTCACGGCTTTAATTGTCTATACTCTCTAGTGAGCCGTCTTTGGATACGGCGGGCAATTGAAAGGAGAATTTATGGCTAAGATCGATCCCCTGGTGCAGGATTTCCTGGCACAGAAGAAGATCGCAGTTGTTGGCGTGTCCGACAAACGCGAGACGGGCTGCAACCTGGCGTACCGCAAGCTCAAAGAGACCGGGTATGAGGTCAGCGCGGTCAACCCGCGCATCACCAGCTTCGAAGGCGATCCGTGCTACCCGGACCTAAAATCCATCCCAGAGAAGCCGGAGGCGGTGTTCATCCTCACTAACCCCAATATCACCGAAGAGGTCGTGCAGCAGTGCGTGGACCTGGGCATCGAGCGGGTGTGGATGCACTGCATGATGGGGACCAAGCCGGGCCTGGCGGCGAGTATGACCAGCGTCTCGCAGGACGCAGTGCAGATGTGCCGCGAGAACGGCATCACGGTGATCCCCGGCAGCTGCCCGAACCAATTCCTTAAGCCGGACTTCGGGCACGGGATGATGCGGGTGATCTTCCGTACGCTCGGCTTCCTGAACGTAAACTAAGCGGGGATGGTCGATGACGACCGTCCTTCTCATTTCCAACAACCTGATATGAAGAAAATCCTGGTGGCGTATGCCACGATGGCGGGCTCGACGCTCGAGGTTGCCCAGGCGGTGGGCGAGGAGATCGCGAAGAGCGGTCTGGATGTGGACGTCCTGCCGGTCGGCGATGTTGTGGATATCGCCAAGTACGACGGGGTGGTGGTCGGCGCTCCAATGATCATGGGCTGGCATCGGGGGGCATTGAGATTCCTGAAGAAACACCGCAGGGCACTCCGGGAGACCCCACTGGCGGTGTTCGTCATGGCAATGAGCCTGACGCAGAGCGATGACATGCAGGCGGGTGCGGTGCCGGTGTATGTGGATGATAAGCTTCCCAAGCCCCCGGCAGACCCGCGGCGGCTGACCTTCCGGGAACGCTACGCAAGGCTGCCGAACTACCTGCGCCCGATCTCAAATCGATCCAGCCGGCGAAACCGGCGAGCATCGGGGTGTTTGGCGGTAGGCTGGAATATGGGCGCTTGAAGTGGTGGGCGGTGCTCTTCGCTATGGTAGTGATCCAGGCTCCGGCGGGGGATAAAAGAAACTGGGAAGCGATCCGCGCCTGGGCGGCAGGGCTGCCGGAAGAGATGGGGATAGAGACACTAGACGCCGCCAGTCAGGCGTAACATCGAGCAAGCTCAGGCGGCTCCTTATACGTGACCCCGGAGCACCTGATATATCTTATATTGCACAGCGGTTGGCGCCGGCTTCCAGCATAGTTGGGTCCAATGGCGGCATGACACCCGCCTCGTTCAGCCGCACGATGGTCTCGTAGTTCGGGGGGTCGGCAGGGATACGCTCCACAATCCAGGACACGAAGCGCTCTTCATCGAAGCCGAGAGCTTCAACTTTTTCTACTACAGCCCCAAGCTGACCGGCGATCGGAACCCGGTCGAATGGCACCGGCTGCCCGGTATGGCAGGGCAGGACGGTGATCCCGGCATCCAGAGCGATCAGCTCTCTCAGGCTGCGGTGAAGGGCCCGCGCCACGCGCGATGGTCCCTTCACGGTCGGCTTTCAAATCGGGCCGGCCAACGCTCTCCAGGAAAAGGGTGTCTCCCGAGAACAGCGCTATGCCGTCCAGCAAATAACTCATCGATTCGAAGGTATGCCCCGGGGAGTGGATGGCCTCCAGGCGGGCACCACCGACAGTGATCACGTCCCCAGGATCGATCCTCTGGTACTCGAAATGCACGCGCTCCTGCCGGGGCAGGTAATGAACCGCCCCCGTCAGCCCGGCTAAAACACGCGAACGGCTGATATGGTCGGCGTGGATATGCGTGTCGAGCACTTTGACGATGCGGCAGCCAAGCTCACCCGCCAGATCGGCGTAAACCTGTGCCTCCACGGATGGATCGATGACCAGCGCCTGACCTTCTGACTCTACCAGGTAGGACAGGCAGCCTTTGCCGGTCCTGCGCACCTGCACGACCCTGGCGCTGCCCTGCGGCAGCGATATCTGCGCCGTGTTCCAGGACAGGCTCCAGGCTTGCATGCCGCCGGTAAGGGAGAGGGCCTGGATGCCGCGCGACTGCAGGTAGCGGGCGGCGATCTTGCTGGTCTGCCCCACGAAACACACAGCCACCACCATGCGATCATCAGCAGGCCGGTAATCCGCCAGAGCGCCGGGGCTGTTGGCGTAGATGGCGTTGTAGGCATCTACGTTGACGCTCCCGGGAACGTGCCATGCCTGGTAATCGGCCTGCGGACGGATGTCGATCACTTCTACGCGGCTGCCATTCTCCAGCCAGGACTGGAGGGTGTGGGAGTCGATCTCAAATGAGTGTTCCATGTCTTCGGTATTTATACCCCTAAGAACCAAAACCCAAGCATAATCAAGGCGCCCGAAAGGCGCTCCCCGGTGACCTGATTGCGATTCTACCACGTAAATAGACAAACCTTGTCGTATTTTATAAGGCAGGCTGCATTACCAATCCCTGCCGGAACTGGCGACCGGTGCTCGCATAATATATACTGCAGGCGACCGCTTTTAGATATAATTGGGAAATCCCAAGTTGGACGGTGGTGCGAATGACCAGAGGTAGAAGCGCTCGCAGGCGGCCGTTTGGCCTGTACATGATCATCGGCCTGCAGCTGTCGATTGCAGTCATCCTGGGTGTCAGCCTGGTATTGACATATATTGTCCTGGGAGGCGATTTCGTGCGCCTGGAACAGGCCGATACGCTACTGGATGCCGTGGTGAAGAACCCGTACTTTTTCTCTGGAGCGGGCTGGGTGCTGGTGGCTGCCCTGCTGCTGGCTATCATCGGTCTGCTGCGCCAGAAACGCTGGGGATGGACGCTCACCATGATCCTGACCGGGTTGGGGCTGGCGTACAACATCTGGAGCTATTTCCAGGGCAATCCCTATTATATTTCCATGGCAGTTTATATCATCATGGTCTTCTACCTGAACCAGCGCGAAGTTCAGTCGTCCTTTTTGGGCAACAGCCGGGCAGGAGATACCCCATGAATGACCTGGAGCTGCTGCGAAAATACGAGCCCATTGCCCGCTTTACAAAGGGCGAGGCTTTCTTCCCGATCGCGGTAGACGAGTACGTGAAAGCGTGCAGCCTATGGCTGACCGACCCTCAGGGGAAGGACCGCATGCTGATCCCTAACGGCGAGCTGGATGTGGATCGTCTGGTGGATTTCGACCAGATACCGGCCGACCATACCATGCACCTGCGTTTCGTCGACCAGCCCCTGGTAGGTTTGAAATTCCAGCGCTGGCTGCGCGACCCGCACCGGGAGCATTTCATCGCGCCGGGTCGTCTGGCGCGTGTGCCGCTGGTCTTCCGCCTGGCGGATTCGCTCTTCGACCTTTCTTTGCTGGTGCGCGGCCAGGTGCCCGGGGGGCAAGCGGCGGCGGCAGACCTTAAAACCCGTTTGATCTACTCCCAGGATCCGAGGTGGGTCTATTACGGCAGAGCAGTCCGGTCGGGCGGCTGGATCGCGCTGCAGTACCTGTTCTTCTATTCGATGAACAACTGGCGCTCCGGTTTCTTCGGCGTCAACGACCACGAAGCCGACTGGGAGCAGGTGTTTGTCTTCCTGACAGAAAGCGAGGCAGGAGAGCCGGAGCCGCGTTGGGTGGCATACGCCTCGCACGATTTCAAGGGCGACGATCTGCGGCGGCGCTGGGATGACCCGCTGCTGGTGCGCGAGGGCGACCACCCGGTGATTTTCGTCGGCGCGGGCTCGCATGCCAGCTATTTCGAGCAGGGTGAATATCTGATGGGCGCCGAGCCGGGATTCCTGCTGCCGGTCAAGGGAGTGCTCAACTGGCTGCAAAGGTTCTGGAACGAGACCTTGGGGATGGGCAGCACCGAGTACGCCCAGACAAACAACCGGGCGATGCTGAACGTGCCTTTTATCGACTACGCCCGCGGCGACGGGCTGAGCATCGGTCCCGGTCAGGAGCAGGACTGGGCGCCGGAGATCATCTCCGACGAGATCGGCTGGGTGCAGAACTACCGCGGGTTGTGGGGTCTGGAGACTCACGACCCATTAGGCGGTGAGCGCGCCCCGGCAGGACCAAAATACAACCGGGACGGCACGGTGCGCCAATCCTGGTATGACCCCACCGGCTGGGCCGGGCTGGACAAAGTCTACCCCCTGGACGAGCTCCCCGGCGAGATGGACGAACGACTGGATTCACTGGAGAGCGAGCTCTCTGAAATGGACCAGGCAATCGAGGGTGAGCGCGATAAGCTGCGCAGGCAGGCGCTGGACGTGGACGCCTTGAAAGCGACCAAGTATTTAAGCACCCAGCGTGAGAAGAAGGAAGCTGAGCTGAAAATTACACAGGCCGCGCTGCAAGACCTGCAGTCGCGCCGCACAGAGCTGGTAGAGGCCAGACAGGCGCTGCACGCATACGCCCGGCGGGTGGGGCGCGGCGACCTGGGACCTCCCACTGCCCATTTGCACCACGTCCACCATCCTGAGCCGCCATTGCCGGAGCAGCATCGCATCGTTGAGATCTGGGGGGCGCTGAGCGGGGCATTGATCCTGCTGGTAATTGCCCTGCTGCTCATCTTTCAACCGGTGAACTGGCCGGTCTGGTCGATTGGCCTGGCAGTAGGTCTGGGAGCGCTGGAGGCGGTAATCCGCGATAACCTGATTGATTACCTGCTGAACCTGACCGTCATCCTGGCAGTGATCGCAGCGATCATCCTGCTGGTCGAGTTCTGGGTGTGGTTCCTTATCGCCGGGTTGCTGGGGGCAGTCGTGTTCGTCGTCATTGGGAATCTGCGGGAATTGAGACGCTGAAGACAGGCGTTCCCTTCAGGAAATGGGGGATAAGCAGGTATATATGATCGCACTGCAATAACAGCACTTTAAAAACCGAAATAGGCATTCGGACGTGCGGAAAACGCTCTCCGGCAGGTCAACAATGCCTTCAGAAAAGAGGCAAAAGAAAGGTCTTGGTGTTGGGGGTTGGCATTCGGACCCTGTTCAGCACCCATTTTCTGTCTTGCTAGCTTTCTTTGCTCTTCCCAATAATGGTGAATGCGGCGCACGTTGGTCATGGCGGCCGATGAGACCATCAAGCAAGTCATGCGGAAGAGACCTCGGACTGGCAACTTGCCAGCCGGGAAAGGATGTTTGACTTCTCGGACCGTGCCTTCGATGGCAGCTCTGGGGTTCTTGCCATCCTGCTTGCTCTGCCGCATTTTGCGTCGTCGTTGGGACACAGCCATCTGTTTGGGCGTAAATCTCAAGCGGAAGGAGGCCCGCTTCTTCCCAGGCTGAGCCGGGCAGCGTGCTTCGAGATGAAAGGGACAGCTCAGACAGACGGCCGGGCCGAAATCCGCTTGATAACTACCTCCCCGACGGCTCAGTTCGACCGCCACAGTTTGTCCCTGGGGGCAGGTAATGCGGGTGGGAACGCCCTGCTCATCTTGCTCGATCTCGAAATCGGCTAAATACAGCTTGTTGGGGTCCAGGATTTTGCCATTGATGCCCGTTTGGATCTGTTCCACCTGGTGCTGCCGCAGGGCTTGATCGACCTCGGGACCGGCATAAGGTCCATCCGTGTAGAGCGTCTCCAAACCGGTGCGGTCCTTCAAGTCGGGCAAGGCGGCCAACAACAGGCTGTTGTCGTTGGTGTTGTTGGGGGCCACTTGTACTTTGGTGATCAACTGGACTTCATTCTCCGGGTCGCAGGTTTCGCTCAGGTTGGCCACATAACCTTTGTAGTCTTTGGAACCTTTACGACGAAAAGTGGCTTCCAGGTCATCCACTGATTGTAAACTGTCGGCTGACAACTCCTGGTTGCGCTTGGGAGATACCCTCCGCTCCTGCAACTGGAAATGGTCGTCAAAGAAACGCTCCAGCACCTGATAGGCCCGTTCTTGAGCGTAACCTGGGCGCAGTTCTTTCAAAAGATCATAGATCACCTTTCCGATCTGCTCCAGGTGGGTCTGCATGGCTTCTTTGCCTTTGATCCGGTACACGTACTGCCCTGAGTGGCCTTGCACATACGGGGCCAAGATTTCCCCATAGCGCTGCTGGTCATCTTCCGAGAGGCTGCGCTGCATCCGCTGCACCGCTTCCACCAAGAGCTGTAAGCGGCTCATCTCTAGAATGTTGCTGGCGATCTGGGTGCTGTCCATGCGCTGTTTGCCCGTCTTGACCTGCAAGGTCGTCAATTGCTGATCGGTGATGGCCTCAAAGGCTTGGGCCAGCAGGTTCGTGCCTTGTTCCAGGTTGTAGCGGCTCAGTCGCTCGCGGAAGTAATACAGGGTCCGCAGATCAAAGTCGCTCTCGTTTAGATCATGGATGCCCAAGGCATAACGCACTTGCAGATCAAAGCAGAAATGATCATATAGCTCTTCGTCGCTCCACCCAAAACCTGCTTTGAGCGTCTCCAGCCCCACCAACCAGTTGACCGGCACGTTCGGCCGGGAAGGATGATCGACGTACAAGCCTGCAAAGGCATCTTCATCAATCCGGCTGAAGAAGTCGCGATAAAAGTCCTCGGCCCAGGAGGTCGCTAATCGTTTGCGTTTTTTCTCCGGCAGTTCGTTAACGTTGCTGATCAAGAGCGGTTGCAGGTGGCGCTTATTAGGTTTGTACATCTTTCAGACCCTCAGTATGGTTTCGGTCTGATTATATTAAGAATCCTCGCTTTTGAGGAGGGTAGATACTGGACCAATTTGGTCTGGTCGTTTTTGCAGTGGGATCATATATGAAAAAATTTAATCTCTATCTCGATGAAGTTGGTCTATAATATCCAGGCTCATCGGGATGTCGCTTAGTCAATAACAATACACTAGGATCAAGGCGGTTATCCAAACTCTCGGTGTGTAGCAGAATTAGCTTTTCCACAAGCTTATTCCTCCAATCTCTTGTATCCAATCCAAGCTCCGGAAACGATCATTCTGGAAGCATAAATTTTTCTCAACGGGGAGTTCTATCATGACGAAACTGGTAAAAGCTGGAATCATCATTGCAGCCGCGCTGGTCTTCACCGCGCTGGTGGCACTGGGCAGCGGGCTTGTCTTTGCGCAGGATGCGGATCAGCCAACAAATCATGAGTCGGTAACAGCTGCGTCCCTGGGGACAGGTTTTTCCTTCCAGGGCAAGCTGGAGAAAGACGATACCGCTCTGGATGACCTGTGCGATATGCAGTTCTCGCTCTGGGATGCGGACATCGATGGCGCACAGATCGGCGCAACGCAGGTGTTCAGCGATGTATTGGTGAGTGAAGGGCTGTTTACCATCCAGCTCAACGAAAGCGGCGAATTTGGCAGCGCTGCCTTTCGAGGAGAGGCGCGTTGGTTGGAGATCGGCGTGAAGTGCGCCGACGGAGAGGCGGATTACACCAACCTCAGCCCGCGCCAGGCCCTGACGGCGGCACCTTATGCTCACGGACTGCGCCCTGGCGCCTATATTCTCGCTGAGACAGGCACGGCGCTGACGGTAGAGACAGCAGCTACCAACGTATCCAGCCTGGTGGTAAACGGTCACTCCCCCTCAGCTTCCTCCCCATCCCTGCGGGTTAACAATGACGGCTCGGGAGGCTATGGCTTCGACGTCAACAAAACCAACGGTCCCGGGGTGGCCAGCTTCGGGCGCAACAACGGCGCTACGGGGAGTGGCGTCGCCGGTTATTCCAACAACTGGTACGGCGTTTACGGCTACACCGATACCAGCAGCAACAACTACGGCTTCTACTCACCCGATAACCTGTACACACGAAATATCAACATGCCCGGGGCGATGATGATGGTAGTGCAGAACAGCAGCGCCGGAACGATGGAGAGCGGGGATGTGGCTTCGTTTGCCGGGATCAATATTGGGGAAGCTACAGATGGGCTGCCGATCGTCCAGGTGGCGCCTGCCAACGCTGAGAATATCCAGGGGGTAGCCGGGGTGGTTTACGGCAAATTCCCGGACGAGCTGCTGAATGCCCCTCCGGAAGGGCTGGAAGACCCAAGTCTCTCCCAGTATGACCCCACAGCACCGGCTGCACCTGGAGATTACCTGCTGCTGGTCGTGTACGGACCGGCACAGGTCAAGACCAACGGCGGCCGCGTGGCCATCCAGCCTGGCGACGCGATCACCCTGGACGGCAAGCTGGCTGTAACTGCTGCCACGACTCCCGGCAGCGGTGTATTCGGCAAAGCATTAGAAGCTTCTGCGGATGACAAGGCGTTGATCTACGTCTTCGTCACATTACGGTGAGGCAAGTGAGCTTGATGAAGAACCGTCGAACTCTAAGACTCTGGCTTACAGTGCAGGTCGTGGGGCTGCTGCTGGTGACCAGCCTGACGATTGCGTCGGCAAAGATTTCCGGCTCGGGCAGCTATAGCTTGGGCTGGACGTCAGCAGCCAGCAGTGCCTTTTCGGCAAGCGGCGGCAGCTACAGCCTGGACGCCAGCAGCGGCCAGGCAGCCACCGGCTCCAGCGCCGCCGGAGCGTACCGGCTGACCAGCGGCTACTGGAGCGGTGCGGTCACGCCGGACAGCCTGATCTTCCTGCCGATGGTCAACCGTCCGTGATAATATCAGGATGTGTTCAGCCGGCAATGCACGGCTGAACACATCCTCCACTCTGCTTATTCGGTCGAGGTCAGAAAATATGAAAGTCTTGTTCATCGGCGGCACCGGCATCATCAGCTCGGCTTGCTCGCAGCTGGCTGTACAGCGCGGCATCGAGCTGTATCTACTGAACCGCGGGGTGTCCAGCCGCCCCGTGCCGGAAGGTGCAAATGTTCTGCACGGGGATATCCGCCAGCCCGCTTCGGCAGCAGCTGCGCTTGGAGGTTTGAGCTTCGATGCGGTGGTGAACTGGGTCGCTTACACGCCCGAGCACGTGCAGAGCGACCTGGAGCTTTTCCGCGGGCGCGCCGGGCAGTATATATTCATCAGCTCGGCCTCGGCATACCAGACTCCGCCCGGCTTCCTCCCGGTCGCCGAAAGCACGCCCCTGCACAACCCGTTCTGGGAGTATTCCCAGAATAAAGCCGCCTGCGAAGCGCTGCTGGAGAAGGCTGGCAGCCAGATGGGGCTGCCATTCACCATCGTGCGCCCGTCGCACACCTACGACTGCACGCTGCTCCCCTTTCACGGCGGCTATACCACGGTCGCCCGTATGCGCCTGGGCAAAGAAGTGGTGGTGCACGGGGATGGCACCTCGCTGTGGACGCTGACCCACCACCGCGATTTCGCGGTCGGGTTCACCGGTCTGCTGGGCAACCCGCATGCCTACGGTCAGAGCATACACATCACTTCTGACGAGTGGCTGAGCTGGAATCAGATCTACGAGCACGTCGCCCGGGCGGCAGGCATCGAGCCGCGCCTGGTGCACGTGCCGTCCGAGCTGATCGCCGCCTACGACCCCATCTGGGGCGCTTCGCTGCTGGGCGATAAATCGCACAGCATGATCTTCGATAACAGCAAGATCAGGCGGCTGGTACCGGAGTTCAAACCGGTCATCCCGTTCTGGCAGGGTGCGCAGGAGATCATGGCCTGGTACGACGCGGACGCCTCGCGCCAGGTTGTAGACCCGGCATTCGACCGGCTGCAGGATCGGCTGGTGACCGCCATACAAAAAGCTTACCCGTAGATTAGGGGGACAACCTACTCCAGGCCGGCCTGGCGCGCCAGCACAATGGCCTGGGCGCTTTCTGCGACCTGCAGCTTGCTGAAAATGCTGGTGATGGCCAGATACACTTAAGGCTGGTAGATCCTGGTTTCGGGTCTGAAAGCAGCCCAGGAGAACCAGAAGTGGTTGATCGCCACTACAGGCTCGAGCTGCGAGCCGGCCAGCTCACCGGCAACCGCCTGACCGACCAGGTTCCACTGGCTGCCGGTCTCCTGGTCGGTGATGCGCCCATCTACGAGCTCGAAAGTCAAGACCCTGCCGTCCAGCTCCCGGCTGTAGGCAGCCGCTGAGCCCACGTCGCGCCCGCCGGCGACCGACCCGGCATCCAATGCCGAGGCGGTGCCCGCTGCCCAAAAGACGACCACCGGCTGACCGCCGACCACATCATTCACTACCTGAAAAGTTTCCAATGTCAGATATGGGTATGCAACGGCTTCGCCGTTCAGGTCCACGCTCAGGACGCGCGCCACAGGCGGCAGAGCGCCCGGGGTCTCCGGACCCCTATATAGGAAGGGCGAGTTGTTCACATCGTCATAACCGGTGTACGGGTTGCTGCCGTAGCGGCGGTTGAAGCCGGTCTCACGGGAGAGCACCTCCCCGTCCGGGTGGGCGGATTTGAACTCCTGCCAGGAGATGATCGTGGCAGGATAGAAGCTGAGCCGGGAGCCGGCGTGCTCGCCGGCAATCGCCACACCGTCCCCCTGCTGCCACCAGGTCTCTGTCTGGCGGTCGTACATGATCAGGTTGCTGAAGCGCAGCCTGCCGGTAGTGCCGAAATCCAGCCGATGCCCTTCGAAATCACGCTCGAAAGCGATGGCGGTATTGCACAGCGGGCAGAAGGTGACCGACAGGGGCAGGTCGCCGATAGTGTCGTTGACGATCTCATGCCACATCAAGATCTGCAGCGGGTAAGCGCGCGCCTGCTCGCCGACCTGGACCAGGACGACCGGCTCGACCGGCTCCAGCCAGGCATCCGCTTCAGCGACGGTGATGAACTGCGGTTCGTCAACGGGGGGGATGCCATCCTTGGGCGGTCCGCCGGATAAGATATCACTGTAGGGGACAGTGTGTTTGCTGAAATCGGTTGAGAATTCCGCCGCCGCGCCTCTGGGAGGCGCTTCTTCCGGCAAGGCGGTCGGGGCAGATAGCTCTGTGGGTTCGGACGTTTGTGTCCGAGTAGGGTCCGGCTCAGTTGGTGCGATTGTGTCACTAGGCTGCGAAGAGGCTACCGGCACCGGGCTGGATAACTCGCTTGAAGCCAGCGTGCCACCACAGGCTGCCAGCAAGAAGCTACCATAGACAAACAGCCCTAATAAAATCCTTGATCTCATGACTACCTCCGGGTAATCGACGCGACCGTTATACCGGTTTCAGCGTCGTATTCGTATTTTTGCTGCTCACAAACTGCTCTTCTATCTCTCTCAGGCGCTGCAGGTGGTGCTCCTGGCAGTCCGGGCAGTGGTTTATATGATTGACCAGCGCGCTCTTGATCTCATCAAAGGTGCATCCTTCCAAAGCAAGCTCCACAAAATACTCCATCACAATAAAGCACTCGTCACAATTCAGTGTGATCGTGTGTTCCGGTGCCGAAGAACGAATGAAGATTTCCAACAACGAACGGATTGACATCTCCAGATGACCTTGCCTTTATGAGATTGATAAGGAACCCAACTATAAGACGACTTGATCGAGCAACAAATTACCTCAAACCGGCAATGCCTGGCTAGCTACACGGGCGCTATGGCGCAACTAGGATCAGATCATGAGCTGTCAGAGATGAACGGAGGAAGCACCCAGGGGCATCCATTCTTTCGCAGAAGGGTAAGGAACGCCGATCTCGCAGCGTCTATCTGCATGAGAAATCAGATATCAGGAGACAAATTCTATGGATGCACCGATTCATGTGACGGACGCCGAATTCGAAAGTGTGGTGCTGGGTTCGGACCTGCCCGTCATTGTAGACTTCTGGGCTCCCTGGTGCGGACCCTGCAAGATGATCGCACCGGTCCTGGAGGAGGTCGCCAGAGCGCGCGATGGCGAGCTGATAGTTGCCAAGGTCAACACCGACGAAAACCCGGAGTGGGCGATCCGCTTCGGCGTCCAGGGAATACCCACCGTGCTTTTCATCGATAAAGGAGAAGTCTTCGACCGACAGGTTGGGGCTGCCCCACCGCCGGTATTCAAGGCAAAAGCGGAGGCCTTGTTGAAGGCTTTTCAGGCGGTAAGCTAGCAGAGCCATCCGACCGACACAGCAGCATCCGGCTGCCAAATCAATATTTCGACAATCGGGATAGGGGGGGCGGGCAACCGTCCCCCCTCCCACACCACCGGGCATGCGGGTCCGCACCCGGCGGTTCGGTCAAGTGTGACGAAGTTGATATTGTGTTTTGAAGCTGGGTAAGCCCGCCTTCTGCCAGTAGGCATTACTGAGAGCTTGTTGTACTGGGGGGAGACATTGATAGCCGCCAAGGTCCCAGACTCGACCCTCCGGCACGTTGCGCCCAATATTCGGACACGCCTCGCTTTCGCAGATTTTGATATTCGATTCTTGGGGGTTTTCCATTGTTTCCACGCCAATTGACGCATTCGTCTTCGCAACCATTCATCCAGCCGGGTCGTATGGCTCATGGCATCTGCCAGAGCATAATAGTTCACCCAGCCTCTGATGTAGACTTCCAATCGGGCTTTGATTTCATGCCACGACCTGCCCTGGTTGCGTCGAGTCAGTTGTCGTATTCTGCGTTTCACCCGTTCCAGGCTCTTGCGGGATATCCGTATTCGCACCCCGCCTGTTCTTCAATAGTAGAAGCTGAAGCCCAGAAACTGCCGCTCCACTGCTCGTCCGATTGCGCTTTTCTGCTCGTTCACTTTCAGGCGCATTCGTCTTTCTATGAAGCGACTGGTGCTCTCCAGAACTCGCTTTGCCGCTCGTTCGCTTTTGACGTAGATGTTGCAGTCATCCGCATAGCGGACAAAGCGGTGGCCCCTTTCTTCCAACTTCTCGTCCAGCTCGCTGAGTACGATGTTTGACAGCAGCGGTGAGAGCGGACTCCCTTGAGGTGCTCCCTCTTCACTTCTGACTATCTCTCCAGCTACCATCACTCCTGCTTTCAGGCACTCATTCACCAGTCTTAGTACTCGTTTGTCTGCTATTCTTGCTTTCATCCGAGCCATCAACCGGTCATGGTGTACTGTGTCGAAGAATTTCTCCAGGTCTATATCCACTGTCCACTGGTATCCGGCTTCGATGTACCCTCGCGCAGCTTCCACTGCGTCATGCGCACTTCGTCCCGGCCTAAATCCGTAGCTATGGTCACTGAATGTCCCTTCGAATTCTTCGCTCAGCACCTGCTGCAGTGCTTGCTGGATCTTCCTATCGAGTACTGTCGGGATGCCTAGCTTTCTTTGTCCGCCTCCGGGCTTCGATATTTCTACCCGTTTCACCGGACTCGGTCGGTACGTCCCTGTTTCTAGCTTTTCCCGGATGCTTCCCCAGTGTTTCTGGAGATGTTCGGGGAGTTCTTCCACCGTCATCCCATCTACTCCTGGCGCTCCCCCATTCTTCTGCACCCGTTCTAAGGCTGCCTTCAGGTTTTCCCGGCTGAATACTCGTCCCCACAATTCTTCTTCGTGTTGAGCCTTTTCTTTTTCCATTCGTCCCGGTATCGGCCTCTCATCACTGACGCTTACCTCACACCTTCAGTGTTACTTCCACGTCCGTCCCGGTCTTGCCGGGTTTCGATTGTCCTCGCCGCTACCCTGCTCCTTTCTGCTCAACTCCTCAACCGTTCGGCCCTTCGCCCTGTGGCCAGGTTTCCCTGGCCGCCCTGGATGGTCGTTACTCCATCGACTACTATAGCCTCGGCTGACTTCTACCCATTTGAAACCGGGCAGGTCTCCCCGGATAAGGTACGATATCTTTCCCCTGACCCTGGCTGCGTTTACATAGGGCTGTTTTGACCCTTTTTGGACTTCACTGTCTGTTGCCAGCTTATCCGTCTCCCTATGCCTCTTTACGCAGTTCTTGTTCATCCAGTCCAGGTTTTGCTCTCCGGCTTCCTCTCCACGTCGGTTCACACCTTCGCAGTTGCCTTCGGCTAGCGGTTCGTCGGGTCAACGTCCGCAGGAGTCTTTCACTCCTTAGTTATCGCCCTTGCCGGGCGTACAACAGCAAAGCACCCCGGCGTTTAGACCGGGGTGCTTTTACTTAAGCAAGTGGTATGCCGCATCCCGTTAGAAGTGGGGTTGGAGACAGTCAGCCGCCAGGTTCGACGGCAGCTTCGATAATGCTCACTAATCCGGCGTATTCCTCGTGGCAGTCTCCGCACCTGTCCAGATGCTTCTGCACCAGCGGCAGGAGACGGGCGGCCTCCTCGCCCGAAACTTCTAATTCCGCAAAGCGGTCGAGCAGGGTGAACACCTCGTCGCAGGAAATTTCGATATCCTCGGTATCCTGCACCGCCTGGAAGAACTCACTCCATGCCGCACTGTTGGAAGGTAAGGGCGTTTCTGCTGGCAGGGACGGCCTGCCAGCCTTCAGATAGCTCATGATCTGCTTGAAAAAATTCTTTTCGCTCATCGTCTCAATACCCTGACGCAGCGGAGGTGGGCTATCTTACTTCGGGAGCAAGAGGGAAGAAAGAGTCCGCGAATTTGCGCGAGTGATCCAATTGTCGCCCGGCGCTAATCCTGCGCAATCCGGATGGCACGCCGTTCGTCATTGTCATGCTGGAGGTCAGCGAGGGCCGCATCCAGCGCATCTGGTCGGTCGCTAACCCGGATAAGCTGCCGGCGCGCTAACCCGTCCTCCCTCCAATCCCATCCGCCATAACCGGTTTGTAAATGGTATATTTGCCCTTATGTTGCCTGACGCTGCCCTGTTGCACGTCAATTCCGCATTTTTGTTAATAAAGGGACCGATCCATGAAACCCGACTACCACTTCGAAACCCTCGCCATCCACGCCGGGCAGGCGCCCGACCCGGCTACCGGGGCGATCATGACCCCCATCTACCAGACCTCCACTTACGTGCAGAGCGAGGTGGGCGTCCACAAAGGCTACGAGTACTCACGCACGGGCAACCCAACCCGCACGGCGCTGGAAGCCTGCCTGGCGGCGCTGGAGGGCGCCGAGTTCGGGCTGGCGTTCGCCTCCGGCATGGCGGCTACTGACACCCTGCTGCGGCTGGTGGAGCCCGGGGAACACGTGCTGGTCGGGGACGACGTCTACGGCGGCACGTACCGCCTGTTCGATAAGGTGCTGCAAACCTACGGGCTGGCTTTCAGCTATGTGGATATGAGCGATCTGGAGGCTGTGATGGCGGCGCTGCGCCCGGAGACGCGCCTGGTGTGGCTGGAGACGCCCACCAACCCGCTGCTCAAAGTCGCCGATGTCGCCGCTATCTGCACACGGGTGCGGGAGTTCGAACCCCAAGGCGCAGGTGGCGGTGGACAACACCTTCGCCACTCCATTTCTGCAGCAGCCACTGGCGCTGGGCGCCCATTACGCCGTGCACAGCACCACCAAGTACCTGGGCGGTCACTCGGATGTGGTCGGCGGGGCAATCCTGACCAGCGATGCCGAAGCCTACGAGCGGCTGAAATTCCTGCAGAACGCCATCGGGGCGGTTCCGGGACCGATGGACTGCTGGCTGGTGCTGCGCGGCCTGAAGACGCTGGCGCTGCGCATGCAGCGCCACTGCGCCAACGCCCAGCAGGTGGCAGAATACCTGGCAGACCACCCGGCAGTGAAGCAAGTGTACTACCCCGGGCGGAAGGATGACCCAGGCTATAAGACTGCTTCAAAGCAGATGCGCTCGTATGGGGGGATGGTGTCTTTTGTCGTCCGGGGAGGCGAGGTAGCCGCGCGGCAGGTTGGTGACCGGCACCCGGCTGTTCGCGCTGGCTGAATTGCTCGGCGGGGTGGAATCGCTCATCGAGCACCCAGCCAGCATGACGCATGCCTCGGTGGTAGATTCAACGCTGGCGGTGGACCTGGGCTTGATCCGCCTGTCGGTGGGCATCGAGCACGGCGACGACCTGGTCAATGACCTGGAGCGGGCGCTCGACCGGGTGTAAGGCTATTTCGCCGCGCTGGCCATGAAATCGAGCAGGTCGATCTTGGTCAGGATGCCGACCGGCTGCTCGTCTTCGACCACCACTGCCACACGGCGGGTGGTGAAGATGCTCATCAGGGCTTCCAGGGCGGTATCGGGGGTGACGGTCGCCACACGCGGGCGCACCAGCGCTTCGATGGTCTCGTCTGGCAGGTGGGGGTGGTCGGCGGTCAGTAGGTGATCGAGCAGCTCGACCTCGGTGACGATGCCGGCTAAACGCCCATCTTCCACCACCGGCACCTGCGATATATCATACTTCTTCATCATGGCGATCACGTCCGCCTGGCGGTCGCCCGGGCGAGCGGTGTACAGGCTCTGCATGGCTTTGGCGCGCAGCACGTCGGCAACCTTCAGCTCTGCCCAGGCGGAGGTCATGAAACCGTTCTCCCGCATCCAGTCGTCGTTGAAGACTTTGCTCAGGTAGCGGTCGCCCGAATCGGGCAGCACGACTACCACCGTAGTCTCGGGTCCCAGCTCATGGTCCTGAATGTAACGCAGTGCCCCGGCAACCGCGGTGCCCGATGAGCCGCCGCAGAAGATGCCCTCTTCGCGCACCAACCGGCGGGTCATCAGGAAGGACTTCTTGTCGCTCACCCGCACCGTGTCGTCCACAACCGAGAGGTCGAGGGTAGAGGGCAGGAAGTCCTCCCCGATCCCTTCTACTTTATAGGTGTGGGCGGGGACGGTCTCGCCGGTCTGGATCAGGTCGTGCAGGATCGAGCCCACCGGATCGACGCCGACCACTTTGACCGCCGGGTTCTGCTCCTTGAGGTAGTTCCCGGCGCCGGTGATTGTGCCGCCGGTGCCCATGCCGGCTACGAAGACGTCCACATTGCCGCCGGTCTGGCGCCAGATCTCAGGACCCGTGCTGCGGTAGTGGGCAGCCGGGTTGGCGGGGTTGTGGTACTGGTTTGCCAGGATGGCGTTGGGAGTTTCCTCTACCAGGCGCCTGGCTACCGAGTAGTAGCTGCGCGGGTCATCCGGCTCGACGGCAGTAGGGGTGATCACCACCTGCGCACCGTAGGCGCGCAGCAGGCGGATCTTCTCGTCGCTCATCTTATCCGGCATCACGAAGATGCAGCGGTAGCCTTTGACCGCCGCAGCGATCGCCAGACCCACCCCTGTGTTGCCGCTGGTGGCTTCGACAATCGTGCCGCCCGGCTTGAGATGACCGGCCTGTTCGGCTTCCTCGACGATCGGCAGACCAATGCGGTCTTTCACCGAACCACCCGGGTTGAAGAACTCCACCTTTGCCAGCACGACCGGCTCCAACCCGCGGGCAACCCGCTGCAGGCGCACCATAGGGGTCTCGCCGACGGTGAACAGGATGTTGTGGCGGATGCTATTTACTTCTTCAACTGAATTCTGGGGTGTGGCTTGATTAAGCATAATAACTGTCCCTCTCTCTCGCGAATAATACAATCTGTATCAATTATATACGGTTATCGAGAATCGGTTAGCAGAAAAGAGAACCGTGATATACTCCCCCACGGCAAATCAACGACCGGCAGGACAGCAAACGGTACAATTATTGCATGCCAATATCCTATCTGTCTGCAAGGATTAATCTCTTCAGGAATCATCTATGAGCCAACCTATCCTGGTATTCGGGGCGCTGGGCAACGTCGGTACGCAGGTCATCCAGGCCCTGCAGGCGCAAGGAGCGCCTGTGCGGGCGGCTGACCTGAACCCAGAGGATGTCCGCCAGCGCTTCGGGGAGGGTATCGAAGCGGTGCGCTTCGATTTCGGCATTCCCGAGACTTTCGCCCCCGCCGTACAGGGCGTGAAAGCCATGTTCCTGATGCGACCTCCGCACCTCAGCGACGTGCGGAGGGTGATGTTCCCGGCGCTCGATGCGGCGCGGCAGGCGGGCGTCGAGCGGGTCGTCTTCCTGTCGCTGATCGGGATCGAGAACAATAAAAGGGTGCCTCATTATAAGGTAGAGCTGTACCTGCGCGATTCCGGTATGGAGTGGACCTTCCTGCGCTCCAGCTTCTTCATGCAGAACCTGAACACCACTCACCGGGCGGAGATCAAGGAGCGGAATGAGATTTTCGTGCCGGTCGGCTCTGGGAAGACCAGCTTCATCGACGTGCGCGATATCGGGGCTGTGGCAGCCCTGGCGCTGACAGAGGCTGGTCACGCGCACCAGGCATACGATCTTACCGGACCACAGGCGCTGGACTACTACGAAGTGGCAGAGCTTTTCAGCCAGGTGCTTGGTCGAAGCATCGTTTACCGCGACCCGTCCCTGCCGAGCTTTGTGTGGCATTCGCTCAGCGAGGGCAGGTCGCTGCCGTTCGCCCTGGTGACAGCCTGGCTGTACAACCAGACCCGCAACGGCATGTCGGCGCAGGTGACGGGGGAGGTGCAGCGCCTACTGGGGCGAGCGCCGGTCGCGCTGGAGCAGTACATACAGGATTACCGATCTGAGTGGGAGTAGCAGCAAGACATTAAGCCTGGAAGGCAGCAAATGCCAGCGTGACCCAAACAACGGTCACGCTTTTGTTTTCCGAAATATCACTCTTAAATCAGTCTTCCCGCCTCTATGCAAAACGGTCATTTTAGATAAAATACGATTAATTTACTCACCTTGAATAGTGTAACCACCCCAACCGCGTCTTGACAACGAAATAGCAAATCGCTCTCTCATAGACCAGCGATCATAATACCGCGTTTATTCGGCCCAGGTATTCATAGTTACTGCTCTGATGCAACGGAGCAGACAGTGGAGGCGATATGATGGAAGCGGAAGATTCGGCGATCAGCCCCAAGCTTGCCAGGCTGCAGATAGCGCTTGCGGGCGGGCAGGATTCTGCCCTGGAAGTTTTCTGGCAAGAGATCGAAGGTTTGGGTTCACCATTGATCGAACCAATTACGGGAAATGAGCACGATCGACTGGTGACATTTTTATGCCGCAACGGTGAATATGATGCAAAAATAGGGCTGGTAAGTAATCTGACCGGAAGGATGGGGGATTATGAGGAAATGCAACAGCTACATGGAACGGATATCTGGTACATCACACATCAATTACCATCGGATACCCGGGAGACATACCAGTTCTCGATAGACGAGCAGAATATCCTTGACCCACTGAATGTCCAAAAACAATTATTCCCGCTGGATGAAGACTCAGGAATAGGAGGCTGGGAATCATCTGTTTTCGAGCTCCCCGATGCCCCACCACAGCCCTGGTTCTCTCCTCGCCCAGGTTTGCCTGCCGGGCAGGTTATCAAGCACTCGTTCCGTAGTGAAATCCTGGATAACGTGTATCCAGTCTGGATCTATACCCCACCCGGATACTCAAAAGATAGCGAACCGTATGGCTTCCTGGTCATGCTGGACGGCTTTTTCTATACTAACTTAATGCCCGCCTCCACCACACTGGACAACTTACTGGTAGAAAAAAGACTGCCTCCGCTTGTTGCCATCATGGTCGGCACTTTGTACCATGATGATACCCGAAAGCGAGATTACGGCTGCTACCCTCCATACATTGACTTTTTAACCAAGGAGCTGCTGCCCTGGGCGCGCAATAAAGTCCATCTAACCGATGACCCGAGCCAGACGGCGATCGTCGGCGCCAGTCGAGGTGGATTAATGGCCAGTTACATCGCGCTTCGCCTGCCAGATGTATTTGGCAACGTCATTTCTCAATCCGGGTCGTTCGGTTGGAAGCCTGAAGGTGATAACGAACAGGAATGGCTGGCGCGCCAATACGCCGCCAGTCCTAAAGCCCCCTTGCGATTTTACCTGGAAGCCGGATTGTTCGAGACCGACTTGATGATGGTGGATGGCTTCTCCATCAATTTGCTCGCATCAAACAGGCACTTGCGCGATGTCATGCAAGCAAAAGGATTTCCAGTCTTCTACCGGGAATTCAGTGGGGGCCACAGTACCGTAATCTGGCGCGGCACGCTGGCTAATGGATTGCTGGCATTACTCGGAAAAGATGCCGGGAAGGATAGCAACCAGGGGGAACCGGCAAAATCCACTGCTAAACCCGATAATCATACAATACTGGCTCTAAGCAGGGCGGTGCACCCTTCATTTGCCATGTTGGCCGGCTGCCAATTGGGCGTATTCACTGCGCTAAGAGATGCTTCACTTACCGCGGACCAGGTTGCACAGGCTCTCGAAGTGGATGCTACCAGACTCCGCCCCCTTCTTTATGCGCTGGTAAGCGCCGGGCTGCTGGCGGTTGAACAGGAACACTTTTCAAATACCGCAGAGGCTAACACCTTCCTGGCAAAGGGCAGCCCATCCTTCATGGGTACTGTGTATGATGTCTGGGCGATGATCTGGGAGGCTTCAATGAAAACCGCCCAATCGATCCGCACGGGTGTGGCGCAGAGCCGGCATTTATTCGACTGGGCAAACAAGTCTTCTGACGACATGGAAAAGATACTGCGCGGAATTCATGGTCCGAGCATGGCAGATGGGCGCATGTTGGCCCAACATTACGATTTCTCAGCATGCAATACCGTGGTGGATGTAGGTGGCGGCTCGGGAGGATTGGTGATCGCTCTGCTGCAAGCGATCCCCCACCTCAGTGCAACAGTTATGGAAATGCCAAACGTTGCGCCGGTCACTGGACTGTTTGTTGAGGAAGCAGGCATGACAGACCGCATACAGGTGACGCCTCTCGATGCTGTGCAAACACCCTTACCCGGACACTATGACAGTGCAGTCCTAAGTAAAGTGCTTCAAACTCTTTCAGCCGAAGAATGCCGGATCGTCCTGAAGAATATCGGTCAGGCGCTCAATCCAGGGGGCATGATTTTCATCATTGGAACAGTCCTGGATGACTCACGCCTGACGCCAGCGGAGATGGCGACTGTAAACCTGTTTTTTATCAATGTTTACGATGGCGGGCAAGCTTTCACGGAGGCGGAACACCGCACCTGGTTGGCTGAAGCCGGTTTGGGAAATATCGAACGGGAGATATTGCCGAATCAACTAAGCATAATCACCGCAAAGAGGAGACTTGATTTTCATTAAATCATCAGGAGTTGAAAATGCCCGACCTGGATTATGCAAATTCCAGATCTCTGGTAAGCACCCAATGGGTAGCTGAACATCTGGACGATCCTAACGTCAGGATTATAGAGGTAGTTATGGGCGCACATGCCTCTTTCGGCATGCCAACCTACGAAGTAGACCATATTCCTGGCGCTGTGGCATGGGATTACGAAAAAGATTATCTAGCTCCTGAACAAGGTGATATCGTCAACAAGGAAAAATTCGATGAGCAGCTCTCCAGGTCAGGTATTCAATCAGAGACGACCGTTGTTTTGTATAGCGGTTAAAATAATATGCTTGCTACCTTTGAGTTTTGGTTGATGAAATTTTACGACCACAAGGATGTCCGTTTGTTGAACGGCGGTCGACAAAAATGGTTGGACAAAGGTTGTCCGATCACAACCACCGTGCCATCCTATCCCCCATCACCTTATCAGGCTCAGGAACCCAACTGGAGCATACGCGCCAGGCGCGATGTTGTGCTTCAAGTCATCGAGAAAGAGACCATCGTGCTGGTGGATGCACGTTCCGAACAGATGTATCGAGGTGAAGAAAAGCCCGGCACTCAGCGCGGTGGGCACATTCCAGGAGCCGTCAACCTTGCTGCCCAAAGAGTTTTTAACCCTGATGGATCGGTGAAGGGTTGGGAAATCCCCACTACTCAGCCGGATGAGACCTTCAAGTCAGACCAGGAGCTACAGGCTCTGTTCGACGAGCTGGGGATCACCCGGGACCAAGAAATCATCACCTACTGCCTTCGGGGAGGTGTCACCACTCATGCCTGGTTCGTACTGACCCAACTGCTTGGATATCCCAATGTGCGTGAGTATGATCGCTCTTGGGCTGATTGAGGTAAGATTGAGGATGTGCCTATCGAGAAAAATGTAGTACCTGGTATAGTCTTGAACCAGGAAGGAACGACAGAACCGAGGCGAGAAAGCTTATCCTCATAGCCGGACTGATCAGCAGACCAGCTACACTTTAGTCAATGCCAGCAACCACCCTTCCGACCATCTCCGACATCGAGCGCATCGCCGCGCTTTCCGATCCGGTGCTGCGCAACCTGCAGATCACGCAGTGTTATCACGAGCTGTCATTGGCGCTGGGAGAGCGCACCGGCTGGAGCGCCAACTGGTGCAGCTTCGCTACATGGGCCTCGAAGCAGGCCGGGCAGACGATCCGTAAGGAGGACCTGGCCCGGACGCTGGAACATGAGCTGGGTTCGGACCCGGCTGCAAAAACGGCTGCCCGGAATCTGGCGGCTGCAACGCAGCGGGTGGGAGCCAGGCTCGGGGGCGACGAGATTGCGGAATTCATCTGGAAAGTCATGGATCCCGAGGCGGCCTTCGCCCGCTCGAGCGATGCCGTTGCCCGGGGCAACCTGAAAGTCTTTGCAGAGATCGGGCACGAGTTTGCCCGCTTCTATGCCGCCTGCCTGCAGGATTTGGTTTACGACCCGGAAAATATCGCTCGCTTCTGTGAGGGGCTGCAAGCGGGCGAGCCGCCGGAGGGGCAGCTTCACCTGCGTAGGGCTTTTCAGCACTACTACCAGGCGCTGTTCGAAAGTGATGAAAAGCAGCGCATCGAGCTGCTGCTGTTAGCCAATATCGAAATCGGCTTCCACGAACAAACTCGTCTGCAGCCCGAGATCAACGAGGCACTTGCCGCCCCGGTCATCTCTCCGCAGACCTTTGCGCGCAACCTGCTCAATGCATTACGTCCGGATTGGGGGTTGTTGAATGAAGTGATCTTATACATCATTCGCCTGTTCGGGCGTATGGTAGATTTCGATTCCACCACCCAGGCATACTCTGCCGGGGCGCAGCGCCAGGCGCAGCTCATCGTCACCGAAGCCATGATGTGCATCGAACTGCCAAATCACAACCGGCTGCAGCTGGGCGATGATCTTAACGCCGCCTTCCCGCCAATATTACACAGCATTGACAACCCTGAGCTGCTGGCCCTGCTGGCACAGATCGATCCCACCCCGGACAGCACAAAAGACTCCGCCGCCGTGTATTGGGGGGACTTGTACGATCGCCTGCACTTTATCGCCGATATGTTCCGCTGCCAGCAGTGCAATCCAGAGCTTTTCGAGCCACCCTTCAGCGTCGAACAGATCGCGAAGCTGAAAGCAGGCGAGATGCCTCTTGGTCATTTATAGCGAAGTAGATGATCTGAGATATCAGCAACCACCCGCTCCGGAGAACGATCGGGTTAGCCCTCAGCCTGGTCGGTCTCATCGAAGCGGTCCATCAGGCGGCGGATCTCGTCCTCCCACACCTCGTCCAGCGGATTGAAGGTCAGCTCGTCGAACTCGTCCGACAGGCGCTGCAGGTAAGCGCGCAGACCTGCCTCCGGGGCAGCCTCGTCCATCTCTGTGATCTTGCTGTCCACTGCCTCGATCAGGCGCTCGCTGCGTACCTCCAGGTCGGTGAGGTCGAAGCCCAGCTTGAGCATATAGTTGACCCGGCGCATGATCCCCAGCCAGGCGAAGTAATCGTTCTCGATGCGGATGGTGTTCTCCACGATGCCCAGGTCCGAAAAGTCGTAGATCGGGACGAAGGCATAGAAGCCGGTGTATTCCATATCCAGCTCGCCTGCCCGCCGGCACAGATACGAGCCGATGCTGGCCCCGCCTCGGTAGTCGGACAGGTTCACCGCCAGCTCGTCGAACTCGGGTTTCAGCTCCGGCTGACTGTAAATGGCGGAGACCAGACGCTCCTTGTCGTAGGGCAGCACGCCATAGACGCCGCCAAAGCTGATAATGCGTTTGACGTTCAGCTCTCTGGCAGCAGCCACGATGGTATTGACATACCGTTCAGCGTCCAGGTGCGGCTCGTCTCCCAACAGGATGACCAGCCCGCGGTCCCTCAGAGTGGCAAAATGGAGATCGTTCTGCTTGCGCTGCAGAGATACCGGGTAGCCTTCCTCATAGCGCACCACCGGTCGCACCAGGTCATGCGTCCCGGGGATCTGGAACAGGTAATACCCATCTGGATGGATCGTCCCGATCTGGTAGGCTCCGGTCTGCTTCACTAGGTACTGCGGCAGACCCGAAGAGACCGAACCGGCGTCCGCCCACTGCCGCCAGCCGACAAACATATACACCTCATCTGCGGCAGGTTTTTCCCAAAGTTCATAACCATCACTCATGCTTCAACTCTCCAATATCCGCTGCTGTCAGACGCGTGAAAGCACCAATATCTGTGTACCAGTATACCCGATGTGCCTATGCCTGGTCCCTCCAATATAAAAGGGGGAGCCAGGTCTCAATTTGGGTTTGGCTTGACGATCGTAACAAATCCTATTTGCATCCACGGGATTTAGCCTATATAATGTAGATGCGAGCAGGTCTTCGGCATTTCCCGCAGCAGCATCTTGTACGCTGAGTACAAGGACATCAATCCAATAATACATCCAGCCGGACTTACGCAAATGGCGTAAAGACCACTCTTACCTGCGCAAACCTAAACTGTATCCGCCCATAGTATATCGAAGGGAGTATATATGAACGACGAAAGATTATTTGTCAACCCTAACACTGCCGAGAGGGCAGAGTTGGAGCAGCTGCCCGGCGTCGGCCCCGAGCTGGCCCAGCGCATTCTGGAGGGGCGACCCTACCAGAACATAGATGACCTGCAAAAAGTCAGCGGCATCGGGCCGTCGCTGATCGCAGAGCTGCGCTCGAACCTGGACCTGCCGGATGCGGTGGAAACCAGCGCGGACGGGAAAGATCCTGAGAACCTACTTGAAGCCGCAAACGAGAGCGAAGCCGCTCAGCCTGAAGAAGAGGCGTCCGAAGCTGAGCCTGAAGCTGAAGTTGAGGCTGTCCCGGCAGAGGAGCCGGAAGTCGAGGCTGTGGTGGAAGAGGCTGTTGTTGAAGATGAACTTCTGGCAGAGGCAGAGATGGAAGATGAGCCTGAAGCTGAAGCCGCCGAGATGCCAGTCGAAGAAGAAGCGGAAGAGCAGCCTGTTGTGGAAGCAGCGGTCGTCGCGGCAGCCGTCGAGGCGGAAGCGATCGAAGAAGCTGAACCGCTCGAGGAGCCGGTTGCCGAAGGTGAACCGGTCGAAGAAGCCGTCGCCGAGGTGGTAGAGGCGCCCGCCGCAGAGCTGCCTGTCGAGGAGCCCGAAGTAGATGCCGAGGTCGTTGAGGAACCTGTGATGGTGGCAGCCGTAGTTGAACCGGTCGAAGCCGCCCAAGAACCTCAGGTCGCGGCGGCGGTGGAACAGCCCGCGGCTGCCTCGCGCTCGCAGGTATACTGGACCGCGCTGATCAGCAGCCTGATCACTCTGATCCTGGCAGTGGTGCTGACCCTGGGCATCCTGTCCACGATGAACAACAACAACCTGCAGTACGCCTCGCCGTCCCAGGTGAACGAGCTGGCCGCCAGGGCAGGCTCGCTCGAGGCGTCCGTCGAAACCCTTTCCGGAGACCTGGCAAGCATGCGTAAACGCGTGGACAACCTGGAAGCCTTGAGCGGGCGGGTCACGGCCATGGAAGGCAAGCTGGCTGATATCAGCACCGGGTTGCAAGAAGTCAGCGGTCAGGTCGAGCAAGTGAGCACACAGGTCGGAGAGCTGTCCGGCCAGATGGAGCAGGTCATGGCACAGAGCGAACGGTTCCAGACCTTCTTCAACGGATTGAGAGAGCTGATGAACCAGGTGTTCGTCCCAGAGGAGGCAGGGAAATGACAGCAGAGACTGCACAGAAACCATCCTTCCTGGCCCGATTGGGCCGCTTCCTGTTCCGATTGTTGGTCGTCGTTATCATCGGCATCGCGCTGGGGGTGGGGATTTATTTCGGGGTCCAGGCAATGTACCGCATCTACGTCCAGCCTGTCCAGGGCTACGATGCACGCCTGGACGCGCTGGAATCGGGCATGACCCAGGCAGAGCAGCTGGTCGTCTCGCGATCCGATACGCTGACCGAGCGCCTGGATGCGCTGGAGATCCAGGGCGACACGACCAAAGAAAACATCGCCGATCTGGACAGCCGCCTGGCGGTAGTGGAATCCGAGCAGGCCGCCCAGGCAGCTGAGCTAAGTGCGATGGCGGAGAGCCTGGATGCCCTCCAGATCAGCATCAGCGACCTGCAGACCGGCCAGGCAGCCATGCAGTCGAACCTGGACGACCTGCAGAAGTCCATCAGCGACCTGGAAGCACTAAGCGACGACCTGGATGCCGCTGTCCAGGCCATCCTCGAGAACAGCCAAAATATCGAAACGATGAGCCTTGGCATTCAGGAATCCGTAGAGACAGCGCGAGCAGTGCAGAACGAAGTAACATTGCTCAAGGCGATGGAAATACTTACCCGCAGCCGCATCTTCCTCTCGCAGGGCAATATCAGCCTAGCGCAGACGGAGATCCGGGCAGGAGCCGCCCTGCTGGCCGCGCTGCAGGAGCAGCTTCCAGAAGGTCAGGCAGCCTACATCGGCGAGGCAGTCGACATCCTGAACGAGTCGCTGTCTTACCTGCCCCGCTCGCCGCTGCTGGCATCCGACAGGGTGGAAGGCGCCTGGCAGATTCTCTTCGAAGGGCTGCCGGAGGAGAGCGCTGAGGAGATAGCTGCCGAAGAGGCAGCTGCCGAGGGCACGCCAACCCCCACCCCAACTCCATAACTGGCGATGCTGACGACCCAGAAATAACACCCCTCCGGGCTGGAACGCTTACAAGTCCCGACCCGGAGGGTTCTCTCTATCAGGAATCATATAAGCCCCACCGCCGGGCATGGCTGATTGCTAACGGTAACGAATAATCGAGCATGTGATCTGATCCTTACAGGTGCAGCGATGGGAGAAATTCTGACCCACATCTGGACTATCGATTTCTACCGCAAGGCGATCCTCACGGTCGTCATCTTGCTGTTCTATTTCATCCTGCGCAGTTCGATCAACCGGCTGCTCCTGCCGCGCATCTCAGATGACAGCCCTTACCTGGTCACGATCCGCAAGATCACCGGCTATCTCCTGAACATCCTGACAGTGCTGCTGATCTTCGCGGTATGGGTGCAGAAACTTGGCGACCTGACTGTCGCCCTGGGGCTGCTGGCTGCCGGTCTGGCGTTCGCCCTGCAGGAGATCATCGGCAGCATCGCCGGTTGGACAACGATCATCAGCGGCCAGCCCTTTGTTATCGGCGACCGCATCGAGACAGGCGGCATCCGCGGTGATGTGGTGGACGTATCCCTGCTGCGCACCAAGCTGATGGAGATCGGCAACTGGATGGGAGGCGACCACAACACGGGCCGCATCGTCACGGTATCGAATGCATTTATCTTCAAGGAACCGCTCTTCAACTACTCGCGCCACATCAACTATGTGTGGGACGAGATCACTGTGCCGGTGACCTACGAATTGGACTGGAAAAAAGCGGTCGAGATCATGACCACGGCAGCAAGCGAGAACCCGGCATACAAGGACCTGCTGCCCAAGGCGCACGAACAGCGCCGGCGGGCGCGGCGTGAATTTGCCATCAAGATAACATCCCTGGAACCGCGCGTTTACGTGCGCCTGACCGATAACTGGATCGAGCTGGGACTGATCTACCCGGTGGATACCGAAGCGCGGCGCTCATTCCGCAGCAATGTCAGCCAGCAAATCCTGTCCGATTTCTCCGAGGCCGGTATCACCATCGCCTCCCAGACCGTGGCAATCGTGCAGTTCCCCCACTCAGGGGCGACCAATGCCAACCCGAACGTGACCGCTCAATGAAGAGAACATTCTCAGAAAGGACCTTGGGATGCCAGGTATCGTTTGTGCCATCCGGGGAGGGCCGGACAGCCAGCCCACGATACAGAAAGCCATCGATAAAGCCAGGGAGACCGGTCTCACAATATATTTTCTGTATGTGGTCAACCTGGACTTCCTCACCCATACAGCCAGCAGCCGGGTGCACCTCATTTCTGAAGAAATGGAAGAGCTGGGGGATTTCATCATCAGAGCGGCCCAGGCTGATGCACAAGGCAAGGGAGCTGCTGCTGAAGGGATCATCAAGCATGGCAATGTAGGGGAGGCGATCAGCGAAGCCTGCCACGAGCTGGCTGCGGACTACGTCGTGTTGGGCAGGCCGCGCGGCAAGAGCAAGAAGGACGTCTTCACCCACGAGCAGCTGGTTGAGTATGCCCAGCGGGTCAAAGAGATGACCGGCGCAGAGGTCGTGTTTGCCGGGAAGGATGAATCATGAACGCCTCTCTGCGCCGGATATCCATCATCGCTGTCTTGCTTGGGATCATCCTGCTGCTGAGCAAGCCGGCATCAGAGACCCAGGCACAAGAGAACACTGCCCCATTAGTGGTGGGAGCCATCCACGACCGCCAGTTTATACCTGTAGAAGGCGCAGTGGTATCCCTCTTTGCCGCGGGTGAAGAGAAACCGATCAGCGAGGCTGTTTCACAGGCCAATGGGCGCTTTGCACTGCCCCTCGTCCAGACTTCAGATAACGGGCAGGGAACTACAGCGCTCGAAATCGAGCCCGGCGCAGCCCTGGACGTTCATATCGAGCGAGCACACTTTGAGAAGTCTCAGATACACCTCAGCCAGCAGGAGGTCGACCAGCTGCGCAATGGACAGACGATCTCGCTGCCCAATATCACGCTGCCCAGAGTGGTCAATATTGCCTTCTGGATCGCCAGCATCATCTTCGTCGGGGTGCTGGTGATGATCGCTACCGGCAGATTGCACAATACGCTGGCAGCCTTGGTGGGCGTGGCAGTGATCTACGCCATCAGCTACCTCGGTCACCCGCTCAGCGAGAATTTATACATCTTCACATTCGAGCGCTCGTTGAGCTTCATCGACTGGAACGTGATCTTCCTGATCATGGGCATGATGATCGTCATCGCGGTGGTCGAGAACACCGGCATCTTCCAGTGGATGGCGTTTACCGCCTACCGCATATCCGGTGGGCGGATGGTGCTGCTGCTGCCGATCCTGATGCTGATCACAGGGGTCGCCTCGGCGTTCCTGGATAACGTGACAACGATGCTGCTGATGACACCGATCAGCGTGCAGATTGCGCTTTCACTAGGCATCAGCCCGCTGGTGCTGCTGATCCCTGAAGTGATGGCTTCGAACGTGGTCGGCATCAGCACCCTGATCGGTACGCCGACCAACATCCTGATCGGCTCTTATGCCAATATCTCATTCAACGATTTCCTGGTCAACCTTACCCCGGGCGTGATCCTGGCGTTCATCGGGTTGGTGCTGTACAGCATCTATATCTACCGCAAGGACATGGCGGAGGCTCGCGATATCTCACCGTCATTATTGGAGCTGCTGGCTGAGAGAGCGCAGATCACCGAACCGGGGAATCTAAAAAAAGCCGGGGTTGTCGGCGCTATGATGCTGGCCCTGTTCATGTTCGGGGAACGCTTCCACATGATCCCGGCGGTAACAGCCCTGATCGGCGCTACGGCTCTGCTGATCTGGATCCGACCAGACATCGAAGAAATGATCGAAGCCGTGGACTGGACCACACTGGTCTTCTTCATGTCCCTGTTCATCGTCATCGGAGCGATCCAGGAAGTGGGTCTGATCAGCCTGATCGCGGAGATGATCGGGAGACTGGTTGGCGACAGCCTGCTTCTGGCGATGCTGGCGATCATCTGGCTGAGTGCCTTGCTGTCCACCGTGGTGGCGAACATCCCGTTCACCGCGGCGATGCTGCCGGTGGTGGGCTTTCTGACGATGACGATACCCGGGGCAGAGAGCAAAGTGCTGTTCTTCTGCCTGTCGGTGGGATCAGCCATGGGAGGCAACGGGTCGCTGATCGGAGCCTCTGCAAACATGGTCACAGCCGGAATCGCCGAGCGGGCAGGACACCCGATCACATATGGCTATTTCTTCAAGAAGGGCTTCCCGGCACTGCTGATCACGGTCGGGCTGGCAACGATCTGGCTGCTGATCCGGTTCCTGTAAAGATGACGGTGATAACCGTCACCATTTGAGATTTAGTGAAAGAGAGATTGATGACGACAGCAACAACTGAGCACATCATCTGTGCTGTGCGCGGGGGTAAAGAAAGCCGGGCAGACGGTCACCTACGCCATCGACCTGGCTGTGAAGCACAACGCGTGGCTTGACATTTTTCCACGTTATGGACGCGGAGTTCTTAGGGGCGGCAACCCCAATGCTCAGCTCCATCCGGACGGTCTACCAGCAGCTGCATGAAATGGGCGAATTCGCCTTGCTGATCCTATGCGATCGTGCCGAACGGCGCGGCGTATCCGATGTAAACTGCGAGGTGCGGGAAGGGAACATCCGCAAACAGCTTCAACAGTTCGCATTCGAAACGCATGCTAAGACGATGGTCATGGGCCGCCCGGTACGCAGCCCGGGCAGCAATGTGTTCACTCGAGACGAGTTCGACGACTATGTCGCCGAGCTGGAAGCAGAAACCGGGTTGAAGATCATCACCGTGCAGCCGAAGGTCTGAGAGGCGATTACAAAGCCAACTACACCCCGATATCCTCGTTCCACAGCTCGGGGCGGGCGGCGATGAAATCCTCCATCAGCCGGATGCACTCCTCCAGGTTCAGGATCTCCAGCTCCACCCCGCGCGAGCGGACGTAGTCCTCCGGACCCTGGAAGGTCTTGTTCTCACCGATGACCACCTTGGGGATCTTGTATAACAGCACGGTGCCGCTGCACATATCGCAAGGGGACAGGGTCGAATACAGCACAGAGCGGCTGTAATCCCTGGCGGTCAGGCGACCGGCGTTCTCCAGGCAGTCCATCTCGGCGTGCAGGATGGCGCTGCCCTTCTGCACCCGGCGGTTATGCCCCCGACCGACAATTTTTCCGTCCAACACGAGCACCGAACCGATGGGGATGCCGCCCTCCGCCAGTCCCTGGCGGGCTTCCTCGATTGCGGCTGCCATAAATTCATCCATGATTGCCTCCCGATGTGCGACTTGTCGTGATTGGTTAGTGGATTCGCGTTCAGGTTGCTGCGAGTTTCACTCCCGCGATAGGGTTTCAGATACGCGCCCCGGGGTAGCGACGTATGGACGGCTGGCAAGCGCCAGCGCGGCGATGGTGACCAGGTAGGGCAGCGCCAGGAAGAGCTCGAACGGCAGGTCAAAGCCCATGGTTTGCAGGCGCAGCTGCAGGGCGAAGACCCCGCCAAAGAGCAGCGCTCCCAGCATGGCGCGCACCGGCTGCCAGCGCGCAAAGATCACCAGCGCGATGCAGACCCAGCCGCGACCGGCGATGATCCCGGGCGTGAAAGCGCCCAATTGCGCCAGCGACAGGAACGCGCCGCCGATCGCCATCAAGCCGCCGCCCAGCGCCAGCACCAGGTAGCGGGTCCGGAAGACGTTCAGCCCGGCGGCATCGACCGCCTCCGGGTTCTCGCCCACGGCGCGGATATTCAGCCCAAGAGATGGTGCGGAAGAGCAGCCACCAGCTCAACGGCACCAGCACCAGGAAGGCCACATAAGTGAGCAAGTACTGGCTGAAGATATCGCCCAGCACGGGCATCCCTTCGAATAGGGCGAGACTGGGAAAACGGGTCGATCGACGGCAGGACGGCGCGCTCGCCGAACACCAGCCGGAAGCCGAATAAGCGAAAGACCGGTGCACAGCAAGGTGATGCCCAAGCCGGAGACGTGCTGGTTCACCCCCAGCGTCACCGAGAAAAAGCCCATCAGCAAGCCCATCAGGATGCCTGCCAGGATTGCGCTGAGCAGCCCGATCCACAGATAGCCTGCCATACCGGCCTCGTCGGCAGTGTAGGCGGCGGCAAAACCGACGAATGCTCCCAGGAACATGATGCCCTCGATGCCCAGGTTCAAGATGCCGGCGCGCTCGGTGAACACCTCGCCAATTGCGGCGAACACCAGCGGCGTGGCAACCCGCAGGGTGGCGGTGATCAATCCGACGAAAAAGGCTGCGGTAAGCACATCACCCATGGGTCACTCTGCCTGAGGGCCGCTCTCCCGCCGCAGGGAGATGCGGTAGCGCTGCAGCAGCAGCATTGCCAGGGTAACCAGCAGCAGGGTGGCTTGCAGTACATCGCCCAGGTAAGCGGGCACGCCCAGGGCGCGGCTGACGGTCTGGGAGCCGGTGTCGATCAGGCCGATGAACAGCGCCGCGGCGGCAACGCCGATGGCATTCAGCGAGCCTAACGTGGCGATGATAATCCCGGTGTAGCCGTAGCCGGGCGAGATGGCATCGATCAGGTGGAAGTGTATGCCCGCCACTTCGCTCGCCCCTGCCAGACCTCCGATGCCGCCGCTGACCAACGCCACGGTCATGATGACCCGGTTGACGTGGATGCCCGAGAATTGGGCTGCGTCCATATTGAATCCGACAGCTCTCATCTTCATGCCGAATGCGGTTCGGCTGAGCACGAACCACAGCAATGCAATGATCACAAGCGCCAGGATGAACCCCAGGTGCAGCCGCGAGCGCGGGATCAGGCGGGGAAAGATAGCGCTTGCGGCGATCTCAGGCGACTGCGGCCATTGCGAGATCGGGTCTCGCCAGGGACCATTCAGGATGGCGCTGACAACATAAATAGCCACGTAGTTGAGCAGCAGCGTGGTGACCACTTCGTCGATCTTCAAGCGCACTTTCATAAAGGCGGGCAGCACGGCCCAGGCCATCCCGGCAAAGAACCCACCCACCACCATCAGCGGCAGGGCAACCCAGGCCGGGTAGCCGTGCATCTGCAAGCCGATGGCAGTGGCTGCTGTTGCTCCCATGTAGAGCTGCCCCTCCACGCCGATATTCCAATAACCGCCGGCAAAGGCAAACGCCACCGCCGCTCCGGTTATCAGCAATGGTGTGGATTTGACCAGCACTTCGATCAGCCGCACAGGGTTGGACAGCGGGTCTAGCAGGAAGTAATAAGCGGCCTCGATAGGGTTGGCTCCGACCGCCAGCACAAATCCGGAGGTCAACAAGAAAGTAACCACCACGCTGACCACTGGGATCAACGACCTCAGCCATAGGGGGGCAGGCAGCCTGTCAATCTGCAATTTCATACTTGCTGCACTCCTGCCATCGACAAACCCAGCTCCTCCGGGGTCGCGCCGGTGGCTGGCATGACGGCCATGATGCTGCCTTCGTAGATCACCGCGATCCTGTCGGAGAGCTGCATGATCTCATCCAGGTCTTCCGAGATGAGCAGGATGGCAGCCCCTTCCGAGCGCTGCTCCAACAGCTTGCTGCGCACGTACTCTGTGGCAGCCACGTCCAGCCCACGCGTGGGTTGGGCGACGATCAGCACCCGCGGTCTCTGCGCCAGCACCCGCGCCAGGACGACCTTCTGCAGGTTGCCTCCGGACAGGGTGCGTATGTGGTCCTCAGGGACTGCCTTGATCTGGTATTCTTCGATCAGCTCCTGAGCGTAGCGGCGGATAGCCCGGCGATCCAGGTAGCCACGGCTGCTGAACTGGTGCAGCCGCTCTATGACCATATTCTGGGCAACGGTCATCTGCCCGATGATATTTGCCCGGCTGTCTTCGGGGATGCGCCCTACCCCGGCTGCCATGATGGCCTGCGCATCGAAATTGGTCACATCCTGCTCGAAGACCCTCACACTGCCTCCTGTGACCGGACGCGTGCCTGACAGGACCTCCGCCAGCTCGGTCTGACCGTTGCCGGAGACTCCCGCCAGACCCAGGATCTCGCCCGCCCGGACGTTGAGCGAGACACCTTTGAGCGCCAGGTAGTCCTTTATTGTCCAGGGCAAAGACCTGATCAATGACCAATGCCTCCCGCTGCTGCCCGCCATCCTCGGGCTTGATGGTCACCTCGAATGTCGCTCGACCGACCATCATGCGGGCCAGCTTATTCGGACTGGTGTCGTGTGTCGGCACCTCGCCTACCACCCTGCCCTGGCGCAGCACGGTGACATGGTCGGTAATTGCCATCACTTCGTGAAGCTTGTGGCTGATGAAGACCACGGATAAGCCCTGCTCCTTGAGACCTACCAGGCTGTTGAAGAGCTGCTCAACTTCTTGGGGTGTCAGCACAGCGGTAGGCTCGTCCATCACCAGCACCGTGGCGTCCCGGTAAAGGGCTTTGAGGATCTCAACCCGCTGCCGCTGCCCTACCGAGAGATCGCCAACGGCAGCATCAGGATCGACTTGAATCCCGAAAGCGGGAAGATGCCTCCCTCACCGACTTCTCCGCCTGGTCCATATTCAGGTTCAGACCGCGGGTGGTGCCGAGGATGATATTTTCTGTGACGGTGAGCGGGGCTGCCAATGCAAAATGCTGAGACACCATGCCGATGCCGTGGCGGATGGCATCCCTTGGCGAAGAGATAACCACCGGCCGGTCCTGGACTGCAATTACACCCTCGTCAGCCTGGTACAGGCCATATAAGATGCGCATCAGGGTGGTTTTGCCGGCGCCGTTCTCGCCCAGCAAGGCGTGGACTCTCACCCTTCCGCAAGGTGAAATCCACCTGGTCATTGGCAATCACCAGGCCGAAGCGCTTGCTGATGCCGTGCATCGCAACTGCCGGTTTAGAATTGTTCAGAATATCCTCGGGGGTTGCTGCCCGTACGCTGCGGCGGCGCGGCTGCCGCAGCGTACGGCATTAAAATTGCTACCTCAAAAACCTCCGCCGGACCCGGCTCAGCCTTATTTCGAGCTGGCGGGCGGTTGGGCTTCGTCAATGTCCACGCGGAAGAGACCGCTTTCGATCTCCCCTTCTTTGGCAGTCACCGCGTCGATAAGCTCCTGGGGAATACCACCCATGACGCCGGTATTGATCTCAGCAAGCGTTGCGCCGCCTTTGGCGAACATGCTGAAGTCTTTCAAGTCCTGGGAGGTGTACGTGCCGCCGGCTACCTGGTTGATAATATAATCAACCGTAGGCTCCATATGCCAGACCGGACCGCTGACCACATATTCAGGCGCCAGGTCTTTTTGATCGCTCATATTGCCGAAGGCAAATAGGCCGTTCTCTGCCGCAGCTTCGATGACCCCGAACCTTTCGGCAAACAGCACATCAGCACCTGCATCTACTTGCGCCAGCGCAGCTTCTTTGGCTGCCGCCGGGTCGAACCAGCTGTTGATGAAAGTTGTCTTGACATCTACCTCTGGATTGACCGATAGGGCGCCGGCGATAAAGGCGTTCACGATGCGGTTGACCTCTGGTACGGGATGACCGCCCACCACACCGACAACATTGCTCTTGGTCAGCCCGCCTGCCAGCATACCGGAGAGATAAGCCGGCTCGTGGATCCAGTTATCGAACACTGAGAAGTTGGGTTCGGCAGGACCGCCGCCCGACCCGAAGATGAAAGCGATCTCGGGATAATCCTTGGCTACCCGGCGCACCGCCTCTTCGTTTCCGAAGGCATCGCCGAAGATAATATGCGGCTTCTTCTGCTCTGCCACCTCACGCAGCACCCGCTCCATGTCCCCGGCGTAGCCGATATCATCCGTGAACTCATAGGTGATCCTGCCATCTGCCTGCGCTTTCTGCAGGGCGGTGTGGATCACCCCATCCCATGGCTCCTCGATGGCAGTCGCGAACGCGCCAAAGACAGACAGCGCATCAGACTCCTCTGCGGGCGGCGCTTGCGTGCCGGGCGCGCAAGCCGACAGGATCAGCACAAATATACCGATGAGAATTACGAGTGTTTTCTTCATCTTGCAGTTCCTCCTGGTTTTGGATTGATATGAAACGGGACCGAAACTCTATACTAATTGTACTCAAGGTTAGTGTGAATGCAAGTTAATTGGGTCATTGGGAGTTGCCGTGACAGGTTGCAGATATGGGGGTGTTTTTCGGGCTTCACTCGAAAAACACCCCCACATAACCCCTGCACCACGGTGATTCCCAGAGAGCCAGTTAATTGGGTAAGTTTAGGCATTTCTAGAAGTAAGGGGCAGCCCGCATTTTAGGGCAAGGCGAGCACTATTTGTATAATTATGAGGAATAATGTATAATTCGAGTTCAAAAACCGCTGCAAATCTGTAGGGAAAATGGAAAAGAATATAGAAGGACAGATCCAGGCCGCGCGTTATGCATTGCTCTCCGATTTAGCCCAGCTCAGTGCCAGAACGCCCGATTTTCATACCATATTAGACGAAGCGATCCAGGTAGCCCGAAAAGGGCTGCATTTCGATCGCTGCACGCTGGCGCTGCCGGACATGGCAGCACGCGGCGGCGAGCAGAGCGCTAAACCGGTCCTCCATACGCGGACCGTGTTCGACGGCAGACCGGATGATCCCCCCCCACAAGAGGCCGCCCTGTTCATGGACAGGAGCATCCCCCAGGCAGTATGCGACAGCAGCCAGATGCAGTTGGTTGACGATCCGGCCGAAATCCACAGTGCAGCCCATACCAATAAGGATTCATCTATATGGGATGGGGCGAAGCCAACCATACTCTCCCTGCCGCTGAAGGTGGAGGACGAAACGCTCGGCGCGCTGACCTTCAGCACCTTCGACCGCGGCGGATATAGCGCCGCGGATGTCCGCTTTGCTTCCTCGGTTGCAGCCCACCTTGCCACGGCTTTGTACCAATGGCAGCGGGAAATGCTCCTGCTCGAAACCCGCGAGGACCTGGCACGCGTGCGCTCCTTCCCCGAGCTAAACCCGGCCGCGATCATCGAGCTGGACCTGGAAGGCCATGTGCATTACACCAATCCCGCGGCAGAAGAACAGTTCCCGGAATGGCGCAGGGATAGATTTAACTCTCCACTGCTGGCAGACATGCCGGAGATCATCCAACTGCTGGAGCAGCAGGGAGAGCACTCGCATATGCGGGAGGTAAAGCTAGGCGAGATCTGGTACCAGCAGATCATTCACATCGTCCCGGACAGCGACCGCTGCCGCAGTTTTGTGGTCGACATCACCGAACGCAAACGCATCGAGGAAGCGCTGGAGCAGCAGAACCAGTACATGGCAACCCTGCACGCGACCACATTGGGGATGCTCAACCGGCTCGATTTGAGCGAGCTGCTGGAGGCCATCGTCAAGCGTGCCGGGCAGCTGCTGGGCACCCCGCACGGCTTCATGTTCTTGCTCGAACCCGATGACGATGAGATCGAGCAGAAGGTAGGCAGCGGTGCGTTTACAGAAGGGATCGGTTTCCGGGTCAAACGAGGCGAAGGGGTGTCTGGGCGGGTGTGGCAGAGCGGCCAGCCGCTGATTATCGCCGATTACGATGCCTGGGCGCACCGCATCCCCACCTTTGCATACAATGCGATCAAGTCGATTGCCGTCGTTCCGCTACTATCCGGTGACCGGATTGTCGGCACGGTCGGGCTGGCATACAGTGCGGAGTCCCAGCGGCAGTTCGACCAGGCTGACATCGAGCTTCTCAACCGGTTCGCCCAACTGGCATCCCTGGCACTGGACAACGCCCATTTGTTCATGGAAGCGCAGCAGGCCAGGGCAGCAGCCATAGCTGCCAACGATGCCAAGAGCGCCTTCCTGGCGAATATGAGCCACGAGATCCGCACCCCGATGAATGCCATCATCGGCATGACCAGCCTGCTGTTGGACACCGAACTGACCCCAGACCAGCGGGATTTCGGCGAGACGATCCATAACAGCGGCGAAGCTCTGCTGACGATCATCAACGATATTCTGGACTTCTCGAAGATCGAGGCAGACCGGCTGGAGCTGGAAAACCAGCCCTTCCTCCTGCGAGAGTGTGTGGAAAGCGCTCTTGACCTGGTGGCAGGCAAAGCTTCCGAAAAAACCCTTGACCTGGCGTATATCCTCGACCCGCATACCCCCGAAGCCATCACCGGCGACATTACCCGGCTGCGCCAGATACTGGTCAATCTGCTCAGCAACGCGGTCAAGTTCACCGAGAAGGGTGAGGTCGTGCTGACCGTGTCCACTGAGCCGCACTCCGGACCGGCGGATGATTCCAATCACGGTACAGATATGCTCCACTTTGCGATCCGGGATACCGGCATAGGCATCCCGCAAGACCGGATGGACCGCCTGTTCCGCTCTTTCAGCCAGGTGGATGCCTCAACCACACGCCGCTATGGCGGCACCGGGCTGGGGCTGGCGATCAGCAAGCGGCTGAGCGAGATGATGGGCGGGGAGATGTGGGTGGAAAGCGAACTGGGCAAAGGCTCCATCTTCCATTTCACCATCCGGGGCACTGCAGTAGACGCTCCCGCGAGGGCTTTCCAGGAAGATATCCAGCCGGTACTGTCAGGACAAAAAAGTGCTCATCGTCGATGACAATGCGACCAACCGGCTCATCCTGACCCGCCAGACCGAATCCTGGCAGATGCAGCCCCAGGCGACAGAATTCCCGCACGAGGCGCTGGACTGGATCCGCCAGGGGATGGTGTTTGATCTTGGCATCCTGGATATGCAGATGCCCGACATGGACGGGCTGAGCCTGGCGCGGGAGATTCGCAAGCTGCAATCGCCAAAGTCCAGGCTGCCGCTGATCATGCTGACCTCCCTGGGGCGGCGGGAAATCAAAGAAGACATGCACGAGTTCGCGGCATTTCTCAACAAGCCGATCAAGCCCTCCGCGCTGTTCGATGTGCTGGTGAGCATCTTCACCGGGCAGACCACGCGCGTGATGCGCAGAGAGATGAAGGAGCTGCAGCTCGACGAGCAGATGGGCAACGAAGTGGCCTCTGCGCATCCTGCTGGCAGAGGATAACGCCACCAACCAGAAGCTGGCTCAGCGTTTGTTGGGGCGCATCGGCTACCATCCGGATGTGGCCGCCAACGGGCTGGAGGTGCTGCAGGCGCTCGAAAGGCAGCCCTACGACGTGGTATTGATGGACGTGCAGATGCCAGAGATGGACGGTCTGGAGGCGACCCGCCAGCTGCGCGTGCAGTTCCCGGCTGTCCAGCAGCCGCAGGTGATCGCCATGACCGCCAATGCCATGCAGGGAGACCGCGAGATGTGCCTGGAAGCCGGCATGGATGACTATGTAAGCAAGCCGATCCGCATCGAAGCCCTGGTCGAAGCGCTGAGCAAGAGCCGCCCTCTCGATATAGACACCAGAGCGAAGGCACGGCCCCTCCAGCAGGATGCTGACGCCGAAGCTGAGGGCAGTACGGCAGCTGCTCCATCAGCAGGGACGGCCTCCGGTCTGGACAGCAGCGCATTGAACAATCTTCTTGCGGTGCTGGGTGGCGAATTCATCTACCTGGAGGAGCTGATCGACTCGTTCCTGGAAGACGCCCCCAACCTCCTGAGCGAGCTGGAAGGATATGTCGAAGCCAGGGATGCAGAAGGAATCCGCAGGGTGGCACACAGTCTGAAATCGAACGGCATGGACTTCGGGGCGGTTGAGTTCGCCACGCTGTGCAAAGAGCTGGAGATGGCCGGCAAATCCGGCGAGGTTGACGGTGCCCAGGTTCTGGCAGCGCAGATCGCGGCAGAGTATGAGCACGTGGCGGCTACTTTGGAAGCTGTAAAAGGGAGAGGCAATCTCGATGGCTGACTGCATTCCACCGGAGGTCAGACATGCCAGATGAGCACGGCATAAACTCCCCGGTCGCATCCTGGTTGTCGATGACAACCGGATGAACCGCCTGAAGTTGTCCCGCAGCCTGGAGGGGCAGGGCTATACGGTTGGGCTGGCAGAGGACGGTCAGCAAGCCCTGGATATGCTTGCCAGCCAGCCATTTGACGTCGTTTTGCTGGATATCATCATGCCAGAGATGGACGGCTACGAGGTGCTGGAGCGCATCAAAGCCAGCCCCGACCTGCGCCATATCCCGGTGATCGTCATATCAGCCCTGGACGAGATCGACAGCGCCGTCCGCTGCATCGAGATCGGGGCGGAGGACTACCTGCCCAAGCCGTTCAACCCTGTGCTGCTGCGCGCCCGGCTGAACGCCAGCCTGCAGAAGAAGAAGCTGCGCGACCTGGAAAAAGCCTACCTGCAGCAGGAGGTCACCCTGCGGCAGAGCGAGAAGCTGGCGACCCTTGGCAAGCTCAGCGCGGGGATGGCACACGAGCTGAACAACCCGGCAGCCGCCGCCCAGCGCGGTGCCGCGCAGCTGCTATCTACTTTTTACAAGCTGCAAGCAGTCTATCTGAAATTGGGCGAGATGGAGATTACCGGCGACCAGCTGGGGACGCTTTTAGACCTCGACAGGCGGGCGAAGGAGCGAGCGCAGCAGCCGGAGGATATCGACCCGCTGACCCGCAGCGACCGGGAGTACGAGTTGGAGAGCTGGCTGGAGGACCACGGCGTTGCAAATGCCTGGGAAGTGGCGCCCAGCATGGTCAACCTGGGCTATGACTGCAACAACCTGACAGAGCTGGTCGCCGATTTTACGACCGACCAGTATTTGGCGGTGATCGACTGGCTCAACTGCACCTTTATCATCTACGGTCTGCTGGAGGAGATCAGCCAGGGTACGGGGCGCATCTCCGAGATCGTCAAGGCTTTGAAGACTTATTCCTATATGGACCAGGCTCCCGTGCAGAACGTGGACTTGCACGAAGGATTGGACAACACCCTGATCATCCTGCGCAGCAAGCTCAAGGCAGGCATCACCGTCCACCGTGACTACGATCCAGCGCTGCCGAAGATTCAGGCCTATGGCAGTGAGCTGAACCAGGTGTGGACCAATTTGATCGACAATGCCATCGACGCCATGAACGGCACTGGGGAGATCACCCTGCGCACCGGACACGATGCTCAGGCGGTGATCGTAGAGATCATCGATAACGGACCGGGCATCCCGGAGGCGATCCTAGCCCAACCTGTTCGACCCGTTCTTCACCACCAAAGAGCCGGGCAAAGGCAGCGGTCTGGGTCTGAACATCAGCCATAATATCATTGTCCAGAAGCATGGCGGCAGGATCATCGTACGTTCCAGGCCAGGGGAAACCTGCTTCCAGGTGCGGCTGCCGCTCAAGTTCGAAACGGGAGAGCTGCAGCCGAGCAAAGCGCTGCAGTAACCAACAGCCAGGAGGAGGAAATAGAGCACGATGGCAAAACCAGTAATCCTTACAGTTGATGACGAGCCGGTCGTCTTGAACTCAGTCGAGCGCGACCTGCGCCAGAAATATGGCCGCGATTACCGCATTCTCAAATCCGACACCGCTGCGGGGGCGCTGGATATACTCAAGCAGCTAAAATCGCGCCGCGAGAGTGTGGCGCTCTTCGTTGCCGACCAGCGCATGCCGGAGATGAGCGGCACCCAGTTCCTGGAGCAGGCCAGCGCTATGTTCCCCGAATCGAAGAAGGTGCTGCTCACCGCCTATGCGGACACCGAAGCTGCCATCCAATCCATAAACCGCATCGGGCTGGATTACTACCTGATGAAACCATGGGACCCGCCGCAGGAAAACCTGTACCCGGTGCTGGATGACCTGCTGGAGGATTGGAAGGTCAGCGCCAGCCTGCCGTATGACGGCATCCGCGTGGCAGGCGCGCTGTGGTCACCGCAGTCCCATGCGGTCAAGGATTTCCTCGCCCGCCACCAGATCGCCTACCAGTGGCTGGACGTGGATATCGAGTGAAGAGGCGCGGGCGATGGTGGATGAATACAGCGATGGTTCCAGCATGCTGCCGGTAGTGCTCTTCCCGGATGGGACAGTGCTGCTTGAGCCCGACATGATCCAGATGGCGGACAAAGTCGGCATGCAGACGCGCGCCGAATCGCGCCTTTATGAGCTGATCATCATCGGCGCCGGACCGGCAGGCTTATCGGCGGCTGTCACAGGCGCATCCGAAGGTCATGACATTCTGGTCATCGAGCGGCACGCCCCCGGCGGTCAGGCAGGCAACAGCCCCAAGATCGAGAACTACCTCGGCTTCCCGACCGGTATATCCGGCATGGATCTGGCCCGGCGGGCGATCACACAGGCCAAGCGCTTCGGAGCCGAGATCCTTTCGGCGACCGAGGTGGTCAGCATTCGCATCAAAGACCAATACCGCATTCTCACCTTGAAAGACGGCACCGAGCTCACCTGCAAAGCGCTCCTGCTGGCGACCGGGGCTACATTCCGGACGCTGGATATCCCCGGCGCGGCTGAGATGACCGGGGCAGGCGTGTACTACGGGGCGGCGTACACCGAGGCGATGTACTACCGCGACCAGCCGGTCTTCGTCATCGGCGGCGCCAACTCGGCCGGGCAAGGGGCAATGTACCTCAGCCGCTACGCCAGCAACGTGACCATGTTCATCCGGCGCGATACGCAGTGGTCGTCCAAATATCTGGTCGATGCCGAAGCTGCCAACCCGAAGATCGAGCGGCTGTTCAATACCGAAGTGATCGAAGTGTGTGGGGAACCCGGCAAGCTGGATCACATCGTCGTGCTGAACAATATCACCGACGAGGTGTACAAGCTCGAAGGCGCGGCGGTGTTCATATTCATCGGAGCGAGACCCAACAGCAAGTTGGTGCGCGACCTGGTGGAGTGCAACGAGCAGGGCTTCATCATCACCGGTCCGGACCTGGTGCGCAACGGCAAGCGCCCCAAAGGTTGGACTCTCGAAACGCGACCCGTTCATTCTGGAGACCAGCGTGCCGGGCATCTTCGCCGCCGGGGATGTCCGCCTGGGCACCAACCAGCGGGTGGCATCCGCTACCGGCGAGGGGGGCATCGCCATCGCCGCCATCCAACAGTATCTTTCCACGATCTAATCGCAAGCCAGCGCGATGATAAAACCTCCCGCGGGAGGTTTTATTTTTAATTGAGGCTCTTTGGGAATTGCCATGATGCGGGAGGTATGTGGGGTGTTTTTCGGGCTTCGCCCGAAAAACACCCCCACGTCTAGCCCCTACCACGGGATATCCTGATGAACCTTAATCGGAGATAATCTGTCAGTTATAATACTCGGGTCACCTGGCTATATCAGCCAACCCAATCGACCCAATTTGGATGCCTCCTATGGATAGCAGCTGGGCAACATCAACCCTTTCTGCGCTATACGTTTTCATTATGCTGGGGATGGGAATCTTCAGCCTGCAGTCGCTGGTGCTGGCGGTCCTATACCTGCTCCACCGCCACGAGCACCCGGTACGACCTTCACCACCGGCAGATTGGCCGGCGGTAACCGTGCAGCTGCCCATATTCAACGAGCGCTACGTGGTACAGAGACTGATCGAGGCCGCCTGCGCGCTCGACTATCCATCAGACAGACTGTGCATCCAGGTGTTGGATGATTCGACCGACGAGACCACCCGTCTGGCGCGTGAGTGCATCGCAGCCTACCGGGCGCAAGGTGTAGACATCCACCTGCTGCACCGTGGGGAGCGAACCGGATACAAGGCAGGAGCACTGGCGCAAGGGCTGGAGCAGGCCCCGGGAGAGATGATCGCCATCTTCGACGCTGACTTTGTCCCGCCACCCGATTTCCTGCGCAGGATGGTGCCGTACCTGGCTGCCGACCCTCGAGTGGGGATGGTGCAGGCCAGGTGGGGGCACCTGAACCCGGGCTTCAACCCGCTCACGCGCGGGCAGGCGCTCTCTCTGGACGGGCATTTCGTGGTCATCCAGACTGCCCGCAGCCGCTCTGGACTGCTGTTCAACTTCAACGGGTCGGGAGGTGTATTGCGTCGGGAGTGCATCGATGATGCCGGCGGCTGGCAGGGTGACACGCTGACCGAAGACCTGGACCTCTCTTATCGGGCACAGCTCAGGGGCTGGCGGCTGGCATATGTGACGGATGTCATCGTACCAGCGGAGATACCCCCCCTGGTGTCAGCATACAAGCAGCAGCAGCACCGCTGGGCGTGCGGAGGGATGCAGTCGCTGATCAAGCTGAGGTCGGACCTGTGGCATGGCTCGCTGCCCTTGCACACCAAGCTCGCCGGCTACTTGCACCTGGCTTCCTTCCTGGCATACCCATTCATGCTGTTGTACCTGTTAATCTGTCTGCCGCTGGCGCTCAGCCGCGGCATCCACCTTCCTTCTTTGTGGTGGCTGCTGCCCGCCGGACTCGGCCCGCCGCTGTTGGTGATGCTCTCCCAATGGGGCATCTACCCCGACTGGGGAAAGCGGCTGGCGTTCTTCCCCCTGCAGGCGCTCCTGGCGGTAGGCCTGGGGTTGAATAACACGCTGGCGATCCTGATGGCGTTCAGCCGGCGCCCAGCCCAGTTTTACCGCACTCCAAAATTCAACCTGGCGCAGGACGACGGCGCCTGGCGCAGGAATCCTTACCACCTGCCGGTAGACTGGACAGTTTGGGGGGAGCTGGCTCTGGCCGGATATGCCCTGATCACGATGTCATTCGCTATAAAGCGAATACCCAGCATGGTACCGGCGCTGGTGCTCATTGCACTGGGATTCGCATTCGTAGGCGGTTTAGGACTCTGGCAGGGGCTGCGGAAAACTACTTCAAGATAATAGCCATAAACAGGTTCGATATCGGGCGCCGGATGAGCATCTCATCCCAGACCTGGTCCATATTCAATCCGGTCAGGGATTCCAGATCCAGCGCCGCCTGTTCGTGCTGAATGGCCGCCTGTAAACCGGGGCCAAACTCTTTCTTGAGCGCCTCGATCAAGCCGGTGGCATCATCCATCATCGACTGCGAGACGACGACCGAGCTGCCATTGCCGGCGCTCAACGCCTGCAACGCCGGTGTCCACTCGTCCAGGGTAACCAGTGCCTGCCAGAGGACCGGCGGGTTGCCCGCCACGATATCCGCCATCTCGGGCGCATACAGGTCGTACAGCGCGGTGTAATAGGGCCAGAGAGGGGAAGCACGCTGCGCTTCCAACGGCAGGTGGTGCATAGCGCCGAAAATCGAATCGATGCCCACAAATCTGCCTAACCATTCCACATAACATAGGATGCAATCTTTCATCCCTTGCTCCCCATCCACGAACACGAAGAGCAGGCGGTCTGTCTCATCTGCCGGGGTGGGAGTAACACCGGGCTGGGTGACGCTGAGGGTCAGGGTGTAGGTCTCATTGGGAACAGGGTCAGGGTTGACCAGGTTGAGATATTTCACCTGTTCGCCCGGGTCGAAGATAATCGTCTGGGTCAGGATTCCTGTCGGAGTGTATACACCTGCCTGGACCTGTACGGTCTGGGTGACGACATGACCTAGCAGGACGGGCAGCAAGGCGCTTCCGGTAACAGCATGGTAGTATGCATCCTTACCGGCGTCGTTGACCTGGCGAGCCACACCAAAGGTGGCTTCCGGCAAGCCTGGCGTCCCATTGAACCAGACCGCATTGGGTCCGAAATTGGCAGCGAATATATCCAGGTCGCCTTCGCCATCCAGGTCCCTCAGCGCGCCGCCGTAGGTGGTCTTATTCGCGCCCAGGGTCTGTCCGCTGTCCGTGAATTGTGCTGAGGCGTTGTTGAGCCACACCTGCCCCCCGTCAGGGGTATTATTAGCGACGAAGGCGTCCAGGTCGTTATCGCCATCCAGGTCGCCCAGGCTCACACCCAGAGATGCAGCACTGCCCAGGGTCTGACCGGAATCGCTGAAATTCCCGCTGCCACCATTCAGCCAGACTTTGTTGCCCAGCGGGAACCAGCTGGCGGTAAATGCATCCAGGTCGGTATCCCCATCCAGATCACCCAGGGCGACTGCGTAGCTCCAGGCGCTGCCGAGAGACTGACCACTGTCGGCGTAGACCCCCGGCGTACCGGCCTGCGCGCCGCCTTGATTGATCCAGATTGTGTCGGGCTGACCACCTGTCAGACCGTTGGCAATGAATGCATCCAGGTCGCCATCGCCATCCAGGTCGCCCAGAGCCAGGTCGTAGCCATTGCCGGGATCCAGAACTCTGTCCGCTGTCAATAAAACTCCCCTCTATGCCGCCCTGGTTCCCGCCTTGATTGACCCAGATGCGATCCGCCCCTTGATTGGCAACGAAGGCATCCAGATCGCCGTCTCCGTCCAGGTCGCCCAAAGCGACCCCGCGACTGGTGCTGCTGCCAAGGCTCTGCCCTGCAGCGAACTGTCCATTACCCTGGTTGAGCCAGACCTGGTTGGGAGCAGCGCTGTTGGCGACGAAGGCGTCCACATCATTATCGCCGTCCAGATCGCCCAGGGCAACGTCCTCACTGGCTGCGCTGCCCAAACTCTGGGTACTGTTAACAAAATACCCGGTACCCTGGTTGAGCCAGACCCGATTAGCGCCCTGGTTGGCAGCGAATACGTCCAGGTCATCATCACCATCCAGGTCGGCTGCGGCAGCGGCATAGCTTGTGGAGCTCCCAAGGGATTGACCGCTATCGAAGAATATGCCATCCGATTCGGCAGCCGCGCTGGATTGCCTGGCGAAGGAAAACATCAGCCAGAGCGTACCAGCAGCCAGGAGGAGTACCAATATAGCGATGAATCTCTTATTACTTTTCGGGGGAAGGATAGCAACATTCATTTGGTTCATCAGGCAACCACCAATCAGGTTTGCGGATATACAATTGACAAGGGGCATAAAGAAGTGCGACGCAAAGAAATCATACCATAGTTGTCGGATATAATCTTCCAGGTGAGACACTGCTTCACAGGTTAAAGTTCACGCGACCTGGGATTCTGGTAGTACGTATATCCTTGTAGGTAAGGACTATATTAACGACGCAATTCAGTTGAAATAAAACAAGGAGTAATTCAGATGTCTTGCTTGCGCGTACTGGTGTGCGTGATCTTCCCTCCCCTAGCAGTTCTCGATAAAGGCTGCGGCTCTATCTTACTGGTCTCCATCCTCACGCTGGTAGGCTGGGTTCCAGGCGTGATCGCGGCATTGATCATCAACAGCCGCTGAGATTTAGCCGGGAAACGGATCGGCGACCAGGTAGCCATCCGTGCGCGCCTCACAGGCCTGCTCAAGCGCCTCGTCGGCTGCTTGCAGGATATGTTCGGCATCCTCGAAACGCTCGTCGTTCAACACCGCCCCAATAAACGGCTGTACCATTTGCTTTTGACCGGAAATCTCATACTCCCCGGTCAGCTCCTCTTGCAGCCGGGCGATGATCGCGTATAGGTCCTGGGGCTGTTTCAAGTCTTCGAACAAAGCGGAGATTCGCTCGCCGTCCATGCGCCCGAAAGTATCTGTCGGTCGGAAGTTCTTGATCAGCCGATCTGCAAAAACCTTCAGCAGCATCTCCAGCTCCGCGTAATAGAGCTGCTCCCCATCCACCGGTTTGATATCGAAATCGATCACCATCGTCGCGAAAAGGAATTCTTCACGGCGCTTCATGCGCTCGAATGCATGCTCCAGGCGAGTGAGGAAAAACCGGGTGGTGTACAGGTTGGTGACTGGGTCCCGGAACATGTAGGACTTTGGGCGCACCTGGGTCAGGCGGGAGGCCAGGGTCTGCAGGTTCTCGACCTCAACCGGTTTGAGCATCACCAGGTCTGCTAGGTCATGGATTGGGGCTGCCATCTGTGGGTAGGCGGTGATCACCACGACGCGCATCTTATCGAAGCGTGGGTTGGAGCGAATCTGGTACAGGATGTCGGTGCCGCTGATCTCCAGCCCCAAGCGCATATCCAGCAGGACGATATCCGGCTCGTTCTGCGCCAGGTAGACCAGGGCTGACTTGGCAGAGTAGGCGACTTCACATTCGAAGCCGACCAGCTTCAAAACCATGCTGAAGAGGTTGGCGGTGTCCCGGTCATCATCGATAATAAGTGCGCAAATCTTTTCCACTGAATTCCCTTCTCCCGGGTCAGTGTATGAATCGGACAACAGGGAAAGTACTGCCTTGCGGCACTTCCCCTATTTATATTTTACATGCGATTCAGCGCTTAGCGCTTCTCAAATCGGTTAGCCGGTCTTCCGGCGGGCAATCTCCCTGTGCCTGATAATTGGGTAATTTTCATGCCTTCTCGCGCAAGAGATCAGCCGCCTGCTGCTGGCCATTTTCCAGAGCCAGGTCCAGAGCGCTCTTGCCCTCGAACGATTTCGAGCGCACATCCGCCCCATGCTCGAGCAGCAGGCGCAGCATCTCGAGCTGGCCGCTCTGCGCGGCAGCGTGCAGCGGAGTATATCCACCCGCCTGGCAGGCGTTAACATCCGCACCCTGAGAGAGCAACTGGCGGGTGATCTCCAAATGCCCACCGGCGACAGCAGAGTGCAGCGGCTGGACATGCATGGCATTCTGGGAGGCGCTGTTCACCGGGGCACCGTGTGCCAGAAGCAAGCGAACGACTTCTATATGCCCGAAGAAAGCAGCCAGCCCGAGCGGTTGGAAACCATCTGGAGCGTAACCTTTGATCAGGGAAAGGTCGGAATGCAGCAATGATTTCACCCGCTCCATGCGACCCGCCGAGCAGGCATCGAAGATATCCAGCACGGCGCCGCGTTCGATCAGCAAGTCTGCCATCTCCGGCTTGCGGTGGTACATCGCCAGCAGCACCGGGGAGAGGTCAGCCGTTGAACGAGCCTCGAGCAGACCCGGGTCCTGGGTGAGCATGCGCTCGACCTCAGGAGAGTCACCACGTTTCACTGCGTCAAAGAATGATTCGGCTGTCATATTAATATCCCTTAGATGCGGTTGTGCAAACTCGGAGCAGCTGCCAATCTCTCGATAATTACTCTTTCACCACTGAGTTCACGGAGTACACAGAGATTATCAAATTTATTTTTTGAGGCAGCTTACAGGGACATTATACCGGGCAAACCGCCGTAAATCTCTGACAAAACGTATCAGCTCCAACGGCGGTTTGCTTATGCCGCGCCCCTGCACAGACGGCGAAGCAATGGGCTGCAACATATCCTGCTGGGTCACTCCGGCCAGGGCAGAGGGCAGGGTCTTGCCTGCCCCTTCACCATCACCGTCCGGCCATAATTGACACCATCGACAGGGTACTCGTGCAGAGCGGGTTCTAAGCCAGCCAGCGCTGCTGTGGCTCTAGAGCGGGAGAGATGGAAGGACTGCCAGGCGAGCGATTCTGCCTGCTCTTCCAGGCTTGCAGCCCGGCAGGTCAGAAGTCCCCCCAGATCATCCCGCAGCGAACTTCCCTCCGGCAGTTCTTGAAAAATCTCAGCCATGACCGGGACGGCATCGGTGGAGAGTGAGCCCAGGTATTCAACATCCAGCGTCTCCCCTCGCATCGCCCGCCGGAGATTCTGATGGGCAATGGCGGCATCAACATTGAGAACGTTCAGGCTGGCGCCAAATCCCAGCGCAACCAGCAAGACTGCCAGCGGGAAGAGCTTAATGCGGTTGAAAAGCTCCAGCAGCAGGGTCCCGACCAGCAGGACGCCCAGCCAGATGATGAAAACGTGCGTGTACATCCGCAAGCGGGTGAAACCGTACGCTTGCTCGTATAATAGCAGGCGCTGAAATGCGGACACCTGCATTACCGACACCATTGCTACCAACCACACGCCCAGGAGGGAAAAGAGCCAGCGCTGCCTGGCGGTCTGGCGGCGGGTTATGGAAGCCAACAGCAGGAAGACCAGCAGGCTGAAAAATGCCACAACCAATAACTCGCTGAATCCACGCCTGGCATACTCGGCATAAGTAAAGCCCTCCAGGCTGATATTGCTGCGCCCGCCGAAAAAATAGCGGAACTGGATGGCAACAAATGCGCTGAACAAAGTGTTCACGCTGAGCAATGCGATCGTCGCCTCGATGAAACCCAACCCGAACGGCAGGGGTGCAGCCGGTTTCAGCCACACACGGTCGTCGCTGGCGGTGATGGCATGCAGGTAGACCCCAGCCAGCATGTATGCTGCCAATAGGATATAGGATAATCGGAACAGGTACTCCGGCAGGTATTCGATCCGCAGGGCTTCCAGGACGATGCGCACCCGGCTGGAGAACACCGGGTCAGCTGAGGACAGCAAGGGTGTGAAGACCAGCATCAGTGGCAGGGCAAGCATCACCCCACGCAGGTATGGCGTGACGCGCCTACCGCTGCCTTTATACTCTCTGCGGGTCTCAGCCAGCTGAGATGCAGGCTGCCCGATGAGATTGATTATCAGCTTGAAGGTGCTGACTATATAATCCCAGAACCGGTACAGGGGATAACCACCGCCCAAAAATGTGCTGGCGAACAGGGCCATCAACCCCAGGGAAATCCAGAAATCAAGCGCCCGGCTGAACGTCTCCTGGCGGATGAAGCTCATCACTGCGAAGAAGACAACCGGCAGGATGAGCAGCAGACTGGAGCGCGCCGGTCGAGCTTTTTCCCTCGACGCCAGCCATAGACCGGAGATTACCGTCAGAGCTGCGAGTATGGCAAATGAGATGCCGGGAGTCTTCTCCCAGAACAGGTAATCGAGGATAAAACCGAGAAGCAGACAGATACACCACAACCAAACCGGATTCTTCAGCATCTTGACCTCCACCCATGGCAACCGGCTTACAGTGTTTTTATAGAAACCAAATGTTTTCTCAGCCGGTTACTAAATTATTACCCAGGATAGCGATTTTCCACTGCCAGAGTCTCTCATCTACCTGGCAAAAACTGTCAGGGGCGGCTGCTACCACAAGACTGATTGAGACGCATCTTCAACCAGGCGATATTTCTTGCAGGAGCCCTAAAGAAACCGCAAGGTGTCGAGCACTGGTATTACTGTACAATTGGGTTATGGAACTGACCAATCGACGGGGGTTATACAGGTACTTGAGCCAGCAGAGCCAGGACATGCTGCTGGTAATTGCGATTGCTTTCATGCTCGTCCTGGGCTTGATCGATTATCTAAACGGTTATGAGATATCCTTCGCACTGTTCTACTTGATCCCGGTCTCACTGGCAGCATGGTTCGCGGGCCGGGAAGCCGGCTTCCTGATCTCTATCGCCAGTGCCGCTACCTGGTATATGGCGAACTCGCTGGCTGGCGAAAGCTTCTCGAACGTACTGGTCCCTTTGTGGAACGCAGCCTCCCTGCTGGGTTTCTTCTTCATCTTCAGCTGGCTGTTGGCTCAGCTACGGCGAGCGATGGAGCGCGAGAAGGCGCTTTCCCGCACGGACCATCTGACCGGTGCGATGAACAGCCGCTCTTTCTTCGAGATCGCACAGTTCGAAATCAACAAACTCCAGCGGCACCAGCGCTCCCCTACCTTCATCTACATCGATCTGGATAATTTCAAAGAGATCAACGACCGCCTGGGGCACGCTACCGGCGACGAAGTTTTGATCAGTGTGGTAAAAAAGATCGCTGAAAATATCCGCGCGGAAGATCTGGTAGCCAGGCTCGGCGGCGATGAGTTTGCCATCCTGCTCTCAGAAACCAACCAGGAGAAAGCGTATAAAGTGGTAGCGCGCCTGCAAAGGATATTACTGGAACAAATGGAGCGCAGTCAGTGGCCGGTAACATTCAGCATCGGCGTGCTTACCATCACCACTCCTGCCAATGTCAGCGAGATTATCCGCCAGGCAGATGAATTGATGTACAGCGCAAAAAACAGCGGCAAGAACGCGATCTGCTATGCTATCATGAACGATGAACCCGTCGATCCGCAGCCTGCACAAAGCCGCGAATTGCTTATCGACACCTGACATCTGCCCAACATAGGTCAGCAATATCCCCGTCTGCAGCCGAGCAGGCGGGGATATTTGTATGCGAGAATAAGGCGTGTACTTTCGTCTTGGTATAATTGCTGGACATTACGATAGACGTTACGCAATTCACGAGGGAATTGGGGGTGTTTTTGCGGGCACAGCCCGCCAAACCACCCACAACTCTCCCCCAAGTGCGTAATTCCTAAAACATTTGGAGGAAAGAATGAGCTTTGAAGATCAAGGAAACAGCGGCTTGCCATCCCAAGAGGACCAGCCCGCCATGGACCCCGAAGGTGCGCCCGGCTCACCCATGCCGGCGAGTGAGGATTTCGAGCCAGCCGAGGACAGCACATCCAATGAAACCGGCACACCCGCAGAAGGAGCGGCTGCCACCGTTCCGCCGGCGGGTGCACCCCCACCGGCGGGGGATGAGCCTGGGGATGAGGAAGGTAAAAACAACTGGCTGCCCTGGGCTGTGGTGGCGTTGATCGTGCTGGCGGTGATCATCGTGATCGCCCTGGCAGCAGGTGGAAGATTGGGCGGGGGGGCAGATGCTACACCCACTTCCGCAGCTCCTGAAGCGGTGCAGCCATACATCCAGATAGACCAGCCCATCCAGGGTACGATCCTGGATACCAGCCAGCCCATCCTGGTGACAGGCATTGGCAGAGGTTTGTTTGAGGGCAATGTGATCGTACAGGCAAGCGATGTCGGCGGCAATGTGTTGGTAGAGCTGCCCACAACCATCCAGGCTCCGGACGCCGGGACCGGCGGTGAGGGACCCTGGTCCGTCCAGCTCAACGTGCAGGTAGCGCCGGGAACGACCGGGCAGATCGTGGCTTACTCCACCTCCCCGCAAGATGGCTCGATCACTGCCTCAGCACAGGTGGCGGTGACCTACGGGCAGGCTGTGCAGCCCTACGTCCAGATCGACCAGCCCGTCCAGGGCACGGTGCTGGATATCAGCAGCTCGGTGCTGGTCAGCGGGGTCGGCAGAGGTCTATTCGAGGGCAATGTGGTTGTCCAGGCACGTGATGCCGGCGGCAATGTACTGGTCGAACAGCCCACCACCATCCAATCCCCGGACGCCGGGACCGGCGGCGAGGGGCCCTGGGCTGTGCAGCTCAACGTGCAAATCCAACCGGGAACAACCGGGCAGATTGTGGCTTACTCCACCTCACCACAAGACGGCTCGATCACAGCTTCGGCGCAGGTGGCAGTGATCTATGGGCAGGCTGTACAGGCTTATATCCAGATAAGCCAACCTGCAGAAGGATCGGTGCTGGATATTGCCAGCCCGGTGCAGGTCAGCGGGACAGGCGGTGGGTTGTTCGAGGGCAACGTCGTCGTGCAGGCGCGTGACTCTACGGGCAGCGTTCTGGCGGAGCAGCCGACCATCATCCAGTCCCCGGATGCCGGGACAGGCGGCGAGGGCCCCTGGTCGGTGCAGCTCTCCATCCCTGCAGAGCCAGGCTCAACCGGGCAGATCGTCGCGTTCTCGCCCTCGCCGGCGGATGGGACGATCATGGCTTCCGCACAGGTCATTGTCACTTACGGGCAGATCGAGGAGCCCGAAGTGCGCGTCAACCTGGATGATCACCTGTGGCTCCTGGCATCCCTTGCTGGGCAGGAGGTGATCCCAGGGACACAAATCTACGCCGATTTCGACGCAGGTCAGGTGGCAGGATCAGCAGGATGTAATAATTACAATGCCGGGTATGAGGTCAGCGATAACAGCCTTACCATCGGACCAGCCGCCACCACTCGGATGGCGTGCAATGAACCGCAGGGTGTGATGGAGCAGGAGAACCAGTACCTGACCATCCTGGGCAGCGCGGCCACGTATACCATCGAAGGAGGCCAGCTCATGCTCAGCGATGGCTCAGGGCAGGTGGTCCTGGTTTACAATGCGGCAGTTGTCGGCACGGTGAATACCGCCCAGCCCACCGAGATCCCAGACGGGTCAACTGCCACCATCAGCCTGGAGGATGTCTCGCGTGCGGATGCGCCGGCAGTCGTGATCGGGCAGCAGGTCATCACAGGCCTGAGCGTATTCCCATTCCCATTCGAGGTTGCCTACAACCCGGAGGATATCGACCCGCGCTTCACCTACGCAATCCGCGTTACAGATCACCGATGGAGCAGAAAACTTGCTCTTCACCAATACCACAGCCTACAACGTGATCACCCGGGACAACCCCTCCAGGGTGGAGGTGCTGGTCGAGCCTGTGCAGTAGCCTTCTAACTGTCTGGGAAATGGATTACGCTCGGCGCGCCAGGACGATCAGAGCGATATCATCATCCTTCGGCGCACCGGCTGAAAAACGCATAACTTCATCTAACAGCGCTTGCTGGATCTTCTGCGCCGGCAGACCGATGCTGGCGCGGAGCACATTCAGCAGGCGCTGCTCACCAAAAAATTCACCCTGCTGGTTGCGAGCTTCTGTTATGCCGTCGGTATAGAGCACCAGTGCGTCCCCGGGGGAAAACTTGACCACCTTCTGCTGCCAGGTCGAATCTTGAGAGATGCCCAGCGGGATGCCGGTGCGGGTCAGACGGTCCAGTGACTTGCTCTTCAAAGAGCTCATAAAGAAAGGCGGGTTGTGACCCGCATTGACATAGCGCAGCCTACCGATATCTGCCTCCAGGATGCCGTAGAAAGCGGTCACGAACAGGCTGCCGCGGGTGTCCGAGAGGATGCGCTCATTGACCGAGCTCATGGCAATCGCCGGCAAGGTCGGGTAGCGAGCCGCGTAGTTGCGGATTAAAGTGCTGCACATCGCCATGAATACCGCTGCGCCGAGGCCCTTATCGGTTACATCTGCGATGACGAACGCCCATTTGTTGTTGGCAAGCGGGATGAAGTCGTAGAAATCACCCGATGTTTCACGAGCCGGCTCTAGCTGGGCAGCGATATCCCAGCCGCGCACAGTCGGTGCGCCTTCCGGCATAATTCCGGCCTGGATGCGCCATGCCATCTCGAGCTCCTGGCTCGCCCGACCCTGCCCTGCCTCTGCCACCGGCTGTGCACCAGGCTGAACCTGCTCGGAGACCAGACGTGCCAGCCGCTCGACCAGGTTCAGCAGCTCATCGTGCTCCCTCAGCTCGCCCTTGTACAGCAGAGCAACCCCGCCGGATGCCCGCCCTGCTGCTGCTCCCGGAATGGGAGCCATGACCAGGTCGCTGCCGGGCGCATGCACGCCCCCCCAAGGATACTTCTCACCAATCGAAAAAACGACCGCACCCTCGGCTGACGCCAGCCAGCGCCAGGCTGCCTCAGCCACCGGCTTCGACAAGGGCCGTGGATGCTGGTAAAGATCGCGGTCTGGATAAAGGCGCACCTGGACCTGGCAGTCCGGAAAAATCCCCGGCAAGCGCTCGTTGAACAGCTCGCTCAAATCATCGAGCGAATGGTCAATCCGGCGCATTTCTTCCTCCAGGCGATCCATCAGCTCGGACTGGAAAATCGCTTCGGATGCCGCCTGGGAAATCAACCGCCGTCCCTGGTAGACCTGCATGATTGCTTCTACCAGATCCTCGGCCGACAGGTCTTTCAACAAATAGCCTGTCGCCCCGGCGTCAAGAGCCGCCTGGATTTTTTCCTTCTCCCTGAAGCTGGTGAGCATCAGCACGTATATGCTCGGCCAGCGCTGGCGGATGACTTGCGTTGCGGCAATGCCATCCATGCGCGGCATTTTGAGATCCATCAACACCACATCCGGGCTGAGCATCTCGCACAGCTCGACCGCTTCAACGCCGTCCTTAGCTTCCCCTACCAGGTCGAGCTGGTCGTATGCCATCACGAAAGCACTTAAGCCGCTGCGGACGATGGCCTGGTCATCGGCGATAACCACGCGTATAGGCTCTCTATCACTCATTTACACTCACCTTATTTTGCGAAGCTTGTAATAATTTTACATGAAAAGGAAGCGTTTCCATATAAGAATCGTAAAATATGGGATAATCTGGGAAACCGCCGTTCCGGCAGATACATTTTTTAAAAGATACTTCGGCGGTTTGCCTGGCTGAAGCCTGTTCCAGATATTGATCCCTACAACGATACACTCTCATTCGAAGGAGGCATAACCAATGTTGAAAGAATTCAAAGAATTTGCCTTGCGCGGGAACGTTCTCGATCTGGCGATCGGGTTCGTAATGGGCGCCGCGTTCACCGCGATCGTAAACTCGCTGGTTAACGACCTGATCATGCCGCTGGTGGGTGTACTGCTGGGTGGGCTGGATTTCACCGGACTGGCGGTCACCGTGGGCAGCGCCAGCATCACCTATGGCAACTTCATCCAGGCAATCATCAATTTCCTGATCGTCGCCTTCGTCCTGTTCTTGATCGTGCGCAGCATCAATCGATTACAGAAGGTAGAAGAGCAGGCGCCGCCGCCGCCTGAGCCTACCGCTGAAGAGGTGCTTCTCGCAGAGATCCGCGACCTGCTACAGGAGAAGCAATCTGGCTGATCGGATCTGAACGGGTGAATCGCCATCCACCCTGTCGGAGTCTGCGTATATATTAGCGTGACGAATTCAGCGCCGGCTACCAGCTCGAGCCATACTGTCCGCCAGTATTACGAGCAGAACACTGGCTGGTTCCTCTCTTTCGGGCGCCAGCGCGATACGCGCACCATTCACCGGGCGGTATGGGCAGAAGGTGTAAGTCGGACCGACGAGGCGCTGAACTACACCAACCGGCTGATCCTCGACCATCTGCTGGAGCTGGCAGAGGCCATCCCAGGCGAGACCTTGCGCGCAGCCGACCTGGGCTGCGGCGTAGGCGGCAGCCTGTTTTTCCTGGCTCGCCGGATCCCCGCTCCCTTCCAGGGAGTGGGGCTAACCATCAGCCCGCAGCAGGCGCGTCTGGCTCGTATCCACGCTGCACAGATCAACCTGCAAGAGCGGCTCGCGTTCGTCGAGGCTGACTTCCAGCACCTGCCGCTGGCAGGCGGGCTGGAGGCGGCTTTTTCGATCGAGGCTTTTGCTCACTCCCCGGACCCAGCCGACTACCTGCGCGGGGCTGCCTTCCTGCTGCGCCGCGGGGGCAGGCTGATCTTATGCGACGATTTCCGCTCAAACGATGGCGACGACGGTGATGGTTGGCTGCGGGCGTTCCGCCAGGGGTGGCAGGTGCCGGGTCTCAGCAGGCCGGACAGGGTTGAGGAACTGGCAGAATCGTTCGGGCTGGAGCTGCGCCTTAGCACCGATCTGACCCCGTACTTGCGGCTCAGCGCATTACCCTCCTGGCTGGCAAGAGCCATCACAAGATCAGGCGCGGTGATAAGACATCCATACTGGCAGAGCATTACCGGCGGTGTGGCGCTGCAGCAGTGCCTGAAGCTGGGGCTGGTCCGCTACCGGTTCATGGTGTTCGAACGGCGCTGAGGGCAGAACAGGCTTTCAGGCGTAGGCAGCCGCCAGTTGGACCCGGGAGGCATTCAACCGGTCGATAGCAGCCCTGGCGATGCGGCGGAGGAACAATACCTCAAAACCAGGGTCATCCTCGAACATACCTAGAAGACCGGCTTGTGAGATCTTGATCACCCGGCATGACCCGCTGCTGCGGACTGTGGCGGTAAGCGTGTGCGGTTCGATCATGGCAGAGATGCCGAACGGCTCCCCAGGGTTGATCGCGCCAACGAAAACTTGCTTACCGTCATCGGCGCGGTATGCCTCTTCGACGGTGTAGAAGAGATCGACCCCGCCCTCCAGCAAGAAGAACAACGCAGTGGCTTGCTCTCCTTCCTGCAGGATGATCTCCTTATCGGCGTAGCGCAATTCATCACTGAGCATTGACAGGTCTCTGAGCTGCTGATCCGTTAACCGGCTGAAGAACGGATAGCGCCGGAGAAGTTCGGGCGAAATCATGGTGGACCTCCTTTGGCATGCAGGTTTTGATAATGCTCCCCGGTGTTAAGTTCTATTATCGCGCCGCGATTCGGGTTGTCAATAAAGTGAAAAATGTCACATGAGCTGCGGATGGTAGTGGATATAATTAAGCTCGCCGCGCACTCGAAGTGTGCTGCGGGCAGCCAAAACACAAATCATAGACACATACAGCATGAGGTCACATGTCGCTCCGATCCTACCTCCAACACATAGAAGCAAACGGTTCACTCGCCAGAGTGAACAAGCCCATCTCGAGGAATTTCGAAATCGCAGGCGTGCTCAAGAAGCTGGAACCCGGAGCGGCACTCTTCGAGCAGGTGCGCAGGTCGGATTTCCCGGTGGTGGGCAACCTGTTCTGCTCCAAAGCTGATTTTGCAGCTTATTTCGGCATCCCGGTCAGCGGCATCATTCCGGCGCTCAGGCAGGCGATCGAAAACCGATCACCCTGCCAGGTGGTCGAAGGCGCGCCCTGCCAGGAAGTGGTTGACCTGCACCCTGACCTGGACAGGCTGCCGATCCTGACCCACTGCGCGGGGGATGGCGGCGCGTATATCAGCTCCGGCGTGGTGATCGCCCACCACCCGCGCTACGGGCAGAACCTGGACTTCCACCGCTGCATGCAGTTCTCCAGGACCGAGATGGCAATGCGCGTGGTGCTCGGTCGCCACTTCGCGGCTTTCCTGGAAGACCTGGGGCAGGTGGACGTGGCTGTGTGCGTGGGCACGCCGCCCAACGTGCTGGCTGCAGCAGCCACCTCGGTGGAGTTGGGGGTGGACGAGCTGGAGATCGCCAACGCACTCGAGCCGCTGCAGGTGGTCAAAGCCTGCACGGTTGACCTGTACGTGCCGGCGGAGAGCGAGTTCGTTCTGGAAGGCACGGTCTATCGCGACCGTCGCCATGCCGAAGGGCCGTTCGTCGACCTGACCGAGACCCAGGATATCGTGCGCCAGGAGCCGGTCTTCGATGTCAAGGCCATCACCCACCGCTCGGACGCCATCTGGCAGGCGCTGCTGCCGGGCGCGCTGGAGCACAAGCTGCTGATGGGCATGCCGCGCGAGCCGACCATCTACCAGGAAGTGAACCGTGTGGTGCGCTGCCTGGACGTGAATGTGAACCCGGGCGGCTGCTCCTGGCTGCACGCCATCGTGCAGATCGAGAAACGAGACGACGAGGACGGGCGCAAGGCCATTCAGGCGGCCTTTGCCGGGCACCGCTCGTGCAAGCACGTCTTCGTGGTGGACGCGGATATCGATATCTACGATCCCCAGCAGGTGGAGTGGGCGATGGCTACCCGCTTCCAGGGGCACGAGGATATGGTCGTGCTGCCGCGCGAGCGCGGCTCCAGCCTGGACCCCAGCGCCGAGACGGGCACGCACCTGACGACCAAGATCGGCTTCGACCTGACCAAGCCGCTGCGGGCGAAGGGTAAGAACTTTGAAAGGGCGCCATTTCCGGAGGTAGACCTCGAGAAATACTTAAATCTGCGCTCTCCGCGCACTCTGCGGTGAGATAAAATAACAACCAATTATGATCCTGACTACACAAGAACAATCCATGCTAGACGGCGCACAGGGGCGCGCGGCACAAAAAGCGATGCAAATCCTGGTCGCGTTGGGGGTGATCTACGGCGCAGAGCGCATGCTGCCGGTCAGCTCGGTGCAGATCGCCGGGGTGAGCTACGATAACCTGGGCGAAGCCGGCTTGCAGTTCCTGACCGATATGGCGGACGGCGGTGGGAGAGCGCGCGTGCTGACAACACTCAACCCCGCCGGCATGGACACCGAGAACTGGCAGGTGTTGGGCATCAGCCCGGATTTCGCCGAGCGCCAAGCGCGGGTGATCGAAGCCTTCGCCCGCATGGGCGTGATGACCACCTGCACCTGCACGCCCTACCTGGTGGGCAACCTGCCCCATTTCGGCGAGCACATCGCCTGGGCCGAGAGCAGCGCAGTGTGCTATGCCAACGCCGTGCTGGGGGCGCGCAGCAACCGCGAGGGCGGGCCGAGCGCCCTGGCTGCCTCGCTGACCGGAGTCACCCCGGATTACGGCTACCACCGGGATGAGAACCGCCTGCCGGATATGGCGGTGCGGGTCGAAGCCTCCATGATCGAGAACGACCAGTTCGGCGCGCTGGGTAAAGCCATCGGCGAGAAACTGCGGGCAGCAGGCGCAAAAGTGCCCTACATCACCGGGGTCGAGCGCGCTTCGCTCGAAAACTTGAAATCCTTCTGCGCCAGCCTGGCAACCTACGGCGGCATGACGCTCTTCCACATGCCAGGGGTCACCCCGGAAGCGGCAGCGCTGCAAGCGCCGGTCGATGAGCTTGCCATCACATCTGCCGAGATCGAAGCCGCCCACGCCGAGTTGTACGACGCTAAAATCGATGATGTAGATTTCGTCAGCCTGGGCTGCCCGCACCTGAGCATCGCCGAGATCGCCCGCATCGCTGAGCTGCTGCGCGGCAAGCGGGTGACCAAGGAGTTCTGGATCACCACTGCCCGCCCGACCAAGCAGATCGCCGACCGGCTGGGCTACACGGAAGCCATCGAAGCGGCGGGGGCTAAATTCGCCGCCGACACCTGCTGTGTGGTAGCGCCGATCAAGGGGCGCTTCAGCGCCATGGCGACCGACAGCGCCAAGGCCTGCTACTACGCCAGCGGCAAGCACGGCTTTAAGACCGTGCTGCTTCCTTTCGATGATGTCGTAGAGGAGGCGCTGCGGTGAAGCTGGTAGGGCGCTCGATCTACGCCGGGGTTGCCGAGGGCGAGGCGCTGGTGACCACGATGGGCATCTCCTTCTTCGGCGGCGTGGACCCCGAGACCGGGGTGGTGGTCGAGCGCGGCCACGAGCTGGAGGGGCAGTGCATCGCCGGGGTGGTGCTGGTCTTCCCGAGCGGGAAAGGCTCTACGGTCGGCTCGTACACGCTGTACCGGCTGAAGCACGCCGGGCTTGCGCCGGCTGCCATCATCAACGCCGAGTGCGAGACGATCACCGCGGTGGGCTGCATCATCGCCGAGATACCTTGCGTGGATTTGGTGGATATTGGCAGGCTCAGGACGGGGGAGAAAGTGAGGGTGGATGGGGAGGCAGGGGAGGTGAGGGTTTATTAAGTGTCAGGTGTTCCGGTGTCAGGTAGGAGCGATCTCGATCCTTTGGATCGCTCGGATCGAGTGCGGAGGGCAGGGGGTGGAGGAAAGGAATTACACCAAAGACTATTCGCCTGGCGTAACAACCGTAATGCCCTCCAGCCGGGCGAAATGTTTTTTATCGAAGGTCACGACCCGGTCCACCGCCTGGTTCAGCGCCCAGGCAGCGTTATAAGCATCTATAAAATCCACATTTTTGTCCCCATACCAGATCACGGACTTTAGAAGGATATCCTCCTCCGCCACCTGCAGCCCAGGCGTATTCAAGATCGCCAGCACCTTGGATTGGATGTCCCCCTTCGATAACTCGTAATAAGACTCCAGCGTCCAGACGATCTCTGCGATCACCAGCGGGCTGGTCACCAGGAGGACCTCCCCCTGCTCGGCGAGGTGCAGCAGCCGCTCGAAAGCCTGCGCCTGCTCAGGGATGTCGTCAGTCAGGTAGCGCAGGAACAGGTTGGTGTCGGCAAACAGCCGCTCAGTTTGCATACCTGCCAATCTGGGCGGCACGATCCGCGATCACCTGGCGCCGGATGGCATCGAAGTCCTGCGGTCCGGATACCGGCACACTGCCGCGCAGATCTAACAGGGTGTCGATCACTGGGCGCAGGATCACCTGCTCCCCCTCAGGGATTAAGGTGATCGAATCGCCCTGGTTGAGACCCAGCCTGCGCCGGATATCCCGCGGGATGGTAATTTGACCTCTTCTACCAATTTTTACCGTCACCATTTGTTCTTGTCCGTAAGAAATATTTTTATCCGCATATATCAATAATATCCGTAAATTCGTTGGTTGTCAAGCGATGCGATGTACGCAAACCTCCCGCAGGTTTAGGTCCGGGCGACCTGCTGGAGATTTTTATACAGCTCGCTTTACTCCGCTTCTTGTCCCTGCCCCCTATTAATGCTATACTTCCCTCGCTTGCTGGCGTGTTAGAACTTCGCGCCGGTACATTCGCCCAAATTCAAGGAGAGAATTGCGATGAAGAGATACCTTTTCAGCTTATTGATCTTACTGTCCCTGCTGCTGGCGGCCTGCGGAGGGGCGGCTACGCCGACTGCCGCACCACCCACGGAAGCATCCGCCGCGCCCGCCGAACCGACTGCAGCCCCAACTGAAGCGCCGCCTCCAGAACCTACTGCTGAACCAACCGCAGTACCCCCGGAGCCAACCGCCGAACCTACAGAAGCGCCGGAAGAACCAAGCATGCCGGAAGACGCCATGACACCTAACACGCTGCGCCTGCCCGACCTGGAGGGCCGGACGGTGGTGGCGGTGACCGGCAACGACTACACCCCGCTCAACTTCGTCGACCCGTTGACCGGCGAGGCCGTCGGCTGGGAGTACGACGCCGTCAACGAGATCTGCCGCCGTCTGAACTGCACCGTCGACTGGCAGGTCACCTCCTGGGACACCATGATCGCCGCGGTCCAGGAAGGCCAGTTCGACGTCGGCATGGACGGCATCACCATCACCGAAGAGCGCGCCGAACAGGTCGATTTCTCCGACCCTTACATGGTCTCGCAGCAGTTCATGCTGGTGCGTGCCGACGAAGATCGCTTCTCGACCCCCGAAGAGTTCGCCGCCGACCCCGAGCTGCTGATCGGCTCCCAGACCGGCACCACCAACTTCTACGTCGCTGTCTACGAAGTGCTCGACGGCGATGAAGCCAACCCGCGCATCATGCTGTTCGAGAACTTCGGCGCGGCGGTCCAGGCGCTCATCGCCGGCGACGTGGACATGGTGCTGATGGATGCCGCCTCCAGCCGCGGCTATATCGGCGCCAACCCCGACCAGCTCAAGATCGTCGGCGACCCGCTGGGCACCGAGGAGTTCGGCTTCATCTTCACCCCCGGCTCCGACCTGGTCGCGCCCTTCAACGCCGCCATCGCCCAGATGAAGGCCGACGGCTACCTGGACTACCTCAACAACCGCTGGTTCTTCCTGTCCGACCCGAACGCCGAGGATGCTTACGACCAGCTTGCCCGACCTGGAGGGCAGGACGGTGGTGGCGGTGACCGGCAACGACTACACGCCGCTCAACTTCGTCGACCCGTTGACCGGCGAGGCGGTCGGCTGGGAGTACGACGCCGTGAACGAGATCTGCCGCCGTCTGAACTGCACCGTCGACTGGCAGGTCACCTCCTGGGACACCATGATCGCCGCTGTCCAGGAAGGTCAGTTCGATGTCGGCATGGACGGCATCACCATCACCGAAGAGCGCGCCGAACAGGTCGATTTCTCCGACCCTTACCTGGTCTCGCAGAAGTTCATGCTGGTGCGTGCCGATGAAGAGCGCTTCTCGACCCCCGAAGAGTTCGCCGCCGACCCCGAGCTGCTGATCGGCTCCCAGACCGGCACCACCAACTTCTACGTCGGTGTCTACGAAGTGCTCGACGGTGACGAAGCCAACCCGCGCATCATGCTGCTCGAGAACTTCGGCGCGGCGGTCCAGGCGCTGATCGCCGGCGACGTGGACATGGTGCTGATGGATGCCGCCTCCAGCCGCGGCTACATCGGCGCCAACCCCGACCAGCTCAAGATCGTCGGCGACCCGCTGGGCACCGAAGAGTTCGGCTTCATCTTCACCCCGGCCTCCGACCTGGTCGCACCCTTCAACGCCGCCATCCAGACGCATGAAGGATGACGGCTTCCTGGAGCACCTGAACACGCGCTGGTTCTTCCTGTATGACCCAACGCAGTAGGACAACACAGGATATAGACCCAACGGGTTTTTGAAACTCGTTGGGTCTATATCATCTTACAGAGACCCCTTTGAGCAGCGGACAATCCCGGGTGGAAGCACCCGCACCCCAGATCCAGTCGCACCTGTTGCCTGCCAGCGACAGGCTGTCGCGCTTCCCCTACTGGCTGCTGGTGGCGCTGCTGCTGGCCGTGCTGGCATTCTGGACCATCTCCAGCAGCGAGAACTACCAGATCATCTTTGCCGCGGTCCGCAAGGGCGTCTGGACGACTATCTACGTCTCCATCGTGGCGTACAGCTTAGCGGTGCTGCTGGGGCTGGTCTGGACGCTGATGCGCGTCTCCCCCATCCGTATATTGCAGGAGATCGCTTCCTTCTTCGTCGAGATCATCCGCGGCATCCCCATGCTGGTGCTGCTGCTGTATATCTCCTTCGTAGGCGCGCCGGCTTTAGTCGATCTGGTGAACTGGCTGGGACGGCCATTGATCGCGGCCGAGATCATGGAGGCGGTCAACGTCCGGCAGGTGGATTTCACCGTGCGCGCCATCCTGGCGCTGTCGATCGGCTACAGCGCCTTCATCTCGGAGATCTTCCGCGCCGGCATCCAGTCCATCGAGAAGGAGCAGACCGAGGCCGCGCAGACCGAAGGCGCCGGCTACTGGCAGACGATGCGCTTCATCCTGCTGCCGCAGGCGGTGCGCAACGTGCTGCCGGCGCTGGGCAACGAGTTCATCGCCATGCTGAAGGATTCGGCGCTGGTCTCGGTGCTGGGCGTGCAGGACATCACCCAGCTGGGGAAGGTGTACTCCGCCTCGACCTTCAAATTCTTCGAGACCTACAACATCGTGGCGATGCTGTACCTGGTGATGACGCTGGGGCTGGCGCTGTTTGTGCGCTGGATAGAGCAGCGCATAAAATTAAACTAAAAACTCACCCCCGGTGACCGCCTGGTCGAGCAGCACGCGCTTATCATCGAACTTCAACACTACCTCGACCTGCTGGAAGCAGCGCCCTTCCCCCATCAGTACCTTGCGGCAGACGTATGAGGTGCGCTCTCCGTCAAACTCGGCGCTCAGGTCGTTGGCCAGATTGATCCGGGCGCGGATGGTCTCGCCGCAGCGCTTGCAGCGCACGCTCACCCAGTGGGCGTTCTTGTCGCCCCCTCCGGCGGGGGAAAACAGCCCCGATATCTTTTTGAATATGCCCATGGAATATCCTTGTCTGACTTCCCGGTCTGTGGGGGTATTCTACCATTCAGATTTGGCAGGAGTCTCAACTTTGTAGCTGCTGGAGGGAATAGAGAAGAGAGAGTAGAGAATGTTGCAGCCGGTCACGACCAAAAAATAGGGCTGCCCTCATCGTTGGGCAGCCCTAGGTGTAAGGAAAGAAATTTACTTCGCTCCTTCAGCGGCAAGCCTCGAATGCCGGCAGGTGGTTGTTCAGCGAGGCGCTCTGCAGGTTGGTGTACACTCGCAGCAGGTCGGGGTGAGTGGTGACTGTCATCAGCTCGTCGTACAAGGCGGCATCGGCGATCTCCGCCTGCACGCCCGCCTGGCAGGCTTCGTTCAACGATTCATATGCTGGCAGGTCTGCCGGAGCCTGATCATCCGGGACTGCAATGCCGTACTTGTTTGCCATCCGCACCAGGACGGCAGCATGCTGTGCCTCGGAGCGTGCGATGTAGCTGAAAGGCGCCACATCACCGAAGGCATCCAGAACTCCTTCGTACAGCGCCTGGGCGCCAACTTCTTCTTGCACCGCCCGCAGCAGCGCCTGGGCTTCAGCCTCAGTGAGCGGTCCCAGGGCAGCGCCCTGTGCGGCACCAGCGCCCCACCCACGGTAGCCCATTCCGGAAGCCTGGGCAGCTTTACCATTTGCACGTCCAGCAGCCGTACTGCTACCGCTGACAGTGCCGTACCCTGCACCCCAGGCAGGACCCTTGGCTTGGGCCTCGCCGAGCGGCAGGAATGCCAGCGTTCCAACGACCAATCCCGCAGCTAACGTCAGGGTAATCAGTGTATTAATCCTTTTCTTGATCATATCAATATCTCCTTTTTTCGATTTGACGGTTGGAGGGGCTCGCTCTGCCCGGTCCACCTTTTTATCCAATGTCTGAATAAATGATATCGCCCGCGTTTGAAGAGCAGGTGAAGCTGATGTGAATAAAATGTGAAACTGCCCGCGGTTTGCCTGGTATAATTACAGTTTGTCGATTGCTGGCAAATGACCTGACATTTGGCAGCAAAACTCCGTTGGAGATGATATATTTTGTTAAGAAATTTTCGGCGGTTTGCCAGAGATCAGGGCTGAAGAAGTTGGTGGAAGGGAACCATAAAACTCCCAGGTACGAATCTTCTGGCGATTAATAAAACAAATGTGCTATAATTGCACTTAACAGCAGACAGTGACCTACTTTCAATTACCGGGTTACTGGCAACTATTCACGATTTTCAATTCTCGAATTTCCTATGTCCTCTAATGTTATCCGTGTCGTCGGCGCGCGAGTTCACAACCTGAAAAATATCACCGTCGAGATCCCGCGCGACAAGCTGGTGGTCATCACCGGTCTGTCCGGCTCGGGCAAATCCTCGCTGGCGTTCGATACCATCTTCGCCGAAGGCCAGCGGCGCTACGTCGAGTCGCTCTCGGCATACGCCCGCCAGTTCCTGGGGCAGATGGACAAGCCGGATGTCGATTACATCGAAGGTCTGTCGCCGGCGGTCTCCATCGACCAGAAGGGCGCTTCCCACAACCCGCGCTCGACCGTCGGCACCGTCACCGAGATCTACGACTACCTGCGCCTGCTGTTCGCCCGGCCGGCATCCCACACTGCCCGGTCTGCGGGCGGGAGGTGGCGCGCCAGTCCGCCCAGGAGATCGTCGAAGCCATCGAAGGGCTGCCCGAAGGATGCGCGCCTGCTGATCCTCTCGCCGCTGGTGCGCGGCCGTAAAGGCACCCACCAGGCTGTGCTGGACGAGATCCGCAAAGCAGGTTTCGTGCGCGCCCGCGTCGACGGGCAGGTACACGAGCTGGAAGAAGACATCCAGATGGACCGCTACAAGATCCACACCATCGAAGCGGTGGTCGACCGCCTGGTGATCCGCAAGCGAAGGTGAGAGTGAGGATGCAGGCTCATTCCGCTCGCGCCTGACCGACTCGGTGGAGACGGCGCTGAAGTTTGGCGATGGCTACCTGACCGTCCAATTGATGACCCCTGTCCCTCACCCCTCCGACTCCCGTCCCCCACAGGGTGGGAGAGGGGAGCTCCGAAGGGAGCCGGGGCGAGGGGCAAGACCTGCACTTCTCCGAGCACCTGGCCTGCCCGGAGCACGGCTCGGTGCTGCCGGAGATCGAGCCGCGCACCTTCTCCTTCAACACGCCGCATGGTGCCTGCCCGGACTGCCAGGGTCTGGGCGGCAAGCTGGAGATCGACCCCGACCTGCTGATCCCGGACGGCGAGCTCTCGCTGAACGATGGCGCGATCGTGGTCTCGGAGTGGAGCGGACCGCGCGAAGAGGGCGGCTACTACTGGCAGACCCTGGAGGCGGCAGCGCGCGAATACAAAATCGACCTGGATGCGCCGGTGAACAGCCTGGCGCAGGAGAAGCTGGATATCATCCTGTACGGCACCAATGGCAAAGAAGTGACCGTGCACTACCACAACCAGGACGGGCGGCGGGCGACCTTCAACACTCCCTTCGAAGGCGTCATCGGCAACCTGCAGCGCCGCTACAATGAGACCAGCTCCGAATATATGCGCGACAAGATCTCCGAGTTCATGAGCGAGCAGGTCTGCCCGACCTGCCACGGGGCGCGCCTGCGGCAGGAAGCCCTGGCGGTGACGATCGATGATGATCAATATCATCCAGGTGACCCACTGGCCGGTGCTGCGCACCCTGGAGTGGGTCCGAGCGCCTGAGTGGCGAGGATACACCGCTGAACGCGCGCCAGCAGATCGATCGCCGAACGCATCTTGAAGGAGATCCAGCGCCCGGCTGGGCTTCCTGGTGGATGTGGGCCTGGATTACCTGACCCTGCAGCGCTCGGCGGCCTCGCTCTCCGGCGGCGAGGCGCAGCGCATCCGCCTGGCGACCCAGATCGGCTCGCGCCTGATGGGCGTGCTGTACGTGCTGGACGAGCCATCCATCGGCCTGCACCCGCGCGATAACAACCGCCTGCTGAACACCCTGAAGGGTCTGCGCGATCTGGGCAACACCGTGCTGGTTGTGGAGCACGACGAGGAGACCATCCGCACTGCCGACTGGATGCTGGACCTGGGACCCGGGGCCGGCGAGCATGGCGGCGAGGTGGTCGCCGAAGGCACCGCTGGAGAACATCCTGAGCACCCCGAATTCGCTCACCGGGGCGTATCTGTCCGGGCGGCTGCAGGTGCCGATCCCGGAGAAGCGGCGCAACGGCAACGGCAAATGCCTGACGCATCATCGGGGCGCGCGAGAACAACCTCAAGAATATCGACGTGCGCATCCCGCTTGGGCAGGCTGGTGTGCATCACCGGCGTCTCCGGCTCGGGCAAATCCACCCTGATGGTCGAGATCCTGTACAAAGCGCTGGCGCGCCACCTGCACGGCGTCGCACACGCATGCCCGGTGAGCACGATCGCATCGAAGGGCTGGAGCATATCGATAAGATCATCAATATCGACCAGTCGCCGATCGGGCGCACGCCGCGCTCCAACCCCGGCACCTACACCGGGCTGTTCGACCACATCCGCCAGTCTGTTCGCCGAGCTGCCGGAGAGCAAGATCCGCGGCTACAAGCCGGGGCGCTTCTCGTTCAACGTGCACGGCGGGCGCTGCGAAGCCTGCCAGGGGCAGGGCCAGCTGCGCATCGAGATGCAGTTCCTGCCGGATGTGTACGTGCCGTGCGACGTGTGCCACGGGGCGCGCTTCAACCGCGAGACCCTGCAGGTGCGCTTCAAGGATTACAATATCGCCGAGGTGCTGGACATGACCGTCGACCACGCCCTGGAGGTCTTCGCAGCTTTCCCGCCATGGTCAACCGCCTGCAGACGCTGCAGGATGTCGGGTCTGGGCTATATCCGCATCGGGCAGCCGGCCCCCACGCTATCGGGCGGCGAGGCGCAGCGCGTCAAGCTGGCACGCGAGCTCTCCAAGCGCGCCACCGGGCAGCACGCTGTACGTGCTGGACGAGCCCTCGGTGGGTCTGCACGCCGCCGATGTGCACAAGCTGATCGAGGTCCTGCAGCGCCTGGTGGATGCGCGGCAACAGCGTGCTGATCATCGAGCACAACCTGGATATCATCAAGGTCGCCGATTACATCATCGACCTGGGGCCGGAGGGCGGCGACCGGGGCGGCGAGCTGGTGGCGGAGGGCACACCGGAAGATGTGTGCGCCAGAGATGAATCCTACACCGGGCAGTTCCTGAGACCGTTTATCTGTGAGGGGTAAGGAATACATAGAGTCCACTAACAATCGCAAATCAGGAAATATTATTCAAGAGCCTTACAAGGTGAATTCTTTGCAAGGCTCTTTATGCATGTATTTAGGTGTTCTAATTGCACCAAATCGCGGACTCAGAAGATCATCGCTTACGACAACGCCGCCTCAGCGCCAGCGGAAGCAGGATCAGTGTCGCCAATGGCCACACCCAGACCAGATCCCCTGGACCGCCGGGACCCGTGCGGGCTGCCTGCCTGCGGATGCGCAGCAGGCGGTAATCCGCCGCCACCCGCTGCAATTCCTCATCGCTGATGCGCTGCGGGTTTATCCCCGCCGCATAGGCTGCGAAACCGCTGCCGATCAGCACCTGGCGCAGCAGCGCCAGCCACTCGGCTTGCTGGCGGTCGACCTCTTCAACGCTGCCCGCCCACCAGCTGTCCGGCAGCCAGACCTCCACTTCGGGATTCTGCTTGATATTGCGGTACCAATCTGAGACCACCCCGAATCCAGCCGTGCAGTAGATATCGCCATCCACGATGGCGTAGTTCAGCGGGGTGCGCCGCTGCAGCCCGGATTTTCGACCGCGGTGGGTGACCACCATGACGCGCCCGCTCAGCGCGGGCCAGGTATTGAAGAAGCGTCCCAACCCCAGTCGCCACATCAGCAGCATGAAGCGGTTGAAATATTTGAAGCCAAGTCGCAGACGATCCGCTGAGGATGTGGCTACTATATCATTAGTAAAAGATACCGTGTCTGAAGACATCTGAATCCCTCCCTCGAACAACCTTGACAAATCTGCCTGCACCCCTTAGAATTAATTCGATGATCATCGAATTAATTAGAGTGCTGTGCGTATGAATAAAGAACAGCCCACCGGCGAGCTGATCGACTTCTTCAAGGCGCTGGCAGACGCCAACCGGCTGAAGATCCTCGGCCTGCTCGCCCAGGATGATTACAGCGTAGAACAGCTGGCTGCTCTGCTCGAGCTGCGCCCGTCAACGGTGTCCCACCACCTGGCACGCCTGTCTGAAGCCGGTCTGGTCAGCGCTCGGGCTGAGAGCTATTATAACGTCTACAGCCTCGAACCCGGGACTCTGGAAGCCATGGCGCAACGCCTGCTGGCGGAGGATACGCTGCCTGCCCTGGCGGAAGGGGTCGACATGGGCAGCTACGAGCGCAAAGTGCTGGATAATTACACGCTGCCATCCGGGAAGCTCAAGACCATCCCTGCCCAGCGCAAGAAGCTGGAGGTTGTGCTGCAATATGTCGTGCAGGATTTCGAGCCGCGCACGCGCTACAGCGAGGCGCAGGTCAACACCATCCTGTCCGGCTACCACGATGACACCGCCACCCTGAGGCGCGAGCTGGTCGGCTACGGCTTTCTCGAGCGCCATGCAGGCGAATATTGGAGATCAGAGGATGAACACCAAAAATGAAGAACTCATTGCGCAGGAATTGCTGGACTTTTTCAAAGCTCTCAGCGATCCCGAGCGTCTAAAGATCATCGGTCTGCTGGCATTGGAGCCGCACACCAGCGCGCAGGTCGCCAGCAAGCTGGGGATCAAGCCTGCCAACGCCGCCCGCCAGATCGATACCTTGCAGCATTTCGAGCTTGTGATGCAAGAGAGCGGTGCCTACCAGCTGGATACCCAAAGCCTGCTGGAGCGCTCGCGCAGCCTGCTCTCCGGGCTGCGTCCACAGGTAACGCCGGATGATTTCGAGGGTGATGCATACGACCGTAAAGTGCTCAGCGACTATATGCAGCCGGATGGCAGGCTGAAAGCGATCCCGATGCAGGAGAAGAAGATCATGGCAGTGCTGCGCCACGTGGTCCAGTCATTCGAGCCAGATGTGCACTACACCGAAAAGGAAGTCAACGGCGCCCTGATGCGCTACCACCACGATACTGCCTTCCTGCGCCGCTACCTGGTCGATAATGCTTTCCTGGAACGCAGCCGTGATGGCCGCGAGTACTGGCTGGCAGGCAATTGATCAGGGCTTAAGGTAGCCGTCGAGCCAATCCACGATCAGCCCGGCCAGACCCGGCTGGCGGTCGAACATGACCGTGCCGTGCGCGCCGCCCGGATACATCTCCAGATGGACTTCACCTCCCGCCAGTTCTGATAGCTGGCGGGAGGACTGCGCTGAGTAGCTGTCCTCCTCGCTGGCGACGATCAACAATGGACGCTGCCCGAAAGCTTCCAGCGTATCCGCTGTGGTGACGCCATAATAATCCAACCCGGGGGAGAGCAGCACGACCCCAGCGGCATCCGGCTGGCTGGCGCCCAGCAGAAGCGCCATATTGGCCCCGATGCTGGCGCCCACCACACCGGTCAAGCCCTCATCGACGTCCGGGCGACCGGCGAAATACTCCCACACCCTCAGCAGATCATCTTCGAACTTATCCCACTCCAAAGACCCGCCGCTATCCCCATGGCCGCGCATGTCCAGCGCAAGCACGGCGTAGCCTGCACCGGTCAGCTCCCCGGCGAACTCCTGCCAGTCCTGGCGGCTGCCATAGACCATGTGCAGCAGGATCACCCCGGGCCAGGGCGGCGCAGGGTCCTGCGGGGCGTAGAATGTGCCCACCAGCTCCAGCCCGTCGGCAGTCTGCACAGCCACGCCGTCTTCCACCAGGGGCCAGGGGGTGGATGTCGCAGTGTGGGCGGCAGTAGAGGAGGGGATGGGGGTGTTTGTCGATGTGGGTGGCAATGCGGCGGTCGCAGTTTCTGATGGCAAAGGCAGAGTGGGACTAGGGAGGCGCGTCTCGGGAGGCAGAGCGGTGGAGACCGGCGCGGCTGTGGGCATCGCACAACTGGTCAGCACAGCCGCCGCACATAGAAGCGCGATCCCGAGACGATCGCAGCACATCAGCGGTCACTCCCCGGTCTGGGACGCAGGTCGAAAGTCTCCTCGCCGGACAGCAGCCCCGACAGCGGGCGGGAATCGAGCGCCATCACCCGACTGTTGGCAAAATACGGGAAATCGAAACCGGTCGGATCGCCGGTCTTTGCCCCCGGGATGGGCATCAGGCGAGCAGTGAGCGGCTTGTCCAGGCGCTGTGCCAGGCTGGCCAGGTCGAGCAGCACGGCAGCCAGCTCCTCCGCGGTGGTGTCACCCGGCAGCGGAATGGTGTCCAAGCCGGTGCCGCAGACTGCCGAATACAGCAGCATATCCTTGATGTTCAGCACACCCTCCTGGGCGCGGCGTGCCAGCACAGCATCCTCCAATACGGGGAGAAACAACCCGTTGAAGCCTGCCCGGTGGAAGCTGGCCCTGTCCATGGCATCCGCCAGGAAGGCGGCCGCAGCCAGAGAACCGTGGAGCCCCAGAGCGGGCAGACCCAGACTCTCCAGGGCAGTGCCCAGGGAAAGCTCTGCTTGCGGGAAGGGAGCCAGGGAGAAATCGATCCCCGCGAACCTGGCATCCAGCCGGTTCTCGAGCCTGCGGGCGACTGTTTCCAGGGATTGGGCATGCAGTTCCATGGACTGCACAAGACCGGAACGAGCTTCGGCCAGGCTGGTCGCCCAGGTGAAGGCGTTGACAGCCAGGTCGGCAGCCTGCAGCGCCAATGCGAAGATTGGCTCACCACCGCTGTGATATGCCGCCGGGAAGAACGGCGAGCCAGGCGGCACATTCGCCAGCGCGGCGAAGCGCAGGTTGGCGAAACCATCCGCAGAGATCGTGGCGGCCTGTCGGATCACCTCAGCGCAGGCGCGCACCGCCGGCAGGGAGACGCTGCCCCCGGGTGTGGTCATCAGGCCGGCAAGGAAGGCCATCTCCGTGGCAGCCAGGGAAGCCGGGATGGCGGCATAGCTGTGCAGCGCCTCCGGCAGCGCCGGGCCGAGGGAGACGTAATCGTAGCCTTGCTGCCGGGCAGCCGCCTCCAGCGCCCGCGCCAGATCGACCAACCCTTGGTCTCCGCTCCGTGAGACCAAGGCTGGGAAGGGCACCGCAGCCAGCCGGGCGGTCTGCACTTCATAGCCGGCGGCTTCGAACGCCTGCCGGGCTGCAGCGGAAAATCCCCCGGCGCGGCTCAAGACCTCCTCGTCCAGCGGCCATCCCGGGTTGCAGAAATAGGTGATCGAGCGTATTTTCAAGGCGCTCCTCTCCACTGGAAGTCTCTGGCATCGCTCAGGATCCGGGTGAGATCCCATACGGCAGTCCCATCTGACCTGCCAAGTAAAATTACCTGGTAGGGAGGCATATACCCTTCAATGGTTGGTGCTGTATAGAGAAACATGCTCCCATCAGGCGACCAGAATACCCTGCCGGGGTAGGCCCTCTCGAAATCCTGGGGGTCATGAGCGATTGACGGGAGCTCTGCCAGCATCTGAAGGTGATGCTCTCTGTCGAGCAGGTATATACCAGGAGGCGGGTAAAGATGGCTCTGGAAGCCCACGACCGCAAATCCGATCGCTCCATCTGGCAGGACTACCGGATCCACACCCCCGAAAGAATACGCCTGAGAGTCAACCCCTACTGGAATATTCATTAACATCAGAGACTCCGCCACACCACCCGGTAAACTGATCCGGTATATGCCCTCTCCCCCGTCAGCCTGGGCGTGAACCAGATATCTGCTGCCTGGATCCCACGCGAATGTAGACAGACCCCTGGCATAGGTAAAGGTGCCCGGAATCGAGATTTCGCGTCCATTTTGGGCGTCTAAAAGGACGTTTGCCCCGCCCTCCACTGACCCGGGAACATACAGAACGGCATAACGGCAATCGGGGGACCACGATACTACTTCTCTGTCTGTAATGCCCTGACGGCAAGATTGACCTTTTTGAGACGGAGTCTGGCTCAACGCCTCAATAGCACCGCCGGTATTGGGCCATACCCACCAGCCTCCATCTTGCATGAAGTACAGGTCAGTGGGCAGGCGCGGCAGGTTGGTCTCGGATGGGTAGAAGGGCTGCACTGCTCCAGGTCGCGGGAGAGAATCGCCCTGCTCGAACCGGTCGCCCTTCAATTGATAAACGTCCCACTGGGTAGGTGACTCCTTTGGCTTGGCACGCAGGAACTCACCCCAGCCCTCGCCGTCCAAGTTGCTGAACTGCAGTCCAGGCTCAATTTCCCCGATCAGCATATAGCCATCCCCTTCCTGGATCAGGATCTGGTCAGCTATCGGGTTTTCGAGCTCTCCCCAGCGGAGGAAGAACTCGGGCACGCCATCTGTGTTCAGATCAGTCAGATAATTACCCCAGAATATGAAAGATGCCGCCGGGGCATCATCCAGGGTGAACACGGGGATTGGCTCCTCATCTACGAGCCGGTAGGCGGTGAGAGTATTACCATCTAACAGCCAATATACGTCGGAAGATGCCCCAAGATCTGAAAAGATTTCCAAATAAGCTTGCTCTGGGTCGGAGACCGATAGAATAGCAGCTAGCTGTGCACTGCTGCACAGGTCATTGACAACTACCAGAGACCACTGCCCATCACTTTCAAGCCCGAAGAAAGCCAGGATGTTGTATAAGCGCCCTTGTAGCAGCGGCTTGATTTCATGCCACTGATATTGGGAGGCTTGCGGCTGGCTTGACCAAGCCCAACTGCTTTCCGGGTCGCCGGACAGCTTCAGGTCAAGCGAGCCATCTGCCAATGAGCTTGTCTTAGCAAGCAGGGCTGCTCCGCAGGAACGCGGGATACTCCATGTACCTTGCTGAGAAACAGCGCCAGGAGGCTGGGTATGGCGCACAACAACCGTCACCTCTGGCGGCGGCTGACTAGGGACAGGATACGGGTACATGTGATGGTAGGGGGTAGGAGGTGGCGGAGGATAGACAAATTCCGTCGTGGGAGCAGCGCCTTGACGAGCAGGCGGTGTGCGGCTGGGTGCAAGACGGGTTGGAGTCTGTGTACTTCGCGCATCAGCAAACTCGGGTGAGGCAGGAGCAGGTTCCGGAAGAGTTTTGCAGGCCGGTAGAATCAGAAATAGTGCTACAAATGTGAGTATGAACCCTGGGTGCCGCGCCAAGACACGCGGTTGGAAGACTCTATCATATCGCCTGCTGTCCATGGGTCTACTCCTGGTGAGCGCTGCGTTTCCTCACCACCTCGAACATCAGCACGGCTGCGGCAGCCGCTGCGTTGAGCGACTCGACGCCGCCCGGCATGGGGATGTGTACCTGCTGGTGGGCTATTGCCAACGCCTGCTCCCCCGCCCCGGCTGCCTCGCCGCCGACAACCAGCGCCAGTGGGGTGCGGAAGTCGACCTGGGTGTAAGGTATACCCTGCCCGGCGGCTGCCAGGAAGACCGCTGTCGCGCTCCTTTCCAGCATCTCGCTAATCTCCCCCCAGCTGCCGTTAAAAAGCGGCAGGCGGAAATGGGCTCCCATCCCAGCCCGCACCACCTTGGGGGAGAAAACGTCCACCGTCCCTTCCGGCAGGTAAACCAGATCGACCCCCGCGGCAGCCGCGCTGCGCAGCATGCTGCCCAGGTTGCCGGGATCGCGCACCCCATCCGGGATGAAGATGAAGCCCGGTTTCTCGGGCAGCGGGAGAGGCTGCATCTCCAACACCGCCAGCAATCCCTGCGGGGTCTGCGTATCGCTGGCGTGGCGCATTACCTGATCGGAAACAGCCTCCACCGGGACTCCACGCGCGGCGAAGCCCTCCATCACAGCCTGGCCGCGCGGGTCGAGGCCGGCGGTGTGCAAGACCAGCCGTGTGGGCCAACTGGCCAGAAGCGCCTCCTCGACCAGGCGCACGCCTTCCACGACGAACGCACCCGCCTCACGCCGCTCCCGGGAGCGGGCGTTCAGCCGTCGGATCCACTGGATCGTTGGGTTGCGGTCGGATATGATCATGGCGACAGGTAATTAAGAATCAGATAACAAGGAATTCGGGAGATGATAACCTTACCCCAATTCCCTATCACTCGTATCCTTATTGACTAGCTCCATCTTCTCCCAAACCGTCCGGAAAGCCTCGACACTGGGCATATCGAACAGGGTCATGCGGACTTGTGTAAGCCCAGAAGCTGGATTCTCTGTAAAATAGCTCAGGATTGCGCCGAAGATCACTCCCGCGGCGCGCTGCTTGGGAAAGCCGTAGATGCCGGTGGAGATGGCCGGGAAGGCGATGGATGCCACCCCCAATCGGTCCGCCAGGCGCAGCGAGCCGCGCACGGCAGCCTCCAGCCTGGCATCCTCATCCCCCGACCCCCATACCGGACCGACGGCATGGATCACATACCTGCACGGCAGCCCTCCGGCGGTGGTGTAAGCCGGCTCCGCGTGCCCCACCGGACCATGCGCGAGCACCCAGGCATTGCTCTCGGCCTGGATCTCTGCTCCACCCCGACGCACGATTACCCCGGCTACGCCGCCGCCGTGCTGGAGCTGGGTGTTGGCGGCGTTGACGATCGCATCCACCCGCTCCTGAGTCAGGTCACCCTGCACGAGCTGCAAGACCTGCCCCGAGGGAAACCTGTGTGCTTCCAGCACCTGATTCATCCGAACCTCGACCACTCTCTGCTCTCTGCTCTCTGCTCTCTGCTCTCTGCTCTCTGCTCTCTGCTCTCTGCTCTCTGCTCTCTAATAAACACGATTATACCGCCCTGCACTCGCGAGAGGCGAGTCAACTACGGCGATGAACTATCCGGGATCGCCTGCTATAATCAGGGGTGATGGAATTTGTAGAGATGAGCGAATTGGCAAAGAAGCTGGGCATCAAACCGGGTCTGCGAGTCTGCCTGCTGGAAACCGGCGCAGGATCTGCAGCCGCCGAATCAGCAGCTGCTGTACGCTCTACCTGTCAGAGCATCGCAGACCTGTCGGAGAGCTTTGAACAGGTGGATTATGACTTGATCTTCACATGGCCCCATCAGCTGGCCGATCTGGTCACGCTTTTCAGTATGCTTGAGAGGCGCATTCATCCGAACGGCGCAATCTGGGTGATCATGCCAAAGAAGAAATACGCGCCCGGGCGGGGGGTCGATTACTCCTGGGATGAGATGCAGGCCGCGGGGCTGCAGACAGACCTGGTGGATAACAAGGTCGCCTCGATCGACGAACAGGATTACGGCACCCGCTTCGTGATCCGCAAAGATAAGAGAGTGAGGAGAAAAAGACATGAATAGAAGACGTAGGTCAGGCTTAATCGGCGGGATCATCCTGGTGCTGCTGGGCGGGTGGCTGCTGGCACTTCAGATCGTCCCCGGCCTGGACGCTTTGATCGATATCGAGTTCTCCTGGCCGCTGTTCGTGATCGCAGCCGGGGTGCTCCTGCTGATCTTCGGTTTGCTGGCCGCGGAGCCTGGGATGGCGGTGCCGGCTTGCATCGTGGGCGGCATCGGTCTGCTGCTGTACTACCAGAACGCCACCGGCAACTGGGCAAGCTGGGCTTACGCCTGGACGCTGATCCCCGGGTTCGCCGGGGTGGGCGCCATCCTGGCCGGTCTGCTGGGAGATAATCGATCGAAATCGATACGCGACGGAATCAACCTAATCGTGATCAGCGCGGTGATGTTCGTTATCTTCGGGTCGTTCCTGGGCGGGCTGAACCTGCTGGGCAGCTACTGGCCAGTCTTGTTAATATTGCTCGGCTTGTGGATCTTGGTGCAGCCATTGTTCCGCCGGAGGCGGGCTTGACCATCCGGGCATTGATATTCGATTTCGATGGTCTGATCATCGACACAGAATTTGCCGTCTTCCAGTCCTACCAGGAGATGTACCATTCCTATGGGCATGAGCTGTTCCCGGAGCGCTGGGCACAGGGCGTGGGCACGACGGACAGCGATTATGACCCGTACGCCGACCTTGAAGCGCTGCTCGGGCGGGTGCTGGATCGCAGCACACTGCGCCGAAAGCAGCGCCAGCGCGAGGCCGAGCTGATCGCGGCCTTGCAGCCGCTGCCCGGCGTGCTGGATTACCTGCGAGGCGGTGTACGTTTGGGGCTGAAGATCGGTATGGCCTCCAGCTCATCCTGTAGTTGGATCGGCGGGCATCTCACCCGTTTGGGCTTGCTGGATTATTTCGACTGCCTGATGGGGCGTGACGACGTGCCGCGCTCCAAGCCCGACCCGGCGCTCTACCGGGAAGTACTGGACTGTTTAGGCGTCGAGCCCTATGAGGCTTTGGTGTTTGAGGATTCACCCAACGGCATCCAGGCCGCCAATGCTGCGGGCATCTTCACTGTGGCGGTGCCTAATGCTATCACCCGCCGTTTGCCTCTGGAGGGCGCCGACCTGCACCTGGATTCGCTGGCAGAACTGCCGCTGGATGCACTGTTGGAGGTGGTTTCGGCGGGTTAAGCCTTCTTTGCATATCTATATACCAGCATATACTTGACTCGAGCCAGGATCAAATCACTCCAAACAGACTGGGGAGTGATCTCATTCAGGAACTATTTATACATCTTCATCGTCATCTTGTAAAAGGAGACGAAATGAAGAAGATAACCTTATTAATACTGGCACTGATCCTATCCGCCTGCTCGCCTGGCAGCACCGAGCTCGACCGCAACCAGGCAAAATGGGAGGCTGCGAATATCACACACTACCGCTACCAACTGGGTGTGGGCTGTTTCTGCCCTGTCAGTGGTTTGATGCCGATGACCGTGGAAGTACAGGATGGTGAGGTGGTATCGATTACCGACGTCAATGGAGATGACTACCCAACCACCGACCCGATGAGCGATTTCATCTTGAAATACGCCACTATATACGGCCTCTTTTCGGAGCTGGGCTCTGATTCCGTGCAGGATGCCGACAAGCTCAGCGTTGCATATGACTCTACCTACGGCTTCCCCAGCGATATTAGTATTGACTTCATCGAGCTCGCCGTGGATGATGAGCTGTACATCACAATCTCGGGCTTTGAACCACTACCATGACACAGAACTGAGTGTCTGTTAAGGATTCAACAAAGACAAATAGACCCCAAAGGTTCTGGACACCTTTGGGGTCATTAATATTACATTCTGAGTATCTCCACAGCGCTTGGCAAATTTCTTCCGGAAATAAACGCGTCATGGCGAGGAGCGCACGTTCCGCTCTTTGGAACGCAGCGACGAAGCCATCTCTTGGTTGGGGCGGTGATCAGAGCGAGACTGCTTCGCCAAAGAACGGCTCGCAGTGACAGGAAGTTACCTAGGAGGGGCTGGTTTGCTTACGCGGGGATTAAGATGTCTTAAACGAAGCCAGGATGGTTACATGGTATAAAAAGCCATGGACAGCTACAAATCCCTGCGCGGCATTAAATGGCTTATCTCCGCCTTGCTGCTGGCGTTTATTGTCTCCCAGACTCTCATTAATTCTCCTGCCCATTCCTCCCAGGCATCCAGCCATGCACCCATCTGGGGCAGCAAGCCCGTCTTTTCCTATTTCGCCCTGACGGGCAGCCTGGCGGAGGCAATGCAAGATGAATTGAGCATCTCCGAGGATGAGTTCGCCGCCATCCGCCGGACAGCGCAGCAAGAAGCCGCTGACCTGCGCAGGCTGGAGGCTTCCAGCCTGCCCATCATCCAGGATAGTGATCTATCCCTGCCGGAGAAGCGTGCGCAGATCGCCGCGAGCGGTTACAACCTGCGCGTGCTGGAAATCCTGGCAGCCTCCCAGGCGCAGCTCAAGCGTGAGTTGGGTGCAGCCACCTATACCCGCCTGGTGGATTGGATCGAGCGGCGCTGGTCCGTGGAGCAGGAGCTGCACGGCACGGCTTCGATGGAGAGCACCGCCGGGGGGCGTACGTACTCGATCTACGCCACGCGCTTCGACGCCACATCATACATTGTCGCCCTGCCGGATGGCTGCCTGAAGATCGCCAACGGCGGCAATCACCTGTGCGACGACAGTGGCTACGCCACCGGGCAGAACTACTCGGTGCGTCTGAGCTACAAGGCCAGCACCACGGCCAAGGTGGGCGACTCAGGACCGTGGAACGTGGATGACAACTACTGGTCGGGAGTAGACGACCCGCAGCCGCGACGCCTATTCCCTGACCTGCCGGTTGGCATGCCGGAAGCCCAGGCAGCGTACTTCGACAACTACAATGACGGTGAGGATCAGTTCGGGCGCACGGTGACCGCTCCCTTCGGCATCGACCTCAACCGGGACGTGAGCATCGACATCGGCCTCAATCCGGGGGTGAATGACTGGATCGATGTGACATTCCTGTGGACGGACGGCTGGGACGATATCCAGTCGAAGTACGTGCTGCTGAAATCGCCTTCCACGTTGACCCCTCCTTACACCGGGGATATGTGCGTCACCGCCTGGCACCGCATCAGCGGCTATGATGATCACGCTTACCTGACGCTGAATGTTAATGACGCCTCCCTCTCCACCAATTGGGCAGAATGGAAGCCAAACTTTCCCTCGTCGGGAGAATATAAGGTGCTGGCTTTCGTGCCCGACCACCCACCGATCGACTGGCTGTGCCCTTCCAAGGAGATCGCCCGCGACACCGGGGACGCCAGATACACCATCCAGCACGACAACGGGACGAAGACGGTCAGCCGGAACCAGGGTCCGCTGGCGAATATGTGGCTCGACCTGGGCACCTACGAGTTCTCCAAGGGCAGCGGGGCGCAGGTGAAGCTGACCGACCTCACCGGTGAGGAAAGCTACTCGCGCACGGTGGCTTTCAGCGCCATGCTCTTCCTGAGCCTGGACTATCCCGACCCGACCCCGGTGCCAACCCCAACAGTCACTCCGATCCCCACACCCACTCCGGCGCCCTTCGTGTGGACGGGCAGCGGCATCGCCCCGCCCAGCACCACGATCAGCATCCCGGTCGGGCTGAGCCACCTGCAGCCTCCGGGGCTGGGCGTCGCCAGCATCGATGTGCACTACGACCCGGCGCTGCTGCAAGCGGTCTCCTGCCAGCCGGACCCGCAGGGCGTTTTCGACAGCCAGAACTGCGACCCCACACACGAGCAGGACGGGGTCAACCCCGACATCCTCAGGTTCGGGCTCGGCTCGCTCAGCGGCGTCAGCGGCAATGCACTGCTGGCAGAGCTGGGCTTCCGGGCGGTCGGTCCCGAGGGAGTGGCTGCGCCCCTGAGCGTGGTTATCCAGGTCTTCGAGACCCCGTCAGGGGAGACGATCTCCATCCCTGCCTATGGCGGGCTGGTGTGCATCGCTCCCTGCCGCAGCCTGTCTTACCTGCCGGCGCTGCTGCGCGAGCTGCTTTTGCCTTAACCTTTACCTTCCTGGAGCTTCCGGGAAGGTTATTAATGGCAGGATTCCGCCTGCCATTCTTCACTTCCCACGCCCACGCAGTTCAACAAACGCGACTTTCGGGATAAAATCATAGTATCTGGAACCGCCAAGAAGCCAAGAAGGCAAAGGTATTAATAAAAATCTCTTTGTGCCCTTCGTTTCTTCGCGGTTCTAAAATACGATTAACCCTTTCAAGGAAAATGCTATGCCCAGGAAAATCAAGACCATCACCAACCCGCGTCTTAAGTTGGATATCCTCAGTTCGCAAGACATCCTCAACCTGCACACCGCCACACTGGCGATCATCGAGCGCACCGGCGTGCGCTTCCCCTCCGAGAAAGCGCTGCGCATCTGGGAAGCTCACGGTGCCACTGTGGACTGGGACACGATGATCGTCAAAGCGCCGGGTAAGCTGATCGAAGAGGCGCTCAAGCAGGCCCCGCCGGCGTACACACTGGCCGCCCGGGATGCCTCCCAGGACCTGCCCCTGGACGGAAACCACGTTTTCGTGGGCACGGACGGCTGCGGGGTGGAAGTGATCGACCTGCACAGCGGCGAGAAGCGCCGCTCCGGCTTGCAGGATGTGGTCGAGATCGCCCGCGTGGCGGATTATACCGAAGAGGTCGGCTTCCATTGGGTGGCGCTCTCGGCCCAGGACCGCCCGCCGGAGACGCGCGGCCTGCACGAGCTGCAAGCCATCTGGGAGAACTCCACCAAGCACGTGCAGACCGAGAGCATCTATTCCGAGGAGGAGGCGCACGCGGCGGTCGAGATGGCGGCCCTGGTCGCCGGGGGGCGCGAGGCGCTGCGCCAGCGCCCGGTGCTCTCGATCATGCAGTGCACCGCGCCGCCGCTGGGCCAGGACGGCGGCAGCGTCGAAGCTGCCCTGGTTGCCGCCGAAGCCGGGCTGCCGGTGGGTTTCATGACCATGTCTTCCTGCCTGACCACCGGTCCGGCGACGCTGGCGGGCACGCTGGCGGTCGGCAACGCCGAAGTGGTCAGCGCCACCGCGTTGATCCAGCTCGCCTCACCCGGCGCGCCGGTTTTCTACGCCGCCGCCCAGACCGCCTCCGACCTGCGCACCGGGGCCTATACCGGCGGAGGGCCGGAGGACTTCCTGTTCGGCGCGGCGACCAACGTGCTCTCAGATTATTACAATATCCCGCTCTCGATGGGCTCCTTCGCTACCGGTGCCAAGACGCCCAACTGGCAGGCGGGCATCGATAACAGCCTGTCCACCTTCATGGCCTGCATCGTCATGTCCGACATGCTGCTGGGGGTGGGCATGCTGCACGGCAGCCGCATCTGGTCCTACGAGCAGATGCTGATGGACTGCGAGATCTTCGACCTGGTGCGCAATATGATGCAAGGCATCCTGGTGGATGACGAGACCCTGGCGCTGGAGGTGATCAACTTCGTCGGCCCAGGCGGCAATTTCCTCAAGGAAAAGCACACCCGCAAACACATGCGCAGCCTGTGGATGCCGCAGTTCATGGACCGCCGCCCGTACGAAGCCTGGGAAGAACAAGGGGATGGGGCGCTGGATTGGGCGCGCGCCAAGGCTCAGCAGATCCTGGCGACCCACCAGCCCGACCCGCTCGACCCCAAGATCTCGACCGAGTTCGAGCGCATCATCGCCTCCCTGGAAGGCTGATCACGCTTCGGCGGCTGTGAACCCAATTCACCGCTGAGTACGCAGAGGTCGCAAAGTTATTTTATTTACTCAGCGAACTCTGCACTCTCAGCGGTGATATCTCTCATAAAGGATTACAACGATATGCAGCCTGGAATTCGTTTACTATCTGATGATCTTGTCCAGCGCGTGCTGGACGAAGCCTATGCGCTGATGATAGACCCTGGCATTAAAGTGCAGTCGCAGGAGGCACGCCAGATGCTGGTCGCTGCCGGCGCACGTGTGGATGAAGCCAACCAGATCGCCCACATCCCGGAAGCTGTTGTGCGCCACGCGCTGGACAGCGTCCCCCGGGAATTTCACCTACACAACCTGGCGGGAGAGGCTGTGGTGCGCTATGGCGGGAATGCCGTACACTTCGACCCGGGCTCGTCGGGGGTGAACATCCTCGACCCAGACACGCTGGAACACCGCCCGGCACGCACACCCGATCTGGTGCGCCTGATCCAAACCGCCGAGATGCTGCCGCAGTATGATGCCCAATCCACGGCGGTAGTGTGCAGCGAGATCCCCAAGGAGATCGGCGACCTGTACCGGCTGTACCTGGTGCTGCTGTACTCTTCCAAACCGGTGGTCACCGGCGCTTTCTCGACCCTCACCGGTCAGACGATGTACGATATGCTGGCGATCTTCTCCGGCGGCAAGCAGGCGCTGAGGGAGAAGCCGCGCGCGGTGTTCGATGTCTGCCCAACCCCGCCGCTGATCTGGAGCCATTTCGGCGCTCAGAACCTGATCGACCTGGCACGCGCGGGCGTCCCGGCACAGATGGTCTCCATGCCCTTGGCGGGCGCCGGTGCTCCGGTTACCCTGCTGGGCTCGGTTGTGCAGCACGCTGCCGAGTGCCTGAGCGGCATCACCATCCACCAGCTCGCTGGGCCGGGCGCACCCATCGTGTGGGGCGGGGCGCCGGCTATCTTCGACATGCGCCAGGGCACCACGCCATATGGGGCGATCGAGACGGCAATGATCGACGCTGCCTACGCCCAGGTGGGGAAATCGCTCGACCTGCCCACGCACACCTACCTGGCAGCCAGCGATGCCAAGCTGGTCGACGCCCAGGCCGGGCTGGACAGCGGCATGAGCGCATTGGTGGGGGCGCTGGCGGGCATTAACATGATCTCCGGGGCGGGCATGCTGGATTTCCTGGCCTGCCAGAGCGCCGAGAAGCTGGTCATCGACGCCGAGGCGATCGCCATGGCGCAGCGCCTGCTCTCCGGCGTGCAGGTGCAGACCGATACGCTGGCGACCGAGCTGTTCGCCGGGATCAACTTCAAAGCCGATTTCCTCAAGCAGCAGGCGACCCGGCGGCTATTCCCCAAAGAGCAGCACCTGCCTTCGGCAGTCATCGACCGCAAGTCACTGCGCGGCTGGCAGGAAGCCGGCAGCAAGGATACCTTCAGGCGCGCTCGCGAGCGCGTCCAGGCACTGCTGGATGCCTACCGGCCGCCACAGCATGACGAAGACCAGGTGCGCGAGCTGCGATCGATGATGGATGGGCTGGCGCGCCAATCCGGTATGGAGCGCCTGCCAGAAATCGTCCCTGCTTAACCCAAGACTGATATTCACCGCATAGTACGCGGAGAACGCGGAGTATTTTTTGATACCTCTGCGGACTCTGCGCTCTCAGCGGTAAAATAGGTTTGCCGATGCGAGATAGCACAGTAATGCCCGACGTGACACCCATCCCGGATACCGGGCGCTGAACATCAATATCCCGCTGGAAGTGTTGGAAGCAGACTGGTCTCTGGAGCGCAAGCGCGCCTGGCTGCACGACTGGCTGTTAGAGCGCATGGCAGCCAACGCGATGCGTTACTACGCCGAATTCTACGTTCTCTTTTGACGAAATAAAACTGGCGCTGAGTTCTTAGCCGCGTAGTGGAGTGGAGTGCTCCACATACCCATCCGGTGGGATGAACTCCACGTGGTCCATGGACGTGCTGCGCACGTATGAATTGCACACGGAACAATGATAGTGGTATAGAAAGATCTCTTTTATTCCATCCTTGCTATGGAATGGCATCATGCCAAGAGATAAGTCCATCCTCTGTCTGGCTTTGCAGTTCGGACAATACTCGATTGGCCTGTTCATCATTTGCTCCTTTATCCGACCCAGCCAATTCGCATACCGACAAATTGTGTCTTCAAGAGAGCGCAGATGATGGATTGTATTTGTGGAGTTGCTCTCAGTCTAACGGGTAAGTATGAGTGTAGCAAATTTTATGCCCTCCGTCTATGCAGTCCAGGTTAAGAAAGCTCTATTTTTACTTTACAATTCTGATAGGTTATGGGGAAATTATCGCGGAAAGGGATTAGGGCACGGCAATGAACTGAACGCTGGCATGCTTTTATAACTTGCCGTGCCTCTACAACAGGTCTATGCCCTAGCCACCATCGCCTCGCTGAGCTGCTGGGTCTTGAGCGCTTCCCAGCCGCTGGTGCGCGGCGGCTGGCGGGTCTGGATGCATTCGAAGAAGTGTTCGATCTGACCGTAGAAGCCGCGCCCTTCCAGGGTCGAGCGCCAGGAGGGGTAGCTCTCCTCCCAGACACGCTGCTCGCCACCGCTCGCAAACTCAACGCGTGAAAATGCGTCCACGTACATAGAAACACCCTCACCATGCAAAGCATAGCGCTCCATCCAGTGCCCGGCACCCATGCGCGCCTGCACAGTGGCAAAGCCGCCACCCTGCAGCGCGGCGGTGCTGGCTGCCCAGACAAGCTTCTGCGTTTGTCGTTGATGAGCCTGCTGGTGCAGGGTCGCCAGCGCGCTCGCTTCCCCGCAATAGAAGCACAGCAGGTCGATGATATGGATCATCTCTTCGGTATAGTGGATGGACAGGTCCGGATGGAAGCCTTTGGAGCGGTGCTTCTCGAACTGGGCCATCTCCACCTTACGCCCCGCCCACAGCTCACGCGCCAGACGGTGCAGCGGCGCGTAGCGGCGGTTGAAGCCCACCATCAGGAACACCCCAGTCGCATCGGCCTGCTCGACGAGCAGGCGCGTCTCCTGACTGGTCGAGGCGGCCGGCTTCTCCAGGAACACATCGCATCCGGCTTCCATCAGGCGGCTGGCGATAGGGTAGTGGTCCGGGGTAGGAGCCAGCACGAAGGCAGCCTGCGGCTGCCAGTCCAACAGCTCATCCAGGCGGGTAGTACCCCGATCTACCCGGTACTTTGCCTGCAGGTCCTCAACCGTGCGTATACTGCGGCTGCAGAAGAGCAGCTCGACGCCCTCCCAGGAGGCCAGGATGGGCAAGTATGCCTTACGGGCGATGCCGCCTTTCGATACAGGGAGAGCTGAGAGTAGAGAATAGAGAGAGAAGAGATTGGAGAGTAGTGAGATGTGGGATCATAGTCAGCCGGCATCTGGTAGTGCCCGTGAACCTTTTAAGTACCTCCGTAGTTAAGTATATCCTCAGTTGATGACACCGGGCGAGAAAGAATCTTGTGCCGATACGGAACAGAGGTTGAGGCAATCTGGCTTGCATTATTGTATACCGTTTCACTTGACATTGAATATCAAATCCTCTATAGTAAGACGGACGGCTGTTAAAAGCCGTTCGTTGGTTGGTTTATCGCTGTTGTCTCCGGCAGGCAGTCTGACCTGCCTGACAGGAAGGGGTGAGGTGATCGTGATGAGCATGGTATGGATCGGGTTGGTTGTTATTTTATCCGTGGGAATGTTCCTGACCCTGGCACTGTGCCGGAGCGCGGCGCTGGCAGACCGAGGCATCGATGTCTATATGGTGCACGAGGACCAGGTAGAACCAGCCTCGCCTGAACAGGAGAGGACTACGCTGCAGGTTCAATAACAGCGGCATAACCAGCTAACAAAAATAGACTTGATATTTCCCCAAGGAATAGCATACAATTCGGTGTACGGTCGCGCGCAGACCGTACACCGAATTCATTATTTCTTGGAGAACAGCGATGATCCGCTCCCTCTATTTCAACAACGTTGGAAACACCCAAACCGATCTGACCCAGGATGAGCTGGCAGCCGCCCTGCAGGATTCCCAGGGAGTATTGTGGGTGGATTTTGAAGCCACACCAGCCGAATCGGATGAGCAAATCCTGACCGGGGTGTTTGGCTTCCACCCGCTGGCAGTGGATGACGCTCTTGAGGAAACCCACGTCCCTAAAGTGGACGACTGGGATGATTATCTGTATATCGTACTGAGCGCCATGTACTTCAACGATAAGCAAGATACCCTGGTGGAGCCTCAAGAACTGGATGTCTTCATCGGCAAGAATTATCTCGTAACCCATCACGACCAACCCATCACAGCCATCCAGCGGGTATGGACGGCCTGCGAGCGGGGTGACCGCCACATCGGGAATGGGGTGGACCACCTGCTGTACCGCATCATCGACGAGGTGGTAGCCCAGTATATGCCAGTTGTGGAAGCGATCGACAATGAGATCGACAAGATCGAAGACGAAATTTTCGACAGCCCTGGGCCCGAGGTGCTAGAACGCATCTTCACCCTCAAGCGCGCCGTACTGCAAATGCGGCGCAGCCTCGGTCCCCAGCGCGAGGTGCTCAACCGGCTGGCACGCGATGACTATGCAGTGATCGATACCAGAACGCGGGTGTACTTCAGGGATATTTACGACCATCTGGTGCGGCTGCACGACCTAACCGAAAGTCTGCGCGATCTGATCAGCGGCGCGCTGGACACTTATCTGTCAGTGGTGAACAACCGCATGAACGATATCATGAAGACGCTTACCGTCATCACAACGTTGTTCATGCCGATCTCGTTTGTGGTTGGCTTCTTTGGAATGAACTACTTCTACCCGATCGCGCAGACCGACCAGTGGACCAACCTGCCATCTTTCGTCATCACACTACTCGTGATCGTCCTGCTCCCGGCAGGTATGCTTGTGTGGATCAGGCGGAGAGGCTGGATGTGAAGCTGGGTCTTACAGTGCAGCCTTGTTGGCTATTGCCTGGCGGTAAGCCTTGACGTATTGCCGGGCGCTCTTCTCCCAGGAGTATTCCTGCGCCATGGCCGTCTTGACCATCTTCTGGATATGCCGGGGACGGTCGTAAAAAGTGCTCACCGCCCAGCCTACGGTATAGTAGAGCGCATTGGGGTGCGCATCCCAGAATTTGAAACCGGTGCCCTTCCCGCTGCGCTCATCATACTGCCGCACGGTATCATCCAGCCCGCCGGTAGCGCGCACGATGGGCAGCGTGCCGTATTTCAGCGAGTACATCTGGTTCAGCCCGCAGGGCTCGTAGATGGAGGGCATCAGGAAGAAATCCGCCCCGGCCTCGATCCAGTGAGCGATCTCGTTGTGGTAGCCGATATAGCTGCCGATGCGACCCTCATAGCGCCCAGGTAGCTGCCCGAAATACCATTCCAGCCCCTTATCGCCCGAACCCAGGATCATGAACTGCACGCGCATATCCCGGACGATGTTCTCGATGGAGCCTGCCAGCAGCTCCAGCCCTTTCTGCGATGCAAAGCGGCTGACCACCCCAATCAGCGGGATGCTGGGGTCGACCTCCAGCCAGAAGCGTTCCTGAAGCCTGGCTTTGCAAAGCGCTTTGCCGGACATGTCTTCGGATGAATAGTTCGCCGGGATGAGCGGGTCGCTTGCCGGGTCCCAGTCGTCGTAATCCGCCCCGTTGAGGATGCCGGTATAGTTCTGCCCCTTGTTATTCAGGTAGGGTGCCAGACCGTGGGCATACTCCGGCATACGCGTCTCGATGGCATACGTGGGGCTGACCGTGTTGACCATGTCAGCGTAATAGATGCCGCCCTTCAGCAAGTTGACCCGCCCGTGGTCTTCGAAGACATCGGTGGTGAAATTTGCCGCCTGGAAACCCAGGTAGGCGTATTCCGCTGAATTGTACACACCCTGGTAGGCGATGTTGTGGATGGTGAGCAGGCTGGCGGCTTTACCCAGCAGTGGATCGTCCCAGTGCCAGATCTTCAGGTAGGCAGCTGCCGGAGCGGTCTGCCAGTCGTGGACGTGGATGACATGCGGTGCGAAGCCCATATCCTGGCACAACTGCAGCGCGGCGCGGGAGAAGAACCCGAAGCGGCGGGCGTTGTCTTGATAGTCGTTGAAATCCGCGTCGTGGTACAAACCGTAGCGCTCGAAGTATTTGACCGACTCGATGAAATAGGTCGGGACGCCGGTGATCTCGGTGGTATAAACAGCAGCCCACTCCTGACCCTCGCCCATCCACACCCCCAGCGAGCTGAGGAAGGGGCGCAGCTCGAAGCTCAGGAAATCGACGGCGGCGTACTTGGGCAGGATGACGATCACCTCGTGCCCCATCTGCTGCAGCACCTTGGGCAATGCACCGACCACGTCGCCCAACCCGCCGGTCTTGACGAAGGGCACGCACTCGGAGGCTATGAAGGCGATCCTATACTTCGCAGGCATAGCAGCAAATTGACCCACATCCGGAGGTTGAAGAGCAAGCGGTTATCATTGCCGGATTGGCGATCCTCAGTTTAATTGGCATTGAGGGAAAATTATAACACCGCCCACTACCCCCTCTGACTGGCTGATGCCTGGATAGTAAAAAAACAAACACCCCGGCAAAGATCACCGGGGCGTCTGCAGCAAAGAGGTTTTGTGCAGCTTATTTCACGCGGGCGTTCAGGATCGGGGTCTTGCCTGCGCCGAGCTGGGCCTGGATGCGTACATCGACGTCAGCGGGGATCTCGATCGGGCCAAGGCTCATGCTGGGGATCGGGCCTACGCCGACTGCTTCCACCATGATCTCGTAGGTGCCGGCGGGCAGGTCAGCCGTGAAGCGGTCCTTGAACTCCAGGGGGATGGCTGCCAGCCATGCACCGTCTTTGTAAACTGTGGCGACGACCGGGAGTTCCTTGTTGAGACCGAGCGAGCGGCCGTTGATGCCATGGTATACGGAGATATTGAAGGTTCCATCCGCTGCCTTAGCCTGCGGGACAGCGAAGGCGAATGCGCCAGCCAGAAGGGCTACCAGGGCGAAGACGATCACGACACGAGAGGTTGTTTTGTTCATTTTGAGTTCCTTTCTCCTTGATTGGATGTACAAGTTATGTTGAAGATATTATACTCACAAAGTAGATATTGTCAAGGTATTTAGATTAGTATTCGGTTAATAATTGTACAATACCTATACACTAGTTATCCCTGCCGTAATATAAAACAGGCCTGGGAAAAACTCCAGGCCTGACTTCTATGGGGATGCCATGGTGGTGATCAAGCTAGACCGGGGCTCGATCCAGCTCGTAAATGACAAAACCGGCTGCCGGTACGCTCAAACTGACCACCTTGCGCTCGCCGGCAGACTCCACCGCAAGAGCCTGCCCGACCTGTGCCGCCTCGCTGGAGTACAGGCAGGTGATAGGTGCTCCTTCTTCATGCTGCCCGGCATCCAGGCTGACCCAGGCGCTGCGCGGCTGGTCCGGGTCGGTGTTTAACGCCAGCAGGATCTGTTGGTCGTCGAAAAGTCGCAGCCAGGGCACGAGGGAGCGCATACGTCCGCCGAGCACCGCTGGGTAGCCAAAGTCGCCCCCATCGCCGGAAATTTTACACAGGTATTGGCGGCCGCGGCGCAAGGCGATCTTCTCTCTCCGCAAAGCCAGGATTTTGGCCAGCTCCCGATAGATCGGGTTGCCCTCATCGAAGAAGTGCCGCCCTCGGCTGCGGAAAGCGCCGAACTCGCCGCCGAACATCGCCTCCCGGATATAGCGGTCGTTATCACCCTGCCCGTCGAAGCCCTGCTCGCTGCCGTAGTAGATGCAGGGGATGCCCAGTGTGGTGGCGTTGAGCGCCAGGACATTCAGCAGCTGCTTCCGGTTGTCGGCATCCCCGGCACAGAAGCGGGCCTTATAGCCGCCCTTGCGCACCTGGTCGTGGTCGTCGAACAAGGTGACCACCTTGTTGCGGAACCAGATATGCGATTCCTTCTGCACCAGCAGCGAGTTGCGGAAGAGATCGAAATATTCCACCGGATTGCGATAGCCTTTGACCAGGTATTCCAGCCGGTCGGGGATGTCATCGATGCCCAGGGCAGCGTCCAATCCGGTGGTCTCCAGCGTGGTGAAGGCGCGCGAGCGCCCGCCGGTGATCTCGCCGATCAGGTAGAAGTTCTCCTTGCCAATGCGCTGGGCAAACTCGTGGATCACCGAGGTGAATAATCGCGTCGCGCCGGGGTCCATGTGCTTGACAGTGTCAACCCGGAACCCATCCACATCGGCGTAAGCGATCCAGTATTTATACACCTGGCACAGGTCCCATAAGGCACGCGACGGGCGGTACCCCTCCACCGGACCACCACCCAGGTAGATGTCCTTCAAATCGTAGAAGTCGCCTTCCATGAACTCGGGGTCGTGATCCCAATTGCTGATGCGCCCTTTGGCTGTAAACGTCTTTGGATCTTGGAACTCTGCCGGCCAGACCGCACCGCGCGGCCATGCCCGGTGCTCGTCCGCCGGATCGTGTGGGGCGAAGGGCAGGTCTGGCTGCCCGCTGGCATCGCGGAAGCCGGCCACCGTGTAATCACCTCCATCCCAGCGCGGGTCGAGATACCACTCCCCGCTACCCGGGTCCTGCGTCCAGTGGCGGTCGGGGTGATAGGCGAAGACGTCACCGCTGTGATTGAGGATGATATCCAGGATGACATAGATGCCATGGCGGTGGGCGGTGCGCACCATGCGACGCAGGTCGCGGCGTGTACCGAAGTGCGGGTCGACGTCCAGGAAATTCTGGATGCCGTAACCGTGGTAAGACTCGTGGAAGGGCACCTGCCGGAAGACCGGGCTGACCCACAGTGCGGTAACACCCAGGCGCTGCAAATAGCCGATCTTACTGGTCAGACCTTTCAGCGTCCCTCCCACCCAACGCCCGCCGGCATCCCGCCAGCGGGCGGCGTTGGCTTCGTCCCGCACGGCATTGCCCTCGTCGCCCGGCTGGAAGAGCGGGGTGCTGCCGCCGGAGACTGGCTCACCGTCATTACCGAGGCAGCCCTGCTCGCTGCCGTCCGAGAAACGGTCCAGCATCATGAAATAGAGAATTTGATCTTCCCAGGCGGCTGGCGAGGGGGTGTAGCGGCGGCGGATCAGCTTCGGGAAGTCCAGTTCTTGAAGGCTTTTTTCGACCATAGATCTATCCTTTCTGATGAACGCATCCGGCTGGCGTGAGCTATTACTCTGCCTCGCCAGCCGGAGGAAATATTCGATCTATTATGTCCTATTTTGTTATTTTAAGCCAGAGGGTATGTTGCTTAACTCCTGAACATCTAGTTAGAAGCCGCCCCAATCTTCCATTTTCGATATGAGTGCTCAATTCGTCTGCAGATGAGATTACCGGCAATGATCCTTTTAAGTTAGATCCAACCACGGCGAGCAAGATAAGGGTGGCGGGCAAAAAATAAGGCTGCAAATGCCAATCCAATGCCGAGCATAACAGTATAGGCGCTATATGTCCCGGCGTTCGCACTGACGCTGAACGTCTTCAGGGTAACAGCAGATGGCAAGAGCCCACTTCCCCCTGCATCATTATCATTCCCTACCCCGCCGGACTGGCGTGTAAAGAAATAAGTTTCGAAACTCTCATCCAGCAGCTCGCCATCCGAATCTGTGTCGAGGAGGGGGAGAGATGAGATGGGGAACTCAATCTCCATGGCGCAATCAGGCGTAGAGTCGTTCTTCGGGGGTGGGGCATAAACCGGAGGTGAAATCGGGGCAGCAGCAACTGCAGTGTAGTTCGTTTCCATTGGGCCGTTGACGGACACCCAATTCACGGCATCGCAACCCACCTGGATCTGTACAACGATCTCATATGGCCCAACATAGAAGACCATTTGATGGCTGTCGCCAGTTTGGTTACCGGTATCCATATAATCATCCGTCACCATCATCAGAGCCAGAGACTCAGGGTTAGAGCCATTATCCACCACAGCCAGACCATACTGGGTAATATCTGTCCGGGTGGGAGTGGAATCCGCGTAAGGATCGAGATAGAACCCCACCTCGTCGCTCCAATCCCCCAGAGCGGCATCGATGGTAATATCGTTGATGGCGTGCGCTGTTTTGACCAGCAGCAATGAAGCCACCAGGATCATTATCAGGAACAGTATTTTTTTCGAGCTATCGCCAAACACCCCCGCGCTTGAACTAACAGCATATTTTCATATCAATTGGACTGGATTCAGGTAATGCCAGAGGCTATGAAGCCGCATCCAGGTTTTATTACATTATATTTTCTAGCCAGCATGGAGAGCTTATCATTCCTGCAAGGATGGTCAGTCCATGTCAGTGACCGGCATCCGGTATGCTTTCGACCGGATCTGCGCCTCAAGCCCTGCCATCCCCAGCCAGCCTGCCAGGGCTGCCAGGCTCTCGATTGACAGATACAGCGGGTAAGTGAGCACGCCGCGCGGCGGTCGCAGGGTGGCGATGCCCAGCCATCCATCAGATGGTTCAGGGCGACACTGACTCAGGAGAAACGCATGCGCCGCCCGGCTGTAAGCATCAGCTCGGGGCTATGATCCATGCCCTTTCCGCTTTTGCTGCTCCAGCTGCTGCTGTTCCTGCTGGCGCTTTTTTCGCTTCTCTTCCTGTTCTAGCTCCAGCTCTTGCTGCTCTTTCTGTCGCATAATGCGTGTCTGTTCCTGTTCTTGCTCCACCTGGTGCTGCTTCTGCTTATTCTGCTCCAACCGCTGCTGCTCCTTCTGCTGCAGCCCCAGTTTCTGCTGCTCCTCCTGCCGCTGCAATCGTTTCTGTTCCTGCTCTCGTTCCAATTGCTGCTGTTCTTTCTGCCGCAAAATACGTTTCTGCTCCTGCTCTTGCTCCAACTGCTGCTGTTCTTGCTGCCGCCTCACGCGTTGCTGCTCCTGCTCTTGCTCAGACTGCAACTGCTCGGCTTGTTTCTGCTGCCTCGACGATTTATCCTGTTCCAACTTATATTCCTTTCTCGAACGCGACCTGGTCTTCACGCCAGGCGGTTTTATATAATGCTCTGCGGACCGCTCCTGGGGGCTGACAGCGCCTGACCCAGGTGGGAGCCAGCGCAGGTGGAATGGACCGATATTGGCAGCCTGCCTCTCTCCAACCCAAAAGGGAGTGAGATTTGCCTCGTGTTTAGGTATTATAGTCCTGAAGCCGGCAGTTACTCTTAGCTATTTCCGAATGTAGGGTAGGTACAGGTCGAATCCTGACATAGGAACGACCACCTTCGCCGAAGCCTTGGCGCTGGCCTCGTCCACGGGACCGGGATTATAAGCCATCCAGGTCGCCGTATTGACCGTCGTCTCAGTGATCTGTACGGTTGCGGTCAGGAAGGCGCTCCCCATAACGCTTGATTTGCTGGCAGTGATCTACTTAGGTGAGCTACTGTGACAGTTCGACCGTTTGCCCGTCATATACGCCGCGGACGTGCTGGTTCCAGTCTGCGTCTCGTGTATAGGCGAGGCTGCCCTGCGCCAGACCGCTGACGATCACATCCAGGGTGAACAATCCATCCTCATAATTATACGAGCCGTCGCCGGTCATCACGAACCCATCCGAGAATGCGCATTCAGCCAGGCTCAAGGCTTCACCCTGCTCCACCGCTTCGAAAGTCAGCCTGCCTCCACGTGGGCAGCCGACCGAGGTGGGTGTCTCGAAGTCCCAGTAATAGTATTCAGGCAGGAAAAAGATCTCGTCGTCCACCGAAGCCAGCGCCTGGAGCGGGGTTTCAAAATCGGCAGCACTGCTCGGCGCCAGGGGGACGTACCACTCTGTCACGACCCCCTCGCATTCTGTATGCGTCTGAGGTGGCAGCTGACCGTCCAGCAGGTATGCCGTCACCAGGTCATCCACACAGGGGTGCCCCCAGGCATAGATGACGTGCGGGCCGCCGGTCATCGTCACCAGGTAGCCCTCCGCCAGGCGGGAATGTACCGAGAGTGCGTTGGAGTAGGGCGTGGCAGGGTCGCTGGTGGCATTGAGCACCAGCACCGGCAGTCCCTCGGCTGCCAGCGGCTCCGGCCGCGCCAGGTCACGCTGGGCATTGGGCCAGAACACGCACGGCAGGTCGCTGTAGAAGATCGAGGCAAAGCGTGTCAGGCTCTCATCCAGCCCGTCGCCCGCCCGCAGGTAAGCCAGGGCGCGCTCCTCTTCTGTCCCGCTGAAATAAGCGTAATCCTGGCACTCCACCGCGAAATAAACCGCATCCGAAAAAGATGGGTCGTCGATCGGGCGTTCTGTCTCCGGATCCAACACCAGGGCATCGTAGAGCGTACGTGCCAGGGGTACCAGATTGCCATCCCAGGCATAAGCCGCCAGGGCACGCAGGAAGATCATGCGCGCCGTCTCGGAATACATATAGGATGCCGCGGCCGTCTCCAGGTCCGAGAAGCTCATCGCGCGCCTGGCAAGCCCGCCCGAGGGCAATGGGAAATCGAATGCCTGTGGAGAGCCTTTCAATTGCGCGGCCAGACGGTCATACACCGCCAAAGCATCCTCGCCCATCGCTTCAGCGCAGGCTTCATCCTGGTTGCAGGCCTGCAGGGTTTCCTCCAGCACCTGGTTGAAAGCACGCGCCTGCCCCTCCAGGTATTCGATCCCCGAGAGGGTTAGGTCGACTGTGCCATCCAGGATCAATCCCGCCAGATTCTCAGGGTACGCTGCGGCGTATGCCTGGGCGAGCTGGGTGCCGTAGCTCTCGCCATACAGCCAGAACTGCTCCTCGCCGGTCAGCTGGCGGAACATCTCTAGGTCCTGGATCGCCTGCTGGGTGTCCATGTAAGACAGGAGCTCCGGATTGCCCATCTCCTGCACGCAGGCCTCAGCGAAGGTCTGCGCGCTGTCCAGCAGCAGCTCCTCACTGGCGGGCGTGCTGGCATCCCAATCAGAGCGGTAGAACGCCGCGGCTGCATCCGGGCACTGCAAGCCGCCCGATAAGCCCACGCCGCGCTGGTCGAAGAAGACGATATCGAAATGCTCGCTGATGCGATCATCGTAGTAGGTCACGTAAGAATTGGCGCTCAGCAAGCCCGAGGCACCTGGCCCGCCGCTGGCAATCACGAACATACCGAAACGCTCGCCCCTGGCAGGCAGTACACCAAACACCACCTCGATGCTGCTCCTGTTGCGACGGTTTGTATGGTCCAGCGGGACGGTCACGTTCACGCAGGTAAAGTCGCTGTCCGGGCAGGGATAGGCGTCAAGAGATTCCAGGACCCGCGCCATTTCCGGCGGGACCACGCCTGGGTCGTCCTGCAGCTCGGGAGTGGGGCTCTCAACCGGGCTGAGCGGAGTGGCGCTCGCCTCGGGTGCCTGCTCGACTGGAGGCACCGGCGTGCCGTCTGGCGAAAATAGCTGGCAGGCGAACAGCAGCGCGGCAAGCGGCAGAACGGTCCACATCAGCTTACTATTTGAGCCGTTTCTCCTATTCATGACTGATCTCCTTTCGTCCGCTGGCTTCGCTTCTCGAAATGATATCTCGGCGAACCGTCTTTGCGAGACCAGCGCTCTTTGCTGGGCGAAGCAAACTCTGGACTTTACCTGAGATTGCTTCAGCGGCAGTCTGCGCCGCTTCGCAATGACGAGAATGCCATTTCGGATTGAAATGCGCCAAGCGTTGTGGAGGTACTCGAAATGACATCCTGGATAATTAAAACAAAAATCCCCGGTTTCGGGGGTAAAGCTTATGATTCTGTTAGGAATCGATCACCAGGCGCATAGGGTCCCGGTCGGGGACGTATCCCGTGGACAGGACCCTATCGTCTGGCCGGTTGTAGGGTTAGTTATGGTTTTCCGGGGAGGTGATACGCAGCTGCGATTCGCGCATCGCCTCGACGATGACCTTGCCGCCCTGGTTGATCAGCAGGCGCTCGCCCGGCATGAGTACGTGATCTTCCAGGTCGCCGCTGCGGGTGACCCACAGCATACCGGTCTCACATACAATCTCGGTGTTCGGAGTGTACAGGCTGGGGTTGTATACCCCTAACTCGTGGGTTTTGAGTACTGTCGGTTGGTCGAATGATTTCAGAACCATGATATACCTCCATTTGTGTCTCTATCGAACCAACTGTATTGTGCCAGAAATGGATATAAAAGTACAGATGCAGAAAACACGAATTGTAACCATAACAGTTTGTGATAAAATCAACTGTACCGGTTAATCCTAAAAATAACTGTACCGATCGATGGAAAACACTCCCACTCACCCCACCAGTAAGCGCTTGCTGTACGAACAGGTCGCCGTCCGGATGGCGGCCTTGATCGAGAGCGGCACCTACCCCCCCGGCGAGCGCATCCCCTCCGTGCGCGAGCTGAGCCGCCAGCAAGGGGTCAGCATCAGCACGGTGCTGAACGCCTACCTGCTGCTGGAGAACCGAGGACTGATCGAAGCGCGCCCGCAGTCCGGCTACTACGTGCGCGCCCATCTGCCGGAGCGCCTGCCCGAGCCGGAGATCTCCTCACCCAGCCCAGACCCGTGCCGGGTCGGGCTGCGCGAGCTGATCATGATGGTGCTGCGCGACACGCTCAACCCGGAGCTGGTGCAGCTTGGCGCTGCCATGCCGAACATCAACCTGATGCCGGTCGATAAACTCAACCGCCTGACTGCCTCCCTGGCGCGCCAGGCCGGGCAGCCCAGCCACCAATACATGCTGCCGCCCGGGTTGGAGGAGCTGCGCGTGCAGATCGCCCAGCGGGCGGTGGCAGCGGGCTGCGACCTCTCGCCGAACGAGATCGTGATCACCTCCGGGGGAGTCGAAGCGATCGACCTGTGCCTGCACGCGGTCTGCCAGCCGGGCGATATCGTGGCAATCGAATCGCCGATGTACTTCGGCACGCTGCAGAGCCTGGAGGTACACCGCCTGCAAGCTCTGGAGATCCCCACCCACCCGCGCGAGGGCATCAGCCTGGAGGCGCTGCGGCTGGCGCTGGAGACCAACCCTGTGCGGGCTGTGCTGGTGATCTCCAACTTCAACAACCCGCTGGGGAGCTGCATCCCGGACGAGAAGAAGCGCGAGCTGGTCGAGCTGCTGAGCCGGCACGAGGTGCCGCTGATCGAGAACGACGTCTCGGGCGAGCTGTACTTCTCCGACCGGCGCCCGCTGGTCGCCAAAGCTTTCGACAGCAAAGGGCTGGTCATGCTGTGCTCTTCTTTCTCCAAGGACATCAGCCCTGCGCTGCGGGTGGGGTGGGTGGCGCCCGGCAGGTTCAAGGCGACCGTGGAATGGCTGAAGTTCACCAACAGCGCCTCGACCGCCACGCTGCCGCAGATGGTGGTGGCGCGCTTCCTGGAGAACGGCGGCTACGACCACCACCTGCGGCGCATCCGTCGCGAGTACGATCGCAACGTGGCGCTGATGTCGCAGGCTGTGATGAGCCACTTCCCCGACGGGACGCGCCTGACACGCCCTACGGGTGGATTCGTGCTGTGGGTGCAGCTTCCGGAGGGGGTCGATTCGCTGGAGCTGTACAAGCAGGCACTGAGCGAGGGCATCACCCTGACGCCTGGCTACGTGTTCTCTCCGACCAACCAATACCGGGATTTCATCCGCCTGAACGCAGCCGACTGGTCGTGGCCGATCGAGCGCGCCATCCAGCGCCTGGGCGGGCTGGTGGCGGGGATGATGTGAGGTTGGGGGAGAAGGGAAAGGGGAGAGGGGTGTTCGTAACACAGAAAGGGCGGATTGGGTCAGATGTAGAACAAGCGATATTATTAAATCCGTATCTGTCCGTACGATCCGTGTTCAAAAGGCATTAACCTATCCGTTGAAATGCTAAATACTCCAGAGATTCAAGTCGCCTAATTTATGATAAAATAAGCGAGTGAATTCGTTCAATTAATGAGAATGGGGCGAATATGATCCCACGTTCAATACATGGCTCGGTCGAAAAATCATTATTTCAGGGCAAAGTGATCGTCATATACGGCGCGCGCCAGGTGGGCAAGACCACCCTGATTCGAGCCATCCAGGAGCATCACGCCGCTGGCAGCCTGTATCTGAACTGCGACGAACCGGACATCCGCCTGGCGCTCAGCGAGCGAACCTCCACAGAACTCCGTCTGCTGACGGGAAATAACAAGCTGATCCTGATCGATGAAGCTCAACGAGTGAAGAACATTGGGCTGACTCTCAAGCTGATGGTGGATAACTTTCCAGATATTCAGGTGATTGCAACCGGCTCCTCATCATTCGACCTATCCAATGACATCAGCGAGCCGCTGACCGGTCGGAAAATCGAATTCTACCTCTACCCGCTCTCAGTAGGGGAACTGCTCACCCAGACTACCCCTCTCGAGCTTAAACGCTCGCTGGAGCATTATCTCCGCTATGGACTGTACCCGGCTGTAACTCTTGGCGACCAACCAGCTGCGCTTGTTTCGGAGATCGCTAAAAGCTACTTATACAAAGATATATTGGAATATCAAGTGGTAAAGAATCCGGATTTGCTGCACCGGTTACTGCAAGCCCTGGCGTTGCAGGTCGGCAACGAGGTATCATATAATGAACTGGCTGGACTCTTGGGGATAGACCGGGCCACGATCGGTCGATATGTGTCCCTGCTGGAAAGAGGTTTCGTGATATTCCATCTGCCCCCATTCAGTCGCAATCTGCGCAAAGAATTGGGGAAGAACCGGAAGATATATTTTTATGATCTCGGGGTGCGCAACGCGCTGATCAACAACTTCAACCCGCTAGAACTGCGCCTGGACGGCGGGGGGATGTGGGAGAATTTTTTCATCAGCGAACGAATTAAGGCGCTCCACAATCAGCAGCGATACCCAAATACGTACTTTTGGCGCACCTATGACGGTAAGGAGATCGATTATTTAGAGG
>CAVPYB010000013.1:0-118550 GCA_963709875.1 uncultured Chloroflexia bacterium | reverse complement strand
AGGAATTCCGGTGCATGTCGATCAGCGATTCCGGTTGCATGCCGATCACTGATTCCGGTCATGCCGATCACTGATTCCGGTGATGCCGATCAGGCAACCGGGAGAACAGGGAGGAAATGGCTGGATAAACTCGAACAAATCGGGCATCCTTCTCGAAACGTAACCGAGGAGGAAGAGATGGCCCAAGCGAGTTTATCCATGCGAAAAATTGAAGAAATCCTGCGTTTGAAATTTGAAGTCGGGCTGACGCACCGGGCGATTGCCCAGAGCTGCGGGGTGTCGACCAGCACGGTGAGTGAGTACGTCACGCACGCCAAAGCGGCGGGGCTGAGTTGGCCGCTGCCAGAAGGGCTGACGGCGGAGCAGTTGGAAGCCCGACTGTTTCCAGATAAAGGGGCTTCCCGGCGCAAGATCCCGCTGCCGGACTGGCAGTACATCCACAAGGAGTTGAAGCGCAAAGGAGTGACCCTGAGCCTGTTGTGGGTGGAGTACCGTCAGGAGCACCCGGACGGCTACGGCTACAGCCAATTCTGTCACCACTACCGGGAGTGGAAGAAGCAGCTCAACCCGATCATGCGCCAGAAGCACAAGGCCGGGGAGAAGCTGTTCGTCGACTACGCCGGGCAGACGGTGGCGGTGGTGGATCCGGAGACGGGCGAAATCCGGGAAGCGCAAATTTTCGTGGCGACCCTGGGTGCCAGCAACTACACCTATGCCGAAGCGCACTGGACCCAGAGCCTGCCCAACTGGATCGCGGCGCATGTGCGGGCGTTGGCCTTCCTGGGTGGGGCGCCGGAAGTGGTGGTTCCGGACAATCTCAAGGCGGGCGTGACCAGCCCGAACCTGTATGAGCCGGACCTGAACCCCACCTACCAGGAATTCGCCCGTCACTACGGGGTGGCAGTGGTCCCGGCGCGGGTGCGCAAACCCCGCGACAAGGCCAAGGTCGAAGTGGGCGTGCAGGTGGTGGAGCGCTGGATCCTGGCCCGGCTGCGGGATCGGACCTTCTTCAGTCTGGCCGAGCTCAACCAGGCGATTGCCGAACTGCTGGTCGAACTCAACCAGCGGGAGATGAAGCATCTGGGCCAATCGCGCCGGGAACTGTTCGTAGAGCTGGACCAGCCCGGCCCTGGCACCCCTGCCAGCACAGCCCTACGAGTTCGCGCTCTGGAAGCGGGTCCGGGTCCACATCGACTACCACGTCCTCTTTGAAAAGCACTTCTACAGCGTGCCCTACACCCTGAGCGGCAAGGAAGTGGACCTCCGGGCCACCGAAAAGACGGTCGAAATCTTCTACCAGCGCCGCCGGGTGGCTTCCCATCCCCGTTCCACGGCCCAAGGGCGCTACTCGACCCACCGCGTCCACATGCCGCCCGAGCACCAGTTCTACAGCCAGTGGTCCCCGGAGCGCTTTCTGCGCTGGGCCCAGGAAATCGGCGAGCAGACGGCGAACTGATCAGCCGGGCGCTGGACGCCCGCCGACATCCCGAGCAGGCCTACCGCACCTGCCTGGGCCTCCTGGGCCTGGCCAAACGCTACTCCCCGGAGCGCCTGGAAGCCGCCTGCCAGCGGGCCAACACCGCCGGCATCTGCTCCTACAAGGGCGTACACAACATTCTCAAAAACAAGCTCGACCAACTCCCGCTGGAACCCGGCACCGACCAGCCCCTTGCCGCCGCACGCCAACATTCGCGGCGAACACTACTACCACTGAGGAGCCTTCCCATGCTCACCCAACCCTTACTGGAAAAACTATCCCAACTCAGACTGGCCGCTTTCCGCCAGGCGCTGGAAGAACAGCTACAAAACCCCCAGTATGCGGAACTGTCCTTCGAAGAACGGCTCGGCCTGCTGGTCGATATCGAGCTCACCCGCCGAGCCAACAACCGGCTGCGCCGCCGCATCAAGTCCGCCCAATTTCCTCTCCAGGCCACCATCGCAGACCTGGACCTGTCCGCCGGACGCGGCCTCAAACGGGCCCAGATCCTGGAACTGGCCCAGGGGGAATGGGTCCGCCGCCATCTCAATTTGCTGGTCCTCGGCGCCACCGGGGCGGGCAAAACTTACCTGGCTTGCGCACTTGGCCGGGCGGCCTGTGAAGCCGAATTCAACGTCCGCTACGTGCGCACTTCCCGCCTGCTCCAATCTCTCGAACTCGCTCAGGCCGATGGCTCCTACCCCCAACTGCTCCGTTCCCTGGCCCGCATCCAACTTGCTCATCTTCGACGACTGGCTGCGTGACCCGCTCTCCCGCTCCCAGGCCAAAGACCTGCTCGAAATCCTCGACGATCGCTACGGCCGCGCCGCCACCCTGGTCGCCACCCAGGTCCCAGTCAGCGATTGGCATGCCCGCATCCCCGACCCCACCCTCGCCGATTCGGTCCTCGATCGCCTCATCCACAATGCCTACCGGCTCGAACTTAACGGAGATTCTATGCGAAAAGTTCATTCCCCCTTGAACAACAACGACCACTAGCGTTATGATTGCTTATCCAGCCATCTCCCCCCTGTCCGGCTGATCGCCATGCACCGGAACAGGTGATCGGCTTGACCGGTCTGGTTGATCGGCATCGCCCGGAATCACTGATCGTTTTCACCGGAATACGCATATTAAGGGATAACATATTGGCAGACCCTCTTACTGAGGATATTACATATTTATTTAGTAGTGATTAATGATGATCCCCTTTAACATATTGATTATTTATGCCCTCTATTCCCGTCACTTCCTTATGTATTAAATTATTTAGTCTCTGAGGAGCAGAAACACCTGGGAGCATATGGATATTTGTGTGTATTTTTCTAAACAATTGGTTGTTGGACTAGGATGATCAGAATGGAACAGGACAGAACTTTACAGCTGGAGTTCTCAATTGAAGAATTGGAATTTTTAACCTGGGCTATGAGATTCTTGGAAGGTGGCCCATATGACACGTACAAACAAGGAATTTCAACGGGAAAATACAGAATTTAAGATACAGAAAGCATTAGATGATTTCGATAAAGAAATTCACCCAACTGACAGGAATGATAACTGGAACCTATTGCCTTACACAAAAGAACCAATGGATTGTAATCACTGTGGTCGAAAAACTCTTATGAAAGCTATCTGTGAAAAACGTATCGTTGATACCCTGTATGACCGCGAAACACCAGTCTCATCAATGTGGACAAGATGGTTAATTTTGAAATGCCCTCTTTGCGATGAGATAAATGTATATGAGGCTTACTCAATAGCAGATGAAGATGATGTAGTGGTGGAGAATGGGGAGATAATAACTGCTCCCGATGGTGAACCTCTCGTCAGAGAAGTTATCCATATTAGGCCTCTATACCCAATTATCGACCCAAGTATACCTGAACCACATATTAATATGCCGATCAGCATACTTGAGGATTATCAGGAGGCCAAGAAAGTATATCTAATTTCAGCAAGAAGCGCGGCGGCGTTATTGCGATTAGCCATTCAAAAACTATGTGTCTTTTTGGGTGAAAAAGGTAAAAATATTGATGGCGACATTGCGTCACTGGTGCGCAAAGGACTACCTATACATATACAACAAGCATTGGATATCGTGAGAGTGATTGGTAATGAAGCTGTGCATCCTGGCGAAATTGATATTAGGGATAACCCTGAAATCGCGAAGCAATTGTTTTCTCTAGTGAACGAGGTCGTTGAGGACCGTATCGGAAGTAGCGAAAAGCAAGCAAAGATAGGAGAAATCTATAAAAAGTTACCAGCATCGAAACTTGAATCTATCGAAAAAAGAGACAAAGTATTTAAAGCGAAATCAGATAATTAACACTTGACATCGAAGAGATTATCGACCCATTTAAAGGTTAAGCGAAGAATTTGGACAAATCTAATGGTTTGAAAGTTAAATATAATGATTATATCGCTACGGACAGGGTAGAGTGTAATCGGGACATGGCGCACTGAGGTAAAACTTGTGGGTATTGACGAATATCAAAATATATTTTTTAAACGAAACTAACAGTATCTCAATGTGTCAAAAAGCGCCCTGCTTATATAATTATATTTTTATTTAGCATGATGGATCAGTAGACAGGGAAGCAAAGTCGCCATTCCTTGCTTCACCGCTGGTGCAGATATGGTGCAGATTGTCTGGTAAGCGGTGGAATTAGTGGATTTCACGGATTCACACCACCCCCATATATGGTGGCTTCAACGAGAATACCGCCATATATGGGTATTATTTCCGAGATTACGACGCCTTCGGATCAGAGGGTTGTGGGTTCGAATCCTGCCTGGGGCGCTTTCCCTTCTTGGGGCTAGTCTTGACAACCCCGGCGACCTTGATACAATATCATTAATAAGGTCGATTTACTCCACATCACTTTTTCGTAGCATCGATTTCTAAAATAATTAGCCCTTAGCCCACATCCTGACCGGGATCGTGTGCGCTTCATTCAACCGGGGATCAAACCAATCGTGTCTGATATAGAACGAAGCGCTTCTTCCATTGACTCTGTTGAATCCGTTTCTGCCCTGCTGGCGAGTCTCGATTATATATCGAGCACCGGTCTGAGCACCAGCCTGTGCTTGGCGCTCAAAATGAAAATGGCCATCTTCCCGGAGATCGGCACGCTGCGGGCAGAGCACAGACCCATCATCGTTATTACCTCCAACCGCACCCGGGAGATCCACGACGCTTTGAAGCGTCGTTGTGTTTATTACTGGATCGACTACCCAACCGCTGAAAAAGAGATCGAGATCGTGCGGCTGAATGTGCCGGGGGTCTCGCAGCACCTGGCCTCGCAGATCGTAAATTTCGTCAAGGACTTGCGAGAGCAGGAGCTGTATAAGCTGCCCGGCGTCGCCGAAACCCTGGACTGGGCGGAGGCGCTCGGCTATCTGCAGGCACAGTCATTGGACGAATTGGTCGTTGACGCCACATTGGGTTTGCTTCGGGTCTGCGATCACTGAAGTAATGTACTCTCATCTCATAAACGGAGGAAATGCCTATGGATGTTAGCGGAGAATACGTGTTCGATGCCCCACAAGAACGCACCTGGAACGCCTTGAAAGACCCGGATGTCCTTGCTTCTGTTATGCCCGGCGGCGAGGATTTCAAGGAGGTCGGCGAGAACGAGTATTCAGGTCTATTGAATATCAAAGTAGGTCCCGTCCAGGGTAAATTCGCCGGCACGATCAAGCTTTCTGATATTGTGGCTCCGGAAAGCTACAACATTCAGGTAGATGGTAAGGGAGCCCCAGGCTTCGTAAAAGCCAACGGGAGTTTGAAATTATCCGGCCAGGATGGCAAGACCCACATGGCTTATGATGGAAAAGCGCAAATCGGTGGGCGGATAGCCAGCGTCGGTCAGCGTCTGCTCGAATCATCTGCTAAATCCATCATCCGCCAGAGCCTGGATGGGTTGAACGATTATCTGATTGCGGAGGCCCCTGCAGGTCAAGCCGCCGGGGCCGAGGAGGATTCAACCTCCCAGATCGATGCAGCGGAAGGCAGCCGCGAGACAACCAGCTTTACACCCCCTTCTCAGACTGACATAGCGCTGAACGTGTTCAAAGATGTCGCCGGAGATATCATACCCCCGCGATATCGCCCGGTTGTGATCGCTGCCCTAGCCGTGGTGGTGATAATCATCCTTTATCTGATCTTGAGGTGACGTATGGAGCGAATAGGAGGTAGGAAACCATGATTCCTGGAAATTTCGACTATTACACTCCAGCCACGCTGCAAGAGACCATAGCTCTATTGGAACAGCATGGCGATGAGGCCAAGCTGTTGGCTGGAGGGCAGAGCCTGATCCCAGCTATGCGTTTTCGGCTCGCCATGCCCCAGGTGCTGGTAGATATCAACAATTTAGGTGGCCTGGAATAAATTCGCGAAAGCAATGGGCACCTGGCGATCGGAGGGCTGACGCGTGAGGTGACGGTGGAGGAGTCCGAGCTCGTGCAGCAGAAGTTCAAGATACTGGCCGATTCGGCGCGTGTACTCGCTGACCACATCGTCCGCAACTGGTCGACAGGCGGCGGCGACCTCGCCCACGCTGACCCTGCCAATGACCACTCGGCGGTTCAAGATAAGCCAAACCTGTACCCTGTCGATTGAATAGCATTCCACGCTCCTCCGTGTCTAATTCACCTGATTGGTGTTATCAATAGAAACGGCTAGAAGGCTCCACTATAGGGCTATTCAACATCTGGCCTGATCTTTCACAACCATCATTTAGGAGGATGTAGATATGTGTTGTTTCTTCACTGCATTGGTGTTCTTTGGACCCCGCCTGGGATTCCTGGTGTTCTGGTTGCTCGCACCACTACGCGTCAATCTTTCCTTTGCTGCGTTTAACTTTCCCTGGTTAGTCGGCATCCTTGGGTTGGTCTTCGTACCCTGGACCAGCTTAATGTATGTTCTGATCTTCCCTCTAAACGGGTGGGATTGGATCTGGTTAGGTTTAGGGGTTGCCGCAGATATCTTCAGCTATGTAGGCAGCTATCACAATCGGCAGCAGGTGCCATACTACACAGGACCGTAATCTACTAATAGCTCCCGCTCGATTTCCTAGCCGAGATCGGGCGGGACAGATCCAAAAATAACCGGTCTCACAACAGCGTACCCCCTGGTTGTCCCAATGACCCACCAGGTATTTTTGGGTCCTTGGGAGTTGCTGTGACAGGTGGCAGATTAGGCTACCAACACATTGCTGGTTAATCCGGGTACGTTCACGGGCAGTTAGATGGTATGATTAATCCAGCCGACAAAGTCTGCCAGATGGAATATCCTGCCAATGGACGAACACCAGAACTTACTCCCAGCCTCAGTTGACCAGCCCGATACAGATTATGGGCAGCACTCTGCCGGCGCGGCCTTGGGCTACGCTGCATTAGGGATCCTGTACCGCTCGATGAAACGCGCTCGCCGGAGAGCCGATCGAGTCTCCGGCCGCGTCGACCGACTTCACAAGGATGGCTGCCGCCCCCTTAAAGCCGTTCGCCGACAGCTCGTTGCTCGAGCCATTCCGGGAACAGCTCGACTACCTGGCAGAACGCGGCCAGCGAGAAGTGGATAAACTGATCCAGGATGGGCAAATCGGGGAAGAGCGCAGCCGCCAGGTTTCTCAGCAGGCGCTCAACGTAGTCGTTGGTGAAGTGATCGGAGATATCTCCAGCAACCCGCAGATCCAGGTATTAATCCAGTCGCAGGTAGAGATCATGGCTGCCGAATCTCCTTCCAGCGCCCAGCTAGATGAGTTGGTCCGCAAGCTGGCAGATAATTATATCGATTACCTCAACCAGCATCCCGAACAGGTGCAAAACCTGATCGCCGGTCAAAGCCTGTCATTGACCACTGAAATCAGAGAAGAAATAAACGAGCGTATGGTAACCGGTGACAGCCTTCTGGAGATGCTGGCTCGCAGATTATTTCGCCGCCCTCCCCGCGAAGAACTGCCCGGACCACCGCCTGAGGTCAAAGCCCGCGCTGCTCAAGTGCGCATAGAATCGGATTTTCCAATCCTGAACGCAAGACAAGATGAACCAGGCTAAACTGCAGGGGGAATACGCCGGTTTTCTTAGTAGAACCGCAGCATTCGTTACCGACGTGTTGATTATCAGCCTTGTCGTGATTATAGTCAACTGGTTCGTGCCTGTGATGATCTCTCAGTTTTCATTGATGAATCTGGATACCTGCGCGACCATAGTACAGCGGCCTTTACACTATTACACCTGCAGGATTATCCAGATCTCATTATTCGCTTTCACGATATCTTTCCCAGTGCTATACACAATTTTCTTCTGGATTATCGCCGGACAGACACCGGGAAAATTTCTATTCGGATTGCGGATTGTACGCTTGAATGGGCACCGGATGAATTTATGGGTGTCATTATTGCGTTATTTGGGATATACCCTTTGTATTTTGAGTCTCGGTCTGGGATTTCTAAATATACTCATCAACGACCGCCGCCAAGGCTGGCACGATAAGCTCGCCCGCACCTGTGTGGTATATGCCTGGGAGGCGCGCCAGAATGATGAGCTACTTGACGGTATCCGCTACCGGCTAGATCGCAAACGAACAAAAACCACCTAAATCATCCTGGATCCGGCTCAGAAAGAAGCGCTCTAATTGCCTCTTCCGTCTCCTGGTAAGCACCCTCACCAATATGGCGGTAGCGGATATTGCCGCGCTTATCGATCAGGTAGAGGGTCGGCCAGTAGCGGTTGTTATACGAGCGCCAGGTCTTGCCATCATTATCCTGCGCAACCGCATAGCTGATCTGCAGGTCTTCGAGCGCCTTCTTTAAATTATCCAGGTCTTCCTCATAGCCGAATTCCGGGTAATGGTTGCCGATCACCACCAGTCCCTGATCAGCATATTTATCGTGCCATTCCCTCAACGAGGGAATCACGTTCCGGCAGTTAATTCAGCCAAACGTCCACATATCCAGCAATACAACCTGGCCGCGCAGATCGGCCAGCCGCAGCGCCACGTCAGTATTCAACCAGACCTGGTTCTCCAGCTCCGGGGCTTTTCCCAGTTCTGGCAGATCAGAAAATTCTTTCTCAATAGGCGTTGGAGGCACTGTTGGAGACTGCTGCTCGACCGGTGTGGGCGCCGATGCGTCGGTTGGCGCAGGTTCATTCACCCGAGCAGATGCGCAGGCACTCAACAATAATGATGTAACAACGATCAAAAATTTCTTCATAAGAGGTTCATCCTAACGGTAAAGTGAAATAGAAAAGGGTCACTTCTCCTGTCGTGCACTCAACCCCGATCTGCCCGCCGTGGGCTTCCACGATGCCTTTGGCAATAGCCAACCCCAAACCAGCGCCACCGGTCAGGCGGCTGCGAGACTTCTCTCCACGATAGAAGCGCTCGAAGATGTTGGGCAAGTCCTCGGCAGCAATGCCAGACCCGGTATCGATGACATCAACGCGGGCAAACGCACCTTGCCGGCTGGCGTTTACTTCGACCCGCCCACCCTCTGGCGTATGCCGTAAGGCATTGCTCAGCAGGTTATTCAACACTCTCCCAATGCGCGGCCCATCCATATACACCTGAGCAGCGTCCGGCTCTACGGAACCGCTCAGGCTGATCTCCCTCTGCACGGCAAGCCCGGAGAAGCTTTCCAGCGTGTCGGAGATCAGATCTGCCAGCGAGTTACGGCTGCGCTGCAGGACCAGACCACCGGCATCGATCTGGGCGACCTGGAAGAGGTCGTCGATTAACAGGGAGAGGTCGTTGATCTCCCGCTTCGCAGTGCGCAGGTAGCGTTGGACGCTCTCCGGATCATCCACCACCCCATCTGCCAGAGCTTCCACGATAGCAAGCAGTGATGCCAGCGGGGTCTGCAGGTCGTGGCTCACCCACGCAATCAGGTCGCGACGTAGAGAGACCAGCTCGTGCTGTTTGCGCTGAGCGATGCGCAGCTCCTCAGCCATGTCATTAAATGAGCGAGCCAGCATTGCCAGCTCGTCGTTGCCTTCTGACGGTACACGCACAGCCAGGTCACCTTGTGCCAGGTTGCTGGCGGCCTCCTGGAGCAGGTTGATGCGGTCGATCAGCGCGCTGGAGAAGAAGTACCCCAGCACGACGGCAATCCCAGCGGCAAAGGTCAGCAGCACGGTCGCCAGGAGCAGGTCGTGGCTGTCAGCAAACATCAAGCGGGCGGTCAGATATACATTGAGGAAGGTCAGCAGGCTGGAGAGGATATAGCTGCCTAACAGCGTCCAGCGCATGGTGGGGCTGCGTTCGATCCAACCTTGCCTATAAGCAGTGTACCCGGCGATCACAGATACGCCCGCAGTAACAGCCAGCATCCCGGTCATCAAGCTAAAATCGAAGGCTGCTGGGCGCATCAGCAGGTAGAACACCACCAGAGATAGGACGACGATCAATCCTACCCCCAGAACGAAACGGACTGCCAGCGGTGGTCGCAGGGTTTGTGCGGTGCTTGTCATCCTATGATCCTTTAGGGTTCGAATTTATAGCCCACTCCCCAGACGGTTATCAGATGCACCGGTTGGGCGGGGTCCTGTTCGATTTTCTCGCGCAGGCGGCGGATATGGACGGTCACTGTCCCTGGGTCGATATATTCTGAATGACCCCAGATGCGATCCAGAAGCTGTTCACGTGTATAGACCTTACGCGGGTAAGAAGCCATCAGCCACAGCAGGTCGAATTCCTTGGCGGTCAGCATGATCTCATCGCTGCCCAGGTTCACCAACCGGGTAACCGGGTCGATACGCAGGCTGCCGAAGGCGAGTGGTTTTTCAGTGGAGCCGGCGTTGGCAGCCTGTGTCCTGCGCAACACCGCTCGCACCCGGCTAACCAGCTCCTGCGGGCTGAAAGGTTTTACGACATAATCATCGGCACCCATCTCCAACCCGGCGATGCGGTCGGCCTCAGTCCGCCTGGCGGTCAGCATGATAATCGGGGTGTCGCTGTGGTCGCGCAGCCAGCGCGTGATCGACAGCCCATCGATCCCCGGCAGCATGATATCCAGGATCAGCAGGTCAGGCAGCTGCTGTTCCAATGCCTGCAGCGCCATTTCCCCATCAGGGATCACCTGCACCTGGTAGCCCGCCCTGCGTAAATAAAGACTGACCACTTCTGCCAGGTTGGGTTCATCCTCCACCACCATGATTGAATTCTGACCCGTCATAAATACTCCCTCCGATCTTACCCGCACATCCTTACAGCCAACCCACGAATTTATTACAAAAGTATTACAGCCTACAGACAGTCGTTCATCATCCTGTAATCTCAGCCGCTCATTCTCGTAAGAAATTTTTCATATCATCCAGGTGAATGATGCGTCCGATTGCTTTTGTGTGTTCGATATTGCAATAATTCATCGCAATGCATCCATTTTATATCAATTCGATCCAGGCAGCACCATAAAGATAAGAAAAAGGAGCACAAACGTATGGGACACAAGCCGACACTCGTTATTGTAATCCTGCTGGCTGCATTCACACTGGCAGCCTGTGCAGGGGGGCCGACCACCCAGGAGGCAATGGCGGAGGTCACCGTCGAAGGCGAAATGGTTGAGAATAACTCCGAGGATGCGGTGATGGGTAAATCGACACAGGAGGCGATGGCAGAGGATGCCGATTCCGAGTCGATGATGGATAAAACCACCCCCAATGCAATCATGGAGGAGAGCACCCCTGAGGCGATCGGCGAATCCGCAACTCCAGAAGCCATGTTAGAAGAGAGCATTGCCATGCCCGGCTGGTTCGCTGCCTCGCTGACAGACGTTCGCAGTGGAGAGACGTTCACCATCAGCGACCTAAAGGGCAAAGTTGTCCTGGTCGAGACCATGGCAATGTGGTGCTCCAACTGCCTGCGCCAGCAGAAGCAGGTACTGGAGCTGCACGGCTTGATTGGAGAGCGCGATGACTTCGTCAGCCTGGGTCTGGACATCGACCCCAATGAAGTCGGGAAAGCCCTGCAGACATATACCGATAAGAATGGCTTCTACTGGCGCTATGCGGTCTCCCCGGCGGAGGTATCGCGCGAGATCGGCCAGCTGTACGGCGACCAGTTCCTCAACCCGCCCTCCACACCGATGCTGATCATCGACCGCCACGGGCAGGCGCACCCGCTGCCGTTCGGCATCAAGGACGCCCAGAGCCTGTTGGCTGCGTTGGAGCCTTTCCTGGCTGAGGGTGTGTAATACATTCACCGCAGAGCACGCGGAGTGGGCAGAGATTTCTGGTACGCGGATTGGATGGATGCTCACGGATTATTCAGTGTTAGATATATCAGAACAAATCCGTGATCTCCGTGTGAATCTGTGTCTAGGTTACTAAAAACTCCGTGTTCTCTGTGTACCTGTGGTGAGATGATCGCATGAATATGGAAGCGATACTGACATCTATATCCCTGGGATTGTTGGCCACCACCAGCCCCTGCGTGCTGCCGCTCTACCCAGGCTTCCTGGCTTATCTGAGCGGCGGGCAGGAGAAGCTGGCTGGCAGCCGCAGCCGCTACCTGCTGGGTTTCTTCGTGCTGGCAGGTGTTTTAACTATGATGCTGATACTGGGTGCCGGCATCGCAGCCCTCTCGATACCGGTCGGACAGGCATTGTCGGTGTTCATCCCGCTAAGCGACCTGCTGATCTTTGGGCTGGGTATCATGCTGCTGCTCAATAAAAACCCGTTCAAGCGCCTTCCACAGATCCAGTCGCCGGTCTTTGCCAACCCGCTGGTCAGCGCCTTCACCTACGGCCTGCTGTACGGCCCGATCGCCCTGCCCTGCTCCGGCCCGCTGGTGGTGGGCATCTTCGCCTTTTCGCTCACCGCCGGGGAGGCGCTGAGCAAGCTGTCGATCTTCCTGTGGTTTGGAGTGGGCTTCGGACTGCCGCTGCTGCTGCTCTCCTTCCTGGGCGGCTCCAGCCAGCGCTGGATAACCCGCCAGCTCGCCATGCGCGCCCGTCCGATCAATTTCGCCGCCGGACTGCTGCTGGTGGGCGTGGCGATATACGATTTCAGCCAGAACTGGGAGCTGATCCAGGTTTATCTCGGATAACCAGCTAAATCCCCTCAGTCAATTGACAAAACACGCCAGCCTCGCTAAGATGTATATAGGTGCCAGGCATGATGTCCATCCCCAAAATCGACCACTACCGTTTCGGACAGATTACAATCGATGGCGTAAGATACTCCAAAGACGTGATCATCTACCCCGGGCGGGTGCAGGATAACTGGTGGCGCGAGTCCGGTCACAGCCTGTCCGTAGTAGACCTGTCTGAGGTGCTGGCTGCACCCCCGGAGGTGCTGGTAGTCGGCTGCGGCAAGGTGAGCCGCATGGATGTACCCGCCGAAACCCTGGCGGCACTCGAGGCAGCCGGGGTCGAAGTGATCGCCCAACCCACCGGCGAAGCCTGCCAGACCTACAACCGGTTATCCAAGAGCCGCCATGTGGTGGCAGCTCTGCACCTGACATGTTAATTCGAGAAATAATCATCACAGAGCACGCAGATATAGCGGAGATTTTTATTATTTGTACACGGATTCAAACGGAGAACACGGATTAAATATATATTGATCTATCCGTGATGATCAAAAAAATCCGTGCACAAAAATCTCTGCGTAATCCGCGATCTCCGCGGTGAAAACACAGGAGGCTGGCGATGCAGATAACCCAATGCGAAGTGACCCCGGTCGAGCTAAAATTACGCCTTCCGGTGCGCATGGCCGGGCAGCCCGAGATCACAGATGTCACAGCGCTCTTCGTACGCATCGAGACGAAAGAAGGTCACAACGCTTGGGGCTGCTCAATCGCCCACCCGGCTCTAACCGGCGAAACACCAGAGCAGGCTCTGCGGGCCTGCCAGAACTGCGCCAGCATGGTTCCTGACCTGCACCCCACCAATATTGAGTATTCCCTGGAGAACCTGTCCCCAGCTATCAAGGGGTCTATTGCAGCACGCTGCGCTTTCGACCTGGCGCTTTACGACCTGCTCGGGTTGGCAGCCGGAATGCCGCTCTACCGCCTGCTGGGCGGCTACCGCAATAGCATCCAGACATCCGCCACGATACCCATATCAACCACCCAGGAGAGCGTCGAGATCGCACGGCGGCGCGCCAAGGCCGGCTTCCGCATGCTGAAGATCAAAGGTGGGCTAGATCCAGACTTGGACGTACAGCGGGTACGCTCCATCCACCGCATCCTACCCGACCACAGCCTGCGCCTGGACGCAGATGGCGGCTACAGCATTCATGATGCGCTCGAAGTGGCGCGCGCATTAAAGGACAAGCTCGAAATGCTGGAGCAGCCGACAGCCGAGGGAGACCTGGATGGGCTGCGGGAGGTGACCCGCAACAGCCCGGTGCCGATCATGGCAGACCAGAGTGTCAAAGGACCGTCTTCCGCACTGGAGCTGGTTAGCCAGGGCAGGGTGAACGGGATGAGCGTCAAGGTCGCCACCTGCGGCGGTCTGCATTGTTCGCGCCAGGTGGATTCGATCGCCCGCGCGGCGCGCATTGTCACCATGGTCGGCTGCGTAATCGAGCCTGCGCTAATGATCGCTGCCGGGCTGAGCCTGGCGCTGAGCAGCCCCAACGTGCAGTACAGCGATCTGGATGGTCACCTGGATCTGGTCAACGACCCCACAATGCCCGGCTTCCATCTGGAAGACGGCTGGCTGGTTGCAAGCGAGGTGCCCGGCTTAGGCTGTACCGTGGCGCTGCAGTAGCAAAGAGAATGGGGGTGTTTGGGCGGGCTACACCCGCCCAAACACCCCCAATTTCATCTACAAGTCTGTAAATTCGAATATATAAAAGCCCGCATTCAGCTAGAGAAATACTTAACCACCTGGTCGATGTGCAGGACACCATCGAACTGCATCCCTTCGCCGCCTTTGCTCATCACACCTTTCTCGCCATCCGGGTCGCCCAGGGTGCTGACGATGATCTCAGCGTCGCTCAGGTCTTCTTTCTCGGTGTAGACGTTGGTCGTCGCCACGATCGACAGACCGGCTGCCTTGGCTGCCAGCACACCATTGCGAGAATCTTCGATGACGACAACTTCATCCGCCGAAAGACCTGCTTTCTCCAGTCCCAGCAGGTAGATCTCCGGGTCGGGTTTTTTCTTCGAGACCACATCTCCGGCGAGCACGAAGGCAAAATCGATATCCGACAAGATCTGGTACGCCACTGCTTTTGCAGATCGCTCATTAGATGTTGTACAAACCCCTAAGAGCAGCCCGGCGTCCATAGCTTCTTTCATGAAGCGGTGGATGCCCGGGCGCAGTGGAAGCTGACCGCTCTCGATCATCTCGATGAAGCGCGAAGTCTTCCACTTGTGCATCGCCTTGATCAGCTCGTCTTCCTCCTGCGGGTCGACGTCCTTACCGAAGCCCTTGGTGTGCAGGTGGTGCTTCATGCGCTCTTTGCCGCCGGCGACCTGCAGCAGCTCGTGGTAGTACTCAACTCCCCATTCGAAGTCGTAACCGAAATGCTTAAACGTATCATTGAACGACACCCGGTGACCATCGCGTTCTGTGTCGATGATCACCCCGTCCTGGTCGAAGAATATTGCTTTGATTTGCGCCATATCAAACCTCTTTCATAACTGCACCGGGCTGCTCACTCAGCATCCAACCCGCCAAATTGGTTATTGCTAGAATTCTCCATAGGCCTGGCGGTCCTCAGTGGACCGCCAGGTCTATCTGTGAATATTCCTATTGATTATAGAATTCGCGGATCAACTCCACGACTATCCTGTTCTCTTCCCGGCTGCCGATGGTCACCCGGAACCAACCGTCGCTGCCGTATTTCGACGAATCAGGGCGCAGGATGATCCCACGCGCCTGGGCATAGGCAACCATATCATCGCCCTTTTTACCGGTCTCTCCGCCATCGAACAAGATATAGTTGGCGTGCGAGTGGAAGATGGTAAGTCCGGGGATATCGCTGAGCAACTCTTCAATGAAATCCAGCTGTTCGTTATTGAAGCGCACGCGCATCGCCAGACCTTCAGAGTCTTCCAGGGCGGCCAGCGCAGCCCACATCGGGATGGTGCCGACGTTCCAGGGGATCAGGGCAGCCGAGATCTGTGCGATGACATCTTTGTCCGCCATGGCATAACCAAATCGCAGCCCCGCCAGACCGTAGGCCTTCGAGAGCGTGCGTGTGACAATCACGTTCTTGAATTTCTTGGTCAGCGCTACCTGAGACATCTTCAGACCGGCGTACTCGATATAGGCTTCGTCGACCACGAAGGGAATGCCTGTCTCGGCAATACGCGCGAAATGCTCGGCATCCATGAAGTTGCCGGTCGGGTTGTTGGGGTTGGCGATCACGATGATCTTGGTCTTATCTGTGATGGCGTTCAGGATGGCGTCAGGATCATAAGCCAGCTCTTTGCGATCTTTATAGACCATCGGCACCGACACCATCTTCCCACCCAGGATCTGGCCGCGCAGCTTGTAGATCCCGAAGCACGGCGTGTGCTGGATCACTTCCTCACCCGGCTGCAGGAACATGCGGAAGATATTGTCGTAAACCTCGCTCGACCCGTTGCCCAACATCACGTTCTCAGGCCCATCCAGCCCGTTGATCTCGGCAATCTTCGAGCGTACGACCAGCCCCTGGTCCGGGTAGCGGTTGGACATCTGGGCGTACTTGTTGATGGCTTCCAGCACTGCCGGGGATGGCTCGTTCGGGTTCTCGTTGGACATCATGCGGTGCAGCTCCGGCTCACGCCATGCCAGCTCGATGTGACCGGAGATATACATCGGAATGCCTTTAACCCAGGGGACATAATATTCATCAATTTTCTTCATATGTTAGTTCCTCAATCCTGTATTGGAGAGTATTTATTGCTATGCTTTGCCTTCACTGCCAAGGATATCGATCCAGTGACCGACAGCGTTGCGAGTGGCATCCTTCATGGCCGCATCCACCTTGCCGGGGTCATATTCCTCCCGGTGATCAGAGATATAACCGTAGACAGCATCGATCAGGGTGTGCTTCAGCTCAGTGGACACATTGAACTTGGCACCGCCCATTTCGATCAACCGCTTGCAGTAGTCCTCTGGCAGACCGGTACCGCCGTGAACCACCAACGGGACCTTGACTCCGCCGCCGTTGAGCAGCTGGTTGATCTGACCCAGGCGTTCGAAATCGACCTTGGGATTCTTGGTCTTATAGACACCGTGGGCGGTCCCGATTGCCGGGGCGAAGATATCCACGCCGGTGCGCTCGACGAATTCGACGGACTGCGCCGGGTTTGCCAGGGCTGCCTCGTCTTCTGCGACCTTGATCTGGTCCTCTACACCGGAGACCGTGCCCAGCTCGCCCTCGACCGAGATATCGCCGATCGAATGGCAGTAATCCACCACTTCCTTCGTCTGGCGGATGTTCTCTTCGTATACCTGCTTGGAGGCATCGATCATGATATTGGTATAACCGGCGTCCGCACACTGCTTGCAGTAATCCATATCCGTACTGTGATCGACGTGCAGGCAGATCGGTATGGGTGCAGCTTCGGCGAGGGTGCGATAGACGGCAACGAACACATGCCGCCCGATAGATTTCGAAGGCTTCACCGAAGTCTGGATGATCAGCGGCGATTTCTTCTCCACTGCGGCTTCAACCACGGCCTCCATCTGCAGGATATTGGTAACGTTGAATGCGCCTATGGCGTATTTATTCTCCGCCGCCTCAAGCATGATCTCTCTTGCATTTACAATTGACATGAGTTTTCTCCTGATCTGGTCCTATTCAGATACGTACAAAATTAGTCTAATCGATGGCGAGGTCAGGCTTTGATCCGCTCGCCTTTTGGATCATACAATGGCGCACGGGTCACAACTGCCCCAACCCGCTCTCCGAACAGCTCGATATCGAGCTGGGCCCCCGCTTTCGAATATTCGACCGGCAGATATGCATATACGATGCTCTGAGCAACCGAATACCCGTAACCGCCGGAGGCAACCCAGCTGATGATCTCATCACTGCCTGCCAGGCGTATCGGCTCCTTGCCCAAGGCAAGCGTGCGGTCATCCGCCAGGACCATACAGCACAGCTTCCGCTTCAGACCATCTTGTTTTTGCTTGACCAGGGCTTCTTTTCCGATGAAATCAACTTTGTCGAGCTTCACGAAGTACCCCAACCCGGCTTCTAATGGAGTGTAATCCGGGCTGATCTCGCCGCTCCAATAGCGGTACGCTTTCTCCAGGCGCATGCTGTCGATGGCTTTGTAGCCGCCCGCCACCATGCCTTCCGGCTGGCCAGCCTCCCACAGCGTATCCCACAGATGCAGACCGTACTCCATCGGGCAGTAGAACTCCCATCCCAGCTCGCCGACGTAGGTCACGCGCATACCCAGCACCGGGATATCGCCCACCATCATGCGCCGGGCAGTCATATAGGGGAATGCTTCGTTGGAGATGTCTTCCGCAGTCACCTTCCCCAGGATCTTGCGCGCCTTCGGACCCCACAGCCCGATGCAGGCGTAAGACGAGCTGACATCTTCGATCGCAACCGAGCCGTCCTCGGGCATGTTCAGGCTCAGCCACGACAGGTCGTGCTGCCCGAAGGCGGTACCGGTGATAATGAAGAAGCGATCTTCTGCCACCCGGGTAACTGTGAAATCGCACTCGATGCCGCCGCGCTTGTTCAGCGCCTGGGTGTAGATCACACTGCCCACCGGCTGGTCGATATCGTTGGCACACAAATGGTTCAGGAATGCCAGCGCACCCGGCCCGCGCACTTCGAACTTATTGAACGAGGTCTCGTCGAACAGCCCGGCGTTCTCGCGGGTCATCAGGTGCTCGTAGCCGATCGCCCGCGACCAGCTGTGCCGCGACCAGCCTTTAGGTTCGTGACCGTGACGCGCCAGCGCCTCATAGGGTTTGAACCAGTTCGGTCGCTCCCAACCGGTCTTCTCGCCGAAGTGGGCGCCCAGATCACGCAGCCGGTAGTATGTCGGGGAGAGGCGCAGCCCACGGCGTGTAAGGCGCTCCTCACCCGGGTAGTGAATGTCGTAGTACATCGAGTAAGTCTCGATGGTGCGCGCCACGATATAATCCTGGCTGGCATAGTTCGAGCCGAAACGGCGCACGTCCAGCCGCCACAGGTCCCATTCCGGGTTGCCATCCACAATCCACTCTGCCATCACTTTGCCAATACCGCCGGCGCCTGCCAGACCGTGGGCGCAGAAAGCACAGGCCACCCAGAAGCCTTTGACAGAGGTCGGACCAAGCAGGAATTCACCATCCGGGGTGAAGCCCTCAGGTCCATTGAGCAATTGGATAATCTCGGCGTTTTCCACTGCCGGGACACGTTTGATCGAGTTCTCCATCAAGGGAGTGAAGCGATCCCAATCCGGCGGGAGCAGCTGGTATTTGAAATCTTTCGGGATGCCGTTCATACCGAACGGCGCCGGGTCACGCTCGTAGCCTCCGGTGACCAGCCCCCCCACCTCTTCACGCCAGTAAACCAGCAGGTCTGGGTCACGCAGCGTGGGGAAATCGTGATGCACGCCTTCGATCGGTTTGGTAATGATGTACAGGTGCGCCATTGGGACGACAGGCAGGTTCAGCCCGACCATCTTGCCCACCTCACCGCCCCACTGACCGGTCGCGTTGACCACAATCTCGGTCTTGATCGTGCCGCGGTTGGTGACCACCTCGTGCACGCGCCCGTTCTTCACCCGGATCGCCTCCACATCGGTCTCGGTGTAGATCGTCGCACCGCCCGCTTTTGCTCCGGCTGCTAGAGCGTTGGTCAGACCGGTGGGGTCGATCACGCCATCGTTCGGCGTATATGCAGCCCCCATCACGCCTTCCATATTCATGATCGGGAACATGTCCACGGCTTCCTTGGGAGAGACCAGCTCCATGGGCATGCCAAAGGAGCGCGCCATCCCTACCAGGCGTTTGAGGTCCTCCATTCTCTCTGGAGATGAAGCCAGGCGTAGTCCGCCGACCTCCCGCCAGCCGGTGTCGATGCCGGTTTCATCCTTCAACTGCCGGTAGAGATCGGTGCTGTAATACATCATTCTGGTCAGGTTCGCATCCGAGCGCAGCTGACCAACCAACCCTGCCGAGTGCCAGGTGGAGCCGGCAGTCAGCTCGTGCCGTTCTAACAGGATGACATCCTTCCATCCCATCTTTGTCAGATGGTATGCAATGCTGCACCCCCCTACACCTCCGCCGATGATAACAACTTGCGCCTGTGAGGGAAGATCTGCCATATTCAATCTCCTTATTCTGTATTTAACTTTGGCTGCGGATCGTGGATAACCACTCTTCCCAGCGGTGATCCTTTATATTTTTTGTCATTCGATCGAAGTGCTTATCCGCATAGGCACGGAAATCGAAATCAAGCTCAGAGATACCGATCTGAACCATACCCCACATCGATTCACGGAAGTCGGACAGGATCTTCATGACTTTCAGTCGAGCCCAGTTCACATCGTTTAACTCGCCGAAGTATGTCTCCAACAGCAGGCGGTCCTCATCATCGATGAAACTGTGGTTGACGGACAGGTTAGCCAGGTCGAAATAGATATCTCCCATCCCAGCGTACTCCCAATCCAGGATGTAGATATCTTCCCCATCTATTAAGAAATTCTCGTTCAGCAGGTCGTTATGGCACGGTCGAAGCGGTAAGGCATCGCCCTGGAATGCCCGCTCGGCTGCATACATTTGCTCAAGCAGCCAGCCATAGTTATCTGGGAACCGGACATCATAGCCGCGCGCCACACGCTCATAATCTTCAACCACCCGGAAAACGATGAACTCACCCGGTATTTTTCCCATGTCGTGGATCGTTTTGAGCAGTACCGCCACCTTGTGCAGGTTATCCGGCTGGCGCAGCTTCTCAGGAGGCAGCGGTGCGGCAGTCAGGAAGCGTGTGACCAGGTAGCCTTCCGGCTGGATGTAATAGACAACCTCTGGGGCGATGCCCAGCTCGCCTGCAGCCGAGCTGGCGATGTACTCGTTGTGGCGTTCTATGCCCAGCAGCTCGGTCTTCGCCCCGGCGATGCGCAGCACATATGACTGACCATCCACGTCCACCCGGTAATTCTTATTGGTGATGCCTCCCCCCAGCGGCTTGTAGCTCAGCTCCTGAGCCTCTGCCCAGAGCGGCACCCTGGCAATGACATCTTCCGGGGTTTGGGTCATGTATGCCTCTTCAGTAAATTGATTTTTTGACGATGGTTTGGATCACTCCTGCCAGACCGAGCCAGGCCGAGCCATCTCACCAACGATATCAAAGGAGGAGATGATCCCCAACGGCATCGACTCCGGATCAACGGGATCGACCACGACCAAGCGGTGGTGGTGGTTTTCGATCATCATACTGGCTGCTTCCTGAAGGGTGGCATCGATATTGATCCTCAGCGCAGGATGCATAATTTCCGCTACCGAATCGCGTGTACAGTCTTCCAGATCGCAGTATTCAAGCAGGTCCAGCCCGCTGACAACCCCGAGAGGTTTGCCGGTCCTATCCACCACAAGTACAGAACGCCAGCCGGCGTTGGTCATCGCCCGCGCCGCCGCAGCGATCGGCGTCTTGTCACGGCAGACCAGCATGGCATCCGACATCACATCACCAACAGTCTCTCTCTTGGGTGGTGACATGTCGGCAACGCTGGAAACGATATCCGAAACCGATATCACGCCTACCGGCTTGCCCTTTTCGAGGACAACTACCCGGCGGATCACCTTTTCGTGCATGATCCGGGCAGCTTCGGTTGCTGGCGCATCGATGTCGATTGTATCCACTGGAGAAGACATCAGCTCGCCTGCGGTCATCTTGCGCATCGCATCCAGGCTCTGGGGATCGCCGGACAGCCACTCACCGGCCATAAGATCGAAATCTGTTATCACACCCAGGGGGCGGTTATCGCGATCGGAAACGATCAAGCCATGTACATGTAGCTGGCTGAGCAACACGGCTACCTGTCCCAGGGTCGCATCTGGTCGGCAGGTGAGAATCCCCCAGTGCATATATTCCCGAACTGATCTGGCCATCTAATCTCTCCTAATGTACTTCATCCACATCTTTGTACCATTTCACACGGTCGCCCACCCGGGATCGCAGCCTCCAGGCCATCGATTTGGGCTCTTTTTCGATCCAAGCCAGGGCTTGCTCGACCTTGGCAGAGACCTGCGCCTTTTGCTGGTCGCTAAGTTGGGGGTAGCTTTGCGCCATCAGATTTACTTTTTCCAGATTCATGGTCGTTGTTCGCCAGAGACCCCAATCACTGCTGCAAAGCTGGGCAACCCGGGCGATGTTGATCACTTCATTATCACCATTGTCCAGGGGATGCTCCAGGAAGAGCATGATCGTATCGATGATATCTTTCTCATTAATTTTTACGATCTGCATCTTTTCGAGAAGCATTTCGGCCAATGGGATCGTGGGAAAGTCAACTTCCAGACGTCCATTCCAGCTGATCACATGGCAGAAATCCAACTTATCGTAGAAGATATCCACGTGCAGGTCGGTGCCGGTCTTGTCGAAAATCGCCCGGTCCCCTTCGCTGACGATGTACACCTCACGGTTTTCTGTATACCCTAGCCCGGCCATCAATGCCTGCAGGGCTTTGGCCTGTTTGCGGTAGGCTGCGAAATCTATATCCGTATAAACTCTGCCGAGCTCCTGTTGGATCGATCCAAACTCCGGACAGTGCATCTGAAAAGCCAATGAGCCGATCACTCGCAGCATCAGACCGGCTTCTTCACTGGCGCGCAAGATGCGCTTGAGCTCATTCTCGAACCGGTCTCGTTCAGCCCGGTCCTGGTCACCCATTCCGATTGGCACATCTGTCATTGAACGCTCCTGGGATTTATCGTAGCTGGAATTATATCGTACAAACCAAAAACCTGCAATTTCAAACAAAAAATTCGCGGATAAATTCAAATACGATCATAATCCGTCATGTCGCCGCCGAATCGATGCATAACAGGCACAATCATAGCCCTTCGTCCATTTAGTCTCAGGCTGCTCGCAATAGGGCGCGCAGTGCCGCCTGATGCTCGTCATCTTCCAACCAGATGATCGTACGGATGGCATGCTCCAGGCATACCAGATATTCATCTGGGTCTACATCTTTATTCAGATAGTCCAGCAGCGCCCAATTCAATACATATAAATTAGCGGCTGCGATCATATCCGGCAGACTGTGCAGCTCTACTTCGGTCAAGGGTCCCGGATCCGGCTCCTCTGCCAGTGTACTCTGGTAGGAATTCAAAAATATATCGGCATCTGGCAGGCGCAGCACTCCATCGCTGCCCACCCCCCAGGAAACAAAGAAATAAAAAATAGCCAGAGCGACATCGAAGCAGCGATAATCTACTTTAGACCAGTCCAGATCGAATACCCCGGATACTTGCTCCCCATCGAACTTCAGGTTGCCTGGATGGTAATCGCAGTGGATCACGAGCTCTGGACATTGTTCACCCAGAGACATTTCGAGGGAGTTGCTCGTCTTTCTCAAGTGTTTCCGGATCAGATCAAAGTATTCCAGGAAGCGGACATCGAAGATAGTGCCTTTGGAGTGCATCGCGCATTGATCGAGCACGCCATCGATCACAGGCAGCAACTCCATGATCTTAGGCTCCACCCGGACTCCAGAAGGGGTAAAGCCTGACAGAGAACGATGGAACCTGGCCAGTACCTTGGCTGCACTGGTAATCTCCTGGGCGGTAGGTATAGGATCTATCCATATATACCGGTCCTCACCCATCAGAAAATCAAAAATGGCGTAATATACGCCATTCCGGTCATCTGCGCTCTGCATGTGGATGTAAGTGCTGTTGTCCCGGGTAGGGATCACTCCAGCGACGATATCGAACCCGTTCGATTTTAAGTGGTTGATGATCGAATGCTCGAATTCGATCTCCTCAACACGAATGCTTTGCTTATAGCGGCGAAAAAAATATCTCTTCCGCTCATCGTTCTTTTGAAGATCGATTGTAAAACTGGTATTGACAGTACCACGCTCGTCCTGCTGAAACCCAATCAGCTCCCCAAGATCGTACTGCTCCAGGATCATCATTAACTCGGAACCAGCCTGACCTGTCATCCTCGATCGTCCTTGTATCTGTTTGAAAATATGGAGGCCGGTCAGCTCCATATATTGGATAAATATCCGGGTAGAATTTTAGTCGAAAAAGCAAAAACTTGCAAATATCTTCAAATTTGGCTATAATGATTACACAATTCCATCAATTTGCGTCATTATTAACGGCAACATCCAAAGGCCAGAATAGTGAGCAAAACACTCATCCCAGCTCAAAGACGTGAAAGGATACAGGCTTTTCTGGTCAGCCACAGGATTGCCTCGACGACCGACCTTTGTGACCTGCTGGATGTCTCAGAAGCGACCGTCCGGCGTGACCTGGAATGGCTTGAAGACAGGGGGCTGATCGAACGCACGCATGGCGGTGCGATCCTTAATGAGCAGATTAATCTGGAGCAGGAGTACCAGCAGCGGGCGCTGCGCCAGATTGAAGAAAAGCGCAAGATCGGCACTCTGGCGGCATCCTTGATCGAAGATGGGGATATCATCTTCATCAACAGCGGTACAACTACAACCCAGCTGATCCGGCACATCCCTAGCGAAATGGATATTACGGTCATCACCAACAACCTGGTGGCCGTATTGGATATTGGCGAGGTTGAATACGAGATATTGGTGCTTGGCGGCTCATACCAGCCCCGTTCTATCTCGGTTGCAGGACGCTACGCGATCCAAAACCTCTCCCAGGTGTATGCCAACAAAGCGTTCATCGGCGTTGACGGCATGACCATCGTCCATGGATGTACTGTGCCATCCAACGCGGAGGCTGAAGTGGTCCACAGGATGGTAGAACGCACCCAGGGACCTGTGTATATCCTCGCTGACCATAGTAAATGGGGTGTAGTATCAAATTTTGAAGTCGCCCCGCTCCATTTAATCCACACCCTGATCACCGATAGCGGTTTAGACCAGAACTCTCTCTCAGCTTTAGCAGCGCGTGATATACAGTTAATCGTTGCCGGTGGGAACAACCGTTGATAGCCTGCCGGACAGCAATATGCCCAACCAACGCGCCGAAATGTAACCTTATGTGTTAAACCCATAGGACGGAGGTCCCTGAATGTCTTTCTTGTTCAAGAAGTCCAAAAAAGAACCCACACGATTGTTTTACGCAACGGATATACACGGCTCTGAACGTACTTATCGCAAATTTGTCAACGCCGGTAAGTTCTACAACGCTAATGTGATCGTGATGGGCGGTGATATCACTGGCAAGCTGCTCGTCCCGGTGATAAAAGAAAAGAATGGACACTTCCGTGCCACGCTGCAAGGGCAGACAGAACACTATGAGAGTGAAGCCGACCTGCAATCCCTATACGACCGGCTGGGTCTCTTAGGGTTTTATTACATGGTGATGGATGAGGAAGAGTTCCGCCACCTGTCCGAAGACCCGGAGGCAGTGGACAGGCTCTTCCACCAGTTAGCGCGCCAGCGCCTGGAGTCGTGGGTCGAACTGGCAGAAGAACGTCTGAAAGGGACCGGTATCAAATGTTTTGTGACCGGGGGGAATGACGATGACCCAGATGTGCTCGACGCAATCAACCGCACGGACACAGAATCGTTCTTTGGCTGCGAAAACAAGCTGGTCAATGTCGATGATGACCATACCATGATCAGTGTAGGTTTCAGCACGCCGACCCCTTGGAGGACCCCACGCGAAATCACCGATGAAGAGTTGGGCGGGATGATCGAGGAAATGGCTTCTATGGTCACCAACATGAGCAACTGCATCTTCAATTTCCACGATCCGCCCAAGGACTCCACCCTGGACACTTGCCCAATGCTGGATTGGAGCCAGGACCCGCCGGAACCGATCGTGAGAGCTGGACAGCAAGTCATGCACGGGGCTGGCAGCACCTCGGTGCGGAGTGCGATCGAGAAGTTCCAGCCGATGCTCGGTCTGCACGGGCATATCCACGAGTCCCAGGGAGCGATCAAGATCGGCAGGACGACATGTGTCAATCCAGGCAGCGAGTATGGAGAAGGTTTCCTGCGCGGCTGCCTGATTAATTTTTCAGACGGAAAGATTGAAAGTTATCAAATGACCAGCGGTTAGCTTCAATATCCCGTCAGCCAGAAAAGGAGGTTTTCAAAAAGACAAATTACGCCATTTTCAGTCCATAACAGTGCACCAACCCCACCTTCGGGGAGCACCTGGCCAACACAGATTTAGAAGATCGTTGCGTTGCAAACCGAATGATTATTATCATGGACAACCTGCATCTCTGTGTGCTGCACAATCCTGTGCCCTACTCTGAGGAGGAACGAAATGGCAACAACAACTGCTAAACCCGAGATCTTCACCCGCAAAGCATCCGGACTAGTCCGGGTGATGTCCCCCTTCTCGGCGTTTATCTACAATGTCCTTACGATGGGATTAATATTTCCATGGACCTACCTGTGGGCTCCCGGCGCATTGCCTGGTGGCAAATTGGTATGGGGCATCTTGCTGGCAATGATCATTGAAATACCGATCGCATTCGTTTATGTCTGGCTGTCAACTGCCCTGCCGCGCTCTGGAGGTGATTATGTCTTCCAGAGCCGTGTTTTTGGTGGCGGTGTCGCCTTTACCGTAGTGATGTCCGGCTACGTGATCTGGATCCTGCAGTGGGTAGCTCTATCCGGCTGGCTGCTCTCCTATCTGGGGTTTGCGCCGCTCTTCCTGGGGTTGGGCGCTACGATGGGAAGTGCATCCCTATCCTCTCTTGGTATCTGGTTCACGACTTCCACAGGCATCGTCATCGTCAGCATCCTCAACGCGCTGGTGGCGCTGCTCATCCTGGCGTCCGGGTTCAAAAACTATGTCCGCTTACAAATGGTGATGATCGTAGCCACCTTGCTGGCTTTCGCCACCATGCTGATCGTGCTGTTCCTGGGCAACCCGGCAACTTCTGCTGTCAAGATCGATGAATTTTCGGTAGCTGTTGGCGGTGCGGCCAACTTCGTCCAAACCGCAATCGATGCCTCGATCGCGGCGGGAGTTGATCTAAACACCGCCACCCAACCTGCTCTTCACGATCCTGATTGCGCCGATCGCCTGGACATCCTTGCAGTGGGCAACCTACAGCGCCCAGCAGAACGGCGAGATCAAGGATGCCCGCTCCTTCAAGAGCCAGACCTTCATCATCGTCGGATCTTTGATCTTCACCGGCATCTTGCTGGCGATCCTGGCAGCGGCCTTGGAAGGGGCCGTGGGAATTGAATTCCTGAACGTAGCAGGGGCCGGCTACTGGGCTGGAGTTCCCGAGGCCACCGTCGCCGGTTTCTGGCTTTGGCCGAACATCATCGCGGTTGCCCTGACCGCCAGCCCGCTGATTGTCCTGCTGATCGGTTTTGGCTATATCATGAACTCGCACCAGATCGTGCACAACTGCTATATCGGTATGACGCGGGTCATGGTCGCCATGTCACTCGACCGCCTGCTGCCCGAATGGGTCAGTCGGGTGAGCGAGCGATACCACACGCCGGTGAACGCGCATATCGCCTATTTCGTCGCCAGCATCCCGGTGATCCTGCTCTACAACCTGTACCCAGGCTGGGGAGCCTTGACCCTGGGTGTGACCTTCGCCTGCGGTTACGTCTTCGTGATCACCTGTCTGGCCGGGGCACTTCTGCCCTACCGTGCCAAAGATGTTTATGAAGCCTCCCCGGGCGCCCACTACAAACTGGGCGGTATTCCCTGGGTGACCATCTTGGGCGTGATCGGCTTCATCGGCGGCGGGGTGATGGTCTTACTGTTCATGCTCTACCCGCAGCTCGGTCTGACCAGCAATCTGGCCTACACTGTTGTGGCTGGTGTATTGATTTTTTCCCTCATCTGGTATCTAATAGTCAAGTATGTTCAGCGTTCGCGCGGCGTCGATGTGTCCTACGCTTTCAAGGAGATCCCGCCCGAATAGCCCTGCGGTTCGATGGTAGCCGGTGTAAAGATGGGAATACCCATAAGATTACACCGGCTACAATTTTCAAAATAATATTAATCGTTGCGAAGCAGATGATAAAGCATGGGGCGTTTGGTCGGGCTATGTCCGACCAATCTTCCTGTACTCGAACTCGCTCCGCAACCCCGAAATATTGGGTAGAGAGGAAAACATATGAAAGACCAGGCCAGAGTCGTAATCGTTGGAGGAGGTATATTTGGGGTCAGCATCGCATACCACCTGGCAAAACTAGGCTGGACAGATCTGGTTTTGCTGGAAAAAGGCGAGATCGCCAGCGGAGAATCCGCCCAGGCAGCGGGTCTTGTCACTCAATTCGCGACCTCCCAAACTCTGATGCAGTTCCGCAAATATGCCATCGAGCTATACAGCGAGCTTGGGCTTTTCGAGCATGTCGGCAGCCTGCGGCTGGCTTCCAGCAAAGAGCAGCTCGGTGAGCTGCAGCGCAGCGTCAGCCGGGCAAAAGGCATCGGGATGGATGTCGAGATCATCTCGCCGGCGGAGGCGATCAAGATCATGCCACAGTTGAGCTCGAAAGAGCTGTATGGCGCGATCTACCTGCCCCAGGACGGGCACCTCGACCCGTATATCACCACCACTACCATGGCTCGGCTGGTGCGTGAGATGGGTGCTGAAGTAAAAACAAATACCCGTGTGACCGGTATAAAGCTTTCTCCCAGTGGAGAAATCGCCGAAGTGCTCACCGAAAAAGGTTCGATCAAGACCGAAAATGTAGTCAATGCCACCGGGTTGTGGGGGCCACGAGTGGCTGCTATGGCAGGGCTGCACATCCCTACCACGCCGGTCGACCACCAGCATATCGCTCTCAAAGCCGTCCCCGGAAACGAGTTCCCCCACAGCACCCCCTGCCTGCGCGATCCGGACAACCTGGTCTACATGCGAGAGGAGGCGGGTGGGTTGGTAATCGGCGGCTACGAGCCTAACCCCAAGGAACGCTGGATCGATGGCGTGCCATGGGATCATGGTGGGACGACGCTGCCCGCGGATTACGATCGCTTCGACCAGCTGATGGAAGGCACCCTGCGGCGCCTGCCGTTCCTGGAAGCAGCAGAGATCATCACACTGGTCTGCCATCCAGGAGCCTATACACCCGACTGCCAGCCAATCCTCGGACCCATGCCGGGGGCAAAGGGATTTTGGAACGCCTGCGGTATGTCGCTGAATGGCTATGGAGGCGCCGGTGGTGTGGGTAAGCTGATGGCCGAGTGGATCGTTACCGGTGAACCGGACAAGGATATCTACGCCTTCCGCTCCACACGCTTCGGGTCCTACTATTCCCAAACCGACTACGCCGTGGAACGCACTCGTGAATGTGTCAAATATTATTACCGCCTGCGCTTCCCGAATGACGAATACGAATGGGCACGCCCACACCGCACCAGCCCGCTGCACTTCCGCCTCCAGGAATACGGCGCAGTGTTCGGCGAGAAATACGGCTGGGAGCGGGTGAACTATATCGATGCCGGCAGGCAGTGGCGCATGGCTGGCGAGGACCAGCGCAAGTGGGGCTGGACGAAACCACCCTATTTCGAACGGCTGCGCCAGGAGCACCAGGCTACCCGGGAGCGGGTCTGTATGTTCGACCTGAGCTCATTCGGCAAGATCGATGTGACCGGTCCAGGCGCGCTGCCGCTCATGCAGCGGCTGGCAGACAGCGATGTTGACAAGCCGGTTGGCAGCGCAATCTACACCCAGTTCTTAAATCGAAACGGTGGTGTCGAAGCAGACCTGACCATTACACGACTTGGCAAAGAACACTTCCGCGTGATCACAGGGTCGGGATTCATCTCCAACGACCTGGGCTGGATCCAGCTGCACGTCCAGCAGGATGACCCGCCGGTCGAGATCCGGGACGTCACCATGGATTGGGCTTGCATTGCCATGTGGGGACCCAAGTCACGCCAGGTTCTGGAAAAAGTCACCCGCGATGATGTCTCCAATCAGGCAATGCCCTACCTGAAAGCAGACTGGGTCGATATCAACGGCGCACGAGTGCTTGCACAGCGTGTCAGCTACGTCGGGGAGCTCGGTTGGGAGCTGTACGTACCTGCCGGACGTGCCCTCCCCACCTGGGAATTGCTCCATGAAGCCGGGCAGGAGTTTGGGATAGATGTCGGAGGGTACAAAGTCCTGGACGGGTTGCGGATGGAGAAGGGATACCGCTATTTCACCGCTGACGTCACCCCGATGGAGAACCCTTACCAGGCCGGTTTGGGTTTCTGCGTGGATATGGAAAAACCCGATTTCATCGGCAAAGCTGCACTGGAAAGCGCAAAAGCCGAAGGCGTACCCAACAAGCTCTGCACACTCGTCCTGGACGGAGAAGAATACCTACCCATCTATGGTGGGGAAGCTGTTTACCAGGATAAGAAGGTTGTCTCCCGCGTGCGCAGCGGTGGCTATGGGTTTACCCTGGAGCGTAATATCGTTTTCGCCTACCTTCCGAAGGCGCTGTCCAATTCTGGCACAACCGTAGAGATCGAGGTATTCGACAAAACTTACCCAGCCCAGGTCGCTGCCAATGTCCTGCTCGATCCTAAGGGCGAGCGCCTGCGGGCATAGGAGGTAGGACAATTGGACAAATTGTCCTACTGGAGAGGAATATGACTTTAAGCATTGAAAAGGTGGTCAGCCAGATCACAGATTGGCAGGGTAAAGATACCACCATCACAGCATTATCGGGTGGACTGACGAATACAAACTTCCGTGTAGATGTAGATGGAGTCCCCTATTTTGTTCGTGTTCCAGGCGAAAGCACCGAGCTGCTGGCTATCAATCGCCAGAACGAGCATCACAACACAGCCGCGGCAGCTGAGGCAGGTGTGGGTCCGAAGGTGCTGTACCACCTGCCGGAGCATGATGTGATGGTATTGGAGTTTATCCAGGGTGAGACGATGTCCAACCAGAGGCTTCAAGCTGACGGCATGCCGGGAAGGATCGCCAGGTCACTGAAGCTGCTGCACCAGGGACCGCGCTTCCTGATTGATTTCAACATGTTCCGGCTAACGGAATACTACCTGGATATCTGTAAAGAGCGAGAGATTGTCATTCCGGAGGGCTACCACGAGCGCATGCCCATTGTTAACCGGATCGAAAGCGCCATGTCCGTCCAGCCGCTGCAAACTGTCCCCTGCAATAACGACCTGCTGGCGGAGAACTATATCGATGACGGCAAACTGCTGCTCCTGATCGATTATGAGTACAGCGGAAACAACGACCCTACCTTCGAGCTTGGCAACACCTGCCAGGAATTAGGCTACGACGAAGCCCGCATCCAGGAGCTATGTGCGGCGTACTTCGGTAAGGCGAAGCCCGCCAAGCTGGCTCGCATGAAGCTAAATATGATCATGTCGGATGTCGGCTGGGGGCTGTGGGCAGCCATCCAGGAGAATATCTCGAAGATCGAGTATGACTTCTGGGGCTGGGCGATCGAGCGCTGGGGGAGAGCAGTGGAAAAAATGGACTCGTCGCTGTTCCCAGAATGGCTCGAGGATGTTCAAAAATCAGACTAAGCTAGTGAAATGAGCGAAAGGAGCGTTAGTTATCGATGAGATTATTCTTTGCCACCGATATCCATGGGTCTGAGATCTGTTGGAAAAAATTCATCAACGCGGGCAAATGGTACGAGGTCGATACGCTGATCCTGGGCGGTGACATGACCGGCAAGGCGATCGTACCCATCATCAGCCAGGGTGGAGGCACTTACAAGGTCACACTGCTGGAGCAAGAGAGCATCCTGGAAGGGCAGGATGCAGTGGATAATATCGTGAAAAGCATCCAGGACCGCGGCTACTACCCGTATGTGACCAACCCTGATGAAGTGCAGGAGATCGCCAGTACTCCCGGCAGATCTGACGAGCTGTTCACCCAGGAAGTGCTCAAATCCCTGGAGCGCTGGATGGACTACGCCGACCAGAAGCTGGCGGGAAGCGGGATGAAATGTTACGTATGCCCGGGAAATGACGATGTTTTTGAGATCGACCCGGTTATCCGGGCCTCAAAAAGCGTGACGCTGGCTGAGGGGCGAGTCATCCCATTAAATGACCAGCACGAGATGGTCAGCTCCGGCTGGTCGAACCCCACTCCCTGGGATACCCACCGCGAGGAACCGGACGAAGCCCTGCTGGAACGGCTCATGGCGATGATCCCGGACCTGAAAAATCCATCCACTGCTGTATTCAGCATGCACCCACCGCCTTATGGCAGTGGTCTGGACGAAGCGCCAGAGCTGACCGAGGACATGCGCCTGGCGTACGCCGGGCAGTCCCTGATAGCGGTCGGCAGTAAAGCAGTGCTGGAAGTGATCGAGAAATACCAACCTATGCTTGGTTTGCACGGTCACATCCATGAAGGCAAAGGCACCCGGAAGATAAACAAGACCCTGTGTATCAATCCTGGCAGCATGTACGAACAAGGGATTTTACAGGGCGCGGTGATCGAACTGAAGCCGAACAAAGTCGGAAGTTATATCCTGACATCAGGATAGGCGATAATCGTAATAGTGGATGTACACGTGCCATTTGGCTGGGCAGACAGGTCCATTTTCCAGTTGATCCCAAGCCATAGCAGCAAACAAGGAGGTGAATAAATTAAAGGATAACCAGAGCATCGAGTTTTGAATGCGGCTGTATCAACCAGCACGATATGCCGGCCCGAGGAGAATGCCTGGCTGGCAGTAAGTGCAACAACTCTGGATATGGAGGTTCCTGATGAGTGAAGTTACCCTTTTTGTCCGCAAGGCAAGCGGCCTGGTACGTTCCTGGTCGATCTTTGATGCCTTCATCTATGCCACATTCTCAATCAACCTGATAACACTTGGTCTGTTCATCTTCTCCTACTGCTGGTACTTCGAGGGCAACCTGTCTACCGCAATTGTGGTGGGTGGGGTCTTCACCATCTTCGAGGTGATCGTCTATGCCAGCCTGATCTCCGCCATGCCGCGCGCGGGTGGTGACTATGTGTGGCAGAGCCGCATCTTGGGGCGGGGCGTGGGATTCCTGCTGACCGTCACGGGCTGGTGGTTCATCTTGTGGCTGTGGGTGCCGCTGTACGGTCAGATGCTGGCTTACGAGATACTGACCCCCATTTCTGCTTTGCTTGGGTCGTCGCAGCTTGCGCTGTGGTTCACCACCTACCCCTATGGCCCGCTGGTCAGCATGCTGCTGGTGTGTTTGATCGTGTTCATATACATTGCCGTCGGCATGAAATGGTACGCCCGCGTGCAGAAGTTCAGCTTTTACGTAGGCATGGTTGGCCTGGCAGGGGTGTTTATACTGCTCCTGTTAGGGAACAGAGAAAGCTTCATAAACGGTCTAAACGCGAACATCCCAGCATTATATGGGGTTGAAGCGGGCGTCGATTACTATGCAGCCACCATCGCTGCCGGGCAGGAAGCGGGCACATTATTTGGGTCGGTCAGCTCGATTGCTTTCCTGGCCAGCTTTGCTCTGATCCCGATGATCGTGTTCTTCAACCTGTGGCCGAACTGGGGCTCGACCCTGTACGGGGAGGTGCGCGGTGCATCGGACTACAAGCGCAACTTCTGGGGTATGGCCTCTGCCATCATCGTCACTGCCGCGCTGGCGCTGGTGTTCTTCTGGCTGATCAACAAAACGATGGGCTGGGAGTTCTATATGAACGCCAACGGCGCCTTCTGGAGCAGCATCTTCTATGGCACCGAGGTACCCATCCCGGTCTGGCCCTATCCGGTGCAGTTCGCCACCTTCCTGACCGGGAGCCGCTTCCTGCAGTTCCTGATCGTCGCAGCGGTCAGCTTCTGGTGGATCGGCTGGTCCGGTACTGTATTCCTTTCCTCGACCCGTGTGATCTTCGCAGCCGCCTTCGACCGCATGCTGCCGGAGTGGGTGTCCAAGATCGAATCCCGCACTCGTACGCCGGTGAATGCCCTACTGCTTATGGTAGTCCCGGCGGTGATCATCTCGATCATGTACGCCTGGAATATCGTCGGCATGCAGACCATCGTGCTGGATGCCACCCTGGTGATCGCCATCACGTTCTTCGGGACCACACTGGCGGCAATCCTGCTGCCCTGGCGACAGAAAAGCATCTTCGATGGCTCACCGATCGCTAAATACCAGATGCCCGGCTGGCTGGGCTGGCTGGTCTCGCTGCTGTTCACCTTAGGCGCGGCCTACCTGCTGTACCTGATGTACCAGTATGCAGTTGCCGTATTTGCCCAGTGGGGCGACCAGACCGGGTTGACGCAGGCGATGATCGTCGTCGTGGTCTTGCTAAGCCTGGTCAACGTGGTGCTGCTGGCATGGGTAGTGTATTTCGTGATCCGTAAGCTGTTGGCGGGTGAAAGCCTGCCGCTTATCACTGTGGCAGGGCTGGTGTTCTTCGCCTTCCTGGACTGGCTGCTGGTCGAATGGTTCTGGGACCCCGGCTACCTGTACGGGATCGGATGGCAGAACAGCACATCCATGTTGTTCATGATCATCATGTACGGGCTGGCAGCAGCGATCTACTTCGGCTTCAGTGCCTACCGGCGCCGGCAAGGCATCGATGTAGACAAGGTCTACAAAGCCATCCCGGTGGAGTAGCAGATATAGACTCTCGTGAGCTTTGCAGGGAGATCCCTGCAAAGCTCACTCTTATTCCCATCTGGTCATCACCCGTTATGTGGAGCAAAAATATCCTAACCAGGGCTAATATTTAATTGACACACTATATTAGCTGTGCTAAACTGAGAACACGGGAGCTTATCTGAACAGCCATACCGGCTTCGAGCGAATTGAGGCTTCGTTATTGCCTCTGATATATAGCTATTCCTATGAAGATATGGAATAATTATATTCACGCTGCGCTGGCTTGGTACGGTTATCCCTTGGGGGGTTTTGTGTTCTGGAAAGTAATTCTTGGTAAATGGAGAGGTGAAAAGGAGGTGAGCTAGCCTAAATAATTCACCAAAATATCCAGTTCTCAATTCATAGAGTGTATCCAACCAACTTAAGCATATACGATGGAGGACAAGATGTCACAGAAAGAACGTAAACCTGCAGAAATCACCCGTCGACAGTTTCTGAAATTGAGCGCAATGGCTGGCGGAGGTGCCTTCCTGGCTGCCTGTGGTGGCGGCGGTGGAACCGGGATCTCTGATGCAGATATGGCGCTCCTGGAAAGCGGTAATGCCATCCCGATGGACAAGCTTGTCGAACTGGCTCAGAAGGAAGGCAATCTGACCACCATCGCCCTGCCCCACGACTGGGCGAACTACGGCGAAATCATTGAGACCTTCAAAGCGAAGTATAATATCGAGATCAACGAGCTTAACCCAGACGCCGGTTCAGCCGACGAATTGGAAGCCATCCGGGCGAACAAAGATAGCAAAGGCCCGCAGGCACCGGATGTAATCGACGTCGGTGTCGGTCACACTGCGACTGCCATGGCGGATGGCCTGGTTGCCCCGTACAAAAACGCTAGCTGGGATACGATCCCGATGAAGGACCCCGACGGGCACTGGTGGGCGGAGTATTATGGCGTGCTGGCCTTTGAGGTGGTCAAGCCAGAAGTTGCCAATACCCCGACGGATTGGGAAGACCTGCTCAAGCCTGAGTATAAAGGTTTGGTCGCCATGGCCGGCGACGTGCTCAAATCCAACCAAGCAGTGCAGACCGTCATGGCTGCTGGGCTGTCGCGTACTGGTGGCGATATCCTAAAAGCGCCCGAGGCTGGCTTGCAGTTCTGGAAAGAGATGAACGACTCAGGCAACTTCATTCCAGTCATCGCCGACCAGGGGAAGATCGCCGCTCGCGAGACCCTGATTGTCATGGAATGGGACTACCTGGCCCTGGCCAACCGTGATACGCTGGCGGGCAACCCCGAGCTCGATATCGTCGTTCCCAACAGCGGTGTCCTGGCGGGACCTTACGCTGGCGGCATCAGTGCCTACGCCCCGCACCCGTTTGCTGCCCGCCTGTGGTGGGAGTTCGTCATGGGCGACGAAGGCCAGAACCTGTACCTCAAGGGCTATGCCCACCCCTCTCGCTTCACCGATATGGTCCAGCGTGGCGTGGTGCCGCAGGCGATGCTCGATAAGCTCCCGCCTGCTGAAAACTACGCTAAGGCTGCTTTCCTGACCGTCGAACAGCTCCAGATAGCTAACAAGTACATCACCGATAACTGGCGCGCGGTCGTTTACGGCGAATAATCACCGGAGGCGCACATTGTGACAATTGTGACCAAATCTACGAATAACAACGGGGACGCGCCACCAGCGCGTCCCCCAACCCGCAAGTTCAACTGGGATTGGCTAGGTGTGGCCCCCTTCTTTTTGTTTGCCACCCTCTTCCTATTCCTACCATCGATATCAATTTTTATACGCAGCTTCCAGACACGGGCTGGTGAGTTCACCTTCGAAAATATTATCTCACTATTCACCGTAAGCGATATCGTTAATGCCTATAAGACCAGCCTTACCATCAGCCTGATCACCGCCGTAGGTGGAGCCATTTTCGGCTTCTTGCTGGCATACGCGGTCGTCCTGGGCGGACTGCCCGGAATCTTGCGGGCTTTCCTGGTAACTTTTGCAGGTGTAGCGTCCAACTTCGCCGGAGTACCCTTGGCGTTTGCCTTTGTGGCGACCATCGGCAACGCCGGTCTGGTTACACGGATGATTGAGCAGATATTTGATATTAACCTGCGCCAGATGGGCTGGAGCATCTATAATATCACCGGCTTGAGTATCGTTTATATGTACTTCCAGTTCCCGCTGATGGTGCTGATCATGGCTCCTGCGTTGGACGGGTTGCGCAGGGAGTGGAAGGAAGCCAGTGAGAATTTGGGGGGCACATCCTACCACTACTGGCGTTATGTTGCACTGCCCATCCTGATGCCAACCCTGCTGGGCACCGCCATCCTGCTGTTTGGCAACGCCTTTGGCGCGTATGCCACCGCCTATGCCTTTTCTGGTAGCTTCATCAACCTCGTTACCATCCTGATCGGTGCTCAAATCCAGGGCGATGTGCTCTACAATCCCGGTCTGGGTAACGCATTGGCGTTAGGTATGATCGTCATCATGTCCCTGAGCATGCTGGGCTACACTATACTCCAGCGCAGAGCAGCGAGGTGGGTGCGATGAGCGGCGAAACCAGTCAATCTCTCTCCGGGGGAGCATCTGTCCAGGCGACGAAGAGCGGAGCTAAATCTCCAAGTAGAAGAAAAGGCAACATCTGGGCATGGATTATCTTTATCATTGGGATGATTTATTTCTTCTTACCGCTCTTCTCCACTTTCTTATTTAGCCTGACCATGATCAAGGACCAGTTATCATTCGAGGCGTATCGGGTTGCCTTCAGCGATCCTAAGTTCTACGAGAACTTTGGCTACTCGTTATTGTGGGCTATCACTACGATCATTGTGTCCTTGCTCTTGATCGTCCCGACAGCTTATTGGGTTCATTGGCGCATGCCGCGCCTCCGCCCGGTGGTGGAGTTCGTCACCCTGATGCCCTTCGTGGTACCGGCAGTGGTGCTCACCTTCGGCATGATCCGGCTGTATGGACGTCCTCCCATTCTCCTGCTCGGCAGCCCGATCCTTTTGATCGCAGGCTATGTCGTCCTCTCGTTCCCCTACATGTTCCGGGCGGTGGACACAGGATTACGTGCCATTGATGTACGCACCCTGACTGAAGCCGCGCTGAGCCTGGGTGCTGGCTGGCGGATTATTTTACTGCAGGTAATCTTCCCCAACCTGCGGGTGGCTATCCTGAGCGGTGTTTTTCTCACATTCGCCATTGTGATGGGCGAATTCACCTTCGCCTCCCTGTTGTCCTGGCCGGCTTTCGGTCCATTCATCGAAGAGATGGGGGCTATGCGCGCCTATGTCCCTCAGGCATTATCCGTTGTCAGCTTTCTCTTAACCTGGATCTCAATTGGCATTCTCCAGCGGATTGGGCGTGGTGCCGAGCAAGTTGCCGGTGCACACTAACTGGAAGAGGTTATTATGGCATTTCTAGAACTTCACAATCTCAATAAAACCTTTGGCAAGACCGATGCCGTGCTGGATTTTAATCTAGACATCGATAAAGGCGAGCTGGTATCGTTTCTTGGCCCCAGCGGTTGCGGCAAGACCACCACACTGCGCATGGTGGCTGGCTTTGAGATACCCACCACAGGCACGATCACCATGGATGGTGAAAATATAACCGACAAACCGCCCCACCAGCGCGATGTCGGCATGGTTTTCCAAGCTTATGCACTCTTCCCAAACATGACTGTGGCGGGCAATATCGGCTTTGGACTTAAGATTGCCAAAAAACCAGCCGAGGAAATTCGATCCCGTGTCGATGAGATGCTGGATTTGATCCACATGCCCGGTTTTGGCGACCGCTATCCACACCAGCTATCCGGCGGGCAGCAGCAGCGCGTAGCCCTAGCACGCGCCCTGGCTCTCAGCCCGGAGGTGCTGCTGCTCGATGAGCCGCTCTCCGCGCTGGATGCAAAAATCCGGGTCTCCTTGCGGGCTGAAATCCGCGCCATCCAAAAAGAGGTGGGCATCACTGCAATCTATGTCACTCACGACCAAGAGGAAGCCTTATCGATATCCGATCGGGTAGTTGTGATGTACCAGGGGCACATGGAACAGGTAGGCGCTCCATTCGAGATCTACAACTATCCCCAAACTGAATTTGTCGCCCAGTTTGTCGGCACATTGAATGCCGTCAGCGCCGAGGTGGCAGACCCATCCAGCAGCAGTCTCAAAGTGGACGGGCTGATGATCCAAGCTGCCCAGGGTCTGGAGAACAGGCGCAGTGGCGAAAAAGTCATGATTGCTATCCGACCGGAGCGCTTCAGCTTTGCCAGCGAAGGGGAGAAAGCCAACCTGCTGGATTGCACGATTAAAAACATCACCTTCCTGGGCTCCATCGTGCGCATCGAGGTGCAGGTCGGGAATAATAATTTCCACATGGATACATTCAATAATCCGTATCTGGAGCTGCCTAAAGTGGGTGACAAATCCCAGATCACCTGCTCTCGTGAAGCTGTATTGATCCTGAACCCGGAAGAATGATCTTCATACACAAACAGTTGGGGAGATAGACTAATTGCATAAGGTCATACTCGTATTATCGGATGCCCTGCGGTATGATGCTGCAGTTGAGGGCATGGGTTACCTGGGTCATCTGGTCGAGACCCGGCAGGCAAGCCTGTATAAGATAACCGGTGAGCTGCCGAGCATGTCGCGGCCGATGTATGAGACGATCCACACCGGCGTGCCGGTCAGCCAGCACGGAGTTGTGGCTAACTATGTCGTGCGCCGCTCGAACCAGCCCAATATCTTCCAATCTGCTGTAGAAGCTGGGAAAACCACTGCCGCAGCAGCGTATTACTGGTTTTCAGAGCTGTACAACCGGGCACCGTTCGACCGCATCGATGATCGGGAAGTCGATGACCCGGAATTGTTGATCCAGCATGGCAGGTTTTACACCCAGGATGACTATCCCGACATCGAGCTTTTCGTCGCTGCTGGCATGCTGGTGCGCAAATACACACCCGATTACCTGCTGGTCCACCCAATGGGTATGGATTATAAGGGCGAGACATATGGCGCTGACTCCCGACAGTACCGCAACCAGGCCATTTACCAGGATATGTACCTGGCGGGATTGGTCAGCGAATGGGTCGTGCGCGGCTACGCCATCCTGATCACCGGCGACCACGGGATCAATGCCGACCACCTGCATGGCGGGACAACCCCCGAACAGCGCGATGTGCCGCTGTACTTGATCCGCCCTGGCATACAAGGGCTGGGAGACACGAGCCAGGTTCTATCGCAGCTCCAAATCGCACCCACAATCTGCAGCCTGCTGGGTGTACCTATCCCATCGACAATGAAGGCAGCTTCGATAGTCTGAGCTTCCTGCGGCATCACCCTGCTGTCATCTGCATGCTTGAAATAGGGTGATGCAATTCAGGTAAGCTGATTTGCACCCGAGGAACTGATCAGTGACTTTTGGATTGATCATCTTCATCATGATCGCATTGACATTCGATTTCATGAATGGGTTTCATGACAGCGCAAATGTCGTCGCGACGGCGATAGCCTCCAACGCAATTCCCCCTCGGATAGCCCTGGCAATCTCTGCGTTATCGAACCTGATCGGTCCATTTCTGTTCGGTGTCGCAGTCGCAACCACGATCGGCAACGAAGTTGTCAATTCAGAGGCTGTGACTGTACCTGTGGCGATGGCAGCTTTGATCTCCGCGATCACGTGGAATGTCATCACCTGGCTGCTGGGTATCCCGTCCAGCTCCTCTCATGCACTAATCGGTGGGTTTATCGGGGCGGCAATCGCCGGCTATGGTGTTGGGGCAATTCACCTGGAAGGGCTTATCCTGGTGCTGGTCGGATTATTCGTCTCCCCTTTCATCGGCCTTATTTTTGGGTGGCTGATCTACCACATCACCCTGCTGTTTGCTCAGTTCGCCACCCGGCGGATCAATGTCTTCTTTCGCAAAGCACAATGGGTGACAGTGGTCACGCTTGGTCTGAGTCACGGCACAAATGATGCCCAGAAGACTATGGGGATCATGGCGATGGGCCTGGTAGCGTTTGGGGTGATACCTACATTTTACGTTCCCGCGTGGGTAATCGCCGCCAGCGCTCTGGCAATGGCACTCGGTACGGCTCTGGGCGGCTGGCGGCTGATCCGCACGATGGGCGCCGGGTTCTATCGCGTCCGCCCCATCCACGCATTCACATCACAGGTTGCAAGTACAGTGGTCATCCTCGGAGCAGCGTTGGTCGGAGCACCGGTCAGTACGACACAGGTGATCAGCTCATCTATCGTTGGTGTAGGCACCGCTCACCGGTTTCGTATGGTTCGCTGGCGGCTGGTCAACAATATCGCTACCGCCTGGATCCTGACTATACCGATTACCGGCATTCTCGGTGCTCTGACCTACTGGCTATTAATCCGTTTATACACATAGGTGGTATCTTATGGGATCGACGCCGTGGTGGAAAAAAATAAAATTACCCAAGCTGGCGAAGAGACAGCCGAACCGCTTCATAGAGCTGCTCACCCAGCAGGCAGCGCTGAACGAAGAAGGACTTACCGCGCTGGTGGCTTATTTCGAAAAACCCAACAAACGCCGCGCCGAGGCAGTGGATAAGCTGGAATCTGAGGCCGATGAAATCCGCCGCATCCTGATCGACGAGCTCAACCGCACTTTTGTCACCCCCTTCGACCGCGAGGATATACATTCCTTATCGCGGGCGATTGACGATATGCTGGACTATGCCTACACTACCGTGGTGGAGATGTCGATCCTGGAGGTGGCCCCGAACCCGTATATGCATGAGATCGGCGCGCTGCTGGTCAAATCTGCCAACGAGATCCACATGGGCGTACAGAGGCTCGCCGACCACCCCGGTGTTGCACAGAGTCATGCTGTGCGCGCCAAGCAGATCGAGAACCAGGTCGAGAACCTGTACCGCCAGGCGCTGGCGGACCTGTTCCACCAGCCCAAGGACTCAGAGCACATCGTGGAAATGCTTAAACTGCGTGAAACCTACCGCCACCTGAGCAATGCTGCCGACCGTGGCGATGATGCCGCTAACATCCTCTCCGATATCGTCGTCAAGATGGGTTGAGAATGCCGGTCAGCGCCCCAGGATGGCGATCAACAGCAGCCCAATCACGATCAGCACTGCCCCGCTTAATCGCACTGCCGCACCTTGCTCTTTGAACACAATAAAGGCGAAGATCGCCCCGATCACGATGCTGAACTGGCGAAAAGCGACGATATAGCTGGCGACCGGGCTTAGCTGATACGCCCACAAGATCAGCCAGTACGCACCGAACCCAAACAACGCGCCGAGGACGGCCAGCTTCCAATCCCGCCGGCTGTCATTCTGGACGGGGAGCGATTTCGAGATTCGCATGAAGCCAAGATAGGGGAAAAAAGAGATCGCAAAATAGAAATATCCGTAGCGGGCTGCGGTATCCGGTCCTTGCTGGACGACTTCAGCGGCTATCTTATCCAGCAGGGTGTAGCCAACGGTCCCTAATGCAGCGAACAACATCCACAGGGTAGCGATATTCAAGTAATTTCTCAGCCGGAGTTCCTTGATCGAGGTTTGCGGGACCAACACGCAGCCTGCAGCTACAAACAAGATACCCACCCAACCATAGAGTGTCAGCTCTCGTCCCCGCGCCACATCCAGGAAAGCGATAAAAATGACCGGCAGTGCACGCGCAACCGGATAAACGATGCTGAAATCGGATAACTCGTAGGCTTTCGCCAGGAAGAACAAATACAGCGCCGCGCATACGCCGGAGCCAGCCACACACCACCAGGCGGTCGTGGTCATCGAGCGAGTAGCGATCTCACTCCACACCGCCGGGATAAAGCCAACCACTAAGGTGATCAGCAGCATCTTGAAATAGAACTCGCGCTCGGCGTGCGTGTAGCGCGCCAGCAGGTTCCAGCCGGCGTGCATGAAGGTGGATATGAAGATGATCGCAATGACGAAGAGACTCACACCTGTCCAGGCTCCCGGCTGAAAACAAGTGGGCTAAGGAGTATTCGCGGTACTTTCAGAACCGGAAAAACTCCCGCAAGCTTATAGATACTTCAATCCAGTCCCGGTATTGAATATTATAATCCGCTCGCCAGAATTTACCCACCCGCTCTCTATCAGCGGCAGCAGCCCCGCCAGCGTCGCTGCGCCTTCAGGAGCAGCAAAGATGCCTTCTGAGGCTGCCAGGCGCTTTTGTGCAGCGCGGATAGCCTGGTCGGATACGGCAGCCGCCGTGCCCTGGCTTTCGTAAAGGCAGCTTAAGATCAGGCGATCGGCGAAGCTTTTCGGAACCCGCAAACCGGAGGCGATGGTCGCTGCGCCGTCCCAGAACTCTGTTGAGGGTGCACCAACCTCGAAGGCTCTGACCACCGGAGCACAGCCTTCTGCCTGGACAACCACCATGCGCGGGCGCCAATCTCCTTCCAGCCAACCTAATTCCGCCATCTCCTGAAAGGCTTTCCACATACCGATCAGACCTGTACCACCACCCGTAGGATAAATGATCACGTCCGGGAGCTGCCAGCCGAACGCCTCAGCCAGCTCGTAGCCCATGATCTTCTTTCCCTCAGCGCGGTAAGGCTCTTTAAATGTAGAGACGTCGAACCAACCCTCGGCTGCCGCTCTCTCCTTTGCGATCCTGGCGGCATCGCTGATCAGCCCTTCGACCAGCTCTACTTCAGCTCCGGTGATGCGGCATTCCTCGATATTCGCCAGCGGCGTATCCCGAGGCATGATGACGTAAGCATCAAGCCCACCCCGGGCGGCATAAGCAGCCATCGCTCCACCGGCATTACCGGCAGTAGGGATGATCACTCTACGGATGCCCAGTTCTTTGGCCTTGGAGATCGCAGCAGCCAAACCGCGCGCTTTAAACGATCCGGTGGGGTTCCTGCCTTCATCCTTGATATACAGGTGATCCAATCCCAGTTCAGCAGCCAATCGACCTGCGCGCAGCAGCGGCGCGTCCCCCTCACCAAGAGTGAGCATATTCACTTCGTCGCCGAGGGGCAGCAGCTCCCGCCAGCGCCACATCCCCGGTGAACGGTGGCGGTATTCATCCCGGTCGATCATGCCCCGCGCGGCTGCCAGGTCATAAACCGCCAGCAGCGGCGAGGAGCAGTCCAGGCAAAATGTCTGCACTTGGCGCGGATCGTAGCTATGACCGCACTCCGGGCATTCGAGATGATTTAGATAGGACATGATTTAGGGAGCGATTTGGGAGGCTACTTCTTTATACAGTTCACCTGCCAGCAGCCGGTACTGCAGTGCAGCGCGCGTGCGCGGCGCATGAGCGGTGACCGGCAGCCCGACCAGCTGGCTCTCTCGCAGTTTGCTGTCAAAGCCGATCATATTCTGGAACAGCACCTCGCCGAACCTATCTCGCAGCATGTTTAGCACCCGGGTGTGCAGCAGCCCGCGCCGGTCGTACATAGTGACCAGTAGGCGATATTGGAGCGCCGGGTTGTAGTTCGCTCGCGGATTGGAGATCGCTTTGAAGATCCCATCCAACGCCTGGAGAGAATAATATTCACACTGGGTTGGGATGAGTGCCATGCGGGCTGCAGTCAGGGCAGTAACGGTCAGCGGACCAAGGGTCGGCGGACAGTCAATCAATACGAAGTCATAGACATGCTTGCTGCTGTGCGCGTGTTGTTCGATTGAGCTGCGCAGCAGCTGCTCAAATTTTGGGCGCAGGTTGAGGAAGCGCGCCACGGTTGCCATCTCGCTATTAGAGGTGATGATATCCAGCCCCTCCACATCGGTCAGCTGGCGGATATTCTGCAGAGTGTCGTTGCCCAACAATACGTCTGCTGCCGAGCGGGCTTCGTTCCCAGAGACAAATCCCAATCCAAAGGTTAGGTTGCCGGACGGGTCCAGATCGATCAGCAGCGTCTTTTGATTCTGCTCCGCCAGGGCAGCGCCCAGGGTGGAGACGGTGGTCGTCTTGGCAACCCCGCCTTTCTGGTGGCAGACTGCGATAACGTACGGCATCGAGGACCCGCTAAGCTGATGCAAGGGCCGGCGCGAATTGGCTTCGTGAGAATAATGCTGGATGTAATCCTTGTAGCGTGGATTGATCGCCATCCCGGTATCAATGGTAGTTCTACCAGCAATATGTTCACCCATATCCACCTGCTTCCCTCCGGAGAGTCTGCTCTAAGGGACCGTGCAACCGGTCCGGCGCTGCTTGAATTAACTGCACAAAGCTGTAGAGATCGATCCGGGTAGGAACGACCTCCCACTATCATACTGTATCACAGAAGACAGGCAGATCAGCCTTACGAGACTGATAGCAGAATACTCGAATCCAGCAATGTGAATAATATAAGGGGATAAACTCGGGAGTATCGGAATGTCAGACCGGCAGCATTGCCGGGAGGTGGTACCACCATATACGCAGCAAAGGGAGTACAAGATAGAAAACGAGCAGCCCCAGGATGACCCCAGCCAGACCGACGATGCGCAGATTGATCCTGGGCTGTAAAAGATAAACCGACCATTTCATCTGTGTGAGCAATGTAGAAAGAAGAATTGGCGGCATTTTGGCTGGTATCCCCTGCAAGAAAGGCTGTACTCGGTCACGCAGTTGAATGACCGGTTCATCAATATTAAACTCCAGCCAGCAGGATTGTTACCAACAAAAATGCAAGGAATGTGCGATTAAGCCGCATGTACGCTCATTTTACCTGGTAGGGCACCTCAGTGATCACAATTCCAGGAGTGTTGAGCAGTGCAAATCGCAGCCACAGCGCGGTCTGGGTGTGCAGCACATTAGCCCAGTTCTTCTCAGGTACGAATTGCGGCACCACCACAGTAATTACCTCACCGGGCTGGCGGGAATCGGACAGCATCTCGATATACTCCAGCAGTGGTTCCAGCAGCAGGCGGTAGGGCGAATCAACCACCACCAGCCGGGTATTATCGCCCCAGAGTTCCCATTTCTGGCGCAGTCTGGCCGATTCCTCCGGCTCTATCGATACGTGGACGGCGGTAACATCCGAGGAGATCGAGCGTGCATAATTCAATGCTTCGAGGGTGCCGCGGTGAACGCCAGAGACAGGGATAACAACCCGGTGACGAGTCACACGCTGGGGCTCCATGTATTCTTCAAGCGACAGGTTACCGGCCAGGTTCTTGTAATGCCGGCGTATGGTGTAGAAAGTAATCGCCAGGCTGGGGATCAGCAGCAGTATGATCCACGCACCATCGGCAAATTTGGTGACGGCAAAGACGATCATGACGAAGGCAGTACACACCGCACCGATGCTGTTTATCCCCATCTTGAAGTTCCAGCGGCGATCATATTTTAGGACTGAACCAGCTTCTTCCAGTGTTTCGCCTGGCTGCAGGTGACCCGATTTCCACCAACGATGAGCCATACCGGTTTGGGATAAGGTAAAAGATAAGAAAACCCCAATGGCATAGAGCGGGATCAGTAAGGTGACACTGGCATTAAAGATCACAATCAGCAGTGATGCGATCAGCGTCAGAACGAAAATGCCGCGTGAGTACACCAGCCTGCTGCCGCGGAATGTGAGCTGGCGAGGTAAAAAACCATCCGCAGCCATCAGCGCGCTCAAGCGTGGGAAATCTGCATAGGCGGTATTTGCCGCCATGATCAGGATGATTGTGGTAGCACTCATGGTCATCAGGTACAGGATCCCACGGCTGCCATAAGCAGTCCGTGCCAGTTGGGAAATTACTGTCTCTGATTCTGACGGAACTGCATCTACATTGACCGAGAGGAATGTAATTCCCAGGAAAAGAGACCCGAGGATGAAGGACATCCATATTAAAGTTAGTCCAGCATTGCGGCTGCGTGGTTCACGGAAAGCTGTGATTCCGTTCGAGATCGCCTCGACTCCGGTCAAGGCAGTTGTACCATTTGAAAATGCGTGCAAAATCAAGAACACCGTGACCACCTGCAAGCCGTGCACGGCTTCCATCTCCGGTGGATCAACTACACTGCCCAATGAACCGGTCAGGTACCTGAAAATACCGACTAGAAGCGTAAGCACCATCATCGAGAGGAAGAAATATGTTGGGATGGCAAAAGCCACTCCAGACTCTTTTACCCCGCGCAGGTTGATCAGCATGACCAGCAAAACCAATCCCACAGCGATTAGCACCCGATACGGTAGAATATCGCGGGATAAGCAGAGACCAGCTGGGCAACGCCCGAGGAGATGGACACAGACACCGTTAGGATATAATCCATCAGCAATGCTGCCCCGGCTACCAACGCGGCGATATTCCCCAGGTTATCTCGCGAGACGATATATGCCCCTCCCCCGCCAGAATATGCATGGATGGTCTGCTCGTATGAGATGGTTACGACTGCCAGCAGGGCGACGATTGCAGCCGATATCGGGATGGCATAGCCAAATGCTGCCGTGCCTGCCACAGCCAGGATCACCAGAATTTCCTGGGTTGCATAGGCGGTTGACGACAGGGCGTCCGATGCGAAAACTGCCAAACCGACCGCTTTCCCGATCGTCTGGTGGGGTGCATCTGCGGTCGCAAGCGGTCGCCCGATCAGCCAGGTGCGCCAGTTGCGGGCAGGTGCGGCAGTCACTTCGCGGCGCAGCAAATCCTCGCTGTCCGATGTATCAACAGGTATATGAGTACTCACAAATTAAAAAATGACCTCCATTGGCCATTGAATAACGGTTATGATCGGATGGGGATTATATCACGCTATCCTTCTACGGATTGACTTGTCATTCATGTATGAAGGCAATATAATCAGCTTGCCAGAGCCACTGGTAAACAAGCATCGGGTGGGTAGATCAAAACAATTCCGGGAGAGAAATCAGCTCCTGACCGGAATGTGTATTTGTCAGACCAAACACAGTTTTTTGGGAGGGTCCTTGTGAAAAAATTGCTTACAATAATGGCCATTGTGGGGATAATGCTCATGGCCTCCTGCGCGAGCGCATCGGGCAGCGGTATCAGCATCGGAGACGCCTGGGTACGCGCCGCATCCGCACAAATGCAAAGCGAAGGAGAGGCAACAGAGCAATCGGATATGTCCAGCGGCGGGGAGATGGGATATACGGGCGGCTCCAACAGCGCTGCTTACATGGTCATCGAGAACAACGGCAGTGTGCCGGACAAGCTGGTACGCGCCTTCAGCGACGCTGCGCAAAGTACAGAGATTCATCTCAGCGAGGTCAAGGACGGTGTGATGAGCATGCGTCCGGTGGACGGCGTAGAAATCCCAGCCCGGGGCAGCACAGAGCTCAAACCGGGCAGCTATCACATCATGCTGGTAGGTCTTACCCGGGACCTCACACCCGGGGAGAAACTGACGCTGAGGCTGGAATTCGAAAATGCCGGCGAAATGGAGATCGAAGCAGAGGTGCGCGCGCCGTAATTCGGGTGTGCGTCAAGCAGCACCTGGATTTCTGTATTTATTGAGGATATTAATTCTGCTTAGCGGGAGCTGTCAGCGGGCGCCATACAGGGTCGAAATCGTCCCCCGACCAATCTGTCAACCGTGTGCGGGCAGCGCCGCTGGCTGTCATGATATAGATATCGTGGTTGCTTCCTTCAGGCCAGCTCTCGAATACCAGCCATAGCCCGTCGGGAGAGTATCTCGCCTCCCGAACCGGGACCGGCCCTAGCTCATAACGGAATTCGCTGTACTCATCGTCCTGGTATGAAGCAGCAACAATCCCAGGCACACGCCGGCTATGGCTGACCTGGGTGAACAGGATGACCTCACTATCTGGCGACCAGACCGGGTGTGAATTTATCGCGTCTGCACTGCGAGAGAACAGCTCCTGGTTGCCGCCATCCGCATCCATTGTCCAAATCTGAACAGGACCTTTCTGGGTAGTCACGAATGCCAGCTCGCTACCATCCCACGACCAGCCCGGCTGCCGGTCATAGGAATACTGGTCCGAGAGGCGTTCCACCTCCATGGTGGCCAGTTCGAGCAAATAGATGCGTGTTCGCCCGCCATTTCGCAGGGATGTAAATGCGATCTTCTTGCCATCCGGCGCCCAGGCCGGGTCGTAGTCGCCCCCGGGTACGCTGGGCAGCGGCATCAGCCCGCTCATGTCGGCGTTCATGATGAACATCCCGGCACCCCGGTACTGCTCCTGATTTCGGTCACACGGTGAGATAAAAGCCAGACTCATACCATCTGGGGACCACTCAGGCTGGCAGGCGCCTTCAGGCATATCGGTGACTTGCTGAAGACCGCTGCCATCTACGTTCATGACCCACACCTGGGTCGTGCCGCTGCGGTCGGATGCAAAGGCAATCTGCCCTTCGCCTCCACCTACGGGTGTCGGCAATGCAGTCGGGGATGGAAGGACGTTCACGACCACAACAGCGGTAGCACTAGGGCGCGGTGTGGGAGAAGGTGCTTCCGCAGCGGTTGGCGGGGTCGTAACCTGGAGGGTTGGGAGAGCGACTTCAGCTTCCGGCTGAGTTTGGGTCGGCGAGTGTGTTGGCGTTGGTGTATCGCCGATCGCTGCAGCGGGCTGCTCGCTCGATGGAGTGGTCATAACCAAACTCAGCGCCAGAGCTGGCAGGTCGGGATCGTACAGGTAGACCGCTGCTCCGGTCATTAACGCCAGCAGGATAACAAGCAGCAGGCTGGTCAGGCGGCGACGCCTGCGCTTCGAATTGACCTCCGAGACAGGCTCACTTAAAGGTTTGCTGGTCGGGATTGGCAGCGGGGAGCGGTTGCGCGGGGTGGGATAGTACCCCGGTGTGAGCGGATCCTGCACAGGGTCGTCAGCGATCAGGTTGGAGTTGATCGACACCTGACCCCCCGGTGCAGGTGAGACCACATACTCACCGGTTTTGCGTCTTACAAACCCGCCAGCTCCCAGGAGAGCTTGCTTGAGTTCGGTAGCCGTTTGGAAGCGCTCATCCGGCCGGATTGCCAGGGACTTCTCGATCACAGAAGCCAGACGCTTCGAGATCCCAGAATTATGCTTGCGGATCGGTGTCAACGTGGTCTGGTCCATAGCCCGCGCCAGAGCGTCTTCCGGGATCGCACCAGTGAGAGCAGCGTACAGAGTCGCCCCTAACGAAAACAAGTCAGACCGGTGGTCGGTGCTGGCCGTGCCGTACTGTTCCGGGGGCGAATATCCGGGAGTCATCGCGCGTGCGCCGGTTGTTGTAACCTGCCCGGTCTGGATCAGCTTCGCAAGCCCAAAATCCACCAGAAAGATCTGGCCGCTGGGTGTTATCTTGACATTGCCAGGTTTGATATCACGGTGGACAACCGGCGGGCTGCAGGCTTCAAGATAGTTCAGCGCGTCACATACCGCCGCGCCGATCAAGATCACTTCATCCTCAGAAATCAGGCCCGTGCGGTCCATCCTCTCCCGCAGGTCTTCCCCCTCGATATAGTCCATCACCAGGTACTGGCCCCTGGTTTCGATCACAAAATGGTCGGTGACACGGGTCAAGTTGGGATGGCGCAGGGTAGCCAGGATTACCGCTTCACGCCGGAACTGGCGGGCATACTCATCGGTAGTAAATAAATTCTCCTTGAGCGCCACGTCGACGCCAAGGTTCTCATCCACGGCGCGATACACCGAACCCATTCCCCCCTGTCCGAGGATTTCAACTATTCGGTAGCGCTGATTGAGGAGGGTTCCCCTTTCCAATACCATGATTTACATCGCCGTTGAATTACCAGCCCAGTATTTTCCTCTTAGCCAGCAGATAGGTTTTGGTTATATATCCAGATTTCTCACATCTCGGGCGTGGGTTTGGATGAACCTCCGTCGAGGCGGCACAGCTGCACCCATGAGCATATCGAAGGTGCGGTCTGCCTCGCCAGCATCTTCGATGGTCACCAGCAGGAGCGTTCGTTGTGCCGGGTCCATGGTTGTGTCCCACAGTTGGTCCGGGTTCATCTCACCCAGACCTTTATAGCGCGAGAGGTTCGCCTTTTCGGCGTCTTTACCTAACCCTTTTAGTATACGATCTTTTTCATCCTCGGTATAGGCGTAACTGATCTGATTCCGGTTTGCAATTCGGTAAAGTGGGGGTTGGGCGATATAGAGATGTCCCTCTTCGATCAATGGCTGCATATAGCGGAAGAAAAATGTGAGCAGCAGTGTGCGGATGTGGCTGCCATCCACATCCGCGTCTGTCATGACGACTACCCTCCCGTAGCGCAGCCCCTCGACATTAAAAGTTTCTCCAATCCCGGTTCCCAATGCGGAAATCAGCGCCTTGACTTCATTATTGGCCAGGATTTTATCCAGACGAGCGCGTTCCGTATTCAGGATTTTGCCTCTCAATGGCAATATTGCCTGGAAGTGCCGGTCGCGACCTTGTTTGGCGCTGCCGCCAGCCGAGTCACCCTCTACAATATATAGCTCGGTTTTCTCAGGGTCTCTCTCAGAACAATCCGCTAATTTGCCGGGCAGGGTGAGACTCTCCAGGGCTGATTTGCGGATCACCAGATCACGTGCTTTGCGCGCCGCATCCCTGGCACGCGCAGAGGTCAAACATTTCTGTACGATAGATCTGCCTGCGGAGGGATTCTCTTCCAGAAAAGTGCTGAACCCTTCGCCTACAATCTGCTGGGCGTAGGTCTGGACTTCGGCGTTCATCAGCTTCACTTTGGTCTGGCTCTCGAACTGCGGGTCAGGGTGTTTAATGCTGATGATTGCCGTCAGGCCTTCTCGGGTGTCGTCTCCGGTGAAATTCGGGTCAGAGTCTTTGAGCAGACCGCCGCGACGGGCGTAGTCGTTGATTGTCCGTGTCACCGCTGCCCTCAGACCGGTCAGGTGGGTGCCGCCATCAATGGTATTGATCGTGTTGGCGAATGCATAGACGGACTCGGAATACACATCAGTGTACTGGATGGCGGCATCGATTGTTATCCCATCGACTTCTCTTTCGACATGTACCACCGGGTGCAGCACGCTGCGATTCCGGTTCAGATAGCGTACAAACGAGGTGATTCCCCCTGCGAAATAGAAAGTCATCTCCCGGTCGATGCGCTCGTCCTTGAAATATATTGCCACGCCGCGGGTCACGAATGCCATCTCCCGGAAACGCTGCACCAGGGTATCGAAATCGGTAGTCGATATCGCCGGTAAAGATTTCGGCGTCGTATTTGAACGTCGTACGGGTGCCGGTATCATTCGTGTCGGATTTACCGATCACTTTTAGCGGACCGGTCGGGTAACCGCGCTCGTAGCGCTGGTTATGGATCTTCCCATCCCGGTTAACCTTCACATCACACCATTCCGAAAGAGCATTGACAGCCGAGACACCCACACCGTGCAGGCCGCCGGATACTTTATAGCTCCCACCACCAAATTTACCGCCTGCGTGGAGCATGGTCATCACCACTTCCAGGGCAGGCTTCTTGATCTGTGGGTGCATATCGACCGGGATGCCACGTCCGTTATCACCTACGGTGACGCTGCTATCCGGGTGAATATATATCTCAATGCGATCGCAGGCGCCTGCCAGCGCCTCATCGATCGAGTTGTCAACCACCTCGTAGATGAGATGGTGAAGCGCTTTGATGTCTGTGCCGCCCACATACATTCCGGGTCGGCGTCGAACGGCCTCCAGGCCTTCCAGTACCTGGATGTCTTTCGCCTCGTATGAATATGTATCTCCCTTGACCACATTAACCTCCGACCGAATCTGGGATCGGCATGCGACAATCTTTTCCAGACCGCCGCTGCTTACTGCATATTTTTTGGTTTTATCTCAATACTTGCGATGAAAGCTGAGTCTGTTGGACCAATCTTTTCAGCCAGCGTCTGGCATCTATATAGTAGAAAAAGCTGGCTGCCAATACGCCGGTAGTGACGAATGCATGCCCGAGAATCCCAACAGCTGCCAACCAGGAGTTCTCTTCAGGAACGCGCCAGAGTATCGTCAGCCCCTCATCGATCGCCAGCAATATCAAGAAGAACAGGGCTGTTTTCGGCATTGTTGCCCTGGATACCGACAGACTGTCCCGCACCGAACCTATGAGAGGGCGTTTGTTGACGAATATCCCGTGTGGAGAGAAGAAAAAAGGCAGCAGCAGCCATAACGCAATCACCCCAAAGATCAAGATTGAGTACTCTCCAACCGCGAACCCGCTCAACATCAGCACTGATGCCAGACAGCTGAAAGGAATGCTGACGATAAACACGATCGCAGCCATCAGGACTGCCAACAGGATCACCTGCAGCGACATCCAAGGCCAACTCTTCAGCACAGAACGGATGGAGATGCCTTCAGATGAAACAACCTGCGACACCAGGGCAAAATACAGGGATCCCAGAACCAAGCCGAGTACCGAGATGACGATCCAGAGCAGAGTGGCGCCTCCGATAGAACCGACCTGCCAGAAAGGCGGAGAGCCGATCGGAGATGTCACCGGTTGGGAGGCAACCATCAAGCTGGGTATCCCGATAGGGTAGGAACGCAGGGCAGAGAAAAGATTTAAACGCTCGGCAATCAGCGTCCAAAATTCTCCACTCAGCTGCAGCAGTTCGGACGTACCCGCTGCGCTCATTCCCACCTGCCCTTTCAGCTCATTGAATATCTGGGTTACCAGATCGTCGAGCCGGAGATGAGGGCCAAACCACAGCAGCAAGTCAATCAGCACCGGTAAAAGCAGCAGTTCGATATGGTTGGCTGTCGCGTCAAAACCCGCCCTCAGGGATCCCGTCAGGCTCGGAGGAGCAGGCAGCGCCTGCGATTGTACTGATTTCATGCTGTTATGATTTTACCATACGGGATGCTTAAAAATGCGGTAAAACGACCTCACAGCCATGTTCGTACGCCTAAAATTGACTTTCTTAGCACAGTCTGGCTGCTGAGTGCATGACCCACGACATGTGAGCCTCGCAGTGATTATAAGCTGTCCAATTAATAGGTAAGCTGGAGGTCCCCCACCCTATCGTTCTATTGATGAGCTGTGGCTAATTTAGAAATTAACATTTGACATATGGGCAAACTATGCTAGACTTGCTTATATCGGCAGCTGTTTCTGGCCAGAGGACAGAAAAAGTCGACGCAAACTCAAACCTGAGAATCTGGCAAATCATCCTTGACCTTCAGTGGTCTACTAAGTAAAATTCATTATTTAAAGTAGCGGGCAAGATTTATAGCGATACAAAGTATTGGCTACAATATATCCCGGCAGTCAGCCCGCAACTATCCGGTACCCAAGGTGTTTTTTCTTTTATGAGGTTGTGAAGGAGGTGCAGCAGAGACAATCGCATCAATGATAGATAACCCATAGTTGTTCAATCAGGAAACACGCAAACAGATCAATCTATTCATGGAGAAGAAGATGACTAAGAAACTTTTTGTATTCCTGTCGATCCTGGTTATGGCCAGCATGCTCTTAGCAGCATGTGCCCAGCAGCCAGCAGCACCGCAAGAACCAGCAGCAACTGAGGCCCCTCCTGCGGCAACTGAAGAACCGGCGATGTTCGAGTGCACCGACGCCATCGGGTGTGTTGAGCTTGCCCCTGGCGACCCGATCCATATCGCCTATATGCTGACAATCTCCGGCGCAACCGCTTTCCTGGGTGAGGACTCCAAAGGCGCTGTTGAGATCGCCGTCGACGATCGCGGCGGCAAGCTGCTTGGTCGTGACATCACGCTGAGCGGTGAGGACTCAGGCTGCAGCGCCGAGGGCGGACAGACTGCCGCCACGAAGGTGGCTTCTGACCCGACCATTCTCGGTGTTATCGGCACCAACTGCTCCAGCGCAGCCACAGCCGCGTTACCCACCATCAGTGATGCTGGCCTGGTCATGCTCTCCCCATCCAACACTGCCCCGGCGCTGACCCTCGAAGGCGAGGGCGGCACCTACAGACCAGGCTACTTCCGCATCTGCCACACCGACTTCTTCCAGGGGTCGGTAGCTGCAGAGTTTGCCTATAATGAATTGGGTGCCAGGACATTAGCCACGATCCACGACGGCAGCCCGTATGCCGACCAGCTGCAGGAAGTCATGGCTGGTCGATTCGTAGAGCTTGGCGGTACGGTCACCTTCCAGGGTGCGGTCAATGTTGGCGACACGGATATGCGCACCATCCTGACCAGCGTGGCCGCCGATTCACCCGACGTGCTCTACTACCCGATCTTCGAGCCGGAAGGACCGTTCATCACAGCTCAGTCTTCCGAGATCGCCGGTCTGGAGAACACCACACTGGTAGGCGCGGATGGTCTGCTATCCGACTCCTTCCCCGAAGGTGCTGGACCCAACGCGGTCGGTATGTATCTCTCCGGCCCGTATGTCAGCGGCACGGCGTATGATGAGTTCCTCGCCAAATGGGAAGCCAAGTTCGGCGGCGTACCACCCAGCGGCTTCCACGCCTTCGCCTATGATGGCACGAACATCCTGCTCGATGCGATCGAAGCTGTGGCTGTCACCGAAGCCGATGGCACCACCTATATCCCACGCCAGGCACTGCGGGATAAAATCAAGTCAACTGCAGGCTACAACGGTCTGACCGGCACCCTGGACTGCAGCGATAAGCAGTTCGGCGAGTTCACCAGCAAAGCCGACTGCGCAACCGGTGAGGCCCTGGGTATCTTCGAGATCACCGAGGCTGAGGTCAACGACGGCAACTGGCCGCCTCCGGTTGTCTACACACCGTAAGTGCTCAGCCCATTGCAGTGTCGTGAGGCTGGATAATCTGTAACTATGATTTAGGACGGGCCAGGGAAGCACGCTTCTCTGGCTCGTCTGTTGCATTATCGATCCTTCATGCACCAATAAGAGGACACCCATCATGAAAAGATATCTGGAACGCTATCTGGAACGCTTCTCCTGGGTTACTTTTTTCCTCGATGTTTTTCGGATTGCAGCTATTATCATAATTATCGTTGGGGTCTATAACACAGTGACCGCAGCGAGGTACACCAGTGCTCAGTGGGCCACACTGGTCTTCGCCGGTCTCGCCCAGGGCAGCATTTACGCCCTGATCGCCCTGGGTTACACCCTGGTGTATGGCATCCTGCTGATGATCAACTTCGCACATGGCGAGGTGTATATGGCGGGGGCTTTTACTGCGGTATTCCTGGCGAACTATCAGGCCAGCACAGGCTTCCTTGCTCGCAGTCCAGTTCTGGCAATATTATCCTGGATCCTCCTTGCAGGTGCGGTATCGACCGGTATCGCGGTTGTGATGGAGAGGATCGCTTACCGCCCGTTGAGGAACGTGCCGCGACTGGTGCCGCTGATCACTGCCATCGGCGCCTCCTTTGCGCTGCAGTACACCTTCCGCGGCATGTACGGCACAGAATTCCGTTCCTATCCCCCGGTGCCTGGGCTGCAAGGTACGGTCAGCGTGTTAGGCTTCGAGGTGCCTCTCGTGCAGTTGGTGGTGATCTTCGCCGCGTTTATCCTGATGGTCTTCCTTTACTTCTTCGTGGAGCGCACCAAACAGGGTAAAGCGATGCGCTCTGTGTCGGAGGACAAAGATGTCTCCCGCCTGATGGGCATCGATATCGACAAGGTGATCGTGACTACCTTCGCATTGGGTGGCGCTTTGGCGGGCGCGGCTGGGATATTCAATGGCTTGTTCCGCCCGCAAGGGGTATTCTTTTTCATGGGTTTCTTCCCCGGTCTAAAAGCATTTACTGCTGCGGTCTTGGGTGGGATCGGCAACGTGCGCGGGGCATTCATCGGAGGCCTGCTGCTGGGTGTGATCGAATTGATTTTCCCCAACCTGATCCTGGAAGGTCTGGGTATCCCGGCTGCCAACCAGCTGCGGGACGCATTCGGGTTCACCATGCTGGTGCTGATCCTGATCTTCCGCCCGCAGGGTATCTTCGGCGAACGGCTGGCTGAGAAAAAGGCATGAGGTGGTGACATGGAAGAAAAACAAAGACCTGTCTGGCAATTGACCTTACGCACTGGCCTGATAGGCGGTGCAATAGCTGCCTACCTGTGCATAATCGGGATCGTGGAGTCGTTTTCCAAACGCTACCTGATCGGTGACTTTTTATCGCTTGGCCAGGTGATGCTGGCTTTAGGACTGGTAGCTGCCGGAATCCTGGCAGCACGCGAACTTTCCAGCAGGCGGAAATCGCTGGCCTGGATAGGAAGCCTGATCGCCGGTCTGGTTGCCGCTCTGCCTCTGCTGGTGATCATCGTGGTCATCCTGTTATTTGTGATACGACCTCAAGCGCAAGGCGCGGATGCCACGCTGCGGGATATGTTTGTCAACCTGACACCCAGGCTGATCGAAATCTTGACCCTCGGTCAGGGTTTATTCCCCGGCATTCTATTGATGTTCCTGGCGAGTGCAGCCCTAGCAGGGTTGGGAGCTGCTTTAATACTGCCTGCCCGAAGACTGCGCATGGCTCTAATAAGCGGCATCGTCTGGACCCTGGTAATTGGGATATTCTCTGACAATGTATCGCTGATCGTCCGACAAATGTTCGGGCCGGGTCTTGTCAGGGCTTTGTTTGCGAACAAAGCCCTCACGCCTCAAGCTGCGCTCATCATTTTCATCATCGCATTCGCAGCCGGTTTCTTCAGCGTGCATACCAGAGTACAAACCCGCTGGAGTGGGATGCCTGCCAGCCGGCAAAGCCGCGGGAAAGTCGTCCTGCTGGTGATCGCCTTCGTAATCCTTCTGGTACTGCCCTGGGTCGTCGGGCTGTTCTTGAGCCAGGCTCTGTTCCTGGTGGGTCTGTTCGTGATGATGTGTCTGGGTTTGAACATCGTGGTCGGCTATGCTGGGCTGCTCGACCTGGGTTACGTGGCATTCTTCGCATTCGGCGCCTACACGATGGGCATACTGACCTCCACCGGCCCATTGGGACGCGGCGATCTCAATTTTTGGGTGGCTCTCCCCTTCTGCATCATCGTTGGCGTGGTTTGGGGCTTGATACTGGGCTTTCCGGTGCTGCGATTGCGAGGTGACTATCTGGCGATCGTCACTCTGGGTTTTGGCGAGATCATTCGCATCCTGGCCCTCAGTGACTGGCTGGCACCATTGGAAGGCGGTGCCCAGGGCGTGCTGTTCATCCCCAACCCTCAATTCTTTGGCATTGTGTTTAATAACCCTCAGACGATGTATTACATCGTGATAGCCGGTTCTATTCTGGCAGCCTTTGTCACGGTCCGCCTGCGTGAATCGCGCCTGGGGCGGCAGTGGATGGCGATGCGCGAGGATGAAGATGTCGCCGAAGCAATGGGCATCAACCTGGTGCAAACCAAGCTGCTGGCATTCGCCATAGGTGCGGCTTTCTCCGCCCTGGCTGGCGCCATCTGGGCAGCTCGGCTGGGAAATATCTTCCCGCACAGCTTCAACCTGCTGATCTCGATCAATGCCCTGGCAGTGATCATCGTGGGCGGCATGGGCAGCATCCCCGGCGTGGTAGTCGGGGCGCTAATCCTGGTTGGTCTGCCGGAGCTGCTGCGCGAGTTCACCGAATACCGGTTGCTGATGTACGGCATTCTGTTGATCGTGATGATGCTGGTGCGACCGGAGGGCTTCCTGCCCGAGGCGACCAGAAAACGGGAGCTGCACGCCAGGGAAGAAGAGTTTCAGGAGCCAGCCGACTTGACCGCAGTCGATGTGGAGGCATAGAAAACGCCATGGAATCGATCATGAAGGCAGAGGGTGTCACAAAAAATTTCGGCGGACTTGTTGCAGTCAATAAATTCGATGTCGATATCAAGGAAAACTCGATCTCGAGCGTGATCGGACCCAACGGCGCCGGCAAGACCACATTTTTCAATTGCATTACCGGCTTTTATGTGCCCGACGAAGGCCAGATCCATTTTGGCGGCAGGACAATCCAGGGTCTATCGCCGGACCAGATCACCCGCTCCGGGATAGCCCGTACGTACCAGAATATCCGCCTGTTCGAGAACATGTCCGCCATTGAGAACATCCTGGTCGGGCAGCACCCGCGATTGAAGGCATCCTGGGTGTCAGCGTTATTCAGAACCCGTGCCCAACAAAACGAGGAAAAAGCGGCTGTGGATGAAGCCAACCGCTTGCTGCGGTATGTCGGGCTGTCAGGCATGGGTGACCATCTGGCACATAATATGCCTTACGGTGCCCAGCGACGCCTAGAAATTGCACGCGCGCTTGCAAGCCAACCTGTGCTGCTGCTGCTGGACGAGCCCACAGCGGGTATGAATCCGCAGGAGTCGGCGGAGATGATGATCTTCATACGCAACCTGCGTGATGATCTGGGGATAACCATCCTGCTGATCGAACACGACATGCGTGTGGTAATGGGTATAAGCGAGCAGATCAGCGTGATGGATTTCGGTCAGAAAATTGCTGAAGGTACCCCCAAGGAAATCCAGAGCAACCCACGCGTGATCGAGGCTTACCTCGGGCGCGGGGCAGCCGCAGGGTTAGAGCTTGAATCTCAAGCCAACGTCAATTGATGGGAAGATGAGATCACTATGGCTATGTTGACTGTCGATAACATACACACGTATTACGGCAATATCCACGCCCTGAAAGGCATCTCATTGGAGGTCGAACAAGGTGAGATCGTCACCTTGATCGGGGCAAACGGAGCGGGCAAGACCACCACCCTGCGCACCATCAGCGGTTTGCTCAAACCCCGCCAGGGAGCTGTTTATTTAGAAGGCGATGAACTGGCAAAGTACCCCGCCCACGATATCGTCTATATGGGTGTGGCAATGGTCCCCGAAGGTCGGGGGATATTCTCCAAGCTCTCCGTGCAGGAGAACCTGGATATGGGAGCTTTCTCCAGGAATGATAAAGCCCAGATATCGGGGGATCTAGAGCGCGTATTCACCCTCTTCCCGCGCTTGAAAGAGCGCCGCAACCAGGTAGCCGGCACGCTCTCAGGTGGTGAGCAGCAGATGCTGGCAACCGGACGGGCGCTGATGGCGCACCCTCGCTTGCTACTGCTGGACGAGCCCTCAATGGGTCTGGCACCCATTCTGGTTGAGTCCACATTCGAGACTATCCAATCCATCAATGACGAAGGCACCACGATATTGCTGGTAGAACAGAACGCGACCATGGCGCTGTCGGTTGCCAACCGGGGATACGTCCTTCAGACCGGCGAGATCGTTCTAAGCGACAGCGCCGAAAATCTCAAGCAGAATGAGATGGTGCAGAAGGCATACTTGGGGATCGAGTGATAGTTTGATCCGGGGTCTGATCTCACGCTGACATACCCTCGACAGTCCCCACCGACTCGAGTGCAGTGGTCCTAGAATCCGCCGCTGCGCTCGTTTTTACAATAGCAATTCGTGAAAGTAAGTTGACGTATTCTGTTATTGTTATCAGCGAATTGCTGGCAAATGATCGACATTTGCGTGTAATCCGCCATCGGAACTGATATATTCTGTTAAGATCTTTTCAGCGGTTTGCTAAAAATCAACAAACACTAGAGACGAGACTCGGTGCAATATGTCCATACCAAAATCTGCTCAAGCGGTAATCATCGGTGGAGGGGTGATGGGAGCCAGCATCGCTTACCACCTGGCTGCGCGCGGTATGAAGGACATCCTGCTGCTGGAACGGGACAAGTTCTTCGGTCAGGGCGCAACCGGGCGCTGTGCTGGTGGCGTACGCTACCAGTTCGCGACGGAAGTCAATGTCCGCCTCTCGATCGCCAGCCTGCCGATGCTCGAGCGGTTTGAAGAGGAGATTGGCTGGTCGATCGATTATATAAAATGCGGATATTTATTCCTGCTCACCAATCATGAGGATGTGGCAGCGTTTCAACACAACGTTGCCATGCAGAACCGTCTGGGCATCCAAACCGAGTGGCTTGACGGGGACATGATCCGCAGGCGACTTCCCATGATGGAGCTGGATGACGTGCTAGCAGGTACGTTCAATCCGCACGACGGCATCGTCGATCCGAACGGTGTGGTCATGGGCTACATCACGGCTGGGCAACGTCTTGGGGTAACAGCATTGACTGAGGTCGAAGTGACGGGTATCCACGTACAAAGTGATAGGATCAACGGCGTAGAAACACGGCTGGGAACAGTCAGCACCCCGCTGGTAATCAATGCCGCCGGTCCCTGGTCCGGGCGCATTGCAGAGATGGCAGGGCTGCAGATCCCTTTGATCCCGCTCCGCCGGCAGTGGTTTACAACCACACCATTGCCCGAAATTCCGGATGGCTTCCCGTTTGTGATCGACTTTGCCCAATCCTTGTACTTCCACCGTGAAGGGAATGGGCTGCTGATCGGTATGTCGAACCCGGCGGAAGAACCCGGTTTCAGCCAGACGATCGACCCGGATTGGGAGCTAATCAATATCGAGGCGGCTGCAGCTCGCCTGCCGCTGCTCGAGAATGCCAGCCTGGTCTCGCACGTTGCCGGACTTTATGAAGTCACCCCGGATGCCCACCCCATCTTCGGGGGAACACCGATTGAAGGCCTTTATCTTTGCACCGGCTTCTCGGGGCATGGTTTTATGCACGGTCCAATTTCGGGGATAATCCTTTCGGAGATCATCCTCGACGGGAGATCTAAAACAATTGACGTGTCGATGCTCGATTTAAAGAGATTCGATGAAGGCAGATTGATTCAGGAGTACAATGTTGTCTGATTACTGCCCTAATATTCGGAAAAGAACCTATGCCATCCGCTGAAATCATCACCATCGGGACGGAGATACTGCTTGGTGAAATCGTCGATACCAATGCCCAGTACCTGGCGCGCACTCTACGTGACGAAGGCATCGATCTATACCGCAAGACCACGGTTGGAGACAATGTCCGGCGCATCGCCCAGGCTATCCAGCAGTCGATGGAACGCTGCCAGATCGTGATCACAACCGGTGGGTTGGGACCCACCGTGGACGATCCCACGCGTGAGGCTGTTGCCCAGGCATTCGGCGTTGAAACCGAATTCATGCCCGAGCTGTGGGAGCAAATCCAGGCTCGGTTCAGACGCTTTAAACGGCAGCCGACGGAGAACAACCGTAAGCAGGCGTATATTCCACACGGAGCAATCGCTGTCGAAAACGCGGTCGGGACTGCGCCTGCCTTCATTGTCGAAACGGAGCAGCATGCAGTGATCTCACTCCCCGGTGTGCCGAGCGAGATGGAATTCCTGATGCAGAATGCCGTTATCCCTTACTTGAAACAGCGCTTCGAGCTCACAGGGATCATCAAAACTCGCGTCATCCACACCGCCGGGGCGGGAGAATCACAGATCGACGAGCTGATCGGCGACCTGGAGGCTTTGCAAAACCCAACCGTTGGACTGGCAGCCCACACCGGGCAGGTGGATGTGCGCATCACTGCCAAGGCTGGCTCGGAAGCTGATGCCGACGCGCTGATCAAGCCGATCGAAGACACCTTGCGGCAGCGTTTGAAGGAATGGTACTATGGGGTAGACCAGGACACTCTGGAAGAAGTGGCTCTCAAAGCCCTGGCAGCAAAAGGCTGGAAGCTGGTCGTGGTGGAAACCGGACTTAATGGCAACCTGATCCGCCGTCTGGCTTCGGTCGAGGGTCCATTCCTGGGTGGAGAGATGCTCACGGAGACCCCATCTTTGGAGGAGCTGCTCACCTTCACCGAAGGCTACCGGCAGGCACGCGGGGCTGATACCGGGCTGGGAGTTGCGGTCGTTCCGGATGGGGAAAGACAGGATGTTCTGCTTGTGCTGATCACACCCGAGCGCACTCGCAAGTTCGCCCGTCCCTATGGAGGACCCCCTGAATACGCCCCCCGTTGGGCATTCCACCACAGCCTGGATTTGCTGCGTCGTATCTCCAGCTCGCGTTGAGTGGCGCTGGCTGGCAGAACGACCTGTGTGTAGTCTGATCTTCGTGTCAGGATATTTAGAAAACTTAGTAGAAGGAAGGTTTATATGACCCGAGAAGCTGACATACTTCTCACCAATGCAATCCTCGTTACGATGGACGAGGACTTCAACCTGTATGAACCCGGAGCAGTGGCTGTTGGCGGCGACAGCATCCTGGCAATCGGCCCTGAGCAAGAGGTCAGGAAAGCTTATACAGCGGTCGAAACGATCGACTGCGGCGGGAAAGTGCTCATGCCCGGTCTGGTCAATGCCCACACCCACGTGCCGATGACCTTGCTGCGCGGCCTGGCAGATGACTTGCGCCTGGATGTATGGCTGCTGGGTTATATGATGCCGGTGGAACGGGAGTTCGTCTCTCCGGATTTTGTCCGGTTGGGTACAGAGCTGGCCTGTGTGGAATTAATCCGCAGCGGGGTTACCTGCTTTGCGGATATGTACTATTTTGAAGAGAGCGTTGCCCAGGCTACAGCTGAAGCCGGTCTGCGGGCTGTGTGTTCGCAAACGGTGATGAAATATCCCACACCGGATGCCGATTTCTATGAAGAATCGCTGGCCGCAGCGCGCGAATATATCCAGCGCTGGAAATCCCACCCGCTGATTGTGCCTTCCGTCGCTCCCCACGCACCGTATACCTGCACAGAAGAGATCATGCGTGCAACGGCAGAGCTGGCAGTCGAGTTCGACGTGCCACTGCATACCCATATTGCTGAGACTGCAATCGAAGTAGAAAATGCCCGTCAGGAATATGGCATGCCGGTCATACCTTATGTAAAAAAGCAGAACATCTTCGACGCAAAAGTGCTGGCTGCACATTGTGTGCATATCGACAGCGGGGAGATTCATACCCTGCTGCACCACAAAGCCGGCGTCGCCCACAACCCCTCCTCGAACATGAAGCTGGCTTCCGGTTTTGCCCCGGTGGTTAATATGCTTGAAGCCGGTCTGAACGTTGGCATCGGCACAGATGGTCCCGCATCCAATAACGATCTGGATATGTTCGAGGAAATCCGGCTGGCTTCCTTCATGGCAAAAGCGCACAGCGGTGACCCGACTGCCCTCCCCGCCCAACAGACCCTGGCTATGGCGACCCGGTTGGGCGCAAATGCCCTGCATATCGGTCACCTGACCGGCTCGCTCGCTCCGGGCAAGCGCGCAGACTTGATCCTGCTTGAGATCAACACCCTTCACAATGCCCCCCGTTTCCGGCGTGAGCCTGAAGGTATTTACGCCCAGATCGTCTATGCGGCGAAATCATCCGACGTTTCTGATGTAATGGTCAATGGCAAGTGGCTGATGCGCTCGCAGCAGCTTACGACCCTAGATGAGGACAATCTATACCAGCAATCCGGCGAATACTCTAAGAATATTGACGTTTTCCTGATCCAGCGCGAGCAATCGGTGCTCTCCAAGCTGATTGCGATCGGCGGCGCATCCGAAGCGGAGAGCTTCGAAGTACAGGCCAAAGTACGGATTTCGGACCCGCAGCCGGTACTGGCTGCCATCGAACAGCCGTCATTGGAGATCCTCCACACCCGCCATTACCATGAGTACGACACCTATTTCTCATTCGATGATCCCAAACAGGGCTACCTGCGCTATCGTGAGGACGAATTCATCGATGAGAATGGCGAGGTGAGCAAGATACGCTACCGCCTGACCCTGTTGGGCCCTGCACGTGAGTATCACTATCCAAGCGATGTACTGCTCTCCCGCAGCAGATTTATTGCTCCAGCTACCCACAGCCTGCGCTTTTACCGGGAATATTTCAAGCCAAGCGGAGAATCCTTCATCGAAAAAGACAGGCTGCGTTGGAGAGTATTATTCCAGGGGACTGAGTTCTACATCAACCTGGACCATCTAGAAAAACCGGATTTGGGATATTTCCTGGAAGTGAAAAGCCGCACCTGGAGCAGCCTTGATGCACAGCACAAGGCCAGTCTGGCTGAGGGGCTTATCACTTTCCTGGGCGCGTCTCCGGATAAGACGGTAGCCAGAGACTACATCGAGTTTGTGGAATCTACCTGAGCTGATGACCGACGCTCTCGAATTCGCAGTCCAGCTGGCTCATCAGGCAGGACATCTGCTGCTGGATCATCTCCGGCACACGACTATTGCAAGACTAAAAACAGACCAATCGATTGTTACGGATGCAGACCTGGCTGCCGACCGGCTGATCGCTGGAGAGATACAGGCAAATTTCCCTGGCGAGCCGATCTTGAGCGAAGAACTCCAGCCGCAGCTATCCAGTGCGCCTGACGGACATATGTGGGTCGTCGATCCACTCGACGGCACGACAAACTTCAGTCTCGGACTGCCATTCTGGGGCATATCGATCGCCCGCTTGTACAATGGAATGCCTGAAGTGGGCGTATTGTACTTCCCTCAGCTGGATGAGCTCTACTCTGCCCGGGCAGGCAAAGGCGCAGAGTACAATGGCAGTAATCTGGATTGCAAACATCCTCTTGCAAACCAGCCGGTCTCATTCTTCTCGTGCTGTAGCCGGACGTATCGCAAATTCGATGTCAAACTCAGGTACAAGCCGCGCATCCTGGGTTCAGCAGCGTACTCGCTCTGCAGTGTAGCCCGGGGGATGGCGATCATCGCCTTCGAAGCCACCCCAAAGGTCTGGGATCTGGCCGCGGCCTGGCTCCTGGTGCGTGAAGCGGGTGGGGCAATCGGCAGCTACGATGGTTCGGAACCATTTCCGCTTCAGGAAGGCATTGATTACCATCGCACATCCTTCCCCACCATAGCAGCTATCAGCGCCTATCATCTGGAGGAAGCCAGACAGAGGATCATCCCCAAACAAACCTGACACCTAACAGCAGAGCCAGGTAGAATTACGCCAATCGATCATCATTCACCACAATCATCAAGCAACAGAAACAGGAGCAATTTTTATGGAATATCGCAATCTGGGCAGATCAGGTTTGAAAGTTTCCGCGCTGAGCCTCGGCGCATGGGTAACCTACGGTAAGCAGGTGGGCGAAGACATTGCTTATGAGTGCATGCAGGCAGCCTTCGATGCAGGCGTAAATTTCTTCGATAACGCCGAAGTATACGCCGATGGAAATGCTGAAACGGTGATGGGCAATGTGATCAAGAGAGCCGGCTGGAAGCGCAGCGATCTGGTCATATCAACCAAGATATTCTGGAGTGGAGATGGCCCTAACGACAGCGGGCTGACCCGCAAGCATATTATCGAAGGGCTGGATGCCTCCTTGAAACGATTGCAGATGGACTATGTTGATCTGGTCTTCTGCCACCGTCCGGATATCCACACGCCGGTCGAAGAGACAGTCCGGGCGATGAACCATGTCATCAACCAGGGTAAGGCGTTCTATTGGGGCACCAGCGAGTGGAGCGCGACCCGGATCATGGAAGCGTATTCCATCGCCCGCCAGGAGCACCTGATCCCGCCGCTGATGGAACAGCCCCAATACCATATGTTCCACCGTCAGCGTGTAGAAGCGGAATATGCCCCGCTGTACGCCGAGATCGGTTTGGGGACGACGATCTGGAGCCCTCTCGCAAGCGGTCTGCTGACCGGTAAATACAACCAGGGCATTCCATCCGGCACCCGGGTCACATTGGAAGGCTATGAATGGTTGAGGGAAAGATTCGAGACTGATGAGACTGCGATACAAATAGAAAAAGTGAAGCAGCTGATGCCCATCACCGAGGAATTAGGCTGCACGATGGCACAGCTTGCCCTGGCCTGGTGTCTGAAGAATCCCAACGTCAGCACGGTCATCACCGGCGCTTCGAGAGCCAGCCAGGTGACCGAGAACATGGTTGCTCTGGAGGTCGTAAGTAGACTAACAGCAGATGTGATGGAACAGATTGAGGCGATTTTGGATAACAAGCCAGACGGAGAGACTGACTACCGCTAGCCCATTCAGCGCTGTTAATGGCGGAAGTGACGTATTCCCGTAAAAATCATGGCCATCCCATTAGAGTCAGCAGCCTCGATGGCCTGCTCGTCCCTGACCGAGCCTCCGGGCGAGATGACCGCCGTGATCCCGGCGCTGGCTGCTTCTTCTATTGAATCGGGGAAAGGGAAAAAAGCATCCGATGCCATGACCGCTCCGCGGGCCTTATCTCCGGCGCGGGCGGCTGCGATGCGCACGCAATCTACCCGGTTGGGCTGCCCCCCGCCTATTCCGACTGTCGCTTCTCCGCGCGCAAATACAATCGCATTTGATTTTACATGCTGGCACGCCTTCCAGGCAAAGCGCAGGGCTACCATTTCTTCTTCGCTTGGTGGACGCGACGAGACAACCTGCCACTCGACCCCGGCAGGGTCTCCCCGGTCGATGGTCTGGCGCAGCATCCCACGGTTGATCGAGCGAAGCTCGTAGGGCGGGTCGAGCTCGGTGTCGGGCATCAGCAGCAGGCGCAGGTTCTTTCGCTGCGAGAGGATCTGTAGGCTCTCCACCGGGAAACTGGGTGCGGCGATACACTCCACGAACAAATTCCCTAAAGAATCGGCTGCTTCTGCGTCGAAAGGATGGTTCGCTGCAATTACACCTCCAAACGCTGAGACCGGGTCGCTGGCGAGGGCGGCATCGAATGCCTGAGCAATCGAGTCGCTGCAGGCGATTCCACATGGGGAGAGGTGCTTGACGATGCATACTGCCGGTCGCTCGAAGGAGACAACGGCTCTCCAGGCGGCATCCAGGTCGAGCAGATTATTGTAAGAAATAGGCTTGCCTTGCAGCAGCCTGCCGCCCACCGGGCCAGAACCAGGTTTGTAGCTGAATAGTTCAGCATCCTGGTGGGGGTTTTCTCCGTATCGCAGCTTACCCAGTGGGTGAAGTTCCAAAGTCAGGTGTTCACCAGTGCCCGCCCCTAACCCAGCCAAGTAGGCCGCAATAGCCGAATCGTAACCAGCCGTGTGGGCAAATGCTCTGCGCGCCAGCCGGTAGCGTGTCGCCGGGCTGACGACACCCGTCTGCTGCAGCTCAGCCAATACGACTGGGTAGTCTTCCGGATCGGTAAGGACTGCCACTCGGGTGTAATTCTTCGCCGCGGCGCGGATCAATGCCACACCGCCAATATCGATATTCTCGATCGCATCCTCCACGCGGATATCTTCGCCGGCGACCACTGCTTGAAATGGGTATAAATTGACTGCGACCAGATCGATCACCCTGGCAGAGATGCGATCCAGATCAGCCTGGTCTTGAGCGCTATCGCCTGCCAGGATCCCAGCATGTACAGCCGGATGCAGTGTTTTGACGCGCCCGCCCAGGATTTCCGGAGAGCGGGTATATTCTGCCACTTCCTGGACGACCAGATTCTCCTGCCGGAGGGCTTTGGCTGTACCTCCACTGGCCAGCAATGCCCAACCAAGGTCGATCAGACCACCTCCTAGCTCCACAAGGCCGCGTTTATCCGATACGGAGAGCAGTGCAACAGGCATGGATTACTCCTCTTATGGCGGGGGGACTTTTGACGAAATGTCTCACGAGCGCTGTATTATCAACTACCCCGGATTGCATAGGCTAATATCATTCGGTCTGCAGCACGACATCTCTTATGGTATCAGCCAACCCCCGTGCGCGTTGTGGAGCGTCACCAAGGTGCTGCCTGACGTCCATCAGCTCGTGCAAGTATATTTCTCCTAGATATTCCTGGATCCTGGGATCGGTTATCAGATTCTCTGCCAGCGGATTATCATCTCCTCCTTCCATCTGCTGCCAGGCAGCCATAGCAGCCACCCGCAAATGCTCGTGCATCTCCTGCCTATCCGCGCCGGCTCTCACCAGCGCCATCAGCACCCGCTCTGTGGCAGCGAATGGAGCGTACCGGGACAGGTTGCGTGCTGCTGCAGCCTCATTGACCTGCAAACCTTCCAGCAAGGGCAGCATTACCGACAGCAGCTCGTCAGTGATCAAGAAAGCCTCCGGGAGCAGCGTCCGGCGGTTGGCAGAGTCATCCAAAGTGCGCTCTAATAGCGAGTGGGCAGCATTATCCCACGCCAGGCGCGGCATCCCTGCCAGGGCGCGGGCAAGCGAATCGATCTTCTCTGCGCGTATGGGATTGCGCTTGAATGGCATCGCCGACGAGCCCACCTGTTTCTCACCAAATGGCTCGGACAGCTCTCCAATCACCGGTGATTGGAGCAGCCGGAAATCGAAGGCAAATTTATATAACGAACCGCCGAGCCCGGCCAGTGCACTGACAACCTGGTAATCCTGTTTACGAGGATAGGTCTGGGTCGCCACATGGAAGAAAGGGATGCCAAGACGAGTGGACAGTCTGGTCTCGAAACCGGCCAGATTATGCACTCCTACCAGCTCGGCGTAAGCAGCACCGGTGCCTACCGCTCCTTTGAATCCTTTTCCGCGCAGGTGCGCTCGCGCCCGGCGCAGGTTCTCCCAGTCCGTCAGCAGGTCCTGGGCATAGCCGGCCAGACGATAGCCCAGTGTGGAAGGCTCCGCCGGCTGGAGGTGGGTGAAAGCAATCAACGGCAGCTCTGCATAGCGATAGACCAGCTTCACGAAGGCACGCAGCACATCCACAAGCCTCGTGATCGTCAGGTCCAGGGATTGGCGCAAGCGGAGCGCGTCCGCGTTGTCTTCGATATCCATCGAAGTCGCACCCAGGTGAAGCACAGCTCCTCCCAACGGGCATTGTTCGGCAAACGCCTTCAACTCTGCCATCAGATCGTGGTGAATTTCCGCTTCGATCTCCAACGACCGAGGGATATCTACCTCGTCCGCATGCCGGCGGAGGTCATCCACCTGCGCTTTTTCAACCAACCCATACTCAGATTGAACCTCCGCCAGGGTGACCCATATCCGGCGCCACAAACGGCGTTTTTCTTCCTCGCTCCATAAGCGGCGCATCTCGTCAGACCCGTAACGCCAGGTAAATGGGGATTGGTAAACTGAATGGTCAGTCATAGGAGTACTCATTTCGGAAATAATATTTCGGCAACAGCTTATACCGGGGTCCCCGGAGCGGGTCTTGCTGACCCCTTTGCGACGGGTGGTAAAATTGACCAACGATTCTACCGCAGCCAGATTGACCACGGCTGTTGAAGATTATACCGATTAGACAGGTGGTTGAGAAGCCACACAAGAGCGATATGAGCGGTTTGGCTTGAATTTTAGCAGTATGCAACCCCAAAACAACGCAGTTTTGATCGTTTGCTGTAACAATTATTTGCAATTATTTTAGGATTCCCCGTAACATTTGCATTTCTGGTCATCGTTGACTATAATGGGACAATAACTTAGCTATTGGCTTAATCATGTCTGACATTGAAACTCATAAAATAACTCAGAAAATCGATCCAAAAACCGCGCCGGGTGAAACCGACCAGCTAAATTCTGGCACCACGCTAACTAACCGCTACCTGATTCAAAATGTTATCGGCGTAGGAGGAATGGGAGCGGTCTATCGCGCCCGAGACCTGCACTTCCCCAACGTTGTCAAGCTGGTAGCAGTCAAAGAGATGATCAACCAGGTGCGCGATGAGCTGGTTCGCAACACAATCGTGCGTAATTTTGAACGCGAAGCCAACCTGCTGGCAACGCTCGACCACCCGGCTATCCCACGAATATACGATTATTTCACACATAACGATCGTTCATATCTGATTCTGGAGTTCATCAACGGGAAAGACCTGGAAGCGATCCTGAATGAAAGCGAAGGGTTTCTGCCGGAGGAACGGGTCGTACAGTGGGGCATTGAGCTGTGTGATGTCCTCAGCTATCTGCATAACCACCAACCCGAACCAATCATTTTCCGGGACATGAAGCCTTCGAACGTGATGATCAACCAGCATGGGCACGTAGTTCTGATCGACTTTGGCATCGCTAAACATTTCCAGGGTGGGCAGCGAGGCACAATGATCGGAACAGAAGGATACTCGCCCCCCGAGCAGTATCGCGGCGAGGCCGGTCATCTGGCAGATATCTACGCACTTGGCGCTACAATGCACCACCTGCTCACACGCCGCGATCCTCGTCTGGAACCCCCCTTCTCCTTTATCGAGCGTCCCATCCGGGATATCAATACTGCCGTTTCCCAGGAAACGATCACTATCATCGAGAAATCACTCCAGTACGAACCCGATGCTCGCTACAAAACCACGGAGGAGATGAAGGATGTCTTACTCCATGCTGCTCGCGATACCGGGATCTTAACCAAGATTGCCCTGACAAAAGCAGTCTCGCGGGTCGAAGGTGAAGCAATCAAGCCGGTATGGGAATTTTCTTGTGAGGATGAGATCCGCGGCACGCCCACTTACGATGACGGCATCATATATGTCGGCTCGTACGACAATAACCTGTATGCTCTCAACGCGGCCACGGGCGAGTTCTTGTGGAAATATCCTACCGAGGAAGGCATTGTAAGCAAACCGCTGGTATACGAAAACAACGTCTTTTTCGGCTCAGAAGATAAGCGCCTGCACGTGATCACAGCTCGCTTTGGCAGGCTGAACTGGATGTATTATACCGACGGACCTATTCGCTCGTCACCACAGATCGCCGAAGGGCATATCCTGATTGGGTCTGATGATGCTCATCTGCATGCTGTCAACACGATCAGCGGCAGGCGCGCCTGGCATGCTGACGTTGGAGCAATGATTCGCTCCACTCCGGCGGTACATACTGACCTGATCTATGTCGGCACGGAGAACGGCGATTTTTACTGCATGGATTTCAGGAGCACGATCAAATGGCGCTTCAAAGCCAAGCGTGCGATCACTTCCTCGCCGATTATCCACCAGGGAGTTGTCTACTTTGGATCGGTTGACGCAACCCTGTACGCCCTGGACGCCCGTACAGGTTGGGTGATTTGGAGATACAGGCTGAACAAGCCGACAATAACTACACCATGCATTACGGGTGATCACATCTTCACAGGCTCTATCGATGGGTTAATTCACTGCATCGATCTTCGTTCGTCGAAAGAGGTATGGACCTTCAGTGCAGAGAATCAAGTCACTGGTTCGCCGACAATCTACAAAGACTCGCTGTACTGCGGATCAGTTGATGGCAATCTCTACTGCCTGGAAAACCGGACTGGTCGTCTCCGCTGGAAGTTCACCACCCAGGGTGCGATTACCGGAACCCCCATTGCTGTCGACGACCTGATTTATATCGGCTCGACCGATCATCGACTTTATGCGCTTCTTGCGTGACATCATTTTGGGAGGGGAACACCCGTGAAGGGATTTTTTCAAAAAATTCTAGGCCAGGATCAAACAACCCGGCAAGAAATCAACAATAAACCCGCTGACAAAGAAGCTATTGAATCGGTCGGTGTGATCCATTATTCCGGGCTGCAGCCTGCACAACTGCTTGCTGCCTGCGGTCAATCGGTTGGTATGCAGCGTGAGCATAACGAGGATGCATTATTTTCGCTCACAACAACGCTGACCAGCGACCATACCAACCTTCCTTTTGGTCTGTATATCGTGGCGGATGGAATGGGCGGTCACCAGCATGGTGAGATCGCCAGTGGTATCGCAATCCGCTCAATGGCAAGCTATATCGTCTCCAGGCTGATGCTGCCCATGCTTAGCACTAATCCGCATACGCCAGAAGAATCGCTGCAGGAGATCATGCAGGCAGGCGTGCAAGAAGCACATAAAGCGATCACCAACCAGGTTCCCGGGGGGGGAACGACCCTGACAGCGGCCTTGATCCTTGGTGAGCAGATAATCCTTGCGCACGTTGGAGACAGCCGAGCATATGCCATCGATCTGGAAGGAAATGTGCAGATACTCACCCGCGACCACTCACTGGTCAAGCGTCTCGAAGAACTGGGGCAGATCAGCCACGAAGAGGCCGCCATTCATCCGCAGCGCAATGTCTTATACCGGGCACTCGGTCAAGGTGAGCCATTCGACCCGGATATCAAGAACATGCAGCTGCCATCGAATGGTCACATACTGCTCTGTTCGGATGGTCTCTGGGGTGTGGTCGAAGAAGACGAGCTCATCCAGGCAATACTGAACTCCTCCACACCCGACCAGGCGTGTAAAACCATGGTTGATGCTGCTAATGCTGCAGGTGGTCCAGATAATATTACAGCCATCCTGATCCGCCTGCCTGGTTAGCAATTCTATGGCTCCATCTGACTATTACGCGGTGCTTGGAGTGACGAGGGATGCCCACCCAGATGAAATACGGCGCGCCTATCACCAGTCTGCTCGCAAGCTGCACCCCGATGTCAATGTTGAGAGCGGAGACACCGAGCTGTTTCTCGATATCCAACGCGCGTATGAAGTGCTCGTAGACCCAGAACTGAAGGAAAAGTATGACCGGCAGCTGCCTCCAATCGAGAGGGTTCGCCCGCCCGTTGAGATACATCTTCTGTACAGTCGAGAATACCTGCCGATTATCGATGAGGAACAGCTGGTTTATGCCCTGGTCAATATCTCGCCTCCATTTTCCGAACAGGTAACGGACAACGCACCGCTCAACGTGTGCCTGGTTTTGGACCGGTCGACATCCATGCAGGGCGAACGGATGGACACGGTGAAGAATACCGCCATCGAGATCGTCCGCCAGCTGCAGCGTGGTGATATCCTTTCGATTGTTACTTTCAGCGACCGGGCAGAAGTCATCATCCCTGGTGATAAGCGGCTGGAACGGAATGAGATAGAAACCAGGATCCAGATGATCTCTTCCGGGGGGGCTACGGAGATCTTTCGCGGGCTGGATGCCGGTTACCAGGAAATCCGCAGAAACCATAACAAAAGGCACATCAACCATCTCGTTCTTCTCACTGACGGACGGACATATGGAGATGAGACCCAATGCCTGAGGGTGGCTGAACAAGCTGCTGCAAGGGGTATCGGAATCAGCTGCCTCGGGATCGGTGAGGAATGGAACGACAGCTTCCTGGATAGCCTGGCTTCCAGAACCGGTGGGAGCTGTGCTTATATCGCACGATCGAACGATATACGGCACTTCTTGAAAGAGAAACTCATCGGACTTAGCCGCACTTACAGCGATAACGTTCGTTACAATTTTCACCTCGGGAAGGATATCAAGCTGAGCTATGCGTTCCGTCTTGCCCCCGAAATGGCGCCGCTCGAAAGTGAGTCGCCAATCCAGTTGGGCAGTGTCCCGGTGGATGGCAGTCTATCCGTCTTGTTTGAGTTCATCGTTCCACCTCTTCCCGCGGATACGACAAAGATCATCATGGCAACCGGTCAATTGGCTCTGGATGTGCCCTCCCTGGCGACGCCGACCTCGATAACACGCCTGGGTTTGTTCCGCAATGTACTGGCTCAGCCGAACCCCGAGCCGCCGCCGACCGGCATGCTGAACGCCTTATCCAGGCTGACCCTCTACCGCATCCAGGAACGCGCCAACAATGATATATCCAACGGTAATTTCGAGGGCGCCACAAAACACCTCAACAACCTGGCGACAAACCTGTTTGCACAGGGAGAGACCGAGCTGGCGCGTTCGGTATTACGCGAGGCAGAGAATCTCAAGCGCGGGATTGGAATGAGCGAGGAAGCCAAGAAGAAAATTAAATTTGGAACCCGAGCACTGCTGCTGCCGGCTAGTGCCGACGCTTTCACCCCGTTCGAGGATTTCATAGAAGAGCAGCTATGATCACATGTCCCTCTTGTTACAACCAGGAGCTGGTAGGGGCATTATTTTGCAGCGTCTGTGGAGCACAGCTGACATACCAATCTCGCAGCCCTACCGATACCGTGCAATATAAAGAGGATAACCCCGTACCCGATCCTGCGGCCGAGACGAGAGCGATCAACCAGCTCTCTGATACAGCTGCACGGGTTAACTTGAGACTGATCCAAACCAGCCAGAACATCCCCCTGGAAAGCGGTGCGGATTACACAATTGGCAGGATTAGTGGTACTCAGCCGATATTACCTGACATTGACCTCACGCCATACCGGGCATATGAAGGTGGCGTTTCGCGCCTGCATGCCACCATCCGGGTCTCTGAGGATAACGTCTCGGTTACCGATCTCGGCTCGGCAAATGGAACCATGATCAATGGTCTGAAAATATCTCCCTACGAACCGCACGCATTGAAAAGCGGAGACATCATCGTACTGGGAAAGTTTCAAATAGAAATCAAGTTCAGTTAGTACGGAGGCACCCGTGCCTTATACACTCATACTTCACATCCAAAACTCTGACCCGGTGGTTGGCGAGGTGGACGTTCTGCCAACTCCGGCAGACAATCTGGTCATTGTAAACAACCCTCGCCGGCTGGATGGCAAGGACGTACATTATCTCGCCGACAATGTCGTGACAGTGTACTGGCCGCTGGACCGTTTGAATTTTATCGAAGTCCTGGCTGGCAAGGAAGAAGAAGAGATCATCGGCTTCGTCCGGGAGTAACAATATTTGGATACGCAATTTCGAGGTCGGCGCATCCTGGTCGTGGATGACGAAGAGAGGATGGTCCGATTCATCCGTCTCAACCTGGAGCATGATGGATTCCAGGTGATCGAGGCATTTCGCGGCACGCATGCAATCGAGAGCCTGCGCAGCGATATGCCCGATATGGTGCTGCTGGACGTCATGATGCCCGATATCGACGGTTTTGAGGTGCTCAGGCTGATCCGAGAATCCAGCTCGGTGCCGGTTATCATGCTGACCGCCAAAGGCGAAGAAGATGACCGCATCCGCGGTCTCGAATTGGGCGCGGATGACTATATCACCAAGCCTTTCAGCCCGCGCGAGCTCGTGTCCCGTGTTCGGGCTGTGTTGCGACGTACCGAGACTGCTGGCAGCAGCACCCACGGCCTGATCGAGGTGGACGAGCGGCTGAAGCTTGATTTCGACCGGCGTGAGATCTGGGTGGATGGAGAGCTGGTCCAGCTCCGTCCAACAGAATACCGGCTGCTCTACCATCTGGTGCAGAATGCAGGCTGGGTCGTGACCCACGACCAGCTGCTGGCCAAAGTGTGGGGCTATGCGTATCGGGATGAGCCGCATTACGTACGGCTGTATATCAACTACCTGCGCAAAAAACTGGAAAAGGATCCTTCAGACCCACGGTATATCCTGACCGAACGCGGAGTTGGCTACCGCTTTGTAGATTTCCGACGTGATGCACAATCCTGATTCCGCAATCTGAATAAACCTTGCAAGCATACCAGCTATCGACTATACTCGCCCAAGGAAGGACTGAATCCGTGCCAAAACAAAGAATCTTACTGGTAGATGACCATGAGGTCGTTCGGCTGGGCCTCAAATCTCTCTTAGACCGCCACCCAAATTTCGAGGTAGTTGCAGAAGCCAGCACTGCCAGAGAAGCAGTCGAACGTGTTTCGACCCATAACCCGGATGTTGTCGTAATGGATATTCGCCTGCCGGGTGGCTCTGGTATCGAGGCGTGTGAAGAGATCTCAGAGAACTACCCAAATATCAAAGTGATCATGCTGACCTCATATGCTGAGGATGAGATGCTGTTTTCCGCGATCCGCGCCGGGGCTTCCGGATACGTACTCAAACAGATCGGGGGAGAAGACCTGGTTCGTGCGATCGAGGCGGTTGGACGCGGGGAAGCTTTGTTGGACCCTGCCGTGACCCAACGCATCTTTCAGGAAGTCCGCAAGGCTGCAAAGGAAGAGGAAGCATCTGCATTTTCAGCTCTGACACAGCAGGAAAGGCATGTTCTGCTGCTGGTGTCTGAAGGCAAGACCAACCGGGAGATCGCCAAAGCGCTCTTCCTCGGAGAGGGCACTGTACGCAATTACGTCAGCAGCATCCTCTCCAAACTGGGCGTAAGCAACCGCGCCGAAGCAGCCGCCTACGCGGTCGAACATAATCTGCGCGATTACTTGTAACAGATAAACAGGAATAAAAAAACAGCGCCGCTTTCTCCACGTGGCGCTGTTTTATGTATCGAGTATTATCTCATATTCCCAGGTAAGAAATTATCGATGCTGCTTAATTTCAGTGGAAATGTCTGACCCTCTGCCCGGCGACCTTAATTTCTGATGCCCTCTGATGGGCAGATTGGTACATCAAACCCCACATCCAATCGTCGATATAGATCTCGACCTCTTCTAATAGAATGATCTGGCGGGTGACCTGGTCCATCGAATCGTCCGATGCAGCCAGCTCTCCAATAAGCTCGCTCTTGCGACTGGCAGCTTCCGCCCGCACTTCGCGCAGCGCATTCAGACTTTGCGGTCCGGCAAGCACTAATCCCTCAACCAGCTTCTGTACCGGCTGCGTATCGTCATCCACCAGGCATGAGAGCAGCACATCGCCTGCCTGCAGTCGGATGAATGCACGCTCGACCATAGAAAATACTGCTTCTAATGGGTCATCAGACATCAGCCACATCCCCTCGACACTCAGAGCATGGGCAGAGCGCTCGTAGATAATCCCAGTTGTAGATCCCGTAATGGTGACCGTCCTCCCATTCTATTGTCAGGGCATATGACCCCACCGCTTCCAGGTTGCGCATTTTGGTGGCTGGAGTATCCTCATCATCGAGCGTGAATACAATTGGGTCTGGTACTGCACCCATTTTGTCATGCCCTCCCCTGCACTCTGCGCATGGGCAGGCATGTCGCAGCAGTGAAAACGTATAGGTGCTCACGTGTCCATCATTCCACGTGATGGTAAGCTCGCTGATCTGGCGGTTGGCTGTAATACCGGCTGGTTTGTACGATGTCATAGTGTCTTAGCGTAGCCTCTTATTAACAAAATTCCCCTCAAATTCGATACCAAAGATGTTTTCTGGCTAGTGAAGCCTGACTGCATCCTTCCACCCTTATCGAACAGCGGATAGTTCTTAATAGTACTAATCGAAATAGCACCTGTTCTGTTACGGATTGTCAGCAGACTATCATATTTGTTTGTATGAATAACCTTTTTTGCGAGGCAAGTAATTCTCAGCGTGATTCTGGGTTGATTATGGACTCTGCACGACTTGCAAGTAGTTGGAGACAGCCCAACCCTGCACAGATTCATCATAGGGTGCTGCCAGTAGCCACCAGGTATAGCCATCGACCAGCATCGGACCATCCTTCACAAGGAATACCTCGGCTTCCAGGCCTAGAAGCTGGATATCGCCCTCCAGACCTGGCTCTGAACGCAGGCGTAAGCCGTCCCCTTCTGTGCCTGCCACCTGAACGTATGCATCGCTAACAATTTCACCAGATGGCGGTGAAGGCGGTATATCTCCCTCAGGCGCCGTCTCCGGCGGCACCGGGGTTGGTGTGACGGGTACCGGTGTTGGCGAGAGGAATGGTATCACATGTAAAACTGCGCTGCCAGGAGCTACAGCAGGTGACTCAGGACGCAAAAGCCACAGCGAGAATAGAACAACGCAGAGCAATCCCAGCGCTACCGCAGCAGCACCCACTAGCACCCAGAAATTGATGTATCGGTTCAATCCTTGCGACATGCGTATGAGTACCTGTTCTTTTGATCAAGGCAATTCGCAGGCAGAAATTTTATCAACGAAAGCTGTGAGCCAGCTTGTATAAACTCAGGTGAACAGCTCATTTTGAACGTCTCGGGGAACAAGAACACGCAAAGCACCGGGTTTGACCGAAATCGCCACGCTGCCCTCTCCTGAGCTTGGCTCACCATCCAACTGGACGTACACCGGTGCATCAGATTCCATCTGCAGGTCTCGAAAACTCAGCCCGCGGACTCGATCAGATTGCACGTGCTTACCTGACCACAGCTCCCAGGCTAATTGGACTGTGTCTCCCAAGGTCTCTCCATCGAACAGCCAAAGGTCCATCAAGCCATCATCCAGGCGGGCAGAAGGAGAAAGCTCGGCAATCCCACCGGCATATAAGCGGATATTGCTGACGACTGCCAGCAGATAATGTCCTGATGTGATTCGCTCACCATCAACAACAACCTCCAGGTTCATCCCGTGCCAGAAACCCGAATGCCAGACGACCGAAGCAGCATAGCGAACCACGGAGAAGTGTTTAGCCCACTTACTGCGTGGCTCCATGCGGTTGACAATAAAGCCATCCAATCCCACACCTGCCCATAAGAGAAATGGTTCCGCGTTGCACAGACCGACGTCCACCACTTTTACCTGACCGTCTGCCAGCCTCCTGGCGCTCTCTTCCAGCGCCATCCAACGCGTCCAGGTCAGCCCCGGCAGACCGAGTTCCTGCGCCCAGACATTGGAAGTGCCGGCAGGCAGGATCCCCAGGACTGTTTCTGACCCAACCAGCCCGGCGATGGCCCGGTTGATCGAGCCATCACCTCCTGCAATGATGAAGTAGTCCAATCCCTCCATCGCCGCCTGGCGCGCCAGTTGGGTGATATGCGCCCCATTATGGGTAGCCTCGAGTTGGACATTCCAGCCATGCGCCTTAAAATAATTGCCAGCCCTTTCCACAAGCATTCGTGAAGGGTAGCGCCCTGCGGCAGGGTTGAATGCGATCAGACACTTCTTCATGGGTGTATCTATCAAGTCAAGCATCACCTGATGTGCAGAAATTATACGTAAGCCAGAATGATTTTAACTGAAAACATCATCCTACACCAACCAGTATCCTACGGGTCAGCAGTGGTAAAATCTAAAACAGTAAGAGTATACAATGACTGAATCCGTTTTGTTGAACAATCGCTACCAGCTTCAGGAATTGCTAGGTAGCGGTGGCATGTCGGTGGTCTATCGCGCTCACGATCGAATGCTTGAGCGAGATGTCGCCATTAAGATTCTGCGGGAGGCATTTTCCGGAGATGAGGACTTCCGCAGACGTTTCCATCAGGAAGCCAAAGCAGCGGCAAATCTGTCACATCCCAACATTGTAACTATCCACGATTTCGGACTGGATGCGGGACGACTGTTTATTGTGATGGAGTTCGTTCCTGGCGATCATTTAAAGAATTTGATCAAAAAGCGGGGGAAATTTGCCGTAGAGGAGACCTTGTCATTGATCGGGCAGGCGTGTGCAGGCATCGGCTACGCTCACCGGGCGGCGCTGGTACATTGTGACGTCAAACCGCACAACATGCTGATCACACCAGATTACCGCCTGAAGGTGGTTGATTTCGGCATCGCCAGAGCCCTTGCAACGATCCATCCGGAGGAGAAATTCGACGTTGTCTGGGGATCGCCGCAATATTTTTCGCCGGAACAGGCTGCCGGCAGCCCTCCTTCCCCTGCTTCGGATGTTTATGCGATCGGGGTCATTATGTACGAGATGCTCACGGGAGAGCTGCCCTTCAGCGCCGCCTCTCCCGAGGAACTGGCTCGATTGCACCGGGAGCTGCCACCCCAATCACCCAGCCAGCTGAACCGTAACATTCCGCCCGCCCTGGAGCAAATCATCATCAAGGTATTATCCAAGGAGCCATCAGCCCGATACAGAACCGCAGACCAGTTAGGCAGAGTCTTGGCTTCATTCAGCGAGCATTCCAGCCCTGCCGTCAGCCTGGATACCCCGGCAGCGCCCGAACCAGCAGCCCAGCACCCAGCCTCAAATCCTCCCCAGATATCACCTGTGCCCAGCCCAAGCCGGTACTCTCCCCTCCGGTCTGTTCCCCAGGTCCAATCATCGAAACCCTCAACCAGCGCTGCACAGCCAGCAGCGAAAGATCCTTTGAGGGTTGACTGGGTGACTATCTTAATTGGGCTGCTGGCTCTGGTTGCAATTGGAGGCTTGCTCCCGTTCTATTTGTGGGTGATGTTCTTATACCGTTAATATTTATTCACTAACCATGATCGTTTCTCAGAACAGCAGACCAAAACTGGCGAAAACATCTGCAACCATGCGTTTAAAAGCAAAATCACGGATTGCACCGCGATTTTCTAATGCTTTATTCCTGCTTCGTGGTCGGTCAGGCGGTCTTCACCAGCGTTCGAATGCACTTGGTGCAGAGCACCTTACGCACCTTTTTTCCACCTTCATATACCGAAATGGTCTGAAGATTGGGTTTGAAAGTGCGAGGAGTTGCCTTCTTTGACCAGGGACGATTTCGTCCGAAGGTTGTCTTTTTTCCGCAATGAGCGCATTTTGCCATAATTTCACTTCCTTAATTTTCTTCGATCTTCAAATGAGCGATATAATTGGATAAATCTCCACCGCATTTGGCTGTCGGCAAGGCAAACCCTGGCTCACAGCCGTGCAATATTACCACAAAACACAAACGATATCAAGCAGTAATGACGGGAAAATCCAGGGGAAGGATATGACCAGCGAAGAAACGAATTTGGGGAGCATAAACGTCTCTCAACGTGCAATCGCCACGATTGCATACCACGCAGCCCGAGCTTCATACGGGGTAGTTGGGCTTGCGCCGAAGAATATTGTCTCAGGGCTGAGCAACGTCCTGGTCAAAGATCCGACGCGCGGCATCGAAGTTCATTATGATGGGAACAAGATCAATATCGATGTTTATATCATCATCGAATACGGTACGCGGATCAAATCGGTTGCCTCAAGCGTCGGCAACACCATTCGATATAACGTCGAGAAAGCACTCGGTATTCCTGTTAATCAGGTCAATGTGCACGTTCAAGGTCTGCGAGTGAGCGAACTGGATTGAAATTCGGATATGAGTGAAGAGCCGGAAACCACCCTCACGCCTCAGATGTTAAAAAGCTATCGGGATAGACCTGTTGACGGCGCATCTTTGAGAGTGTTGGTCGAAGCTGGTCTGACCTGGCTGCGAACGAACCAGCAGCTGGTGAATGCATTGAATGTCTTTCCCGTTCCGGATGGAGACACCGGGACAAATATGGTGCTCACCATGCAGTCAGCGCTGGATGAGATCAACCTCGCTTCGGACCGGAACTTCGGGAAGATGGCGCATGCTGTTGCTCACGGCGCGTTGATGGGCGCGCGAGGAAACTCTGGTGTGATCCTCTCCCAGATCTGGCGTGGGTTTGCCCGTGCAGTGGATAACCTTGAAGTTCTGGATGCAGCCAGCCTGGTTGAGGCTTTCATCGGCGCCAGAGATACGGCTTATAAGGGGGTTGTTCGCCCTGTAGAAGGCACGATACTGACCGTAATTAAGGATATTGCTGCGGCCGCGGAAGAAAGTATTAAGCATACGGATGACCCCTTCGTATTGCTTGAAGACGTGGTGCGCGCGGCGGATGTTTCTGTACAGCATACACCTGAGCTGCTGCCTGTCCTAAAGGAAGCCGGCGTAGTGGATGCCGGTGGGAAAGGTCTGTTTTTCATATTGGATGGTATGCTGCGGCTCTCGTATGGCCAGTCACTGGATACCCCACAGCTGACCGTCCAGGCGCTGGGGACGATGAAGCTCGAAGACACCCTCGAAACAATCGAGCCCGGGCAGGACTATGAAGTGGTCGTGGACTTCCGACCCAACAACGTGCTTGAACTGACCGATTTCTACCAGATCCTTGAGGCGATGGGGACATCGATCCAGGTCGGTGAGGGAGATGGTATATACCGGATGCACATCCACGTCCCGGCAGATAAAATTTATGAACCAATTAATTACACGCTTTCTCTGGGTACAGTCACCAAAGTCGCGATCGAGAATCTGATCGACCAGATGGCGGGATTACAGCAGGCGGCGGGAAAATCCAAGCTGACCCTGGCGCCGGTCGAGCCGGGACAGATCGCAGCCGTTGTGGTCTCTCCGGGTCCGGGTATCGCACGCATTTTCGCCAGCCTGGGAGCCGCGGCCATCGTCGAAGGCGGTCAAACGATGAATCCCAGCACACAAGAGATCATCCACGCATATGAGAACCTGCCCACCGACAAGGTGATTATCTTGCCCAACAACAAGAACATTATCATGGCTGCCAAATCTGCCGCAGAACTGACGGTAAAGCAAGTGCATGTAATACCCAGCAAGACCATCCCACAAGGATTGGCCGCCATGTTCCGCCTGGCGCCTCAAGGTGATATTGGGCGGGTTGTCGAAGAGATGACGAGCGCATTGGAAGAGGTCGAAACAGGTGAGATCACCGTCGCCACTCGCAGTGTGGAAATCGATGGGGTCGCGGTAAAAGAAGGCCAGGTTATCGCGCTGCATAACGGAAAGATGATCCTGGCATCTGAGTCGCTTGATGATGCCTGCCTGGGTTTTTTGAAGATGGCACATGCAGACCACTTCGAGATGATCACCCTCTATTCCGGCGCTGATATCTCCAAGCATGAATTGAACCGGATAACCGACCTGGTTCGCAGGACCTACCCCTCCCAGGAGATCGAGCACCAGGAAGGTGGGCAGCCCCATTACCAGTTCATCATTTCTATCGAATGAGTTCCATCGTCGAAGCCCTGCATATCCCTGAGATCGCCATCGTAACCGACAGCACTGCCGATATTCCTATTGAGTACCGGGACCGTTTTGGTATCCACGTAATCCCTAATATCATTATCATCGATGGAAACAGCCTGCAGGATGAGGTCGATATCACCCGGCAGGAATTTTACGAATATCTTGCCTCCAGCAAAGTGCTGCCAACTACTGCAACTGCCTCATCAGGCGCATACCAGGGCAAATATCAAGAGCTCTTCCACAAGGGCTGCCAGCACATCCTATCCATACATCCGCCCAGCCTCCTCAGCGGCATATACAATGCCGCCTGGATCGCTTCCCAGGATTTCCCAGGCAAAGTGACCGTGGTCGACAGCCAGCAGCTGACCCTCGGACAAGGATTCCAGGTAATTGCGGCAGCCGAAGCGGCCCAACAAGGAAGGTCATTGGGTGAAGTGATCGACGAAGTGAGCACAGTCCGCCAGCGGGTGCGCTTATTCGCTATGCTGGACACGCTCGAATATATCCGGCGCAGTGGGCGTGTTTCCTGGACGAAAGCCCGGCTGGGTGAACTTCTACGCATCAAGCCATTTGTCGAGGTACGGGATGGGCAGGTCTTGAGCCTGGGTGAAACACGTACCACCAAAAAAGGTCACCTGCGCTTGAGAGACCTGCTGCTCAACCTGGGACCTATCGAAAAACTGGCGATTTTACACTCAAACTCAGAACAGCAAGCCCGCGAATTCATATCCAGTCTGCCCGAGTCGCTGCCCCAGGATCCGATCCTGGTAAATATCACCAGCATTATCGGCACGCATGTCGGACCAAACGGAATCGGGTTTGTCGCCATTCTGCGCTGATGGGTAAATCTGCTGCCTCCTGTGTGACTGTTGGTGTTGTATTCATTGCAGCCAGGGATAGTCAGGGATGGTAAAATAGTCACCGGATGAAGCAATCAATTCAGATTTTGTATAAAATTTTCAAACTTGAAGGTGAGCGGGGTTATGATAACCGCGCCGTCGTTGGCGGGCTGGATCGAGTCCTGGTGACCTGGGAAGCAGATGCCCGGCTGGAAGAGCTTCCTGAGGAAGTAATACAAGCGGTCAGCGCCCGCCTGCGTGATTACTCACGGCTGAGCGTCAGCTCGCGCGCTGAAGCTCTTGAAGGTTTATGGCGTCGCCTGCAGCAGGATGCTGGAGCGGAACCGATTGAATTCCCGCCTGCTGAAAGTGAGGCTCCGCTTGAAGAAGCCTCAGCCAGCGACGATCCGGGCAAAGAAATAACCCCCGAGGCATCAACACAGACCAAGCAGACGGTCGTCAAGCGCACCCGGCGACCCTCGCCGCCACTGCCTGCGGAGGTGATGACTGAAGTAGATGATAAATCCCCCGGTCTGGATGCTCCGGTCACCGTCCTGGATGGAGTTGGGCCGCGAAACGCAGGTACCCTGGAGCGCTTGGGGATCCATACCCTGCGGGACATGCTATACAACTTCCCGCGCACGTATATCGATTATTCCCGGCTGGAGCCGATCAACCGGCTGCGCTACGGCGATATCGTGACCGTGATTGGAACGATCCAGAACCTTGCCTCCCGCCCAATGCATTCTGGGAGCTCGAAGCGAGTCGAGGCAGTATTGAGCGACGGGAGCGGGGCGATACGGCTTACCTGGTTCAATCCCTGGATGGCAAAACGTCTCAACAGCGGTATGCAGGTATCAGTTTCAGGCAAAATCGACCAGTACCTCGGTCGATTGGTGATGAACAACCCGGAAGTCGAGAATCTCGACCAGCAGCAGCTGAGCACCAACCGTATCGCGCCGGTGTACTCGCTCTCCGGTTCCATCACCCAGAAGTGGATGCGGGGGATGATGCACAAGGTGATCACCCATTGGGCACCGCGCACCCACGATCCTTTACCGGAGAGTGTGCGCAGCGCCGCTGGTCTGGTTAGCCTATCTGAGGCATTGCTTCAAATCCATTATCCGGACTCTTGGGAAGCCTTGGAATCCTCTCAGCAGCGTCTGGCGTTCGATGAGATCTTTTACTTACAGCTCGGCGTGGAGAGTCAGAAGCGCGCCTGGAAGTCACGAACAGGCAGGATATTCGAAACGCCGGAAGAAGTGCTGGGGCAGTTTATAGGGCAGCTGCCGTACGAGCTTACCGGTGCGCAGCACCGCGCGGTGGCAGATATCCAGCAAGACCTGAGCTCAGGGTCCCCGATGAACCGCCTGCTGCAAGGCGATGTAGGGTCCGGGAAAACCGTGATCGCAGCTCTGGCGATCGCTATGGTCACCCGGCATATGTCTCAGGCTGCACTGATGGCACCCACCAGCATCCTTGCTGAACAGCACTATAAGAGTTCTGGTTGACCTGCTCTCGAACAGGATCCAGGGGCTGGATAGTGAAGAGATCCGCCTGCTGATCGGTTCAACCCCTGAAGGGGAGAAAGAGGAGATCCGCGCCGGTCTGGCAGAAGGAGCAATAAAACTGGTGATCGGCACACACGCTCTGATTGAAGACCCGGTGGTCTTTACAGACCTTGAGCTTGCTGTGGTCGATGAACAGCACCGTTTTGGCGTCGAGCAGCGTGCTCTCCTCCGTTCCAAAGGCACCAATCCGCACCTGCTGATGATGACTGCCACGCCGATCCCGCGCTCGCTGGCCATGACCGTTTATGGCGACCTGGACCTATCGGTCATCGATGAGCTCCCCCCTGGTCGCCTGCCGGTGGGCACATATGTGCTCACACCGCTGGAACGCGAACGGGTTTACCGCCTGATCAAGAGCCAGGTAGATTCTGGTCACCAGGCGTTTATCATTTATCCTCTGGTGGAAGAGTCCAATGGCGACCACCAAGCAGCCGTGGAAGGTCGCGAGCAGCTTCAAAAAGAGATCTTTCCCGCGTACAGGGTGGGGCTGATGCACGGCAGGCTCAGACCCGAGGAGAAGGATGACGTCATGGAGCGCTTCAGCAAGGGGGAGGACCAGATATTGGTGTCGACCTCCGTGGTGGAGGTCGGTGTGGACATCCCCAATGCGACGGTCATGCTGATCGAGGGCGCCAACAGGTTTGGGCTGGCACAGCTGCACCAGTTCCGCGGCCGGGTTGGGCGTGGTACCGATAAAGCCTACTGCCTGCTGATACCAGAATCAGTAGATGACCTGGAAAACGAACGCCTCCAGGTGATGGTGCAGACCACCGATGGCTTCGAGCTGGCCGACCACGACCTGCGCCAGCGCGGCCCGGGTGAATTCCTGGGCACCAGACAATCCGGCTATAGCGAATTACAGATGGCCAGCCTGACCGATATTCCATTAATCGACAAAGCCCGCCGCCAGGCGCAGGCAGTATTAGAGAACGATCCGGACTTGCTGCTCCCCGATAACCAGCTGCTGCGTGTCTATTTAGACCGTTCCTGGGGTTACAGCAAGACAGATATCAGTTAATCATCAGAGAGGCGTTATGGTCCGTGCCGTCTTCCCCGGGACTTTCGACCCGATACATCTGGGGCATATCGATATTGCCTTCCGGGCAACCCAACTGTTTGACGAAGTGATCATCGCGGTATACGATCGACCGCTGAAAACACTGCTCTTCTCACCAGAAACTCGCATGGAACTTGCACAGAAATCATTTAATGAGAACCGCAAAATCAAGGTCATGGGCTACAGCGGGCTGACGGTGGAATTCTGCCGCCAGGTGGACGCCCAGGTAGTTGTGCGCGGCCTGCGCGTTTTTTCCGATTTCGAGTATGAGTTCCGCATGGCTCTTGCCAACCACCGCCTGTCGCCGGAAATCGAATCTGTCGCTCTGATCACAGCAGAGGAGCACACCTTCCTTTCCTCCACAACCGTGCGCGAGATCGCCTCATTGGGCGGAGATGTGTCCAGCATGGTCCCTATACACGTAGAGCACGCCATGCGCGCCAGGTTCTTAGAGTTGGGAGACGGTCAGCAAATCATACCGACTACATCTTTACGAGATTGATTGCCAGAGGGTACCAAATTCTGTTATTGACGAAACTTGATTTTGCATGTAATTTAATGTCAGGCACAAACACCAACACCCACGCTATGCTGGAAGGGGAGAGGCTCATATGGACATAATGCATCTTGTAGATCGACTGGAAGAATTGATCAACCGCAGCCGTGCTATCTGGTTCACCCACAATGTAATTGTCGATGAAGACCGGATACTCGATCTTATCGACCAAATGCGTGTGGCGATCCCGGAAGAAGTGAAGAAAGCACAGCAGCAGATCGCCCAGCGTGACCGAATTGTCGCCCAGGCGCACGAGGAGGCCAACCGCACCCTGGCAATTGCCAGAGAAAAAAGCGACCAGCTCATCGCCCGGGACTCCATCGTTCAGGCTGCCCAGGCTCGCGCCGACCAGATCGCCCTACAGGCCAAAGCCGATGTCTCCCATATCCGCCAGGATGCCGATGATTACGTGATCGATACACTGCGCCGTCTGGAAATGGAGATGGATCGCATGCTTACCCAGGTGCGCAACGGGATCAGCACCCTGGAGAACGAGCGTTCCGCAGCTCCCAAACTCCAGGACGTGACAGAGGCATCGACCGAGTAGCGCGCTCTCCGGTCTCCTTTCAGGCAAAAGGACCAGCCTGGGCTATACGCCAGACCCATCTTTTCGTATCACTGCAGCCCGTTCTGAGGTAGAAGAGCCCAGGGCGGGTTTTCTTATTCACTCCACAAGGCGGTAAAATTACCTAATGCTTTGTTCGAGACCGCAAGATTTGAGGATGATGTCTCCATAAATGCACGACCGAACAGTTTATTTGCAAGGAAGGCAGCAAGGATGAGCAGCTCTTTCGATTTTGGCGGGCAGGTGGTCTGGCGACCGACGCCAGAATACATCGAGAATGCCAATCTGACGCGCTTTCTGCAGCAGCATGATATCCAGGGGTTCGACGAGCTGATGAAGCGCTCTACCGAAGATGTCGCCTGGTTCACCGAAGCGCTGCTAAATTTCCTCGATATTCGCTTCTACAAACCCTATACCCAGGTGGTTGACCTGACCCGTGGGATCGCCTGGCCTGTATGGTGCCCGGGTGGGGAGATGAATATCATCCACAACTGTCTGGATAAATACGCAGACAGCTTCCAGTTCGAAGAGACGGCATTGATATGGGTGGGAGAGGGCGGGGAAGACCGCCGCCTGACGTATGCAGACCTCCACCGGGGAGTCAACCGGGCTGCCAATGCACTGCGCAGCCTGGGAGTAGGGAAGGGTGACGCAGTCGGGCTGTTCATGCCGATGACCCCGGAGATCGTTATCGCCCTGCTGGCTGTCGCCAAGATCGGCGCGGTCATCCTGCCATTATTCTCGGGGTATGGCGCCAGCGCAGTCGCCTCGCGCCTGGTAGATGCGCAGGCTAAAGCGCTGTTCACCGCAGATGGATATTTCCGGCGCGGCAAAGCGATTGCCATGAAGCCAGTTGCGGATGAGGCAATCTCGCAGGTGTCTAGCGTTGAGCATGTGATCGTCCTCAACCGGGCGGACTTGCCGGCGACCATGCGGCCGGGCAGGGATCACTGGTGGCATGAGCTGGTCGAAGGTCAGAAGGAGGAGGCGGAGACCGAGGTTACCGCTGCTGAAGACCGGCTGATGGTGATTTACACTTCCGGAACCACCGGTCGTCCGAAAGGCGCCGTCCACACGCACTGCGGATTTCCGGTGAAGGCAGCTCAGGATATGGCCTTCGGAACCGACCTGCACCCGGGGCAGCTCATCTACTGGGTAACGGACATGGGCTGGATGATGGGTCCCTGGCTGGTATTCGGGACGCTCTTATTACGCGGCACGATGCTGATTTATGATGGTGCGCCGGACTACCCCGCACCAGACCGGTTGTGGGAACTGGTGGAAAAGTACAAGATATCTGTACTGGGCGTCTCCCCGACCCTGATCCGGGCGCTTATCCCGCATGGCGAGGAGCCGCTGCGCAAGCATGACCTGACTTCCCTGCGCCTGTTCGCCTCCACCGGCGAGACCTGGAATCCCGACCCTTGGATGTGGTTGTTCGAGAAGGTGGGGGGAAGTAAGCTGCCTATCGTCAATTACTCGGGGGGCACTGAAATATCCGGCGGTATCGTTATGGGCAACCCGCTGCTGCCCATCAAACCCTGCTCATTCTCCGCGCCCTGCCCGGGCATCGCAGCGGACGTATTCGATGAGAATGGATTGCCCGTGCGGGAACAGGTGGGGGAGCTGGTCATCAAAGCGCCGTGGATCGGTAAGACGCGCGGCTTCTGGAAGGACCCCGAACGATATATGGAGACATACTGGTCGCGTTGGGAAGATGTCTGGGTACATGGTGATTTCGCCGCTGTTGATGCGGATGGGCTGTGGTATATCCTGGGGCGCTCGGACGACACAATAAAAATTGCCGGCAAACGCCTGGGACCGGCTGAGGTTGAGTCGATCCTGGTAGAGCACCCGGAGGTTGTCGAGGCGGCTGCAGTAGGTATCCCCGATGACATCAAGGGGAGCGCGCTGGTCGCCTTCTGTGTCCTTGCGGAGGGCTGCCAAGCCTGTGATGACCTGCGCAGAGAGCTGCATGCCATGCTGGTGGCTGCACTGGGGAAAGCCCTTGCACCGAAGGCGATCTTGTTTGTTACTGACCTGCCGCGCACCCGCAACGCGAAACTGATGCGGCGGATCATAAGGGCAGCCTACCTGGGGGAGGATACCGGCGATATCTCTTCGCTTGTAAATCCCGAGGCAGTCGAAGAAATCCGCCGGGCAGCGTGACGATTGATATCCAGTTCGAAGATTGGTATACTTGTGATGAGGGGTACTAATAACGTCTGGAGCTAAATTGGGTCTATCAGCCGACATGGGAGGGCGTCATGACACAACCGCAGGATGAAAAATTCAACGAAAAGGATCGCGAAAAGAGCGAGGAGAAATCATCTCAGGAAAAAAGCTGGGATGAGAAGTGGCAGAGCGACCCGGTCAATGCCGTAGTCTGGGCGCTGATCTTCATGTGGGCGGGGTTGGTCCTCCTGGCAAACAATCTGGGGTATCTGGATGCCATCCAGATAACAGCGCAGGGCATACCAGGGTTGTGGTTCATCAGCAGCAGTGCGGTTTGGTCAACGATCTTCATCGGAGCCGGCGTGCTCGTTCTGCTGGGGGTCCTGGCGCGCCTGCTGATCCCGGCTTATCGCCGGCCTGTCGGGGGCTCGATTTTCTTTGGATTTGCCTTACTGGCGATTGGTTTGGGGAATTTGATCGGCTGGAACCTGATCTGGCCGATATTCCTTATCGGGTTAGGATTATCGATCATATTACGGGGTCTATTCCGCTAACCGCAGGCGCTACCACGAGTCACAGCTGGCCGAAGTTGAAGGTAAGGAACTCATCCCAGGCATAACGTAGGGGAGTGAACCATTGCTCGCGTCCGATGCAGCGGTAATAGGGAGGCCGTACCGCCAGGATCGTATCGCCGATGCGGTAGCGAGGCAGGATCGGCGTCGATACGACCAAGCCTCCGATCTCACCTGGGCGCATCTCGTGCAGCAGCTTGATGCCGCTGCGAGTTTGAACCTCGAAGTAGAACATATCGTAGTTCGGAGCCCAGCCGCGCTTCTCATCGCGCTGCTGCCCGAACATGCCCTCAGTAGCTCCGTAAATCTCCCGGATGGCTGCATCCCCGTATAGAGCCTTGAGCGAGGCGTGGTAGCGAGTATTGATGCCCGGGACACTGCCCAGCGTCATCACTTGCGTCTTCCAGACATCTTTTGGATAGACTTTGTGCGTGCTCTTTAAGTAGCGAGCGAAGCGGATGGCGGTCGGGCACACCCCGCCAACCAGGGTTACATTTTCCCCTTTGCATTTCTCATACGCCAGCTCGAAGCGGCTCTCCCAATCCTTAATCGATTTTCCGCCCCCCAGCGCGTCGATCTCTTCCTGGGAGGGTACGGAGCACACCGGGGTCACCATGGATACGAATTTTGTATAGATACCCGAGCTGTATCCGTATTCAAGCTCCCGATCACCTGCATTTACCTTTCCGACTACAGATGGGAAATTCAGGTTCAGGTTAACCCCGTTAAAAATATCGTAGCGTTCGGTGCTGGCAATATAGTTCATCACTGCCCGCCCTGCGCTCACACGCATACGCATATCCGTGGGCGTCATGGGGATGAACTTCGATTCCCCCTTAGTGGTCCCGCGGGTGATCGCCCAACCCAGCGGCTCTTCCCATAGCAGCAGCTCATCATCCCCACCCATGACCTGGTCGATCAGCGGGCGGTAGTCCTCGTAGCGCATCACCGGGAACGCGCGCCGGAAATCGTCGATATTTACGATCTGGTCAGCGCCGTGCTGGCGGCCATACTTTGTCTTGGCGTAGTCCCCTACCAGCTTATGGAGCACTTCCTCCTGGGCTTTCGCCGGATCATCCAGCGCGGTGTACCAGGGTTTGAGCATGCCCTGCACCAGCTGAGCGGCTGCCTGCGGGTCGAGATTCACAGGTAGCTCTTCTCGCTGAGCACCTTGAGCAGCTTCTCCTGGTCGAAATTCAAGATAATCTCGCCATCGATATCAAAGGTTGGCGATATCTTGAAGCCGCCCCCCCAAATACGTGCTTGAGCCGCTGCAGCAGGATTCTCGCTTAGGTTTACTTCAGTGAACTCAAGGTCGCGTTCTTGCAGCCAGCTGCGCGCTCGGCGGCAGTCCGGGCACCAGAATGTACAGTACATCACGATGCCGCCCTGGGGCAGCGGCTGTGCTTCGACAGGCTCCTCCTTCAGCACTTCCCGGGAGGCAATCGGCTCGATATCCAGAAGGATATCGAACAGCTCATCGTTCTCGGGCTGCTCGTCGATATCGTATAGCTTGGCAAAACAGATCATGCCGCTCTTGTCGATGACGAAGATCGCCCGTTCGGAGTACCCCTCGGTGCGCAGCACGCCGTAGCGGTGCGAGACGCGCCCGTGAGGCCAGAAATCGCTCAAAAGAGGATAATTGATGCCCCCCAGGCTCTCTGCCCAAGCCTCTAATACTGGAATGTGATCGATGCTGATGCCCAGAACCTGGGCATTTAATCCCTCAAATTTGGCCCGGTCGGCCTCATAAGCCGGGATTTGGCTCGTTCAAACCGGAGTAAAGGCCTGGGGGAAGAAAGCCAGCACCACGTTATTATCCCGCAGCTGGCTGAGCTGTACCTCACCGCCCAAATGGCTCGATAGCGTGAAATCTGGAGCTTGTTCGCCTACACGTAGTTTCATTCATTCACCTCCATTACGGTTTAATTGTACAACACAATCTTGAGGAGTAAGAAAAATCGCACCAGAGAATCATGTACGTATCCAGACGTCTGCAGGGGTCTTGAAGAACACAGCCGGTGAACGTGATATACTGGAAAACACCCCTGTATCCCTGCACATACCCCCGGCAGAGGATCGCATGAAACGCTTGATAATAACCCTGGCAGTTGGTCTGTTATATCTAACTGCATGTTCCCCGGATAAACCTGCTGATCCCACACTAACCGCGCCCGCAACGCTTGCCAGCGCCTCAGACCCGCTCAACTTGTTCGCCACCCAGACCCAATCTGCCGCCCGGGTAGGGACCGCCGAGGCACAGCAAAAAGCAAGCACCACACCCATACCAATCCTCTCCCCTTCGCCACTGCCAGCCATAACTCAGGTCCTCGAAGAGGTAGGACCCTTCCGCCAGGTCTCTCGCCAGGAGGCGCTTATCTTAGGCAAGGTGCTCGAACTACAGCCCATTGAGGATGGCTTCTTGCTCTTTTCGGAAGGCGGCATCAGCTATTTCAAAGATGACCGGTGGACAGGTCACATCCTCCAGGGGATGAGCTACCCGCTCGGAGCCGACTCAAGCGGGCGCGCCTGGTCCGTATCCAGCGATGGATTGAATATCAGCCAGTCCCTCAAACCGCTAAACAGCCATCTAGACCCATCTGATGACATGGAGATATGGATCACATATCGATCTGAAGAAGGGTGGTCACCCGTAACCGATTTCACCGGCAGCCCAGTTAAGTACGGTCTGGTGGAGGGCAGCCGCGGTGATCTCTGGTTCACTACGCAGCAAGACGTGCGCGTATTTGATAATGCTTGGCAAGCGTACGATTCGACTTCCCTGGGAATGCCTGAATCAGCCGGGGACACCGTATCCGAATTCACCATATATCCCATCGAGAACAATGGAGAGGTGTACGCCGGGCGCTGCGATTGGGGCAGCACTGGCCCGGCTGGCGGCGGAGGCTGGCGCGTTTTCGATGGCCAGGCTAGGTCTGAACCGGAGCCGCTGCTCAACGCAGGCTGTGTGACTGCCTTCGCGCAGGATAGCGCCGGCGGCACGTGGATCGCCCAGGATGCCAATTTATGGTATTTCACCCCAGAAACCGCGCTCCTGCAGCAAGCCTCTTTACCTCTGCCGCCGGCTCCCTACCGCTTTGGGTACATCAACAGCCTCACCACCGCCCCGGACGGCAGTCTCTGGGCGCAGATGGCACTGTGCAGTGAAGGCGCGTGCTTCGGCGGTGAAGCCATTTATCGGCTGCAAAATGGCACATGGCAGCAGATTGGGGAACCCAGCCCGGCTGGTGGTCAGAGATTGCTTTTCGATGCCGCAGGGACAGGCTGGCTGCTCTCGGCGGGAAGCATTCACCAGGTGATAGGCACGCAGCTCCAGCCGGTGCCTGGGCTGGTTGTCCAGGCTGCCGCGGTGGATGAGCACGGCGTGCTCTGGCTGGTCGCCCAGTCTTCCGGCCCACCAACACTTTGGATGCAGCACTAATTTGCAGTCCAGGTGGATATCTAAGCTTATACCAGTTTCAGGGACGTATGTCGACCACCACGCCCGGTTCGGCCCAGCCATACAACCACTCGGCCTCATCCAGGTCCATGATGATGCAGCCGTAGGAAGCCGGCTTGCCCAGGATATTCCTCCACAGACGCTGCCCGTTTGACAGCCTCGGCAGGCCGTGGATGCCGTTCATGAATCCCGGCCAGGCTTCATAAACTCCCAGGAAATTCGGCATATACAGGTCCCATACCGATGCGTATGCCTCCAGCTCATGGGTCTGCACCTGGAAGATGCCAGGCTGGGTAGGCGAACGGTTGATCCCGGTGCTGATCACATGCTCTGACAGGAGCTTCCCATCCAGGAAAACCCATAAACGCTGCTCGCCGATGCTGATTACGATGCGTTTGTTCTGCACGATAGGCAGCGGCAGCAGCTCATCTTTGGAGGGAATAACCAAAACCTGCCCGGCCTGCATTGCATCCGGATCCAACTCTGGGTTTGCCTGCAGGATCATCCAGTAAGGGACACCAAGATTCCACCCGATGCTGATCAAGGTCTCTCCCGGCTGCACGACATGGCTAGTCGGGCGGTGGTTGATCAGGATCAGATTAAGGCTTCCCTGTTGGATAGCATCCGCGAGCTGCGAGCTGTAGGCTGCCGAATCCAGCCAGCGGTCGCCATCCAAACTCGCACTCAATTCATCCAGGTAGGCAGCTAACTTTACTCTGTCGATCCCAACCACAGGACCATCTTCACCTGGATCGAATTTGAGCCACCCACCAAGCTCCTCCCGAGGGACATCCCACAGGAAATATTGCTCCCGGATGGGATCATAAGCCCGAATAGTCAGTGGTCTGTCCAACAGACGATATGCCTGCTCCAATGTTACATCGACATCGGCCACTTTGGGGATCAGGGGAGAGAGCGGCAAGCGCAGATACCCGCTGGTAAGCACCAGCCCGGGAGACGACTCCAAAACATTCATCGTCGCGCTGATATCGATCGTATAACCCAGCTCGCTTGGTATAACGACCAGCTGGCTTCCATCCCAGGTCAGGCCAGCATCACGCGGCGGTTGGGTGACCGCCCCGTTCAACTTTTCCAGCCCCAGGCGTGCCGTCTGGACGTCTACGCTGGCGACAGGGACAACCAAGGATCCGTCCAGCCAGCTGCGAAGCATCTGCCCGAACTCATCCCACATAGCTTGGCGGCGGGCAAACCAGAAGGCGCTGCGGGCAGTCTCGATAGCATCCACCTCCAGCCCCAACTCAGCCGGAGTCACAGACCAGCTCTGGAAACCATCACTGACTACCAGCCTGCGCTCCTGGCTCCAGTCCTCCTGAAGCACCAATGCGGCTTCTTCAACGGTCATCCAGCCTAAGGAGGTATCCCCCACCCGGACTCCGGGTGCGATCCTGCCGCTCATCTGGTAGTATACGTAACCGGCAACACCTGCCATCAAAGGCAGGCACGCGATCACTAGCAGCAGCGACCCAACCACAAGAATTAACAGACAGGGTAAACGCGAGCGGCGCTCACGCAGCGTATCTGCTGAACGAACGGTCTCAGAACCAGGATGAGATTGGTATGCTGTTACAGGCATGGGTAACTGTGGCTGCATGGATATTGGACGACTTGGATGCAAATATCGTTCCCAAGGCAGCTCAAATATTATAAATGATGTACCTTACAGAGATTTCGCTACTTCCCGGATCAAACTCTTCAATAAGTGGCTATGCGCAACACAGAACGGTTTATGGATTATTCTCAGTGGCGGTAATGGGTTCCTTACCAGCCCGGATTGGGTCGAAATAGCGTCTCAGCTCTTCTTTCAACTGGTCGATCGAATCGATGATGAACAGAATCTTGTTGTGCTCCCAAACGGCTTTATCGTAGTTGATCACATTTTCTATCGTGTAATCCATCACTGGAACATTGCCCTGGATGACGTTCTCCATCTCCGCCCTTCCGGAGATCAGCCCCGCACCGAATATCTTCAGACTTCCCTGTTCACGGATCAGTCCGAATTCGGTGCTGAACCAGGCCAGGCGTTTGATATTCTCGCGCTGTTCATCATTGGCAGCCAGAAAAACAGGGGCGAACATCTCCTGCAGGGACGTGTAGTGTGGCAGGGTCATGAACGGCAGGTGCCCGTATATATCGTGGAACATATCCGGCTCAGGCGTCCAGGCAACCTCCTTCCAACTGCGCATATAATCGGTGATCAGGAATATGCGCTGGTTGAATTTATGGTACCACGGGACAGCGTCTGTATAACGAACGACGGTGCGCTCAACCCGCCAGCCTGTGCGTGGGGTGATGCGTTCGTTCAGATATTCCAGGGACGGGATATGACCGGGTGGCAGCTCCAAATTCTCGAAACCCTGCAGGTAATCCAAGCAGGCATATTCTCTTGTTTTCGGTAGTTGGGCTTTATACAGCGCTTCCCAGATCGCGTGTAAATCAGCATCAAAATCCATCAGCCACCTCCCTCCACCCTGAACCATACCAGCCATACGTTCTGGTTATCGATCAACCTAATACTTCAGACCTGCCCTGATCGGGTTAATTATACTATTCAAGGTGATTATATCCGATAATGAGCTGATCTATCGCACACGCCAAAGGGAATATGACTCATCGCTGTATACCATCTCCAAGCGGGGGCAGACAGGCGTCCCATCCCTTGTTTCTATGATGGCGTGCGTCAGCATGTATGTATCCAAAAGCTGGTCGAGAACAGCACAATCGTGCGACCTGTAGAACCGGTCTGCCAGCCGTTCACGGCGGTACCACTCAAGCACTTCGTCCGCCCGGTAAGGGATCGATTTGAATTCTACGAATGCCGGGGCACCAGCCATGAGGCGGAAGTCCTGCATCTTCATCGGGATCAAGTATACATCACCCACTTGCGATTGTTCAGACGACGTATGCCTGCACCCGCCGCTCCGGCTGGTCTGACTTACGCTGCAAGTCGAGAACAAAGCGTGTCACCCCGACGAACACTGACAGCAAGACCAACCCGTAGCTCAAACCGATCAGGAGCTTTTCCGCTGCGGGCGTCTGCAGAGCCGGAACAGCCAGGATGCGGTCAACAAGGTATGCCAGGATAATGGATGTGGAGAGGGGCAGCAGGAAGGCTGACATCCGCCACGGGAATAACAGCGCCAGCGAATGCGATTCCAGGACGATCTGCAGCAGTGTCAAACCACCGGACACAGCCACACATACCAGCATGATAAGGAAAAGCCGGGTACGGCGCACCAGGTACATACAAAGCAAGATCAGCAGCAATTTAACAATCGCGGTAGCATCGAACCACCAGCTCGCAAGTGCGTGGTGCGGGATGCGATATTCAACCAGGATCTGGCGCGCCTGGGTCTGCATTTCGGCTGGTGCGCCGGTGAAGACAGGAATGGATGCCAGCACAACCGGCGCCACTGCTACGAGTGCTAACCCCCCAGGCAGAATAGCGTTCTTCAGGCTGCGTTCTTCGTTGGCTGTCGAGAGCAGGTAGGCAGCGGTCAGGGCTGCGGCGCTTAAAATGTACGTGGGATGGAATGCTGCAGCAAGGACCGCCGCCAGGACCGCCAGGACGAGCCTGTGCTCGAGGAACAGGTAGATCGACAGCAGCAGAAATACCCCAAATGCGCTGGGCTGCAGCACCGGTCCCAGCAGGCGCTGGTCTGCCAGCCCGTCTTCGAAGATATAGGTCCAGTTCACCCCCACCAGTCGCGCCATGGCAAAGCGCAGCCCAGCCGCGTGCAGTGTCATTAACAAAGCCAGAAAGAGCAGGCGCCTGGTCTTTGAAGCCCTAAGGTCAAATATATTCGCGGCTATCCCCCACAGACTAAAGAAGTACACTCCCATCAAGAGGGCGTAGATGAAATAAAAAAGACCTTCCCAGCGCAGATAGCGGTAAACCAGGGCAACCATCTGGCTGAACACCGGTGTCGGATCGGTTGTGTTCGCCAGCCAATCCTGCTCCAGGCTGCCATAGCCAGCCTGTGCCAGTCCGTGCAAAAAGTATTGGTTCTGGTTGGAGGTGTACAAGGGAGATTGGGCATAAGACACAGCAAAAGCAATGCCCCACAGTAGTATCACGAGAACCATCTTGCATTGATCTCTCATCGCTGCGGGTCAGGTATAACCGATCTCAGAGTTTTCTGCAAGGACGTTCGGGTTATAATCACCTGCATGGAAGAAGGAGCTGGGAAGGGGGGCTCAATCACTTCGCTGTTATACAATATCTCTCGAAGATTATGGCCCGAACTGGAGGAGATGAACGAACCGCGCCGCCTGGTCGGGATGGGGGATGTGCTGATCACGCTGCTAACAACCCCGCTGGCGCTCTTTGGGCTGGTGTGGCTGTTCACGGTCACAGATTGGCAGGTGGTGCGCCAGTACTGGTTGATCCTGCTCCTCTTTGGCGGTCTGTTCTTACTATTCACCCGCATGAACTATTTCTTCATCATCGAGATCCGCGCCGACCGCTACGGCAGCGCCGAAGGTTCTTTGGATAGCATGATGCAGTGGTCGGCGGCTTTTATTTTCGGACCCAGTGCCCTGTGGCTGACGGTATTCGTCAGGACAGCGACATTCATCTGGAACTGGCGTAAACCTCACTCAAAAGCAGCCGGCTGGAGCCAGGTCCGCACACTGGTTCAAGAGCTGTCCATCGCAACGGTCGCCTATCTGCTGGCTTTGGGTTTCTACCTGCGCGTTGGGGGCACTTTTCCCATAGCCGAGCTATCCTTGCGGGCTGCGCTGCCGGCACTGCTGGCATTGTTCATCCAGTTCCTGATTGCTCTCCTGATCTGGCTGCCGTATATCGCTTATTCGATCTGGGTGCAAATATCCCTGACTCGCGACGGCAAAGTCGGCCCGCTGCTCAGATTCATGCTGCTCGCCTTTGGCTTACCACTCCTCGCACAGCCTTTCGCCATCCTTGTCGCCGGTCTGCTGGTAGAAAACGGTATCCTTCTGTCACTCTTTTTTATCCTCGGGCTGGTTCTGGTCGGGTATATGGGTCGCCAGCTCAGCTGGGCAGCCGAATCCAGCCGCCAGCAATCTCGCCAGCTAGAGAAACTGGAGAGATTGTGGCATGATATTGTCAACGCCCCACCAGATGCATCTACCCTGCCAGACCTCTTAGAGGAACACCTGCCGGCGATGTTCCCTTCCGGCAGGGTGGCGGTATGGATGGCATCCGAGGGCTTCTTATACCAAAATCCCACCGATTGGCATGTGAAAATCGAACCGGTCTGGTCCTGGGTGAACAAACAGCAGAGTGCGCAGGCCTTCATGGCAAACATTGACCTACCGTGGGGAACTGGCACCGGGCGGCACGATCCTGTGGTCGTGACACCTATCCTCAACGCGGAGGCCAGCCAGCCAATCGGCTGTGTCTACATTGAGCTGCGCAGCCTGGCACAGCCATGGGACAGGCACGCCTTGCATTCGCTATTCCCGGCCGTGCAATCCCTGGCAGCATCGATTGCTTCTGCCCTGCACCAGGCAGAAGTATATGCCGATACCCTCGACTACCAATCCGCCTTGCAAGAGCTCGAATTCGCCGGACGCATCCAGGCTAGCTTCCTGCCGAATGAGCTGCCGCTTCTGGATGGCTGGGAGCTGGCGGTGAGCTTCCTGCCCGCCCGTGAGACATCCGGTGACTTTTTCGACTTTATCCCCCTTCCAGATAACAAAGCCGGCATCCTGATCGCCGATGTGGCTGACAAAGGTCTGGGTGCTGCCCTGTACATGGCTCTCAGCCGCACACTAATTCGCACCTATGCCCTGGAATTCGAAGCCTCACCAGATATTGTATTTTTCTCCGCCAACGAGCGGATACTGCAAGATGCCAGGGCAAACCTTTTCGTCACAGTCTTTTATGGCGTGCTGGATCGTGAAAGCGGTGTTCTGAGCTACAGCAATGCCGGGCACAGCTCGCCGCTGCTCTTCAGCCGTCGGGATGGTGGTACCATCCACGCCCTGACTCCCACCGGCATGCCGATCGGGATTGACGAGGACGCAACCTGGACGGAGGTCTCGATCCAGATCGATCCTGGAGACACCTTGATCCTTTATACGGACGGCATACCTGATGCGTTGAACTCTGAGGGAGAATTCTTCAATGAGAGACGAATCATCGAGATGGTTCGCTCGCGGCTGGATACCCCCATCCAGGATATTCAATCCGCTTTACTGAACGAAGTACAGCAGTTCTCTACCGGAGCAGCTCAGTTCGACGATATTACGTTGCTGGTGATCCGGCGGGATCCTGCACAAGCCGAAACCCTGAACGAGAGGACCTACGACCAGGCTTTGGGTGGATGACTGCACTGGATTCTATCGACCAGACTTTTCACGCAGTGCTGTAAGGAACTCTGCTTGGCTGCGCACCGGCTGCGGCAATCCAAGTCGTTTTCCCAGGCGGGTAAGCTGAGGAGGGTCGACATAGGTGATCGCCAGGGTCTCCGGCTGATCGATCACGGCTTGCGTCGCACCATCCAGCAAGACCTTTCCCTGTGACAGGGCGATAATCCGATCGAAATTCTCGGCACAGAAATCGATGTCGTGAGTGATGGTCAGGACGGTTTTTCCCCTTTCCTTAAGCGCGGCAACCACCCCGGCGATGCGCCGCACGCTGGCAGCGTCCTGCCCGGTGGTCGGCTCGTCGAAGAGAACGACCGGCGTATCCATCGCTACCACAGAGGCAATCGCCACCATTTTACGCCAGGTTGGGGATAGATCGTAAGGATTGGTGTCCTTCTCACCTGTCAGCTCGGTCAGACCCAGCGCATCCGAGACCGATGACTCTACTCTCTCGGCTGAATAACCCAGGTTCTTAGGTCCGAATGTTACCTCATCCAGGACGGTCTTGCAGAACAGCTGCTCGTCCGGGTTCTGGAAAACGTAGCCCACCCGCGCCGCCAGTCGGGCGACGGTCTGGTCAGCGGTATCCCAGTCCCCAATCAGCACCTGGCCTCGGGTTGGGCGCAGCAAGCCGTTGAAATGCCGCACCAGGGTGGTCTTGCCAGAGCCGTTCTGGCCGATCAGGGCAACCTGCTCGCCGCCCTCGATTGCCAGCGAGACGCCGCGCAGGGCCTCGACTCCCCCCGGATAGGTGAAGTGCAGATCCTGTATCTCAATTCTCATGGCAGCGCCTCTGAGAACCCATCGACAGCCTCTTGCAAAGTGATCGGCAGCCGGCGATGCGCGAGCCACAACCCATCCACTGCAGCCTCCCGAGCTGCAAGTGTGTAGCGGGAAAGCCCAATATCGCTCTCGGCAAGCACGCTCGAGGTCAGCACATCTTCCGGGCTGCCTTCTAATATTATCTCTCCCCCTTGCATGGCAACCACCCGGTCGGCAAACTGGGCGATCCACTCCACTTTATGCTCCACCAGGATCACGGTCATCCCGCGAGCGCTCATCCCTTTTATAACCTGAAAGACTTCCCGCGTACCGACCGGGTCGAGCTGCGAGGTGGGCTCATCGAGTACCAGAATTTTAGGTTCCATAACCAGGATAGATGCCAAAGCAACCCGCTGCTGCTGCCCACCGGAGAGCGAATACGGAGCGCGATCCGCCAATTCGCTTATACCGGTCAGCTCCATCACCTGACCTACCCGCTCGATCATTGCCTGGCGCGGAACGCCGGTGTTTTCCAACCCGAAGGCGATCTCCTCGAAGACGGTGTATTTCGCCCCCGATATCTGGTTGAACGGATTCTGGAAGGCTAGCCCGGTCTCGACGACACACTCGCTCAGTGTGGATTGTAATGTGTCCAGTCCGGCAACCTGCACTTTACCTTCCAGCTCACCCTTGAAGAAGTGCGGGATGAACCCTGCGATCGTGTAGCACAAGGTGGACTTCCCCGCCCCGTTCGGACCGATCACAGCCACGAACTCCCCAGCCTCCACCCGCAGGGTGATATTTAACAGCGCAGGCGTTTCGGTCAAGGGATATTTGTAGGTGACCGTTTCCAAGTTAACGATTGCCATAAGCTACCTGATCCATATTCTCAATACCAGGACTGCCAATGTGATCGCGACCAGGAGCCAGCGCGCCACCCGGTCAGCGCTGGTATCCGCGACTTCGCGCAGCGAAGTCTTCGGCAGGCGGGAGGTAAAACCGCGCGCCTCGATAGCAATCGCCCGCTCCTCAACCTCGACCAAAGACCCGAAGACCAGCGGTCCAACCAAGGGCACGAGCGCACCAATGCGCTTCCGTAGGCTGCCCTGGGTATCCAGGCCGCGCGAGCGCTGGGCATCGATGATCGCGACGGCTTTGGCCTGCATCTGGGGCAGGATCTGCAGTGTCGAGACCACCACGTATGAGAGCTGCCCCGGCACTCCCCGCCTGGTAAAGTCGGTCATCAGCTCGCTGGGATGAGTGCTCAAGACCAGCAGGATGAAAGAGGACACCATGACGAAGATGCGTGAGGCGTTCAGATAGGCGATCTGAATGTTCTCGACGGTCAAGCTGATGAACCCGAAGCTGAATATTTCCGTCTCACCATATGGAAGGAACAGGCTCTGCATAAGGAACAAGAAGCCGACCACGGGCAGCAGTAGGCGTGCGACAGTTTGGAGGTACTCGCGCTGCACTTTTCCCACGAAGCTGAGCAGGACATCGCCCAGTATTAACACACTGGCTGTCCAGTACCAGGGGCTGAGATAGGAGACCAGTATGATCGCGAACACCAGCACCAGTTTGGTGAGCGGATTGGCACTATGGAGAAGACTTTGTCGGGGGATATAAAATGATAGACGCTCGTGCATAATAACGCCCGGTGCTCCAGGATACTCAATTGTATCTTATAGATTATGCCTGCCTCAGGATTTCTCCCCTCCTGAGGGCAATTTTGGCATCAGGTGTTGCACAGATGAATGGTGGGTATTTGTGATAGGGCGGGTGACACCCACCCTATCACACCCATATCTACTTAGTCGACTGCCAGCAGCGGCGTGATGATCAGCCCGTAGACGATCACCAGCAGCACGGAGATGACGATGGCAGCAATAATCTGGGTGGAGCGTTTGGCTTTGTCGATCTCCACATTCTCGGGGCGCGGGAAACGCGCCAGATAGCGCTGCGATAGACCCTGGATGATGGCGAATGCGAGCAGCGCAGTGGTGATCTTATCAACCGGCTCGACCAGGAAGCCGGTGCTCAAAACTGCGGAGACCATATCGCGGCCGGTCTGGATCAAATATGCGGTAATCAGGGATGACCCGCTGGCGCTGATGCCGCCATACAAATAGACGGCGATCGGCGTCGAAACCAGGGCTGCGGTTATCGCTACCAGAAAACCGGTGATAATCACCTTCCACCAGCTCTTGAACAGCCCGGCAACAGCGCACCAGCCGGTGACAAAACCAATGAACAATGCCACCGGGAACCAGGGTAATGCGTTGGGATCGATGACCAGCCCCCAGATCACATTTGCCAGCGTCCCGGTCAAGGCGCCTGCCCATGGCCCACATAATACCGCCACCAGCATGGTACCGATCGAATCCAGGTACACCGGCAGCTTCAAGAGCACCACAATCTGCCCCATGACGATGTTGATCGCGATGGCGACCGGGATCAGCACCCAGGTCATGGTATTGAAATCTTTCTTGATCGAGTCGACGAGCCTCATATTGCCTTCTCCTTATAGAAACCCTGTGATTGGATTGGATTGGAATACAATTCAATCGAAGATTGTTCCATAGCATTCAGCTTGTTCTACTAAGAATTCTCTGCTCACTGCCAGCACCTGGTCTAGAGATGTCCTCGGTAAGAACCGCTCAGCAGCTCCATCCGTTCCAGGAATAGCTGCATGAACTCTTCCGCCCTCACCTCCAGGGCAACCCGCATATTTGCCGGCTTGCCTGTCATACGGTAGAAATCGGCGAAGGTATTCCCCAACGAGACCCCGCTGTAGATATCGACATCCACGTACAGCTCTTCGCACTCCACAAGATCGGGTGTGAAAACCAATGCCAGCGCCAGAGGGTCGTTGATCACGCAGCCCTGGATATTCTGGTACTCATCGTGGAAACCCATATAATAGTGGGTGGAGTCGGCGATGAAGCGGGTGATCGGGGAGTCGATCGCCAGCAGCCGTGCTACGTGCGCCTCAGTCAGCACGCACTGGTAGGTGACATCCAGCGGCACCAGGGTGAACGGGATTCCGGTGTGGTAGACCATATAGGCCGCGTGCGGGTCCACATAGACATTATATTCTGCTAAGGGGGTTGTATTGCCGGGATGCCGGATGGCGCCACCCATGCTGATGATCTCCTTGATTGCGGGTACGATCTCCGGCGCACGGCGGATGGCAAGGGCAATATTGGTCAGCGGACCCACCGCCACGAGGGTGATCTCACCGGGCGAAGCCAGCACGCTCTCGATCAGGAAATCGACGCCGTGCTTCTCTATAGGCTGTGCCTGCGGTCCGGGCAGCTTTGCATAACCGATGCCGGTCTCACCGTGCGTCTCGGGTGCCAGCAGCGATGGCTGCACCAGCGGCAGAGAGCAGCCTTTAGCTACCGGTATATGCTCAGCACCCGCCATCTCCAGCACAGCCAGGGCATTCCTGGTGCCCTGGTCGGCAGAGCAGTTCCCGTGCACGATGGCAATCCCATCAAGCTGGATTTCTGGGGAGGCTAGAGCCAGCAAGATAGCCAGGGAATCGTCTATGCCAGGGTCTGAGTCGAGGATGATGCGGTTAGGAGCCATTATTCTGCGTTCTTAAACACATTATACTGTCGAAAGATGTGCTCTGCAGCCTATTCCAGTATCGGCTCAAGCTGAAGAATAATATTACCTTCCATCACCCCGCCCCATTCTGTTAATTCGATAATGAAACCGAAGCCGGTGCTTTCAGCCCATTGGCGAATTTCGTCGTTGACATCATTCTCGAACAGGATAACCCCACCGAGATCATCGTAGCCATCTGCACGAATATAATGCAGATGAATGTGCCTGTTGCCTGGCTGGTCGTACTCGCGCGGAACGATCGTCTGCACAACAAACTGTCCATCTTCGCCAGTCACAACTTCACCGCTCAACCTGGCTGTAGATTCATCGTCTGGATCGACGGGTTGATATTCCCCATTCGCATCTGCATGATAAAGAAAGACGTGTGCAAATGGTACCGGTTCACCGGTCTGGCGATCAATTACCTGACCGTAGATTGTCAATCGCTGTCCCGGCTCGTCGTCTGCTGCCAACGTGATTGTGTAAGCACCAGTTGGGATAGTTGACTGCAGAGTCGCTGGAGCTGCGTAATTACAACCTTGGATCAGCATACACACCATCCATGATAAGATGACTGGTGGCAGATGCCGAACCGATAATCTGTAAGCAAATTTCACTAACACAGGAGTCCCCATACAGCCAGTCCAGATCGCTATCTGCCTAGCCCAATTCGTCTACACGTCATTATACAACCTATTTAGATCAGCAATGCATTCTAGCGGAGTACGACCATAAGACCGCTGAAGGATGCCATCTGTGGGTAGCATTGAACTCACAGATTCTATTTCCAATGGATGGTTTTAAGAACTGATTACCACACCCGAGGCACCAGCCTGTAGCGCACACGTGCTGCGTATTCCCGGTAGCCGTCCAGCTTCTCCTGCAGAGTGCGGTCCTCCAGGCTGGTGCGCACTACCAGTACGATGGTGGTGAACAGCACCGGGAGAAACGCCCAGACTGAGTCCAGGAAAATCGGCGTGCCCCAGTATGCCAGCAGCGCGCCGGCGTAACCCGGATGGCGCACCCAGCCATATGGACCGCTGGAAACGACGTGCTGGCCGCGCTCGGTCTGCAGGCGCACCACTCCGGAGAAGAAGCGATTTTCCATCAGGGCATACGACCCCAGGATGTATCCCGCCAGGATGAGGAACAGCGCGATGATCTTCAGCGTTGTGTTGAAATCCTGCGACCAAACCATACGCGCCTCCAGCCCGGCTGCCAACGGGATGAGTATGCCCCCCAGCCCCAGCAGCGGAGCCAGCCGCCTGTCCCACGCTTCGGCGTCCTCGTGCTGCATCATGCGGGCGCGCTCGGCGATCAGGTCCGGGTGGCGTCTGGCAGCCAGGATGCGGCTGATGGCGAAACCCAGGATGGAGATGATGGCGTAAAGCCAGGCTTCCCACCAGCCCCACTGCCTGGAGATCAACAGCGGCAGGAATGGCAGCACGACAACGAAAAACAGTACTTGAACGACGATCCGAGGTGTAATTGACTTCGGATGATCGCTCATTATTTATTCCTGGAAAATAACAAGAAAGGTCCTTTTTCGTCCTGCCCGGTTTTCTCGAACGCCATGCCGATCTTCTGCGCCACCCTGATCGACGCCAGGTTGCCCTCCTCGACCAGGCAGATCAGGCGTGAGAGCTGAAGGGTTTCGAAACCATAGTCCAGCACCCCTTGGGCTGCCTCAGTTCCGAGGCCTTTCCCCCAGAGATCTTTGGCAATCAGGTAAGCGACCTCGACTTCATTCCGCCCATCGATCGTCCATGGCAGCAGCCCGCAGCGCCCAATGAAACGATTTCCGTCTTTGAGGATGGTCGCCCACAGACCCAGCTCGGGGTGGTCCGGATGTCCGTTGAGGAACCATTCCAGCTCCTCTTGCGTCTCCTGGTAGGTCAAAGTACCTTCGGGGAAATAGCGGCGAACTTCCGGATCGCGGTAGAGGGTGTACAGGTTGTCGAGATCATCCGGCTCTAAATGCCTTAGGAACAGATGCTCGGTCTCGAGGATCTTCAAGTTTATTCTCCCGCCTGATACAGCGTGATCTGCATGCCGTCCGGGTCCTGGAAGCGCACGTTGCGATCGCCCCATGGTGTGTCAACCGGTGGGTGCATCATCGTCGCCCCATACGTAAGCAAGCGCTCTATGGCTTCATCCAGGTCTGGCACCTGCAGGGCGAAGCGGATGTACCCGCTGACCCGGCGCCCAACCTCGAGCCGGTCGACCGTCTCAGCCTGCTTCTCGTCGAACATTTCGAGGGTGGCCCTGCCCAGATCGAGTACCAGCGCACGGCCTTGATCCTCTGGCCAGACCTGGGAAGGCTCGAGCCCGAGCCCTTGACGGTAGAAGCTCGACAGTCGCTCGAAATCGCCGGTCGTCAGCGCAACTCGCAGTTCAATTACAGGTGAGGTTTGTTCAGTCATCGTGGGTATCTGACCTCTCAGGGTAGATAAATGAATATCCCGATTATACTCGGGCGGTAAGTTTGTGCCTGGTTTTTGCGGATGATAAATTGAAGCAATCTAAGGGGAGAGTATCAGCCGTGGTCTGCATGCCTGCCACGAAAAAGCCTGGCAATCCCCAGCACAATCCAGGCCAACAGTATGACCAGCACAGCTGGAAGATACATTGGGCCAATAGAAAAACCGGCAAGGAACGTGAGGACAATTGCCAGAATGCTGGCAGCAGCCAGGGCGAGGTACATTCTTTTGAACGCCAAGAATGCCACAATGGAGAACAGCAGGGCAAACAAGACCAGGACGATAACACCCCATGCACCCTGGACAGCATACCAGGAAACTTGTTTGACCGTCTCTTCAACTGCTTGCGAGCCGTTGGCTGTGCTTTGTGCGGTAATTTCGTAAATGGTCTGCGGAGTCAGCAGCAAATAGAGGCCCGCACCAATCGCCCAGATTGCCGCGAAGGCAAACAGATATAGATCAAGCTTATCCAGGATTTTCATAACATCCAGAACCTATATCAGTAGAGGAAACATACATGCGTACGAATGAGGGCATTATCGATCTATATCGATAACGTGGCTTTGAGAAAGTCCAATGTCCGCTGCCATGCCAGTTGTGCGGCTGCCGGTTGATATGCTTCTGCGCGATCTTGCTCAAAGAACCAGTGCCCGGTGTTCTCATAAATATAAAATGTGACCGGACGACCTGCTGCCCGTATGGCTTGTTCCACGCTCTGCACAAATGACTCTGGCTCGTACTCATCGGTTAGTGCGAAGTGACCGAGATAGGCTGCCCTAGATTTTGCGAAGTCTCCTTCCCCGGTTCCGTAGAAGAGGACCACAGCGCGCACACGCTGCGGGTCATCGACCGACAGCCCCAGTGCGTAATATGCCCCAAGAGAGAATCCAATAACACCTAATTCAGGCCTGGTCATAGCATCAAGCCCGCTCAGGAATTCAACAGCATCGGAAATATCTACCTTCGCCTGCTCTCCATTCAGCTCCTGGCTGAGCGCCACCGCGCCTTCGATTGTGGTGGCGATCTTACCGTGATAAAGATCAGGAGCGAACACGACATAGCCTTCAGCGGCCAGCCGCTCGCAGAAGGATTTCATCGTGTCGTTCAGCCCCCACCAGGGGTGCAGGACTAATAAGCCTGTACCGCTGCCATTCTCTGGAGTCGCAAGATAACCTCGTGGTTGTGTAATTACCATTAACTTTGTCCATCCTTTTGCTCGATAAGATCCCACAGGTTTCCGTATAAATCCTCGAATACGGCAACTGTACCATAGGACTCATCCTTCGGTTGCCTGACGAAGTTAATCCCGGCAGATCGCATCGTATTGTAATCACGCCAGAAGTCATCTGTGCCGAGGAAAAGGAAAACCCGACCCCCGGTCTGGCGACCGATGAATTCCTCTTGCTCGGGTGTTGAGGCGCGGGCCAGCAGAAGGGTGGTGCCATTTGGGCCAGGCGGCGCGACCAGGACCCAGCGTTTGTCTTGCTCGGGCTGATAAGTGTCCTCCACCAGTGTGAATTTCAGCTTCTGGCAGAAAAACTGGATCGCTTCGTCGTAGTCACGCACCACCAGAGCCACATGGATGATCGATTGCTTCATAAATAAATCTTTCCCGACGATTTTCCGGTCTGACCCTTGAAATAACTCCCACCGTAGAAATACCAATCTAACCCTTCGAGCATGGTTTTCGCATTCTCGACCGTCAATAACAAATCCTGCGCTATTGTTATGGCACCCAGATACCACCTGCCAGAACCAGAGAAGGCTTCATTTTCATAATGATATCTCATCCAGGACTGATCGCAATCAGGGCAGGCCAGAAGAGTGACATCCGCGTATCTATTATCCATGCCCAGGTTTTGCCTAAGATTTAGTCGATTGTATGGTGCGGAGAAACAGATACAGGATGCAGCCTGTTCTGGCAGGTGCTCAGGGATTTGGGCTTTCAACGGAATTATTCCCACTCATTGCATCGAACCAACTGAGGATGACATGCACATTCTCAATGTTAATCTAAGGACTCGATTGCCAGAAACACTGCGAATACAGGACAAGATCTATCCATTATAGCAAAACATCAATGCACGTCAATGGATTGGGATTGGACACTTAAGATAAAACGATATATTCAATCTGCCGGACAACCAAGATGGCTTGCTAGAGTTGATCGTCAGCGGATTCTAGCTCATAATCATCAGATTCTGTGGAGTGACCTAGATAGGCTGTCCTACGTCCCGTGTAATCAGCCTCACCATTTCCATGTATAACACAACTGCGCACGCGCTGCGGCACATGCTAATAGATCTAACGCATTGTACGCTAGAGTGAGAAGCCAATCGCGCAGAGTCCTGATCCATTCTACCGGTATGCTCGCTTAAATATTCAACGCCTGCGACAGCGATCGGATTGAATTCATAATATGATAGAATTTGTCAAGAATCCAACCAAATTCACAGAATAGAAACTGATCACCTATTAGGAGAGGGTATATGAATAGGATTTCTACGTACAGATCTATACAATCATCCCTGGGAATAGCAATTACACTTATGGCTGCTGCATGTGCGCCGGCCTCCCTTCCGGCTGCCACAATAACACCTCCACCAACCGCCCCACCATCATCAACACCTGAACCCACTGCAACATATCAACCAACAGAGACAATCGCGCCAACCGAATCCAATGAGTCCACTGCTAATTCATTCATTAATGCAGACATAGTTGTTGTGCTGCCAGCAGGCAATCCAAATCGAGGTGAGCAGCGTTCACGCCGCCTGGGATGTTATGGCTGCCATGCTAATTACCCAGATAAAATTCCCCCTTTTAATTCAACTGCAGATTTACCAAGGATTGATGAGCGTGGTGAACTCCGTATCGCTGATCCCAATTATGCAGGCAATGCCACCAACAATCAGGAGTACTTCATTGAATCTATCATTTTCCCCGGATTGTATTTAGCTCCTGGGGAATATACAAGGTCGATGCCAACTTATCTTGAGGAACAGATTGCGGAGCAGGATGTTGCTGACATACTAGCCTGGCTGGCTACGTTGGATTAGCTTGATGTATATGTAGGGGGTCCATTTATCGCCAGGCACATACGTGGAGAAGATAAAAGACCTATGTCATACGATGGAGCTTGATAAAAGCTATCTTTGGGTGTTTTTTTAGATCGAACTCTTGACTTAATCCAAAATAGCGGCTGATACCGCTATTTTGATCATGCCCCTACGGTGATCTGTTCCGAACTCTTTTAAGGGGAAAAGGTCACATCAACATTACATTCTGAAAAATAATTTTGAACTTAAGAACCGTCAAGGCACGCTGGTGTTATCTTGTAACTCGAACCTCTGACCTTCGGGTTATGGGTTTCAGGCTAATTCGGCCTTAATCCTGTACCAAAATCCATTAAAACTATCATTTTGCAGAAGGGGATATCCTTTTCTCAACAGCATACAACGCCGCCTGGGTTCGATTAGCCAGGTGCAGTTTGCTCAGAATATTACGGACGTGGGTGGCAACCGTGGTGATTGAAATCACCAGTTCGTCAGCAATTTCCTGATTGGAGAGCCCGCGCGCCAGATAGCGCAAAATTTCCATTTCCCGTGGGGTTAATATTTCTTCAGGAAGGGTAGTCTCAGTTGGTTCTTTGATTTCTTGCATGAGTTTACGGGCAATGGCTGGGGGTAAGGCAGCCTCGCCGCGCTGCACCAGCCGAATGGCCTCTGCCAGTTGCTCGGAGCGGGTTTCTTTGAGAAAGTACCCCATCGCCCCGGCTTTGATGGCCTGGAAAACCTTATCATCATCCGGGTAGCTGGTTAGAACCAGGATGCGAGTTTCCAATCTCAAACCAGCGATCTCCCGGATGGCGGCCAGCCCATCTTTGACCGGCATCTGAATATCCATCACGATCACATTTGGTTCCAAATCTTGTGCCAACTGAACGGCCTGCTCCCCATTTTGGGCTTCTCCCACGAGAACTAGATCATCGTAAGCATCCAGGACAACCCCTAAACCCTGGCGCATTATCGGATGGTCCTCGGCAATCAAAACCCGGATCGGAGTATTTGGTGTCGGATTATTCATCGATGTTTTCTCTCTCGTCGGATTCAAGTTCAATGGTTAAGCTAACCCTTGTTCCCTGGCCTGGCTGGGATTGGGTGTTTAGCTGTGCGCCGATCATCTTGGCCCGCCCGCGCATCGTGGTGCTACCCATTCCGCTGGATGGCTGGGATGGATCATAACCGCGTCCGTTATCTTCCACGGTGATGTGCAGTTTTTCTGCATCTGCCTGAATAACCACCAAAGTGGCAGACGCATGAGCGTGGCGCAGGGCGTTGTTGAGTGCCTCCTGGATGATGAAGTAAATCTCTTCTTCCATGATGGGTGAAATGGCAGGGAAACTGCCCTCAACACGCAATTGAGCATCCACATTTACGCGCTTTTCTACCGCATCCAGCCGGTTTTGTATGGCTTGCAACAGGCCTACTTCTCCCAGAAGCGAGGGACTGAGTTGGTGAATCAGCAGTCTCATTTCCTTCAAAGCCTGCAGACTCAATTCTTCAATTTGACCAAACTGTTCAGTCGGCTCGGATAGTTGCCCTTGGCGAGCCTTGGTCACCCAGCCACCGCTCATCAAAGCCATCGAATAGAGCAATTGGGTGACCGAATCATGCAGATTACGTGCCAGGCGCTGGCGTTCTTCGAGAACGGCGGATTTTTCGGCCTGTTGGTAGAGTTGCATATTCTCCAGGGTGATGGCAACGTGGGCGGCAAAAGATTCCAGGATCGATTGATCGGTATCCAGGTAAGCCTGGGGCTGGTAACTTTGCACGGATAGTACCCCTAGCACCTCTTTTTTGCCGCGCAGCAGCACAGCAATGCCGGAGCGTACGCCGGGGAAAAACCCAAGCCAACCCAAATCCTCGTCTATTTGTGAGTCGTTCTGAAAATCATCAACTTTCAGGCTGAGCCCATTTAACAGCATCGTCGCGATAAAGGAACCTGCCAGAGGATGGCTGCGGCCTGGAAGGTGCTGATCACCATCGGCCAGGAAAACGTCCTCGCACTGCCCGGCATCCTGATCCACCAAGCAAAGGGAGAACACTTCCGCAGGAACCAACCAGGCCGCCGCAGCACGGATAGCCACATAAACCTGTTCGATATCCAACCCAGCGGCATTAACAACCTGACTGGAGCGGTTTAGAATGATCAACTGTTCCCGACTGCGTTCCAGTTCACGGGTGCGCGCCGCGACCAGTTCTTCCAGGTTTTCGCTGTAACGACGCAATTCAGCTTCTTGTTTTTTGCGGTTGCTGATATCGCTAAACATTCCATAAGTATGCTGGATTTCCCCATCTTCACCTTGCAAAACAGATACCGAACGGGCAACCCAAACCGGCTCACCATTCTTCTGACGGTAGCGGATTTCACCTTCGTACGTGCGTTGTTGACCCTGGCTTAATAGATCAAAATCATCCTCGGCAGCATCCCGATCATCGGGATAAACCAAATCCTGATAAGGCATGTTTTGCAACTCTACTTCGCTGTATCCCAGTAGTTCTTGAAAAGCCCGATTGGCCTGTTCGAGTTTCCCATCCGCATCGGCAATGGCGATGCCCAGCGGAGCGCGTTCGTAAAGATGCCGGAACCGCTTTTCACTGGCATGCCTGGCAACATCGGCTTCGAGCGCTTTGGTTCGCAAAACATTGATCTGATCGACCAGCGACATGGAAAGCAGAATGACCAAAAGGGTTGTGCTGATATACTTTCCCAGGTCGTCAAGAGGATAGCCAGCAATCAAGCGTAAATTGGTTGAATTTAACAAAATGGCGTTGACAAAAACGCCCAACCAGGCCAACAGAAAATAACGCGCAGCGGTCAATCCCTGCCGCCAAACTAGAATGGATGCCAGAATTGCCAGGATGGCATTCACTAAAACGATCACGGAACCCAGCGCAAACACCGGGGGATAGAAAAAATAGCCTACAAAGGAGATAACCTGAACACTCCCCAAAGCAATAATTATCCGATTCATCCAAGGCAGGCGAAATTTAAGCTCCAAAAAATCTTGCATATACAACACAATCAAAATGACGTTTAAGGTTGCAGTACCATAAATCGCATACCTGAGTGCGATGTTTGGGTATAAAAAGAGAGGCGCGACCCCATCGCTGGCAGCTACATTCAGGATGCCAAAAAGACTGAACAGGAAATAATACAAATAGATAATCTTTCGTATAGAAAAAAAAAGCAGCAGATTGTATAAGGCCATGATCGCCACGCCGCCATAGAAAAGGCCGACAAAACTATAAAAAACTTGTTTATGCTGCTCGAATGCATCCGATGACCAGAGGGAAAGCGCTAAACGCATAGGTAGATTACTTTCCAGGCGCAGGTAGACAATCGTTTCGGCGGAGGATTTCAAAGATAGGGGGAAGGTGAAGTGCGGAAAAGCATACGCCCACATTGCTGCTGGCAAATACGTCCCGGCTTGCTGGTGCACCCACCCCGAACCATCGGCGTTTGACACATACAAATCGATCAGACCCACACGGGCATTGCTAAAAGCCAGCATCCAAGATTCTTGACCGGTTTGATTACGAACTGGAAAACGGAACCAATAGGCCGAGTTTGTGATCCCCAAATTGGGGATCTCCTCTAAATTAGGGGTGAAATGGACTGAAACTGCGGGTTGCGTGACTTGCTCAATGGTGAGTGTTCCCCCAGGGTCCTCCAGGTATTCCAGATGTAAACCCAGCGGGTAGCGCGTCTCCTGATCGCTTAAAATCAACAGGTTTGCATACTGAGCCCGGGCAATCGAACTGCTGCATAACATCAAAACGAATAAAGCCAGACCCAGAATTATCTTGTAATTTTTTCGTTTCATTCCGAGTGGGGCCTCATCAAAAATAAGTACGCGCAATATCCTTTGTTTGGTGGATGTAAATTCAGACCGTTTTTGTTATATTTAGATCTGGCTAAAAATGTCAGGTTGTTAATTATATCTGGTTTTTGTGGCTGGCCTGATGACACTCACGGCAAGTGGTTTTATATGGTGTACCCAATGAAATATCTGAACTACAAGTTTTTGCTATGGGTGATTGTGGCCATTCTGCTGGCGAGCTGCGCTACGCAATATGAAACATCATACCGGTTTCATGATACCTTCGATGCTGGTTCAGCAGACTGGGTTGCTGGATTTGCGGATTTGCCCGCCGACTACGAGCCCGACTTTTTTGCGTTAGATTCTGGTTGGGGTGAGTTGCCCTCCGGATTAGCAGGCAACGCGATTTATATCCGCGGCAACAATCATAGTGATGATCTCTTCATGTATTTCCAAAAACATATTACCGGGCTGCGGCCCAATACCCTTTATCAGGTGCAATTCGAGATCGAATTGGCCAGCAACACGCCAGCAGGCCTGATGGGGATTGGCGGTTCACCGGGAGAGAGCGTTTACGTCAAGGCCGGTGCGGTCAGCCATGAGCCTGAAATCATTTCAGATTCCATTGACTGGTTGCGCATCGATATCGACAAAGGCAACCAGGCCAGCGAGGGGAAGATATGCTCAATCTGGGAACGCTCGCTAACCCGAATATCGATCTGGGAACGTTTACAGGGGAAGAGTATGCCCTCATGGATCTGGACAACCAGGATAGCCCGTTTGGTGTGACCAGTGATGAAGATGGCAGCATCTGGGTGATGATTGGCAGCGACTTGGGTTTTGAAGGCCCGACCACCGTTTTCTACCATTCGATAGATATTACCCTGACAGAGGAAGAGTGAGCAGTAAAGTGTGTTTATTGGCGATGACGAGTAAAGAGCGTGCTAATGTATTGCATTTTCTTAGAACATGTTCGGGAATACAGATGACTTTCATCTTGAAAAGCTGCTTGCGCAGTTCAACATTTTGAGAATTTGGGATGGCCCCAGTTTCGTAACCAACCAAATTTTTTTCATAAGGAGATTTATATGAGCAAGAAAGAAGCAAGTTCTAACGTATTCAATGTTTTGGCCTTCAATTTCGTAGGGCAAAAAACCGCCAAGGAAACGGTCAAAGAGATCAAAGCCTCCGGCGCATTGGACGACCAATATGTGGTGGCCCAAATCATCGTCGAACAGGATGAGAAGGGCAAAGTCCACGTGCACGAAACCGGGCGTGGCGGCCTGGGCGCAGTGGTCGGCGGCGTGGCTGGCAGCCTGTTGAGCCTGATCGGCGGCCCCGTGGGCTTCCTGACCTGGGTAGTCGGCGGCGCAGTGGTCGGCGGCGTAGCCGGTAAATATCTCGGTCGCTCGATCAAGAAAGGTGATCTGAAGGAAGTTGGCGAAGCCATGGTTCCCGATAGCTCCGCGTTCCTGCTGCTGGTAGAAGATATCTACAGCGAAGCCGTGGCCGACAGCCTTTCCGGCCTGAATGCCAACATGATCACCCTGACGGTGGGCGATGAGCTTTCGGGCGAATTAGCACAGTTTGTGGCCGCGGAAGCCAGCGTAGATGACGATGCTGCTACCGAAGAAGACAAATAGTTAGTTGATCGCGGGGGACGGGGAAGTTCCCGATTTGGGGGCTTCCCCGTCTTTCTGTCAAAAGAAAAAGATAAGGAGATAAAACCATGACAACCTATGTAGAAGTGGCCGAGGCCCTGGTAACCGCCGGTTACCTGACCGAAGCCGATTTGGAGGCTGCTGCCGATATCCTGGCGGATGCGCTGATTGTTGAAGTCGCTGAAGAAGTTGAAGCCGAAGCAATGGATGATTATTCCGACCAGGAAGACCTGATCGCCGAAGCCGAAGTTTGGGAAGCCGAGGATGCGCTGGAAGGCGATGTTGAGGGTGCCCTTCTGGATGATGATATCCTCGCCGACGCTGAAATCCAAAAAGAGATCGACAAAGAAGTGGTGCTCGCATCTGAAGCTGTGATCGGCGCCGCTTACCTGGATGCGGCTTCTGCTTTAGTCGCGGCTGAGTTGATCGATGCAGCCAATCTTTCCCCGGTTGCGGTGCTAATCGCCGATGTGTGGGTGGTAGAAGAAGATATTGACTAGTGCAGAACCAGTGGACCACCCCGGAAGCACCGGAATTCCATGACGTAATGGACAAGGTGAAGGCCGCTGGATTCAAGACGATTGCTGGGTGCCCATCTGCCGATGCGGCGGATACCAGCCTTAGCGGGACCCTCAAGTCGCTGCAGCTCTATCTAAAAAAGATCAACGAGCGCCCGGACAAATACCGTATCGTCCGCACTGTCAAAGATATCGACGCGGCGGAGAACAAGCTGGGCATCTACTTTACCCATCAGGGTAGCGGATTGTTTGAGGGTGACGTGGAAAAGGTGGGGGTATTTCGACAGTTGGGCTACGGTTTCCATACCGGATGATTTCGGCGGCGCGAATTTTGACTGCTGTGACTTTACCAATGAGGAAGGTCATAAGCATTAATGCACTGATGACATGCTTTTTAACCTAAAATAAACAAGGAGAATAAACATGAGTACTGAAGATACAAAATCAACAACGAAAGCCAACCCATACGCAACGAAAGATAATCCATACGCAACCAAAGACAATCCGTATGCGACTAAGGACAATCCGATTGCGACTGAATTTAATCCATACGCAACCGGAAAGGATTATTACAAAATACCGCAGCGTTTGCACAAATACCCTTCTTCCGATAAAGCGAAGAAGATCGTGCATGATTCCTTAACCATAGATACCCTCTTTTCGGGTACCTGGCCAGCACAGTGGTCTTCTGCTGAAGCCCCTGAGTTTCATGACGAAATGGACCGCTGTTATTGCTGGCGGCGTGAAAGTAATGTGCCTTTGCCCTTCAGCTGATTCATTAGATCCGTCTTCTTCAGTAGCGTTGAAGGCTTTGCAGTTCTATCTCAAAAAAATCAACGAACGGCCTGATAAATACAAGATTGTACGCACAACCAAGGATATTGATGAGGCGATAGCGGAAAAAAAGTTGGGCTTATACTTTACCCATCAGGGTACAGGACATTATGAAGGTGATGTCGATAATGTAGCTATTTGGCGTCAACTCGGTTATGGGTACTGTTTATTGGCTTACAACCAGCGTAATCCTGTGGGTGACGGATGTTTTGTGAAAGAGAATGGAGGGCTTACTGCTTATGGAAAGACATTGATTGATGCCTACAACCGTTACGGCATGCTCGTAGATGTTAGTCATACTGGTGAACGTACTGCACTGGATGCCATTGAGCGTAGTAGTCAGCCAGTTATATCCTCCCACTCGGTAGCCATGGCTGTAGCAAAATATCAACGTAGTCTGGAAGATTTGGTTATTAAGGCGATAGCCCAGAGTGGCGGCGTATGTTCCATCAACTCGGTTGGTGCTTTTGTTGATATGTCAAACCCGGATATCGTGACTACTGATATGCTTTTCCGCCATATCGATTATATGGTAAATCTCGTTGGCATTGACCATGTCGGTTACGGTTCTGATTTTATCCCGGATGTCACCTTTACGTCTGATGGCATGCAAACACCATTTGGTGCGGCAATTTTCCCGGATGGTGGCTATACGGGTAAAACGGGTAAAAAAGGATTCCCAACACCTGCTTCGTATCAGATCCTCCCCGCTCTGGTGGATAAGTTGCTGGAGAATGGGTATTCCGAAGAAGATTGTGGCAAATTCCTTGGTGGTAATAACTACCGGGTTTTCAAACAAGTTTGGAAGTAGTCGTTAGGTCAATTTCACTCAATAAAAGCAATCAATCCAAACAGGAGATTATTATGGCAATTTTAAAAAACGAACCAATTTTTCCTTTTACGGAAGGAAACTATGCAAAACCACATCATATTATTATAGCTGGTAGCGACGAGGAAATAGGCTATGAATTAGCTTCCCTCGCAAAAGAAAAATATGACTGTACACTCGAGAAATATGATAATCCCATCTATGGCGAAGCACGTAGAGAATTTTTCAAGCGCAACTGGCCGGAAATGAACGAACGTGCTAAGGGAGTTAGTCGTGCATATGGCCTATCAGAGGATGATAATGAATACGACACCACTGGTCTACCCTACGACGTTTATGACTGTATCAGAGGTCAATCAATCAGTGGGTCATTCAGCGCATGCTCAGGTCTCGTTCTACCAATAGAGGAGAGTGATACTAAAAAAGGAGTATTTACAGCTCGTAATCACGACTTATTTCCTCTTCCGACATGGAGCACCCTTTTTGGTAAAAAGGGACCTGAAGGTGCACATGGATGCGAAGAAAGAGCTAATGTAATTGAGTTTCGACCTGATAAAGGATACAAAAGTATATTAGTTGGTGGTCATGACATTTTAACGCCATTTATTGATGGTATTAATGAGAAAGGACTCTATTTTACAACCTTCGCAGACTCGCATGGAGTTGGTGCAGGCGGTGCACCTATGGCTGGAGGTAGAATAAATGGATTGTCAGATGTTCAACTTGGTGCTTACCTTCTCAGCAATTGTGCTACAGTTGAGGACGCTAAAAAAGCAATCCTAACAACTCGTGTAATGCAAGTAGGTATGTGTATTCATATGCTCATTGCTGATCGTGATGGAAATGCCACCGTTTTCGAGATCGACAAAACATCCCAGGCTTATGTATTTACTGATCGAAAACCAGGAGAGCCATTATTCTGTACAAATCATCCAATAGCTTTGTATACTGATTCCAGTAAATTCCCTGCTTACAGTGAGGAAGCAGAACACAATACTTTTTATCGGATGAATCTTTTGGACAAAACCTATGCAGACATGAAGGCTCCGTTTAAAAAATCGGATGCGAAAGATTTGGTCGATGTTGTCCACTGCGCCTTTGTCGACGACAAGAAGGCTGAGGCGGCGTTTGAGGAACGCACGCTGATCAATACCAATTGTGACTTGTCCAAGCCCGAAATTACCGTCCGCTTCTACCTCGGGGATGATGGGCCGGTGCCTGGCACGAACCATATGAAGACCCGCATGAGTGAGCCTTTTACCTTTGGTTTTGACTAAAGAGAAACAGTAACCAGCAGAAAGACACAGAGAAATGATGACCCAAGAAGAAAAAAGAGCGGCCTATTACAAGACACCTCAAAGGTTGCACGTTTATGAATCCTCGGACAAGGCGAAGCAGATTGTTCAAAAATCAATCACCATTGACACCCTGTTCTCAGGGGTAGTCCCGATCCAGTGGAGCACGCCACAGGCACCCGAGTTCACCGGACTGACCTGGTTCGTCCGCAAGTACGGCGAGATCACGAGCGCTTTCCACGGAGGAACCTACATTGGCTACCGTACCTTTCTGCAGTTGATCCCGGATCACGACTTTGCGGTCATCGTCCTCACCAACAGCGATCGCGGGGTCGAGGCCTACCCAGCAGTTGCAGACGCAATGGTGGCTATACAACCAAAAGCGGCGAAAAAGGATTCCCAACACCCGCTTCCTATCAGATCCTTCCCGCTCTGGTGGATAAGTTGCTGGAGAATGGGTATTCCGAAGAAGATTGTGTCAAATTTATAGGTGG
>CAVPYB010000012.1:0-699698 GCA_963709875.1 uncultured Chloroflexia bacterium | reverse complement strand
CCCCTGGCGAGCTATTGTTCACCTGGCATAAGGTCGCCTTAAGGCAGGCAATAGCCCGGTATAAGGACGGCGTCCTGCCCTGCCTGATAGACTCGGATGGTTGTCTCTAACGCAACACACTAGGAGTAAACATTGAACAAAATGAAAAAGTTGTTATTCGCAATATCAGCAGCTTTGTTTGCCTTCTCACCGGCGGCTGGCGCGGCGCTGGCTGCGCCGGCACCAATCACTATCCGGACCGCTGGTCCCTACCAGGGCACCTTTTCCGGGTATGTATATGGCGACCGGGGCAGCCGGGCAGAGATCATGCTGGAGACGACCCACGTTGGAGACAAGGTAGAGGGCACCGTTACCTTGGGGGAGGGGCTGTACGTGGATGGCGGCAGGTGCGGTGGCGCGTATATCCCCGCCGGCGAGCAGGCTGCTAACGGCCAGACGCTGCGCGGCTATCCAAACCGCCTGCAGGCCGGTGTCGCTTTCAGGGTGAGCGGGCTGCAGATCTCAGCAACGCTGGACTCTCAGATATCCACGGATAGGGAGAGCCTGACCGCCGAAGCGAAGATCGACCTGCCCTGGTTGTGCGGGCGGGACCCGCTGCTCAAAGCCGAGCTGAGCAAAATCAAATAACCCCCTCGTGAACTTCGTAACTTCTATTAAGGTGGAAGACAGCGCTCAATGCCGTCTTCCACTTTTAATAACTGTCACTGTGGTTGGGCGAAGACCATGGTGTAATAGCCGCCGTATTCGCTGTTAGGGTCATATACGTAGCCGACCCCTGTCTCAGTGACGCGGTCATTGAGGATGTTGTCACGGTGCACCTGGCTGTTCATCCACCAGGTGACTGCGCCCTGTGCGTCACCGCCGAACTGCGGGTCGCCGACGTAGATATTCTCTAATGGGTAGGTCGCATACTGGTAGCCCTGGGCGCTGATCCGGTCTGCCCAGGTCGAGCCATCCGAGCCGGAGTGGGCGATAAAGTTATTGCAGGCCATATCGGTGCTGTGGACCCGGGCAGCCGCTGAGAGCGAAGCATTCAGTGTGAGTGGGTTGAGACCATTGGATGTGCGCATCTGGTTGATCAGCTGGAAGACCTGCGATCCCACGCTGTTATCTGCCTGGGCGCTGCAGCCTGCCGGTGCCGGCGGCGGGGGCTGGCTGCCGGGGTTGGGCTGCGGCTGGTTGTTCTGGTCGAGGAAGCGCACATCGATGATCACCCAAAACAGGTCGCTGCCAGCGCTGCCGGTGCCGAAGCGCACCCCGTTGGGGTCTTCGAAGCCCCATACACTCTGGAACGGACCGCCGCGCGTGGGCGCTTTCATGTCGATCGAGATATCCACCTGCTCTCCAGGAGCGACCGTGTTAGGGAAGGGGTTAGATAAGGCGGCATCCATGATCTCCCCGCCATTGAAGACAACCTGATAGTCCGGTGTCCATGTGCAGGTGCCCTCGTTGCGGAAACGCCATATTTTTGTGAACGATTCCCCTTGATTGAAAAACGTGTTATCCGGTATGGTCACGTCGCCGTAAAAGGCAGCTTTCTCCTGGCATGTTCCAGATTCAGCGGGTGTGTTCCCACTGCCGGCAGCAGGTGCAGCTGTGGCGGTGGGCTGTTCCGTCAGGGCAGATGTTGGCGTTTGGGTAGGTGTGGCTATCCCGCTGCTTTGCGCCGCAGATGAGCTGGTAGGGGACGGTTCTGGCGGAGGTAGTGTAGCTGTCGGGCCGGATGATGCATCAGCGCTGCTGTCGGACAGGGATTGCGGTGTTTGTGTATAGGGGGGAGGGGTCTGGGTGCTCGTGGATTGAAAAAGCGTTGCAGAAGGAATGGCTGCGGCCGGCGAGTCAGCTGCGCGGTTGGGATTTTGCGCCCGGCAGGCTGTGAGCAATAAAGAAAAAAACAGGAATATAGGCGCTATACGATAGGTCATCTGCGATGATCTCCCCTGATATGATCTTCTAACCCCGGGCGTCGAGGTTATAAGCGCCTATTCTAATTCATCTGAAGAAATTAAGTAGTCCACTCGTCGTGAATGATGCCTGCCAGGTACCAGACCCCGTCTTGCTGCTCGAAGACAAGGCGCAGGCTCTGCCAGTCCAGCCCGCCGTAGTCTGGATTTTCGCCCGGCAGGTAGTACTCCAGCACTACCGATTGGGGATAGAACTCGCGGCTGTTGTCGATGGTGTTGCCGGCTCCCAGGCGCCGGTCCAGGCTGACCTGCTCGGCGCCGGCGAAGTCTTTGCTGTAGACGAAGCGGTCGAAATACTCGGCGAAGGTCATCCGGATGGGCTCCCCACTGCCGTCGAAGGCGCCCCAGGTATATTGGGTGGGATCATCCGGCAGTTCGAGCAGCTGGTCGGAGGAGAATGCAAGATGCTCGGGCAGCACATAGGCATACGGTGAGAAGCGCAGCCCTGCTTCTGGATGAACCAGTGACGCCAGCCCAGCCATATCACCGGTGCTCAGTGCCTGGATAGCGGCATCCGCCAGCGGCAGGATCTGGCTCTGCTCCGGGGTGACCAGCATGCCCTCCTGTAAGGTGTAGTGTTGTGTTACCTGCTCTGTCGGGCAGCACAGCGGGTCGTCAGGCGCGTGGGTGATCATCTGCACCTGCAGAGTCCCATCAGCGATGTCAAGCGACTCGACCTTCACGCGATCACCCAAAAGCAGTGTGGCAGCATGGGTGAACCCACTGGCTTGCTGGATGACGGCTGCCAGGTGGATGAAGGTGCCCGTCCCGCCGGTGTTGATCGCCAGCAGGGCAATGGCATCTTCTAGACCGTCCGCGTTCAGATCGCCGGTTGTATGATCGATCAGATCCACCACCACACCCACGGCCGAGTCAGGGAACAGCTCTTCGAAGTGCCCACCGGAGAGAGTCACGCTGCCATCCCTGCCAGGCAGCGCCTGGGAAACGATGCCCAAATCGTAGGTCATATTACTTAACTCCGCCTTGTCAATTCCTGGAGCAGCAGTGGGCATATGGGTTGGCTCAGCTGTTGGGGTATGGGATGGAACCGTGGGTAGCGCATCGGTTGGCTGCACCGGAGCCGGTTTCAGAAGGGGAGTTGGATGCCGGTTCAGCCGCTTCACAGCCGACAGCGAGCAGAGCCGATAAAATCATTACTGCCAGCAATGGCATAAACCTGATGTGTCTAAACTTCATGCGCGTAAAGCCCCAGTGATATCCACGAGATTTCCGCGATCAACTCCAATTTCAGGTATTCGCTTTTGGGGTATCTGGCGGCGATGTACCTACCCTCAGATTATATGACAATTTCCGCAAGATGGGATCGTTGGAAAGTATGGACTGAACACAGCATGAATTTAGTACATAAAGCGTAGTTTTAGCCCTTGGTGAAGGGCTTGTTGAGTCCAGCCGGTGGCAGGCGTAAGCCAGTTAGTTCATTACAGGGATGACTTAATTCCACTCTCAGGCTTTTCAACATACCGCCTGCGGTAGTACAGCACCCCCAAAAGCAGGGCGAACTGGATCGCGGCGGTGATGATGGTGGAGAACTGGTTGTAATAGAAAAGCAGCAGGTTGACCATGCTCAAGTAGAGCAGCAGGGCGTAAAAGCTGAGCTGCAGACCCCGATTCTCGCGGCCGCTGACCAGAAACGCTGCCCCGACAAGCAGCACGACTCCCACGCCTGCCTGCATCAGCTGCAGCTGGAAGAACCAGCCGGTGAACGGGCTGCTGGCGCCTTGCGGGGTGTTGGCAATCCCCCCAGCCAGGGCGAGGGGTTGGAGATAGCTGGCAATGGTCTGCAGGGGGATGAGCAGGGAGACCAATCCCAGGATGCCAAGTCCCAGCGCCAGCAGGCTGCGGAAACGTCGGCGATTGAAATAGCGATCTTCAAAAACCATTATGCGGGCGGTAAGTTTATCGAGGTAACCCGGTTTGGAGGGGGCGATATAGAGATCGTCCTGAGACAGGTAATCCAGCAGCGCCTGACCCAACCCGACCAGCTCCGGGCGTTCTTTTTGGGCGATCACGAAACGCAGCCGGGCTTCGATATCCGCTCTCTCGCTGGCTTCCAGGTCGTGATCCAGGACGTCTTCCATCATCTCCAATGCCGTATACAGCTCGGCGCGTGCATCGCGCGGCGGTGGGCGGTTGAGCTGCAGGAAGATCAAAACGCAGATCAGAAAGAACGCGTAGATGATCGGCGCCGCGGCAGGGTAAAAGTAATCGTTGTTCTGGGTGATAAATTTGCCCACCTCGTCGATGAACAGGCCAATGCCCAAGCCCGCCAGTAGCGAGCTGACCAGATAGACCCAGCGGTTGGCGAAGACCAGCGGGAGCAGGGCGGCGGCAAACAGCAGCAGCCCGCCCCACAGCATATGGGCGATGTGCAGCTCACCGCCGCCGAGCTGCGGGTAGCCGGTCAGCTCCAGGAACAGGCGCGTGAGCGCCACCGAGGCGGCGAAGCTCAGCAGCATCAGCAGGGTGAACTGCTCGGCTCCCGGGCGCCGCACCGGACGGCGGATAGTTTTGTAGTAGCGCTTCATGGCTGTATATGCAGTGGTAGGGTCTGGCTCACTACCATCTACGTAATTTTACCAGCCCGGTCGCGAGCGAGTCTGCCCTCGTCTCGCAGTATCGCCGCGGTCAGCTGTCTGTCATCTATGGTCGACCCTTGGGTCGCCGCGGTCTAACTATTCCACCCGAAATACCACCACCGTCAGCCTGCCTGGTTCCACCTGGACTACTTTCTGCTGCATGCCGTCTAGCCAGAAGGAGACCTGGTATTCGCCCGGCGGCAGCTCGCCCACTGCGAAGCTCTCCCCCCATGGGCTTTGCCCGATCAGGTCTTTATCGGTGTAGGTCTGGATGTAGACCTGGTCCACGGCCGGCTGCCCGGGACCTGCCAGGCGCTCCAGTACGATGTTGCCCATCTCCACGTATTCGCCCCTGGCGTCAATGATGCTTCCCGCCAGCGCCCCGGTGATCTGCCCGTCTTCATCCTTCAGCGGCACCAGCCACAGGTCCGGGTTGCGGGCGGCCTCCAGGCTGTTCTCACCCTGGCGGATCTCGAAGTGCAGCGTGCTGCCGCTCACATTGCCGCTCATACCCACTTTGCCGATCTCTTGACCAGCGCTCACGCTGTCCCCCGCTGCGACCGAGATTTCTGACAGATGGGCGTACAGGGTATAGACCGGCTCGGCGACGCCTGGCAGGTTGTGCTCCAGGACCACCAGGTTGCCGTACAGGTTCGGTCGCTGGGCGTAGGAGGTGCGGCTGTCATCGCCTGCCACCACCACTACGCCATCGGCGGCTGCGACCACCGCAGCGCCGGTGGAATTGAGGAAATCGGCGCCCAGGTTGGCGCTGCGGGTGGATCGCAGGTATTCACCGAAGCGGTTGGAGGGGTCGACGGTGATCCGTCCGCCCGGTGCTAACGGTCGCTGCAGCAGGAAGGTGCCCGCCTCGATGCAGACTTCTTCTGCGCACAGGGCAGGCTCGACCGGCGCGGCCTCAGGCTGTGAGGGCGGCTCGGTCGCTGCTGGTGGAGCTTCTGCCGGTGGGGAAGCCGTTAGTTCGGGCTGGCCATCTGGCGGTTGGGTTGCGGCCGCCGTTGGGGCTGCCTGCTCAGCGGCTTCCACGGAGATCGTAGCCGCGGGAGCCTCTTCAGCCTCGGTTGAGCCGCTGAAGATCTGGCAGCTTATTGATACTGCGGCGAATACAAGGCAGAGTATCAGCAGGGAAAAGTGAGTCTTCGTTTTCATAGTTCACCACTCTGGGATTATACCGAACTATCACCAGGGCGGGTTGTTCAAGAAGGCAAACGTCACCAGCGCGCAGGACAGGATGCAGCATGAGGTCACCAGCGCCAGAGCCAGGATGGTGGTGATGGCGATGATCGTGCCCGAATCGGGCGATCCCTCCTTGGATTGGGATGCGGGGCCAGCGCCGGGCGAATCGGGGATGCCTGCGGTATTTCTTCGCTCATTGGGATTCTCCTCTCAAATTGTAGGACAATTTGACAAATTCTCCTACGTTGGCGGTATGTTCTAAAGCCATCGGTGAGCTTCCGGTTATCGGAATCTACTTATTGGAAATGCCTGAACCAGACCGGTACCTGTACCAGCATAGCACAGCCACCAGCCCGAGTCAATTATCGGCAGGTTAAGGATCGGAGTACCCGAGAACGCGCAAAAAAGCAGGCCGCCGGTTAAGGCGGCCCTGGTCGGGTTTATTCCCCCCTGTTGAATTCAGTCGGGATTGGGAGCAGGATGTTCTACCACCCTTGCCACGATGAAGCCGTGTTGCCTTCATCCCACCCCCAATCGCCCCGCCCCCTGGAGGTGTAAATCACCTCGTTTCTAACGGGATAAACGAAAAGCAGGGCAGCCTGTTACCGACTGCCCTGCTTGCAGATTTGATATTTACAGCCTGCGGTGTTTATCCCTCCAGGGATTCGATGACTTCCTGGATGAAATCCAGAGTCTCGGGGATATCCACCCGGTAGTCGAAGCTGGTCGCCACGCACTGCGCATCGCCCCAGGAGGTGATGCCCACCAGGACTTCTGACCCATCCGGTCTGGTGTAGAAGCCTGGTCCTCCTGAATCGCCAAAGCAGGTGCCCCCATTCCCGGCGAGGCTCTGCTGCGACATGTGCAGCCAGGGTTTGGTCAAGGCCACATATTTGGATACTGCAACCTGGCGGTAATCTTCGTAATAGATGTCCGGGGGAGGCCAGTTCAGGGTGCCGCCGTATCCCACCACGGTAAACGGAGCCCCGTACATTCGTTCGCGCAGTTCGCCGGACTTCTTGAGATCATCCAGGAAGCCGGCGTATGGCAGCTCTGCAGGTGTGATGCCCGTCACCGGCTCGGCCAGCACCAGGATGCCGACATCGCGTGGGTTCGACCCTCCCCAGGCATAATCGGGGTGAGTGTATACTTCCGCCACCAGCCGCAGCCCGTCTGGCTCCAGTGCATATGGGTCAAAGTTCACCCAAACCGTGGTTATGCCGTAATCCTCCTCCAGGCGGTCGGTGCAATGCCCAGCGGTAAGGAAGACCTGCGGGTGGATCAGCGTGCCAGAGCACCACTGCCAGGGACCGTAATCCGGCCAATCCACCACCATGGCGCCCACATTGAGGTGCGTGGTATCTCGTTCACCCCAGGTGATCGCCAGGGCGGGCACCGTCCAGGCAGCCAGTATGGCCAATACGATCAGGATGACAAGCAGTTTTTTCATATTTCCCTCCGAATCTATGTTATTTTGGTGGACTGGTTGAAGCCAATTATCCGGCAGGCAGATCTCTGTCAGCCGGTAAGCCAGGGTGCTTCTGGCCCTATGCGGTTGAATACTCACCTGGCACTATATGAGACGCCAGATTGCCGAAATCGATACGCCGAATAGCGTGCTGTTTGGCACGCGGCTTGCACATCCTTAACCATCCTGCCTATCGAATAATTGGTTTGGCCCGGTTCTCTACTCTCTTCTCTCATCGGCTCTCTGGAGGTCGTATGCCCAAAAAAACAGCACTGGTGCTCAGCGGAGGCGGCGCAAAAGGCGCTTTCCAGGTGGGCGCTGAGAAGTATGCCCGCGAGGTCAAGGGCTATCACTGGGATGTCATCGCTGGCGTGTCGGTCGGGGCGCTCAACGGCGCTATGCTGGCGATGGAGAAGTATGACCGCCTGCTGGAAGTGTGGAATACGATCTCGGAAGATAAGGTCTACACCGGCGGCTTCAACCTGCTCTCGGTGGTTAAGCTGCTGTTCGGCGCCAGGTCTTTCTACGGCAACGAGCCGCTGCAGCGCATGCTGGCTCAAGAGTTCGATACGCAGGGTATCCATGCCGACCTGCGCGTCGGCGCGGTCTCGCTGATCACCGGTGAATACGCCGAATTCAAGGGCGACGACCCGGACCTGGAGCGAGCCGTGCTGGCCTCGACCGTGATGCCCATCGTCTGGGAGCCGGTGAAAGTGTCTGAACAGCACACCGAGATGGTGGATGGCGGCGTGCGCAACCTGACCCCGGTTGGCGATGTGCTGGATACTTCCCCGGACGAGGTGGTGATCATCAATTGCAACCCGCAGGCGTTCGAGCCGCTGCCAGGGCCGCCGAAAGACGTCGTCAAAATCGGTTTGCGCACCCTGGATATCATGCTCAATGAGCTGTTCATCGGCGATGTGCGCGAGTTCGTGCGCATCAATCACCTGGTTAAACAGGCCGAAGAACACGGGCTGACCCTGCACCATCCGGAAACCGGTCGCCCGCTGAAGTATTTTGAGTGCAAAATTATCGAGCCGCTGACCCCGCTCGGCGAGACCCTGGATTTCTCCCAGGAGGCGGTGCAGAGGTCATTGAAAGCCGGGGTGGAGCGCGCTCGCCAGGTGCTGGAGGGAGTGAAGCGCACCAGCAACGGCTTGCATTCTTGACAGCCAGCTCTCGGCCGTTTATAATCAATCCTGATTAGTTAAAGTTGACTATTCAGGATTGATTATATATGGAACCAAAACTGCTGCTGTTAGGACTGCTGCGCGATCAAGATATGCATGGCTACCAGCTCTATGAGTTCATCGAGCGGGATCTCTCCATCTGCACCGACTTGAAAAAGCCAACCGCCTATTATCTGCTGAACAAAATGGCCGAGGACGGCTGGGTGGATGAAGCCCAGCTTCAGGAGGGCAACCGTCCTCCACGCAAAGTTTACAGCCTGACAGAGAAGGGTGAAGGCGAATACCAGCGCATGCTGCGGTCGAACCTGTCTGCATACACGCCGGCGTACTTTCCCGGTGATGCCGGGTTGGCATTCATGGATTCTCTCGATCGACGGGAAGCGATATCCATGCTTGAGCAGCGCCGGGCTGTACTTTTGGAGGCGCTAACCGGGCTGCAAGACGTTCCCAAACACGCCGGCAGCCTGCAGTATGTAATCGAGCATCACATCCATCACTTGAATTCGGAGCTGGAGTGGCTGGATGCACTGCTGGTGGATCTGTTGCAAGAGCTGGCTCAAGACAGCCAATAAACACTGGAGACAGAAGAAATCATGCCAAATGATAGTAACAAAGCACCCCAGCTTGCCCTAGAAGATAGGCTGGACTTCAAAAAAATATTGCCGGTTTTCGTTATCGTATTGATCGACCTGCTTGGGCTTACCATCATCATCCCGCTCATGCCGCTGTATGCCACCGCTTTCGGCGCCAACGCGCTGGTGATCGGTCTGCTGGGTGCTGCTTACCCGGTGATGCAGTTCATCGGGGCGCCGATACTCGGGCGCCTGTCAGATCGCTATGGACGCAAGCCGGTGCTGGTGATCAGCCAGATCGGCACGCTTGCCGGTTTCATCGTGCTGGGTCTGGCGGGTTCGCTGTGGATGCTCTTCCTGGCGCGCATCATCGACGGCATCTCCGGCGCCAATATCGCCACCGCCCAGGCGGCGATCACCGACAGCACCAACGAGAAGAACCGTACCCAGGGTCTGGGGCTGATCGGGGCAGCGTTCGGTCTGGGTTTCATCATCGGCCCTGTCATCGCCTTTGTCTCGCTGGCGCTCAGCGGCAATGATTACCGCGTCCCGGCATTTGTGGCGGCGGCATTCTCCGGATTGTCGATCCTGCTGACCTGGTTCTGGTTCCAGGAGACGCTGCCAGCCGAGCGGAGAGGCAAAGACGCTGATGGCAAACCATCCCTGTCTTTCGGTGCGATGCTGAGCGCCGTGCGCCACCCATCGGTTGGTTTTTTGCTGCTGCTGATCTTCGCCCAGCAGATCGCTTTTGGCGGCTTCGAGCAGTTGCTGGCGCTGTTCACCCTCAACCGCATGGGGTTGAACGCATCTGGGAACTCGATCATCTTTGTCTTTGTGGGTGTAATTGTGGTGGCAGTACAGGGCGGCTTCATCGGTCCTTGGAGCCGCAGGTTTGGCGATCGGCGTCTGGTCTATATGGGGCTGGCAGCCCTGGCAGTCGGTTTGATCTTGTTCTCGCTGACCCCGCGCGTCCCGCTGCCGAGCTACTCCCAGGAGGCGCTGACCGAGGAGCTTACTGGTAACGAGAGTATTCGCACGCTCGAGAACCCGACCACGCAGGACCTGGCAGTCGAGCTGCCCCCGGATGATAACAACGGCTGGCAGGGGTTGGTCTGGATCCTGGTGGCGATGGTGCCGATTTCGGTGGGCGGAGGTGTGCTGCAGCCGAGCATCAACAGCCTGATCACCAAGCGGGTCGAGCTGGCGGATGTGGGTGGCATGCTGGGTATATCGGCGGCATTCCTCAGTGCTGCCAACGCGGTTGCACCGCTGATCGGCGGGGCGATCTTCCAGGCTTTCGGTTCGACAGCCCCGTTCTTCATCGGGGGATTGCTGATGGCGGCGCTGCTGCTGCTCTCCACTCGCGAGCTGAAACCAGCAGGCGAGGAGCAAGCCCAACCTGGGTTAGCCCGCTCAGCGGGCGGGCATTAAGGGTCTACCCTTATCGACGTCGATTTGGAATATTAACAGTCCAGGCTACTGGCTGGACTGTACGAAGTCTATCGCGTAGCGAGCATCCTCGTAAAAAGGGTTCTCCACCAGGGCTTGCTGGAAGTTGGCAACTGCCCCATTCTTATCCCCGTTGCGGAACATCATCCATCCCTGCCAGAGCAGCGCTTCCTCAGCGTTGGGCGTGATCTGCAAGGCATAGTCCGTCAGCGCCTTCAGGTCATCCATGCGCCGCGTGTGGAAGTAGGAGAAAAAGGGCCCAAACTGGTAGCGCAGCATGCGCTGCGGAAGACCGAGGCTGCGCGCCCTGTCGTACGCATCGGCGGCTTCGTGGTAGCGCTCGAAATACACCAGGTTGGTGCCGAGGTTGAACCAGGCGTAAGCATCCTCGGGGCTCTGTTCGGTATCCTGCTGGGCGACCTGCAAGGCGTGCTCGCGGTTGTAGTCCACGTCCCAGTGCGGTCCCAGGATCGATTTGACCATCTGTTCCTTCTCAGGCGGGTAGATCATGATGTAGACGTTATTGAAGCTGTGCCAGTATTCCTGCAGCTTGTCGTAAGACACCTGCTGGTCCGGCCCGATATAGCTGTCTTGGGCGGTGAAGGTTTGCGAGACGTCGTCGTAGGCGGTGATCAGGTTGTAATGTGCCGCCCACTGGTCATCGTTGGGCCAGTATTGGGTCTCGAGTTGGAAGCTCTCCTCGATCATCACCGGGATGCCGGCGGCGAGCAGCTTTTTCAGCGTCTCGAGGTCCCCTCCGACGCGGAACTCGGTGTTCAGCCAGCCAGCCCGGTTCCTGGCGTAATGCACCAGCTCTTCGACGTTGACATTGCGGTCGCCGCGCTGCGGTTTGAGCAGGTCGGAGATAGCGAACTGGTCGCCTTCCCAGCCATAATAGCGCAGATACAATGCCATTGTCGCCGGACCGCAGTTATTGGCATCCTGCTTCTCCCACAGCGGGGCGGATAACGAAACAGCATCCGGGATCGGGGTAGGCGATGGTGTGGAAGTGGGGGTCGCGCCAGAAGTGGGCTCAGCGATGGGTATTTCGACGGTGGCGAGGGCTGCGGTCGGGGTTGCCTCTGCCCGGGAGATCACTCTCACTTCTGGTGGGGGCAGGGCGGTCGGCACTTCACCGACCGGGTTTACGACTCCGCGTATATAGGCTAACGCAAAATCAACCCGCCAACCAAGGCGGGTCTGGATAGGTGGCAGTTGGTAGAGCAGGACGGCCAGGATTGCTAAAGCCAGTCCCGCGAAGAGTAGTTTCAGCCAGTTGGACCTGCGCATGGGCGGTATTTTATCACCCTTTGCGTGCGCATCTGGCTCTCTCAGCGTATTCTCACACTCGCTCTGCGCCGTCCAATGCCAGCTCGCGGTGCAGCGTGCGCACCGTTGACGACACCTGGTCTTCAGGGATGCAGAAGGAGGCGCTGTATTCTGTGGCAGCCTGCGCCACGGCGATCACGCGCGTACCCGCTTTGCCGAGGGCGGCGAAAGCGTGTGCCACGATCCCAATCTCGTTCCAGTTCGGCACACCCACCACCGACACTGTGGCTACCTTCTCGCGCGTCTCCAGCCGCACGCCTTCCTCCGAAGCCGCTGGGCCAGCGCTGGCAGCATCAACACAATTGGCAGAGATATCGCCGCCGAACTCCTGGCATAGCAGCTTTAGGCAGTGGTTCTGGTCGCGCTGGTGCACCACCAGGTTCAGGCTGTGCTCGGAAAAGGACTGCGAGAACATGGGCACTTCCAGCCCGGCTTCGCTCAGGCAGCGGATGGCGCGCGCTGCCGACTGCGGTGTCCAGCTGTCGTCGGCGCTTCCCAAGGCGATCATTGCCAGCCCGGTGGTCGAGATGATCGCCGGCAGGAGCTGGCGGTCTTCTCCCGGAGATTTGACGATGGTCGTGCCCGGGTGGGAGGGGTTGAAGCTGTTCAGCAGGCGCAGCGGGATGCCAGCCGTAACAATCGGGCGGATGGTCTTGGGGTGCAGCACTTCGGCGCCGTAGTACGCCAGCTCGGCGGCTTCTTCGTACGAGAGCTGCACCAGGGTGCGCGCCTGGGGGACGATATTGGGGTCGGCGGTCAGGATCCCATCCACGTCGCTCCAGATCCACAGCTCATCCGCGTCCAGCCCCGCGGCGATGAGGGCAGCCGAGTAATCGCTTCCGCCGCGCCCCAGGGTGGTGGTTACACCGGCTTGGTTGGCAGCAATGTAGCCGGTGATCACCGGCAGTACGCCCTGGTCAACCAGCGGCTTAAGGCGCTCCTGCAGCCTCTGGTGGGTGAGCTCGGGCAGCGGATGAGCAGCTCCGAAGCTGCTGTCGGTGACGATCAGGCTGGCGGCGTTGACCGCCTGGGCGCGCTGGCTGCGCTCGCGCAGGGCGGCGGCCAGCAGGCTGGCGGAGAGCTGCTCGCCGGTAGATGCCACCGCATCGTAGCCGCGCTCGGTGACCTCCCCCAGAACGGCGATGCTTCGGTACAGGCGTTCCAGGTCGTGCAGCCGGTCCTCGATTAACCCACCCGCTTCTAAGCGTTCGTCAGCCTTCTCTAGTAGTTTCTCGACCACCTCCAGGTGGCGGCTCATCAGACCGGCTTTCACCTGCCGGTAGTCGCTGTCGCGGCCTTCCGCTGCGGCGCGCGCCCCCGGATGAGCTGGTCGGTTACCCCGCTCATCGCCGAGACGACCACGGCTTTTGGACCCGGATTGCTCGTCAGGATATCCGCCACGCTGGCGAAGCGGGGAGCATCCCCGACCGATGTGCCGCCGAATTTGTGCACGATCATAATTTCTCTCCGCTATTCCGTTGATGTCCCTGCCAGGGCCTGTTCCAGATCTGTCAACAGGTCGCCAGCGTCCTCGATCCCCACTGCATAGCGCACCAGGTTGTCATTCAGCCCGGCCGCGGCTCTTTCGGAACGGCGCAGGGAATACAGCGCGGCCGGTTGCTGGACGATGCTCTCCACCCCGCCCAGTGTGGGGCCGATATACGGCAGGCGCAGCCGGTCGACGAAACGCGCCGTGGCATCGAAATCACCGTCGATCTCGAAGCTGACCACGCCGCCAAAACCGCTCATCAACCGCTGGGCGACCTGGTGGTCTGGGTGGCTGGGCAGACCGGGGTAATACACCTGTGTGACCCGGGGGTTCGCCTCCAGGGCGGCGGCGATGTACCGGGCGCTCTGGTTCTGCTGCTGCACGCGCAGCTCCAGGGTCTTCAGCCCGCGCAGCAGCAGGTAAGCGTCGTTGGGGCTGCTGATCGCGCCCATCACGCCGCGGGCGTGCTCGACCGGCGCCAGTGCCAGGAGCGAGCCGGTCACCACACCCGCCAGCAGGTCGTTGTGACCACCCAGGTATTTGGAGGCGCTGTGCATCACCAGGTCGACGCCCAGCTCCAGCGGCTTCAGATTGACCGGAGTGGCGAAGGTGCTGTCCACCATGGTGGCGATCTTGTGCCGTCGGGCGATCTCCACCAGGCGCTCCAGGTCCATCACCCGCAGGTAGGGGTTGGTGGGCGTCTCGGCAAAGATCAGGCGCGTGTTGGGCAATATGGCATCTTGCAAGGCCTGGGGCTGGTCGATGGGCACCAGGGATGTATCGATCCCCCAGCGGCTCAGGAACATCATGGCAAACTCGCGCGTGCGGTGGTAGCAGTCGCTGACCATGATCAGGTGGTCGCCGGCTGAGAGCCGCGCCAGCAGGGTGGTGGTGATGGCCGCCATCCCGCTGCCGAACAGCAGCGCCCTCTCCGCTCCCTCCAGCTCTGCCAGCTTCTGCTCGGCTGCGGTCTGGGTGGGGTTGCTGTAGCGCCCGTACTCGTAGTGCAGGCCGGTCTCCTCAGCTTCCTTGCTGCGCATGAAATCCAGGATCTCGGCTGTATTGGTGAAGGTATAGGTGGAAGTCTGCACGATGGGCGTGGTCACCGCACCGTAAGGCTTGCGCCGCTCCTCGCCTGCGTGTACTGCCTGGGTGTTGAAATGTTGAGCCATCCTGCTGCTCCTCTCTGCCAATTGGCCGGGGGTTATGCTGGTCGTTTCGAGAGCAGGTTGGCTGATAAAAAAATCTTCAGCCGGGGTGCACTGGCTGAAGAGGCTTATTCGCACGTCTTCTCATCTTCCAGAACCCACCGGGGTCTGACGGAGTTGGCACCTTGGCTTTCCAGGTTGCCGAGGTTTCACAGGGCCGGTCCCTCCACCTCTCTCGATAAGAGCAGCTTATCCGTTATTTAATTGTGCGGGATGATACCACAAGAGGGGGATTGAGTCAATCGGCTGCCAACAGGGGCAGCAATTCTAAATTTGACCTGGGATACACAAGCAAAAAGGGAATGGCATCAAAAAACGGTTGTTATGGCGATGCTCAGATTATCGTCTCGGGTACACCTCCGGCGCATTGCCAGGCAAGACAAGGGCAGGGGACCACATCCAGGCAGGCGAAAAAGACGGCCGACGAGCCGCCGCAGTTCCCACCCACCGCACGAGACCAACCGGGGACTTCATCAGGTATCGGGGATCAGTTCCAAGCCCACCAGCATGAAACGCATCAGATGGTTCCAATTGTCAAACAGCACGTAGCGCAGCAGGGCGCGCAGGTCGTTGAAGAAGTCCCGACGAGCGACCAGATGTTTGCGCAGCAGTTGATATTGCTCGTCCAGCAATTCCAGCAGCGTATGGAACAGAAAAGCCAGCAAGTTGAGGGTCACCATAAAATTGGCCAGGAACTGCTGGCCATGCCCGAAGTTGTGTTCCAGGTGATAGCCTTTGGTTTTGAGCACGTTATTGGTTTCATTCTCGCTTTTCCAGCGCGCCCGCCCATCCCGCACGATGGGCACCACGTTGTCGGCGCTGAGTTGGTGATTCGTGATGAAGTTGTTTTTGTACAGTCGTTTGCCATTGTCTTCCCGGGTGATGGTGATTTCACACCAGTTGACCTGCAAGGCGTCCTCCCCACGGCGCAAAGGCACGCCGTTGACCCAGCGGTAGTAGTGGATTTCGGCATAGCGCCCGTTCCAATGGCGCATCGAAAGTTGCTCGACCTGCCCGTTTTTTTCCAGAAAATCGACCTGTTCGTAGAGCGCCACATGCGAATCCGGCTTGCACACCAGGATGAAGTTGAAGCCCGCCTGCAAAAACAGCTCACATATCGGCTGGCAGGCGTACAAATCATCCCCCAACAGCGTGTATTTGTGTCGGGCAAAGCGCTCCCCATTGCGTTTGACCCAGCGCTTAATGGCCGCACGCTCGCAATCCTGTTTCTCCTGCCCATCCTGGGGCGTGATGAACTCCGGCTCCAGCGCCACCACGCGGCTCTCCCCGGCTTTGACGATCACCGGCAGAATGGCGTAATGGGTATACAAGGTCTCTCCACTGGCCAGTTCCCGCCGGGTACAGTTCGGACAGTGGATCTTCTGCGACGAGATCGTTCCCGTCCCGTCACACGAGATCAACACCTGTGCCCCATAACTGCGAAATTTATCCAATTGCCCGCTTTCCTCCAGCGCCTTCAACCCCTTGGTAAAGACCCCATACAACAGCTCTGGCTCCTGCGGGTCCAACAGATTGCGGATCTGATTGTCACTGGGGATGCGCTCGACCCTAAACAAACTGCTCACGTTGCTTTTGCCTTTCCGCTCTTCCAGCATCCGCTGATAGGTCAGAAAGGACCTTGACTGAGTGAAGAAGATGCCAAACGCGCTCAGCGCAGCGTCTTCGATCTCATATTGCGTGTTCTCGCCGGTGCGATGCTCCGGCAGCTTTTCAAAGCTGCTATGCAGTTCTTCCACAAGTTCGTCAAATATCTTGGAGGCTTTCATGCCCTTAGCATATCATGCCTATTGGGCCATATTTAGAATTGCTGCAACAGGGGCAGGCCCGGGCGTTGGTGGTGCGGCTCCAACCAGAACGAACCCCGGCGGCAGAAATCGATCACCGCCGCCACGGCGCCGATGCCGGGTCGCCGGCGCAGGGCAGGCTCTTCCGGCTCGAAGTAATAATAAGAGGCCGGGACGCGCAGCGGCTCGTAATCCAGGAATGCCTGCTCCAGCGCATCTGCCAGGTTGAGGGCATCCTCGAAGAGTACTTGCTTGTGATGCCCGTTGCCGTGCTGGTCCGCGGTAAAGTCGGGCTCGTGATGGCCCGGGTAGTAGCTGTCCATGGACGATTCTAGCTGCCAAATACCGGGCAGCACCGCGCCCATCGGGTTCCAGCCGTAATCTAGAGCCAGCTCGAGCACCTCCGACCAGGCGTAGCTCGCCAGGTTGAGGGTCATCTCGGGCTGTCTTTCGTTGCGCATGCGTATCGTCACTATCCTGTTCTCCCAACTGCAGGTCAGCATATTTTACCGCGAGTTTCCGCGGCCTCAAGGTTTTCATCAAGAGCCTGTCTTCACGAGCGCAGCGAAGCGATCTCACCATCCACCTATTCGAGGACCGCTTCGTCGCAAAGTGCGCTCCTCGCTGAGACGGCTATCATCTTTGTGAAGATCATACATTCAACCCTGCGTCTCCTTGACAGATGAACACAGAACGGCTATTATATATCTGAATGTATGATCAGGTATTGAACAATATGGACAAAAATATGCCGTTTTCAGAATTGACCAGCTTGACCGAGGGGCAGGCCGCGCGTGTGGCCGAGCTGTTCAGCGCCATGAGCGATGCCAGCCGGGTGCAGATCATCGCTGCCCTGCTGAGCGGTCCGATGAACGTCCAATCGCTGGCGGAGGTGGCGGGGATCAGCGAATCGGGCGTCTCCCATCACCTGCGCAGCCTGCGGCAGATGCGCCTGGTGCGCACGCGCAAACAAGGGCGCTGGGTATATTATTCCCTGGACGACGAGCACGTCGCCGAGCTTTTCCGGCGGGGAGTGGAACACATCCTGCATGGCTGATCGGACATTACTGACCGAAACGGCTGCAGAAGGCAAGCTGCAGTTGGATGCACATTTGCTGCTCCCTGAATTGGAGCAGTGCCAGGGCGCCTGCCTGGAACGGCTGGAAAGTGCGCTGAACGGGAACGGTAAGGTGCAGCGCGCCCATATCAAGCACGATCAGGGAACCCCTCATGTTTGCCTGCATTACGACCCGCAGCGGGTTTCCGCCGAGCAGGCGCAGCGCATTGCTTCCCGCGCCGGCTCGAAGATCGCCAGCCGCTACAGGCACGAGGTCTACCCGGTGGAAGGCATGGACTGCTCGGACTGCGCCATGGTGCTCGAGCACGGCTTGGGCGCGTGGAGGGCATCTTCAGCGTAAGCGTGAGCTACGCCGACCAGACCCTGCATGTGGAGTACGATGCCCGCCAGATCAGCCGTCCGGCGGTCCGCCAGCGGGTGAAGAACCTGGGCTACCGAGTTCGCACCGACCGGCATTTCCCGCTGGTACGCCGAGAACCACATGCTGCTGCTGAGCCTGCTCTCCGGGCTGGCCCTGCTGCTTGGCTGGCTGGGGGAGACATTCTCCGCTTTCCCGTATGCGCTGAGCCTGGCTTTCTACCTGGCTGCCTACCTGCTCGGCGGGTGGCACACTGCGGTCCACACCGCCCGCGATATACGCCAGCGCCGCTTCGATGTAGACATGCTTATGCTGGCGGCCGCGCTCGGGGCTGCTGCCATCGGCGAGTACCCGGAAGGGGCGCTGCTGCTCTTCCTTTTCAGCCTGGGGCATGCCCTGGAAGAGCGCGCCCTTGACCGCGCCCGCCAGTCGATCCGCGCCCTGGCGGACCTGGCCCCGCGGCACGCCGTGGTGCGGCAGGATGGCTCGGAAGCATTAATTCCCGTCGAGCGGGTAGCCATCGGGGATATCGTCATCGTGCGACCGGGCGAGCGCTTCCCGGTCGATGGACGCGTTCTCTCGGGCAGCTCGGCGGTGGACCAGGCGCCGGTCACCGGCGAGTCCGTACCGGTTGACAAGTCACCGGGCGACGAAGTGTACGCCGGATCGGTGAACGGCGAAGGCGCCCTGGACGTGCAGGCGACCCGACTGGCGCGCGACAGCACCCTGAGGCGGGTGATGCGCATGGTGGAGCAGGCGCAGGCGCAGAAATCGCCCACCCAGCAATTGACCGAGCGCTTCATGGCCTGGTTCGTGCCTGCCGTGCTGCTCGTCGCCTTGTCCATTATCGTCATCCCGCCCCTGCTGGGGGTGCCTTTTGAGACCTCGTTCCTCCGGGCGATGACTTTCCTGGTCGCCGCTTCACCCTGCGCCCTGGCTCTAGGTACCCCCTCTGCGGTGCTGGCTGGAACAGCTCGGGCGGCGCGCGGTGGCGTACTGGTCAAAGGCGGTCTGCACCTGGAGAATCTGGGCCGCCTGCAAGCGGTTGCCTTCGATAAGACTGGCACTCTGACCAGCGGGCAGCTGGCAGTGACAGGCGTGGTCCCCTATCCAGCGGGGGAAGTCGACGAGCTGCTTAGCCTGGCGGCGGGGGTGGAGAGCCGCTCGGCGCACCCACTGGCGCAGGCAGTGGTGCGGGCAGCGGAGGAACGCGGTTTGACCATTCCCTCTGCGGTGGACGTGCAGGCGGTCAGCGGGCGCGGCATACAGGCTGTTGTGGCAAAGATCCCGGTCTGGGTGGGCAGCCGGGGCTGGTTCGAGCAGCAAGGGGTTGAGCTTCCCCAGCCGCTGACCGTGGAACAGGAAAAACTGGAGAGGGAGGGCAAGACGGTCGTCCTGGTCCGCAGGGGGGAGAGCTTCGCCGGACTGATCGCTCTGGCAGACGTCGTGCGCCCGGAAGCCCGCCAGGCAGTCGCCGACCTGCTGGGGATGGGCTTGCAGAAGGTCGTCATACTCAGCGGGGATAACCCGCGCACCGCGGCGCATATCGCGTCTCAGACCGGCATTCCCGATTACCGGGCTGGATTGCTGCCTGAAGATAAGCTGGCTGCCATCCAGGAGCTGGTGGAGCAGTACAAGGTGGTCGCCATGGTGGGCGATGGCGTGAACGACGCCCCGGCATTGGCCAACGCCACGGTCGGCATCGCCATGGGCAGTGCCGGCAGCGACGCCGCGCTGGAGACCGCCGACGTGGCGCTGATGTCCTCGGACCTGGGCGTACTACCGTTTGCTATCGGCCTGGGGCGGGCCACGCTGAGCACGGTCCGGCAGAACCTGGCCATCGCCATTGCGGTGATATTGGCGCTGTCGGCAGCTTCCATTCTGGGCTGGGCGGGCATCGGTCTGGCGATCCTGCTGCACGAAGGCAGCACACTGGTGGTGGTGCTGAACGGGCTACGGCTGCTCGGGTACCGCCAGGTCGGCGGACATCAACAATCTCTTTCGTAAGCCAACCCCTACACCTGGTGGACAAGAGTCCACCGCACAAAAATTCCATCTTGACAAACAAGAACGTTTGGTCTAGAATAGCTTGTATATATTCCTATATGGGTATATAATAAAGTCATGGCACGCAAACCGACGACTTACGACCCGTTCAATGCCGTGGCGGAACCCAAACGGCGCAAGATCCTGGAAGTGCTGGGGGCAGGAGAAAAGACTGTCAGCGAAATTATCGAAATGCTCGGATGGTCCCAACCGATGGTCTCGAAGCACCTGGGGGTGCTGAAGCAGGTCGGATTGGTGAGCGAGAGGCGGGTTGGTCGCCAGCGGATATACCGTGTCAATGCAGAGCAGCTCAAATCCATCTACGACTGGGTCGCACCGTTTGAGCGTTATTGGAGCGAGCGGTTTGACCGTCTCGACGAAGTCTTACAGGTTGTTCAAAAAAAGGAGAGGTAGCATGTCCGCAAGGTTGAATTAAACAAGTGTAACAGCCGAGCCCGGCAAGCAGGAAGTTTTTATCACCCGGGAGTTCGACGCACCGCGCGAGCTGGTCTATCAGGCGCATATCGACCCGGAGTTGTATGTACAGTGGCTGGGCCCGCGCGGCTACGAGATGGTCCTCGAGACCTTCGAGCCCTACAGCGGCGGCAGGTACCGCTACATCCACAAGGATCAGGAAGGCAACCAGTACGCTTTTCACGGCGTGTTCCACGAGATGTCCGAGGAGCTGATGATCCAGACCTTCGAGTTCGAAGGGCTGCCCGAACGCGGGCACGTCTCGCTGGACACCATGCGGCTCGAGGTGCTGCCCGGAGACCGGACCCGGGTCGTGATCCAATCCGTCTTCCAATCCGTCGCCGACCGGGATGGCATGGTCCAGGCAGGCATGGAGACCGGAGTCAATGAAGGCTATCAGCGTCTCGACGAGCTGTTGGAGAAGATGCGCGTGAGAGGATAAGCGAGCAGCAGGTACCAAGTCCGCAGAGAAATTACCACGCTGGAGGGCAGTTTGCTGGATTGCCCTCCAGCTAAGGAGTGAATGGATTCGCCATGCAAGAGGAGAAAAGCCATCCAACCACAGTCGATGAGTACATCGCGCAATACCCGGAAGATGTGCAGCAGATTCTGGTCAGGCTGAGGGCGGTGATAATAGAATCTGCACCGGAAGCTGTAGAGAAGATCAGCTATCACATGCCAACTTATTTTCAGAACGGCATGCTCGTCTCTTTTGGCGTCTGGAAGAGCCATATTGGACTGTATCCAAAGACATCCGGGATGCAGTCATCCATTGAAGGGCTATCGGCATACAAGGGGACCAAATCTTCGCTGCACTTTCCGCTGGACAAGGCTATTCCCTATGAATTGGTCGGCAAAATCGTGAAGTACAGGGTTGTGGAAAACCGGGAGGGTGCAGCGGGCTGAGCTGGCCTCTGTAGATAAGCTTAATTTAAGGAGGTTCTACAGGCCGGTTCCCCTGGGCGCAAGCGGGTCTGGTCCGGTGTAGCTTTTCTTTTCAACTCCTGGCTATTTTACCGCTGCCGGCGAACAAGCGCTATCAAATGGCAGAAATTCAGACTCTTTTTACCTGGGACTCTGTGAGGGACGTTCTCAGGGATGATTAGGTGTCGTTTGCTCCGTATAATGATCTCAGATTAAATCAAGCTGCAAAGGACAGACAGCTTTGAGCGGAGGCCAAAATGAGCGCATACCAACCCACATTGCCCGAAACGATGGACGCACAGCGAAGCTTCGAAAAGACTCGACTGCAGGCGAAGTTCAACCGGGTCCGCTCGTTGGTGACCCGCAAAGACTATACCCTGGTCACCCTGGAAGAGGCGGCTGCGCCTTGCGGGACGCCGGACCGTCACTATGCCGGCACCCGGAGCGTTCTCATCCGCCAGATCCAGGGCAGCGAATTGCGCGGCGAGGATTTCGACCGTGATTTCAACCCGCTCCATGAGCGCACAGCCGGGCGCTGGATGAGTGTGTACCTGGCCTGGCTGGACGGCGTTGTGCTGCCGCCGGTGGAGCTGGTGCAGGTGGGGGACGCATACTATGTCCGTGACGGGCACCACCGCATCTCGGTGGCGCACTCGCTGGGGAACGATTATATCGACGCCGAGGTGACGGTGATTGAGTCGGACAGCTGCCCGTACATACAATAAACGCTCGAAAAGATCGAGGGTCACGGCGCTACTTGCAGTGATCGCTCATCTGAAAAGGCCATAAACCTCTCAACTTTAGTCCTGCACAGCGGGTATACTTGTGTAAATGCCCGCATGAAAATGGATTAAAGGTGTATGGCAAAACATATCCTGATCGTCGATGATGATGCATTGATGCGCCGCAGCCTGGCCTACAACTTGGAGCAGGCCGGCTACCGCGCCGCCAGCGCCGCCAGCGCCGAGGACGCCCTGGCGATGGCGCAGCGCCTCAAGCCCGACCTGGTGCTGCTGGACATTGGCCTGCCCGGCATGGACGGGCTGGACGCGGTGCGGCGCTTCAAGGACCGGTACGACCTGCCGGTGATCTTCCTGACCGCCCGGCGCAGGGAGCTGGACGAAGTGCTGGGGCTGGAGCTGGGCGCGGATGACTACGTCACCAAGCCCTTCGATTTCGACGTGCTGCTGGCGCATATCCGCGCTGTGCTGCGCCGCTTCGAGGCCGCACCCGCTGTAATAGAAAAATCCTCGCCGGTGACCGCCGGCGACCTGGTCATCGATCCGGCGGCGCACTCGGTCACCATCGGCGGAAGCCGTGTGGAGCTCAGCCCGCGCGAGTTCGACCTGCTGCACACCTTATCGCTGGAGCCGCGGCGGGTGTTCTCCGTGGACGAGCTGCTGCGGCAGGTTTGGGGCGCCGAGTTCATCGGCCAGCCGCAGGTGGTTTACGTGCACGTGCGCTGGCTGCGCGAGAAGATCGAGAGCGACCCGAACCATCCGCAGCGCCTGGTCACCGTGCGCGGGGTGGGCTACAAGCTGGAGCCGCAGGGGGATTGATGTTCCGCTCGCTGCGCAACCGCCTTATCCTCAGCCACATCCTGCCGCTGGTCGCCGTCAGCCTGCTGACCGGCATGGCGCTGGTTTACGTGCTGGAGACGCGCTTCCTGCTGCCCAGACTGGCCGAGAACCTGGTGGGAGACGCCCGATTGCTGGCAGAGATCAGCCGCTCCGAGTTCGACCTGTGGGGCAACCCGGTGCTGTTCGGGCGCATGCTGGACCGGGTGGGACTGGACCCGGCGGTGCGGGTGATGTTCCTGGACCCCGAGGGGCAGATGCTGTATTCCAGCGAGAGCGGGGATATCGCCCGGCTGGGCGTGTACCTGGAGCCGGTCGGCTTGCGCAGCGCGCAGCTCGGGGAAGAAGTCGTGCTGACCAACTATTCCGTCTGGCGACCGCATAATGTGCTGCTGGAAGTGCTTCGCCCGGTGATCGACCCGCAGGGACAGCGTGTAGTCGGCATCGTGCGCCTGACCTACCGTCTGGCGTCCGCATTCGAGCTTTTCACCCAATTCCGCTACCTGATCCTGTACGTGTTGGTGCTTGGCCTGGTGATGGGCGCTGCCTTGGGCTCGCTGCTGGCATTCAATATCAGCCGCCCGGTGCGCCAGGTGACACAGGCGATCTACGACCTGGCGCAGGGCACCAGCAGCCAGCCGCTCAGCGAAGAGGGCCCGGAGGAGATCCGCGCCCAGATCCGGGCGGTGAACTATCTGGTCGAGCGCCTGAACAGCCTGGAGGAAGCCCGCCGCCAGCTTCTGGCAAACCTGGTGCACGAGCTGGGCCGCCCGCTGGGCGCCCTGCGCTCGGCGATCCAGGCCATCGGCAGGGGCGCCGGGGACGACCCGAAGCTGTTGGACGAGCTGGCAATTGGTATGGAAGAGGAAGCCGTCCAGTTGGAGCATGTATTGGGCGACCTGGCGCACCTGCACGGGCAGGTGCTGGGGCCGCTGGAGCTCAACCGGCAGGCGATCGACCTGGGCGAATGGCTGCCGCGCCTGCTGCGCCCCTGGGAAGAGATGGCGCACGAGAAAGGGCTGGGCTGGCAGGTCAGCATCCCGGATGGTCTGCCCCCTGTTTACGCCGACCCTGTGCGGCTCTCCCAGGTGGTCGGCAACCTGACCAGCAACGCGATCAAATATACCCCAGCCGGGGGGTCCGTCGCTGTTGAAGCCGGCCAGCAGGGTGAGATGCTGTGGCTGCGCTTCCAGGATACCGGTCCCGGCATCCCGCCGGACGAGCAGGAAAAGATCTTCGTGCCCTTCTACCGCGGCAGCCAGGGACGGCGCATCAAGCAGGGCATGGGCCTGGGTCTGACCATCGCCCGCGACCTGGTGCAGGCGCACGGCGGGCGCATCAGCCTGGAGAGCGCCCCCGGTCAAGGCAGCCGCTTCACCGTCTGGCTGCCGGTCGCTGTAAATTGAGCAATTCTGGGTGTTTTATTCTTTTGGTATCAGGGGGGTAATCTGGTCAAGGAGGAGGGGCAGGTCGCGGGTAACCACCCTCCACACCTCTTCCAAGTCAACAGCATCGTAAGCATGAACCAAATGGTCCCGCATGCCTGCCATTGATTTCCAGGGGATCTCCGGGTGGTCAAAGCGAAATGGATCGAAGAGACGCTTGGTCGCCTCGCCGATGATTGCCAGCTGGTGCAGCACAGCTGACTGCGTTTTCAGGTCGTAGCTGAAATCCTTTTAATCGAATCCTTGGATAAACTCCAACGCTCGTTTTTCAGCGTTGGAGATATCCAGCAAAGTTGCCGCATCACGACCTATGTTAGGGTCATAAGCCATAAATGACCTCCGTGCTCTCCAGGATCGCTTTGCGGCGAAGCCAGTTGTTGCTGCGCTCGATTGCGCGTCTGCTGACCAAATCAACACGGCGGTCAAATAACTCGCCTAACTCATCTTGCATGCGGAGATGGTCCAGCAGGCTCCAATCTGCGTTGGGGGCAAAGGTTACCAGGATATCCAGGTCGCTGTCAGGTCGTAACTCCCCATGAAGTGCTGAACCGAATAACGCCAACTCGCTCACTTTCCAGCGTTGACAAAGCTCTGCAATCTGCGAAGGTGAGATACCCGTTTCAGATATCAGTCGTAATGAATCACTTTGAGCTTCTGCACACATATATACCTCTGCGTGATTCAAGTATAGCATGGGAGCATAGCAAATGTCGGTCAAAGAGCTGGTCATTTAATCCTGACCTGAGTTTAAATCTACCTACTTGTCCCACTCCCTAATCCCTGATTTCCTAATTCCCTGATTGCCTTGCTTCGATAAGGTTGCCTTAAGCTTGCCTTAGGGCGCGCATAAAGACGCCTGGGGCGGATTTGGCTATGATATGCGTAGCTCCCAAGCTATCCACGGGAGGATTTAAGATTGCTCATCCGGAGGTATATATGAAGAAAACCAATTTAACCATGCTTGCCCTTGCTGTCGTAGCCGGCATGCTGCTCACCGCCTGCGGCATCTCGATGCAGCTCCCGGAGCAGGTCACGGACCTGCTGGGCTCACCGGCTGTGGCCGCCGAGCAGGTCGCAGCGCCTACTGCGCCTGCCGCCCCGGTCCCCTCCGCCCTGCCGGCGGGTGCAGATTCCGCCGGGCTGCTGGCAGCCTACCAGGAGATCCTCACCAACCTGTATGAACAGGTCAGCCCGTCGGTGGTCAATATCCGCGTGCTGGTCAAACAGGACGGGCTGTCCTTGCAGGGACAGCTGCCGGAATTACCCTTCGAGATGCCCGACCTGCCCGGTCTGCCGGAGTTGCCCGGATTGCCGGGTGCCCCGGAGGACGATGAGGAGAACCCTATGCCCGAGCTACCGCCCTTTGGTCAAGGCCTTGGCTCCGGCTTCGTGTGGGATAAAGAAGGTCATATCGTGACCAACAACCACGTGGTGAGCGGCGCCGAGAAGATCGAAGTCGTGTTCGCGGACGGCACCAGCGTAGAGGCCAAGCTGGTCGGGGCTGACCCGGACAGCGACCTGGCCGTGCTCAAAGTGGACCTGTCTGCGGACGAGCTTCAGCCTGTGCAGGTCGCTGACTCCGACCTGGTCAAGGTCGGCCAGCTGGCGATCGCCATCGGCAACCCGTTCGGGCTGGAAGGCACCATGACGGTCGGCATCGTCAGCGCCTTGGGGCGCACCCTGCCTGCCAGCGCGGAGGGCTTCGCCACCGGGCCGGTCTACTCCATCCCCGACATCATCCAGACCGACGCGCCGATCAACCCCGGCAACTCAGGCGGCGTGCTGGTGGATGCCAACGGTCAGGTGATCGGCGTGACCGCGGCCATCGAGTCGCCGGTGCGCGCCAACGCCGGCATCGGTTTCGTCATCCCCTCCAATATCGTGCGGCGGGTGGTGCCATCCCTGATCGAGAACGGCAGCTTCGCTCATCCCTATATCGGCATCACCGGCACCGACCTCAACCCGAGTCTGGCCGAGTCCATGGACCTGGACGCCGGCACGCGCGGCGTGCTGGTGATCGAAGTCTCCCCCAACACCCCTGCGGATAAGGCTGGCCTGCGCGGCAGCGACCGTCAGGTGGAAGTAGACGGGCTGGAAGCGCGCGCCGGCGGCGATGTGATCATTGCCATCGACGGTGCGACGGTCAACGATATGGACGACCTGATCGCTTACCTGTCCAGGGGCACTGTGGTCGGGCAGACGGTAACCATCACCGTATTGCGGGATGGCGCCGAGACCCAGGTCGAGCTGACCCTGGAAGCCCGACCGGGCAAGCAAGCCCCGCAGAGCGAGAGCGCCCAGGTGCGCGGCAACGTGTGGTTGGGCATCCGCGGCCAGGCGCTGAACGCCGGGCTGGCTGAGGCGATGAGCCTGGATGCAGATCAGCAGGGCGTGCTTGTGCAGCAGGTGGAAGGCGGCAGCCCGGCGGATGAGGCCGGACTGCGCGGCAGCTTCAAGCCGCTGGAGATCGAAGGCCAGCAAGTGCTGGTGGGCGGCGACGTGATCACTGCGATTGACAGCCAGGCTGTCTCCTCGGTCGAAGAGCTGGCGGCAGCCGTACAGGAGCACCAGGCCGGCGACGAGGTCTCCCTGACCCTCCTGCCGCGACGGCGAGCAGGTCGAACTGACGGTGACCCTCGCCGAGCGGCCGTAGCAGGTCTCGGTTCAACATGTCATTTCGAGGAGCGGTGCGACGAGAAATCCCTAATTTAGCGGTATAAACCAACAGCGCCCCTGGAACCTCCGGGGGCGTTGTTGGTTTAATTCAGGACACGGATCGGACGGATTCAAGTCATTGGGTTGGTATAATTGGATAGGGATAGCATGCTTATTGATAGTATTCCCAGGAGAAGATCATGACCGGATGGAAAGAGCGCATTGTCATCGATCCAGACATACTTACAGGTAAACCAATTATCAAAGGGACGCGCCTGGCAGTTGAATTCATTATCGATCTGCTGGCTCAGGGATGGACCGAAGAAGAAATCCTGCGTAATTACCCTGGGCTCACCAGGACGGACATCCAGGCCTGCCTGGCTTATGCCAGTGAGACATTAAAACTGGAAAAAGTATATACACTTCCTGGAACCGATTAGCGATTTATGCAACTTCTTGCGAACGAGAACTTTCCAGGCGATGCAGTAGCTGCATTGCGTCAGCAAGGGCATGATGTGGCCTGGATAAGAGACGATTCGCCGGGCATCGCTAACTCGCAAGTTCTCGATCGCGCACAACGAGAGAACCGGATTTTGATCACGCTCGACAAAGATTTTGGTGAATTGGCTTTTCATTTTGGGCTGCCCGCCAGTTATGGGATCGTTTTATATAGAATATCTTTGCCGTCCTCCGAGTACGTAGCCAGACTAGCTGCCACTGCTCTGCAGCAGCGAGAAGATTGGGCATGGTCACTTCAGCGTGGTAGAAGATGATCGTATACGGATGACACCTCTTCCACCTCCACGCTAAACCCATTTACGAAGAAAGAGACGCTGAATATTAATTGGACGCGGATCAGACGGGTTTCACGGATTTATTTAAATCCGTCCGATCCGTCAAATCCGTGTCCTAATTTTGAGCTGCCGCGCGCAACATCGCACCCAGGCTGCGCTCGACGTCTTCATCCCCCGTCGCCCAGGATGAGACGCTGATGCGCATGGCGGTGTGCCCCTGCCACTGCGTGATGCCCGCCCAGCAGGTGCCGTCGCTTTGGATAGCCTCGATCACGCGCCGGGTGGTCTCCGGCTCGCCGAAGGATACCAGCACCTGGTTCAGCACCACCTCGTTCAGGACCTGATAGCCGCCCTGCTCCAGCCCCTCTGCGAAGCGGCGGGCGTGGCGGCAGGTGCGCTCGATCATCTCCCGCAGCCCGCTGCGCCCCAGCGCGCGCAGCGCCGCCCACACCTCCACCCCGCGGGCGCGCCGCGACAGCTCGGGAGTGTAATCCGACGGGTTGCGCTGCGGGCCCTCGGTCGGCAGGTACTCGGCGGAGATGGCCATGGCGGCCCGCAGCGCGTCCGGGTGGCGCACGAATGCCAGCCCGCTGTCGTAAGGCACATTGAGCCATTTATGGGCGTCGGTGGCCCACGAGTCGGCCTGCGCCACGCCCTCGTACAAATGCCTCAGTGAGGGAGCCGCTGCGGCCCACAGCCCGAAAGCGCCGTCCACGTGCACCCAGGCGCCGGCCGGGTGGGCGATGGCGCAGATCTCCCCAACCGGGTCGAACGCGCCGGTATTGACGTTGCCGGCCTGGACGCAGACGATGGTCGGACCTGTGATCTCCGGCAGCGCATCCGGGCGCATGCGCCCCTGCCCGTCGACCGGCACCCGCAGCACCCGGCTCCTGCCCAGCCCGAGCATGCCCAGCGACTTGAGCAGCGTGGGGTGCGCCTCCTGGCCGACGATCACCGTGATGGGCGGCGCACCGAACAGGCCGTCTGCCTCCACGTTCCAACCTGCCTGCGCCAGCACATAGTTGCGGGCTGCCGCCAGGGCCGAGAAATTGGCCACCGTAGCGCCGGTCACAAAGGTCCCGCCGCAGGTGGGAGGCAGGCCGAAGATCTCCAGCAGCCAGCGCAAGGCGACCTGCTCCAGGTATGACGTGCCAGGGGCGATATGGTACAGGGCCGTGTTCTGGTCCCAGGCGCCGGCCAGCCAGTTAGCCGCCAGCCCGACCGGTAGCGAGCCGCCGATCACATAGCCGAAATAGCGCGGCCCGGCCATGGCGAAGGTGGCGGGTGAGCCGAGCTCATCCAGCAGGCGCAGCACATGCTCGGGGTCGCTCTGGTTATCAGGGAAGGGCTCGTCGAAGCCCTGCAGGCGGGCCAGCGCCTCCGCAGAGGGAGCGACCGGGCGCTCGGGCAGGCTCTCCAGGTAGGCCTGAGCGCGGCGGGCGGCGGATGACAGGAGAGAATTCATAGTGGCTCCTTTGGAATGGCGAATTAGGAATTGTGAATTAGGAATGGGGGAGGGTGATGTTTGCGATATGCGACGGTCCCTCCGGGTAGAGTAACAACTCGAATCTATGCTGCTGGTGGAGTTGGTATTGGCTATATATGTCAAGTTGAAAGGAACAGGCGTACGTCTCGCTTAGACATAGACCAGGTCCTTGGCGATCGATTCCCAAAGCATCGGTTTGCGGGCAACTGCTCCCTTGGTGACCAGGTCCACATTCATCCCTAACTTCTGTTCGAGGAAGCGATGCAAATCCACAATCTCCCATCCAACCGGCTGGCGTAGCTCTACCAGGATGTCCACGTCGCTGGCTGGAAGGTAGTCCCCGCGCGCCTGTGATCCGAAGACGGCGATATTCGCCACGCTGTATTGCTCGCTAAGCGTCTTGCGGTTGGCTTTGAGGATGGTCTTTATCTCTTCCAGGGATCTCATGGGTCTGGTACCAGTTGGTATGGTGGGTATCGATGCGGATTCTCACAAGATATTATAGCTGATCTATCGTCATTCCCGTCTGGCCCTTTCCGCTTCCCCCTTACGAGCCTCCTAACCGCTGGAAGGCGCCCTGGTAGGCGGCGTACTGCGGGTCGGGGAGCGGTTTGCCGGCCTGCACGCGGCAGAAGCTGATCGTGTACTTCCCTTTATCCTTGCCGCGCTTATGCTGCCGTGCCAGCTTGACCAGCTCGAGCGAGGGTACCACCCAGTACGCATCCGCCAGCGCGGCGTAGAAAATGAACGCCAGCCCCGAGCGCGGGTCGGGCACATCCAGCCCGGTGAACAAGGCCGCTTTGGCCGGGGTGGCATCCGCCGTGCGGGTCTCGATGCGCAGCTCCAGCCAGCAGGGACCCTGCTCCCCCTCCGGGCGCAGGACGCAGTCGCTGCCCGCCTCGTCCACCGCCGGCAGGTAGACCTCGAAGCCCCTCCGCACCAGCTCGGCCACCACCGCGAACCTCAGGCGTTTGCCGGAAACGGGCGGCAGCATATCCCCTACCGGTTCTGGGGGCCGGGTCGGGGGCGTTTCAGCCGGGATGGGTGGGACGGTGGGGATGAAGGCGCTGTCGCCCTCGAAGGCCAGCTGCGCCCGGTACGCCGCGCCGACGTACAGCGTGATCGGGTTCAGCGAGTAGGTGATCCCCGGCAGCTCTGCCAGCAGAGCCGCGACGAATGCCGAATGGAAGCTGGCGTGGCGCTCCTTGATCTGCCGGGCAGTTATCTGCCCGCTGGCGAACAGGTCGGTGTAGGCGGCTTCGATCTCCCGGCGCGGCACCTGGCGGCTGATGTTGTGCACCTGCGGGCGCACCACGGCATGGCCCTCGCTGACCTCCACCACGTCGAACGGGTTGCGCCGGGCGAGCACGCACAGGGTGCGCCCGGCGAGTTTCTCGATCTCAGACCAGCAGCCGCTCATGGGTGGCCTCCGTGGGACTGGTGGGACGGACGGGGTGTTAAGTTATCTTACAATGAGTGGGAGGCAGAGTCAATAGGAGGGAGGGGAGTGTCAGGTGTTACGGTGTCCAGGACGCTTGCCTTCCCTCGCTCGCTGGTGTGATCCGGGTTGATGGATGCTAGCCGGCTCTGGTCCTGTCTGGTAGCGTGGCTTCCGTTGGGCGCTGGTCCTATCTCAGTGTCTTTATTGCGGATATTACATACTATTCCTCGCCATTTTCCCCCATCCATTCATCCGGGATTCGCGCTAGCTTACTATCAGGTTTTGGAACATAAACTGGTTTATCTCTATCTCGATACTTTAGTACGCCCGACCTAGCCTTTAACAATCTGCTTTCCGCAATATCAAGATAATTTTTCTCTGTGTCTGCACCTGCTGCCCTTCTCCCGTGCAAAATCGCGGATATTGCAGTTGAGCCAACACCCATGTACGGGTCTATAACAAGGTCTCCAGGATTTGTTGCTCCGAGCACAAATCTTTCAACTAATCCAATTGGAAATTGACATGGATGTATGGTTTTTTCTGGGTGGTTAGACTTGACATTAGGCATATCCCAGACATCGCTTGGATTTTTTCCTAAAGGGTTTCCGGATAATTGTCCAGCTTTACTACCTCTATATGCTCTTTTTCCAGGATATTTTTGAGGTACTCGTATTGGGTCTAGGTTAAAGGTAAATTCTGTAGTATTCCAAGTAAACCAGAGAATTGTCTCATGTCTGCCAGTAAATCTGAATGTTTCGTTTAATCCGTGTCCGAAAGTCCAAACGATTCTATTTCTAAGCTTGAGGCCGCATTCCTTAGAGCGGGTGCTTGCCCTCTCACAAATCGGGAGAGGGGAGCCTGGGCTTCCTTCCTTCTCCAATCCTGAGAGAGGTAAAGGTCAGATATGAGTGAGGGCGTTATGGTTAAGGAACGTACAGTTCACAAGCTGGATTGATCCTCCCCCAATAACCCGGCAATATCCTCCCAGAGTTCTGGCGACTCCATCACCCGGGCAAATTCTTTAACCCAGGTTTCGATCCTTTTTCGATCAAGTTCTGGTTGGTTTTCAGCTACCGCCTGGATATCCAGCAGGTCCCTCGGGCGATGGGCTATTGCCTTAAAGATGATCAGGTCTTCGGGAGTGGGCAGTTTGACAGACAGGTCCCCTAATCGATGGGTTATGCTCCGCTCAATGGCTTCGACTTCCAATGGCAGCAGACCCAGGGATATATCCACCCCGATGCCGGTCCGGACATGTCGGAGCAGCAACACGCGGTTGCGGCGGGCAAATTCCCCTGCCTCGTTGATGCGCGGTTCAAGCCCCTCTCGTACAGCGGCTTGTATCAATTGAGGGATATACTCGACCGGGAGCAGGATCACAGCATCGATATCAGCAGTCAGGCGCGGCCGGCCCAGGAGAGAGGCTGCAATCCCACCGATGATCATCCCCTTGCCTGGATAATGGTTTAAGAGCTCCTGGACGGCCTTGAGGGGTTCCAGGAGAGGGCTGAGCTCATTTGGGGAGCTCATCGAATTCTCTTGAGGGCAGCCCAGCGCTGCCAGACGAGATGCTCGTCCTCCTGGTCCGCCTCGAGCTGCAGGCCCATTCCCAGGGCGAGCCTGTATAAATGGTTGAGCTGCTGCCACTTCCATTCCACTGACGCAGCCCGGTTCTGCTCCACCTCAATGGCTTCCACCGCTCGGTACCGGTCGAGATAGGCCTGCACTTGCTGTCTGTCCATCCGTGTAGCCTCACTGGTAAGATTCGGTTTGTGTCCCAATTATACAATCAGTTCCATTATTCCCAGGAGATTCATGCTCAGGCAGCAGCAAATTGGCGTCCATTCGCACGCATCCGCGGACTCCCCCTTTTCTTCTCTCCCTTATTCCCTGGTTTTTATTCGCTGACTCATAAAAAATGCCCCCGCATCGCGGGGGCATCCTCTTCCCATTAAATTCCATCCCTACAGCGCCGGCAGCAAATACTCGTACGCGCTCAGGGCCGCCTTGGCGCCCTCGCCCACCGCGATCAGCACCTGCTCGGCGTAGTTGGTGGTCACGTCCCCCGCGGCGAACACCCCCGGACGGCTGGTGGCGGCCATGCAGTCCACCTTGACCCTGCCCTCCGGGTCCAGGTCCACCAGCCCGGCCACCATCTGCGTGTTGGGCGTCAGGCCCAGCTCGACGAAAGTGCCGTCGGCGGTGATGGTCTGCTGCTCGCCGGAGGGCGACTGCACCAGCAGCCGCTCGGCGTAGCCGTTGCCCTGAACCTCCACTACCTGGTAGCCCTCGTGGATGGTGACGTTGCTGGAGACGCGCAGCTTGCCCCCCAGCGGCGATTCGAGCGCCGGGCGGGTGGGCCCGATCAGGGTGACGTGTTTGGCGACCGTGGCCAGCTCGGCGGTCGAGCGCAGCGCCAGCTCGCTGTCACCGATCACCGCGGTCTGCTTGTCGATGAACAGCGGCGCGTAGCTCAGCGCCGAATAGCACAGGCCGCGCATGATGAAGTCCTTCTCGCCGGGCACACCCATAAGCTTCTGGCGCGTGCCGCTGGCCACCACCAGCGCCCGGGCGTCGAACTTATCACCCTGTTTGGTGTGCACGGCGAAGCTCTCGCCCTCCTGCTCGACGTGCTCGACGCTGTCCATATGGCGGGCGAACTTCAGGTATTCCAGCTCGCTCTTGAATTTATTGACGATCTCCAGGCCGCGGATCACCTGGTAATCCTCCACCCAGGGCAGCGCCAGGCGGTAGTTGGTCTTGCCGCCCAGGTCCTTGGAGATCAGCAGCACGTTAATGCGCTTGCGGATAGCGTACACGGCGGCGGTCAGCCCGGCCGGTCCCCCACCGATAATGATCAAGTCATACATATTTCACCTCGTAAGTATTCGAGCGTAGAGATTAGTGAATAGAGAGTAGTCATAAAATAAGTGGTCCGTCGCTTGCGACCGTTGCTTGCCGCGACGCGCTCTGCCGTCTGTCGTCCGCGGTCTATCCTTCAGGTGCCTCAGCAATGAATCCCTGCTCCATCATCATATGGGTCAGGTCGCGCGAGCGCCCGATGATCGTCCTGGCCTTCTCCAGCAGCTCGTCGTAGCTCAGGCTGAGCCGTGCCAGCCCCTGCTCTTGGGCTTTCATGCCCACGGCAGCCGCCTCGCGCGGGAACACCTCCCAGTCGTCCATAGTGGGCAGGATGAAGTCCGGGGCCAGCCGGTCGCCGACGTGGTCGGCCAGCGCTTTGGCTGCCGCGAAGCACATCTCGTCGGTGATGGTGCGGGCGCGCACGTCCAGCGTGCCGCGGAAGATGCCCGGGAAGCCCAGCGAGTTGTTGACCTGGTTGTCGAAGTCTGAGCGCCCGGTGGCGACCACCGCCGCCCCGGCCTCCTTGGCCTCCCAGGGCCAGATCTCCGGCACCGGGTTGGCGCAGGCGAAGACGATCGCGTCCTTCGCCATGCCCCTCACCCACTCCGGCAGGATCACCCCAGGTCCCGAGCGTGAGAGCCCGATCACCACATCCGCGCCCTGCATGGCGTCGGGGATATCGCCCTGGCGCCCTTCGGCGTTGGTGATCTGGCACAGGTGCCACTTGTCGACGTACTCGGCCTTGCGCATCTCCAGGTCTTTGCGATGCACCCCCAGGATGCCCTTGCTGTCGACCATAAAGCAGCTGCGCCGGGTCGGCGCCCCAGCCGAAGATCAGCCGCGAGCAGGCCACGTTGGATGCGCCGCTGCCGATGAAGGCGATGCTCACCTCGTCCATCTTCTTGCCGACTACCTTCAGGGCATTGATCAGCGCCGCCAGGGTGACGGTCGCCGTGCCCTGCTGGTCGTCGTGCCAGACCGGGATCTCGGCTTTCTCGCGCAGCGTATCCAGGATGCGGAAGCACTTGGGCTGCGAGATGATCCTCCAGGTTGACGCCGCCAAACCCCGGCTGCAGCATCAGCACGGTGTTGATGATCGCGTCCGGGTCTTTGGTGTCCAGCATGATCGGCACGCCGTCCACCCCGCCCAGGTATTTGTACAGCAGCGCCTTGCCTTCCATCACCGGCAGGCCGGCTTTCGGGCCGATATCGCCCAGCCCCAGCACGCGCGTGCCGTCGCTGACCACCGCCACCGTGTTCCACTTGTTGGTGTACTCGTAGACCAGCTCCGGGTCGGCTTCGATAGCCTTGCAGGGGGCTGCCACCCCGGGTGTGTACCAGATGGCAAAGTCGTTGAAATCGCGCACGGTGCACTTCAGCGCGGTCTCCACCTTCCCCCGGTAGAATGGATGCAGCAGCATTGCATCGGCTGAGGGCTTGGTCGCTTTCGCGAGCAGCTCTTCCACGCTCAGCCTCGGTTTGTCTTGCAGCATATTGGACCTCCAATTAGTTGGGGCAGGTGATAAGCCTCCCCCCAACGATTAATAAAAATCGCCCTGCTGCATGGATGCAGAAAGGGCGCTTGCTAACACAAGTATCGATATTGGCCTCCTGGATCGAACGCAGGTGGTAAGGGGCCGCGCCGGGTGCCAACACCGGCACCTGCCATGATGTTTGAAGATAGCAGCGATGCGATCAGGCGACAAGGCATTGCTCCCGGCGCGTACTTTGATTATAGCAATCTGCACCGCTTGTTTCAAAGTGTCTAAAATCACCTTTGGGCGCTCGCGCGATGGGAAAAATGCGCAGAATGTCACTCCAGGCGCTTTTCCCCACCCGTCATTGCGAAGGAGCGTACTTTGCGACTGAAGCAATCCCACCTCCTGTATCCCTGAGATTGCTTCACTTCGCTGCGTTCCAAAGAGCGGAACCTGCGCTCCGTTCGCAATGACAGCGGACGCTTACTCATAGTGAATATCCTGGCGGAACCGGGCTTTTGACTCCACCTCCGCCAGCTTCATGGAAGCATAGCTGCAGGCTTCTTGCATCAGCTGCCGGGCCTGCTCAGGGGGCAGCTCCTTCAAACTTTCCAGGCTGTAGCCTTTGCCTTCCAGGTAGGTTTCGATCAGCATCCGTTCCAGGGTTGATTGTGGGCCATCCGCTTCGCAGCGGTCGATGTCCTGCGGATCGACATTTGGATTCTCGGACATTTCACACCTCCATATCCAATGGCGAACCAACACTGCCATTATTGGCAGCCCTGCAAAACACCCCCAAGAATCCCTTATCCCGAGCTGATATCGCTCTCATGACGAGTGTAATCGGGCAGCAGCACCGGCGAAGGCGTCCCTTCGCCCAGCCCTGCTTCCCGGCGCAGCCCCTCCCAGCGTTCGACGTGCGCCAGGCTGGGCACGCCCGGCGGGCGCTCCTGCGCCCAATCGGCGGCTGCCGTCCCGGCGCGGCGCCCGAAGACGCAGATATCCAGCAGGCTGTTGCCCATCAGCCGGTTGCGCCCGTGGATGCCGCCGGCGGCCTCCCCGGCGATATACAGCCCGCCAATCTCCGTGCTGCCGTCCGGTAGGATGGCGACCCCGCCGTTCTGGTAGTGCAGGGTCGGGTAGACCAGGATCGGCTCCTTGGTCATATCGATGCCGAAGCGCCGGTACTGGCGCACCATGGCGGGCAGCTCGCGGGCGATGGTGCCCGCCCCGTGGATCAGGTCGATCAGCGGCGCGTCCAGCCAGACCGCCGGCTGACCGCTGGGCGTGGTCAGCCCCAGCCCTCGCTGGCGGCACTCGCGGATAAAAGCCGCCGATTCGACATCCCGCGTCTCCAGCGGGAAGACGAACTGCTCCCCCTCCGAGTTGCACACCTGCGCGCCCAGGCCGCGCACCTTCTCGGTCACCAACTGCCCCAGGATCTGCTCCGGGTAGGCCGCCCCGGTCGGGTGGTACTGCATCGTGTCGATGAAAGACAGCCGCGCCCCGATGCGGTAGGCCAGCACCAGCCCGTCGCCGGTCGCGCCGTAGTGGTTGGTGGTCGGGAAGCCCTGGTAGTGCAGCCGCCCGCTGCCGCCGGTGGCGACGATCACAGCCTTTGCCCGCACGCTCATCCAGCGCCCGGTATCCAGGTCTTGCAGCAGCGCGCCGGCTGCCTGCCCCTGCTCGTCCAGCAGCAGCTCGACGGCTGGGCGGAACTCCCAGATGCGGATCGACCCGCCCCTCCCGTTGGTCGAGCCGGCCTGCGAGCGCACCTCGTCGCGCAGCGTGCGCATGATCTCGGCGCCGGTGTAATCGCGCGCCGCGTGCATGCGCTTGCGCGAGGTGCCGCCCCCGTGGATAGAGCGCATGGTGCCGTCCGGCTCTTTATCGAACATGGTGCCCAACCCCTCCAGCCAGGCGATCACCTCCGGGGCATCGTTCACCAGCGCTTCCACCAGGTCGGGGTCGTTGCTGAAGCCGCCTCCGCCGATCACGTCCAGGTAGTGGATGGAAGGCGAGTCGTTCTGCTTATCGGCGGCCTGGATGCCGCCCTGTGCCATCATGGTGTTGGCATCGCCGAAGCGCAGCTTGGTGGTCAGCAGCACGTCCGCCCCGCTGGCGTGTGCCATCAGCGCCGCAGATGCGCCCGCGCCGCCGCCGCCGATCACCAGCACGTCGCATTCGGCGCTGAACGGCCGGCGCAGCAAATCGCTCTTCGGATCGACCGGCGAGGGTGCCTGCAGCGCCTCCACCAGCTCGACCGGGGCGCGCTGGCCCTGGTTGGCTCCCAGGCACAGCTCGCCGAAGGCTTCCCGGATATAGTCGGGGTGGAAGCTCTCCAGGATCTGCTGGCGTTGCTCTGGTTCCAGCCGCGGGAAGCTCTGCTGCACGCGTCCCGCACGAGTTGCTTCCACTTTCTTCATCGACTCGGATATGTCAGTCGGGTAAGGCATGAACACCTCTGTAGCTGTAGATAATCTCATAGGAGTTCCACCGGTCAGGGGGCTAAGGGTGTGTTAGGGCGGGCGCCGCCCGCCAAATCACCCCCCAACCTCCCGCCAGCTGTGTAAGTCCTATCTCAATCGCCTGCCCAGGGCGGCGGCTGGTCCGGGCTGCCGGTGATATAGTCGTTCTCCTCCCGGATGCGGTGGCTGAGGGCGGAGACCAGCAGGGTCAGTGGCACGCTGCGCTCGCAGTTCTCCTCGCACATGCCGCAGCCGGAGCAGGATGCCAGCCAGCGGCTGAGCAGCACCATGTTCGCCAGGGCTCCCGCCGGACGGCGGCCGCCGTCGGTAGGCGGGTCGAACTCGCCAAAGTAGGTCGGGCAGGCCTGCAGGCAGTCACCGCACAGCGAGCAGGTGGCGAACCAGCCCAGGATGCTGCCCAGCTCGTCGAAGCGGTTGTGGTAGGCGGTGGTCGCCAGCAGCCCTTTACGCACCCCGGCGCGTGCCTCCGCCACAGCGCTCACGATGGTCTCGCGGTGGCTGAGTTGGTGTACCGCGGCCGTGGAGGCAGCCAGCCTGCTCGCTTTCAGGCAGCGCTTGCCGGTCTCCCCGCGCGCCAGCAGCAGCAGGTATCGATCGCTATCAACGCCGACTGTGCCGATCACCACATCCGCTCCCCAGGGGGCAGGCCAGTCGCAGGTCTGGCAGGCCTGGCGCAGGTTTTGCTGCCGGAAGCCGCCCGCCGAGGCATTTTTTAAGGTGGCCTGGGTCAGCTCGGGCAGGCTCAGGTCTTTGAGCTTCTTGTCGAAAAATTTGTGCGAGTACGTGCCCATGCAGTCCACGCCGAAGATCAGCATGCGCCCGTCCTGGAGGTCGTCAGGTTCGGCCGGGTGGGGCGTCAGTGGGCGCCCGCGCTTGAGCAGCTCCGCGTACGAGCGCACCTCGCAGGGGCGCAGGATGGCCGCCATCCTGCTGCGGCCGTTTTGCTGCAGGTCATATGCGCTCCGGGCAGCATTGCAGGTCATCAATGGGGCGAAGGGGTTCACCCGCCTCAGGTCGGCCGGATCCTCGATGAGCTGCGAGACAATGGTAGTCCCCCCTGGATCTTCGACCGGGGCCAGCAATGCCTCCGGCTGGTACTGCTCCCACCAGCCGGTCAGGAAAGAGCGCAGCGCTTGCAGCGCATCCCCGTTCTGGACCTCGAGTAATTGGCTGACCTGCATCAGGCACCTCTGGGCGCAGGCTTATCCTGCTTCCCGGTTGAGTTCTTCCGCAGCAATGACCAGGCGCGCCTGCTGCATGGCGAGCTGGAGCGCATCATAGGGCACCACGCTGCGCACCATGCGCTGCGGCTCGATCTGGGGCGACGTGCCCGGTCCGCAGAAGATCATCGTCGTGCGGTCGACCGCACGCTGCAGCATCCCCCCGGTTGCCAGGCGCACCTGGGCGGCGGGTGAGCGCAATGCCTCCGCGGATCCGCTGTCTGCCAGCCAGGCGGCGTGGTAAACCAGCCAGCGCGCGCTCTCCAGGTCGGTGCGCATCTCTGCCAGCATCTCCTGGATGGCGGGGCGCACCGCCAGCGCTGCACCGTGTGAGACCCAATCCCGGGCGTGCTCGCCGGCCATCTCCAGCAGCCGCTCTACGATGCCAATATAGCGCGCCCCCATCCTGATCCACAGATGGGGAGCGGTGGCGGCGCCCAACTGCAGAGCGCTCCCCGCTTCGCCGAGCAATGCCCCGGCGGGCAGGCGGCAGTCTTCCAGCACGGCCAGCGGGCTGTCGTCCTGGCGGATCGTCAGGCCCGGTAGGTCTGCATCGACCAATAAGGCGCTCAAGCCCTGTGGGAGGTGGGCGTAAAGGATCAGGAAATCGCCCGCCTCGGGCAAGGCGCTCAGCGATTTGTGCCCGCTGACCCGGTAGCCGCCGTTCTCGAGAGCGGCGCTGGTACCCCAACAGTCGGGCTGGTGCCCGTCCGCTCCCGGCTCGCGGGCCGCGATGATCGCTCGCCTTTCACCCATCAGCACCGGTTCCAGGTACTGGGTGGCCTGTTCTTCAGAGCAGGCATACAGCGGCAGCGGGAGCTCGCCAATGTCGAGCGGGATGAAGGTCTTGCCCAGCTCTTCCTCGATCAGGCACGCGCTGGTCGTATCCAGGCCGCCTCCGCCGAATTCCTCCGGCGCGGTCAGCCCCCACAGCCCCATCTGCTCGATCGACTGACGCAGGCGGGCTCGCTCTTCGGGTTCGAGCCTGCCGCCGGTGAAATACTTCATCTCCAGCGGGCGGGCTTCTTTCTGCACGAAACGCCTCAGCATATCGCGCAGCATAATAATGTCGGCAGGGAAATCGAAGTCCATGCTAATTCTCGATCACACGCTGGTTGTAGCGGCTCTTTAGCTCGTCCAGGGGCAGGGCTTTCAGCTCATCCAGCTCTGCCTGGTACAGCCCGCTGGCAATCTCCTCCACCCGCTGGCGCAGGTGCCCGGCGCGCGGCGCCAGGTAGCTGCCGTACAGCCGCCGTCCGAGCAGCGCCACGTTGGGCGGCACGATCTCCGCCGGGCAGCGCGCCACGCACAGACCGCATAGGATGCAGTCGAACGATTCGTCTGCCAGCGTGGTCAGGTCGCCGCGCAGCGCAGCGGAGATATAGCCGAGCACATCCAGCTCCTGCGGGCAGGCTTTGGTGCAGGTGTTGCAGCCGTAGCAGCGCACTAGCTCAGGGTAGAGCTCCAGAAGGGTCTCGCCTGCTGGCTGCAGCGCGGCCAGATCGTAGTGCGCTCGCTGTGCCGGGAAGAAGGGGATCGGTCCAAGGACCATGCCGGGCTCGATCACCGTCTGGCAGGCCAGGGCAAAGTGCAGCTTGTGGTCGTCTGTGTGGCGGTAAACGGTGCCGCAGGCCCCGCAGAATCCACCCCGGCAGCCCACACCGCGGGTCAGGGTATAGCCGGCCCACTCGAAGGCTCTCAATATGGTCAGGTCGTCCGGGACTTCGTATCGTTGGTTGTATATATAGATCTTGGCCATGATAGTTTCACCCGCTTAAAACGAGATCGAGCACGAATAGCTCATCGCTGCTGGCTTTCTCGAGCAGTTCTGCCATCCCTTCGGCCAGATGGGTCTGCACCAGGAAGTGCTTGATGCTCGGGTCCACCTGTGGGCAGGCCAGGGCGCAGTTGCCGCAGCGGTCGCAGTCCTCGCCTATCAGTGTCTCCAGTGCCATCGAAGTGCGCGACTCGCTGCGCAGTTTGCGTTTGGGGTCGCGCGCCAGCACCGGGCAGGCATCCATACAGCAGCCGCAGCCCAGGCAAGCCTTGCTTCCGGTCAGTTCCGCCTCAGCCTTGAGCATATGCCCGGGTCCGAAACCCGAGCTGAGCAGGCGGCAGCGGGCGACCGGCGGGCGCGGCTGGGAGAAGATCAGGCGCAGGATTGGCTCGATGCGCTGTGGGTCGGTCTGTACTCTCAGGGGCATATCGTTCTCCGCGTCTGGTTAGGGTCTATCCTTTCAGGCTGGCACAACATCTTCCTTCAGCTCCTCGCTGATGCGGCGGAAGATCGCCGCCAGGGGCATGTGGTCGGGGCAGGCTTGCTCGCACATGCCGCAGGATACGCAGGATAAAAGCCAGCGCACCGCCGCTTCGTGCGTGATATCCTGCGCACTGCCGGTCGTGGCGATCTCGGAGGAGAAGATTGGGCAGGCTGCCAGGCACTCCTGGCAGGGGCTGCATTCCTGCAGGTGCGCGACCAGCTCGTCGATCCCCTCAGGGACCTCGGCGCTCAAATCTTGCACCATCCGCTCCAGGGTGCGCAGTCGGCGCTCCTTGAGCGTTTTGATCACCCGTTCCTGCTGGAAAACCAGCGTCGGCGGTGCAATGTCGTCTGTGATCCCATCCAGATTCAGGCTCTCGGCGGTCTCCCGGTCTTTGGCGCGCACCAGCAGCACCTGCTTCACCGGCAGACCCAGCAGACCGATGCATACGTCGGCGCTGCTGGCTTCGGGGGAGGTGCACATCTGGCAGGCGTTGCGGAAGCGGTGCAGGGCGATGCCGCCCTGGCGAGCGTGGCCTAGGTTCTCTCGTGAGACCTGCTCGATCGAGCCTGCCTTCTGCACGCGCCAGTCGAAGTCCTGCTCGTCGTAGCTGGCCAGGCAGTCTATGCCGATGACCAGCCAGTTGTCCAGGCCCAGGGCTTCGCGGCGGGCTACCTCGCTCAGGGCGCGCGCTTCACACGAGCGCAGTACAGCCGCATAGCGCCCGGTCGGATTCTGCCGGGCTCGTTCCAGGACCAGCTTGCTGGCGTTGACCGGCATGAGCGGCACGCACGGGTCTGCACCGGCGAGCTCTTCGATATGTTCTATGATGCGCGGCGCGGACTCGTCTTCCCCGTCATGGTAGGTGGGCACCAGCATACCCTGCAGGCCGGACCCTTGCCACAGGTCCTTCAAAAGCTGGCGTATGGTATCCAGTGGGTTGCCATGGGTGTGGATCATCCAGGCTTCGGACATAGTTTCACCTTCCTTGGTATCGATAATAAGGGATTCTCCGCAGGCTTACGGCTGCACTGGCTCCGCTGCCACCAGATCGGGGATTTCTAGGTGCCAGTCGGTCAGCGCCTCGATCTGGTTCATGAACTGCTCGAAAGTAAAATGGTGGATGTTGATTGCCCCGGATGGGCAGGTCGCCGCACACGCCCCGCAGCCCTGGCACAGCACCGGGTTGACGGTCATCACGCCCCGCACCGGGTGCAGCGACAGGGCGCCGAAGGTGCACACTTCCGCACATTGCCCGCAGCCGGCGCACAATTCCTCGATGACAAACGATGTTGTCGCTTCGATCTGCACCTGGCCGCGCATCAGCGGGATCATCGCCGCCGATGCCGCCGCCCGCGCCTGGGCAGCTGTGTCGCTGATATCTTTCGGTCCCTGGCAGCAGCCCGCCAGGAAGACGCCCGCCATGGAAGTCTCCACCGGGCGCAGCTTGGGGTGGGCTTCCATCAGGAAGCCGTCCGACGAGCGGGAGAGCTTGAGCAGCCCGGCGATCTCGGCGCTGTCCGGGCGCGGCTCCATGCCGACCGCCAGCACGACCAGGTCGGCTTCGACTTCTACCCACTCTCCCAGCAGGGTGTCCTCCGCTCGCACCAGCAGCCGCTCGCCATTGCGGGTGATCTCGGAGGGGTTGCCGCGCCGGTAAAGCACGCCGTCTTCCCGCAGCCGGTCGTAATATTCCTCGAAGCCTTTGCCGTAGGCGCGCATATCCATGTAGAAAACCGTCACCCGGGCATCCGGCAGCGTCTGGCTCACCAGATGAGCCTGCCGGGCGGTCACCATGCAGCACACCCGTGAGCAGTACGGGTTGCCGACGCTCTGGTCGCGCGAGCCGACGCACTGGATGAAGACCACCTCCCGCGGCGCGCTGCCGTTGCTGCCCAGCCCATTGGCTGCCAGCTGCTCGAATTCCATCGTGGTGATCACTTCGGGATATTGCTTGTAGCCCAGCTCCGGTCTGCGCTGCGGGTCGAAGGTCTCGAAGCCGGTCGCTACGATGATCGTCCCGGCAGCGACCGCGTGCGTCTGGTCGCCCTGGCGCACCTGCACCTGGAAGTTGCCCATGTAGCCGCCGACCTCGGTCACCCTGGCCTCGGTCATCACCCTGACGCGGGGGTGGTTCTCAACGCGCTCGACCAGCGGCTGGATGAATTCCGCCACTGGCTCCAGGGATGGGAAGGTCCGGTGCAGCCTGGCGCTTTGACCTCCAAGAGTATCGGATTGCTCGACCAGTGCGACATCGAAACCCGCCTCGGCGATATCCAGGGCTGCCTGCATCCCGGCAATACCCCCGCCGATCACCAGCGCAGCCGGGGTCACCGGCACCTGGCGTACCTGCAGCGGCTCCAGCCGGCTGGCTTTGGCGACCGCAGCCGCCACCAGGTCGAAGGCTTTGCGGGTGGTATCCGGTTCGTTGGGGTGCACCCAGGAGCACTGCTCGCGGATATTCGCCATCTCGAAGCAGTAGGGATTCAGGTCTGCCTCGGCGACCGCCGCGCGGAAGGTCAGCTCGTGCATGCGCGGCGAACAGGAAGCCACCACCACCCGGTCCAGGTTGTGCTCCTTGATATCATTTTTGATCAGCACCTGACCGGGGTCGGAGCACATATAGGTGTAATCCCGGGCGACCACCACCCCGGGAAGCTGCATCGCCTGGCGGGTAACTGCGGCGACGTCCACCGTGGCAGAGATATTGATCCCGCAGTGACAGATATACACGCCGATCCTGGGTTTGGTAACGCTCATTGTTCAACTCTCCGGGCGATCCATGACTTGCCGATCATTTAATCTCCACTACCTGGTCGTTGCTCAGCGCCTTTCCTCTCCGTCCAAACAGGAAATAAGCGATTGGACCGATGTAGTTGATGAATGCGATCATGATCCAGATGCGCTTGTTACCCCAGGTGATATCCTCTGCCGGGCGCTTGCGAAGATCCAGCAGCGCAGCTACCAGGAGCGTGATCTGGGCGATGCCGAGCAGCACGGCAGATATTCTCTGGGGTGTGCTCAGGTCTTCCCATTTTTTCTGGTTTCGAGAGGTCATGGCTGCAACTTCTCCTTCACAAAGCTTCCACAGCGATCTCGGCGATATCCAGCACCTGGATCTTGTCTTCGGCGTTCAGGTGCTTGACCGCTTCGTCGAGGGTCAGCAGGCAGAACGGGCAGGCCGTTGCCAGCACCTCCGCCCCGGTTTCCAGCGCTTCTTTGACCCTCAGCTGAGCCAGGCGCAGGCCGGGGTTGGTGCCCTCCAGCCACATGCGCCCACCGCCGCCTTCGCAGCACAGGCTCTTTTCCCGGCTGCGGTCCATCTCCACCAGCTTCAAGCCGGGGATGCTTTTCAGCACCGCGCGCGGCTCATCGAAGATGCGGTTGTGCTTCCCCAGGTAGCACGGGTCGTGGTAGGTTACCGTCCGGGCATATTTCTGGGAAAATGAAAGCCTGGGCGCACCGTCTGCGGCAGCCTCTTTAGAGACCAATCCGGCCAGGACCTCGGTATAATGCTGTACCTGCAGCCCGTTCTTGGGGTAATCGTTCTTGAAGGTGCTGTAGCAATGCGGGGAGGTGGTGAGCATGCGCTCGACGCCGAAGCTCTTATAAAGCTCCTGGTTTTCCTCGACGATCATCTCGAACAGCCCTTCTTCTCCCAGGCGGCGCACTTCGCTGCCGCAGCAGCTCTCATCAGCGCCCAGGGTTTTGAAATCGACCCCTGCACCCTGCAGTAGCTTCACCAGCGACTGGGCGACCTTCTGCACGCGTGGGTCGTAGCTGGGGGTGCAGCCGGCGAAGTACAGGTACTCTGCTTCCTGGTCGCTCTGCTTGATCTCCAGCCCGTCAGCCCAATCCCCGCGCTCTTCACGCGGCATGGTCAGCGGGTTGCCGTGCCGGAAGGTGCTCTCCAGGGCGGTCTTGACGTTCGGGTGCACGCGCCCCTTCTCGACGATAGCGCTGCGCAGGGCGATGAACGCCTCCATCGGGTTGACCAGCTTGGGACAGCGGCTGTAGCAGGTGTTGCAGGTGGTGCAGTCCCACAGTTCCTCGATCCCTTCTAGGTCGAACCCGTTCCCGGCGACCAGCAGGCGGTAGATCAGGTTGCGCGGGTTGAGGCGGGTTTTGATCGCCATCGGGCAGCCGCCAGTGCACTTGCCGCACTGGATGCAGGCGTAGAGTCCGTGTTCTCGGGCAAATTGGCGGCTCTCAATGGTTAGCATGTACGACTCCTATCGGGTGAGAATTTGCCAATGTGATCATTGCAGCGGAAGCGGCGGCTTTGGCGTGCGCCACCGTATCGGGGATGTCTTTGGGACCCTGGCAGCAGCCCGCCAGGTAAACCCCGGGTATATTGCTCTCCACCGTGTGCAGCTTGGGGTGGCTCTCCTGGTAGAAACCATCTGCACTGCGTTCCAGGTCGAGCATCCCTGCCATCTGGGCCGCGTCCTGCCGGGGCTGCATGCCCACCGCCAGCACGACCAGGTCGGCTTCCAGCTCGACCGGCTCTCCAAGCAGGGTGTCCTCGGCGCGCACCACTAGCTTCTCCCCCCGGCGGAGGATCTCGGAGGGATTGCCGCGCCGGTAGAGCACGCCTTCCTCCCTCACACGGTCGTAGAACTCTTCGAAGCCTTTTCCGAAGGCGCGCACATCCATATAAAAGACCGTCACTTTCGCCCCGGGGATGCGGTCGTGTGCCAGGTGTGCCTGTTTGGCAACTGCCATGCAGCACACCCGCGAGCAGTAGGACGGCGAACACTCGTCCCCGTTCCCCTCCAGGCTGCGGTCGCGTGAGCCGACGCAGTGGATGAATACGATCTCGCGCGGCGTCTGCCCGTTCAGGGTAATCTTTCCGGCGGTAGGGCCGGAAGCCGACGCCAGCCGCTCGAACTCCAGCGTGGTGATCACCTGGGGGTACACACCGTAGCCCAGCTCGGGACGCCGGTGAGCGTCGAAGACATCGAAGCCGGTGGCGACCACGATGGTCTCGACTTCAACGTCCATATACTCCTCCGTCTGGCTGAAGTCGATCGCGTCCGCATCACAGGCGTCCTTACACAGGAAGGTCTTCCCGCACACGCCCCGCGTCAGGTAGACGCAGGCCTGCGGGTCAACGGTGTAGATCAGCGGCACAGCCTGGGGGAAAGGCACATAGATGGCAGCCCGCTTGGCGATCCCGGCGTTGAAATCGCTGCCCGGCTCGCCGCTCACCCGCCCGCTCAGGCGGCAGGCCTGTGCGCACAGACCGCAGCCGCGGCATTTATCCGCATCCACGTAGCGCGGTTTGCGCTTGATGCGCACCTGGAAGTCCCCTGCCTGCCCGCTCACCTGGCTGACTTCGGAGTAGGTCAGCAGCTCGATATTCGGGTGGCGGCTGACATCCACCATCCGTGGGGTCAGGATGCAGGATGAGCAGTCCAGAGTGGGGAAGGTCTTGTCAAGTTGGGACATCCTGCCGCCGATGCTGGGAGATCGCTCCACCAGGTAGACCTTGAAACCGGCTTCGGCGATGTCCAGCGCCGACTGGATCCCGGCGATGCCTCCGCCGATGACCAGCGCAGCAGGCTGGTGTCCGTTCGATCGTGGGTTGGGGGTCATCTTACCTCACCAATCTCTACCCATTCGTTGGTCTCGAAAGTGACCAGCGGCAGCGCTTCGTGCACGTCTTTGCCCGGCTGGTAGTCGAAGGCGCCCTGCACCTGCTCGCCGACCATGCTGAAGACCAGTCCAACCGGGATGTCCGCCGGGCAGGCGGAGGTGCACATGCCGCAGCTTACGCAGGACAGCCCCATATGGTTCATGCGGGTGAGATGGAAGAGCAGGATATCGCCGGGCAGCCGCAAAGCACCTTTGCGCCGGGCAGCGTTCAGGTAATGTTCCGGCGTATGGTTGAAAGCCGCAGTTGAGAACAGGCAGTTCTTGCAGTAGCAGATCGGGCAGACGGTCATACAGTTATAGCAGCGGATGCAGGTCTCGAAGACGCCCGGCAGCCCGCCATTGGCGGCGATCTGCTCTTTAATCGCCTTCAGATCGCCCTGGCGTGTGCCCTCTCGCTGAGCCAGCAGGGGCTCCAGGACTGCCTTGCGGTCGGCAGCGGCGTCGTCTGTCATTTCAGCGATATCGAGCAGCTCTGCCAGCCCTCCATCCACCTCCACCGGGATGCCGGTCGCCAGGTTGGCGCCGAAGAACTGCAGGTGGATATCGGCGCCTGCCGGGACGGGCTGGCTGCACATCTGGCATGCCTGCCTGAGACCGTGCCCGTTGTAGGCTTCGCCCTTCGTGAGGTAGCCGGCTAAATTCGTACCCTCGGCGTTCTGAATGGTTTTGTATTCAGCCCACTCGTAAGTGCCCGGGCAATCCAGGCTGATCAGGGTCACATCATCCAACGAGGCCTGCTGCAGCTTGACCAGCTCGACCAGCGCCCGCAGCTCGCAGGGGCGCAGCACAACCCCCAGGCGCGCTGGGGAGCCTTTACCGGTCAGGGCCGACACCGCCCGCGCTGAGTTGATCGGCATCGCCGGAGCCAGCGGGTTGGCGCGCCCCAGGTGGTCCGGATCGGTTACCAGGGCGGGGGTAATCGCACCGCTCTCCATCTCCAGCGGCACGAACAGCGCTTCCACCAGACCGGTTTCGATGAGCTGGCGCAGCAGGCCGCGCACTGCCTCTAGCGGTTCGGAGTTTTCTACGGGGATCAATCCAATCATGGTCGCCTCATTTCAAGGTCGGTAAATGGCTGCTGCATGGGCACAGGTGCAGCTGGACGCTCATACTGCCAGCACCTGGCGCATCGGGTTCGGTCCCAATTCTTTCAGCGCGCTGACGAACTCGCTGATCGTCTCGGCAAATTTCTGGCCCTCGCTGGCGCTGATCCAGCGCAGCCAGATGCGCTCATCCTCGAACCCGGAAGCCTTGAGTATTTCCTGCAAGGCAACGTAACGGCGCCTGGTTTTATAGTTGCCTGTCTGGTAGTGGCAGTCTCCAGGATGGCAGCCGCCGATGATGATCCCGTCCACGCCATCCAGCAGCGGTTTCAGCACGTACACCGGATCGACGGCGCCGCTGCACATGGTGCGGATGATGCGCACGTTGGGTGGGTACTGCAGGCGTGATGTGCCTGCCAGGTCCGCTCCGGTGTAGGTGCACCAGTTGCATAGATACGCTACCATGCGAGGTTCGAACCCATTCTGATCGCTCATTGTCACTCCTGCGCTCCCGGCGGCGGGCAGACTGTGCTCCACACCGCGGGACTTTGATCTCTACGTCCAGGCTGCTTCCAGCATGTCGAAGATCTGGACGAACTCGAATCCTTTCAACTGGCTGGCCTTATTCGGGCAGGCAGCCACACAGGCTCCACAGCCCTGGCACAGCACATCGATCACTTCGGCGTGCTCCATGCCCGCTTCGAGCCTGCGGGCACCGTAGGGGCACACCTCCACACACAGCCCGCAGGCCGCGCACAGCCTGGGGTTGACATTGGCAATGATGGCTGTGGCATCCAGGGTTTCCTTGGAGAGCAGTGCTGCTGCCCTGACTGCCGCAGCCCGCGCCTGGGCAATCGTCTCTTCGATAGCGCGCGGCGAGTGTGCCAGGCCCGCCAGGAATATGCCGTCAGCAGCGAAATCCACCGGTCGCAGTTTGACGTGCGCTTCGAGGAAGAAACCGGTCTCATTCAAAGGCACCTTGAGCAGCTGTGCCAGGGCAGCGTTGCCGGGCTCTGGCTCGATCCCCGCGCTTAGCACCACCCAATCGGCTGGCAGAGTGACCTGCCGCCCTTCCGGCTGCACACGCACCTGGACATTCAAGCCATCGGCTTGCTGCGCAGATACGACCGGCTTCTCCTGCGCTTCGTACTGCAAGAAGATCACGCCGGCCTGGCGCGCCTGGCGGTACAGGTGCTCGCGCATCCCATAGCTGCGCAGGTCGCGGTACAGCACGACGATGCGTGCGCCGGGCGCCTGGCGCTTGATCGCCAGCGCGTTCTTCAATGCCTGGGTGCAGCAGATGCGCGAGCAGTATGGGTGCTCTTCATCGCGTGAGCCCACGCACTGGATCATCACCAGGGTCTTGCCATCCAGGCTCCCGGCGAAGTCCGTCTCGGTCAGGCGCTGCTCGAGGCTGCGCTGGGTCAGCACTCGCTCGTGCTGTTTGTACAGGTATTCGTTTGGTTCTGTCGCCCTGGCCCCCGTAGCCACCACAATTGCCCCGTGACTCAGCTCGACCTCCCCCCCATCGACGCAGGTTACCGTGCTGCGGTACTGGCCTTTGTAGCCTTTTACTTCGCTCAATTCTGCCTGGGTGATCACCTGGATGCGCGGCTCGGCACGCACAGCTTCAATGATATTTTGCAGCAGCACCTGGGGGTCTTCGCCCGGGCGGGAGGCGGTGAAGATATGGCGCAGATTCCCACCGATCTCGGGCTGGCGTTCGATCAGAAAGACCTCGAAGCCCTGCCGCGCGATGGACAAAGCAGCCGTCATGCCTGCCAGACCCGCACCGATGACCAGTGCACGCTGGTCGACATCGAAGGATGTGTGCCCCAGGGCTCGCAGCCGGCGCGCCTTGGCGACCGCCATCGCAGCCAGCTCTTTGGCTTTCTGCGTGGCGACCAGCGGCTGCGCGCGGTGCACCCACGAATCCTGCTCGCGGATATTGGCCATTTCGAACAGGTGCGGGTTCAGACCCGCCTGGCGCAGGGTATCCTGGAACAACGGCTCGTGCGTGCGCGGGGTGCAGGAAGCCACTACCACGCGGTTGAGCCCATGCTCCTCGATCTGCTGGCGGATTTTTTCTTGCGTGTCTTGCGAGCAGGTGTACAGGTTCTGCTCGGCATAGACCACTCCGGGCAGGTTCTTGGTAAATTCGACGACCTCAGGAACGTCCACGACCGAGCCAATATTGATGCCGCAGTGGCAGATAAACACGCCTACCCGCTCCGGCTCGTCGACCACATCGCGCTCGTCCGGGAATTGGGGAGTGCGCGTCTGCGTGTTGCGCGCCTCGGCCAGCAGCTCGGAGACCTGGGCTGCCGCACACGAGGCTTCGATGACCGATTCGGGGATGTCTTTCGGTTCGGCAAATGCTCCCGCAGCATATATCCCCGCTCGTGAGGTCTGCGAAGGTTCATACGTGCCGGTCTCGAGAAAACCGTACTCATTCAGCGATAGACCAAGGCGCTGCGCCATCTCCTGCGTTTCCTTGGAAGGTTGCAGACCAACCGAAAGCACGACCAGGTCGAACTCCTCCTCGTGGCTGACAGGTCGCCCGCCATTACCTTCCTGGAAGGTTGCGTATCCCAGGCGCAGGTTGCGCGTCCCAGGCGCTTCCTTTACCGATGAGACCATACAGCGAACGAAGCGCACGCCATGTTCGGACTCAGCCCGCTCGATATACGGCTCGAAGCCTTTGCCAAATGAGCGGATATCGATATAAAAGATAGTCGGCTCGACCTTCGGGTCGTGTTCTTTGGCGATGATGGCTTCTTTGGTGGCATACATGCAGCACACCGAAGAGCAATATGAACCGCGCTCCGCACCATCGCCTCCCATCGTGCAATCCCGCGAGCCCACACACTGGATCCAGGCGATCTTGCGCGGGTGCTCTCCGTCGGATGGGCGCTGCAGAACGCCGGAAAATGGACCAGAAGCCGACAGCATGCGCTCGAACTCCAGGCTGGTGACCACATTTGGATAGTGCCCGTAGCCGTACTCAGGGCGGATATCCCCCGGCATAGGCTCCAGCCCAGGTGTCAGCAGCACTGCTCCGACATTCAGATCGACCATGCGCTCGACTTCACCATGCAGGATCGCATCAGCCCGGCAGGCGTAAACGCACTGGTTGCACTCAGAACACACACCGCAGCCCAGGCAGCGGGCTGCCTCGAGGCGGACCTGTTCTTCGGTCAAGCAGGCGGAGATCTCCGCAAAATCTAGCTTGCGCTCCTGGGCGGGACGTTTGGGCATTTCAACCCGCGGTTCGAAGGAGTAAATGCGCTTCCGGATCTCATCGCCAGCCAACTTGACAACGGATGGGGTGTCTTGTTCAGTTGTCAGCGGTACAGCAATTCCGCTGTATTCCTCCGGTGTGCTGGTCAGGTAGCCGGCGATCGAGCTGGCGGCCTGATGCCCGTCGGCGATGGCGTTGACGATAAAGGAAGTGCCGCGCACCGCATCACCGCCCGCGAAGATGCCCTCAACGTTCGTGGCGAGGGTGTGCGGGTCAGCCACCACCCTGCCGCCGCGTTGGCAATCCACCCGAGTCAGGCAGTCTGTTTCGGGTCGCTGACCGATTGCAAATATCACCACATCGGCCGGTATCACGGTCTCGGTCTCGGCGTGCTCGTCGAAGACCGGTCTCCCGTCCTCGAAGCCATGAAAATCCACGTTCACAGTGCGGACGCCTGTCACGTGCCCGCCTTCGGAAGTGATCTCTTTGAAGGTGCGGGCGGGGTAGACCTGGATGTCTTCCTCTACTGCTTCGAGGATTTCCCAATCGTGAGCGGGCATCTGGTCGCGGCCTTCCAAGCAGGTCATGCCCACCCAGGATGCGCCCAGGCGGGCGGCGGTCATGGCGGCGTCGACAGCCACATTGCCACCGCCTAATACCAGCACCCGCTTTCCGGATATCTGTGACCTGGGGTTTTCTTCTCCATGCGGGGGAAATCCTCCTACCAGCTTAAGGCTCGTTTGGCGCAGGAAATCTGTCGCCAGATATACATCTGGCAGGTTGCTGCCGGGGATCGGCAGCCTGACACCACCGTGAGCGCCAACTGCCACGAAAGCTGCATCGTGCTCATCCAGTAAGGCTTCGACGTTCTCCACCCGCTGATTGAGACGCAGCTTGATCCCCTGATCGAGGATCGCATCGATCTCGCGCTGGACGATCTCGGGCGGCAGCCGGTGGGCGGGAACGCCCACGCGCATCATGCCTCCGGGCACTGGCAGGGCTTCGTACACGGTCACCTGGCAGCCCTGGAGGACCAGGTCCTGAGCGCAGGTCAGCCCGGCGGGACCAGAGCCGATCACCGCCACCTTTTTACCGGCGAGCGGCTTCGTGTCCGCAGCTGCCTGGCTTGCGGACATGCTTTCCAGGATGGCGGCACGTTCCTGTGGATGCGCCCATGCCCAATCGGCGATAAAGCGCTTGACCCCCATGATGTTGACCGCAGAATCGAACTGTGCCCGGCTGCAGGCCTCCTCACAGATGTGGTTGCACACACGACCACAGATGGAGGGGAAGGGATTGTCATCCAGGACGGTGCGGTAGGCGTCCGCGAAGCGTCCCTCTGCCACAAGCGCCAGGTATCCCTGCGCCCGCTGGTGGATCGGGCAGGCGTCCCGGCAGGGGGCGACACCTTCTTTCTCGATGGCGAAGGTGTTAGGGATTGCCTGGGGGTACAGCTTGTAAATGGCTTTGCGTTGAGATAGACCGCGGTTGAACTGGTCTGGCAGGCTGATCGGGCATGCCGCAGCGCAGTCGCCGCAGCCGGTGCATTTCAAGGGGTCGACGTAGCGCGGGTGCTGGCGGACGGTCACCGTAAAATCACCCGGCTTGCCGCTGATGGTCTCGACATCCGCGCAGGTGAGCAGCTCTATGTTCAGATGCCGGCCCACTTCGACCAGCTTCGGGGACATAATGCACATGGCACAGTCGTTGGTCGGGAAAGTCTTGTCAAGCTGCGACATGGTGCCGCCAATTGCCGGGGCACGATCCAGCAGATAGACTTTTATCCCGGCTTCTGCCAGGTCCAGGGCAGCTTGCATGCCGGCAATCCCAGCGCCAACCACCAGGGCTGCCCCGCATGGGCTGTTTCCGTTCGTGCTTCCATTCTCTTGAGGAGCCATAGTCTCGTTCACTCCGCTCTCAGTCCCGCAGATTGGATCAAGGGGCGCGGGTCGATCAGGTGCTTGGACAGCCATTTGTCAACCTGCGGCAGACCGAGTGCCAACCCAAGTAGCTCAGTGATGTAGAAGGATGGGATTTTCGGCTCGCTGGTCTGGCGCATCTCCAAGTTGACCTGGCACAACGGGCAGGCTGTTACCAGGGCATCCGCTCCGGCTTCACGCGCCCGCGCCGCCAGGCGCCCGACCAGATTTCGGACGACATCCGAGCGGCTGAGCGAAAGCCCTGCCCCGCAGCACTCTGTAGCATACGACCAGGGCAGGACTTCGGTGCCGATTGCCTCCAGCAGCTCAGCCATCACATACGGATGGTCAGGGTCATCGAACTCGGTCACCTCAGGTGGGCGCACCAGCAGGCAGCCGTAATAGGGAACCACTTTCAAACCTGTCAAAGGTCGCTGCACTCTGGCGGCAATCGCCTCCAGGCCGTAATCTTCGTACAGCACTGCCAGCACAGGCCGGACGGTGACCTGCCCGGTGTACTCGAAACCTACGATCTCTTCCACCTCAGCCCGGACAGCCGGGTCGCTGCGCAGGGTGTAATCGGCAGCTTTCAACCGGTTGAAGCAGGCAGCACAAGGAGCGACCAGGTGATGACCCGCATCCTGTGCTAATGACAGGTTGCGGGCAGGCAGTGCCAGCGCCAGGGTATGGCTCATGGCATGGGCGGATGAAGCGCCGCAGCAGTTCCATCCCTGCAGCTCGATCAGACCGATGTCCAGATCTTCGAAGACAGCACGCGTGGAAAGACCGAACTCGAGGCCTGTTGAGTGAAGGCTGCAGCCTGGATAATACGAGTAATCCATCTGGTTTCGCTCCCGCATTGCCTGTTTAATCCTCAGGTTGATTAGTAGTCTGGTCGGTTTTGAGGCACTCCTGGAAGATCTCCCGCACATCGGAAGCTGCACCGGAACGCTTCGGCAGCAGGGGCACCTTGCCGCGCAGGAAAAGCCCAAGCCCGGCTCCGACATCGTCCAACAGTGGGGCATCCGAGAGTACCTTGAACAACCCCAGCATTGCCGCCTCGTGCGATCTGCCCAGTCTGCCAACGACACCTAAGAAGAGCCGGTGGAAGAGCAATGCGTCCTTCTCGCCAGCTGCATATCCTTCACGCAAGGCGATCTGCCGCAGGGCATCCATCACAGCCGAGATGTCGATTTCATTCGGGCAGCGGGTCGCGCAGGTATAGCAGCCCGCGCACAGCCAGATGTCCCGGCTAGAAAGCACGGGCTGGCGTTCATCCAGCGATACCATGCGTAGCAGCTGGTCAGGTCCATAATCCATGGCATCAACGACCGGACAACCGGCGGTACATTTATGGCAGTGGTAGCACAGCTGGATATCCTGCCTCGAAATGCGGTTGGTCTCAAGTGCCAGAGTTTCGGACATAGTTCATTCCTCGCGGTCCACACTAAATTCAGGGGTCATCTGCTCATTGGAAACGATAACCGGCAGAATAACGGTAAATTGAGTGCCGATATCGAGCGTGCTGTGCAGATTGATACGCCCGCCAAAGCGCTCCACCAGGTCTTTGACAATGGTCAGCCCCAGGCCTGTGCCTTCACGCTCGAGCGCTTTGGCATTCGGCGCCCGATAGAACTCCTCGAACAGGGTGCCCATCGCATCTTCTGGGATGCCGATGCCGGTGTCTTCAACGGTCACCTGGACATCATCACCCGTTCTTGCCAGCAGGATTTTCACCTGGCCTCCTGCGGGTGTGTACTTAATTGCATTGGAAACCAGGTTGTTGAAGATGCGGTCCAGCCCTTCAGGAGTCGCAAGGACTAGGGTTTCGCTATCCGAGGTTCCGGCATTCCAATGGAGGGTGATGTTCTTTTCCTGTGCCGGCACTTCGAAGCGTTTGACGACCTGCTGGATAACCTGCTCCAGGGGGACGGGCTCGTACTGCTCGTGCAGACGGATCTCAGTCTTGCCTTCGGCGAGGTCGAGCAGGTCATCGATCAGCTTTTGCAGGAAATCCACCCTGCGTGAAGCACGGCTGAGGATATCCAACTGCTGGTCCGTAACCTGCCCGGCATAGCCGGCGACGATGTTGCGCAGCAGGCTGCGGGTGACGCTGACCGGTGAGCGCAGCTCGTGGGTCACGGTGCGGATGAACTGGCTTTTTACCGCGTCCAGCTGCTCCACTGCCCGGTATGCCAAGGCATTCTCGATAGCGACGCTGCCCTGGGCGGCGATGGCTGCCAGGAAGGCCTCGTCATCGGGAGTGAAGCGGTCTGGTTCCACAGCATAGGCGCGCAGGATGCCCAGTGGTCCGATCTTACCTACCAGTGGTGCGGAGAGCATCGATTGAATGCCTTCCTGGCGGGCTTCCTCCGGGTACTGGAGCAGAGGGCTGCTGAGGGCATCCGAGATGTTGACGATCTTACCGCTCAGGACTTCTCTGGCCAGCGGATTGGCTTCCAGGTCCACCGGACCCTTATCCAGATAAACCTGGCTCAAACCATACACTGCGACAGGGTCGAGCTTATGTCCGCTCTTATCCAGCAGGCGTATCGAACAGGCGTGTACGCTCATCGCTTCTGCAGTGCTTTTTACCAGTCGTTCGAGCACCTGCGGCAGATCGAGAGTCGAGCCTACCACGCGTGCTCCCTCGTTCAGGGTCTGCAGCCGGGTGGTTGCCTCCTGCAGGCTTTCGGTCAACCTGACGATCTGTTCTTCCCTTTGCCTCAACCGGTCGTGGATGGTGGATGTCAGATAAGCCGCCACAAGGGCTGTGCCTGAAAAGAAGAAGAGCATGGAAATGACATACAACTCATTCTGGTAGAGCGGGGTATCGAGCAGCCCGTTTATCAATTCGTGCGGCAGCACGCCGGTATATTCCAGCAGACGCGGTAGCTGAAAGCAGGCCGATTGCCAGCAGGGCAAAGGTATAGGCTGTACGGGGTGGAAAAAAGATCGAGGCGATGATGATGTGGAAGAAGAAGAACATGATCACCGGGCTCTCGATGCCGCCGGAAAAATGGATCAGCAAGATCATCGCCACCCAATCCATGCCGACCTGCCATTTTGCCAGCTGCATATAGACCGGAGCGGAGGCGTCACGGTCTACTAACCGGCGGTTCTGGATATAGAAAATGGCGTTGTAGAGCAATATGCCCGCGCCGGTGAGGTAAAGCGCAGTATACGGCGCGCGCAGCCCGAAGATGGTCTCTATCCCCCAGGTTGCCAGGAGCACGCAGACCCCGGCAATCCAGCGTATGCGAATCAACCAGCCGATGCTGGCAACCAGCTCAGCTTCGACAATATTGCGGTGTTGAACCGGGCTGGGTATGTTTATCGTCATCTCACTTTCCGGACTTGTTCAGTTCCAGAAATACTAACGCCATCAACCTCCGAGCATCTCGCGCACTTTTGCCAGCAGAACGTCCGGATCGACAGGCTTCTCGAGGAAGGTCTGGACTGGCAGATAATCGTCATCAGGCGCGAAGCGCAGGGGAGTCGTGGAGTGGATGGCCGTCAGCATGATGATCGGCACCTCACGATATTTGGTGAATTCCGAGTCAGGATCGGCGTTGTGCATATCCAGAGCAAATTGGAACCCAGCCGTGGTCGTATCCATCATCACATCCAGTATGATCAGGTCTGGGTCAACCTGTTTGACGGCTTCTTTGCCGGCTGAGGTGCTTTCCGCCTCTGAGACGGAATAACCAGCTGATTCCAGTGGCAAGCGCAGTGCCAGGCGCAGGTCAGGGTCGTCATCGACGAGCAGGATCCGTTTTGAGTTCATGTTGTTTTCCATAATTCTTGTCTGATGGTTTCTACGATAGAAGGAATCGCATTCTTTACTTGCGGGCTCATTTCATCGCCCGGCTCGGTGGTAGCGGGTTCAACGCCGAAGAGTACGACCTCATCCGGCATCAGGTTGAGCGCCTGAGCAAGGGCCAGGCTGTCCGCCAGACCGGGCTCGTGCAGCGAGATCGACTGGTTGGCGGGTATGAACTGTGCCTGGCTGGCTTCCAGGCGATGACACGCGCCTGGTTCTTCACCCATCTCGACCGCGTCGATCAGGAAGACGCGCCGCCAGCCCTGGAAGTGGTTGACCAACCCCCAACCGGGCGTGCCCAGCTCGCGCACCTGTACCCCGGTAGGCAGGTCTTCGTTTGCCAGCATCTCAGCCACGCGCACGCCCAGACCATCATCACGGCACAATAGGTTGCCTATGCCGATCACCAGGGTATGGTCCCTGCCCACGGGGCTGCTGTTTGTCGTCAAGGGCGCACTACCTTCGTCAGGTGGACCGAGCAGGATATACACGGGTCGTAAGCCCGCACCAACATCTCCAGGTCCAGCTGCATGGCTTCGGTAGGTTTGTCCATGATCTGCGGTACCAATGATTTCATATCACCTTCGAGGTTGGCAATATTCTGGTTGGTGGGTATGATGCAGTTTGCCCCGGTCATCTTGCCATCTTCGCCGATCGAGTAGTGGTGGAAGAGGATGCCGCGCGGCACCTCGCACGCCCCCACGCCTTCCCCGCCCGCTGTAGACGGCGGGACCGGGTCTTCAGGGGCGACACCTTTTTCGAGCAGCTGGTCGATGATCTTGATCGAATCTTCCACACAGTGTACGATCTCGACCACCTGAGCTGCGGTGTTCAGATAAGGGTTAGTGACTTTGGGCTGCATGCCGAGGGCGGCTGCTGCAGCTTTGGCGCGTGGATGAAGCTGTTCGAAATTGTTGTTAAAGCGCGCCAGAGCGCCGACCATATATGAATCACGCTGGAAGCGGGTGAACTTGGCGCTCGAGTGGGGCACCATATATTCGTTCGTGACCTGCTGGTAGCTGTCAATGGGCAAGCGTGCCCCATCGCTGCTGATAATCTCGCCATCGATGAAGGCGTACTCATCTGGGCGGGTGAGCGAGATATATTCGGTGTCGCGCTCGAACTGCGGCCAGGGCAGGGTCGCGCATAACTCGACCGTGGCATCGACATCCGCACGGGCTGCCTCCAGCTGCTGGCGCAGATCCTTCAGCTCGCTGTTTTTGGGGAAGTGGGTAAAGCCGCCGACGGTCATTGCGATGGGGTGGGTGTGTCTCCCGGTCACCACGGCGCAGATATCTCCGGAGAGCTTCTTCATCCGCAGTGCACGCAGCACGACTTCCGGGTGGGTGCCGGCCAGCGGGATAACGCTGCCGACGCCCAGAAAGTCGGGCGCCACCAGCATGTATACATGCAGGATGTGGCTGTCCAGGATCTCTCCATGGAAGGAGAGCTTGCGCAGCAGCTCGGTCTGGCGGGTTGGCTGTATGCCCAGGGCGTTTTCACTGGCGCGCAGCGATGTGGTGGCATGACCGGTGGCGCAGATACCGCAGATGCGGCTGGTGATGTGCGATGCTTCGAGATAAGGCCGGCCGCGCAGCATGGCTTCGAAGAAACGCGGTGTCTCGACCACGTCGAAGCGGCACTCCTTCAACTGGCTGTCGGCGATCTCTACAACGATATTGCCGTGACCTTCAACACGGGTAACGTGATGTACGTCTATCCTTTTGCTCATAGTTATTTACCTTCCCGAGGCGCTCTCAGCCTGCATCAATTTCTCGCGCACCTGGTAGGCGGTGAACATGGTATACATAGTCGTGATTTCATCCACGCTCATATCGTGTTCGGCCAGCAGGTTGCGCATCGAGGTGTCATTCGGATTGCTGATGAACCCACGGCAGGCTTCGCAAGATTGTCCGTAGGTTGGGCAGATGGCATCGCAGCCGGCGCGAGTGACCGGCCCCAGGCAGACCAGACCGCGAGTAAACAAGCAGACATTCTCTTTGAGCTTGCACTCAACGCAGAGCGGGTAGTCAGGAATGGGGGGTTTCTTGCCCAGCAGCAGCGCTTTCACTACACTGATAAACTCGTTGCGGTCTATCGGGCAGCCCGGGATGGCAAAATCAACCGGGATGACGGCATCGATGGGGCGTGCGTCGTAGGTCTCATACCACTCGGCTTTGTCCCCGTAGACATAGCGGCGCACTTCCGGCAGTGGGTGCAGGCTTTTCAGCGTGTTGACTCCACCAAGGTGGGCGCATGTACCCAGGGCGACGACCACGGCTGCTTGCTGGCGGATCGCTTTCAAGCGCGCCTCATCGCTTTCGCGGGTGCACGAGCCCTCGATGAATGCTACCTGGTAATCCTCGCCTTTCTCGGTCATTGCCTCGCGAAACTGGACGATGTTCACCACATCCAGCAGCTCGGGGTGAGTTTGCAGCGAATCGATAACGGTAAGCTGGCAGCCTTCGCAACTGGTGAAGTCAAAGAATGCAATCTTGGGTTTGTTGTTCTGGCTCATAGTGCTTCCTCAAGTCCTTTGATTTCCTTATAAGAGAATACGGGACCGGACTGGCAGGCGTAGACATTATTGATCTGGCAGTGACCGCACTTGCCTACGCCGCATTTCATGCGCCGCTCCAGGGACAGCCAGATATTGCCTTCCGATATGCCTTTCCCGAACAGTTCCATCAGCACGAAGCGGTACATGATCGGCGGGCCGCAGGTGGCAGCCACAGTATTGCGCGGGTATACCGAGATATGCCGGAACAGGGTGGTGATTACACCTGTGTTGCCGGTCCAGTTATCGTCTCCGCGGTCAACCGTGAGGTACAGCTCTACGTCCTGCATTTCTTCCCATATTTCCAGCTCGTCCTTGAAGAGCAGTTCGTCTGGGTTGCGTGCGCCATAGAGGATGACAACCCGCCCGAACATGGCGCGTTCATCGATGACCTGGTTGATCAGCGAGCGCAGCGGAGCCAGACCGAGCCCGCCTGGGGCGAACAGCAGGTCTTTGCCGCGGAACTTCTCGAACGGGAAACCGCGTCCAAATGGGCCGCGAATGCCGACTCTATCGCCGGGCTTCAGGCTGTGCAGCGCGCTGGTTACATCACCAACCCGGCGCACGCAAAGCTCAAAACTCTTACTGCTGCGGCTGGGCGAGCTGCTGATGCTGATCGGCGCTTCGCCTACTCCCAGAACGGAAACCTCGACGAACTGGCCGGGGCGGTGACCGAGCGGTCTGCCGTTGGGCAGTTCGAAGGTGAACACTTTTTCAAGCTCGGTGATCGGCTTGATATCCAGTATTTTTACAAAGGTCGGCAGGTAGAGCTGCCGTTCATCAAGCGATGGTTCGGCAATCGTAGGGTGAGATGCAGCGATGATCATAGTCGACCCTCAACTTCCAGCTGGCGGTGGAGCTCGTTGAAAACACCCACCGGAGTGATATCTACCAGACAAGCCTGGGCACAGCGTCCGCAGCCCACGCAGCCAAGGTAGTTGTGTGCCTCCAGGATATATTTCCCTTTGCGCATGAATCGGTGCCGCTGGCGCAGTGCCCGGCTGGTCCTGAAGTTATGCCCCCCGGTCACCGTGGCAAACTCGTCCAGCTGGCAGGAGTCCCAGGCACGTACCCGCTGACCACGGCGCAGATCCAACTCGACCTCGTCCTTCACATCGAAGCAGAAACAGGTCGGGCAGACGTTGGTGCAGGCGGCACATGCCAGGCAGCGTTCGCCCAGCTCATTCCACAGCGGGCTCTTCATCGTCATATTGAGCAGGGAAGGCAGGTCGCTGACATCGAAATCCAACCGGTAGGGGAACCGGGGCCATTTCTCTCCCAGCACGTTGTTAAGGCGCTGGACATTGTCGGCTGTTGCCGTGCTGGTCTGGGCGTATTTCTCCAGAAGCTGCTGTCCCGCCTGTGTGCCGATATCGACGGCATACGCGTCGCCCAGATCGGTCAGGTGCAGGTCATAGCCTTCATCAGCGCTCAGCGTCCCCATGCTTTTGCAGAAGCTGTGCTCATCGCATGGGGAAAGGCACTCCACGCTGACGATCAGGGTCTGGTTGCGTCGGTCGACGTAATTAGGGTCGGTATGACCCGCAGAAAATACTTGATCGAGCAGTTGTACTGCGTGCACGTCGCAGGTATGCATGCCGAATATGATCGTCGGTATGGCAGGCGGCGACGGCTCGATCTCACCGCCGTTGCTGTTGTCGAATTTGAACAGCACTTCCCGGGTCGGGAGCAGGAATTTCTTGGGCGGCAAGATGGTGGTGGTATAGCCCAACTCCAGGTCAGCCGGGCTGCTGATCGCCTGGAAAGCATAACCACCATTTTCCTTTACCGGACCGGCAACGCGATAATCCGGCAGCAGTTTGGCGAGAAACTCGGTCAGATCTTCTTTTTTTAGAATGTGTAGGCTCATGTGGAAGATCTATCTCCTTTTCTATTTGATTTCACGCTGCACCTCGTAATAACCAGCTGGTTTTCGTCTGGCGAGCGCTGTCTTTTAAGTCAGGTGGAACGGGTCGCTGACTGTGCGATCAGTTCCGTGGACCTCTGCGGCGGTTATCAGCCGCGCTCCCATTCCTCCAGCAGGCGGCAGGCTATGCCGGGAGCTTCACTGCTGGTGGCTGAACTCTGCAGGGCTTCCAGCAGAGGTTTCATGCGCTCCCGCAGGCGCCGTGAGTAGAACTCCATGCAAGGCGTGGTAAGCTGCCTGGCGGGTGTGGTTGGATAGCTCTGAGCGGCAGATGACTGCCAGCGTGGCGGGCACCCCAGGCGGGCCAATGCGGGCTAATGTGTCGGCAGAAGCCCAACGCACTTCACGGTTTTCATCCATCAACCCTTCCGCCAGGGTCTCCATCGAGCGCAGATCGGTCGGGTCGCTCAAGTTTCTAGCGGCATGCCAGCGGATGTGGCTGTCTGGATGATTCAGCGCCTCCACCCAGCTTTTCTCCACGATCGGTCCGAGATCGAACAGGGCTCTTTTGGCGGCGTTGTGCAGGGTGCCGCGGTCCATGGCCAGCGCTTTAATCAATACGCGCCCACTGCGTTCCCCTTCGATGCAGGCGAGAGCCTGGATAGCGCGCACCTTCCAGCTCTTCACTGCAGTATCCAAGATCTCTTCCAGAATGAGGATCATTGTGCGGTCGCCGCGCAGTCCGAGCAGGCAGGCTGCTGCATAGCGGACTTCGAGACGCGGGCTGCTCAACCCATCCTGCAGCACAGCCTCTTTGGCCGCGATCTCCCAGGTGTATACATCCTGGCTGAAGACTTCAGAGATCGCCTGGTCCAGTCTCTGTAATGCCTCCTGGTCAAGGTTGCGGTCGATCCGCTGACTTCCTTCCCAACAGTGGATCGCCAAACAGTTAAGCAGGTGCTGCCAGAGATTCTCTCCGGCAGCGTCATGGATGGATTCCTGCATCGCCTGGCGCAGAGTGGGGTTGGCTGAGCTCAGGTAGAGGGTTATTCTATTGACGGACAGGTTGTCTCCAACCATAGCCTGCTTGAGCAGGTTCACTTCGAGAGGGTGACGATAATCTACTTCATTGATGATCACCATTTCAACCTCCAGCAGGTACGCACTTTTTCAGCGCGCGGCAGGTTGATTTCTGGTGGAAAGATACTCCCAGGCGCGGGCAGCCAACGGAGCTACCCGCAGCAGCTTCACTTTACCGGATGCCTGTGACATACTTCGTGATATCGTCGTGACAGTCCTGTGACAAAACAGTTCCGGCAAGCAGCTGTGCTCGCCGGAACTGTTTTACAGGTGACCGGTGGATCGATGCTAGGAATTACGGTTCTTCAGCCTCCAGGGAGTAGCCCAGACCGGGGGTAGTGAGGATATAGCGTGGGTTGGCGGAGTCGGGCTCGATCTTGCCGCGCAGCCGGCGGATGAGCTGGCGCAGCATGTCGCGGTCCGCGCCTTGAGGACCCCAGACATGGTCAATTAATGACTCGTAGGTAAGCACCTGACCGGCATTGACCATCAGATAATCCAGCATGCGACCTTCCAGTGGGGTTAGCGAGACTGCGTCCCCACCTTGGATGCGTACTTCCCGCCGGCTGGGCGATAGCTGCAGATAACCCACTTTGCGCGGACCCTGGATGGGTACCTGCCCGGAACGGCGCAGCACCGCGTTCGCCCTGGCGACCAGCTGGCGTGGGCTGAATGGCTTGGGCATATAGTCATCGGCGCCCAGGTCCAGCCCGTGGACGACGTCCTCGTCTTCGCTGCGTACAGTCAGCATGATGATCGGGGTATCCGACTCGCGGCGGATGCGCTGGCAGACTGCGAAGCCATCCATCTTTGGCAGGTTGACGTCCAGAATGATTAAATCCGGGTTTTCTTCCGACCAGCGCTGTAAGGCAGACAGGCCATCGTACGCCTGTACGACCTGGAAGCCTTCCCGGCGCAGGGCAAAGGCTACTACATCAGCCAGCACCCGGTCGTCATCTACAATCAAGACTTTCATGTTTCCTTTGACATCGGCAGTGTGAACCAGAATATCGAGCCGCCCCCCGTGCGGTCGCTGACGCCAACCTCGCCGCCGTGCGCTTCGATGATTGCTTTAACCACCGACAGACCTAACCCGGCGCCGACCCTGCTCTGGCTGCTGGTGGCAGCCGGATACTCAAAACGCTGGAACAGCAGATCCCTGTGCTGGCTGTCGATGCCAGGGCCGCGATCTGCCACCTGGACCTGCACTATTTTACCCTTATTGGTCGCCTGGATGCTGATATTCGCGCTATCCGGTCCATACTTGTTGGCATTCGAGATCAGGTTGACCAACACCTGAACGACCCGGCGCGGGTCGGCGTGCACCAGGGGCAGATCATCGTGGGCTTCCACGACGATCTGCTGGTTGTATTTCTCGACCAGTGGCTGCATCGTCTGCACCGCTTCCGTGATGATGCGGTCAAGACTGTAAGGGCGCGGGCGGATGCGGAAGTGCCCGGCCTCGATGCTGGCGCTCTCCAGCAGGTTGTCCACCAGGGTCTGTAAGCTGAGTACGCTGAGATGCAGTGACTTCAGCAGCTCATCGACCTCCGCGGCGCTCAAATCTGGCGCCTGGTCGATGAGCAGCTCTATCGAAGCAGCCAATGCCGAAAGCGGTGTACGAAACTCGTGGGTCACATTGGCGATGAAGTAGCCCAGCAGGTGGTGGATGGCGGCCTCTTCACTGACGTCGCGAAACACCAGTGCGACTTCTGAGTCATCCGACGAGGACGGGTTCAGCCGTGCGCCGGTGATAGCCAGGATGACCTGCCGCCCGCCGGCGACCCGGACGACGAGCTGGTTCTTCTGCCCGGGCGGTGGGATGTGCTGGCTGAAGGGCGCTTCTTCTTCCGGTAGGTGGAATACCTCATCACAGCGGCGCTCGAGCACTTCCTGGCGCGACCATCCGGTGATACGTTCGGCACCGTGGCTGAAGAACGTGATCTGGCAATCCTTATTCAGTGTGACAATGCCTTCGACGATCGATTCCAGCAGGTGTTCCCCCCAGGCTTTCTCCTCGCGCAGCGCTGCCAGGGATTTTGCCAGGTCGAGGCGTGCCTGCTCGAGAGTCTGGCTTACCTGTACCACTTCTCGCACCCGGGAATCGACCTGTACGGGCGTGTCCAGGTCCCCGCGGCTGAAGCGGGTAGCCGCCTCCGACAGGCTGACCAGCGGTTTGCTGATCCGCCGCGCCGAGATGATCCCCAGGATAGACCCCAGCACAGCCACCGCCAGGACGCTGGCAGTCAGGACAGTCACCAGGGTGCGCTGAGTTGTGCTGATATCCGAGACCTGCAGGGCGACTTCAGCCTGCACCCTGTCTTCATCCAGCTGCAGCCGGGCGCCGTAGTAGGATTGGTCGCTGATATCGTACTCGCAGCATACGACCAGGTCGGATGTGTTCAAGAAAGAAGTACGCGGTGCAACGATGGTCTGGAAGGATGGGTACGAGTCCTGGCTGGTCGCAACCACGCGCTCAGCAGTGAAGATGGTGTGCTCCAGGCCGGTCTGGCTGCGCATTTCGTCGGCGAAGGTTGAGTCAAGCCTCAGACCGGTGAGCAGGCGCTCCCATCCCTGGTCGTTGTCCGTTACAGGTTGGCTGGCCAGCAGCCAGACCTGCGGCAGAGTCTGTCCGGATACCAGATAAAAATAGCCCGGGGGGCGCGGGTCGCACAGACCCTCCGGCACCTGACCGGTCGTGGAGCCGACGACCTGCTGGTCGGGCCCACAAATTGCCAGCAGGTCCAGCTCTTCCACCGTCTGCAGGCTGAGCAGGTAGTCCTGCAGCTCGCCTTCATCACTGGAAGCTGCCAGCTCCGCCAGCCTGGGCTGCTGGGCGATCAGGGCTGCAGAATTGTCCAGATGATGCTCTCTGGCATCGTACAGCGATTGGGCGGCGTTATAGCCCTGCTCGATCTGCGACCAGGCCTGGTGATCGAGCTGCTCGCGGATGATCCACAGCGCCGGCAGTCCCACAGCTGCAGAGGTAAGGATCACCAGCAGCACTGTGCTGAGGATGATCTGGCTTGGCAGGCTGTACAGATTTAGATTGAGCCTGTTTTTCCTTGCGGGCCGACCTTGCTTTTTCGAGCTGTTCATTGTCCTTTCCGTAGCCTGGTGTGATGGCTGGAGGTGCCTTCCCAATCATATCCTATCGCAGGCGAATCAGGGGCTATCTTGAAAATAAAACAATTGCCCTGATATTGAACACCGGCAGCCAATGCGAGGTATATACAATAAACGAAACATATCGGAATTGTGGAGCGGGTATTTAAGAAACACTCCTCTGTGCAGTGCCGATGTATTATAATTAAGGAAGCAGCGAAATGCTGCAAGGAAGCGCCTAAGAAGGGGTCTCTGCGATGGATGTCTGGTACAATTTTACTAAATCAATTATCCGTATTTACGTCGCCCTCTTCGTTGATTCGATCCATGTGCTGGGGCAGTCTGAACTGCCCAGCGGACCGAAGATCATCGTCGCCAACCACACCAATGTCACCGACGGATTTATACTGCCATTCCTTACCAAGGAAAAGCTGCACTACCTGATCCAGGCAGAAACCTTTACTCTGCCGGTTGTCGGGAAAATGCTCTCGCTGGCCGACCAGATCCCGGTTTATATCGGACGCGGCCAGGAAGCGCTGGATGCAGCCAAAGAGAAATTGCTGCTGGGGCACTCGGTGGCGATCTTCCCGGAAGGGCGCCTTAACGACGGGCGATCCTTCCACCGGGCGGGTGTCGGGGCTGCGCTGCTGGCAGCTGAGAGCGGTGCGCCGATCATCCCGGTAGGGTTTTATGTGCCCGACAAATATGCCCACCCGATCAAGGGGCATTTCCACGACCGGGAGACGCTGGGTCGCTGGCAGTTTGGCGGTCAGTGCTTTGTGCACATCGGTGACCCCTGGCAGTATACCCTGTCGTTGCAGGAAAGGGTGAATTACCGCGAGCTGCGCAAATTCACCGAAAAGATGATGGTGCGCATTGCCGATTTGGTCCAGCAGGCGCAGGATGAGGCCAGGCGGCTCGGGATGATGTCCTGATCAGTGCTGCTTTGTGCGGCGGGGATGGCGGTACAGGTGCCATCCCCGCCTGTTTTTAACCTGGCAGGCTAAAGCGCTCGCCGCATTTTAGTACCCGGTAAGGCTGGCCGAGCCTGTGCGCCTCGCGGACGAATTCATCCGGTGAAGCCGTGTTGAAAGCGAACATCTCATAATGGCAGGGGATGACCAGCTTGATACGGCTGTCGTGCGCCAGCCGGGCGGCTTCGGCGCCGGAGAGGTTGCCGGCGACACCGCGCTTCGGGTCGCGCCCGTTGATCGGCAGCAGCGCCAGGTCGATCTGGTGCTGGCGCAGCCGTTCGTGCATGCCCGGATAGCGCACCGTATCCCCGCTGTGATACAGGGTCAGCCCTCCTGCTTGGATGACAAGCCCGATATACTTCGAGTTTCCGGAATCGTCCATCTCCAGTTCTTCGTGCGCGGATGGTATCGCTGTAAAGGTAAAATCGTTGACTCGTACCGGGTGGTCTACCGCGATACCGGTCAGACGCACGTGCGGGAGGGGGAGGCGCTGGGCGGCGAAAATTCGGTTGGCTTCGGAGACCAGGGCGACAATCCCGGGGTTGGCAGCCAGCAGCGCGCCCAGGGTCTCGCCGTCCAGGTGGTCGGTGTGGTTGTGGCTGGAGGTGACGATGTCGATGAAGTCTAATGCATCCGGGGCGACAAGGCGCTCTGTCATGCGCACATGGGGCGTGGCTGTCTCGGCGTATTTCCTGGTCAGCGAATCAGACAGATAGGGATCGAGCAGGACGTGGCGACCGCGCCACTGCAGCAGGTAGCCGCTCTGCCCCAGCCACCATAGGTGGAGCCGGTCTGGCTCGGCGCGGGCAGCTCGGATATCGGCCAGGAACTCCTCGTGCATCAATACGGGTCGGATCATGGTTGGAATGCCTTTCCGGTGTATGGGGATGAGCTCAGCATAGCTGGGATTTCAGGCGCAGCAGTGGGCAGCATCCCCCTGAGATGGCAGGCATCAGGTTCACCTGGTCGCCGTCCTGCAGTATCCGGTCCAGGCCGGCGACGCGCCCGTTGACCGCCAGCAGCAAGTGATCGGGGGCGAGCTCGACCTCCATGTGCTGCAGCAGCGCCCCCAGGGTGCTGCCGGGAGGGAGATCGACGTCCAGCCGGCTGAGCATCCCCTCCGGAGTCGGGCGCTGCAGAATGGTATGCAGGTGTACGGTAACCTTCAAAATGCCTCCCGGTGAGTGATACCCCGTGCTGCACTGCACTGGATTATACTTGCTTCCGGCGTGACCTCGGCGTTGTTACCGTTTAAATGGAGAGAGGGTGAAAGTATGGAGTTGAAAGCCAGGATCAGAGCAGTTATCTTCGATATGGATGGGTTGATGTTCGATACCGAGCGCATCGCCCAGACCGCCTGGCAGCAGGCCGCCAGCCAGTTCGGGTACGATTTTCCATCCGAGACATACGCCGGGATCATCGGACTGGCCCTGCCGGATGTGAGGCGCTACACCCGCAGCGTGTTCGGCGAGGCGTTCCCGTTCGATCCAATCTACCTGCGGAAGCAGGAGCTGGTGGATGAATATATCCTCACCCACGGCACGCCCTTTAAAGCAGGGCTGCTCGAGCTGATGGGTCAAATCGAGCGGGCTGACCTGCGGATGGCGCTGGCCAGCTCGTCCGGGAAAGAGATCATCTTGCGCAACCTGAAGCACGCCGGGCTGCAGGCAGGGCGCTTCCACGCCATCGTGGGCGGGGACGAGATCAGCCGCGGCAAGCCGGCGCCGGACATCTTCCTGGCAGCCTCCCGGCGGCTGGACGTGCCTGCGGAAGCGTGCCTGGTGCTGGAGGATTCCACTACCGGGGTCCAGGCAGCCTGTGCGGCAGGTATGATCGCCATCATGGTACCAGATTTGCTGACCCCGTCGGATGCGACCATGGGCTGCGCGTGGCGGGTATTGCCGGATTTACGTGCTGTTGGGGAACTGCTGGTGGGGGATAACGGTCGTTAATTCAAGGTGTAAGCAGCTGCTTACCATTCGAATAATTTCCAGATCTCCGGACGGGTGCTGCCGGCCGTCGCCTGACCCTCTTCCGACCCCACTTCTGTGAATATGACCACGGCCTGTATCAAGTGCGCCATGGCCTCGTCCTCACGACCGGCGGCGTGGTACAGGTCGGCCAAGTTGTTGTGCAGGGCGGCTTCGTGGTGGCGGTCCCCGATGGCAGCGCACAGGTCGAGCGCCTGAAGAGCATGCTCTATCGAGCGCTCCTGATCGCCCTGGTCGGCATAGGCCAGCGAAAGGTTGTTAAGCGCGGCGATGCGTGCTTCGGGAGCGGGCATTTCCAGCGCCAGCGCCAGGCTGCGTTCCAGATAGCGGGTGGCTTCCGGCAGGTTATCGTGCCGGCGCGCCAGGACGCCGAGCACATTGAGCGCCTGGGCGAGCGCCGGATTGTCATCCGCCCCTTCCGCTAGCTCAAGGGCACGCTGTGCCATCTGGCAGGCGCGTTCCGCATCCCCGTGCTGGTACGCGGTGCGGCTCCAATCGGCATACAGGCGGGATAACGCGCCTGCATCCTGGCCGATCGCCAGGGCTTCCGCACTGGCCTGGAAATATCCCTCCGCCGCTTCCCAATCCCCTAAACGGTGGTAAACACCACCCAGCTTGCGATCCAGGCGAGCGGTCCCCGAGGGGCTGTCCGCCAGCTGAGCCAGGGCGGCTTCGTAGCTCTGTATGGCGGCGGGATAGCTGCCCGAGAGGGTGTGCATGTCGCCGATGGCTTCGTCGATATCGGCGATCTCCGGGTGACCCAGGGCGAGAGCGTTCTGGAAGTGGTTCAGCGCTTCAGCGTTAGCATACAGTGAGCGCGCTTGCTCGCCTGCCAGTTTATAGAATTCCGCTGCCTCCCGGACATTGCCACCCTGCCTGAAGTGGTAGGCGATCTGCCCTGCGGGAGCAGGTCGCAGTCGCAGCCGGCGCGCGTGCCCCACCAGCACCTCTGCGAGGCGGCCGTGCAGCAGGCGCTTACGCGCCTGGCCGGTCTCGCTGTACACCAGCTCGCGCAGCTTGTCGTGGTTGAAGTCGTAGAGCAGCTCGCGCAGGCTCTCCGGTGTACCTTCACCGTCCCCCGGACAGCGCCTCGGCGATCAGGCCGCGGCTGACCAGGCTTTCCAGGGTAATGACCGTCTCCTCTTCCGTGCGCCCGCTGGTCTCGCGCAGGGTCTCAAAATCGAATGAGCGACCGATGACTGCGGCGGACTGCAGCAGCTGCTGCCCGGTCTCTCCGATCCCCTCCAAGCGGGAGTGCAGCAGGTCGCGCACGCCGTGCGGCATCTGCCAGACCCCCGGCCCCTGCGGCTCGAAGCCGGCAGAGGCGGAGGCCAGATATTCGACGATGAAGTACGGCAGACCTTCGCTCTCCTCGTTGATACGCCGGTGGATGGCTGGCGATAGGAGGCTGTTTGCTGAGGATGCAGCCTGGAGCAGCTTCTCGATGGCGGGGGTCTGCAAGCGTCCAAGCTGGATGATCTCCCCATAATCGCCGCGCTGGCTGGCTGCCAGCATCGTCCGAAGGCGGTGCGCGGGGTGCAGGTCTTCGCCGCGCCAGGCTGCCAGCACCAGCAGCGGGCTGCCGGGCAAGCGCCGCACCAGGTAGCTCAGCAGGTCGAGCGAGGTCTCATCCGCCCACTGGAGGTCATCGATGAAAACTACACCCGGCGGCTGGGTGGTGCAGATCGCCCGGATGACCTGGCGCAGCCCTTCGAAGAAGCGGGTTTGAGCGCCGGGGCTGCCGGAGTACTGCGTCTGGGGCAGGTCAGGTCGCAGGCGATTGAGGTCGGGCAGCAGGCGCGCCGCCTCTGCCAGCCAGACCGGCTGTACCTGTGCGTTCCAGTCCTGGTCGGCGGGCTGGTTGATGGCACGACGCAAGCCTTCCACGAAGGGTGCCAGGGGGAGGTTGGTCTCGCCCGAGTAGCAGGCGGTTGATATGATACTGCCCCCCAGGCGGCTGATCGAGGTGATGAACTCGTTCGACAGGCGGGTCTTGCCGATGCCCGCTTCGCCTTCCAGTACGACCAGCCGCCCGTCTTGCTCGATGGTGGCATAAGCCCTCTGCAGCTGCCCCCACTCCGCATCCCGCCCGGTGAGCGGCAGGGAGGCGAGCAGCTGGGCAGGATGGACTTTGCGTTCATCTATCGCCGCAGCAGGTTCAGGCAGCGGGCTGCTGGAAGGCAGACCGGGCGGGGAAAAGTTGACCGCCAGGGGTGTGGCGCTGCCAAGCACCTGTCCATCCGCAATCGCGTCGTACAGCCGGGTGGTCTCTTCCAGGGGGGGCACGCCCAGCTCCCGCTCCAGGATCTGCAGGCATTCTTTATACTGGCGCATGGCAGCCGTGCGCTGCCCGGAGATGGCATACAGCAGCATCAATTGGCGGTGGGCGGGCTCGTGCAGAGCATCCAGGGACAGCCAGCGCTGGGTATAGCCGATGGCTGTGTTGAAATCGCCCTTTGCAGCGCTGCCGTTCACCAGGCGCTCCAGGATGCTCGCCAGGTCTCGGCGCAGCGCATCGCTCTGGAAGAACTGCCAGTCGTCGAATTCGGCGCTGTCGCGCAGGGTGAAGCCTGCCATAAAGGGGTCTGTGTATAAGCGGGCGGCGCTCTCGAGCCAGGGGAGGCAGTCCGGGCAGACCCGATCGGGTGGATGAGCATGGTTTTCGCAGGCCGCCAGGCTGCTGCGAAGCTGCCAGACATCCACCCATAGACCAGCTTCAGGGGACAGCGAGATCAGCTCACGGGTGACATCGAACAGCGGGCGGTCCAGAGAGCGATTCAGGGCAGAGATGGTCCTGCGCAGCGAGCCGCGGGCGTTCACCTGCGGGTAGTCCGGCCACAGCAGGGCTGCCAGGGTATCGCGGCTCTGCGGCTGCCCGGTCATCGCCAGGTAGGCCAGGATGGCGATCGCTTTGCGGGTGTCCACCTGAACAGGCTCGCCATCCAGCTCCAGGCGCGGTGCGCCGAGCAGGTACAAAGAAAATCCACCCTGTGGTGATGTTGTTTGAGCCACGTCAACCTCTCCCGTCAGGAACATTTTACTCTAAAAACGTGACAGATTTATCCCGTAACGATCTTCGTAACGATTTCAGGACGCTGCCTGCGTAGAATAAGGGTAATTCGACCATGTGCATCGAAAATGGTGAATATTCTTATAGTGGAGGATAGCAGATATGAAGAAAGCACTTAAATGGATCGGGATCGTCCTGGCTGGGTTGCTCGGGCTGCTGGTGGTGGCAGTCATTGTTTTAGTCATCTACGGGCAAGCTAAGTTCAAGCCGACCTATTCCAACCGACCTCTGTACCCGATTGCGGCTGATACCAGCCCGGAAGGTCTGGAACGCGGCAGATACCTGATGGAAGACGTGACGCTGTGCTACGAAGCCTGCCATACCTTCGAGCAGCCTTTCGCCGGCGGTTTCGAGGAGATCAACGATGGCCCTGTCTCGGCAATCTTCGCGGTGCCGAATCTCACCCAGGATGTCGAGACCGGGCTGGGAGGCTGGACGGACGCCGAGATCGCGCGTGCCATCCGCGAAGGCGTTGATAAGGATGGGGTCGGGCTGGTGATCATGCCATCGGTGAACTACCGCGCCCTCAGCGACGCGGACATGGCGGCGGTGGTGGGCTATCTGCGCAAGCTGGAGCCGGTGCGCAACGAAGTGCCGCCGCTGCAGGTCAACACGGTCGGCAAGATATTCAACGCGCTGGGCATGTTCGGCCCCAGCCCGGTTGGCGAGCCGTTCACCGCTGCGCAGCAGGCTCCTGCAGAAGGTACTGCGGAGTACGGCGGCTATATGGTATCGGTGGGAGACTGCCGCGCCTGCCACGGGGCAGACCTGGCAGGTGGCCCGATGCCCTTCGGAGAGGGCGGCCCGGACCCTGCCAACCTGACCCCGGCGGGCGAGCTGCCGAACTGGACGGAGGCGGAGTTCATCAACGCCGTGCGCACCGGGCAGGTGCCCTCGGGGACCTTCCTGACAGAGGGCATGCCGCGCTACGGGATGACCGATGAGGACCTGGCGGCGGTTTATAAGTACCTGCTGTCCCTGCCGCCGGTGGAGTCGAAGAATTAATTGTTTGCTGTCGTAGTAGAGACGCAGCATGCTGCGTCTCTACTACGAACTCTCCGCTATCCGGTCAGCATCAGGGGAGACCGGATAATCATCGAGGTCTCATGCCCGCTGCTTAGCACCCCGTGAGCATGAAGATTGTGACGGGCGTGAGGGCCTCACAAATTGTATGTGTAGGACTGGCAGTCCTGAACAACACAGGAGGTCGAATATGATGACCGGTACAAATCATATCGTCAATCGAGAGATCAGCGCCAGCGACGCGGCCATCGACGGCTTGCTGAGCGGTGTGGTAGGCGGGATTGTGATGGCGGCCTATCTGGTGCTGGCGATGCTGGTGGGCGGCGTAGGGGTGCAGACGACGCTGGTGCTGTTCGCCCCGGCCCCGGATTCTGGCCCGCTGATGGGCGCGCTGGCGCACCTGGCGGTGTCTGGCATCTACGGGGTGCTGTTCGGGGTGGGCTATGCGGGTTTGCTGCGGCGGAAGGACTACAACCCGCCTGCCTGGCTGCACGCGATTATCGGCGGGCTGTATGGCCTGCTGCTCCTGCTGGCAGCCTGGACGCTGATCCTGCCGGCGACCGGCTCGCAGTTACAGCAGATCCCGCTGGTGCACCTGACGATCGGGCATTTGCTATATGGGGTAGTGCTGGGCTGGATGGTGTACCGCCGGGCGCGCAGGGTCGAGAGCTGAACCCTGATCACTTTGTTGCTCAGATTAAGGAAAGCGGAATGACCGCAGTGATCCTGCGGATCGAGCGCAGACTGCCGACCGCCAACCTGCTGCGCGTGGTGGAAGAGACCTTGCAGCCGGAGCACGTCAGCCTGTGGCTGAAGCCAACCGCGGACCGAGGACGGAGCGGCTCAATACAGTATGGACAGTGATTAGATGAAGACTCCCACCTCTGAAAACCCCGAAACGAAATTCAACCGCGGCGCATGGCTGACCCTGGTCATTGCCATCCTGCTGTTCGTCTATGACATCGCCTCCCTCGCTTATCGCTTTACCCTGCCTACGGATGGCTGGATGGTGAATGAAGCAACGGAGGTGGGTTTCAACTACACCGAAAACCTGATGGGCGCCCCTTCCGGTCTGATACCGGGCGATAATGTGATCGCTGTGGAAGGGATCCGAGCGGATGATTGGCCTTACTTCCCAGCCTCTCTACAGCAGGCCTGGCAAGACGGGGCGACCCTCGATTACACTGTGATCCGGGATAGGCAGGAGATGCAGGTGCCCGTGACGCTGACCCACTGGCAGTTCGGGAAATGGCTGCGTGCCAAGCTGCGCGCACCGTACGAGCTGGCAAACCTGCTCGCCGGGTACTTTTTGTTGGCTTTGGCTGTGTTCGTATTTCTGCGCCGTCCTGGAAACCCCACCGCCCAGGCATTCCTGTTGTTCATAGCGGTCCTGGCGGCAAATTTGGCATCCATCCTTCCCTCAGGCTGGTCCGGATTGATCGATCCGCTTGCCAGGGTCGGCATTTTTATCTCAAACGTGGTTTTCCTGACAATTCCTTACGCCATCATCCGTTTTGCGCTGGTCTTCCCGCGACCCAAGCCGATCCTGCAGCGCTTGCCCTGGCTGGCATATTTACCCATCGCGGTTGGGTTTCTCCTAGCCGTTCTAGCCCCGTACAGTGATATTGGTTGGCTTTGGTTCTTAATCTCACTGGTATTAACCGTGGGGATCATCATCCACAATGCGATCACCATGCGCGATGCGGTCAGCCGGGCGCAGATCCTATGGGGCCTGGGGGGGATCCTCTTCGGCATTGGTTTGATAACGCTGGTGTTAGTCTCTACTACATTCAGTTGGATCGAATACAACGAGGACCTCATCAATCTGGTCTTCGGCATCGCCTTGATGGGAATGGGCATCTGCCTGGCGATCGCCATCACCCGCTACCGCCTGTTCGACATCGAAGTGGTCATCCGGCGCACGCTGGTCTACGCGGCGCTGACGCTGACCCTAGGATTTGTGTACTTCGGCAGCGTCATCTTGCTGCAGGGGCTGTTCGAGGCGGTCAGCGGTCAGCAGTCTGCGGTCGTGATCGTGGTCTCCACCCTGGTGATCGCGGCGCTGTTCAACCCGCTGCGCCGCCGCATCCAGAACGACATCGACCGGCGCTTTTTCCGTAGGAAATACGATGCCGAGAAGGTGGTGGAAGCTTTCAGCGCCAGCCTGCGCGAGGAGGTGGATCTGGACGATCTGCAAGAGCAGATCCTCTCCGTGGTGGAGGAGACCCTGCAGCCGGAGCACGTCAGCCTGTGGATGAAGAGCACTCCTGGGCGATAAGGTAAAGTGTCACCACGGCAACTCCCAATGACCCAATATTTTTAAGCTTCTCCGGTATAATCCTGGTAGTGGGTTTGCTGCCATGGACCATCCATGCCGGGCAGGCGCACGCATACCTCAATTACGGCTCTCTGCTCTCTGTTCTCTACTCTCTGCCACCTATTCTCTGCTATTGATAGCATCTCAGGAAGGAGTCCATGGAGACAAGCACCGGTCAAGACCGCCCGATACACAAGGGCGCGAAGGACGCCCCGCAGTATTTCCGCTATATGGCCGAGTTCGTCGGCTTCAGCCAGGAGGATGCCGAAGCGATCCGCGAGACGCGCCTGGTCATCGAGAAATACATCCCCGAGCTGGTGGGCAAATTCTATACCAACCTGCTGAGCTACCCGCCGACGCGCAAAGTGTTCTCCCAAAAGGACGGCATGGTGGACCAGGAATACCTGCAATTGCGCATGCACCACCTGACCAATTTCCTGCGCCGCACGGCATCCGGCGTGTATGACGATGAATATGCCAGCTTCGTGGACTATGTCGGGCGTGCCCACACCACTCACGGCGCCGACCCGAAGATCTATATTCCCGAGCGCTACGTGATCGGGCAGGTCGGCTTGATCCAGCACGCCATCAGCGAGGCGCTGCACGCGGAGCTGCACGAGCTTTACCCAGAGCTGGAAGCGCGTGCCGCCCGGGCATGGAACCTGCTGATGATGGTCATCCTGGAGATGCTGGCCCGGGCGTACAGCGACGAGCGCGGGATCGAGGGCGAGGCCGCAGATGGCACGGTCGATCCGGATTCGGTGCAGCGGCTGGCCGTGCAGATCTACGAGAAGAACGTCGGTTTTTACCGCTCGATCGAGCACCGAGAGGTGCACGTCGCTCGCGCAGACGAGATCGCGGAAGGGGAGCGCAGGCTGGTGGATGCGGAGGGGGTCTCTATCGGCGTGTTCCATCACAGAGGCGAGTGGTACACGCTGAGCAACAGCTGCCTGCACCGCGGCGGACCGGTGTGCACCGGAGCGCTGGAGGGGGATGTGATCACCTGCCCGTGGCACGGCTACCAGTACAACCTGACCAGCGGCGAGCTGCTGCTGGACCGCAGCGCAAAGCTGGAGATGTACCCGGTGGAGGTGCGCGATGGGGAAGTCTACCTGCGCATCCCGATGCGGGTGTTGGATAGCGAGCCGGTCGAGCTGGAACAGTCCGCCGCGACGGCTGTGGAAGAGGAAGCCCCAACGCCACACCAGGCTTTGAAGGAGAACGAGTTCCGGGTCGCCGAGCTGCCCCCAGGAGGGATCGGGTTGGTGAGCGTGGATGGGGAAGAGGTGGCGGTGGTCAACCTGGAGGGGAGCTTCTACGCCACCCAGAACGAGTGCACGCACGCTTCTGGCCCGCTGAACGAGGGCGAGCTGGAGGGGGGCGGGATCGTCTGCCCGTGGCACGACTCGTGCTTCGACGTGCGGGATGGCTCGGTGATACGCGGCCCGGCGACCGAAGCGCTGAAAACATACCGGGTGGTGGTGGAGGGCGATATCGCCCGGGTGGAATAGGCAATCTTTCCCGCAGATTTTAATATGGTATATTTGCAACCAGTGGAATTGCCGTGCGGAAATGCTCGATAGCACGGCATTTCTCAATCTGCCAGTTTTGCGAAGATGGAGGAGCTATGCACCAGCGTCGGGTGGTGATCACCGGTTTAGGGGCGATGACCCCTCTGGGGTGTTCGGTAGGGGAGTATTGGGATGGCCTGATCCACGGCCGGTCGGGGATCGACAGGATAAAGAATTTCGATGCCAGCGAGCTGCCCTGCCAGATCGCCGGGGAGGTGCCTGAGTTCGACCCGAACGATTTCATGGACCGAAAGAGCGCCCGGCGCATGCCGCGTGTAGCACAGCTGGCGATGGGGGCGGCCCGCCAGGCGATCGCCGATGCCGGTCTGAGCGACCCGGTGCCCGAAGCCGAGCGCACAGGCGTATTTTTCGGCACCGCGGTGGGCGGGATAGAGCATCTGGATCTCTCCGGCGAGATCTACCGGACAAAGGGCTACAGCCGCATGCCGCCGTTCTTCCTGCCGAGCGGCATCCCCAATGTGCCTGCTTTCCTGATCGCCCAGGAGTTCCAGTGCCTGGGACCCAACAACACCACCTCCACGGCCTGCGCGGCCGGCACGCAGGCGGTGGGCGAAGGCGCGGAGTGGATCCGGCGCGGCGCAGCAGATGTGGTCATCACAGGGGGAACCGAGGCGATCGTGATCGGGGTGGTGATGGGGGCATTCGCAGCCATGCGCGCCCTGCCGATCGATTATAACGACCGCCCCCAGGAAGCCTCGCGCCCCTTCGACGCCCTGCGCCAGGGGTTCGTCCTATCGGAAGGCTCTGCTGCGCTGGTGTTGGAGAGCCTGGAACACGCCCAGGAGCGCGGGGCGCGCATCTACGCTGAGGTCGCCGGGCATGCCTCGTCATCAGATGGATACGATATCGCCGCTCCACACCCTGAGGGCCAGGGGCCCATCCGGGCGATGCGCTGGGCGCTGCAAGATGCCGGTATCGAACCCAAACAGGTCGACTATATCAACGCCCACGGCACGTCCACCCAGCTCAACGATAAGACCGAGACCCTGGCGATCAAGAACGTCTTCGGAGAGGCGGCCTACGACGTCACCATCAGCTCGACCAAGTCGATGATGGGGCACGCCATGGGCGCTTCGGGCGCGCTGGAAGCCACCGCCGCCGCGCTGGCGATCTATCACGGCATCATCCCCCCGACGATTAATTACGAAAATCCCGACCCGGAGTGCGACCTGTTCTACACCCCCAACCAGGCATTGCATCGCAAGGTAAATATCGCCATGTCGAACTCGTTCGGGCTGGGTGGGCAGAATGCGTGCCTGGTGCTGAGGGGGGAGAACGACCGCTGACCGCGAAGAACTGACCGCGGACCGCAGACGGCAGACCGCAGGAGATACAGGGAGGGGAGGAGATGGGGTACAAGTTCGAGAAGCTGGAGGTCTGGAGGCTGGCGCCGGAGTATGCAAATCAGATCTACCGGTTGGCTGACGAGCTGCCCGCGCATGAAGATTACAATTTGAAGAGCCAGATCAAGCGTGCGGCGAACAGCATCGCCCTGAACATCGCCGAAGGCTCGACCAGCCAGACGGATGCCGAACAAACTCGGTTTCTCAATATGGCGATCCGCTCTCTGATCGAGACGGTCGCCTGCCAGCACCTGATCAACCAGCGCAATTATCTGAGCGACCCCGAAACCCTGCGTCAGGCATACAAAGAGAGCGAGATATTGTTCGTCAAGCTGCAAGCATTTCGCAATTCGCTCAAAAGCCAACGGGTGGGAGATAATGTGGGGGTTTACGAGGCGGGTGAAGAGATTCCATTCTGATAATCGACCGCCGACCACTGCGATCCTTTGGATCGACCGCGGTCCGCCGTCTGCCGTCCGCGGTCTTATTGTATTCGTAACGCTTTTCGTAACGATTTCAAGACGCTAATCAAGTAAGATTACCTTATGAGATCGATTTTATCTCGTCCAGGTAATCATTTAATGCGTGCCGCGGAATGCTGCCGCGTCCGGACCGGTCGATGAGCTCCGGTCAGGCAAGGTGGGTCAGAGTACTGTGGGCGATATGCCTGCTGCTTGTTATTGCCGTTCTTGTGTCATCCCTGCCCGGCTATGTGGGCCAGGCTGCCAGCAGCGGCGATGCTCCAGCAGGGATTGCTGCCGCACAGAGCGCGGCGGGCTGGTTGGGTGTCTTCTTCTCGATCACCACCGCGGTGCTCAGCATTGCCCTGGCGATACTGCTGTTTTGGAAAGGGAGCGACCGGCCGATGGCGGTGTTCCTGTCGTTCTACCTGCTGCTGTATGCCGTCATCATGGCGGGACCGATGGAAGTGTGGCTGGCTTATTGGATGCCGCAGGTACGGGTCGAAATGGGTCTATTTGTCCAGGCAATTTTCCTGCCTGTCCCATCGGTGATCCTGGTGCTGATCTTCCCGGACGGTAGGTTCAACCCGCGCTGGACACGCTGGCTGGTCGTCCTGATGGCACTGGCGGTGCTGCCGCTGTTCTTTATGAGTCTCGAAGAAGCGACCAGGAACAACACCTTGAGAGCACAGCTGGTCAACGGGCTATCACTGGTGGTATTTGTCGTTTCGCTGGGCGTGCAGGTACACCGCTATCGCCGCTTATACACACCACTCGAGCGCCAGCAGACGAAGTGGGTCATCTCAGGGCTGGCGTTCTGGCTGGTTCTGATCCTCCTGCAGAGTGTTCCTTACTACTACCTGCTCAACCTGCCCCCCGGATCCCCGCTGCCGTGGTGGGAACCATATATGAGCGCATTCTGGCTGCTGTCTTTGTCCATCATGCCGATCTCCCTTTCGGTGGCAGTCCTGCGCTACCGGCTGTGGGATATCGACGTGATCATCCGGCGCACGCTGGTTTACGCGGCACTGTCCGCCAGCCTGGCGGTGGTATTCTTCGGCACGGTAACTGTGGTGCAAGCGCTGTTTGTAGCCGTCAGCGCTCGATCCGTAGGATCGCTGCGGTCGCCGGTCAGTGTGGTCATCTCGACTCTGGTGATCGCGGCGCTGTTCAACCCGCTGCGCCACCGCATCCAGAGCGACATCGACCGGCGCTTCTTCCGCCAGAAGTACGACGCCGAGAAGGTGATAGCTGCCTTCAGCGCAGGCCTGCGTGAGGAGGTAGACCTGGAAGACCTGCAGAACCAGATAATGGTCGTCGTAGAGGAGACCCTGCAGCCGGAGACGGTCAGCCTGTGGCTGAGAAAAGGCTTAAATAAAAATACTGAGACGAATTTATGACATTGACAACAAATCAACGAGAAGAGACGCGTTTCAACACGAGCGCCTGGCTGGTGCTGGCTTTTGCCATGGCTCTGGTGCTGCTGAGCGCGGCCCAAATCATCTACCGCTACACCCTGCCCACTGACGGCTGGTCGGTGATCACCACCGAGATCGACCAGGCAGATTGGGTTTACTGGGAAAACCTGGTCGGCGCGCCGTCCGGCTTGCAGCAAAACGATATCCTGCTGGCGGTCGGTGAGCAATCCGTACAGGGCAGCGCAACTACCGGCTATATACCTGCTCCCACTGGCTGGGTGGCAGGTGGGAGTGTCATGATGACGGTCATGCGCGGTGAAGGCGAGACTTCAGTTCTTGTGCCGGTCATTCACTGGACACCGGCGGCATTGTGGCGTTATAACTTCGGAGACATCGCCGAGCTGGTCGATCTTCTCGGCGGGCTCACCCTGCTGGCTGTAGGCCTGTTCACCTTCCTCAAGCGCCCAGGCGTGCCCGCGGCGCGAGCGCTGCTGGTGCTCTGTGCGGCGTTTACCGCTGCCGGCCTGAGTGGCCTGCTACCGGATGGGCTCTCCGTGCAGTTCGACCCACTGGCATATGCCTCCACCTCCTTCTTCAGCTACATGATTTTCGGTATGGTCTTCGCGCCATCCGTATTAGCCTTCTCTCTGCTGTTTCCCCACCCAAAACGGGTCATCCAACGCCATCTGTGGCTGGGGGCGCTGCCATATGTCCAGGGACCGGTCCTGCTGATCGCATTTATGCTTGGCGTCCCGGCAGAGATCGGCTGGCTGGCAACCTTGGCTATGTTCATCGCCTCCATCGCCAGCCTGGTGCATTCTGGCTTTACCCAGCGCGACGCCGTCAGCCGGGCGCAACTGCGCTGGGCGATTGGCGGCTTTGTGGCCGGGCTGGCGCTGGCATTGTTGACCTTCCCGTCCGCATTTGGCTGGGTGACCAACCCGACCCTGGCGCAATTGTTGGGCTCCGGGGTCAGCATCGGTTTCGCAGTGATAGGGGTCAGCCTGGGCGATCGCCGTGCTGCGCTACCGCTTGTTCGACATCGACGTCATCATTCGCAAAACGCTGGTCTATGGTGCGCTGACGCTGACCCTGGGATTTGTCTACTTTGGCAGCGTGATCATTTTTCAGAGTTTGTTCGAGGCGGTCAGCGGTCAGCAGTCAGCGGTCGTCATCGTAATTTCTACGCTCATCATCGCGGCTCTATTTAATCCATTACGCAAACGCATCCAAAGCGATATCGACCGGCGCTTCTTCCGCAAGAAGTATGATGCTGAGAAGGTCGTGGCGGCTTTCAGCACCGGGCTTCGCGAGGAGGTGGACCTGGAAGACCTGCAGGCACAGATCGTGGCGGTGGTGCAGGAGACTCTGCAGCCGGAGACGGTCAGCCTGTGGATGAAGCCTGGGAGAGATAAGAGGCGAGATGTAAGCCTATGACTATTCAGACACCTAAGCTCAATGAAAAACGCTTCGACCGTGGCGCCCGGCTGACACTTATTTTCGTGGCTGCCTTGCTGTTGTTCAGCCTGGCGCTGCTGGTATATCGCTTCACGCTGCCCACAGATGGCTGGATTTCAACCGAGCCTGAAGGGTTCGATTCATACGGTTTTGTTTACAAGCAGGACGTGATGGGGGTACCCTCCGGATTGCAGGCGGGCGACCATCTCATCGCGCTGGAGGGGGTTTCGCTGGATAATCCCAACTTCGACGGTTCGTTGTTCGCGCTGCAACCGGCCTGGCAGGCGGGGAGCAGCGTGCGTTACACGGTCATCCGCCAGGGGGATGAACTGCAAATCCAGGTGCCGCTGGTCCACTGGCAGTTGTCGAAATTCGTCCGCAGCGAGGCGTTCTCATTGAACAATATCTTTGGATATACCGGCATCCTCATCTTTCTGGGGATGGGCTTCATCGTCTATTTGAGACGACCTGAAAACCCTGCCGCCAGGGTTTTGTTGGTGTTGGGCGCGGTCTGGGCGAGCGCATTCCTGGTGGCTGGCCCGATGCCAGGGACGATCAATGATTCTGTAATCCCTATGTCCGCGATCTCAGTGATGATATTGATTACTGCGCTGTTTACCGTGCTGATCCCTCCGGCGTTCATCCGCTTCGGATTGGTGTTCCCGCACCCAAAACCGATCCTGGAGCGCAGACCCTGGATCGCCTATCTGCCCTATCTGGTCGGGATCATCGGCATATTCGCCTTTCTGAATGGTCTCTTTGTATTCGGATGGGTCTGGACGGCCAGCTCGATCGCGATCACGATTTTATTGTTGATCCATAACGCCTTTAGCATGCGGGATGCGGTCAGCCGCGCCCAGATGCGCTGGGGACTGGGGGGCATGCTGCTCGGGCTGGCGTTATTCTTGAGTTCATTCTTACCCATATTTGTGCAGCTCAGCCAGCCGGTCAAGGATCTTCTTGATGCCTGGGGCTCATTCGGTTTCGCGATCATGGGCGTTACCCTGGGCATTGCTATCCTGCGCTACCGCCTGTTCGACATTGATGTGATCATCCGCAAGACGCTGGTCTATGGCGCGCTGACGGTCACTCTGGCAGTTGTATTCTTTGGCGCGGTGACCGTGCTTCAATCGTTGTTTATAGCCGTCAGCGGTCAGCAGTCAGCGGTCTCAGTGGTGGTGTCAACCCTTGTCATCGCCGCATTGTTCAACCCGCTGCGGCGGCGCATCCAAAGCGATATCGACCGGCGCTTCTTCCGCCAGAAGTACGACGCCGAGAAGGTGGTAGCGGCTTTCAGCGCCAGCCTGCGTGAGGAGGTGGACCTGGAGGACCTGCAGAACCAGATCCTGGTCGTTGTAGAAGGGACTCTGCAGCCGGAATTTGTAAATCTTTGGATGTTCGAGAAATGACTCGGATTGCACCGCCCCACCGCACTCTGTTCATGGGAGCCCGTTGGGTGTGGCTCCTCCTGGTAGTTATTAGTGTGGCAGCGTTTGTATTCGGCTTGCTGGCATCCCTTTGGGCGCTGGGTGCGTTCTCTGCCGGCCTGCTGGAAACGGGAGCTGCCGGGGAGTCGGTTGCTTTGCTGGGCATCTCAACTTCCACTTTTGCTGTGTTGCGTATCATTCAGGAAGCCATCCTGTTCGCCATCAATTTCCTTATCGCTGCGTTGGTATTCAGACGCCGGCTTGAGGGCTGGTTCGACCTGCTGATGGCGTTCTTCTTCCTGGCATTCGGTGTGACATTGGGCCAGGATGTGATCGGCTTCGGCTTGAGGCTGATATTGTCCGGCGATCCTGCATTTGTGGGTGAGCTGCTGAATGACCCAGGATGGATACTGTTCTTTGTGTTCGTATTCCTGTTCCCGGATGGTCGCTTCGTGCCGCGTTGGACGAGATGGGCGCTACTCGCGCTGATACTGATATTTTCATTGGATTACCTGATCCTCGATCCTCCACCCTGGACTTTGTATATCTCGATGCTGCTGCTGGTGGTCGGGATGGCGGCTCAAATTTACCGCTACCGGCGCGTTTCCACTCCGCAGCAGCAGCGCCAAACGAAATGGGTCGTCTATGGTCTGGTCTTATTTATCCTGGCGAGCGTGATTTTATTCGGCAGCGGGATCAACCCGGCACTGCAGGACGTCCTGCTCTACGTGATTTTACCGGTCCTGCCGGTCACTATCGGTATCGCCATCCTGCGCGGGCAGCTTTGGGATATCGACGTGATCATCCGCCGTACGCTGGTTTATACTGCGCTCACGCTGACATTGGCGTTAGTGTATTTTGGGAGTGTGATCCTGCTGCAAGGACTGCTCGAGGCGGTCAGCGCTCGATCCGTAGGATCGCTGCGGTCGCCGGTCAGTGTGGTCATCTCGACTTTGGTGATCGCGGCGCTGTTCAACCCCTTACGCAAACGCATCCAGAGCGACATCGACCGGCGCTTCTTCCGCCAGAAGTACGACGCCGAGAAAGTGGTTGCGGCTTTTGCCGCCAGCCTGCGTGAGGAAGTGGACCTGGATGACCTGCAGGCGCAGATCGTGGCGGTAGTGCAGGAGACGCTGCAGCCGGAGCAAGTAAGCTTATGGATGAAACCGAGGGATAGATGAATACTAACGGGCGTCGAAACTTTTGGTTATGGCTGGGGAGGGCAGCCTGGTTCGTGTTGTCCGGACTGGCAATGGTCTATTACCTGGCGGTCATCCCCGTCGATATGCAACGTTATGCCGATCGTTGGGATGTGGTCATCAGCCAAACATCTCTCGATGGTCTGCTCTCTACCTCCGCTTATACCTCCTACCTGCTGGCTTTACGCTACCTAGTTATCCTGGTATTCCTGGGTGTCGCGCTGATGTGCTTCATCGAGGCGGGGTGGAAAGGGAGCCAGTATGCGCCGCTCGCCCTGCTTACTTCGCTGATGCTGATCACCGTCCCGCTGATCATTTTGCTTAGCGATAGCGGCTCAGGACTGCCGTATGCGCGCCCATGGGACCGCGCCTTGGAGATGGTGGGTCTGCTGCTCGGCCTGCTTGGCTTACTGCTGCTGGTCTGGTTCTATTACGTCTTTCCTGACGGGAAATCCAATCCGGCGTGGATGCGCTGGGCGGGCGTAGTTTTCACCGTGGGCGTCGGGGTTTTGTTTATCCTGCTGGGTGCGGGTGAGATGGCGGGCGACTGGCTGTGGCTCGTCACCATGCTGGCACTGCTGCTCGCTCTGGCTGTGGGCATCAGCGCGCAAATCTACAGCTACCGGGAGTTGGCCGACAGCGCGGGTAAACGGCGGACCCGTTGGGTGATCGCCAGCCTCATCCTTTTACCTTTGTCGGCGATCGCCGGAACAGCTCTTTCCGGTGGTGGCCTGGCGGCGCTGGTCAACGTGCACCTGCAGATGCTCGGGCCAGCGCTGCTGCCGCTCAGCCTGGCAGTATCTATGCTGAAGCACGGGCTGTGGGATGTTGGCCTATCCCCCCGGCGAGCGAAGGGGTACGGCTACCTGGCAGGGGCTGTCGTCATCGCAAGCCTGGCCGGTGTACTCTGGTTGAACAGCGGCAACCAGTCGCAGGCTTACCCGGCTATCGAGTTCGAACCGCTGAGTGAGAGCGGAGTCCCGCTGGCTGTGGTGATCGACACGGACATGGCTGCCGACGACTGGCTGGCGATCCTGTTCCTGCTGCAGCGCCCGGATGTGGAGGTCAAAGCCATCGCGGTCAACGGGACGGGCGAAGCGCATTGCGAGCCAGGGGTGCGCAACGCGTTGGGGCTGGTGGCGCTGGCGGGCAGCGACCCGATCCCGGTGGCGTGCGGACGTGAGACGCCGCTCTCGGGAGAGCAGGAATTCCCACACGCCTGGCGGGAGGGCGTCGACCGCATGCTGGGCTTGCCGCTGCCGCAGGGGAGCAACCCGGATACCACCGGCGAGGCGGTTGAGCTGCTGGTCTCGACGATCGAGAGCAACCCTGAGAAGGTGGTCCTGCTGACGCTCGGAGCGCTGACCAACGTGGCTGATGCGATCCAGCAGAGTCCTGCCTTCCTGGAGAAGGTCGAGCAGATCTATATCATGGGCGGCGCGCTGCAGGTGCCGGGCAACGTGTATTACTCGGGCGTGGGCATCGATAATAAAGACGCCGAGTGGAACGTCTTCGTCGACCCGCTGGCAGCGAAGTTGGTGATCGAATTGGGAGCTCCGGTCACCCTGGTGCCGCTGGACGCCACCAACAAGGTGCCCGTCGACCTGGATTTCTTCCGCCAGCTGGAGAGCAACCGCCGCACACCCGAGGCGGAGTTCGTCTACCAGGTGCTCAGCAGGAAGCTGGATGCGATATTGCCGGGTTATTACTATTTTTGGGACCCATTGGCGGCAGCGGTGGCGGTGGACGAAAGTATTGGGGTATCTCGAAGAAGGCACGGCGCGGGTGATCGCCGACCCGGGCGAGCACAGCGGCGCCACGCGGCTGGTCAATGACGGCGTACCGGTGCGCTATGCCAAATCGGCGGACAAGGAACGCTTCCTGTACGAATTCCTGCGCGCCTTGAACCAGGAATAAGGCGGATATGGATCAGCTGCCACAGTCTGAGGGCGTAAATACACAGTCCGGGCCGGGGTCGGGGGCTGCCTGGTACCGGGTTGCGCGCCTGCTGGGCGGTGTGCTCATCGTGCTTTGCCTGGTAATTCTGGTCATCCTGACCCCGCACAATTATAGGATTGCAGCTGGAGATTGGCAGGTCACAACAAGCTATCGGGCGGTTGATCACCTACTCTCCTTCCCAATTTTGTCCGCTATCTCCTGGTCATGCGCTATCTTACTCTGTGGGTATTTCTGGCGACTGCGCTGGTCATATTCTGGCGCAAGCCGTATGAGGGGATGGCGTTGTTCACCTCTGCCACCCTGGCTCTTGATGCCGATTACGTTCCTCTTCCTCGGTAACACCAGAAGATCTTTTCTCCCGGACTGCTTGGAGACTGATCTATGGATATATACAGGGTACTATCACGACATCGGCGGTCGCATGTATGGTGTTGTTCGTCTATCTCTTCCCGGATGGTAAGTTTGCGCCGCGCCGGATATCGCCGGCTGGCTTGGTAGTAACCTCGCCTCCGGGTGCCGCGAGTGGCTATCCTGCTCATTCTGTGGACTCGTATTGCAGCCACGGATGGCGGTTCGCCGGAGATTTCCCTACCTCTCTGGATCCTCGGTTTTGATATCCATTCTGGTGACATCGTTGCTGGTTGGCTGCGTTCCAGCCCAGACTACCGCTACCGGAATGGTGCCAGCCCCTAGAGCGCCAGCAAATCAAATGGGTGGTGTTCGCCTGGCGCATCCTTCGGTGTATCTCCTCTTGCAGATTGTAATACTGGTGTTCGGGGGAAGAGTTTTCACCATTGAGATCCACTATCCTTGACACCTGCCTGAGATTCCTGATCCTGGCATTGTCATCCCGCTATCGATCGGAGTATCGATCCTGCGCTACCGGCTGTGGGACATCGATGTGATCATTCGCCGAACGATGGTTTACGGCGCGCTGACCGCCACCCTGGCAGTTGTCTATCTTTGGCAGCGTGGTCGCTGCTTGCAAGCTGTGTTCGCAGCGGTCAGCGCTCGATCCGCAGGATCGCTGCGGTCACCGGTCAGTGTGGTCATCTCGACGCTGATCATCGCGGCGCTGTTCAACCCGCTGCGGCGGCGCATCCAGGCCGACATCGACCGGCGCTTCTTCCGCCAGAAATACGACGCCGAGAAGGTGGTGGCGGCATTCAGCGCGGGGCTGCGCGAGGAGGTAGATCTGGAAGACCTGCAGAACCAGATCTTGGTCGTCGTGGAAGAGACCCTGCAGCCGGAGACGGTGAGCCTGTGGCTGAGACCCGTCCAGAAGAGCAGTGTCACGAACGACGGACCGCTTCAATGAGCATTCGGGGGTTGCTGTTGAAGGATAGCCTGCAAAGCATCCCCGGCCCACGCGGCCATTTCCTGACCGGCAGCCTGCCGGAGGTGCAGCGTGACCGGCTGGCTTTCCTGCTCGGGCTGAACCAGGATTACGGTGATGTTGTCCGGGTAAGGCTGGGACCTGAAGATGCGGTTGTGCTGTACCACCCGGACGCGGTGCAGCATGTCCTGCAGGACAACCACGCCAATTATTCCAAGGACACGCGCGCATTTATTGGGTTGAAACCGATCATTGGGAATGGTCTGCTGGTGAGCAACGGCGACTTCTGGCTGCGCCAGCGCCGCCTGATGCAGCCGGCCTTCCACCGCCAGCAGATCAACGCGTTCGGTGAGCTGATGACCCGGGAAGCAATGGCTATGCTGGAAGGTTGGGGAAAAGACATACAGGATGGCCGGGTACTCAATATCCAGCAGGAGATGATGCGCCTGACCCTGGCGATCGTCACCCAGGCGTTGTTCGGCAGCAGGGTCAGCGACATCAGCGGAGCGATCGGGAAAACCGTTAACATCTTGTTGGAGGATGCTGCCTTCCGTTTTGACCATCCCTTCTACCCGCCGCTGTGGTTTCCTACGCCGCGCAACCGCCAGTTCAAGGACGCAATCCATGAGCTGGACCAGGTGATCTACGATCTGATCGCCGGGCGGCGCGGTCAAGAAGACGGGGTCCACGACCTGCTCTCGATGCTCATGCAGGCCCAGGAGGAGGCCAGCGGGCAGGGGATGAGCGACAGGCAGCTGCGCGACGAAGTGATGACGCTCTTCCTGGCGGGGCATGAGACGACTGCGGTGGCATTGAGCTGGACGCTGTATCTGCTCTCCCAGCACCCCGAAGTCGAGGCCCGGCTGCGCGGGGAGCTGGAGACAGTCCTGGGTGGGCGCCCGCCCGAGCTGGGCGATGTGCCTGGATTGGACTATACCCGCATGGTGCTGGATGAGAGCATGCGCCTATACCCGCCGGCCTGGATCACCGAGCGCAGAGCGATCGCGGACGACGAGATCGGTGGGTACCGCATCCCTTTAGGGACGACGGTGGTGGTCAGCCCATTTGCCACGCACCGCCACCCGAATGTCTGGCTTGAGGCGGAGCGTTTCGATCCCCAACGGTTCAGTCCGGAAGGATCGAAGGAGCGGCCGCGCTACGCTTATTTCCCCTTCGGCGGAGGGCCGCGGCAGTGCATCGGCAACAGCTTTGCCCTGCTGGAGGCCCTGCTGGTCCTGGCGGCGATCGTGCAGCGCTGCCGGCTGGAGCTGGTTCCCGGCCGGATGGTTGAGCCGGAGCCGCTGATCACGCTGCGTCCCAGGGGCGGGCTGTGGATGCTGGTAAGTCAGGCAACCAGGCAACAAGGCGACGAGGCAACAAGGTGACCCGATTCCTGAGATTCCTCACACTTGCCATGGAACATGGTCATGCTCCAAGGCCATGGAGCATGGGGTCAGTTAGGCAACGAACTACAACAATGCGCTATAATAAGATAATCTTCATCGCTATGGGTGGAATAACTTTGCAAATGGGTTTTGCAGATGGCTTTTCGGGCGATATACCTCAGATACGCCCCAGGGTAAACCAAATATATAGGGAGACGTAAGAATGCGCACTGTGCTGAAATGGATCGGTATCCTTCTCGGCGGGCTGCTGGTTGTAGCCCTGGTCGTGATCGCGGCAATTTATTTCATGACCGAATCGCGGCTCAATGAAACTTATGCAGTATCGGTGACTGCGGTAGATGTACCGCAGCAGCCCGAGTTGGGCGAGCGCACATACCCGCTGGTGGTGGTGGATTTGTGCCGCGATTGTCACCGCAACGACCTGGCGGGGCAGGTGATGGACGATGACCCCATGACAGCCCGCCTGGTCGCGCCCAACCTGACCGCCGGCAGGGGCGGGATCGGAGCGCAGTACAGCGATGAGGACTGGGTGCGCGCCATCCGCCACGGGATCGGCAAGGATAATAAATCGCTGATCGTCATGCCATCCAGCGAATTGAATGTGCTCAGCGACACCGATCTGGGGATCGTGATCAGCCTGATCAAGAACACCACGCCGGTCGATAACGAGCTGCCAAAAACTTTTATCGGGCCGATGGGGCGGATTTTCCTGCTTCAAGCACCAGACCTTCTGCCGGCGAGTGTGATCGATCACGACCAACCACCAGCGGAGATGCCCAAACCTGGTGTGAGTGTTGAATATGGCGAATACCTCTCTCACCTGTGTGCATTGTGTCACGGGGTAGACTTCGCCGGGATCGATGACCCGGGCGGCGGCATGAACCTGACCCCAGCAGGTGATCTGGGAGAATGGTCTGAGGCTGACTTTATCGAGACCATCCGCAGCGGTGTTGCACCCGATGGCGAAGAGCTCGACCAGGAGATGATGCCGGTAGGCATCTGGGGCAAGCTGAGCGACGACGAACTCAAGGCGATCTGGATGTTCCTGCAGACCCTGCCGCCGGTGGAAACGCCGCTCACAACCCCGGTGGAAGGATGAAGGCGGGTATAGAGCACCCGGCGGGTATAGAGCACCCGGCGGGTATGAGCACCCGGCGGGTATAGCACCCGGAGGCAAAGAGCGCCCGAAGAAGGATGAAGGATGAAGGAAGAGACAGCCGGTAATAAGAACTCGAACGGCGCTGCTGGGCCTATGCCGAGGGGAGGTTGGTTGCGGTTCGCCAGGCTGGGCTGGGTAATCGTCACCCTGTTCACCCTGGTGCTGGTCTTCGCCAGCCTGCCGGCGCGCTACGCCCAGCTCACCGGGAGCGTTGACCCGCGCCCGCTGCTCGAGCTAGGAGTCTCGGCCGCCTCTTACGCCCGCTATATCATCACGCTGGATGTGATCGTGATGCTGTTTTCCGTGCTGATCGCGGCGTATATTTTCATCCGCCGGCCGGATGATTGGGTGGCGTTGGTCGTTGCCCTGACCCTGGTCACCAACGGCAGCATCCTGCCATTGGCGCAGCTCTTCGGTTCACCTGATGTTAGCGCTTCTTTATTATTGGTGGACAACCTGGTCATCTACCTGGGATTGGTCTCGAGCGTGGTCCTGCTGTACATCTTTCCCGACGGGCGCTTCGTCCCCCGGGGGACGGTCTTCCTGGCACTGACATGGGCGCTGCTGATGCTCTTCGCCATCTTTACGCCCGAATCGCGGCTGAGCATGAGCGGCTGGCCCGTTCTGCTGCAGGTGCTGGTCGTGGCTGCCTGGGCGGGAACCGGGCTGTTTGCGCAGATTTTCCGCTACCAGAGGGTCTCTCGCCCCATCCAGCGCCAGCAGACCAAGTGGGCCATGTTGGGACTTTCTGCGGCCACCATCGGACCTATCCTGGTGCTGATCATCCTGCAGTCAGGGGGACCCGAGGCTGCTGTACCGAATGTGATGTACCAGCGGATGGGCAGCACATTCTTCACCCTGGGCTTTGTGCTGCGCATAACCGGTGTGACGTTGTTCAAGCTGCTCTCGCTGCTCTTCCCGCTCTCTTTTGCCATTGCAGTGCTGCGCTACCGGCTGTGGGATATCGATATTATTATCCGCCGCACGTTGATCTACGGTGCGCTGTCCGGCACACTGGTATTCGTCTATCTGTCCGGTATTATCCTGCTGCAGCAGATCTTGAGCGCCTTCACCCAGGCCTCGCAGCTGGCGGTGGTCATCTCCACCCTGGCTACCGCGGCGCTTTTCAACCCGCTGCGCCGGCGCATCCAGGATGGCATCGACCGGCGGTTCTACCGCAGCCGCTACGATGCGGAGAAAATCCTGGCTGCCTTCGGCGCCAGTTTGCGCGAGCAGGTCGACCTTGACGAGCTGAGCGACCGCCTGCTGGTAGTCGTTGAGGAAACCATGCAGCCGGAGCAAGCCAGCCTGTGGCTGCGCAAAACGGACTTCGGCTCAAGAGGAGAGGAAAACGATGAACGCTGAGAAAAGCTTAACCGGAGTCGCTCTGCGCTGCGGGCTGGTCTCGGGTCTGATCCTGGTTGGCGGGATGTTGGTCGGGCTACTGGCGGGCTTCGCGGTCAACGGTTTGCCGATGCACGTCCCCGAACAGACCAGGAACCTGCTCTCGGCGCTGCCGGTGCTGGCGATCATCACCGCCGCCGGTGCCGGGTGGGGTCTGGCGATGAGCCGCCTGACCGGCGCGCCTGAAGTCACGGCGCATGACCTGGGCGGGGGCATTGAGCTTCTCCCCGAGCATACTGGCGGCTGGCATCGGTCTCTCCCTACTGGAAGTTGCCATCGTGGAACGCGGCGGCGGGCCGGACCTGCCGGTACACCAGGTGTTCACCCTGCTGTTCGTGCCGGCAGCCTTCTTGGTCGCCGGGATGGGCGGGCTGGCGTTGGGATTGGCTCAGGGGGACCGGGCGCTGGCGCTCAGGGGGTTCCTCTCATCTGGCTTCACCGCTGCACTGGCATTCCTTGTAGTGGATTTGATCATGGATGCACTCGGCTGGCGGGTAGGCGCTCCGGGCGCGGCCGCGCGCACCACCATGCTGACGGTGATGATGTCCGGCAGCCTGGCGGCTGCCCTGGCAGGTGGAGCGGCGACCGGCTACCTGCTCCGGCGCTGGATGCTGCAGAACGGGTCTGATACCCGGCTTGTTAGCTATGCCCTGAAGCAGGGATAAACGAGATTGATATTGACCGTCCGGCAGATAAACCCGACTGCAAATACCCGTCTGGAACCGCCGTGGCTTTACCTGGCTCGCGTGGGGTGGATTGTCGCTGTCCTGGGTATCCTGGTCACATTTATCATATCGCTGCCGGTGCGCATGGATCAAATCCGCCAGGACCCGTACCAGCTCACGCCGATCCTCTCCCAGTTGGGTTTGGATATCAATTTCTTTGTTCTGTATGGCAATATTTTGGAGATCATCCTGGCGTTGGCATGCCTGGTGATCGCCCTGACCATTTTTTGGCGTAAATCGGACGACTGGATGGGGCTATTGGTTTCGCTGGGTCTGGTTACATTCCTTGTGCTTCTCCCCCCCATCACTGCTTTACCTGAGGCCAACCCGACCTGGCAAACTCCGGTGAATCTGCTGCGCATCTCCGGTCTTGTCGTGATGCTGCTGATCTTTTACATGTTTCCGGATGGACGCTTCGTCCCCAGGTGGAGCAGATTTTTAGTGATATTCTTCAGTGTAATATCAGCCATCTGGCTTCGATTCCCCGGATTGACGCTCCCAGGGGCGCCAGCAGACATTCAAAATCTGCCGCAAGCCTTGCTGCTCGGTTGGGTGGTCCTGTCTCTCGGTACGGGTCTTTATGCTCAGCTATATCGCTACCGCAGGGTATCGGGCAGTGTGGAACGCCAGCAGACCAAGTGGGTCGTTTTCGGTTTTGCCGGTGTATTCCTGGGGTTGTTCCTGGCCTCCCTGCCTGTGATCATATTCCCCGTCCTGCTAGAACCCGGCATGCCGAACTTCATCTATTTGATGATCGCCATCCCGGTAGCCTTGTTTGGCTGGTTCCTGTTCCCCCTTTCCCTGGGTATATCGATCCTGCGCTACCGCCTGTGGGATATCGACGTGATCATCCGGCGCACGCTGGTCTACAGTGGTTTGACCGCCACTCTGGCGGTGGTGTATTTCGGCAGCGTGGTGCTGCTGCAGAGCCTGTTCGAGGCGGTCAGTGGTCAGCGTTCAGCGATCGCAGTAGTGATCTCAACGCTGGTCATTGCAGCCCTATTCAGCCCGCTGCGACGTCGCATCCAGAACGATATCGACCGGCGCTTCTTTCGCCAGAAGTACGACGCCGAGAAGATTGTGGCAGCTTTCGGCGCCAGCCTGCGCGAGGAGGTCGATCTGGACGAGCTGAGCCAGCGCCTGCTGGTGGTCGTCGAAGAGACCCTGCAGCCTGACAAGGTGAGCCTGTGGTTGAAGGCAACTGCGAAAGGTAATCCAGAAAAGGTGAGTTCGTAACGCTTACCGTAACGATTTCAGGACGTTCTATCTGTATAATGTTCACAATGAATGGAGAATTAAGATAGATGAATAAATCTTCACAAAAAACCTGGCGCTCCTGGTTTGGGGGAGCAGAAGCTGAAACTCCGGAGGATGACCTGCTGGAGAGCAGGACCCCCAGCCGGGTGCAGCCATTGGACATCGACCTGGCTCCGGACGACCCGCTGCTGATATATTTCCTGGGTGCTCCGGGCGTGGTGGAGGTCGACCGTCTGGATTTTGACTCGCCCGGTTTGCGCAAGCTGAAGGAAGCCGGCATCAGGATTACCGCGCCGCTGATCAGCCAGGGCGATTTGATCGGCCTGCTGAACCTGGGGTCGCGCATGAGCGAGCAAGATTACACGACAGACGACCGGCGGCTGCTCAACACGCTGGCGACCCAGGCTGCACCCGCCTTGCGGGTGGCACAGCTTGCTCGCCAGCAGCAGATCGAAGCCCGAGAGCGTGAGCGCCTGGAGCAGGAGCTGCGCGTGGCGCGCGTCATCCAGCAGACCCTGCTGCCCAAGGCAAATCCCGAGCTGCACGGCTGGGAGCTGCAGGCCCTTTGGCAGCCGGCACGCGCCGTCAGCGGAGACTTCTACGATTACATCACCTTCGCCGATGGCCGGCTGGGGCTGGTAGCCGGCGATGTGACCGACAAAGGCGTGCCGGCCGCGCTAGTGATGGCGACTACCCGCAGCATCTTGCGCGCGGCTGTCGAGCGCTATGCCTCCCCGGGCGAGATCCTGGCCTATGTCAACGAGATGCTGTGCCCGGATATCCCACAGAATATGTTCGTGACCTGCATCTATATTATCCTCGACCCTGCCACCGGTCACCTGCGCTTTGCCAACGCCGGGCACAACCTGCCTGTGCACATGAAAGAAGGCGGCGTCCTGGAGCTGCGTGCTACCGGAATGCCCTTGGGCTTGATGCCAGGGATGACCTACGAAGAGACCGAAGCGCAGCTCTCCCCCGGTGAGGGACTGCTGGTTTACAGTGATGGGTTGGTGGAAGCGCATAACGAAGGCGGGGATATGTTCGGGTTCCCGCGCCTGCGGGAGCTGCTCGCCCAGCAATCCGACCAGGCACAGCGCTCGGGTGAGGCGATCATCCAGCTGCTGCAGAGCCAGCTGGCCGATTTTACCGGTCAGGATTGGGAACAGGAAGACGATGTAACCCTCGTTACGCTGGAATACATCCAGTCCCAGGAAGCCGTGTCTGTTCCGCAGCCCGCAGCACAGGAAGAGCAGACCTGGAGCTTGCTGGCAGAGTTCAGCCTGCCCAGCGAGCCAGGCAATGAGCTGCAGGTCAGGGAGGAGGTGGCTGGTATCGTCAAGGCGATTGGCTTCCCTGAGGATCGAATGGAACGGCTGAAGACCGCGGTGGCCGAAGCGACGATGAACGCTATGGAGCACGGCAACCACTACCAGGCAGACCTGCAGGTGGGGGTGCGGGTGCTGACAAACTCCGCCGCTCTGGCAGTTCGCATCCGCGATCACGGCGGCGGCAAAGCGATCCCCGAGCCGGAGACGCCTGACCTGGAGGCCAAATTGGCCGGGCAGCAGTCGCCACGCGGCTGGGGGTTATTCTTGATCAAGAATATGGTGGATGAGATGAATATCGAAAGTGACGAAGTCCACCACACAATTGAACTGATCTTTTATTTGGAAGGAAAGCAGTCATGAACCATGCCTTTGCAGCCAGCGTACGCCAGAGCTCAGGACTGGCGATCATCGACCTATCGGGTGAGATCAATGCATTTGCCGACCAGGAGCTGACCTCGGCTTATGGGGAGGCGGAGACATTCGACACCCCTAACATCGTGCTGAATTTCAGCCAGGTCAGCTATATCAACAGCACCGGGATTGCTCTGATCGTCGGGCTGCTGGCCAATGCTCGCAAAACGAACCGTAAGCTGGTCGTCATTGGATTGAGCGACCATTATGTGGAGATATTCAATATCACCCGGCTGTCAGATTTTATGAATATTTACCCGGATGAAGCCAGCCTGCTGGCGGAGACGGCCTAAACCTAAATAGATGAGGGAGATGAAATGATGGCTGAAACAAAAGTTCAGATGACCACTCACATGGTCAACGGTCAGACCGGCGTTATCCATATCGATGGAGAGATCAACGCCTTCGCCGAGAATGTGCTGATGGATGCATATACCCAGGCGACGAGCCAGGGTGCTCGCAGCATCGTGCTGGATTTCAGCGACCTGGATTATATGAACAGCTCTGGGATCGGTCTGCTGGTCACCTTGCTGATCCGAGTCAATCGCCAGAAGCAGCGCCTGGTGGCGTGCGGGCTGACCGATCACTACCAGCAGATCTTCGAGCTTACCCGTCTGAACGAGGCGATTACGATCTTCCCAACCCAGGCGGATGCTCTGGCTGGGCTGAACTGAACGCTTTATATTAAGTGATTGCTGCTCATTTATTGGTCTTTATCCAATTATAGGTGTCAAAGGAGGTATCATGAGCACTCCACCTTCACCCAGCAATGAGAATGACCCCCGGCAATCTGCCTGGTCCCCTCCGGTCTCGCGGATGAAAGTCACCGATGTGCCGGCGGGTGCGATGAACCTCAACGTCGACGGACGCCAGCCGGTCTCGCCGCTGCAGGGTTTCGGGCAGATGTGGCAGAAAACATTCCAGGTGCGTTTGAACGGGGTAGATATGACGCCCGCGGAAGTGATGCAGGTCTGGAAGGAGAACTTCCCCAAGTTCCAGCCCCCTGAGAACCGCTTCTACCCGACCATGTCGGGCTTGAAGCCGGGCGAGGTCGTGCTGATCGACGCCAAGGTGCCGGCATTGCCGGGCACGCCCAGCGTGCTGCCGGTCTCGACCGGCGTCCTGGTGCTGTATGCCGACGACACTACGATCACGGTTATGACCCCAGAGGGGCACCCCAAATCGGGCTGGAACACTTTCAGCACCTTCGAAGAGGACGGGGTAGTCATCGCCCAGTGCCAGTCGCTGTGCCGACCGAACGACCCGCTGTACGAGTTCTTCAACCGCTTCATGGGCGCCTCGGGGCAGCAGGATAAGATCTGGAGCCATGTGCTTGCCTCGCTGGCAGAGCACTTCGAGGTCAAAGGACAGGTGACGACATCCAAGGTGCTGATCGACCCCAAGGTGCAATGGGGACAGGCAAAGAACATCTGGCAGAACGCCGCCATCCGCACTGTAGTTTACGCTCTTGGGACGCCGGTGCGTTGGCTGAGAAAATGAAGCATTACAGGTTGGAGATGGCATTTTGGATGAACCGGGTGTTCAGGTGGGCCGGGTCGCTGTTCAAGAGGTGAGCCTGAGGCTGGTTATAGACATTGACTGATCATTGATGCCACCAAATTCGACATATGATGCTATCGTGGTCGGCTCGGGTCCGAACGGGCTGGCCGCGGCGATTACCCTGGCGCAGGCCGGGTTATCTGTATATGTGCTGGAAGGCAGCCAGGACATTGGGGGCGGCACGCGCACCTCGGAGCTGACCCTGCCCGGTTTCTTACATGATGTGTGTTCGGCGATCCACCCCTTGGGGCTGGCCTCGCCATTTTTGCGCGACCTGCCGTTGAACGAGCACGGCTTGGAGTGGGTGCACCCGCCGGCGGCAGTCGCCCACCCGCTGGATGGCGGACGGGCAGTCACCCTGGAAACCTCGATCGAAGCGACCGCTGCCCAGCTGGGAGCCGACGATGCCGCTTATCGCAAACTAATTGCCCCGCTGGCGAACAAGCTGGACGACCTCACGCAAGACCTGCTCGGCCCGCTTCCGCTGCTGCCAAAGCACCCGCTGGATGTCATCTCGTTTGGACTGAAGGCGATCCAGCCGGGAAGCGGCTTCGCACGCCGGCATTTCCGCGGCGAAGGTGGCCGGGCGCTGTTTGCCGGGATGGCGGCGCATTCGATCATGCCGCTGGGTCACCCGATCACGGCATCCTTTGGGTTGATGATGCTGATGATGGGGCACAGGGGAGGCTGGCCGCTGGCGAAAGGCGGCTCGCAGTGCATTACGCAGGCTATGGCGGATTATCTGCGTTCCTTGGGAGGCGAGATCGTCACCGGGCATTGGGTGAAATCCCTGGATGAGCTGCCGTCTGCCCGGGCAGTGCTGTTCGACACAGCGCCGCGCGGGCTGCTGAAGATCGCCGGTAACAGGCTGCCCTCCGGCTACCGCCGCCAATTAGAACGCTACCGCTACGGTCCGGCGGTCTGCAAGGTGGATTACGCCCTGGATGGACCGATCCCGTGGGAGAACCCGGAGTGCGCCCGGGCCGCGACCGTGCATGTAGGGGGGACGCTGGATGAGATCATAGCCTCCGAGCGAGCTGTCTGGCAGGGAGAGCACCCTGAGAGACCGTTCATAATCCTGGCCCAGCAGTCGCCGTTCGACCCCTCACGTGCTCCGCAGGGAAAACATACCGCCTGGGCATACTGCCACGTGCCGAACGGCTCAACCGTGGACATGACCGCTCAGATCGAGGCGCAGATCGAGCGCTTCGCACCGGGCTTCCGGGAGTGCGTGCTGATGCGGCACATACGCCTGGCGTCCGAATGGGAGAGCTATAATCCGAACTATGTGGGGGGAGATATCAACGCCGGTGTGCAGGATATCTGGCAGTTTTTCACCCGCCCGAGCCTGCGGCTGGTGCCCTACCGCACGCCGGTCAAAGGGCTGTATATCTGTTCTTCGTCAACGCCACCTGGCGGCGGCGTGCATGGGATGTGCGGCTACCACGCTGCGCGAACCGTGTTGAAAGATTTTAGATAATCCCCAAGTCCAATTATCCTGGACCCGGGGCCACTACCCGGAATCCAGCGCTCCATTTACGTGTCTTCGCCAGGTATCTCCAGCGGTGGGCGCAGCGTGCCGACTGGTACCCTACTTTGAAGTAGCCGCTGCGCATAACGAGCCAGTTGTAATTATGAATTTCACTTGCTTCGCGTCCATCTGTCGGACTATATGGATATCCGAACTGCGGATCGAGGAATTTATCATCGGTACTCCACAGCGAACTCGTCCACTCCAGCACTCCGCCTGCCATTTCCGAGACACCGTAAGGGCTGTCCGCTCTTGGTGAGAAGTGACCTACCGGGAGTGTTGTCCCCAAGTCGTATTCACGAGTATTGCAGATTGCCTGTTCCCACTCATTTCCCCAGGGGAAGATGCGACCATCCGTGCCGCGGGCAGCTTTCTCCCACTCGGCTTCAGTGGGCAAACGGTAGAACCTGCCGGTATTCTCAGTCAGCCACCGGCAGTAATCCCTGGCGTCAAAGTAGTTCACCGCGACGACAGGGTGGTTGTACTTGTGTTTTGGGAGCTGCCTGAGCTGGTCCTTCCGGTCTGTGTCCAGGGCGAAAGCTCGGAATTCCTGGACGGTGATCGGGTGTTTGCTTATGCAGTAAGCTGGTAGATGTAGTCTGTGTTGGGGAAGCTCAGCATCCTTGGCGAGCATATCGGCTTCAGGGTCGCTGCCCATGATAAATTCGCCCGCCGGAATCGGGACCATTATGGACTCGAAGATCATTTGTTTTTGTAGATTATCGTACAGCGTGGAACAGCCGCGTCTGAAATCGTCTTCCGGATCAGAAAAATGTGCTCCTTCAAATGTCCACAATTCGATTGGGTAATCGCAATTATGAGCCGCCACGAAGACGGAACTATACTTGTACTGAGTTATTTTCTTTCTCTGTTCTAAGCTTAACTCTCTGCGCAGCCACCACGACTTAACCAAAGCCTGGTTGCTAACCAACATGAGAATATCTGACTCTTCCAGGATATTGTTGATCTGCTGGACGAGCGAAATATCATACTGATATTCCCACTGTGTGACATCAGCTTCGAAAATGCCAGCCAGGATGGATGCACCAAGACGATCGGCGAAGTGTTTATCCGCTCGCGTATGAAGGATGGCAAAAGTGGTATAAGGTACTTCCCACACCTTGGATTATCGACCCCTCTCTACCCTCCTGGCTCATACCCCACTTTTGTTGAAATGCGCAGCGTTTGTGCGGCATTAAATATAAGGCTGCAAGCACCTCTCGCACAAGATCTCGGCTTTTACCAGCACGGATTTACGGATCTGGATGGTGTGGGGCGGGGCGCACTGGCATCTGGCGATGATGCAGGGGTCTGACTCAATATCGGCCATCAGGTCATCCACCAGCACCATGGCGCGGATCAGGCCCCGGTACTTGCGGATGGCATTGGCCAGCGGCGCCAGGATCGGCTGCCAGCGCTGGACCGCCTCGGGCGCCAGCATCCACTTCATCTGCCGGGTGCGCAGGTCGCGGGTGGAGGTCAACCCGAAGGCGCGCGCCGGCTGTTTGTACCAGGGCGAAAAGCGCCCCACCAACTCGATCGCTTCCTGCAGCATGACAACGACGACTGCTTCCGCCGCCTGATTGGGATGGGAGAGGTCAACCCGCGCGAACAGCGTCGGCATATCCGGCAGGCAGGCCGAGAGGTCGTAGCTCTGGCAGATCGCCCCCCAGGCGCACTCGATCGCCTCCCGGAGCACTTCTACCGGGTCAACAGTGCGGTCGATGGTGTTGGTTGGAACCATAGGTGCCCTCCCCGATTGTTGTAGTTGGTGGAGGCGGCGATGTATTTCGGCTTGCAAAACCCGCAAGCTGCGAAAATTCACGATGGTCCAATGGTAATTCGCCGATTGCAAATCATCCGCTAAATCTCTTACATAAACCCTTTGCTGCGCATAAGCGGTCGTGGGTCGACCAGGTTCTTCTGCAGCGCGGCTGCTTTGTCCGGCAGACCCAGCGCCAGCGCCATCAACTGGGTGAAGTACAGCACCGGCATGGCTCGTCCAGCTTCCATCTGGAACTGGCGTGCGTCCAGGTTGGTATGGCACAGCGGGCAGGCCACCGCGATCACATCGGCGCCGGCCTCGCGGGCGTGCTGGATCAGATTGCCGCTCAGCTTGAGCACGATATCCGGGCGGGTGAGCGAATGGGCAGCGCCGCAGCAGGTGGTCTTGTACGACCAATCCAGCACCTCGGCGCCCAGGGCCGCCATCAGCTCGTCCATATCGGTGGGATTCTCGGGGTGTCTCGGCCTCGGTCACCTCCGGCGGGCGGGTCAGCAGGCAGCCGTAATAGCACACCACCCGCAGGCCTTTCAGCGGTTTTTGCACCTTGGCTGGCTACCTGCTCCGAGCCGACGTGCTTGCAGGATCGTCTGGCACCAGGGTGCTGACCTGGACCCCATCCTGGTAGTCGTAGTCGATCTCCTGGTCTACCCACTGCCGGTGGTCGCTCATCGTGGCGGATCTCGTACTGGGCGGCTCTTGTGGCGGTTGAAACAGGCCGCGCAGGGCATGGTCACTTCGTTGAAGCCGCTCTGTTCGATCAGCGCCAGGTTCTCCATCGGCAGGCGCAGTGCGGCTTCCGGGTCGGCGCGGTGGGCGGCGCTGCTGCCGCAGCACACCCAGCCCTTCGGCTCGATCAGGTCCAGATCCAGCGCCTCGCAGACTGCCTTGGCGGAGTGGTTGAACTCGGTGGCGGTGGAGTGCAGCGAGCAGCCGGGATAATAGGCCACGGCGTTGGCGCGCCGGGGACGGGTTTGACCTTGCGCGGCGGGCGCGCCGGTGCTGGGCAGGAAAGCGCACCTTCGTTCTTGCGCAGCATCTTGATGACACAGGTCCAGGTCGCTCGAACAGGTCCGCGGGTTGCGCAGCTTCATCTCGGCCATCAGCCCAGCTCGTAGGCGCGCCCCACAGATCGTACCTCGCGCATGAAAGGCGTCGTTGAAGATCTTGACCTCGGGGACCTGGGGTTTGATGCCCGCTCCAGCGCCTCGCGGGTCAGGAATTCCATGATGGCGGTGATATCCAGGCCCTGGGGGCAGCGCGTGGTGCAGGTCTGGCAGGAGGCGCACAACCAGGGGGTCTGCGATTCCAGGGCGATATCTTCCTGCCCGAGCTGCAGGGCGCGCATGATCTGGTTGGGCTGCCAGTCGAAGAACTCGCCCACCGGGCAGCCGCTGGTGCACTTGACGCACTGGTAGCACAGGTAAACGTTCTCTCCCAGCTCCTCCTGGATGCGCTGGGCCAGGTCGGGGTTGATGGTCATAGGCTTGTGCTATCGCTGCTGTGGGCTATCGCTCATGACCGCCTCCTATGATGGGCAGCGCTTCGCCGCCTGCCGGCAACCACCGGGCGTGGGTACAGCCCGGCGCCTTCGACGATCGGTTTGACCGCTTCTTCCCACTCGATCGCCATGATATGCACGCCGGCTACGCCCTCGATCTTGCGCAGTTGCTGGATCAGCTCGATGCAGATCTGGATGCCCTCCTCCTTCCAGGCGGTGGAGCGGGCTTTCTTATCTTCCTTGGTCAGCTCATCCTTGCTCTTGCCGGCCCAGGGCGCGCCGGCGGCGTCCATGCGCTCGATCAATTCGTCGGGCACCAGGATGCCGGGCACGCTGTTCTTCATATAGCGCGCCATGCCGGGACTCTTCAGCGGACCAACACCAGCCAGGATGTAGGTCTGCTCGTGCAGCCCGAGCTCGCGCACTTTCTCCATGTAGTCTGCGAAGGCTGGTATGTCGTAGACCAGCTGGGTCTGGATGAAATTCGGCGCCGGCCTTGACCTTTTTCGCCAGCCGATAGGGTCGGAAATCGATCGGGTCGGCGAAGGGCGCGGCGGCCGCGCCGATGAAGAAGCGCGGCTCCTGTCCCTTGAATGCATCGCCGCATTGGAAGATGCGCTCGTCGCGCATGTCCGTCACCATTTTGACCAGCTGGATCGAGTCGATATCGAAGACATTCTTGCGAATTGGGGTGGTTGCCGAAGGTCTGGTGATCGCCGGTCAGGCAGAGCAGGTTGCGCATCCCCAGCGCGTAGGCGCCCAGCAGGTCGCTCTGGATCGCCAGGCGGTTGCGGTCGCGGCAGGTCATCTGGATGACCGGTTCCAGCCCTTCCTGGACGACGATGGCCCCGGCGCCGATGCTGGACATGCGCACGATGGCGGTCTGGTTGTCGGTGATGTTGACCGCGTCGACCAGTAGCCTTTCAGCAGGGCGGCTTTCTCGCGGATCACGTCGCCATCGGCGCTCTGCGGCGGGCCAAGCTCGCCGGTGACGGCGAAATGACCGGCGCGCAGCACCCGCTCCAGGTTGGAGCCGGCCAGATAGCCATTCGTGCTGTTCACCGATATGCTCAGTTGTGATCGTCGCCATGGCTTATTCCTCCTCCGGCAGCAGGCGCAGGTCCTCGCGCACGATCTTGCGCGGCCCGCCGTCGCGGGATGTGCGCCAGTTCTTGGGCGGCTGCAGGTCCAGCAGGACATGCAGTTTATCCTTGCTGCTCAGGCGGTCATAGATCAACTGCCAGGCGCAGGCGACCTCGGGGTTGATCTCGCAGTGCCCGGCCTCCGACCCGCCGCAAGGACCGTTGAGCAGCGATTTGGAGCAGCGGGCGATCGGGCAGATGCCGCCGGTCAGACCCAGGACGCAGTCGCCGCAGGCGGCGCAGCGCTCCGCCCAGACACCCTGCTCGGTCGGCAGTCCCAGGAAGGTGGTGTTCAGCCCCGGCACCACCCAGGTCTCGGGGAAGTGTTCGGCGATGGCCTGCACGCCGATCCCGCAGCCCAGCGAGAGCACGATATCCGCATCCTCGACCTGCTCGGCGATCTGGTCCAGGTATTCCCACTCGCACTGGCGCTGCACGGTCACGTCGGTGACCTGCTTGTTGTTCGCCGTCCAGCTTGGATGACATGCGCAGCGAGGAGGCGGTGATGGCGGCTTCGCGTGAGCCGCCGGCGAAGCAGACCGTGACGCAGGTGCCGCAGCCGACGACCAGCACATTCTCTGCGCTGTCGATCAGCGTTTTCAGTTCGCTCAGGGGTTTTTGTTCGGCAACGATCATAGTTTGTACCTCCAAATAATGCCGTTTAGAATTCGTCCATCTTCGGCCGTAATCTTAGGAACAGCACCGCGACATCACGTGTATCCCCATCGGGCAGCATGAAATAATCATCAAACGTGCAGCGTAGCTCGAAACCCAAGTTCTGGAATGCTTTGATCACCTTTGATTGGTCGGCGACTACCTCTGCCAGCAGGATGTCCAGGTCCTGGCGGCGGGTAAGGTCGATCAGCGTATTCAGTATGCGTGTACCCAGGCCGCGCCGCCGGAAGTTTTTTGCCAGAAATATTCGCACCTCCCCAATATGGCGTTCCGGACCGCTGCGAAAGTGAAGCGTCGCCTGACCGACCACCTGATCCTTGACCAGCGCGATCAGGGGCAGAACCCGGTTGTAATCCAGATCATCGAACCAGCTCTCTACTACTGTTGGGTCGCGCACATTGTCGCGCAGATAACGCAGGTCTTCATCGCTGATAGGAGCGAAGAGATCGACCAATCGCTGTTTATCCTCTGTCGTCATCGATCGCAACAATACACTGACCCCGTCTTTTAGGGTAACGATATCGCGAAAGTTTTTTATCTGCTCAGGTAGCATTGTTTTTTCCTAAAGGGTTTTTCCCTATTTGAGCGATCTGCTCGGATATCTCCTGTGCGGAAGCTGCAAACTGCCCGCCCATGGCCGATGAGAGGTTGATCATCTGGATGCGCTGCCCTTCCAGCCCAATTGCTTCCAATAAAGTCCTTGCATATTCCACTCGCCTGCGGGCGTTGAGATTACCTTCCAGGTAATGACAGTCGCCCTCCAGTCAACCCGCTACCATCACGCCGTCGGCACCGTCCTCGAAGGCGCGCAGCACGTATAAGACATCCAGCTTGCCGGAGCAAGGCAGCTCGACCACTTTGATCGAGGTGGGATAGTCCAGGCGCATGGACCCCGCCAGGTCGGCTGCCGCATAAGCGCAGTAGTGGCAGCAAAAGGCGACGATCTCGGGGGTGAAGCTATCCAGTATGGGATCCGAGGTCATAGTCACTCCTCCGCATTGACCTGCACGCTATCCAGGGGGATGAAGCCCGAGCTATCTGCCTGGCTAACGAACAGTGAATCTAGCTTGGTCAGGATCTGCGCGTCGGTGTAGTGCATCAACTGGATAGCCTGGGCCGGGCATTCCGAGGCGCAGCTGCCGCAGCCGTGACAGACGGCTGGCTCGATATAGGCTGCGCCCAGAATCGCTCCAACGCCAGCCGTCTCATATGCTCACCAGCGGCACATCGTAAGGACAGATGCGCACGCAGGTCAGGCAGCCGACACACTTGCAGCGGGTCCACCACCGCCACGCGGGCGTTGGTCAGCATGGTCTTCTGCGAGAGGATGCCGGCGGCGCGCGAGGCGGCTGCCAGCGCCTGGGCGATGCTTTCATCCAGGAACTTGGGATAGTGCGCCATGCCGGCCATAAAGATGCCATCGGCGGCGAAATCGACCGGGCGCAGCTTGACGTGCGCCTCCAGGAAGAAGCCATCCATATCGACCGAGAGCTTGAGCCGGCGAGGCCAGCTCGCGAGTGCCATCGGCCGGGACCACCGGGGTGCTCAGGACGAGCAGGTCGGGTTTCAGGAGCAGCTCTCTCTCGAGCAGCGGCTCCCAGATGCGTATGGCGATCTCAGAGCTCAATGATGCACTTGACCCTGCCCCGCTATCCCGGATGAACTCCACCTGTGGTTTGCGGTCGAAATCGTAATGGATGAAGCGCACACCTGCGCGGCGCGCCTGAGTGTAAAGCTTCTCTTTGAAGCCATAGGTGCGGATATCGCGGTAGAGGATGGTCACCTCGGCCCGGGGATTCAGCTCCTTTAGCTTTATGGCGTTCTTGAGGGCGGTCGTGCAGCACATGCGGCTGCAGTATTTCTCCGCCGGTCCGACGCACTGGATCATTGTCACTGAATTCGGGAGATCGCTCTGCGCGGTGAGATCAACCGGCGACCGATCGCCGAGCAGCTTCTCGAACTCGAGCTGTGTCAGGACCCTGCGGGTCCTGCCCGTAACCGTATTCATCGCCTTTGTATTCCTCACCGCCGGTGGCGACGATGATCACGCCGTGCTGCACCTGGAGAGATTGCCCGTCACTGTTTAAGTGTGGAGGTGAAATTGCCCTTGAAACCGTCCGTCTCGACCAGCTCGCTCTTCAGGTGTACCGTGATCGAGAGGGTGCTCATCCACCCTGGCTGATGATCTCAGCCAGGTATTCCTGCGGCGTGGCGGCCTGGTCTCCATTGCTCCCGGGCAAGAAATAGCGCAGGTGGCGCAGATTGCCGCCCAGGCTCTCCTGCCGCTCCACCAGGTGCACCGGGAAGCCCTGGTCGGCCAGGGCCAGAGCAGCGGTCATCCCGGCTGCGCCGCCGCCGATGATCAGGGCAGTATTGTTGACCGCTACACTGGCGACCTTGAGCGGCTCCAGTTTGGCAGCCCGGGCGACAGCCATGCGCACCAGGGACTTAGCTTTGAGCGTGGCGCCCTCCCAGTCGTTGGAGTGCACCCACGAACACTGGTTGCGGATGTTCGCCATCTCGAACAGGTGCGGGTTGATCCCGGCCTGGCGGATGGCATCCTGGAAGAGCGGTTCGTGGGTGAGCGGCGTGCAGGAGGCGACCACCACCCGGTTCAGGTCCAGCTCCTTGACCTGTTCGATGATGTGGGCGATGGTGTCCTGGGAGCAGGTGTACAGGTTGTCCTCGGCATGGACTACACCGGGCAGCGTGCGGGCGTACTCGGCCACACTGCGGCACGTCCAGGTAACCGCCGATATTGCTGCCGCAGTGGCAGACGAACACCCCGATGCGCGGCTCCTCATCGCTGATATCTCGTTCCGGGGGGTATTCCTGCGACTGTGCCAGGGTGTAGCGGGCAGGCGCCAGCAGGCGTGCCGCGCTGGCGGCGGCGCCGCTGGCTTCGATGACCGTCTCGGGGATGTCTTTGGGCTCGCGGAATGGCCCGGCGACATAGATGCCCGTCCCGGCTGGTTTGCAGCGGGTCGAACAGGGTGGTGTGGCAGAATCCGTACGCGTCCAGCTCGATGCCCAGGCTGCTGTCCAAGGTCTTTGACCGACTCGGAGATCTCCATGCCGACGGAGAGCACGACCAGGTCGAACTCCTGCTCGATGACCTGCTGACTACCTTCGTAGGGGGCGTTGTAGCGCACGCTCAGGTTGCCGGTCTGCGGGTCTTCTTTGACATCGCTCAGCCGGCAGCGAGTGTATTTCACGCCGTATTTACTCTCGGCGCGGCGGTAATATTCTTCGTAGCCTTTGCTGTAGGCGCGCGTGTCCATGAAGAAGACCTGGCAGGACACATCGCCGTCGCCCATTTCCCTGGCGTGCCTCTGCCCGGGCGTGCTCCATGGTCATGATGGCTTCTTTGGCGGCGTACATGCAGCACACCGAGGAGCAGTAATCGTGGCTCTGGTCGCGGCTGCCGACGCACTGCAGGAAGGCGATCCGTTTTGGGACTGCTCCATCGGAGGGGCGCTTGACGTGGCCTCTGGTGGGGCCGCTGGCGGAGAGCATGCGCTCGTACTGCAGGGCTGTGACCACGTTCGGATAGCGTCCCAGACCGTACTCTTCGGAGAGCTGGGCGTTGTAGATCTGGTAGCCGGGCGCGAGGATGACGGCGCCGACCTGCACCTGCTCGGACACAGCGACCATTTCATGGTCGATGGCGTTGACCCCGCAGGCGAAGACACAGCTCATGCACTCCGAGCAGATGCCGCACGCCAGGCAGCGGGCGGCTTCAGCCTGGGCGCTGTCATCGTCGTAGCCGCCTTCGACCTCGACGAAATTATCCATGCGCTGCTCGACCGGCAGTTCTGGCAGCGGCACGCGTCGTCTGGCGATGGATCTCGCCATGTGCCAGCTTATCTTCGATCTCCTGCTGGGAGAAGCGTACCACCGGAAGCTCGGGTCTGGGGGCGGCTCCAGCGGCTCGCCTTGCAGGTAGCGGATGATCGATTGGGCGGCGGTGTGGCCGCTGTCGACAGCTTCGATCACGAATGCGGTGCCGGAGATGCTAGTCGCCGGCGGCGAATACGCCCGGACGAGTGGCTGCCAGGGTATTGGGATTGATGGCGATGGTCTGCTGGTCGGTCAGGCCGACGCCGGCATCATCGGGGATGAAAGCCAGACCGGCGCGCTGCCCGACCGAGAAGATGACCGTATCGCAGGGGAGCGTGTGTTGGGTGCCAGGGGTCTTTTCGACGATGCAGGCGGCCGCGCTCGTCGAAGGTGAAGGAGGATACCTGCTGGCACTCCACGCCGGCGCACATGGCCGTTCCCGTCATCCAGGATGCGCTCGAAAGAGCGGCCGGGGTGAACGCGGACGCCTTCGGCCTCGGCGGCCTCGACTTCCCAGGCGTGAGCAGGCATGCTCTCGCGGCTCTCCAGGCAGGCCAGCTGCACCTCGCAGCCCAACCGGACGGCGGTGCGGGCGCAGTCGATGGCCACGTTCCCGCCGCCCAGCACCAGCACGCGCTTGCCCAGTTGCGGGCAGCTTGCCGTATCCTGAGCTGTTCGCGCCTCGGGTTCGTGCATATTTGCCCAGGCGCACATCGCGCAGGAAATGGGTGTTGATCAGCACGCCATCCAGGTCGGCGCCGGGGATGGGCAGGCGGATGCCTTCGTGCGCGCCGACCGCGATCAGCACCGCGTTGTAGCCCTGCTCGAACAGATCGTCCAGGTCGTCGACGCGGTGGTTGAGACGCAGGTCGACGCCCAGGTCGACGATATCCTGCACTTCGCGCTCGATGATCTCGGTCGGGCAGGCGGTACTCCGGCACGCCCAGGCGCAGCATGCCGCCCGCACCGGCATGGCTTCGAAGACGGTCACCCGATAGCCGGCCAGTGCACGAGATCCTGGGCGGCGGTCAGACCGCAGGGTCCAGCGCCGATGATGGCCACCCGCTGGTCGTGCAGCAGCGGCGGCGGGCTCGACCGGCTGGCGCGGCTCGGCGTAGACCTTATCGGTCACAAAGCGCTTCAGCGCCCGGATATTGATCGGCTCGTCGACCAGCCCGCGGTTGCAGGCGTCTTCGCAGCGGTGGTTGCAGATGCGCCCGCAGATGCCGGGGAAGGGATTGTCCATCTTGATCACCCGCAGGGCATCATCCCAGCGCCCTTCGCGGATCAGGGCGATATAGCCCTGGGCGCGCTGCCCGGCGGGACAGGCGTCCCGGCAGGGGGCGATGCCGCGCTTTTCGATGGCGAAGGCATTGGGGACAGCCTGTGGGTAGAGTTTGTAGATCGCCCGGCGCTGGGACAGATCCTCGTTGAAATTGTCGGGGATGATGACCGGGCAGACCTCGGCGCAGTCGCCGCAGGCGATGCATTTGTCTGGTATCGATATAGCGCGGGTGCGTGATGCACCGTGACGGTGAAATTCCCCGCCTGGCCGTCGCACCGAGCGACCTCGGTGTTGGTCATGATCTCGATGTTGGGGTGGCGGCCGGTTTCCACCAGCTTGGGGGAGATGGTGCACATGGCGCAGTCGTTGGTGGGGAAGGTCTTGTCCAGCTGCGCCATCTTGCCGCCGATGGCGGACTTGGTTTCGACCAGGTAGACTTTGAAGCCCTGGTCGGCCAGATCGAGGGAAGCCTGCATGCCGGCGATGCCGCCGCCGACGACCATGACTGCGCCGGTGAACCCTGCTGCCGGACTTGGTCATCGAGCAGCGGGTACACCTGTGCCTCACTCTCTCTGGCGGGATGTTCATATCTCTGATGAAGCTCCTGACATCTGGCTCACGATCAGCCAATCACCTAATCACGACTCGGCATTTCAGCCTCGCCGGCCGCGGAATCGCTTGATCTTCCGTCCTCGGCATCCCCAGATTGCGCTGCCTGGGTGTGCGCCCCGTTGCCCGATTCGCAGCGGGTTGGGTCCCAGCTTGCGAATGCGTTCGGTCATGGTCTGGGCAGCCATGGCGAAGGTGTGCCCCTGGCTGCCGGACATGAAGAACATATCCAGCCGCTCGCCGCCCAGACCGATCTCATCCAGAATTTCCTTGGCGCGTTCCAGGCGGGCCAGGCCGCGCTCGTTGCCGCGCACGTGGTGGCAGTTGCCGATCGGGCAGGCAACCGATATAACGCCATCGGCGCCCTGTTCGAAAGCTTCCAGCAGGTAGCGGATATCGGTCTTGCCGGTGCAGGGCAGGCGCACGAATTTGACATTGGCCGGGTACTGGATGTGCAGCGCGCCGGCGGTATCGGCAGCCATATAGCCGCAGTAGATGCAGTAGAATGCGGTGATCTCCGGCTCGAAGGTTGTATCGGTCTCTGTTGGTCATAGATGTTATTCCTAGCCTCTACTGCATCAGGTGCTATTATTGCCAGCCTGAACCTGCCAGTGCGCCCAGCCCGCCGATCTCGGCTGAGCATGATCTGCTCGTCGGTGTAGTTGACCAGCTGGATGGCGTTGGCCGGGCACTCGCCGGTGCAGGTGCCGCAGCCCTGGCATTGGGCCGGGTCGATGAAGGCGGCGCCGCCCAGGCCGCCAACACCAAGCCGGCCTTCCTGCTGGATGACCTGCGGAATGGCGAACGGGCAGGTGCGCGTGCAGGTCAGGCAGCCGACACATTTGTCGGGATCGACCTCGGCGACCACCCCGCCCAGGTACAGCGATCTCCTGGCGAGAGCAGGGTGAGGGCGCGGGCGGCGGCAGCCAGGGCGTGGCTGATGCTCTCCTCGATGAACTTTGGGATAGTGAGCCATGCCGGCCAGGAAGATGCCCTCGCGCATGAAATCCATCGGGCGCAGCTTCATCTGCGCTTCTGTGAAGAATCCCTCGCTGGAGAGCGGCACGCGCAGCATCTGGGCCAAGTCGCTGGTGCCTTCGCTGGGGCGATCGACATGCTCAGCGGGACCAGGTCGGCTGGCAGCTCCAGCCAGCGGTCAAGGGACAGGTCGCGCACCCGCACTCGCATGCGGTCGTCCAGTCTGGTCGAAGATATCCGGCGGGTGCGTCGTCAGTGTAGCGGATGAAGATCACCCCCAGCCGGCGCGCCTCGGTGTAGTATTCCTCCCGGAAGCCGTAGGTGACGATATTCTTGTACAGCACGGTGACCTTGCAGCCGGGGTTGAACAGCTTGAGGCGGATGGCATTCTTCATCGTGTTGGTGCAGCACACCCGCGAGCAGTAATCCTGCGTCGCCTTCCGGGTGCACGCACTGGATCATGACCACATCTTGCAGGGCGGCGATCTCTTCCGGGCTGGTGGATGATCTTTTCTTCCAGCTCGCGCTGGGTGATCACCTGTGGGATGTGCCAGCCAGCGGTGTTCGTGGGTCTCGCGACCGCCGGTGGCGACGATGGTGACGCCATGCTCGAGGCTGAACGTCTCGCAGGTGCCATCGGGTCGTGTGGTGCGCAGCTCGGTCTGGAAGAAGCCGACGTGCCCCTGGTGGCGCAGCAGCTCGGTGCGGGTCAGCGCCTGGATGCGCGGGTGGGCGCGCACGCGGTTGATCAGGTCGCGTCCCAGGCGGCTGCGGGTTGTAGCCCTCGGCGACGTAATACAGGTTCAGCAGGTTGCCGCCCAGCATCTCGGTGCGCTCGACCAGGTGGACGTCGTAGCCGCTGTCGGCGATGGCCAGCGCGGCGGTCATCCCAGCCACGCCGCCGCCGATGATCAAGCGCGGAGGGGCGGCAGCGGTGGGGTTTCTTGTGAACCGGCTCGGCGACCAGCACCCGCCCGACTGCCATGCGCAGCATCTCGGCCGCTTTGCGGTTGGCCAGTTCCGGCTGCCAGCGGTGCGGCCGGCTGCACTGGCTCTGCAGGTTGACCAGTTCCAGCAGGTAGGGGTTCAGACCCGCCTGGCGGATCGTGCGCTGGAAGAGCGACTCGTGGGTGCGGTTGCTGCAGGCTGCCACCACCACCCGGTTCAGGTCATGCTCGTGGATGCGGTCCTGGATGTGGTCCAATGTCTCGGGGAAGCAGGCGAACTCGATGACTTCGGAATGTACCACACCCGGCCAGCCTGCGGCCTGGCGAGCAAGCTCGGGGACATCCAGCACTTCGCCCATCGTTCCACCGCAGGTGCAGGCGAACACGCCCACCCTGGGCGACTGTGCGCTCACATCCCGCTCCGGCGGCAGGTCGTTGGAGGAGAGGAAGGGCCATTCGCGGCTGTATGGGTAGGTGTTCAGACGCTCGTTCAGCAAGCGCATCACCTCGGCTGCAGCCCCGCTGGCATCGAGGATGGTCTCGGCGATCTCCTTGGGCGAGGAGAATGCGCCGCACACGAATACCCCGGAGTGCGATGGTCTGCAGCGGGGTGAACTTATCGGTCTTGCAGAAGCCGTACTCGTTCAGCTCGATGTCGAGCATCTGGGTGAAGTGTCGCGGCTGAGTCGGGCGGCTGCAGCCCGGTCGCCAGCACCACCATGTCGAACTGTTCCTGGTGGGGCTGCCCGTCCGGGCCGGCGTAGTGCAGGATCAGGTTGTGAGTTTGCGGGTCCTCGCTGATCGCTGAAACCCGGCAGCGCTGGTAATGGATGCCGTGGTTGCTGGCGTGCCCGTTCGAAGTAGGTGCTGTATTCCTTGTTGAAGGCGCGCTCGTCCATGATGAAGACGCTGCAGTCCACCTCTTCACCCAGGCGCTGCTTGGCGAGGATGGCTTCCTTGGTGGCGTACATGCAGCAGATCGACGAGCAGTAGGTGTTCTGCTGGTCGCGTGAGCCGATGCACTGCAGCCAGGCGATGGAGCGGGGTCTGCTGTTGGTCCGAAGGGCGCAGCACGATCCCTTCGGTCGGCCCGGAGCGGCTGGCAAGGCGCTCGTACTGCATGGCGCTGAGCACGTTCGGGATAGCGCCCGTAGCCCAGCTCGCCGAGCTCGGCTCGGGTCGTAGGTCTGGAAGCCCAGCGCCAGGATGATGGCGCCCACCGCGATCGAGACAGCAGGCGCGGCTGTTCCTCCAGGTCGATGGCGTGGGTGGGGCAGATGCGGGCGCATTTGCCGCAGTCGTCGCAGTACGGCCCTTTGTCGATCACATATGCATCCGGCGCGGCGCGGGCGGCAACTTTGTAGGCTGCCTTGCGCATTGTCATGCCCTGCTGGTAGCTGTCCGGCAGCTCGACCGGGCAGACCTCGGTGCAGTAGCCGCAGTTGATGCAGCGCTGCGGGTCCACGTAGCGCGGTTCCTGGCGCAGGGAGACGGTAAAGTCGCCCGCCTGACCGGCGACATCCACCACGTGGGTGTTGGTCAGGATCTCGATATTGGGGTGCTGGTTCTGCTGGATATATGCGGGAGAGATGGAAGGGCGGGTGCAGCCGTAGCCGTGGTCGGGTGTGCCGCGGCACAGCACGCAGTCGTGCTGGGGGAACATAAAGCCGAGCTGGGCCACGCGCCCGCCCAGGCAGGGGGTGTGCTCGACCAGGTAGACCTTCAGCCCGGCGTCGGCCAGGTCCAGAGCGGCGCGCATCCCCCCAATCCCGCCGCCGACCACCATGGCTGCGGCAGGCTTGGGCTGAAGATTGGGCAAGTTGGATGAATGCACCATCACTGCTCCGATAAAATGCACAAACCGCCCTCCCTGCTCCATGCAGTAAGGGCGGTGGCGGCGATGTTCGTAGGCAGTGGCACCCCTGGTCAACAAGGCCCTGGGTTACAGGGTTGCGGGGTAGGCGTTGTACGACGATATGGGCCCGAGGGCGTGTTGTGTATTGTCTTGTGATTATTGTAGCAAAGGCAATAGCGCTTGTCAATTGTGTAAAAAATACCACAAGATATGTGATATTTGTCATATTTTGGGGTGCCCTCATCATCCCCCGACCCCTTCTTCTCCCAAATTTAGGAGAAGAAGGGGGGAGCGTCAGCTGTCAGCGGTCTGCTGTTGCCCTCCTTTGCCTCAGACCGAAACTATAGCGCGTCTCGGGGATGTCCTTTAAGTAATGGAAGGGCCGCGCCTGTGAGCCCATGAAGCCCGGGGCGCGCATCAGGATCAGTGCCCCGGGGAGGGCGTCGATCTCGACGGAACCGTTGCCCGCACGGTCAGCGCAAACGAAGAAGCGCCCCTGCCCGCCGATCACAAACAGGCAGATCAGGTTGATATAGCGCAGCGAATCCAGGTGCGGGGTGATGCCGATGGAGCCGGGCTCGTATTTCTGTAAGGACAGCGAATTGAATGTCAGGGTGCTCTGGAAGGGGTAGACCGGCATGGCGGACAGCGAGCGGTCGATCAGTTCCTGGAAGGCGTCGCTTAGAAGGAGATAGCGGCTGCCATCCGGGAAGCTCTCGATGGTGCCCATCTGCTGGCGCACGGTGCGCTCCCCGCTGCTGACCACTTCATCTTCGGGCTGGTAGCTGTATCCATTGGCCTCTTTCAGAAGCATCAGGCGGAAGTCTTCCCTCAGCAGGGGGGTGGAGCAAGCGCCAAGTTCTTCCAGGTGCTGGATCAGGGGCCCGAGGTCTATTGTTTCCTGAGTGAAGATGTCGGTGGGGTTGATTTTCGCTGTCATGGGGAGTGGGTGGGATTGGTTCGTCGCTGCGTTCCTAAGAGCGGAACGTGCGCTCCTCGGAATGACGGGTCCTCAGGCCGTAGAGACGCCCCGCCGGGGCGTCTCTACGAAACGTGCAGGTTCATCCGGAAGTGCATTCTGGCGCTGTGGACGTCATTGCGATGACGTCCTGTTCTGTCATTTTATCTAGATCGCGCTGCTGACCGCGGCGACCTTACGGGTCGACGGCTGATGATCAATACCTTCCGCGAGATAGGTTCACTTCGGGGTGGGCCAGCTCGTCCTCGCCGGCGGCCTCGATCTTGACCGCGCAGGCTTTGTACTCGGGGATCTAGTGCCTGCGGGTCGAGGGCGTCGATGGTCAGCAGGTTGGCGGCCGCCTCGGCGAAATGGAAGGGGATGAAGACCACACCGCGGTTGGTTTTGTCTGTGACGGTCGGCCCGCAGCACGATACTGCCCCGGCGGGAGGACACGCGCACCGCCTGACCGTTTGCGATGCCCAGCTAGTGCGGCGTCCGCCGGGCTGATCTCCACCCGCGCCTCGGGGTAAAGCTCGTCCAGCTTGGAATGGCGCGTCATGGTGCCGCCGTGCCAGTGCTCCAGCACGCGCCCGGTAGTCAGGATGAACGGGTATTCGTCGTCCGGCAGCTCGACCACCGGGCACGTACTCCAGCGGGTGGAACTTGCCCCTGCCGCTGGGGAAGCTCTCGCCGAACAGGAAGGGCGTGCCGGGGTGCTCCTCGTCCCACACCGGCACTTGCAGGCCGACCTTTTCGATGCGCTCGTACTTGACCCCGGCGTATTCCGGGACGGCACCCGCCGATCTCCGCCAGGATCTCGGCCGGGTGGCTGTAATCCCAGTCGGCCGAATCCGGACGGCCCAGGCGGGCTTCGATGCGCTTTGCCAGGTCGCAGATGATCTGCCAGTCGGGGCGTGCCTGGCCGCGCGGCGGCGACGCCTGGCGCACGCGCTGCACGCGCCGGTCGGTGTTGGTGAAGGTGCCCTCTTTCTCGGCCCAGGATGTGGCCGGCAGGAAGACGTCGGCGAAGGCGCCGAACTCGTTGATGAACAGATCCTGGGCGACCAGGAACTCGAGCTGCTGCATGTGCTGGCGGGTCTGGTTCAGGTTGGGCTCGGTCATCATCGGGTTCTCGCCCATGATGTACAGCGCAGCGCACCCCGCCCGGGTGGGCGTTGCGACAGGATCTCGGTGGTGGTCAGACCCGCGCTTCTGGTTCAGCCCGCCGGGCTCGATATTCCAGGCCGCTTCCCAGTGGCCGGCGTTCTGCGGGTCGTCCACCAGCATGTAGCCGGGGTAGTGGTAGGGCATGGCGCCCATGTCGGAAGTGCCCTGCACGTTGTTCTGGCCGCGCAGCGGGTTCAGCCCGGTGCCCTGGCGCCCGATATGACCGGTGAGGAAGGCCAGGTGGATCAGCGACAGGGCGCTGGCGGTGCCGTGCGAGAGCTGCGAGATGCCCATGCCCCAGTAGATCGCGCCGCGCTCGGCACTGGCGTACATGCGGGCAGCCTGGACGATCAGCTCGCGGTCCACGCCGGAGACCATCTCGGCGTACTCAGGGGTGAACTTCTCGACCGAGTCGGCAAAGTCAGCGTAGCCCTCGGTGCGCTGGCTCGATGAAATCGCTGGTTTACCAGCCCTTCCTTGATGATCACATGCGCCATGGCGCTGAAGACCGGCACGTTGGTGCCCGGCTTGAGCGGCAGCCACAGCTCGGCGAAATCGACACAGCTCCATGCGGCGCGGGTCGACCACGATCATCTTGGCGCCGTATTTTTCGACCGCGGCTTTCATCTGCAGGGCGATGATCGGGTGGTTCTCGGTGGTGTTGGAGCCGGTGACGATGAAGACAGTCGCTGTGGATCACCTCGGAGGCGGTGTTGCTCATCGCCGAGGAGCCGAGCGCCTGCTGCAGCGCCACCACCGACCCGGCGTGGCACAGGCGCGTGCAGTGGTCGATGTTGTTGGTGCGGAACAGGGCACGGAACATCTTCTGCAGCAGGTAGTTGTCCTCGTTGGTGGCTTTGGCGCAGCAGTAGACCGCCAGCGCCTCGGGACCATCGCGGTGGTAGATCTCGACCAGCCGGTCGGCGATCGTATCCAGCGCCTCGTCCCAGGAAACTGGCTCGCGCCACTCGGCCAGATCGAAGGCCTGCGTGCGCTCCCCGGCTGCCTGGGGCGTGCGCGCGGATCAGCGGGGTGGTCACGCGCCGTCGGGTGGTAGATGAAATCGTAGCCGAAGCGGCCCTTGACGCACAGGTTGCCCTGGTTGACCACGCTGTCGAAGGGCGAGGTCACCTTGTAGATATACTCGTCCTTGACGTGCAGCTCCAGGTTGCAGCCCACGCCGCAGTAGGGGCAGGTGGTGGAGACGATGCGGTCGGGAGTGATCATACCGGCGCTCCTTCTTACCTACTTTTTCGCTTCGCTGCGGGTCGCCCCCATGATCTCGTCCGGCGTCAGCCCCTGCTCGAACAGCCATTCACGCTTGGGCTTGAGCGCGCCGGTGGGGCAGACGCCCACGCACTGCCCGCAGAACACGCAGGTGGTCTCGGGCATGGGCTGGTCGAAGAAGGTGGCGATCTGGGTCTCGAAGCCGCGCCCGGCGAAATTGATGGCGAAGGTGTACTGGGCGTCCTCGGCGCAGACCTGCACGCAGCGCCAGCACAGCACGCACTTGGCATAATCGCGCACGTACATCGGGTTGTCGTCGATGACCGGCGGCTCGCGGCGCTCGGCATCCGGGAAGCGCTCCGGGTCGGCCGGGTATTCGGCCAGCATCGCCTGGATCTCCGGCGCCTCGGAGAGATCGACTGCCGATGTCGAGCATCTCCAGGATGGTGCGCCGGCTGCGCTCGACGCGCTCGGAGCGGGTGTAGCACTTTCATGCCGTCGCTTACCTGCGCAACGCAGGAAGCCGCCAGCACGCGCGCCCTGTCGACCTCCACCACGCAGGTGCGGCACAGCGCGTTGGCGGTGGTCGGCCTCGTGGTAGCAGATGGTGGGGATATCGATGCCGAGCTTCCCGGGCAGCCTGCAGGATGGTGATGCCGCGCGGGACTTTGACCGGTCTGTCCGTCGATGGTGAGGGTAATTTCATCCATAAGGTTGATAGCTGTGTCCTTCGGGTAGAGTTCGAAAAGGTGGCTACTCCGCCTGGGGTTGTGTTTCGATGAAAAGTTCAGGCCACAATTTGATGGCGCTTAGCACAGCGGTGGCAGCCGTCTGACCCAGTCCGCACAGCGACGCGTCGGTCATCGTCCAGCCGACATCGGTCAGCCGCTCGGTATCCCCGGCGAGAGCCTTACCGTTTGCGACGCGCTCCAGGATCTCGTGCTGGCGCTGGGTGCCCAACTGGCAGGGGTAGCACTTGCCGCACGACTCGTGGGCGAAGAAGCGCGCCAGCCGTTTCAGCGTATCACGCAGATCGCGCCGCTCGTCGAACACCATCACCACGCCGGAGCCTAGCAGCAGCCCGGCCTGGCGCAGGTCCTCGAAAGTCAGGCGCACGTCAAGCTGATCCGGATTGGCAAATGTCCCGGCTGCACCGCCGAACAGGATCGCCTGCATCTCCCGCCCGCCAGGCACGCCTCCTGCCAGCTCGAACAGCAGATGGCGCAGGCTGGCGCCAAATGGCACCTCATAGACACCGGGACGGGCAATATCGCCGGAGACGCAGAACAGCTTGGTGCCCGGGGATCGTTCTGTGCCAAGCTGGCGGTAAGCTTCAGCACCCTCTTCGATGATGAGGGGGATATTGCATAGAGTCTCGACATTGTTGACCACGGTGGGTTTTGAGAACAACCCGTGGGTGGTAGGGAAGGGCGGTTTGACACGCGGGAAGCCGCGCTTGCCTTCGATTGACTCGAACAGGGCCGTCTCCTCTCCGCAGATATAGGCACCGGCGCCGCGGCGCAGCTCGATCTGCAACTCAAAGCCGCTGCCGAGGATGTCTTCTCCCAGCAATCCTGCCTGCCGGGCTTCCTGGACTGCCCAATCAAGAACTTTATAGGCGTAGGTATATTCACCGCGCACGTAGATATAGCCCTGGTGGGCGCCGACCGCGTAGGCGGCGATGATCAGGCCCTCCAGCAACCGGTGCGGGTCGCCTTCCATGAGCACCCGGTCTTTGAACGTGCCCGGCTCGGATTCGTCGGCGTTGCAGACTACGTACTTGGGCTGCCCCTCTGCATTGGCTGCGCCTTCCCACTTCACGCCGGTGGGAAAGGCAGCCCCACCGCGCCCGACCAGGCCGGAAGCCTTCACCTCGGCGATCACCGATTTGGGGGGCTGGCTGAGCGCTTTTTTCAGCCCGGAATAGCCGCTGCCCTCAAGGTATTCCTCAAGCGAAGTTGGACGTCCTTTATCACAGTTGGCTGTCAGCAGGCGCGCATCGCCTCCGACCCTGGCGTAGGGTGCAGTGCCGGTGCCCTGGATGATCGCCTCGGGCTGTGTGCGGTCGATCTGACCAAGAGGGGTTTCTCCTACCAAAGCCGCCGGTGCGTGCTCGCATAACCCCAGGCAGGGTGCCCGTTCCAGGCTTACCTTGCCGTCCGGGCTGACACCTGGGTTAGAAATACCCAGGTGCTGGCATAAGTCTTGCATGATCACATCTGAGCCTTCTATAGCGCAGGCCGGGTCGCCGCAAAGCAGGATATGTGTCTCCCCCACCGGCTGGCGGTAGAACATGCTGTAGAAGTCGATCACACCATATACGTCAGCCAGAGGAACCCCCAGAACCTGGCCCACTCGGGCAGCTACCGGCTCAGGCAGATAGCCATAGATGGATTGTGCGGCATACAGCGCGGGGAGCAAGGCGCTGCGACCGATTGGAGCATATTCAGCTAGTGCAGAGTCAAGGGATTGAAGATTTATATTCGACACAAAGCCTCCAAATATGCCAAGTATATCATTTCGGAATAAAAAAACCAGATTATCGAGCCGAGTGAGCAGAACTGCAGACCAGGTATATTGTAAACCGCCAGCGGCTAACAATACGGTTAGGCAAAAAGGACCAGTTCTAAAATATAATCCATGTAGGACTTGCGCAGCTAGCATGGTGAGGCAAGTATCCCTTTGAGCTGCGTGGATTTTACCTATTTACTCGGATATTGAAGAGGCATACGTGGAGTGTGGGTTATGGTGGTAAAAGGTCATCGAACGATATATAAGACAGCGAGCAAGTTTGGAAAAATAGCAGCCATGTGTTTGCTGGCTGTGGCTGCGATCAGCTTGCTGTGGCCCATACTCCCGGCGCGCGCGGGTCTGTTCGTACAGGTGGTCAATAGTGTGCTTACTGCGGTGCTGAGCGAAGGTGAGGTGGTGGAGATCGCCTGTCTGAATGGGTCTATCTCGGTCAACGACCTGCCGCCGGATAACGGCCCGGCGACGTGCAGTTCTATCCTCGGCGTGGTGGTGACCGGAAGCAGTGATGCCGATGTTATTGACCTGCGGAAGATGAACGCGGCTGAATTCCCTGCCCTGACCAGCGTGAGTGTGGACGCAGCGGCCGGGAATGACATCCTTTTCGCCGGGTCATTTGGTGAATTTCTGGATGGCGGTCCGGGTGATGATACATACATCGGCGCCGATAAGATGGATAAGGTGGATACCAGCCAGGGGCAGGATTTCTCTCTCGAAGCTACTCTGCCTCTGGATAATGCTGACGGGGCTGCTGTCGTGGACCCGGTTAGAAGCCCGCAGCAGCCGGAAGCACCCGGTTTAGAAGCTCGGTTCGAGGCGCTCAATTTCGATGTAGACGCTGCACTGACCGGTGTTTACCAAATCCCGCCTGACCCGATCGGCGCGGCTGGTCCAGCACATGTGCTCTCTGTAGTCAACTCGTCTATCCAGTGGTTTACCAAGGGTGGAACGCTGCAGAACAGCCAACGGTTGGGCAGAAACAGCTCCACCCATGTGGGCAGCTTCTTCGAGCCGCTGGTGCCGGTCAACCGGCTGTATGACCCCAAGGCGATCTACGACCAGCACGCCGGGCGCTTCCTGGTCGTGGCGCTCGAGCGGCAGGATGACGGGCTGGGCGACCCGGTTGACTCATCGCGCATCCTGCTGGCAGTCTCGGATGACAGCGACCCGAACGGTACCTGGTATTACCATGCCATCAATTCCAACATAACCATCAGTGGAGACCCTACCTGGGCGGACTACCCGGGCTTCTCGATCGACGAGGAGGCAGTCTATATCACCAACAATATGTTCACCTATGCCGATATCTTTGGCAGCCGCTACTATCGTGGCACACTGCTGTGGATCGTAGCCAAGCAGCCGTTCTACAGCGGCGGGGCAGCCTCGGTGACCGTGCATGACCCCTCCGGAGCAGTAGGCGGCGGGTTAGCAGCCACCACCACGCAGCCGGCGCATATCTTTGGGAATGCCCCGGCAGGGGTGGGCACCTGGCTGTTGCGAACCGGCTTCGCGGGCGGCAACCAGGAATTCCTCAGTATCATCCGCGTCGATAATCCCCTGGGGACGCCGGCATTTTCGCATGCGTTTGTATCCATGGGCGATATCGAAGACTCATCAACCGCACTGGGGGATGCGCCGCAGAGCGGCACCGCCATCACGGTCGAAACCAACGACCGGCGCGCCCTGCACGCGGTGTGGCGGGACGACAGCCTGTGGGCTACCTTCCAGATATCCGTTGTGGGCAGGTGGCGATCCGGGTGAGGTGACCTCTCACTGGGTGCAGGTCGATACCAGCACCTTGGCCGCGCCCGCCCTGGCAGACCAGGGTGATGCCGGAGGGGAGGACATCGCCAGCGGGACTTTTACATTCTTCCCCAGCATTGCCGTGGACCAGTGCGGCAATATGGGGCTGGGATTTGCTGCTTCGGCACCGTCCATCTACCCGGGAGCGTATTACAGCGCCCGTTATGCCAGCGACCCGGCAGGAACCCTGCAGTCCAGTGCCGCGCTGGCGGCGGGGCAGGATTATTACTACCGCGCTTTCAGCGGAACGCGCAACCGCTGGGGTGATTACAGCGGCATCGCCCTGGACCCAGTTGGGGAGGCTACTTTCTGGGTGTATAACGAATATGCTCTCACACGCGGCACCGTCCTTCCATCGTATCCTACGCAGGACGGGCGTTGGGGGACCCGCTGGGGCAGCTTCCTCAGCGGTATCGACTTCGGCGACTTGCCTGCCGTTTATACCCAGACTCTGAACGTTGATAATGGAGCCAGGCACTGCGTGTCCAGCCTGGTGCTGGGTGCCGCGCTGGATGCAGACCCGGATGGACAGGAATCTGCCACTGCACAGGGTGATGTCGATGATGGCGTGGTTGCCACCGGCAATTGGAGCGATGGCAGCGGGAACTTGCAGGTGACGGTATCTGGGGGCAATGCCTGCCTGAGCGCCTGGCTGGACTATTGGGATGGGTCCAGCTTCGGCGCAGACAATGATTTTGCCGACCCGGGAGAGCAGATCTTCGAGCGCCAGGCGCTCAGCACTGGAACTACACCGCTCAGCTTTGCACTGCCCGTAGGGGCCGCAAACGGAGGTGTTGAATTCTACGCCCGCTTCCGGCTGGTGCCCGACCTGGATGGGGATGGCGACTGTTCGGACCAGGCTGCCATCGCCGCCACAGGCCTGGAGAGCGGCGGGGAGGTGGAGGACTACCGCTTCACATTCGACCCGACGGCGGTCAGCGTCGCCGCATTTCAGGCAAGCTCCCTGCCGGCTGGTTTTCAGCTCCTGGGGTCTATATGGCTGTGGGCGGGGCTGGGTGGGTTGGTTGCCCTGTATATCCTGTGGCACCGGGCAGCAAGAGGAAGCCGCCGCACGGAGTAAGCACTACGAAAAGGTTTAGCCGTTCTACTCCTCCGGGTTGGCAGTCTTTTGACTCTTGATACGTTGGATAAATTGAGGCGTGTTCAGACCGCGTTCCAGCAGGTATGTCAGGTAGTGCTGGATCAGGATTTCCATCTCCCGGTTGGTTTGCGGAGTGATCTGCGCGCGGGCAGGCTTCTCCGTATGAGCTGCGCTGCAGATGGCGCAGGTATTTCAAGGCCAGCATGGAGATCGGGCGGGCGCCCTTCATCCCGCCCCCGCTATCGGGGCAGAGTACGCCGCCCTCCTGTGCGGAGAAGTACTGGTCCTCGGCGATGATCTCTTTTCCACAATGTGCGCAGGTGAAAAGCTGTGGGCGGAAACCCAGCAGGTCCAACAGGCGGATCTCGTAGTAGCGTAAGGCCATGACGGGATCGGCCTCGGCTGACAGGCGACCCAGGGTATCCACCAGCAGCCTGTACAGGGCGCGGTTTTCGCCCTCCTCATACGTGAAGCGATCCAACAGCTCTATAACGTAGGAAGCGTAGCCGACCAGCAGCAGGTCTTCGCGCAGCGCGGTGTGCGCCTGGATGGTCTCAGCCTGGGTGATGATGAACATATCCCGGCCGCGCGCCAGCAGCAGGCTGGAGCGGGTGAACGGTTCCAGATGACCTGCCTTGCGCGAGCGCATCTTGCGCACCCCCTTGGCGATGGCGCGTATCTTTCCTAACTGGCGGGTGAACATGACCTCCAACCGGTCAGCCTCACCCCAATCGGAATGGCGCAGCACGACTGCTTCGACCCGGAATGAACGCTCCCGTGATGGCATGTGTGGATTATACAGCATCAATCTTTACATTAGTCAAGCGACGTTAGTCAAGCCGTTGACTAGCGCCTGCCCATCTGGTAAAATCCCCCTGCCCGGTGCGTTGTACCCTTCGCCCGGGTCTGCTGTGTGCAGAAAATGGCTGGAGCGACCGCCATAATGTGCAGGAGACGTGGGGTATGCAGGCACGCGTACGCGTGCCTGCATACCCCACAGATGCCCGAGCTGCCTGGTGCTTCGCTCTCAGCCGCAGAAAATCTTTAATTCGAAAGGGCTTGAGGCAATGAAAGTACTTTTACTGCAGGATGTTTACAAGCTGGGTCGAGCCGGTGATGTGAAGAAGGTTGCCGACGGATATGGGCGCAACTACCTTCTCCCGCAAGGGCTGGCTGTCCTGGCAACCCCCGGTGCATTGAAACAGGTAGAGCAGATCCGCACCCGGGCAGCGGCAAGCCGCGCTGCCCTCAACCAGGAGCTGAGCGGCGTTGCAGAGCAGCTGGCAGAGGTCGCGCTGGCTTTTCCTGCCAAGGCGGGAGAAACCGGCAAACTGTACGGCTCGATCACGACGCAAATGATCGCCGATGCCATCCAGGCACAGGTAGGGCTGGAGATCGATCGACGCCAGATCAATTCACAGCCACTGCGCAACCTGGGAGAGCACAAGGTGTCTGTCCGGCTAACCATTGATCTGGTCCCCGAGGTCACCGTCCTGGTTTACCGTGAAGGCGAGTCGCCGGAGCAGATGCGGGCTGAGATAGCCGAGCTGGAGGCAGCCGCTGAAGAAGCTGCTGCCGTAGCGCAGGAGCTCGAGGCAGCTATCGCAGAAGCTGTTGATGAAGACCTGGAAGTCGAGGCAGAAGCTGAGCCGGAAGTGGAAGCAGAACCAATCGCTGAGCCTGAGGCGGAGGTCGAAGCAGAAGCGGAAGCGGATATCGTAGAGTAAATCAGTTATTAGATCGGGGCGGGAATGCCCTGCTCCAAGTTCGGTGCCGCCAGGGGCGGGGCTTTCCATGCGTGTGATGGAACCCCGCCCTTTGTGTCAGCCTACGAGCAGGAATTACCTATAACGGATGAACGAAAACATCGGACAGCAGCTTCGCCAGGCACGCCAGGTGCAAAAGCTCTCCCTGGAGCAGGCAGCCATGGCAACCCATATCCGCTTGCACTACCTGCAAGCCCTGGAATCCGGGGAATACGATGCCCTTCCTTCCATGGTGCAGGCACGCGGCTTCACGCGTGCTTATGCCACCTATCTGGGCATGGATGTCGAAGCGCTGCTGTCTGAAGTAGAACTGCAAGAGCTGGTCGTCGAGCTGCCACCTGCCCCTCCCCCGGAGCAAGAATACGGGAAACAGCCCGGTCAGGATGAGTCAGCCGATGCGATCTATGCGGATATCGGAAGGCAGCTGAAGCACCAGCGGGAGCTGCTCGGTCTTTCGTTAGAAGATGTCGAGAAGCACACACACCTGCGCCAGCACTATCTGATGGCCTTAGAGGCTGGCGACATCTCCGGTTTGCCTTCTCCCGTGCAGGGCAGGGGGATGCTGAACAATTATGCCAGCTTCTTAGGGTTAGACCCAGAGCCCTTGCTGCTGCGCTTTGCCCAGGCTCTGCAGGCGCAGCTGGCAGCCAGACAGGCCACGCGGCCTTCGCCATCTCGCCCTGCCGGTACAGCTCCCCGACCGCCGGGCGCGCTGCGGCGGGTGCTGTCGGGCGAAACGCTGCTGGCAGCGATTATTATCCTGGGGTTGGGCGGGTTCGTGGTCTGGGGAGCGGCACGTATCTTTACCATGCGAGCAGACAGCACCCCTTCGGCAACTGCGCCATCCATCGCCGAAGTCCTGCTTTCAGCCCCCACGGCGACGGCTTCAGCGACCGCGCTTCCGCACACACCAACAGTACCGCCACTGCCTGCCGCCACTGAGCAGGCAGACTCTACACCGGTCTTTGCCGTGCTGCCCGGGGTCCAGCAAGGTGTGCAGGTGTATACCACCGTACGCCAGCGAGCCTGGGTGCGGGTTACCGTCGACGGAGAAGTGGTCTTTGAGGGGCGTGTGCTGCCGGGGAGCGCCTACCAATATGAAGGTGAGGAAACGGTGGAGCTGCTGACCAGCAACGGGGCAGCTTTGCAGATATTCTTCAACCAGATCGATTTGGGACCGTTGGGCCTCTACGGTCAGGTGGTGCAGCAGGTGTATACCGCGCAGGGGGTGCAGACCCCCACACCGACGGTTACATTTACGCCCACAGCCACACCGCGTGCGACCCCCACTGCGGATGAAGGATGAAAGATCAAGGATGAAGGATGAAGACTGAAAAAACTTTCCACCTGGTATCGCTGGGGTGCGCAAAGAACACGGTGAATTCCGAGTCGATGGCGCAGTTATTGGTTAGATCGGGATACCAGCCTGTAGGCACGTCCGAAGCTGCCAGCGTCTTGATCGTCAACACGTGTGGGTTCATCGGCCCGGCGAAGGAAGAAGTCGCTGCAGGTGCTTGAGCGAGCTGGCTGCCCTGAAGCGCAAAGGGCAGACGTTGATCGCTGCCGGCTGCCTGACCCAGCGCTACGGCGCAGAGGTGGCGCGCCAGGTCCCAGGCATCGACGGCATCCTCGGCACCCGCCGCTGGATGGACATCGTGGACGTGGTAGGACAGCTGCGCCTTGGGGACCACCCGGAGCCGCTCTACCACCTGCCGGAGGCACCAACCGTCGGCGTCGACGAAAAGGGCGCTTTCCGCGACGCCGTTCAGGGTGCCAGCGCCTATCTCAAGATCGCGGATGGCTGCCGCCGACCGTGCGCCTTCTGTGCCATCCCGCTGATCAAAGGCACCGCGGTCAGCCGCCCGCTGGAGGCGATCCTGGACGAAGCGCGCCTTCTGCGCGAGCAAGGTGTACGCGAGCTGATACTGATCGCCCAGGACACCACCGATTACGGGCACGACCTGGGCATCAAGGACGGGCTGGCGCTGCTGCTGGAGGCGCTGGTGGATGCCGTCCCGGATATGGACTGGATGCGCATCATGTATGCCTATCCCGGCTACGTCACCGACCGCCTGATCGAAGTGATGGCGACCCAGCCGCAGATCCTGCCCTATCTGGATATGCCGCTGCAGCACGCCCACCCTGCCGACGCTGCGCCGCATGCGCCGCCCGGCTAACATCGGATTGGGTGCAGCGCACACTGGAGAAGATGCGGACAGCTATCCCCGACCTGGCGCTGCGCACCACCTTTATCGTCGGCTATCCGGGCGAGACCGAGGAGGAGTTCCAGACACTGTTGGATTTCATCCAGGAGATTCGCTTCGACCGGGTGGGAGCCTTCCAATTCTCGTTCGAGCCCGGCACAACCAGCGAGCCGCTGGGCGACCCGATCCCGACGGAAGTGAAGCAGGAGCGCTGGGAGCGGCTGATGCAGCTCCAGCAGGGCATCTCCCTGGAGCGCAACCAGTCGTACGTCGGCAGGACCCTGCCCGTGCTGGTTGAGGGGCACGGTGAGGTGGAGACCGAGGATGGCATCCCGCTCCCGGATGAGGTCATATCGCTGGGGCGCTCATATCGCGATGCGCCGGAGATCGATGGCATGGTGATCATCGAGGGTGAAGTCCCGGCTGGCGAGATGGTGCCGGTGCGCATCAGCGGCGCGATGGCATACGACCTTACGGGCGTAGTAGAGCGCCAGCCGCCGGTCATCGTCATCCCGGATGTCCAGCCTAAGAGGTCGGAACACCCATGATCGATACCGCCGCCCCCGAGATCATTTTCGCTCTGCAGGCTGTACGCAGTGCATCCCTGCTGGTGAAAAACATCCAGATGGAGATGGTCACGCCTGCCCTGACCAAGGATGACCGCTCGCCGGTCACGGTGGCCGATTACGCCTCGCAGGCGCTGGTGGCGTACCTGCTGGAATACACATTTCCCGCCGACGCGCTGGTTGCCGAAGAGGAGTCGGCAGGTCTGCTTTCAGGCCTGGATGGTAATGGGGTGAGCGAAGATTCGCTGCTCGGGCAGGTCGCCCGCTTCGTGAGGGGCAATATCCCCCAGGCCACCCCGGAGGCGGTCTGCGACTGGATCGAGCGCGGTGCAGGCGAGCCAGCGGGTCGTTTTTGGACGCTGGACCCGATCGACGGCACCAAGGGCTTCCTGCGCGGCGACCAGTACGCGGCGGCGCTGGCGCTGGTGGTGGATGGACAGGTGCAGATCGGCGTGCTTGGCTGCCCAAACCTGGCACTTGCCGGGAATGTCCCTGCCGGACTTTACTCCCCGCCGCTGGCGGTCGAGATGGGCAGGGCCGGTCTGCTGGTGCTGGCCCAGCGCGGGCAGGGGACCTGGGCGACCTCGCTCAGCGAGCCGGGAGAGTTCCGCCGTCTGCACGCATCCAGGCGGGATGACCTGCAGGATGCCCGCCTGCTGCGCTCCTTCGAAGCCGGGCACACCAACCTGGACCAGATCGCCGAGTTCGCCCACGCGGCCGGAATCCAGGCGCAGCCGGTGCGGATGGACAGCCAGGCCAAATATGCCTTACTGGCGGCGGGCATGGGGGACCTGCTGCTGCGCCTGCTCTCGCCGGCAAAGCCGGATTACCGGGAGAAAATCTGGGACCAGGCAGCGGGATCGCTGGTGGTGCAGGAGGCCGGCGGCAAGATCACCGACCTGCACGGCAAAGCCCTGGATTTCTCCGCTGGTCGCACACTGGCGCACAACCGCGGCGTTCTGGCATCGAATTCGCGGCTGCACCCCGCAGCCCTGGAAGCCCTGGGGGTCATCCAGGCTTAGTTAAGCAGCAAAACAGAGATGTCACGCCCCGATCGCATTGCCCTGCTCCTGAGTCTGCTGGCTGTCCTGGCCGGCTGGCTGATCGCGACACGCATCTACGAAGGCATGGCACATATCGAGGACGAAGCCGCCTACGTCTGGCAGGCGCAGGCGATCGCTGAAGGTCATCTGACGCTGCCTTCTCCACCTCACCCGAAGAGCTTCCTGGTGCCTTTCGTAGTCGATTACGAAGGTCAGAGGTTCGGGAAATACCCGCTGGGCTGGCCGGTCACGCTGGCGTTTGGGGTGCTGCTGGGGGTGCGGCCGCTGGTCAATGCCCTGCTGTCTGGAGCGGCGGTCTGGCTGACCTACCGGCTGGGGCAGCGCGTCTTTGGCAGCACGGTCGGGCTGCTGGCGGCGGGCTTGATGCTGACCTCACCCTTCTTCTTGATGAACACCGGCACGCTGCTCTCGCACCCGCTGGGACTGTTCCTCGAGCGCGGCCTTTGCGTTGGCGTGGCTGGATGCCTGGGATACCGAAGGTGCTAAAACTAAGCCCGATTACTGGCCCTGGCTGGCGATCACTACCGCCGCGCTGAGCATGGGGCTGCTGATCAGCACCCGCCCGATGACCGCGGTGGGCGTGCTGCTGCCGTTTGCGCTGCACGGGCTGTACTTGCTGTTCCGTACGGACAGGCAGGGGCGCTGGCGTCTGGTGGTCTTCGGGCTGATCGTGCTCTTCTTCGTGGCGCTGCACTTCCTGTGGCAATTCGCCTTGACCGGTGACGCAGCCTTGAACCCGTACACCCTGTGGTGGGAGTACGACAAGGTCGGCTTCGGCCCCGGAGTGGGGCGCAGAGAAGCCGGCCACACCCTGCGCCAGGCGCAGGTCAATACCGAATTCAGCTTGTGGGTGGGCTGGCACGATTTGTTCGGCTGGGCCAGGTTTTCGTGGCTGTTCCTGCCGTTCGGCGTGCTGGCAGTGCTGCGCTACCGGCTGTGGAGGGGCTTGCTGGTGGGGAGTGTCTATCCCAGCCTGGTGCTGGTCTACCTGGCGTACTGGATTGGCTCCTGGCTGACCGGGCCGCGCTACTATTACGAAGGGCTGTACAGCCTGACCATTCTCAGCGCGGCGGGTATCGCCCTGCTGGCTGGCTGGCCGATCACCCCCGAACAAACGTGGCAGCAGTACCTTGGGCGCAGGCGCCTGCGCCCGCTGGCGGTCACCGCCCTGGTGGCGCTGCTGGTCAGCCTGAACCTGATCTATTACGTGCCGCTGAGGGTGGGAGGGATGCATGCGCTGTACGGCATCTCGCGCGCTCGCCTGGCGCCGTTCCTGACCCAGGAAGCGCAGGAACTGACCCCGGCGCTGGTCATCGTGCACCCCGATCACTGGACGGAGTACGGTGCATTACTCGAGCTGCAGGACCCCGTCTTGGACACGCCCTTCATCTTCACCTTTGCCCGTGGCCCAAGGGCAGACGCAGCCCTGGCGGCGGACTTCCCCGAACGCACGATTATTTATTACTATCCTGACGAACCGGACGAGTTTTACTTTTCTCCCCGCCCTTAAATAAAAATTTGGTGTATATTTCGGGCAGAAGCGCCCGAAATATACACCAAACTCATCACTTTACGATACCCTTGCGATCGCTGTCAGGGCCAGGACGAGCGCACCTAAGAGCAAATTGATACGCATCAGGGATATCTCCCGGCGCTGTAATCTCTCCGCTTCGGGCGCATCCAGGCCGCGCGACTGCCGCAGGGCGACGCGCCCCAGGTGGGGCATGAGACCCCAGGTGAGATAGGCGCTCACGCCGATCATGAGCAAGAAGACCAGGTGCTTGACCAGGATGGCGGCTGCCCAGCGGTTGCTGACCGCCAGGAAGCCCTGGTAGTTCGGGCTGGCGCTCATCTGGAACAGGCCGGTGCCGACCAGCACCAGCAGGCTGATCCAGCCCAGCGGGTCGAGGCGACGCTGGAGGGCGACCAGCAGTGCAGCGTATGCCGGGGCGTCCAGCGACCTGCGGGCTGCTGGAAGCACCAGCAGCACCACGGCTGCCAGACCGCCGATCCAGACCACGGTGGCGAGCATGTGCAGCCAGTAGACCAGGCTCAATGCCCAGAACGGAGGGGTCATGGACTAGGGGGTCGCGGTTGCCTCAGGAGGTAGGGCTTCGGTGGGAGGCGGCTCCGTGGGTGGTGCTTCGGTCGGCGGTGGCTGGGTGGGTGGTGCTTCGGTCGGTTGCGGCTGTGTGGGTGCGGGCTGAGTGGCTGTCGGCTCCGCCTGGGGTGGGGCGGTCTCAACCGGGGGAGTATCCGTGACAGCCGGCTGCGAGCTGGAGTCAGAATTGCCATCGTCGTCGTCCCGATCCTTGCCGTCGCAGGCTTCCAGTGCGGCAGTCCAGGCTTCCTCGACCAGCGGGTCGGTGCCTAATTGGAGGGATAATTCGAACTGCTCCACTGCCACGCAGGCATCACCGTTCTCCGCCAGGAAATCCCCGTATCCGGCATAGCCCAGGCGCAGGCGCTCGGTGGCGGTCCAGCCGGAGCCGTCGCGCAGGTTGGGCAGTGCCGGCTGTATCTGGGCGAAGTAGTAAACCACCTGCGCCCAGTCCAGCTCCCAGAAGCTGGCCCCGGTGATGTACAGGCGCGCCCAGGTCTGGTAGCTCTTGGAGTTGGCGTCCAGCGGCCCGATCTGCTCGGCCTGCCTCAGGTCGTACATGCCGCCCTCCAGGTCGCTGTCGCGCAGGATCTTATCCCGCCCGCGGTTGATGTATGCCACGTACAGCCCGCCGTCTACCCAGACCGGCTGGAACATCGGGTCGGCCTTGCGCAGGGCGAGCAGCGTATCGATTGCCAGGGTCCACTCGCTGTTGGAGAGGTGCTCTTGCGCCTGGCTGTGAAGCTCGTCGACGCCGCGCGTATCCGGCGTGGGGGTGACGGTCGGTGTCGGGGCGATTGTGGGGGTGGCGGTCGAGTTCATGCTCAGCAGCACTTCGGCCAGCTTCTCGGTCACACCGGGGTAGCTGGGGTCGTGCTCGATGACGTACTCGAAGCGCTGGCGCGCCAGGTCGAAGCGCCGGGCTTGCATGTCCTGCACGCCCAGCTCGAATTGCTCCTGCACTTGCTGGGCGATCTGCACGGATTCGGCGCCGGTGCGCTGGCTGATGCCCGACTGGTAGCCGGCGTAGGCGCTGCCTGCCGCGATCAGCACCAGCACCAGCACGCCGATCAGAGCGATCCAGCGCAGGGGGGAGGGGCGCTTGGGGGCTGCCGGTGGGGTCGCTGCGGGATCATAGGGCGGCGTGGGCGGTGCTTCATTGCTGGACGGCATTTCATCTGTGCTGGAGGCTGCGATGATCTCGCCATCCTGGATCTCAACTCGCTCATCATCATCATCAGCAGGAGTGTCCCCGGCATCCGGGGCGTCGGCAGGCTGCTCCACGCGGGTAGGGACGGTCATCTCCCCCGGGTCGGTTTCATCCGCCGGCTGGGTGGGCGGCGGTGGAATGGTCTCTTCGTATCCGGAGTTGGAGCCGGAAGCGGTCATCTCCTCCAGGTGTAGGAGCATTGTCTGCGCCGGGTCATCCGCTTCGGGTTCGGGCGGGCCCACCCGGGTGGGCAGGGTGATTTCTGGGTCTGGACCAGCGTCCTCCTCCTCGGGAGGTACCGGGTAAGGTCGTGTTTCATCGAATTCGTTGTTTTCCATGCGCCGCATTATACCGCAGGTGGGGGAGGAGATGTGTATGCGGAGCAGTGATTCATATTCTGCTAAGGATCAGGTGCTCAGCTGAACTAATACTATTAAGGGCTGAAAATTGCGCGATAATGATTATGTCTATCTGGATATGCGTTCTGGAGGGAAATGTGGGAAGAACCAGGTCCTTTGTATCCGCTTTGTTCGTATTCTTATTGATAGGGCTGCTGTTTGCTGGCTTGATACTTGTGTTCAATGTCTTCACTCATCCGGAATCTAGCAATACAGGAACAATGCTCCAGACTGCCACAATTCTGCCGTCCACTGGGACGGTCGATTCCTCGACCTCAACTCCATCACTTATCTCAACACTGACAGATGTACCAAAAGGCTTACCATCGATCACGACTACTGCAATGCAGTCATCTCCAGAGGAACAACCAATATTGCTTAGCACAGCGGCCATATTGGCAAATGGAGATATTTACTTGACAGAGGCGGATAAATACCAGCCACTCACCGAGAGCGGCGACGTACCGGTGATCTTCGGCTGGAACCGCGACGGCACAAAGCTCCTGTACGGCAGAGGCAGGGTGCAGCAGGCGGAGTACCACAGCGACACGACCGACTTGTGGTACCTGGATGTGTACACCAACCAATCAACCCAGCTAACCACGGATCACACGGCGAACTCAGCCGCCTGGTCCCCAACCGTCGAAAGGATCGCCTATACCGATAAAGACGATATCCTGAGGGTCATCGACCTGGGCGGCAAGGAGCTTGCCCGGGTCGAGCGCGTCTTGTTGGGCTTCACCTGGTCGCCGGACGGCTCCAGCCTGGCAGTCGAGACTTACACACCCGAGATGGTCGAGCCGGATGGGCTGGCCTTCACGGTGCTGGCTCTTTGGCATCCATCCGACGGCAAGCTGGTTTACTTGAGCCAGGCCAAGGACGAGGTGCATTCCTGGCCCATCTTTTCCACCGACGGGAGCAAGATCTTGTTCTTGATCGGCTTTTCTGACCCGTCTGAGCAGGCGCTGTCGGGCTTATTCATCTTCGATTTCGCCAGCGGGGATGTGACCCCGGTGGAAGGGGAAACGGACGGGGATTCGATGGGTTTGCAGAGGATAACCTGTTCTCCGAGGTCGGACTTGGTGGCGGTTTACGGGCTGGAGGACCAGATATTCACCCTCGACTTCGACGGCAAGATCAACCCGGTTGCCAGTGGCTTATGGCCGGAGTGGCTGCTGGACGGCAAGACGATCGTCTACCAGGGTCCGGATGGCGCCTTCCAAACGGTCACGGTAGAGGATAGAGTTGGTGATAAGATCATCGGCGGGGGCCAATATTCAGTCGATATGTATCTGCCGCCAAGATTTTACTTCAAACCGGGAGATGCGCCATGAGAACCTGGCTGAAGAAAAACCCATTATGGGTGAGACATCAGGTAACTACCCTTTCGTGCTTATTCGTGGATAGCTGACGATCTTCAACGGGTATAATCCTGATGTGACCGAATTCCGCTTCTACCACCCCATCGAAGTGCGCTACGGCGACCTGGACCCGCAAGGGCACGTCAACAACGCCAAGTTCATGACCTATATGGAGCAGGCGCGCGTGCAGTACATCAGAAACCTGGGTTTGTGGGACGCCACTTCTTTCCTGGATGTCGGCTTCATCCTGGCAGAGGCGCGGGTCACCTTCCTCATTCCGATCCGCTTCACCGACCGGGTGAGGGCGGGGGTGCGCGTCTCGCGGCTGGGCAACAAGAGCCTGGACATGCAGTACCGCCTGGAGGAGATCCAGACTGGGCAGGAGCTGGCGAATGGCTCCAGCGTGCAGGTGGCGTACGATTACCGAGAGGGTAAGACCATCCCCTTGCCGGACCGCTGGCGGGAGGCCATTCAGAATTTCGAAGATCTGGAGAGAGATCTTTAACACGAAGGACGCGAAGGATACACAAAGGATCACGAAGTATTGTTGACTACCGGCATACAAAAAATCCTGGAGAATCTTCGTGATCTCTTTGCGACCTTCGTGTTTCAATCTTTAAGGAGAACCTAAATGCCCCTACCGGACATCGACACCGACTACTTGCTGAGAATCCTCTCTGACCTGCTCAACATCCCCAGCCCGACCGGCTACTGCCAGCGGGCGATCGACTACTGCAAAGCGGAGCTGGGGGAGTTCCCTGCTCTGGAGGTGCGCCAGAACCGCAAGGGTGCGCTGGTGGCGACCTGGCACGGCGAGCGAGAGGACGCTCCGCGCGGCCTGACCGCCCACGTCGACACGCTGGGGGCGATGGTCAAGGAGATCAAGCCCAGCGGGCGGCTCAAGCTGAGCAAGGTGGGCAGCTTCCCCTGGAACACTGTCGAAGGCGAGGGCTGCACGATATTTGCCAGCGGTGGGGGGGAAGTGCGCGGCTCGCTGCTGGTGACCAAGGCCTCTTACCACGTGTACGGCAACGAGCTGGCGGACGCAAAGCGCGACGACGAGCATGTCGAAGTGCGCCTGGACGCCCGCACTACAAGCGCGGATGAGACGCGTGATCTGGGCATCCAGGTGGGCGACTTCGTGGCTTTCGACCCGCGCCTAGAGATTACTGAGGGTTTCATCCGCTCTCGGCACCTGGACGACAAGGCCTGCGTGGCCTGCCTGCTGGCGGCGGTCAAGGCGCTGCAGGACGCCGGGCTCAAGCCTGCCCAGTCCATCACGCTGCACATCAGCAATTACGAGGAGGTGGGGCACGGAGCGGCGGTCGGCTTCCCGCCGGAGATGGCCGAGTTGGTCACCATCGATATGGCCGCGGTGGGTGACGGGCAAGCCTCTGACGAATTCCATGCCACACTGTGCGTCAAGGATTCGGGCGGGCCTTACCATCATGCACTGAGCCAGCGCATGCGCGAGCTGGCGGAGACGAACGGCATCCCATACAAAGTGGACATCTACCCGTATTACGGATCGGACGGCGAGGCATACTGGCGCTCGGGCGGTGATGTGGCGGTAGCGCTGATCGGCCCGGGCGTGGACGCCTCGCACAACTACGAGCGCACGCACCTGGAGGCGCTCACAGCTACGACCCAGTGGCTGGTGGCGTATATACTCAGTTAGTAGTAATATGGAATTTGGTAATCAGGAGTAATCGTATGGTGAATGAAGTCATCTTTATGGTTGAAGAAGCTCCCGAAGGTGGGTATACATCTCATGCATTAGGTCATTCGATTTTCACAGAGGGCGATAGTTGGGACGAACTGAAAGTAAATGTTCAAGATGCTGTGCGTTGTCATTTTGAACCTGCGAGTATGCCTTCTATTATCCGATTGCACCTGGTGAAAGAAGAGGTGGTACTGGTATGAGGCTCCCGCGTGATTTGAGCGGAGATGAGCTTGCCAAGTTCTTGAGCAATTATGGCCATATAACAACCCGACAGTCCGGCAGTCATATTCGCCTCACCACGCAGCGAGGTGGTGAACACCATGTAACAATCCCGCGACATGGCCAACTCCGAGCAGGGACTCTGAATGCTGTATTAAGAGATGTGTCTGCTCATCTTGGCATGGATCGATCAGAACTAATCCGATCGCTGATCGATTGGAGATGATAATGCCTGGGAAGGATCTCTACTTAGATGCCACCTTACCCCCGGTGCCGCTGAAGGAAGTGCCTGCCATCGCAACGGCGGCGGAAGCGCTCGGTTTCGACGCAGTCTGGTCATCCGAGACGGTCCATGATCCCTTCCTGCCAGGTGCGCTGATCGCCGAGCACACGCAGCGGCTGCGCTTCGGCACGGCGGTGGCGATCGCCTTCGCGCGCAGCCCGGCGACGCTGGCATACACCGCCTGGGACCTGGCGCAGGCATCCGGAGGGCGCTTCATCCTCGGGCTGGGCACGCAGGTGAAGGCGCATATCGAGCGGCGCTTCGGCATGCCCTGGCCCGACTCTGTGGTGGGCAAGCTGCGCGAGCAGATCACCGCAGTGCGCGCCTTCTGGAGCGCCTGGCAGAATGGGGAGAAGCTGGACTTCCGGGGCGAGTATTACAAGCTTACCCTGATGTCGCCCTTCTTCGACCCCGGGCGCATCGAGCACCCGCGGATCCCGATCTTCATCGCCGGGGTCAACACCGGGCTGGCGCGCCTGGCGGGCGAAGCTGCGGATGGCTTCCAGGTGCACCCCTTCCACTCCCCGGCTTACCTGCAGCAGGTCCTGCTGCCAGCTATCGAAGAGGGGGCACAGCAGTCCGGTCGGAAGCGAGACGATGTCCAGGTCTCTGTCTCGGCATTCGTGGTCACCTCACCGGAGGAGGATCTTTTTGTGCGCTCCCAGATCGCCTTCTACGCCTCGACGCCCTCCTACCGGGCGGTGATGGCGCTGCACGGCTGGGAGGATATCGCCGTGCAGCTCTCTGCGCTGGCGAAGCGCGGCCAGTGGGGCGACATGCCGGCGCTGATCGACCAGGGGATGTTGGAGACCTTCGCCGTGGTGGCCAGCCCGGCCGAGCTGCCTGAGGCCTTGAAAGAGCGCTACTCGGAGGTGGCCGACCGCCTGGGGCTGTACCTGCCCTATATCCCGGCGAAGCGAGATGATTTCTGGCGGCACCTGCTGAGAGCCTTTATCTGAAAGAAGAGCATGGACGAGGAGACCCGCTACACCGCTGAGCGACTGCGCATGGTAGATGAACAGCTCCACAAGCGCGATATCCGCGAGGCGCGGGTATTGGAGGCCATGCGTAATGTGCCGCGGCATCTTTTCGTCCCGACCGAACACCGCCACCTGGCATACAGTGACGGGCCGCTGCCCATCGGCAGCGGGCAGACCATCTCGCAGCCCTATATCGTGGCGCTGATGACCCAGCTGCTGGAACTAAAAGGGAAAGAGAAAGTGCTCGAGGTCGGCACCGGCTCCGGCTACCAGGCGGCAGTCCTATCTCAGCTGGCTCAGGAAGTACACAGCATCGAGCGGGATGCCTCGCTGGCGGATGAGGCGCGCCAGGTGCTGCACGCACTGGAGCTGGAGAACGTGCAGGTACACACCGGGGATGGTTCGGTCGGTCTGGAGGTGCACGCCCCATACGATGCCATCCTGGTCACCGCGGCGGCTCCCGACGTGCCGCCAGGGCTGCTGCAGCAGCTTGTCGATGGCGGCTGCCTGGTCATCCCGGTGGGTGGACGGCTGGGGCAGTACCTGGAGAAATGGCGGCGCAAGGGTGCGGAATTCAGCAAGGATGTGCTGGTGGCGGTTGCTTTCGTCCCCTTGCGCGGCCGGTATGGCTGGGAGAACGACTGGGGATATTAAATAACTGGGCTGCTATCCTGCGTCGCAGAATAGCAGCCCAGTTGATATGCTAAAGGTTCATTTCTGACTGAGGGTGACAAACACCATCGGGCGGCGTTTGGTCCTGCTGTAGAAGAATGATTTCAAGGTCTGTTCGAGATCGTTCTGCATCCTGCCGTTGCTGGTGCAGTCGACGGTCTGCACGACCAGCTTCCGGGCTGCGTCGAACAGTTCATCAGCTTCCTTCGAGTAAACGAAGCCACGTGTGATGAACTCGGGCTCTTCCGCCAGGCGGCAGGTATTGCGGTCCAGGCTCAGGTTGACCAGCACGAAACCGTCGCGGGAAAGGATCTCCCGCTCGCGCATCACGGTCGGTCCGATCTCGCCGACACCGGCGCCATCCACGAAGACGTAGCCGCCAGGGACACGACCGGTGACACGCATTTCCCCGTCCTCGAACTCGACGATCTCTCCATTCTCGACCACGGCGATATTCTCGGCAGGCAGGCCCACCTCCTGAGCCAGTACGGCGTGCTGCTTCAGGTGCCGCAGCTCTCCGTGGATGGGGATGAAGTATTCCGGCTTCACCAAGTGCAGCATCAGCTTCATCTCTTCCTGCTTGGCGTGCCCGGAGACGTGCACCGGGGCGATGTCTTCGTAAATCACGTTGGCGCCGCGGCGGAAGAGGCGGTTGATAGTGCGGCTGACTCCTTCCTCGTTGCCCGGGATGGGGTGGGAGGAAAGAACGATGGTATCTCCAGGGATGACGTCGAACTGGCGGTTGGTACCGGTGGACAGGCGACCCATGACGGAGGTTGGCTCCCCCTGAGTGCCGGTGGTCATCAAGGTCACTTCACGGGGCTTCATCTTCAGCGCCTGGTCAATGTTGACCAGCACGTCATCGGGGATTTCCAGGTAGCCCAGATTGCGCGCCATTTTAGCGTTCTCTACCATGCTTGTCCCCGCAAAAGCCAATTTACGCTTGTGACGGATGGAGGCATTGGCGACCTGCTGCATGCGCGAGATCAGCGAAGCAAAGCTGGCGATGATCACACGCCCAGAGGCATTGCGGAACACGTCGTCGAATGCCGGGTCGATCACGCGTTCGGAAGGCGTCCAGCCGGGCTTGTCGGCGTTGGTGGAGTCTGCCAGCAGAGCCAGCACGCCACGCCCGGCAAAATCTGCCAGGCTTGCGTAATCCGTCGGCCAGTTGTCGACCGGGGTGTGGTCGAATTTGTAATCACCGGTGTGGACGACCAGCCCGGCCGGGGTGGTGATGCCCAGCCCTACGCCATCCGGGATGGAGTGGCAAACGTGGAACAGCTCCACTTTGAACGGGCCGATCTGGATGGTATCGCCCGCTTCTACGGTGTTGAGCTGCACCTGGCTCAGCAGCCCGCCGCGCGAGAGCTTCACCTCCAGCAGCCCGCGGGTCAGCGGGGTAGCATACACTGGTACGTTGATCTGCTCCATCAGGTGGTTGATGGCGCCGGTATGGTCTTCGTGCCCGTGGGTGACGACCACGCCGCGGACCTTATGCCGGTTGTCCAGCAAATATTGGAAATCGGGGATGATATAGTCGATCCCCAGCATGTCATTCTCGGGGAACATCAGTCCGCTGTCCACGACGAGGATATTTTCGCCGTATTCGTAGACCATCATGTTCTTACCGATCTCCCCGAGTCCTCCCAGGGGAATAATTCTAAATTTTTTGTTGCTCATAATCTTCCTTCTATAATCTATACTGATGTTACGCAGTTCGAGGGAGGGTATAACCTTCCCACCTGCTGCGTAACGTCTAATCCTTAATCAAAATGCCCCGACAAGTTCATACAGGCCGGGGCACGCAGTTACATAATCGAATTTCCACACACTTTTTTGGGTATATTAACTCCCATAAATGGCTTGGGTTCACGGTAACGCAGTCGGGCCGGTTCGCTGGCCGTTCAATCTCTCAGTGCTATATATCCACCACAGTTATTCTTACTGACCAGAGCGGATTTTAGCACGGAAGGGATATTTTGTCAAAGTTTTGAGCATCGAGCTGTGTCTCTAAATTCCCTTCCCCAAATCATTCAGGGATGTTATAATGCTAAGCAAATTCTGTTATTTGCTTAGCAAGTCGGAGGAATTTATGGCTATTGTGTCATCTGTAAAGGTCAGCAAGCGCTACCAGATCTCGGTGCCTGCGGCCGCACGCCATCTTCTGAATATCAACAGCGGAGACCGCTTGCTGGTGGACAGCCAGGATGGTATCCTGGTCTTGGTACCAGAGCCAGAGAATTACACTCAGGTTTTGTCCGGTCTGCACAAAGAGATATGGGATGGATTGATTGCCCAGGAATATATCAATCAGGAACGCAGCGCGTGGACCGACTCTCAAAACGACTGAGAACATCTTCGACAGTCGGATTAGATACTGCAATCTTCATCTATCACTTCGAAGAGCATCCAACCTACCTCCCGCTGACTACCGCTGTGCTCATGGGTATTGAGGCGGGAGAAAGAGTTGGAGTAACCTCGACGATCAGTTTGATGGAGATTATCGTCAGGCCATTCTCGTTAGACAAGGATTATATTGCCAGGAAATACGAAACGCTGCTGGTTAATTTCCCAAACCTGATGATCATAGACCTTGACCGGGACGTTATCCGCCAGGCAGCACGGCTGCGTGCAGAATTTCATATCCGCCCTCCAGACGCGCTACAACTCGCCGCCTGCCAGCTCGGTGGTGCCGATTTGTTCATAACAAATGACCGGCACTTCGAGCGGCTGCGGGACAAGTTCGCAGTGATGCTCTTGGAGGATTTTATAGGCGGAAATTGATAAAGCTGCCGTAATAGACCGGACGGGACAATAAAAAGCGAGGCACAGACGCACTGTGCCTCGCTTTTGCATCATTCTCGTGCTCACGCAGTTAGGGGATAGCAGCTCCCTATCTACGAAGCTGCCGATTCTAATAATCCGGCATCGGCGGGGGAGCCGGCTTGTCCTTCTCGGGTAGCTCGGTGATCAGGGCCTCGGTGGTCAGGATCATAGCTGCGATGGAAGTGGCGTTCTCCAGAGCGCCGCGGGTAACCTTGGCGGGGTCGATCACGCCGTCTTTAACCATATCCAGGTATGCCTCGGAGATGACATTGAAGCCGAGCTTCTTGTTCTTCTTCTCTTTCTGAGCGCGGCGCACGTTCTCCAGGATCACGGAGCCGTCCTTGCCGGCGTTCTCTGCGATCTTGCGTAGCGGAACTTCCAGGGATTTGCGCACGATATTGACGCCGATCTGGGCGTCTTCGTGATCCATCTTAATGCCATCCAGTGCGCCCATGGCATTGATCAATGCAACGCCACCACCGGGGACGATCCCCTCTTCGACTGCGGCACGTGTGGCGGAGAGAGCATCTTCTACACGGTGCTTCTTCTCTTTCAGCTCGGTCTCGGTGGCTGCGCCAACACGGATGATGGCGACGCCGCCGGAAAGCTTGGCCAGGCGCTCCTGGAGCTTCTCGCGGTCGTAATCGCTGGTGCTCTTGTCGATCTCGATGCGGATCTGCTCGATACGGCCTTTGATCTGCGCCGTCTCGCCTTTGCCGCCGATGACGGTGGTGTCATCCTTGGTGGAGACGATCTTCTCGGCGCGGCCCAGGTCGCTGAGCACGACGGACTCGAGCTTGCGACCGGTCTCTTCAGAAATCACTTCTGCACCGGTCAGCACTGCGATATCCTGCAGCATGGCTTTACGGCGGTCGCCGAATCCGGGCGCTTTGACTGCCAGCACGTTGAGCATGCCGCGCAGCTTGTTGAGCACCAGGGTCGCCAGTGCCTCACCATCGATATCCTCGGCGATGATCACCAGCTCGCGCTTGCCGACCTGGACCAGTTTCTCCAGGATGGGGACGATATCGGTTGCGGCGGAGATCTTCTTGTCATGAATGAGCACGTATGGTTCTTCGATGTTGGCTTCCATGTGCTCGGGGTCGGTGATGAAGTAGGGTGAGATGTAACCGCGGTCGAACTGCATACCCTCGACATACTCGGTCTCGAACTCCAGACCCTTGGACTCTTCCACAGTGATGACGCCGTCTTTACCGACTTTGTCCATGACTTCGGCGATCAGCTCACCGATGATGCGGTCCTGAGCGGAGATGGATGCTACGTTTGCGATTTCTTCTTTGGTAGTGATCTCAATCGCCTGGGCTTTGATCTCATCGGTGACTGCCTTGGTGGCTGCCTCGATGCCGCGCTTGAGCAGCATGGGGTTGGCACCGGCGGCAAGGTTCTTCATGCCCTCGGAGACGATCGAGTGCGCCAGGACGGTAGAAGTGGTGGTGCCGTCACCGGCGATGTCGTTGGTCTTGGTAGCGGCTTCTTTGAGAAGCTGGGCGCCCATGTTCTCGAATGGGTCTTCCAGTTCGATCTCTTTTGCGACTGTCACGCCGTCGTGGGTGATGGTGGGGGAACCGAACTTGCGGTCTATTGCAACGTTGCGGCCTTTCGGACCGAGCGTGGTCACCACCGCGGATGCCAGAATGTCCATGCCGCGCTGCAGTCGGCGGCGTGCTTCCTCAGAAAATACCAGTTGTTTGGCTGCCATAGATGTACTCCTTTATGTTTATTTCAAAATTAGTTTTCGACGATTGCCAGAATGTCGCTTTCTTTCAGAATCAGCAGTTTTTTGCCTTCGACCTTGATTTCGGTGCCGGCATACTTGGCATACAAAACCATGTCGCCTACCGCAATATCCATCGGGATGCGCTTCCCGTCGTCATCACGGTCGCCAGGGCCTGTTGCCAGGATGGTCCCTTTTTGCGGTTTTTCCTTGGCGGTCTCTGGCAGCACAATGCCACCTGCGGTGATCTCTTCCTGCTCCACAGGCTCAACCACCACGCGGCTTCCCAAGGGTTTTAAGTTAATCGACATACGTACCTCCTGAAAAAGATGATATTTTGGATTTCCACATGCAGGCTAGTTAGCACTCAAACAAAGAGAGTGCTAACTAGCGCCTGAATCATACCTAATTTTATAATGAAAGTCAAGAGGGAATGGCAAATTTTAACAAATTTCTGACATTCGCCCTCACATTGGAAAAAGCTGCGCCAGCCGAGCTTCCACGCGGCGCTTGGAAGTCATTGCGAAAGCCTGCTCTTTGGGCTTGAAGCAATCTAATGTGCAGTCAGAGGATTGCTTCACCCAGCAAAGTGAGCCGGGTTCGCAATGACGTAACGGTCATCGTTGCGGGTCTACGGGCTGGAAGGTACCGGGGTTGCCTCCATCATCCTATCCGGGGTGGAGGTGGGGGCTTCTTCCGGTGCGCTGCCGCTATCCAGCCGGGTGCATATGCCCTCGCTGTCGGCGACGATGCTCATCAAGATCTCATCGTCCGGATAGGCGGCCCGGACTTCGCTCAGCACCTGGCGGGCCTCAGGGCAGAAGTTCTGGTTCGGGCGGCTCAAGAACGCCAGCACTGTGCCGTACTCTACGTAGTAGTATGCCACGGTCAGGTTGGTGAGATCTAACCCCTCGACGGGCGATTCCCCGACCTCGTTCTCCTCAGCCGTGCAGCCGCGCACGGCGCATTTCAGCATCGGCTGGGCGCCCTCATAGTTGCGCGAGCGGATATAAATGATGCCCAGCTGCCCGTATGTATTGGCATTGGTCGGGTCGAACCCCAGAGCAGTCTCGGCGTTGCGGGAGGCGATGAAGAATTCGCCCTGCTGAGAGTAGGTCTTGGCGATCTCCAGGTTGGGGATCGGATTTTTCACCCCGAGCTGCTTATTGATCTCCGCTGCTCTGGCGTAGTACTCCAGGGCACGATCGTACAGGCGCAGGCTGAGGTAGTTGCGGCCCACGTACACGTATAGGAAGGTCAGGTTGGGGCTGATCTCGGCGGCTTTGAGGTACTGCTCTATGGCGCTGCGGTACTGCCCGAGCGACTCGAGCACGGTGGCGTAGACGCGGTGGGCATCCATCGAGTTGGGTGCGATGGAGATCGCTTTGGCGGCGTTCTGCTCGGCCTGCGACCACTTCTGCTGGTCGAGCAGAACTTCGGCGTAGAAGGCCAGCGCCAGCCCGTTCTCAGGGTCCAGACCATAGGCGCGCACCGCCTCACTCTCGGCTTCCAGCAGCAGCTCCTGGCGGCGTTCGTCCGAGATAAGCGGGCTGGAGGCGTACCAATCCAATACGAAAGCGCGGATGGCATGGATATCGCTGTCGTCGGGATTCAGCTCGACCGCCTTGTCGATCGACTCCAGTGCCTGTTCCAGCCGCTCCAGCCGGTCGGCGTCGTTGCTGAGCATGGTGATCGAGTAGGTCTGGATACGGGCTTTCTCCGCCCAAGCGTGCGCGTCGCTGGGATCCATATCCAGGGCGCGTTGGTAGGTATCGATTGCGTCGGGTCTGAGGGGCGCCGGCTGTGGAGCATCGGGGTCATCCAGCTTCCCGGCCTGGAAATAGGCCTGCGCTTCCTGGATGTAAGACCCGGCGGTGCGGGTAGGGGTGGGGGTTGGCTCGAAGAGCGGCTCCACCTGGCCGCGTTGGATGCCCATCAGCAGCCAGATGCCAAGTAGAATCAGGCTGATCCACAGCATGATGCGGTAGGGATTTGCCCTGGCTTTTGCCGGGCGGTAGTGAGGGCGCTTGCCGACGATATCGCGATCCATGGGCTGCTACGGGGTGGGGGTGACTTCTGCTTCGCCTTCGGGGGTGGGTGTGGAGGTGGTCAGGCTTTCCTGGCAGAGCTGGATGCCGGCCTGGGCGTTCTCCACTGCCAGCTCGTAATCCGGCACGCCGCTGAGCAGTGCCTGGAAGACGGGCACCGCCTCTGTACAGCGACCGTTCTTGGCCAGGGCGAAGCCGTAGAACCAGTAGTACTGCGCCACGGTGCTGTAATCCAGCGGCAGGCCTTCGACCGCCGTGCCATCATCGGCTGTGCCGCCATGCACCACCATCGCCAGCTCGGGAATGGCTTTATCCAGTTCCTGGTTGCGGTAGTACATCACGCCCAGGTTGCCGTGCAGGCGCGGGTTTTCAGGCTCGACTTTGGTCGCCTGCTCGGCGTACTGCACCGCTTTGCCGAACTGGCCTTCGTTGGCGTAAGCCAGCGAGATCTCGGTGGGGGCGATAGGCGAATTGGGATTGAGGGCAAATGCGGTCAGAAGCTCTTCGACCGCCAGATCGTTCTCGCCCTGCACGCGGTAGGCGAAGCCCAGGTTGAGGTGCAGGTCGGCGATCTTATCGTTTATGGTGATGGCGGCTTTCAGCTCGTTGATAGCTTCTTCCACGTTCTGCGTGTTGACCAGCACCAGGCCGCGGGCGCGGTGCGTTTCCAGCAGGCTGGGGTCCAGATCGCGGGCGGTCTTGGAGGCTGCGATGGCTTTATCCAGGTCGCCGAAATCTCCCTTGTTGATCAGGATCTCGGCGTAAAAGGCGTGCGCCAGGGCGTTGTTCGGGTCGAGCTCCAGCGCTTTCTTCACAGCCGCTTCAGCCTGCAGATGGTCCCCCAGGAAGCTCCACGCCCAGCCCTGGACAGCGTGCGCCAGCGGGTTATTGGGGTTGACCAGCAGGGCGTTCTGGGTGTTCTCGATGGCAGCCTGGTATTCTCCGGCGAAGACCTGCAGGCGCGCCAGGGTGACGTAGATGGCAGGGTTGTCCGGGTCGACCAGGATGCCTTCCTGGTAAGCCTGGATGGCCTGAGCCAGCTTGCCCTCCCGGTAGAACTGGTCGGCCTCGTTGACGTAGGCCTCCGGGCTGCGGGTGGGGGTCGGCGTGGGGATGAACAGCGGCGGGGTGGCTGGCACCACAACCTGATTTAAGTATAAGAACACCCCGATAAGCGCCACGAGCAGGATGATCCGCCACGGGCTGGAGCGCCGCTTGCGCCGGGTGTTCATGTTCCAACGGTTGCCTCTTAAGTACATGTTAAGAGCATATTACCATCCCAAGGGATTGCGAGTCAAGCAGAATGGGGTCTGGCGGGGCGGATGCTAAGCTGGGGTTAAGCTTAGTGCGAAGTGCGGGGAGTCAAGTACCAGATACCAAGAGTGAGTTGCAGGTGTCGGATGCGAGGTGCTATGCGTCAGGTGCCGATGACGGTTTGGATAGCGTTTAGAATTTCCTCCTCGCTTAATCCACCCCCTTTGCGATTCACCTGTATAATCAGGTTATGTCCCCTCAAACCATCAAATTCATCATCACTGCAGTGCTTTTCCTTCACGGGCTCGCCCATGGGAATGCATTCCTGTCGCTCCCACGGCAGGCTGGAGGCTCCAAGCCAGTCCTGCCTGTTCGCTCCTGGCTGATCCCATCGCTCTCGCCCAGGGCTGCCGCCATCGTCGCCGGATTCTTCTGGTTACTGTCGGCGATAGGCTTCGTCATTGCTGCGTTATCCTTCTGGGGTGCTTTGCTTCCCGGGAGCGACTGGCGGCAGTACGCTGTTCTTTCGGCGATCATCTCGACCGCTGGGATCATTCTCTTCTCTGGCATCTGGCCTGGCGCACCCAACCGCAGGCTATCGAATATTGATACGGTCATTGCGCTGGTGGTCAACATTACCATCTTCGTCACGTTGCTGTGGGTGCAATGGCCTCCCTATGAAATGTTCGGCAAGTAAAAACCTGCCAATTTCCTCAAGAAGCCCTAATCCGTTCACGATCATGATATTCGACATCTTTACTCTCTTCCCCGAAGTTTTCGAACCTTACGTGCAAACCAGCATCCTGCAGCGCGCCCAGCAGCGCGGGCTGCTGGAGGTGCAGCTGCACAATATCCGCGATTGGACCCATGATAAGCACCACGTGACAGATGATGAGCCGTACGGCGACGGCGGGGGGATGGTGATGAAGCCCGAGTTGGTCTTCGCCGCGGTGGAAGGCGTGCTTGGCGCGCCGCCGGCTTGCCCGGTGATCCTGCTCACCCCGCAGGGACGCCCCTTCACGCAAAAAGTAGCCCAGGAACTTTGGTAACACGGTTGGCTAAAAGCAGTCCAAGTGTCCCTAGACACACAAGTGCCAGCCATGTTTTAGGTTTCCCAGCAAGTGCCATTTGAATTCTCCAGAAGACCCTTAAGCAAGGGCTTGGCTGCCTAACGGTTACATCATTTGCCGTGCGTTTCGGCTTCGAAATTTGCTTGACCCAGAGCCAAATGCTTGGAAAACGCGGCGCTTACCCTCGTGCGCAGCACGGTCAAGTGTATGTGGGGTTAGCTGGCATTTTTTATCCTTCCAACCATCGATTTCTTATAGTCACTGCTTTAGTTTCGCCAAAATAGAATGAGCACTGGAAAATCTGGTAGGATAAGTTGTCTACAAATCCAGATACCAGAGGAAACCAATGCTCACAGCAATTGTACAACACTCTAAAGAACTTGTCGCATTTATTAACGCTCTGAACATGGCACTTTACCAACCACAAATACGGCACTTGATCCAGATGGTGGATGCGCTGCTAACCAGCAACGAGACCAAGACCATCAGTGGGCTCTATCGTCTGTTGAAAGGCCAGCCCGACCCGAAAAGCGGGGCGGACTTTCTGCGTGAAAGCCCTTGGGAGCCAGAAGATATCAGTGAGCCGCGCAAACGCTGGATGGTGGTGAAATTTCTGGAACTGGCCCGAAAGCTGAACGTTGCCTTCGAGATATTTATCGGCATTGATGATAGTCTGGGCAAGAAAGGCAAAGCCACTCGGCATCTGGAAGCGGTGGATTATCATCACAATCACAGCGAGAGCAGCAAGAAAAAGCAGGCTTACACCAACGGTTATGTGTACGTCGAAGTGCATGTGCAAATTGGGCCGTTCGGTTTTCTGTTCGACACGCGTCCGTTCTTGCGCGAAAAGACCGTGCGCCATCTCAATCGGAAGCGACCGGCTGACAAACGTTTGCATTATCGCAGCAAGTATGCCCTCGCCCGCCAGATGCTGGTGGAGTTAGAGACGCTCTTGCCCAAAGGACACAAAGTCTATGTGCTTTTTGACTCCTGGTACGCTTCCAAAAAACTGATCCGATATTGTCGGCGGCAGAAGTGGCAGGTCATCTGTGCCATCAAGTCGAACCGGCGGATTGACAAAGTACGTGTTGACCAACACAACCTGGCGCTCAGGCACAAGCCTTATCAGCGGATCACGCTCGAGGCCGTGGACCAACTGCACAAACCACCCACCTACTTCACACGTCTCGTCCAGGGACATCTGGAAGGCTTTGCAGAACCTGTCCACGCAATCATCTCCAAAAAACGCCCCGGGGATAAATTCCCCAAGTACTTCGTCTGTACTGATCTATCCTTGTCAGTGCAGCAAGTCTTGAGATATTACCAGAAGCGCTGGCCGGTGGAGGTTGATAACACTTACTTGAAAAATGCCCTGGGACTGGGCGATTTCCGGCTGCAATCCTTTGAAGCCACTCAGAAATGGTTCGCCGTGGTCATGCTGGCCCTCAACTACCTGCAATATCGCCTGGCGCTGGCCTACAGCCACAACCCTTCCAAGGCTTCCCTGGCAGACTTTATTCGCCAACATCGTCTCGAGCACTTTCAATCCTTGTTGCGTTTGGTCCTACATCCCTTTGCTCAGCCGCAACAAATTGAGACCTGCTTGCAGGATGTTTTTACGGCATCGCCCTGGGCAGTTGTCTGACACCGGTCTTTCGCAGATGACACTCGGAAGGTCCAAAGCCAGCCTTCCTGCTTTGCCATTCTTCTAGCCCGTTCATTTGCCGTCTTTGGTGGCGGTTTTTAAGGTCCTATCGCCAACTTTGGCGAAACTACAGGTCACTGTTCAGATCGCTTGCGAGCAAAGTAAACAAAGGTGAGCATTGCGACAATAGCTGCTCCGCAAATTAGAACACTGCCCAGAATGCAAATATAGCCAGCCAGGGGAGGGAGTGTTTCCTGCGCTATTGTAATCTCTTCTTCACCGTTTCCATCTTCGGGTACATCTTCGGCAATTATCTCCCATTCTTCGATTTCTACATCTGGGAAACTTGCATCGCTCACGCCGTAAAATTCCAGATGTGAGTCCCATTTTTCTTGATCCAAGGATCGAACATCGGTCATTTTCTCACCATAGATTATCACTTGTTGGTTATCGTACAAGCTGACTGTCTCGCCTATTCCTGATGTGACATCCATGTGACCTTCGAGTACCTGTGCCGTTACGACATCCATATCAGAGTCATTGTATTCGGGGACGTAGGCAATGAGAACCTCTGAGCCGCGAATACCACATATTGAAACACCTGCTCTAACTTTAAAACTTGATTTTCCTCTCCAACCTTTGAAGATAACCCGAATCGCCCCTTGAATAACACTAAGTATTGTTTCCTGTTCTGGGGGATCATCAAAATTGACGAAAAACTTATCAAAACATGCTTCGCTGTTTGCTCCGATATTAAGCACAGAGGGCCCAGCGTTTCTTCTATCGTCTCGGTCATTCATTTGGATTCTCAAGCGCCCATTTGGCCCAGTTCTGATACAATCCCCCATTTTTATCAAGCCGCCTCTCAGCAAAGGGCCTTCCCCCCCTGAACAATAATCGTGGATTGTATCTCCATACTGGCCTACAACTACGCCGATGATACCAAGCTCTAAATAGGATTCATTGGCCCCCCTGGCATTTCCAACCTTATCGGCTACCTCTTGCTGTAATCTGGCGCATTCTGCATCCCCAAGCTCCCTGCCTTTAGCCACATCTTCCCGAACAAGATCATTAGCCGCAGAATCATCGATGGAAGTTCCGTTCACTTCTTTTGCCTGGTATTTCCAGATCACCAGGCAAGGTTCTGCGTTCCACCAGCTGGCATAGATCTCAATCTCACTCCCACTGGCTGCAGGAGGAACTTTGAAGCTGTACTCGCCAGTGGCTATGCCGTCAAAATTGTCAGCCCAGGGTGCGTATGCAAACACTGTTTCTGGTTGGATATCAACATCTTCGCTGTCATACCAGAACTGCACTCTGGTTCCTCCATCCTCCGCCATGCCGCTGTGGGAAAAACCATAGCTCAACTCGACCGTTTCCCCAGACGTCATCTGCAGAGGCGGCTTCTCAAAAAAAGTCTCTATGGTCACATTGTGGTGCTCATATTCATGATCCACAAAGCGATCATCTATCCGGAAGCTGGTTTCCGAAACGCCATACTTCACGAATGTCCCTTCAAAGCGCGCTTCTCCAAACCAGCCTGGTGTGGCCCCTCCCCCATAAAACTCTAACTGTCCACCGTTGGGATTAACTAGCGTTTCAGTTAACACCCAGACCGTTTCAGTGTGTGGGTCTTCAGCTTTTGTTGGATAGATTTGAAAAACAAAGCTGGAACACAGGAAAACAACCAGGAAAACTATTGAAGTTATGGACCTATTCGTTTTATGAATGAAGCTCTTCATCATCGTATCAGCATAGGAAAAACCAAATAGCTCAGCAGATTGTTTGTTCCATGAGCCACAATACACGGCCAAATACTCCTTTCCTTTAGATAGAGCAAGACAAGGGCTGCTGACAATATACTAATGTCTATTGTAGGCCCTATCCCAAAAAACTTGAGATGTGCCAATGTGAATGCTATCCACGAAACAAACCCTGCCAGCCATCGACGACCCAACAAATCAGTCAATCTTTCTATGAGATAGCCTCTGTAAAAAATCTCCTCGAGGATGGTCCCTGTTAGGAATAATCCAAATAGCGTGGAGAAACTGTAATTATTGAGTACTGGCTGAAGTGACCTGATTGGCTCAAGGCCATTCGCTTCTAACACCATACCACTTATGATGAGTGCTGCTGTAGCAAGTACGAATACTAAAAGCCCCATCCATAAGTGACGCCATTTGAATGTTCCGAAACCGATGCTTTCTAATGATTTCTTCTCAACTTTGGGTATCCATAGTGAAAGTAACAGGAAAAGAATCAACCATTCCATGATCATCGCATATCTAACATGGGTTTCATTCGCGTTCGTAGGAAGAAAAACATTTCGAATCAAGAATTCGCTACCAAGAATAACAAGAATTCCAATCCAAGAAACCCATTTCTTCAACATCTTAATCTTTACCTGTTTCTGCTGCACAACGGCCTCGAGCTGAGGCGCCTAGGCTCATCCCATCTCCTGCCTTCCACGATAGCAAAATAGCTTCACCTCCTGCAAATCGCGGCGCAGCCAAGTCCACTGCAGCGGATGTTGGGCGGTCGTGATGCCGAGATTGGCGTGAATTATCGATTTTCATCATGATGATCGATATTGAAGCCGTCAATTATGTAATATTGAATAAACTACCCCGATGAGTAACCCACCCAAAATTGAGATCGGAAAAATTATCGTCCCTGTGAAACCTCCAAGTAGAACGGAGAGGTTAAAATTATCCCCTGTCAGGAATAGAATTACTCCAAATCCAGTAATAGTGCCGCAGACAGTTCCGGCAACTGCCCCGATAGGGATTGTAAGGCGTATTCTTGTTGGGGATTCGATACACCCCAATCCTCTCCTCAACTGTGTAAGTTCTAAATTAGCCAGACTCTTATTATACTGGGGAGTGGTAACAATCATTGAGATATGAAGTCGATCAAAGATGGTGAATAGAGCGGATGCTGCTGTTTGGTCTGGTTGTAGCTCTGTTTCTCTGGCATAACCTGGTTCCGTGCATCTATTATCGCGCCGATTTACATTCCCGGCGCATTTGATACGCGCGCCCTCCCTCTCCCGAAACATCCGGGAGAGGGAGGGATAGAATGGGTGGGAGCGAGTGATCGGTTTCGTAGCATTCAGCCGCACATACAGACTCAATATTCAGGAATCGGCCACAGGTCTGCAGGCGTTATGAGGCATTCGCCTGTCGGTTGACGAAATGTCTCGTAAAAATCATCTATACTCATAGATGTAACTTCTTCTAGCGGCTTGTAATAAGCAATCCGGTTTTGCCAATCTGTTGGTGTTAACTGTTCAAAGAATGTATCGGCATCGCCTGGTGGCAATAAATCCATCTCAATATGGGCATTATCCAGGCAGCCTACTATATTGTTACCATCGACACGCATCTCAGTGGTGTATTGCACCACAATCCCTTGCTCTGGATAAAGAAGGATGAGTTTGAAATTCCCTTGCTCATATCTTGGCGAAGGAATTTTGCCCCAGGTCGTAAGCAATACCGAACCGGGGTGGCCATGGGCGTCGAGGACCTGGTGAAGCATGTAGAAATCCAGCTTTTCTCCAAAGTCAGGTGAGTCAAAGACATCTTGAAAAGCATATCCTCCACTTTGTTGATCAACTAGTGTTACGTCAACCTTCGATAGACGGGTATAGTTTCTTGAGTTTGATCCGTGCATCATCAGTTGTGAACTGCCAATTGACCGTAGCTTGGGTATGGTTGCGTTTTTCTTCCCAAGTTGCAATTTCATGAATAAGAGCTACTTCGTCACCGATACGACGGTCAAGACATTGCCGAGCCAAGACACTAAATTCGATTTCAGCCACGTTGAGCCAACTACCATGCTTTGGAGTGAAATGGAACTCAAGTTTATTAAGGATACGTTTGGCTTCTGCAGGCTCAAAGACTTCGTACAGAAAAGCCGGGTTATGCGTGTTGAGATTATCCTGAATCAGGATAATCCGGATCGCTTCTGGAAAATGAACGTCGACCAAGTCTTTCACGCAATAAGCCCATTCAAAATGTGTGCGCTGCTTGGTCACTTTGACATGCCGCCAAGCAACTAGTGGCGAAAAGAACATGAAGAGATTGCGGACACCGTTGCGTTGATATTCATAATCGTACCGTTCTAGCTGACCGGGTTCTGCAGGCACTGGTATGCGTTTTTCGGCCACCAATTGCTTGTTGCTTTCATCAAAACAGACAACTGGGTAGTCTGGACCATACGGCAAATGATAAATATCCAATACATCTTCCATTCGATAGACAAACTCAGCACTTTGTGCTGGTGGAATTACCCATTGTTCTTTGCGCCAAGGCTTAAGCTCGTTTTTTTGAGCGCCAAGCGCACCGTTTCATGCGAAATGGTCTCTATCTCGATCCCTTCGATTTTCACCAACTCGTCGGCCAGTAGTCGCAAGCTCCAACGTGCATATCCATCTGGCACCGGGCCGCATACCAGCGCGACCAATTGGGCTTCTGCCCGACCATCCAGTTTGCGAGGATACTTCCGTCGCGGGCGACGATTTGTAATCGCTCCTTCTAGGCCGCGTTCTACAAACTTGCGCCGGGTCCGTTCTACCGTCGATAAACCAACATCAATGGCTGCCCCTATGCGTTCATCGCTCCAGCCTTCATCTGCTTTGAGCAAAATCTGGATGCGCTTTACTTTGCGCACTCCCATTTCGCCCCCCCGCAAGCGACTTTCTAAATCAGCTCGTTCTTCAGTTGTTAAATCTACGATGTATTTCTTGTTCACTTTGCTACCTCCGGTTTCTATGGAGATAGCTTATTCTACTTTTATCGACTCGTCAATCCATCAATGACGAGCCACTAGCTTTATCAAGTCTCGCGCCTCAAAAGAAACACCATAAACATTGTATTGATCTTCCAGGTAACTAATAAATACATCCAACATTTGGTTTTCTTTCAATCCGTAATTTAGGATTTTTCCAGATTTTGGATGAAAGGCATTGTAATCCGACAGACTGCTCAGGGGTGCAAGAATATTCCTCGCTTGCTGAGCTGTGGTTTCACCCGGTGTAATTCCCCAAAAACACGGCAACTGGCAACCCCCATTATTTGCCAGTAGCTCGACTAACCTGACGCGGGCATGTTCGACAGATAGAGTAGGAACTTCGCGATCGGTCGGTGAGGGAACGGGTATCGGAGCAGCCTCTTTTGTCGATGTTGGAGCAGATGTGACTACCTTGTTTGGCGTAACGCTGCTAACAAACTGGCTCGCGGTAGGTGCTGCTAAAGTATTTGCAGGAGTCGTATTTGCTGGTGTCGGAATAATGGTTGATCTGTGACAACTGCTGGCAAACAGCACGATCATTGCCAACCCTAACCGAAGTACGTGTGTGTATGCTCTCATAGATGATCGTCCACCGGGTAGTTCAGCCGTATGTGCGGGTCGCTCTCACCCCCGCGAAAAAAGTTTCGTCTCTCCCGATCCCAGGAGAGGGGTGTCCGTCCCGGCATGGCAGGCTTCCAGGATGGAGCGGTGCACCCCATCCCTCTACCCCAAATTCAGAAGGGTAAGAAAACCGGTCGGCGGCAGGATCGCGATGCCCCGGTATTCCTTCAGGTCGAGCAGGTGCCGGTCTCCGCTGACGATGTAATCCGCGCTCGCCCTCTACTGCGCATTCCAGTATCTTGTTATCCCCCGGGTCGTCCTGAATGACGTCAAGATCTGTCTGCGGCTCGACCAGGGTGGCAGCCGCCGCGTAGCTGCGGATGAAAGCATTGCGCTGCTCCGGGGTGTGTCTGAGATTCTTTGATACCTGAGGGTAGCCCAGCGCCCTGTCCAGTTCAGCCAGCATCCGTGGTGAGACGATAACTTCAAAATCACCCCCTTCCCAGCGGCGGATGATCTCGGCTGGCGGTCCGGAAGCTGACAGCAGTGCGCTGACCAGCACGTTTGTATCCAGGACCACGATCACCGGGTGCTTCGATCTCCGGAGCGAGCAGCCATGGCAGCTTCAGACGCCAGGAGGTTGGCGGTCTCGGGGTCCAGGTCGGCAGCACCCTGAGCAGTCCGGATCAAGTCGAAGAATGCGGCTCGCTCCCTTTTCCAGCTTTCGTACACCTCGATCGGCACGATGGCTGCAGCAGGCTTGCCATGACGGCTGATGATGTAGGCGTCACCTTGAAATTGGACACCTTCCACCAAGTCGCTGAACTTTTCCCTGGCTTTTGTGACATTCAGCTCTCTCTCCACTTGTACCTCACTTTCACAATAGTCTGTACAGAGCGCACATAACGTACATAACGTAATATAATTACAGTTTATCAGAGTTTATCCACCTGTCAAGAGCCACTGTGCTGCCCTAACTCGCAATTCCTAATTCGCAATTCCTAAATCCTCCCCCTCTCTCTTGTACTTCCGCCCATTAATCAGCTAGAATACTCCCATGCGCTTCGACGTATTCACCCTCTTCCCGGAAGTGTTCGAACCCTACCTGCAAGCCAGCATCCTGCAGCGCGCCCAGCAGCGTGGGCTGCTGGAGGTGCAGCTGCACAATATCCGCGATTGGACCCATGATAAGCACCACGTGACCGATGATGAGCCGTACGGCGGGGGCGGGGGGATGGTGATGAAACCCGAGCCGGTCTTCGCCGCGGTGGAAGGCGTGCTTGGCGCGCCGCCGGCTTGCCCGGTGATCCTGCTCACCCCGCAGGGACGCCCCTTCATGCAGAAAGTAGCCCAGGAGCTGGTGGGTCAGCCGCGCCTGGCTTTGCTGTGTGGGCGCTATGAAGGCATCGACGAGCGGGTTAGAGAGCACCTGGTGTCGGACGAAATCTCGATCGGCGACTACGTGCTGACCGGTGGGGAGCTGCCCGCGCTGGTGCTGGTGGACGCGGTGGCGCGCCTGATCCCCGGCGCGCTGGGCGACCCGGACGGCGCCTGGGACGACTCACACGCCTCCGGGGTGTTGGAGTACCCGCACTACACCCGCCCGCCAGAGTTCCGCGGCTGGCGCGTGCCGGATGTGCTGCTCTCCGGCGACCACGCGCGCATCGCCCGCTGGCGGCGCGAACAGTCGCTGCTGCGCACCCTGCAGCGCCGCCCCGACCTGCTGGAGAAGGCGGAGCTGAGCGACAACGAGCGCCGGTTCCTCGACAATAACGGCCAAGATTAACCACGGAGAGCGCAGAGAACACAGAAAAAGAACAGGTCTCGGGGATCCCTCGATCGCAAAGAGCGCTCCCTCGGGATGACATACAGCTTGTTTCCTGACTCCATGAACTCTGTGGTGAATATAGGAGCAACGGAATGAAAAGTCGCTTTCCTTACCGCAAGACCTTCGTGCTCGGGTTCGGCTTCTTCGGCATCAGCCTGATCTGGCCGATCTTCAACAACTTCGTGCCCATCTTCCTGCGGGAGGATTTCGCCCTCTCCGCCACGGTGATCGGCTTCATCATGACCTGGGACAACTACCTGAACCTGTTCGTGCAACCGGTGGTGGGCGAGCGCTCGGACCGCACCCGAACGCGCATCGGGCGGCGCAAGCCGTGGATGCTGGTCGGCGCGCCGCTGGCAGCGGTCTTCTTCATCCTGGTCCCGGCGGCGCGTTCGCCGCTGGGGGTGATGATCGCCATCCTGCTCACCAACCTGTCGATGGCATTGTTCCGCGCGCCCGACCATCGCCCTGCTGGGCGACCTGTTCCCGTCCAGCCAGCGCAGCACCGCCAATGGGGTGATCAACCTGATGGGTGGTCTGGGCGCAATCGCCGCCTTCCTGATCGGCGGGGCGCTGTACAGCATGGGGCGCATCACCCCCTTCCTGTTCGGAAGCGTGGTAATGCTGATCGCCATCACGGTAGTGCTGCTGTTCATGCGCGAGCCAGAGCTGCCGCCGGAGGAGGATAAGGGCGAAGGGGGAGCCGGCTTTGCCGCCAACCTGCGGGAAGTGTTCAGGTCTGCCGACCGGTCGGGCTTGATGATCCTGCTGGCGATCCTATGCTGGTTCATGGGCTACAACGCGCTGGAGACCTGGATCTCATCCTTCGGCAAGTTCTCGCTGGGGATCGACGAGGGGCGTATAGCGATCCTGACCTCCGGGCTGGCGCTGATGTTCGTGATCTTTGCGGTGCCGTCCGGGCTGCTGGCAACCCGCTATGGGAAGCGGCGCATCATCCTGATCGGGGTTGCCGGGCTGGCGGGGCTGTTCGTTTACGGGCTGCTGGTCAGCAGCCAGCTCATGCTGGTCGTCCTGCTGCTGCCGGCGGGTTTCTTCTGGGCGCTGATCAATGTCAACTCACTGCCGATGGTCTACGATGTCGGCGGCGACGCCCGCATCGGCGCTTATACTGGCCTGTATTATTTTGCCTCCAGCCTGGCCGCCATTGCCGGCCCGCAGCTGGTCGGCGTGCTGATCGACCTCAGCGGCGGCAGCTACCGGATCATGTTCTTCTTTTCAGCCCTGTTCATGCTCCTGGCAGGCGCCTTCATGCTGCGGGTGAAGGAGAGGCCCGTCGTCGTGGAGGGGGTAGAGAGTGCCGGCTGAATAATACTGGATTAAAGATTTAACCCCCAAGGCACCAAGTCACAAAGAGTTTAAAAAACTTGGTGCCTTGGTGTCTTGGGGGTAAAGTTGCTGTTTGTTGGTGCGAAATATGCAACGTTAAACATATATCAGAAATCTCCCGCCCGGCGGGGGAATTCTTGACGCCTATCCGGCGGCGTGGTATGATCGTTAACCAGTGTTTTAGCACTCTCGATGCGAGAGTGCTAATTCGGATGAGGCAAGTATGATTGAGCTGACAGAACGGCAAAAATTGATCCTGGCGCTGGTGATCCGCGACTACATCGATACGGCGCAGCCGGTCGGTTCGTCGAGTCTGGTGAAGCAGTACAACCTGGATATCAGCTCCGCCACGGTGCGCAATGAGATGGTGGCGCTGACCGAGAAAGGATTCCTGCGCCAGCCGCACACCTCTGCCGGACGTGTGCCCACCGAGGACGGCTACCGCTACTTCGTGCGCCAGTTGATGGGGCATACCGAGCTGCCCATGACCACCCGGGACACCATCGCCCACCAGTTCTACCAGGCCGGGCAGGATGTGGACCGCTGGATGCGATTGGCTGCCTCGGTACTTGCCCACCAGTCGCAGGCGGCGTCGCTGGTCACTGCGCCACATCCGGAGCAGGCCAGATTCAAGCACCTGGAACTGATCAGCACGTATGGGCGGCAGGTGCTGATGGTGTTGGTGCTTTCCGGCGGGGACGTGCGCCAGCAGATGCTTGCCCTGGCGGAACCGGTCAACCAGGAGCAGCTCAGCACGACTGCCAATGAGATCAACGACTCTTGCCAGGGGCTGCAGGCGGACCAGATCACCGGCACGTCCGGCCGGCGGGATGCCCTGGAGCAGGATATTTTGAAACTGATCGTCGACGATATGCACCGCTCGGGTGAGGTGCTGGGTGGCGAGGTGTACCGGGATGGGCTGACCCACGTGCTGGCTGAGCCCGAGTTCGCCGAGATGGAAGTCGCCCGCCGGGCGCTGCGCATCCTGGAAGAGCGTCCTCTGCTGGAGGACCTGCTCTCCCGCACGGTACTGACGGCCAATGTGGGCGGTGTGCAGGTGCTGATCGGCGGTGAAGGCGACCTGGGAAGAGCTGCGGGAGTGCTCGGTGGTGCTGGCGCGCTACGGCGTCCCGGGGCTGGCGACCGGCGCTTTGGGCGTCATGGGACCGATCCGCATGGCATACGGACGCACCATCTCCACTGTGCGTTTTGTAGCCGGTCTGCTGAGCGACCTGGTGGTCGACCTGCATACGGAATAACGTAGAGCATCTCTGAAGGAAGATTTTTCAAATTGTTTTTATAAAAGGTAATCGTAAAATATGACCGAAGAAGAATTGAAGCCAGAAGAAGGCGAAGAGCACGAGAACGAGAGGCAGGCGGGTGAAGAAACTGTAGAGGTAATGGAGCTCGACCCGTCAGTGCAGTTGGAAATCCTCGAGAACGAGCTGAAAATCTATCAAGATAAAGCGGACGAGTACCTGGACGGCTGGCAGAGGGCGCGGGCGGAGTTCGCCAATTATAAGAAACGCGTCGAGCGCGAGCAGGCTCAGGCATACCAGAACGCCTCGGCCAATATCATCAAGCGCTACCTGGACGTTCTGGATGACCTGGACCGTGCCTTGAAGAACCGCCCTGCTGAGGGCGAGGGGGCAGCCTGGGCGGAGGGAGTAGAGCTGATCTACCGCAAGTTCTATTCTATTCTCGAAGCTGAAGGGTGTCTCGCTGATGCAGGCGGAAAACCAGTACTTCGACCCCAACCTGCACGAGGCCATCTCGCAGGAAGAGAACGACCTGTATGAAGAGCGGTCAGATCATCGAAGTGGTAAAGAATGGTTATATGCTGGGCGAGAGAGTGCTGCGAGCGGCTACTGTCAGGGTGGCAAAATAAATTAACAGATAGCATACAACGGCGGCGGAAGTGCCCGCACAGCCGGTCAGAGACTGAAATTATTCGGAGGATAATACACATGGGAAAAATCATTGGAATTGATCTGGGTACAACCAACTCGGTCGTGGCGGTCATGGAAGGCGGCGAACCGATTGTCATCCCATCCGCTGAAGGTGAGCGCCTGGTCCCCTCGGTGGTCGCCATCAACAAGAACGGCGAGCGCCTGGTCGGGCGAGTTGCCCGCAACCAGGCAGTCGTCAACCCAGAAAACACGATCTTTTCGATCAAACGCTTCATGGGGCGCAAATTCAGTGACCCGAAGTGCAGCGTGCCTTCTCACGCGTGCCATACAAGGTCGCCGAGGCGCCCAATGGCGATGTGCGCGTCGAGTCTGGGCGGCAAAGAATATTCGCCGCCGGAAATCTCGGCGATGATCCTGGGCAAGCTCAAAGCGATGCAGAAGCCTACCTGGGCGAGACGGTCACCCAGGCGGTCATCACCGTGCCGGCCTATTTCAACGATGCCCAGCGCAACGCCACCAAGGATGCCGGCAAGATCGCCGGTCTGGAAGTGCTGCGCATCATCAACGAGCCGACCGCTTCTTCGCTGGCCTATGGGCTGGACAAGAAGAAAGACGAAGTCATCGCGGTCTACGACCTGGGCGGCGGCACCTTTGATATCTCCATCCTGGATGTCGGCGATGGCGTCTTCCAGGTGCGCTCCACCAGCGGCGATACCTTCCTGGGCGGCGATGATTTCGACCAGCGCATCATCGATTACATTGCCGATGAATTCAAGCGCGAAAACGGCATCGACCTGCGCAAGGACCGCCAGGCGCTGCAGCGCCTGAAAGAAGCCGCCGAAAAAGCCAAGATCGAGCTTTCCAGCATGATGCAGACCGAGATCAACCTGCCCTACATCACCGCAGATGCCAGCGGCCCCAAACACCTGGTGATGACCCTGACCCGCGCCAAGCTGGAGCAGCTGACCGCAGACCTGATCGAGCGCTCGCTGGGTCCGGTGCGCCAGGCGCTGAAAGATGCCGATCTGAGCCCTCGCAAGATCAACGAAGTCGTCCTGGTGGGCGGTATGACCCGTATGCCCGCCGTGCAGGAAGCCGTGCGCAAGCTGTTCGGCAAGGAACCGCACAAAGGCGTCAACCCGGATGAGGTCGTGGCGGTGGGCGCAGCCATCCAGGCCGGTGTGCTGGGCGGCGATGTCAAAGATATCCTGCTGCTGGATGTCACCCCGCTGACCCTGTCGGTCGAAACCCTGGGCGGCGTTGCCACCCCGATGATCGAGCGCAACACCACCATCCCGACCCGCAAGAGCCAGATCTTCTCCACCGCAGCGACAGCCAGACCCAGGTGGAGATCCATGTGCTGCAGGGTGAACGACCGATGGCGGCGGACAACAAATCGCTTGGGCAAGTTCATCCTGGATGGCATTCCGCCGGCGCCGCGCGGCATCCCGCAGATCGAAGTGACCTTTGATATCGACGCCAACGGCATCCTCAAGGTGACCGCGCTGGATAAAGCCACCAGCCGCAGCCAGAACATCACCATCACAGCTTCCTCCGGCTTATCGGATAAGGAAGTGGAGAAGATGCGCAAGGAAGCCGAAGAGCATGCCGATGATGACCGACGCACGCAAAGAGCTGATCGAAGCCCGCAACGCGGCCGATAACTCGGTCTACACCGCTGAGAAGGTGCTGCGCGATCTGGGTGATAAGGTGCCCGGCGATCTGAAGAGCAAGGTGGAGGACCAGGTTGCCAAAGTGCGCCAGGTGATGGACAGCGAGGATGTGGAAACCATCCGCAAGGAGACCGAAGCCCTGAACCAGATCGTCTCAGCAGATCGGTGCGGCTGCCTACCAGCAGAGCCGAGACCGCCGGCAAGAGCAGCCCGAGGCGAACGGCCGATACCGCGGCGAGCAGCCCGGTCGCGGAGATGGCGAGCGATCGTAGATGGTATGAACCGAAGTCTTCGCAGCCCGTGAGTAGCTCGGCTAAAGGTGATATGACCGACCGTGATTATTACGAAGTCCTGGGCGTGCCGAAGAACGCCTCCAATGAAGATCTGAAATCCGCTTTCCGCCGTCTGGCGCGCCAGTATCACCCGGATGTGAACAAAGAGCCGGACGCCGAAGAGCGCTTCAAAGAGATCAACGAAGCCTACGCGGTGCTTTCCGATCCCGACAAGCGGTCGGCTACGACCGGTTCGGACATGCCGGCGTGCGCGGCGCCGGGGGCGGGGTCCAGATTTCACCGTAGATTTCTCCGATTTTGCCGATATTTTTGGCGATCTGTTCGGGTTTGGCGGCTTTGGGCGCAGCTCGCGCCGGGCGCGCAATGCGCCGCGGCCGCGGCGCGGACCTGCAGTACCGCCTCGATCTGACCTTCGAAGAAGCTGTCTTCGGCGTTGAGAAAGAGATTGAGATCACCCGCGATGAGGTCTGCGGCACCTGCAGTGGCAGCGGCGCCGAGCCGGGCACTTCTCCGGTGCGCTGCGCGACCTGCAATGGCAGCGGCGAAGTGCGCCAGGTGCGCCAGACCATCCTGGGCTCGATGGTGCAGGTAGCCACCTGCCCGACCTGCAGGGGTGCGGGGGAGACCATCGCCACCCCGTGCCAGTACCTGCCAGGGGCGCGGGCTGGAGCGGCACACTCGCAAGAAGGTGGTCAGCAGTCCCGGCTGGCGTGGATACAGGCACGCAGATCCGCCTGGCGGGTGAAGGGCAGCCCGGCTGAACGGCGGTCCGCAAGGCAACCTGTATATCGCCATCCAGGTGAAGGCGCATAAATTCTTCCGCCGCCGGGAAAACGATATCCTGCTGGATCTGAATATCAATATCGCCCAGGCGACCCTGGGTGCTGATGTCGAGATCCCGACTGTGGATGGCAATGCAACCCTCAAAATCCCCTCCGGAACGCAGCCCGGTAAGGTGCTGCGCATGCGCGGTAAAGGCGTGCCGCATCTGCGCGGCAACGGTCGCGGCGACCAGCTGGTGATCGTCAATGTCGAAATCCCCACCCGGCTGTCCGGAGAACAGCGCCAGTTCTTTGAAGACCTGGCTAAAAGCCTGGGCAGCGAAGTACGCCCTCAAGAGCGCAGCTTCCTGGACTGGCTCAAGGACACGCTTGGCGGGTAGAGTTTTCCGGCAATGTCAGACAGTGCATGGATCGAAGTCTCGCTGACGGTAGACGGCGAGATGGCAGAAGCAGTCGCAGAGGTGCTGCAACGTTTCGCGCCGGAAGGCGTGGTCATCGAGGCCACTGCAATCGCCACCAACAGCGCCGAAGATGAGGGTCACCCGGTCGGACCATTGCGGGTATGTGCTTATATCCCCACTGACGACCGGCAGGAAGAGACTGCTCAAGCGGATAGAAGAGTCGCTGTGGTACCTGGGGCGCATCCGCCCGCTGCCAGAGCCGGAGTTCAGGCAGGTCAAGCAGGCGGATTGGTCCGAGAGCTGGAAGCAGCACTACACCCCCGTAGCAATCGGAGAGCGCCTGATGATCATCCCCGCCTGGCTGGATTCGCCTGCCCCGGAGCGAGTGGCAGTGCGTATCGACCCTGGGATGGCCTTCGGCACGGGTACACACCCGACCACCCGGCTGTGCCTGGAGCTGATCGAAAACCTCTATTCAGCAGCCGAGACAGCGCCTGAAACAGTCATCGACATCGGCTGCGGTTCGGGCATCCTGGGGGTGGCAGCGCTCAAGCTGGGAGCCAGGCAGGTATTGGGGGTGGATGTCGACACGGATGTCCTGCATGTCGCCCAGGAAAACGGCGTTCTGAACGGTGTTGCCGACCGGTTGGAGGTGGCTCTGGGCTCGGTGGCAGAAATACGCCGCGGAGGATTCGCGATACAGAATGCTCCATTGGTGCTGGCAAACATCCTGGCAAGCGTGATCATCAATCTGTTGGATGAGGGGCTTGGCGAGCTGGTCACGCCGGGAGGCTACCTGGTGCTCTCCGGTATATTAGATGAACAGGCGGGTGCGGTTGAGGAAGCGCTCAGCCTGAATGGTCTTAAGTTGGTGGAAATACGGGGGCAAGAGGATTGGGTGGCGCTGCTGGCGCAGCCAGGGTGACCTATTCGTGGTTGCCTTTATTATGCCGGTAGCGGTATAGAGCGTTATCGGCTTCTATGAGCATGTTCTCCAGTGACGGGGCACTATCAGGGTCGAATTGGGCGAAACCCAGGCTGAGCGACAGGTGGTAGATCGGGTTTTTTAGATTAGAGATGTGAAGGTGGTTTTCCAGGCGGGCCAGGATGTTCTCGGCACTCTCCTGCAGGGCATCAATCGCCAGCACGGTGAACTCGTCCCCGCCTAAGCGGGCAATCAGGTCGGAAGAGCGGAAAGTTTCGTTCAAGATCTCGGCGATCTTCTTCAGCGCCCGGTCGCCCTCGTGATGCCCATACTGATCGTTGATATTTTTCAATCCATCCAGGTCAATATAAAACAGGAGCAGCTGGCGCTGGGACCGTTCCGCCAGCTTGATCTGCTGCTTGCCAAGGGAAAAGAAGCCCCGCCGATTGAGAAGCCCGGTCAGCTCGTCGATGATCGACAGCTGACGCAGCTGCTCGGTGGTGCGGTGCCGCTCCAGGGAAAAGTTGATCACGCGCGCCAAAAGGTCGATTTCCAGCCTGCCTTTTACCAGGATGTCCTGTGCGCCATCCTGGATCAAGCGCACGGATAAGGACACATCTTCCAGGGAGGTCAGGATGATCACAGGCAGATGTGGGGCATTTTTTTGGATCTCATTGAAGGTGTCTTGACCCTGCGCCTTGGGCAGCGCCAGATCGAGCAAGATGATATCGATATCATTTTGGTTGAGCCGGTCCTGCACCTCGGACAGCGTCCTTGCATGGGAAAATACGTAACAGCCCGGGCTGGACCGGTCCAGCTCCAGACACAGGCGGTGAGCGTATTCAGGGTTGTCTTCTATCAGCAGTACCCGGATGGGAGGTTCGCTCATGAGGTGCGGCTCCACCGTGCGTGCCGCGCACAGCGCAAATATGTTGACCGATTTTAGCATGCACGCCCGGTGCGGTCAACATGATCTCGCCGGGGAATGCTGGTCGTTCAGGATAGCGGATTGTAGCCCGCCAGGCTGGTGTATTGGTTGAGTATTTGCTGAGATTTATGCTAAAATACGGGCATGGAAGATAGCCCGCAGACTCCCCAGCTTCCAGAACCGAATCCTATCACCACCGCTGAGCACCAGCGCCAGACTTTCTGGCAGATCAAGTTCCCTTTGCTGTTGGGCGTGCTATTGGTGGTGCTTGCAGGTATAGGTGTGGTCTGGGCGGCTGCCTCAGGCGGAGGGGATGTCAGCCGCTGGTCCGACATCTCGGTGATCTGGCTGATCACACCGATGCTCCTGCTGACGCTGATCATGATCCTGCTGACCGCAGGCATGGTGTATATGGTCGGGAGGCTGCTGCCGGTCCTGCCGCGCTACACACACCTGCTGTTAGGTTATTTTGTGATCGTGGCAAAGCGAGTGGAGAGCATTTCAAATGCTGCCGTTGAGCCGTTCTTGCGCGCTCACAGTGCTTCGGCTTCGGTGAAGGCATTTCAAAAAGCATTACGTGGGAAAAAGGGTTGAATGGAGAATTGAATATGGGAGAAAGTACAGAACTGGAAGTCGTAGACAGCTGGAAGCCGAAAGTGCTAATTATTGGGACGGCATTAGGCGCAGCAGTAGGACTGGGGGCTGCTTATCTGATGGTGCAGAGGGCAGAACGTGAAGGCGAACATGTTCAAATTGGGGCCGGAGAGGGGATCAAGTTGGGCCTGCTGGTCTTTGGCTTACTGCGATCGGTGGCCCAGTTGGGTGGGGGAGACTGAGCTAATTTAGCTGCACCAAGAATGGCTGCGATTGTTGATAAAAGCCCAGCGGTAATTCGCCGCTGGGCTTTTTTTATTCCAGCGTGGGTGCCGCCAATCTAAATCCCTGCACCGTTCAAGGCACCGTTCAAGAAAATCATTCTTGACACAGCTAATAAATTGTCCTATTATATGAACGAACGTTCGTTTTTTGAGGAGGTGCTATGGAACAGGAACCTGCTACACGCGGTGAAAAAACCAGGGCTGAGATCATCCAGGTCGCCCACCAGTTATTTCTTAGCCGAGGCTATCATGGCACTTCTATGCGTCTGATCGCTGCCCAGGCCGGTATTGCCCTGGGAGGAATTTACAACCACTTCTCCGGCAAGGAAGATATTTTCTACTCCGTTCTGGTCGACTGCCACCCCTTCCACGATATGATGCCGGCTATGCTGGCTGCCGAAGGGGATACAGTGGATGCGTTCGTGCGCGATGCAGCCAGCCGCATGGTAGCCGGCACGGAGAACCGGATCGATTTCCTCAACCTGATCTTCATCGAGCTGGTCGAGTTCAAGAGCGTACACTTGCCCCTGTTGTTCCAGCAGTTTTTCCCCAGCGTGCTGGCTCTTGTCCAGCGGTTTATTGAGGGCAAGGATGAGCTGCGCCCCATACCGGCTGTCGTACTGGTGCGGGCTTTCCTGGGCCTGTTTTTATCCTATGTGTTGATGGAGGTGATTTTGGTGCAGCATCTGCCACCGGAAATGAGCGAGAACGCCTTCGATCATTTTGTCGAGATCTATCTGCACGGCATCCTGGGCAGCGATAACCCTGCCAGAGAATAGAGAGCGATGATCAACTCCCGCCTGGTTTCTCTGATACGTAAGGAATTCATCCAGATCTTGCGTGACCCGCGTACCCTGGTCCTGGTGATGGTCATCCCTGTGATGCAGCTCTTCCTGCTTGGATATGCTGCCACGAACGACGTGCGTAATGTACCCCTGGCGGTCTTCAACCAGGACCGCGGCCCTGCCTCGCGCGATCTGCTGGATGCGTATCGGGCTGCGGATTATTTCCTGCTGGCTTACGAAGTGTATTCGGAAGATGCACTGCGCGACCTGATCGAAAGCGGTCAGGCGCGCGCCGGGATCATCATCCCACCGGACTACAGCCAGCGAGTGCTGATGGGGCGTTCTGCCGAGGTAGCCTTCGTCCTGGATGGCAGCGACCCGACCGTGGCGTCCACATCCCTCTCGGCAGCCCAATTGATCGGCCAGCAGCACGCCACGCAGATCATGGTGCAGCGCCTGGCGGGCAGGGGGTTCTCGACCGCCATCAGCCTGCCGGTGGATATCCGATCCCAGGTATGGTACAACCCCGACCTGCTGAGCGCTTACTTCATGATCCCGGGCATGATCGGCATGATCCTGTACTCCCTGACCTCCATCCTGACGGCAACCGCCGTAGTGCGCGAGCGTGAGCGCGGCACCATCGAGCAGCTGATCGTCACCCCTATCCGCTCCTGGGAGCTGATGGTGGGCAAACTGCTACCATACACCCTCCTGGCGTTCTTTAACACGCTGGAAGTGATGGTGATCGGCTATTACTGGTTCGAGGTGCCTGTGCGCGGCGACCTGTGGCTGATCCTGGGGGTATCGAGCCTGTTCCTGATGTCCAGCCTGGGGATCGGGCTGCTGGCTTCGACGATTGCCAATACCCAGCAAGAGGCCATGCTCATCGTGTGGATGTCCATGCTACCGAGCCTGTTCCTCTCCGGTTTCTTGTTCCCGCTGGAAGCCATGCCGAAGATCCTGCAGTGGATATCGTACATCTTCCCGCTGCGCTACTACCTGATCGTCATCAGGGCGCTCATGCTGAAAGGCGTGGGGGTAGGTCCCATCCGCGAGGAAGTCATCGCCCTGGCGGTATTTGGGGTTGCCATTATGTCCTTGGCCGCGCGGCGGTTCCGCAAGCGTCTGGATTGAGAAAATCCCCGCAGCTTGTGCCCTTTACAAATATGGTTCAAAGATTATATAGGAGGTCGCTATGCACAAAAGACCGAAGCAACTCATCATCATTCCCGTGGCGCTCCTGATCGCATTGGCAGGAGCTGCCTGGTGGTACCTGAACCAGGATAGCGTGCGAGCAGAGAACGGCCAGATAACGGCATCGGGCACGATCGAAGCCACACAGATAGAAGTCGCACCGGAGATCGGCGGGCAGATCACAGAGGTCCTGGCCCAAACGGGTGAAGCCATCCATGTGGGACAGGAGCTGGTGGTGTTCACCGATGCGCTGCTGGAGGCGCAGATGCAGCAGGCGCTGGCGGCACTGGACCAGGCGCAGGCCAACTACGACTTGGTTGCGGCAGGGCTGCCGGTCGAGCAGCAGGCGCTGGCCATAGCCGCGGCAGAGCTGGAACTGATCTCCGCCCAGCAGGCGATTGACGAGCTGTACGACAAGAACGAGCTGGCTGCCGCCCAGGCTGCCAAAGCGGTGGCCGATGCACGTGATCTGGAGCGCGACACGCAAAGGATCTATGACAGCCTTCTATCGCCTGCCAGCCAGACGGATATCGATATTGCCAAATCCCTGGTCACGCTTACGGATGCAGCCATCGAAAAAGCTGAGAAACGCTTCAAGGCGCTGCTGCGCAAAGCGGAGGACAACCCCCGGCGGGCGGCGGTGGTGCTGATGATCTCTACGCTGGAGAAGCAGCACAATATGGCCGTCAAGCGCTTGAATTACCTGGAAGGGACTGCGGATGAGATCACGTTGGCGCAGACGGAAGCTAACCTGGAGCTCGCCCGGCAGAGCCTGGAAGAAGCCCAGCAGCAGCTGGATGAGTTGGAGAAAGGACCCGACCCGGATACGCTGGCGCTGGCACAGGCGCGCTTGAAGACTGCTGAGGCCAATCTGGCTGCCGCCCAGTCCGGTCCCAGCCAGGAGCAGCTCGCGCTGGCGAGCTCTCAGGTGGAGGTCGCCCGCGCAGCAGCAGGCGTGCTGGAAGCCCAGCAGCAGAAGCTGAGACTGGCAGCCCCGGTCAGCGGTGTTGTGCTGTCCCGCTCGGTTGAGCCGGGTGAGGTGGCTGCCCCAGGGGCACCGCTGATGATCCTGGCAAAGCTGGATGACCTGAAGATCACAGTCTACATACCGGAAGACCGCTATGGCAGCGTCAAGATCGGTCAGCAGGCGCAGGTCTTCGTGGATTCATTCCCCGGCGAAACCTTCACGGGTGTAGTGGTGAGCATCGCCGACCAGGCTGAATTCACACCTCGCAACGTGCAGACCGAAGAGGGTCGCCGTACCACGGTTTTCGGTGTAGAGCTGATGGTGGATAATCCCGACGGTCGGCTCAAGCCCGGCATGCCCGCGGATGTGACCTTCGAGGACGCCTGACCGAGAGGAATCCCTTGTGGACCTGCTGATCGAAGCCAGCCATCTATACCGTTCTTTTGGTGACCTGCAGGCAGTCCGCGGCGTCGGTTTCCGGGTGTCGTCCGGGGAGATCTACGGGCTGGTCGGACCGGACGGAGCCGGCAAGACGACCGTTATGCGCCTGTTGTGCGGGGCGCTACTGCCAGATAAGCCTGCCGAGGCTGAATCCTGTGCGATCCAGATTGCCGGGCTGGATGTGCTGCGCCGGACGGAGGCGGCGCGTGCGCATATCGGCTATCTGCCGCAGAGGTTCTCCCTCTACGAAGAGCTGACGGTCATGGAGAACCTGCGCTTCTTTGCCGAGGTGCGTGGGCTGAGCGCGGCCGAATGGCAGCCGCGCTGTATGGAGATCCTGCGCTTTGTTGGGTTGGACCCCTTCACGCATTTGCGCGCCGGACACCTCTCTGGGGGCATGAAGCAGAAACTGGGCCTGGCAGCCGCCCTGGTGCACCGTCCCCGGGTGCTGCTGCTGGATGAGCCTACTACAGGGGTCGACCCAGTGACCCGCCAGGACTTCTGGCGCTTGATCATACGGCTGGCGGGCGGTGATGCGCAGAACAGCATAGCCGTCCTGGTCAGTACGCCCTATATGGATGAAGCATCTCGATGCCACCGGGTAGGCTTCATGCGCTCCGGTCAGCTGCTGCTCGAGGGGACGCCTGCGCAGATACGCAACCGGCTGGAAGGACAGGTCCTGGAGCTGCGCGGCCATCCCCTGCGGCGGCTGCAGGAAATTGCAGCCTCGGATGAGGATGTGGAAACAGCCCTTTTGTTCGGGGACTGTCTGCACCTGCGCGTTCGACCCGCGCAAGGCTCAGGCGGTCGTGGACCGTCTGAGCACGGTGATCCCCGAAAGGGGTGGGGAAGTCGCCCTCCTGCGCCAGGTACCGCCTCAGCTAGAAGATATGTTCATCGCGCTCCAGGAGGGTTAAGCGGACGTGAGCGAAGAAGTGATCGTAGCTAGAGACCTGACCAAACGCTTCGGCGATTTCACGGCGGTCGATCATATATCCTTCACCGCGTATGCCGGCGAGATCCTCGGCTACCTGGGACCGAACGGCTCGGGGAAGACCACAACGATCCGCATGCTCCTGGGTCTGCTGCTCCCCTCGGATGGCAGTGCTGCGGTATTGGGGTACGATGTGCGCAGCCAATCCGAACAAATCCGGCTGAATGTCGGCTATATGTCCCAGAAATTTGCCCTCTACAACGACTTGACGGTTGGTGAAAATCTGGTCTTTTACGCCGGAGTGTACGGAGTGCGGGATCGCAAACGGCTGGACGAGGTTTTGCAGATGTTGGGGCTGCTTTCATTGGAACGCGAGCGTGTGGGGAATCTGTCTACCGGCTGGAGGCAGCGTCTTGCATTGGGCACGGCGATCGTCCACCGTCCAAAGCTGCTCTTTTTGGATGAACCAACCAGCGGTGTCGATCCGACCGCCCGGCGTGCTTTCTGGGATCTGATCTACGAGCTGGTTGAGGGAGGTGTGACTGCTCTGGTAACGACCCATTATATGGATGAGGCGGAATACTGCAACCGGATTGGGATCATGCACCGGGGATTGCTCTTAGCCATGGATACCCCTTCAGCGCTTAAGATGAACGCCTTGCCCGGTTTGGCCTGGAACGTACAACTTGAGGAAAAAGGCGCGCATTTGCTCCTGCCTGCCCTGGAAGCGTTAGAGAATTGTCCCTGTGTGCTGCGCGCCGGATTGGTCGCAGATCACCTGCGGGCGATCACCGCGGCGGATGTCGAAGCTCAGGCGCTGCGCGCCGAGCTTGCCAGTGAAGGGATCACGGAGGTAGGCATCGAACTGGCAGAGCCAACTCTGGAAGATGTGTTCTTATCTCTGGCCGCGAGCAAAGAACCAACCCAGGCGTACATTTCAGACAATAATCCATAATATTTGATGCGGATGCACACCTGCAAATTTGTCCTTCCTGACGTATAATGATCGGGTGGATAGTGCAATACCGCGTTTTTTGGTTGCCGGTAAACTGAGCCGGGAGTTCCTGATACTGCCTTCAGGTGAGCCAGTGCAGGATGTCGCTGGTGGCAATGTGCTCTTTGCGGGAGTTGGATTGCTCATCTGGGAACCGGACCCGCCGCCTGCTATTGTTGCCAGGGTGGGAGAGGATTACCCCAAGGAATGGCTGGATGCTTTTCCCCGCCGGGGTCTGGATACCCGCGGCATACATGTGCTGCCTCAGCCGGTGGATGTGCGCTCATTTGCCGCATATACCAGCCGCATGGCACGATCCGTTGAAGACCCGGTGGCTCATTTTGCCGCGCCTGGGTTTACCCTTCCCAAAAGAGCTGCTGGGTTACCGTGATACCTCCACCTCACTGAACAGCCGCACACAGCTCCAGCACACCTCGCTGCGCCAGGGTGATATCCCGGAGGACTACCTGGACGCTACTGCTGCGCACCTGTGCCCCATCGATTACCTGACCCACAGCCTGCTGCCGGCTGTGCTGCGCCAGGCAGAATTCTCGACGGTCACTCTGGACCCGTCGCCGGGCTATATGAACTCGACCTATTGGGATGATATGCCGGCTTTGATCACCGGGCTGACCGCCTTTCTACCATCCGAAGAAGAGATGTGCACATTATTCCAGGGACGCAGTCAGGATCTGTGGCAGATGGCTGAGGCAATCGCGGGGTATGGGTGCGAAATCATCGTCATCAAGCGCGGCGAGGGCGGGCAGATGCTGTATGATGCCGCATCACGCACACGCTGGGAGGTGACTGCCTATCCATCTCGCATGGTGGACCCTACCGGCGCAGGGGATGCGTTCTGCGGCGGGTTCCTGGCAGGCTACCGCCGTACGTATGACCCGCTCGAAGCGGTGCTGTACGGCAATATCTCTGCCTCTCTGGTAGTGGAGGGGAATGGCCCATTCTACGCTCTCGATGCGCTGCCCGGTTTAGCGCAGGCGCGTCTGGAAGCTCTGCGCCAGTCGGTGCGAAAAATCTGAGAGGTGTAAAAGATGCTGTCCAGCAATTTAGTCGAGAAGGTGCTCGATATAGCGGTGGCAATCCAGCAGATCCCTGCCCCCACCTTCGCCGAAACCGAGCGGGCTGAGTTTGTGTTTCATCGTTTCAAATCCGAGCGGCTGGCACAGGTTGAGCGAGATACGACCGGCAATGTCTACGGCTGCCTCCCGGGAGAAGGCGCTGCCCCGCCGTTGGTCGTGACAGCACACCTGGACACGGTTTTCCCTGCAGGGACGGACCTGAGCATATTCCGCGAAGATGAGAGAATAAGCGGACCGGGCATCGGCGATAACTCCATCGGGGTGGCGGGCTTATTCGGCTTGCTGTGGGAGCTGCGCAAGCGCCAGGTTGCTCTGCCCGGCGATATCTGGCTGGTGGCTAATGTGGGCGAGGAAGGGCTGGGCGATCTGTGCGGCATGCGGGCGGTTGTGGACCGCTTTGGAGAGCACGTCTCGGCTTATATTGTGCTGGAGGGTCTGGCTCTCGGGCATATTTACAACCGGGGGCTGGCTGTCAGGCGATACAAGATCAGCATACTGGCAAAAGGCGGGCATTCCTGGGTAGATTATGGTCAGCCGTCCGCGGTCCACGAGCTGGCGGCGTTCATCACTCGCCTGACTGCCTTGCCCATACCCAGCCACCCGCGCACGACACTGAATGCCGGAGTGATCAGCGGCGGCACCACGGTCAACAGCATCGCCGCACAGGCTCACCTGGAACTGGATTTGCGTTCTGAGGAAACAGCAGAGCTGGAAATGCTCAGCGGGAGAGTCGAAAAACTGGCTGCTAGCGCTGCCCGCCCGGGGGTGGCGGTGCACGCAGAGGTGATTGGATCACGCCCGTCCGGTGAGCTGCCCCCTGATGACCGCCTGGTGGGCCTGGCAAGCCAGGCCCTGAAAACCCAGGGTCTGCAGCCGCTTCTGCATATCGGATCGACAGATGCGAACATACCGCTGAGCCGCGGCTACCCGGCAGTTTGTATCGGGCTGACGACAGGTTCCGGCGCGCACACCACAGCAGAGTTCATCCGTACAGGACCTCTGCGCAGAGGGTTGGCACAGCTGGTCACGCTAGTGGAGATGATCTTCCAGCCTGCCTAAAATGCAACACAGCTTGGTTCCGGAGCAGCAGGGGTGAAGACGCAGCCGAACCTGTAGCCATTCTCGAAGCGTACATAGACTGCATACTCCTGCTCGTTATAGGAGGTGATCGGGCGCTGCACCGGCAGCAAGTCGGGATTATCGCTTAATTGCAGCGTGTATTCACCGCCCGCCAGCTGAACGAATCCGTCGACTTTCTTTAAGGGTTCTGGTAATCTTTCGCTGTCAGGCGCCTGCATGCCTGTCTGGACGATCTGATCCATCTGCACCAGCACCTGCCGGGCGAAACGGGGGTATAGGGATAGCAGACCCACCAACCCGGCAATAAGTACCAGCACCAGCAGGGAGAGTGCCATGCGGCGGATCGAAAATGCGACCGTCTGCAACTCCTCTGACCATACGCCCAGCACCCAGCGAGTTAAACCTGCAATCGGCAGGAACAATGCGGCGCGCGGCAGGAAAGTCATCACCAGCAGGACGAACATGCCCGAGTAATAATCCAGCCCTCCGGTTGCACCGCGCAGTGGATAGAGGGTGGTCGTCAACCCGCCAACCAGGGCACCGGCCAGCATTCCTGGAATTGCTTCGTCGGGCCAGGCAGCGACCAACCCAACCAGCCCTCCATTCAGACAGGTCAGCAGGATATTGATCGCTGCTCCAGGGGCGGGGTAGTAGAGCTGAATTCCGGGTAGGAACAGCGGGTTGATCCAATGAGACACCAGTGCGTAGGATAATCCAAGCAGCAACCCGAAGACGAAACCCAGGGTCCGGCGGGTAATATAATTCATTTAGGTACCTGTATTCAGCATAGAAATAAGAACGACCCCAAGGTCGTCTCGAATCGACTTCACGTTAACTACACTTTGCTTACCAATTGCGTTCAATTCTCGTGAAGCCGGTTATCGGCCGCGCGAGCGCGTATATCCAATGCTAAAGCGCCCTTACCGGTGGCGAAAACGCGCAGCGGGTTGATCTCGAACTCCACTAGTTCGGGCAAACTGGCAGCCAACTGCGAAACGCGCGTCAGGCTGTCGATAACAGCCTGGCGGTCGGCGGGAGGGAAATTGCGGTAGCCATGCAGTCTGCGACCTGCCCAGGTTCTTTCCAGCAGGTCTGCTGCTTCCAATTGTGTGAGCGGCGCCAGGGCGAAGGCAACATCGTTCAACCCTTCGATTTCTACTCCACCTGAGCCGAACATCACCAACGGACCAAACTGTGGGTCCTGTACCGCGCCGATGATCACATCCTGCCCGTTGGGGTACATGGGTTGGATGGACACTCCCTGGATGTCGGCCTGGGGGCGGAGCTTGCGGGCATTCTCCAGGATGGCAGCGTACCCTTTGATGACCGCGTCTGTGTCGTTCAGGTGCAGCAACACTCCTCCGGCATCGGATTTATGGGGTATATCTTCCGATTCGATTTTCATCGCCACCGGGTATCCGTACTTGCTCGCCAGACCAACCGCTTCATCCGGCGATCTGGCAATGCCGGATGGCGGTGTGGAGATGCCGTAAATGTCTGCCAGCTCGAGCACAGCAACTTGCGGCAGAAATCCATTCGACGGCAGCCTCCTGCTGGAGAGCCAGGCTTGCAGCAGGTGGCGGCCTTTCTGGGGGGAGATCTGGTTGGTGCTGCTCGGCGTCTCCTGGCTGCGGTTCAGGAAATCTGCCCGTTCGACCAGGACCGCCAGGGAAGAAGCTGAGCGTTCTGGAAAACGGTATTCCGGGATGCGGGCTGCACGGAAGTGCTCCACCGCCTCCTGGATCAGCCGTTCGCCCATCAGTGCAATCACGACCGGTTTGCTGGTAGCATGGATGACGGGGATCAGCGCCTTTGGCGACTGCTCCCGCTGTATGCGTGGGGGGCGGTGGTAAGATCACCAGCACGCCGTGCACGCCCGGGTCGGCCAGCAGGATGCCCAGACATTGAGCATATTGCTCCGGCGTGGCAGATGCCAGCATGTCGACCGGGTTTTTCAGGCTGGCAGCCGGCGGCAGGATAGCGCGCAGCCAGGCTGACGTTTCGTCCTGGAGCTGCGCCAGGCTGAGACCATTGGCCTCCAGCGCGTCAGCGGCGGTGACACCCGGACCGCCGGCGTTGGTCAGCACAGCCATGGACCTGCCCTGCGGCAGGGGGGACCAGGCCAGGGCGCGCGCCCAGTCGAACATCTCCTCACTGGTGTCGGCGCGGATCACACCTGCCCGGCGGAAGGCGGCATTGAAGGCGCTCTCTTGCCCTGCCAGTGCCCCGGTGTGCGAAGCCACAGCCTGCTGACCGCTGGCATAGCGCCCGACTTTCAGGGCGATGACCGGTTTCTGACGTGCCACGCGACCAGCTTGCTCCACGAAGCGGCGCCCATCACTCACCCCTTCCAGGTACAGGGTCAGCACCCGGGTGTAGGAGTCTTTTGCTACCGCGCCGAGCACATCGGTCTCGTTGACATCTACCTGGTTGCCCAGGCTGACCAGACGGGACAGCCCGAAGCCCTGGCCGCGTGCCCAATCGATCACTGCGGCGCAGATCGCCCCTGAATGCGATATAAAAGCCACATCCCCAGGCAATGGGCCAGGAGGGGGCAGAAAGGTGGCATCTACCGGCAGGTGGGTATCCAGCAGACCGATGGAGTTCGGGCCGAGCAGGCGCATGTTATAGCTCGCGGCGACCCGCAAGCAATCCTGCTCCAGTTCGGCACCTGCCTGCCCGGTCTCGCGGAATCCGCCCGAGCCGATGATGGCAGCACGCAGCCCGCGCTGCCCGCACTCGTCCAGTGCAGCAGGCACCGCAGCGGCAGGGATCAGTAAAATGGCGAGATCGACCGGGTCGGGGACCTGAGCGAGGCTGGTATAGATCGTCCGCCCGAACAGGCTGCCGCCATTGGGGTTGACGAAATGCACAGCACCCTGGTAGTTGCTGTGCACCAGGTTGCGCGCCAGGCCGTACCCCAGCTTTACCGGGTTCTGGGATGCCCCGACAAGCACGATCCCTTGTGGGGCGAAGAATGGGATCAGACTAGGCTCGTTCTTGCTCATATCCCCTATCACCGGTGCAGGCGCAGGACAGCCTTCTGATTGAAGTTGAGGGCGATGCTATAGATACCACCTTGGATAACCTCCCATGGGCATTCTTTGCCGTCAAGCAGAGCTTTCTTGGGCGGTCTTGGCAGGCTCAGAGCGACTGTCCCCTCCGCATGCCCCGGACGGGTCAGCGTTACTACCACCCTGCGTGGGGAAATCTTCCAATGTAAAACTTCGAGTCCCTGGGAGATGTGCAGGTCGCTGCCCAGGTACTGTGGATCGCCGGGGGTCAATACGCGCACCGCCAGCAGCAGCGTTCCGTGGGCGGGCAGGCGCTCGCGCAGCAGCTTGCCGCGCGTGAAGCGGTGTGTCTTCTGGCTCCAGAACTCGCGCGCAATATACTGTGCTTCGGAGTCCAGACCGAACTCGCGCAGGTTCAGGGTGACATCTTGCGGCTCATCGTCCCAGTTGATAGAAGCCAGCAGGTGCCAGGCTCCGGTCGAGTTTTGCAGGTCCAGCCGCAGCCGGCTGGGAGCTGCCAGGTCGAACCATTCTAAAACCTGCGGCGCTTTTCCAATCAGCGGCAGCAGCACTTCGGCGATGCGCAGGCGCTCGGGGGTCAGCCGGGGCAAGTCGTCGGAGAGGATCAGCGACCCGCCGGACATGGCAATCACGCTGGCAGCCGTTTTGACCTCGGCTTCGGTGAGCCCCGTTTCGGTGCGCAGCAGCAGGCAGTCCGGGTCGTTGATCCACCAGCGACGATGCATAGGGGCGCGCGTGATGGCATTGTGGCAGGCATTGAATACCGAAGGCAGTCCAGGCTCGCGGCTGAAGAAGGACTGGATGCCGCTGACTTTGGGATACCAGCTGCGGTGGGTATCCGGACCGATGCGCATGGCGTCCACCAGACCGATCGCAGGACCGAGCGGGCAGCCGCAGCCCAGCATATAAACGCCCTCCCCGGCAGCCTGGCGCAGGGATTTCAGCCCGGCGTGCAGTGCCTGAGCGCGGGTGGTGGTCGGGTCTTGTCGTTTTCCGGGCAGGGCTGCTGCGTACAGAAAATCCAGCTTCAGATATGAGAACTTCCACTCATGCACTGCGGTGTGCACCACCTGACTGGCGTACTCCAACGCCTCAGGATGGGTGGTATCCAGCCCGGCAGCCAGGGCACCCCAATGATAGCCAGCATTCGCCGGGCGACCGAGGCGGCCGCGTATGAGCCAGTCCGGATGCTCACTTGCCAGGCGGGATTTCGGATGCACGATGAAGGGCGCCAGCCAGAGCCCCGGGGTAAGCCCGCCCGATAGAGCCTTACCCGCCAGAGGAGCAACGCCGTGTGGAAATTCTGCGGCAAAGGCGAACCAATCGCCGATCTGTGCCTGGAAGCCATCGTCGATCTGGAACAGACCCAGCGGTAGGTCGGGCTGCATCTGCGCCAGCGTTTCCAGGTTGCCTTCCAGCGCGTCCGGGGTGATCGTACCGGTGTATTGATCTGAAGAGAACTGGTACCACGAGCACCAGCCGGTGGGGGGCTCGCCTTGCAGGGCTGCCAGGTTCTGCTGGCTGTGCTGGCGGGCGACCGCGTCGAGATAAATGCCCAGCGGGTCTGCCTGGTCGATATCCAGAAACTGCACGTAAGCCCAGTCGGTTTCCATGCTGGCGTCTGGATCGAGGCGGGCATGGTCTCCGTTTGCCCACATCACCAGACCGGGCTGAGGCGCCTCGATCTTGGCTTCCAGGCTGCCGAAATGCTGCTGCTGGGAAAGGAAGCCAGCCAGCACGGCATTCCGCCCCGCACGGTCTCCCAGGACGCCGAACATATCACTCCCGAAATGACCCGGACGGGAGGGTTGAGGCGTCTCAGGGTTGTATTCTGTATTCGCTCGCAGCGGTCCCAGCCGCGTACGATGGAAGCGGTCCGTCGTACCGTACACGCCGCTGTACGACCAGGACTGCCAGCCGTTCGAGTAGAAAGCCGGGTTGAATGGGGGGCTGAGGAAGACGGCCCCACCCTTTGCCGGATCGACGCGCAGCATGTCCAGCCTGGCGACCGAGATCGCATCGCGGCTGCCATTATGCAGTGCTGTTTTCCATAGTAGGAAGGGGTAGTCGTCCGGTAAGGCAAAGGTGACTGCCCAGGAAAGCCCACCAGAGTCTGGCTTGGATTGGATTTCCAGGATGTTGAGATGCCCGTGATGCGGCGAGAACTCGTCCCTCCCTGTGATCTGCACCGAGTTCCAGTCTGGCAGGACTTGCAGGCGGCTGGAGCCGCGCCGGTACAGCACCTGCATGCGCACATTCTGCAAGCCTGTGTTCTCCAGGCCACTGCTCTCATCTACGCGATTGGCCAACCCCCAGGTGCCGCCTGTAGGGTCAACTGCCAGCTGCAGCCAGTTGTTCTCGAGGGTGGTCATTGCATACTTCTTTCAGATTATAAACCGAGATCGAGTTCGACCCTGTCGCCGGGCTGTGCTCCCAGGCGCTGGGCTGCACTGCCGTTGACCACCGAGACGATCAGGGATCCGGTGCTGCCGAACAGCGCCACCAGCTCGCCGGGCTGCCGAGCGCCAAAAGTGAGCACTAATCCGTGGATCTCGATGCCAGCCAGGCGGAAGATCATACCGCTGAGTCGCTCGGGCTGAGCTTCGCCCCCAATTCTGTCCTCCAGGTGCTCACGGCGGATATTGGTCGATATATTGCCAAAGTGATCGATATGGATGACCTCGCCTACCAGCCCGCGGGGGGTGCGCTCAGGCTGGGGCAGCTCCAGGCACTGCGGGTCATAGATCGGCGTGCCCAGCGCACTGAGCGCGATCCCGCCTGCCAGGTGAGCAGCTGTCGGGGCGAAGATATCCCGCCCGTGGAATACATGGCTGACGCCTGGCAGCCAGTATTCGGGGCGGTCCAGGTGGATGAACTTCGTAGGCAGGCCCTCTTTTTCAGCCTGCTCCAGCCACAGGGTCAGTATGCCATTATCCGGACCCACATAATATTGGGAGCCAATGCTTGCCGTAATCGGTCGCCGGTCAGTGCCCACACCCGGATCGACCACGACCACATGCACCGTACCGGGCGGGAAATAGGGGGCAGAGCGGTACAGGATCAGCGCCGCCTCGGGTATATTCTGCGGCGCAATTGTGTGGCTCAGATCGGCGATCTGAATACCCGGCGCGATCCCCCATATCACGCCCTTCATCACACCGACATTGCCATCTTTCAATCCGAAATCCGTTATCAGGGTGATGATCGCCAATCGTTCCTCCTCACGGTATACTGCACCAGCCTGGAAACTATAGCACAGCGCATAAGAGGGGTCAATATGATAAAATTTCGCGGCGTTAATGAAACAGACAAGCACCTCAACAGCGGCTGGATGGTTTGTTGGTGAGTCGTCTGGGTTTCATGCGACCTTTTCTTCGAGGATGCATCTAAATGAGTGGCGGTAGAAGACCAGATGATTATGACCTGGAGGCACTGCGTTCGGGAGATCGAGCGGAATTTGCCTACCTGGTCGAGGCGCATTACGAGTTAATCTACCGCCTGGCGATCAAGATGGTGAGCGATGCCCAGGATGCCGAAGATATCTTACAGGAGACCTTTATCAAAGCCTTCCGCCATCTGCAGGGTTTTGATGGCCGATCCAGCCTGGCGACCTGGCTGTACCGAATTGCTACCAATGAGGCATTGATGTTCTTGCGGCGCAGGAAACCGGAGCAGTTTTCGATCGACGACCCGCTCGAGACGGACGATGGCGAGATCGTACCAATACAGATTGTCGACTGGTGCTGTCTGCCTGAGGAAGAGCTGATGTCGGCGGAGGCACGCCTGCACCTGGATCAGGCTGTCGCCAACCTGCCGCCCAGCTTGCGGGTCGTGTTCATCCTGCGAGATGTCCAGAGGCTTTCTACCAGAGAGGTCAGCGAGGTGCTCAACTTGAGTGAATCCGCTGTCAAGACACGCCTCTCACGCGCCAGACTCCGCCTGCGAGAAGAGCTGAGCGGGTATTACGGGAGTAAATTGCAGGAAGGCGGGTGAGGTTATGGAACATAAGCAGTGCAAGAATTTACTGGGCTCGCTGTCTGAGTATATCGATGGCGATCTTGAGGCGGAGCTGTGCGCTGAGATCGAACAACACCTCACCGGTTGTGATGACTGCCGGGTGGTGATCGATTCTTTGGCTAAGACGGTGTACCTTTACCAAACAACTTCAGATGAGATCGACGTCCCTGAAGGACTGCGCCAGCGGCTGTATCGCCGCCTGGACCTGGATAACTACCTGGAGAGATAAAGGCTGTGAGTTTAGAGATTGAGTAATTTTCAGCTGTGGCTATACACTGGGCGGATGTTTTGCCTGATAAATTTGGAATTTGCTCTGGATGGGCAATGGGAGAATTTACTGTATGACAGAAAAATTGTTGGATGAGAATATCGTCAGCCAGGTCCGTGAAGTATTCGAACAGCTAGACCAGCCGGTAGAAGTGCTGTTCTTTGGACGCAAGACGGACTGCGAGTATTGCGACGATACGCTGCAGCTGGTTGAAGAAGTGGTTGCCATCTCAAATAAGCTGAGTCTGAAGATATATGACATCGAGGAAGATCCGGAATTAGCCCTTGAATACAACGTCGACAAAGCTCCTGGGCTGGTGTTCGCCGGACGGGATGGCGAACGGGTTGTAGATTATGGGATCCGAATGGCGGGCATCCCTTCCGGTCACGAGTTCAGTTCGTTGATCCACGACCTGGTGCTGGTCTCCAGCCGCGATTCCGGGTTGAGCCAGGAGGCGCGCCAGTTCCTGCAGGAGATTGAGGAGCCGGTGATGCTGCAGGTGTTTATCACCCCAACTTGACCGTACTGCCCGCGAGCCGTGCTGCTCGCGCATCAGATGGCGCTGGAGAGCCCGTACGTCCAGGCAGAGATGGTCGAAGCCATGGAATTTCCTGAGCTGGCAAATCGACACCGGGTGAGCGGCGTTCCGCAGACCACGATCAACGATGGTGCTGGCGTGGCGGTCGGTGCAGTTCCCGAAGCCTATCTGGTCGAAGAGATCCGCAAGGCTTTGAAGGTAAAGGCTCACTGATCCGTAATCCAGCCGCTACGTCCGGCGGGGATGAGATGCGAAGAACGGTCCGTTGGCAGGTATTATGAGCACAGGTCAAGAACGGCAGAAGCGGGGCAGGGTGGTTGCGCTGGCATTAATTGGGGCAGGCTTGATCATCCTGGGAGCAGCCGCTTATATATACCTGCCGGAGCCCAATGCTGCGGCGGTTACCTCTGAGGTCAATTCGGCAATGCCCCTGAATGTCAGCTATGCAGCTCCAGAGCTAAGCCTGACAGACCTGCAGGGCAGCCCGGTTGCTCTGGCAGATTACCGGGGGACAGTCGTGCTGGTGAACAACTGGGCGACCTGGTGCCCGCCCTGTAAAGCCGAGATGCCCACGTTACAGGCCTATTATGAGAAACACCAAGGGCAGGGTTTTACGATCATTGCAATCGAGGCAGGCGACCCGCTGGCCGAGGTAGTGAATTTCATCGCCGAGTACGGATTAACCTTCCCGGTCTGGCCGGATGCTGCCATGAAGTCGATCAGCGCATTTCGCAACCCGGGGCTGCCCAGTTCCTACGTCATCGATCGCAGTGGAACTGTACGGCTGGCGTGGGCAGGTGCGGTAAGCGAGGAAATGCTGGAAGAATATGTCACACCCTTGTTGAAGGAGTAGTTATGGAAGCGAAAGTTATTTGGAATGAAGGACTGTCCTTTAGCGGCTCAGCAGATTCTGATATCAGAAGTCCCGCTGGATGCAAAGGATGAATCCGGGGGCAAATCAAACGGTTTTATCCCCATGGAGCTGATCGCCACCGGTCTGGCGGGCTGCACGGGAATGGATGTCATCTCGATCCTACAGAAGAAGCGCCAGGCGGTGACTGCCTTCGAAGTGCAGGTGCACGCTGAGCGGGCAGATGAACACCCGCGTGTCTTCACCAGGGCGGTGATCGAATACTTCGTGACCGGGCATGCTGTAGATGAGGCAGCAGTCATCCGGGCGATAGAGCTGTCCTCAACCCGCTACTGCCCGGCCCAGGCCATGTTCCACCAGATATTCCCGATTGATTTGAGATACCATATTTATGAGGCTGAGGAGATCGGGAAGGATGTACTGGTGAAGAGCGGTGAATACGCACTCCCGGAGAAGGTGTGAGTGTAGATGAAGATGTCTTCTCTCTGGTGGCTTCCGTTTGGCAAAGTACCCGAGGTCAGCCCGCAGGAGCTGGCAGACTGGCTGGAGGAAGGTCGCCCGCTGCAGCTGGCGGATGCCAGGACGCGCCGGGAGTACGAATCAGGCTCTATCGGTGAGGCAGAGCACGCGCCGGTGACCGAAATGCCATCTTCCATCGAACGGTTGGACCTTTCACAGGCCCAACCTGTGGTGATGCTGTGCCTGAGCGGTCATCGCAGCCGACCAGGGACGCGCTGGCTGCGGGCGCGCGGCATCCAGGCCTACAGCCTGCAGGGAGGGGTCTCTGCCTGGGTGCGGGCGGGGCTGCCGCTGACCAGGCCGAACCGCCGCTGAAGCAAACGCTTCGAGCTGGATTAATAAGAAAAAAGCTGCCCCGGAGTTCTCCGGGGCAGCGATGATTTAATGTGCAGGCCAACTGCGGCAATTAATCCGAGACGACCGGCTCCAGTGCGGGTGATTCGGATACATCGGGCAGGGAATCGTGGTCGGGCAGGATGATCTCCACGTTGCGGATCATCGGGATGAAGTAGCCGCCAATGCCGACCATCATCGCCAGCAGACCTGTGAAGATGAAAATCAGCGACATCCCCGCGCCGGGGCCGGTGCCAACCAGACCGGAAAAAGTCTGGCTGAGGCTGGTGTTCGCCTGCATGGCGGGCTCGAAGACCCGGTCTGCCAGCGGTCCTGCGACCAGCATGGCAGCGGGGTTGACGAACCAGGCGATCAGACGGCGGATCGAGAAAACGCGCCCCTGCAGGTCGGGGGCAACCTTGGCCTGCCAGATGGACTGGTTGGAGCCGTTGATGATCGGGATGAAGAAGGCACCGCAGAAGCTGGCGATGACCCAGACCGGCAGGCTGTTTCCCAGACCCATCAGCACCACTCCCAGCAGGCTGGAGATAGCCCAGCCTGCCAGCACCCCGTGGATCATTCGCTTTGGCCCGCCCCAGACGCTCATGATCACGCCTCCGACCACCGCGCCGATGGCACCGGCAGAGCTCACCGTGCCGAAAATCAGCTCATTGTTGCCGGTGCTGGCTAAGATCATGGCTGCCAGGATGGCGAAGGGGATGCTGATGAAAAAATTGCCCAGCATGAATACACCCTGCAGCCCCAACAAGCTGGGGCGCTTCAGAATATAACGGAAACCGTAAGCCGCTTCGCTCCAGATGCTGCCCTGGCTGAGGCGTCCCTCTTCAGTAATTTTGGGGCTAGGGATGTACACCAGAAGCAGTGCACCGATGGCGAACACAAAGGTGACGATGTCGATGGTCAGAATACCCGCCAACCCGACGATCCCCAGCAGGGCGCCTGCCAGCAGCGGTGCAAAAATATTCGAGCCTGACTCGGCCAGGGAGAGCATGCCGTTGGCGCGGCCGTATTGTTCCTTGGGGATCATCACGCTGATAGCGGCTGAATATGCCGGCCATTGGAAAGTCTGGAACGTCCCCTGGATGGCGGCTGCAATATAAAGATGCCAGATCTGCAGCCAACCCCCCTGGAAGAGTATCAATACAGCGATCGTGGTTATCCCGGAAGCCAGGTCGCTGATCATCATCATCAGCTTGCGGTCCTGGCGATCTACGATGGCTCCCGCCAGCGGGCTGAATACCAGCATGGGCGTGACGAAGAAAAAGCCCACCAGAGCCAATGCGGTGGCTGTGCCGGTGACCTCGTACGCCCAGATGGTCAGGGCGAAGGTGGTCATGCTCGTGCCGAGCAGGGATACGATCTGTCCGATCCAGACGACCGTAAAACCGAACATGCCGGTTGGACGTTTTTGGGTGCTTGTCACTCGATAAATATCTCTACGTGCTCGCCGTCTTCTTCATCGATCACGTCGATGATCTTCCCCTCTGCGCCGGCGTTTATCGCTTCGATCAGCTCGTCGAATGCTACATCCGGTGCATACTGCGAGGCGATATTGAGACCGGCATCCACCAGACGCATCGGCAGATTGACGGTAGCTTTGGTCTTACCGGATATTGTATCAGTTACCCGCACGCGCAGCCAGCGTGCCCCGCTGCCTGTGCTGCGCACCTGCGACCGTGACTGGTTCTTGCGGCTGTCCGAGAGGGCGACCAGCAGTTTGGCACCTTCCTCTGCGGAGATTTTTCCTTCATCGATCATCTTTAATATTTTCAAGCGTTCTTCTGCAGTTGCCATGTCTGTCCTCTCAAGGATGAGTTATTCAAAAATCTGGTTGCTGCCGTCTTATCAACCGATGAAGATCTGGACGCGCTCGCCATCTTCTTCTTCCACCTCGATATACAGCGGATTCTCCGGTGAGGTGGAGCCTTCCAACGTTGCCAGCACATCTTCGACCGGCGCGGTTTCCATTCCCGGGATGTACTGGCGAAATGTGCGCATGAACCAGGAAAACATGCGGATAGGCAGTGGGAAGCTGATGGCGAAAGTGCTGGGCCATTCGCCCGGTTTCTGCTTAACCCGCAGGTGCAGCCAGCGAGCCGAACGGGATTGCCATGCCAGCACCAACAGCACGATACCCAGGGCAAACGGCACCCCGGCGCAGAAGAACCAGAAACCCAGCCCGGCGGTTTGCGCAGCCCAGAACATCAGCAGGCTCCCTAAGATGGTGATGCCTACTCCGATCCACAGCGGGATTATCCAAAAACCGCGCCAGCGGTTGAAATCCGGCGCTCCGTTATCCGCGGCTGCACTGCTGTAGCCATCTTCATTCGTCACCACCGTCTCATCCATGGGCAGGTCGGCGTCAGGGCGTTCTGCCTCAGTCACCTCCGCGTTTGGTAAAGCCTCATAAACCGCATAGACCAGGTCGGGGGTTTCATCTTCTTCCGTTTCAGGTAGTGCCTGCAGCAGGTGCAGCCCATCCTCGGCGCTGATCTTCCCGCTGTCGATCATCTCTAATATCAAACGGCGTTCGTTTTCGCTGCTCATAAATTCCTCAAGAACCCTTGCCCTCAAGGGCGGTCAGAAGCTGCTCGGCCTCTTCGATGGAAATTTTCTTCTCTTCGAGCATCTGCAGGATCAGCAGGCGTTCTTCATCGGAGGTGGTTCCGGCTGCGGTAGGGGAAGTGGGGGCCCACTCGAAGCTCCACGTACGCCGGTGCGGGGATTCCTTGCGGCGTTCGGCAGCCCTCATCTTCAGCTCTGCCTTGCGTTGGGCAGCCTGCAGCTTGCGGTCCATTTTCTCCTGGGCGCGGCGCATCTTTTCCTGGACGCGCAAATTGGCTTTTTCACTGGCCAGACGGGCACGCTGCATGGCGCGCTCGACATCTTCCGGGGGCATCCCCGAGGTGCCAATCATCACCTCAAGCTTGGATAGCTGTTCGTTCAAGATCTCCATCTGAGCTTCGATTTGCACCTCGATCTGGTCTGAGACCTGCTGGCCGATCTCCTCAGAGAACTCAGCAAACACCTCGTCGAATTCATCATGGATGTCATCCGCATCGCCCCAATCAGCCTCCTGGCAGACGAATAAAAGGCTGCCTTTGGCATCCAGGGTCATGGCGGCTTCGCCTTCTCCCAGGCTGAGATTGTGGCTGCGTTCGGCTAGTGTAGACTTACCTTCGGGAAGTTTGAGCTGGATGCGGCTGGCGCCGCTGTTCAGATCGGCGCGCACGCTCGCCTCCTCGGGTACATGACAGTGCAGGTTGCCGCCAGCCTTGATGTTATAGTTCTGCCCGCTGAGCAGGCACAACCGCACCCGGACGTTTCCACCTGCCGAGCTTTCGATATCTTGTTCGGCATCGCGCAGATCAAGGTTGCCGCCGATTTGCTTCAGCGTGCAGGTCCCCTGGATATCCCGGGCAATGGCGTTGCCCTGCACCCGTTCCACTGTCAGGTCGCCGGTTACTCCTTTAGCGAGCAGGTTACCCTGGATGGTGTTCAAATGAGCCGATTCGATATTGCGCAGGTCCAGACTGCCAGCAATCCTCTCTATGCTCAGCTGCCCTTTGAGCAGCTTGAAAGATGCGTTCCCATTGACGCTCTCGGTCTCGACTGCCGCCTCGTGCGGCAGCCGGATCACGCAATCACCGTGACAGCTGATCTGAACGCTGTCTCCCTTGCCTTCCAATATTGCCTGCTCTTCGGCGCTGGTGCGGAGCATTACTTCCGGGCGGTCCCATCCCTTCACCTGCAGGTAGCCATGCACATCCTTGATGTGAACTTTTGGCGTCATGCCGGTGCTTATCGACTTCTGTCCCATGGCTATCTTCCCTTCTCCTTCAATAGAAGCATGGCTTTTTCGGCGGAGATCAGACCTTTATCGAGGTCTTCCAGGATGCTCTTGCGCTCATCTTCTGATAGACCGGCTGTATCTTCGGTCGTGCCGGGTTCGTATCCCAGTGCACGGATGATCTCATACAGACGGTTGCGGATGGTGGGGTAAGAAAGCTCCAGCTCGCTCTCCATGCGAGTAAACTTCCCCTCGCAGCGGATGAAGACTTCGACAAAATCAAGCTGCTCGCGCGTCAACTGGCGGAATGGACCAGCGTCGAAACGGCTTTCGATGGTTGTGTCGCAATCCTGGCAGTGTATCCGGGTGACGGCAATCTCGCCGCCGCAGAGCGGGCATCGGGTTGGTAAACTGTTCACTGGTGCAGCTCCCTCACGGTGATATTGAAGAATTTTCATTATTATATCAAAAAATATAAATCTGTCAATAATAAAATCAATTAATCTAAACTCTATTTTAGATATCATAAGAAAGCGATGGATTTGGGGGTTAAATGCCAACGGGGAGCGGTTAGGCTGCTCGCTTTGCTGATCAGCGCCGATCAGAGTGGATGAAGCTCGCCTGGTTGGAACAGGTGCAGGCTTCGACGACCTGTGAGTTGCGCGTGAGCGTGCCGAGATAAGGCTGGCTGCCGTTATGTGCGATCCAGCCTTCGAGATTGAATGCCAGGATGCCCTCGGCGGGGATCCACTCGCCGTTGTATTTGCGGGCGAGGTGCACGTGGGTCCCGGTGCTCGAGCCGCCCTCGCAGGAGGGGAAGCCCACCGGATCACCAGCCTGGAGGACAGCACCCACCGGAGACCGTTTATCGGTAGCCAGATGTAAATAGAAAACAGCCCAACCGGTGCGTTCATCACCATCACCATCCAGGTCCAGAACAATATCCCCGAATTCAGAGCGGACGACCAGCCCATCGGCGATGGCGGTCGCCATCTCGCTGCTGGGGATGCAGCCGGAGCCGGTCAGCGGTGGGGCAAAATCCAATGCCGCCAGCGGGTCACCGCTGCCCCAGGGGTTATGTGGTCCACCGGTGTATGCCCAAACGCTGCCCGACTCGAAGGGTAAGATGAAGACGGGCTGCTCCAGGCTGCCGGGAATGTGGGGGTTATCCTGCGCCCAGGGATCGCCAAACATCGCCTGGTAGGTAGCCGCCAGCCCTTGTTCGGAGATGGCACTGTCAAATTCCGCACCGGGCAAAAGGGTATTGAAGAAGTTCTGCAGGCTGACGGTGGCGGCGTTCAGCCAGGGGTCGAAGCGCATCAGGCGACCACCTTCGCGTTCGATAGACGACAGCCTGCTTGTACGCCAGCCGTAGAAACCGTTGTTCAAAAGGTTGGCAGCCCAGGCCAACTGCAGGTAGAGACCGCGCCGCTCGCGTGCCCGGTAGCCGATTGGGTAAGAACGCTCCAAACCATCGCCTTCAGGCTTTGTTACAGCGCCGGTCTGGTATTCGATCAACGCCAGCAGGAGCTGCGGGCTGACACTGTAATCCCGTGCTATCAGGTCGATGACCTCGGCGGCACTGCGGTTGGCGCCTGCGGCAAACTCTACATGCCCATTCAACCAACCTGTCTGAGAGGCGAGATATTCCTGGGTGTTGAAGCTGATCTGTGCCGGACCGTTGACGAAAAGGCTGTCCGGCAGGATCTGGTAGGAGGGTCCCCAGAACGGCAGATAATAGACCGGTATTTTCATCGGCATGCCGGGCGGCATGGTGGTTGCCGTATCGGGGATGATCGGGTTGGCCTGGCGGATCTCTTCCACCGTTGTGTTGAAGCGCACAGCCAGGGCAGGCAGCGTGTCGCCAGTCTGGGCGGTATAATCGACCAGCTCGCCCGGATCGTAGATTGGTCTTTCGGGGCTGGGGGTTGCTGCGGGCAGCTCTTCAGCCAGCCCGCTGGCGGCCTCAGCACTGCTGTCTGAGGCCGGATTGCCCGGCAGCACGCCGCCCACCGCAGGCTGGCAGGCGGTCAGCAGCAGGAGCGCGCTAAGCAGACCTGTGACCCAGACTCGAAGGGATATTCTTACATGCTTGTTCATTGTCTGCTCGATCGCTGCCTATTCGTCAGAATCCGATCGTGTGAGCTGGCTGATTGCGCTGCCGTACGGGCTGGCATAAACCGTCCTTTTCCCACGCGTCAGGCTGCCTTCATAGGGATTGCGCCCGCTGTGAGCAGTCCAGCCGCTCATCACAAACGGCAGCAATCCACCGGCCGCGACCCACTCCCCATTATACTTGCGGGCGATATGCAGGTGCGTGCCGTTTGCCCGGCCCCCCTCACAGCTTGGATGACCGACCCTGTCGCCAGCGTTCAGATAGGTCCCGAGCGCGGCACGCCCTTCGCTGTGGATATGCATATACAGGATTGACCAACCGGTTTGTTCGTTCCCGTCTCCGGAGAGGTCCTGGACGACAGCCCCGAACTCAGATCGCACCACCAGGCCATCCGCCACTGCCAGTACCCAGGCGTCCGTCTCAACACAGCCGCTGATCCCGGTCGATGGGGCAAAATCCAGTGCAGCCTGGGCGCCATCCACCTCCCAGGCAGGGTGCGGCCCGCTGGTGAGGCTCCACACCGTGTTGGTCTCGAAGGGCAGGATAAGCTCGGGCTGCTGTAAATTCTGCGGGATCAAGGGTTCCACTGCCTGCGATCTCTGCCAGGAATCTCCAAACATATCGTTATATAATCCTGCGAATGTTCCTTCGACAGCCATTTGCCAGCGTTCTCGCTCTAAGACTTGAGCCAGGTAGAACTGCAATGCCACGCTGCCTGGGTTCAAGTCGGGCGATGGACGCACGATTATACCATCGGCAAGCCGGATATCATCAAGCGTGCCATCCTGCCAGCCATAGTATCCGGCTGACAGCTGGCTGGATGCCCAGCTGAGCTGACCATAGAGACCCTTGCGGTGGTAGTCCTGCCTGCCCATCAGGTAGTCTGTCTGAAACCCGGGGTCAGGAAATCCCCTCACAATGCCGGTCTGGTATTCGATCAGCGCCAGCAGCAGGCGCGGGTTGATCGAGCTTTCCAGCGCCACGCGCTGGACGATATCTGGAGCACTGGTCCAGCCGGTGGTGCGCAGATATTCCCGGTGACCTCCAAGGTAACCGTATGTGCTGTAGAGAAATATCTGCGTGTTGAAGTCCAGCGCAGATGGCGAGTAAACTACCTCACTATCGGGGAGTAAATAACCCGTCCTGCTGCTGCTGTCCGGCGTACCCGGGAGGTCGGTGAGACTTTCGGCAGCAGTTGGTATTGGTGAAAGCAGGTCTGGAGTGGCGGGAAGTTCTGTGGTGATTACTGGGATCGCAGAGGCAGGTGCTGCAGCGCGGCTGAGCGCAGATGTTGTTGGAGCGGCGCTGGCATGAGCAGCCACCGCGGAAGGGGTTTGGGCTGCATGCGGCCCTGGACCGGTCTGGCAGGCGTGCAGCAGCCAGACTTGAAGCAGGCAGATCAAGAGAACAGAACTGATCCTGGGCAAGGAGGGGATCTTAATAGGGGTCGTCTGCAGTCCGCATGATGCGTGTTTCAAAAGAGCCGAACGTGTTCGCAGGGATGACCACCTCACCGCGCGTCAGGCTGCCTTTGTAGGCCTCCGCCCCGGCTTGCGCCACCCACCCGCTGAGAACAAATGACATCGGTCCATCGGCCGCGATCCATTCTCCGCTGTACTTACGGGCGAAGTGGACATGCGTGCCGGTCGCCATGCCCCCTTCACACGAAGGATGCCCCAGAGGATCGCCTTTACTGACCCAGGTACCAACCGGTACGCTGCTTTCATTCGATACGTGCAGGTAGAGCAGCACCCAGCCGGTCTGCTCGCGCCCGTCACCGTCCAGGTCCAGGACGACCACGCCGCCCCCCGAGCGCACGACCAGACCGGATGCTGAGGCGACAACCCAGGCATTTGAGTCCTGGCAGCCGGGCTCTGAGCTGCCGGGAGCGAAGTCTAGAGCTGCATACGAGCCGTCATGCTCCCAGGCGCCATGCGGACCGCCGCTGAAAGCCCACAGCCGGTCCATCTCGAAGGGCAGGATCAGCTCGGGCTGGGTAAGCCCCGGAGGGTAGAGCGGTTCGACTGATTGCGCACGCGCCCATGGGCTGCCGTACATGCGTTCGTAGAGTGCCGGGAAGCCGGTCTCTTGGTCCAACGCTTCTAGCCAACCCTGGCTGTCGTAAATCTGGGAGAAATAATACTGCAGCGCCACGCTGCCTGCATTCAGATCGGGTGCCAGGCGGGCGGTGACCCCATCCGTGAAGTTTAGATCGATCAGGCGCCCTTCCCGCCAGCTGTAGTAGCCCACGGAAAGGTGGTTGACTGCCCATACCAGCTGTTGGTAGAGACCCTTCTGGTTTTGGTCTACCAGTCCCATGGGATAGTCGATTTGCGACTGGCTGGCCGGCTGCCCGTAAACGAGCTGGCTCTGGTATTCCAGCAGAGCCAGCAGCAGGCGCGGGTTGATCGAATTTTCTAGGGCTACCCGCTCGATGATCCCTGCAGCGCTGGTGGTATGGGTGCTTTTCAGCCATTCGTTGTGAGTGCTCAGAAACCCGCCTGCCTGTTCGGAAAACGCCTGGATATCGAAATCGACTGCCGAGGGTGAATAGACCACCTCACTATCCGGCAGCAGGCGCTGCGAATCGGTGGTATTCATCATGCGCCGGGGGATGATCAGCAGTTGGTTGGGGGGCAGCAGGGCTGTCTCTGGGATCGGGTCCGGTGAGGTGATCTCATGCGGCTGGACGCCGAAGCGCACCGCCACAACCGGCAAGGTGTCGGCTGCCTGCGTGTAGTATAGGATGGGGATGGTGTTGATCACCGGACCGGTTGGTGTTGGAGGGGGGACCTGGCTGGGCTGGGGGTCCGGCTGGTCGGTCGGCTCAGGTGTTTCGTCAGTATTGGAGGGCGCTGCAGGGACAGGGGTGTCGAAAAGGAAGGACAGGTCAGGTGAGGGTGTTGGCGAGGAGTTTGCCGGTGAATTGGGTGGAATCCAGTAGCTGCCGCCCGCAGCACAGGCAGAGGTGAGGAATGCCAGCAGCACGCAGGCAGCCAGTACCCGGACCGGGTGCAGCCGGCTCCCCGGATTTCTGGTGTGCTTATCTAACGTTCTGCTCTGCATTCTGCTGCTCCTATCTGGCATTAACGTACGACGATATTATTGGCCGAACGCCCAGGCCCGGCATACGCTTCTACCAGTTTGCCGCCGTTTTCCAGATAGCCATCATAGATGTCCCCGGTGCCGCGCGATACCCAGCCGCTGAGAACAAACGGCAGCTGCTGGTCAGCAGGGATCCACTCTCCATTATACTTGCGGGCAACGTGCACGTGTGTGCCGGAAGATAAACCGCCCTCGCAGGACGGGTGACCGATGCGGTCGCCGGTTTGTAGCTGCGCTCCCGGTTGGACGCGATCGCGTGTTTCAATGTGCATGTACAGCACGACCCAGCCGGTCTGCTCCAATCCATCGCCATCCAGGTCCTGGATCACCGCACCCTCATTGGCGCGCAATATCTGCCCATCCGCCACTGCTGTAACCCATTCATTGCTCAGGATACAGCCGACGGCATCGGATGCCGGGGCAAAATCCAGCGCTGCCCAGGCCGAGCCATTATCCCAACCGCCATGAGGACCGCCGGTGAACGCCCATTCCTTACCGGCCTCGAAGGGCAGCTCCATGACCGGCTGCCGCAGCCCGGTTGGCAGGGACGGTTCTATCGCAAGGTCAAATGGGTATCCGAAAAATGCGGAGTAGGTGGCGAAGAAGCCATCTGCTGAAACTGCTCGCTCCCAATCCTGGCGACCATAAAGCGGGGCGAAGAGCTGCTGCACGCCAGCTGTGCCGGCGTTGATGGTCGTCGCCACCGGCGTCACGCTGCCATCGCCCAGCAGCCAGTTCGATACCCCGTTCACACGCCATAGGTAAAATCCCTGGTTGAGCTGGTTGGCAGCCCAGGTCAGCTGCCGGTACAGGCTGTCACGCCATTCATCGCGCACCCCCATCGGGTATTCCATAGTGGTCGGGTCCGGTCTGGGTTGGGTGACCCAACCGCTCTGGTATTCAAGGGCCGTGAGCAGCAGGCGGGGGTTCACCGAGTAATCGCGGGCTACCCGTTCAACGATCTGCGCGCCGGTCATGGAGACCTCGTTGAGTTCCTCACGGTGGCTGGCCAGATACCCGCCCTGGCTCTCTATGAACTGGGCGATATCGAACCCGCCTGAAGCCGGGCCAAAGACCAGCTCGGAGTCGGGGATGATCTTGAATGCCGCCCCGGGACCGGAAGGGGTGGGGACTGGGATTACCAGCCCTTGACCGACTTCCAGCAGGTTCGGGTTGGTGATCGAGTTGGCTGAGATCACTTCCTCCAGGCTTACCCCGTAGCGTTGGGCGATCAGACCCAAAGTATCACCCGGCTGTACCACATATTGTACGGGCTCAGAGCGCAGGGTGGGGATCGGGTGAGGATTGTCGGGAGTCGGGGTCAGGATGGGCGCCGAGGGATCGCGGGTGGGGGGCAGCAGGACTGCCTGGGTGGGATTTATTTCGAGTGGGGGGGCTTCCTCCTCTCCTGGAACATACCAGGCAGGCGCTTCCTCCGGGGTCACTGAGCGAGCGCATGCCAGCATCGCGCCTAACAGCAGTATGATCGTTATAGTAATGCCGCCCATACGGGGGCGTCCGAGTCTGGAATCCATGAATACTCTGGAGAAAATTCTACCTCGAAATCCACCTGCACTGCAAGTCAACCTGTATCTGAACAGCACACCCTGATTCAGCGAGAGTATAATTGCAACATCTATGCCAGCGAGGAGCTTATGACCAACCCCATCGTAGAATGCATTGCCAATTACTCTGAAGCCCGCCGTCCAGAGGTCATCGAGGCTATCGCCCAGTCCATCCTGGACGTTCCCGGCGTTCATCTGCTGGACCGCCACTCTGACCTGGATCACAACCGTACGGTGCTGACCTTCGCCGGTCCTCCACCAGGGGTGGAGGAAGCCGCCTTCCGCTCGATCGCCACGGCAGCCGAGCTGATCAATCTGGATGAGCACCACGGTGAGCACCCGCGCATCGGTGCTTCTGATGTGGTGCCCTTCGTGCCGATCTCCGGGGTGACGATGCAGGAATGTGTGGACATCGCCCGCCGCCTGGGGCAGCGTGTAGGGAGCGAGCTGGAGATCCCGGTCTATCTGTACGAACAGGCTGCTTCCCGGCCCGACCGAACGAACCTGGAGAATATCCGCAGAGGTGAGTACGAGCGCCTGAAAGAGGACATCACCAGCGACCCGGATCGTGTTCCGGACTACGGACCACAGCGCCTGGGAACGGCAGGCGCCTCCGTGATCGGGGCGCGCCACCCGCTGATCGCTTACAATGTTTACCTGACCACAGATGACACATCCGTCGCCAAGAGGATCGCCAAGGCAGTGCGCCATTCTTCCGGCGGTCTTCGCTATGTCAAAGCCCTGGGATTGCTGGTGGACGGTATGGCTCAGGTCTCGATGAACCTGACCAACTACAAAGCAACCCCGCTCGCCAGGGTGATGGAATTCATCCGCCGGGAGGCTGAACGCTACGGCGTGGGCATCCACCACAGTGAGCTGGTCGGTCTGATCCCTGAGGATGCCCTGGTGGATGCGGCAGTTTGGTACACCCAGCTAGACCAGTTCGAGGCGGGGCAGATCCTGGAGCGCCGGCTGCAGGCAGCTACCGGGGAGACGGGAGATGCGGGCATGGAGCCAGCCCGGGATTTCCTGGATGAATTGGCGGCAGAGACTCCCACCCCGGGCGGAGGCTCGGCGGCTGCCTATGCCGGAGCAGCGGCTGCCGCACTGGCGGCTATGGTCGCCCGCCTGACGCTGGGTAAGAAGAAGTATGCTTCAGTCGAGCCCAAGATGCAGGATGCCCTGGAACGGGCGGAGACGCTGCGCTACAGCCTGACCGCGGCAGTCGACGAGGACGCGACGGCCTTCCAGGCAGTGATGTCTGCCTTCAGGCTGCCCAAGGAGACCCCTGAGCAGGAAATAGTACGCCAGGAGACCGTCCAGGCAGCCATCCTGCAAGCTGCTCTTGTGCCGCTGCAGGTTGCCCGCCAGCTGGTCGAGGTAATGAAACTGATCGAGGTGGTGGTCGAGCACGGCAACCTGAATGCCATCACCGATGGGGGCACCGGCGCAGAGCTGGCACGCGCAGCGTTCAACGGCGCCAGCATGAACATTCGCATCAACCTGGACGGGCTGCAGGATAAGGAGCGCGCCGAGCTGATGCTGGTGGAATTGGAGAACCTGCAGAAAGCGGCGAACACCTCGATACAGCGCGTGCGTGCGACCGTCGCGGAACGGGGAGGCTTGGCGCCCGTATGACCTTCCGCTGGCTCGGTGGGCGGCTGGTCCCCGCTCTGCTTCTATTTACATTCTTACTCAGCGCTTGCGGGGTGCAGAACCCTCAACCGCCGGTATTGGTGTCTACCAACACGCCGGTTGCCCGGCTGGATACGGTAACCCCCCTGCCGCCAGTTCCGAGTCCAACCGCCCCACCACCAACCGCGGCGGATACCTCAGTTCCGCCACCCTCCATCTGGTTAGAGCCTTACCTGCCGCCTGCCCTGCTTGCGTCGCTGCAGCTCGCCCCGCAAGTTGTGCGGGCAGAGCAGCCCGAATCGGCTTCTTTTCGCCTGCAAGTTGGTAGCCAGAACCCGCTTAGCCGGTGGGTGTATGCACTGGCAGCGCCGTTCCCGACCCTTACCGATGATATCTCCGAATCCGAGCTGCGCCTCGCCTGGAACGGGGAGCAGCCGACTCCCTTCGCGGGTCAGCCGATCCTGGTCGAGGAATCGACCGTGGGGGTGCTGAGCGCAGCCTGGGGGGCACCTGCCGAGGGTGCAGTCGAAGTCCTGCCCGCCGCCGATCTGCTGGACGCCGCCTGGGCCAGCCAGCCAGCCTGGGCGATCGTGCCATTCGAAGACCTGCAGCCGCGCTGGAAGGTGCTGAAGATCGATGGGCGCTCCCCGATTGATGAGACCTTCGATCCGGCAGCGTACCCGCTGGCGGTGGACTTCTCCCTGGTGCCGGTAGATGGGCAGCCGCTCGATGCCGAGCAGGTGCTGGCAGGCTGGCAATCGGCGAATTGGGATGAGAGCAAGATGACCAGTGTGATCCTGACCGGGGTGACCGCCCTGGTGCGCGCCACAGCCGAGACCATGCGCCGTAAAGGGGTCACATACCCGGCCGAGGACATCCGTGACTGGCTGCGCTCGGCGGACTTCACCCACGTCAGCAACGAGATCCCTTTTGCCGAGGACTGCCCCTTCCCCGACGCCTGGCAGACCGACCTGGTCTTCTGCAGCAACCCGGCTTATATCGACCTGCTCAGGGATATCGGGACGGATGTGGTAGAGCTGACCGGGGACCATTTCGGCGATTGGGGAGCGGAGGCGATGCGCTTCACGCTGGACCTGTACCATCAGAACGGCATGCCGTATTATGGCGGCGGCTACAGCGAGCAGGAAGCCCGCCAGGCGCTGCTGCTCGAGCACAACGGGAACAAGCTGGCTTTTATCGGCTGCAATGCCAAAGAGCCGGGCTACGGCACCGCCCGGGGGGATAATCCGGGTGCGGTGTCCTGTGACTATGACTGGCTGGCGGGGGAGGTCGCCCGGCTGAGAGCGCAGGGATATCTGCCCATCGTCACCTTTCAGGATACAGAATATTACAGCTACACCCCCCAGCCGAAGCTGATCCGGGACTTTCACCCGGCAGCTGAAGCCGGGGCAGTGGTGGTCAGCGGCAGCCAGGCGCACCAGCCGCATGGCATGGAGTTTTACCAGGATGCGTTCATCCATTACGGGCTGGGCAACCTGTTCTTCGACCAATACCACATGGGTCTACCAACCGGGCAGGGCTTCCTGGACCGGCATATATTCTACAATGGGCGCCATATCAGCACCGAGCTGCTCGGCATCCGCTTCATCGATTTCGCCCGCGCGCGTCCGATGACGCTTGAGGAGCGGCAGGAGCTGCTGCAGAGTGTCTTCGAAGCCAGCCTGTGGTGATTGGTGCTATAGGCGTGGAAGTTGCAACCCGCATTGTATGCGTAAGACCATCTCTGTACTGATCCTGTCTTTAGGGCTGCTGGCTGCCGGATGCCGCATGCCACCCCTGCCGATACCCTCTCCTGAAGCACAGCCGGGGGAGGGGTATTACATCCCGGAGCCGCCGCAGCCATCGCAGACCCCCTTCCAGCCAGACGTGTCTGCCGATAGCACCCCCGCTGTCCCCCCTGAAAATGACCCGCCGCCCCCGATCCCTGAAGCTGCTGCTCTGCCGGGCTCCAGCGTGTATCTGCCGCTTGCACCGCAGACCAACTATACGATCTGGATCGATCCGGCTTTACCGGCTGCGCTGCGCCAGGCGGTGACCCTACCGCCGGACGTCGGCTATACATTATTTGCCGATCAGGCGTCCTTGAGGCTGACGGCAGGAGAGGGTCTGGAGCTGAGCCGTTGGGTATATGCGCTGGCAGCACCGTTCCCGACCCTGGTGGATGCTGTCGCCTCGCAGGACCTGCGCCTTGCCTGGAGTGGACAGGCCGCCGGGACGTTAGCAGGGCATGCTCTGCTGGTAGACGAGAGCACCCTCGGGGTGTTATCTGCGCTGTGGGGAGCGCCTGGAGAGGGTGTGGTGCAGGTGCTGCCCGCCGAGAGCCTGCTGGAAGCTGCCTGGCAGGGCAGCTCGTGGGCGATCCTGCCTTTCGAGCAGCTGGAACCGCGCTGGAAAGTGCTGGAAGTAGATGGTCTATCTCCCCTGCACAAGGATTTCGACCTGCTGGCGTACCCGCTCTCTGTGCCGGTCTCTCTGGTTAGCGAACCCGACCTGCTGGCAGAGATCGAAGCTGTGCTGAGCGGCGAGGGGGTAGCACCGGTCTTGCCCCTCAGTAACCGGGACTCGGATAAGCTGACCGTGCTGGCGATGACCGGCGTGACGGCACTGGTGCGTGCCACAGCCTACACCATGGAGCAGCGCGGTATTTTGTATCCCGGGAAGGACATCGGACCCTGGCTGCGGGAGGCGGATATCACCCATATCAGCAACGAAGTGCCCTTTGCCAGCGATTGCCCGTATCCCAATCCAGTCCAGGAAGGGGTGCGTTTCTGCAGCGCCGACCGCTACATCGCCCTGCTGGAGGATATGGGCACGGATGTGGTGGAGCTGACCGGCGACCACTTCCAGGACTGGGGGCAGCAGGCCATGCTGCATACGCTGGAGATGTACCGCCAGCGCGGCTGGGGCTATTATGGTGGCGGTGAGAACCTGCAGGACGGGCGCAAGGCGCTGCTGGTAGAGCATAACGGCAACAAGCTGGCTTTTATTGGCTGCAACGGCAAGGGTGGAAGTTTTGCGCAGGCAGGCGCCGGTCGTCCCGGTGCGGTGACCTGCGACTTCGGCTGGATGGAGGCCGAGATCGCCCGCCTGCGCCTGGAGGGATACCTGCCGGTGGCGACCTTCCAGCATTTCGAGTATTACACCTATAAAGCGCAGCCCAACCAGGTCAGGGATTTCCGCCTCCTGGCACGCGCCGGGGCGGTAGTGGTCAGCGGCAGCCAGGCGCACCAGCCGCAGGGGCTGGAGTTCCTGGATGAGGCGCTGATCCATTATGGCCTGGGCAACCTGTTCTTCGACCAGTACGACATCAGCCCTGCCACCCGCCAGGGGTTCATCGACCGGCACGTCTTTTACGACGGGCGCTACATCGGCGCGGAATTATTGACCATCCAGTTCGTGGATTACGCCCGCCCGCGCCCGATGACCCCCGCCGAGAGGGAGGATGTGCTGAATAAGGTGTTCAAAGCCAGCGGATGGTGATCGATCAGCCCTGGGGCAGCTCTTTAGATCTTAGGCTGGCTGTCCGATTCAGGAACAGGATCACCCAGACCGCGCTGGTGATCAATATCGCCCCATTCAGATAAAAGGGGGTGTTCCTGCCGATTGTGTCATACAGGAGCCCTCCAAGCAGCGGACCGATGGTGAAGCCCAGGCTCTCGATGAAGTCGTAGAGCCCGTACGCCAGGCCTCGTCTGTCTTCACCCGTCAGATCAGCCACCATAGCAGTCTCGGCCGGCTCGGATATGGACCACAAAATGGCGGACAGGGTATAGAGAACTGCCAACCACACCAGTGAAGGCAGACCGGGCATCAGCAGCGAGATGATCCCTGCGCCTGCCAGCCCAACTGCCATCATTGGCGTACGCCCAAAACGATCGCTGAGCCCGCCCAGTTGGGTGGAGAGGAAAGCCGTCACCAGCCCAGCCGGTAAGAAAGCCCAGGCAAGCGTCGAGATATCGGTGGTGAATTTATCCTGCAGGTAAGTCAGGTAGATCGGGCTTAACATCGCTTCAGGCACGCCGGTGATGAAGACCAGGACCAGCAGCCTGACTAGCTGGCGAGACACAATCGATTTACTCTGAGTGGGGGGTTGAGCCGGCCTCGAGTCGGGCACGTTTTTCCATGCCAGCCAGGCAGCCAGGAAAGTCAATATCGAAAAACCGGTGAAAGCAACTTTCCAGCCGAGACCTTCTGATAACACGAGCATGGCGATGAAGGCGGCAAATACACCGACCAACCCACCCCGCGCGGTAATCTCGTTCAGCTGCCCCAGAGCCCTGCCGCGCTCCCCAGGCGGGGCGAGATCGGCGACGATGGTATAAGCCGCCGTCCACAGGAACGCTGAACCGACACCTTGAATGAATCTCGCCAGGTACAGGGAGGGCAGGGATTCAGCAGCCGCGAACACCCCCATCGCCAGAGCGTAGATCAGCAAAGCCGCCACAAGAAACGACTTGCGCCCCGATCGATCTATCGCCCAGCCTACGACCGGGCGCAGGAGCAGGGTGGTTGCTGTGAAGATCGAGAACAGACCACCGATCTCGAGGGCGCTGGCGTCGAGGACCTTGCTGACAACCGGCAGACCAAAATAGAGAAAGATGAATGGAAGCGACCACAGGAAGAGCGGTCGGCGCAGCGACTCAACAGGGTAACCTGGCTGGCTGGAGGCTGTCATGGTATGTTTCAGATCATGCTGGCAGCTCGAGCCGCACCAGCAGCCTGGGCAGCCCGGCGCTGCGGGCTGATGTTTCCATGACGGGTTGGAAACCCTCCTTTTCGAACATCGCCAGCGTGCCGACGTAGGCGGAGGCTGTGTCGATGCGCCCGCCAGCCGGGTCCACCGGGTAGGCTTCCAACGCCGGCGCTCCGTGTGAGCGGGCGCACTGGATGGCGCCTTGAAGCAGCGCCCGCGCCACGCCGCTTCTCCGGTAGCCTGGGCGCACCAGGAAGCACACGATCGACCAGACCGGGCGTTCGTCAACTGTAGGAATAGTGCGCGAGCGCACCAGCCGTTCCAACTCACGGCGCGGTCCAAAGCCGCACCAGCCGACAATCATACCGTCTATATAGGCGATCACACCGGGAGGTGTCGCTCGCTCCAGCTGCTCCCGCAAAGCCTCTCTCCGCCTGGCGAGCAGGCCTTCACGGAGCTCGGCTTTCGAGGCGCGCCCGTACTCGCTTGCTGGGACGCGCCAGTACTGGCAATAGCACGGCGTGCGGGCGAACAGCTCCTGGATATCATCCCAGTGCTCGGTAGCAGCAGGGATAACGGTGATGTGCTTCTGCTCGATTGGATCAGCGGGCATCATCCAATCCTACCCCAGGGCGATATATGGCTGCACGTCCCCGCGACTGCCGGGTGCGATGATTGCGATGCGCATAGGGTTTGTATTCCTTGTTTCCTTCAGGACATCGGATACCGAATTATAACCCTGGCAAGTCGGGGAAGCGACCGGATTCGCCTGAAGGGTAATGGTAGAGACGCCCCTGTGGGACGTCTCTACGCTAGGTGATTGCGTTGCACCGGATACCTGGTTGCCTGTTCGCCCGGTTGCCCGCCCCTATCAATCCGCGGCTGCTCGCGCGGGCTGGAACTGCGCTGTACCCAGATTTCGCAGTGCAGGGTTCATCATCGAGAGCAGCACGAACAGCACCATCAGCCCGCCGGCAACGACGAAGAGGGCGGTGGCGCTCAGCTTGATCGCAGCACCGGTGAGCGCCATCGAGACCGGCAACAGCCCTACCTCGGAGAACATCAGCAGGCTCATCATCCGTCCCAGCATGGCAGGCGGGGTGTTGCGTTGCAGCCAGGAGATGAACAAGATAACCACATAGCCGTTGGTGACGCCCATCGCCATTGACACCAGGGCGGCGAAAGCGGTCGTCGGCGCCAGCCCCAGAAACAGCACGCCAAGACCTAGCCCGCTCCATATTGTGCCCAGAACCAGACCCAGCCGCCGCGGGGAGGGACCTGGCAGAGCGCCGCCCAGGATGATCCCGACCAGCGAGCCGCCTCCGAAGGCGGACATGATGATCCCGAACGCGGCTGCCCCCTCTGGAAAGCGCATGTCCGCCAACACCGGGATGCCCACCGCGACCGGACCGTTGATCAGAAAGGTGGATACGCCGATCAGCAGGAAGACCGTTCGCAAGGAGATGTTTTCCCAGACGTACTCCAAACCCTCGTGTATGGCGAAGACCACGCTACCCATACCTGCAGCTTGCGCGCCGGTACTGGCATTAACAGGGGTGATCCACCATAGGGTGATCGCCGATACCAGGAAGGTCAGGGCATCGAATACGAATGCGGTACCGATACCACCCATCTCCGGCACGCTCTCGACCCCACCTGTAGATGCAGGCCCGCTCAGCAGCGCGATCAGACCACCTGCCAGCACCGGTCCAGCGAACAGGCTGAGCCGCATGGTGCCCTGCATGATCGCATTGGCCGTCTCCAACTGCTCGCCCTCGACCAGCCTTGGGATGATGGCGCTCTGCGCCGGGAAGAAGAAGGCGTCTGCCATACCGAAGAGCAGAGCGAATGCAAACAGCATCCACAGCTGCATGGCGCCGCTCAATACAATCGCTGCCAGTGCCGCTACCAGACCCATGCGCAGCAGGTTGGAGGTGAGCATCACGTTGCGCGGCGAGAAGCGATCGGTGAGGGCGCCGCCGACCAGCATGAACAGGGCGCGCGGTATGCCTGCCAGTGCCAGGACAGCGCCCATCGCCAGGGCATCTCCGGTGAGCTTCAGCACCAGCCAGGGCAGGGCGATCATATAGAACTGGTCTCCCAGCAGAGAGACCGCCTCTCCGAGCCACAGCAAGCGGAAGTCGCGCCGGCGTAGGACTGCCGGGAGCGAGAGCCCGGATTTCACCCGCCCTGTGTCTGCCTCACTGCTGCTGCGGTCTGGGATATCTTGACGGGTCTTGCTCAGGGGTGGGACTTCTTGTATTGTTACCGACATCTTGCTTACTCCTTTGGTTTGTATACGGTTCTTACGTCGTTAGCTTATCTAACACTGTTCGGTATTGAGAAAAAAAATATGGGCAAAGCTGCCGCTCTCTGCTACCCGGCAGACAGGCTATTCAGGTAATGTGCGAATGTCTCCCGGGCGATGGCCTCGAAATCATAGGGCAGCCCTCGCATGCGTGCCTCCAGCGATGCCAGACCGTGCCCCAGGGCCCAAAGGCTGAACGATATTTCCATGGTCTGAAAACCGGGCTTGGCAGTGATCGCCCCGGCATCGGTGGCAGATTGGACTGCATTTATGATGATCATGAAGGTGTCATCGGGGGGGATATAGAAGTCCTCGGGATTCTCGAACTCGGGGATCTCGAAATCTGATCTCAGGTCCCTGTAGATGAACAGGAACTGGTAGTGCTCTGGGTTCTGGCGGGCGAAGCTCAAATAGGCTTGCCCCAGCTCGAGCAGGTAATCTCCCGGGGAGAGATCAGCACCAGGGACCGCTTCCAGGTAGGCGCGCAGCCGATCATCCGCTTCGCTGCAGGCAGCCTGGATGATCTCGTCCTTGCCGTCGAAATATTCGTACAGACCGGCAGGGCTGTAATCGATACGCCGGGCGATCTCGCGCAGCGAGATACCTTCCGGGCCTTTTTCCACGATCAGTTCCAGGGCAGTGGATAAGATAGCCTCGCGGGTCTTCTGCTGGCGTCGCTCGTGTGGGGGAATATCGCTCATATTTCTCCTAACATCATTACATTACCGAACACTGTTCGGATTCTATATCAGGGATTTACGGTTGTCAAGGGTTATTTGATCTTTTAGCCTAATTCAAATATAATCCAGCCTCGAACGTCTCTCCACACTCTATGCACATATTCTTTACCTTGGAGGTAACTTCATGGGGCTTAAACCCGACCACTGGATACGCAAGATGGCTCTGGAACATAGGATGATCGACCCTTTCGAACCTGGGCAGGTGCGCGACGGGGTGATTTCCTTCGGGGTCTCGTCGTACGGCTATGATATCCGCGTCGCCGACGAGTTCAAGATCTTCACCAACGTTTACTCGGCGGTCGTCGATCCCAAGCATTTCGACCCGAACTCGATGGTGGACTATAAGGGCGACGTTTGCGTCATCCCGCCCAACTCGTTCGCCCTGGCGCGCACGATCGAGTACTTCCGCATCCCGCGCGATGTGCTCACCGTCTGTCTGGGCAAGAGCACCTATGCCCGCTGCGGGATCATCGTCAATGTGACCCCTTTCGAGCCGGAGTGGGAAGGCTACGTCACCCTGGAAATTTCCAACACGACTCCGCTGCCCGCACGCATCTACGCCAACGAGGGCATTGCCCAGGTGCTCTTCTTCCAGGCGGATGAAGAGTGCGAGACCTCCTACGCGGACAAAAAAGGCAAGTACCAGAAGCAAGAAGCGATCGTCTTGCCGAAGCTGTGAGTTAAGATGGAGATATTCGGACGCGCGGCAGTCAGCGATTACCTGGGAGACAGGATTGTTTACCGCAACCTGTCCCCGGTCGATGAGCGCCTGCCGTCTTTAAGTGCTATCCAGCATGAGTTGTTCCTGCCGGTTGGGAGTATCCCCCGCAAGACCCAGCCGGAATACGCTCAGGTGGTGGTGCACCTGCTGAACCGGGCGCGGGCGCTGGAAGCCTCAGGCACAGCGATTGAGCGGCTGATATTCATCGGCGACACGCGCATGAACGACGCCACAGCCTTTGCCAATATCTGCCGCGCCGGTGAATGGCCCGGGCTGGCATTTATCGGCTCGGAGAACGCCGAACCAGCCAATGTGGAAAAGCTGTCGATGGAAGAGAGCCTGGGGCTTTACCTGTCCAACCGCTGGGCAGCGCTGGACGATTTCGATCGCTACTGTGCCGCCCAGGGACTGCCCGTTGACGAGCACGCTGCAGTGGTGATCGACCTGGACAAGACCGCCCTCGGCGCGCGCGGGCGCAATGCGCACGTGATCGACCAGGCGCGCGTCTCCGCTGTGAGGGAGACCGTTGCCGGGTTGCTGGGAGAGGACTTCGAGCAGGGATCGTTCCTCAGGGCTTACAACCAGCTCAACCAGGTGGAATTCCACCCCTTCACTGCCGACAACCAGGACTACCTGGCGTATATCTGCCTGATCCTGGGCAGCGGCCTGTACGACCAGGATGCATTGGTAAACCAGGTGAGAGCCGGGGAGGTGGTCTCATTCCGCCAGTTCATCGACCAGGTGGAGGGGGATACCGCTGACCTGCCGTCCGGGCTTGCATCTATCCATTCCGAGATCTACGCCAACGTGCGCGCCGGCGACCCCACGCCATTCAAGCCCTTCCGGCGCAACGAATATTTGGCGACCATCCAGCGGATGGGGTTTCTGGAGGATGATTCCCCCGTCGAAAAGATGCTGGCAGAGGAGATCTTACTGACCCAAGAGGTGCGCCAGCTGGCGGAGCAGTGGCAGCAGCGCGGCGCACTGTTGTTCGGGCTGTCGGACAAACCGGATGAAGCTTCGCTGCCGACCCTGGCGCTGTCCCAGAAGGGCTGCCTCCCGATCCACCGCACCGTCACCCACGCAGCAGGTGACAGCAAGCCACCGAGTGGCTGACAGCTCCTGACGCCGGGCGCTCCGGCAATATCCGTTTATTTATCGATTAAGGGGATCTCCTGCCAACCGTTCGCGCAATCGTCTATGTGCCGGGACGTTATGCCGATAGTATTGGCGAAAGGCTTCGTCATCGTTGCGGGAGGCAATGGTGTCCATCCAGTTTTTTGCCTAGTTGAGGACTTCCACAGCGCGGGCGGCGTGTCCGGCTTCTGTGAGGACGGTTTCGCAGTTTAGGAGCATCAGGACCGGTTCCACAACCTGTATGAGGGCGTCATCTACGGCGAAGGCCAGGACATCGTCCACCAGTATTAAGGCTTCGGCTTCGCGCCCCAGGCGGAGGGCGGTCACTGTGCGGCCGGCTTTGGCTTCATAGTGGTTGGGGTTATTGAGCGGCGCCCAGACCTCCAGCGCGGCAGCGTACATTTCGTGCGCTTCCTGCTGCTGATCCAGTGCTAAAACCGGCTTGCCGCTCAGGACCGCAGAGCCGCGGAAATGCAAACAAGGTGCCGATCGTTGAATAACGGCACCTTGTTTCAGTTTGTTTAGGCAGTAGAGGGTAGGATAGGGGTGTTCGGGCGGGCCGCGCCCGCCCGAACACCCCAAATAGATTATTCGGGTTCGTCAGTCCTCTGGACGGCGGTGGTGGTCTGGGGTGCCGGCTCGTTGGGCACCACGACCATGAAGATCAGGTATGCCACCGGTCCGGCCGGGCCGCCGAACAGCGTTGCAACCACGAACAGCAGGCGCACCAGGGTCGGGTCGATGCCAAAATACTCGCCTAAACCACCACATACTCCGGCAATCATGCGCTCGCCACGCGAGCGATACAGTTTTCTGGTTTCAGCAGACATGGGTCATACTCCTTGGATGGTATCGTCTTAATCTATTACTCTTTACGGATTTAACCGTAATTGGTTGCAAAAGAAATAAATTTACCTCAACTCGCGATAGGAAGGTATTGTGAGTATCCAATTATCCAGCCTCATATTCCGAGTCCCGAATTCAACACCGCCAGGGCTGTACGCAGGCTGTAATTATGTATAATCTAGGTAATGAGCAAGAAACCTCGCAAGCGAACCAATACCAGCACCAGCGCGTTCGGCACCCCGGGGCGGGTCAGCCATGACGCCTCGACATTCTATACCAGCCGCCTGTATGACCACGTGCAGGGGGAGGCGAGCTCGGAGTACGTCGAGAACCAGATCCCTGCCGAGCACCTGAACCGGCTGTTCTGCAAATCCAGCCAGGTGATGGACGAACTGCCGGATAACAGCATCCACCTGATGGTCACCTCACCGCCCTACAACGCCTCCAAAGAATATGACGATGACCTGAGCCTGGAGGAGTATCTGGACATGCTGCAGCAGGTCTGGGGGGAGACCTACCGGGCGCTTGTGCCGGGCGGGCGCGCCTGTATCAATGTAGCCAACCTGGGGCGCAAGCCGTATATCCCTCTCCACACGTATATCATCGAGCAGTGCCTGCAGACCGGCTTCTTGATGCGCGGTGAGGTCATCTGGAACAAAGCCTCCAGCGCCAGCCCGTCCACCGCCTGGGGAAGCTGGATGTCGGCTGCCAACCCGGTGCTGCGCGATGTGCACGAATATATCCTGGTGTTCTCCAAAGGCACGTTCAGCCGGGTGCGCGGCGAAAGAGAGAACACCATCCTCCGGGAGGATTTCCTGGAGTGGACGAAGAGCGTGTGGAATTTCCCGGCAGTATCGGCGAAAAAGATCGGTCACCCGGCGCCCTTCCCGGAGCAGCTGCCGCACCGGCTGATCCAGCTGTACACCTTCAGCGGGGAGATCGTGCTGGACCCCTTCGCCGGCAGCGGCACGACCTGCCTGGCGGCACTGCAAGATGGGCGCGGCTATATCGGTTACGAGATCAATTCGGAGTACGTCGAGCTCGCCCAGCAGCGCCTGGCAGAGCGGGCATCCAGCAGCCCTGAGGATGGCTTTCCGCCCTAAGTAAACGACTTACAGGGCGTTTTCCACCCACTTGACTTCTACGTCCGCCAGGTTCCTGGCGCGCCAGGCGTGGCAGCGCTCCGCCAGCAAGCGCGCCTGCTGGTAGTAGTAGGGCTCATTGCGGCGCTGGATCTCCATCTGGACGTACGGTCCCAGCCTGGCCCAGGACTTGGCGATCATCGGGTGCATCCAGGGCATGACGATCTGCTCCGGGATCCAGCCGGCCTGAGTCAGGAAAGCCACCCGGTCGAGCGAGTTCAGCACCGTTTTGATGGCAGCCTGCCCCTCCGCTGAGAGCGAGGAAATCCCTGTCTGCGGGTCGGCGGGCAGGTGCTGGTACACCCAGCGGCGGGCGGCGATGCTCTCGGCAGAGTTGAGCTCCTGGAACAGGCGGTCGGCCACTTCCATATGGCGGCTGCTGGAAATCTCCGCCAGCTCCCGGTAAGCGATATACCCGGCACCGAGCACGGCTGCCGCGGCGACAGCCGTGGAGAGCGATTCGGTCATCGCCCAGTAATCGACAGGCGATCCAGGGCTGTCCAATACCAGCCAGAGCAGGTAGAGCAGAATCAGCCAGGCTGCAAAACCGGTGGCAGTCAATCCTACGACCGTGATGAACGTGCGCTGGTTCGACCAGATTGCTTTCATGGTGAAACACTCTCCGAGGGTATGCTATCTACGGTGATCAGGTCCTTGACCTTCTCGAAGATGCCCGCACCGATGCCTTCCACTGCCTGGATATCTTCGATCGATTGGAAAGGGCCATGCGCGCTGCGGTAATCGATAATGCTCTGTGCACGCACTTCTCCGATGCCCGGCAGGGCCAGCAGCTCTTCGAATGCGGCCGTATTCAAGTTGATGGGGAAGGCAGGGGTGGCGGTGGGCGCTCGCTCAGGCTCTGCCCTGGACTGGTCCCCTGCGCTTGTTGGGATGGCTGCCGGTGGTGTCTCGATGAACGGCACCCAGACGAGCTGGCCGTCCTGCAGAGGGGCAGCCTGGTTGAGCAGGGCGATATTCGCCGCGGGCAGCAGCCCACCGACTGCCTGGATGGCATCCTGTACACGGCCCCCGGCGGCCAGCTGGTACACACCCGGTTGGAGGACAGCCCCGCCGACCTGCACGACCAGCGGCCGGGAGGTTGGCGGCGGGCTGAGCCGGATGGGCTCACCTCTGGGTTTGCTGCTCGATAGATAGAGTATTCCGGCAGCCAGCAAGCTGAGGATGACGCTAAATCCGATTTGCCAGGCAGCCCATCCGGGTTTCATCGTGCATTATGCTTCGATGTTCGTGCTGAGCCCTAAGCGCTGGTTGACCGCATCGACGTGCAGGACGCGCACCTGGACTTTTTGCCCTTCGAAGAATATCTCATCCAGGGATGCGATATCGCTGTCCTGATAAACCTCCGAGATGTGGATCAACCCGTCCAGCCCTTCCTCCAGACGTGCAAAAGCACCGAATGGGACGATGCTGGTAATCACCGCTTCAGTGACCAGACCAGGATAGTAGCGCTTCTCAGCGGTTTCCCAGGGATTGGGGTGGAGTCTCTTAAGGCTCAGCGCGACACGTGATCGTTCCTGGTCGACGTTGATCACGTAAACACTCAGCTGCTCTCCATAGTGGACGACATCGGATGGATGGCGCACCCTGCCCCAGGAAATTTCCGATACATGGATTAGCCCTTCAACCCCCCCCAGGTCAACGAATACGCCAAAATCGGTAATGTTCGTCACCGCCCCGGAGACGCAAATCCCAGCGCGCAGGTGCTGTAGAAGCTGGTTTCGGCTGCCAGATTCTGCCAGTGCTGCTCGCTCTGAGAAGACAACCCGGCCGCGCTCTCGGTCACACTCGATGATCTTCAGCTTAAGCGCTCGACCGATAAATGTGTCTGCCCAGTCATCTACAGACTCGTCGATCCGGTCACCGGTTAGCTCCACCAGATGAGACACCGGCACGAAGCCTTGCAGCCCCTCCGAGCTGACGAGCAGCCCGCCGCGGTTATAGCCGGTCACCTGCAAATTACAGACACCGTCGTCCGAAAATAGCGCTTCGGCGAGCTCCCAGTCAACGCCGGGTGCATCCGCTGCGGGACGAGCAGCAGCTCTTTTCGCCGGCGGCTGTGCAGTGCTGGCAGCTTGTGCTTGTATTGGAGGTGAATGTTCTTTATCCTCGGCTAGAACGGCTTCCCACCATGACTCGTCCAGAGGTGGTGGCCCCCCATCCATCTCCTTATACGAATTATTGTATTGTTTGTTCACCATTAAGCCCACCTTTTTCAAAATGGTTGGATGTTAAGCGTATTCCTTGTTTAAGCCTCTGTTCTTTCCATGATTGCCTGCTGTTCCATTTCGAGAATCGCGCTGGCGACAGCTTCGATCGCCACTCGCTGCTTGCGGTACAGATCTGCCTCGGATACCGCCAGTTTTCTTGCCACTTCGCGGACTTTCCTGCCCTCCAGGAATTTCATTTCCAGGATGTTATACAGAATCCACTCGGCGGTAAATCTTCTCTCTCCCTCCGGTCGAGTCTGGTCAATGCCCTCCCTCAAGATGGCGCGCAAAGCATTGGTCGGGTTGCCATCGTGTTGGTCCAGCGCGTGCTGGACGACGCTCAGATTCAACAAAGGACTTTCGGTCAGTTTTGGACCGCCCCAGTAGTGAGTCAGGGCATCCTTCACCCATTGAGAGAAATCTGTTCTGACGATGTCGGCTGCAGGCTGGGTCAGGACCTGAGCCAGTGAATTGCTGCCCTCATAGCGCGCGGCCGCACGCAGGCTCTGGATTAACTCGACTTCTGGGGTCAGTGCTTCCAGCGAGGTAAATACGAGATGCTGTGTTCTGCGGTCTTCCAGTGCCAGAGCAGCGCGTTGGGCGAGGATCTCGAGCAGTTCACTCTGCCCATCTACATATGTAAACCCCGGGTCGCGGGTCACACCCATCAAGCCTAACAATTCTATGGCTTCTGAATCATCCTGCTGGATTAATGGAACCAGCCAGTAATCCCCCCAGGTGAACATCCTGGGGTTGGTGCCATTGTGTGATACCTGTTCGAGTAATTTGTCCGATAAATCCTCTCTTTCAGGGACGTTGATATTCCCAATCGTGACGATCAAGTCCATCCCTTGCTCCCCCAGGGCGACGATAAACCCGGACGATGCCTGACTCAGGTCACAGACAGCAGCCAGGATCGATTCCAGGAATTGGCGCAGGTCTCCGGTGGTTAATATACGCTCTTCCAGCCGTTGCAGCAGGTCGATATCTTTCCGGTCTCTTCCATGGAACAGCCAGCGTTCCCAGACCGGTGCAGCCAGAGTGATCGTGTATTCCATTATCAAGATTGTTATCACCATGATGACCGGGATGATCGTTGAAGTCTCGATACCATAGCGCTGACCGGTACGCCTTATCATGGTCGTTATAGCAAGTACGGTGGAGGCCGTCACCGGTCCGCGCATCAGCCATTTAAAAAGCCTGCGTTTCACCACCCGGTCTGGCCAGGCGACGCCGAAGAAAGCCACAGCATACGCCATAAGGACCAGCAGTATCGACACCAGGATATTGCTTATCGTGGCAGCCAGCCAGAAAAGCACCTGGTGTTCCTGTGCCAATAGTGAGCCGAACAGCAGATAAGGGTAAGAGCCCAGGGCGGGGGCCAGAGAGCCAACCAGCAGGTAGCCCATGCGCCTCTGGCTGGTGCTGGTAACCGTGCGCCGGTATGCACGCAGCAGGTTGATCCACGCCCATACCATAACCAGCACATAGTAGAAGGTAAAGATCAGGGTCAGGCTGGTGCGTTCCAGATGGGGTGCAGGTAGGGCGTCTTCAATCAGCGGGCCGACCAGCAGCGAGAGCGGGAGAGCCAGTAAGTAGATGAAGGAGAGGACGTACAGAAGCCGCACTGCCAGGCGCCGCCTGCCGCGCGATGGCCGGCCCGTGGTTGCCAGGATCGCATCGGAGAAGTGCAGGTAGGTGGCAGGCAAGAATATAATCCCCAGCCACTGTATCCGCAGCCAGAACTCCAGCTCCGAAGGGGTCGCGCTGGTCGAACCAATCGCATCGGCTACGAAGACGATGACCACGCAAAGCAGTATGAGGGCGAACGAACGAGCAACACGGTCGCGCAGGTTGAAGGTCAGCGCGTATAGGAGCAGCGAGAAAGCAGTAATTGCTATCCCGGCTGTGAGCAGCTGGTTTAACGTCTGTAAGCTGTTAATAATTGTGGTGTACATCAATTCCAGTCAATAAGGGTCACTCAACGCAGCGATTTTGCAAAGAACAACCCGATGTCGTGATTGGCATAATAACGGTCGTTATACCCACAAAATGTAAAACCCAATTTCTGCGCCATCAGGATAGCGGAATGATTTTTTGGCTGCAGCTCAAGAACCATGCGGCGCGTGTTGTGCTGTTCGCCCCATTCCTGCGCAGCCAAGATCAAGGCGCTTCCGATCCCCTGACGGCGAACTCGGCGGATAACAGCCAGATCGCTCACCCAGGTCGTGATCGGGGCGATATCGAGCATGAGGCTGATATAACCCACGACCTCTGAATCCAGCACTGCTACCAACAACCCAGACCGGCGTGTCCAGTCATCCGCCAGGGAGTGCGTGTGGCGCGGGTACTCTACGCGCACGGAACGCGGCAGACGGATCTCACGGAGATTCACAGCGATATTCTTTTCTTCCGTTTGGATCTCCATCTGCCAGACGAAGTCGCTTGAGTAGGTGTGGTCGATCGCCATCAGAGTGGGGATGTCGGTGGCGATTGCAGGTCGAATCTCTATTTCGGGCATATCACTCCAATCATTGATTTATGGTGCTACATCGGGGTTGGTAACACGAACCTGAGTAATGCAGGGGGAAAGGACTGTGCCCTGGTTGTTCGTCACCACAAGACCGAGCTGGTGGTACCCCGGTGGGAGCAGGCTGGTATTCCATATGCCCAGCGTTTCCCCGCGCCGGACCTGGTTGCCAGCCAGGATCGTCAGCCAGGTACTCTCTTCCGGGCGCTTCATTTCCAGTTTATAGAAGCCAAAGTCGGGGATATCCACAGTACCGGTGATCTCAACTGCACCGCTGATATCATCGCCTTCCTGGGGAAATGATATAAATATCTCGTCGGGTATGCAGCCGCTGCCGGTGAGGTCAAAGGTGGGTGTTACGGTCGCTGTCTCAGGCAGCAGCACTTCCCCGGGCTGCAGCGTGCTGGGCGGCAGCGTGGTCGTCGGGGTTGCGAGTAGATCCAGAGTTGGCGTCAGCAAGGGGACCGCCCCAGGTACGGTGGGTGCTACAAACGATACCAGAACAAACTCAGAAATTGCCATCGTCAATAAGAGTACCAGCATCGCGGCAGCCTGGTTGAGCCGTCCCTGGGCACTATCGCGTTCCAGGCCAAACGCTGCGCCGCGCAGCTCCTGCCAGGCGAGCATAAACTTGCGTACATAAATTATCCCCCCAAGTCCCAGAAGCAGATATACCCATAATTCATAGGCTCTAAAAAACCGGAGCGCTTCTTCCATAGCGGAGTTATGAAACTTGATCGCAGGGGATGATAAGGCTTGCTGATCAGAGTCAACATCACCAAATGTCTTCGCTGTACCGGTAAACCTATAATCGGCGCAGCACGCCCTGGATGAGTGTAATAAGCTTCGGTACGATCACCTCTCCGGCTTCTAATACTTCCTCATGGGTGGTGATCGTATTCCCATCCAGGTTGGCTTTATTGCTGATGCCCGAGATCCCCAGCACCCGCATATCACCATGGCGGGCAACAGTTACTTCTGGCACAGTGGACATACCAACCGCATCGGCGCCGATAGCACGCAGGAAGCGCAGGTCGGCCGGTGTTTCAAATGATGGCCCCGCCAGGCAAACGTAGATGCCTTCGTTCAGCCGGATCTGGTGCTGCGCGGCGACACTGCGCGCCAACTCGCACAGCTCACGGTCATAAGAGCGGCTCATGTCGGGAAAGCGCGGACCGAATTCGTCCAGGTTGGCTCCCCGCAAAGGAGTATTGCCTGCCATGCCGATCAGGTTCAGGTGATCGGTGATCAGCATCAGGTCGCCGGGGGTGAAATCAGGGTGGACTGCTCCTGCGGCGTTGGTAACGATCAATATGTCCGCACCCAGTCTCTGCATCACCCGTACCGGCAGCCCAACCTGCGGCATGCTGTACCCTTCGTAGTAATGTGCTCTCCCTTGCATAACGATGACCGGAACCCCTTCAAGGGTGCCGACCACCAGCCGTCCATGGTGACCTGTGACGGTAGAAACAGGCCAGAGCGGCAATTCCTGATAGGGAATCATGGTCGGGTTTTTAACGCTCTCGGCAAGCGGTCCAAGGCCTGATCCGAGGATAATCCCGATGCGTGGCTCAATAGAAATGCGCGATCGAACCACACCAGCTGTCTGGTCGATCTGCTCCAGGGTCAGATGATCTATCATTGTATCTCCCAAAGGCTGGCGCCGTAGTGCATAAAACCGTTAAATAATAAGCTACCCCGCCCGAGCGGCACGCTGATTATTATATCATGGGCGGTGTTTGCGGCGCAATTTTCAGCTCCGCTGCCGGTTCAGAGCTGGTTCCGGGTTGCGATCGATATGGATCAGCACTTCTCTAAACGCAGATAGCGCCTGTTCCACAGCGCGGTCATCGATCCAATAATGCGTTACCAGCCGGAAGCGTCTCGTTCCTACTTCCCCAACCAGGACCCCAAGCGCCTTCAGGGCGGAGGCTACCTGCTGGGCATCCAGGGGGACATCCTTGCTCAGCTGGCAAAATATCATATTGGAATAGGGTGTACCTGGATCGAGGACCAATCCCGGAATGGATGACAGCCCTCGCGCCAGACGCTGTGCCCGGAGATGGTCTTCTCCGAGGCGACCTACCATCGTCTCCAGGGCAACGATACCGGCAGCAGCCAGGACGCCCGCCTGGCGCATCCCCCCACCAAGCTGTTTGCGGATGCGGTGGGCGCGGCGGATGAAATCTTGCGAGCCGCATAAAACCGATCCCACCGGCGCACACAGCGCTTTGCTGAGGCAGAACGTGACCGAGTTCGGCTGGCTCGGCCAGCTCTCTGGCGCTCATATCCAGGGCTGCAGCGGCGTTGAATATACGAGCGCCGTCCAGATGCAGGATCAGCCCGTGATCTCTGGCAATCGCGGCGACTGTCTGGGTGTAATTCACTTCCAGCGCGACGCCGCCGCAGCGGTTGTGAGTGTTTTCTAGCGAGATCAGGCGTGTGACGGGTTGGTGTTCATCGTCATCGCGGATGGCAGCCTGGATGTCCTCCAGGCGCAGGGTGCCATCCGGCTGGTTGGCGAGCTGGCAAGAGTGCACCCCACCCAGAGCGGAAATACCCCCCGCCTCGAACAGGTAGGTATGCGACTTGTCCCCCAGGATGGCCTCGTCACCGCGCCCGCAGTGCGCCAGTATCGCCGCCAGGTTGCCCATGGTTCCGGATGTGACAAAGAGGGCGGCTTCCTTACCGAGCATCTCGGCAGCCAGCTCCTGCAGACGGTTTACGGTGGGGTCATCCCCGTATACGTCGTCGCCGACCTCAGCCCGGAACATGGCTTCTCGCATGGTGGGCGTGGGGTGGCTGACCGTATCGGAACGCAGGTCGATGTAATGCATTGTGGTCTCCATATCTGCCAGGGCTGAGTGCGAGCCAACCGGTCAATTAATGCGGCTGTGCAGCCGCCCTGAGGCTCTCTAGCACATTTTCCAGCTCACCCGGCAGAGCTGCCTGGAATTTCTGCGGCTGGCTTTCTCCCGGTAGCCGGATGGTTAGGCTGGCAGCGTGCAGGAAATGCCGCTCGATGGGCAGTGAGGCTTGCTTGCGCCCGTACACCGTGTCACCCGTCACCGGGCAGCCGATAAAGCTCAGGTGCAGGCGGATCTGGTGCGTCCTCCCCGTGATGGGGTGCAGCTCCAGCAATGTGTGGGAGAGGAAATTCTCCAGGGTGAGGTATGTGGATACTGCCTCGCGCCCTTTATTCGCTGAAACGACTGCCATCTGCTTGCGCTGCCGGGGGTCGCGTCCAATCGACGCTTCGATGCGCCCGGTCGGCGTGGGGGGATGCCCATCCACCAGTGCCAGATATACCTTCTCGACTTTACGGGCGCGGAATTGGTCTTGCAGCCAGCGCTGGGTGCGGTCGTTCTTTGCCAGCAAGATCAATCCTGATGTGTTCTTGTCCAGCCGGTGCACTACACCAGGACGGATTTCGCCGCTGATGCTCGTCATCTCGGGAGCGTGAGCCAGAGCGGCGTGCACCAGCGTTCCGCTCTCGTGTCCCGCCGAAGGATGCACCACCATCCCGGCCGGCTTGTCCACCACGATCAGGTTGCCGTCCTCATAAACCACATCCAGGGGGATCGGCTCGGGTTGGAGTGTGCTGGGCTGGGCGGCAGGGATGCGCAGCCGGACTTCATCCAGCTTTGCCAGCATCAAGCCGGATTTGGAGGCAGTGGCAGCATTGACGGTGACGAAGCCGTCCTTGATCAATCCCTGCAGGCGAGAGCGAGAGAATTCCGGCAGGTGGGCGACCAGGTATTTGTCCAGCCGTTGGGGTTCTTTTCCGTCATACACCAGCTCGATCTGGCGATCATTCACCCGGTACATCCTCTGGTAGCTGACCGCCGGTGGTTTCCGGTGCCTGTTCGGCCGGCTGTGATGGCTCGGATGGCTGTTTGTCTTGTTCCTGGAACCACATCGTGATGATGAGGATTGCTACCCCGATCGAGATGCTTGCATCCGCAATATTGAAGACCGGGAAGCGCCAGACGGATATGAAATCGGTCACATAGCCCTGCCGCAGGCGATCGGTCAGGTTGCCCAATGCCCCGCCCATCTGCAAACCAAGTGCCAGCCGCAGCAGCCATTGGTCTTGCGGCAGGCGCGGGAAATAATACAGGATGGCAATAATGACAAATATCGAAATAATGGTTATGACGTCGCTGAAGCTGGGCAGCATGCCGAAGGCAGCACCCGTATTTTTGATATGGGCGATGCGGGCGTATCGGGTCAGCCAGGACCAGGGTGACCAGATGTCTCCCAGGGGGATATTGGTTCTTACGAGGAGTTTCGTTACCTGGTCCAGTATGTAGACTGTCCCGGCGACTGCAATTAAGAAGCTGTAATCTTTAAACGACCTGTTCAAAGTTTTACTCCGTTCGGTACAGGATTCAGGCATCATTTTACCTCAGATACCGTTTATCCCTTCCCCTGCCAGACCATAATTCTCTCCGAGCCGGGATCCGAATTATGGCTGCGCACCCGGTTTCCCAAAGATATCCAGCTGGTGAGCGATGTAGACCAGCTCACCGCGCTCGATTTGAGCGTGCCGCCGCGCAGTCCAGCTCGCCAATTTATCCTGGTCTAACTCAGGGTGACCTGCCAGCGCCAGGTCGAGGGTATGGATGATGAAGTGCAAGAAATAAGCCTCATCGGCAGGGTACCCCCCTGCTTGAGGATGGACGACCCAGTCCGATGCTCCCGCGGCGAGCACTTGTGCACCGGCACGCTCCAGGTGGCTGAATAAGTGCCGCCCGGTGCGGCTGTCCCCGGAGGGTTCGCCGGCTGTCCGCCGCTCGTCCATCGTGCGGTGGTACAGGCGCTGGATGGTTTCATCCCATTGTGGGTCGATGGCTGGTTCGAACAGGGTTAGCCCATCGAAGTTGAGGCTGAAGTAGAACACCCCACCCGGAGCCAGCACTCCCAACAGACCAGGCAGGGCGGAAGGTACATCGACCAGATCGAGAAAAGCGTGTGCGAGCAGCAGGTCAAAGCCGTTCGAAATATCTGCGCGGGTGACGTAATCCAACACATCCGCGGTTATAAAGTCGATTTCAACCTGGTGCAGGTCGTTTGCCAGCATCAGACCCTCCCCGGCTGTATCGACGCGCATGCCCTTCGACTGCGCCCAGCCCGCAAGCCGCTGGCGCGCCACCTGGAGATTCTCGTCCTGGTTGTCGACGGCAGTATAGCGGGCAAAACGCAGTAGCCCCCAATCCAGAGCGCGCTCGACCATCGTGCCGATACCTGCTCCTGCTTCCAGCACCCGCAGCGGCTGATCGCGGTTTGCAGATGGGAGGGCGCTGGCCAGCTGCTCCCAAACATAGCGGTTGACTGCCCGGTCATCGACGCTCTTCTTAGCCGACAGGTAGCGGGTGAAAGAGTAGCTGGCGGGTCCGGTCATGGAGCGTTGTTCTCATGAGCCTGGCGTTGGAATGGTGAACCTCTGTGCGGCTTTAGATGTACCGCCCGGTTCGCGATTTGCTTCAAGAAGCTGTGAATAGCCGCGCAGGTCTCTTCCCAGGTAGGATGCTCTAAAAAGCGCCGGCGCGCTGCCAGGCTCATCTGCGCCAGCTTGCTGCGATCCTGGTGGAGATCTAACAGCAAGCGGCTGAGCTGGCTGTGCTCGCCGGGAGCAACCAAAAAGCCGTTCTCCGCGTGAGAGATGACCTCCCCTGCGCCGCCGTCGCTGCTGCCCACAGCCGGCAATCCGAAGCTCATCCCCTCCAGGTACACAATCCCGAAGCCTTCGTAGCTGGAGGGCACCACCAGGATGTGATGCGATCGGTCCTGCTCCGCCAGCTCCTCGTGGTCCAGGTGGCCTACGAATTTCACCCGTGACTGCAGGCTGCTCTCGGTGACCTGCTTGAAGATGGCAGTGTTGTAAGCCTGGTTCGCGCCAGGCGCGCCGACTACGGTCAGGGTGGCGGCATCCTCGGGTAATTGCTGCATGGCACTAAGCAGGGTGTGCAGCCCTTTGCGTGGGATCAGATTCCCCACAAAGAGCAGCCTGAGCGGGCCATCCTGGCAGGCGCGGCTGGCGATCTCCTCGGCAGTGATATCCGCCTGGAAGCGGTCTCCGGCCGGATAGGCTACCAGCGATGGCACTTGACCCCCGGTGAGTGCCTCGACCGACCGCCGGGTGGTCTGGCTGTTGAAAATGAATCCGTCGACAGTGCCAAGGTAGCGGCTTTCCACCCACCGGTACATCGGCCTCTGCCAGCCGGGATGGTTTTCGCTGAGGCGCAGGTGGTGGACGATGCTGACCACCTGCGGTCTCCCAGGGTCTGGTTTCGACCGCTCCCGGCGCCGGTTGAGCCAGAATACAGAGGGGTGGTTCAGCTCGTCCTGGAGAACCAGGTCGAGACTTGCCTGGGTGAGATGCCGGAAGAGCGCAGGAGACAGGTTATCTGCAAGCTGGAGTGCATAACTGCGCCTGGGTATGGCAATGATCTCCACTTCTTCACCCTGGCCGCGCAGGTAGTCCACCAGCATGCGGTCGTAGAGATATCCCCCTGAGACTGCATCCAGGCTGTCGTAGATCAGCAAGCCAACCCGCATTCTCAGCCTTTTACGATCTCGATGCTGTAGGATGCCCAGGCGACGTCGTTTTCCCACAGCCTGACGGTGATAGCTGCCAGGTTGGGAGCCTGGATGTGCGCTGCCAGGGACTGGCACAGGATGCGCCGCGAAGTGCTCGATGCTGGGGTTGGCGTCTGCAAACTCCGGAAGATCATTCAAGGTGCGGTCGCGGTAGCGACCGGTCAATGCGTCTACTGCGGTTTCGATGTCCACGATATCGACCAGATAGCCATGCTGGTCAAGCTCTACCCCCTCCAGGACAAGCTCGATCTTATAATGGTGTGAGTGGAGTTGGTTCTCTGTCCCCCAATCCCCTCCGATCAGGTAGTGTTGGGCGATAAAATCCTTGACCACAGCTACACGGTACATGACTATTTGCCCTCCCTCAGGTCTCGTAAGTGAATATTATCTGAATGTTCTTGTCGGGTTCCTGATCTAACCCTTGGTATGCAGTATCGGCCATCTGCAGCGGCAGGCTGCTGGTGATCAGGCGCGCCGGCTGGATAGATTGCAGCATCTGCCAGGCGACATCGAAGCGGCGTTCTTTCGTCCAGCGGGCACTCAAGTGGGGTGCGATGGTGCTCACCTGGCTGCTGAGCATCCGGATGCGGCTGCGATGGAAGCTGCCGCCAAGATTCAAGGTTGCCTGTTTGCTCCCGTACCAGGAGCCGACCACCACCCGACCGGCGTAGCCGGTAGCGGCAATCGCCAGGTCCAGCGCGTCTGGTGACCCGCTGAGCTCGTAGGTCAGGTCCGCGCCCGCGGGTAGGATGGCTTGAATCTTCTCGGTGTCTTCAGGGTCCAGGCTGGAATGTGCGCCCATCTCGATTGAAGCCTGGCGGCGGTTGCTGAAGCGATCCAGCGTTACCAGGCGGTTCAGCGGGAAGCGAGCTAACACGGCAGCCGTCAGCAGGCCGACTACCCCCTGTCCGAAGATCAGCACGTCCTCGCCGATCAGTGGGACACCGTCCATGGCGAGGTTGACGGCTGTCTCCATGTTGGGCAGGAACACCGCATCCTGTGGCGAAACCCCCTTAGGCAGCGGTATTAGGTCGTCTGCTCTGGCGTTGAAGTGGCTCTCGTGGGGGTGGAAGGCGAATACAAGCCGGTCCTGCCAGGCAGAGTCGACGGCCGAACCCAGCTCGACCACCCGCCCTACCAGAGAATAGCCGTATTTTAGGGGATAACCGGCTTTGTTTTGGAGCGCGGGGATGGTGGCATCGATGGGGATATCCGGTGGATGCTGGCCGCGATAAAAAAGCAGCTCACTGCCAGGGCTGATAGCAGAGATGATGGTCTGCACCAGCACCTGACCGGAACCAGGCGGGGGCAGTTCAGCCTCGATTATGGAGACGCATCCTGGAGCTGTGAAGTAGAGCGAGCGGCGTTTCATGGGCTATCTCAATTTACCCCAGATGATCGTATCCTGACCCAACCGATCATACCCCATTTCTCGCAGGCTTGCGAGCACCGGCTGGGCACCTGGATGAGGTTCTTGCTCTGGGGACCGCTCAACGGCAGGCAGCCCGCCCAGGAGGATGGGCGCGATCGTCAGTACGACCTGGTCAACCAGGTCCTGAATCAGGAAGCTGGTTATGACCCTGGCACCTCCTTCGACCATCAGGCTGTTAATGCCCCGCCCGGAAAGCGTTTGCAGCAGGGTATTAAGAGATAGACATCCCTGATCATCCACAGGGACAGGAAGCAGCTGCGCTCCGCACGCCAACAGTGCGGCAGGTTTTGGATTGCGATTAGGAGGCTTTTCCGTCGTGGGGAGGTTGGTGTAGGCTGTGGCGATCCAGGGCAGTGGGTCGCCCTGCAGGAGGCGGGCACCCACCGGCAGGCGCAGGTGGCTGTCCAGGACGACCGGCTGGGGGTTCTTCCCCGCCACCAGGCGCACGCTCAGGCGAGGGTCGTCCGCCAGGACCGTTCCGATGCCGACCAGGATGGCATCGTGTGCAGCCCGAAGCTGGTGGGTCAGCTTCATCGCCTCTGGACCGCTGATGGAGGTGGGGGCACCCCGGCGTGCGCTGATGCAGCCGTCAAGGCTTTGAGCGTAGCTTAAGGTGACGAGAGGGCGTCCGTGACGCCGGCTGAACTGGCCGGCTTCAGACAGCCATGCTCGAATGGGAACCATTCTTCCCGTTCCCGTTACTTTGGGATGTGCTGATGGGCAGCGGGACCAGATCAAGCAGGTGATTCATTCGCCGGGCTTTCGTAAACAGGTAGTATGCATTATCGTCGTTGACAGCGCCTTCCAGAGCGATCCTTTCGGTGACTGAAAACCCCGATTCCTTCAGGCAGGCGATTTTCTCAGGGTTGTTGGTCAACAAGCGTACAGAGCTGACTCCCAGATCGTTTAATATCAAAGCGGCTATCGAGTAGTCGCGTTCATCGGCGCCGTGCCCCAGGGCGAGATTGGCCTCTACTGTATCATACCCCAGGTCTTGCAAATTATAAGCCCGCAGCTTATCCAACAGGCCGATACCGCGCCCTTCCTGGCGCAGGTATACGATGATCCCGGCGCCGGCCTCTGAAATCAGCTGCATGGCTTGCTGCAGCTGCTCACCACAATCACAGCGTCGGGAGCCGAGCACATCGCCGGTGAAACACTCGGAATGCACCCGTACCAGCACATTGTGTTTCCCATGTACGTCCCCATACACCAACGCCAGGTGATCCTTCTCATCCTGATTATTCTTATACAGGCATAACCGGTACTCACCGTGTTCGGTGGGGATGCGGGCGCATTCCATCTGTTCGATCTTTAAATTGTCCATATATCTATCTTCTTCCATCTATCCACAGCAGTACGATCAGGGCGATCTCTATCACTTTGGTTAACCAGCCGAGCGGGTCTGCTTTGAGCCCATTGACGGCAAAATAGCCAATCAATGTGACGGCAGCGAAGGCGATCAGCAGCCAGCGGACGATATAACGGTAGCTCGAGAATTGAGGTAAGAAGTATGCTGCCAGCAGAATCAGATATCCCAACCCGTTCAGGATGAACAACGTCCTCATCGGCGGGAAAATAACAGCCACGAACAGGTGGATGGCGGCTGTGGCAATCGTCAGGATGATGATTCCGATCTGAAATCCGGAAAGTTTTTGAGCGGTCGCGTTCATTTAATATCCTCCGTCGAAATAGTCTCTACGAAATCAGTCGCCTGCCTGTGATGGCAGGTTGGTCGCCGGTCGCTGGGTGAGGAGCGCGCCGATCCACAGCCCAAGGCTTCCCAGGGCGACGTCGCGTCCCCGGATCAGCAGGCTGGCGCTGATTGCCAATGCAGGGCTAAATCCAAAGGCACTCATCATCAGTACCTGGCTAGCCTCCAGTGTGCCCAGCCCGCCAGGGACCGGGAGCAAAAAGGCGATGCGGGCAGCGGTCAGCAAGCTGATCACCTGGACCCCGCTTAGGGTCTCGCCCAGGAAGTAGACCATCAGCCAGTATTCAGCGACGACGAGCAGCCAGGTTAACACTGAGATCGCAATAACTGCAATGAGCGCCCGGGGCTGCTGCTGGATGAAGAGAGCCAGCTGTGCTTCAGATGCGGACAGGTTCTGGGCAACGCGCTGATAATGCGAGTGCTGAATAAGGCGGGCGGGTGTTCGCGCTGCCAGCCATGTAAACGGCTTGCGACCGGTGGAAATCCCGAGAAGATAAACCGCAGGCAGGGTGAACAGGGCAGCCGTTATTGCCAGGGTGGGCAGCGATAGCTGGCTGGCGAAAGCCTTGCTGCGCAGCACAACCACTGCACCGACCAGGATAAACGAGAAATTCGCCAGCAACTCGATCAGCTTGTCCAGAGAAACCGCTGCGACCGCTGCCGGTGTGGGAATATTCTGCTTACCGCTGGTCAAATGCACCTGCAGCGGCTCGCCGCCGAACTGCGGGCCAGGTGTGAAGTAGCTGACGCCGAAGCCTGCCAGACGGTAGCCTACCAGGGAGATGATATTTACCCGGTAGCCCAGGCGGCGCAGCACGACCCACCAGCGGCTGGTGAACAACACCAGAATGGTGGCGTTCAATCCGACCAGGGCGAATACCTGCAACATTTCCAGACTGCTGACAGTCTTCCAGATCTCCTCGACAGGCACGCTGCGGAACACCCACCACAGAGCCGGGAGTGCCAGCAGCCAGATCAGGTAGCGCAGTTTTATCTGCTGCCTGAGTTTCATGATGGCTGCTCTCCAATGCGCCGGTGGATGAATAGTTCTTCGGGCTTCCACAAGGAGAATGAGCCGGTGCCCAGATAGAGAATAGCGGTGTAGAGAGCCGCCAGCAGGATCAGGAGCGGGGTCAGCCCGGTATAGAGCTGCTGGATTCCCAGAAGACACAATCCGGCAATCGCGGCGATCCGCCCGCCAGCGCCTGCGGTCAGCAGTACGATCACCACCCCCTGCGCCAGGACGATTGCCAGCAGCTCAGCATCCACGGTTAAGATCTGTGAAGCGTGTGCTGATCCTCCAGTACCCGGATACACCAGCAGGAAAATTCCCAATTGGTAGACTGAAATTGCAGCAGCCAACAGACGCAAGGCGACCGGCAGCCAATGGAAGGTAAGCAATTGCAGTGTTGAAGGAGAAAGGTCACGTGCAGCCTGGCTGCCGGGCGCCTGTTTTACGAACCCGCTGACCGTCAGCCAGTCGTAAGAAAAACCTACCAGGAACGGAATAGCGAACAGGAGGGCGGCGATATGCGTGCCCGGCGGCGAGAAAATCGGCATCAGGATGAAAAACAGGAACCCCATCTGGACACCAGCGAACGCCCGCCGGCGGAGGCTGGGTTGTAGCTCGGAGACCGGTTTTCCCAGCCGTTTGCGCAGCCAGATTCCGCCCAGGAAGATGTAGCGCGCCAGCGCGACCAGCAAGTACCAGATCGGGACCTGCCCGTATTGGACCGCCAGTAGAGAAGCAGCCAGCACCCCCAGTCCGTCGATGTTCATATCCAGCATTTCACCCATCCGGGTTGCATGGTTGGTAATCCGCGCCAAATACCCATCCAGGAAATCTGCCAGGCAGGCCAGTGTGTACAGTACAGCCGGCAGCCATGCCAGCCAACCCTGCGGCCAGGGCTGCAGGAGAAACCCAAGCAAGGCTGCGACAAGACCCCCACGCAGTAAAGTCATGGCATTCCCGGCACCAAATTCCGGCAGCAAACGGTTTTCGCCCGCTCTGTAGTTATGCTCCACTGCACCCCACAGCACTCCCAGCAGGTAGACGCACGCGATGCCTGCCTGCAGCAGCCACTGCCGAGCATGCTCGACCTGCCATTCCGCTGCCAGCAGCCGGTAGCCCAGCGCCAGCAACAGCGCCCAGAAAAAGGCGGTTGCAGCCCAGCGCAGGTGCAGCTGCTGAAGAGCAGGGATGTTTTTGTACGGTTGCATCATATCCAGATAAGGTTGCCCGCGAGCTGGATGATTTTTAATCTAGCCTCGTGCTGTATGAGTTTATACGGAAAATCTCTCAGAACAGATTTCATGATCTGTTCTAAGGGCAGATGTCAGGGTGAATTGTTTGCGATGGGATGGGCAAGATCGCCGCATCACCGATAATTATCACCAATTATATAATGTTTGGGCTGCCTAGAAAAATTAGGATGTGATGATAGATCGGTCACACCAGAGGCGTGACCGCTGTGGCATCTCTGATTGTATATAACTCAAGGGGGATAGAGAGCAGAGTTATAGATCTCTGCGCGTAAAAAACAATACTGCCAGGTAAAGCACACCCAGCAGATACAGGCCCGCGTAAGCGAGCATGAGCGGGCTTGGAACGGTATTCGAGGTGAAGGGTGAGAACCCTAATGCGGCGACCAGCGGAGACTGCATCTCGTAAGCGGCTCGCTTCCAGAGTGCTTCGCTGGGCATGATCAGACTGCTCAACACGCCGATATTGATCGCGGTCTGGTTGTTCAGCAGAGAGCCAAACTGCTCGATCCAGCCACCGATAAATGCCACGCCGTACAGCCCGAAGACCAGCACCCCATTCGCCAATGTTGACAGCAAGGAGCCGCCCAGAAGCGAAACGCTGAGCAGCATCAGAGCATTGAGAGCCATTAGAGCCAGCCCCTGCACTGGGTTGGGGGCGGTATAACCAGTCAGCAGGTAAACCACAGCCAATACGCCGCCGCCCATCAACAACAGGTACAACAGCAGCATGCCGGCAAAGCCGATGAACTTACCCAGTACGATCTCCCAGCGTTGGAGCGGCTTGCTCACCAGTGTGTGGATCGTCCCGGAGGCAATCTCGCCAGAAAGTGTATCCACCGAGGTGAGCACTGCCATCATGATGGTAAGGAAATTTACTGCATACAAGCCTGCCATCAGCAGAAAGTTATAGATCTCGCTGAATTCCAGTAAAGCGCCGCCGCTCGCCTGCCCGGTGATATCTTTCTGGATCTCGTTAAAACCGACGCCATAGATCACCAGGAAGAGCACGCCGAGCAGCAGTGCCACCCATAGTATCCAGCGCCGGGCGGCTTCGCGAAAGGTCAGCCGGGCAATTGTGATTGTGCTCATTGCTACAGTCCCCCATCCGTACCCACGATCTCGATAAACAGGTCCTCCAGCGAGATCCTCTGCGGGCGGATGGCGTACACTTCTACGCCGTTCTCGACCAGCATCTGGTTGATAGCGGGGATGACTGCCTCGTTGGACACAGTCAGGTTGAGGCGTTCGCCGTCCGCGCGGATGTTGCTGCTCCATCGAGATAGGTGGGCAATAATTTCCGCATTCAAGGGACGGGCGCGGATCTCCACGCTCAGCTCGCCTTCGACCAGCGTCTGTAGCGGGCTGATGTGCAGCACTTCGCCGAACTTGATGAACGCCACCCGGTCGCAAGTGATTTCAACTTCGCTGAGCAGGTGCGAGTTGAGGAACACTGTCGTCCCCTCCTGGCGCAGAGAATGGATGATATCCCGCACCAGGCGGCGACCCACCGGATCGAGACCGGATGTCGGCTCATCCAGGATGACCAGCTCCGGTTTATTCAGCAGCGACTGGGCTAACCCGATGCGTTGCAGCATACCCTTGGAAAAGTTGCGCAGCCTTTTGGATGCGTGCGGTGCAAGCCCGACCAGCTCCAACAGCTCAGGGATGCGTCTGGCGCTGGTCTCCCCAGGCATATGGTAGAGGTCGGCGTGCAGCTTAAGGAACTCGCTAGCGGTCAGCCAATCGTGGAAGCGGAAATGCTCGGGCAGGAAGCCCACCCTGGCGCGGGTCGGATGGCTGCCGAGAGGCTCTCCCAGGAGTGTCGCTTTCCCACCGCTGGGCTTGATCAAGCCCAACAGTATCTTTACCGCAGTGGTCTTGCCGGCTCCATTGGGACCCAAAAAACCAAAAACTTCCCCTCGCTCGACGGTCAGCGAGAGGTTGGCAACGGCGACTTTGTCGCCGAATACTTTGCGCAGTCCCTGTGTGTGAATGGCAGGCGGTAGTGTCATCCTGTTCCCAGTAAACACGGTACCAGGGGCCAGGAATTCAGCCCTGGCCCCGATGGATATGCTTTCACTATTAGATCATTAATTGATCGAGTTGGCAATCCGTACTGCGGAGCTGCCGTTTCCAGGTCCGGTAAGGGAGTAGAGGATGCCGTCTTTGACCCAGATCAGCAGGTACTGGTTGGTATGATCCTCAAGCTCCTGTACGATCAGTGTGCCGGTTACTCCATCGACCGGGACTTCACGGTAGGTCGTGCCGTAGCGTGGGATGGGGATGACCAGCGTGGTGCTCCAGTCCACAGTCTGGGCAAATTTTGCGGCTTCTTCATCGGACATGCCCATCATCTGCAGGAAAGCCTCGCCGATCATTTGCAGGTCCAGCGCTGGCGGTGCTGATATGCTGGGGCTGGGCATCTGGACGAACGTCGTGCACTGCGGCAGACGCGGCATGCGAGGGTTATCCGGATCGTATTCGTCGCGGTCGAACTCTTCCAGATCGAAGCTGCACTCCCCGTACATGGCGGTCACTGCGCTGCCCAGACCGACCTGTACCGAAGCGCCGTCCAGGTTATCTGGCAGCTGGATGTCGCTGCGCCCGATCTCTGCCAGCAGGGCTCGCGTGAGCTGCATATCGACATCGAAGCTGATATCAGCGCCGGGCATTACCCGCAAATTCATCGGACCCTTCATACCAGGCGGCAAGCGTACCGGAATGCCCGCGAGCTGGCTGGCTTCTTCCCGGCTGGCGACGCTCTGCGGCTCTCCCTTCTCTTCGACGTGCACGTTATTGGTGAACATGGCCTCCAAGTTGCGAGGAGGAACCGAGCTGTTCGGGCAAGTTTCCGGGATTGATCTGAACCACGCTGAACTGCTGGACGCGGAAGAGTCCCAGGAAGCTGTTGGCTATTGCCTGTACAGGCGGGAAGGCCAGGGCGACCGCCAGGACAAGGATCACTCCCAGGGCAACCCAGGCTGGACGGTACCGTGGTGCGAAAATCTTCTGTCGCATAGTGTAGCTCTCCTTTTCTGTGATGCGAGCCTGCAAGCGCTGGCGCGCAGCCGCCGGGCGGGGCGTCAGGGATGGGGTTGGTTTGAGTGCGGATAGGTGTTGGCTGACGCCCTGGCTCTGGCTTACAAGCGAATGTACTTGCTGCTGGCACTGCGGGCAGGTCTCCAGGTGCTGCTTGACCGCCTGTTTTTCGGGCGGTGCCAGTTCATGATCTAGGTAAGCTTTTAGCTGACCCTCTTCAAAGTGCATGCTCTTCTCCTTCCAGGGCTCGATAGCTCTCTTCAAATTCGCGTTCGGCGCGTGCCAGCAAGGTCCCGATCGAGCCAGGTGCGACCGACAGGGCTGCGGAAAGCTCTGCGTATGCCAGCCCTGAATGGCGCAGGATCAGGAGCTGTGCGGAGCGTGGTTTCATATTTGCCAGCGCTTTCCGTACCCGACGCTGCTCGAAGTTCTTTTCGACCTGCTCGGCCGGGTCGAAGGCCGGTTCGTTATCCAGGACGATCTTCCCTGCCTGTGTCTCATAGCGCTGGCGGCGTTTCTGGGCTCTCAATGCATTGAAGCCCAGGTTCATCGCAACCCGGTACAACCAGCCGCTCAGGTTCTGTTCGCTCTCCAGCATTGGGCGCTGTTTGTGCAGCCGCCAGAAAGCTTCCAGGGCAAGATCTTCAGCTTCGGCATGCTCCCCGACCAGCCGGTAGAGCACGCCATAAACACGCGACCAGTGCTGGTTAAAGGCAGCCTCAAGCCAGGCGTCAGTGCGCAGGTCAATTCCGGACTGGATTTTATTGGCAGTCAATGTCAACAGTCACCTCTGAGCTGGCAGGCATATGCCAGCCGCCATACGACGGTCGTCATAGGACGGGGTGCGCATGCTTGCGTGCTCATTAATATAGACACCGCTCACAGCGATTATATGACAGATTGGATGCGACGGTCTGGAGATAGAATCAAGCTGCCGGCAGGAAAGGGCGCAAGGTGTATAGCCAAGCTCGCTCATTCTTTTGCTGTTCATTCTTCCGGACTCGATTTCAGTGTGACTACCACCCCACGGTGGTCTGAGATACCATCGAAGCGAGCTCTGCGCACAGCGACTGCCTGCCAGTCTGGTGTATGCAGCACGTAATCGATACGTGCCAGCCACTTCGGCGCATAAATGCCGGCAATACCCGGGCGGGAGCCTTCTGGGTGGTCGCTGCCAGGGAAGGTATGTCCAAGACCGAAGCCGGTCTCCTCCCAGGCATCGTTAAATCCAGATTTCAGGATGCGGTATGCGGTGTTCAAAGGTGTGCTGTTGGCATCACCGCCGGCGATCAACGAGCCGGTTTGCCGGGACAGATCGACCAATACCTGCGCCTGGGCCTCCCGCATGCGATTGTTCTCCGATATCTGGTCGATCTTGTCCAGCGTGGTCGGGCTCATATGGAAGTTAACCAGGGTCACCCACCGTCCACCCCAGTTTGCTTTCAGGACCTGCGGTTTGCCGACCCACGACAGGGGCAGGTCAATACCGGTTGGGCGCAGGGGATATTTGCTGAGCACACCCATACCAAGCACATCCTGTTTAGGGTTGAGCATCTGGTGCGGGTAAAGGTCGCTCAACTGCTGCTGGATTGCTTCTGCCAATTCATAGTTAAGCTCTTGCAGCAGCACTACGTCGGCGTTTTCAGCTCGGATTGTGGCGATTGTAGGGGACGGGTCATACTGCCTGCCGAGCACGTTATAGCTCATCACGGTTAGTGAATCGGACCCGCTCTGTTGTGCCTGGGCAGTGATGGGAACGGGCAGGAACAGCTCGCCCCAAAACCAGGCGAAGACTGCCAGGCCGAGCAGCACAGCAGCCCAGACCTCCACCCGGCGTAGGAACAGGTTTGCCACAATCACCAACGGCAGGGGCAGGAACAGGTAAACTGCAAGCATATTGACCAGCGAGAGCCAGCCGATGCGGTCACCGCTGGTCAGATACAGGATGAGCCAACCGAACAGGATGGTGAAGTACACCCAGACAGCAGCGGTCAAATAGCGATAAGATCGAATTTTCATACTCATCGATTATAAGTCCCAACCTTCGATGATACGATCAATCTACACAAATGTTAATGGTGGGTATCCGCGTTCAGGTGGCTTTGCGCATCCCAATCGTCGCTCGTTCGCCGTCGAACTCAAGCTCAGCGGTGTGCTGGTCTGGCTCCACGCTGGAAAAGCCGTGATCCAGCGAAAGAGCGAGGATTTCTCCCATAATGTACGAGCGGTGAGCGGCAATGGCCTGCGCTAGCTCAGGGCTGGCATCCACCTGCAGATGGATGCGGTCGGCGATATCCAGCCCGGCCTGCTTGCGCAGCTCCTGCACATGGCGGACGAGCTCGCGTGCCAGCCCTTCGAGTTCAAGCACAGGGGTCAGCTCGGTCTGCAGGGCTGCCAGATAAGCGCCTTCGGAGGCGACGGCAAATCCCGAGCGCGCCTCAGCCCGTACTTCGACCTCTTCAGGTAAGATGGTATAGGGGCGACCATCGACTGCCACCAGCAGGTTGTGACCATCCAGCAGGGCGCGCGCCGCGCCTTCGATGTCCAGGTCCAGGATAGCAGCGCTGATCCTGGGAAACAAAGCTTTGTATTTCCCGCCCAGCTGTTTGGGGAGCGGCTTCAGGCTGTAGGATACCGCCTCGCCGGCCGAACCCAGGGCGCGCACCTGTTTGACGTTCAGCTCATCTGCCAGCAGGTCTGCGTAGTCTGATAACACCTGAACTTCGTCTTTGCTGCTCACCGAAAAGGCGATCGCGGAGAGCGGCTGGCGCACTTTTACTCCAGCCTGGCTGCGAGCCGCATGCCCCAAAGAGGCCAGCTTCATCACCAGGCGCATATTCTGGTTGAGGGCAGAATCGATCCGGGATTGGTCGGCTGCGGGCCATTCGGCGAGGTGTACCGATTCGGGTGCCGCTTCATCCCTAGAGCGCACCAGGTTCTGGTACAGCTCTTCAGCCAGGAAAGGCATGCAGGGCGCCAGCAGCTTGCTGACCGTTACCAGGGATTTGTGGAGAACGGCGTATGCCGACTGCTTATCCTCGTCAGTTTCGCTCTTCCAGAAGCGGCGCCGCGAGCGGCGCAGATACCACCTTGAAAGAACATCGACGAATCCGGCAACCGGTCTGGCTGCCCCGGTGACGTCGTAATTTTCCAGGGCTTCGGTGACCTGGGCTACCAGCGCGTTCAGCTCTGATAATAACCAGCGGTCGAGCAGGTTGTTGTTTTGAGAGATGAGTGCCGGTTCCCAGCCATCCAGGTTGGCATAAGTGGTGAAGAAGGAGTAAACGTTCCAAAGGGTCAGGGTGAAGGTGCGCACAATTTCGCCGACCAGGTCGGCCGAGAAGCGCCGCTCCTGCCCGGGAGGGCTGGCGGTGTATAGGTACCAGCGGAAGGCATCTGCACCGTGCTGGTCGATCACCTCTTTGGGATCAACCACATTGCCTCTGGATTTCGACATCTTCTGCCCGTTCTCATCCAGGATCAGCCCCAGGCAGATCACGTTCCTGAATGCCGGCTGCTCGAAGAGCAGGGTGCTGATCGCATGCAGCGAATAGAACCAGCCCCGGGTCTGGTCAACGGCCTCGCAGATGAAATCCGCCGGGTACTGCTGTTTGAAGGCCTCCTGGTTTTCGAATGGATAATGCCATTGGGCGACCGGCATGGCGCCCGAGTCGAACCACACGTCGATCAGCTCGGGGACGCGCACCATCTGTGCTCCGGATGTCGGGTTGCAGTCCGGGCAGGGGAAGCGTACCTCATCCACGAACGGCCTGTGCAGGTCCAGCCCGGAGAGATCATTCCCGGTTAATTCCGCCAGCTCTGCGATCGACCCTACGCAGACCTGGCGCTGGCAGAACTCGCATTCCCAGATGGGCAGCGGTGTGCCCCAATAGCGCTCCCTGCCCAATGCCCAGTCGACATTGTTCTCAAGCCAGTTGCCGAAGCGCCCGTCTTTGATATGCTCCGGAACCCAGTTGATGCCCTGGTTGAGCGCTGTCAATTTTTCCTTGAACTGGCTGGTGCGCAGGTACCAGGTGCCGCGGCGCCAGGTAGATCAATGGGGTATCGCAGCGCCAGCAGAAGGGATAGGTGTGCGAATAAGTGCCGGATTTGAGCAGCAGGCCGCGCGCCAGCAGGTCCTGGATGATCAATGGGTCGGCATCTTTGACGAACCTGCCGCTCCAGGCACGCACTTCAGGAATAAATGTCCCATCCCCGGCAACGGTCACCAATACCGGCAGGTCAAATTCCTGGGCGGCCTGCATATCCTCAGCCCCAAATGCGGGTGCGATATGCACCAGCCCGCTGCCGTCCCCGGTTGTGACGTAGTCGCCCATGATGACATGATAGGCGGGCTTATCCGGCAGCAGGTATGTGAACAGCGGCTTATAACGCCTGCCCTTTAGGCGGCGACCCCTGTATGTCTCCACCACCCGTACCTGTTCTTCACCGAACACATCCTCCAGCCGGGCACTCGCCAGGATCAGGCGCTCCGTGCCGCCGTCCGGCAGCGTCCGCTCAACGGTTGCATACTCGTCCTCAGGGTTGGCAGCTACAGCGACATTGCCGGGCAGAGTCCAGGGGGTGGTGGTCCACACCAGCAGTGATGTATTGGGCTCGTCTACCAGGGGCAGGCGAACGTAGAGGGAAGGATCGTCGGCTTCCCGGTAGCCCAGGGCTACTTCGTGGTCGGAGAGAGGCGTGCCGCAGCGCGGGCAGTAGGGCACGACTTTATACCCTTGGTAAAGCAATCCTTTCTCCCAAAACGATTTCAGAATCCACCACACCAACTCGATGTACTCATTGGTGAATGTAACGTAGGCGTCTTCCAGGCTGACCCAGAAGGCGATACGCTCGGTCAGCCGTTCCCAGTCCTGGATATAGTCGAACGCGGAGCGCCGGCAGAGCTTGTTGAATTTGTCGATCCCGTATGCCTCGATCTGGGCTTTGCTGGTGAAGCCGAGCTTCTGTTCGACGCCTAGCTCGACCGGTAAGCCGTGTGTGTCCCACCCGCCGCGGCGCACGACGTGGTAACCGCGCATGGTCTTATAGCGCGGGAAGACGTCTTTGAAAGCGCGTGCCAGCACGTGATGAACGCCCGGCTTGCCGTTGGCGGTGGGCGGGCCTTCGTAGAAGACGAACTCGGGGCTGCTCTGCCGGTGGGTGCTGGATTTGTCGAAGATGCGTTCGCGCCTCCAGAAACGCAGGATCTCTTCCTCCATTAAGTTAATGTTGAGCTTAGGGGAGACAGTTTTGAACATGGCTTCCTCGATGGCTTTCTCAAAGTCCCTTGACAAATGAATAAATATGGTCCTCTTCGGTAAAATTGGATGCGCTGACAACCAAATCGCCGAGGAGGACCACATGGAGTATAGCACGCTGCAGCCCTGGCAGGAGATCAACGAGAACGGTGTCATCTACGATGCAACCAGTTTGCTGGCCTACTTTGAAAAGGTCTGCGATCCGCGCCAGGCGCGTGGAAAGCGCTACCACCTGACAACCTTGTTGGTGATCATCTTTTTGGCCAAACTGTGTGGGCAGGATACGCCGGTCGAGATAGCCGATTGGGCTAAGAACCACGCCGAAGGGTTGGCTCAACTTTTGAAGCTGGAACGGAGCTGGATGCCTCACCATAACACCATTCGCCGAGTGTTTCAGAACATCTTGGATGAAGCCGAATTCGATCGGCTCATGCAGGACTATCAGCAGCAACAGGTCGAGGGCGGGGAGCAACTGGCGATAGATGGCAAGACCTTGCGAGGCACCCGGATCGATAATGAAGAACCAGCCGATCATGTGTTGAGTGTGTACGATGTTCAAGAACAGTGCGTGATGGCTCAAGCAGCCGTGGGTCGGAAGGAGAACGAGATCGTGGCGGCTCCCAGGGTCCTGGAACAAGTGGTCATCACGGGAAAAATCATCACCGGAGACGCCCTGCATGCCCAACGAGCGCTTTCGGCTCAGATTGTCGAACGCGGCGGGGATTATCTGTGGGTGGTGAAGGAAAACCAGGAGCGCCTGTATCAGGACATCGAGCGCTTGTTTGCCCCCGATAAACCCAAGCCAGGTTTTGGGCAGATCACCACCGACTTTCTGCAGGCCGAAAGGGTGAATAAAGGACATGGCCGCATCGAGAAGCGCTGCATCCAGACCAGTGCCCTGCTCAACGATTATGTGGATTGGCCTGGCCTCGGGCAAGTCTATCGGCTGGAGCGCCGCTTCACCTGGATGCGCCAAGGCAAGGTGATCAAAGCCAGCCAGGAGATGGAGTATGGTATCACCAGCCTCACCCGAGAAAAGGCCTCGCCGCAACGGGTGCTGCAAATCAGGCGCAAGCACTGGCGGATCGAAACCGGCTTGCATTATCGCCGAGATGTGACTTTCCGAGAAGATGCGACGCGCATGACCAAAGGTGCCGCTGGACAGATTTTGGCGACGATCCATAATGTTTTTCTGGCGCTGATCAAGCAGGCTGGCTTTCATTATGCGGCTCAGGCTCGCAGATGGTTTGCCGGGCACCTCGACCAGGCTTTCGCTCTCCTTGTCTTGGGAAATTCGCGACTTTGAGAAAGCCATGTGGCTTCCTCGTATTATACCTTACATATTGAGAAATGTAAGGTATAATGCAATAATACAGGCAACAACAAGATACCCGTGAGGATTTCAAATGACTGCATCAATCGCAACTGTTACGTCCAAAGGACAAATAACCATACCGAAAGAGATCCGTCAGGCTTTACAGCTCAATGTGACCGATATGGTGTTGTTTGTTATAGAAGGCGATCGGGCTGTGATCGTGCCACTGCGGCGGCGCGCCCTCAGCTCTTTCCGAGGCGCACTGCCGGCTACAAGATCATTCCCCGGTCACGCATCTATTCGTGACACTTTACAGGGCCAGCTTGGCGAAGATATTTCCAGAGGCGAAGAATGAAATACGCCTGTATTGATGCCAATGTGATCTTGCGTATGTTTACGAACGACCCTATCGACCAGGCCGAAAAAGCGCAAGAGCTATTTGTCATGGTGGACCGGGGTGAGCTTCAATTATATCTCCCCGAAATCGTCATTGCCGAGGTCGTTTGGGTACTGCGTTCATTCTACGACTACCCTGCAGCAGAGATCGCTACACTGCTGATGGATTTCCTCAGCCATGAGGGACTGGTATGCCGCGACAGACCGCTGATGCTAAGCGCACTAAGCCTGTTTGCGGAAAGAAATATTGACTTTGCAGATGCCCTGGTCGCCATGCAGATGCTTGACCAGGGTATCGAGGAAATTTACTCTTTTGACAAGCATTTTGATCGATTGGCGGATATCACTCGCCACGTCCCGGGGGAATGAGATCAGCCAGACTCTCAATTCCGTTTCACACCGATGACTAATTCCTGACCATCCACGCGCTGGGTCTCGGTGTAGGCACCTTCGGGCGGCTCGCCACCCACCAGCTCGGTGGTCAGAGTCTCCGACTGGATGTATTCACCCCAGGTCTGGAAGACCGCCGCCAGCACTTCTCCGGCTGAATAATATGTCGTGATGCGGTCGGCGATGTCGAAGCCGGCATCTTTGCGCATGGATTGGATGCGGCGCACTACCTCCCGCGCCAGACCTTCTGCCTTCAGCTCGGGTGTCAGCGTGGCATCCACCGCCACGGTTGCCAGCTTGTCGGCGGCAACCGCCAGTCCTGCCGCCGGGCGGGTCTCAATTAGCAATTCCTCTGGTGCCAGTTCGACCGTCTCGCCATCCAGGTCCAGCGTGAATGTTTGCCCGGCTGCAACGGAGGCAGCGATTTTGGCCGGGTCAAGGGTAGCCAGTGCCGCCCGCACATTTGGGAACTGCGCTCCGAAGCGCGGCCCAAGCAGCTTGTTGTCAGGCAGGATGTTGTACTCCACCAGCGCTCCGGCTTCATCGACGAACTCAAGCGCCTTGACATTCAATTCATCGGTGACGATCTCGACCATCTCCGGGGTCAGGCGGCGCTTTCCGGCAGCATGGACCAGGACCTTTGCCAGCGGCTGTCGCACTTTCAATCCGGCTGTATTGCGGGCGCTCAATCCCAGGCTGGCCACCTGGCGCGCCAGTGCCATTTGATCGAGCAGGTCCTGGTTGATGGCAGGCACATCGATCAGCGGCCAGGCAGTATGGTGAACGCTCTCGTATGCCTCCGGGCGCGCCGAGCGTACCAGGTTCTGGTACATGGTCTCGGTCACGAAGGGGATGAATGGCGCCAGCAGGCGGATGAACTTGACCATCACGTGGTACAGGGTGGCATAAGCCGTGTTCTTATCCTCATCGTGCTCGCTCTTCCAGAAGCGGCGGCGGCTGCGGCGCACAAACCAGTTGCTCAGATCGTCCAACAAGCCTTCCAGCGCCAGTGCAGAATCCAGCGGGTCTGAATTCTTCCAGCGACCGCATCACTCGACCCGCCACCTGGTTCAGGCGGGCGATGATCCAGCGGTCGAGCAAGTTATCGCTGCGTGGTGTGGGACCTTCAGGATAGGCGGGGTCGAAGCTCTTACCCGAGGGGGTGAGGGCCGGCTCCCAGCCATCTAGGCGGGCATAGGTAACCAGGAAGCTGTACACGTTCCAAAGCGGGATGATAAAGCGCCGCCGGGCTTCGTCACCCCTGTTGTAGCCGAAGAGCAGGTCGTTCTCCGGTTTGTGCGCGCAGTACAGCCAGCGCATGACATCCACACCCATGTGGTCGGCTGCCTCGTTGAACTCGATCATATTGCCCCAGGATTTATGCATGGCGCGCCCATCCTCTGCCTGCAGGGTAGCGTAGCCGAAATTCTCCATGAAAGGCGGGCTGCTATCGATCACCGTTGCCATTGCCAGCAGGCTGTAGAACCAGTTGCGGAACTGCCCGGGGAACGATTCGCTGATCCAGTGTGCCGGGTACCAGGTGCGCCAGTACTCCGGGTCGCTGCGGTAGCGCAGCGTGCTGAAGGACACTACACCGGCGTCCAGCCAGGGATTGCCCACGTCCGCAATGCGGCTCATCCTCCCCTGGCACTCAGGGCACTCGAGCTTGACGCTGTCGATGTACGGGCGGTGGGGAGTGTGCCCCTTGAAGTCCTCCCAGCCGGAGACCGCCCTGTTTTTCAGCTCGACTTCATCCCCGATCACGTCGTAGTGATCGCAGTTATCGCAAATCCAGATCGGCAGCGCCAGCCCCCAGTAGCGTTTCTTGCTGATCAGCCAGTCGTGCATGTTGCGCAGCCAGTCCATCTCGCGTGCGTGACCGAACTCGGGGATCCATTTGATCTGGTCCACCACGTCCATCATCTGGTAGCGCAAGCTGCGGTCTTTCTCTTCCTGGGTGAGCTCCTGGCGCGGTTTGTCGTAAACCTCGCCCATGCTGATGAACCACTCATCGACCAGGCGGAAGACCAACTCGGTCTTGCAGCGCCAGCAGGTGGGGTAGCGGTGGGTGTAGGGTTCCACGTGATACAGCAGCCCTTTGCGTTCCAGATCCTCGAAAATGGGCGTGGAGATATGCGAGACGTGCTGCCCGCTGAGCCAGCCGAAGCCATCGACGAAGTGCCCCTCATCCTCCAGCGGGGCGATAAACGGCAGGTTGTATTCTTTGCCCAATTGGAAGTCTTCCGCCCCGCAGCCGGGGGCAATGTGGACGATGCCGGTGCCCTCGCTCTCGCCTACTTCTTCCCAGGGGATCACCTGGTGTGCCTGAAAAGCGGTTGTGACGATGTCGCGGGTCAGCTCGGTCAGGTGGGTGTGCCCGCCTGCCTTCTGAGCGGCAGGCAGCTCGTCGAATGGTCCGTCATAGGTCCAGCCGACCATCTGACTGCCCTGCAGCTCTGCCAGCACCTGGTAATCGCCGCGCAGCATGTGCAGGGTGCCCTTGGACAGGTACAGGACATGTTCACCCTGGCGTACCTTTACATAAGTCAGGTCCGGACCGACAGCAGCTGCCACGTTGCTGGTCAGCGTCCATGGGGTCGTCGTCCAGATGAGCAGCGATTCCGGTAAGCCTGTCTCTGGATCGATCTGGCGGCGGTTACCTGCTGGTGGCTGATTGGCGGACGGCACACCGCTAACAACAGCTTCGCGCAAGGGGAAACGCAGCGTGACGGAGCGGTGGGTCAGCTCTGCGTAGCCATCGGTGACGATCTCGTGCTGGCTGATGGCAGTTGCACAGCGCGGACACCAGGGCATCACGTCCGCGCCGCGGTACAACCAGCCGTTCTCCCAGCACTTCTTCAGCATGGTCCAGATCATATAGTTGTTTTCGTTCGAAAAGGTGAAATAGCTGCCACCCAGTTCTGGCAGCCCCAGCCGACCGACGATCTGTTCCAGGGTATCGGTGACCGGACCAGTGGGTCCTTGTACTGTGATCGACTGGGATGGGTCCTCCATCAGCTGCTCCGCGAGCTGGCGCAGGTGGTCGGGGTCGTTCCAGTCCATCCAGTAGCCCAGGCGGATGGACTGCTCGGTCTGCACAGCCGCGTAGCGCAGGACGCGCGCTTTGCACTTGCGCACGAATTGTTCCAGACCGTAATCCTCGATATCCTTCTTGCTCTTGAAGCCCATCTCCTTTTCGACTTCTACCTCTACCCACAGACCCTGGCAGTCGAACCCATTCTGGTAGCGTAGCTTGCGGCCGCGCATCGTCCAAAAGCGCTGGAAAAGATCTTTGTAGGTGCGACCCCAGCCATGATGGACGCCCATCGGGTTGTTGGCAGTGATGGGTCCGTCGATGAACGACCAGGGCGGGTCGTCCGTGTGCATGTCGCACAGCTTCTGAAAGGCATCTGTGCTCTCCCAGAACTCGAGCAGCTCGCGCTCCTGAGCCGGGAAGTCGATATTGGAGGGGATTTCTTTGAAGGACATGGTTGCTCCTTGGATGCAGAGCATCAGTAATAAGGTATCAGACAATAAGGTAGTTGGTGAGTACGGAGAGAGCGATGCCTTAGCAATCGGTCTTGTCTGGTGTTACGTCCTTGTCACCAAATTCCTGGTATCTAATTGCCTGAAAAATAAAACTCCCATCCCAAAATCAGGGACGGGAGCATATTTAATGTGATACCCGCGGTACCACCCTGGTTCCCGCATAGCGGGCACCTCGGTCCGGTGAAGCTGTTACCAGCCAGCATCCATCGGTTTGCTGGCGACCGAATCACCGCGCCATGGATAACGGCTGGCGAGACCGGCGTGTTTACTAAGGAAAGGTAATTAGGGATTGGGCGATTAGGTGATCAGGCTGAATAACAACCAATTCCTGATTGCCTGATCTCTGATCCCTTTTCCGTTCAACTTGCGGCTCCGGATTGATTTTCAGCCCGTTGATCAGTCCCGGCTTGCACCATTCCCCGGGATCGCTGGCAGATCATGCCGGGCTTACTCGTTTCCATCGCTGCCTTTGGTGAGTTATGGGCGAGATTATGCCACAGAGTAAGCAGATGGTCAACTGCGGAAAGTTTCCGCGCAATGTATCAAGACGAATTTTGCATACTATGTCTCTTTATTTTATCCCGGCTGCATTTATCGCTATAATGATGAAAGTACGTGCAGTTTGTTGGATGACGCAGCTATTCACGAACTGTATGACGGTTAATCGACACAGACATATGAGGAGGTATCAGGTGACGGTGCTGAAAGACTACAATCAATTTCTCGGTCGACATTGGGATACCGGCAGTGTGTGCAACTACTTTGCATACCGCGGTGTAACTGCCCCTCACACCGGGCAGCCCTATTCGGAAGCCCTGCTGCTGGGTGTCAGTGGCGGCATTGTGATGGGCTATTTCTCCTTTGCTTATGATGGGTACGACCCGATGGCGAATATCCTCACCCGCAACACCTTCGACCCCTGGGATACGATGCTGGGGCGGCTGGGTGTGGTGCAGAATGTGCAGCAATCCGCAAAACTTGAGCGCGGCGTGAAGAACCTGGAAGAAACGCTTGCAGAGGGTCTCCCTGCGATCGTATGGGCGGATATGTACAGCCTGCCGTACAATGTCCTGCCGTATGATGAAGGGATGTGGGGGATGATGCCGGTCGTGGTTTACGGCTACGTCCGGGATTCCGGACAGGCGTGGATCGCCGACCGGTCACTCGTCCCGCTTAGTGTGACTACTGATGAGCTGGACGCGGCCCGCGGGCGGGTCAAGAAGGTGAAGAACCGGCTGATCACTCTGGAGCCGCCCGATCCGGATAAGCTGCCGGCAGCAGTTCGTCTGGGCATCTGGGACTGTATTAAGCTGTTTACTGAAGCCCCACCGAAGGGCTCCAGGAACAACTTTGGGCTGACAGCCTATCGCTGGTGGTCGGAGCTGCTCAGCAATCCGAAAGCACGGTTGAGCTGGGAGAAGGAGTTTCCCGCCGGTGGGAAGATGTACGCAGGTCTGACCTCCGCGTTCACCCATATCAACACGTTTGGGAACGATGGTCATGCGGAGCGGGATGTGTATGCGAGCTTCCTGGAAGAAGCGGGTCAGATACTGGGTAAGCCGGCCTTGGGGCAGGTCGCGGATCAGTTCCGGGAGAGCGCCCTGGCCTGGGATGAGCTCTCGACAGCCCTGCTGCCGGAGGATGTGGCAGAGCTGGCGGAGACACGCCGTCTCATGCTGCACCGCCACCGGCTGTTCCTTGAGCAGGGCCGCGCCGCGCTGGAGGAAATCCAGCAGGTAAACGCCCGGCTGAGAGAGCTCAAAACGCAGGTCGCGGCAAGCTTCCCGCTGGATGATCGCAGGGTGGTTGCGCTGCGCGAAAATATCAGCCAGCATGTGATGCGCATCCACGATATCGAGAAAGCTGCTATCGAAGGGCTGCAGAGCGCGATGGCGTGATGAATTGGTTTTAATCTGGCAAGTTCATTTATAGGGCAGAAGCTCTAATTGCACATGTCCGGCTAGGGCCTCTAGCTCAGGGTCTTTATGGACCAGGACAGCCCCCAACCTGGGAGCGTAAGCGGATATGATTGCATCCGCCATCGAGAGACGTTCGGAGGCTTTATATCGAGCCGCGGTGAGCAAAGTGGGTTCATCCATTTCCCATAATATCTCTACGGGGGAGTGCTTTAGCAAGGCGTATCGCCTTTCTGCTTCAGCGGTACCGTGTTCTCTTTGAGTGATATAGTACAGTTCCATGAGCACTGGCCAGGGAAGCCAGGTTTTTTCGTGAAGCAGTATCTGCTCTACTCGTTCCGCTCCGGCTTCATCCTCCATCAGGCTGAATATGGCGGAAGTATCCAGTAAATATCCATCATCGCTCACGGCTGCGCTCCTCCCGGCGGTCTGCCAACAATTGCTCGAGTAGTTTTTCGCCCTTCGCAATTCCACGTAGAGACTTCACCGGAATGGCAGGAACCGGGATCACCTTGATTGAAACCCCATCATCGATCCAGATAAGCTTGTCGCCATCTCTGATGTTGTACCGCTTACGTAATTGTGAGGGGATAACGGTTTGACCGCGTTTGGTGACTGACGTTTTCAAGTATGCACCTCCATACCTGTATTATACACGTTAAATCCATAAATTACAAGACATAATAATATATTGCATTGCGTATATTGTTCCTGTCTGTTAGCGCTCAAAAACGACGAATGTGCCAGGTGTATGTTCGGATGTTTGTGAAGGTATAATTAGCCGGGGGCGCGTGCGCAATTGAGAGTCCCCCAATACGAGTTTTGGAGTATTTGATTTGAACAACAGCTTCAACACCACCCTGGTCGAAACACAAAACCTGGTCAAGAGATACGGCGATAAGATTGCCGTGGATAACGTCAGCTTCGAAGTCTATGGCGGGGAAGTATTTGGGTTCCTGGGGCCGAATGGAGCCGGAAAAACAACTACCATCAAGATGATCGTCGGGCTGCTGCAGCCGACCTCCGGTCTGGTGAAGGTGGCTGGCTACGACGTACTGGAGCAGCCCATGCTCGCCAAGGCGGCCTGCGGCTTCGTCCCGGATACGCCGAACCTGTACCCCAAGCTCTCGGGCAGAGAGCTGCTGCGCTTTGTCGGCGACCTGTACGAAATGGACCGCCAGCGGGCCGAGCGGCGCAGCGAAGAGCTTCTGCGACTGTTCGATCTGACCCAGGCGGGCGATGACCCGATCGACTCCTACAGTCACGGTATGCAGCAGAAGACCGTCCTGGCGGCTGCGCTGCTGCACGATCCGAAGGTGCTGGTGCTCGACGAGCCGACAGTTGGGCTCGACCCGCGCTCGGCGCGCCTGATCAAGGACATGCTGCGCCAGTTAGCCGACCGCGGCGCGGCGGTGTTCCTCTCCACGCATATCTTAGAGATCGCCGAGCGCATGTGCGACCGGATCGGCATCATCAATAAGGGGGAGCTGATCGCCGTCGGGACAATGGATGAGCTGCGTTCCATGGGCAAGGGTGAGACCAGCCTGGAGGATATCTTCCTGGGCCTGACCGGCGGCGCTGAATACGCCGAGATTGCCGAGGTGCTGCAGTGACCGCTGGCAGTCTGTCAGGTGTGCAGCCCGGCTCGAGCATGTGGCGTTACGTGATCAAGCTGATGCGGCTGCGCTGGGTAATCCTGTACAGCAGCTTCCGGCGCGCCAGGCTGCGCGGTAAGATCGGGTGGGTTGTTCTCCTGATGCTGGTATTGGGCGGGCTGGCATTTGCCTTCTGGCTGAGCTGGCTGCTGCTCGGTTTTCTGCGCTCTCCGGAACTGGGGGAGTTGGTGGGCGATGTTGGTCAGCTGCTGGCAAGCGTGCCGGTGCTCGTGGTGACAGCTGCGTTCATCGGCATCCTGGTTACCAGCTTCGGTGTGCTGCTGCAGGCGCTGTACCTGGCTGGAGACATGGATTTCCTGCTCAGCACCCCGGTGCCGGTGCGGGCGGTCTTCATCGCCAAGCTGCTGCAGGCGATCCTGCCGAACTTTGGGTTGATATTGCTTTTCGGTCTGCCAGTCTTGTATGGTCTGGGTGCTTCAGGGGGGTTCAATATCCTGTATTATCCCCTGGTTCTGGTCGAACTGGCGCTTTTGGCCCTGGCTGCCTCCGGGATTGCCAGCCTATTGGTGATGGCTGTGGTGCGTATCGTCCCCGCACGCCGGGTGGCGGAGGTGCTCGGTTTCGTCGTGGCGATCTTCTCATTCACCTGCTCGCAGTCCGGGCAGTTCGTGAATTATGCGGATGTCTCCGGCGACCAGGCCACACAGGCATTGAGCATGCTGACACGCTTCAACCAGCCCTGGTCGCCGCTGTCTTGGGCGGGGCGCGGTCTGGTAGATATCGGTGAGGGACGCTGGCTGAGTGGGGTTGGTCTGGTGCTGCTCACATTGGCGCTTACCGGGGGGTATATTCGCGCTTTCATTGGTGACTGCAGAGCGGCTGTACTTTACTGGCTGGGCCAGGGTGCAGGTCAGCGTGACGAAAAAAAGAAGGTCTGCGCGCTTGCCCGGCAGAGGCATTGTGGGCGTCACCGGTCTGGCGGTATTGGTCGAGCGAGTTGTGCCTCCTGCAGTACGGGGCATTATCGGTAAAGATTTTCTGGTTCTGCGAAGAGACCTGCGCAGCATGTCGCAGCTGGTCACGCCGCTCATCCTGGGAGTCGTGTACGCCTTCATGCTTGTTCGCCGCGGCGGCGAGCCGCCTGCTGGGCGTGGGGAAGCGCCAGAGGTGTTCATGGATGTGCTGCGCAACCTGCTGGTCTACGGCAATGTCGGCATCGCCCTATTCGTGAGCTGGTCGCTGCTGTCACGACTGGCGATGATGGGCTTCTCGCAAGAGGGGAAGAACTACTGGCTGCTGAAAGCCGCACCGGTCAGCCGGGTGAAGCTGGTCGCGTCCAAGTTCCTGGTCGCCTATCTGCCTACACTGGCGTTGGGAGTAGGGTTCCTGGTGATCATCTCTCTGGTGCAGCGCACCAGCCCGGGTACGCTGGTATTCAGCCTGCTGGTAGTTGCCCTGACCATCGCGGGTACGGCAGGATTGAACCTGGCATTTGGCGTGCGAGGGGCGAAATTCGATTGGGAGGACCCGCGTAAAATTTCGCAGGGCGGCGCCGGGTGCCTGGGAGCGCTGGCCAGCGTAGTTTACCTGGGGGTCTGCCTGCTGCTTTTCTTCGGTCCCACGCTGCTGGTGGGTGTGTTCGGTGGTCCGGAGGTGGTTGGTCAGCTGCTCGGTCTGCTGCTGGGCGGAGCGGTATGCCTGGCTGGTGCCGTGGTGCCGCTGTGGCTGGTGCGCAATCGGGTGGATAGGCTGGCGGAGGAGTAACTACTCCTCCAACGTACTCTTATCCCCTTCGGGCAATCCTAAGCGCTCGCGCCTTCAACAGCCGCCGCATGATCTTGCCCGAGCGCGTCTTGGGCAGGCTGTCGACGAAGGTGACGTCCTCCGGGCGGGCGATCGGGCCGATCTCGTGCCCGACGTGCTGGCGCAGCTCCTCTGCCAGCTTGTCGCTCTTCTCCATGCCGGCTTTCAGGATTACATAAGCGTGGATGGCGTTACCTTTCAGCTCGTGCGGCAGCCCGATAGCAGCTGCCTCCGCCACAGCCGAGTGGCTGACCAGGGCGCTCTCCACTTCGGCAGTGCCCAGCCGGTAGCCGCTGACCTTGATCACATCATCCATGCGCCCGATAACCCAGATATAGCCATCCTTATCCTTGCGGGCTGAGTCGCCTGCCTGGTACATATCCCCGAATTTACTCCAATACTGCTCCTTGTAGCGGTCGGGGTCGTTCAATATGGTGCGCAGCATGCCCGGCCAGGGCTTCTTGATCACCAGGTAGCCCTCGTCCCCTTCAGATACCGGTTTCCCTTCGTCATTGACCACATCAACATCGATGCCAAACAGCGGGCGTGTGGCAGAGCCGGGTTTAAGAGGAGTGACCGGCAGGGGAGAGATCATAAAACCACCCGTCTCGGTCTGCCACCAGGTGTCCATGATCGGGCAGCGCTCGCCGCCGATCACGCTGTAATACCATTTCCAGGCTTCCGGGTTGATCGGCTCACCCACGCTGCCCAGCAGGCGCAGGCTGCTCAGGTCGTGGCGCTTGGCCCAGGCATCGCCAAAGCGCATCAGCCCGCGGATCGCGGTCGGGGCGGTGTACAGGATGCTGATCCCGTAGTGCTCGACCATCCGCCACCAGCGGTTGGGGTAGGGATGGTTTGGCGCGCCTTCGTACATGAAGCTGGTCGCGCCGTTGATCAGCGGTGCATAGACGATATAGCTGTGACCGGTGATCCAGCCCGGGTCGGCAGCGCACCACCAGCGGTCTTCGTCTTTCAGATCGAAGACGTATTTCAGGGTGGTGTAGATATAGACCATGTAACCGCCGTGGGTGTGCACCACGCCCTTGGGTCGCCCCGTGGTTCCGGATGTGTACAGGATAAAGAGCGGGTCCTCAGCGTCCATCTCTTCCGTCGGGCAGGAAGGGCTGTTGGCGATCGGCAGGCTCATCAAGTCGTCATACCAGTAGTCGCGCCCGGCTTCCATGGTGATATCCTGCCCGGTGCGCTTGACCACGATCACGCTCTCGATCGTACCCTGGCGGGAGATAGCCTCGTCGGCGATCTCTTTCAGGGCGACGATCTTGCCGCGCAGCCAGCCGCCGTCGGCAGTGATCAGCAGGCGGCTCTCGGCATCCTGGATGCGCTCTGCCAGCGCTTCCACGCTGAAACCGCCGTATACCACGCTGTGCGCCGCGCCGACTTTTGCACAAGCCAGCATGGCGATCATCTGCTCCGGGATACGCGGCAGATAGATGGTGACGATATCGCCCTTGCGCACGCCCATGCTGCGCAGCACATTGGCGAACTTGCACACTTCCCGGTTCAGTGCATGGTAAGAATAAGTGCGCGTATCGCCGGGCTCACCTTCCCAGATCAAGAGCCAGCTTGTTCTTGCGGTAGGTATTCAGGTGCCGGTCGAGGGCGTTGTGAACGATATTGGTCTTGCCGCCTACGAACCATTTAAAGAAGGGTGCGTTGCTGTCATCCAGCACTTTGTCCCATTTCTTGTACCACCCCAGCTCCTCGGCGCGCTCGCCCCAGAAACCTTGCGGGTCCTCGATCGAGTATTTGTAGAGCGTTTCGTAGTCCTTGATATGTGCGCCGGCGATCACTTCCGGCGCTGGGTAATACACATCGCCTTCCATCTGCTCTTGATCTGCGGCTGGTTTGTCCATCGTTCTCTCCTTTGGCATGGATTTGAATGACCGAACGGAATAAGCTGTAAAAATGCGCAGGGGTTCAGGGATGATTTTACGGGTTTGGGCTGTGCTTGTCAATGTAAACTGGATTAAACGGGTCTGATGTGGCGAGAATCCGAATGATTCTGCGCTTAATTAGACCTAACCTCCCCAATTTACCCACTTGACAGATTCTAATAATAGGCTAAAATAATATTTAGGATTAACTAAATTTACTGCTGTCATCAACGTGCGCCATGATAGCCCATCGGATTGGCAGCAGTTACAAGATTACTGGTGAGGTGAACGAATGGACAAGAAGGTAACCCGAAGATCTTTTATCAAAGCGAGCGCCTTGAGTCTGCTGGGTGCATTTGGAGCCGCGGCTACGAGCGCTGCAGTGAAAGACACTCCCTCTGCCCAGCCTCATAGCACCCTCCAAGACAGTGGCCATGACAGTGGTCACGGGGGGCACCAAGGCATGCCTGGAACGGTGGGTGAGGTGGACCATGAGAAGAACGGCTTCAATCCCACCGACATTCTGACCGACTTCGATTACGGCAAAGTATCCACCCTGGAGAACGGCCAGACTTTACGCGAGTACTTTATCGCTTCTTACAACAGGAATATCGAGGTCGTCCCAGGCATCGAGTACCCTGCCTGGACCTACAATGGGCGTATTCCCGGTCCAACGATTCGCTGCACCGAGGGCGACCGCGTGCGCATCCATTTCAGCAACGGCAGCTCGCATGGGCATACTATGCACTTCCATGGCATCCACTCGGCGGAGATGGATGGCGTGCCGGGGACCGGCCCGGGAGTGATCGAACCGGGTGCGACCTTCACCTATGAATTCGACGCCGAGCCATTCGGTCTTCACCTCTACCACTGCCACGCTTTCCCGCTGGCGCGCCATATCGCCAAAGGGCTTTATGGAGCCTTCATTATCGACCCGAAGGAAGGTCGCCCGCCGGTAGACCAAGAGATGGTCATGGTGATGAACGGCTTCGACGTTGATTTCGATGATACGAACGATTTCTACGCCGCCAATACGATCCCCTTCCATTACGAGAAGCACCCCATCCGCATCAAGGTGGGTGAGAAGGTGCGCATTTACCTGGTCAATATCCTGGAGTTCGACCTGATCAACTCCTTCCATCTGCACGCCAATTTTTTCCACTATTATCCAACCGGCACCAGCCTCACGCCCATCGAATTCACCGATACCATCATGCAGACTCAGGCGCAGCGCGGCATCCTGGAGTTCAGCTACAAGTTCCCGGGGCTCTACATGTTCCATGCCCACAATACCGAGTTCGCCGAATTGGGTTGGACCGGCAACTTCGAAGTGGTGGAGTAGGAGGTGTTCAATGGCTGACCAGACAGCACCCAAATCGAAATCACCGGCATTCAGCCTTACCACGGCTGTCTTGCTTATCTTGCCATTAGTTCTGTTGGGGGGCGTTATCGCCCTGTTTCTCACCGACCGCGGTGGGCTGGATCTGGCATCTCCTGCCCCGATTGAATCGCTGTCGATCGAGCGCACCGTGCTGACCCCGGGGAGCATCGATATCCATGTGCGCAATTCCGGCCCCGAGGAGCTCACCATTGCCCAGGTGATCATTAACGATGCCGTCTGGCAGGCAGGTGTGTCCCCAGATGCCACCATCCCCCGCCTGGGAAGGGCGACCGTGCACCTGGACTATATGTGGTCGGAGGGCGAGGCTTACGGGGTCACAATGTTCACCAGCAACGCCATACCGTTCGATGTGGAGATCCCGGTGGCATTTGTCACCCCCCAGCCGCGGGCCAGCACATTCTGGAGCCTGACCCTGATCGGGATCTATGTAGGCATCATCCCGGTCTATCTGGGGTTGCTGTGGTTCCCGGCGTTGCGCCAACTGGGGCGGCGAGCGATGACCTTCTTGCTGGCGCTGACTGCGGGTTTGCTGGTCTTTCTGGGTCTCGATACACTGGCTGAGGCACTGGAACTGACCGTCGCCGTCCCTGGCCCCTTCCAGGGTGTCGGCCTGGTGGGGATCGGCGTGGTGGCGACTTTCTTCCTGCTGGATGCGATATCCAGGCGCCAGGTGAGTGTGGGGCGCAGCGAAGCGGAACAGCGCCTTACGCTGGCATATATGATCGCGGTAGGAATCGGCCTGCACAACCTGGGTGAGGGACTGGCGATCGGTGCGGCTTACAGCGTAGGCGAGGTAGCCCTGGGCGCGTTCCTGGTGGTCGGCTTCATCGTCCAGAACATCACCGAGGGGTTGGGGATCATCGCCCCGGTTCTGCGCGACCGGCCCGGGGTAAGGAACCTGGCGCTGATGGGTCTGGTCGGCGGAGCGCCGGCGATCCTGGGCGCCTGGATCGGCGGTTTCTCACCCTCCCCAACTCTGGCGGTGCTCTTCCTGGCGATCGGTACCGGGGCAGTCTTCCAGGTGGTCTACGAGATCGCCAGGCTGATCCAGAAAGATACCGACCGGCAGCCGATGCCGTTTACAGTTTTCTCCGGCATCGTCACCGGCATGCTGGTGCTGTGGGTGACCGGGCTGCTGATTAAATAATAACTATAGGATGGTAGACATGGATATGGAACGTGTTTTTCAAATTATTGCAATCGTTCTACTGCTGTCTGGATTCTCAGTTTCGATCTATTACCGCCGTAAGGCGAACCAGACAAATGATGAGATTGATGTCAAAGAAGAGGGCTCGCTGATCCTCAACCTGCGCCGCATCTTCGGTTTGCTGCTGTGGTTATCCGCTTTTGCCTACCTGATCAACCCTGCCTGGATGGCATGGTCCCAGATGCCGCTGCCCTACTGGCTGCGCTGGGTCGGCGCCGGCATCATGCTGGTCTGTGTGCCGCTGATCTACTGGGTGTTCAGCAGCCTGGGGATGAACGTCACGCCCACTGTGGTCACCCGCCAGGAACACAGCCTGGTGACACATGGTCCATACCGCTGGGTGCGGCACCCGCTGTACACAGTGGGTTTCCTTATGTTCATCGGGTTGGGCCTGCTGGCGGCGAACTGGTTCATCCTTCTGGTGCTTGTGCTCGGCATCATCCCGATTTCCATGCGCACGCCGCATGAAGAAGCCCGCCTAATTGAGCGGTTTGGTGACGAGTATCGTGACTATATGCAGCACACCGGGCGCTACCTGCCCAGATTATCCAGCTTGAGCCTGCAAAGATAACTATAAGGTGCTATGATGTTTGCTGAACCCTTGTTTGTCATTCAACTAACCGGGCTGCTGGCAGTAGCAGGAGCCTTGATCTATGCGGTTGGCGATGTCTTCCTGCTGGCGGGCAAGGCCAGCCTGGTCGATTACCCGAACCTGCAGCCGCATGCCAGTCAGCTCTCCGGCACAGAGCGCATGGTGGCTCTCCCCTGGTGGCGGCTGTCCTGGGGCGGCCTGCTGGGGGTCTTTGCCACGCCGCTCGTACTGGTTGGCTTCTGGCAGGTCTACCGGGGACTGCTGCCGGCCGGGCTAGGGCTGGCACTGCCGCCGTTCATCTTGTTCGCCTGGGCATCCATCGTGGGGACATTCGTGCATGGCTCGTTCATCTACCTGGGCGAGTACGTGCAGGCGTTAAACCGTCTGGATGCAGATTCCCAACCCGCTTTGCTGGAGATGTTCGCCCGCCACCGTAAGATCATGACCATTACCTACGGGTTCCTGTTTGCCTGCATCATCATTGCTTCGGTCTGGTACTCCATCCTGGTAGGGATTGGCAGGACCGGCTTCCCGCAGTGGATGGCTGTGGTCAACCCGGTGACAGCGCTGCTCTTCTGGATGCTCCTCAAGCGGGTCCTGCCGAGCAGGCTGACGGATTACACCGAGGGAGCCGGGTTCAACATTGCTTATCTGATCTTCTTCTCTTTCACCACCCTGACGTTAATGAATGCAGCCTGATCAGCGTTATGCACATTCTGTGGGTGGGAGTACGGAGAATGTCACTTTAAATGCGGGATTTTCATCACTCGACATTGTGCAGAGCCTATATTATCATTAGCTAAATATTAATTTAGACAAACCTAAAACGATTATGCTTCGTGATAACCTGACCCAATCTGTAGAAGACTATCTGAAAGCCATCTATGACCTGACCCTGGATCAAGGGCGCGCCTCCACCAGCCAGATCTCCCAGCGTATGGGGGTAACCCCGGCTTCCGTGACCGGGATGCTCAAGCGCCTGGCAGCCAACGATCCTCCCTTGTTGGATTACCACAAGCACCGTGGAGTAGCGCTTACTCCGGAAGGCGAGAGTGTGGCGCTTGAGCTGATCCGCCACCACCGCCTGCTCGAGCTGTATCTACACGAGAGGCTGGGCTACACCTGGGATGAAGTGCACGCAGAGGCCGACCGGCTGGAGCATGTGATCTCTGAGGATTTTGAAGAGCGCATTGCTAAAGTGCTGGGAGACCCGCTGCACGACCCACATGGCGACCCGATCCCCACCCGCGACCTGCGGATCACGCCCGATACCTGGGTGCGGCTTGCAGACCTGCGGGCGGGCGAGCAGGCGATCGTCCAGCGGGTTGACGATGAAGATCCGCGGCTGCTGCGCTACCTGCTGGACATCGGTCTGGTGCCGCAGGCACGCTTGCGCGTTGTGGACTACTCGGGGTTTGATGGCAACCTGAGTCTGAAAGTCGCCGGTGGGGATAACCAGATCGTGCTCGGACCACGTGTAACCCGTCAAATTTTTGTCGAATTGGAATAAATACAGAGAGATAACTATGCGAGTCCTTTGATTGCATTGTTAATTGGAGTGTTCCTACTGGCAATCCTGTTGCTGCTGTTCTGGCCGGACAGCGGGCTGGTGAGCCGCTGGCGGCAGGTGCGGCGCATGTCGGACCGCGTCCTGCTGGAGGATGCGCTCAAGCACCTGCACAAATCTGCTGTCAAGGGTCAGCACCCGAACCTGCAGAGTGTGGCGGGGGAGCTGCAGATCAGCGTCAACCGGGCTGCTGAATTAATGGACAGCATGGAAAAGCAGGGTCTGATCGCCCTGTCGAACGGAGAGCTGCGCCTGACGCCAGCCGGGCAGGACTATGCCCTGCACATCATCCGCGCCCACCGCCTGTGGGAGCGCTATCTGGCAGACGAGACCGGCTACCATGAGGCCGAGTGGCACGGTCAGGCAGATTATTACGAACATATGCTCACCAGGGATCGGGCGGATGCCTTGTCGGTGCAGCTGGGAAACCCAGCCTACGACCCGCATGGTGACCCCATCCCGACCGCGGCGGGAGAGATGAAACCGCATGGCGGGCGGCCCCTGACAGCCCTGGAGGTCGACCAACCGGCGCGCATCGTCCATATCGAGGATGAGCCGGAAGCCGTTTACGCGCAGATCAGGGCAGAGGGGCTGTACCCAGGCATGGAGGTGCGCGTGATCGAGACAGCTCCCCAGCGGATCAGGTTTTGGGCTAACAACGATGAGCATCTATTAGCGCCACTGGTGGCGGCGAATATCTCTGTCCAGCCCTCCCCGAAGGTGGAGACCGCGCTGCCCGCCGGAGTTGAGCCGATGAGTGCGTTGAGACCGGGGCAGAGCGGTCGGGTGATCAATATTGCTCCCGGTTTGCCGCGGCCCAGAACGCAGGCGCATGCTCGATCTTGGCATCCTGCCCGGTACCCTTGTCAAGGCAGAGATGGACAGCCCTTCAGGTGACCCGACTGCGTACCGAGTGCGCGGCGCATTGATCGCCCTGCGGGAGGAACAGGCAGCATTCATTAACATTCAACGTGTCGAGGAGGCAGCTTCGTGAAAGCTCAACCTGAGAAAAACACCCAATCGGCATGCGAGACTTGCCCTGCGCACAACGCAGCCAACCTGCTCAAGCTGGGCGTCGACATGCAGGATTGGGACTATGTGGTGGCGCTGGCCGGCAACCCGAATACGGGTAAAAGCACAGTTTTCAACGCCCTGACCGGTCTGCGCCAGCATACCGGCAACTGGCCGGGCAAGACAGTATCCCGTGCAGAAGGTGGATTTCGAATATGGCGACAACCGCTACAAGCTGGTTGATCTGCCCGGCACATATTCACTCCTGGCTACCAGTCTGGACGAAGAGATCGCCCGCAATTTCATCCTGTTCGGGCAGCCGGATGTCACCATCGTGGTGGTCGATGCCACCCGTCTGGAGCGCAACCTGAACCTGGTCCTGCAGGTGCTGGAGATCACCGACCGGGCGGTGGTGTGCCTGAACCTGATGGATGAAGCCCGGCGGTATGACCTGCAGATCGACCACCGCCGCCTGGCGCGCGATCTGGGGGTGCCGGTGGTACCTACTGCGGCCCGGCAGCGGTGAGGGCTTGCAGGAGCTGCTGCAGATGGTGAGCGAAGTCGCCACCGGGCAAGGTCTCCGGCAAGCCGCATCGCCTACAGAACGAACCACCGGAATTGAAGCAGGCGGTTGCTCAACTGGTCGGTCAGATCGAGACAGCTCTACCCCGGCCTGCCGAATGCCCGCTGGGTGGCGCTGCGCCTGCTGGATGGTGATGAGGAGATTATCGAAGCGCTGCGCAAAGGCGAGCTGGGCGATCTGAGCCGCGGCGACCTGGAGCAGAGCACCCCGGACCTAGGACTCTGAAACTGGAGGCGGCCTGATGAACTCTCAAGCCAACGGTCAATCCAGAAGATATCCTGGTCACCGCCCAGGCGCTGCGCTGGGAGATTGGGCGCAGATTTCCACGAGAAGCTGATGGAAGCGCTGTATGCCGATGCCGCTCGCATCGCCGACCGGGCGGTCACCCGGCCCGGCGAGCAACCGACGCTTCGATCTGGACCGCACGATCGACCGGATCGGTCACCAGCCGGATATGGGGCTTCCCGCTGATGATCTGCTTTGTTCACCCTGGTGTTCTGGATCACGATCGTCGGGGCGAATGTCCCCTCTGCCTGGCTGGCAACGCTGCTGATCGATACGATATACCCGATGCTGCACAAGCCTGGCGGATGCGATCGGCCTGCCCTGGTGGCTGAGCGGTTTGCTGATCGATGGCATGTACCTGGCGACAGCCTGGGTGGTCAGCGTGATGCTGCCGCCGATGGCGATCTTCTTCCCGCTGTTCACCCTGCTGGAGGATTTCGGCTACCTGCCGCGCGTGGCCTTCAACCTGGATAATATCTTCAAGAAAATCCGGCGCGCACGGCAAGCAGTCCTTGAGCATGATGATGGGCTTCGGCTGCAATGCTGCCGGTGTGATCGCTACCCGCATCATCGACAGCCCGCGCGAGCGGCTGATCGCCATCATCACCAACAACTTTGCCCTGTGCAATGGTCGCTGGCCGACCCAGATCCTGATCGCCACCATCTTCATCGGGATGCTGGTGCCGGCTCACCTGGCCGGGTTCGATCTCTGCCATGGCGGTGGTGGGGGTCGCCATGTTGGGGGTACTGCTGACCTTTGCTGTTTCGTGGGGATCTGTCCCGCACCGTGCTGCGCGGCGAGGTCTCGACCTTCAGCCTGGAGCTGCCCCCCTATCGACCGCCGCGCGTCTGGCAGACCATCTACACCTCGCTCATCGACCGCACGATCTACGTCCTGTGGCGGGCGATCGTCTTTGCCCTTCCGGCCGGAGCGGTCATCTGGCTGATCTCCAACATGCAGATTGGCGGTGTCAGCATTGCCGAGTATATGATCGATTTCCTCAACCCATTTGGGCTGCTGATCGGTCTGAACGGGATCATCCTGGTGGCGTATATTGTCGCCATCCCTGCCAACGAGATCGTCATCCCAACCATCCTGATGCTGACCGTGCTGGTCGCCGGAGTGAGCGGTGTCGGCGAGGGCGCCGGAGTCATGTTCGAGCTTGAATTCGGAGAGCGCCGTCCGCGGCCTGCTGGTTGCCGGAGGCTGGACGCTGCTGACTGCAGTCAACCTGATGCTGTTCAGCCTGGTGCACAACCCGTGCAGCACCACGATATACACCATGTACAAAGAGACCGGCAGCCGCAAGTGGACTGCATTAGCCGCCCTGCTGCCGCTGGGGATGGGCTTTATCATCACGTTCTTCGTTGCGCAGATCTGGCGCTTGCTGGCCTAAACGTGCTGGGTGCGGCTGGCGATAGGAGAAGGAATATGACGACTGATTTCCAGCGCACGTTTTCTGGCGCCCCATGGGAAGCCCGGGTGGGCTACTGCCGGGCGCTGCGGGCCGGGGAGCGCATTTTTGTGACCGGGACAGCCCCGGTAAATGAAGACGGAAGCTGCTTCGCGCCTGGCGATGCTTATGCCCAAACCAGGCGCTGCTTCGAGATCATCGAGAAGGCGCTCAACGCGCTGGGGGCGGACCTGACCTGCGTGGTGCGCACGCGCATGTACGTCACGGATATCTCGCGCTGGCAGGAATACGGCCGGGCGCATGGGGAGCTTTTCGCTGGCCACCCACCGGCGACGACGATGGTCCAGGTGAGCGCCTTGATCGACCCACAGATGCTGGTTGAGATCGAAGCGGACGCCATCTGCCCGGTTGAGATCGGAAGATAAAAGGAGGGTATTGCATGCAGGTAATGGGAATCGATATCGGGGGATCGGGCATCAAGGGCGCGCCGGTCGACCTGGAAAGCGGGGAGCTGCTGGCGCCTCGCTACCGCATACCTACCCCGGAGAGCGCCAAGCCGCGCCCGATGTCCGAGGTCGTGCAAAAAATCGTCAGGCATTTCGATTGGCAGGGACCGATGGGGGTTGGTTTCCCGGCGGTTGTCCGTCATGGGGTGGTGAGATCGGCAGCCAATATCCATAAGAAGTGGATCGGCACGCAGCTCTCCGACTTGCTGACCGATGCTACCGGCTGCCCAACTTATGTGATCAATGATGCCGACGCAGCGGGTATGGCCGAGATGGCGTTTGGCGCCGGGCGCGACCGGATGGGCGTGGTGCTGGTGGTCACGGTTGGCACGGGACTTGGCACGGCGATGTTCACCGACGGGCATCTGCTCCCAAATACCGAGTTCGGGCATATCGAGATCGACTGTGTAGATGCGGAGACACGCGCCTCGGATGCAGCCCGCAAGCTGGAAAAATTAACCTGGAAGCAGTGGGCCAAGCGGCTGGATGTATACCTGCTGACCCTGGAGCGCCTGCTCTGGCCTGACCTGATCATCCTGGGGGGTGGGGTGGCGAAGAAGCATGATAAGTTCTTCCATTACCTGAGTGTGGAAGCGGAGGTCATGCCGGCTGCCTTGCTCAATGAGGCTGGGATCGTAGGCGCGGCACTGGCAGCTCACAACCACGGCCCGTAACCGGTAAAACAAAACTGCGCTTTGGGAGAAGTCCTGGCAACTAACTCCTAAGCGCAGTTTTTGAGTGAGGAGAATGCACTTACTATTTTACATATATACCTGAAGAGAACCTGAAGGGCAGATAAAAGTTAGGTGAGAAATCTTGCCTCCGCAAGGCTTTAATAAGGTCTTCATAGGGCTTCCAGCAGCATTTCCAGCGAAATAGGTCCCTGGCGCAGGACGACCAGCTGCTCCTGAGTACAATCCACAACTGTAGAAGATACCCCACCCGGCGTGCTGCCTCCATCCAGCACGAGCGGCAAGCTGCCGTCGAGCTGATCCAGCACTTCCTGGACGGTAGTTGTGCTGGGACGGTCGGACAGGTTGGCGGAGGTAACTGCCAGCGGCCCACAGAGCCTGAGCAGCGCCAGCGCGTGTGGATGGTCTGGGACGCGCACGCCGACGGTGGGATAAGGTGATAAGACCTCCGGCAGGGATGGGTGGCGCGGTACGACCAGGGTCAGCGCCCCGGGCCAGAAACGCTCCGCCAGGCGCTGCACGCGTGCGTCGATTGTGGATGTGACCCTGGGCAGGTCAGCCGGGTCGCCGAGCAGGATGGGGATGGCTTTTGTGCTCTGGCGCCCTTTGACCTTGTAGAGCTGCTGGATGCCGGATGGATTGTGAGCCAGCGCCCCGACACCATACACGGTATCGGTGGGGAAGACAACCAGACCGCCTCCCAACAGCAGATCGTGCGCCATCTTCAGCGCACGCGGCTGTTCCGCAAGCATTACGATCGTCCTCATATGCCTCGTTTATCCGGTGCGATGCACTTCAAAAGTGCGTCGCACCTTTCCTACTGGTTCAAATCCCAGATGATGCGCAGCCCATCCAGGGTCAGCCAGGGGGCGATGATCTGGATGACCGTGGTTTCGCGGGCGATGACCTCGGTCAGCCCGCCGGTGCCGATCACTTTCATCTCCGGTCCCAGCTCCTTGCGGAAGCGGGCGACCATGCCTTCCACCAGGGCGACGTAGCCGAAGAGCAGACCGGACTGCATGGCGTGGGTGGTGTTGCGCCCGATGGCAGCCGGAGGGCGCTGCAGGTCGACCCGCGGCAGCTTGGCGGTGCGCAGGAAGAGCGCTTCGGCGGCGATGTTGATCCCCGGGGCGATCGCGCCGCCCAGGTAATCGCCTTCGGCGGAGATAGCGTCGAAGGTGGTGGCGGTGCCGAAATCGACCACGCAGGCCGGACCGCCGTACAGGCGCTGGACGGCGGCGGCATCCACGATGCGGTCGGCGCCAACCGCCCGGGGATTCTCGTACAGGATGCGCACGCCGGTCTTTACCCCGGCGTCCACCACCAGCGGCTCCTGCCCCAGGTAATGCGTGCAGGCTTCGACGACCTTGCCGGTCAGGGGCGGCACCACCGAGGCCAGGCAGATCCCGTCCAGCTCGGCGGGCGTGCGCTCGGCATGGGAGAGCAGCCCCAGGAACTGCAAGCCGTACTCGTCCGGCATGCGGTCGTGGACGGTTGCCAGCCGCCAGCGGGGACCCAGCGTCTCGCCGTTATACAGCCCCAGGGTGATATTGGTGTTCCCGATATCGATGGTCAGCAGCATGGCTCCCCTCCTGTAAGTTCAGCCTCTCAAGATGCGGTTGTGTTCGTCGACCGTCAGGCTGCCTTCGTAATTCAGGTCGGCTGCGGTGACCACCACGCGATGGATCTTCGATCTTAGCAATGTGCTGTACATGTTCAACCTTCTAAGAGGATATTATCGATCAGGCGGGTCTTGCCGATATAGACCGCCATGGAGAGCAGAGCCCGGTCCTGGATCGCCCCTTCGATCTCCTGCAGCGTCTGCGGGTCGGCGCAGGAGACGTACTGCAGGCGGGCCAGCGGCTCGGCGTTGATGGTATCCGCCATGACCTGGCGCAGGCGGTCGCCGGATGCCTCACCCAAGCGATAAGCTGTGCGGGCGGCGCTCAAGGCGCGGTACAGCACGGTGGCGGCCTGCCGCTGCTGCGGGTCGAGATAGGTGTTGCGGCTGGACATCGCCAGTCCGTCCGGCTCGCGCACGGTCGGGCAGACCACGACCTCCAGCGGGAAGTTCAGGTCGCGCACCATCTGCTGGATCACCAGCGCCTGCTGGGCGTCCTTCTGACCGAAGTAGGCCCTGTCGGGCTGGACGGCGTTGAACAGCTTGGCCACCACGGTGGTCACGCCGCGGAAATGACCCGGGCGCATCGCCCCTTCCAGCGGCAGGGTCATCTCTTCCACGCTGACCCAGGTCTGGTAGCCGGGTGGGTACATACTACCTGCTGTCGGCATCCAGACCAGGTCGACGCCTTCGCTCTCCAGCAGTTCCAGGTCGCGCGCCAGGTCGCGCGGGTAGGCTGCTAGATCCTCCGTGGGACCGAACTGGGTCGGGTTGACGAAGATGCTCACCACCACGCTGGCGCAGTCGTCGCGGGCGGCGCGCACCAGAGAGAGGTGCCCTTCGTGCAGGTAGCCCATGGTGGGAACCAGACCGGTGGGTTCGGGCAGTGTGGCGCGGGCGGCGTGCAGCTCGGAAATGTCGGATACAGTTCGCATTGTTTGTCCTGTTTTGTTCAGGCTTCGTTGTTCGACTCTTTGTATAGAGCTTTGACCAGCTGCCAGACCAGCTGGTTGACCGGGGTGGGCACGCCGGTCTGCTCGCCGGCGCGCACGATTGCCCCACAGATGGCGTCGATCTCGGTGGGGGCGCCGCGCTGCACGTCCTGCAGCATGGAGGAGCGGTTGGCGGCGGTACGCCGGGCGACGGCTTCGACGGCTGCAGCGGGGTTGGTGTAGTCTAAAGCATAGCCCTGGGCGGCTGCAACCGCGGCCGCCTCGCGGGCCAGCGAAACCATCAGGGCGCGGGCAGTGGGGCGCTCCAGCAGCTCGCCGTTGGGCACCCGCAGCAGGGCGGTCAGCGGGTTGATGGCGGCGTTGATCACCAGCTTGCCCCACAGCAGCACGTCCGGGTCGGGGGCGTCCTCGACGGTGAAGCCGGCCGACTGCAGGGCATCGACCAGGGGTGCCAGCCGGGAGTGCACGCCGAGGGAGATCGTGCCATCCCCGGCCGCGACCACCTGCCCGGGAGCGGCCAGGTTGGCGCCCAGCGTGGTCACGCCCAGGGCAACCCGCGCGGCGCCCAGGAGTTCCACCAGCGTCTCGCGGTTGCCGATGCCGTTCTGCAGGGTGAGCGCCACGCCATCATCGTCCAGACAGTTTGCCAGCTGCCGGGCAGCGCGCTCGGGTCTGCCAGGATTTGACCAGCACCAGCGCCAGCTGCGTCCCGCGGCACGCAGCTCGGATCATCGGTCGCTCGCGACCGGGTAAGTGTGCTGGCGCCCGTCCGCTTCGACCAGGGTGACGCCCTGTTCTCTGCAAGGCCTGCAGCCCGGCCTGCCAGGTACCCAGCATGACGACGGGCACCCCGGCAGCCGACAGGCGGGCGGCGAACAGGCACGCCATCGCGCCGGTGCCGACGATGAGGAGTGGGGGGTGAAGTGGGAGTCATGGGTATCAGTCCGACCTGGAGCCGCGGGTCTTCAGCGCAGCCCATCCAGGAAGCTCTGCCACTCATCATCGAGCATCTCGACGGTGTGCTCCGCGGCCGGGAAGGAGCGCTCTTTGACCTGTTTGATGTACGAGGTGAAGGCGCGCTTCATCTCGCCGTGCAGGTCGGCGTACTTCTTGACGAATTTGGGGGTGAAGCGGTCGAACAGCCCCAGCAGGTCGTGGGTGACCAGCACCTGCCCGTCGCAGCCGGCGCCGGCGCCGATGCCGATGGTGGGGATCTCCAGGCGCTGGCTGATCAGCGCTCGCCAGCCGGGCGGGGACGGATTCCAGCACGATGCTGAAGCAGCCGGCCTCCTGCAGGATCAGGGCGTCTTCCAGCAGGCGCTGGGCGGCAGCCGCCTCGTCGTCCCTGCGGGCGGAAGCCGCCGAACTGGTGGACGCTCTGCGGGGTCAGGCCCAGGTGACCCATCACCGGGATGCCGGCGGAGACGATCGCGCGCACAGCGTCCAGCGCGCTCGCGGCCGCCTTCCAGCTTGACGGCATCCATGCCGGCTTCCTGCAGGAAGCGACCGGCGTTGCGCACGGCCTCCTCCGCCGAAGCCTGGTAGGACATGAAGGGCATATCGCCGATCAGCAGGGCGTACTGGGCGCCGCGCGCCACCGCCCGGCAGTGGTGCAGCATGTCGTCCATGGTGACCGGCAGCGTATTGGGGTAGCCCAGCACGACCATGCCGAGCGAATCGCCGACCAGGATCGAGTCGATCCCGGCCTGGTCCATCGCCAGGGCGGTGGGGTAGTCGTAGGCGGTCAGCATGCTGATCACCTCGCCGCGCAGCTTCTTGCGGCGGAAGGTGAGCGTGGTGATTTTCTTGCGTTCCGAGGGTGCGCCGGGGGACCCGGCAAGGGGTGTGGTCATGGTACCCTCCATAGTCAGGTAGAGTCCGGAAGATATGGACTTGCTGTTTACCGTTCGTCCCGGTCGCTGGCGATCCGGGCAGGGTTATTATCATGGAAAATCGCCGGGTTTGGCAAGGGGCTCAGATCTCAGCGGTAACCCATACGCTGCAGGTACGGGCCGAACTTCTCCGCCATCAGCTCCTGCTGCTCGGGGGTGGTGCGCTGGCGGAAGCGCCCGACCACGCCCTTGTTGAAATGGATGCCCTTCTGCCCGCCCTGCACCTGGGCGCCGCGAGCGTGCTCGGGGCGGTATTTGTCCAGTACAGCCTGCACGGCTAGGTTGCCGGGGTCGAGGTCCAGGAATACCGCCAGGCGGGCAGCCTCGCCATCGTAATCCGTGAGCAGGTCTTCGTAGCGGGCGTGCAGTGCCTGCGAACAGCCGTTCCAGGCTTCCCAGATGCGCAGGTATTCGAGCATGAACTCGAGCGCTTTGTCGAAGTCGGTCAGGTGCGAGAAGGCGTTGGGGCGTCCTTTCTGCAGGGCACGCTGCCCGTTGTCGTAGGCGGAGAGCATGGCATCGCGCGGGTCGCGGTAGATGTAGGCTGTGCGCAGAAGGTCGCCACGGATAAGCCGCAGGGCGAATGGGGTGGGTCGCGGCGTGGGCTTTGATGGTGAAAGTGTTGCCCAGCAGGGAGGGCACCAGGACAGCCAGCAGGCGCCAGGGGGTCAGGGCGCCGATATTGCAGTTGACCTCGGTCAGCACGCGCCCCAGGTGGTAGCGGCGGCGGATACCGCGAGCGTCTTGCCCGCCCCCGGCAACCACCAGGTCGTGGGTCAGATTGTAGTACCAGCCCGAGCCGGCGCGCGGCATGCCGGCGGAGAGGATGAGCATGGGGTAATTATAAGGGGAAAGGGATGAAGGGAGAGGGGTTAGGGGAGAGGAAACGTTCCTGGGAGAGCCTCCAGGATATATGGTCGGCTGGCTGGACGAAGGCATCTTGACATGGACCTGGCGGACAGCAGAAAGTAAGAAGGATGTCTTGCGGCTCCTAGATCTGGTTGGCAATGTGCTGGGGGAGATAAAGTTCTTCGAGCAATCATCAGATTAGGAGCTTGCTGAAGACATCTGGGTTTAAATCCCTTCCTTCAAAACTAGCTTTGAGCCTGCCCAGTGCCGAGAGCCGAAGACCTAAATCTCGCACGCCGCCAATCTCTGCGATCAGGCGGGCGTGAAGAAAAAGGCCCTGCGCGGGAGTTTGGTTGTTTCCTTCAGCTGTATTCTGCCAACTCCCTATCGAGGAAAGCCAGCGACAGCCACCTGCAGAACTATCAGGACCTGTACAACATCGTCACCTAATACGCCTATGACCCGGTGGGCAATTTATCGGTGGTCACCGACACCCTGGGGCTGGAGACGCGCTACGCTTACGACGCAGACAACCGCCTTATCTCGGTGACAGACGCCCTAAGCCACACCACCGGCTACGCTTACGACGCCAACGGCAACCTGGTCGGCAAGACCGACGCCAACGGTGTGGTCACTGCCTATGAGTACGACCCGCTCAACCGGCTGGCGGCGGTGGTCGTGAACTACAGGCCGGGATACATCCCCGACCACGAGACCAACGTGCGCAGAGAGTACAGCTACGACCCAGCCGGCAACCTGCTCGCCATCCGCGACGCCCGCGCCGTCCTGGAAGGGCGGCAGGATGTGACCTCTTTCGTCTATGATGCGCTGAACCGCCTGGTGAGCGAGAGCGACCCGCTGAACCACACCCAGAGTTATGTCTATGACCCCGAAGGCAACCTGATCTCGACCACCGATGCGCTGAACGCCACGACCGGCTACACCTATGATCCGCTGGGCAGGCTGACGGCCATCGACTACCCGACTCCGGATGCGGATGTATTTTTCGATTATAACGCCCTGGGCTGGCGCACGGTGATGACCGACGGGCTGGGCACCACCACCTGGGACTACGACGACCTGGGGCGGGTCGAGACGATCAGCGACCCGTTCAGCGCTGTGGTCGGCTACAGCTATGATGAGCTGGGCAACCGCACCGGGTTGACCTACCCCGACCTGAAATCGGTCAGCTACCAGTACGACGCCCTGGACCGCCTGGTGCAGGTCAGCGACTGGAGCCTGGGTATCACCCAATACGACTACGACCCGCTCGGCCGGCTGGAGCAGGCGCTGCTGCCCAACGGGGTCGCTTCCAGCTACGGCTATGACAATTTGGGTCAATTGCTCTCGCTGCAGCACGAGCGTTCCGGGCAGTTGCTCTCATCCTTCGATTACGGCTACGACCCTGCCGGCAACCGCGTGCAGGCAGTCGAGCAGGTGAGCTACCCGGAGACCGCCACGCCGACGCCAACCGCAACTGCCACCCCGACATCCACGCCAACCGCCACATCCACGCCTACTCCGACCAGGACACCTACGCCAACCAGCACGCCTACACCCACCCGTACGCCGACCAGCACGCCCACCCGCACACCCACAGCTACAACGATCCCCGACCCGATCTTCTCCGATGGGTTCGAGTCGGGCAGCTTCTCCGCCTGGAGCGGCTACGTGAGCAGCCTGCTCCTCAGCGTGAGTCCGGATGCCGCCTTGACCGGCCAATATGGTATGCAGGTGATGCTCTATAACAGCAGCCTGTATGTTTGGGATGATTTGCCCGCTTTGGAGCCGCGCTACCGGGCGCGCTTCTACATTGATCCCAATTCGATATCGATGGGAAGCAGCGATATCCATACTATCTTCGCAGGGTATCCCTCCTCCAGCAGCACCAACCCCGTGCTGCGAATCCAAATCCGGAAAGTAACCGGTACATCCCCTTACCAGGTGCAGGTCGGCATCAGGCGAGACAACAACACCTGGGTGTACTCGGCATGGTTTGGAATGACCGACGCCCCTCATGGCATCGAGATCGATTGGCAGGCGGCAAGCGCGCCGGGGAGCAACAACGGCAGGCTGACGCTCTGGATGGATGGCGTGCAAAAGGCAGACCTGACCGGCGTGGACAACGACCAGCAGCGGGTCGACCGGGTCCGTCTTGGGGCAGTGGATGGGGTTGACCCAGCTACGCGTGGGACGTACTGCTTCGACGCCTTCGTATCCCGCCGCCAGAGCTATATCGGTCCGGAAAGCTTTGTGATGTCCTGCTATGGGGGTGGATCGAGCCAGTCAGCCGGTGACCCGGCGTTGAACGTTGTCGAGAAAAGCCCGGAGTTTTCCACAGGTCTGAAGGGCACGCTGGAGATGCTCGCCGGCGAGGGGATCAGCCAGACCATCAGCTACGACTACGACCGGCTCAACCGTCTGACGTCTGCGGATTACGACAGCGGAGAGCTTTACCATTACAGCTACGATGCTGCCGGCAACCGGCTGAGCGAAACGACACGCAGCGGGACAACCAGCTACACCTACGACTACGCCAACCGCCTGACCAATGCGGGCGGAGCGAATTACACCTGGGACGACAACGGCAACCTGCTATCCGATGGGGGCTACTATTACACCTACGACCATGCCAACCGCCTGATCGACTACCGCCCCCATTTATCTCAGTTCTCCCACAAATTCTATTATAATGGCCTCGGCGACCGGCTGGCCTACGAGCTGACCAACGGCATCTTCACCAGCAGGGTCGACTACACTCTGGACCTTAACAACGACCTGGCGCAGGTGCTTGCCAGCAGCGGCACGGGTGACCCGTCAGGGTCTATCTACCTGTACGGCCTGGGCAGGATCGCTCAGGAGACGCCCACCCAGCGGGAGTACTTCCTGGGTGATGCGCTGGGCAGCGTGCGGCAGTTGGTGGACGCCAGCGGTCAGGTGCAGTTAGCCAGGAGCTACGAGCCGTTCGGGGAGGTGCTGAGCAGCGCCGGGGAGGCAGCCAGCAGCTACGCCTTCACCGGCGAGTGGAGCGACCCCACCAGCCTGATCTACCTGCGGGCGCGCTACTACGACCCGGCGACGGGCAGGTTCCTGACGAGCGATCCTTTCCCAGGGATATTGCATGCTCCACATACGCAGCAACCATATGTGTATGTGGCCAATAGCCCAGTCACCTATACCGACCCGTCTGGTCTATTTGCCCCTTGGGACATTGTGGACATCGGCTCATTTCTGTGGAGCTTGTACGATTTCATCGAATGCCCAAGCTGGGGTAACGCTGGATGGCTGGCACTAGATGTGATTGGTCTATTGCCGGTTATTCCATCAATTGGATTAATTGGTAAGATAGGGAAATTCGACGAAGTTGCCAAGATTGCAAGTAAAGTAGATGAACTTACCGAATTAGCTAGGTTAAAGTACCCGAAACTGGCCGAAAAATATCACTTCCACCACATATGGCCTATATACCTTGGTGGAGACCCCAATGGCATATTTTGCTACGTGTTGATTGTTCACCCCTTACGAAGTGTGGGCGATAATCGGTAGTGTATAGGTAAGTAAAGCTTAATGCTGCATATCACCAATTGATCACGAATGAAACCAGGAAAAGATTTCCATATGGAGGAGGTCCTTACAACAAAGAGGAGATACGTGTTTTCCTTCAAGAACTTTATGAGCGATTCCCTTTACCTGGGAATTCGGCAACTACCATAATTAAATTGGTTAGTGTAGATAAGGCCAATGCGAGAGATTATTGACATACGACTACCAGAAGAGTGGGCTACAAAGATATTAGGTTCGACTGGAGAACGTATTGGGGAATTGTACTCGAAGGATAGTAGTAGAGAAAAATGACCCAGTATATCAACGACTGCGATTTCTCTTGGGGCAGTTTGAAGAAAAAAATCTAATCGGATTTTCGGCAACAATTCGGCGCCAGTATACACAAGCCGAGTTGGATTCCTCTGAACTCCTTCGGCTGATGCCACTCCGCAAGATTGAACCAGCCGGAGAAGAAAGTGGCACGAAGTACGACGAATTCAGTCGCCTGCTCGATTTGCGGAGCGGGTCGAGTGCAGGAAACAGAATTAATACTCGACCTTCGCAAAATTCCGAAGAGCAGCGATATCGCTCGCACAATTGCTAATGAATGGGTTGTCTCACAACGCATTGTAGAACGACTTGTTGAGAAACAGATTTCTGGAGTTGAATTTCATCGCGTACACCACAAAGCTCGATATGAGGACGAGCCCTTTGATCTTTCAATAGTACCAAGCGGTAAGAAGATTTTAGATCTCGCCGAAGCAGATGGCTTCCCGTATCCAACATGGCAATTCTGGGTATGGTTAAATCGACAAGAACAGGCGCACCTTGTTGAGCTCGCAACAGATGAGTATGCTAATATGCGCAGACAGGATTCACAAAGAAAGGGAAAAGCCCACCCAGCCTGGTATCAGCCTAAGGTTATTTCTAACCCTGTAACTATCCTTTCTCCACCCACCCGGTTTGGCATTAATCCATTCCATGAAGACCCTGAGGGATCTTATCGATGCCCATTGGGACATGTGCTTGGGTTGAACATACTATCGGAACTATGGATTAAGCCTGAAACTTGGGATGGTAGCGATATTGTTAGGACCAGTGAAATGATTGGCGTTCGACGCGGTCTGCTGGTTCCAGAACCATTGATGTTAATCAGCGCCCGCTTATATAAACTTATGAAAGAAAATAATATCAAAGGTTATAACATAGAGATAGTTCGTGGAGTTTGAACTATCCAGGTGGCACACATTGCCCTTATTTACAGTTGAATTAATAATCCTGGATAGGTCTCTTTATTCAATTTTTCAGTAGATGAGTAACTGCTAATTGTGGTCGATAAGTAGCATAGACACGGTGGCTGGGTGTGACAAGTTGCGGCTGTAGTCACCACTCGCTACGTCCTAGACCTTAACAACGACCTGCGCAGGTGCTGGCGAGCAGCGGCACGGGTGACCCGTCAGGGTCTATCTACCTGTACGGCCTGGGCAGGATCGCTCAGGAGACGCCCACCCAGCGGGAGTATTTCCTGGGTGATGCGCTGGGCAGCGTGCGGCAGTTGGTGGATGCCAGCGGTCAGGTGCAGTTAGCCAGGAGCTACGAGCCTTTTGGGGAGGTGCTGAGCAGCGCCGGGAAGGCGACGAGCAGCTACGCCTTCACCGGCGAGTGGCGCGACCCCACCAGCCTGATCTACCTGCGGGCAGGCAATTATGAGCCTGGTATTCCCCAAACGTCAATTTATCCTGTACAGAAATGTACAGGATAAATCACCAACCTGGATTTGTCGGGAAATAAAGAGCTGATAGCCTCAGTAAACCCCATCTACAATTGCTTGCGCATTAGCTCTTATCCAGATCGCCATTTCTTCGATCGCAACTTTCGATTGGGCAATATCTAACGCCAGCGCTTCCAGGCTGGCGTTACTGGCGGTCAACTGGAACCCATTACGCAGCAGGAAAAGCCCGCCAGCCATCACGCCTGTGCGCTTGTTCCCATCCAGAAAAGGGTGGTTACGGATGAGGGAATCCATCATTGCAGCCGCTTTGCTGAAGACGTCCGGATACAGATCCTGGTCTTTGAAGCTGGCGAGCGGCTTGCCCAGCGCTGAGAGCAGGAGACCTAAATCTCGCACGCCGTGAGTCCCGCCGGTTTCTTCTATCAGGCGGGCGTGCAGGAAAAGCACCTGCTCGGTTGTCAGGTAATTCATTCTTTCGCCAGAGCTTCCAGTGCAGGGCGGTACTGCTCGATGAAATCGGCCACCTGGCGGGCGAAGGTCTCGTCCACGCCGGCAGAGGCCAACGGCATCTCCAGCGGGGTGATGACGATCTGGCGACCTTCTTTATCCAGGTCGACGGATACATCGGCGCCTTCCTGGATGCCAAGGGCATCCAGCGCATCTTTTGGCAGGGAAACCACCAGGCTGTTCCCGGTTTTGAATACTTTTCGCAGCATCATTAACTCCAATAATGTACTTACGCAGTAAGTACATTATATCATTGGTGCCGGTGGGCGCATATTCCTGATTGACAATCGTGCCACACCTGTCTATACTAGAGCTACCACAAGTTCCCTTGGAGCGATGATGCACTGACCAAATCTGGTCGCTTATCCTGTCCAGGTGGATGGGGGAGGTCGGTGTGGAGCCAGTAGCGAAACCGGCAGGCAGCCGGTTTTTATGTTATTGGGTTGTAAACTGTGATGACGCACCAATTTCTGGTCGAATTCTACTTATTTGTAATGGATCACAAGGGAGAGAATAATGCACACTACGAGAATACGAAGATCATGGATATCCTGGCTTGGATTGCTGGCGATGGCGCTGGGCGTGCTGTCGCCCATCCTGCCGGCAGTGCCGGTGGCGGCGAACCACACGCCGGACCCGGCTTCGGTGACCATTGCCGGCAGCCTGCAGGACGAGTTGGGCTGCCCAGGCGATTGGGACCCGACCTGCGCCGCCACCTATCTGGGTTACGACGCCGAAGATGCCGTCTGGCAGGGCAGCTGGGATCTCCCGGCCGGTGCTTACGAATATAAAGCTGCCCTGAACGACAGTTGGACCGAGAACTACGGGCAGAACGCGGCCTTCAACGGCGCCAACATCCTGCTCAACCTGGCGGCGCAAACCACGGTCAAGTTCTATTACGATCACGAGACGCACTGGATCACCGATAACCAGAACGCGGTCATCGCCACCGTACCGGGCAGCTTCCAGAGCGCGCTGGGCTGCGGCGGCGACTGGGACCCGGGCTGCCTGCGCTCCTGGCTGCAGGATCCCGACGGGGACGGCATGTCCAGCTTCTCCACCACTGCCATCCCTGCCGGCAGCTATGAAGCTAAGGTAACGATCAATGAGGATTGGTCGGAAAACTACGGTCAAGGCGGCGTGCCGGGCGGGGCAAATATCCCCTTTACAGTTGGCGCAGGAGATACGGTGACCTTCACCTACGACCCTGTCAGCCACATCCTGACCATCACCTCCACACCGCCGCTGCCTCCGGGACCTTCCAGCGTGACCATCGTCGGCAGCCTGCAAGATGAGCTGGGCTGCCCCGGCGATTGGGACCCGTCCTGCGCTGCCACGCACCTGGGCTATGACTTCGAAGATGACGTCTGGCAGCTGGTCTTCAGCGTCCCGGCGGGGACATATGAATACAAAGCCGCCCTGGACGACAGCTGGACCGAGAACTACGGGCAGAACGCCACTCGGGATGGCGCTAATATACCCCTGAGCCTGGGGGCGGACACCGATGTCAAGTTCTACTACGACCACAAGACGCACTGGATCACTGATAACCAGAACGCGGTGATCGTCACCGTGCCAGGCAGCTTCCAGAGCGCCCTGGGCTGCGGCGGCGACTGGGACCCGGGCTGTCTGCGCTCCTGGCTGCAGGACCCGGATGGGGACGGCACCTACAGCTTCTCCACCACTGCTATCCCGGCAGGCAGCTACGAAGCCAAGGTGACCATCAACGAGAGCTGGAGCGAGAATTACGGTCAGGGCGGCGTGCCCGGTGGCGCCAATATACCGTTCGTCGTGCCTGCCGATGGGGTCGAGATGAGCTTCACCTACGACCCGCTCAGCCATATCCTGACCATCAGCGCTCCGGATGATGTGGAGTGGGACGGCGTGCGGCACGACTCGCGCGATACCCTGTACCGCACCCCGGGTGGAGCGGTGCCTGCCGGGACGCCGGTCACGCTGCGCCTGCGCACCTTCCACAACGACGTGACCTCCGTCAGGCTGCGGGTGTATGAGCTGAACAGCACCAGCCAGCGCTTCTACGATATGAGCGTGGCGGCTGCCGACGTATCCTGCTACCAGGCGAGTCTCGAGCCACGCACCTGCGACTTCTGGGAGGTCACCCTGCCGAACGATGAGCCCAACAACCTGTGGTACCGCTTCATCGTCACGGATGGCACAGATACCGACTACTATGCCGACGACACCCCCGCCCTGGACGGCGGGATGGGCAGCGTCAGCGACGACGCGGTCGATGACAGCTTTGCCTTGATGGTTTACGATCCGGAGTTCACCGCTCCCGAGTGGATGCGCGATGCGGTCATCTACCAGATCTTCCCCGACCGCTTCAAGAACGGCAACCCGCAGAACGATCCTGAGAACGGCGATGTCCGCTACGACGACCCGGTGATCATACTGCCCTGGAACACGCTGCCGGAGGGCTACTGCCGCAACTACGCGGACGCCAACCTGAACTGCCCCTGGCGCTATGACGATACACCGCCTCCCTGGAGCCCGACCATCGAGAGCCCGCGCGGGCGTGATTACTACGGAGGCGACTTGAAGGGTGTCGAACAGCAGCTTCCGTACCTGAGGAAGCTGGGCGTGACGGCGATCTACTTCAATCCGATCTTCGATGCCAGGTCCAACCACCGCTACGACACCGCCGACTACTACAGCATCGACCCCTACCTGGGCGATATGAAGGATTTCGAGAAGCTGGTGCGCAAGGCAGACCAGCACGGTATCAAGATCATCCTGGACGGTGTCTTCAACCACATGTCCTCCGACAGCCCGAAATTCGACCGCTACAGCCACTATGACCCAGTGGGTGCCTGCGAGGCGGGCGATTCGGACTACCGCGGCTGGTTCAACTTCCGACCACCCGGTATTAACGACCCCTCCCCCTGCGCACCGTCAACCCCAGGTGGGGATGACACCTACTATGACGGCTGGTTCGGATTCGACAGCATCCCCGTGATCCAGAAATCCAACCCGGATATACAGGATTACTTTATCTTCAACCCGGACAGCGTTACGAATTTCTGGCTGGAGAAAGACATCGCCGGCTGGCGCCAGGACGTGATGGGCGACCCATCCTTCCCGGCGGGCTATTGGGAAGGCTTCCGGGAAGTTGCCAAAGACACCTCGCCGGATGCGGCTATCATCGGCGAGCTGTGGCAGAAGGACAGCACGCTGCTGCGCTTCCTGCGCGGTGACCGTGCAGATACGACTATGAACTACCGCATGCGGGATGCGGTTCTGGGTCTGCTCTCGCCGGGCGTCTTCGATTCCAAGGGCTTTGCCGACAGCGGGCGCCCGATCGCGCCGTCTGAGTTTGCGGCGCGACTGGAATCGATCCGCGAGGACTATCCGGATACGGTGTACTACTCGCTGATGAACCTGGTTGGCAGTCACGACACGGAACGCATCCTGTGGGCGCTTACACCAGGTGCTGAGACTACGGCTGATAGGGAGCTGGATGAAGCCAACCTGGCGGAAGGCAAGCGCCGCCAGCAGATCGCAGCCATGATCCAGTACAGCATGCCTGGCGCGCCGACTATCTATTTTGGAGATGAGGCCGGCGTGACGGGAGACGACGACCCGGATGACCGGCGGACCTACCCCTGGATCCAGACCGGCGGGCGGCCTGACAATGCGATGATCGTCTACTACAAAGGGCTGTCCTTCCTGCGTAGGTTCTTCCCGGTGCTGGTCAGCGGCGATTTCCACACCCTGCTGGCGGATGACGCCGCAGACAGTGTTGCCTTCGGGCGCAAGACCTCCCGGCAGGCAGCGGTTGTGGCGATCAACCGCAGCGACCAGCCGCAGGCGCTGGATATCCCGGTCGCGGGTTACCTGCCGGACGGCGTGCGCATGTGGGTGGTATACAAGGTCGGCAACAATTTCGGCACCCAGGCAGTGGTCAGCAATGGCACGCTGCATGTGGAGCTGGACCCGCTCAGCGCGGTGCTGCTCCTGGCCTTCCGCGCCGACCTGCAGCCACCAGAGGCCTCTGATGAGCTGGTATTGACCGGTGAAGGGGATGCCACAGCCAGCCTGGCCTGGAACCCGGTGGAAGGTGCAGCCGGCTATAACCTCTACCGCAGCCCGCTGAGCGGCGGTGGCTGGGTCAAGGTGAACTCCGCCCCATTGGCAGACACCAGCTATACCGATACCGGCTTGAAGAATGCCCGCATGGTCTATTATGTGGTCACTGCCCTGGACCAGACCGGCAACGAGAGCGAGCACTCCAACCAGGTCAGCGCCCTGCCGCACTACCAGATCGGCTGGGCGAACCTGCAGTGGCCGCCGACTTCTGGTTCACACGATCAGCACCGTCAACCGCACCGGCAATGCTTACGGGCAGGTGTGGATCGATGGCGTCACCAGCCAGCCGGGTGCTACAGGGTCTCTGCTGGCCCAGCTGGGCTTCGGCCCGCAGGGCAGCAATCCAGACGGGACGCCAGGCTGGGTCTGGGTAGATGCCAGCTTCAATGTCGATGCCGGCAATAACGATGAGTTCGCCGCCAGCCTGCTGCCGGAGATGACGGGAGTCTTCGACTACGTTTACCGATACAGCACCACAAACGGGCGTGACTGGCTGTATGCCGACCTCAACGGGCCGGTACCTGCCGGTGGGCTGCCGCCCAACCCGGGAGTGCTGACGGTGAACTCCAGCGGAGATACGACACTACCGGACACGCCGACCGGCCTGCGGGTCGTCTCGGAGTCTCCGGCAGGGATCGAGCTGAACTGGGATGCCGTAGCCGGTGACCCCACGCTGCACGGCTACGAGATTCGCCGCAGCGACGTGATGGGCGGACCGTACACCACGCTGGCGATGGTGGTCGGCACGACGAGCTTCGTTGATCTGGACGTGGTGCAGGACATAACTTACTATTACGTGGTGCGCTCGGTGGACACCTCTTTCAACCGCTCGCCGGAATCTGGCGAGGTCGAGGCGACTGCTGCACTGCGTACAGTGACCCTGGTCATCAACGTGACCGTCCCGGCGACCACCGACGGCACCGGCAGGTCAGTGTATATCGCCGGCTTCCTGGACCGGCTGGATGGCAACCTGCCGCAGTGGGATCCGGGTGGAGTGGTGCTGACGCGGGTGGATGCGACCCATTGGACGATCACCCTGACCGGGAAGGAGTTTACGTCCCTCGAGTACAAGTTCGCCCTGGGCGCCTGGGAATATGTGGAGAAAGGCTCTACCTGTGAAGAGGTAAGCAACCGCCTGCTCACTTTGAGCTACGGCACCACCGGCGTCCAGACGGTCAACGACCTGGTGATCAACTGGCGCAACGTCGCCCCGTGTGGGAATTGATTAAACAATAGGGTTGTCTATCGAGCAGTTTGCAGCTCGATAGACAACCTATATACAGAGATTTAGCCCTGCTTGTTTTGCAGCAGGGCTTGCTTTTTGTTCTCGTCCAGGAAGGCCACATCCAGCGCGTTGCGCTGCGCCTGGCGGATCTGTGCCGGGCTGAGCCCGGCTGCCGGGGCGGCTACCTCGTACTCGTAGCGCAGGGTGATATTGCTGATGGCCGGGTCGTCGGTGTTGATGGTCGCCAGGATGCCCAGCTCCAGGAAGCGCTTCAGCGGGTGGCTGGCGTAATCCGGGACGGTGCTGGTCTGAACGTTGCTGGTCAGGTTCGTTTCGACGCCGATGCGCTGCTGTGCCAGGTAATCGAGCAGCTGGGGATCATCGATCGCCCTTACGCCATGACCGATGCGCTCTGCGCCGAGCTGGCGGACGGCCTGCCAGACGCTCTCCGCTCCGGCGGCTTCACCGGCGTGGATGGTGATGCCCAGCCCGGCCTCGCGTCCCCGGCGGACGTGCTCGACGAACAGCTCGCCGGAATAGTTGGCCTCATCGCCTGCCAGATCCAGACCGGCAAGCTGGTCGCGCTGGTTCAGCAGGGCTTCCAGCTCCAGCCAGGCAGTTTCAGGTCCGTATGTGCGGCTGAGGATGCCGATCAAACCAAATGGCAGACCGGTATCCTGGGAGGCTGACCGCGCGCCATCCACCACCGCTTCGACAACCGCCTCTGGCTGCAGACCGGCCGGCTCTGCCATGAACCAGGGACTGAAGCGCAGCTCGATATAGTCCAGACCTTCACTCTGCGCATCCTGGATGTTTTCGTAGGCAATCCTGCGGCAGGCGTCGTAATCCACCAGCACACCCCGCATCCAGTGGAATTTCTCGATGAATGCCATTACACCAGGCTGTGGGGTGCTGATCTGGATATGTGGCCGGAGACCTTCGATATCCCAGGCAGGCAGCGGCAGGTTGTGCCGGCGGCCCAGGTCCAGGATCGTTTCCAGGCGTACATTGCCATCCAGGTGGCGGTGCAGGTCGATCAAGGGCAGCGCCGAGTCGATCATCTCAGCCTCCTCCACGATGATAGGTCGTCATTCGCAAGCCGTTTGCTCTGATAGGCAAAGCGATCATTCTTCAGTATAATATCAGCGTCCGGGCATCCGTTCTAGTATTATACATTTGTCTGCAAGCCTTGGCGGCGTGGTAATATAAAGTGCAGTAACTCGTATCTACGGCTAAGCCTGAGTGTTGTATAAATCGGACATCATCCCGGGTATTGAGGGTCTATCCATTCCTCTGCTCCCTGAGGGTGAACCAACAGAAGGAGTTGATTATGAACCGTTTTCTAAGTTTTATGGCGGGGGTATTCAGCGGGGCGCTGGTGGGGGCGATGGTCGCCATCTTGCTTGCCCCAGCATCTGGTGAGGAGCTGCGTATCCAGATCCAGGAGCGTGCGACCTATATCCAGGATGAGGTCAAGAAAGCTGCCACCGAGCGCAGGGTGGAGCTTGAAGAGCAGCTCTCCGCTCTGAAGGCGCCTAAACCGCCCTCCGAACCTGCCTAGCGTTGTTCGACTGACAACCAAATATAACGTGAATTCGGGATAAGATGACTCAGGTGTTGTTTTTTGGCGGCGCAGCCGCCAAAAAACAACACCTGTCACTTCTTTCGTTGTTACCCCGAACTGACGTAAATATACAAATCTTAAGCTGAATCAAACAAGCCGGCTTCTCGGGGGCATTCCCGGGAAACCGGCTTGTTTGTCGTTCGATGGATTTGTCAGGATTGCTCAGCGAACTGTCATGCAAACGTGCATCAGGGATTAAACGGCGTTACCGTCCATCAGGGGATCTCATGGTAGGAAGCTGAAGCGGTATGCAGTCGGCTGCCGGGTGAAGCGGGTGGTTCCGCTGACGACCAGGACCGCCTCATCAACTTCCCCGCCGAAATCCAATTCGATGACAGCAGTGTTGTCCGGAGAAAGCTGTACAGGCGTCACTTCGATAGCATCCCCGTATGTGATCAGCGATAGCTGGTAGAACTGCGGCAGCAGGTTCTGTGTGCGCACAAATCCGGCCGCCTGCCAGCCGCCATCATCATCCTCGAAATCGGTGGAATAACCGATTTCCGGTATGGCGATGTCATCAAGCAGCAGCCCCTCGCCATTCACAGCCGCGTCGGTGATGTACTCGAAACGCAGCTGGACATCTTTGCCGGCAAATTCGGAGAGGTCCACGCTTTCCTGCACCCAGCGTGGCCCGCCTCCGCTGGCTGCGTTGTACCCCCAGCCGTAATTTGCGCCGGTGGGGTCATCTCCGGTGCCCGACGGGGTGAAGAGGATTTGCCAGTTCTCGCCGTCCTCGGAAGCCAGCAGGTAGGCATAATCGTAATCTTCTTCGAGGTCGTACCAGGTCCAATAGGTCAGGGTGAGCGGTCCTGTGTGCTCGCTGAAATCGAAGCTGCGCGTCAGAGTCATGTCCGACTCATCCCCGCGGTTCGACCAGAAGGCATACGAGCCCGAGTGAGCATCTTCAGGCTGCAGGCGCACAAGGGTGGAGCCTTCGAAACGCAAGGTCGTTGGATTGCGGCAGTCGATGCGGATATAGTCTATGCCATACTGGTGTACATCCCTTGTCTGCAAGGAGGATTCACAATCGCGGATAGTTTCGGTTTCTGTGGGCTGCGGCGCACCTGAGTAGAGGTTGTAGGTGTAGCGACCATCCCCCACACGGCTATCCTGCAGGTAATTTGCCACTGCCCAATCGGCGAAGAACGAGTCTGCATCGACCGTCTCTCCGGTCAGTGGATCGGTGATGCCTAGCTCCTCCAAGGTCGCGTCGATGCTCTGCAGATCGTTTTCCGGATGGGCCAGCAGTGCCCGGGTGGCCTGCTCGCCGAAGCGGTCGAGGAAGTAGTTCATGAACAGAAACGATGCACCGTAGTGCGGGGCGGTTTCATCACTTGGCCAGTGATTTAACTGCAGGTCGGGATCCAAGACGTACAAAAAATCGTGCCCACCGATGTCGTAGCCGTTCAGGAACATCGCCAGATCGGAGAATCCCTCGTTCATCCAGGTGGCTTCATTGCGGTCTTGATACCAGTGGATCATGTGCTGGAACTCGTGTGCCAGAGTCCCATAGGTGTATTCTTCATCCAGCCCGGTGCTGTCGGCGTGCAGGACAAACAACTCGTGTCCGTTGGAATATTGCTGGATTTGGGGGTTGAAAGAATTGTTTGACGAGAAATATCCGGCGACCCTGCTCCCCAGGTCGCTTGCATACAGGATGTAGATATGCGGGTCGCCATCCACACCGGGGGTCCACTCGCTGCCGAAGAACTCGCGGTTGGTGGGGTAGATCTGGCTCTCGAATGTCTCGGCCAGGGCGGTCAGGTCTTCTTTCCGATAGCTAATGCCGTCCTGGATCCAGAAGTATGCGTGGTCGGTTGCGGCACGCAAAGTTGCCGGTATCGGAAAATATGCATTGGTATCGTTGTTGGCGACCCAGAAGCTCTTTTGATCGCCGACTTTAAAAGCAGAAGCCGGTGGCTCGAGCGTGGGAGGGACATTATCTATCCCTTCCAGGCGGCGGGCGAGATCATAATAGTCATTGATCGGGACCTGAGCATTCGAGAGCTCGTCCAGGGTTTCGAATGGGTCGGCTGGCAGGTTGAGCGCTACGGCTGGTGCGCCTTTCTCTGCAGTTGAACGCGCTTCGGGTGATACACTCGGGCGCAGGAAGACCGGTGTTGAGGTGGGATCAGCTATAAAGGCTTGTATCTCCTCCAGATTGGTAGACCTCTCGGCGAGGGTGGTGAAGGCCATCCAGAGCAGCACACACAAACAGCACAGGACAAATACCGCCAGGGATACACCCAGTAAGACAAACGGTAAGGTTCTTTTTCGTTCCATTAACTACCTCAGCATATAGCGAAAGTTACCAGTAGATTGTAATACGGGTTTGAGTACCGAAGTTGAGAAAAAAGAAAGCTGTGTGGTCAGGGGACATCCCTCGTCCACACAGCCCTGATGCATTGATGGCTATTATAACTCAGCCTGTGATCCGTTAAAAACCCAGGCTGAGGCGGTGATCAACCCGAATACCACCCACATATTGGGCAGTGCAAATGAATCGAAAGAGATCGCGGCCATGCCGAAGGCAAGCATGCCCAATAATCCCGCTTTCCCCCAGTAGCGGTCTTCACCGTTGGGGGATGCCCACAAGTACAACGCACAGCCCAGGACAGCCGCTACAAATGCCATAAATGCGGCGGTGCCGACCACACCGGTCTCGGAAAGCAGACGGTAGTACAGGTTCTTGGGTGTGATCAACCGGTCCCGGCCGGCATCCGGTGTGACAATGCGCAGCACCTCAGGTGTGGATGCAAGTTGGATATCCGGCAGGAAATCTTCGAAATAATAGGCGAAGTTCCCCAGACCGACCCCTAGCACGGGATACTCATTGTATACCGCAAAGGCAGCATCCCCATAGGTCAGGCGCGCTCCAAAGCCCAGGTACTCGAAATAGCCTGCGATGCTGCGTTCCTTTTTTTCGCCCCAATAATTCCAGATGCGGGCGAAAAACTCGTTCTTTGTGCCGGCAAAGTAGATCACTCCAGCCAGCACGACAATGGCGACGCCTGCCTGGACCAGACGGAATGCCCAGGTGCGTACCGTGGCGGGCTGCTTTTCCTTCTGGCGCTGCTGGGGTCGCAGGAACAGTATCCCCAGGAAGGCTAGCACAAACAAGTTGGCCAGACCTGAGCGGGAGAAGGTGAATGCCAGCACGACCACCGACCAGATCAGCAGGAACAGCTCGACGGTGACCCAACGCCAGCGCCAGCGGAAGACGCTGTATCCGCTGAGCACCGATGCCAGCAGCCACGGCACCAGCAGCATGCTGATCTGTTCGGCGAACCAGTTCGGCTCGTAGGTCATGCCGGAGATGCGGGTGGTGAACAGCTTGCGGGTCGATATCAGGCGCTGGACCTTCTGAAGCAGGCGGAAGTACGCCTGGTTGTAGCTGACGATGTAGATTGCCTGCAGTGATCCCCACAGCAGCGCGACGCTGAAGCCAAGGTACAGCCAGCGCAGCGATGCTACCAGCTGGTCACGGGTGCGCGGGGTCAGGGCGACTGTGGCGAAGATAGCGCCGCCGATTACCAGGGTGAAAAATGCCCGCAGCACCCGGTCCGGGACAGCGATCCCCAACAGCGGGTCGATATCCCGGAGCAGGGAGAGTAGCGACACAGCCGCCGCGATGCACACGAATGGCAGCAGGGTGAGCAGTGTTTTGGGGATAGGCTTGCGGACCAGCGTCGGGATGGTGGATAATGCCAGCAGGATCAGTAGCGGGTAGATCGACAGCGGCCGCACCAGGGTGCCGCCGCCCAATGCGGATGGAAAATATGGGAAGCTGGTCACCGGCAGGAACAGCAGGAACAGTATCCAGGCCGTTTTCTGGATAAAGGCCAGTACAGCCTTTGGAGTGATTTGTTCTCTCATGCGATCTGCGATCGAGCGCGGAGCACCGGTGCCATCAGCCAGACCAGCGTCCAGGTGAGCAAGCCCAGCATCCCACCGACGAATACCAGCGTACCTGTTGGGCGGACCGGCTCAACCGGCTGGCTGCTATTTTCCAGAGGGCTGACCACCAGGTAAGCTGTCAGCCCGCGTGAGGACTTTAATTCTTTTTCCCACTCGCTATACAGCCGATCGTACTCCGCGGTGAGCTGGCTGGATTGGGGTCCCAGGGATTCTAGCTGCTGTTCGATGAAGACCAGGGTCTTTTCCAGCCACGGGAGATATTCAGATGCGGGAGCCTCGGGGGGTGGAGTCTCTGCCAACAAAGCTGTCCCTGCTGGGTGCCAGTCGGCTGCACTGGCCGCCCGGGAAAGGAGCAGCCAGCGCTGCCTGGCTTCCAGCGGCGAACCGCCCATCTCCTCATCAAGGCTCTGCATCCAGGTTTGTATGGCGTCTCTGGTCTGGCTGAGTTCGCTGATGCGCTGGTCGGTATCCACGCGCTGCAGATACAGCGTATCGACGCGCGTGCTTAAGTCCAGCACAGCTTGTGCATGGGCTTTGGCAGCATCGATCTGCTCCAGGACCACCTGCTGCCAGGTATTCAGCAGCTGCGCGGCCAGCTCGGGGCTGGACGCCTCGGCTACCAGAACTCCATTCCCCGGCATTGCGCCAGTAAACGTGCAGGCTGCCGGCCAGGTCGTCGATCGTGGTATCCCCCCAGGCGCTGTTCTGGCTCTGCAATCTACGTAATGTCTCATCCAGCACATCCTCTGACAGGATGAAGATATTTAGCTGCTCCATCTGCCAGTTCTTGTAATCATCCGGGTTGCGCAGGTGGATATCGGCGTTATAGGCGACGTGCAGCGTGGACTCGGCACGGTATGGAGATGGCAGGAGATACGCCGCCGCAGCTCCAATCAGGCTGCCAAGTAGGATGAACAGCATGATCACCGGCCAGCGGTGCGATACCGCCAGTATTTCTGCACGTGGATTCCATTCATTGACCATAATTATCTTAGGGATATTTCCCAGGGATGATCCCCGAGCAGGCCGTCAAAGCAGGGGCTGTGAGCCCTACCGCTCAAGGGATTTATAGGGGGGATTATTGCGGCTGGCTCTGGCTTTCCAGGACGATCAGGGCGATCAATCCGATGAGCAGGATGGCGATGAAGATCGCGTTGGCCAGCAGCACCGGCAGTCCGAGAGCGATGAAAGCCAGGCACCCCAGCAGCAGGGCAGTGATATGCATGCTGAGCACCGCCCGGTTGGAGCTCATCCCCATCTGTACCAGGCGGTGGTAGGTGTGGTCGCGCGAGGCTTTATAGATCGGTTTTCTGCGCCGCAGGCGGGAGAACACCACCAGGGTGATATCGAAGATTGGCACGCCCATCAGCAGGATCGGAATGTACCAGGATTGAAGCTGCTCGAAGCCCGGGGGATTATAGGCAATCGCCAGACCAGCCAGCACGAAGCCCAGGAACTGCGACCCTGAATCACCCAGGAAGAAACGTGCCGGCAGCGCATTGAAATAGAAACAGCCCACACTGGCACCCAGCAGGATGGCGCTTAACAGGGAAAGCTCCACCTGCCCGGAATCAGAGGTGACCAGCATGAAGAACGCGGCTGCCTGTGCGCTCAGCCCGACTGCCAGACCATCCATGCTGTCTACAAAGTTGTAGGCGTTGGTGATACCTACTACCCAGAGTAAGGTGATCAGCAGGTTGAGCCAGTTTTGCGGGAAGATGAGCACCTGGACGCCCAGATAAATCAGCAGCAGAGCCCCGGCGATCTGACCGATGAATTTAACCAGCGGTGATAACTGTTTGAGGTCATCCCAAACACCGAACGCAAACAGCAGGATGGAAGATACCAGCAGAGCAAACACGGTCTGCGTTTCCAGCATCCGCTGCCCGAGGCTGACTGCAAAGACAGTAGCAACGATCACGAAGCCACCGGCGAACGGCACCACGGCGGCGTGCTGTTTGTGCGGCTCCTTGTTGGGGATATCCACGAACCCCAGCCGGCGCGCCAGCCACTGCACCAGCGGTCCGAGAACCAGTGCGATCATTGCTGCGATAAATATATTGCGGAAGGAGAGCAGGGTCAGCAAGGGTCAGATATCCGCAGGAGCCGGTTTGATCATGGTGCGCCAGCGTCGCTCGTTCCCAGGATCTGCTGGTAGACCTGCATTGTAGCTGCGTTTACCCGGGCGTGAGTGAATTTCTGCATCACCAGTTGGCGGCTTGCTGCACCCATTCTACCACGCAGGGATGGATCGGATACCAGATGTTTCAGCGCCTGCGCAAGCGCCTGGGGGTCGTTAGGGGGCACCAGGAAGCCATTGTGCCCATCCAGGACCACCGCCCGGCACCCGGGGATGTCGGTTGCCACAAGCGGTCGACCACAGGCTGCCGCCTCGAGCAGGGTAGTTGGCACACCCTCACCGTACATGGTGGGTAAGGTAACGATATGGCTCTTGTTATAGACCTCTGGCATCTCCGGCTGCCAACCCCACCACTCGACCAGCCCTTCGGCATGCCACTTCTCCAGGGTCTGGCTGCTCACCGTCCCTGGGTTGCCCGGGTCGGGCTCGCCCACCAGGGCGATGCGCGCTTGGGTATCTTCTTTCAGGATGCGAGCTGCCTCGACCAGCACGCCTACCCCCTTATCCCACAGCATACGTGCCGCCAGTGCTACCACCGGCACGCCTTCGCGCTCTGGAAGGGGAGTGAATCGCTCTGGATCGACACCGACGCCCTCGATCAGCCAGGTGCGTTCAGCGGACACCAGCCGCTGGTCGAGGAAGTACTGCCGGTCGTTAGGATTTTCGAAAATCACCCCACAGCGCGGAGAGTTCAAAGCCAGCTTGTAGATCTGGAGCACCGGGCGTTTCAGCAGCTGCGCTTTGCGGTCCTCTCCCAGGAAGATATACCCCCTCCCGGTGATCGAGTTGACCACGGCCGGGACGCCCGCCAGGCGGGCTGCCAGCGAGCCGTACAGCACCGGCTTGATGGTGTGATGGTGGACGAGATCGGGTTTCTCGCGCCAGTAGATCGACAGGATCTCCAGCAACGATCTGGTCTCCTGCCAGGGAGAGACAGACTGGCGTCCAAGGTTCCACGGTATCCAGCGGAAGCCGTGCTGCTGGAGTTTGGCTGTGAAATTGCCCGGTGGAGATACGAGCACGACCTCCCAGCCTTGCCCGCGCATGTATTCAGCCAGGGCGAGGCGGAAGTTGTATATATACCAATCTGTATTGGAGGACAGCAGCAGCCTGGTCATGATGGGCTTACCGGTTCAGCCAAGGACCTCCTGGTATAAGTTTAGCAGCCTGCCCGCCATGATCTCCCAACTGTACATGGTATCGTAAGCCTGGCGGGCGTTGCCCCCCAAACGCTGGCGCAGGTCGTGGTCGGATTGCAAAGCGAGCAAGGCAGATTCCAGAGCCGGAACATCCCCATACGGCACCACCAGGCCGCAATCTGCCTGCTGGATGATGCGGTCCATATTCGTGTCTTTCGCGACGATGACCGGTTTGCCCAACAGCATGGCTTCGAACACTTTATTAGGGCTTGAGTAGCGGTGGTTGGGGATGGATGGGTCGTAGGTGGCAATCAGCACATCCGCAGCCGCGCTTAATTCGATGGCACGCTGGTAAAGGACCCTGCCGTGCCATCGAACGTTGGGCATATCCTCAACCATGCCCACGAGATGGGTCTCATCGCCACCGAAGCCTGCCAGGTCGAGCGACCAGTCTGGATGCTGGCGCAGGACGCTGAGCAGCTCGAACAGCCCGCGCTCTACCTGCAGCAGACCGACGTAAACGATATGCAGGCTCGATCCTGGCGGGCGAAGTGTATCCGGTGTGCCCTCCTGCCCAGGCTCCGTATCAAAAGCGACCTCCCCCGGGCTGTTGTAGATGACCAAACTGCGCTGTGGTCTGGAACCCTGAATCTGTTCCCAACGCGAGTCATCTGCCAGGATGACTGCATCTGCCCGGTCTATGGCGCGCAGGTCAACCGCGCGGATGGTCCGCTTGATAAAGCCCGGGGTAAGCCGCAGGTGGTCGGCGTAGAAATCGAAGATATCGTAGATGACTTTCTTGTGGTAGAGCCTGCGGCACAGCAGGGCCGGCAGGATGGTATCGAAATCGCAGGCATGGATCAGGTCGTAGTCCTGGTGGTGTTGTCTCAGCCAGCGGAATAAGCCCCACTGCCAGCGCAGCAAATCCGGCAGGTTGCGCATGCCCGTGGCGTATTCGGCGCGTATGGGTAGGCGGAACATGGGCATCCCATCCAGCTCGTCCTGCCGGGGGAGACCGGCGCTGCGGTCCCATCCCAGCAGGGTGACTGAATAACCTGCCTGGGAGAGGGTGCGGGCTTCCTTCTCCACCCTCGGGTCTGGGGCGATCGGATTCGAGCGGCAGATCACCAGGCGTGATTTCATGCAGGAGTTGTAGTGCGGGCGGTCTCGACGAGTTCCAGAAGCTGGTTTACGCGTGCTTGCCAGCTGTTCTCAGCCGTGAATGCATCGATCTGCTCGAGCGGCAGCTCAAGCCGACGCGCAGCCTCCACTTTAGCGGTGAAGTCCGAGCGATCCCTTGCAGTCAGCACGCCTGGTAAATCCCGCAGCGGGGTTAGGTCTGGGGCAACAACGGGTTTGCGCATGCTCAGGTATTCGTACACCTTGAGCGGGCTGGTCGCCTGGGTGATCGGGCTGACTACCCAGGGGATGATGGCAACCTGGGAGTGTGCCAGGTATGCCGGGAGGGATTGCTGGGCTTTCAATCCCAGGAAATGCAGGTTTGTCGGTGGCTGCGAGCACTGGCCGCGGTAATCTCCTATCACTACGACCGATGCCTGCGGGTAGGCCATAGCGATGCCGGTAAGCAATTCCCAATCGAACCATTCTCCCCACAGCGCGCCGATGTATATAATCGCCCATTCCCCATCGGGGAAGTCTTCTGGGCGCGGGTGGGGGTGGTTTGGGTCGAACAGCAGGCTGTTGACAGCATTGGGCAGCAGTGCAGCCGGGCGCTGGCTCAGCACCTCCAACCGCTCGAGCAGCGATTCTTCCGTGGCGACCAGGACCTGGCTGTGCTCGATGACCTGCTTTTCAATATCAAATGAATACCAGTCGCCGCCCAGAGATGTGTTCCAGTCGTCCAGCAGATCGTAGATCACTGCCCCGCCCTGGCGGGATACGCCTTTGGCGATAGGCAGGAATTCTTTCAAAGGGAACTCCAGCAATGCGGCGAAGGTGTTTCCGGTAAATAAATGACGATAATTTCTCTGGAACGCATCCCAGCGAAAGTGAGCCAGTGGAGCGGTTGACAGCATCGGGTGGTATATGGTCAGGTCTAGATCGACGCTCTCATATTTTGGGAATTTGTTAAGGTAAAAAACTGCATATCCCTGGCGCAGCAGCTCGAGGGAGATCTGCGTACAGCGTGCCCCACCGCCGGTGTCGTCGATCGGCACACCAGCCAGGATAAGGAAGAAGCCCTTGGCGCGAGCATAGCGCTGAGCCAGCACGGACGGGCGCTTTTTCGATCCCTGCAGGAATCCACGCACTCGGGCAGCTTCAGCCCCTGTTTCGCTGACCAGGTCCAGGGGTGAGAAATGCCTGGCGCCGAAGACCAGCACCGAGGCTAGATAGGCCCAGACCAGCGGGATAAATACCGCCCAAATCGGTGGGAGACTGCCCAGGATCGCGGCGGATAATCCCGCTGCAGCGACAAAGATGATCGAGACCAGCAGGAATACCAGACGCAGCAGGCTGTGCCAGTAGAGACGACCCCCGAAAAGCGACTCTCCGTCACCGACCGACCAGCTGCGCAGCTTATGCCAGTACTCGCTCAGCGAGGATGGAGCCTGCCAGTACACGACAGCTTCTGCTGCAAACGCCCAATGCCGGCAGGCTTTTTTTAGCTCGATATCGAAGAGGGAATCTTCCCCGGTCAGCGTAACCCATTCGGGGTAACCGCCAACAGCCTGCCAGGCTGCTCTGGTAAAAGCAATTGAGCGTGAAGAGGGCAGGAAAGCCTGCGGGTTGATCTTCTCGATATCAGCCCCGAAGAGCGCCATCTTCGCGGATGAGCTCTTGATCATCTCATACCAACCGGCTGATATCTGGGTCTTTTGATCGATCTCGAAGGGGGCGGTGATATTCTCGAGCCAGGCAGGATTCAGCCTGCAGCCCAGGTCGGTGCTGGCGATTATTTCATGCTGTGCGTTCTCGATGGCGATATTGCGGCCGCGGGCGATATTCGCTCCAGGCTCTGAGAGGATGGTAACCGGGAATTCACTGTTCTCAGCGAAGCTGCGCAGCAGCTCCAGCGAGCCATCGGTGGAGCCGCCATCGACGATGACAAGCTCGTCCGGCCGGCGGGTCTGTGTGGATAAGCTATCCAGCCAGGCGGGCAGGCTGTCTGCTTCGTTCACCAGGGTCAATATCAGTGATACAGGCTTTGTGCGTGGGTACCCGCTCTCGAATGATCTTCGCAGCTTGTATTCCGGGAGCAGCTGCTCTTGATTGGTGTACAGGATTACCCGGCTGTTATCCTGCAGGTAGGGCTCGCCGGCGAAAACACCGCGCGGCCGCAGCCAGCGGATGAAGGGTACAAATAGTACCGCCAGGAGCAGGCGTACCCCACCGATCAGCGCAGCAGCGTACTCGCGGGCACGGGCGCTTTTGACCATTTTCCACAGCTCGGCCTCCTGTTTGCTGTTGGCAGGTATCAGCCAATAGCGCAGGCGTTTGAACCAGCTGCTTTGGGTGGGATGAATTTTCTCGTTCTTGACTGCCATGCGTACAGATTAGGTGGTATAACTGCTGATCACATCGGATACAGATCCAATTGCCCCCGCTCGACCTTGATCGAGCCACAACGCCCGGCTGCAGAAATTCTGGATGGTCTGCATGCTGTGGGAAACGATCACAATGGTAGTGCCTTCTTCCTGGAAAGAGTTCATGCGGTCCAGACATTTTTGCTGGAAGCGGCTGTCTCCTACGGAAAGCACTTCGTCAACCAGCAGGATATCGGGGCGTATGCAGGTCGCAACAGAGAAGCCGAGACGGGCTACCATCCCGGTCGAGTAGGTGCGCAGAGGGGCATCGATGAAGTCACCGATCTCGGCAAAGTCCAGGATGGAGGAGAAGAGCTCGTCTACCTGCCTGCGGGTATAGCCCAGCAGCGCGCCGTTCAGGTAGACATTCTCACGACCGGTCAGTTCCGGGTGGAAGCCGGCGCCCAACTCCAGCAAGGGTGCGATCTTACCGTTCATGACCACCCGTCCGCGAGTAGGGTGCAGCACGCGTGCCATCACTTTCAGCATGGTGCTCTTACCGGCACCGTTGCGCCCAATCACCCCGAATACCTCGCCGCGCTTCACCTCGAAGCTGATATCCCGCAGCGCCCAGAATTCCTCGTATCTCAGGCGCCGCTGCAGCCAGCGTACAGCATACTCCTTGATCCCGGAGACACGTTCGCGCGGCACGCGGTACAGCACCGCTACATCTTCGAAGCGGATAACCGGTCTGCCATCTGATGTCATATGGTTTTTGTGTTGGGATTTAGATGCGGTAAGCGAATTCATTCGACCTGGAAGTGAAAATCAAGCCACCAGCGATAAAGGCAGCGAAAGCAAAACCGGCGGCGATGCCCCATACATGCAGTTCGGGGACGGTCCCTAGATAAAGCGGATCGCGGAAGATTTTCAGCAGATACAGCATGGGGTTCAAACGGAAGAGCCAGAGCAGGTTCGAAGGCACCACTTCTATCGGGTAAATGATTGGTGTGGCATAGAACCATATCGTCAGCAGTACCTCATAAACCGGCATCATATCGGCGAAAAAAACTACCGCCGTCGCCAGGATCAGACCGACTCCCAGGGAAAAGATCGCCAGCAGCAGGATCGAGATGGGCAGGACGAGGATCGCCGGGGTGATGCGGGTTCCGATGACTATCGCGATGAGCAGCAGGGGCACCAGCGATAGACCCAGGTTCACCAGCCCGGTGCCCATAGCAGACACAGCGAAAACACTTTTCGGAACGTAGATGCGGTTCAGCAGCCCTCCGCTCCAGATCATTTCGCCCATAGCAGAGCTGGTGGTATGCGAGAAAAAGTTCCAGATGATCAATCCGCTGAGGACATACACCGGGTAAGAGGGCACATTCCATCTGAAGAGCTGGGAAAAGACCAGCGTGAGCACGATCATGGTCATCAGCGGGTTCAGCATTGTCCATGCTACCCCGATGACGGATCGCTTATAGCGCGCGGTGATCGAGCGCGCCGTGAACTGGTAGATCAGCTCGCGGTAGCGTAATATCGACAGGAACTCATCGATGAATGGGTGTGGTCTTTGAGAAGAATCGTAAATTTCCTCGGAATGCTGCACGCCAGCCTCCAAAAAAGGCATCCATGACTGGAGCAGATGCCTGAACATAGATTATACCTTACAGGGTTAGATGCTCCTTGATGTGCTAACCGGGGTTATATGCGAAGCAATTCCTGGTTCTCCCCCTGATCGCGGAGCAAAGGGATATGTATTCCCGGTAGTCTGGGAAGATGCAATAAATTTACGGCTCGAGCATGAGGATTTCAGGGAGTTGAGAAGCCGGCTGAGACTTCAACCGGGCTCCAGTACTCGTACGCCGGGCTGGAGATGGCCTGACGATAGCCTTCGTACTGCAGGACTCCGCTCTTGAAGAACGGCCAGTCGCATTCTCCTTGGATGTTGAAATATAAGATCCCACGGACACCATCCAGACTTTCGAGATATCCGTATACATCGACGAACCACTGGCTCTTCTGGGTATAGTTGTAGTTGTTGGGATAGGGGTACTCCGATGTAGATGCTGTCTGGGCGATGAAGATTGGCTTTCCGGGCGCGAGTGCGTTCATGCGCTGGACAAAGGGCAGGTAGAGCTCAGGACCCAACTGCCAGCGATCGTATTTCCAGTGCACGCAGTAGCCCCAGTTGTAGGAGCTGAAAGCAACCAGGTCGACCCGATCTCCGCCTGGATAATAAGCCTCGAAGACCGGTTTGCCGGGTTCATCCACACCGTTTGGGGCGAATACCCAGCTGATCGAGTTGAATGGCACCTTGACTTTGGCAAATTCGCTGGCAAAAATGTCCTGTATGCGCTTGTAGGCGGTGATGAAGGAGGCCGGGTCCCCGCCGTAAGAATTACCATTGGTGATATTGGCTTCCGGTAACGGGGCGATAAAGACGAAGCGTTCCTGGTTTTCCTGCTGGGCTAACCACATCCAATAAGCGAACGCAGCTGCCACTTTTTGAATATTGCCATCTTCCGCTCCCTGGGCAATCTGGGCTGCAGTGCCTTGGGTCATCAGGTTCACAAATGCGGTGTAGCCGTTATCCCATAACAGTTCTAAAGGGACGCCCACGTTGTATTGAGGGTTAGCATCGTGTATTCCCAGGAAGGTCCCGGCGATAGAGATGCCTTTTCCAGCCCAAGAATCCAGGGATTTCAAATGAGTATCGATTGCAGCCTGGGTACCCAAGTATGCTGAAGAATAAGTGCCCAGCAGGATCGGTGCTCCGCTGCGGTAGCTGGAGGCGGTCAAGGGCAGGAAGACACGCCGGGTTGTCGTTTGCGCAGCAGCAGGGAGGGGACGCTCTACCAGATTGAGGCACCCCATAAAAATGACCAGAATAAGGAATGATGCCAGAAGCTTATTAGACCAACCCGGCAGGTATTTATTGTGTGAAGTCTGTTTGTTTGCCATATGAATTACTGTTTCGATAATAATTACAATATATTCTGCTTTCTCTCCTTATTTATAACCGATATTCAATCCTGCCCAAACGACAAAATTGTAAGCTGGTTGGAGAAAACGAGTTAGCAATGCCGGCAGGCGTTATGCTTGGGCAAATGCTGTTTGGGATTATAGCTTCCAGTCTGGCGGTTGAGGTTAATATCTCGGAATGGATGAATTAAGATCGGCTTAACGGGCAGCAAAATTGAGGCACTGCTATTCCTCATCCATGCGCCAGCGGTGAGGTTGCCACTCTGTCCCCCATTTCTCTTCGAATAACCGCCGGTTCTCAAGGTACAGGCGTTGGTAATGCTCTTCTTCCAGCCTGGAGAAGCTGGCGCTGCCCCAGTGATGGATATAGACATCCTCGGCGCACAGGATGCGGTAGCCTTTTTGCCTGATCCGCAGGGAGAAATCGTCGTCTTCATACATTCCAACACCGAAACGTTCGTCGAGTAGACCGACTTCGTCGATCACCGAGCGCCGCACGAGCATACAGTACAACGCCAGCATACGGATATCGAAGGACCGGTCGATGTGCGCCCGCCTGTTGCGTCTGGCGAAATCCTCCAGACCGCTGATGTCGCTGTAATCGACACCGATCTTGCTCTCATTACCGGATGAATTCGTCACCGGTCCGACCGCTCCGGTAGCCGGATCGCGCAGGTGTGAGATCAGCCCGGAGAGCCAGCCCTGGGTAACCAGGGTATCGTTGTTAAGGAAAACGATGTAATCTCCCTCGCTGATTTCGACGCCCTGGTTGTTGCCGGCAGAAAACCCCCGATTCTCCTCGTTGATAACCAGCCGTATATTGTGGTGGGATGCGGCGTAGACATTCAAGAACTCGACGGTACCGTCGGTGGAGGCATTATCCACGATAATGACTTCGTAGTTCGGATAGGCTGTCTTTCGGCGGATGCTGTCCAGACATTGCTTTGTGTAGTCCAGGTTGTTGTAGGTTAGGATGACGATGCTGGTCAGAGGGTAGAGGCCGAGCAGCTCCCGCCGGATAGTGTCATAAGACAGATCTTCGATTGGCGAATCGAAGACAAGATCGCTGCGAACAAGCAGGCTGTCGGGGTTTCGTAAGCCATCAGAGCGGTGGGCTGGAGCAGCGATTTTCCAGCCGTAAAAATTCCGCAACCGGCAGCACGTGTCCACCCACAGCGGATCATCGATCCAGCAGACGGCTTCAAAGATGCCAAGCTCCAGGCGCATATCGGCGAATATTTCTTGATATTGAAAGGCTGCTTCAGACTGCGAGCTGCTGGAATCATGAGCGTGTTTATCGGTCGGTAGGGCTAGCTCATAAATGCCATCCGCCAACTGCCGGAAGGTTGGTGAATTTCCCGGCTGCCCGTCTGGGGAGACGATTACAACACGTATGCCGCCTTTGGCGAACTCGACCGCACGGCGGTGTTCTTTTTCGGGCAGTTGCTCCCAGCTCGCTCCTTTAAACCAGAACAGGTCGAAGGTGGCTGCAGGGGCGATCACCTGCGGCAGATCCCCGAAAACAGGCTCTCCATCAGCGTCCATCTTCCCGCTCTCTGGATTCGCTTCGGTCTCTGAGTATGTGTCCGCTGCGCTGGGCGCGGCTGCTCTTTTTACCAGCTGCTTGGCTTTATTGAGTAAGCGCCAGGCAGGATCACTCCAGATCTGCTCCAATTGGGAGCCAAGCTGCTGGATGTATTCACCGGCTTGGCGGTCCTTGCGTACCATCATCAGATTTGTGGCGCGCAGCTCCCATTCACGATCGTACAGGCGGCGTTCCAGGTCACGCTGCCAACGCCGGATCTGAGCGGAAAGCTGTGCTGCCTGGCTGGCAAGCGGCTGGAATTCCTTGTGCTGATCGGCCAGACCGGCAGATCTATCGAAGGCATCTTTCCAGAGATAGGCATTCTGCGAGAGCAACCATTTCTCCCGGAGGTTGTTTTGGGCCGATGCGGCGATCCGTTCTCGCAGTTCAGCCGAGCCAGCCAGCGCCTCCAGCGCCTGCGTCCATTCCTCGGCTGTTGACGCTAGCCAACCGTTTTCGCTAAGGGAGACCACATCCTGGTAGGGCGCTACCCGGCTGTAAATGCCAGCTATCCCACAGGCGCTGTGCTCGAAAAAGCGCAGTGGCGTCTGGCAGAGATCGAACGGCTCACTGCCGTGGGGGACCAGCGCCAGGTCGATATGCTGCTCGCTAAAATTGGCTGCGAACTGTGCATAGCTGGTTGGGATATCCGCCAGCCAATCCACATTCGGAAGGGCAAGCAGTGAAACCGGTGGTCTCCTGCCCCATACCCGCAGCAGGATAGCCGCTTCTTGCTGGCGCAGGAACTGCTCCAGCCCAACCGTGCAGTTATCGAACCCATCCGAGGGCAGCTGGTCGTTGATCCAGCCGATGACCAATGCTGGCGGATCACCTTTCGCATTGGCACCTGCCTTCTTCCACATATTGTCATCCAGACAGGTGGGCAGAAGCAAAGTGTTTGGGTTGAGAGGCTGGATCGCTGCTTGCAATGCAGGTGTGCTGACCGTGACAGCGTCAGCTTCGAGGACCGCTTGCAGAACAGGGAACAAGGCATCGCTGATGTAGTGGTACTGTCGATCCGGGTGTTCTTCGGGAAGGTCGAACAGCAGGTCATCCAGGTCGAAAAACACGGGTACGCCCAGGCTGCGCGCCCTCTGGATGACCTGCTGGTAAGCTTCTGCCAGGCGCGGGAAATCGCGGTGCAAGACGACAAGGTTGGCACCTTCGATCACTTCGATGAAAACCTGATCCCACTGTGTGCCGCGCAGGACCTGTGCACCGGCACGTTCCCAGGGGGTGACCAGTCGCGTGACTGGGCTCCTGTGATCCCAGCTGTAAAGCGTAAAAGCCGCCACGCGCGGCGTGCCATCTTGTCTCATATATGTTTACCTAATCTATAAGATTGACCCCGCATGATCGCTTTGCGGCCCGGCCTCATGTCTGCTTCCGACGAAATCGGGAGGATATGCGTGCCAGCCCGCGGGTGATGGCAGCAACCATGCCGTCGTTTACCTGCACCGGTGTGTTTTGGGGGAGCCGTCTATTCTTAAGTTCGGGTCGGGCATCATTGTGCTCGCCGGGCGCCTGAGGCTTGTTTTCACTCCTTCCCGATTCCATCTCCTGCTCCCAATGGCGGCTTTGACGGGTCAGGTCTGCTAATAATGACAGCGGCAGCGTGGCATAGGCTTTCTCTTGTCCGATATTGGCAGCCGCCTGATGGTATGCCTGCTGCCATAGCCAGGCGTGGTCGCCGAGCAGCCACTGCCGTACGCTCTCTTGAGCGGCTGCGCCTATATCCGCTCTCAGCTGAGTATCCTCGATCAGCCTGATGATCGCCTGGCGCCACTCCTCCGGGTCCGAGGCGAGGAAGCCGTTTACACCATCTGTTATCAGCCCTGCATAAGGGGTAACGCGGCTGAAGACACCCGGGATGCCCAGGGTGCTGTATTCCAAATATTTTATCGAGCTCTTACAGTGATTGAAGATATTATCTGCCAGGGGAGCGATGGCAATATCAAAGTGCTGCCGCTGCACAAACCCGGCGTATGCGGAATACGTGAACTGGAATGGGATAGCTTCCACGTTAGGAAGCCCACGCAGCGCCGGCACCGGCTGCATGCCGATGGACTTATATACAATTCGCTCGCCGTAGCTCTGTAATATCTCCGATAATATCGGCACGAGGGGTTCGAAATCTGGGATATGAGAGTCGCCGCCCATATAGACGAGCGTCAGCGGCAGTTGGGGGTCGATAGTGGTCTGCCTGGGTTGTAAATGCCAGAGCCCTTCATCAATGTAATTGGGCAGCACATGGATATTTTCATTCAGGGGATGAATGCGCTCCGCCAGCTTGTCCGTGCTGACGGTTACCACATCTGCTTCGGTGATGGCGCGCAGGATGGGGAATAAACTGCCTGCATAATGGTGGCTGACACGGTCGGGGTGGGTCTTAGGCAGCTCCAGGAGCCAGTCGTCCAGATCGTACACGACCGGCTTCGATTGCGCGCGTGCGGCCGACAGGATTCTTTCATAGTCCTGCAAGTATTTCGGGAAATCGCGCTGGATTAGAACCGCATCCGCCTGCGAGATTTTATCCAGGTCGGTGTGTCCCCCAGGGTTGCCCTGTATGGGGGTGATGCCGGCCTTCTGCAGCGGTGCGACGAAGCGCAGCACCGCCAGGGCATGCTCCCAGGGAGCAGTGGTATAAGCGACGATGGATTTTATCGGGGGATTGTGTTGGTCTGTCAATGTGCGTAGATTAGGGTCGGGGTCGATCAGGGATCACCGGCTAATGCCAGCGCCAGCGCTGCCTGCCAATCTGGCAATCGCAGATTGAACGTGCTGGTAAACAGCTCGCAGTTCAATGCGGAGTACAGGGGTCGCCGGGCTGGTGTTGGGAACTCGGCAGTCTGGGCGGGTAGGATCTGCCTGGCGATCTGCTCATCTCGCCTGGGGTCCAGGCGCAGTATCTCCTGTGCCCACTCGTATCGGCTGGTGTGACCGTCGCCAGCAGCATGGTACAGGCCGCGGTGCTCCCTGATCCAGCCGGGCGGGTCCGTGCCTGCGGCTGCCAGCAACTGTGCGGTCACTTCAGCCAGCATGCGCGCCCAGGTCGGGCCGCTCACCTGGTCGGCGACCACCCGCAGAGTCTCCTGCTGGCGCGACCAATGCAGGACTTTCCGGGCGAAGCTGTCCCTCCTCAGGCTGTACACCCAGCTGGTGCGCAGGATCAAGTATGCGCCATCGATCTCTGTGATGGCATTTTCGCCCGCCAGCTTGCTCTGCCCGTACACCCCCAGAGGCATCGGCCGGTCCGTCTCACGATATGGCTGATCTTTGTTTCCATCGAATACGTAGTCGGTGGAGTAGTGGATCAGAGCCGCTCCCAGAGATTGGGCCTGTTCAGCCAGGATACCCGGTGCGGCGGCGTTTATAGCTCCGGCGGTCTCAGGTTCGCTGTCTGCCTGATCGACTGCGGTATAAGCGGCCGCGTTGACGATCACCTGCGGCTTTACCTGGCGCAGGGTAAGGATGATCTGGTCGGCCTGAGTGAGGTCGATCTCCGGGTGTCCCAGGCAGATTAATTCTCCCAGGGTCGCCAGCGTGCGTTGGAGCTCCCAGCCCAGCTGTCCGTTTTTACCCAGCAGAAGAAGGCGATACGATTTCCTGCCCAGTGTCAAGAAAACTCCTCATGCAGAATGCGCAGCAAATATTTGCCGTATTCGTTATTGTTCATTCTCTCTGCCAGGTGGCGGAACTGCTCCTTATCGATATAGCCCATCCGCAAGGCGATCTCTTCGGGGCAAGAGATCATCATACCCTGGCGATCTTCGACTGCCTGGATGAAGTTAGCCGCCTGGAGCAGCGATTCGTGCGTGCCGGCGTCCAGCCAGGCGATACCACGCCCCATCACGTCGACATGCAGCTTCCCATGTTTCAGATACTTGCGGTTGAGGTCGGTGATCTCCAATTCGCCGCGTGGTGAAGGTTCGAGCGCCGAAGCATGCGCATAAACCTGATTGTCATAGAAATACAGCCCCGGGACCGCGTAATGGGAGCGTGGGTTGGCCGGCTTTTCTTCGATGCTCACCGCGATGCCATTTTCGTCAAAATCCACGACGCCGTAGCGCTCCGGATCGCGCACGGAATAGGCGAAGATCAGGGCTCCCTCCGTAAGTTCGGCAGCCGCACGCATTTTTTCCGGCAGGCTGGTGCCGTAGAAAATGTTGTCGCCCAGGATCAGGCACACCGGCTGGTTTTCCAGGAAGTCCGGATTGACCAGGAAGGCGTCCGCAAGGCCGCGCGGTTCGGCCTGTTCGGTATAGGTGAACTTCAACCCCCACTGGCTGCCATCCTCCAGCAGCCAGCGAAACGCGGGCAGCGCCTCGGGTGTGCTGATCACCAGGATATCGCGGATCCCGGCCAGCATCAACATCGATAACGGGTAATACACCATCGGTTTATCGTAAACTGGCAGCAGCTGTTTGCTGATCGAGATGGTGAGTGGGAAGAGGCGGGTGCCGCGCCCGCCGGCCAGGATGATACCTTTCATGATTGTTGTCCCCTTTTCTGATAATTCTGATCCAGCCAACCCTGGTAGGTTTGCTGCTTGCGGATCGCATCGATCCAATCCGGGTGGTCAAGATACCACTGGACAGTTTTCAACAGACCGCTGGTCAGGGATTGGCTTGGCTGCCAGCCCAGCTCGCTGCTTATCCTGCTGATATCGATGGCATAGCGCCGGTCATGCCCTGGACGGTCGACCACATGCTGGATGAGGGAAGCGTGCGGTACGTGGGGCGATTCTGTCTGCAGCTCGTCCAGGATGTCGCACAGGGTCTGGATAACCTCAATATTGACCGGCTGGTTGTTGCCGCCAATATTATAGGTCTCTCCTGGGGTGCCGCGGCGGATGACCAGCCAGATCGCCTCGCAGTGATCCTCGACATACAGCCAATCCCGTATCTGCCGGCCATCGCCGTAAACCGGTAGTGGGCGACCATCCAGCGCGTTGAGGATCATGAGCGGGATGAGCTTTTCCGGGAACTGGTACATCCCGTAGTTGTTGGAGCAGTTGGTGATGCTCACCGGGAGTCCGTAGGTATGGTGGTATGCTCGCACCAGGTGGTCGCTGGCAGCCTTTGAGGCTGCGTACGGAGAGTTCGGCGCGTAGGGTGTGGTCTCTGAAAATGGCGGGTCGTCCGGCAGCAGTGAGCCGAAGACCTCGTCGGTGGAGACATGGTGGAAGCGCACCTGATCCAGAGAGAAGGCTTGCTCCTCGAGCCAGTATTTACGTATGGCCTCGAGCAGGGTGAACGTGCCAATGATATTGGTCTGGATGAACTGCTCCGGACCCAGTATCGAGCGGTCGACGTGGCTCTCAGCGGCAAAATGGGCTATTGTACTGATCTGGTAGCGCTTGAGGAGCTCGTCCAGCAGCTGGCGGTCGCAGATATCGCCCTTGACGAAGATGTGGCGCTCGGGGTCGGGCAGCTCTTTCAAGTTCTCGAGACTGCCCGCGTAGGTCAGTGCGTCCAGGTTGATGACCCTGATATCCGGCTCTGCGCCGAGCAGATAATGGACGAAATTTGACCCGATGAACCCGGCTCCCCCGGTTACCAGTATAGATTCCATTTAGCGTGTTCCTTTCATTCGTAAGTATCCGCTTCGTGCAGAGTTCTTGCCCAGCACGTCTTTCGCCGAGATGATGGGTGCGGTGCCCTGCGGGACCGGCCAGGAGATGCCGATATCGGGATCGTTCCAGAGCAGCGTACGCTCCCACTCGGGCGCATAATAATCGGTCGTTTTATAGATGATCTCAGCCCATTCACTGAGCACGTAAAACCCGTGCGCAAAACCCGGCGGAATCCATAACTGCAGCCTGTTTTCCGCCGATAAATTCGCTGCATGCCACTTCCCAAAAGTGGGCGAGCTGCGGCGCAGATCGACAGCAACATCGAAGACCTCGCCTGCGATCACCCGGACGAGCTTGCCCTGCGCCTGGAATATCTGGTAGTGCAGGCCACGCACGGTGTTCTGCCGTGACCCCGAGTGATTATCCTGAACAAAACACTCTCCGACACCTGCTTCGCTGTAGCGCTGCTGGCGGTAAGTCTCCATCAGGAAGCCGCGTTCATCGCTGAATACCCGCGGCTCGATCAATAGTACATCAGCGATGCTGGTGGGTATTAGCTGCATGTCTGAACGCTCCTGAGATGGAATTTTGATTGTAGAGAGGGGTTTGGGGTTGATGGATGTGATTTAACGGCAGGCATAGATGTTTGTATTCTCGGCGTACCCCGTTACGTCGCTCTGAAAGTGTTTTTCGAGCAGGCAGTGCTCCGCCAGGTAGCCCTGCCTGAGAGTGCGCAGATCACCTTTAACCAGCACCACGTAATCCGGGGTATAGTTTTCTACCGCCCAGATGGCGGCACGGTCATAATTCTCGCTGCTGTCCAGCTGTCCGGCGACATCCGGCTGCAGGATCCCGGCAAAATCCACCATCCTGCGGTCCGCATAATAGCCGATAATCCCGATCTCCAGGCTGCTGACGACGGCATCCTCAGGTGTGTTACCCTTGATCCACTCTCCCACTACCTTGTACGCTGTGGAGCGTGGGTCGTGGTTTAACTTTAGCTTCCAGATATCCACCGCCTGAGCAGCAGTGATCCCTACCAGCAGCAGCCCAACGAACAAGTAGGATAGCCGCTGGCAGGTGGAAATACTGCTGGTCTGGGGAGATTGGTTCTCATTATCCTGTTCCCGCTGCCTGCTGGCACAAATCCTTCTAACGGCGTTGAAGAGGGCTTCTGACCCTAAACCAACCAGCACAATAAACCCCGGGACCAGCGGTGCATAGTACCAGAAGTAGCGCGATACTCCCAGCAGCGAATACGCGGCGAAGTACAGCACCGTCCAGACCAGCACCAGGGACCACTGCCGGGCATACCGCACCAGCCAATATAAGCCGGCGATCGCCAGTATCGTTTCGAGCCAGTACTGCCAGCCATCCAGGTACCAGCCTATGATCGAGATAACTCCGGGGCCAAAAGTCTGGCTGACTGCCATCGTCCCCTGCTGCTGCTTGGTAACCAGGGTAGCCGGCAGCGGGTAGCCGAAATAGACCCAGGCGAACACAAACCAGGGCACGACCAGGCAGAGGAAGAGCAGGGCTGCTTTCCATGGAACCGGTCTGCGGATGCGCAGCAGGTAATCCGCGCCCAGGACAATCGGGACGAGCACTCCATCCGGGCGGGTGAGGACTGCCAGGGCTGCAAATACTGCTGTGATGTAATAGCGCTGGCGGGCATAGAATGCAAACGACCCCAGGCAGAGGGCAATATAGAGGGGTGTTTCAGAGCCAAGCGTTACTGCCGGGAGGGTGAAGGTCGGGTACAGCAGCAGGGCTGCCCAGCCGGCGATCGGGGTTTTCCAGGTGCGGGATAGATCCCACAGGAACAGCCCGCCCAGCGCCAGGCTGACCGCACCGATCAGGTTGGCAGTCCGCGGCAGATCGGGGGAGACGAAGTGCAGAATCCCCAGCAGCATGGCGAACAGCGGTGTGGTGGTGCTCAGGACGCGTTCGCCCGGGTTATAGACAAATCCCAAACCACGTGCCAGGTTGTCGGCGTAGCGGTAGGTGATGAACGGGTCATCGTATGCCCACTGGGACAACACGGCGTACAGGGCTGCCGATGTAACGAGCAGGTATACCAGCGAAAAATACCGCTGAAATAGCATGTCATTACTGATATCTCTCGCCAGATAATTATCCGTGATCCTGCTATTCATAGGCTCTGGTCATTAAGAATTGCGGGCGGGTGGTCGCACCCGTCACCGGATAGAACTCATAGGGTAGATCCTCAACAACTGTGTAGTATGGCTCCCAAAAAGGTTCCAGCTTATCGACAATGATCCAATCGAAATATTGCTCTGCTATCACGTTTTGAAAAACGCTCGCAGCCATCTCTCTGCGGTAATAGGTGTCAGTTCCAGTGGGTGGTGTTTTCCCGCCGACGATATCTCCGAAAGGCACGCTATGGAAGTAAGAGCCCTTGCCAGCAAGATAGCCATACTCTGTGTGGCTAAAAACCCAGACCTTGCCCGGAAGATTTTGGACGAATTGGATGAAATTCTCTGTCTGCTCACGAGATTCAGATGTCGGAACCTGTTGCATAGGATTGTAGAAGAATAATCCTAACTGGATGAGGAGAAGTGAGTTTGCAAGAAGTGGTATCATGCTTCGATATAACCGGGAAAAACCAGCTTCCCTGCTATATGACATCATGCCGCCAAATGCCAGACCGGACAGTAGTGCGAATCCAATGCAGGCGGGCAAATAGGCGTTGTCGTAGGTCCATACTTTAAAGAATGATGCTCCAGCTTGCCAGGATAAGGGCGGCGCTGAAGCCCCAATATAGCCAAGGTAGATCCTGCCACCTTTGTGCCGATCCCCTGATTGAATGATACGCCAGGCCAGAATAAAGGAGTGTCAGAAATGCAGCAGGCCATAGCTTGCCCAGCAGGACAGGCCAGAACTGCCAGAGATACAGCACCCGTTCGTGGTAGATCAGGGTATCGAACGTGTAAAACGAATACCACCCAGTGCAAGGGTATGCCTTTACCCCATACAATTGTACCGTCCAGGATAGCCTCCAGGATCGGCTCTTTAACTGAGATCATGATTTCACCCCTGGTCCCTGTGGAAGAGGAAATCTCAAGAGAGCCCTGGCTGCGGCTGCGCGTCCCATCCCACCTGGAGATATCCATCATCGATCGGTATGCGGCCTGCCGCACGAGATACACCGCTAAATGCCGGTCTTACCGACCATGTGCCCGGTCCTTGCCACTGCGCGCCCAGGACGTAGGTGCTTAAAAACCAGGTCGGAGAGCCGCCCCAGACGTGGGACAGGCTGGCGGTATAGGATTGGTCGGCATCGAAACGCTCCCACCATGTCGTTGCGCCGCGATCGAGCATGTGACCGTAGTATTTTTCAATTATCCCAAGTCCTTCATAGACCTTGCTGCTTTTTCCCAATGCCTCCAATACCCAGTACATGCCGTAAACATCCAGGTTAGGCGCGGAAGGATCTGCCGATAACAGCTCGAGCAGGGCATCCGCAACCTTGCTAACGTGCTGGGATGGCACCAGACCGTATGCCAGCGCCCAGGCCTGGGCGTGCGGAGTGGGCGGGTAGGTAACCCCCTGGTAGATATGGGTAGCATAGCGCCCCTCAGCCGGCAGGTACAGCAGATCGTTGGTCTTCTGCAGCACTGCGGCAGCTTTGCCTGTCCACTTTGCTGCGCTCTGCGGGTCGCCAGCCTGGTCTGCCAGATAAGCGGCCTGCTGCAGGGTGTGGAAATACATCGCGTTGAGTGCGGTGGATATTCCATAGCGGCTGTGATAACCGAGCGATTCGATATATGCCGTCTGCGACCAGTGAGCAGGGGGCAAATCCAGCAGACCGCTGTCTTTGTTTTCGAATGTTTCCAGATGGGCGAGGAACTGCTGCAGGACCGGATACGTCTCCCTTAGGAATGGTCGGTCGGCGGTCAGGCGGATATACTCGCTCAGGCTTGCCACCCACAGCATGCTGAAGTCGAGCATATGGGTCCCGCTGTTGTTTGGAGCCCGCTCAGGGGAATCGCTGCTCGAAAAGGCGCCAGCCATATAACTCAAGCCGCGCTTCAGCACCTGGGTGTCTCCCAAAGAAACCCGGTTGACCTGGTCGGCGATATAAGCGTCACCCCACCACTGCCCACGCTCACGCCAGGGAGTATCGGTATAGCCATCCAGCATATTGGGTCGTAATGTGTCCAGCCCGACCTGCCAGACCTGCTCCAGCCTGGGATTCGTTGAAGTGAAACTGCCCACGACCGCTGCCGGATAGTACTCTTCCAGCAGCTTGATATCCTTGATCTTGACCGGTCCGTCCCCCCATACTGCGATCAGGAGATATCTGCCAGCACGTGCATCGATAGTGTTGACCGAGCGCAGGCTTCCGTCCAGCACCCACGAGTTCGACCTGATTCCATTCGGGGTGCAGGCTGCCAGGGTAGGGCAGCGGGCGCTGCGAGCTGCCGGTCAGGCGCTCATCCCAACCAATATCGATGATGGTTCCGGGCGGACCTTCCACCACCGCCTGCAGCCTGCCGACACCGTCCTGCCCAGGTCTAGCACCGCATAGCCGGGGAGGTGGGCGAAATCAAGCTGCAAATCAGGTGCGGTTGTGATGCCTACCTGGCTGAAGTCGCTATCCAGGTCAGCCAGGAGTGTCCTGCGACCGGCGTGCAACCCCTGCTCGAAGGGAAGCTGAGGGTACTCGAAGTCCTGCGCTGAGACGGCAAAGGTCATGCCGCGGGAGGGGATGCCCTCGAAGGAGAGCTGGTGCTCCCCCGGCTGGAGCACTGCCTGGGCTGCATACACGTCGGGACGATCTGGACCGACACCCATCCAGGTCAGCGGGCTGCCGTCCAACCGGATAACGGCGGCGGTCTCACCGGGGATACCTAACGCCTGGAGGGTGAGGGACGCCGGGACGGTATTGGAAAAAACCTGGGCGTATGGGTCTGAAATGGGAGGTGTGATTTCTCCCCACCGGTACCCAGACGAGATCATCCCCGCATCGATAACGACCGGGATGACCGGCAATTCCATGATCTGGGGGATGCTGCGCGGCCGGTAAGCACTATCGGCAGTGCCAACCGGCACAGCGGGGCTCCAGGTTGTGTCGTCAAATCCGGCCTGGTTCCAATCGGCGGGCAGGCTTCGGAGGTCGAGCAGCTCGGTTGGTCCGATCAACCCCCAGGCGTGTACCGGAGCCGCGTTTTGCTGCCAGGCGCTGAATGGGTGGCTTACCCACTCGGGACCGGTTTTGGCGTGGATGCTGACCTTGCCGCCCACCTCTCCCTGGACGTGACCGAGTCAGGTGGGGGACTTCACTTTCCGAGCGGCGGGTATTTGGCGCCCACTGCACCAGAACTGCCAGCAGGTGTTCGCCTGGCGGGAGGCCCCCCAGATTGTAGATATCGTACTCGTGCAGGGAGCGCGAAAAGCGAGCCGGCCCGCGCCCGACCCAGCTGCCATCCAGCCAGACTTCATAGCGGGTATCGGCGAACAGGTGCAGCTCGGCGCGGCTCATTGTCTCTTCCAGCGTGAAGCTGTGCCGGAAGAGCACCACCTCGGAAGCTGCGGGTGGGGTGCTGTGCGCCCATATCGTCTCATCTTGGACGATACGGTCTGGATTGAAAACCTGCGGAAAGAAGAGGGGCGAATCGGGCTGTGCGCTGGCGGGCAGAAGCTCGCGGACTTGCGCCGCCTGAGCATGGGACGATATGGGCTGCCAGCGCCCGGGTCTGACTGTGACGAAGACGACAGCCAGAATAAGCAGACATGCATATACAAACCGCTTACTATTCATCGCAGGCGGAACTCTGGAGGGAGAAATCCCCATCGGATCAAGATCTGAATTGTTGTCTTCTCGACATTAAGGATAGCGCACGAGATAGATCGGGCTGAAGCCGACCTCCAGCCGATAATCCGAGCCCACGATTGGAGGCGGGTTGGATAGATCGTAAAGGATCGAGCCATCCCACCGCTCAGCGCGGATGAATTTGTTTATGGGGACGAAGAATTCAACCGTCTGATCTTCTTTAGCCCACAGGACGTGCACGTGCTGCGAGCCGCTCTTGAAGGCATATCCTTCGATGGCAGGGTCGTAGCTGACCGGGTAGCGGTAGCGGGCGTACTGCAGGATATCGGAGAGCTGCTTGAAAGCGGTATAGGATTTCCTGGGCATGGGCGGGCTGCTCCCATCCAGCAAACCGACGTTGCGCCAGCTTGGACCGTTGAGCGTGTACCATACGAAGCCGCCGACATTTTCACTCAGGCCGCGGATGAAGTAGCGGATCAGGTGGTTGGCCTGCGATTCGAAGAACAGGTTACCCGGGGCATCACAGTAATCAGGTTTTGTGGGGTCTTCTTTGCAGCCGAAACCGGTCTCGTTCAGCACGAGCGGCTTATCGACGCCGTAAGCGGCCATGGTCTGGCGCAGGAAGCGCGCCTTGCCCACCGTCCCGCCGCCCCAGGAATACCACTGGTTTTGCGGCCACAGGTCCCAATCGTAGCGAGTTCCAGTACCCAGGAAATCCCAATAGGTGGCATACCAATGATACGCTGCGATGTCGAAGTGGGGCGCTGCTCCGGCTTTGAGGATGCCTTCGAAGAAAAGTTCTGGCAGACTGGCACTGGTTTCGGCAGGGAGGTAAGGTGTATTCCGGTACGCTTCTATGTCCCGGGGCAGCAGTGTGGTCATGCTGCTGCTCGAGGCTGAGTTGGGGCTGTTGAGCAGCAAGCCGCCGATCCAGATGCGGGCGCGCGAGTCTGCTTTCCGGATGGCTGGCGCGACAGCGATCAGCATGCGGCCGTAATGTTCTCCACCGTAATACGGGTCATCTTTATCCCCCCAACATCCGAATTGGTAATTCTGCGGCACTGCGGTGGGGTCGACATCCGGCTCGTTGCCCAGCTCCCAGTCCAGGACATTGAACTCGGCGGTGTTGTACTTCTTGACTATCTGGGTGATAAAGGCGGCGAACTCGTCGAAATAATCTTCATCGATCGCCCCGCAGGAGGTCAGGTTCCCATTCCCATCACGCGCTTTTACCGGGTCGAGCGCCCAATAGGGGCTGTCTTTAATCACCACCACCGGCCGGATGCCGGCAGCTTTCAGCCCGCGCAGCTCATCTTCGAAGGTAGCCAACAAGCCCCATTGGATCGGGTCACCCGGGTTTGGCTGCAGTTTGCGCCAGGAGATATGATAGCCCATCCTGGCTAAGCCGAGCTGCAGATCGGTCGCGCGCGGCAGCAGGGTGTTCGAGTCCAGCAGCGGCAGGTTGGCTTCGACCCCGAATGGTGATTCCCAGGGGTGGTCGGTGAACATCAGCGGCACGAACACGTTATTGGTGAGCTCTGGGCTCTCGGGCGCTGTGCCGCTGTCATCCGATTGCTAAACATCTGCCTGCCGATCAGCCAGTGCAACCTGCATCCAGCCGCTGCCAGCGAAAACAAACACCAGCAGTATCACTGCTGCTGAAATCAGGAAAGGTTTATTACCGTTCCAAAAACTCATTTATCACTCCTACTGTAAATACCAACTTTGATATGCCTTTCCGGTGGTTTAAGCCACGGATGGAGGCATTCTGCCATATTCAGATAGGGCTGTCAAGCCGGAAAGAGTGCAACTCACTATACTGTAAGCAGCTTAGAAGGACAGCTTCTGCCGCAGCCATAGGCGTGCCCGCATGGGCAGCCAGCCGTAAAGCAGCGGTCGTATTTTGGCTTTGAAGACCAGCCATGAGAACCAGCTGCCACCTTCGCGGCGGTGGACGCGCAGCATCTCAGGCCAGCAGCGGTCGTCCGCAACCAGTGATTTGCCGCCGCTGTGCAGGCGGAAGTTCGCCCACAGCCGGGGATGGTAGTCCAGCCGGGCAAGACGTGCCAGTCGCACCCACAGGTCGTAATCCATGGCGAAATAAAAGCTAGGGTCCAGCGGACCCACCTGACGCCAAAGATCGGCGCGGAAGAAGGCAGCCTGCTGGGGGATGTGCACGTAGCCGCGCCGCAGACGGTGGTAATCGGTTTGCGCAGCGGGGAACTGACCGATGACCTGACCGCTTTCATCGATCAGGTTGGCATCGCCGTAAACCATGCCGGCCTGCGGGTTAGATCCCAGATATTCGACTGCTTCGCGCACTGCCCCGGGCTGGTAGGTATCATCCGAGTTCAGCCAGGCAAGGATATCTCCATTGGCGCGGGCAAAACCCTTGTTGATGGCATCCGTCTGTCCCTTATCCGGCTCCGACACCCACCAGGCCAGCTGCCCCGCATAACGCTGGATGATCTCCAGGCTGCCATCCGTAGAGCCGCCGTCGACAATGATATATTCGATGCGCGGATAGTCCTGCTCCAGCACAGACTGGATCGTATCCTCCAGGAAGCGCGCCTGGTTGAACGAGGGGGTGACGATAGATACCAGCGGGAGTGTGCTGTCAGCGATGCCGTTCAAGACTCAGCTCCATGAGAGCGCGGGGTAGTATATAGATGCGGTTTCGCCGGTGATCTCCTGGATGCGCTCGACCTCATGCCCGGTCAGCCGCTCCTTCCAGTTCGACAGGTTTGCCTGGCTGTCCAGCTGGTAGGCGTGGATGGAATCCTTTGAAAGCTCATCCGGATTGGCAGGGCTGCTCGAATCAAGCACCGCCTGCTGCGCCCGGGCATTGAATTCCAGACCGAGCTGCTTGTACAAGAGGCGGTACCCGTCCACCGGGTTCAGCGAGAGGTCCTCGTGATGCACGCTGATGAAATGCGGGTGTTCTTGCACGAAGCCTGCTGCGACCTGGTAGATGACCTTCCACAGCAGTCCGGCCTGGGAGATGATATCCGTGGGGGATGCTGCCTCGATCTCGGAGCGGAACGGCTCGAGCAGGTGCTGCATGAGCAGGGGCTGTTCGAGCAGGTCCTGGAACTCGAATGGCCAAGCCAGGCGCTTGAGGCTGCTGGCAAACGCGACCGGGTGGCGCACGCTGATCACCACCCTGCATCCCAACCGCTCGGCGAACCAGGGAGCGGAGAATACCGCGAAGGGGTCCTTCAGCAGCGGTCGTTTCCTGCCCAGCCTGCCTGCCAGGAAGGCCGTCCAATCGCGCCCCATGCGCAGGGCATCCTTGCGTGAGCGCAGGGCGCGCAATTCGTCAAGGGTATGGTATTGGAAAGCCAGCGTCTGCTGCATGCCTGGCAGGTATTCGGCTTCGTTCTCAGTGCAGATGTACGTGTACCAGCGGCGGACTGGAGCGCCGAAGACTCCCGGCCGGTGCAGGACGTTAAGCGGCTCGCTGATATAAGCAGCCTCGCCTCCGGCAGACAGCATCTTTCCTACCCAGGTGGTCCCGCTGCGGTGCGCGCCGGTGACCAGGATGGGGCTGGCTGAACTGGTGCTATTTGTGGGGTGGTCCTTGTCGCGTTCCCGGGGGGAGGTCATCGATCTTGCTGGGCTGTGGTGGGATTAACCGGTTGGACCAACCGGGTATTTGAAGGTCTGCGCAGGCGGTAGTACCAGGCAGCCAGACCTTTCCCGCCTACCAGGCTCAAGGTCGCGTAGAGCATGCGGTGCCAGTGCTGCAGGGCAAAGCGCGGGTTCAACCGCAGAGCCTGGCGGTAGGCTTTTAGGGCCAGGGATGGGAGGTCGCCATCCAGCAGGTAGCGGGCGTTCAGGCGGTGAGCGCCGGCTTCGATGCGGCTGCGCTGGGAGGCGACGATGGGTGCCAGATCCGGTTGGGCGCTCATCCAGTCCAGGATGCGGAACGCATCTTGCCCGAATCCGGCTGCCTGGGCGACGTTCTTGGCTTCCGGATGGTGGCGAGCTGCAGCCATGGTGGACGGTAAGTACATGAAAGGAGCCAGCCGGGCAAGCCTGATCCAGAGCTGGTGGTCGAGCAGATAATGGTAGCTGGCATCCAGCATGCCGGCCTCTTCGAGCACAGAACGGCGCATGAAGACTGCCGGCTGGCAGATGATCCGGAACGCCATCAGATCCAGCAGATCGTATCGACCAAATTTCAGCCGGCTGAGCTGGTATCCACCGGCGTCGATGGTGACCGCGTCCCCGTACACGAATCCCAAGCAGGGTTCGGCTTGCAGCACCGCTGTTGCCCGGGCAACTGCTCCGGACAGATATACATCGTCCGAGTTGATCCATGCCACGACCTCCCCGGTCGCCCGGGAGAGCCCTTTGTTGATCGCTTCTGCCTGACCGGAGTCGGGTTCCGACACCCACCAGGAAATCCGCTCCTTGTATCTGTGGATGATATCCTGACTGCCATCGGTGGAACCCCCATCCACCACGATATATTCCAGCCCGGGGAAGTCTTGCCCCAACACAGACAGGATGGTCTCTTCCAGGTAGGCAGCCTGGTTGTATGAGGGGGTGATCACCGAGATCAATGCCATCTGTCTGGGTTCACTGGAGCGGGTTTTCCAGGTCGTAGATCAGATAACCAACCCCTTCCGCAACGACAGGATAGTATTTCTCCAGGTATTCCTGCAGGTCGGGCTGGTCTCTGAACTGGTTGAATGCCGTGATCAAGAAATAGCTTTTATCTTCGACACGCTTGTTGAAGTACTCCTCGAACTCTTTCTCGCTGCCGCGCAGCTTGGCAACGTTGAGCTCGCCGCGGTTCGGCCATAGGGTGACCTTGCGCCAGCCGTAGTACATCAGACGGTAGCCGTAATCCTGTGTGAGGGCGATGATCTTGCCATCCACCGGAAGGTACGATGCGATCTCCTGCCAGTATGCAGTCTCTACCCGGTGGTCCTCCTGCTTCTGTTCGCCAATCGATACCACGGCGGAGAAAGCCAGCCCCACGACCACCACCCCGGCAAACGCGACCTGCCACCACCAGCGCTGCTCGCCGATCTTTTCCAGGATCACCTCGATCAATGGAACGAGCGAGAGAGCGATGATGGGAGTCAGCTGCAGGTGGTAGTAGCTGTGCGTGGTCATCTGGTACGGCAGGAATAAGCCGTAGATGACGTAACCGGCCCACAGGCCGATCAAGAGGGCGCGCGGCCTGGGCCGGGCGATCAGCACCCCGACCAGGGCTGCCAGCAGGGTGGCGAGCCCCATCAAGCCCTGCACGGTGTTCAGCCAGCGGGCGTAAAAAGATGGTTGGAGCAGCAGGTGAGCCAGCTCCACCGTCCAGGTGGTGAAGAACTCGGAGGCCCTCCCGCCGCGCCCTAGATAATAAATTGCGGGCGGGGCAACCATGATAGCGATCATAGCCCAGACCTGCGGGTCGCGCCAGAAGCGCCTGATCCCCAGCGTGTAGAGGACCAGAGCGACGGCAGCGCCGCCGATAATATAGAACGCCACCACTTTGGTCAGCAGCGCAATGCCGCCGAAAACCCCCGCCAGGATTGCCCATTTCCAGCTGCGCCGTTCAGACCAGCGGTAGAGCATGTTGACGGACAGCACGATCCACATCACCATCCCCGGGTCGGGCTGGAATGAGCGGCTGGCCTGCACGGCAAACGGCAGGAAGAGGAAATATGCCACGGCGATGAGCGCAGCCGCCCCGGCGATTTGGGAGCTCCCCTGCGCCGGGCTGGCTGCCATGCGCCGCGCGATGTCGAACAGGGCGATGGCGCTGATGATCCAGAAGATCGAGGTGAATATGCGCGAGATCCACAGGTATTCTCCCCCGGCGAGCAAGTACGCATAGGCTACCAGCCGCTCCAGGATGGGCGGCTCGTACTGCCCGGTGGAGAACCAGGAAGCGATTGCCTGCTCACGCAGCACGGGGTCGGCGGAAGTCAGCATGTCGTAGTACATGCCGCGGGCGATGATCGCCCCGCGCAGCTGGCGCGTGGGGTGGAAGTCTATCGGCTGGTCGGTGAGGTCGTAGAATCTCAGCGCCAGACCTGCCAGGAGCAAGAGCGACAGCAGGAGGTACTGCCAGAGCTGAGGCTTACGGTTTAAAGATGAGTTTATTGCTGACATACTTCGGTATCGATAAACATACGAACAGGTTTACGGGGTTGTATCTGGACTGTCCGGCTGCAAACGGTAAATGCGGGCGTAATCCATGCCCTCGATCCAGACGGTGTGTTCGGGCGTTTGCCCTTCAAGATAGCCAAGCAGGTCTTGTGGGTAGTTGCGCTGGCGCTGGTTGATATAGATGATCGCGTAATCGAAATTATCCAAATAATATATCAGGTCTTTGTCCGGTGAAAATTCGACAAACTGTGCCTGGCAGCCGAAGCTGGTACTGTACCAGTTATACGCCAGTGGGTACCAGGAGATGATCCTCTTATCGCAAAAATCTGTCTTTTCTTCCAGGTACAGCGCGGCCTCGTTCAGCCCTTCACCCCAGCCGATTGACATAAAGGACGGGGCGGTGCGGATGCCTCCGAGCAGTGGGTTGAAGTAGGTCAGGTAATAAGGTGCCGTGCGCATCGTGCCCAATATCTCGACCAGCACCAGACTGCCAAGCATAACATACTGCAGTGAGTATTTGCGGATGAACTCGGATCTGGTCGCCAGCCAGTTTGCGCAGGCATACCAACCAGCAGCGCCGACCACCGCAAGGGGCAGATAGGCGGGCAGGAAATATCGGTCACCTTTTTTGGCGCCGATCGTCATGACAATGGTATAGACGGCAACATACAGCAGCAGCAAGAGCAGATTCCACCGAGCGCCCGAGACCAGCCGGTAAGATTCACGCCGGCGTATCAAGACCGGGATCGCCAGTATCAGACCGAGCAAGGTCACCGGTGTCGTCCGCCACAGGTAAGTGAGCGGGTAGAACTGCAGATACTGGTACCAGGCTGCGTCAAGGACATCATCGGTGTCACCCAGACCCACAGCGACCACATATCCATCCGCTACGCCGGCTGTATAGCGGAATATGTTGAGCAGCGATTCGACCGGCTGCACCCACATGGCAGGCCAGATGATGAATACAGTCAGCAGGCTGATCAGCCCCCACAAGATCGGAGGGAAGAGCAGGCGCTGGAACCAAGCTTTGAGCCGCCAACTGCGGTAGCCTGGCTGGTTGTGAAGCAGTGAGAGCAGGGTCAGCAAACCTACCACCGGGACCAGGATAAACGCCGGTGTGATAGTCATGAAGCTCAACCCACCGGCAATCCCGGACGCAACCAGGGCGAGCCCTTTGCGAAACTGCAGGAAATAAAGATAAGCCAGCACCGCCAGGAACATGTAGCTGCTGAGCATACCGTTGGTGTGCAGGAAGCGTGAATGGGCTACATGCAGCGGCAGGAAGGCGATCAGCAGAAAAGCGAAAAAGGAAAGCCAGCGCCCGAAGAGCCGCCTGGCAAAGAGGAAGCTGGCTGCCAGGGCGATGACGTTGGCAGCCACCATATTAAGCCGGGCTGAAACCATCAGCTCCAGCGGGTTGGGGCCGTGTTTCTGGAAGATCTGCAGCAGCTTGGTATCGCCCAGCTCTGCCTGGCCGACCTTAAGGTACTGGGGGAATTTGAGGTGGTAAGCCAGCGCGCCGGCCCACATGGTCAGCACGCCCGGATGACCGGTCTGGTAGGTGCTGGCATAATCACGGTTATCCAGGGCGTAATAGAAACTCGCCGAGCGCTTGCCCCAGGTGGGCTCATCTGCGGTGACGAAGCGCCCCAGCGCAACCAGGCGCGGCGCAAGTGTCACCACCAGCAGCACTCCCAGCAGGGCGATATCCAACCAGCCGAACCGTTCCCGGGATTTCTCGACAATAGTCTGGTCGTTACCGGTCATCGGCTGATCTCTTCCACCGCTGCTGATTTCGAACAGGCTGTTGTAGTCCACTCTTGGAAAGACGTCCAGCTTGCCGCCCACGGTGGCGTCCAGCACCTGGCGACCATCTCTCTCGTAGGATTCTTTCGCCAGGCGGTAGGCGCGTTCCGAGGTCTCCAGGTCGGGAAGCTGCCAGCGGAAGCCTTTGCCGAAATACCCGGGGTGGAAGTGGTTGGGGTCATCGCCTTGCGAGACCACCGTGGTGTTGGGCGTCCCCTGGGTCGTGAAGCTGTGATCCACCCCGATCAGGATCGCCTGCCGGAATCCCATGTGATAGGCCAGCTGTAGGGCGACGTAAGTCACCGTTGCGCCCTCCCACAGCCTGCCGCCGGCGTCTGTCGCGAAGCGCGGCCCGCTGTATGTCGTGTGCAGGAAGATGTTATCTGCGGCAGGCTCGAGCAGGTGGCGCGAGCGCCAGGAGAGGAACCTGGGTATCGGCAGGTGGTTGAAATCCGCGGCGCACTGTTCGATGACCAGGCTGTTGACCGAGAGGAAGTAGGTAGTGGTGAAGCCCAGCTCTGGGAAAGCCATATAGAAGCGGTTCATCCCGAAGGTGTTCTCACCCCGCAGTCGGGTAAGGTCGGTCTGTTTCAGGCTGGGACCGTTGCCGATGATGAAGCAGCGCTGGCCGCGGTGGATATCTTTGAGCGCTGCCAGGCGCTCCCGGCTGGCGCGCCGCCAGGGGTGGAAAGTCGCCGCCGGCCACAGGGCAGCGCGGTTGAAAGCATAACGCGTCTCGCTGGCTGCCCGCCAGACCGACGGCGGGATATAGGCTTTCAGAGTTTGTTTGTCCATAGGGGTGTAGTGCAGGCTACTCTGTGCTCAGCCGGGCAGTCGCACCGCCGTCGACGATCAATGCCTGCCCGGTCATAAAGGATGACTGCTCCTCGTCGGCCAGGAAGTAGATGGCGTGGGCGATCTCCTCTGGCAGTCCGACGCGCCCGTTGACAGTCCGTCGGGCCAGGTTGTCCAACCGCTCCAGGATATTGCCTTCGCCGACATGGCCGCGCTCCAGCCCGGCGCGCAGCATAGGTGTGTCCACTGCGCCGGGCAGCACCGCGTTGCAGCGGATATCATCCGGAGCGAACTCGATGGCGATGGCACGCGTCAACGCCAGCAGACCGCCTTTGCTGGCGGCATAAGCGGCGATATTAGCTGAGGTCGCCACGGCATGTACTGAAGATACGTTGACAATCGCCCCGCCTCCGGCTGCCTTGAGCAGCGGGTGCGCCAGCTTGATCCCCAGGAACACCGAGCGCAGGTTGGAGGCCATCACCGCATCCCAATCTGCAACACTGGTCTCGAGCAGCGGCTTGGCGACCTGGAGAGCGGCGTTGTTCACCAGGGCGCTCAGCGACCCGGTGTATGCCTGTGCCTGCTGGAAAATGATATCCAGGTTCTCGCCAACCGAAATGTCCGATTGGATGAACAGCCCATTTTCCGGGAAGCTGTCACCGAATGGGGCGCGGTCGACGCCGATCACGCGCCAGCCCTTATCGGCAAACAGCTGTATGGTGGCGCGTCCGATGCCGCCCGCTGCGCCGGTGACCAGGGCGATTCTCGAGGAGGATATCATTTCTGTCATCAAAGTAATGCCTTTATTCCTTCAGCGGAGAATCAGTACGAGTGGACGATGGGCTGCTTCACCAGCGCGACCAGCTCATCGTTGAGCTCGAAGCCCAGCCCTTCCAGCAGGGCGCGCAAGGTGCTCCAGTGCACGCGCTCCCAGGCTGAGGGGCTGGAATTGGAATTGTGGGGCGCCAGCAGGACGTTATCCAGCTTGAGCAGCGGGCTGTCCTTGGGCAGCGGCTCGACTTCGTACACATCCAATGCTGCCCCGCCGATGACACCCCGCTGCAGGGCACCCACCAAAGCAGGCTCGTCCACCACCTGCCCGCGCGCCACATTGATCAGCACGCCGTTGGGCATCATCTGTTCCAGGGTGCGGGCATTGATCAGGTGGTGGCTGGTCGGGTTGAGGTCGCAGTTCAGGCTGACGTAGTGCGAGCGCCCCAGCAGGTCTTCCAGGGAGGTCATCTCGACGTTATTCTCCAGTAGGAAGTCGTGGGCGATCTCGACGATATCGGTGCCCAGCACGGTCATGCCGAAAGCCCGCCCCCGGCGGATGACCGCCTTGCCGATATTGCCCACGCCGACCACACCCAGCGTTGATTCGCTGAGCGAACGACCGGGGATTTTCTCCCACTGCCCTGCTTTCATCGCCCGGTCCATCCAGGGCTGGCGGCGGGCGAATGCCAGGATGTAGCCTAAGACCGTGTCGGCAACCGGCAGCGTGAAGGCGTTGAGCGTGCGACCGACCCTGATTCCCAGGCGGTCGCAGGTCTCTTTGTCGATCGAGTCGATGCCGGTGCCCCATTTGGCAATCACCCGCAGGCGCGGCGAGCAGGCCTCCAGCACGCGGGCGGTGAATTGGTCGTCGCCACACAGGACACCATCGAATTGCCCGGCAATACCCATCAGGTGCCCCTCATCCAGCCGTTCCTGCACCTCAGCCACAATCAGCCGGATGCCCAGGTGATCGAAGACCGGCCTGAAGCAATCCAGGAATGGGAGCATATAGGGTGCGGAGAAGAGAACGGTAAGCGGTGGAGAACTGCTTGCCGGCATTGGGCTAGCCCTCTCCCGCACCGGTAAAGCCCAGCTTCATCAGGGTGTCGACGACTGCGAAGTCGGTCTCATCGTCGATGTCCCAGGCTTCTGCTGTGCTGATCTCGTACATCAGCGGTCTCTCTCCCAGCCGGTTGCGCCGGGATATCAACGTCTGGCGGGTGAAGATATACAGGCAGGAGTTCTCTTCATATACGGGAGGCAAGTCCTGTGTTTGCAGCAGCATAGCAGGGTTGTGGTTGATCGCCCTGCCAAGCTGGTCCCACAGCCGCGTCTGCAGGCGGGTGACCGAGAACAGCGAGTCACAGCTCGGGTAGTTCGTCAGGAAGGTCTGCACAGCCCCGGAGATGCTGCTGGCCGTCAGGAGCGGGTTGGTGCTGTGAGTCTGCAGGTAGAAGTCGGCCTCCACCTGTGAGGTGTCGTAAACCAGCACCTCGTTCATGGAAGTCTCGTCGGCGCGCAGGTGCTGAGGGCGTTCCAGCACCCGCACCTGCGGGTAGTTCTCCTCCAAACCATCAACCAGCACCGGGCTGTCGGTGTCCACCACCACCTCGGCGATCTCTGGGCATGCCAGCAGGCTCTCGATGATGTGCTGGTAAAGCGGACGACCGGCTAATGGGCGGTAGTTCTTGCCCGGCACCCGCTGGGAGTGGTGGCGCATGGGGACAAGGGCGACGATCCTAGTCATTGTGTCTCATTTGGGTCATTATAACGGATTGGCTCCACATCCCGGACCTGGCTGCATCTTAGCCTGGGGTGTGTTTTGAGGGTAATAAAACGTCTGCCGCAGCTGCCAGGTGAGCTCGCCCGATTGGCGATAGCCCTGGTAGGTGCCCCAGAACTGCATAAATCGGAACCAGAAGATGCTCCCCAGACTGCGCCTCAAGAGATGCTGTCGGACGGCGCTGCTCAGGTCACTGGCGATATTGCTGCTCACCAAACTCACAAAATCTAAAAAGCGGAACTGCTCTTGAGGAAATATGCGCTTGAAAGCCATCGCCTCGCGGCGGTAGCGGTTGTAAACATCACCTGGCTCCTCCTGATGCACGTGGGTGACCTCGGCTTCGGCGGCGTAAGCGATGCTGTGCCCCTGTCCCTGTGCCCAGCGTGCCCAGTCCAGATCTTCCAGACCGCTCAGGCTCTCATCATATTGGCGCACCTGCCAGACCGAGCGGCGGATGGCAGCATTGGCATTATTGCAGAATGGGTGCTGCTGGTCGGGGTCCGATTGGTCTGGGAACCAGCGTGCAAAGATCTGCGTTTCAGAAAACTTCGTCGTCCCGTCCCCGCGCTGCTTGCCATAGGAGAGCGCCACCTTCGGGTTCGCAAATGGCGCCAGCAGGTGCTCCAGCCAGTCGGGGTACACGGGGTAGATATGTGCGCTGGCAATAACCACCTGCTCACCCTGGCTGTGGGAGATGCCCAGGTTGAGCGACCGCCCGAAGGTAAAATCTTCCGGCCGGATGTGCACCACCTGCACAGGGTGGCGCTTGGCGATTGCCACAGTGTCATCGGTCGAGCCCGAATCGACCAGGATGATCTCCGGATCGGAGATGGACTGCTGGCGGATGCCGTCCAGCAGCCGCCCGATATGTCGGGCTTCGTTATAGGCGCGAATGACGATCGAGCAGGCGGGAGTACCCATTTACCAACCGGTATCCTTTTCGTATCCCAGGTGCACCAGCAGCTCTCCAGTCACCTCCTTGAACAGCTTCTTGTTCTCGGGGCTGAAGGCGGACTGCCAGCCGCCGGCTTTGCCGCTGCGGAAGGTGGGCGAACGTCCGGGATCGATGCTCTCATCCAGCAGGCGTACTGCCTGGTCCCGCTCGAAGGCGGAGGGGAAACCTCGGCTGGAAGCGTGATCGAAGATCCCTCCCAAGACCTGCTCGCGGTCGAGCAAAAAATCCTCGAAGCGCAGAGTGAGCGCCTCGGGGCGCACCAGCCAGCCCAGGTAGGGCTCGAAGCGCTGCTGGATGTCCGGGAAGGGGATCTGCTCGCCGGGCAGGCCGAGGATGCTGGTGCGCAGGCGCTGGTCGAAGTCTTTCAATTCCTGTGTGTAATAGGCGTGATGGATGTGGTCCGTCTCGATCTCGGTCACGTAATGGACGTGCGACACGACTACGTCGCGCGGGTCGCGCAGGATGAAATACGGGGCAGTGCCGGGCTGGCAGAGATGTTCGACCACCTCGGGGAGTGCATGCAGGTGACCGTAAGCAATATCACCAGGGAGCAGCCGTTCCAGGTCATTCACGATCTGAATGGGTGGTCGCTGCCGGCCGGTCTTCCCGTCGTAGGTCACGATAGCCGGCAGACCACTGTCCACTGCCGGCCCCAGGCGGGTGAAGCCTTGCAGGACCTGGGTGAGCAGGTGGGTGCCGCTTTTGGGGAAGGAATTGGCGAACAGGACCGGGACGCCGGAGAGGGAAAGGCGGTGCCAGCGGAGCATCGCCTGCCAGCGGCGCAGCCGGCGGCGAATGAGACGCGCCCCTTGGGTTGGGTCCATTACGGCAGGCAAATGTGTTTTACCAGTCGCTGCCGGTCTCGTAGCCTAACCGCAGCAGTAGGTCGCCGGTCTTCTCTTTGAAGAGGTCGATATTGCCGGGCGTGAAATGCTCACGCCAGTTGCCCGGCTTGCCTTTGCGGAAGGTGCCCGATTTGCGGGGTGCGATAGCAGATTCCAGGGCGTTAATTGCCTCTGGAACCGGTACACGCGGGCATGTGACCGCGCGCTTCCAGATAGCCCAACAGGCGTTCTAAGGTCAGATGCGCGGTTCAGGATCAGGTCTTCGAAGCGCAAGCTGAGCACCTCCGGCTGCTCTAACCAGCTCAGGTAGCCCTCGTAGCGGCGGCGGATGGGGGTCAGCTCGGAGCCGGGTGTGTCCACACCTTTGATGGCAGCGTTAATGCGCGCTTCCATGCTGTCCAGCTCTTCGGTATAGTAGCGGTGCATCCAATGTCCCGGGCGCATTTCGGTGGCGTAGAAGATATGCGAGACGATCATATCGCGCGGGTCGCGGTAAACGAAAACCGTCGCCCGCCCGGGTTCGGTCAGGGTCGAGACGAATGGTTTGCTGGCGTTGATATAGCCGTAGCCGATATCTCCCGGCTGCATTCGCAGTATGTTCTCCAGTATCGCCGTCTCGGGGAGCTTGCTGTTATCCTCCGCCCGGTTTACCGGTGGGAATCCCGGGTTGACGAATGGTCCTACCCGGGTCAGCCCTTGCAGCACCTGGATGATCAGGTGCGAGCCGGATTTTGGCATCGCATTGCCCAGCACGCTGGGCGTCGAAGACAGGCTTTCCGCGCCCCATCGTATCGCTGTGGCGGCACGCCTCGCCCTCCAGCGGGCGAGTTTGAGGCTATGCCTGACCTGATAGGAAATATTCATAGATCACCAAGTTAGGGATTCTTCGCCCCAGTAAAGAACTCTGGGGCTCAGAATGACACACATGCCCCGCTGACCGCTGACCGCGGACTGCGGACTGCTGATTACTCCTTTGGTTAGTAGCTCAACTGTACCAGCTGCTTATCTGCTAGCTGGTTGACCACTTCCCAGGCGGACTGGAAGGGGATCTCCAATTCGGTGGCGATATCGGCGATGCTGCGCGTGCCATCGCAGCGGTCCATGATATCGAACAGGCGGCGGTGACCGGCCGGGTTTGTGCGGTGGTCGACCCAGATGCCGTACCCCGAGCAGAAGACCTCACCTTTGAAGTCGTTAGACGCCACCTGGTTTTTCTCCCAGGCGTCGATCAGGCTCAAGATCAGGTCGCGCGAGATCTCCAACCGCTCCTGCGAGACGATCTCGGGGGTGTCCATGCTGGAATGGTACTGCGTGTATGGCGCTCGCCCGGAGGCTTTAGGCGCTTCGACCCGCGAGAGCGAGAGCATGGGCACGCGCACCCCGGGTGCGTTGAACTGGCGCTCGTCGTTATCGATGATGCCGCGGTATTCTCCCAGGTAGCTCTGCGGGTCGAGCTTGTGCAGGGCGCTGCGGAGACAGCGGTCAGGCTGGCTGTCCGGCTGGAAGGAACCCTGCAGGGCATGCGGCGAGTCGTTGCCGAGCATCTCCAGGAATAAGCCGCCGGACATTTGCGGGATCAAAGCCTCATTATGGCTGAGGTATGCCACCGAGCCGATCGTCTCAGGCAGGAACAATACCCGGTAGGTGTAATGGCGAGGCGGTCCGGCCAGCAGCGCCCGCGCTACTTCCACGCCCACCACCACGCCGGTCAGGTCATCGTTTGCCATCGCCCCATGGTCCAGGTGGGCGGCGAGCACGAAGGACTCGTCCGTCTCGCCGGGGATCACAACTTCGCCCACTTTCAGCGTGCCGGGCTCGAAGCGCGTGCGGATGACGACCTGGTAGGCGTTTTCTTGCAGCGAATCGCGCAGCTTCTGGGTCGTGCACAACCCCCAATCGCGGTCGTAATACTTGAACACGAACGGGATGGCATCCGGCAGGCTTGGGTGTACGTGCAGATGCATCATCAGCTCTTCCCGGCTGACCAGACCAATGTATGGCAGCGAGTAAGAGACCACATGCAGGGGATGGTCGGCGTAATCGACCAGCCTTTTCCCTTCCAGCGTCTCCAGGTAGGCTTCCTGGCAGCTCCATTTCTCGGGAATGCGCCAGGTCCAGCAGTTCTCACCGGTTGGGTACTCGTGGATGGTCATCGGCACCTCATCCGCCAGCCGGGACAGGGCGCGGTCGTAATCCTCCGAGACGAGGTCGCGTTTCAGGTACCATAATTCGTTGATTAATTCGAACATATTGGTCATGTTTTGTTTTCCTGTGTCATGTGTTCCGGTGTCCGGTTGGGGCGGATCTCAGACCCGCCCGTACGTACTTTGCCCTTACGATGTGGGGTGCGACGGGCGGTTGGTGACCAGCGCCCAGGGGTCGCCGGCCAGGAATTCGTCCACCACGCTCACGAAATCGACCAGCCGGCACAGAGAGATTTGGCCGTAATTCAGCTTCATGCTGGACCACAGACCACGTGCCTGCAAGACATCCTGAATCGGGTACAGCTCGATCTTCGGGTCGACCTGCATATCGCGCACGAACATGCGGTAGGTGCGTTCCTGCCAGCCCTGGGCGGTCTTCACCCGCCCGGTGAAGTCCTTCCAGTAGCGGTAGGGGACGGCAAGGCGCTGCTCGCAGTAGTGCAGCATGGCGGTCGCCTGGATGTCGGCGCCGAGCAGCAGCAGCTTGAAGTCCAGCTTCAGCATACGCTCGAAGGGCGAGCCGGGATCGAATGCAGAAAGCGTATCGCGCTTGGTGAGGTCGCCGGCGTGCTTGCCTGCGGCTGCCAGGGACTGCATCGGGTGCGGGCTGCGCTGCGCGAATGGCAGCTGGCGTATGTACTCGGAAAAAACGCCCATGCCTGCGGAGGGCGTGCTCTGCGGGTCGTAGGCCTCGCCGCGGGCGAAAGCGAAGTTGAATGCCGGTACGGCGATTGTGCCTTTGAGGAGCGGCGAGTTAGGAGTTGCGAATTGCGAATTAGGAGTGGCGAGTTGCGAATCAGGGGCCGGTTCCCCTTCCAGGACGGCGTGCAGCGCCTGGTAGTAGATGCCGATGCCGCCTACCGGCTGCCCCAGGAACTGGATGGCAGAATGCACCAATAAGCCGTCGCCCGGGCGGACGCCGGCGGACTGCAGCGCGGCCGCGATCTGCTCCTGCGTCACAGGCTGCATCAGGCTACCCCGCGTCTCCATCTCCTGCAGGCTCTTCGTCGACGTACTCATCCCACAGCAGGCGTCCCACGCGGAACTCGAGTTGGAAGCCCATGCGCTCGTACAGCTTCCAGCTGGCCTCGTTATCCTTGAGCACCTGGATCTCGATCGAGTGCGCCCCTTGCTGGCGCATCCAATCGATCGCCAGCCGGGAGAGCCGGTCGCCGATGCCCATGCGCCGGGCACTGGCATCGATCCACATATCGCTCAGCTCGCCTACCATCACACCGCCCATATAAGACGGCACGCGCTTCAACCGGCAGAGCATGAAGCCGACCACACGCCCTTCGACCTCAGCGATAAAGACATTGCTGAAACGCCCCAGCGTGCGCTGGAATGAGTCGAGCCAGACCTCACCCACATTCTCCGGGTGCGGCAAGCGGTAGCCCATCGAATAGAAATATGTGTTCAGGTTCTCGTAGAACTCCACCAGGATGGGGAAGTCCGCTTCGGCGACCGTGCGGTAAGAGACGCCGCTCATCTCACCGCCTCCTGTACCGCGGCAGGCCAGCCTGCAGGGTCCAGACCGTATTGTGCCAGGAAGGCGTAAGCCATGCGCTCCAGTCCAAAAGCCACGCAGCCGGTGTGGGCCGGCGAGCCATCCGGCAGGGTGATGTCCAGATGGCGCCCAAAGAAGTTCTGGTGGTAGTTGTACGACCCGACCGCCAGGGTGGAGTCCTTGAAAGGCAGGCGGGCGCGGATCTCGAACTTGAGCTGGAAGGCGCTCTGGAAGACGGTCTGCTTGCGGAACTCGCCGATGAAGAAGGGATCGGTGGCGCTCTCCACCCGGTAAGCCAGCCCGATCTCTTCGAACACCTGGTGCATGTGCTGGCGGGCGGCTTCGCGGTTGTCAAGCACGAATTCCTTTGAGCCGACGAAGATCACCTCGCGCATGGTGAAATTCCACAGGCGCTCCAGGGAGGTCAGGTTGGTCGACTCGTAGCGGAAGCAGTTGCCGACCGCAGTGGCGGTGACCTGACCGTCCGGGAGCGGCTTGTCCGCCAGGGAGAAGTACAGGTGGTAGCAGACCGCCGGGGAGAGCAGCGCCTGGATGGGAGAGAACGAGCCAGCCGGGGTGTTCAGCCCGTGTTCGTCACAGGCGGCGTGCTGGGCGAAGTGATCGATCACATCCAGGTCTTCGCGCAGGTGGGTGGCGAAGGTCAGCGAGTGCGGGAAGGCGCGGAAGTAGTTCACCCTTTCCAGGTAGCGGGCAGGGATCAGGGTTGGGAAGCGGTACGGCTCAGCGCCGAACTTCCCTGCCAGGTCCAGGAAGATGCCTTCGAAGTACTCCATCACCCGGGTTATGAGCGGGCCGAAGGCGAAGATGCCCTGCGCCTCCTGAGAGATATGCCCGCTGGCGAGCAGCTCTGGATGCGGGTCGGCATTGTAGGGGATGGGGCGGTCGAGGTAGTCTTCCAGCACTTGTATCTTGGGTTTTAACGTCCCTTCGACCATCGTGGAGACCACCCGCTGGACCTTCGCATCGATCTCCGCGACCTGCTGGGCAGTCACCGGCTGGCTGAGAGTAATGCTGATCACTCCCCCGTCTGGGGAGATGTGAGCGCTGCGGATGCGCTCGTCGACATAGGCCAGCTTGGACTGCACCTCACCGGTCAGGTAGCCGGGGATGTCAATGGAAGGTCTTATATCCAGATTGTGCTCAACCATGACCGTTCTCCTCGATATAGCTGCAGATGGCCGGGATGCTGGTAAGCTGTGCGATGGTGTCGGCGTTGATCTCGATGCCGAAGCTTACCTCCAGCGCCATCATCACTTCCATATGCCCCATCGAGTCCCACTGTGGTAGGTCGCCAAAGGCCATCTCTGGAGGTACCTGCTCGAGGGGTACCCGCAGGGCTTCGCCGAGCGCCGCCTGGACGCGGGCAGTCATAGTCTGGGTGTTTACGCTCATAGGTTTTCCTTATTATTGTTGGTCAGGTGACTTGATTTTACAGACGCCAACCGGCTGGTATTGAGGATCCCATTTGCCCCACGGCATGCCGTTGTCTCCGGACTGGCTGTAAAAAGAGGCCAGCCCTTCGCGCAGCTCGGCACATTCAACGAGGGCTGCGAACAATTCGGTGTAGCGGTCGTAGTTGGAGGGGGTATCATCTGCCAGCTTGAAGCAGCGCCGCAGGCTGTGGTCCGAGTAGCACCAGCCATGCGATGGCTCGTGGAACCAGTCATTGTCAGCGGCTGCGCCGAGGGTAGCCAGCAGCATACCGCCGGGTTTGAGCACTCGCAGCAGCTCATCCACCACTAGTTCCAGGTCATGGGGCGAGTTGTGCTCCAGGGCGGAGACGGCGACGACCGCATCCAATGATCCCTCCGGGATGGCGGTCAGCGTTTTCAAGTCCTGGTTGTAAATAACAACCTTGCCAGATACCCGGCTCCCACGCAGCGCGGCTGCCAGATCGCGCCCCTGAGAAGCTGCTTTCACCCGCAGCGTTCCAGGAGCAAACCATCTTGCTTTGAGCATCTGAGCGGTGGACAGCAGATCCTGCTCTCTCAGCCCGCGGGCGTGGAACCTGCGCCGGAAGCGCAGCGGCAGACCGGCGCGGCTGGCTCGGTCCACGCTGAGCACTTCCGCGCCGTGCTCTGCCAGGTACCACTGCATCACGCCCGTGCCGGCGCCGGCGTCCATGATGCGCTTCCCACCCGGCGGGCCAAGCTGGTGGATGATCCAGGTCAGGTCGAGCAGGTAGTGCCAGCCGAACTCCAGTCCCAGCGAGCTAGCAAGCTGTTTCAGCTCTTCAACGCTTGGGCGCTCTTCATCGAGCAGGGTTACCGGGAGGATCTCGATCTTGTCTGTCATAGGTTTTGTGGTCGGATTTAAACGCTTACGCTTCAGGCAGCAGGAATGGCTCACCCCGGGTGATGCCGTCCACCAGGATGCGCATGGTGGTGGAGTTTTCCGGCAGCAGGTCCTGCCAGCCAAAGCGGCGCAGGTGGGTGAAGCCCATGCGCGGGGCAGCCTGGATGAAATCATCCAGCGGGAGCGAGGCACGGTAAAGCTGGTAATAAAGGAACCGGCGGGCGTTGCGCCTAAACTCCGGCGGTGCCTGGAGAGACTCTGACCCCAGGAATTCCTCCGCCTGCTGGGTAAATTCTGCAGCGCTCTGCGGGAAGGTAACGATCGGATACTGGGTGTAGCGCGCCTTCCCGCCGCACAGCACGCTGGCGCCCATCAGCGCCGCTTCCATCCCGATGGAGGAGTTGTAAACGATGACGAACTTGGCCCGCTGGATCAGCTCGTAGGAGCTGATGAATTCCTGCGGGTCGATGAAGACCACGTTGGGGAGCCGGTGTACCTGGTTGTCCAGCACCCATTGGCTAACGCTCTCATTGCTCAGCTTGCGCGTCCCGGTTCGCATCTCGTCCGGATGGGCGCGGATGACGAACAGTGTATCCAGGTGCAGGCGTATGACCTCCAGCAGTACATCCAGCCAGGCGAACATATTCTCGAAGATCACGTTGGCATGCACCTGACTGGTGTCGTACACAACGTTGGTGAACACCGGCACGACCTGCTTGAACTGGGCGACTTTGTGCAGCAGACCCTCGTCAAGGCCGCGCATCTCAGGCCAGAACTGGATGCCTGCCATGCTGAACTTGCCCTGGAAGCGCTTTTCCAGATACGCGTCCAGGCGAGCATTCTGCTCGTCATCCAGCTCGAAGCTATCCGGGATATCGAGCGGGTAGGCGGTCGGCTCGCCTTCGGTAAAAAATGTAGAATACTGCTGGAAGCCGACTTCGTGGGCAACAGAACGCACGCCCTTCTGCCGGGCGGTCCAGCGAGCGGCAGCCTCCGGGTAGAGCGCACCGTTGAAGATCAGCGCCGTTTGCGGCTGCACCTGGTCCAGCAGGCTTGCGAACTCCGTCACGACCCGGTAAGCCGAGAGCATGTACTGGCGCAGCAGGAAGCGGGTGGGTTCGTCATCCGGCAGCGTATGGCGGCGCAGCGCCCAGCGGATGGATGGCAGGGCGAAGGAGCCCAGGGGAACAGGTGGGAGGGGAGAAGGGGGCAGGGGTAGATCGAGTGCTGCGTGATATGTAAAGCTGCTCAGCTCTTCCACACTCAATCCCTGCAGAGCAGTTACCAAATGCGGGTTGGGCTGGTAGTCGAATGTGCGCACATCCCCACCCTTGTAGAGGCGCTGAGATTGCGCCATGCAGGTCTCACACGGCGGTGGTGAAGCGTAATCGTCCCGATTTGTGCCCAGCACGCAGGGCTGCAATCCAGCCTGGCAGACGAAGTGCACCACCGGCACACCCGACAGGCGTAGACTCCAGCCGGTGAGCAGGGCGAAGGCTGCGTTGAGGCTCAGACCGGTCAGGCGGGTGGAGGCGTTGAAGATCACCACCGGGCGCTGGTCCGGGTCTATCCGGGCATGCCTGGCGACCTGATGCTCCAGAGAGGAGATTAACCTGCGCTGCTGCAGGCTGTCGCCTTTCAGGCGCAGGCGGGTGAGGAGAGATCGATTACCCTGCATAGAGGCTGCCGGTGGACTGTCCTTGCGCAGCTTATACCTGGCGGCGGGCTTCGAAATAGGCCTGCGAGAGGCGCTGGATGGCGATAAGGAAGCCTTCTCCCTGGCGCTGGTGGCCGCGCCAGATCTCCGGGATCATCGTGCCGTGATAATCACCGATAACCCTAAAGAACTGCACCCAATCAATGGTGCCCTCGCCGATCTGCAAGCCTTCCCCGTCCAGCCCGGCGCCATCTGCCAGGTGCAGGTGGCGGATATAGGGCAGCAGGATACGCACCTGTTCATAGAAGTCAACGTGAGCCCAGTTGCAGTACAGCTTGGCATGGGAGGTGTCGAAGCACATGTTGAGATCCATGGCGGTGATGAAGTCGCGGATCTCATGTGCGTCCATGAATGCATTCGTCAGCCATTGCCCGCCGAAATACCAGGGGTGCGGGGGCAGGTTCTCCAGCAGCAGCTCGACGCCCTCGTAATCCAGCTCTTTCACCGAGCGGCGCAGATTCTCGTAGAGCTTATCCCGCTCCGTGACGGGGTGGTCCAGGCTCATCGCTCCGGGGTGGATGACAACCTTGGGTGTGCCGATAAAGCAGGCAGCCATCTCGCGTGTCAGGTTGATCGATTTCTGCATCAGTGCCACCGAGTCACTGCGTTGGCGCTCGTCCAACGAGCACAGGTCGACCAGCGTGCGCTCCCAGAACTCGGGGGCGTGCACGACCAGCTTGAGGGCGTGCTCTCCGCCGGGGTAGTGCTCGTCCAGGTCCTGGTCGGTAAAGTGGTACTCCAGCATGCGCGGGCTGTACACCAGCATATCTTCATAGTCCCGGAAGCGCACTGTGAAGCCGTATTCCATAGGCAGGATCTGATCCGCCTCCAGGCTGATATAGATGCCCAGGTCGCGCTCCAAGAACGGCTCGTCCTGCTCGATCACCCTTTCGGCAGTACGACCCACCAGCTCCGGATAGCGCTGAGGGGAGATACCCAGGGCAGGTCCTTTGACCGAGACCAGCTCAGATGTGATCACCTCGCCGGGCTGGATAGTGCGCGCCGCGACCAGGCTCTTGCCGAGCACCTCACGGTTGAGGATCTCGCCGCGCGAGATGAACTTTTCTTCGCCGGTGCCGAGCGACATACCCACCTGGCGGATATCGCGCACCAATTTCGAAAATCCTTGCGGCTCCAGGCTGGCGGCATGGTCTGGTCCGTCCATCGTGCGGTCGAGGGTGACGTGGCGTTCGATGATCGATGCTCCCATAGCTGAAGCGACCGTTGAGACGGCGATGCCGCGCTCGTGACCCGAGTAGCCGACCGGCACACCGAAGCGGCGCAGTTGGTGCATGAAGCGCAGGTTGATGTCTTCGAAAGCAGCCGGGTAGGTGCTGTTGCAGTGCAGCAGGGCGAACTCGGCGCCGCGCTCCTTCAAGAAGTTGGCGGTGATCTCCACTTCTTCCATGCGTGACATGCCTGTGGAAAGGATGAGCGGCTTTTTCTTCTTTGCCAGATGAGACAGCAAGGGCAGGTTGGTCAGGTCGGCTGATGCGACTTTGTAAGCGGGTACGCCCAGTGCATCCAGGAAATCGGCGCTTTCGATGTCGAACGCCGAGCACATGAAGGTGATCTTCCTGGCACGGCAGTAATCGACGATGCGGTGGTAGGCCTCATCGGACAGCTCTACGGTCTGCAGGATCGGCAGCAGGTAGCGCAGGGTCTTCTCACCGGCGTTGGCGTTCTCTAGGTATTTCTTTGCGTACAGCTTGGTCAGGTCGCGCTTCTGGAACTTGACCGCGTCCGCGCCTGCCCTGACCGAGACGTCGATCAGCTCGATCGCCAGATCGATCAGACCGTTGTGGTTAACGCCGATCTCTGCGATGATATACGTGGGCTGACCATCACCGACCAGCCGGTCGCCGATTTGGATTACGGGCATAAGTCCTCCACAGGTGAATTAAACGAGAAAGGATAAGCGAGAATCGAGAGTAGTGGGTGAACGGTTTTCTAATCTCTATTCTCGAATCTCTTGATCTCAAATCCCAACTCTGATAACTTTATTTCCCCACTCTCCAGCAATCGTTCTGCACGCCGCCAGTCATCGGGCGAGTCGATATCGACCCACTCGCTGGCATCGATCTCCAGCGGCAGGATGCGCTCGCCGGTCATCGAGTCCTTGCCCAGGATGGTGCGTGACCAGGCTGCATCCACGTAGCCTGTCTGCCAGTACACATCCGGGAGCACCTGGCGTGGCAGGTTGTAGGGTTCGGGGTGTTCCATCTGGATCAGGGGAGTCATATAGCCGTCCTCACCGATCTGCCACATCTTGAACGGGTTCTGGAACGGCACGCACACCGTGCGCACGGCGTCCGCATCGGGTCGTTCGAGCAGCCGCTGTACCGCCTGGTCGATGTGGCGAACCCGGCGAAGTGGCGAAGTGGGGCGCAGTTGGATGATGATCTCCGGTTGGTAGCCCTGGTTCTCCCTCAGCCAGCGCAGGGCATGCTGAAAGACCGGCAGGTCGGGGGTGTCGTCTTGCGAGAACTCTTCCGGGCGCAAGAAGGGCGTCTCTGCACCGTACTGGCGGGAGATGGCTGCAATCTGCTCATCGTCGGTGGAGACCACCACCCGGGTGACCGTCTCGGCAGCCAGCCCGGCAGCGATGCTGTAAGCGATCAGCGGGTGCCCGGCGAAGGATCGGATATTCTTGCGCGGGATGCTTTTAGAGCCGCCTCGGGCGGGGATGAGTGCCACTACTTCAGTCATTGCAATTACCCGGAGCTCACGCTACCAGGTTGTCCAACCGCCGTCCACAACCAGGTTGGCGCCAGTCATATATGCAGAGGCATCCGAGGCTAGGAAGAGCAGGGCACCGTTCATATCGTCTTTGTATGCCATCCGCCCAAGGATCGCCCGGGCCGAGTAAGCACGCACGAAATCCTGGTCGTGTTCATTGAATACACCGCCGGGTGTAAGGGCGTTGACGCGGATATTCTTCCCGGCGTAGTAGGCTGCCAGGTACTGGGTCAGCCCGATCACGCCGGCTTTAGTCACCGGGTAGTAGACCGGCTTGTACTGCGGGGGCTGGCCCTCACGCTGGTACAGACGCTGGTCGGGAGCTGCCAGCCCGTAGATGGAGGAGAGATTGACCATCACCCCTCGGCCCTGTTCCAGCATCGGGCGAGCGGCAGCCTGACAGCTCAGGAACATGCCGGTCAGGTTGACCCGCAGCGCCTGCTCCCAGGCTTCCAGCGGGTAGTCTTCGAAAGAGTTGGTATGACCGCCGTGCTGGGGGTCGAACTTCGGGTCCAATACGGCGCTGTTGACCAGGATATCCAGTCTGCCGAACTTGCTCAGGGCGGCAGCTACCATCTGCTGCACGCTCTGAGCGTCCCCGATATCCGTGGGGATGCTGATCGCCGGGCACCCATCCTGGGACAGCGTGCGTTCCAGCGATGCAGCTCGATCGGCATCGATGTCGGCGATCACGACCTGCGCTCCGGCCTGCGCAAGGGTGCGGCAGAACTCTGCACCCAGCAAGCCGGCGCCGCCGGTGACCAGCGCTGTGCGACCGCTTAAGTTGAATAATTCAGGTAGATCGGGCATGAGGGAAAGGAGCAGCCGGGTGGCAGCGCATATGTACCTGCCGCCACCCGCTGCTTGGTAATGAGGTTAGGCTGCTGCCGCGTGTACCTGTTGGGCTGCTTCCTGTTCGTTATTGCCGTTGCCGTCTGGCAGCAGGAAGCCGCGCTCTTCCAGGTACTTCACGATGATATATGCGTTCTCTTCTGGAGAAGTCTTCACGGTGTACAGGGTGATCTCCGGGTCCACTGGCTCTTCATAAGGGTCATCTACCCCGGTGAAGCCGGTGATCTGCCCGCGGCGGGCTCGGGCATACAGACCCTTCACATCCCGCTGCTCGCATACATCGATGGGCGTGTCCACATATACCTCTATAAAGCGCTCGTCACCGACCATCTTGCGAGATTCGTTGCGGGTGGAGCGGTAGGGACTGATAGCGGCGCAGATGACTGCCCCGCCGTGGCGGGCGATCTCACCGGCTACGAAGCCGATGCGCAGGATGTTGGTATCGCGGTCTTCCGGGGAAAAGCCCAAACCTTTCGAGAGATGCGTGCGGACGACGTCGCCATCCAGCACGGTGATCTGCTTGCCGCGCTCCAGCAGCAGCGAGGTGAGCACCTCGGCAGTTGTCGACTTACCCGAGCCGCTCAGACCGGTGAACCAGATGCAGAAGCCTTGTTTGTGGCGCGGTGGGTACATCTGCTGCAAAATGTCCGAAGTCTCCCTGCGGGTGAACCATTCGGGCAGCGAGACGCCTTTGGCAAGGTAATCTTCGCGCACCTGGGTGCCGGAAATTTCGTAGACGTGGGCATCTTCAGGGAGATTGGTATGTTCCTCGTACCGTTCTTCATCAGCCAGGTACACCAGGTTCTTGAATTCGAGTGGGTGTACGCCCAGCTCTACCCCATACTGGGTCATCATCGCCTGCGCTTCGTATGGGCCGTAGAATGGGCGTCCCTGGCTGTCGTTGCCAGGACCGGCGTGGTCGCGCCCAATGATGAAGTAGTTGGCGCCGTAGTTGCGGCGGATGATGGCGTGCCAGAGGGCTTCTTTTGGTCCCGCCATGCGCATGGCAAGCGGCAGCAGGCTGAGAATGGTATTGTTCGTTTCGTAGTAGTTCTCTACCAGGGCACGGTAGACGCGCACGCGGGTGTAGTGGTCAACATCGCCGGGCTTGGTCATGCCGACGACCGGGTGGATGAGCAGGCTGCCCTTCACCTCTTCGGCGGCGCGCTTGGTGAGCTCTTCATGGATGCGGTGCATCGGGTTGCGGGTCTGGAAGGCGACCACATTGGCATTGCCCATTGCCTCCAGGGCAGAGCGCACCTGAGCCGGTGTGCGGCGCAGCTCGATGAAATCGTTATACCTTGGCAGATCGAGCACTTTCAGCTCGCCGGATACGTAAACCTTGCCCCAGCGTCCCATCTCCGAGATCAAAGGGTGGCGGGAGTCGGTGGTACCCAGGACCAGGCGCGCCTCCCGCTGCGGATCGTAGTGGTACACCTCTTCAATCTGCATCACGGCGATGGTATTGTTGCGCGAGTCGCTGAGCGTGATCTGCTCACCCCAGGTGGGCAGGGCATTCTCTTCGACCGGCAGCGTCACCGGGATGGGGAACAGGGTGCCGTCGTCCAGGCGCATTTCGGTCAGCACGCGCTCATAGTCCGCTTTCTTCATAAACCGGTCCAGCGGGGAGAACGCGCCGGTTGCCAGCAGCTCCAGGTCGCACATGGCGCGTGCGGAGATCTGCACCGAAGGCAGGCGCCTGGATTTTTCCATCAGCTCCTGGCGTTCCTCATCGCTGACCATTAAATTGACCAGCGATCCGCCATAAGGGCTGACCAGTTTTTTGTTCGTTTTTGTCATATTGCCAGTACTCCTGAAAATAAATTTGGGATATCGAATGATCGCGGCGTAGTTAGTGATTGCGGCGTAGTTAGTGATTACGGCGTATTTAGTGATTACGGCGCAGTTTCTGGCGCGCTTTCATTTCGCTTTCGTATACTTTTTTCTCGCCATCGCCCATGGCGGTCTCGATTACGCGGATATCGCGCACCAGGCGCATCAGCCCCCACGGTTCGACCGAGGCTGCCTGGTCGCTGCCCCACATCGCCCGGTCCAGGGTGATATGTCGCTCGATGAAGGCAGCCCCCAGGGTCACAGCGGCATAAGTTGTTTGCAGACCGACCTCGTGCCCCGAGTAGCCGACCGGGCAACTGAATTCAGCTCGCAGGCTGTGGATCATGCGCAGGTTCAGTTCCTCAGGCGGGCAGGGATAGGTGCTGGTGCTGTGGGCGAGAAGCAGCTTCTCGCGCTCGAGCTGACCCACCGCAGTCTCGATCTCCGGCATGGTGGACATGCCGGTGGACAGGATTGCCGGTCTTCCTGTGCGGCGGATGCGCTCTAACAGTGAGGTGTCCGTCAGGCAGGCGGAGGCGATCTTGTAACAGGGGGGTGAAAACTGCTCGATGAAATCCACCGAGTCTTCGTCCCAGCAGGATGCGAACCATAGGATGCCCTTCTCTCGGCAGTAGCGGTCGATTGCGGCATAGCCATCCTGGTCGAATTCAACCCTGTGGCGGTAGTCCAGATAGCTCATCAGCCCCCAGGGGGTTTCGCGCATCACATTCTGGTATTCGGAGGGCACGGCCTTTACCGGGGTGCGTTTCTGGAACTTGACCGCATCACATCCGGCCATCACGGCGACATCGATCAGCCGCTTGGCGATGTTCAAGTCCCCATTGTGGTTGATGCCGACCTCGGCGATGATAAAGGTCGGGTGCCCCTCACCCAGCCAGCGTTCTCCAATCTTAATGGCTGCTGCCATTCGTGCTCCTTTTAATATTCACCATGCAGGACCGTGCTCTATTTGCCAGCGTGCACCTCGAGGATCAGCTCGCATAACTCGCGGATTGCCCCATCGCCGCCGCGGTGCTCCAGCACGATATCTGCGATTGCTAGCACCTTGGGATAAGCATCCGCCGGGGCGACGGCACAGCCCACGCGGGTCATGCAGGGCAGGTCGTTGTCATCGTTGCCTATGTACACCACAGAAGCCGGGTCAATGCTGCGTTCTGCCAGCCAGGCTGCGAGTGTAGTCCATTTGTCTTGAATGCCATGTAGGCAGGGTATCTCGAGCTTGCGCGCGCGGGCGGCGACCACCGGGTTGGGTTCGGTGGAGAGCACCAGCATCGGCAGACCGCTCTTTCTAAGACGACCGATCCCCCATCCATCGCTGCGGTCGCAGACCACGGCTTCCCGCCCATCCTGGAACACGACCACTTTGTTATCGGTGAACACGCCGTCGAAATCCAGCACCAGAGCGCCGATCTCTTCCGGCAGGGCGCTGGTTTGGTGCTTGCGCGCTTGTAATCCGACCAGTGCTTCTGCAACGGTGAAATCTGCTGGGTCGTCGATCTCCAGACGGCGTTCGGCAGGCATCTGGTACATGGCTGTCTTGCCGAAGAAGCGGTGCTTCGCTTGCAGGAAGCCGGGGACGCGCATCACATAGACCGCGCCGCTCTCCAGGAACTGCGGCTCGCGCTCCTGGCGTAGCGGGCGCACAGCTTTGCTGTGGTTGAGCCCGACGGCGTCGCCGGAAGGATCGCTCTGCCAGAGGAAGTAATGGAATGGGATCACTGCCAAAGCGCTGTCCGCGCCGGCGTCCAGCAGTGCCTGGATGGTGCCGTCGATATCCTCCGCCTGGGTCAGCGGAGAGGTGCACTGCAGAAATGCCAGCAGCTCGGGCTGGTAGCCTTTGGATTGGGATAAATGTTCCAGGGCATGCAGTAGGGCTGATTCGGATGATGCGCTATCCCCGCTGATCTCTGCCGGGCGCCAGACGACTTCGGCCCCGTATTGCTGGGAGATGGCGCCGATCTCTGGGTCATCGGTCGATACCACCACGCGGTCCACCAGGCGCGCCTGCAGCGCGGCCTGGATATTGTAAGCGACCAGCGGCACACCCCCCAGGGGCAGGACATTCTTGCGCGGGATGCCTTTAGACCCACCCCGGGCAGGGATAACGACCACACATTCCACCTTATTGCTCACAAGTAAACCAGTTTTCCTTCCTCGGCCGAGTCCAGGGCTGCCAGCGAAAGCTTCAAAGCCTGGATGCCATCCTCCAGCGTGCACTGCGGCAGCGCCTCTCCCCGGACCACCTGCAGGAAGTGCCTCATCTCTGACAGGAACAGCTGGTTGCGCTCGAAACCATCCGGCGCGGGGTACACCTCCCACGGCGGTTGTCCTGGACCATCTGGCGCTGCCCGGTAAACGCGCACTATACCATCCGAGTTATCCCACAGCAGGCTGCCGCAGGCTCCGGTGATCTCCAGGCGGTGGGCTGCCGGGCGCTGATTATAATCCAGATGCACGCTGCCCAGGGCACCACCCGCAAACTTCAATCCGATCTCGGCGGTATCCTCCACATCCAGCCCCAGGTCGCTGTTGTGTCCGGTATAAGCCCATACTGCTTCCACCTCTCCAATAAGCCAGCGCAGGTAATCCAGCGGGTGGGATAAGGTCAGGATAACGCCACCGCCCAGCTCGCTGAGGGCGCTGTATCCACGGCGGTAATCTTCCCAGGGATGCCACCCAGGCAGGTACTCGCCCCAATGGGCGCGCAGCGAGAGGACCCGCCCGATGGCACCCTCGCCTAACAGGGCAGCGATTTTTCGCAGCCCCGGGTGGAAGCGGAACTGGTAGCCCACAAGCACCTGCCCTCCACCACGCTCCAGGGCAGCTGCCAGCTCGCCGACCCGCTCCATCGAATGCGAGAGCGGTTTCTCGACCAGCAGGTGGCAGCCGGCTGCGGCAGCCGGGATGGCGACGTTCAGGTGCATGGCGGTCGGGTTGGAGACGATGACCGCGTTCGGCCTCCAGGCCAGGGCAGCCTGCAGGTCGGTCTCTACCGAGCAGCCCAACAGCTCATCGTCAGGTAATGTTGAGCGGTGCGACCGGTAGAGCAGGACATCGCTCTCGCCCAGCGTCTTCAGATTGCGCAGGTGGCGGCGTCCGATCGAGCCCAGACCGGCGATCAGGAATTTCATATCACGCTGTCCCTCACCAGTTCAGATCTGCCTCGTAGCCCCATTCGACCAGGATCTCGCCGGCAGCCTTCTTGAATATCTGCCGGTCTTGTGGCGTAAACAGCTCGCGCCAGGTGCCGCGCTGGCCTTTGTTTAGCGAGCCGGCGATCTCGGCAGCTTTCTCCTGCTGCCAATCGGCGTCTGGGTTGCGCTCCAGCTCGGCCTCCAGCGCCTGTCTCAGCTCGCCGGTCATGACATCGACTCCCAGGAAGGACCACAGCCTGCCCATCTGCTCCCAGGGCTGCGCCAGCAGGTCTTCGTATCGAAGGTGGAGGTAGCGCTCACCGAGAAGCTGGCGAGCAGCCTGGTCGGTGTCGAGGAGGTTGTGGCTCCATCCTTGGGCTGCTTGGCGCAAGCCTTTCTCGGTGAAGATCGAGCGCTGCCCAGTCAGGAAGGGCGACGGATCGTCTGCAAAGCTCTGGCGGATTCGGCGGTCTTCCGGTGAGAGGTGCTGCTCGCGGTCGATGAACGCCTGGAAGCGGTGCGAGACCGCTGCATCACGCCCATCGCGCACGATGAAGATCAGGCGTGCTTCGGGGAAGACTTTGACCAGCTTGTGCACTGCCTCGCCATCCAGCAGGCTGTTGGGGCTTTTATCACCCACCACGCAGCCCGGTGCGGATTTGCCCGCCGAACGGGCATCGCGCTCCATGATGAATTCTGCAGCTGCCCTCAACACGAGCGGTGAGAGGTCGCGACCCTGGTTCCAGCGGTTGCTGCGCCGCGCTAGCCACATGCCGGTGGACTCGTCAGCGACCAGCGATTCGAGCAGCGGAGGGCGGGTGAAGAAGTGCCCCTGGTAGTTGCAGTGCACTTGCGGGTGAACGCGCATCAGGCGGGTGAGAAGAGTCGTCCCCGAGCGGGCATGCCCGAAGATGAAAAACTTATCCAGCGGGAAGAAGGCCTTGATCTCCTGCACCTCTTCAGTGGTAATGACAGGTATTTCTCGGTGACCATTCTGTTTGACGCCACCTTTTTGAAATACGATAACAGCAAGCTTCAATCTCTGGATAATATTTTCAGACACTAATTAACCACCAAGACACCAAGAAGAACCAAGTTTATATAACATATCGCTTGATACCGTGTTTTATCAATGCAACATTGAAATTGATTAAATACCCTAACCGTTTATTCGATAGCTTCAGATAAGTCATGAGCTGAGCAGTGTGTAAGGGCTTAATCCTTTCGACCGCTTTAAGCTCGCATATAACCAGGTTGTTTACAAGCACATCCACACGAAAACCCTGATCAAACCGTAACCCGTCATAGATCACCGGAATGGTTACTTGTTTCTGAAAAGATATACCGCGATTACCCAACTCATGACAGAAGCATTCTTCGTAGATACTTTGATACTTTCAAGTAAACCCGGCCCAAGGTTATGGTGCACAGCAAAAGCAGCATCGACAATTAAATTCCCAATGCGATCATCTTCTGCAGATACAGGGAGGAAACTCATTACTCTTAGTGCCTTGGTGTCTTGGTGGTTAGAATCACCCTGGTTTGTTTAGCAGCGAGAGGAAAAAGTCAGCCGTGCGCTTGCTGGCGCTGGCGTCGGTGTAGGTGCACTCCTGCTCCAGGAAGCGGCGCTGGGCTTCCAGGTCAGCTTGCATGTCTTGCAGATATGCGTTGATGGCATCACAAAGCTGGTCCTCGTCCAGCGCCACCTTGCCGGCGCCAGAAGTGCGGAAGCGGGAATGGGTGGGCCAGACCCCGATCTGCGACATGGGCACCCAGTACTTCCCCGCGTAGCCGTCCTGCGAATCGATGCACACGCTGACCGTCGGTCGCGCCTGGAAAGCCGCCTCCACGCACATGGTCGAGTACACGGTCAGGAAGATGTCCGAGTGCGCCATCATCGAAGTGCGCTCGGTCACGTCCTCGCCGGAATAGTGACCCAGCGACCCCAGCGGCACCGGCTCGACAACGTGGATGTGTGGGTTTTCGGCAGCCAGCTGGCGGATGCGGTCAGCCTCAGCCACATAATGCCCGCTCATATGGATCGGGTGCAGCCGCACCAGGAGCTGCGCCGGTCTGGACAGCCTGCCGGAGACCACCAGGTTCGCCAGCGCCTCCACATTTTGAATATTGGGCGACCAGCTGACGAAGCTGCTGGCATAGGACAGCAAGGCACGGTCAGGGTCCAACTCGTGCTGGCGGAAGTAATCCTGGCGGGGCAGCACCCACTCCTTGCACACGTAGTTATCGTAAGGCGGCATGCCGCCGACGTTGACCCGCTCCGGGAGCCAGTCAGCGCCGCCGACCAGCTCTTGCTTCTGGATCTCCGACCAGCAGGTAATCCAGTCCACCTGCGCGCCGGGCAAGCCGTAGCTGCTGGAGCTGTCCCAGCTGATAATGGCTGCGGCAGTCGGTACATTTCGGGCAGCGGCTTCGCGCAGGATGAAGCGGTCCTGGCGGAAGCCCGGCGACCCGGCGATCACCAGGGCAGGTTGGTATTTCTCGAACAAATCGGCATATATGGCCGGTGTGAATCGTGATTGGTAGACCACCAACGCACGGCGCAGCGGGTAGGAGCGGCGCATCAAGCGGGCAGCGGCTTCCATCACAGGGAAGAGCTGGCGGCGGCGGGCATGCGCTTCACTCTTCACTTGCTGGATATAGCTGTCGACCACCGCAAGGTTGATCCTGCCGGCTGCACCGGCGCGGCGCAGGAAGTCCAGCCACCACTGCACGGTCGGTGAAACCATTTTGGTGTACTCCTGCACCTGGTCCAGGCGCAAACCTTCGACGGTCAGCCCTGGCTGGCTGAAGCGCTCTGCGATCGCATCTCGGGTGTTGTCCTCGGTGAGCACGACCACCTCCAGCCCGGCGTCCAGCAGGTTGGAGACGATATCACTTTGTAAGAAGTAGAAAGCTGCCAGACCGTGGTCAGCGACGATGAAAATACGTTGGGCGGGCATTATTGGGACACGGATTTGACGGATAAGGGGGATTAAATTGATTTTCTGTAAACCAGGTGATAGCCGGTTGGAGCCAGGCTGCGGGAGATATCTGGGTTTTTGACCTCACCGGGACCGAGCAGGCTGCGCAGGGCGCCGGCGCCGGCTTGCAGCCCCCAGGCGATGGCGCGCCCAGAGTAATGGCGGGCACCGCGCATTTCCGGCAGCACGGCGTTCTTCAGGTTGCCGATGCCCTCCGTGAGCACCGAGACCGGGTCATAGAAGCCTTCCAGGTGGTCGAGTTCGAGACCGTGGTCGGGTGCGAAGCGCTGCAGGGCGAATTGGGTGTAGCGGGCGAAGTCGACCGGCACCTGGTGCATCTTGACCAGGAAGGGGATGGCGACGACCAATTTGCCGCCGGGCTTCAGCATCTCTGCCAGCGAGGCCAGCAGGGCGTGCGCATCGTACACGTGCTCCAGCACGTTCATCAGCAGGATGGCATCCAGTCTCTCTGCCCGGAAAGGGTTCGCCTGGGTCAAGTCGCAGACGATATCCACCTCCGGGTAGGGGAAGATATCCAGCGCCAGGTAATTGCTGTGACCGGTGAACAGTTCAACAAAATCGCCTCGCCCGGCGCCTACGTCTAGGATGACTGCCTGGGGATCGAGCGCCCCGACCTGCTGCCCCAGGAAACGCCAGTTGGCCTGCCGCCAGGGGGTGCCGACGTTCGGACCGCGCACCAGCTTCTGTGATGGTCGCAGACCGGCAGGCGGCACGGTGAACAGCAGTATGCCGTCCTGCAGCGGGATCACCCGGCTGCAAGACTGGCAGGTCAGCCCCTGGGCTCCTGCGACCAGCGTACCATGACAGCGGTCGCATTCGATTACTTCAAGCAGGGCAGCCTTCATTTCTCCAGCGCCTCGCTGTACAGTACCCGGAAGAGCAGGTTGTAGAGACGCAGGAAGAGCCGGTTGAAGCGCGGGCGCTTCGCCAGCCGGGTCAGCGTGCGCTGGACAGTGGAAGGCTTAGTAACTTTCTTTTGGCGTGCGGGAGCGGCATTCTCGGTGATGCCCGCGATGCGCTTCACTTCATCGCGCAGGCGCTCGTTGACCATATTACCCATGTGGAACACGTACGACTTTGTCGTGGAAAGGTGCAGATAGCCGAGCTCATCGATCTTGTAATCGATCGACATGGTCTCCTTGCGCAGCAGACCCTTGGTGGCGGGCAGCGGCACCACCCGGCGAGCCACCTCTCGTGGGATCAGGAACTGCATGTGCGAAGCTCCGATCACTGCCTGGACTTTTGACTGCTGCTCGGTGATGGCAGGCAGCGGCCTGCTGTGGAACTGTGCGACCAGCTCTTCACTGGCACCGATGCCGAGGCAGTACTCATCGACCGTATCTTTATCAGGCCGGTAATCGCCAAAAGTGTAGGAGCTATCTCCCTGCAGCCTCAGGTGGGCGCTGCCCTTGCCGTCCATGACATCATAGAAGTTCGGCTGGGCGCCGACCATGCCCGCTTTCGGAAAGGCACCCAGCACCTGCAGGCTGGCTTCCAGCCAGCCCGGGCGGAAAAGCACATCCGAATCGGCGTAGCAGATCAGCTCGTTGGGCATGCTGGCGAAGATCCAATTCCACGCCCCAGCTTTGCCCATGTTGTGGGCAGACAGGATCAGCCAGTCAATCTGGCGTTGGTTATATAACCCTTCGAGCGCAGATACTACCTGCGGACAGCTGCCATTATCGAACACCAGCAGGTCGAAAGGCTCGCCGGTCGCCGCCCGTAGGCTGTCCAGCTGGTAGCGGAAGATCTCGATGGAATTTTCGAAATACCCCTCGGTGAAAGGGATGTAGACGATCAGCGCCACCCCCAGCCGGTGGGGAGTATAGGCGGGTAATCCGTCTTTGGCGGGGTTCTTACCGGTTCTCATTGGAAATAGAGTCTGAAAATTGCGTCGTAAAGGCGCAGCAGAGGCTTGCGAATCAATGGGATATCCGCCAGACGGTTGGCTCGCGATGGAGCCGCGGCGGGTCTGCCTCCCGCGTCGGCCGGCACCTGGTTGCCCATGTGGGTGACCAGCGCTTCACATGTGGTCAGGCGCAGCAGACCGGCCTGGTTGATCTGCTCGTCCAGCGAGCGCACCTGACCCATGGGTCGGTCCATCTTGAAAGGCAGGAACTGCACCAGGTTGGCTTTACGGGCAGTGAACTGGAAATGGGCTGCGCCGACCAGTGCCTGGACTCCCTGGCGGGTCAGGCGCCAATCCGAGCGCGACTCGTACCACTCGCGTGCCTGCTGCTCTGAGGTGCCCAAGCTGAGCACGTGCTGCAGGTACGTATTCCAGGGGATATACTGCCCGTTCTCCAGGGGGACATCCGGCTGGCTGCGCGCCCAGTCCAGGGTGGCAGTGTAGAAAGCCTCCGGCGTGCGCATGGGGCGGGCGGTGACCATGCCTGCCTGCGGGTAGGCATCCAGGATCGCCAGGCTCTCGGTCAGCCAGCCGGGGTAGAAGCGTACGTCGCTGTCTGTGTAAGCGACAACCTCACCAGGAGCAGCCTGGAAGATGAAATTCCACGCCCCACCCTTGCCGACGTTCTTGTCCGAGAGCACCAGGTATTGGATGCGCTCCTGTCGCTGCAGATCGCCCAGATAATCCGTAACTTCAGGGCAGCTGGCGTTGTCGAATACTAGCAGATCGTAGGCCGCGCCGGTGTTCTCCCAGATGCTCTCCAAGCAGACCTTCAGCACATCCAGGCTCTGGGCGTAGTACCCGCTCATGAAGGGGATATAGGTTACGACAGCCACCGTAACATCGGCAGGCTGGGGCACGGAGTCGATCGATTTAGCCGGGTTTTGTCCGACGCGCATTGCGGCCTACTGTAAGGACCCGGTCAGACGGCGGCGGGCGCGACGCGCCTGGCGGGCCAATGACCAGCGCACCCCTTGCCGCTGCCCATCCGGCGGGGTCAGGCGGGTCTCGATATAGCGCAGCGTGCGCACCCAGGAAGGACTGGGTCGCTGCACTTTACCGTTGACCAGCTGCTTGTCGCTGTCCAGCACCATATACAGGTTGGCGGCTCCACCTGCCAGGGCTTCGTTCTGCCGCGATTCAGGCAGCTCATAATGAGGCTTGCCACCCGGGAGGTGGTTGTAGTCGTGGTCCTGGTGGATGGCGATGATTGAGGGCGTGCCGTCCACCACGGCATAACCCTGCTGGCGGGCGTGGTAGATCATCCAGTTGTCCCAACCGGCACGGCCGATGGCGAAATCGGGCATATCACTGAACAATGCACGGGGGAAGGCAAAGTAATCGCTCCCGGCAGGCAGGTGCAGGCGGCCGCGGTCTTGGACGTCTGCCAGCAGGCTCCCGTCCCAGCCATTAGAAAAATCCAATACCTGGCGCACATCCAGATCCCAACGCTGACCGATGAGCAGGAACTCATTTACCTGCCCTGCCACCTGGTACAGCGACTCAACGAATGCCGGCAGAAGCATCACGTCCGTATTGATATATGCCAGCAGGTCGGTTGAGCTGGCATCGCGCGCCAGCTCGAAGATCGAGCTGACCAGTGGGGTGCCCGTTTCATTGCGGCGCACATCTGCCAGCTGCGGAACCCCATATTCTGAAGCGACCTCTGCCATGCCCTGCTCATCACCCACCAGCAGCACGTTCACCTGCTCGCCCAGGTGCAGCCAGGACAGGATGGCATTGCGCTGGATAGTGTCGATATGCGGGTCGGTGAATGCCTTAGGGGCGGTGAAGATGGTGATCATGGGAGGAGCGAGTCAGGAAATGCGAATTAGGAATTTGGAGAGGCGAGTTAGGAATTGCGAATACGGTTGAATTAAGAATTGCGAGTGGGGCGAATTAGGAGTTGGGAATAGGGAGCCATGCCTGGCGCGGGAACAGGCGCGTCACCAGGCGGCGGTGGAAAAGCCCCCATTTTCGCTTGCGCTGCACGCCCTTCTCTGCTGCAGGTAACGCGCTTCCCGCTAGGTCGTCTTCCTTGGAGGACGAAGCCGGTCGTGCCAGTGCCGTCAGGTAGAGTGGGATGAGATTGGAGCGCGGCCGGCCATGCTGCTCTAAGCTCAGCACTTCGAAACCGCTTATTTCAAGGGTTTGTGCCAGCGTGTGCGGGCTGTACGATACCAGGTGGGCGACCTCGAAGCAGTCGTGGGCGTACAGGTTGGGCACTTCGACCAGCAGCCATCCGTCAGAAGCCAGCAAGCTCTTTCTGAGGTCAACCAGATATTGGACCGGGTTGGGGAGATGCTCCAGCACGTGCGCTATGCTGACCAGGTCGAATTCCGGCAGCCCGGCAGCTTCGATCTCATCCAGCGAGGAGAAGACCGTTAGACCCTGGTCACGGGCGTAGCTGCGGTACGCATCGCCGGGCTCCAGCCCTACGGACCGGCAGTCGTAGCCGCGTACCAGACGCTGCATCAGTAGTCCCGCCGAGCTGCCGATATCCAGATGGCGCCGGACTTCTGGGATTTCGTCCTGTATGAAGTTAAAGAGTGAATCGGCGCGCAGACGCTGGACAGCCAGGTCCTTCGATCCCGGGCCGGCGCTGCCCTGGTAAAGCCGGCGGTATTCTTCTTCGTAAAAGCTCTCTAGCTCATCGTCCGGCATGCGCGGCGACTGGTACACCAGACCACAGGCAGCACAGAGCTGGTTCGCGACTGGACGTCCCCGGAAGCTGCGCCGGTCCAGGAGGCTGCGCCCAGTGTCCCCACACAGTGGACAGTTCATCACCTCGATGCTCATTGCGCTTGGACGGCGTAGATCACGAAGTTCTCGATGCGTACGATCTCCTCGGCGAAATCGCAGGCAAGCGGGATTTCTTTGCTCTTGAAGACCACATGCGTGATGGCGTACTCATCGACCAGCGCCTGCAGCTGCGAGCATTTCTCGGCTCCCCCCGATTTATAAAACTCGTCGGTACGCAGCACGCGGTCGTACCATTCGAGCACTTCCACATCTTTATACGGGTGAGATTTCCAATTGATAAAGGTAGGCGCTCCGGTATACAGGCGGAAGTCGTCGAAATAATTGTCCGTAGGCGGGATCATATACAGGTCACCGGGCTGTTTGTTCTCGCGGACAATATCCATCATCTGCACCAGGCGGCGCTCCCTGCGACCGGAGCCGTACATATCCTGCAGATTTAGTCCACCGCCGACATTGATGAACACCACGTAGAGCCCCAGCGGCAGGAAGAGCATCAGGAATCTCGGGTCGTTCATACTAAAAAGATCGATCACACCCGACACGATGAAGGCGATGATCAGGGCAGTCGAGAGCGGTAACAGCAGGACCGAAACGCGCCAGGGAGCCATCAACGCCAGGCTATCGCTGCCGGTGATCACCTGGAGCAGGCTGAGCAGCAGGCCTCCGCTGAACAGCGATAGCATGATATAGAATAGGCGCCGGTGGCGATATGACAGGATCAACCCAACCACCATAATTGCCATCTGGAGGTTAGCGGTGGTATTCCAAAACGCTGCCGGGACGGCATGGTGCGGGATGCGCTGGTGAACGATGATGTCCAGCGCCGCCTGTGATGCTTCCGGCGACGTGGCGCTTAATGCGGTCTGGTTGTGCCACAGCACCGGCAGCGTGAACAGCAAGGTGAAGAGTCCTAAAAAAAGCGGCTCTCGGGCAGCCCGCCATACCTTTTGAATGGAGTAGGGATTGAACGCCTGGGCTGCTTTCAGGTTATCCGAGAATATGGTCAGCAGGTAAGCAATGGTGATCAGCGCCCCGCTCATCAGGTAAGCGGAGTGGAACAGCGCAGTCACGCCGACCAGGAAAGCCGCCAGGTAGTATCTCCTCTTCAAGAAAGCGAAGATCGAGAGCAGCAGCAGGACGCCGAACACGCTGTTCTGAAACTCGATCCCCAGCAGGTACTGCCCGGCTACACCACTGTGAAGGAACTCGATGTTGAAATCGTACTTCTTCTCGATGCGCACGATCGCCCAGCGGGCATGGGCGAGAAAGAACAGGGCGAAAAACGCCACCGCTTTGGTCAGCGTCCACTTGCCTCGATAGACCACCGCCAGGATGCTCATGATGCTGAATATATATATACCCAGGATAACAGCATAGTACAGGTAAAACAGGTTCTCATTTACCAGGGCAGAGATGTATACCAGCGCGCTGAAGACCGGCAGCGGGTCGACCGTGTTTGCCAGCCAGTCGCCCTCTAAGTAGCCTCTGCCGGCCTGCGCCAACCCGTGCAGGAACTTGGTGTTCTGGTTGCCTTCGTAGAGTGGGGACTGGGTGTAAGCCAGCGCGAAGACCGCACCCACCAGCAGCCAGAGGCATATCCAGGCTATAACCTTAAGCGCAGGATGGATCTTGATATCCGGTGTGACTGCGTCCATCAGCATTGGCTTACCCACCGGCCTGGTTCCTCTCATCGAATGCACGGTAGTCTTTGGGCTGGACGAGTGCATTGATCTGTGCCAGGTCCGGGTTATCCTTCACTAACTCCAGCACTTCCAGCCAGGTGAAATCGTCCCATCCGCCGAAATGGGCCGCGATCGATCTCAGCAGTTCCAGGTCATGAGCAGTGTCCACCGTCCAGCGCAGGTCGCCGTAATCGATTTCGTAATTCAGCAGGCGGATGCGGAAGCGCTTGGGCTGTTCATAGAAGAAGGGCATCACATGCTCGCGCTGGTGGGGCTGGTCGGCCTCCCGCCAGGCCAGCTCCAACCCGTCAAAGGAACACACCTCGATATCCAGCCCGACCGGGTAGGTGCGTCCCCAGGGGGGTGGCAGGCGGTTGGCGACGAAGTCGTAGGGGAATTGCGAATTAGGAGTTAGGAATTGTGAATTAGGAGTTAGGAGTTGCGAATTAGGGCTTGATGCTCGGGTTTCGCTTCCCTCGGAGCTGGTGAAGACGCCCACGGCTTCATCGATCAAGCCCGGATCGATCAGGGGGCAGTCGGCGGTGATGCGCACCACGATATCCGACAGATGCAGCCGGGCAGCCTGGTAATAGCGGTCGAGCACATCGAAGGCGCTGCCGCGGCAAACTGGGTAGCCGCGTTCCTGGCACAGCGCCTGGATAGCATCATCAGATGGGTCGGTGGTAGTGGCAACGACTACCTCGGCCAGGCTTTTCGCACGGCGGGTGCGCTCGACCACCCAGGCGAGCATGGGCTTGCCCCCGATGTCCAGCAGCACCTTGTCGGGCAGCCGGGAGGAGGCCATACGGGCCTGGATGATGGCGATCGTTCTGGGTCTCATAAGTGGTTACTGGCGGGCAGAGAAAGCCATGTCGTAAGCTTGCAGCATGTGCTGGAAGTTGTCTTCCCAGTTGGCGCGTTCTTCGGCGATGCGGCGGGCGGAGCGACCCATTGCAGGCAGCTGAGCGCGCTGGCTGGCAGCGTTCAGGATTGCATCTGCCAGGGCGTCGGCGGAGCCATCCGGGAACAACCAGCCGTTCACGCCCGGCTGGACCCATTCGCGGTTGCCGGGGATGTCGGATACGATGGCGGGTCTGCCGCAGGCCATCGCCTCCAGTAGCGAGATAGATGTCCCATCGCTGTGGGAGGCGCTGAGGTAAAGGTCGCTGGAGCGGTAGTAGCGCGGCAGGTCAGCCTGGCTGACCTGACCCGGGAAGAGCACCTGCTCGTGCACGCCGTCCTGCTGGAGGATACGGCGCAGCTCGGCCGCCTGCGAACCGCTGCCGAGCATCACCAGGCGCAGCTCCGGGCACTGGCGGGAGGCTTGCACGAAGGCTCTGGCGATCACATCGACGCCGTAGATCGGCTCCCAGCCACGCGTGGAAAGCAGGGTGAATGTCGCTTTGCTCCCCGGCTCGGGTCCGGGTGTATAGCGCTCCAGATCCGCACCCCAGGGGAAGGTCACGATGCGCTCGTCCGGCATGCCGTACTCGATAGCCAGCTTGCGGATGATAGCCGAGTCGCCGACCATCACTGCGCTGCGCCTCAGTGTATAGCGCGTCGCCCATGCCCAGAGTGCGTTCCTTCCGGCGTCGTGGATCAGATCGTATCCCCAGGACATACTTATCAGCGGTTTGAAACCGGTCAATGCAGCCAGGAACGCTGAGCGCTGCAGCGGGCCGGCCTGCACGAGATCGGGTTGGACCTCGCCGATCACCCGCCGCAGGTCGAAGAGCAGAGGCGGTCCATCCTGCCATGTGGCAGGGCGCATGCCGCCTATCCAGCGCACCTGCTCGATCTCGGCGGGTATCGGGCGGTCATCCAGGGCATGCCCGCGCCGCTCCAACTGCAAGAAGAACACCCTGTGATTGGTCCTCGCCAGTGCGGAGAGAAAGCGATGGTCGTGGGTGGTGTAGTCGCGGGTGAAATACAAAATGCGTGTCAAGTGTCAAGTTGCCCGGTGTCAGGTGTCAAGTGCCAGGTTGCCAGGTGTCAGGCCGATTTCTTATTACGAAGAGAGTGTTTTAGACCACCGATCAATGCTTTGGTTTTGACGGCTTGATCATATTGTTCCTGGAATATTTCTTCATTTGTGTCAAATTGTATATCTGCCGCGTCAGTTTGCGTCCCTCTTACCAGGCTAAGATATCTTCAAAGCGTGTAATTAGGGGCATGAACGATCACCAAATTGGTATTACAGGTATATTACCTGGCATCAGATCACTTGATACCGGAACACCTGACACTTGACACTGGAACACATGACACTTATGTGTTCGCAACGTCCCCCCAACTAATCTCCCGCCCTTCCGGAATCTCCCTGATCGCCGTCGTCCCGATAACCGCTTCGATCTCGTAGGGCAGTATCGCGCCCGGGGTGGCGGGGCGCAGCACGACGATCATCTCGCGGGTGATGGATTCGCCGGACTGGATGTCCCGGGCGGCGCGCAGGCAGCGGCGCTGGACGATCACGGTCTGCCCCTCGTTGTCGCAGACGCGCTTGTCCGGAGAGCCCAGGGCACGCTCCAGCTCACGCGTGCGGTCGACCATATCGCGCCAGGTAGCAGGCGTCATCGAGAATGGGTGGTCTGGACCAATGCGGCTGTTGTCGTCGGTGAAGTGCTTCTCGATCACCCGCGCTCCCAGCGCCACGGCTCCCAGCACTGTGGCGTGACCGGGTGTGTGGTCGGAGAGGCCCAGGATCAAATCTGGGAAGATCGCACGGTAGGTGTCCAGCACCCGCAGGTGGATGTGGTCGAAGTTCTCCAGGCTGGCGGTGTAGTTGGTGTTGCACTGCATCAGCACGAGCTGCGGGTTAATCCCCAGGATAGTGTGAACGGCGCGCTGCACCTCGCCAATGTCGGAAGCGCCGCTGGCAAGGATGACCGGTTTGCCCTTACCGGCGATATGCTCCAACATCTCCAGCCAGGTGATATCCCCCGAGCCGATCTTATGCGCCGGGACGTGCGAGTCGAGCATGTCGACGGCCTCGAAATCATACGGAGACGAAAAATAATCGATACCCACTTTCGCACATTCTTCCTTCAAGACCGGCGTCCAATCGAATGGGATTGAGGCATCCGCGTACACCTGGAAAACGGACTTTTTCCAGCTGGACTGGTGGGAGAGCTGTCCCCCCAGGCTCTTGAAGCCGTAATCCGAGACGATCTGCGGGGCGCGGAAGTTCTGGAACTTAGCCGCGTCCGCGCCGGCATCTTTCGCCAGGCGGATGAGCGTGATGGCGCGTTCGAGCTCACCGTCGTGGTTGGCGGAAATGTCAGCGATGAAATAGGTGGGGTGGTTTTCGCCGATTGTGTGTGGGCCGATTTGGATTTCCATGTTCGCTCACCTTTTTGGGTCGGGTCAATTGGCTGCCATGTGCCGTAGGCGCTGCGGGTAGCCGTCCAGGTACTGCCGGTGGAAACGCTCCAAGCCTTCATCTAAATCTGGCGGCTGCTCTCCCAGAGCGCGGGCCAGTTTGTCCGTTCGCAGCGTCAGGTTGGGAGAACGGACGGCGACCAGACCGCTCTGTTCTACCGAAACAGGGGTGATCAGAGATGCATCCAGGTCGAACTTGTGGGCTACCCGCATGCCGAAATCGTACTTACTGAGGCACTCACGGCTGACCACGAGGTATAGTCCGGTCAATTCTAGCTCCAGCATCCTGACCAGGATGGCTGCCAGATCGGTCGCCAGCAGCGGGCAGAAGTAGACGTCTGTAAACCCCATCACCTGCTTACCGGCTCGCAGATTGCTGACAAAGAACTCCCCCAGGCTGCGCCTGCCGCTCATGCTCCATCCGAACAGGTTGACGCGAGCGATGATTGCCTCCGGATTGGCCTCGGCAACGCGGCGCTCGCCATCCAGCTTGGTGCGGGCATACACACCCAGCGGGTTGGGCGCATCCTCCTCGGTGTAGCCGCCGCGCTTTCCATCGAAGACTGCATCGGTTGAGATGTGCACCAGGCGCGCTCCGCCCCTGGCGACATAAGCAGCCAGTCGGGCGGGTAGATCGCTATTCGATTGTTGTGCCAGGACCGGGTCGCTCTCGCAGGCATCGACGTTTGCCAGCGCTGCACAGTGGATCACCCAGTCGGGTTGGGCATGGTCGAGCACCCTTTCCACTGCCCCCGGGGCGAGCAGATCGCTCTGCAGCACCGTGAAGGCGCTGGTGTTTAGCAGGTGGTCCTTGGCTGTTCCAAATACTTCGTGCTCCGCTGCAGTCTCCAGGGCCAGGTTCAGCCCAAGAAGACCGCTGGCTCCGGTGATAAGGATGCGCATGATGGTGTTGGTCCGCCAAAGGTCAGCCGTGAAATCGAGAAGTGTTTCACTCCTGACCTTTGGGCGCTTCACTCATCGCCGGTCCAGCCTCCTTCATTCATCTCGAAAGGTGCGATCATTTCACGGATCTGGTCGATCGTCAGCCATTCGGGGTTGGTATCGCTGGCGTAGCGGAAACCATCCGGCAGCGAAGTTCCCCTTTCCTGCCATTCATGCCCAAACCACAATTCCGTTGTGGGCTGGACGACGTACATATCTTCGGTCTCGATGGTCGTGCGGGCTTCATCATCATGGATGAGCACCTCGTGCAGCTTCTCTCCGGGACGGATGCCGATGTCCTCGATCTCTGCCTGGGGAGCGATGGCATTTGCCAGGTCGGTGATCCTCATGCTGGGGATCTTGGGCACAAATACTTCGCCGCCGAGCATCTGCTCCGTACTACGGATCACAAAGCGCACGCTCTGTTCTAGAGTGAGCCAGAAGCGAGTCATACGCCGGTCGGTGATGGTCAGCTTGCCGTCGTGTCGCTGGCGTATGAAGATCGGTATCACGCTGCCGCGGCTCCCGACGACGTTCCCGTAGCGCACGCAGCTGAAACGGGTCACCGTGCCGGCTGCGTAGGCATTGCTCTGCACCAGGAGCTTCTCCGCTGCCAGTTTGGTGGTGCCGTACAGGTTGACCGGGTTGACGGCTTTGTCGGTGCTCAGCGCCATAACCTTCGGGACGGACATATCCAGTGCCGCCTCGACGACGTTGCTGCTGCCCAGGATATTGGTCTTGATCGCTTCCATGGGATTGTACTCGCAGGCCGGCACCTGCTTCAACGCTGCGGCGTGGATGACCATGTCCACTCCGTGCATAGCGCGCCGCAAGCGGTCGAGGTCGCGCACATCGCCGATGAAGTAGCGTAGGTTGGGTTGGTTGAAACCGCCTCCGCGCATTTCGTGCTGCTTGAGCTCATCACGGCTGTAAACGATCAGCTTAGCCGGCGAGTACTCGCGCAGCATGATCTCGACGAATTTCTTACCAAACGAACCGGTCCCGCCGGTCACCAGGATGACTTGTTTGCTCCAGTCCATATTAATCCTATAACTACTCTATGTCATTCCGAGCCGCGTTCTTTGTGGCGAGGAATCCCTATCACAATTAACGGATACTGCCCGACCTCTCCGAAATAACGCGGATAGCGCTCCTCCAGCCAATAGAGCAGGCGCAGCCAGTAGCGCCCACCCAGCCAGGAGTGGACCAGCGTACGCAGGAAGCGCACACTCACGCTGCGCCAGACCAGGATCTCGAGTGGCATCTCGGCCCTTACCACAGACTGAACCCAATCGTAATCGTGGCGGCTGGTAAAGGTGCCTTTCTGAGCGCTGCCCCGATCGCTTTTAGCTTTGCCGGGCTTGCGCTCCGGGCGCGGCCCACCCCGCAGCCGTCCGGCAGCCGAACGCAGGCGGCGGCTCAGGCGCATCAACGGCTCGAAGGCGCTCATCATGCGGCTGGAAGGCCAGCCGTTCACTACCACAGCCCTACAGTCCTCGGCGAGCAGGCGGTATAGCTCCTGGTAGGCCTGCAGGTGCTCGTCCTCCGGCAGGTGATGGATGGTGTGCAGCGAGACCACCCCCTCGAAAACCCGCTCCTTGAATGGCAGGTTGGCGATATCGGCAACCACAAACAGCCCATGCTCCCCGATGCGAGTGCGCGCTTCCTGCAATGCGGTGATCGAGATATCGGCACATACCCGGTACCGGTAGCCCTGCGAATACGCCAGGTACTCTGGGTATTGGATCGGCCCGGACCCGGCGTCCAGGAAATAGCGCCCGGATGGCTTCAGGTGCCGCAGGAGACGCAGGTGGCAGCGGTGGATGTACTGGCGCGTGACCGGGCGCAGGTCCTCGTAATGCGCATTCTGGTACAGACCTTCACCGACCTCCTGCCAGCCTACCTGGTCGTAGAATTCGCGCACCTGCTGCTTGATATCTGTCTGGCTGCTCATCGTCATGATGTTCTTTGCTCTACTGCATCCCAGTCGATCGGGTCGCCTGTCAGATATCGAAAAGTATCCCAGAATGCTGCCTGCCCCTCATCATCTAGCACACGCCCAACCGGCCATTCCTGCAACTCATCCCAGAAATGCAGCAGGTGCCAGGGGAACGGCTGGGGGTATTCGAAGAAGAAGCGGTATGCGTAATTCCAGGCCTGGTCAACCTGATCGCGCAGCCAAACCCGACTGTTCAGCACTGCTGGAGAGCAGTGCTTCATACTCCTGCCAGGTTTGTGGGTCGTGCGTAAAGCCCCTGCCGCGGTAGTGGGTCTGCCCGGCGACGGCAACAGGCACCCCGCTCATCGCCATCTCCATGCCGACCGTGGTGGTGTATACCAGTCCGTAATTGGCGATATCGACCAAATCATAGGTGTTGATGGGATCGTCAGCTGCCACCAGGTGGATGTGTTCCGGCGGTTCTGGCAGCACTTGCTGAACTACGTCTGCCACCGATGGTCCGGTAGTATAGCGCTCTCCTGGGTGTATGCGCACAACGAGCTGGATGTCTGGGCGGGTCGAAAAATATACCACAGTGCGCTGCAGCCATTCGGTCATGCTGGCGGTAAATATCTGCCGACCGAGGGTCAGGCTATCTCCGATCACGTTGGCTGCCAGCAGCACCACCGGTCTGCCGTCGAGACCAACCGCCGTACGTACCTGCTCCTCGCCCTGGCTGGGCAGACCCTGCCAGCGGCGTGAGAAATTTTCCCACAGGTCTGCCCGCTGGCGAGAGCTAAACAAAGCGCGTGCCTGTTCGACCTGGTCGCTGCTGAGAGGGACATGCTTGCGCGCCAGCCACATAGCATCCGTCTCCTGGCGCATCACCTCGCCGTTATGCGCCAGCCAGATGCGGCCGCGCTGCTCTCCGAATTCATAGGTCACTACCGGGATGCCCAGGTAGCGAGCCACCTGGTAGATGGCGCCAAATTCCAGGATGCTGCCGTTGGGCGTGACGATCACGTCCGGGCGGCTGCCCTGCAGGAGCGTGAGCGTGGCTGCCGCAGCCTGCTGGTTGCGCTCCAGACGCAGATTGTACAGCTCGCTGTCCAGTTCGACCTCTTCTACCTGCAGCGTGTACTGCACATCCCGGCAGGATACTGTTTCGATGGCTTTGAGAAGATCGGCTGGCAGCTTGTGCGGTGTCGACCGCGCCCGGGCATCGATGAGCGAGACACACTCTAACAACTGGCCAGTTTGTCCCAGGACATCCTGGCTGTAAGCCGCCTGCCGGCGCAGGTCGAAGCGGTTGAGCGGCTTACGCCAGTTGCCATACGGCAAATATGCCAGTCGGACCTGGTTGCCCAGGCCGCCCAAAGCCAGACCCATCAGCACGGCATGCTCGATCCAGTAGCGCAAGGTGGCAAAGATCAGCACCTTTTTCCCGGGAGGGGAACTTCCTGCGGCGGCCTCCGCCTGGTCGCGCCACTGGGGCAGCCAGGCTTCAGTACGCCGCAGGGAAAAGCTCTTGCTGATCGGCTTGCCGCTCTGGCGAAGCTGCCAGTACAGCTCGGCGCTAAGTGGGAGCTCGCCCAGGATGCGTTTGACGGCGGTTTTACTGAGCATGTTGCTCACTTCCACTGTCGCGGCCTTCCAGGGAGCTCTGTTGAGCGATCTGCCATTCCAGCCTCGGGCGGACTGCCCCAAGACGCGGCTCCAGCCACTGCATGCCCGGCGCGCCGGAGGCATCCACCGTGAAAGCCAGGGCATACTCGTCCTGGAAATAGCGCCGCACCCGGAAGGTGCTGGCGTTGATGCCGATCACGTAGCGCCCTTCGTTCAAGAAATCAGCCGGGATGGTGCAGCGGCTGATGTAGCGCCCGGCAGGTCGTGCACCGTGCTGCTCGTACTGGTCACGGTCATCGGTGTCGAAGGAGGTGAAGATGTGCTCGCCGTGGGTGCTCATCAGATAGATGCCCACCCGCAGCCCGCTCAGAGCTTCTGCCAGGGTATATTCGATCTCGATGGTCGCCGGTTCGACAGAGCGGACGGTGTCCACGATCTGACCGCCCTGGTTGCGCACGCGCAGGGCGACTGGGCAGAAGGGGGCTGCTTCAACGGAGATCTCGTCCGGCTGCCAGTAATGCTCTCCGGTCTGGGCAAAACCTGAGGTCAGGTAATAATCTACCGCCTGCTGGGAGGGGGCGCGCATCACCATGCGACCCTTCTCAAGGATGATCGTCTCCTGGGTCAGGCGTAAGATGGCGGACATATTGTGGCTGACGAAGAGCACCGTGCGCCCCTGGCTGGCGACATCGCTCATCTTGCCCAGGCACTTGCGCTGGAATTCGGCATCGCCGACTGCCAGAACTTCGTCCACCACCAGGATCTCAGGTTCCAGGTGGGCGGCGACGGCGAACGCCAGCCGCAGGTACATGCCGCTCGAATAGCGTTTGACTGGCGTATCGATGAATTTCTCCACCCCGGAGAAATCGACGATCTCGTCGAACTTGCGCTCGATCTCGGCTCGCTTCATACCCAGGATGGCGCCGTTCAGGGAGATATTCTCTCTGCCGGTGAGCTCGGGGTGGAAGCCGGTGCCGACCTCCAGCAGAGAGCCCACCCGCCCGTGGATCTCGGCGTATCCCTTACTTGGCTCTGTTACACGTGAAAGGATCTTCAGCAGGGTGCTCTTGCCGGCGCCATTGCGCCCGATCACACCGAGTACATCGCCCTTCTTGACCTCGAAGGAGACATCATCAAGTGCCCAGATCGTATTGTTCGACCTGGTGCGCAGCTCCCCGCGTACCAGTTTTGCAGGCAGCTTGAATGCGTCTGCAATGGAATCGCGCAGCGTGCGGTAGCGGTCGATCTCCCCGCCGATCCTGTACTGCTTTCCCAGGTTTTCAACCTTGATGGCAATTGTGCTCACTGGATGCTCTCGCTATATTCCTTGATCGGTGCGGCACCTAAACCAGATCTGCAAAGGTGCGCTCCATACGGCGGAAGTAGTACATGCCGGTGACCAGCATGAGAATAGAAATGCTGGCTGAGACCAGCAGCGTCCCAGTGGGGGGCGGTGCTGCGCCCAACAACGCCCAGCGGAAGCCTTCGACGACACCTACCATGGGGTTCAGGGCATAGATCAGCTGCCATTGTTCCGGCACAACTTCCTGAGCCGAATAAGCTACCGGGGTGATCAGCAGCCACAGCTGTGTCAAGAATGGCAGGATGTAGTTGACATCCCGGTAGAGCACGTTCAGGGCGGAGAGCCACAGACCGACCCCTAGAGCGGTGACCAGTGCCAGGAGGATAAAGAGCGGCAGGGTGATCACTGCGGCTGTCGGTGCGAATTGATAATAGAACATCATGCCGATCAGGATCACAAACTGGATCGAGAAATCGACCAGCCCGCCCAGCACAGATGCCAGGGGGATGATCAGTCTGGGGAAGTAGATCTTGGTGATCATGCTGCGGTTGGAGAGCATGGATCGTCCGGTGTCGGATAGGGCCTTCGAGAACAAACCCCATGGAAGCAAGGCCGCGAAGGTAAATATCGGGCGCGGGATGCCGCCGGTGGGCATCTTGGCAAACTCGCCAAAGATAACACTCAGCACAACCATGTTGAACAGCGGCTGGAGCACTGCCCAGCCCGCTCCGAGCAGCGTCTGTTTGTAGCGGACGATGACGTCCCGCCAGGTCAAGAAATAGGCCAACTCCCGGTAGCGCCACAGGTCGCCCAGGTTCAGCGCAATCCAGCCGCGCGATGGGCGCAGGGTGACCACTTCTTCCGGCGGTCGGGGGGTGATCGCTGTGTCAGCCATTTTTCCGGTACCACTCGATGGTGCGCTTCAGCCCTTCTTCGAACCTCATCTGGGCGCGGAAGCCAAAATACTGTGCCGCGCGGCTGGTATCCAGGGCTCGCCGCGGCTGCCCGTTGGGTTTGCTGGTATCCCACACAAACTCACCTTCGTAGCCGGTCAGCCGGGCGATCAGCTCCGCCAGCTCACGGATGCTGATCTCCATGCCAGAGCCAAGGTTTACCGGCTCGCTATCGTCGTAACGCTCGGCGGCTAACAGGATGCCCTCGGCTGCGTCTTCGACATACAGGAACTCGCGCGTGGGGGTGCCATCGCCCCATAAAACTACCTGAGATTCGCCGCGCTCCTGGGCCTCGATGAATTTGCGGATCAGGGCCGGGATGACGTGCGAGGTCTGCAGGTCGAAGTTGTCGCCTGGTCCATACAGGTTGACCGGCAGCAGGTAAATGGCGTTGAAGCCATACTGCTCGCGGTAAGCCTGTGCCTGCACAAGCAGCATCTTCTTTGCCAGCCCGTAAGGGGCATTGGTCTCTTCGGGGTAGCCGTCCCACAGGTTCTCCTCACGGAATGGCATGGGGGTGAACTTAGGGTAGGCGCAGATCGTTCCAATGGCAACGAATTTATTCACCCTGCGCAGCCAGGCTTCGTGCATCAGCTGCACGCCCATCATCAGGTTGATGTAGAAGAAATCCGCCGGTCGCTCCCGGTTGGCGCCGATGCCCCCCGCCAGGGCTGCCAGGTGGATGATGACGGTTTCGAGTTTGGATTCCGGGTCACCCTTACTGGCCGCGGCACCGGCGTCATCCAACATGCGCTGGATGTCTTCAGGACGAACCAGGTCGTATTGTTCGACACGCGGCACGAACACGTTGGCGGCGCGGCGCGCTTTCAATCCCTCGACTACAAAAGAGCCCAAGAAACCAGCACCACCGGTAACGATCACGCGCTTGTTCTCCCAAAAAGGCTGAGATAGGGGAGTTGTTTTTTTTAAGCCAGTATTCATGGGAGCATTCCCTTATATACTTGTGCCGGTCATGCCATCTCCGGCATGCGCAGCTGCACCTTCATCCCGCGCACTTCCAGAACAGGCAGGTTTGCAGCCGACCCATCCGGGCTGGCAGCCACGTCGACCGCCGCCTCCAGGCAGGTCAGGCGGCAGATGTCGGCGATATCGCCTTCTCCGTCGATGACGATCTGCCAGTATCCGGCCTCTTTGACATCTGCCAGCAGCTCGCGCACACGCAGGCGCGTGCGCCTGTACAGGTGCATCGATGTTTCGATATAGTTCACCGTCAGCCGGGCGCGAAATGCCAACCCCTCCGGGGTGATGATATAGCGCAGCTTGCGGCGCTGGGCGCGTTTTACCTTTAACATAGCCTTTGGCGACAAAGCGTTTGATATGCCAGTTGACCGTGCCGACGGCAACACCCAGTGTGGCTGCCAGGGATGCCTGGGTCACGTCTGGGTCGCGTTCGATTTGTTCGAGCAGGACGAGCTCGCGAGTTGGATCAGGTTGTGTTTCCATAGACGACTCCAAAATTCAGTCGCTGAATTATAACCTAAAATGTAAGCGTCCGGGGGTGATTTTCAGAGAAGGCTGGTTTAGCGGGATTTAATGGGTAGGATAGATACGGGCATACTCAATGCCATCCACATAGATGACCTTCTCAGGGGTTTGGGCTGCGAAGAAATCTAAAAACTCCTGGCTGGGGAGCTGGCGCTGCCATTGGTGGGCATACAGGACGACATAATCGGATTTTTGCATCTCTTCCGGGCTGGCTGGAAGGTCGCGCTGCAGTGTCTCCCCCGCGAAGATATAGGAAAAAGGTCCGTCTGGATACCAGGAAGCCACGCGCAGCTTCTCGGCATCTGGCTTGCCGTTCAAATACCGGGCTGCCTGGTCCAAGCCCTCTCCCCAGCCGATCATCATCACCTGGGGGGCTTTACGGCTGCCGCCAGCCAGCGGGTTGTAATAGCTGAAATAGTACGGGTGCGTTCGCCATGTCCCGACCGCTTGAGCCAGGACCACGACCAGCAGCATGCCTGCGCCGAGGCCGATCCATTTGGCGGCTGAAATCCTCGCCGAGGTGCCAGTTCGGACCCTGCTCAACAGGGGGTTCAGGACTGCCACCCAACCCATCCCGGCCAGCAGGTCGAGCACAGGGAAGACCGGCAGCAGGTAGCGATCGAACTTCTTTGCCCCCAAAGTCATAAACACGGTGTAGAGGAAAACATACAGACCTAAATAGAGTATTGTGAGTCTGTGTTCCCTGATCGATGGGAATCTGCCGTCCAGGATGAGAGCAGCAGCCAACAGCAGCAGCCCGAGCAGAACTGCTGGTGTTGAGCGCCAGAAGTAGCTGGTGGGGTAGAAGCGCCAGTCGGAGATGCCTCCCTGGTGGACCTTGCCGTTGAAAAATGTGATGCTGTCGTGCCCTTCAGACGCGTAGCTGGCAGCCCCGCCGAAGACCTGCTCCAGGGCAGACAGCGGGTCGCTCCACATCGCCGGCCAGAGCAGAACGAAAATCACGGCAGCAATCCCTGTCCAGATCAGTGCCGGTCTGGCAGCGCGCCACAAGGTGTTCCAGGCATCCGTCCCGTTAGTCTTCCACGCGATTCCGGCCTCGACCAGGCAGGTCAGACCTACGAACGGCAGCAGGTAAAAGGCCGGTGATTTGGTCAGCCAGCTCAACCCGGCTGCGGCAGCCGAAAGGAGGAGATCCCGCCGGCGCCCACCCCGCAGCAGATAGTTCAGCCAGGCCAGCAGGGAGAGCAGCATCAGCGTGCTCACCAGACCGTCCAGGTGCAGCAGCCGGGAGAGGGCGACGAGGAACGGGTCGAAAGCGATCAGCAGGAAACCGACCAGGGCGGGCAGAAGCCCGAGCAGCCTGACCGCAGCCAGATATGCCAGTCCAAGAGCGAGCAGGATACCGGCGATGACCATACCTCTCCCTGCTGCCAGAAGCGCCAGCAGGCTCACGCTTTTATCCTCAAGATACAGATAGAGCTTTTCAGGTCGGTCATGCTGTCCGGGACCGTATCGCACATAATCCGGGTAGCGGGCGATGAAGCCGGCAGTCCCAGCCCACATGACCGTGACCCCAGGGTGTTCTTTCTGGTAGGTGTTAGAGAGGTCGCGCTGCGCCAGCGCCAGGAAGAAATTGGCTGAGCGGGTCAGCCATTTCGGCTCGTCCGGTGTAACGAAGCGGTCCAGATCTAAACTGCGCGGCAGCGCCGCAGCAGCCAGCACCAGCACCAGGGAGAGCAGAGTCGGCCAGTTCTTCATACCCGGTCGTTGGCCTCATCGCTCACCGGTACGCGGATCGTCTGGTGAGGTCCTGGCGAATTAAACCCATGTGCCTGCCCCCAGGTCAGGATCACAAAGAGCAAAACTTTCAGCCACAACAGATTTTCTTTGAGTTTCACTATGGAGAATTTATGGATTGTGCCTGAGTTCGCCTAGCAGATAGTGATGTTTTCTGCCTCTGAAGTAGTTCTGAAGATAATCATCTGTTAAGAACTGCTCCAGATCAGGAAATTTGAAGCGCCCGATAAAAACCTGTTCAGGTCGATACTCTTTCACGATTTCGATAATTTCATCCTCGGAAAGAGCACCGGTCGCCACGCGTTTGCCGGTGAAAACAGCCAGGGGTGGAGGGACCAACAAGCCAGTTCGGAAGGCATACATAGGCATGTCGGTCACAATCCACCGAGTTTTTCCGGCATACTGGCTCAATTCATCCAGAAATGGTTCTTCGCGATTTAGTGAAGGGGCAATTGGTTCAATTTTATGGGCTGGGAGCGTGAAATTATTATAAGTGTGTGGAAAGTGGTTTTGAAGGACAAACACGAATCCGGTGATGGCTATAGCGGCGAGAAGGCCGCGCAGGCAGAAAAAATCGCTGTTGTTGATAATTCCGGGAATCAAGTGAATGACCTCTCCAATTGCGATTCCAGCCAGCATAGCGCTGGGGATTGTGACAAGCAGTTGGTGGTGATACCAAACCGGCTTTTGAACGGAAAGGAGCGCGAATCCGGTAACAGCCCAAGCAACTAAGTATAGAGAAAGCCAATTTTTTTCCAACACGGCGAATATACTGCCGATCAAAGCAATCAACAAGATCGACCAGGACGCCTGCAAGTACTGGGTAATAGTGTAAACATCGACATAGTGAGCATAGGTCTGCGTCACGCGCGCAGCCAGATGGACATCCAGCAGTTGGGGTGCATTCGTTGGCCCTACCAGAGTGAGCCCCAATCCCAATGTCAGTAGCGAAAACACCAGGCCCCAGACAAGCGCTGGACGCAGCACCTTCCACCAGTTAAAGAGTCCATCCTTCGCGGTATACTCGCCGAGGATTATGCCTGCTATAAAAATAGGAGCCAGGAAAACGGTGAACAATTTGGTTAGCACTGATAGGCTTAGGGCGATGGCACCCAGCCACAGCCATAGGCTTTTGCGCTGCTTGTGCCAAAAGATAATGCACAGCAGGCTAAGCATAGCTAAGGTTATCGCGGGCAGGCCGATCATCACGGAGACACTCAGGATATCGTAATAGGGCAGTAAGACAATAATGAGCGCGCCCGCCAGAGCGTGCCAGGGTCCCCATAACCTTTGCAGAACCACAATAGCGGTAGCTAACAGTATCGTAGATAATACCAGCACCAGGACTCTGCCTGCATTAATATCAAAACCGAATATGCGGAACCACCCAGTGAGCAGGTATGTAAACAGTGGCGGTTGGTCGCTCCACACCTCGCTATAAAGAGAAAAACCTTGCCCCAGGAGCAAGGATTTCATAGCGTTGATCCCTTCGTCATAATCGAACTCAAAGCGTTTTCGAAAAGGGAACTGGGTAAACATGAGCAACAGATATGAAATAGGTACTGCCAATCCCGGGATTATTTTCCATGCTAGGCCGCCAAGCCTAGGTAAAAACCTATTTAATCTTGCACCCACGTTCATATCAATCGTCTGTATGCTAACAAGCGTGTATTAAATTAACCAATCTTGAACCAGGGCCTTGGACTTAACGAAATTTTTGATAATTAAACCTATTGTATCATCTCAATCCAGCCGACCAGGTGACTAGCCGTGAGTGTTTCATACCTGGTCGATAGCCTCAGCCATCATCGGCTGGCAAGCAGGTTTCAGGCGCTGAGTTGCGCGGTTTGAGCAGCTGGATCTTCAGCTCTCGGAATGTCCGGAACGGTTCGTAGTAGCACAGGATCGGTTCGGCGACGTTCCTGACCCAGGCATCATTCTCCTCGCCAAAGCTCTTCCCGCTGCCTTTGTAGCGCACCGCCAGCGGTTCGCTGACGATCAGGTCGTAGCGCTGCTCTTTCAATTCCTGGTGGAACTGTCCCAGGTAGGCTGGGTTTCCGGCCATTGCCATTTCCATCAGAAACACCTTCTCGTAATCCGATACGAGCGTCACATCCTTCAGTGTGTCAAACGTGATTAGCTGCCTTTCAGTGATCAGAAGCACCTGGCTGCCCTTCTCCCGGGCTTCAGCCGCCGCAGAATTTATGGCATCCAGCGCCCGCCCCAGGCGGGATTGGTCGGCAGGCGGTGTCACTGGACCCAAGAATATGGTGAAATAGACCGGGACCAGCAGGATGAACAGCACTACAGCCGTTTGCAAACGCACGGCGGGCTGGCCGGGTGCCGGTGCGCCGGAATCAGAGCGGTCGGGTACAGCTCTGGCGAAGTAAATCCAGGCGCTGATGACCAACAGCAGGGTCAGGTAAGCATCCAGGTTGTGCAGGTTGGAGCCCCCGCCGATCTTTGTGCTTACCACCAGCCCACCGCCCAACAGCACCAGCAGGATGGAGGCAATACCGGCAATGCGTAAGGGGTGCCAGTCTCGCCAGCGACCCCTCATGCTGGCGTACACTGCCCACAGCAAGGGAGATGTGGCCAGCAGCAAAGCCGGTAATACACCCAGGGGGTAGGTCGGGTTGGGCAGCAGGCGGTACCACAGCAGGTCGGAGGAAAAGCTGGAGGTGAACTGCTCGACCGGGTTGCCGGAGATCAGGGCGTATATCGATTGGGAGGCAAATGCCGCCAGGGTTCCCACGCCGACCCACAGGAGTGGCTTGAGCAGATATTTCCATAGTGCGCGCCCGGCTGCAGGCTCTTCCAGGAAATACAGGCTCGCCGCCAGCATGCCGGGCACCGGGAACCAGTTGATACGGCTGATGCCGGCCCAGATGGAGGCGAGGAGCACGGCGAGGCTGGTCTTCCAGAACCTGCTGCGGTCGTAGCCAAGCAGGGTGATGATCACCACCACCTGCAGATGGTAATAAACCGGACCGATGAGCAGGAACAGGAAGCTCCAGGCCAGGAAGATCCACCCCTTGAACGTATCGCTTATTGCCAGCCGCCGCGTGAGCAGCGCTGCGCTGGCGAAGGTCACAGCCAGCCACAGCAGGATCTGCCACAGACGGTGCAGCCATAACGGCGAGTCGGGTATCAGGAAGGGCACTGCCTGCATCAGGTATCGACTGGGGTGCAGCACAGTGGGCGGGATGTTAAGGTTGTAGATTTGTCGTGAGAAATACAGCGATGCGTAGTAATAGCGGCTTGCTTCAGACCACCCCAGGGTCAAGGGGAAGTTTGTTACCTCCGGCAGGTAAACGGCGACCTTATATACTACCGCTGCCAGCATCAGCGATGCTGCGAACAGCTCGAAATATGTCCTTCGAAGCCCGTAGCCCCACAGCAGTATGCTGCTGGTCAGGGCGACCAGCCAGTAGATCAATACCCGGAAATAGGTCGAGTTCAAATAGCTGATTGGTGAGGCAATGATCAGGTAGGCAAAGAAAGCCAGCAAGGCTCCCAGGATGAGCAGGTTTATATTCCCCAGACCTCGGAGGATATTGAGAATGGAATCCAGCCATTCCAGCAGCCTGGAGCGCAGCGAGGACCAGGTGGCAGCCAGGAGCCCTGCCTCAAGAGCGACCGTCAGTCCAAGCACAGCGGCGAAAGCCAGGTGGCGCTGTGAGACGAATAGCAGCTCCGCTTTGTAGGAGCGTGCTGCAAAGTTCAGCACGGCGGCAGCGGTCAGCAGGGCAGTGATCGCAAGACATGCGCGCAGCAGGGTCAGTCGTGTCGCTTGGCTCATAGGTCGGTCCGGTCAGCCGGGTTTATTCGCCGGAATCGCCCGGGTTGGTATCTGGAACGGCTGTCTCCGGATGAGAAGCAGGCTGGGCATTTCCCACACTGCGCGCTGCCATAATACCGGGTACGAAGGCTGCCCCCGGCAGACTGGCAAGCATAAAAAGTGTGCGGATCAAGATCGCCAGCGAGAGGGCACCGGAGGCGGAGACCCCTGCAACCCGGGTGAAGATGAACGCCAGGGAAAGCTCCTGCAGCCCGTAGGCGTTGATCGATACAGGCAAGAGAGTGATGAAGTAAACCGCGCTCCACATCCCGGCGATCAACCAGAAGGATACCGGTTCGCCCATTCCAAAGAGCAGCAGCCAGAGTGATGCGAACAGGCACAACATGTGAAGCCAGGTGAACCCCAGTGCCTGGAGCAGTGAGGATGGCTGGTTGATCCACAGTTTTATAGATTGGAGCATACGCCGGAAGAAGCTGATGATGCGCCCTTGCCATTTCCTGGTATTTGCCTGCAGGCGCGCCTTGCCCGAAACCCCGGCCGCGCCAAGAATTGGAGCCATGAGAACACCCGTTCCCGATCCCCGGAGAGCAGCACCGAAGGCAGGCAGCCCGAAAAGCAGCGCCATTGCCATACCAGCCATGCCTACCAGACGGTCGACGACAAGAGATGCGGCGCTGGTAGCGCTGTCGAAACGCAGTTGTACAGCGCCAACCAGGCGGATAACATCCCCGCCAATAGTAGTTGGCAGGAAGTTCGTGGCGAATAAACCGGCAAAAGTAAGCCGGGTCGTCTCTCCGAACGTAACCGGAAGCCCGGCACCGCGCAGCAGAACATGCCAGCGAGCGCAGACTGCCAGCCGTGAGAGGAACTGCAGCGCCAATGCCAGGATGAACTGCCAGAGGGTTATCTTCTTGATGGCCAGCAGGATCTCATCCCAACCCTGCTCGCGCAGCAGATAAATGAGAAGGGCTAAAGCGATGAGCGTGCCTCCGAGCCGCAGCCAAAAGCCGGTATTCAGCTGTCTTCTCGGCGAGACGCTCATCTTCTTCCTTCGAGCAAGCCCATCACTTCTTCCGGCTGCCCCTCGATACCGATCAACCGCCGGATGCTGTAGGTTGGCTTGCGCTGCGACTCGTGGTAGGTGCGCACCTGCATCTCTGCGATCAACCCCATCAGTATCGACTGGAAGCCCAGGATAAAGAACATGGTGCTCATCTGGAATAATGGGGATGAAAGCACTGGGATTTCAAAGAAAAGCCGCCGCACTGCCAGGAAGAGAAAGGTCAGGCTGCTGATCAGCATCAGGATCACCCCAGCCCCGCCGAACAGGTAGATGGGTTTATTGGCGTAGCTCAGCAGGAATTTGACCGTGAAAAGGTCCAGGATTACTTTAATCGTGCGGTTCAACCCGTATTTGGTCTTGCCGTACCTGCGCGGGTGGTGCCTGACCTTGACCTCGATCATGCTCGCCCCAACGCTGCTGGCATAGGCCGGAATGAAGCGGTGCATCTCACCGTAAAGCCTGAAACCGGTGATCACTTCTCTGCGATAGGCTTTCAGCGTGCAGCCATAATCGTGCAGGTAGACGCCGGTGACCGTGGAGATCAGCCAATTTGCAATGCGGGAAGGCAGCGTGCGGGTGATGAACTTGTCCTGGCGGTTGGCGCGCCAGCCGCTGACCACGTCGTACCCCTCGCGGATATGGTCGATCATCAAAGGGATATCTGCCGGATCGTTCTGCAGGTCGGCATCCATCAGCACGATGGTCTCGCCTGTGGAGTAATCGATTCCCGCAGCAATGGCAGCAGTCTGCCCGAAGTTGCGACGCAAGTCTACAACCCGGACGTGCTGCGGGTCCTCGCCTGCCAGCTCTTCGAGCACCTGGATGCTGTGATCCTGGCTGCCATCGTTGACGTAAATCACTTCCCAGTCCGGTATTGCGTCGGATAATGCCCCCTGCAAGGCCTGATGGAGGGCAGGCAGAACTCTCTTCTTCGTTATATACAGGTATTATTACAGATAATTCCACGCTCTTCTCCAGGGTGTTTCCAGACATGCGGTCTTTAATTGTACTCGCTTTTTATTTTCAATCACTGCACTCAGCAGCAAATATTTTTGCCTCGCGACTTGATCTCGTTCCTTCCGTAGATATATAATGGTACACAGATCAAGATAGAAGCTGCACATAAACGGGCTGCCCCCAAGAACTAGCAATGCGTCAGCAGCCGTCAAGGCATAGAAATGAAAGGAGAATGTTGAAATGGATTATGGAGAGGTACTTTCCAAAGCCTGGCAGATTGTGTGGAAGCACAAAGTGTTGTGGATTTTCGGTATCCTGGCGGGGTGTGGCTCTAGCGGAAATCCTGGGAGATTCAGCTCATCATACAGGACCGATAATATCCCCTCTGGCGTTGAGGATTATATCCTGCAGTTCAACCGGATTCCAGATTGGCAGATTGCCGCATTGATTGGCGGAATTATCCTGGTCGTCCTGGTGCTGGTGGTGCTGGCTATCTTCCTCACGACAGTTGGGAAGATCGGTGTGATCCAGGGTACTCAGAAAGCAGATCAAGGGGCGACCAGCATGAAGTTCGGAGAGCTGTTCAGGGGCAGCCTGCCCTTCTTCTGGCGGGTGTTCCTGCTCAACCTGCTGTTTGGCCTGGCGTTCGTCGTGCTTATCATCGTGCTCGTCCTGATGGTTACTTTTGGGGCAATCCTGACCCTGGGTATTGCTCTGATCTGTCTGATCCCAGTTATATGTTTGCTGGTGCCGATTTTCTGGCTTCTGTTCGTCATGCTGGAGCAGGCCAATATTGCCATCGTTGTGGACGATACGAGCATCATAGAGGGCTTGCGGCGCGGCTGGCAGGTGTTCAGAGATAACCCCGGCGCGATTATCATCATGGCTCTGATCCTTGGTATCGGCGTATCGCTGATCGGCGGGTTGATCATCAGCGCTCCGGTATTCCTGATTGCAATACCTGCGATGAGCGCGGTGCTGCTCGGCTCGGGTAATGCCATATGGGGCGGTTTGCTGATCGCCGGGCTGTGCTTCCTGGCCTACCTGCCTTTCTGGCTCGTGCTGAACGGCATACTGACAGCATATGTTGAATCCTCCTGGACGCTGACCTATATGCGCCTGACACGCCGCCTAACTGCCATCGAAGCTGTCCCAGAACCAGAGAGCGCCTGACGCTCACAACCCAAAAACCGTAATTCCAGACACCCGCCAGGGCAAACCCCAACGCCTGGCGGGTGTTGTGCTAAAATTCAGGCATGCTCCACCACCTGCGCTGGCTGGTTTGGCCTCTGATCTGCGTGCTGCTGGTCTCCGTCAGCCCGGCAAAAGCCCAATCCTCTTCCGGTGCGACGCTGTCTCCCCCCAATACTGACTTATATCCCCAGATACAGACCTACCTGGACGTACACCGCGCCGACGGTTCGTTTGTACACGGGCTGCAGGCGGCTGACCTGCGCATCCTGGAGGATGGGCAGGCAGTTGAGATCGGCGAGTTCTCCGAACTCCGTCCGGGAGTCCAGGTTGTGTTCGTGGTCAATGCCGGCGATTCGTTCACCGTTCGTAATTCACAGGGACTATCACGGTTCGATTATATCTACAGCGCACTCGAAAACTGGGCCGCTTCCCGCCAGGGATCGACTGTCGATGACCTGAGCCTGGTTGTGGCTTCGGGTCCGGGGCGCTCGCACACGGCCGATTCGAGGGAGATCCTGGCTGCACTGGAAAGCTACCAACTCGACTCAGTGCCCCTCAGTCTTAGTCTGGACAGCCTCTCGCAAGGTCTGGATGTCGCTCTCGACCCTGTGCCTCGGTCAGGCATGGAACAGGCAATGCTGTTCATCACCTCGCCGCTGCAAGGCGATCAGTCCTCCAGCGTGCAGGACCTGGTGGCGCGCGCCCAGCAGGAGGGAGTGCGGATCTATGTCTGGTATATCGCTCCGGAAGACGTTCTGGATACGCCCGCTGCACGGCAAATGCAGGAGCTGGCAGGGCAAACCGGCGGAGAATATTGGTCCTTCTCTGATATTGACCAGCTTCCCTCTCCGGAGAGCTTCCTGAATAAGCTGCGCGATATCTACCTGCTCAGCTATGAAACGCCGAGCGGTACCAGCGGTGCACACCAGGTCGTTGTTGAGATAAAGAACGGGGACGATACGATCGTTACCCCGGAGATGGAATACACCCTGGATCTCCAACCACCCGATCCGGCCTTTATCTCGCCGGTCGCTGAAATCAATCGCCGCGTCCCGGAAGATCGTTCCAGGGATCTCTTGGAACAGGCCGGTGTGGCTGACCTGCAGCCAGATATACACCCACTGCAGCTGCTGATAGATTTTCCGGATGGCAGGGTGCGTCCTATTACGCTCACCAGACTGTACGTCGATGGAAAGGTGGTCGCAGAGAATGCCGCCCCGCCGTTCGACCAATTCATCTGGGATCTAAGCACATATACGACTACCGCCCGGCACCTGCTTCAGGTGGAGGCTCTGGACAGCCTCGGATTGAGCGGCATCAGCATCGAGACTCCGGTTGAAGTGATGGTAGAGCTCCCCGGTGCTAACCCGCTGATATTGCTGATTCGTAAAGCACCGCTTGCCGTTGGTCTGCTGGTCTTGCTGAGCGGGGCGCTGGTGCTGCTGGCGCTAATCGTTAGCGGAAGAATCAAGCCGCACCCGATGCGTGTACCCGCTGGATTCCGGTACAGCCGCCGGAAGCGGGAACAGGACGAGATTGCGCAGATAGGTCCAGAGAGACCGTCGACCCTGCGAGCCGAATCGGATATGCGCCGGTTTTCCGGCTGGGTCAGCCGCCTGCATTGGCCGCAGCGACGTCTTACGCAGCAGGCCTATGCTTACCTGATCCCAATCCCCGAAGGGGAGGAAACCGCGCCGGTGACCCCGATATCGATTGATTCTAGCGAGATAACGCTGGGGAGCGACAGGAATCAGGCTGTCCTGACGTTCGATGATCCTTCGGTTGAAGGGCTGCATGCGCGATTAACGCGAATTGAAGATGAGTCCTTCACCCTCACCGACCAGGGCTCCGTAGCGGGGACCTGGATCAATTACCAACCGGTCAGTAAGGATGGCGCGCCAGTCCAGCACGGCGATATTATCCACATCGGAAGAGTGGGGTTTCAGTTCAAACTGCGCAACCCCCAACGGTTGCGGAAGCCGGTTGTCACACCCGGAGAACCATCTGCCTGAGCGTGGGTCTGCTCAGCGCAGCACAGCGTAATAGACCTCGTTGCCTTCCGCCAGGAAGGCGGTGCGCGTGTCCGGGCTGAGAGCGAATGCTGTTGCCGGTCTGCTTGGTGCCGAAATACCGGACGAGGGATCATCCTGCGGGCGGAATTGACCGTAATAAGTCAGCACTCGCAAGCTGAAGCGGTACAGCGCCTGCTCCTCAGATTGCAGGTAATATAGCGAGGGATCGGGGGGTTGCGTGCCAACAAGCTGGGTGAAGGGAGGCTGGATTGCCATAGACTGACCCTCATGCCCCGGGCGCGAGTCAACGTAGGGCAGCGGGTCGGTACAGCGGGATGGCGCAACCGAAAGGTCGCTGTATGTGCAGATTGTGGTATGACCGTCCTCGTGCAGCATGTAGATATCTGTCTTATCCACAACCAGATCAACGACAGATTGCATCGGGAAATCGGCGACAAAGAACTCTTCTGGTGGCTGATTGTAGCTGCTGTTCCAATAAATCCAAACCGTATTCTTGCCCGAATCCAGCACATACAGGTGACCGAGGTCAACGGTCAAAGCCTGGGGGGTGCCCCAACCCTTGGTCGGCGCTGCCAGCGGTGTGAACATAGGCGGCTGACCGGGGATGCAGTGAAGCAGGTTTCCGTTCACGTCCAGCGATAGCACGGTTGCGCCAAATTCATTTGTCTTCGATGCCATGGCGATGTCAATCGGCGCGCTGCTTTGCCCGGCCGGCGCTCCGGCTGCGCACTGGAAGGTAGGGTCGATCTGGTAGCCACTACCTGTCGACAGAGTGCGAATAACATTGCCACCTTCCAGGTTCAGCAAATACAGATCGCCCTCAGTAGCCACCATCTGAGAGATTTTTGTGTTCTCCGACAATTTGGAGGTGAGCGCCGGCAGGTATGCCAGGCGTGTGACCAGATTGAGCTGGTCGAAGACCTGGTTGGCTTCGCTGCGCAGCGCCTGCGTATCCGCGTTCTGCTGGTAGCTCTCTGCCTGCTCGATATAATTGATGGCGGTCTGCCATGCCTCTGCCCTTTGGATAGGGTCGCTCTGGGTACGGGCGTAGCCCGCAGCCTGGACGGCCTGGGCGTAATATGCCTGGTATTGACCGGTGCGACCGCGTTGGAAGTATACGACAGCTGCGATCGTGACAACCACCAGCGGGACCGCGAGAGCCATGACGATCATCACGGATGAGGGTAGGGTTGACACTACTTCGCCAGGCAGCATGCGCAGGGTAAAATTGCGTATCCCCAATCCCGCCCGGGCAAGTGCCCCAGAGACGGCAAGACTTAGGCGCGTAAGACCGTCCCGGCCTGGTGTGCGGCGTGCAGCGCGCTCCTTTGTAGGCTCGTCCGCAGGCAAGCTGGCTGAACCTTCCCCGATACCAGACTCGATGCCAGTCTGAGCTGGCGCGGCCTGGGAATACAGCGATGGGTCAGCAGCTGTTTGTTGTACCGGTGCGGTGCTATCTTGCATGGCGATCTGCGCAGACGCAGCTGCCGGGATGCCTGCCGCCAACGCTTGCTCGCCGGTGGACGGTGCCGTCTCTTTCCTGGGCTGTACATATGCGACCGCCTGTCCCGGCTTGGGACGCAGCAGGAAGATCTTTCCGGTCCCAGACTGGACCTGCAGCAGGAATGCGTCCAACTCCGTTCCGGCTTGTCCGAGCAGGGTGCGTCTGAGGTTCTCTAAACCCAGGCTGTATAGGTCGCTTAGCGTGCTGGCAGTCCAGCCAGGAGGCGGCTCAGAACTGAACACCAGAGTTTCAACCGGTTTTAGGTCTGCCTGATAGTAGGAGATCGGTGGGGTGCGGCTTAATCCCAGACCGCGCCCGACAGCGCCCAGATCCTGGATGTGTTTGGCACCTGCAGCCGTTATGTGGAAGGCGTGCACCGGACCGCATTGTGCCAGGTACAGGCGGTCATCGCGGATGACGACAATGTCGAGCAGCCCGATACCCTGGCGACCCGCGCTGGCAGCGCGCTGGTTGCGTTCCAGCAGATACTGGTTCAACGCCTCGGCTGTCGCCTTCTGGGCGGCGGTCACCGAGCCGGAGGTTTTATAGAATGTCTGCGCCAGGTTCGCCAGCAGCTGACTTTGCTGTTCATCGGTCAGCGGGGCGCTGCCGGCAACAGTCAGGTGTAAAATCAGGCGATCAGTCTGACGTCCCCGGGCCGGGCGGCGGGGCAGGGAGGCGATCAAGAGACCGGACGGCTCTGCCAGCTCTTGTCCCTCCCGGCGGGTCAGTGAAAGGATGTTCAGATCCAATTGGCTCATAGGTTATCCGCGGATTGACAGGTACCCATAAAATTCAGGGTGTTTTGCCGCAGCCGGTGTTCTTTGTAGACATTATACTGGTAAAATGCTGGATTAGTGAACCTAGGTGGGGCATTTCCGATGCTCAAGGCCTTTGAGCGCAGCATGATGGAGTATTTATGCAGCTTGAAATTATCAATACCAGAGAACATTTTGATACCCTGGGAAAAGAATGGAACCAATTATTGATGCTAAGTGCAAGTCACGTGCCGTTTTTGCGACATGAGTACCTGAGCGCCTGGTGGAGCACTCTGGGGGGTGGAGAATGGAGCCAAGGTGATCTGTGCCTGGTTGCAGCTCGGCGCACCGGTGGCAGCCTGTGCGGGATCGCTCCACTGTTCTTCACCACAAACCGGGATGGGGAAGCTGCACTGATGTTGTTGGGCAGCATTGAAATCTCGGATTACCTAGATGTGATCTGCCGCCGGGAAGATATCGAGCAGTTCATCTCGGCAGCCTTGGACTATCTGTTAGATGCGGATGTGCCGGACTGGCAGGTGCTGGACCTGTACAATGTCCTGGAAGATTCCCCATCGCTGCCCGCCCTGGAAGCGGCAGCCAGGATGCGCGGGCTGGATTTCACCCAGGAGAAGAATTACCACTGCCCATTCATCTCGCTTCCCGGAGATTGGGAGACCTATCTGGCGGGAATTGATAAGAAGCAGCGCCATGAGATACGCCGCAAGATCAGGCGTGCAGAGGGCGCAGACCTGCCGGTGCGTTGGTATATCGTCGATGACGAATCAAGCCTGGATGATGAGATCGAAGCTTTCTTTGACCTTATGGCGCAGGACGCAGATAAACAGGCTTTCCTGACTGACACAATGCGTACGCAGATGCGCGTAACCCTGCGAGCGGCATTCCGGGAGGGGTGGCTGCAGCTTGCATTTATGGAGGTGGGCGGCGAAAAGGCTGCCGGTTATCTGAATTTCGATTACCGCAACCGTATCTGGGTGTACAACTCCGGGATCGATTACCGGTTCAGCGCCTATTCACCGGGCTGGGTGCTGTTGGGTTACTTGCTGGAATGGGCCAATCAGCAGCAGCGCCAGGCGTTCGATTTTATGCGCGGCGATGAGGACTACAAATACCGCTTTGGAGCTACCGACCGCTTCGTGGTACGCGCCCAGGTAAGACGTAAGCTAAATTGATACCGGGCGGGGGATTCCAATTCCACCGATGCGAACTTCCCGGGGCTGATCGGTCCACACCCCGGGGACGGCGGTGCCGCATTTGCTGCAGTCTCCGGAGCCTGTCAGGTGATAGCCCAGCAGGACGTAGCCGTGGCGCTCGATGACGGCGGTGCCGCAGCCTGGGCAGTAAGTGTTCTCGTACTCATTGACGCGCCCAGGCAGGTTGCCGGCATAAACAAACTTCAGACCGGCCTCCTGGCCGATTTCCGCCGCGCGCAGCAGCGTGTCTGCTGCGGTGCGCAGCGGATCGGTCATCTTGTACTCCGGGTGGAAGGCGGTTACATGCCAGGGGATTTCCGGTGAAACCGAAGCAATGTAGCGCGCTGCATCCATCAGCTCGTCCGTGCTGTCGTTGAATCCCGGCACTACCAGGGTAACGACTTCAACCCACAGCCCAAGCTCGTAAGCAAGACGGATGCTGTCGAGCACGTGGTTCAAGACGCCGCCCAGCTTGCGGTAGTGGCGATCTTGCATGGTTTTCAGATCGATTTTATAACCCACCAGATATGGGCGCAGATAATCCAGAACTTCCGGCGTGGCATTACCGTTGGAAATATAAACGCATTTGATGCCCGTGGAGGCTGCCTTACGGAATATCTCCACCGACCATTCGGAGGTGATCAGCGGCTCGTTATAAGATGAAGCAATCACTTTAGCGCCCGAACGTGCGGCGTACGCCACCAAATCTTCAGCGGATGCGTGGCGGATCGAGTGTATGGCGATATCTGACTGTGGGTCTCGCAGCGCCTGGGAGGTGATATGGTTTTGGCAGTAACTGCAATGAAAGTCGCAGCCGAGCATGCCGAAAGTCAGGGCATCGCTGCCGGGCAGGATATGATTGAACGGCTTTTTCTCAATGGGGTCCACCTGCAAAGCTGCCACATAGCCCCACGGAGCGTAAAGCTTACCGTCGCGGTTGAACCGCACTTTGCAGATGCCGCGCCGCCCGTCCCGGATCAGGCAGCGATGCCCGCAGGCGTAGCATCGAACGGCTCGATCATCTAAGGTCTCGTAAAGTTCTGCCTCGACGGTAAGATCGTCGAGGACATCGGCAAAGGTCGCCATGATCTGTACTCCTTGCACAGCCAATGCGGAAGGACGAGAATGCGCGGGCGGCGCCCGCGCGAACATTCCCGATTTCCTTGAACTGCACAGTTACTGAAATTATAATCAATAAATGCTGACTGTAGTGATACAAGCGGGAGGTGAGTCCCGGCGCATGGGGCAAGACAAAGCCCTGATGCCGTTTCTCGGGCGGACCCTGATCGAGCGTGTGATCGGCAGGGTCGCCCAACTGGCGGATGAGCTGCTGATTACCACCAACCGCCCTCAGGATTACACATTTCTTGGGCTGCCGCTGCATACCGACCTGCACCCCGGACGGGGCTCGTTAGGTGGGCTGTTTACCGCTCTGAGCTCTGCCAGCCAGACGCTGGTGGCGGTGGTTGCCTGTGATATGCCCTTTGTGAGCGCCGACCTGCTAGTCTTCCAACTGGAGCTGCTGATGGCGGGTCAGCATGATGCTGCTATCCCCCGCTCCCCAGGTGGTGTCGAGCCTTTCCACGCCCTCTACAGAAGGAGCGCCTGCCTGCCGGCAATTGAAGCTTCGATCATCGCAGACCGTTGGCGGGTCAACTCATGGTTCGATAAAGTGGATATCCGCTTCCTGTCGCCTGAGGAGGTCGAGTTCCGCGATCCGCATCGGCTGGCATTCCGCAACGTGAATACCCCTGAAGAGCTTACTGAAGCTGAGCAGCTCGCGGCAGCGCTTGATAATATGCCCTGATCTACCCCAGCATGGGCATTTTGATCCCATGTCGCCGGGCGGCATCGATCGCTTGCTGGTAGCCGGCATCGGCATGCCGGACAATGCCCATTCCTGGGTCGCTGGTCAGGACGCGTTCCAGCCGGGCAGCCGCCTCGGGGGTGCCGTCGGCTACGATCACCTGCCCGGCGTGCTGGCTGAAACCGATCCCCACTCCCCCGCCATGGTGGAAGGACACCCAGGTTGCCCCGCCCACCGCATTGATCATAGCGTTCAGGATAGCCCAGTCGCTGACGGCATCGCTGCTGTCGAGCATGCCTTCGGTCTCCCGGTTGGGGGATGCCACCGACCCGGCATCCAGATGATCGCGACCGATAACGATCGGGGCTTTTACCAATCCTTCAGCAACCAGGTTGTTGAACGCCAATCCTGCCTGGCTGCGCTCGCCATATCCCAACCAGCAAATACGCGCCGGGAGACCCTGAAAAGGAATCTTCTCGCGCGCCATCCTCAACCAGCGATGCAGATGTTCATCCTCGGGGAAAAGCTCCATTACAACCTCATCGGTGGTGTAGATGTCCTCCGGATCACCGGATAAAGCCACCCAGCGGAAGGGACCTTTGCCCTCGCAGAACAGCGGGCGGATATAAGCGGGGACGAAGCCCGGGAAGTCGAAAGCATCTTTCACACCACGCTCGTATGCACGCTGGCGCAGGTTGTTGCCGTAGTCGAACACTTCCGCGCCGCGACGCTGGAATTCGAGCATCGCCCGGATATGGTCTGCCATGGACTGCATGGAGAGGTTTTTGTAGGCATCGGGATCGGCGCTGCGCAGAACGTCGGCTTCATGAACGCTCATCCCGGCTGGGATATACATGAAGACATCGTGGGCAGGTGTCTGGTCTGTGACGACATCCGGAGTAACCCCGCGGATGACCAGTTCTGGATAGATCTCGGCTGCGTTGCCGATCAGCCCGATCGACCTGGGTATCTCGTTCTCACAGGCTTCTTCGACCAGTGTCATGGCTTCTTCGAGCGTGTCAACCACCACATCGATATAGCCAATTTCCCGGCGGCGCTGAGCGCGCTCCGGGTCGACTTCAACGACCAGCCCGACGCCTTCGTTCATGGTGATAGCCAGCGGCTGAGCGCCGCCCATGCCGCCCAACCCGGCCGTCAGCACGAATTTTCCTCTCAGGGAGCTCCAGCCTCGCTGGCTGGCGAGTGCCCCCAGTGTTTCGTACGTGCCCTGCAATATTCCCTGGGTGCCGATGTAGATCCACGATCCGGCGGTCATCTGCCCGTACATCATCAGCCCTCTGGCAGATAGCTCGTCGAAATGCTCCTGGGTGGCCCAGTGAGGGACCAGGTTCGAGTTGGCGATTAGCACCCGCGGGGCATCTGGATGCGACCGGAAAACGACCACCGGCTTGCCGGATTGGACCAGAAGTGTCTCGTCATCCTCGAGTTCACGCAGCGCAGCCAAGATTGCATCAAAGGCGTCCCAGTTCCGGGCAGCCTGCCCACGACCGCCATAAACGACCAGGTCTTCGGGTCTTTCGGCGACGTCAGGGTCCAGGTTGTTCTGGATCATGCGGTATGCTGCTTCCGTCAACCAGGATTTACAGGTTAGCTGGGTCCCCCGCGGTGCACGGACCCGGCGAGCGTCAGACATGGTAAGCCTCCTTGTTGAATCTAAAATCCCCTTCCAGCCAATTATACGCTGGAAGGGGATGCGAAAATTGTGAACTTATCGGTTGATGGGTGCAAACAACGAGGCACTGGCTGCAGGATTGCTGCAGCCAATGCCTCGCGATAATTTACAGTCTAAAGGCAGCGCCGGTTAGTCAGCAGCGACTGCGAGCGCAGATTCCTTCTGTGTGAACTGCCCGAAGGTGGTGTTTTGGAGGCGGTTCACCAGCTCGAATTGGGCATCGCACCAAACCGGCTGCATGGGGCATGTCTCACCGAACGTACAGCTGCCGCCGTTATCAGCCACGCACTCATTGAGCAGAATAGGTCCGTCGATCGCTTCCACTACCTCAAGCATCGAGATCTCTTCTGGCGTGCGTGCCAGCGATACGCCACCGCGTGCACCTCGTGAAGTCTGCAGGATGCCTGCTACGGATAACTGGGAAACGATTTTTGCCAAAAATGAGGGCGGAATTTTCTGCTCCTGTGCAATCTGGCTGGTTGCTGCCCGCTGCTCCGAGCCTTTTTGGGCAAGATAGAGCACAGCTCGAACTGCGTAATCTGCTTGTCGTGTAATTTGCATCTCTAATACTCCCTTTTCGGTCTTACGGATAAAATTTATCAGTGATATTTTAGACTGGTTTTAGCCAATTCACAAGTGACAGACATCATTGCTCAAAGATGACGGTTGTCTCAAGAATGTGACATTTTAGCCAAATCCGGCATTATTTAGGCGAGTTTGGAATTTGTAAACGATTTGTAAGTCTTACATGGGGAAAGTCTGGATAGTTTATGGTAATATTGCTGCGCATGTTTGCTGATACCTGCATTGTCAATTTGCCGAAAGAATATTACAAAACGAAGGCATTGTTTTCGGCGAATCGCCATAACAGGTACATATGGTTTCTTCGCAAGGGGTTAAGCGGCAAATTTCGCAATAATCTCAACCAGGAATAGAGAGTTTAGCTATACAGGATGGTCAGTCTCTTAAACAGTGGAGGGTTTAGTTGTTCATGAAACAGATTTGTGTCATTGGTGTCGGTTATGTCGGTATTGTCACAGCAGCCTGTTTTTCGGACCTGGGCAACAAAGTGATTGCCCTGGATATCGATGAAAATAAGATCGATGGGCTGCTGCGGGGCGAAATGCCCATCTACGAGCCGGGCTTGAAGGAGCTTATCGACCGGAACGTCCGGTCTGGGCGTCTGTCGTTCACCACATCCTATGCAGAAGGATTGGAGGGCAGCGAGTTTGTCTTCATCGCGGTCGGGACTCCTTCTGGGGTAGATGGAGAGGCAGACCTGCGCTATGTTGCCTCTGCGGCGCGCTCGGTAGCTGAAAATATGACTGCTCCGCTTGTTGTGGTCAACAAATCTACCGTCCCGGTCGGTACCGGGGACTGGGTGGCGGACATCATCAAAAGCCACCAGAAGACGCCGATACCGTTCGCGGTGGTCTCCTGTCCAGAATTTTTACGTGAAGGCTCCGCGATCAGCGATTTCATGCAGCCGCACCGCACTGTGCTCGGATCGCTGGATGCTGAGGCTGCTGATAAAGTAGCCCAGCTGCACCTGCCGCTGCGGGCGCCGATCGTCATTACCGATTTGCGCACGGCTGAGATGATCAAGTATGCATCGAACGCATTCCTGGCGACAAAGATCTCTTTTATTAACGAAATTGCCAATATCTGTGAGGCGCTTGGCGCAGATGTAAAAGAAGTCGCCGCTGGCATGGGCTACGATAAACGGATCGGATCATCTTTCCTGGATGCCGGGTTGGGTTACGGTGGGTCTTGTTTCCCCAAGGATGTGAAGGCACTGACCTATATGGCGGCAGAGAAAGGACGTCACCCCCAGCTGCTGAACGCCGTGATGGAAATCAACGATGACCGCCGTCCGATGGCGGTGGTCCGGCTGACCGAGATGCTGGGTGACCTTTCGGGGAAAGTAGTCGGGCTGTTGGGTCTTTCCTTCAAGCCGAATACAGACGATATGCGTGATGCTCCGGCGATTACTATCTCCGATGCACTCCTGGCAGGCGGTGCTGTCGTACGGGCATATGACCCGGTGGCGATGAAAGTCGCCACGTCGTCACTGCCGAGTGTTGAGATGTGTTCTGATCCATACACGATGGCAGAGGGATGCGACGCGCTTGTGGTTGTCACCGAATGGAACGAATTCAAGCAGCTTGACCTGGAGCGCATCCACCACCTCATGCGCCGTCCGATGATCTTCGATGGGCGCAATATCTATGATCCGACGATTATGCGCCAGCTCGGCTTCGAATATCGCGGTGTCGGGCGCGGCTATAATGGCTCTAAGCTCAACCTGGAGCCGAATGGCTTCGAGGTCCAGGTCCCCGCATAAGTCGCAAAGTTCGCAATTTCAATTTACAGAGCACCCTCAATTGGGTTAGCAGTCTGACCCGCACTTGATGGTGCTTTTGCTTTGTTGGTAAAAGGGCAATATTATCTCCCAGACGTTATAATTGCAATCGCGTCGAGTGAGTTATGACAGCTGAGCACCCTCCAGTTTGTGATTACGATGGATCTGACTACCAGATCAGTTTCTGGGAGCAGGGCGGGCGCGCCTATGAAGATCAGGTCGAAGCGATCGCCTTGCGCCGGCTGCTGCCCCCGGAGGGTGAGTTGATGCTGGAGATTGGGGCTGGTGCAGGGCGGAATACAGGACGATACCAAAATTTTAAGCGCGTCGTGCTGCTGGACTATTCCTATACCCAACTCCAGCAAGCTCAGGCGCGCCTGGGTTTAAGCGACCGCTATATCTACGTCGCCGCAGATGCTTACCGGCTGCCGTTCGTCCCAGGTCTGTTCGATGCAGCAACCATGATCCGCACGCTGCACCACATGGCTGACGCGCCCAGAAGCCTGGGCCAGGTGCGGCAGGTGCTTCAGCCCAGAGGGGTATTTATCCTGGAGTACGCCAACAAGCAGAACTTTAAGGCTATCTTTCGCTACTGGATGGGCAGACAAACATGGAGCCCCTTCTCGCTCGAACCGGTGGAATTTGCAGAACTGAATTTCGATTTTCACCCGAGGGCCGTGCGCACGTGGCTGCAAGCGGCGGGGTTCGATATCGCCCGCCAGCTGACGGTCTCGCATTACCGTATTGGCGTGCTCAAGCGCTGGGTGCCGCTGAAGCTGTTGGTCGCCATGGACTCGGCCGCGCAGTTATCGGGAGACTGGTGGCAGTTGACCCCCAGCGTGTTCGTCCGAGCCGAGGCAAGGGGGGATGGTGAGGCTGCCGGAGAGGGTGCCTTCTTCCGCTGTCCGGAGTGCGGTCAGCATCCGCTGGAAGAGAGCCAGCCAGGGTTTATCTGTCCGAGCTGCACGCGCCAGTGGCTGCAGCAAGATGGCATCTACGATTTCCGCCAACCTGCATAGCTGCCGGCGATCAAATATCGATTACCTTTTCGATTACCCAATAATGTGACAGCCCAAATATTCGCAGGGGGGTGCGCTCCAATTGCTGCAGCACGGAGCGCAGATTGCGTCCCAGGGCAGGCGAGCGGGCGATGATGTTGTCATACGCCCCGAAGATGACCGTCTGCTCGATAAATAGTACAGGCAGTCCGGCGAACAGGTTGGCAAGATCGCGGCGGGTGTAAACACGCACATGCGGCGCAAGGCGGTCGCGGATGCTGCGTGGCAGATAATTCACCAGCGGGATATTCCCGAAATGGAAGCGGCCGCGCCAGTATATGCCATGCGTCTCGAATGGATAGCCTCGGTTAGGGACGAACAGCGCTATCCGTCCGCCAGGGCGGAGCACGCGCAGCATTTCCCGGGCGGCTGAGCGGTCGTCCTGGACGTGTTCCAGTACCTCGTGGCTGAGTATGAAGTCAATGCTCTCGTCCGGGAAGGGCAGATGCTCGCCGGCCGCGTTGACGATATGCTCCGATCTTTGCAATGCCTGGGCGGCACGGTCAAGCTCGTATTCCAGCCCGACCACCTTCCCGGCGTGGGGTGCCAGATGTTCGATGTACATCCCGACCCCGCAGCCGTTTTCGAGCACTACTCCAGATATTCGCTTGCCGGCAGCCTGCAGGATCATATCCAGGCGCCGCTCCTGCCCTGCACGCCAGACATACGAAGGCTCACCACGCAGGGCTGCCTTTTCCATATCTCGCCCATCAGGGACGGGGGTCATTTGATCACCCACTCTTGCTTGAACCCAAACCCTTGCCGGTTATCCACCAGGCGGATCCATTCCGGGAGAAAGGCATACATGCGGTTCAGGGCGACGATTTCCTTCATCTCGGATACATAGGGGAACTTTTGGATGTAAATTTGCCAGGCTTGATCCCATTCCGGTCCACCTTCCACATGGACGACCTGCCCGCGCATCTGCAGGCCGCGGATCTCCTGCCAGCTAAAACACTCCGGGTAGATCGCCGCCGCAGCGTGCGGTTCATGGGCGATGTCTTGACCGTGCCGGCTTTGTGGGTCGGAAAAGAAATAAAAGCACTGGTCTTCTTGGGGAGAGGTGGAAGAGCTGGTTAGCCGGGCAGCAAAATACACAGGCGCGGCATGCGGCAAGCCGGTTGACCCGGTTGTAGCCAGGGTCATGGTGGATAGTGAGAGCAGCTCAGTCAGGAGGTCGATTTGTCCATCCCTTTCCATTCCAGGTATGCCTGGTTTTCGATCCCCAGGCGGGCAAGGATTCTCCCGACGGTGTTGTTGATCACATCCTCCAGATTCTGCGGCCGTGCATAATAGGCTGGCACAGGAGGGAAGATGATCGCCCCAGCTTCAGCAGCCAGGCTGAGCAAGCGCAGGTGGCCGCGGTGCAGAGGTGTTTCCCGGACGGCAAGCAGCAGCGGGCGACCTTCTTTCATGGTCACATCGGCAGCCCGTGATAGCAAGTCATCGGCATATGAATTGGCAATAGCGGACAGGGTCTTGATCGAGCAAGGGATGACGACCATGCCCAACGTGCTGAACGAGCCGGAGGCGATTGCCGCGCCGATATCCTGGTGACTGTAATTCGCGTCTGCCAGGTCCTGCACGTTGCTGACCTTCCAGTCAGTTTCCTGGGCAATCGTAACGCGCGCCGCAGGGGAGAGCACCAGATGGGTCTCGATTTCCCCTGGTGCTAAGATCTCCAGCAGGCGGATGCCCAGGATCACACCGGAAGCGCCTGTGATCCCGACCACCAGGCGAGGAGGTGGGCTGGTCTTTCTTTCATCAATATTCATTTTTTACCCCAATGGATGGCAACTGTGCCCAGCATGTAGCGCCGGAAACCGACACTCCGGAATCTTGCGGAGAGCATGCGCTCCGCAAGCTGCTCGGCCGGCAGGAATGAATCGGTGGAATCAGGCAGGTAGCGGTAGGCATCTGGTTCGCCGCTGATCATTCCCCCTAAGGCGGGGATAATGGTATGCAGGTGGAAGTTGATAAACGGCGCCAGATGGCTGGCAGGCGGGCGGGTTGTGTCCAGCGCGACCATTACTCCGCCAGGCTTCAGCACTCGCTGCTGTTCGCGCAAGCAGCTGTGAATGTCGCTGACATTGCGCAGCAAGAAGCCCGAGACGACGGCATCGAAGGTCTCATCCGGGAAGGGCAGATGGAGAGCGTCGGCGGCGTTCCAATCAAGGTGGATTGCGCCCTGATGTGCTCTTCCCGCCTGCATCATTCCCAGGGTGAAATCCGCGGGGACCGGGAGGCAGTCCGGATTTTGGCGGAGGGCTTCTCGTGCCAGGTCTCCTGTCCCGGCTCCCAGATCGAGCAGGACGCCCGCCGGAGGGAGCTCTGCCCGGCGGATCACCTCCCGCCGCCAGCGCACGTCTTGACCGACGGTCATCAGGCGGTTCATCAGATCGTAGCGGTGGGCGATGCGGTTGAACATGCCCTGCACGTAGCGGGCGCGTTCGTTTCCGGTGAGATTGGCCATTATTATTGTGCGGGGTTCTCCTGGAGCATTGCAGCATCTTCTTCCCTGGCAATGCGGCGGCCCTCATCGACATTCACCCGGGTTAGCAGGTAGCCCCCGATGACGAAGAAAGCGATGATACTCAACACCGCAGGCCGGCTGCTGTTGAATGTAGTCGCAGCAAATGCGAACAGCAAGGGTCCCAGGATAGCAGAGAACTTCTCCATGACGCTGAACAGACCGAAAAATTCACCGCTCTTGGATGCCGGGGACATAACAGAGAAGAGGCTGCGGCTGAGCGCCTGGCTGCCGCCCTGCACTACTGCCACCATCCAAGCCAGGAACCAGAACTCCACGACCGAGTTTACGAAAAAGCCCCACATAGCAATGACTGCATAGACGGTCAGAGCCAGCAGGATGCTGTTCTTGGTGTCCAGTCTATCCGCCATGCCCGAAAATAACGGGCGTCCGAGAAGGGCGGAGAGTGCCAGACCGACAAGTTCGACGGCCAATATTAACCCGATGATCAACCCCAGGCTGCTCTCACGCTGTGGGGGCAGGACCTCGAACTGCGCCAGGCTCATGCGTGAGCCGCTGGAAGACGGGTTCTGTTCGCTGGTATTGATCACCGTCAGCGTATGCTCGCCGGGTTCTTCAGCTTCCAGGGTCTCGACTTCTCCGTAGCGCAGGGTCGGGTTGTAGGCGTCGATAACCAGCGGCTGGTCTGTGTCCAGGTCGATCAGCGGCTGTCCATCGATTTCTGCTGTCCAGATTCCATGCTCTGGTCCAGCGCTGTAGGTGATTTCAACCCGCCGTCCGTTGAATACAATCTGGTAGGCTGCACTTGGCTGGTCGGTGACCTGGTATTCTACGCTCCGATCTGCTCCGATCTGGCTGGCGGGAACGGTTACTGCCGTCCAGCTGCCCTGGTATTCTACCGGAGCCTGCTCCACGAGATAGACGCCTTCCCCCAATGCAGCAGCAGTGGTTGCGTATGGCTCGGGGGGCATGCCGGTGATATCTGCCGGCAGCAGCCGGGAACTGGCAACACCGGCTAGCGGCAGCGCAACCATGTTATAGAGCACAAAAGCCAGATAGAACGGGCGGCGCGTATCGGTTTTGCTGGGCAGGCGTCCAAATATCAGGCTGTAAGGGATGGCGACGAACTGTACCAGCAGCAGCGCCAGGACCAACGAAACGCTGTCAAAACCCAGCTCTGCGCCGTAGATAGCCGCTACTCCGATGATCGTGCCGATGCCGTCGGCGTAGATTAAGAAAGCGACCAGGAATTTCAGCAGCTCTCGATAGCGACCGACATCTCTCAGCGTTTCCCAAAGGCGCTTGAAGCTGGCACTGACAATCGTGATGCCTGGAGCGAGCTTTACCGTCGCGGAGGGCGGCTCGGGCACGCGCAGGAATAGCGGAATGGAAAACACTCCCCACCACAAAGCCACGCTGAAGAAGGATAGACGGGCGCCCCAGGTTCCCGGGAGGAGTTGGATCATGGCGATGTTAATCGCCAGTAGTAAGCCTCCTCCGAGATAACCGATGGCGAACCCGCGTGCCGAGACACTGTCACGATCCTCCTCTTTTGCGACATGCGGCAGCAGTGCATCGTAAAACACATTTGCCCCTGTCCAACCGATACGCCCGAAGACGAACAACAGCGAGGCAAGCATCCAATCACCGGTATCGACAAGCACCAGCAAGCCAGTTCCCACGATCCCCATTCCGAAGAAGATCGCCAGAAAGCGCTTCTTGCCGCGCATCACATCCGAGATCGTGCCCAGGATAGGGGAGAGGAGGGCGACGATGAACAGGGAGATGCTCAGCCCGGCACTCCAGTAAGCCGTTGCCACAGCCGGGCTGGAGAGAGTCGCTCCAGCCACCTGGCTGTAATACACGGGAAGCACAGCTGCCAGAATTGTGGTGGCGAATGCTGAGTTGGCCCAATCGTAGAGAGTCCAGGCACGGATGCGGCGCTTGTATTCGTTCTCGGCGATCCCTTGGGGCGCGGTCATGCTGGTAGATGCCATGCTGTTCTCCTTCGATCTGGATGAGTGGCTGTGGCTCGAGCTTGGCTGCTGCTTTAACTTGTGGTCCGTGACTGGGGATAATTATAGCTGATTCAGCAGCCTGAAGATATAAATGATCCTGCTTGAGAGCCCAGGCACGAGGCACTTCTACGCTGCACTTAAGAATTATATGCAGGCAACCACTCGTACCATCCCTGAATCTGATTTATAATATCCATACACCCTGAAGTTTATATTATTTCCGACCCGGGTCGCGAGGACGATCATTATTTTCAGGGTAAATGATTGCTGCATTCATATTGAGATGAACGCTTATTATTTCTGAGCGGGTGCCTGTCTTCATATTATTTTTCCGGCATCCACAAAGAATGTATGTAAGAAGCCAAACCTGAGTTTGGTTGTTCGTGCACACTCATCATGAGCGCAGCTCTACTGCGCTCTTTTTTTATTATGGTGGAGCATTTATTATGAGCTTGGAATTTATCCTTCGTTTAATCGGAATGGTCGTGATGTTCGCTTTGGGGGCGTATGTGGGCACCTATCTGGCAGGTCTGACAGGCGGCGGCGCAGATCTGTATGCCATCACCGTCGGCATGCTGGGTGCATTGATCGGCCTGATCCTGACGCCGTTCATCACTACCAGGCCGGCACGCGCCCTGCGGCGCTCCTTAGGGCAGATCTCCGCCCAGACCCTGCTGGCTGGACTGGCAGGTCTGATGGCAGGTCTGGTTATCGCTGCTTTGCTGGCTTTCCCACTCTCCCTGCTGCCGGAGCCTTTCAGGAATATCTTACCCTTGCTTGGGGTGCTGCTGTTCAGCTATCTGGGTATATCGGTGTTCGTCATGCGCCAGAACGACATCTTTTCGATTTTTCGCTTGAACATTCCTTCACGCTCCGCCGCGACGGGAGAATCCGGATTGAACGGTTTTGACGACTCACGGACCATTTTGCTCGATACCAGTGTGATCATCGATGGGCGCATTGCCGATATTGCCAGGACCGGCTTCCTGGTAGGGACATTATTGATCCCACGTTTTATCTTGAACGAACTGCAATACATTGCCGACTCGGCAGACAGCCTGCGCCGGCAGCGTGGCCGTCGAGGCATGGAAGTGCTCTCTCAACTGCAGAAAGATTCCGCTATTCCAGTGCGTATCAGCGATATAGATGTTGAAGGTGTGCGTGAAGCCGATGACAAGCTGGTTATCCTGGCGCGCCAGCTCAGGTGCCCAATCCTGACCAATGACTATAACCTGAACCGCGTGGCGGAACTGCAAGGCGTGAATGTGCTGAATGTGAACGAGCTGGCGAACGCGGTGAAGTCTGTACTGCTCCCAGGGGAAACCTTGCAGGTGGATATCATTCAAGAAGGCAAAGAAGCTGGACAAGGGGTTGGTTACCTGGATGATGGCACGATGGTGGTGGTAGAGGATGGTCGCGATCATCTGAATTCCAAGACTTACGTCCAGGTAACAAAAGTGCTTCAGACCGCTGCCGGGAGGATGATCTTCGCCCGGCTGGATGATAGATCGGAAAATTCACGCTGAGCGGGGCTTCAGAGCATGCGTGAGTGGGTTTACGGCAGGAATCCGGTTTACGAAGTGCTGCGAGCCGGGCGCAGGCAGGTTTTCCGCTTACGGGCTGCACAGGGGGTGCAGGACAAGGGGCGCCTGGCGGAAATTTTACACCTGTGCTCGAGCCGCAATGTGGCGGTGGAACGGGTCCCTCGTCGGCAGTTGGACTCGCTGGCGCCAAACCACCAAGGGGTAGTATTAGAGGTCAGCGGTTATGAGTACAAGGACCTGGCTGATATATTAGATCGAGCAAAAAAGCGCGGCGAGGCGCCCTTCGTTCTGGTGCTTGATTCGCTGCAGGACCCTCAAAACCTGGGCACATTGCTGCGAACTGCTGAAATTGTCGGCGTGCATGGGGTGCTGCTGCCGCTGAGGCATACCGCAGCAATAACGCCGGCGGTTGTCAATTCCTCCTCCGGGGCGAGCGAACACCTGCTGGTCGCTCAAGCCAACCTGGCGCAGGCTGCCGGGCGTCTGAAGGATGCCGGGCTGTGGGTATTCGGTCTGGAGAACAGCCCGGAGGCAAAATCGCCTGACCAGCTGGACCTGAGCGGTCCCATCGCACTGGTTGTCGGTAGCGAGGGCCAGGGGCTGCGCCCACTTGTGCGCTCATCCTGTGACTCGCTCGTGCGCCTACCCATGAGCGGGCAGATCGAATCGTTCAATGCTTCAGTGGCGGGCTCGATCGCGCTCTACCTGGTCTGGCAGACGCGAGGCTTCCCTGGTGCTTCAATTAACCATTGACGATTGCCTGGAATCCTGATAGACTCCATGCCCGTAATTCCGGAGGCTATCTCCCTGATTTATGCAGTAAATCTCTGGCGCATCTTGAAGCACTTTGCCGAAAGTATGCCAACCAGAGTGGAGATGATTTCCCGGTAAACCTTGCCGTGATTATAGGCCTCTGGTATAATGCCTTTCGCCTTTTTGTCGGTTTTGGCGCATTCCGCCGACGTAGCTCAATCGGCAGAGCAACCGCCTTGTAAGTGGTAGGTTATGGGTTCGATTCCCATCGTCGGCTTCCGTTGATGGTTGGCGATCGAAGTGGAATTCATCAGCGGCTGGTGATATCGACTTCGATCTCGAACTGCCAACGACACAGGCAACTGGCTGGACAGTTGACGGTTCAAATTTTGCAAGACCTGATCGCTCGGGCGGTTACCCAAGTGGCCAACGGGGGCTGACTGTAAATCAGCTGGCAGACGCCTTCGGCGGTTCGAATCCGTCACCGCCCACTTCGTAAGATGAAAGAGCTGACGGGTTGGTACGTACACCTGTCGGCGCTTAGTCATGTAACGAATGCCCTCATAGCTCAGTCGGTAGAGCACGTTCTTGGTAAGAACGGGGTCATGGGTTCAAATCCCATTGAGGGCTCTCGTTGCCAAATATTCAAAGATGAATCTTGTGAGATAGGAGAAGGAACAGTATGGCGAAGCAGAAATTTGAGCGGACGAAGCCGCACATGAACGTAGGGACGATGGGGCACATCGACCACGGGAAGACGACGTTGACGGCAGCGATCACGAAGTGGTGCAACATGCAGGGGATGGGGGACTACCGGCCGTTCGACTCGATCGACAATGCGCCGGAGGAGAAAGCGCGCGGGATCACGATCAACATAGCGCACGTGGAGTACGAGACGGACAACCGGCACTATGCGCACGTGGACATGCCCGGGCATCGGGACTACATCAAGAACATGATCACGGGAGCGGCGCAGGTAGACGGGGCGATCCTGGTGGTGGCGGCGCCGGATGGGCCGATGCCGCAGACGCGGGAGCACGTGCTGCTGGCGCGGCAGGTGGAAGTGCCGGCGATCGTGGTGTACCTGAACAAGGTGGACATGATGGACGACGAGGAGCTGCTGGAGCTGGTGGAGTTGGAGCTGCGGGAGCTGCTGAGCGAGTATGGTTTCCTGGAGACGAGACGCCGATCGTGAGAGGGAGTGCGCTGGAGGCGCTGGAGAGCACGCTCGACAGACCCGAATGCGGCGGAGTACGAGAGCATCAAAGAGCTGATGAGAGTGGTGGACGAGTACATCCCGGAGCCGGTGAGAGATGTGGACAAGCCGTTCATGATGCCGGTGGAGGACGTGTTCTCGATCAAGGGCCGCGGGACGGTGGTGACGGGACGAGTGGACCGGGGCAGGATCAAGGTAGGAGATGCCGGTGGAGATCGTGGGGCTGCAGGAGAAGAGCATGAGCTCGGTGGTGACGGGAGTGGAGATGTTCCACAAGTCGCTGGATACGGGGATGGCGGGAGACAACTGCGGGCTGCTGCTGAGAGGCATAGACCGGACGGATGTGGAGCGCGGGATGGTGGTAGCGAAACCGAAGAGCATCACGCCGCACACGAAGTTCATGAGCGAAGTGTACGTGCTGAGGAAGGACGAAGGAGGGCGGCACAAGGCGTTCTTCAGCGGATATCGACCGCAGTTCTACGTGCGGACGATGGATGTGACGGGATCGATCCAGCTGCCGGAAGGGGTAGAGATGGTGATGCCTGGAGACAGCGTGAACCTGGAAGTGGAGCTGATCGTGCCGGTGGCGTTGGAGCAGGGATCGAAGTTTGCGATCCGCGAAGGTGGTCTGACGGTCGGCGCCGGCGTGATCACTAAGATTATTGAATAGATAAGGAGCAGCACTGCTCTGATAAGTGGTGCGAAGTAGAACGCTATGGCATCGAAGAAAGGTGTTCGCCCGGTAATTACGATGGCTTGCACGGATTGCAAAGAGCGTAATTATACGACTGAAAAGAATCGCCGTAATGATCCGGGCCGTATGGAACTGAATAAGTTTTGCCCTCGCTGCCGCAGACATACTCTGCATCGCGAGACGAAGTAAGGTGCCAGGTATCTGCACGGCATGTGGGACCTTGGTACTTGGCACGAGATTAGGCCAGTAGCTCAATTGGTAGAGCTCTCGTCTCCAAAACGAGCGGTTGTGGGTTCGATTCCTGCCTGGCCTGCCTGACTTTGTGACAACGCCGTCTACAGAGGCGGCGTTTTGTCCGTAACAAATTTTTGGATGTACAGTATTTCTGGCACAGGAGGACGCCGTGGCCAAGATTGAAAAGAGCAAGGCTTCTGCGAAACGGCAGCCCAACAGGATCCAGCGCTATATTCGAGAGACTGTTGGCGAGCTGCGCAAGGTGAACTGGCCGACGCGTCAGGAAGCGACTAATTTAACCATCATTGTGCTGATCGTGACTTTCAGTATGAGTATCGTCTTGGGGTTGCTGGATTTCATTTACACTCGCTTGATCGCGTTGATCTTATAACGGCTCCGATCTTGAGTTGATGCGCACATTACGCCGTCTAATTCGAAGCAAGTATAGTTTGGGAAAGCGTTGAGAATGAATTTGCAGGACCAGGAAGACCAGATAATTGACGCCATAGATACCGGTGACGAGGTACCTTCCCTAGAGGAAGAAAAGCAGCCTGTCGATGTGGTCGATTCAGAGGTCGAGATGGATGATCTCTCGTCCGAAGAGAATGTCCAGGAAGAAGACGATGGTCGCGCCTGGTATGTAGTGCATTGCTATTCCGGTTACGAGAATAAAGTGCGCCACAACCTGGAACAACGCATCGAGACGATGGGCATGAAGGATATGATCTTCGACGTCGTCGTCCCTACGGAAGAAGAAATTGAGGTCAAAGAGGGGAAACGGCGGACGGTTGAACGCAGGGTATTCCCGGGCTATATCCTGGTCAATATGATTATGACGGAGGAATCCTGGTACGTGGTGCGGAATACGCCTGGCGTGACCGGTTTCGTCGGGATGGGCAACACGCCGACCCCATTGCGCCCGGAGGAAGTAGCCCAGATCATCAAACGGATGGAAGCAGAGGCCCCGCGCATCAAAGTCACTTTCAAGTCAGGCGAACGTGTGCGAATCGTCGATGGTCCGTTCAATGATTTTCGCGGCACGGTAGCAGAGATCGATATGGAACGTGCCAAAGTGCGCGTGATGGTCAATTTCTTCGGTCGTGAGACCCCGGTAGAATTAGATTTTCTGCAGGTAGAAAAAGCATAGAGCTGGCGACGAGATAGCTCCAACCGGCTCTAAAGGTGGGAGGGTGTACCTCCGTAAACCCGCTAATACCACAAAGGAGATAGAACGTGGCAAAGAAGCTAAAAACAGTAGTACGATTACAAATCCATGCCGGGAAAGCCAACCCGGCGCCTCCCATCGGTCCGGCGCTGGCAGGTCATGGGATCAATCTGATGGCCTTCTGCAAGGAATACAATGCCCGTACATCGAACCGGATGGGCGAGGTTATTCCGGCTGAGATCAGCATCTATACCGACGGGTCGTTCACCTTCATCCTCAAGACGCCCCCCGCGGCGGTACTGCTGAAGAAGGCCGCCGGTGTAGAGAAAGGCTCGGCCAACGCTCCCCGGGAGAAAGTGGGCAAGGTGACACGCGCTCAGGTGCGTGAGATCGCCGAGCTCAAGATGAAAGATTTGAATGCCATCGATATCGAAGGCGCTATGCGCCAGATCGAAGGCACGGCTCGCAATATGGGCCTGCAGGTTGTTGAATAAGATCCTGTGGGAGGGCAGCATCCCTGCCCGCTAATACCACGAAGGAGTAGATATGGCAAAACATGGGAAGAAATATCTGGCTGCTGCAGCCAAAATAGACCCAGACCGCAGCTATTCGCCCTCCGAAGCCCTCGAACTGGCGCGTGAGTCGGCGACGGCTAAATTTGATGAGACGGTGGAAGTCCACGTGCGTTTGGGCGTCGACCCGCGCCATGCCGACCAGCAGGTGCGCGATGTAGTTGTCCTCCCGCACGGGCTGGGAAAAACGGTTCGCGTGCTGGTATTTGCTCAGGGCGAGGGTGCCTCACTGGCTCGTGATGCCGGTGCTGACGAAGTCGCAGATGATGATGAGGCATTGAACAAGATCCAGGCAGGGTGGACGGACTTCGATGTAGCGGTCGCCACCCCAGATATGATGGGCAAGGTGGGCCGTTTGGGGCGTATCCTGGGACCCCGAGGTTTGATGCCAAATCCAAAGGCAGGTACCGTAGTGCCTGCTGAGGATATACCCAGGGTCGTGAATGAAGCGAAAGCCGGTCGTGTCGAGTTCCGTGTTGACAAGACTGCCAACCTGCATGTGCCGATTGGCAAGGTCTCGTTTGAATCCAAGAAGCTGTACGAGAATATGGCTGCACTGATGGAGGCGATTAAAAAAGCCCGCCCGGCTTCTACCAAAGGTACTTTCATCCGTCGTATCAGCGTTACAACGACGATGGGTCCGGGGATCAAGATCGATCCTATGCAGGCTCAAGCGATGGAGGCTGGCGAATAAATATTTGCTGAACTATACGGAAATCCGCTTCGCCTGAGACAGCAGGCGCCCGGAACGAATGCGTTCCAGGCTTAATCCCCTGCCGAGGTGAGGATTGCTCCAAAAACGAACTTATCCCTGCTCGAGAGCAGGGTAATCGCTGGAGAGTCTTTGCCCGGGTAAGAGCGAGGCAGAGACTTTTCATTTGCAAGAAGGAGGTGATGATACATTGGCTATATCAAAAGAACGGAAAGAGGCTGTTGTCGCTGAGTACACCGGCTGGATCGAGCAAAGCAGTGCGATGGTCGTGAGCGAATACAAAGGTCTGGCGATGAAAGACCTGGACGAGCTGCGCCGGCGTGTACGAGAAGCGGGTGGTGAATTCCACATCGTAAAGAACACCTTGAGCAAGATCGCGTTCGAAGGGGCAGGTCTGTCCTTCCCTGAAGAGTTGTTCGAAGGCACCACTGCGATTGGATTTGCCTTTCAGGATGCCCCCGGGCTGGTAAAAACCCTCATGGAGTACTCCCGAACAACCGAGTTCCTTAAGGTGAAGGGAGGCTACCTGGGCCGGGACGCCATCAGTTCCGAGGAGGTCAAATCACTGGCCGATCTGCCGCCTCTGCCGGTCGTGAGGGCACAGCTGCTCGGCGCTCTCATGGCGCCGGCGAGCCAGCTGGCCCGTACGCTGGCAGAGCCCGCTCGCATGGTTGCGGCAATTATCAAGGCATTCAGCGAGCAAGAGGCTGCCACAGATGCGGCTTAAGCCGGTCTGATCATGCAAACTACAACTAACGATAAAGATAATCTCGGTACGACCGATAAAGACAAGCATAAGGAGATATACAATGGTAGATATCAAAAAACTTAAAGAACAATTGAATGAGCTTACCGTCCTCCAGGCGGCAGAGCTGGTCAAAGAGCTGGAAGAGGCCTGGGGCGTGTCCGCGGCTGCTCCGGCAGCAGTGGCAGCCGTAGCGCCTGCAGCCGCAGCCGCAGCTGCAGAGCCTGAAGAGGAAAAGACCGAGTTCGATGTGGTCATCAAGGATGCCGGACCGAAGAAAATCGAGGTCATCAAAGCGATTCGCCAGCTGACCAGCCTTGGACTGAAAGAAGCGAAAGAAATGGCTGAAACTGCCGGCGGCAAGGTGCTGGAAGGTGTCAGTAAGGATGCTGCTACCGATGCCAAGGGTAAACTCGAGGCAGCCGGCGCGGTCGTAGAAGTCGCCTAATTCAATCAGAAGTGGAGAAATGCCCGGGGTTTGCGGGGTCTTCCGGGATCCTGCAGACCCCAGCATTGCTTAATCCTGCCAGAGGTTGTATGATTGCCTGGAGGGCGAGTACAGTGGGCAAACAGTCACCTGTCCTGGCGAAAATAGTAAGTTGCAGTTTGGCATTCTTTGTTGTAGACTTAATCCGATAATCCTTGAGCTTCGCGGATTGAACACTTATCATAGGAGCAGATTTATGTGGCCTAGGAAGGCAGCAATAATTCTTCTGACGCTGGTTGGTGCATTGATCCTGGTTTCCTGCACTGGGGGAAATGGCTCGGCGGGAGATCCTGTGAGTTCCGGAAAAGAATTGTTTGAGCGGGTTACCCTCGGATCAGCAGCCGGCTGCAAGACCTGTCACTCACTGGAGCCAGGAACGGTCATCATCGGTCCCTCTATGGCGGAAGTTGGGGATCAGGCTGCATTGCGAGTCTCGGGATTGACTGCGGAGGAATACCTCAAGCAATCTATCGTCGATCCGAATGCGTATATTGTTGAAGGCTTCCCCGGCAGTGTTATGCCAAATACCTACGTTAACGATATCACTGAAGAGGAGATTGATAAGCTGGTCGCTTATATGCTCTCTATAACCGAGGGCGGCAATTAAGGCGACCGCAATCGATGGAAAACCTGAAGCTGCTTGCAGCAACGCAGGCGATCGAATATGTCCAGAGCGGTATGGTGATCGGTTTAGGAACCGGTTCTACCACCGAGTATTTTGTCGATTTGCTGGGGAGGGAGCTGCAGTCAGGAGGAGTGGAGAAGATCGTGGGGGTACCAACCTCCGAAAAAACGGCTGTTCGCGCCCGAGCCCTGGGGATTCCACTGACATCTTTAGCCCAGGCCGTCGCTCTGGGTCGTACACCTGGATGGCTCGATCTGGTGGTAGATGGGGCGGATGAAGTAGACCCACAGCTGAATATGATCAAAGGTTTGGGCAGAGCGCTGCTGCGGGAGAAGATCGTCGAGGTGCACACGCAGAACCTGGTGATCATCGTTGATGAGACCAAGCTGGTCCCCCGGTTGGGCACCAATGTCCCCTTGCCCGTAGAGATCCTTCCGTTCGAGGCTGACCTCACCATCCGCTGGCTAGGCTCACTTGACTGCCAGGCATTACTCTGGACGGAGACGGATGGCTCTCCAGTGGTGACCGATAACGGCAATTATCTGGCACTCTGCCGCTTCGAGGGCGGTATTCCGGCAACTTACGATCTGGCGCGCAGAATGGCTGAACGCCCTGGGGTCGTCGAGCATGGCTTGTTCTTGAATATGGCAAATCGGGTGATCGTGGCAGCTTCAGATGGGATTCGGATTATAGATGTAATGGATACGCCAGACACAGGAGGAACGAGTTGAAGGTAATGATCGCTCCATCGATCTTGTCTGCGGATTTCTCGCGGCTGGGTGAGCAGGCGCAGGATGCTATTGCCGCCGGTGCGGAGATCATCCACATCGATGTGATGGATGGGCACTTCGTGCCAAACCTGACCTTCGGCCCGCTGGTTGTATCCGCAATGAAGCCTATGGCTGCTGAACATGGGGTCGTGCTGGATGCGCACCTGATGGTCCAGAACCCGGATTGGATGGTGCCTGAGTTTGCTGCAGCGGGAGCCGACAACCTCACCGTGCATGTGGAAGAATGCGTCCACCTGCATCGGACAGTGCAGATGATCAAAGAACATGGCATGAAGGCAGGGGTGGCGATCAACCCGGCCACACCGCTGGTCGCCCTGGAAGAGATCCTTGTCGATCTGGACCAGGTGCTTCTGCTGTCGGTCAACCCCGGTTTCGGAGGGCAGGCGTACATCCCTGCCAGCACCCGGCGGATCGCCCGGCTGCGCGAGATGCTGGACGAACGAGGTCTATCACAGGTCGACCTCGAAGTCGATGGTGGCATCAAACCAGAGAATGCAACCGATGTGGTCTCGGCAGGTGGGAATGTGCTGGTCGTAGGCAGTGCCATATTCAATCAGCACGCCAGTGTGGGAGAGAATATGGCTGCATTAAAACGGGCGATACAGTAAAAAAAGAATTTCTGCCGGCCTGGTGCGGTCGTCAGAGCAACCTAATCCAACTTGATAATAACCGCTGTACCTGCCTGAACTGGTCTCTTTTACCTTTTCATCCATTGTGGTATATTCATCCCGAGGAGGATATTATGAGCGCAAGGATTTTAATCATTGAGGATGATGAAGCGATACTCAAGTTCCTGCGCCGCGGCCTGGCGTATGAGGGCTACCAGGTCGACACTGCGGAAGATGGTCAATCAGGTCTGGCTCTGGCAAGGGATAACCCTCCGGATTTAGTGGTCCTCGACTTGATGCTGCCGGGGATCGATGGTATGGAAGTCTGCCGGCGGCTGCGTGCTGGCGGACCGGTCCCGATCATAATCTTGACCGCCAAGGATACCGTGAACGACCGTATTCAGGGGCTGGATATGGGTGCCGACGACTATATGGTCAAGCCGTTCAACCTTGACGAGCTTCTGGCACGCATCCGCGCCCTGCTGCGCCGCGCTCAACCCGCCCGTCCGCAGGTTCTTCGCTTCTCCGACCTGGCTCTGGATACCGGCACCCGCCAGGCATCCCGTGGCGAGCGCATCATCTCGCTAACTGCCAAGGAGTACGAACTCCTGGAGCTATTCTTACGCCATCCCAGGCAGGTGATGACAAGAGATATGATCTTCGATCGAGTATGGGGATATGATTTTGGCGGTGAGAGTAATATCATCGAAGTATATATACGCTACCTGCGGCAGAAGCTCGAATCGGATGAAGAACAACGTTTGATCCATACGGTGCGTGGTATGGGTTATGTGCTGCGGGAGTCCAATTAAAACTAATTCGCACACTCTCCATCGAAACTTGCGTTAATCGTTCTGTTCGCTTGCCGGCAAACCCGGCTTTCAGGTTTTAAGGATGTCATTACGCGCTCGACTGGCAATTTTATACACGACAATTGTAGGGGGTATCCTGCTGCTGTTCGGTGTGGCCGTCTATGGAGCTGTCAGCTTCAGCCTGACGGAACAGGTAGATAATATCCTAGCCCGTTCTGTTGACGAGATCTGGCCGGATATCTATTTCGACCAGGATGGTTATCTGGGTTTTACTCCCTCATCTGCCCAGGAACTGGCGCCGGGTATTCTCTTTCAGGTGTGGGGCAGGGATGAATCCTTGAAGTTTACCAACCTGCCTCAGATCGAAATCCCTTTAGACCCTGGGGGTTTGGGAAAGATCCAGCCGGTCTTTCGAGACGTGAACCTGAGGACGGCGATGGGCACAGTCCATCTGCGTGTGCTGACGGTGCCCCTGGTGGTCGGTGACAGCGAACGCACGGTCGGGACGATGCAGGTGGCGACCAGTATGGCGGTTGTTGATGCGACCCAGCGAGTGCTGCTGGGAGTGCTGCTTGTCGGTGCGATTATTGCCATGGTCGTGGCTGGATTGGCGGGTTGGATAAGCACTCGCCAGGCGCTCGCGCCGCTGGGTGATGTCACCCAGGTTGCATTGCAGATCACGCGCGCAGACGATTTATCCAGACGTATTCCCTACAGTGGGCCTCCGGATGATGAAGTCGGTCAATTGATCATTGCTTTCAACCAGACATTAGGACGCCTGGAGAACTTGTTCAACACACAGCGCCGATTTTTGGCTGATGTCGGTCACGAGCTCAGGACCCCGCTGACGGTCATCCGGGGTAATGTCGATCTGATGCGGCGGATGGACTGCCTGGATAACGAGTCCATGGATGGCATCGAGAGCGAGGTCGATCGTCTTACTCGCATGGTAGGAGATTTGCTGCTGCTGGCTCAGGCAGAATCGGGCAAGCTGCCGCTCGACTTCCGGCTGGTAGAGATGGATACCCTTCTGCTGGATGTGATGCAGCAGATGGCGGTGCTGGCGAAAGGCCGCCTGTCGATGAAGCTGGGTGAAATCGACCAGGTGTTGGTATGCGGCGACTTCGACCGCCTGAAGCAGGTTTTGGTCAACCTGATTGCCAATGCCATTAAATATACCCCCCCGGGGGGCGAGGTGGTAGTCGGTCTGGGGAAAGAGGGTCACCGAGCCAGGTTGTTCGTGAGCGATAATGGCCCAGGCATCCCGGAAGCGGATCTGCCGCATATCTTCGAGCGCTTCTACCGGGGCGAGAAAGCGCGCACGCGGCAGCGGGACGGAAAAGGGTTTGGGTTGGGACTATCGATCGCATATTGGATCGTGCGCAACCACAGTGGGACGATCGAAGCCAGCTCGACGGCAGGCGAGAGGACCACGTTCACCATCTGGCTGCCGCTGGCACAGGGCGAGTGCTCTGAGCAAGCGCTCCAGAGAGAACCCATCTCGCCCTCACCAGCATAAACTGAAGTTACTTAAATACAACTCTCCCCATTTTGGGGAGAGTTTTGATGCCGATCCCGGTTTCGGGGAATTGTCGGGAACATCGGTCAGCGGCGAGTCTGCGAATTTTGCCCACGTTTCGACTTCGCACTGATGGAGACGGGGTGGTAGGTAGGCTCAGGGCGTGTGTAGGTCGACTCCGGATTTGGCTTGGGCTTCGGTGCAGGCCGGAAAGTAGACATCGAGACGTTCGAGGTGCGGGGAGAGAGCGAGCCCGGCTGGTCGGCGACGGTACGCACACGGGTGCTGCGCTGCGCTGGACTGAACATCCTGCGTTCCGACTGGGTGAACAGGCGGTTGCCAGCCACCGAGAACGTGCCGATGATCAATACACGGATCAGCCAGACCATCACGGCCACGAAGATAGGCACGATGCGCAGCAATAATTCCCGCTCGATAACTGCATTCCCAAGTGACTGGTGGTTTAGTATGGCTATGGAGACACCCCACCAGGTCAGCATTGCGTTCATTGTCGCAGCCAGGAGCCAGGCTCCGAACAGATACCAGACTTCACTGATATCAACTGACCCTTCTTCCGGCGTGAAAAGGCGCGCGATCCCGGCAAAATCTATGCCGCAGAATGCGATTGCCAGAATTGTCGCCCAGCGTATCCCGACAAAGGACAAATCCCCGAGCAGATCGGTGAGGGCGAACTCGGTGGTGCTGTAATTGAAGGTCTCGAAAGCGAGCAGTGCAGCAATGATGATCAGCCCAAATGTCAATCCGCGCTGCAGTTTGAAGCGGTGAGCGAGCGCATTCAATTGTTGGTTTCTGGATAAGGCTGTATTCATTTGTGCCTCCTATAGAGGGTAGGTAAATGATGCTTCTACAATCGGTCCGGAAAATCCTGTATTGACACCGGAGCAATTACTAGATATAATATAGAACAGTTGTTCTAATTTGTCAAGAGGCAATTCCGGGAATCTTGCTGGCAATAATGTTAGATCGTTTGTTCTAGTATATCACGACTATCATATTTATCTGGAGGCATTATGTACATCGGACCCTGGTTGGTTTTACGTGGGACAGTCATTGGGATTATCAGCTTAGTGTCCTTCAGCTTGTTTGTTACCTCCCGGCTGTCAATCCCCGCTGTGGCGTATGCAGAAGGTATACCTACCGATACGCCGATCCAGATCGTCGAGGCGCCGGTTGCAGGGGTCGAAGATATTGTTATTGCTCAGACTGTGATGGGTTGTGATGTGAGCGCTGCGTTCCCTGTAGAGGTTACCCAGTGGTGTGAATGGATTACCCATTATTCTGCCAAACATGGTCTGCCTGCTGACCTGGTCGCATCCGTTGTCTGGCTTGAAAGCGGTGGAAATCCAGGAGCTTACTCGAGGAGCGGGGCGGTCGGTTTGATGCAGGTGATGCCAAGAGATGGTATCGCTGCCTCGTTCATGTGCGTGAACGGACCGTGTTTCACCGATCGTCCATCATCAGCCGAGCTTTACGATCCAGAGTTCAATATAAAATTCGGGACGCGCATGCTCGCCGGACTGTTGACCCGCAATGGCTCTTATCGTGAAGCTTTGAAGGCGTATGGACCTATGGATGCCGGCTACAGCTACGCTGATAAAGTGTTGAGCATCTATGAACGTCACACGCAGTGAGCGCGCTAATCGTAGATATTCACGCTGTGCTCGACCAGCTGCCCATTCTTATAAACAAACTTCCCTGAAAAAAAACCTGGCTGGTCCAGCCAGGGCAAGAATATCCGGTCACCTTCCCACAGGTTTAGATCGGGTATCTTGGCATTCTCGATCCACTGCAGGTAGCCCTCCTGTGACTCGCCGATCTGCCCGTCGAAATCGGGCACGACGAAGACAAAGGCATACCAGTCTTCGTCATTAGCAAATCCAGGGAACGCCAAAAAACCTTTCATTTCGATACTTCTGGCGACCAGCCCAGACTCTTCCCTGATCTCCCTTACGGCACATTCTTCAGGTGTTTCCCCTGCCTCCAGTTTACCTCCCAGACCGTTCCACTTCCCTGCATGGATATCCCCATCTTTCTTGACCCGGTGGATCATCAAGGTCTTCCCATCTTTGCGTATATAACACAGGGTAGCCAGCTTCATCAAGACTTCCCAAGGGTTCAGCATAGTCTGGATCAAGATTGGGGCACCGATTTTAATGTTCGCACGCCGGGTTAGCAGCCACAGGGTCAGATCGGCGATATCCTCTGGGTACAGACACCTTTCATGGTTCAGACCGGAGTCATGCTCAGTCATCTCGGTTACCACCATACCCGGACAGATCGTATTCACCCGGATATTGTGGGATTGATTTTCTCGCTGGGTGTACTCTGAGAGCGCGTTCAAGGCATGCTTCGAGGTCCCGTAAGCACCATCATCCTGGTAGTAGTTCTGCCCAGATTCTGAGCTGATGTTGATAATATGACCCTCTTTTTGGGACCGCATGGTCGGAAGGACAGCCCGGATCATCAAAAAGGGACCCCGCAGGTTGATCGCCATAACCTGATCCCAATCGGCGATCTCGAGCTTTTCGATCCGGTCTCCCGCGTAGATGCCGGCATTATTGATCAGGATATCGATCCGCCCGAAATGCGCCAGTGTAGACCTTACCAGAGCGTCCACTTCATCATCTTGGGACACGTCCACTGCATAAGCTGCAGCCTCTCCGCCCTGTGCCTGGACCAAGCTCACAGTCTCGTCCAGTTTATCCTTGCGGCGCCCACAGACAACAATCCGGACCTCTTCCTCAGCTAGCGCCAGGGCAATACCGCGCCCGATACCGCTGCCCGCCCCTGTTATGATAGCCACTTTTTCTTCCAGAACCATCGATTTCTCCTTCATTAATCAGGGTTTGTTATTACACCTCAATTCGGGATAAGAGAGGAGGAGTTGGTGTTTAGGGCAGCGAAGCCGCCCGAAACACCAAACGAATCCCGCCTTGTGGAGATTATATCGACCTTCCCGTAACTCTGATCGAATCGCCGTGGGATATTATAAACCTGGTTACTGAGTGTGATAAACTTGGGCGCAATGTACCCTCAACGCATGGTGATCAAGTTCGGTACTTCTACCCTCACAGCCGGGACGGCGCGTCTCTCGCCGGCACGAATTGTCGATCTGGTGAGGCAGGTTGCCGAGCTGCATACGGAGGGCTGTGAGATCGTGCTGGTCACCTCCGGGGCGATTGCGGCTGGCCGCGAGCGCTTGAGCTACCCCCAGCTTCCGAAGGACATCCCCATCAAGCAGATGCTGGCTGCCGTAGGCCAGCCGCGGCTGATGGCTCTCTACGAACAATTATTCGACCTGTACGATAAAAGGGTTGGACAGGTATTGCTCACCAAGTCCGATCTCAGCAGCCGGCGGGGCTACCTGAACTCTCGCAATACTTTGAGCGCACTGCTGAACCAGGGCGTGATACCGGTGGTGAATGAAAACGATACCGTCGCCACTGAGGAGATTCGCGTGGGAGATAATGACAACCTGTCTGCGCTGACGGCTAACCTGATCGAAGCCGAGATGCTCATCCTGCTGACCGACCAGCCCGGGCTTTTCACGGATGACCCCCGGCGTTCTCCGAACGCGCGCCTGATCCGGGAAGTACGTGAGCCGGAGATACCCGCGGCCCTGTGGCAGGCAGCCGGCGATTCGAGTGCTGCGCTTGGCACGGGTGGCATGGTCACCAAACTGCAGGCAGCCGACCTGGCACGCCGGTCCGGCGCGCTCGTCGTCATCGCCCCGGGAGGGGAGCCGGATATCATCCTGCGCATTGCCGGCGGTGAAGCAGTCGGGACGCGTTTTCTGCCGGTGGCAGCCGCGCTGGAGAGCCGCAAGCGTTATCTGCTGGCGGGCGGCAAATCCAACCAGCGGGTATTGATTGACGAAGGCGCTGCTCTGGCTCTGCGTGCGGGCAGCAGCCTGCTGCCTGTGGGGCTGGTCCGAATTGAGGGCGACTTCGAGCGGGGGGATATCGTCGCTGTCCTGGATGAAAGCAGCCATGAACTGGCACGCGGCCTGGTCAATTATTCGGCTATCGATCTGGGGAGGCTCTGCGGACATCACTCGACCAAGATCGAAACCATCCTGGGTTATGCCTACGGTGAAGAAGTTATCCATCGCAACAATCTGGTGCTGCTATGAACCTTACAGAAATCGGAAAACAAGCCCGTAAAGCCTGGCAAGAGCTGCGAAACGCGCCCAGCGGGCAGAAAGATGCTGTCCTCTTATCCATGGCTGAGAGGCTGATCAGCGACAGGGACGCGATCATCGCTGCCAATCGGGTGGACGCAGAGCTGGGTGAGCGTGCCGGTCTGACACCTGCTTTGCTGGACCGCCTGCGCCTGGATGATGCGCGCCTCTCTGGGATGGCAGAGGGTCTGCGCTCGGTGGTCTTGCTCCCCGACCCGGTTGGTGAGGTGTTCGACGAAACAATCCAGCCCAACGGGTTGAGGGTCTACAAACAGCGCGTGCCGCTGGGCGTGCTGGGTGTGATATACGAAGCGCGTCCCAATGTGACCATCGACGTGGCCGGTCTGGCGATCAAGACCGGCAACGCTGCAATCCTGCGCGGTGGCAGTGAGACACTGAACTCCAACCGGGTATTGGTCCAGATCATCCGCAGCGCGCTGCAGAGCAGCGGTCTGCCTGGGGATGCCATCCAGTTCATCGATGACCCCGACCGGGACCTGGTAATGCAGCTGCTGCAGATGCATGACACCATCGACATGCTGATCCCGCGCGGCGGGGCGGGGCTGCACCAGTTCTGCCGGGAGAACAGCCGCATCCCGGTGATCACGGGTGGCATTGGCATCTGCCATCTATTCGTGGATGAGTCTGCCGACCTGCCGGCTGCACTGAAAGTGATCCGCAATGCAAAAATCCAGCGTCCCACGGTCTGCAATGCTCTGGACACGGCATTGGTGCACCGCCAGGTGGCTGGTGAATTCTTGCCGGAGCTGGTCCGGGTGCTGGCGGCAGATGGCGTCCACTTCCGTGCGGAGGAGGGTGCAGCTCTGTCGCTGGGCGCGGCAGGTGGGAGCCTGCCAGCCACGGTTGCCCCGGCAGGTGCGGATGATTTCGATACCGAATGGCTCTCGTTAATATTGGGGCTGCGGGTGGTCTCCGGGCTGGATGATGCAATCGAGCATATCGCAAATCACAGCACAGGGCATTCGGACGGCATACTCACCCGTGATGAGGCAAACGCCAGCCGCTTTGTCGCGCAGGTGGATTCGGCCGCGGTGTATGTCAATGCCAGCACCCGCTTTACCGATGGGGGTCAGCTCGGTCTGGGGGCGGAGGTAGCAATATCAACCCAACGTCTGCACGCCCGCGGCCCGATGGCACTGCGTGAATTGACGACATACAAATGGGTGATTCACGGTGCCAATCACGTGCGTGAAGGATAACTCTCAGCAGTTTTTCCGTGCCACGATCTCTAAGCAGCGCTGCTGGTGACTGCATTAATTCTATGAGCACCTGGCAGGATCTGGCTCCACGACAGGGATCCCAGATCGGCTGACAGCAGAGTCCCATTCGACAGCACCGCCATCAGTTCATTATTCACCTGGGTGAAGCGCTCGACCATATGGCGGGACCAGGGCACTTCGATACCGGCTGAGGCCGGCTGCCAGGAACGCCCGCCATCCAGGCTCTGATCGATGCGACCATTGCGATCCACCGAGTTCGGCCGGACCCAGGATGATATGTTCGGGGTTATCCGGGTCGACCCAGACTGCCCGGCAGTAGCAGTGGTAGAGCTGCGTCCAGGTTGCGCCGCTGTCCCAGGAGCGGTAGAAGCCGCCGCCAGTCGGAGCGTAGACCATGTCCGCCGAGGTTGGGTGGATCTCGATCGAATGCACGTCTGGGTGGACGTAAGGCGGGGGGGCGCTGTGAGGCTCACCTCGGCTGCCGGCAGCCAGCTCCCAGCTCTCACCGCGGTCCTGGGAGACCAGCACACCGCCCACTTCCACCGCAGCAAATATACGCTCTGCCTGGAGCGCAAAGCCGCGTACGCAGCCGGATTCCGGAGAGTAGGGTAAAAACCAGCCGAATCGCCGGCGCAGTTCTGGGATCTCCGGTGATTCACGCCAGCTCATTCCCCCATCGTGAGATAAGAAGATGCCCGCCGGTTCAGTCCCGGCAAGCTCAAAATCCGAATGATCGGGGTGGTAGGCCAGCCAGCGAATGTGGCGGGCAGACAACCCCTGGCTGGCATCCTGCCAGGTCACACCACGATCATCTGACCGGAAGATGCCGTCCCGGGTACCGGCAAGGATCACTCCCTCCCGGGCAATAACGCTGGTGATGTAGTGGTCATCCAGACCCTGCTGGACTGGTTGCCATCCGTTCTGGTCTTTCTGACAGACGGTCAGACCGCTGCTTGTAGCCAATAGAAGGTCCATGCTGCCTCCTTTGGGACAGGTTCTTAAGCTTCTCAGCTCGGAGGAGAGCTTTCATTGGTCTCCCAAACCGGGAAGCTCGCAGAAGTACAGGTTAGAAAAAACAGGGCTGTCCCCTGGTGAGGGTCAGCCCTGATTCATACCTGGAAAGAGGATGTTAATCTGCGCGCTGACCGAGCTGGTGATCCAACATCAGCAGCGGACCGGTATGGTCGCCGACCATTTTTAAATGCTCAACAATGCCACTGGCGCTCTTCTCTTCCTCCACTTGCTCGTCGATGAACCAGTGCAGCATCACCTGGGTCGGGTAATCGTTCTCCTGTTCGGCGACCTTGTAGATGCCGTTGATCATACCGGTTACTTTCTGTTCGTGAGCATAAGCCTGTTCGAAAGCTGCCAGAGGCGATTCCCATTGGAAGGGCGGCTGGTCGATCGCCTTCAGGGTAACCCGACCACCGCGATCGTATATATAATCGTAAAACTTCATCGCATGTTCCATCTCTTCGTTGCTCTGCATGCGCATCCAGCGTGCCATGCCGGGCAGATTCTGGTCCTCGAAGTAGGCGGACATTGCCAGGTAGATATAAGCTGAGAACAGCTCGTTCTTGATTTGTTCGTTAATCGCTTCCTGGACTTTTTTGTTCAGCATAATAGACGCTCCTTTCGTGTGATTCTGTATGGGGATTTATGATCAGGTTTTCCGGTCTCCCTGGAAGGGGTCGACCATTCTTGCCTGACAGATTTTGCTGCTCCTATTATACAACTTCTGTTTGCACGCTATCCTGGCTGTTGTCTCATTCTGGCCACAGCGACTCCTCCGAGAGCTCGATCCGGTTGAGGGCTTCGAAATCCTCAGCCGAGAGATCCAGGTCCAGAGCGCCCAGGTTCTCCTGCAGATGGTCTTTGCGGGTGGACATCGGCAGGGTGATCACCCCTGGCTGGCACAGCAGCCACTGCAGCGCAACCTGCACCGGCGTAGCTCCCAACCGCTCGCCAATATTCCTGACGGTTGGATCGCTCACTAGATGGCCGCGGTCGATAGGTGAATACGCGGTCACCAGGATGCCGTTTTTCTGGCAGTATTCCAGCACTCCATTCTTGACGTACAGCCGGTTGTGCAGATTGTACGGCACCTGGTTTGTGACCAGCGGCGTGTCGGAGTGATCTTGTGCCCGCATAAGCTGGTCGAGATTGAAGTTGCTCACACCCAGGTGGCGCACCTTGCCCTGCTTTACCTGTTCGTTGAGCGCCCGGAAAGTCTCTTCCAGGGGGATGTCTTTGTTCGGACGGTGGATCATGTACAGGTCGAGGTAATCGGTGCCCAGGCGCTTCAAGCTGCCTTCCAATGCCTGCAGTGTATCCTGGTAGTGCATGGTGATATGCCAGACCTTCGAGGAGATAAACAGGTCCTTGCGGTGAAAATCCCGGATCACCTGACCGACCAGTTCTTCAGTATGCCCGCCGCCGTACATTTCAGCCGTATCGATATGGGTGTAGCCGAGCTCGATAGCCGTGCGGATGACATCGCGGGCGGAATCGTCCCGTGACGTATCCGGGGACATCCCGCCGCCCAAACCCCAGGTGCCCTGCCCCAGGACAGGGATGCGGTCGCCGTTGTATAGCGTTGCGTAAATCATGGCAGTTTCCTCCTACCGGTAATCGAGGAATAGTAAAATCGGTTTACAGCAGTTCGCTGAAAGTATCTCCATTAAATATTATACACAAGACAGCGAACTGCAAGTAATCGAATGAAATCGTCACCGACTTGTTTCGGAACACGATCGGCCGATTACCAATTATATACTCTTCTTGAAATGTATCAGCCTTTCTACCTCCTGATAACCCAATGCCGTATGCGCTGCCAGGCTGACCTCATTATCGAGCAGGCAGTCGGAGGCCATTTCAACCAGACCCAGTGCCCGAGCCCATACCTCAGCGGCCCGGACGAGTTGCTCCCCCACGCCCTGCCGGCGCAGGTCAGCATCGATATACCAGCCCTCGATATAGCCCACCGGGCTGCTCTCGCATCCATCGGCATATTTGCGCTGCGAGGCTTCCAGGAAACCGCCCAGACCACCGGTCGGGCGGGCAGCGACGAACACCGCACTGGTCGAGTCGCCCAGGAGCTCAGCCATCTCGGACAGGTGCCGGTCTTGGGATAGCTCAGACCAAAGCAGCCTGCGCATGCGCAGCCATTCATCCTGGTCCTGCCCGGTCATCCTGCGGATAAACATAGTAGAACTATCGCAGTTGGGAGAAGAAAGGGGGTGTTCGTGCGGGCAACGCCCGCACGAATACCCCCAATTTCAACCTCAATAGTGTAACTCCTTCATAGATTAAAAACCGAGCTCCTTCAAGATCTGGTCGCTGCTGCGTGAGCTGGAGGGTTTGCCCTGCAGCTCCTCCCAGAAGCGGTCGTCGTAGCGCCGCGAGCGCACCGGCAGCGGCATGGGCACTCCCCAACCGATCAGCAGCACCTCTTCTTTAGGCTGCAGGCGGGCGAGCATGCCGCGCAGCGCCTCGCGCCCTGCCAGCCCGGAGAGCACGGCACGGATATCGTCATCGTCGCCCAGCCAGCCGGAGACGCGCGTGCCGAGCTGCGACATCACCTCGTCGTAGATCTGGGAGGGGCGCTGGTCGACGATCAGCAGAGTGACGTAATACTTGCGCATCTCACGGGCGATGGTGCTGAAAGTGGTCTGGGCTGCCATCTCGCGGTTGAGCAGCTTGTGCGCTTCCTCAACGACGATCACCAGCGGGCGCGGTTCGTCTTCCCCGCTGGTGCGGAATGCGTTGGTGCGCTGCTCCCAGCGCTCGCGGATCTTGCGGGTGAGCAGGTTGCTGACCAGCAGGTAGTCCAGGTCGCGGTCGTACTTGCCAAAGGAAAGCACGATATGCTGACCGGCTTCTAAAGATTTGATCATCTCGCCTACCGTATCGGCCGCCGGCAATTCTACGATATAAGCTCGCCGGAAGAGCGTCCCCAGCTTGGAGTGCAGTCCTTTAGCGGCTTCAGGATGTACCCCGGCTCGGAATGCCCACGCTTCCACGCTGTGAGGGGCCGGCAGCTTCTTGCCTTCCTCATTCTCGATCATTGCCCCGACGATCATTTCTTTGAATTCTGCGAACCAGCTCCCCGGGCCAAATGTTGCCACCAGGGCATCCAGGACTGTGGAGGTTGTCTCGCGCAGGTTGAGCTCGCGCGTCAGCAGCTCGATATCCTGCGGCTGTATGTCACTCATAGCGACTTCGAGGTTGAAATCCGGCTGCCGGTTGCGGATTGTGGTGCCCTTACCGAGGCCGACCACCCGCACGCGCCCGGGGAATTTGTTCCGCAAGCCAGGGACGCGCAGTCCGGTGTCCGAAGCGGTATCCTCGAAACCGTATTCATTGTGCATGTCCAGCACCAGCACTGAGGCCCGGTTGTGCTGGATCAGCCCGGCCAGCAGCAGGCGGGTCAGGAAGGATTTGCCGGTGCCGGTAGCGCCGAATACCCCCGACGAGCGCTGGACGAACTTATCCAGGTTGAGGCATACCGGGTGCCCCTGCTCGCGGGTATAGCCGATGACGAAGTTGCCTTCCTGGCTGGTCTTGCCGAAGATCTCGGCGATATCGCCCGGCCCGGCCAGGCGGACCGGGGCGTGGTGCGGAGGGACGGTCTTCACCGGCAGCGGGTGCGGCTGCTCGCGCAGGCCCAGCTCGATCTCTTCCTGCCAGCGCGGGTATTCCGGGCTGTCCAGGTCGGGGCCGCGCTCCAGCATCAGCGCCGGCAGCACTTCCAGGGTGGTGTACAGCGTCTGCCCGTGCAGCAGGCGCGCCATGCCGGGCGGCAGACGGGTTTCGCTCTGCTCATCGGCGAAGCGCGGGTCGGTTGCGCCGAGCTGCAGGTCGGTGACCAGGCCGTAAAACAGCCAGTCGCCGCTCTCCATGATCACGAAAGCGCCTTCCTGCACTTCCTGGGGCGGGACGGTCAGCCGCACGCGCAGGTTCTCCTTCAGCCCGCCGCCGACCAGGTAGCCGATCCTTTGCTCTTGTAGGTCATCGATCATCATATTCACCCATCATACCTTCCCCGGCAAGGCATCGCCCAGCGCGCCGAGCACTGCCATCAAGGTGGGGTAATCGTCGCGCAGCAGGACGATCAATTCCTGCGTGGCGGCGTCGCCCCAGCCCGGGTTGCCGGCCGCGGCATGCGCTTCCTGTGCCTGAGCCAGGTGAGCTGCCAGCAGCTCGCCAACCGGTATCTCCTGGGCGCGCAGGATGTGGCGGAAGTAGCCGAAGCGCCCGGCGGCGGTGAAGCGCCCCAACTCATCCGGCTCGCACAGGTAGATCATATCCAGGCTGAGCGGCGGGCGGGGCGGCAGCAGGTGCAGGATGCGCGCGCCCTCGGCGTAGCCGACCACCAGCACGCTCATCTCCAGCGGCACGTTGCGGTTCAGGCGGTTGTCGGCGATCACGTTCTCGTCCACACCTTCGGCGGTGACCAATTGGCGCACCAGCCCGTCGTCGTCGATGTGCATGTCATGGATCAGCCCGTAGATCTGGTAGCCGTTCACCTGCGGCACGCGCACCAAGGCACCGAAGGAAGGTGCCTCGAGCTGGTTGACCCGGCAGCCGACGACGAAACCGGCGGTGTTAGCGCGCAGCAGGCGGCCAATTTCGATTTGCGCCATAGCTTATACCTCTCCCGAAAATTGAGGATATTTCATGCTTAATGATTGAAACACGAAGATCACGAAGAATTCACTTTCGATACTTGTATCGCCTTCGTGTCCTTTGTGTTTAGAATACTCATCGCAGGTTTTTGGCGTACTGCTTGTTAGAAATGCTCTCGACCTCTACCCCGCGCTTGCGCAGCTCCAGCGCGATCATCTGCGTTACCTGCTCGCGCTCCTGCAGGCTGACCAGGGCGACCTCGTGGGCGCGGTGCAACAGGTAGGGATAGGGTCTGGTGCCCAGGATACGGCATTGCTCGACCAGCACGGCGTGCAGGGCGTCCAGCTTCCCCCGGTCGTGCGCCACCCAGGCGGGGACCTCCACGCGTGCCAGCCAGGGTTTTCCAATGCGACCGGCATTCAGGTAGAAGAAGTGTAATCCCAGCCGCCCCGGGTAGCTCTTGGCCGCCTGCGACTGCATGGCGAAGACAGCCGAGCGCTCGCCCGGCGCCAGCAGCTCCCGGTACAGGGCTTTGTCGCTGACCCCGCGCAGCGGCTGGAACTTGCGCATCTCGCTCAGGTCCTCCGGCGCAGCGCCGGCGACCTCCAGCAGGCGCACCACCAGGTTGGCAGCCGGTTTGTCCACGTAACCGGCGGTGATCACTCCCAGCTCGGCCAGCTCCTCCAGCGCCCTCAGGTACTGCGCCATGCTCTCCTGGTAGGCGGACCTCTCCTCAGCGCTGCCATCCTTGACGCCCCACAGCTCGACCGGCCCGTCGGTGAACGTCACCACTGGCGGCTCAGCTTTGGCAGCCAGCTCCGCCAGCATGGCGCGCTCGCCCAGGTCGCGGGTCAGCGCCAGGGTAGCTTCGGTCTGGTCGTAGAGCTGCTCGTCGTAGTACAGCTTGCAGGTGCTGGTTGTCTGTGGCGCGGCGGGTGAGTCCAGGCGCATCTGGATGGCGCCCACGTTCACCAGGCTGTAAGCCACCTCCGCGTGGCGGTCGTAGCCGATCTGCGAACCGTCGGCGGCGATCAGGGTGGCCGATCCCGGCAGGGCGGGCAGCGGGAAGCTGGCATCCAGGGGCTCGCTACTGCCATCTGGAAGGAGCGCCGGCAGGGCGCAGCGCAGCGAGTGGTCGTAGTGCTCCACGACCTCCCGCACCCGGCTGAGCAGCGCCTGCGCCTGATCGGCGTGGCTCTCCAACAGCTGGCGCGCCAGCTTACCCTTCAGGTGCAGCTCCTGCTGGCGCAGCGGGGCATTTTCTCCCAGGTTTTGGATCTGCTGGCGAACTTGCTGGAAATCGAGCGACATGAGGTAAAATTTACCCGAGAACCGGTTGCGAGTCAAGCGGGCAATTCTAATTGCACCGGATCGTGAAGCTTATGACTGCTGTATCAGAGCTGATTTCCAGCCCGGCCCAGGCCGCTCATATCCGTCCGTTCGACCCGCGGCGCGACCTGAACCGCGTGGCAGACCTGGTCGAGCTGTGCTTTGCCGACACGCTGGACCAGGAGGGGCGCAGCTACCTGCGCCACATGCGCCACGCGGCGCGCAACCCCGGCTACCTGAGCATGGTGACCTTGCGCTCCCGCATCCCGCTCTCCGGCTACGTGTGGGAGCAGGATGGGCAGCTGGTTGGCAACCTGACCCTGATCCCGTACGTCTCCCTGCGGCGCAGCTACTACCTGATCGCCAATGTGGCGGTGCACCCCAACTTCCGCCGTCAGGGCGTGGCGCGCGGGCTGACCCACTCCGCTCTGGACCATCTCCGGCGGCAAGGCGCGCATGCGGCCTGGCTGCACGTACGCGGGGAGAACGGCGTTGCGATCGAGCTGTACCGCTCGCTGGGCTTCGTGGAGCGCGCCAGCCGCACGACCTGGCACACCGCGCCGGAGACCGGCGATGGAAAGACCCTCCCCCAGGGAGTAATACCCATTGAAAGGACGAATACGGGTGTGAACGTGCTAGCACGCCGGGGGCGCGATTGGCCGGTGCAGCGCATCTGGCTCAAGCGGCTCTACCCATCCGTGATCGCCTGGCAGATCCCGCTGCGCCTCCCCGCCCTCCGGCCGGGTATATGGGGGTTATTCTACCGCCTGTTCAACGACTTGCACCTGAAGCAGTGGTCGGCCCGGCGGGATGGACGCCTGACCGGTGTGGTCGCCTGGCAGTCGTCGCCGGGTTATACCGACCACATCTGGCTGGCGCTCGACCCGGATGGCGACGAGACCGCCGTGGCTCCGCTGCTATCCCAGGTGCGCCGGCGCAGCTCGCCTCGCCGCACGCTCTCGCTGGACTACCCCAGCGGCAAGGCGGTCCACGAGATCGGGTCGGTTGGGTTTCACTGAGCACCAGACGTTGATTTGGATGGCACTTTCTCTGACCGAATAAGCCGGAGATTGCCAGCTCTCCCGAGTCGCTATCATAAACACATTCAACCCGAAGTAAATTCAATAGCTTCATCTTCTCACTGAGAGGAACATCGCCCTTCATATTCTTCTCGATTTCAGCGCGTAGCATGCGAAGTTCCTTCTCCATCTCAGGAGATAATACGACATACTCACCTAACCGCTTCTCGTATTGGCTTCGCTCCTCATTCAACCCCTCAACATTATTTTCAACGGAGAGTTTCTTGTCGAGATATACACTCTCGGTAATTTGCTCATCCAGGTACATATCCAGCAACTTATCTAATTTCATATTGGCTCTCTGTATCTGGGCATCGATTGCAGCTATCGCATCCTGGATAATTTTTCTCCCTCGCTTGGCATCTTCTCGGCGATTGCTTTCATGTGATAGTATCCGATCATCATCCAGCATTGCCGCTCGGATCGTATCCCAAACTGCTGCCTCAGCCCAATCTGCATTTATTGGTTTCCCTGAACAGCGATGATGTGCATACTCCGGTCCATTCTTGTAACATCGGTAATATGAGTATTTACGCCCTTTGCCGTTCCCATGAGTAGTACCCCCGTAATTGCCCCCGCATAAGCTGCACTTAATACGTCCTCTGAGCATGTATTGGCGCTTGGCTGGTTTCACAAACTTCCTGTGATTCTCCTCGAGTTGAGCCTGAGCTGCCTCCCAAATATCCCTTGATACGATAGCTGGTACAGGTACGGCGATGGCATCATCGGCGTTACGTGTGAGGTATTTCTCCTTGATACCATCGGGAGTATCAATGCGCTCAACTTTGCGCTTGCCATAGTACCATTCACCCATGTATGTCTTATTTGTTAGGATGTTATATATCGCACCAGATCGCCATAAGCCGGGATGCTTCTTGATGATGTCAGGCTCTTTATCACCCATCGTCTTAACACCCATCTTTGTAAGTTGCTTGGCTATACCATGCGTTGTCATGCCATAGATGGCGCACCATTCAAATATCTGCATTACGATTTTAGGCTCTTCATCCTCTCGAATTACGAGTTCACAGGAGATTTTTCGACCTCGCTCATCGTATTCATTGCTAAAATCGTAACCATAAGGACGGAATCTAGTTTGAATCACTCTGCCTGCCTTGGCATAAGAGCGCTTACCTTGCATTGTACGCCTACGGATATTGAGCCGCTCAATACCGCTTACCAGTGTATCGGTTGCCTTTAATGCCAGCCCTTCTATCGTTGATGAATCGCGGCCAGGTGTGGCATATTCAATGGTTGCCCCGTTTAGTTGTGCCAGCAATTCCAACTTGGCAATCGCATCACCGCGCCCCAATCTATCGGGTATATCAACAACAATAACTGAGAGCTTTCCATCCGCTGCCATATTCAACAAATCGTTAAACCCGGAGCGCGCAAGGATAAAAGCTCCACTGATAGCCTCAATTTTCTCGGCTACGATGTTATAACTCTTGCTAGTACAATACTCCCGGCATCGTTGAATTTGTGCCTCGGGGGATGAGTTTTCTAATTGTTCCTGTCTGCTTACGCGTGCGATTATTGCGGCATTCATTTCTCACCTCGAATCTTTTCATCAAAGGGTTTTATTGAATTTCTTAGCCAGTTCAGATATCATTAGAGAGAGCCTTATTGACACCGGAGGGATATATGGAAGACAACGATGGTGTAAAAAAAGTAAAGAAAATACTCGATGTTCTTACAAATCCTGTTCTAATAATTGTTGTATACCTCGGTCTAGCCGTGATACTAGGATTATTGGGCGTATTTGGTACTGAAGGAGAGCATGCCACTACGATTCTTTGCTCATTATTCACTGTGCTAATTGTGGTATACATGTTGTCGTATTACCTACGTCGTACGCTTCTAACCGAAGAAGAGAAAAAGGCAGAAGACGATTACGAGGATAGGGCAAGTAGTAGAAGGGTTGATTGACTTCATTAACCAATAAGGGCGCGCCGGGAGCACCCTCCTCCAATCCCTATCCGTTGCGATGCACAATATCGCCGTTATCGCCTGGGTTGATGAGCATCAACGACAACTCAGCATACAACTCCGCGCCCAATACTTGAGCGGTTTCCTCCTGGCTTAGCTGGAGCGCCTTGATAACATCGGCAAGCAATAGGCCAACCGGAGCCTCAATCTCCAATAGGCTCTCATCCTGGCTTGCCTCCTGCCATTCCCGACATATCCGGGAGAGAGCCGTAATCATGCGCTCTCTTGTCATTACTTGGGGGTGAGTGGTAATCATCTTATATGCTCCTGTTGGGGCATCCCTGCATCTCACCCGGCATTAAAGCGAAATGCCCCGATAGAATCCGGGGCATAAATGTATCGTGATAAAATATCTCGCAGCCCGATACCGGCTTGCCCCGGTTAGGGTTAGGCTCCGTGAGATGTTTGCGCATCTTGCGGAGCTGTTTTGTTGTAGAATTATAATAGCATCGGTTGAGTCGAAAGTCAATATAAACGTATCCGTTCAGTTGGTATACACGATGAATCGAGAAAACGACTTAATAGACTGGCAACAAGGAAGGCGCCGCAATGCCGAGCGTACGAGCTTTGCAAGCTGCAGTCAAATAGTCCAGGACATCCCGGTATTGTTGGCGCAAGGTCGTCACAACCGTCAGGATGCGCTCAACAAAGCGACTTCCGGCCTCACTTTGGGTACCGAAACTGCGTCGCCGCCAGATGACGCCCCGCCGCAAGGCCCGTTCGGCAGCATTGTTGGTCGGTTCAATGCCATCCTGGTCCACAAAAGTCCAGAGAGCCGCTTCCAACTTGAGGATATTCAGGCAAGTTTTGCGGGTTTGGGTGTGTTTCACGCAGGTTCCGATATGCAGCAGGCAGTGGATTTCGTGGCGGATCGGCTGCATGGCGGCTTGGAAATCGAGACGGGAGAGGGTGCCATCCCGAACCCGATGCCACAAGCCGAAAAACAGTTTGACTTGAGCCAACAGCAGACGACCAATGGTCTTAGACTGACCACCTCGCTCGACAAGCGCCTGGAAATCGCGCTTCAAATGCGCCCAACAGGCTTGCCTTTTGGCTGGATCCAGCCAGTTGTAAGCGCTGTAGCGATCCGACCCCACAATCCCATCAAAATCCTCGCCCAACAATTGTGCGGCACCTGCCGCTCCGCGGGTTTGGAACAAACGAAAGACGGTCACAGATGGCGTACTGCATACCCACAGCCAGAAGTTGCGGCTCAACTCATGCCAACTGGTCTCGTCCAGGTTCACAGCCGCTTGCTGTTGAACATGTTCTTGGGCTGTGTGCACTGCTTTTTCCAACGCCTGGCTCACGCAGCGTTCCTGAGCCGGAATACTTCCCAGACTAATTTCGACGTGAAAGATACTTTGCAACATTTCGGCGATGTCCCGTTGGCTGACCCCGAAACGCCCACCCAAATACCCGATCAAAGCTTGCAGGCGTTCCCCAAAACTACCCCTGGGCATCTCCGCCGGCCAATTCGGCTCGGTTGCGGGTGCCGCAAACACAACAACTCAAGGTGTGTCGTTGGTATTCAACCATCTCTGGCTCAATTCGGGGCAGCTCACTCACCTGATGGCGCTCCGGATGCGGGTCCGCTCCCAGCAACAAAGCACCACACTCGCAGCAGGCAGTCGGCTTACTCACCACCACTCGGCTCACTTCCTCCGGCGGCTTCAGTTTCCGACCTCTGCCATGATGCCCTTTTTTACCGCCCTTTTTCTGCCCACTCACTTCTCGCTTAGGATATCTGCGGCTTTGCGGTGCATCCGAGGAGGGCGGTTTGGAAGAGTTGCGCGAATTCTTGTTGACCCGCTCGCTCAGTTTTTCCAGTTCTGCTCGCAACTCCGCGTATTTGCTGTTTGAGCATCAGGTTCTCCTGCCACAGCGCAAGCAAAACCACTTGCACAGACCGCGGCGTGCGCTCCCAATCTTCTTCGGGTATGGACAATTCGGGCGGCAGTTTCATAGTCCCAGTTTACTTCCAATCAGCCATTTTCCCAACTGCTTTTCCTCACCTATTTTCAGACTTTTTGGCACTTGTCAAGATCGGTTTTTACCCAACTGAACGGATACCTTTTTATTATGGATTTCCTCTCAGTATTTATCTTCCCTTTTATTAAAATTAATTTCCCAATTTGGGCACATATACTGATTTTTATTCTGGTATTCATCTATGCTAATTTATCTGTCTACTACAATCTACAAAAAGAAAATCTATCTCTCAAGGGGAAGATTCGAGAAAACGAATCGAAGCAACCAAAATTAGAATTATTTATGCTAGACAAAAATGACGGGTTTTGCTCAAGCATGGACATCAAGGTTAAAAGGATTACAAAGCCAGATATAGATAAGGAATTAGAGAGAGAGGGAGATATTAGATAGTAACTTTGAAACAGCAACTGGGATTAGTTCCAAGATTGATACTGATCGGGCACTAATAAGAAGGTTCTTAAATGCAGCTGTATCCCCAGAAGATATAGAGCGATACAGGAAGGATTGCGAAATATATCTTGATGGGTATCGGCGATACATTGAGGATAAATACACATATAATTTCGTTCTTAATCGAACCAAAAACTTTACATTTGTAATAAATAATTTAGGTAACACAACAGCGCATAACATAATAGTAATAATAAATTTGCCAGAAGGAATACGGTTTTTAACTGACGAAGAAATGGTTTTGTACAAGACACTCCCTAAACCCCCGGTTATGCCATCTACATCAAAGTTTATGAGTATGGCTAGGCGATTAGATAACATGTCAGTGCCCTATATATCGTACTCTGGCATATCGTCTCCCAATAGTAGTGATTATTCATATGATGAAGATAGAAATACGATCACTCTTGAGCTGGATACCCTTGTGCATGGACTTGATAGACAATTTGGTGGATTTGAAACGTTTTTCACAGATGAAGCAATAGATCAAGAAATTTCTTTTCATTACGAAATACATAGTGAGAGTGTTGAAAAAACGTTAGTCGGATCATTAGAAATATCTGTATCCGCAGAATAATTGTCATCTGAATATTTTCTCGCGCAAGGGAACCCATACAGACATAACAACAACACAATCAGGCGTGAGGGGGAGGGGTGATACATAAGCAAACCAACGCGCCGGGGCTGGTTGAGATCGCCCTCACCCTGCCCTCTCCCACACGTGGGAGAGGGGTGTCCGTCAGGACGGGGAGAGGGTTTCTCCAGGCATCAGAGCTTACTTCACACGTTTAAAGATTCGAATCCTGGAATTTTCCCGGCAGATCACTTTATCGGGCGTGGGCTCAAGCTCCACAAACCGGTCCTGGTCAACCGTATCTCTAAACCATCTGCGATAGTAGCGCTGCTCCATCAGGACGTAATCGGTCTCGTCCAGCCATCGGTTGGACAGCTCTGGATTCCAGTAGCCGTATTTTTCCAGGGCGTTTACATCCCCATCCAGATAGAACGAGTAATCGCCGTTGATCTGTGATGGGTAGATTTGAACACCCGGCAGGTACAAGAGGGGAGCAGCAGAAAGACCGCCTTTCCAGTACACTCTGGAGTCCGGCGGGATCGTACCGGCGAGGTGTGCTCCCGCGGATTCATAGGACGAGATTACATCCCCACCGCAATCAAGGGTCTTATAGCCCAGACCAAGCAGGCTTGTGGGGGTGAGCAGCACACCGGCAGTAAGCGTCAGAATTAAAACATAATACCCAAATATCGTTGTCTGCCTCTGCTGATCGCGGTTCAATAGAACCAGCAATCCAGCGCAGCCAGGAGAATAATACCGCCTGCTGCTCCAGCCAGGACGGCGACCAGATACTGCCCCTGGCTGGGCAGGATATGATATTTGTTCTCCAGCAATACGGCGATGGTTGGAAGCCCCAAAAGTGAGAGCTCAATCTCAAGCAGCGCACGTCCAACTTCTGCAAAGCTGCTGAAACCAATGCCGGTGGCGGCAATGAGTACAAATCCGGCTGCCAGCGCATGCCGCCACCATGCCAGGGCTGTTGACCAGCCGGCAAAAGTAAGTGCCAGGAGGATCCATCCCAGGCTGGCAAAGAAGGCGCTGTAGCCTTCCAGGCAGAAGGCGCAGTAGTTCTTGCTCATCGTTGCCCAGAAGTGAAAGGCAAAGAGCACCAGGAAAAGCGTCGATAGGAAGATCGCGCTGCGGTAATGAGAGGAGGATTTCCAGGCCGATTTGAGCGGCCACAATATCCAGGTTGCGACCACAGCTGTAAGAGGAAGAAAATGATAGCGATAGGTGCGGAAAAAGCTGTTGATGCGATCCGACAGCTCAATTTTCGGATTCCAGAATGGAGATGCATCGGGAGGCTGCCAGGGCTTCAGGAAGGGTGCAATTCGTTCTGGCAGCCAGAAGGCATACATGCGTAGGATGCCTGGCCAGAAAGGTAAGTGCAGCAGGAGCAAGGTCAACAACCCGGCCAGCAATGCTGCCAGGCCGATCTTGCGACCGTATTGCCAGAAGATATAGGCTGTTAACAGCGGCAGGAGCGGGAACAAATTGATGCGCGTCATCCACATAACAGCCGCAAGCATGACCCCCAGGGTGAGCTGCCAGAGCGGACGATTTTCTCCTAATGTAAGCGCCAGCACCCAGACGAGCATGCAGGAAATCAACACCTGCGTCAGGGCGATGCTGTACATTTTGATGATGGCGGGATTGATCGCCAGTCCTGCGAGCACGAGCGCTGCCCACCAGGCACCCCCCAGACGGCGGGTGACGACCCACGATCCCAGCAGCATCAACCCGCCCAGAAAGACAGCGAAATATCTGCCGGTGCGTAAACCTGGTGAGAATAGCGCCTGCACCGTTCCTGGGATCAGGAACGAGAGCGGCATGTGGTTGCTCCAAAAGCCATTCTCCTGGTAGATACTGTATTGCCCGGTGACGAACGCATACCCCTTGTACAAATAAGCACCCTCGTCCAGGACCGAATCCAGGCTGTGCGCATACCCCCAGGATTGCGACAGGTAGAATGCTGCCGCCGTCAAGGCAACCAGGTAGGGCAGCCAGGGCAGTGAAACTACCTTCTTCGTCCTGTAGCGGATATTGTCGATCGAGGCGGATTGGATTCCAGACATATAGTGATATAAGAATTATAATCTCAGTGTGACCTTCGTTTTGCACCACCGCCCCAGGGGCTCGACCCACTTCTCGACCTGGTGAGCGCCGCAAGGGCTGCTGCCAGAATCGGTGGTTGACTTTCACAGGGAGTTGGCTTATACTCATTCCAACCGGAGGAACACTTCTTATGCAGGATGTTTCTTCAAGTGAATATACTGGAAAATGCTTACAGGCACGCACATAGACGCGCGTGCCTGTTGATTATTACACCCACCATACATTACCGTACGAAAGGAGACTGATAGATGGACTACGGCATGATCGGTAAGATAGATAAAGCCAAGCGATACGCCGAGCAGCGCGACCGGATCAAATTTAAAGCGCTTACTGTTACCTTTGAAGGGGAAAATAACCCCCATACGGTTCGTCTGGTCGATGGCGTGTGGCAGTGCGATTGCGATTTTTTCCAGACCCGTGAGCGCTGCAGCCACACTATGGCGATGGAGATCGTCCTGGAAGATATGCTTCCAGACTCTATCTACGCGGTATGATGCACTAGCTCCCGGCTTTGAACGCTGTTGGGACAGCCCATCCGCTCCAGGATGGGCTGTTTTTATTTTGGCGTTTGGTCCACCCAGCCTTCCAGCCGGAAGCGGCGTACGATCCAATCCCCCAGGCTCGGGGAGAGCACGTTGGCGTAATACAGCAGCCGGGCCTGGGAGGGGATGATCACCTCCGGTTTGCGCTTCAGGATAGCACCCACGATCGCACTGGCGACCGGCTCCGGCGGGATCTTCCTGGATACCCACTCGAATTCCAGCCCTGCGATCAATGCCGTATCCACTCTGCCGGGTAGGATATTGCTGATATACACGCCGCTGCCGTTAAGCTCCTGGCGCAGTACCTCGACAAACCCGGTCAGCGCAAATTTCGCCGATACGTACGGCGCATCCGGCGGCAGACCCTTCTTGCCATCCATGCTGGTTACCACCACGATATGTCCAGCTTCCTGCGCGCGCATATGCGGCAGCACCGCCAGGATGGCATAGACGCCCCCGTAGTAATTGACAGCCAATGCGTGCCGGAGGGTATCGACGTCCAGCTCATCGATCGGGGCGCGCACGTATTCCCCGGCGTTGGAGACCAGGATGTCGATCTTGCCCCAGCGGCTCAGGACGCTCTCGACCATCGCCTGCACCTGCTCCTGCTGTGTCACGTCGGTGGGGATGACGAGAGCCTGCCGCCCGAGCCCTTCGATCTGCTCGGCTGCCTGTTCCAGCAGCGACTCCCGGCGGGATGCCAGGGCGATATGCGCTCCCCGGCGAGCCAGAGCCAGGGCTGTCGCCCGGCCGATGCCGCTCGAAGCTCCGGTGACGATGGCGATTTTGTCCTGGAAAGGCTGTTGTACCGTCACTGCACGCTGCTCAGGAGCATCTTACCCGAGACCGGCATGTAGGCAAGCGGACCCTGCGGCACCTGTTTATCCGGCACCAGGTAGCCCGCATCGAAGTACTCCCAGATGGTCTGGAAGGGCTGTTTATCCGGCACCCATTTCTCCGCGATCACCACCCCGTGGGTGGGGAGCACTGTGAAGACGACCTGGCGGGGATCGCCGGGGTCGTTCAGCGCACGCGAGCCAGCGTAAGCCTGGCTGATGCCGCGCGCCTGGGCGTCCGTGCCGCAGGTGACCGGGTAGTGGAAATAGGCCGGCTCGAGCGGGATAAACTCGACGTATCTTGGGTCGTAGGCAGAGACACCGCGATGCCCGTGCAGTTTGGAGCGGATCACCGGCACGCTCTTCCCGGCTCCAGGACCGCCCGCCAGCACGATCCTGGGCAGGTGGCTGTCCATCTCGATCATTTCGACCGCCTCCGAGGAGGGTGGGTAGTTTGGCTTGCCCTGGATATGGCGTACGAGCGCACCGCGCTGGTCGGGGCGCACCCCGATGATCAGGGCCAGGTCGTCTTCACCCAGGTCGCCTTTGTTCACCGGTCGGGCGCTGCCGGTGATGGTAGTGACCAGCGCGTCGATCTGCGCCTCCCAGGTGGCGAAACAGCCCTCGCTGTACTGGCTGGCGATCGCCGCCTCAACTGCAGGGACGTTGACCATGTCGCTGATGCGCACCATCTCGGTGAAGAAACCGCGCCGGTCCAGCTCACGGGCTGCCTGGAACATCGCTGGGGGGGTGTGCAGGGATTCCCATATCCCTTTCTCTAGCGGCTCACCCAAAGGGATATGTTCGGTGATCTCGTGTGCGCTGACCCGGGTTGCCATACGCAGGACGATGTCCCGGTAGAACCCCGGCCCTTCGCCTGCGCGGCTGTATGGGTATGCGCCGACCAGGTCGAAGTGGTACACGCCTTCCGGTTTGTCATCTCCCACCAGCAGCAGGATGTTAAGACACATCGCCTGCGCCTGCAGCACCCGCTCCAATGCCAGGATCGGGCCGCCCCGGCGTCCCTGTTCGTAGAGCACGTGATAGGCGTTCTGTGCCAGTCCGAGGAAGTCGAAATCATCCCGCGCAGGCGGATCTTTAGCCAATGCCCCCTCGAAATGCGCCAGAACCTGGGACAGCTCATCTGGCTGGATGTGGATCAGGGTAAAAACGGTCGGTGTATGCTCCAGCTTATAGCGCGAACGGGCGAGAAGCTGGAGGGAGTTGCGCCAGGAGAGCGGCTTGCCGTATGGGGCCGTCGTAAGAAGAATACTGGTGCCGCTGTCTGGGGAGTTTTGCACTTTATGCCCCTCCTGGCTGAATTGCAAGAGGATGTTTCGAGCCGCTGCCTCCGCCAGAGGGCTGGGTAATGCTCCGGGAACATAGACAATACTCATCTTCTGCAGCCATTCGTGCACCTGCTGGTTGGGGATATCTTTCTCTGAAGTAATGTGGGTCATGGTGTAATTCCTGGGAGATAAGATCAGATTCCTCCTATTATATCTGAATACGGTACCGCTTCGCTGTAGAGTGGGCATAATTTTTGGTATGATAGGAGCGCGCTTTGAAATCGTGAGCGCCCCTGAAAACCATCCGCACAGGAGTCCCCAAACATGACCAACCACCCGTTAAGCCCTTCCGCGCTCAGAGTCCAGCAGGCGCTTGAAACCCAGGGGTTCGACCTGCAGGTGCTCGAGCTGCCCGATTCGACCCGCACAGCCGTAGATGCGGCCCAGGCAGTCGGCTGCCAGGTCGGGCAGATCGTGAAATCGCTGATCTTCAAGGCGAAGCGCAGCGAGCGCCCGGTGTTGGTGGTTGCCAGCGGCGCCAACCGGGTGAATGAGCGCATAATCGAAGGGTTGATCGCTGAGCCATTAGGGAAAGCGGATGCGGATTTCGTCCGCCAGCACACCGGGTTCGCCATCGGCGGCGTGCCGCCGGTCGGTCACATCCAGCCTTTGCTGACGTTCATCGATCAAGACCTGCTGCAGTTCGATGAGATCTGGGCCGCCGCCGGCACGCCTAACGCGGTGTTCCGCCTGTCACCAAAGGACCTGGCGCGCATGACCGGGGGTCAGGTGGTCAATATCACCTGAGAAGAGGCGCCGGATGATCTTCCCTATCGGTCTGGAAAACAATATCGAAGCACGCTCGCTGGCCTGGGTGCTGGGGCACCCGGTCTGTTTTTCTGTTGGCGAGAACGCGACCATACCGGGCATATCCGCAATCTGCTCGCGCAGTCTGGCGCGAGCTCGTAAAAATCAGGTTGAAACTGTGTGAGCGTGGACAGGAATTATTCTTAGCAGGAGGGTTTTGCAATATGCAGCCGAAAGCACATTCACTAATCGATATCCGGGTGCCGATCCACGGGAATAAATTGCTGGAAAAGGCGCTGCTGGTCATCAATCAAGATGCAGAGATCAAAACGCTCTGGCGGGTGATCAATGTTAATGCCATCGACAGGCTGGGGATGAGCGATCACGGCGCGGTACACTTCCAGATCGTCTCCAATATCGCCCTGCGGCTGGCGCGCATCCTGCATAAGAAGGGTGTGCAGATGTCGATCACCGAAAACTACGAGCTGGCGTACGAGTATGCGGAATTGGTGATCTTGCTTGCCAGCCTGCTGCACGACCTGGGTATGACCATCAGCCGGGAGGGTCATGAGGAGTTCAGCCTATTCCTGACCAACGGCATCCTGCACAGGATATTGGAATTCCTGACCCTCGAAGAGCGGACGATCGTCATCTCAGAAGTGCTGCATGCCATCATCGCCCATCGCAGCGATGGCAGACCCTACACGATCGAGGCCGGGATCGTGCGCGTGGCGGATGCGCTGGACATGAGCGAAGGTCGTTCGCGCATCCCGTATGAGGCCGGGAAAGTGGATATTCATGCGATCTCTGCCGCTGCTATTGACAAAGTCGAGCTCCTTTCCGGGGAAGACAAACCCATCCAGATCAATATTTGGATGAACAATTCAGCAGGCATATTCCAGGTGGATGAGCTCTTGAAAAGGAAGCTCCTGGGATCGGGATTGGAGAAATATGTCAAAGTACGCGCTTTTGTCGAGAGTGAGGCCGAAAAGCAGCTGGTTAAGGAATATGAGATGTAAGCGGATTTAATGCTATAATTATGACAATTATCTTGGTAAATATCTAATTTCCTTTCCTATCATGGCAATCGACCGTTTCGGACGTAATATTCACTACCTGCGCATCAGTCTGACCGACCACTGCAACCTGCGCTGCGTTTACTGCATGCCGGAAGAGATGACCTTCCGTCCGAATGCCGAGCTGATGCAGGATGATGAAGTCCTGCGGCTGGTGCGGCTCTTCGCCAGCCTGGGGTTCGACAAATTCCGCCTGACCGGCGGCGAGCCGACGGTGCGCGCGCATATCGTCGATCTTGTATCGGGGATTGCCGCCACCCCTGGCGTACGCTCGCTCTCCATGACCACCAACGGGGTGCTGCTCTCACGCCTGGCAGTGCCGCTGGCGAAGGCAGGCTTGCAGCGGGTCAATATCAGCATCGATACGCTCGACCCGGAGAAGTTCCGCCGTCTCACCCGTTGGGGTGACGTAGATGATGTGTGGCAGGGGATCATTGCCGCAGAGCAGGCCGGGCTGGTGCCTGTCAAGCTCAATGCTGTGGTGGTGCGCGGCTACAATGAAGCCGATGTGATCGATCTGGTGCGCCTGACATTGGAGCATCCCTGGCAGGTGCGCTTTATCGAGATGATGCCTTTTGCCGGGGCAACAGAGCTGCAGCTGAATCAGGTGGTGACCGCAGATGAGATGCAGGCAAATATCGAAGCCGCTTTGGGTCCAATGGAGATCGCCAACGGGGGCGAGCTGGATGGCGAGGCGCGCCTGTTCCACCTGCCCGGCGCTGCCGGAGAGGTGGGTTTTATCTCCTCGGTGAGCATGCCGTTCTGTGCTGCTTGCACGCGTGCACGCCTGACCGCCGATGGCAGGCTGCGTCTGTGCCTGCTGCGGGAAGGCGAGGTCGACCTGCTGACACCCCTGCGAGCAGGCGCTTCCCTTGAAGAGCTGCGCCAGATCATCCTGACCGGGGTGTGGGATAAACCCTGGGGGCATGGGCTGGCGGAGGGTATAATTCCTCTCAACCGCGTGATGAGCGAGATCGGCGGTTAGAGGGAGTTCTCTTGAATTTATCTAACAGCCTGCAGGCAATCCTATTCGATCTTGATGGCACCCTGCGGCACAACCGTCCCAGTTATTCACAAGTCTTTATTGAAATAGCTGCCGACCTTGGCGTGCCAGAATCGAGCCAGGGACGGTTAAAATCCCAGCGCTGGCTGCATTATTTTTGGGCTCAATCAACCGAGATGCTGTCCGATAGCGCCGAGTATGGAGACCGATCGGAGCTGTTCTGGACCAACCATGCTCGCAGATGGCTGGAGGCGTATGGCTGCCCTGCGGATGTGGCTGTCGCATTAGCACCTGCGATCTCCCGGCGTATGACCGACGAATTCAAACCGCAGGAGTGGGTGGCTCCGGATGTGCCCGAGACTCTCGACTGCCTGCTGGAGGCGGGCTACCGGTTGGCAGTGGTGAGCAACCGCAACCAGGCCTGCGGGGAGGAGCTGGAACGCCTCGGTCTGTCGGATTACCTGGAGTTCGCCCTCACTTCCGGCGAGGTGAATACCTGGAAGCCCGATCCCAGGATTTTCGAACATGCCTTGCAGCGCCTGGACTTACAGCCCGAGGACGTCCTATACATTGGTGATAATTATTATGCGGATGTGGTCGGTGCCAGGCGCGCCGGCATACTTCCCGTGCTGATCGACCCGGAGGGGATCTTCCCGGAAGCGGATTGTGAGGTGATCGCCGCTATCGGTGATCTGTGCGCCTGCCTAGACCAGTAGCGACCACACTGCCCAGGCTGTACCAGCCCCAACAAGCGAACAGAAGAAGTTCACCCAATCATTGTTTAGCCAGCGCCAGCCGCGCTGGTGGGCGGTCGCCGTCCCGCAGGAGTGCAGCGGGTGGCGTTCGGTCTCCTTCTGGCAGGCGGGGCAGTAGTAGATCGCCTGTACCGTTGCGCCGAGCAAGGAGTTGACCGTTGAGCCCGCCAGACCTGCCACGAGGGCGGCAGCTGCCAGTGCAATCGGCGAGCTCTGGGCGAAAATGGCGGCGATAACACCGATAAACAGGCCGCCGCCTACGACTGCCAGGTAGCCCAACAACGTTACACCCCCCGAAGTGCCGCGCTCCACAACTCGCCCGCTCGTAATCAAGCGCGGGGGTGTCGAGCTGATAACGCCGATCTCCGTCGCCCAGGTGTCGGCGGTTACCGCAGCTATGGCCCCCACGAAGGCCACCCAGGGCCAGCTACTCACGGGGAGAAGCCAGGCGACAACCGCCAGCAATGCGGCAAGACCGCCATTCGCCAGCACCTGCCCCCAATCCCGGGTTGACCCCTTGGCAAATTTCTCTCCGGTGGATGATTTGATGCCTGAGAACAGCCTGGATAAGCCGCTGGAAGAGATGAAGAAAGCCAGCAGCACTGCCGCCCAGGCGATGCCCCCCAGACCAAAGACCAGCCCACCTGTCAGCACAGCAGCCCAGGCACCGCTGCGGTCCAGGGACCCGAGGCGCCAGGAGAGATAAGCAATGACAACTCCCAGGAAGAAGCCGAGCGCCAGGCTCATAGCAGGTCCGCAGCCGGGATAAACCTGTGGATAACCTCTGGATAATTGTGGATAACCAGGTAGTAATTGTGGATAATCATCCGGAATTGCCCAGTATGGTATACGTTGCCAGGATAAACAGCGCGGTTACCAGTACGCTGCTTCCCCACAGCAGGTGTGCAAGGTACGGCTGGGGAACCAGCTGAAGTTCCTCCCGCAGATTCCAAAAGAGACGCCCTATCCAACTGTCTGCCGGCTGTTCTGGCTCGATTGGGTCACGACCTGGCTCGATTGGATCGCGACCCAATCGAGCCAGGTCGCGATAATCGTCTTCCCAGGCCATCTTTTCTTCGGGGAGAGGGTCGCCGATGCGGCGGAAGAAAAAAAGCCCTAAAAATGCGTCCATCAGGTAGAAGAAGCTGCTGAACACAGGGATCAACAGCAGACGTATGGTTGGCACAGGTTCGCTGCCCGCGCTGAAGCTCAAATATATCTGTGTGCGTTCGGGGATAGCCAGACTTACCCAGACCAGCAGCAGCAGGTTGAGCGCCAGACCGGTCAGGATCAGGAATCTTGCCGAGCGTTGCTGCCACACCCGGATCAGCAGGAATGACGGGTGGATAGAACGCGGGGTCAGCGGGCTTAGAGAGCCCATTTCCATGAATCCGCGGAACATTTCCAGGAAGATATCAGGCTGGGCGGGTGAGATGGCGTAGATTTCTTTCTCTGTGGCGAGCACGATCAGGCGTCTCGATCGGCCTGCCATGAACTCGACCCGTTTGCCGTCCGCTGTGTGGCGCAAGCCTAACACCGACCCCGGCCAGCGCAGGAAGGGCAGTGGCAGCCTGCGTTCTAAATCCGAATCGCGTCTGATCCAGACCACATCATTGGTGGGTATATCTTCGATGCGCAGCCCCCAGCGCAGCCGTAATCCGTCCCGCTCAAGGTGGTAATAAGCACCCAGCAGGGAGTATAAACGGTATGCCAGCAGGGGTACCAGCACGAAGGCGACCAGCATCGGCACCAGGTAAAGCAAAAAGGTAGGGCTGATGGCTGAACGGGCAGCCTGCCAGATCCCCCAAACGCTGGCCCCGACCAGCAGCAGGATGGCGAAGAGATGAAATACAACCCCCAACCCCCGGGCCGGCTCGAAGATCACAGGAGCGCGCACAATGGGTATTTATACCATTAAATGGTTCCCCGTCTGCCATTTTTGATCGGGGTCATTGGGAGTTACCGTGACAGGTGGCAGATGTACATAACCCCTACACCACGGTGATTCCCAGAGAGCCTTTGATCGGCTTAAACGAGAATGGGGCATCTGTCCGGCAGGTACACTCCGGCAGATGCCCCGGTTATGGAAAGGATGTGAGCTTCCTTTACTGGATCTGGTAAACCATGTCCACCTCGACGGTAACGACCAGCTGACCCGGCGATATCGGCACCTCAGCCGCTGCGGCTTCCATCTGGAAGGCTACTTTGGGCTGCGGCAGGGGGATCGGGCTGCCGAATGTGGTGATGGATTGCACAGGTCCAAGCTCGACTCCGGCTGCCTGTGCCAGCTCCTCAGCCTGCGATTGGGCGTCTGTGACTGCTGCCTGGCGTGCTTCGGAGAGAGCTTCGGATTTGTCTTCCACATCGAACTGGATGCCGCTGATCGAGTTCGCCCCAGCCTTTACCACTGCATCGAGCACCTCGCCGACTTCTTCGATGTCACGTAAGGTAACATGAACTGAATTGTCAACGATAAAGGTGATCCCCAGCGGCTTACCCTCAGGATCATAATCCTTGCGCGGGAAGATGCTGAAATTGGTGGTCTGAATATCCTTCGGATCGATGTCGAAGCTCTCCAGAGCGTCGGTGACCTGCTGGACTTGTTCGTTGTTGCTGGCGACCGCGGCTGCCGCGTCTTCGTTTTCCATGTGCACGCCGATGGAGATGTATGCGATATCGGGCGTCAGGGTTACTCTACCGCTGCCGCTTACGGATATCGTGCGCGGGGGTGAGCCCTCACTTTCCTGAAGTGTTTGGGCGCGGGCAACGCTGCCGCAGGCGGTCAATACGGCTGCAATAAAAATCAAGCTGGTCAAGAATACTACTCTGTTTTTCATGGTAGAAACCTCCGTTTCAGATTTCATATAGGACGGAATCCTCGAGAAGATAGTTCCCGTAGCACTATCAGCAGAGGTCTAAAAAAATACTCATAAATAGACAGCTTATTCACCGATCCTGGATTGATTAACAAAGTCCAGGCACTGAGGGTAAAATATAAGAGATGGGTGAAGAGAAGCATCCGAAAACGCCTGCATGGAGCACCCGTGTGCGGTACTATTTCCGGCGCACTCTGCCCCGCATCGATAGGGAGAGACGGGCGGAAGTGCAGGTACAACTGCGCAACAATTCGCATCCCGAGTTCGCCTTCTTCCTGCTGGTCGTGCTCTCAGCAGGGATAGCTACACTTGGGCTGCTGACGGACTCCCCAGCGGTGATCATCGGCGCCATGCTGGTCGCACCATTGATGTCGCCGATCATCGGGCTGGGTCTGGCCTCGCTCACCGGCGATGCACGCCTGCTGCGGGACGCAGCCTCGGCACTGCTGCGCGGCGCAATCCTGGCGATCATTATCTCGACCCTGCTGACCTGGGTCGATGTCCGCCTGCCGTTTTTCTATTTCCAGGCCGACAACCTGCCGGCGGAGGTCCTCTCACGCATCCGACCCTCCCCGCTCGATCTGGCTATCGCCTTGATGGGAGGCCTGGCGGCAGCTTTCGCCCTGGCGATGCCGAATATCTCTGCTGCCTTGCCCGGCGTGGCAATTGCTACCGCATTGATGCCACCCCTGTGTACGGTGGGCATCGGGCTGGCGACTCGCTTGTGGCCGGTTGCATTCGGCGCTTTTCTGCTATTTGTCACCAACGCCATCACAATTGCCTTCGCTGCCACCCTGGTATTCTTCGCATTGGGTTTTGTGCCGGCTTTCCGCAAGCAGAACAGGCTGCTGCCGCGCAGCCTGCAAATTTCCGCCTTGCTGACTATCGGTCTATTATTCCCGTTAACGTATTACAGCGTTCAGTTCGTCCAGCAGGCTACCGAAGACCGCCTGATCCGGGAGATCGTCCACCAGAAGGTCGCAGAGATGGGCAACGTAGAGCTTGTAGAATGGCAGCCCGAGCGCAGCGGCAACGCGCTTCACCTGGAAATGACCGTCAGGACCCTGCGACCGCTGCTGTACCAGGATAGCGTTTCGCTCCAACAGGAGATCGCTGCGGGGCTGCAGTCGGCTGGTGTGCTGAGCGACCAGGACGCGGTGGAGGTAGTGATCAACCAGGTCCTGACCGCACAGCTCGACCCGCTGGTGCCGCCTACTCCCACCTCCACCCCGACTGCAACGCGCACCTCTACCCCTGGTCCGAGCCCGACCTCCACACCGACCCGAACTTCAACTCCAACCCATACCGCCACGCCTACCGAGACGGCCACACCGACCGCCACTCCTACGAACACGGCTACTCCTACGGCAACGCCAACACCTGCACTGGCAGAGGTAAACATCGTTCGTGTTCCACCCTTGCAGCTGCGTCAATGGCCGGGCGGGCCGGAGATCGGACCGGTGCTGCGGAACGGCACCCTGCTGACCGTGCTGTATGGAGAAGAGATCGTTGATGGACTGGTGTGGGTCGAAGTGCTGGACAGCGAGGGTCGTGTGGGTTGGGTGCCCCAGTTCTACCTGGTGGTCCTCCCGCCGAGCGCCACGCCTACTCCAACGATCACGCTGACCCCCACAATCACTACTACGCCGACGCCGACTTATACGCAGACACCGCTTCCTTTTGGTGAGCAAACGGCTACACCAACACCCTGATACTGGCGTCAGAGGGGCATCCATTCATATAATCCTCTAACGCAACGCAATCATTACCTTAATGTTGTCGATGTTATAATCACCCTGGGCAAATGTTCATTTGCCGAAGGAAGGATTACCTGTATGATGCGATTTGATAGGTTTACTGAGCGCGCCCAAGAAGCCGCGCAGCGTGCTGCAGAAATCATCCAGCGCTATGGTCACAACCAGATAGACACGGAGCATATTCTGCTGGCATTAATTGAACAACCTCAGGGCGTGGTTACGCAGATACTCGATCTGTTAAAAGTAGATGCGGCCGCCCTGACAGAACGATTGGATTACATCCTGCGCACCAGTCCTAAAGCCAATATTTTTGGGGGTGGCGCCGGGCAGATTTTTATCACTCCCCGGGTCAAGCGGATCATCGACCTCGCCAATGAAGAAGCCAATCGCTTGAAGGATGAGTACATATCCACAGAGCATATCTTCCTGGCGATCTTGAGCGAGCGCAGCACCCCGGCGGCGCGCTTGATGGAAGGTGCGGGTATTACTCGCGAGCGTGTTTATGACGCCATCCAGCAGATCCGCGGCGGGCAGCGGGTGACAGACCCGCAGGCAGAAACACGCTACCGCACGTTAGAAAAATACTCACGCGACCTGACTCAATCGGCGCGTGAGGGCAAGCTGGACCCTGTGATCGGGCGCGACAGTGAGATCTTGCGTGTGATCCAGATCCTCTCCCGGCGTACCAAGAACAACCCTGTGCTCATCGGTGAGGCGGGCGTAGGCAAGACCGCCATTGTGGAAGGGCTGGCGCAGAAGATCGCTGCCAATGATGTCCCCGAAATCCTGATGGGCAAGCGGGTGGTATCGCTGGACCTGAGCGCTATGATCGCCGGCTCCCGCTTCCGCGGTGAGTTCGAAGAGCGCTTGAAAGCTGCCATCGAGGAGATCCAGCGCTCATCGGGCGAGGTCATCCTGTTCATCGATGAGCTGCATACAGTAGTCGGCGCAGGCGCGGCTCAGGGGGCGATGGATGCATCCAATATGCTCAAGCCAGCACTGGCGCGCGGCGAGCTGCAGTGCGTCGGGGCAACCACCCTGGATGAGTACCATAAGCATATCGAAAAAGATGCTGCCCTGGAGCGTCGTTTCGCGCCGGTATATGTTGAAGAGCCGAGCGTTGAAGACACCATCAACATGCTGCACGGGCTGCGCGATCGCTATGAAGCTCACCACAAGGTGCATTTCTCTGATGAAGCACTGGTGGCAGCAGCCAAGCTTTCCACCCGCTATGTTACCGACCGCCACCTGCCGGATAAAGCGATCGACCTGATGGATGAAGCCGCCGCCAAGCTGCGCGTGGCATTGTATTCGCTGCCAGCCGACCTTAAAGAGATGAAGAGCGATATCGAGCGCATGTCGGCAGAAGAAGAGCAGGCCGGTCTGGAGCGCGATTACGAGCGCGCGGCACAGAAGAAAGCCGAACGACTGCGCCTGGAAGGGGAGTTCAATACGCGGCGAGACCAGTGGGAATCGGAGCACGAGCTGGATGAAGTCGTCGATGTCAACGATATCGCCGAGGTCGTCGCGCAGTGGACCGGCATCCCGGTGACCCAGATGATGGAAACCGAAGCCGAAAAACTGCTCCAGATGGAAGACCGCCTGCACGAGCGCATTATCGGTCAGGACGAGGCCATCCATGCCATCTCGGATGCGATCCGCCGGGCGCGGTCCGGGTTGAAGGACCCCCGCCGCCCCATCGGTTCGTTCATCTTCATCGGCCCCTCAGGCGTCGGAAAAACCGAGCTGGCGAAGGCGTTGGCAGAGTTCATGTTCGACGACGAGGATGCCCTGGTTCGGATCGATATGAGCGAATATCGGGAGCAGCATACTGTCTCGCGCCTGTTCGGTGCGCCTCCCGGATATGTCGGTTATGAGGAAGGCGGTCAGCTCACCGAAGCTGTGCGACGGCGCCCCTACCGTGTGATCCTGTTCGATGAAATCGAAAAAGCCCATCCTGAAGTTTGGAATGCCCTGCTTCAGATCCTGGATGACGGCCGGTTGACGGATGGTCAGGGCAGGATGGTTGACTTCCGCAATACCGTTACTTGTTATGACCAGCAACCTGGGGACTGAATTCGTCCGCCGCTCTGGCAGTCTGGGTTTTCTGCAGCGGACGGGAGATTCGGAGGAGCGAGCTGAACAGGAGAAGATCGAGAAGGCGCTTAAGAGCACCTTCCGGCCTGAATTCCTCAACCGGATTGATGAGATCATCACCTTCTCCGAGCTATCTCTGGACCAAATGCAGGAGATCGTCGATCTCCAGATGAACGAGGTGCGGGAGCGTCTCAGTGAGCATGGTCTGACGGTTGAGCTGACACCGGCTGCCCGTAAATGGCTGGCAGATGAAGGTTATGATGCTGCCTTTGGAGCGCGGCCTCTGCGCCGTGCCTTGCAGAAGCACGTCGAGAGCCCGCTGTCAGTGAGCCTGCTGAGCGGAGAGTTCAGCAGCGGGGATGCGATCCTGGTTGATGTAGCTAAAGAAAGCAGCTCTTTGGTATTCGAGCGCCTCGACCAGGAGATACCTGCTGAGCAGGTAAGCGAGGTCAGCGCTTGAGGGCGGATAACGGTTAATTTGGGTGCCAGGCGACCAGTCGCCTGGCACTTTTTCGTCCTGTCACACCAGCAGGTGACCTTTATCACCCGTTTGAGGATATTTGCCACTATATATTAAAAGCCTCTCTGGTTACAGTGTATAGTACCAGAGAGCGAGCAAGACAATATGCCCGGTGATATCTATCAACAGCTGCCGCTGTTTCAAGATCTTAGCCCTGCTCAATTACAGATTTTACGCCCAATTTTCGTGCCATGTGATTGCTACACGGGCAACGTTCTGTTCGAGCAAGGTGATCCTGCGGAATTCCTATATCTGGTTGTAAGTGGAGAGGTGACGATCCGCTACAAGCCTGAAGATGGACCGCCGATCACGATTACGCGCGTCCGTCCTGGCGGAATCGTCGGCTGGTCTGCCGCGCTTGGTAACCGCCTATACACTTCTGCTGCCATCTGTACTGCCTATTCACAGATGCTGCGTGTGCGTGGAAGAGATCTCAAGCGCCTGTGTGAAGACTACCCGGATACGGGTATCCTCATCCTGGAGCGACTTGCCTGGGTGATCGCCGATCGCCTTCGCCATACCCACGAACAGGTGGTAGAATTATTGATACAGGGGATTGGCAGTGGTTTACCGAGCATAAAGGAGGCTTGAGGATGATAGCCGCCGACCAGAGTTCGCAAATGGAATACGAAGATCGAGTGAATGCTCTGTTGGAGAATATCAGCGCATATATCGAGCACTTCCACGGAGGCTCCGTGGAAATGGTCTCATTACAAGATGATGAGCTGAAGGTGCGCCTGGGCGGGGCTTGTTTGGGGTGCCCGCTCTCGCCAAACACCCTGCACGGATGGGTCGAGGGGACGGTACGCCAGTTCTTCCCCGAGATCAAACGTGTGGTTGATATCGAGTAGTCTCCCGAACATCCCCAATTAATTCAAATTTTGCATCTGCGGGGCGTTTCATAAGCCGAATGAAGCGCCCCGCTATTTTGTATAATGTCATGGAAATTCTCCGGAGGGATTGCTTATGTTTATGATAATGTTCGTATTAGATGACCCCAACCAGCTGGATGCAGTTTTGGACGCCTGGTATGCTGAAGGTGTTAACGGTGCAACGATTGTGGAAAGCACCGGGATAAACCGGAGGAGGCGAGCCAGGCTGGTCGGCACGACCATTATGGCGGGCATCAACCGCCTGATGAGCAGCGATGAAGAGAATCATTTCACCCTGTTCGCCATCGTAGGGGATGAATCAGTGGTGAATAGGTGCCTGGCAGCTGCAGAATCTGTTGTCGGGGATCTCAATAAACCGAATACGGGGGTGTTTGCGGCCTGGCCTGTCCCGGTAATTAAGGGAATAGAGCCAACATCGTAAAGGGATGATGTAATCATGATATGGCTTCAATTCATCCTCAGCGCGGTCCTGGTTGTATTGGCAGCCATCAAGCTGGCTCAATATGGGGATGTAATCGCAGTGCGCACCGGGTTGAGTGGGATGTTTATCGGTACCTTGTTGCTGGCGGGCGCCACCTCCCTGCCAGAGCTGCTTTCTGCGCTGAACGCCCTGGCAATTGGCTCACCGAATCTGGCTGCGGGCAGCATCTTTGGGAGCAACCTGTTCAACATGTTTATGCTGGCGGTATTAGACCTGGTGGGGCAGCAGTCTCGCATTCTGCGCGCTGTGGCAATGCGCCATGTACTGACCGCCAGCCTGGCGATCCTGCTGATCGGAATGGCGGTCTTCGTTATCCTCGGCGGAATTCACATCGGCTTTGGATGGGTCGGATACGGCAGCCTGCTGCTGATTATCGTGTATGTCGTCGGGGTGCGATTAATCCAGAACCAAGCCGGTCCACCCAGCGCTCAGGTTGTCGCCGAGGATGCCAGTACACCTAGCCTGAAGCGCGCCCTGGCTGGCTTTGCGCTGGCGACCCTGGTGCTCGTCCTGGTGACGCCTTTCCTTGTACGCAGCGCAGACCAGATCGGGGTGATCACCGGACTTAGTGCCGGATTTATCGGAGCTGCCCTTCTGGCAATCGTCACTTCGCTGCCCGAACTTGTAGCCACAGTCGCTGCCCTAAGGATCGGGGCTTTTGATCTGGCTGTCGGCAACCTTTTTGGTAGCAATCTGTTCAATATGTTTACGCTCGGGCTGACTGATCTCCTGTACTTCCAGGGACGGTTTCTGGCGGAGATCGATCCGGCGTTTGCCATCGTTGGCATGCTGGGTTTGCTGCTGACATGTCTGGGTCTGATTGGAAATATCGCTCGTGTGGAGCGCCGTTTGTTATTCGTTGAGGTGGATGCGCTGGTGATACTGGTGGTCTACTTTCTGGGCATGTGGTTTCTCTACACCCGAGGCCTAGGAGTCTGAGCACCCGGAGCATAATAAAAGGGCGCTGAACGAAGCGCCCTTTTTGGTTCTTATGTGGCCCCGCCGTCTGCACTGGCGGCTTCAGGCGGCACGATCGGGTTGCGAGCCAGGTAGTCATCTGCAAAGAGCAGGTTATCCTTAGAGCGCCTTATGATGCTGAGCAGCTTCTCCATGGTTGAGATTTCTTCGAGCTGTTCGGTTACGAACCAGCGCAAGAAATCCTGGGAGATATGATCGTTCTGCTCGATCGCCATATCCATTAGAGCGTTGATCTGGCGGGTGACCTCCATTTCCCATTTCAATGCCGCCTGGACTGCCTCCTCGGCGGATGCGAAATCGTGCTTAGGCTGGTCTATTGCCGGAATCCGCACGCGAGCGCTGGCATCGATCAAATAGTTGGCGAACTTCATGGCGTGTATGTGCTCCTCGTCCGCCTGGCGGTAAAAGAAGGCTGCCAGGTTGGGCAGGTCGTCCGAGTCGAAGTAAGCCGCGATGTTGACGTACTGCAAGCTGGCGCCGAATTCGCGTCCGATTTGTTCGTTGATTGCCTGTTCCAGTTTCTTGTCGATAATCATTTCAAATTCCCTTTCTAATAACAAATTGTGGTTTAGACCACGTAGGTGTTCCCTTGTGAGCTTCTAACACCTTCGTGCCGATAGCTGCTCCACGCGTGGTTACAGGCTCATCGCGCAGCCATCAGCGCGCGGGTCGCTCCCCCCCCACAGCACCCCCGATTGCCGGTCGCGCAGGATAATCTGGCCGCGGCCGAAGATGGCGCGCTCGTGTCCGGAAACCGGATAAACACGGTGTCCCATCGTTTCTAGCTGTGCAGCAGTATCCTGTGGGATGCCCTGCTCCAGGGCAACTCTACCCCCGGCAGTGCCATCTTCGATGCAGAGGCGCGGCCGGTCCAGGGCTGATTGCGGGTTCAGCCCGTCGTCGAGCATGGCAGTCAGCACCTGAATATGCCCTTGAGGCTGCATAAAGCCGCCCATCACGCCGAAGCTTGCGTACAGCTCCCCATTCGGGTGGGTTGCCATGGCAGGGATGATCGTATGGTATGGGCGTTTGCCCGGCGCCAGCGCGTTTGGATGGCGCGGGTCGAGGCTGAAATTGTGTCCCCGGTTCTGCAGGCTGAACCCCCAGCCGCGGGGTACGATCCCGGTGCCGAAACCCATATAGTTGCTGTTGATGAATGAGCAGGCATTGCCCATCCCGTCCACCACGCTCAGGTAGACCGTGTCTGAGGATGTCACCGGAACCCCGTGCTTCCGGTCGGGGTTTGCCTGCCGATGGTCAATTGACCGGCGGCGCTCTTCCCCATATTGTTTGGAAAGCAACCATTCGAGCGGCGCCGGGTTGAAGGCAGGGTCGGTCACGTACCAGCGGCTGTCGGCGAATGCGAGGCGCAGAGCTTCGATCACCAGGTGCAGGCGGGCTGCAGACAGCGGCGGCAGAGAGGTCAGGTCAAACCCTTCCAGGATGTTCAGCCCGAGAAGGGCTGTCAATCCCTGACCGTTAGGTGGGCATTCCCAGATATCAATGCTACGGTAATTGGTGGAGATCGGCTGGTCCCAGGTGCTTGTATGCGTGGCCAGGTCTTCCTGGCTCAGACAGCCGCCGGAAGCCTGGATCGTTCTGGCGATCTCTTCAGCAATTTGCCCCTGGTAAAACGCAGTCTTGCCGCCGCCGGCCACTGCCGTCAGCGTGCGCGCCAGACCCGGATTGCGGAAGATCTCTCCAGGTTGGGGGCCGCGTCCATCGATGGTCAACTCGTGACCTCCCGGAGCCGAACGCAGCTGGCGCTGCGCGCCGCGCTGCCAGAAATGCGCCGTGATCGGTGCGACCGGGAAGCCCTCTTCTGCCAGGCGGATGGCGGGTGCCAGTACTTTTGCCATCGATAATTGACCGAAGCGCTCCACCAGGTCGCACCAACCAGCACAAGCGCCTGGGACGGTGACCGTATATGCATGAAAGGGCGGCAGCTCGTGCTCGAAACCCTCGCGCTGCAGGCGCTCCAGGGTCAGAGCAGCCGGGGCGCGGCCGGAGCCGTTGAGGGCGCTGACCTGGCGCGTGCTGGCCTGGTAGTAGAGAGCGAAGCAGTCCCCGCCGATCCCGGTGGAGGTGGGCTCGGTTACGTTCAGTGCTGCTGCAACAGCCACCGCGGCATCTGCCGCAGTACCGCCCTGTACCAGGTTTTCCAACCCGGCGGCAACTGCCAGCGGCTGCGAGGCAGCGACCATGCCGCCTCGGCCGACGACCGGCGAACGCCTGGAATTAAAAGTCAGCTCGTCTGGGTTATTTTCCATGTCAGGTAGTTAATTCCTCCGGAGGTTTAACGGACTGGAAGTTCCGGTACAGCATGAGATCATAGATGATTTTCAATACCCCAGCGACGAAGAAAGGTGATGCCAGCAGCAAGGGGTTGGTCATGAAAATCCCGGTAAATACGGGTGCCAACGCTGCTCCGGTTGTCCTGGCGACTCCGGTTATACCTGCTGCTGCGGACCTCTCGTCCGGATCGACAACAGCCATAGTATACGATTGGCGGGTCGGCACGTCCATCTGAGAGATGCTGTAGCGCACCATCAGTATCCCAGCTGCCAGCCAAAGAGTAGGCATCAGCGGCACAAGCATCAGCAGGATGTTGGAAGGGATATGGGTGAACACCATGGTGTTGATCAGACCAAATCTTTTCGCCAACCTGGCGGCGAGCAGCGCGGATAAACCGGATAGGAGATTGGCAGCAAAGAAGATGCTCCCCAGTACCGCAGGTTCAGCTTCAAAGCGTATATAGAACCAGTACACCAGCAGACTTTGAATGATGAAACCACCGGCAAAAGCATCCAGTGCGAAGAGGGACGAAAGCTTGAATACAATCTTCTGCGAGCGGTGCAGGCCGAAGCGAGTCTTGAGCCTAGCCAGGTTTCCCTGGGTGGCTGTGTCCACCTCTATAGCGCGGCTCAAAAAAGCGAAGAAAAATACCAGCAGCAGCCCGTTGGCAGCGTAGATGAGCAGGGCGGTGCGGTAGCTAGCAAGCGGCGTCGCCCCAGAGCGCTGGAGCGCCTGGACCAGCACACCTCCGAACAGTGCTCCAAGGGCAGTTGCTACCGAGCCCATCAGGTTATACCAGGCGAAAACCTGTGTGCGCAGCCTATCCGGCAGGGTCTGGGTGAGGGAGGCTTGTTCGATCGCCAGGAATGGACCGACTTCGTACCCACTGGGGCTGATGACACCGATGGTTGCAGCTGCCAGCAGCACCCAGAAGTTATTCGTCAGGCTGAATACGATCCCTGCTGCGACCACCAGCAGCGAGCTGACGATCAGCATTCTCCGCCTGCCAATCCGGTCGGCAGAGATCGTGATCCACAGCGCGATCAGGGTATCGCCGAGCAGCGTGAGGGTGAGCAGCAGACCGATCTGTACCTCGGTAATCTCGAGTTGGCGCAGGTACAGCACCAGGATTACCGACAGGAAGCCGTAGGCGAACAGGCGTAAGAACCGGGTGGTGAACAGCAGTCGGACGTCCCGGCTGACAGCTGGCATTACGGTACGACTTCGATAGACCTGCCCTGGATGACTTCGCCCACGACCCACATTGGTTGGTCGATGCTGAATGCCTGCTCCTGCATGGAGACTATTTTCTCTTCGGGCACTGCCAGCAGCAGCCCGCCGCTGGTCTGGGCGTCAAAGAGCAGCATCTGGGTAGCCTCAGGGATCTGGGGGTCGAACTGCACGTGCCTCTCGAAGAACAGCCGGTTGTCTGATGAGCCGCCCGGGAAGATCCATTCGCTGGCGTAGTGATGTGCCCCGCTGGTGAATGGGATTTTCTCAATGGAAAAGCGCAGCCCAACTCCAGAGGCTTCTGCCATCTCCCAGGCGTGCCCGAGCAAGCCAAAGCCGGTGATGTCGGTGCCGCCGCGCAGTCCGAAGGCAACTGCCAGCTCGGCAGCCTGCTTGTTCAGGCGCTTCATCCAACCCACCGCTTCGGCGACGTGCTCCGGGTCTGCCAGACCGCGTTTGAGGGCAGTGGTGGTGGTGCCGAATCCGATCGGTTTGGTCAGCACCAGGATATCCCCGACATGGGCGCCGCCCTTGGTCAGCATCAACTGCGGGTCGGCAAAGCCCAGCACGATCAGCCCATATTTGGGTTCTTCATCCTGGATGGTGTGCCCACCTGCCAGGACCACGCCGGCTTCCCGGGCTTTTTCTGCCCCGCCGAGTAGGATCTGCCCACAGATCTCAGCCGGAAGCTTGGGCGGCAGAGCGGCTACGTTCAATGCCAGGAAAGGGCTGCCGCCCATAGCATATACGTCAGAGAGCGCATTTGCAGCAGCAATCGCCCCGTAATCGTACGGGTCATCGACCACCGGGGTGAAGAAATCGGTGGTGACTACCAGGGCGCGCCCGTCTGGCAGGCGCCAGACGGCGGCATCGTCCGGCTCCCCCAGACCCACCAGCAGGTCGGGGTAGTCGCGGGAATCGAAGATGCCCTGGATCGGGCGCAGCACCTGCGCCAGCGCTTCCGCGCTCAGTTTAGACGCTCAACCCGCACAGCTGGAAAGGCTGGTCAGGCGGATCTGTTTGCCAGTGGATGGGACCATTTAGACAGCCTATGGTGTGGCAGTCGGCTCAGGCGATGGCAGTGGTGCCGGGAGGGTCACCGGAGCTACCGGCCCTGATTGCTCGAGAGTCTGTAAAGGCAGCAAGTAAGGAGTATTGTTGGGCACCAGCATAACCTGGATACCGGGAGCCAGCTTGGTGATGTACTGGTAGGTGAGCAGCTCGGGCTTTTCCGCCAGCGCTTCGGCGATCTTGTTCAGCGCCTGCGCCTCAGCGTTGGCGGCAATAATACGCGCCTCGCCATCGCCTTCTGCACGGATCACGACCGCATCCGCCTGACCCTGGGCTTGCTGGCGAGCCTGCTCGGCTTCCTGGCGGCGCTGCTCGACGACGAACCGGGCCTGCTGCGCCTGCTGTTCGGCGATCTGTTTCTGCTCCACCGATGCAGCATATTCCGGTGAGAAGGTGATATTACGCAGCAAGAACTCAGAGAGGAGCAGACCATTCTCCCCCAGTTTACGGCGAAGGTTCTCAGTGATTTCCTCGGCCATGGCGATTCGTTGGGTGCTGTAAACTTGCTGCACGCCATATTGTGCGACGGCGTCACGGATAACGCCCCGGGAGAGCGGGCGTACCAACTCGTTTGTGTAGCGGTTCTGCCATACAATGTGGACGTCAACCACCTCAGCCGGGTCGATCGAATAGATGATCGAAGCATCCAGGAAGATTTCCTGCCCATCCAATGTGCGCGCTGCCACTGAGTCATCGCCCTGCATCTGCCCCTCTAAAGGAGCGATGGACATCGTGTAGGACTGCCTTGAAATGGGGTAGATCACCACATTCTCGAAGTACGGTATGATCCAGCGCAGACCAGGCTGGAGTGCCTGCTCCCGGTATCCTTTTGGATCTAGGGCAGAGATCACCACTCCGCGCTCTTCCGGCTGGATGAATACTAACCCTGCGCTCACGGTGGTTAATACTAGAGCCAGGATGGAGGTTATGATAATGGCTGTAGAGACCACGCCGACTTTCTGCCTGCGTGAGGCGCGCACCACGGCTAACACGATCAAACCGACAACGATTACCCATAACAGGGCGACAGATCCCTGAAGTACAGTGGCGAAATTCATTGTTTCCTCCTTTAAGTTATCAACAACGCAGTGATTATACCGTAACTGACCTTAATTATGGCGGGAGATGAATGTTAGTATGTTAGCTATGTTAGCAGACAGCTGAAATTGTAAATACTACACGTATCGGCTTGAACGGCGGTTTGCTTAAGCAATTCGCTGATAACAGTTATAGAGTTTGTTAAATATCTTTCAGCGAATTGCCGTTGTCGTGCTTAGGAAATTGTGATACGATGCCGCAATGCACCGGCACATGGGTTGGGTAAAAGAGCTGCACATCGAGCCTTCCGGGATGGTTACTGCCAGGATCGCCTGCCCCACGCAGGCAGTGCCGCAGCCGGGCAGATATATATTGGCAAGTTGGGGCGAGGCGGTCCTGGCGGCAGCTCTTTTCCTTGAGGTAGTCTTCGAGGATGGCTTCCTGGCAGCTCCTCCGGTTGCAGCCGGTTGGGAGCCTGGGACTCGTCTGGAATTACGCGGTCCGATAGGGAATGGATTTGCCCTGCCGGCTGGCGTCCGGCGCCTGGTTCTGGTCGCCCTGGGAGATACGGTCTCCCGCCTGCTGCCTGTGGCAGATGCAGCCCTACGGCTGGGGATGGAGGTAGCGCTGTTCGGCGATGCTGTATTGCCCGGCCTGCCATCTGCCATCGAGGCCAGCCCGTTGGCTGCCCTGCCGGAGGCGCTTTCTTGGGCGGATTTCCTGGCTCTGGATATGCCGCTAGAGGAGCTGCCCCACACGAAGGACAGGCTGGGGGTTGCCGCTGATGCCTCTTTGCCCTGCCCCGGGCAGGCGTTGGTGTTGGCTCCTATGCCCTGTGCAGGGCTGGCAGGCTGCGGTGCCTGCGCAGTACGCACCCGGCGGGGATGGAAGCTGGTCTGTGAGGATGGTCCGGTGTTCCCACTTCAAGATCTGCTGGATATACCATGAAATTCGGTCTTGCTTTCGATAAGCCCTTGATGAATGCCGCCGGAAGTCTGGGATTCGCTCCAACTCGCAGCAGCGCTGTAATCCTGGAGCATCTGGGCGGTTTTGTGACCAACCCGATCAGCCTGCAAAAGCGCACCCCAGCCGGTGGTACACGCTATATCGCCTTCGCGGGCGGTTTCCTGCTGCACACCGGCTTGCCCAACCCAGGATTGAAAGCGGTGCTAAAACGACAGATAGGGCGCTGGATACGCCAGCCGCTGCCGGTATGGGTGCACCTGCTGGCAAACCATGTGGCGGAGCTGTCGCAGATGGTGCATCTTCTGGAAGGCAGGGAAGGTGTTGCCGGTCTGGAAGTTGGATTGGCGGCGGATGCAGACCCGGCCAGCGCACGCGCATTAACCCGGGCTGCCAGTGGTGAGCTGCCGGTCATCGTGCGCCTGCCGCTGGACCGCTCGCTTGAGCTTGCCGAAGCGGTATTGGAGTCCGGCGCAGCCGCGGTCAGCCTGGGACCGCCGCGCGGTGCGCTGCTGGGTGCAGGCGGTGAGCGCGTTTCGGGACGCTTATACGGTCCGGCGATTTTCCCGCAGGCTCTTCAAGCGGTGACCAGGTTGGCCGAGGCAGGTCTGCCTGTCATTGGCGGCGGTGGGGTGTACAGCGCCCGGGATGCAGACGCGATGCTGGCGGCGGGGGCAATTGCAGTACAGTTAGATTCAGTTTTGTGGCGTGGTTGGCAGGTGTAAGAGTGCGCCAGCATCACTCGCGTTCTATCCAGATCGTGACCGGCCCGTCGTTGGCGATATCCACCAGCATGTGAGCGCCGAACTCGCCGGTCTGGGTGGGCACGCCTTGCTCGCGCAACAGGGCGGCAAAGCGCTCAACCAGCGGGCTGGCGATTTCCGGTGGGGCGGCGTCGGTAAAGGATGGGCGGCGCCCTTTGCGTGTATCGGCATACAGGGTGAACTGCGAGACCACGATCGCCTCTCCGCCGATATCGAGCAGTGAGCGGTTCATCTTCCCGGCTTCATCCTCGAAAATGCGCAGGTTGGCGATCTTTTCCGCCAGGTAGCGCGCCTGCTCCTCACCGTCATCCACGCCGATCCCCAGCAGGATGACGGCACCCGTGCCGATATCCGCGGTCACCTGCCCATCGATGGTGACGCGCCCCCGTGTGACCCGTTGAAGGATGACTCTCATACGCTGTTGGGGTGGGAAATTCTCGTGAAGGGCGGATGCTCGCTTTTACCGTCCTTGTCCATCATGTCAGGGCAGCCCGATGGCTTCTTTAACTTCGGCTATGGTCTGCGCGGCGATCGTTTGAGCACGCTGGCTGCCGTCTTCGAGCACTTCCTGCACGCGACCGGGGTCCTGGGCGATCTCAGCCCGGCGGTCCCGGAAGGGTTCCAGGTGGTTGTTCAGGTTGCGCGCCAGGATCTTCTTGCAGTCCACGCAGCCGATACCCGCCCGGCGGCACTCGACATTGATCATGTCGATCTCTTCTCTGAGAAGAGAAGATATTATGCATCGTGAAGACGTTGCACACATCCGGGTTCCCCGGGTCGCTGCGGCGGATGCGCTGCGGGTCGGTGACCATCTGCATCACCCGCTGCTGGGTCTCCTGGGGTGTGGCTGCCAGCTCGATATGGTTGTTCAGGCTCTTGCTCATCTTCTGCTGGCCGTCGATGCCCAGCACCTTGGGAAACTCGGTGGCTTTCATCTGCGGCTCGACCAGCACGTCTGTGTTGTAGCGGTAGTTGAAGGAGCGCACCACCTCGCGGGTGAACTCGATATGCGGTTCCTGGTCGACGCCTACCGGCACTGCACTGGCCTTGTAGAGGACGATATCAGCTGCCATCAGCACCGGATACCCGACCAGCCCGTAGTTGATATTATGCGGCTGGTAGCGGACCTTCTCCTTGAAGGTGGGCAGGTCGGTCAGCTTCCCCAGTGGGGTGACCATGGAGAGGACCAGGTGCAGCTCGGTGACCTCCGGGACGTGAGACTGGACGAAAATGATCGACTCATCCGGGCGGATGCCGGCTGCCAGCCAATCCAGCGCCATCTCGTAAGTGTTCTGGCGCAGGTTCTCGGTCGTCTCGACGGTGGTCAGGGCGTGCAGGTCGACGATGCAGTAGATGCAATCGTATTCGTCCTGCAGCGCCACATAGTTCTGGATCGCGCCCAGGTAATTGCCGAGGTGCTGGCGCCCGGTGGGTCTGGCGCCGGAAAACACCCGGCCTCTCTTAGCGCTTGGCATAAACCCTCCTTACTCCCTCTTTCGGATCAACCCGGCGATCTCGCCGGGTTCGGCGTGCCGCCCTGTCTGCAGCTTGGAATAAACCAGTTCGCCGTTGACGGTCAGCTCGAAGCGACCGGCGTCGGATGGCACCAGGGTGAACGATTCGATCTCAGGTTCGAATTCTTTGACCAGTTCTGCCATTTGACCAATGGCCCTGTCAGCATAGTGTCAAACAGCGCAGTACACCAACTCGATGTTCATCAACATTTTCTGCTCCTGATTAAACGATAACCCCGCCGGTGATACGACGGGGTTGAATGAGCCAGTCTCACTCGGGTCGAGCGCAGCAGGTTTGAGTCTCAGCTGCCTGCGCATACCCTTCGCCTGGATAACGGTGGCGGCTCCGGCGCGGGTTAATCGGCGTTCGCGTGCGCTTTTCACCCTGCAGCTCCGAGGTCCATTTCTGCGCCGAGGTGCGTGCGGAGTTCTCAGCCTTTACCGCTCTCTGTGCCGCCAGAGCAGCGCATACTCGTCCTCATCTTAGCATTTATTGCTACGGGATTATATCACAGCCGGTTCAAGAGTATGCTAAAATTTGAACAGGTTATGGTTTACAGAGCTAGAGGTGTGTGATGGCCCAGACAATCGATCTGAGACCTTCCGCCATTGCCGGGCAATGGTACCCTGGCGATCCCGACCAGCTGGCACAATCGGTTGACGCCTACATCGATGCCGCCGCTGCACCTGAAATCCCGGGCGAGCTGCTGGCAGTGGTGACACCCCACGCTGGACACCGCTACTCCGGTCCGGTTGCCGGTCACGCCTTTTCGGCTGTGCGTCAGGCAGCCGGAGCAGGGCGTACTCCCGATCTGGTGGCGGTTGTCTCGCCCATGCACCACCTTGCGCATGGGCACCTGCTCACCAGCGCCCACCAGGGCTACAACACCCCGCTGGGAGGGGTGCTGATTGATCAGGACGCTTTGCAAGCGCTGGATGCTTACCTGCAAGTCGAGCTGGGGGTGGGTCTGACGGCGGTCAGGCGAGACCCGGAGCACTCCCTAGAGATCGAGCTGCCCTTCTTGCAGCGCTCGCTGCAGGATTTCTCCCTGATGCCTGTTATGGTGCGTGATCCCAGCCCACGCGTGGCGCGCGGTCTGGGCAGGGCGCTGGCAAAGGTGCTGGGTGGCTACAAAGCTCTGATGGTCGCCAGTACGGATTTATCCCATTTCTACCCCCAGGAAACAGCTAACACGCTGGACGGGGAGATCTTGCGCCAGGTCGAAGCCTTCGATCCGGCTGGGGTGCTGCAGGCTGAAGAAGAGGGGAAGGGCTACGCCTGCGGGCGCGGTGCGTTGGCAGCTGTCATGTGGGCCGCCCAGGAGTTAGGCGCCGATACAATTCGTGTCTTGAACTACGCTACCTCAGGGGATATTACGGGAGACTACAGCCAGGTAGTCGGCTACGCGGCCGCTGCTATCTTCAGGAGTGCCTAATTAGTGTGACTGGTACACGTTGGCAGCCTGACTCTCCGGGATGAGCTAAACGCATACCATAGAAAATATATGGAAAACACCTTTCTCGTTGATGGATTGAAAATACTGGCAGTGCTCATACTGGTCCTGGCGAACGGTTTCTTCGTCGCGGCAGAGTTTTCACTGGTCAGCGTTCGGCGGACGCGCATCCAGGAACTGTTGGACAAGGGAGACCTATCCGCAGTCTGGGTGAAGAAAGCCATCGATAATCCGGATGCCGTAATTGCTGCCACCCAGCTGGGCATCACCCTGTCCAGCCTGGGATTGGGCTGGATCGGAGAACCGGCGCTCTCGCACTTGCTGGAGCCGGTCATCGAGCTATTCCCGGCTTCCGCCCAATCCGGGGTCTCGCACAGTCTCTCAGCCGCGATCGCTTTTGCGATCATCACCTTCCTGCACGTCGTGGTCGGCGAGCTGACGCCGAAATCGATCGCCTTGCAAAATCCCGAGAGGACTTCCCTGCTCGTCGCCCGCCCAACGCTGTGGACCGAATGGATCTTCAAGCCCGCTATCTGGCTGCTGAACGGTGCCGGGAATGTCTTCCTGCGGCTGATCGGTATCCGACCTGCTTCAGGGCACGAGCTGGTGCACTCCGTGGAAGAGCTTAAAATGCTGGTCACTGCCAGTGCCGAAGTGGGTGTAGTTGAGGACATTGATGGCGAGATGCTGCACGCCATCTTCGATCTTGGCGATCTGGTTGTGCGCCAGGTGATGATCCCACGTACCAGCATGACCGGGGTTGAGGCAGACGCATCGCTGAACGAGATCATCGATCTGGCAACCCAATCCTCGTTTACCAAGTTCCCGGTCTATGAGGACAATCTCGACCAGATCCTGGGCATCGTGCACGTCAAGAATTTGCTGCGCGCCATGCAGTCTCCCGACTGTGATGAGTGCACCGCGCGCAGCCTGGCAGCCGAGGCGCTATACGTCCCTGAGACGACCTCTGTAAAGATTTTGCTGCAGCAGTTCCGAGAATACCGCCAACATATCGCCATCGTCCTGGACGAGTATGGCGGCACCGCCGGGCTGGTGACCCTCGAAGACCTTTTGGAAGAGATCGTGGGCGAGGTCAGCGATCCCTTCGACACACTCACACCGGAGATCGAGAAACTGGCGGATGGCTCAGGCATCATCGACGGTCTGGCACTGATCGAAGACGTCAACCATAAGCTCAATATCAACCTGGTTGAGCCGGATTACGATACCATTGCCGGCTTTGTGCTGGGCAAACTGGGCCGCATCCCGCTCCAGGATGACACTGTCGAAGCGGATGGTGTGCGCGTACAGGTCAAAGAGATGGATGGCATGCGTATCGCCAGGGTGCTGCTCACCCGCCTGGACAAAGACGGGGACTCCCAGGTTATAGCGGCTCCAGATGGTTGAGTATGTAGAGATCGCAGTTAATGTCCCGCAGGTCGAAGGCGTATTCCATTACCACCTGCCGGAAGAATTTACAGGTATCATCACAACCGGTCACCTGGTCGAAGTTCCGTTTGGGCGCCAGCAGGTACAGGGGGTGGTACTGCAGCGGGTAGATGAGCCCGGCGTGCAGGACACCAAGGCGGTATCGGCACTGCTGGACCCGCTGCCCGTCCTGACCCCGCTGCAGATCGAGCTGGCGCAATCCATCGCCGAGAGCACAATCTCATCCCTGGCAGCTATGATCAATATGATGCTCCCATCCGGTCTCGGGCAGCAGGCTGACAGCCTTTATGAGGTGCGGCGCGGCAAGTCCGCCTCGACCCTGAAGCCCTTGACTCCCATGCAGCTCAGGCTGCTGAAGCTGCTGGAGGAGCGCGGTCCGCTGCGCGGACGGCAGATCGACCGCGCCATGCCGCGCGATCAACTGGCGCGCCTCTGCACGCGGGTTGGTCGGGCGCGGGCTGCTGTCTGTCCAGCCGGTGCTGGCCGCACCCAGCGTACGCCCGAAGACCGTGCGCACCGTGCGGCTGCTGGCAGACCCGGATACCGCACTGGCAAAGATGCCGGAGGTAGGCCGGGCAGGCACGGCAGCGCAGGAGCGACGCCAGGCCATGCTACAGTACCTGCTGGATGAAACCGGTCCAGTCGAAGCTGCATGGGTCTACGCCGCCAGCGGGGGCAATCTCGCAGACATGCGCAGGCTGGCAAAGATGGGGCTGGTCGAGTTAGGGCACCAGGAAGCCCTCCGCGACCCGCTCGAGGGGGTCGATTTCCAGCCCTCCCACCCCCCCCGCCTGACCGGGGACCAGCGGGAGTGCATGGCTGCTATTCGGGAGGGCATCCGCCTGGCGAGTGAAGGCGGCGAAGTGTCGCCCTATCTGCTGCACGGCGTCACCGGCTCGGGTAAGACCGAGATATACCTGCACGCGGTGCAGGAGGTGCTGGAGCAGGGCAGGCAGGCTATCATCCTGGTGCCGGAGATCTCGCTCACGCCGCAGACGGTGCGCCGCTTTATGGCGCGCTTCCCCGGGAAGGTGGGGCTGGTTCACTCCCGCCTCTCGGAAGGGGAGCGCTACGATACCTGGCGGCGTGCCCGCGCCGGTGAGCTGCAGGTGATCGTCGGGCCGCGCAGCGCGCTGTTCGCACCCCTGCAGCGCCTTGGCCTGATCGTGATGGATGAGTGCCACGACCAGTCCTACTACCAAAGCGAGCCGCCGTTCTACCACGCAGTGCAGGCTGCCACGGATTATGCCAGGCTGGCGGGGGCGGTTTGCATCCTCGGCTCGGCGACGCCGGATATCACCGACACCTACCAGGCTGTCCATGGAAGCTGGCAGTACCTGCGCCTGCCGGAGCGCATCCTGGCCCACCGCCAGGCCGTGCAGGCACAGGTGGAAAGGCTGAACCGGGCCTCCCGCTACCGCCATTTTGAGGAGGATGCCGACGTGATCGACCTGCCGCCGGTGAAGATCGTCGATATGCGCCAGGAATTGAAAGCCGGCAACCGCTCGATCTTCAGCCGGGAGCTCCACGAAGCGCTCTCACTGGTGCTTGAGCAGGGGCTCCAGGCGATCCTGTTCCTGAACCGGCGCGGCACCTCCACCTACGTGTTCTGCCGGGATTGCGGATATGCCCTGAAATGCCCGCGCTGCGATATGCCGCTGACCTTCCACTCTCCGCAGGCTGCCCTGACCTGCCACCACTGCGCTTACCGGCGCAAAATGCCCAGGCAGTGCCCGCAGTGCGGGAGCGAGCGCATCCGCCAGTTCGGCACCGGCACCGAGCGGGTGGACGCCGAAGTGCAGGCACTGTTCCCTGGGGTGCGCACCCTGCGCTGGGATTACGACTCCACCCGCAAGAAGGGCGCGCACGATGCCATTCTGAGCCACTTCAGCGCCCAGCGTGCCGACGTGCTGGTCGGGACGCAGATGCTGGCGAAAGGGCTCGACCTGCCGCTTGTGACCCTGGTCGGGGTGGTGCTGGCGGACGTCGGGCTGAACCTGCCCGATTATACGGCTGCCGAGCGCACTTTCCAGGTGCTGGCGCAGGTCGCCGGCCGGGCCGGGCGCAGCCCGCTGGGCGGGCGGGTGATCTTGCAGACTTTCCAGCCCGAGCATTACGTCATCCAGGCCGCCGGTGGGCACAGCTATCGCAGCTTCTACCAGCAGGAGCTGGCTTACCGCAAACAGCTCGGCTACCCGCCTTTCATGCAGCTGGTGCGGCTCGAGACGCGGCATATGAAATCTGCCCAGGCAGAGCACCAGGCGCAGGAACTGGCAGAACAGATCAAGGGATGGATTGCCGAAGAGGGGCGCCGGTCGACCGAGGTCATCGGCCCGGCGCCAAGCTTCTTCGCCCGGGTGGGAGGCGTGTACCGCTGGCAGGTTGTGGTGCGCGGCCCCGACCCGGTCTCGATGCTGCGCGGACGCAATTTGGCTGGCTGGCGGGTTGAAGTAAACCCGCCGTCTTTGCTATAATATGCGTATTATTCGACCGTCGCGCGCACACCCTGAAGGCGGGCACGCTACGACCGGTGAGCCACGGTCAGCAGAGGAGACCCGTATGCAACCCAGGCGGCATGAGATGCTTACGTGGGCGGATGTGGATCGCTTGATCGACTATCTCCTGCCCCAGTTCAACACGGAATACGAAGCTATGGTGATCATCACCCGGGGCGGCCTTATCCCGGGTGGTCTGCTGGCAGAAGCGATGGGGATCACCCATATCCTGACCGCGGCGGTGGATTTCCCGGCCCAGATCGAGATGGAACGCGCCCGCCTGATGGCCTGGCCCAAATTTATCCAATTTCCGGATGACAGCCTGCTCACCGGACGCCGTGCTCTGGTGGTGGACGATGTGTGGGGCTCGGGTAGGACGATCACCTCGGTCAAGAACCGCGTCTCCACCGCGGGGGGGCTCCCCTCGACCTGCGTATTTCATTTCAATCCCTACCGCAACCTGTTCGGCAATGCCCGTCCCGATTATTACGCTGCCATCACGGATGCGCATATCGTCTACCCGTGGGAGATTGACCGCGGAGCTGACAAGGCGCTCTACGACCGCACGCCGCAGTCGCCTTCGTAATCCCCGGAGAATGCCATGAAGGTCGCCTTGTTGGGCGATGTGCACGCCAACCTGCCCGCCCTGGAGGCGGTCTTATCGCACGCCGATCAGCGTGGGGCGGAAGAGATCTGGAACGTGGGCGACTTCGTAGGCTACGGCGCTTTTCCCAACCAGGTGGTCAAGCGGCTGCGCAAAAGCGGGGCGAAGAGCATTATCGGAAATTACGATCTCAAAGTACTAGATTTTATTAATAAAAAGCCCAGGTGGCGCAAGAGCAAGCAGCCTGAAAAATATACTGCCTTCAAGTGGGCGAACAAGGTGCTGAAAGAGACCAACCGGCGCTACCTGTTCGGGCTGCCCGGGGAGCTGCGTATGCAGGTCGCTGGTTGGAGCGTCCTGCTGACGCATGCCAGCCCACTCTCTAATGAGGAGCCGCTCACGCCGGATACCCCGCTCGAGCGGCTCGAAGAGCTGAGAAGCGTCGCCCGGGCGCAGGTCATTGTCTGCGGGCACTCGCACCAACCCTTCGCCCGGCGGGTGGGTGATGCCTGGTTCATCAACACCGGCAGCGTAGGCCGTCCCGGCGACGGCGACCCGCGCGCCTGCTACGCGATGCTGGAACTTACCCCCGGTAGCCTCGCGGTCGAACATTTCCGGGTCGAATACGACGTCGCCCGGGCAGCGAAGGAGATCCGCAAGCAGGGTCTGCCGGAGGTCTTCGCCCAAATGATCCTGCAGGGCTGGGATTTGGAGTTGGTGGTGGAGGAGGAGCAGGACTCGACAGAATAAGGATTGGTGACCAGGGACTGGCCCTGTGACCGCCGACGGCAGCCCGCGGACCACGTGTAAATTTGTGATTGGTGTTTTATATGAACCGCGATGGTGCGAAGGACGCCAAGGGTTTCATTCTCCTTTCGCGCTCTTCGCGACTTCGTGGTGGATTATCGGTTATATGAATACAGCCGGCGAAAGGTGAAATTTCATCTGCTCCACGGCACGGTCATAATCAGTTTAGGTGCGGATCGATAGATACGGACGGACTACGGTCCAATGCGGCTGGATTTCACGGATCATCTTACAGTGCCGACACAGCCAGCGCAAGGTTGTGCAGGAACTCCTGGCGGTTGAAGTGCGCCCAGGCGGTATGGAAGGTTTGCATCAGCCGCTGGCGCTCGTTGTAGCGGTAGGTCAAGTACCTCAGCACCGGCTCGGGGCTCTGCCGTTGGGCGACCGGCAGGCGGTCCTGCAGCCCGTCCCACTCGGACAGGAAATCGCGCAGGATTATTGTTGCGACGTCGGCGTCGTTCAGGTCGCCGAGGTGGTCCTGGATGGCTTTCAGGTCGTTGATCACTGCCTTTGATTCATCCCCCAGCACTTCGCGGAAGAACTCGACCGTATAGCGCAGCTTCTTGAACTCGATGCGCAGGGCGTGGAACTGCTCCAGCGAGGCGGTCTCCAGGATGGCGTTGAATGCCCGCACGGCCGCCAGGCGACCGTAGATCAGGATCGGGGCGATATCACCGGCGCGCTGCGGGATGAACCCGCCGGAGGGTCCCTCCGGCACCCCCTCCCCCGGGGTGGTGACGAATTTCAGGAACGATCCCTTGAAGGCGGCGTAGTCTTCGCCGTCCAAGAAAGCCACCATGCGCATGCGTGCGGTCTCGCGCTCCTGCATCCACGAATCCAACAGCGGCACCAGGTCGGCCTGGTGGTCATCCGGCAGCGTGTCGAGGTAATGCTGCGCTTTCTCCATGAACACGTCCAGGTCGCGCACGCGGCCCAGGCTGCGCCCGGTCGCTTTGAGACCTTTTAGGTGAGTCTTAATCGCCTTGGGGGTGAATGCGTCGCCGAACACCTCGAAGGCCGCCCGCATGCGGCGCGTGGCGACGCGCATATCGTGCAGCTCTTCGATATCCTCGCCCAGGCGTGTGCCATCTTCGTGCAGCAGCATCTGGGCAAAGTGGTAGTGCAGCACCTTGCGCCCCGCTTCTGCCAGCGCGTCGTCCGGCACGACACCCGGGTTTTTCAGCCCGGGAGCGCGTGCCAGGAACTCTTCCAATGCTGCCGCCTTGTTTTTGCGCGGCTCCTGGGACGGCTTTTCCGGTTTACCTGGCGCGGTCTCCAAGGGAGCCTGGAGATCCATCTCTGCCTCCACCGGTGATCCTACGCTCAGGAAGCTCTCTGCGGGGAAGATCGCCATCCCCTTGGCGCGGAACGCGCCGCGCCAGTGGCGGGCGCGGCCGGGCGAGATGCCGGCTGCCGAAGCGGCATCCTTGGTCGGGACGCCGTCTTCCAGCATCAGCAGCAGCCGGGCGCGGCGCACCTGCAATTCGGGCAGGTCACTGGCAGCGAGTAGCTCGAGCTGGCGGCGTTCTTCCTGGCTGAGAAGCTGGTCGGTCATCGGGTCAGTCCTTATTCGCCTGCTGGTGCCAGTTCAGCAGCCATTCCTGGCTGTTCAGGGGTGTATCCTTGGAGCCGGGCTTGATACGCTCGTAGCTGCCATCCGGAAGCATGCGGCGTCCTTTGACGTTATCCGCCAGGCCGGTCTTGAGCACTTCGTTATGCAGGTAATCGATCATCGGCCGGTTCTCGACCGGGAAGAGCACCTCCACGCGCCGGTTGATATTGCGCGGCATCAGGTCGGCGCTGCCGAGATAGACCTCTTCCTCCCCGGCGTTGCGGAAATAATAGATGCGGCTGTGTTCCAGGTAGCGACCGACGATGCTGATGACATGGATATTGTCGCTGATCCCTTTGATGCCGGGGCGCAGACCGCAGATGCCGCGCACCAGCAGATCCACCTTGACTCCTGCCTGGGAGGCTTTGTAAAGCTCCCGGATGATCGGCGGATCTACCAGCGAGTTCATCTTGAAGATCATGTGCCCGTCTCGCCCGGCTTCTTGGTGCTCTACCTCGCGGCGGATCAGCGCCACCATGCGCTGGCGCAGGTTGATCGGCGCGACCAGCAGCTTGCGGTAATCTTTCTTGCTTGAGTAGCCGGTCAGGTAGTTGAACAGGTCGGTTGCGTCCGCGCCGATTTCCGGGTCGCAGGTGAACATGCCCAGGTCCTCGTACAGTTGGGCGGTCACCGCGTTGTAGTTCCCCGTGCCCAGGTGGATGTAGCGGCGGATGCCGTCGCCTTCCTTGCGCACTACCAGGGCGACCTTGGAGTGCGTCTTCAGCCCCAGCAAGCCGTAGATGACGTGCACGCCGGCTTTTTCCATTTCTTTGGCCCAGCCGATATTGCTTTCCTCATCGAAGCGCGCTTTCAGCTCCATCAGCACGGCGACCTGCTTGCGGTTCTCGACCGCCTCCAGCAAGGCGTGCACGACCGGTGGGTTGCGGCCAACCCGGTAAAGGGTCTGTTTGATCGCCAGCACATCCGGGTCACGGGCAGCCGTCCTCAGAAAGTCGACCACCGGGGTGAAGGATTCGTAGGGGTGATGCAGCAGGATATTCTCCCGCCGGAGGGCATTGAAAATATTGCCATCCGTGGATTCGACCCTCAAGACCTGCGGGGTGGGGGCGACCACCAGCGGATCTTTCAGCTCGTAGCGGTCTATGCTGTGCAGGCTCATCAAATTGCTCAGCCCCAGGTAGCCGTCCAGGGTGTACATATCGTTGGGGTCCATCTCCAGGTTGTCGACCAGGATCTTACGGATATGCTCGGGCATATCGGTATTGCTGGTCACGCGCACGACCGAGCCGAAGCGGCGCTGCCGGACGCTCTCTTCCATGGTCTCCAGCAGATCGGCTGCTTCCAGCTCCTGTATCTCATTATCGGCGTCGCGCGTGACCCGGAATGGGTGGTCTTCCAGCACCTCCATGCCCGGGAAGAGTTTTGGCAGGTTGGCGGAGATCAGCTGCTCCAGACAGGACGAAATAGTGGTGGTAGGGCACGGTTCCGTCCCGCCGCACGCCGCCGGACGAGCGCTTGATGGGCACGAAGCGCGGCAGCGTGCCGGGGACCTTGATGCGGGCGAAGTGCTCGCTGCCGTTCTGATCGCGGATCAGCACTGCCAGGTTGAGGCTCAGGTTGGAGATATGCGGGAAGGGGTGCCCGGGGTCGAAAGCCAGCGGGGTCAGCACCGGGAAGACGACTTCCTCGAAATAGCTGTCAACTGTGGACTGCTGGCGTTCATCCAGCTCGTTGTAGTTCAGGATATGGATGCCGGCTTTGTGCAGCGCAGGCAGCAGTGCCTCCTGCAGGCATACCCGCGACTGGCTCATGATCTGGAGGGCCATTTTTCTGATTGCGGCCAGCTGCTCGGCAGGGGCAAGCCCATCTGGGGGCACATCGACAACGCGCGCATCGACCTGCTTCTTCAGCCCGGCAACGCGCACCATGAAGAACTCGTCCAGGTTGGAGCCGACGATCGACAGGAACTTGACCCGCTCGAGCAGCGGGTTGTTCTCGTCCTCGGCTTCCTCCAAGACCCGTCGCTGGAATTCCAGCAGGCTGATCTCCCGGTTGACGAACAGCTTCGGATCGGAGAGGTCCAGTTTGGTATCTTGTACTTCGGCGGTATCAGTTTTTTCGACCATGGTATATATCCACTACTTGGATCATCTATTATTGCTGGTGAAGAGATTCATACGATAAATTTGGAGAGGTCTATGAGTATTGTAATCGATTTTTCATGCCTCACGGTTTTCCGCATGGTGAGAATCAGCCATCTGATATGGCTAGCTGGATAGACTCGTCTATTGTCATCGAGCGTCCCTCCGCCCAAATGGCGTTAAACTCTGCATCCGGGAGCATGGACCGCAAGTGTCCAAACTGCTGGTCATATTCAATCTGCTCTTCGTCCGTCATTGGGGATTGCGTCATCTCACGTAATGCATCTGCCGCGCCGAGGAGTTTGGCGGCGCGTTGGGGCTCCTCACCGGCAATGGCGAGAAACCCATAACATTCCAGTTGGTGGGCAATGGCGGGGCGGTTTCCCAACACCTGCCAGTCCTTGATGGTTTCCCGATAAATCAATTTTGTCTGAGTCAGATTGCCTGTGCGCCGTTCGATGTGACCGATTTCGCTCCTCAAGATCAGTTCATAGTTCACGCTGCCGATGTTCTGAAAAATCTTCCTCCCATCTTCAAACAATTTTTTTGCGACAGCGTACCTGCCTTGAGCGCTCTCATACATGCCTAAACTGAGTAGAAACAGGCCCTCTTGAAAAGTGCCGGGCGACTCGCGAATAATTTCCTTCAGCTTGGTAATATACATTTCTTTCTCGCTTTCATCGCCTCGCTCTGCTGAAAGCCTTGCCATCCCCATATATGCCATGCCCAATCCGAAGCTGTCATTAACTTCCTGATCGAATATGGAGTACGCTTCCAGTAGAGCCTCATCTCGATCGGGCGCAGGTATGAATCTGGTCGCGGTATAGTACATCCCCAGGCTGTACCCTAATATCAGCTTGTCTCCCGTTGCGCGGGAGATTTCTATCGCCTCCCTCAAAACCTGGACAACATGTGGCATGTTCCCTAAGGCCAGACCCGCAAGACCCTGGGCAAACAGCGCTCTGGCAATCAGCTTTTGCCTATGGACATCGGCATCCCCGCTACCAGGCGGCAGGGTGCCGGCGCGTTCAACAGCGATATTGGCGCTTGCTACACCTTCGGCAGGGATGCCCAACATACCTGTGACTACGCAAAAGTTCGCCGCCAATCGCAGGTTATCTTCGACATGGTTCTCCAGACCCCACTCCAGCGCGGCACGCAGGTTTTCAAGCTCATCAGATGCACTCTTAGCCACACGCTGGATATTCTCTGATCGAAAGTCGTCCCACATCTGTTCGGAAAGCGCGTTGAAATAGAGGAAGTGATGGTCGCGTACTTCGGAAGCCCGGCTCGCTTCGAACAGTTTTTCTCTGGCATACTGGCGGATAGTTTCCAGCATGGAATAGCGCATCTCGTTTTCGCGCTCTTCGGAAGATACAAGCGATTTGTTGATCAGCTGCTCGAGCAGATCTAGCACGTCCAGGTCACCGGCGACTGCTTCGAGGGCGTCCAGCGTCCAGCCGCCGACGAATACGGATGCGTATTGCAGCAGGCATTTTTCTTGATCCGATAGCAGGTCATAGCTCCAGTCGATCAAGGCGCGCAGAGTTTGCTGGCGCGGCAGCGCGGTGCGGCTCCCCCCGACGAGCAAGCGAAAACGATCATCTAGGCGCGCGGCTATTTGTTCAGGGGAAAGCAGCTTGACACGCGCCGCGGCCAGCTCGATTGCCAGTGGGATACCATCTAGGCGCTGGCATATCTGAGCGATAGCTGAGAGGTTCGCGTCTGTCAGGTCGAAATGAGCGTTTGCCGCGCGTGCGCGCTCCGCAAATAGCTGGATCGATTCTGAATTCGCCAGAGGTGGCATGCGGTATGCTACTTCACCAGCGACGCCCAGTGCCTCGCGGCTGCTGGCAAGGATTTTCAGGCCCCTGGATTGGTGCAGGAGATCATTTGCGAGGCGCGCGCAGGCGTCGATAAGATGCTCGCAGTTATCAAGCAGCAGCAATATCGTTTTGTCCCGCAGATAGTCCGTCACAAGCTCAGCAAGTGGTCGCGAGGGCAGCTCCTGCAAACCAAACACCTGCGCCATTGCGGGAATAATTTGCGCCGGATCGCTGAGCGAGGCGAGCTCGATCAGCCACACACCGCCGGCAAATGAAGCCAGCTCTTCCGAGCCCACCTCTTGTGATAGGCGCGTTTTCCCGGTGCCGCCCGGTCCCGTCAATGTGACCAGGCGCGCATTGGCGAGCAGTCCCTGGATTTCGACGATTTCCATCTCCCGGCCGATAAAGCTGGTCAATTGGACGGATAGGTTGTTGGGGTAGGAGGCCAGGGTCTTGAGCTGGGGGAAATCGGATTGCAGGTCCGGGTGGACCAGCTGGAAGATGTGCTCCTTGCGGGCCAGGTCTTTCAGACGGTGCTCTCCGAGGTCGATCAGCCGGGACTGCGCGGGTGTAACGTCACGCGCAAGCTCAGCGGCGACCGCGGAGAGCAGGATCTGCCCGCCATGTCCGGCGGACATCAGCCGGGCGGTTCGGTTGAGCACCGGTCCAAAATAATCGCCTGCCCGCCTTTCAGCCTGCCCGGTGTGGACCCCGATCCTCACTCTCAGTGTATTCGGCTGGATCGATTGCCATATTTCCACCTGTAGAGCTTGTTGGGTCTTCAACGCGGCGGCGAGAGCGTCTGCAACCGTTTCAAAGGCGGCCAGGCAGCCATCGCCGGTAGTTTTGACCATGTACCCACGGTTATCGGAAATCGCCTGGCGGAGAATGGCATCGTGGTTGGCTAGGGCGGATTTCATCGCTTCGGGAGATTGCTCCCAAAGACGGGAACTGCCTTCGATGTCTGTGAACATAAATGTAACGATACCGGACGGAGCGCTATTATTCACGATAGGATTCCCCATATCAGTTATTTGGATAATTGCCACATATTTCGTATTGTAACAGAATGGAATTCTTCCTCGATCATCATTATGCAATAATGATATGTCTTACGTACTTGCGGTAGAGTTGGCCAATTCCCTCGTGAACTGCGTAACTTCTAAATGAGTGGATCCAATCCGCTTGGGGTGATCTCGGGACCTTATCTAGCAAGCCATGCGTTATAATTTCCGCAGCCTCAGCGGCATAAATCGGTTCGTATATACGTATCCAAATGCAGATCTTAACCGTACGTCTGTCTGAAAAAATCGAAGCCATCCGCCAGACCAGCTATTTCACCGGTCTGGACGACGAGCTGATCGAACGCCTCTCCGAAGGCGCTTCTTTGCGCCGCTACCAGCGCGGCGAGGTGCTGTTCTGGGCGGATGATCCCTGCGCGGGTCTGCATATCATTCGCAGCGGCATCATCAAGCTGTTCAAGACCTCCCAGCAGGGGCGCGAGCTGATCATCAATGTGATAGAAGAGGGGGCGACTTTCAATGAGGTGCCGGTCTTCGATTACGGGCAGAACCCGGTCAACGCGGCCGCGTTGGATACCAGCGATGTATGGGTGATCGATGCCGCTGTCATCCGCTCCACGATGGAAAGCGACCCGGCAATGTGCCGGGCGGTGATCGCTAACCTGACCGATAACCTGCGCATGCTGGTCGGCAAGGTCGAGGAGCTGTCTTTCTACCAGGTTACCAACCGGCTGGCGCGCCTGATCAGCCAGATGCCTGAGGAGCAGCTTTCCGGTCTTGCTCCCTATCGCCTGACACAGGACCAGATGGCGGCCCATTTGGGGACGGTGCGCGAGGTGGTGGCGCGCTCTCTGCGCCAGTTGGAGCGCAGCGGGGCGATCAGGGTGAGCCGCGGACAGATCGAGATCGTGGACGAGGAGACGTTATACAGCTGGGTGCACCTCCCAGGTGAATGACAGACGCTACGCAGTATGCGAGTGAATATAAAAGACCGGCATTTGCGCCGGTCTTTTTGCTGTACGCCCGGCAAGGGCGATAACTAAGGAGTGAAAAACTCCTGCGGACGTTGACCCGACGAACCGCTAGCCGAAGGCAACTGCGAAGGTGTGAACCGACGTGGAGAGGAAGCCGGAGAGCAAAACCTGGACTGGATGAACAAGAACTGCGTAAAGAGGCATAGGGAGACGGATAAGCTGGCAACAGACAGTGAAGTCCAAAAAGGGTCAAAACAGCCCTATGTAAACGCAGCCAGGGTCAGGGGAAAGATATCGTACCTTATCCGGGGAGACCTGCCCGGTTTCAAATGGGTAGAAGTCAGCCGAGGCTATAGTAGTCGATGGAGTAACGACCATCCAGGGCGGCCAGGGAAACCTGGTCACAGGGCGAAGGGCCGAACGGTTGAGGAGTTGAGCAGAAAGGAGCAGGGTAGCGGCGAGGACAATCGAAACCCGGCAAGACCGGGACGGACGTGGAAGTAACACTGAAGGTGTGAGGTAAGCGTCAGTGATGAGAGGCCGATACCGGGACGAATGGAAAAAGAAAAGGCTCAACACGAAGAAGAATTGTGGGGACGAGTATTCAGCCGGGAAAACCTGAAGGCAGCCTTAGAACGGGTGCAGAAGAATGGGGGAGCGCCAGGAGTAGATGGGATGACGGTGGAAGAACTCCCCGAACATCTCCAGAAACACTGGGGAAGCATCCGGGAAAAGCTAGAAACAGGGACGTATCGACCGAGTCCGGTGAAACGGGTAGAAATATCGAAGCCCGGAGGCGGACAAAGAAAGCTAGGCATCCCGACAGTACTCGATAGGAAGATCCAGCAAGCACTGCAGCAGGTGCTGAGCGAAGAATTCGAAGGGACATTCAGTGACCATAGCTACGGATTTAGGCCGGGACGAAGTGCGCATGACGCAGTGGAAGCTGCGCGAGGGTACATCGAAGCCGGATACCAGTGGACAGTGGATATAGACCTGGAGAAATTCTTCGACACAGTACACCATGACCGGTTGATGGCTCGGATGAAAGCAAGAATAGCAGACAAACGAGTACTAAGACTGGTGAATGAGTACCTGAAAGCAGGAGTGATGGTAGCTGGAGTGATAGTCAGAAGTGAAGAGGGAGCACCTCAAGGGAGTCCGCTCTCACCGCTGCTGTCAAACATCGTACTCAGCGAGCTGGACGAGAAGTTGGAAGAAAGGGGCCACCGCTTTGTCCGCTATGCGGATGACTGCAACATCTACGTCAAAAGCGAACGAGCGGCAAAGCGAGTTCTGGAGAGCACCAGTCGCTTCATAGAAAGACGAATGCGCCTGAAAGTGAACGAGCAGAAAAGCGCAATCGGACGAGCAGTGGAGCGGCAGTTTCTGGGCTTCAGCTTCTACTATTGAAGAACAGGCGGGGTGCGAATACGGATATCCCGCAAGAGCCTGGAACGGGTGAAACGCAGAATACGACAACTGACTCGACGCAACCAGGGCAGGTCGTGGCATGAAATCAAAGCCCGATTGGAAGTCTACATCAGAGGCTGGGTGAACTATTATGCTCTGGCAGATGCCATGAGCCATACGACCCGGCTGGATGAATGGTTGCGAAGACGAATGCGTCAATTGGCGTGGAAACAATGGAAAACCCCCAAGAATTGATATCGAAACCTACGAAAGCGAGGCGTGTCCGAATATTGGGCGCAACGTGCCGGAGGGTCGAGTTTGGGACCTTGGCGGCTATCAATGTCTCCCCCCATACAACAAGCTCTCAGTAATGCCTACTGGCAGAAGGCGGGCTTACCCAGCTTCAAAACACAATATCAACTTCGTCACACTTGACCGAACCGCCGGGTGCGGACCCGCATGCCCGGTGGTGTGGGAGGGGGGACGGTTGCCCGCCCCCCCTATCCCGATTGGTGCGCCCAGCATGGGCGCTGGCTAGAGGGTGAAAGACCCTTGCGGAGGTTGGTCGCACCAACCGCTAGCTGAAGGCAAGGGCGCTGTCGTGAGGCAGGGTCTGAAGGAAGCCGAAGGCAAACCTGGGACTTGAGGAACACGAACCTCATAGGAGGCTGTGAGGCTGGACGAGTTGGCCAATAACAACGAAGTCCGATGCGACCAAGAGCCGAAGCAGAAAATGGGGCAGGTGTGCAGGGAAAGTCAGCGTTCTTACCTGGGGAGGTCTGCCGTGAGGCCGGGAACGGTAACCCTGATCGAGAGGTCAGGCTGAGGCGGCAGAAGTCAGCAGAGGCCATAGTACCAGCGAGAGCTGGGAAGGGCTGAACATCGAGAGGATGAGTACGAAGAGCAGTTCGAGGAACGACAAAGAAAGCTGAACGCCTCGGATAGAGGCACTGCTGAGCAAGCAAAATGGGTGAAGCCTGTGGGAGTTGTGCAGAGGGCTGAGTCGTTCCCGGCACGAGACGGAGGAAAATCCAGCGCCAAGAAGGGTGCCTTTCTCGGTGAACCGCCGGATGCGGACCCGCATGTCCGGTGGTGTGAGAGGGGGCGGTTAGCCGCCGCCCCCTACTCGATTAACTGCTGATTGGGGGAATTAATGGTTAGACTTATGGGCTGTACGCAGCCTGGATTACGTCCGTGGACCCGGCAGCCAGCACTGCCTTGAGCTGTGCCTGGCGAGCCAGGTCTGTTGCCGCGGCCAGGATGCGCAGGGACTCCTCCGGATTGTGGAAACCCATGCTGTTCTCTGCGGCGATGAAGTCCCAGCGCAACTGGGCTTCGCGGTGCAGGTCGCGCGCTTCAGACAGCAGCGTCGCATCCACGTCAGGCGCTTCTGCCGCGGCCTGGATGGCCTGGATGGCAGCGACAATTGCATCTTCGCTGGCGTCCATGGTCTCGCGCACCTGTCCCTGGATGGTTGCCACGCGGGTGGTTACGTAGCCCACGTCGGTATGGCAGGCGCCGCAAGCCGTCTCTGCGTTGAGCAGCGGGCTCTGCACGTCATGGGTGGAGAATTTGGCTGCCCCATCGCGGGTATAGGGCATATGGCAGTCCGCACAGGCGACGCCAGCATTGTAATGGGTGCTGTCGGCGGTGAACAGCTCGTACTCTGGGTGCTGCATCTTGATCATCGGCGCGCCGGACTGTGGGTGCTCCCAATCTTTGAAGCCAATTTCGGCGTAGTACTGCGAGATCTCCTCGATGCGCGTGCCATCCTGCCAGGGGAAGGTCAGATAAGCCCCTTCACCGGCGAAGTAATACTCGACATGGCAGTTGGCGCATACCACTGTGCGCATCTCCTGGCGGGTGAATGTCTTCCAGTCAAGACCCTGGGCTTTCAATGCTTCGTCCAGCGCCGGATTGGTTACCACCAGACGCATGGTTTCGGCTTCGTGGCAGTTGGCGCAGCCGATTGACTGGTCGATGTGCTGCCCCAAGTCTTTGAACAAAGTGCGGTCGAACTCAGCCATACCCATCTCGGCCCACAGCCCTGGGTTGTCGGAGCTCTTGCACGAGTAGCAGGTGCCAGGCGTCTTCTCTCCCACGCGTTTGATCTCGCGCACGTCGGTCAGGCTGTTCATATGGCCGCGGTCTTCGTTGTACTCTTTGCTGAACCCGTATCCGGCGAATAGATCCAGCAAGCGTGGATCATCTTCCAGTTTGGAGTATTTTTCCGAGCCACCGAAGACGGTGCGGGTGTTGTTAGACTCGGTCTTGAGCAGGGTCGAGTACTGGTTGGGGAAATTCACACCCCATTTGGACGAGTCGGGCTCCATCTCGGCGATCTCAGCAACCGGCTCGATGCCTCGCGGTGCTTCGGGCTGGTTGTTGATGTAGAGCAAAACGCCGATCAGGGCAACCGCCAGGACCACAACGATCCCGGTCAGGATAAGGGTCGTACCTGAAAGCTTCATTCTTGGCTCTCCTCAGTGTGCTGGTAGGGTAGCAGCGAGATGCCGCGCTCGCCATGGGCGACGTTGCGATGGCACTCGAAGCAGTAGCGATCGAAATCCATAGCGCCTTCCATCATCGTCGAAACTGTATTCTCGTGGCAGCGGATGCAGTTTTCCTGCACCACTTCGCGAGATGATTCTTTGGCGCGGATGGCATCGGGGATGTCCCCGAATATGAAAGCGGTTACGTGGTGGTAGCCGGATTGGGCTTTGACCAGGTATTTCGGGATCAGGTCATGCGGAGTGTGGCAATCATTACAGTTCGCCCACGCTTTGTGCCCGCCGTGATACCAGCTCTCGTATACCGCATCCATGACATGGCAGTTATTGCATGTCGAGGGGTTGTTGCCCAGATAAGCGGTGAAATCGGTGACATACAACCCAACACCGACCACCACGATCAGGGCTGAAACTCCAATAATTAAGGCGATTTTCATCGGTTTACCTTCGGTCCGGATCAAGTTATCAGCTATCGGCAGATACTCTATCCGCTAATCCATTAATGTGCCACTAATATACCACTGCGTATATCAAAGTGGATGTGACTTTTATCACAAACAACAAAGTTATGATCGGGTGAGTTTATGTACTGTACAACAACACGCGGTATAATAAAGTTGAATAGACATCTCGTTCTGCATCGCTCCTGCGCTTCGCTGAGATCACAAATAGTACAGTAAAACAGAATATTCACGACCACCCGTTGTCGGTGAGATATGAAATCTGATGTTGTTGTTATCGGCGCTGGACCAGGGGGGTCTACTGCCGCGTATTGGGCGGCTCAATCCGGTGCCGATGTAATTCTCGTCGATAAAGCGCACCTGCCGCGCAGCAAGCCCTGCGGCGATGGTTTGGTTCCCGGGGTTGAGGATATGCTCGCCAGCATGGGGCTGGGCGAATTCCTCCGCAGCACGGGCAGGCCGTGGTACGGTGTCCACCTGTATGCGCCTGGTGGCGAACATGCCTGGGTGGGATTGGGGGATGGAGAGCGAGATCAGCTCCCCTGTGGTTGGGTGATCCCACGCGATACCTTCGATCTTGCGTTATGCCAGAATGCCATCTCCGCCGGAGCACGCTTCGCGCCTGGTTTCAAAGCCCTCCATCCGCTCTTTGATGGAGAACGGTTGTCAGGTATAGCCGGCATTCTGGATGGAGAGCGAGTACAGATAGATGCTCCCATGCTTATCGTTGCAACCGGCGCGAACCGCAGCCTTCTCCAGACGATGGGCCTGTGCACCAGTGCCCCGCCGGTGGCGCTGGCTGTACGCTTATATGTGTCCGGTCTTCGAAACCTGGACGACAGCATCCAGATGTACCTGGATCGCGAAGTTCTGCCTGGATACGGCTGGATTTTCCCTATCGGGGATGGGATAGCAAACGTTGGCTGCGGCATCGTGCTGAACGGGCTGAGCACCCGGGATGGCAGCCGGATTATAGGCTCATACCTCAAGCGGCTCGTGGGGAGATTGCAGCTTGAGGGAGGTGTGGTAGAAGGACCCCCCCTTGGCTATCCCTTACGGACAGACTACCCGGACATTCCGGTTTTCTCGGACGGTGTATTGGTTGTGGGGGAGACGGCAGGATTGGTCGACCCAATCTCTTGTGAGGGCATCTCGCAGGCAATCAGAAGCGGGTGGCTGGCAGCCAAGACCGCAGTGCGCTCTCTGGAAGCAGGCGACTTCTCTGCCGGGCAGCTCAGCCTGTATGGGGAAGTGCTCGATGCGTTCTACGGTGGATATTTCGCCGGGGCTCGCAGGCTGATGACCTGGCTGGGGGAGCCAGGGGTGATCGATGCGCTGATATTACGGTGGAAATCCGAGCCGCGGTTGGTCCAGGGGATGAGGCTGGCATTCCTGGAGATGCAGCCTGAGCAATGTTATACCGAGCTGGTAGAGATGCTAGCCAGCGCCGATATCCCCACTACACAACATTAAGCACGCTGCCGCGCGTGGTTTTCTCCACCTCGATACGGGTCGGGAACGCATCTTTCAGCTCATCGATATGCGTGATCACCAAGACCTTGGCGAAGTCCTGGCGTACCAGGTTGATCGCCTCGATCAGGCGCTGGCGACCCTGAGCATCCTGGCTGCCGAAGCCCTCGTCGATGACCAGCGTTTGCAGGCGGGCGCCGGCGCGCTGGGCGAGCACTTCGGATAACGCCAGCCGGATGGCAAAATTCACCCGGAAGGCTTCCCCACCGGAAAACATCTCGTAATCGCGCGTGCCCGCTGCGTCGCTGATCTGGATCTCGAGCGTCTCTTTCAGGTCTTCGCGGCGTTTGTCTTTATAGGGAGAGAGTGTCTCGAAACGCACAGACATGCTCCCACCGCTCAACCGCTGCAGGACATCGTTGGCTTTGGCTTCGATCTGCGGTAAGGCCTGCTCGATAAGCAGCGCCGGCACCCCATCCTTCCCGAAAGCACGTTCCAGCTGCTTATACTGAGCCACCGTCCGTGCAAGCTCTTCACGCTGCGTTTCAAACGTCCTGCGGCGCGCCCTTTGATCGTCCAGCACCAGCACCCGCTGTTGGGCAGCCCCGACTTCCATGCGCAGCCGCTGCTCCTGCTCTTGAATGCTGAACAGATCCTGGCGGGCGGCATCCAGGTCCGGAGCCTGCGCTTCTGCAGCCGCCAGGTTGAGTGCCGCCTGTTCGTGCTCGGAACCCTGGCGGGCAGCCTCGCTCTGCTGCGCCTCGATCTGCTCGTTCAGCTCGTCGATCTCCCGCTCGATGGGCGCCAGCGAAGCCATGGCTTTATCCAGGGCGCGCTGCTCCTCTTCCGCAGACCGCCCATCCAATTCTGCCTGCCGGACGGCGTCGTGGGCGGCTGTGTCGTAGCCGATCTCGGCCAGCTCAGCATCGATCTCCGCCAGCATTTCGCGTGCCTGGGGAGCCATGCCATCCTTCTCCAGCAGGGTATTCACCTCGCCCAGGCGCGGCAGATACTCCTTCTCCCAGGCTGATCTCGCCTGTACGATTTGTTCTGTCTGCGCATCGAGCTGTGCCATGGTCTGGGCTAACTTGCGCAGTTCCACGTCAAGCTGGTTGAAATCTTGGATCTGGGCTTCCAGACCCCCGACCGCCTCGTCCAGTTCCAGCACCAGCGATTGGTTGGCACGGAAGCGGTCGCCCATCCCTTTGCCCCGCATTTGAAGCTCATCGATCAGGCTCAGGCGTTCGTCGGCACCCAGCGGCTGTCCGCATACGGGGCAGTTGACGCCCTCGGCAGCCTGGAGCTGGTCGATGCGCGCTTTCAGCTCGTCCATTTCTGCCTTGAGGCGGGGGTTCTCCGCTCTGGCATCCGCCTGCTGCTGGCGTCCGGATTGCAGCTGGACGTCCCACTCTGCCCGGCGGGCAAGTTTACCCTCCACCGCGGCGATCATCCCCCTGGTCTGCTCGATCTGCTCTCGCAGCTCTGGCAGCCGGGACTCTTGTGCCGCCAGGGCTTCCTGTCCTGCCAGCAAGGATTGCTGCTCCTGCTGCAGGCGGGCGCGCTCGGTGTTGATCTCATCCAGCAATGGCTGGCGGCGCACCTGCCCCTCCTGGAATTGGGCCGCCGTTTCGTTCCAGCGTTCCAGCGCGGCGCGATCTGCCTGCCAGGTCTGGTATGCACCTTCGATCTGGTCAGCTCGCTCGATCAGTCCGGCGTAGTTCTCCCGCTCCTGTTCTCGTTTCTCCCGCCGGGTGATCTGCTCGTTCAGACGCTGCACGCTGGCGTCCATCTGCCGCTTAAGCGTCTCGACCAGCTTGCGCTGCTCGGCCAGCGTGGCAGCAATCTGGGCCATCTGCTCCAGGCTGGCTTCTTGTGCGATCCGTGATTTGCTCAGAATGCCGAGCTGTGTTTCCAATTCGTTCAAGTGCGCTTTACGCTGCACCTCCTCAGACAGCTCGCGGTTGATCTCGTCCAGGCGCGCATCCAGCCCGCTTATCTTGTCTTCGTTCACCCGGCGCATGTCGGCTGCCTGCTTACGGTAGCTTTCCCAAACCTCCAGGCCGAGGATCATGCCCAGCAGGCGTTTGCGGTCCCCCGGTCGCTGCTGGGTGAACTGGTCGGCCTTACCCTGCAGGAAGAAAGAGGCGTTGACGAAGGTCTCGTAATCCATGCTGAGGGTCTTTTCGATCAGTATTTGCGTGTCTCGCAGAGTCCGCTCGGTGAGCGATTTCCAGCTTCCCGTCAGATCGCTGTCCGCTTCCGTGCCATGCTTTTCATCCTCCAGGTCTTTCTGCAGGATCTCGAAATACAACTGGCTGGTCTTGCCGCGCGGGTTGGCGCGTTTGACGCGGTACATATTGCCCTCATAGGCAAAAGCGAAGACGACCTCGGCTGCCATCACATCTGGATGGGTGTTGATCAGCGAATTGTCGCGCTTGCGTGCCTGCCCGAACAGCGACCAGGTGATCGCGTCCAGCAGCGAGGATTTACCTGCTCCGTTGGCACCGGAGATGCAAGCAAGATCGAAGCTGGTGAAATCTAGCTCGACAGGATCGCGGTAGGATAGGAAGCCGGATAGGTAAAGGCTGATCGGAATCATCGAAGGGTTGTGTTGGCTGGATCCCCGCTCCCAGGGAGTGAGTTTATACGCTGGCTTTGGCTTGCTCCAGGAAAAAGTGCAGCCGGTTGAAGTAATTGACCTCGCTGATGCCGGCATCCAGGTCGAGATACAGCAGGTTCAGGTCCTGGTAGCGCTCCTGCAGCCGCTGGGCTACGCCTTTGGCGATCACGTGGTTGGCAATGCAGCCGAAAGGCTGCAAGCAGATGACGTTCTGCACCCCCTCTTTTACGTACTCCCCAATCTCGCCCGATAACAGCCAGCCCTCGCCATACTGATGGGTCAGGTGGACAATCGATTGCGCCGTCCGGGCGGTTTCTTCGTCATCCTTGTGCGGGCGGTAGAAGCTGAAATCCCGCAAGGCTGCGTCGGCTTCGCTGATGACAGAACGGACGAGCCTCTTGCCTAGAGAAGCCAGGATGTGGAGCAGCTCGGGGCGACGGATGCGAGCCTGCACGCCGGCTTTCAACCCGACGAAGGAGCCGGTGAAAAATGACAGCAGGGGCGGCAGGACTACTTCCACATCCTGATCCATCAACCACTGCACCAGGTTGTTGTTTACAAAGGTATTGTACTTGACGTAGATTTCGCCAACGATCCCCACCTGCGGGCGCCGCTCCCGGTCAACGGAAAGGCTGTTGAACTCTGCCACCGCCTCGCGCAGTTTCTCGATGATCGGAGCGCGCGCCAGCGACACCGACCCTTTTTCGAAGGGGATCATATACTTATCAGCCAGCGAATCGGCGTCGCCCCGGGTGCGCTCTCGCACTGCAGTTGCGTGGTAGAGCGCTGAAATGCCGTCCGAATACACCATCCCCAGCAATGCTTTGTACAGGTACTCGATCAGGTTGAATTTGAATTCCGGCTGCGGGTTGAACGATTTGAGGCGAGTCGAAAGAGTCACCACCGGGATGTCCTCGTAACCGGCAGCCACCATGGCTTTCTTCATCAGGCAGGAAATATTCGAAGCTCGGCACTGCCCGCCTGTCTCCCACGAGCCGACGATTACATCATCTGGGTTGTACAGCCCGGACTGCAGCGCCTTGATGGCATCCCCGATCACGATGATGCCAGGGTAGCAGATCTCATTATTGGTGTATTTCAAGCCGACCTGGACCGACTCATTATCCGGCGAGGGCAGCACCTCGAGATGGTAGCCCATATCATGGCCCGGGCGTATGATGGGCGGCGTGCAGAAGCGTGAGAACTCAGGGACGATGATGACCTTGTCGCGGTCGGTCGTGCGGTACAGGCGGGTGGTCTTTCTGGCGACGATATGCTGCGGCTCTTCATCCTGCAAGGGGTCGCTCTTCTCATTGAACGCTTCCAGCATCGAGCGCAGTCGCAGGCGCGCCGAGCCTGTGCTGGTGATCTCGTCGATGCGCAGCACCGTGTGGTTCTTGCCGTACGCGGACAGCATCCCCTTGACCTCATCCAGTGCGAAAGCATCCGGTCCGCAACCAAACGAGTTCAACTGTGCCAGCTCGACTCCCTTTTGCTTACCCGTCCAGCGAGCGGCGTGGAATATGCGGTTGAGATACGCCCATTGTGTCAGCACCAACTGGTTCTCGAGCGTCTGCCCTTCTTTCCAGGGTACCGAATTGACGGTGAGCACATCTACCCCCATATCTGCCAGGATCTCTGGGATCTTGTGGTTGATCAGCGGGTCGACATGGTATGGGCGACCGGCCAGGACGACCGCCAGGCGCTTCTCGGCTTCCGCCTGTAGGATGATCTCAGTTCCAAGCTGGCGCAGCTGTTGTTTATAGTCCTCTTGCGCTTCCAGCGCCAGCTTGAATGCGCGCTCGAACGTCGACCGGTCAACACCCAGATCGGACAGGTAATCACGGCAGGTCTTCTTAAGCAGCTTATTGTCCTGGAATGTGACTGCCGGCTGGTCGAATGGGACGTTGTACTTCCCCTGGGGGTCGATGGCGCTGCGTACCACATCCGGATAGCCGGAAACGATCGGGCAGTTATAGCAGTTGATTGCGTCTGCGAACTCGCTTTTCTCGTAGAAGACCATCGGGTAGAAGATGCGGTCTACCCCGGCATCCAGCAGGTTGAAGATATGCCCGTGCAGCAGCTTGGCGGGGAAGCAGATGTTCTCCGACATGACCGTGCCAGCACCTTTCTCGAACAGCGCGTGGCTGGACTGGTCGGAGAGTTGCACCCTGAACCCGCTCTCGACGAATAAGGTGTTCCAGAAAGGGTAGTTCTCGAAGAAATTAAGGGCACGCGGGATGCCGATCGTCAGTAATGCGGCTGAGGTAGGCTGTGTGGGGCGATCGAAGAGCAGCTGGTTGGCGCGGGCGAACATGTTGGCGCCCGGCTCCACTTTCACCCCGCGGTTGCTGAAGATCCTTTCGCAGCGGTTGCCCGTGTAGAAGATATTCGTATTGGGGAAGGTCAGCTTGGTGATCGCACACTGGTTCTCGCATCCCCGGCAGTTGATGAGGCGCTTCTGGTAGTCGCCGACCGAGGCCAGCTCGTCCAGGGAGACCCCCAGCCCGGCGCCCTCCTCCGTCCGCAGGTACGTATCCCGGGCGATCAGGGCAGCGCCAAAGGCACCCATGTGTTCGGCTTTGTCCGGGCAGACTACCGGCTTTCCCAGCACCTGCTCCATCGCCCTGTGAATAGCCGGATTGCGGAACGAGCCGCCCTGTACGACGATGTGATCGCCCAGCACCGCCGTGTCGGTCAGGTTGAGCACTTTGTGCAGCGCGTTCTTGATCACCGAATAGGCCAGCCCTGCCGATATCTCGCCTACCTCGGCCCCCTCCCGCAGCGCCTGCTTGACGCGCGAGTTCATGAACACCGTGCAGCGGGTGCCCAGATCACAGGGCTCGCCGGCATTACAGGCCATATGGGCGAAATCGGAAACGGTATGCCCCAGCGAGCGGGCGAAGGTCTCGATGAACGTCCCGCACCCCGACGAGCAGGCTTCGTTGATCTCGATGCGCTGGACATAGCCATCCTGCACGAAGATGGCTTTCATATCCTGCCCGCCGATATCGAGGATGAATGATACCTCAGGGTCGAAGGCGCGCGCCGCGCGGTAGTGTGCCAGCGTCTCGACCGTGCCCTCATCGCAGCCGAAGGCGGCCCGGATCAGGTCTTCCCCGTAGCCGGTAACGGTGCTGCGGGCGATTTGAGGCGGGTCTGCCAGCCCGGCGAAGGTCTCGCGCACCTGCTGCAGCCCTGCCTGGGCAGCACGGATGGCGTTGCCGTTGTTGGGAGCATAATAGTCGAAGAAGATACGCCCCCCTTCGTCGACCAGCACGACCTTGGTGGTCGTCGAGCCGGAATCGATGCCCAGGAAGCAGCGGCTGCCTGCCACTTCACGGATGTCGACGCTCTCTACCTTGGCCTGCGTGCGGGCTGCCTCCCAGCTGCTGAAGCCCTGCTCACCCTGGAAGAGCGGTGACAGTCTGTTTTGAAGGTCCTGGCTGGCAGGGCGGGCAGCCAGGATAGCCATCAAGTGGGAGAGCGAGTACTGCGCTGGCAGCTCTGCTGCGGCAAGGGCCGCGCCGTGGGCGGGGATCAGCTCCGGGTTGTCGACGTCCAGACAGCTCTCCGGCGCCAGGTCGAGGGCGTTGATAAATGCCGTCTTCAAAGCAGGGAAGAAAGTCAGCGGACCGCCAGCAAACACGATCACAGGCTCCAGCCTGCGACCCCTCGCCAGCGTAGCCATAGTTTGCAGCACGACGGCATGGAAGACCGAAGCGGCGATCTCCGGCTTGGAGACATCCCGGCTGAGCAGGTTCTGGACGTCGGTCTTGGCGAATACGCCGCAGCGCGAGGCGATGGGATGGATGGCTTCGGCCTGCTCGGCAAGGACATTGAAATCGGAGACCGGAATATTGAGCAGGGTCGCCATCTGGTCGATGAACGCCCCGGTCCCGCCCGCGCAGGCGCCGTTCATACGGATGTCCGGGCGCCCATTGCTGCCGAAGAAGATCACCTTGGCATCTTCGCCCCCGATATCCAGCAGCGTTCTGACGTGTGGGTAGCGTTTGTGGACGACCTGGGCGGAGGCGATGACCTCCTGTATGAAGGAGAAATTGTACTTTTCGCTGATGCCCAGCCCGGCGGAACCGGTCACCTGGAGGTGGAATTTGACCTCCCCCAGTTTAGCATGCGCATCCTGGAGGATCTCCTGAAGCGTCAGGAGTGTCTCAGTGTTATGCCGGCGGTACGCGGAATACTGTACCTCCCCACCTGCATCCAGGAGCACGACCTTGACGGTTGTTGAGCCGACATCAATTCCCAGGCAATATGAGTCAGTTCTCGCATCCATGTTCTTCACTCAGCTTTCTGCGTTCTTAGCAATAAGGTTCTATCGGTAAGGGTTTGGTCAGATTAAGATTTATGCGGGTGAACTGAGGACCAGCTACATGCTTTTCAACTTCTACAGTTAAGATTTTAGCATATCTGGTTGCTTGAGAAAAGATAACGAATGACACCCCAGGCGTACAGCCTGGGGTGTCATTCGTTAGTGTCACTATCTTGGTGAAGACTACTTGCCTTTATTCAGCGGGACTGTAACCACCGTTTCAGCGGTGGCAGTATTCCCGCAGATGTCTGTAACCTGGTAGGTGATGGTGTAGATGCGCCCCGTGCCGTTACCTGAGCGCTCAGCGCGCAGCATGAAGTGGTAATCGTCAAGGATGACGATATCGTTAGCCGTGTCACCATCGCCCAGACCGTTGTCCGGCTCGTTGGAGGTGACCGAGACCAGCGTTACGAGCGGGTTGGGGTCGAAGTTGTCCATTGCAAGGACTGACGCAGTCACATCCACGTACTTGTGGTTGGGCGGCCACAGCATATCCGGCGTTACGGAAACTTCCAGGGTCGGGGGAACGTATTCACACACACTAAGTCCGACGATGACTGGGTCGTGGTCGGAGGAGCGGTAGGCATCCGGTGCGTAGATCAGGTCCTGGTTGGGTCCTTTGAAGGAAGTATCGTAGTCGATCAGGTCGGCTTCATCAGCATTGATGTGCCACTCTGCCACACCTGTGACTTCACCCAGCAAGCCCGTGCTAGCCAGGGCGTAATCCAGGTAGCCTGTTTGTCCATCAAAGACGTAGGAGTAGGCGTCCTCGCCATGGAAAGCGTAGATCAAATCGGTATACCCACCTGCAACGATTGCATCGATCGGTTCTTCCTTATCGTAGGAGTTCAAGTCACCGATGATGAGGAAGTTGTCGTCACCGCTGCCGGTCGGGTCGGTCGCCAGCCAGTCCACCAGGGCTTCAGCGGCGGCTTTTCGGGTCAGGTTGCAGTTGCCTGAGCCGTCACCCGTATCAGGGTCGCCAACATCGTCGCAGGCAGACCCCTTAGATTTGAGGTGATTGACAGCCACGGTGAAGATACCCCCGGTGGTGTTGTCTTGGAAGGACTGCGCCAGTGTGGGGCGATTCTTGGTATCGATGAAGCGAGAGTCCACTGACGAGTCGAGAATGGCATAGCCTCCAACCAGCGAGACCGAGGCAGGCTTGTAGATCAAGGCTACCTTGATGGCATCCGATCCAATCGTGCCGGTGCTGACATAATCATATATGCCAGCGCCATTGACTGCATTCAAGCCATTGACGAGGTCGATGACCGCGTCATCAGTGATATTGTTCTCGATCTCGAGCAAACCGACCACGTCCGCATCGATCTCTGTCAGAGCGGCGATGATCTTGTCGCGCTGGCGGGTGAACTCGTCAGGTTGATCTGCGTCCGCGCCGCGGCACTCCTGGTTTTGCAGGGGACCACACATATTATCCAACGGGTCACCGGAGGGATAGTCCAATGTTTTGAAGTAGTTCAGTACATTGAAGGAAGCTACTTTCAGCGTGCCGCCAACAGGATCGGGAGAAGCTGTGCGCGGGTTGGTATTGGTGTAGTCGGCGCCTTGTGTCGGTTGAATGCGATAAAGACTAAATGCATAGTCCATTACCCCGGTCACATTTGCCACGCGTATCACCACCGCGGAACAGATTGGTCAGGTCGAAAGCCATTCCATTCGGGTGAATGGCCGGGTCCGGGTTTTGGTTCGTGCGCCCGTCGTCCAGCGTGATCTTGTCGAGCAGGAATTCCTGGACCGCTTGCATTTGTTCCGGTGAGCCGGGTTCAAATTCAGCCGTGGGAGTCAGGTGCCGCTCGGAAGTCAACACGATCTCGTTGAAGCGGTCGAAGTTGAAGTATTCAGAGATGACAAGCGCTTGCGGAAACGTGACCAGCATGCCTTCGTAGGCTTCAAAATCAGTAACGGTTGTTACAGGCAGTGACAGGATTGATACGGCAGGAAGCTGGTTTCCACTGCTAATCACCGTAACGCCAGTGAAGGATGTGATCTCGGTCAAGCCGTTGAATTCAGAGACGACACCTTCTACACGCACCAGGTCGCCGATCTGCACATTTACAGCGGGTGAGCTTCCATCAAATACAAAGATGCCTTCAGATGTCATCGCATCCGCGTCTGCATCGGTGTCCTCTTCCTGGACATGGAAGCCATTCAAGTCGCCATTGGTGCCGCTGGCGCCATCCTGGAAATCACCGACAACGATGCCTTCCACGGCAACTAAGACATCAACCAATGGGCTTGCGGAACCATTGCCCTGAATATCATGGATCTTGACTTCCAAGGGTTCTGGGCCACCGCCACCACAGCTATTCTCCGCACCAGGCGTAATGGTTCCAGTAAATACAAAGTCGACATTGTTCTGATTTGTATCAACACTGTCAGGGCAACGTGAGATGCTTCCGTCAACGCCGGCATCTTCAAGACCAGCACCTGAACCTTCAGTGTACGGCGAACCCGTATCACCTTCATAACTGACTGTATCGATCAAGGACCCATTGAATGAAAGCGCCACGGCATCGGGCGCACCATTCTGGATGAAATTCGTGTCAGGGGCATCGTCCAGGTCGCAATTTGCAACGGTCGTCGCATTTGCGCATACCACAAAGTAGTCTCCGGAAGCCAAATTAACAGCGGGAAGATTTATGGTGTCATAAACGGCTGTACCGCTACCGTTAATAAATTCCAACGTCCAACCACTCAAGTCGGCGGGGGTATTCCCGTTATTGCGGATTTCAACGAACTCCGCTGTATCCGTGCTGGGCTGGTCGTAGTCGATTTCATTGATGACCAGGTCGGTATTGGGGACTACACAATTGCCGAATTCAGCAACATTGGCTGCACCTGGAGTGGAGCAACGCAGGCTGAGATCAACATTGTTCTGGTTGGTATCAGCACCATCTGGGAAGCGTGAGATGCCTGCATTTTCTACGCTGGGATTATCTTCCAATCCTGCGCCAGAACCTTCCGTATATGGGGCACCAGTATCGCCTTCATAACTGACGGCATCAACCAGGGTTCCGTTGTACCGGAGACCTGCACTATCTGGTGCACCATTTTGAACCAGGTTGCTATCAGGCGTTACGTCCAGGTCACAGTTAGCAACATTTGCGGCATCACCGCACACCACGAAATAATCACCTACCGCGAGAGTCACGGCAGGCAGAACATAGGACTGATAAACTGCCGCACCACCGCCGGTGCCATTGACCAGTTCCAATGTAAATTCACTTAAGTTCGCGCTGACAGTGCCTACATTCTTGATCTCGACAAACTCGGCAAAATCTGTGCTGGGTTGGTCGTAATCAATTTCGTTAATGACCAATACTGGTGCAGTGGGTGGTCCGCCCGAAAATGTCTGTCCGCTGTTGACCGCGCCGAAGGTATGAGCCTGCTCACCAGCCCATATAAAATCACCGTAAGTAGTACCTGAGCCTGTGAGTTGCAGTGAGTTACCAACTGCCCCAGAACCGTTCTCAGACACGCCGATATCTGTACTGGCCGTGCCATTCGCCGGTCCGCCAACTGCACTGAAGCTGCCCTCGTAGCTAAGGAACTGCACCAGCGTGTTGCTGGCATCGACCAGCGCAATGCCATCCGGCGAGCCGTTTTGGATGCCGTTGGAGGGGTATGTTAATGTGACCGTACCGTACCCGTTTTGCTGGTCCGGGATCGTCCCGCTTAGTGCATCTGTGTCATAAACAGCTCCACCACTGCCGTTGTAGAGCACGATGCTCCAGCCGGTCAGGTCGGTACCGGCAGGACCGGCGATCTCGATCGCCTCGCCGGCGTCCGTCCCGGTGTTGTCATAGTGGATCTCGTTAATAAAAACGCTGGTCGAAGAGGGTGCAAATTGCAGTGCTCTGGCCAGCGCAGCAGTTGGGAATAGAAGGGTGAATATCAACATCATTGATAGTAAGATACTGGTTTTGTGTTTCATGCGTCTCTCTCCATATTCGTCTGGAAGTCTGGATGTTTGTATCCCCGTTTGTGAATCATGTACCATGGATTAGCGATAATGCTCTGACTGGCAGCCTCGTGGACTGTACCTGTGAAGACCAACATCAGTGAATTGTCTCTCACGTATCGGGAACGATTGATGTCCTGTACGGCTTGAAGTTCCTGGCGCAGCGTTCCTCCTTTCCCTGGTTGTTTCCCCCAAATTACGTTGAAGTAGAACCGGCAGCAAGTACCCCATGACGATGCTGCCGGCGATTAAATCCATTGTATACCAAGCCTTGCATTCCTGCAAGCTTCCATTGGTTCAGATTTTGGACTATTCGTGGGTGATTTTTACAGCACCTGGGAAACTGTGCGCTTCGCCTTGCCGAAATCATAGCCGCGGCTCAGACCTTCGATGCCGATTATAATCGGCAAAGTTGTGGGCACCTCGTTGTTGCCCACAACTTTGCCATTGATGAGTAGCTGATCGCCTCCCGGTGCGCCTTCGTCATTGAGGGGGTCGGGCGAACCGGGAGGCTCAAACTTTTATCGGCTAAGGCAGAGGAGGCGGCTGTACGACAGGAACGTTGGATGTATTCTCAGCGCTCACGTAGCGTGACGGCACCCATCCCTGGCCGCTTGGGTCGATCGATTGAGGGATGTTCACCACGTAATTCTCGCCATCCGGGCTGACTCCAATGACTCCTAGGATGGATCCCCTGGGCACTTGACCCAGGCTGGTGTATTCGTTGCCCGGCCCGGTGCGCACGTTGAGCGGTTCTATGGTGATCAGGGATGGTGCTCCCGAACCCGGGGCGGACGGGGAAATGCTGCTGGGCAGATTGGGGGTTGCGATCACCGGCACACTGCCAGCGTTAGAAGCAAAGGTGTACAGCTTAGGCACCCAACCGACGCCATCACTGGCTATGCTTGTCGGCATGCGCACTGCCCACCACTCATCATCTTCGCTGCGTCCAAGCACCTCGGCCCTGGCACCGGTCGGCGCGACGCCGAACACCGGGAACTCTACGGTCGGGCCGCTGCGCAGAGTGGCTGCTTCCAGCATGGTGACCTGCGGTGCGTTCGCCGGGGGGACGGGGAAGTTGACCAGCGGTGGCAGCAGCGGCGGAGTGATCACCGGCAGCGGTTGCCCGGTCGGGTTGCTCAGGGTGACATAAGCCACAGCCGACCATGCTGTACCGGTGCCGACCAGCGTTGTAGGCACCTTGACGGCATACCAGGCGCCGTCCGGGCTGATGCCCAGAACCTCGCCTGTATCTCCTTGCTGGGCTGTGCCCAGGACTGGGAAGGTCATGCTCGGTCCGGTGCGCACGTTCACATTGACATTGGCAGTACCGGTGGGCACATTGGGTGCCGGGTCTGGGATGTCGACCGGTGGCAATGGGATGGTTGCTGTCGGCACAAGCGTAGGGCTGGGAGCGACGGCGGTCAAGGTTGCCGCGACAATGGCGTCGATATCCGGCGTTGGTGAAGGCTCCGCAGGGCGGCAAGCGCTCAATGCCAGGCTCAGGAAGAGTAATGTGATCGCTGAAGCGTAAATGGGTATTTTGGATTTTCGCATTATACATCCTTTATATAGATGAATTTTAATGGGGCTAGCCAACCGATCGGCCAGCCCCATTTTCGCTACATGTTTCCTTTAAGGCGCCGGTGGTGGTTGGATGACCGGTACGTTAGACACGTTTACAGCGTCGACAAAACGCGCTGGCACCCAGCCGCGACCGCTGCGGTCGATCTCGGTGGGGATGTTCACCACGTAGTGCTCGCGGTCCGGGCTGATGCCGACCACGCCCAGGATGGCTCCCCTGGGGACCTGGCCCAGGCTGGGGTACTCGTTCCCCGGCCCAGTGCGCACGTTGAGCGGTTCGATGGTGATCAGGGACGGCGCTCCCGAACCCGGGGCAGCCGGGGAGATATTACTGGGCAGGTTCGGGGTAGCGATCACCGACACGCTGGAGGTGTTGCTGGGGAAGGTATAAACCTTCGGCACCCAGCCAAGCCCGTCGCTGGACAGGTTGGCCGGCATGCGCAGCGCCCACCATTCACCGTCCTGGCTCTGCCCGATCACTTCGGCTCTGGAGCCGGTGGGCGCAACGCCATACACCGGGAACTCGATGGTCGGCCCGCTGCGTATTGTCGCCGGCTCGCGCATTGTCACCTGCGGGGCAAACTGCGGTGGAGGTGGGAAGTTCACCAATGTCGGCAGCAGCGGCGGGGTGATCACCGGCAGCGGCTGGTTGGTCGGGTTGGTCAGGGTTACATAGTCCGCAGCCACCCAGGCGATGCCGGTGCCGACCACGGATGGCTCTACCTTGACGGCGAACCAGAAGCCATCCGGGCTGGTGCCCAGCACCTCTCCGGTATCGCCTTGCTCTGCCACACCGATAATTGGGAAGAGCATGCTCGGGCCGGTGCGCACGTTCACGTTGACGCTCGTCGCGCCGGTGGGCACGTCGGGAGCCGGGTCGGGGATATCGACCGGCGGAAGCGGCGGTGTGCTATCTGGCGGGTAGAACTCATCCTCCAGAACCCACACGCGCAGCTGGTCGTAGCGCACCGTGAAGGGCTGGTCGGTGGCGGCGCGCACGAAGTAGCCGATCTTGCCCTGCTCTAGGAAGGTGTAGTCTGGCACGGTCTCCAGGTACACCCCATTGGCGTACATCGAGATGTTCTCACCGAAAGCCAACAAGCCTATGCGGTTGACCTGTCCGGGCGTGGTCAGGATGGCCGCGCTCTGCGTGGGCGGTACGATGACGGTGGTAGCCTGCCCATCCCAGGCGGATAGGCTGTAGTTCCCGCCGCAGTCGAAGCCGTACAGGTAGCCGCGGTTGTTATCCGGGGCGCGGAACAGGAACCCGAAGCGGTCCTGCACGTCGCAGGTCTCGGGCATGAAGAAGGTGGTCTCCAGGTAGAAATTGTCCAGCTGCGGCCAGGAGACCTCCCAGCAGGGGGAACCTGCCAGACCTTTGGCAGTCATCACGAACTGCCCGCCGGTGATCTCGGTCTTGAAGCAGGCACCGTCGAAGGTGGTCCAGTTCTGTTCGTTGTTGAAGTCTTCTGTCCCATCCGGTGGACCGAGCACCAGGGCCGGATCTCCTTCGATGGTCTGCACTTCCGCGGCGACCGGCGCTTCACCCTTGTTCTCGAAGTCCATGCTGCCGGCATCTTCATCCAGCACCAGCACCAGCGTTCCATCCCGGGATCCCGCACCGGCAACCCGCCCCAGCAGGTTGACATACAGGTCGTAGGATGATTCGGGACCGCATTCTGCCAGTGTGGTCGGGCCGAGGACCAGGCTCAGCTGCGCGCCCAACAGCTCGTAGCTGCCCTGGAGGACATTGCAGTCCGCTTTGGCGTTGAAGGTGCCGTCCTCGCTGAAGACCAGGTTGTAGTTCTCCGAGTTCGCCACCACCGACTGGGAGGCCGGCATGGTCTCGATCAGGCTGACCCACTCCCAGAGGATATCGACGATATCCGCCTGGGTGACAGTTTCCAGACCTGCGCTCTGGGTGGCGGTGGTGGCGCGCTGGAAGAACATTTCTCCTGCATCATCAGCCAAGGTGAGCACCAGGCTGCCGTAGCCGGTCCCCGCTCCGGAGACTTGTTCCAGCAGCGACAGGAACTGGTTGTAGGAGGACTCGGGGCCGCACTCTGCCAGGGTGGTCGGGCCGAGGCTGATGGTGAGTTCATCGCCGGAGAGCTCGTAGGCTCCACCGGCGACGTTGCAGTCGGCCTTGATACTCACTGTGCCGTCGTCATTGAAGGTCAGGGTGTAGTTTTCCGCGTCTGGTATCAGGGATTGAGCCGCTGGGGAAGTCTCCCGCAGGCCGACCCACTGCCAGGTCTCCCCGACCAGCTCCGCCTGGCTGATAGGTTCTAGAGCCTGGGCGGCTTCGACCTCCGGCAGCGGGGTGGGTTCTAGTGGAGCCTCTGTAGGTGTGGACCTGCGCAGAGAGCATGCGCTCAGCATTATGCTGGCAATAATGACAATGGTCAGCAGGATCAATCTTTTATTCGTACGAATTCCGGTCATATCTACCTCCTTAATCGTAGCTCTTCGTCCTGAGCTGCTGGGAGTTACAGTAGCGCAGCCCGGGTAACTTTGACCTGTATTATAGACGAAAAAAATATTTGCTTGATTTGCGAAATCAGGGGTCATCGGGAGTTGCCGTGACAGGTGGTAGATGTTGGGGCGATATTCGGCACCCGGGCAGTACATGGCTGTTGTACAATTGGATAGCGGTTAGGTCAATTTGCCTGACGGTCCTATATTCTCAAAGGAGCGAACTCATGATCCTCGTCGTGCGAATCAAGCTGGTGCTGGTAGAAGAACCCGACCGTGTTCTGAAGGGGGTCAGGGTTGCCCTGTTCGACCGCGATCTCTCCGACCAGGATGACCACCTGGGCAGTGGTGTGACGGGTGAGAACGGCGAGGCGCGGATCGTGTTCGACTCCGACCGGTATACCGACCGGGAGGACCAATCGGCCTGGCGGGTCGAATCGCTGCCCGACCTGTATGTCATTGTGTACAACAGCCGTGGGGAGGCAGTGTTCTCCACCCGCCGGCAGGTGGTGGCAGATGACCTTCCGGACGTGATCACAGTAGCCGTGCCTACAGGCCTGGCTCAGGAGCACGATTTGATCCCATAATTGTTGGCGCCTGTTCCCCAGAAAGGCTTTTTAACCAGGAAGATCCCAACTCTCCCCCAAGTGCGTAAGTCCTAAAATAAATTTCTCCGTGCTTTTGTGTCTTCGTGGTGAATCTCTTAATCCCCCTGGCGGGCAGCAGAGATGACTTCTTCCGCTAACTTCGAAAGCGCCTCCGCCTCGGCGGGCTCGACATGCCCCGCTTGCCAGTATTTCTCCAAAAGCTCCAGATGTGTCAGACTGCCGATTGCCTGGTCTTCCGGCAGGCGGATGCGGGCTTCCATTTGCGGACGCTTGACCAGCAAAAACTCGAAGGCTTCTTGAGCGTGGTCGCGCAGGGCGGCCTCGTCGATCAGCGCTTCCATCTCGCGGGGATACTCCACCACCAGACGCACGATCGCCCCGTTGAGCTGCTCGCGGGACGGCAGGGTTGCGCGCAGCCGGTCGTTGACCAGTGCTCCGGCGTTGTCTGAGTCCAATATGACCCTCCGGTCGATGAACGGGCGGATGCCCTCCAGCCGGCGCCAATCCACTTCTGTACTCCCGCGCTCCACATTGGCAATGACGAAGAACTTGTCGTCCTGCACCTCGCCGAAATCCACCCGCTCGATCGAGCCCGGGTAGACCACCGGCGGGTGGGCGCCTTCGTTCAGGTCTTGCGCCTTGTGGATATGCCCCAGGGCGACGTAGTCCAGGCGCGGGTCGCGTACCAGCCCGCCGGAGAGCACCAGATCGCTGCCCAGCATCACGGTGCGCTCGCCGCCGTATTTCGCCCCCTGCACGGAGGCATGCGCGGTCAGCACCACCGGCAAGGAAGGGTCGGCTGCCTCCAGCCACTCGTCGATCAGCGCTTTGAAGCGCACTTCCATCTCTTCGTAGACTTTGCCAGGCTCACTGGCTGGCAGGTCAAGATGTGCCATCAAACCCGAGCGCGAGATCCACGGCAGGGCGATCACCTGCAGCGGCAGTCCCCACAGCTCATCCGTTCCCAGGAAGCAGGGCCGCTCGACCACCCGCACGTGGGGCACTTCAAGGGTGTCGAAAGTCTCCATAGCGTGGGCGCGCCCGAGGGAGGGGGACAGGTCGTGATTGCCGACCAGCAGCAGGGTTGGGATGCCGGCGCGTGACAGGCGCATCACCCGCCGCCCCCACTCGCGCTGGAAGGTCGGCGCCGGGCTGCGGTCCTTGTAGGCGTCGCCGGCGAACAAAACCAAATCCACTTTTTCGTCAATCGCAGTGTCGATGATCGTGTCCAGCGACTTGAGGAAGTCCATCACCCGCATGGGCAGCCCGGTCTGCGGGTCGTGGCGCCCGTAGTTGGCGATGTCGATATGCGCGTCGGCGAAATGCAGGAGCGTAGGCATGCCGGTATTATAACTAGAAGTTACGCAGTTCACAGGGTAATCGGGGGTGTTTTGGCGGGCACAGCCCGCCAAAACACCCCCGATTACCCTCCCTCAAGTGCGTAAGTCCTAATAACGTTAAGTATGAAGGAGGAAGGATGATGGGTGAAGGTAGGTAGGAGTGTTTAAGAGTGCAGCACCATGTTGACACATACACACATGTAGATGTATAATTATATCTGAGGTGAGAGATGGACAAAATGCACAGAGCTCAAATACTGTTAGAGCCCGAGCAGCACCAGGAACTGGCTGAAATCGCACGCGAGAGCGGCACCAGCATCTCCGAGATCGTGCGTAGGGCGGTGCGCCGGTGGCTGGACGAGCGCAGTGAGGAAGGCGCCCTGCGGCAGCGATTGGAAGCGCTGGAACAGGTCAGAAGTCACCGAGCTGAGATCCTGAGGAGGCGTGATGGCAAAGCGTTGGAGATTGATCTGGCGGAGATGATTGAGCAGATGCGGGAGCAGCGCGATGACGAGCTACTCGCAGGGCTCTGAAGCAGCACCTACAGTCATCGTAGTCGACGCCAACATCGCCGTCCGGGCGGTCCTGCCCATCGGTGACAGCACGGGTATCCTGGAGCTGTTTGGGTCATGGCACCGGTCTGGGACCCAGATCTGCGCTCCAGACATCCTGGTTCCGGAAACCATCTCGGTGATTCGCAGTGCAATATTCAGGCGCTGGATCAGCGAGGAAGAGGGCCAGATTGCAGTTGAGGATATTTTTCAGTTGGGAGTAGAGGTTATTCCGTCTGATCGCCAGCTGTGCCAGTCTGCACTGAGCTGGGCAGGGCGGCTTGGGCAGTCAAAAGCATATGACGGCTTCTATCTTGCTGTGGCGGAACGGCAGGGCGGGGAGCTGTGGACCGCCGATCAGCGGCTGCACAACCGGGCCGGTCAGCTTGGCCTCACCTGGGTGCGCGGGATAGAGGTGGGATAAAATCGGGCTTGGAGCAATCCACCTGCCAGATGTCCGCGGTCGCCCGTCATAATCATGGGCTTACCCCCAGTTGTGATAACGCAAACAACCCCGGCCCGAAGTTCGGGTTCAGGCGCACCGATTCGCGGAAATCATCAATAGCCTGCTGAGTTTGTCCCAGCGCCAGGAAGGCCTGGCCGCGCCAGTACAGGCTCTCCTCCAGGGTCGGCTCGGAGATCGTGTCGTTGAGGGTGGTATCCGCCAGGTTGATCGTGTCCTGGTAGCGCCCGGTGTAGAAGTACGCCCAGTACGGTCCGGTCTGGTACCACAGGATGCGGTAGGGGCGCTGGGTGTCGTCGCTCTCGAGCTGTGAATACACCTCGAAAGCCTTGTCGTAAGCGACCCCGGCTTCGTTGTACTGCAGCAGGCTGACGTGGCTGGTGCCTTTGTTGAACCAGGCGAAGAACTCGTCGATGCCGGTCTGGGTCTGGGTTTCCTCTTCGGCGATGCGCAGCGCGTTCTGGTGTGCCCATTCCGAGTTGGTCCAATCGCCCAACAGGGTGAACACTTCGCCCTCCCGCTCGGGGGGATAGATCACCATGAACAGGTAGTTGAACGAGCGCCAGCCGTCCAGGTAGGTCTGGTAGTCGACGCGCATGTCCGCTCCCGGCTTCAGGTAGGCGTCCTGGACGATGAACTCGCCCGTCGCATCATCGTAGCCGGTGGTGAACAGGTAGTGCCCCAGCCAGGCGACTTTGCCGGTGTAGTCGGCCTCGTAGTAGCCTTTCTCGACCAGCACCGGGAATCCGCCCGCGATCAGGCGCTTGACCAGCTCGAGCTCGCCACCCGAGCGGGTGACCACGCTGAAATCGGTGTGGTCGATTACGAAGTCGGCCATCTCGTAGGGCATGACGTTCTTGTCCAGTTTGCCGCGTTGGATGAAGTCCAGGCTGGGGTCGTCGATGCCAGGCTTGACCACCTCGGCGACGTCATCGCGCGTGCCGGGCCAGCCCCAGAAATTGAGTGCCATCGCCATGTTGGCCGGACCGCAGTAGTTCCAGCGCCCGTGCTGGTCCACGTAAACCACGCCGTCCAGGATGGCCGATTCGGGCAGCGGGGTGGGCGTGACCGTCGGGGTAGCGGAGGGTTCGGGAGTGTCGGTCGGGCCGGGGCTGGTGGGCGTGGCTGTGGGCGGGATAGGCGTATGGGTAGGAGTCGTGGTGGGGATGTCGTCTGGTTTGGCTTCCTGTGGCACGAACACCGCTTCTTCGGGCGGGTTGAGGCGGTACTTAATATCGGCGCGCAAGGCGTCTACCCGCCAGGCCAGGCGGGCATTTACCGGGGGCAGGTTGTAAATCAGCGCCATAAGCAGCAGGCATGCCGGGATGGCGATGGCGAAGAGGATCAGTTTATTGCGCATGTTTTCTTTATTTTCACCACTGAGAACACAGAGATTTTTATAGATTTACCGCACAGCCCGCCAAAACACCCCCAACCCTCCCCCAAGTGCGTAAGGCCTATATTAAAAACTTGGTGCCTTGGAGGCTTGGTGGCAAAAATAGGTTTCAAATAAAAGGATTACCTTTTCCAAAGGCGATCACGGAGATGTCTATTTAAGGGGCGAGACCCAGGCGCTGGAGCTGGGCGGCGGCGCTGGTAGAGGTCGGGTTGACCCGAATCGCCCTATTATAGTCCGCGATCGCGCCGTCGATGTCGTCGGAAGCCTCCTTCGCCATGCCGCGCCAGAAGAGCGTCTCCTCCAGGATCGGGTCGGAGAGGAAGGACAGGGTGGTGTTCGCCAGGCTGATAACGTCCTGGTAGCGCCCGGTGTTGTAGTAGGCGGCGTACGGCCCGGTCTGGTACCACAGCACCCGCCAGGGGCGCTCCTCCTGGGGCAGGTCGGCGTACACGGCGAAAGCCTGGTCGTAGGCCTGGGCCGCGGCGTGGAAATCTTGGAGGGCGACCAGGCTGCTGCCCAGGTTGAACCAGGCGAAGAACAGGTCGCGCCCGCCCAGGATAGCGGTCTCCTCTTGTGCCATCTGGGCAGCGGATTGATAGTTGTAGAGCGGGTCGGCGTGCGGGCCGAGCAGCTCCATCAGCTCATCCTCGCGCTCCGGCGGGTATGCCACCAGGTAAACGTAGTTGAAATCACGCCACCAGCGGCCGCGCAGGTCAGGGTAAGGCACGGGGAAATCCGCCATGATATACGAATCCTGGGTGATGAAGCGCTGGTTGGCGTCATCGTAGCCGTTGACCACTTCGTAATGCCCCATCCAGTCCTCGTTAGGCGGTTGGAAGCCCTTCTCGACTATCACCGGGAAGCCGGCTGCCAGCAGGCGCTTGAGCGTATCCACGTCGCCGCCCACTCGAACCAGGGCTTTCAAGCCGGTCTGGCTTTCGATGAAGTCCACCATCTCGGATGGCATCACATTCTTGTCGTCCACCCGGGCGTGGTTGGGACGTAAATGCTCGCGCGTGATGTACTGGTCGCCCTGCCAGCCCCAGTAGGAGAGCAGGGTCGCCAGGGTGGCGGGACCGCAGTTGTTCATGCGCTGGTAGTCGTGCACCAGCCCGTTCAGCAGCACCAGCCCGGGCAGGGGGGTCGGCGCGGCTGTGGGTGCTGCCGTCGGTGGGAGTGTGGCGGTCGGGCCGGTTTGGGTGGGGATGAGAGTGCTGGTCGGTGGCAGCGGGCTGGGCTGTGCTGCCTGTGCTGTGGGCAGGGCATCCAGGGTCGCCTGGACGATGGCTTCGATCATTGCCTGCTCGTCGAGCAGGGACTGCTCGCTGGGCAGGAACACAACCTCCTGAGGCGGGTTGATGGCGTAGTAGACCTGCGAGCGCAGGCTCGCCACGCGCCAGGCCAGCCGCTCGTGGACCGGGGGCAGGTTATAGATGAAGTATGCCACCAGGCACAAGACGATCAGGCCGAGCAGGGAAAATACCAGCCAGCGCCAGCGCATGGCGGCATTATATCACCGGGGGAGGGGAAGAATCAGCACATGAAAAGACCTTAATTTCTCTATTCCTCCACCGGCGGCGCGGCTTGTCCGTAATCCAGCACTTCGCGCGTCCCGGTGCCCGGGTCGGGCGGGCCGACGATCCCCATAGCCTCCATGGTCTCCACCAGCCGGGCAGAGCGCGTGTAGCCGATGCGCAGGCGGCGCTGCAGCATGGAGATGGAGGCGCGTCCCTGGCGGCGTATCAGATCGACTGCCTCCTCAAGCAGCGGGTCTTTTTGCTCCTCGGCCCGCATCTCATCCCACAGCGGGATCTGCTTGAGCGGGATGCCAGGTGGGATAGCGTCGGGCGTGCCACCGGCAGCGGTGGGTGCGGTGGTAACCGCCCCGGCGAAGCTCTGCCAGTAAGCAACCAGGCGCTGGATCTCGGCATCCGAGACGAAGGTGCCTTGCAGGCGCACTGGCGCGGGGGCGTCTGGTGCCTGGAAGAGCATATCGCCGCGCCCCAGCAGCCGCTCGGCGCCCGGGTGGTCCAGGATCACGCGGCTGTCCACACCGGAAGCCACCGCGAATGCCACCCGGGCGGGGAAGTTGGCTTTGATCAGCCCGGTGACCACGTCCACCGAGGGGCGCTGGGTGGCGATCACCAGGTGGATGCCGGTGGCGCGGGCGAGCTGCGCCAATCGGGTCAGCGTGCGCTCGGTCTCGTCGGGCGCCAGCATCATCAGGTCGGCCAGTTCATCGACGATCACCACCAGGTAGGGCAGCTTCTTCTCACCGCTGGCTTCCAGTTGTGAGTTATATTCCTTGATGTTGCGGCAGCCGGCCTGCGCCAGTTTGTGGTAGCGCTGGTCCATCTCGCGGAGCACCCACTGCAGCACGCCAACCACGCGCTCCAGCTCCACCACCACCGGTGCCAGCAGGTGCGGGATGCCGTTGTAGCCGGTCAGCTCGACCCGCTTCGGATCGACCATGATCAGGCGCAGCTCGTCGGGTGTGTTGAACATCAGCAGGCAGGAGATCAGCGAGTTCACGCACACCGACTTGCCCGAGCCGGTTGCACCGGCGACCAGCAGGTGCGGCATGGCGGATAGGTCGGCTGCCACCGCGTTTCCGGCCACATCCTGTCCCAGGGCAAAGCGTAAGGTTGCCTTCAGCCGGCTGAAAGCCTCGCTTTCGATGACATCCCGCACTGCCACCAGCGAGATCTCATCGTTGGGCACTTCGATGCCGATATAGCCTTTCCCCGGCACCGGCGCCTGGATACGGATGGTGCGCGCCGAGAGAGCCAGCGCCAGGTCATCCGCCAGGGCGGCGATCTTGCCCACCCGCACGCGCGTCTTGCCGCTGCGGCTCTCGATGAAATCCGGTTCCACGCCGAACATGGTAATGGTCGGGCCGCGGCTGATCTCGATGATCTTACCCGGGGCTCCAAAGGAAGCCAGCGTTTCTTCGATCACCTTCCCTCGTTGTTGGTCCAGATCAGCGTCGTAGTCCACCTGACCGCCTTCATCCATGATCTCCGCCACAGGCGGGATCACCCAGTTCTGAACCTGTGCCCCGGAAACCGCGAAGGGCAGCGCGGTAGGCTGTGCGACGCTGGGCGGATAGGCCGGTGAGAGCAGGTCGCCTTCCGGAATGGACACACCGGACTGGGGTACGCTTCCGGTGTAGCTGGCGGGTTTCCCCCCGCGCTGAGCGCGATACTCGTCCCATTGGTCTCCCAAGCGGGTGAGCAGCGCCGGCACCCAGCGGAACATTTCCAGGATCGAGACATCCAGCGTCATCGCCAGTGCGATCAGCGTCCACGCCAGCAAAGCGATGGCAGTCCCGCCGGTACCCAGGGTAGACTGCAGCGCGATCAGGAATGCCCCTCCGATGTAGCCCCCGCCATCTCCGGCGGCTGCCTTGTCCAGCGCCGCTTGGTTCGATTCCGGGAAGGTCAGGAAATGCAGCCAGGCGAGAATGTTGGTGAACAGCAAGATGATACCGATCAGCCGCTCCACAGACACGCTGGGGATGCGCTCGAAATGACGCAGCACCAGCCACCCGCCGACAGCGATCAGCGCCAGCGGCAGGATATACATCCCCCAACCTGAACCCTTGGCGACCAGGGATACCCAGCCGCCGGTCAGCGGGCTGCGGGTTGAGGAAGCCAGGCTGATCAGGGTGAGCAGCCCGACGAGTCCCAGGAGCACGCCGGCGATATCCAGCTTGCGGTCGAGCGAGATGCCAGTCGAGATGGTGGCGGGACTTGTCTGCATCGTGGCTTTGGATTGGGATGTGCTGGAGGCCTTGCGGCTTGTGGAGCGGGTGCTCTTCTTCGGCTTGCTGGCGGCCGGTTTGCGAGCCGATGTTCTGCGCGATTTGCTTTTCGCAGCGGTGGAGCTCTTTGAAGAGGAGGACTTGGTTTTTTTAGTCGCCATTGGTGTGAGCGGAAGATACCAGATAGGTAGTGAGCACCTTTATGGGGCAGACCATCCTGCCGGTGACGGATTCATTATAGCACGTATGGTCTGATAATGGGTGCTGGGGTGGCTTAGGGTCATATGCTGGAGCTCACAATCCCGGCCGCCTCAATGCCAGGTTGACGAGGCATGCCCGTGCTGAGAGGCGGGGCGAGATGCGGTACAATTTATCTGTCACATATATGAATGCGCAGACAGCGTATTTCCATAGTATCTGAGCTATTCCCAGCCTCACAGAAAGGCGCTTCTATTGTACGAATACCTCTTCCTGGGCACATCCGCTTCAGCGCCGTCCGTGCACCGCGGCTTATCTGCCCAGATCGTGCTGCACGACGAGTACCGCTTTTTGATCGACTGTGGAGAAGGCACCCAGCGCCAGATCCTGAAGGCCGGGATAGGGTTCAAACGCCTCAACCGCATCCTGATCACTCACGGGCACCTGGACCATATCCTGGGACTGGCGGGCTTGCTGTCCACATTTTCCAGGTGGGAGGCGATCGAAGAGCTGGAGGTCCTGGGCGGGCGTTGGGCGCTCGAGCGCATCAACGACCTGCTGTTCGGCGTGGTGCTGCGCGGGGCCCGCCCGCCGATTGCCATCCAACTGCGAGAGATCCAGCCAGGCGTGATCTTCGCCGAAGGCGACCTCCAGGTCACGGCATTCCCTGTGCAGCACCGCGGGCCGGATTGTTTCGGTTATCTTTTCGAGGAAAAGCCTCGCCGACCGTTCCTGGTCGAGCAGGCCGAAGCCCTCGGCATCCCACCCGGTCCCTGGCGGCGTGACCTGGTCAGCGGGCAGCCCGTGAAATTGCCGGACGGTCGCCAGATCCACCCAGACCAGGTGCTAGGGGCTGAGCGCCCGGGGACCCGGTTGGTGCACGTGGGCGATGTCGGCCGGGTAGACGGTATTGTAGACGTCTGTCGTGGTGCCGACTTGCTGGTGATCGAGGCTACTTACCTGGAGCCGGAGGCGGATATGGCGCGCAATTTTGCCCATCTGACCGCCCGCCAGGCGGGGGAATTAGCCCAGCAGGCGGGTGTGGCGCAGCTGATCCTGACCCATATCTCCCGTCGCTACCGGGAGCGGGACGTGCTGGCAGAAGCGCAGTCGGTCTTCCCTGCCACGCGGGTTGCCAGGGATTTCGACCACTTCCAGATCCGGCGTGGGGAGTGTCTAAAAATCGAGAACGGCGTGCGATAAGCCTGCCGTTCTCCGGGCAAATCGCTGAAAGAAATTTAACAAAACTTTTAGTTGCTATCAGCGAATTGCTTAAGCAAACCGCCGGTACCACTGATACACTTTGGAAAGATATTTTCGGCGGTTTGCCCGGTAACCGTACTTATATTTTTAGATCAATTTAGGGGCACGGCCTTTCTCACAGCCCGGAGCGCCAATAGCATCAGAGAAAAGCACAGCGTTGCCAGAAGCGCGAAGAAAACCCTGGTCAGCATATCGCTCTCTACCGCCGCCAGTCCCAGGAAGAACAGCGTCCCACCCAGGGTAAGTGCCGACCGAGCAGAAGGGCGTCTTAAGCAGGCAATCATCCGCTCCTGGTTGTAAGATGCCTCCCAGCTGGCGTAGCTGATGGCTGCCAGGACGACTGCACAGCCCAGGATCCACAGACCATTGGCAGCCAGGTTGAACCAGTCGATCACGGGCTAACCGAAGCGTTCTTCATTCCACACGTCAGCCCGGTTGTGATAACCGGCCTGCTCCCAGAAGCCGCGCCTGTCCTGGCGCATGAACTCCAGGCCGCGCAGCCACTTTGCCCCTTTCCAGAAGTAAGGCACCACCAGGTCTTCGCGTCCCGGGATATTGCCTACTACGCCGCGCAGTGGATAGCCGTGGTCGGGGGAGAGCGGCTCCCCGTTGAAATGGGTCGCCATGAGGAAGTTATCCGAGAGCATGACCTCCAGCGGCAGGTTGACGGTGAATCCATATTCGGCATGCTGCATCACGAATTGAGCTTCGGGTTTTGGCTTGATCAGACCCTGATCGACCAGGGTGCGCAGCGAGATCCCTTCCCACTCGGTATCGAATTTGCTCCAACGGGTTACACAGTGGATATCCATCGCCAGTTTGGTGCGCGGTAGGTTTTGGAATTCAACCCAGGTCCAGCGCACTTCCTCTTCCACCTCACCCCAGACGCGGAAGTCCCAGGTCGCCGGGTTGAAACCTGGTGTCGGGCCGTAGTGCAGCACCGGGAATTTCTGTGTCAGCGATTGCCCCGGTGGCAGCCGTCCCTCGCTGCGTACCCGGCTTTCTTCCTCTTTGCGGCGGAAAATGCTGTCAAACATTGCTGCCTCCTGCTCAATTGAGCGTGAAAGTCTCGCCGAGCATGAACGTCTCGCCGGGTTTGAGAACGTGCGGCTGGGCATCTGTCTCCGCCTCTACCCGCACGGCCCAGGCATCGGGGTCCTGGGCGATCAGTTCCCAGGTGCCGTAATGGACCGGGATGACGTGCTTCGGCTGGATCAGTTTGACAGCCCGTAAGGCATCATCCGGACCCATGGTGAAGTTATCTCCAATCGGCAAGACCGCCAGATCGATGCCCTCTTCCCCGATCAAGCGCATGTCCCCGAACAGCCCGGTGTCGCATGCCAGGTAGACCTTTGCCCCAGAGCTGGTGGTGAGCAGGAAGCCGCACGGGTTGCCGCCGTACGCAAAGTCTGGCAAACCCGAGCCGTGCAGCGCCTGGGTCAGTTTCAGGTATCCGAAGGGGTGGTGGAAGCCGCCTCCGATGTGCTGGGCGTGGGCGTTGATTCCCTTCTCACCCAGCCAGTTGGCGATCTCGAAATTCGTAATGACCGGCGCTGCCGTGCGCTGGGCGATCTCTACAAGGTCGGTCACATGATCGAAGTGACCGTGGCTGATCAGGATATAGTCCGCCTGTGCCTGGTCGGCAGTGATCGTGGCGGCCGGATTGTCGCTGAAATACGGATCGACGAGTATTTTTGTGCCATCTACTTCCAATCCGTGAGTTGCATGACCATACCAGATATATCTTAACGCTCATTGATAATCCTCCAGACAAATGTACCTAGGTTTGCTGCCATCCAATGCTCTACTGATCTGTATCGCTGCTGATTTCCTGATTCACCGAATGCAGCGCTTCGGCTCTCAGCTTGATGCCCAGCATCATCTTGCGCTCCATCAAGAACGCGCCGGGTTCGAGGAACAGCCGATAGAAGAACGAATTTGCCAGGTTGGGGTTCCAGTCCATTTTCGACCGTTCGATAAATCGGGTCGACCCATCCTCACGTTCGAGCAGATAAAATCCCCAAGACATCGCAAGGTAATCGCCGGGTTTCATCGGCGGCGTTTCGCCATCGCTGGGGTTGCGGGTGTCGCCGTGCAGCACGAGTGTGCGACCGGGTTCTACGATGGCAACCGGTATGCTGAACCCTTCTGGCGCCAATGCGATCTTATCACCTGCTTTGATGTCCTGGTGCTCTGGCAGGACCCTGTCCGCAGTATGGATATCCAACCCCATCATGTTTTCGATCCAATCATAGCTGTAGAAGCCGCCGCGCCCCTGTCCCAGTTGGGCCAGCCAGGGCCAGACGGCAGCAGGTGGCGCCTGTATGGTTACTGCGTGGGTGGCGCAGGTTTTAGGTGCAGGAATTAGCTCATCTCCCGGCAGCAGGCGGTCGACCTCGTCGTGGGTTGTTCCCCAGGTGAGCATCCAGGGACGGATGACAAGCATGTATGATGCGGCTGCTGCCAGGCCCCCTGCCAGCCCTAGGGCGAATTTCAGGCTGCTATTATTCTCTGTCATGGTGTTATTCTCCAGGGGATATCAGGTCTCTTCGAAGCGGTCCATCTGGACATCCTTCCGAGTATGCAGTGGATCGAATACCTGTCCGTTCATTACCAGATACACTCCTTCCGGGAGTGTCTGCAGCGCGAGTACAGCGCCGCCAATGTTGAAGGCGGCATCAGAGTGCTTGAATGCCGCCGGCTGCATCGCCCCGGTCAGTACGATCACCTTGCCCCGGATGTCGTGCAGTGCCTGGGCGGTGGCGATCATGGTATCGGTGCCGTGGGTAATCAAGATATGTCTTTCTGCTGTGGAGCGCACCCTGTCCGCGATCAGCCGGCGGTCCTCGTCGTTGAGCTCCAGGCTGTCTTTCATGACCAGTGATTCGACAGCGTAGTCAATGGTTACGTTAGCCTGGCGTAGGATTGTTTCTACCTGCGGATCGCCTACGATGAAATCACTCGCCTGAGTTGAGTAGGTTTTATCGATCGAGCCGCCTGTGGTAAATATCTTGATTTTCATCGCACGACTGCAAATCCCGCACCCAACCGCACTGCTGTCATCGCCAGGCCCGATTGGCTGATTCTATCTGAATTGTAACCTCAATTATTGGCCTTAGACAGTACAGTGGGTAATTTAGGGTGGTATTATCCCCGGTTGTGTAAAGCTTGATGATTATGGTTGTTTACAAAATTATTAAGTCCAAGCCATTGACAGGCAATATAGTCTGTACAATAATGGATATAGGCTTATGAGTAGACATAGGGGCTAAATTTGCATAATCGAAAACGGAGGGTTGGGTTTCATCTAAAGTTGAGCCAATATAGAGCTGACGGCCTGGAATTCGCGAGGCGAGAGCGACAGGCGAGAGGCTGCCCTCCATTTATCACACTTCGTTGACCGGCGGTGGATGCTACCACCGCCGGTGCCGTTTAAGGAGCGAGCAGCATGTATACAATGCGTTTCGATGGTCTGTATCGCAGCTTCGATGGCAGCAGTGAATCCTCCAGCAAGGCGGGCTTCCTCTGCTATGGCTGGCTCATCGCCCGTGATGACCAGGTCATTGGGCAGGGGCATGGGGTGTTTGCCCGTTGCCAGGATGCCTCCTCCAACGTAGCTGAATATGTGGCTCTGATCGAGGGGTTGGATGCCCTGGCAGACCTGGGGCTTGCAGATGATTTGATCAAAATATTTGGAGACGCGAAAAGCGTCATCGACCAGATGAACGGTATGGCATCCGTGAGCTCGGAGGCTATCTGGCCGCTGTACATGCGCGCCAGGCAGCTCTCCACGCAATTCATCAAGCTCAAGTGGATCTGGACGCCGCGCAAAAATAATAAAGCTGCCGATCTGCTAACCCGTCGTGCAATGCGCCAGATCCGCAGCGACCAGCGCAGCTATCAGGCTGCAGTGAGGGCTGCCAGGAACGGCTCGGGCAATATAAAGCGATCCACCAAGCTGCTGCCGCTGATCGACTTGCGCATATTCCAGCCCGCTGCGCGCACAGACAGCGTGCAGCCCGGGCTTGCCTGCCTGCCGAATTTCTAAAATTCACCAAGCCAGAAAAGCAAGAATCACTTACGAAGACATTGATCCTTAAGCCGGAATCAGCTTGTGTTGGTTCTCCAGGGAACCGGACGCAAACCGGATTATCCCTGCTGTGCTGTGACGTGTTAAAATTGAACGCGGCCTCAGCACAGGTCGAGCGCCTGTGGGGAGGGACAAACGCAGTATTGTCCGGTTCCGAGGCAGTTCTGCCGGGGGGGACCGGGGCAGTACGACGAATCCAGGGAAGTACAGTGGAGGCAGCATTATGAGAACGATTAATCGGTTTATCGCCTGGGTCATCATTGTTGCGGTAGTGCTGGGCATCTTGATGGGGGCGCTGGCGATCGCTGGCAGCTGGATGGTCAATGCGCGGGTTACAAGTGAAATCCTGTACCTTCTGGGTGGGATCCAAAGTGGTATCAGCGTGCTGGAAAACTCACTGCTGCGACTGGATGCCGCTGTAAGCAGCTCACGCGAGCTGGTGCAGACCATCATCTCCGCAGCAGGTCAGCTTGGAGAGAATTTCGAAGCCGGAAGCCCGGTTCTCGACCTGCTGACCAAGTCCGTAAACGAGGACCTGGTCAGTAAGATCAACGCCATGAGGGAGACGGCGATCGCTCTGCGCGATTCGGTTGCCGCCTTTAATGCGACCCTGGTGGCGGTTAACGCTATTCCAGGCATTGAGATACCTACCCTGACGGATGAGCTCGAGGCGGTTTCGGACCGGCTGGCGGATCTGGCTCTACTCGTCCAGGAGCTGCGCAGCCTGGTAGCCCAGGTCAAATCGGGGGTAGTGGACACGCTGGTGTCGCCGATTACTCAGATGGCAACCAGGATCGAAGATGAGCTGGCGGCAGTCCAGTCCATCCTGCAGGGCTTTATGGGGCAGGTCGATGCCGTCCAGGGAGCCGTCGCCTCGCTGCAAAGCCAGGTGCCTGTCTGGATTGACATCCTCACTGTGATCGTGAGCCTGCTGCTGTTATGGCTGATATTTGCTCAGTTTGCTATGCTGGCAGTCGCCCGCGGTTACCTGAGGACCGGCTACCTGCCCTGGAGCTTCCCGCAGCCGCAGGACCAGCCTGAGGCTATACAGGTAGAGCAAGCTGCACCGGCGGATACCCCGGTGTCGGAAGACCAGCCTGAGATGATGGAAGCGGGCGATGAGCTGATGGAGGTCGAAGGGGTAGAGCACACTGCCCTGGAAGCCGGCGAGGCGACCGAGACAGAATCGGACGCGGAATGACCCAGCATCGCACATCACCGGCGGCAAAGATAATCCTTGCCCTGGAGGTGATTGTGTTGGCTTCTCTGGCTGCAGGGTGTTATTTCACTCCGCAGCGCAGCACGGCACAGCTTGCCCCGGAGACAGATGACCACCACTCAGTACCCACACGCACTGCACCTGCACCGGCGAGCACTGCTCCTTTGGCGCAAAGCCTTCAAGACTGGCAGCTGTACCGGGATGAGCGCTACAATTTCGAACTGTTGTATCCCCCGGGTGGTTCTGTGCTGGGGGTCAGCGCCAACCAGGCCCGCATAGACCTGCCCATCCGCCCCGGGACCAACCTGCATGAGAAGTATCTGCTGGTCGATGTCCAGCAAAGCGAGGCCGGCTGCCAGAGCCCGCTGGCGGTCGGCTACAGCCCGGAGGCACTGCAGGTTTCCGAGGTAGAGATAGGCGAGCTTGCCTTCCACCTGCTCTCTGGGTCGGAAGGCGCTGCCGGGAATTTCTATGACTGGAGCGGATATTCGACGGCTCACCAAGATCTGTGCGTCAGCCTGACCTTCGTGCTGCATTCGACGGATGCCTATAATTTCGAGACCCCTTTAGCGGAGTTTGACCGGGTCAGTGAAAGCGAAGACATCGATCGCATCCTCGCCAGCTTTAGATGGCAGGATTGATCGCCGCCCCGTAAATCTTCCGTATAGCTAATTATTAGTTGGATGAAAGCAGATCATTATTGGAGAATTCTCAGATGAAAAAACCGCCGGTATTCGTTGCCCGCCATATCCCCCCGGCCAAGCTGGCCCTGTTGCAGGCAAGCTGCGATGTCGACCTATGGGACGAGGAGCTGCCGCCGCCCAGAGATGTACTCCTGGCGCGCGCCGCTGGGAAAGATGGCATCCTGTCGCTGCTCACCGACACCATCGACGCAGAGGTGATGGAGGCTGCTGGGAGCGGGTTGAAGGTGATCAGCAACTGCGCCGTGGGCTATGACAATATCGATGTGGGTGCTGCAACCGCGCGCCGCATCCCGGTGGGCAATACGCCGGGGGTGCTGACCGACAGCACCGCCGATTTCGCCTTTGGTCTGCTGATGGCAGCCGGTCGGCGCATCGCGGAAGGGGACCAGTACGTGCGTGCTGGCAGCTGGAAGACCTGGGGGCTGACCACGCTGCTGGGCGAGGATATCAGCGGCGCCACGCTTGGCATCATCGGCTTCGGGCGTATCGGCAGGCGGGTGGCAAAACGCGGCAGGGGGTTCGACATGCGCGTGCTGTATTACGACCCGCTCTGCCAGGACGATCCATACGCCATGCAGATCGGTGCCGAATGCGTCGATTACGAGACCCTGCTGCGCGAGTCGGATTTCATCTCGCTGCATATGGCGCTGAACGACGAGACCTACCAAATGATCAACGCCGGCACGTTATCCCGGATGAAGCCGGATGCAATCCTGGTCAACACCGCCCGCGGGGCGGTGGTCGATCAGGAGGCCCTCTACCACGCCTTGAAGAACGGGGTTATCCGGGCTGCGGCGGTGGACGTCACTGATCCGGAGCCGCTTCCATCCGACCATCCACTGCTCAGCCTGGATAACCTGATCGTCACGCCGCATATCGCCAGCGCGACCGTACAGACGCGCAATAAAATGGTGCAGATCGCTATTGACAACCTGCTGGCTGGTCTGAGCGGAGAAAAGCTGCCGCACTGCATCAATCCTGAAGTATATGCTTAGCAGGGACACTGCACACCTGCCACAACTCATTGGAGCCTGACATGACCCTTGACCTATCAGCCATCCGCGCGCAGTTCCCGGCCCTGGAGAGGCCGGCGATCTTCCTGGATAACCCCGCCGGCACCCAGGTCGCCCGACACTCCTTGCAGCGTATTGCCACCTACCTGGTGGAGCATAACGCCAACCATGGTGGTGGCTTTGCCACCAGCCGGGCATCCGACGCTGTGGTGGATGAGGCGCGCTCGGCAGCCGCCGATTTTTTGAACGCCTCCCGCCCGGAGGAAATCGTCTTCGGCCCCAACATGACTTCGCTGACCTTCAATATCAGCCGCGCGCTCGGGCGCTGGCTGGAGCCCGGCGACGAGATCGTGGTCACTCGCCTCGACCACGACGCCAACATCACCCCCTGGGTCATGCTGGCCGAGGATCGCGGCCTGCGGGTGCGCTGGGTCGACTTCCATGTTGAAGACGGCACCCTGGATATGGAAGATATGCAGCGTGCCCTGGAGGGCAGGCCGCGCCTGGTGGCGGTGGGCTATGCTTCCAATGCCCTGGGGACGATCAACCCAGTGGCGCAGATTGTCGCCCTGGCGAGGCAGGCCGGCGCGCTGACCTATATCGACGCGGTGCAGTACGCCCCGCACGGGCCGATCGACGTGCAGCGCCTGGGCTGCGACTTCCTGGTTTGCTCGGCGTACAAGTACTTTGGCCCGCATGTAGGCGTGCTGTACGGGCGCTACGATTTATTGGAGCAGCTGACTGCTTACAAGGTGCGCCCCGCGCCATCCGACCCGCCAGGTAAGTTCGAGACCGGCACCGGCAACTTCGAGGGCTACGCCGGTGTGCTGGGCGCGCTGGATTACCTGGAGTGGGTAGGGCAGGTCTTCGGCGAGGATTATATTGAAAAATATTCCGAGAGGGGCACGTCTGGCAGGCCCGATTCCTCTGTCGCTAAGGGTGCAGACGTGCCCATACAAGGCCGCCGCCTGTATTTGAAACAAGCCATGAGCACCATCCGCGCCTATGAGTACGAGCTGTCGCGTGCCCTGCTGGATGTGTTGGAGGAGACGCCGGGTGTGACCGTCTACGGTCCCACCGACCGCCGCCGGCTGGAGGAGCGTGTGCCGACGGTCAGCTTCACAATGGCTATAGGCGCCGGTAGTGAGATCCGTCCGATGCATCCGCGCAGGATTGCGAGACTATTAGACAAATCCAATATCTATGTCTGGGACGGCAACTACTATGCCCTGGCGGTTACCGAGCAGCTGGGTCTGGAAGGCAGCGGCGGGATGGTGCGGGTGGGACCGGTGCACTACAACACTGTAAATGAGATAGAAAAGCTGGGAGAAGCCTTGAGGATGATCGCGCAGATCTAACTGCGCTGATCAGCCGTATTCGGGAATGGTCGCCGCCAATTCAATCCTGGGAAACGGCCAAAATCACCATCTGTTGTGATCCACTCACTGCCCGACTCAATCGCCAGAGCCGCCAGGTAGGCGTCTGGGACTAAATTTCCTTTCACATTGGCCGCATCACACAGACTCTTGAATATTTCCCAATGTCTCGCACCGGGTGAAATATGCACTGCATTCGGCTGATTCCGGATGATCTCGGTGAACGCAAGCGCGCTGGATAAGCTGCTTGGAGGATTGAAGACGCGTGGATGCGTGACGACTCTGAGAAATCCGCTGAGGACAAGATCGGAATACCCGTAGGCCTGGTCGCTGTTAATCAGTTCTTCTAACCACTCCCGGTAAGCAAAGTGCCCTTGTGCATCTGTCCGATGTGCATAAACCAGCACGTTGACGTCAGTCAGGATCACCGGATGATTCCATTAGTTCTAGAAGCGCCGCAGAGTCGTCCAGATCCACTCCGGGAAGCATTCCCTTCCCATCGAAAGTAACCACCCGGACCGGTTCGCGTGGGTGGGAATCGTGCTTGCGCGCTAAAGATTCTCGCAAAGCATCTTCGATAATGGCAGTTAAAGTTTTACCCTGGCGAGCAGCTTGTAATTTGGCCTCTTTCAGAAGCCTGTCGTCGATACGAATGGTAGTTCTCATACATCAAATCATACAATATTGTCATCAATATGTCAAGACAGCGAAAAACACCCCCACATCTGCCACCTGTCACGGCAACTCCCAATGACCGGGTGCACTAAAAGTTTGTAGAATCATACGGCCAAAGGAAGGCGAGCAAGGGTATCGAAGCCGTCGCCATGGGAAAGCCAAGCCGCTCGCGCCTTGGCGGTTGCAACCGCACCGCAGGTGGTCCAACGAGCCCCAGAAATCTTGAGGCGAGCGGAGGCGATCTGCTTGCAGCCGCTCTCGACCGTGCCGCTGCCGATCCAGTAGCCCTTCTGGCGGTAGACGGCATAATCCATGCGCTGCTGGTTGTTGGTGTAGTAGGAGACCGCCCGCTGAGCAGCCTCGGCGGCCAGGGGATGATCGCCGTTCCGTGCAGCCGCATTCATCCTTCACTCTCTACGATCCATTGCCCTTCCAGCTGGGCTTGCTTCTGTCCCATGCGCTGGGTCTGTTTACGGATGGTGTTGTCGCTGACTTCTACCAACAGGTATTCTTTGATCTTTCGCCGCGCCTTTTCGAAGGCGATATCCACCCCGGCGATCGCCAGCAACTTGCCCATCACCAGGCTCACTTCCCCAGGTTGCAGACCCCACTCCTGTCCAGCCGGTGCCCCTTCCCGCCACAGACCTCACAGCCATAGTACGAGCGACGGTAGCTCACCCAGCCAAATACCGTCATCACCTTGGCTCCCCGTCTCGAGATCCGCTGCGCCTGTCCCCCACATTCACAGCCTACTCGTTTGCCCAGCTGCTCGTCTTCTCTCTCCAGCACTTGCCCATAACTTTGTGCTCCCACTTCCTTCAACATCTGCCGCAGGCTATTCTCCAGTCCTTCTGCATCTCGGATCGCTTCCACTTCAATCAGCTTTCCCATCTCTTCCGCCAGTATCGTTGCCATCCTGGTTTGCGGGCGCTGGCATAGCGCAGATAGATTTCTTCCAGGCGAGATTGATCATCTGGGCGCCGGGCATGGATCATCTCTGTCAGGGCAGCCAGATCCTCCAAGGCTTGTTGAGGCGAAATGCCAATTGCATCCAGAGAATGATCTTGCCCGGCGTCGATAATGGCAGCCAGTTCCGCCACCAAATTATCGGTATTGCGGCCGACATGGCTCTTGCACACTTGCTGCGAACGTCCGGTCTGATCGCTCACCTGCTTGAATGCGTCCGCATCATCGCTCACCACCACATCCGCATCGACTGCATCCAGGATGGGCTCCAGCCAGGCTTGCAGTTGTTCGGCATCCTCGCCCAGTAATTCGTCGATACTCAAGACCATCCCGTTGACGGCATCGACGGTGATCCCAACCGTCACCCACTTCCCATTACAGCGCACACTGGTCACATCGGCCCCTACGGCTTTGGTCTGGTATCCATCCAGTAGCTTTTCACGCTTCAGCCCAGCAGGAAATATCCCCAACCAGAGATTAATGGTATGATTAGTTTTATTAATCCACAGAATTGCCTACATGAATGAATTAAGCGCCTTTTCTTCGCTATTTGCGGGGGGTTATGACTGAGTACGCTGATCTCGAGATCGGTATCCACCGCGCTGAGGCGAGCACATACGCCATCGATTTCCGCTTCAGCCAGCCGGACAGCGAGGCCGATATCCGCATCAGCCGCGACCAGGCGGACTACGCCGCCATCGACCTGGACGAGTTGGAGCAGCTGGTCCATACGCCGGTCGAATACGGCCGCAAGCTGAGCGAGTCATTGTTCGCCAGCCCTGCTCTTCAGACCGCTTTTGCCCAGGCGCGCACCAGTGCCGAATCCTTGAATGCTCCCATCCGGCTGCGACTTCTGATTGGACCGAGCGCCTCGGAGCTGCACAGTGTGCGCTGGGAGATGCTCAACGATCCCCAGGACGGCAGCCCACTCTCCACCAGTGAGAACCTGATCTTCTCGCGCTACCTGAGCAGCCTGGACTGGCGCCCGGTACGGCTGAACGCCCAGGGGGAAATGCGGGCTCTGGTGGTGATCGCAAATCCGTCCGATCTGGGCGATTACAATTTAGCCGAAGTGGACGTAGCCGGTGAGCTCGAACGAGCGAAGGCAGGTCTTGGGCAGATTCCGGTGACTGAGCTGGCAGGAGCTGATGGCGGTGGGCGGCCCACTGTGAATGACCTGATCGACCGGCTGCGCGGCGGAGACTACGACATCCTGTTCTTGGTCTGTCATGGCGCACTGGTCAAGGAAGAAACCTGGTTGTGGCTCGAAGATGAGAAGGGCAAAGCAGCGCGGCTGTCCGGTAAAGAGCTGGTCCTGCGCATAAAAGAACTGCAGCAGCGCCCAAGGCTGGTGGTGCTGGCTTCCTGTGAGAGCGCCGGTGATGGCTCCGGTAGTGCGTTGGCTGCGCTGGGGCCGCGCTTGACAGAGGCCGGCATACCCGCCGTTCTGGCGATGCAGGGCAAGATCAGCATGCAGACCGTCGCCGAGTTCATGCCGGTATTTTTTGAGGAGCTGGCTAAAGATGGGCATATCGACCGTGCGGTAGCAGCAGCCCGGGGAGCCGTGCGCGGCCGCCCGGATTACTGGATGCCAGCCTTATACATGCGCCTCAAGAGCGGGCGTATCTGGTACATCCCCGGCTTCGGTGACGATCAAGATGCATTCGAGAAGTGGCAGAGCCTGGCGAGCTTCATCCAGGATAAAACCTGCACGCCGATCCTTGGTCCGGGCTTGCTTGATGGTGTGCTTGGCTCGCGCAGCGAGATCGCCATCCGCTGGGCTGAGCAGCACGGCTTCCCGATGGAGCGACATTACCGCGACGCACTGCCTCAGGTAGCCCAATATATCACCACCCAACAGTCGCCTGCCTATCTGCCGGTCGCTTACCGCGGCGCACTGAGAGATGGCATCCGGAGCCGATACCAGGAGGGACTGCCGGCGGAGCTGCTGGAATCGAAATCCTGGTCCACATCCCAGCTTCAGACCGCGCTCAAACTCGTAGCAGAGATTTACGCCTCCACGCATCCCGAGAACCCATTCAAGACGCTGGCTGAGCTGCGCCTGCCGATCTATATCACAACCTGGACGCTGGATTTTATGACCCAGGCATTAATCGATGCAGGCGCTGAGCCGGTGGTGCGCATCTGCCCATGGAACAAATGGGTCCCCAAAGACAAGGCATTGTATGAAGACGTGCCTACGCCGGAAAAACCGCTCGTTTACCACCTGTTCGGGCACACCAGCGTCCCGAACTCACTGGTATTCTCCGAGGACAAGTTCTTCGATTACCTGATCGGCGTGACGCAGAACAAGAGCCTGATCCCCAGCTCGGTAGGCGCTGCGCTGAGCAATACTTCCTTGCTGTTTTTAGGCTTTCAGATGCAGGATTGGGAGTTCCGGGTATTCTTCCGCTACTTGATGGCACAGGAAGGTCGCGAGATGCTCAAGTTCTTCAGCCATGCTGCGGCGCAGATCGAACCGGAGGAAGACCGGATCGTGGATGTCACCCGCGCCCGCCGCTACCTGGAAGAGTATTTCGAGAGCGAGAATATCGAAATCTACTGGGGCAACAGCGAGGAATTCCTCAAGGAACTGAGCAAGCATTTATGAGTGGATATCTGGTATGCTCTCAACGTCTCAGAATATGACCAACCCGTATATCGGCCCGCGCGCTTTCCTGAGCGGAGAGCGAATCTACGGCCGCGACCGTGAAGCGAGCCAGCTGGCGAACCTGTTCATTGCTGAAAGGATCGTCCTGCTCCACTCCCCTTCCGGGGCGGGCAAGACCTCTTTGATCCAGGCCGCCTTGATCCCGCAGCTGCAGAAGATGAAGCTGCACCTGCTGCCGATCGTGCGCGTCAATCTTGATCCTACCGGTTATCTGACCGGCAGCACAATCGGTCTGGGTGATTCCGGCAGCCCCAACCGCTATGTGTTCAGTACTTTGCTTTCCCTGGAAGAGGACCTGCCCCCCGAAGGGCGTATGCCTGCGGAGATGTTGGCAAGAACGAGCCTGACAGAGTACCTGGCCCAGAGAACTGTTCCGGAAGGGGTGCGTGATATCCGTGTGCTGGTCTTCGACCAGTTCGAAGAGCTGCTGACCCTTGATCCCACAGACCAGGACTTGAAGCGTGAATATTTCCAGCAGCTGGGTGAAGCGATGGAGATCTCCAACCTGTGGGCACTGTTTGCCATGCGAGATGACTTCGTGGCCGCGCTGGAACCGTATCTGCTGTCCATACCCAACCGCTTTCGCACCCGATTCCGGCTGGACCTGCTAGGCAGGGAAGCTGCCCTGCAGGCAATCCAGGAGCCGGCCCGTGCCGCCGGGGTGCAGTTCGAAGATGCAGCCGCGGAGCGGCTGGTGGATGACCTGCGGCGGGTGCAGCTGCAGCAGCCGGACGGCAGCCTGAACGCCGTCCTTGGTCCCTATGTAGAGCCGGTACAGCTGCAGGTGGTGTGCTACCGCATGTGGGCAGCGCCGCGCCAGGATATTCAGCGCATCACGGAGGCGGACTTGGCAGGTCTCGGGCAATTCGATCAATCCCTGGTGGACGCCTCATTAGCGGATTACTACGCCCAGCAGGCAGCCCAAGCAGGAGATAAAACCGGGGTCCAGGAGCGGGCTGTGCGCGAGTGGTTCGACCGCCGGCTGATCACCGACGGCGGGCTGCGCGGCACGGTGCTGATGGAAACCGGAAACAGCGGTGGATTGGAGAACCGAGCCATCTGGGAGATGGTGGACGCCCACCTGGTGCGGGCAGAGAAGCGTGGCGGCGCTACCTGGTTCGAGCTGACCCATGACCGGCTGGTGGCTCCGGTGCGGGCGGATAATGCTGCCTGGCTGGAAAAACACCTGACCTTGTTCCAGCGCCAGGCTGAACTGTGGGACAGGCAGGGACGACCGGATGGTCTGCTGCTGGGCGAGACCGACATGGCAGACGCAGAGCGGTGGGCAGCGGAGAACAGCACCATGCTGCTGCCGCACGAAGTGGACTTCCTGGCTTCTAGCCGGGAAGAGCACAAACGCCGCTTACGCCTTAAGCGCCGCAACCAGGCCATCGCAGCGCTGGGGGTCATCGCCACGCTGCTGGCGGTGTTGGCGCTGCTGGCATTCGCCAATTCGAGGCGCAACGAAGAGAACGCCCTGCGCCAGGCGCGCATTGCGCGCTCCGGACAATTGGCAGCCCAATCGCAGGCTGTCGTGGACGAGTACCCACAGCGCAGCCTGCTGCTGGCTGTGGAAGCGCTGAACGTGACTGGCGAAGCCGGCGAGCCGCCTCAGACAGCGGCTGAGCAAGCGCTGCGGGCGACGCTCAAGTCACCGCATGGGGTGCCGCTGTCTGGTCCTGCTGCCCCTGTGCGCAAGCTGGCTTACAGCCCAAACGGGCGCTGGCTAGCGAGCGGGGGCGAGGATGGCAGGATATGGCTGTGGGGTCCTGGTGGTCAGGATCAAGAGGGGGAAGCGCTGCCGGGACACACGGGCAGGGTTAACGCCCTGGCGTTCAGCCCGGACGGGCGCTGGCTGGCGAGCGCAGGTCAGGATGATTCTGTCCTGCTGTTCGACATGGAAACGAGCGATTTTGTCAGTACCACGCTTTTCCTGGATGGGAGCAATAGTGAAGCGTTGAATCTGGCCTTCAGCCCGGACGGAAGGCGGCTGGCTGCAGGGATGCAGGATGGCACGGTGTGGTTGTGGGAGGTAGGGTCTTCTGGCATGGCAGACGACCCGCTGATCCTGCCCAGCCAGGGCGGCTGGGTGCAGACCCTGGCCTTCAGCCCGGACGGGCGCTGGCTGGCGACCGGGGGATCGCAAAGCGCCTGGCTGTGGGATATGAAAGCCCGCGACCTGGCGGCTGCCCCGCTAGAGCTATCCGGTCATGAGGCGCAGATTCAGGTTTTGGCATTCAGCCCGGATGGGCGCTGGCTGGCAACCGGCAGCCAGGATACGACCGCCCGACTGTGGGACCTAGATTCAGCCGACCCCGCGCAGGACCAGATATTCCTGTATGCCCATTTAGATTGGGTAAATGACCTGGCTTTCAGCCCGGATGGGCATTGGCTGGCGACCGGAAGCCGGGACTGGACCGCCCGCCTGTGGGACTTAAGCGCTCCCAACCCGGCTGAGGACTCGCTCGTGCTAACCGGTCATGAGGGACCCGTTCGAAGACTGGCTTTTAGTCCGGATGGGCATTGGTTGGCGACCGGCAGCAGCGACCACTCTGTCCGGTTTTGGGACGTCCATTCCTCAGCGCCGGAGCTTGAACCGGAAGTGCTGCGCGGCCACGATGATTGGGTGAATGCCCTGGCTTTTAGCTCGGACGGGCGCTGGCTGGCGACCGGCGGCGAGGATGCTTCAGTGCGCTTGTATGGCATAGGTTATCCTGACCCGGTAGCCAACCCACTTGTGCTGGACAGCTTTCCGTCAGAGGTTTACGACCTGGCTTTCATCCCGAATGGCAACCGCCTTATCAGCGGCGAAGATGCTGGCAACCTCGACATATGGGACCTTTCAGCAGCCGATCCAGCGGCAGACCCTCAGTTGCTGCCCGGTCACCTGGCCTGGATCGGCACGCTGGCGGTCAACCCGGATGGGCGCTGGCTGGCGACTGGCGACGGGAATGGTTCTGTCTTCCTGTGGGAGTTGGATGAGACCGGTGTGGCAGTCGGCTCGATTGAATTAGGAGAATTGGAAGGTGAGGTGAATGACTTAGCTTTCAGTCCGGACGGGCGCTGGCTAGCAGCCGGTGGTGAGGATGGCATCGCCCGGATTTGGGATCTGAAAGCATCCAACCCAGCTGATGGCCAGCTCGAGCTGGCGGGTCACCAGGGAGACATCCATTCCTTGGTATTCAGCCCGGATGGGCGCTGGCTGGGGATCGGCAGCGCTGACAATACCGCTCGCTTATGGGACATGTATGCCCTCGATCCACGAACTGATCCCATCTTGCTGCAAGGGCATGCCGATGACGTCTTCTCCGTGGCCTTCAGCCCGGATGGGCGCTGGCTGGCGACCGGCAGCGGTGATAGAACAGCAAGAATATGGGATATTGAATCCTCCGACCCGACTTCCAGCCCGCTGATACTGGAAGGTCACCAGGACCAGGTGCTCGTTCTGGCGTTCAGCCCGGATGGACGCTGGCTTGCGACCAGTGGCTACGATGGCACGGCTCGCTTATGGGACATGGAATCTTCCAATCCCGCTGAAAACCATACTGTACTGCCGGGTCATGGCGATTGGGTCAACGACCTGGCGTTCAGCCCGGATGGGAACTGGCTGGCGACCGGCAGCGATGACCGCACGGTGCAGCTCTGGGATGTCAGCCTGTCCGATCCGGCTGCAACGGGAGTCAATCCGGTTGTGCTGGATGACCACGAGGACAGGGTGTACACGCTGGCTTTCAGCCCGGATAGCCGCTGGCTGGCGACCGGCAGCGCCGACCGGACCATCCGCCTGTGGTTGCTGCCGCTGGTGGAACTGGTCGAGAAAGCCTGCCGCAGCGCGGGACGCAATCTTACCGAGACGGAGCTGCAGCAGTATTTCCCGGGGGAAGATTATCGCCCGACCTGTCCTGAGAATCCCTGATATCTATTTTACTTGAATAGAACTATAGGGTTGTTTTTTGGCTGAGTAGCAGCCAAAAAACAACCCTATAAATTATCCGTACTTATGGCAGATCGACGCAGTTGCCCGTGTTGAGCTGCACGGAGTGATCCTCGTTGGCGACCAGGGCGCACATCTGCGTGGCGTGCAATGGGCGGTCGCCCACCGTGTACTCGGTGAACGGTCGCGGCCCGCCGTAAAGGATCCAGGGTCCGCTGCCAGGCACACCCGCCTGCTCGGGCGGTACGGTGTTGAAGAAGAAGTGCACGTGCATACCGGGAAGCTGCTCGGAATAGCCAAAGGTCTCGTATTCGACGACGTAGCGGTTGTGCTCGTCGATGGTGATGCTCTTGATCAGTACGGATATGTTTGGGGGAGAAGTCGGCTGTGCCGCTGCAGCGGTGTGGATCTGGTAGCAAGCATTATCCGCCGAGCCGATGGCGTTAGAAAAATTCTTAAAGGCAGGCCAGTTAGGACCGGTGAAATATACATGGTTGGGAGTCTCGTTCTCAGGCGTATTGGGCAGCTGGCTGGTATCCGGGAGCAACCCGCTGGCGACCACTGCCCCGGGGTTGCCGACAGCATCCAGCTCTGTCAGGCTGACTTCGATGCGCGCTGAAGTATGGGACAGCTTCGTGATGTCTGCTCGCAGCCGGTACCAGGTGTGGGCGGGCAGCGCCGGGAGGCTGGCGATGCTGGTCCGGCCGCCGTCGTCGCCAAGCGTATCTCCATCCCAATAGGCCTCGATATTCTGGTCAGCCCCGCCCGGGTCGAGCTGAACACCGAAGACGTAGTCCGAATTGAAATCGACATTGTTGATCGTCCAACTGAGGCGGTCGTCGTTGAACTTGCCCTCCTCGCTGGTCTGGAAGTCCATCTGCAGGGTGATGCCCTGAAAATCGGGGGCGTTCCAGTCGAAGGGGCGGGCAGCCCAGATGAAGACGTCGCTGCCCGGGGTGAGTCCCGTGGAGCCGCCGGCACCGATCCCGGCATTGACCACCGGTCCGACTTCACCGTCAAACCATTCCGGGTGGTTGCCGATGATCTGCCCCAGTAAAAATCCAGAATCGAAGGTCTCGCAGACCATTTCCGGCGGCTTCACGGTCGGAGTGGGTTCAATCTCCGTCGGACCTTCTGGCGGGCATGGCTCATTCGGCCAGCTTGCTACCAGCTGGCTCAAGGGGATTGCGTCTGCCGGGCCCTGCTTGCTTTTCAGCCATTCGTCGAAATCGTTCTGAAGGATGCAGTTCGGCGTTTGGGGCGGCTGGCCGGGTTCGTAAAAAGTGAACTCGCCTTTTTTGTAAATCTGCTTGCTTCCCTGGCTGGTCACTTCGAGCGCGCCATCGTTCACCACGATGCAGGTGACCTTATCCGGGGCGAAGCAGACGGCGAATTCCGTGCCTTGCTCGAGGGTGGTCAGGGTCGAGTTGGCGGTCTCCAGCGTCACGCGGGTGATCGACTGCGGGTTGAGCAGGATGTGTGTGTGACCACGTACCTGTCTCAAGCGCAGGAATGTGGAGCCACCCGGTTCCAGCTTGACTTCGTCCAGCACGACCTCCGTATCCCCGAACAGGTCGATCTCATTGCGGTCGCCGAAGCGCATCACTCCGCGGCCGGTCTTGTCGATCAAGACGCGGTTGCCGGCAGTGACATTCATGGTCTCGAATTTTTGGAGTGCCGTTTCGGCGATCTGCCCCCCCGAGACGGTCACGTTCACATTATTTGCGGTCAGCGCCGCCAGTGAGGAGGACGGAGCAGCCGGTCCCGGGGCACCTGATGTCGGGGGTGGTAGGGCTGGCTGTGTGGTGGGGCTGCTGGCGCACGCGGCGAGGATGATCAAGGGGATTGCAAATATGAATATTCTTTTAAGGTAATACAGCATATGCAACTCATTTGTTGGAAAAAACCTGGTTAGATTGCGACGAACGAGCCCGCGGGTGGGACCAGTGAATAAGCCAATGCAAGTCCGAATTATACCTGATTAATCCGGCGCTCCATTTCTCTGGCGTTGCGGAACCTACATAGGCGCTGTGATTTCGTGATGAGACCTGCCTGTTTCACCCGATCCTTGTACGGTGGACGACTGCCAGTTGGCCGCCATCATAACCCTGCACTTCCAGCTCATAGCGTGCTTCACCGCTCGTGATCTGCAGCTGGTTCAAATCAACGACCGTGCGGTCGCCCTGCGTGTCAATAGATGCACGCGGGCGGTTGTTGACGAACACATCCAGGCGGGTGATGTTGTAGGTCTCGATCTGCAGCACCGGCAGGTCGCCGCTTCCAGGCTGCTGGGTGACCTGGATATGGTGAATATTCTGGGCGGCAAGCAGCTCGGCAGCTATTTCGATCAGGTCGGCATTGCCCTCCAATAAATCCCGGCGGGTCATGCGGTGCAGGTGGTCTGGCACGATCCCCAGGTCTTCAACCACTGCCCCAGCGTTGGCGCCCACCCGGGTAGTACGCCGGATGGCAACCCGCATATCTGCGCCTTTAGGCAGCGGCTTGTAGGGCGATGCTCCTGTGGCGGGGTCGTCGCTGCTGAGCAGCTTTCTCAGCAGTGCATGCGACCAGACGTTGGCGCCTCCTGCGCCGGTGTTCTCGCTGGTGCCGATGATCAACCCGATCTGGTGATCCTGGAAGCCGGCCGCGAAGATGTCGGTAGCGCTGTAGCACAGCCCATCGGTGATCAGAACCACCGGTCCATAATAAGCCTGGCCGCGGTCGTTGCACAGCGCCGGGTCGGTGATGGGATAGCCCAGGCTGAAGGTTGCGCCGGTCTCGACCGCCTGCTGGATGGAGTTTATCCACGCCGCAAGATCCAGCCCGAGGATACGCGTAGATGGTCCGTGGTTCTGGCATATCTGCAGGTTGACGGCGCTGTTGACGAACTGAGCTTTCTGAGGCTCGATCCTGCGCGGAGTGAGCACCTGCAGCAGCCGCTCGGCGGCGAAGATCAGACCGCCGCCGTTGCCGCGCACATCGATGATCAGACCATCCTGGGGCAGCTCCTGGGCCAGACGGGTAAATTCATCCACGAAGCTCTCGGCGTCGGATACATTAAATGTAAATATACGGATATAACCGTATGTGCCGTGGGAGGTAGGAATCTCTTTGACACGCAATACGGTAGGTAAGAAGGTGTCCAGACCACCTTTGACGTTCTTGATCAAATCGCGCTCTCCCGCTTCGGCAGCGCGTTCTTCCTTCATGACAATCCCCCCGGCGTAGAGCACGCGCTTGGCTTCCTGGATCTCGTCGGTATGCGGGTCTATGCCGACGGCGGTCGCCAGGATATCGGCATGTTCCGGGTTGATGGAGTTCACCCCTCGTCCGGGTTCGAAGACCAGCCATGCCTGGGTCCATTCGTGGATGTTTCCTTGCTCGTCGCGGTACTGCAGCGTAACTTGCTCCTCGTCAGGAGGCAGCCCCTGAGCGAGCGGCCGGATTGTCAGGGAGTTCAGCCCGCGGGCCAGGCTGGCGGCCTGATTGCTGCCGGCCTGGCGCTCGGCGTTCTGGAGAACGACGCGCTCGATCGGGGTCCAGTTCCAATACAAGATTTCAACACCTTCCTTAAAGGACTCAGGACCCGGCTCTCCCAGCACTTTGGAGACCATATAGCGGCGGTGGTCGCCGTCCCAATACTCTTCAATGGTGAAGGGCAGCCAGGCAGTTTTGCCGCGGAAGGGATATGGCAGCCTGTAGGTAGTGTGCAGGTCGCGCAAGGAGTTGAAGACGCGCGTCATCTGGTTGTGGAACTCGATCTCGGGTGGCAGAGTGTCCGGCCCTAGCTCTTTCAGGTGATGGCGCATCAGGCGCAGGCGCTGCAGCGGGTTGACGGCGTGCATGGCTTGTTTGAAGGTCAGGTGGACGTAGTTCTGCTCCAGCAGAACCATGGCTTGATCTACGATGGTTTGTCGGTCGGTCAGGCTGAGCTCGCCCCAGGCCCGCATGACTGTCTTCAAGTCGGAGGTGGTGTTGAGCACCTGCCCCGGAAGCTCATCCTGCTTCCTAAGCAGGAACTCGCCAGACGCAGGCAGCGGTATTTGCTGCCCGTAGAGGGGCGGCAAACCCTTCTTGATCGAATCCGGGAGGTTGCGCGCAGCGACCAGCGCCGGTAAGAAGGAACGGTCATCGACGGCGGTGATGCCGGGCAGCTCCATCGGCTCGGTCACATAATCGGAGAGCGGGCTTGCAGCCAGGGCGATGTCTTCAGCCTCACTCTCGAAATCCAGGATCACCTGCCAGGGTGTGCCGCCGGGATCGGTGCTGCCGCCGAATAAACCGCTCGCTGTAGCGCCGTCCAGCTGCCTGGCAAGCTCCGGCAGGTTGTGCATGGCATCTGTCAATCTCTGGATAGCCTCGCCGAGCCCCAGATTCTGGACCAGCGGGTGGGTGCTGTCATCGGCCAGATTGAGCAGGCGGGTGGAGCCGGCCACTTTGAATTCTTCCAGGTCTGCGCGGTTGTAGCCAAAGCGGCTCATCAACGAGGGCTGGCCTGCACGCGGTACGCCATCGATCATCATCAGGGTAACCGTGGTCTCACGTGCCTCGATCACCTGCTGGTACTCATCCCCGCTGCGGCTGTTCAGCACCATGAAATCGGCGCGTTTGCCAGCCTCGATCGAGCCCAGGACGGCCTCCCATTTCAGGATTCGCGCCGCGTTGATGGTTGCCATGGCTAAGAGTTCCTGGGCGGAGAAGACATCCCCCTGAGCCTGGCTGGCAAGCCAGGCAACTTTTAGCTCGCCGAGCAGGTTCTTGCTGCCGCTGGGCGACCAGTCGCTGCCGATGCCCATCAAGATCCCGGAATCCTTAGCAGCCTGCAGGTTGGCCGTCTCACCGTAGAGCAGGTAATTGCTCAACGGGGACCAGACCATGCTGCCCCCGTGGCTGTGGAGCAGATTGTAATCCTGCGGCTGCAGCGCGGTGGAGTGGATCCCGCTCAGCGCATCGGTGATAGCCCAGGCGCCGCTGTCCATTTGCAGGTTCAGGAACCACGAGCGAGCAGTTTCATCTACACCTTCGCTGAGATGCTGGAGATAGCAGGTCTCCCGCTGCAGGTTATTCAGGTAGGCGTCTGCCTTGCCGGGCGTGGGGTTGCCGATGCGCGTCCCGGCAGCCGGAAATTCTGGGACGCCACCCTGCTCTACATTGCGCACCAGACCAGAATAGAAGGAGCGGATGCCGGGCTCGGAAGAGAGAGTTATGCCCTGAGAGGTGGTCACACCGCCTAGCAGTGAGCGGCATTCTACATAGCGGATCAGCGCTTCCACCACCCCTTCTGTCCCCGCCAGTACCTGAGTAGGCTTTGTGATCAGCCGCGGGTAGTCGGTATGGGTGCGCCATTGACCGTTGTTGGAGTAACGCTTGGGCACATCCCATAACGGGATGGCGTTATAGCACAGGTGGTTGTGCAGCTCGATCAGACCTGGATAGATGGTATCGCCGGTGCGGATATGCTTCACATTCTCGAACCCGGCTGGAGCGGGTGTATCCGCCGGCAGGACATGTTGGATGACGCCGCCGTCCACATAGATCGCTCCATCAGGGAGCGTTCCCTGCGGACCCATCGTCACCACGCGCCCTTCGAGCGCATATTTCATTCCGATCGGTGGGGTACCTTGCCCGTTCGCCATGCTTGACCTCCTCAACTATCGGTGGCGCAACCGCAGGTGGCGCTGGTCTGCTGCCGGATGCGGATATTAGCGGTTTGCCATTATTGTATCGCTAATTATCCACGCTGCATCCCCATTTGCGGGTCCTACCGTAAAAGGGATAGACAGCTGGCCTGCGATGGTCATATTTGGAAAGTTTAACAAGAGTTAACCAACTAACCATTGACTCGCTACAACTTATCCTGTATATTATTGTTCAATTAGTCCAATTATAGTCCTTTTGAAAACTATAGCTGAGCATTACCCTCTGAATGTGATATCCGGAAGAAGAAATTCACCAATTCAATAAGTTTATGATCGATCAAAACCGCCAGCGGCAGTGGAATGCGGACATGCTAGTCATGTGGCGCAGCTTCAGTAGGGAGGTGCATGAAGGAATAGAAAGATCAAAGCTCATATCGTGAACTTGCAACTGAGCGACTGAAGGGCTGAGATGTAAAGGCCTGTTCATCAATCCGGTTTTGCCATCACTTGCACGTATGGAGGACTATTGTATGCCAGCAACCCTTTCTTACCCAGGTGTATATATCGAGGAAATACCCAGCGGTGTGCGCACGATCACAGGTGTCGCCACATCGATCACGGCATTCGTCGGCCGGGCACTGCGCGGACCGACGGATGATCCCATCGTAATCAATAGTTATGGCGATTTCGAGCGCATCTTCGGTGGACTGTGGACCGGGAGTGCGCTGAGTTACGCTGTGCGCGACTTTTATTTGAATGGTGGCAGCCAGGCGATCATCGTGCGCCTGTATCATGCAGAGTTCTGGCGGTGGTGCAAAACCTGCAAAAGCTACCATCACCCACGATACGCTGTCCGTTCAAGCAGCCTATTCCGGCGCGTGGGGTAACAAGCTGCGCGTGCGGGTCGATCACGATACCCGCCCTCTGGAGCCGGGAGAAGCGGCGGACAGCCTTTTCAACCTGTTCGTCCGCGACGATGGCACCGGACAGATCGAAGAATTTCGCAATTTGTCGATCACAGCCGGGCATGCCCGGCAGGCTGACAAGATCATAGCGAACGGATCGCGCCTGATCCGGCTGACTTCCCTGCCGGCGACCAGGCCGACCGAGCACCCGGACCCGGCCGCGGGAGAAGACCTGTGGGGCGATAACACACCCGCGACCAATGCCAAAGTGCAGACCGCCGACGAGGCCTCGGATGGTGTCCTGCTGGATGTCAATGATTTCACCGGGACCGGCAAAGAGACTGCCAAACAGGGTCTATATGCCTTGGAGAACGCCGACCTGTTCAATATCCTGTGCATCCCGCCCTACCTATCCGGCGGGGATGTGGATACCGCGCTGGTCGGTTCTGCAGCTGCCTACAGCGAGAGGCGCAGGGCGTTCCTGGTCGTCGACCCACCCAGCAGCTGGAGCAGTAAGGATGCCGCCAAGAGCGGCGTCGGTGGGGTCGGCACGAGCAGCAAGAACTCTGCCCTCTTTTTCCCCCGCCTGCGCATGCCCAACCCGCTCAAAGACAACCAGGTAGAGGATTTCGTGCCCTGCGGGGCTGTGGCGGGAATCTTCGCTCGCACAGACGCCCAGCGTGGTGTTTGGAAAGCGCCTGCCGGACTGGATGCGACCCTGGTAGGTGTGCCGCAGCTCAGCGTGCCGCTGACGGATGCAGAGAATGGCGAGCTGAACCCGTTAGGTGTGAACTGCTTGCGGACCATGCCGGCTGCCGGGCGAGTTGTGTGGGGTTCCCGCACGCTGCAAGGAAACGACCGGCTGGCTTCGGAGTGGAAGTATATCCCTGTACGGCGTATGGCTTTGTTTATCGAGGAGAGCCTGTATAGGGGCACCCAATGGGTGGTATTCGAGCCCAATGATGAGCCGCTGTGGGCGCAGATCCGCCTGAATATCGGCGCATTCATGCAGGGTCTGTTCCGCCAGGGGGCATTCCAGGGCAGCACACCACGTGAAGCCTACTTCGTGAAGTGCGATAAAGAGACCACCACCCAGGATGATATCAACCGTGGTGTAGTCAACATACTGGTCGGTTTCGCACCGCTCAAACCGGCCGAATTCGTGGTGATCAAGCTGCAGCAAATGGCAGGCCAGGACCAGACCTGATCCCGCGTTCATCAGCAGATACAGCCCACAGGGCTACACCTGACAGGAGGATATTATGGCTCAGTTCAGCGTAAACACGCACCGGTTCGACCCGTATAAGAATTTCAAGTTCCGCGTAAAATGGGATGGTCGCTATGTAGCGGGCGTGAGCAAAGTCGGCGCCCTCAAGCGCACAACCGAAGTCGTCACCCATCGTGAAGGCGGCGACCCAAGCTCAAGCCGCAAGTCGCCCGGGCGCACCGAGTACGAGGCGATCACCCTCGAGCGTGGCGTCACCCACGACCCGGAGTTCGAAAAATGGGCTAACAAGGTCTGGAACTACGGTTCTGGTCTGGGGGCAGAAGTATCGCTCAAGGATTTCCGCAAGGACATCATCATCGAAGTTTACAACGAAGCCGGACAGCTTGCCCTGGCGTATAAGGTTTACCGCTGTTGGGTATCTGAGTTCCAGTCGCTCTCTGATCTGGACGCCAACGCCAATGCCGTGGCGATCCAGACCCTCAAGCTGGAGAATGAGGGCTGGGAGCGTGATTACGAGGTCGGCGAGCCAACCGAACCGAGCTTCGTAGAGCCGGCATAAGCTGATCGTAGATATTAGAGCAGGGGAAATGGCAGCTGGGATGATGCCTGGACCAATGCGCTCTCTTTCCGCGACGGATGTTCTGCGCGCCTGGGAGTTAGGCCAGCGGCAGCATGCGGTCGAGCGGATGCTCACGCTGCTGGGGCTGAGCACCGGGGTGCCGCGCGGCCGCCTGGCAGGTCTGCCCATCGGTCAGCGGGATGCGTTGCTGCTGTTCCTGCGGGAGATCACGCTCGGTTCGCGCCTGGAAAGCAGCGCTCGATGCCCACAGTGCTCGCAGCAGGTCGAGATGAGGTTCGATGCAGCGGATATCCGTCTTTCCGGATATCCTGACCTGGGGCCCCTGGCGGGCAGCGACTCCCTGGCGGGTGCGATCGACCGGCAGACCTCGGTCTCGGGAGAGTTCGGAGACTACCGCTTGACTTACCGCCTGCCGGATTCGGATGACCTGGCAGCCATTGTCAATGCCCCAAGCGTGGATGATGCCCAGAGCAGGCTGCTAAGCCGCTGCGTGCTCGAAGCGCATCTCGGTGACGCTCGGGTCGATCCAATTAACCTGCCCTCCGATGTGCTCGCATGGCTGGGGGAGCGCATCGCACAAGCGGACCCGCAGGGGGACATCCTGCTCGACCTGAGCTGCCCGCACTGCGATCACCACTGGCAGGCGATCTTCGACATCAGCACATTCTTCTGGAGAGAGATCGCAGCCCTGGCGAAACGGTTGCTGCAGGATGTTCACATCCTGGCAAGTGCCTATGGTTGGAGTGAGGAGTATATCTTGAACATGACCGCCGCCCGCCGTCAGGCATATCTGGAAATGGTGCTCGGATGAGCGGATACCTGCAGCGACTGGTGCAACGCACACTGGGCAGTGAGGCAGTTGTCCAACCCCTGATCGCCCCACGCTTTTCCAGCCCTCCACTCATGCTTGGAGAGTTTGAAGAAGCGCAGGGGTTGGAAGGTACACCTCCTAGAGAGCCGGATACGCTGCCCAGGAGCAGGGCATCTAATGAGGGCGAATCTTCTCCACAGCTGCCACCGGCATCCAGATCGGTTGTCGATTTATCACCGGTCGAAGCCGTCCCTGCGCCCTCCGGGGAAGACCGCATGCCCTCCGCCGCATCAGATGATCTGCGCGGCAGGGAGAGCGGCGAGCCTGCTCCGCACATCACGCTGCCAGCTGCGGATCCTGTGGAAGCCCTCACTCACCTCACGACCGCTGCTGAGGAAGTACCAGAAGGAGTGTCGCGCGTGCAACCGCGCCATGCAACCCAGCCCAAACGCGATGAAGGCGACGCCCCTACGGGCGTATCTGCCAGTGCCGAGATGACTGCTACCAGCTCCGAGCGTCAACGATCGGAACAGCCCATCCCTCAGCCCGTGCGGCGGGAAACCGCTGACTTCCCCCTTGAGGATACCCGGTCGCAGACTGCCGCACGTGATGCCAGAGAACCCCACGCAGGGGAAACAGACCGCCCGCGGCGCGGACCTGACCCCAGCCTCCCGGAAGCAGCCGAAGCCGGTGGGGACGAACTCCCCACCCGTTCACCCACGCTCCCGTCGATAGCCGAGGTCTCCTTCCAAGATAAGCCCCAACCCCAGCCGGTCATCCGGGTGACGATCGGGCGCATCGAGGTGCGCGCGACACCACCTCCCCCGGTGCCGGCGCCCCAGCCCAGGGCACCCAGACCGGCACCCGCTCTAAGCCTGCAGGAATATCTCGAGCAGCGCAATGGAGGCGAGCGATGAGCAACCCGCTGGCGATTGCCGCCGTCACCGAGACCCTTATCCGCATCCTATTCGAGGGCATCAATGCCGCTATCCCGGGCACCACTGTCACAGCGCGCCCGCTCGATAAAGCCCGTAATGGGATCAGCGGCAACCAGATCAATATCTTCATGTACCAGGTCGAGCCAAACTACACCTGGCGCAACCAGGATATGCCTTTCCAGGTGCGGTCGGGGGAGGTCTCTCCGCCGCCGCTGGCGCTGAATTTATACTACCTGATCACCGCGTATGGTGAGAACGACGACGACAACCGCGGTCACCAGGCTCTCGGACATGCCATGAGCCTGCTGAACGACCACCCGCTGCTCAGCCCGGATGAGATCGAAGCGGCTCTGCCGCAGAGTGACCTGAACAACCAGTTCGAGCGCGTGCGTCTCTCCCTGCAGCCGCTGTCATTGGACGAGACATCCAAGCTGTGGTCGGCTTTCCAGAGCCAGTACCGCATCTCGGCAGCCTACCAGGCAGCGGTGGTCCTGATCGAGAGCAGGCGTCCCACGCGTTCCGCCCTGCCGGTCTTGAGCCGCGGCGAGGGGGATGTTGGTCCGCTGGTATTCCCGTTTGCTTCCCCGAGTCTGAGCGACGTGCGTCCGCCCACGCCGCAGCCCGGTGTGCGCCTGGGTGAGGACCTGAGCCTGACCGGACACAACCTGGATCTGCCAGGAATTACCGCCCGCTTTACACATCCGAGGCTGGATGCTGTCAAGGAACTCGCCCCTCTCGAAGGTGGTACGGGAACGCAAATCTCCGTGCACATCCCCGCGGTCCTCGAGGATTCCAATGCCATGCTCGACTGGATGCCGGGCTTTTACAGCCTGGAGCTGGTTATGGTCCGCCCGGGCGTGCCGGCCTGGACGAGCAACAGCCAGGCTTTTGCCCTGGCACCTACGATCGCGATCAGCCCGATCACAGCTCCAGCCGGGGACGTGACGCTGACCGTCACTTGCACTCCCAGACTGCTGCCGGAGGCGAACGTGCGCCTGCTGTTCGGCGACCGGCAGCTCGAGCCGCAAACAATCAACAACCCGCCTCCAGGTTTAGCCGACCCGCCCGACCCAACCACGCTCACTTTCCTGGCCGCGGGCGCAAGCGCAGGTGAATACGTAGTGCGCCTGCGTGTGGATGGTGTGGACAGCCTGCCGTTCACTCGCACTCCGACCGGATTGGAGTTCGCCAGCAACCAGAAAGTGACCATTACTTAATGGACGAGCTGCACAATTGGGAATCCAATAACAGTGCGTATTTATCCGCCGCGCTGGGCTGGCTGCATCTGCGCCTGGAACGGCTGGCAGGCGCGCCGGAGGACGAGGATGGAGCGCCACGGGTAGATCGAGCAGAAGATATTCTCCTGGCGACCGAGCAGGCCAGCCCGCCTCCCGCCATGCATTTGCTGGCTGGACAGCTGGGGCTTTCCCGCTTCGAGCAGGAGATACTGCTGCTGTGCGCCGCCATGGAATACGACACTCGAATTCCTACACTGTGCGCCCGTGCCCAGGGAGACCTCAACCGCGCATACCCGACATTTGCCCTGGCGATGGCGCTGTTCGAACTCACCAACCTGGGATGCGCTGACCCCGGGTCGCCCGCTGCGCTACTGGCAGCTGCTGGAAGTCAACCAGGCGGCGGGCGTACCGCTCATGGCGGCAGCCCTGCGCGCCGATGAGCGCATCGTCAGCTATTTGAAGGGGCTGAATTATCTTGATGACCGTTTGGTGCCGATGCTGACTCTGCTGGAGGCTGTGGGGCTGGAAGACGGGCTGCCTCCATCCCAGCATATGGCGTTCGACCAGGCATTGACAGACCTCCAGCAGGCAGACCTCACCCAGGCAGTGTCCGTTATCCAGCTGCCCGGCAGCGACCGATTGAGCAAAGAGCTGGTTGCCCGGCATACTGCACAGGCACTGGGTTTGCGGGTTTATCGCCTGGAAGCTGGCCTCTTCCCGGCGCAGCTTGGGGAGGCCGAAAATTTCACCCGCCTGTGGGGACGTGAGAGCCTGCTGCTGCCGGTCGCCTTGTATATCGATGCCCACGACCTGCCGGAGGCCGGCTCGCATGAGGGGCAGGTGCAGGCGCTGCAGCGTTTCATCTCGCAGAGCAGCGGCCTGATCTTCCTGGCTTCGCGTGAACCGTGGTCCGGCTCGCTCCGGGAGAGCATCTTGCTGGATGTACAGCGACCGACGCCTGCTGAGCAGAAGTCCGCCTGGGGGGAGGCATTCGCTGGCGAGACGAGCACGAACGGCAGGACACCCGCCCTGCTCGCCGGGCAGTTCAACCTCAACCTGCCGACAATCCACGACCTGGCACGCGCGGCGCTCTCTTCAAACCAGGATGACCTTCACAGCCGGGTCTGGCAGGCGAGCCTGGCGCGCAGCCGCCCGCGCATGGAGATGCTGGCGCAGCGCATCGATGCCCGGGCAACATGGCAGGATATCGTTCTGCCGGAGACCGAAGAGCGCACCCTGCGCCAGATCGCAGACCAGGTGGCGCAGCGCAGCCGGGTGTACGATGAGTGGGGCTTCCGCCAGAAGATGAACCGCGGCCTGGGCATCAGCGCCCTGTTTGCCGGAGAGAGCGGCACCGGTAAGACGATGGCAGCCGAGGTGATCGCCAACAACCTACAGCTCGACCTGTACCGCATTGACCTTTCTTCGGTGGTCAGCAAGTACATTGGTGAGACGGAGAAGAATTTGCGCAAATTGTTCGATGCAGCCGAGGATGGCGGAGCGATCCTGTTCTTCGATGAGGCCGATGCGCTGTTTGGCAAGCGCAGCGAGGTAAAAGACAGCCACGACCGCTACGCCAATATCGAGATCAACTACCTGCTGCAGCGCATGGAGGCCTACCGTGGGCTGGCGATCCTGGCGACCAATATGAAGAATGCCCTCGATCAGGCATTCATGCGGCGGCTGCGTTTCGTGGTGAGCTTCCCTTTTCCCGGTATGCCTGAGCGCAGGTTGATCTGGGAGCGCATCTTCCCTCCCGAGACGCCTGTCGAAGACTTGGATTATGACCGGCTGGCGCGCTTGCACCTGACCGGCGGCAGCATCCATAACGCGGCTTTGAATGCCGCCTTCCTTGCCGCTCAGGCAAACTCAACGGTGACCATGTCGCTGGTCTTCGAGGCTGTAAAGGCCGAGTTCCGCAAGCTGGATAAGCCGGTCATCGAGGCCGATTACCGTTAGCGGACGAAATTATATGGATATCGATATCTCTATTGAACAGCTGGTCTTGCACGGCATCGATCTCCCCAGAGGGCAGCGCGCTCTGCTGCGCGCTGCGGTGGAGGGCGAGCTGATGCGCCTGCTGTACGAGGGCGGTCTCGCTACGCAGTGGGCAGAGGGAGGCGTGCAGCCGCGTCTGTCCGCAGGTGAGATCAACCTGCCTGCCGTGGATGCGGCACCGGACCCGGTCCAGTTGGGTGTTCAGATCGCCCAGGCTGTCTATGGAGGTATGAGCCGGTGAGCTGGCACACTTTTGCGCAAACCAAAACAGGCTCGACCGTATTGCAGCGCCTTCCCCTCTCCCTTCAAGGGAGAGGGGCTAGGGGTGATGGTGGTTTTGCCCCGCCCATCGTCCACGAGGTGCTGCGCTCCTCAGGCCAGCCGCTGGCCACAGATACGTGCCAGTTCATGGAGAATCACTTCCAGCGCGACTTCAGCCAGGTGCGCGTGCATACGGATGCAAAAGCGGCATCATCTGCCCGCTCGGTTGGTGCGCTTGCCTATACGGTCGGTTCACAGGTCGTCTTCGCTGAAGGGCATTATCAACCGTATAACCAAAGGGGACGCCAATTGCTCGCCCACGAGCTGGGGCACGTCGTCCAGCAAGGAGGAGCGGCTGCCCCTTCCGCAGCGCTGCCCATTGCACCGGCAAACCACCCGTTGGAGCGAGAGGCTGCTCAGGCAAGCGAAGTTGTCTCTTCGTCTCATGGTGCACTAACCAACTCCATGTCGCCGGTCCTGGCGCGGCAATGCGATCCGGCCTGGGCCGGCCTGGATTGGAGTGAGCGGGTGAATAATGTCAAAGCGATGGCGAATGGCACTGCTAAATATCAGTGTATGACGGATATGATCGACGAAGCTCTCTATCCTAATGTTACTGTACAGGAAAAGACAAACACCGCCGCCTCGGTAGGTGCAGCCATCCGCGCCGGTCAGTATGTGGAGTGGAACACGCTCAGCGACCTGCAGGTGAATTTCGATGCCCGGTTGAATGCCAAGACCCGTAACGCCAGCCAGTACGGTCAGACGGATTTCCGCCAACCCGCCCCGGACGAAATTGACATTTACATCATCCTGGGTCCAAATGCGCTCAACCCGATTGGACCGCAGTTCACCCGCATGGCGTTCGATCATGAGAACGAGCATGCTGGCGACTTCCTGATCCAGTTTGCTACCGGTACGCCCCACGGGGCAACTGCAGGTGAAGAATTAGATATCTACGTAGGATTGTTTTCACATTTTTTCCTGGAGATGTGGGAAATTGACAGCACTGCCTGCAGTTGGCGCTTCGCAGAAGATTTCGGACCGATGTTCAGTTATTATGTCTCAGCAGCCAGTGGAGAGCAGGACAGCGCCTTCGATAGCATTGCAATGTTCTATGACGTGCGCGTTAAGGGCATCCCCTGCAACGTGATGAAATTCAAGATTTGGCTGCAAGATGTTTTGAACCGCCGCCCGGTGGGGGATGCTTTTATTGCCCGGATCAACGCACTGCCTGGTCTTGGACTGGTGCGCGGCACATCGCCGAATGACCATTTCGACTGCCGCCTGGGCTGCAGTTGAGGGAGTCGTGATTGTGGAGAACCAAAAGGCGCAAATCCCCATAAATACTCAAGTGGAGAGGTCAGCTCTCAATTCTGGCAGGCTGCTCCAGCGCGCCTGCGCCTGCGGGCAGCACAGCCAGGCTGGCGGCGTCTGCGAAGGCTGTAAGAAGAAGCAGTCGGATTTGCAGCGTTTCCCTCTATCCCTGCAGGGGAGAGGCGGCAGAGGTGAGGGGAGGCACATCTCTCAGGGTATTACCGAGATTCCTACGATTAACTCATATGAAGGGTTGGAAATCAGGCGGGACTTTACCCAGGTACGGGCTTACACAGGTACATCATATCCTCTCCAGGCAAGGCTGGTGGTCAACCGGCCCGGAGATGTCTACGAGCAGGAAGCCGACCGGGTGGCAGAGCAAGTATTGAAGATGCCGGAACCTGGTCCCCAACGCCGGGAATCCCCAGACAGGGAAGTTGGCAGGGGGTATTTCCGGTCCGGGTCGCTGGTGCAGCAGCAAGTCGTCAACGAAGCAGGCATGGAGCCTGGCGGCGTGGACATCTCACGCGATATTCTGGGCTCAACCCGCCAGCCGCTGGACGGGACTGTGCGCGGCTTTATGGAACCGCGCTTCGGTCATGATTTCACCCAAGTGCAAGTTCACAAAGATTCGACCGCGGTGAGGCTCAACCAAAGCCTGAACGCGCATGCCTTTACCATCGGTCAGGAGATATTCTTCGGTCAGGGAGAGTACGACCCGGGCAGCTCGAGAGGTATGGAATTGCTGGCTCATGAATTGACCCATACCATCCAGCAAGGGGCATCACCCCGGATGGTCCAGGCAGATTTTGCTGTTGAACCGACAACTCCCGGCAGACCGGTGCCGGTCTTAACTGCTCAGCAGATCCAGGATGCCATCGCATTTAACCAGGCCAGGCACACGGATGTCGCCGAGATCGAGCTGCTGCGGGATATTTTAGGCATCAGCCATACCCCTGCAGTGATCGATGAGGATTTTGTCAACGCGGTGGTGAGATATCAGGCGGAGTTTGGATTAACCCCTGATGGAAGGCTTGGACATGATACTGCGGACAGGCTGGCGAGAGAGATCGTCGCCTCGGCTGATTACCTTGGCCCGGGCAGATTGGGTAAGCTTGCACCAGAGTTCAACCTGGTAACTTCGATCCGAACGCTCATCACTGCCGATAATCGCACATACGCCGACTATAAAACCGCGATACAGGCTGCCACCATGGTTCAGCAGCATGTTGCACTGCTAGACCAGCAGCTGCTGAGAGATTTACGCGGCAAATTATCCTGGAACAACTGGGCACGATGTGTCGAGCTGTTGGGCAGACAAATACCATCCGGAAATGATTTGTTAAGGGATCGAACCGTCCGTGGGACGATGGGTGCCGCCTGGACAGCATCCACTCCAGGAATAACCAGATGGGTTACACCCACCCCAGGATCCCCATTGGCTGCGACATGCAACCCTGTACCCGGCGCGCCGGCTCCGGCGGCGCACGAAGAAGGCGGATGGGTGTACCTAAATCTGCTGACGGCTGACCTGTCCACCAGGAGGGCGGCTGCCGGTGGGCAGGCTGGGATCAATGTCAATGTAGGTGCTCCTACGATTGTAGATTCGGTCATGGTGGCTACATTCCACACGCATCCCAATGTTGGAGCCTGCTGGGGTGCTGTAACCCCCAGCGGGGCTGACACCAGGAATGCGAACGCTCGTGGAATACCAAACTTGATCCGGGGTGCTTTCCCTGCCGTTGCTAATACTCGAGATCTCTTCACCGGTCCGAACAGAAGGCTGCATCTGGCAGGCAGTCGGTTAGCCCCTGGAGCAGCGGGAGGCCTGGCACCGCAGGCGCGAGTTACTGGAGAGCATGATGATGAATAATGCGGCTACCATCTTGAGTGGTGAGCAAGTGAAGGGATGCTTAACGCCATGATCGATAAGATCGCGGCCTTGAAGATTGCGCAAAGGTATGCCGGCCAGGTGTATAGAGACCTGTCTGTGTATAAGGTTGAGGCGCGGCTGGAAGAGGATAAATGGTACGTCGATTATGAATTTGCAGATGAGAATATCGATGGAGGTGGACCGCACTATGTTATCTCCGCCGAAACAGGCGAGATTATTGGTTTCAGGTATGAGCAGTAAGACGACGATCCAAAGGCGAGGCATCTGGGTTTGACCCGTTCTGCCAAGAATTGAGCATCTATTATTATGAACGAGCACTCCACCGCACAGCTTTCTAAACCAGCCGTACCTGCCCGCGGCATTGTCTTGCAGCGCGCCTGTGCATGCGGGCAGCACAGCCAGGCTGGCGAATGTGTGGGCTGCAAGAAAAAACAGGCGGATCTCCAGCGTTCACCACTCTCCCTGCAAGGGTCGATGTCGATCCGAAGGACCGTAAGCATCGCAGGGGATAGGGGTGAGGGCCAGTTTGCCCCGCCTATCGTGCACGAGGTGCTGCGGGCTCCCGGTCAGCCGCTGGACCCGACCATGCGCCGCTTCATGGAACCGCGCTTCGGACGTGATTTCAGCGGGGTGCGGGTGCACAGCAGCGCGCGAGCAGCCGAGTTGGCGCAGGCAGTTGGTGCCCTGGCATACACGGTGGGGAAGGATATTGTCTTTGGAACGGGACAGTACATGCCGATGACAGATGCCGGACAGCGGCTGATCGGCCATGAATTGGCGCATATTGTGCAGCAAGAGTCGTTCGGAGCGGGACTGCCCCAAGAGATCACTATCGGTGCAGTAGACGACCCGCTCGAGCGCCAGGCACAGCAGGCTTCAACCTCGCCGGGTGGCTTGGGCGCTCCCGGTGCACGGGTGCAGCGACAGACTCTTATGCGAGCCGAAGGACCCGGCTTGTTGCCTGGTCTTGGTCTGCCGGGGTTCGGGTCCTTCGACCTGCCCAGTGAGAGTGTTGAGTTGGGAGCGGGTGAATCACTTTCCGTAAAAAATCCGAAACTTATACGCCTGGCTGAAGCTTTCAAATCGCTTCAGGCAGCCAACCCAGGCGCCAGGGTCGAGCTCTCGGCATACTTGACATCGGACGCGAAGAACAGCAGCGCCAAAGAATCCGCCGAGCGTAAACGGTTGGTAGGGCGTCTGACATCGGCGCGCGACGTGCTGCAGTCCTTAGGCGTGCCCCGAACCCAGATGGACATCAGCCCACCGACCGGCTATTCTACTTCTGCCCGCGGGCAGATCACGGTCAATGTGTTCAAGGCGCGGCCGGCTGCCCCGCTGATCCTGGGACCGACCCTACCGGCTGTACCGGGAAAGACTACCCCTTCCCCGCCTAAGTCGGGGCTGCCAGGTCTGAGCGACCTGCTTACCTTGAAGTTCGGTCCAGTAACGATCGATCTGCCGAAATCGGCTGCCTTGAAGCTGCCGATCCCGATCAGCGCTGGGAAAAACCTAGTGGTTGATCTGAAAGCCGAAACATCCGGTACCTTTTCGCTTTCCATTACGCTGGACGGCACAAGATACGTCCGCGTTTCTCTGAAGGCGGGTGTGTCTTACGGTAAGGAGAAGGGTGCGACGGGGTCAGCCGGTCTGCAAATTGAGATGACCAAAACGGTTTGCAGTGCTGCCAATCCGGAAGGGTTGAAGGCGAAGATCAACAAAGCCGGTGAGGACCTGAAGAAAGCGATGCAAGAGTACAAAGCAGAATCCGATTCGGAGAAGAAGCTGATGAAATTGGCAGATATCGGCGGTGCGCTAGGTGAGATGTACGACGCGGTGGACAAATCCAAGAGTGGCTGTAAGAAAGTGCCCACCGTCAAGTTCGAATTCGGCGCCAAAGGACCCCTCGGTGGCGAAAGCGACCCGAGCAAGCGCGAGCCGGGTTACATTGGCGGCACGGTCACAATACCGTTCTAGGATAGATATATGACTACTTTCCCAGGTTCACCCCGTTTGAGCAAAGGCGCCATCGTCGGCATGGATATCTTCAACCCGCTGGCGAGCGTTATCATCTTCCAGTACAACCCGGAGACACTGACCCGCACACTTCAGGCGCAGACCGCCGGAGGGGGCGAGGGCGATCGTTCCGAAGCCCTGCGGTTGAAGGGTCCGCCGGTGGAGACGATCAAGCTGGATGTCGAAGTCGATGCCACCGACCAGCTCGAGAAAGCGGATGGGGTCGCATCGAGTATGGGCATCTACCCGCAGCTATCCGCACTGGAGATGCTGCTGTATCCCAAGAGTGCCCTGACGATCGCCAACACGGTCCTGCTGGCGACCGGCACCATCGAGGTCATCCCGCCTGAAGCGCCGTTTACCCTGTTCATCTGGGGACCGAAGCGGGTGCTGCCGGTGCGCCTGTCCAGCTTCTCCATTACCGAGGAGCTGCACGACCCTTCGCTCAACCCGATCCACGCCAAAGTATCACTCGAGCTGCGCGTGCTGAGCACCAGCGATTTTTCCGTCCTGCACCCCGGCTACGCCCTCTTTCTGGCTCACCAGGTGGTCAAGGAGACCATGGCAGTGATAGGCAGCGTCGGCAGCCTGGGCGGTGTGGCGGGTGGGAGTGTTAGCTTGTAGCCGACCGCCGACCGCTGACGGCAGACGGCTGACCGCTGCGTTGCAAGCAACGTGTCGCAAGCGACGGACCGCCGATGCTATTAATCCTAAATCAAGGATGAAACATTATGTTTGAACCGAACAGCCGCTACTACAACCTGGAGACAGCCGCTTACGTGGCAGCCGATGGGACGGAGATCACTTATAAGAGACGGCGCTTCCTGCCGGATGGCGAAGCGATGCCGACCCTGGTCGAGATCCGCGTCGCAGAGGGTGACCGGATGGACCTGATCACTGCCCGCACGCTGGGCGACCCGGAGGGCTTCTGGCTGGTGTGTGACGCCAACAACGCCATGAACCCCCATGACCTCACCGATGTACCGGGGACACCGCTGCGCGTGCCGATCCCACAGGCGTAGCACAGGACAATCTTTATGTTTCTTGGCACCCACCTCACCTTGCTGATCGGACCGACCATCGCTGTGCCCGCGCCGCTGCCATACACGGAGGCACTGCAAAGCGTGGAGGTCACCCACAGCGACCAAGGGCGCTCCGGTTTCCAGCTCACATTTTCTGCCGGGCGCTCCGGTCCCGCAGGGCTGGTCGATTACCCGCTGCTCAGCCTGCCGCTGCTACGACCGTTCAACCGGGTGATCTTGATCGTGACCTTCGGCGTCATACCCAGGGTGCTAATGGATGGCATCATCACCCACCAACAGCTCAACCCGGGGGTCGAGCCCGGCTCTGGCACCCTGACCGTCACCGGCGAAGATGTCAGTGTGATGATGGACCTGAAGGAGAAGAATGTCGAGCACCCTGCTCAGGATGAGACTATCATCGCCAACAAGATCATCCTGACCTATGCTCAATACGGCTTGCTCCCGATGGTGATCCCGCCGCTGGTCATCGACCCGCCCATCCCCATCGAGCGCATCCCCGTGCAGCGAGCAACCGACCTGGGCTACCTGCAGGAGATGGCAACCCGGCACGGTTATGTGTTCTACGTCAGCCCCGGTCCGGCGCCGTTCACCAATACCGCATACTGGGGACCGCCGGTGCGCCTGGGGCTGCCGCAGAAAGCTCTGAGCGTCAATTTGGGTCCCGAAACCAATGTCAACAACCTCTCGTTCCAGAACAATGCTCTGGCGCCCACCCTGGTAGAGGGGCAGGTGCAGGATCGCACGACCAACCAGCAGATGCCGGTGCAGACCTTTGCCAGCACGCGCGTGCCGCTCTCCAGCCAGCCATCCGTGCTGGTCAACCAGCCCAACGTGCGCACCCGGCGCTTCCAGGGCAGCGGGTTGAACACCCTGCAGGCCTTCTCGCGCGCCCAAGGTGAGACGGATGCCTCGACCGATGATGTAGTCACTGCCAGCGGCGAGCTGGATGCAGCACGCTACGGCGACCTGCTGCAGGCGCGCGGGCTGGTCGGGCTGCGTGGCGTGGGCTTCACTTACGATGGGTTTTATTATGTCAAGCGCGTTACCCACAATATCCGCCCGGGTGAATACCGGCAGAGCTTCACCGTCACCCGCGAGGGCGTCGGCACGAACACGCCGGTTGTAAGACCGTAATAAGGAGTGTATTAATGCCGGGACAATTCTTCGGTAAATACCGCGGCAAAGTGGAAAACAATATCGACCCAATGATGATGGGACGTGTTCAGGTCAGCGTGCCGGCAGTGCTTGGCGATGGGGGTCTGAGCTGGGCGATGCCTTGCGCTCCCTACGCCGGTTCCGGGGTGGGATTTTTCGCCATCCCGCCCACCGGGGCTAATGTATGGGTCGAATTCGAAAGCGGCGACCCGGATTACCCGATCTGGAGCGGAGGTTTCTGGGGCGTTGGCGAAGCCCCTGCCCAGCCTGCAATCCCGCAGATGAAGGTCTTCAAGACCGATGGGATCACCCTGACGATCAACGACATCCCCGGCGCGGGCGGTCTTACCATAGAAGTCAGCCCGCCGGTCGTGGCGGTGCCGCTCAAAATGACCTTCGATGTCAGCGGCATCCAGATCGAGGCCACGCCTTCCACAGTTAAGATTGGCCCCACTGGAATCGAGCTGACCAATGGCGCTGCCTCGGTCAAGCTCAGCCCGATCTCGGTGTCGATCAATAACGGCGCCCTGGAGGTGATGTGATGCCCGGCTACCTGCTGCACGTCGGTGCCACAGTGCTGTGCTCACACGGCGGTCAGGCCCAGCCAACTGTGCCTTTTCCGAGGGTGATGGTTGGTGGGCAGCCAGTGGTGACCCAGTCTGCGCCCTATGTCGTCGCCGGGTGCCCGTTAGTACCCCCGCCCATCCCGCCATGCGTTACTGCAACCTGGGTGACGGGCGCCACGCGCGTACGCGCTGGGGGTGTGCCTGTATTGCTTCAGGACAGCCAGGCGATTGCCATGCCTCCCGGTACCCCTTTGACCGTGGTGATGACCCAGTTTCGTGTGAAAGGTATGTGACCAGCCATGCAGATTGATTACCCGTTTCATCTCGACTCGCGCGGCCGCACTGCCACGACCGACCAGGACGAGCATATCCGCGACCTGATCGAACAGGTGCTGTTCACCGCCCCTGGCGAGCGCGTCAACCGCCCTACCTTCGGCAGCGGTCTGCTGCAGATGGTCTTCGATCCCAACAGCGCAGAGCTGGCTGCTGCTACCCAATTCCTGGTGCAGGGCTCCTTGCAGCAATGGCTGGGCGACCTGATCTTGGTCAACGCGCTGGAAGTCAGGAGCGTCGATTCGACCCTAGAAGTCAGCGTCGTGTACACCATCCGGCGCGACCAGACACAGCGCACAGCCCAGTTCCGGCGAGAGGTTTGACAGAATGACCACCCAATACTTGTGCAAGAACGAGCGCCGCCGCGCGATCGTACGCGATCTGTTGCCTCCCGTGCTCAACGGCATCGATTACCTGGAGGTCGACCCGGGTGACCAGAAGACGCTGGTGATCCATTTCCTGCACCCCTTGCCAGGACAGCCCGGTGCGGTGCCGCCGGCGCCTGCCGTGGAGCTGACCCGGCATAATTTCGTGATTGAGGGGGGTGTACGGGTGACCCATATCCGCGTCCTGGAGCCGGTGCTTACCGCGGATAAGGTGCTCACTTTGCAGGTGAACGCCGCGGGTGATTTCTCGGACTACCGTCTGCGTATGGTCGCCTCTTCAGGCAGTGAGGTGGCTCCCGATGGTTTCGACCCGCAGCTAGTGGAGGTGGAATTCAACTTCAAGCTGGACTGCCCTTCGGATTTCGACTGCCTGCCCGATGAGGAGCCAGAAGCCGAGCCACTACCAGAGCCGGTGCTGGACTACCTTTCCAAAGACTATGCCAGCTTCCGCCGCCTGATGCTCGACAGGCTGGCGGTCATCCTGCCAGACTGGGTGGAGCGCAACCCTGCCGATGTTGGCGTTGCCCTGGTCGAGACACTGGCGTACGCTGCCGACCAGCTCAGCTATTATCAGGACGCCGTCGCCAGCGAAGCGTATCTTGGGACGGCTCGCAAACGCCTCTCGGTGCGCCGCCATGCCCGACTGCTCGATTATCCGATGCACGATGGCTGTAATGCGCGCGCCTGGGTGCAGGTACAGGTGAACCAGGACAATGTGATCCTGCCTGCAGGTACGCCGCTGCTGACCCGTGTCCAGGGGTTCGAGAAGCGCCTCGACCCGGCTTCGCAGGCATTTACCCAGGCCATGATCCAAAAACCTGAGGTCTTCGAAACCCTGCATGCCGCCCATCTGTACTCGGCACATAACGAGGTCAAATTCTACACCTGGGGCGATGCAGATTGCAGCCTACCCAGGGGTGCAACCCGCGCTACATTGATAGGAGACCTGGGAAATCTGAAGGCGGGCGATGTGCTGGTCTTCGAGGAAGTCGGCGGCCCGCACAGCGGCCTGCCCGCCGATGCTGACCCCGCTCACCGCCAGGCTGTGCGCCTGACCAGAGTGACCCCCACCAGCGACCCGCTGGGAGGTCAGTTCCTCAACCCACCCAACAACAGCCCGCTCGCGGTTACGGAGATCGAGTGGCACGTAGAGGATGCGCTGGCTTTCTCGCTGTGCCTTTCGAGCCGCAGCGGCACGGCGTTCTTCACGGACCTCAGCCTGGCGCGTGGCAATATCCTGCTCGCCGACCACGGGCGTACCATCCAGGACGAGCTGCTTGACCCGGACATGGTGCCCATGGAGGCTGCCTATCACCCCACGCTGACCCGCTCGGGGATCACCCAGCGCGTGCCATATGACCACGAGCTTTACATCAGCCGCCCTGCTATGGACGCGCTCAGCCAGGACCCGCGTAGCGCGCTGCCTGCCGTCGAGCTGCTGCAGGGCAGCGAGACATGGCGGGCACAGCGCGATCTGCTGGGCAGCGACCGCTTTGCGGCCGAGTTCGTGGTGGAGATCGATAACGACGGCAGCGCCAGGCTGCGTTTTGGGGATAATGTGCATGGACGCAAGCCGTCGGGCGGTGCCCGCCTGCAGCCTGCTTACCGCATCGGGGTCGGCGGGAGAGGTAATATTGGTGCCAACGCGCTCTATCACGTGGTGACTGCCGACAGCCGCATCACCGGCACCCGCAACCCACTGGCAGCCGTAGGCGGTACCGAGCCTGAAGGGACCGAACAGGTGCGCCTGTATGCCCCGCACGCCTTCCGCACCCAGGAGCGTGCCGTCACTGAGGCGGACTATGCTGAAGTCAGCCAACGCCACCCGGACGTGCAGAAAGCGGTCGCCACGCTGCGCTGGACAGGTTCATGGCATACCGTGTACGTCACCGTCGATCGCAAAGGGGGACGACCAGTGAGCGAAGCCTTCGAAGCCGACCTGCGCCAGTTCCTGGAAAAATATCGCCTGGCCGGGCACGACCTGGAGATCGACGCCCCGCGCTACGTACCGCTGGACTTTGCCCTGACGGTTTGCTTAAAGCCGGGATATGCCCGCAGCGCCGTAAAACAGGCGCTGCTGGAGAGGTTCAGCAATGCCGACCAGCCCGGGCAAGGGCGCGGTTTCTTCCATCCCGACAACCTGACCTTTGGGCAGACCATCTACCTGAGCCAACTGGTCGCGGCAGCCATGCAGCTGCCCGGCGTGGAATGGGTCGACGCCACCCGCTTCCAACGCTGGGGTCAGGGGGACCACGGTGAGCTGGCAGATGGAAGCATCGTGCTGGGGCGTCTTGAGATCGCCCGGCTGGATAATGACCCCAGCCAACCGGAAAATGGCCGGCTCGAGCTGAACATGGAGGGAGGTTTGTGATTTGAGCACCGAAACGCGTGACACACAGGTCCGCATGCCCAACCGCCCCGGACTTCCGGCGATAAACTACCGTCTGGGGACGCAGAGCATATTTCTGCACCGCATGCTGGCGCGCTTGCCGTACCAGGAGGTCCCTCGCGGCCAGAACGCGGGCGCCCGACCGCTGCTCTCGTTGACGACGCGCAGCACGACAGACCCCTCGATTGCCCTGCTGGATGCCTGGGCGTGTGTGGCGGATGTACTGACCTTCTACCAGGAGCGTATCGCCAACGAAGGCTTCCTGCGCACGGCAGTCGAGCGGCGCTCGATCATGGAGCTGGCAAATGCGATCGGCTACCAGCTCAAACCCGGCGTCGCCGCCGGTACGTACCTTGTCTTCACCGTTGAAGATGCTTCCGGCGCACCCGGGGTGGCGGACATCCCCTCCGGGACGCGCGTGCTCAGCATCCCGGCGCAGAACCAGAAACCGCAGACCTTCGAGACCGTCGAAGAGATCGAGGCGCGTAAGGAATGGAACACCTTGAAACCGCGCCTGACCCAGCCGCAGGACCTGGCAGCCGGCACGCGGGTGCTTTACCTGAAGGGAACCAGCACCGGACTCGAACCCGGTGATGCCATCCTGCTGGTTGGTGATGAGCGCGAGCGTGACCCGGGCAGCGAGCGCTGGGACTACCGCTTGATCAGGACCATCCAGGTGGATACGGCCAAGGACCGCACGGTTATCACCTGGACGCAGGGGCTGGGGGAGCGCCCGGTGCTGCCGGCGGAGAACCCGCGTGTATATGCTTTCCGGCTGCGGGCGTCATTGTTCGGGCACAACGCTGCCGAGTGGGACAACCTGCACGCAGAGATCAAGAAGCTGTACCCAGGCGGCACGGACGAATGGCCGAATTTCAAGATCGCTGCCAACCGCATCGACCTGGACGCCTCGTATCCCAGGGTCACCCCGGGCAGCTGGGTGGTGCTGGTGCGCCCGAACTACGTGGAGATCTATAAAGCGAAGGAAGTCGACCTGACCAGCCGCACCGGTTTCGGGCTGGTCTCCAAGGTAACTCGCATCCACCCGGATGGCACCGAGCACCTGACCGATTTTGGCTTACGGGAGACCACCGTCCTTGCTGAGAGCGAGGAGCTGGAGGTTGCCGAAGAACCGCTGCCGGTCGAGCTCTCCGGAGATGAGATCAGCCTGGACCGCTGGGTGGAGGGTTTGCAGGCAGACCGCACACTGATATTCAGCGGCAAGCGCCTGCGGGCGCGTGCCGCCACCCGTCTGACGCTCCGCTCCAGCGACGGTTTGCGCAGCGTGATTATCAAGCGCGGTGACAGTCTGATCGTCACCGCACCTGCCGTGAAAGAAGGTGGCGGCACACGCTGGTTCCTGGTGGACAGAGACGGTTTTAGCGGGAGTGTTCTCGTGCAGCGCAGGTTTTTCAGGCTCGAAGCGCCTCTGGAAGACGATGAAGCAGTCAGCGAGGTTGCGACCCTATCAGAAGCCATTGATGAGCAAGACCGCACTGTGCTGCGCCTGGAGGACCCACTGCAGAACCTTTTCGACCGTACCACAGTGACGATTTATGCCAATGTTGCCCCGGCGACACATGGGGAAACGGTCAGCGAAGTGCTGGGCAGCGGAGATGGCACGCAAACCAACCAGCGCTTCACGCTAAAAAAACCACCCCTGACCTATGTCTCTGCAGCGACCGCAAGCGGCGTCGAGAGCACTTTGACGGTGCGCGTCAACGGCGTGGCGTGGGCAGAATCGGGCTCTTTATACGGTCTGGGCTCGCGCGACCAGACCTATATTGTGAGCATCGATGATGGCACCAGTGGTGGTGCTCCCGGCAGGACCCATATCACCTTTGGCGATGGTCGCAGCGGCGTGCGCCTGCCAACCGGTGCGGAGAACATACAGGCTACCTACCGCAGCGGGATTGGATTGGATGGCGAAGTGGATGCCGGCAGCCTGACCTTGCTGCAAACCCGCCCGCTGGGTGTGCGCTCGGTGACCAACCCGCTGCCGGCCAGCGGCGGGGCCGACCCGGAGCAGCGCGATCAGGCGCGCCGGAACGCCCCGATCACTGTGCTGACCCTGGATCGCATCGTCTCATTGAAGGATTTTGAAGACTTCACACGTGCTTTTTCCGGTATTGGCAAGGCTCAGGCGACTGCCATTTGGGATGGTGAGATCAGCATCGTCCATATCACAGCCGCCACTTCGGGCGGCGATACACTCGACCCCAACTCCTTGCTGTACAGCAACCTGCGCGGTGCAATCGACGCAGCACGTGACCCGTACCTACCGGTTGTGCTGCAGGGCTACCAGCCGGTCTACTTCCGCATCGCTGCCAAGGTGCTGGTCGATGAGCGCTACGTGAAGGATGATGTTTTTACTGCCATTGAAGCAGCACTGCTGGAGGCTTTCAGCTTCGATCAGCGTGCTTTCGGTCAGGCGGTCTCGGCGGCAGAGGTGACCACCCTGATCCAGGGAGTAGATGGCGTGACCGCCTCCGACCTGGACAGCCTGTACCGGGATGGCGAGCCGGCGCTGCTGAACCCGATCCTGCCGGTCGCCCGCGCTCGCCAGGTGGGAGGCACATTCACTCCTGCCGAACTGCTGCTGCTCCACCCGCTGGGCGTCGAGCTGCTGGACATGGAATTATGAGATCAACCCGGATAATAAACAGGGAGAGCCCCGTATGACCCTTGCGACTACAGAAAGGCTGTACAACCTGCTGCCCAGCATTCACCGCGTGCGGGATGTTTCACAAGGAGAAGTGCTGCGGGCGCTGCTGGGAGTCATCGAGCACGAACTGGAGGCGCTGGAGACCGATATCGATGATCTGTACGCCGATTGGTTCATCGAGACCTGCGCCGAGTGGGTGGTGCCTTATATCGGCGACCTGCTGGGCGTGCGCGGGCTGCATGCCGGGTCGGCGGATACCTTCAGCCTGCGAGCCTATGTTGCCAATACTCTGGCATACCGGCGGCGCAAAGGCACCGCCACGATGCTGGAACAGCTGGCCCGCGACGTCACCGGCTGGGATGCGCATGTGGTGGAGTTCTTCGAGCTGCTCGGGACCACCCAGCACCTGAATCACCTGCGTCCCCACAACCTGCGCACGCCAGACCTGCGGGCTGCGGCTGCACTGGAATTGGTCGACACAGCCTTTGACACCGCCGCCCATACGGCCGATGTGCGCCACATTACAAATACGGCACATATCAGCGATACGGCAGATATCGAACGGCAAGGACAGCTCCTGCAAGGGCGGCACAATATCCCCAATATCGGCATCTACCTGTGGCGCATCCAGGCTTATGCCGTGACGCGCAGCAACCCACGCCAGCAGGGAGCGGGTTTCTACAGCTTTGACCCGCTGGGGATCGACCAGCCGCTGTTCAACCAGCCGCGTACGGAGACCCGCATAACCCAGCTGGCGGAGGAAATCAACGTCACCGACCGCCTGCGCCGCCGCCCTCTTTACGCCGAGCTGGAGTCCCTGCGCCAGTCGTTGGTGGATGGCAGCTCGCCCAAGATACGCTATTTCGACCCCAAGCAGCCTGTGCTGCGCCTCTTCCTGGATGGGAGCCCGGACCCGGTGGCAGCCGAACGCATCCTGATCTGCGACTTGTCTGACTGGCGCAACCCACCCAGCAGTAAGGATTACATCTCCCCGGATGGGAGCATAGTCTCACTGTCTATCGATGCGGCGATTGACCCGGCACTGGGACGGCTTGCCTTCCCGGCAGGTGAAACCCACGATCCGGTGCACGTCAGCTATGCCTACGGGTCGAGCGCGGATGTGGGCGCTGGCCCGTACAATCGCAGCCAGTTCGTAGCGGATTCGCTCAAGGGCGGCGTGGACTGGCAGGCGGGCGTCAGCCAGGAGGTTGCGTCCCTGCCCGGGCAGATCTTCGCCACCCTTGGGGAGGCGGTGCAGGAATGGAACGCCCAACCGCCGGGCACCGTTGGGCTGATCACTGTTATGGACAGCCGCAGCTACACCGAGAACCTGACCGGCGCCAGCGCCATCCAGATCCCCGAGGGCAGCCAGCTTGTGATTGCCGCCGCCGATTGGCCGCAGGTGCTCGACCCCGATTCGCTGGTGTTGGTACGCCAGACCGGCATGTTCTCCGCAGACCGGCTGCGCCCGCACCTGGATGGTAGCCTGTCCGTGCGCGGCACCGCCCCTGCCAGCAGCGCCAACCCTGGCGGGCTGCTGCTCGACGGGCTGCTGATCGAAGGACCGCTCACCGTGCTTGCGGGCACCCTGGGCGGTTTACAGATCTCACACTGCAGCCTGGTCCCGGCGGAGGGCGGGTTGGCGGTCAATCCTTCAGTTAACCCAGACCAGCAGAACGCTCAGCTGGCGATAACGCTGGAGCGGACGATTTGCGGCCCGCTCTCACTTCCGGGGAGCGTACCCGACCTAACCCTGGTGGACAGCATCATCGACCCGGCAGGGGGGGCTGCTGCTATAAATGCCCCCGGCGCGGAAGCCGACTTCCGCCATTGCACCGTCCTCGGAGCGCTGAACCTGCGCAGCCTGGACGCGAGCAGCAGCATCTTCACCGGTCTGGTGATAGCAGAGCGCAGGCAGGTAGGCTGCGTGCGCTACAGCTTCAGCCCAGACGGCTCGCAAACGCCGCGCCGCTTCCGCTGCCAGCCCGACCTGGCCCTGGAGGCGCGTGCCGGAGCACTGGGGTTGGACTCGGCCGCTGATCTACCTCCTGACGAGCGCACGCTGGTCATAAACCGTGTCAAACCCGAATTTACTTCCGAGCGCTTCGGCGAACCGGAGTACGCCCAGCTCATCTTGAGTTGTGCCCGGGAGATTGCTGCTGGAGCGGATAATGGGGCTGAGATGGGTGCCTTCTACCACCTGATGAAGCCCCAGCGTGAGACCAACCTGCAGGAGAGCCTGACAGAGTACCTGCGCTTTGGTCTTGAGGCGGGCATCTTTTTCGTAACTTAAACCAGCCGGCATAGGCCGGTCCGATGAATAATGATTACCCAAACAGGAGCGTTTCCATGAAAGGCGATTTCACCCGGTCGACCTTCAAATCCGATAAACACTACAGCCGTGTTCTGATGCAGCAGGGTCGTGTCCAGCTGGACGCAGACTGGAATGAGCAGCTCGAGATCACCGCCCATCGCATCGAGACCGAGACGGGCGATGCGGTTGGGATGTGCGGCGCCCCGCTGCACGCGGCAGCTTTCGGCATCATCAGCGACCCGAACACACTGCCAGCCGCAGAGCTCACCCGGCTGCAAGATATGGGGCTGTTACCGTTGGCGGCAGGGGATTTCATCCTCAGTTCCGGGCGGTTTTACGTGGATGGGTTGCTGAGCGAGAACGAGCATGCCATCCCTTTCAGCGCCCAGCCAGATCTGCCTGGCGCCCAGCCCATCACCAGCGCCGGCAAATACCTGGCATACCTGGATGTGTGGCAGCGGCACCTCACCTCACTGGAGAGACCGTCGATGCGTGAGGTAGCCCTGGGCGGCCCGGATACAACCACGCGGGCGCAGACCGTGTGGCAGGTCAGGGTGGTGCCGGTTGCGGAGACCGACCCGAACTGCATGTCGGACCTGGCGGCATGGGACGCTGCCACAGCGGGCAGCACCGGCTCACTGAGCGCCCGTGCCCAACCCGAGACGACCAGCACCGATCCCTGCATTGTGCCGCCCTCCGCCGGCTACCGCGGCCTGGAGAACCACCTATACCGGGTGGAAATCCATGCCCAAGGGGCAGTCGGCGCGGCTACCTTTAAATGGTCGCGTGATAACGGCTCGCTGGTCTTCCCGGTTGTCGAGGTCATGGGTGGGATGCCGAGCGACCGCATCCGGCTGCGCAGCCTGGGGCGGGATAAGGATATGGCGCTGGGCGTCGGCGATTGGGTGGAGGTGCTGGATGACGTCCTCGAGCTTACCGGGACGCCCGGTACACTGGCGCAGATCACCGATATCGACAGTGATGACCTGATCATCACCCTCAACCAGAATGTTTCCGGCATCGATCTCAACCGCAGCCCCAAGCTGCGGCGCTGGGATTCGGCCGGCGCGCTGGCTGTGGAGATCCCTGGTAGCAACCAGGGCTTCATCGCCATCGAGGACGGCATCGAAGTCAAATTCGGGACGGGTTCATATCATACGGGTGACTACTGGCTGATCCCGGCCCGCACCATCCTGGGCAACCCCGAGCTGACCGAGACAGGCGGGATCGAATGGCCGCTGGATGGAAGCGACCCGCTGCCGCAGCCGCCCGCCGGCATCCAGCACCACTTCTGCCGCCTGGCGCTTCTCGATTACGACGGCACGACCTTCATTGTGGAAGACTGCCGCCCGCTGTTCCCTCCCGCCACCGAGCTGGTGCACCTGTTCTATATCAGCGGGGATGGTCAGGAAGCCATGCCGGGGGACCAGCTTCCCCAGCCGCTTCAGGCTGGTGTGAGCAATGGTCAGTGGCCGGTAGAGGGTGCGGAGGTGCGCTTTCGTATCACTCTTGGCAGCGGTAGCCTGCAGTCCGGGGCTAACACCGGCGCCGATCTCAGCGTGATGACCGGCGCTGACGGAGTGGCGGGTGTAAGCTGGGTGCTGGATGGCAGCACGCTCAGCCAGCAGGTGGAGGCAATGCTGCTGGATGCCAATGGAGATCCCCTGCACCTGCCCCTGCGCTACAACGCCAACCTGAGCGTCGCCGACCAGGTGGCTTATGATTCGTCTGGCTGTGACCCCATGGCAGGGGCGAGCACTGTGCAGGATGCGCTCGACCTGCTGTGCCAGAACGCGGCGCTGTACTACGTCGGGGGCGACGGGCAGGAAGCCCCGCCTGGAGCGAAGCTCCCCCAGTTGCTGGAAGTACGCCTGGCGAACGGGGCCTGGCCGGTGGCGAACGAGACAGTTATTTTCAATATAGTCAAGCCAGGCTTTGGCACGTTGGAAGGCGGTGGGGCGACCGGGCAGACGGTCGAGGTGCCCACCGACGCCAACGGTTATGCGGCTTGCGCCTGGACGCTGGATGCTCAGAATCCCAGCCAGCAGGTGGAAGCATTCTGGAAGCAGAAACCCGATCTGCCAATCCATTTCAACGCCAACCTGGAGATAGCGGGGCAGGCTGGAGGCGATCCGGTCATCCGGGTCGTCGACGTGAGGTTCCTTAACACCAACGATGCGCTCGCCAACAACGAGACCTTCCCGCTGGACGCCTTCCTGGGCGGCATCCTGATCGAGTGCGACCGGGGTTTGGATAATATGGCAACACAGGATCGCCCGGTGTGCTATATCACCCTGGACCTGCCCTTCCCATTCAGTCCTGAGGCTTTACAGCTCTGGGGGGATGCAATCGTCGGCTACCAGCCGCTGATCCTGGAAGCCCAGGTCAGCTCCGACGGCCCGCAGCTCTTCTGGACGATGCGTGACCCGACCCGCACCTTCCTGACCGACCGCCTATTCCAGGCTCTGAAAGCGGTGCACAACCGGGATGAGGTCATGCTGCACCTGACTCTCAAAGGTAACTTCATTTGGGAGCGAGGCAACCCGCGCGTTTATGTCGATGGGGATGTCTTCGGCGTACCGGATGGGCAGTCGCCGCATAACGTGCGCCTGCCGAGCGGTGACCGCCTGCGCGGCGGCGATTTGGAGATGTGGTTCAGGCTGGTGGCAGGTTAACAGCGGAGGTGTTTTATAAGCTGTAGCGCTGGTATTTCTCGCGCAGCTTAAGCATGGCGCGGCGCATCGCCCGGTGTCGCTCGATCTCTTTGAATTTGCTTTCTCGCAGCAGCGGCACCATCAGCACGACGAACAGCAGTATTCCCAGGAACTCTAGCATCGTCTTCACCTCCCTGGCAAACCGCTGAAAATGGTTTAATCTAAATTATGGCTCCATCAGCGGTTTGCTAAGCAATTCGCCGTTATTCCCCCACTGTTTTCATAAATCTCTTGTGGCGAATTGCACTGCATGAATGTACGATTGACTACGGGCATCAGCCCGCAGAGCATACTGATTATTCGGTTGCAATTATCGTGCCAGGTGGGTCAGCGCCAGACGTCCCGGTAAGCGTGCTTCCCGGCCAGCTTCTCACCGCTGAGGAAACGCTCTATTCCGAACAGAGTGATATCGACCGTCTTTGGCTCCCCGTCCAGCATCCACTCCGCCATGCAGACTCCCACGGCGGGGGCGATCTTGAAGCCAGTCCCGCTGAAGCCGCAGGCAAGGTAGAAGCCCTCCGGTCCCGCCGGACCCAGGATGGCGCGCTGGTCGGAGGAGAGACCGTCGAATCCGCCGTGGCTGCTGTGCAGCGCCGCATCTTCCATCGCCGGTATACGCCGGCAGATGCGCTCGATGGCGCGCTCCACGAACCCTGGTTGGGAGCTGTCCGTGTTCCCCTCCGGGGAGAGACCCAGCGGGTTGCCGTCCTCCAACCCCACCAGGGTCAGCCCGCCGCTCTCGGGGCGGAAGTACATCGAGTTGGCGTCGTCGATCACTGTTGGGTGTGGCAGACGCAGTTCTGCGGGCCGCTTGATGAACATGGTGTCGTGCCGCCAGGTAGTCACCGGAATCTCCACCCCGGCCATTTCGGCGACCTGGGCAGCCCACGGTCCGGCGGCATTCACCACGAGCGGGGCGAAGAAATCCCCTTGCGTGGTGCTTACGCCCTTCACCCGGCGCCCCTCCAGCAGGACACCGGTCACCGCACAGCCCTGCAGCAGTCTGGCGCCCCGCTCTCGGGCAGCGGCGGTAAGGCTGCCGGTTGACATATTGCCGTCTGCATAGCCGGACTCGGGCTCATAAGCGGCGTACTCGAAGTCATCCACATTGAAAGAGGGTGCCAGCCGCTTTACGTCCCGGGCGGTGACCAACAGGCTGGGGATGCCCAGGCGCTGGTGCATGTCGATATTACCCTTCAACGAGTCCGTATATTCTGGCAAGGGGATGTGGATAAAACCCGTGCGGGTGAAGCCGCACTCGCCGCCGACCCTCTCGCCCCAATCGTGGAAGTATTGGAATGACTCCCACGCCAGGCGGGATTCAGGCTCCAGGTCGTAGTGCATGCGCACCAGCCCGCTGGAGCGACCGGTAGCGCCGCCTGCAAGAATGTTTTTTTCCAGCAGCAGGCATTTGACACCCCGCTGTGAGAGGTGGAACGCCAGGCTCGCCCCGTGGATGCCGCCGCCGATGATGATCGCGTCTGCTGTGTTACCCATCATCTAGCTGGCGTTCAGACCAACAGCTCGACGAGCCAGTGCTGTACGGGTGCCATCTTCCGGAAGCGGGCCAGACAGATATCGACGATCTGAGGTGTTGTTACATCTTCGATTGACACTGGCTCGACCGGGTGGGCGTACAGAGTGTCGTACAGCAGCAGGTCGGCGTTGGGATGCTCCGGGTCGTATCCACTGGGAGTGCGCTTATAGCGCTCGCCGACCAGCTTGTAATCGCTGCTGGCATTGATCCGGTCGACGATCTTTCTGAGCTCGGCGCCGGTCTGGGCGTGGACAACGGCATCCCGGTAGTGTTTGAGCTGGTCTTTATCGAAGTGGAACATACCTGCCATCAGGTCCATGCCGCGACTGTCAAGGTGGAACCCAAAGGCAGGCGACTGGGTTTTCTTGCCCGTCCCGTCCCACCACATCCCGGCGATGCTGGTCTTGTAAGGGGTCTTGTCCTCACTGAAGCGGGTGTCGCGGTAGATGCGCATAAGCGAGCCGCTGCCGTTGGTGCGCGGGTCGACCCGGATGTCGGGGGAGACCGACTTCAAGCCTTCACCTACTGCACCGACGAACTCTACGGCCGGTTTGAGCAAGTCGCGCTCGAAGCGCGACTTGTTGGCTGTGAACCATTCTTTGTTGTTGTTCTCGCCCAGCTCGATCAGGAACTGGATGCCGGCGGGCGGGAAGCCGGGGAAATGGGTTGTCATATTGTGCCTCCTGGAAGCGTTAAAACACTAAAACCACAAAGAATTCACGTAGGGTCACTAAATTGTTTTGTACTGCATTAGCTCTCAAAAACTACTTTGCAGGTAGTTGCGCAGCGAAATCGACTCCCGTCTGCATCCAGCCTCGCAGCTGCTCGTCGGTGTCGAGGCCGTGCATATCCACGAACACCCAGCCGCGCATCGGGCGACCGGTGATATCCATTACCCGCACGTGCGGCTGTGCCAGGGCATCCTCGAAATTATCCGGGCCGACCCTGACCACCAGGTTGTTGCTGGCTCCGTAGGCATAGTTGCCGTTGACGAAGAATCCGAATCCGCCGAACATGCTTTTCTCAACCAGGTATGGGAAGTATGCCTGGGTGAGGTCGCGCAGCCTTTCCACGAGCTTTGTGTCGTAGGGCATTATATTCCTCCTTGGCTATTCAAATCCAAAACACCCCACCTCCCCCAAGTGCGTAAGTTCTATTGAATAGAATAAATGTTCTAATGGGTGAATGATATCAGATGGCTGCCCAGGTGTCAATATCGGAAACCAGCCCGGTCAGGGTCCCGGGGTTGGGGTCGGTGGAGGATCGGCGCTTACATCCAGGATCAATATCCAGCCGATGACTGCACCCAGGTCGCGCTGGTACTCAACCAGCACACACTCGCGGTTGAAGTCATCGAAGCGGCGCTCTGAGGGCAGGAAGCGCACGAAGCCCCCGGCAGGGATCCTGCCTGCTGCGTTAAAGCTTTCGTAGCAGCCGCTGCGCGCCCAGACGGCGCGCTGGACGAAGCCGGAAACCGGCGGCGGGGTGATGGTCGGGGGCGAGGTTGGCGTGGCAGTCGGGGTGCCTGTGGCGGTGGCGGTAGGTGTCAGCGTCACAGTAGGCGTCACGCTGGCGGTGGGGGTTGGGGTGGGCGTGAGCGAGAGCAGGTAAGACCGATAGCGACCCATGCCCCAGCTGGCGATGATGCCCAACAGGATCAGGATGATGACCACGACGCCAAGGCGGATTCCCCACAGCTTCCAGCGGTAGCTGCGCAGGTTCCGCTCCAGACGGCTCACACCGGGGTCATTCGGGTAGCGCTCGCGCACCTCGGCGCTGATGTGGGCGGCGTCGGCAGGCCAGCCCGGGTGGGCCTCGAAAGCTCTCTCGGCGCTTTGCAGATCGCCGTCGTATTTCTGGATCCTGCGCTGCAGCCTCTCGAGCTCGACCTGCAGGCGGTCCAGGCTCTCATCGACGCCTTCAAGATTGCGGATCTGGTCCAGGCTGCTCCTGGCCTGGCGGGAGAGGTACAGGGCTTCCTCCAATGTGGCTGCCCTTTCAGCCTGGTTCTTCAGGTCGCGGGTCTGGTCTTTCAGCGGCTCGACCACCCGCGGGACGACGGTCTTGAACCTTTCGAACAACCGGTCGAATGCCGGGTTATTCCCGTATTGGGCGATCAAAGCGTCCAGGCTGGCCTTGGCCTGAGAAGCCGCCTGCGGGTCGACGGCGGTCTGGTTCAACACGGCTCCGATAACGCTCAGCCCATCCTTCACCTCCCTCAATTCCTGGGCCTTATCGGTGTATTTTGGCAGACCGGTCGCCCGGGCGGCGGCTTCGACCTTCTCGATAGCGGTATCTAACTGCCCCTGCTGGAAAGCAACCAGACCCTCTTCGTAGACCGTCTCGGCGTCGATATTTTCCTGTAATTTTTGGGCGAATTCTTGACCTTCCTGCCAGCGCTGGATGCCCATATCGCGCAGGATCCGTTGGGCTTTCTCCAGCAACGCCAGGGCATCCGCGTAGCGCCCGACTCTGGCGGCGGATTGAGCTTTCCCGTACGCTGAGGCGGCATCGGACGGTAGGGCGACGGAAGGGATGTACCCCGTGCGCAGGTAATTCTCTGCTTCGGAGCGGTGCTGCCTGGCGCGCTCCCAGTTGGGCTCGAGCTGTATTACCCGGTCGAAGAGCTGGATCGCTTCGGCGTAGCGCCCGCTGTAGAACAGCTTTTCCGCCACCTCCATCTGCTGTTCGGCGACCGGATTGTGCTCCTGGTTCGCCTCCTGAGCGGCTGGGTTGAGCGGACCGGCGGCTGCCTGTGCGGGTTGGGTGGGGGGGTCAGTGCTCTCTACTTCGCTGCCGGGCGCGTGCGCGTCATCCGCAGGGCTGGGCTGCTCTTCGAGCAGGTCGATCAGCTCAGTGCGGGCAGCCTGGATGCGCTGCCGCTCATCCGCAGACAGGGACTGGTAGTCCGCGGAGCTGACGAATTCGTCGATCTCCAGCAGAAGGCCGCGTCGCTCAGCCTGGCTGGCTGTGCTCCGGCTGCGGAGCTGTTCGATCTGCTTTTCTAGCTCATCAAAGGGGCTCATTCTGATTGCCTGGTCATTATCTCGTTATCGTGGTGCGGGTCAGGTGAGGCTCTCACCTTGACCCTGGTTATGATCGGGTACCTGCAAGTAAACCTGGAGCAGGTCCTGGCGCAGCTCCCGGACATGAGTATACCCCTGGTTGAGCACCTGTTCCAGCAGCTCTTTGACCCGCACAGGCAGCCGCTCGTCGTCGTAGGTCCAATTGACGGCATAGTTCAACGAAGCGCGCTCTATCTCCTCCGGCTGGTTGGGACCGAGAGGCAGTGCTCCCGGCGCGGGCCGACCGGTCAGGATGTGGTGCAGCGCCCGGGCGCCAAACTGCACCAGGTCGAACTGCTTTTCTGCGTCGGTCAGTCCCTCGGAATACCTTTTGGCGATATTCCAGTCGATCATCTCCACGCCATGTGAGGACGGGTCCCAATAATAATGCAGGATCTTGTGATCCCGGTAGGCGATATTCCTGTCGTGGGCGATCTGCAGGATATCGCAAATCTGGATTCCCAGCAGCAGGCTCTCTCTGAGCGGCAAGAACCAGCCGCGGGTATGACCGGCATCGCAGTAGCCCAGCAGGTTGTGCTGGTGGTCGCGCTTTACCAGCGCCAGGTACGGCAGCCACCCACCTGCCAGACGTCCTTCCATGGCGGCCAGGAAGTTCTGCGCGGATTCCACGCTGTAGCGGACGATCATACCACTTAAATGCGCGGCGCTAGCGTGGGCTTTTTCATCGGGCAGCTCCATCCCCTCCGCAAGGCGCATGAACCCGCATTCGACCAGCGGGGTTACCCCAGGGACATCTCTCAGCATGGACAGGATGTGGGTCTCTTCCCTGAACAGCGGCAGGGCGTATTCGACACGCTCCGGGCGCATCACTTTGATGGCGTATTCATCCACCACGCCTGAACGGGTGTGCAGCCTACCCGCAAACACACGCGCCGAGGAACCGCGCGCCTCCGGCACCCAGGTATCCAGCGCGACCCCCAGGTGCATCTCCTGGTCTTCACCCAGCCTGCCTTCGACCTCCCCTGATACAGTCCTTACAGGACCGGCTGGAGGTTGGTCCCTTTCCAGCTGCAGGGCGTGCGAGCGGGGCAGGGAGAGCACCTCGCGCGAACGGAACTCATTCAGCCAGGGGATATACTCTGCAATGCCCGGGTGATCCATGATCAGATCGGCGGGTCGTCTGCCTTTGCGCAGCCGCTTGAGGGCATCCAGAATGGTGTCCAACCAGCTTGCCGGTCCGACCCGGTTGCGCAGATTCCGGCCTTCCAGCTCTGTGGTGGTCAGGTAATCGTAGAACGGCTCATCTTTGCCCGCCCCATTGCGAAGGTTGCGCAGCCACTCCGGAGCCGTCTCGACCATCCTATCAGCCAGGAGCAGCCGCCGCCGGAAGGGGTCCCACAGCAGCAGCCTGCGCAGCGCCTGGCGGGCGGTCTGGAAATCTTTGCGCTCCCAGGCGTCCAGGACGATGGCAGCGTGGGCTCTGGGCTGTGCCAGCGATTTTTCTAGGGGGTCCAGCGCGCCCGGCAGGATGGCATCCAGCCTCTCAAGCAGGCCATCTACCTCGCTGTAGCTGATCCCTGAACCGGGCGGAGGCGGCTCGAGCTGGACCCATTTCTGGACCACCTCCTCCTCGAAGAATTTCAACACACTTTCATCCGTCCGGGCTGTACCAGCGCTTTCCTGCTCTCCGGCTACCACCGGTTGGCTGTCCGGGCCTCCGTTCTGGACGAGAGCGGACTGCAGGGTGAAGAACAGCCGCCTGGCGGCGGTGTCCGGCGTGTGCATGTCCTCAGCGACCTGGAGGTGCACCTGCCGGACCGCCTGGCTCACCTGCTCCCACCACTCGGGAAGTGGATTGCTGCCGATGGCTGCGAACAGGTCCCACAGCAATCCCGGCCAGTCATCGGCAATGCCCGCCGCCAGGGCGGTGGAAAAATCTATCGCCTGCGTGCCGTTGGGGGCACTCTGCTCATCGAGGGCGATGGCGGCCAGACTGGCCAACAGCTCCCATTTTGCTGTGGAAGAGGCTGCCAGACCGGCGATTTTGGTGCACAGCCGCTGGAGCTCTGCCAGCTTATGATCGCCGACCAGCTGCAAAGCCAGCCGGGCGTGGAAGTTGACTCCGCTGGCGAAGTCCGGCAGTTCTGCCAGCGATACGATCTGCTCCTGAAGGCTGTCGCACTGCTTGATTTTTTCGTATGTTGGTCTGGAGGTCTGGTACAACAGCGCCTCAGCAGCCCGCAATTCCTGAGATTGCTTTACGATCTTTGCATGCATAGGCAGCAGTTTACCCTTTACCTGCCTGACGCCAGCCTGGGCGCTGCCGGGGGTGACCTCTTGCGGCCAACCCAGGCGCTTGTTCAGGCCCGGGCTGGCTTCGGCCAGAAAACCGCCCATCTCCAGCAGGAACTGGTAGTAATCATCCGTGGTGGAGTGCTGCCGGTCTTTGGTGATACCGTCCGCTGCGATGAAATTCCCATTCCCCCAGTCGATGACGGTCAGGCAAAGCTTTGCCGGGTCCCAAAAAAGGTGGTCTGGTTTAACATCGTTCCAGATCACCCCGGCCTGCTTTATCCCGTCGTTCATGACTTCAGTAGAATGGATCGCGTCGAGCAGGTTGATCACACCCAGCAGCGAGCGCACCAGGACGGGCTCGGGGATATGCCCCAGACCGGCGATCGTGCGCAGGAAGAACAGCTCCTCATCGGCAGGGGGCGGCTGAATCTCGTCCACCAGCCCGGTGCGCGCCAGTCGCAGCAGCGATCTCAGGTCGAATCCGGCGGCTTTCTCGATGACGATGAATATGCCCTCCCCCAGGCTCTCCTCGGGCGGGGATTGGTCGAGCAGCTCGGGGGTTGACAGGAGGGGTCCTTGGCCAGTGACCTGGTCAGTGAACTGGCCAGGGACCTGGTTGGAATAGGAAAGCCCACTGATGGCGTGCAGTATCCTGCCTTCTGTCCTGATCTGTGACGCCTGGCGCATTACATCGCTGGGCAGATTGCTCCTACGAGGGCGCTTCAAGATCGCCGGACGGTTATCCAGCAGGGTCTCTACCCGGTAAACCTCGCCAGCGTCCCCTTCCCCCAGCTTCTCTTCCAGGGTCCACTTCTTCTGCTGACCGGTAATGGTTTGTTGTAAGCTTGTCATCGAAATGTCTCAACCTGTGCTGCCGGATATGGCAGAGCTTGCCTATTATACTCAACCGGCGGTACTGCACCGAGGCGATATTACTTGCCAACCGGGCACTTTATGGCATAATTGATGCGTAAACCTCCTTTCAAATGGGGGTATTGGCTTATAAAGCAAGAAACATCATGGCAAACGTTTCCCACAAATTATCCAACTCACTCGAAGGCGCATTAGCGGGCGGAGGCGATCCTGCGACCTCCCCGCTGTACGTGTTTGGGCCTTTCCTGAAGCTGATCGTGGTCGCCGGGGTGGCGCAGATCACCTTCGGGACGTCGGTCTGGATGGTGGTGCTGACCATTGCGGTGGTATCCGCCATGTACCGGCTGGTGATGAAGTGGGTGACGGATGGCTCCGGCGGTTCCGGACTAAGCGAAGAGGAATTCGGCGGCTGGGCGGTCAAGACCAATGCGGCGATCACTTTCATCGAGTACACGCTGACTTTCCTGGTCTCGATGGCAGCGATGGTGACCTTCATCGCCGACCGCCTGCCGGTGTTAAACCAGGAGATCCTGGGGGTCCAATACCGCACCCTGGTCGCGATTGCGCTGAGCATACTCACCGGCTGGCTGGTCAACCGCGGCCCGAAGATGGCTGCGCGTGCCTTCGGCCCGGCGACCGCCGGGGTCCTGCTGCTGCTGTGGGCGATGGTCTTTGCCACGATCTGGCAGTTCGGCATCCAGCTGCCATCCTTCAACCTGCAGGCATTTCAAGCTGAGACCCTGCAGTACACAATCGGCGGTTACGTGCGCATCCTGGCGGTGATGACCGGCATCGAGGTGTTTGCCAACCTGGTCGCTGCATATGAGGGGAAGCCGGGAGAAAAAAGCCGCAAGGCATTCAACAGCCTGCTGATCATCATGGGGACGACCGCGATCACGATGCTCATCGTCGGACCGGCGATCGCCCAACTCTCCGATCCAACCAACGAGCATGTCTCCGTGTTTACCCAGACGATGGACCAGCTGCTGCCCGACCCGCTGCCAATCCTGGGGACTCTGGTAGGCGTGGCGGTGCTGATGTCGGCCTCGGCTGCCAGCGCCCAGGGGCTGCAGAATCTGGCGTTGGGCCTGAAGCTGCGCAATTACATCCCGCCGGTGCTGGGGGAACGCAATAAGTTCGATGTTGCAGACAAGCCGGTGTGGGTTGAGGTGGGTATTGTGTGTGTCGCCTTCCTGCTTTTCGGCACGCATGAGGAGACATATCTGGCGATCTATGCCGCGGGGGTATTCATCCTCTTGAGCATGACCGGCTGGGCGGTGACCAAGCGCCTGGTACGAGATATTCGGGAGAGCTTCCGGCTGACCAGTGCGGCGCTGATTGTTGGTACGGTGATCGCTGCCTTGCTGACCACCAGCGCCACGGTGATCATCTTCATCGAACGCTTTAGTGAGGGCGCCTGGACCTATTTTATCTTCATTCCCCTGCTGTATGCCTGGTTCAGCTTCTCCCGCAGCCGGTTAGGCGAGCCTACGCCGGAGATGGATTACCTGGGACAGCTCGATGCGGCGCAGCTGGCCGGCTTCGGATTTGGGCAGGTCACTGTCGAAGCGGCAGCGGGACGCGGACCGAGCCGGCAGGTGGAGGTCACCTGGCTGCCTGCTCCAAAGGAGCAGAGCCACTGGCGCGAGCAGCGAACAACGGTCGGTCATATTGCCGTGCTGTTAGACGGCTCTGGTTTTGCTGCGCAGGCGCTGCCCCTGGCGAAAACGATCTCCCGGGCATCCGGCGCGCAGCTTACCCTGCTCTCTTCGGTCAAGAACAACACCCCCGCGCTGGAAGAGCAGTACGAATCCACCGTGGCTGAGCGCGAAGAATATTTGAGAGAAGTTGTAGGCGACCTGCGCGCACAGGGTTTCGAGGCTGATTACACCGTCCGACCCGGGTTCATTGCGGATGCGACGCAGGCATTGATCGAGGGTAACGGTATCGATCTGGTGATCACCACCACGCGCGGCAAATCCGGCGTGCAGCACTGGCTGACGGGGGGCGTCTCGGCCAAGCTGGTCGAAAAGATCGACAAGCCGGTGCTGCTGGTTAAGGCTCTGGATGGGGGGGAGGATGTTCTGCCCAAGATCGAGCGGATCGTGGCGGCACTGGATGGCTCGATCAACTCCGAGAGCGTGCTGCCTTACGCGCGCGCTTTTGGGGCGGCGTTCGGCTGCGAGCTGGTCCTGATGTCCGTCCCGGCGATCCCCGAGGTAGAGAGCTACCGCGCCGCGGCAGATGTGGTGGAAACGATCCGCGCTAAAGCTGTAGAAAACATGCAGAAATTCCTGGAAGCGGTCGCCCGCTCGCTGCGGGAGGACGGGCTGAACGTGCGCACACTGGTCACCGGCTCGATGCCGGCGCGCAGCATCGTCGAGGTCGCCGAGCAGGAAGATGCGGATATGATCATGCTCACCTCGCGGGGCGGGGTGGTCTGGCATTGCTGCTGATGGGCAGCGTGGCGCAGCGCGTCGTGCAGAACACAGCAGCGGCAGTGTTCATGGTGCCCATCACGGAGAACGGGGGAGCCGCCGAGGTTGAGAGCAACCAGGATCGGGTGGGCGTGCCGGACTGATCAGATCGCACTTATGGGGGATATCACCGGTGATATTGCCGACGACGAACACCTCCCTTCATAACATACTCCGGCAGGGATAAGAGATTCACCGCAAAGGAGCAAAGGGCGCGAAGGTTTTTTTATCCAGAATCCTTAGCGTCCTTCATTTCTTGGCGGTTAAATGAGGACACAAGGTTGATTGTTTGAGGTCTGTGCGCAAACTACAAAGGACGCATGTCCCGCCGGGGGGTGGACATGTGTCCCGTCTTGTATCGGCGAACTGCCAGCTACATTGCTATCCGGAACCGGCGTGCATTTCTCAACGCCAACCGGAGTAAGGGTGGGAATGCCATCAGGGCTAACTTACGAAAAATAGATCGTTGTTATGTAGAGCACTTTCAATCCTTGTTGCGTTTGGTCCTACATCCCTTTGCTCAGCCGCAACAAATTGAGACCTGCTTGCAGGATGTTTTTACGGCATCGCCCTGGGCAGTTGTCTGACACCGGTCTTTCGCAGATGACACTCGGAAGGTCCAAAGCCAGCCTTCCTGCTTTGCCATTCTTCTAGCCCGTTCATTTGCCGTCTTTGGTGGCGGTTTTTAAGGTCCTATCGCCAACTTTGGCGAAACTACAGTTATGTATATAAAGTGCGTTTTGTTCGGGGACAGGGGTGTTGATCCTGCCAGCTGCGCAGCACATCCCACAAGAAATTCTCGGCGGGTGTCATCTGCTGGCGCAGTTCCTTGGCGCGCTGCCGGGTTTTGTTGAAGAATTGTCTGCCAGGCATAACCTGCTTCCGTACCTCCATTATCGCGCCGATTTTCAATCTAAGCACATTGCATACGCGCCCCTTCACTCTCCGCTAGCCTAGCGGCAGTACAGCGGCATTGGGAGATGGAGGGTCGAAACTTGTTTCGCCGGGGTGGGTGAGGGTGATGTTGGGTTTAGCGGCGCTCTCCGAGCGGCGCTCAACCCAACCTACCAGCTAATCAGCGGTAGATAGACCGGGTTATTCGCAGAGGGAATATCCGCGACAACGATCTGGTAGACGTGCACTGCCGGGCTCTCGCCGTACCGCTCGGTGATGTATAGACGACCGCTTACCGGGTCATAAGTGGCGCCGGAGACGGTCGCCCCGCCCGTATCATCCATCTCGTCCAGCTGCCACAGCTCATAGGGCTGCACCTGCCAGGGCTGCAGCTGACCGTTTTTCACCGCCAGCAGATCGAGGGCGTCGTATGCCCACACCTGGTGGACGTAGGGGTAAGCGTGGGTGCCCTTCGAGCTGTCCACCGGGTCGCCGCACTCAGCACCGGTGCCGTAGCAGAACTCGCCGGTGCCCTGACGCCCGAAGAAAAGAACCGAGCGCGAGCCCGTGGGAAAAGCGACCCCGACGATATTCGTGCTGCCGTTGAAGTACAGGCTGGTGGCATCCCATTCTGCCAGTGGGTGGCTCGACGGGTAGTGAACCAGCGGTGCGGCAGGGACAGGGTTGAGCATGCCAACGTCATACGGGTCGAAAACCGAGACCGCCGGACCGTAGGAAGTGCGGCTGATGATGGACAGGCAGCAGCTGCCGGTCAGCGCAGGTCCACCAAAGGATGTTTGCCATTCTGCGGGGATGGGGGTCATATAGCCGGAGACGATGCCGGCCCAATCGCCAACCTGGTAAGGTCCCTGGACGTCGCCGCTTTGGCCGAGATCGGTAGTGGAAGCAAAATGGGAAAGCACTTGACTGCCATCCGCATCGTAGTACCCGTAGGCAGATACGATCAGCCTGCCGTTGGCGGCCAGGGTGCCGCCCAGCTTGACACTGCCATCGTCGATCTGCCCCAGCCGCCCTTCGGTCACATCGCTGCAGTCTTGCAGGATTGCGGCGGTGCTGGAGAGGCTGATGGTCGCAGGAATGCCGACCTCGCACAGCTGCTGGTACCAATCGTGCCCCCCGAAGAAGAGCGAATGGTTAGCGGGGTTGTAGCCCAGGGCGTGACCGCTGTAGCCGAGCGGGTTGCCTTCGCCATCCTGGTTGGGGACGCTGAAGGCGCCCAGGTAGGTGAGCGAGGATTTTGCCAGCAGCGGGAGGGCAGCCGGCGGAGCCTCTGCCGCGGATACCTGCGCGGAGGCGGCAACTGACTGTGTATCTCTTACTCCCGGAAGGAAGACAAGGGCAAAGAACAGGAGAACCGGCAACAGCCGGGCAGGTGTGCGTTGAGAGAGGCGGTCCATGCTTGAATTATAGTTGAGCCGGTTATGAAATGACCTGCTGAACTGGTTTACAAAAATATAAGGTTAGCAATACTTGCGGGGTTATTTATAGAGCTGCGTCTTGGGGAAGAAGGCATACCAGCCGAACCAGTACGCCAGGTGACCGCCCAGGCGCGGGGCGGTCTGGCTGTCCGGACCGAGCAGGGCGTCCTCGGTCACCTGCCAGGTATTCCCCTGCTCGTCCAGCAGGGTGTCCCGATCCGGGGCAGGGGAGAAGCTGTGCGCCCCGCGCAGGTAGGCGCGCACCTCGCCGCCGCTGTCGTAGGTGACCGGACCGGCGCGCCGGTTCTGTCCATCCACCTGAACCGTGCCGCGCTGGGCAACCAGCACCACCGGCGTTTCCCCCACGGTATCATTGACTACCTGCCCGGCGACCAGCACCTCCAGGGAGTAGGCTTTCGGCACGCCGTCCAGGTGCAGGGCATACACGCGTGCCTTGGCGGGCAGCTCCTGGCTGCGCTGCCAGACGGGGAACATGGTGTCCTCGTAGGCGAAGTAATCGCCATAGGCTGCCCCCAATTCGTAGGGGCGGTCGTAGCCGGTCTCCAGGTCAAGCACCAGGGTCTCCGGGTGCTGCTCGAGCCACTCGGACCAGGAAGTGAGCACCACCGGCAGGATGGACAGCTTCACATCCTTATCCGCCAGCTCGCCGAGCACCGGCTCGCCGCTGATCTGGTTCCACAGGCTGTGCGTCTGGCGGTCGTACATCAATTTATTGCTGCGGTACAGGAAGCCGGACGAGCCGAAGTCGTAGGTGTGCCCATCGGAGGCGCGACCATCGAAGACGATCCCGGCTCCACATAAGGTGCAGTAAGCCAGCGAGAGCGGCACACCGCCGACCACATCGTTGGCCATCTCGTGCCAGTCCAGGATGCGCAGCGGGTAGGCGCGCGCCTCGCCGTTCGATGCGATGCCGAATACCGGCTCGCCGGGCTCTAGATAGCCCGCCTGGCTGGCGGGGAGCATAGCCGGGTGGTCGAGGGCGGGGATGCCGTCCACGCGCACGCCACCCCACATGATCTCTTCCACCCGGATGCGAGATGGGTATCCCTCTTGCAGGAACTCGCCGAAGCCCGGGTCGATCCCTGAAAGCAGGTCGCCTTTCCAGCCGGTGAAGCCGGGCGGTGGGAGCAGATCGGTGCCCCCATACCATTCGACCCAGGCAGGCCAGTCGTCGCCCAACGGCAGTCCGCTGAGCGCCTCCAGGGTGCCGACCAGGGTGCGGTAGTCGAGGCCGCGCAGCAGCCCGATCTGTACGGCGCGCAGCAGCTCGATCAGCACGGCGATGAAGCGCGCATCCCCAGCCTCAGTTATACGCTCCAGGGCGTAATCTGTCTCGCCGGCGCTCGTGTCGCTCAGCAGGTACATCAGCTGTGTGGCGGTCTCGTCCGGGATGGAAGCAGCGGTTCCGGCTTGAGAGGTGGGCATGGCTGCAGGTGCGCTGGGAGTGAGCACAGGGGTTGGCGCTGAGGTGGGGCTGGGTGTGGTGGGGATAGTTCCTGTCTGCGAGGCGTCCCGACAGGCAGCGAGCAGCAAGAACAGGATGAGGGCAGCGATCCAAGGACGTGTGCGCTTGGTTACTCGAGCAGATCTCCGGATGGGGGTTGATATATTCGACATGGCAGCCATTCACCTGATCGCATTCTAGCAGACACATCTTACGAATATCTTACAGGGTGATTGCCGATCCTTGGAACCTGCAATGCCCTGGCGGTGTATTTATGTGTAGAAAGGTTCAATCGAATATACTTAATTCGAAGGAGTCCTGATTTGTAAGTGAAAACGCTGTCCGGATTGATGCGTGACTGACAAAGAGCTGCTCCAGCTGGCCCGCCAGGGGGATGATGCGGCCTGGGAGGCGCTGGTACGCCAGCACCAGGAGCCTGCGTTCCGGCTGGCTTACCTGCTGCTGGGCGACCCGGATGAGGCGCAGGATGTCACCCAGGAGGCTTTTATCCGTGCCTACAAGGCGCTGGATCGCTTCGACGCGCAGCGCCTGCTGCGCCCCTGGCTGCTGCGCATCGTCTCGAACCTGGCGCGCAACCGCCGGCGCTCGATCGGGCGCTACCTGGCAGCGCTGACCCGCTTTTCACAGGAGAACCCGGATGCCTACCGGACGTACGACAGGCCATTCAAGGACGAAGAGTCGGCAGCCCTATGGCAGGCATTGCAGAAGCTGAAGCAGCACGCTCGAGAGGTGATCTACCTGCGCTACTTCCTGGATATGAGCGAGGCAGAGATGGCCGGGGTGCTCGGCGTGGCGCAGGGGACGGTCAAATCCCGGCTGCACCGGGCGCTGAAAGAGCTGCGTATAGTCGTTGAAACCGAGTACGCTTTTTTGAGGGATTAACTATGGATCAAGCCGCGCTGGAAACCCGTCTGCGAAAGCTGGCCCAGGAGATGCCCTACCCGCGCACACCGGATTTCGCTCCCCTGGTGCGTCCCACCCGGAAGATGACCATCCGGTCGAGGTCCCCGCTGCGCCTGGCTGTGGGAGCCGCGTTGGCAATCTTGCTGCTGGCCGCGGCGCTCTTCGCAGTCCCGAGCGTGCGGGCGGAGATCGTGCGCTTCATCCAGGTCGGGGTGGTGCGCATCTTCACGGCCGCGCCGGACGGGACCCCGCTCCCGACCCACGCCCAGGCGCCCGCGACGGCAACGCTCAATCCAGTCCAGGACGCTGTGCAGACGCCGGTCTTCCGTCCCCTGTCCCTCAACCCGGCAGGTGAGAGCGGGCTGCTGGAGGCGGAGCAGAAAGCCGGGTTCCCGCTGCGCCTGCCGGCCTACCCAACTGACCTGGGACCACCAGATAAGGTTTATTTCCAGGAAGACGGCCCGACGGCCATCCTGATCTGGCTCGACCCGAGGCAGCCCGAGCGGGCGCGCCTCAGCCTGTACCAGATCGGACACGGTTCGGTGCTGGTCAAGAAGATGCAGCCGGAGGTGGAGGAAGTCCAGGTGAATGGAGAGTACGCCGTCTGGACGGATGGACCTTACCTGCTGGAGATCGCCGGCGGAGGCTACCGGGAGACCCGGCTGGTGGAAGGGCACACGCTGATCTGGAGCGAGGGGGAACTCACTTACCGCCTGGAGACCGACCTGCCGCTGGAGGAAGCCGTGCGCATTGCGGAGTCGTTGGAGTAGGGGGTCGAATTCTCAGCCTTTCCGGGAACCAACCTTAGCAGGGCGGTGTAATAGGGATATACAAACACGGAGGTGGCGTATGTCACGCAGCTTATTGCTGGTATATCTCTTAGCCTGCATCTTCCTGAGTGCCTGCGCATCTGCCAGGGCGGAGGGTGCAGCACGGCAGGTGGAGCCGGTCCAGGCTTCGATAACCGGAGAAGCTTCACTACCGAACTCAACCGACACGAAGCACTCTCCCAGCCCGACTGCGGACCTGGCCGGGCTTGGGGTGTACAGCTCGAGCGTGCTGGCGGCAGATGGCGGCGGCGAGATCGAGACCGTCCTCTACCCGCTCGACCCGTCCAGTGGGGAGGCAGTGCCCGGATATGAACCGCTCCCGCTGGGTCTGCACTATGCGCATGCCTTTTCGCCGGATGGGCGCACGCTGGCCCTGGTGACCTTCCTTTCCAGCAAGTATGACCACCCGCACAGCCTGGTGCTGCTGGACCTGGGGTCCTGGCAGGAGGAGGTTTTCAATTTGAAGCTGGACAGCTACGTGCGCGGGCTGGCGTTCAGCCCGGATGGGCGTAAGCTGGCGATCCTGTTCGGGGATGTCAAGAGCATCGTGATGAACTTCGACCGCGATCTGGAAGCGGTCACCGCGGAGACCACGCTGGATTTCCTGGCGACACGCTTCAATTACACCCGGGACGGGCAGGGTCTGATGCTATACGGCCCGGCGATCGAGAACCGGTTCTCGGCTGAGGAGCGGAGCGCCGGACCCCCATCAGTCTTGCTCCTGGACGCAGGTGATCTCAGCCAGCAGTGGCGGGCAAGTGTGGATGGTCTGCGCGACGGCATCTATCCCAAAGACGAGCAGAGCAGCAAGAAAGTGGACCTGCACCAACCGGGAGCGGCAGTCTATTATTTCCCCGGGATGGCCTTCGCTCCGGACCGCGACGCGCTGTACGCGGTACACCCCGACCAGGAGCGTCTGACCAGGGTGGATTTCGCTGCCCGAACGGTCGAGACGGTCGAGATCCGGCCCAGGCTGACCTGGTTCGAACGGCTGCTCTCGTTTGGCGCGGGCGTCGCACATGCCAAGGTCGCCGATGGCACCGACCGGCGGGTTGCGATCTCGCCGGATGGGGAGCTGCTGTACATCATCGGGAAGGAGAGCGAGATGTATCAGGACGATAACGGGGACTGGCAGGCGCGCTCGAAAGCGTTGGGTCTGCAAGTCGTGCGTACAGCCGACGGGGTGCAGGTCGGTGAAACGGATTCTTCTGCCGATCAGCTCTCCATCTCGGCGGACGGCAGCACGCTGTACCTGTTCGGGTGGGAGGACGACATCCCATGGACGGTATTCGTGGACACCGCGCTGGTCCGGGAGACGATCACCAGGCTGGAGGGGATGTGGCTCAGACCGGGCTACCGCATGGACGGTGAGGCGCTGCTGCTGGCCAGCGACTGGATCGGAAGCCAGGGGAAGCATCATATTGCGGTGGCAGATCCAGGTACGCACAAGCTGCTCAACGAATGGACATCAGCGCGCTATTTAGCCTGGCTCAGCACGCAGTGATCCGCGACCGAAAGGAGACAGCCGGTGACGGTCCAAACTGACCGCCAAACTGGTACATCCATGTTGGAGGATGAAAAGCAATTCATCCGCAACTGGATCATCTACGGCATGATCGCCGGGCTGGTCGGGGATCTGGCCTTTTTCTTGGCCTCCGTCCCGATTCCGCTGCCCATACGGCTGAGATATTTCATCGGATTCGCGTTCGGCCCGCTGCTCAGCCTGGCATTCGTGGGCTTCTACTACTTCTTCAAGCTGCACCGCAGATCGGTTGCCATGCAGGCAACGGTGCTGTTCGGGATCATGGCCGGGACGCTGGTCAATTTGATGCTCGTGGTGCAATCGGTGGGGGTCTGCTGATCCTGAACCTGGCGACCTTCCCCATCCTGCCCGCCTCGGCAGGATCGTTCGACCTGGGACCGGTGATGGGCGCCTGGTACGCCGTCGTCGCAATCCGCGTGCTGCTCTCCCGCAAGTGGGTGGACGAGCGCCTGGTGGTTGAGGATTGATTATTTGAATAAGCTCAGACGTGCTGGTCGAACAGGATCGGGTTGCCGTCGGGATCGACCAGCATAAAGCTCGCCGGTCCGGAAGTGCTCTCGTCGGCCTCGCTGACCAGCTCCAGGCCCTGCTGCTTCAGGCGGCGCTGCAGCTGGCGCACGTCGGTGAAGCTGGCAAGCTGCTGGGCATTGCCGTCCCAGCCCGGGTTGAAGGTAAGGATATTCTTATCGAACATGCCCTGGAACAGGCCGATCACGCAAGCGCCGTTCTTAAGGATCAGCCAGTTCTGGGTGATATCTCCGCCGAAGACTTCGAACCCGAGCTGCTCGTAGAATGCCTTCGAGGCGTGGATGTCCTTCACTGCTAAACTGATCGAAAATGCACCTAAATCCATGATCTGCTCCTATGAATATGTAGAACTTATATAGTTGGGTAGATGACGGGATGTCCGAGCGGGTTGCGCCCGCTCGAACATCCCAAATTTCACTTTCAAATGCGCCTCTCCACCTCCACCAGCACGACGGCGATGAGCGAGGCTGCTTTCGAGCGCTTGTCGGCGTCTGACTCGTTGATCATATGACGACCATCGAATGCCCCATGCCCTTGAGGTTGAAGGGCAGTTTCTCCCAGTTATCGCCGTAGTCGCGGGTATGCCAGATATCCCCGTTGTGCAGCCCGGCATACAGCTCTCCCACGGCGTCCGGGAGGGTGAACAGCGAGAGCGGCATGCCGCTCATCGGGTGCGGCTCCCAGCCGACGGGCTGCCATCCTTTCACACCGTCTGCCCGGTAGAGATAGGCTTCCACCTGCCCGCCATACGCTTTGGATGGACCGGGCGCCACCGAGACGTACCAGATTTGCGGATCGCTGGGGTCAGCAGCGCAGGAGACGCCGTAATTCTTTGCCAGACCGTGCTTCGCCTTGTACCAGGTGATGCCCGCGTCCCGGCTGAAGGCCGCACCGCCGCCGGTTCCGCCCGCCTGGTAGACCCAATCCTGGCTGAGGTGGAACTTGAGGGTGTGGCAGTCGCGCAGGGAGGATTTGCGGTGCCCGGACCAGGTAGCGCCTCCGTCCTGGCTGCGCACCACCCCGCCAAACTCGACCCCGGCCAGCAGGACCTGCGGGTCGACCGGTGAGATGGCGACCCCGATGACATACGCCTGGTTGGGGCTCTCTGAGGGGGTGAACCACCACCAGCGCCCGGGGATGCGGCGGAAGCCCGCCAGCTCAGCCCAGGTGCCGCCGCCGTCCTGGGAGGTGTACATATAGGCCGGCTTCGTCCCGGCGAACAGGGTGTTGGGATCGTGCGGGCTGACGGCGATCGACTTGACGATCTGCCCGGACATACCGCAGGTCCGCCAGGTCTCGCCGGCATCGTCCGAGCGCCAGATGCCCTCGCCTTGCGTCCCGGCGTAAACAATTTGCCGGTCCCGCGGGTCCGAGGCCAGGCAGCGCACGTCCTTGCCTTCCAGGGGGAACGTCACCGCCCAGCTGTCGCGGGTACGCACGGCTCTGGTCAGCCTTCCGTAGGGTGTTGCCAGTATGGTGCTCGCGTTCATCTGCTTCCTGCCTGTCTTCGAACAAGCACAGTTGTGGACTACATGATCGAATTAGACTGATTATATCTTATATCTTTCCGAGGCGCTGTGCCAGCCAGGAGCGGAGCGGCTCGGCAATGGCTATGTCGTCCATCTGATCCGGGACCAACGAGCGATCTTCATATGCGAAGCTCACCAACTCGTTTGCATAACTATCCAAATGACCAGGGCGAATTACATCTTATGGCAGTTGTCCATCCAGGGATGGACGTGTATACTGGAGGCAATTCACGAGAAGGAGGAGCATCGATGAATAGGAAATTCTATTTACTGGTACTGGTTTCCTTATTGGTCGCCAGCAGCCTGGCGTGCCAGGCGGTGACGATTGGCGGTGTGGACCTGGGCAGCAGCCTGCGCGGGTCGGGCAGGGTGGTCGAAGAGAGCCGCCCGATCAGCGGGGTCGAAGCAGTGGAAGTCGCCAACCAGGGAGACCTGTTCATCCAGATCGGGGATGAGGAAAGCCTGGTGATCGAAGCTGAAGACAACCTGCTGGATGCGATCACCAGCGAGGTGCGCAGCGGCAGGCTGATCCTGGGGACGGAGCCGGGCGTAAACCTGCACACGACCCGGCCGATCCGGTACTACCTCACCGTGAGGAGCCTGCGCAGCTTGAGCGTATTCAGCAGCGGGGATATCGATGCGCCTGCGCTGGAAGCAGAGCGCTTCGATATCAGGGTGAGCAGCTCCGGTGACGTCAGTATCGAAGAGCTGAACGCCGGCCGGTTGGAGGTCGATATCACCAGCTCTGGGGATGTAAGGATCGAGACCGGGGCGGTCGAGGAGCAAGATATTCGCATCAGCAGCTCCGGGAATTACGACGCCAGCGGGGTGGACAGCCGGCAGGTAAGGGCGCGGCTGAGCAGCAGCGGCGATGCTGTGGTGCGGGTAGAAGAAATGCTCGATGCAACTCTGTCGAGCAGCGGAGACCTGTACTATATGGGAGACCCGGTAGTGGCGGCACGCGAATCCTCCTCGGGGGATGTCATCCAGAAATGAAACCCACTGTGCAGCCTGACGGATAATAATGCGTAAGTGCAACTATAGTCCGGAATCTACGTATATGAGATTGTGATGAATAGAACAACCACAGCAGCTTCACTGACCAGCTCTGCCAGCAAACAAACCTATTACACCGTCCGCTTCCTGGTCGATCGCGACCTGGTCCCGGACGCCTACCGCGCCTACGCCTATTTCCGCTGGGTGGACGATACTCTCGACCAGAACGGGATCGCACGAGCGGAGCGGCTGGCGTTCGTGAACCGCCAGGCAGCCCTTATGGAGAGCTGCTACCGGGGAGATTGGCCGGGCGACCTAACGGTTGAAGAGAGCATGTTAGTCGACCTCGTGCGGGGGGACCGCGGCAAGGCCAGCGGTTTGCAGTCCTATATCCGCAATATGATGGCGGTGATGGCGTTCGATGCAGAGCGCCGAGGGCGATTGATTTCCCAGTCTGAGCTGAATGATTACGCGCGCTGCCTGGCGACCGGCGTTACGGAAGCCATGCACTATTTCATCGGTCACTGCTGCGAGAACCCGCGCAGTGAAGCGCGCTATCTGGCGGCTACTGCGGCTCACATCACCCATATGCTGCGGGATGTGGTCGAAGATACTGCCGCCGGGTACTACAATATCCCGCGTGAAGTGCTGGACATGTACGCGATCGATCCAGGCGATATCACCAGCGATCCGTACCGGGCATGGGTGCGCGGGCGGGTGGAGCTGGCACGGGGCTACTTCTTTGCGGGAAAAGCTTACCTGGCGCAGGTCGAGAACACCCGCTGCCGCCTCGCAGGCTACGCCTACACAGCACGCTTCGAATGGGTGCTGGATGCCATCGAGAGGGAAGACTATCTACTGCGAGCGGATTATTCCGAGCGCAAGAGCGCTGGTGCAGCCCTGCAGATGGCCTGGTCGGCGCTTAACATGGCGGTCGGTGAGGGGCGCCGGAGCGGGCACTACCATCCCCTGGCTGCCAGGTAGGGAGCCAGCCTCATCCAGGCTCCAGCTGGGGGGCAGCAGTCATGATCCATAGATACGAAGGTACACCATGAAATCTCCATCCGTTATCGTCATCGGCGCCGGCGTGGGCGGGCTCGCCGCGGCAGCCCACCTCGCCCGTGCAGGTGTGCAAGTTACTGTTGTCGAGAAGAATTCCCGCCCGGGTGGGCGCTGCGACCATTTCGTGCGCGACGGGCACAAGTTCGACTCCGGTCCGACGCTGCTGATCATGCCGCGGGTGTACGAAGCCGAGTTCGCCGCGCTGGGCACATCCATGCAGGAGATGCTGGACCTGCGCCGGGTTGACCCGACCTATCACCTGATCTTCGACGATGGCAGAGAGCTGGCGCTGACCTCCGACCTGAAACTTATGCAGGAACAGCTGGAGTCGTTCGAGCCGGGCAGCTTCAACGGCTTCCTGCGCTACTTGAGCGAGGGCGAGCGCCATTACGACCTGGCGATGACCAAGCTGGTGATGCGCGATTTTCGCAAGGCGTCTGATTTCTTCACCCTGAGCAACCTGCCGCTGCTGTACCAGCTCAAACCGCTGAGCAGGCACTATCAGAACATGGGTATCTACTTCGATGAGCCGCGCCTGAAAGCGGCCTTCACCTTCCAGGATGTCTATATGGGCTTGAGCCCATTCGAAGCCCCGGCCACGTTCTCGATGATGCCCTATACCGAGCTGGCGCATGGGGTCTGGTACCCGAAGGGCGGGATGTACAGCCTGGTGGAAGCGCAGATGGAGATCGCCCGCAGCTCGGGCGTTGAGTTCATCTTTGGCTCGGCGGTCGAGCGCATCGATGTCAACGGCACGCGTACCCGCGGTGTGGTCCTGGCGGATGGAAAGCAGTTGAAATCTGAGGCGGTGTTGGCAAACGCCGACCTGCCGTATGTGTACCAAAAGCTGCTCCCGCAGAACGGCACAGGTGAGAAGATGTCCCGCAAGCGCTATTCCTGCTCGGTGATCAGCTTCTTTTGGGGCGTGGATAAGCCTTATGAGACGCTCAGCCCACATACCTTGTTCCTGGCGGATGACTACCGGGAGAACTTCGAGAGCATCACCCAGGAGCTTGACCTGCCGGAAAACCCCTGCCTGTACATCCACGCTCCTGCACGGCTCGACCCGGAGATGTCGCCGCCGGGTGAGGACACCCTGATCGCGATCGTCCCGGTGGGTCACATGGATGAGGATGGCGACCAGGACTGGCAGCAGATGCGCGATGAGGCGCGGCGAGCGGTCTTCAGCCGGCTGGCGAATATCGGCATCAGCGACCTGCAGGAGCATATCAAGTTCGAGGTGTGCTACACGCCCCAATCCTGGCTCAAGCGCTACAACCTGGTCAAGGGTTCCACGCACGGTCTGTGCCACAACCTGACCCAGCTAGGCTACTTCCGGCCCGCCAACCGGCACGCCCGCTACCAGAACCTGTATTTCGTCGGCGCCAGCACCCACCCGGGCACCGGCCTGCCGACGGCGCTCGTCTCCGGGCGGCTGGCAGCCGAGCGGATGGTTGACGAACTCAGGATCGTTTGAAAGTATTCACCGGCTGGTAAAATAGAATAATGCGCTTGTCAGCGCAGCGGGCATACTGCCTATCAGCACCCGCACCCGGCTGGAAGCGTCCTGGGTGGCGGGTTTGCTGTATATGTTTGATCAGGCAATGATGCTCGATTGGGAATTTGGAGCGAAATGAGTCCCGCTTTAACCCTGCTGCTCGTACTTGGAATCCTGGCGATCTTCGGAGTGGTCATTTACCTGATGATCAATTCTTCCCGAAAATCAAGCGAGAAAAAACGCCAGATCTCGCACTCTCTTGGCTTCAGCCCGGTCGAGGCAGACGGGGAGCTGATGGTGAGGATCAGCGATCTCTACCGGCAAGGCGACGATAAGCGCACATTCGAGCTGCGCGATGTCTCCCTTAAACGTATGCCGGATGGGGAGCTGGTGCTGTTCGACCTGGTCGAGACCTCCGGCGAGGATGACAGCTATCCCGAGCAGCAAGCGGTGGCAGTGATCTCGAAGTACCTCGACCTGCCTGAGTTCCTGATCTTCCCTAAGGCTGGCACGGAGGGCAGCGCGGCGGACCTGGCCAACAGGTTGCTGGGTTGGGTGCTGTCCAAGTTCGATACCCCGGTGGAATTTCCCGAAGCGCCCGGATTCCAGCGCCGCTATATCGTTACCTCGCCCGAGCCGGATAACACGCGCCGCTTCCTGAATCTTACTGTCTTGCGGCGGCTGGCGCAGACCCAATACCTGACCATCCACGCGCATGGGAACCTGTTCATCCTGAACAATATCGACCGCGCCGGAAAGCCGCCGATCTACGAGGCAGTCAGCGAGCGGGTGAAGCAGGCGATGGATGTTTACGTGGTGTTTTCTGCCTATGGAGTATCTTCCCCTGGCGATCAGGAAAGTTCGTAGGCCTGCTTGATCCAGGCTTTTACGTCGCTGTCCACCTGAGTTGGGTCGGTAAGCTGGACGCGATGGGTGCACATCCCACCGAACACATTGCCCCCTTCCAACCGCTCACCAGGCTCCACGCCTTTTAAGTTCAATCCCAGATCGACCCGGGTTTTAGTGCTCGCCTGCACGATAGCGAACTGTTTGCTGCGGCGCAGGCTGACGTAGGTTTTCTTGGGAGCCACTTCTACATCGCTTCCGCATGCCCGGGCGGCTGCCAGAACTGCCTCGTAGATGGGGAGCAGACCTGCTTTGGCGCCAGCATACTGGACTGCGACCAGATCGTCCGAAGCCGGCGCGCCGCCAGCAAGCTGCTGGCGGTACAGCAGAACGATAGTGTTGGCGAAGCCATGGGTCACCCCATACTCGCCTTTCAGCAGCTTCATCATATCACCGTGCTTCTCAAGGCTGCTGGCGGCGAGCACCTGGTACCATTCCTGGAGCGACTTACCCGTCTTTTCGGGCATGTTGTCGATCATGGTTTGCAATTGGGGGTCGATATCTGTCATTACGGACTCCATTAGCGTTAATAGAATATAAGTTCTATGAATTATACTATATTATTTGGTAGATTTCCAGGCATACGCTGCCAACTCAGCAATTCTAAATTTGACCTGGGATACACAAGCAAAAAGGGAATGGCATCAAAAAACGGTTGTTATGGCGATGCTCAGATTATCGTCTCGGGTACACCTCCGGCGCATTGCCAGGCAAGACAAGGGCAGGGGACCACATCCAGGCAGGCGAAAAAGACGGCCGACGAGCCGCCGCAGTTCCCACCCACCGCACGAGACCAACCGGGGACTTCATCAGGTATCGGGGATCAGTTCCAAGCCCACCAGCATGAAACGCATCAGATGGTTCCAATTGTCAAACAGCACGTAGCGCAGCAGGGCGCGCAGGTCGTTGAAGAAGTCCCGACGAGCGACCAGATGTTTGCGCAGCAGTTGATATTGCTCGTCCAGCAATTCCAGCAGCGTATGGAACAGAAAAGCCAGCAAGTTGAGGGTCACCATAAAATTGGCCAGGAACTGCTGGCCATGCCCGAAGTTGTGTTCCAGGTGATAGCCTTTGGTTTTGAGCACGTTATTGGTTTCATTCTCGCTTTTCCAGCGCGCCCGCCCATCCCGCACGATGGGCACCACGTTGTCGGCGCTGAGTTGGTGATTCGTGATGAAGTTGTTTTTGTACAGTCGTTTGCCATTGTCTTCCCGGGTGATGGTGATTTCACACCAGTTGACCTGCAAGGCGTCCTCCCCACGGCGCAAAGGCACGCCGTTGACCCAGCGGTAGTAGTGGATTTCGGCATAGCGCCCGTTCCAATGGCGCATCGAAAGTTGCTCGACCTGCCCGTTTTTTTCCAGAAAATCGACCTGTTCGTAGAGCGCCACATGCGAATCCGGCTTGCACACCAGGATGAAGTTGAAGCCCGCCTGCAAAAACAGCTCACATATCGGCTGGCAGGCGTACAAATCATCCCCCAACAGCGTGTATTTGTGTCGGGCAAAGCGCTCCCCATTGCGTTTGACCCAGCGCTTAATGGCCGCACGCTCGCAATCCTGTTTCTCCTGCCCATCCTGGGGCGTGATGAACTCCGGCTCCAGCGCCACCACGCGGCTCTCCCCGGCTTTGACGATCACCGGCAGAATGGCGTAATGGGTATACAAGGTCTCTCCACTGGCCAGTTCCCGCCGGGTACAGTTCGGACAGTGGATCTTCTGCGACGAGATCGTTCCCGTCCCGTCACACGAGATCAACACCTGTGCCCCATAACTGCGAAATTTATCCAATTGCCCGCTTTCCTCCAGCGCCTTCAACCCCTTGGTAAAGACCCCATACAACAGCTCTGGCTCCTGCGGGTCCAACAGATTGCGGATCTGATTGTCACTGGGGATGCGCTCGACCCTAAACAAACTGCTCACGTTGCTTTTGCCTTTCCGCTCTTCCAGCATCCGCTGATAGGTCAGAAAGGACCTCGACTGAGTGAAGAAGATGCCAAACGCGCTCAGCGCAGCGTCTTCGATCTCATATTGCGTGTTCTCGCCGGTGCGATGCTCCGGCAGCTTTTCAAAGCTGCTATGCAGTTCTTCCACAAGTTCGTCAAATATCTTGGAGGCTTTCATGCCCTTAGCATATCATGCCTTTTGGGCCATATTTAGAATTGCTGCTGCCAACTGGAATCTCTTGGCTTAATGATGGTTAAGCAGATTCATCAGGGGATCGAAATGGTGATCGAATGGACACCATTATTGCCATAGCCAAGGCGGTTCCATCTTTGAGCTACCGGCTGGGTGTCTCCGCTGGTATCGGTCGCCCGGCACAGCAGGGTGTGCATCCCGGCGGAGGCCGGCGCCCACAGGTAACGCCACATTTGTGCGCCAGAAGGTGTCGCCGGGCGCTCAAGCTCGGCGGCCTGCCAGCGGGCGCTCCCATCCAGGCTCACCTCGACCTGGGTGACCGCGCCGCTCCCCGACCAAGCGATGCCTACAACCTCGACCTGCCCGCCGTCCAGCTCTGCCCCCTCACCCGGGCTGAGGATCAGAGAGCGCACCCGCATCTTTGATACAGGCTCGCCATTGGCGGTTCCCTGCTCTTCCCAATATACATAGTGCTCGTTCTGAAAGAAACCTTTGAAAGGCTGGCTGACCAGCCGGACCTCGTGCAGCCACTTGACGGAGGCCATGCCGTACCAGCCCGGCACCACCAGCCGGACGGGGTAGCCGTGCTCCGGGGTAAGCGGCTGGTCGTTCATCCCCCAGACCAGCAGCGTGTCCGGTTGGCGTGCCACACCTATCGGCAGGCTGCGCACAAACTGCTCTGGGCGGCCGGGAGAGACCTCGCCTCGGTCCGCGCCGAGAAATACGGCCTCTACTGTGCTCTCAGCAATGCCAGCCTTCTCGAGCAGATTGGACAACGGCGTGCCCGTGAACTCGACCAGGCTGACAGCACCGAGGTCCCACAGCGTGCCCGGCGGGAGTGGATCGAGGCTCTTGCGCCCGTTCCCGGCGCACTCCAGGGTGACCTTCAGCGTTCTAGCTGGCATTGATTGCAGCTCGGAATACGAGATAGAGAGCGGTCTGTTCACCTCGCCGGTGATATCCAGCGCCCAACCAGCCGGGTCTAACTCGGGGATGTCGAAGTGGTTGCGGACATAGACCTGCTGCAGGGGTGTTGTCTCCTGCAGCAGCGCCGGTAAGGGGGTCTCGGCGTTGTAGGGCCGGTCAGTTACTGTGATCAGCTGGGACATTCTGAGCACCTCTAAGATATAGGATGAGAAATATTGTGGACGACCTTGCTCAGGTGAGTATATCATCGATCAGGGACGCCGCTTCCAGAGGATGCTTTTACCTGTGTTCAAGGCAGGTGTCTGCTGCTGTCTCTTTAGATGGACCTTAGGATGGGGAAATTTCCAATTGCTATAATATTGAGGCATAATTATGTCAGGAATTGACATATATTTGGTGTAGATTTATGTTAGAACGCGGCCGCGCGTTCTATCTAGGAGTATCTGATGCCTAACACTGCCACCCGCCTGATCAGCCTGATCATGCTCTTGCAGCGCCAGCCCAACCAAAAGGCCGCCGACCTGGCGGCGGAGCTGGGCGTCTCGGTGCGCACGCTGCACCGCTACTTCAGCATGCTGGACGAGATGGGCATCCCGGTTTATTCGGAGCGCGGCCCTTATGGGGGCTTCTCGCTGGTCAAGGGCTACCGCATGCCGCCGCTGGTCTTCAGCCAGGAGGAGGCAGTGGCGGTTTACCTGGGCGCCAGCCTGGTGGAGCAGATGTGGGGGCAGCTCTACCGCGAGGCGGCGCATGGCGCGCTGGCGAAACTGGATAACGTGCTGCCGGACGAGCAGCGCCACGAGGTGGCCTGGGCACGGCGCACCCTGCACGCGACCGGCATGCACCGCGCCGACCTGGCTGAGCTGGTGCCGACACTCGAGAAGCTGCGCCGGGCAGCGCGCGAGCACCGCCGTGTGCGCATGCGCTACCACAGCCTGGGGCAGCCTGAGCCAATCTGGCGCGAGATTGACCCGTACGCTATGGTGCACCGCTGGGGCTGGTGGTACGCGATCGGATACTGCCACCTGCGTTCCGGGCTGCGTACCTTCCGGGTAGACCGCATCCACGAGCTGGGGCTGCTCGATGCCGCTTTCGATTCCCCAGTGGATTTCAACTTGCAGGCTTACCTGGAGAGCGAGCCGCATTCCCAACCCCATATGATTGCAAAGCTGCGCATGACGGCCGAGGCCAGGCAGCTTGCCATGGACAGCCATGGCGATTGGGAGACGGTCGAGCCGCAGCCGGATGGCTCGGTGATCGTGACCTTCCCGGCACCCAATCTGGAGTGGGCAGCCAGCACCACCCTGGCATACGGGCCGCTGGTCGAAGTGATCGACCCGCCCGAGCTGCGCCAGATGGTGCAGGACTGGCTGGCTGCCGCCAACGCTATCTACGCCCATGGTGCGCAGAACCTGGCTTGACCAATGATCGCCCGACAGAGCACTACTCTCTATTCCCCACTCTCCGCTCTCTACATGACCCAATTACAGGAGCGTTCATATGCTTGATACCCAGATCATCACCGTCAACACCGACAACCTAGACCAGCATGGTTTCTTCTGCTACATGAGCAAGCCGAAATCACCCGGCTACCGCCAGAAGCGCGAGTGGCTGGAAGCCCGCTTCGCCGAGGGGATGGTCATCAAGATGATCCATGAAGTGGACGGCAGGACTGTCGGATTCATCGAATATATCCCCGGCGAGTACGCCTGGAGGGCGGTGCATGCCCCCGGCTATCTCGTGATCCACTGCCTGTGGGTGGTGGGCAAAGGCAAGGGCAAGGGCTACGGCACCCGGCTGATCAACGAATGCCTTGAGGACGCCCGCCGGCAGGGCAAGCAGGGTGTGGTCATGCTGGCAAGCGAGCGCGTCTGGCTGGCGGGTAATGATATCTTCCTGCAGAACGGATTTGTCGTGGTCGAGCATTTGCCGCCGTTCAGTCTCCTGGTGAAGCGCTTCGGAGATGGTCCTGATCCATCCCTGCCTGCTGACTGGGAGGTGCGCCAGGCCCGATTCGGAGATGGGCTGACTGTTGTGCGCTCCTCGCAGTGCCCGTACATCGAGGATGCCACGGTCAAGGCGATCGACTCTGCACGTGAACGGGGCATTCCCGCCAGGGTGGTCGACTTCCAGTCTGCCCGGGAAGTGCAGCAGTCTTCTCCCAGCCCGTATGGAGTATTTGGGATCATCCTGGATGGACGCCTGCTGTCGTACCACTACCTGCTGCCGAAGGATTTCGACAAGCTGTTAGGCACATCCGGTTGAAAAAAGAATGAAACACGAAGTACTCTATCTGTAATCAGGAGAGAAAAAATGCAAAAGCTAGACCTGCGCAAGCAGTACAAACATCTTTACCTGCCCTCGGCGAAAAAGGTGCAAGTGGTGGATGTGCCGCCCTTCAAGTTCGCCATGATCGATGGGCAGATCGAACCCGGCCACGCGCCGGGTGACTCGCCCGCCTTCCAGCAGGCGTTGGAGGCGCTGTACGGCATCTCGTACACGCTGAAGTTCGCTTCCAAGCTGCGAGAAAAAGACCCGATCGACTACACTGTCATGGCACTGGAAGGGCTGTGGTGGGCGAAGAGTGACGAGTTCGATATCACCCAACCGGAGGGCTGGCACTGGACAGCGATGATGATGCAGCCCGATCACATCAGTGAGGCGATGTTCCAGGAAGGTCTCGAACAGCTGCGTAAGAAAAAACCCAACCCGGCCCTGGACAAGCTGCGCTTCGAGACTTTCCACGAGGGGTTAAGCGTGCAGATCATGCACATCGGCCCTTATTCCGAAGAGCCTGCAACTGTAGCGAAGATGGACGCATTCGCCAGCGAGAACGGTTACGCTTTTCGTGGGAGACACCATGAAATCTACATCGGCGACCCGCGCCGGGCAGCCCCGGAAAAGCTCAAGACTGTGCTGCGCTACCCGGTTGAGCAGGCTGCGTAGAGAGACATATATGTGCGCCCGTTGGGTTAAGTCGCTGGCAGTCGATCCCGTGCCCGCTTTGCTGGCGTGGGACGATCCTGCGCTGAGCTACTTCGTTCAGCGTGACCTGCTGGGCAATCAGGTCGAACCGGTTGAGACCCTTTGGGAGATCGATGCGGCTGCCAGGCTGGCAAAGAAGCAGCGCGCAGATGGCGGCTGGCGCTACCCTTCGAGATCTTTCAGCCCGCAGACTGGCACCAATTACGACCTGCTGGAGACCTACCGCAGCCTGCGGGTGCTGGTTGAGATGTATGCTTTTGACCGCAATCACCCTGCGATCAGCCAGGCGGCTGAGTTCATCTTCTCCTGCCAGACGGATGAAGGGGATGTGCGCGGTATCATCGGCAACCAGTATATGCCCTATTATCATGGGGCAATACTGGAGCTGCTGGTCAAAGCGGGGTATGCAGATGACCCCAGAGTCGTGCGGGGCTTGGGATGGCTCCTGAGCATGCGCCAGGCGGATGGCGGCTGGCTGGTGCCTGCTCAAGTGGTGCCAGCCCAAGAAAAGACCAGCCAGTTCTGGCTTGGCGCCCCGCTCCCGCCGGACTCGACGAAACCATCATCGCATCTTGCGACAGGCATGGTGTTGCGCGCCTTCGCTGCACACACGGCTTACCGCCAGGATCAGGATGTTCGTGCAGCCGCGAAGCTGCTGAAGAGCCGTATGTTCAAAGCGGATAAGTACAATGACCGGAAAGCGCCCTCCTACTGGCTCAAGTTCCAGTATCCATTCTGGTGGACCAGCCTGCTGACCGCGCTGGATACCCTTTGCTATCTGGGCTTCGACCGGCGGGATGGAGAGATCGAGCAGGGGCTGGCATGGTTTATAACGAACCAGTCCCCGGATGGTCTCTGGGATCCCGGTTATGGATCAGGGAAGCGTGCCGAGGGAAACCGCCGCTGGGTGGGGCTGGCTGCCTGTCGTGCGATCAAAAGCTATTGGAACAGAACAGCGTAGCAATGAGAGGATTTTATTATGTCCGTATTGGAACAGATCGCCTACTACCAGAAGCGCAGGGATGAAGTCCCCAACCAGGAGCTAGCCCGCCGGCTGGCAGATGCTGAAGACGCAGCCGGTATCCAGGTGATTTCTGAGAACCTGTGGAATAAGAACCCAAAGATACAGGCTGACTGCATCAAGGTGCTGTATGAGACTGGCTACCTCAATCCTGAGCTGGTCGCCGGATACTCAGACGACTTCTTCAAGCTGCTGCGCAGCCGCAACAATCGCCTGGTGTGGGGCGGTATGACGGCTTTGTCCACGGTTGCCGGGGTCGCAGCGGATGAGATCTATCCGCGCCGGGAGGAAATACAAAAGGCGATGGAGCGCGGCTCGGTGATCACCGTGGACACCGGAGTGCTGACCCTGGCAGGGCTGGCAGCGACCAGCGACGAGCGGAGGCAGGAGATATTTCCCTACCTGCTGCAGCACCTGCGCAGCTGCCGCCCGAAGGATGTCCCTCAGCATGCCGAGAAAACGCTGGTTGCAGTTGACGCAGGCAATGCGGATGCGTTTATACAGGTGCTGGATAAGCGCATGGAAGATATGTCACCGTCCCAGGCCACCCGGCTGAGGCGGGCCATCAAACAGGCGAACAAAAAGCGAGGCTAAGGGATGCCAATCACACCGATCAGCGGATTCAAGTCTCTGGAAACGCATCACTGCGTCACAGGCTCACTGCGCCATATCTACCAGTTCCAAGATTATCCAATCAGCGAGGAGATGCTGCTGGGGTTAGGAGCAGGGGTGGGCTTCATCTACTGGCACACCAAAGGCACACCGCCGTTCCTCGGCGGTCGTGCCAACCTTGAGCGCCCCGGCGTGGAAGGGCTGGAGAAAGCGATCGGCAGGCGCACCGGCGTGGCGGTCGAATCCTTCCGTACAGGAAGCGCACGGAAGGCTGAAAAAAGCCTCCTGGAGATGCTGGCTGCAGACCAGCCGGTGATGCTCATCCTGGACATGGGCTATCTGCCGTACTTCGATTTCGGCGGGCAGGAATTCCATTTTGGCTACCACGTTGTGGTGGCCTGCGGGTACGATCCAGAGACCCGCCAGGTGCTGGTCGCCGACCGGGACAAGAAGCTGCACACGGTACCCCTGGAAGACCTGGCGAAGGCGCGCGGCTCGAAGCACCAGCCTTTCCCGCCGCAGCACGCCTGGTACACATTTAATTTCGACGGTGGGCATCCAGTTGAGCCAGAAGAAATACGGCAAGCTATCCACGAGTGCGCGGTTGGGATGCTCGAACCCCCGATCAGCAACTTCGGGGTTAGAGGGATTCACAAAGCTGCCCAACGGATCAGGCAATGGCCGAAAGTGCTGAGCGAATCTGAGCTTCGGGACACCTGCATCAACACTGCGATCATGATCGATGCGCGCGGCGGCACGGGAGGCGGACTGTTCCGCACTATGTATGCTCGCTTCCTCCAGGAAGCGGCAGACCTAACTGGAGAGGACAGTCTGCACCAGTCTGGAGAGCGGATGAAAGCCGTCGGCGACTGCTGGGAAGCGGCCGCGAGACTGTTCGAGCGGGCATACCAAGCCGGCGATCCCGGCACTGTGCTCGAGGAAGTCAGTGCGCTGCTGCCGCGGATTGCAGAGCAGGAAGAGGGGGTGTGGAGAGAGCTTTATCGCTTGAGTACGGGTAATGGTTTTTATAGAGCTTAAGTTCTCTGCAGGAAAACGAAAAACTTAACCGGATGCACAGTAAGAGCAGGTTAAAATACCGTGTATATCCATGAAGATCCTGTGAGTCCGGTTTATTTGTAGGAGGCAGTACAATGTCCTGGCAAGCTGAGATAAATGGCAACTCGCTTCCCTGGCTGCTGGAGCCGGAAGCGCCCGGGGTACGCTACCTGGCGCTGCGCGAGCTGCTCGACCTGCCGCCGGACGACCCGGAGCTAGTGGCAGCACAGGTCGAAGCGCATCAGGCTGGACCGATCGCAGCCATACTAGATGAGATGGAGCCGGAAGGCCACTGGGCGAAGCCCGGTCCTGGCTACCTACCCAAATACCGCTCCACGGTCTGGTCGGTCATCACCCTGGCGCAATTGGGTGCTTCCATTACCCTGGACGAGCGCATCGCCCAGCGCCTGCGCTTACCTGCTGGATACAGCTTTAACTTCGACAGGCCAGTTCACATCCAGCGGCGCACCTTCCGGGACCGCCGACTGCCTGCAGGGCAATCTGTGCAATGCACTGGTTGACCTGGGCTGCGATGACCCGCGACTGGATGTGGCTTACGAGTGGATGGCGTGCAGCGTGACCGGCGAGGGGATTGCCCCGAACACCGATCGCAAGGCTCCGGTGCGATATTATGCGGGCAAGTGCGGGCCGGGTTTCGCCTGTGGGGCAAACAATAAGCTGCCCTGTGCCTGGGGTGCGGCCAAGGTGATGCTGGCGTTCAGCAAACTGCCCCCCGAGCGACGCACGCCGCCGATCGAGCGGGCGATTGCCGAGGGAGTGGACTTCCTGTTCAGCGTCGATCCGGCGACAGCGGAGTATCCCTGCGGGTGGGCCAACAAGCCGAGCGGCAATTGGTGGAAGTTCGGCTTCCCGGTCTTCTACGTCACCGACCTGCTGCAGGTGGTAGAGGCCCTGGTCAGGCTGGGGTATGGCGATGACCCGCGTCTGGCGAACGCGCTGGCGCTGGTTGAGGGTAAGCAGGATAGCAGCGGGCGCTGGGCGTTGGAATATGATTACGCTGGTAAGACCTGGGTGGACTACGGCGTGAAGAAGCAGCCCAATAAATGGGTCACTTTGCGGGCATTGACGGTCTTAAAGCTGCTTGACGGTTTTATGCTCTCGACTCACTCGTAGGAGCTTAAGATAGGTTTATCCCATTAAGGCCGCACCATTCCCAACTCAGCTCCCACAAGCGTCGTGCCTTGTCTTCATCATAGGAATCGTCGCTCGAGCGTTTCTCTTTGCCATCAACGATGAATTTTCCGCCGACACCTTCAAAAGCAGGATCAGTAGCTGCGATCATGTATGAATCTGAAGCCTGCTCCAGTGAACGCGCAAATGGCATGCGTGCCATGATTTGAGCATAAAAAATTTTCTCAATTGATGAATTCCTTCGAGCAGCAATCGCCGCTGGTACAAAACCCGGGCACACAGCATTCGAGGTCACCTCTGTGCCAGTTTGTCGGCGCTGCAATTCGTATGCAAACCACATGTTAGCCAATTTGGAATTCCGGTAGAAAACCTGCGGGCTGTAATATTTTTCTCCTTTTAGATTGTTGTAATCGAAATCTGGTGCCGGTCCTCTTGTATGAGCCGGGTTATGAAGTTCCGATGACACCGTAATCACACGCGCTGGGGCGGATCGTTTTAAGTCTTCGAGCAATAAATTCGTGAGCAAGAAGTGCCCCAGGTGATTTGTTCCGAGTGTCAACTCAAAGCCATCGACGGTAAAACTGGCTTGTTTGCCAGGAACTGATCCTCCGGCATTGTTGATCAAAATGTGTAGCGGATAACCTTTGGCTTGAAACGCGGATGCGCACTGTTGCACCGATGCAAACGAAGACAGGTCAAGCGGGATTGACTCGACAATGGAATTTGGATTGACAGCCTGGATTCGCGCGATGGCCTGCGCGCTGGCTTGTTGGTTGCGAGAGGCCAGAATGACGGCAAAGCCTTTCCTTGCTAGTTTATTGGCAGTAGCGAATCCAATGCCACTGTTCCCTCCTGTGATCATTGCAACGCGCAGTTGATTTACTGACATGAATTATCCTTGGTTTTATCTTTGATAGTGTGACACCATCAGAACGTCCTTGGTAACATTGGCCGCCTAAAGGGATAATAAACCGCCGTGCGTTTTGGCTCAGATCGCTGCTTATACAGAGCTAATTTTGGCTATTCGCGCCGCCATACGGCTGCGAGTTGAGCGCCGCCGCCAATCCACTCCGATCTTGCTGGCTCACAGAGGCGGCGTTCGCTTCAGCGAGTTATTATGCGGTTCAACACCACGGAAAACCATAGTAGGCAGTGATCACTGAGATACACCAAAGCCAAGGATGATAGCAATGCCTTTTTATGACAGATGTCTAGCGGAGGTCGATACGCCAGTCGTTGCAGCGCAGTACGCCAGCGAAGCCTTCGTTGTCGAATTCGCCCTGGTTCTGCATGCCGATCTTCCGAGCGATCGCGTTGGAGGCGGCGTTGGCAACGGCGGGAAACGCATGTACGACATGCACCTCAGGGTTGGATCGAGCCTGCGATATGATGAGACGTGCCGCTTCTGTGGCTACGCCCTTTCCCTGGTGCTCTGGTAGCACGATCCAGCCCATTTCGTAGGTCTGCGGACCTTTCCAGTCGATCTTCCAGATACCAACCGTGCCGAGCACTTCGCCGGAGTCATCGGCAACGACCTTGTACATGTGCGCTTCGCCTTTCTCCATCAAGCCCAGGCGGCGCCTGTGGGTGGCGCGCACATCTGCTTCCGGGCGCGCGCCGCCGATATGGAGCATTATCTCCGGGTCGCATTCCAGTCTGACGGTGAGGTCTTCGTCTTCGGCCGTGATCGGCATGAGTTCGCATGTCACACCTCCGTCTCAGAGTTAGGGAGAGCATACCTGGTGCATAACACGCCACCTTGCGGCATATTTAGCTATCTCTACCTGATTTGCATTATACTCCCGGCTGCCATGCTTCCACCGAAAAGAAGGCTCGCGACCGGCTGCGGTTGAAGAATTACATCTACCGGTTTGGTGTATGGGCGAATGGCACTACTGCTCCTGGCTGCGCTGGAAGCGAAGGGCGGCGATGCCGAAGAACAGGATGGCATAGGCGACCAGCGCCGCAGATGGCAGCAGGACAAATTCCAGACCCAGACCGCGCACGGATATATTCTTGAAGCCGTCCATCGCCCAGGCAACCGGCGAGACGTGACCGATGGCAGCGAAGGTCGGTCCGGTGATCTCCAACGGCACCCACGCGCCGCCCAATCCGGCGAATACGAACATGGGGATCAGGGAGAATATGACCGCCTGCTCATCACTTTTTGCCAGGGCGCCGATCAGCAGTCCCAGCGCGGCGATGCACAGCGCAGCGGTGAATGCCACCACGACCGTCGCCAGGATATCGCTTGAGTAGTTGATGTTCAAGAAGTATTGACCGAAGGCGATCAGCACCAGGAACTGGCCGAAGACGATAATGAAGATCGCCAGCAGATGCCCGAAAAGGATGTGGACGCGTTTCGTAGCGGTGGTCAGCATGCGCTGCAGGGAGCGTGACTTGCGCTCGGTGACGATGATCTGTGCCGAGGTCAGCAGCCCGGCGATGGCGAACTGCAGCATCATCCCCGGAGAAGTGTGTGCCAGCGACATGTTGGCGTTGGTGTCCTCTTTGATCGCCGTGCTGGTGGTCTCTTCCACAGTGATCGGCGGCTGCTCCCACGAAGCCAACGCCTGATCGAAGGCGTAATCGAAGGGCACCTGATCGCCAGCCGCAGTTTCTATGATGACTGCGGTGCGGACGGCGCTGTCCAGCCGGTTGGCAGCCGTCAGCACGGCGCTCTTGACGCTTGTGCCAACCGGGGTGGAGGTATCGCCGATCAGGATCAGCCGGGCATTCTTGCCGTCCAGGATGGTCTGCCCGTATCCGGCAGGGACGATGATGGCAGCGGCAAGATCTTCATCGGCGACACCGGCTTCCAGCTCGTCCATCTGCGCTGGCGGATACTCCACCAGGCGGATGACGTCTGAGCCGCTGAGCAGATCGTGGAGCTCGCCGGCGAGCCAGTTGGTGTCGGCTGCCAGATAACCGACCGGTATGCGCGGGTCCGAATCTCCGCCGCCGAACCCGCCGAAGGCATAACCGAACAGCAGGGTAAAGACGATCGGCATGACCAGCAGGAACATGAAGATCTTGCGGTCGCGCGCCATCTGGAGCATATCTTTGAAGGTGATATCGAATATACGGATCATGTCGAACTCCTAGCTATACCGCCGGTTGAAGCGCCAGATGCCAACGGAGAAGAAGACTGCGCTCCATGCCAGCATCACCAGCATGCTGAGCAGCACATCGGCTACCGGCTGGCTGTTCACGGATTGGAGCAGGCCGCGTACTGCCCAGCCCTGCGGTACCAGCAAAGAGACGGAGTTGGCCAGTTTCTGGGCGGCTGGAGAGTTCATAGCGAAGATGCCGATCATACCGAGCATACCGGTCACGGTCAGCACGCCACCGAAGATCGCCCCACCCTGGCGGGTGTTCTTGAGGAATGAGTTGACGAAGATACCGAACGAGGATGCTACGAATACCATACCGACCGCCATCAGGGTTACACTTGGCAGCCTACCCCACTGGATACCGAAGATGAGCCGCGCTGCGACCAGCAGAACGATCACCTGCACCAGCACGGTCAGGAACACCGCCAGGAACTTGCCGCTCAGGATAGCCGCCTGGGGAGTGGGTGTGGTGAACAGGCGCGGCAGCGTGCGGTCTTCCTCTTCCTTTAATATACTCTGCGCAGTGCCTGTGCCGGTGAAGAAGGCATAGAAGATCATCATCCCGCCCATGATCGGCGTGATGATGCCCACCAGGGTGCTGCGGCTCTCTTGTGCTTCGTCCACCGCCCCGGTCTTGAGGTTCCGCACTTCGAGAAGAGCGGCTTCGGGGTCATCCGACTGCGCCAGCGATCGGTCCAGGTACTGCTGGACGACCTGCCCGACCAGGGTGTAGTTCTCCGGACCGCCTTCGTCCAGGGCCACGTTCACGGCGATCTTCACCCCCGACATGCCGTCCATGAACTGGGTGAGGATCGACCGGACGATGCCTGGTCCGATGGTCAGGGTGGGGTCCTGGTAGAACTCAATGGCAGCAGTGCCATCGATGTCTGCAAACTGGGTGGAGAAATCCGCGGGGATGATGACCGCCACCTGCGCCTGCTGGCTGTCGACAGCTGCTCTGGCGGCAGGCCGCATCCGGGACGAGCCTGGCGTCCAGCAGCTCTGCCAGGTCATCGCTCTGCAGGATGTTGACTACCAGCTCGCCCATGGTGTCGGCTTTTGCCCCACCGGGGATATTGCGGGTATTGGTCTGGAATTTTGGCCCGCCCTCGTCCAGATTGGCGATGACCACGTGGATCTGCGGCAGGCTGAACTCTCCCTGGCTGGCAATATTGCCGAACATAAAGTAGAACATGCCGGTCACCAGCAGCGGGACGCCGAACATGAAGACCAATGCGAACTTGCTGCGCATCGAGCTGGTCAGGTCCTTGATGGCGATATCGAAGACTTTCATGAGGCTCTCCTAATCGCGTAAAGCACGGCCGGTCAGGTGCAGGAAGACGGTTTCCAGGTTGGGCTCCTGGATGTCCACTGAAGTGATGCGCACGTCAGCCACAGCCGCGGCATCGAAAAGCCGCGGCAGCACCAGGTTGCTGTCCTCTGCCAGAATGTTCAGCGTGCCGTTCTCGCTGATGATCTGTGCGACACCATCGACCGCCTGCCATGCATCCAGCACGCGCTCGCTCTCTGCGTTGATGGTCAGCGTCAGGCGGTCTTGCTCGCCGACGATCTTGACCAGCTCGGCATGCGTGCCCTGCGCGATCATCATCCCATGGTCCATGATGGCGATATGGTCGGAGAGCTCCTGGGCTTCTTCCATATAATGGGTGGTGTAGAGCACGGTCATGCCCTTATCTTTCAGGGCGATCACGCTGTCCAGGATATTGCGGCGTGATTGCGGGTCGATGCCGACAGTCGGCTCGTCCATGATAGATCACCTGCGGTTTGTGCAGCAGCGCCACGCCGATATTGACACGCCGCTTCATCCCGCCGGAGAATTTTTCCACCCGCCCCCTGGCACGGTCGGTCAGGCCGATCGTCTCCAGCACCTCGTCGACGCGTACCTTGAGCTCGGCGCCGCGCAGACCGTACATCTTGCCCCAGAAGGTCAGGTTCTCCCTGGCGGACAGGTCTTCATACAGGGCGATCTCCTGCGGGACGACGCCCAGGACGGATTTGACGCCCATGGCGTCCTTCCGCAGGGAATGCCCCAGCACCTGCTGCGTCGCCCTTATCCGGGCGCAGCAGGGTGGAAAGCATGGAGATGGTGGTCGTCTTGCCGGCGCCGTTTGGCCCAAGCAGGCTGAAGATCTCGCCTTGCTGGACATTGAAGCTGACGCCCTGCACGGCTTTCACGTCTCCGAAGGATTTGTAGATATCCTGCACTTCGATAGCGAACATATTGCTCCTTACTTTTGGTCTAGCCAGCTCACTGCCAGGCAGAACATCCCGATGCCCAACAGCAGGACCTGCGCTTCGACCGGAAGAACATTCAGGATATTGAGCACCACTACGGCGACTGCCATTGCCAATCCAACTGCACGCAGCACTAAATCGACGGTCTGGCTGATACTTCTCGTATTCATCATAACATCTCCTTTGTTTTACCCGAAGTTTGAACACTTACACTACGATTATAGACAGATCGTGTTGTGATGTCATCCGGCTTTCAGCCAGTTCTGACCTGTACTTTCGGACATTGTACGTCAGGACATTCCCAATCTGGGATAAGTTGTATAGAATAATAGATATGAAGAACCTGCCTGCTGTATTTACGCAAGGGCGACCTGACCGAACGCCCCTTTTTCTACCTGCTGACGATTTTCCTGACCGGGGTTTATATCCTCTCCCTGGTGGAGAATCCCGCACTGCGCGAGCCGCGGCTGCTCATCCCGACCACGGTTTTGCTGGCAGCCCATATTGCGCTGTACTGGGCTGCCGGGATCGTCGACCGGCAGCCGAAGTGGCTGCCGTGGTACCTCATCCTCCAGGGGCTGCTGGCGTTCAGCATCACTTACCTGGTGGGAAATCTGGCGGTGATGATCTGCCTGTATGCCGCGCTGGTCGGGATCACCATCGGCATGCTGAGCAGGTCTCGTTGGGTGATCGCGGCCGTCGCCTATATTCTTATCCTTTCGCTGGTCAGCTACGGGCTGCAGTTCGGGTGGCAGAACCTGATGTCGTGGGTGGCGGCCATGATCCCGGTGATGGTCTTCGTCGTGATCTATGTGGTGCTGTACACCCGCCAGGCGCAGGCGCGCGAGCAGGCTCAAGCGCTTCTGGAAGAGCTGGAAGCCGCCAACCACCAGCTTGCCGACTACGCAGCCCAGGTAGAAGACCTGACCATCGCCAGCGAGCGCCAGCGCATGGCGCGCGAGCTGCACGATACGCTCTCCCAGGGGCTGGCTGGCGTTATTTTGCAGCTGGAAGCCGCCGATGCCCACCTGGCGAAGGGCAGTCCCGAAAGGGCGCAGGCCATCCTGCAGCAGACTATGGAGCAGGCGCGCGCTCACACTCGGCGATGCCCGGCGTGCAATCGGCGACCTGCGCCAGCCACACAGCGGACCGGAGGACCTGGTCGAGGCACTGAAGGAAGAGGCCGACCACTTCACGGGTGCCACCGGCATCCCCTGCGAGCTGGAGCTTGACCTTAACGAGCCAATCCCTGCTGAGCTGGGCGAGACGGTGCTGCGCACCGTCTCCGAGGGGCTGAGCAATATCGCCCGCCACGCCAATGCCAGCCAGGCCGGTGTGCGGCTTTCCTCCCGGGATGGGCAGCTGCTGGTGGAAGTGCGTGACGACGGCGGTGGGTTCGACCCGCAGGCAGTGGGGGCCGGTCATTACGGTCTGCTGGGCGTGCGCGAGCGTGCCCGTCTGGCGGGCGGCAGCATGCAGATCGACAGCGCCCCCGGGGCAGGGACGGTCATCAGCCTGAAACTGCCATTATCCACTGAAACGCAGGCGGCCTCTCATGGTTGAGGCGATCAAAGTGCTGGTGGCGGACGACCACCTGATCGTGCGCCAGGGGCTGCGCCTGATCCTGGAGACGGATGATGAGCTGGAACTGGTGGGCGAGGCCTCGGATGGCGCCGAAGCCCTGCGCCTGGCGCGCGAGCTGGAACCGGACGTGGTCCTGATGGACCTGCGCATGCCGGGGATGGACGGGCTGACCGCCATCGAGCGACTGCAGGTGGAGCAGCCGCAGGTGAATGTGGTGATCCTGACCACATTCAATGAGGACGAATTAATGGTGCGCGGCCTGCGCGCCGGGGCGAAGGGCTACCTGCTCAAGGACACCTCGCGCGAAGCGCTGTTTGCGACCATCCGCGCGGCGGCTAAGGGGGAGGCACTGCTCAGCCCGGAGGTCCTGGAGCGGCTGCTCTCCAGGATGGGGAGCGGGCAGGCACCGGAAGGAAGGGCCGGGGGCATTGCGCTGACCGAGCGCGAGCAGGAAGTGCTGGAGGCGGTGGCGCGCGGCGAGCGCAGCAAAGAGATCGCTTTCAACCTGGGCATCAGCGAGCGGACGGTCAAAGCGCACCTGTCCAGCATCTACAACAAATTCGGCGTGGATTCGCGTGCCGCGGCCATCGCCGTGGCGGCGCAGCGCGGCATGCTGCCGCAAGACCTGTATTAAATGGAACTCTACCTGGGCTGCCCGATCTGGGCGTATAAGGATTGGGTGGGCAGCTTCTACCCACCGGGTACCAAATCAGCCGATTACCTGCGCGAGTATGCCGCCCGGCTGACCGCGGTGGAGGGCAATACCACCTTCTATGCCGTCCCGCCGCGCGGCACGATCCAGAGCTGGGTCGCAGATACCCCGCCGGGGTTCCGCTTCTGCCCCAAGCTGCCGCGGGCGATCAGCCATACCGGCGGTCTGGAGGAGCACCGCCAGCAGGCGGGTGATTTCGCGGAAGTGATGAGCGGGCTGGGGATGCGCCTGGGAGCGATGTTCCTGCAGCTCCCGCCGCGCTACCCGCCGGATAAGATGGATGACCTGCGCCTCTTCCTGGACGGCTGGGCTCGCGAGGCACAGCTGGCGGTCGAGGTGCGCCATCCGGACTGGTTCGAGGCGACCACCAATCAGGCGCTCAACGACATGCTTTCCGGCTACGGCATGGCGCGGCGTGGTGATCGACACCCGCCCGATCCGCAGCCTGAGCGGGGATAAAATATTGGCTGGCAGCGTGTACCAGCGCCTGCTGCAGGCGCGCCAGCGCAAGCCGGACGTGCCTGTGCTGCCCGAGGGTACGACACCCTTCGTCTTCCTGCGCTACATCGGGCACCCGCAGCTGGAAACCAACCAGCCGTTCATCAAGGAGTGGGGCGAGTATCTGGCGGGGCGGCTCAAAGCTGGCGTACAGGCGTATGTATTCTGCCACTGCCCGGACGAGCGCCTCGACCCGTGGCTGTGCCGGGCTTTCCACCAGGAGATCTCGGACAGGGCGGCACTGCCGCCGCTGCCGTGGGACGCAGCCGATGCCGGAGTCCCCAGGCAGACGAGCTTCTTTAATATCCCTCGCTTTATCCAGGGGAATAATGTTGGCCAAATCTCCCCTGGTCTGTTTATTATCAGCCTCTCCAAAAATAAACCCTTTCGGGTAAAATTAGGCATCTCTCGCAGGGATGCCCGGAGCGACCGCTGCTCCAGGCGGATTCAAACCGGCGTCCGCTGCCTGGTGGTGATCTGTTCGCTAAAGCGGGAGGATTTATATAGGAGGGTCAATGAGCGTGACCGATCTGCAAGCATGGATAACAAACAACACCGCCCTGGCGCTGGCCGGGGTGCTGGTGATCAGCATCCTGATCCTTATCTTCACCCGCGGGGTGATTGCCCGCGGGCTGATCTACCTGGCAGGGCGCACCCGGAATAAATACGATGACATCATCGTCAGGCACCTGCACCCCTACCGGCTAGCCTGGATCGCACCGTTCATCTTCATCTATACAACCGCGGACTTCTTCCCGTCTTACCAGCTCTATATCGAGACTGTCTGCCTGTTCGCCATCCTGTGGCTGACGATCATCACGGTAAACTCCCTGCTGAATGCCGTGAACCAGGTTTACGAGAGCAGCAAGGGCTTCAGCGGGGTGAGCATCCAGGGCTACCTGGATCTGGTCAAGATCCTGCTTGTGCTGGTAGGCTTCATCCTGAGCATCGCCCTGATCACCGGGCAATCGCCGCTGGTGCTGCTGACCGGTCTGGGGGCGCTGACCGCGGTGCTGCTGCTCATCTTCCACGATACGATCCTCTCGATCATCGCCAGCGTGCAGATCGTGGTCAACGACCTGATCAAGGAGGGTGACTGGCTGGAAGTGCCCAGCTACAGTGCTGATGGGGAGGTGGTCAATATCACCCTGCACGCCATCAAGATCCGCAACGCCGACAATACTTACACGGTGATCCCCACCTACCGCATCGTCGAGGTGGCGTATAAGAACTGGCGCGGGGTCAAGGAGAGCGGCGGCAGACGCATCCAGCGCTCGCTGTCGGTGGACATGGTCAGCATCAATTTCTGCGATGAGTCAACCCTGAAGAAGCTGCGCAAGATCGACCTGATCCACGATTTCCTGGACGAGCGTATCAAAGGCATCGAGAGCTACCGCCAGGAGCACCAGGCGCAGTTCGAACTCGCCGCTGGACGGCCCACAGATCACCAATATCGAAGTCTTCCGCGCCTATATCCTGGCTTACCTGGGCAGCCGTCCGGACATCCACCAGCAGGGGCATCCCTTCCTGGTGCGGGCGCTCGCCCCAGGACCCAATGGGCTGCCAATCGAGGTGTATGCCTATACCAGGACCGCCGAGTGGGCTGATTACGAGCTGATCCAGGCGGAGATCTTCGACCATCTTGTGGCAGCCGCCAATTACTTCGACCTGCGCGTCTTCCAGCAGCCGACCGGGCTGGACTTCTCGACCGTCGCCCGGGCGATCGTGAATGGGAGGGGGGAGGAGGAGACGTTGTATAAATTGAAGGATGAGGGATGAAGGCTGCGACCTTTCGGATCGGCGACCCTACGGGTCGAAGACGGGAGTATGAAGGAGTAGATATTATTACCTCTCCCAGCAATGCTCACTGATTTGTAACCTTGGATATCATCTTAGACACAAACTCATTGGTGTTGATTGGGATGATATCTACCTGAGGGTGCTGATTACGGAAAACACGGAAAATTTCATCTGCGAACGCTTGCCCAATGATCTCGACCTTGCTAAAATCAAGAACAATCTCTCTGAAACGGTCGAATCTGGCTAATAAACGTTTTGCTTGCGAGCGGGAAACCAGATTTTCATCTCCATACTGTGCCAGGAATACAGGAACTTTTGTCCTGGTAAATCCAAAATCTTCATCTGCTGCATATTTGCTGAATACTTCTGTAGTCGTTCTATCCGATTTTGTGCTTATCCTGAGCCTGACCAAAGTTCCCTGAAGAGGTTTATCTCGATCCTCTACGATCCAATCACCGCTTTTTTCCAAATGGAAGAAAAATACGTCTCCCGAGGCAATTGCGAAGTTATCGAACATTCGGGAGGTATAAAATATACCTTCTCCGGTATGGTGTTCCGGATCTGTGGTAAGTTTTCCTTTGGAAAGCTCGAGTATGACATGCAAGGGATCATCTAATCCCAACTCTGACTGAATCTTATTAAATCTTCCGATACCATCATCTCGTATCAAAAATTCAATTTGATCGTATGAATATTTAGTGAGTATGCTCATTTTCTGACCGTTCGAGTGGTCGACAACATTGTTGATTATTTCTGTAACGCCATATTGGCATATACCCAAGACGTTGTTATTGATTTCCTTGAACAAAGGTCGAATATCTTCTCGCCAAATTTTATCCTCTTGGAGGCCGGGTAGTATTTTATATTCTTGGGTTATTTCTATGATGGGAGCTAATTCATAAAATCTATCCCTTGTTCTACCCTGGGATATGAGCAGCCCTTCATCCGCCAGCTTATGGATATGCCGCAAGACCGCCGGGCGAGACACGCCAAAATGGTCCGCTGTGATGGAGGTGATATCCTGTGGGTGCTCCCTGACATTTTCCAGGATAAATTCCCGGATTTCTTGGCTGCGCTTTTTGGCTTTTGGCTTGTCGTTCATTCAACCCGCCTGTTGTGAAGGGCTACTTTCTTCCTTATTATAAACATATTACGATGATATTATAAACATATATTGGTTTATTGTCAACATGGATATAAATATAGACCGTACAGCTATGCTGAAACTGGATTTATAATAGGGTGTGTTCAGTCACTCCCCGATCCGTGCTTTGTAGACAAGTTCCTCGAGCGCGTGGGGAACATCAGTGAAGCACCAATTCATAGATATCTCGAAGGACTTATGCCCGCACCCCAAGACGTAAGCGACCTGATCGAGCGCTTCCGGCGCAACCTGCCGGACTACCAGTCCGGGCGCTATAACGAGACCCAGGTGCGCCTGGAGTTCATCGACCCGTTCTTCGAAGCCCTGGGCTGGGACGTTCACAACAAGAAGGGCTACGCCGAAGCCTACAAAGACGTGGTGCACGAGGACCAGGTCAAGGTGCGCGGGACCACCAAAGCGCCGGATTACGGTTTCAGGATCGGGGGCACACGCAAGTTCTTCGTGGAGGCAAAGAAGCCGTCCATCAATATCAAGGATGATGTCCACCCGGCCTACCAGCTGCGCCGCTACGCCTGGAGCGCCAAGCTGCCGCTCAGCATCCTGACCGATTTCGAAGAGCTGGCGGTCTACGACTGCCGCATACGTCCGGTGAAGACCGATAAGAGCGGCACGGCGAGGGTGATGTATTTCACATTCGATGAATATGTCGAAAAATGGGATGAGCTGGCGGGCATCTTCTCCAGGGAAGCGGTGCTGCAAGGCTCCTTCGACCGCTACGCCGAATCGAGCAGGCCCAAGCGCGGTACGGCTGAGGTGGATGCGGCCTTCCTGGGGGAGATCGAGCGCTGGCGGGAGACTCTGGCGCGCAATATCGCTCTGCGCAATCCCGGCCTGACGGTGCGCGACCTGAACTTCGCCGTCCAGCGCACCATCGACCGGGTCATCTTCCTGCGCATTGCCGAGGACCGCGGCCTGGAGCCTTACGGGCGGCTGCGCAACCTGGCAGGGCAGGTAGAGACTTACGCCGAGCTGTGCCGCCTCTACCTGCGGGCAGACGAGCGCTATAATTCAGGCCTGTTCCACTTCAAGTCCGAGAAGGGTCGTGCCGGGCAGCCGGATGAGTTCACGGTGCGGCTGCGCATCGATGATAAGGTCATCCGGGACATCCTGCGCAACCTGTACTACCCCGACAGCCCCTACGAGTTCTCGGTGCTGCCGGCGGATATCCTGGGGCAGGTCTACGAGCAGTTCCTGGGCAAGGTCATCCGATTGACGGCGGGCGGGCAGGCCAAGGTGGAGGACAAGCCGGAGGTCAAGAAAGCCGGCGGCGTGTACTACACCCCGACCTATATCGTGGATTACATCGTCGAGCACACGGTCGGGTCGCTGCTGGAGGGGCTGGCACCCAACCAGGCTGCGGAGCTGCGCATCTGCGACCCGGCCTGCGGCTCTGGCTCCTTCCTGCTGGGGGCATACCAGTACCTGCTGGACTGGCACCGCGACTATTACCTGGCGGACGACCCCGAGAAGTACGCCCGCGCCGCCCGCGGGCGAGCCCAGGCGCTGTACCAGGCGCAAGGCGGCGAGTGGCGCCTGACCACGGCCGAGAAGCGCCGCATCCTGCTCAACAATATCTACGGGGTGGATATCGACCCGCAGGCGGTGGAGGTGACCAGGCTCTCGCTGCTGCTCAAGGTTCTGGAAGGGGAGAACGAGGGCAGCCTGGGGCAGCAGTTGGCTTTCTTCCAGGAGCGCGCCCTGCCCGACCTGGAGGGCAACATCAAGTGCGGCAACTCGCTGATCGGGCCGGATTACTATGACCGCCAGGGGCGGCAGATGGCGATGTTCGACGCCGAGGAGCTGCAGCGGGTCAACGCCTTCGACTGGCGGGCCGAGTTCCCGGGGGTGATGGCGGCAGGCGGCTTCGACGCGGTCATTGGCAATCCGCCATACGTTCGACAAGAAGGACTTGGTGAAGCAAAAGGCTATTTCCAAGCGCATTACGCCACCCACAAACCTACGGCTGATTTGTATGTTAATTTTGTCGAGAAAGGCGTGACAATTCTTAATCCAAAAGGTAAGTTTGGAATGATTGTGTCAAACAAATGGCTTCGGGCAGCATACGGTAAGCCCTTGCGAGAATTTCTGGTGGACAAAGCAACTATTGAACAAATTGTTGATTTTGCCGGTTTACCTGTGTTTCCCAAAGCCACAGTCCGTACAATTGTTATGATTTGTTCTCCAGGGGTGGATGACTTTGCTCTATTAAATATGTCTCCCCTGTGTCAAGAAGTGAATTCTTTTCAATTCAAAGTGGTGATCGATTACAGGAGTTTGCTTCTCAACGCGCTATTGATGTTTCAATCTCAAGTTTATCAAGTGAAGGCTGGGCTTTTTCAGGGCGAGGAACACAATCGGTTCTGGAAAGCATGCGAAATTCAGCGACAACATTGAGTACTTATTTAGGTGGGAAAACGTATTTTGGGATCAAAACTGGATTCAATAACGCCTATATCATTGATGAAGGTACTCGGCAGAAGATAATCGAACAAGATCCCAAAAGCGCTGAGGTCATTATTCCAGTCCTTATGGGTAAAGATGTACGCAAATATCATGCAAAATATTCTGGAAAATATTTAATCTGGAGCTATCTTGGGATACCTATTGAAAATTATCCAGGTATTTTTATTCATCTAAAGCAATTTCAGGAACGTTTACAAAAGCGTTGGGATAAAGGAAATCATTGGTGGGAGCTACGGGCTTGTGACTATTATGAGTTGTTCCAAAAGCCAAAGATAATTTATCCGGATATAGCCACCACCTGCCGGTTTACCCTTGATACGGAAGGTTTATTTGGGCTGAATACAACCTACTTCATACCGGGAGACGATCTATATTTACTGGGAATATTAAATTCAAAATTAAGTCAATTCTATCTGTCAGAGATTTGTGCAGGGCTTGAGGGTGGTGGTACAGTTTACCTCCGTTTCTTTGGACAATACCTTGGTAACTTCCCCGTGCGTGCCATCGACTTCGACAGCCCCGCTGATGCCGCCCGCCACGACCGAATGGTGGCCCTGGTCGAGACCATGCTGGTGCTGCACGAATCCCTGGCGGCGGCGCATACCCCATCCGAGGTGCAGGCCCTGCAGCGCCGCATCAAAACAACCGACCGGCAGATCGACGCCCTGGTCTACGAGCTGTACGGGCTGACCGAGGAGGAGATCGGGATTGTCGAGGAGAACAGCTGACGGCTGACCGCTGCGATCCTTCGGATCGTCGGCCGACCACTGACCGCTGAGGACTGACCGCTGATGACTGACACAAAATTCACCAACCGCGAAGTCGCCGACATCTTCACCACTATCGGCGACCTGCTGGAGATCAAGGGCGAGGTGATCTACAAGATCCTGGCTTACCGCAAGGCAGCCGACAGCCTGGGCGAGCTGGGCCGGGACGTCAACGATATCTGGCGCGAGGGCAGTGCTGACCGGAGATCCCCGGCGTGGGCAAGGCGATCGCCGAGAAGATCGACGAGCTGCTCTCTACCGGTAAGCTGGAGTTCCTGGAGAAGCTCAAAGGGGATGTCCCGGAGAGTCTGGTGGAGGTGCTGAGGGTGCCCGACCTGGGGCCCAAGAAAGTAGCCCTGTTCTGGAAAGAGCTGGGCATCACCAGCCTGGCGGAGCTGGAAGCCGCCGCCCGGGACGGGAAGCTGCGCGACTTGCCCGGGATGGGCGAGAAATCGGAGGCCAAGGTGATCGCCGGCATCGAGGCGCTATCCCGGCGCAGCGACCGCATCCCGCTGGGGCGCGCCTGGCCGGCTGCCCAGGAGCTGCTGGAGTTCCTGCGCGGCGCTGCCCGGCGTGAGCGCGGCGGAGGCGGCCGGCAGCCTGCGGCGCATGCGCGCCACGGTCGGTGACCTGGACCTGCTGGCTGCCTCCAGCGATTCAGCGCCGGTTATGGCGGCATTCACCGGCAGGGAGGATGTCGCCCGAGTGCTTGGGCAGGGCACGACCAAGTCCAGCGTCGAGTTCCACAGCGGACTGCGGGCGCAGCTGTGGGTGCACCCGCCAGAGCGCTTCGGCACCGCCCTGCAGTACGCCACCGGCTCCAAGGATCACAACGTGCGCCTGCGCGAGCTGGCCCTAAAGCAGGGGCTGTCGCTCTCCGAACATGCCCTGGCGCGCCAGGATGGCAGCGAGATCACCTGCGCCGACGAAGCAGAAGTTTACGCCGCCCTGGGCCTGCCGTGGATCGCGCCCGAGCTGCGCGAGGACCGCGGCGAGGTGCAGGCTGCCCTGGCTGGAAAGCTGCCCGCGCTGCTGGCGCTGACCGATATGCGCTCCGAGCTGCACAGCCACTCCACCTGGAGCGATGGCAAGCTGGACATCCGCCAGATGGCGGAGGCCGCCCGGGAACGAGGGCGGAAGCTGCTGGCGGTCACCGACCACTCCGCCAGCCTGGGCATCGTGGGCGGCCTGACCGCTGAGGATGTGCGCCGCCAGCGGCAGGAGATCGATGCCGTGCAAAGAGAGCTGGGCGATTCGATCCGCCTGCTGCAGGGGGCAGAGGTGGAGATCATGGCGGATGGCAGCCTGGATTACCCCGACGAGGTGCTGGCGGAGCTGGATATCGTCTTCGCCTCCATGCACACCGGTCTGCGCCAGGGGCGCGAGAAGGTGACCATGCGCACGCTGAGCGCCATCCGCAACCCGCACGTGGATGTGATCGCCCATCCCACCGGGCGTATGATCCCCGACCGGGAGGGCGCCGACCTGGACATGGACGCGGTGCTGCAGGCGGCTGCCGAGCACGGCACCGCCCTGGAGATCAACGCCCACCCCTCACGGCTGGACCTGGACGACGTGTACGCCCGGCGGGCGATCGAGATGGGCATCCGCCTGAGCATCAACACCGACGCCCACAGCGACACAGACATGGACCTGCTGCACTTCGGCGTTGCCACTGCCCGCCGCGGCTGGGTGACGGCGGAGGACGTGATCAATACCTGGGAACCGCAGCGCTTACTGGATTGGTTGCAGGATCGCTCCTGATATCTATTGAATAATACCAAATTAGTCCTTTATGAAACAGGTACTATCTGGTAAACTGCATTATCGATCCAGAGCCTGCAGCATAAAGAATCAATCCCTAAAGGTCTCCAAGACCTTTAGGGATTGAATAAACAGGAGGGTTACATGTCCCGTTCGAGATCTCCCAGATTGATCATTGTATTGCTGGTCCTTGTCTTACCCCTGGTCTTCCTGGCGGGAGGCTTCGCCCTGGCCCAACTGGAACTGGCTGCCACCGAGCCCGGCGGCGAGAGGCCGGAAGTGATGCCCGCGTCCTATGACAGCGGCGACCCGTCCTTCGATGCACCGGGCGTGCTGCCGCCGGACGAGAACGCCACGGACAGCATCCAGGGCACTTCGGCGACCTTCTCGTACTACACGGTCGCCGGTCCGGAGCTGCACCCGCGTACGACTGCCAACGACCAGACCTATAGCGCCAATGGCTGTGTGTACATGACTTCTGGCTCTAGCGCAGGGCTGCTGACCGGCACCGGCATGCACATTCCGGATGGCTCGGTGGTCAAGTACATCCGCCTGTACTATAACGATACTAATGCCTCTGCAGGCGTGGATGCATTCCTGACGCGCTACGCGCCTGGCACTGCTACGAGCGATCTGGTCAGCACCGGCTCGACCAATGCCTTCAGCGGCGGCTCCGGCTTTGTGGTCAGCAGCCAGATCACCGAAACGGTCAACAATACCAGCTACGCATACCTGCTCTACGGCTGGCCCGATTCTGCCAGCTCTACCCTGCAGGTGTGCGGCCTCCGCGTGGCGTACTATGCTCCATTCTCGGCGGCCATCTTCCTGCCGATGGTATCACACTGATCTGAGGCTGCTTCGTTGCAGGGAACGCTCCTTATAACGACGTCATTCGTTCCTGTTAAAATCCTGGGCTAAGCAGACCCTGTCCTGAACAAATTTGCTTGACAATTGCTCCTCAGGCGTGATAAACTTGCGCCTGTTGGCATCAGAATCCTACGTAAAGGAGGCGTACGCATGTTAAATAGAATCTCGGAACTTGTTATTGAACGCGTGTTATGGGTGCGCCTGCCGTCTGAGCGTTAACCTCCCGGCTTTTACTTAATCCAGCGAAATATGCCAGCCGCGGGTGCCCCCAGCCCCGCGGCTTTATTTTATCCCCTGGCCCGGCTGTTTAGGAACCGGCCTTTACAACCGTTAAAAGTCGGTTGAATCCGGTTCGCCATCCAGCGGCAACCTACTTCCAGTGGGTTTCGTTAATAGCAGGCTTCGGATTCATCCGATGCCTGGAGTTTAGAGGATTGAAATGCCTAAACTGAACCCCAACCTCTTTTTAGATGAGGATTACGAGGTGTATGCTGACCGACAGCAACACCGCAAGACGAAACGCAAGCCCAACCACCGACCCAAGCGATCCGCCGGAGATGTGGTCACCGAGATCGCCGGGGCGGATGGAAGAGAGAGCTTTGCGTTCAGCTACAATGCCTCACGCCACGAGCAGGAGTGGATCAACAACTCGCTGGGGAATTTCTACGACGAGCACTGGCTCGACGATGTCGTCCGGCTGCTGAAGGGCGGCAAGGAAGCTAGCGTGTATCTGTGCACCGGCAACGAGACAACCCAGGTTAGCCATCTGGCTGCCAAGGTGTACCGCCCGCGCATGTTCCGCCAGCTGAGGAAGGACCACCAGTACCGCGAAGGACGCACCGACCTGGATGCCAGCGGCAACCAGATCACCGAGGACGGCATGCTGCAGGCCATGCGCAGCAAATCCAAGTACGGGCTGGAGCTGCTGCACACCTCCTGGATCGAATTCGAGTACCAGGCGCTGGCGGAGCTGTTCGCTGCCGGTGGGGATGTGCCGCGCCCGTACGCCCGCGGCCACAACGCCATCCTGATGGAATACGTCGGCGACTTGAGCCAGGCTGCGCCGCTGCTGGTGGACGTGCAGCTAGAAGCCGCAGAAGCACAGCCGCTGTTCGAGCGCCTGATGCACAATATCGAGATCATGCTCTCTCAAGAGCGCGTGCACGGCGACCTGTCGGCTTACAACATCCTGTACTGGGATGGAGGCATAAAGCTGATCGACTTCCCCCAGGTGGTCAGCCCGCAGGGCAACAGCAGCGCCTACCAGATCTTCGAGAGAGATGTGCTGCGGGTGAGCGAATACTTTGCCCGCCAGGGTGTGGCAGTCCGCCCGCGCCAATTGGCGGCTGAGCTGTGGACCTCCTGCGGCTACCGCCTGGGCCCGGACGTGCACCCAGGCTTGCTGGATGAGGAGGACCAGGCCGACCGCGCCTACTGGCAGCAGCTCCAGGGGTAGGGGATTGGATGAAACAGCCTCCTGGAAGCTGCAAGCTTCCGGAAGGCTGTTTAAAAGAGATTACCGGACGTGGGGGGGGCACGCCCGGCAACCTAAGGAGGTCCACCAGGGGCCCTCAGCACGGGGGGGACGTGCTGGTAAGCTATCCTGGGGATCGACACCTGTTTTACCAATAAGTAAGGGAGGGCAGGTGTCTCTGCTTAAAATATACCCGAGAAAGCCTGCCCTTGCATTAATATTAGATTAGAATAGTCTTATTAGTCGAAATTTTGCCGGTATTTTTCAGGTTGAGCGCCCTTTTTTACTGTTGAACAGGTCGAGCCATTCTTGCACCTCCTCAGGGCTGAGAGCTGCATCGCCGGGATCGCTCTCCCCCGTGCCAGGCTGGGATAGCGTGGACATCAGCAGGCGTGCGAACCCCTCGGATGGCAGGATCTGCGCGCCGGACTGGCGAGCCGCGGCCTGCACCTGATGGTCCGAGCTGACGATGGTACAGTTGCGCGCCGAACGCCCCATCTTACGCAGCCGGGTGGAGATGGCCTGGTCTGCCGTGCTGCCGGCGCGCACGAAATGCACCGCCACGGTGCCCAGCTTGCGCTTGCCGCCCTGCCCGGGGGGCGCTTTATCGAAGTACACATCCACCTGCTTGCGGCTTATGCGGCAGAATTCTTGCAACAGCTCGATCAGCTGGTTCTCATCATCGACTGCATCCAGGCTGAGGCCGGGGAGCTTAGGGATCAGATTATGACCGTCAATCAAATATGGCATGCCCCCCATTCTATTGAAAACCACCAATATAGTCAATGTGGTTCTGAGATTCAACGTACTAGCAGCCATGAACGGGGTTGTCGGCGGGCGTAGCCCGCCGACAACCCCCACTTCCTTTCCCGCTCTGGCGACTCAAACAGAGTTGTCAATGCGGGATTGTGCCATTCATCAGAATGTGCTATGATTTTGCGGGGAGTGCAGCGCTATGAGCCAATGGAAACGCCTGGTTTACTATTTGATGATCAATGTGCTGGTCTCGGCCTGCACGGTGCTGGTTGTGCTCACCATCTGGGAGCGGCGCTTTGCTCCCGAGGTGCCGGTCCTGCTCCCTGCCCAGGAAGGGTCGGCGCTGTCTTCGGGCACTGCCATCACAGGCACACAAACCATCTCAGGAACGCTCCAATCTCTCGCTCAGCTAACCCCTACCGGGACTCCGGGTCCCGACCCGCTGGCCAACGTCGAGGAATACCAGGTCCAGTTCGGTGACACGCTGGGCTTGATCGCACAGGAATACGACGTCGAGATCGAGGACCTGCTGCGGGTCAACCAGATCAACGATCCCAACTCGCTCTCGGTCGGGATGGTGATCTACATCCCCATCCCCCCGGAGCGGATCCCCACTGCCACACCCACGGTCACGCCCACGCCAGTCCCGACCGGAGCGGAAGGTCCGCTGCCGGAAGCGCGCGTGGTGATCAACAGCGTGATCGGGGCGGGTGACCTGGCAACCGAGCGTGTCTTCCTGACGCGTACCGGCTTTGGCGAGCTCAACCTGACCGGCTGGCAGATCAGGGATCAGAACGGCAATTTGTTTACCTTCCCCCAGCTCGAGCTTTTCGAAAGCGGCGCAGTCAACGTCTGGACCACCTCCGGCACCCCGACCGTTGTTGACCTGTACTGGGGGTTGCAGAGCCCGGTCTGGTCGTCCGGTGAAACAGTGAGCCTGTTGGACGCGCAGGGCAAAGAGCGCGCCGAATACACCGTCCCATAAAATCCGATGAGCAATATCGAAGAACACATCCGCCGGGCGATAGAGGAAGGCAAGTTCGATGACCTCCCCGGAAAAGGGAAACCGCTGCGGCTGGATGAGTACGCGCTCGGCGACCCGGAATGGCGCCTGGCGTATCATATCCTGCAGAGCAGCGGCTTCAGCCTGCCCTGGATCGAGAACCGCAAGGAGATCGAGAGCGAGCTGCAGGCAGCCAGAACGGCACTCAAGCGCGCCTGGAGCTGGAAGCAGGATAAAACAGCCCGGGGAAGGATGCTTCCCGAGACAGAAGCAGAATGGCAGCGTGCGAGCGCGGCTTTCTGGGCGGCAATCGAGGCGCTGAACAAAAAGATCGCTGAATATAACCTGGAAGCGCCCTCGCCGTCCTTCCATCTGCGCCTGCTGAACCCAGAGCGGGAACTGGAATTGACCGTTGGAGATGGTTCTGATACACTAGCGGGGACAGACAGCAGCTGAATAAATTTGGAATCAATGGATATCAGCGTGGATTAAGCGGACAGACAATCCACGATAAATCCCGTAGAATGTTCAGGTATGTCACAAGCTTTATATCGTAAATGGCGCCCCCATCGCTGGGAGCAAGTGGTCGGACAGCAGCATATCGTGCAGACTCTGCGCAATGCTGTCGTTGCTGAACGTGTGGCGCACGCATACCTGTTCGCCGGGCCGCGCGGTACCGGCAAGACCACCACCGCCCGCTTGCTGGCGAAGGCGGTCAACTGCCTGGACGCAGACCTGGCAAACCGGCCCTGCGACGAGTGCGACCCCTGCCAGGCGGTCAACCAGGGACGCTTCCTGGACCTGATCGAGATCGATGCCGCCTCCAACACCAGCGTGGAGGATGTGCGCGACTTGCGCGATAAGATCAATTTCTCCCCCAACCAGGGTCGCTACAAAGTATATATTATCGACGAAGTGCACATGCTCTCCACAGCGGCATTCAACGCGCTGCTGAAGACGCTCGAAGAACCGCCCTCGCACGCCATCTTCATCCTGGCGACCACCGAGATCCACAAGATACCCGCGACCGTGCTCTCGCGCTGCCAGCGCCACGAGTTCCGCCGCATCCCGGTGAACGATATTGTCGCCCAGCTGCGTGAGATGACCACTGCGGAAGGGCTGCAGGTCTCGGACGAGGCGCTGCACCTGGTGGCGCGCCAGTCCACCGGCTCGCTGCGCGATGCTATCTCACTGATCGACCAGCTCGGTTCATCGGGTGAAGAGATCACGCTCGAACTTGCGCAGACCGTGCTGGGCACAGCAGCTAGCCAGGCGGTCGTGGATATTATCGAAGCAATCCTGGCCGGGGATGTATCCGCCGGGCTGGACCAGCTGCACCAGACGCTGGATGCGGGCAGCGACCCGCGCCAGCTCGCCCGCCAGGTGGTAGACTACCTGAGGAGCCTGCTTCTGATTAAGATGGGCAGCGCCGACCAGATCGACACAACCAAAGAGATGCGTGCCCACATGGCACGCCACGCGCAGAGCCTTGACACTGCTGAGCTGCTGCGTATGATCCGCTTCTTCAACCTGGCGGCAAACGAGGCACGCAGCACCTGGCAGCCGGCCCTGCCGCTGGAAATGGCGCTGGTCGAGTCGATCTCCAAGGAGCTGCCGCAGGTTGAGAGCGCTCCGACCGGGGGAGGTGGCACCAAGGCGAAGGGGATAACCACTCCCCAACCCTCGGCAGCAGAGAGCAAAAAAGGGGGCAGCCGCACAGCCGCAGAGAGCAGCCAGAGCGTTCCTGCAGCACCGCAGAGCGAAACTGACCTGCTGCTGAAGTCGATCCATGAAAAGTGGCGCCAGATCCTGGCACAGGTGCGCCGCCAGAGCCGGCCGACGGAGGCGCTGCTCAATTCCGGCAGGCTGTTGGGCATCAAAGACGGTATCTTGTATTTTGGTATCCCGTCTGAGGTACTCAGGACGAAGATGGAGAAGAATGAGAATGTAGAAGTGATCCAGCAGGCGATCAAGGATGTGCTGCAGATCGACCTGCCGTTTCGCTGTGTGGTCTCAGGCGGCAGAAGCGGCGGTCTGCCTCCCGATGTGGACGGAGAGGGCATGGTGGCCTCTGCGCTGCGCGACCTGGGGGGCGAGATCGTCGATATTCAATGAGTGGTTTAGTGGAGGTACCAGATGGCAAAAGGATTTAAAGGACCCAAGATGCCCAACCAGATGGGGATGATGCAGCAGCTGCAGAAGCTGCAAGAGCAGATTGCAGCCACCCAGGCGCAGCTGGCTGAGGAAACCGTCAGCGCCTCGGCCGGCGGGGGAGCGGTGACTGTGACGGTCACCGGCGACCAGCAGTGCCGTGCAGTCGAGATCGATCCCGGTCTGCTGGAAGACGGCGATGTCGAGATGCTGCAGGACCTGCTCCTGACGGCGTTCAACAGCGCCCTGGAACAATCGCGCCAGATGGCAGCCGAACGCCTCGGCCCGCTGGCAGGCGGCCTGCCCTTCTAAGTATTGGGGGTGCTGGGCATCAGGCTGCTGCTATCCATTAGCCTTCCCCCTTCATCCTTCCCCCTTGATCTCATGCTTCTCCCTGAGCCGATCCAGAACCTGATCAATGCCCTTTCCCGTTTGCCGGGTATCGGACCGAAGACGGCCTCCCGGCTGACCTTCCATTTGCTGCGCGCGCCGGAAGACCTCAGCCGCGACCTGGCGCTGGCTCTGCAGGCGATCAAGACAGATACCGGCTACTGCCAGATCTGCTATAACATCACAAGCGCCGGGCGCACGGCGTGTGAGATCTGCTCCAGCGCTGAGCGTGATGAGAGTGTGCTGTGCGTGGTCGAAGAACCGCTGGACGTGCTGGCACTGGAGCGCACCTCCGGATTCAGCGGTCGCTACCACGTTCTGCACGGGGTGCTGTCGCCGATCGAGGGTGTTGGACCGGATGACCTCAAGATCAGCGAGCTGCTCGAGCGCCTGGAAGATGGCAAGGTGACCGAGATCATCCTGGCAACCAACCCGAGCCTGGAGGGGGACGCGACGGCGATGTACCTGCGCCAGCAGATCCAGCCGCGGGATGTGCGCATCACCCGGCTGGCACGCGGCCTGCCGGTGGGGGGGGACCTGGAGTATGCCGACCCGAATACTTTGCTGCGTGCGCTGTCCGGGCGCCAGGAGATGGGCAGCTGACCGGAGATCGTGAAAAAAAGTACGTGATTCTGCTGTCATTGTTCAGGGAAAATGACACCCTAACTGGTAAGGGAAAATGTCACCTTGACCAATAGCTGGGTGTAAGTATAATCTGAACCACCCCAAAGGAAAGGCGAGAAGATCAGGAGCAATCCGGTCTGCTCGTCTTTTTTCATGGTTGTTAGTCATCCCAATTTTCTTCCTTTCAAAGAAATCCTGGACTGCTTCCAGGGGTGGTCAGGAGGGGGTTTCCAGGGTTGCCTGGGCTGTTTGGGCAGGGTGGTTGCTTGTGGCTTAGCAGGCGTGGTTGCGGGGGTAGCCGGTTGGAAGAGACCCACCCGAGGGGGAGCGCAGGTGGCTGGCTGGAAGGTGACCAGGTGGTTGTCCCTGGTAGAAGACAGCCAGGCTGCCATCCATGGCGTGGTGCAGCTCGACCTTGGCCTTGGCGTAGCTCTTGCGATCTGGTCCGGGTGGGATCTGCAGGCGGTAGTTGTTGAAAGGGATGGTGTTGTCGTTGGTCACCGTGCGGGTGTACTTGAAGCAGAAGTAGTGCGCTGGGTCACGATCAGGTGGCCAGGGGAGATAAGCCGAACCCGGTTGAGCCGCTTTGATCTGAAAGCGTGCATTGAACTTGGGCAGGTAAGCCGCCAGGACCCGGTTGGCACTCTCCAGGTCGTTGGCTCCCGCCTTGCGCAATTCTTTGACCAGCCGGTCCTGCAAGGTACCCCACAGCCGTTCGATACGCCCTTTGGCCTGTGGGCTGCGGGCGGCGATCAACTGGATGCCCAGTTCGTCCACCAGGCGCCCAAATTGGCTGCGCGGCAGCTTGCCGTACAGCTCTTGCTCCACGCTCGGCTGGCTGGGGCTCTGAAAGATGGTGTGCTGATCGGCGTAGATCGACTGGGGAATACCTTTGCTCCTGCAAATCTGCTCCAGCACCAGGAAGTAGCCAGCCGCATCTTCTTCTTCCCGAAAGACTGCCCAAGGCACTTCGTTGTTGGCATCGTCGATCATGGCCACCAGGGTCAACCACCGGCCACGCCCTTCCAACCAATCGTGGCGGCTGCCATCGGTTTGCAGCATCATCCCCGCCTGCGGATACCGTTCCCGACGACTGCGATACCCGGAGCTCGTCGCTTCCTGGGGCTGCCTTGCCCGGCTGCCCGCCGGATGCGCCGCAGCGTCGAGCGCGATACCACGATCGGCTCCGCTTGTTCAGCCAGTTCTTCGGTGAAGTGACAGTCATTGTAGTCCCGGTAGCTCTCCTTGGCCAACCGGAGGATCTCCTGCTTCACCGCCTCTGAAATGCGGTTGGCAGGGCTTCTGCCACGGTTCCCGTGTGCCAGGGCGGCAATCCCTCGCTGGCGGTAAGCCGCCACCAATCGTCGAAACTGCCGCTTCGAGATGCTCAACAGTTCTGCGGCTCTTTGTGCTTCTATTTTCCCGGCTTCGTAGTCGATCACCATCTTCAGTTTGTGCTGTTCTTTCATCGTTAATGTCACCTTGTTTTCCATAGGGTGACATTTTCCCTGAACAGTCAGGGGGTGTCAATATCGCTGAACAACAACATCACCAGGTGGTGTACGCGCAAATGTTGTCAGATAGCGAGAGGTAAACCAGCACGCATCTGACAAAGGATTTGCCAGTCATCATTGTGGCTCAACCAGGCAGCTCGGGCTTTTCCGGTTCGTCTGGCACCCTGTAGGGTCCATTGTGCTCCCGAACAACGCAAGCGCTGGGAGACGATTTGTTTACAAGCACTCTCAATGGTGCCGCTGCCAATCATGTAGCCTTGTTCTCGAAACTTGTCATATTGCATACGGGCTTGATTGTGCTGGAAGTAGGTGAGAGCAGCGCTAGCTTCAGCAGAATGCGGAGCCAAGGCTTCACAGGCCCCGATTACGTAGGTGGTCTGGCCCCACCACAGGGCGGTGGTAACTTCTTCCAGCCAGGCTGTGCGTTGTTCACCTCTGGGAAAGACATCCTTGGCGACCTTTTCAAGATATTCTTCAGCATGGTGCCAGTCAACAATCTGAACTGCGTTGGGGAAATAAGTTGTGACCAATCGCCAGATCCATTTAGCCCCATCTCCAAGAAAGACCAGCTCTTGGGCGAAATCCACTTTGGCCCGCCACGCTGTGGTCCAAAACAAGTCTGCAAATTGGTCGACTTCGAGGATGTCACAATAATACTGCTGCTTCTTGGCTCGCAATGCTTGCTGCCCGATGGCTTCTTTCTGCTGATGGCGTTTCGTTTTTTGACCCTCAGGAACCGCTTCCACTTCAAACCAGCAGCCCACTTTCATTTCGCGCCATTCTTCTTCTTCGTCAGGGTCTTCGATGCGCACGTGGGCACCATCGAGAGACCCATACAGCCGCTCAGGCCGCTCTGTTTCCGTTCGTAAACGTTCTTGGAGACGCTCTTCATCTTGCGATTGGGCTTTGTGCTGCTCTTCCACTTCCTCCTGGGATTGTCCAAAGCCCTGCGTTTCCTTGCGAATGCTGTTCTCGGACAGCTCCAGCAACATGAATTCTTTCATCCAAGCCGCACTCTCCCCAAACGGCAATCCTGAACCTGCCAGGGCCAAGAGCCGGGCCAGCCCGGGCGTCATCTCTCCTGGTTCCAGCCCATATTCTTGATCTAAAGGCGCCTGCCCTTTTCCACACCGACAACTCGCATAATAGCTGCGCTCGTATTCCACCCAGCCAAACAGGCTCTCAAGCTTTGCTGTCCGCTTTCGCTGATACACCAATTGACCGCCACATTCACAGTCAAGCTCCTTGTCTGCACGGCTATCTGCTCGACTCAGGGTGCTCCCTAAGACCATTTTGCCCATTTGCTTGAGACCCCGTCGAATGCCAGCTTCGAGTTCCATGATGTTGCGGTCTTTTTCCTGCTCTTTTACTTTCTGGACGCACAATCTCGCCATCTGCTCGGCGATCGGCGTTAACTCTTGTGTGGTAAACTCCATCTTAGGCCTCCTGGGAAGATCTTTTTGGTTTATTCACCTTGATCTTATCAGGAGGCTTTTTTTCTGACAACATTTCCGCGCTCACCACCAGGTGATTCTGCTTGACATTTCTGCAAGTTTTAGTATAATAGGGGGACGTAAACGACGAGCTTTGATCTCGCCCCGTCAAGGGAAGATCGCTAACAATTGAGAAGACGCCCCTGCGTCAGAGACCAGAACGGAGTGTTTGTTGGTCTGGCGTGCCGATGTCGAGAGAGTATTAGACATCGGCTGTTGTGTCTCTCAGCAGAGCATCTGGGTTCAACCTTGACAGGCCAGGGTGATGCTGGTAAAATCCAGCCCGCTCGATTGGAAGGACCTTAACAACTGAAGAGTGATAGAAAGACAGCTTTGTCAATTCCAGTAAATCCGTAACGTAACACATCTTCGTGATGTGAAAAGTTTTTGCGGAGAGTTTGATCCTGGCTCAGGATGAACGCTGGCGGCGTGCTTAATACATGCAAGTCGAACGGAGACATTATAGCAATATGATGTCTTAGTGGCGAACGGGTGAGTAACGCGTTGGTGACCTGCCCCGAAGAGGGGGATAACAGCTCGAAAGGGCTGCTAATACCCCATGTGACCCTAGAGGTTAGAGGCTTTAGGATTAAAGGAGTAATCCGCTTCGGGAGGGGCCTGCGTCCCATCAGCTAGTTGGTAGGGTAATGGCCTACCAAGGCGACGACGGGTAGGGGGCCTGAGAGGGTGACCCCCCACACTGGCACTGAAACACGGGCCAGACACCTACGGGTGGCAGCAGTAGGGAATATTGCACAATGGGCGAAAGCCTGATGCAGCAACGCCGCGTGCACGATGAAGGCCTTCGGGTTGTAAAGTGCTTTTCGGGGAGATGAGGAAGGACAGTATCCCCGGAATAAGGATCGGCTAACTACGTGCCAGCAGCCGCGGTAAAACGTAGGATCCGAGCGTTATCCGAATTTACTGGGCGTAAAGCGCGTGCAGGCGGTTCGGTAAGTTGGATGTGAAATCTCCCGGCTCAACTGGGAGAGGTCGTTCAATACTGTCGGACTCGAGGATGGTAGAGGGAGGTGGAATTCCCGGTGTAGTGGTGAAATGCGTAGATATCGGGAGGAACACCAGTGGCGAAGGCGGCCTCCTGGGCCATTCCTGACGCTAAGACGCGAAAGCTAGGGTAGCAAACGGGATTAGAAACCCCGGTAGTCCTAGCAGTAAACGATGTGGACTTGGCGTTGGTGGGGTAAAATCCATCAGTGCCGTAGCTAACGCGGTAAGTCCACCGCCTGGGGATTACGACCGCAAGGTTAAAACTCAAAGGAATTGACGGGGCCCCGCACAAGCAGCGGAGCGTGTGGTTTAATTCGATGCTACGCGAAGAACCTTACCCGGGTTTGACATACTGGTGGTAGGGATCCGAAAGGTGACCGACCCTTCGGGGAGCCAGTACAGGTGCTGCATGGCTGTCGTCAGCTCGTGTCGTGAGATGTCCGGTTAAGTCCGGTAACGAGCGCAACCCTTGCCGTATGTTATATGTGTCATACGGGACTGCTGGTATAAAGCCGGAGGAAGGTGGGGATGACGTCAAGTCAGCATGGCCTTTATATCCGGGGCTACACACACGCTACAATGGCCGGTACAGTAGGTTGCAAAACCGCGAGGTGGAGCCAATCCATAAAGCCGGTCTCAGTTCAGATTGTAGGCTGCAACTCGCCTACATGAAGTCGGAGTTGCTAGTAACCGCAGGACAGCTATACTGCGGTGAATACGTTCCCGGGGCTTGTACACACCGCCCGTCACGTCATGGGAGCTGGCAACACCTGAAGCCGGTATCCTAACCGCAAGGAGGGAGCCGTCGAAGGTGGGGCTGGTGACTGGGACGAAGTCGTAACAAGGTAGGAGTACCGGAAGGTGCGCCTGGATCACCTCCTTTCTAACGAGATCTGAGCCAACCTCTGGCATTCAAGTGATGCGGAGGCGAGCTCTACTCAACAACCGTCTCGTCAGTGGTGTCGAGACACCTGGATGCGACGAAGTGCCTGTCCGTCAGGATAGGCGGTCCTTTCTATCACTTCTCAGTTGCTAAGGTCTGCCTTAACAAGGGCCTGTAGCTCAGTTGGTTAGAGCACTGTGCTGATAACGCAGGGGTCACTGGTTCGAATCCAGTCAGGCCCACCACATGGCTGTGGACTTCGCCGATTGCACGGTTGCCAGCCTGGGAATGACTGGGGATGTAGCTCAGCTGGGAGAGCGCCGCCTTTGCAAGGCGGAAGTCACGGGTTCGAGTTCCCGTCATCTCCACTGAGTTGACGGCATAAGAATAGAAAAGAAGGGCACTTGGCTTACGATCTGATTATCTAATAGATAGGAATGGCAAACTCGTACGGGAAAAATGCGACCCGGCGTTTTGCCGGGTCGCTTTGCCTGCCTCTAACAAATGAATACGGTTGAAAATCTGCGGGTGCCTCCGCTGGAGTAAACAGGGAGCAGCCGCAGGCGGTCAACCGCCGAAGACGCACATTACCAATTGAATAGTATTGATAGCATCAATAGCTGAAAAGTTTCGATTTCTCCGCATCACGATGTTAAGCTACTAAGAGCTTACGGTGGATGCCTTGGCGCCAAGTGCCGAAGAAGGACGTGGGACACTGCGATAAGCCTCGGGGAGCCGTGTACAGGCTTTGATCCGGGGATTTCCGAATGGGGAAACCCGCCGCTGCGATCCAGCGGCATCTCCTGGTTGAACACATAGACCAGGAGAAGGCAACCTGGGGAACTGAAACATCTAAGTACCCAGAGGAAAAGAGATCATTCCCCTAGTAGTGGCGAGCGAACGGGGATCAGCCCAAACTCGAGAGGCTTGCTTCTCGAGGGTTGTAGGGCTCAGTAGGGATCAAATCCCAGAGAGTTACAAAACGATCGGTTAGTGGAATGGTGTGGGAAAGCCTACCAAAGAGGGTAATAGTCCCGTACACGAAAACTGATCGTCTCTCACTGAGTACCTGAGTACCACCGGGCACGCTAATCCGGTGGGAAGCTGGGGAGTCCACTCTCCAAGGCTAAATACACTTGGCGACCGATAGTGAACAAGTACCGTGAGGGAAAGGTGAAAAGCACCCCGGTGAGGGGAGTGAAATAGAACCTGAAACCGTAAGCTTACAAGCAGTCGAAGGGCTAATGGCGGGTCTGTGCACCGGTGAAAGCCGGAAGCGCGCCGCTATGCCTGACGGCGTGCCTTTTGGAGAATGAGCCTGCGAGTTAATTTTTGTGGCAAGGTTAAGGGAGTAACACCCGTAGCCGTAGCGAAAGCGAGTCTGAATAGGGCGTACAGTCGCAAGGATTAGACACGAAACCGAGTGAGCTACCCATGGCCAGGGTGAAGCGAGTCTAATAGCTCGTGGAGGCCCGAACCCATTAACGTTGCAAAGTTATGGGATGAGCTGTGGGTAGAGGTGATATGCCAAACGAACTCGGAGATAGCTTGTTCTCCCCGAAATAGCTTTAGGGCTAGCGTCATGCGTTTAGTACCGGAGGTAGAGCACTGGATGGGCTAGGGGGCTTACTGCTTACCGAACCCAACCAAACTCCGAATGCCGGTACTCCAGAGCATGGCAGTCGGACCGCGTGAGATGAGTTTCGTGGTCAAAAGGGAAACAGCCCAGACCATCGGCTAAGGTCCTCAAGTCTATGCTAAGTGGGAAACGATGTGGGACTACACGGACAACCAGGAGGTTGGCTTAGAAGCAGCCACCCTTTAAAGAGTGCGTAATAGCTCACTGGTCAAGTGGTCCTGCGCGGAAAATATAACGGGGCTAAGCATAGCACCGAAGCCATGGGTCTCAGCATTTTGCTGGGGCGGTAGGGGAGCGTTCTGCCAGCGGTGAAGGTCGACCGTAAGGACGGCTGGAGCGGGCAGAAGTGAGAATGCAGGCATGAGTAGCGTAAAACACGTGAGAACCGTGTTCGCCGTAAGTCTAAGGTTTCCGACGGCAGGTCAATCCGCGTCGGGTTAGTCGGGCCTTAGCCGAGGCCGAAAGGCGTAGGCGATGGACATCCGGTCAACATTCCGGAACCACCAGAGAGGAGCGATGAGGGGACGCAGCGAGGTAGGCCAGCCCACGATTGGTTGTGTGGGTGTAAGCGCGTAGGCGTTGAGGTCTGTAGGAAAATCCGCAGACTGAGCTGAGGCGTGAATACGAGCCCCTGAGGCAGAAGTGGTTAAGCCTTGCTGCCAAGAAAAGCCTCTAAGCGATGAATTTCTGGTGCCCGTACCGCAAACCGACACTGGTAGACGGGTAGAGTATACCAAGGCGAACGGGAGAACCTTCGTTAAGGAACTAGGCAATTTAGCCCCGTAACTTCGGGAGAAGGGGTGCCCTCTAGCGTGAAATTTATACAGATGGAGCGTGGGAGGGTCGCAGTGAAATGGCTCTAGTGACTGGTTAACAAAACCACAGGTCTCTGCTAAGCCGAAAGGCGATGTATAGGGGCTGACACCTGCCCAGTGCCGGAAGGTTAAGGGGAGGGGTTAGGCGCAAGCCGAAGCTCTGAACCGAAGCCCCGGTGAACGGCGGCCGTAACTATAACGGTCCTAAGGTAGCGAAATTCCTTGTCGGGTAAGTTCCGACCCGCACGAACGGTGTAACAACTGGAGCAGTGTCTCAACGAAGGGCCCGGTGAAATTGAAATAGGCGTGAAGATGCGTCTTACCCGCAGCAGGACAAAAAGACCCCGTGGAGCTTTACTGCAGCTTGGCATTGAGTTTGGGCATGGTCTGTGTAGGATAGGTGGGAGGCTTTGAAGCTGGGGCGCTAGCCTCGGTGGAGCCGCCAGTGAAATACCACCCTGATTATGTTTAGACCCTAACCCCACACCGTCATCCGGGTGGGGGACCGTGCCAGGTGGGCAGTTTGACTGGGGCGGTCGCCTCCTAAAAGGTAACGGAGGCGCCCAAAGGTTCCCTCAGGCTGAATGGAAACCAGCCGTAGAGTGCAAAGGCATAAGGGAGCTTGACTGCAAGACCAACGCGTCGAGCAGAGTCGAAAGACGGGCTTAGTGATCCCACGGTACCGAGTGGAAGGGCCGTGGCTTACCGGATAAAAGCTACCCCGGGGATAACAGGCTGGTGAGGTCCAAGAGTTCACATCGACGACCTCGCTCGGCACCTCGATGTCGGCTCATCGCATCCTGGGGCTGAATAAGGTCCCAAGGGTCGGGCTGTTCGCCCGTTAAAGCGGTACGCGAGCTGGGTTCAGACCGTCGTGAGACAGGTCGGTCTCTATCCGCTGTGGGCGTAAGGGATTTGAGAGGAGCTGCCCCTAGTACGAGAGGACCGGGGTGGACAGACCTCTGGTGTGCCAGTTGTTGTGCCAACAGCATCGCTGGGTAGCTACGTCTGGCAGAGATAACCGCTGAAAGCATCTAAGTGGGAAACTCGCCTCAAGATTAGATCCCTCATCCCGCTAAGGGAGTAAGACCGCAGGTAGACCACCTGCTTGATAGGCGGCGTGTGTAAGCACAGCAATGTGTTCAGCTAAGCCGTACTAATGGTCGAGGGCTTACTCGTGGTGCGGAGAACTCGGAACTTTTCAGAATGCAAGGCAATCAGGAATCATGTTATGGGTAATTAGTTTTACCTCTTACCCCTAATCACCTTGTTCCTAATTACCTTAACTGATACTATTCACTTGGTCTTGTTAACATCGAGAATAAAGTCTCTTGGTGATTGGAGCGATGGTGGTACACCCGGCCACATCCCGAACCCGGTCGTTAAGCCCATCAGCGCCGATGGTACTTGGGGGGCGACCCCCTGGGAGAGTAGGTCATTGCCGAGAGACTTTTTCTATTTTAATTGACAAGCGCTGGGTGTACTGATATACTTATTACAGCGGCGTTCACTGGCCCGCTCTTGTGTCTGTTGTGCTGACAATGTAGCAACCAGGAGAGAGCGTATCGGGTTTATTCAGAAACAATACCATTTTTAGCTGTAAGTTGGCTCGGCATTGTTTGTGAACGCTTGCCGGGCTTTTTTTTTACTGCCCGCAGCCTGCCGGCTCGAAAGTAGATACGACTAGAAGCTATTGCTAGGCACCCGACCCACCGGTTGGGGATGGCTTCTCAGCAGTTTGCTACGAAAGGAGGTGAGAAGATTGACTTCGGTTAACTTACGCCCTAACGAGTCTCAAGACCAGCTGCTCAGGCGCTTCCGGAAGAAGGTTGCCAAGAGCGGCATCTTGAGCACAGTCCGCCGCAAGCGGTGGTTTGTATCCAAGAGTGAGCTGCGTCGCATTCAGAAGAAGAAATCCATCCGCCGCATCAAGCGTCGACAGTCTTCTGACTCAGATTAAATCAGCAATAATTCGCTAAGCAGAGATACCGGAGGTGTAAATGGCTAAGGACGAAGGAAAAATTCAGGTTGAAGGCACGGTGATCGAAGCGCTCCCTGCTACCCAGTTCAAAGTGCGGCTGGATAACGGGCATGAGGTGCTTGCTTACCTGTCGGGCAAAATGCGCAAGTATTATATTCGCATCTTGCTGGGCGATCGTGTGCGGGTAGAGATGTCCCCGTATGATCTGACACGTGGACGCATCGTATACCGGCACAAGAAGTATGTCGAGATGCCGGAGACCAGCAGCGAAACCTAAACTCCCGCCGTTTACCCCAGATTCATCCCTTAAGTTGCAAAAATATTGACCGGGATGCCATGATTAATTCTAGGCATCCCGGTTGTGCGTTTAAGACGGCTGGCAGCCGGCGCAAGACAGCCGCCCCGCCGATTGTAAGAATCTCTAATAGGATCCGAGGGTGATCATGTAGTTCGCCCGTTCGAAGGCGTCTGGGTCACCTACGGCTTGCTGGCTCATACTGCCTTTCATCTGCGAGACCGATTCGTACTCGTGTTCTTCCATCCACTGGGCCATATCGTTCAAGATCGTTCCAGCCAACCCCATACCCTTCTTCAAAAAGGCAGAGGCGATCATGACGACGCTGGCTCCTGCCATCAGCGATTTCAGCACATCCTCAGCCGTGTGCACCCCGCTCGTGAGAGCAAAGTCGGCCTGGATGCGCTTGTACAGGATGGCAATCCAGCGCAAGGGTAGTCGCAGCTCGCCTGAGTTGCTCAAAACCAGGTTGGGCACTACCTCCAACTCTTCCAGATCCAGGTCGGGCTGGTAGAATCGGTTGAACAGCACCACACCATCGCTGCCGGCATCTGCAAGACGGCGGGCGAAGTTCGGCAGGGAGGTGTAGAACGGGCTGAGCTTCACCGCAAGAGGGATTTTTACCTGCTCGCGGATATCGCTGACCAGCTTAACATGTGCGTCTTCTAGCTCGGTACTGGTCAGGTCGGGATCGGTCGACAGGAAATACAGGTTCAGCTCTAAAGCATCTGCACCAGCCTGTTCGATCTTTTTGGCGTAATCGATCCAGCCGCCGCCGGAGTCGCCGTTCAAGCTGCCGATAACCGGTATCTTCAACCCCTGTTTGAGCTTGCTAAGCTGTTCCAGATAAGCTTCCGGACCAATTGAGTACATCCCGTAGTCAGGCAGGTAAGTCATTGCCTCAGCGAAATGTTCAGCGCCCCTGGATAAGTCCCGGTCCATCTTCAGGCTTGCCTGGACGATTTCCTCTTCAAAGAGGGAATACATCACAATTGCCGAGACCCCAGCCTCTTCGAGCTGCATTGCGCTCTCCAGCTTTCTGGAGAGCGGGGACGCGGACGCCAGCAGGGGGTTCTTCAGTGGCAGTCCCAGATAGGATGTCGTCAGATCAACCATGGCATTTACCTCAACAATCTTGGAATATCATCTAGTATCGTTGTGACGGGACAACGCCGGCTATCCCGGCATTGTCCCGCGGTCTGTTTTTATCTATTCCTCTGGCTCTTCGCTGTTTCCATTGAACTGCATTTGAGCTAGCTGCTGGTATTGTGTCCAACGGCGGCGTACATCCTGCTGGGCTTGCTGCATGAGTTCCTCAGCGCGCTGCTCGTTGCTCTGCAGCAGCATCCGGTAGCGGGTCTCGTTATAGGCAAACTTGGAGAGCGGGATGCTTGGCTCTTTGGAGTCGAGCACCAGCGGGTTCTTGCCGGCATCGAGCAGATCGGGATTGTAGCGGTAGAGCGACCAGGCCCCGGACTGCACGGCGAGTTTCTGCTGCTCCAGACCTTTGATAAGGTCGTACCCGTGGGCGATGCAGTGGCTGTATGCCAGGATCAAGGATGGGCCATCGTAGGCTTCGGCTTCCAGGAAGGTAGACAGCGTTTGCTGGTCGCTGGCGCCCATCGCCACCCGGGCGACGTAGACATATCCGTAGGCCATGGCAATCATCCCCAGGTCTTTCTTCGAGATGCCTTTGCCATTCGCAGCGAACTTGGCCACCGCGCCGCGCGGGGTTGATTTCGATGCCTGCCCGCCGGTATTCGAATACACTTCCGTATCCAGCACCAGCACATTGACATTGCGCCCGGAGGCCAGGACATGGTCCAGCCCACCATAGCCGATGTCATATGCCCAGCCGTCACCGCCGATGATCCAGACGCTCTTACGGCTGAGGATGTCTGCCAGGCTGAGCAGCTGGCGAGCCACAGGGGTGTCGATATTTGCCAGCTTTTTCTTGAGCAGTTCGATGCGCTCGCGCTGCTCTTTGATGCCTGCTTCGGTGGACTGGTCGGCGTTCAGGATTGCATCGACGAGCTGTTCACCGACCTGAGCGGCAAATGCGGTCAGCAGCTCCTGGGCAAATTCCAGCTGCTTGTCTAACGTCAGGCGCATACCCAGACCGAACTCGGCGTTGTCTTCGAAAAGCGAGTTGGACCAGGCCGGGCCACGCCCATCACTGTTCTTGGTCCAGGGTGTGGTCGGCAGGTTCCCGCCATAGATGGATGAGCATCCGGTGGCGTTGGCGATGATAGCCCGGTCCCCGAACAGCTGGCTGAGCAGCTTGAGGTATGGCGTCTCGCCACAGCCCGCGCAGGCGCCGGAGAACTCGAACAATGGCTCAAGGAGCTGGGAGTTCTTGACCGATTTCAGGCTGATCTGTGTCCGGTCGACCTGGGGGATGGTCAGGAAATAATCCCATTTGGTATTCTCTTGCTCCCGGATGGGCGGCTGGGGCATCATATTGATGGCTTTACGCCCGACCTGGGTCTTATCCTTGGCGGGACAGGCCTCAACACATAACGCGCACCCGGTGCAGTCTTCCGGAGAGACCACCAGCGAGTACTTCATTTCCGGAAATTCTTTCCAGCGGGCATCAACCGCCTGCCATTGCTCAGGTGCTCCATCCAGAAGGTCCGGTGAATAGACCTTTTCCCGGATGACGGCGTGTGGGCAGACGAAGACGCACTTGCCGCACTGGATGCAAACATCCGGCTCCCATACCGGGATCTCCAGGGCTATATTGCGCTTCTCCCACATGGCAGTCCCGGTGGGGAAGGTGCCGTCGACCGGCATGGCGCTGACGGGCAGGCTGTCGCCTTCGTTGGCGATCATCGCACCCAGCACCTGGCGAACGAACTCCGGCGCCTGGGCAGCAACCGGTGGGCGCAAGTTCAGCTTGCTCGTAGCAGCTTTGGGTACGCTGACCTCGTGCATGTGGGAAAGCGCTTGATCGACGGCTTCGAAATTGCGCTTCACGACTACCTCGCCGCGTTTGCCATAGGTCTTATCGATGGCATGCTTGATTTCCTGGATGGCCTGCTCGCGTGGCAGCACGCCGCTGATGGCGAAGAAGCAGGTTTGCATGATGGTGTTGATCCGCCCGCCCATGCCGGTCTTACCGGCGACTTCATAAGCATCGATGACGTAGAAGCGCAGGTCCTTTTCGATGATCGCCCTCTGAGTCTCTTCCGGCAACCTGTCCCAAACTTCATTGGGTCCATAAATGCTGTTCAGGAGGAAGACTGCCCCCGGCATGGCGTACTTCAGGACGTTAAAGCGCTCCAGGAATGTGAACTGGTGACAGGCGACAAAGTTCGCCTGCCCGACCTGGTAAGGAGCGCGGATCGGTTTCGGTCCAAAGCGCAAGTGCGAGATGGTGACCGAGCCGGATTTCTTCGAGTCGTAGACGAAATAGCCCTGGGCGTAGTTGTCCGTCTCCTCACCGATAATTTTGATCGAGTTTTTATTCGCGCCGACCGTGCCATCCGCACCCAGCCCCCAGAAGACACAGCGGATCGTCTCGGGCATTTCAATATGGAACGTAGCGTCGTATTCCAGGCTGGTGTTGGATACATCATCGAGGATGCCAACCGTGAAATGATTCTTCGGCTCTGCTTTCAGCATCTCGTCGAAGACGCCTTTGACCATGGCTGGTGTAAATTCCTTGGAGGACAGCCCATACCTCCCGCCGATCACGCGTGGATATGGGCGTTTGGCAAACTGGGCATAGGGTACGCTGCCTTCAGCCAGACCCTCGTTTACGGCGGTTACCACATCCTGGTACAGCGGCTCGCCGGCTGCGCCGGGTTCTTTTGTGCGGTCCAACACGCCAATGACCTTCACCGTAGGCGGCAGTGCCTGCAGGAAGTGCTTGACCGAGAAGGGTCGATACAGGTGGACATTGAGCACACCGACTTTCTCGCCCCGCTCGGCGAGATATTTGGCCGTCTCGCTGGCGGTCTCGGCACCGGAGCCCATCAAGACGATCACCTGCTCCGCATCTGCTGCGCCGGTGTAGCTGAAGAGGCTGTATTTGCGACCGGTGATTTCCTCGAACTTCTTCATCGTTGATTCAACGATATCCGGGCAGGCAGCATAGAATGGGTTGACGGTCTCGCGTGCCTGGAAGAATACGTCCGGGTTTTGAGCCGAGCCGCGTAAGACGGGACGGTCTGGTGAGAGCGCCCGCGCCCGGTGCTGGAAGACCAGCTCGTCGTCGATCATGGCGCGGATATCCTTTTCAGCCAGCAGCTCGATTTTATTCACTTCGGATGAGGTGCGGAAGCCGTCGAAGAAGTGCAGAAAAGGCACCCGACTCTTCAGGGTGGCTGCATGGGCAACCAGTGCCAGGTCCTGTGCCTCCTGGACAGAGCTGGAAGCCAGCATGGCGAAACCGGTTGCACGGGCAGCCATGACATCCGAGTGGTCTCCGAAAATGGAGAGAGCATGTGTTGCCACAGTCCGTGCCGAGACATGGAAGACGGCGGGGGTCAGCTCTCCGGCGATCTTGAACATATTCGGGATCATCAATAACAATCCCTGAGAGGCGGTGAAAGTAGTGGTCAGCGAGCCAGCCTGCAGCGCACCGTGTACTGCCCCGGCAGCACCTCCCTCGGATTGCATTTCGATGACCGATGGAACCGTGCCCCATAGATTCGGGCGGGTTTGTGCGGACCACTCATCGGCGTGCTCACCCATCGAAGACGAGGGTGTGATCGGATAAATGGCGATCACCTCGCTCAGCAGATGTGCAACTCTGGCGGTCGCCTCATTACCGTCAAGCGTGTACATATTTTTATTCATAATCGCAGCTCCATTCTCGCCGGTCGGTTTTGAAAAGCTATTCTTCTGTCCCGGCAGAGTGATCCATACACCTGTATTCCCAGGACAGCTTTTCGTGTTATGTGACCTCAGCGAGGAAATATCAGAATTGGTACTAACGAGCAGATATTGCGGTGTATCGTGCTCTGTCTCATCTTGAAAGTGTACGCAAACTCCACTCTTCAAGTTTAGTCCTCGTTTCATTTATTACATAGTTATATATGGCACGAAATTTACCTGTGACCTGTCACATTTCAGACAAGAATGGGTATGATTTTTGGGTGAAAATCGGCAAAAATCGAGCGAAATTTATCGAATTTCTTAGGTTTTTAGCAAAATACCTTGACCATCTGTGGCTGGGGATATAAAATCATGCTATACGAAAAGGGGTGTCATCATCCCTGAGGAGCTATGCTATACTGGAGCCATGAGTTCAGACCGGCAAATATGGCGTTTGTGGGCACGCAACTTGCATAAGTGGGGGTTAGCCGGATGGGTGGCATCTCTTCTGGAGGCTGCCGGCCCGCTCAATCTGATTACCGCCCAGTTGATTTACATGCTTCAGCCGATTGCAGATAATGCGATGCCGCATAACCACTGGCAGGCATTGACCGAGATGCTCGAGGATAATTTGGAGACCCGACGTTTCACGTCTCTGCTGAGGGAGGACGATACCTAATGAACCTGGTCGAGCTCCTTATCAGTCCTGAGGGATTGGGACTGGTATTTGTGGTTATATTCCTGGGGGTAATGATCATCTTTGCCTTTGCCGGACGCAACCGCCCGGGTCAGAGCTTACGCGAGGTGGCTGCCTTCACCCGTCTGGGTCAGGCGATTGGGCTGGCAGTCGAAGCTGGACGGCGGCTGCATATCTCCCTTGGCTGGGGAGGGGTGGTCGGCATACCGGGCGCTTCTGGCTTGCTGGGATTAAATGTTGCCGAGCGGATTGCCCGTTACGCATCGATCAGCGATCGACCGCCGGTGGTCACCAGCGGGGAAGGCAGCCTGGGTATTCTCTCCCAGGATACGCTCAACTCCACTTACCGCTCGATCGGTGAGGCCAGACAGTACGATTCAAGCCAGGGTCGCGTCAGCGGGCTGACACCCTTTTCCTATACTGCCGGAACCCTGCCGGTTATCTACGACGAACAGGTCTCCGCAACCATCCTGACCGGTCACTTTGGGAGCGAAGCAGCCTTGATCGCGGATGCAACTGAGCGGAGCGATGGGATGACGCTGGCCGGCAGCGATAGCATCACGGCTCAAGCGGTCTTTGTGGCTGCTGCTCAGGAGCCCTTAATCGGTGAGGAACTTTATGCAGCCGGTGCTTATTTAAGTGCGGGTCCGGTGGCTGTCTCCAGCCTGCACGCCCAGGATATATTCCGTTGGGTGCTGATCGCAGCTATGATCGTGGGTGGGGTCTTGAAACTGGTGGGGCTGATATGAAAGTGCCGATCTCCGCAGCCATTGCGATTGCAATTGGGCTGATCGTTCTGGCCGGCTATTTTGTGCCATTACCCTTGCTGACAAACTTACGCGAGATTTTCGTCCAGTGGGGGATGATCGTGGCGTCGACTGCCTTGTTCATCGGCGTTGCCAACCTGCTGCGCGTGCATTGGGGGAAGATCAGGATGTCTCGACCGGGCAGTGCCTACAGCGTTTTATTTATCGTCTCGCTGGCGGCGACCCTGGTCGTTGCGGGTTTGTTCGGACCGACCGCATACTGGCCGATGTGGATTTTCAATAATATTCAGCTGCCTATTGAAAGCAGCCTGATGGCGATCCTGTCGGTCGTGCTGATATATTCTGCTGCCCGGCTGTTGAGGCGGCGGATTGATCTCTTCTCTGTTGTATTCACGCTTGTGGTGCTGGTCATATTGTTGGGCTCAGGACCGATATTCGGGATTGAGATACCCGGCTTTCACGGCCCGGATGGCCTGAGGGCATTGATCATGCAGGTCCCGGCTGTGGCAGGAGCAAGAGGGATACTGCTTGGAGTGGCTTTGGGGACGTTGGCTACAGGGCTGCGCGTCTTGATGGGCGTCGATCGTCCGTATGGCAGGTGAGCATGGATGAGATTCGATGCCCGATGTGTGGAAAACCCAATCCGGCTGACCTGGAAGAATGCCAGCACTGCCAGGCGCGCCTGAAACCAGTAATGGGCACTCCTGAATGGCAAGCGGAAGAGCCATCATTTCCAGAAAGTACTCCCCAGCAGCAAAATCCTTCCGGTGACCAGACTTCGATGGATGAATGGTTGAGCTTCCTGCGCGAGAACGAGGAGACGGCCGATCCACAAGATTTCATCCGGAGACAGCTCTCTCGAATGGCTCGAAGGTGAAACGGACGAAGAATCGGATCAGGATATCTGGCTGGGCGCGGATGAACCAGATGAAGATCTCCCCGACTGGTTGAAGGAAATGGGTGCGGATGCAGAGCCCACTGAGCCAGAACCGGTACAATTCCCAGAGGATGAGGTCGATGAAGAAGTCGAACTTGAAGGGGCAGAAGAACTAGACTGGTTGATGAAGATCAGGGCGCGACAAGAGGAGGAGAGCGGCGAAGGACCCGTCCCCGAATTTGTCAGCGCTGGTGAAGCTGAGCAGCCTGTTGACCCCGAGTCATGGGAGGAGATCGACGCGGAATTACCCTTCATACCCGAGGTTGAGCAGGTAGTCGAACCCGTGGAACCAGATTGGGAGGCTGAACCGGATCTTGAGATAGAGCAGGAAGCTTTTCCAGAAGGAATTGAGGAACTACCCGTGGATGAGGAGGTGCCTGCACCAGACGAAGAGGAGATCCCCGACTGGATGGCAGGCGTGGTAGCAGGTTCGGTGGCAGCAGCGGCATCGTCCGATGCTGAGACGGACGCCGAAGGGCTTCCCGCTTGGCTCTCAGATCTGGAGAAATCATCTGCGCTGGATCAGGAAGAGCTCATCCCCTTTGGAGAAGAAGGCGATGAGCTGACGTTCGATTGGCTGCAGTCTCAGGTGCGCGCCGATCAGGATATCCCGTTCGGAGATATGGCAGAACCGGAGGGGGAGCTCGCCTATATCGGATCTGTCAGCCCCTTCGTCGGTGACCTGTCGGATTTCCTCGAGGACGCCGAGCTCTCTACACTGGAATCGGGGGAAGTCCTGGACGAACAGGCCGGAGAAGGTCTTGCGCCTGCCAATCTTCCAAACTGGCTGGAGGCGATGCGTCCGGTTGAAGCTGCCGCTGCCATGTATGCGCTGGGAGATAAGGATGCTCCGGTTGAATCCAGCGGACCTCTGGCAGGGCTGCAGGGTGTGCTGCCGGTAGAGCCAGAGATCGCTCAATTGAGAAAACCCATCGCCTACGCCCTGCGCCTGCAGGTTTCGGAGAACCAGCAAGCGCATGCTGATCTCTTCGAGCAGCTAGTGAAATCAGAGGCCGAGCCGAAGGCAATCGCCGGGCGTCCGGCACTATCATCACAGTATCTGTTCCGGTTGGTCATCTTTGCGGTGCTGTTGTTAGCCATTGCCTGGCCGATATTCACCAGAAGCCAGGTCGTGCCTCTGCCAGGAGTGACTCCGGAGGTACTGGATACCAGCACGATCATCGGCAACCTGCCCAATAACCCGCTGGTATTGCTTGCAGTAGATTATGAACCGGGTCTCGCTGGAGAGCTGGAAGCCATTTCAGCAGTGGTTGTGGATCACTTGATGCTGAAAGGAGCTTACCTGACGCTAGTGACTACTACCCCCAACGGCCCTGCTCTGGCAGAGCGGATGATCGCCGAGATCAGCTCCCAGCGGCGGGCACAGCTACCAGGGTATCGATCAATACGCCAACCTGGGCTATATACCTGGAGGCGTTATCGGGCTGCAGGGCTTTGCCAGGGCACCTCGCCAGGCGGCACCCTACGCGCTCGATCCAGAAAGCACCAGTGTGTGGACCATACCACCCCTGAACCAGGCGCAAGACCTATCCGATTTCAACCTGGTAGTGGTTCTGTCGGACGACCCAGGCCGTGTGAAAGCGTGGATCGAGCAAGTGGGACCGACACTGGATGATACACCCATGGTCGCCTTGATCAGCAGCCAGGCGGAACCGCTGGTTCGCCCATACTATCAGGCATTCCCGAAACAGGTGCAGGGGATGGTGGTCGGGCTGGCAGGCGGTGGATCGTACGAAAATGCACACCAGGACCTGGCTGCCAGGAGTGGTGTGGCACGCCGCTACTGGGATGCGTATACCCTGGCGATGCTTGCAGCAGCCATCCTGATCGGAGCCGGCGGGGTGGTCAATGTAATTGCAAAGACAATGGAAACGCAAAAACAAGCTAAGACAGGCGGCAAGTCATAATCATGGCCGAGATGAGCTTACCTGATCTGGTTGGTTCGATCCTGGGTTTTTCCTTAACCCTGATGGTCTTCAGCTATGTGTTTGGAGACAACGCTCTCTTCCGGGCGACCATCCACCTGTTCATCGGCGCTGCGGCGGGTTATGCGGCAGTTGTCGCCTGGTACAACGTCACCTGGCCGCAGCTGTTCCTGCCGCTGGTATTCGGATCTCAATCCGAACGTATCTACACCCTGTTCCCTCTGGTATTGAGTGGGTTGCTGCTGTTCAAGATCTCCCCGCGCCTATCCAGGTATGGCACCCCGGCGGTGGCGTATCTGGTAGGGGTTGGCGCTGCGGTAGCAGTAGGTGGCGCTGTCATGGGGACGATCTTCCCCCAGACGCTCGCCACGATGAACCTGCTGGATCTCGAAGCCATCCGTCAATCTGGCGAGACGCCGATATGGCTGCTGATCCAGGGTCTGCTGATTATCCTGGGCACGGTCACAACCCTGGCATATTTCCACTTTGGAGCCCGGCAGAAAGTGGGTGAGCCTACCAAAAGAGCGGAGTGGATAGAGATCCTGGCGCTGATCGGGCAGGTCTTCATTGCCATCACGCTGGGAGTTGTGCTGGCTGGGGTGTTCACCTCGTCGCTGACGGCAATGATCGAGCGTATCAATTACATTGCCGATTTTGTCCTGCCATTATTTTCTGGACAGTGAGCTGGTATGACGACTTCAATGATCGACGCTGAATCATTGCTCGCCATCGATGTGGGCGGCATCAATACGCGCGTGGCGCTGTTCGACGTCGTCGATGGGCGCTATCGCTATCTGGGTTCGGGCTCGGCAGCGACGACGGTGTATGCTCCTTATTTCGATATAGGTGAGGGAATTCGTGCTGCCCTAGACCGGCTGCAGATCGCAACCGGTCGGGTCCTGGTCGGTAATGATGAGCGGTTGATCATCCCAGCTAGAGATGACGGGTCCGGTGTAGATACACTCGTTGCCACAATGTCTGCTGGCCCCCCATTGAACGTGGTCGTCCTGGGGCTGCTCGAACAGGTCTCCCTGGAGAGCGCCCGCCGCCTGGCGACGACTACCTACGCACGGGTTGTTGAAACGATCAGCCTGAATGACCGACGAATGCCTGAGCAGCGCATCGACACGATGCTGCGCTTGCGACCGGACCTGGTGCTGGCAGCCGGCGGCACAGACCGGGGTGCTTCGCAATCGGTGATGAAGCTGCTGGAATCGATCGGTCTGGCGAGCTACCTTATGCCAGAAGAACAGCGTCCAGAGGTGTTGTTTGCCGGCAACCAGGCATTGGTTGATGATATTGGTGCTTCTCTTGGCAAGGTGGTTAAAGTCCATTATGCACCCAACCTGCGCCCGGCACTGGATGCCGAGCAATTGGGTGCAGCTCAGGTGCGCCTGTCAGATATATACCGTTCTGTGAAATCTCGGAAGCTCTCCGGGGTGGAGGAACTGAACGCCTGGGCGGGTGGTGGATTGCTGCCTACTGCGGCTGCCTTTGGCCGTGTGATCCGCTTTCTTGGCGAGGTATACAACTCGACCAAAGCTGTCCTGGGCATCGATATCGGTGCCTCAGCGGCAACGATCGCCAGCGTTTTCAACAGCGAGCTGACCTTGAGTGTTTTTCCCCAGTACGGGCTTGGGCAGAACGTTTCAAAGCTGCTGGAGCATACCTCTCTGGAAGCGATCTCCCGCTGGATGTACATGGATGTCCCGGCTGACTATCTGCGAGAATACTTGTACCAGAAGTCAGCCTATCCTGCCAGCATACCTGTCACGGCGGAGGATCTGGATATCGAGCAGGCTATCGCACGCCAAGTGATGCAGATGGCGGTCCGTAGAGCGTCGAGCGGGTTCCCGGCAAAATCGAAGCGTTATGGAAGCAGCCTGCTGCCATGGTTCGAGCCCATCGTCGCTTCTGGCAGTGTGCTCACCGGAGCCCCGAGCCTGGGGCAGAGTCTGCTGATGCTGTTGGACGGCATCCAGCCTACCGGGGTGACGACTATCGTATTGGACCAGAGTCACATTACTCCGGCACTGGGAGCGGCGGCTGCGATCAACCCCGTGCTGGCGGTGCAGGTGCTGGAGACCGGCACCCTGCAGAATCTCGGGACGGTGGTCTCCCTGATTGGGAAGGCTCGCTTCGGCTCTCCGGTATTGCGCGTGCGCATGGTATACGAAGATGGCAATGAAACTCCTATGGAGGTAAAGCAGGGCTCTATTGTGGTGCTGCCGCTCCCGGCAGGTCAGTCTGCCAGGCTGCACCTGACCCCGCTGCAGCGGTTCGATGTCGGCATGGGCAGCGCTGGAAGGGGAGGCGGTCTGCGAGTTGTTGGCGGCGCGCTGGGTGTTGTGATCGATGCCCGCGGACGCCCGCTGCGTGTACCGGATGACCCGACCAGGCGCCGGGAACTGATTCACCGGTGGCGCCAGGCGCTGGGCGGCTGATGCCATCACCGGTATCACTTGATGGCACCATCGGATTTGCTTGATGGCACCATCGGATTTGTTTGATGGCACCATCGGTCTGGCTTGATGGCACCATCGGTCTGGCTTGATGGCACCATCGGTCTGGCTTGATGGCACCATCGGTCTGGCTTGATGGCACCATCGGTCTGGCTTGATGGCACCGATCTTGCATTATTTCGATCAGGAATTTCTTAAATGTTAGCTCAGGTGACACACATCCTTCCAATTACGAGCATCCGCCGGGAGAGATTGCTTCCGGTTGCGGGGCGAATTTCCGTCCGCAAAGGTCAGAAAGTCTCCGCGACCGATGTCGTCGCTGAGGCAAGCCTCAACCCCGAGCACTTGCTGTTGGATGTCGCACGCGGGCTGGGACTGCCTGTCAAAGACGCCGATCGTAATATGCACTGCCAGGCAGGAGATCAAGTCGCCGAGGGCGACGTGCTTGCGGGTCCGGTAGGGTTTACCAAGCGTGTCATCCGCGCCAGCAAGAATGGGCGGGTGATCGTTGCCGGAGAGGGCAGATTCTTCTTGAGATCGAAGGACCTGCACTCGAATTGAAAGCTGGTACGCCGGGATCAATCGCCGATGTGGTTGGAGACCATGGCGTGATCATTGAAACAACCGGAGCGTTGATCCAGGGAGTGTGGGGCAACGGTCGCATTGATTTTGGGCTGATGCATGTCCTGGCGAAGACCCCTGAGGAGGAGCTGCAGGCAGAGCAATTGGACGTCAGCCTGCGTGGTTCGGTGGTGATGGGCGGCAAATGCATCAATGCTCAAGTCTTGAAGCTGGGTGCAGAGCTGCCCCTGCGCGGGGTGGTGCTCGGAAGCCTTGATGCTGCTTTAATCGCATATGCCACCAAAGTACCCTACCCGGTATTTACGACAGATGGAATTGGACGGCAGCCCATGAACAGTGCAGCATTCAAGCTGCTCTCAACCAACGAAAGGCGCGAAGTAGCCGTCAATGCGGAGATGTGGGATAGATTTTCGGGCAAGCGCCCAGAGGTGATCATCCAATTGCCAGCCACAGGGAACATCGGGCTGCCCAGAGAAACGGTTGACTTTCTGCCTGGACAGAAGGTGCTGATCACACGCGCGCCTTATGCGGGTCAGCTGGGTGTTCTGCAGGTCATCCGCCCCGGGCTGGCTCTGCTGCCGAATGGAATCAAAGCTCAGGCAGGCGAAATTCAATTGGAAAATGGTGACAACGTTGTGGTACCATTAGTCAACCTGGAAGTGCTGGTGTAGGTGGGCTAGACGAATGTCACAGAAGATTCCATTTATCTGTGAGGAATTCATCAGGAGGAGTGTGCAATGACCTTTGAAGACGAAATGAATGAAATGCGATTGGATTCTGAAATGGATTCAGACCTGGACGCTGACCTGGATTCAGATTTCGGATCGGAGGATGCACCACCTCCAGAAGAATCGGGCAACCGCACTTTCTTGATTGTTGCCGGCATTCTGGGTGCTGTCACAATCCTGGCGCTGATTTGTATCGTGGCTTATGCCATGTATTTCTTGCCGCGCCAGAGGAGCCAGCAAGCCACTCAGGTAGCCGAACTCAACGCTCAGAACACAGCAGTTGCATTGGCAATTACTCAGACCTCGGCTGCGGCGTTCTTTACACTTACGCCAACACAAACATCCACGCCAGAGCCTTTCACGGCGACTTCTTCCCCAACACCCCTGCTCGCCGTACCGACCAACACACCGGTGCCAACCGACGATCCCAGGACGGCGACGGTAGCAGCGCTGCTGACACAGGCGGCTGAAGCCCAGCTGACGGTGCAGCCTACCTCAACCGCACTTCCATCGACCGGGTTTATGGATGAGGTCGGGATCCCCGGTCTGATGGGGATGGCGATCCTGCTGATTGTGGTCATTTTCCTAGCCAGGCGTCTGCGAACGGCATAGCCGCCGGGACAATCGCTTCAAAAGGGTCTTTAAAGGTAAAACCCAGGCACTGCTGCCCGGGTTGGTAGCTGCGTCTAATAAAATGCAGAGAGCAGTGGCACACCAGCCATCTGCTCTCTTAGTTTTTATGGTAGCAAAGGAACGGCTTAGTCGGCGCTGGCTGCCATTTCTTCCCCGAACTTGAGCATGGATTCGACCATCTCTGGGCTGCGCCCTTCAGCGTAGACCCGCAGCACCGGTTCCGTGCCTGAAGGGCGGATCAACAGCCACGAGTTATCGGTCAGCACATACTTTACCCCATCGGTCGTTTGGATCTGGTCTACTTGTACCCCGGCGATATTGGCAGGCGCTCCATCCAGCAGATGTTTCTTCATGCGCTCTTTCGCGATGGGGTGTTTCAAGCGCAGGTCATTGCGCTGGTAATGGGCCGGTCCGGCAGATTCCAGCAATTCATCAACCAGCTTGTTCAGCGATTTTCCGGATGAGGCGATCATTTCGATCAGCAGCAGACCCATCAAGACACCATCCCCCTCAGGTATGTGGCCTCGGAAGGAGATGCCTCCTGATTCTTCTCCGCCGATCAGGATATCTTCCTTCAGCATATAATCCGCAATATGGTTGAAGCCGACCGGAGTTTCATAGATAGGCAGGTCGTAGCGCTGTGCCAGACGGTCGATCATGCGCGTGGTGGATACCGTACGCACGACCGGGCCGCGCCAGCCGCGCTTCTCCACCAGGTGGATCAATGCCAGAGCCATAATTTTGTGCGGGTCAACGAAGTTGCTGCGTTCATCCATGGCTCCGATGCGGTCAGCATCTCCATCCGTAGCCAGACCGAAATCTCCCATATGGGTGCTGATCGCGCCCGCCAGGGCGCTGAGATATTTTCCGATAGGCTCCGGATGCACACCCCCGAACCCGGGGTTCATCTCACCGCGTATCTCACGCACTTCACAGCCGGTGCCTTTAAGGATGCCTTTGATCACGCCCCTGCCTGAGCCATACATCGAATCGACGACCAGGCGTTGGGGGTTTTCCGCGATGGCGTCGAAGTCGATCAGCTGGCGCAGGTGGGCGTAGTACTCTGGAAGTGGGTTGAAGCGCATGATCAAGCCCAGCTGACGCGCCTGGTCGAAATCCATCAGGTTGGGGCCGCGAGCACGTTCCTCATTATCGTTCAAATACACTTCAACCTGCCGGCACTGCTCTCTCAGAGCCGAACCTCCATAGGCCCCTTTGAGCTTTAATCCATTGTAGCGCGGGGCATTGTGGGAGGCTGTGATCATAATACCGGCGGCGGCACCCATCTGGCGTACGATATACGATATAGCAGGAGTTGGCGCATCTGCCTGGGCCAGGTGGACTTTGTAGCCGTTGGCAGCCATGACACGTGCAACCTCACTGGCATACCGGTCAGACAGGAAGCGCGTATCGAACCCAACGATAATCGAGCGCATATCCGGGCTGCCTTGACCGGTAACACCATTATTCCACGAGTCAGAGGTGATCGCATCGGCAATCGCCTGCGTCACCATGCGCAGATTGTGGAACGTAAAGGTATCTGAAATAACGGCTCGCCATCCATCTGTGCCGAAATGAATTGGCATACAGGATCTCCTTATATTTTAGGACTTACGCACTTGGGGGAGGGTTGGGGGTGTTTTGGCGGGCACAGCCCGCCAAAACACCCCCGATTACCCCGTGAACTGCGTAACTCCTATATTTACTATTCTATCCCGGCGAATCGCCCGGGAAACAATTCTAACACCGATTTATCCTTCGCCTGCCTGGATAAGAAGGCGTGATGGAATTGACTGTGTTCCCGTTATACCTGGTCTGGAATTTGCAACTCATGCTAAAATGCTGATATGGTAGACGACCTGGTCCCGCAGTATGCGGAATTGCTAAGACATCTATTCTTGTTCCACGATCTGAACACGGCTCAGATCGCGCACCTGGTGGCGCGCTTCCGCCCGGTTACCTTTGAAAAAAATAAGACTATCATCCGTGAGGACGAAGCCGGAGACCGGTTTTTCGTAATATTCTCTGGTCGGGTCAAAGTAACCCGCAAAGAGGGGGATGAAGACAAATTCCTGGTCGTCATGGGTAAAGGCGAATACTTTGGCGAAGAGAGCCTGGTCATCGACCAGGTATCCTCCGCAACCATCACCACCATAGAGCCGACCATGCTGCTGTATCTCGATCGAGCGCTCTTCGAAAAGATGCTGGAGGAATATCCGCTGGCGCGCAAGATGCTGTTGGTGACCTCAGAGAGCCGGCAGCTTGCATATCGGGAGGACTTCGAGTGGATGGGTGAGGATGAAGTCGTTTATATTATCAAGCGCAAGCACGAACTGTTTTTATGGACATCCATTCTCATCTCAATAGGTATTGGCCTGCTCTTCATCCCGGTTCTGGCATTCGGGCTGTCTGCGTATAACTCCTCCTTCATTTATAACCTGGCTGCCTTCATTGGGGCGTTCGGCATTCTCGGGTCGCTGTTCTGGACAGTGTGGAGGTGGGTGGATTGGGGCAACGATTTTTATATCGTGACAAACCAGCGTGTGCTCTGGCTTGAGAAGGTGGTCTTGCTATATAACAGCCGCCGGGAGGCGCCCCTGACTCAGATCCTGGCTGTAAATGTGACCAAGACCTGGTTTGGAAGGGTGTTGGGTTATGGTAATGTGGACGTGCGCACATTTACGGGTGGGATCAAAATGACCAGGGCTTCAGACCCAGACCTGTTCGCATTTTATGTGGAAGGTCTTAAAAAGCGGGCGGGCTACTTCGGCAAACAGGCTGAGCAGGCGGCGATACGGCGTGCCTTGCGCGAGCGCCTCGGGCTGCCGGTAGAAAATGGCAGCTCAGACTCGGGTCTGGTTAGCCCGAGTTTTCGCCGCAGACCCCGGGTGCAGGCGAAACCCGGCAGCTGGCGGCATTTTATGAACATGCTGTTTGTCGTGCGTTATGAACAGGAAAATGTCATCACATACCGCAAGCACTGGCTGCTGCTGATCAGAAAAACCTGGATACCGACCTTTCTGCTGGTTATGCTCCTGGTCTGGGTGAGCCTGCAGATAAATAATGTGGTGACCGGTCAGCAGGACTTTTTCTCCTCAACCCTTATGTTTGGTGTATATTTTATGTCTTTCATCGCGCTCATGGGCTGGTGGGTCTATGGCTACGTGGACTGGAGCAATGATATTTACCAGCTGGCGCCGGACCAGATCCGGGATATCGAACGCAAGCCTTTGGGCGATGAGATGAAGAAGACAGCTCCCCTGGAGTTGATCCTCAGCCTGGAACACTCACGTGATGGGATCATCCAGCTGGCGTTCAATTACGGGAATGTGATCATCAATGTAGGTGAGACGCGCTTCATATTTCGAGGGGTATATAATCCCGATCAGGTGCACCAGGATGTATCCGATTACATCGAGGCGCTGAGCCGCTATAAAGACGAGCTAGAAGCCGCCCAGGAGCGAGAACAAATGCTGCGCTGGCTGCTCGAGTATAAAGACCAGGCAGATATCAAACAGATGATCGAAAGCGAGACGGATTGGGATATACTTCGGGGGTAAAATAACAGCCGGTATCGAGAAATAAGAGGATTTAATGGCAGAACTTAATATCGTAGTTCATCCGGCACCCATTTTGCGTCGAAAAGCCCGTAAGGTGACCGATTTTGGCTCGCAGCTGCAGACCTTGATCGATGATATGGTCGAAACCATGCGCGTGGCCCCGGGTGTGGGGCTGGCTGCGCCGCAGGTGGACGTCCCGCTGCGCGTAATTGTTGTCGAGTTCGGCGACGAAGACGACGAAGAAGTCCCTCCTAAACTGTATGCCGTGGTCAATCCAGAGCTTGTCAAAGCCTCGCCCGAGATCGTGAGCGGAGTAGAGGGATGTCTCTCCATCCCGGGATTCGTAGGGGAAGTCGATCGTTCGGTGGAGGTGGTTGTCAAAGGGCAGAACCGGCGCGGCCGGCCCATCCGTATCAAAGCCAGCGGTTGGCTGGCGCGCATCTTCCAGCATGAGATCAACCATCTGGATGGGGTGTTGTTTATCGACCTGGCGGAAAAGGTCTGGCGGATGGAGGGAGAAGAGGACAACCAGGCGCTTGCCGCAGACTGACACGGCGTATTGGGCACCCTGAATTTACAAAGGTATAATATTCTGGCTGTCGGGACTTGCGGCACTGCGTTGTGCCGCAACTGTTTCGTATAACTCCCGTCAAATCTATCGAGGCATTGTGTATCTTACCCACTTATCGCTGACCAATTTTAGGAATTTTGCCCGTCTGGATCTGGACCTCCCTAAGGGGGTGCTGCTGCTGGTGGGGGCGAATGCACAGGGTAAGACCAGCCTGCTGGAGGCGATCTATTTCTTAGCTACCTTCGTCTCTTTCAGCGCCAACAGCGATCGTGAGCTGATCAATTTTCTGACCGTGCGAGAGAAGCTGGCGGTGACGCGCATCGTGGCCGATTTCAGCCATCAGGGGTCAGGCGAGGCTGCCCGGTCTGGAGCGGAGACTCACCGCCTGGAAGTGCGCATCATCCAGGACAACGAGGGTAATAACGGCACAGCCCGGCTGCGTAAAGAGGTCCTGCTGGATGGGTTGAAATACAAGCTCAGCGAGATCGTCGGTCAGTTCAACGCCGTGCTGTTCTTGCCGCAAACCCTGCGCATCATCGATGGCTCGCCGGAGGATCGCCGCCGCTATCTAAACCTCACCCTGGCTCAGGTGTGGCCGCATTACGCCGCCAATCTGTCGGAATACAGCCGTGTGCTAGCCCAACGCAATGCACTGCTCAAGCAGATCGCGGAAAGGAGCAGCGACCCGAGCCAGCTACAATATTGGGATGAGCTGCTGGCAGCTTCCGGAGCCGAGTTGATCTACGCCCGCATACAGGCCGTCCAGGAGCTGGAGCGGCTGGCAGCCGTCCGGCACCATGAGCTGACCGCCGGGAAGGAGGTTCTGCGGCTGTCCTACCAGCCGGCATACGACCCGCTCCCGCAGCCTGAGAAGCAATTTTCCTTACCGCTCGAGGCGCCTCTCGATCGCACTGGATTGCCATTGAACGCCATCCGGCAGGGATTCTATGATGAGCTTCAAAAGATCAGGAGCGAAGAGATATATCGCGGCGTGACGACGATTGGGCCGCACCGGGACGAGCTGCGATTCTTATGCAACAGCATCGACCTGGGCATCTATGGCTCGCGTGGTCAGTCACGCAGCGCAGTATTATCGGCCAAGCTGGCCGAAGTAATGTGGATGAGAGGCAAAACCGGTCATACGCCTGTTTTCTTGCTGGATGAAGTGCTGGCAGAGTTGGATACTCAGCGCCGGGCGGACTTGCTCGCCAGCCTTGGCGAGAGCGAGCAGGCTGTGCTGACGACAACCGACCTTGACCTGTTCCCGGCAGGATTTGTCGAAGGTGCTCGAATCTGGCAGATTCAGAACGGGCAGATGGTGAGTACGAGGTGAGTTATGGAAGCTGGTAACGACCGGAATGATGGATATCCAGGCTATGTGTTCCAGATCAGTGCCTCGAAAGGGGGGGTGCCGAAGCTGCCGCTGCCCTCAGCAGAAGTGACCGCTCTGGGGCTAGTCGGTGATCAGCAAGCCACACCGGAGGTACACGGTGGACCGGAGCGAGCGTTATGTCTGTATTCACTGGAACGCATCCAGGCGCTTCAGGCTGAAGGTCACCCAATCTACCCGGGCGCGGCGGGCGAGAACCTGACCATCTCCGGTCTGGATTGGGGCCTGGTCGTGCCGGGCGCCAGACTGCGCATCGGCTCCGATGTGCTGGTAGAGGTCACCCGCTACACATCCCCCTGCAACAGCATGGAGCCTTTTTTTACAGATGGTGAGTACGGGCGGATCTCACAAAAAAGACACCCAGGCTGGTCGCGCGTTTACGTCCGGGTGCTCACCCCGGGGTTGATCCAGGCAGGTGATGTTGCGTCGATCTCGAGTTAGAGGGGCTTTTTTGCTGGGACCCCTACCCGGCGCGGGTAGCCAGACGGGGTTGCGGCAACCTTTTCGATCAAGACCAGGTAGCGTTCTTCTGCAACGCCAGGCAGTTCTACCGGGATCAGGTTCTTAAGCCGCCCGCCGAGCACCTGTATGGCACGCTCGCCTGATTGCGCCTCCAGTGGAGCCGCAGCGCCTTTCATCGCCAGCGCTATCCCGCCGAGGCGCACCAACGGCAGCAGGTATTCCACCAGCACCGATGTGCTGGCAACTGCCCTGGCGATCGCCCAGTCATAGCCTTCCCTGTGTTCGGGGTCACGTCCGATGATTTCGGCTCTCTCCTGGATCACGGTAACCCCCTCAAGCTCCAGAACCTCTACGATATGCTGGCAGAAGCCGGCTTTCTTAGCGACTGATTCGACCAGCGTCAGGCGCATGCCCGGGTCGATGATTTTTAGCGGCAGCCCCGGGAATCCTGCTCCGCTGCCGACGTCGATAACATCCCGTACCGGTGTGTCTCGCAGTGCAAGCATGCAAGAGAACGAATCCAGGAAATGCTTCACGCGCACCTGCTCTGGACTCTCGATTGCGGTGAGGTTGAAGCGTGTATTCCACTCCAACAGCTCCTGCTCGTATTTGCCCAGAGCCGCCATCTGAGCGCCGGTCAGACTGACCCCGAAATGTGTCTTTGCAGCATCGGCAAGCTCGATCATTGCGATGGTAATCATCGCGATTATTATAATCGCTTGCCGCACGCCGACCTATCGGCTAAAATGAGGCTGGTGAAATTGATCAAACGGCTGGCACTCTTTATTACCGCAGTCTGGCTGGTGCTCGGGTTTCCCACTTCTGCTCCGGCACAGGCGCTCCCGGAGCAGGCCTATATCTCCGGAGTGACCGGTCACCCCCAGCGCTTTACACTGTCCTGCGAATCGCGTTCGGCAGTAGATTGGGCAGCTTATTGGGGAGTAGGCATCCGCGAGAAGAAATTCTTGAACAGCCTGCCTCGAACCGACAACCCGGACACGGGCTTTGTGGGCAATCCCAGCGCCGAGTGGGGCTACTTGCCTCCCAGCTCGTACGGCGTGCACGCCGAACCGGTAGCGGACCAATTGCGCGAGTTTGGCTTGCAGGCAGAAGCACGCCGCGGGCTGTCCTGGGAGGATCTGCGCAGCGAGGTGGCTGCCGGGCGTCCGGTGATCGTGTGGGTGGTCGGACAGATGTGGTCCGGCACCCCGGTGAGCTACACGGCTTCCGATGGGCAAACCACCACGGTCACTCGCTTCGAACACACCATGCTGCTGATCGGCTATGACCCTGCCAGCGTCCAAGTGGTCGATGCGTTTTCCGGGCGCACGCTTACTTATCCATTAAAGAGATTCCTTACCTCGTGGAAAGTGTTGGGCCGCATGGCGGTTGTCGGCGGTGGGCTGGCAGCTTCGGTCTCAACGCCGGCGCCTGCTCCTGAGCCTGCCCAGCCCGCGCCGGTTCCAACTGCTGCATTATCCAAGCTGTCCTACTTCCCGGCTGCGTACAAAGCCTCCAGCACCACCGGGGTTGGCTCTGCTCCCCAGGATATCCCATCGACCTATACTGTAAAACGAGGCGAGTATTTAGTGGAGATCGCCCGTCGCTACGGTCTCGACTGGCAGCGGCTGGCTCAAATGAACGGGATAGCGTACCCGTTTGTCGTACGCACCGGTCAAATCCTGCGGCTTTATTAGCTTAACCCGAGACCTACAGTTAGACAGAACCATAAGCCCCCAGGAGCACTTCTCATCTGGGGGCTTATGGTTCAAATCCTCATGAGTACCTATGCGGTCACTCCGCAGGCTGGTCAGTCTGTTTGGGCTCTGCTGAACCCGCGGCCTGTGCCCTGGCTTTCCGCCGCCTTCGCAAGAACCGGACGACCAGGTAAACCGGGAGCACGAAGATCACGAACAGCAGCAGCAGGACGGGCAGGACGAAGATCAGCACCCAGATGGCTGCCTTAATGATGGTCTTGAAGGCATTGATGAGCGCCTGTACAGCCTGTTTTGCATCCCCGACTGGCTGCCAGCTGCCGATGGTCAGCGGTTGGATGGCTTCGTTGGCGATCAGCTGGGTGGATATAGCCGACAGGGCGGCGGATTGTTCCAGGTACTGCATGCGCCCTTTGATGACCTCGATCTCCTCACGCACCCGCACCAGCTCGTTATACACGGATAACACGTCCTCGGTCTTGGATGCGTCTTCCATGATCAACCTGAGCTGCTCTTCCGCCTGCTCGAGGTTGCGCAAACGGGACTGCAGGTCGGTGAACTCAGCGGTCACGTCCTGGCTGTTGATGCTCTCACTGAGCGGGGTCTGGTCACTCTCGCCCTTGATCCGTTCCAGTGCTTCTGCCAGCCTCTCAGCGGGCACACGGATGGTGATGTTGGCCCTGGGCACTTCGACGCCGCTCTCGAGCTGCTGGGTGTAAAGGTTGGCGGTGACTACGAAGCCTCCCATCTCTTCCGCCAATGCCGAGATGCGGTCCATGGAGGCAGCCGGATCGGGGACGACGACCGATAGATCGGCGTTCTGGATGACCAGGCGTTCGACATCCTGCAGGCTCTCGTCCGACAGGAAGCTATCCTCGTTCAGGGCAAACTCGCCGGCAGCTTCTCGGCTGAAGGATTCTGCTCCGAAATCGCCGGGCGCCATCTCCGGCGCTGCTGCCTGACCGCAAGCAACAAGCAGCAGACCAGCCAAGACCAGGATAGTGATTGCGATCGAGATTGTGTATTTGGATTGAGACATCTTTCCCTCCAGCAGCGTGTTTTCAGCGTTTAGACGCTCGCTAACCCCCTTTGGTTCCCGGTATGGATTACCAGCCGGCTTCCAACCGCCGTATGTGGCGGTCTGGCAGTCCGGCCGATTTCATGCGCTGCTGCACTGTCTGGATGTCGTAGGGCACGCGGTGGTATTCGAGCATCTCCTGTACTGGATCGTACAGCATGAACGAAGCCAGCGGGTTGCGGTCGCGCGGCTGCCCAACCGAACCGGGGTTGATGATCGCCCTCGGCGATAGCATGATCCTGGTATCCGATTCCGGTACCAGCGGGCGGGCGGAGGCTCCTGCCTCCGGGTAGTGGAAGATGATGGGAAGATGGGTGTGTCCGACGAAACAATAGGCCGTATCAAAATAAGCGAAGTTCTGTGTCGCGGTATGCAGATCGAGCAGGTACTCCCAGACCGGCTGGCGCGGGCTGCCATGCGCCAGGGTAATCGCATGCTTAAAATTGTTTTCCATCTCCCTGGTATCCACCATATCCGGCAGGCTGTTCAAGAAAGTGAGGCTCTCCTCGGTCAGAGTCCTCTGCGTCCATTCGATAGCATAGCGGGCTTCTGAGTTGAAAGAGAACGGGTCAATCTGGTTGAGCACAGCCGAGTTGTGGTTGCCGATGATACAGGTGAGGTTAGCCAGATTCCGCACCCTATCGACACATTCATTGGGGTCGGGTCCGTAGCCAACAAGGTCGCCAAGACACCACACGGCATCGACCGGACCGGCAGCCGTGAGCACACTTTCTAGCGCAATCAGATTGGCATGGATATCGGAGATGACCAGGGTCCGCATTGGGGTTAATGGTAGCACAGAAATCCTGAGGCGGGAAGAAATTAGGAAGAACTGGTGTGTTTTCCGCCGTTGTTATAGTCCAGTGGATAGATCAGGCCTGGATTGGCGCCCAGGTCTGGTAGACTCCCAGGTTGCCTTGCTCTCCGTCCGAATAGAAGGTTTCTTCGACAGAAAAACCTGCTTGTGCTGCCAGCAGGAATAGTTCATCTTCGGAGAAGTGATGGACGTAGCGCAGCCCGTAGCCGCCGTCTCGCCAATCCAGCAGGTAATCTCCGCTATCGACCTGCGCCTCAGATAGGTCGATCTGCTCCCAGGGCAGTATGCGCTCCCGCAGCCGGGGGCTGTTCAGGAACTGCCATTCCGAGTGGATGAACCTGCCTTCCGGCTGGAGAATATGGCAGACATTACTCACCACCTGCAGCCGCAGCAGGTTGCCAGGCAGGTGGTGCAGCACGGAGAACGCCAGGACCAGGTCGAACTGTGTGGAAAAGTCAGATTCTAAGACCGAATCCCAACCTAGCTCGGCGATGTCCGCCAGCCGGAACCGGTAAGCCGGGGTTTCGGGTACTTTCTGGCGCGCAATATCCAGCAGAGTCCGGCTGTTATCCAGACCGGTATATCGACCGTTAAACGCACCCTCTGACAGGTGGCGGGCGAGCTCTCCATTGCCGCAGCCCAGGTCGAGGATGTGCGCATCGTCCGGGATGGTATCCAGGACGCGCCGTACGCCGGGCTGCAGCCGCAGCCTTGTCTGAGAAAAGCTCTCTCCCATGGTCTGGTAAAATTGATGGTTGAGCGCCAACAGCTTTGCAGCTACCTCGGTATCCACAGGCTTATTATAGCCTCATGCCGGCTGCGAGCTGCAGTCTGTCGCTCGTGTTTTTTCTGGCCGCCTGGTTGATATTGGATAGATTTAATATAATAACGGTTGCATACATTTGATGGAAGATAAAGCCTGGTTAGAAATCCGCCGGCACACCCCCGAAAAGCTGGCGTTGGCGCGGAAAGTCCTTGAAGAAGTGCGCGCCGGGGAAAAAGTGCTGGACGCGCTGCGGCGCAATCCCCTCCCGGATGGCGGTTATTTAGGCAAGCACATGCTGGTAACTGCATACCGGCAGCTGACCGAGAGCGGTGAGTGGTCGTATGAAGCGGAGTTCCTGGCACGCATCCGCATGAAACCCATCCGCACGCTGTCGGGCGTGACGACTGTAACCGTCCTCACCAAGCCGTATCCCTGTCCCGGAAAGTGCATCTTCTGTCCAACCGATGTCCGCATGCCTAAAAGCTACCTGCCGGACGAACCCGGCGCACGGCGAGCGCTGGAACATGCCTTCGATCCCTACGACCAGGTCGCAGCGCGGATTAAGGCGCTGGATTCGATCGGGCATCCCACCGATAAGATCGAGCTGCTCATCCTGGGCGGCACCTGGAGCTCATACCGTCAGGATTACCAGGAGTGGTTCGTGCGGCGCTGTTTCGAGGCGCTGAACGGCGAGGTTTCCGCTACGCTTGCAGAAGCACACACTCGCAACGAGACCGCTGCGCACCGCAACGTCGGGCTGGTGGTCGAGACCCGTCCCGACTACGTCACTCCCCAGGAGCTTGCCTGGTTGCGCCGGCTGGGTACCACCAAGATCCAGATAGGAGTGCAAAGCCTTGACGATCGCATCCTGGAGCTCAACCAGCGCGGGCATACGGCTGAAGAGACCCGCCAGGCGGCTGCTATGCTGCGAGCAGCGGGTTTCAAGATCGTAATGCACTGGATGCCCAACCTTCTTGGCGCAACCCTGGAGACTGACCGGGAAGATTTCGCCCGGCTCTGGGAAAGACTCTGCCCGGATGAGATCAAGATTTACCCCACCCAGTTACTAGAAAACGCCGACCTCTACCAGAACTGGCTGCGCGGGGAATACCAGCCCTATACTACCGACCAGCTGGTGGACCTGATTGCCGATATCAAGACCACCATCCCGCGCTACTGCCGGGTCAACCGTATCATCCGCGATATCCCTTCTACCAACGTCGTCGCCGGCAATAAGCGCACCAGCTTGCGCCAGGACATCCACAAGGAGATGAAGCGGCGCGGGACACACTGCGAGTGCATTCGCTGCCGGGAGGTGCGCGGGCAGAAGGTGAACACCAGTCAGGTAGAGATGGACGATCTGATCTACCAGGTCGGTGCGACCGAGGAGCACTTTCTGTCCTATGACGCGCCGGAAGACAGGCTGGCAGGCTTCTTGCGCCTCTCGCTGCCCGACCGCGATGCCCCTGATACCGGTCTGGCGGACCTGCACCAGGCGGCAATTATCCGTGAGGTGCATGTATACGGGCAGTCGCTGCAGGTGGGTGAGACCGCTCACGGGGCAGCCCAGCATGCCGGGATGGGCGGGAGCCTGATCCTGCGTGCAGAAGAGGTTGCTCGGGAGCGCGGCTACCAGCGTTTAGCGGTCATCTCCGCAGTCGGGACCAGAGAATATTACCTCAACCGGGGCTTCGAGGCAGGCGAACTGTACCTGGTCAAGGAATTGTGATCAACCGAAGCCCTATCCGCTCACCTGCTGCCCATAGCATTAATCCTACCGATTTTATGACACTCGGCTTACGCAATTAAGATATGCGTCTCTTGTTTAAATTAATGAATTCTGTCACAATAAGGTGGTCAATCAAGCCATACTATACAAATGAAAGGGAGTCTCTATGTGTGCATCAACCACTTTTCCCGGACTTCGCCGTTTTACGCCTACCAAAATAAAGCGGCGAATTCCCGTCCCATCGGATATCGAGATCGCTCAGGAAGCCGAGCTTAAGCCGATCACTCAAGTTGCTGAAGAGGTCGGGTTGCTCCCCAGCGAATTGGAGCTGTACGGGACTTATAAAGCCAAAGTCAAGCTGGAAGTTCTAGAGCGGCTTAAAGATGTTCCGGATGGGGTCTATATCGATGTTACAGCGATTACACCTACACCGTTGGGGGAGGGCAAGAGCACGACTATGGTCGGTCTCAGCCAGGCGCTGGGGGCACACCTGGGAAAGAGGGTGTTTACCGCTATTCGCCAGCCGAGCCAGGGCCCGACATTCGGTATTAAGGGGGGTGCCGCGGGGGGCGGCTACAGCCAGGTCATCCCGATGGAGGATTTCAACCTGCACCTGACCGGAGATATTCACGCTATCACCGCTGCGAATAATCTTGTTGCTGCCGCGATCGACGCGCGTGTCTTCCACGAAGCCAGCCAATCGGATGAGGCTCTGTTCAACCGGCTTTGCCCTCCTGATAAGGAAGGCAACCGCAGCTTCTCGCCGTCCATGCTGCGCCGGCTGAAGAAGCTGGGCATCGATAAGACTGACCCGAACGAACTGACCGCCGAAGAGCGTGCCAAGTTTGCCCGTCTGGACATCGACCCCGACAGTATTACCTGGCGGCGTGTGGTGGACACCAACGATCGCTTCTTGCGCGGGATCGAGATCGGTCGCGGCCCGAACGAGAAAGGCATGACTCGCGAGACCGGCTTCGATATCACCGTAGCCAGCGAGATCATGGCCATCCTGGCGTTGACCACCGACCTTGCCGACATGCGCGAGCGCTTTGGGCGGGTAGTTATCGGGACAAATCGTGCTGGAGGGGCTGTGACTGCTGAAGACCTGGGTGTGGCTGGGGCGATGACTGTCCTGATGAAGGATGCCATCAAACCGACCCTGATGCAAACCCTGGAGGGCACCCCGGTATTTGTCCACGCAGGCCCGTTCGCCAACATCGCTCACGGCAACAGCTCGATCATTGCCGACCGGATCGCCCTCAAGCTGGCCGATTACGTTGTGACCGAGTCCGGCTTCGGTGCCGACATCGGGATGGAGAAGTTCTTCAATATCAAGTGCCGCTACTCGGGGTTGATCCCCAGCGTGGTCGTTCTGGTTGCCACCGTTCGCGCCCTGAAGATGCACGGCGGCGGTCCGAAAGTCGTGGCTGGCAAGCCGCTCGATGCAGCCTACACCGAAGAAAACCTGGACCTGCTGCGCGCTGGCCTGGGTAATATGCAGGCACACATCAAGAATGCGTTGAGCTTCGGTATTCCGGTTGTGGTTGCAGTGAACTCGTTCGCCGACGACACGCCGGCAGAGGTCGAGCTCGTGCGGCAGGCAGCCCTGGAAGCCGGGGCTGAAGATGCAGCAGTCAGCCGCCATTGGATGGAGGGTGGTGAGGGAGCCGTAGCGCTCGCTGAAGCTGTCGTCAAGGCGGCCGAGAAACCGAGCAACTTCAAGTTCCTATACCCACTGGATATATCGATCAAGGAAAAGATCGAGACCATCTGCAAGGAGATCTACGGTGCTGACGGCGTGGATTATCTGCCGGAGGCGGAAGCCAAGATCGAGCTGTACACCCGTCTGGGATTCGACAACCTGCCGCTGTGTATGGCGAAAACACACCTGAGCTTGAGCCATGATCCGGCTTTGAAGGGTGTGCCGAAAGGGTTCCGAGTCCCGATCCGGGATATCCGCGCCTCGGTAGGCGCCGGGTTCTTGTACCCGCTGCTGGGCACGATGAGTACAATGCCCGGCTTGCCGACCCGGCCTGTGTTCTACGATGTGGATCTGGACCTGGAATCGGATAGGGTGCTCGGTTTGTTCTAAACAACCCCGGATGGATGCGTCCCGGCTGGACGCATCGATACACGGAGCATCAATCCCCTCTGCAAAATCTTGCAGAGGGGATTTTTATGCGTATGACCGGGGCAGGCGTATTACAAGGCAGAATGAAGATGCCGAGTTAAGAAATCTGTAAAGACATGTGCAAGAAAAGAACCCTATAATTGGAGCGTAGGCTTAATTGTATGAGAAGCTGCGCAGATCGGGGGAAAATAGTGCTTGGGCGGGCATTGCTCGCCCAAGCACCGCCCTCCCAGCTAACTGCGTTAGTGCTGGTATTAATATTGGCATGAGTGTGGGTTATCGATGACTGTACCGGAATTGAACGACTCTGAACGTGAGGGTGGTGCACGATTTCTGTTTGCTTTGAACGCGGCTTCTGCACAGCTGCAGCGTTCGGCGCGCTCGGAAGCCGATGTTTATCGAGTCTTCAGCGACCAGATCGTCAAACTCGGGCTCAACGGCAGCATCAATTTGCTCATAGATGGTGGCGAGAAACTGAAGATGGTCGTTGCGGCGGTCCCGTGGGATGAGATCACTCGCTTCGATGGAATTGATATGTACCTGCCGGAACTGCAGCCCGATCTCGATACAGGGACATTCCAGTTTTCAGTCCCCGTCTCGGCTTCGGATATTTTCAAGACTATTCTGACGAAGGGCGAGTCGATCTTCGAGCAAGATAACAGCGAGTTCATACGCAGTTTCGTTCCTGGCGAGTACAAGGGATTCTTGCGGGAGGTGCTTGCAAGGTTTGGGGGTCAGCCTGCTATCTATGCTCCGCTGATCATCGAAGGGGAAGTGCACGGTCTGTTAACCGTAAACGGTGCCGGTCTGTCTGCTGCACACATTCCCCTGATCGAGGCCTTCTCAAACCACGTGGCGATCGCCCTGGAAAATGCGAACCTGATCTCTGTCTTACAGGCCCAGGTGTCAAAAAAGATGCAAACTGAGAACGCCTTGCGGGAGAGCGAGCAAAAATACCGCGGCATCGTGCGCCAATCCACGGATGGAATTATCCTGCTAGACGAGCAAGGGCTGGTGATCGAATGGAACGAGGGGATGGAGCGGATCACGGGTCTCAAACAATCCCAGACCTTGGGGCAGCCGATCTGGGATATACAGTTCAGCTTCTTTCCCAGTGGGGGGCCTCCCGAGGAGCACAAGCAGAAAATTATCGAACGCATTCAAGAGCTGCTGAGGACCGGTAAGTCACCCTGGATAGGGGATTTCCATGAGAACGATATCCGCCGGACAGACGGCGAGCTGCGCACCATTCAGGTAGTGCTTTATCCCCTGAAGTCAGAGAAGGGCACGATGCTCTGCAGCATCGTGCGTGATATCACCGAACGAATAGGAATGGAACGCGCTTTGCGTCGGCGGGCGGACGAGCTGGCAGCCTTGCAGGCGCTTTCCCTGGACCTTACCACCGTCCACGAATTGCCGGTACTGCTGACCAATATTGTCGAGAAAGCCGTGCAGCTGCTCGGCGCCAAGGGGGGCAGCCTGTACCTGAGTGAGCCAGAGAATGAAAAGGTGCGCTCGTATGTCGACCTGCAGAGCAGCAGCCAGGATAGGGTTGGCGCTACCATTAATTACGGTGAGGGCGCGGCCGGCGTTGTTGCCCAAAGCGGAAAGCCCTTGATCATCGACGATTACCGGATCTGGCCGGGGCGGATCAAAGCTTATGACACCGTCCAGCCATATTCGGCTGTTCTCACTGTGCCCATGGTCTGGCAGGGTGAAGTTACCGGCGTGCTCCAGGTGCTGGACGATTTCGACGTCAGACGGTTCAGCCGTGACGACCAGGAAATCCTGACATTGTTTGCTAATCATGCTTCGGTGGCGTTGGAAACCACGCGCCTGCTGGATGCCGAAAGGCGCCGCCGGCGGGAAGCAGAGACGCTTGGGAAAGGCTCGGCTGCCCTGACATCCACTCTGGAAGTGGACCAACTGCTGGATGTGATCCTGACCCATTTGGAACAGGTGGTGCCATACAAAAGCGCTTCGGTGTTCTTGATGGAAGGGAATATCCTGCAGATCGTTGCCGGGAAAGGGTTCGAAGACAGCGCAGCTGTTGTTGGGAGCACCATACCGGTTGAAAATGACAGCCTATTCTTAGAGCTCCAACGCAGCAAACAGTCCTTGATCATCCCTGATGTGCATAACGACCAGCGCTTTCGTGGTTGGGGCGGCGTCAAGCATGTGCGCGGCTGGTTGGGTACGCCGCTGATCGTGCGCGGTGAAGTCATCGGCTGTCTTACCCTGGATAACGAAGAGCCTGGTCTCTATAACGCAGGTCATGCTGCACTGGTCGAGACTTTTGCCAACCAAGCGGCCACAGCCATCGAGAAAGCGCGCTTGTTCAAAGTAGAAAGGGAGTCGCGCAGGCGTGCCGAGGCAGTGAGAGACGCCGCACATATCATCAGCTCCAGCCTATCTATGCATCAGGTGCTGGAAGAGGTGCTTGACCAGCTTGCCCGGGTGGTAAGCTATGACAGCGCCAATATCATGCTGCTGGAGAACGGATCGGCTGTCATCAAGGTCTGGCGGGGTTATGAGAAGTCCGCCGCTGAAGTGCTGGTTGAGACAATACGCTTTGGTCTCTCATCGGATCACGCGGTCGGGATTGTGGTCGAGAGCGGCAAGCCGCTGCTGATCGCCAATATCAACGATGACCCACGCTGGCAGGCGACCCCACTGAGCGATCACATCAATTCGTGGCTTGGTGTGCCGTTGATCGTGCGCGATAAGGTGATCGGGCTGCTCAACCTGGATAGGGCTGCCGTAGGCGGATTCACTGACGATGATGTGACCATCGTCCAGACATTCGCAGCTCATGCGGCAGTTGCGATCGATAATGCCAGACTGTACGAGCGCGCGGCCACAGAGAGACGTCACCTGCGTCTGCTCTATGATATCGGCAGGGAGTTAGCCAGCAGTCTGGACTATGAGGAGATTCTCGACCGGGCGATCTCACGCACCTGCCAGGTATTTGATGGGATGATGGGACAGGCTTTCCTGTACATCCCGGAAGTCGAGCGGTTATGGTTGTGCGCGCTGCACTGCGCAGTGCAGCCGGCTGGGACCGAATTCGATCCCAGCCTCGAAATCGATCTTGATACCGGACTGGCAGGCTGGGTGGCAAGACACCGGCAGCCGGCGAATATTCCAGATGTCGGCAAGGACGAGCGCTGGCACCATGTGCCAGGGCTTGATGATGGAGTCCGCTCTGTGATCACTGCTCCTATTAAGGCCGGGGAGCAGATATTTGGTGTGCTGAGCGTGCTGCACGACGAGGTGGCGGCTTTCTCAATGGACCAGCTCGACCTGCTGCAAACGATCTGTCATGAGGTGGGTCTGGTGCTCAGCAACGCGGAACGCTACCAGGAGGTTACTCGCAGGCTGGCTGAGATCACCTTGATCCAGGACCTGACCGAGATCTTCAACCGACGTCTCGAGTTGAATGTGCTCTTCGACGAGGTGGTCGAACAGCTGTACCGGCGATTCAAGTATCCATTGGTGGAGATCTTCCTGATCCGGGAGGAACAGCTGGAGCTGCAAGCTTTCCGTGGGGATCAGCCGCGCGATAAATACCAGTCAATCCAGATGGGGATCGTCGGTCGAGTGGCACGTTCTGGAGAGGCCGAGTTTGTCCCGGATGTCAGCCGGGACACAGATTATATCTGCTGGTCACAAGAGACTGTCGCCGAGCTGGCGGTGCCCATCTTCCGCGACGACAAGGTAATCGGCGTTATCAATATCGAGAGCGACAAGACAAACCAGCTCAGCACTCACGACAGCGACCTCTTACAGGTCTTAGCCGGGCAGATCTCGATCGCACTGGAAAATGCTGTGCTGTATGGGCAGGTGCGCCAACACGCTGAAGAACTCGAGCTGACGGTTGACCAGCGGACTTTGGAACTGACCAGCTTATATGAATTATCGCAGAAGATCGGCCATACGGTTGGCTTCGAAGATTTGCTGCGTCTGCTCCTGAGCCATCTGCGGAATGCAGTTGGCTGCGATCTGTCCTCTGCCTGCCTGGTAGTGGAAGGGCACCGATTGTTCTTCATCGAATCCTCGAGAGAGATCGCGCCTGCGGCGGTCCAATCGCTGCGTGAGCTCACCCTGAACGAGCTTGTAAAGCAAAATAGAGATACCAAAAGGCTCGAAACCGCCCCCTTAGAGCTGGTGCAAACTTCCGATCTCGACAGCAAGGTGCCTGCGATCGAGAAGCTGGAGTCGCTGATCTATGCTCCTATCAAGGTTGGCTGGAAAACAGTCGGCGCCTTGATTACCGCCAGCGATGAAAAATCCGCATTCAGCGATTACCAGCAGCGCCTGCTGGAGACATTCGCCCACCAGGCGGGGTCTGCCGTCGAACGTATCGTCGCTATCCTGGTCGCCGAGCAGAAGCGCGTCGAGGGTCTGGTCGAGCACCTGCCGGTGGGTCTGATCCTGCTGGATTCCGAATACCGGCTACAGGTAACCAATCCGATCGCCAAATCGATCCTGACAGCTCTGGAGGCGGATACCCCGGATGGCAATCTATTGCGCCTGGGCAATTATCCGATAGAGGATCTGATCAGCCACCACAAGGACCCAATACCGGTAGAGATCATTCAGGATAAGCCATCCCATCGAGTGTATGAAGCCCAGGCGCGCCCGATGGGAGGAGGCAGCCAGCAGTGGGTGATCATGCTGCGGGAGATCACCGAAGAGAAGGAGATCCAGACCCGCATCCAGATGCAGGAACGTCTGGCGACCGTCGGCCAGCTGGCAGCAGGGATCGCCCACGACTTCAATAATATTATGGCTGCTATCCTTGTCTATACCGATTTGCTGATGGGTGATCCGAACCTGCCGCAAGCCAGCCGGGACCGCCTGACCATCATCGAGCAGCAGGTACAACGAGCCGCCAGCCTGATCCGCCAGATCCTGGACTTCAGCCGCAGGGCGGTCATGGAACAGAGTGCCCTGGACCTGCTTCCGTTTGTGAAAGAATTGGAGCGCATGCTCGGGCGGGTGATGCCGGAGACCATCCGTCTTGAGCTTGAATATAAGCCGGGGAGTTACTGGGTGAAGGCTGACCCAACTCGCTTGCAGCAGGTTTTCATCAATCTGGCAGTTAATGCGCGCGACGCGATGCCTGATGGCGGTGTGCTGCACTTCTCCCTGGGGCAAATTAAGATCCCGGAGGCGATGGAACCCCCATCACCTGATCTTCTGCCGGGGGAGTGGGTTAAGATCACCGTCCGGGATTCCGGCTGTGGGATACCCCCGGATGTCACCCCACACATTTTCGAACCGTTTTTCACGACCAAGCCGGTCGGTCAGGGGACCGGGTTGGGGCTGGCGCAGGTGTACGGCATCATCAAGCAGCACGGCGGTCATATCGATGTAAGCAGTAAGGTGGACAAAGGGACAGAGTTTACACTATTTCTGCCTCTGCTGCCAGAGTCGAGCTATGAGATCAGGCATACCGAACCGCTGGCGCCGCTGGATGGTTCCGGTAAAGTGGTCTTGGTGGTAGAGGATGACCATGCCACTCTGGCAGCCTTACAGGCTCTGCTTGAAGCCAAGAACTACGATGTTATCACTGCTCGAAATGGTTATGAAGCAATCCAGCTGTACGATCAAACCGGCATTGCGTTTGCACTTGTCGTCAGTGATGTGGTCATGCCTCAAATGGACGGTGTGAAGCTGTACCGGGCTTTGATGGATCGCTCACCCGAGATGAAAATGCTGTTTGTCACCGGTCATCCGCTGGAAGGCGAGAACCAGGCACTCCTTGAGCGAGGCGATGTGCATTGGCTGCAGAAGCCTTTCTCAGCCCGCGAATTCACGCGTATGGTTCAAAACTTAATGGATATGTAACTCAATAGCGGGCAAACATGCCCACGACCATCACCAGGATGATCATGATCGCGATCACGAGTAAAAATGACCTGTTGAGTGCGCAATCGACGCCGATCTCGCTGGGAGGGCTGCTTCTTCTTTTTTGCCATAAGTTTCCTCATTACCTGATAGATCTAAACAGCTTAATCACCCGCAATACCTGGAGTGCCCGCCAGCTCCCTACTCGAGATGGGTTTTGATCGCCTGGGCGATCTTCTCGGTGATCCCGGGGACTGCGGTTAGCTCTTCCATCGAAGCGTTCTGGATGTCCTGAATAGAGCCGAAATGGCTCAGCAGCAGCTTGCGCCTGGCTGGTCCGATCCCGGGGATGCCATCCAGGCGAGACGCCAGACCGGTTTTCGTGCGCAGCTTGCGGTGAGAAGTGATCGCAAACCGGTGCGCTTCATCGCGGATGCGCTGGACCAGGAACAGCCCCTGAGATTGGCGCGGGAGCAGTATGGATGACGGGTGCCCCGGGATGAACAGCTCTTCATTCTGCTTCGCCAGCCCTGCCACGGGTATCCTGTCTGTCAGTCCGAAATGCTCCAACACGGCCACGGCACGGCTGAGCTGACCCTTGCCCCCGTCTACCAGCAGCAAGTCTGGCAGCAGACCGAACGCCTGGTCCGGCTTCTTGCCCGGTGTTTGAGCGCCCTCCTGGGCTGCCTGCCAGCGGTTGAAGCGCCGGGTGAGGACTTCTTCCATGCTGGCAAAATCATCCGGACCGCTCACGCTGCGGATATTGAAGTGGCGGTAATATGGTTTCTTCGGCACTCCCTGGGTGAAGACAACCATGCTGCCGACCGCGGCAGTCCCCTGAGTATTGGAGATATCATAACATTCGATGCGGTTGGGGGGCTCTGGGAGCGATAACGCTTCCTGAAGCTCTGCCAGCGCCTGTTCCTGGCGGTGCCGGTCTGCCTGCCACTGCGCCTGCAGCGCGGCCAGGGTCTCAGCAGCGTTTTCAGCAGCCAGCTGGATGAGATCGCGCTGCTGTCCCTCTTTGGGGATCAGGATCTCGAATTTATCGCTGCTGCTCCTCTGTTTGAGCCACTGGCGGATGATCTGTGCTTCCTCGACCTCGTGCGGCAGCAGCACCTGCTCGGGCACTGTGGGCGTCTGATCGTAGAATTGTTTGATGAACTCAGCCATCACACCCTGATCGGGGGTAGCTTCGGTGCCCTCCAGAAGGAAGTACTCTCGACCGATCAGTTTTCCGCCGCGGATGAAGAACACCTGCACACAGGCTTCGCCATTCGATCGCGCCATGGCGATCACATCCGAATCGATATAATCGCTGGAGATTACTTTCTGCCGCTCGACTACGTTTTCTATGGCGTTGATTTGGTCCCGAAAGGCTGCCGCCCTTTCGAAGTTCAGCTTCTCAGCCGCCTGTTCCATCTCCATATGCAGTCGCGAGACGATCGGCTCGGTTCGACCGAGCAGGAACTGGCACAGGTCTTCGATCATCTGGCGGTATGTAGCCTGGTCGGCAGCACCGATGCAGGGTGCCACACATAGTTTGATGTCATAATACAGGCAAGCGCGTTCATCCTCCCCGGTGATGGTGCGGTCGCAGGTCAGGTATGGGAAAATGCGCCGCAGGACATCCAGTGTCTGGTGGACAGCCCAGACGCTGGTATATGGGCCGAAGTAGCGTGATCCATCCTGCAGCATCCTGCGGGTGACGGTAACTTTGGGGAATGGGTCTGCCCAGTGTACCTTGATGTAGGGGTAGCGTTTGTCGTCTTTCAGGCGGACGTTGTAATGCGGGCGGTGCTTCTTGATCAGGTTCATCTCCAAGATCAAGGCTTCCAGCTCGGAGTCGACCACGATCCAATCGATGTCGGCGATCTTGCGCACCAGCTTCTCGGTTTTTGGGCTGTCCTGCGCGCTGTTGTGGAAATACGAGCGCACACGGCTGCGCAGGTTAATCGCCTTGCCCACGTAGATAACCTTCCCGAACTGGTCCTTCATGAGGTAGCAGCCGGGTCTGGTGGGCAGGGTATCGAGCACAGCCTGGATCTTTTCGGATACGTCCATACGTGATTTGGATTGTATCATGATCAACTTAGTCCATCAGCGAGACGAAGCCCGGGCGTGAATGGGGATATCTGACTCAAAGATCGGGTTTCGTGCTATATAATGTCCCTATGGAAGATCATTCAATGTGAAGCATTATTGGGAGAGCTGCTGGTCCAACGCGGCCTGCACCTGGCAGTCGCCGAATCATGCACGGGCGGGCTGATCGGGCATCGTATCACCAATGTGCCCGGTTCGTCGATCTATTACTCAGGTGGGGTGATCGCTTACGCCAACGAGATCAAGATGAACCTGCTCGGTGTATCTGCGCAGACTCTGGAGGTACACGGTGCGGTGAGTGAGCAGACCGTGCTGGAGATGGCGTGCGGCGTGCGGCAGGCATTGGGGACAGACATTGGTGCGGCGATCAGCGGGATCGCTGGTCCTGACGGAGGCACGCCGGAGAAGCCGGTTGGTCTGACCTGGATCGGCTTGAGCGCGCCAGGTGTGGATAAAGCGTGGCAGCATATCTGGCCCGGGTCCAGGTTGGAGGTCAAGCAGCAATCCGCAGAGCAGGTGCTGCGAATCTTAGTGGACTATCTCCAGGGCTCGCTGCTGGAAGCAGATTGAGCAGGCCTGGTCGCAGACCTTTCGTCAGGTAATTATTATCCCAGCCGGGCGCGCTCCTCGGCGACGATGCTCTCATCCAGCTTGCGGAACAGCGGCTCCGGTTTCTGCAGCGCCTGCCCCGGCTGCAGCTGGCTGGGCTCCCATCTGCCGCTGGCACTGATCAGGCAGGTATCGCAGCACCGTGTGCTCGCCTAAGTCATCCTGGACGCTCTCCAGCGACCTGTACGCCGAACAAGGGGCTGGAGTAGCCAAAGGTAGCTGTGCAGCCGCTCGCTGGTGAAAGGCAGGAAGGGGGCGAACAGCACCTTCAAAGAGTCGATCGCCCGCAGGGATGTGTATATGCTTTTGGCTGCCTGGGATTTATCGTTCTTGATCTCGAACCAGGGCGCTGTGGTATCCAGGTATTTGTTGACCTCCGTCGCCAGGCGCACGGCTTCCTGCAGACCGGCGCGCAGATGCACCGCGTCGATCTGCTTCGCCGATCTCAGTCGAAACCGCCTTCGACGACGCCTAAGATCTCCTGATCCTGGGGGCGCAGCTCGCCGGGCACCGGGCACGTACGCCTTCCCAATGCTTATACGCAAAAGACAGCACACGGTTGGCGAGGTTGCCCCAGGTCGCGACCAGCTCGTTGTTGTTGCGGTTGAGGAAATCCTGCCAGTCCCAATCGGTATCTTTGCTCTCGGGCATATTGGCGGTCAGGTAGTAGCGCAGCGGGTCGGGATCGTAGCGGGAGAGGAAATCCAGCCCCCAGACAGCCCAGTTGCGGCTGCCGGAAAGCTTCTTGCCCTTCCAGGTTCATGAATTCATTTGCAGGGACATCGTACGGCAGGGTGAGACGGGCGTCATCGACATTTTCGAAGATCTTACCAAACCCCTCGCCCGCGCCGATCAGCTGTGCCGGCCAGATGACCGCATGGAAGGGGATATTGTCCTTTGCCGATGAAGTAGTAAGTGCGCACCTCCGGGTTGTACCACCAGTCACGCCAGCTGTCCGGCTGACCGGTGATCTGCGCCCATTCAACCGCCGCGGAAAGGTAGCCGATCACCGCCTCGAACCATACATACAGGCATTTGCCTTCCCAGCCGTCTACCGGCACGGGGATCCCCCAGTCCAGGTCGCGGGTGATGGCACGGCCGTGCAGGTCGTTCGCCAGGATCTGTCCGAGGGACTGGCGCAGAACGTTGGGCCGCCAGTAGCTCTCCCGCTGGCGCAGGAACTCGACGATCGCCGGCTGCAGTTTGCCGAGGTCGAGGTAGAAATGCTCGGTCTGGCGCAGCTCTGGGGTGGAGCCGTCGGTCTTCGAGCGCGGCTCGATCAGCTGGTTGGCGTCCAGCAGGTTGCCGCAGTTATCGCATTGGTCGCCACGCGCGCTGGTATATCCGCAGATATAGCACGTGCCCTCCACATAGCGGTCTGGCAGGAAGCGACCCTGGCTGAGGAGCGTACCACTGCTGCTGTCGCTCGGTGTACAGCAGCTTGTTCTCCTGCAGCGCCAGGAAGATGGATTGCGACACCTTGAAGTGGTTTTGGGTATGCGTGCTGCTGAACAGATCGTATGCCAGCCCGAGCTTTTGGAACAGCTCGAGGAAACCGGCGTGATAATTCCTGGTACACCTCCACAGGGGTCTTGCCTTCTGAATCGGCGCGCACCGTCACCGGCGTGCCGTGCGCATCCGAGCCTGATACCATCAGGACGCGGTTGCCAGCCAGCCGCTGGTAGCGGGCGAAGATATCGGCAGGCAGATATGAACCGGTGATATTGCCGACATGGATCTGAGAATTTGCATAAGGCCAGGCGACCGAGACGAGGATATTCTTAGTCATGCTGTCCTCCTCCTGTGTGAATCACGTGATTGCGTCCTGATTACTGTTTGCCAGATGGTCGTGCAAGGTCGAGTCCGTCAAAATAAAAGGGCTGTCCACATCTGGACAGCCCTTGAGAACACTTGGTTGGGTTTATCAGGCCGATTCTCCGGCGACTGCCCAGGCGCGAGTGATGGTTGCCATGCCCATCATAATGGCCATCATCATGACCATTAACATAGACATCGTCAGTATCGCAGCAGTGAAAACAAAATAAGTGCTCATTAACCAATCCTTCTGTTCGTGCCCGTAAGTCTAAACGTCGCTGGGCGATTTGTCAAGGATTACAGGTATTCGCGCAGCTGGCGAGCATGGCAGGGATGGCGCAGTCGGCGCAACGCCTTGCCTTCGATCTGCCGGATCCGCTCGCGCGTCAGACCGAATTTGGCACCGACCTCTTCCAATGTGTAGGGGTGATTGTCGTCCAAACCGAAACGCATGCGCAGTATGCGCGGCTTCTCTCGGTGATAGCGTGGACAGCACCTCGTCCACCCTTTCACGCAGCATGTTCTCATATACCGTCTGAGAGGGGTGGGGGTGACTTTGTCTTCGACAAACATTCCCAGCTCGGAATCTTCTTCATCCCCAACCGGGCTTTCAAGGGAGAGCGGGATCCAGGAGACCTGAAGCATCCAGGAGACTTTTTGAGGGGCAACTTCCATCTGGTCTGCCAGCTCGTCGGGTGTCGGCGGGCGACCCAGGGTCTGTTCCATTTCGTGGGAGATGCGATACATGTAGCGGATGCGGTCGGACATATGCACGGGCAGCCGGATGGTGCGACCCTGGTCGGCGATGGCGCGGGTGATGGTCTGCCTGATCCACCAGGTGGCGTAAGTGGAAAATCGAAATCCGCGCTGATAGTCGAACTTTTCAACCGCCTTCATCAAGCCCAGGTTCCCTTCCTGGATCAGGTCCAGGAACGGCACACCACGACCGATATATTTTTTAGCAATGCTGACCACCAGGCGGGTGTTGGCTTTGATCAGGTGCTCCCAGGCCAAGGCGGCGTCCTGGATGTCTTCTTCGAGCAGCCTGCGCAGCTTCGAGTTGGTGCGCCCATTGAATTTCGCCAGTTCCAGCCGGGCCTCCTGGCCTCGCTCGATTCGCTGGGCGAGGCTGACTTCCTCTTCGATGGTCAGGAGTGGGATGCGCGACATCTCTTTCAGGTATATATCGACCGTATCGCTGGCAGAGATGCTTTCGAGATTTGCGTATAGTACACGTTCTCGTCCGCCAGGGCTTCGAACTCGCTATCCGTCTCTTCGGCATCTTCTCCGGTGACATCGACTCCATTGCGACGCAGATATTGGATCAGATTCTCGGAAGCATCCGATTTCGTCATCCAGCTCCGGGTATTCTTCCATGATCTCCTCGTAATGGAGAGATAGCCGTGCACATGCGCTTTGTTCAGCAGGATTTGGATCGTGTCTTCGTCTAGGGGTGGCTTTCCTGATGGTGCCATGCAGTTCCCTTCTTACACGTGAGCCGGATTGACAGGTCTTGTCGAGAATGTAGAGTCAGATTGAAACGATCTAATTCTGCTCGTCGAGCAGTGTTTTAAGTATTGATAAGCGAGGGTCCAGACTGTCTGGTCCGTGATCGCATGTGCTTTCGTTCAGATTTTCACCGCAGATCAGACACAGACCTTTGCAATCCGGAGAACAGAGCGGCTTGATGGGAATATCCAGCAGCATGTATTCGCGGACCAACGGCCGGAGATTGATATGGGCGTCTTCTGGGAGTACCAACTCCGAGTCGGTTATTGACTTCCTCGAGAAGGCATATAATTCGGTAAAATCAGTACTGAGCGGCTGAAGGAAATCTGTCAGACAGCGGACACACTCTGTATGCAGCAGCGCATGCAATTTTCCATGCACCAGCAAACCTTGGGTCAGTGCGAGTTACCCTGGCAGAGCCTGCTAAATCTTTCAGTTTCAGGTCAGGTATCTAGGCTGACCTCAGGGAATCTCAAAAATAAAATCCCGGCTGGAACCGACGGGTTGGTGAATTAAAAAGCCTAAGTTCAGCCGGAAAAGATTTGTTTTATCGGACACTGGCGTTGTTGTCACAGCAGAGGTAAATTGTCCGATAGATTATAGCATAGATAGAATTGAGCGTCAAGTTATACTAAATATTTTGATTTGGAACGGTGTGTGACGAATAATATATTGCTCTCAGGGAGAGCTTATGAAAAAACTGCTCATCGCAAGCAGCAATGCGGGGAAAATACACGAGCTGACCGCGCTGCTTGAGAACCTTGACCTGGTGCTGGTCACGCCGCAGCAACTCGACCTGCACTTGGAGTCGAGGAGACCGGTGCGACTTACGCCGAAAACGCGGCGTTAAAGGCTGCCGAATACGCGCTTGCCTCCGGGCTGCTGACCCTGGCAGACGATTCCGGGCTGGAAGTCGATGTATTGGGCGGAGCCCCGGGCATCCGGTCGGCACGTTTACTCCCCACAGCCGGGTGCGACCGACGCCGACCGCCGGGCGTATTTCCTGGAGGTGCTGCACGCTCACCCGGCTCCCTGGCTGGCGCATTTCCACTGCACCGTTGCACTGGCGAAGCCGGGAGGGGAAGTGGTATTTGCGGTGGGCAATGCCATGGGGAGATCATTCCCGAGCAGCGCGGCTCGCAGGGTTTCGGCTACGATCCCATCTTCTTGGTCAGCGAGCTGGGGAAGACGATGGCGGAGCTGGACATGCCGGAGAAGAACCGGCTCAGCCACCGCGCCAGGGCTGTGAAGGCTGCTATCCCCCTACTTACCGAAATGTAAAGTGCGCCAGGTGATATCGCAGAGCCAGAGCCCGTTTTTCAGTTATCATAACTGCATGGGCAAGGACCGGTACTTGAAGACCTGATCGATTGGATCGTTATCCTGCTGCGCTGGCTGACCCTGACCGGACTGGCGGTCAGCATGGCGAGCGGTGACGGCCTGTCACGCCCATTAGTCCTAATCATCCTGCTCGCGGCTGCCGGAAACCTGCTCCTGGGACTTGCTTCTGGTGCTGGGCAAACGGCTGCCTTTCCAGCGCTACGGTCAGCGTGCTCTTCGATCTCGCCGTGGCGTGCGGGTTGTTCATCTTCAGCGGTGCCACCGACGGCAATATTGGCTGGGTGATCCTGCTGCCCTCGCTGAGCGCATCCACATACTTCGGTCTGGCAGGCGGCGCTATCGCCACGCTGGCAGGCTTGCTCCTGCTAGGGCTGGCAGCGATGCTTGCCGCAGACATGCTGTCAACCTTGTTTTTCTTGGTCACATTGATCCCCCTGTGCCTGTTTACGGTCTTGTTCTTCGGCTCGGTGAGCCAGCGGCTGCAGGCTGAGATAGCCCGCACGCAGCAGACATTTGCTGCTGGAAAGCTGGATGGGCTGCACAGCGATTCGGGCTGGTTATCAGCCATTTTCAAACTGATCGCCGAGTTGAACGCCTCGCTGAACTATCAACGCGTGCCTGGATAAGGCCCTTGACCTGAGCAGCGGGGCGATCGGGGGCAAGCCTGCCGCACGGGATCAATTGGTCAGCGCAGTGCTGCTGTATTCCCAAAATGACAATGGCGACCCAAAGCTGCGGGTAGGTTCTGCACGCCGCTTCAGCCAGGCCGATATGCGCGTTTCCATTGCCCGGGACGGCAGGCCTGGTCGGGCGGGCGATCGATGAAGGCGAGGTCGCGCCTCTCGAATGATCTCTCCGGCGATCCTGAACTGTGGAAGATCACTGCCCTGCAAACCTGCACTTCAGTTTACTGCATCCCGCTGCGAACCGGTCTGGACACCTACGGCGTGCTGTTGTATGGGCATCCACAGAGCGATTTTTTCATACCAGAGCGCCAGAAGGTGCTGGAGATGATCGCCAGCCAGTCGATGATCGCCATTCAGAATGCCGCGCTTATACCGTGACCTCGAACAGGAGAAGGAACGCATGATCGAGACCCAGGAAGAGGCGCGCAGCAAGCTGGCGCGTGACCTGCACGATGGCCCGACCCAGTCGGTGGCCGCCATCGCCATGCGGGTGAACTATGCCCGCCGGCTGCTCGAGAAAGATCCGAAAGCTACTGCTGCTGAGCTATACAGTGTCGAGGAACAGGCCCGGCAGACGACCATGGAAATCCGGCACATGCTCTTTACCCTGCGACCGTTGGTGCTGGAATCGCAGGGTCTGGATGCCGCCTTGCAGTCGATGGCGGATAAGATGCGCCAGACCTACAACCAGGAGGTCATCGTATCGATAGACTCCGACACCGCCTCGCAGCTGGAGCCATCCAAGCAGGGAGTGGTCTTCAATATCATCGAGGAAGCGGTCAACAACGCCCGCAAACATGCCCGGGCAGGGCACATCTGGGTGCGTCTGCAACCGACTGGGAAAGAGATCGCCCTGCTGGAGATCAAGGATGACGGAGTCGGCTTCGATCTTGATCTGGTTAACGCCGGCTACGACAGCCGGGGCAGCCTGGGAATGGTCAATATGCGCGAGCGCACCGAGCTGCTGACCGGCTACCTGAAAATCAACTCGAAACCTGGCAAAGGCACCCAGATAGCCATCTATATCCCGCTTACAGAAGCGGCGGTCGAACGCGCCCGGCAGAACGAATTGATGCCAGCCAACCTTCGGACGCATCGCATCTTGCGGCTGGGGGGCATCTTGCTAGGGGTGGTAGCGATGCTCTGGCTGTCCTTCGAAGGTCGTGACGAACGGCAGGCGATATTGCTGGCAGCCCTGCTCTCCTCGCTGGGGGCGATTGCCACCGGGCTGCGCTTCGGCGGGCGGCTGCGGGGCTACTGGTACCTCCTGCTCGGCGCAGCTTTCGGTACCTTGGTCCCGCTGCTGGCAGTGCTGCTGATGGTGGTCAAGATCGGGCTGCACGGTCACAGCGTGCCGGATTTCACGCTGGCACAGATCTCTGCCGTCCTGCGGCTCATCCCGGTCTGGGGCGGGGTGGGTCTACTGGTGGGCGGTGCGGCTGCCTTGTACAACCGCTCCCGCGGCTGACGTCCCCGCACCCGTCTTGCGAAAATGACCTGCGGCAGGTATAATGTGCCCCACGAAATACGGGCGGTTAGCTCAGCTGGTTAGAGCGTTGCGTTGACATCGCAAAGGTCGTTGGTTCGAGTCCAATACCGCCCACTGTCAAAGTCCTATGTGCTGCTAATGGAGAATGGGAGTATTTCCCCGTTCTCCACGTTTTTAAGTACAAATGAACTCCTTGTTGTACCTGTCGGGGGGGGGGCGTATCAGGTCTCCGTGGGGGTACATTTATGCAGGGGAAACTATCCCGAGGAAAAACCAGATCCAAGGTATGGTCGATAACGACAAATCTCTCCATCGCTGAATTTACAGGTGTTGCCCCTCCCAAACGGGTTTAGACCAAACCCGGTTGCTCCTGGGTATAATAAAGCTGCAGACACTAAATTGGTATGCTTTCAAGTCCCATATATGAATTCAGGATCAGCCTCAGCATGCGCTCTGTACATACAGGAGGATCACTATGGCTGAAATAAATAAAAATGCGCCCGCAAAAACAAATGCTGGTCTGGCCCGTTTTCTGCCAATTGTGAGCTGGCTACCCAAATATAACCGGGCGTGGTTGAAGAACGACATCATTGCAGGACTATCCGTGTGGGCATTGATGGTGCCCACATCCCTGGGGTATGCCGCTATCAGCGGTGTACCGGTGCAGTATGGACTCTATGCTGCGGCGGTCGGATTGATCGCTTTTGCCTTATTCACCACCTCGAAACAGGTCACCCAAGGACCAAGTTCCTCCACGGCGGCAGTACTTGGCGCGGCCGTGCTGGTTGTTGCGAGTGGAGGTTCTGCGGAAGCAGTTGCAACGGCATCTGCGATCGTGTTTGTTGCCGGGTTGTTATTCATCATCATGTACCTGTTTAAAATGGGATGGATCTCCGAATTCCTGTCAGCAAGTGTATTGACGGGCTTTACTTTTGGTGTTGCGCTCAATGTCGCCGCCGGTGAGCTGTTCAAAATCACCGGAACGGAGTCCACAGGCGCAAACACCTGGGGGAAATTGTGGGGCTGGGTAACCGGGTTCCCTGAGACCAGCATACCCACTTTGGTTGTGGGTATCATCGCCCTGATACTCGTTTTTGGGATCAAGGTTTTTGCCCCGAAGATTCCTGGCGCGCTGGTTGCGGTTGTGCTGGGTATCGGTGCGACTTTACTATTCAACCTCGGTGATCTAGGTATTTCTCTGATTGCTGAGGTACCGCGTGGATTGCCAAGTTTCACGCTGCCCAACCTGGGCTTTCTCCTGGACAACTTAGCGATGATCGTCGGTGCGGCGGTTGGTCTGTTATTGATTGGATTTTCAGTAACCACCGCGGCTGTGCGCGAATATGCCAGCAAGCACAACTATCGGATTGATATCAACCAGGAACTGCTGGCCCAGGGAGCCTCCAACGTGGCTTCAGGTTTATTCCAGGGCATATTCGACAACGGCAGCCTGTCCAAGAGCCCTGTCAATGATCAGGCAGGCGCACAATCGCAAATTTCCAACCTAGCCCAGGCTCTCTTTATCATCCTGACTTTAATGTTCCTGGCTCCACTCTTCTCCGCTTTGCCCGAGGCTGTTTTGGGAGCCATCATTATCGAGGCCGTTGTCATGGGAATGATGGATGTCAAGGAAATGAAGCGAATCTTACGGGTGAAGCGCTTTGAATTCTGGATTGCGATGGCAGCATTACTAGGCGTGATCACCTTTGGGATCTTACAGGGAGTTGTCATCGGTGTGGCTCTATCCATCTTCTGGCTGGTAGCCGTATCGGCACTGCCCAATATTCCAGAACTTGGCAGAAAAATCGGGACGCTGTCATTCTTTGAACTGGATGAATATCCGGATAGCCAAACATTCCCCGGGTTGAGCATCCTGCGTTTCGATGGCGGGCTATTTTTTGTCAACGCAGACGCTTTGGGAGATCGCTTACGGCAGGTGAGCACCCAGGCAGACGTGCCTTTGAATGGTGTGGTCCTGAGCATGGAAGGGGTCAATTTTATTGATGCGGAGGGCGCCGACATGCTGAAGAAGATTGCACAGTCAGGTTTGGATCATGGGATCGATCTCCATATAACGAGTTTAAAATCCCAGGTCCACGAGATATTGCAACGTGATGGTGTAATCGACCTGATTGGAGCCGACCACATCCATAATAATATTGCTTCTGCGGTGGTCATGCACCTGCAAAAGCACCCTTCGGATAAAGTGGATTTCCAGGATTTGGTGGACTTAATCCATCAAGCGAAGTTCAAAGAACGTGATGAAAATGTCTGAACAACTGACAGATAGTGAACACATGCTGGTTGAGGAGCGCCGTGTGCTGGGGAAAAGCCGCCGCAAGCAGGTGTCGCGCGGCAGTCATGCTGAATGGGCACCAGCGCCCAACCGCCGCGACCCCCTCAAGCTGCTTCAGGCACAGGATAAGGGGCGCATACCGGAATTGCTGCCCATCAAGTATGGACGCATGCTGGCTTCGCCTTTTGCTTTCCTGCGCGGCTCGGCGGTTGTGATGGCAGCCGACCTGGCGAAAACACCGGTTTCGGGTCTCGATGTGGTCTTGTGCGGCGATGCGCATTTATCGAATTTTGGCGTCTTTGCCACACCAGAGCGTAATTTGGTCTTTGACCTGAACGATTTTGATGAAGCATACCCTGGGCCGTGGGAATGGGACATCAAGCGCCTGGCTGCCAGCGCGGTAGTAGCAGGACGCCAGAATGGCTTCAAAGACAAAGACAACCGCAAGTTAGCCAGGCTGGTTGCCAGAGTTTATCGGGAAGCTGTGGGCAGGTTCTCGGAACTGTCGATCCTGGATGTGTGGTATTACCATGTCGAAGCCGAGCAAGTCTTGGCGCTGTTTGAGCGCTATTCCAAGAAAGGCACTAAGAGTACAGAGAAAATGCTCAAAAAAGCGCGCACCAAGACCCAGACGGTCACCCTGGAAAAGCTTACTGAACTGGTGGGTGGTCGGCGGCAGTTCATCAATGATCCGCCTCTCATTGTCCGATTGGATGATCTGCTTACCGAGGATCAGAAAGCCCAATTCACCGAAGAATACGTGGAAGAGAGCTGGTTCGAATATATCTCCAGCCTGTCAGAAGAAAGGCGCATGCTGCTTTCACGATTTCGCCCCACAGATGCGGCTTTGCGGGTTGGCGGTGTGGGCAGTGTCGGGACTACATGCAGCATCTTGCTGCTCGAGGGTGGTGCGCAGGAGGATGCCATCATCTTGCAGCAGAAAGAAGCCGGCCCTTCGGTGCTGCAGACCTATCTGCCGGATCGGGGATACAGTAGCCATGCACAAAGGGTTGTGGTCAGTCAGCGGCTGATACAGGCCGCCAGCGATATCTTCTTGGGCTGGCACCAGAGTCCGCTCAGCGAAAAGCAATATTATTGGCGGCAGCTAAAGGACATGAAGGGATCGGTAGATGTTGCTGCGTTGGATGTGACGGGTTTGGGCACCTATCTTGGAGTTTGCAGTGCTTGTTTAGCCCGTGCCCACGCCCGCACCGGTGATCCTGCGGCGATTGCCGGATACCTGGGAAAGAGTGACGCTTTCGATAAAACGATTGGCGGTTTTGCAATGACATACGCCGACCAGACAGAGCGCGACCACCAGGCGCTGGTGGAAGCGGTGAAGTCAGGCCGTATTGAAGCCGAGCAGGGGATCTAATACATACTATTGGCTAGCAGAGCGGCCGTAAAAAGGAGAATTGACGATGATCGAAATACTACCCCAAAGCACGGAATCCTGCATTGGTTTTCGGATCAACGGTAAGTTGACCGCAGAAGACTATGATGTGCTGGTGCCCAAATTGGACCAGGCCATCGCGGCTTTCGGCAAAATTAATATCCTGGTCGTCATGGGAGGTTTCGAAGGCTGGGGAGGTCTGGATGCCGCCAGGGCTGACTTCAACCTTGGGACCCAGCAGTACCGCCAGGTGGAAAAAACTGCCTTTGTTGGCGACCAGAAATGGCAAGCCTGGATGGTGAAGGTCATGGACCCCTTCACCCGCCGTACGGCAGAGCGCTTTTTCGATCTTTCCGAGCTTGAATCGGCCTGGAGATGGGTCAAAGAAGGTTAATCAGGAGGCGAGATGGAGCGTATATTGGCACGTACAAGATATCTGGTGATCATACCTATTATAGGTTTGGCTCTCGCTGCATGCTTCTTTTTCGTTTTCGGAGGCATTGGCCTGATCCAGCTGCTGATTGAGGTGCTCCTCGCCGGGCTTGGACTAGCTCATGGGTCTGAGGTAATTGAGAGATCCCTTGTGATCTTCGAAGTAGTAGAATACGTACATACCTTCCTGGTGGGGACTGTGCTGTATATTACGGCCATGGGTCTCTACCAGCTGTTCGTCCACGAGATTGAGTTCCCCAACTGGCTGAAGATCGATAACACTGAAGAGTTGGAGACCAATCTGATCGGCGTGACGGTGGTTGTGTTGGCAGTCCATTTCATGGGGTCTGTCTTCGTGGGGGGAACGGAGGATTTGCTTCAATATGGTGCCGGTATAGCCTTACCGATCGCTGCCTTGGGGCTGTTTGTCGGTTTGCGCTCCTGGTCGGTCAAGCTGAACATAGAAGTCAGTGCCGAAGAGGAACAGCGCCATTCAAAATACGAGTTGGAACCGGTTGTTCACGATACTGCAGACGGATAGGTCGGGCCTGCTAGCAATACTGGTCTCGATATAAACAGGAATCAGGATTTGAGGTGTCAGGTACAATATTCTAAAGACCTGGATAAGGGCTTTGGAATACGCGTTGACTGCAAGAAAGGATATTTACGAGATGGCTGATCCAACCAAAGAGCTTGTTGAGAACAAGGAATTTGTCCAAACACAATCCGTCAGGCTGCTGGATGCTCAGGAACGGGCACAATGTGCGCGGTTGGCGGCAGGAGAGCCACCGCACAGCCAGCGGGCTCAGGTTTTGCTAGCGCTTGACCAGGGTGAGACTCAGAAGGATGCCGCCCAGCTGGCGGGGTTAAGTCCCGGGCAGGTCAGGTATTGGCTGGGAAAATTCCGCCACAACCGCATGGCGATCTTCCCACAAGACCTCCTGGTGGAGGTACAGCCCTTGCAGGAGAGCTCTTCGGCAGTCGTAGTGAGCAGCGATACCGAGGCAGGCGCAGCGGATGCCAAGGTGGCTGCAAAGGCAAAAACTGATAAGAAGAAGACCAAGAAGGATAAAGGGGAGAAAGGCGAGGAAAAGATGGGCAAAGGGAAAAAGGATAAGGGCAAGAAAGGCAAGAAGAAGGTCAAGAAGTCGGACAAAGGTAAGAAGAAATCCAAGAAGAAAAAAGCCTGACTTGCGGATTTAAGCAAAACCCGTTATAGTTAACTCCGCTTTGGATAACACACGCAAGGACCGGGACGAGTAGCCGGAACCGGCACCTCCAGGGAGAGGAGACCATGGATTGGAAGTCTCCTCAGGCAGTTGGACGGCGAAAACCACCCGCGAGCGTAACCCCTAACGGTCCAATCTTGGACCTACTAAGGTGAACGGCTGACCTCGTTACCGGTCGGGTTCTGGCAGTTAATGCCAGACAGCAGAGATGGCCGGCAGTGTGCCGGTCGATCTGGGTGGAACCGCGTGAGAGTTGCTCTCGCCCCAGTGGGCGAGAGCTTTTATTTTGTCGTGCGACAACAGGAGGAAGACATGGCTGAGAATATACCGCAGCGATATGAGGACAGCGATCTCTACCGCATCCGCCATTCGGCTGCCCATGTGATGGCACAGGCGGTGCTGGAGATGTTCCCAGACGGGAAGTACACAATCGGTCCGCCGATCGAGGATGGCTTTTATTATGACTTCGACCTGCCGCGCTCGCTCACGCCAGATGATCTGGAGGTGATCGAAAAACGCATGCGCCAGATCGCTACCGGAGGGCATGTCTTCGAGAAACAGGTGGTCTCGGCGGAGGCGGCGCGCCAGATCTTCAAAGACCAGCCTTACAAGATCGAATTGATCGACGGTCTCGAGCAGGGCGGCTTCGATGAGTACGGCGAGCCGTTGGACGAGGTGCCGGAGATCTCCATCTACAAGCACGATACCTTCGTAGACCTTTGCCGCGGGCCGCACGTTGAGAATACCGCTCAGATCAACCCGGATGCAGTTAAGCTGCTGCACACTGCCGGGGCGTACTGGCGCGGCGACGAGAACAAACCGATGCTGCAGCGTGTGTACGGCACAGCCTGGCACAATTCGCAGGAGTTGGAAGAATACCTGTGGCGGCTGGAAGAAGCCAGGCGCCGCGATCACCGCCGGCTGGGACGCGAGCTGGATCTGTTCAGCGTTAGCGAGGAAGTCGGTCCCGGGCTGATCCTTTGGCACCCAAAGGGCGGCATGGTGCGTAAGCTGGCAGAGGATTACTGCCGCGCAGAGCACGAAAAGGGCGGTTATGAGTTCGTTTACTCGCCTCATATCGGTAAGGCGAACTTGTGGGAGACCAGCGGTCACCTGGACTGGTATCAAGAGAACATGTATGCCCCCCTGGATATCGAAGGGCAGCGCTACTATCTGAAACCGATGAACTGTCCCTTCCACGTGCAGATCTACAAAAGCCGCATCCGTTCCTACCGCGACCTGCCGCTGCGCTTCGCCGAGTGGGGGACGGTTTACCGCTACGAGCGCAGCGGCGTGCTGCACGGTCTGCTGCGCGTGCGTGGCTTCACACAGGATGATGCGCACCTGTTCTGCCGCCCGGACCAGATGCCGGAAGAGATCGACGAAGTGCTGCACTTCAGCCTGAACATCCTGCGCGCCTTCGGGTTCAAGGAATTCCAGGCCTATCTCTCCACGCGCAATCAGGAAAAGGCTGCCGGTTCCCCCAGTGATTGGGAAGCTCCCACAGAGGCGCTGCGCGAAGCGCTGGACCGGGCTGCCATTCCGTACCAGATCGATGAAGGGGAGGCCACCTTTTACGGTCCGAAGATCGATATCAAAGTACGCGATGCCCTGGGACGTGAATGGCAGCTGAGCACGATCCAGTTCGATTTCAACCTTCCGGAGAGCTTCGACCTCAACTTCATCGGAGAGGATGGGCAGGAGCACCGCCCTTACATGATTCACAGGGCGCTGCTGGGTTCGATGGAGCGCTTCATGGGCGTCTTGATCGAGCATTTCGCCGGTGCTTTCCCGGTATGGCTGGCGCCGGTCCAGGCGATGATGATCCCCATCGCCGACCGCCACATCCCCTATGCCCGCCAGGTTGCCGGTGAGCTCGAAGCCGCCGGGATGCGGGTCCAGGTGGATGAGCGCGGCGAGCGCATGAACGCCAAGATACGCGATGCGCAGAACCAGAAGATCCCCTATATGCTGGTGGTTGGCGACCGGGAGCAGGAGCAGGGCATGGTGGCGCTGCGCCTCCGCTCGGGCGAGAACCCCGGAGCGATGACCGTTGAAGCCCTGCTGGAGCGCTATCAGCAGGACTATGCTGCCGGTGATTGATAGGCCGGCGTGAAATTTACTGCTAGCCGGAGGATTTGACCAGCCGCTCAGAGTCAGATCCGCCGTTTCGTTTGGTTGACGATTCAGGCGCAACTATGGTATCATGCCAGGACTGGAAAAGCGCCAGTGCGGATAACCGGATTTAGAAGGAGTGCCATATCAGCACAATAGATTACCGTGTAAATGAGACCATTCGTTCGCCTGAGGTGCGGCTGATCGGTCCTGAGGGTGAGAATCTCGGGGTGGTATCGATCCAGGAAGCACAGAGGATTGCGAGAGAAGCGGAGCTGGACCTGGTTGAAGTTGCCCCAGGTGCTGACCCACCGGTTTGCCGGATTATGGATTTTGGTAAGTTTATCTATGAGCGGGCAAAGAAGGAGCGGGAGGCACGCAAGGCGCAGACGAAAATCGAAGTCAAAGAGATCCGTCTTCGCCCGAAAACCAACGAACACCACCGCGATCTGAAAGTGCGCGACGCCCGCCGCTGGCTGGAATCCGGGATGAAAGTCAAAGTGCGCATCCGCTTCCGGGGACGGGAAATCACCTACCCGGAGATCGCCCTGAACGATCTGAAAAAGATCGCCGAAGACCTTTCTGATCTGTCTGTGGTGGAACAGGCGCCAGCGCTGGAAGGCAGGACCATGCTGATGATCCTGGCTCCGGGTAAAACGAAGAAGCCTTAAGAAGTTCGCACTGTAATCCGGTATTCGTTCAGTTAGGTTAGACTCCGCGGGTCGTATGGGCATACGCTCGACGCCTATACGCCGCGGTATTTTATGTGAGAGGAGTACGATAGTGCCGCGCAAGAAAACAACTGGTAAGTACAAGATGAAAACCCATAAGGCGACAGCCAAGCGCTTCCGCCTGACGGGTTCGGGCAAACTGGTGCGTACGAAGGGCGGCAAGAGCCACCTGCGCCGCCGCACGTCCAAGCGCACCAAGCGCTTGTTCGATGAGATGATACCTGTCAAGGGTCGCGGGATTGTCAAGCGCGTCAAGCGGCTTGCTCCCTACATCGATTAAACGGTTTGTTGTACTGAGGAGATCAGATTACTGATCAGCACACCGATTAGTTGCGGCTGTTGGGTGCTTGCAACAGGTAGGCAGAGCGTTCTACCGGCGCCCAGTGGTACGCAGGAGAGAATTTTATGGCACGAGTAAAGACTGGCCCATATCGCCGCCAGCACCACAAAAAAATACTAAAAATCACTAAAGGCCAATTCGGCACCCGTTCGCGCCTGTTCCGCCGGGCGAACGAAGCCATGCTGAAAAGCCTCTGGTATTCCTATCGCGACAGGCGTGTCCGTAAGCGCGATCTGCGCCGCTTATGGATCGCACGCATCAACGCTGCCTCCCGCCAGAACGGCACCACTTACAGCCGGCTGATCCACGACCTGAAGGTTGCCGGGATCACCATCAACCGCAAGATGCTGGCAGACCTGGCTGTTCGGGACCCGCAGGCGTTTACTGCAGTCGTCGCTAAAGCCCAGGCTGGTTAATAGCTAAGCTGCCCTCTGCTGACCCGGGACGAAGTGTTTCGTCACTTTTTGCGCGCCTGCTGCCATCACGCGCAGCGTCGTTGTAGTATAATGCCTCCATTCGGAGGTAGTTATGTCTGCGAAGGACAAGCGTTCCATATCCCCTGCCGATAGGGGCGGCTTTTTTCAAGACCTTTCGGTACGCTTCAAGCTGATCTTTCGCTTGATGTCAGACCGGCGGGTCAGCCCTTTGGTCAAGCTGCTGCCCATCGGGTCGCTGGTTTATTTCGTCATCCCCGATATCGTTCCCGGTCCGATCGACGACGCGGTCGTGATCTGGTTGGGCACTTTCGCATTTGTCGAGCTCTGCCCGCCGGATGTCGTCCAAGAGCATATGGAAGCGCTGACCGGGATTGTAGACAGCCAATGGCGTGACCCTGTTGGGGGTCACGACACAATCGACGATGACGATGTAGTTGACGCGGAATACCGGGTAGAGGAATGATCCGGAATGCGCTGGCTCTTGCTATTCTTGCTATGTGCTGTGCTCTGTGCTGCATGCAGCACACCGACTCCAGAACCACCACCTGAACTGCCCTCCTCCACGGCTGCGTCCAGTCCATTTCCATCCACCACCCTGAAGCCAACCGAGACCGTCCTGCCAACCCACACTCCAACGGGTGTGGACACACCGGTATCGACCCCAACGCCAGTACTCACCCAACCGGAGACACCCACCCCGCCGGTGAACAGCGACCTGCCGGATGCCAGCGCTGCCGTCTGGGAAGCTGTCGCTAGTGGCTTGTTCTCGCCGGTAGGGATTGCCAACGCCGGTGACGGGTCGGACAGGCTGTTCATCCTGGAACAGGCTGGTCTGATACGCATCTTGAAGGATGGCAGTTTGCTGGAGAGTGCCTTTCTGGATATCCGCTCGCAGGTGGGATGCTGCGGAGAGCGCGGCCTGCTGGGGCTGGCATTCCACCCGCGCTACGCGGCAAACGGCTACTTCTACACCAACTACACCGATCCGGATGGCAATACGGTGATCGCCCGCTTTCAGGTCTCGCCGGATGATCCGGACCGCGCCGACTCTGCCAGCGAGCAGCGCCTGCTCTACATCCAGCAGCCTTACCGCAACCATAACGGCGGGGCGGTGGTATTCGGTCCGGATGGCTACCTATACCTGGGACTGGGCGATGGCGGCTCGGGCGGCGACCCGCTGGGCAGCGGACAATCGACGGACACTCTGCTCGGCAAGCTGCTGCGCATCGATGTCGATGGGGGTGACCCGTATGCCGTCCCGCCCGACAACCCGTTTGCCGCCGCCGGCGGGCTGGGGGAGATATGGGCTTACGGCCTGCGCAACCCCTGGCGCATCGCCTTCGACAGCCATACCGGCGACCTGTACATCGCCGATGTGGGTCAGAACGACTGGGAGGAGATCGATTTCCTGCCCGCAGGCAGCCCTCCAGGCGCAAATTTCGGCTGGAACTACCGCGAGGGTGCGCATCGCTACCAGGGCATCCCTCCCGCAGATGCTGTTTTGATCGATCCTGTAGCCGAGTACGGCCGCGACCAGGGCTGTTCGGTCACCGGGGGTGTGGTTTACCGGGGGACTGAGCTTCCCGCCTGGCAGGGGGTGTATCTCTACGGCGATTACTGCACCGGTCGTATATGGGGTTTGCTTCGCAGCCCGGATGGCAGCTGGCTGAATGCTGCGCTCTTCGAAATAGGCTCGCCGATCACCTCCTTCGGCGTAGATGAGGCAGGTGAGGTGTACATGGTGGATTATTTCGGGACTCTGTACAGCTTGAGTCCGAGGTAGGGTAGCAATGCACAAGCTGAGAAACCTATTCATCCTGGCCATTCTGGTGCTCCTGCTGCTGAGCGCCTGCGGGCCGACAACCCGCCCGTCGGACCTGGCAGCCGAGCAGACCCAGAACCCGGCCGCCCTCCCGGCTGCTTCCCAGCCCGTGGCGACCGTCGCCGGGACCCCGATAGCGCTGCCGCTGATCGGCAAGCAGGCGGGAAGCACTTCCGCTCCGACGCCCACCCAGGCGCCACCCGCCACTCCCACTGCCACCACCGAGCCGCCGCTGCGTTTTGCCGTGATCGGCGACTACGGCAGCGGAGAAACAGCCGAGGCCGATGTGGCCAGCCTGGTCGCCTCCTGGGGACCGGAGTTCATCATCACCACCGGCGATAACAACTACCCCTCCGGGTCGGCGCAGACCATCGACGCCCATATCGGGCAGTTCTACCACGCCTATATCTTCCCCTACCTGGGCAGCTACGGCGAAGGTGCGGATACGAACCGCTTCTTCCCCAGCCTGGGAAACCACGACTGGGATTCCCCCGGCGCCCAACCCTACCTGGACTATTTCAGCCTGCCCGGGAATGAGCGCTATTACGATTTCACCTGGGGACCGGTGCACTTCTTCGCCCTGGACAGCGATTCCCGGGAGCCGGATGGTGTGGCAGCCGGCTCTCCTCAGGGCGTCTGGCTGCAGAACGCGCTGGCAGGTTCCAATGCCCCCTGGAAGATCGTTTACATGCACCACCCGCCCTATTCCTCCGGGCTGCATGGTCCGGTGGAGTGGACGCGCTGGCCTTACCAGGAATGGGGTGCCTCGGCAGTCCTCTCCGGGCACGACCACACCTACGAGCGCCTGCTGGTGGGTGGCTTGCCTTATTTCGTCAACGGTCTGGGAGGCGGGGCGATCTACCAGTTCGTGATTATCGAACAAGGCAGCCAGGTACGCTACAACGACGATTATGGCGCTATGCTGGTCGAGGCTACCGAGAGCCAGATCGTCTTCCAGTTCATTAACCGTCAAGGGCAAGTCATCGACAGCTATACCATGACGAGATGAAAATATAGGCCACTTGACCAGGTAGCGATCACCCTCTAAGGCCCTTGACATGCCCCATTTGAGCGTGGTAAACTGGCTACGCTCTTAATGAGACTCTAATCAAGAAAGGACAGGCGAATTATGGTTTACGGGATCATCGACATCACTCGGCTTCGCTTCAGCGCTGATAGCGTTGGTGCGGCATTTGCCTTGTTGGAGTGGGCCTGTTGACCGGTTGACCTGATCCTCTGCGGATTACCAGCCACGGGTGAGCTCCTCCCGTGGCTGTTTTTATCAAAAACCTCCACATGCCACGGGAAAACCCGTGGTTTTTTTGTTTTGTACCAGTAAAGGAATCAAAGATGTCAGACGCAATTATTGCCAAGGAAGTCTACAAGAAGTTCGGCAGCACATCTCAGCCGTTCTGGAAGCAGTTGCCGGTGTTGAAGACCTGGGGGAGCGCCCAGTCGAAGAATGGCAGCGGGGTGCAGGCCCAGAAACCTGGAGGCAACGGCAAATCCGGCTCGAACGGTGCGAAGAAAGTTGTTGTGGCTGTCGACCGGGTCTCCTTCACGGTGCGCCAGGGTGAGATCTTCGGCGTCCTGGGTCCCAACGGCTCAGGGAAATCGACCCTGATCCGTCTGATCGCCACCCTCCTGCTGCCCGATGATGGATCGGTGCAGGTGTTCGGCTACGATGTGGTACGCCAGCCGATGGAAGTGCAGCGGCTGATCAACCGTGTCTCGGTCGAGGCCAGCTTCTTCAAGAAGCTCTCGCCGATGGAGAACCTGATCTACGGGGCGCGGCTGTACGGCATGGAAGGGCGCGAGACCCGCCAGCGGGTGGTGGAGATCCTGGCCCGTCTGGGTCTGGAAGACCGCTCGATTTACAAGCCGATGGAAGAAATGTCGCGCGGCATGCAGCAGAAAGTTGCCATCGCTCGCGCCCTGCTCTCCAGGCCGCGTGTGCTGCTGCTGGACGAGCCGACCACCGGGCTCGACCCGCGCTCCAAGCGTGAGGTGCAGGCAGTCGTGCGCGAGCTGAACCGGGAATCAGGCACCACCATCCTGCTCACCACCCACGACATGCTGGAGGCGGAGGGCTTGTGCGAGCGCATCGCCATCATCGATGGCGGCAAGATTGTCGCCCTGGATGCGCCTGCCGCCCTGAAGCGCCTGATCCCGGAGAACGGGCACGCACCGACCCTGGAGGATGTATTCCTCGAGCTGACCGGCAAGCAGCTGGTCAAAGAAGAAGAGTAGGAAGGACCGGAGAGTAAGAAATGACCGCATTACTACATGAATTCCGCGCCACGTATGCCTTTATGGAGCGCAACGCCAACCTGGTAAAGCGCTACTGGACCTGGGAGCTGGTCTGGTTGGCGTATTCGATCGCCAACAGCCTTTCGGTCAGCTATATCGGGTTGGGTATGGAGGAACTTGGTGGGCAAGACATAGACGGTCGCTATCTGGTACTGTACCTGGTGATCGGCACCCTGGTCTGGCGCTACCTTTCGATGATCTTCTACTGGATCACCGATGTGATCAGCATCGAGCGCTGGGAAGGCACCATCGAATACACCCTGATGGCACCCATCCGGCGCATCACCCATATGGCCGGGCAGACATTCTTCGCCGTGGTGTACAGCCTGCTGTTCACGGCCATCATCTTGGCGGTGACCGTGGTGCTGTTTGAGATCGACCTGAGCAGCGCCAACCTGGCCGGCGGAGTGGTCATGCTGATGGCCGGCAGCCTGTCGTTCATCGGCGTGGGCGTGATGGGGTCCATCCTTCCGCTGCTCTTCCCGGAGCGCGGTGCACAGATGACCCATGTGATCATCGCCATGCTGCTGCTGGTCTCGGGGGTTTACTACCCGATCAGCGTGCTGCCGCCGCTGCTGCAAAAGCTGGCTGTGTTCAGCCCGGCGACCTATGTGCTGGACGGCACGCGCCAGGCGTTCCTGGAAGGGATGCCGACCTCCGAGCTGTGGCCGTATGTCTGGCCAACGCTGATCATGGGTCTGATCGCCATCCCGCTTGGTTTGTGGGTGTTCGGTCAGGCTGAGCGTTATGCCAAGCGAACTGGAAAACTGCATCGCAATGGATAAGGGCGGGTGAGCATCTGTCTCTCTGGCAGGGTCTCTGAGCCGCTCATGTGTGAGCCGCTCACCCGCAGCAGAAGGAGCAAATCATGATTACCATCGACCTGCAAGACGATGAGATCAAACCGGTGAAGCGCAAGAAGCGCCGGGAGAGAGACATGCACCGCCGGGATAACGATCGGCGGCGGATAAACGGACCAGTGAAGACCAGGGGCGAGCTGCAAAGTGCAGACAGCCCCGGATTGGTCGCACGCATCTTAAAGGTGTTCTTCAAGGAGGTATGAAGTGGACAGTATGGTGAAAGATGTCGTAGATATTACCGGCCACCTGCCGCAGGGCTATATCTCCCGCCCGGCGACGATGGATGATCTGGAAGCTATCGTGGAGACGATCAACACCGCCACCCGCGACCTGATTGGGCATGACAAGTTCTCGGTCAGCGATTTCAAGATCGATTGGGGTTTGCAGAATTTCGACCTGCAGACCGACACCCGCCTGGTGGTCAGCCCCGACGGGCAGGTGGTCGGGGTCTACGAGTACTGGGACACCGACGAGCCGCACGTGCGCTATGTGGTTTGGGGGCGCGTGCACCCAGACCACGAGGGCCTGGGCATCGGCAGCTATCTGCTGGCTTGGGTCGACCAACGCGCGGCCCGGTCCCTGGCAAATGCCCCAGATGGGGCGCGTGCATACCTGCACGCCGTCGCTCCGGCAGTCATCCCGGCTGCCGGAGCGCTGCTGGAGGAGAACGGGTACCGGCTCATCCGTCACTTCCTGCGTATGGTGGTCGAGTTGGACGGCGCCTCATCAGCTCCGCTCAGCGCGCCGGTCTGGCCGCAGGGGATTACCCTGCGAGCTGCCGACCCGGAAAGCGAGCTGCCAGATGTGCTGCGTGCGCTGCGCGATGCCTTCAAAGATCACTGGGGTCATATCGACATGCCTTTCGAAGACGACCTCCAGCACTGGAAGGACATCATCGAAAACGATGAGAAGTTCGACCCATCCCTGTGGTTCCTGGCGATGGATGGGGATGAGATCGCCGGGATGTCATTGTGCCGGACGAGCGCCACGGATGACCCACAGATGGGTTGGGTGGGCGTGTTGGGCGTCCGGCGTCCCTGGCGTCGGCGCGGGCTGGGACTTGCGCTGCTGCTGCACTCGTTCGCCGAGTTCGAGCAGCGCGGCAGGCTCAGGGTGGGTCTGGGCGTGGATGCCGGCAGCCTGACCGGTGCCACCCGGCTGTACACGAAAGCCGGAATGCATTCAGACCCGCTGCACCAGCAGGACTTGTACGAGAAAGAGCTGCGCCCGGGCAGCGAGCTGGGAACGCAGACTGTAGAGGAATAAGCAGGTATGAGAGAGGAGCCGCCAGCATGCGCCTGAGAGAGATGCTGAATAACAGTAAAAGCCCGGCGATGCCTGCGCCGCGCCTCTACGCGGCTGCCCAGGACCGCGAGGCCATGCGCCAACTGCTGGTGCAGGGGCGCCAGGCGGACAATGGCAGCTACTACATACATATCGGCGACCTGAACTGGTGGCTGTATTACATCAATGCCGGGAAGGACCCCTGGCAGCACATCTACTTGTGGGATGAAGGGCGGCCCGGGGAAGGTTTACGCGGCTGGGCGATGATCTCCCCCCAATGGCGGACGTTCGATGTCTTCGTCCACCCGCGGCTGCGCGGAGGCCTGCCCGGCTGGCAGATCTACACCTGGGCAGAAGAACGCGCCGCTGACCTCCTGCGCTCGCAGGGGCAGGGTGAGCTGCGCAGCATGTGGGTGAGCTCCGGCGACGACCTGCTGGTGGGTCACCTGGAACGGCGTGGCTTCTCCCGCAGCCCGTATTACACGATCCAATACCGGCGGCGGCTGGAGGGGCCGGTGCCGGTACCCGAACTGCCGGAGGGCTTCCACGTCCGCCGTCTGGGGGGAGAGCGGGAGTTGGGGTCACGGGCTGCCGCCTCGCAGGCTGCCTTCGACTCGACGATGGACGCCGAGAGCTACCGCAGGCGCTATCAGGGCTTCATGCGCTCGCCGGTTTACCGCCCCGAGCTGGATATCGTCGCCATCGCTCCGGATGGGGCTGTCGCCAGCTTCTGCAACGGCTGGCTGGACCTCAGCAACCGTGTCGGTCTCTTCGAGCCGGTCGGCACCCATCCGGACTACCAGCGCCTTGGTCTGGGCAGGGCTGTGCTGGCAGAGGGAATGCGCCGTATGATGGCTTACGGGATGCGCGAGGTGATCGTGTGCGCCGAGAATGATAACCCTCCAGCCCAGGCTCTCTACCGAGGGGCGGGTTTCCAGCCGGAAAGGCGCCTGCTCACCTACCGCAAGCCCCTGAGCGGGTTTAAAATAGGACGGTCAGGGGAATAGACCCGAGGGGTATAACGAGCTGATCTATACAGCACGCACGATCGAGAGACAATATGGAGCTAGACAACACACCTGCAGAGCATAGAGCAATACAGACGGAAGCCGGTGAAGCAACCCCGCGCCCGGCTGCCGCCAGCCAGCCCCTGCTCAACAACACATTGCGCCTGTTCATGCTTACCATGGTGCTGGCGAACATCGCCGGGCATATGTACGAGCCGCTGCTGCCGCTCTATCTGAAGAGCCTGAACGCCAATGTGGTGCAGGTGGGGCTGTTCTTCACCCTGTCGCAGATCATCCCGCTGGCGCTGCAGATCCTAGGTGGCTGGATTTCCGAACTCATTGGGCCGCCTGCGCAGCATCGCCCTGGGCAGCCTGGCAGGCGTGTTCTCATACTTCTGGCTGATCTTCTCGCCCACCTGGCACTGGGTGCTTGTGGGGCAGGGCTTCGCCTCGATGACGCGTGCCCTGGTCGGTCCCAGCTTCGGCGCCTTCATCGCCGAGCAGTCCTCAGAGGAGAGCCGGGCGCGCGTGTTCGGCATCAGCGAGACGATCTTCATGGTGGTGGCGGTGGTCGGTCCGCCACTGGGCGGCTGGCTGGCGGATACCTACGGCTTCCAGATCATGCTGGCCTTTGCGGCGGTGCTGTACACCGTGGCGACGGTCATCCGCATCGGCATGGCGCGCGCTGCCGCCCGCGGTGTAGAAGCCAATCCGCAGAAGCTGGCCCTCTCCGGGTTGAAGTCCAGCCTGGGGATCATGGTCGGCATGCTGCTGGGCGGCGGGATACTGACCTGGATCCTGGTCACCGACGGCGTGCGGGATATCGCCTACGCCCTGTCCTTCAACCTGTTGCCGCTGTACCTGGACGAGGTTGGCGGGCTGAGCATCCAGCAGATCGGCTGGCTGGAGTCGTTTTTCGGGGTCGCCATGATGCTGGTCACCGTGCCCGCCGGCTGGCTGGCAGATAAGAAGGGCGAGCGGGTGGGCATCGCCCTGGGCTTCGTGATCCAGTTCGCGGCGATCATGACTTTTATTCGCGTAGCCGATTTCTGGGGCTACGCGGCTTCCTGGCTGCTGCTGGGTGTGGGCGTGGGATTGATGTCGCCGGCGTACAACTCGCTGATCAGCAAGGCGGTGCCGGAGAAGCTGCGCGGCACGGCCTTCGGTCTGTTCAGCACCAGCCTGGGGGTGGTCTCGCTGCCCGCCCCGGCGATCGGCGCCCAGCTCTGGCAGCGCTTCGGCCCGCGCGCCCCGTTTACCATCACGGGTCTGCTGTCCTTGCTGGTTGTGGTGCCGGTGTGGCTGAAGTTCAAGCTCAAGGATGAGGGGAGAGGGGAGAATGGAGAGGAGTAAGTTCTCTCTGCGCACTCTGCGAACTCTGCGGTGCAACGCCCTCTCAATTTTTCCTCAGCCATCTGTAGGTAGGGTACAATTCTTAGGTTGCCTGACCGGTCGCCCGCAGGGCAGCAAATACATTTCCGGAGTTCTTTTCACATGCCGATCAAAGCCGTGATCTTCGACCTGGGCGGGGTACTGGTGCGCACCGAAGACCAGGCGCCGCGGGTTGCCCTGGCTGAGCGCCTGGGCATCTCACGCCGGGAGCTGAACGACCTTGTCTTCGACAGCCCGAGCGCCCAGCAGGCCTCACTCGGCCAGCTGACCGCCGCCCAGCACTGGGGTGCGGTGCGGGAGGCGCTGGGTATGCCCGAGGATGGGTTCGAGGCGGTAGCGCAGGAGTTCTGGGCCGGCGACCGGCTAGACCCGGAATTGGTGGCCTACATTCGTGCCCTGCGCCCACGCTATCGTACTGCGCTGCTCAGCAACGCCTGGGACGACCTGCGCGGCTACCTGACCGGCCGCTGGGGGATCGCCGATGCCTTCGACGAGCTGGTCATCTCGGCCGAGGTGGGCATGACCAAACCCGACCCGCGCATCTACCACCTGGTGCTTGAGCGGCTGGGCGTCCAGCCCGGGGAGGCAGTCTTCGTGGACGATTTCATGGAGAACATTAACGCCGCGCGAGCTCTGTGTATCCACGCCATTCACTTCCAGAGCCCCCAGCAGGCGCTGGCCGATCTGGAAAGGCTGTTCGACAGCCAGCCATGAGCCATTGCATAAACTGCGGCTACACTCATCGACCTTCACAGCCTCAAGTCCTGACACTTCCTCCCATACACTGCAACCCGAACATCGCACCTGACACCTGATACTGGATCACCTGGCACCCCCAATCCCCTCTCCCTTTCCCCTTGAGGTCCCATGGAACCTAACCACCTCTTCCTATATGAAGCCGCCGACCAGATCGCCGCCGGGCAGCTCTCGCCCATGGAGCTGACCCAGGCCTGCATCTGGCAGGTGGAGCAGCTCGACCCGCAGCTCAACTGTTTCATCACCTTTACCCCCGAGACCGCCCTGCAGGCAGCGCAGTCAGCCGAAGCCGAGATCCATTCCGGCGGTCCGCGCAGCCGGCTGCACGGCATCCCGATCGCTTTGAAAGACCTGTACGAGACTGCCGGCCTGCGCACCACAGCCGGATCGCCCTTCTTCAAAGACAACCTGCCCGAGCAGGATGGAGCAGTTGTCGAGAAGTTGAACAAGGCCGGAGCCGTGAGCCTTGGGAAGCTGAACCTGCACGAGATCGCCCTGGGTGTAACCAACGTTAACCCCCATTTCGGCGCCTGCCGCAACCCGTGGGATTTATTGCGCATGACCGGCGGCTCATCGGGCGGGTCAGCGGCTGCCCTGTCAGCCGGTATGTGCCTGGGGTCGTTGGGCAGCGACACCGGCGGCTCGATCCGCATCCCGGCTTCGCTGTGCGGCGTGGTGGGGCTGAAACCCACCTACGGGCGGGTTAGCCTGCGCGGCGTGATCCCGCTGAGCTGGAACCTGGACCACGCCGGTCCGATGGCGCGCTGTGTGCGCGACGCCGCCATCCTACTGCAGGTGATCGCCGGCTACGACCGCCTCGACCCGTACTCGCTGGACGTACCGGTGGACGACTACCTGGGACAGATCGAGGCGGGAGTTAAAGATTGGCGCGTCGCCCTGGCCAGCGACGAGTTCTTCACCGAGGTGACCGACCCGCAGGTGATGGAGGCTTACCGCGCGGCGGCGGCGGTCTTCGATCGGCTGGGCGCGCGCGTGGAGCTGGTCTCCTTCCCGCAGGCGCGCCAGGCTGCTAAAGCCAACGGTTTGATGGTCCCCAGCGATGGGGCTGCCTTCCACAGCGAACGCCTGGGATCCCAACCGGAGCTCTTCGGTGAGGACATCCGCCAGCGCCTAGAGATCGGGGCTGGGTACAGCTCGACGGACTATATCCAGGCGCGGCGCACGCAAACCGTCCTGCGCCGCCAGTTCACTCACTTCTTCGAGCGCTACGATATCCTGCTGACCCCGGCGACCGCTGTGCCCGCCCCGCCTATCGAAGGGCCGGACGCCCTCGAGCAGGCGCGCCTGCTGACCCGCTTCACTGCGCCTTTCAACCTGACCGGTCTGCCGGCGATCTCCCTGCCTTGTGGTATCACAGCAGAGGGGCTGCCTGCCGGACTGCAGATCGTCGCCCCGCCCTGGGCCGAAGCGCGCCTGCTGCCGCGCTGCCCACGCCTACGAGCAGGCAACCGAGTGGCATTTGCGCACTCCTCAGCTCGCACGCTCCTGAGCCGAGATATCGGTAGGTGTATTGTTTGGGGACGTATGCGAGCGTATGGCAGCGGAGCATGATTGAAAAGATTGGCGGCTTATCCCGTTTACCTGATGATGGAGGCTGGTCTGGCGTTCATCCTGTCGATGATATTCACTGCCAGCTCGCTCTACCAGGTCAGCATGGTCGGGCTGAGTTCCCTGCAGCTCGTCCTGGTTGGCACCACGCTGGAGCTGTCGGTGCTGCTGTTCGAAGTGCCCACCGGTGTGGTAGCCGACGTATACAGCCGCCGTTTTTCCATATTGGTCGGCATCTTCCTGATTGGGTTTGGTTTCATCCTGGAAGGTTCGCTGCCGCTGTTCGCAACGATCTTGCTCGCCCAGGTTCTCTGGGGTCTCGGTTATACCTTCACCAGCGGCGCCAGCCAGGCCTGGATCAGCGATGAGATCGGTGAAGAGGCAGCCGGTGATGCCTTCCTGCGCAGCAGCCAGATCGGGCAGGTCGGCGCGCTGGGGGGGATCGGGGCAGGTATGTTGTTGGGCAGCGTCGCGGTCAACCTTCCGATCGTCCTGGGTGGTATCCTGATCGTCTTGTTGGGTGTATTCCTGGCGCTTGTGATGCCGGAGAACGGCTTCAGCCCTACCCCACACGGTGAGCGCAGCACTTGGGGCAGCATGGTGCTCACCTTCCGCCAGGGTGTGGGTGTCGTGCGCCGGCGCCCGGCGCTGAAGACCATCCTAGCCATTGGTCTGGTGTACGGGCTGTACAGCGAGGGTTTTGACCGCTTGTGGACCAAGCATATGGTAGATGGTATCGGTTTTCCGGCGGTCGGCGATTTCCAGCCAATCATCTGGCTAGGTATGATGAATGCGGGTGGTATGCTGCTCTCGGTAGGGGCGTTGGAGTTCGTGCGTCAGCGTATCAAAACCGAGCAGCACGACAGCATCGCCGGCGCGTTGTTGGTCATTTCTGCTCTGCTGGTCGGTGGGTTGTTGGCTTTTGCTCTGGCTCCGGGATTTTTATTGGCACTGCTGGCATACTGGTGGATTGATGTACTGCGCAGTCTGATCGAGCCGCTGTATACCGCCTGGGTCAACCAACGCCTTGAATTGGGCGTGCGCGCGACGGTGATCTCTATGAGCGGGCAGGTAGATGCTATCGGTCAGGTCGTCAGTGGACCAGCTGTTGGTCTGGTTGGTAGCCTGGTCTCGGTGCAGGCGGCAATCGCCTTGACTGGCTTTATTCTTTCACCCGTATTGGTATTGATCTCCAGGGCAAAGCGGATGCCGGTCGTGCCTGTAGTGAAAGGTGGTAATCTGGATGAATAATGCAGTGATACTAAGTGACCTCGGGGACGGGCTGGTGCTGCGCCGCTCCACCCCGGCGGATGCGGATGCTCTGGCAGACTTCAACGCCAGCCTGCACAGCGACGACGGTCCCGACCAGCCCGACGAGCGGTTGGGAGCCTGGACACGCGACCTGCTCTCCCTCCCACACCCGAGCTTCGATGCCGGTGATTTCACCATAGTCGAGGATACCGGCAGCGGGGCGATCGTATCCAGCCTGAACATCATCTCGCAGGTCTGGTCGTACGCCGGCGTGGAGTTCAAAGTTGGGCGTCCGGAGCTGGTCGGCACCCTGCCGGAATACCGCAACCGCGGGTTGGTGCGCGCCCAGTTCGGGACCATCCACGACTGGAGCGCAGCGCGCGGCGAGATGCTTCAGGCCATCACCGGCATCCCGTATTACTACCGCCAGTTCGGGTACGAGATGGCGCTGGACCTGGGCGGCGGTAGGCTGGGATACCTGCCGCAAGTTCCCAAGCTGAAGGAAGATGAGCAGGAGCCATACCGCATCCGCCCCGCACGCCTCGACGACATACCGCTCATCTCCGAGCTGTACGATCTCGGCTGCCGCCGCTCTCTGGTGAGCTGCGTCTGGGGAGAGGCCGAATGGCGCTACGAGCTGCAAGGTAAGAGCCAGCAGAACATCAACCGTGCCGAGCTGCGCATTATCGAGACCCAAGCAGGGGAGGCGGTGGGCATCATTGCCCACCCGTACTTCAGTTGGGCCAAAGGTGTCACGCTGGCGGTCTATCTGTATGAGCTGAAGCCGGGCGTCTCGTGGGCGCAGGTCACGCCGAGCATGGTGCGCTACCTGAAGTCTACCGGCGAAGAATATGCCCGCCAGCTCGGAAAGGAGCCTTTTGGCGTGTTCGGCTTCTGGCTGGGCAGCGAGCATCCAGTTTATAAGGTGTTCAAAGACCGCCTGCCGCGCGTGCGCCTGCCGTACGCCTGGTACCTGCGCTTGCCGGATATCCCCAGGTTTTTGCAACACATCCAGCCAGTCTTGCAGAGGCGCCTGGAATCATCCCCCTACGCCGGACACTCCGGCGAGCTCAAGCTGACGTTCTACCGGCAGGGGCTGAAGCTGGCCTTCGAGGGCGGCACTATCGCCGCCATCGAGCCGTGGTCGCCTACCCCGCTGGGGCATTCCGGGGACGCCGGCTTCCCGGGGCTATCTTTCCTGCAGCTGCTGTTCGGCTATCGATCTTTCGAGCAGCTTGATGCGGCTTTTGCGGACTGCTGGTCGGAGAGCGATGACGCCGCCGGTCTGCTGGAAGCCCTGTTTCCCAGGCAGGCGTCTGATGTATGGCCGGTTTCCTAGCCTTCAATGCTGACCCTGGGTGTGATCGCGGATACACACGTGCCGGACCGCCGCCGGAGCATCGACCGGCGCGTCCTGGACATCTTCCAGGCGGCTGGCGTGAGCGAGATCCTGCACGCCGGGGATGTCTCCACGCCGGGGGTGCTGGCCCAGCTCGAAGAGCTGGCTCCTGTACATGCAGTGCGCGGCAACCGGGATTGGCTGGCGCTGCCGCACCTGCCGTTCCAGCGCAGCCTGGTCTATGCGGGCGTCGAGGTCGGTCTGACCCACGGGCACGGGCGCTGGTGGGATTATCTTCTCGACCGGGTAGAGTACATTACCCGAGGCTACCGCCTGGAGATGTTCCAGCCGCGCCTGCTGCAGGCATTTCCGGATGTCCGCGTGATCGTCTTCGGGCACACCCACCGCCCGCTGAACCAATGGGTGGGGGACGTGCTGTTGTTCAATCCCGGTTCGCCGCATTTCCCGGATATTAAATCCATCACCCCCAGCGTGGGGCTGCTGCGCATCCAGGATGGGGGTGAGGTTGCAGGCGAGATTATCGACCTGGATTGAATTTTTTGTGCCTAACCTGGAATGGCTGTCACTTCCACCTTTTCTGCCTCCGCGGCATATATTGGGACGTTCCAGTGGGCGTATTTTGGCAGCTTGCCGCGCACGGCGGAGTCGAAGAACTGCCGCAGTTGTGTGGTGTAGGGACCCATTACGCCGCTGCCAACCGATCGATAATCCACTTTGGTGACGGCGGTGATCTGGGCCGCGGTGCCGGTCATGAAAAACTCGTCACACAGGTAGACTTCGGTGCGGTCGATCTGTCTTTCCACTACCGGCAAGCCCAGCTCCACCTCGATCAGCTCCATGACCGTGCGCCGGGTGATGCCTTCCAGGATGTTATCGGTGATGGGCGGTGTAATTACAGTCCCGTTGCGCAGCATGAAGATATTCATAGCGCTGGCTTCGGAAAGATGCCCGTCCTGGTTGAGCACCAGCGCCTCGTCGAAGCCGGCGCGGACTGCGTCGGTCTTGATCAGGGCGGAGTTTGCGTAAGCCCCGCTGATCTTGCCCCGGGCGGGGATGGCGTTATCGTCCACCCGCCGCCAGGAGGAGATGGTAACGTGCGCGTCGGTCTCCTTGGCTACGTAGCGGTCGAAGGGTAGGGCGACGATGGAGAACTCATCCTGCAGATCGTGGAGCTTCACACCGATGATCTCGTCCGCTTTATACACCAGCGGGCGGATGTAAACATCGCGCTGGTATCCGTCCGTACGCAGCAAGTTGGTGGTGATCTGGGTCAGGCTCTCGGGTGTCTGGTCTAATGCCATGTTCATGATCTTGGCCGAGTTCAGGAAGCGCTTGAAATGGTCCAGCGGCCGGAAGAGGAACAACTGCTCGTTTTCCGGGTTCCAATACGCGCGCATCCCGGCGAACACAGCTGTTCCGTAGTTCAGGGCATGCGTGAGCACACCCACCTTTGCTTCTGCGTAAGGGACGATCTCGCCTTTGAAATAGGCGTGAATTGGAAGAACCATCGCTGTTCACCTCCGACCGGTAAAGTTTGTGCCGCACGTGGATCCGGTAGGGTGATTATAACCTTTTCACATTCCGGAAATCAAATCCTCCCCGCATATTAAGCCAATACTAAACAATTTGTCGGTTTTTAGCTCTGCAATATGCCCTGTCCCTGCACATGGTGCAACCACTCCACCCGGTTGGGGTTTCACTTTTAGACGTTCGGAGTATACTGGGTTGGGCACGAATTCCGGACATTGCCTTCAGGCAAATTACCCAGTATCTGAGTGAGCCGTCCCAAGATCAGGAGGTCCCCATGAAACGGGCAGTCAGCATTAGTATTGGCTCTTCGAAGCGCGACAAAGCGGTGGAAGTCGAGCTGCTGGGCGAAAAAGTGAGCATCGAGCGCATCGGCACCGATGGCGACATGGAGAAAGCTGCCCAGCTGTTCAAAGAGATGGATGGCAAAGTGGATGCCTTCGGGGTAGGCGGGGCAGACCTGGGTGTGCTGGTGGATGAAAAATGGTATCCATTGTATTAGTGTGCAGTCCATGGTGCGATTTGTCTCCCAAACCCCGCTTGTGGACGGCGCAGGGCTGAAGAATACCCTGGAAAACCATCTGGCCCCATTCATCGACTCCCAAATCGGGGATTATATCAATGCCAGGGGCAAGAAAGTTCTGATCGCGCTGGGCGCCGACCGCTGGGGGATGACCACCTCCTTTGTGGATGCGGGCTACGAGTGTGTCTTCGGGGATCTGATGTTCGCTTTGGGTCTGCCGCTCCCACTGCATTCGCCCCAGAGTGTCAAGCGGCTGGCGGCAATAGTGATGCCGATTGCCGGTCGCCTGCCTTTTCCCTGGATCTACCCTACCGGCGAGAAGCAGGAGAAGCGCATCCCGAAATGGGAGGAGCACTACCAGTGGGCAACCGTCATCACCGGGGACTGTCATTATGTCAAGCGGCACATGCCCGACCGGCTGGATGGGAAGGTGATCGCTACCAATACAACCACGCCAGGTGATGTCGAGCTGTTCCGCCAGGCAGGGGTGAAATACCTGGTGACATCTACTCCGGTTATGGAGGGGCGTTCCTTCGGCACCAATATGATGGAAGCTGCCCTGGTAGCGGTCTCCGGTAAAGGTCGCCCGCTCACCTACGACGAGCTGAACGGGATGCTGAAACAGCTCGAATTCGAACCCCAACTGCAGGAGTTAAACTGATGGATGCAATCGTCATCGCCGGTGGTGTCCCCGCGCCGGGGGAGCCGCTTTACGAATACACGCAGGGCATCTCCAAGGCGCTGCTGGACGTGGCAGGCAAGCCGATGATCCAGTGGGTGCTGGATGCGCTGACCGGCGCCGGTAAGATCGATGATGTGATCGTTATCGGGCTGCCGGACAATGACGAGTTCGTTTGCCCGAAAGTTGCTTCCTGCCTGCCCTCCCAGGGGGATATGATCGCTAATGTCCGGGCAGGTATCCTGGAGCTGCTGCGCCTTGAACCCGGATACCAGCCATGCCCTGGTGGCCTCCTCCGATATACCTGCCATCACGCATGAGATGGTCGACTGGCTGGTGGATATGGCGAGCCAGTCCGATGAGGATGCTTACTATAATGTGATCACGCGCCAGGTGATGGAGAAGCGCTTCCCTACCTCGAAGCGTTCCTACATCCGCTTGAAAGATGTCGAAGTGTGCGGTGGGGATATGAACGTGCTCGCCACCCGCATGGTCTCCGCGGATGACGCAGTATGGAGCAAGCTGGTCGCTGCCCGCAAGAATGCTTTGAAGCAGGCTGCTCTGATGGGGTTTGATACCCTGATCCTTGTTATGCTGCACGCCATCACACTGGATGGGGCGGTCAAGAAACTCACCAAACGCCTGAATATCACCGGTCAGGCGATTCTCTGCCCGTATGCCGAAGTGGGGATGGATGTCGATAAGCCGCACCAATTGGAGATGATGCGCGCCGACCTGTCTCAGCAGCAGCCCGCCTGAGCGTGCCCAGTATGCAGAGCGTGCTCGATCTGGACGCCCGCCTTTCGGAGAAGATGCGCGTCGCCGAACGCCCGGGATTGCTGCGCACGGGTGCTGCCCTGCTGGCGCACTCCGGCGATTCCTGGTTCTGGCTGCTGGGGTTGGGGCTGCTATGGCTGTTTGGACCGCAGGACTGGCGGTCTGTAGAGGTGATCATGGCAGCTGGCATCGTAGTCACAGCGGTCGTTGTTATGGCGATCAAGTTCACCGTACGCCGCCGCAGACCTGAAGGCGAGTGGGGGAATATCTACCGAGCCACCGACCCGCATTCCTTCCCATCCGGGCACGCCGCACGGGCGATGATGCTTGCAGTGCTCGGGCTGGGCCTGGGTCCGCTCTGGTTTGGTCTCCTGCTGGTGGTCTGGGCTCTGGCAGTATCGCTTGCCAGGGTAGCCATGGGAGTACATTACCTGGCGGATATCGCCGCAGGACTGTTCCTTGGTCTGCTGATGGGGCTGGTCATCCTGCTTATCGTTTAATCGCACCCCGGATAGACGCAGCCATTTCCTGCTTGAACCCTTCGATAGTCGCGATCGGCGTGGGGTCCACCCCGTATGCCATCGCCAGGTAGTAGGATACATAATCCCCGAAGTGCAGCAAACTCCACTGGTGCGCTAGACGGCTGGTGCCCTGTGAATCGATGAAGTCTGTCCCGATCCCCTGCAGCATGAAGGTCTGCTTGGTCAGGTTCGTGCGCAGGCGGTTGCGGGTGTGCAGCGAAGGCGCCCGCAGGAAGATCACCATCAGGTTGCTGAGCCGTGAGGCAGGATGCTCCGTTCCGGCCAGCGTGTTATGGTCCATCTCCGGCAGGTCCTCGAACTGTGCCCAGGCTTTTGCCACCTCGCTCAGCTGCCCTTTCCAGCGCCGCGCAACCGGCGCCAGGTGCTCCGCGCCGACAATGGTGGCCCAGCGGTTGACAAGCTGCCCTGCCATGCGTTTGGCAGGGTTGTTCACGTCCGGGACCTCCGCCCGGATGGTATCCTGCTGTACGCGCATGACTGCCAGGGCATCCTCCAGCTCGGCGGAAGGATCGGGCACCAGATCCAGGCGGGTCAGGGCTGCCAGGAGCAGGGCGAATGAATACCCCACCGCCGTGCGCGGCTGACCCTGGTGATCGAAAAGCCAGAGCGGCGCATCTGCAGCCCGGGACTGTTCGGCCAGTGCGCCGCCGGTGCAGACTGTCAGGATGCGGCAGCCCCGGGAGCGTGCCAGTGAATAGGCCGACAGGGTCTCCTCGGTATTGCCAGAGTGCGACGATGCGATGACCAGCGTCTGTGTCCCTTCAGCCCACCCGGGCAGGTCGTAGCCGCGCTGCAGGGTGACCGGCACTTTGCATCCTGGCTCGATATAGGCTGCAGCCAGGTCGCCGCCGATTGCAGAACCGCCCATGCCGGCGATGAGCACCTGCCGGATGCCCTGCCAGGCGGGCAGCGGCTGGCTCATCCCAAGTGCCCAGGCTTTCTCCAACTGTTCGGGCAGGCTATCGATATGCTGGATCATATTTTCCGGGTCCATGCGTTTGAAGGCGTCCAGGTCGTTTAAATTCATCCGTCACTCTCTCCAGCATTTTGAAGTTTGGTCAGCATTTGGTAGATATCACGCCGCGGCCAGCCAGACTCGGCGGCGATCTTTCCGGCTAATCTTGAAGGCGCCAGCCCGGTCTCGATCCCTCGGCTGACCGCCTGGGATACACGCTCCTCATCCCACTTCTCATCCTGAGGCTGGCTGCCGGCGATGACCAGGGTGAACTCGCCGCGCGGAATTTGCTTGCGGAAGTGCTGCAGGGCATCTTCCAGCGTGCCGCGGAAGATCTCTTCATACAGCTTGGTCAGCTCGCGCGCCACGGCTGCCTGGCGGTTCCCGAAGATGTCGAGCATCTCCTCCAGGGAGGCCAGCAGCCGGTGCGGCGTTTCCAGGAAAAGCAGTGTGTACGGCAGCCCGGCATTTTCACCCAACAGACGGCGGCGCTCACCGGATTTGCGCGGCAGGTAGCCCAGGAATAAGAAGGCATCCGTTGGCAGACCGGAGGCGACCAGCGCCGCCACCGGCGCACAAGCCCCTGGAATGGGGCTGACGGTATGCCCGGCGTCCAGCGCAGCCCGCACCAGCTCGTATCCCGGGTCGTTCAAACCCGGCGTGCCGGCGTCGGAAACCAGCCCGACGTCGCCAGTGCTGAGCTGCTCCAGGATGAAGTCCACTTTGGTGCCCTGGCTGTGGTCATGATAGCTGGTCAGCGGTGTGTGGATGTCGTAGTGGCTTAACAGTTTGCGCGTCTGGCGGGTATCCTCGGCAGCAATATACTGCACCTCGCTGAGCAGCCGCAAGGCGCGGGCGCTGATATCTTCCAGGTTTCCAATTGGTGTTGCGATCAGGTAAAGGGTGCCCATCGCCTTGCTGTCCGCATTAAGGCAGCGACCAGGTAAGCAGGTCCAGGGTCAGCTGGTAGTTGTCTATATTGAAGGCAGTTAGGCGCGCCCATCCCGGGAGACCCTGGTTGGTGCGGTAGCACAGGTACGACCCAACCGGCACGCTTTCGGAAATGATGGGAGCATCGCTCAGATTGGCGTTCTGGCACAACTCGAGCGATGGCTCGTTGGACCCATACCTGCCGATCAAGACGTTCGCCAGCGGGATCAGCGGATGCTTTCCATCGGCATCGCTCTCATAGGACAGGTCTTCACCCGAGCCGCTGTTGACGCCCAGGGTATCCAGGTCGATCCGGTCGCCGACGTTCAGCGCTACCCTCCCGCTGGCGTGTATGGCAGCCGGTGTAGTGGTTGGTGTGGAAGTCGCAGTTGGCGTTCCGGCGGTCGGTGAGGCAGTCGGTGTGCTATCAACAACAATGCGCACCCAGAATGGCGAGCTTGCTCCGGGACCGATGCCAAAAAGGACGCTGGAGGCATTGCGCAGCTTCCAGTTGCCCTGGTATTTCCCCGCCTGGAGGGGTGCGACCAAATCCACGGAGATATCTACAGTCTGCCCGGGTTTGACATCACCCGATAGCGGCACAACGGCTGGCGCCCCCATCTGCTCCCCGGAGAAGAAAGTGACCGCATACTGGCTGGTCCAGCTGCACGTGCCGGCGTTGACAAGCCGCCAAATCTTGGTAAAAGCCTGACCCGGCAGCAGCGGGCTGTCGTCAGGGATAGTTACATCGATCGGGTTTCCGGCTGCGGCTCTGTCGCAGCTTTGAGCGGTAGGTTGTACCGTGGCAGACGGGGCGATGGGCGTCACGGCCGGGGTTTGGTTAGGCGTGCTGGACAGCTGGGTGGTCGGCGACGGACCGGCAGGGGTCGGCTCAGTCCCTGAAGGGGTCTGGTCGATTGAAAGGGTCAGCCTGGCCTCGACCGTCTGGTATGCCTGGGTGACATTCATGGTTGGCGTTGGCTGACCGCCAAAGCTGGGCAAATTGCAGAACGCCATGCCCGCCACCAGCAGGATAGCGGGCGCTAAGATCAACCTTCGTGAGTGAGGGTTATGCTGCATGGGGCTTTCAGGCTCCAAGCTGCGCGTTGGGGTCGCTGGTGGTAATCGACTTTAGCCTCTTTGCCAGGGTTCGCCGTGGAAGCAGCACACGCCGCCCGCATCCCTGGCAGACAAGACCGATATCTGCCCCCAGCCGGACGATGACCCAATCGTAACTGCCGCAGGGGTGTGGCTTGCGCAGTCGGACATGGTCATCAATATGCAGTTCGGGCAGCATTTGGGCATTATATCACGCTGTATTTGCCCCTCTTTGGGATGGTATAATCGTTGCGCGGGCTGCTGCACCTGGAGTGGCAGATATATCCCAGGTCTGGTTTCCCGCTTTTTCTGGAGTATAACGATGTTTGGACTCGATCCCTCAACCTTGATCTCGCATTTATTTGTGCTGCTGACTGCATTTTCGGTGCATGAGTTTGCGCACGCCTGGACGGCGAACTACTTCGGCGATGACACCCCTCGGCTGAATGGGCGCCTGACCCTCAACCCACTGGTCCATCTCGATCCGATGGGATCGCTGCTGATGCTGGTGGCGGGCTTCGGTTGGGCGAAACCGGTTCCGGTTAACCCTTACGTGTTGGAGCGGCGCTCGCCGGCAGCCCTGATGCTGGTGGCGCTGGCCGGTCCGCTCTCTAACCTGCTGATGGCGATACTGGCCGCGATCCCTTTCCAGGTCGGGCTGGTCTCCATCCAGGCTGCCCAGTTCGATTATGTGGCCAGCTCGAGCCACTTCCTGCCTACGATCCCGCAGCTGCTGTTGGTATTTGTCTACATCAACCTGCTGCTGATGCTTTTCAACCTCATCCCGCTCTACCCGCTGGATGGTGAGAAAGTGGCGATGTATTTCTTCCCCCCCTCGTGGAAGCGGGTGCTGGAGAGGATCAGACCCGTCGCCCCGTTAATCTTGCTTGCCCTGGTTTTTATAGGTGGTTTGAACTGGATCATCACGCCGACGCTGAATCTCCTCATCCGATTGCTGGTTGGATGACGCTGGAGCGGATCAACTACCGCGCCGGTCAGTTCCGGAAAGCGATGTGGACAGCTCCGGACCCTGCCGACCTTAAACTGGCGGAAACCTGTCTAAACCCGGCTCAGATGGATCTTTTCTCCCAAATGCAGCCCAGCGAACAGGCTCACAGCCTGCGGGTTTTTAAACTACTCTTGCACGAGAACGGTGAGCATCACGACCTTCTGGTGGCTGCCCTGCTGCATGACGTGGGCAAGAGCCGCTATCCGTTAGCGCTTTGGGAAAGGGTCGCCATCGTGGTCATGAAAGCGCTGTTCCCGAGACAGACACGCGAGTGGGGGCTGGGCACGCAGACCAGCGATGGTGCTTTGAGCGGGTCCTCCTGGCGCCGCCCGTTTATCATTGCCGAGCAGCACCCGCGATGGGGGGCGGAGATGGCATCTGCAGCCGGGGCAACTCCCTTAGCTGTATCATTGATTCTCAAACATCAGAATACCATCAGCGCTGATACGGTGGTTCTGGAAGACCGTTTGCTGCTTAAGCTGCAAGCTGCCGACAGCGCCAGCTGATAGAAAGGATTAGTATGACAGTACAGATCACGATTGTGGGACTCGGACAGATCGGCGCCTCGTTTGGGCTGGCGCTGGCCGAGCAAAAAGAGATGTTCCTGCGCATAGGGCATGACCGCGAGCCTGAGGCAGCCCGCCAGGCATTGAATATCGGCGCCATCGATAAGCGATCGGTCAATCTGCCATCGGCTGTGCGCGACGCAGACATCGTGCTGCTCGCCCTGCCTATCGACCAGATCCGTGAGACGCTCGAGATCATCGCTCCAGACCTGCGGGAGCACGCCGTTGTGCTGGACACCGCCCCGGTTAAAGAGGTGGTCAATGCCTGGGCAAAAGAGCTGCTGCCCCCCAAACGACATTATGTGGGGCTGACCCCGGTGCTCAACCCCAGCTATCTGCTGATGCCGGATTCTGGCATTACGGCTGCGCGGGCCGACCTTTTCCACCAGGGTATGCTGTGTATCGTCACCCCCCCGGGAACGGTCTCCGAGGCAATCAAGATGTCGGCCGACCTGACTCGCCTGGTAGGGGCGACAGCCCTGTTCGTCGATCCTGTTGAGAATGACAGCCTGATGGCAGCCACGCACATCCTGCCCCAGCTGATTTCCGCCGCGCTGCTCAATGCCACAGTCGACCAGCCAGGATGGTATGAAGCCCGCAAAATTGCCGGACGTTCGTACGCTGAGGTCACCAACCCGGCGGTCATGCTGAGCGAGCCGCAGACCCTGAGCAGCTCGGCGTTGGTCACGCGCGAGAATGTCCTGCGGGTGATGGATGCGATGATCGCCTCTCTGCAGGCGCTGCGCGGCGATATCGCCAAGGAGGACAGCACGGCGTTGGTGAGCCGGCTGGAGCGTGCCCGGAAGGGTGGCGAGCTGTGGTGGAGCCAGCGCCAGGCCGCAAACTGGAGTGAGGAGAACGCTCAGGCTCCCGAGATATCGACCAGCTCGGAGATCTTTGGGCGCATGATCGGCATCCGGGGCCGTAAGAAAAAGAAAAATTGACCAGTGAGGATAATAATGGCTGATAAGCTGCAATGGATCCAAGACGAGCTGCAAAACCTGAAAGATTCCGGTCTGTATAACCGCATCCGCACCCTGAGCTCGCCGCAGGGCGCCTGGCTGGTAGTGGATGGCAGCCGTACGCTGAACTTCTGCTCGAACAACTACCTGGGTCTGGCAAACCACCCGCGCCTGGTAGCCGCGGCCGGCAAAGCGCTGCAGTCGCACGGGGTCGGTCCGGCTGCCGTGCGGACGATCGCCGGGACGATGGACCTGCACCTGGAGCTGGAGAAGCGCCTGGCGGCATTCAAGGGCGTCGAAGGTGCGATTACGTTCCAATCCGGGTTCAACGCCAATCTGGCGGTGATACCTGCGCTGGTCGGCAAGAGCGACGTGATATTCTCGGATGAGCTCAACCATGCCAGCATCATCGACGGCTGCCGGTTATCTGGCGCCAGGATCGTGCGCTACGCGCATGGTGATCCAAGTGACCTGGACCGGGCATTGCTGGAGCACCGGGGTAGCTACCCGCGCGCCCTGGTAGTCACCGATGGCGTGTTCAGCATGGATGGTGATGTTGCCCCCCTGGACGAGATCTTCCAGGTTACTGATCAGCAAAACGCCATCCTGATGGTGGATGACGCGCATGGTGAGGGCGTGTTAGGCCGCGGCGGGCGCGGCATTGTCGATCACTTCGATTTGCACGGTAAAGTGGATGTCGAGGTGGGCACCCTGTCGAAGGCGTTCGGCGTGGTTGGAGGGGTGGTGGCGGGCAACCCGCTGGTTGTTGAATGGTTGCGCCAGCGCGGCCGTCCCTTCCTTTTCTCATCTGCTATGACCGTTCCGGATGCTGCCGCCTGCATTGCGGCCTTGGATATCCTGGAAGAGTCCACCGAGCTGGTGGATAAGTTGTGGGAGAACACCCGCTTCTTCAAAGCCGAGATGGGTAACCTGGGCTTCGACACCGGTCGGAGCACGACACCCATCACACCGGTGATGCTGGGAGAAGCGCCCATGGCGCAGCAGTTCAGCCGCCAGCTGTTCGAGAACGGTGTCTTTGCCATGGCGATCGGCTTCCCCACCGTGCCGCGCGGCAAAGCCCGCATCCGGGTGATGATCTCGGCTGCTCATGAAAAAGATGATCTTGAGCAGGGTCTGCAGGCTTTTGCGCAGGTGGGGAAGAAATTAGGTGTGATCTAATTCAGGGAGGGAGGTCGGCAGCTATAAATTTTCTGTGAACGGGTCGAAGGCGGGATTTGTGCCTGCCCAGACACAGCTGGCCCGACCATCCAGATTGCAGGAGATCGCCCGCGAGCAGCGGTGTGCTACCACCCTGGGCTGTTGGTCGGGGAGCAGGTCGGAGGGGAAGATCAGCTCGGCTTCCAATGAGACCTCCTCGCCGGCATGGTCGCAATAACGCACCTTGATCACTTGCCATTCTTTGTGGGCCATCGTATGCCTCCAATTTGAATGATTGCCTTTCAAGTATACCCTGGCGGATGCAGCATGGCAAAGTGTCAGGTGTCATGTATATAATACGACAAAATCCATCTTTTATAGGCAACAATCGGGCAAAGTAACCGGCTGTGCAGCGTTAAATGCGGTAATAGCGAGCAACTCAACTGCGCTCCACGCAAATCAATTCTAAGCGACATGTCTCTGCGAGCGGTCTGTGCGAAGCAGTCTCGGTTGTGTCCAATGGTCAGCAATTCAGATTGACAATTACTGTTCATAGCGTATAATAAATTTGTTACTGCTCGGTCAGCATAGGGGCCGGTGTGTGTGGCCACGTCCTGGCACACTGCTCTTTCTATATATAAGGAGGTGAACCCTCGCCAGCTTAAAAGAGTAATCCATAGTAAGCCAATCCGTTTATACATACACTAGTTAGGAGGAAGAAGCATAAATCGCAAGATGTTCTACACCCTGGGAGCAGTGATCATCCTGCTCAGTATGGTCCTGGCAGCCTGCGCGCCGCAGGCGACGCCGACCGAAGCCCCGGCAGCTCCGGCAGAGACCGAAGCACCGGCAGCCCCGGCGGAGACAGAAGCACCGCCTACCGAGGCCGCGGCGCCGACTGATGAACCGGCACCGACCGAAGAGGCCATGGAGCCGGTGACATTCATCTTTGGCCGCGGCGGCAACTCGGTCCAGCTTGACCCCGCCATCGTCACCGATGGTGAGAGCTTCCGCGTCACTGGGCAGTGCCTGGAGCCGCTCTACCAATACGAGCATGGCACAACCGTACCAGTCCCCGCGCTGGCAGAGTCGTGCGAGCCGAATGAGGGTGGCACCGAGTGGACCTGCAAGCTGCGCGAGGGCGTCAAGTTCCACGATGGCACCGATTTCAACGCTGACGCGGTAGTATTCAACTTCGAGCGCTGGCGCTTCACCGATAACCCCCTGCACTTTGAGAGCCAGGTGTTTGAATACTACGAGGCGCAGTTTGGGGGTTTTGATGATGCCAGCATCATCACATCTGTTGAAGCCCTGGATGATTACACTGTAAAGTTCAATCTCAGCGCTCCGCAGGCACCTTTCCTGGCCAATCTGGCGATGGATATTTTTGCCATCTCCAGCCCGGCTGGGCTTGAAGCGGCTGGCGAGAACTACGGCACCCCCAGCGCAGGTTGCGTGGGCACCGGTCCGTTCAAGTTCGTGGAGTGGGTCGAAGGCGACCATATCACCGTGGAAGCCTACGACGGTTATTGGGGTGGGCGCCCCAAGATCGACCAGATCATCTGGCGGGTGATCCCGGATGACTCAGCGCGCTTCCTGGCGCTGAAAGCCGGCGACATTCACGCCCTCGAGCAGGCCGTGATTGAGGATTTGATAACAGCTGAAAGCGACCCCGATCTTTATATCGAGACTCGCCCGGCGCTAAACTCATCCTACCTAGCTTTCAACTATAAGCTGGAAGAATTCCAGGATATCCGTGTCCGGAAGGCGATAGCCCATGCCATCAACAAGGAAGGTCTGATTGAGAACTTCTTTGGAAAATATGGTTCCGTGGCCACCAATTTCCTCCCGCCTCTTATGTGGGGTCGCAACGATGCGATCGAAGATTGGACCTACGATCCGGAGCTCTCCCGCCAGCTACTGGCAGAGGCTGGGTTCCCGGATGGCTTGAGCGAAGTGACCGTTGCTGAAGATATCGCTGATGCGGATGGCAACGTGGTCTTCACCGCCGGCGAGAAGATCCCGCTGCGGCTGTACTACATGCCTGTGACTCGCTTCTACTTCCCGGCTCCCAAGGAGATTGCTGAAGCCATGGCAGCCGACCTGACCAATGCTGGCTTCAATGTCGAGCTGTACCTGGAAGGCGATTGGCCAACCTACTTGGGCTCACGCCGTGAAGGGCGTCTGGTCGGCCTGTACCAGCTCGGCTGGGGCGGTGATAACGGTGACCCGGATAACTTCACCGGTTACTTCTTCGGTGGTGGCACAGAGCCCATCATGCGCGAAGGTTGGTACCAGAATGCGGAACTCGCCGAGCTCCTCACCAAAGCACAGATCACAGTAGGGCAAGAAAACCGAGAGCCGATGTACCAGCAGGCAGAGCAAATCATGCATGATGATGTCACGCGCGTCTGGCTGGGTCATAATAACACGCCTTTGATCTTCTCCACAAAGGTGAGCGGTTATATCCCGCAGCCGGTAGGGGCTGATTACTACGAATTCGTAGAGCTTGCCCCGTAGTTTTTTGGCGAAACTGGTTACACCCAGTTCGCCTGATCACTGATCGTCACGTTTACACGGGGGGCGGATGAAATTCCGCCCCCTGTTTCCTAGATGTGGAGGTAAGCGTGTCAAGATATATCTTGCGCCGCTTGGTATCCGTCATCCCGACTCTGATCGGTGTGACTTTCGTCATCTTCATGTTCCAGCGCCTTATCCCGGGCGACCCGGCGGTTGCCATGCTGGGCGAGCACGCCGCTGAGGAAAACGTGGCGCGCATTCGCGAGCAGCTGGGTCTAAATCGACCTTTATTCCTCGACCGCGAAGCTCTGGCGGAAGGGGATCTCGCTGGATTTTTTGACAGCCAGTATTTCCGTTTTTTGGGCAGATTGGTGCGCCTTGACCTGGGCAACTCGATCCACCGCCGCATCCCGGTGGCTGAAACCCTTGCCCTGCGTTTCCCGGCGACTGTCGAGCTGGCATTATTGGCGATGTTGATTGCCATCGTTGTCGGTCTGCCGGTAGGGATCGCTTCCGCCGCCCGTCGCAATTCCGTGCTGGACGGGGTCAGCATGGTGGGCTCTCTGATCGGAGTCTCGATGCCGATCTTCTGGCTGGGTCTGATGCTGATCATGCTGTTTGCTGTGTTCTTGCAGTGGCTGCCGACCGGTGGACGTCTCAGCTCCGGCATCGAAGTCCAGTCGATCACCAATCTGCTGCTGGTGGACAGCCTGATCACCGGCAATATGGAAGCCTTTGTAGATGCGCTTGAGCACATCATCATGCCAGCCATTGCCCTGGCGACCATACCGATGGCGATCATCGCCCGCATGACCCGCTCCAGCATGCTGGATGTGCTCCAGGAGGATTACATCCGCACTGCGCATGCCAAAGGGCTGGTCGAGCGGGTGGTGCTCTTCCGCCACGCCCTCAAGAACGCCTTCCTGCCGGTTGTCACCGTTATCGGGCTGCAGACCGGCATCCTGATGGCAGGTGCGGTCCTAACCGAGACCATCTTCGCCTGGCCCGGCATCGGCAAGTGGATCTACGACGCCATCCTTGGGCGTGATTATCCGATCGTCCAGGGCGGCACGCTGCTGATCGCAGTTATTTTCGTATTCTTCAATTTACTGGTTGATATCTCTTACGCATTCCTTGACCCGAGGATTCATTATGATTGAGGTGCTTTATGGCTGAGATTACGCCCAAAGAGATCGGTGTGGCAGATTTTGCCCTGCGCGAGCACCGCTCGATGTGGTACGACGCCTGGCGCAGGCTGATATCCAGCAATACAGCCAGGGCAGGCATGCTGGTTGTGGCCTTGTTCGTTTTTTCCAGCGTGTTTGCACACTTCTTCTGGGAATATGACCCCAAGACCGATCTCGATTATTCGCTAAAGCTCAAACCACCGACCCTGATACCGAATGAAGATGTGCCCTCTGTGCACCCGTTTGGGACGGATAAGCTGGGACGGGACATCTTCCGCCGGGTGGTACACGGCGGCTGGAACTCCCTGCGGGTGGGGCTTGTCGCGGTGGGGATCTCGCTCTCGATCGGTGTCGTTCTGGGCATATTGGCGGGCTTTTTCGAGGGCACATCGACATCCGTCCCTGAGGATATCTTCATGTACGGCCTGATCGGGTTCTTCCTGGGTCTGCTGCCGGCCTGGATCGCGGAGGTGTGGTTGCTGGCAGCGGCATTCTTCCTGTTCGGTGTGCTCGCGGCTGCCTTCGGTATGCGCATTGCGAACAAATCGACGCGCATGCTGATCTTCGCCGGGATCGGGTTTCTGATCGGCGGGGCTGCCATCGTTACAGGCGGCATTTATATCGCCCTGGCATGTGCGATTTTAGGCGCGCTGATCGGGTTGGTATTGGGCATGGCATTGAAGGGCAGCTTTTTATCCAGCACCATCATGCGCGCCATGGACATCATCCTATCCTTCCCGAGCTATCTGTTAGCGATCGCCATCGTCGCCTTCCTCGGCCCAGGACTGGAGAAAGGCATGATCGCCATCGGTGTCGTCGGTATCCCGGTGTATGCCCGCCTGGCACGCTCCAGCGTGCTGTCCGTGATGCAGAAGGAATACATCCTGGCGGCGGAATCAACCGGCGAAGGGCATGGGCGCATCATGACCCGCCACGTCCTGCCCAATATCATGTCTCCTCTGATCGTGCAGACCACCATGGGGCTGGCAAGCGCCATCCTCTCGGCAGCCGCGTTGGGTTTCCTCGGCCTGGGCGCCATCCCACCCGAACCGGAGTGGGGAGCCATGCTGGGAGATAGCTACCGCTACCTGACCAGCGGTGCCTGGTGGGCTGTGGTCTTCCCCGGGGTCGCCATCATGCTATGCGTGTTGGGGTTCAACCTGCTGGGCGATGGCTTGCGGGATGCCCTGGACCCGAAGCTGCGTATATGAGCCTGCCGGCAATCACCAATCCTCTCCTCAACTGCGTAAGTTCTATCATTAATCTCAATAAACGCGTCCAGCAGCGGTCGGACGCCTCGGAGCAATATGGATTATCTGCTGGAAGTTAATAACCTGAAAACCCGTTTCTTCACGGACGAGGGAGTTGTCCACGCAGTCAACGGGGTATCCTACAATATGGAAGAAGGGGAGGTATTGGGGGTGGTGGGGGAGAGCGGCTGCGGCAAGAGCGTGCATGCGCTCTCGATCATGCGCCTGATCCCCGACCCGCCAGGCAAGATAACCGATGGGGAGATCCGCTTCGATGGGCGGGAGATATTGAAGCTCAGTGACCATGAGATGCGCCTGATCCGAGGCGCTGAGATCGCCATGGTCTTTCAGGACCCGATGACCTCGCTCAACCCCGTCTACACGGTTGGCTTCCAGATCATGGAAGCTCTGATGCTGCACCAGCGCATGGACCAGAAGCAGGCCCGCGAGCGCAGCGCAGAGCTGCTGACCCTGGTCGGCATCCCGGAGGCAGACAGGCGCCTGAACGACTACCCGCACCAATTTTCGGGCGGCATGCGCCAGCGGGCGATGATCGCCATGGGGCTTTCCTGCAGCCCAAAGCTGCTGATCGCAGATGAACCGACCACCGCTCTGGATGTGACCATACAGGCACAGATCGTGGACCTGGTCAAGCGCCTCAAGAATGATCTGGGTATGGCGGTGATGTGGATCACCCACGATTTGGGCATCGTCGCCGAGCTGGCGCAGAAGGTCAATGTGATGTACGCCGGTTATATCATCGAACGCGGCACGGTGAGAGATATCTTCAAGCGTACACGTCACCCGTACACCCTGGGCTTATTGGGGTCGCTGCCCAGGATCGACGAAGCGCCCGGGACCAAGCTGGTCTCCATCCCCGGGCTGCCCCCTGATCTGATCGACCTGCCGCAGGTTTGCCCGTTTGCCTACCGCTGCCCGTATGCCGCCGACCGCTGTTGGGCGGAGAACCCGCCGCTGGAGGCGGCTGAGAGCGAGAGCCATCTCGTCGCCTGCTGGCGTTGGGAAGAGATCATGAAAGGGGCGGCGTGATGGACGAGAGACAGACTTCACTGGTCCAAGTACGTAATCTTAAAAAATATTTCCCCATTTACAGCGGGGCGATTTTCCAGCAGCGCGTCGGTGATGTCAAAGCAGTCGATGGGGTCAGCTTCGACATCTATAAAGGCGAGACTCTGGGACTGGTGGGCGAGACCGGCAGCGGTAAGACTACTGTCGGTCGCACGATGCTCAGGCTGTACCAGCCGACGGACGGGGAGATCATCTTCGATGGGCGGGATATCACCGCCATCAACGAGAGCGATATGCGCAGCATGCGCCAGCGCATGCAGATGATCTTCCAGGACCCGTATGCATCGCTGAACCCGCGCATGACGGTCGGCTCGATCATCGCCGCGCCGATCGAAGTACACAAAGTCGCCTCCGGAAAAGAGAAGCGGGAAAGGATCGATGATCTGCTGCAGATGGTCGGTCTCAACCCGGAGTTCGTCAACCGCTACCCGCATGAGTTCTCGGGCGGGCAGAGGCAGCGCATCGGCATCGCCCGCGCCCTGGCGGTAAATCCCGACCTGGTGGTATGCGATGAGCCGATCTCATCACTGGATGTCTCCATCCAGGCCCAGGTGGTGAACCTGCTGGAGGAGCTGCAGCACAAGCTGGGGCTGACCTACCTGTTCATCGCACATGACCTGAGCATGGTTCGTCATATCAGCGACCGGATGGCGGTGATGTACCTGGGTAAGATCTTCGAGCTGGCCGACCGCAACGAAATCTCCCTGCGACCGCTGCACCCATACACCCAGGCGTTGATGTCGGCAGTACCGGTCCCTGACCCGGATGTGGTCGAGAACCGGCAGCGCGTTATCCTGGAGGGAGACCTGCCCAGCTCATCCAATCCGCCGGTAGGGTGCAATTTCAACACACGCTGCCCGTATGCAGAGGAGCGCTGCTTTGCAGAAGAGCCAGAGTACCGTGAGATCAAGCCCAACCACTGGGTGGCCTGCCATTTTGCAGAAAACTCACTTTGAACTTGAGATAAGTGGATCAACACAAGATGAACTGAAATGTCCAACAAAACTCCGTTGGACATTTCTATTTTGACAGGTACCTTTGACATTCTGCCACCCTAAGGCTAAAATGGTGCTGTGGACTGTTACTTGCACCTGGAGATTGGATGAGCGCCTGGCCCGGTAAATACGTCATCGGCTTGAGCGGCAATATCGCCACCGGCAAGAGCGTTGTGCGCAGGATGTTGGAACACCTGGGTGCATACGGTATCGACGCGGATGCGCTGGGTCACCGGGCGATTGCACAGGGAGCGCCGGGCTACCGCCCGGTCGTGAACGCCTTTGGCAACTGGGTCCTGGGAGCGGACGGACAGATCGACCGTGGCAGGCTGGCGAAGGTGGTCTTCTCCGATCCTTCAGCTCTGGATCAGCTGGAAGTCCATCGTCCACCCGCTGGTCGGGCAGGCGATCGACCTGCTGGTACGGCGGTCAAAGCAAGAAGTGGTCGTTCTGGAAGCGATCAAGCTGATCGAATCCGGGCTGCGTGAGAGATGCGATACCCTGTGGGTCGTTCATTCGACACAGGAAGTCCAGCTCGCTCGTTTGATGTACAAACGCAATATGAGCGAGGTGGCTGCCCGCCAGCGCATCATGGCCCAGCCCGACCAGAAGATCAAGGTGGACGTGGCTGATGTCCTGATCGGCAACAATAACAGGCTTCGAGGATACCTGGCAGCAGGTGTTGGCTGCCTGGCAGAAGCTCTTCCCGGTTGTAGATGTCAGCCCGCTGCACGCCGTGCAGACAATCAAAGGTGAAATGGCTGTCCAGCGGGCACGGCCGCGCCAGACGGACGAGATCGCATCATTCATCAACCACATGAACGACGGGAAGCAGCTGGTAACTTACGATGATGTCATGGCTGCATTCGGAGAGAAGGCGTTCTTGCTGCTGAGGATCGGTGGGCACCTGGTAGGGCTGGCGGGATGGCAGGTTGAGAACCTCGTGGCTCGCACAGACGAGGTCTACCTGGAGTCTCAAGTACCTTTTGCGGAGGGCATACAGGTCCTGGTAGGGGAGATCGAACGTGCGTCGCGCGAGCTGCAATGTGAAGTCTCCTTATTGTTTCTCCCGCCTACGTCTGGCGCGCCAGTATGCCATCTGGAATGCCCTGGGCTACCAGATGCGCTCCATCACCAGCCTTGGCGTACGAGCCTGGCAGGAAGCGGCTCTGAGTCCATGCCGGATGGCTCGGTGATGCTGTTCAAACAGCTGCGGAAGGACCGTGTGCTCAGACCGGTGTAAATGACCAGCCAGGCAGCCGGTTCTATCCCGGTCGGTGGTCTGCCTGGAGGGTGAGTGAGCGGTCTGAAAATACCTGGATTAGTCTGGAAAGCTGCCCTGAGCGGGGCGGTTTTATAATACTGCTCGTGTAATGTGAGCATTTTGTGGAGCTTCGAGTTATCCGGTGGTGGATTTAATCATCAACCTGATCAACAACCTGATCACAAACCTGGTCTTCATCTTCGAGCGCCTGGATTGGTTGGATCTGGTTGACCTGGCGCTGGTTACGCTGATTTTCTTCGGCATCCTGATGCTGTTAAGGGACACCCAGGCAGCAGTTCTGCTGCGCGGGGTCTTTTTCTTGATCGTGTTGATCAGCCTGTTGACCACATTAGAAGTGCTGCCGGCCTTCTCCTGGCTGGTATCGAATACCTTGCCGGCTCTGCTGTTAGCCATACCGGTAATCTTTGCACCAGAGATACGCCGTACCCTGGAGCGCCTGGGTCGTGCTGGCACACTGGTGCCCTCCGACCGTGCGAGCGCGGAAGCGCGCGAATTCGATCACCTCAGTGGTCAGCGCATCGGCTCGCCTGTCGGATCGGAAGCACGGGGCGCTGATTGTCCTGCAGCGCCAGGATAGCCTGGATGAATACATGCGCACCGGGGTGCCTTTAGATGCAAAAGTCTCGGCTGAGATCCTGCTGCAGGTGTTTTACCCCAATACACCCCTGCATGACGGTGCAGTGATTATCTCAGGAGATGTGCTGGTAGCGGCTTCGTGTGTCATGCCGCTGTCTTCCAGTGGTGTACTTGCATCTTCGCCTGAACGGCAGATGGGGCTGCGCCACCGCGCGGCTTTGGGTATCTCCGAGGTCACCGACGCAGTGGCGGTGGTGGTATCCGAAGAGACCGGCTCTATCTCGGTCGTGCACGGCGGGCGGATGATCCGCCGGCTGGATATCGAGCGGCTGGAGAACATCCTGCGCACCTTTTTCCGCGCCGGAGAGAGCCGGCGTGGGTTCGCTGGGTGGCTGGAGCGCCTGTTCACACCCCAGAGCAAACCTGCCCGGGAGGGTGATTAGATGGTCGTCCGGCTCATCCGCTGGTTCAGCCGCAATGTGGGCAACCTGATCCTGGCCTTCTTCATGGCGGTTGTGGTCTGGGTTGCTGCCATTATCGCGGTCGATCCAAACCAGGAGAGCGTTTACCCGCGTCCGGTGACCCTGGAAGTGGTTGGTCAGGATGATTCCATGCTGCAGCTGGAGACAATACCCAGCAATGTGCGCATCACGCTGAACGCTCCACAATCGATCTGGACCCAATTGACCGAAGACCCAGAATTGATCCGCGCCTGGATCGACCTCTCCGGTCTAGGTAAAGGTGAGCATGTGGTGCCGGTCAAAACACAGGTGCAGATCTCTCCTGCGCAGATCATCAGCGTTGACCCGGCGGAAGTGGTCGTGCTGCTGGAACCGTCGAAGACCAGCGAATTAGAGGTGAGCCTGTCTGTTACCGGTGACCCGGCATTGGGCTACAGCCTGGGAGTACCCAGCACCGATCCACCGCAAGTTGCAGTATCTGGTCCCGAATCGCTGGTGGATCAGGTGTCCCAGTTAACAGCCACGCTGGATGTGAATGGCGCCAATACCAAGTATCAGCCGGGATGTGCAGGTGCAGGCCCTGGACGGCAACGGAAGTGCGGTGCGCGGGATCACATTGTCGCCGCAGACCGTCCGTGCCAGCCAGCCGGTCAATTTATTAGGCGGCTACCGCAATGTGGTCGTCAAAGTGGAGACTACGGGCGAGCCGGCGGATGGCTACTGGCTGACCAATATCTCGGTATCACCGCCAAATGTGACCGTATTCTCGACCGACCCGCAGCTCGTGAACGAGCTGCCCGGTTTTGTGGAGACCAACCCGATTGACCTGACCGGTCTGCGAGATGATGTCGACATCCGTGCCAGCTTGAATTTGCCGGAAGGGATCACCCTGGTCGGGGAGGAGAGCGTACTTGTGCGCCTGAGTATTGCTGCCCAGGAAGGCACGCTGCCGATCAGCCTGCCAATCGAGGCTATCGGGCTGCCGCCCGATATGGAAGCCTCATTCATCCCGGAGAGTGTTGACCTGCTGCTTGCTGGCCCTCTGCCGATCTTGAACAATCTGAAACCGGCTGAAATACGGTTGGTGGCAAACCTGAACGGTATGGAGCCGGGCGTCTACCAGGTCACCCCAATCGTGGACCTGCTGCCCAGCCAGGTGCGGGTGATCTTCATCCAGCCGGAAACGGTTGCCGCGACCATCATCCGCCCGCCCACCCCGACGCCGACCCCTACCGGGGCTACGCTTACCCCAACCGGCACCGGCGGCACCCCTACCCCTGGATCCACGCCCACGCCATCCCCCACCCCTTGATGGAGACAATATGCTGAAACCGGTGGTCGCCCTGGTTGGGCGTCCCAATGTTGGCAAGAGCACGCTCTTCAATCGCCTGGCAGAGGAACGCCTGGCGGTTGTCGACGACATCCCCGGCACCACCCGCGACCGCCTGCTGGCTGAAGGGCTGTGGGGCGGGGTGACATTCACGATCGTGGACACCGGCGGGATCGACCCTACCCAGGCTGGCCCGGGCGGCAGCCAGAAGCCGCTCTCCATCGGTTCGGCAGATTTCATCGACCAGATCCGGGCTCAGGCTGAGATCGCCATTCAGGAGGCGGATGTGGTCTTGCTGGTCACCGATGTTGAGGGCGGCATCACGCCCGCCGACCAGGCGGTGGCTGACATCCTGCGCCGCCACCAGGAAGTGCGCGATGGCGAGCGCTATCCGCCGGTCTTGCTGGTGGTGAACAAAGCCGACAGCCCCACCCGGCGCATGGAAGCGCTGCAGTTCTACGAGCTGGGGCTGGGCGAGCCGTACGCGATCTCAGCCCTGCACGGGACAGGCACCGGCGACCTGCTGGACGCCGTCATTGCCAGCTTCCCCTACTCAGGTGAGGAGGAAGAGGAGGACGAATCGGTCAAGATCGCCATTGTTGGCAAGCCGAATGTGGGCAAGTCCAGCCTGCTGAACCGCATCCTGGGTGAGGAGCGTGCGATTGTCAGCCCGATCCCCGGCACAACCCGCGACGCGGTGGATACTTACCTGGAATATGATGGCGTAGAGATCACCTTGATCGACACTGCCGGGATCCGGCGCAGAGGCCGGATCGCGCCCGGGGTCGAAAAATACAGCGTCATCCGCTCGTTGGATGCCATCGAACGGTCTGATGTCAGCCTGCTGGTAGTGGACGCCACCGGCGGTATGACCGCACAGGACGCCCATATTGCCGGCTACATCCTGGAAGCCTGGAAGAGCACCGTGGTAGTGGTCAACAAATGGGATGCGATCGAGAAGGACTCCCATACCATGCAGGAGGTCACCCGTCTGGTGCGCCAGGAGCTGAACTTCATGGATTACGTCCCTATCCTGTTCATCTCCGCCAAAACCGGGCAGCGGGTGGACCAGGTGATACCGGCGGCGCTGCGGGTGCAGGAAGAGCGCCTGCTGCACCTGCCGACCGCGCAGCTTAATCAGGTATTGCAGCGCGCCCAGAGCATGCAGCCGGGTCCGACGCATGCCGGCAGGCAGTTCAAGATCTACTACGGCACGCAGGTGCGCAGCGACCCTCCGACTTTTATGCTGTATGTCAACGACCCCAAGTTAGCCCATTTCTCATACCTGCGCTTCCTGGAGAACCGCATCCGCGAGCAGCATGCCTTCCTGGGCACCCCGATCCGGCTGGTGCTAAAAGCCAGGAAATAGCCTGCCCCGCTTACCATCCATACCATAACCGATGAGCCACGATTTCGATCGAGACGTCGAAAGCTCCCATCCAGAGAATCCCTGCCCGAAAGTGCAGGATCGAAAGCGGGCGGAGCTGGTTTCAAACGCATCCTCCTGGATATCCTGGAGACGCTGTTCATCTCAGCAGTGCTGTTCCTGGCTATCAATGCGGTTTCAGCGCGCATCCGGGTGGACGGCTTCAGTATGGAGCCGAACCTGCACAGCGGTGAGTTCGTGATCGTCAATAAATTGGCGTATAAATTTGGCTCCCCCGGGCGCGGTGATGTGATCGTATTCCGCTTCCCGCGGCGACCCGCAGCAGGAGTATATCAAGCGGGTGATCGGGCTGCCAGGGGATAAAGTTGTTGTCTCAGATGGGGAGGTGCAGGTGAACGGCGAGGCTCTCGACGAGCCTTACATCCTGCAGCCACCGGCATACAGCGGAAGCTGGCAGGTGCCGGAAGGGCACCTGTTCGTGATGGGCGACAACCGCAACAACTCGTCCGATTCGCATAACTGGGGTCCGGTAGCGCTGGAGTTCTTGGTTGGAAAAGCCCTGCTCGTTTACTGGCCGGTCAGCGGCTGGGGGTTAGTGGAGCATTATCCGTTCACTCCCCGGTAGGCACCCAGATATTCTTCACCTGTGTTGCTTCGTGCAAGAACTCGTGCCCGGCGCCCTGTTCGGCATCGATCCAGTCGCGCCGCATGCCGTAGCTGACCCAGGTGCGCTTCATATTGGCAGCCGATTCGTACTCGACATGGTAGCTGCCGCGTGCGTTCACCAAAATACCACACCGCATCCACATCTTCATGCTGGATCAGGGTTTTCGTCAGGTGGTCGCGATCGCCGGTGACGATGTTCACCACGCCTGGGGGCACGTCTGAGGTATCCAGCACCTGGTAGAAATCGGTCGCGCTGAGCGGGAACTTCTCGCTGGGGATCATCACCACCGTATTGCCGCGGGCAATGGCCGGCGCCATCAAAGAGACAAACCCCAGCAGCGGGTATTCATCCGGGCAGGCGATCCCAATCACCCCCACCGGCTCGTTGACTCCCGACGGTGATGCCGTGCAGGGTGGTCTCCTGCACGCTGCCGCCGTATTTATCCGCCCAGGCAGCATAGGTGAACAGCCGCTCGATGGCCGCCTCGACCTCCGCCTGGGCTGAGCGGGCTGAGCGCCCGGGAATCAGGCTGATCCGTTTGGCGAACTCTGCGCTGCGTGCGGCCAGGTTCTCGGCGATGAAGAACAGGATCTGGGAGCGGTTGTACCCGTGGCGCATGGCCCAGCCGGGTTTGGCGGTGTGGGCGGCGTGGGCGGCTTCGACCGCATCACGGATATCCTTGCGGTTGCCATCCCCGACCTGTCCGACCAGCTCGCCTTTGCGCCCCAGGACCGCTCTGGTGTAATTTCCATCCGGGCGCACCTGCTTGCCGCCGATATACATCTTCGGGGTGCGGTCGACGCGCATTGTCTCTTTTCCGTTGGCGCCATCTTTGCCGGGCAGCATCGGGCGGGCGGGCGTGCTGGCACCCCAGCCGGGTTTCCGCATGCTCTCTTCGTCCATGTCTGGGCGCGGCCGTTCCTGCCAGGCGGGGCGCAGGTATTCGAACAAGCCTTCCCGGCCGCCTTCCCTGCCGAAACCGCTCTCGCGGTAGCCGCCAAAACCGGAGGCGGCATCGAACAGGTTGGTGCTGTTGACCCACAGCGTCCCGGCTTTGATCTTACTGGCGACATCCAGAGCCAGGTTGATATTATCGCTCCACACGCTGGCAGCCAGGCCGTAGCGGGTATTGTTCGCCAGGGCAATCGCCTCCTCCGGCGTGCGGAATGTCAGCGAGACCAGCACCGGACCGAAGATCTCCTCCTGCACAACCTGTGCAGCGGGCTCCAGGTTGCAGATCAGCGTCGGTGGGTAGAACAGTCCCACTTCGGGCAGTTTGATATTCGGCTGAAATACTTCTCCGCCTTCCTGTCGGCCGGTCTTCACCCAGGCATCTACCGTGTCCCACTGCGTCTGGTCGACGATGGCGCCGATATCGATGCACTTGTCGAGCGGATCGCCGACCCTCAGGTGACCCATGCGCACTTTTAGCTTCTCCAAGAAACGGTCGGAGATGTTCTCCTGCACCAATAAGCGCGAGCCGGCGCAGCACACCTGACCCTGGTTGAACCAGATGGCGTCTACCACCCCTTCTACGGCGCTGTCGAGATCAGCGTCCTCGAAGACGATGAACGGCGATTTGCCGCCCAGCTCCAGGGAGAGCTTCTTCCCGGACCCGGCGGTCTGCCTGCGCAGGATGCGCCCCACATCGGTCGACCCGGTGAAAGCGATCTTGTCGACGTCCGGGTGGGTGACGATCATCGAGCCGGCTTTGCTGCTGCCGGTGATCACGTTGATCACGCCCGGCGGCAGCCCGGCCTCGGCGACCACCTCGGCGAAGAGCAGCGCGGTCAGCCGGGTGTAGGAAGCGGGCTTGAGCACGACTGTATTGCCCATAGCGATGGCCGGGGCGATCTTCCAGGCCAGCATCAGCAGGGGGAAGTTCCAGGGGATGATCTGCCCGATCACGCCCACCGGATGGTAATCTTCCAGCTCGGTCTGCATGAGCTGCGCCCAGCCGGCGTGGTAGTAGAAATGGCGCGCCAGCAGGGGCACATCGATGTCGCGCGATTCGCGGATCGGTTTGCCGTTGTCCATCGATTCGAGCACAGCCAGCAGGCGGTGGTGCTTCTGGATATTGCGGGCGATGGCGTACAGGTAGCGCGCCCGCACCATCCCCGGAGTATCGCTTCCAGCTGCCGAACGCCTGGCGGGCTGCCGCCACCGCTGCATCGACCTCCACCTGCCCGGCCTGTACCGTCTCAGCCAGCAGATCGCCGGTGCCCGGATTGTAGCTGGGGTAGAAGTCAGTGCCTTCGGGGGCATGCCATTCGTTATTGATAAACAAGCCGAATTTGCGGCCGTGATCGTCCAGCCAGGCATTGGCTGCTGCCGGCGATTCGGGCGCCGGTCCATATTCCAGGGTCTCGAAAGCTTCTAATACGCTCATGATGATCTCCAATCCTGCCCTCATCCCATCGGCATATGGTGCCGGGCGGCGTAATGACCGGTGATGAAGTGGTAGAGCTGGCGCTCAAGGTCGGTCAGCAGGCTGCTGGCGCCGAAGCGGAATAAATCGGGATGCAGCCATTCGTCGCCCAGCTCCTCTTTCATCAGCGCCTGCCAGGCGAGCGCCTGCTTGGCCTTGCTGATCCCGCCGGCTGGCTTGAAGCCGACTTTATAGCCGGTGCGACCGTGGTACTCGCGGATGGCACGCGTCATCACCAGGCCGAATTCCAGCGTGGCATTGACGCTCTCTTTTCCGGTGGATGTCTTGATGAAATCCGAGCCGGCCATCATCGCCACCAGGCTGGCCTGGTAGACCTGTTTCAGGGTGGCCAGATCGCCGGTGCCGAGGATGGTCTTCATATGGGCGGCCTCGCCGCAAGTCTCCCGGAACAGCCTGACCTCATCGTAAAGCGCCTGCCAGTTCCCGGTCAGGACGTGGGTGCGGGTGATGACGATATCGATCTCGCGCGCCCCGGCCTCGATAGCCTGCTCGATCTCTGCGATGCGCTGGGGGATCGGCGTCTGCCCATCCGGGAAACCGGTTGCCACCGATGCGACCGGGATATCCGTACCTCGCAGCGCTTCGACAGCCTCCTTCACCCGGCTGGGGTAAACGCACACCGCACCGACGGTGATCGAGCCATCTTCGAATCCCAGGTCTGCCAGCATGTCCGGGCGCAGCGGATGCCGGGCTTTTGCGCACAGGCGCCTGACTTTGCCGGGCGTATCATCACCGGCCAGGGTGGTCAGATCGATGCAGGTGATCGCCCGCAGCAGCCAGGCAGCCTGCCATTCTTTCTTCACCGTGCGCCGTTTCGGGAGGGTTGCGGTGCGGCGTTCGACCGCGCTGCGGTTTACCCGAGCGCCGTACACCCAGTCCAGATCGAGCGGCGTTCCGGGGTTGCGTTCGTTTTTTGCTCCCATTGGTTGTCCTTTTCCGGTAAGCTCTTCCGGCATGCATGCCGGTCATGCAAACCCAATATACCATAATGTTCTCGTTTTGGTTATAGGCTGCTGACCTGTCCCGTTAATTGTGACAAAACCCACAGGATTGTCAGGGATGGCATGATTCTTAACCGTTTTTAGAGGAAATATTGGCGTATAATATGTTCAGCCATGCCAAAAGAACGCTCCCGTGACTTGAAAACAGCTATAGCCCCTTGCCCGGAATGCCAGACGGGTGTGTTCTACCTGCAGCATATCACTTACTTCACCTGGCTGAACGAAGAACTGGTCACCGTACCGAACTTCCCCGCCTGGGTCTGCGACATGTGCGGGCGGCGGGAGTATGATATGCGGGCCGTAAAGTGGCTGAATGCCTTGCTGCACCCGGAGGCCGGACGCAACTCACCCCGGCGGCGGGGCCAGGTGCCGGGCGCCGAGCCATCCCTGGGCGCAGACCAGCCCCACCTCCAATAGACTAAAACTGATCTACAGAGTGTTGAAAAGATTGGGGTGTTCGGGCGCAGCCCGCCCGAACACCCCAAATTTCATCTTTAAGTGCGTATCAGCGTTAAGTATGAGAGCGCTACTTGAGGTGCGGCGCGGCAAGCAGTAAGGCGGCGATCGATTTGGCGTCGCGGAGCTCCCCCGCCTCCGCCATCCGGTAGGCTGCCTCGACCGGGATGCGCTCGACCGTGATGAACTCGTCCTCATCGCCGGGCAGCGGGTCGGGCTTCAGCTCCCTCACCAGGTACACGTACATATATTCAGACGAATACCCCGGCACCAGGAAGAACTCGCCCAAAAGTTGGATTGAGGCGGCGGACATGCCGGTCTCCTCTCTGATCTCGCGCCGGGCGCAGGTCTCCGGATCCTCCCCGCTTTCAACCACACCCGCAGGTAGCTCCAGTATTTCCACCCCTGCGGCGTGCCGGTACTGGCGGATGAACCAGATATAGCCTTCGTCATCCAGCGGCAGCACGGTGACCGATGGCGGGTGTTCGATAATATCAAGCCGGGCTGTCTTGCCGTTCGGCATGCGCACCTGCTCCTGGTGCAGGTCGAAGACCTTGCCCTGGTAGAGCGTTTTAGATGAGAGCGTTTCGAATGTCATCGCTCCGCCTTTCCTCATAAATGCGTGCAATACGCACTAACATTTTTTCCAAACTGCGTAACTTCTAATTGAGATAGCTTCTAAATAATTCAGGAGTAGCCGGTTGGGGGAGTTCAGGCTACTCCTGATCGGGTCTCGAATGTAAGTCTGTGTGCTACGGGATATAGATGCTCTGTCCCGCTGTCAGGGTATAAGGCGATGAAATACCGTTCGCAGCCGCGATGGCGTAGGGGTCTACAGCGCCAAACACGCAGGCAACGGAGTAGATCGTATCACCGGAGGAGATTGTGAAATTGGTCGGGTGTGCCCGCAGGGAGCGGTTTGCCGGGAAGGGGTTACCGGTCTGGGGGATCTTCAGCACCATGCCGCCATAGAAAAATGAATTGGCGCTCAACCCGTTCAAGCTCAGAAGTTCTTGGGGGTTGACATTGAACCGGCGGGCGATGCAGTATGGGTGCTCCCCTTTCTGTAAGGTCCAGGAGGACGGGATCCCAGGTGTGGGGGAGGGCAGCGGGACCGGTGTGGCTGTCGCAGCCGATTCGACCGGCACTGCCGGGAGCTGGACGTCGCTGGTGGCTTGCGCCGACGGGGTCTCCTGTGGGGAAACCGCCGTGGCATCTACCAGAGGCGTGGTGGGTGGGGTCATGGGTGTGCCCTGGGCCGCCATGATCGTCTGGGTGGCAGCCTGTTCGAGCTGGCTCATGACATCTTCGGTCTCGCCGGGAAGGGGGAAACTCTCTGCGCTGGTTGGAACCGCTTCGGTGCTCGGCGGCGTAGAAGCTGGTCGCACGCAGGCGGTCAGCCCCAGGATGAGCAAAGCGATCGCCAGAAAAATCAGGAAGCGCTTGTCAAACATGGACATTCTCCTTTATAGACGGCACCCAATTTGCCGTCTTGCTGCACTTGCGTAGGATGGGATTTATCCAATTGGTTTTGCCAATTTGCAATGATACTAGCACAATATTATATAGGCGTCAAGTTATTTAGAGAAAACCTTTCAATTCAGTTAGAGCCCTTCCGCGAAGGCAAAAATAGCCCTGGCAAGCTCTTCTGGGCGCTGCAGGGGGATGTCGTGGATGCTGTTTTCCATCCACTGTACGGCGACCTTTTCGTGGTGTGCCAGCAGGTATGCCGCCCCGCGCTGCTTGGCGGCGATGAACCCGGCCTCACGCTCGGAGAGCGGCCCGGACATGCGCGCCGGCAGCAGCAGGGTCGGGCAGCGCAGGCGCTGGTAGCGCTGGTAGGTCTCGAACTCCCACATGGCGCGCACGATCTGCATATGGTGATCGAAGCTCAGTCGGGGGGAGATCGTCTCGTCTGCGTGGACCTCGAAGTTGGCCAGGACGACCGGCAGCCAGGCATCGTTTGCTTGCATGTCTTCGGGCTGCCAGAGAGGGCTGCCCTCTCGCAGGCGCTCCAGGAACGACTTCCAGCGGCATGCCTGCCAGCCGGGGCGGGGTCAGGCGCTCGCGGATGCTCTCCCAGGTTGCCCCGGGTTCCTGGTCCAGCTGGATCATGCCGCCATCCACCAGTACGATCCCGGCCGGGGCGCGAGGCCCAACCGGCACGCGGGCGGCGTAATCCAGTGCCAGGGCTGCACCCCACGAGTGCCCCACCAACAGCGGTCTCTCCAGCTCCAGGGTGTTGATGAAGCCTGCCAGGTCACGGTGGTAGGTCTCGAAGCCGTAATCGCCTTCCGGCTTATCTGTCAGCCCGTGCCCGCGCCCGTCCGGTGCCAGCACCTGCATGCCGTACTCCTGCAAATACGGTGCGACCAGCTCCCAGATGCGGGCGTTGGAAGCCAGCCCGTGCAGCAGCACGACCGGCCGCCCGCCCAGTCCCAGGTTCCAGTGCAGGTAATGTACGCGCAGGTCGTTTATCAGGATATACGATGACGGCATTTATACTTCCCGGAAGCTAACTGTGAAATAGCAGGTAACATGATAGCTGATTGTATCTTTTATTCCCGCTTCCGGGAAGTTGTATTCAGGGAATTACAACTTCAAGAACTCTGCGCTCTCGGCGTACTCTGCGCTGCATACTTTTCCAACCGCTTCCGCACTTTCTCGCCGGTCAGTTCGCGCAGCGCGTCGGAAGCGATCCAGCGTGCGGAGCGCGAGTCAATCCCCTGGATCTCCTGGGCGGTCTGGATTGCCAGCTCGTTCAAATATCGGCTGCGCTTGCCGATCTGGCGCAGCGCCCAGTTGACCGCCTTCTTGACGAAGTTGCGCTCGTCGGTGGCCTCGCGCAGGATGATTGGGAAGAACTGCTCGAAGCGCTCGTCGGGCGACTTCTTGTCGTGCACCGAGAGGGCTGCCATCAGCACGAAGCCGGCGCGCTTGACGAACTCCTCCTCGCGCTCGCTCCATTCAAATGCTTTCTGGTAGGCGAATGGGGTGCTATCGAACAGGCTGCTGCACACCTGATCGCATACATCCCACGAGTCGAGATCAAGCGCCCAGCGCTCCATTTGATCTTCGCTAACCATGGATGGGTCGTCGACATAGGCTGCCAGGAGGCGCGCCTCGTGGATACCGGACTCCCACAGCGCCAATGCCAGCTCGTGATCGCGACCGATCTCCTTCGCCAGCGGGCGCAGGGTGTAGATCGAGATACCCAGCGCGTTCTCGGTGCTGATGCCGTAGCGCCCCATCCCGGCAACGTTGTCCGGATTGGCGAGCGACTTGAGGTGGGTTATGATTTCTTCTGCGTTATGGCTCATAGTCGATAATCTTCTGGCATATTAGAGGCTATCAGTATTTTTATGTGTGTTTATATTGTATCTAACCGCAGATCGCGCGGAGTTTGTAGAGTTATCGAAGTGGAAGCCTGCTGAGGATGTACTCCATGAGAGCGATCTGCCAGTCGGTAAGTGGTGAATAATGTGGGATTGTAACCCATGGAATGTGTGAATGCAAACTGTCATTCTGAGGGAGCGAAGCGACTGAAGAATCCCAGTTAGGTTTGTATGTTACGATCGCAGCAGGGACTCTTCGCCGTCTGCAACGGCTCTGAGTGACATTTACGAGTATCTATCTTATCCCCTGATAGCCACGATCCTTGTATTCATCCGAGCAGTGAAAATCATGCATCTATCTGAGGGCGATCAATACTTTTTTGGATGGTGAGACAATATTGTGCTGGGGGGGAGGTAACGTTGAGCCAGAATACTGCTTCGAGCAGATCGGCAGGAATACCTTGTGCTCAGATGAATAGACTGCAACCATTGAAAAGGCTGATCCCTGGCTCACCGCGTTGGATGCCGTGACCGTGGCGGTATATGTCCCGGCTGCCAGATAAGTGTGCGTGACGACCTGCCCGGATGCGCCGTTCCCATCGCCGAAATCCCAGTCGTAGCTTATGCCGCTGCCGGCTGTAACCGTTGCAGTGAAGGCGGTCGACTGCCCCAGGATGGTCGGGCTGCTGTTAAGCGCTGTCAAACCCGAGACCGGCTGGATGGCAGTGATGGTGCTGCTGATCACTCCACGCGCTCCTTCCAATGTGCTCGCCATCAGCGTTCCGGTCAGCGGCCCGGAGTAGCCCGCATCGACCAATGCGACCACGGTCTCCGTCCAGCCCCCGCCGGGTGCGGGCAAAGTGGCCGTCCAGGTGACCGTGCCGCCTGGCATGACCTGCTCCGGCAGCGTGGCGGTGATCAGCGCGTGCAGGTCAACCGCCCCGCTGTTAGTCACAATCAGTGTGTAGGTCAGGCTCCCACCGGAGGCGACCGGGTCCGGGCCGGCATTCAGCGCCAGGCGCAGGGCGGCCTGCAGCTCGTCTGCCCCGATATCGAATCCTGCCCCGACCGGGCGCGCTTCGCCGTCGATGTCTGTGTACACACCGGCATCCACCCCCGCATCCCACGCCGCGCTGCCGTAGCCGATGTGGTAGTCGCCGTTATCCGGGTCGATGAACTTCGGGTCGCCCCAAACGTTGATCGTGCCGGTGATGATCGTGCCATCGCCGGCCCAGTCCTGCCCGTTAGCCCAGATTCCGCTTCCCCACAGCGTCCCTTCCAGGTTGGCATCACCCGCCGAATAGATGCCCACTGTCTGGCTGACGATGATATTGTTCGTCAACGTGACCGGTCCGGTAGCCACCAGTACGCCCGCCCCCACATCCCCGCTATTGCGGGCGATCGTGTTATGATGCAAGTTCAGGTTGATATGTTCTGCTGACCAAATCATGATTCCCGCGGCGTTGTACAAACTATCATTATCGACGATGATGTTATTTATAATGTCTGCGTTGGTACCAGATAGCAGGACGCCACCTGTGGCGTAGGAGTAGTTCCCCGAAACGGTGTTTCCCTCTATAACAAGATCGCTGCTCTCCGCGTTAATCCCCCCTCCACCGTTGCTGTTTGGTAATGAGTTGCCGTGGATGATGTTGTTTTTGAGCGCTATAACGCTGTCACGGATGTGTATTCCACCGCCGGATCCGTTAAGAGCTGTATTAGCTATGATCTGGTTGCCAGTCACCTCGCAAGTTGTGTATTCGAGATGTAACCCCCCTCCATTCCCTAGAATGGATAGATTGGAGGAAAATACATTACCGATAATGGTATTGTTGCTTTCGTAAGAAAATAATCCTCCTCCGCCGCTTCTGGTCTGATTTTGCTCGAGAGAATTATTTCGGATCGTGGCTGTGCTGTAAGACAAATGGATGCCGCCACCATAAAATGGGGAGGTGTTGCTGATCACTAGCAAATGGCTGATCGTTGCGGAAGCGCCGTGGATGTATATACCCCCGCCAACATCCTCCTCCCACAAAGAATATGGTCTTCTGAAACCCCCCAACCCTGTTGAAGTCGCCGCCGGTAATTTGAAGCCCCTCTACAGTTGGCGAGATAAGCCCGGCGATATATATCCCTCGCCCCAATCCCTGGGCATCCAACACGGTCGGGTTGGCGGCAGGCTCGGGGGTAGTCCAGTTTGTCATGGTGTAGCCGCCCTGCAGGGTAATGGTCTTGCTGATAAATACCACCTGGGTGACATAACCGGTGGTGGTGATGTCCAGGCGCGGGCGGATGTGCGTGTCTGTGTACACCCCCGTCGCCACGCGCACTTCGTCCCCCTCCCCCGTACGGTCGACGGCGTACTGCACCGTGCGGCATGGGCTGGCGGGATTGGTGCAGTCGCCCGTATCAGCGCCGCTTGTGGCGACGTAACGCAGGTAGTGGGATAGCTCGTCCGCCCCGATGTCGAATCCCGCACCGACCGGGCGCGCTTCGCCGTCGATGTCTGTGTACACACCGGCATCCACCCCCGCGTCCCACGCCGCGCTGCCGTAGCCAATATGGTAATCCCCGTTATCCGGGTCGATAAATCCCGGCTCGCCCCACACGTTAACCGTCCCGGTGATTATCGTGCCATCGCCAGCCCAGTCCTGCCCGTTAACCCACGCCCCGCTGCCCCAAAGTGTGCCTTCCAGGACAGCGGTGTTGTTCCCAATCCCAGTCTCAATGCCGACTGTCTGGCTCACCAGTATAGTGTTGCTCAGTACCACATCTGTGTCGACGAGCAAGAAGACGCCGCTGCCCGTGCCACCTGTGTTGCGGGCGATGGTATTGTGAATCAGCAAGGTTGGTGAATAGAACTGGCGCGAGCTGTCAATGGCAATACCACCTCCATAATCGGAAAGCCGGTTTTCTGCGATTATATTGTTGGTCAATACTGTATTGCCATGCTGGAGCATCAACCCACTGCCTCCTGAATTGGCTGTATTGTTTAATATCCAGTTGCCTTTCAAGGTCGCATTGCTGCCCAGCAAGTAAGCTCCCCCTGCCCAGACATCAGCCGAATTACCTTCGATAACATTTCCATCCAGAGTTGCATCGCTATAATAAATATACAGGCCCGCGCCCTGGTCAGTAGTATTCGATATGAATGAATTGTTCTTCAGGATGGCTGGAGCGTTGTTTAGAAATATTCCACCCCCTAAGATTCCCCGCGCTATTGAACTTGAAGTCATTATCCTCAATGTTTGAGGTGCTGTAATCCAGAAGTAATCCTCCAGCAATGCTCTGAGCGGTATTACTAAAAAAGGTATTACTGGTAATGGTAGGAGAAATCAGGGGGGAGCCGGTGAGCAGCGCCCCACCCCCATAATAAGATAGGTTATTCTCAATGAGGTTGTCCTTTAAATGAGGGCTTCCATAGCTTGAAAACAGGCCACCCCCCATCACTCCACTACTGTTATTTCGGAAGGTGTTACTTACCAAGAGAGCGTCACTATACAGTAGATATACCCCACCACCCTCAAAAGCAGCCGTATTGCCAGAAATCAGGTTGCCGCGCAGCGTGGGCGATGAAAAACTAACCCAAATGCCGCCTCCCTCTCCGCCGCTGGTGTTGCTCAACACTATATTGGCTTCCAGCAGCACGTCGCTTTGCGAGATAGATACTGCCCCGCCCGCCAGGTTTGTGCTATTGGCGATAAATGTGTTGCTGATCAGGGTAGCTGTGCTGTACTGGACCTGAATCCCACCCCCACCCTGGTTGCCCCTGAACAAGTTGCCTTGCAGGTGCGCGTGGCTGTACAGCAGGTAGGCGCCCATGCCGCTGCCCGGCGAGCCATTGTCCCGGATGGTATTATCGATCAGGTCTAGGCTGCTGTAATAAGCCTCGATGCCCGTACGGTTGCCGAAGACCAGGTTGCGCTCCAGCGTTACGGCGGTGTTCCCGGCGGGGTAGCTGTCCAGTCGCACGCCGCTGACCGCGTTGCTGTAGATCTGGCTGCCGGTGATGACCGCAGAAGCGTTGGTGATCTGGATGCCGGAGGGCTGCCCTCCGGTGATGCCCAGCCCGGAGAGCGTCGGGGTGACCGTACCGGTGATGAAGACCACTCGTCCCAAGCCCAGTGCGTCCAGCACCGCCGGGTTGGCAATCGGGTCCGGAATGGTCCAATCCGTAAGTGTGTAGCCGCCCTGGATGGTGAGCGTCTTGGTCAGGTAGACCACCTGGGACAGCCCGGCATAATTGTTGACGTCGGTATATACCCCCGCCGCCACGCGCAGCTCGTCCCCCTCCCCCGCACGGTCGACGGCGTACTGCACCGTGCGGCATGGGCTGGCGGGATTGGTGCAGTCACCCGTATCAGCGCCGCTTGTGGCGACGTAGCGGGTGCTGGCTTTAGGATTGTCGGTCGGTTGGGTCTGTTGGGCTGCCAGTGGGGCAGAGATGATGGAGTAGGGGTGCGTCTCAAGGGCGGCTCGTGATTGGCTCACGGCTGCGAACAGCAGCACCCCCACCAGCGCAAGCCCGAGCAGGGTTGGCAGAATCAGACGGTGGGCTTTCATATAGGCACCTCCCCAAACCCTTATCCTTGTCCCCCGGTTCTCTACTCTCTATTCTCTACTCTCTATTAACAGTATATATCATCCAATCCGCCTGTCAATAACCACCCTCCTCGGGATATCGAAGCAGTAGGAAAGATTAAAACACACCCAGACAAAAAGGGAAAAATCTGATTCAATCAGGGCATCTTAGACAAGGAGGTGTCCTGATGAATGGAGAAAAAGGAGGGGGTGACTTCAGTTGGCGGACCGAAGCCACCCTGTTCGAGCAGGCGCAGGGGGGCAGTACGGCGAGCTTGAACGAACTGATGCAGCGGCACGAGAAGCTGGTGCACTTTGTCGTTCAGCGCCAGTGGCTGCTGACCCTGCCGTATGAGGAGGCAGTCCAGGCTGGACGCCGCGGATTGTGGCGGGCCATAATGGGCTACGATCCTGGGCGGGGGAGAGCCTTTTCGACCTACGCCTATGTAGCAATTATGAAGTATGTTTGGGCGGCTGTAAAGGCTGAACAGCGCCGGTTGCAGCGAGAAGTGCCGCTGGCCATTCTGGTGAGGCACAATTATCGAACCGGGGACGACCCGGCGGGGATGAGAGCGCAGCAGGAGATTGCGGAGAGCCTGCAGGCGCTGGTGAAGCGCCTGCCCCGGCGGTTAGGCTTTGTGATCCGGTGCTACTACGGGTTAGTAGGGCAAGAGCCCCAGACGCTGCAGGCGATTGGCGAGCAACTGGGGCTGACCCGGGAGCGGGTGCGGCAGCTGCGCCAAGAAGCGCTGGTGTGGCTGCGCCAACCGGCCCACAGCCAGGAGCTGCGCAGCCTGCTGGAGCGCCACAACGTGCGGCAGTATGAGCTGGCGGATGAGCTGGCTCAGGCCTGGCTGAAGCGCAGAGGCGGGCGCAAGATGCGGCCTTTGTCAGCCAATGCAGCCTGTTGGGCCTGCAGAAGAGCCTGCCTTTGCAGTGGCCGAAGCCACCTGAGTTGCCTGCCTCTCCCAAGAAAAGCTATCGCTCGGCCTATCGCTACCCCTGGCAGGCAGAGGTGAGCGACCCAGCCCAGGTGGTGGGCTGGCAGGAGCTGTCCGACTTCGACCTGCTGCTGCGCCTGGTGGATTTCAGCGGCCTGCGACCGGTTCTGGCTTATCTGCTGGGCTGGAAGTCAGGCCGGGGTTGGGAGCCGTTCGATCCGGTATCCTTCTTCCTGCTGGTGGCCTGGCAGATGGCCAACCGCTGGAGGCGCAGCCAAACGCTCAAAAACCTGGCAGATGAGCGCTATGCCGATTATGCCCGCTGGTTCGGCTTCACCAACGGGGTCTACCCTACGGAAGGCGGTGTGCGGCATTTTCTGACCCGCCTGGGGCAGCATTCGGATGCCAGTGGGGAGATGGTCAGTGTGGAGCAGGGGGAAGGTGTGGTGGGGGTGATGGTGCAGCGGCTGAACCTGCTGCTGGCTGGTGCGGTGGGGGTGATGCGCCAGACGCCGGTGCTTACGCCCCAGGCCTGGGGCGCGGCTCTGCTGGGTGCAGATGGCCAGATCCACGATGCGGCTTCTCAGGTACGCTGTATCTCGGTGACCGAGAGCTGTTACCAACCCTGCTCACCCGCTCATCCCCGCTCTTGCCCGGCCAAAGACAAGCTGCGCCGGGGCTGTGACTGCAGCAGCCTGGCCTGCACACAGGTCTGCCGCCAGGCCACTCCGCGGGACCCAGAGGCGCGTTACGTGTGGTACTCCGGCTCCAACCAACCTGCGGATCACCCCAATCACGCCACGCAGGCGGAGACATCCGCAGTGGACCATGGCGAAGCCCATTACGGCTACCGCAGCCTGCCTTTGCGCCTGGCGGATCCGCTCCGGCGCTTCAGTATCACCCTGCTTTCGGATGTACGCCCGGCCAACGAGCATGAAGACGTTCCTAGCGCAGCCTTGCTGATGCAGTTGAAAGATTATTATTCTGATTTGCAGGTGGATGCCGTCGCCGCAGATGCCGGGCTGGGCTTTGAAAGCTTCTTGCACACCATCTTCAGCCACCTGCACGCCCGGCGTGTGGTCGACCAGCGCCAGCATGCCGCCGACCAGGACGAAAGCCTGTGGCCAACCCGCGGCTACGATGACCGCGGACGCCCCATCTGCAGCTATGGCTATAGCCTGGTTTCTTATGGCTTTGATCGGCAACGTCAACGACATAAATGGTGCTGCGACAAAGCTTGTTGGCTGGGCAAAGAACCCCAGGTCCGCCTGGCACAGGTGGACTACCCCCCGCCGGAGTGCCCCTATCAGGCCAGCCAGCACACCCACGGGAGGGTGATCCATGTGGCTGAACGCTTCGCCGATGCTTCTATCCGCCTGGTGCGGGATATCCCCGTGGGCAGCCCCTCCTGGAAGGCGCTCTACCACCGGGCGCGCAATGCCGTCGAAGGTCGCAACGCCACCTTGGAAGGCTGGGGCTTGAAGCGCTTGCCCGTCTTTGGCCTGCTGCGCTCCAAAGCCCTGCTCTTCCTGGCCGATGCCCTCGACACCTTGACCACCCTGGCTCGCCTGGTGCGCCAGGCCTCCCAGGCGGCCGCCTTCTCCTGAGCCGTGACCCCCTCCCGGCTCTCTCTTCGCCCGGCAGTACCATGCCTGCCAGGCCATCCCTGCGCGCCTGCCTCCCCGTTCTAACCCGCTCGGCGGGCTGGTTTGCTCGCCTTTTCTCCTGCCGATCTGCTCTTCTCATCCTCAGGGCTGCTCTTCTGCTTCGTTTTTCAGCCTCCTGGATGGCCTTTCCCTGTCCGTCCACCCTCCTTTCCATGCTTCCCCTGCGCCACTTCCTCCTCTACTGCTTCGATATCCCTCCTCGCGATCCTGACAGTCTTGATAGCTTCCCAATTTCCCAATTGCCCTATTGCCTTATTCCCTAATTACCTTGCCGCCTGATTACCTGGTTGCCCTGTAACCATCCCGTGCCTCCCGCATGCTATAATCACAGCGGCAAACCACGACCAATAATTGAGGAGGTTCATATGCCCGGCGACGGACTGTTCCCCTTTACCGAAGAGCACCACATGATCCGCCAGGCGGCGCGCGATTTCGCCCAGAAGGAGATCGCTCCCATCGCCGCCGAGTTCGACGAGAGCGGCGAGTTCCCCTCCGCTACCGTGAAAAAGATGGGCGCGCTGGGACTGATGGGTATCGAGGTGCCCGAGCAGTACGGCGGGGCGGGTATGGACACCTTATCTTACGTGCTGGCGCTGGAGGAGATCTGCAAGGCGGATGCCTCACACGGCACGATCATGTCGGTCAACAATTCGCTGTTCTGCTACGGCCTGCTCAAGTTCGGCACCCAGATGCAGAAGGACGTCTACCTGCGCGGGGTGGCCTCCGGCGAGCAGGTTGGCGCCTATTCGCTCACCGAGCCGATGTCCGGCTCGGACGCCGGCACCATGCGCAGCCGCGCAGTGCGCGATGGCGATGACTACCTGCTCAACGGGCGCAAGTCGTGGGTCACCAGCGCCCCAGTGGCGGGCTATATCGTGGTCTTCATCATGACCGCACCGGAGAAGAAGCATCGCGGCATCACCGCCTTCATCATCGATACCAGTAGGCCCGGCTTCTCGGTGGGCAAGAAGGAGCCCAAGCTGGGAATCCGCGCCTCCGCCACCAGCGAGATTCTGTTCGAGGACTACCGCTGCCCGCCAGAGGACCGTCTGGGCGAGGAGGGTGAGGGCTTCAAGATCGCCATGACCGTGCTGGACGCCGGGCGCATCGGCATCGCCGCCCAGGCGCTGGGCATCGCCGAAGCCGCTTATGAAGCCAGTGTTGAATTTGCCCGCCAGCGGGAAGCCTTCGGGCAGAAGATCGGCGAGTTCCAGGGCATCTCTTTCAAGCTGGCGGATATGAAGACCCGCATCGAAGCCGCCCGCTTGCTGGTCTATAACGCCGCCATGGCGAAAGAGCGCTCCAAGGTGAGCGACGAGCGCTTCACTCTGGAGGCCTCTATGGCAAAGCTGTTCGCCTCCGAGACGGCCATGTTCGTTACGCACGCCGCGGTGCAGATCCACGGCGGCATGGGCTACAGCAAGGAAATGCCGGTCGAGCGCTACTTTCGCGACGCCAAGATCACCGAGATCTACGAGGGCACCAGCGAGATCCAGCGCATGGTCATCGCCCGCATGGAGACCGGGTTGAGGACATAAGGACGTGCGAAGTGCGGGGTGCGAAGTGCGTGAAAGGTGTTCCTGTATCAGGTATACCCGTGCCACGTAGGGGCGCAGCGAGAGAGATTGCACCAGCCGTTTATACACTGATAGCTGCGCCCGTAAAAATATCCCATGGACAATCAAGCGGACGAAACGGACATCCCTCAGGAAGATACTGAGCAGGCTGTTCCCCCTGCTGGAGAGCCTCCCGAGCCGCCTGAGGCAGCCATTGAGCGGCGTGTCAGTCTGGACCTGCCCCCCGGGAAGACTGTCCGCATCAAGGTCGAGAGCGTGCCGGCTGAGGGTGGCGACGACCAGCCCTCCTCGCTGGGTACGCTCCTGGTGCGCCCAGACGGGGAGCTCGAGCAGCTCGGCGGCTCGCTGCAGTCGGCCCGGGTCTCGGTTGACGAGGTGAGCAGGCGCCGGCGCTGGGCTGCCATGCTTCCGGCGGTCCTGTTCGGCCTCTCTATGCTGGTCTACCTCGCCACCCGGCTGGTCGCCCTGGAAGACTTCCCGATATATTTCTTCACCGACGAAGCCGCCCAGACCATGCTGGCAGCCGACCTGCTGCGCGACGGTCTGCATGGCTGGGAGGGCGATTTCCTGCCCACTTACTTCAAGAACGGCAGCTACTACAACCTGAGCCTCAGCGTCTACCTGCAGGTGCTGCCGGCACTGCTCTTCGGCAGGTCGGTTTTCGTTACGCGCCTCGTCTCGGTCTTCGTCTCGCTGCTGGCAGCGCTCTCAGTCGCGCTGATCTTGAAAGACTTCTTGAAGAGCCCCTATTGGTGGAGCGGGGCGCTGCTGCTCTCCATCACCCCGGCCTGGTTCCTGCACTCGCGCACCGCCTTCGAGACGGTGATCTTCGTCTCTTTCTATGCCGCGATGCTTTACGCCTACCTGCTCTACCGCCTGCGTTCCCCCCGCTATATCTACCTGACCGTGCTTCTGACTGCTCTGGCGTTCTACGCCTACAGCCCGGGTCAGGTGATTGTGGCTGGCACCGGGCTGCTGCTCCTGCTCTCCGACCTCCGCTACCACTGGCAGAACCGGGGAGTGGTGCTGAGAGGCGCTCTGCTGGGCGTACTGCTGATGCTGCCATACCTGCGCTTCCGCCTACAGCACCCGGTTGCGACCTTCGTCCACCTGCGCCTGCTCGATTCGTACTGGGTCCAGCCGCTCTCGTTGGGGGAGAAGCTGGGGCGCTTCGCCCTCACCTACCTGGACGGGCTCAGCCCGCGCTACTGGTACATCTACCACCTGCCGCGACCTGCCGCGTCACGTGATGAAGGGCTACGGGCACCTGCCGCCGCTCAGCCTGCCCTTCACCCTGCTTGGGCTGGTCCTCGCCTTGAGCCGCCTGCGCCGCAGCGAGTACCGGGTGGTTTTGATCGCCCTGCTGGCAGGCCCCATCGGCAGCGCCTTGGTCGGGGTGGGCATCACTCGCCTGCTGGTGCTGGTGGTCCCCGCCACGCTGCTGGCAGCCCTGGGGCTCGGCGCCTCCCTGCGCTTCCTGGAGAAGTCCGGCGGATGCTCTGAGACGTCTGACTGCGCCTCCCGCCTGGCTGGAGCGCTGGCGGTTGCCGCGAACGCTCCTGTCGCTCGGGCTGTTCGCCGTATTGACCCTCGCCAACATCGCCATGCTGCGCGATGTGATGACGAACGCCGCCACCTGGTATACGGATTACAGCATGGGCGGCATGCAGTATGGCGCTAACCAGATCTTCAGGGCTGCCAGTGAAACCCTGGAGCAGCACTCAGGGACGCAGATCATCCTCTCGCCCACCTGGGCTAACGGGGCAGACGTGCTGGCGCGCTTCTTCCTGGGCGACCCGCTGCCGCTGCAGCTCGGCAGCATCCAGGGGCATATCGACCGCCCCCTGCCGCTGGACGAGAGTACGCTGTTCATCACCACTCCGGAGGAATACCAGCTCGCCCGGGAGAGCGATAAGTTAGCCGACCTGCAGGTGCTGGATACCCTGCAATATCCGGATGGCAGTCCGGGCTTCTACTTCCTGCGGCTGCGCTATTCCGAGGATGCGCCGGATATATTCGAAGCCGAGCTTGAGGCGCGCCGCTGGCTCCAAGATGCTGAAGTACAATTGGATGGCCAGCCGGTGACGGTGCGCCACTCCATGCTGGACATGGGCGAGATATCCCTGGCTTTCGATGGCGACCCGTTCACCTTCGTGCGCACGCTGGAAGCCAACCCGCTGGTGATCGAGCTGGATTTTCCAGATGTACGCCGCCTGAGCGGTCTGACCCTGATCACCGGCAGCGCGGAAGTCGCCGTCACCGCCGAGACGCTGGGTTCGCCGGATGGCGAGTCCTACGCGTTCTCCGCCGCACACCGGGGCTCGGAAGAAGAGCCGGAGTTGCACCTGGACTTTGGGGATGCGATCGAAATGGCGGGCCTGCGCATTCAGGTCTGGGACGAGCAGCAGGCGGAGCCGGCGCACATCCACGTATGGGAGATCATTTTTGATGCTGATTAGACGGGAGACCGCTTGATGAAAGCAGTGCTGTTCCACGAACACGGCGGTCTAGACGTGCTCCAGCTCGCCGAATTCCCGATTCCCGAACCCGGACCCGGGCAGGTGCTGGTGCGTCTCAAGGCGGCAGCCCTGAACCGGGTGGACATCTTCGTCCGGCGGGGCTGGCCGGGGCTAAAGCTGGAATACCCGCACATCCCGGGCGCGGATGGGGCGGGCGAGGTGGCTGCGCTGGGTGCGGGTGTCGGCGGTTCGACTCCCGGCGAGCGGGTGGTGATCAACTCCAACCTTAGCTGCGGCAGGTGCCCCGCCTGCCTGGCGGGGCAGGACAACCTGTGCGAGCATTGGGAGCTGCTGGGCGAGACCTGTCGCGGCACCTACGCCGAGTATGTAGCCGTCCCGGCAGTCAACCTGTACCGACTGCCGCCCGGTTTCGACGAGCACCAGGCAGCCGCGGCGGGGCTGGTCTTCCACACCGCCTGGCATTCGCTGATCACCCGCGGCGGGCTGCGCCCGGCGGAGAGCGTGCTGGTGGTAGGCGCATCGGGCGGGGTCAACACCGCCTGCATCCAGATCGCAAAGCTGGTCGGTGCCACGGTCTATGTGGTCGGGTCGGGGGTGGATAAGCTCTCCCTGGCCAATCGCTGGGCGCTGATTATTTGATCGACCGCAGCCAGGATGAGCAATGGTCGCGGGTGGTGTACCGGCTGACCGGCAAACGTGGCGTGGACGTGGTGGTTGACAATGTCGGAACCACTTATCCACAAAGCTTCCGTGCCGCCCGCAAGGGCGGGCGCATCCTATCGGTGGGCAGCACCGGCGGGCGCGCTTCGAGATCGACAACCGCTTCATCTTTGGCAAGCAGCTCAGCCTGATCGGCTCGACCATGGGTACGCATCGCGATTTTGCCACGGTCATCGATCTGGTGTTCTCTGGTGCTCTGAAAGCCGTCGTTGACCGCACCTACCCGTTGGAGCAGGCTGCTGAGGCGCAAGAGCGCCTGGAAAACGGCGACCAGCAGGGTAAAATTACTCTGGCGATCGGTGAGTAGCCGCCCAACCTTCAATGATTCCAGATACCACATCACAGCCCGCACCTCCTGCACCGCGTACCCGGCGCCCGCTCAGCGTAACGCTGCTGGCAGTGGGGGTGTTAACCCTAGCAGGTATTAATTTACTGCGCTTTGCGGTCTCGCTGCAGCAAAGGGCTTTTTTATCCAGCCTGCTGCCGCTCGAACCGCTCTACCTGACCATCAGCGGGCTGGTCTGGGGGTTGCTCGGATTACTGCTGGCATGGGGACTGTGGTCAGGGCTAAGCTGGGCGGTGCGAACGACGCAGGTTGCGGTACTGGTGTATAGCACGTATTTCTGGCTGGATCGCATCTTCCTTGCCAATGGAGCAGGACGCAACTGGCTGTTCGCCCTGGCAGTGAACCTTTCCCTGCTGGTTGTCGTTTCCTGGATATTATCTAACCGTAAAGCAAAAGCTTACTTTGGAGCGTTGAATGACGGATGAGCGTGAAGATTCACGAACTGCGCAAGCGGAAGACGGAGGGCCGCCAGGGGGGCGGCGCCGAACGGATCAAAGCCCAGCACGCCCGTGGGCGGCTGACGGCGCGCCAGCGCATCGACCTGGTGCTGGATAAGGGCTCCTTCCGAGAGGTCGATGCTTTTGTCACCCACCGTACGACCGATTTCGGTCTGGACAAGCAGAAATACCTGGGTGACAGCGTCGTGACTGGCTGGGGCACGATTGAAGGTCGTCTGGTATATATCTTCTCGCAAGATTTCACCGTCTTCGGCGGCAGCCTGGGTGAGGCGCACGCCGAGAAGATCTGCAAGATCATGGATATGGCGATGAAGAATGGCGCCCCGGTGATCGGCCTGAACGACGGGGCGGGGCGCGCATCCAGGAAGGCGTGGTCTCCCTGGGCGGCTATGCGGATATCTTCCTGCGCAATACGCTGGCGTCCGGGGTCATCCCGCAGATCAGCGTGATCATGGGACCCGCGTGGGTGGGGCGGTGTATTCGCCGGCGCTGACCGACTTCATCATCATGGTGCGCAACTCTTCCTATATGTTCGTCACCGGGCCGGAAGTGGTCAAGACCGTCACCCACGAAGAGGTGTCGTTCGAAGAGCTGGGCGGGGCGGGTGTGCATTCGGAGGTCTCCGGCGTGTGCCATATGGCTGTCGACAGCGAAAGCCGATGCCCTGTATCTGATCCGCAAGCTGCTCTCCTACCTACCGCAGAATAAATACCTAGGACGTGCCCTTTGCGCCCAACTGGGACGACCCGTTGCGCATGGAACCG
>CAVPYB010000011.1:0-602483 GCA_963709875.1 uncultured Chloroflexia bacterium | reverse complement strand
CACGAATCGCCTTCTTGCGAGAGCCCCCACTTCCGTGGACGGCACGCGGTCCCTATTCACTCATCGCAGCCGGAGCGGTCGACCTGCTTCCCGCGTGGGCACGAGACGAACTGGGCGTCGGAGGACGCTGGACGCACGCCGTCGGTGGTCCGGGCGGCGCTCTCGCCACGAGGGCGATCCGCTGGGGGCTGAGCGCCGCACTCCCTGACTATCCGACGCCGTGACGAGCGGGCCCGCGATCGCGCGCTAGCCGATGCCGCCCGTCTGGGTCCCTGGTTCGTATGTTCCCTCTGCGATCGCCTGCCAGAAGGCGGGGCTCGTGTCGGGATCGAGTAGCACCGTCGAGCCCGCACCGCTCACGCGGTAGTCAAGGGACGCGATGGGGGCGTGCCAGAGACCGCTTCCGGCCCCCGCGCGGCGTTAATCACCCTCGCCATCTGGGCAAGTTGGAGCGCATGGGTGCCGTCGCTGACCCTGAAACTCTGAAGGCCGGCCTCGGCCAGGCGCTTCGCCTTGAAGGGATTCAGCAACGTGGACGGGCTCATGGCCTTATCCGCCACCGCGGCCACCACCTGCTGCTGGCGCTGCGTGCGGCCGATATCGCCAAGCGGGTCGGAGTAGCGCATGCGCGAGAAGGCGAGTGCGGTGGCCCCGTCCGTGTTGTGACAACCCGCCTGCCACACCAGAGTGCTGTACGGGGTCGTTCACGTCGGAGTCGTAGCAGAGCTCGACACCCCCTAGGCCGTTGACCACGTCCTCGACGCCGAGGAAGCCGACCTCGAGGTAGCGGTCGATGGTCAGGCCGGTGAGTTGCTCGACCGTCTGGACCAGCAGCTGCGGGCCGCCGTAGGCAAAGGCCGCGTTGATCTTGTTCGCGTCGTGCCCGGGGATATCGACATACGAGTCCCGAGGGATCGAGATGAGCGCGGCGGGGCCGTTCTCTGGCTGGTGGACAAGCATGATCGTGTCGGTGCGTGCACCCTCGGTGCCGTCGTCGATCCATCCTTCGCGCGAGTCGGAACCCACGATCAGATATGTCTGGCCTGGGTATCCGCAGCGCCGCTCAGCGCATCAACATGCGTGATGCGGTGCTCGACCCAGAAATAGGCCAACACTGCGGCGAGCGCGAGGATCGCGAGGACCGCCATGAGGACGCGACGCAGCCCTCGCCAACTGAAGCGGCGCGCGGGCCTGCGCGGCCGAACCGGCGCATCGGCGCGACGCGGCTGCGGAGCGGGACGCATCGGCGCCCCATCAGGGGGTCGCGTGTGAGCGGCCCGCGTGGGCTGTGCGCGGTTGGGGGACGTCTGGGCCCATGGGGAGGCACCTGGGCCCTGCTGGGAGCTCGCCGGGCACGTCGGGGATCGCCCTGCGGCTGACGAGGCGGCTCCGCATTGCCGCGGCCGTGCGCACTGCTACCGCGCCCGCTCGACGAGGACGAAGAAGAGGACGAGGACCGGTTTGGTCGCGTGAAATCAGGGCGGCGCGTCGACTCCCTGGACACGGCTTGCGCCTCCGAGGGTCCGTCCGCGCATACGGCTCGCAGACGCCGTGCTCGACACGAGGGGGAACGCCTTCGGGCGGCACCTGGCCAGCAGGCTCGCGTCCGGCGCCGAGAGGGCGCTGGCCAGGCCCTTTGCGCGGCGAGATCGACGGCGGCATTGGCCTTCGGCTACGCGGCGCCTGGGATTCGTCATCGCGGCCCGATCCGCCGCCTGGTGTACTCACCTAGCGAGGCTAACCCCCGCATCGGCGATTCACGCCTCACGACACCTCGCCGCGCCGAAGACGTGAGCGAGAACCGTTGGCGCGTGCCGCGCGCGGCAAAGGTCACGGAGCCTGGTACGCCTGCGACCCACGGGAGGGTTGACGCATAGGCTTGGGGTCGATGCAGTACGCCTCGCCCAGATGCAGTCTCGGCGGAGCGCTCGGCGATGGACACGGGAGGGCGATCACGATGGAGTACACCCGACTCGGCAGGACCGGCCTCAGGGTCAGCCGGATCGCGCTCGGCTGCATGACTTACGGTGCACCGCGGCCTTCACCGACTGGGCGCTGGACGACGAGGCGGCGGAGCCGATCTTCCGCCAGGCCGTCGAGCTCGGCATCACCTTCTGGGACACCGCGAACATCTACAGCGCGGGCACGTCGGAGGAGATCGTCGGCCGCGCGATCAAGGAGTACACCCGCCGCGAGGACATCGTGCTCGCCACCAAGGTCTACTTCCCGATGGACGACGGTCCGGGCGGCCCGGGCCTGTCCCGCAAGGCGATCCTGGAGCAGATCGACGCGTCGCTGCCCGGCTCGGCACCGACTACGTCGACCTCTACCAGATCCACCGCTTCGACCCGGACACCCCGGTCGAGGAGACGATGGAGGCGCTGCACGACGTCGTCAAGGCCGGCAAGGTCCGCTACCTCGGGGCCTCGTCGATGTGGGCCTGGCAGTTCGCCAAGATGCAGCACGCCGCCGACCTCGGCGGCTGGACCCGGTTCGTCTCGATGCAGAACCAGTACAGCCTGCTGCCGCGCGAGGAGGAGCGCGAGATGTTCGGCCTGCTCGCCGACCAGGGCGTCGGGCTCGATCCCGTGGAGCCCGCTCGCGCAAGGGCCGGCTGGCCCGCCCGTGGGGCGAGCACAGCACTGCGCTCCAACCGTCGAACGACGTCGGTCCAGCCGGACGCTTCGCCGACCGCGACGAGCCCGATCGTCGACGCCGTCCGCGGATCGCCGACACGCGCGCGGCGTCCCCATGGCGCAGGTCGCGCTCGCCTGGGTGCTGCGCAACCCGGTCGTCGCCGCCCCGATCGTCGGCGCGACCAAGCCGCACCACCTGACCGACGCCGTCGCCGCGCTCGACGTCGAGCTCACCGACGACGAGGTCGCCGCCCTCGAGGAGCACTACACACCGCGCTGGCCTGCGGGGTACTAGGAGCCACATGCGGCATGAGCACCGCCGCATGAGTACCGTGGTGCCATGACGGATCAGAGCCAATTGTTCCCTGGCAAACAGTTCATCTCGACGGTCTTGGAGGCGCTCGACACCAAGACAGTGATGAGCGGCGGGCTTGCCCGCGTCTATCTCATGCGCGCGTCGCCAGGTAGAGACCGAATTTGGTTTCTTCCCGGATGGCACCCATACACCCACCCCCACCAGTGAACCGGCAGCTCACATCCACCCTTTCCACCGCTGCAGATGACCCTGGTCCCGCCGACCGCGACATTGCTGCCGACCGAGGTGCTCACACCGACCGCCACACCGACAGCGACAGCCACCGCAACGCTGGTGCCGACCATCACCCCTACACAGCGCTCCGACCGCTTCACCAACGGCATATACCCGCCAGCAGTTCGATGACCAGTACAAGCAGACCCTCGACACGCTGAAGACCAATATCAACTTCAAAGAAGATGATCTACGTGGTCTGGTACGGGCAACCCTGCTGCGGCAGAAGGTCCAGGAGGCCGTGGCTGGCGGAGACTGGGGATCGCACGCACCCAGGACCAGGTATGGGCACGTCACATCCTGGTGCCTGATGAAGCCACTGCCCAGGTGTCACTTGACAGGCTCGACGCCGGAGAGGATTGGTCGGCCCTGGCATCCGAGTTATCCACTGACACCAGCAACAAAGACCGCGGCGGTGACCTGGGCTGGTTCAGCCAAGGCCGCATGGTAGCTGAGTTCGAAGAGGCAGCCTTTTCCCTGGATGTGGGTGAGATCAGTGAGCCGGTCCAGACCAGCTTTGGTTTCCACATTATCCAGGTATTAGGGCACGAGGAACGTCCGCTTGCAGATAGCGAGTACGATAACCTGCGAGCAGCAGCGCTTTAACGAATGGCTGCAGGAACAGCACGATACCTCCGAGATCGAGACCCGCGAATACTGGATACTGCGTGTGCCCAGCGAGCCTGCCTTCCCGTTGGAACTGGTGCAGTACATCCAACAGGCGCAGAACCAGGCCGCCCAACCGCAGATACCACCAACCCAACCCGTCTTACCCACCCCGGCTGAACAGTAACTGGAGAGCACACCAGCTGGCGAGATTGTGATTAACTCCGCGCCCTTCAGAGAAAATATGTCCGGATGTAAACCCGGGCATATTTTTTTGTCAAAACGTTATCAAAATATTAACATTTATTGCGTCCTGATTCGCACAACATACAATATAATTATGGGGAAAATAGGTCAATTTATTTGCAGACGCTCGCAATTATTGTACGGTCGATTGTTCCCAAGATAATCCCGCATATATTGTACAATATATCTTGACAATATATGCACATCAATATATAATTTATAGAAATTACGCAGTTCACGAGGAAATCGTGGGTGTTTTGGCGGGCACACCCGCCAAAACACCCACAACTCTCCCCTAAGTGCGTAATTCCTAATTTATATAACTTGATGAGCTTGGAGTTATTTAATCAATGAAACATGTCGCCATAATCGGGGCAGGAATGGGCGGGCTGGCAACTGCCTTGCGTCTATCACACCTCGGATTTAAGGTTACCGTGCTGGAGAAACAGCCCCAGCCTGGTGGGCGCAGCAACCTGCTGGCAGAAAACGGATTCCGCGCCGATATGGGACCTACCATTCTAGTTATGAAATCCGCCTTTGACGATATGTATCGTTCCATCGGTCAGGATATCAACCAGCGCATCGAATTCGTGCAGCTGGACCCGAACTACCGCATTTATTACCACGATGGCACGCAATTAGACCTGCACAGCAATATGCCCAGACTAGCGACCGAGATCGACAAAATCCACCCTGGTAGTGCAGAGCGCCTTTTCCGATTCATCGGTGAAGGGGCGCGCAAATACGAGCTGGGGATGGTATTCGTCGATCGCAATTATGACCACATTACCGAGCTGGCTAATCCTTCCGCGGGGATCAAACTGCTGCAAACCCAGGCTTACCAGAACCTGTACCAGCAGGTGGCGAACTTCTTCGACCATGATGACAAGCTGAGTAAAGCATTCTCATTTCATTCGATGTTCCTCGGTCTCTCCCCTTTCGATGCCCTGGCAATGTACAGCATGATTACCTACGCCGACCTGGCATTGGGGATGTGGTTCCCGATGGGCGGCATTTACCGCATCATCGAAGACATGCTCGAGCTGGCGGGTGAGATGGGCGTCGAAATCCGGACTGCCAGCCCGGTTGAAGAGATCTGCATCGAGGACCGGCGGGCTGCGGGCGTACGGCTGGAAACCGGAGAGATCATCCGGGCAGACCTGGTGATCTCCAACGCCGACCTGCCGTACACCTATCGCAGGCTCATCCATCCCAGCCACCGCAGACAGTACTCTGACCGCCATCTGGACCGCTTGCAGTATGCCTGCTCGGGATTTATCCTATACCTGGGGCTCGATCGCACATATGACCACGTACAGCACCAGGCGCTGTATTTCTCGAAAGACTACCGCACCAACCTGGATGCAATTTTCAAAACCAAGGTGCTTCCGGAAGACCCTTCATTCCACCTGAACATTCCCACTGTGACCGACCCTTCCCTGGCACCACCCGGACACAGCCTGGTATATGTCCTGGCTGCCAATGCCCAATCTTGAATCCAATATCAATTGGGAGGACGCCGCTCCCGGTGTGCGCAGCATGCTCCTCGATCGGCTGGAGGAACTCATCGACCCGCACACTCCGCCAGCATATCGTCTGGGAGCGGCAGTACACACCCGAGGACTGGGCGGTAGATATCAACGCCACGCATGGCACAGCCTTTGGCTCGCTGGCGCAAGGCTTCTTCCAATCCTCGTATTTCCGGCCGCATAACAAATCCCATGAGATCGACGGGCTGTATTTCGTCGGGCAAGGCACTTATCCGGGCATCGGGATGCCAATGGTGATGATCTCCTCGAAATTAGTAACAGAAAGGGTAATTGAAGAATGGATGTAAACTACGGGATGACACAAGAACAGCGCAGACCTACACGGTGTATTTACTCTGCACGCAGAGATGTACAGACAAAACCTATCCAAGAGAGCATTGCCTCCGCTGAGGATTACGCAGCCTGCCGCCAGATCATGCAGGCGGCCAGCAAGAACTACTCCTCTGCCAGCAGCTATTTACCGGCAGAAAAACAGCCGCATGTAGAAGCGCTGTACGCCCTGATGCGAGTCGGCGACGATCGGGTAGATGTATCTTACAATGGATATGAGTCTCCACAGGAAGCGATTGACAATTGGGAGCATGAATATATAACAGGCATTCGAGACGGGCGACTGCCAGCATCCCGTGCTTCGCGCTTACCTGGACACCGCAAGCGAAATTCTCCATCCCGTCCTGACATCATGACACCTTACTTCCGGGCGATGCGCGAGGATCTGACCATCACCCGCTTTCCCACTTTCGATGACCTGATGCATTATATGGACGGCAGTGCGATACCGGTAGGGCGTGCGATGACCCACATCTCTGGGAGTTGAATATCCATATACGCTGACCGAAGTCCTGCCAGGTGCCGACAGCCTGTCCATCGCCATGCAGCTCAGCAATTTCTGGCGCGATATCGGCGAAGACTGGCAGCTGGACCGCGTCTACATCCCGCTGGAAGATATGGACTACTTCCGCTATTCAGAATCCGACCTGGCTGCCCAGCGGATCAACTATAATTTAATTGAATTAATGGAGTTCGAGTTCCAGCGTACCGAGATGTACTACCATACAGCCAGCAGCCAATGTCCGCAAGCTTGCCTCCGGACGAGTTGCCGTGATGAGTGCCCTGGAAATTTATCGCGCCATCCTGTTCGATATCCGCGCCAATCGTTACAATGTATTCACCCGTCGCGCAGGAACCGGTCCACTGAAAAAGCTCAGGCTGGCTGCCAAGGCGTACTTGCAGGTGCGATAATTGTTTCGAACAATTTATCTGGCTCAACACGTTACTAGACATTGGCTATATTGTGGCAGGTAATGCTTTCTCTAATCGCTATCGCCAAGGAATGGGTGGGGGGGTAATCATCCAGGTAGCATTCCTTTTCATCTGGGATCTATTTCTGGTACTGATTGCGCAAAGGAAGCGCCGTGATCCTTGAATTGAAGCCCTACACAACTCCTGAACATCAGCCATTTTCCCTGGGTGACAGCCCTCGCAAGGCAATGCTCATCCATGGCTTCCCCGGGACGCCGGCAGAGGTTCGTACATTAGCACATCAGCTTTACCTGTCGGGTTGGGAGGTCCATGCCCCCCTTTTGCCAGGATTTGGAGTGGATATTGCAAATCTAAACCAAAAAACGCGGCACGATTGGAACAAAAGCGTAATAGAGCAATGGGCAGCACTGCAATCCGAAGGTATCGAATTAATGCTGGTGGGGTATTCTATGGGAGCTGCAGTGGCAATCCATGCAGCATCTGTACTGCCACCAGATAAAATGGTGCTAATTTCACCGTTCTGGCACACACCAGGTATCTTCGCTGTTTTGGTTGCTCTGGCTCGCCGGCTGGCGCCTAACTTACGCCTGTTCAAGAATGCTGACTTCAGCGACGCTCGCGTTCGGGATCTTTTTGCTTCTATCCTACCGGAGACCGATTTGGATGATCCATCGGTACAGGGGTACATCCGCACCCAATTCAAGCTCCCGCTTGCTGCACTGGAAGAAGTCGTCCGTATGGGAAAGAGTGCATACCGATTGGCTAAGAAAATCCAGGTTGAGACCCTCGTTCTTCAGGGCGTTAACGATCCTATCGTCTTACCAGCAAACACAAAGCGCCTAGTCAAGCTTCTGGGAGAGGAACAAGTCTGCTACTATGAAATCCAGGCCGGGCACGACCTTCTGGAGGCAAACTCGGTACAATTTGCCCAGCTCTCATCGGTCGTTGTCAACTTTGCCGATGAGGGCTGCATTCCAATCTATTTATCCACACTCAACCAGTTCCAATATCAGACTGAACAGTTGCTCAGATGACGTATTTTGAGATTCTGCTCACCTTTATTCTGCCTCCACTGGTGGTCCTTGCCATCATTGTCCCGGCGACCTGTGGAGGCTGCTGCTGCGACGGGAACGTCCCAATTCCCGCATTCTACTGCCATATTGGAGCGTCGCTGCTGCTTGTGCTTATTGCCCTGGTCTATACCACTCCCGTGGGACAACTATCTTGTGGCGACCAGTGTCTGGTGGTATGACCCTGACCTGGTAACCGGTCTCACGATTGGCTATGTGCCGATCGAAGAATACACCTTCTTTATTGTGCAATCCCTGCTGACGGGTTTATGGACTCTGGCAATACTGCGCAGGTTCGCAACCATCCGTCCGATTTTCCAACCCAGTAAGTTCGCATGCGCTGGATTGCCACCCAGGTGGTGATCATTTTCTGGACGGTTTCCACAATCCTGCTATCTGCAGGGTGGAAGCCCGGTAATTACATTACACTGATCCTCTCCTGGTCGCTGCTGCCAGTGATGATTCAATTGGCCTATGGTGCAGATATTCTATGGAGATACAGGCGTGTGCTGGTATACAGTGTATTGTTCCCGAGCATCTATCTGTGGTTCGTCGACGCCATCGCCATCCGCAGCGGGACCTGGACGATCGATCCTGCCCAAACGACCAGAATTGCCATTGGCAAACCTGCCCATCGAGGAGATGCTGTTCTTCTTTATGACCAACGTGTTGATCGCCTTTGGAATTACCTTGATGTTGGCAAAGGAAAGCCGGGAGCGAGCGCATGTCTGGCTCAATCGCTTCCGTGGTGCGCAGCACCCCGGCCGCCAGAAAGACGAGCGTGAGCGATGACCTAGAGCCCCATCTGGGCTGGCAGGATCTCTGCTGCAATCTGGTTAGTGATGCTGATCGCCACCCCGATCTGCATACGGATATTCGGTCCACAGGTATTCCCTTTGATGGCATCTCTGTGCGTGCTGGCTCAACTGGCGGTTGTGCTGTCAGCGCTTTCGCAGAAGTGGGGTTTCGCTCGGATCATTCGATCCATTATCATGATCGTAGCGTATTCGCCTGGGCAATGGAATGGCTCGGGTCGTCTATGGGAGTCCCATTTGGGAAGTACAGCTATACGCAAGATTTGCTACCCCAAATCGGCTGCTGTGCCGCTGATCATCCCTATAGCATGGGCGATGATGCTCTTCCCGGCATGGGCGGTAGTGACAGATCCTGCTGCGACCGCACCGGGAAAGGTTTGGGGCGTGCATATCCATTAATATTTGCCATGCTCAGCGGGCTGGCATTTACTGCCTGGGATCTATATCTGGATCCACAGATGGTAGCTGGTGGTCTCTGGACCTGGGAGGATCTCAGGCGCATATTTCGGTATCCCTGTGCTGAACTATCTTGGGTGGTGGTTGGTTTCGATCATGATTACACTGATCGTCCGTCCCGATGACCTGCCTGCAGCCCCATTATTGATCATTTACTCGCTCACCTGGCTGTACCAGGCGATTGGGCTGGGCGTTTTTTTGGAACAGATTGGTCCAGCATTAAGCGGGTTTATCGGGATGGGAATATTCACAGTCTTGGCGTGGCGAAATTTGACTGTACCCTGGGATTCGGTATTCCGTTGGCTGCCCCTGCAAAGTACGGATCGCACATAAAATCCGGAGATTGACCGCTATGTTTGATACCATCGCCTTCGATGCAGACGACACACTGTGGGAAAACGAAATCTATTATCGACGGTCCAAAGAGCAGTTCATAGAGCTTTTAACGCCATATGACAACGACCAGGAAAGGTTGGAGCCGCCTGGACGAACTCGAAGTCGGCAACGTCACAGATCTATGGCTACGGCATCAAAAGCTTCACCTGTCGATGCTCGAAGCGGCAATCGACATAAGTCAACGGATCCATCAAGGCAGACGAGCTGGAGATAATCCTATCCCTCGGAAGACAGATGCTCGATACCCGGGTGAGCTGTTCCCTCACTGTGAAGTCGTGCTGCGGGAGCTGGCACACGACTGGCGCTTGATGCTGATAACAAAGGGGGACGGCTTCGAACAGAGCCTGAAGATCGAACGTACCGGCTCTGAAAGACTATTTTCATTATATCGAGATCGTTGGGACGAAAACAACTTCGACCTACCGCACGATCTTCGAGCGCTACCGGCTGGATCCCCGACGAATCATCATGATCGGAAACTCTATGCGCTCAGACATCCTGCCGATCCTGGAATTGGGCGGCAAGGCGGTGTATATCCCCTATGAGTTCACCTGGGCTCACGAGCACATCGATGAGCAGGAGATCAGTCACGAGATGGCTATTACGAGCTGGAAAGCCTTCAGGAGCTTCCAGGTCTTATCCGTGAATTGGTACAGAGTGAATAATATTCGATGAAGTGCGGGTACGGTAAATTACTGGTCAGGTTGTTTTTGCGCCTGAATCCTTCGCGCGTATCTCCTCCAGCCATTTCAGCGCCTCGTCAGCCTTGGGATGCCCCAATTTTTTCGCCTGCTCAAAGCTTGATTTCGGCCAACCCCCAGTCATCCATCTTCGCCGCTGCCATCCCGGACCACAACCAGGCGATTGAATTCTGCGGGTCATCCTCAAGCACTTCATCCAGCACCAGCCTGCCTTCTGCAAGCCGGTCCGCTTTTACGAGATCGACACCCAGCTTCAATTTGCCCGCAGTCTGCTCCATTCCGGACTTGCTGACCGGCTGCGATGCGCCATCAGCAGGCTCTGCCTGACTTTTTACCTTGCGACGTCTGTTAAATCCGTATCGCCAGGATGATCAGCAAGGATAGCAGCAGCGCTGTTCCGATGCCGGCGATCCACAGATTATCGGTGGCGGAAATGGTGCTTCCGGAATCACCCGATGTGTCCTCGGGACTGCCCTCCACCGTGCTGATGGGTGTGTTTGCAGCCGGTTGAGTCGGTGCTGCACGCCACTGGCCTCGGGGGGTTGGGTGCCGATCTGGACCGGCTGTACAGTGAACAGCAGGTCTCCGGCCTCGTCCGGGAGCTTCACGTTATGGGCTTGGGGAGAAAAGACCAGCTCTCCCTTCAAGGCAATGATACTGTGCTCGCCGGAGCTCAACCCGTTTAGCTCGAACCTACCTTGCTCGTCCGAAGTTGCAGCCGGCTGGTCGTCCACCAGGATGTTGACCGCCGCCTCCGGCATTCCATCCATACCGAGCACTACTCCACCAAGGCTGAAGCTGTCTTCGACAACCCCTGAGGGTGGGCTGAGCCAGACGGCGGGCGACCCGGAGAGAATGGGGACACCGCCCCTCTCGAGCGAATCCAGATTGTAGAGCAGCAGCAAACCGCTGCTGCCTTCGCCTGGAACTTGCTGGGCATACCAGCGCGAATCGGTCGAGAAGCCATCCTGGAGGAACTCCTCGGTAACTTCCAGGGCAGCCTGGCGCTGCCTGTCGCAACGGGTAAGCAGATAATTGAAACTGCCGCTATCGTAGAAATAGGCCGAGCTCCAGACGCCATCGGGGGATAACTCCGCCCAGATGCCGGGGCGCTTTGCTGCAGGGACACCGGAAAGGCTGGTACTGAGCAGGTCAACCGGCTGCCCGGCCTGCATATCCAGGCAGATCAGATCCTGGGCAGCTGCTGTCCCCGCTCCCGATCAGCAGCCCGCTGCCGAATGTCCGTGACATCGTAGACCACGTCTGCGACCCGGTCGCTGCTGGTCAAATCGGAAGTGAGCTGATATGGTCCCAGGATATAGTCCTGGCTGGTATCTCCCCAGCCCTGCTGTCCTGCGGAGCGGGTATTGTGGGGACCAACTTCCAGCAGCTTCTGTTCGACCGGGTCCATGGCAAAGAATGTAAACTCGCTGCTGCTCGATTTTCCGGGTCGCTTGAGTGCGAGCACTTTCCCATCCGGGGACCAGCCAGCAAGACTGGTGCTGTCCAAGGCCAGGCTGGATTTACCGGCTTCGGCATCGTAAACATATACCTGGTCGGACTGCGGTCCTGCGCTGCCTTGCAGGGTGTATGCAATCAGCGCCTGGCTGCTGGACCACTCGATATCACAATCCACGGGTGAGGCGACCTCGCGCAGGGATATACCACCACCGACGACCCACAACTTATCCCCTTCAGTACAATAGCTCAAGAATCGTCCATCCGTCGACCAATCCGGCAGCCCGGTAGCGCCTGGGACCTCTACAAAGCTGCCTCCAGAATCTACCAGCCAGATATGACCGGTCGAATCCCGGTAAGAGAAGCGTTTTTCATCCGGCGACCAGGTAATCTCCTCACCGTCCGGTATGCCCGGCAGCGTGCTTTGCTGGACGGAAAGCGTCCCTCCGGGTTGGAATTCGAGTTTGAGCAGTCGGTCGGCATAGATCAGTCGCTCACCGCTGGGTGATGCCCAGAACTTCGCCGCCGAGAGCGGCGGGCTGAGCGCCGCCCGGGTGCCGTTAGACGGGTCGAACAACCACAGCTGGTAATTCTCCGCCAGGTATGCCAACAGGCTGCCGCCGCTGGCGGTGAAGTCGTCGATCACTACCGGTTTCCCGCCTGCCTCGAACCCGGTGTCCTCTGGCAGCACGCTCCAGTCCGCCTGCCAGCCGCTGGGCAGAGCGATGGTGATCGCACCCTTGGTCGGCAGGTCATAGATATACAGCCCGGGCTGGCCGCCATCATCGGTCACGAGCAGCAGCTGCTCGCCATCCGGCGACCAATCCAGCAGGACGATGCTGGCCTGGTTTGTGAAAGCTTCGCGGCAGATTTCCGCCATCCGGGTCGCTGAACATCAGGCTGGCTTGTTCGTTGCGGTAGTACCTGAGCAGCTGGAATGCCAGCGTATCCCCATCTGGCGACCAAAGCGGCTGTACGACTCCCCTGCCAGGGTCTGCGAATATCTGCTGCAGCCCGCTCACATCCGGGGCTGAGGTGAAGAGACCTGCTCCAGGATAGCCGACGTAGGTGACCTGGTCCAGCACCAGCCGGGAGCTGTCCGGCGACCAGTCTGAGAAACCCGGGAAGAGCTCTTCCCCAAGACCCAGCCAGTTGTACAGTGCGCCGTTCTCCTGGTTCCAGGTGCGCAGCACGCCCAACCCCTCCTGGAATACCAGCTCATACATGCGTATCCATCTGCCATCCGGTGACCAGAGCGGGTAGACCAGCGGGTTGGTGCCCGGGGGTGGGACCAGCTCTTCGGTCTCGCCCGAGACGATATCCACGCTCCAGATGCCGTGATATACCGACCATTGGGTGCCATTCGGTTGGGGGTCGTATTCGAAACTACGCGAATAAGCGATGCTGCCGCCGTCCGGAGACCAATCGAATCCGCGCTGCGGGTAAGCCTGGCAGTACACGTCCGCCACCAGGAAGATCGGCTGCCAGGCGCCCGTCCGTACCAAGAACAGGTCAGAGCCGCCCACACCGGCTTGTTTGTTGTGGCAGTACGCCAGCAGCTCGCCGCCCGGGGAGAACTGGGGCGCGTAATAGCGCAGCTCTTCATCCGCATCGGTTGTGACCTGGAAGGGCTGAGTTGCTGCGCTGCTCTGCACCCATATATTGCCATCCGAACCCAGGTACGCGATCTGCCCCTGCCAGTCCGTTTTCGAGGACTGGGCAGATATGCTGCGCCGGTCAGGCGGAAGGGCCAGCAGCCCTGCCAGCAAGACGGCAATCAATATCGAGAATATCAGGCGTGGTTTCATGTGCACATTATCATAGGTCAGAGGAGCGAATAAATTTTAGACCATAGTGCTTCGAATTGCAAGCAAGGCAATTCGCTGAAAAAAAATAAAACTCTGTTGCTGTCATCAGCGAATTGCTCAAGCATACCGCCGAAAGTATCTTCACAATATGTATCTACTCGACCGGCAGTTTGCCATGATTGCATCCTTGAAGGAATAAACCCTCATCCCTTGGTGCAAGGTTTACGCCAAAAATACTTGAATACCAGTTGACAGCGGCGTTTGTTACTCTATAATAGTATGTAGAAACAACCAGGAAATCACCGGCATTAATGGAGGCAGTCATTATGGCCAAGAAAAAGGAAAAAGACGGTAACGAGAAAGATACAGATAAGCAAACCTCCAACCCTGTGCAAGACTCCCAGGTCGCTGAGACTGGCAAGAAGAACGGCAAAGATGCAGAATCAGCCGGTGAGGGCGAAGTAAACCTTATCCAGACCAAGAAGATCCCCAAGAAAGTGTATTATAGAGAGCTAAACCGGCTGCAGATCGAACTGGTCAAACTGCAGGAATGGGTGAAAGCCAATAGCTTGCAAGTGGTGGTGATCTTCGAAGGCCGGGATGCTGCTGGAAAGGGTGGCACGATCAAGCGCATCACCGAATGCCTGAACCCGCGTGTCTGCCGGGTTGTCGCCCTGCCGGCGCCGAACAACCGTGAGAAAACCCAGTGGTACTTCCAGCGCTATGTCGCCCACCTGCCGGCAGCCGGTGAGATCGTCCTGTTCGACCGCAGCTGGTACAACCGGGCTGGTGTCGAGCGAGTGATGAATTTCTGCACCGATGAGGAGTACCGCGAGTTCCTGCGCTCCTGCCCAGAGTTCGAGCGAATGCTGGTGCGCTCCGGAATCATCCTGATCAAATACTGGTTCTCGGTAAGCGATGAAGAGCAGGAGCGCCGCTTCCAGCAGCGCCTGGATGACCCAACCCGGCGCTGGAAGCTCAGCCCGATGGACCTGCACTCGCGCCTGCGCTGGATCGAATACTCCATCGCCAAGGATGAGATGTTCAAATATACCGATATCAAGCAGTGTCCCTGGTGGGTGGTCAACTCGGATTATAAGAAGAGCGCCCGCTTGAACTGCATCAGACACCTGCTCACACAGATCCCATATGAAGACCTGACGCCAGAGCCGATCACCCTGCCACCGCGCCAGGAGGATATCGGCTACGTGCGCCCACCCATGAGCGACCAGACCTTCGTACCGGAAGAGTATTGAGCAGGTAACAGAATACCTGTTAAAGATTGGGGTTGTCTATATGGCAGTGAAGCCGCCATATAGACAACCCCACGTTATTTAAATCGGTTATTCGATGATTGTAGATACTTCGTCCAGCTTCAGGCTGATGACCTGGCTGGAGGTATCGCGTCCCATGGTAACGCCGTAAATTACATCCGCCACCTGGACGGTATTGCGGTTGTGGGTAACGATAATGAACTGCGTCTGCTCGCTGAGCTCGCGCAGCAGCTCGCGGAAGCGCCCCACGTTGGCTTCGTCCAGCATGGCATCCACCTCGTCCAGCACGCAGAACGGCGTTGGCGCCACCCGCAGCAGGGCGAAGACCAGCGAGACTGCCGTGAGGCTGCGCTCGCCGCCAGAGAGTAAGGAGAGTCCCTGCATGCGCCTGCCGGGCAGGCGGGCTTCGATGTCGATGCCGGTATTGGTCATATCGTCGGGATCGGTGAGCATCAGCCGGGCGGTCCCTCCGCCAAACAGGCGCTTGAAGATGCCGCTGAACTCACCGGCGACCGCATCGAAGGTCTTGTGCAGCTCGCGCTCCATCAACCCATCCAGCTCGCTGATCACCTGGCGCACATCGGTTTCTGCCTTTTCCAGATCGGCGACCTGCTCGGTCATGAACTGGTAGCGCTCCTTGACCTCCCTGAATTCCACCTGAGCCTCCGGGTTCACCGGTCCGATGCGGCGCAGCAAAGCGCGCTGGCGGCGGACGTTCTCCTCCACCTCCGGGGCGAGCTTCTCGACATGCGGCAGCTCTTCCACCAGCCCTTGCAAAGGAAGCGGGGTCGGACCGGAGACATCATCCACGTAATCAAACGCCACCAGACCGAAATCATCTTCGATCCGCCGCCGCCACGTCTCCAGCGCTTCCTGGCGGCGCGCCTGACCGATGCGAGCCTGGGCATGGTTGTGCTCAGCCTGGCTCAAACCATGGCGGGCTTTGATCTCTTCTTTCTGCAGGCTCACCTGGCTGGTTTCAGCTGTGTCCAGCTCGCTTTCAGCAGGGTCGATCAGCTCGCGCAAAGCGCTGATCTGTTCGTTGACCTGGGCTTCTTCCTCGCGCAGGGTGACCTTCTCCTCGTCCAGCGATGCCTGTGCGGTTGCGTTCTCCTGCAGCCGTTCCTGGACGTTGGCTTTCAGGCTGCGGCTGCGCTCCTGAGCTGCCTGGCGCTCCTGCCAGCGCGCGCCGGCATCTCCAGCTGCCTGCTCTGAGACCGCCGAGAGGGTATTCCAGTGGTTCACCTGGGCTTGCAGATCATCCAGTGACAGATCGGCGAGAGCATGACTGCGCCTGCGCAAGGTATCGCGGGAGGCTTCGATCTGCTCCGTCAGGGTGACGAGCTCAGCATCCGCCTGCTCGATTTGCACACGTCCTTCATTGATCTCGGTTTCGATCCGTCCCTGCTGTTGAACCTGCCATGCGGCCTCCCGCTGCGCCTGCTCTACAGCTGAAGCTGCACGTCTATGCGCAGACCCTTTATCTTCCTCCTCCGCACGGGCAGCTCGTAAGACCTGCTCCGCCTGCCGCACTTGCTCCTGAGCTGCCTGTACGCTCGAGCGCAGCGACTCGAGACGATCATCCAGCTCCACCATGCGGTTCTCGCCTCCTGCCAACTGTTCCCCAAGCTCCTTGATCTGGCGGGCGCGGGTCAGGGTGCTGGATTTACCATCCAGTCCAGAGAAGACCGGTCCCGAAGTTGAAAAGACCTCCCCCTCCAACGTGACAGCTCTCAGCTGACGGGCGCCGGAGCTGCGAGCCAGCTCGATAACCCGCCGTGCAGCTTGCCTGCTGCGCACGACCAGCGTCTCACCCAGGACGAGATCGACTGCCGGACGAAGGGTGCTGGGACAGCGCACCAGCTCGGAAGCGCGTCCAATATAACCATCCACACCGGCATAGGCTGCGGCTGGCGCAGCTTCCCTTGTCAGATTATCGAGCGGCAGGACCACACCGCGCGCCGATTGCCCGGCGAGCAAATCCAGGGCAGGGTCTACCAGCGCCGAACGCTCCAGGGTAACGCTGTCCAGAAACTCACCCAGGGCTGCCGCAATGGCTGCTTCGAGCTCGACCGGCACATCCAGCTGGCTGCCCAAAGCGTTGGATCCCGCTGCCAGTCGCCTCTCACGCGCCGCCTGGATCAATACCTGCGCCCCGCGGGCGTAGCCTGCCAGATTGGCCTCTGCCTGCTGGAGAACTTCCAGCTGGGCAGTCTGGCGGGCGATCTCTGCTCCCAACTCAGCACGCTGCGCCTCGTACCGGCCCCGCTCAGTCTCCAGGCTGGCTAATTTTTCCCGGCTCTGGTCGAGCGCCCTTTCTGCCGTCTGGCGCTGCTCCTTCGATCCTGCCAGTGCCCGGTCAGCATCCTCAGCAGCGCTGTGTGCATCCTGGAGGGATAATTGCAGTGCCGATACAGCCTCTGCAGCCGACTGGAGGCTTTCCTCCAACCGTTCGATGCTCGCCTGGCGCTGGGTCTGGAGCGCCTGTACGTGCACCTGGCGCTCGGTCAGAGCAGACAGCTGTTGGCGGACATCCTGGAGGGATGCCTCGGCCGCAGCCCGCTCCTGCTGGCGCAGGTCCAGCACGGCCTGAACGGCATTCAGCTGCTCCCTTGCTTCGTCCCACTCCGCCTTGAGCCGTTCTTCTTCCTGCTGGGAACCAGCCAGGCGGTCGGAGTGCAGGGCGAGATCCTCATTCAGGCGGGCTAATTCAGCCTGCAGATCGATCTGCTGGCTTTCAAGCGCCCGGCGGCGCTCATCGGATACGGCCAGCTGGCGACCCAGGCTCTCCTGGCGGCTGTGCAGCTGAGCCAGCTGGCGGTGCCAGCCGTTCAAGCGCCCGCGCAGCTGGTGGATATTATCCCGGGATGCGACCAATCTCTCGTCCACTTCGCCGACGCTGCGGCGGGCGTGCTTGAGAGCAGTCTCCTGGCTGCGTGTAAGCTGGCGAGCTTCGGTCAGCTCCGTCTGGGCGTGATGCCAGTGATAGCCATACCACTCGTAAAGCATCATTTTCAGGTCTGCCCGCACCTGCTCGTAATCATTCGCCCGGCGAGCCTGGCGCTCTAAACTTCGCAGTCGCGGCTGCAGCTCAGCCAGGATGTCCTGAACCCGGTCCAAGTTGCGGCGGGTGGTCTCCAGGCGACGCACTGCCTCTTCCCGCCGGCTGCGGTACAGTCCGATCCCGGCGGCTTCCTCGAACAAGCGGCGGCGTTCTTCCGCTTTGAGCGCCAGGACCGCATCGACGACCCCCTGTCCGATGATGGTATAGGTTCGCTCTGCCAGACCCGACTGCGCCAGCAGCTCGGTGACATCTCTCAAGCGCACCCGCTGACCGTTGATCAGGTATTCGTTGTTGCCATCCCGGTACGCTCGCCGGGCAACAGACACTTCGCTGAAATCGATCGGCAGCCAGCCATCGCTGTTATCAAAGACAACCGTGGCTGAAGCCATACCCGCTCGGGGTCGCTGCTCCGAGCCGGAGAAGATCATGTCTTCGGTCTTCCTACCGCGCAGCAGGCTGTAAGACTGCTCGCCGAGCACCCAGCGCATGCTGTCGGCGATATTCGACTTGCCAGAACCGTTCGGTCCGACGATGGCGGTCACGCGCCCGGCGTATTCGAACAGTGTACGGCTGGCGAAGGTCTTATAACCTTGCAGCTCGAGAGATTTTAACCGCGCAGCCATACCTGCCCACCTGTGTGTTGGAATTTTTCCGTCATTCTAATCCAAGTGATCGCAGAGCCTGGCGGGCAGCCTCCTTGGCTGCCGCCTGTTTGCTTTTGCCGGTACCGTGCCCATAGATGCTTCCATCTACTACGGCATCTACTTCGAAAGTCTTGGCATGGTCCGGTCCGTGTGCCGCAACAGTGCGGTATAAAGGTGTCCCCAGGCCCTGAGATTGTGCCCATTCCTGAAAAAGGCTCTTCGCGTCATGGTCATCGCGACCGGCAATAATCTGCGCAGCAGCTTCGACCAGGAACGGTTCGATAAATGCAGACACTGAATTCATACCCGATTCGATATACAGAGCACCTACCAGCGCCTCGAACATACCGCAAAGGATCGCCGGGCGCACCCTGCCGCCGCTGTCATCCTCGCCGCGTCCCAGGCGCATGACCTCACCCAGGTCAATGCTGACCGCAAAGTCTGCCAGAGTGTCGGTACGAACCAGCGCAGAGCGCATACGTGTCAGCTCGCCTTCTCTCATCTCCGGGAAATGGTTGTACAGCCAGGCGCCGACCAGGAAATCAAGCACTGCATCACCCAGGAACTCCAGGCGCTCGTTGTCCTCGAGGGCATCGGGGTGTTCGTTCAAATAAGAGCGGTGGGTTAGCGCCCGGTTCAGAAGCAGGACATCCGAAAACTGCAGCCCCAGGCGGCGAGAGAATTCTTGCGGTGATACCGGCACAGTCTCCCGCACAACATCTAGTGGTTTTTCAGGCGGATTATCCGGCTCGGGTTGTACCGGAGCATCCGTGTGGATACCCTGAGATTCTTCCATTTTCACCTCCCAGAACTCAGGGAGCGTCAGACACCCCACCCAGGTCGGGAATTTGGCGTTCCATCAGTTCCATTTTCAAGATTTGACCAACAAACCGCCAACCCTCTCCGCAGCGATGGAAAAGGCACTCTGGCAGCATCCGGATGCGTGCTAATTATTGTAATCGCGAATGACCAGAACTGCGTTATGACCTCCGAAACCGAAAGCATTGCTGAGCGCCACCTGGACAGGAGTTCTGGCGTGCCTGGTTGGGCACGTAATCCAGGTCGCACTCCGGGTCGGGGGTCTGGTAGTGAGCAGTTGGTGGGACAACTCCCTCCCGGATCGCCATCACGCAGAAGATCGCTTCCAATGCACCGGTCGCCCCCATCATGTGACCGGTCATGGATTTCGTCGACGAAACGGGTATATTATACGCCAAATCGCCGAAGGCTGCTTTAATCGCGCGTGTCTCCGAGCGGTCATTCAGCTCGGTCGCCGTGCCATGAGCATTGATATACCCAACCTGTTCGGGCTGCACACCGGCTGCCTGAATCGCCAGGCGGATCGCAGAGGCGCCTCCGCTGCCATCTTCCGAGGGTGCAGTGATATGGAACGCGTCCGCAGTCGCCGTGTAGCCAGCCAGCTCTGCCAGGATCACCGCTCCTCTTTGGCGAGCGTGGGTCTCGGTTTCCAGCACCAGAATGGCTGCGCCCTCCCCCATCACCAGCCCGTCACGGTTCAGGTCGAAGGGTTGGGGTGTCATTGAATAATCGTCGTTCCTGCGGGAGAGAGCGCCCAGACGGTCAAAAGCGCCTACACCCAGCGGGGTGATCGTGGCTTCGCTGGCGCCGGTGATGGCAACGTCGACGGTACCACTGCGCAGCAGGCTCCAGGCTGTGCCGATCCCATCCGCCCCGGAGGCGCAGGCAGAAGCGACCGAGAAGCTTGGTCCCAAGAATCCGTAATCAATCGCTACCAGACCGGCAGCCCCGTTCGACATCAGCATGGGTATGACAAAGGGACTGAGCCGCCGTGGACCGTCTTCAGCCAGGATCCGTAAGGCATCTGAGAGTGTATGCAGACCACCGATGGCAGACGATAGGATCACAGCCACACGTTCGGGTCTGGTATTCGAAGCGACCAGACCCGCCTGCTGGATCGCCTCCTGAACGGCGACTGTGCTGAACTGCTGGTAGCGGTCTCGCCGGCGGGCTTCGCGGGGGTTCATTTTCTCCTCCGGACGAAAATCCTTCACCTCACAGGCGAAATGCACCCCGAAATCGCTGTCGTCGAACAGCGTGATCGGACCTACCCCGGATACGCCGTTGACGATATTGCCCCAGATCTCCTCTACGGAATGCCCGACAGATGTTATCGCACCCATTCCCGTGATGACCACTTTTTCCGGCATGCTGCCACCTCCGTATAAGTTATTGAGTTGCCGATTTGAGCCCGGACCCGGTCAAAACGACCACGACCGGCTCTGGCAGGTCTGCAGCGAGCTGAGCCAGCGCACCCCAAACCACGGCTGAGGTCGGTTCTACATACATGCCGCGACGCGCAAGCTGCTTCACGCCGGGCATGATCTCTTCCTCGTCCACGGCGACCAGCCTGCCACTGTGCGCGGCAAGCGCGGCCAGGACAGCATCTCCGCGCAGCGGCTGCCGGACACGGATGCCTTCTGCGAGGGCGTCTGCTTCGGCAGTCCAGCTGATGCCTGCCTGACCGTACGCGTACAATGCCCACAACGGGGCGCAGGCGCGCGCCTGCACTCCGACCATAACCGGCACGCACTGGACCAGGCCCGCCGCCTGCAAGGCTTCGAAGCCGCGCAGCACACCCAGCAGCAGCCCGCCCTGACCTACCGGCAGCACCAGGCTGCCTGGTGCTCCGCCAAGCTGCTCGTACAGCTCGTATGCCAGGGTGGCATAGCCTGGCAGGTTGAAGGGCAGGTAGGCGTGGCTGGCGTAGGATACACCTGGTTCCTGAGCCTCTTCTTTATCCAGCGCACGCAGCACTGCCAGGCTGGCGTTGGAGCGCGGTCCCATGATACGAACAACATCAGCGCCGTAGACCTCGATCTGCCGTTTTTTCGGACCGGATGCCGAATCTGGGACGAATATTTTCGCCTTGATCCCGGCTCGAGCTGCGTAGGCTGCAAAGGAAGCCCCGGCGTTTCCGGACGAGTCCTCCAGGGCGGCATTGATAGCCCGGCTGCGCAGAAATCCGGCGATTACCGCGCTGCCGCGATCCTTGAACGATCCGCTCGGGTTCTGGTACTCGCACTTGAATGCCACCGGCAGCCCGAAGGCTTCTGCCCAGAGGAGAGGGGTATTGCCTTCCCCCAGGCTGACCGGATTGCTAACCTCCGGCAGACCGAAGGTGTGCCGGTAGCGCCATATCCCCGGCTGGTGAGGGTCAACCAGAGCAGGGTCATACGGCAGTCGAACGCTGTAATCGTAGATGCCGCCGCACTCCGGGCACTTGAATGGCGCTCCAGCGTCAGGATAAGGCTTGTGGCAGTTTGTACAGTGAACCATCCCTGATCCAATTAACCCCGGAGACCCATTATAAGATGTGCCTGTCAGCTACTCTTATCCTCTGCGCCCGGTATATAATCCCCCTCCACCCAGGTCTCACCATCCGGACCAACCTCTTTCTTCCAAACCGGGACGATCTCCTTCAGGCGGTCGATGCCGTAGCGAGCAGCCTCGAACACGCCGGTATCGCGGTGGGCAGCCGTACAGGCGATCAGAACGGTCGGCGTGCCGGGATCAAGCTGCCCAACACGCTGCACGATGGCAATGCCTTCGACGGACGGCCAACGCTGGCGGATCTCATCTGCGACCTGGCGCAGCTTGGCTTCGGCCATAGGCTTGTATGCCTCGTACTGCAGGTAGGCAGTTTCGTGTGGATCATCGCGCCGCGTGACAGCCCGCACCATGCCGGTAAAGAGACAGGCAGCACCGCTGGTTGGCAGGGTGATCTCTGCCAGCAAAGCATCCAGGTCCAGCTCTGCATCTGTGATATTGAAGATGGTGGGAGGAGCGTGGATATCAGGTCTCATCGGGTGGATTCTGCCATCCGATCATGGCCATTTTCTAGTGGGCCATTTTCTAATAGGCCATTTTCTAATGGGCCATTTTCTAATGGGCCATTTTCTAATGGGCCATTTTCTCATGGGCCATTTTCTCATGGGGAAATCGATGACAGCTTCGGTGCCGCCGCTGACCGGGGGGAAGATGGCGATCTCGGCATCACCGGGGATTATGTCCTGATCAAAGGCATATTCACGGTTAATGGAGATCAGGGCAGAAGGCAAGGCTTCCTGTAATGCCGGATATCTGCTCCCGAGCAGCTCTTTGAAATCCATCACGGGAGTCGATTCCTGGATATCCATGTCGATCTCTTTGACCCCGGCGCGTTCCTTGAGCGTGGCAAAGAAGAGCACTTTTACACGGATCGACGTCAGGCTCATTCGTTGATCACCTCGCCGCTCTGCCCACCCCGCTTCTCAACCAGGCGGATATTCTGGATGCGCATGGTTTTCTCAGCTGCTTTTGCCATGTCGTAAATTGTGAGCGCAGCCACGGAGACAGCGGTCAGCGCTTCCATCTCAACGCCGGTCTTGGCAGTCGTGCGGGTTGTAGCTTCGATCTGGACGCCGGGCAACCCCGGGTCGAGGGCGATATCTACTGCCACGTGGTTGAGCGGCAGCGGATGGCAGAGCGGGATGAGCTCTGACGTCCGTTTGGCTGCCATCACGCCTGCCAGCTGTGCCACGATGAGGACATCACCCTTCTTGAGCGCGCCGGCCTGGATCAGCTGCAAGGTCTGCGCCTGCATCACTACCTCGCCTCTGGCAACCGCAACCCGCTCGGTATCCGGCTTTCCACCGACATCGACCATACGCGCTGCGCCGGTTTCATCAATGTGAGAAAGCTGACCAGACATGAGTGGAATTATAACTTACACATGCACGAATTCGATTAACAGTATATAATTATATTGGCATAAAAATTGCATGCAGAGCACAATAAAAATACTATCTTGCACACACGGTCAGCCCAGGCGCTGGTCGAGGGGTGCCGCGCATGTACCTGAAAACCGATCCGCAAATATCCGACAATCATAAGCACCACTGGTAAGAACGAAGTGGCTGGAGGAGGTCCCGATGGACGAATATGGCAAACGAATGACAAATTCCCTGCTCACATGGGGTTTTGGTTTGATCCTGGGTGTGCTGTTCGGTCTGGTGGTGCTCGGCTGGTGGCTTTGGCCCGTCCAATGGGTGGACGCCAGTCCTGAGGATTTGCTCTACCAGTACCAGGTCGAGACCCTCACCACCGTAATCGAAGCCTACGGCTATAACGGGGATACTGCCATAGCCCAGGCGCGCTATTTTAGCCTTGGTGCTAATGCTGAGACAGCCTTAGCCGAGATCGTGCAGAATCCCGGTAGCCTGCCCCCACTATTATTAACCCAGTTCAGCGAGCAGGTAGCCGGCGTGCCTGTGGACACGCTCGCGCTCCAGCCTGTCGAAGTACCTGATACAACAACAGGGCTGAGCCCGTGGATCGCCTTGTTATTTGCGCTGCTGTTCATCGCCGCCGGGGCTGTAGTCACCTATCTGATCTTCCGCGGCAGGGAGCAGGAAGAGCAGGCAGCCGATGTGGAATACCTCGATTACGATGCCGCTCCCCTGGAGCCAATGGAAGCTGAGCCTGCTGAAATCGAGAGCGAGTACGATGAGGAGTTGCTTGAGGAGCCGGTGGAAGAAGAAGTGCTCACCTCCATGGACGCCTTCGAAGAGGACGAAGAATGGTATCCTGTCACTGAAGAGCTAATCGAAGATAAGCCTGAAACGGATGCCGAGGGTGTGGACCTTCCGCCGTTCATCGCCGCAGCGGGCGCAGCAGCAGTGGTAGGCGCAGTGGCTGACGAATTCGGCCACGACGAGATGGAAGAGGAGATGGTCGAGGAAGCAGAGCTCGAGCTGGAAGACGTTGAAGCCGAGACCGATGTAGAACTTGAAGATGAGAGCTCCGAGGCAGGGGTGGCAGAGGGAGCCGCTATGGCGGGATTGGCTGCCGCCTGGCTGGCTGAAGATGAAGAAGAGGAGGATGAACAGGTCGAAGCCCCGGACTTTTCTGACCTCGATGAAGACGAAGAACTGGAAGAAGAACCTGAAGAGCCGCTTGATGACGAGCCTGAGGTTGAAGAGGCGGAAGAGGTCGAAGAGGAGCCAGCTGCTGAGGGCGAAGAGCTGGTCAACCCCCACGATCCGATCGAAGTCAAGATGCGCAAGAAGCTCCAATTTGTGGAAGGGATCGGCGATGCCTATTCGCAGAAGCTGGCCGATGCGGGGATCGTCACAACCGGTAAGCTGATGGTAGAAGGGGTAACCCGCACCGGTCGCCAGGAATTGGCAGAAAAGACCGGCATCAGCGAGAAGCTGATCCTGAAATGGCTCAATGAGATCGACCTGTACCGCATAAAGGGTATCGGGTCGGAGTATGCCGATCTGCTGGAAGCCGCCGGTGTGGATACTGTCCCAGAGCTGGCACAGCGCAACCCAGACAACCTCTACCAGGCGCTGCTAAATACTAACCAGGAGAAGAACCTGGTACGCCAGCTCCCGACCCAAGATCAGGTGACAGAGTGGGTGGAGCAGGCTAAACAGCTGCCGCGCATCATCCAGTATTAGCCCCGATATTTAACGACAATCGAGACAACCCGGAGAGCAAAACACTGCTATCCGGGTTGTTCTGGCTCTATGGGAATAGCCGAGATGCCGGAGACTTGAATCCTGGTACTTTTTGTGCTATGCTGATATTGTCTATCGGTGGAGAGAGCGTTCTCAATATATCGTACTGGCACAGCCAGCCGTCCCTCACGGCTGGGTGGGTGCCTGTCCCTTTGAAGCAGTAAGAAGGGGTGCTCTATGCTCCAGAAATGGAAGTGCCTTACAGGTTTCATCTTCCTGCTGTTCTCCCTGCCAGCCTGCACCATAAGCGCACCAAAAATCCTGCCCCCCACACCCCCGATCCCGACCCATGATCCTGGCCTAGTGCTCACCCCTGCCCCAACAGCCACAAGGCTGCCTGAGCAGTTAACCGGTTTATCCGCACCGGTCTTGAGCCTGGCCTGCGACCCGCATAATCCAGACGGCATATTCGCCCTGCTGGCGACCGATGACCTGTATTATTCCGGCGACCGGGGGGATACCTGGCAGCGGCTGCCCATCCCTACGAGCCCGCTGCGCTATGACGCGGATGTCCAGACCAACTGCCCGCCGCCGATGCAGTTCGATATCCGCCTATCGATGACAAATCCGGGGCTTCTATGGGTGCGCGCCGGTCGTGACCTGTTCACCAGTGAAGATGGAGGGCAGACCTGGCAAAAGCGCCTGGATAATGTCAGCGCCTGGACTTCCAGCAAAGACGGGAAGCGCCTGTACGCCCTGCGATCCGGTCTGACTGCCGGGGTGGATGGCCTGTACGGCAGCCTTGACGGCGGACAGAGCTGGGAGATGCTTTTCCCCGGTTTGCTGCCGGAGATCGCGCCAAAGTCCTTGAAAGCCCAGCGACCTGGCTGTATATCGCTGGCTCTCGGTCCGGACGATGCGAGCTTGTATATCGGCGGCCCTGGAGGTATCTACCGCTCCTTCGACCAGGGTGCAAACTGGGAGGCATTCAACAACGGATTGCCGGTCGAGCCCCAGGAGATCAATCAGATATCGCTGCTGGTCAGCGACGGGCAGCAAAGTCTCTATGCCCTGCTTGGGGCAGGCGAGGACGAAGAAGCCGCCGCCTATATGATCCGTCTTATCCCAGGCGAGAGCAGCCCAGACCAGGATCGCTGGCACTCAATTGGAGCAGACATGCTGGCCAGGGTTACGCAGCCAGAAGCAGCCAGTTTCTTCGGTCTTTATGCCCTGGTCCCAGATCCCCATGCCAATGGACAGGTCTATTTAGGCAGCGAAGCAGGCGCCATGTTCAGCCAGGATTATGGAGAGACCTGGATACCGCTCGAGCTGCCCATTCCAGGACGCATCACCCGAATTGCACCTTCTCATGAGGGGAGCAGAGTGCTTTACCTGTGGACGGGTGAAAAGCTGCTGATCCAGGAGCTGCCCGGCGGCAGTTAGCCAAAGCCGAGAGGAGACGACCCCCGCATGGTTCGAAATCACCGTTCCCGCGGTCACGTATATCTCCGCCGACCTGCAAAAATACGGCTATGCAGCCAAAGTCGCCTCGACGATCCTGTATAAAATGAAGTCGCCAACCAGGTGCTGATCGAATTCTTCAACGACCTGTACGTTTAAGATGTTTTGGGATTGTTCTTGATATAATCGTTTCCCATGAGCATATTCGGAAAATGGAAAGATGGGCTGGCCAAGACCAGCAAATCCACCTTCGGGCAGATCGCCGTCCTGCTCGGCGCCAGCGAGGTGACCGACGAGACCTTCGAGGATTTGGAAGCGCTGATGATCCAGGCCGACCTGGGCGTCGAGACCAGCGAGGAGATCCTGGCCGCGTTGTGGGACCGCGAACGCAGCGAGGGCATCACCCGGGCAGCGGACTTGACGGCGGCTTTCCGGGATGAGCTGCGCAAACGGCTGGCGGAGCCGCCACCGGTCGAGTTCCCGGCACAGCCTACGGTCATCCTGATCGTGGGGGTCAACGGCTCGGGCAAGACTACCAGCATCGCCAAACTGGGTAAGCGCTTCAAAGATGAGGGCAGAAGCGTGCTGCTGGGCGCGGCGGACACTTACCGCGCCGCAGCGGTCGACCAGCTCGAGATCTGGGCGCAGCGGCTGGACCTGCCGGTAATATCCGGGCAGATGGGTGGCGACGCCGGCGCGGTGGCGTATGACACCGTCCAATCGGCGATCAACCGCCATATCGATGTCGTGCTGATCGACACCGCCGGTCGCCTGCACACGCGCTTCAACTTGATGGAGGAGCTGAAGAAGGTGCAGCGGGTGGTCGCCAAGGCGATGCCGGGCGCACCACATGAAGTGTGGCTGGTTATGGACGCCACCACCGGTCAGAACGCGCTGCAGCAGGCGCGCGCCTTCAAGCAGGCGGTCGAGGTGACCGGGGTGATCCTGGCAAAGCTGGACTCCTCCGCCAGGGGTGGCATGGCGTTCGCCATCCAGCACGAGCTACAGCTGCCGATCCTGTATGCCGGGCTGGGCGAGAAACCGGACGACCTGCAGCCCTTCGACCCCGACCTGTTCATCCAGGGCATCCTGGGAGAATAGATGGCAGGTCCGGTCCTTTCCGGAACCATGCGACATCGCTGGCTCAATCTCATGCTGCTGTTCAACAGCACGATCAGAGTCAGCTTGCGCAGGATTATGCGAGGGCCATTGCTCCCGGGTTGGAACTGGTCAATAGATGTATCGACCGATTTTCTCAGATCCCAGGGTGAGACTGTTTTCAAATTCGAGGACATCAATGAAGGGCGTGAATTTTACAATGCGCTCTCATTCCCATCCAAGGCTGTCCAGGATGTCACCATTGAGCCAGTCAAGGCTCCGGTGCGAGGGCACTGGTACCGTCCAAAAGCACCAATCCCGAACTCTTTAATGCTGTACCTGCACGGTGGCGGATACTCATACTATGTAAAAGCTCACCACAACCTGATCGCGGTTCTCACCCAGATTGCGGGTAGGGATACCTTCGCATTGGATTACAGGTTAATCCCAGAATATCCTTACCCTGCCCAACTCAAAGATGCCCTACAAGCGTACAGCTGGCTGATCGATTTGGGTTATCTCCCGAATAATATATTGGTCGCCGGAGACTCTGCCGGTGGCAACCTGGCACTAGCCCTGCTGCTCACGCTCAGAGATCGAGGTTTGCCGCAGCCTGCCCTGTGTGTTTGCCTATCACCCTGGACGGATGTATGCAACTCCGGTGCCAGCATGGAGAATAATGCTCGCTATGATTGGCCGATCAAGCACATGGCAGAACAATGGTCGGATTGGTACTGCGGAGATGCTGACCCGCGAGATCCGTTGATCTCTCCGCTGTATGCCGACCTGCATGGGCTTACACCGATCTATATCCAAGCTGGAGGCGCTGAAATCCTTTATGATATGATCCAGGCCTTTGCGGACAATGCCCAGGAGCAGGGGGCAGATGTCACTCTGGAGGTATGGGAGAATATGAACCACGATTTCCAGGCGTATGGTGAGGCATTGCCACAGGCTCAGCAGGCGCTAGAACGACTTAGACAAGTTATTAGTAGCCATATCGATAGTAATGTATAGATAACATAATCACATAATCTGGAATCACGGCGATGAATGCATCAGATCGAGACACTTCACAGTTAGATAACTGGTTTCCTCTTTTCGATGGCAGCAACCTGGCGGGTTGGGAAACCAGCGGGGATTTATCCGCATTCCTGGTCGAGGCTGGGGCGATTGCCGCTCGAGGTCCGGGTGCAAGACTGTTCTACACTGGTCCATCCGGGCAAACCCGCTTCCGGAATTTCGAGCTGGCTGCAAAGGTTCACTGCAGCCAGGGCGCGCGTGGAGGAATTTATTTTCACACCCGGTACGCGCCAGCCGGCACCCCCCTCCAGGGCTATCTGGTGGTGATCAACAACCACACGGTCGGTGCAGACGGATCGCTGGAGCGCTGCAAGACCGGCAGTCTGTACGGCATCCGCAACTACTTCAAGGCTCTAGCTGCAGATGGCGAAGATATTGTCCTGCGCATTCAGGTTACAGGAAAACGCATCCATGTGTGGGTAAACGGAGTGCAGGTGGTTGATTACACCGAACCCGCTCAGCCGGTGCGCAACGCAGCCCTTCGCCAGCGTGTGCTCTCTGAGGGCACATTCGCCCTGGAAAGCTGCGCGGCGACTGGCAGCATACATTTCAAGGAGCTGCGCGTGCGGCAATTGCCAGCCTCGCTTTCTGTACCTCCACTCGACCGATCAGTTGTTGACGATCGCTACCACCAGCTGATGCAGCTGCAGATGAGCGGCTTCCCGCTTGTTGACCTGCATACCCATCTCAAGGGCGTGACCGTGGAAGAGGCGGTGCAGAACAGCCTGCGCACCGGGATCAATTACGGCATCGCCCCCAACTGCGGGCTGGCTCATGAAGGGCTGCCCGGCGTCACTGCCAGCACGTTCATCCGAGATGATGCCGGGTTAGACCGCTTCCGGCAGAGCATGCAGCCCTACCACGTCTTCCTGGGCATGCAGACGGAAGGCCGCGAGTGGGTGAACCTATTCTCACCTCAGACGATCAGCCGCTACGATTACGTTTTTACCGACTCCCTGACATTCAACGACGATAAAGGCAGGCACAACCGGCTGTGGATCCCGGCTGAGGTCTTCATCGATGACAAGCAGGAATTCATGGAGACTTACGTGCAGCGTATCGAGAGCGTGCTGAAGAATGAACCCATCGACGTCTTCGTCAACCCGACCTACCTGCCGAAGGTGATCGCCGGGGATTATGACGAACTGTGGACCGAGAAGCGCATGGACAGGGTCATCCAGGCTGCCGTGGAGAACGGGATAGCCATCGAGATCAACGCCAACTTCCGCATCCCCAGCGCCGCATTCATCCGGCGCGCGAAAGCAGGCAGGTGCCTTATTCAGCCTGGGCACCAACAACGAGGATGCCAACCTGGGGCGGCTGGAATACTGCCTGGATATGATCGAAGCCTGTGATCTTGTAAGTGAAGATATCTATCTCCCATCATATTGAAGCTTATTGGAGATCGGATGGAAATTACACTAACCGCCAAACCCCCGTTTTCCTTCACCAGCCTGGTCCGCTCGCACGGCTGGGTGCAGCTGCTGTCGTTCGAGAGCCAGGAGCCATACGACCGCTTTAGCTATGTCTTGGAGCTGAGCTCCGGCAAGGTTTGTGAGCTTCACATGGTCGGAAAACCGGATGGGGTGACCATCGCTGTCGAAGGGCGGCTCAGTGCAGCCGAGCGGGACGAGCTGCACGGATCAGCCTCCTGGATACTCGACCTGGAGCTCGACCTGAGCGATTTTTATAGGCTCGCCAGGTCAGAGCCCAAGCTGGCGCACGCAGAGAGAGATGGCAGAGGCCGCATCCTGCGCAGCGCGACGGTCTTCGAGGACGTTGTCAAGACCATCCTGACCACCAACACCGCCTGGAGCGGTACGAAGCGCATGGTGCAGGCGCTTGTGGAGCAGTACGGCGCTCCGCTGCCATCCGACCCAGCCAGGAAAGCCTTCCCCACCCCTCAGCGGCTGGCTAATAGCGACGTGCAAACGCTGCGCGAGCAAACCAAGCTGGGTTATCGCGCGCCCTATATCCTCGAGCTGGCACAGCGCCAGGTGTCCGGTGAGCTGGACCTGGAGGCGCTCAAGAGCGGCGACCTGCCCACCCCCGATCTGCGCAAGTACCTGTTGGCGCTGAAGGGTGTCGGCGATTACGCTGCAGCCAACCTGCTGATGTTGCTGGGGCGCTACGACTACATCCCGGTCGATTCGTGGGCGATGATGATGGTTTCGCGCGAGTGGTACGGCGGCGAGCCGGTCACCCGCAAGGAAGTGGAGGCGGCTTTCGAGCGCTGGGGCGACTGGCAGGGGCTGGCGTTCTGGCTGTGGGATTGGAATGGATGACCTGTTTCGCTCATTGACATACTTGCATATATACGTTAAAGTATCCAGTCGGGAACTTGAATTGCCCTGAATGGAGAATATTTTATGCAGGACCTGATTGATAAGCTCGAAGAATGCCGGGAAAGAATCCAGAATTTACTGGTGCGTCTTTGACGTACTCCAAAAAGAAAAACAATTCACTGAGCTGCAGATAAAAACCGAAGACCCCGATCTGTGGGATGATCCCGAAAACGCCCAGCGTTTGATGCGGCGCTTATCCTCCTTACGCGAGGAGGTCGAATCCTGGCAGGGGCTGCGCCAGCGCTGCAATGATGCCCTGGAGCTGGTGCGCCTGGAGGACGAAAGCCTGCGTCCGGAGCTGGAAGCGGAAGCGGGGGTGATCGAGAAAGAAGTCGCCCAGCGCGAGTTTTACGCCATGTTTTCCAACCGCTACGACAAAGGCGATGCCTTGCTCGCCATCCACGCCGGTGCCGGCGGGACCGACTTCGCAGGATTGGGCTGAGATGCTCGAGCGCATGTACCTGCGCTGGGCAGAGAACCACGGCTACCAGACCGATATCCTGGACTTCTCCGAAGGCGAAGAAGCCGGGATCAAGAGCGTGACCATCGCCGTCAACGGGCGCTATGCCTACGGCTACCTGCGCCCTGAGAAGGGCGTCCACCGCCTGGTGCGGCTCTCACCGTTTCGAACTCGGCCCACCGCCGGCACACTTCGTTCGCACTGGTGGAAGTGCTGCCCCAGGTGGAGGACGACGACGAGATCCACATCAGCCAGGACGATCTGCGCATCGATGTCTATCGCTCCTCCAGCGCGGGTGGGCAGAACGTGCAGAAGAACGCCACCGCAATCCGCATCACTCATCTGCCGACCGGACTTGTAGTCACCTGCCAGAACGAGCGCTCACAAACCCAGAACCGGGAGAACGCCATGCGCGTGCTGCGGGCGCGCCTGTTCGAACTGAAACAGCAGGAACAGGAAGAACAATTGGCCGAGCTGCGCGGAGAATATCAAAAAGTGGAATGGGGCAGCCAGATCCGCTCTTACGTACTGCACCCTTACCAGATGGTGAAAGACCACCGCACCGAATTCGAGACCGGCAATACCCAGGCAGTTTTGAACGGCGATCTGGATGGATTCATCGAAGCCTACCTACGCGCCAATGTCGGCAACGGAAAATCCGGCCAATAGATATAACCTGAGCGTGGGTACCACTCGCCCCACACTTAGAATGCCTACGGCGCTGGTGCCCGCCAGGCTGCGCTTCTTACTGCCCGCATTACTCCTCCTGCTCACCACACCATTATTCACCGGCTGCATGACGCTGGTGGACAGCGAAGGCTCGCAGGAACAGCGCAGCGATGCCATACTCACCCTGACTGGCGACAGCCAGTTCCGGCAGACCTTCATCTCCCGCCGGGCCGGTCTGAACCGGATCGAGCTGTGGCTGCGCCTGCCGGAAGGCGATGACCAGACTGCCGGCTACGTCAGCGCCGAGCTACGGCACAGACCTAAAGACCCAGTCCCCATTGCCGAGGCGCTCTTCACCCCCGCGCAAGTAAAAGCAAGCGCCGGTTCCATCTCCCTATCTTTTCCCCCCCAGCCTGACTTCTGAAAACAACCCCTATGAGCTGCGCCTGCGCAGCAGCGCGGGCGATGTTCAGGTACTTGGCCGTATCGAAGATGTCTATGGTGCCGGGACTGCCGACCAGGATGGCGAATATATGCTGGCGGATGCCGCTTTCCGCCTGGCGTACCGCTACGACCTGAGATCGGTCGTGGAGGATATCGGGGGAATATTATCCGGTGGCTGGATGTTCTTGCCGCTGGCAGCGGTTGTGCTGCTGCCCGGCTGGCTGCTGCTCAGCTGGAGTGGGGCAGACCGCGGCCTTGATACCGGAGAGCGGATAGGTATGGCACTCGGCTTGAGCCTGGCGACTATTCCGCTGGTTATGGCCTGGACATCCCTGGTCGGTCTTCCGTGGAGCCGTCTACCGGTGACCGCGACTGCTGTTTTGCTGGCCGGGCTGGCAGTTTACCAGGTCTGGCAGCGGATGCGCACTAAGAAGCGTATGGGAGCGACAGGCTCACCTACGGCGGAAATTCCACCCGCTCGAGCAGGGCGATGCTCCTGGATCAGGTCCGGTCCGACGATCACCGCCGCCCTGTTCGCCGTCTTCGCCATCACGCTGGTCGTGCGGTTCGCCATGGTGCGCGACCTCTCGGCGGCGCCGTGGGTCGACTCGGTGCACCACGCCCTGATCACACGCCTGATCCTGGAGAGCGGCGCATACCCGTCCAGCCTCGCCCCTGCAATGCAGATCGATGCCACCAGCTACCACCCGGGCTTCCACAGCCTGCTGGCAGCTTTCCTGTGGCTGACCGGTCTGAGTTTAGAAAAGGGTATGTTGTACTTTGGGCAGGCGCTTAACGCGTTCGAGCGTTTTCCCGGTCTATCTGTTCACCACCACATTGCTGGATAAACAGCCCGGGCGGCGGCTTGCGGGCTTGCTGGCTGCGCTGGTCGCCGGTTTGTTCACGCCCATGCCGGCCTACTACACCAGTTGGGGGCGCTACACCCAATTGGCGGCAATGATCATCCTTCCGGCGGCGTTCGCCTTACTGCCCCGCAGCCTTCCGAATGTTGGGCAGCCGAGCGGCGTGCCCCTTTGGCGGGTGGTCGCCCGGAGCTGGAAAGGCATCCTGCTGGCAGCAATTGCCATCGGAGGGCTGATACTGACCCACTACCGCGTAACGGCGTTCTTCGCCTGCTTGCTGCTGTCTTACGCCGCCGTCGAGGCCGCCCGCTGGTTGCTCCAGCGCCGGAGTGACGAAGCTGGATTAGATAAGGCAGGTGGATTGCGTCTGGCCTTGACCCTGGCTGTGACTGCCGCGGCAGCACTGGTCCTGGCGGCACCCTGGCTGCTGCCCTCGCTGCAAGGGCTGCTCTTACCACGCCTGACTGCCTGGATCCCGCCCGCTGCAGAACCGTTCAGCGGCGTGACCTGGCCGTACCTGAACACCGCCTGGGGCAACTACGTCATCATACTGGGTATGTTGGGGCTGGTGGTGGGCATCCTGCAGCGGAGAGCCTTCCCCTGGGTTCTGATGCTGTGGGTGGGGCTGTTGTTCTTCCTCGCCAACCTGGGCATGTTCGGGCTGCCGGGTAGCGGGTTCGTCAACAGCATCTCGGTGACCATCAGCCTGTACCTGCCGCTGGCTGTCTCTGGCGGATACGTGCTGGCACAGGCAGCCCTGTCACTGTACACGGACGTGCCCGTACGATGGCGGGGGACCTTCCGCTGGCTGTTAGCTGGGGCTGGCGTGCTGTTCGCAGTCCTGGCTGCCCGGCAGCTCATCCCGCTGCTCAACCCGGTCACCTTCCTGTACCGGGAAGGCAGACCGCCCGGGGATCGAATGGGTGGCGGCGAACATCCCACCGGGCGAGACTGTGCTGGTCAATCCCTTCCCGTGGGGCTACGGGCAGTACGCCGGGAATGATGGCGGCTACTGGATCTCAGCCCTCACAAACCGCCCGACCTTCCCACCGCCGGTGCTGTACGGTCTGAGTGATTCCCTTGAGTACATCCAGACTACCAACACCACCAGCCAGCAGGTGATCGATAGCGCAGGCGATCCGCAGACGCTCCATGCACTATTGACCGCCCAGGGCATCCGCTATGTGTTCATCGGCGGGCGCGGCGGCGTGCTATCCGCCCAGGCGCTGCGCGAGAGCCAGCTCTTCGCCCCGCGCTATGCAAGGGACGGCGTTTTCATCTTCGAGGTGCTGTCATGAATGTTGTCACCGGTGCATTCGGATATATCGGCCGCTACATCACCCGCCGGCTGCTCGATTCCGGCCAGGCGGTGAAGACCATCACCACCCACCCGGACAGGCCCAACCCATTCGGCGAAGCGGTGCGAGCCTTCCCGTACGATTTCGACCGCCCGGAGCGGCTGATTGAGAACCTGCGTGGGGCTGAGGTGCTCTTCAACACCTACTGGATCCGGTTCGAGCACCGAGGGATGACTTTCTACAAGGCAGTGGATAACACGCGCACGCTCTTCGAATGCGCCCAGCGCGCCGGGGTGCAGCGCATTGTCCACATCAGCGTGACCAATCCGGAGCTGGACTCCGAGCTTACTTACTACCACGGCAAGGCCATGCAGGAACGCAGCCTGGAAGAGCTGGGGCTGCCCTACTCGATCGTTCGGCCGACTTTGGTGTATGGTGTGGAGGATATACTGGTCAACAATATCGCCTGGCTGATGCGCAGCTTCCCGATCTTCCCGATCTTCGGCAGCGGGGAGTACCGGTTGCAGCCGGTCTTTGTCGGCGACGTAGCCCAGACCGCGGTGGAAGAAGGGGCGGCATCCGGGGATCGGGTGGTCGATTCGGCCGGTCCCGAGACATTCACCTACGAGGCGATGGTGCGGCTGATGGGGGACCATCTAAAGCCGGGTCAGCTCTACCTGCACGTGCCCACCTGGCTGGCGGTCGGGATGGGTCAGCTCATCGGTCTGGCGGTGCGGGATGTCATCCTGACGCGCGCCGAAGCGCAGGGCTTGATGGAAGAACGGCTGGTCTCCAGCGAACCGCCAAACGGCAGCACGAAGTTCTCCGAGTGGATCGCCAGCCACAAAGACCGGATCGGGCTGGCTTATACATCTGAGTTAAAACGGCATTTCTACTGGGAACCGCAACCTGATGATGACGACTGACCTGCCGCACCAGCCACGAGAAGTGAGAACTGGCCTTAAAATTCAGAAGCCCCTCGAAAGGGTATCCTTTCAGGAGGCTTCCTAACAATTCCTCACCTGCATTACTGCGGCGGAGAATGTTCGCCCCACCGTGCCGTGTGCTGCTAAGTTTTGAACCTGCCTTCGCAGGTTGGGTCCCTCTCCAGGTCGCTCCGCCTTGGCTCAAGCCTATCGCGTCACGATTGGAAGTCCGAGACCCGAAAAGTGGGTGTTGGCTCAAAACCGGGATGCGGCATCACGCGGACAGCAGGGTCATCTATCTTATACCATAAAACCTGTAGGCTGAGTAGGTGATTTAAGATTAGAACCGGCAAAACAAATTTGCAAGCTCGTAGGCAGAGGATTAAATAAGCCAGCGTATTGACCGGTCGATGTCGAAGTTTACAGCCGGCGGATTTTAAGCGATAATGCTAACAGTGTTACCACCGGTGAATATCCCGGTAAAGGAGAGGCGATGATCCAAAACAACGTTTCATTCCAAATCACCATCACGGAAGAGGAAGCCGAACCCGAGCGGCTGGACCGGCTCACCATCCAGCTGCGGCGCGACCTGCTCGACTTGGGCGTTGATCGGGCTGAGCGCCCTGCCGGCAAGCCAGCCGAGCCGGGCAGCAAGGGCGAAGCATTCACACTCGGTGCACTGGCACTGGCGGCAGCCCCGGCGCTGCTGCCCAACCTGGTCGCTTTCATCCAGAGCTGGGTGCTGCGCGGCGAGAACCGTAAGATCAAAATCAAAACCCCCGAAGGTCTGGAAGTCGAGTTCACACCCGAGAAGAGGATGAGCGAGGCAGAGCTGCTTGCCCTGGTGGAAAAGCTGTCTAAACCCAATACTTGACCTGATCGCCGATGCCCGACAGAATTGCACTGGTAATCGCCAACTACGAGTTCGAAGACCCCAAGTTCTCCCGCCTGGTCTCTCCCAGCCGGGATGCGGAGGCCCTGGTGAGTGTGCTGGGTGACGCCGAGATCGGCGGTTTCCAGACCATCCCCTTGGTCAATGAAGAATACACCGTCATCCGCAACCAGATCGACCGGCTGTACCGCAAGCGGCGCAAGGACGATTTACTGCTGCTGTACTACTCTGGGCACGGCATCATCGACGACGACAACGACCTGTACCTGGCTGCCCGCGACACGCGCGAGGAGATGCTCTCCTCGACCACAATCGAGGCGGAATTTATCCGCCGTCTGATCGACAAGACCGGCTCCCGGCGCAACGTGGTCATCCTGGACTGCTGCCACAGCGGTGCGTTCTCGAGCGGCGGAGCTAAAGCTGTCCTGGGCAGCAGCATCGGTTTGCAGGAGATCATCTCCGGCAGCGGCTACGGGCGCGTGACCCTGACCGCCAGCAATGCCCTGGAATACTCCTGGGAGGGCGACCGCATCAGCGGCAGTGCCAGCGAGTTGGTGTTCACGCATTTCCTGGTGCAGGGCTTACAGACCGGTGCGGCAGACATTAATAAAGATGGCGCCATCACCCTGGACGAGCTGTACGATTACGTTTACGACCAGGTGCTCTCCAGCGGGGGCAAGCGGCAGACGCCGCAGAAATTCGCCCAGAGAGTGGAAGGGCAGCTCATTATCGCCCGCAGCGTCTTCCAGTCGGCACAGGCGGTGAAGCTGCCATCAGAGCTGCAGGCCGCCATCGAGAACCCGCTGGCTTATGTGCGCGAAGGGGCGGTGAAGGAGCTTGGAACGTTGTTAACTAACAGCGATCCCCGCCTGGTGCAGGCCGCTCGCGAGGCGCTGGAAGGGCTGGCCCAGGACGACAGCCGCAAGGTGTCGAAAGCCGCCCGGGAGATGCTGGCGCGGGCGGATAGCGCAGAACCCCAGACCGACAAACCAGAAGAGCGCAAGCCCAGAGTCAGAGAGAAACCTCCCGATCTGGACATCCGGCTCTCATACATCCCGGAACACCCCGTACCGCTCGAAGACGTGCGCTGGACGGTGAGCGTGCACAACCGAGGAAAGTCTGAGCTGGTCGACGTGCAGGTGCTGCACCAGGACGAGCCCTTGCGCGCGCCGGTGAACCTGCTGCCCGGCAGGTACCGGCGCTTCACTACTTTTGCATACTACGCCGCACCGGGTGAGCACCAGGAGCGCTTCCAGGTCGTCGTGCGGGCGCTTTCCGGCGCAGTGCACCGCGTCGAAGCAAGCCAGATGATCACAGTCCACCCGCCCCAACCGGAAACAAGGCTGGCAGGCGAGGTCGACCTGAGTGGGCGGATCGAGGTTCACACCCGCCCGAGCGTGCTGGCTTTCGCGGATGGCGCCAGCTTCAGCGTATCCGTATCTGGTGCGGAGAAGGAGGCTGCTTACCAGGCACTGAAGCGCGACAGACCGGGGCGCAGTGCCTTGAAGCTGCGCATCATGATCTACACCGCCCTTCTCTACCTGCTGCTGAAGGACCATGCCCCGCTGTCTGGATTCGGTCCTGATCGATTGCGAATACAAAGGGCACGAGGCCGCCATCAAGGAGCAGCTAATTAATCTGTTCCGGCAGGAAAGGGTCGAGCTGGACCCGAAGGCGATCGTGCTGGGGCGACAGACGCGCAAATCGCCGGCCTATCAATTGGCGAAAAAGGTGTATCAGGGGGGAATTGACCCGGACCGTCGGGTCACCAGAGCAGAGATTCTTCGTCTATATTATCTCTAGATCCGAATTATCATATTGTCATTGCGAGGAAGGCGCCAGCCCGACGAAGCAATCCGTTTCCGCTATGGTTCAGATTGCTTCGTCGCTGCGTTCCATAGAGCGGAACGTGCGCTCCTCGCAAAGACAGAAAAACAAAAGCGACGGAGACCCCATTACGGCCTCCATAGCTCCACACGTCTTAACTCCGGTTCCCGAAGGATCAGGGCCTTCATCAAGCCCCTACTGCCGGAGTGCGTGCATCATCACTCGGAGCACCAACCGGGGGACTGTTTGGTTAACGCCCGCCGGGAGATTGGCTCTGCAAGCCAGCTCGGATCACGGGAGTGCCCCAAACCATCCGTCAGTAAGATTATAGCATAGAGCTAAGTGTTGGTAGGTTGAGCAGCGCTCGCAAAGCGCCACTTAACCCACCCTACCAGTGATCTATGGATATACCCGCTTGATCGTCCTTGGAAACGCGATGGTCTCACGGATGTGCTTGATGCCGGTCAGCCAGGAGACGGTGCGCTCGACGCCCAGACCGAAGCCGGAATGCGGCACGCTGCCGTAGCGGCGCAGGTCAATGTACCACTGGAAGGCATCTTCCGGCAGGTCGTGCTCGTGCAGGCGCTGCAGCAGCAGGTCAGGGTCGGAGATACGCTCGCTGCCGCCGGTGATCTCGCCATAGCCCTCCGGGGCGAGCAGGTCGACGCTCTTGCACACCTCCGGGCGGTCGGGCCAGGGCTCCATGTAAAACGCCTTGACCTGGGTCGGGTAGCCGTAGACGAAGACCGGCTTGTCGAAGCGCTCGGTCAGCGCCGTCTCGTGCGGGGCGCCGAAGTCGCCGCCCCACTCGATCTCCAGCAATTGCTTCTGCTCTGGGTCTTCAGTTTCGTCCCGGATCTGCGCCAGCATCTCTAGAGCCTGGTCGTAGGAGATGCGCGGGAAGGGCGGCGCAACCCGCTCCAATGCGGATGTATCCCGCTCCAGCGATTTGAGCTCCGCCTGGCAGCGCTCCAGCACGCGCTGCACGATATGGCTGACGAACTGCTCCTCGATCTCCATCAAACCGTCCAGGTCGCAGAAGGCGACTTCCGGCTCCACCATCCAGAACTCGGTCAGATGGCGGCGGGTCTTGGACTTCTCCGCCCGGAAGGTCGGCCCGAAGCAGTACACCTTGCCCAACGAGAAGATATTGGCCTCGTTGTAGAGCTGCCCGCTCTGCGCCAGGTAGGCGACGCCCTCGTCGAAATAGGGAGTCTCGAATAAGGTGGTGGTGCCTTCGCAGGCGGCCGGGGTGAGGATGGGCGTATCCATGTTGATGAAGCCGTTTCCATCCAGCCATTCGCGGATGGCAGATGATGACCGCCGCACGCACGCGCAGGATTGCCCACTGGCTGGGCATGCGCAGCCACAGGTGACGGTGGTCGAGCACGAAGTCGACCCCGTGCTCCTTGAGCGCCAGGGGGTACTCGTCGGCAGCCTGCTGGACGACCTGCACGGCCTGCACGCCGATCTCGAACCCGCCGGGGATGCCCGGGGCGCGCGGGTCGGCGCGCACCTCTCCGGTAACGATCACCGAGGATTCCTGCGGGATGCGGGTAAGTTGGTCGAACAGATCCTCGTCCAGGTCGTTCTTGAAAGCCACGCACTGCGCGAACCCGTAGCCATCCCGCACCAGCAGGAAGACCAGCTTGCCCTTATGCGTGCGGTTGTACACCCAGCCGTGGAGGCTGACCACCTGACCGGCATGGTCGGCGATCTCGTCAATTCGAATGGATATAGACATAAACTATTCCTTTTAGGATACGGATCACACGGATGATCGTGGATTTTTTACCACCAAGGTACCAAGGACTCTAAGGTATTTATATCATTACTCAGGAGAATATCATCACCTTATCTCAAATATAATAAATCTCTGCGAACTCTGCGCTCTCAGCGGTTAATCTTTTCCCAACGCGATATGCAGCTCCTTGAGCTGGGCGGGCTCGGCGGGTGAGGGCGCGTCCGCCATCACGTCCCGGGCAGCCTGGTTCTTGGGGAAGGCGATCACCTCGCGGATGTTAGGCTCGTCCGCCAGCAGCATACAGATGCGGTCGATACCCGGCGCGATGCCGCCGTGCGGCGGAATGCCGTACTCGAAGGCCTCCAGCATATGCCCGAAGCGCTGGCTGGCTACCTCGGGGTCCAGGCCGATCAGCTCGAACACCTGCGCCTGCAGCTCGGCTGTCGTGGATCCGGATCGAGCCGCCGCCCACCTCGTTGCCGTTCAGCACCATATCGTACTGCTGGCCGCGCGCCGTTCCGGGGTCGCTCTCCAGCAGGGGGATGTCCTCGACCATCGGGGCGGTGAACAGGTGGTGGCTGGGGTCCCAGCGCTTCTCCTCCTCGTTCCACATCACGAAGGGGAAGTCGATCACCCAGCAGAACGCCAGCACGTCCGGATCGCGCAGCCCCAGCCGGTCGCCGAGCATCTCGCGCAGCCGTCCCAGGCTCTCGAAGACCACCGCCGGCTTATCGGCGACGAAGAGGAGCAGGTCGCCGGGCTGCGCTTCCAGCCTATCTTTAAGCTCCTGCAGGAGGTCATCCGTCAGGAATTTGGCGAACGAGGAGCGCTGCTCGCCGGAAGCGGTCAGCGCCAGGTAGGCCAGACCTCCGGCTTTGAACTTCTGGACGTATTCGGACAGCTCGTCGATCTGCTTGCGGCTGTAATCGCCCAGGCCGCGGGCGTTCAGCCCGCGCACGTGCCCGCCGCCAGCAACCGCCACCTCGAACACGCTAAAGCCGCAGCCCTGCGCCAGGTCAGTGATGTCCACCAACTCCATGCCGAAGCGCAGGTCGGGGTTGTCCTTGCCAAAGCGCTGCATGACCTCCTGGTAGCTCAGGCGCGGCCAGGGTGCGCTCATCAGCCTCTTGTGCGGTACGACCTCGGCTACCAGGCGGGTGAAAAGATCCTCTGCCAGTGCCATAACATCATCCCGCCTAACGAAGGACATCTCCAGGTCGAGCTGGGTGAACTCCGGCTGGCGGTCGCCGCGCTGGTCTTCGTCGCGGAAGCAGCGCGCGATCTGGAAATAGCGCTCGACCCCGCCCACCATCAGCAGCTGCTTGAGCTGCTGCGGGGACTGTGGCAGGGCGTAGAACTCTCCCGGGTGCAGGCGCGAGGGCACCAGGTAGTCACGCGCCCCTTCCGGGGTGGTCTTGAACAGGATGGGCGTCTCGACCTCCAAGAAATCCTGCTCATCCAGATAATCCCGGATGAACTTGACCGCCTTGTGGCGCAGGGTCAGGTTGCGGCGCATGCGCTCGCGGCGCAGGTCCAGGTAGCGGTAGCGCAGGCGTGTGTGCTCGTCTACCTCATCCTCGCCGCTGATCAAGAAGGGTGTTGGTTTGGCAGGGTTGAGCACCACAACCTGGCGGGCTTCGACCTCGATTGAACCGGTCTCCAGGCGCGGGTTCTGCATGCCCTCCAGGCGCTTGCGCACCACTCCCTGCACCTGTACCACCCATTCCATGCGCACCGGCAGCAGCGTCTGGTGAGCATCGGGCGAGATCTGCGGGTCCGCCACCACCTGCACCAGTCCAAAGCGATCGCGCAGGTCGATGAAAGTGACCCCACCATGGTCGCGGCGGCGGTTCACCCAGCCTGCCAGGGTGACCGACTGCCCGACGTGTTCCAGGCGCAGCTCGCCGCAGCTATGTGTCTTGTACATCTTTCTCCTCCAAAAATAAATCGCCCTTCGCAGGCTGCGTCGGGCGATCTTAGGGTCACTTAGCGGTTCAAGGAACCGGGTAACTGCACCATCCCGCCCGATGGGTGCGATTATTATTATCCTTATCGTTATTATTTGCGTTCGATTTCGGGCTGCGGTGCTTCATTCCGTTTGCATAATGCGCGCAATTATAGCACGGAGTTGATAATTCCGGGAAGGTGTGATAACGTTCCTGGACGATGAGAGCCAGAGCATTCACTTCTCCGCGGGCCCTATTCCTGACCCTGATCCTTGCCAGCCTGACACTGTCGTGCAAGCTGGCAACAGATCTGGCTGGGCGCATCCGCTCGGAAGCGCCTGGGTCAGCCGGGAACGACCTGATCGTTTACGTTGGGCTGGATGGCAATATCTATACCATCGACCGGCAGGGTGAGAATGTCCAGACGATCACCCAGGATGCCAACCCAAGCCCGGCGGAGGGTGAGGACAGCCTGGTTTATCGCTACCCCACCTGGGCGCCGGATGGACGGCAGCTTGCGTTCGTCGAGTTCAGCGATCTGGGCGGGGTGGGCCAGCGTGCCAGGGTGCTGAACGCAGATACCAGCCGCGGCTCAGCGGCGGAGGCGATCTTCAGCAGCGACCAGAATGCTCCCTTCTATCTCTTCTGGTCACCGGACAGCCGGCAGCTCAGCTTCCTGGGCAGCGCCGAAGGCGCAGGTGCGCTGGCGCTGCACCTGGCAGCCGCGGATGGCAGCGGGAGCCAGCTGGTGGCGACCGGGCAGCCCTTCTATTGGGACTGGTCGCCAGTAGAGAATGAAATCTTTATCCACACCGGCGGGTCTGTGGCGGTCAACCCGGATGCAAAGCTGGCTTACCTGGCTCTGGATGGTACCCCCTCCAGCCAGGATGTGGACCTGCGCCCTGGGTCGTTCCAGGCTCCGGCGTGGTCACCGGATGGCAGGTTCATCGCCCTGGCAGCCGAGATGGATGATGGATCTGACCTGGTTTTGTTGGAGCGGGAGAGCGGTGAGCAGCAGACGATCGCCACAAGCAGAGGTCTGACGGCGTTCTCTTGGTCGCCGGACGGGAGCAGCCTGGCATACTCAATCCCTGCGTCCGATCGCTTAGAGCGAGACCTATTCCTACACCATCCATCTCGACCGGGCGAGGAGAGGCTGCTATCGACCGGTTTTATCTCCGCCTTCTTCTGGTCGCCAGACAGCCGCAAGTTAGCCATATTCGAGCCAACGCTGACCAGATCCGGCGAGGATGTATCTTATAAGCTGCAAGAACCTGCAGCGATCTATCTCAAATTGAGTGTAATGGATGTCGAATCAGGAGCGAGCCGCCATTTGCTTACATTCGACCCCAGTGAGGCTTTCCTGGGACTGCTCCCATTCTACGACCAGTACCAACGCTCGAACCGCTTGTGGTCGCCCGACAGCCAGGCACTGGTCGTTACAACATTGGATGAGCAAGGCACGCCGGGAGTTTACGCGATCGACACGGGATCGGGCACACTCTCCCGGATCGCATCCGGAGATATGGCGTTCTGGTCCTGGAAATAGCGCTGCGGTTTATTTCTACCTAGAGTCACCGTCTTCAGAGCCCTTGGGAGCAAAATGGAACTCGGTCGGGCTCTCGCCACGCTCGAAACAGGTGAGGGCGATCACCACACGGCAGGTGCTCTTATCGGCATTGCGCCAGCGGTGCTGCAGCTGGGCAGCGAAGAGCAGGCTGTCGCCAGCTTCGAGCATGAAGCGTTCATCTTCTACCTCATATTCCAGGCTGCCTTCCAGGCACAGCACGAACTCGTGACCGCTGTGCAGCATCCCGAAGCGCCCGCTGCTGGCACCTGGCTCCAACGTGAGCAGGAACGGCTCCAGACCACCCACGAACAATTCTCCGCCAAGACCCTCCCAAACACCGCGCGGGAAGGGCACCCGGCGGCGCTCATTGGCTTTGCGGAAAACTACCTCTTCTTTAGGCGGCTCGAGGCGAAAGAAAGCCGTGATGGGTACCCCCAGCGCTTCAGATACCTTATATAAGGTGCTGACTGAAGGCGACGTTTTCCCGCGCTCGATCATACTCAAGGCATTGGTGGAAAGCCCGCTGGCACGCCCAAGCGCACGCATCGACATGCCTCGTTCCTGGCGCAGCTCGCGCAGTCTCCCGCCCACATCTACCGCCGTCACCCCTGATTCCACCAAATCCATCCCGCACCTCCTTGCAATCCTGGTGGTGTAGCTATGCCGCAGCACATTGTCCTGGCTGTTTTAGATTGACGTTCCTACATATTATACAATTATTTCGCACGTAGTAATACTCAACCTTTAAATCTCGCGTGCATATACATGTCATCTGTCAGCGCGAGAACCTGATGATCGACATTAATCCAGTGCTCATAAATAGGATATAATACCCACTCGACATGGGTGGGTTGTCCCATGCCTGCAATCATCACAGTGAGGAGTATGCAGAATGAAATATAAATGGATATTCGTACTCAGTGTTCTTCTGCTGGCACTTTCGCTGCTTACGGCCTGTTCCGGTGCCGAAGGACCCGCCGGTCCCCCTGGACCTGCCGGACCTGCCGGTCCTGAGGGACCCCAGGGTCCGCCTGGAAAAGAAGGACCTGCCGGACCTGCCGGTCAAACCGGTGAGGCTGGTGGTGCCGCTGAAGCAAGCACAGGTGGGGCTGGTGGGAGCGCTGCGTATGTCGGGGACTCGACCTGCGCGGGCTGTCATAACGAGATCTATGAAGTCTATATGAAATCCGGCCATCCGTGGAAGCTGAATAAAATCACGGACGGGCAGCCACCCGAATACCCATTCACCGAGCTTACCGAGCTGCCGGAAGGCTGGACCTGGGACGATATCCTTTTCGTCATCGGCGGTTATAACTGGAAAGCACGCTTCGTCGACAATGAAGGCTACATCGTTACCGACGAACCTGGTAAGACCGGTAACAGTGAATATCTCAACCAGTGGAACTTCGCCAACCCGGATATCGACATGGACGCCGGGTGGGTAAAGTACCATTCCGGGGATGAGAAGCTGCCCTATGATTGCGGCTCCTGCCACACCACCGGCTATCAGCCTGGCGGCAACCAGGATGGACTGCCTGGACTGGTCGGCACCTGGGCACAGGAAGGCATCCGCTGCGAAGAATGCCACGGTCCGGGCAGCCTGCATACCAGCAACCCGACCGGCATCGATATGAAGATCGAGCGCGATTCCGAGAAGTGCGGGGAATGCCACCGGCGCGGAGATGTGGAAGAGGTCAATGCCAGTGGCGGTTTTATCCAGCACCACGAGCAGTACGAAGAGCTGTTCCAGGGTAAGCATGTCGTGATCCAATGCGTGGTCTGCCACGACCCGCACGAAGGCGTCATCCAGCTGCGCCAGGCAGGCGAGCAAACTACCCGCACCCAGTGCGAGAACTGCCACTTCGAGCAGGCGAAAAACCAGAACAACCCCGTGCATCAGGTGATGGGCTTCGACTGCATCGAGTGCCATATGCCGCGTATTGTCAAGAGCGCCTGGGGAGATGCCGAGAAGTTCACCGGCGACATCCGCACCCACCTGATGGCGATCGATCCGACCCAGATCGAGCAGTTCGAAACGGTGGCAAATGCGGATGGCAGCGAGACACAGGTCGTCTACTCACAGATCGGTTTGAACTATGCCTGCCGCCACTGCCATGGCTCCGGTCTGGGCTCTCCGAAGACCGATGAAGAGCTGATCGAGAACGCGACCGGCTATCACGACCGCACACCGGCATCACCTTAGACCAGGATAATCCCTCGGAGGTAAGTACTTGAGAGCTTATCGCTTTGCAGCCTACACTGCCGCACTGGGCATCAGCCTGTTATTCAGCCTGCTGCTGGCGGTCGGTGTGGCATCCGCCCAGACCAACCCGCCGCCGGAGCCGGGGGTTGCCAACGAGGACTGTCTGGCGTGCCACGGCGCACCGGACCAGACGATCACGCTGCCATCAGGTGAGGTCTTTTACCTGACCGTTGATCCAGAGATATTCGAAAACAGCGTGCACGGCTCGAACGGCTACGCCTGCGTGCAGTGCCACACCGACTTCACAGGCTATCCACACCCTCCATTGGCGGGCAATACGCTGCGCGAGATCAGCATCCACCAGAACCAGTCCTGCGAGCGCTGTCACCAGGGTGTGCATAACGATTACATCGGCAGCGTACACGCTGATGCCATCGATGCCGGCAACCTGAACGCGGCCGTCTGCACGGACTGTCACGGCGCTCACAACACACACTCATTCAAAGACAAGCCTCGCTCTGCGATCCCGCAAACCTGCGAAAACTGCCACTCCCAGATATATGCCATCTATGAAGACAGCGTGCACGGAGCAGCCCTGATCGGTGAAGGCAACCCGGATGTCCCCAGCTGTACAAACTGCCATGGCGTACACGATATAGGCGGACCTGCCGACCCGCAGTTCCACCTCAGCTCACCCCAGATCTGCGCCGGCTGCCACACCGACCCTGAGCTGATGGGCAAGTACGGGCTGAGCACCAATGTGCTGGACAGCTATCTGAGCGACTTCCACGGCACGACGGTGATGTTCGAGGCAGAGATCCCGGGACAGGAGACCAACAAGCCGGTCTGCGTGGACTGTCACGGTGTGCACGATATCGCTAAGACAGATGACCCGAACAGTAAAGTCATCCAGGAAAACATCCTGTCAACCTGCCAGAAGTGCCACCCCGACGCGACGGCCAATTTCTCAAGCGCCTGGCTTGGACACTACGAGCCCAGTCCTGAGCGATACCCGCTGATCTATTACATTACTCTCTTTTACTATATCTTCATCCCCACCTTGCTCGGTGGCATGGCGCTGTTCGTATTTTCCGATGCCGGTCGGCGCCTGATCAACCGCCGCAGGGAGAGAACCCATGAATGATGACATCCAGGCAGTCCCGGCTGCAGACGACAATACTCCGCTAGATATGCCAGAGATAGAAGACACTACCCCAGGGCAGGAAGCGGTTGAGGTATCCAGCAGCGAGGAGCAGGTGAGCGGCAGCGCGCGGATGCAGTTCGCTATGATCCCAAGAAAGGCTACCTGCGCTTCGAGCTTGCCAGCCGTATCGAGCACTGGGTGTTCATGCTCAGCTTCACCGCGCTGGCGATCACCGGTCTGATCCAGAAGTTCGCCCAAAACCCGCTCTCAGAGGCCCTGGTGCGAGCTATCGGAGGCATCGAAAACGTGCGCGTCATCCACCATGTCGCCGCCACGCTCACCATGCTCTCCGTCGTGTACCATATCGGTGCATTAGGCTACAAGCTGTACGTGCGACGCGACCGTCCGGATATGCTGCCCTACCTGCTCGATTTCCGCAACGCATGGCAAGCCCTGAAATACAATTTCGGTTTCTCGAAGACCCGTCCCCAGCAAGGGCGCTACGGCTATGAGGAGAAAATGGAGTACTGGGCAGTGGTGTGGGGCACGGTCCTGATGGCGATCACCGGCTTCATGATGTGGAACCCGATCGCCACCACCAAATTCCTCCCCGGTGATATCATCCCGGCAGCCAAAGCAGCGCATGGCTGGGAGGCTGTACTGGCAGTCGCAGCGATCATCTTGTGGCACTTCTATAACGTGTTGGTACGCACCTTCAACAAGAGCATGTACACCGGGTTTATCGACGAGCACGAGATGGTAGAAGACCACCCCCTGGAGCTTGCCGATATCAAGGCAGGCACGGCCAGGACGCCCTCCACGGCGGAAGGCAGGCGCAAGCGACATAGGATTTATGTTCCGGTGTACGCACTCATTGCTGCTGCCATGCTGGTGGGCGTGTACTTCTTCGTGGCTTATGAAGAGACAGCCATCGCTTTCGTGCCCCCGCCGGAAGATGTGGAGGTGTTCGTACCCTTGCCGCCGACACCACTGCCCACGCCGGTCCCTACCAGCACCCCCATCCCCGGCGGTCTGACATCCTGGGAAGGCGGGGTCGGCAGCCTGTTCCAGAACTCGCTGTGTCATCTGCCATAACAGCGCCGGGAAGATTGGCGGGCTGGATATGAGCACCTATGAAAGCAGCCTGGCGGGAGGAAATTCCGGTCCTGCAATCATACCTGGGGACCCGGATAACAGCCCGGTAATCACTGTACAGCTAGCCGGCGGTCACCCTGGGCAGCTCTCCGACGACGAGATCCAGCAGATCGCTGATTGGATTACTAACGGCGCACCGGAGAGGTAGCCAAAAAAATTCGCAAAATCGAGTAGGGGGCGGCGGCTAACCGCCCCCTCTCACACCACCGGACATGCGGGTCCGCATCCGGCGGTTCACCGAGAAAGGCACCCTTCTTGGCGCTGGATTTTCCTCCGTCTCGTGCCGGGAACGACTCGGCCCTCTGCACAACTCCCACAGGCTTCACCCATTTTGCTTGCTCAGCAGTGCCTCTATCCGAGGCGTTCAGCTTTCTCTGTCGTTCCTCGAACTGCTCTTCGTACTCATCCTCTCGATGTTCAGCCCTTCCCAGCTCTCGCTGGTACTATGGCCTCTGCTGACTTCTGCCGCCTCAGCCTGACCTCTCGATCAGGGTTACCGTTCCCGGCCTCACGGCAGACCTCCCCAGGTAAGAACGCTGACTTTCCCTGCACACCTGCCCCATTTTCTGCTTCGGCTCTTGGTCGCATCGGACTTCGTTGTTATTGGCCAACTCGTCCAGCCTCACAGCCTCCTATGAGGTTCGTGTTCCTCAAGTCCCAGGTTTGCCTTCGGCTTCCTTCAGACCCTGCCTCACGACAGCGCCCTTGCCTTCAGCTAGCGGTTGGTGCGACCAACCTCCGCAAGGGTCTTTCACCCTCTAGCCAGCGCCCATGCTGGGCGCACCAAAAACAGCGGGCAGATGTGCTGCCCGCTGTTTTTGCATCAACCCCCTATCGGTCAATCCCCAGCGACCGGGAGGGCCGATTCCTGTACAACTTCAACGTGTTCTTCCACGCTGTGATCCACGATATTGAGATAACGCACACCCAGAGTCACCGCCAGCACACCGTATGCTACGACCCCGGCACCGGTGATAAACTCGGTCAGGGAGGGGATGTAGTGTGTGTAGCGGGCGACGATTTCGTTGGGCAGGTAGGTAAGCAGTACCAGCTGACCGGAGATGGTCGTATCCCAGCGATAGGCGACCACCCCGCCGACAACCAGGGCCAAAGCCAGCATTCGCAATACCGGCTGGCGGCGGTAGCGGCTGTTTATCAGCAGGATGATGGGAATTACAATCCCCAGAAGGATCTCACCTACCCAGAAATTGAAGGATAGAGCGCCCTTCGTAAGCACACGCAAGCCTTCCGTACGACCGGGAGCATAAGTGTAGGTCATCGAGAAGGCATCCCAGAAGCGGAAATACAGGTAGCCAACCAGCACCCAGCCGATTATCCAGGCCAGTCGCTCCACCAGGTCGTCCTTTATCTTGATCGATGGTGACAGGCGACCTGCCAGCATGGTGACCAGCAAGGTCAGCGATATACCACCTGCGATGGCGGACACCATGAACAGCACCGACAGGTCCGGCCGGTACCAGATGGGTCTCGCCTTGAGCACTCCATAAGTCGCGCCAAGTGAGGATTGGTGCAGCATGGACAGCCCTAATCCAACGATTGCCAGGTACGGTGCCAGCTTATGCACGCTGGTGAGCTTCGCCGATATGCCTGGGAAGCGACCTTTTATTAAGGGCATCCCCCCGAAGATGGGTGCAGATTCAAGCAGCAGCACGGTGAAGTACAGGGTGACGCACATGGTCACTTCCCACAGCACGGAGTGGGTGTTCCAGTACACCAGAGCATGCCAGAAGCGATCAGGACGGCCGATATCCAGCAGTAAGGTCAGCACTGCCATACTGTAACCGATCAGCCCGATGAACGTAGCCGTGCGAGCTAGCGGTTGGTAGCGCTTCAAACCCAGCAGGTAGACCGCCGCACACAGCGAGAATGCACCCGCGCTCATGGCGATCGAAGACAGGTCGATGGTGATCCACAGCCCCCAGGGCACCAGATCGGTCAAGTTGGTGACCGACAGCCCTTTCCAGAAGACGATCCCCATGCCGGCAAGACCGGCTGCCAGGATCACCCCCAGGCCGACCACCCACAGCGTGAATGGTGAAAATGGCAGGCGGTTAACCAACTTGTTCATTACTCACCTCCTCGCGAGCGGGCAGGTAGTAGACGCGTGGTCCGGTACCCAGGTCCTCCCGCAGCCGGGTGTATGGATGGGATGCCAGCAGCTTGCTGACGTTCGATTCCGGATCATTCAGATCACCGAAGATGCGCGCCCCTACCGGGCAGGCGACGACACAGGCCGGTGTTGCATCCTTGTCGATCCCGGGCTTCAGACCCAGCATCAGGCCGCGATCGATGCGCTGGTAGCAGAAAGAGCATTTCTCCGGCACGCCGCGCGGCCGGCGAGGTACTTCCGGCTGCCCCCAGGTGGGGACGGCAGGGTTGGGGCCATCGAATGTATCCCAGTTGAAGGCACGTGCTCCGTAAGGGCAGGCGACCTCGCAGTAGCGGCAGCCGATGCACTTGTCGTAATCCATCATCACGATGCCGTCCGGGCGGTAGTAGCTGGCGCCCACCATGCATACCTCCACGCAGGGAGCATGTTCGCACTGCATGCACGGTCGGGAGAGGAATACCGTCCGGTCACCGACTTTGCCGGTCTCGATCACCCGGTTCCAGGAGATGTCCGGCGGCACATCGTTGTGCGCCCGGCATGCCAGGGTGCAGTAGCCGCAGCCGGTGCACTTTGCCTGGTCGATGACCATCGCCCACTGGTGAGCGCCTTTCTCGCCGCTGGAAGCGTCCGTCTGACGCACCTTGCGGAAACCGATTACCGCCGCGGTGCCAACTGCTGCGACCTTCAGGAAATTCCTGCGCCCCAAAGCAGATTTGATTTCTTCGATTGGCTGTGCTGTTTTCAATTGATCGTCACTCATGATGCTGACTCCTAGTCATCCTCGATGCGTCGCTGGCGCTGCAGGCGGTCGATCCACGGTGCGATGATCACACCCAGGGCAACGCCCACCAATCCAGAGAGGGCGGTAAACCCTATCGGGCTGACCGGGACCGGCTCTCGAGTAACCACGACCGTCTCGACAGATGACATCGCATCGGCAGGCACGGGAGTTGGATGCTCCGGGTGGACTGCAATGGGATCGTGCATCTGGTACACATGGCAGTTGTTGCAGGTGTTCAGGCTGACGAAGAAGCTGTGGTCTTTTGTGCCATGTCCTTCACCGCTGGAACCGTTGATATTCTCCAGGTGGCAGTTTGCGCAGGTCAGACCCTGCTGGCTGTGTGCCGAGTGGGTAAAGTTAGATGAGCGGTCGCGGTGGCAGCTGGCGCACATCATAGCTTCGTTCTCAGCTTTCGAGACCGGTGGCATGCGGGTCATGGCAGCCATAGCAATCCAGCCCAGCCTGTCGGTGACCGCTGATCTGCCATTGGAAATAGGTCTCATTATGGCAGGTGCCGCACAAGTTGGAAGAGCGGTCTGAGCCCATCGGCTCAAGGGGATGATTTTCCGGGATCGGGTTATGGCAGGCGACACAGGTGATGCCATCCGCCTGCCAGGTACCGGTCGCCGCATCATATCCGGTCACGTGACATTCCAGGCACTCGCCCGGTTTTCCTGCCTTACCCCAGGCCAGCTGGAAGGCTGGGTCTGAGGTGGCCATGCCGTGGCGGCTGTTCTCCCAGGCAGTCTGGAACTCCTGATGGCAGACGGCACAATCCGCCGAGCCTTGCGGCAAGGCTGCGGGCATATCTGCCTGGTTCTGCCCCGCAGCAAGTGCCAGTGCATAGGTGACCAGCATCAAGGGGATTGCAAATACCGCTCCGTATACCATGCGCATTAGAAATTTTTTCATAGCATTCGCCTCTGATAAAATCCTTTGCTTCAAAATGTCAAGCCGACACAGGGACAGGCGCATGGCGGAAAACATCACAGCCTAGGCACTGTTCCTGAAGATATCCGCTTTTTTCACGAAAATGCTGCCAACAAGGGGTATCTTTATGTGCATATGCACTGCACTTCGCCCGCATCTCCGGCGAGCAGTTCTTGACATCCCAGCAGCCCGTGTTGCGAGCCAGCGGAACTGCAAGCTGCTCCCGGCGTGCGTCTGCCTGCCAGCGCTCATCCAGGCGCTTAAGCAAAAAAATCCCAATCGCCGTCAGGGCGATCGGTATTCCGAAGCGCATCAGCAAGCCAACGATAACTGTCAGAAAGGTCAGTTAATGGGTCCATCACACACCCCCAATCTGGTCTATATATGAAGCTGCCGGCTGCGCTTATCGATCAGCATCCCCAAGGTCATCAATATGATGAAGGGGACAATCAAACGGACGAGAAAGAGTGTCATAATTACGAGCGGGCCATTCATGCTTGCCTCCATTTCGTTTTACTTCTGATAAGCAGTGTCCGGGTGGGTGCAGATCGACCTATCACCCGGGCTTGTTAATCTGCGGCTAATCTTGCTTACAGTATAAGGAAATAACCGGCGGCGGTAAATCGGGGAGACACCCGATTTTCGATATGGGTGTCAACGCTCGAAAACCCAAGAATCGTGGGGCACACTGCCCAGAGGGGAGGCATCGTTATTAAAGAAATATTGGGGAGCTTCAGGGGCGATCACCCCATGGAGAGAAATATAAATCACCCATATTCCATGGGTGAATCGACGCAATAGTATAATTAGCTTGAGTTCAGGATAAAGAATAAGAAGCGGGATAATATTGGTGTTTCAGGCGGCGAAGCTCGAAACACCAACATCCCACTCTTGTCCCGAATTGAGGTTAATTATGTCTGCGAAAAAGGAACTTTCACGGTATGGATCAGGCTATGAATCATATTCCCGAAGGGCTGCAGGAGATCATTGAAGAATTCGAGTTCAGCGATGGGCGCGAGAAGATCGAGCTGCTGCTGAATTATGCCGCAAGAATGCCCGCACTGCCGGAGGAACTCGCCGGAAACCGGGATGGCATGGACCTAGTCGAGGAGTGCATGACCCCGGTGTATGTGGCTTCAGAATCGAAGGCGAACCATATGACTTTCTACTTCGATGTGCCTGAGGAATCGCCCACGGTGCGCGGTTTCGCCGCCATCCTGGCTGCTGGGCTTGAAGGCGCTACTCCTGAAGATGTGCTGCGTGTGCCGGGAGATTTCTTCTACGCCATGGGGCTGGAGGGTATGCTCACCATGCAGCGTATGAACGGTTTCTCGGCCATCCTGGCGCATATGAAGCGGTTGGCTGCGCAGTCGGTCGCGAGTTGAGATGATCATCCTGGCGTTGGATTTCGGCGGAACCAAGCACACCGCCGGGGTGATTGAGAGCGGAGAGGGCGACTGGCAAGCCCGCGGGCAGGTCTACTCCCCGCCCAACGCAGATGCAAGCTACGACCTAGCAACCATGACCGCGCTGGCGAGGCGGCTGCTCGACGGCCGGGCACCTGCCCGAGTCGGGGTCAGCTTTGGCGGTCCGGTCGAGGCGCGCTCGGGAACTGTGCGCCTCTCGCATCACGTGCCCGGTTGGGAGGATTTTCCGCTGGCGGACACCCTGCAGCAGGAGTTCGGAGCACCCGTCTGGATAGATAACGACGCCAATACAGCCGCCCTGGGAGAGCTGCGGTTGGGTGCGGGCAAAGGTTGTATCACACTGATGTATATCACTATCAGCACCGGCGTGGGGGGTGGGATCATCCTGGAGGGGAAGATCTGGCGCGGCGCGGACAGCATGGCTGGCGAGATCGGTCACACGGTGGTCGATCCGGATGGGCCGCGCTGCCTGTGCGGAAAAAACGGCTGTGTGGAGAGACTGGCCTCCGGACGCTACCTGGCACAGGATGCCCGCCAGCACCTATACGAAAATGCCGGGAAGGAGAGCATCCTGCGCGAGCTTTGCGGTGGAAATCTGGATGCGATCGATGGTGTATTGATCAGCCGAGCAGCCATCCTGGGCGACCGCCTGGCAAGGGAGCTGCTGGATCGCTCCGCCCGGGCTGTGGGTGTGGGCATCGGGAACGCAGCCAACCTGATCAACCCGCAGCGCTTCATCCTGGGCGGCGGGGTGACCAAATCCGGTCAGGGGTGGTGGGATACAGTGATCCAGGCTGCCCGCAGCACCGCCCTCCCGGAGGTGCGCTTCGATATCCTGCCTGCCGCGCTGGGAGATGACGCCCCTCAGTGGGGCGCGGTAGCTCTGGCGCTTGATCAGCCAGAGTCATTTTGACCATGTCGGAAGCTGGAAGACTGCTCAGCCGCTGGCGGTCCGACCCGTCGGTGGCAGATAATATCTCTGCCTGGGAGCAGATTCCAGCAAAGCCTGCCCAGTGGGCGGAGCTGCCTGGCGATCTGCACCCTGAACTGCTGGCTGCCATGCACGGGCAGGGCATCCAGAGGCTGTACAGCCACCAGCTCCAGGCCTGGCAGGCAGCCCGCTCGGATGAAAATCTGGCAGTGGTGACAGGCACAGCCAGCGGCAAGACTTTGTGCTACAGCCTGCCGGTGCTGGATCGTTTGCTGGCAGACAGCAGCGCCCGGGCGCTGTATCTCTTCCCGACCAAAGCCCTGGCGCAGGACCAGCTTGCCAGCCTGCAGGCATTGGAACTGCCTGGGATCCCCGCAGCGATCTATGACGGCGATACGCCAACCCACTCCCGTCCCGCCATCCGTCGCAGCGCCCGGCTGCTGCTCAGCAACCCGGATATGCTGCACACCGGAATCCTGCCCCACCATACCATCTGGGCTGAATTCTTCCGCGACTTGAACTTCATCGTCATCGACGAGATGCACGTATATCGGGGGGTGTTCGGCTCGCATGTCGCCAATGTACTGCGCCGCCTTAGGCGTATAACCCGCTTTTATGGGGCAAAGCCGCGCTTCATCCTGACTTCAGCCACGCTCGCCAACCCGCAGCAGCTGGCCGAAAAGCTGGTGGAAGCACCGGTGACGGTCATCGAACATGATGGTGCAAGCCGTGGAGCGCGCAGCTTCCTGATCTATAACCCGCCAGTGGTCAACCCGGAGCTTGGATTAAGGCGCAGCGCATTCCAGGAGAGCGTGCGCCTGGCAGACGACTTGCTGGCATACGGCCTGCAGACGGTCATCTTTGGGCGCTCCAGGCGCGGCATCGAGCTTGTCCTGACCTACCTTAGACAGCAGGCTGCAGATGAGCGCGGCTGGGGCAGCGGTCCGGCTGGCGAGGGCGAAATCCGGGGATATCGCAGCGGCTACCTGCCCCAGCAGCGCAGGCAGATCGAGGGCGGCCTGCGCAGCGGGCAGGTGCGTGCAGTGGTCGCCACCAACGCTCTGGAGCTAGGCATCGATATCGGCGCCATGGGTGCAGCCTTGCTGGTCGGGTATCCAGGCAGCATCGCAGCCACCTGGCAGCAGGCCGGTCGCGCCGGTCGCGGGGAAGACCAATCGGTGGCAGTGATGGTGGCAACGGCTGACCCGCTGGACCAGTTCCTGGCGCACCATCCGGAATTCATCTTCCAGCGCTCCCCCGAGCAGGGTCTGGTCAACCCGGATAACCTGCTGATCCTGCTCAACCACCTGCGCTGTGCCGCTTTCGAGCTACCCTTCCAGGCTGGAGAGCCATTCGGCAGCCTGCCGGCGGAACAGGCAGCAGAGTTCCTGGACTTCCTGCAGGCTGAAGGCGTGCTGCACCAATCAAACGGGCGGTATTTTTGGATGAGCGAAGGCTACCCCGCCCAGCAAGTCTCGCTGCGCAGTGCCAGCCCTCAGAATGTTGTGCTGCAGGTGGAACAGGGCGGCATCCAGATCAGTATCGGCGAAGTCGACTTCAGCAGTGCCCCCTGGATGGTGCACCCAGGGGCAATATACCTGCACGAAGCACAATCGTATCTGGTGGTGGAGCTGGACCTGGAGAATAAGATCGCTCATCTCGACCGGCGGGACCTCGACTACTACACCGAGCCGCGCCGTGAAAGCAGCGTTGCACTGTTGGAGCTGTTAGACCAGGATGCGGCAGCCGGCTGCAGCAAATACTATGGCGAGATCAGAGTTACAAGCCAGGTAATCGGCTACCGGATGGTCAAATGGTACACCCACGAACAGCTGGGTATCGAGCCGCTCGACCTGCCGCCGGTCCACCTGGAGACCACCGGCTACTGGCTGGCACTGACCGAGGGGACGATCGAAAAGCTGCGCCAGGGCGGTCTGTGGCGCAACGACCCGAATGTGTACGGTCCAGAATGGTTGAAAAGGAGAGCCGAAGTCCGGCTGCGGGATGGCTATCGCTGCCAGGTGTGCGGGGCTGCTGAGGGCGAGCGCCAACATGACGTGCATCACATCACCCCCCTGCGTACTTTCCAGGATACCTCCGGGATGGTTAATTACGAACAGGCCAACCGGATGGAGAACCTGATCACGCTGTGTCCGAACTGCCACCAGCGGGCGGAGACCGCCGTGCGGGTGCGCAGCGGGTTGGCAGGGCTGGCATTCGTGCTCGGGCACCTGGCGCCGCTGTTCCTGATGTGCGACTCGCGCGATCTGGGGGTGCACGCCGACCCGCAGTCAGCTTTATGCGAAGGGATGCCGGCGGTGGTGATTTACGACCAGGTGCCGGCAGGCATCGGGCTGAGCCAGCAGCTGTTCACGATCCATGACGAGCTGCTCCAGCGCGCCCGTGAGCTGGTGCTGACCTGCGAATGTCTGGATGGCTGCCCTTCCTGCGTTGGACCCGGGGGAGAGCTGGGCATGGGTGGCAAGCAGGAGACGCTGGCTATTCTCAATGAATTGGTTTCTGGGGGCTAAAATGTTGAGAGCCGGGTGCGCCAATCCCGGCTCTCACTAAGGAGGAGAAGACAAGAAATCGTCCATCGCCTCCATCTTACCAAACACCCAACGAAATTGCTTGACCCCTGCCCTACGCTTGCCAGACGATTACCCGACAATCTGCTCTTCACGGGTACGCAGCAGCAGCACGCCTGAGAGTATCAGCGCACTGCCGGCAATCTGCAGAGCGCCCATCATCTCCCCCAACAGCAGGAAAGCCCAAATGGCGGTCAGCACCGGCTCGAGGGTAGCGATCAGCTGGGCGACGCTGACTGGCAGGTAGCCCAGGCTGACCATGTACAGACCATATCCGCCGATGGTAGGTCCGACAGCCAGCAGGATCAGCACCAGCCAGCCCTCCCATGCGCCTCCCAACCAGAGGAGATTTGTTGAGGCAAGCCCATCCGGCAGCCAGCCGGGGACCAGGTTGAAGAGCAGGATGAACAGCGCCCCAAACAGGAACGCATAAAATAAAGTTGTCCATGGGTTGATCTCCCTCCGGGCGGAGGCTTTGCCCATCGTGCTGTAGCCGGCAAACGCTGCCCCGGAGAGCAAGCCAGTGAGCACACCGAGCGGATTGAGCTGCCAGACCGCGGGATTATAAGCGCCAGCCACAAGCACCGTACCGGAAATGCTCAGCACCACGGCTGCGATCTTTCGCCAACCCAGGCTCTCGCCGTACAGCCTCCAGCCAAGCAGTGCCGTGAACGCCGCCGAGCTGTATGCCAGGACCGTCGATACAGCCGCCCCGTTGTACACCACCGAGACCGTCCAGGTCGAGTTGAACAGCGCCAGAACCAGTCCATAAGCAACCATAAAGGGCAGGCTGCCCCGGTCGAGGCGCAGCAGCTGCGACCTTCCAAATAGGAAGACCAAGCCTAACGCGGCCGCGACCAGCAGGTCGCGCCAGAATGCCAGCAGGAGCGGCGGCATGAGGTAGCGGCTGGTGAGGTAGCTGATGAATATGGCCGTAAACGACCAGGTGATTGTGGCTGCCAGGCAGATCAAGTACCCCTGGCTGTAGCGCGAAAGCTTCGCTGAAATGGCAGTCATGTATTCCTGGGCTCCTTCGAACAAACGGAGCAATTATACCCGTTCAGGGCGGGCTAATTATTTAATAGACATTACACAGCCAGTAGGATGTGGGGGTATTTGGGCGTGCGACGCACGCCCAAATACCCCCAATTTCCCCTTGATCGGCTTAACATCAGTTATTTAACCAAAATGCATTCTCCTGTATAATGGATGAGCAATGCAATATTCCTACGCATCCGTCACATTTCCGAGGTGACCCATGTCGCTCAGCATCGGCATCGTCGGGCTGCCTAACGTCGGCAAAAGCACTACCTTCAACGCCCTGAGCGGTGTGCAGCAAGCTCAGGTGGCGAATTTCCCCTTCACAACCATCCAACCCAACCGGGCGGTCGTCCCCCTGCCCGATCCACGCTTAGAAAAGCTGCAAGCGCTGGTGAAGGTGCCTGCTGCAATCCACGCCACGATAGAATTCGTCGATATCGCCGGATTGGTAAAGGGCGCCAGCCACGGAGAAGGTCTGGGCAACCAGTTCCTGGACCAGATCCGCAATACCGATGCCATCGTCCACGTGGTGCGCTGCTTCGACGACCCCAATGTTGTGCATGTCAGCGACCAGCCCGACCCACGCACGGACATCGAGATCATCAACCTCGAGCTGGTTCTCTCCGACCTGCAGCAGCTGGAACGCAAGCTCGAGCGACTGGGCAGCGCAGTTAAGGGAGACAAGAAATTGATCCCAACCCTGGATGCCGCCCACAGGCTCAGGGAGCACCTGCAGACCGGCAGCCCGGTCTCCAGTTCTGCGGAGCTGGGCAGCGAAACCATCCAGGCGCTGGTACGGGAAATGCGTTTCCTGACCGCCAAGCCGGTCATCTATGCCGCAAATGTCGATGAGACCGGGTTTGGACCCCAGAACCCATATCTGGAGGCTGTCTTCCAGGTGGCAGACGAGCAGGGGGCAGAGGTGGTCGTGCTCTCCGCCCGACTGGAAGCGGACATGCTGGAGATGACAGCCGAGGAGAGGCAGGAATTCATGGAGCTGGTCGAGGCTGAGTGCTGCGGTCTGGAACAGGTCATACAGAAGAGCTTCCAGGCACTGCACCTGATCAGCTTCTTCACCAAGAACGAGAATGAGGTGCGCGCCTGGACCGTCCCGGTCGGGACGACAGCGCCCAGAGCCGCCGGAGCGATCCATACCGACTTTGAACGTGGTTTCATCCGTGCCGAGGTAATCCCCTACGAGACATTCGTGAAATACGGCAGCGATGGGGCGGTGAAAGCCGCCGGTCTGATGCGCCTGGAGGGCAAGGAATACCTGGTCCAGGATGGGGATGTGATCTTCTTCCGATTCAATGTATGAATATAGGACACGGATGAACGCAGAGGGACACGGATTACAAGGCGCATTGGTCTGACCTCGTATTATCTGCGTCTAACGATATCCGAATTAGAAATTCCGCAGTTCACGGGGTAATCGCAACCCTCCCCCAAGTGCGTAAGTCCTACGAATTTTATTCAGGAGACAAGAATGACCATCACATTAGACGGCTCCGGTTTGACCATCGAGAAACTGGTACGTATCGCCAGGCATGGAGAAAAAGTAGCTCTCCACCCAGATGCCCTGGAACGCATCAAAGTCTGCCGGACGATGCTGGAGGAAAAGCTGGCCGCGCGCGAGATCATGTACGGCACCAATACCGGCATCGGCGAGTTCTCGGAGGTGATCCTGGATGACGATCAGGTCAAAGAGTTCCAACGCTACCTGATCTACAACCATGCCGCAGGGATTGGCGAGCCGGCACCGCTTGAGTACGTGCGCGGGGCAATGGCGGGGCGCATCAATGTGCACGCGCACGGCAATTCAGGCTGCCGTCCGGAGATCACCCTGACTCTGATCGAGATGCTCAACAAAGGTGTCACCCCGGTGGTATGCCAGAAAGGCTCGGTGGGTGCCTGCGGCGACCTGGCGCCGATGGCGCAGCTGGCACTGCTGCTGATGGGTGAAGGAGAGGCATTCTACCAGGGCGAGCGATTGCCGGGAGATGTCGCCATGCGGCGCGCCGGCATCCCGGTCCCAGACCTGCTGGCACGTGATGGGCTGGCGGCCATCAACGGTTCCAATCTGCTGACCGCTATGAGCGCCCTGCACCTGTATGACATGAACCGCTGGTTGAAGCAGGCCGAGATCGCCTGCGCCATGAGCCTGGAAGCGCTGCTGGCGAACCTGAAGCCTTACGACATCCGACTGCACGCGCTGCGCGGCTTCTCGGGAGCCGTGCGCTCGGCGCAGGCGATCATGAAATGCATTTCGGGCAGCGACCTGACCACCGGAAAAATGAAGACCAAAGTGCAGGATGCTTACTCGATGCGCTCGTCCCCGCAGGTAATCGGCACCGCCCACGATGCAGTCGCTTACGCCCGCAGCCAGGTCGAGATCGAGCTGAATGGTGTCGGCGACAACCCGATCTTCCTGCCGGAATACCAGTCTAACACTGACCGGGGCGAACTTCCAGGGCTCGCCGGTCTCTTTGCCGATGGATATGGCCGGAGCCGCCATCACCATGATCTGCGTGCTGTCCGAGCGGCGTATGAACCGCCTGACCAACAGCTGCCTCTCGCAGGGGCTGCCCGATTTCCTGACTAAAGGAGCCGGCATGTTCTCCGGCATGATGCTCAGCCAATACACCGCCGACAGCCTGATCGTCGAGCAGCGCATCCTTTCGATGCCCGCCAGCATCCAGTCGATCCCCGCTGCAGCCGACCAGGAGGATTTCGTCTCGATGGGTATGAACACCGCCATCAAGAACGCCCAGATCATGCAGAATGCTTACGGCGTGCTGGGGATCGAGTTTATGGCTGCTGCTCAGGCGCTGGATTTCCGCGAATTCACCCCTGGTAAGGGGGTGCAGAAAGCCCGGCAGGTCATCCGCCAGCACGTCGACCACCTGGATGTGGACCGCCCGCTGTATCCGGATCACAATGCGATGATGGAATTGGTGAAATCCTGCGCGATCCTGGAGGCGGTCGAGGCCGAGGTGGGCAGTCTGGGATAAGCAAACACCTAAATGGCGATATCATTCCACTTCGCAAGGAAGCAATGCCGAGCGCTGCAGACCATCGTTGGAGTACAGCGCTCGGTGATGATTTCATAGAAGGCGATGTTTTCTGCGGAGTCTCACTCCGCCAACATGCGCTTGAGACCGAGGTACTGCAGGACTGCCAGAATAGCGACTGCATCTGCCAGCAAGGCTACCGTCCATTTCCCGGCGCTGGTCAGAGGCAGCCAGCCGGACAGGAGCAGGATGATGCTCCCCACCACCCAGGCTATGTCGGCGATGATCACGGCGCGTACCTGGTTGGGGTTGACCTCATCCTGAGCCGCCAGCATCCAGATCAGCACACCATATACAACCAGCGGCAAGCCAACAATGACAAAGACCAACGGCGGTTGGATGCCGGTCAGTTCAGCCAGGATAGCTGAATCCAGAGTAAAGACCAGTCCACTGAGCGCCGAAAAGACCGCGTTGGCTTTCAGGGCTGTGCGCAGCAGGTTGGTTTTGGGGGTTGATCGAACGATTTGTGCGTCCATGGGATTACTCCTTGTGAATGTGGATTTGTCTCGAGACAGATCAGCGGTCATTATTAGTGCCGATCTCTATGCGACAATCCCATGCTACACAAATTTATTGTGCCAAGTCGATACAAAATACTGCCATTTACTGCCAGTTCGAGCGCTCGCGCAGGTCTTGGGCGACCAACCGGGCAGCCGCATTCTGCCAGTTATACAGTGTGCGCTCCGGGACAAAGGTCCTAAACCATTCGAAGGCTTCCCGGTCAGCTTCATCCAGCGTTTCGAGCTGCTCTCGCCGGCTGTAAGGTCTCAACCCGACGACATATGGGAAGTACAGCGCGTTGTAGAAGCGCCACTCATCGGAGGTGCCAAAGGCGCCCTTCTGGCGTGGCTTAAGTTTATTGATGCTCTCAGCCAGGATTGCTTTCAGCTCTGCGGCACCTTCCAGCGTCTCCCCGCCAGCCCCGCGTTCGAGCAAGCGGGCTTCGATGATCGGCAAGCGGGTCAGCGGGCTGCTTGCCAGGCGGGGCAGGTCATTGTAGTGGCTGAGGGCGCGCCGGGTAAGACGGGCGAACTCTTCTTCATCGACTGCAGCAGGATCGACATGTACATCCATACGGGTCAGGATGCGGCTTTCTGCACGCATTGCAGCCCTTTCGGATACCATTTCCGGCTGTGATCTAAATGCGAAGCGGTCGAGCAGCGCCTGGATCGGATCTGAAAAGGTCTGCCAAAGGATAGCCGCAGCCAGTGTCCCCAGGAGCAGCGAAAGCGTGCCGGCGGTCAGCCCGGTCACCAGATACATCAGCAGCACAACCTGCCCGCCGAATACCAGGCTCGCCAGTGCAGCCATTCCCAGGGAGCGGGACATGTCCGGCAGTACGGCTTCCCCCTCCTCGTAAGAGTCGAGCACGGCGATCGACAGCCCGAGCAGCAGCAGGTCAAAGCTCCCCGCCAGCACCAGCCAGCTAGATGGCAGCCAATTTATGGGTAACCAATCTAGCGGCAGCACTAAGACAACGATCACCGTGGTAAAGAGCAACCCGGCCAGGACCAACAGAAGGTAGGGTTTGCGGCTGCGGAAGGCAGAGAAGACGTAGCGTATCGACCATAACCCCACCAGCAACGGGACGATCACGACGGCTGCAAAAAGCGGGTACGCGGCTGAGATACTGCCCCGGCGGCTGCCGTACTGCACACTGGCGAAAGAAAGCAGCAAGATAGCACTAAGAGCTGCGACCAGCAGGAGGGTATTCAACCCCCTGCGCAGGCGAGGCTGGATCGATCCTTCGATCTCCGACATGCGCAAAATCGCCCCAGCCCAGAAAAAAGCCGGCAGGGATAGAAATATCCACTGCAAGCGTACCAACAGGACAGCAGGACCGTCCCCGGCGGTGAGCGTAAGCAATGTCCCTGAGGCCAGCGCCAGCGCATAGCTGCACAATCCGATCCCGGTCAGAAAAAGCCCATGCCCGGCATGGCTGCGGGCGAGCAGGTACAGACCGAGCCAAAGCGTCAGTCCAAACGTCAACACTTCCAATAGGATGGGGTTAAATAACATCAACATTCACCGGCTGAGCGGCGATACCCATTTTCCATCAACGGTTAGAACGGTTAAACTGCCAGACCAGCACGGGTGGGATGATCGCCCCCAGACCCACCAGTATAGCGATGAACAGACCCAGACCACCGAACGGCACCAGGACAGGCAGTGCAATTCCCCCCAGGAGGAACAGTACGCTGAACAGGAATATCACTGCAGCAGCCGCCAGGGTTACCAGCGAAGTACGCTGAGCACGCTTCATGGAGGCGCGCCGCTTGCCGCTGACCTGCCCGGTCTGTCCGTTGATGAGCACCGGCTGGGGCTGGTTTTGGTCGTCCAGGTAGTAGCTTGTGAATACAGGTCGTAGAAGCAGCGTCCAGTTCTGGTTGTGGAAATCCGGCTGCCAGCGGAAATCGCGCTGGTGGTCGGCTCCGGCAGCCATCTGGCATTCCTTCGCTGCAGCCGCCTGGAGTCCGGGGATTACCTCCGGCCAGGCATTGGTCTGATCTCGGTCTGGCAGGCGCACAAATGCTTCCTGCGCAGCCTGGCTTTGGTATTGCTTGGCTGCGGCTAGGTCGAACTCTCCAAGTTGGCCGCGCAGCCGGTCGTGAGTTTCGAGGGCAGGGGCTGTCCGGTTGGGGTAGCTGCGATCCAGGTTGCCCTGGCGCGGTTCCCAGCGAACGCGTGTCTCCTTCACCTCGCGGGTTGACCAGCCGCCACCGGTATCGCTGTAGCGTTCCTGGTGGCTGACCACATCGTAATCGAATCCGGCTTCCATCTGCCAACCCGCCTTGACCCCGACATCCACCAGCCACTGTGGTAGGTAGACCCGTTTCAAGCGGCCGGCAAGCGTTGGGGGATTTAAATCTGTGGGCGCGAAAGGGATACCTTTCGAGAACGCAGTTAGCTGAGCGGCCAATTTATCCCCCGGGAGGTGAAACGGCAGCATCAGCTCGGGCGGCGATAGCTGACCCACGGTCTGGTCTGCCTCTCCGCTGATTGCATCCAGCGGCGACAGATTCCCGGCATAGCAGTGCGGGCAGCGCAGTGGGGCCGCGGTAGATGCCGGCAGCACACTGTGCGGCACCAGATAGCTCCAGCCGCACTGGTCACAGCTCACGCCGGCAGGCTCAAAGCCCCAATCAGTAGCGCTCAGAGAGGTCATATATCATCCAACTTTGCTGCATTAATGACGATCATTACGGCGATCACGATACCAATCACCAGGAGGATAAATCCAAAGCCGCCGATGGCTGCCCCCAGGCCGGCGAAGACCAATGTGACCAGACCCAGCAAGCCCAGCAGCACTCCAGGCGCAAGCAGGGCAGCCACTACCAGCCAGACGCGCGTCCAATCGACCGGACGCTGACCGGCAACGACGCCGGTCTGCCCGTTGACCATCACCTGGAAAGTTATCCCCTGGTAGCGGTATGCGGCTACGTAAGCCGGCAGCAGGATATAGCGCCAGGTCTCCTGGCTGAAATCCAGGTCCATGCTGAAGTTGCGGATCATGCTGGTGCTTGCCTGGGAGCGGCAGGCTTCGCGAGTCTGCTCGCGCATCTTCTGGCGGGCGACCTCCCAGGCATCCTCCAGGGGGATATCATAGGCGCGCGCTTGCAGACCTGCCAGGAATTCAGGCTCGTAGGGTGTCAGCGCCGCCAGATCGAAGCGCTTCAAGCGGTCCAGCAGCAGGCGGCTGAGCTTACTTGTACCCTCGACGATCAGGTCGTCGATGCTGAGCTGCACCTTACCGGACTCCCAGCGCCACTCGATCTCGACGCGTTCTTTCCATTTACCGCCTTCCCGGTAGCGCCGGGTGCGGGGATGACCTACCTGAGCCTTCCAGGTTGCGCGGGTGCGCGCATCGAAGGTCCAGTAGGGCAGGTACACCCCGGTGAAATCAGCGACCCGGGCGAGCTGTTTCAAGCTGCCAGGCACCATCCAGGAACTGCCCAGCCATTCTTTGGTAAGTTTATGGCAGGCGGCTGCATCAATCTTAAAAGGTACCAGGAAGCGCGGCCGCAGCATATCCTGGGCTGCCTGGCGCTGGATGACCTTGTTCGAACCGCAGAATGCGCAGGTGTGCGTCAGCGATTTCGGCCGGGATCGTGGCTACCGCCCCACAGCTCTGGCAGGCCAGTTCTTTACGGGCTTCGCCCCAGCCGTGGGCGGCGCGCTGCATGGTCTCGACGGTGAACTCGTACTCGGGCGCACGCCTCCCAACTGGCGTTTGACCCGCTGGCTCGAAATAACCGCAGTGCGTGCAGGTCAGACCCTCACCTTCTGCTGAGTATGCCGTCGTCGCGCCGCATTGCGGGCATTTGAATTCCACCGTCTCGCGCGGCTGTGGCTCTTCAGGAGGCGCAGGTGCGAACACGGCGATTCCCTCGACAGCCGAGGGAACTTGAGTATAGTTTTCTGGAGGCATAAAATCATCCATAGGTTCTTCAGTGATTATAGCAAAGATAAAACAGGAGTCCGCATCACTTGTATGCGACCACCCCGAAAGCACTTCGGGATTTACGCACACTGCGGAAACCAGCCTGCTTCAACCGTTTGACCACCCCACGGGTGATACCGGCGCCAGATTTGCTCTCGGGGTTGCCGATATAGTGGAACATGCGCCCGCGCGATCCCAACACGCGATGCAGCTCCGAGTAGAATTCCAGCGAGTACAGGTGCCCGGCAAGCGAGAATACCGGCGGATCATGGATGATCACGGCATACCTACCAGCATCGAGAGATGGGATGACATCGTAGCTGTCTCCGATGAGCTGGGTGATACTGGGGTTATCGAAAAGCTGGCGCGACCATGGATTATGGCGAGCGATCTCAAGCGCGGTGGGATCGACCTCTACCGTGGTGACATGCGCAGCGGTACGGCTGGCCTGGATGGCGGTATAGCCCAGACCGGTGGCAGTATCCAGCACGTGACCGGTGACAGGTTTTACAGCCTTGATCTTCTCCAAGGTATCCTGACCAGGGTCGGTATCCTTGATGCGGTGCATCGGGATGCCGGAGACCAGCATCGTCGGTGCGCCGCCGGTCGGCATCAGGCTGTATGTCAGGTCTGACTGTTCTGAGTAAAGGATGATCTTACGCAGGCTGCCTTCGTCCAGAACGAAGCAGCTGTTCTCTGCCTCGGAGATGGAGTCCACACCTTCCCAGGTTAGCAGCTGTCCAGCCGGGAAACGGACGCCTTCCAGGTCAAGCTCTACACATATCTTGGTCAATCCAAGGTCTGGTGAAATCTCGACGGCGTCTTCGCCTGCGGAATATGCGCCTCGCAGATGGCGGGTCTGGAAATGAGAGAGGACGATGGATGTGCTCATGGAATTTCGGGTGATCATTTACTCGCTCTGAGAGCGGCTGCCATCATTGTACACGAGATGCACGCTGACGACCTTGATTTGATGGGCGGTGATAACAGGGAGCCTGACCGCAGTCTGCAAGAAGTCCCCAGGACAGTCCGGGGATGAATTGGTAAAATAGATTGGAACTCATCGTAGCCATAGTTGGGTGGCTCTCGCATTTATTGAGATTACTCCTTAATAATATACGGAGGATTGCATGACAAAGTTACACGATCTGGCAGAACTGGGACAGGCGATCTGGCTGGATTACATCCAACGGTCTTATATCGAATCCGGTGAGCTTCAGAAGCTGGTGGATATTGGGCTGCGCGGCATGACCTCCAACCCGACCATATTCGAGAAAGCTATTGCCGGCAGCGATGGGTATGACGACCAAATCGCCGATTTGGCTGGACGCGGGAAAAATACGCAGGAAATCTACGAGGCGCTGGCGATAGCCGATATCCGCCTGGCAGCCGACCAGCTGCGCCCGGTGTATGAGAGCAGCGCTGGGGCGGACGGCTACGTCAGCCTGGAGGTCAACCCCGAGCTGGCACGCGATACGCAGGGCACCCTGTCCGAAGCCAGGCGGCTTTGGTCGCAGGTCGAGCGACCCAACCTGATGATCAAGATCCCGGCTACCCAGGAAGGGCTGCCGGCGATCAGCCAGGCTATTGCCGGACGGGATCAATGTCAATGTGACCCTTATCTTCTCGCTGGAACGGTACGCAGCGGTGATGGAGGCGTATTTGGAGGGTCTCGAAGCCCGTCTCCAGGCTGGTGGAGCAGTCGAGCAGATCGCCTCAGTCGCCTCATTCTTTGTTTCCCGCCTGGACAGTAAGATCGATAAAAAATTAGCCCTGATCATCCAACAGGAAGAAGCCCTGGCACCCCTGGCAGCCCGCTTGCAAGGACGGACAGCAGTGAACAACGCCAAATTAGCCTACCAGAAGTTCAGGAAGGTCTTCGAGGGCCAAAGATTCGGGCACTGGCGCAGCGCGGCGCTCGTCTGCAGCGTCCGCTTTGGGCCTCTACCAGCACCAAAAATCCGGCCTACTCCGATATTATCTACGTACAAGAGCTGATCGGGAAGCATACCGTCAACACGCTGCCGCAGAATACAATGGAAGCTTTTATCGACCATGGAGTTGTGACTGCCACAATCGAAACCGAGTGTCGACCGGGCCGTTGAGGAGATCAGCTCCCTGAGCCAGCTCGGCATCTCGATGGAGACGGTCACCCAGGAGCTGGAAGATGAAGGCGTGGCATCCTTCGCCCGTTCGTACCACGACCTGCTGAAAAGCATCCGGGATAAGCAGACCAGCCCTGTCTGCCGGGATACCCCCCTTCCAGGCGCACCTGGGCGCCTACCAGGGAGAGATCGCAGAAGCAATGGATCAGTTGAAGCAAGAAGATATCCTGAGGCGCATCTGGAAGCAGGACTACACTGTATGGAAGCCCGAACCGGCAGAGATCAGAGACCGCCTGGGCTGGCTGTACATCGCCGAGGAGATGGCAAGCCTCACCCGCCAGATGGAGGCAGTGGCATTCGGGCTGCAGGCGGCCGGATACCAGCAGGTCGTGCTGCTCGGGATGGGCGGCTCCAGCCTGGCGCCGGAGCTGTTCGCCCGCACGTTCGGCAGCGCGGCAGGCTTTCCCAAGCTGGGTGTCCTGGATACGACCGACCCAGCAGCGATCCAAGCCTTGGAATCTCAGCTAGACTATGCGAAAACGCTGTTTATCCTCTCCAGCAAGTCCGGAGGAACGGAAGAGACTTTCTCCCTGTTCAAGTATTTCTACGGCAAGTCAGCTGAAAATCCTGGGGGAAGAGAGTGCCGGTGAGCATTTCATCGTCATCACAGACCCTGGCAGCAGGCTGGCTGGATCTCGCCGGCAGCCTGCAGTTCCGGTCGCTGCTACCTCAATGACCCGAATATCGGCGGTCGCTACTCCGCCCTGTCCTATTTCGGCTTGCTGCCTGCTGCCCTGATCGGTCTGGATCTAGACCGGCTGTTGAGCAGCGCCGTGGAGATGGCTTCGACGTGCTCGGCAGCACGCACCGCTCGACACTAATCCAGCAGCCTGGCTGGGAGCAATCACCGGCAGGCTGGCGATCCGGGACGGGACAAGCTCACCTTTATCCTCTCACCAGGTTTGTCCAGCTTTGGAGATTGGGTCGAGCAGCTGATCGCTGAGAGCACCGGCAAGGAAGGCAAAGGCATCTTCCCTGTTGTTGGTGAAGATTTGGCAGCACCTGATCTATACTCCCCAGACCGGCTGTTTGTCAGCCTGTCTATGGCAGGCGAAGAGCCGGACGGCACAGCCCTGGATGACCTCGAAGCTGCCGGGCACCCCGTCCTGAGGTTCAAGATCGAAGATGCCTATGACCTGGGCGGTCAGTTCCTGCTTTGGGAACTGGCAACCGCTATCGCCGGCTATTTCCTGGGCATCAACCCCTTCGACCAGCCAAACGTCGAAGCCGCCAAGCAAAGCGCCCGAAAGATGGTCGCCGCCTATAAGGAAACCGGGGCGCTTCCCGAGCAAACCCCGGCTATCCAGGAGCAAGGTATCCGCGTGTATGGCGAGGTGCTGGCAGACACAGCTGGTGCCGCGCTGGCGGAATTCATCGCCCGGGCAGAAGCCGGAGATTACATTGCGATGCAGGCCTTCTTGCAGCCAACCGAATCGACGACTGCCTTGCTGCAGGAGCTGCGCAGCCTGATCCGCGAGCGCACCCATCTGGCGGGCTCATTTGGATATGGGCCGCGCTACCTGCACTCTACCGGGCAGCTGCATAAAGGCGATAGGGGCAATGGACTGTTCATCCAATTTACCGATGACAGCGGTGCACGGCTGCCGATCCCAGATGAAATCAATTCACCCGATTCTGCGATCTCTTTCGGTACCTTGAAGCTGGCGCAGGCGCTTGGCGACAACCAGGCGCTGGGTGACGCCGGTCGGAGGGTGATCCGCTTCCACCTGGATGACCCAGACGCCCTGAGGAGAATTCGTCGTTGCCCTGGGCAGTTGAAACCGACGCCCTCACCAAACGCTTCCCCAAGTCGACCGGATGGCGGGGACTGTTGTCACCGGCAGGACTCTCTGCTCCTGCGGTTGACCGGGTCTCGATCCAAATAACGCATGGGGAGCTGTTCGGCCTGCTGGGGGTCAATGGGGCCGGAAAGACCACCCTGATCAAGATGCTCAGCACCCTGATCGAGCCGACCTCTGGCTCCGCTTGGGTGAACGGGCATGCGTTAAGCCAGGCTTCCGCCATCAAGAACAGCATCGGGCTGGTCAGCAGCGACGAGCGCAGCTTTTACTGGCGGCTGAGCGGACGGCAGAACCTGCACTTTTTTGCCAGCCTGTATGGACTGCCCTCTGTAAGGCTGGAGGAACAAGTCAAGCAAGTCCTGGAAGCGGTCGAGTTGGGTGAAGCCGCGGATAACAGGTTCCTAACCTACTCGACCGGGGTGCGACAGCGCCTGTCTATCGCCCGGGCGCTGCTCAACCGGCCAAAATTGCTTTTCCTGGATGAACCCACCAAAGGGCTTGACCCGCTGGTCACACGCCGCCTGCATACGATCATTCGCGGCGACCTGGTGGAGCGTCAGGGGATGACCGTGCTGCTGACCACACACGACCTACTGGAAGCTGAACAGCTCTGCGATCGGATTGCCATCATCCACCAGGGGCGCATCCAGTCCGTCGGCAGCCTGGCAGAACTGCGCCAGGATTTCAAGCTAGGGCAGGGCTATTCCATCCAGGTCGAAGGCTTGAACGAGCAGAGTCGTCAAAACCTGGCGGATAATCTACCCAACGTAAAGATCGAAATACATTCCTCGCCAGACGATGGCAGGGCAATCGAATACCACCTATCCGCTGAGGGCAGCGAACCAGCCCTGAACAAGACGATCGATATGCTGCGCTCTGAAGGAGCGACAATCCTGTCTGCCTCCACAAACCAGAACACCCTGGAGGAGATCTTCAGCTATCTTGCCCAACGGAAAGGGTTTGAACCTCCTTTACCACATGGACTTGAAGCCGCCGCTGCGGTAGCACTCGAATCAACGAACAAACCAGCCTTAGGCAGCGCCATTCCGTTCTGGCACGTGCTGCCGGCCTTCCTCAAGCGCGACTTCCTGCAGCAAGCCAGCTACCGTCTGGCTTTCCTGCTGCAGTTTTTCAGTATATTCTTCTCAGTCCTGATCTTCTACTTCATCTCCGAGCTGCTGGGGGATGCAGCCGCGCCGTACCTGACCGAATACGGAGGGGATTACTTCAGCTTCGTGCTGATCGGGATCGCCTTCCTGGGATATTTCAGCACCGGCTTGTCGAGCTTTGCCAGCAGCCTGCGCCATTCCCAGACGACCGGCACGCTGGAGGCCATGCTTACCACCCCGACCAGCCTGTCGGCGATCATCCTGGCATCTTCGCTGTGGGATTATTTGGTAACCTCGCTGCGGGTGCTGGTCTACCTGGCGGTGGGGGTGCTGCTGCTTGGTGCCGGGCTGCAAGACAGCAACTACCTGGCTGCGCTGCTGGTCATCGTACTGACCGTTGTGACCGCCAGCAGCCTGGGGATCATCGCGGCTAGCTTCATCATGGTGACCAAGCGCGGCGACCCGATCCAGTGGGGTGTCAGCGCATTGAATGGTTTGCTCGGGAGGAGTGTACTACCCGGTCACCATATTGCCTGCCGGGCTGGCCTGGCTGGCGCGCCTGCTGCCGATCACCTATTCGCTGCACGCCATGCGGCTGGCACTCCTCAATGGTGCTTCATGGGGCGAGCTGGCGCCGGATATCCTGGCCCTGGTGATCTTCTCGATCATCCTGCTGCCGCTCAGCCTGTTTGTATTCCGCTACGCGGTCCACCGGGCAAAGGTCGAGGGCAGCCTGACGCATTATTGATGAATGGGAGAGTAGAGATTGGAGAACAGGTAAAGAGGAATAAGGTGAGCAGGAAATTAGGGTTAAGTCAATCAGGAAAGCAGGCAACCAGGTAACCAGGCAAACAGGCAGTGCAGATCAGGGGGTAGATGTTATAGATGGCAAAGAGAGGGCTGGGTCGCCGAAGAGCATGAAAGTCATCATCACATCCCGCATTCCCGGTGAATCCAGGGATATTCTGCGGCGGGCGCTAAGGTGGATATCCCCTAGGGTGGCTTGAGGGTCTTCCAGCATCTCTTCGATCAGAGGGCGGCTCAGGAAGCTTTGATCGACCGCCAGCGTCAGGCTGGAGGGCGCCAGAACGGCAGCCGCCCCGCCATTCTTATTGAACAGCAGCGTCTCAGCCAGTGAATCGACTTCCGGATGGGTGTACAAACCGGTCAGACAGGTCATATTCAGCACTACCGGCAGTTGAGCGGCATTATTCAAACCAGCCGCATCTTCAACGGTGAACAGCCTGTCTTTGCCCCACATGCTCAGGCTGCCATGACCGAAATATGCCAGCAGGGAAACACCGTCTTCCAGCTTCTCCTCGATCTGGCTGGATGTATCTGTGTCTCCCGGGTCTGGGGCGATCAGGTCAGATGGAGTGTCCTGGGCAAACAGGTCCAGAAACGCTTCTGCATCCCAGCGGAAGCTGGGCTCGAAACCATCTGCAACCGCCAGCACACTTACCAAACCATCCCCCTCTGCCATACTCCGCTCGTATGCCAGGGTCTTTTCGACGAAGATATGCACCTGCTCTGCTGTACGGGCCGGCACCAGTCCCACAGCCAGGTCAGGCCAGTCATCGGCGTTGATCTGCACAAACGGTACATCACTGGTGGTCTGACCACCGTAGACAGTATCCACCAAGGGGACAACCAGCTGGTTGGCATCCGGGGATGACTGGTAGCCTTTCGGGTCGTAGCTGGCATCGCCGACCAGCAGCAGGTAGCGCGGGGCGGGATCCCAGTTCTCGACCGCGAAGCGCAAGAATTTCTGGATCGCCTGCGGGGAGCTTTGCCCGTAGTTGAATTGGTCGTAGACTGCCTGAACCGGGATTGCGGCTGTGGTGAGACCATGTTCACGACGGTGCTCGAGCAGTGGATCAAGCTCCGAAAGCAAGTTCTCCGGGCCAATGGCGATATAGTCTGCTCCGCCCTCCGGCTGGCGCAGGTCTGGCTGGTCTACCAGCGGGGAAATCCGCCCTGGCTTTAGGTAGCCCTCCGGACCGACAGCCATGTAGTGGTGCCCGGGCGTGCTCTGCAGAATTGCATTGCCGCTCTCTAGCACTGTTTCGCCGATTTGTTCAATATTCCCCGCGTCGGTAATTTCGAATATCCCCACCGGACCTGAGAAACCGCTCAGACTAAGGTCTCCACCCGGCGACCAGAAGTCAAGTTTGTCCTCCAGTGCGTGCAGCCGCCGGGGATAACCGACCTCGATCCAATCCAGATGGCTGATATCAGCTGCCACCCCCTCAACCCCGGGAGCGACCAGGGTAATCCGGTTCACGCCCTCGTGCAGCAGGTTGTGGTCGAACCATACATCGATCTGGTGAGTCCCTTTCCCATCCCAGCTCTGCTCGGCGACCTGCCGGTCGTTGACCATTAGATTTAGTTGGTGGTTCGGGGAAACCGGCGCTTCGGTGCTGGAATACAGCTTCACCGCCAGCCTTGCCAGGTCTTGTCTGCTGGCGCCATTTTTAGAAACATCCTGGATATCCAGCTCCACGGTCTGGGTTGCCGGGGCAGTCAGCGGCAGCCAGAACCAGCGTTCGTCGCCATCTGCCTGCGGCAGGTAAAGCTGATTCTCCTCAACATGCTGCACGGAATAATAGCTGCCTGCAGGCAGGTTTTCAGGTGCGGCAAGCGGCTGCTCGATCGGGGTGGCTGGCTCGTCCTCGACAGCCTCTTGTTTCGCTGCGGCTGCCAAATCCTGCAATAGATACACGGTATCAGAACTGAATATCCCGGCAACCGGCTGACCGTAGAACAGGATCGCAGGCGTGCCTGGGCTGCGGTCGAGGAAGAATGACCGGTCGTGACCCTGGCGGGTTAGACGGATATGTTCCGGACTTTCCAGGTCACCCGTCCATCCCGCCTTGTGCAAATCGTCCATGGTCAGGCGGTATATGCCGGTCTCAGAAACGACGATCTTCATTACCGGCGCATCCCCGGCGACTGCAGCACTTGAGCCGGTATCAGAATTGGCCTGCCCTGCCCGGCTCAGGTAAACCAGAGCGAAGACGATGAGCAGCAGACTGAACAGTCCAGCCACCAGGATGGCTGTCTTTTTACTTCGACTCTGCGAATGTGATGAGGTTGGTATTCGCTCTGGATTGGTGGAAGCCATCGCCGCTAGGAAACCCGCCTGAACGACAGGTAGAAGATGCCACCCAGCAGCCCCCAGATCAGCACCAGGATCACGACCAGCAATATGCCGCCCAGCGGGAACCAGCTGATGCCAGACGCGCCAGATTCTGCTGTGGGAGTTGGCGTTTGTGTCTCAGATGGAGTGCCTGGGAGGATGATACCTCCCTCCGGAAATGTCAGGGTGAGCTCGGGGAACGGAACTAGCGTGATCGTCCCTGAGACAGCAGCTTCAGGCAGCTCAACCGATGGGAGGGGTCCGGCTGTACCAGGCAAGCCGGTGTTGGTCGGGAGCTGTACCGCCGTTGGGAATTGAACAGCGGTCGGGATGGCAGTAGCGGTCGCCGGCGCCGGGTACGCGGAGGAGGGCGTGCTGCTCGCCTGGGTGCCCGGTGTGGTGGTTACCGGCGGAATGGTGCTGGTGGCAGTTGATGTCGGGCCGGTCGGGGTGACCGTGCGGGTAGGCGTGCGAGTTGCTGTCGGTGAACCGGTGGGATCGAATTCACCGGGCGTTGCCGATACCGGGCCGTAGAACTCCGAGTTTTGACTCAGATCCACCGCCTCCAGCTGGTACCAGTATGTGGTCCCGTTGACGACTGTGTCATCCACCCATAGATAAAACGCGCCGATCAAAGGATCACCTTCGCTGGGTACGAAGGGGCTGATGCGCGTAAACGGTCCGCTCTGGTTTATGCCACGCCGGATATAGAAGCCGGCGTTATCAAGCTCGGTTGCCGTCTCCCAGTCCAGCAGCACCTCGTCAAGCCCCGCGCTGGCGGTGAATGAGACCAGGGTAACGGCTGCCTGAGCAGGCATACCCGGACGGAGAAGATACAACAATATGCAGAAAATAATGAGATATCGCCGCGGCGATCTCCGAGCGACCAATTCCACACCCTTTATGCTGAAGGCCGGACCATCGACTGGTTCTATCTCCCCGAGACAGGTGAATCGACTACTAACAACAGATCCCGTTCGAGCAGCTCGTTGAGGAATTCCAGCGTGTCGACCAGCGCTTGTTCTGGATCCACCTGATATTCACTGCACAGGAGCGCTCCAATCTGCTCGACCGAGCGCGAGCCATCCGCCAGCGACCAGATACGCGCCCCGACTTCATTGATGACTTTGACCTTTGCCTGTTCAGGCTGCACCAGCACGGCTTCCTCGCCGATCACCCGGCTGACGACTCCCGGCGCAGGCAGGGGGTAAGTATGTTTAGTGATTGCAATCTCTGCCACGGCTAATCCTGGTTGATCCTGTCTATGAGTGGCTTACATCCTCATTATAGTATCTTTTCCCCGGCATCGATCATCTCTCGATATCCGGCAGGAACAGCCGGTAGAGCGGCAGGCGTGTGGTCAGGATGACGGTATCCGTCCGGGCAGGATTGCCCTGCGAAGCAGCAGTCACCGTAACAGTGTCGGAATCGCCCATCACTGCCCCAGAGGGAACCTGCACGGTTAGCTGGAGGAATTTGCTCTCTCCCGGCTGCGTATCTGTAACAATCGTGCTGGGTAGGATGGTTGTCTCCCAATCATCTCCTGTAAGAGATAGACTAAAGTCATCTTCGAAAGCGCCGTTATTGTACACTTCCAGCTCAAAGGTCACCACCTCTCCTGCGATGGCGTCATACGTGTATGGATCTGCCAGCAGGATAACACCACGAAGGTAAGCCGTGGTGGTCACCTGCACTTGAGATCCACGGCTGGTATCCCCTTTTGAGAAGACTCTCAGGGTGAAGCTGTCTGCCTGCGCATCCGCAGCGCCAGTGGGGATGTGCACTGTCGCCTTCACGGCGGTAGATTCGCCATCCAGCAAGAGCGTATCGGGGGGTAGATCTACCTGCCAGGTGTTCCCTACAGCCTGGAATGCAATAGTGTCGGTGATTGCCCCAGTGTTGGTGATCTGGAAAGTGTACTCGACGGTCGAGCCCGGGGGACCGCTGCCGCTCTGCGTTTGCGGTGAGAACTCCAGGCTGTACGGGCTGGAAATATGCATCGCCGGGTCTCCGAAGACGGTGAAGGTATTGATTAAGTCGTAGTTGTTGCCGGTCGCAAACAGGCTCAGCTTTGCCTGCAGCGCCGCCGCTCCCAGCAGCCAATTGCCCTGATCGAAGATTGAATCGAAAAAGCCGCGATGCAGCTCGTCGTGACCGGTGGTCACACCCCAGCCGGTCGGTGAGAATGAGGCTGCCATGCCGTAGTCGTCCATGCGGAGCATCAGCTCCATCACGCTCTCCTGAGGATCAGGCGCGACTCCCGGGTGCAACCAGTAGGCGTCCAGACAGGTCATAGACAGCACGACCGGCAGCTTGCCTGCGTTAGTGAGCGAAGGTAGGTCCTCGCGCTTCCAGACCTGCTCGCTGGCCCAGCGGTTGATAGCACCATGACCGACGTAGTTCATGATCAGCGTTCCGGTGATCGGATTTGTTGAGTTCAAAGTATTGGCAATTGCCTGGTTAATCGCCGGGCACGAGCTCACGCCTGGGAAGCATCCGAAATCGTTCTCGTACAGCTTCTGGGCGACGAAACCCGGGCGGATGAACTCAGATATGATGTCGTTCGAGAACTGCACGAAATCCCCAGCGCTGTCGGGGATATTATCGGCGACGAACATCAGGCTGCGCTGCCAGTCCTGAGGCGGTGCAGCTTCGTAGGCGATGACTTTATCTACGACAGCAGCCAGCTCGGCGACGGTGTTCACCGGGATACGGCTGATGTGCAGGTCTGGCAGCACATCATTCCCGACCACGGCTGCCAGCAGGTTGGCGCTGTCAACTACCCCGCCCCACGGGTCAACCCAGGCAAGATATGGCGGCATAAATACCGTAGGGTTGTTATAACGAGTCGAGCCCAGCATATTCCAGGTTCCATCGCCAACCAGAACTGCATATTCAGGAGGCTTCGTCCACTGCGAGAAGGCGTATTTGAAGTAATTCTTGATCGCCAGCGGGCTGAAGATGCCGTAATTGAACTGGTTGTACAGGTCCTGCACGTCGATCACCCGCGCCGAGAGACCCTGCGCCTGACGATAGTTCGCCAGCTGCTGGGCGGGGGCTAAGAAATCCTGATGGGTGATCACCAGATAATCCGCTTCCTGGCTTAGATCGGGCGGGTCGTAATAGCTGATCTGTGAGGGAGGCAGATCGGTGAAATGACCGGCATAGTACCGCGCACCTGGGTCAGGTGTTAAGTTGAAATCAATCAGAGCACCATTCTTGAGGACGCCGGTGATTGCGGTAGGTGTAAATGGGTAGGTGATATCCAGCACCATCACTTCAGCTTGTAAGAATCCGGTAATCTGGTAGCGGAGCGTGTCTGTAACGGAGGGCGTGAATGTAATTTCACTGTCATCAGCAACGAATTCCCGTTCAAACTCGACCTCGAACCAGTCGAAATAGATTTTATCTGATATCATGGCCGGTGTTAGATTAACAACAAATTCGAGCTCATTAATCCCTTCAACAAGCCTGGAATGGTCGACTTCAGTCTCGAAGCTGTAGCGGCTCTTGCCATCCCACAACTGATCATCGATAGGTTGAATATGTATGGTGTCGTTCAGATAAAAAATGGTGTGATGGTCTGGGCCAGCGGAATCATTGCTGCTTATTGCAACAACCTCCCCACGTAAAGTGGCTGAATAACTTCCGCTCGCAACAGCAGTCAGCGTTGAAGTATAGATATTGGGTGGAATAGTTTTCGCGGTATCGTACAGACCCCATAGCCAGTTGTCTTCACTGCTGAACAGCGTCCAGCTCTGGTTCGACTCAAAGTAGACCGATTCCTCCGCCCTGACCGTCTCCCGGTAAGTCTGCGCCAGCGGTGTGCCAACACCAGGTGCCCCGGGGACGGTCCCCATGCGCAGTCCCGGAGAAGCCTCCAGGGACAGCCAGTAGACGTTCTCGCGTGTGTACTGCTCCAGGATGTCAGCGTTCATCTGCGGCTTCCAGGTTCCGAATGCCCCGCTGATATCCTGGCTGACGTAGGTCAGCCAGTGGTCATCCTCGGCCTGGTACTGCCCAGCTAAATATTCGCCGTAGAACTTTTGCCCGTAGAAGGCCAGGTATTCGCCGCTCTCAAAGTTGTTATCCCCATCCCCAGCCCAATAGACAGCCACATCCACCCCCTGGCTGGTCAGGTGCAGGTTGTGCGGGTTGAGGCTACCCACGTCCAGACCGGCTGCCGACAGATTGGCGTAGCTCAGCTTGTACAGCCCATCCTTCACGATGGGGATGCGGTATGCCGGGTTCGACATCACTGCTGGAGAGGAGGTTACGGCTGCCTGCCGGGGGATACCGCGCCATCCGCTGGCGGCTTCGGCATTGAGCAGAATATCGAACAGCACATCTCCAAAGGGATCGCTTCCAGCGGTTGGATATTCGGAGAAGGGCGTCGATGAAGCATCCTCTGCCGATTCCCGCTCGAAGAACACTTCAACCAGGATGCGCGGGCTGTAGCTCAAGCGCCCTTCAGCGGGCAGGTATTGGAATGGGAACAGCTCCAGGCGGGCGATGCGGCGGTCGCGCAGCCAGGCATCCTCTGCCAGCCTGGCGGCAGTCTGCGGGTATACGTCCAGGTCGGCAAATTCGGCGCCCGCAGGATCATATGACAGTCTGCCTGGCTCGAATTCGCCCGTCAGAGGGGCAGGCTGCGGCGAGGGCGGCAGACGGTAACGCCCCGGCAGTAGTGAAGCCTCAGCAGAATGGACGAGCACCCTTATCTCAGCATCCGGCGGGACACCGATCAAGGCATCGATTTTTGGCAGCTGTGGCTTACCGGGCTCGGAGGTAGCACCGGCGCCCTCCAGGCGCAGCACGTCATAGGTATCCCCACCTATTTCCAGTGCTTCGATCTGGTAATCCGGCACCAGAAGCTCCAGCAGCAGCCCGCTCTCGTCCGAATGCAGCACGCGCAGCAGTTCAGTCTGAGCGACCGGTTCGGCCGTACTGCCCGGCAGCAGGTGCTGAGCGGCTGCAGGAGGATCCACCGGCAGTGCGAACAGCATCCCAAAGACCATGATTAGGGTGCTGAGTGAGTGGATAGCTTTCCGTGATACAGATAATGTTTTCATTTATAAATAGTAACGAGCTTCGCTTGCAACGAAGCTCGCTGAAATCGGGCTGAAGCAATTTGGTGCAGTATTGTCTGCCTTGCTTTCGTTCTCAACACACGATCTGTTATTAATGAGCCGTGATGAGCGGATGCGCAGCGATCTTACTTAATAACCAATTATCCAGCGTTAGGATTCCAATCCTGAGGAGGGATCACCTGGGAAATTCGGAATCGGCGAGCCTGCACGCGTCTCCAAATCCACTTCATGGATTATTTCCGGTTTTGCATAAGGCTTGCGATCTTTTTCTTCCGTCATTCTATCCTCCATGGATGTCCCCTTTTTAACGCGAAATATTTATTAATTCCGCGATAATTGTCTGATTCTAACTTAACTCAGGTGTTAAAGCAAGTGACAACAGTGTCGAAACGTCACAGCTAACATAATTGTAATATTAATTGTCAGGGTTGGTGGAAAGCACTAACGGTAGTGCAAATCTCGACCAGATCTACGTTCTTTCTGAGATCATTTAAACAGCCATCAGGCCGGTATCAGCCGGTGAGGGCTGGATGCACCCCAATTCCTCACCAGGACAGCGGCTAAAACGCCCAGCACAAGGCTGGAAATCAAGATGGCCAGCTGACCCGGCAGCGCTGCCATTGGCTGGCTGGCAACTCTCTGGCTGACGATGGACACACCGGTGGATGTAACCCCCTCGACCTGGTAGATATACTGCTGACCTGGCAGAAATAAGGCGTCCAGGAACCTATACTGTACCTCGCCCGGTTTACCCGCGACCTCCCCCAGCAAGACGAACTCATGCCCATCCCCAGGTGAGCGGTATATGCGGTAAGCAGCCAGGCTGTCGCCGCTGACTGTCCACTCCAGCAGAACACCCGGTCGTAATGCCCACCACAACAGCAGCAGCGTGATGGCTGCCAGCACAAACCCCTCCAGCAAGCCGGCAGTGCCGCGCTGCGTGCTCTTCTCGGGCTGCATTACCTGCCGCTCAATGGTGAGCCAGACAGCCCTGGATGGGGTGTGGAGCGGTCGATCCTGCATAGCGGAGTAGATGCGCTGCCAGCTCTGCAGTTCTTCTCTCGCCTGGGGGCTGGTTTCCAGCCAGGCATCAACCTGCCGGCGCTTATCTGGGGCAAGCCGACCGTTTACATACTCGGCGAGCAGGTCCTTCAAAGCACCATCTGGATCTTTTTTTGATGTACTCATTCCCAGAAATACCCACTCAATCTAATCATGGTGCTCGGTAATCTATCCCGCAGCATTGAGCATGGCCTGCAGCTGCCGGCGAGCGTAGCTTACCCGGCTCTTGACCGTTCCCACCGGGCAGGCGAGCACTTCCGCTGCTTCCCGGTAGCTCATCTGGTAATAAAGCACCAGCTCCAATGCCGCCCGGTGATGAGGGGTGAGCTGCTCCAACGCATGGACGACAAGCCGGTTCTGGATCGGATCTCCCATAATGTCAGGCGAGCTGGGAGCGATCACAAGCTGATCCAGATCATCAACCAGAAGCTCTTTACGCCGGCGGTGCCAGGAGATGCCCTGGTTGTAGGCAATATTGAACAGCCACGTCTTCACGGCTGCGGCTCCCCTGTAGCGCCCGGCACCCTTCCAGACCGCCAGGAATACTTCCTGGAGCAGGTCTTCAGCAGCATGCTGGTCGCGTACCAAACTGAGCAGAAAGTTGAACAGCATACCGCTGAAGCGCCGGTACAGCTCGGCGAATGCAGCATGTCCGCCAGCAGCTACAAGCCGGATGAGCTCACGATCATCCGCGGCCGCAAACCGGACGTTTTCAACGTCCTCTTCACTCATATAGTCGTCCGTGAGCGTCACCTGGTTCAATTATCAGCCTGAAGGGCTTCTTCGATTACCTGCCAGAAGGAAGCATCCTGGAGGAAGTGAAGTCTGTATGCCGGGACGGCATCCAGGATGGACTGGCAGCGCTGCAGCAGTGCCGGGCTGCGCGCAAGGTCAGCAGATACTATCGGTACGCTGCCCGCCATCTCTGCCATTGCATGCGCCTGGCTGGCAGGCTCCAGGTAAACCTGCAGGTCCTGGACGAGGCGGAAAAGCCCCACCGGCACGCCGGGAGCGGTAGGCGGCTGGGAGAGGAAATGGTTCCAGAAGGGCGTCGCCTGCACCTTCCACCCAGCCGGTGAGGGCATGATCAACAGCAGATCATCATTGATGATCTCATCACCCGCTGAAAGGCGAGTGACAGTGGTCTTGCCGCTGCCTGAGTGGCCATAGAAAATATAAGCCTTGCCGCGGCGCAGAATGCCGGCAGCGTGGAAAAGCAGCCCTCCGGCTTCGAAGGCCAGCAGTGCACACACCATGCGCAGGAAGTAATCCACCTCCTCGAGCGGCCAGGCTGTGCTCAGGCGCAGCTCACCAATGCGCTCAAATGGGTCGATAAAAGCCTGGCAGCCAGGTGCCTCACAGCGCAGCACCCCATTCTCGAACTGAAGGGATACATTCATAAGGCTGGCAGTTGGCTGACCGGAGGAAATCTTGACATCTGCCCAGAAGCGTCGATCGTAAGACGCCGGGTAGTGCCGGTAGCGTTGGCTCAACATTCCAGCCAGGTCGGGAGCGGTGAGCTGCAGGTCAATTCCCAGCCCGCCGATATCCATCCGGACTATGCTGCTATCCCCTGCCACCTCGATCACCCTGCACCTTTGACTGCGGGTGATTCTCCACGCACATGCTGGATAAGGGTATTAGCTCCGTAAATTAAAAGGGCGGTGATTACCGCCAGCGCCAGATACAAGCCCGGCGCAAAGCTTCCTTCTGCCTGTACAGGGATCGGACCGAAATAATTGGAGCTGCCATCGAACACGACCTCTTCGAGTCTGTAATAATACACCTGACCCTGCCGGACGGGATGGTCTTCGTAACTGTAACTGCCCCCGGTAAGCGGGTCGGAGGAAGCCGGAATGAGATTCGCGTTGATCTGAGAGAACGGACCTTGCTGGTTTTCTCCGCGATGCAGGTTGAAACCGGCTGTATCCAGTTCGCTGGCAGTGGTCCATTCGACCAATACTGTGGTCTGCTGTCCATCCCGCCAGGCCGCCCAGCCCAGCCCGAGAGCCAGCAACAACAGAACTGTATAAACGATCGCTTGATACCGGTTCACCAGGGTCCTTTATTTGCGTTCAGCTTACACCAACTTCCCAACCTGAACCCCTCTTAATCTGGTTTACGCAGCCATTATACCAATTCCAACCTACGACCGACCGGTGGCATTTCCTTGATCCGGGCGATGGTAGGCTGCGACCAGGATGGTATAATTCCGCAATTGTGTTCTAGAAGCGAGCACCCTGATGCAGAATATCCTGTAGGAATCCAAGTTACCGGCGACCCGCCCATTTCGAACCACCAGCAGGGAGGGTATTTCACTTGCTGGATATCGCACAGGATGATAGGATGCTTACAGCACACGGAATCTCTAAATCGTACAACGTAAACACCATATTACAGGATGTCACCTTCAGCCTCAACCCGGGAGAGTGCATCGGGCTGGTCGGACCGAACGGGTGCGGCAAAACCACTCTCGTCAAGATCATAGTGGGTCTGGAACAGCCTGATTCCGGGCATATCTCGCTGAGTCCGGGCAGCCTTCAAGTGGGGTATCTGCCCCAGTCGCTCGAACTCGACCCCGCTCGAACGCTGGGCTCATTGTTGGAGGAGGTGCTCGGACATCCAGAGGCTCTGGAAGCCCAACTGCTGGAGTACGCCGAGGCGCTGGTATTGACCCCAGATGATCAGGAGCTGCAGTCTGCATACGACCGGATTTTAAGCAGCCTCGAACGCCATGATCCCAGCCTGGCAGTGAAGCAGCATGGAATACTAACCGCCCTGGGTCTCGACCTGGTTCCCCCATACACGCATATCGCCGAGCTGAGCGGCGGGCAGAAGACCCGCCTGGGGTTGGCTATCATCTTGCTCGATAACCCCTCAGTGCTGCTCCTGGATGAGCCAACCAACCACCTGGACATCGAAATGCTGGAATGGCTGGAGGGTCGGCTGGTCGAATATTCACGCCATCCCGACCACGCCGCGCTCGGTGATCTCCCACGACCGCACTTTCCTCGACAATACCGTCACGAGCATCCTGGACCTGGACCCCCTCACCCGGTCGGTGAGGCAGTATCCAGGCAGCTATACAGATTACCTGGAACAGGTGACTGCTGAGCACGATAAACAGTTCTCGGCATATCGAGATCAGGTGGATGAGATCAGGCGCTTGCAGCAGGATATTGCGCGCACCAAACAGCAATCTTTACACGTGGAGATGACTACCACCTCCCGCCAGCCAGGCGTGCGGCGCATCGCCAAGAAGGTCGCCAAAAAGGCAAAATCACGCCAGAAGAAGCTTGACCGCTATCTGACCTCAGACGAGAGGCTGGATAAACCGGTCCAGGGTTGGCAGATGAAGCTGGATTTCGGCGGACCGGAGCACTTCGGGCAGGATGTGCTCGCGTTCGATGAGCTGTCTATCGGCTATCCCGGGCATCCGCCGCTGGCTGTGGGTATGCGCGCCCATATCCGCCTGGGAGAGCGAGTCGCCCTTAGCGGACCAAACGGGTGTGGGAAAACCACCCTGCTGCGGACGATTGCCGGGCTGCTCCAACCGGTCACCGGCAGCGTGCATCTGGGCTCGAGCATAAGACTTGGCTACATGGCACAGGAACAGGAGCTGCTGGATGGAAAGTTGAATGCCCTGGAGACAGTACAGGGAAGCGCTGCCTTCAACGAGACAGAAGCACGCTCATTCCTGCATTTCTTCCTGTTCAGCGGGGATGATGCACTGCGCCCGGTCGAGCAGTTAAGCTTCGGCGAGCGCTCGCGCCTGATGTTAGCCAGCCTGGTGGCGCAGGGCTGCAATCTCCTGCTGCTGGATGAACCTGTCAACCACCTGGATATCCCCTCACGCGAGCGCTTCGAGCAGGCGCTGACCGGCTTCGATGGCACAATCCTGGCAGTGGTACACGACCGTTATTTCATCGAGCGCTTTGCCAGCCGGGTGTGGGAGATGGTGGATGGAGAGCTCATCGACCACTCCTGACAACCCTGTTATCTGTATCCGCCAGCCAGCAAATGGCGTGATAATTGCACTCACACGGATATATTATCCGTGGAGAAACGAATGAAACGCATGTTGATCACTGCCGTCATCTTCATCTGCCTGGTGCCCGGGTTGCTGGTCAGCCAGCCTACCCCGCCGCCACCGGAGATGAAAGCGGAAGCAAAATCCAGCTTAGAAGAAGCCATCTACCAGGCTGCTCAGGCGAACCTGGAGACTGTTTACCCGGTCCCGTTATTCGATGTACGCGTCGAAAACGTGACCATCTCGGAAGACGGCAAGCATGCCTCGGCATGGCTGGTGCCGGTTAACCCGCAGACCGGAGAGGCCGTGCCCACGGAGCCCGGCGTAGCCCTGGCAGCCTGGGACGGGGAGAAATGGGTTGTCACCCTGCCATCAGACCCGGGTTGGGGGCTGATGCTGGCAGAAGTGCCCAGCGATACCCTGCCCGGCGAGCTCCAGCAGCAGCTGCTCAGCATCGAGAGCGAAAGGTTCGACCCACAGGCAGCTGCACAGGTCTACTCCGGCTACCTTTTGCCCTGGGCTGAGGGCAAGACGGTCTATCTATCACGCAGCGTGGCGCATGATGGGACGATCCCCAGCGGCAACGCACACTACTCTTTCGACTTCTTCATCCCCCAGACGATGTATGATGTGCACGCTGCAAAAGCCGGCACGGTCTGGGCTTTCAAAGACACGGTACCGAACAACGATCACAGCGATGTGAACTTCCTGGTGCTGCAGGATACCAGCACCCTTCCGGCGACCTACCAGCTCTACCTGCACCTGGCTCAGAACAGCATCCCGGCAGGGCTGAAATCGATCGGGACGCCGGTTTCCCAGGGGCAGCAAATTGGGGTGGCGGATAACACCGGGCAGAGCACCGGTCACCACCTGCATTTCCAGGTCCAGGGAGAGCCGTACTGGCAGAGCTATTGGGGCACATCGGTGGATGTCGTTTTCGATGACGTCGATATCAACGGCGGGCGGCCGCGTGTCCAGGTTGACCTGCCTTACTGCGACTGGCCAGGAGATGTCTGCCAGGTCACCCGCTCGACCTACGTCTCCGGCAATATCGTCCACGGCGCTCCGAACCCGCCGCGCGGCGACCTGACCGCTCCCCCAACCGGGCTGACACTGCAGAACCCCACCCTCAGCATATCCGGCTGGGCGGCGGATGACACCGGGCTCTCCAGCGTGCGCATCAAAGCCTTCTACGATGGCGCCTGGCAATCTGTAGGACCGAACTTCAGCGCCTCACCTTTCAGCTATACCTGGGACCTGTGCAGCAGCGATGTGCCGGATGGACCGGTCAGCCTGCGGCTGGAGCTGATCGACCTGGATGGCAACCCCGCCAGCTATATCCCTGGGCTGCGCCACGTGTTGAAGCAGGTTGACTGCGGCACCCCGCCACCAGCCTGCATCCCCACGGGGGATCAGGTCGCCCTGTTCGCTGAAAACGATTTCAGCGGGGAATGCGTCACCCTTGGGGCAGGCGACCACTCTGGAACCTCTGCGCTAGGCGCCCTGGGTGCCAACAATGCCGCATCTATCATGGTCGGCGCTAACGTCTATGCTACCTTATATGACAACAGCGACCTGACCGGACGTGGCTCAACCCTGGCACAGAACGACAGCAGCCTGGCCGACAACCGCATCGGTGCCGATATGGCTTCATCCGTTCGGGTACGTTCTAAAGTCTCGCCTCCATCAACCCCGGCGCTGCGCTGGCCGTCGAACGGCGAGACAGACCTGACCTCCGACGATACCGTCGTCCTGGTCTGGGAGGACACCGGTGCAGGGACGGAGTTTAGAGTCAAATTGGATGGGGTGGAAAAAGGCTGGCAATCCGGCACAGCTTTCCATACCGGGCCGCTATCCGCAGGCACGCATACATGGCAGGTGAAAGCTCGTAATGCTGCCGGTGAAAGCGGCTGGAGCGAATCACGCTCGTTCACCGTCCAGGTAAAGACGATTTCTACCACCCCGCGCAGCCTGCCTTTCTCCGATAATATGGAGAGCGGCTCGAACGGTTGGAGCAAGAGCGATTGGGACCAGACCATGGCACAGAACCACACTCCCGGCGGGTCCATCAGCTGGAACTACGAACCCAAAGACCCGCCCGGGAATTACGATACCGGCGCTCCCAACGCCGGCGGTCTGACCTCCCCACCGCTCAGCGTCCCAGCCAGCGGGAGCTATTATCTGCGCTTCTGGTATCTTTATGAGACCGAATCGGATGGTCTAAACTGGGATCGCCGTTGGGTGCAGATCTCCGCCGATGGTGGACCTTTCCAGGATGTTGTGCAGCTCTCGCAAGACCCGCCAAATATCTGGCTGCAAAGCCCTGCCATCGACCTGACCACCTTTCGCAGCAAGACGGTCCGCGTACGTTTCCAATTCGAAACGCTGGATGAAAAACTGAACGGCTTCAAAGGCTGGTTCATCGATGACCTTACCGTGGACAGCCAGGCACCGCCGGTTTGCGCGGACCCTGGTGAGCCGGACGATACCCCCGCCACTGCCACAGCCATCAACCTCAATTCCAGCACGACTGGGGTGATCTGCCCGGGCGGGGATGTGGATATGTTCAAATTCACCGCCAATGCCGGCGACCAAATCGGTGTTTCCACCCAGGCCCAGTACACCGGCTCCGATCTGGACACCTACATTGACCTGATCGATGGCGACGGGGCATCCATCCTGTCGACCAACGACGACCAGGCAACCGGCACGCGCACCAACTCGTTCATCGGCTACCGCTTGCAGCGAGCAGGCACGTATTATATCAAGCTGCGCGCCTGGAACCATCCATCTGCCGGCGGGGAGACCTACGATTACACGCTGAACCTGGTCTCCGGCTCCACGCCTCCATCCGCCGCCATCACCAACCCTACGGGCGGCACTTTCCTGCCTGATGGGGTGACTGCTATCACCGTCGGAGCGCCTGCTGCACCGCAAACCTCCGGTTTGCCCTCCGGCACCAGCCATGTGGATTTCTTCTGGCATTCCGGCGACTGGCTCAACGGCACCTGGGTGTATCTGGGCTCGGATTGGGTGGGCGGCGACGGCTGGAGCTATAACTTCGACGCCAGCGTGATCGCCGACCAGCGCGATATCGCCTTCTATACCCGGGCGTATGACTGGGCAGGCAGCTCCACTGGGTCCGCCATCTGGGACCTGGCAATCGACCGCACCCCTCCGGTCACCTACCTCAAGACCCTACCCACCTCACAGGAAAGCACTGTGGTGCAGGTAGGGTGGTCCGGCAGCGACAACCTGGCCGGCATCGACCATTACGAGCTGCAGATGCAGGTCGATTCGGGAGCCTGGCAGGTTTGGGATGACGATATCGACCCTGGACTGCAGCAGGCGTGGGTGGTCCTCGATAAAGGACACAGTTACGGCTTCCGCCTGCGCGGGGTGGATTTGCTGGGCAACCAGGAGGCGTTCCCCAGCGCGGCCGAAGTCATCGGTCAGCGTCCCTTCGAACATCTGCCCCTCCTTCGATACCTGGGAGAACGATAACACTACCGGCAAAGCCAGCAGCTCGGGCAGCCTGATCACCGTCCAGGAGCATAGTTTCTGCAATCCTGATTCAGGCTCCGGCTACCTGAACGATCAGGATTGGGTCAAAGTGAGCTTGCGGGCAAACCAGCGCCTGATCGTCACCGCCCACCCGCTATCCGGTGGAGCGGCGGCTGTCCTGCGCCTATATGCAGCCGATGGCACGACCTTACTGCACCAAACACAGGCAGCCGGTTTCAACCAGGTCGCGCAGCTGGAGTGGGAAGCAGCAACGGCCGGCACTGCCTACCTGCAGGTGGCACACCTCGACGGCAAGGCCGCGGGACAGGACGTGCGCTATAAGTTGATTATCCGCAACGGGCTGCACCGCTACCTGCCGTTCGTCCAGAAATAGGTCTCCCTTCGATGGTATACTTCCAAACGTGAAGCTGATCATCCAGATCCCATGCTACAACGAGGCGCAGACCCTTCCACAGACCGTCCAGGCGCTGCCAAAACAGCTTCCTGGCATTGATGAAATCGAATATCTGGTAATAGACGACGGCAGCACGGACGATACCGTCCATGCCGCCAAGCAGAGCGGCATCCACCATATCGTCAGCCTGCCGCGGCATTCCGGTCTGGCAGTTGGTTTCGTTGTTGGTCTGGAGAGCAGCCTGAAACTCGGCGCCGACCTTATCGTCAACACCGACGCCGATAACCAGTACCAGGCAGAGGATATCCAACGCCTGATTGCCCCCATCCTGGAAGGCCGCGCCGACCTGGTAGTGGGAGATCGGGGGGTAAGCACCCTGCAAGATTTCTCACCGCTGAAGCGCAGGCTGCAGCGCTTTGGCAGCTGGGTCATTGCCCAGGCATCCGGCGTCAGCACCCCGGACGCCACCAGCGGGTTCCGGGCGATCAGCCGGGAAGCTGCCCTGCGCACCCTGGTGCTGAGCGAATACTCCTATACTCTAGAGACACTGATCCAGGCTGGTGCACGGCGGATGGCAGTCGAATACGTCCCGGTGCGCACCAACCCGCAAACACGTCCTTCCCGTCTGATGCGCAGCATCCCTCACTACATCGTGAACTCCACTGCCACTATCCTGCGAGCGTATACCATGTACCGACCGCTACGAGTGTTCACATTCCTGGGTGGAGTGATGATCCTCCTTGGATTATTCCTGGGGCTGCGATTCCTCTACCTGAACTATATCATTGGGCAAGGCACCGGTCTCATCCAATCTGTGATCCTGTCGGCAGCGTTTTTGATCGTGGGCTTTCAGGTCCTGCTGATCGGTCTGGTCGCCGACCTGATCGCTTTCAACCGAAAAATCTTGGAAGAGGTACTCTACCGGCTGCGGGGCATCGAGCTCGGCCAGGTACGTCAAGATGAGCCTGCTGTGGGTGAGCCTCCCGGTGCGCAGGTGACACCACCCAGTGCCTCGCCGGGTTGAGCACGTGCTGACAGGGAACTATCCGCCGCGATGTACCGGCTGCCCCTCATGCCCCAATCCACTGCCCTAAGACAGGCAGCCTCTCCGCTTGTAAAAGTATTCAAGGCGAGTTCTACTAACGGTCAGCCTTTGGATGTTTTTCCTTGTGGCAGGCTGCTCGCCGCTGGTAAAGCAAGAACAGCCGCTGATCACCGCCGCCCTGCCAGTATCGCCGGACAGCAGCGCCGGGCAGACCTTCCTGGCACGCTATGACGGTCTGCAGAGTGTGGCGCTGAATCTCGATACACAGGAGCAGGGAACGGGCGAGATCAGCCTGACCCTGTACGACAGCCCATTAGGTGGGCAGGTCGTAGGCACGGCTGCCCTGCCGGTGGAGAATATCGACCACGCCGGAAACTATCGCTTCAATTTCCCGCCGATCGAAAATTCCTCAAGACAGGATTACTACTTCGATCTGGAGCTGAATGGAACTGGGAGCTACCCGGTAGCTATTGCACCAGGCTACAGCTATTCCAGCGGTTCAGCCTACCAGGATGGGCATCCGGTTGAGGATACCCAGCTCACCTTCCGCCTGGTTTACGACCAGCGCCTGGCTGCTCTGGGTCTGCTGCGGGAGGCGGCATTCTGGCTGGGTCTGCTGGCATCCGGCTTCGTCCTATTCGTGCTGCCCGGATGGGCGCTGCTGGCTGGGCTGTACCCGAAGTGGGACCAGCTGCGCTGGCCGGAGAGGCTAGGGCTGGCTGCCGGTACCAGCCTGGCGTTATATCCGCTGATTTACCTTTACACTCACCTGATCGGGTTACACCTGGGAGCGATATACGCCTGGCTGCCGCCACTGCTGGCTGGCGGATATCTGATCCTGCGTTATTTCCGCAGGGTGGACGGGAAGCTTAATTTGCTGGAGCGGCTGCAGCTCCCGAGCGCCGCAGACTTGGCTTATCTCGCTCTGGTTGGGCTGCTCTTCGCCAGCCGTTTCTGGTCTGTACGCACGCTGCCCATACCGATGTGGGGCGACTCTTACCACCACACGCTGATCGCCCGGCTGCTGGTCGATCACGGTGGATTGTTCAGCTCATGGGCACCGTATGCCGACATGCAGACTTTCACCTACCATTTCGGCTTCCACACCCTCACCGCCGCTTTGCACTACCTGACCGGCCTGGATCTGCCCGCCGCCACACTGTGGACCGGACAGCTGGTGAACGGGCTGGCAGTGCTGTGCCTGTACCCGCTGGCGACCCGCCTGGGACGCAGCCCGTGGGCAGGTGTGGTCGCCGTCCTGCTGGCGGGGCTTCTGCTGCCCATGCCGATGCATTACGTCAACTGGGGTCGCTACACCCAGCTCGCCGGGCAGGTGATCCTGGTCGCGGCCGTCTACCTGTTGTGGGACACTCTGGAGCAAGAGAAGGGCTGGCGGCTGCCGGTCCTGGCCTCCCTGGTTCTTGCCGGTCTGGCGCTCACCCACCTGCGGGTGGCGATCATCGCCGGGCTGTTCCTGCTGGCATTCTGGATCATATATCTCAGGAAGCCTACCGCAGAGCGCATCTTGCGTCGATCTGCGGCAATCTTCATGCTCGCCGGGCTGCTGTACCTACCCTGGCTGGCACGCGTATTCTCGGGACGCATCCTGGACATCTTCTCTGCTACGCTATCGGCCTCAGCTACTGAGGCAGCCTCCAGATTGACATTCGGCGAGGTCGTGGGAGATGTCTTTGCTTACCTGCCGGCGCTTGCCTGGCTGTGCCTGCCGGTCGTTGTCGGCTGGGGCTTGTGGCGCAGGGAACGCGGGGTGCTGCTGGTCAGCCTGTGGTGGGGGCTGGTATGGATCGCCGGTGAGCCTACCTGGTTCGGGCTGCCGGGCAAAGGCGCTATCACTGGCTTCGCGGTGCTGATCGCAGCCTATATCCCGGCATCGGTCTTCTTCGGAGCGGCAGCCGGCTGGGGGATGGAGGCCGTCGAACGCGCCGCCCCGGGGGTAGAGGCGCAGGACACCCGTCCGAGAGTAAAACGCCTGATTAGATATTTAAGCCCAATATTAGCTGCTGCAGTCGTCTTGACCGGTATCTGGGGAGCCAGGCAGCGCCTGAACGATGTGGATATCGCCAGCCACGCACTGGTGCTCACGCCAGACCTGCGCGCTTTCGATTGGATCGAGGAGGAGCTTCCGGCAGAGGCGCGCTTCCTGGTCAATGCCCATCTGGCATTCTACGACACAGCTTCGGTAGGCACCGACGGCGGCTGGTGGCTGCCGCTGCTCGCCGGTCGCCAGACGACCATCCCGCCGATGAACTATTCCTTCGAGCAGGAACCCTGGCCCGGTTACCGGGAGCGAATCAATGACCTGTATAAGCAGATCCAGGCCAAAGGCATCACCCACCCGGACGTGCTGCAGGAGCTGCGCCAGAGAGGGGTAACGCATGTCTATATCGGGCAGCAGCAGGGAAAGGTCAGCTTCTTCGGGCAGTTCAATTTCGATATGCAGGCACTTGAATCCAGCCCATACTTCCGCCCGGTTTACATTCAGGACCGGGTCAGGATCTACGAGGTGCTGCCAGAATGAGCCTGCAAGGCCTACGGGTGGTCTATTTCGGCACCTACCGGGCTGAATACGCCCGCAACCAGATCATGATCGAAGGGCTGCGCCGGGTCGGTATCGAGGTCATCGAGTGCCACGTCGCCCTATGGACCGGCGTTGAAGACAGGGTACGAGCTGCCAGCGGCGGCTGGATGAGCCCGAGGTTCTGGGGGCGCATCCTGCGACACCTATGCGCAGCTGATCAATAATTACCGCCGGGTCGGGGAATACGATATCCTGGTGGTCGGCTACCCCGGGCATATGGATGTTTTCCTGGCATGGCTGCTGGCCCGGCTGCGCCGGAAGCCGATGGTATGGGATGTGCTAAACTCGCTGTACTTGATCACAACCGAGCGCGGCATACAGCAGCGCAGCCGCTTCACGGTGGCGCTGATCCGATGGATGGAGCGTCTGGCATGCCGGCTGCCGGATTTGCTGCTGCTGGATACTTCCCAGTTCATCGATTGGTTTAGGGATACTCATTCGATTGAGACATCCCAATTCCGCATCGTGCAGATCGGCGCCGACGACCGATATTTCCATCCGCTAGAATCACCCGAGCAAGCATGCGGTGAGGTTGCCAACTTCCGCGTGATCTATTATGGCTCCTATATCCCCAACCACGGTGTGGAGGGGATCATCCAGGCTGCTCGCCTGCTGAAGGAGGATGGCGTGAGCTTCGAGATGATCGGAACCGGACCGGACCTACCCAAAGCAAAGGCTCTGTCACAAGAATATAACCTGGAGAATGTGACCTTTATCGATTGGCTGGAAAGACCGGAGCTGGCGAAACATATCGCACGCTCCGATCTGGTGCTGGGTGTTTTCGGCGCCACCCAGCAGAACTTGCTGACCAACAACAACAAGATCTACGAGGGCTTTGCTATGCGAAAAGCGGTGGTCAGCGCCCGCACACCAGCTCTGCCGGAGGTGCTGGAGCACGGCGTCCACCTATATCTCAGCCGGCGCGGCGACCCGCAATCGCTGGCAGATGCCATCCGCGTGCTGAAAGCCGACCCCGACCTGCGAGCCAGGTTGTCAGAAAACGGCAAGCTAATTTTCCACCAGCACTTCGATGTGACCCAGATCGGAAGGCAGTTCGCCCAGCACCTGGAGGAGCTCTCCGAGAAACCATGAAGATCCACTTCCTGCTCACCCAGGACCTGGAAAGCCCCAGCGGGCTGGGAAGGTACGCGCCGATGGCGCGCGAGCTGGTAGCTCTGGGGCACCAGGTGCGGGTGTCTGCCCTGCACAGCGCATACGACGAGCTCGAGCGAGAAGCGCCAGACGACCGGCGGTGCAGCAGTTGAGTACGTCGCGCCGATGCACGTTCGCAAGCATGGCAATCTAAAAACCTATTACAGCAGCACTGAATTGATGATGGTCACAGCACGGGCTACCTGGCGGCTGCTGGGCGCTGCCTTATCCAGCCAGGCGGACGTTATCCACATCGGCAAGCCGCACCCGATGAACAGTCTGGCTGGATTAGGGGCGCAGTGGCTGCGCGGCCGGACGGTGTTCCTGGACAGCGACGATTATGAAGCAGGCGTGGGTCATTTTCGCTCCGTGTGGCAGAAAAGCATCGTGACCACCTTCGAAAACCGCATGCCGTTCCGCGTCCAACACATCACTACCAATACCTATTTCACCCGCGACCGGCTTATCGCGCTGGGCGTTGACCCACAGGCAATCAGCTATATCTCCAACGGCATCGACCGGCAGCGCTTCGCTTCGCCCGACCCGGGTGAGCTGGCTGGGCTGCGCGGCGCGCTCGGTCTGGCGGGGAAACAGGTGGTGGCTTTCGTCGGCAGCCTGAGCCGCCCCGGTCACCCGGTCGACCTGCTGTTCCAGGCGTTCGCCCGGGTGCTCGCGAAGGCGCCAGATAGCCGCTTACTGCTGGTCGGCGGCGGCGACGACTATCCGCGCCTGGTAGATCTGGCGCAGCAGATGGGGATAGCGGCATCGGTGGTCTTCTGCGGGCGTATCGCTCCCGAGAGGGTGGCGCTGTACTACTACCTGGCGCAGGTCTCCATCGACCCGGTGTTGGATGACGGTGCGGCGCGCGGGCGCTCACCGCTCAAGCTGTTCGAGAGCTGGGCCTGCGGGGTGCCATTCGTCACCTGCGACGTGGGCGACCGGGGACGTTTGCTGGCTGCAGAGGATAGCGGTGGGCTGCCTGCCGGACTGCTGGCGGACGCGAGCGACCCCGAACTCACTGGCGAGCGAGATACTACGTGTCCTGGAAGACGCTGATCTGGCGGAATCCCTGGCACGGCAAGGCCGGCAGCGCGCCGAGAGTTATTATTGGGATGTGCTGGTGCGGGAGTTAGAGAGGGTATATCTGACCTACCGCAGCTCTGGCTGAAATAAAATCTGGTTGGACGGTTGAGCGACGGTGCAGCCTTTCCTCAACCGTCCAACCTACTTATTTATCCAGCAGAACGGCGGGGAGGAACAGCCGGCGCCCATCCACCATCACCGCCCAGAGAGAAAAGTGGTCTGGGGTGGCAGTGAGCACATTTGCAGCGGCATCTACCTGGCTGGTAGGCTCTTTTACCCATCCATAGCCATCCCAGAAATAGAACGCCAGGCTGTTCTCCAATTCCCCAACCGACTGCTCTGAATAAGATAGCGTGACCGTATAAGCTGCTGCCGGGTCAACCAGCGTCTGACCTCCTGGCAACTCGGCAAAGATATAGTAAGCCGGTGCGATCTTGAAACGCCCGTCCGCCGGAGGCAGCTCCGTTTGGTCCGGCAGGTAGGACACAATCTGCACCGTCTGTGTGAACACCCCGGCGGGGAAATCATAGTGTGTACCGGCACCAACTACATCCAGTCCACCGCCGGATGCAAGGATTGTCTGCGCTGCCGGTGCAGGCAGGCTAGCCTGGTCCTGGTAGGTCGTATTCCCGACCCGGAAAGTGCCGGAGTACAACCAGTTGCCCTCCCCCTGCCAGGCAGCCTGGCAGAGCGGGTTCCACCAGTCGTGGTCATCCGGCTGCGGTAGATTGCCGATCGTGACTTGGTTCGAAAGCTCGTACCAGCGTGTGAAGCGCAGCTCTCCATTGCGGAACCAGGGCTGGTACCCCTGGGCAGTTGCAGGTGACCGCGGTTCGGTCCAGCCCCAGGCGTACAAGACCGCTTCACAGCCCACGCTGGGCAGCTCGGCGGGAGTCTTCGCACCGAAGATATATCGCTGGTTGACTACTCCCACATAGGGGCTGATCTTGCAGATGGTGTTGCCGGCCGGGCTGAGGGCGGCCGGTACGCCATTGATCGGGTTGTCGCATAACACCTGCCGTTTTTGGGAGAGAGGATCACCCCACTGCTCGTACAGGTATGCAGCGATATAGCCACCGCCGGTGCAGGGTCCCCAGCGGTTGGTGTGCATGGGAGTGTAATAATACGGCATAGAGTGGTCCACCACCGGGTAGAAGATCCCGCTGGAGCAGTCCGCCTCGCCAACCAGATAGGATGCGGCTTCGCTCTCGCTGCCGAGCTGCATCAGCCGGAAATTATCCCCCGCCTGCATCCAGCGCTCCCAATCGTAGGTAACTGGCGGCAGGGTGGTATTGGTCTGATCGGCGTAGTGGTCCTCGCGCTGACCGATGTATGCCGGGGTGCTGCCTGCATATGGCTGGCTGTACTCCCAAACAACCTCTCGCCCGAAAATATTGGGCGTACCGGGCACCCAGGTCCATTTCTTACCGGTGACCTGCCAGCCGTCCGGCTCGCCCGGCCAGCCGGCGGCGGTCAGCGGGCACTTGGGGGCGTGCTGGCTGCAGATGCTGAGCGCCTGGGCGGGGGTATTGGCTGGAGCGGGTTGGGTTTCTTAATTCACCACAGAGTTCACAGAGTACACGTAGTTGTTTTTATTATCCAAAGAAAACTCACCCGAGCTCCGACCAGGAGACCCAGGCATGGCTACGATGAGGAACGCAAGCATCAGGATGAGGGACTGGCGTATTCGATTACGTGTGCTTGGCATCAGAAAATCTCCAGACATTGATATCCATAGGATGGTTGCGCTACCTGCGCCGGGTGTAGCGGCGCGGCGTGGGACGGCGGTCAACATCCGCCAGCACGCCCCATAAAGAGAAATGCTCCGGGGTGGCCGTGAGCGTGTGATTCTCTCCATCAACACGGCTGGATGGCTCCCTCAGCCAGGTGTAGCCATTCCAATAATACAGCCCGATACCGTCAGGTGAGGCGCTGCTTAAAAGGGCAGGATCGTACCGGATGGTCACCTGGTAAGGAAGTTCCGGCTGTATAATCTCCGAGACAGACTCGATTTCGGCGAAAATGCGGAATACTGCACCCACCTGGAGCATGTTGCCGGTAGGCGGGACTTCTATCTTCTCTGCAGGGTATTCGACTATACGCACCGTCTCTGTGAACGCTCCGGCAGGGAAGGTATATGTCGCACCGACCCCCTCCAGGCGCAGCACTCCACCAGCTGGAGTGACCTCGGCGACGGTTAGCACCGGCAGCTCGGCCTGATCGTGATAGACCGTCTGCCCTGCCCGGAAGGTACCTGTGTACAGCCAGTTGCCCTCGCCTGTCCAGGCGCCCTGGCAGTTATGGTTCCACCAATCGTGGTCATCCGGAGCGGGAGGGTTGCCCGGCGATGCTTTGCGGGAAAGCTCATACCAGCGCGTGAAGCGCAGCTCGCCGTTGCGGAACCAGGCCTGGTAATCCTGCCCGCTGGCAGGCTGCTGCGGCTCGGTCCACCCCCAGGCGTACAGGACTGCCTCGCAGCCCACGCTCGGGCGGCTGCCCTCGCGTTTGGGTCCGAAGATATAACGCTGGAAGACCGTGCCCACATACGGGCTGATCTTGCAGACGATATTGCCCTGCGGGCTGAACTGCGCCGGCACGCCGTTGATCTTATTATCGCAAAGCTCCAGGCGCTGGCGGGAGAGCGGCTCGCCCCACAGCTCGGTCAGGTAGGCAGCAACGTAGCCACCGCCGGTGCACTCTCCCCAGCGGTTGGTGGACATGGGTGTGCTGAAATACGGGTGGGTGTGGTCGACAACCGGGTAGAAGATGCCGGTCGAGCAGTCTGTTTCTCCAAGCAGGTATGATTTCATCTCGCTGCTGCTGCCCAGCTGCATCACCTTAAAGTTATCCCCGACCGGCATCCAGCGCTCCCAGTCGTAGGTTTTGGGCTTGCGCCCCTGGACGCGTGGGTATTCATCCGGCGAGTTGGTGTAATCGGAGTAATGGTCCTCGCGCTGCTCGGCAAAGACCGGGTTCGTGCCCATATACGGCTGGCTGTATTCCCAGATGGTATGGCGGTTAAAGCGGTTGATCGTGTAGGGGTACCAGGTCCATTTCTTGCCGGTGTACTGCCAGCCATCCGGCTCCCCGGGCCAGTTCTCAGGGTCGAGCGGGCATTTCGGGGCGTGCTGGCTGCACACGCTGAGCAGCTTGCTTGGGTCTGGCGTCGGTAGGGCAGCCTGGTTGGCAGCGTGTGCAGGATCAGAAAGATACTCCCCCACCGCTCCCGAATCAGCCAGGGAAGCAGTGATCCGCATAGAAAGGAAAGCCACCGGCACCAGGATCGCTGCCGCAGTCAATATCTTGATGGTTCGATGCATCGGTTTGCCTGAGACCTCCACAGCCACACAAGAGATTTAGCTTTTCAGCCCTTGCACCCGTAATGAGCTGCCCACCTTGCTATAGACACCCAACAGCAATATGTTACACCGATAACAGCTTTGAGTAATCAGCGGACGATCCGCAGGATCTCAGCGGTCAGCAATCGGCGGACGATCCTTGGGATCGCAGCGGTCAGCCGTCGATCCGCAGGATCGCAGCGGTCTGTGGTCTGGGGTTTCATACCCTCCACCCCGAGCACCCGATGATATACCCATTATATGATAAAATCACTGCGTTAACCCCCAAACACCTGAGAGGCATTTCCGTCCTATGAGCACAGTCGCGATATTAGGAGCTGGGATCGCAGGACTGAGCTCCGCCTGGCTGCTGAAGAAACAAGCTATTCAATTTTCCCTCTTCGAGAAACAGGCCTATATCGGCGGGCTGGCGCGCAGCTTCCAGTGGAACGGCTTCTACTGCGACTTCGCCGCCCACCGCCTGTTCACCACCGACGAAGTGGTGCTGCAGCAGCTGCTCAACCTGGTGCCGATGGGGCGCCACGTCCGCCGCAGCCGCATCTATCTGGGGGGTGAATGGATGCGCGACCCGCTGGATGTGGTCGAGCTGGCGACCAACCTGCCCTTCGGACAGCGCATCGGTATGCTGTGGCACTACATGGCACGCCCGCGCGGGTTAGCCGACGACAACTTCGAGAATTTCGTGCTGCGCCGCTACGGACGCTCACTGTACCGGTTGTTCTTTAAGCCGTACACAGAGAAGCTGTTCGGCATCCGTGGGCAGGATATCTCGGTCTACTGGGCAAACCAGAAAGTACGCCTGGCAAGCCCGCTGGACCATTACCGCGAGAATACTAAGACCAAGTTCCAGTATTTCTACTATCCCATCCAACACGGCTATGGTGCTATCGCCGACCGCATGTACGCGGAAGTGCAGGAGTCTGTTCACCTGGAGACGCAGGTGATCGGCTTCGAGGTCCAGGGCGACCGCATCCAGGCAATCCGCTACCAGATGGACGGGCAGGAACGTGACATGCCGGTTGACCAGGTGATCTCTACCCTGCCGCTGCCGGTGACCGGACGCATGCTGGGGCACGTTTTCCCGATGAATTATCGTAAAGTGGACGCGGTTTACTTGCTGGTGGACCGCCCACTACGTATCGGATTACCACTGGATCTACTTCGTGGACAGCGATATCGCCATCAACCGCATGGTCGAGTTCAAGAATATGTCCCCGGTAGATACCCCGGAAGGGCAATCCGTGCTGTGTGCAGAAGTCACCCAGGAACACACCGACCCAGCAGCCAAAGTGATCGCCGACCTGGAGCGCATCGGTCTCGTGCGGCGTGAGGAAGTCCTCGACAGCATGGTGGTGCAGGAGAAATACGCCTACCCGGTGTATGATGATATCTTCGACAGTACCATGCAAACCGCGCAGCAAACCCTCAGCCAGTACAGCAACCTGCACCTGGTTGGGCGGGCAGCTGAGTTCCGCCACCGGGAAGTGGATGACAACCTGGTATCGGCCATCGAGACCGTGCGCACGATCGTAGAGCGCATGCCTGCCAGAGCTGAGATGCCTGCTATCTCATTGGGAGAGGAGCGCGTACCTATGCCTGAAGCTGCCCGCCAGCCAATTGTCCATGCTGTCATCCTGACCTTCGATCATTATGAAGATACCCACGAATGCCTGGAGTCGGTCTTCGCGGCCGAATATCCGGATATCAAAGTAGTAATCGTGGATAACGGGTCGAGTGACGGCACCCAGGAGCGAGTGCGACAGGACTTCCCCTCCGTGCACGTGATCGAGAACGGGCAGAATATCGGCGTACCGGCGGGCTATAATATCGGCTTCCAGTACGCGCTGGAGCAAGGGGCGGATTATATCCTGATGCTCAATAACGACACGGTCATCCCAGCGGATATGATCCAGGAGCTGCTCAGCGTGGGAGGCGAGGACCCCTCCACGGGCATCATCATGCCCAAAGTGCTGTATCACGGCAGCGACGACCGGGTATGGTCCAGCGGCGGACGCTACCGCGCCTTCCCACCGGCGATCCTGATGACCGATAAACGCACCGAATACCAGGACCGCACCCGGCTGATCGAATATGCGCCAGGCTGCGGGCTGCTGATCCACCGGCGGGCGTTCGAGCGGGCCGGTTTGTTCGACCCGGGCTATTTCTTCCTGTGGGATGACTGGGACTTCTCCGAGCGAGTGCGCGCCCACGGGCTGAATATCTGGTACGCTCCTAACGCCCATATGTGGCATAAAGTATCCACCACCACCCAGGGACCCAGGTCGCCGCTTTTCTGGCGCACGATGGGCTCCAGCATCGCCCGCTTCTACCGCCGCCACGGTCGCCCGGTCTGGCTGCAACTGCCCCTGCACATCGGCTATGTGGTGCTGCGCGAGTTCCTCTGGAAGCGCAACTGGGCTTACTGGTCGGATTTTTGGGCTGGTGTGCGTGAAGGGCTGCAGAAACCGCTTGGATCGCTGCCGGTAGCACCCGAGCAAGGCAGATAATTTTAGATGACCGCAGGCGAAGATATCGTTTGGGAGCAGTGCGCCTGCGATTGGTGCGGCACCCAGGAGAGCGTGCCGGTCTTCCAGGGACCGGACCGCCTGGAGGGGCTGCCCGGCACCTTCAGCATGGCGCGCTGCCCGCAGTGCGGCACATTCCGCCAGGACCCACGCCCGGCCTGGGAATCGCTGCAAGCTTACTACCCCGAGGATTACAAATCCCACCCCAGGCTGGTACAGGACGAGCCCACCCGCCTGCGGCGGCTGGACAAACGCTACGGTCCTTGGAAGCGGCTGCGGGCTGTCGAACGCTTCCAGCCCGGCGGGTCACTGCTGGAAGTGGGCTGCGGCACCGGGCTGTTCCTGGAGGAAGCGCTGAGAGCAGGATGCTGGCAGGTGACCGGTGTCGAACCCGGTGAGCCTGCCGCCGCATACGTGCGTGACAGGCTGGGGGTGAGCGTGCACACAGGTCGCTTCAATGAGATAGAACTGCCCCAAGCCAGCTACGATGCAGTCGTGATGTGGAACGTGGTCGAGCACCTGGACAGCCCGGTGGCGGACCTGCGCTATGCCCACCGCCTGCTGAAGGATGAGGGCTGGCTGATCTTCTCTATACCAAACCTGGAGAGCCTGGAACGGCGGCTGTTTGGAAATTTCTGGGTCGGCTGGGATCTGCCGCGCCACCTGTACCTGTTCCCACAGGATGCCCTGGAAAGCATCCTGGAAAGCATCGGTTTCAAGCTGGCAGACCGGCGCTGCATCTCCACCAGCTACTCGGTGCTGGGGCACAGCCTGGACTTCTGGTCACAGACCTGGGCGGAGCGGCGGCCTGCCCTGCGGCGCATACTCTTAGGCGGCTATGGCTCGCTTCCCGGCAGGCTGCTGATGGTGCCGCCGCTGTGGCTGCTGGATCGCTTGAACCTGTCCACAATCCTGACCATATTCGCTCAGAAGACTACTCCGATGGGAATCTCCCAGTGATCGAAGAGACCCTCACCCGCTGGGCAGAATATTTACAGTCCGCCAGGACGCGCTGGAAGTGGGTCGGGCGCGGGCTGACCATCGCGGCCTCGCTTTATATTATCGTCCTGCTGGTTTACAGCGGCTTCCAGATCGCCGAGATCAACTGGCGGCTGTACTGGCAGGCAGCCCTGATCTCGCTGGTGCTGTATTTCATCTCCCTGGTGATCCAGTTCTTCGCCTGGCTCAGGATGCTCTCGTTCCACAACAAAGCCAGCTGGCAGGATGTGGTGATCTACACGCGGGTTATCCTGCTGCGCCGTCTGCCGGGGGGTGTATGGCACTGGGTGGGGCGCACTGCAATGTACGCCGAAAGCACGCCTATCCCCAGCCGCGTCATCATGGTCGCCAGCTTTGTGGAGTGGGCGATGCTGATCCTGGTGGCGGGGGGCATTGCCATCAGCGGCTTCGATTTCATCTCTGTCTACCTGCGTCTGCCAGCAGCGGTAGCCCTGATGCTGTTGGCGGGGATGTTGGGCATCTCCTGGCAGCCCTCCGGGAGAAGCCTGCTGTGGCGCTCGCTTGAGGCGCTCGTGTGGGTGCTGATCTATGCCTGTGCCTGGCTGCTGGGAGGCATGATCTTCTACTCCTTCTTCCTGGCGACGGGAGGCGAAGGGCTGAGCTGGCTGCGCGCCTGGTGGGTGTGGGCGATCTCTGGTGGCAGCAGCATGCTGCTGTTCATCGTCCCGGGTGGCTCCGGCATCCGCGAGATTCTGCTCACCTGGGTGCTGAACCCATACCTGCCGCCGGCCTCGGTGATCCTCATCTCCATCCTGATCCGCATCCTGTTCATCCTGGGAGACGTCATCTGGGGCTACCTGGGACTGCTGCTGAGCCTGCGGATCACCCGGCATAAGACTGAGCCTCGCCCACCCAACTCGATTAATCCGCACACCGCTCAGAGAACGAAAAAGGGTTTGATATTTACGGCGAATCGCCGTAAATATCAAACCCAAATTATTTTATTCTACTGGCTCAGCGCAGCTCAGGCTTGAGCGCCTCCAGCGAGCCGAGGTCCGAAAACCTCACCGGCGACGACTATAACCTCCAGCTCGCGGTCGCTGTTAGGCTGCATGACGACCGAAGCGCCAAAGGGGGTGAATATCATAATGATGTACTCACCCGGGGGTACATTTCCGATGGCGAACTCACCCTCGGGGGTGGTCAGCGAGTGAGGCGAAGTGTTCTCCTGCAAACCATAGGAATAGCCAGGTCCTGGGGTCAGGTAGATCTTGAAACCCAGATACACGGTCTGGTACTCCATCGGCTCGCCGGTCTCCACATCGACCAACACACCGGTCACCACACCGGTATCTGCACCCGGCTCGGGGATGGTGAAAGGCGTAGGGGGGATGATGGTGACGTTGTCAGGGGCGGGATAGCTCCGCGGGGTCGCCGCGATATAAGTCGGCGGAGCAGGGTAGGGGTAAGGCTCAGTCGAGGCAGGCTGCTCGACCGCCCCGGTTGTAGGCTGCGGGCTGGCGACTGTAACTGCGTCAGCCTGAGTGGCTTGTGGCGTCTCTCCGCCTGCCGGTCGACAGCCGGAGATGAGAAAGATGATGGCGATAAAGAATAAGAGCAAAGATCTGCGCATGGGACTACTGCACTCCACAAATTCAGGAGGCCACTGGCCGTTCACCAGTGGCCTCCCGGTTAGTTAGGGCCAAAACGTTCCAAGCCGAGGTTTAGGGTGCGATGCCGTTGTATGAGAAGAGCTGGTCCATGACCAAGGACGCATTCGGAGCCTCATTCATATCCTGGTTGACCACGCACACGAAAGGCTGTGTTCCGGTGATGGTAGCAGAACCGATCCAGTTCGGGGGCACGCTTGCCAGCGCCGGGTCTGTTGGCTGGTAGATCAGCTGGGTAGCGCCAGCCGCGACTCCAGCGTAGGTGGTCGGGCTGCCGACACCGGTGCCAACGTAGGTAACGGTCAGGTCGGTGGCTGCAGAGCCGACGTTCTGGCAGGTCACGCTGGAGTTATAGCCGTAGTAGCGCTTCTCGACGATCGGGGCGCGCACCTCGGTGCTGCCGGCTGCAAAGCCGGAGTAGGAGGCGGCACGGTTGGTCGAGGGAGTCGAACTCGTTGACCAACACGACGACATCCTGGTTGCTGGTGATGGTAGCGCCGTACAACGTATTGCCGGAAGGCACGCCGCCTACGCCAGGTGTGTAGATCGATTCAGCTGCACCGGGAGCAACAGTATAGGTGTCGGAGTGACCGTTGGTGTACGTCACGGTTACCGATGCGCTGGAGCTGCCGATGTTCTGCACGACCAGGGCGGTGTTATAGCCAAAGTAGTTGCTCATGATCACCGGAGCATAGGCTGTCTGCGACCCGGAGGTGAAGGCGTTGTACGAGTAGAGCTGGTTGTCGGTCGAGCCTTTACCGTAGATGTTCACGATCGGGGCAATATTGCCTGTGCCGGTAATCTTGGCGGAGTAGAACTGGTTATCAGCCAGCTCGGTCAAACCTTCCTGCTCGAATGCCACGGAGGCATTGGCAGGCACGCCGGTCGCGGTCTGAGTCTTGACCGGGGTGGCGCTGCCGGGCGCGAAGATCTCAACGGTCACGTCCACTGCACCGGAGCTGGCGTTCTGGACTACCACGTTGGAGTAGAAGCTGTAGTAGTTGTCATAGATGCCGGGCGCGAACCAGCTGGTGCCAGGAGCATCCACGCCGCTGTAGCTGGCGCCGCTGTTGGCATCGCTGAAGTTGGAGACTGCGGCGACTTTCTTGTCGCAGCTCACCACGGCGGAGTAGCTGCCGCTGCCCAGACCGGAGACATCCGGTACATAGACATACAGCGAGTCGCCGGGGTTGACGCTGGTGACTGCGCTGGTATAGGCAGCCGCGCCGGCGGCATCATAGAACGCATACGAACATTGTGCTGTGGATGCCTCCAGGTTCTGCACGCGGAAGGCGCTGTTGAACGGGCCACCCGGAGCGGGGACCGCGGCCAACGCAGCGGAGGTCAGCGCCAGAGTGAGCGCCAGAACCATGGTTACTGCAAAAACTTTCTTCATAATCTTTTCTCCTTATATGGATTACTTATGCGATATTAGAAAAGGCATGCTCTGATCAGGGAATAATTGCAACCTATCGCTGGCTGATGCACCTCCTCAAGATTCAAGCATTCTTTTCCTATCCTGACTGAGTATAGTTTAACGCCTGTGCAGGCGTATTTCAATACTCCATTCGGGTAATTCCATGTCAGGCGCAGAACAGATTGCAGGAATTATTGCGATACGGCGGAGTGGTCGCAAATCAAACTTGCCAGATCATTAACCCATATGGGTTAATTTAACCAATAAACACGAAGGTGCACAAAGTATATATAGAACTTAAGCACTTGGGGGAGGGTTGCGATTACCCCGCGAGCTGCGTAACTTCTATATATATATTTCTTTGTGAATCTTTGTGTTTCTTAGCGCTCTTCGTGGTTCAATCTTTTATTTAATGATCGAGGGGATCGAGACGGTATAGATGGCCTGATAAGCGATGTTTTGATCGGTCGGCTGACCATCCAGCTCGCCGCCCAGCACGTAGATCTGCGTGCCGGAAAGCACCATGCCCATATGCGCCCAGCTCCCTGTCACCGGAGAGTCGAACTCCTGCCACAGACCGGCGCTGGGGATATATTCCAGGGACGGCAGAGCTGCGTCCCGGTCAGCATTCGAGACCCCGCCCACCAGGTAGATGATATCCACCGCGCTGGTCACGCCCATGGCATAACGACCGTCCGGGATGGGCAGACCGTAAGTCCAGGGAGTATCGTCCTGCTCTTTCGCCGGCTGGTAGATCTCCACTTCTTGCAGAGCACCCTGCCCGTCGTACCCACCGATGACGAAGATGCGCCCGGCAGCCGTGGCGGCACCGGCGTAAGCGCGCCGGGTGGGCATGGAATGCAGCACTTCCCAGCGGTCCGTTCCGGGGTCGTAGCGCCAGGCAATATCCAGGTATTCCTGCCCGTCCCAGCCGCCGAACAGGTACAGCTTGCCCTCGATAACCGCCAGGGCGTAGGCGCTGACCGCCTGGGGCAGCTTTGCCCCGCTCTCCCAGGCATCCTGCAGCGGGTCGTAGACCTCCAGGGCTGGCGACATCTCCCCCGAGAGCAGCCTGCCGCCCGGGACATACACCTTGCCACCGATCACGACCGCGGCGACATCCGCCACCGGAGTGGGTTTGTCACTGAGCGCCTGCCACTCGTTCAGGTTGGGGTTGAATACCTCGACTGACCCGCTAACCTGACCACCGGCTTCGCCGCCGATGGCATACAGCTGCTCCTCGTAAGCCGCCAGCGCCAGTCCCGAGCGGGGGGTGAGCATCTGCGCCTTGATCTGCCAGCGCGCCTCGACCTGCGGGGCAGCCGGGCTGGCGGAGACCGCCTCAGGGGGTCTGCGTGTTGCCAGGTACAACACACCTGCCAGCGCCAGTATCACCACCACAGCCACGACCCCCCACCAGGCGTAAACCCGCCAGGTCGAAGCCTCCGGCTGCGTGTCTTCTTGACCGGCGTCCGGTGCCCCTTGCGCAACGCTATCCTGCTCCGGCGTGGCCGGAACCAACCCGCTCTGCACAGCGTACATGGCCGCCTCTGTGCGGGTGGTGACCTCGATCTTGGCGAAGATATTGCGCAGGTGAACTTTGACCGTATTGGCGCTGATATAGAGCTGCTGGGCGATCTCTTTATTGCTCGCCCCGGTAGCAACCAGCTCCAAGATCTCCAGCTCACGCTCGCTGAGTTCGTTGGTGTCAGGCATGCGTCTAAATGGGCTTCCCCGGTGAAATTTCTGCTGGGGAATTATATCATTGCCGGCATCACGATACACATCAAGGATCAATCACAGTGAAATGTATAGAAAAACACACTCTTCCCTGCCCAACCACTCTTATACAAATAAAAAATTTCAAAATGCGGCGAGCCTAGATCGGCTCGCCGCATTTTTGTCGTTTACCTGCAGATCGAACGGTAAGCGCTTATGCCACCAGACGATCTGCGAGCTTCGAAGATTAGTTATCCACGGTCAGCACGGCTTGCAATGCTGGCGTTCCGGCGGCTAAACCTTCGGCAAAGACAGTATAGACCTTGCCATCTTGCAGGGTCACCCCAGGAACAGTCAGAGCAACTGTAGAGGTACCTGCCAGCCTGACCTCAAGATCGTAGGTACCGGCATCAACAGGCAGATAGCTGCTGGCTTCCTTGAAAGCCACATTGCTGAACAGCACCGGACCGCTCGTCACAGCGACATCTACTGCGGGTGCATCCGGAGATAGGTGGATAAAGCGGACATGCGCTTTGCCAGCCGCAGGTGCGCTGTTATCATCCACAAACACCAGGGCTTCGATGCTGGCCAGGTTGTTGACCGCCGCCACAGTATAGTCGGTGCTCGCTGCCAGCGGAAGGTCAGCTTCGATGACAACCGGGGTGGTCGCACCGGTGGGGACCACCTTGATGTTGTATGTGTCTGCTAACAGGTTAGCATAGGCTGTTACCCCAGCAAATGCCAGGTTGCTGAATGCTGCACTGTCATTCACAAGCACATCAACTGCAGGTGCATCCGGGGAGGCATGCGCCACGCGTACATTAGCCGTAGGATAGCTCTTGAAAACCTGAGGCAAATATACCGTTGGCAGCGCCGTGCAGTTTTCTACCTCAGCCTCGAACTCACCGATGGCGACGTTGCCCCAGGAGTCCTTGGCTTCCACGCGCACCGAATAGGTGCCGCATTCCTCGTAGATGTGGAAGGTCTGGTTGGAAGCGTACGGTCCAGCATAGGCACTGCCATCGCCGTAGTCCCAACGGTACTCCACACCCACCGTGCCGGTGATATTGGATGTAACATCGGCCGTGAAGTAGGTCGATGCAGCGGCATTGATCGGTGTGGTGTTCGAGATGGTCACAGCCGGCTCGTCCATCGCCCAGTCCATGAAGGCAGACAGCAGCGCCTCGCGGCTGATGCCGCCAAGGCCGTTGTTCACGCCCTCCAGACCGAAGGAGGTGTAGATCGAGCGCCCGAAGTAAGCCACTCCCGGGTTCTCCAGGCTGGGCTGGGCGCGGTGCGCCATAGCGACCGTGCCTTCCGCAGCGTTGTAGGGACCAGGGTAGCGCAGGAGCGCGGTGTACGGGTATGCCGCACCGTTGCCATCCGGTTCAGCGTTCGGCAGGGTCTCCAGCTCGTCGATATAGAACTGGTTGCCGGCACCGTCACCCGAAGGTGTGGCGACCACCTGGGCACGCAGCTCACCCGACGGGTAGTCCGTCGTGTGGACGTTGATGTACAGTCCTTCGCTGAACAGCTTGACGGTATCCGTGTACATGAATGAGCCGCTGTAGTTGAGCGTATCGGTGATGTACTGCGGGCCGACGAACAGCGGCTGTACAACGCCGCCATTGACGCCAGCCGCGCCATCATGGATGTGCGAGGCGGTGACGGTCATCGGGTTGGTTGGGTAGACGTACACATCGTAGTACAGCATCTCGTTGGCAGCATCGTAAGCGAAGTAAGCATCTCCGCTGTTGACTGTAGCCACCGGGGGCACTTCATTGGCACCGGCGAGCGGTACCATGCTGTACTCCATGCCGGTAAGGTCAATCTGAAGGCCCTGGAGCGCCTGCGGTGCATCAGCTGCAGCCTGTACAGGCGCAGAAGGCAGATCAAACCCGGTCACACTGTCCTGCAGGTAGTTGCCTCCCAGCACGGAGCTGTAGAAGAACTCGCCATCATCGAAGGTTGCCGATTGCAGTACAGATGCCATGTCTTGACCCATAGCGAAGACTTTCCCGCCGCCATTTGCATATTCTGTGAGGATATTCATATCCAGGAGCGTTAATGGCGTAGAAACCGTGAAGGTCCCGTCCGGCTGGTAGTTATCGCCTGTGAAGTAGATCACTGCATCGTACGCTGACAAGGAGGCTGCATCCGGGATGCTGGTTGGATTGGCGAAGTACATATCCGCGTTCCAAACATCGTAGGAAACGCCCAGGTTGTCCAGCGTGTCGGTGTAGTAGCTCAGGTAATCCGGATATCCCAGCAGCCAGCTGAAGTCATTCTGGATCACCAGCACTTTGCCGCTCGGTGGCGGTGCAACACGCGCCCAGGCGGGCATATGCGCATCGTACGCCGCGCCATCCATTACGATGTGACCCTGGTTGTCGCCGATGGCGCCCATAGACGAGTCGAAGGTCACCGTGATGGTGGCGGTCCCACCGGCAGGCAGGGTGACGCTTACCGGGCTGACCGCGAAGTAAGCCGGGGTCGAGACGGTGGGGGTCGGGTAGGTGCCGCCGACGAACACTGCGCTCAGGTCATAGGTCTCGGTGGCCGTGGCGATGCTGGTCAGGGTGACGTTCATATGCTCCACCGTACCGGTCACAACCTGGCCGAAGCTCAGGCTGGGCGGGTCGAGGATCACACCCGGATCGGCGGCGTTGGTCAGATCCAGACGCCCGGCGCCCATATCCAACGGCTGGGCGTGGCTGGCATCGTTGTTCCACACGCCCATATACTTGGAGGTGGACATCAGCGCCGACTTGATGGCTGCGTTCGACCAGCTTGGATGGATCTGGCGCAGCAGAGCTGCCGAACCGGCAACGTGCGGGGAAGCCATGGAGGTGCCCGATACCTGGCCGAAGCCCAGGTGGCGTGCCTCACCGCTCCCCTGACCATAGCCCTGCGCCAGGATGTTGACGCCTGGAGCGGTGATATCCGGCTTGAGCACGAGACCCACACCGGGGCCGCGGCTGCTGAAGCTGGCCAGGACATCCGGTATGTTTCCGGCCTGGAAGGCGAGTGTATCTACTTCCAGTACCGAGGCGCTGCCGTTGGAGTTATACCAGGTCTTCATCGCTTCGCCGTCGGTCTGACCGACGAAAATGGAGGAGATGGTGACCAGGTTAGCAAAGTCACCGGGAGCCATATTGAGCAGGCCATCCCCAGCGTTATTGAAGATCACCACAAAGTCAGCCCCAGCCTGCTGGGCGTAGTAAACCTTGGTGGAGAAGTTGCAGGTGCCGCGCTTGATAAGGGCAGCATTGCCGGTGAAGGGTGTCCCCGTCCACGGGCTGCAGCCGATCTCATTGGCAGGATCAACGCTGGCCGCAGTAATAAAGGTATGTGTGATAGTACTGCCGCTGGGCAGTGGATTGCCGAACTGGGCGGTTCCATATGGCATACCCTGCAGATTGGGATCGGTCGGTTCAGGGGCAATAACGTTCAGCCGCCCGGAAGCGAATGTCCCGGTGGTCGAGCTGGCAGCCACGTTGATGTAGTCATCCGAGGGATGGTCGGTGGTGCCGTTGCCCGGTCCGGCATTGCCGGCCGACATGGATACGAAGGTGCCGGCGCTGGCGACATTGATCAGCGCCTGGTCGAGCGGGTCGAACTCGCCGCCCGCACTGCCGGGACCGCCGCCCCAGGAGTTATTCAGCACATCTGCGCCATCCATCAGGATGTCTTCCAGTGCAGCCAGACCCTCAGCTTCATAGAAGGAGCCATCGTTGGTGATGCTGTTGTAGAACACGCGGTAGCTCATCACCCAGGCCGCAGGAGCAACGCCACTGACGGTCTCGGTAACACCCAGGTAATCGGCGACCACCTGGTTGCCAGCGGCGGTGCTGCCGGTGTGCGTGCCGTGCGAGGTGCCCTGCGTGCCGGGCCAGGGGTTCTCATCACCCGCGGAGGGTGGGTCCCAGGCGCGGAAGTACACGCGCGAGGCGATGATCTTGCCGTTGTTGTTGGTGGTCAGTCCCAGACCGCCCGGCGGGTAATCGGCCGGGTAGCTGAAGCCGGTGCCGTCGAACATGGCAGCCTGGTTGTGCAGACCGCCATCCATCGAGGCGACTTTGACGCCCGCGCCGGCGTTCGCCATGCCGCCGATACCCGCGTTGTTCCAGGCTGCATCAGCATTGATCAGCGGCAGGCTGGCGTAGGTATCCGGCTGGTGGGCATAGTCTGGGAAGACAGCTTTGACGCCCGGAAGGGCTGACAGAGATTTCATGGCCTCGCGGGTCGACATTGCGCCCGGATCGACCGTTACGCCGTTGAAGGCGACCTGGTATGCCAGGTCGATATAGGCGCCGAACTCGTCAATGAACTGGCCCACCGAAGCGCCCGGCAAGGCTGCCTGCATATTGGCAACGAAGGCAGCCTGCTCAGCTACGAGCTGCTGGCGGTATGCCTGCACGCTGGGCGCAGAGAAGTCGATCTTGCCGCCGGAGGTTGCGCCGGCAGTCTCACCTGCCCAGGCTGCCACCGCTGGCGATGCGAGCTGAACGATCAGCCGGTGGGATGCCTTGGGTGCGGAGCCATCAGCGAGCACGAGGGCTCCATCAGAAAACGATTGTGCGCTTGCAAGTTGGGTCTGGTTCTGGGGAACTGCCTGCCGGTTGGCAGACGCCCCTGGGGTCACCTGTGCGCTGACGGGAACAGCTAGCAGCGCTAGCAGGATCAGGATACTGAAAACTTTCGTCGCTTGCTTTCGCATGTGGTTAACATTCCTCCTCTTTCAAATGGGTTAATGATTTGAACGATCCTGTCAATCCAGCCTTGCATGACAGATTCGAGGCAGGTGCGGCATCACTTTTTCTGGTCTGCATCTCCTTTCTTCCCGCCTGACGGAAAAATATTTCGAACCTATCCAAAACCATAGGAAAGAGGTTGTACTGGTTGGGCTACGCCCGCAAACAGCACAACCGCGTCCATTCAGTGGAGAGACTCTGGTTTTTTATCAAAGTGAATATCAGGTTGATTATACCAAAAAACCTAACAGAAATGCAAACAGGGGCGGGCAATTTTTCCCGCCCCTGTTAGGGTTATTTAACACAAACCAGCGAGACTCCGCCCGGCGATTACGGCGTAAACCCCTTCAGGATCGCCGGCAGGTATATCTTATACCCGGGGACGATCGCGGTGGTGGTCAGCGTCGCTCCGGCAGACACCCCCGGGTCGCCATAGGAGGTGACCATCAGCATAGCCATATCAAAGTCGCCGGAGATTGCAGACGGTGGTATGCTCACGCTGGCTGCAAATTGGGCGCTGCTGTTTGCCCCCAGGGTCTCTGTGATAACCGATAGGTTCGTTACCCAACCGGATTCCACGGCGATGCTGTAGGTGTCGGTGATATTGCCGGTGTTGGTCAGCGTGAGCGTGTAGGTCACCACTGCCCCTGCCACACCGCTGAGCGCGTCTGCAGCCGGGTAGAGCTGCACGCCGTACACCGGCGCCTGCACCGTCATGGTCACCGGGATGGCGACCACGTCATTGAGCGGGTCGTTGCTGGCAGCGCACAGCGTGGCGGTGTAGACACCCGTCGTCAGGCCGGATGCATCGAAAGATACATCCACAACCGAGCTCTGCCCACCAGGGGTTGCACCAACATCCGGCAACGCCGATAGCCAGGGCACATCCCCGGCAAGGTCGCAGGCTTGCGGCGCTCGCTCGACCAGGGAGAAATCGTCGTAATAGACCACCGAAGCGCCGTTGGCGAACAGGTCCACCGCGGCGATATTGTTGGCTCCAGCCCCACTGACCTCTTCGGTCCAGGTGCCGGAGTAGAGCAGGCTGTTGTTATAGTAGAACTCCTGCTTGTTATTGACCAGGTCGATCTCGACGCGCAGCTCCACCCACTGGTCGGTGATGAGCGGCAGCGTTCCAACCGTAGTACCGGTATTAACCACCTGAGCTGTGGCAGCATCGAACATCACCTGGGTTGACCAATTGTACGGGCCGCCGTCGGCATAGGTGTTCAGCAGGATGAAGTAGCTCTGCCCGGTATAACCGCTGGGCACATACTGCCAGGCAGTATAAGTCCAGAAGCCCGAGGTGTAGCCGCTGTATTCGTGCACCAGGTCCGATGCCCCGAGGATAGCCACCGAGTTAGGCGCGCTCCTGGCCTGGGCGCTCGATGTGAGCGCACCGCCGGCTATGTTGTTATCCCAGCCCTTCCAGCCGCCCTGCCCGTGCATCTGGCTGCCGGTAGCGTAGCTGTCGAAATCATCCGACCAGTCCACCAGCGGTGCTGTGGGCAGGCTGCCGGCGTCATATAGACCCCAGAGCAGGTCGATGCCGCCGTTGTTGGTGATGGTCAGCGGCTGGGTGACCTGGATGGGAGGCTGGGTGCTCTCCAGGACAGTGGGATCGACGGCGATCTGCGGCGGCGCGGCACCGACCACAACCACCACTGGTAGGCGTGCCGGCGCTACCGAGGAATTAGTGGGCGTAAGCACGACCTCACCGAAATAGGTCTGTCCGGCAACACCGCTGAGGATGTCGGCGGTGATGGTCAGCGATTGCGAGGCGCCGGATGCCAGCGTGAAGCCTGCCGGACTGACGTTCAGGTCCACCGCACTGGTGATATTCGTGGTCACCGTCCAACCGACGCTGCTGTTCAGCGTGCTGGAGACGACCCGCGTCCAGGAGCATGAGCTGACGCAGTCATAATCGACCATGCTGGGCTGGTTGAGGGTCTTCGGCTCGCCGCCGAGAGATGGGTTGGCAGCCACGTAGTTGGCATGCGTCTCGTGCATCACTAGACCTGCAACGGCCGCGTCGGACAGATACAGGCGACCCGAGCCCATATCGTACGGGTCCGCGGGGGTGACGCCGTCGCTATCCAGCACCGGGGTGGGATCGGCGGTCATCGCCAGGGCGGATTTGACCTCCGACGGCGACCAGCTCGGGTGCAGGTCGATCATCAGCGCAGCCGAACCGGCGCTGTGGGGTGCAGCCATCGAGGTGCCCTGGTAGAAGGCGTACTCAACCGCGCTCAGGTTGGATACTGCCGCCAGGATGTTGACGCCCGGGGCAGCGTAATCCGGTTTGAGCAGCTCGAACTGGCTGGGGCCGCGCGAGCTGAAGCCTGCCATCACATCCTCCCAGGGCTGGTAGTTGATCACCGTTCCAGCAGCGTTGAAGCGCGCCGTCACCGGAGCGCTACTGTCGATATAGTCCTTAACGGCGGTGCCATCCACAAGGTCGAGCATCAGCGCCGGTGGGGAGGCTGCCGTGCTGCCCATGCTGATCGGCGGCCCGCCGACGTTGTTGAACACGGCTACCGCCACTGCACCGGCTGCGGCGGCGTTGGTCTGTTTGACGGTAAAGGTGCAGCCGCCGCGCTGGATCAGGGCGATCTTGCCGCTGAAGTAGCCGGCTGGGAAAGCCAGACATCCATCCAGGTTCGTTGGGGAATAAGTGATCTCTGCGCTGAGGTCGGCAGCCAGGACGACGTTCTCACCCGGCACGGCTGCCAGCCCGGTCAGTCCGGCAGGCACCGGCGTGGGGGCGGTGACATCCAGGGAGTTGGCAGCCACGCGCTTGTGCGTGCTGGCTGCCACGCTGGCGTTCCACGGTCCGGTCTTGGCGACCGTACTGGCGCCCGGCCCGCTGTTGCCTGCCGAGGCGGAGACGAAGATGCCGGCCGCGTAGGCGTCCAGGAAGGCTAGGTCGACCGCATCGATCCACGGGTTATCGGTGCCGGATATAGAGTAATTGAGCACATCTGCCCCGTCTGAGATGGCGTTGTTAACCGCCGCGATGCTGGCTGTGCTGGGGCAGCCTGGGTTGCAGACCTTGTAAGCGATGATATTGGCATGCAGCGCGACGCCCTGGATGGTGAAGGTGAACACATCCGTACCCACCGGGATGGCTGCATCCACCTGGTTGCCGCCGGAGGTGCTGGCAGTATGGCTGCCGTGCCCGTCGGTATCTTCAGGGTCGCCGCCGACCGGGTTCAGTCCATAGGCGCCGATCAGCTTATCGTTGCAGAAGGAGGGGTTGGCGACGCACCAGCCTTTGTAAACCCCGGAGCCGTAGGGGTTGGTGTGGTTGTAGCCATCCCCACCGACATCCGCGAAGGAGGGGTGGGCGTGATTGATGCCGGAGTCGATCACCCCGATGATCACGCCCTCTCCACGGGCGGGGCTTCCGCTGGTGGTGTTGCCGTTCCAGATATCATCCGCCCCGATCAGGAAGGGACCCTCATCGGTATCCAGCTCGCGGATCGTGTCTGCGTAGACCGCTTTGACCAAGGGTAAGGCAGCCAGCTTCCCAGCCTCCGCCTGGCTGACCTGCACTGCCAAGGCGTTGAGCACGTTCAGGTACTGGAACTGCACCGCAACCTTGCGCCCCAATGCCCGGTCCATGGCTGACATGAAGGCATCCTGCTGGATGGACAGGTAGTCCAGATAGGCTTTGGTAGCAGGCGATTCCATATCGACCTTGCGCGAGCCGGTCGCCATCGGGCTGGTAGGCGCCAGGCTTTCTATCCCGCCGCTGTAAACCGCCAGGGCGGGGTCATTCAGCTGGACGATATAGAGTCCGGTCTCGCTGGCGGGCAGGGATGCCAGCCCGGCGGGACCGTCGCTGGTGGGAGACTGCCGGGCGCTGGCAGGAACGGCGAGCAGCGACAGCAATACCAGCAGGCTGATGACATTGAACGCGTGTTTTCGCATGTTTTGGGTCCTCCGAGAGTGTGATTAGGATTTACAGCCAGGAGATTTTCAGCGGTGTGTTAATCTGGTTTCCCACCTCCTCGTCCGTGATCGATTGACTGATATGATTATACCAACAATGCTGTGACGGAAATCTATTGTAAGGGACGATGTGCGGATAATTGGCTGCTGCAAGTCATGCCTGCTTCAGTTCCGCGTGCGGAAGTCAGGTCGGAGGGTTTCTTGCGCAAAGCCCACAGGCTGCCCTTCAGTTGTTTGTACTCTGTGGCTGGAAGCTCCTTTTTCAGACGCCCGAGTTCCTGTTTACGCAAATCATCCAGACCATCTCGGTAAGCTCTAGCGACATGGAAACGATCAATCACGATGCGGACATGCTTCAGTTCTTCTCGTACGGCTTCACTAAAGCCTTCGTACATGTCACAACAGACCGTGTGGATGGTCTGTTGCAAGCGTTGTGGGATGGAACGCAGGAATTCGATCAGGGTATCCTTCTGACGATCAGGCAAAACCGCCAGGATCACCAGGCGATCTCCCGCCAGGCGGGCTGTCACAATCACTACGAAATTGCGGTGGCCCTTCTTGAGCACGATATTCATCCATCCCCACAACCCCCAAGGCGCTGTATTGCCACCAATCCACACTGGTGCTGATCCGACGCTCCAGGACACCCAAGACACAGTCGTAGCTCACATTTTCTTTGATGCTCACATTGGCTCTCTGGGAAACACCGTTGTGCAGGGGTTATGTAGGGGTGTTTTTCGGGAGAAGCCCGAAAAACACCCCTATATCTGCCACCTGTCACGGCAACTCCCAACACGGACGGTACTTAAACGACAAAGGCAGGGCGGAGAGCCCTGCCCCTGAAGCTAGTTGGTTGGCTGCTGCCGGCTCGTGACCGAGCCAGCAGTCCTGTTCAGGCTACGGTGGGCTGTAGCCCTGCGGGACGACCGGCAGGTAAACCGTTGGCAACGCCGCCGACAGTGGTCGTGAGAGTCACCGAGTCTGTCTTGGTCGCATCCCCCTGGGATGTCGCAGTGACGACCAGAGCATCCGTACTGCCGCTGGCTGTACCCCACGGGATGTCCACCGTCACGGTAAACATTGCCATCTGTCCCGGGCTGAGCGGACCAACGCTGGTCGCCGAAGCACTGCTGGGGAAGGTGGAGCTGCCCAGCGAGATGTCGAAGCTATCGGTCGGACCGTTGCTGGTATTGGTGACGTACACCGTGTAGGTGATGGTTTCACCCGGTATGCCGGTCAAGCCCATGTCCGGTGATACCTGCACCCCATATTCCGGCGGTACGATATGCATCGTGACCGGAACGAACAGGGTGGGTGCCACCGGGTCATCGGTGCTGATGCGCAGCGTGGCGGTGTAGGTCCCCAGCGTGAAGGTCATCGTCTCGTTGAAGGACACGTCGATAGGCGCCGAGCTGTCGGCCGGGACGGTACCGGTGATCGGGTCCTGGCTCATCCAGGGTACGTCGAAGTTCACGAACGTATCCATATCGTAGCCAATGGCGATGTCGCTGCCTGCCTGGTGCATGCCCAGGAAGATCAGCTTCCCGGAATAACCCGGGTAGTCGCCGTTGATCATGGTTGCACCACCGGCGGCATCCGTGCCGTCCGTGCTGGTGCCGACAAAGCTCACGCCGGTCTGTGCGCCGGAGGCCGGGTTGATCTGGGTGGCCAACACTAACGGAGTGCCGTCCTGCGACCAGACCCACAGGTACGGGCCGCCGCTGGAGTACTCATCCCAGGCCGCCCCGTAGATCGACAGGCTGTTTGCGAAGGTATTGACCACCGCGCCGGTGCGGTCGAACTCGTAGATCGAGCTGCCGAAGTTCGCCGTCCAGAAGTGATCCGTGACCGGGTCGTAAGCCAGGGCACGTGCCGGATTCTGCGGTGACGGGATAGTCACACCGGTCGCGGCTCCGGTTGCCGGGTTGATCTGCACGACAACAGCCAAGTCGCTGGCGTACAGGTAGGTGCCATCGAAGGCCAGGTCACGCCAGCCAAACTGCGAGGTGGTGTTCTGGTTCCAGCTGTTGATCACACTGCCACCCGGATCAAGCTGGAACAGGTAGTTGTCCGTGCCGGTTGTGCAGCCCGTCTCACCGCCGGAGGTGACCCAGATCGAGCCCAAAGCGTACTCCAGACCGAGGATGCAGATATGACCGGTCGCCGCGGTGGCATCGAACTGGAACAGCTCGTCGCCAACCGCAACCGGGCTGAGCACGGCATGCGTCCATGGTCCGACCTCGGTATCCGGCGACTTGGTCTTGTTAGGCAGCGGCTTGGCGCCCAGCACCAGCGGTGTGTAGCCGCCGGGCAGCTCGGATATCTGGAAGTCCGATCCGGCTGCGCCGTCGTTATTCAGGTCGAGCGGCTTGCGGGCGGTATACCCTTGCCCGATGGTAACCTCCAGGCTGGTAGGATCGGCGCTCATGCAGGCTTCCAGCAAGCGCAGGTCGAAGTCCTGGGTGGTGGTGCCACCCGCGCTGACGACGACACTGCTGGCGCTGCCGGCAGCATGGTTGGGATATGTCACAGACACGTTGAAAGGTCCGTCGGCGGAGTCGAACCAGCGCGAGTAGTCACCGCTGGCGTCGGTGGTAACCGTCACTGTCACCCCGCTGGAATCCTCGATGACCACCTCTGCGCCCGCGAGGGCAGCCGGGTTGGCATCGCAGTAACCCAAACCGGTCACCGTGCCTTGCAGCTTGCCCCAGGTCGGTGGAACGTTGACGAACATGCTTACCGGGACGCTTACCGGTCCGTATGGCGAGTCGTTGTTAACCTCCAGGGTCGCCTGATACTCGCCGGGCTGGTCAACCTCCGGCACGCTGGCATCGAAGGTCACATCGACAACCACCTGCGGGTTGAAGATCGAGCCTTCGAGGACAAAGGGGATACCTTGCTGAGTCCCTGTGGCTGTGTCGAGAGCGGCTGCCCATGAAGTTGTGTACTGGATTGCATTGCCGGTGGTAGTCTGGCCCAGGATGGAGATGGGCGGCGCCCACGGACCGGATGCCAGCACACCGTCCGCATTCCAATCCAGCCAGTAGGTGCCGGCGGGCAGATGCGCGCCCACCGCATACGTATTGGCCATGATCGGGCGGTTGGGCGCCGTAGGTGCGGTATCGAGGGCACGGTATATACCCGGACCAGGTGGTGTTCACCAAGCGGTTGGTGACCAGATCGCCCCACACCACGCTGCTGGCCGGGTTGTCCGGAGGACCATCCCAGATCTGCAGGTAGCCGCCCGTAAACGTTGACGTGATCGTTGAGCCGGTCTGATAGGCATAGAAGGTGATCGTATCCACCATCCAGCCTTCCGTGGCGCTGACGGTGAAGTCATCTGCCATGCGGTAGCCGAGTGGGAACTGGTGCCCGAACCCGTAGGTGTTCAAGCCCAGGCTGGACTGCAGCGCGCTCAAGTCGGCACCGCCAGCCCCGCCGCCGGGATTCGTCACCAACGGGCCGTTGTTATACAGCACGGCTGCAGGTGCAAACGGCTTGGAAACCAGACCGAGGGCTGAAACCTCGGCTGAACCCTGTGGTTCCTCATCACCAACTACCTCTTGAGCGGGACCATCCCCACCGACTTGCTGCACGGGTGCAGCAGCGAACGGCGGGGGCACGACCGGCATGCCGGACAAGGTGCCGGTGATCGGATCTTCACTCAACCACGGCACCGGATCGCCGACCTCATCACCAGTGACATTCATCACCATGTGCATGCCCGGGAAGCCGAGGCTGCCTGTCGTGGCAGGCTCAACTATCCCACAGTCCGCTGCAGCCAGGTAAGTGGGAGCGGTCTCTCCCAGGTTGTTCGAGCCGACGAACAAGCTGTTTCCGGCTACCTGCCCATCGGGGGTGAAGAACTCGACCACCAGCATTGAGCCTGCCGGAGCAGAAGCCGGTGACCGGCACGTTGAGGATGGTCAGCGTCTGGTCGCTCACCTGGACGCTGGCGGTTCCGATGGGCGTCAGGTTAGCCCACAGGAACGGACCACTGAGGGTGTAGAGGTTTACCGTAGCGGGTTAAGTCCCACCGCTGCCCACGGCTGTCTCGATGCCGATATCCACGTCGGTGACATTGAAGGCGCCGGTTATGCCGAACGCTGGCAGGTCGAAGACGCGGAAGTAGCTGTTATCGGCATGCAGCCCGCCTGCGTTGCAGGAAACCGAGTTCAGGGCGATGATGGTCTGGGATAGCGAGTGAGTCAGGGTCTGCGCTTCAGGCGCTCGCTCAGGAACGGCTGGCGTGCGGTAGGCGCCTTCTTTCCCGCTGGGATTGACCGAGAAGCTCAGGTCGCCGATCGTGACCACATCCGGCAGGGGCGCGGTCACAACCGGACGGTGTGACGGTGCGCTGGGGATCATCCCACCATCTACCTCGGCGATGTTAAACGTCAACGTGATGGCGCCCATATTGGTCAGGGTGATCTGTTGGGTTTCTACCTGGCCAAAGTCCAGCGTGGCGGTCAGCGCCGGAGGGGTTGCATCCAACTGACCAGCCGGAAGGTGGAACTCCTGCTCAACGGTGCCGCCATCCGCTACATCCACAGCAGCGAAATCGATGCCGTAGTCTGTGAAATTTGCATAGTGGTTGACAGTACCGACCCCCGCCGGGGAGAAGATCGTGTAGAAGCCATCGTCGACATTGTTATCAGCCGGAGTATCGACGGCGGTCGCAGAGAAGCCATAGTCATTTATGACCGAGGCGCCGGTCACCGGCAGCTGGGTGTTCTCGTCGTATACGTTTCCAACGACCAGACCACCATTCGCCGGCGGGATACAGCTCTGCACCCCTAAGAGCACCTCGTCAACCTCCCACCACCAGTCCCATCCGGGTGCCACATAGCGGAAGCGTACCTGGGCCTGGGTGGAGCCGCCCAGTTGAGCTGTTACGTCCTGGCTGAAAGTAGCCGGGCCGCGCTGGTCGGTGTTCCAGGTAACCAGGTTGGTCCAGGACGCGCCACCGTTGGCGCTGACGTCAACTGCCGCAACTTCCCCGGAAGTAAGGTTGTTGTAGTCGTACTTGAACTCGAAGGGCACGGCTGCCAGAACTCGAGACATCGATGACCGGCGAGTACAGGTCGGTGTTCATCGTTGTGCCGATGCCGCAGCTATCGCTGTCGGCTACGGCAAAGTTGCCCGAACCGCCGGTCAGATTGCCGCGACCGCCTGGGTCGTTGAACTCCCAGGGACAGATCCCGCCATTATTGACGACATTCCAGCCGGCTGGGGTGGATGTGCTGTCAAACCCCTCGAAGAGACCGATGGTTTGCAGCGTATATCCAGGCGCATTACAGGCCACCGGGTCGGCAACCAGGGCAAAATCCTGTGTGGTATTGCCTGCCAGAGGTCCTACCGACACGTTGGCAGCGTTGTACCCAGGCACCCAGGCATTGACTGTGAAGTCGTAGGTTGCGCCGGTGGGCAGGGTCACGGTATAGTAGCCGGTTACTGGGTCAGTCCACAGCGTCCCGGGCACGCCGGTGATGCTGATCTCAGAATACAGCGGCCAGCCGGTAGCTGCGTCTGTCACCACACCGGATACGGATGCCATAGGCGATGGGGTGAGGGCAAAATCCTGCGTGGTGATTGTGCCGGATACCACCACTACCCCGGTCACCAGATTCGGCAGGTAGCCGAATGCGGAGGCGGTCACCGTATAGGTATCCACTGCAGCAGTCAGCGTGTAAGCGCCGCTGGCGTTGGTTGTGGCGTTGTAATCCGACCCGCCATCGGCAAAGATATTCGCTCCGGCGATGGGCGCCAGCGTATTGGCATCCGTAACCGTTCCGTTCAGGGTGCCGGATGGACCAGCAACGCAGTTGGGGAACTTGAACTCGCCGATGCGCGTCTTCCAGGTATTTGTGCCGGTCGTCTGCACGTATTCCTGGGTGTACCAGAAGGTGCAGTCATCTACCGGGTCGACACCCATGGCGCTATAGTCTCCCCAACGGCTGTTGCTCAGGTCGGTCTGCGAGCCGGTGCCGTTGACGATCGATCCCTCACCTTGCGGGAGGGTCCCCAGCGGGTCACCCGCCAGGCGTCCGGCGTACCAGACGGAGGGGAAGACACTTGTGCTGGAGGCGCTGTAGCCCAGGGCGATATTGCCAGTGCTATCCATAGCAGCGCTGCCCATCCAGCGGTGAGTGGCATCGGGGGCGTAAACGCCTTCCTGGTGCAGCACCCAGCCAGCGCCGCTATTGCGCAGCTCGAACCAGTGCGGGGCTGCGTGGTCGGCGCCATTGGCATCCACGGTATGGTTGGTTACCATGCTCTGGTGACCGCCCATATTGCGATACTGCAGTCGGTGCATGATGCGGTCCGAGATGGCATCCAGCCTGGCAGTCGTGCTGGGCTGTGGGATGCAGTTGCGGGCGAAGCCGCACATATCCGGATCGACGTTCGTAGTGGTGAGGGTGTAGTTCGGGTTGCCGGCCACACCGAAGGTCGAGTTGCCAGGGGTGACCCAATCTACAACGAACTCCCAGATCCGCACAGCATCATTGGGACCAATCCAGGTGGAGTCATCCCACTCAGCGAACAACCCAGGTGCTCCGGCTGGCGGGGGTGTCGCTCCATCGGCATCCGCCGGCAGCATGCCGCCGTAGTTCGAGTTGACGGGGAACAGGTCGAAGTAGACCGCCTGAGCAGGTAAGCCTTGCAGCATGGCAGCTCGTTCGAAAGCTACCACACCTGCCCCACCCCAGGAGAGCGAACCAGCGTTGAACTGGTTGGCGGTCATGTAGTAGGCATCCGGCCATACGCCGAACTTGGGATAGTCGTTCATCTTGTTGGTCGGCCACTGGTACTGGTAGCGATACCAGGCGCCGGTCGGGTCGCTGGTCTGCGAGACCGCGCTGCACTGGTAGAACGGCCCGTTGGGGAAGCTCGGCAGGGCAAACTGTGAGGCGAACCAGCGGTTCGAATACGAGTCGTACAACACGATCGGATCGCCGTCGTTGTTAAACTCGCACACGCCGCCAAATCCTGTGAACAATGCGCTGCCAGGCAGCGGACCGAGCACTAATAGTATTCGTGTGGTTGACCTTATCGATCTGCCAGATGGCAAAGTGGAGGTTGATCCACTGCATATAGTGGTTGGGACCGATATCGCCTTCCGTATCCGGAGGCCAGCCGCCGAACAGGTTTCCTACCCCATCGAAGCTCTGGAAGGGTGCCGGGATGGAGGGGGTGACCGGCTTCTCCAACTCGAGGATGGCCGAATCGAAGGCTCGATCGCCTGTGGAAAGCTGCGCTTTCGGCAGGACAAACCCAAGCTCGACGGCTCTCTGCGCCATCTCCTGTGGACTGTATTCCAAGGCGATGTCGCGCAGCGCCGGGGATAGGTCATTATGCATGGATGAAAATACAACCGGGGCAAAATCCTGGGCGACATCCGGCGCCTGCAGCTTAGAGGCGTCATACTCAGGGTTTGAGAGCGCCGTCTCTGGCTGGATCTCTGCCCTTGGAGAGCTGGCAGCGAATGCCGGGGTCGCTACAAAGCCGAAGAGCATGCTCAACATTACGACCCAATTCAACATAGTTCCAGTTTTGCGTTTCATAAGTGTTCCTCTCTAGGTTAGTCTATGGTGATTAAATTATTCAGAAAACGAATTCCAGGTGTCCTGGCAGGGTGATGGTCAAATCGTAAATTCCTCACCTCCTATTTTTGACCGTATCAGGAAAATGAAGCTATTGATATGTGAAACTGCGGTTTATGCAGGGTATCACTCCGCGATTGTAAATTCCTACCCAATCAGCGTATTATCTAATAATATTAGGACTTTCCCCGTGAACTGCGTAACTAATAAATATATACCGGCCTGCATTTTTACAGACCGGTTGGGAAATCAAAAGCACAGAGAGCATTGTGGGCGAATCCATACCAGGAGGACACCCATCCCTGCCAGACTGCAATGACATAGTTGGGGTTCCCATAACCTGGCTGGTTGACTCGAGCACTGCTGCTCATGCCGCTCAACATCATTCTTTGAGGCTTTGATAAGATATCGTTTTAGTATCTGCTAGTTATCCGGAGTTATACTACGATAGGTTACCATCGCAAGTAATCCATGTCAATTAGATTAATAGACAATAAACGTCAAATTAGCCAATTCTAACGAATCTGATAGGTCGACGTTTCCTAAACTGCAAAAACATAGTGATTTTGGACGTGAAGGATGAAAAGTGAGCTCAATACCGCCCCGATTGACCTGCGTGACCGGGCGTGGGTCGCCAGTCTGCTCGAGCAGCGTTGGAAGTCGACCCGGGTCGTCACGCGCGGCGTGGTCCACCAGGCGGACACACTGCCCGGGTTCATCGCCAGGCTGGAAGAACTACCGCAAGGATTAGTCACATGCAATATAGTTGGGACTGAATGTGAGATCGTATCGCTGGACAGCCTTGTTGGCAGCCAGGGTATCGGTACAGCGCTGGTTGAAGCAGTGTGCGAGGAAGCTGCTAACCGCGGCTGCAAGCGGTTGTGGCTGATCACCACCAACGACAACCTGCCCGCCCTGCGCTTCTACCAGAAACGCGGCTTCCACCTGGCAGCTATTTATCCGAACGCTCTTGAAGAATCGCGCCGTCTGAAACCGGAGATCTCACACACAGGCTTAGACGGCATCCCACTGAGGGATGAGATTGAGCTGGAGATGCTCCTGGGTGATGATACTTAGCAGAAAATACCGTCTCGAGCTACGGGTAGCCGGCAGCCTGCAGCCAGCCGGGCAGCGACCCCAGCAATCGATTCATCATTTCGTGGGCTGCCACCTGGTAGCTTGCCAGGTCCCCATATACATCACCTCCCTCAGCATCGACAAGATCGGTCACACCGCGCAGGATCAGGCAGCGCACCCGGTTGCGGCGTGCAACCCAGGCGATGGCTGCCAATTCCCAGTCCCCGGCGATTGCACCGAAGCGCTCGCGTAGATATTCGATTTGCTCAGGCGCCAGGTCGCGGTCCCCTGAGACGATCTGTCCGCGACGCACATCCATTGGGAGCACGCCGTTCAACCAGGAAAGGTCGATACGGGTTGCATAATGTGCCAGGTGATCTGCCTGGTCGCCCATCTGCTCGTAGATATCATAAACCAGGGCATCCTCAACCAGGATGATCTTTCCACGTTCGATCTGCCCGCGCAGCCCGCCGCAGGTGCCCAGGTTTACCAGCAGCTCAGGCTGCCAGCGGTCGATGGCATATTGTGCCGATGCCGCGGCGGCGATCTTCCCCCAGCCGCCATGCAGAAGGACGACCGGCAGCGGCTCTCGGTTCACCGGAACAGTCACTAAGGACCAATCTCCGTAAGGTGATCCTTCGAGTTCTAACTCCGGCAAGATGGCGCGCACGGCGCGCCACTCCGCATCCGCCGAGACCAGCACTACAACACGGACCTTCCGTCCAGGGGATGAGTTGAGCATTTCCGGCAACATCGAGTTCAATCCGGGTGCCATAGCCCGCCGCGGACTTCCATCCAATCGACGATGCGCTCGGTCGCCAAAGCGATGTCGTTATCGGAGATATCCAGCTCAAGGTGGGGCAGGATCGATTCGGATGCCAGTCGGCGCATAAGCTCCTGTTCAGCGATGAAAGCCTGCATATCGTCATACTGGGATGGGTTGCCGGAGACCTTCAATCGCTCCAGGCGGGCTGCGGCGAAGGATTCTGGTGAGCGTGTGATGAGCACGAGATGAAACCCCAACGGTTGGAGGCGCTGCTCCAGCCAGCGGAAGCCGTAATCCGTGCCGTGCGCCTGGAGCTGGTGAGCACGCGTCGAGAGGTGGAAGCGGTCGATGATCCACGAGTAGTAGCGCTGCAGCTCGAACAGCCGCGCCCAGGTATGGTAAGTCTCCATGGCCTGGGCTTCCTCCTCGGGCAGGAAATTGATCAGCCCGCGCCCCCAGGGGTAGTTGGTGAATGCGCACCACTCCGCCGAGATCAGCGGCGAATGGTAGCGGTACTTGCGCGCACCTACGAAGCGCGGGTGCTCATTAAGGTTGAAGGCAATCTCGGTCTTGAAGGTAAGCCGGGTGCCCTCCAGGATCACTTTAGGGCAGAGTTTGGCAGACATGAGGCTCCTCGGTTCCAAACCCTAAGGGTCTTGGAGAGCCATAAGGTTTGGATTAGAATCAGGATATTATTGTAAAGTAGAACGGCTGAAGGAGTCCAGTGAGATCACCTATGCACCCTGCAATCGAAACCACGGACCTGGTAAAGAAATTCCGCAGCGTGACTGCGGTGGACGGGCTGTCCCTGCGCGTGAAGCAGGGCGAGATATACGCCTTCCTGGGTCTCAACGGCGCAGGGAAGACGACCACCATCCGCCTGCTTCTGGGTATGGTCAGACCTACTTCTGGGAGCGCGCGCGTGCTGGGCGAAGAGATCCGCCTGGGAGGCAAGAAGCCCTGGGCGAGGATTGGCTATCTGGTAGAAACCCCACAGGCTTATCCAGAGCTAACCGTCCGTGAGAACCTGGACGCCATGCGCCGGCTGCGCCCGGGCACGCGGGCAGCGGTAGTTGATGAAGCGATCGAACGGCTTGGTTTGAGCGCTTACGCGGACCGGCGCTCCGGCAAACTGTCGCACGGCAACGCTCAGCGCCTGGGGCTGGCAAAAGCGCTCATGCACCGCCCTGAGCTGCTGCTGCTGGACGAGCCCGCCAACGGTCTCGATCCGGCAGGGATTGTCGAGATACGCGAGCTGCTCAAGGAGCTCGTGCGCGAAGAAGGCACAACCGTGTTCATGTCCAGCCATATCCTCGGCGAGGTTGCCCGCCTGGCAGACCGCATTGGCATACTCCACCAGGGTCGCCTGCTGCAGGAGCTGGATGTAGACGAGCTCGAACGCAGCCGCAGAAAACAGCTTCTCATCCAGACCCGCGATAATCAGGCGGCTCTGCACGTTCTCACCGAAGCAGGTTTTCCAGCCATTGTCTCGTCTAACGGCGTACTGGAGCTGAAAGATACTGCCGCCATCGAAAGCCCGGATGAGATTGCCACCCGCCTGGTACACGCCGGGCAGCCTCCGACGATGCTCAAGGTCAAGCAGGAAGACCTGGAGGAATATTTCCTACGGCTGATCGGCATGAACAGGCAGAGCCGCCCATGAACGGTATCCTGCAAGCGTTCCGGATCGAGCTGCTGAAAGCGCGCCGCTCTAAAATGCCGCTGGCGACCACCCTGGCCTTCTCGCTGGTCCCGTTTGTTGGCGGCTTCTTCATGATCATCTTGAAAGACCCCGACCTTGCCCGCCGGCTGGGGATCATCAGCACCAAAGCCCAGATCGTAGCAGGCTCTGCCGACTGGCAGACCTACCTGGGGATACTCGCCCAGGCGGTCGCGGTCGGGGGGATCATCCTGTTCGGCTTCATCGGCAGCTGGGTGTTCGGGCGCGAGTATACAGACCGCACGCTGAAAGACCTGCTCGCCCTGCCCACGCCGCGCTCGGCGTTCGTGCTGGGCAAGTTCGCAGTGATCATGCTCTGGTCGGCGCTCCTGACGGTATTCGTCTGCCTGCTCGGGCTGCTGGTCGGAGCGGCTGTGTCCCTGCAGCCGGTCCCGGTGGAGGTGATCCGGCAGGGTACGCTGACCATCGCCGTAACAGCCATCTTGAACATCGCCCTGATCACGCCAATCGCCTTCTTCGCCAGCGCCTGGCACGGCGAGCTCCCACCGATGGGAGCGGCGATCCTTGCCCTGCTGCTGGCACAGGTGATCACGGCGATCGGCTGGGGCGAATTCTTCCCCTGGGCGGTGCCCGCCTTGCGGGCAGGTATGGCCGGTCTGCAGTATGCAAACCTGGGTTGGATCAGCTACGCCATCGTTTTCCTCGTCAGCCTGATCGGTGGTCTGGGCACCTTGTACTGGTGGGAGCGAACGGACCAGACGTATTAATCATCACTGATTCGATGGAATCTCGCAGACTGCTCGCCGTCGCTACACTGGCAGGTGCAACCCTGTGCCTGGAGGGCACGCTTACCCGCCAGCTGGCCGCGGCGCAGCACTACCATTTCGCCTTCCTGGTGATCAGCCTGGCATTATTAGGTTTCGCCGCCAGCGGGACCCTGCTCAGCCTACCCACACGCCTGAAAGAGACTCCAGTCGATAACCTGCTGGCAGCCAGCGGGATCGCCTTTGCTGCCAGCCTGGCGCTATCGTATCTGGTGGTCAATCTGCTGCCCTTCGACTCGTACGCGCTGGCGATCGACTCGCGCCAGATCGAGTATTTCGCGCTGTACTATCTGGCGCTCAGCCTGCCCTTCCTGTGCAGCGGGACCGGGATCGCGGCCGCGCTTTCAGCCGCCGCAAGTGAGTCGCAGCATATGCCTAGCAATATCGTCTACGCGGCCAACCTGCTCGGGTCGGCGGGCGGAGTTATGCTTGCGCCGGTCTTGATGTCTGCCGCTGGAGTGCCAGGTGCGCTGGTCGGCTGCGCTATGCTGGGTGTCCTTCCGGCGCTCCTGCTGCGCAGCAACCCTTCGCAGTCACCCCACCTGAAACGCGGCATTGCATGGCTTGTCGCTGCTTCCGGTCTGGCTGCTATCCTCTGGCTGGCGGGTGCGAACTACACCTGGCGTTCGCCGTTCGGGCTGGTCATCTCCCCGTACAAAGGTCTGGCCTACGCCCGTCTGCACCCCGGCTACCATCTTCTGCTGGGGCGTTGGAATGCTATCTCCAGAGTGGATGTGGTAGAAGGGGCAGGCATCCATGCCATGCCGGGTTTGAGCTACACCTACCGCGGGTATCTGCCCCAGCAGATCGGGCTTTCCATCGACGGGGATAATCTCTCACCGGTCAGCCTGGTGGGGGATGCCCAGCTCGAGGCAGCCGGATACCTGCCCGAAGCGCTGGCGTTCGAGCTGCGCCCCGGCCGCGAGGCGCTGGTGATCGAACCCGGCGGCGGATTGGGTCTGCTGCAGGCTCAAGCAGGGGATTTGGCCGGAATTACCGCCTTGCTGAACAACCCGATGGTGCCTCAGGCTCTGCGTATCTCCGCTCCGGGGTCCAATCCGTACGAGACGGAGAAAGTCAAGACCGTCATCCGCAGCGGAAGAACGCACCTGCAGGGAGTATCGCAGGACTACGACCTAGTCTACCTGCCGCTCACCAGCGCCTATCGACCGGTCACCAGCGGGGCGTACAGCCTGCAGGAGACCTATGAGCTGACCGTGGAGATGTTCGTTCAAGCGCTCACCCGGCTGGCGCCGGATGGCATCCTGGTCGTCACACGCTGGCTGCAAACCCCGCCCAGCGAATCGGTGCGCATGGCTGCCACCCTGGTCGAAGCGCTGGAAGCGACCGGCGAGAGCAGACCTGGAGATGCGCTGTTGGCATATCGCGGCATCCAGACGATCACATTTCTGGTCAAACCGGGTGGGTGGGAGGCTGATGAGCTGATAGCTGCGCGCGAGTTTGCAGATAGCCGCCGCTACGACCTGGTCTGGGCGCCGGATATCGCAGCCAAAGAGACCAACCGCTACAACCGCCTGCCAAAGTCTGGCTACTACCTGGCAGTGCGTTCGCTGTTGGAATCAGGTGACCGGGAAGCCTTCTATGCAGCCTATCCCTTCGATATACGCCCGGCGACAGATGACCACCCGTTCTTCTATCATTTCTTCACCTGGGAACAGGTCCCGGATATCTTGGCGCAGCTGGGGCGCACCTGGCAGCCGTTCGGCGGCAGCGGCTTTCTGGTGCTGCTGGCACTGCTAATCCTGGTCTCCGCGTTCAGTCTGGTTCTGGTCATTGCTCCGCTGGTGGCAGCCCCGTTCCGTGCTCACCTGTTAAAGCGGCGCTCGCAGGAAATGCCCGCTCGTATGCAGGACGGAGCAGGCAAGTCTGAAGGGAGACGCAGCGGGTTAGGGTACGTGCTGGCCTATTTCTCGCTAATCGGTATTGCATTCCTGCTGGTGGAAATCCCGCTCATTCAAACCTGGATCCTCTTGCTCGGGCACCCTACCTATGCCTTCACGCGGTAGTGCTGTCGCTGCTGCTGTTTTCCGGACTGGGGAGCCTCATCGCACGCCATCCCTGGCTGCCGAGGCGGGTCGCCCTGGTCACATTGGCCATCCTGGCTGTCCTGACGCCCTGGATGACCGGTGCAGTCGTCCAGTACACGCTGGGATGGAGCACGCTGGCGCGTGCTGTTGCAGGAATGCTGGTCTTGCTGCCGCTTGGGCTGCTGATGGGCTTGCCCTTCCCGCTCGGCGTGGATCAAATGGAGTCACATTCCCCCACTTGGGTGCCGTGGGCGTGGGCGGTAAACGGCTGCGCCTCGGTGATCGCCGCTGTGCTGGCAGCCATCCTCTCACTCAGCAGCGGATTTTCGACGGTGATGTGGGTCGGGGCTGCGGCCTATGCCGGATGTACGTTTGTGTATATATTATGGAGCCGCACCACTCACGAACAGAGGCTTACTGAGGCGCGCGAGTAAAAGGCACAAAACGCACTGCACCCAGGTTCTCTGCCTGCAGCTCCCCGTCAAGGACTTCAAACCGCCACAGCGTCTGGACCGTTCCCACCGGACCGATAGGGATGACCAGCCGTCCACCCTCATCCAGCTGGCTGACCAACGGCTGGGGCAGATGGTCCGGAGCGGCGGTGACGATGATCGCGTCGAATGGAGCGTGTTCTTCCCAACCGAAATAACCATCTGCGTTTAGCACCTGGGCTTTCCCGTATCCCAGGTCTGCCAGGCGGGTTTCAGCCTGCTCCGCCAGCTCAGGTACGATCTCGATGGTATATACCTCGATACCCATCTGCGCCAGGACTGCCGCCTGGTAGCCACTGCCGGTGCCGATCTCCAGCACCCGGTCGCCGGGCTTGAACACCTAACTCTCTGGTCATCAAAGCGACGATGTAGGGTTGGGAGATGGTCTGACCGAAGCCAATCGGCAGCGGGTGATCGTCGTAAGCCTGATCGAGATAGTCCTGGGGGACAAATATGTGGCGCTCCACCTGGCGCATGGCATCCAATACAGCCGCGTCGTCAACTCCGCGCAGCTCGATCTGCTCGCGGACCATCGATAGGCGCGCCGCAGCGAAGATATCCTGGGTGGGTTGGAGCGTGGCTCCGGGTATGCTATCAGCCGTGGTGGGCGTAGCCAGCCCAGGGGTGGGAGGGGGTGAGCCACAGCCAACCAGGAGAGCTGTCAATACGATAATATACAGCGCGTTTGACCTCATCACCGGCTCCTCATGTTGGTAATCAGAGCTTCTCCATTTCCGCCTCGACCATAATGGTCACCAGCTCCTCGAAGCTGGTGCGAGCCTTCCAGCCCATCTTGCGAAATGCACGTGATGGGTCGCCTACCAGGATGTCAACCTCTGCCGGACGCATAAACTGCTCGTCCTGGACGACATGATCATGGTAATCCAGCCCGACTGCTTCGAAAGCCAGCTGGGCGAAATATTCGACTGTGTGGGTGTGCCCGGTGGCGATCACATAGTCGTCGGGCGTATCTTGCTGCAGCATCAGCCACATCGCATATACGTAATCCGGCGCGTAGCCCCAATCCCGCTGCGCATCCAGGTTGCCCAGGCGTAAATCCTTCTGCAAACCTTGCTTGATCCTGGCTGCGGCGCGGGCGATTTTCCGGGTTACAAACTCATGCCCGCGGCGCGGGCTCTCATGGTTGAAACAGATGCCGGATAATGCGTACAGATCATAGCTCTCACGGTAGTTCACAGTGATCCAATGCCCATACACTTTGGCAACCCCATACGGGCTGCGGGGATAGAAAGGGGTATCTTCGTTCTGCGGGACAGTGCGCACCTTTCCGAACATTTCACTGGTGCTTGCCTGGTAGAAACGGATGTCCGGATCCACCATGCGGACGGCATCCAGCAGACGGGTCACTCCCAGGGCGGTCACTTCGCCTGTGAAAACCGGCTGGGTCCAGGAGGTCTGGACGAATGATTGGGCAGCCAGGTTGTACACCTCCGCCGGGCGGTAGCGCTCCAGGATATCGATTAAGGAAGCCTGATCCAGCAAATCGCCAGATGCCAGCTGGACGTGCTCCTGGATATGGTTGATGCGCTCGAAGTTGATCGTACTCGAGCGGCGTACCATACCGACGACTTCGTAGTCTTTCTCTAATAGCAGCTCTGCCAGGTAGGAACCATCCTGACCGGTAATGCCAGTGACAAGGGCACGTTTAGAATTCAAGGGTGAAACCTCCACAGGCTTTTCGTTTACAATATGACTACTATACCCGAAATGGTCAAACCTGTCTGCTAAGTGAATTAGCAGGATCGGGAAATTATTAAAACACGCTACAGGAACGGATTTAGCGAATTTTCGGGTGAGCAGAAGGAGGTGCCATGCCTGAAAGCATCGGCAAACGCATCAGCAGACTGCGCCAGCAGCAAAACTGGACGCAGCAAGATCTGGCAGGGCGACTGGCGATATCGCGTGTGGCAGTATCGCATATCGAGATGGGCCTGAGCATCCCCAGCGAGCGCACGATCACGTTGATGGCCGGCATCTTCAAGCTGACCCCGCACGCGCTTGTAGAGGGGACAACATACCCGCAGGCAAAAGCTGAACGCCTGCCTGCTGCCGCCTGCTGCTATACCGCTTTCGAGCTGGATATGGCGCTATTGGAGAACGACCTCATCTGGTTGAGGCGCCTTGATGATCTCTCAGCAAGGGAATACGCTCACTGGAGCACAGAAGTACGGCGAAAATGGCATTCAAAATTGGATTATTGGCGAGGAGAATGTATCGAGAGGCAGGAGCATGAGCGTCTCTTGAGAGCCAAGGAAGCTCTGACCAGCGCAATCAGCCAGTATGCAATGGCTTAGTTCCACATTCGCGGATGTGTGCGGTCGGAGAGCCGGTCGGAGAGATCATCGCCATTAGCCACCCGGCAGACGGGCACATTTAGGATCCTGAGGTCATTCTCAACCCGCTCGACGCCTTTCTTTCCACCGAAGCTGGCCGCATCCAGCAGGACCACCACCGGGCGCATACCGCGCCTCATCAGCAGCTCGACGCTCAACACCACGCCGTCACCGGTATCCGGTGTTACAACTACGACCGTGCTGCCGCGCGGCAGCGCCTGGATCTCCGCCTGCACCAACGACTTTAAAGACAGCCTGCCATCGGCGCGCAGCAATGCCAGCATCTCCAGGACCTTGCCAAGCTGGCGGCCGCCCCGCTCGGCGGATAGAACGTGCAAGTTCTGTCCGGCGCTGACCAGCCCGACGACACGACCGCGCTGAAGGTAGAATCGGGCGATAGAGGCTGCAATGCTGACAGAATACTCTTCCGTCGAGGGCGGCAGGGGTATCTTCACGCTGGGTCGCCAGAGATCACGCTCGTCCAGCTCGATCTCTGGGGCAGGCAAAGCAGCCTGGACATGGCGGTATGCATCCACGAAAATCCACACCTCCGCCATCGGGTCGAGCTCGAACTCTTTTACCATCAGTCGCTCCCGGCGGGCGGTGCTCAACCAGTGGATGCGGCTCAGTGGGTCGCCATGCGAATACTCACGTACACCGGAGGCATTGGCGGTGATCTGGTGCGTGCGCCGGCGCAGCGCTTCACCGCCAGACAGCCATCCCAGCGGGCTAGGGAATGCCAGCAATTCGACCATCAGCGGGTAGACGAGCAGCGACTCCTGGGCAGGATAATCCCGGCTGACCGGGAAGAGCCCGAACAGGTCGCCGGAGGCCAGCACGGTATCCCCGAGCGGAAACACACCACGCTGCATCAGCCGGGTGCGAACGAGATACGAGCGCACCTCCCCACCCCTGATCAGGCTCAGCACCTGCGAGCCGCGTGATCCAGGCAGAGGCGACTGGTCGCGGATTTCCAGCCACAAGCGCGGCAGACGGCTCGGGTTTTTTACTTCGAAACGCTCCTCGAATATCTGCCCTACCTGGGCTCTCAAAGATCGCGCAGTGCGTCTCAGCTTCACCCCGCGCAATGCCAGCCGGGAGAGCAGCCAGGAGCCTGCGAACAAAAACAGCCACAGGTATGCCAGCCGGTAATAGAATACCGAGCCGCTGATAACCCCGCCCAGCAGGCTAACGATAAGCAGGATCAGCACAACGCGTTGGGCAGAACTCAATACGATTTCTCCGCCATCATATCCCCGCCAGGCACCGGAACGCTGTTCAAAATCTCCAGCACGATCTCATCCGCATCCAGGTCACGCAGCCGTGCCGCCGGTCCGAGGATCATACGGTGGGCGAAGGTCGGCACCACAAGCTCTTTGACGTCGTCCGGCAGAACATAGTCTCTCCCGTAAAGCGCTGCCCGCACCTGTGATGTGCGGTACAGCGCCAGGCTGCCGCGTGGGCTGGCTCCCAAATAGACTTCCGGGTGCTCGCGGGTCTGGCGCGCCAGGTTGACGATATAACGTTTTACCCCGGGGGATACAAACACGCCCTTGACGGTTTCCTGCATATCAGTGAGCTCATCGGCGGAAACCATCTGCTCCAGGTCCTCCAGCGGGTGGCGATACTGCTGGCGCTCCAGGATTTCTATCTCATCATCAGGCTGTGGATAACCGAGCCGCACCCGGATCAGGAAGCGGTCAAGCTGGGCTTCGGGAAGGGGAAAAGTGCCTTCATACTCGATCGGGTTCTGTGTAGCCAGCACCATGAAAGGGCGCGGCAGCTTGTGGGTGACCCCATCCACGGTTACCTGGCGCTCTTCCATCGCCTCCAGCAGGGCTGCCTGCGTCTTGGGGGTGGCGCGGTTGATCTCATCCGATAAAACGATCTGTGCCATCACCGGACCGGGACGAAATTCGAACTGGCGGTTGGACTGGTTGAATATGGAAACGCCGGTCACGTCGCTGGGCAGCATATCCGGAGTGAACTGGATGCGGCTGAAGCTGCATCCCAGCGAGCGCGCCAGGCTGCGCGCCAGGACGGTCTTGCCTACCCCGGGGACGTCCTCGATCAGCAGATGTCCCTGGCAGAGCAGGCTGATGATCGCCAGCTCAACAGTCTCCCGCTTGCCAACAATGACCTTCTCGATGTTTACAACCACTCGTTCGCCAAATTCCTGTACCTTGATCATGAATATCTCCCTCGAAAATGTAGGACAATTTGTTAAATTGTCCTACGTTGGTGTCATTAATACCTTGAATATTAATACCAAGTAAACTACGCACAACAGGCGGGTTTGGATTAATTTTATTAGAAAATTCACACTTTGAGGGGAAATGGGTTCAGCACCCACACCTCCGCCAATCTGGCTAATACTACCACATTTGGGGGATACCCAGGCTGGTCGACCCGCCCCAGTCTCTGGCAGCAGGTATAGAATTCTCGGACTCAAGCAGCTCTACTGGGGAGCGCGTCCCCTGATGATAAATGTGATAACCGCCAGCAGGGTGATTGCGGTCATCGCGAGACCTATATAGAACGGTGGTGGACGGTATGAAAATCGCACACGGTGATCGCCGGCAGGTATTTGGACCGCTCGGAAAAGGTAATCCGCGCGCAGGACCGGGACCTCATCACCATCCACAAAAGCACGCCAGCCCGGATACCAGGTATCCGAGAGCAGCAGCCAGCCCGGCTGGTCTGCGTGCACACGGTACTCTAAACCTCCAGGAGCCTCATCCACCAGATCCACGACCCCGCGAACACCCCCATCAGCACAACCGGTTATTTGCTGGCTCTTCAACCCTTCGATGACGACTGCTTGATCAGGATCGAATGCAGCGGTCATCACAAGCTGCAATGCCTCTTCCGGATCCCGGGCAGCCCGCGCACACCGCACCCAGCGAGCACGCGCTCCGATCTCCACAGGCAGCTGCTGAAAGCGCACCCCGGAGTTGGTCTGTGTATCGCGCGTCTCCACTACCCCTGCCGCGCTGATGTCCAGGAGCATGGCGCGCTCATCTCCTTCTGCATGGGATAGGATATCCATCCAGCGCGTATATCGATCAGGGGTAAGCGGGTCGAAGTTATTCAGCGAGGCGATGCTGTCGAACATGGTCATATTGGGCAGCAGGACAGCCCGCATCATAAGCCAATCTTCACCGCTATCGAAGCCATCGAAGCGCAGAAAACGCTTATATTTCAAGATGTCTTCATCGGCGGTAGACAAGTAAAGCCGGCGACCCAGCAGCATCTCCTGCACCTGGAGGGCTGATTGCGCCTCTGTGCTGTAAAACTGGGTATCAACACCCGGGTTAAGACCCCAACCTGCCGCGATCAGGTCAAGAGCAATAAATACAGCCACAAACCACCACCAGATATCCTTGTAGCTGCGAGCAGCTTCACGCGTTTTTGGATGCGCATCTACAGCTACACCGGGGACTGGCGCAGTCAGGCTCAGCACGCCCGCGCCGACACCCCAAAATCCTGCCAGGGCGGCAGCACGAATGAAAGTCGGGCTGACATCCCCCATCAGGAACCAGGTCAGACCCGCGCCAATCATCACCGCCACAGCACCTGCGGTGGCTAAACGAGTCCAGTATAACGCGCGCTTCTGCGGACGGCGCCATACCTGTGCGCCGTAACCTGCCAGCAGTGCAAGCGCGAAGGCAGCCCAGATCGTGAAACGGGTAGGTGCCTGGAACATATCAAAGGTTGGTACGTGCCGGTACAGCCAGGGGAAGATAACCGTATTATCCCCCAGCGCCAGGACGAAGGAAAACACCATCAGCACGGCCAGGAAAGGGATGGCCTCGAACCTGGGTGCCTGGAGGATACCTTCCCCATTGTTAATTTGGCTCTTTTTGAATGCCACCCGGCGAAACATCCAGCCAAATAATACGCCCAATGCCAGCAGCAATGGCAGCAATCCGATGTAGAGCGCATCCTCCCAATAATTGCTATAGCCCCAGTAATCTCCGCGCACGGGGGAGCCGAACAAGTCAGGCGCCAGCAGGGTCAAGAAACGCCACGGCCAGTAAGAATAGGTCATGGCAAACTGGAAATCGACTTCCCCGGCGCGTTGGGATCCTGCCAGATACTCGGCAGTCGGAAGGAGCTGGATCGCAGCGAGCCCCACTCCGATGGCATATCCGGAAGCCAGCCGCAGCCAGCCTTTGAGCAGGGCGACTATGCGCACACAAGCGAAAGAGAGGGCGTTGGATGGTTTATCTCCCGCATCGATCCAACACCAATAAGCGCTCCACGTCCCGGCCAACAGTACCGTGTACCAGGCGGTCTGGGCGTGCCCCGCCAGCAGCTGCAGACCGGCGACTACCGATAATTTCACCACAACATGCCCTAGGGTAGCCTCACCTCGCAGCCTTGCTGAGCTGACCTGACCGGCATAGTAAACGATCCAGGGCAGCCAGGCAGCAGCTGCGTTGATGCTGAGGAATCCTGCTCGGGAGACCAGGTAACCTCCCAGGGCAAATGCCAACCCGCTGACCGCCTGAGCCAGCCCTCCCAGCCCGAGGCCGCGAGCTAACTGCCTCATCCCCAGAGCTGCCACAATCCAGTGCAGCACGACCAGAACTCCCTGCCACCAGGCGGAGACTTCAATACCAGCCACGAACGAGATAATAAGCTGCGACCAGGTAGGCGGGTAAGCCAGGGCAGCCTGGTAGTTGGCGAACAGCGGCGCTCCCATTCCCAGCCAGGGGTTCCAGAGTGGCAGACTCCCGGCTTTCAATGCTTCCGCTGGCGAACTCGCGCCAGGGCATGAACTGCAGGGCGGGCGTCCCCCAGAACAGCGCCTTTCCTGCCAGCAAGACTGGAGATAGCAGTATGGCGGGTGCCAGGATGAGCACCAGACCCGGGAACAGACGGGAGGCGATATGTCTCCTACTACTCTTCATCATCCAGCGCCTGCCGGCAGCTGGATTACAAAGGTACTGCCTTGCTGCTCCCGGTTTTCAAACCAGATCTTCCCATGGTGAGCCTCTACTGCCAGCTTGCAGTAATGCAGCCCTAAACCGGTGCCTGCGCGGCGGCTGAGCGGCGAATCCAGCTGAGAAAACTTTTCGAACAGGCGCTGCTGCATGTCTGCCGGGATCCCCGGTCCGGTATCGCTCACTCCAATCCAGAGCTGCTCCGGGGAACCGTTCGGACCGCTGGACGACCACAGGTCAACCCGCCCGCCCTTGGGGGTGAATTTCAACGCATTATCCAGAAGGTTGCTCAGCACTCGCCCGATCAGGGCGGCATCCAGGGTCACCGGTGGCAGGTCCTTTGGCGCAGTAACTTGGATATCTATATTCGACTGCCTGGCAAGGGGTGCCATCTGCTCGGCAGTCACATCCAGCAGCTTGCGCACGTCGATCCGTGCAGGTTTGATCGGCATGCTGCCGCTCTCCAGACGGGCGATATCCAGGATGTCCGAGACCAGGCTGAGAACACGGTCGACGCCGCGCATTGAGAAATCAACCAGACGCTCCACCCCTTCGATTGAGCCGTCTTCGATAAATGAGGGGATCGACGTCAGGCTGCTCTGGATGACCGTCAGCGGCGAGCGAAGGTCATGCACCAGCATATGAGTCATGTCATCCCGCAGCTGCTGCAGGGCTATCTCCTCGCTAACATCCCTGAAAACGATCAGCCAACCGGTCACGACCCCCCAGCGATCGCGGACGGCAGCCAGAGTCCTTTGGACCAGTCGAGGTTCCCTCCCGGCAAGCTCAAAGGTAGCTTCCATAACAGCATCCGTATGCTCGGCAATCTGCTGGCATTCGCCCTGCAGCGCCACGCTGGTGTAGCCAATAATTCTTAAGAATTCACCGACGTGCTCTTTTCCGGAAAACGCCAACGAAGCACCCAGCAAATCGCCCGCTGCGACCTCGGTGAACTCTGCCAGCGCCTGGTTCAAGGCTATCACCCGGTAGGATAGATCGAGCAGCAAGACACCTTCCTGGACGGTATTCAAGATCGAATCCAGTTCCTGCACGCGTCTTGCCAGGGCTTTATCCGTCTGCAAGTACAGGTGCGCATTCTGGATCGCCAGAGCTGCCTGCGCGGCAACAGCGTTGAGGATTTCTTCATGCGAGGCGTCATACAGGTTGAAGCGCGAATGGGACTGTATGGTGATCACACCGATCAGATGATCACCACTCATGAGCGGTGCTGCCAGCCAGGAGGTCACCGGCATCTGAGAGCGGCTGAGACCGAAAGCACGCCTGACAACATCAGTCTGCTCCCTGCGCATCTTGCCCGAGCGGGCGCGAACGATCTGGTGCAGCAGATCCAGCCCTCCACGCTGCGATGGCCAGTGGACCCTCTCTCCATTTTCCACAACCAGTGGAAAGTTCACTTCATCTGTCTCGGATTCGTACAGCGCAACGAAAAAGGTCTCCACCGGCATGATGCGGGCAACCTGCTGGTAGACAGCCTCCAGAATTGTGTTCATATCCAGGGTAGCGATGAGCGCCTGACCGATGGCATGCAGGCTGTCAATCTCATTGAGCTGGCGGACCAACCTGCGGCGAGATAGGGCAAGGTTGCGCATCACCAAAGCAGCTGCAACCACAGCCAGAGTAAACAGCAGGAATGCGGCCAACCCCAACTGGGTATATGTCAATGCCACGAGCGGGGCGAAAACCAGGGGTGTGCCCTCGTAGATGAATATCCCGGGCAGGGCTTTAAGATATTCCTTGATCCCTGCTGCACCGCGTATCCCTCGGAATAGGCTGGAAAGGACATAATCCATCGCCAGATAGGTCAGCCCTAACCCTACGAAGGGCAGCAGAGCACCTGCGCTGAGCGACTCCAGAGGCAGGCTGCCACCCAAGATCAGGTAGATGCTTCCTGAGGCTAATATGGAAATTGTGTGCAGGGTAGCCTCGGAGGCAGTCCGTGAGACCGAGTTCGGGTCTGCTGGATTGGTGTGGCAGTCCTAATGAGATTGCATAGCGATAGCGGATATACCCCGCCAGCAGCGCACCCGTAAATGCCATCCATCCTGCAGGCACCAACCCCACCACCAGGAATGCAGCCGCGGTGGTCATCGGCACCAGGGAGACCACCCCTCCCGTAAGGGGTGCCCCGAAAGTAGATGTGAACACAATCAAGAATTCGAAGAGCAGAAACGGTACCCAGATGCCGACCTGAGGTGGCATGCTGATCGTGAGCTGGACCAGACCTGCCAGCACGACCAATGCCATCAGTATTAGCAGCATATTACGGTTAGCGCTCATTTATGTACTGATCCTGAGTTATTCCACCAGCGCATAGACTGCATATGGTTCCTGCCGGTAAATTTCTTCTACCTGGCTGGATTCTCCAGGCTCCCAACTTCCCAGCATCTGTTCCTGCGGTCCATGGAATATATAATCTACGGTCAGATCCTCCACCAGACTCTGTCTTTCATCATCTCGTGTGCTGGAATTGTAGAACTGCTGTACGCTGCTTTGCATCTGTTCCAGCCCGGAGCTCTCTGGACCGTGACCGATGACGACACGCATTGGCGCCCAGGCTGGCAGCGCGTTGCCGGTCACATAGCTGGTCATGACCACCGACCAGGGATTAGATATGGCTGCCAGGTGTTCGAACACCCGCACTTCTGCTGCATCTCGATAGATTGGCTCGCCAGGTTGTGTGACAGCAATGAGACTTCCGGCCAGCAGGATGAAGGTGGATGGGAAGGCGAGCAGCGTGGTATACAGGAACATCCGCCAACGCACACCAGGCTGGCTCTCTGTGCGTAATGAGCTCAACGCAAGGACAACCAATGCAATCCAAACTCCCTCCAGCAGCCGTCGTTGAATGTTGACCGGCGCATAAGCCAGCACTGGCGCTGCCAGGGTCCAGGCAACCAGAAGCCAGCCTTCGACAGCGTTCTGGCGCAGCAGATTGCGCGCACCCAGAACAGCAAACGGCAGCACCAAGCCGTATGCCAGCAGATAATGTGGCAGGGGTGGCGAGAGGATCAGATTCTGGGCGGTCCAGTCTTTCAAAAAAGGATCGGTGCTGAATGCGATGGTGCTGTATAGGAGGAAGGGTGCCGGGATGATGAATGCCAGGAGTACGAATTTGAACCTGACCCGCCAAGCTACCCATCCGGCGCTGCGTTCCTGAGGAGCTCTTACCAGATTGACAGCTCCCAGAGCGGAGAGGTGGAGACCAAACACAGCTCCCAGGCAGAGGGCTGTCAGCGGCTGGCACAGCGCTGCCAGCAGCCACAGCAAGCCCAGACCGGCAGCGGCTTTCAGGGATGCGTGTGCGCCTGCACGGGTAGAGCGCAGATAGATCAGCAGCCCCCACAACATAGCAGCCCTTGCCAATGCCAGATGTGGCAAACCGAAAATTTCCAGAAAACCGAAAGTTTCCGGCGAATAGAACTCCAGCGGCATGGAGCCTAGCCAGGAATTCAACCCCATGAGCAGCAGCATCCATCCGAGACCACCTCCAAGCACAGCCAGGATCAGACCATATCGCCGCTCACGCTCTCCAGAGATGAAATAAGCGATGAAATCATAAGTTGCCAGGACTGCCAGCATGCCCGCCGCGATACGGAAGGCGTGGAACAAGAGCACCAGCTTTTCATGCAGGTATGGTGGAGCGACCAACTTGCCCAACAAGATAAAGGGTAAGTAAGCCACCACTCCCTGCTGGGGAGCGGCGGTGTATGGAGTGCGGAAAAGCCAGGCACCGGCTGCACCTGCCTGCATCTTGGCAATATAAGAGTTGCCATCCTCGACTCCGAAGACGAAGCCGGTGAAGCGCCAATCCTGCCCCTGCGAGGCGAAGCCCAGCAGGTATGGCAGGCTGGTCAGCAGCATTACCAGGGCTGCGAAGCCCAGCGCCCAGCGTCTCCCAGCCTGCATTGCACCCTGGCGCGGTAGAGCCGAGCTCAAGTGACCTTGCTCAACCATGCGTGCTCGTCCTGACTGAACGGAAGCTGCTGGTGAGTATAAGTATTATGCCAAGGACAGCCAGCCCGAACCCTAGGTAGACGCTGAGCGGGCGGAACAGGAAGCTGACTGTGTGCTCACCCGGCGGTAGACTGACCGCTCGCAAGATCGAGGCGGTAGTCTGAAGCGCTTTCCGTTCTCCATCTACCCATACCTGCCAGCCGGGATAATCGATCTCCGCAAGCACCAGCATGCCCGGACCGGAAGCTTGGAGGACGATGCGGTTCGGCTCCCACCGGTACGCATCAACCGCGGCATACTCTTCAGTCAAACCCACAGTTGGCTGCACCCAGGCTGGCGGCCGAGCAGCGATGTTTTCATAGACACGAGTTGAGCCAAACCGGTCAACGAATGACAATCTTGGGGCAGCCAGATCGAACTCTGCTGCCAGGTAGCGCACGCTCAGCAGACCCAGCAGGTCCGGGCGCGGCAGGTAACCGGCGTTAGCTGTGGATGGAGTGCCAGCCTCGATGGGCGGCAAGGCGACACTGTACCCGCTGGATGGCACCCCGCTGGCAGCTTCCATATAGCTAGAATAGGAGGCGAGCTGCATTGGATCGACGCCATCCGCCAGGGATAAACCTCCACGGACGGCACTCTGCTGGGGCAGGCTGAAGGAGGGGGAATACACCCGGAAGCTGCCGGGCTGGTCCGAAAGGAATTCCACTACTTCAGACGCCTGTGAGAGCACGCTATCGACCGGTCTTGGAGCGAACAAGGACAGATTTACACCGCCTAGATCCACCACGCACAACGCCAGCAGCCCAAGCAGAGCCCATGCCGAACTCAACCCGCTTCCCAGGATGAGCCAGAGCCATCCGGCTGCTGCCAGCAGGGCTGACATCCCCCAGACATAGTTGATGGGCAGACCGCCACCCGCCCAGGCAGCCAACACGGTGAGCGAAGCGCAGAATGCGAGCAGGAATACAAACAATAGGTTGGCACGTCGACGCTCCTCGTGTTGGACGCCGCCTGACAGGGCATCCAGACCGCAGCCTGCCAGGATGGCAAGCGCCATCCCGAACAGGAACAACGACCGGGGAGGCACTCGCAGCAGATCAAAACCCGGTATGCTCGCCAGAAGCGGCAGCAGCGGTAGATTTTCGCCGAGAGCATAGACCAGGCTCAAGATAGCCACCCAGATCCAAAATCCGGCGCTCTTACGCGTGCGTCCCCATAAGACAGCCAGGCAGGCCAGCAGGAGCACCACCCAGCCTGGATAGATGATCCATTCATGAAAGCCACCCAGATCGGGGAAGAACAGCCCAAGCAAGCGCAGCGGCGGCAGCGAGTATTCCATCACGTCCTGCGCCGCCAGGCTGCGGCGGGTCGAGAGAGCCGTGTATTCGATCAGCGGCAGTAGCAGCGGAGCCGCCAGCAGCAGCGCCAGGATCGTCTGCTGCAGCAGCAGCGAGATCTGCTTACCAATGCTAAATGCCGCGCCACGGTTTTGTACTACCCTCCTGGTCAGCATCAATTGCCTGCCTGTGGCGCCAAAACGCATATCCCCACCAAAGCAGGGCAGCGTAAGCGCCCCAGCGCACGTCAGCCAACAGTATCAGCGCCAGGATGACAGCCGGTAATACCTGCCTGGCAGACCACCAGAATCGGGATGAACCATACGATCGATAGCCACGCTCGCTAGCCAGCAGCAGCCAGGGCGTCCAAGAGAGGGCATAGATGAGGGTAATATGCCCGGCACCGTAGTGGGCAAACACCTTCGGCATGCTTTCGAATGCCAGGGCTGCAAGCAGCGCCGCAGGTGTCTTAATGCCGACCGCACGCAAGAACAAATATAAGCCAACCCCACCCCACAAGAGATGCAGCCCGACCAGCAGGTTGAACCCCAGCGGCAGCGGCAGCACCAATGCAAGCCACCCGCCGGGATACCATAACCCGGATAAGGGGTTGGCAGCGAAAGGATATCCGCTCAAGATGGTCGGCGACCAGAGCGGCAGGCTGCGATAAGTAAGCAGCGCCTCACGCAGGTAGATAGCATTTGGGTAATGGGTGATTGTCAGGTCGGAATAAGCCGCTTCTGGTGAGGGGTACGGGAAGCTGCCCAGGGCAGGCAGCAGCAGGCATACCGGCAGCAGCAACGGCAAGAGCTGCCAGAGCAATCCCAGCAGCTTGGACCTGCCCCCGGCTGAAGTCAAGGTCAGAAAAGGGACTGCCAAAGAGGAGCCAGGCATTTTCACCAGACCACCTGAGCTGTGCCAGGCAAGACTGCCGGCCAGGTTGCGGCACCCTGCTCTGGCTGAACGGCGTATATTGTCACACTACCGGATTGATATATAGATACGGCAGCAGGGAACACGGTGAATGTGCCCAGTAAGCGTTCCTGCGGACCGAGGTAGATATAATCAACCTCCTGCTCGAGGAGGTAGTCCTGTTTTTGGAGATCGTCCCAGCGTCCACTATAGAAGTCCTCAACCGCCTGTTTTTTGTTCTCCGCGTCAACAGTCTCATACGGATGACCATAGATGACTCGCAATCCGGTGTAAGCCGGAATGAGCAAACCGGTGCGCGGAGAAGCTAAGACCAACGCATCCGCATCACCCTGATGGCGCAGCCACTGCATTGCCGCGGCTTCATCTGCGTGCAGATACAGCAGCGGATCGTGCGTCTGGATGCCATGCTGCGCCGCCAGGAGCACAAGCAGATTGGTGGGCAGCACCAGGACGAAGAGGACGAATGCGATCAACCGGAAGCGGCTCTTGTGCCCGGCTGCCAGCCAGGCAGCTCCCGAAACCGCCAATGCGCAAAGCGGCGCATATAACCCCAAGATGAAACGTCTCTGCAGGTTGAGCGGTGTATAGAGCAGCAGGATAGCCAGGAAAACCCACACCAAGGGAACCAGCCATGCGCCCAAGGAGGCAGTTCTTCCAGCCTGCCGGTCTTTCAGCAGCCGCCAAACCGCCAGCACTGCCAGGATCAATAAAGGTGAGAATGATAGCAGAAAATCCCATAACGCGGGCGCAGGCGTCACATTCTGGGCGTTCCAGGCACTGAGCTGCGGGCTGCGCATTGTCGCCCACTGATCGTAGATCAAGATCGGTGCTCCGACCGCAGCCGTCCAGACCAGTCGACTCATATAGATGCGCCCGGCAGCGCTGCTCACGCTGTCATTGAGCAGGTAATCGAGTATCCATGCTGCCCCTAAAACCAGGGCAGCGATCACAATTGCGAAAGGTGACGTCAGCGCCAGGAGTATTACAAGAGGGGCAATCCTCCAGTCGTGAAGCAGATGATCTCGGGTACTCACCGGCGCAGCAGCTGACATAGCTTCTTCAGGAGGGGTCAGCACCCAAAGCAGCAGACCGAGGGAAAGTGGGAAGTGCGGGTTTGCATAAGCGGACAGGAATGGATAGGCCTCTGCCACCCAAAAATCCGCCGTCACAGCCCCGGTTGGAAGCGCCAGCCAGCCGATCCCGCCCCCCAACAGCGCCAGCCCGAATGCCAGCCAGACCAGACGCGCTTCATCCAGGATGGCTGCATAGAAACGGTAAAGGGCATAGATCAGGAATAGTACGCCTGCAAGCCTGGCGAGGTGGTAGATCAGGATCATCGGAGCACCGAGTAGCCTGGCGGCATGTCCGAGGAATAGATAGTACAGGAATAAATATGCACCTTGCCCGGGCTCGCTTGTGTATGGCAGCCGGAACTGCCACGAGCCTTCGAACCCCTGGTACATTTTTGCCAGATAGGTATTACCATCCAGGGGGTTGAACAGCAACCCGCTGAATGCGTAGCGATCTCCGGATACGACCAGAGCATATAAATAAGGAAGGCTGACAGCGAGCAAGAACGATAAAACTGCGACCCACGCCAACCACGGCATGCGGCGAAATGGCATACCTCTATTTTATATCCATCCCCAAAATGGGCAAGACACCTTGACAAATCCGTAAGGGAACGAAGGCACGATAGCGGTGTCTTATCCCTTGCCTTATTCCATGACCGACCATATAATCAAAACAGATGAGCGACACGTTTAAACTATTCCGCCTGCAGCAGCTCGACAGCCAGCTCGATGCGATCCAAACTCGCCTGGAGGAGATCGAGCTTGCCTTGAGCGATCAGCGCCAGCTGAAGCTGGCCGAAAAGCAGTTCGCAGCAGCTGCCGAGTATCTCGACCAGGTGACCGCCGAGCTGCAGCGTACAGAACAGGATGTCAAAGCGCAGAGGCTGAAGATCGAGCAAACCGAAGCGACGCTTTACGGCGGTAAAGTACGCAACCCGAAAGAGCTTCAAGACCTGCAGAATGAATCGGCAGCCCTGAAGCGCTACCTGGCGGTTCTGGAAGACAGACAGCTGGAGGCGATGATAATCCAAGAGGAGGCACAGGCGAAGGATGCAGAGGCTGCCCAGCGCCTGGATGATGAACGCCAGCGCATCCAGACACTGCATGAAGAACTATCCCACGAGCGGTCGGAGCTTCAAGAGAATGCCAGCCGGCAGCGATCCGAACGGGAAGCTGCCGCAGTAACGATCCTGAAGTCAGACCTTGATCTATACAACCGGCTCCGCCAGCAGCGGCGCGGGATCGCGGTCGCCAGGGTCAGTGATATCCACTGCGCTGCGTGCGGATCGACCCTCAGCTCGGCACTGCTGCATGCCTCACGCTCGCCTTCTCAGATCACCCGCTGCGATACCTGCGGTCGAATCCTATATGCAGGCTAAAGATGAATTTCCTGCGTAATCTTGCAATAGACCGGAACTCTTTCTGGATTGGTTTCCTGGCAGGCTTCCTGCTCATGTGGCTGCTGGGACGTCTGCGGCCGGGGTTTGCCCGGATGCTGCAGAATTTTCGAGGCTGGCTGGGCACTGCCCGTCAGAGCGCAGTATCCGGAGCAGATGTACGTTTGCGCAACGAAGCGCTGCGCCGGGCGCAGTCCATGCACATCGCCGCACCGCTGTTCCCTTTAGACGATTTGCTGGTCGCGCCGAAGCTGCTTGCGCCGCCTCCGCCTGTCATTCCAGGGGACCCTCCACCCTCGGTTGACGTTACCCAATTCATCCTGCCCTACCTCCCGGATGTCCCTGAGCTGGCCGCGCGCTACAGGGCACCCGTGATCACCGCGGCGGAGGCATTGCAAAACGTCCCCGGTCTGGTCGTCGTCGGGCAGCCAGGCAGTGGAAAAACTGTCTGCCTGGCGCATCTCGCCTGCCAGATCGCCCGCCGTGAACAACTGCCCGGCAGGCTTGGAGCAGCTCACACCGCTGCTGCTGCATGTCACGGATATCCTGCTGCCGCTCGCTGACACGGAAGACCCAGTCAATACGCTGGTTGCTGGTCTGGGTATATCCACGGCAGCCAAGGCAAAGACCAGGCTTAAAGATTTTCTGGAAGGAGCACTTTCCAATGGCAGAGCCCTGCTCATCCTGGACGGGCTCGATGAGCTGGTGCCGGTTGATGTGGATGAGGTGGTCGCATACTTGGAGCTCCTGAAGGAGAGATATCCGGCTTTACGCATTGTGGCGAGCGCTTCGCTTGAGTATTATGACGGGCTGGCCAGGCTGGGATTTGTACCGCTGGCAGTCGCCGGATGGGATCGCCCCGAACGGGCTGCATTTGTACAACGCTGGAGCGATGCCTGGCAGTCGATCGTCCCCGCACAGCTTGAAAGCAGCCAGGGCGCGGAACCCGCCCTGATCAACGCCTGGCTGATCGGCACCAATGCACCCGCCTTGCCACTTGAAATTGCGCTGAAGACCTGGGCTGCATACGCTGGAGACCAGCTTGGACCGTCCCTCGCGGATGCCATGGAAGCGTACCTGCGACGGATGGTCTATGACAGGAACTTGCAGCCCGACCACCAGGCACGCCCTGCTTTGGAGAAGATCGCTCTGCAGGCGCTGATCACCGGCACACCGGCTTTGTCTCAAGAGAAGCTGGGTGCCTTGCCAAGAAAATTACCTGCTGCACAGCTAGAGATTGAAGATCTGGCAGATGAGCCAGCAGCTCTTGACATAGGCGACCAGGATACTATACCGCAGGAGTACGATGACACGCTGCCGGATGCGTTGAAGGGACTAAAACGCGTCAAAGTTGCCCCGGCCCTGCCGCTGCTGCAGGAAAATGGGTTATTGGTTCCGTGCTCCGGGGGCCGTTTGCGTTTCCATCACACAGCAGTCTGCAGTTATCTGGCGGGTTACGCTCTGAGCGAACTGTCCGGAGTGGACAGCCTGCTCTCAGGGAAAGAATGGTACGAGAAGCCCGGTTGGGATTTACGCACACAGGCGGCTGCGTTCGCGCTCGCATGCGGGAACCCGGTATCAAAAGTGATCGAGAACCTGCTCGCCAGAGACCAGGCACCACTGCACCAGCACATACTCACCGCAGCGCGTTTGCTGTGGAACGCACCGGCCAGTGTCTCCTGGCGACCCATGCTGATGCGAAAGCTGGCTGCGCTGCTTCAGGATGCTAACCAACCGCTGGCACTACGTACCCGTTTGGTGGCCGTGGTAGCCCTCTCAGGAACAGGCGGCGTCCAGGCTTTACTCCACCAGCTGTGTAATTCCTCAACATCAGACCAACGCCAGGTTGCTGCACTGGGAGCCGGTCTTTTCTATGATGAAAAAATCGCTGCAGAAAAGAGCACGGTAGATCGGCTGGTTACAGACCTGAACAATCTGCTCTACGATCCGGCTCCGAACGTTCGCCGGGCTGCCAGCCTGGCCCTGGCCGCGATTGGCAATCGACCGGCGCTGGAATATCTCGCCGACGCTCTCGTCAGTCCCAATGATGAGCTGCGAAGAGCCGCTGCCGAGGCGCTCGCCAACCACCCCGAAGAAGGCTACCCGACCCTGCGTGAAGGGACAGCCATCGAGGATATCATGGTCCGCCGGGCTGTGATCTATGGATTGCAGCGCGTCAACCAGCCCTGGGCAGTGGAGACATTGCAGAAAATCCAGATCGAAGAAGAGGAGTGGCTGGTAAAAAACGCCGCGACGCAGGCGCTCGAAACCTTAGAGCTTCCAAATCCATACCTGCCGCAACCTCATCCACCCCTAACAGAGACGGCCTGGCTGATCGAATTTGCCGGGGGATTAGGGATCGGCGTCTCACCTGGTAGACCAGCGGAAGAACTGCTCATCAGGGGTCTGCAGGAAGGTTCGGCAGAGCAAACTCTTGCGGCGATGGATTATTTGCGAATGTTCGGAGACAAACTGGCAGTCATACCGCTATATAATTTGCTCTACAACAATCAGGGGGAAATCCAGGATGCCGCATACAGCACGTTGTGGCATCTGGCAGCAGCCGGAATAAGGCTGCCCGTTCCGGACATGTTACCTTCATCTAAGTAATAGCTATCCAAACAACCTCGATACGGGATTAGATTGGTCGTTCTGTGAGGACTGGAGCGACGGTAAGTCGTATCCTGAAGTCACGCCAGATTGCGAATGATGTGCTGGTGAACGGTCTCGGCATCCATATCTAGGATGGAGATAAGCTTGTCACGACCGGTTTTACCTGCCACGACCTCGATACTTGATTTTGGCACTCCTAACAATGCGGATAAAAAATCAACCAACGCTGCGTTCGCCTTGCCTTCCACCGGCGGTGCCGTAAGGCGGATCTTCACCGTTCCATCGTCTAAAATACCTGAGATCTCGTTGCGGCTCGCCCGGGGAGTTACCCTGACGGCCAGCGCCGAGCCTTTTTGACCATTATGCAGGTGATATTTACGGTTAGCCATGCTTGCCCCGCCTCTCAGAACGACACCAATACGCTCACCAACAGCCAGGCGACAACCTGTACCAGGATGATCAAAACCAGCGGGCTGAAGTCGATCATCCCGGTCTGAGGCAAGATCCTGCGTATCGGTGCATATATTGGCTCAAGCAGCCTGTCTACCGCCTGCCGGATAGGATGGTATGGTGACACGAAATAAGACATGATCGCCTGGGCAAGGACCAATAGTGTGAGCAATCGCGCCAGCAAATTGATCAGGTAGACCAGTACTTCCATGGAATTCTCCTTCGTGAGGCTAACCTGGACGCAGACCCATGATCGCCTGCCCAATGCGCAGCAGGGTGGCTCCTTCCTGGACCGCCACCTCGTAATCTCCGCTCATGCCCATCGATAACTCACCCCAGGATACCTCTGGCAGCTGTTGGCAAAGATATTCCCGCAGGTAGACCAGACGTTGGAAGTATGGACGGGCATCTTCCGGATCATCGAAGTACGGCGGCATGCACATCAATCCCTTCAAGGAAAGGTGTGGCAGTTCGGCAATCTGGCTGGCTGCAGCAGCAAGCTGCGCCCGCTGGTCTATTTCCCAGGCTGGAAAGCCGAATTTACTGCCCTCACCGCTTACGTTGCACTCCAGTAATACCGGAAGACGGCGGTCTGCCTCTCCTGCGAAGCGGTCCAGGCGTACAGCCAGCTTGTAGCTGTCCAGAGAATGGACGAAATCGAAATTCTCTGCCACCAGGCGTGCTTTCCGGCTTTGGATGTGGCCGATCATATGCCATTCTACCTTATTCTGCGCCAGCAGGACTATTTTTTCAAGCGCCTCTTCGACATAATTCTCGCCCAGCCTCGACGCTCCTGCTCCAAGCGCCTGGCGCAGCTTATCGATCGCCTGACCCTTGGTCACAACAACCAGACGGATAGTTCCCAGGTCGCGTCCGGCGCGCAATGCCGCCACCTGGATGCGCTCAATCACCCGCTCATAGTTTGTTTTGATTGTACTTATTTCCTGGGGTATACGCATGATCTGCCTGCGCTTATAGGTTAATTAACGCTCCGAACCGGCCTGTACGCCCTCCTTCACCGCGGTGCGAAAACCAATCTTCCAGATGGCAGGCGGTACAGATCTCTGACATTTCGATCCTGCGCACCCCACCCTTCTCCAGGAGCAGCCGGTTGGATGACCATAAATCGAAATGCACCCTACCATTGTACTCCGGCAGCAGACTTTGTGCATCCCTTCCAAAGGTTTCCTGAACACGTTCGACGACATCTTGCCCGACTTCGTAATGGTGGGCACCGATCGATGGACCTATCCCGGCCTGAATGTCACCTGGATTTGTGCTATATTCGTCCTGCATCGCCTGAATGGCCGCTGGCACCGCCTTGCGGACGGTCCCCAGCCAGCCGGCATGCACCAGCCCCACAACCCGCCGCCGCGGGTCGTACAGCAGTATCGGGACACAATCTGCAAAACGCATGTACAGGGTGACCTCGGGACGATCGGTAAGCAAGATATCCGCCTGAACGTAACTCTGGTCAGGGGGGCGCGGGCTATCCGCCCGCACGACCTCGGCGCTGTGCACCTGCCAGACATCATGAACACTCTCCAGAGAGCGACCCAGTGCCCGGACTGTCTTCAAACGGTTTTGCCTGACACGCTGTGGATCGTCGCCTACCGTGCCGCCGACATTGAGCGATTCCCAGGGCGAAGGACTGACGCCGCCAACGCGGCTGAAAACGGCATGATTAACACCGGCATCTTCAAGCAGGTCGAATGTGTAGTAGCGAACGGTATCGGGTTGGTGGAAAGACATTCAGAAGGGCAGGTCAATCAGCTTTGGATAGTTCGGCTGAGGCGGGTTGATGGCGCTGGATGCGCTCTTTCTTGCGGGATAAGATCTGGCGCGACTCTGACATGGTCTCCTCGACCAGCGGGTAGCCAAACCAGGCAGTCGTGAATCCGAACAGGAAGCCGGTCAAGCTCCGCAAGAACGGTGTGCTCTCCCGGAAAGGCAGGAAACTCATTGGAGGCTGGCTGAGCAGCTGGCTGACACCGTCAAGCGCGATCGGCAGGATACCGAGCAGCAGCCATAGATACCAGGGCAGTCCTGGCAACCGCCAGCGGGTCAACCCAAACAGCAGACCGAAGGCGAAGATCCCAAAATAGATGCCCATATCGCGCTGGCAGAGGGCGACCTTGTAGCCCACGATATCATTACCGACAAACGTACGCGCCAGCATGAGGTTCTCAGCAGTGCTCGCCTCGCTCATCCCTGTCGCCTGGGCATAGGTAACCAGGTTCTGTACGTCAGCTGCCTCGCGTGGATAGGCCGCCTGCTCGCCGAAGATGAAGAAAGAACGGAAGGCAAGCTGGTGGCATACCAGACCATAACCACGGTAGATCAACCTCGCCGGAGACTTCGATCCCAGCCTTCATCAATACCGGAGCCAGGACGGGCAGCCCCAGATAGATAATGACGATAATGTTAATTACTGCTACGTAATGGCGAGAGAACCAATAGGTGAAGCGGTCCGCGCCGCTCCAGGTCATCGATAGGCCGCTATCCGCCTGCCGGTCCAGCTCATCGATCTGCTGTTCCCGGTCCCGCGCAGCACCGAGGGTCATCTGAAGTTCCTGAATGCCAAACGGCGCACGCAGCCGGTAAGGACCAACGTCTACCACCGGCACCTCGAAGCCAAAGCGCTCTTGCAGCTCTGGGGTGCTGTCGACATCAACGAGGTTCAGCCGGTGGGGCAGCGTGGATTGAAGCTCCTGCAAGTCTGCTTCGGCTTGCTCACAAAGATGGCAGTCTGAACGGGTATAAAGGGTAACTGTGATCACTGCAGCGCCCCCACCTCTGTCAGGTATTTCTCTAGTGTGCTCTCATCCATCAACCCAACATGCTGAAAGCGAACCACACCCAACCTATCAATGATATACGAAGTGGGGTAGCCCGGAAAGCGATATACCCCGTGCACTTTAAAATCTGTATCGAACAAGACCGGAAATGTCACGCCCATATCGCGGATAAACTCTGCTACATCGTCCTTCGATTCATCGTAATTAATCGCCAGAACCTCGAACTGCCCCGGATGGTTTTCGTAATACTTCTGGAAATTCGGCATTTCAAGCACACATGGCGCGCACCACGTTGCCCAAAAGTTTACCAGAACTGGTTTGCCTTGCAGATCGCTCAGACGGATGGTTTCACCGGTCAGCGTCTCGAGCTCGAAATCCGGTGCTGGAGCGCCTACCTGGGCAGTGTCCGGTATCTTATCGCCGCTCCCGGCACTGCCAAACCCGTAAACATAGGCGACCCCCACTGCCAGACCAAGCAGCAGGGCGACCCCAAGTACCAGCAGCGCATTACTTCTGGGGTAAGCTTCCATCTACCATCATAATCCGAAATCGACGAAGAAACCAAAACGGGCAAGCTGTTCGAAGGTGCCCATGAAGAGCATCACACCAACCCCGATCAACAGGATTCCCATGGCGATCTCCACGTAGCGCATCACCTTTCCGTAGCGCCTGAGAATGGTCGTCACCCATCCGATCGCCAGGGCTGCCACCAGAAACGGTATCGCCAGACCAAGAGAATAAGCTGTCAGCAGGCTGACTCCCTGGGAGATCGACCCACCATTGATCGCCAGAGTCAGGATAGCTCCCAGTACCGGTCCGACGCATGGCGACCAGCCGGCTGAGAAAAAAACGCCCATCATGGCAGAGGCGAGATACCCCCGGTTGCGATCGGGGGTCGACTGGGGACGCAGGTCGTATTCCAGGAACGGGATGCGGATAATACCGGTCAGGTGCAGGCCGAAGATAACTACCACGACACCACCGATCTTGGCAATCCAGTCTCTGGCGTCATACAGCAGCCCACCGATCGCCGAAGCGGCGACACCCAGTGAGATGAATATCACGCTGAACCCTAAGACGAATGCCACCCCATGTGAGAAAGCTGTCCAGCGGTCTGACCTTGCATCCCCCTGCGCCGAGGCGATCGAGCGCCCGCCGAGATAGCCAACATAGGCAGGCACGAGTGAAAACACACACGGTGAGAGGAAGGAGGCCAACCCGGCAAGGAATGCCAGCCCTAGTCCGATATTCGCAAACGACATAAATGCTCAGTCTCCCTTATGATTCGAGAACTGTAATCTTAGTAGGAGGCATCTCCGCATCCTTACTGTACAGATCACCTGGGTCATAGGTCACCGGGGGATTTGTCCAGCGAAAAATCCAGCGTGCATCCTGAGGTGCGGCGTTGATGCAGCCATGTGACATCAGCTCGCCGCCGAAATTGTTGTGCCAGAAAGTTGAGTGGGTGGCAACGCCATTGGAGGTAAACAGGCATGTCCATCCAATCCCAGGCAGGTCGTAACCGGCTCCTGTCGTTCCACCGCTCATGTGCGTGGATACCAGCTTGCGCCAGATATTCAAGGTGCCGGTGGGCGTCGATGAATGACCCAGGAAAGTGCCTTCGGCGTCGTATTTCTTGCCTGCAGATATGCGGCAGTAATATACTTCACGGCTGCCTTCGAAGCAAGATAATGTTTGCAGCTTTTCGTCGACGTTGATCACCACCCGTTTATCCTCCACGTCCGGGCTGATCGGGGACATCTCTTCAACAGTCATCGGTCGGAAAGAATCCGCCCGCGCCCACATCAGGTCACCATAGCCATATCGCTCATTGACGCGGTACCACACAGTTCCTTGCTCGTCTTCCTTGATCTGATCTACCCACAGGATCTGGCTGTAATAAAGCCGCAGCGGCATGCCGGCTTCCATACGGTTCTTGAGACCGGGGCTTTTCGGTTTGTGATCCAGCAGTATGTCAACATACGGCACACTGACTTCAACCCACATGCCTTCACCCAGGCTGGTTACCGGCAGCGTCTTGAGCGGATCGTTCAGAAGATTGCGCACCGGCTGCAGGTCAGACGACCAGATATACCCGTCAGGCGTCTCGACCCAGCGCTGCCTATAGCGGAAGGGATGGCTGCCGACCACCTCATGCAGCCAGGGAACAACAGCATCATCGTACAGCACGCCAACGGTTTCCGAATCGATATCAGGGCGTGCTTTGATCTCGACTTTGGTGAACGCCCTACCCAGACGGTCATGAATAGGAAAATCAGGTGCTTGAAACAGGCGTGCCAAGGGATTGAGTCCCAGCGAGCCAACTCCGACCGCCGCCAGCTTTAAAAAATCACGCCTAGAGTAATAAGGATTGGTTTTCATATTCGGTCTAACAGGACCCATATTCATTCGGAATCTGCCCAAAACCAAGCATAACCGGGATTGATAGAAGGGTCAATAGAAGATAGCCTTCCCGCGCGCAGCAGAGTTTATAACCTGGCTTTGCGCAGGCGCAGGCTGTTGCTGACGACGAAGACCGAGCTGAACGCCATTGCGCCGGCTGCCAGCATCGGGTTTAACAGACCAGCAGCCGCAGCTGGGATCAGCAGGATATTGTAGATGAATGCCCAAAACAGGTTCTGCTTAATTGTACGTACGCTCCTGCGCGAGAGCGAAATCGCACGCGGGACAGCGCGCAGATCTCCACTGATCAATGTAATCGGTGCAGCAGCCATAGCAACATCGGTGCCGGACCCGATAGCTATACCGACGTCTGCCTGTGCCAGCGCAGGCGCGTCGTTGATCCCATCTCCGACCATCGCCACCACGGCTCCCTGCTCTTGCATCTTCATAACCTGTATGGCTTTATCTCCCGGGAGCACATCCGCCAGCACTCGATCGATCTGGACGCTAGAGGCAATTGCCTCGGCGGTCGCCTGGTTATCTCCGGTGATCATTCCCACCTGCAAGCCCATCCGGCGCAGCTCCTGTATGGCTTCTTTCGAGCCTTCTTTAATCGTATCCGCAACCGCGATCACGCCCTCGACCTGACCATCGACCGCGACAAGCATGGCAGTCTTGGCTTCTGACTGCAAGCGATCAACGGTGCTCTCGAAACCATTCAGCTGCATTCCACTCGCCAGCATCATGCGCTGGTTTCCGATCAGCACTGCACGCCCCTCGACCTCCGCACCGACACCCTGACCGACGATGGCCTGGAATTTATGCGGTTCGCCCAGCTTGAGCTCGAGGTCCCCGGCTTCAGCCAGGATCGCCTCGCCCAGGGGGTGCTCAGAGCCTTTCTCGACTGAAGCTGCCAGACGCAGCAGCTCTTCGTCTGATATGCCATTCGCCTGGCTGCCTGCCGCGGATAATTTATACCGGGTGAAGATATCCGTCACGGATGGCTGCCCGCGGGTGATAGTCCCGGTCTTATCAAGGATAATCGAATCCAGCCCTCCGGCGCGTTCCAAGGCTTCTCCCGAGCGGAATAAGATGCCCATCTCCGCCCCGCGCCCCGTACCAACCATGACCGCAGTCGGGGTAGCAAGTCCCATCGCACAGGGACAGGCGATGACCAGCACGGCAACCATATTGATCAGCGCACGGGTGAACAGGCTGACATCAGAATCCGGTGGGAGTGGGATGAGGAAGTACCAAACCAGGAAGGTAGCCGCCGCGATGGCGATCACAGCGGGGACAAAGACGGCAGATACCCGGTCAGCCAGCTTCTGGATCGGGGCCTTGCTACCTTGCGCTTCCTCCACCAGGCGGATGATCTGTGCCAGGGCAGTCTCTTTGCCGACTTTTGTAGCCTCGAACTTGATCATCCCCAGTTTGTTCAGCGTCGCTCCGATGACCGCATCCCCGGGTCCTTTTTCTACCGGCAGCGATTCACCGGTCAGCATCGACTCGTCAACGGATGAGTGACCCTCGATCACCACGCCATCGACGGGGATCTTCTCGCCAGGCCTGACAAGCACGACATCGCCTACCGAGACGTCATCCACCGGTATATCCAGTTCCTGGTCGTCCCGGATCACGCGCGCTGTCTTTCGCGCGCAGACCCATCAGCTTCTTGATCGCATCGCTCGTGCGACCTTTGGCGCGCGCTTCCAGGTATTTACCCAGCTTGATCAGGGTGATGATCACCGCAGCAGTCTCGAAATAGACATGCCCGGAGATCAAGCCCAATACAACTGCCAGAGAGTAGAAATAGGCAGCCGATGAACCCATCGCGATCAGCACATCCATATTGGCCGAACCATTGCGCAGCGATTTATACGCTCCGACGTAGTACTGCCAGCCCACATAGAACTGCACCGGCGTCGCCAGGGCGAGCATCATCCAGTTTGTCCAGGGTGCGTGCGACCACATACCGAGCAGCCCGAGGTCGCGTGCCATGGAGAACAGGAATAGCGGGATGGTGAAAATCAGCCCGATGGTAAGGAGGCGGCGCTGTTCGGCGATTTCAGCTTCGCGTGCTATCTGCTCAGCATCTTCCGCATCGCCACCCGTCTCAACCGCCTCGAAACCGGCGGAAGAGATCGCCTTGCGCAGCTCTGCCTGGCTGACCGCCGTGGGGATGTATTTCACCCGGGCGTGTTCCGTAGCATAGCTGACTTGGGCGCTGAGGACACCCTAAATCCCGCCCAACAGCTTCTCCAGGCGGCGGGCATCGTTATCATCGCTCATCCGGCGCACCAGGATGTCCGCTTCGCCGGAAGCGATATCGTAGCCAGCTCGCTGGATGCGGGCGATCAAGTCCCCTATGCCAGCCAGATCGGGATCGTATTCAACCGTGGCTCGCTCCGAGGACAGGTTGACCATCGCGCTTTGAACGCCGTCGACTTTCTTCAGGTTTCTCTCAACTGTAGCAACACAGTTGGCACAGGTCATGCCCGTAACCGGGAGAGTGACCTGTTTGCTATCGGACATAGAGGGCTCCGCAGTATATTTTGCTGGGGTGCGAAACGATCAGAGAAGCTGTGCACAACCCCAAAAGATTGATCCTGCCGGCTCTAATGAGTACCTTATGCAGCGATCGGATAGTTGATTTCAGCCAGCAGCGCCTGGATGCTCTGTTCTGTTGCAGGTGGCGCAAATGTGATCGTGGCTGTCCTGGATTCCTGATCTGCCGTGACTGAGGTCACCCCTTGCAGATCGCTTACCTCCATCTGGATCGTGTGTACGCAGTGCCCGCAATTAATATTTGGAATGGAATAGGTTACGGTTGTCATTGGTCGCTCCTTAATTTGTTAGATGTTTTTATCAGGTTCTATATGCACCTGAGTTCTATACTTTGGTGGCCGTCTCGAATACATCCGTGATTTCTCTCAGCACACGCTCGCGTTCATCCGGATCATCCCCGCGCACGGCTGTGATCAGGCAGGAGTGCAGGTGCTCTTCGAGGATCACAGTGCTTATCTTATTCAATGCAGCCTGAACGGCCTGGATCTGGCGCAGAATGTCGATGCAGTAGTCTTCCTGCTCGACCATACGTTCGATACCCCGGATATGACCTTCTACGGTTTTCAAGCGGCGGATTGCACTTTCGTGTTTCATGGTAAAAGCTCCTGGACTATCCCCCCCCATGGGGGAGGGGTTACGGATAATCATATCACCATTTCAGCGCATGTCAAGTCCAGGAAGAGAATATGCCGGCTTCAGGGAACGAATGCCGACAATCCACTTTGAAGTGAGACCTGGGGTTTAATGACCAACTCCCTATTCGCTTATCTCTAATACACGGCGTTTATTGCGTAAGCGCAGAATCGAATGCCTGAATGAATTCCTCCTCGCTCACCGGACCATACCACTGCATCAAGACATTGCCCTGCCCATCCAGTAGGAAGAAATTGGGCTGGACAAAATAGCCTAACTCCTGTTTGAAGGCCGTGGTCGCCGGGTCATCGATATCCAGATAGACGAAATTCATCCTGTCCGAGTATTCTGCTTCCAGCCCATGCACGATGGGCGCCATCCTGCGGCATGTCGGTCACCAAAAGGCAAAGAATTCGATCAGCTGCACCCTGTCGGATGCCAATCTTACATCGCCTGGATTGGTGGCTTCGAGCCCGGGACGCGGGGTTGGCCTGGTAGAAGCCGGAGCTGAGTCAGCCTCAGCGGATTCTCCTGTCGGAGCTGCTGCTTCAACCGGCGCTGCAGGCTGCTGAGCCTGGCTATCAGTCTCAGCTGGCGCTACTGTCGAGGCCGGAGGCTGCGCGTCTGGCAGGCTCGCGGATGGGGCTTCCGTGATTGGCTGGGCAGGCGCTGATTCAACAACTGATCCCTCACGCTCCCGCTCCGGCTCCCGAGCAAGCTGCCAGCAGTAATGCAATTATCGAAATCAGGAACAGAAATTTTACGCTCTTCATACGGTATAGCTGCCTTTCCTGGTAAGTCTCACAAATCATACCATTCCAACCGGTATCATCGTAGATGGGCGGCACAATTCTCACTAACTATTTATTTATGCTATGCGCAATTCAGTGGCAGGTCTATGATGTCTGGGGCAAAATAGCAACCGGAAGGAGAGACCGCCGTATTCCGGTTTAACGATAGCTTCTTATGGGCTGATGGCGGTGAAAGCGCGCTCGAAATCCTCAACAGTCACGTACCCGCGCCACTCCTCCAGCACATTCCCCTGCTCATCCAGCAGATAGAACAGCGGCGGCAGCCGGCTGCCGATCAAGGAGCGGAACAGGCTGTTGGCTGGGTCTTCGATGTCCAGGTAGACGAAGCGTATGCTACCCTGGTAGCGGTCTTCGAGAGCGTGTACCACCGGCGCCATGCTGCGGCTGACCGGATCCCAGAAAGCAAAAAACTCTACCAGTTGGTGCTGCCCGGAGACGATCTGGAAGGTGCGCGGATCGGTTGCCCTCAGTCTGGTGCGTACCACAGCCTGGGTAGGTGTTGGCTGTGGTGTGCCGGTCAGACCTGCCACGGGAGGCGATGGGCTGATCAGTGTGCCGGGTATGCCAGTCGGCGTCACCCCAGGGGCGGGGTATCCCGGGCGGCTTCCGGGTGGTGGATACGGCGTAGGGCTGGCGGGTAGCGGCAGCCCTGGACTGGGCACCGGGTAGGGTGAGGTTGGTGAAGGAAATGGTGTCGGCGGACTTGGATAGGGTGAGGTTGGAGATGGGAACGGTGTCGGCGGACCGGGATAGGGGGAAGTCGGTGAAGGGAATGGTGTCGACGGGCCTGGATAGGCGGTATCCGCAGGTATATCCGGGGAGGGCTGGGAAGTGGTTGCAGCCGGATAGGGGGTTGCTCCAAGGGTAGCAGTAAGGGTTGCCGCTGCCTGTGTAGCGGATGGCTCTTCAGTCGGCTGCTGTGTGTCTGTGGCAGCTACGGTACTGGTTGGGGCTGTAGTCGGCGACGGCTCGGGTGCGCGGCGGCAGGCAGACAAGAGCAAGACCAAGATCAGCATTAACATCACCGGACGAGCGTCCAGCTTTCGTTGGTTCTTAACAGGTTTCGTCATCATCATGTTCACCCAGCCAATGATCATATCATCGAATAACCTTGTTTGGCAATATCGGCACTTGCGACGATCGGCGTCCCTGCCGTATCAGCAAGCCAAACTTGACAGTAATTTCCTTTCCTAATAAACTTCAAATGGAGGTCCTTCGAACTACAGGCAGATGAAGGGCTGGTCTATGGCAATATTTACAGGAAATCGCTGGTATATCATCTCCGCTCTGCTTTTGGTCGCCGGGGCTGCCTGGATCTACGCCAGCAGGGCTGAACCGGGCAGCACAACCAGCGGCAGAGTCCCCCTCCCGCGGCAGGGCTTTGCGGCTCCTGATTTCAGCCTGAGCACGCCTGAAGGGCAAATTATCACCCTCTCAGACTTGCGCGGCAGTCCGGTGCTTGTAAACCTGTGGACAAGCTGGTGCCCTCCTTGCCGGGCAGAGATGCCCGCCATGCAGAAGGCTTATGAGGCATATAAAGACCAGGGTTTCGAGATACTGGCAGTCAATGCAACGAACCAGGACAGCCGGCAGGCTGCGATCGATTTCGCGGACCAATATGGGTTGAACTTCCCCATCCTGCTGGACACCGATGGCGAGGTATCTCGACTTTACCAGCTCCGCTCTCTGCCGACGTCGTTCTTCATCGACCGCAATGGGATTATTCAGGAAGTTGTCATCGGGGGACCGATGTCCGAAGCACTGCTGCGTACCAGGGTCCAACAATTGATGGAGGACTGACTGCGATGCTGCCTGTCATCCAAGTTGGACCGCTGGCATTGCAGGTGCCTGGATTCGTACTTCTGGTCGGACTGTGGGTAGGGCTCAACCTGGCAGAGAGGCATGCACCCCGGCGGGGGGTCGACCCAGCACTCTTATCCAATCTGACCTTGATTGCATTGCTAGCCGGGGTGGTTGGTTCCCGCCTTGTGTATGTCGCCAGGTACCCCGAAGCCTTTGCAGCCAGCCCGCGCAGCCTGATCTCTCTCAACCCCGGACTGTTGGACCCGCTCGGCGGAGCTGCTGTCGCTCTGCTGGCAGCCCTGATTTATGCCAACCGCAAGCATATGCTCTTGCTCCCCACACTGGACGCGCTCACGCCGCTTTTGGCAGTGATGGCCGTGGCGCTCGGTCTCGCTCACCTTGCCTCAGGAGATGCCTTCGGTATTCCAACCAACCTGCCGGTAGGAATTGAACTCTGGGGAGCGAAACGCCACCCCACCCAGATCTATGAAACGATATCTGCCCTCGTTATCCTGGCATTGTTCTGGCCAGGTGGGGTACGCATCCAATCCTGGCTGCCAGGGACGTACTTCTTCGCTTTTACTGCCAGCAGCGTGGGCGCGCAACTCATATTCGAAGCCTTGCGAGCGGACAGCACCTGCTCGCCAATGGCATCCGCCAGGCACAGCTCATCGCCTGGGTTGTCCTGGCAATCTGCCTGCTGGCACTGGGCCGGATCAACCGCAATCAGGCATCTACTACCAGCCAACAGAACGATTAGGATGGATTCAGATAAACCGGTAGTAGCAGCGTGGGGCGTGCAGCAGTTTTTACTGCAGCAAGGGTGATAACTCTATTCAGCAGGGTTGGGTAACGAAAGGGGTAAATCATGGATCTGATGCAAGTCCTGCAAAAAGTTGAGCTTTTCGAAGGGCTCGAAGCAGGCGAGATCGAGCAGATCGCCCATCTATGCACTGAGAGAAGTGTAGAGAGGGGTGTCCAGCTAACCACGCAATGCGAACCGGGCGATGAGTTATACATCATCACCGAGGGGTTCTTGGAGGTGATCATCGGGGGGATATCCGGCAGCCAGACACGCGTTGTGGTCAATCTTGGAGCCGGACAGATCGTCGGTGAAATGGCTCTGATCGATCAGGGACCGCGTTCTGCAACTGTACGTTCAATCGTAGAACCCACCACCGTACAGGCGATCCAGCGTGAAGCTTTCGAAAAGCTGTGCCTGGAAAACAATCACATCGGCTACATCGTTATGCGCAACCTGGCAGCCGATCTGTCCTTCAAGCTCCGTCACCGCAACCTGAGTGAGCGAGGCTGAAACCATGCCAGTCTACAAAGTCAGCATTGTCGTAGCCGGGAGCAACCACCCGGGTGCCATCCTTAACATGAGCCGCCCGCCCAAGGTCGGTGAGAGGATCAAACTGGGCAGCAAGCAGTTCCAGGTGGTGGAGGTCCTCGATCTCCTGCCGCCGCGTGGGGAGTTTCAATATATCCATGCGACCTGCCGGGCGGTTGAAGATACCTGAGGCATAAAACGAATGCGGTGAAGGGTTTCCTTCACCGCATTCGTTTACAAAGAATTTGCGGGCTGATGTCAGCCAATTTCCGGTTCGATCATCCCGTATGTACCATCGCGCCGTTTATAGAGCACATTGACGGCATTGGTATTGGCATTGAAAAACACGAAGAACATTTCGTGCCCAAGCAGCTCCATCTGCTCGAGGGCTTCCAGATCGCTCATTGGAACCAGGAAGAAGCGTTTCCTGCGGGCGATAACCGGACCCAACTCGTTTGTTTCCTCTTCGAATGTCTCCTCAGGCACTACTTCGGCGGCTGAGCGCCCATCACCGCGCCCACGATTGCGTTTGCCTTTGTAACGCTCGATCCGGCGCTGCATCTTTTCCATTGCAGTATCGAAGGCTGAGAATATATCATCTGATCGCTCTTCCGAGCGCAAAATAAACCCTTTTCCTCGCACAGTGATCTGAGCTACCTGCCGGTCAGCCGCACTGCGAGCAGATTTCACATACGCCACATCTACTCGAGCCTCATCGATGCCTTGCAGATAGCGATCCAGCTTGGAGACTTTCTTGGTGACGTAATCTTCGATCCGATCTGTCACCTCCATATTCCGTCCGTAGATCTCGACTTCAAGTGCCATTGATACCTCCCGGATAAATATTCGTCTTGCGCAGGCGGGATATCGACGAACAAGGAGCGTATGGTTGTTCTTTATATCAATCCGCTGCTGCGCAGCTAATAAATTTTGAAATTACGCAGTTCACGAGGGGATCCCCCAACTCGCCCTAAAGTGCGTAAGTCCTAAAAATTATAGTCCTTTCTGCCCTATCTCGCCAGACCGGACTCGGATTGGGCGGAAAGATTATCATTTTCTCATCGCGCCTGGTAGGAAGCGCGTGCCAATGTTATCGCATAAACTGCCGCAGCTCCGCCGGTTAGCAGCGCCTCGGCGCAGGCATTCAGTGTCGCCCCACTGGTAGACACATCGTCCACGAGGAGTACTCGCCTACCGCTTACGATGCTGGAATCCGCCTGGAATGATCCTGCGACGTTTTTCTCCCGCTGCGCGCGTGATAGACCAACCTGTGCAGGCGTATCGCGGATCTTTCGCAGCCCATCTGGGCGGTAAGCCAGCCTCACACCCAGAGCGAGCGGTCTGGCCAGCAGGGAAGCCTGATTATATCCACGTTCTGCGAGGCGTGCCACCCCAAGCGGTACCGGAATGACAGCATCCACCTGCCAGCCTGTCGTTTCCATGCTGTTTATCAGATGGCGGGACAAGACCTCCCCCAAGGAGATATCTTTATAGTATTTCAACCGGTGGATAGCATTGCGTACCGGTCCATTGAACAACGCCCAAGAGCGCAATGCCGTATATCTGGGAGGCAGCCTGCGGCAGCTGCCGTATAGCACTGCTCTCGATTGACCCAGACCGCAGCTCGGGCAGATAGGTGGCACAATCTTGACGGCCTCCATCTGACATTTCCGGCACCATCTTGTCCCTCTAGCACTGCACCCCCCGCAGTACGGGGGGTACAAAATATCCAGAAGACTCCACAACCACTGGTTGATGAAGTAGGCCGGCTGGCCCCTGGTCTTCAAAGGTCACCTCTGTGTTCCAGACCGGACGATCAACCTCCAAACAAGAGGCCGTTAAGTGCTGAGCGGAAGAGCATCAATAACGCCGGCGTCATCAGTACGATGCAGATAGACGGGAAGATCAGCAGCGCCATCGGGATAAGCATCTTGATGGGCGCCTTATGGGCTTCTTCCTCCGCCAACTGGCGGCGGCGGATGCGCATCTGGTCGGATTGGATGCGCAGTACCTTTGCCATGCTAACACCCAGCTGTTCACTCTGGATGACTGCTGCAACGAAGCTGGTCATCTCCGCCAGACCCATGCGCTCGGCCATATCACGCAGCGCCTCCCGGCGCAGCTTGCCGAGCTGTATCTCACGCAGCACTCTTCCAAACGCCCTGCCAAGCTCATTATCCCACTTCTCATACACTTTCTGCATTGCGCCATCGAAGCCGAGACCCGCCTCCACACAGATTGTCAGCAGGTCGAGCGCGTCCGGCATGGCTTTACGGATCTCTTTCTGTCTGCGCTGGATCCTGCTGGTCAACAGCAACTCTGGCAGGTAGAACGCCAGTGCGACGAAAACTGCCAGAATGATCAGCTTGCGGCTCCATGGCCACGCAGATGCCCCGATCGAGAATAAGAACAAGAACAACCCACCGATCAAGAACGCAGCTACAAAACGGGAGGCCCAGAATACTGTCGGGTCGATACCGCGTGGGCTGCCTGCCAGCTCCAATTTATGAGCGGTATTCTGTATCGCATTCTGCGGTGTAAATCGGACGGCGACCTCGCCAAATTTCCGTGCCAGGGGGTAGATCACACGCTCTGTGATCGGCTGGGATAACTCGATCTCTTCCAGCGAGGTTGCATCGCCACGGTCAGCAAATTCAGCCAGTCGTGACTGCAGAGGGTCCACATGGTCGCCCTCACGCAATCCGATGACCACCAATACCGCAGCCCCGATGAGAATTATGGCAACTATTGCAATCCAGATCATATCAGTGTACCTCTATATAATCTTCCACTAATTCCGGACTAAACATCAATTGAGGCAATTTTTACCATGACGAAGTAGCCCGCAGTAATCATCAGCCCGCCCAAGATCAGCATCGGGATACCGATCAGCCGGGTTTCCGGATCGAAGAACTGCATCATGTATGGACGGTTCAAGGCGAACAACGCCAGAGCGATCATGACCGGCATCATCGCCAGGAAACGTCCGGAATACAGCACCTGAGAGGTCAGCACCCGGATCTCCCCTTTGATCCTGACGCGTTCGCGGATGGTGTGGGAGATCGTGTCCAGGATTTCCGCCAGGTTGCCGCCGACCTCCCGCTGGACATTCATCGCAGCGACCACCAGGTCGAGGTCATCACTGGGTATCCTGCGCAGCAAGTTATCGAGGGCACGTTCCATCGAGATACCGAGCTGCATCTCCTGTACTACCCGCCGGAACTCATCCGAGATCGGTATGGGCATCTCACGGCTGACCGCCTCCATCGCCTGCATGCTGGAATAGCCTGCCCGCAGACCATTCACCATCAGGTTCAACATATCAGCGAGCTGGTCGTTGAAGCGGATCAAGCGCTGGCTCTGCTGCCGCCTGACATAGAAACGCGGTGCCATGCTGCCGACGAATGCACCCGGAATAGCAAACAGGATCGATTGACCAAAAACATACCAGGTGATAAAGCCCGCACCGGCGGCAAAGATAACCATCAATGCCATGTACTCAATGGGCTTGAGCTTCAGGTCTGCGCGTGCCAGTTCTCTTGATAGCCCACCACCATATTTCGATCTCTCAAGCCTGGTATTGAGCCAGTCTCCTACCGGTGAGGATTTCTCACCACGGGCTGCACTTACCTCGACCTCATCTTCCAGGTAGCGCCCGAGACGCTCTTCAACCAGTGTCCGTTCACTGGTAGCGGTGATCACGATCCCTACTACAAGAAGTAATAAGGCGATCCCACTCCCGACAGCAAAAATGAGAAGATATGGATTCATAACACTACACCTAAACGAATATCATAGTCGAGTTTCCGTTAATACCGTCTTCGTTCACCAATACCAAATATCGAAGCCGGCAGATGGATGCCAGAGGCTTCAATTTTATCGATGAATTTCGGCCGCAGCCCGGTTGGGCGCAGCCTGCCGATCACCTTACCTTCCTCATAGCCGCTCTGCTCGTAGAGGAAGATATCTGTCATTGTGATTACATCCCCCTCCATACCACTGACTTCGGTAATGTTGACGATCTTTCGGGTACCATCCCGCATGCGCTCCTGATGGATCACGACATCGATCGCCGATGCGACCTGCTCTCGGATAGCTCGCACCGGCAGCTCCATACCAGCCATCATGGTCATCGTCTCGATACGCGAGAGGGTATCACGCGGACCATTCGAGTGGCAGGTGGTCATCGAGCCATCATGACCGGTGTTCATCGCCTGGAGCATGTCAAGGGCAGCTTCATCTCTGATCTCACCTACGATGATGCGGTCAGGGCGCATACGCAAGGCGTTGACCACCAGCTGGCGGATGGTGACTTCTCCGCGACCTTCAATATTCGGTGGTCTGGACTCCAGGGTGACCACATGCTCCTGCCGGAGCTGGAGCTCAGCTGCATTCTCTATCGTCACAATTCGTTCATCGTTGGGGATGAACTGGGACAGAATATTCAAGAGAGTGGTTTTACCGGAGCCGGTACCGCCGGAGATGACCACATTTATGCGCGATTCTACGCAAGACTTCATGAACTGCAGCGCCTCAGGTGTGACCGACCCGAACTGGATCAGTTGTTCGATTGTGATCGGTGTTTTGAAGAACTTACGGATGGTCAGCACCGGACCGACCAGCGAGATGGGCGGGATCACCGCGTTCACACGCGATCCATCCGGAAGACGGGCATCTACATACGGGCTGGACTCGTCAATACGGCGACCCAGAGGAGCGACGATACGGTCGATGATGCGCATGACGTGGTCGTCGCTCTCGAATGATAGCGGCACGCGGAATATTTTACCGTTGCGCTCAACGTAGATGTTCTTCGCCCCGTTGACCATTACTTCGGTGATGGTCTCGTCATCCAGGAGCGGCTGGAGCGGCCCGAAGCCCAGGATCTCCGCCGCGATCTGCTCGTACAGGCGGTGCCTCTCGGGGCGGGAGAGGACGATATTCTCCTCTGCCAGCACCTGTTCGAATAAATCCTGGATTGTCGTACGGACCTCGTTGACCTTCGAGATGTCCATGGATGGGTCCAGCTCCGACAGAAGCCGGTTCTGGACGCGGGTTTTCAAATCCAGGTAGGTGTCGCGCTGTTGGCTGACCCCCGGAGCTGCTACCCTGCGCGCCTGCAGTGATGATACACGTGAGCGACCAGCATCATCGCCTTCTGTAGTTTGGGGCGTATTCCCCTGGCCCTGCTCTATTCGCTTAAGCAATGACATAGACACCAATCCCGGCTGTAGGCTTTTATTTGCTCAGACGTCGAGCTGCCCCAACCAATACTTTACCATCTTGTTTCTCGTCATCCATCAGCGCCAGCTCGGTAAGACGGTGGCGGACTGCCTCAGCCAGCTGCAAGACGGCCCTCGAAATCGGTTTTGATTTGTCTGCCAGGATGAAAGGCACCCCCCGGTTGATCGAGGGGATCACCACGCGCTCATCCAAGGGCAGCACGGCAGAAATCTCGTGCTTGAAGCTCTCCCCCACTTTCTCGGGGGTTATCCCGATGCGTTTATCGAACCGGTTCATGGCAAATACAATCCGTTTCGGGCTCAGGTTGAGCACATTCGCCAGATCGAAAAACAGGCGGGCGTTCTTGATAGCGGGAATATCCTGGGTAGTGAGCAGGATCACCAGATCGGCGCTGTCGATTGCTGCGACGACCTCATCGGTCAATGTTGACGAGGTATCGATGACGATGTAGGAAAACATCCGCCGGAGATATTGGATCACTTTCCCGAACTGCTCGCCGGTAACGCTCTCGGCATATTCCGGACGCGCCGGAGCAGCCAGGATGCGCACCTTCGAAGTCTTATGGGTAATCAGGACCTCTTCCAGGATCTCCGGGTCGAGCTCATCGGCGCGCGGCGCCAGGTCCATGATCGTGTTCTTTCCCTGTTCGTTGAGAAAAACTGTTACATCCCCGTACTGCAAGTTGCCATCCACCAGGATCACCGGCGACTCCTCGTTATGCAGCGCCATCGCCAGATTAACCGATACTGTGGTGCAGCCTGCTCCACCCTTCGGGCTGTAGACCACGATCACCTTGCCAGTGGTCGCCGGATTGAGCATGGCACCGTGTGCCCCACCCGCCGTCCCCTGGGCCGCCATGGGGGATTTGGCGCGTTCTTCCTGCGCCATCTTCCCCGCTCTGCGGATGGCAGAGGTCAGCTCGTCCACTGAAGGGGGTTTGGTGAGGAAATCGCGTGCGCCGGCAAGCATTGCCCGGCGCATATAGTTCGGGTCACCTTGAACGGAGAGAACGACGATCTGGGTGAAGTATACGGTCTTGCGAATGGTCTCGGTTGCAGCAATCCCATCCATATCTGGCATATTGATGTCCATCAAAACCACATCCGGGCGGACATCTTTGGCGACTGCGATGGCCTCCCTGCCTGTGCCGGCTACACCAACTACTTCAACGTCGTTTTCGAACTGCAGCAGGCGGCGAATATTCTCGCGCGTCTCGGCAACATCGTCAACGATCAATACCCTTATTTTGTCATCCGTTCCCATTCAGATATCTCCGTCATAAACCATTTCAAATATGGACAACAATCCCTTGTTCTAGGCTAAGCTGACACTATGCTTACTGACTGGGTTGTTGGATCTGGGGTTGGACATCATTCATCAGAGGCGGCAGCACGACCTTGTCCTGCCGTGGCTCTACACCATAAGGGAGCTTGGCGGGTACGGGGATATTGTACTGCTCAAGCAGGTACTGCATGGTTACAGCCTCTGTGGCAACGCGGGTGTTATCGTCAGCAGCCCGGAGTGCCAGCGTGAGCTGGGAGCCTAAAGCTGCCTGATAGTATAACAGATAGTTGAGGGTGATCGCATCCTGAGGTGTCACGATCAGGGTGATCACATCCGGTGGGGGCGGTGGAGCCGGTGCTTGGTCCTGACCTTCTTCTACCGGTGCGGCCTCACCCGGTGGAGGCGTGGGGGTTGGCTCAGGCAGACCTTCGTACGGGAAGTTGCCGACTTTCAGCACCATCACATCCTGCAGCAAGGACTGGCTCACCAGGCGCGGCCGCTGGGGCTCAGCTGGCATCGAATAGACCGTCTGACCCAGACCGGGTACCAGTTCAGCCTTTCCAACTGCGGTACCTTCTTCGCTGCCGCCGCTTACCTGAGCGGTCAGGTAGTTGGGACCTTCCTCGCCGACAGTGCCGGGTGCGATCACAATGCCGGCCATGTTCGGCAGATCGGTCTGGAAATCGGTGTCCAGGTCGATCAGGAGCAAGCTGACGATGACGTTCACGTGATCGCCGGATTGAGGAGCGTATGACACACTCGATAGACGGCTGATCGGGATCGAGACCGCGACCATCCCACGCGGGATTGACAACGCGGCTGTTGAACCGGTGTCAGACAGCTGCTCGGCACTGCTCACCAACATGCCGCTGGTCAGCAGGATGCCGGATTCCAGGTCGAACTTCGCCAGCTTCCCATCGACTTCGTTGACATTAGTGAACATTCCCTCGATGAATAGATCACGCTGGATGGGCACCAGATTCAACAGTGATGGATCGAGCGGTGTTCCACGGGATACACGCTGGGTGAGAACAACCACGTTTACGGTTTCAACTACGGGTGTAGGTGCTGGTCCTTCCGGTTGTGCGGTTGTTTGCGGCTGCAAGAATTGCTGCCAAACCACGACAAAGGCGACTAATGCCAGGATGATGATGAACGCCAGATAAATAAAAATGCGGCCTCTACGCATGACTGCCTCCACTCCAATCGGTCTTTCTGAACACTATGGATGAATTTTCCATAAAGATACATGAATTATAGCCAAGCAAGCGTTAATTCAGTAGTAATTTTCCCATACAATTCTGTTAGCGAAAAAAATTAATTTGGCATGATTCTTTAAGGTCGAAGCCCTGCCTATTGTGCGGCAGGGCCTCGATCTTATCGACGGATATCATAATACGACAGATGGTTTGCAACCCCCGTGCTAGATATTATTCATGATGTTGCTGAACACATTGCCGATTGCGGGACCGAGGAGAGCGAGAATAACGATTACGACAATCGCGACCAAAACAAGAATTAGCGCATACTCCACAAGACCCTGACCTTTTTCCTTCGGTGCGAACAACATGGCATTTACCTCCTTTCTAAGATTTATGGACCCTGATGTTCAATGATAGCACCATTATATAAAATCTTTTAAAATTTATCAATACCCAATTCATGAAAATTTCCTTGCAGTTATGATAACTCAGCATTTAATGCAGCAGGCAGCTGGAATGTCACTCGAGTGCCCTGACCGCTCACGCTGTCCACTTCCATGAACCCGCCTAGCATCTCCACTCGGTCACGGATTACCTTCAGACCCAGATTGCTCTTCTCGTCAAGCGAATCGACGTCGAATCCCTTGCCGTTATCATCCACTATGATACGTACGTTGGTATCCGACATATCCGCCTGCACCTTGACCTGGGTTGCCTGGCTGTGACGGATTGCGTTGTTCAACACTTCCTGGATTGCACGGAACACCATCACCTCCAGGTACGGCTCCAGACGCCGCTCCGTTCCTGTCAGGCTCAGGCGAACATCCATAGATGGCTGATCGGCGTAAGCTTCGATATATCGCTTCAAGGTCGGGACCAGGCCCAGGTCATCCAACATCATCGGGCGCAGGTCGAAGATGAAGTCACGTACTTTCTGGAATGTCTTCGTCGCCGAGAGTTTTAGGTTGTTCAGTTCGTCGCGGGCTTTTTCCTGGTCGAGGTCGAACAGGCGCATCGCAATCTCGGTCTGTAAAATAAAGTTGGATAGCGCCTGAGCTGGTCCATCGTGCATCTGGCGAGCCAGCCGCTGGCGCTCAGCCTCTTGCGCCTGGACCATCATTTCAACAGTCTCGACCATGGAGGAAGACCCGTGCTTTCTGCCATCCGGCTCACCACCATCCATCTCGAGCATGACCTTTTCCAGTATGACGATATTGCGCTCCAGGTGTGCCTGGTCGCTTTGCAGTTTCTCCAGCTGCCCACGCATCACAAACAACCGCTGCTGGGCATCCAGGGCCGAATCATACGCCATACGGATATCCGCTCGTGGCAGGCTGTCAAATTGACCCTGCACCTGCTGGAGATGTGCGGATATCGATGCGTTGCGCTGGGTGAGCTTATTGACCTCCAGCTGGCTCTGCTCGAGCATCATATCGATCTCGGTCATCTCGCGTTTCGCCTGGTCGAGTGCATCCTCGACGTTTTTCTTCAGTACATCCCAACGACTGACCTCATCTTGTGTGTCTGTAGCGACCATACCCACACTCCTAGAACTTAATTATGGCTTGTGCAGCTGCACCCAACCTTGCTGGACAGCGAAGATTGCTGCCTGAGTGCGATCTCCTAATTCGAGCTTTCGCAGAATTGAGGTGACATGATTCTTGACTGTTTGTTGGCTGATGCTTAACTTCAGCGCGATCTCTTTATTGCTCATCCCTCTGGTTACCCAGGTCAGGACTTCCATCTCACGGATGGTCAATGGCTGCACAGATTTCGTCCGAATTCCGTTCGGTCGTGGGGCATTCGGAATGAAGCTGTCCAGATATGATTCTAGCTGGGGTTTATCATAAACGTTACCATCTATGACATACAATCCTTCTGCCACCTGGCGGATCACACGGATCAGGTCATCTGGCTGGATATTCTTAGTGCAGAAGGCAGCCGCACCCGATCGCATACCGCGGATCTGCTGCTCGATGTCATCATATCCTGTAAGCAAGATCACCCTGGTGGGGATTTTACCATCCACCAGCTCGAGTGTGATCTGCTGTCCGTTCAATCCGGGCAGGTTCACGTCAACCAGGGCCACCCGCGGGCGGAGCTTACAGATCAATTCTAAGCCCTCCTCGCCGGAACCAGCACAAGCAAGGACATTGAATCCTTCCTGCAGCGATAGCACATCAGCAATCCCTTGTTGAAACAAGGGATGGTCTTCAACGATGATTATGGTTATCTCATCCATAGCAGCCTGCATCCCAACAATTGGCGCGGCGGAGAGAGTATAGCATAGGAGATTCCACCAGACAACTTGTACCTGATGAAATTGTAATGGATATTTTTGTCATATCAACGCCAACGATAAACTACCATATTCTCACCCCCAATATCAGGAGCGATTTTACCATGGCTTCGAAACGCCGGCTGCAAGTCAGCAACCAACACGGGATACCAGGAAGGGAACGTAACCAGGTAATCCACCGCCTTCTCATCCAGGTAATCGCCCAGCAAAGCCTCATCTCGGATGAAGGGGATTACCTCCGGAGAGACCAGCCCTGCCAGGTCTAGCAGTGCATGCTCGCCAAAGTACCCGAGTGCACCGATATCGTGGGCAGCGACCAACTCTCCGGTTGGGATGTTCTGCGCCACCCAGTGGGCTGTCGCCACCATCTCAGTCTGGATCACCGCAACATCCTTCCGGTAAGCATCAGAGCTGATCAAGAAGAATAGAAGCCATACCACGACAATCGAAGCCAGCCAGACGCGACCGATGATGCGCCAAACCGGACGCTCGGGCAAAATTGACAGCGCCATTATTACTCCGGCCAAACCCCACAGGAAGTAAACCGGCATGGCTGGCATGAGATAGCGTCCGTGCTGGTACGAAACCGGCAGCCGCAGTGCATAGATTGCCAGGTAACCGCAAAACCAGATTGCCCCGGCGAGAGCTGTCCAGGCTTTCTGCCGGATGGACACCAGCAAGAAATAAATAAATCCTGGCAAGAGAAGCACCCCTGCCCCAACCAGCGGTAGGGCAGCCTGCTCCCACAAGCGGGATATAAGACTGCTGTTCAATTCTGCGGCGTACTCAGCCTGCTTGGCGAAGAAGGTGTTCGGCCACCAGCTGCCCGCCAGCCATTGGTTGAAGAGCAGGTATGGCAAAAACAACAGGCAGAAACCGAGAAAAAGGGGAAAGCTCTTCCGCAAGCGCTCTTGCCATCCGCCCGCGCTGAGGAACAATACCATCAGCGCCGGTCCGAAGAGTGTGATGCCGTCCGGACGCACCCAAGCGCTCAACCCGATCAGCAGCCCGATCCAAAACCAGGTCGGCTGCTCGCCTAAGAGCAGTAAAAATACGAGCAAGATGATCAAAGCCTGCAGCAGGGTCTCCATCCCGGAAGCAGCTGCCCAGACCAAATGCCATTCCAGCACCAGGAATATCCCGGCGAATAAGGCGTATTTCCTGCACATCGGGCACAATTTACCAAACAATAGCATCCCTACCCAGGCCAACCCAAACAGGGTTATCACACCCAGCGCGAACGTCCAAAGGAATGGACCCGTGTTGAAGATATGTCCCACCGATAACAAGAGCGACCAGAGCGGCGCTGTCGAACCGGCGGACGGTTGGCCGGGTAGAAATGCCCACTCTCCGTTCATAGCCAGGCTGCGGGCATAGGTCTGGTGGATCCAGGCGTCATCCAGCGGGAATCCGATCCCCGCAGCTGACCGGCTGGCAAGCAGGTAGACCCCCACCGCAAATGCGCTAAGGGGGAGCAATATCCAGGCGCTGAGGGGTGCCTGACCCAAAGTCGCACTGGCAACACCCTCTCGACCGTATGCATTCATATTGTTGGAGTCAATCCGGGTGAAGTTCAAATAGATGTGCCCCTGCAACGGTGTCCAGGTACAGAAATTCTGGATGGCTCTCAGCCTGCGTATATAATCGATCTAATCTCGGGGGATGGTTGCTTTCCAGAATAATATATCGGGCGTTGTATTTTTCCGCCGCGGACAGGAGGGTGTCCGGTCCACCATTTGGGATAGCAACAGCCGGTTTCCCTGCTGCGAGGTTGAATCCCGGTGGATTGTTGACCAGGACAATATCTTGGCTGCTGGCACCCAGCACATCCAATACCTGCCCCAATCGCGCATACTGCTCATGGCTGGCTCCCCACGCGGGGTGCTGCCAATCTGTTCCCAAAACTCGGCTGCGCACAACGATCACGGAGAGTATCGCTAACCCTGCCAATATGGCAGCCGCGAACACCCGCCAGGATTGAGCTTTCCAGCCTCGCACGCGTTCTCCCCACTCAATGAAGGCTTGCAGCCCTACCGGAGTCACAGCCCAATACAGCGGCTGCAGAGCTGCACCTGAGTGAAAGAAGCCACCCCGTGCCCCTGCGAAAGGGAAGATGACCGTCATCAATCCAAGCATCGATAGCAGGGCTGCCAGACCAATGCGCACGACCCGCTCGGTGCGGCATCTCCAGAATCCCCAGACCACCAATGGCGCCAAGATGATCATCCACTGCACGGCCAGGAGGGTCTGCAAATTCTGCCCCAACGCCCACAATCTGGCCTGGAGGATGGCTGCCAAACCGCTGGACCACCAGCGAGCGGCGGTGAGGATGCTGGCTGGGAAGGCATACAGGTCGTTGTATTCGATAAACCACAGCGCCTTGATTCCCCCTGGTGCAAGCAGGCTGCCGAATTCGGTCAGATTGCGCGCCATCCATGGAGCCATGATCAACAAATATCCCAACAGACAGCTACCAATCCGGACCAGGATGGTTTTCCATTCGAATCTTGCCGGGCGGGTGTCAGTTTGGGTAGCTGATGTATTCGTCTCATGGGGCCAGTATATGATGCTCCCCAGAGCCACGAGCAGCCAGACCAGACCATCCGCCCGGGCCAGGTGCATCAGCCCACTGACCATTCCCAACAGCACCATTCTGAGCGCTGTATGTCCATTGCCAGCCGGAAAGAAGCGCTCGAATCCGAGCGGGTAACCGGCGGCCAGCCACAGCCAGCAGATGCCCAGCAGCATATAGATAGCGAACGTATCGCTGGTGGGCAGATACGGCAGGTAGAAGACCGGGAAGACTGCCAGCAAACCTGCCAGCCAGGCTGAAAGGCGCTGAGGCCTGAGGCGATATGCCAGGGCAGCGGTCAGAGGCGGGATGCTGCTGGCGATCAGCAGGAATCCGAGCCGCCCGGCAGAAAAAGCATCCGATCCGGTGAGGCGCATCCCGAGCCAGGTCACCAGGGAAGCCAGTGGCATCCAGTAAGCATGCGAGGGATGAGGCAAGCCTTGCGGGTTATCCAGGTAGTTCCAGAGCGTCCATTCCCGGAATCCCTCCCCCACCGCAAGACTGCGTCCGCCCGAGTAATAGTATTCGGCGTCCATATACCCAGGCGTGGTCTGGAAGTACGCCACAACCAGTAAGGTCAGCATACCAAAGGCACCCAGAGCGAGGTAATCGCGCCAGTTCACGGACCCAGCCTGTAGAGCGAGTAGGCCTCACCAAAATCAGCCATTGGGGGCAACCTCTCCAGAAGCGCGTCCAGCGCCTGCCACTCAGCAGGCGAATAGCGGGTGTCTTCTTGGCGGACGAAATCCGCCCCTGCATGATGGACCAGCAGATGTGTATAGCCCATCTCACGCCACTCGTTGAGGATGCTCTCCGGCTGGCCATGTTTATGCAGGTCTCCCCGCCAGCGGTCCAGCACTTCATCCGGCTGGCAGCGTGGGGCGCAGTACAGACTGCGAGGCTCCCACAGCATTAATACATCCCCCTCCCCGGGAAGCTCCTGGATCGAACGCACCGCCGGAGAATACCATCCCAGGTTGTCATCCAGGTACTGCTGAGATGATTTTATTCCCACGACCGTCTGTGCTGCACCTTTGGACAGAACGTCCAACCCGAGGTTAATGGTATTTAGTCCCAGGATAAGCACGACCAGGCTGCCGACCAGCCTGCCGAGGCGCACTCCGGGGTATTTGATCCCGGCAAGCACCCGGTAGCCACCCCCCGCCAGAAGCGCCAGCGCCGGGAAGAAGACCAGGTAAAGCCGGGTTTGGAGCAGGTATCCGGACAGCCGCCCTGCCACAGCCCAGATGAGCAACCCCATCCCGGCTAAGGCAGCGGCGGGCAGCAGCCTGCGCAGCTTGGGGTCAAGCTTCAACAACAAGCCGGCGATGCTTACCGGCGCCAGCCCCAGGATCAGCGGACCAATGGATGCCGCGTATCCCGGTGCAGCTTCATGACCGGCTACGGTCGCCCGCCACGGCAGCAGCAGCAATTCCCGCCAGTCGCCCCAGATCGGGTAGCCCTGGTATTGCTCTAGCCGGAAGGTATCCATCGCCCCACTGGGATAGAGGAACGGGTATATCGGGTTGCCTGTCGCCAGGCTGTTCTTCAACAGCCACGGGGCGGACGCCACAATGGCTGCCAGGCTAAAGACAGCCAAATTCCGCACTGCCTGGCGCGGCGTTCCCGTGTTCAGGCTGTAGTAGAAGACCAAGACAACACCGGCTGCCAGCAGTGCTCCAGCCGAATATTTGCTTCCCAGGGCAAATCCACCAAAAACACCCGCTAGCAGGATATGAGATGTGCGCCCGGTATCCACCCACATGTGCAGCATAGCCAGAAATGCCAGACCATACAGGATGGCGAACCAATCGACATACGCCCAGCTCAACTCGGATGCGAGCGTATAACCACACAGCAGGCTGGCGGCAGACACCCAAGCTGCGGGGACACCGGCTTGGCGTCTGGAATAACCGAGCAATCCCAGCACTGCCATTAGACCTACGCCCCAGCCAACACAAGCAGCCGCGGGCTCACCTGCTATGGTCATCGCCCATAGATAGATCATCTCCCCGATCTGCGGCATGCCCCAGAATATATTCCCTGGTTGGTAGCCCACCTTCTCCATCGACAGATAGACTTTCGGCAGAGCAAGATGGTAGACCAGGGCATCGAACTTCAATGGCGGCGCAAGGGCAACCAGCAATGCAACAGCAAAGATCAAACTGATCAGGAGAGCAATCGTCTTCCCCAACCTGCTGCCCGCCGACCAGAGCTCTCGCAGCTCCCCAATCCCTCTCCACCATCGTAGAACAGCGCGATGGAGCAGGACCAATGGGATGACTAATCCCAGCCAGCCCAGGATGGGACTTGTGCCCACAAGGCTGCCCACCAATAATACCGAAAGCGACAGCAGCCCTAGACCAAAAGCCCCTCGTAATGCAAACTGCACGAGAGGCGTGCCACCAGTATCCGGAAGCAGGAGCGTCCCCAGCCCGCCTCCCAGAGATATGATCGCCAGCGCAGTCCCCAGCTGGGCTGTTGAGAGGGCAATGCTGACAGCAGTTTGGGTTGTTAGCGGCTTGTGGGTGGCGTAATATACAACGATAACGATCACCAGCCAGAGCAGCGCCAGCAATCCGAGCCAGGCATCCCTGCGGATGGGCTTCACCCCAGACTTTCTGCGTAATCTTGCAGCGGTACGCGGGATGGGTTTATCGCATACCAGCGCACCCACCACATGCCGACCAGACAGAAGAACGGGAACGGCAGGTACATGATCGCCTGCTCTTGATTGCCTTGGACGGTGGAGAGGTGCAGCGGCCACAAGCTGAATAACAGGACGATCAGGGAAACCCAGACCGCAGCGCGACCACCGGTGCGCCAACGCTGCTCCCACAGAGAGAAGACCAGGAACAGGGCGGGGATCATCATCACAAAATTGGTCGTCGCCGTACGGTAGCCCACCAGGTTGGTGATCACGATCGTCATCAATGCCGTCCACCGGAACCAGCGCTCATCTTTCCCCCAGGCGAGCACCCACTCAAGCAGCATATAGCCAATAAAAATTGTATGCAGAAAAATGCTTAGCTGGCGACTGATGCCTGGCATGGTATTGGCGATCATCGACAGGGGTGAACCGGTTTGCATGGTATAGGATGGATAATCCACGAGCTGGCGCAGCCACTGAAGCGGCCAATCTGGCATCAGAGCCAGAAAGATCCCTAATAGCACTGCCAGGCCGATAAGCAGCCCTCCGATGATATCCCGACGACGCACCGATACCGCCCATAGGAAAACGAACGGGATCAGCAAGAAGATCATTTGCGGCTTGGTAGTCGAAAGGGCGAGCAGTAAGCCGGCAGCGAAATCCTGCCTGCGGATGATCATCAAAAGCGCGAGGGCAACCAGCAGGGCATTGATGGCGGCAAATTGCCCGAGGATCACCGTACGCAGGCCGTGATACCAGAGCAGGGTAAATACGACCAGCACGGCGAACTTGAACGGTCGCACCTCCCAACCAACCAGTCGCAAGCTAACAATTGCCAGCAATACCAGGCAGACCTCGACCAGGGTCATCCAAAGTGCACGTGCCAGGGTGTAGTCAAGCGGTCCGAATGGGGCGAAGAAGAGCATCGAATGCAGCGGATAAACAAAGTGATTCTTATCCTCACCCTGGGATAATTCCGCAGGGCGACCGTAGATCACTTCCTGAGAAGCCAGGCTGACGCGTTCGTCATATGGGCTTATCCCATCCATGACCCAGAATTTGGCTCCCATCCAGCGTGCCAGGAAATCGTTGCCGCCTGGATTCTGGACCGAATATTGATAATTCGCCCAGGTCAGTCCAACCAGGGCTGCGATCACAACCAGGATTGTAAGCAACATAAGAATAGTATTGCGTTGTCCGCTCAAGCTATCTCCTGACCTGCTGTACCGGTCATTGCATTCTCAATTGCCGGCCTTCGGATGCAATTCCAAAATTCTACCGCCATCAATACCAACAGCAGGGTACGTACAGGTATGGTTAACCACAACCCCCAATTGTACCCTCGTGAGAGCAGCAGCGGCCACTCCAGCAGGTTTATGAAGACCAATGCCAGAGCCACAAGCAGTGCCTCGCGTTTTGGAAGTACGAGCAGGATGAGCGGCAGCAGGTACAGCACCCACTGCGGGCTCCAGCCCGGCGACCAGAGCAGGAACAGGCTCCAGGTAAGCCCGAAGAATGCCAGCATTTGGCGCTCCTCGTCCAGACGAGCCTTCCACCACAGCCATCCGCCAAGCAATGCAAACGGGAGCAGCGCCAACCAGCTAGGAATTCGGGGAGCCTGGCCACGCAAGGTGAACGCCACCTGAGGGTCATATCGCTCAATCTCTGGACCGAAGTTCCCGGTCTGGAAATTGCCATCCAGCAGCGCCCAGGCTGTCTCCCAGGAGCCTTTGCTGCCCTGCGCTCCCAACGACGCTGCCGTCATGTGAGGAGACAGGAGATACAAGCCTGCATAGACCAACACAAGCATCAGCAAGGCGAGAGCAGTAATCTTGATCGCCTGCCGTGGTGGACGGACTTTCCACACCACGGGCAGGAACAGGACCGGGAACCATTTCGTCAACGCTCCCATTCCCAGTGCCAGACCCGTTCGCCCGTCTTGCTGCTCAAAAAACCAGAGCAGTGCCAGGAGCATAAACATCACTGCCAGCGAGTCGAAGAACCACCAGCTGTACGCCAGTCCAGCCAGAATGGCGGTATAGACCAGCGCGCGCAGCCATTGGTTGCCCGTTGGGTACAGGCGGTTGAATAATCTCACAAAAATGGCAATATTGGCAGCATCACACAGGGTGAACAGCAGTACCAGCACGTAATCATAAGCATGTTGGCGTGTGCCCGTTAGCTGGTAGAGCAGGGCTGAGATGGTGGGAAAGACCGGTGGGAATTCGACCCACAGATCGACGAACGGCCAACCCATTCCCGCCAGTCGGTAGAAGTGAAGAAAATCTCCGTAGCCACGCAGTCCTTCGAGCGGAAGGGAGAGCAGCAGTACAGCCCGGGTGAGCAGGAATATGTATGGAAGGGAGTTGAGGAAACGGTTGTTCATCGCGCCCGTGCGTAGATTTCGTAGGGTGGGAAAGCCTGCACCAGCAGGAAATCTCCGCTCTCCAGTACATCATCGTATAAGCGCCATTCGCCTGCAGATGGTCCAACTACCAGGTAATCCGGATTAGCCGCCAATGGATCGTATTCAATTGGAACGCTGGGATCGATCAGGCTGCGCCGGTTGAGCTGCACGTGAACCTGGTCTGGCGGGTAGTGCCAGCGCCGGTCGAGCAGGAAGAACAGCTGGCTTTCATAACTCTCGATCAGCGCCTGGGAAGGCGTCTTACTTTCCAGAAATAACACCGTTTGCTGGACTGCGGAACTGGTGAGAGCCGGATAGGAAATGACCATGATCAGGCCGCTAACTCCAATGAACCAGGCTATCAGGAATACCGCCAACAACGCGCCAGATGATCGCCGGGAGAAATTTCTGTTCAACAGCAGCGAGCTGGCATTCCGGATGGTATAGGACAGGTCTAATGATCCCGTCAGGTCATGGATCAAGGCGGCAGCGAACAGGCTGCCCGTAAACAGCGCCGGAAATAAAAAGCGCGGCCAGTACATCGCCAGCAGTAAATACCAGGCCATCCAGCTCGCTGATAACCCCCACAACGCCAGGCGCAGTATGCTCGCACTCCTAACGAGATCATCCCGTCGAAGGCTCTTTAGCATCTGGATTAAGGCATACACCAGCCCGGCGATGACCCCCAGGCCAAAAGTGATCCCAGTGATCCCTGCCCAGACCCGGATATGAACCACGGGAACCAGAGCCGACATGCTGAGATAACCATCCAGGGCGCTTTGTGACAGCACCTTGCCCGATAATACGGCTGTCTGAAATGAATCCATACCGCGCATAGCCAGCCAGGTAACGACCACACCGGTCATCAGGATGATCAGTTCCCGCCACCAGCGTTTGTAAAGCGCCAGGGTCACAGGCAGCAGCACGGAAAGCAGCCAGAAAGGCGGCACCTGGGCTTTTGTGCGCATGGCAATCCCCCACAGCAGGGCAGCCGGTATGATCCAGAACGGATGCTTGTCAAGCGCGAAGAACAACATCCAATAACCGAGCAGCAGGTAGAACAAGGTTGGCGCTTCACCCAGCACCTGCCGTCCGATCAGGATTGGATGCAGCTTCTCATTTAACGGCATCAAGAGCAGTAAGATTAGCGTCAACCAGGCGACGCGCCGGTCATACAACCGGTACGCCAGTCTGGAGATCAGCAGGATGGCTGCCAGCATGAAGAGCGTGCCTGGTAAGCGTCCTTGCCAGATGCCAACCCCAAATATTTTGAAGCTAATCGCCACCGGGACTACAACTGGGAAAGCCGCCGAGAGCCCGGGCGGCTGGAGTTCTCCCTCCAGAGATTGACCATAAAACCCGCTTTGCACCCAATTTCTAGCTACGTTCATCGTCCAACCCTCATCCCACCACAAGGGAGGGGTGGATTCCAGGTGATAGAAACTGAGAAATGCCAGGAGGGAGAGGCAGAGAAGTGCGAGGATCGTGCTAAGGTACTGGCGATTCATACACCGATAGACTCAACTGGTAAGCAGGTTATAGAGCTGCACCTTCAACCGAGAAAAATCCACTATGCGTTCTCCCGCCAGCGTTATCAAGAAATATGCCAGCCAGGCCCTTGGGCTGAGCGGCCAGATCCCAATCGCCCTGCGGGCGCGTTGGCGGGCTTCGCGGTAAGCGCCATTGGAATACAGAATATAGCCAATCTCAACATAATGAAGCGCCTGGATGCTCCTGGTTTGAGAGCTAAATCCGGGTGTAGAGGTTATCTTGCTCGTCAATTCATTACAGGCTGCCACCATCTTGACTGGATCCTGGGAGATGCCGGCTGTAGTCAGGTGATAGACAGCCGAATCGGCTTCCAGATAGGCAAAAGTGTGTTCCTGGGCGACCCGATACCAATAATCCCAATCTGCAAAAACCATTAACATACGATTGGGATCGAAGCCTCCTACAGCCAGAGCGGATTCTTTACGCTGCATTGCGGCGTGTATTGGGAAGGCATTTGATTTAATTAGGACAGGTAGACTTTTCTTCGGCTTGCCCAGGGTCTTATTCAGCATCCCCGCGGCATGGAAGGCTTTCTTCTCAATAGAACCGCTTGCACCCTGGACCAATAAATAACCGTTGGAATAGACGACATCCACCTCGGGATTTCCATCCAGGTAACCCACCTGATGTTCCAATTTTTGGGGCAGCAGCTCATCGTCGGCGTCCAGGAATACGAGATATTGCCCGCGGGCGATCTCGATGCCCGCATTGCGAGCCGCACCCGGTCCACGGTTCTCCTGATACAGAGATCGAACCGAATCCCAATAATCAGCAATGACTTCACGTGTTTGATCTGTGGACCCATCATCGATGATGATCACTTCAAACGAACGGTAAGTCTGCGCCAGGACGCTGTCAATCGCCCGTGACAGGCTGGCTGCGCTGTTGTAGGCAGGAATAATCACACTGACAACCGGCGGGTTCATGCCTTCAACATCCCCGCTGGAGATTGAAATATCTGCCGCCGACCGGCAACCTTTTGCCGGTAAACTGCCTGGAAGCGAAGAAACCTGACTTTCCATCGCAATGATCGATTTTCCTGGCAAAATTGGGTTTCGACCTTCTTCAACAATCGCAGATAGCTGTTATGCACCTTCATGCCTGGTGTAGTCAGTGAAACGGTCTCCGGACGCCAGCGATAGCGCGCCAGCGGCTCCGGAACAAAGTCTACCGGATAGAGACGAGCGATGCGCAGCCAGAGGTCCCAATCCTCCAGCGGGATAAGGGAAGGATCGTAACCGCCCACGCGTTCATAAGCCTCTTTACGAAGGACCGGGGTGGGAGACTGGATAAAATTTCCTTCCCATAGTAATTTCTCGAATACCATACCCCTTTCAAGCCTGGACTTGAGGCTAAATGAGCCGATTTCTTGACCGGTTCCCGCGTCGAAGTACATTACATCGCAGTAGACAAGACCGAGATTATCTTGCGACTTCAGCAGCTGAATTTGTCTTTCTAGCTTGTCCGGCAGCCATACGTCATCAGCATCCAAGAAAGCCAGGTATCTGCCGCGCGACATGGAAGCCCCCACATTGCGTGCGATGCTCCTTTCCCTGTTTTCCTGAACGTGATAGACGAGGCGCGGATCCAGATAACTCAATACGATATCTTCGGTTCTATCCACCGAGCCATCATTAACGACGATGCACTCCAGATCAATATAGGTCTGGTTTAATACACTGTCGATCGCCTCTGACAGCGTGCCAGAGGCATTGTATGCCGGAATAATCACCGATACGTCAGGAGTATTCAATGGGTAACCCAATATACTTATGCCTGCTTATGCGTGGGCGCCACGCAGCAGATCGACCGCCTGGACCATATACCCTACCAATTCACGGTAGTAAACCTCTGTAAGCAGTGGATTGCGGCGCTTCACCCATCCGAAGTAAAAATAACGCGCAAAATCTAGGCTGGCGCCGAATGCCATTCTTCGCAGCAAACTGCGGATCAGGTATGCCTTCCCAAACAATGAAGAATCCAATAGCGCCCACGTTCGTCCAGACCAGTAATAGCGTTCACGAAAAAAATCCTTATGCATCCGAGATGGCGATATTTTGTGCTTAACAATTGCCACAGGACAAAACCAGATCTGCCAACCCGCGGCCTTGCCACGGAAGTTCAATTCAGTTTCTTCTCCTGATAGCAAGAGATCACCAATCCGGCCAAATTTCGGGTCGAAACCTCCCAGGTTTAATATCATCTGCCTGGAGTATGTGATATTCGCACCCACTGGATACTGGCGGGGGTAATCTAACGCAAATCCATCCGCAGGGCCATCATACTTACAGACACTCAGGACTGGATAGAACTCTTCTTCAAGCCATTTAGGAGGTGGCTGAGGCCAGCTTGGAAGAACAGCTCCACCCAATACGCCAATGGAAGGGTTTCGCTCTAAACAATCCCAAATCTTGCTCAACCAATCGATCTCTGGCACAGCATCATCGTCAAGGAAGGTTACATATTTCCCGTTCGCGTGCTGCCAACCCGTATTTCGTGCGTAGCTCAACCCTAATTGTGGTTCTACAAATGTAAAAACATTCAGGTCTGTATCATCTGGCTCTATTTCTGAAAGGACATGCTCATCAATCCCGTTATATACAATTATGAGTTCGTATTTCGCTTTTGTGAAATCCTGGTTGAAGACCGCCAATACGGTTTCGCGCAAGGATTCTGCCCGGTTATAAGAACATATGACTACCGATATCTCTGGGGGCATCCATCCATCCAGGCTTATTCAGGAGTTGTGGGAACCGCATATCCGATCAGCTTATATACTCTATCCCGAATACGCCAGTGCAGCTCATCCGGTCGCTGCCAGAAATAGCGCGCCGAGCGGAATGATCGGCTGTTATAGAACCAGTACCATAAGGACGTCTTTTGCCTTTGTACGAACGGCAGCTGGCGTCGAAAGTGCTCTAATTTCTTGTCCCTACGCTGCGTCAAATGACCATTTTCCATATCTACGACAGTTTTCGATCCTGGACGCATGAAGAAATTCCCCCAGATCTCATCATAGTAATGGATATCTGCCGTTTGAACCGCCCTGAGGAGAAAATCCAGGTCCATTGTGAAGTCATCGCTCACGTCATATAGCCCAATGATATTATGCAAACTCTTGTGATAGAAATATGCAGAGGGGTTGAATGGGTAGGGGTGAACTGCCGGACCAAGCAGCAGCTCTTGCAATCTCATCCGGTTAGGTCTGTTGACTTCTACAAGCGTGTGCTCACTATTCCAGATATTACAATTGCCCACCAGTAAAGCCGGCTCGGTGGTGCCCTCGAACAGCCCCAATATCCGCTTCAATACACCCGGCTCGTAAGAATCATCCGCATTCAGGACACCCAGAATATCTCCCCGTGACATGTCGATGCCCTTGTTCAAGGCATCCGACTGGCCGCTGTCTTGCTCAGAGATCCAGCGGATATGGGGATATCGTGTGGCATAGTGCTGGATCACATCGATTGTGCCGTCTGTGGAGCCGCCATCGATAAGGATATGCTCGACCTGAGGGCACTCCTGCTCGATAACCGAGTCCAGGCAGCGGCGGATGGTAGCAGAACCGTTCAGTACCGGGGTGATTACACTCAAAGGGAGCATTCAGATCAGGCTCTCAAACAATGATTGGTAGCGTTGTACTTGCAGCTCCAGACTGTATTCCTGTTCTGCTATCTTTCGGCAGACTGAGGAGAGGTCGACGCCTGATGAGATCTGCTTCAAAGCTTGTTGAAGCCCATTGGCAAGGGCTTCAGGTGATATCAGTTCGACCAGCCAGCCGGTTTCACTGGGTCGAACCAGCTCGACGACTCCACCAACCGCAAATGCCACAACCGGAGTGCCGCAGGCAATCGACTCTATGATCGTGAAAGGCAGGTTGTCTGCCAGAGAGGGGTGCAGATACACATCTGCAGCAGCATACGCCAGGGATTTAACACGCTCATTATCGACAAAGCCCAGATGGTGGGTATAAACTCCTTCCAGCTTAATCTCGGGTGGTGTCGCGCCCATCGTCAATAAGGTGATAGGGCGCATGGGCAGTTTTTCGAATGCCGCCCCGACAAGTTCTCCACCTTTATTGCGCTGGTCAAGTTTACTGCCTGCCATCAAAACCACCATACCCGGGTATTGAATATCCAATGCCTGCCTAGCGACCTGCCTGTCTGGCTGTAGATTAGTCTCCATCTGTATCCCATTAGGAATCACTTCCACGCGATGCCCGCTCCACAGCCCGGCCCTGGCCCGGTCTGCCAGCCAGAACGAGGGGCTGACGGCCACCATGCGGGAGGGGTCTGCCAGGATGTCGGCGCGCTTATTCCAGGCACCAGCAATCTGATCTGCAGCCAGGACCGGATATTCGTCAGCGGTGGGACAGGTGTGGTCACAGCCACGCAAGTATCTATCACAGTCCAAGCTGTGGGCGCAACGCCCGGTGAAGCTCCACATATCATGGAGCGTCCAAACCACCGGAGCCTGCTCCTGGCAGATCTCCAGCAAATCCAGCGTCCAGCCATTGGATAATGCGCCATGCAGGTTGTGGATATTTATCACCGTTGGGCGGATCTCAGCCAGGAGCCTGCGCAGATTATTACTCTGATTCCGGGCTGCATATGGCTGTGCAATCGTTCCAGGAAGCCATCTTAATGCCCCCCACGCCGATAAAGAGGGTGCTAAACATCTCGTCTTCCAGTCGTGCTTGTCTCCGTCCGGATACGAGACAATACGGGTCACCTGACTGCCGCTCTTCGATAATCCAGTCGCCAGGAGGCTGGCCCCGATGGCTGCCCCTCCGTACTGGGTCTCGAAGTCAGACAGGATTACAACATGCACCAGGAGTCCAGCCTAAGTCTCAATTTTCTGGAAGCAAGCGTAGACCGTATGCCCTCGGATATAGCGGTACATGCCGAGCGGGCTGATCACTTTATCGAATAAAACACCCAATGATCTTTGTCCTAACCGCCCAACATGGCTCAGCGAGGACAGGCGCTTCTGCTGGATGTCGATATACCACGGGAGATGATAATCTGCCAATGGCTCGAAAGCCAGCCGAAGCAGCCTCAGAGGGAAAAGTGTTTCCAGGTATTCCAGTGAGCGCTGCGACCAGCGTGAAACGTGGTGGGGCGGCATGTTTAGCCACCCTTCTGGGTCATTGCGAATAAACGCATCATTATTGGGTACACTGACAATCAAGCTGCCACCTACACGCAATAGATCAGTGCAAGCAGCGATAAACCGCTTGGGCTCGGGTACGTGCTCCAGCACCTGGAAGAAGCATATTGCTTCATAGCTTTCTTTTTCCTTCCCTACCCGGTCATACAGGTCCTCTTTCTTGACAGGCAATCCATTCCCCGCTGCCACCGCTACCGCACTGCTGCTCAGCTCGATTCCCTCGATCGCGAATCCGCTTGCCATCGCTTTAATAATAAATTCTCCCCAGCCACAGCCTAGTTCGAGCACTCGATCTCCGGTTTGCAGATCATCCAGGGCAGCTTCATACTCCCACTTTTCCGGCATATAGTACCAATCGTGTTTTTGTAGTGCAGCGTAAAACTCCTCCGAGCCGGATATTTGTGGAGCAAAAAATCCCAGACCACACACAGGGCAGCGGAATAACGATATGCTGCCCGAGTTGAGAAAATATCCATGCACATCAATTTCAAGCCGGTCTTTCCAGACGGCGACCAACTCCGCTGCAGAAATTGTCCGCTCTGGTATGGCCCCTCGATTTGAACACAGAATGCATGCCTGGTCAGGCATATCCCAAACGCTTCATCGCTGTACCATTCGCACGCTGAAAATTGGCCAGCGTCCTGGCATCAAAATGTGTCATCCATTGTCCAACGCGGCCTTTACGAACAAATCGGATCGATTTGTCGCTGTCACGCAATGCAGAATGCTGCATTTCCTGTTTGTCTTCCAACGACTTCATGTTCTCGAAACTGGAAGCCACAACCGCCTGCTCCACCAGACTGTGATCAGGTTGAACACCCGCCAGGACTAATACCCGGGAGAGTTCCAGCCGGGGATCATTTTTCAGATCCTCATACCTCAGCAGATACCAGTTATTCGCTTTCTGCTGGAGATTGCTCAGCCACCGGTCGTTATATTCACCCCAAGAAAGATAGGGATAGAACTGACCTTGGTCGAGTTTTTTCAAATATGTAGCAAAGTCAACTTCTGCCTCGATCAGCTGATGTTTCTTCAAGTGATAGTAATAGGATACGGCTACATCCCTTCCATCACGGACAATCAGAATAACTTTGGGGAGACATTGCCTTTGGCCTGAATATGCAGCAACAATTTTCTCGAAGGTGAAGTGTGAATGGATGAAGCGTGGTCTGGGTATTCGTTCGCACTGCTCTGCGCTATCCTCGAGTCCAGGCACGATCTCTTGGCTGTTGGAAAAATCACACGACCCTCCGGTGAGATAATTGCCGACCAAGAAACGCAGCCAGGTGTTGCCAGATTTCGGATATCCTATTAGCAATACATCATCTGGGTATGCAGTTTTCAGCAACATCTGCTGGGGTGAACCACTCTTCAACCGGTGAAAGATGCTCGAGACCACTATTATTCCAACCGTTCTGATTCCCAATCCAGCTTCGGGGCAATTGTTCCAGGCCAATCTTCAGGAAAATATGACCCGTGACTTGTGTCGCCAACACAGGTAAAGGCAAGATAATCCTCTCCTTTGAGCAAAACGTTAATCCCAGGTATACCGGCATGCACCTGTATTGTATAACGCGTGCGATTCAACAACCCAGGAGGAATTTTCACCCTGGAACAATAAGTCCCGGGGTGTGTCTCATAAGGACGTACAGTGTGGTCGGTGGAGGCGAAGACCATGATACCCTCCATTGTAGTGACCACCAGAACCATACGCATCCCACGTATTGGTTCTAGTATCTGGTAAACAAACTCAATCCCGATAGGCTCATTGACATCGAATTGGTCCTGGACTCTTCCATCGGCACTCACCAGTCGTATGCTGCGCAGGCGCAGATTTGGACTGCCTGGAGCCTGGTCAGCATTAAGCCAATGAATCTCACCACTGTGCGAGTCTAATGGCTCGTTATGTTTCAAGTATTGGCTGATCACCTGATCTGAAGATCCATCCGCTTCAATCTTTCCCCTCTCGATAAGGATCGAACGCGGGCAGAGAGAACGTATCGCCCCCATATTGTGACTCACAAAAAGTACGGTTCGTCCTTCACCGGCTACCTGCCCCATGCGACCCAGACACTTCTTCTGGAAAGCAGCATCCCCAACTGCCAACACCTCATCCACGAGCAAGATCTCAGGCTCCAGATGCGCCGCCACTGAAAATGCCAGGCGCATGTACATTCCGCTTGAGTAGCGCTTTACAGGTGTATCCAGGAACTGACCAATTTCTGCAAATTCGACGATCTCGTCAAATTTACTGTTGATCTCCACCTGCCGCATGCCCAGGATAGCACCATTCAAGTATATGTTTTCGCGTCCGGTCAGCTCTGGGTGAAAACCTGTCCCGACCTCTAGCAATGAGCCTACTCTGCCGCGCAATCGGACTTCACCTCCGGTAGGACGCGTTATCCGCGAAAGGATTTTAAGCAGGGTGCTTTTTCCAGCTCCATTACGCCCGATTACCCCAAGGACCTCCCCGCGGTCGACATCGAAGGACAGTCCGTCCAACGCCCAGATCGTACCTGTCCTGTTGTTGGCGCTGCCGGTCGTGTAGTTCGAACGAACTGACGCGAATGCATTTGCCAGACTCTCTCGAATTGTCTCGTAAGATTGAACCTGGGCGCCGATGCGGTAGAGCTTGGAAAGGTCTTTCACCCGGATAGCCATCTCACTCATCTAGATCACATCCGCGAAATAATCTTCGATACGTTTGAAATACAGCAAACCCCCTACCAGTAAGACCAGGACAATTACCACTGAGAGGAACAGTACCGGAGCCACCAGTGAATTCCGTACCAATAATCGCCCAACGAAAACCGTCTACTACTCCTACCATCGGATTCAAGCTATAAAGAAGTCTCCATGGAGCAGGGATCAGCTCGCTGGAATAAGCGATCGGGGTAATATACATCCAGAACATCGTCAGGAATGGTAGAGCATAGCGCACATCGCGATACTGCACATTCAGAGCGGAAAGCCACAGCCCAACTGAGATGGCAGCCATCAACGCCAGCAGGGAAAACAAGGGTAGTGTAAATAACCGGGGTGTCAGCGGTATTCGAAAAAAAAGCAGCAGGCCCAGCAGTACTACCATAGAGATGAAAAAATCCAATAGTCCCGCCATGACTGATGCGATTGGGATAATCAACCGGGGGAAGAAGATTTTGGTGATCAAGTGCTGGTCAACCACAAGGCTGGTGCTTGACTGTGTTAGAGCATAAGCGAAGAGCTGCCAGGGCACTAATCCGGCGAACACAAAGACCGGATAGGGGATACCTTCTGACGGTAAACCTGCGATGCGACCAAAGATCAGGCTGAAGATCAGCATGGTCAGGATGGGCTGTAAAACAACCCAGACCACCCCGAGAACGGTCTGTTTGTAGCGAACCTTGATATCACGCCAAGCCAGAAAATACAGCAGCTCGCGATAACGCCACAAATCAACCAGCTCAATTTGCCGCCAGCTGCGCTCTGGACGGATGACGATCTCATCCAGGGGGATATGCACTTTTTCCTCTAGGGTATCAACTGCTAAAATTCTGTCACCTGTTACTGGCGCTTCAAAAGAGGTAGGTATACCTTCGTCTGTGGACCGGTATCACCAGGCTTGTAATATGCAACGGATTGCTCTCATAACCATTCGTCGTCACAACCACCTGCCCGGAATCAGCCGTAACATCCACGTAGAATTTTATCTGCGTGTTGCTCCAACTCGCCACATCCAGATATGGGATCCAAATGCCTCCCAGGCTGACATGCTCGTAGCTGGTGCTGCGGAACAGCGCACCAGGATCATTACCGAAGCTCGTGCCTGTGAGCGTGACGAGCCGGCGACCCGAGTCTGGTACGCTGCTGATCGATATGATTTTAGGCTCCATCCTGAAGAAGAAATCGGCATTGCTTGTCGTACCGCCCGCAGTAACTGTGACCAGACCGATCAGGGGGAACTTCTGTGGCGTAAATAGCCCCGGGTTATCCGGCGGGTTGAAGCGGATCTGGCTTGCCGACCATGAGATTATGTTTGCATCGGGCATCTGTACGCCGGCCCAGGTAACATGGTTTTGGGCTGTGCTGCGGTTGCCTGCTCCCGGGTCGCTCCCAAAATTGGCACCCGAGATGGTAACAGTCGTCCCAGCCGGACCCTTTTCAGGGTTTATCGAGTAGATCGGATGCGTGGTAACGGTGAGACGAAGGTAAGATACCCGGCTGACAGGGATATAAAGATCACCAGACTGGAAAGTCGCAGACCCCAACAAGGGGATCATGTATACCCCCAATGGTGTAGATGCATTCACCTGCAGGTTAACCGTCCCAGGGTTGGTTGAATTGATCGTTCCCGGGTTTACACTGCCGGAAATACCAGGTGGCAGATTCAGCAGCTGAACATTCACATCTGCATCGAATCCTCCAAGAGAGTAGGCGCTGACGGAGTACTGGGCTGACTTCTCCTGGTCTCACAGCCCGGCTTTTGGGGTCAATATTCAAGACAAAGTTGGGGTATGGATACTGGTAGATTACACTGCGCTTGCCCGAGTCCTCCGGGTCGCCAACTGCCCAACCCATGGTGTCTGAGGACATATCGATACTGCGGATTGGACGATCGTAGATATTGACTCCATTTAGGGGGAATGGCGTCCCTGCCCAGCGGAACCCAGTCGCGTCTTTATATTGTATAAAGGCAACCTTTCTATTGTAGCCCTTTGAGAAATAATAACCCCCGAACCAGGTTACACCGGATGAACCGATGATATCTGATGAGTAGATCATGGATGGTCGGACCAGACTGTCGTGGGCATGACACCAGACCGTATTCCAGCTTCCACCTGTCTCATTATAATAATAGACAGACGCCCGGTCCTTGTAATTACCCGCTGCATATCCCCAGCCTAAGGGAGTCATACTGATCGTGCGCAGCTTGGTCTGTGTGCCGCCATCATCCGGAGTGGGGACAGGAGCGCAGGCAACCGGGTGCTGGTAATAATCCCAGGCATTAGACGGACCACAGTTTGGCTGGTAGCGCATGAAATGCTCACCCCAGGCAGGGTTCAATGAGGTACCGACAGCCCAGGCATCCCAACCGAACAGCCCCGCTGTATCGGTGACGATGCTCGTGCTGCGCAGATCATAGTAGACACCCTGGCAGGTGGGATTGGCACTCCAATATGTCCCGTTGTACTTGGCTACCGCATTACCGGTCGATGCTACTGCCCATCCGAAACTGCCATCCAACATAGCAAGATCATTGATCCGTAACATTCACCGGAGACTCATAACGCGGTGGAGCCCAGCGGTGACCGTCCCAGTGGAGCATAACCGCTGGAGCACCTGCTACCGGGGGATCACCCGCCACCCAGCCGTCGGTTGCCGACACCATGTCAATAGTATGTAAATCAACTGCCGGTATGGGGAGATCATCCTGGAACCATCGCTGCCAGTGTTTACCATCCCAATGGATAATTGTGCCTCCCTGGTTGTCCGCAGCACCGACCGCCCAGGCATCCCGATCCGAGACAGCAGAGAGGTCATTGAGCTGGTTATCAGTGGGCGGCGATACCGCCAACCAGAGACCATCCTCATACTCCAGAATCTGGCCGCCAATTGTCTTTTCCTGATGCATACCGACCAGCCAGCCGTGACCACTACTGAAGTCAACCGCCCTAAAATCGAATGCATCCGTACGCAAATCGGTGAACAATGACCACTGACCCCCCTGGTATTTTATGATCGTCCCATCAAATCCAACCGCCCAGCCAACACCATTCGGATCGAAGGCGATATCTACCAGTTGAACAGTCGTGGGGCTGGCGACGGGATTCCAGGTCGACCCATTGTAGTGATAGACTTCACCCCCTGCACCAACAGCCCAACCATTATTGGCAGATAACATCTCGATTCCTAAAACCGGCTGGCTGCCTATCTCTTGAAACAAAGACCAGGTCGATCCATTCCAATGGATGATCACACCTTTCTCATTAGGTGTCCCTCCGACTGCCCAACCGTTGGAAGGCGAAAGCATTTGCAACCCGTAATAGTATGCAGCCTGTGGCAAACCAGGATATAACAGGGTCATATCTTCCCAATAAGGGATGTAAGTATTATTCCCCGGATCGTAGGTAATATTCCCTTTCACCAAAGCTGGATGACCCTGTGCATCAGCCGTTCCAACCGCCCATCCGGTATACACCTGCGGGCTGACTTCTACCATCGATACACGAAATAATGTCTGGTTGCTGACTGGTATGGGATATTTCGTCCAGATCCAATCATCAGCGATGGTGTCGCGAAGGTACATCCAGATGGAGCCTTGTTCGCCTACCGCAACGCTGAGTGTTGGTAAAATCGCCTGTACGCCCCACATACGGGTTGGAATTGATTCCCGGAATGATGGCGTGATCCCAGACACCATTGCAATAACTCAATATCGTTCCCGAATCCCCAACTATCCAGCCTTTGCTTTCCTGACCCGGAGAAGTGCAGTCGACGTTATGTTCTGAGCCAAGTAAAGAGACATCCCGCAGATAACTCTCCGTTGGGCGAAGGTTGCGCCAGGCACCCAGGGTGACTGTATACTCTGTGCTTGCATCGACCTCAGGTAATCCATTTGGAAACGAGGACTGCAGCACCTGGGCTTCTTCAAGTCGATCTTCGTATTTTGTCATTACCTCATCTGGATAGGCCAACGGTCCGTCTTCAGGCTCCCCATCCGGAAAGACCGGCTCAGCCGGATCGCTCAGCACCCCGTCAAGTGAATGCGTATCAGCAAGAAGACCGCCATCCCCCGATTTCCAACATTCCCCGGGCGGGTATTCCCGCTTCAGGCACAAGCATCGCAGCCATTAGAAGGACTGCGACTGTGATTTGAATTGCGCGGATTGAGGACATTTTATTCACCCTCCCCAGTTATTAATTCTCAGAGAACCAGGCGGTTCCAACAGAGGCAGCCCTGCGCGTACAGGTAAATGATGTAAGATCCATCCGGTCAGCCGCCAGTAAGCTGCCGCGTAGGCGCTCCCCCCGTTAAAAACACCCATCAGCAGGTAGGCTGCCGCTCGCATGAAAAACCCAAGCAAGGTAGCCATCCAAAGTGCCCAGCTTTGGATCAGCGTTAAGCCATGATATTGTGTGAAATAACGTACGGCACTCAGGTACTCGCTCTGCTTGGCCAGCACCTTGACTTTAGATAACGACTGGTCCCCAAAATGGGTTACCACGGCCTCAGCAATATATGCTACCTGAAAGCCATTGTGAGCTACCCGGTGGCACCATTCAATATCCTCAAAATAAAAATTGTATCCCTCATCCAACAGCCCAATTCTATCCAACACCTTGCGGCTGGAGACCATACAAGCCCCACTGATGCAAGGCACGCGTCCACTCGGTTGCCGTGACAAACGCTTTCTGTTGATCCAATCAACAAGTTTACCGACCGGCATTCCCGGGTCCAGCAGCAGCTGCCACGCAACGTAATCCGACATAGAAGGCAGCTTTCTGGCGCAAACCGCTTGCAGCTGCCAGTCCGGGGTGCGCAGCTGCGGTCCAACCATCCCATATTCTGAATGGCTCTTTAATGCATCTACCAGGGTAGCGAATGTACCAGGGTGAACGACGGTATCATTGTTGAGAACCATGATATATTCACCGCGTGCCTGGCGTATTCCAAGGTTGTAATTCTTGGCAAATCCCTGACGCACTGGTGCTGAGAAGACCCGCACCTCTGGATAGGCATCCTCGATCAGAGGGATACATGAATCCTGCGAGCAGTTATCGACCAGGATGACTTCATATTCCACTTCTGGCTGGTGGAGAAATATCGAATCCAGACAGCCCAGAGTATGGACTGTCCCATCGCTGTTTACGATCACGATCGATAGTACAACTGGTTTTTCCTGATATTGGATTGTGTTCTTACCCATAAAGCACCTTTTCCCACCTGGCAATCATCTGGTCAAGAGTATATGTTGTACTGATTTCAAGCTTTGCGGCAGATCCCTTGCGCTTTGCGTCTTCAGGGTTGGATGTTGCAGCCGAGATGCAAGCAGCGAGGGCGCGGCTGTCCTCAGCAGGCACCAGCCAACCCGTCTTATCGCTACCGATCAGCTCACAATTCCCATCCACCGCAGAGGCGATCACAGGACAGCCTGCCGCCATAGCTTCGAGCACTGCATTCGGCATACCTTCGAATCTTGAAGGCTGTACGTAGACATCCAGATCAGCCAATAAATTTGGAACATCCCGGCGGAAACCGGGCAGGTGTACCCGCGCTTGGATACCAAGGCGATCAGCCTGCGATTGCAGGTTCTGTAATTCCTCACCCGTGCCAGCGATCACCAGGTGAATATCGCCATTTTCAATTTGGGCAAACGCATCCAACAGGACGTCATAACCCTTCTGGTAAGTCAAGCGCCCCAGGCTGCCCACCAGCAATACATCTCCAGACAGGTTAAGTTCAGCTCTGATACCATTCCCATTTCGTGTCCGTTGAATGCTGCTCACCTGGACACCGTGCGGGATGATCCTGACCCGATCTTCTGAGGCACCTTCTTCAGCTACCACGTAATCCTTTAACATTCGGCTGCAAACCACGATCTGGTCCGCCAAACCGATCGTTTTCTTGACCAGCCAGCGCTGGAGAGACGAATAGTTGATGTTGCGCGCCTGGACGTAGGTAATCAAGCGTGGGATTTTGGCAAGCTTGCTGAGAATGCGTCCGGCTACATCGGATACGAAGAGCAATGTAACTGCGACATCGAACTTATTAGCACGCAGCCATCTCCAGGTCGACACCAGACCAACCCCACTCACCAGAGCCCATTTGCCAACTACACGCACCTCGCAATTCGCAACCTGCAGCCTGCCAACGACTTCCTCATCCCATGAGTCGTTCATGCAAACCACAGCTTGCTGGTGACCTCGTTCGGAGAGTCCCTTCACGAGTTGGGTGAGCACTCGTTGGCTGCCATCTGGTCGCAAGTGGTCGATGAAATATACGACTTTCACAGGTAGTGATCCATCCAAAGGGCAAACATCAACAGCGCCCATATCCGTTTGCCGTGGTTGACTCGCCCGCTATCGTGTTCCTCGAGCAAACGCCGTACGGCCTCCGGGCGAATCCAGTCGTCGAAATCGGGATTGCCGATCAACCTCTCGCGCGTCCAATCCCGCAGCTCATTGCGCAGCCACATCCCAACCGGCACGCTGAAACCTTGCTTACCGCGCTGGACGATTTCGCCGGGGATAAGGTCAGCAAACGCTGCTTTGATCAGCCACTTGGTCTGCATGCCGCGTACTTTGTAGCGCTCCGGCAGGCGCGCCGTCCACTCGACCCACTCTGCATCCAGGAAAGGCGCTCTTGCCTCCAGAGAATGCGCCATGGTCATGCGGTCGGTCTTGGGCAGGAGATCACCTGCCAGGTAAGTCGTCTGGTCGGTGTAAAGGGTGCGGTCCAGCAGGCTGCTGGCACGCGCTTTATCAAAGCGTTCTGCTATCCAATCCGCGGTATTGATGTGGATGATATCCTGGTGCCAGCCATTAGGGTACAGTTTCAGTTTCTCCTGGTGCGAGAAGTACGATCCCCAGCGTACCAGAGAAGCCTTATGGGTTGTCCCGGAGACCTGGCCCATCCGTTTCAGCCCGGTAATCGGATTGCGGTCCTCTGGGATCCAGGACGGCTCGGGGAGCCAGGAGAACATGGCTGGTATGGCCTGCTGGGTAAGCCATCCAGGGAGAGCGTTATAAACTCCCAGGCGTCGGTCCAGCGCGTAGCGGCGGTAGCCCGCCAGAGTCTCGTCGCCTCCGTCGCCGCCCAATGCCACGGTCACGTGGGAGCGAGCCTGGCGAGCGAGCTCGTATAGCGGCAGAGCAGCCGGGTCTGCAAAGGGCTCATCCATCGCACATACTACAGATTCGATCACCGACATAAGATCATCGGGCCGGAAAATGAATTCATGATGGTCTGTGGCATAACGCTCGGCAACCTGGCGAGCGTATTGGGTCTCGGAATAGTGCTGCTCTTCGAAACCGATCGAAAATGTCTTCACCGGACGGCTGGACATTCCCGCCATCAGGGCTACAATGATCGAAGAGTCTATCCCGCCGCTCAAGAATGCCCCCAGGGGAACTTCCGATATCAGGCGGCGTTCGACAGCGCAACCCAGGATGCTGCGGGCGCGTGTGACGATCTCCGACTCATTATCCTCCCACTTCGGGGAGAAGCTGGACTGCCACCAGGGGACAACGCGTGGGTCGCCTTCCAGATCGATCACCAGAACATGTGCTGCCGGGAGCTGGTTGATGCCTTCGAATATGGTCAGCGGGTTGGGCACATACTGCAAGGTGAGGTAATGGTGCAAGGCAAGTGGGTTGATATGCCGCCCGACCCAATGGACACCCAGCAATGCCTTGGCCTCCGAAGCCCACAGCAATCCATGCCTGGAATATGTCCAATATAAGGGCTTCTTGCCCATCCGGTCACGCGCCAGCAGCAGGCGTTTGCGGCGGTCATCCCACAGAGAAAAGGCAAACATACCGTTGAAGCGCAGCAGCGCCTCATCCTGCCATTGTTCGTAGGCATGTACGATAACTTCTGTGTCGCTGTTGGTCCTGAAAACATGACCAAAGTTCTCCAGCTCTGCGCGCAATTCCTGGAAATTATAGATCTCCCCGTTGAAGACCACCACTACACTGCCGTCTTCATTACTGATTGGCTGGTCTCCCCCTTGGATATCGATGATCGATAGCCGGCGCATCGCCATCCCCAGGCTGCCTTGTAGGTACAACCCATCGCTGTCCGGTCCGCGGTGGTGCAGGGCGGCATTCATGATCTGCAGCACAGTCTTATCGGCCGGTACTTCAGGGTCCGGGTGGAAATAGCCACAAATGCCGCACATCAGGCTGTTCTCTCCAGGGGTGCTGATACCTTACGCGGGGTGATCTCTTCGAATAGATGCAGATAACGATCTGCGGCTGATTCCCAGGAGAACATACCCGCCCGCAGGCGAGCCGCGGCGCCCATCCGCCGTACCAGATCCCGGTCACCTGCCAGTCTGGTTATATGCCCTGTCAATGCCGGGATATCTCCCCAGTCGAAGGTCAATCCGTTCACATTATCGACCACCAGGTCCGCAGTTCCTCCTGTTCGGGAGACCACCAGCGCCAGACCGGAAGCCATGGCTTCCAACGTTGCAACACTCATGCCCTCGTTGAACGATGGCAGAACAAATACATCTGCTGCCGAGTAGTGGTTTGCGATTTCCTCCCGGGGAATATAGCCACGGAAATTTACCCGGCCTGCGATCCCCAGGTGATGTGCCAATTCACAATACCGGGCATGTGCATCGCCAGTACCGATCAGGTCGAGGGTGACATTTACACCCTGGTCAGCCAGCCGTTTGACAGCCTCCAACAGGTGGTGCTGGCCTTTGCGTTCGATCAAACGCGCCACACAAAGCAGTCGCAGAGGGATGCTGTCATCTTTCTGGCTCGACTTACGGAATGAGGTCAGGTCAACACCGTTGGGGATGAGCATAACGGGCACACCCGGATCGACAGCATGGATCATCCCGGCTTCCCCTTCACATTTAGCCACCACAATATCTGCCGCATGCCAGACGGCCTTGATCAGCGGTGTCAGCAGCGGGTACAATGCCCCGTAGCGCTCTTCGAAACCGGGGATATCCGGTCCACAAACCCGCACCAGGTATCGTAGACCCGTCAAACGGCGCAGTGCCAGGGCAGTCCCACCAGCCGGGACCGCACTCCACGCCATACATTGGTCATACGGTCGAGTGATATGCATCCGCAGGCTGTGCCACAGCGCCCGTGCTGAGTAGATCACCAGCTCCGCATTGGAGGCATGGTGGATATCGTGCCGTCTCACCGGCAGCCGGTAAATGTGGATACGGTCGGCGAATTGATAGCTCTCGAGCTCCCTGCCGGCAGCAGAGGTAACCAGGTCGATCTCAAGGTCCTGCATCTCCGCCATGCGCTCCAGCAGGACCTGGTTGACCGTCCCAGTGCCCCCACCCAGGGGTGGGAACTCGTTATTGAGCATCAAAATTCTCATGCCTGACCACCCCTGGTAACCTTGCGGATGACATACAGCGGGCGGCGCTTCACCTCTTCAAAGATCCGGCCAACATACTCCCCAATCACACCGATGGTAATGAGCTGCACGCCCGCCAGGAAGAAGATCGCCACAACCGTTGTCGCGAACCCAGGCGGGCTCAGCCCGCGGGTCAATTTCTGTATGGTGTAGCCAATCGCCAGCAAGATCGATACTACTGAGACCCCAAATCCAAGCAGGGTGATCATGCGCAGTGGGATATAGCTGAAAGAGATCAACCCGTCCATGGCAAGGTATAGCAGCCGGGAGAAAGTGAATTTCGGCGCTCCAGCATAGCGCGCATCGCGCGCATAGGTTACACCCACCTGGTCCAGGCCCACCCAGCTGCGGATGCCGCGCACGAACCGGTTGCGCTCCGGCATATCGATCAGGATGTCGACCACTTTGCGGTCCATGATGCAGAAATCACCCGCATCTAAGGGGATATCGATATTGGCGATGCGCTGAAGCAGGCGGTAGAAGGCTGCATACGATGAACGCTTCAACCAGCTTTCCTTACGCTTCTGGCGGATGGCGTATACAACATCATGCCCTTCGCGCCATTTTTCAATGAATTTGGGCAAAACTTCCGGCGGGTCCTGTAAGTCGGCGTCCATGATAATCACACCCTGTCCGCGGGCATTCTCGATCCCGGCACTGATCGCCACCTGGTGCCCGAAGTTGCGCGCCAATTCGATCACTGCCACATCTTCATCCCTCGAAGCGATGTAGTGCAGCAGCCGCAGGCTGTCATCACGGCTGCCATCGTCTACAAACAGGATCTCGTAATCCAATCCGGTTTCCTCCAGCACCTTGACCAGACGCGAATAAAGCTGCGGCAGACTATCCTCTTCATTGAATACCGGTATGACGACAGAAAGGACGGGAGTCACACCGGCACTGGACGTCACTCCCGCCTGAATCCCGTTGGTGTGGGCAGGTACGGGATGTGATTTTTCCAAGGCGCGGGAAAGCCAGCGGCAGAATTCTAACGCAGCCTGAGGGTCCTCGGTTGGCACGCCCTCCGCTGGCAGCACGTACTCTACCGGACCAGAATCGATTTGAGAATGATCAATTTCGAATGGGGTCTTTGTAAGGATATCCATAACAACACCATCCTTAGTAATTCGCTGAAAAATCTATTTTGCAATTTCTATAGTGTCTTCAGCGAATTGCTTATGCAAACCGCCTTGCCAGCTGATGAACTTTCACAAATAATGATCGTCGGTTTGTAATATTCCACTGGGAATCTGAGCAATGCTCCGCCCTGCTGACATCCCGGAATGATTGATTAATAATGATCAACTCCGGGAGCCGTAGCCTTTAAACGGCATCCACCGGTATGTATTGAGATGTCCCCAAAAATTCGAAATAACGTTCCCGCGGCTGGCAAATGCCGGTCTTTTCTAATAAGATTATATCCCCCACAAGGCTTTTTGAGACTCTGCGTATCTTTTCAATATTGATAGCCAAACGCTCTCAGAACGTGGGAAGAATAGTGGAATAGCATCTTATAATCAAAACATCGAGATGGGATATGCTATGAAAGCCAATGCACGGTATTTCTTAAATCCTGCCTTCGTCACGTTTGGATTTATGTGTTTGCTGATCTTCGTCGTGCTCACAATAGCAGGCGGCGATCCCATGACTCTGGTCAGGATAGGATCCTTCTATTACGAAAATGACCCTCAAGGTTCACAAGGCTATGATGGTCAATTTGTTTACTATATCGCGATCAATCCACAACCTGAGGCAGTGGCACAGCAGTTAGATGCTCCAGCTTACCGGTACCAGCGAATATTGCTGCCTCTAACTGCCAGGCTGTTATCCCTTGGCATCCTCCCCGTAATAGCGTGGATATTACCTATTCTCGGCATACTATCCCAAACCGTTGGCACGCTGCTCGTCAGTGAGCTGTTAGCTGGATGGGGGGTAAGCCGCTGGTATGCTTTGGTGTATGGATTGTGGGTTGGTTTTGGGCTTGCAGTTCGCTTAGATTTGCCCGAGCCGCTTGCCTACTGCCTCGTCGCCGGGGCATTACTGGCACATGAGCGTCGTCGAATGGTCTTGAGCTGGGTACTTTATGGGTTAGCTCTGTTCGCCAAAGAGGTGACCGTCCTTTTCCTTTTGGCTGCACTCCTGGCTTACCTATCTGAGAAGAGATGGAGGGATGCGCTCGGGATGGGGCTGGTGGCTGGAGCGCCCTTCCTGCTGTTCCAGGGATGGTTATGGCAGACTTTCGGAGAAATGGGCATCAGCTCTGGGGGGGCAATGGCGACGCCCTTTGAAATCATCCCATTCATGGGCTTATTTCGAATTGGTTCTTTCAGCCTCATTTACCTCCTAGCCATGCTGGTTGTTTTTGTCCCTACAATTGTCCTACCCTCGGTATGGGGTGCCTGGGTAGCGATACGGAAATTACTTGCCCAACAAATCAATGTAATCGTACTGGCATTGCTCCTGAACGCAATTGCGATTATGCTGCTTCCGTTTTCAACATTCCGAGAGACCGGAGGGCTGTTAAGGTTTGCTTGTGGGTTGGTATTAGCGGTGATTTTATTTGCGGGAAGGTACGGGGTTAAACGGGTATTAAATTACAGCTGGTTCTGGTTATGTTTGAATGTCTTCCTTTTCAAGACTGGAGGACTTCTATAGATTCTATTTAACATCGAGATTCATTCTGCCACCCAATATTCATTTTAGCTGATAGATTACCGCCAGGTCATCTTCATAAATCAGCTCCTGCACACCTTCAGCCTCCAATACTTTGTCAAGAAGTGAGTCCTGTTCAATCATAATCAATCTGATACCATAATCAGCCAATATCTGCTGCCAGCCTGGTTCAGCACGCATTACCTGCAGCCACTGGTCGATCACTTCATCGGTGTATAAATCGGTGCGCCCATCGATGAAAACCGGGTACTCCGGCAGCGCCCACACCAAATACCCACCCCAGTTATAGCTGTTGAACAGCCTCCCCGGCGGTTTGACCCGGCGAAGGTATTCAACAGCATCAACCGGCAGTCCCTGCCGGAATGCTGCCTCGTTCACGGATGAAGGCATAACCGACAGCGATTTAATACTCACAGCCAGGACTACCAAAACCAGCACAGCCCAATTTAGATAGCGCATCTTTCCTGGAGCCGCGGCGGCGGTGTCAAAGCCTCGGTAGCCGAGCTTCCTTCCCAATACTGCCAGCAAAGGCGCTGCATGACGGGTAAGAACGATGGGTGCAGCCAGGGCAAATAATGCCACATTGCGACCCGCCAGCAATCCCATGTAGGCAAAGCCCGAGAAGAGCAGGAAATCTGTCAGCGCCAGGCGTCGTCGGGATGCGCCTACCACGCCAAAGGTGAGCAAGAGCAGCCATGCAAACGGCTGGACATGCAGCAGGTGAAAATTCGGCGACTGCCATTCCTGGATGTAATCTTGCAGCGCGCCAATCCCAACCGTCTTGAAAGCATAGGTATACATCGCCATCCCGGAAGGGTTGATCAGGATAGCTGCCAGCAGCAGTGCGCCGATCAGCAGCAGTCGTCTCACCGCGCCTGTGGGAGATTCAAGCCGGGATATCCGGAGGCGTGACCCTACCCAGGCGACCAGAGCATTGGCGAAATAAACACCCCATAGGATGACACCAATCACGAATCCGCCATGGCTGTTGACCCACGGGATCATTAATACAGGCAGCCACCATAAACGGTCCACATTCCGCCAACGGTATTCTTCCAATATCCACAAAAACACCGCTGCCAGAACGAAGGTAACCAGGTACGGGCGTGCTGCCCAGTACACTGCGGATGCCGTGGCTGCCAGGACCAGCGTAAAAGCACGCAAGAAGGGTCCGCCGGTAAGCGTATGCCACAAGAACAGGAAAGCCAGGGTGACCATCCCCGCCGTCCAAAGGTTCAGCGCGCCAGGTCCACCCGCCTGGAACAGGGTGAACAACGGCACCTCGACCAACCAACCAGGATACTGCCAGCTCTCTTCATAGCGAGTATAGGAGAATTGGTCAGTCTGCGGGACGCTTCGGTGTTCGACGATCCATTGACCAGCACGCAGATGCCACCATGTATCGGTATCAACCGATACGCGGGCTGCCATAGCAAACACAGCCAGCAAGGTGACCAACATTACCAATCTCTGCATGCGCAAGAACAACCGCCTCAGTCTCCCAAATACGGGTTTGCAAAATTGAAACCCAGCCCAAGCCAGTCCAGTGATGAAGCTGATTTATAATCCCTGGAGAGCAAAAAACACCATCCTGTCTGAACTAACCCAACCCATCTCCCCAATGCGCACCCGGCAATCCCAAAACAGTACCTACCGACTGCTTCAAATCATCATCGTTCTGGTCGCGATTACTGCCAGGCTAGTACCGGGACCTCGCACAATCGACGACTCCTATATCACCTATCGCTATGCACAAAATATTTTAGCCGGGAACGGGTTCGTCTACAACCCCGGAGAGCGCGTATTGGGGACCACTACGCCCCTTTATACAATTTTGTTAAGTGGGTTGGGCTATCTTACGGGTGGTGAGCAGGCGCCTTTTCCTGAATTAGCATTGGGATTGAACACCCTGTTCGATGCAGCCACCTGCCTGCTGCTGCTCCATCTGGGCAGACGACTGAGCTCCCCCCTGGCGGGAATTGCAGCCGCCTTTGTCTGGGCGATCGCTCCTTTCAGCGTCACATTTGCCATCGGAGGCCTCGAGACCAGCCTGTACCTCCTGCTGCTGACCGCCACCATCAGCGCATACCTGGATAACAGGTATATACTCACAGCATCTCTCGGAGCCATGTCACTGCTCACCCGTCCGGATGCACTGATACTGCTCGGACCACTCGCATTCGACCGCACTCTTGAGCTAACCGGTCTGGGCGACAGGTTCGGTATCCCTCACCGGCGTGTTCCGGAGCATACCCGCTCACGACCCTGGATGGAGATCATCGTATTTGCAGTACCCGTCCTGCTGTGGATTGTCAGCTCGACTGCCTATTTCGGCAGTCCCCTCCCGCATTCGATTGCAGCCAAAAGCGTCGCCTACCGCCTGCCGACCGAGGCAGCTTTCGTCCGGCTGCTGCAGCATTATTCCGTGCCCTTCATGGGCAACCAGACCTTCGGCAGCTGGTGGATAGCAGTCGGGATGCTGCTTAGCCCATTCCTATTCCTGGTTGGAGCCAGGCACGCCTGGCGGGAGGAACGGCATAGCTGGCCTTTCCTGGCTTATCCCTGGCTGTATTTCGCCGTATTTGCGATCGCCAACCCGCTGATATTCCGCTGGTACCTCACTCCGCCGCTGCCGGCATATATGCTGACCATCCTGATCGGCGCGGAGCGCTTGACTCGTGATGTGATCTCACGGATAAATGCCCGCGCCTATGGGCAGAATCCACCTCAACCTGGAGCAATAACGAATATCGCCGGTGTATTGCTGGTCATCGGGCTTCCGCTTCTCCTGGTCAGCCAGGATTGGGTGCTGCGCCCTGACCATGGGTTGAATCGACCTGCACCCGGGATGGCCTGGTACCAGCTCGAGCTGCTTTACCGTCAGGCGGCTGACAGCCTGGCAGAGGATATCGACCAGCAGGCTTCTCCACCTACCCTGGCGGCCGGTGACGTAGGCGTATTGGGCTATTTCACCGGGGTGCGTATCCTCGACACAGTCGGGTTGAACTCACCCCAGTCTACCGAGTATTATCCCCTGGACTCCTCAAAATACGTCATCAACTATGCCATCCCGGCGGAGCTGATTCTCGACCAACGACCCGACTATATCGTCATTCTAGAGGTATACGGTAGGGAGAGTTTGCTGCCCGATCCAGCTTTCCAGCAGGCGTATAGATTGCGCCAGAAGATCGCCTCTGATATCTATGGCAGCGATGGCATGTTGATATTTGAGAGAACCAAGTAGCTCGAGTCATCATTATTCCTCCATCAGAATCATGGGATATAATCAATTACAAGTATTGATCTCCAGGGTTATAATCAGAGCGAACGCCGACTGTACATATAGAAGGCCCTTATCGTTTCATTTTCTTCAGCTCTGATTGGGGAGAGCCTCCACATATACATGTCATCAGAGACAGAAATATCGCCAAGTATTGGCTGAATCTAGTTGCCTTGGATAAGAATCGTGGGATTAAGACGCATGAATTGAACAAGATCACGAATTTGGTTGAGAGTAATCGCCGATCACTTTTAGAGGCATGGAATGACTACTTTAACGCTTGAAACTGACCCGGTTGTGGTGGATTTGACGATATTTGAGAATAGATTCGTCACTACCTTCGAGGATGGTCGTAGCTTAAGCATCCCTCTATCCTGGTATCCGAGGCTTTTGCATGCTACCCCACAAGAATTAAATAGTTGGATAATTCTTGGGGACGGATATGCAATCGAGTGGCCGGATATCGATGAACATATTGGTGTAGAGGGCTTGTTAGCTGGGAAACGCAGCGGCGAGAGCCAAAAATCCTTCGAGAAGTGGTTGTCTTCTAGAAGCAAGAATAAGTAGAAGTATTATTAGTGTCGAGAATAACACACCCCCCGCCGGCCTGCCGGCGGGGGGTGTGTTTTATGAGATCATACTCTGCAAGTTACCCCAGATACTCCCTGAGCTTGCGCCGGATCGCGGGGTGACGCAGCCGGCTGAGCGCCTGGGCTTCGATCTGGCGCACGCGCTCGCGTGTGACACCCATCTTACGCCCAACCTCTTCCAGGGTGTATGCCTGACCATCGAGCAGACCGTAGCGCAGCTGCAGGATGCGCACTTCGCGCGGCGGCAGACCGTTCAACACGCTGTCCAGATGCTCGCGAAGCAGATTGTATGTGGCAGTCTCATCCGGCGCTACGACATCCTCGTCCTGGATGAAATCACCCAAGACCGAATCTTCTTCGTCATCGGTGGGTGTTTCCAGGGAGAGCGGGCGGCGAGCCACCTGGATCATATTCTCCACCTTTTGAGGTGTAACCTCCAGGGCAGTGGCCAGCTCCTCAACGGATGGATCGCGCCCCAGCCTCTGGGTCAGCTGGTGCTGGACGCGCAGCAGTTTATTGATCTGGTCGCCCATGTGGACGGGGACACGGATGGTTCGTCCCTGGTCAGCGATTGCACGCGTGACTGCCTGGCGGATCCACCAGGTGGCGTAGGTGCTGAATTTGTGGCCGCGCCGGTAGTCGAACTTCTTTGCCGCCCGGATCAGACCGATATTGCCCTCCTGGATCAGGTCCAGGAATGGTACACCACGCCCCATATACTTCTTAGCAACGCTGATCACCAGGCGAGAGTTGGCGGTGATAAGGTGCTCACGTGCCGCCCAGCCATCCTCGATGAGCAGCTGGAGCTCTTTGCGCCGCCTGGGACTGACATTACCGCGCGCCAGCTCTTCACGAGCCAACCGTCCATGTTCAATTCGCTGTGCCAGCTCTACTTCCTCTACTGCCGTCAGCAGCGGCACGCGGCCAACTTCTTTCAAATACAAACCGATGGTGTCATCCGTGTCGATATTTGCCAGATAATTGTCATCAACGGCTAAGTCCGGCTGGCCCTCGTCTTCGCTCTCTTCTTCTACCAGCTCCTCGTCTGTCGGTCCGCCAGGTATCGGTTCATCTACATAGGCAATTCCCGCACTGATCAATGCGGCAAACGCCTCTTCCAACTGGTCAACGTCCTGTTCAGCTTCTGGAAAGAAGGTCAGGATGTCGTCGATGGTGACATATGTTTTTTGGCGACCAAATTCAACCAGCCTGGCTATGGCTGGGTGTTCATCTTCATCGCGATCAGCAATCGCGTTCAATAAATCTTCGTCTATCATTTCATCTCCAGGACCCGGTGTCCTTCAATACGGAACATTCCGTATCGTGTCTCAACCAATCCACGACCGGATGCTACCCCCAGCTAGGTTTAATTCGATCTAGGTTGGTTAATTCAGAATACACCTGTTTTGCCTCAAAATCAATACCCAATTTCCAAATTATTCAGTACATCCCTAACGGTTTTAATTACACTGGCCTATTTGATTCCCATTGTATATTTTTGCTGCAGCGATCAATTACTTATACTTACACGCAATCTGCCATCCCGGTTCAATTCGTGTGGTTGCATTTCCTTGGGGGATTTCTTGGCAAACCGCCGAATGTATCGTTATCAATCGTATAAGCCTGACCGGCAGTTTGCCGGCAATTCGCATAAAACAAATTAAACACCTGCTGTCTTTTACAGCAGTGCCGCTGGTTTGCCCCAACCTTAACTTACACAGATCAGAAGGAGTCCGGTAACAATGCACGAATTAGATATATATACGCATAATTTTATACAATAATTTCACACCTAAAGTCAATAGGTTTTACAGCCTCTCATTTAATACTAATATTTGTGCCATCGATCACTATTCTTGACACATTCTTCACACGCCTGTAAAATGAAGTCACTATTTCCCACAGCGTGCGAACCGCTCACACAAACATGTTTTCACAGACACCGACAAAGACTCGACAAGCAATCTGGGGGCTTCCCCACAGATATGCTACCGGGAATTTCATTTTGTTTCCAATCCACATCACATTGATCCATCGGGAGGATATAAACTAAATGTTCGGATTGAATACGATTGAACAAATAGCTATCTGGAGCGTGCTGGGGGTAGCGATCATAGGACTGCTCTACGCTGTTTTCCTGCGCTACCAGATCATGCGAGAAGACAAAGGGACTGCCAAAATGCAGGAGGTATGGAACGCTATCCGCGAAGGCGCGGATGCATACCTGCGGCGGCAGCTGCGGTCGATCTTACCCCTAATTGCCATCCTTACCGTCGCTTTGTTCGCATCGGTTTACATCGTGCCGCCAACCCCAGAGGCCTCAGAATGGTACTGCCTCGCATTCAAGGGGGCAAGCATGCAAACCGCGATCGAATGCGCAGAAACCCTTACTCCAGCTGAGACCCAACAGGTACGCTTGCTGATTGGTTTAGGACGGGCGATCGCATTTGTAATGGGTGCCAGCTTCTCACTGGCGGTTGGGCAGATCGGGATGCGCATGGCCGTGCAGGGGAATGTCCGTGTGGCATCCGCAGCGCGCAGGTCTTTCGGTGACTCGCTGCGCATCGCCTACCGGGCTGGCACGATCACCGGCATGCTGACCGATGGGCTGGGATTATTTGGAGGCACGATCATCTTCATAATTTTCGGGATCGCAGCGCCGGACGCGCTGTTGGGATTCGGCTTCGGAGGAACGTTGCTGGCATTATTCATGCGCGTGGGCGGCGGCATTTTCACCAAAGCTGCCGATGTCGGTGCGGACCTGGTGGGCAAAGTCGAAGCTGGCATCGCAGAAGACGACCCGCGCAACCCGGCTGTCATCGCCGACCTGGTCGGCGATAACGTCGGCGACTGCGCCGGGATGGCAGCCGACATCTTCGAATCTTACGAAGTCACGATCGTCTCCAGTCTGATCCTCGGGGTAGCGCTCACATCCATCACAGGGCGTCTGGAGTGGATCATCTACCCACTGCTGGTGCGCGGCATCGGCGTGCTGGCTTCCATATTCGGCACTTACCTGGTGCGGGGTGGTGATGGGAAGAGCGGCGACGCCATGAAAGCCATCTTCACCGGGTTCCTGACCTCGGCAGGCATCTCTGTGGTGCTGTTTGGCATCGTTGCGGTGCTGTACATGCAAGATGTTACCGGCGGTTGGTGGCGTCCATTCCTGGCGACTGCCTTCGGGGTTGCCCTGGCGATTGCCATCGACCGTCTGACCGAGTACTTCACCGGCACGCACAGCTCACCGGTTAAGGAGATCAAGAAATCGGCTGACACAGGACCGGCAACCCTGATCCTCTCCGGCGTGTCGGCAGGTTTCGAATCGTCTGTCTGGTCGATCTTGATCATCGCGGTGACCATCTTCCTGTCAATCCTGCTCTTCAACGGGGTAGACGTCGCTTCACTGGCAGCCACATCCGGCAAGAGTCCTGAGTTCATCACCTTTACATTTATCCTATATGGCGTGGCGATGACCGGTATCGGGATGCTCACATTGACGGGCAATAATGTCGCCATGAACTCGTTCGGACCGATATCCGACAATGCCAACGGGATCGGTGAAATGGCCTGGCACGGACTGGATGACCCGGACACGAACGCCGCCCGGCAGATCATGGCCGACCTTGATGCTGTCGGCAACACGACCAAAGCGATTACCAAAGGAATTGCCATCGGCTCAGCCGTCATTGCAGCGGTCTCCTTGTTTGGCTCGTTCATCACCGACGTCAGTCGCGTCGATGTCACCGCACTTGAGAATGGCATCCGGGTATCCATGCCAGCAGTATTCGTGGGACTGCTGATCGGTGGTGCGGTCCCCTGGCTGTTCTCATCCTATGCCATCCAGGCGGTCAGCCGGGCAGCATCTCTGATCATCATCGAAGTACGCCGCCAGTTCAAGCTCGGCGTACTGGAAGGTAAAGTTGAACCGGATTACAAACTTCCTGTAGCCCTGGCTACCGCGGCTGCCCAAAAAGAGCTTGTCCCCCTGGCGCTCATCGGCGTGTTAAGCCCTATCATCGTCGGTCTCCTGCTGCAGGTCGAAGCTCTGGGTGGGTTTTTGGCCGGGATCATCCTGTCCGGGCAGCTCCTGGCTGTCTTCTTGAACAACTCAGGCGGCGCCTGGGATAACGCCAAGAAACTGATCGAAGATGAACCTATCGACCTGGGAATGAACACAGGTAAAGGATCGGAACGCCACAAAGCCGGGATCGTAGGCGATACTGTTGGTGATCCCTTCAAAGACACCGCCGGTCCTGCGCTCAACCCGATGATCAAAGTTGTCAACCTGGTCGCCCTGATCGTGGCACCGATTGTTGTCACCTATAAGACCCTGGGCTTCTCAGGTTGGTTGATTATCCTCGTCCTGGTTGCAGCCCTGGTGTGGGCGATCTTCCAGAGTAAAAGACCTGCCAAGGCGATCGCTCCGAGCACTGCGAGCGGCGACTGAATGACAGATACTTTCAATCCTTGATTAGCGACCTGTGGACGGGCTTAACCACCCGTCCACATTGTTTTATGGGGATACTTTCGACCTTACAAATCCGTAGCTTATTGTAAATTGGCGGCAAAATACTTGCAACTTACCGTAGAATAGGGCATACTTGAGGAAAGGGCACATAGTGCAGTTGCGGCATTTAACCGAGAACAAAAGTATTATCCTTATCGTGCGCTGGTCGTGTACAGGGGCTGAATACACAACGCCGGACATCGAGGACGACCAATCATCCAACAACCAGTGCCCTGCGACCAGACAAGGGAGCATCTTCTATGGCTAAGATTCCACTCAGAGCTTATACCAAGGAGATAGATGGGCTGATCGACCGGGGGCAATACGAACAGGCACTTGCTCATTGCCGCTACATCTTAAAAATCCTACCCAAGCATATCGACACCTACCGCCTGATGGCGAAGGCATATCTCGAGTCTCAGCGCTACGGCGATGCCTCAGACGTATTTCAGCGCGTGCTCTCATCCATTCCAGATGATTTTGTTTCCCAGCTAGGAATGAGCATAATTCGTGAGGATGAGGGCAATCTGGATGCTGCGATATGGCATATGGAGCGGGCATTCGAGGTACAGCCTTCCAATGGCGCTATTCAGAGTGAGCTGCGCCGCTTGTATGGCCGGCGTGACGGTATTGAACCGCCCAAGATTTATTGACTCGCGGCGCACTGGCTCGCATGTATTACAAGGGTGAGCTTTATCCTCAGGCAATCAATGAGCTGCGCGCCGCTCTGGGTGAGGATCCCCAGCGCCTGGACCTGCACCTGCTGCTGGCAAAATCCTATCAAGGCGCCGGTCAGCGGGTGGAGGCTGTGAATGCCTGTACAGCCGTTTTGAAGAGACTGCCCTACTGTATCGAAGCCAATCGAATCCAGGCAGAGATTTTGGAGAGCATGGGGCGCACCGAAGATGCCCAGGGATACCGGCAGACAGCCATCGCGTTGAATCCATATCTGGGTCAGACCAGCCCCAGAGCACCGACCCCTGAGCTCGTACCGGATGGGGCGTTTGTTGTTGAAAAGCTTGATTGGGTACCCGACCGGAGTGTTGCGAGCCAGCCGCGCTGGGCTTCCTCAGTGGGTGTGGACCTTGGCTCTCAGCAGGAAAGCCCGGAAGCCACCCCGGATTGGCTGCAGGAACTGGAACATAATGTGCCTGAAGGGCAAGTCGTAGCATCAGAAGGTGAGCCGAAAGTCTCCCCATTTATAACCGAACAAGACCAGACCAGCGGCGAGGTGTTGATCCCTGATTGGATGAAAGATGCAGGCTGGGAACCGTCCATGGGAGATACAACCCAGGCGGAAATGGGCTATACCATCGATGGAGAGGATAGTGGTGAGGATGGCGAAGATCTAGCGCCAGCTGAGATACCGAGCTGGCTGCGGGGAATAGCCCCCGAAGAAGCATTTGCCTCCAACCAACCAGGGGGTTTGGGTGATGATGAAGTCGATCAAAAGCTGATCGATGCGCTCGAACTCCGCCGCGCTGCCCTGGCTGGATGAAAGCCCTCCGGGACCGAGCGACACAATCACAGGCTGGCTGGGGGGTGTGGAATCTGCTCAACAGCCAAGTGGCGAAGCAGCCGACACAGATGGGCTTCCCGATTGGCTTGTCGGTGCAACCGCGGCTGGGATCGGTTTTGCTGCCGGTGCAGCAGCCAACAAAGACCACGAGCAGGAACCGAAAGACAAGCTGACCTCCCCCGAGGAGCCTGAAATCGAGGACAGCACAGCTCTGATTGCTGAGTTCGACCAGGAGTTCACCCAGGATATCGATGGTGGCTCTATGGTGGAGGCGCCTGATTGGCTTTCTGATCTTGAAACAGCAGAAGCTCTGGATACCGAGCCGGGTGGAACCGGTGAGGCTGAGGCAGCTGAAATTCCAGACTGGCTCGTTGGTGCAGCTGCCGCTCAAGGAGTTAGCGATCTGTTGGATAGCAGGGAGACAGCCGAAGAAGATGCGCTCGCCGCAGAAGAAATGATGCCTGAGCCGGCGGGTCTGGAATCAGCATTGATGGATGAACCCGATGAACTGCCAGACTGGATGACAGCCGCTGCCCCGGAAGATGAATTTGAAACAGAATTGAGCGACGAACTGCCAGACTGGCTGGCGGAAGCTCAACCAACTCCAGAGCTGCTTGAAGCTTTGGAACTGAGCGGTGGAGAGGATCAGCTTGAGCCGGAAGTTGCGGATGAGGCTGCGCAGAGTGACGCTGTCGTAGAGCAGGTTGAACCTGATCTCGATGATAGCAAAAAACCGGGTTGGTTGGCGGGAGCGGCAGCGGGGGCAGTGGTCGCTGCCGCTGCCATGGCAGGCTCGGAAGATGAGACTCCAGAACCTGCCGACCTTCAGCCGGAAGTAGGTGAACCAGAAATGGTGGCAGCCCTCAGCGCGCAGTCCGACCTGGTAGCTGAGCCAGATCTACCTGGACTGGACGAGCCTTTTGCTGAGATAGAAGAGGCTGTATCGCCGGAAGAAGAGGAGGCAGCTTTCGCCTGGCTGGAAGGTCTTGCGGCAAAACAGGGTACCAGTGAAGCATTATTCCTTAGTCCAGATGAACGATTGGACGAGCCGCCGGATTGGGTGCAGATGGAAGCCGCCCTGGCAGCCGGCGCGCTGGCATTGGATGGGGAAGCGGAGCAGGCGTTACAGGCAGAAGAAACTGTCGAAATTGAGCAGGTTTTAGCAGAAGAGCCTACCGAAATGGAAGCCCTCACGGATGCGACTGCTGCAATCCCGGAGATGTTCGCTCAGGATGAAGCTGAGGAGGCTATCCAAGAGCTGCCCGTCGAAGAACCATCGCTCGAAGATTTGGAAGCGCTCGCTGCGGAGCTTGTTGAGGGAGATATACCTGCAGATGCTGTATCAATGGAGGACCTCCTCGAAGATACCTCGTCGGAAGAGTTCCTTCCCGACTGGCTGCGGGCGGCAGGACCTGAAAGTGAGGTAGCCCAGGCCAGGGCTGAGCTTGATGAGGAGACCGAGATACACGCCTGGTTAAGCCAGGTGGATCAGCCTGCGGAGATGACCGGCGAGATCACCGGAGCCATCGAGATCTCAGAAACCGGCGATGAAGGAGCTTTGGATTGGCTGCCTGAATTACCAGATGAGGTTGATTTGAGCGAAGTGCTTGCTGAAGAAGGAGAAGATCAGGTGCTCTCCGATTGGCTCTCCAGAATGCCGGCCGAAGCGGCTGCTGTCCAGGCTGCGGTCGAGGATGAGCAGGCAGGTCAGACCGATGATGAACAGCCTGAGAGGCACGACATCCCCGCATGGATGGTTGGCGCAGCTGCTGCAACCATCGCATTAGGGCGAGAAGCTGAGGATGAGCAGGCGGCTGCATCTGCTGAGGCAGAACCGGTAGACGCCCTTCCTGAGTGGTTGGAAGGACCTGAACCAGAAACTGATGAGACTCAGGAGGTAATATCTGCCGAAATCTTTGATGCCGGTGAACAAGAATTCTCACCGGAGGATACGCAACCTACTGCTGTTGCTGCTGTGGTAGGAGTTGAGCCAGCCACTGCTGAGAGCGCAGTACAAGGGCTGGAAGAAATTCTTGAGGCGGATAGTGATTTGGCCGGTGAAGTGACAGCCGAAGAAGTCAAAGAGGAGCTATCGGACGAAGACGAAGCCTTTGCCTGGTTGGAGAGCCTGGCTGTAAAACAAGGCGCATCGGAAGCGCTGCTGCTGGATCCTGACGAACGGCGGGAGGAGCCTCCAGAGTGGGTCTTGGAGGAATCACTGCATGCTGATGAACCGGTCGAGATCGTCGAAAGGGGGGAACAATTCGAGCTCGCTGAGGACGAGACCGCTGATCGGGCCGAACTCCTGGAAGAGATATCCCAAGTAAAAGAAGCGGAAGATGATGACTTGCCGGAGTGGCTGATCGGTGCCGGGGCAGCAGCGGGGGCTGCAGCCGCAGCGATGCTGGTGGGTGATGAGGACGAGCCGGAAGGTGCGGTTGCTGCAGACATGGTGTTAGAAACACCGGCAGCTGACCTGCCGGATATCGAAGCTGAGATCGACGAGCTGATACCTGCAGACGAGCTGCCAGAGTTGCCCGACTGGCTGGCTGATCTCGAGCCAGGATCGGTTGAGGAGGGTGAGTGGCTGCCTGAGATGGCGGGGGTCGCTACGATCTCTGCCATAGATGAAGAGCTGCAGATCACGCCCCTGGACATCAACAAGGCTTCCCTGATCGAGATCGAGAGGCTGCCCGGAGTAGGCTTCCGTCGTGCCCAATCAGTTATCGAATATCGCCAGGAACATGGCGCATTCGAGAGCCTCGATGAGCTCGAAGCAGTCGAAGGATTCGATTCTGAAATGGTGGAAGAGCTGGTTCCGTACCTGCATGTTACCGGATCGGCCAAAACCGAAGAAAGTTTTCAGGAAGAGATTGAGGTGGACCTGCTGATCGAAGCCAGAGCAGCAATCTATAAAGCAGATATTTCTGCCGCCTTAGATAATTACCAATCCTTGATCGAGAAGCGCCAGAGCCTGCCTGAGGTGGTCAAAGACCTGGAAGAGGCGCTTTACACCCACCCGGTCGATGTATCCATCTGGATGACATTAGGTGATGCACAAATGCGAGCCGGGCAGCTCCATAAAGCTCTCGAGTCATATAACAAAGCAGAGGAACTGTTGGTTTGAATCGGATCAGTTAATCGATGGATTACAGGTAGAATTACCCGGACGATACTATCTCTCTGAAACGAGAGGTTATAATAATAGAAATACACTTTGCCGCCGAAAGGCGGCAAATTTATGAGGAAGAATATCTTGGAGGTTAAATTGGAAAGAACTCTCGTACTTGTCAAGCCAGACGGCGTGCAGCGCGGGTTAATCGGAGAGGTGATTGCACGTCTCGAGCGGCGTGGATTGCGTCTGGTGGCTGCGAAATTTATGCGCGTCAGCCAGGAGCTGGCGGAGACCCATTATGCCATCCATAAGGGCAAACCATTCTATGAAGGCTTAATCGGCTATATCACCTCCGCACCGGTGATGGCGATGGTCTGGGAAGGACCTTCGGCTGTATCTGCAGTCCGCCAGACGATGGGAGCAACCCGGCCGACCGAGGCCGCCCCGGGATCGCTGCGCCATGATTTCGCACTAGAGGTTGGTCGCAACCTGACCCATGCATCGGACATACCGGAGAATGGTGTCAAAGAAGTTACATTGTGGTTCCAACCCGATGAGCTGGTTTCCTGGTCGCGCGATACCGACCGCTGGATATTCGAAAGCAACTGATCTAAGGCAGGGATTGAATTCGTTTAATTTCTCTTACACCTCAGATTTCGCACTGCCGCTACGTGGCAGCACGAAATCCACAGATACCCCTGTTATTATCAACTCAGGTATTCAAATTGAAGCAAGCCGAATTTAGAATATAACCTGAGCAGCGCCTTCTTTAATACAACAAATATGGACAAAGTTTGTCCTTAATTGTTATAATTATCGGTAGCAGAAAGCGAAACAAGATGTTCTCTACACATGAAATCGAAAAACAACTCGAGCGAATTCTCCCCCGGATTGAAAAACCAGGGCGTTATACCGGCGGCGAGCTCAACCAGATTGTAAAAGACTGGCAGAGCGTCCAGACCAGGGTTGCGCTCGTGTTCCCGGATATCTACGATCTGGGGATGTCCAATCTCGGTCTGGCGATCTTGTATGATCTGATCAACAGCCGGTCGGATGCCCTCGCCGAGCGTGTATTTTCACCCTGGGTGGATATGGAGCAGATGCTCCGCCAGAGCGATACGCCCCTATTTTCCCTGGAAACCAGGCACGCCCTGGCAGATTTCGATATTATCGGTATCTCACTGCCTTATGAAACCCTTTACACTAATACACTTAACATCCTGGACCTGGGCAGGGTACCGGTCATTGCTGCCCAACGCGACGAGAGCCATCCCCTGGTGATCGCCGGCGGACATGCGGCTTATAACCCCGAGCCGATGCACGCCTTCATCGATGCCTTCGTCATCGGTGAAGGGGAAGATGTCATCCAGGAGATCATTGATGTCCACCAGGCCTGGCGCGGCTCCGGATCAGAGCGGGGCGAGCTGCTGAGGAGCCTGGCTAAACTCTGGGGAGTATACGTCCCGGCACTTTATGAAGCAAATTATGAAGATGACGGCACGATCTCCCATGTTGAAAGCCTTGACACAGCAGCTCCAATGCCGGTGGTCAAACGAATCGTTGCCCAGCTGCCTCCACCCACAACCGATTTCATCGTCCCATATATCGACACAGTGCATAACCGCGTCCCGGTGGAGATCATGCGCGGCTGCACACGCGGCTGCCGCTTCTGCCAGGCAGGCATGATCACCCGCCCGGTGCGGGAGCGACCGGTAAATGAGATCCTCTCTGCAATCGAGACCGCATTGGACAAGACCGGCTTCGAGGAAATCGGTCTTCTCTCGCTATCTTCATCAGACTATACGCACATCCTTGATCTTGTGCGGGCTGTAAGCGAACGTTTCGAAGGGCGCCACCTCTCAATCTCCCTACCGTCCCTGCGCATCGAGTCGTTTTCGGTGGAACTGATGGAAGCGCTCAAAACTACCCGCCGAAGCGGGTTTACGTTGGCACCGGAAGCCGCCACAGAGCGTATGCGCGAGATCATCAACAAGCCGGTCAGCACGCAGCAGCTTTTAGAAACCGCGCATGAGATCTACGCACACGGCTACACGACCATCAAGCTGTATTTCATGATCGGGCACCCATCAGAGACCATCGAAGACGTGCAGGCCATCGCAAACCTGTGCAAAGCCGTGCTGGCTGAGGGGCGCAAGGTGATGGGCAAGCGTGCCCAGGTGAACGCAGGGGTAAGCACTTTCGTTCCCAAACCGCATACCCCCTTCCAGTGGGTGCCATGTGATACGCGGGAGCAGATCCTGGCAAAACAGGACTTGCTGAAGCGCGCCCTGCGCGGCCAGGGATTGAAGCTGAGTTGGAACCCACCCGAGGATACCCTGCTGGAGGCATGGCTCTCACGCGGGGACAGGCGAATGGCAGAGGTCATTTACCGGGCGTGGAAACTGGGGGCTAAGTTCGATGCCTGGAATGAGCATTTCCGTTATGGCTTGTGGATGGAGGCATTCGATGCCACAGGATTGGATCCCAATTTCTACACCCATCGGGAGCGACCGATCGACGAGACCTTCCCATGGGAGCACATCAGCACAACATTGAGGAAGAAATTTCTGGCGGAGGACTACCTGTGGAGCCAGCAAGGCAAGACACGGGTCGACTGCCGCGAGCGCTGTTTTGCTTGCGGCATTCTGCCCAGTTTCGCTGACCTGCGCCGGATGAACCCTGGGGAAGTATGGCAGTGCCCGGAAGTTAAGAACAAGCGTATTCCGGTCAGCAACCTGATCGAGGTTGAGCAAATTACGAATTAGGAGCTGCGAGTTAGGAATTGCGAGTCAGGTAGATACCTATTGCATTTGCTAAATTCCTAATCCCCAATTCCTAATTCACTAGTTCCTTTCTTCCATGAGAGTCCGCATCCACTTTGCCAAGACCGAGGCCATGCGCTACACCAGCCATCTCGACCTGCATCGCGCCTGGGAGCGAGCGATTCGCCGGGCAGGTCTGCCGCTGGCTTATACTCAAGGATTCCGCCCACATCCGCGCATAAACCTGGCCTCCGCTCTGCCGTTAGGCTTCACCAGCCAGGATGAGGTGGTAGATATCTGGTTGGAAGAAGACCTTCCACCGGGTAATATCGAATCTACCTTGAAAAAGTCACTGCCACCAGGCATTCAGATTATCTCGGCGGACAGCGTTCCCGATCGCGATCCGGCTCTCCAGACCCAGTTGATTGCTGCTGAATACCTGATTACCCTGCTTGAGCCATTGCCCGAATTGGAATTTAATCTACAGGGGATATGCCGGTCGGATAGTTTGCCACGCCAGCGTCGAGGCAAAGCCTACGATCTGCGCCCATTGATCCTGGAGCTGCGACGATTCACAGATGCTGAAGACGGGCAGCAACGCTTGCTGGCAGTTCTCTCGGCTCGGGAAGGCGCTACCGGACGCCCGGAAGAGCTCGTCCTTGCGCTGAGCGGCGATCCAGCTCTCGCCCGGGTACAGCGAACAAAGCTAATCTTCGATTTCGAATATTAACCAATCTCGTGGTAAAATTTTGCCGCGTCTTACAATGCCCCCATAGCTCAGTGGATAGAGCGCTGCCCTCCGGAGGCAGAAGCCCGCGTTCGAGTCGCGGTGGGGGCACAAAATAACCCCAGGGGACTACCCAACCTCGACCTTATCGACCGGACTCAATTCCCCGTAAATCGTCTTAATCAGATCGTCCAGGCTGAAGTTTTCTCCGCGCTTCTGCAAGTTTGCGTACTGATATCCGGGCTGGCTAACCTTATACTGCTCAAGCAGAGCGCTTGCCTGCTCGCGAGTCTCTCTATCACTGGCATCGCTGTTGTACACGAATGATAAGATCTCGATTGCCCGTCCAGCAATTCCATTTTGCCAGTAGAGCTGGGCTATACAAATCAAGATTGTCAGGGTAAGTGGGATGTGCTGAATCTCAATGGAGATGTGTAAGGCATCCAGTAAATGCCGGCTCCCACTCTCGATATCGCCCAGATAACAGCTTACTTCACCCAGACCGGCTAATGAGCTCGCCAGGCCTCCCCTGTCGCTGATTTCCTGGTAGATCGAGAGGCTGTGCTGGTACAGCCCTTTAGCTTCCAGGTACTCATGCTCCAGGGTAGCAATCCGCCCCAGGTGGTACAACGCGACCGCCATCCCCTCCGGATCGTTAAATGATTCGCGGATATCGTAACTGGCAAGATATCTATCTTTAGCCTCAGCGTAGCGCCCCATCGCCCTCGACACATTCCCCCACTCGTTGAGGACATATGCCATAAACCAGTGATCCTGGTACTCCTCAGCCAATTTGAACGCTCGCTCAGCGCTCTGGCGTGCCAGCTCGAATTCCCCTTTCGCCAGATAAGCGCTGATCAGCGTATAGTAGGTAAAAGTCAGGTTGCGGCGATCATCCAGCGCAATATTCTTATCCCGCGCCTGTTCACCCAAGGAGATCGCCCGATCGTAGTTGCCGCTCATCGTGGTTACCAATGTCAGTCCGATCATCGGATCGGTGGCTACGCCCATCGGCGGGTGTAGCTCAGGACTGAGTGCCTGGTAGATCGATTGGCTTTTCTCAAAGGCTTGGGCAGATTGATCGAGCTGTCCTAAGCGGACATGGAACCATGCCTGGTAGTCCAGCAGCTGCGCCAGGATGTAATCACGCTCAGTTGATGCATCGAGAGCTTGAATCCTGTTGGTAGCTTTTTGGAATGTTTTCATCCCTTCCAAATAACGGCTCTGATACTGCAAATAAGCATCCAATCCATGCAGCAGATCCTGGATAGCAGGTAGATCATGCTGATCTTCCGCCCACTGCCAGGCAGCACGGATATTATGGATTTCATCCCTAATCTCCGATAAGGTCTGCTGCTGGTTGCCGCCCAACAGTCCGGGTAAGCGCTGGTGAACGTAATCTGCGTAATAGGAGCAGTGAAGATCATTCAGGCGTTCGTACTCCTCGGGAGCAGACGCCATACGATCTGCACCAAACTGGCGCAGTAGCTCATGGATCTGATATCTGCCATTGGTCTCGATTCTGACCAGAGACTTATCTGCCAGAGATGATAAGATCATCAAAGAGGCTGCAGCCACATCTTTTGCTGCTTTTGGATCGAACCCACCCCGGAAGACGGAAAGACGTGTGAAAACGCTCTGCTCCGCTCGATTTAGCAGGCTCCAGCTTTGATCGAAGACTGCCTGCATGCTACGATGGCTTTCGTCAACATTGCGCATACGGGTGGCTAAGAAATCGATATTGGATTGTATCTCAGCAGCGATCTGATCCGGCGAAAGCGTTCGCGACCAGGAGGCTGCCAGCTCGATCGCTAAGGGAATTCCCTCCACGAGCTGGCAGATACGCATCACCGCCCTAAGGTTTTCGCTCAATGAGAAACCCCTACGCACCCGGCTGGCATGCTCGGCAAACAGCTGTACCGAGCCAAACGATTCATTTTGAATGAAGTCCGTATCTTCAGGATAAGACAATCCGTGCAGGGGGTAAACCAGCTCTCCATACACGCTCAACGCATGTCTGGAAGTTACCAGCAATTTTATTCCAGGTGCATGGTCGAGCAAATCGGTCACGAATAGCGCGGCATCCAGCACATGTTCGAAGTTATCCAGCACCAGCAGCATCTCTTTATCCTTCAGATCGTCTAACAGTTTCGCAAGTGGATCATCACTGGCAGACGGGCTGATCTCAAGGGCATCGGATACAGCCGGGATTATCAGCTCCGGGTCGGATATAGACCGTAAGGGGATAAAAAATACACCATCCTTGAAATATTCCCCTGCCCGAGCCGCTGTTTCGATTGATAGACGTGTCTTCCCCATTCCGCCGGGACCCAGGATCGTAAGCAGCCGGCAGTCGGGGTCTTCGAGAAGATGCTGCTGAATCTCCATCAGCTCTAGATTTCGACCGATGAATGGTGTCTGCTGCCTGGGGAGATTATGAACAGCCGATTTTTCGGCGGTTTCTTCGCTATCCGGAAGGGATGCTTCGGGTTTAATACTTAGATCTTTTCTCTGGAAGCGTGGGTCCTCATCCAGGTATACAAATGAGGGCTTCCTAACAGCAGTGTCAGCGACCGTCTCCTCTACTCGACCCACCCCAGTGTGTGTCGTCGAACTATCGTGACTGCTGATCACAGGCGATTCTGTGGCAAGGAAACTGCGCACTTCTCGCAGGAAGACGCCCCACGCTGGCTCATCCTCCAAGAGGATGTGGTTCTTGCTGTCAAGACGGACAAACCGAGCACCGGGAATTGTCTTAGCCAGCCAGCGACCTTCTTCGAAAGGAATGATGCCGTCCTCCGGAGCATGCAGCACCAGGGTTGGAACCTTTACCTGAGCGGCAATGTCGCTGACATTCTGTTGGAAAAATGCTTTCTCCAAACGGTACGCGTTTTCCGGTGAAGTCGACATACGCTGCAGGTCGTTGTACCAATGCATCTGCTCACCGGAAGCCTCCGGCATGAACATTGAAGTGAAGAACTGGCGGAAAGCGGGATTGTCCTGACCCCAGCCAATTCTGATCATATTTAATACCATGTCAGCCAGCTCGAGTTCTTTCCCAGAATAGCCCCGGTGTAACCGGCCATGCGCATATGTGCCATAGAGGACTAGATGACTTACTTTTTCTGGGTGGCGTACTGCATAGGCGATTGCAGCAGCCCCACCCCCAGATATCCCTAATAGTGGGAAGCGCTCCAGCCCAAGGTGGTCAACGACCGACTCAAGATCACGTACGAAAGCTTCCTGGGAAAATTCCTCTACATTCCAATCGGACATTCCACACCCGCGTTCATCGAAACGAATCAGGGTATGACCATGTGCTAGCCCAGCCAGCCAATGCCTCCAGACAGGGCTGTTCCAATCATATTCCAGATGGCTCAACCAGGTAGCTGTTTTGACGAAAACCGGCCCCTCTCCAACCGTTGCGTAGGCGAGCTTGACTCCATCGAACGCCTTACAGTAGCCTATTTTCTGCTCATTAACGAACGGAGCAGAGGACACAGTCTCGGGGAGAATGGCGGTCTTCGGAGCTATTGCCGCGGCACCTACCTTTCTCAGGCGGATATTTTCATACAGCAGCTGAGTTTCCTGCTCCGGCTCGACCCCGATCTCTTCACGCAGCAGGCGCACTAATTCCTTATACTGCCGTATGGCTGCCGCATATTGTCCGGATCGTGCATAAAGCTCCATCAGCTGGCGGTGGGCTTCCTCGTGAAGCGTGTCTAGGGATAGCCATCGGCGGGCAAATTCGATCGCTCTCTCATACTCACCCAGGCTGCGGTGCCATTCGATGACCTTCTGCAGGCTTTCTGCCAGAGATTGGCGCAGACCTTCACCTTCGAAAAACTGCCAGTCGTCGAATTGAGGGCTGTCCCCCAGGCTGAATCCAGCCATGAAATCGCCCTCGTACAGCCCTACCGCTTCGGCCAGGGCTGAATAACACTCGGCGCATGTCGTGCTCCCATTTGAGTCTCCATGTACGCGTTCATGTGTCTGGGCAAACATCACCAGCTCCTGGAAACGCCTGACATCCATGTCTACCTTTGCTCCAGGCTGTAGGGAGACTATCTCCCGCTCGATCAGCAAGATGTCTTCACCGAAATCCCTTTTCAAGCGGGACAGCTCGCGGCGCAGTCCGGCGCGTGCCTCGGACTGATCGTGCTCCGACCACAACATTGCAGCAAGGGAGTCGCGGCTGTGTGGTTTCCCGGTGACAGCCAGATAGGTGAATAGAGCTAGTGCTTTTCGACGCTGTATATAGATGCTTTCCCCTTCACGCTCGAACCTGGGTGTCCCCAAAAGGTTGATTTTCATTTCCGCCATTGCCTAATTTTACACTGTTTTTATCCAGATTATCCGGTAATTTCATAGATTCCACCAAAATTGGTCTCGAGGGACGTTTTGTGGGACGCTCAAGGGGATATTTACGGAACGGCTTCTTCCTATAATAGCGGCATATTCAACAGTACGAACCAGAGTTGAGTACAAGGAACGATATCCAAGGAGCAATCAGCATGCATACGAAACCAACCCGTTCTAACAACAACACAAAGAAATTCGGACATGCAATCGTGATCGGAACTGGCATTGCCGGGCTGGCGGCTGCGCAGGTGCTGACAGCTTACTTTGATAAAGTCACACTGGTCGACCGGGATGAAAAGATCGGCAGCAGCGAATTCCGTAATGGGGTCCCCCAAGGTCGACACGCCCACAACCTGCTTCCCCTTGGACAGACGATCCTGGAGAAGCTGTTCCCCGGGCTGAAGGACGAAATGTTGCAGAAAGGCGCTATTCAGGTAGACAACAATCGCGAGACCTCATTCTATAAAGAAGGTCACTGGCAATCCCCAAACACGGCCCGGGATAATATATCCATTTCTTCCAGCCGCCCGCTGCTGGAATCTGCCATCTACCGCCGGGTTGTGGAGAATCCAAAGGTGAATACTTTGAATGGCTATGAGGTAACCGGGTTGGCGACCGACGAGAGCAAAATGCGGATCTCCGGTGTGAACTTGAAGCATCGTCACGAGCAATCCAAGGATGAGATCTTCCTTGCCGGCGACATGGTTGTGGATGCAAGCGGGCGAAACTCGCAAGCGCCGCATTGGCTGGCAGACCTCGGATACACCCCTCCTGAGGAGTGGAAAGTGAACTCATTCTCAGGCTACTCTACCCGCCTGTACAAGAAGCCAGCCGGGTTTGATGATACCTGGAAGAAGCTTTACATTCGCCCGAATGCACCCGATGGCACGCGTGGCGGCCTGATCCTGCCGTTGGAAGATGGACGCTGGCATGTGACTCTGGTCGGCGAGGCAGGGGACTACCCACCCACCAATGATGAGGAATACCTCGAATTCGCCCGCAGCCTGCCCTCTAACCGCCTGTATGAGGCCATCAAGGATGCAACCCCGTTGGGCAAACCAGCCGGGTTCAGACGCACAGAGAACCGCGTGCGCCGCTACGACAGGCTGCCTCGCTACCTGGAAGGCTTTATTGTGATGGGCGATGCAGTTTACGCACTGAACCCGGTCTTTGCACAGGGCATGACAGCCGCAGCAGTCGGCAGCCAATCGCTCGAGCGTGCTCTTGATGAGCAGATAACCAAGACCTCCGGCAATCTGGATGGGCTTGCAAAATCATTCCAACGCCGGCTGGGCAATGAGGTTGGCAAACTCTGGCACTCCACTGTAACGAAGGAATGGGACTGGCCCGTGACGGTGCTGGACGATAACACAGAGGAGATCTACCCATCCCCAGAAATGGTGATGGCGGGCTGAAATATAGCTAATTTTTGCCAATATTTTCTACAAAAACGAATTTAGAGGCAAGAACGATGAACACCATAACCAGAGAAGAACTCAAATACAAAGCAGTTGCGATCTGACCCGCAGGTATTAGATCTCAAACTGAAATCATTCTTGAAAGGAGATATTAACATCATGACCGAGAAACTGAGACTGCTGGCGATACTTTCCCACCCCGACGATGAATCCATGGGCACCGGTGGAATAATGGCGAAATACGCCGCCGAAGGCGTCGAGACCTATCTGGTGACCGCCACCCGCGGCGAGAGAGGCTGGTTTGGCGAAGAATTTGCTTACCCTGGTGCAAAAGAGCTCGGCCACATCCGTGAAGGTGAGCTGGCGGATGCTGCCAGTACGCTGGGTATCAAAGAATTCTTCTTGCTCGATTATATGGATGGGGAGCTTGATCAAGCAGATGCAGCAGAAATTATTGCCAAGCTGGTCGATTACATCCGGAAGCTGCGCCCACATGTTGTTGTGACCTTTGACTCGCTGGGCTACTACGGTCACCCAGATCATATCGCCATCTCCCAATTCACAAATGCAGCCGTCGCAGCCGCGGCAAGTCCTGGAATAAGCAGCAATGGCACCAGGCAGTACCCACCCTACCAGGTCAGCAAGGTGTACTACATCGCTTCAAACGCAGAGGAACAAGCCGCCTACCAGAAAGCATTCGGAGAGCTGGTGATGACCATCGACGGCGTCGAGCGCCGTGCCACCCCGTGGCCCGATTGGGCGATCACCACGCGTATCGATACAACTGCTTACTGGAAGACAGTCTGGAATGCAATCGCCAAGCACTGCAGCCAGCTTCCCGGATACCAGTCGCTGCTCGATCTGCCGGAAGAATATCACCAACAGCTCTGGGGCACTCAGACGCTCTACCGAGTGATGAGTTAGGTAAATGGCGGGCGCAAAGTTGAAACAGATCTATTTGAAGGAATTCGCGTTCAGGAGAAGAACAATGCGTAAGGTTACATTGAACACACAACTGATGTACCTCTTCTTGGGCAGCTTCGCAATTTTATTCGTAGGCATGGGACTGTTCCCCCTGCTGCCTCTGTACTTCTCTCAACTCGGTGCCGGTAAAGCGATGATCGGCTTGTTCTTCGGCCTGATCTACATCGCACATGCAGCCGGTCCGATGACCATCGGATGGCTCTCTGGCCGGTTATCCCGCCGCACGCTGTTCATCGCCTCAAGTGCAATTGGACTGCCAGCTTTGATCTTGCTGGGACAGACAAAATCGCTCTGGCTGGGGGTCTTGTTGACCGGAGTAGTCTGGTACACCGGCGGATTATGTCTTGCTTTGATCAATGTATTCACCGGGCTGCATACCCGCAGCACGAACCGTGGCAAATCATTCAGCCTGGTCTCGTTATCAATACCCCTGGGCAGCCTGATCGGCGGCGCGACTATCGGCTACCTGGTTGGAGGTTATGGTTACGGTTTGTTATTCATGGTTCTGGGAGCAGTCTGGTCTGTCTTACCCATGATGGGCTTGCTGCTGATCAAAGATGTGGAGCCAGAGAGATTAACTAGCTCAGATCCGCAGGCGAACGGCTCGGCAGCCTCGGCAAGCAGTCGCTATTTCGTGCTGATGCTGGCTTCCATCCTCTCAGCCACCACCATTGCCACCGGCAGGCTGGGCACATCCCTGGCAATGCAGAATATGGAATTCACTGCCAGCGCCATCGCCAGCTCGGCAACGATCAGCGGACTGGTGGCGATCCCGTTCACCCTACTGATCGGCATGCTCTCCGATCGCATCGGACGCCAGCATTTCCTGGTGCTGACCTACCTGCTGGCGGCTGCGGGTGTCTTTGCACTGAGCGCAGCGACGCAGCTCTGGCAGTTTTGGCTGGTGGCAACACTGACCCTGGTCGCATTCGTCATCAATGGGGCGATGACAAGCGCGCTGGTTACCGATCTCCTGCCTAAGAATAAGCTCAGCCAGGGTATCTCGTGGATCAACACTGCCATTACTGCCGGTGCGATACTAAGCTTTGTGGTTGCCGGATACTTGATGGAATTGCTAGGATCCCGGCATCTCTTCCTGATCGCCTCCGCTCTACCGGTACTATCTGCTGCAATGGTGGAGGTTGTGAAGCCGGGCAAGATAGTTGTGACATCAGGTTCTGGTCAGCCAGAGGTATCAGACAGTCCCGTTAGCGGCCTCGAGGTATGTCCCGAATGTATATAACTCTCACTAGACAACAAAAAACCTGGCGGGATGAAGATCTCGCCAGGGTTTTTTATTTCCGTTTCCATTCCCATATCCCGTATGCGACTTGTTTTGGCAGTGTAAATCCGGCCTGGGTCAGCATAATCCCAATCTCGCCGTGGTGGTAGGCTTCGTGTGCGATCAGGTATCCCAGGAACTTGACGGCGTGATCACCAAAACCGGGTACCTTCCCACCTGTTAACAGGCTTCTCAAAAGCAGGATGCCAACCGCATCGGCGGATTCGCTCAACGCTATGAGAATTGATTCTTTATCTCCAGTCTGGCTTCGATCGAGCTTGCTTAATCCAACAGATATACCTCGCGAAATCCCTATCAGCCAGTCAAGCCGATTGTTGTGAATATGAGCAACGACCTGACCGATACTACGCCCTTTTCCAAAAGGTTTCGACGCAAATGCCTCTTCGGGTATTGCGGTCATCAGATACCGTTCTAATTTCGAATGGGTCTCCCATGTCTCGATGATAGAATCATCTGTCATATCTCACTTACCTCTCGGTAGAAATTTACAGGATTGTACAAAAATAATATCAATTCACAAGACGAATAAAGTATACTCAAACCCGTGCGGTCCTGGGCTGCAATCGCCTAAACCTGATGGATCTCAATTTTGTGATCCAGGCAAGCGTCATGACAAAAAACCGCCAGATTAAAATCTGGCGGATGCTTGCGAGAACCGGCTCTTGATATTTACTGGAGGAAGAAATGACCAAATCTGATATCGGGTTGATCGGGCTGGCGGTGATGGGCCAGAACCTGGTCTTGAATATGGCTGACCATGGCTACCAGGTTACAGTTTTCAACCGCACCGTTGCCAAGGTGGACGAGTTCCTGGAGACCAGCGCCAGGGGGAAAACGATCGTGGGAGCACACTCTATGCAAGAGCTGGTTGAAGGTCTTCAACGACCGAGGCGGGTAATGTTAACGGTTAAGGCTGGCAAACCAGTCGATGATTATATTGATATGCTGATACCGCTGCTGGAAGAGGGCGACATCATCATTGACGGAGGCAACTCCAATTTCGAGGAACTCGATCCGCAGGACAGAATACGTCCAGTCCAAAGGGCTGCTGTTCATCGGCACCGGCATCTCTGGCGGTGAGGAAGGCGCACGCTACGGCCCATCCATCATGCCCGGCGGGTCAACGGGGGCATGGTCGCATGTGAGAGGCATTTTTCAAGACATTGCGGCGAAAGTCGATGATGGCGTGCCTTGCTGCGACTGGGTGGGCGAGGATGGCGCGGGACACTTCATCAAGATGGTGCATAACGGAATCGAGTACGGAGATATGCAGCTGATCAGCGAAGCCTACGACCTGATGAGGTCCGGCCTACAGCTCAATTATGATGAGCTGCAAAGTGTGTTCGCCGAATGGAACCGCGGCAAGCTCGATTCCTACTTGATCGAGATCACTGCTGACATTATGGCTTACCGAGAGCCGGATGGGAGCCCGCTTGTCGAGAAGATCCTCGATACCGCCGGTCAGAAAGGTACCGGACGCTGGACGGTCGCCTCGGCGCTGGAGATGGGCATCCCGCTGACTTTGATCGCCGAAGCTGTCCAGGCGCGCTCGCTCTCGGCGCTGAAAGAGGAGCGGTTGGCTGCCTCTGAAGTCCTTACCGGACCACAGATCGATTCTTATGGTGACAGGCAGGGGCTCATCGATGATATTCGCCAGGCATTGTACGCCGCAAAGATCATCTCCTACACCCAGGGATATATGCTGATGCGGGCTGCAGCGGTGGAGTATGGCTGGACCTTGAACTATGGAGGCATTGCGCTGATGTGGCGCGGCGGCTGTATAATCCGCTCGGCATTCTTAGGCAAGATCAAAGAAGCATACGACAACAATCCCAGCCTGACCAATCTGCTGCTCGATCCTTATTTCAGCGGTGAGATACAGGAAGCCCAGCCGGCGTGGCGGCGTGTAGTGGCAGAAGCGGTTCAGTCTGGCATCCCGACACCGGCCATGTCCAGCGCACTTGCATTTTTCGATGGCTACCGTCAGGAGCGGCTGCCGGCAAACTTGCTGCAGGCGCAGCGCGATTATTTTGGCGCGCACACCTATGAGCGCGTCGACCGCCCGCGAGGCGAGTTCTTCCACACCAACTGGACCGGATCCGGCGGTGATATCACCTCCGGCAGCTACGATGCATAATGGTATTAGTTTAAGGGTGCAAGCCGGGTAAGGACTGCTTGGTGGTCTGAATGCGGCTCGCCTGGTGAGATGACATGGCGGGTCTCCAGGACCTGCCAATCCGGTTCATGATGGTGCAGGAAAATATAATCCAGCCGCCGACGGTTCAACATCACTCCCCAGGGCAGGCGCAAGCTGTGGGTATGGGCCTTGCCGAGAGGGTATATATGACGGTAAGTATCCAGCCACTCAGCTTTGGATTGCTTAATCTGAAGCGTTGACTCAGCGGCGTTGAAGTCCCCACCCACCACGACCGGAGTTTTACCACCATTCCCATTCACCAGTTTGCGAAGCTGTGCATGCTGTTCAGCGTTATCGCGCCGGACAATGCCGAGATGGACCGAGAAGGCGGATAGCTCTCCACAAGGCGTATCCACCGTAGCACCAACTGCCAGCCGGCGCACGAACGGGTTGCGAGGACTGCTTAATTGCCTGATTTGCGGCCCCCTTAGCGGGAATCTGCTCAGGACAGCCAAACCCTCTTCAAACCCAATCGAATGGTGACCGTTAGCGCGCGAGTAGATATATGCCATCCCCAGCCGGTCCGCCAGCCATTCACCGCCGTTCAGATCTGGGGTACTCGCCACCTCCTGCAACAATAAGATATCAATTCGCTCCGCTTCAACCAGATGGGCGAAGGCATCTAAACGCTCTGGAAGGCGCCTGTAGCGCGGCCAATCGTGCCACAGGTTGGCACTCATCACTGTGACTACCCCACAATTATTACGTGTGTGCTCAACGGGTATTCCACGCATCGAGTAGCCTCCGGGCAGCTGCATAATAGAAGCAGCCCGGCGCGCATATGGCTTCAAACGCTTGAATACCGGCAGGCGGAACAGCTTGCCCGCGAACGACTGAGCGTGTGGAGATAATGAAGATTTCCCTCCTGGGTTGGAGGGAGGACTCTGATGACCTGACAACAGTTAATTTGCCCCAGACCGGATGTGTGTGTACTGGGCTGCTAAATTTCCCCCAGGACGCGTTTTAATTTTTCTTATTTTTCTTTTTATGGACATCAAAACCTGCCAAAAAACCTGGCACAATTTCCTGCGGGAAACGCGGCCAAGTGACTACCACAGCCGCCAGGACCAGGAACACCTGCACAACTCCGTAGTAGAACGCATCTCTCAGGCTGATCCAGATCATTAGTGCATAGATCGGTGCCTGGAACAGCATACCTGGTGAACGCTGCAAGCCCCAACGCCAAAAAACCAGCAGCCAAATGGCGATGTAAACAAATCCAATTGTTAAGCTGATATACCCTGAAGCCAGCAGATATACCAGGACTCCGGCTGCGACCGACATATCCACTTCAAGGTCGTGGTCACCCAACCACGAATGGTAGTACACCCTGCTCCGGCGGGCGATCGGCCCGTCGAGCATATCGCTGGTCCATGAATATACTAGCAGCAGTGCAGCTAGCGGGAGCGCATCCGCTCCTCTCGTGAGACCGATCCAGGCAAGAACGAACGGCAGCAGTGCGCGCGACAGGGTGATCAGATCGGCAACTTGCTTGGCAACGATCATGGTGACCTCCCCAGGTCCGGTTCGCAGTACCTGTGTAATCTTATTGTAGCATCGAAATGTGGTGGAGTTTATTGGATGTTTGTTAGAAAGGCTTCCATTAAACTACTTGGCGGAGCACGTGTGCTCCGCCAGAATGTGTTTGTATGTGTTTTTGATTACAGAAACTAATACCAATCACGTTTCTTCAATCTGCCTATCGCCCTCCGTGCAATCTGACGCAGCATTAGATAAGGAGGTGAGACACTGTTGAAGAGCTGACGAAAGAGGTACGGCGATTTGTAATAATTTACATCAATTCTTTGTACCGCATAACGGTCTGCTGCAGCATCAACATAGCCATTATAGGTACCGCAGGCACCGGAATACATATTGCTAACCACATCACGCACTTCTTGATTGTAGCGACCATACGGATATGCGAATACTTCGACTTTTTGACCGATATTTTGTTCGATTATCTTTTTCGATTCCGAGATTTCCCACTCAGCCTGACCCGTAGGAAGAGTATCCAAGAAGGGATGGCTTACGGTATGCGCTCCGAACTCTATATTATTGTCAGCCATCTCCTTGATCTGCCCCCAATCCAACAACTTCATCTTTGGGATTCCATCCGGTTGAGTTGACCAGTCATTTCCCCGCCCACAATGACCCGCGACAAGAAATACAGTCGCAGTAAACCCATGTTTTTTCAGGGTTGGATAGGCGTTCCAGTAGAGGCTTTCCATGCCATCATCAAAAGTCAGGACAATGGTGTTATCGGGGATTGGCTCGCCGCTAACAAGAATTTCAACCAGATTCCCAAACGAGACAACATGGCTTTGCTGGCTGGATAACCACTCCATCTGCCATGCGAACAGGTCTGGTGAGATAGAAATTATCGAGTCTTCTACTTGGACAGAATGGTACATCAAGACGGGGAGTCTTGAAGGAAGAGTTGAAGGAATACTCAACCTACGAACTAGGAATGACCGTGCCGCAGGTCAACTACGAAATTATAGATAACCGCTAACCCCGCGCCGATGATGAATCCGGTAATAAATCCGTATAAAAACCCTACCAGGCTGCCGATAAAGCTTACACTGTAACCGATGAAGAAATTATCCAGCAAGCCCAGGTTTGGCCCGACGACATCTCCGCCTTTTAGCACAAGCCAGTTTGTAGCAATGAAGATAATCAAACCGACAACTATCCCGAAAACGATCCCATTAATTACCGCATTCATGCGCATCAGGCGGCTTAGGACGACATCCTCCAAAGCTTTATCCTCTTCAGATAACATGTTGGACATCAGCTCACCTCCCATTTAATATCGATATCTGACCGCAAATCTATAGCGCGTGTCATCAAATTGTAACTTGAAATAGTACGATCATTGGATTGGCGATACTACAGCGCACATTCAATGTCTCTCTCATGGCATATTATCTCCCAGTGAGCTCCTGCTGCTGATATCTGGGAAATAGCCATATTTTTCTGCGAGGATCCGTTCTGCACGCCGGCGGATCATCGATGCGTAAATACGTACTGAAATATTGCGCAGATTGGCGACCCCCCAACCAAATAGGAATCCGACCAAACCCGCATAGAGGAATCCGATCAGGCTGCCTGCGTAGCTGATTGTGTACCCTGGAAAATACTGGTCTAACAGTCCGAGAAATCTCATCACGGAATATAACTGGCTGGAGTAAACGATTAACGTGAAGATAAATAAGCTAATCCCGAGAATAACCCCATTTGCCAGACCCAGTGCCAAAGGATCTATCTTCAAGAAAGCCCTGGCAAATGCATCTTCCAAAATTTCCCGCAGGCGCTCTTCCTCGGTCCGTTGGACCTCTTCATGATATTCCTGCTCGGCATTAACGATCCATAAATCGTTCTCCTCGCCGAACAGCATGTTCCGCACCGCAAGCATACCGGTAAGCATAGCGTGATCTTGGTTGTTGTAGCGGTGCAACCCATTCCGACCGATGGTTTGGAAGTTCTCCAGACTATCGATGTACTCTCGGATAACGTTCAGGTGCGCGGCATAATCAGAGTCGTACACTGGATAGGATTTTTCAACCCGGAAGACGCACCCATCCTCAACATCGGAATATTTCGCCAGTCCAACCTTCTCGATCTCCTTCTTGCCCAACTCGATTAAGTCTTCGTCGGAAGCATTCCACAACTCATCACCCTCGTTGCAGAAATATTCCAACCCGAGGCTGCTTTTGGATAGGTCTGGCACCATGTAGGGGCTCCAGTTCTTAAAGTTCTGGATGCGACCTACAGTAACCTCAGGGTCATGAATGTATATCCAGTTGTCTGCAAAGAGATCTTCTTTATTAACGATTAAGCAGACGGTAAGGAAATCACGGTAGGTAAGCTTGCTGGCTGCGTCTAATACTTCCTTCGGTGGAGGTGGATTCAATTTACTGATAAATTCTGTAACCGGCATGCTGGAGATAAAATCGGTACCTTCAATGATCTCTTCTGTACCGTTAATAGAGACAACTACACCGGTGATGCGGGTTCCATCCCTTTGTATACCGCATACATTGGAATTCAGGCGGACTTCTCCACCTCGTTGATTAATCCGATCCTTGACCTCATTCCACAGCATACCCGGACCTCGTCTCGGGTAATTGAACTCCTCGATCAGTGTGGTGATCGTGTTCTTGGGCTTAACGAACATGCTTAGCACCGCGGATTTGAGATCCAGGTCTTTGATCCGTTGTGCTGCCCATTCGGAGCTCAGCTCTGAGGTCGGGATCCCCCAAACTTTTTCGGTGTAAGATTTGAAGAATATCGTGAAGAGCCGGTATCCAAAACGATTGGTCACCCACTGTTCAAACGTTGTTTCATCACGATGAGGAAAGATTTGCCAGCGGACATAGCTTAAACCAATCAGGAAGCTTTGTATTAAACCAAGACCTTTCAACGCATTTGTAGGCTTAAGAGGGTAGTTAAAGAATTTGCGATCGTAATAGATTCGCGAAAGCCTTGGGCGCCTCAAGAACTCGTCACCGAGGATCTCATGCCAAAATTTATTAACTTCCTGAGACTTCGTGAAAAATCTGTGCCCCCCCATATCGAAATAATAATCTTTATAAGTTTCTGTGCGCGAGATACCCCCAACTTTGTCATACTTCTCAAAGACGATGGGTTTCAGCTCGTGCCTGGTTAGCTCATATGCAGCCGTCAAGCCGGCGGGTCCACCACCAATAACGAGCACCTTGCGCTCTGCGAGTGGCGATTTGTTATTTTCCATAGATCACATTCCTCCCTGAAACTACCAATATCATCCCTTATCCACCTGCCAACCCAACCATAGCAACACCAATACAGATGATTATTACCGCCGCCCAGCGCGCAGCGGTTACCGGTTCATCAAACAACCGCTTTGAGAATAGAACAACAAGTACATATCCCAGGCTTACTGTCGGATATGCCAGCGAGAGATCAAGGCTGGCAAGCACTTTAAAGTACACCAATGTAGATATCCCATAACAAAGGAATCCACTAATTACCGGAACATTCTTTATCAGTGAGAGGATATCGACAAGTTTAAAACCAGGTTGTTTGGACATCCCGTATTTCAAAAGCAGCTGACCAGCCACTCCGAACAGGATCGCCAGAATAAGAAGTAAATAGGCAGAATTATCCATCATGGACCTTTATGTTTTTGCCAACATTGATACGCCCAACACAATCACCGCCACGCCAACCCACCTCAGGGTCGTTATGTACTCGCCAAAGAATAAGGCCGAGAGAGCAACCACAATCGGGAAGGATAGAGCAAGCACAGGATATGCAAACGATAATTGAGTTCGGGAAAGCACCCAAAGCCAGCAGATTGCTGATAGGCCGTATAGTATGAAACCGAGCCAGGTCTCAGGATGGTAGAAAACCGTTATCAGAGTTGCATCTGGATAGCCGGCTCTTGCTGCTTTAAACAGCACCTGACCAAGTGCGTTGAGCGCTACCGATGCTAAAAGAACGATAAATGCCAATTTACTGATATTAGGATTACTTGTTATTGTCCCATTCATATTACCCCCATTATTATTGAAATAGCTCAGCTGCGCGGAACCAATCGGCAAACAGGACCAGCGCTGCACCCATATACAACACCGATAATACCGTAACCTGAGATGTATATACCGGGCGATGTTTCAGCCACAGTGCATTCACGATTGCGATCGCAGGAAAAATCGGCATAAAGTATCGGTGATCAGGGATCGTAAACAACAAAATAACAGTAATTACTAATAACCAAATCAAGAGGAACCGATCTGTATCGTTCCGGCGCTTCAGGAGCAACATGCTACCAACCAGAATTAAGGGAATATTGTACGGGCCGATGGCAGATGTCAGCCTGGTTCCAATATTGCTGATCAAATTCTGGCGACCTTGTGAGCTGGTTAGGTACCACGCAAAATCAATCCGCTCGATTTTCCCTGGAGCGATATCCTCTGTGGGGGGTTCCACATTTTCAACTATACTGGACCCACTCCTGCGAAGCAAATCAAATACCGAGAGTCCGGGAACCGAGAGACCAGCTCTTTCTCCGACAATCAACCAACCAAGAAAAACTGCAACAACGATTATTCCTGCCAATGCGAGTTGAGGAAAAGAGCCTCCAATACCGTCGGTTAGACAAATACACGATCGCCAGGATGGGGAAGATGAACACCATTGTATATTTGGTGAGTAACCCGGCACTAATGGTAAGAGCCAAAGCTATTGCGAGCAAATATCCGGGATCCCTTAGAAATAGAATGAAGATATATATCGATAAAGCGAAGAAGAATGTCACTTGGATATCTAACACCGCCGCTGTCCCCAGGCGGAAGAAAAGTGGAAACGTCACTATGAAAATAGAAGCCAATATCCCGGTATATCTGTCTTCAAGAGTTCGAACCGATCAGGTAGGTTAAGATCACCGTTCCGATAGCAAATGCGAGTGAGATAAATCTAATGACTACCAGGTAATCCCCAGTCAGCCGGATAATGATCCCATTGATAAGGAAAATCAGCGGAGGGTGATTATGTACCCATAATAAATCCGCATAATACTGCATAAAGGTGTATACCCCCTGCTTCGCAATCAATAATGCTGCAGTGAAGGCATACTCCTCGTCCCACGGCCAGACGCGCTGCACGATCGTGTAGATAACTCCAATAATCGCCACAAATAAAACGATCAGCGGTAAGATGCTCTTCTTACGATCGGAAATGACTTTAACAATTGGATCGTCATTTTGACTCATGTACTTCAAAGTGAGCAGCACCAACCCACCACACACGATGCTGTAGATCCCCAAGTACAATAGGAGCCGCGGATTATTTGATGCACCGGTGATCCAGATACCCACCAACCAGAATACCTGGAGTATTATCATACCGACAATTACAAATAAATTTGGATTTGCAAGTTTTATACGCTGAATCAATCTATCTCCCCCATCGACAACATATGTTTGGATTTCTTTTCAGAAATTGCGTCTATCAGAGAGAAGTATTGTTCAAGATGCGCTTCTGTTGACCACAAGCGGATAAATGAAGTATAACCATTTTCACCCATCGTACTCCGTAGCTCTGGGTTATTTGCGAAGATATCTATAAACTCCAATAGCTCCGAATCCGTTCGATATACAAACCCACCTTCACTATCGTGAACGACCTCAGGCAAGGCTCCCAGGTCGCGGACGATAACCGGCGTCTTGCGTGCAAAAGACTCAACAATAATGATACCAAAAGTTTCGTATGTTATCGATGGTACTATGGTGGCGATGGCGTGATGATAATATCTGCCAAGCTCCTTTTGCGAGAGGGCTCCTACAAAGTTCACTCGTGGATTGTCGGATGCTCGTTGGCGCAGTTCTGCTTCTTGAGTCCCGGTGCCGGCAATAATTAGATCAATCCCTTCCACCTGTTTCCAAACGTCGATTAAAGTGTGCAATCCTTTAATTATCTCCAATCTACCAACAAACAGGAAATACGGTTGTTCTTGAGGACGAGGACCTGGGTTCACCCAATCCTGGTCAGCACGATGGATGAAGTATGGCAGGTGGGAGACCGGTTGCGAAAACCCCCGTTCAGCGTGCATTTTTGCTGTGAATATACTCGGTGAGACAAATTTATCGACGTGGCGGCTGGTACGATCCAGCATACCGTTGTACCGCCACAGCTGGGGTGGTCTTCTCGCCATGATGGTGCAGCGTAAGCACTCGGGTTTTTCGCAGGCTCGTTGGTTAAATTTCCATAGCACGTGCGTAGGGCAGATCAGCCAATGTTCATGCGTTGTGTAGAGCTTGATCGGATCTCCATGAGTTGGCTTGATCATCATGATTTCAGGTCCTAACAACGAGATATTGTGAAAGTGAATCACGTCGTAAGGCTTACTGTCCAGTACCTCCTTGATCTGATGGGTCTTCAGATACGGCTTACCTGTTTGATGCGTTGCCAGGGGTGACATCCAACCGTACCGGCTTCTCAAACCATGTCGTTTGACATTAGGGTGTTCTGCGAACTCGATCTCCGGTTCATTGGGATGCTGCATATGATATGAATCGATGCAGTGGATGACGTCCACCTGGTGACCTTCTGACCCCAGAGCATGAGCGAGACGATATATATACATAGCATCACCGCCAAAACTATAGGGTGGGTAGAAGGTGGTCAAGTGGAGGAAATTCATCTAACGGGGGTCAAGATTATATGGTTCTGAATATATCTAGCAGCTGCGCTGCAGCCATTTCCCAGGATAATTTTTTCGCTGATTCATTAGCGGCAACAGCCATTTTCTCTCTCTGTTCAGCAGAGCTTAAGATGGAGCTCAGCGCTTGTTCCAATTCGGCAGGTTTGGTTGGGTCTATATATATACCACCCTCTCCGAGCAGCCCAGGGAGAGGACTTTCAGTAGTTGCGATAACCGGACATGCACATGCTGCAGCTTCAATTGCCGGTAATCCAAACCCCTCCATTAAAGATGGAAGAACCGCTAGAGCCGCTAAATTCAATATATCGACTAATTGCTTATCGGGTATGAATCCTGGAAAGACAACTCGTTCCTCGATCCTAGAATTTTTAATCGTGGACACAATATTGTTATGGTCGCTGTAGAAGACCTCTTCCTTGTATTCTCCCACCATCACGAGGTAGACATTATCAAAACCAGGATTATTCACAAGTCGAGCGAAAACTTCAACTAAATTTACCAGATTTTTATGTGGGCCGAAGCCTCCCACGTAAACGATCATACGATCAGATTTATTGATTCCAGCAGCAGTGAGCATTTCCGGTAGAACGGGATTTTCAACCACACGAAATATTGGATCGCTGGCTTCTCCAACCACAAATATCTCTCCAGGGTCAATCGCAAACTGTTCCATGAGACGCTGGCGTGAGTACTCAGACACGGTAATAATCGCATCAGCCTGCCATCGCCCTATTGTGCTCTTCATGTCCCAGAATATTCGTGACGACAATTTCGGATGCGTGAAGTGGGGATACTTTTCGGGGATGATGTCGTGAATTGCGATCAATTTTTTTGCGCGGCTGAATACAGGAACATAGCTGTAGATGGTTGGAAAAAAGATAATATCGTATTCAGATGAGGATAACTGTCGGCTTACTCTCCACATGTCCACGATTGAGCGACGACCAGAAGCACTGGCCGCAACCACAGTAGGACTGGATGCCTTTAGTTCCCTGACATCCACATGATGGGGTAGATTATCCAGATTAACCTTTGTGTCTGAAATGAGTGTGTATCGATTCTCCCTATCTAGTGTAAGAAGCGACTTCAGCAGTGATCGTACGTGCCGCCCATACCCGCGATTATTCGACCAGCTGGTAATATCAATGGCGATATTCATAGGCTATCGAATCAACGATAAACACAGGAGAGCTGGAACTACCCCCTGCTTCCGGACACAGTTTGAAATCAAGGCAAATAGGATGATACATATTTGGGACTATCCCGGTTGGATCAACCAGACCAGGGTATCGCCATCCTGATATATCTTCTCTCCGATCTCGTTTTCCTCCAGCCAGGTCAGGAGTTGTTCATGCCGTCGATCATCTACCGTTATTACAACAGGTCGGTGATATGACATTAACTCGCTAATGGATCTCTCCCTCTCTGCTGGACTATTTGCATAATAAAGTCCGTGGAGGGTTGATCTTCGCTCCGATAGGATCTGTTTATCATAGCCCCTGATATCTGCCAGTAAGTGATCGACAGGCACATTGACGCCAAGAAAATATTCAGATATAGGGTGTATGAAGATTGCTCGTTGAGTTAATGTAGGTGAATTCAAGCTTTCCGTATCCATGACGACGATACTATCCACGGGTGTATTTTCTCTTATATGATCGAATATGGATGCGTACTGTTCTTCTTCAGCTAACTTCAGATCATATTCACCAAAATCTAATTGGGGCAATCTCTCTCGCTGGATGTCCCATGGCCAATCGGTAAGCATCTTATGATACAGCGGTGACATAAACAACAGGATCAATATACTATATGCTAAGACCTTCGAGAACGTCCCCATTCTCTTATTGATAGGATCCAGAGCCAAACTCGGGAATGGCGCCAGGAAGATGGCTGCAGTGAAAACGAATTTGTACTCCGCTACTGGTCGTATATCTGAAATCGTGTATAGGAACAGGCTCCCTATCGCGCTTATAAATAATACAAATAGAGAATTAGGTTGCTCTCTCCTATTCTTGATTAACACGATTATCCCCGCAAGAAGCAGAAGGCTGGTTACGACTACACTTGTATACGCCTTCAACATCAGCATTGCACGATCTGACAAGTAAATCGCGCTTATTACGCGTTCCTGTGTCACGTAGTTATAGATAGATACCGATATAATGCCTGACAGCAGCAGGATTCCTCCTAATGCAACTATCTGCACGATGGATATCGGGGGATGTTTTATCCCAGAAAGAATAAGTGTCAATACCCATACACCAATGAATAATCCCGCCGGCAAGAAGAGAATTGGATATATCAACCCAATGCCTGATAATAATAGAAAAATTACTACCATATCAGGCCACAACATTCCTTTATCCCAGCGGATGACAGCAATGGCAATCAATGCAGTAAACATACATAACGCCATAGGCATCTGGCTGAAAAAGAAAAAATTAATTATCCACGGCGTGTAGCGATAATCACCGACGTGAATCGGATATCCGATTAAGTTCACTCCAAAAAACAGCCACACAACCGATGTAAGCTGACCTAGCTTGCTCCCACCAAGCGCTGCTACGATTTTGGCAATCAGCACATACAGAATTATCATCCATATGATGTTTATCCATATATAACTCGATACGGGTGGTGAGTTTAGCGTGTAAGACAACAACGCTTGATGTATATGCCCTACCCAGGGATACGCCAATCGAATACCTGCTAATCCTGGGTCCTCGGGGATTAGCTCCCCATTGGATATCATATATATTATTTCAGTATGCATCCACGCGTGACCGCTGTAAGAGCGGGTTAAATATATCTGCCAGGTGAGGCGAAAACCCAATTAATATAGCTGCGAATATCAATATCGCAATTACGGTGTTTTTTGGGTTAAAACCAGAGATGCTCCTTCTTTCTCGATAAAGAAAATATACGACCGGCAAATTCAATAAGACGATGAGTATGGCTGTCAGTTCAAAGGGCAGCCCTACTGCCCTAAGGATGAAGAATTGTGCGGCCACGATTATGGGTGAGATGACCACACCCAGAACGAGTTTCAACCAAAAAGAAAAATCACGTTGGGGCAATCCAAAAGTGATCCACCCCCCCGGGAGTATCAAGATGATCAGGAATCCAACAACCCTAATGATATTTTCAAACATAGATCAATCTGCAATCAATTGTTCTGCAGGTACTGCTGATACCAGGTAATTGTCTCGTTGAGACCATCTTCGATTGTGAATTTAGGCTGCCAATTAAGCATCTGTTTTGCTTTTGTACAGTCCAGATACTGGGCATATATCTCATGAGTGGCTTCATTCAATACTCTTGGCTCCAGATTAGATTTCTCCATCAAACCCAGCACGAGATTGACCAGACCCATGACCGACAGGGGATCTTCGTTCCCAAAATTAAATGCCTCCCCCTTGAAATCTTCGTCTGGCAGCCTTTCGGCAAGCGTAATGTATGCATTTACAGCATCGCGAACGTAAAAATAATCCCTGATGAACTTCCCATCACTGCGAATAATGGGTGATTTATCATTTAGTGCAGAGCGGATTGTGCCAGGTATAAGGCGGTTGAAATTGAGGTCCCCGCCACCGAAAAGATTGCCACATCGTGTCACAGCGATGGGCAATTGATAAGTATGGTAATAAGAGAATGAAATCAGCTCGGCACACGATTTCGAGACATCGTATGGGTACTGTCCCCGAAGAGGCATATCTTCCGTATACGGCAGGCGGCTATGCGAACCGTATGCTTTATCACTGGAAGCAATTACGATTCTCTCCAACTTTCTAGAGTTCGACCTGCAAGCTTCCATCAGGTTCCAGGTGCCGCGGACATTCGCCTCGAATGTTGACAGTGCTGAACGATGGGAAGTACCAACGATTGTCTGCGCTCCGAGATGGAATACGCTGTCAATTTCATACTCGTTCAAGGCTCGTAGGAGCAGTAAATAGTCTTCCAGCTCGCCTCTGACGATAGTCGCCCGGTCCAGGATGCCGGCATCCAGCAGCCTGCTTCCAGGCACCCAATCTCTGATCAGGCACACGGCATTCGCCCCCTGGCCGATCAATTCCTCAACCAGCCAGGAGCCTAATAATCCAGACGCGCCGGTAACAAATACGTTGCGATCTTTCCAGAATGTCATGCTTTATCCGCTCAAGTAATGATGATTAATTTTGCCAAACACTGGCTGAATCTGGGATATTCACCATATGAAATGGAATACCCCCATGATATCCTCAGAGTATTATATATAGATTAGCAGAAAGTACGATCTGCTTTTTTAGGGCTCTATGGGAATCACCGTGGTGCAGGGGTTATGTGGGGGCTGCCACCTGTTACGGCAACTCCCAATTACCCTTTTTTAGACTATCTAGAAGAAAAGGTGTGTAGTTCAGTTTACGCTACTGGAGTAATACTGGAAGAAACAAGAATGAGCTGAAGGCTAATCCTTCGTCGTCTAGAATGTGTACGGTTGCTTGATCCGGAATACCCAGGACAGCACCACCGGTCGGATTGGATAAGTTAACGATTATAGTTTCGTTTGTTTCGAATAGCGAATCATCCGTTATCGCAATGGAAAACGACTTCGTCGACTTTCCATTTGCAAAATTCAACGTTCCAGACACTGGCGTATAATCCAAATTGCTGGTCGCAGTACCATCCGATGTAGCATATGCAACTGAAATCGCTCCAGAAACTCCGCCCACACGATTTACCGTTACCATCACACTGCCCGCATTTTCATATGTGTAATAATCTGCTGAATTGAATTTCAGTGCACCTTGCACAGGCGGGGGTGTGCCCCCGACACTGAACTTGGCAATAAAAATATCGCTAACACCGCTGAATGTTGTATCATACGCCCCTGGAGTAACCGGAAAATCTGATGACTTTGTTTCACCAACAATAACGATATCTCCAGCGGGGTCTACTGCAATATATCTCCCATAATCATAGTTCCCGCCACCGAGAAATGTCGAATAAAACAACACCCCAGAGCTATCGTATGCCTGGAAAAAAACATCTCGATCACCGTTATGTGATGTGTCATACGCACCAGGTGATGTCTGGAAGTTCGACGATTTAGTGAAGCCCGTAACATACATCGATCCATTCATATCAACTGCAGGTCCGAACGCAGAATCATCGTCTGAACCACCCACATAGGTTGAGTGAACCAATTGACCGGCAGCATTGAATTTGGCCAGAAAGCCATCTTCAGCTCCACCTATGCTGCTCTGATTGCCTCCCATTATTGGGAAATTCGTCGAACTGGTTACTCCGACCAGATACGCAAAACCCGACCCATCTCTAGCCATATTATGCTCGGCATATTCGCCCCCGCTGCCACCTAAATATGTGGCGTATAACAATTGCTTTCCATCGGCAGAGATAATTGCATAATAGCTGTCGGCGTCACCCCCATTGAAGGATGTATCGTAGGCTCCGGGTGTCGTATACGCACCATCGGTCCGGACAATGGTGTGGATGTATGCCTTGCCCTGGTTGTCAACTCGGATACCTAATACAGTATCATCGTGCTGGGTATCATTCGGGCTGCCGATGTAGCGCGAGTAAACGATACTCGATCCATCTTGAGACACTTTGGTGACAAATCCATCTCCAACACCACCGATGAAGGAATTTACTTTGGCTGGATTCGCAATGCCATTTTCATCGAGGAAATCCCGGGAAGCGGTTCCTCCAATAACGTAGGCATATCCCTGAGAATCGACGGCCAAACCGCCGCGAGCAGATTCACCTTCAGATCCACCCAGGTAGGTTGAGTAGATCAGCTGTGACCCATCTGGGGATAGCTTGAACAGAAAGGCATCAGGTTTCATATCAGTAATATTATTCTCTGTCCTGTCCCACGCGCCTGGTGTAGTTGGGAAATCCGTTGAATGTGTGGCTCCGGCAACATAGATATTGTTATTTGAATTGATATCAATACCGTATGCCCCTTTTTCATTACCGTTTCCACCAATCAAAGTCACCCAGTTCAGTTGAGAACCATCTGGCGAGATACTGGCGACGAAGGCACTGCTGATGTCGATTGTACCGAATGTCGTAATCTTGCTGGGAGGATAACCAGCAGGATCAAACACACCAGCACCAGCAACGATTATATTGCCCTGTGAGTCGAAGGTAATATCACGTAATGTAGATTCTAGCGCTAAATCTGTACCCAAAAAGGTGATAAATTCTAATGATAGTGTGTTTTCTGGAGAAGCGATAATTGATGGAGTCTCAACCAATGATTGACCAGGTTCCACCTCCACAGCCTCCTCAACATTTGTAGGTAGCGCTATAACATCCGTAGGCGCTGATGATGGCACTCCAGGAAGATATAGATCAGCACTAACCCGGAGAGAACTGATCCCATCGACCAGCTGGTGGTCTTTTAACGCTTCACCGACCTCCGCGGGGAGCTCCAGGTCTTCAAACGTTAGGACCCACACTCTGGCATTTGGAGAGTTTTCTAGCGCTTGAAGATAATCGCTTCCGACATAATTGTACTGGCGGTCAGGTAGATAATAGAACACCGGTGTTGTTACCCAATGGGGTTGTACGAAGATCAAATCCGATTCATGGATAAGTGACTCCCATTCGCGAGCCAACCCTTGATAATCTGTTGGCGATACTGCCCGACCCCTTGCGTATGCAATGCTGGGAGAGAATATACCGACAATCAGTAAAACACTAATAGTCACTAAAGCCCAATTAATACGCTGGCTAAAGCGGTTCACAATTGACACGATCCCCCTCGCTATCACAACCAACAGATAGGGAGTAAATAACATAGCCTGCCTCGAAGCGTAGAATGGAATTAGGAACGATAAAATTGATATTACTGCCAGAGGGATTATCGCAAGTAATGTGATAAGCGAATAAGGCTCTTCAAGCGAGATTTTATCGTTTAAATATTGTGCAGATCGAATGATAAATCGAGGGCGTCGCTCTATGAAATGTGCGCCGAAGAAAATTAAGGCGGGAAATAAACAGCTCAACAGGATTGCTGGCGTTTTAGACGGATCTTTTGTATGAAAGGCAGCAGTCGCTGCCAGCATCACCAGGGTGGCAAAAACAGTCACCGATACTAATATCCATTTCGATGGCGTTTTGATGTTTCCACTGCCACGAAACTCAACTGATTTGCCGCGATTTGCAATCCCAATGACATATAACAATAAACCCATGAGGGAAATGATGCTCAAAAACGGTGGAGAGAATAACGCAGCAGTTGACGCCGTGTAATCCGGCTCAAATAAAAATCCAAATTGAAAATAATACTGGTAGAAGAGTAAATGCTCGCTACCGAGGTAAGATTCTTTGCTCTGAAATAGCGCAACTGCTATTAATGGGCTCGCAAGCAAAAACACCGATATAAGATATTGAAACAGGCTAAAACTCGCATGGTCATCCTTCAATGCTTTTAACAACACCCATAAAATATGCGTGGCGAACAGAGGCCAGAAATAATAGCTCGTCATAAGACCGAGTAGAACAACTGACAGGTAAGCAAAAAGGTTAAGGTAATTCAAGCGAGAACTATTCAATAAGCTCAGCAATAGAGCCGTCGCTATGATACCCATTAGACATGCCCAAATATATGGTCTCGCGATTTGCGACCATAATATATGATGACCATTTAATGCCAGCATCAATGTAGCCAAAAAAGCGGTCAGCCGTGTTTCAGCAATATTCGCCAGCCAGAACAATGCCAGAATACAAGCGATACCGGCAAGCGCTGAAGTTAGACGGAGCGTAAATACTTGGGTTCCAAACACTTTTGTATAAGGATACATCATCACGTACCAGGCCGGGGGATGTGGTTCCCATAACGTACCTGTAATCGTTTTTTGCAAACTCAACCTCGGTTTAGGGTTTGACAATTCGTCCGGAAGTTCGATATTCGGGGTAAATATTTCGATATGACCCATTGTTCGGGCATCTAAATCAACCAACCGAACTCTAGCTCCTAGGATCAGAATTACGGACAATAAGATCAGTGTCCATAATATACTGAATTTTCCCCCAAAAAACTTACGTTTTTGTAAGACTGTCACTCCCAGGTTCTCCAGGGTGCATTTTCTGCAGCCCACAAGTCCTCGAGAAGCTGTTTTTCCCTGATTGTATCCATCGGCTGCCAGAATCCATTATGGCGAAAAGCCATCAACTGCTGATCTTTAGCCAACCTTTCAAGAGGTTCTCGCTCTAATATGGTCTGGTCATCCTGCAGGTAATCGAACACCTCCGCCTCGAATATGAAGAAGCCCCCATTGATCCAACCCTCCTGCGTCTGAGGCTTTTCGGAGAACTCATCTACGATATCCCCACGCAAATTCAGCCCGCCAAAACGAGCCGGAGGGTGCACTGCAGTAACTGTAGCTATCCTGCCATGCGAGCGATGGAAATCTACCAGCCCTGCTATATCGACATTCCCAACCCCATCACCATACGTCACCGCAAAGGTGGAATTCCCCAGCCATTCCTTCAGCCGGAGGATCCTTCCGCCGGTTTGAGTATTCAGCCCGGTATCGACGACACCAACACACCAGTCATCCCCATTTGCACGAATAATCTCTTTGCTCCCATCGCGAAGATTGATTATATAATCGCTGTTGTGGATGAAATAATTGTGAAAATACTCCTTGATCAGCTCTCCTTTATAGCCACACGCGATTAGAAAATCTTTATACCCATATGACGCATAGATCTTCATAATGTGCCAGAGCATTGGCTTACCACCGATCATTACCATCGGCTTTGGGCGGATTGATGTTTCCTCAGCCAGGCGCGTACCACGCCCGCCTGCCAGTATGACGACTTTCATAACCTATCCAGCTCCTGCATCTCCCAATCCATTGGTATCAGACGATTCGTGGTGCGGGTAGCGGTAAGATGAATTTGCCCCCACGCTTTCGATAATCATCCTGCTGCTTGATGATTTCATCGGCGAAATTCCACGCCAGGATCAGCACATAATCTGGCTTGCATTCCATAATGGCATCCACCTGGAGAATTGGGATATGCATACCCGGTGTATACAGACCAACTTTCCAGGGGTTTTTGTCAACCGTATAAGGCAAGATTGCTGTCCCAATATCACAATAATTCAATAACGTATTCCCTTTGGCTGGCGCACCATAACCTGCTACTGTTTTCCCCTCACGAGTTATATCTTCTAATAACATTCGCAGCTCAATTTTACTCTTCTCAACATTGGCAGCGAATTTGTCGTACAGTTCAATATCGTTCAAACCCAAGGATTGCTCTCCTTGAGCCATTTCCACAACAGACTGTTCATGTACTCCGTAATAATCCGGTAAGCCAGCGTACATTCGAATAGAGCCACCATGAACTGGGACGCGATCCATTCGCTGAAGAGATAATCCTACTTGATCGCAGAGGTGCAGCAACGTACTCACTGAAAAATAACATAAATGCTCATGATAAATCGTATCGTACTCAAGCCGCTCTAGCAGTTCCAGCAAGTATGGCACTTCGATGATCACCATCCCATCGCGAGATAGCATCCGTTTGCATCCAAGTAAGAAATCTAATGTGTCGTCCACATGGGCAAGGACATTGTTCCCGATGACTGCTCTGGCCGGACCGCTCATCCCCAAGATTTCATTTGCAGAGTGCAGATTGAAAAACGCATTAATTGTATTGATGCCATTCTGATTCGCCACTTGTGCAATATTCGTCGCTGGCTCCACGCCAAGAATACCTACACCAATATTTTTAAAATTCTTCAATAAGCTTCCATCATTACTGGCTACCTCTAATACGAGGTCATCCGCGGCCAACTCCAGATAAGTCGCTACCTCCCTTGCATATTTTTTATTATGCTCGGTGATCGTATCCGATGTGCCGGTAACGTAAATATAGTCCCGGAACAATACTTCAGGATCGATGACATCCAGCAATTGAACCAGGAAACACTGTCGACAGATATACACATCCAGTGGATAAGCTGCCTCACTACTGGCATCATCTGGCGATTTGATAAATGAATTTGCCAACGGTGTTTTGCCAAGCGATAGGAACAGATACAACTGATCACTATTGCAAATCCGGCAAGTCGATCGTTTTGTATGAATCAACTCTTGTCCCCGTCATTAATGATAGCAGACTGGGCAGCCGCAGTCTTGGATTTTTCAGACGCTCCTCCACCGCTCATAAATCTAAACAGGATTAAATTACGGAGAAATTCTTTGATCGTACTTCCGCGAACGTTCGAACTTCCGCCCTCCCGCATTTGGGCAATTACATTCATTTCGTAAACACTCAATCCCAGCTGCTTGGCTTTAATCATCACCTCGGCATCTAAAAACCAATCTTTAGACTGCAATCCCATCTGGTCTAAATACTCACGCGGGAATACTTTCGGATTCCCATTAATATCGATAGAACCGAGGTTGCCAAACAGCGCAATCGTGAATACATTGTAGATGATCGATACAACCTTACGCATCATTCCGTCCATGCGAAATCTACGCCGTACTTTTACCAGCTTTGGTACTTTCGAATTAGCAGCGATGGTATACACTTTTAAAACGTCTCTGGCTTCAACCTGACCGTCTGCGCAAACGAAGCCGACATATTTACCGTGGCAATATTTCAACCCCTCCAACACCCCATTGCCGTATCCCTGATTGACTGCAACAGTAGCCTTAGCGATTGGCAGATTTTCGGCGATCATCTCAGAGATGATATTTCCGGTGTTATCTAAGGAGCCGTTATCAACCAAAACTAACTCTAAGTTAATGTTCTTTGCTTTGAATTCATCAACCAATTGGGTCGCAGTACTTCGGATCACTTCTTCTTCGTTGTAGCAAGGTACGACAAGTGATACATCTGGCACAGGCATATTATTTTCCTTGTCTAGTTCCAAAATATTATCATCCATCTTAGAGCGATTACTCTGTAACTACTACATCCTTTTCTCGAACAACATGGTTTTCAGGATCCCATCATGAATGTTTGTCTCGGGAGACCATTTGAGAATCGATCTTAAGCGACCGATATTCACCGGATCGTGCTCCATTTCCTCATTACGTGTAGGTAATGCCCCGAACACCAGCTTATCGTTGGCGATATTCAGCACTACGGCTGCGATCTTAATGAACTCCCTTACAGAATGAAGCTCACCTGTGGCAAGATTTAATACTGACCACGGTATATTGTCCACTGTCCCTAATCGAATAAGTCCTTCTACAACATCTTCGACGTAAGTGAAATCGCGCTGCTGATTTCCGGCAGTCAATTTTAGTTCATCGCCAGAAGAAGCCTGCGACACCAGGGAAGGTAAAAGCCGTCCGGGGTGTTCCCCCGGACCATAAACTGTAAACAACCTGGCGGTAATTGCCTTCAGCTTCAATTTGTCCCCATATTCCGATATCAGCTGCGTTCCCATTAACTTGGATTTTCCATAGGTCGTTGTAGGGTTTGGGATCAACTCCTCAGACAAATCCCCCCCGATCGCGCCATACTCCAGAGCGCTGCCTACATGAACCAGATTTTGCCTTGACCAACTCGTGTCCCTGTATTTTGCTACAGCCGTGCATAATTTACCTACCAGTTCTGCGTTGATTTGGTAGGCACATTTCTCGTCTCGCTCAGAGCGATCTATACCATATCCAATAAGGTTGAATACAATCGCTGGTCTTACACCTTCAAGCAGGCGGTCGATAGCATCCTGCTCCAACAGGTCCAGCTCGATTATTTCTCCTGTAATGTCGTAGCGTTGGAACACATCCAGTGCAGTCTTCTTATCCCGGACAACCAGGTGGTTATTAGCCTGATAATAGCTGAGCTTATTTGCCACCCAGCGGCCGACGAATCCATTTGCGCCCAAGATTAGGGTATTGACATCCTTATACCAATGAAAATGACGCTCGGATATTGGTTATCTCCAAATAGAATTGGGGAACTCAGCTATAGACAGATAAGAGATATAGAATTCTTGTGAACCGGAGGGGAATAAAACAGAATTGACTGCATATTTATGGAGCATCTCCCCGTTTTATGAGCACATCGGCAGACATTGGCCCTTCGATTACTTGATAGCTGCCACCCGTCAAACTCGGACCGGCGACGATCCAGACATCCCTATCAATATATGATTTCAGCACCGCTGCTCGTACGTCCGCGGATCGATCCCAGGCATAAATTGGTAACGGCAAACTAAAATCGAGAGGGTTATAAGTTGCTGCAGACGAGTAATCTGGATGGGAATCACCTTGTACCAAAACGAGATCATTATCGAACCCATATTTCAACGCCAGCTCTTGAACATCGGGTGTCATATTAAGGTAGTGGAAGTATTTATCGATCGCACGCCAGGGAAAGAACACAACCAAAGAAATTACAGCCAGCACCAACACCCCTGCCATAACCCTACCTGAAAGAGAATATATCTCCTCGGTGATATTGGTTATTTTTTTCTCAAGAACCTTGATTCCTCCAACTGTGAGCGTTATCAGGGGTATTATCATTAAATACCAATAGCGTGCTCCGAAATCTGGCCCACCGCTGAAGTAGTAAAAGAAAAATACTGCAAAAACAGCGAAGAGAACGCCCATAAAAAGATAATCAGGCTTATGAAATGATCCATTGAAAATGTAAATTGCGACCAGCAGCAATGAACCCGTGACCCATCCAAAGAGCTCGATATTCAAAGAGAACAGGTTCAAGTTCGTATTTATCAAGCCATCTAATGGGGTGTGACCAGGATTTGGATCGATTCCCCACCCCATCCCCCTATCCGGACCAAATCCATAAGCGTTAGAATTTACCCCATAGAGCTCATCGGTATATACATTTATTGGAAATACGCCGGCATGCCCTGTTAGCGTCCGGTTGATTGGCAAGACGAGTGCTCCAACTAGAACCGCACCAGCAACCATCGTGCCAATGGATATAAATCCAAGCCGTTTTCCACCGAACCCAATCGCCCACAGGCCAACCAGCACTGCCATTAGTGCTCCCTCAAGGGGTCTGATCAAACTCATCACGCCAAGTGCTATTCCTGACATCAACGCCCACATGAGACGACCCGTGTGTCGAGCATGAATGACACCTAACACAGCCCCCAATCCGCAAGTCAGCGTCAGGGTATGAGTCATAAAGCTCATTGACATGAATATGTACCAGGGGGATAAACACAATAACAGAACTGCTATTCGCGAAAATGGTATCGAGTACAGGCGCTTGACTACGATATAAACCAGCAAGATATTCAAGCCACCCAATATGGGGTTCACAAGCCAGGGAATCCCCAAGGAAACTCCGATAGAAAGAGCAGCTGGCCACCCCACTGGTGTCACTGGATACCATGCCTCGCCGTCAAGCTGCATTAAATAAAATTCAAATGCTTCATACACCGGAGGGGCAGGTAACGCAATCGCCCTCTCTGCGAGGAAGCGCGCCTGGTATAGATATCCGACCTCATCGGCAACGTGGGGATGCTGCTGATAAGAGAAATAATTCAACGCTCCAGCCGCGAAGATCACCCAGATCGCCGCGAGGAGAGCGTACCTGTCGACATCTCCGAGCCACCTCGATCGACTTGTTTTTTCACTGCTGATCAGCTGTATATATTTGTTTCGCCAGAAGGCAAATAATTCCTCAGGTATTGCAACAATTGCAAGTACGACAGTGACCAAACCAATAAACTGAAATAGCGTCGCCGTTACCAGTTCGAGCGTATATCTCTCAATTTCTCGGGATAAGGTTGCGCTGGTCAGGATGAACACCAGCCCAATGCCTAGAAGCTGCCAAGATTTGAAATTTCTTCGCAGCCAGGTAATTATTTGAGACCACCGAGTAATAACTGCGAAGAGTACTATTCCGCTCTGAACTGCCAGAAAGCCCATGAAAAATATCGGTGTATCGGAGAATATTTGCTCCAGAGATTTATAGTGCTGATATCTGAGCTGAGTCCCAGCTTCTACAAATTGCAGAACGATAGCCTGACCGACAAGCGCAACTGCAAATAGCACCGCGAATTTCGCCATCGGACCAAAGAGTGCCCAACCGATAATGATCAGCCCTAGCCCAATGGCAAAGGGCAGGATAACAATCCCATCGATGAAACCTTGAGAAGTCTCTGAGGCTGTTATCACTCAAAGCCCAGATGACTACTCCCAAACCGAGGGCTGTGAATATGAGCCTGGTTAAATATATAACCAATCTGCGCCAGTTCCTGCCAGTGCTTTGCAGTGATTTCTCGGATTCCGTCATATGGGCAAGCATTTTTCCCGAAGTCATGCGGGACTGGGATGGGTTGTATATTTTGAGATTGGTGGAAACCATCTACGAGGCACTAACAATACCCACAAGACCGAAAACGCATACAGAAATAATGTGGGCACCCAGAAGATAAAGTAGTCACCAATCTCACCGTAGAGGATATTTACCAGGATGGGGAATGGTGTAATCAGGGCTACTCCGATAATCCACCGACTGAGTACTGATCCCGGTATGATAGCCGCGAGAGCAATAACCCAAATTAGATACCAAGGCCAAATATGGGATGATATCCCAAATAACATTACAACCATCACACCCAAAACTGCTTCTCTGAATCTCTCTTCACCCGGGGACTGCATATACCGAATGACATAAGAGAAGCCTATGATTACGAAGAATATTCGCACTAACCTGCCTGTATGAGGGGACCCAACACCGAATAAGGCAAGAAGCGTGATCACTGCCTCCTTGGGTGAATAGAAATGCCATTGTGAAGTTTGTCCAAGGAATTCGAAAAAATCAAAAGAGCGAAAAAAGATACTCAGCGTCGTTAACATGAACAATCCAGCGATTAAGATGCGCAGAATATAATCGCGGACGCGTGTGCGTTCTGAAAACCAGGCATGCAATAGGTCCATGAGAAATAACGGGGCGGACACATACTTTATCATTACGGATGCCGCGAGTGATATGCTTGCCTGAATACGTTTTCTTTTCCTAAGGAGGTATAGCCACAATAAAACGAAAAAAACCATCACTACTTCGTTGTGGCCTTCAGCAATTCCTTGTGTAACCCCGATAGGGAGCCAGCCAATTATGGCAATACCAACACTTTGATGCCAGATCGAGTAATTTTCCAATAACTTTCGTACCAACCACAATGATCCAATCCAGGCACTTCCAAGAATAATTTTGAATATTAGGGCAGCTAATAATGCTGGGCCTGACACGAGCCGCATCACAATGCCGTATATTATCGCCCACATCGGCCCATACATCATCCTGATAGTAGGGTCTCCAATCGGTAAATCCTTGATAAATTCTAATGGCTTATCGGCGTGATATGGATTGAGTCCAGCCGCAACCATCCTTCCCCATCCAAGCGGGTGCCAAAAATCTAACACAAGTACTGGTATAGCCAGTGCACAGATTACCGCATAAGCGATTGACCATCGATAGATACTGCGAGTAATTTCCTTACTTAGTATTTTTTTATGACGTGCAAGTAATATCAATAGAAGAATAAATATAAAGGTTGGGATTAAGAATAATAGGATATATACCGACAACCAAATTTCTCGTTGTGCAAGAATGCTTCTCCCGAGCAAAAACATTTCAACTTCATTCCCGAGAAATGAAAATAGACTTGCCAACTGTTGCGCGAGTACCTCCCTTTTTTCCTCGTCAAATCCGGTAAAAGGTATGAGTGGGCTCATCCCATAAGACATAACTGTATATATAGTTAGTGTTATGAGGTTTATTACACCTAAACATTCGATGAATATTTTTATTGTTGCTGGCTGCAGCTTAAGATCATCAACTGCCGGTCTTTTGTTTGAAATCAAAAAGTCTATTCCAAAAAAACATGCAGCCAGCCCTAAAATCAAGATGAGTGAGTATTTTACAAATAAGTTATCCGCATATAACTGAATTTGTATTAATTGCCCAAGTGCAAATATCACCACCGTGATACCAAGAACAATAATTAGCAGGGCAAATGAATATCTGTACATCAGATATGGAGTGAGCGATAGTTATCTATCTAAAGAAGTCAATTTATTGGAACGAAATCCACAATATAAAATCAGAGTTGGTCACACCGAATACGTATCCGGGGCTTAAAATACATTCTCTGCAACTCGGACGGCGTTCGCCATCAAGGTAAAGGTAATATTTTTCGCAGGTAAGAAAGAAATCGTCGTCCCGTCCACAAAGTACAGGTTGCCGAAGTCGTTGCTTTGACAGTATTTTGTGGCAGTAAAACGACTCTTTTCGGTAGACATCGGTATCGTGCCCGAGTAATGTACACTCGCCCCCATCGGGCGCACATGCACCATCCATGGCGGAACGATGCAGCTCAGTTTCCGCATGACTCTGGTCACTGTCTTGACAGCATCCCGGATTGCACCCGTCTCGCCTTCAGACGGTTCGTAATGGATGACAAGCTTATTCCATTGTGTAACGGGGTCAACCTTTATCGTCAGATAATTCGTCTCCCGGCGCCGGTCATGCAGGTTGATATTCACCACACCCAGACAGGAGCGTAAGTTGCGAAATACAACCGTTGATGTATTGAAGTCGAACGGGAGATTCTGGATGATTGGATGTACCAGCGCAGACTTGAGTGTGGTTATCTGCCCGTGGATATACTCCGATGGGTCTTCTGTCTCAAGACCAATCGCCAATTGGTGGTACTGATATGTCTCCGGGTTGTAGGCTCTACCCAGCATACTTAAATTTACAAAAGGAACCAGGATCTGCCGGTTGTCCATCAAGCCTGGTAAGCGGATGATCTCACCCGTCTTGCGACGAATCGAACTCGATAAATATTTGCGAGGATGAGAGGGTGCCGGCAGCCAGTACATAGGCATCCGCAGTAAATTCCGATTGACCGCTGCCATTCATCGACTCTGCAACAATGCCGGTTATTTTCCCGCCATCGTCGTATTTAAAGTGGCTCACATACATTTGGGGACGGTAGTCCAGATTGGGGTAGCGCATACACTCACGCAGTGTAATCGATGGGGTATATAAAGCCTCTGGTGGGCATCCCCACAGGCAGCGACCACAGTAGGTACATCCTTTTCGATCACCTTGATCCCGGCTGTGTGTAGTGACTCTCGAACGCCCCATATAGGCACCATACACCTCGTTCAGGTCCTTTTTGTGCCTATTATATGCGGCGATCAGTCTTGCGGAACCATCATCCAGGTCAAGTGGACCCATCAAGTTTTCGTGCATTGGGTAGAAGCGGGTCATATCGTCTTCTACTCCGATCAACCCGATGCGGCGGGATACCTCGCCATAATGCGGCCCGATATCTCGATACTCGAATGGGTAGTCCCGAAGTTCTTCCTCATTCAGAGCATATGCTCCCCCAGTCCAAGCCTCAGCCAGACCACCCGCCGCGAATGACACAAGCGGCTCAAATCCACTTGCTTCGTATCCAAATCCACTTGGGTGACTGAATACATGGGTTTTCGAAGGAGGAAAGCCATAATATTTGGTGTAATAATCCTCCTCTGAACCTGGATATACAACTGCCTCGTAATGACTCCCGAGGAAGTATTGGACTGGATCAGGTAATTTCTCTTTGAGATCGTTGTACGTATCTGCTGGATTAGCGAAAGGAGGTCTTTGCCAACCAACGTCCAGCATCGTTACATCATAGCCCTTCTTCAGAACCGATAGTGCGAAATGGACGCCACTGGCTCCAGAACCGACAACAATTATCTTGCCCATGTTTCCCCCACTTCCGCCACCGGCTTTGATCTCCGTGATATGACCACCCTCGCTGGTATGAGCAGCAGGCATGCCAATACAAACGTTATCGAAAAAACAGCCCCTCGAATGAATAACCTGCCCGCGATCCCCAGCATGCTATTAGAGTCTGGTATTTCAAACTGCCTGGTGGAAGGTGAACAGCTTTCCAAGATTGCGAGGAGGAGGATGAGTTTTTTCCGCAGCAAGGAGTTCTTATAAAATATTGCTGCGTATGAATCTGCAAGACGGGCAGAAAACCGATTGCGCACGGCCAGCGTCACAAGGAAAAGGTCAAACGAATCAGCTCCATTCCCATTGAAAACGTCCTGTTTCGTGTGAGCCTTGGTGTATTTATCGACGACATAACCCGATGGTTTCTCTCCGATAAGGTACTCGGTAAATATCTGACTTTCACGCTGTAAAGCGTATTCATCTGCCTTCAGTGGCTCTTTGTGGATGAGTTGCGCAAGCATTTCAGGGACAGTTTTCATCCCGCGCGTGTTTGCTGTGAAGAGAATTTGGTTGTATGGTGCCATCATTATTAAACGCAGAGAGCTGCCCAACCGTGATCGGCAGAAATTTATAGAATACGCTTTCAAGGATCGCCAGTACAGAGCGCACAGGCTTATATGGAATATGTACTATCCTGGGATACCCCCCAGTATACTCGTGGTGGATCGCGGTTATGAACTCGTCAAAGGCAATAATATCTGGACCGCCAAGCTCGTATATACTGTCCGTGAACAATCCCTCATCCAAGATCGATTGTATGCATCCAACCAAATCTGCAACATGGATCGGCTGAATTTTCGTCCTACCATTTCCGAAATACGGGATTATCCTGCCTCTCCCCATTCGGAACAAATTCTTCCATAAGGGAGAAGCCGACCCAAGGACGATCGTGGGTCTGACGATCGCATAATTCAATCCGCTGTTCATGACCACTTCTTCCGCCCGTTCCTTAGATATTGCATAATCATAGTGATGCTTATCAGGATATTTCACCGCGATCGTTGACACGAAAAGTATATTGTTCACACCAGCCTGGCGACATTGCTCGAGTAAGACTTCCGTTCCTTTCGTGTTGACCTCGTAGTACTCCTCCCTCATCCTCTTACCAGTAGCTGCAGCCAGATGCACAACAGTATCACAGTCATTCAGGTAGGATGCATAACTGCTGCTGTCCAGGATATCTGCCTGTAGAAATCTGAGTACCCCTTTCGGGGTAGCTGATTGTGAATTCGCCGATCTACCCATGCAATAGATTTGATCGTAGTTATCTGTGGTTAACTGTTCTACCAGATGAGTGCCGATAAAACCTGCAGACCCTGTGATAAGTATCTTGCTCATTTATCCCCTCTTTTTCCCCCAAATTTGGGGAGACCAAATGACAATAATTACAGCTGCTGCAAGCACCATGAGCGTCAGAGGAGATACACCATTTGGGAACCATTGACCAAATAGGTACTCGAGACGAGAGATCGTACTCAACACTGGCAGCTGAAATCCACCAAACAGGGTTCGCAGCATCGGATCGAGAAGACCTAAAGGCTTCTCAACATCACGATACATCGCGAGGCTCCATGACTCGAACACGGAGAATATGGCAATAAACCAAATAAACACCCGAGGCAGCCGCATCAAGGTCACCGCTGCTAAAACGAACATAAACGGATACATGGGTGTCATATATCGCACACCGGTATTGAACTGCAGCCGTGTATAGTTGCTCCCGCTAAAGAACAACCAGAAAGCGAGGAACAATGACAGCATGAAAATTGTTTCAAGCTGAGGTAATTTTCTGCTCGATCCACGATCAATGAATGGAGTGATCAACGCAAGCAGCATCAGCGGTGATGCCATAAAGAAACCAAAACGATGGTCAAAACCCAGCACCAGGAGCAGCTCCAGCTGTGGAGGACCATAACCCTGATAACCGCGATCGATCCACTCCACGGGTGGCATCCAGTGTTGGCCAGGTAAAAATGGATTCCCAAAACTGCGCCATTGATACAACCAGAGCATTAATATCGGTCCAATGGAGCCGAGGATATACCATAGGCTCACACGTAAGGCGGAACTAAACGAAGCAGATCGCCACTGCTTAACAAATCCATATATGAATAGACCCAACAACAGCACAATCCCGCTGTAATCGAACAGCACAGCCGTCCCCCCGGCTAAACCACCGATGAAATACCTGGTCTGCACAGACCATCGTTCACTCCCCGCCAGGTTCCACATAAGAATGAAACCTGCGAACGTGATCATTCCAAGCATCAGGTTCTGATTGAGATAACCTGTTCTGAAAAACACTGGTGTTCCAAAAGCGAAGAGTAAGGAAAGCCATGTGGCTGACCTATCTGATTTGAAAACCTGTCGCAGCAGATAAAACATTGCAACAACACCAAGGGCTGATGCCGGCGCCATCGCAAAAGCCTGCATGACGAAAGCTCCCAGGCCGAATTTAATGTCATATCCTCTTCGCCAGGCTTCGGCATAGAATTCCTGCGCCATTGGCCAGGGAGAATCATAACTTGGCGGTTCGGATAAGCCTGCTTCAACTCTTGAGTTGTTGACATAGGCAACCACCGGATCGATAAGCGGTCGCGCGAGCGCGTATGGAATAGCTGCGACCATAGAAACGCCCGGGTTATTGCCAATATGCCAGCCGTATCCTTCTTTTTCAAATAAGTCAGGATGCATATTGGCATACTCATCAACACGGAAGGTAAGATGATCGCCCAATGCCAGTGCAGGGTAGATCTCACGGACGGTGTTGGTGGCAAAGTGCAGGGTGTAGACCAGCCAGCAGGTTAGAAAAAGACGGATCGCTATTTCTCTAGGCGAGTAACCCAGGTAATTCGTCTCGAAGCCTATCTGAAGCGAAGTTGAACGCTTCGATATATCCATTTCAGATGAAATTTTGGATGAGGAATAATTCATTATGATTAGAACAGAAAATGGGATTCAGCCGCGAGCTAACCGCCGGCATTTTGTATCAGAAAATCCTCAATCGATAATATCATTGCCCAGATGGCAATGAGCCCAGGCGATCGTGGCGAACGAATAATTGAACAGGTGGATTTACAAACGGGATCGGTCTTTTCGAGAATAATGAGGGTGTTTGTACCCATAACACCCGATCATATCCCATACTACCATCTGTCAATGCTAAATAATCTTGGTCCGACAGGGTCCATTCATGAACCGGCTCGAAATGCTGTTGGGGAATGACTAACACAAACTCAGGTGAGTCTTCTCCAAGATTGTATGTATCGTCCAGACCAACCTGTCCTGGCATAGGGACCGTGACAATCTCTGCAGCCAGATGGGGCAATTTCAAAGGCGCCCCATAATATCCAACCTCTTCACCGGGGTAGGCATTGGCCTCAAACCACTCGCTAATTGCATACCGAGAATCAAACAACATCTGGTTGGACAAGTCAATGCCCCGGAGAAGTGAATATCCACACGCGCCAACAAGTATTACCAAAGTTATACTTCGTATATATCTCTTATTACTCGATATACCTGTTGCGAAACCGAACGCGGCGAATAAAGTAAGCACGTAAACAATCGGCAATACAAATCGAAAGAGCACATACCGCACCGGGACAAGCACAAACAAGATTACTGCTGCCGCTGTGAGGGCGATGAATAACAAATCCCGGGAGAATTTCCAGGCAGAGAACATACCAATAAATGCGAATACCAGGAGAACAACCCCCATAGCAGCAATTGTATTGCTGGATAATTCACCGAAGAAGTTTATATATCCCTGGAGATTGGCAGGGTTGCTGAAATAAAACAGGCCTTTCCCAAGCTCTGAACCTCCCAGGATAAATCGAACGTGGGCAATGTATCGTTGAAGGTCAAAGAGTAAACCACTGGCAACCAGATAGGTGAAAACAGAAGCAAGCAGGCCAAAAATCATCGCCTTCAATGAATATGGCTTATGTTCACCTCGACGATAAGGAAGGATAATTGCGACTATCAAGAGAACCACCGCGATCGGTAGAAATACTGCAAAACTCGCATCCTTGGTGGCTGTCGACAAGCCTGCGAATACACCTAACCAAATTGCCCGTGGGATTGTTAATCCTTGCCTGATGATATTTGCATAGACAGCGATGCCTAAGCTCAACCAGAATAAAGCCCCCATATCCACATTGCTGGTTCGAGAGTAGTAAAACATCGGATACAGCAGGAGAACCAAAATTCCGGCGATAATCCCTGTACGCCGATCCCATAAGGTTCTACCAGTGTTGAAAGCGACTACAACTACTCCTGCACCCATCAACAGGTTTACAACCCTGCCCAATATCGTCATGATGGCGAGAGATGTGACCGGGTCTGCAAAACCGAATGGATAATCTACTCCAGGTTGGGTCATCCCCCCGGTAACCCATTGAAATAAGATAAACGGTCCTATAAAAACAGCCTGAACCATATAGTGGAACAATGGGTATTGTGGGTTGTATACCTCAGCTGAGGATAGAAATACACTGTACAATTCAGCCACAGGTCCCAGAGGGGCTATCTCATCTGAGCCCCAGGCATACACTCGATCGGGTGCGGTTGCGTGAGCCATCCCCCACCATATGCCAGGTATATATAAGAGGATTGCGAATAGGAAAAAAATGATTTGGATAGAATATTTTCGCACTGCAAATGATTTCCACCGCATTTTACTTATGCAGCAAATTATTGCCAGGCACACTGGGCTTCGTAAAGGTCCAGGTTAAGAAAAAGATTGTTATGATAACTGAAAATATTGTAATCCACTTTCCGGCTTCCTCTTCCCGGCCAGCAAATAAAAGTACGGACAGCTCAGATCGACCATCCGGTACATCGAATGTTATGTACCCATCTGGGGTAGTTGGCTTTGTATCCGTGCAAATTTCGTCCTCATTACAAACTTTCCAACCCGGAAAATAAAAGTGATGCAATATTAGTGATGCCCCAGCATGAGAATCTACACTCAGAAGTATCTCTCTGGGTTTCCATTCCAATATACTTACATCTGCGTCTCCCGCAATTACAGAAACTCGATCGCTGACAGGAGCTGACTCGATGAATTCCTCTACATCTATTTGTACCCATTTCGGCCAGTATTCATTGGCTACAATTCCCCTGCTAACGATCTGATTGCTTACGTTTTTATCCGCTGCTGTTTGCTGCCAGCCTATCCATAACGTGCTTAACATCCATCCTAGAATTATGAACCCTGAAATTGCTAAATAATATTTCCTCCATCGATTTTCCGATGTGTAAAGAGTATATATGCCAATTGTGAATAGTGCGGATACCGCTACCAAAAACACCGTATTGAACCGGGATGGAAATTGAATTATTTGGATAATCGGCAGAACTTCCACAATCGATTTACTGAGTGGTGTCATCATGAAAAAGCTGATCAATCCAACAACGATCCAAAACAACCTTGATCTCTTGATTTGCTGATCAGGATACTTGCGACTGATAAAGACCCCAAGCGCACCTAATATCGCGGTGCTCAACACCATAATCGAAACTTTGATAATCAAAGACGGGACATATTCAGCATTCACAAATAAGAATGATTGTTGATATAACCATTCGTTCTTCTCGTAATCGATGCTAACGAACCTCTGTAAGCCCATTGCTGGCAACAGGTATATCGCAGATAACCCCAGTCCTAATAACATGGCTATGGCGGTGTTCCTCAAACTACGTACCCGTGAGTCTTTATCGGCGATAAAGAATACATACAATACCGGAATTAACGAGAATATCAATGTAGTGGATAGGTGTGTCAAAACCAGTGCTGCATAACTAATCGCTACTCCGACAACAGAAACCCTGCGCTTCTCGATAATTCCATGCACAAAGTAGAGCATCAGAGGCAACCAGATAAATGCAAAAAATTCTCCGAAAGCCCCTCTAATATAAAGGTCATACCCAAGGTGGTAAGGTAGGAGCATATATACGCCAGCACCGATAAATGCTGCGATTGGGTTGGTAATTTCTTTCAGCCAGATATATGCAAATATTCCAGAGAAAATGAGAGCAATGGACGCTGACACTCCCATTTGGTACCATCCAATAGGATCTTGTGAAAAGAGTGGGCGAAGAATACTGGTGAGATAGTAAGGTAGGGGACCATAGAAGAAAAAAACTGCATCGCCATAACCGGCATTCAAATCCATTAACCAGCGAGGATAGAACTCACCAGACCACAATTGATCCGCAAATCGCGTATACCAGGCCAAATGGATATTTGTATCGTGCCCAAGAACTGGATATCCGTTTAAGAATATAGGGATTGCTAGCAAAGCCCCAAGCAGGATCAATCCAGAGATTCTAACTATCTCACCTCTTTTACTCATTGACGCTACAGACAATATGGGATTTTGCTCTGATATAGAGCTCTCTAAAATAATTCTGTCTCTCAATTCCATTTCCACTGATTTATTGAGTTTATGAGGAATATCACTAAATCAATATTCTCTCACCCAATATGGCAACGAGTGTATTCCAATTATTAATTTGCGTTTTCCTCGCTGGGAACGAATATACGGATCGGGGGATTAACCGTAGGATAGTCTAAGGCTGGTCTGCTCACCCAAGGTATCAAGGATGGTGTCTCATAGTAAGCAGCCAGTTTGTAACCGAATGAACCATTCAATAGCCCTTCACAAATGGTTGTTGGGCAGGCCGCGCTATATGGACTCCCTGGCTGGCTGGTATAGTCCGGCATAATAATAATGAAGTCCGGTTGCCGTTCGGCCCAGCCTTGCTTGATCTCTTCAATATCATCATGGTCCACTGATAACGGTTGAGCGCCGCCGTAATATGGAATTGCGGGAGAGATTGTCACGCCTTCTTCAATAGGTGGCAGCTTCCAAGATATCCCAAAATACTCGACCTGGTCCCCAGGATTGACCTGCTTCTCGAGCCATCGCGCACTGGCATAGCGCGAGTCTGCCATCATCGCATACGCTAGATCAATCCCTCTGAGCAGACCAACCCCAAATATCCCAACGAACAACACAGCACTAAGTGCTCTCACAACAATAAAATTTGATTTCCATCCCTGAATAAACACATATGCAAGTGGGAAGACCAATACATAAGCTGTCGGGAGCAGATACCTCAATTGGGATGTCCTGGCAGTGAAAAACAGAACGCCGATGTAGACCAGGCCGGACAGAGAGAAAATCGCTAATCTACGATCCAATTTCCAAGAGAGCAGAATCCCAATAATTGAGAGAATGACACCAAGAAGTGTCATTACACTTGCGATGTCAGTCAACATCAGTCTGGCGAGCTGCAAATTACCTTCGATAGTATTTGGAAATATCTTTAGAAATAACACTTTCCCAGCCAGTATCTCGCTCATCCTCTGATTAGCAAATTCTATGTCCGCGAAATATCGCTCAGGAGACACCAGCAAACCGCTGCCCAATCCAAAGGCTATTAAAAAAGCCAGCATTCCTAGTACCAATGGTTTCCAAAACCCCCACACTCGAAGTCCACTCGACGAGTGATTATGCCAGTGAATAGCGAGCAGTACAACCGGCAAGGGCAGGAATACTGCAAAGGCTTGTTCTTTTGTTCCGACTGCTAGGCCGCCGAAGACACCGAGTAATACCGCCCACTTCGTGTTCAGCCCGTTACGCAGGCAGCGAGCGTAGACTGCTAAAGTCAAGGCGATGAAGAACAGCATTGCGATGTCAATATTACCAGTGCGGACGTAATAGAACATCGGATAGAGCACCATCACTAGCAGTGCAGCTATTACACCCAATCGATTGTCTCGCAATATCCGTCCCGTATCATATGCAGCCAACACAATGCCTGTACCCAAAAGGACCGACAGGAAATGTGCTATATATGTAAGCACCTGCAGCGCGCCGGTCGGATCTGATAAACCGAACGGGTAAACACCACTTAAACCACTTAATCCCCCCGTGAGCCACAGAACACCAACATAAGGAGCATATACTGCAAGTACCATGAACGGGTGAAGCATGGGGTAGCCTAAATTACGATCTGGTCTCGGGGAAATCAAGTTATTTGCATCTGCCAGTGGGCCTAGTGGAGTCATGTCATCAGTACCCCATGACCTCGTCTGAAACGGGGCGCTATCAGTAACATATGGGGCACCCCACCAAAAACCGGGGAGATATAATGCCACGGCAAGCAACCCCAAGACAAACGGTATCATGTACCCCCTTTTGCTATGTTAATTCATCATAATTTAGAGGCAGTGATAAGATTGCCATCTTCCTTTAAGGCTCGATCCACGGAGCGCTGGAGTGCTATGAATTGGTTTGGTTGATTGTAATCTCGTGACTCACAACTCGCGATATCTACAAGAATAATGGGACACACCATTCGATCAACTTACCTGTAAATCAATTGGACGAACAGCTGCAGGAGATTTTTGGACATACTCCTTATCAATATACGCCCTCATCCAGAGCTCGATATTCAGCAGCCCCCAAAGGCCCCTACCAAACTTGTTTTCTTCGGTAATTAGTCTCTCAAGACCTTCTACCTGATAGAATTCCTCTCTGTCGAGCTCGATCGCTGAGCAGAATATCTCTTACAAAGTCGCTCAGCGGTCCCTTCAGCCAGTCGTTCAAGGGTACCGGGAAACCCATCTTATCGCGGCGGTTATACACCTTTTCCGGCAGCAGGTGCTTAGCAGCCTCTCTGAATACGCGCTTTGTATCGCCACCTTTGAACCGGATCGTCGGTGGCATCCTCGTGACCAGCTCTACAATACGGTGATCTAACAAGGGGACCCGAAACTCGAGTGAGACACTCATGCTTGTCCGGTCTTCCACATGCAGCAGAGCCGGCAAGAGGGTCTTGATGTCAAAGTTGGTCATCTTGTTGAAATAACTTTTCGTACCGGGATGGTTGAAGATCTGTTGGAACTCAGAAAAAATGGCTTGTTGATTGCTCTGCTGCCACACATCCGGGCTGAAGACGGATTCTGCATCTTCGATCCTGCTGACCAACCGGAAGTAGCGGCTGTCCATGTCTTCAAACAATCCTCCCTTGAAGAATGACTGCATCATTGGCGTGTATTGCTTGAGCATCGGCAGGTTGGGCGAAATATTATCCCAGTTAACCACATACTTTCCGTCGTCCGCCGTACCATGGATAACACCTTTCAAGACTTGTTCCAGATAAGCCACCAGGTAGCGGGCATATCCGCCAAAGATTTCGTCCCCTCCCTGACCACCCAGCACGACTTTTACATGTTCCCGAGCCAGCTTCGATACATAATATTGTGGAAAGAGACCAGGACCAGCCGCCGGTTCATCCATGATATACACCAGCCAGGGGATAACATCCATAAATCCTTTAGCATCAGGCCAGATTTCGTGATGTATTGACCCAACCTTATCGGCAACAATTCGGGCATAACCCGATTCGTCAAACCGCGGTCCTTCACGGAAAGCGCCCGTGAATGTGTGGAACCCGTTGCCATATAGGTTGGCCGCCAGGCTGACGACAGTGGAGCTATCCATACCACCTGATAAATGAGCGCCTACAGGCACATCTGAGCGTAGCTGCAGCCGGATTGCATCCTGCAGAAGTACCAATAACTGGTCTGCGAAATACTCTTCTGTGTGGTGCGAATCGATATCGTGGCTGATATCCCAATACCGGACAATCGAGGGCTCGAGCTCGCGACCAGGCCGGTAGGTCAAGAAATGACCCGGCTCCAGGCGCCTGATGTTCTTGAATAAGGTACGCTCGCCGAGACAAAACTGGAAAGCAATATACTGCTGCAAGCCCTCAAGATCGACTTCCGGAGCCGCCAGCCCTGCCGCGAAAAATGCTTTGGGTTCGCTGGCGAAGCTGAAGCGATCCTTATCCAGATGCCAGAAGAACGGCTTGATTCCCAGCCGGTCCCGAGCGGCGAACAGCATTCTCTGGCGGGAATCCCAGATCACGAAACTGAACATGCCATTCAACTTTTCAAGGCACCGCTCACCCAGTTCTTCGTAGAGATGCAAGATCACTTCGGTATCACTATGGGTTTGAAACGGATGGTGGCGCGAGAGATCACGCCTAAGTTCCAGGTAGTTATAAATCTCACCGTTGAATACGATCCAGAGCGTACCATCTTCATTTGTCATCGGCTGCTGACCTGTTTCGATATCAATTATCGCCAGCCGCTTGTGCCCAAGCCCGATGGGTCCATCGAAATAGGAGCCTTCACCATCCGGACCGCGATGTTCTATCGCGGCCATCATAGAAAAAATCTGCTCCCTATCTACTGTTTGTTCTGGCTTACGCTGAAGAATCCCGCAGATTCCGCACATCCACTTTACTCCTTTCCGTTTCAACCAATAGCCCTTCAGGAGTGTATACACGCTGTTTTCGCTCAGCAATATCCCGCTGCCAGCCTCTACCAATATCACCCCAATACCGGATGTATTTCGCGATCAACATGAAATATCCAAGTGTTGTTACACTCGTTACAACCTTGCTGGTGCTTAGCTTCTGATCATAGCGCAGCACAAACGGGACCTCGGCTACCCTGGCTCCCATCATCTTGAACTTTATGATCTTTTCGACTGTTCCTGTGAACCCCATACCCTTCAGATCGATAAAACGATTCCCGAAGATTTGGATCGCATCCTGGAGAACAGAGGCACGATAAGCCCGAAAACCACAAGTGTACTCCCACACACCATGTATCGGGAAGACGCTTTTCATAAGCAAATTGGCAACCCTGCTGATCGTGCGGCGATACCAGTCCACCCCAACCTGCCCGCCACCGGGAGCATAACGTGAGGCAATTACTACTTCGTAGCCCTCATTTATCTTGTCTACCATCGCGGGTATATATTTCGGGTCGTGGGTATCGTCGCAATCCATTCGCACTGCGACATCTCCTGGGGCAGAGATTTCTGCTATATACTCGAATCCATCACGAGCTGTCTCACCCAAGCCGCGGTTGTACTTATGGGTCAAGATGTCGATTGGATAACGCTTACAGAGGTCGCTAACCAGTTTTCCTGTGGCATCAGAACTGCCATCATTGACGACAACAATTTTGTAGCGCAAGTTCTCCTTGCTCAGCACTGTATCAATTTTATGTACCAAAGGCTCCAGTGCATCCTCTTCGTTGTAAGCAGGTAATAATATATAGATCATTCCAAAAACTCCATCTCCACGTTCGATAAGGATATATGTTACTCGTTGATTGTGTTTGGGAAAGATAACCTGAGCTCTCGGTGAGCAGTCCGGTTGTTAATCAGCTCATGAGAGAACTCATCCAGGGAAATATCAGGAAGAACAACGAGATCAGCAGACCGGTAATATTTCGCGGAGCCCATGTGTATCCCGGTAAAAGACATTGGGAGGATCACCTTTTCGATCTTCACTGTCTCAGCGACCGATATGCGATCTTGTAAGTTAATATAATCTTGATCGATCTCAATTCTTCGCTTCAAGCGCATCGGTCCGCGTCGTTTTTGAGTGATCAACCGGTTAATAATCCTGTTTCGAATCCATTTACCCAACAGGAGGCTGCGGAACAGAGTCAGGTTCAGTATCCTCAGGACAACGAATTTAAATGGTGTCAGAATCTCTTGATTGATCTGGGCAAAGTCCGTATCACATTCGAAAACATTTGGGGTAGTGGCCTCTACCCATCTACCCAGTCCTATCAGTTGCGAACTCCAGATCTGATTACCGGACTCAATCAGATAGCCATCGTCTTTATAGCAAATATTATCAATTGATTTATCGAATACAATACACACACCCCCTTTAGATGCGTTAAATACACCGTAATACCGTTCCGATCCCACAAACAAGATGCTGGAGTCAGGAAACTCTTGCACGCCATCAAGCTTCTCGCACGGCAGCAAGATATCGGCTGGGGAATTTTCAGGATTGTGATGGATTTGTGCCTCTAGGTACGTGTATGTCATGGAGGGCAAGTTCTCAATATCGGTTGTCTCCGGAAGGACCACATTCTTCCGGGAGAGTCGTTCGCGCATGAAACACGCGATTTTCGCGGCGAGCGGATTTTCTCCCGCAAGGATTTCGAAGCCACCCGGAAAATATAGTGACGTATGGCGGCTTCCATAATTGCCCCCGACACTCCCATCCGGGTGAATGCAGTATGCATAGAATTCCAGGCTTTTTACCAGAGATTCATACAACGAAGCATCGCCTGTCCGCTTCCAATACATAGCGAGATAGAATAACCCCAGAGATTCATATCCGGGGTCTGGTCCTTCGTATTCCGTATACCAGCCATCACTGGACTGATTCTGAATGATGTCCTGAATAATCCCCTTAGATTGGGTGAAATAAACTTCCTCCCCGGTGATTTTATGGACATTCAATAAAGCCAGAGCAAACAATGCCTGATGGTTTGTAATGAATGCATAATCTTCTTCCTGATCAAGCGCGAATTTACATCCACGTTTCACACTGTTCTTGATCGCAACGATCAACTTATCTGGGAGTGAACCCTCCAACACCACCAGCGTCTCAGTCAAACAATAAACCATCGCAAGGGTAACGCCATAATCCTGCGTATTTGGACCGACTGAATCATATGATCCATTCGATCGCTGACGTTCTAATGTCGTCCTTACACCGCCTAATACCCATTCGAAATATTGAGGATTTTTGAAGTATGGATTTTCATGAAATGGATTTGCCCAGAGAATTGCTAATGGGTAAATTGCAAGTTGAAGCATGTTGATCGGATAATCTCTGAACTTCCAGCCCCAATGATCTCGATCAAAACTTCCAAAACTCGCTGATTCAGATTCCCGATCCAGATTACTCAGTAATCTCGGGATTTGCGTGATGACTTTCTGATAATAATCAATTGTCATTGAGTAAACCAGATGTAAATCATCTGACACACACTAACAGTTGTCCTGCTCAGTCCAAATCATTATAGATTGATTTGTGTTAGAACTGATTAGTCGAAAACCATGCTGATGATAAAAATTGATAGCACGAATATTGTCTTGTTCTACCTCCAACCATATTTGCTCATAGGTTCCTTCGCATGCTCTCTTAGCCATATCAACTAATTTAGAGCCTATACCCATACCGGTGTATGATTTATCAATTGCGAGAACATAGATGTACGGCAATTTCGATAAATCAACCATATCCACTTCAGGCTGTTTTGATAAAACCAGCACTGAGAATATTTTTCTTAATAAAGAGAGACTGACGCCATATTGATTTGTAATTAAATGCCTGGCAAATTGCTGTAGTAAAGCCACATTGATTATTGCAGGTAGAAGTCTTCGTCCTGGGTTTATCAGGATCATATATCCAATTAGTTCCCCATTAAGGCTGGCCGAGAAACTTGTTTCTTGATTCACAGTGCGGATTAATTCAAATACATCCCCAAAAAATATCGCAGCTTTATTTAGATCATGAAACCACGTTCTTACGAGATGAGGAAAATTATGAACATAAATATGTGCAGCAGCTAATGACTCTGTTCTTTGCATTCCCCCATAATTGATTGCCCTGCCATCGGGGGACGAGATCAAATATCCACCATCAATACCTGCTGAGATCATCTCAACTCAACTGCCGGGTGACCCAACTGCCCAAAGGCTTGCAGAGCGCTTCAGGCAGCAATTTCCATGTCTGTCTCATAAGATTATATGATGAGGAACTGCTGTCGAAATTGGGTAGACCACTGCCTTTATTCAAATAGTAATAATAAAACATGGGGTGTTGGACAGCACCCCACTTCTTTTTGTACCAGATCAGGCTGGTTTGCTGGGCGGAGTTGGCGCCGAAATCACAATACCGGTAACCATTATTAGCAGCCCAGGAGATCGTTTTCCAGAAGATTGCATCGCTGGGATAATACTTTCGCCATTGGTTCTGTGGAGCGGCATACGCTGCAATCAGAGTGTCCTTAGACAGCAAATTGATGATGGCATTGACAGGTTCATTACCAAGCCAGGCAATGAACATGTTCCCCAACCCCTTTGAGATTATGTTCTCCCAGATTGCGGTAAACAGGTGTTTCGGAAACGGCGGGATGCCCATCGAGCAGCGAGTATGTACGAACATTTCATAGAATATCTCCACCCCTCGTTCAGAGTGTTCTTCATCGACCCGAATGCCATTTTTGGATGCTTTTTTTACTGCCCAACGCACAGCATCTTTATCTAACCTTCTCCAAAGCTGTTCTTCCCCTGGTGTAAGATCGATGCGAGAGGTAATCCAATTCCTATCCAGTTCAAGTGATTCAAGAGATGTGGGGGCGATATCCAGATTATTTAATGATTTAAGCTCAAGGTACTTGCAATCCAGCTCTTGTGTAGATTGAATTGCAGAGGCAATCAACTCATTCGCGACAGAAGGGTCAGTCGCTAAAACACTCCCGCGATCACGCATCGGTAGTGAGACTAGCCGGCGACCGAATATACCATCGACAAAGAACAGTGGCAGTAAGCCTTGGATCGATCCCGATATGTCCTCTGCCAGCAGATAGTGCGCCCTATGACCAAAGCCTTCCTCAGTAACGTATTTCCAGGCGGTGGTATGGTAGATCGTACCTTCAGGATGTCCATTTGCATATGAATCCCACGCCTTGCCGTCCTTTTCCTCCATCAAGCGGATGGTCATACTTCTGTTCTCTGCCAATTAAGCATTTCCTTGAAGGGCTTCACTCATCGCAGATATGCCCCGGTTCGAGGGGGTATCTACCAGTTCCCGCTCATACTCAAGGAATGCTTCTGCAAGCTCCTTCGGTGAGTGATAAGCCACGCAGTCGGAGAGATTCTCTTCCACGAAGTTTCGTATCCAGGGACCAAACCTGGGGTAGAAGTCTGCGTTCATCCCACGCGCATGATAATCAACGATGATCATCCCGCCCAGCTCGCAAGCCGTCTCAACCAGGTTGCGAGCATATTCAATTGGATCGCTGATCTTGTTTTGCAGCAATCGCTTATCGAAGTGATTGTCCATCCAGGTGGGAGGTAATTCGATGATATCCAACTCACGTCGATCCCCCGGGTGGAATACCCTGAATGGGTGGCAAATTCCCCTCCGAAAGCCCGGGTAGAACTCATATCCCAACGAGCTGTCGTAGATCAGCCCCGCTTGCTCACTCAATTTGAGCGTCTCGTGTGGTTCATCGGGATCGAGATGCCAATAATGAAACCGGTTCCCAATTACCGGCACACCTGCCAGGCGTTCGAGTTTTTGTTTTTCCAACACCAGCGTGTCCAGACTCTGATATGCGTTGAAAGAGGCGTGGAGACCGATCTCGAATCCTGTTTCTTTCAGCTCGCGGAACAACCGGATAAATTCCGGTCTGCGGATATCGTAAAAGCTATCTGGTACTCCCATCGCGTACTCAAGCAAAGACCCCTTGCGAGCCATAAAGTAGAATGCAGCGCGGGCACCTAACCCGGCTTCGAATTCAGTCCAATCTGAGAACTTCCAGAAATGGTTGCTGCCCTGAAGAACTCCTAAAGCTGAGGCTATTCCCCCTCTTCCACGTGAGCGTATCAGCCTCAACGCTTCAATCCACCGGATGATCTGTGGATAATCGACATCGTGGGTAAATATGATTGCCGCGCTCTTCCCCTCAGCGACCCAGGGATAATCGGCAGGAGCATAGCCATAGTCCTTGAAGTAATCGCGTATGAACCGGCCATATACTGATACCAACGGCTTTGAGAACAACCAGTTTTCATGGAAGAAAAACCCTTCCAAATCAAAGTCATCCACTTTATTTCTTCGATAGAACGGTTCTGCAGCACCGATGAGAAGCCAATAGGATGAGAAGATTATGTCATACGCGAAAGAATATGCAGGTGCCGGCAGCGCTGGTTTAGTAGGTTTGTCTCCTGGGAAAGTGATGTAAGCCAAATGATCTAACTCAATCAGAGCTTCAGGTACATAATCTGGACACCGTAAAAAATCTCGACCACTCGAAGGAATATATATTCTCGCTTCGATATCCCGGTGCGAGGAGCCATAGTAGAGGTCCAGTTTTCTTTCTAAACTCGCTCCATTCTGGCACCATATATACTCAACCGGAAAACCGGCAATTTTGAGCAATGTGTTAAATACATACTGGATCTCTTTATCCCACTTCGATAGATTATTTTCAATTCCCACTCGAATAGGGAAGATTGGTTTGCTACCCATCAGCGCGATTCAATCATCCTGAGCCCTCGCATCCAGGAGCGGACTTCTTTTTCCCCAGTCAATAAAAGGGTAAGGAAGTAGATTGCGATTCCGAGCACAGCTCTCAGAGGCCAGATGATAGGCAGAAGCAGATATAAACCAGCTCCCATTACTACTGCTGCAAATAGAGGCCGTTTTAGGAAATCCAGTATATTGATCTTCATTATTGACCGGTTAAAGAAAAAGTGTACAAAAATGAGCCAGACCAAATCCGCTAACACGGTGGCAACAGCCGCACCGATCATGCCATATTGCCAGATGAAGACCAAGTTCAATGTGACGTTCAGTGCGACAGCGGCTGTGCCGCTGCCGAGGTCTAACTTTTGTTTTCCGGCTGCTACCAAGGACTGGCGGAATGTGCCGCGCATTATTACGAGCACAGCAGACCAGGAGAGTACTTGCAGTACCAATATCGATTGATCGTACTCCGATCCATAAAGCAGGCCGATAATCGCGGGTGCAAAGAAAACACCCCCAATGCCCAAGGGCAGCGCAAAGATCATTGCTATCCGAAGCGATCGACTGATAACCTGTGTAAATTCAATATTATTATCTACATAGGTTCGGGATAAAGCAGGAAACAGACCTAAAAAGTAAGTAAGAGGTAATGCTAATGCCGCGGTTATCGGTTTGTATGCCGCGCGATACCAACCCACCTGCTCTGGTCCCTTGATGAAGCCAAGGAGGATAGTATCGAAATTATAGGCAACAATACCCAGAGCCGACACCGCACCGATGGTCAATGCCGGCAGGAGGATCTGCCTTGATCCCCGGAAGCTGATTGCGACAGGTCGCCCAATATTCGATTTGATATATAACACGGAATAATATATTACAGCGACAAGCTCAGCGATCAGGATAAATCCAGCCACCCAAAAAACTTGTGACGAATCTCTTACAAGTCCAAATACCAATCCAGATAAGATGATCTGTGTCAGTAGAAAACCGAAACCTACCCATCTCATCCTCTCCATGCCAAGGAAAATCCACTTCAGGTTCAATGCCTGGATCAATATCGATAACGCCAGAAATATCATGATCTTATCGATTTTGGGGTAAGCTGGCATAAATGGGAATAGTATAAACAAAAGAATGCACGCCAGGAGAGCCAATGCTATGCGCAGTGGGAGCACTCTGGAAATCAGTTCCCTCACCGATGCACCCTTGGCAACCTCCCTTGTCGCCCAGAGATCCAAACCCCCATCAGAGAGCAGTAAGAAATAGGTCATGATGGAAAGGGCAAATTCAAGTGTGCCGAACGCTGTGACACCTAGAACGCGCGCCAGGTAGACAAACACCAAGAAGTTCAGCGTCTTGGCGATAAAATCGCCTGCAGAGAGCCAAAGGATATTGCGGAAGGGACTCAATGTACCTCAGTAGAGACCAAGCTAAGATCACTTCCCATTCTCATGGAACTTACCTCTCTCAATTTGTAAGCTTCAATGCAGTTGCCAGGATGGTAGGGCCGATCGATAACAATATCCCCCGGCTGACCGACATTCTACTAGCTAAAGTATATACATCGACCAGAAATTGGAGTCCCATTCCGAATTGCTCGCGTTGTTTTTTAGAGACATCAGTCAGCATGAACTGAACCTCTCGGAATTCAGCTGATCGCAGCAGTTTGTCGAGGGAGCGGGCAGAAACCATGCTTCGCTTTGGTGGAATACCGCCTTGACGACTGACAATTGTGGCGACTATTTGTTCTGGCAGGAACCCAGACGCCCATATCCCTGTTTGCGGGTCTGGTCCCAGACTATATTTATTCGGGGTAGAGACCCACAAGTTCCCTGGTGAACCCAAGACACGATAACATTCATTCAATGCCTTTGGTTGGATTTCCAAATTCTCCAGGGCAGATTCAGCTGCTACAGTATCGAATGTCTGATCCGGAAATGGTAGGGCTTCCGCACAGGCACAGATCAATGGTACTTCCAGACCAACCTCCTGGAGCCGTTTCTTAGCAACCACAAGCCATCGAAAAGCGATATCAATGCCCACCACAATCTCGAAGTGTTTGGCAGCGTTCACTAACAATGGACCGGTTCCACAGCCAATCTCGAGAAGCCGTCCGCCGGTCTGGTAGCCATCAACAGAGGATGCACTCATCCATTTATCTAAAACAGTTTGGGATCGATATTTAGCGGCAATCAACCCTCTTGAATACTGCCTGGCTTGCTTCGCGGTTACGACAGAGGTGATACTGTAATAATAATCGATGAGCTCTGCGAAGCTCACCTCATCAAGATGCTCAGCTAATTTCAATCCCTTAGCCCTATCTTCATCAATATCGATATAAGGGTCTGGAAAAATGCGCAGATCTGGGATACCGAGGATAATGGGGAAAGACGACCTACAAGAAACACAGCCTAATTCTTGATACCCCTGACCGCCATACGAAAGCTCTCCCCGGCATTTAGGGCAGCAGATCTCAACGCCTTGAAATATCACCAATATCTCTCATGGGGAAATCTGTGATTAATCAGGCTGCGTCTTTCGGTGTTAGAGAAGGGTCTGCTTTCCTTGTGAGGTAGCCGATAAACTCTCCATACCCCCAGACAAGGCTAATTAAGATGATCGCCGGTAAGGAGCGTATGAATTGTCCCATCCAACGACCTCTGGCGCGCATTAAGCCAAGGATGCGAAAGATGAGCAACACAGGCACAAATATTGAGAAGAGCAAATATTGAACCCGCTTCGAGGCAGGCGCACCGCCTACACGGGTGCTCGCGAACAATCGACCAAAGGCATACCGGTCCCGAATCGCTTCAGCAAGTGAAAAGGACCTTTGCTGGTTCACCATGATCGCTGGTGATAACCATAAAGTCTCTCCTCTTCCTGATAAAGCATCATGCACTGCATTCTCGTGAAACTCATCAGCCCATACCCCAGAGATTTCATCGATCGCAGATCGTTTATAAGAGACATTCAGATCTGTCAAAGACCGTGAGGATCCTTCTGCTTGGGGCATACTGTAACGCAGATAATCGGCGAAATAAATAGCCCAATTCAACGCACTATCCGGCAGTTCCTTTTCAACTATCCCGCCAATCGCTGCGTACTCTTGTTGATGAGCAATCATGATTTGTTCGCACCAATCCGGAGCGGGTTGACAGTGGTCTTCGGTGATCGCCAGGATATCCCCCAAAGCATTTCTCACTCCCGCTGATCGCAGCTCTGCATATGTCTTCTGGTCAGCAAAACTTAACAATCGTACTGAGGGATATACATCCTGCAGCCTGGTTAGATCGTGTTGGCTCTCGCTGTATGGAATAATGATTTCCATACCAATCGAATCTTGCTGTTTGGATAGAAGGTCCAAACACCTGGCCACTGCGCTATGACCGACAAGTGGAACGATGATCACACTTAAATTGGGATGCGTATCTTCAGTATTATGCATATTCGCCATCTTTTTGGTCAGCTGCCTTACTCAGAATATACAGGTCTTTTTTTATTTCGCTGTTCTCTTCTCTGTAAGTACGGAAGTAGAAATATCCAATAGCCCAGGATGGTCGTAAGCAAGCCAATGAAACTGGTGATCACCAACAGACCTTTCCGGAACCTGTCCATATTCGGAATAATATTTATTGGGTCGAAGGTGTGCAGGCTGGTTATGATCGCGCGGGTTCGTGTGAGGCTTGTGCTGCGAGATAGCTCTCCGTTGCTGGCAGATACATAATAGAAATTCGTCTGGTCATCTGTAAAGATCACACGGTATACCGGTATCGGTCCAAATGGATAGAGAATATCGTGGCTTTCAAGAAGTTCCAGCTCTTTTATATCCAGGTCTTCCTGGATGTAGTCCCGGGCAATCTCTGCTGCAATCTCATCTGTGATCCAAATTGTCTCTCCGGAATTGGCGTCGATTAATCTGACCTCGCCAGTATCCAGCACAACTTCATAGATAAATCTTCCCTGAATACTTGTGGGTTCGATATCCGCTACATGTATCTGTTCACCCTTGTCTTTTTCTATAATTGCCAGGGCATCGGCAGGTGATAATACCGCATGTTTATAATCAAGAGCTGTTAATTGATTGGCTATCGCTGGCTCAAACCACCGCCCTGGCAGCACCATGACTATGCCGCTCACTGTCCAGATGATGAAGAAGAAACCAATCAGGAAAGATATCCACCTGTGTAACCAGTGCCAGGTTTTCCGTTTCAATCATCACTCCTATGCTTCTTGACCGCGTAGACCATGCCAGTCGTATCTCCGAACAATGAATTTTCAATGGTAAATCCTGCGGCCTCTAAACAGCTTATTACGACCTGGTGCCGGTCTGATCCGTGTGTCTCCATAACAACAGACCGGGTTATATCCAATGTACGTGCAGCACCGTTCAATATTTCCAGCTCCATACCTTCCGCATCCAATTTGATGAGCGCAACATCGGTGATCTCGTTTTCATCTACATATTGATCGAGCGGCATCACTGTGAAGGAGATCTGTTGTGTAGGTAGTGGTCGGGAAATCCTAGATGCCATAACACCATTTTGATCGACTTCCAGAGAGACCACGCCTTCTTCAGCACCTAATGCAACCTGATTAACCATCGCAGATGGACAGTTCATGCGAATCATGCGGGCGTTGTCGCCTAAAGGTTCGAAGCAATGGATTTGGACACCGGGGTTATAGTAGTTAATCAATGCTGCCACCAGCCCGATATTCGCGCCGATATCGAGCACAACACCTTTGCTCTCCAGCTTCGTTACACCATAAACCTGGCGGAAGAAAATATTAGGGAGATTGGTTATATCTCCGAAATTATCCCGGAAATATAATTTTCCATATAATGTATTTAGAGAATAAACCTCATCGGCGTGATGTTTATCCAAACCTAATCGAACGCGAATGTTTTTTGTCTCTTTCCAAAATATCGCCCATTTATCGCCGGGGGTGACTCCTAGCGCTCTTCCACATAATGCAAAATCAACTAACCGGGAAAATGAACCCGCCACAATCTGTCCTGGGAAAACTTATTATTGAATATTGGGGGTCAGAACCGCTGCCGAAGCAACCTCTAAAGAGCGCAACCCATCCAGACCTGAGGCTATTGGCCCCTGCGATCCTGATACCGCCGCGGAGAATGCCTTGAACTCTTCAACGAAACTCTGCACTACCACCCACCGGTAAGAGCGAAGGTGCTCCATAAGAAATACTCTCGGGAATCGGTAAGTCTTCCGCTGTGATTTCCCTCCAAGCTCATCAAACCAGGTTACCTCTGTCAGCATGGGAAAGCAAGACAGGTGTATTGCGCCACGTGTCCCGTAGATATCGAGGAAAAAACGGTATCCATTCCATTCAGTCCAACTGGCTTGGAGGGTGGCAATTTTCCCCTCCTGGCTGCGGATGAGCGCAAATCCATTATCTTCGCACCCCTCGAACTCCCAGACACGACCACTTGTGAAGCCTTTGATTTCAGCTGGTTTACCTAGAAAGTAGAGCGTCAGATCAATTAAATGGATGCCATTATCACGAAGAGCACCACCACCCATTACACCAGCATCGTGAAGCCACTCCTGCCCATGATCCAAAGCCGTATAGCCTGCATAGCTGCGAATATGGTCCAGCTCACCGATCAGACCAGAATCGAATATCTCCCTCGCTTTCAACACCGAAGGATAGAAACGGTAGTTAAATCCTGTCGCTAGGAACTTTCCGGTTTCATTTGCAGTGTTAACGACAGCCTCTCCCTCTTGAACTGTACGCGTCAGGGGTTTTTCACACAGCACATGTTTACCTGCTTTTAGAGCCGCAATACACATCTCGGCATGCAGTGATGGCGGAGTCGAGACGATCACTGCTTCAATATCTTCATCAGTGACGAGAGCCCGCCAATCGCCGGACTGTTGAGTGGAATACTGTCCTGCCAGCTCGACGCTTCTCTTCTTGTCAACGTCATGGACAAGAACAAGATGTTGGTCAGACATCTGAGCCAGAGCTTCTGCTCTCAGTTGACCTATCCCCCCACAGCCAATCAATCCATAGCGCATCTAATTGCCCTCCCTCTAATCCTCAACCACGTGGGTGTCGAACACTCGGCGGTATTCTTTCCAACAATCCCGGTCAAATTGGCCTTGATCATCGAGGCAGCTCACTGCACTGTATGCCATATACAAAGCGTGATGGGTATTATCATGAGCGAACAACCCCTGCCGTCCAAAAGTGAGCAAGTGTTCAACGTTATCGATCCACTCGTCCAACTCTTTGAATGGCTCTTCATAGCCAGCCCTATAGATCGGGTAGGCATAGCGCAGGCGCCGCACTTCTACACCTTGTACAGGAGCCTTAACTGGAATACCGGCAGTTTCCAAATCTCCCAGGACCAAACTCTTCAGTTCATCATCGCTCATCGACCACTCAGCAGCTTCGGTAGAACATGGTAGTTCTGCGCATAGGACCGTGGTATCTTCAGGATCCCGCCTGTCACCATAATTCTTTGGCTCAGATAGACGAGTAATCGAGATTCGGGATTCAGGAAAATAATGGGCATCATACTCACTGAACCGCCCTTGGGATAGCACCAGGTAGATCAGAATCATGGACCGGTATTCAATTCGCTGTGTATCTTCAAGCAGTTTAGACGGAGGACCCGGATCCATTAATCGGGCGAGGACTGTGATCGGAATCGTCGACCATACGTAGTCCACCTTCTGCGTCACCAGTTCTCCGGCTTTCTCATATACAACCGCAGCGCCACGATCCTCGTTCATATGGACAGCCTTCACCCGTGAACCGAGAGAGATATTAACTCCCATGCTAACGGCTGAACGACAGTATGCCTGTGATATCTCCCCGAATCCATTTCGTGGGTAGTAATATATGCCACTTTCCTTACTCTTCAATCCAGGCAGAACGCTCACAGCTTTCTTCACCATTTTGTATAGCGAGCTGTTCGAAACTCTTCGTTGTGCCTGGGTAGGTGAGATCAGCTCCGGATCCAACCCCCATATCTTTCTTGCGTAGGGGAAGTAAAACTCTTCACATATCGTGCGCCCCAACCCTTTTTGCATTACAGAAGCAAATGTCTCAGCCGCAGTGTTCTTGCCATTTCGTGAAATAAGCTTAGCTGCAGCATCAGATAACACGCCTAGCGAAAACCCTGGCGGCAACCTGAGGGCAAGATCGAAGGGTTTCAATGGGAAATGGATCCATCGTCCTTGCAGCTTTATACGTCCGTGGCGAGGCCGCCGGAGCAGCGCTGCCCCCAATAATCTTTGGATGTCTTGAAATACATCTGGATCACAGGCAGGATGCAATCGATGGCTCCCGAAATCCACAGGTATTCCATCCACATCGAAGCTGCCGGCGTTCCCTCCTACCCACTCGTTCTGCTCCAGTACTGTAATGCTTGTAAAAGATCTTTCGGCTAACTTCTGTGCTGCGCCTAGCCCTGCCGGGCCTGCGCCTAAGATGGCAATTTTCGGAGACCTCATCTTATATAATAGCTCTCTTCCATCGCTTCAAGAATATAAACGCTGTAATGAAGAAACTCATCGCGCTCGAGACTGATCCACTCCCAAGTAAGCTTGTTAGAGCTGACTTCTGCGTTGAATGCCTGAAGCGTCATAGCTGTGGGTGATTTCACATAACACTCATCTAACATAAAATCCCGAATTGCATCACCACCCTCAGGGGTCCCTGTTGTGCCATGACCGGTAAATGGCAGGTTAGTTATGCTCAGGTAGGGAGTTCCGGACTGAAGTAGGTGGTTGTAATGAAAAAGCCCATGATCTTTTGTCGATGAGTTATCCTGATCGCCAAATACAAAGCCTATTGATGTTGTAGGGTAGTAATACTGCCAGGATCCGTATGATACGCTCGCATCTTGAAACATAGTCCGGAAATTCGTGTTCTGTTGGAAACATGGACCATCCTCCAATATTAAATAACCGAAGGAATCATCCACATCGCCTCTACCTCCGCTTGGGTACCATAGATCCTGATAGAGCGGGTCATCTTGAATGCAGGCATGATCCAAACGCGCGTAATTTGGCCCAGCATCGAAGAGTACTGCATCCAATTGGTTTGCAAGGCCGTATTGCGATAGAGAATACCCTATCTCAGAAGCTCCATTTGAATGACCCGTTGCACAGAATGCATTATTCATATTATTCAGGTTTGTGTTTACCCAATTCATGATCGTGGCCGGTTTACATGCCAGCTTTGCATATCCTTCTTGCTGGTTCGTTGCGCCCTGCCACCAATTGGTATCCCATTTTACCTGAGCAGTCCGGTAACCCGCCACTCGCAACTCATTCAGGACCCGGGATGCTTCGGGACCGTTATCTTCCCAAAACCATGTACCCCACCAACCGGTAAAGAAACTTATCGTACCTTTCTCTGTGGTTGTGAGCGGTTCGCTGACTTTCAATGTAGCTTCACCGGATTCAGCTAATGTTGGACAATTTACTTCCAAGTCATAGCAATTATCACTATCACAGGCATAAGGTCCAGATAGCACGTTGACAGTTCCCAAACTACGCGATGGATTCATGGATTGAGCAGATGCGGGAGATGATGAGAGTAGTATCGATGCTTTGTCTGAGTCAAAAATAACGGTGACCGTCCTCAGCAGCAATCCTAGTATCGATGTAAAAATGATCGTTTCTGTTATTTTCTTTAAACTAATAGAACCAAGGATAGGTTGTTTTATTAGCCCCATTCGATCCCCCCACAATATCAAGATGTATGTAATCGTTGTTAGATATTATACAACAAATGGGATATACATTTTTGTATGCTGGCGATAATTTTCATAGCCTGGGAATGCCTGGCTAAGGATCTTTTCTTCGGCAAGAGTCTGCCGAACCACAACTATCGCCATCGGTATCACAACCAGAAACAGCCAGGAATTCAACGCCAGCTGGAGTCCAAGGACTAGCAGCAGATCGCCGATATAGATCGGGTGACGGATATATGCATAGATGCCAGATTGGACCAATTCCTGTTCTGGTTTCACCTGATAATCTTCAATATTAGACCAACTGTTGCCCAGCTGAGTCCTCCCAGTCAGAGCAATTACCAGGCCTATTGTGTAGATGGACAGGCCAATTACACTCAGCGTGGCTGGATCCTCCATGATAGGAAGCACTTCCAGGAATAAGGTCTGGATAATTAAGAAAACCAAGAATAAGGTTTTCACAGCTATAACGATCGTTTTCGCTCCAAAACCAGATTCTTTTTGTTTCGGTGCAGGTGAAATTTCTCTTCTTTTCATCACCTCCCAGACAAGCTTATGCAAGACTAAACCCAAAAACAATACTGTCCGTAAAAATATCATAGCTTTCCTCTCCTATTTAGCCCCCTTCTAGGTATGTATCGACCTTTTCATGCACCATATGAGCATCCTCCTCATAGCTTAACCGTGCATATGATGGTACGACAGGGCGGTTATGTTGAGCAATTCTCCTTACCACGCCATCTGCGACCATGCCAATCATCATGAACTGAAGACCAACAAACAATAGCAATAAGGCAGAAGTCGAGAGTACAGGCTGCAGAAGCAATTCCCATCCACCACCTGGGTTCCTGGCAAAAACCGCCCACATATCATATACAGTCTTTACCACCCCCAATAACCCAAAGGTAAATGCCAGCGGAACGAATACTTTCAACGGGTTGAACATCATCGACATACGCACGATGAGGACAATAAAATCCATGAAATGCCATGGTACGATCTTGGATCTACCAATCCTGGGATAGTAATTTACTGGATGATACACAATACGATAGTCGTCTGCCAAATAAGCCAGCGTTACAGTTGTAGTGAATGAAAACCGATTCGATAAGACAGGAAAGTACTGTTGAATACACTTACGTCGAAAAGCCCGCAGCCCGGAATTCAGGTCGGGGATGGACTGCTCCGAGATGCGTTCTGCCAATAGTCCCAGGATCCATTTGGCTGGTCTTCGTACTAGCGGCACATATACGTCATTTCCGGTCCTGGCACCAACAACCATATCCGCGGTTGTTAGCAGTTTAATCAGTGTTGGAATGTCGTCGACAGGGTAGGTCCCATCTGCATCGATGATTAAGATTAACTCATGCAGGGCTGCATGTATGCCAGTTTTTAATGAGGCACCATATCCCATATTTTCCGGATGCTTTATCAGACGTGCGCCAGCCCGGACAGCTTCATCAGCGGTCTGGTCCTGAGAGCCATCATCGACAACAATGATCTCATAATCATGTTCATATAACTCCATAACTTGGCGGACCTTCTTGACCTGGTCGGCTACGCCAGCCTGTTCGTTATATGCCGGGATAATCACAGTAACAGGGTTTTGATTAATTTCACTCATTGTATAAGAATATTACTATTTCACAGCAGCTGATCCAGGTTGTCCATCCGCCCTACAGACAACCACCATTCCGCTTCCAACAGTACCTGGATATTCTCGCATACAGTCGAACTCACTTCGCACACTCTCTATGATGTCCGGATTTACCGATGCCAATACGGGCTCGAACGTGTATACCAGCCATGTCCGATTAGCTCCCTTGCGGATCTCGTTTAATTCATCGAGCGAGTTAGCCGATTCCCAATCAGTATGATAGAACTCATCGTAGACAAAATCTGCCAGATAGGCAGCCACAACAACATCACCTGTTTCCAGATTGTTCTGGATATATTCCAAGGCACCACCATAATCCTGCTTGGGGCCATATGCGAATGGTATAGACATCGCAGATACGATGATCATAAGCACACACGCGCCAGTTCCAAACCAGTCCAGGTTTTGAGGACGTAGTGGAGTTACTTTACTAAGCCATCGTGCGAACAAATTGGCAAGCACTATCGTGCCACGCACTACTACCAGGGTACCAAAACCAAATGCAAAGAAGAAAAACCTGGGCCAAAGATGATGACCCGCGGCGATTACCAGGCTTGCGCCAATCACCGGAGGCAAAATAAGCAGGCCAACCATTACGGGCCTGTTTTTCCAATAGCTAATTAATCCCGCACCGAATAAGAGCAAAGCACCGATCGCCATGACACCGCCAGCAAAGTTAATCTGCAGCCCGCGGGTAAGCTCCAATAAAGTCCAGAATGGATTTCGCCATTCCGCAACCACACTCTCTGTTCCTGCCATTCCAGAGAGAATCTGAGGGAATGGGAGCGCATGGAGCAAGTATATAAATATCCCCGTGAGGCCAAACCCGACGAAAAAACCAGGCCAGCCATTTTCCAAACTCGACTTACGTCTGCTAATTAAAACAAACAGGTAAATCAGGAAATGTGACACAAGGATAAATCCCATCGTTAAGTGTGTATACACCCCCAGCGCTGCAGATACCGCGTAAAGAATCCATACCATCAAACCAGATCGAGAAAGACCACGCACAAACAGCCAGCTTGAAAAAATCGTCCAGAATAACAAGCCGGTATATCCACGGGCATTTTGACTGAACCAGACGTGATGATATGTGAAAGCCATCAGAGCTGCAGCCAGCAATCCTTCTCTGGCATCCGCTACCTCACGACCCAGCAAGTACAAGGCAAGGATACTACCCACTCCGAATAAAACAGCCGGTAAGCGCAGCGCCGCGGCAGTCTCACCGAAGAGCAGATAAGAGGTATGTGCAAGGAGTGTAAACAGGAAGTGTTGATTCTCAGAATCGAATGTCGTAATTATCTCGCCATACGGCAATCGAGCATACTTTACATGAGTCAAGATTTCATCAAGCCACAACCCGGCATTAAGACCATACAGGCGCAATCCGAATGAAATTATTAGCAACACGACAAGTATTATGAGGATCCAGGTGCTCTGCTGATTTTCTTGGTCCTGTTTCTCATCCGGATCGTTTTGCCAAATCTCCAATCTTGGCAGTATTATCAACAAAACACCCATTAGTAATAACCCAAACTTGAAGAAGTTGCCTCCCAGCAGCAATTGATCGTGCAGCTCAGGCGGGATCGATCGCAAGGCAGCGATCAGGGTTCCCGATGGGATCAGCAGCCCGATGAATATACACACCAGCCCAATAATGCTGGTGAGTATGGTAATTGGTTTTCTCATTCCTGGACTCATTTCAATCCGAAATTACAATATGATTGGTCGGCCATAAGCTTGCTTATTACTCAACGCTTGAGGCTCTAGCTGATAGGTAGGGTTTTAATTTCGATTCCCATATGTGTAATGCTGTACCGGCAAATAATGAAACCATGCTATATAAATAGTAGAGCATATGGAACGGGAACACGGCAGTGGCGAACGCAAGACCTCGTTTGTCTGAGAAGAACCGGTAGAAATCCAAGTTTAATAAAACTATCACTGCCATCACCATCACGACTGGAATAGCCACCCACTGTGGGATACGGAATACTATTAAAAAATAGACTGCCCACAACGTGGTGACGAGCACAACAAAGATCATTCGCCTGGTTGACATTCCGGGAGTTGGGATAAATTTCCCAAGCATCATGATGCCCACTACTATGGATAGAGGAATTAATAATTCCAAAGATCGCAGATATATTGATGTAAAACCCAAAACAAGCAAAAAGAAATATACAAATCCTTCTTCTACCACAGTCATCCGGTACAACCTGGATTCATTTTTGAGCTGCCAGCCACTGACCATAATAATAAAGAGACACGAAGCGATTGGGAGCAGGATAGAATTTGTAACCAGAGAGGCAGCTGCAAGGTACAGGAGTAAGAGAGCAAGCAATCCAGCACTGATCCGCTGAGAACCACTCAAGTTGAGATCATTGGGCATGTTTTTTTCGCGCAATATCAGTCTTGTCCATGGTATACCACGATCAAGGAGGTCGGTTTTTATCAGACCTGGCAGTGTCCAGCGCTTCATGTGCTTTACCTGCAGATCCTTGTCTAGGTAGACTTTATGACCACTAGCGTTCAGCCGGCGTCCTAAATCGATATCCTCGATGCTGGGTCGAGGATACTTAGCCACATCGAAGCCTCCCATTCTCAAGAATGTCTGGCGACGAATTGCCCCACATCCAGTCCAGAACGTCCCAGCTTCTTCTTGCCCATGTTGATGGACATAATGATGGAACAAGTTTTTATACTGAGATAAGAAATCCCCATCTCCTGGTGCATCATCATAGGACCCAAATAATGCATCAGTATCAGGACGTTCCCTAAAGACACCGGCAATTTTTGTGACTGTGTCAGGATATACGATCACATCGGAGTCGATAAAGAAAACGATTTCTCCGCTTGCATTCTCTGCTCCTAGATTTCGTGCATTTGATGGTCCAAAAGGACCACCGATTAATTCAATGACCGTACAACCATACTGCATAGCGACAGCTGGAGAGTCATCCAACGAACAGTCATCCACTACAATGCACTCAAAATTCTCGTACTCTGACGAATTTACAGCCGTCAGGCACTTATGCAAGAGCTCTGATGCATTATTTACGGGGATGATAATAGATATTTTCGGATCTAGAACCGATTGCGGGCTACCCATATATGGCAAATCTTATTCACGATTAGTTGTTTGTTCCGCGCTCCGCCCTATCGACATCATTTCAATATCGACGTAGGACAAAATCTTTGCTCCCCAATCAGATATCAATCCGTGTGATCACGGATCATACCCAGTCGCACCTATATCCAGACAAATCAGTTTATACTGGGTGATCTGGTTGCGTGATTGGAGATTTTACAGCCTGTTATTTCAGATATTCACGACCCAATTGGTGCACTTGCTTTCAAGGATATAGTACCCATAAGATTAAAATTACTCATGGTTTGAACTCAAGTACGTATATCCAATCATCTAGGGGATAATAACAGTGACCGATCGATGGAACAGATAAGCTCAACTCACTATGAAACAGCCTACCCAATTAATATATATCACCCCAAAGTAATTAGCGGCTGTTGTGAAAGGTTCTGAGGGTGAGGCATCTGCGCGATACAGACCACAAGCGTTACAGACCTAGGGAGTTATTTCATCTCTTCCGGCTTATTCGGCTGCCTAGAAAACAACCGACCTAATGCAGTTCTCCCATTTTGTGGAGTCATATCCAGACCATCCCCACGGTCGGCATAATAACCCGCGTAATATCGATAAACCCCGTACTTCTCTTCCCCAGAACGAGGTATTTGATTCAGAACAACGCCTAATATTCGCGCGCCGGTCCGATTTAGTTGCTTGACAGCGTTGACAGCCGATTCTTTACGTGTATGACCATAACGGACAACCAGCACTGCGCCTTCAACCTTCGCGGATAAGATTGCAGCATCGGTCACAAGGAATGGAGGACCATCAATAATTACAACATCAGCTTCTCTCTCGACGGTCTGAAGGATCTGGTCCATCTTACGGGAGCTCAATAGCTCGGCTGGGTTAGGCGGGAGAGGACCGCTGGTGACAACATGGATATTGCCCTCTTGCCAGAATTGGGCCAGGTCGCGGATATCCTTATCTCTACGGAAGGCATCGCTCAAACCCTGCCGGTTCGGCAGCCCCAGCGATCGATGGACACTCGGTTTGCGAAGGTCTGCATCGACAAGAATTACTTTCTTTCCTCCCTGCGCTATCACAACCGCCAGGTTTATAGCAATCGATGTTTTTCCAGCCGCGACACCAGAACTAGTAATCAGGATTGTTTTCAGCGGCTGATCAACCGCTGAAAATTCCAGGTCAGTCCGTAACGCGCGGAACGATTCGGCAATCGCTGAGCGAGGATGCTTAGCAACATAATCTCCGTGATATTTGCCTCTCTCCATCGCCGAGATAAAACCGATGACCGGGACATCGAGCAATTTGTGGATTTCTTCCGGTACCTTCAGCGTATCATCCAAATATTCTAGTAGATACGCTGCGCCAGCACTGATCACTAATGCTATGACCCCAGCCAGGACGATTGTCATTGACTTGTTCGGACCAATCGGGAAACCTGGCAAATTGGCTGGCTCTAATACAGTCAAGGTATTGACCGCCCCTCGCTGTGAATTCGATAACAGGGCTGCATAATTAGACTGGAGCGTTGTCAGTTTTGCATTCAGGGCCGCGATCTCTGCCTGGGTGTCAGCAATCTGGCGGGCGCTGAATAGATCCCCTAATTCTTGCTGTTTTTTATTGGTCTCGTCCAGTGTTTCAGTGATCTGGTTCTCGAGACGTGTTAGCTGCTCATCGATGAAAGATTCCCGGGATTGCTGCTGCTGAGAATTGGTCGGTGTCTGCTCAATCAGAGCATTCGCAATCGCATCAGCTACGATCTGGGCACGCTCTGGTATGGTGTCATCTACATATATCTCAATCAATGAATTTGCAGCCACCCGGGCAGTATAGGATGGCAGCCAATCCATACCCAAAGACTCCATGGCAACATCCCGCACGGTATCGCTTTGGGCTATGCTGGCATAGAAACCAGCCAGCTGTTGATTGAGATAAATATCACCGCTGGTGGGATTCGCCTCGAAGATTGTCCGACCTGTGATCAATCGAGTCCGAGATTGATATACAGGCGGTTGCCGGACCGTAATCAGGTAGCTGGATATCAGAGCTACTAGAGTTGCAGCAACCAGCAGCCACCACCATTTCAATAATGGTTTAAAGAACGCACTTAGTTCCATTGCGCTTCATCCATTCGCTAAACAACTAATGATATTTTTATCCGTAAAACCAAATAACAATGCTACGCGCTCATTTACGGCTTGTATTGCCCACTAAGTAGCAGATTTACCAACGAATTAATCCCTCCTTATCAGCTTGATGGAACTATAATTCGTGCCCATCAATTACTGCTGCCAAACTAGTATTATAAACCAAAACGCTGATCAATGCCCAAATATTACATGAGTAGAGCATTAATGAAATGTGTCAAAATAAAATTTATCCATCCTGTTCATCAGCTCCAGCGTTTGTAATTTAAGATCACTTTCGTGCCATCCTGTTCCAAATTGAAAGGCAGCTCCTGCAATCCAATCAACGCACCGCGAACCGCATCCTGATGTTCATGCTTGCAATATACGAGAAAGAATCCACCCCCTCCTGCACCGGTGATCTTTCCGCCGATCGCACCTGCGTCGCGTGCTGCAGCATACATCTGATCGATCTCCCCATTACTAATCCCACTGGCCAACTGCTTCTTCAGCTCCCAGGACTCGTGTAGTAATTCTCCAATCGCATCAAGGTTTCCAGACTGCAGCTCGCTCTTGGCAACATCTACCATGTCTGCCATCCGTCGTAAAACATTTTTGCTATTCTTGATCCCTTCGACCTGTTCCTTTAGGATTGAATCCGCACGGCGTGTCTTTCCGGTGAAAAACAGCAGCATATTTTCATTCAATTTGCGCGTCTGGGTCGTGTCAAGCACGATCTTCTTCATCGATACCAGCCCATCCGGATGGAATTCAATCGCTCGCATGCCACCATAAGCCGCGATGTACTGATCCTGGATACCGATCGGTTTCTTCAAGACACCAATCTCAATATCACAAGCTTCCCGAGCCAACCGTTCTGCGGGAACAATCACTCCTTGCAATGTATACAGGGCATTCAACGAACCAACAGTTACAGTACTCGAAGATCCCAAACCGGAACCTGCTGAGGGAATGTCCCCCATTGTTGTAATCTCGATTCCCTGTTCGATGCCTGTCATGCGCAAAGATTCGCGAAATAGTTCATGTTGAATATCATCAACAGTCTTGACCATCTCTGTTTTTGTGTATCCAACACGAAGCAGCTCATCAAATCTGCGTTTTACTGTTACGAATATATACTTGTCGATGGCTGTGGACAATACTCGCCCACCCTCCTCCCGGAAGTACGAGGGAAAGTCTGTACCGCCACCGAATAAGCTTACCCGGAGTGGGGTCTGAACGACGATCATACTAAACCTCGTCTAAATATCGATTAGATTGGCGGGACTGTGTCGGATGATATTTACCGATTCTCAACAGCTTCATGGTAAACCCCCTCTAATTGTTCGGTAATGACAGACCATTTGTGATGATTTTTTACATAAGACAATCCGGAATTACCGATCTCTCTACGTAAGGATGGATTTTCGAGCAGTTTCAGCACCTGGTTGGCAAATCCTTCTGGGTTATCGGCAACGAGAACATCTTTCCCTGGCATTGTGTCTAACGCAGATACCGCCGGAGAGGTTGAAACTACCGGAGCCCCACAGGCCATTGCTTCCAAGACTTTATTCTGTATTCCGACACTATATTGAACTGGAGAGACAGCCACAGTCGCCTTATGCAGATATGGGCGCATGTCCTCGACGGTACCGGTAACCAGAACATTGGGATGGTCGGCAAGCGAGGATATTTCTGGCGTTGGGTCTTTACCAACGACCCACAGCTTGGCTCCAGGTCGTTTGTCCCAGATTAGCGGCATAATCTCCTCGTAGAGACTCATAACCATGGACACATTAGCATGATAGCTCATCTTACCGGTTACAACAAGCGTCTCCGCCTCTCGATCTATGTCACCATTTGGCATGAAATATTCGAGATCGACTCCGTTTGGAAGAACAGAAATCTCAGGTCGGTTACCGTTTGTAGCGTCCAGCTCTAACATAGCGTCTCGATCGATGCGTGAAGTCACAAGCGTATGATCAAACTGCCTGATCAACCAAGCTTCATAGCGACGATTACGTTTGAGTTCGAAAGATGTAATATAACGGCTTACTTTTCGGGTACTTCTCACGGATGCCAATTGGAAGAGCAGACTGATACAGTCCACACTATCCCAGATAACGGGTAAATTTGGGAAATTCTTTTTGATCCTCAATCCGTAACGCGAACTGCGCATATGCTCCACATGAACCACATCAAAGACACTACCTGTGCCCTTATCCGAGAGCAGCGAATTTAGATCGTGTGCCATAGCCGGCTGCCAACTGTAAACTGCCTGCAGCGGAGTATCGGATGGTAGAGCCGCAAGGCAATTCCAATATGAGCGCCATTTTGGCATAGGATAAGAAGCGACCTCGTGCAGCTGCTTCCCGAGACGGATCGCATCTTCACGCTCGCTTGCGTCTGTCCATAACGTAGCTAACGTAACACTATGACCTTTACGTACCAGTTCTCGGATCAAATTATAGGAACGAACACGGATCAGATTTGGAGTATATGGAACAATAAACAGGATCTTCATAATTGACGGATATATTCAAGCTCAGTTACTTTTTTACTTCTCAATCCTAATCGGCCGATTAAGTCCCAAACTGCCAGGCCAGCAAATAGGATCAGAAGAGTATCCACTGGCAGGCGATAGCGAATCAATGTCCAACTGAGAATATGTATCATCGAATAGGTGAATATGACCCCGAGCAATAAGGCAACCGGTGTGCGAATAAAATCAGCAATCCTCTTAGGGCGATAGATCAAACTATAGACAACGCCATACAGCATAAGTGGAAGGTACAGTCCGAAACTTAGAACTCGAGAAATATTGGAGATAAGTGAAGATTCCTGCGCAGGCCAAAACATGAAATACCATGGAATTCGGCTTAGGGAGAGCAGGATATAGCGTCCAGGATCATCGATGATAAACTGCAAGCCCCGCCGCAGTAAGACCTGATCAAGATGGGCTTCATCAAGAGACCACAACTCTGTAGGGACCAACTCTTGATAACTGCCCATTTCCGGAGGGAGAATCGGGACAAAGTGTGTTTCGTAGATTGGGTGATTTGCCCAATAAAACGCGAATCCGGCATTCGTATTGAGCAGGACGAAGCGGTCGAAACGCATGTAGTTGTAGATTGTGAATGGGATAATCATCAACAGGATCAATACGCTCGAGATGAGCATCGCCCATATATGCGCTTTAGTATTGTATTTGCGATCGACGAACCATATCCATAGATATATAAATGGGATGACCAAAAGGATGATCTGTCGGAAGAGAACTGCTACGCCTAATGAAACCCCCAGGTATATCGCCATTAGTACCCAGGCTCTCTTTGGGGCATCCTTTGCTACTGCATCTGTAAGCTTAATAGAAAAATATATGCTGACCAGAATGGCAGATAGATAGAAGGGTTCTGTCATCAATGTGCCAGAATAGTAGATGAAATATATATAAATTGCAGTGAGAAAAGCCGCTAGTAAACCAACTGAAGTGTTAAATACCCTCCTCCCGATCAAATATGCCAGATATGGATGGAGTATGCCAACGATGACAGCCTGAATAATGCGGGCAGCTAGAGGGTGGGGTCCAAAAATGCTGTAAATTAAGGCTAAGAAGAAAGTGTAAAGGAAGCTCCAGTGTGCAGTTGGCGCACCTGCGGCTGTAAATGGCCACCAATCCGTCCCAAACGAGAAACCGTGACCAGCGATAACTCTTAATGCCAGATTATGATATGAGACTTGGTCATGGGTCCCAGGAAGGTTTATCATCTCGTCGCCGATATAAATTGCTGCGACGATCCTGATGATTACTGATAACGTTATGATAGCTACCAGGAGCCACTTTGTTATAGTTTGAGATGAATTCATATAGTCGAATTGATTTTGAACGGCTATTCTAGGGTGCTGTTAATTTTACGATCCGGGAGAGTCGCCCGTCTCACAAGATACTTGCTATCAGGTATAACGTAATATGCGTCATCTTGTTATGATATTGACCTGGTTACGTAATAATGTCGTGTGTATTTCCCGATATGTAACTCTCAATATGAACTACAAGGTCACCCAACCTATCCATATCAGTCGTCCGTGTTAACTCAAAGATCGGGATCGAATTTACTACTTTAATACAGCGAGTGAAATGAGCTGACCTATCCAGCCGGACGAGTGTTGGCGGTAAAGAGTGTCTCACAAGCTCAATCAATGATTGCTGAAAATCGTACTGGCGGTGTTCGATCCCCTCTCCAGATTTGATTACGAAGATGCATGCTAAGGGAATTCTATCGCTTGTTGGAGCATCTATTATCCGGAATCCGGTCTTATCTTCAAGATGATCCGAATACTCAATTTTATTATTACGCAGATTCGATAATGCTAGGGTCCCGTTCACAAGCTTGATATACGGAAACCCTTGATATACGTATGGCACATTATTCTGGATATCTATGGAAGTGACATCGTCAACAACCATTTTATGGCCCGCAGCCACAAACGCAGCTGCAATAGATGATTTTCCCGCACCAGACGTTCCCATGAAAGCGACAGCCTGTCGGTTTATTTCAATCGCGCTTGCATGCAGCACAAGCTGGCTTCTTTGGTAAAGCAACAAAGCCATACAGGCTCCAATGATGTAGCGCTGCAGCAGAGCCTGATTTGCATTATTATCGGGGTCTACGACGATGCTATTTCCCCCACTGACCTGAAAGCACCCCACTCCCTCGATTAACAAGATAGCATCTTGAGATGATAGCCGTATATAAGGGCTGGTCACATCTCTATCATCACTCTTGAATTCGATTTCCGCTTGCACTATGTCCACGTCCCGATCAACTGTTTGAACCGGAATATCGAACAACTGGATAGCGGAGTGAATACCCAGACCATAGGCCAGGTAATGGTACATAGCTGTGATCTCTACTTACTTGGTATTTAGTTAACTTGGTTGGTGGAAATTCCGCGTTGGCCCACCCGAATCAATACCAATAATTATACATGCCCCCTGCGGTGCAACCGGGAGCCAATAGCAATAATTTGACAAGCTGACGTGAAACGTTCTCCCCTTATGTTCCCCACTGGGAGAAAATGTCAATTGTAAACGTGATCAGGCGAACCTAATTGTATCTTATGATAATTATGCCTGAATATCAAGGAATTGAGCTGGAACCACCGCTTGGGGGTTGCGGCAGCGGAACGGGCAGCTCAGTTGTCAGCTTCTCAACGTCGCCATATACAACTAATTCAGGCTTTATCCAGGCTTTCTTCTCTTTCATATCATCAGTTCTCTTGGTGTCCATCTTAATACCTCCCTCGAGTTGGTAACTACAAATTGCCTACCCTACATTGTTACATTGTTTAAGGGTCTTGTCAAGCATTGTTAAGCATTACTTATGGACTATTTCTTAAGCTGTAGCCTCCGATCATTATAGCGCAATATCGGAGATTCCGGAAGTGGTATTAATGATGAATTTCGGTAAACCAATCTGCCAAAATGCTCGCCCCAAAGATCATGTACGCATCGTTAATACTCCGTGTTGGGTTCGTGATGAGACGGTGATACGCCTGATCTACAGCAGCACGGTCAATATACGCTCCCAGTGTCTCCTTTGTCGTATAGACCATTCTGTTTAGTAAAGAACGCTGGATGCCAGAGAATTGTCTGCTGAACGCCAGACCGAGGTTAGATTTGCTCGTACGCCATTGTACTTGTGGGGGTAAAACCCCATCCATGGCCGCTCGTAGAATATACCTTGTCCTACCCTTATTTAGCTTCTGCTCTGGAGGCAGTGCCAGACAGAATTCGATCAATTGGCGGTCGTAGAAAGGAAAGCGCACACTTATGTTATGGAATGCCGCGGCTTTATCAAATAACTCCAGTGAGAGGGCATTTACGCCTGATGTCATCTCTTGCCAATGCTTATATCGGGAGAATTGACGCCCATCAAATATAGATGGACTGCTCGTATCCAACCTGTCATCAATTCCTTGAGCATGAGCAAATTGCGGATTAATCAAGCTCCTATTCCTTATCGCTGGTCTCTGGTTTCCGGTTAATCTTCGTTTTAGATCGAAAATTTGATGTGGAATAAGAGCTCTGAAGCCAAGCCGCCACATGGTCTGGTACGTCCCGGTGCGTAAATCTTGTTCTTTGTTTACAGCAGATGCCACGTTCCACATATGAATCCACCTGAAAGATTTCGCCAGGTCTACCAGGTACTCCTGTCCATTTGATATCGTGCGATCACCATCTGTGCCATCCAAAAGGATATGAACGCCTGCATCCCGCGCAGAAGAATATATCTCCCAGAATAGATACAAGGATGGTGCAAAATACGGTTCGTCGAAGATTGCTGGTAACTTCTCCCGGTCGATATAAAGGTCCTTATTTGAAGCGTTTATGAATACGGGATCAAATTGCCCTACTTCAAGCATCTTATCAACATAGTTCCGTTCATCGATTTCAAATCGCTCACTACGATCCAGATCTGGAAATATTGCTGAGAATACTTTCAGCTTTGAAGAATTGGCTTTTGGAAGATACTTTAGCGCAGTGGTCGCGATTGAGGATGAATCCAAACCACCGCTTAGTGTCGAACCGATCTGGTACACACTCCGTGTTCGATAACGGACTGCCTGGTTGAATAGTTCTCGAAATTCAAGAACATAATCGTCGGAATTTCTGTACCTGATCTCTTTCGTAGGGTCCAGATTCCAATATTGCTGCAATCTCTCGCTCTCAAAAGAAATGGTTAATGAACACGCCGGTGGGAGACGGTAAATATCCTGATAGAAGGTCTGGCGAGTATCCTCGAAATTCCACAGCAAATATTCAGCAACTTTGGTTTCATTCAGCCCTCTTGGCATTTCAGAGAGAGCCAACAAGGCTTTTATCTCCGATGCAAATGCCATGCATTTTCTGGACAGATAGTAATAGAATGGTTTTACGCCAGCAGTATCCCGGGCACAAAACAGAACTTTCCGATGGGAGTCCCAAATTGCAAATGCGAAATCCCCCTCTAATTTATCCGGGCATGCTTCACCCCAATTTTTGTAAGCATTGAGAATAAGCTGGGTATCGGTGACCTCCTCGGCCGGTCGATCTTTTAGCGCCAAGGCATTGATCAACCATTCGCGGTTGTCAATTCGAGCATCAGCTACTAAGACGAGGTCTGCCTGCCGGCTGAGATGTGGCTGGCGCTCACGAACAGATTCGGGAGTAGACCGACGCATACATTGTGCCAGCCCCACTGAATCCGCACACCATATCCCTTGTCCATCCGGACCACGATGACTGATCCGTGACAGCATATCTCCCATGGTGGCATGACTTACTGTTCTGCCATCCCGGTAGAGGATCCCCACGATTCCACTCAAACTATTAAATTTTCCAGATCAGGTAGTGGAGTGTATCTTTCAACATGTGATGCGGGACCGCCGATGACAATATCTCCATTCAATTCCACCCAGGCATGGGCACGCAAGTTGTTCTGCCCTTCTTTAAGCACACCTATGCGCATGACAGGTGCATAGCCATGACGTTTCAGCAGCATATCCCCGGTCAATGCCTGGGGGAAGCACGAATCCTTCCCCAAAGTATGCTTCGCAGCCCGGTTTATTGCCCGGCAGATCAGCTGCGCCTGTGCTTCGCTGTCTGGGGGCGGTGCAGTATTACTCCCACCCCACTCAAACCACTCATATACAGTTTTGAATGGCAGCAGCCGCAGTGATAGCCGGGTAGCACTCAGCAGTATGGTGACTTTTACCAGCAGCCGTCGTTCTGTTCCCGGCAAGCGCAGGAACTTATCCAGCCTCTGCATTCTGCAGTTCAGCCAATCCCTTATTTACCAAATCGTTAAGTAAAGCGATCAAATCCTGCGTGCATTGATCGGGATCGACATCGTATTCTTCCAACAGGCTGTCCCGTACCTGGCTTACCTTGACCGGCTGTTGAATAAGCTCCCAGATGCGTCTTCCGACCGGGTTCAGACCGTAATAGGTATTGTCACGGAGGTCCAACATGACAAATTCACCACTATCGAGATCTTTCTGGACCAGCTTATCGGTGGCTGACACGATAGATTCTGCATGCATCATGGCACACTTCTACCCTATCCCTCTACCTGACGGATTCTTCGACGCCAAACAAACACGACCAGCGCTAATAGAAACGCGACAATCAGCACCAACCACCCTATCCAATTTCCAATGTTGTTGGTTTCAGCGGTCAGTGAAGTTAGTGTAATTGCCAGCGGTCCTGCATTATCGGCATACTGCAAGATTGGTGGATGATTACTGGCTGCACCACAGAACCCCCCCGCATCTTCGGTGTCCATAAACGAAGCTAATGCGTCACTGGTTGTTCCGACTTCTAACCAAAGACTGACGACACCATCACCGCCGTTGCTGATGCTCTGCGAATGGACAAACTGGGCAAAGTTCCCGTTCGTTGTATCCGTCCAATAATTATACGTCTCAGCTGCTACAATGCCACCATCAACGGACATTAAAAACGCACCTCTATTTGTGTTTACTGGCGAATTAAAATTATCCCAGGTCACACTACCCTCTGTCCAGGTATCATTGGTCATGGAATAGATATCTACGCGAGTGTTTGCTGTAAGTGGAAGAAATCCACCACATTCTGTAGCGTAAACGTTTAATCTAGCCTGGACGATAGGGTTCGTCATATCGACGTTTGTGAATTTGATTAATACGACTCGGGCATCCAGAGGAGACGGACTGGATTGGTATTCGACAGTCAGAGCTGCACCATCATGTACCACTGATGGTTCACCAGAATATAGATATGCATCTTCACTGGCAGTTGCCTGTGAGCCAGCCTCGATTTGATAGCGATTAGATGCAGATGCTGTGACTAAAATATTCGTCAGAGCAATTGTGGTTATCAATAACACCAGAACTCCCTTTGATCTCTTGTATCGTGACATGCCTGCCTCTCCTTTCGTCTAGTTGGTTTCCTATATAAGTAAATCCTCTATTATGGCCAGCTCGGTGGTGTAGAACTGTTGGTCAAAACGAAATACGGATATCCAAGTCTTGTCGAATAATTCGCCGGCGGGAATGGTGATCCTACAATACGATATATCCATGTCTGTACGCTGGCATCCCATTTTCCAACCCGCATACCAGATGTTCCTGCGCCGTTTTGAATATCGGCTGCAAGCGCATCCGCAGTGAGAATCGTGCTAAGGTTTTGATCAATTGGCGGCATTATCGAATACCAATTGTTTGTCGTAAGCGTATACGTGATCGCCCCCTGAGCTGGAACATCGCCAACCCAAGCAAATACGGAAGGTGCCAGATTATTTGCGTAGACTAACAAGGAATCCCCTGGGGCAACAGGATAATTTGCCGGTGGGAATGGAGATCCAACGACCCTGAAGATCCAGGTCTTGGTGACGGCATTCCATTTTCCGACCCGCTTGATGCTCCCACCTGGGTCGATATAACTCGCAACCGCATCTGCAGTTGTAGCAGCACTTACCTGAAGCGGCATACCGATGTATGTCCATTTCAGAGTTGCACCAATGCCCGGTTCAATTCCAAAATCAAACTCGCCTACTCTGTTTGAGATCGGTCCTAACAATCCAAAATCATTGAACGCCCGGACGATATAGAAATAGTTGTTATTCACGTCCCCCAATGCGCCGGTATCTGTATAAACCAAACTTCCAACTGATGCGGAGACCTCCGACAGCTTTGATGAGCCTGCATCCCCGGGTTGGAAATAGGGTGATGTGCTGCGCCAGACCTCGTAATGATCCACCAATGCATCGGAATTGGTCCAACCCAATACTGCATCGCTGCCAGATTTACTGATACCAAGAGTCACCGAGCTTGGAACTGTGTATTTAACGACCCCCGCCGGATCCTGGAAGGTCGTGACATACATATTACCATTGGGGTCAAATGCGATCTCAGAAGGATCGTCAAATGTTAGAGGTAATGTTGTGGTGAATACCTTATTCAAGCTCATATCGAACTTCAATAGTAATCCTGGTGAACTGGTAAACGCGCCCCAAAACGTATTAGGGTCCAGAGGGTTGAAGAATGTACCATACGATATGCCTGCACCGGAAGCCAGGCTGGTTGTGTATGGCACCATACTGGTAGGGAACATGTAGTTATAAGATGGGAGCCCAGAATTTTCGCTGCTGGTGTACAGAAAACCATTTTCACGGAACATGTCATCCGGGAATAGTACAGAAGTTAGCGTTGCCGTAATATACCCACTGGTTGGCGTAGATGGGTCTAATCGAGCAAAAGTGGCGCCCAAAAGTGATGGCGGCGTGAAATCTCCCTGTGTAAAAACTGCCCATATGTAATTCGAGTCGCTAGCCATCGCTGTTGCCAGTGCATAATCTTGATCGACGAGCACAGAATAATCATGCAGGATAAATGTAGGCGATGAAGGGTTCGATATATCGACTTCGGCAATTTTGTTATAACCACCTACCCACAGCTTTCCAAAGTTATAGTCCAGAGATTCGGCATATGCCAAGAAATTACTTCCACCACTGGATAATGACGTGTATTGGACTGCCATTGTCGCCGGATCCACACGGACGAGCCAGGCAGGGTCAGTACTGGTGATGCTCCAGATATAGCCATTAGCCGCCAGGATATCCTCAGCATTATTCCTTCCGGTAAGGAATGTTGCCCGGCCATCTACGGCAAGTGTGGTAGGGTTGATTTTTAATACACTTCCCGGCGCTGTCCGTGTGCTTGCCCACAAGAATCCATTATCGTAGATCAAACCGTGAATGCTGCTATCGCCTGCAGGCAGTACGTTTGATAACACACTGCTGGACTCTGGTGCGCCAAGAACGCGTCTCAGACCAGTGCTCTCAATCTCTCTCTTCACCGGTACGGGTTCTTGATAGAGCGGTGCCGGGACCGGTGGTCTGGCATCTTGAGCGTGAGCATTGAAGTTAATTAGCCCAGATACCCCGGACACCACAATTAGAATGATCAGAGAGAATAACCATGTCCGTATTTTTTGCATTATTAAATCAATCCTCCCAGGGATAACATGAGCACACACTCACATTATTCGTCAATTATCCCCCTAACACCTTATATGGTTAACAACGATCTCCAGAGCCAGTGTACTCATGTCTAACAATATAGTCGCACCAGCATAACTATCGGTTCGATTTTTGAGAGCAACTGGGATACTTCAAGTAAAGAACAGCTAATGAGTCTCAACCGGCTCGCTATTCAGGACAACAAGGCCATGTTCGTATAATTCGCTGATAAAACTCAGTATCTCCTGATAGCAGTCTTCCGGATCAACATCATACTCATCCAGCAAAGCCTGATGAATACCACAAATCGATATTGGTCGCTGGATCAGCTTCCAGATACGACCCCCAACCTGGTTTAAACCAAAATATACACCATCCCTGATGCTGAGGATGACAATATCTCCGTCTGGCAAGTCACCAGTAACCTGCTGGTTAACAGCCTGTATGATCGAATCTTCATTAATGACACTACTCATAAATATGAACCTTCAATCCACTCCAGAAAAGAGACAATTATTCTTACCTCTTATTGAACGTATTTTACCCGCGTCGGTTACTTAATATCGTTTCGCAGGATAGACATTTGTCCTGATTATTATTTCTGGATGTAATATATTTTTCGGCACGAATCGACCGGGGAAACGCTATACACACACCTGTTCCGAAAATGATATTCCGTATCCAGACCAGTCGATCTCCAGAAAATCAGCAATCGTTGCGGCGATATCTGCAAACGAAGATCGGGTGCCGACATGCACACCTGGACGAATACACTCGCCATAAACCAGGACGGGCGTCCTCTCGCGGCTGTGGTCAGTGCCTGGTGTTGTTGGATCATTACCATGATCAGCTGTGATGATTAGTACATCCTCTGCACCCAGGGATTCCATAATTTCTGGCAGCCGCCGGTCGAACTCTTCAAGGGCAGCCGCGTAGCCCTCCGGGTTGTTGCGGTGACCATACAGCATATCAAAATCAACCAGATTCGCGAATATCAACCCCCGCATATCCATCTTCAAGAATCCTAGAATTGCATCGACACCCGCCATATTGTTACCGGTGTGAATGCTGTGTGTCAGGCCGCGGTGAGCGAATATATCCTCGATCTTACCCACCCCCATCACAGCCAGCCCAGAATGCTTAAGCACATCCAGGATCGTATCAGATGGCGGAACGAGACTGAAATCTTTTCTGCGCTCGGTGCGCACGAGTTCGCCCGGCCGACCGATAAATGGTCGCGCGATCACCCTCCCGACAGCATGTTCTCCAGCAAGCATGTCTCGCGCCGTCTCGCAGATACCGTACAGCTCGTCGATGGGTATAACGTCCTCATGCGCTGCAACCTGGAACACACTGTCCGCAGAGGTGTAGATGATCGGTTTACCCGTACTGACGTGCTCTTCTCCCAACTCCTTGATGATCTCTGTTCCAGAAGCAGGATAATTGCCGATTGTCTCTCGCCCGATCGAACTCTCGAACCGATGAATTAGGTCAGCCGGAAATCCATCAGGGTACACGGGAAAAGGCTTTTCGAGGATCAATCCAGCCAGCTCCCAATGTCCAGTGGTTGTATCCTTACCGGCGGATACTTCTGAAAGCCTGCCATATGCCCCCAGCGTATCAGATCGTGGTGGTACACCCAAGACCTCGGTGGTATTCCCCAAGCCCAGCGAGCCGAGGTTGGGCAGGTTTAGTCCGCCCACAGCCAGACTGATATTCCTGAGCGTATTGGCAGCGGCATCACCGTACTCTACTGCATCTGGCGCCCCCCCGCAGCCTACACTGTCCAATACGATGAGAACAACCCGCTTCAACGGTATTCTGTCACTCAAAACTTATTCTCCAAACTCACTATTCTAGTTTTGCGCATAACTGGATTACCTCTATATTAGATCCAAGTTCCTGCCTTGCGCGCTCCCTTTTTCCCGGGAGAATGTACGCGATCCCCCAAACTGCCAGCTTTGCTGCGCTTAAAAATGCCAGCATCAATCTCAGCAAGGTAAGTTTCAATATCCCATAATTCTTCTTGTAGAACAACATCTTACCCCGGTACACCATCCGGCGCCTGCGCCAGCGGTTCATACTACGCCCGCCATAATGAATAGTGGTGGACTCAGGGAGATAATAAACCTTCCAACCGGCATCCTTCATCCGGTATTGCAGGTCGGCCTCATCTCCATAAATAAAGTACTCCTCATCAAGCAATCCCACCTGATCCAGAGTATTCCTTCGCAGCAGCAAACATGCTGAGCTTAACCAATCCACCACCCGAATCTCACCATCATCAATATGGGACGGATAGCCATCCCAAATTAAGTCACCTAGACCGGTAGCAATGAAGAACTCCTCTTGTAACGTCGAGAAATTTGCATAGCCCGCCTGGAAGGACAGGTCGGGATTCAACAGCTTCCCACCCGCACCGCCAGCATCCGGTGTACTGAGCATATACTCCACAATCTTGTCCAATGATGCCCCATCTACCAGGGTATCGTTATTCAGCAATAGTATTGTCTTTCCAGTAGAGTTCTGTATGCCCTGGTTACATGCTTTGGCGAGACCGACATTATGATCATTCTGAATAATCATCACATCGGGGTATTTCTCTCTCAGCATTGCCTGGCTGCCATCCGTCGATCCGTTATCCACAACAATCACATCAAAAGTGTGTTCGAGATTACCGTCATACAACGACTTTAGACAAGGGTCAAGATAATCCAGGTTATTCCAGCACACCAGGACAATCGATACGTCCGGGACGTTGAGCGATTCTTGCTTATTTACTATCTGCTCTGCTGCAGCACTTACGCCCATAAACTACGACTCCTCCCTATAGCGGCTGTCCATTTCCAGGATCTCTTCATAGGTTCCCAGATCGATATACACTCCACCATCGATGGGGACGCCGCGAAATTGCATACCCCTGGCTATGGCACTGTTCATTATCCCAGCAAAGTCGGAGATTCCATCCTCGCTAACGCAGGTGTGCAGGTATTCTGTGAATGAAGGTCGCCAGAGAATACACCCCCACATCCAGAGCAGGTCTGTTTGCACCGGTTTGTCGATAATCTGCGCTACACATTGGTCACTGCCCATCCTGACCATTCCGAACTTCTCTGGTCGTTCAGTTTTAAAAAGAACGAGAATGACATCATCCTCCGGTTGAGCAGCAGACAGTGCCTGCGCAAACACACCTTTCGGCTGCATGATCGTATCCGCCATTCCAAAACAAACTGTTTTTCCACGCGTCAGGTGGTAGCCTGAGTCCAAGGCATGCGCCAGACCAGGTGAGGTAGACTGTTCTTTATTGTTAGCTTGTTCTTGCACCACGTAGCTAATATTACATCCGAAACGGTGCCCATCCCCAAAGAAACCCATTAACTGATGTTTGGTCTCATTCACAACGAAAACAACATGCTGCAATCCCGCATATGTCAGGTTATCAAGCACATATTGAGATATTGGCTTATAGTGATTGTCGCGAATGACAGGGTACAACTCCTTTGGGTATGGCAGACCCAAACGTACACCTCTGCCCGCGGCGGGAATCAAACCGATTAGATCTTCAACCATAAATTTCCTCCCTCAGGTAATTACGAAGTCAGTCTATCTTTACTACGGCGGATTATCTGCTCGATGCTGATCAGACCACCTAAGAAAATCCAGGGGATTATGCTTGCTCGGAATCCCTTCAAGCCGATATTGTACACAAATGGTAATACCCAATCCACCAGGGATGCGGCAACCAGCGTGGCAACCAGCCCACCTATCGCCCCATAGACGTATGCTATCGGAAATCCTTCGGCAGCCCGTTTACGCAGATCCAACCCGACCCTGCCAACTTCAAAAAAGAACCATAAGAAGCCTATAATCCCTAGAATACCGGTTTGTGCGAACAGGTCCACATATTGGCTGTGAGAATTGAAACTGATGAAATAGCCTCGTATAGGGAAAAACGGTGTATACCAATAGTAATTCGCAAAACCCAACCCCAAGATCGGACTGATCTTGGCAATTTCACTCACGATCAACCAGGCTTCTATCCGTGTTGACCAGCTGTATTGATCGGAAGCAATCGCCTGATTAGCCAGGTACCAGATGGGAATTACCGTAAAAATTAAGCTGAATCTGGCAACTCGCCAGTAGCGAAGCATAACGATCGTACCAACAGCAAACAATGCCGGCAGGTAGCCAGATTTCCAACCGCTGTTGGTAAAGTAGGCGATATATAAAGTAGCTGCAGCCAGAACACCCAACAGGAGGCGCCAGCCAACATGCAATCGGTTGTTGATCAGAGCCTGGCTGAAAGCGATCGCGACCAGCCAGGTCCAGAACATGCTGCCTGACACGAGGTCTATGTGGTAGTACCTTGTTATATAACCGCCCGTTGCGCCCATAAATTGAGCGGCAATAAATAAACCGCCCAATCCCAGAAAGAGCCAGGTTATTCTTTCTAACCACTTCTGCTCTTTTATCAGATTGGCGACCGCTAAAAAAGTTCCTGCAGAGAGTAAAAATATTACCAAACCACCGAATTGAGCATCGGTTGGGGCATTGCCAGCGAATGAATACCAAGGAAGCTGACCTAATCCAAAAGAGAGCAGGGATACGATTATGAAGAAGAACAGCGGCCTCATGGCACGTGAACGCACGAATTGTATCTGCCGCTCGACGATGATCATCTTTATGAACCATGCTGCCAGCACGGCCATTATGGCAATCAAAGCCAGGTTAAAACCACCCGGACCCACATATTGGGTGAAGAATCCCCCTATAAATATTGCCATGATACCCAAGGCCGGCCAGCGCATCAAGACAAGCAGTCCAAGGAATCCAAACATCGCCAGCGGCAATAGCGCGTATCTTTGATTGCCCATTGCAATCCTGGGCACAAAATACACGCTGAACAGTAAGATGACCAAGACGATGAGAGCCTGTACCCAGCGTAATCTGTCTCGTTCGATGAAACGCCTTGCTGGTGAGATTATGTCATTAATTATTGCCATTTTTACTCATTGTATTGATACATTGTCTCAATCATACCACCGCAATACGCTCTATTAACTCAAGATAATCTGGCATGACCGATTCCCAGCTATACTTCTCGCGCACCAATCGCTTTCCATTGACGCTAAGCGTATCCCTAATTTTCGGATCGACACACAACCGGTATACTGCATCGCAGAAGTCATCGGGAGAATCGGCAATCAATATCTCCTCACCTGAGCACGCACCCAGCCCCTGAGCGCCTTTGGTGGTCGCTACGACCGGCACCCCAAGTGCCATGGCTTCGAGTATCTTTCAGACGCGTACCCCCACCGCTTAATAATGGTGCCAGGCTGACCCATGAACTGGCTACGAGAGCTCGGATGTCGTCCACGTAGCCGGTCTGTTCAATCAAAGGCAGGTCGGATACATCTTTTCCGGCGGAATCTCCGGTGATGATCAACCTTATACCCGGTATTCTCTCCTTCAAACGGGGTAATACGAATTGAATAAACCATTCCATCGCCTCATAATTCGGGGTATACCGGAAAGAGCCGGTGAAGATCAAGGTGTTCGGCTGGGCTGATTCTCCGATACCTTGGTATTCATCATACTCAATGCAATTCGGTATGAAATGAACCGGTGGAAGATCGGGTATCACCTTCTTCAACAGGTGTCTTTCGTCGGCAGATGTAACAGTGCAGGCTAGATAGACCTTCAGGATGCGTGCCAGATACCGGCGATGTTTTTCCCAGGTGAGGCCGTGGCGCACCCGCTGCATAATTTTCTTAGCGGTTGAAAATCGTTCGTATAACAGTCCGATCTCAACCTCATCGAAGATTGCCGGCACACGCTTGAAATGCTTGAAGTAAGCTGCAGTGTCGATCTGAGAAGCGATGATAAGGTCATACTCACCCGTTTCAACTGCCGCCTCGATTTGCCAGGCCATCTCTGGTGAATACGTTTCTTTGTAATAGCGAGGGGTAGCACTCAGAATTCCCAATTTCTCCCGGTAACCATCAGATGATTGGTGCATGAATGGCACGGGCACAATATTCTCGCAGATTGACTTTTCTTGCAGTACCTCTGGGTCCGCTCCTTGATCATCGATAAAACTGATCAACGTGATCTTGTGGTGACCAGATAGACCGCGCAGCAAGCTGTAGATGCGGAGTTTGGAGCCATTGTCCACCGGGTATGGGAACCACCTGGAGATGAATAAGATCTTCAATACGATAGCCTTACAGCTAGGTGGGCATCTGCCCCCACCGCCGGCGCAGGAAGTCGATCATCCCCTGCCACATGGCGTCCCTATGTTCAGCCATCGACCGCCATTTGGGTTTTACGCTCCAGCTGGTGATCGTCCGCAAGATCTGAAACCAGGTATTGATCCAGGCAGGTAAGGGGGCATTATGCTTAGAGAGCAGAAGCAGATGGTTGCGTGTATCATAGTAAGTCAAAGATGGTTTGGGTTTGTAATCCCGTTGAACCCCTTTATGCCATAATTTGGCCTGCGGCACATGCACGATTTTCCATCCCGCTCTCCCGATGCGCACGCACCATTCTGTCTCTTCCCAATAATAGAAGAAGCGCGCATCGATCACCCCTGCCTGCTCGATTGCACTCTTGCGAACCATGATTGCACAGCCACTTATCCAATCAACCGGATGGGGATTCGAGAACTGACCGCGGTCCGGCTCGTTCTTCCCGAGATGGTCGCCTTCCCATTTCTTGTTCAATGTCCCCCCGGCAGACTGAATGACATCCGGTTCATCGTAATGGTATACCATCGGTCCAACAACACCAATGGCTGGATCGCGCTCCCCGACCTCGACCAGACGCGCCATACATCCGGGATCCAAGATCGTATCTTCATTCAAGACAAATACCCAGTCCGCGCCTTGTTCGACCGCTGCCTGGATTCCAACATTGTTGTTCCCTGCATATCCCAGGTTGTCTTGCAGCTCAATCAACTTCACACCTGGGAAGCGTGTCGCGATCGCTTCAACTGAGCCATCTTGAGAGTGGTTATCTAATACGATTCCACTGTGGTTTGGATAGCTGCCTGCCCGGAGAGACTCAAGGCAGGCAAGAGTATCCTCCCTGCGATTGGTATTCAAGATAACACTGATTACCTTAGGCTCTGGCACGTTCCTGGGACCTCATCAACCTTGAGATTGTATTATGGAGGCTGCTTGTCCGCCCTAGGACAGCCACGCCTTCGGGAAGTTGCGGGTCACTTCGATGTTTTCAAACTTCTGGCTCGTGCGAGCCCCATGCTGCCGCACCCAGGCTGCCATTCGAGATAATCCTTCCTCCAGTCCGACCAGCCTACGTCCACCGAATACCCTCATAACTTTTTCATGGCTGGAGTAAGCATGTATGACTTCATTCCTGGCGGGCAAATGAACGATATCCGGCTCCGCGCCCATCGCCCTGGCGACTTCCGCGGCAAGCTCGTTAACCGAATAAGGTTGGTCGGCGCCAATGTTAAACACCTGGTTGTAAGCTTCCTGGTTATGTATCGATTCGGCAATGACCGGTGCAACATCGGCGATATAGCTGAATGCGCGCGATTGCTCTCCATCCCCGAATACGGACATCGGTTTGCCCTGCAGGATCTGGTTCATAAAGATCCCGACCACGTTGCGGTATTTATCACCGATATTCTGCCGCTCGCCATATACGTTATGCGGTCTGAAGATGATGTAATCCAGACCAAACATCTCCTTGCACACTCGCAGTTCCTGTTCCACAGCCAGCTTGGCTATGCCGTAGGGGTCCTCCGGATGCGGGGCGGTTTCTTCGGTCATCGGCAGCTCTGGGCTGGTCCCATAAACCGCTATCGATGACGTGAATACAAAACAGCGCACATCGCTATTGATCGAGGCGTTGATCAGATTGACGCTGCCGATCAGGTTGTTATTGTAGTTGAAGCGTTTGATGAAGTGGCTCAAGCCTTCCGCTGCATAAGCCGCCAGGTGAAATACATATTCGAATTTATTGTCATGAAATAACTTGTCGATGAGTGCTACGTCGTCGATGCTGCCTTGCACAAACTCGGCACCATCATCGACATTATCGAGGAAGCCACCGCTGAGATCGTCGATGACAACCACTTTGTGACCATCCTGCACCAGCGCTTCGGCGACATGTGATCCAATAAATCCTGCCCCACCGGTTACGAGTACATTACTCATGTATCAAACTCCAAAGATGATATTTGTTTTTCTGTGACATTCATCATCAGCTCCCCATAAATTGATCCCAGCTCATTGAGTTCTTCAGAGACTGTTTTTACTGTCGGGACACGTTCTCTCAGTCGATCGAGCAGCCCTCGCTCAGTAATAATCTGGTTCATCTGTCGTGCCAGGTTCTCTGCATCCCCACGGTCAAATAATAGACCACTGACCCCATCCTCAATCGCCTCAGCCATCCCGCCAAGACGGGTGGCAATTACCGGAGTGTGCGTGGCGAAAGCCTCATAGATGACAAGTGGGAAATCATACCACAGCGAAGGGACCAGCAAGACATCGATGTCGGCGAAAATCCGTGCACTCTCAGCGTGTGGGTAGACACCCGCAAACCTGAGATTGTCTATTCCAGCGGATATCGCCTGCAGGCGCTGGCTGTAATCCGGGTCGTGGTCCAGGTTGCCGTAGATTGACAACGACATCCGGCTCCTGACATCTTCCGGCAAGGATTTCATCGCCTGAGGCAGCAGATGTACACCTTTGGATTGGATCAGCTGACCAACATATCCAAACCGTACGCGATCTGATCGCCGCTTTTTTTGGTCGCTATCCCTCCAGGATAAATCATGACCATAAGGTTGTACACGGATCGGCTGATCGATCCCGTTAGTTACGAAGACATCACGCACGAATGGAGAGGCTGTGATCAGCTGGTCTGGCCATTCGAGCGCCTGCCGGAGATAGGTTTTCCGGGCAGCCATATTGCCGGCCATACCACGCAGCCCGCGCTGGCGAGTGATGGCTGGATAGCGGCTGATCGTGGTCAGCAGCACCTCCAGTGCTTTTTCGGGCAGCAGTCGCTCAGGCAGCCGGTACGCCTTACTCCCATCCATCCGGCACTGCAAACAGTCCCAGGCGCTGGTAACCCCATCGCAGTTCGAACCATCGCTGCGCAATAGGTTGATCTGTGGGCACAGGAACCAGAAATCGGTCAGCGAGAGCACGAGCGGCAGCCCAGCCTGATGAATCACCTCTAATACACTCGCTGAAAGAGTCTCGCAAGAGGTCACATGCACCAACTCTGGACGTATCTCATCCAGATAACCTTCCAGGAAACCAGCGATGACCGGGTTATTGTACAGATAGCTGAATGGATCTGGAGATCGGGACCAGTTCAGGTTCAGCCTGCGAACGGAGATGCCGCGATATTCATCATCGGTATAGCCGTTCCAGTAGTCAGGTCCTTCCTGCCACTTGCCCACACACAACACCTGTATCTTGTGGCCTCGCCCGGCAAAGCCTTCAGCCAGTCCGGCGGTATAAGTCTCCGTTCCTGCCCAACGGTGAGGCGGGTATCCATTTGTGATAAATAATATATCGATTACCAACTCTCCAAGAATCTACCAGGTAATATCAAGAGCGACCCAGGTAAGCCTTAGCCCGCTCAACGGCTGCTTTCGGGATGAACGACTTGGCCAGATTACCGGCTGCCTGGGTGCTGCGCCAAAGGTCCGGCCGGTAATAAAGTGCCTGGCTGAGGTGGCTTCGGCTGAATGATCGTTCACCGGTATTGTATGCCACCAAACCCAGGGCATAATGCGCGCTGCCATAGGTTTGCTTACGAACTGGCTCCAGCTCCACCGAGTCCGGTGCTGAAAATACTTTCTCGAGAAGGTCCTGGATATGGATGGTATTTTCTGGAAGGTTCAGGTTCTCGGCGGTACCCCGGAATCCGGCTTGCTGCGAGCCTAACGCCAGGTCGTAGAACATATCCACGTCTAACGCCAGAGTAGGGTCGATGATCAAGGCACGCCGTAGATAGCCTGCGCCAGCCTGCCAGTCCTCCTGGCGCTGGATAGATGTCAGTAAATGGTAGCGGTAGACACCGCCATAGGCCCTACGTTTATCAGCAGACCAGTCTATTGGTTGCCCGTCTTCCGGTCCGAAGTGCTTCTCGATCACCGCTCGGGTGGCTGACTGCATCCCGCGTGGGTCGGTTGAAAGGCTGCTGCCGTGGATACGGTATCGAACTAAACAGGCATCCGTGCCGACAACCTCATATTCCGGCAGCAATCGCAGCCACAGGTCCCAATCTTCACACGAACGCAGCGATGGGTCATAAAGACCTGCATCAACCAAAGGCTCACGACGGATCAGGTTGGAACTCGGGATGATAAAGTTAGCTCGCAGCAGCACAGAATAAAGAACATGCGAAGGAAGTGGGGGACCACCGAGTATCTGAGGTAGGTCCACCCCGACTTCATTCATGCACTGCACCTGGCAGTAAAATGCAGCAGCTTTCGGGTGCACTTTAGCCAGATCGAGCATAGTTTCAAGATAATTGGGCTGCCATTCGTCATCCGCATCCAACAGACCGATCAAATCCCCTTTCGCGAGGCGGATGCCAGTGTTTCTTGCGCCCGCCAACCCTTGATTCTGCTGATAGATATACCGGACTTGATCACCGAACCCCTCCACCACCGGGCGGCAGTTATCCGTCGAGCCGTCATCGACAACGATGACTTCTGCTGGTGGATAAGTCTGCTCAAGAGCACTGCGAATAGACCCGGCTAGAAATCGTGTGTGGTTGTAGTTTGGGATGATGATACTGACGCTGGTCAATTGGATTGCCCTATGCTTAATGGGCTGCGAACCGGATTGCGCTTTGACTCGTCTACTAACTCGTACAGAAGTTTTTCCAATTTACTTACTACTTGTTCCCAGGAGTAATTGTTAATTGCCTGCTGGCGTGCAGTATCACCTAGCAGCTGCCGCAGATTGCCATCATCAAGCAGCTTTACAATACCTCGGGTAAGTGCGGCTGCATCTGCAGGCTCGACCCGTATACCATTCTCTCCATCATTGACGAGCTCGTGGATAGGGGCTTTGCTCGCAACGATTGCTTTTCCTGCCGCCATGTATTCGATCAACTTCAGAGGCGATCCTAAAATATCTTCATGTATGAATGGATATGGAGCGACAAGTATATCTGCAATGCTGAGCAATGCGGCAACGTCCACCTGTGCTAATCGTCCAGTAAAGATCACGCGTTGATCGAGACCCATACTGGACACCATAGATCTGGCATCCTCCATTCCCGCGCCACTACCGATTAATACTAAACAGCTATCGGGAAAATTTTCTGCGAGCATGGCAAAACTTAGTATCAGCAGATCAACTCCATGCCATGGTTGGAAGCTGCCTGTGAACGCGATAACCTGCGATGATCCAAGATTATATTTTCGGCGGATACTATCGCCATCAAAATTTCCTGCGAATAGTTCCACGTTGGCTCCATTCTGAAGTACTGTGATATTTTCTTCACTGATATTCGCTGAACGGATTAGCTGATCCTTTAATGCTTCAGATACCACAAGCAGATGGGTCGCACTGGACCACGTACGGTACGTCACCCATTTGCCGATATTTCGCTGTAGCTTAGACATTTGGACACCGATTTCGTCGATTTCCTTCACGATATTACCGTTGATTTCGATCACGATCGGTACTTTCTGCCATCGTGAAGCTAATACTCCTCCATATCCCAGATACCCATGTCTCTCATAATAAATGTCATACCCGGAGAGCTGGTGTTGGCAGGCATCCGCGAAATGCAGGCTGTCAAACAAACCCAAGAATGGTAGGGTAAGCTCGTATTGAACCCGGCGTACAGAGCTTTCCAACAGGCGAAAACCCTTTGTTCTGGAGAATCCATACTCAGGTAGGCTCCAGTTATCCAAATCCTCCGACCAACTCAGCCTGCGATTTTGTATGGCTAAGGTATTAACTACATGCCCATTTTTTTGTAAGCCTTCAACCACCTCTTTGACATGCAGCTGCGGACCTGACGGCGTGCTCATATCTGGAGCACCGTTCTGCATCAAATAGCCGATACGCAAATCAGCACTCATCACGCATCAAATTTGCTGTTTGTAGAGTATCAATCGGCAATGTCATAACGAGCGATTACCTAACTGTTTTACTAAGAAACCGGCAGATTTCCACTCATCTTTGGAGACCATCCGGGAGGCCGTAAACAGCTGCTTCTCCCGCATGATTTCAGCCAAGCCATTGGGATCGAGATTCTCATAATCCCGGTGATTGACTAAGATGGCCATGCAATCGGATCCAGAGACAACCTGCTCAATATCTCTGTCAGGATAGACGTATGGATCGTGGACTTTAAACTTGATTCTGGCTTGCTCAAGCATCTCGATTATCAACAGTGCTGGGCTTTCACGGATATCATCGACATTTGGTTTGTACGCAACGCCGAGGATAGCTACTACCGGATCCTTAATTTCCTTGACCATGTCAAGGATGGTTTGGCAAACGTGGGCGGGCATCTGGTCATTGCTCAGTCTGCTCTGCCTGATCAACTGCGCGTCAAGTGGATATTTCTCGACGATGAACCACGGATCTACCGGGATACAGTGCCCACCAACGCCTGGCCCCGGTTGGAGTATATTGACTCGCGGATGCTTGTTGGCGAGCTCGATCACCTCCCACACATTGGTCGGCACTCGCTCACATATACGCGCCAGCTCATTAGCCAGAGCAATGTTCACATCACGGTAAGTGTTCTCAACCAGCTTGACCAGCTCGGCAGTCGTCGCATCGGTCAGAAAGATCTCACCGCTGACAAACGAACGATAAAGTTCTTCAGCGCGCTCGGCGGAGGCTCGATCGATCCCTCCCAGGATGCGGTCATTTTGGACCAGTTCGCGCATGATCTGACCTGGCAGCACTCGTTCCGGAGCGTGTGCAACCTGGAAATCGGTACCAGCTGTATGCCCCGATCGTTCGAGTATTGGAACCACCAATTCCTCGGTCGTGCCAGGCGGCACAGTTGACTCGAGAATGACCAGGTTGCCGCTGCGCAAATATGGCACGATCAATTCTGCTGCAGCAATTACTGCAGCTAAATCTGCTCCCTTATCCCCCTTGATAGGCGTGGGTACAGCAATAATAAAAACATCCGCTGTCTCCGGGGTCGAACGGGCGACCAGGTGCCCGGAATGCGTTGCCGCGTTAACCAGCGTATCCAACCCGGGTTCATAGATATGGGCCCCGCCCTGGTTGATGGTCTCGACCACCGTTGTGTTGATATCGACGCCCACGACCCAATAACCGTGAACTGCCAACACACTGGCAGTCGGCAGACCGATATAACCCAAACCCAACACACATATTTTTGAATCCATGCCTACCTCAATGTACTAAGATTTTCCAGCTTGTGTTATTTACTGAGCGAATCAGCCTTCCCGTCCGCAGCAACCCGTTTTATGACCATCTGAAGCTCTCGTTTTGTCCCCTCGATATCAAACTTGGAAACCGTTATATTCCTAAGCTGCTGCTGGAGAGTTACCTTCTCAAAGTCCTTTAAATCAGCGTATTGGATAATTAGATCCTTGAGCTGAGTTTCGGTTATGTATATATTTTCTGGAGGGAGTATTTCTTCTACCCCGCTCCAGAAGTGGGACAGACAGTAGCAGCTGGACGCCATCGCTTCCAGCAGAGCAACCTGCTGACCTTCCCAGTAACTGTTAGATATGAAGATATCAATTTCCTGCAGCCAGGCAGCGGGGTCATCGATATACCCATCAAACTTCACGCTATCCTGCAAATTAAGCTCCTCCACCAGACGGTATATGGACTGTGCGTACCTGATATCATCCTTTGGCTCGCCACCTATATGCAGCGTAGCCGGGTAGCCAAGCGCCCGAAGTTCGCCCAAAACAAGAACGACCTCGTAGATGCGTTTGATCGGGACGATATTGCACAGCATACCCAGCCGAAAGGAGAATTCCATAGCAGGTGCTGGCTGAAAAATATCCAACCGGACCCCGTTATAAATGACCTCGGTTTTGTGTGACTGCTCTGGGTAGAGCTCTACAAACCGCGATCTCATCGCCTGGCTAACAAACACAACACTGTCCACCACTTCCCAGTTTACTTTTGGAGCCCACTCGTAGAGCTCGAATGAATGCAGTCGGGTGACAATTTTACATCTCTTCGGCAGGTGGCTGGCAACAGCCAGCAGTTCGCTCGCCCACTCGAAGAAGCACACATCATTCTTGCGAAGCATCAAATTGATACCTGCTTGAAAGGTAAAACGATTCAACCTCCCATGAAGGATAGGGAGATCATAAGTTTTACCCTGGTATATCGTTGTCTGAAATGTGCTTGAAAAATAGTCAGCGATCTCCCTGATAAACCCCCAATGGTTGTCACCCACTAGGATCCCAATTTTCGTACTCATGATTTTGTCATTACGCTATGTACCTGTGAAATTCCAACAAGATCCAACCGGGAGTAGGCTTATATGAAATACTCCCAATTTATTACATCTCACAGTATCACGGTGAAGTATTGTTCCTAAGTAAACCCACGCTTTTTAATATAGATCGGACAAGAATAGATGATGCACCTCGGTTACTGAGTAATTCAGGGTTATGTCTGAAGGCTGTAAATACAAGATAAGGTACCTGGGATTCCATCCCACTGCGGTAACGGTCAAATGCTCGGTTTAGATAGAAATTTCCTTCGAAACTTGAAGCACTCCCGTTTGTCCCTGCTAGAGACATCATATTCGACAACCTACCCAATACCGGCTGTGTACTCTCGAAACCGAACTCATGCTCGAAATTTGCTAATTCATCTGTGATCATCTGAATAAGTGAGTTTTCCACGGTGGCACCATAGCTGTTCGCTTTCATAATTTCTTCAGCGCCACTCCCCTCTCCTCCCCAAATGACTGCCCGAAAGCCTTTAATTAGATAACTGCGACCAATTGCCCAATCAAGTTTAGGCTGCAGCCAATCCAAGTCAGTTGGCAATTGGGAGAAAATTCCACTGACCACTACTTCGGGTTTATTACTCTTATCTTCAACACTATGATATACAATATGCTCAAGCAGCGAGCATGGCTCCTCTGATACAAGTTGCGGGTTCAGATCGACTGCTTTTTGCCAATATTCCTGACCAGCGCGGGTTTCTCCTTGAAATAGTGCCAGATATCCCCAGCCGAGATATGCATGAGCACGGGCAAGGTGTTTGAGATCGAGAATCTCCTCCGGACAATCTGGATCAGCAAAAACAATATCTTGTGCAGCCAGCTCCGACTCCAACCCTTTATTGATGTCCCTGATCACGCGTCCGGGGTGGCGCCGGCGATAGTTCAAAGCCCGGTCTACATGTCCGAATACACAACCTTGTATGTACAAACGACCAAGGAGGACATATTCACCTCCGTAGAAATGTACTCGATCGACCAGTAAACCCATCCTATCTGCCCAATCCCGCTTGAAAACCATATCGCTGGGTGCAATTGGAAAACTCAGCAGAAAATCAGCAGGAGTCAGCGTGTGGGGTGGTCGCCAGATACTGCGGATATCCCTCGAACCATATTCAAGCTCGAAGCGGGAATTATAAGTAAAGCACACTTCCGGGTTGCGCTTATAATAATCAATGTGCGCCTGCAGCTTCTCCGGATGGAAGAAATCATCCTGGTCCAGGAAAGAAATAAGGTCGCCGGTTGCAGCTTTTATGCCCGTATTGCGGGTGACATTCGACCCCTGGTTGCTCTCGTTGCGGATGTAGATAATCCGCGAATCATCAAATTCAGCGATGACTTCCATAGAACGGTCTGTGGAGGCGTCATCAACCAGGATCAGCTCATAATTCTGGTAGGTCTGCTCCAGCACACTCTCGATCGCCTCGCCGATATAAGCTGCACCGTTATAGACCGGTATTACGATACTAACTTTAAGATTTTCCATCTACAAGCACTCAGTTAGACGATATCTGCGAATTGAAATTCGACCTTCTTGAAGAACCAGTAACCAACAACAAGGCAGGCAAAGGAGATCAAGCCGGCTAGCGCCAGATAGGAACCCGGCAGCGTGCTATCCAGCAGCACATCCCGGAAAGATTGGATGATACCCGCCATGGGATTGAGGAAATAGAACGGCTTCAGCCACTCAGGCACCAGGGTCACCGGATAAATTACCGGAGAAGCATAGAACCACACCTGGATGACGAGTTTCAAAAACGGGTCGATATCGCGCGTATAGACATTCAGCGCGGCGCAGGCTAATCCCAACCCGACTACCAGCGCCAGTAGGACAGCCAATATGATGGGCAGGAATATCCACCCGACTGGGAAGGGTGGTACGCGGTAGATGAGCATCAAGATTACCAGCAGTCCCGCCGCTACGCCAAAGTCCATCAGGCGCGCCAGCATGGTCGCCAGCGGGAGTGCCTCGCGCGGGAAGTATATCTTGGTCACCAGGTTCATATTTTGCACCAGCGACCCGGTCATATCCATTAGCGAGCTTGAGAAGAAGGTCCAAGGCACGATAGCTGTATATGCGAACAGCACATAAGGAGTCGAGCCTGTGTCCACGGGGATGATCAGCGTGAACAGGATGGTGAAGATCGCTACCGAGGCTGCAGGTTGAACGATCGCCCACAACCAGCCAAGCATAGATTGCTGATAACGCCCGCGGATCGTACGTCCTGTCCATGCCAGCACGAGATCACGGGCTGAGACGAGTTGCATTAAATACACACTCATTGGATGTGATACTCCTGGATTGCATCGATTACCAGGCGCTGCTCAATTTGTGTAAGCGTATTGTAAAACGGCAGCCGGATCAGCTGGTCGCTAATGCATTCCGTTACCGGGCAATCCCCTGGATTACCTCCATAGCTCCTACCCATATCGGACAAATGCAGCGGCAGGTAATGGAAAACGCCCAGGATATCGCGCTCCTTCAAGTGTTCTATCAGCCCCTGTCGCTGCTCCAGACCTGGCAGCAGCATATAGAACATATGATATGACTGTTCACAATACTCTGGGACGATCGGCAGCCGGACTTCGTTTGCTTGCGCCCAGTCCATCAGTTCACGCTGGTAAGTATGCCAAATGTTCTTGCGATAGGCCTGGATTTGCTCGTGTGCCTCGAGCTGGGCATACAGGAATGCCGCCAATATGTCGGACGGCAGGTAGCTGGAACCGACATCCACCCAAGTGTATTTATCCACCTGACCGCGGAAAAAACGGCTGCGGTTAGTGCCTTTTTCGCGGATGATCTCTGCCCGTTCGACTAGCTGCGGATCGTTGATAACCAGTGCACCTCCTTCACCACAGGTGAAGTTTTTTGTCTCATGAAAGCTCTGGGTCGCCAGCTTGCCGAATGTCCCCAAATACTGACCTTTGTAATTCCCGAATAGACCATGAGCGTTATCTTCCACAACCGGCAGGTTGTATCTGTCAGCGATCGCCATGATGGCATCCATCTCGCACCCAACCCCGGCATAGTGTACAACCACGATTGCTCTCGTACGCGGTGTAATATGGCGCTCTATAAGGGTTTCATCGATATTGAGCGTATCCGGGCGGATGTCGACAAACACCGGGCGCGCACCACGCAGCACGAAGGCGTTGATGGTGGAAACGAAGGTGAATGACGGAACAATCACTTCATCCCCGGGCTGGATATCCAGCAGGAGGGCGCTCATCTCCAGTGCATGCGTGCAGGAGGTTGTCAGGAGCACTTTAGGTACTCCCAGCTCACCCTCCAGATATGCGTGGCACTTTCGGGTGAAGCCACCATCGCCAGAAGAGTGACCATTCAAAATTGCCTGGGAGATATAATACAACTCTTTCCCAACAATTGTCGGTCGATTGAAGAGTATTTTTTGTGTCAATTCAATCTCCTAAATCCATATAACAACCCAATTTGATCAGGGATTCTCGACATTAAACCAATTATGGTACCAAAGCTGGAGCGTCTGGGAGAGAAACCCTGCTCTCTGGTAAAGCCTCTGCGCCTGAACGTTACGCCCCTGGGTGACTACGGATACTTTCCTGATGGAACGCTGTGCAAACCAATCCAGACCTGCAGAAACGAGCGCCTGTCCAATCCCCATTCCCTGATGGGTGCGACCGACGCCTACTAGCCCAATATTACCCTCGGATGCGGACTGCTGCTTGCAAGTGATGAAACCTACGATATTGTCCTCTATTTCAGCCACCAGCACCCCATCAGCATAGCTTTGCACACAACTCTTCTCGATCCACGTTTCATACAGCCGGTCACAGGCTGACCTTGGGAAGTTGAGATCGTAGTAGAAACGCGTGATCCTGAAGCTGCCCCTGGCGAGATCGCGTATTGCAGGAAGGTCCGGCATCGAAAACGGACGTATTGTGCCCGGAAAATTTTCTGGCTCACCACAACCCTGGGAGGAATTGTTGTTCTCTAAAGTCAGCCGAATATCTACAAACCGGAATTCGTGATCCTCGGCAATCATGATTGTCTCAAGATGATCAGGGTCCGCAAGCAGGTATATACAATCGATGGCGTTCATTTCACACCATGCAAGCGTATCGACGATATCCGATTGGTTGAGTGTATTCGTTTTTAACCGGGCTATGTTGAGACCAAAAAAGCCTAAATCCCACGTAAGATACTCACACAAGGCACTGTCAAGCGCCGATCTAGGATTTACTTGTATAGTCAATGATGTCCTTCTCCAGTTCTGCGTGAGTGTGACTCCACCGGGAATTCGGCTGGAATATGCCGCTCCGTTCTTCATAGCTGAGCGCTGCACCAGTAACTTCGAACCAATCGGAAGATGATGAGCTGATAACCATTGAATCAGAATCATTCAAAAAAAAGATTTCGACGTAGTATGTACCGCTGATCACCTGCAGTGGATCGATCCATAATGAAATTTCTCCACTGCCTTCCTGCATCACTACTTTGTAATCATCCAGGCTTGTGCGCATCATGCAGCAGGTGACTCCGTCCGATCGAACAACGTAGGCAGCCACATTCAATTCACCAATATCCTTGAATGCCTGATAATGAATCTGGATTTCTGCCGATAGATCGCTGCGAAATTGACTCTCATCTCCAGATATGAGTTCGCTCTTTACCTCAACACGCGTAATATCAAAACCAACGCCAAATTCTACTGAATCATTATTCGTACTGTTTAGCTTACTAGCGCGCTTCTGGTGGATATCCCTTTCATATGCTGCGATAACGTCAAGGGTTGCTCCTTCCATGATGAGCTCACCCTGTCGTATATATAGCGCCTGCTCACAGACTGCCTGCACCAGGTAAAGATTGTGGGAGACAAATACGATGCTGGTCCCTTGCTCGAGTAGTGATTCGATCCGCCTAAGACACTTCTGCTGGAATGAAGCATCCCCTACTGCCAGCACTTCATCTACCAGCAGGATATCCGGCTCAATGCTGGATGCGACCGCGAACCCCAACCTGACTGCCATGCCGGATGAGTAGCGCTTGACAGGCGTATCGATGAAACGCTCCAACTCCGAAAACGCAACGATCTCATCGAACTGGCGCTCGACCTCCCTGCGCTTGAGCCCCAAAATCGTGCCGTTCAAGAAGATATTCTCTCTTCCCGTCAAGTCAGGGTGAAACCCAGCCCCAAGCTCGATCAAGGCCGATAATCGCCCTTGGGTATCAATCTTACCCGAGGTCGGCAGAGTAATCCGGGAGAGCAGTTTTAGAATGGTTGTCTTACCTGCGCCATTTTGGCCGACCAGAGCCAGGGATTGTCCCCGGTCAAGTGTAAAACTAACATCCTTGAGCGCCCAAATGGACTGCTCATCAGGTTTTTGGTTATTCTTTTGGTCTCGCAGATCTCTTACCCGACGGGAGATCAATCCTGGCAGACTGACCCGGGTGAGTCCAAGATTGTACCTTTTAGAAACATTTTCAAACTGGATGATCGGTGGCATAGTGTCTATCGATTATATTCCTACAAAACCCGGTGAGAACGAGTGGCAAACGGAATTCATCCTGTTCAATTGCTGACAGACGAATACGCAGCTCTGATAGATTTGTTACACACAAGAAGGAAGATCGGTCCCCCACCGGTTATAGATTTTGGGATATGCGAGTGAAACCATTTTCCACTAGCATCGATGATATTTTACCAAACTTATCTGGTTTATCAACAATTTGTTTGATACTCAATCAGTTAAAGTATACCCAACCGGATCAGCATCAAATCTGGCTATTCCCTGACAATTCTGCAAAGATTCGTATCCAGAACTTAATGGGTGCTTAAGCCTCCCTTAAACACGGCGGGGCGTTTTTTCCGTACAATGATTCTACTGACGTTGGCAAACCTTATTTATTAATGTACGAACATTACTCTGCATACCAGGCATCGTCGAACCAATAGCTTGTAAAAAGGGATTATCTAGGGATTAAACAGGTATGAAAATACATCAAAATCTATATCGCACAATATTTATATTAATAGCAATTGTAATCTGTCTGTTCATGTTCCAAACCGGTCAGGCTAAATCAGGATTGTATCAACCTGGCATTGCCGAGACTGTAGAAATCTACCTGCCGGTGGTATTGTACGTCGAGAACAGCACTCCCAGCCCGACACCGACCCCAAACCCTGGGCCAGTCCCGACACCACCTCCGCCCCCTGGCAACCCGATGGTGTACTATATCTCCCCAACGGGCAGCGATTACAACTCCGGTACCTCCGAAGCTCAACCCTGGGCGACATTTAATCATGCCTGGCAGTTCCTCTACCCAGGAGATACGCTGGTCTTACTGGATGGTACGTACTACCAGACGTTGAACCCTAATGTTCGCAACGGTCAGCTGGGATACCCGATCACGGTCCGGGCAAAGAATGACGGGAAAGCCATTATTGACGGTCAATATCAGAGGCTTCCGCTAAAGCTCGGCGATACCTGGCCTGGACCAATTGGCAGCTACTTTGTTATCGATGGCATAATCGTCCAGAACTCCAGCGGAAGCGTTATTACGATCAATCAAGGCAACCACAACATTCTACGTCGAGTATCTGGTTATAACGCCAATACAGACACGAACTCACATGTCTTCGAAATCTGGGGAGACAACAATCTAATCGAGGATTGCATCGCCTCTGGCACTGGTAGAAAGATGGTGCTGATTTTCGTAGGCGAGAATAATATTGTTCGCAGATGTTTCACTAAATGGTGGGAATACTCCGGGCGCGATTTCCTGCAGTGTTGGCCTTGGGGAGATGGGATCGAAATATATAACGCCGATAATAATATCATCGAAAACTCGATTGCCTTCAGCCGTATTCCCATGTACATGATCTCCTTACTCGCTCAAGGCGATGGTGAACACTCCAACAACAACAAAATCCTTGGCACGATGGCCATTATGGCAGGTATGGAAGTGGATGGTAATCCGATGGACTGGGGGTCTGTCCGTCCGCAGCCGACCAACTATACTTGTCTAACTGATTTCAATGCCGGAGGGCAGAGGGTAGGATTTAGCATCTATGAAGGGTACGCAGAACTGAGAAACAACCTGTGGCAGGATATTTTCGCCTGGGGGAATGCAAGTTGGGGGATCAACTGGACCACAGAAGGAGGTCCGTATCGAGGGAGCGGCGGACACCCAAATACCGGCAACAATCACGTCAACCGTGCCACCATCATCAACAACGGCCTGGATAACCCTGATGGTCCCTGGCCTGGACAGTTTGGGGGTATTGACACGGATGCTTTTCAGATCAACCTGACCCGTTTCGATAGCGTTACCAACAGCCGCATCGATAAGATATTCATCGATTGGCCAAATTACCCTACCGGACCACGCAATATGACATCCATGACTGGCGAAGGAGCCCGTCTTACTCACCGTTATGTGAATGGCGTACTCACCAGCCAGCCGCTGTGGCCGTGGCCGATGGAACAGAGGGTGAAGGATGAACTTGGCATCTCGGTGACCAATACGATGACACAGATGATTTTCGGGACAACTAACCTGAATGATATTTATCCTTGAAGGACAATCCAACCCAATCGCACGAAGAGCGACCAAGAACAAACAGAACAGGAAAGAGACCTTTGTCTGATAAAGCGCTACACGCCATCAAGGGATTCGCCATTGCTGCTCTGCTGATCCTAAGTTCAAGCATACGCCCGGTGTCTGCCAGCGGTTCTGCCCCACCGCCTACACGGCAGGTTAATGTTCCTTATTGGGCTGAAGGAGCACCGTACCCGTCACGGTCAATCTTTTGGTTCGGTCAGGTCAGCCTGACCGACAACTATGCTGACATGCGATTGATCTACGACAAGGATCAGCTAAAAGTTACCGCCCACGTCATCGATCGCCTGCTACGCTACGATACAACCCCAAGCCCTGGTGATCTTACGCAGTGGGACTCGATCTCTGTGTACATCAACCTGGACGGGAATACCGGGGCTGCGCCTAGCACCAACTCCTACCGCTTCGACGCCCAGGTCTCCTGGCATGAACCCCAAGTCAATTATCAAGCCAGCTATCGTGGGACTGGCTCCAGCTGGCAGCTTGATAACACTCCCTTCTCAATCGCCACCGGATGGCGGGGTGGTGGTGTCCTTAACGATGATATTGAAGATAAAGGCTGGGAGGCGAACTTCTACATCCCATTTTCAAGCCTGGGATTGGGGTCAGCACCTGCCCCACAACAAGGCACCACCTGGGGACTGGCAATCATGTTGCACGACCGGGATGATTTCGCTCAAACTGCCGCACTCGACACGTATTGGCCTGAAACGATGAACGCAAACCAGCCATCCACATGGGGGCGAATGCGTTTAGGTATGCCGGTTTACTCAACTCCGCCTACACTCCCGTCTGGAACTACGGTCATCCGCCACGGTCTGAATGGAGCCATGGTAGTCGACGGGGCAGTTGGGGGGCATACGGTATGTGGGGATTTTCTCGATCACTGGACAGAATGGGGCAACGCGAATTACGCAGGCTACGATCAGGTCAATATCCAAAACCAGTGGGATATCTCTGACTACCCTTGTTTTTCGAAGTTTTATATCACTTTTCCGCTGGATTCCATTCCCCCCGGACAATCTATTGTCTCCGCCTCGTATAGTATGTATATATTCGGTAATTCTGGAGGTGGGATATGGGGAGAACCCCCCAAATCCTACATACAAGCCTTATCCGTGGACGGGGATTGGGAAGAAGCGACCTTAAGCTGGAATAACGCGCCGCTGGCGGTGGAAAATATCTCCGGCACCTGGGTGGATCCCATGAGCTCTCCGGCCTGGGTGTTATATACCTGGGACGTATCTTCCGCTCTCGCCAAGGCATACGCGAATGGTGAACCACTGCGTCTAGCTTTCTACTCTGCGGATGGCGAATATCACACCGGTAAGTATTTCATCTCCTCAGACATCAACGATTACGATGCCGCCACCCGGCCGACTTTGACCGTTCAATGGGGGGATATGTGCAGCTCACCAGGCGTTACCTGTACCAGCATCCACTTCCCTCTTGTCGTAATACAATAATATTGGCTGGACCTACGAAAATACGCGCCTGAATAATATAATCCCCCCCAGTATCACAATCACTGGCACCAGAGCGACGAGTAGCACAGTGCTAGGGCTGCTGCTGGGGTTGCTCCCTGGCGGCGGTTCGTTCAGATTTCCAATTTCTCCAGTTTCTAAGCTATCGGCTGGCACTTGTGTGGTCGCTTCTGTCAGCGTAGGTGGGATTTGAGTATCCAGTACTACTTCAGGCAGCGCCTGGACCGACAGCTCTGACGCATCCAGTAACGTATAAGAGAATCGGACACCCGTATTGCCTCCACCGGGATCTTCTCTCCAGGTAGCCAGAATCACATTGCCCTGGCTGACAACCCCGCGTACATCATACCCGCCGATTGGATAAGTATTCACACTTTGGGGAACTTGCTGTCCCGGTTGTGAGGTGATACCTACAATCTCCTCCGGCTCAACCCAGCCCCCAATCTCCTGCCAACTGTGCCACACTCCATTTCGTTCGGCATAGCTATTATTTATACTGAGAGGTATACGCTGAGCGAACAGCGTATGGAGAGTATCTGTACTGTCGATAAGCATTGAAACCACCCCATTCCGCCCAACATGGTTCGGAAAGGCTCGCAATGGTGTGGACCACGTCTCACCATGGTCACTGGATGAAACCACGTACTGGGCTGGCGGTACGCCCACCGGAGGGATGCCGTTATTGAACATGATCAGCAGGCTGTCCTTATGCTCGATCATATTAGGATTAGCGATACCCATGCCTTGATCGGTACCAACCGAGTCGGCAAATTGCACCGGTGTGCTCCACTTCCGGTCTGCCAGATCCATGCGGGAGAAAAAGCCCCCGATATTATGTCCGGCACCATCCACGATTGTCCAGATCAAGTAGATCAGACCATCTGCACCCTCCAGGAGTTGAATACTGAATGGCTGCAGACCGCTGCTATCCACAAGGTAGATCAATTCCGGTTCAGACCAGGTTTTCCCTCCATCATCAGAATAAACCGCATTCAGCCCCACCCCTTCTACATTGCCGCTGTAGACAACCACAATATTTTCACCACGTTTTACGATATCTGCAGTAGTTGGTGTAATTGCATTCCGCCCAATACTCACGGATTGTGACCAGGACTGCGTATTCCCTGCTTGCGTGGCTGGTGCGGAATTGTAATATATATTGGCTCCGAGGTCATCGCCACCCCAGTAGATCACGTGGAAAATCCCTTTCTCATCCAGCGTAACACCGGTCAATCTGGCTTCTTTCAATGGAGACAGGATGACATCGACCGGCAGGGTCCAGCCCCCGTCAAGGCTCCATTGGCGGTAGACAATCGCCAGCTGCCGGACACCTTCACCAACCCATTGGCTCGTGAAAGCATGCACGGTACGGTTCTGGTCAGCTATCAGATAGGGTGGCAGGGTGTCGTCAAGATAATTTGGGACGCGCTGGTATGGAGACCAGACCGAGCCACCCTGCTGGGCAGCGGCCATATCAGGCCTATGGAGCGCGAGGAGTGCAATTATGACAAGGCTGCCGATCACAATCAGACTTGTATAAATACCAGGCTTATATAGGGACATTCTGAATGAGGTTCAATTCATATATTGCAACCGTTATTAATCTCCAATTCTATGAATAGTAAAGACACCACTAATTGCATCATTTTATGATCATTATGGGCAAATAGACGTCATGCCCACCTTGAAAAGGAGGAGTTGGAACAGGGGTCGGGAAGATCGTGTCCAAGGACAACGCGTACGTTCTCATCTGATTTCCACCCAGGGTGTCCGCTAATGCGCCACCAACGATGCTCGCACCAGCTTGCGGGGTTTCGATATGAGTTAATCGAAGTGCGCTAACGATAGGACCGCCAGCCAGGTTCAGCTTGAATCCTGCCGGGTTGTCCGATAGGTTCCACAAGCGGGCGACAATCCCCTGAGCGATGCCATCCTCATGCGGTTTGAGTGCCCACAGGAGAGCTCTTGGGTTATCGATGCTGAGGAATGAGTAAGATGCCTCTGGATAAGGGCTGCCTCCAGTGACGGCGCCCGTAACCAATGGATTCTGGTGTTCGAGAGCGAACTTCATCGCCGTCACCGGGTTGTAAACATCATGGCTGCGAAGAGCAAACCTCTGCAGGAAATGAGTGTCACCACCCTGATTCGGAAGCCCATTATTCCCATTGACCACTTTTCCGCCAACGAGCACCGAAAGCTGAGGCGTGGCTGTATCCAGAAATACTGGTGTACTGTTACCCAGTCGCATAAAACAGCAGTCCGAATTAGAGAGTGTGATTCCTACAGAGCCGTCGCTCATATCGGCATAATGATTGAGAGTAAGCCAATCATAACGTGTGCTCTCAGTATGGGCTGAATAATGCCCACCCTCGGTGACCAACTTCGCCCTCAGAACTGCCCCAACCTCCTCGTGCCATAAATCTGGACTGGCAAGGTTAAAACCAAAACTCCATGTATGGACACTATCAAAATTCTGGTTGATATCATTGCGAATTTCAATCCGCTGGCTTTCTCTAATGAGCGTGATCCTGCTGGTATGGCTGAGGGGGTTGGATGCATTTGCCAGCAAAGTTACTGTAACAGGTCCGATATGCTCTATCTGCAATGTGCCTGCGCTAGTACCAAGATCATTGATCACCCGGCCGTTGACTGCTTTGGCCAGTTCCCGATTACCCTGCTGTTTATCCAACCAGCTCGTTATTGCTCCACGATCTGCAACGGTCAGCCGGTAATACTGGTTTTCGATCACATTTCCATTCACCGTCGCCGCGTTTGAGTAGCTCTGTCCAGCACCCGAACGTATCTCGAACACTTTGTAGCCTAGAGATGGCACATCCGAAGCAAATATCCTCAACCTTAATTGGCCGTCGACTGTTACATACTGGGAAGGAGTCTCCTGTCCGGTGCTGAGGTCGATAACATGAACCGGGTTCGTATTGGCGATGGGGTAATCTGCATAATCCGACCGGTTCCAACTCAATGAGTTAAAAGCAAAGAATCGCTGTGCAGCCCCTGATTTTTGGATCATACTCCCTAATGCTGTTACAGCGTCATCTGATAGATCTGACACGTAGGACTGAACTTCATTTGCAAGCCTTTGTTGCCATGCAATCCGCTCTTGCACTAATCCACTCGGCGGTCCAACCATCCCAAAATTGTGTTCCCAATACAGTCCGAGATCCATCCATGCCTGGTCCCGGGCTACTATTCTCCCATCCATGAAGTTTGGATTTACAAGGCTGACGAGTGTGGCAACTGCTTCCACAGAGCGAAGTTGTTCCACTGATCGTTTGATGTTGGCGGACGTCTCCGCCAAAGCTGCACAGTACAGGTCCCATTCATTCCCAAAACTGGCTGCTACATTGGGTATCTGAGCTCCATGAGTGGCTTCAAAATCGACAAAAAAGTCTTCTTCATTCGAGACAACAACCAGCCGGTCTGCGTTCGTTTTAGTTATGGCTGTTGATACAAATTCATCCGTCATGGTCTGGAAATCATCCCAGCCTTTACCAAAACAACCGATAACAGAAAATGGATAACGGCTGATAAATCCAGGGTCACCGTCTACGAATTCCACAACCGCATCTGGGTGACGAGCCTCAGCATAACTGCCCATGGATTGCCAGCCGAGGTAAGAGTTCCATTTCATCAAGATCTTATGCCCATCTCGTCCATGCCACCAGTATATATCATGCTCTCTGTCCCATGCTCCAGGGATCATAGTATCGCACCCGCAGATACCCTTCCAACTATAACGTGCGCCGGAGCCGGCCCATAAACTGACCAATCCAAAAGGTAGGGTCTGATTTTCCATTGAGATCGCGATCGGGAAGCGCAAATTTTCCTTGCGCTCGACCTTCCCGGCATAGTACATTCCTCTCAGTACCGCTTCTGCGGGAGCTCCCCCGAGACATACCACCAGAGCATTCAACGGTACGCTGATATGACCATCCCGAATCCTGCCGATCAACCGTTGATATTCAGCCGATGTTTTATTCTTTTCATAAGTCCACAGCCAGAAGCTCCCATCGCAATTCCAACGACTCTGGTGTTCCGTTGAGTTTGTTTGGGTTGTATCAGCCAGGTCGAGGTAATAATCAATCATATCCAGGAATGCCTGGCGATAAGAATCTTCGCCGGCAGACCAATAGTAATCTGTGTGGTCATCAGGGGCAATATAGATGCGCTTGGCATAGGATTGGGCGGATCCCGGAATGAGATCATACTTATAAACATACCTGCTGAGGACAGCCCCGCTAAGCAATACAGCACTGCCCTTCAGGAAACTACGTCGGTTGGTCATGTGTTCGGCTGCTTTCGCAAGAGATCTCAACGTAAATCGAAAACGATTTGATCCTGGTTCTCTTCAAGCACAGGAAAATTCTCTCTCATCTGCTCGATGAATTGTGTATTCGACTCTTCAGGGAGATAAACAAAATCATAGGGATAGCCATATGGGAGAAGGGATACTAAATGCGTGGCCCCCTTTTCCCTCAACTCATTAACGACTGCAAGCTTCCACTCATCTGGGGTGAGCGTCCATCCCTGTAATCCGGTATAGTAATACAGCACCGAACTCAAATCATACCCTCCAACGTGTTTAGAATACTCACCAATAGCAATTAGTTTGCTGTTGTCGTCTGATACATTACGTATCTTCTGAGCAATCTGCCAACGGTCTAGATGTGCGGCTTCGTCGGGAGGAAATATCAATTGGAATTTCTGTAGCGGTATTAGACCTACCATAATGATCGACAAACCAATGACTATCCACCGCTTCTTGTCTTGCAGCTCGATCTGTTTAATAAAATAAGCGAGTAATGCCAAGAAGGAGATGGCTATATATTGAGCCCCCAGTCCAATGTATACTGATGCTGCCGGAATCATACTCATCTGCCGGTAAGGGGCATCAATATGTCCTTCTGCAACAAGGATGTAGTATATACCTACAGAGATTAAGTAAGCAAAAAACAATCCGCCTCGCCTTAGTAATGCCGCTCCACCAAATCCAATTACAAACAATAGCAATCCAATCACTCCCCCCAGTATCCCGTTAATTATTCTCCCTGCCATCGTTCGGTACCAGCGAATATCGGTTAGCATGGTAAACATTTGTGATTTGTTATGCCCCCTAAATATACCGAACAAATGCGCTCCGACAGTCTCCAAATAATATGCGTAGGAGTACCAGAGGATGGGGACGATTAATGAAACGAGCAGAAGTGAAACGACCCCTTTGTACTCCTGGTACTGGTTTTTATATTTTCTAAAAGCAATATACGCGATTGGTATCAGTATATATAAGCTCTCCAATTTCAAGGAAAATGTTAATGATAGTGAAAGCACTGCAAGGAACCAGTCTCGCTTGCGCTCGTAATCTACCCACTCCGCCAGGTAATAAAGGGAAACAACGGACATTGCCAGCATTGAAGGTTCGGTGAACAGGTAACGCGAATAGGGATGATAGAGTGGGATTATCCCTGCAGCAAATGCGGAAAGGAGCCCAGTAAATGCTCCCAACTCTCTTTTGGTCAGCTTGAAAACATAGATTACCAATAGAACAAAGGCTACTAGAGTGACCGATCTGGCAGTGTATATACTATAGCCAAACACTTTATATAAGAGTGCCGATATATAAGGAACAAATGGGAGCTCCATCTCAGTTACATGGGGCAGTTCAGCAGGCCATGAGACTTCGGGGCGGAAAAAGTTAAAGCCATTGTTTAAATAGTTCTGAGATATGTATAAATAATCTATCTCTTTCCAGGCTGTCCAGCTCATAGCGGGAGTATCTATGCTGATGACACGAATGATTAATACAACCGCAACAATGACCGAAAGCAGGAGATACTGGGGCCAAGCAGGTATTTGCACGGCTGATTGTAAGCGACTATATTCTTCATTCCAAATTTTGATCAGCTTTTTCATCACGTCATCAATCCATCACTATGGTAGATAACCATCGCTAGCAATTACATCTGCTATATATTGGGAAAATACCTGGTGGCCGGATTCGGTCCAATGCATATTTTGTGGCTGATAGATACAACGATCCGTGGATTGGAGAATTGCACGGACATCGTAAAATTCAAGGTTCAAACCGGCAGCTATCCTGGCCATAACCCTTTGGGGCTTATCTATATCGAAGATTGACTGATCTCCAAGATCGATATTGCTGGGGTAATAATCTAAATTGTCAGCAGAACATATTTGAACTGGCGCAGGTACCATAAATAAAAGCACTTCCGCACCGACCTGGTCAGCAATATTCTTTATCTGCGCAATATCCTGATAAACCAATCCTCTGGACTGATCATCAATATCAGGGTGGCTGCGTTCCAGAGCGTAAAAATTACCCAGGAAATAGCCTTCCATATTCGGATCACCGCGCAATCTTTCTTTGAATTTTTCCAGGATATTCAGTCGAACCCATTTTCGCAGGTGTTCCAGGCGCAATATGGAGTATGCGCCATCCTGATCAGTCAATTGGAAACCAATAGACGATTGAAAATCCTCATTGGTCCAGAGTACGTCTTGAAAGTCATTGACAAATGTCTGAAAAATTATTAAATCAGGTTTATAAATTGGTGCATAATGACTGACCACTGCGGCGGACTGATCCGGACCATATCCGGTAATGGCGAAATTCAGCACTTCAACATCGATATTTTCCACATCATCAGCTAACTCAGCTTCCAACAGGCGCGGCCAGGCTTGTGATGTATCAACTCCTTCTGCACTCGAGAACGCATCGCCAGCGACCATGATGCGGTAAGCATCATCGTGTTTCTCAACTGGATACTCAGGACCTGGAAATCCTAATGAATTCGATTGAACTACATAGTCGTAACTCGACCAACGCAGATGAGTTTTGGAAGAAGGAATTAAATGCCATCCGAAGACAGGATCCATCTCCAGGGCTGGACGCTCACCCCAGCCGAGAATTTCCTGGGGATCTATCCAGCGAACTAAAACCTCACCGCCTACGGCTGTCAGGATTACAAAGGCTATTGCTCCTACTGCCACCCATAAACTTTTTTGAATACCAAGCCTACGGATAATTACCAGAACTCGGTCTACGAACCATTCCAATAACAATGCTAAGATGACCGTCAATACAATTGATGCCAAGATCCTCGCTAGCGTTGATGGTGATAGCAGCATCCCGGATGAGATCAATACCAGGATCACTGGATGGTGTACCAAATACAATGAGTATGTGTGCTTGCCTACCCATAGGCTGGGCGATAACAACCAGCCTGGAAGGAGAGGCACAAGCCTATCAAACAGCAAATATAGAAGAACGAATGCGCTGGCCCCTAAAAGTGCCGGAGCAAATATCATACCTGGCAAGGTCAAAGAGAGACCTAAACCCAGGGCATATACTGCAGCTGCCAACACCCATGACACCGGCTTATGCAGCTGCTGCTCGACCTTTACAGGTTCATGGTACAGCCAGGCAGCCAGACTTATCCCGAACACAAACTCAGGCAGACGGGTGATGAATATTGCCCCTCGCGACCAGGCATCGAGATACCCATCGAAAACATATAGGCCGACACCCCGGATTGCGAACGCGATTACACTGCTCCAGAACAGCAACCTTAAAGCCCCAAATCTTCGCAATGCATCCCACAGCAAGGGGTATATCAGAAAGAGCTGGATAATTAACCAGATATACCACCACGCAGGCGAAAAATAATACAACAGACCGGGCGTAACCCTGATACCTAGCATGCTGATGTAGGTAGCGGGTTCCAGCATAGATAAACCCCAGCCGGTAAACAACCATGTCAAGCTGAATAAAATATGGGAGCCCCACCATAACGGGAATATGCGTCCGGCTCTGCCTAGGTAAAAATCCTTTATATTTAAAGGTAGTCCTGACTGCCGGTTCAGCAGCCCCCAGGTTAGTCCAAAGCCACTGACGATAATAAACAGCTGCACACCCTGATCGCCAAACCATCCAACATATCGAAATATGTTTACCGGTATGTTGAAAAGCCCATAGTTGGTCAGAGGGTAGAGCTGGGAAACTCGTTCAGAGACGTCAGGCCAGCCAACAATCGGGTTGGCGATCATTGGAAAACCAAATATCTGTTCAGAGATGTGATTAATCACGATCCACACCAATGCAACAGCTTTTATTAGTTCTAACCAAACGAAGTTCTCAGTATTGCTTTGCTTGGTCAATTTGTTTTCTTGGGAGATGATTGATCTTAATAAGGCTGGGAAAAACCCAGATAGAGTGACTAATTTCCTACCGAAATCACCCTTCACCAATACGTATTAGCAAAAACAGATTAGCAGCCATCTCGCGCTGCTTGCAGCCTGCAGCTTGCAAGTTCACTCGATTTTTTTGTATAAATCGTAATTACCTGCACTGTACACCAGTTGATAGAGCTCCTCAAATTCATCCATAGGGTACATCTCTACGCGCTTGGCAAAATCACCTACCAGCAAATATTCCGGGGTTTCTGTTTGTACATAGTCGTAAAGATCTTTTACATAACCTCGAGAATAATATACCTGGTCAATCGCATGGGCTAACAGATGGTTATGGGGATAGTGGTAGTTGTGATCGGTCAGAAAACCCATCTCCGGTTCCCAGGTTTCTATTAGAGAATTCATCGGAACATTTTCGTTAAGATATGCGGACATATCCCCGGAAGTGTCTGCACCTGGAAATAGTATTTCTGCAAGATTAATAGCCATTGGTACGAGAATTATCATTGCTAACCAAGCCATCAATGCCAGCCGAAAAGCATTTTTGGGATTGATGATGTTCTGCCATAAGCTGGACACTTTATTCCCAGCGTATTCCAATGTGAACGAATCGGTTGCCTCATAGAAGAATCGTGCTGTGAAAACACTGGAAAATGCCAACCCCAAAAAAGCATATCGTATCCAACCTATGGATGCCAGCACAAACCACCCCAGGTTCAATACCACTATTATGTATAAGATACACCATTTTTGGCTTTCTCGATCCCGCGGTAAAGATATAAAGAAACCATAAACGATGGAAGGGAATAATGCCACCAGGTATGCAGAGCGAGACTTCAGGTCGACCAGGTTTTCAATGATCCGCTTCGGATCCAGGCTGAAAGCCGCAGTCTCTGCCGATGCCCTCAAGAGGTCAAGGTTCTCGATCATGGTTGCTGGACCCAGGTATCGAATAGTTATGATCTGCCATATTCCAAATACAAATCCCGCCACCAGAGCAGGAAGGATGAATTGCTTGTGAGAGGTCGTCCTGTAATAGATTAAATTAAGCAACCAGGCAATGCCTATCATCGGGAATAGAAACAATAAATATTGATACTTGGTAATCATTGCCAGACCGAACAATATACCGATAATGGACAGTCGTTTCCAGTTTATGTCCTCCCAATAAGTGAACCACAACCAGATACCCAGAACCATAAAAAATAGCCCGGGGACTTCGCCTAACAATTGGCGTCCATAATAGAGGAGAAATGCAGCCCTGGAAGATATGAGCAATGCACATGCAAGCAGTGCGACGGGATAGTTGGACAATTGCAATGTCATCCGATAGAACACATATATTGCTGCGATCAAATACAATGCCATAACAATACGCGCTTGCAGCAATCCAATACCAAATATCTTAAATACAGCCGCAATTGGAAGCATAACTGTGGGACCGACCCCGATTGTCGGACCGTAATACCTAAATCCTTCACTGCTATAGTCTGCGTAAACACCATACTTGGTTAATGCCTTCGGTACATGCAGATGTGACCCTTCATCGAACCAAGGTTGTGGGTATCCAGTTAAGTTCGTAAATGCCAAGAGGATAACAAACAAGAAGAGTACACCACTGGTGACAGTACGCTTTGTACTAATGGCAATCTGGTTGCGTTTTACTGCATAACTCACCATATTCCCCCCAAAAACATAGGCGTCTTAGCATCCATTTCAACTGACGTTCGATTATGAATTTGAAGATGAATCTTCATATATGGATGAAAGCTAATTCGATAATTCAGCCTTGAAATGCTTGTATTAATCATATCTGGCAACTATTCGTTGGCTGTGAGGATCGACGCCAAGGTAAGCATAATCTACTCCACCGACTGTGATGTTTTGGTAACTCATAGCCATTTGGTTTAATTCTATGAATGACAGATGATAGCTACTATGCTTTACCGGCACCATGATCGTAATCTCGAATTCATGCTGCTTAGATGCCACAACCTCAAATCGCAGCGCTTTTTCTGCCTCATCCCAGGTGATGCCCTGGAAATTTGTCACATCCCTCGCCTCTGTAAAAGCCAACCACTCCTGTGCGGACCAAATTGGAATTCCTTTTTCCTGTGCATATTTCAGGGTACCGGTCAAGAATTTTTCTGCTTTCTCAGCAGCATCTCCACCGACCTGAAATGGATCAATATGAAATTGACCTGCGATTGCACAATAAGCACCTTGACTAATCGACTGGTCAAAGAGGTATTTGGAGACCTCAACCGCTTCCTCAGGTGTCAGTCCCGGCCAGCCTCCCCACCCAGGAACGTCCATCGGAATCAAGTGTTCATCGGTTAATTGGGTTAATTGCTGGTAGATATTTAATATCCGACCTTGTTCATCGACGAATTTCATTGGACGTCCACTGCCTGTTAGATGCCCATAGACCCACTCGCCAGATTCTTTCTGCAGTGAGGGACCGACATGGTAATAGTCCAGATTCATGCGTATGCCATACGAGGCTTGAATTCGGGCTGATTCCACCCAACCATCCCACAAAATCCGGTGTGTCCTGACTGTCGGAGGCACTGGACCGTAGCCTCTGCCAGTGAATTCTTTCCAATATTCTTCCCAGCCACCTTGCAATGAATGCTCTACATACGGGTGCAAAGCGAACTCGTGCCCTCGCTGTCTCCAGCCTTCAACATCGTCAGGTGTGGGGGATGTGAAGCTTCCGGCCAATACATCCCCAAGTATAGGTACGTTATCGGTAACTAGAAAGCGTGCCTTACGGACTGCTCGTCCAATGTCATCATAAATTACCGGAGCATAATAAACCGACATTCGACCACTGAACTCATCCAATCGATCCAATACACCTTCAATAAACGGGGATGGATTCATATGAGAGTCACCAGTACAAACCAGTATGCATTTGTAATCCCCTGGAAAATACCAGGTTCTTGGAAGGGGACGTTTATCGCTACTGAGTAAAACAAGTACATTTATGAATAACCGTTGTTGTTCGTCTGCCTGCGGAATTGATATCCGGTCCAGGTCAATCCAACCAACGAACATATCGACGGTTCTTATGCCATCCAGCCCATCTCGTTCCTGGTTAGCCCACTTTGGATTCCCTTGTCTCGTGTATGCAATACTCTTCGCCAGGTCAAACGCCCACATCGCTGCGATACCGCTTCCAAACCGGTTGATGGCAATCCCGGGATGCTCACTCGCAGTGCTTCTATCCTCCCACAGCCAGGCAATAACTTCCGCACCAGCTGTAGTGTAGAGATCAGCAGTTCCATGATATTGCATTGATGCAGGGGTTATCCCAGAAGTCACCTGGGTATCGGCGACTGTTTTTAGATAAGCCTCCGATAAACCTCCAGATGCTTTATCAAGGCCCAGTATATGGCTAAGTTGTGGATCAGGTCGCATCGCCAGCAACCGTCCACCACCAAACACATAGCCTTCCAACAGCTCAATTTGTTCTGAAGTTAGAGGTCCTTCAGCCAGTATCAGGATGTCATATTGGGAAAGGATGTTCAGATCTAATGCAGAGATATCGGCTGTGTGGAAGCTGTTTACTCCCTCAGCCCGTAGGATTTCCTGGATGTATCTACCAAATAGATTATCTGCTCTTTCATTCAAAAGTACTAGCAACGGGCTAGTCCCATTCAACTCCACTTGACTATCATCAATCTCCCCCCCATATGCGTAGGGCGTTTCTTCAGTTGGGAGATCGCCTTCGGCAGACCGGTAAATTGCATAGCCTGCCAGAGTGGGTACAACGATTGCAGCACTCGCTCCGGCGATTTTCAGAAAATCCCTTCGCGAATATCTCTTTTCTTGGTTGTGTTGGCATATTTGACAATCAGCTCTACAGTGAACTTGGCGAAATCTTCTCCGCCGCGCCGACTTTCCAATCCAGGCACCTCTGGCACTGCTCATTGAGGTCATCAAAACGGTATTCAAGGTGGACCAGACGCTCCTGTCGCATCGGTCCGGTCCACAGCTCGCGGATGCTGCTCTCAAGCACATTACCCATCGGATAATTGTTCTCATGATCGCCCGTGCAGCGGCAAACACCCCCATCCCACAAGACGTGAATCAGGTTCATGATCCATGGGCAAGGGATGCGATCCACTGATTCTCGTTCAAGTACTGATGTTGAGATATAACCGCCCCAAGAGAGTTTGCGGCGGATTTTCACCCCAACATTTTTCTTGCGCCAGAACTCGATAAAAGCCTCACGTTCGCCTTCATTCTCATCCATCTCGATAAACTGTACCCATATCTCAGGTCTGCGGTGACCATTTCCATTCCGTTCTTCTAACAATCCATCTATATTTGCGACAATGGTCTCCAATTTACCCCCACGCCTGACTACTGAGTGGGTTTCCGGTGTCGCTGCATCAATCCCAAAAAATATGCCGTCCAAACCGTTTTCAACCAAGCCTCGAGAAATTGACCGGGTAAGGAGCATGCCATTTGTATTCAAGAATACCTTTCTCAACCCACGTGATTTCGCGTAGCTCAACTTCCCAACAATATCTTCCCCAATGATCAGGGATTCACCATGGTCAGCCAGCCATACTTCTGTATCCAGGTTCGTATCTGCTACCTCATCAATGGATTTGCGGTAGATCTCTTCGCTCATAAAGCCCTTTGAACGCTTTATGGTCGGGTGTGGGCACATGATGCACTTGAAGTTGCAATACGCGGATAACTCCAACAACACCTGTCGTGGGAAGTCCGTATCGTGCAATGTCTTCGCTATTTGTTCGAGAGTTACCGACATGTTCTACCCCCTCATCTATTTGTTAGAACTGATCGACAGATATCCATTTTGATGCTGTATATAACTGGTTATGGATGATATGGAGCGAAAGTCATCCAGCTCAATATCCTCAATCGAAACTTCAAATCCAAATTTATTCTCGATGTACACAAGCAGCTCGACGAAGGTTAGTGAATTGAGGAAACCGCTCTCAATCAAATCAACCCCTTCTGCCAGCATTTCTATATCCTGTTGGCTCTTGAAAAAATCTGTCAATTCTAAACTAATCAACTCGCTATCCGGCATAATAATCCCCTCTGATAATTAATTTTAGGCTACCAGCCCTGAGCAAACCCATCCTCAAGATTACCCCCATCAATCAGAATCTGCTCTCCCCCACTATGCGACCCGTTACTCTTCGCTTTCAATACTCTGATCCATTCGTCACTGCATGCGACGAAAATCTCATCCTCTGTATTTCTGCATATACTTCCAGGCGCCTGATCGCTGGGTAATCCCGTGAGCGAAGCTTTGAGGATATAAATGTCTTCACCATTGAGTCTCGCTCTAGGATACCCCCAAGGGGATGTGAACGGAGAATAATCACACGCACGGATAAACCTGGTAACTTCTAAGGCGGATTTTGACCAGTCCAGAAAGCCTGATCCAGGCACCTTCGAACCATAATAACGGTACTTAGAAATATCTTGAGACTCCATATCGATCATATCCTGTCCGGCTGCATACTGTTCGATCATCTCAAGAACCAGTGGGATGCCCATCTTCACGCTCTTTGATATCAAGCGAAGCGCAGTATCCTGTTCTTCAATAGGAAATCTCCTCTGTGAGACGATCTTGCCGGCATCGATTTTGGAGACCATCTCATGCAGAGTGACACCGAAGGTATTCTCCCCGTTATACAACGCCCAACTAGCTGAATTTAGCCCTGCATATTCTGGCAATGGACCAGGGTGGAGGTTGAAGCTGCCGATTTTTGGCGCTACCAGAACTTCATCAGCGATGATATGCAGTGAATGGATGTTCAGTAACAGATCAACTTCCGCTGCTCTGACACGTTCTGAAAACAACGGATCCTTCACAAGATGCGAGGGCCAGGTCTGGTAGCCAAATTTTGTGGCAACATTCCAGACTGTGGCACCATCCATCGTATCTTTGGTAGGAGATGCCAAAACAGCGACAATGTTATGGTCAAGCCGGTGAACGGCACGTAATAACTGAATGCCGGCAGATTCTTCCGCCACGAGCAGCATATTCAGCTTTTTCAATGAACAAATCCCTTGATCACCTGTAATAGTTTCCAAATCGGTACCAGTCTGCGGTCCTAACTATTTACACTCTTCTCGCTGTACCATACTCATTCACCATCAAATCATATAATAAACGATCGCAATATTCGCCTTCGATAATATGGCATTGCCGCTGCCTACCAGTGAGGATGAAATTGTTTTTCTCCAGTACCCGTATCGATGGGTAGTTTATCGCTACCGTCCAGGTATGGATGCTATGCAGCTGGAGTTTATCGAAACCGTGTCTGATCATCTGCGATACTGCTCTAGTTGTACAGTTACGATTGCTGAATGTTTTATCTCCCAGGACGAACCACAGCATCGCTGAGTGAAACTTCTGGTGGATATTACTCAGAGCAACAACACCGATAGGCTCATCAGAGAGATCATCGGTAAAGACTCTAAAAGCGTTCGTTTCTTTCAGTACCATGTATTTGACCAGAGGCAGCGTGACTTCAGACGTCGACCCACCGAAATCCAGCCAAATGGCATTGCGATCATCCACCAACCAGCTCGTGACTGTACTGATATGGCTTTCGTCAAGCTGTAAGAGATTCATGCGTGCAAATTATCCTTCAGCTAGATCGAAGCATCTCCTGATGTGCAGAAGATCTTCATCACAGGTCGGAATGTCCATGATGAAGACCGTTGCTCCCGCCTCAATATAACCGCGCAGCTCACCAGCCACCCTTTCATAGCTGCCAACCAGGTATGGGCAGAATGTTTTGTAGTTTTCGAAAGGGATCAACCAGTATGGATTTAGTTCTAATTCTGCTTCTCTGGCAAGCCCAGATAGCTGTTTGTGCCATTCAGAATCGCTGGTTTTCATTGCCAATTCATGCGTAAGCTGACCCGCACGGTCGACTGGAAATCTATCATGAGCTACCGCCCAGGCAGTCTCTTCACACTCCCGGGCTATGATACCGATCCGGATCCCAAACCCCCCATCTAAATGAGAATATGATTGTGCATATTCATCAACTGGTTTAGGATACATAATTGCAGTCGCATTTAGAGCCCTGGCAGCAGCCAAACCGGCATCTGACGATCCGGACAGAAATATCCCTGGTTCTAGCTCATCCGGGATTTGTGGTGTAAGTTTCAAATTATTCACATTATAGAACTCGCCGTCGAAGCTGACCGGAGCATCGCCTGCCAACAGGTTTTTAATAATTTTGGTGTACTCTACAAGGCGAGTATAACGTGTATCATGGGGTGTGTAGTCATTAAGAGCGCGCAAATCATTGACGAAGCCCCCAGCCACCATGTTTAAGAATATACGCCGATCGTATAAATATGCAAATGTAGAAACCATCTTAGCTACAGTATAAGGATGCCGGTATACTGGCTGTACAGCAACCAACGGAAATAGAGAATTGGTGTTTTCTATAACGACTTGAGCCACCAACCAGGGATCAACCAGGGAATTATCTGTATAGATCAGGATCCCCTTGCATCCGTATTTCTCGCTCCAATACGCAATATCACGAACTTGCTTAAGATACACATTTTTGTCCACCCTACTTGATTGGGGACAGGTTGTAAATATATCGATTGGCCCCTTTGGCGACCGGCTTTGCATAACGATAGATACCCCCTTATTCTTTCTCCTCGCCTGATTTAGTTCGGAAATAAGGCGAATGCATTAATTTCCCCATCGTGGCGCTGGTAATCGGTGCTGGTTTTGTCGCATCCGCAATATATACCTCGCCGGGTTTCGTGTCCTTCAATATCACTGCACCGGCTCCAACTACTGTTCCTGCACCAATATTAATTCCATCGCGGAATGTTGAGTTCGCACCCAGAAAGCTATAAGCTCCAATGTGTGTATAACCCGGGAGCATCACATGACCAGCCAGGAAGCAGTGATCTTCGATGACAGTGTCGTGACCAATTTGATTCCCACTCCCAATGATTACATCATTGCCGATCGTGACAAATGGATGGATGGAATTGTTCTCGAAGATAAAAACATTTTCCCCCATCGATAAATCACCAAACGAGGTTGCCCGCGAGCTGATATAGCTGATCATGCTATACCCGGTTTGTTTGCACTCGTCATACACTCCAGCGCGAGCACGGTTTACCTGCTCATACCCAATCGCGATAAACAATTGGTATTCATCCGGAGGATACCTAGAAGTAATCTCCTCGAACGGAACTACCTCGAGGTCAAGCAGGGTTGATTTCGCGTTGGTACCGGCTGTGCACCGTGAAGGCAACGACATGATACGGGCTATCCTTGGTAAGGTATGCGTATGCCAATCGGGCAAAGCCTCCTGCCCCAAATATGACTACTTTTTCCGAAGAAAAGGGATCAGGCATATCTCCCTACTCCATCACGACGTGTTGAGGGCTGCGCTTAGTGGTGTTCATGATAATTTCCGAAGCCTGGCGAGCATGCCTGGTTACAGATTCTCCGTTTGTGAGGGTCGGATAAATCTGAGATGTCGTCGCCAGATAAAGATTCTTTACCGGGGTCTCGATTCCTGGGATCAAATCTGTCTCGCCGATACCATGCAGCGGTTCAACAAATTTTTCTCGATTAACCAGGAAATAGCGGATCCATGAACGGTCAAAATCTGGGAACATCTCCTCCAAATAACCAATCCAAATCTCCCTTATCTCATCGTCTGTCTTTCTTTGCAGCGGGCTTCCCGGAGCAGTGTATTTGGGCAGGTATACCAGATGGTGACCACCAACAAATTCCGGATCGATATATGATGTTGTCTCGATCACACCCGTGAAGGGTATCTTATCGTCGGTGATATTCAGCGTCCAATACCCGGATAATGGCTTGTCTAGCACAAGCAGCGGGACGATAATCCCAAGATAATCTGACCGGTTTAAGAAATCAACATATACAGGATCTGCACCTTGGATCAATCGGGAGAAGATGGGCGATTGGACAGTTGAGACCACAACATCGTAAATACATTCGTCTCCACCGATACGCACACCTGTGGCAGCTGACCCTTCGATCAATATTTCCTGGACAGATGAATTCAGGTTGATCCTGCCACCATTAGCCTGGATATGCCTGACCATCTCGTTGATCAACACAATATAACCACCGATTAAATGCCCAGATTCTTCCTTCTGATTCGCCCCGCCGCGGGTTGATTTCATCCTGACCAACCGCGACCAAATATATGTCGCCGGCACATCATCAAACCCACCATCAAACTTGGCTTTTAGCAGGGGGCGCCAGATATTCTGGTAGGTATTTTGACCGCTCCAACGTACCAGCCATTCCTTAACGCTGATTTTCTCTAATGCATGCCAATCTTTAATGAACTGCGCAACCAGGACGGTCAAACCAAGACGGAATCGATCTACCCAGCCCAAAGGAGGAAAGCGGAAAAACTCCAGGATATTATTCATGGAATGGATTTCGCCCTGGTAGAAAAAACCCATTCGGGTCTCATTGAACCTCAGCTGATCGGCGATGCCCAGTTCCTCACAAAGCTCCCGCAGATGGTTGTCACTCGAAAGAATAGCATGGTAGAAGCGATCCACTTCAGTCCCATCATCTAGCGTGAGCGGGCCGGCAAGACCACCCAGGATGGGCGATGCTTCGAATATTTCCACGTTTACACCCTGCCTGGATAAATAATACCCAAGACTGATGCCCATGATCCCACCGCCGATAATCGCTGCATTCATGGCATTGACCGGGCTAGAGAAATATTCTGGTGATCTTCAGCAGTCCAGGTTTCCTGCATTTTTCCAAATTCAACATCTGCTGTAGAGACTATCCCTGCGATCTTTTCGCCAGCATCCCCTTCGCCGAAGATCAGGGGACGTGTGACAGGCGGAGCGAAATTTGACCATGCATCGAGGATCGCTTCCGGCTCAACCCCTATCAAAGTATTCCAACCCGCATCGACCGTCTCCACCCATTCAGTCTCATCACGTAGAGTCAGACAAGGAATACCCAGGAAATATGCCTCTCTTTGTACCCCTCCTGAATCTGTGGCGATCAGTCTGGCGCCTTCCTCCAGCATGATCATATCCAGGTAGCCGACCGGGTCAATCACTCTGACATGTTTTGCGAAGCTTTCATCGATCTGTGCCAAAGCCTTTCTGGTCCTTGGATGAACAGGGAAAATAATTGTTTCATTGGCCTGGTTCAAACCGCTGACAATATTCGCCAACCGATGCAGGCTGTCAGTATTGGCTGCCCTGTGTAGGGTGACTAATGAATAGCCCCCTGGCCTCAATCCCAATCTATCTCTCACCTTAGAAGTCCGACGAGCAATTGGCATCATCTTAAGCATTGCATCCAACATTACATCGCCAACCCAATGAACCGATCTAAAGATACCCTCGGCTGAGAGGTTCTTCACCGCATGTCGACTGGCGCAAAGGTGCAGGTCGGATAAAGCATCGGTCACGACCCGGTTCACTTCTTCAGGCATACGGCGGTCGTAACTCCGCTCGCCAGCCTCGATATGAGCAGTGGGGATCTGTAGCTTACTGGTTGCCAAAGCGCTCGCCAGTGTTGAATTCGTATCACCTCGAACGATTACAAGATCGGGACTCTCGGTCTGCAAGACTTGTTCCATAAGAACCAGGATCCGAGCGGTTTGGTCAGCCTGAGAACCGGAGCCAACACCCAGGTTGTAATCAGGGCTGGGGACATCTAGCTCATCAAAAAAAGCTTGTGACATCTCGTAATCGTAGTGCTGACCGGTATGAACCAGTACTTCCATATGCGATATACGCAAAGCATGACTCACCGGCATTGCCTGGATGAATTCCGGTCTCGCACCAACGATAGAAACAATCTTCATGTTCTAATCTATCTACCCCGTTGAATCATACAGATTACCGATCTGGTCTGGTTTCGGCTCGATCATATTGGAAATATGCAGCCGGTGCAGCAGAAGCTGCCCCTGGAAACCGAGATGAGCCAGAATAGTGCGAGCTATCTTGGCTTTTGATACACCATACTGGCGCCGGTGGAGGACTGTCGGAAATTCCGCCACCTGATAGCCCTGGAGCATCGCTTTGACCATTAGTTCTGTTCCAGCTAAAAATCCATCTGATCCGAATGGAACTGATCGGATCACCTTAGACCGGTAAGCCCGGAACAGGCTGGTATAGGTGTGTATCGTACTGTCCAGCAGCCTCTTGTAGATCAACGATGACCCACGACTTAGTAGTAAACGACTTGGCGGCACCCCGGCTACTCCCCCAGATGGATGATATGGTGAGGCTGTGACTATATCGATATCAGGTGTCAAGAAGGATAGCAATGCCGGGATCTCTGAATACTTATATGTGCCATCACTATCAACGGTGATGATCACTTCCCCATCAGCCACGCTAAACCCCGTCCTGAGTGCAGCACCTAAACCCTGGTTTCCATGATGGCGTTCAAGCTTGAATGCCATCATGGAAACCGATTTATCGAGGATTACCTCTCGCAGCAGCGGGTAGGTATTATCCTGACTGCCATCGTCTACGAATATCACTTCCAAGTTATTTGCCGCCAATCCGCTATGTGACGGCAAATCCCGGAGGATGGGCAATAACTCGTCCATCAGCAGGGGAATATTTTCTGCCTCGTTATAACAAGGTACGATGATTGACAAGTCCATATCTTCAATAATAACAATCCGGTCAGCTTAGACCGCACTCATTACAGGGGTATTCGCCAGGACACGCGCTTGAACTTTTAATGCCAGGTCCATGGCTGCATAACCATCCTCAGCCGAAACTGCTGGTTCAGTGTTATTTAAAATACACTCTATAAAATGCTGCTGTTGTAGATAGAGCGGCTCGAATGTGGGTACGTTTATCCATTCAACGATGGATTCCTGATGATATTTAACAGCAGGATGCGAATTGCTGATATATTTTCCAACCGTCGAACGGCGAATTGACACGTTTTTATTAAGCAGGTCACACCGGACATACGCATCTCTGGCAATTACCTCAATCAACCGTACTTTATGTTCGGTAACACGTGATGCCGTGAGAGAAACGATCCCACCCCCACCCAAACACAATGTTGCTTGCGCGTGATCGATGTAGCTGCTGAATACACTTGTGCCGAATGCTTCGATCCGGCTGGGTTGTTCATGAAATAGATCGTAGAACAAATTTGTATCATGGATCATTAAATCTAAAATCACATCGACATCCAGATTGCTGCCTTTGAACGGGCTGAGTCGATAGAAATTAATAGCTATTGGTGTGAGATTTTCCAGAACTTTTTTTAATTCTATATAGGCGGGATTAAATCGTTCAATGTGTCCAACCTGAAGGACGAGGTGGGACCCGTCCAGGGCGTTGATGATAGCCGAAGCCTCATCCAAATTATTCGTGATTGGCTTTTCAACCAGGACATGAACTCCTCGGTCGATCGCCATCATCACCTGTTCGTAATGTACATCTGTCGGCGTGGCTATACTGACCGCGTCCACCTGGTCTAACAATTCTTCATAACTGAAGAAATTCGCGACTTCATATTGGCGGGCTATCGATTCGCTAATCGCAGCATCATTGTCATATACACCTGCTAACTGTACTTTGCGCATATTTGAGAACACTCTGCAATGGCGCGACCCCATGCGACCCACACCGATTACCCCCACTTTTAGATTATTCATTGAGTTTTACCCCCAGTCTATAATGTTAACAACGAAAATACGATTGAGCAGTTACAGCATCTTAAGATATTACCTTGTCCGAAGTCGGAGCACACTAACTATGAAGACTATCAGGGCGACCAATCCTGCCAGCACAGCGGCAACAATAAGTCCATTTACAGGGCTAGTTGCTGCCGCTGGTTGAGCACCATTACCAGATGGAAAGACTGTAGGAAAAGCTATCGTTGCTGTTGGGGATGGAACGAGGGTTTCAATAGGCGTAGGGGTTTCAGTCACCTGCGGCAGCGCCGGAGGAGTGGCTAGGGCAACCGGGTCAGTAAATTCAACTACGCGCTGCGCAGAGCCCAGTATATAAACACCGAGATTGGGGTCCTGACTCGAATCTGACCCACTATACACCACGGAAAACTCCCCTGCATTGGATATGGATGCAGAGACTTCGCCAACCATCAGGTCTATTTGGTCACTGAGATCTAACGCTTCATCGGTTAACCACCGGCTGCCATCCCAACGCCAGGTACGGATATTCAATCGCTGGCTCGAATCCTGAACTCCCTGGAGCAAATGCAGCTGCCCTGAGGGATCGCCTGTCAACGCCGGAGCTCCTACCGCGGTGCCAACGGTTGAGACACTTGCTGGAAGACTCCAATTCACACCCTGGTCATAAGATACCTGATGCTGAAATACAGGGCTGCTGCTGGTCGTATCTATCCAGGCACGATGTAAGGCGCCGTTGGCACCGCCCAGCAGTTCACTCCAACTCTCTGGTCGCTCGATGATCGCGTATGGATCCGCCCAGGTACCCCCATCATCAGAAGAGCGGGTTGCATATAAACCTCTTGAACTGGTTCCGCCTGCCAGAGACACCTTACTAAATATTGCATTCAGTAGAACATCTCCCTCGACGGACAAATGCGGTCTGTCTACCATATCCCAACCGGCTAAGGCAGCATCGAACACCAGTACCGGTTCAGACCAAATGAATCCACTATCAGACGACCGGGTCAGATACACACCACGTTGTTCATTCAATGGCACAGCATATATCACATACAACGTACCGTTGGAAGAGACATGTATATCAGGCGAACTGCCGACTTGCTGAACCATTGGAAGAGTGATCGCCATCACCCATTCCGATGGACTGCTTGCACGATCGGCAGATGCACGGCTGAAATATATCTCACCCGACTGCCCACCAGCCCATGCAATATACAGATTATCATTGGCGTCGATTGCTGCAGAGGGCTGATGTGTAACCCCCACCGGCGACCGTAGAATCGCATTTGGTCGCGTCCATTCGCCATTATCCGAACGGGAATAGAAAATAGCGTCCAGCGCCTGCCCACTGCCGGCGCCTGCTATATCCTGTTGAATCCAGAAAAGGTGTTGGCGTCCCTTAGAGTCATACAATGGTATCGGTGACGAAATGAGTGCGGTAGATTGTGCGAGAGGATCGCCTGTGTTCCAGACTGATGCCAGAGGGAACCATAGGTTGATGTCCCCGAGTTGACGACGTGTCAGCCAAATATCAGCACCCGCTCCGGTATCACATCCCACCACTACCAGGTTGCCTGCCTGATCCATTACCGGCTTCCTACAATCAAACACGACCCGAGAGAATGTCTCGGGATCTTCAAATCCACTCAGTGTACGCTGTAATTGAGGTAAGCTCCACTCGTTTTTATCCCAGGCAAGCAAGTAGACCTGCCCTTGGATTGCCGTCATAAGAATCAGCAAATCGTCATGCAGTAAGAATGATTGCTCTTGTGGGCAGCCGGATATGTCCTGGAGCATTGCCAGTGGCTCGCTCCATGTGAAGCCGCTGTCCATAGAAGTCTGGAAGTACTGGATGCAGCTTACAGCTGGATCTCCACTCTGCCAGAGCAATAGGATGCCGCCAGCATATTCTTTTACTCTAATATTGAGTGGGTTGATGGTGGGCGATGATTCTGATGGATTGGCGATTACCTGGGAATTATCCCAGGTAGCACCTCCATCCTGGGAACGGGAGAATAATACCTGCTTCCTAGGTTGGTTATCCCATACGAGATACAGGTCACCAGAACCAAAATCTGCATTGTATTCAATATCCACATTTGCTGCTGATGGAGTCAGCGACCGGAAATAAGGTGTAAGATAAACGACTTCTGCCACACTCCAACTGAGCCCGCCGTCCAGTGAATTACGATAATACACACCTGAGGGAAAATCCAGGCTGTCCAGAGCACGTACGTAAGCTACGTGCAAAGATCCCTGCTCATCGACAACAATATCGAAATCGAGAGCAAACTCGGCCAATTGTACGGCTGGACTCCAGCTGCCCGGAATTCCAAAAAATTCGGAAGCCACACTGCTTACAAACAGCTCGTCATTTAAATCGTTCCAAAAAGCGTACACTACCCCAGCACTATCAGCCACAAAAACTGGAGGGTTATTTATGCTCCCCTGTCCACCACCTGGCCGACCAGGTATAGGATTTGAGAATGGGAATGTCAAAGGCAGCGGTTCGGACCACAGATTATTCACAAAGTGTGAGTAGATTGTCCCGTAAAAATTATCCTCCCAAACCACGTGCATAGTGTCTGATGGGTCAATAATGATTAGGGGACTAGACGTCCCTCCGGATTTTGATAAATTAACAGGCATCGACCATGGATCATCAGAACTCTGTGCGCTAACCTTAACCACGCCGGTTTGCGAGATGCAGAGCGGCATCCACAGTATTAATATGTACGTGAATATTCTTGCGTAATACCTGATTGTTTTCTTCATTTTTATTGTGAATTTTTCAGAGGGTAAGATGGGATTCTGCTAATGGGCGACTAAATCTTTCTGGACCATTTGGTCACGCTGGCTAAGTTCGTCTAATACGCTCATCAACAACCAGAAAATCACTAACTGAATACCGATCAATATGAACATGGCGCTACCAAATAAGTACAACCACAGGCGGGAGATATCCCAACCATTCAGACCGAGCAGCATACTCATCAACCCGATCAATACACCGGTAATCATACCTAACCCACCCATCCAACCGAATTGGCGTTCCAAGGGAGTTTTGAAAACCGGTTTACCAAACAACCCCTGGCGGATCGGCTGTTTGTAGAATAACGATACGAGATAATTGAAGGTGGTACCTAATGCGAACAGGCTTATACCAACAACCCCAGAGACCATGCCAAAATAGAGTGCTGTTACACCCCAGGGTCCGAGGGAAGTTATGCCGCTGGTCCGAGCTAATACCAAACCCAAGCCGGATAGAAATGCAATTAGCACACCTCCCATTCCAATAAGCCCCAGGATACGGACCGGGTTGTACATCAGGACAGTCCAAATGATGGATTGCAAAAATATCGAGCCATCTCGCACGACACTTAGCTTCGAACGCCCTACCCGCTCACTGTATGGGATGGGAACCTCTGCCATCGTTACTCCCTCGTGGATAGCTCGAGTGCTCATAACGGGGGTCAGGTTCAATCCGTCCGGCAGCGGATATATACGGTCCAGGATCTCTTTCTTGAACACCCGCATCCCGCTGGCGCTATCAGATACCTTCTGTCGCCCTACAATGCTAAGCAAACCTGCAAAGAAGAGGTTACCTATTCGTCTCGTCACCGGCATCTGGCTGTCTTCACCCGCCATGCGCGAACCAATGACCAGTTCGCTGCCATTAATTGCAGCTTCACATAATTGGGGGAAATACTCTGGTGGATAGGTGCCATCCGCATCCAGGAAACCGATCAATTCTCCTTCTGCATGTGCAAACCCGGTCTTTAGAGCTGCGCCATACCCACGGTTAACGCTGTGCTGGATAAGACGGACACCAGGGATACCTCCAGCAATCTCGACAGTACGATCACGCGATCCATCGTCGACTATGATCAGCTCGAGATCCGCAATTCCCGCATCGATGAGAGATTCTCTTACAGCCAATACACGATGTGATATATCGGCTATACCACTTTCTTCATTATATGCAGGAATCACAACAGATAGAGTAGTCATAATAATTACCCTCGAATAATACTTAATATGGTTATGCTTGTGTTGACTGGGTCCGAAGCATGCTCCGCGCTTCCGACATCGACTCCGATGCCGGCAACTCCCCCTGATATGACACAAACCTTTTCTTCAGCCTTACCGGGCATCTGAAACGGAATGATTTAGTTTTTGTAAGCCTGTTTATTCTATTGCCTGGCTCACAAATTGCAGGTATCGATATAACAATTGGGAACGGTCAGAACCAGAGACTTGCTGGTTGAATATATCCCCATTCCCGGCGATGCTATCCAACTCACTTTCATCTTGCAGTCCAATGCTTATTTCAAATGGTACGCCCAAAACAGTGGAATTGATCTTCCACAAGCTTCGATGAATGGCCTTGATAATTCGATCAGGCACGTATAACGGGCTGTCCGCCGAAGTAACCAATCCTTCAGTCATCGGCATCCACTGGAATGTCGATGAGGCTACTTGCTCCAGATCTACTTTGATGAACAGGTACCCGGGAAAATACGGCTCGATCTTCAGCATGTTCGGGTTTTGAGTCTTGATAATTAAAATAGGGATAGTAAACTTCATAACCTCGATCATGTAGTTGGTGGTAGATCACACGCTCTTTACGTTGTGTGCATGACAGCACATACCAACGATCTGCCAAGTACTTCCCCTTCGTCTAAGAGTGTAATAAGATAAACAGATCCCTACAAGACATTCCGATAAATATCCCAGGACGATAATCCTTGACGATGACCAACAACAAATTAAACCAAACTGCCCGCTTATGTGGTCTCGCTTGGCTTCCCCCAATCAAGACGTAAATCGTGTATCAGGCAAAAACCGACCACAGTGGCCGGTTTCGCTATTGGCTCCCCGACGGCTGCAGCGACCAAACAATCGGCCTATCGAGTCAACGCCTCCACATCGATTTTGTTACAGTAATACTACAGTAATGTATATCAGTAAAGTCAATTTCTTTCGTTCACATCCTCCCTGTTATTCGAGCAACCCAACTATAGCACATGAGAATTTAAGAGTCAACCGCTGCTGACAGTATTAACAGTTCTCACAAGCAGTCTTTCGGCAATAAGCGCAAATTCTACCATAAATATCTATAAAATTCATTTCTCCACAAAATTACCAGTAATTACCCTTCTATACCAAAGTGCGCTGTCCTTCAGGATGCGTTGTTGGGTCTTGAAATCAACCCACACAATGCCGAAGCGCTGTGAATATCCCTGCGCCCACTCGAAGTTATCCAGCAATGACCAGACAAAATATCCTTTAACCGGCACACCATGCTGAACTGCCTGGTGCGCCGCCGCGAAGTGGTTCTGCAGATAATCGATACGCCGCTTATCATGTACCTGCCCATCAGCTCCGGGCGCATCTGAGTAGCTGGCGCCATTCTCACTGATAAATATCGCCTTCGGTCGATACTCCAGATAGACCTGCATGATCAGGTTGTACAAACCCTGCGGGTAGATCTCCCAGCCCATCTCGGTGTGATTTTCATCGGCTTCCTGAGGCACAGGCTCACCGACATTGGTAGGTGCTACTCTAGATACGATCCCCCGGCGGTAATAGTTTAAGCCGATAAAGTCTGTTGGTGTGGCGATAGACTCCATATCACCATCCAGAATACAAGTTAACCCGTCTTCAGGTAGATGCCCAAGCCGTATATGATCCTGCAGGATGTCAGCAGGGTATCCCCGCCCATAGATGGGGTCAAGGAACCAACGATTATGATAGCCATCGAACCAGCGATAGGCATCATAATCCACCACATCGCCGGTGGCAGGCTCAGAAGGGATCGGATCGATCACCATCCCGACTTTGTTTTGCGAATTGTTCGCACGGACTGCCTGGACTGCCAGCCCATGGGAAAGCAACAGATGGTGCGTGGCATGCAGAGATTGACACCAGTCTTGCATACCTGGCGCGAAAATGCCCTGCTGGTGCCCCATATATGCTGTAACGGTCATCTCATTATGCGTGATCCAATGTTCAACCCGATCACCCAAGCGCTCACTGATGATCCCAGCAAATTCTGCAAAAGCCTCTGCGGTTGAGCGCACTGGCCATCCACCCTCATCCTGAAGCATCTGCGGCAAATCCCAGTGGTATAGGGTAACGAATGGCTGAATGCCGGCATCAAGAAGTCTGTCCACAAGGCGGCTGTAAAAATCGATCCCTGCCTGGTTGACGCTGCCGCGGCCCTCTGGCAGCACCCTCGTCCAGGCGATGGAGAACCGGTACGCATTGAGACCGATTTCCTTCATAACTTCGATATCATCCTGCCAGAGATGGTAATGATCGCATGCTTCGTCCCCAGTCTCCGAATTCAGGATTTTGCCGAGTGAATGGGTGAAGCGGTCCCATATAAATTCGCCCTTGCCATCTTCGTTCCACGCCCCTTCAATCTGGTATGCAGAAGTGGCCGCACCCCAAAAAAAATCTGTTGGGAAGAATAGATTTGCCATCGTTGACTCCTGAGTAAGATAATTGCTTATATAATACACGTATAGAACAGCGCTATTGTCACCAGATAAGCGATCTATGTCAAGGGGCATAATCCCGGACACAGATAATTAGATCAAATCAGCCTGTACCTAAGAAAAGCACATGATACGATGACTACACTACCCCAACATTTCAATCCAACTACAAACCCCACTGCAAATCCGCAGGCAGTCGTTACTGCCGACGAGGCTCGCTTTACCGTATTGACCTCTCGCTTGATCCGTATGGAGTACAACCCCAACGGAACATTCGAAGACCGGCCGAGCCAGACATTCTGGCATCGCAATCAGCCAGTCCCCGATTACTTTGTCGATCACAAGGGAGAGGGGCTAGAGATCCATACTGAACATCTCACCCTCAAGTATGCATCAGGAGAACCCTTCGACTCGAGCACACTCTCAATTCAAAACAAGTCGACTGGTAGCGTCTGGCGCTTTGGAACCCCAGACAGCGGAAACCTTGGCGGCACGGCACGCACCCTGGATAATATCGATGGGCAGATACCAATCGAGCCGGGATTGATCTCTCGACTCGGATGGACTGTCGTGGATGATACCCACGGGCTGGTGTTCGATAGAGATGGCTGGGTGGTGCCACGGGAGTCCGCACCAGACACATTTGACCTGTATTTCTTTGGCTATGGTCATGCCTACCAGGAATGTCTCTCGGATTTCTCCAAAATCGCTGGACATGTACCCATCCTGCCGAGATGGGCGCTCGGCAACTGGTGGAGCCGATATTGGGCATACACGCAGGATGAGCTCATCCAGCTCATGCAGGAATTCAACGAGCATCAGATCCCTCTCTCTGTCTGCATCATCGATATGGATTGGCACCTGATTGACACTGGCAACCAGTGCAGTGGATGGACAGGGTATACCTGGAACCGGGGGTTATTTCCCGATCCGCAGAAATTCCTTGCCCGGCTGGGGGAGATGGGTCTCAAGAAATCGCTCAACATCCACCCAGCCGAAGGGATTCACCCCCATGAAGAGATGTACCCTGAGATGGCACATGCTCTGGGGATCGATCCAAAGGTGAAACAGCCGGTAAGTTTCGACCCAGAAGACCCGCGTTTCGTGCAGGCTTACTTCGAGCTCTTGCATCACCCTCAAGAAGAAATGGGGATCGATTTCTGGTGGATAGATTGGCAGCAGGGCAACCCGGTCAGGACCCCCGGACTGAACCTACTGTGGTGGATCAACCATCTCCACTTTCAAGACAGCGGTCGCAGCGACCACCGCCCGTTCATCTTCTCCCGCTGGGGCGGTCTGGGAAACCACCGCTACCCGATCGGCTTCTCCGGGGACGCTTACATCACCTGGGACTCCCTGGCTTTCCAGCCATACTTCACGGCTACCGCTGCCAACGTCGGATATGGGTGGTGGAGCCACGACATCGGCGGGCATATGGGCGGCATCGAAAGCCCGGAGTTGTACACCCGTTGGGTGCAGTACGGGGTATTCAGCCCAATCTTCCGCCTGCACAGCACCAACAACCCCTTCCATGAGCGGCGTCCTTGGGGCTATGATGCAGAAGTGCTCCGGATCACCCGGCAGGCGATGCAGCTTCGCCATGCCCTCATCCCCTACCTCTACAGCATGGCATGGAAAAACCACAAGCAGGGTATCTCACCCATCCGTCCGATGTATTACCTGCATCCCGATATGGACCAGGCATACTGCTGCCCGAACCAGTATATGTTTGGCAGCGAGCTGATGGCAGCACCCTTCACCTCTCCTCGAGATGCCGATACCCGCCTCAGCCGCCAGGTAGTCTGGTTTCCACCAAGCGAATGGTTTGATTTCTTCGATGGGGAGCATATGGAAGGCGACAGCTGGCAGGCGGTTTATGGAGGGTTGGATGACATTCCGATATTCGCCCGCAGCGGCGCGATCATCCCGCTGGCAGACCTGCCGTCCGGGGGAGGGATCGACAATCCAACAAAAATGACCATCCACATCTTCCCCGGCGCTGACAATGAATTCGAATTATTCGAAGATGATGGCGAGACCAAAGCTTATACCCAGGACCTATATGCGATTACGCGCTTCACGCAGAAGTGGTCACACAGAAAGCAATCATTTCAGATCCATACTGCAGAAGGTGATCCTAGCACACTGCCTGCCAGGCGCGAATACGACCTGGTGTTCCAAAGCATCACAAATCCAGATCGCGTCGTTGTGAGGCGGGATAATAAAGAAGTGAATGCAGACGCCAAATATCATCCCCATAGTCACCAGTTGACCATATCTGGCATCGTACTCACCCCCTACGAATCTCTGGATGTCGAGATCACGATTGCCGATGGCAGCTTGCTGTTCCGCGAAGATAACCGTAATGAGAAGTTACGATCCTTATTGAGGGCGTTCCACCTGGCGAGCTATACCAAACAAGCAGTACATGCCAATGCAGCAGCAATCATCGCTGACCCCACCGTACTGGCAGCTTTCAAGCCCATCCTGGAAGAATCACACCTGCGCGCAATACTGGAGCTGCTGACAGGAGCCGGCGTGGATCATCTGACCAATTCGGGCCCTGAGCAGCTGATCTTGTGGAACAATAATCAAGACCCCATCGCAACCTACCAGATTTCCCCGCAGCAGTTGAACGCTGATCTCCCCCGCCGTCGCGACCGGCAGGCCATGGATACCATCCCACGATTCAGATCAATCCGCCCAGACAAAGACTTCCCAGATAGGAAAACTGAGCTAGCAGTCAGCTACGGAGATATGCTGACAATAAAATCGACTTACAAACCGGATAATTGAAAAATGGAGTCCGCAACTGCCGGACTCCATCCATCTTTATGGACATGACCATCCGATCAAGGACCGGCATGGATATTCACATCGTCCAAATAAGTCATTGTGTTGTACCAATGATCGAACCGGTTCCAATTCATAAATGTAACAGTAATCGTTTTACCCCGGAAATCGACCGGCAGCAAGAGGTCGATACTGGCCTGGTTCCAGCCCGAATCCGGTATCCGATACCATTTGCTGCAGCTTACTGAAGAATCGAGTTTGCCGTCCCAATAAACCAGCATTGGGCCGCTGCCATCATCGAGGTATACTTCAAAGCGGTCGTATTGCGAGCTTGCATTTCCATCCTGGGTATAGATCACGTAAGAGAAATCTAAAGTAAGCGGAGTGCCACTTGGAAGATCGGGGACGCTGAATGTCTGTTCCACCGATGCGTTGCCCAGAGGTACGCCGGTCGAGCTGCACGGGTAATTAGTTTTCCCCAGCAGCATAGACTGGCTGCCGATGGGGATATCCGGATCCGGAATAGGGGATGTCGGATTGCTGGAGACAAGACTGTAGCCCAGCCCTTCTTGCCCACCAGATGAGGCTATCCAACCATCCATTCCAGCCTCGAAGTCGCCATTTTGCAGTTTGCGATATTCCATCGCTGTGACCGGCATTCGCACACGAAATTCCGGCGGCAGTTCGACGTATTTCGGTTCCAGAGTGACAGTCATGGTCAGGTTGGCTCCCAGACTGGTTCCATCCACCCCGTACACTGCATATGGAGAGTTCGGGCAGCTCAATGATATGGTCAGATCCATCCAGCGACCAAATCACCCAGAGACGGCAAAATGCACCGGCATTCGGGCAGTCAGCACGCCGAAATTCATATCCCGTGATACCTGGATAGCTGCGCAGTCTTCCAATGTACTCAGCCGAGTGCAGTTTCGATTGTGCAAACTGGTAAGCATAGTATGCCGGTTTGGGAGTTAAATCGCTGTTCAACAGATCGGTATTTCTGTATCCTGAACGCGACGCAAACCATACATTCGCCTGAACCCCGCTGTCGAAGGCACTGCTGTAAGATTGTGCCAGATAGTAAGCCTTGGTCGTTTCGTAAACAGCATCACAGCCAGTGCTGCAGAAGACGGCTGCTTCCGTATTGAGCAGGTATTTGTCCGGATAACCGGCAGATGTCAGCACAGACCGGAGATAGTCAGCCTTTGCTAAGCTTACCGGTCCTGTCGTATCCCAGGATGACAGCCATTTGTCATTGAAGTATTTGCCTGATTCACCCAGATAAAAATCGAATGCATGGTAGCTGACGCCGTCGAAATAGCTGCCGCCATCATTCTGCAAAACGCCTGTCAGGAATTTAGCCGACTTCTGATTCGGGCAATAATTAAATGGATCGCAGTCCATCAACAGACCGCCTAACAGCACCTGAGCATTCGGATCAGCCTGCTTGATGCGCGGATAGGCGGCTTTGAGCATCTCGGCGTAATAACCGCCACCATAAAACTCGTCGTCCTCATCTCCCCAACAACCGAACGGGCTGTCCGGCGGAACCAGATCTGGGTCAACATCCGGCTCATTCCACATCTCCCAGTACGTGACCCTGTCCTTATAGCGGTTCACCAGTTGGAACAGAAAATCGCCAAATGCAGCCAGTTTGGCCTGTGCTATCGGGCCGCACGATACTCCCGGAATACTTTGTGCCCAATCCGGGGCGCTGCGCACTACCATGATCACCTGCATACCTTCAGCTTGAGCGTTTGCCAGTTCCTGGTCTAATCCAGCCAGGGCATTCCAGTCTGGGGGCTGCCCTTCTACTGGCTGCACCCTAGACCAGTATACTCCCTCAGGTCGCGCCCAATATGCCCCGGCGATAGCCATCTGGCTGACTCCGTAGGTGGAGGTGATATGGTACATCTCAACGCCAAAAAGGCTGGGAGGAACTGCGGTTTTATCCTCTGGAGTATTGACCGATGCGTCGATCACTGCCCGTGCAGGTTGGGAACTTGCCCCAGATATTCCTATCACGATACCAATTGCAGCAATTAGTCGCAGCATTGCTTTCAAGAACCGAGAGAAGCTGGCAAATTGAACTCGTGACATGACTTTTCTCCAATTTTATGCAGATGGCTCTATTCAATTATCAGATTCCCCCCTGCAGGGAGGCCCATCACGGGTCAAAATACTCGTCAGGGCCGGGTGGAGGGTGGCTCTGGATCAGGCGGCTTGGACGGCGACCCATCATCTATGGGCGTGTTGGATGTAGGCTGCCCATTGATGACCCAGTTATGCACATCCAGTGATAATAATGGTTGGCTATCCAGGTTGAATCCGTTGATCACCAGCCCCCAATCACTGCGAATGCTGCGAGCGACAGAGGTAGTAAATCCTAATAAAATCTCGACCTGCTCCCCGGGAGCAATCGAGTATTCTGCGTTCGTATAGGGGATAATCAGCTGCCCATTTACTCGCAGGAATGGGCTCAACAGCCGCTGGCTGGTGCGCGAGATGAGCAGGATCTCATCCCAAGTACACCCCCCCGTATTGCGGATCACCCAGGTAGAGCGAATCGGCGGCAGTGGCTTCCCGGTACCGTATACATACCCCGGTTCTGGGGTCAGGATCGGGCCATCAACCATTTCCACGGTGTAAGCCTCAATATCCTCACAGGTCAGAGCTGGCACAGTCACAGTACTGGTTGGCGAGGGTCCCGGTGTATCACTAGGAAGAACTTCAGCCGTCGGTGAAGCTGTAGCAGGAATCTCAGTCGCCGTTGGGCTGGGTGTTGAGGTCGGTTCCGGTGTCGGCGAAGGGAGCTCTGTGGGCGATGCTGTAGCACTGGGGAGCAGCGCCAGAGCGGCCTGCCAGGTTGCGGTGAGATCGGCCGTCTGGGGAACGGGCTCGGTAGGAGGACTATTTTCAGATGCTCTGGTTGTGTATATGATCGCCCAGGTGCTCAGCAGGAGGATGGGCAGTACGATCAGAGCAATCAGTATGACCTTCCCTCTCCGGCTTGACCACCACGGTGTGGCTGCGACTTCTTCTTCTTCGACAAAGTCTGCCTGATCACGCAATGCAGACAGGTCCACCCCAAATCGAGCCGTCGATTTTTCGACCGGGATTGTATCCCGCTGTGATGTGCCAATATTGGTTATCGAGGTCTTAATTACCGCAGCCCGCGTCCCCCAATCTGTGTAGTTGTCATCCCGAATTTCTGAGGGAAGCGGTCCCTTGAAAGAAGCCGGGTAAACCTGGCAGGTCGGGTAGCGTCCATTCATGCAGCTGTTTTCCTGGTGGCTGACATTGATTGCCTGCGGAGGGCGCACACGATAGCAGAAATGCCCGGGTTTCGCCCAGGCAAAATGGGTTGCAGGGTCATCTTGAACCCCCAAATAGGGGCAGACACCAAGCGGACCGGTCCCTTTTCGAATTCTTATTTCGCTATCGTTCTTTTCCATTTCGGTCAGTATTCGTTACGACAGACACCCACCACCAGGTTTAAATGTAAAGCTGCTGGTTGCGCGTTAAATAGATAATAACCCCATCATAGGTATCACTAATTATACATGAGGTTATCCATGCCAAACATTACGTCTCTGACAGGTCTCTACTAATGCGCGACAATTTGCCAGTTTTCCTGTATTATGTATGAGGGATGGTAGACGTCAATGAGCAAGGCCTGATAGACCGGGTATTCCTTGGGGATACGGATGCGTTCGGTGACCTGGTACGCATCCACCAGGAGTTTGTTTATTGGGTTTGCTACAGGCTGCTGGGCGTCCGCCAGGAGGCAGAAGATTTGGCTCAAGACACATTCATACGTGCCTACGAACGAATACACACTTTCGACCGGGCACGACCTTTTAGCCCATGGATCCGCCGTATCGCCTCGAACCTGTGTTACAACTACCTGCAGTCTAATAAACAAAACGAATTGCCTATTGAATATGAGGCAAGCAAACAAGTCGGTCGGGTTGAGCGACTGCCGGAAACCATCCATGAGCGGCACGAGCAGTTTCGAGCGATCCAGCATGCCTTGATGTACCTGCCAGCAAGATACCGAGTCGTGATCGAACTGCGGCATTTTCAAGAGCTGAGTTACAATGAAATATCGGAAACACTCGGCATCCCTCTCAGTGACGTGAAAAGCCACCTGTATCGCGGCCGGAAAATGCTGGCTGACGAATTGCTGTCAGAGCCAGGCGAGCCTGATCGATTGGATGAGTCACCCTTGCACCGGGGATGAACCACATGACTGACCTTACTCACCCAGAAGAAATCCAGCTGCATGCATACCTGGATGGAGAGCTATCCCATGACGAGCGCTCAAGTGTCGATCAGCATCTTGAAGTGTGCAGTGAATGTGCTCGGAAGATAGAACGCAACCGGAATTTGTTCGATATGCTGGAACAAATGCCGCAGCCAGATCTCCTACTAGACCTTGTGCCCGGCGTTCTTGCCACCATCAGGCGCTCAACTGCAATTGACGAACCAGGTCTTATGCCGTTCAACCGTACCGCGCGTCTCATCCTGAGCGTGCAGTTCCTGCTCGGCATGGTCCTTATCGTGCTCACGCTGGGGTTTCTATTCCCCGGGCAATGGGATAGGTTGGTGGTACCGGCCATGCCTGATTTCTATTCTTCGTTTATGGTCTACCTATCTCAGGCAACCAGCCTCCTCGCAACAGGAGCTGAGAATACATGGTCCTCTCTTACCGCTGGAGTGAGAAACCTGTATCAGTTCTGGCCTGCCAGTTTGAGCCTTTATGCCGCCCTTGCAATTCTGGCGGCGACCGGCGCATTCTGGCTTACCGCCAACGGTTTGCTGCTACGCCGGCAAACGAACAACGAATAAATTCGGACTTCATGCTGCGGAGGTGCGCATGGCTGAAATTATCCAAATTCTGCTGATCGGAACGCTGACAATCCTCTCCCTGGCGGCTTATGTCGCCGTTATCCGCGTGCTGTTCCCCGCCAGAGTAAATTCTGCTGCTCAAATCCTCGAAGAAATGCCAGGCATGGCGCTGCTTATTGGATTGGTAAATGCGGTCTTCATCAGCGCTATCATCCTGTTCTTTTTCGCGCTGGCCAACTGGACTGGTGTCGAAATATTTACACTGCCAGCTTTAATTCTCCTTCTGGCGTTCGGGGTGATCATCAGTATTGGCCTATCAGGTTTTATACAGCTGCTTGGCGGGAGGCTGGTCCCTGATCGCGGCTCACTGGGGAAGACTTTCCTAGGAACGGCAATCGTCAGCCTGGCTTGTGCGCTGCCATTCATCGGCTGGTTCGGCTTGCTGGTTTACGTTCTCCTGACCAGCCTGGGAGCTTTTATCCTCAGCCTTTTCTCACACCGGGGGGGATCACTGGAGGGGAGCAGCTAGGAATTTATACGATCTGCCCAAGCAGAAGATCATCTGCAGACTTGGTTTAGGCATCTGGTGATCGAAAATTCGGACAAATTCCACCTTGACTATCTAGAATTAATGTTCTAAAATATATCGTCCACCCATTTTTAGAGGGTGAAAACCTGACTTCATCAATTTAAGGAGGCTTCTATGAGTCCAAAGAAGGATACCCAAAAGACCGCGGGGTTCACGGACGATGAACAAGCTGCGATGAAGGAGCGCACCAAAGAGCTGAAGGCGGAAGCACGCGCCAAGAAAAACAAGGCGGAAGGGGAAAGCGACCTGTTGGCGAAGATTGCCGAAATGTCGGAACCGGATCGCTCCATGGCCACGCGGATCCATACGATCATCACAGCCAACGCGCCGGACCTATGGCCAAAAACCTGGTACGGGATGCCTGCTTATGCCAAGGACGGCAAGGTGGTCTGCTTCTTCCAAAGCGCGCAGAAGTTCAACGCCAGGTATGCGACGTTCGGCTTCAACGACACAGCAAACCTCGACGAAGGCGCCATGTGGCCGACCTCCTTCGCGCTGAAGGAGCTGACCTCTACTGAAGAGGCAAGGATCAGCGCGCTTGTGAAGAAAGCCGTGAGCTGAGTACTGATCGCAAGTGTAAGAGACCCCGTCAATAACGCCAGCCTATTCTTTTTCAACACACTGCTCCCTTATCAAACACCCTTGCCCGAGGGTGTTTGTTTATTCCCTCCAGGCTCAATAGTTTTCTCCTGATCCAGCCCGGTCGTGCAACATTTCATCCTGCATGCCTGTATAGCGGATAGACTATCCAACACAGGCTAATGAGATCCGATTTTACAAGGAGGCATGACCATGGCAGACGTATTCGCAATCTTCGGCATTTTATTGTTTTTAGGCATCTCCTTTCCAGGGATGCTAACCGCCTGGTGGCTGCTTTTTCCCAATAATATTGAGCGCGCCCGGATTCGATTGAGCATCACTCCCTGGAGATGTTTCTGGATGGGCATCCTTACCGCCTTGATCTTCGGCCTGCCAGCATTTATGCTCATCTCCGCACCAAGTGGAGCTGCAAAACTTGTCGGCTGGTCCCTTCTTGCCCTCGTTCTGGCAGGCGCACTCTCCGGGGCGGCTGGTTTGACATCAGAGCTTGGACGCAGGCTCTACGGTCGCAGTGAAGACGATAGATTGCCAGCCGGCGAGTACATTCGCAGCGCGGTCATCCTGGAACTGGCTGCGGCGTTCCCGGTGATCGGGTGGTTCCTCATCATCCCCATCACGATCATTACCAGTCTTGGGGCTGCCGTTTTCGCCTTGCTGCGCTGGATGCCGAACAAGAAGGCAAAGAAGCTGAGTTCCGAAGACCTGAAACAGACTGCCGACGGCTTATCCCCTTCTCAGGTCTGACTATTCGAGACCGACAGATGACTGGACATCAGCCCAATCAGCGCAGGCCCATGGCACCAGACCGTCCATCCTCCACCAGTATCAGCCGGCGAGATTTTCTCCGCCTGGTCGGCATCCTCTCGGCAGGTGGTGCCCTTTCGGCATGTGCCCCGGTTTACGCATCCCTGGGCAAGAATATTTCCGAGACTTTCGCCCCCTCGCAGGAGGTTGACACGCAGGAGATCGCCCGGCTGCCATACTGGCAGTATCAGGTGCTCAACCGGATGACTTTTGGACCAAGATTGGAAGAGCGGCTCTACGCCTACCAGATCGGTCTGGAGAACTGGATCGAAGAGCAGCTGGATTACGAATCAATCGAAGATCTTGAGACCGTTCTCCGCCTGCGGCAGTTCTCAACCATCGGCATGGATGCAGCCGACCTGGTCGATCTTAGCGACAAGATCTTCGATGAACAAGACCGCCGGATGGTGCCGGATGAGCTGCGGCAGGCGACCCTGCTGCGGCAAGTCTACAGCCGCCGCCAGCTATTCGAGACGCTGGTTGAATTCTGGAGCGACCACTTCAACATCAGCACGGATAAAGGCGACTGCTTTTTCTTGAAGACTGTTGACGACCGCCAGGTAATCCGCCGGAATGCATTGGGGAAATTCAGCGACCTGCTGTACGCCTCGGCACATTCGCCGGCCATGCTGGTTTACCTGGATAACCAATCCAATACCAAGGGCACACCTAACGAGAACTACGCCCGCGAGCTGTTGGAGCTGCACACACTCAGCGTGCAAGGCGGCTATACCCAACAAGATGTCATGGAGCTGGCGCGCTGCCTTACAGGCTGGACAGTGAAGGAGCGCTTCTGGCGGGGTGAATTTACATTCAACACGGATATCCACGACCTTGGGACGAAGACAGTGCTGGGGATGGAGATCCGCCCAGCTGGTCAGCAAGAGGCAGAATCGGTGATCGATATGCTGGCTTCGCATCCCAACACAGCCAGATTCATTGCCTATAAACTAGCACAGCGATATATCGCGGATGATCCTCCCGCAGAGCTTGTAGATCGAGGGGCAAAAGTTTTCCTTGACACCAACGGGGATATCAAGCGTGTTGCACGAACCGTTTTGCTGGATGGCACCCGCTATATGCAGGCCAAATACAAGCGTCCGGTAAATTTTGTCGTCTCCGCGCTGCGCTGTCTGGACGCTAGGATTGTGAACAGCCAGGCAATCCTGGATTTCCTGGCGCGCATGGGGCAGCTGCATTTCTCCTGGCCGACTCCGGATGGCTATCCCGATTACGTTGAGGCCTGGGCTGGCAACCTGATGCCTCGCTGGCAGTTTGCCATTGCCCTGGCTTCGGATGAGCTGTCCGGAGTAATAGTCCCGTTTGATCGCATAACGGCAGAGAGCAGCGGTCGTTCTACCCAGGCACAGTTGGACTACTTGTGCAGCTTGATCTTGGGGAGAACACTGGGGGATGGAACACACGCGCGCTTGCTTGAGGCGCTGGAGAGCACCGGATCTGAAGTTATGGACAATACACCTCTATTAATCTCTGGTTTGCTGGCTTCCCCGGCATTCCAATGGCGCTAGGAGCGAAGGATAACCACGATGGACAAAGGAATCAATCTGATCACTAAAACGGACCTGTCCAGCAGCTGCCTTTGTGAGTTTGAGAGTTGGATGCCGCGCCTTGCATTCTCTCCCTACCAATCTCAGACGGCAGGAGATGTGCTGCTGGTGGTCTTCTTGCGCGGGGCTGCAGATGCACTGAATATGATCGTGCCGCATGGAGAATCAGCATATTATCAGTTGCGGCCTACGCTCGGTATCCCGAGACCAGACGACAACCGATCCATCGCGCGGGAAAGGGCGATCGATCTGGATGGGTTCTTCGGCATGCATCCAGCGATGAACGGTCTTATGCCTGCCTGGGAGTCGAAGCACCTCGCGGTGGTGCATGCCTGTGGTGCGCCGGATGAATCGCGCAGTCACTTCGTCGCCATGGAGTTGATGGAGCGCGGCGTGAATGATGAACGCGGGCCGGCTTCTGGCTGGATAGCTCGCCACCTGGCGACGCTGGACACCAATAACCTCTCTCCTCTGCGGGCAGTTGGGGTGGGAAAGCTTCTACCCCGCAGCCTGCGTGGACCAGTTGCGGTCTCTTCCTTCCGTTCGATAACCGACTTCCATCTGGGTGGAGATGCCAACCAAGCAGTCCAGATGCGATCTCTGCTGGCATCTCTTTACTCGGGTCAAAATTCGCTCGATCTTCAGGGAAGAGAGACCCTGGAGATTGTTGACATCCTGCAAAAGCTGCAGCCTGCGCGCTACGAGCCTGCTCGAGGTGCGACTTATCCCGAGGGCGAATTCGGCTTGGGACTGCGGCAGGTAGCCATGCTGGTAAAAGCTCAGGCGGGACTGGAAGTTGCAGCTATCGACCTGGGCGGCTGGGATACGCACTTTGCCCAGGGGGGCAGCACGGGGTTGATGGCAGGAATGATCAGGGAGCTATCAGATGGGCTGGGGGCCATATACACAGACCTGTATGACCATCTTGGCAAGCTCAGCATCGTGGTGATGACAGAATTCGGTCGCAGAGCCAGGGAAAACGGCAGCCTGGGTACCGATCACGGGCATGGTGGTCTGATTCTGCTGATGGGCGGAAATCTGCGGGGTGGAGAAGTGCACGCCCGCTGGCCGGGTCTCTCCGATGGGCAGCTGATCGGACCAGGAGACCTGGCTGCATCAATCGATTACCGCGATATCCTGGGTGAATTATGCGCGAAACGGCTGAACAACGACCGTACATCGGACATTTTCCCCGGATACCAGGTCGAATCTCGCGGCATCTTTAGGTGATCCATAAAGGGGGAGCTGCGCAGTTTGAGGAAATTGTGAGGTGTGTTACATGCCGCTGGATCGGGAATTAATTCCGTTATAATCTGGGCTTGTATGCCCAGTGATTTTCTCAGAACATATTTCAAACGCCATATTGCATTGCCGGGTGAGCATGGAGCCTGGGTATTCGTCCTCAGCCCGCTGCTGATCGGCCTATTCGCAGGAGCAAGCTGGTCGATCGCTTCGCTGTATCTGGTTGTAGGGGTGATGGCTGCCTTCCTGATCCGCCAGCCGGTGACGATTGCGATCAAAGCCTACAGCGGTCGCCGCTCACGCCGTGACCTGCCGGCAGCACGGTTTTGGATGCTCGTATATGGGGGCATCGCCCTGCTCGCCTTGCTGGGTCTGGTCGTACAAGGATATGGCTACCTGCTCATCCTGGCTTTGCCTGGGATACCCGTTTTCATCTGGCACCTGGTGCTCATCAGCAGGCGAGCCGAGCGCCGCCAGGTCGGCGTTGAAATCGTTGGCAGCGGGGTATTAGCCCTGGCAGCCCCAGCAGCCTACTGGGTCGCTACCGGCAGCCCGGACATAACAGGCTGGTGGCTGTTCCTCCTGACCTGGTTCCAATCAGCCGCATCGATTGTCTATGCATATCTGCGCCTGGAACAGCGTGAGCTCAAGCAAGCTCCTGCAAGGGGTGAGCAGCTGCGTATGGCACGCCGCGCTTTGATGTATACATCCTTCAACTTTGCGGCTGTCGTGGCACTTTCGATTGTAAACATCCTGCCTGCGCTTCTTTTCATCCCATACGCTCTGCAGTGGGGGGAGAGCATCTGGGGCGCTACCCACCCGGCAGTCGGGGTCAAACCTACTTTGATCGGAATACGCCAGCTGATTGTCAGCACGTTATTTACGCTCCTATTCATCATCACCTGGAATATTTGAGCTAATCTCTTCGAAAGTACATTCTGAGTAACTCCACAGATCAATTACCCGTGGCGAGCACCGAAAGTGATTATATAATCAGAATTTAATGCAACCCGGTGAGGGTTTGGGGGTTATTACCAATAGACAGACTCAATCCTCCCAGCCGCGGCATCTATCTGCGACCAGGGAGATGATGCTAAGCCCTTCAATACCCTTTGGAGAAATTGTTGTGATGTCCAATCCCGTGATTGAATCTGAAGCCGGCGATGACAGATTATGGGCTCTAATCGTCTATATACTAGCCCCTTGGATCTCCTTATTCATGCTGCTCTTCATGCGCGACCAGAAGATCAGCCCATTCCTGAGATACCACGCCATCCAGGCGCTCGCCTGGGGGGTGAGCTGGATCGTCTTGACAGCCCTGGGAGTTGGGATCTGCTTATTCCCATTTATCATCATATATTCGGTATACTTAGGCATCAAGGCATATCGAGGAGAAATGTTTGAGATCCCCCTGCTGACCCGGTTTCTCCTAAATATGGGTTGGATATAATCCAATCTGGATACTTCGTACAGCAGGGCCACCGGGCACACCATTAATTTCATTAGAAGATGGAGAAAGGAAGCTATGGAAGACAAACCGAAAGATGCAGAACAAAGCAACCCTGAGGAAATGTCGAATGAAGAAGAGACCGTAATGGATGAGAATGCCGGTGAACAGACCGGAGCTGCATTGCCAGAAGGGAGCGCTGCACCGGCGCAGCTGCCTGGTCCGGCACCAGCACCGGAACCTCTCTCCGCTTCATCTGCCCGCAGCTGGGCCATGGTCTCCCATCTCAGCGTCCTGCTGAACCTGTTCACAGGCTTCCTGGGTCCGATCATTGCTCTGATTATCTATCTGGTCTTCAAAGACCGTTCACGCTATGTGGCGTACCAGGCTATGCAATCGTTCGTATTCCAGCTGGTCTTTTTCGTTGGCGCGGGTGCACTGGCCGCGATATTGTGGGTGATAACAATTCCGCTCATGCTTTTGCTCGTTGGATGCTGCCTGGCACCGATTGCTGTCCTGGTCAGCGTGATCCCATTCGCAGCTGCCGTGTATGGTGTGGTTGGCGCAGTCCAGACCGCGCAAGGCGACGATTTCCGATACTGGCTGGTAAGCGATTGGGTTATGCCAGAAGAGGGCAGCCCTGGACCGTCCTGAAATTAATCGTGAGTGATTAACTTGACTTTTACCCCACTCCCACTTAAAATTTGTTATACAATTTGGTAGGAGCTGGGGAGAGTCCCCGGCTTGCCAGACCTGAAACAACAGGTCCGGCAAGCCGAGGCACCGAAGGTGCAAATCCGGCAGACAACATGCACGGATGAAACTCTCAGGTAAAAGGACCCAGTATCTGGCACCCTCTGGAAAGTTTTGCTCGAACAGCAAACACCGACGGGGCAAAAGCCAGCCCGGCTGGCTCGAATCTCTCAGGTACCAGACAGAGGCGCACGCAATCTACGCGTGCGCCTTGGCTTTTTTCGGACAGGTTCAGAACTACATTCTCAATCCATACTTACCCGACAAGAAGGAGATTATGCCATGAACGTACCCGGCGATTTGAAATACACGGAAAATGATGAATGGATCAGGGTCGAAGGTGAAACCGGTACGATTGGTATCACAGATTACGCCCAGGACCAGCTCTCGGATATCGTCTATGTTGAGATCCTGGTTGATGTCGGCGATGAAGTCTCGAAGGGTGATAGCTGTGCCACGCTTGAATCGGTCAAAGCTGCAGCAGACGTTTATTTACCGGTGAGTGGAAGATGGTCAGCGCGATCAATGAAGAGCTGCCAGACACACCGGAGATCGTGAACAGCGACCCCTACGGTGATGCCTGGATGGTGCAAATCGAGATCAGCGATGCATCAGAACTGGATGTGCTGCTTGCTCCAGCAGCCTACCAGCAGAAAATCCAGGAAGAGGAGTAATACAGCCATGTATTTTCCCCACACACCAGCAGAAGTGGAAGCAATGCTGCGGGTCATCGGGACGGATAGCATTGAAGATTTATTCCAGGATGTGCCCGCAGCCCATCGCTTCCCCGATTTGAATCTGCCAACCGCACTTACTGAGATGGAAGCGCTGGCAGAGCTGCAGGGCCTTGCCTGGGCGAATGACACCGCTCAGGACCTGATCTGCTTTCCTCGGGGCCGGTGCGTACAACCATTACATTCCCGGCGGCTGTCGATTCACTTCTCCGGAGGGGCGAGTTCTATACTGCCTATACACCATACCAACCGGAGATCTCTCAGGGGACGTTACAGGCCATTTACGACTACCAGAGCCTGATCACCGCCCTGACCGGAATGGACGTCAGCAATGCCTCGCACTATGATGGGGCAACCGCAGTTGCCGAAGCTGTCACCTTGGCCTATGCGAATTTCCGCGGCAAGCGCACAAAAATCGTCGTCTCCCCTGCCCTGCACCCGCATTATCGCCAGACAATCCATACCTACAATCACGGCAGTGACCTTCAATTCGTGGGTGAGGATACGGATATCAAAGCCGGAACACAGGCGCTCTTCCCGCTGATCGATAACCAGACCGCTCTGGTGATCGTACAATATCCAGACTTCTTTGGAAGGGTATTCGACCTGGGTCCACTGGCTGAGGTAACCCATAACGCGGGAGCCTTGTTAGCCGTTGCAGTCAACCCGATGGCATTAGGTCTGCTCAAATCACCCGGTGAGTTCGGTGCCGATATCGTCACCGGAGAGGGGCAGCCGCTGGGTATACCGCTCTCCTACGGCGGTCCGTACCTGGGGATCTTCGCCACCCGCAAGGAATATGTGCGCAAGATGGCCGGACGGCTGGTGGGCGAGACGGTCGACAGCCGCGGACAGCGCGCATACGTCCTCACCCTGACCGCCCGCGAGCAGCACATCCGCCGCGAGAAAGCCACCTCGAATATCTGCACCAACCAGGGTTTGATGGCACTGGCAGCCACAATCTATCTCAGCCTGCTCGGTAAGCATGGATTACGGCAGGTGAGCGAGCTCTGCTACCACAAAGCGCACTACGCTGCACGTGAGCTGTCGAAACTGCCTGGCTTCAGCCTCTGGTCACAGGCACCCTTTTTCCACGAGTTCGTCCTGCGAGTGCCCGGCGCCGGTCGAAGAGATCAATTATTACCTGCTCGATAACGGTATCCTGGGAGGCTACGACCTGTCTGGGGATTACCCGCAGCTGAAAAACCATATGCTGATCGCGGTGACCGAGATGAACCCCAAGGAAGAGATCGATGTGCTGGTCAGAGCACTTGCGGAGGTATCCAATGACTGAACCGTTGCTGTGCGAACTGTCTATCCGGGATCGAATTGGCTTCCGCTTTCCCGAGCCGGATGTGCCAACCTCACCCCTGCCAGAAGGGCTGGTGCGTAAAGTTCTTCCGCTGCCAGAAGTGTACGAACCGGATGTCATCCGCCATTTCACCCGCCTATCACAGCTCAACCACTCCATCGATAACGGGTTCTATCCGTTGGGCTCCTGTACGATGAAATACAACCCCAAGGTTAACGAAGAGACTGCACGACTGGCCGGTTTTGCCCTCGCCCATCCCCTGCAGCCCATCGAGACGGTACAGGGCAGCCTGGCATTGATGTACGAACTGCAAGAGTGGCTCAAGGAGATCGGTGGATTTGCCGGTGTCACCCTGCAGCCTGCTGCTGGTGCTCAGGGGGAGCTGACCGGCGTGCTGATCATCCGCGCTTACCACGAAGCGAATGGCGAGCTGCAGCGGGTAAAATTCCTGATCCCTGATTCGGCGCATGGCACCAACCCTGCTACGTCTGCGATGAGCGGCATGCAGGTGGTGGAGCTGAAGTCCGATGCGCGCGGCAATGTCGACCTGGAGGCGCTGCGCGCGGAATGCGACGAGACTCTTGCCGGGCTGATGCTGACCAATCCCAACACGCTGGGTCTGTTCGATGAGAACGTAGAGAAGGTCATCGATATGGTCCATCAAGCAGGCGGATTGATCTATGGCGATGGAGCCAATATGAATGCCCTGTTGGGCATCGTGCGCCCCGGCGACCTTGGCTTTGATGTGCTGCATTACAACCTGCACAAGACCTTCTCCACACCTCACGGCGGCGGCGGCCCGGGTTCAGGACCTGTAGGTGTTGCCGCCCACCTGGTGGACTTCCTGCCTGGTCCGCTGGTTGGCATCCTCGAAGAGGGTGACGAGGAGGTCCCACCGCTCTACGGATATGCTCAGCCGCTGAAGAGCATTGGGCGCGTGAAGGCGTTCAACGGCCACTTCGGGATGATGGTACGCGCCTACACCTATATGCGCATGCATGGCAGAGAAGGACTGCGCCAGATTGCCGACTATGCTGTGCTCAACGCCAATTACTTGCGCGCACGCTTAAAGATACCTACCATGTACCGATCGACCGGGTTTGTATGCACGAGTTTGTTGCCGAAGGACGCTGGAGCGATGCCCCCGGCATCCACGCGCTGGATATTTCCAAGCGGCTGATGGATTATGGCTTCCACCCGCCGACCAACTACTTCCCGCTGATCGTGCCTGAATCCTTGATGATCGAGCCTACCGAGACGGAGAGCCTGCAAACCCTGGATGCCTTCGCGGAGGCAATGATCAAGATCGCCGCGGAGGCGCACACCGAGCCGGAAACGCTCACCGGCGCCCCGCATACCACCCCATACGGCCGAATGGACGAAGTCAAAGCGGCCAAGGAGCTGGTGCTGTGCTGTGGGGTTGAGAGCTTGGAGTAGACTTTCGTAGGAAAACATTGACCCAGTCGCAAAATCTGCGATTGGGTCAATGCTAACTGGATCCAGGGATTTACTCTATTCTAAGTTTTCAAGATCTGCTTGATCTTGTGCCCTGCCTGTTGCTGCCTTATTCTTCTTTAAATTTTCCAGATCGATAAAACTGATTCAAGGCATCGATTTTTCTATCTGAGTTGTCCAAGCTCAAATCAATCCAAATATCGATTTCCTTTGTGTATCGTGGGTGTCCATGCAATGCAACCGCATATCCACCTACGACAAGATAACGCACTCCGTTATCGTTTAATGATTTTATAAACTCTTTGAAATCGCGGTTGAGCATTGTACTTCAATTGGTGGTATTCCTGCCTTAGCTGCTCCAACGCCTCCAACCGAGCCTGGTAGGACTGAGTGCGCCAGAACTCAGATGCTTTCGGTTCTTCCCCTAAGCTGTATTTATGGACAACTTTAATGATCTTACGACTCTGTGACCCAGCCATACCTGTATTATAAATGCAGTTGAAAGTTCATGCATCCAGAAGAAATGGCGCAGTTCTATATATTTGATAAATGTGTAAGGCTGCCTCTCACCCCCGTTATGTTACAATTCCGCGGGCGGGAAGCAGACATGCTAGATCGAAATACTCAACCAATCCAGTTCGTAGAGCCAAGAGCGACAGTGGAGATCCACTTACCGGATGGCCGCGCCATCTCTGGGCCGCGCGGCATCTGTGTAGGGGAGCTGCTGAAGATACTGGAAGACAGCGACCTGCCCCCAATCATCGGGGCAGTCATCAACGGCGAGCTGCGCGAGCTCACGTATCCGATTAAGATGGATGCCAGGGTCCGCCCGGTAACCATGGGAGATGCCGATGGGATGCGCTTCTACCGCCGGTCGCTGACCTTCCTTCTGGAAATTGCATTCAGCGAAGAATTCCCCGGCGCAGTTTTGACCATCGACCACTCTGTTTCCTCCGGCGGCTACTACTGTCAGGTTTCCGGCAGGGACCCGCTTAATGAGGAAGAGCTAGAGCGAGTCGAAACGCGCATGCGCAGTCTGGTGGCGGATGACCTGCCTTTCCGGCGCCAACAGATGCCGATCCAGGAAGCCGTCGAGTATTTTCGCCGCGCTGGCTATGAGGATAAGGTTCGCCTTGTAGCCCATCGCAGCAAAGATTATCTGACCATGTACGAGCTCGCCGGACACCTGGACTACCATCATGGATACATGGTGCCATCCACCGGCTATTTACGCTGGTTCGGGCTGACGCCGACCAACGGCGGTTTCACCTTGCGCTTCCCCCGCCGCCACGCTCCAACCCAACTGCTGCCCCTGCCTGAATATACCACCCTGCTCAACACTTTCCGCCTATATGGGGATTGGCTGCAGCGGTTGGGGATATCGAGTGCTGGGGCGCTCAACGATGTCATCAAATCAGACCGCATCAGCGATATCATCCTGGTCTCTGAGGCGCTCCACGAACAGCGGGTATCCGAGATTGCAGGCATGATCGCCGAGCGCAGCGACACCCTGCGCTTGATCCTGGTTGCCGGACCCTCGTCATCCGGAAAGACGACATTTTCCAAGCGTCTATCGGTGGCATTGTTAGCCAGGGGGATCTCGCCCTTCCCACTTGAGATGGACAATTACTTTGTCGATCGGAACCGGACTCCCCTGGATGAGAACGGAGAGCTGAATTTCGAATCAATCGATGCGCTCGACTGCCAGCGGCTTTCTGAGAATATTCGTCAACTGATCGCCGGCGAAACTGTCCATTTGCCGCGCTTCGATTTCATCAGCGGCACCAGCAGCCCAGGTGAGACGGTGCAGCTGAGGGCTAATGAGATCCTCATTCTGGAAGGCATCCATGGGTTGAACCCTGCCCTGGTGGTTGGGCTGCCAACCGGACAGACCTTCCGGGTGTACGCCTCCGCCCTGACCCAGCTCAACCTTGACCGGCACAACCGCGTCTCCACAACCGACACCCGTTTGCTGCGGCGTATCGTGCGCGATGCCCGCGAGCGCGGCTACCCGGCGAAAACCACCATTGCACGCTGGGAGTCGGTCCGCCGTGGAGAGAAGCGCTACATCTTCCCCTTCCAGGAAAACGCCGACATCATGTTCAACTCAGCACTGGTCTACGAGCTTTCGGTGCTAAAACCGCTGGCAGAGCCGCTGCTGCGCCAGGTGCCATTTGGCACTCCCGAGTATATCGAAGCCAAACGCCTGCTGGCGTTCCTGGAATGGTTCCTCCCCGTAGAGAATGCCCCCATCCCGGATAATTCCATAATCCGCGAGTTCATCGGGGATTCGATCTTCCGGCAGTTCAAATTATGGCATAATCACGGCTGAATGCCGTCCCCTACTAGGTTCCACATGACCGGGCAATAATCACCCGACGCACAAAGCTTGCGGCTGTAATAGCAGTCACAGGCTGCTCTGCTAATTGAAGAGGAGATTGCTCAGATGGATAAGTCACGTTTGGTCCTCGTGATCACAGTCGTCTTGCTAAGCATGGCACTTGTCAGCGGAGCGTTGGCAGCTGCCAGCCGGACCGCCGAAGGACTGGCTCTACCAACCACTGAGCAAGATTCCAGCAGCCTGCCCGAGAGCGACGGACCGTGGGTCGTGCATGCGTACTATAAAGACCAGCAGATGGTCGCCGATGTCGCAGCACGGATCGAGCCCTGGGAGGTTAACGTTGAGCAGGGCTATATCGTCCTCGAAGTGGACCGGGAGCAGTACCTGTGGCTGCTGTGGCTCGGCTTCCGGGTGGAGGTAGATGAAAAGCTGACCACACAGCTGCTCCAGCCGCGCGTCAGGCTCCCCGGGCAGGTCAGCGGAATCCCGGGTTATCCCTGCTACCGCACAGTCGAAGAGACATTCACCAGCGCGGCCCAGATCGTTGCCGACCACCCCAATCTGGCTGCCTGGATCGATATCGGCGATTCTTGGGAGAAGGTCACCCCCGGCGGGCTGCCGGGCTACGACCTGATGGTGCTGCGCCTGACCAACGCGGCCATCCCCGGACCCAAGCCCAAGCTGTTCGCCATGACTGCCATCCACGCCAGGGAATATGCCACCGCGGAGCTGAACACCCGCTTCGCCGAGCACCTGGCCAGCAGCTACGGCGTTGACCCGGACGTCACCTGGCTGCTGGACCATCACGAGATCCACCTGCTGCTGGTCTCCAACCCGGATGGACGCAAGATGGCAGAGACGGGCATTTCCTGGCGAAAAAACACGGACAATAACTACTGCTCGAACACCAACAGCCGAGGTGCAGACCTAAACCGTAATTTCAATTTCCAGTGGAACTGCTGCGGCGGTGGCAGCAATATCCAGTGTGATGAGACCTACCGCGGACCCAGCGCTGCCTCCGAGCCAGAGACCCAGGCGGTGCAGAACTATGTCATCGCCGAATTCCCCGACCAGCGACCGGATGACCTGACCACTCCGGCACCGCTCGATGCGACCGGGCTGTTCATGGATATCCACAGCTACGGCCGGCTGGTACTGTGGCCATGGGGGTTCAGCACCACCCCGCCGCCGAATGCAGCCGAGCTGCAAACACTGGGCAGGAAATTTGCATTTTTCAACGATTACGACCCAGCCCATCATATCTGGTACGATGTCGACGGCGCCACGGACGATTTCGCCTACGGAAGGCTGGGGCTTTCATCTTACGTCTTCGAGATTGGCACCAGCTTCTTCCAGGACTGTGCCTCCTTCGAGAACACCATCCTGCCGGATAACCTGCCCGCGCTGCTCTACGCAGCCAAATCTGCCCGGCACCCCTACATGACACCCGCCGGACCGGAGGCTCTAAACGTGGTCGCGAGCCCGGCAGCCGTTCCCGCAGGTGCTCCGGTTACACTCAACGCAAACCTGGATGACACCCGCTTCAACAACCAGAACGGCAACGAGCCGACCCAGAGTATTGCCGGCGCAGAATACTATATCGATGTCCCGCCCTGGTCGACCAGCCCGGCACCGGTGGCGCATGCCATGACCGCCAGCGATGGCGCATTTAATAGCACCAGCGAAGACGTGCAAGCGGTCATCAATACCGCCAGTCTGGGCGTGGGTCGGCACATAGTATTCGTGCGCGGCAGGGATACGAGCGGCAACTGGGGTCCGGTGAGCGCAGCCTTCCTGTACATCATCGACCCGGATGTCTCGCCCATGATAGAAGGCTATGTACGGGATTTCGAGACCAATGCCCCGCTGGGAGCTTCTATCAGTGCCGGAGCATTCTCGACGACCAGCGATCCTACCAGCGGTTACTACAGCATGACGGTGATCAACGGAACATACGATATGAGCGCCCAGGCGCCGGGATACACAGTTTCCAGTACTATAAACATTGTCGCGCCGGATAACAGCCTTGTGCAGCAGAACTTCCTCCTGCAGCCAATCTGCACCATTTTCCAAGACGATGTCGAGTCAGGCAATCTGGGCTGGACGGTGCAGCCCCCTTGGGCGATTACTAATGAGGCAGCCCACAGTCCGGTGCACTCGTGGACGGACAGCCCGGGTGCACCGTACGACAACGAAAGATATATCTCAATAACGTCTCCGATTTTCGATCTCAGCAATATAACCGGTGTAACTCTAAGCTTCTGGCATATCTACGATATCGAGCCGGGCTGGGATTACGGGTATGTAGAGTATTCAACAAATGGGGGCAGCACCTGGGGTGTTGCTGCCTCATACTCGCAGTATCAACAGCTGGTCTGGAGCCAGGAGATCCTTCCCGTGCCCCAGCTAGACGGTCAGGCAAGCGCCCGAATACGATTTCGATTCTTTTCTGACCAGAGCATCCAGGCCCTCGGTTGGCATATCGACGACATCCACCTGTATGGCAGCGGTCCTGCGTGCATCACACCCATCGCCCCCAGCGCCGATTTCTCCAACAGCAGTCCGGCGCTTGCATCTCAACCGGTGCGCTTCACCGACCTCACACAAGGCACGCACCCGCTTAACTACTCATGGGATTTCGGTGATGGATTGGGCACATCCACACTCAGCGACCCCTACTACACCTACCCTGCCAGCGGCACCTACACGGTCACGCTGACGGTCACCAACAGCCTGGACAGCGATACCGTCAGCCACCCGGTGGTGGTGGAGCAATGCACGCCGGTCTCGGCCGTCACCCTGACATTGCAAACGACAGGCACGCTCTTGCTGGGTGCGCCTATCGATTTCCAGGCAGATGTCGGACCGGACGAAGCCCATAAGCCCTACCAGTACTCCATCGATTACGGGGATGGAAATATTGATTCCGGCAGCACCAGCGCTGACCCGCTGAACCTGCAGCACATTTACCTGCTCAACGGTCCATTCCCCGTCCAGTTCTCCGCCTGGAACTGCGGCATGCCGGTCCCCCAGACAGACACAATTTACGTGGATATCTATGCTGAAGCAGGCATCCAGATCACTCCGACGGTCAGCAGCCTGACTGCCCTACCGGGTGAGTACGTGACATATACTTTGCTCGTGACCAATACCGGTCCGCTCATCAACAGCTATAATATCCAGCTTAGCGGTAACAGCTGGCAGAGCGGTGCTGCACCTACAGCTCTAGGACCGCTGAATCCCGGTCAGGCGCAGGAGTTCTATGTATCGGTGCTCATACCCCTGGATGCAGAAGGGGGCGCCGCGGACAGCGTGACTGCGACGATTTATTCGCAAACTCCGGGCATCATCCCGGTCTCATCCGTCCTGACCACACACGCGGAGAACGTTCACGGGCTGCAGCTCCTGCCCGCTATCAGCGAGGGGCAAGGACTGCCGGGAGCAATTGTGACCCATACACTGCTGCTGACCAATACCGGCAATATAACCGATAGCTTCGCCTTGCAGGTCGACGGCACGTGGGCGGTTGCGATCTCGGTGGTTCCGCAATCCGCTTACCAGGGCGGCATTGTAACCCTGGCTCGCGGGCGGAGCGCGGTGATCAGTGCAGCGGTTTCGATCCCCGCAGGGTCTGCTGCAGGCGCTTCGGAAGATGCCGCCCTGTCAGTCAACTCTACCGGCAACCCGTCGATCTCCGCACAAGCCACATTGAGGACCGCAGTCGTTATCCATCACGTCCACCTGCCTTTGATACCCGCGCAATAAACAAACTATTCACCGGAGGAGCTCCAGATGTCTCTCGACCAATCACCCAAAACCGTGCGCGAACAGCGTAAAGCAGAACAGGCTTCCGGACGCCGCAACCTCATCGTACTGGTGGTCGTAATGATCTTGATTGGTGTTGCCATAGGGGCGTTCTTCGCCTTGCGCGGCGGCTCTACACCAGCAGAACCACAGCCAGCCAGCAACCCCGCCGATCCCGTAGAAAGTATCGTAGTCATCACTACCAACTCCGGGCTGCAGTACCAGCAGCTGAAAGCCGGCAGCGGTCAAGCCGCCCAGGCAGGTGACACGGTCGCGGTACACTACACCGGCTGGCTGACCGATGGAAAGAAGTTCAATTCTTCGGTCGACCGCGGCACGCCTTTCGAATTTACCCTCGGGCGAGGCAGTGTGATCAAGGGTTGGGATGAGGGTGTGGAAGGCATGCAGGTCGGGGAGGTGCGCAAGCTGATCATCCCCGCAGAGCTGGCCTATGGCGAGCGCAGCATCGGTGGCGTGGTCCCATCGAACTCCATCCTGGTGTTCGATGTTGAATTGGTGGAAATAAAATAAGGCTGTCAGTATAATGCAATAATTTCCGGCTATACCGGAAATTATTGCATTACTTTTTGCTTGCTACCCGATCCCTACCGGCGCTCCTATGCGTTCCTGGATCACCTCACCCAACCGGCGGATGCCATCGGCGATCTTATCCGGAGTGGCGTTGGAGAAGTTGATGCGCATCGTATTATGTCCCCCGCCGTTGGGGTGGAACGGTTCGCCGGGCACGAAGGCAACTTTGCGCTCCACGGCCGCTTTGAGCACCTCGGCAGAGCTGAGATAGGAAGGCAGCGTCCCCCATAAGAACAGCCCGCCTTCCGGATGGGTCCAGTCCACCTCAGGTGGGAAGAAGCGGTCCATGGCTGCCAGCATCACATCTCTCCGCTCCCGGTAGGTATCGCGGATCAGCCGGATATGCTCGTCCAGGAAACCGCCGCGTGAGACCTCGTGGGCGACAATCTGGTTGAAGGTGGCGGTGTGCAGATCGGCGCCTTGTTTGGCCTGTACCAATTTTTGGATCACTTCCCGCGGGGCGATCACCCAGGCCAGGCGGATCCCGGGAGCCAATATCTTGGAGAAGGTACTCAGGTAGATGACGTTGCCGCTGAATGCGGCATCGGTTTTATCCCGGAAGCGGTGGTCCAGCAGTACCACGGAGGGCAGGTGCTCGCCCTCATAGCGCAGCTGCCCGTAAGGATCATCCTCGATGATCGGCACCCCGTACTGGTCTGCCAGGTCGATCAAGCGCTGGCGCCGGCTGAGCGAGAGTGTTACCCCGCTGGGATTCTGGAAATTCGGCAGCACGTAGATAAATTTCGGGCCTGTGCGCAGCGCTTCTTCCAGAGCATCGGTGTTCATGCCGCTTTTATCCATCGGCACGGAGACGTATTCGGCACCATATGCGTTCCAGGCCTGCAGTGCGCCGAGATAGGTCGGCGATTCGACCAGGATGCGGTCGCCCGGGTTGATGAAAATTTTCCCGAGCAGGTCAAGTGCCTGCTGCGAGCCAGATGTGATCAGGATATTATCCGCTGTCACCTCGATCCCGTAGCGCGCCGAGTGCCTGGCGATCTGGTCACGCAGCGGCAGGTAGCCTTCGGTCGTGCCGTACTGCAGCGCCTGAGCGCCGTAATCCTGCAGGACGCATTTGCACGCCTCCTGGAACTGCTCCACAGGGAACACGTCCGGCGCGGGCAGCCCCCCGGCAAATGAGATGATATCCGGTTTTTCGGTCAGCTTGAGCAGTTCACGAATTGCCGAGCTGCCCATACGTTGGGTTCGCTGTGCATAGCGATGATCCCAGGGTGTGTGCATTTAGTAATCTCCGGTTCTGATAGCAGATCATTGACCGCTGACGGCAGACCACCGACCGCTCTACTTTGGAAATCTACTCACGATCACGGCCTGCGCTGGGAGTGTAGTTTTCTCGCCCCAGGTCAGGTCCGAGGGAGCCTTCCCGGTCTTGTCGGAGGCGCTCTGGTAAATGAAAATCGGCGTGCCTTGCTCGGAGCTCTTCTGGTCAAGATATGCCTGCCCGGTCAGTGTCCCATTGCTGTCGATTGCACAGCTCGTTACCCAACCGATGACCTTGCCGCGCTTATCCAGCACCGGGTCGCCATGATGTGCCATGCGTATACCTTTCTCCGGGAAGGCGAAGCGCACCACCTCTCCTTTGCGGGCTGCTTCCCGAGCCAGGTATGCCTCCCGACCGATAAACCACGGCTTATACGTCTTCACATAACTGCTAAAACCGCCCTCGGCAACCCCCAGATCAGGCTCGCCTTGCTCCCCCGAACCCGCCCCCATCTCCTGCCCATAGAGCGGCAATCCAGCTTCAGTGCGCAGGGAATCGCGCGCCCCCAATCCCACCGGCTTCAAGCCAGCTATCTGCCCGACCTGAAGCAGGTTAGCGAAGAGAGCGGCTGCTTTATCCGGGTGCACGAAAAGCTCGAAAGCCATCTTCTCTCCGGTGTACCCGGTACGTGAGACCACCAGATCGAAGCCCCCCACCTGTGCATCACACAGCTGCGTGCGCTTGAGAGCCATGATGCGCTTGCGGGTCTGCGCATCGCAGCCCAGGGCAAGCAAGATCTCACGCGATTTTGGTCCCTGCAAGGCGATATCTACACGCATATCCTCGCCGGCATTAGGGTAGCGCAGGTTGCGCAGGATTGCCTGCCTGCCGTAGGCTTTCGCCCAAGGGCGGTGATTATCCACCCGTACCGACCCGTCCCGTACCGCATTCAGCCAGGCCCAATCTTTATCATCGTTGGATGCGTTTACAACGACCAGGAACTTCTCCACACCGCGCCGGTAGACCAGTGTATCGTCGATCACCTGTGCATCCGGAGTGAGGAAATGGGTATAGCACGATTCGCCAACTGCCAGCCCGCTGATATCGTTCCCGCAGACGCTGTCCAGGAAAGCAGCAGCGTGCAGCCCTTCGACCTGGTAAACGCCCATATGCGCCACATCGAAAAGCCCGGCAGCCTGGCGGGTTGCCTGATGCTCTTCCATCACCGATGTGTACCAGACCGGCATCTCCCAGCCAGCAAAGGGGATCATCTTCGCACCCAGGTCTTTATGCAGGTCATACAAGGGTGTCCTGCGCAGCGGCTGTTCTACCGGCTGCCATTGGAAACCGGGCAATGGCTGCCCGCTGCTCTCCGGCATGCCAATATAGTACGGCTTCTCGCCGCCGCGCACCTCCAACTGAGGCGCATCATCACATTTTTTTATCACCGGTTTGGCCGTGCTCCCCTTCACCACAACAGGTCCGGGCAGCTTGCGCAGAAGTGCCATGCCCGCGACATCATCCTCGTCGAAAGTCACGTAGCCATCGGAAAGGTCGCGCAGCCAGGCTGCTGCCAATCCCGCTGACCGGACCGGCACGCTCAGGCGGTATTGGTTGGCGGAAGCATTCGTAAGCACGCCTTCCACCGTGCCTTCAGGCGTGTGCAGGCAGGTAGGCGTGCTGCTGCCAGCCTCGATTGATGCCAGGTCGCAGCTAAACGCATAATCCAGGAACTGGTTGAGTTTCTCGCCTTCCAGATCGTAAACCACCCACTCATCCCCCTCAGCTGGGATATCATCCAGATAGTAGAAATGGGGATAACCATGCTGGTCTGGCTCGAAATCGATGCCTGACTTGAGGGCGATATCCCGCACACGCATGCGGGCTGCTTCCAGGAGGTCGAAATCGATCTTCGCCCGGCTGAGGCTGCCACGCCTGCCTTCCAGCGTGTAAGGTTTCATACCCAGCAGCAGGTCGGCGATGATATCCGCAACCTGCACCATCTCAGCTTCCTTCAAACCACGCTGGGTCACCCAGGGCGTACCCATGCGGATGCCGGATGGCGAGAGCGCCGATTTATCACCCGGGATTGTGTTGCGGTTGGTGACCAACCCGGCGATATCCAGGATGCGCGCGGCCTGGTCGCCTGAGAGCGTCGCTCCATCCTCGCCCTTAACTGTGCTGCAGTCCACATTGGTCAAATGGGTGTCTGTGCCGCCGAACGGGATGCGCAGCCCACGCTCGGAGAGGCGCTCGGTCAGGGCGATGCTGTTCTTCACCACCTGCCGCTGCAGATCGCGGAACTGGTCGGTCTGAGCCAGCTTGAAAGCCAGCGCCATTGCCGCGAAAACATTGACATGCGGTCCGCCTTGCTCGCCCGGGAAAACCGCCCGGTCGATCTTGCGCGCCAGGGCCGGATCTGTCGTCAGGATGCAAGCGCCGCGCGGCCCGCACAGCGATTTGTGGGTCGTGAACGTGATCACATCCGCATAACCGACCGGAGATGGGTATGCACCTCCGGCGACCAATCCGGCGACATGGGCGATATCTGCGAACAGGTATGCGCCCACCGAGTTTGCTATGGCTCTGAAGCGCTCCCAATCCACCGCCCAGGAGTAAGAGGAATAACCGGCAATAATGAATTTCGGTTTGTGCTGCGCCGCTAGAGATGCTACCTGATCGTAATCGATTCGCTCGGTATCCGGGTCAACCGTATAGTGGATGGCATTGTAATATTTTCCCGAACGGTTGACCGGCGAGCCGTGTGAGAGATGCCCGCCATGCAGCAGGTTCATGCCCATCATCGTGTCCCCCGGGTTGATCAGCGCGTGGTAAACAGCGTTATTCGCAGGACCACCCGAGAGCGCCTGAACATTTACGTACAGGTCATCCGCGCTGACCCCGTTGGCAGCAAAGGTCTCTGCACAGCGCCGGCGCGCCAGTCCTTCTACGATATCGGCATATTCCACGCCCTTGTAATAGCGCGGGTCGGAATAGCGCCGGTAATACGCCAGGAAGCTGTCATAATCGAACAGCTCCTTCTCAGCCAACCGGCGGGTATATTCTTCGGGATAGCCTTCGGCATATATATTTTGAAAAGCACTCCCCAGCGCTTCTCTTACAGCTATCGGCGCAGTACTCTCGCTGGGAATCAGGATCAGCTTTCGGAACTGCCGCTCGGCTTCGATCTCGGTAAGCTCGAAAAGCTGCGGATCAAGGTCTGGCAAGGAACCACGGAAAAGGAAATCGCTCATTTAACTCTCCTGCGTAGAGACGACAAACGGGCTGAAGGCAAGTCGTTGCACCCAGCTGTGCGTCCTGAATATTGGGTTGATCACTATGATTGTAGCCCTTCGGATGATCGTGGTCAAGTGAAGAATAGCATGCTTAGAGAATGTGAGATATTAGTTGTATCGGAAAGCAAGTATTGGTTTACTTTGACCCTGATTCTGACTTTAACGACAGAACGTAATCGAGTAGATTCAGGAACACCTTGCGACCTCGCTCGTCAAGTCGGGAGAATTTCTCAGCCATGTGCCGGACGATTGGATCACCAATGGCAGGTGGTCTAGAGGTATCCGTGTCATCTTCCGACAGGGAGAAGTAATCCACACCGACGCTAAAGAAATCCGCCAGAGCCTGGACCACCCGCATGCTCGGGTTGGTAGCCCGTCCGGTGCGAAGCTTCCATAAGTACACTCTCGTCAGTGCCCCATCACAGCCTTGAACAACCTCATCCTGGGTGTAGCGCCTGCCATCTATTCGCAATCTTGTAGTGAAAAGGTGCTCCAGTTTTGCAGCAAACGAGCGGTTATTATCCGTATTCTCGGTGACTTCATGCTCTGACATTTTCTAGTGCACCCTCCAACCAACCTATAAGAACCTTATTCGCAAATATCTGGTTGTTCTCTTTCTTTCATCATCATTCTGCTTCCTCAAAGTGTGTGTTTTCCAGGAAGCCGACTCCCTTAATAAAGCCGCGAGCCCGCTCGGTAAGCGGATATCCATCGGTGAGTGCCTCCCAAAATTCCTTGCTGTGATCGTTGTGCAGGCGGTGCACCAGCTCGTGGGCGATTACATAATCCACCACCCATTGCGGCCAGTTCTTCATCCGATCGCTGATGCGGATATGCCCATCCGTTGGTCCCCCGTTCGTACAGCTGCCCAGGCGCTTCTCCATATTCCCCACCCAGCGGATGGCGTGCCACTGTATCTTGCCCCTGAAATACTTCTTGTTGATCAGCTCTGCCCTGAGCTGCAGATCGGCATCGGTACGCTGTTCAGCCATCACCTTCCGGCTCACCAGTTGGACTGCAACCTGGTCGAGCAGGTTCCCAATCTGCCGCTTGGGCAGCCGGTATGGTATCCGCAGCAAGATGCTGCCGTCCACCTGTCGCTCCCAGCGGGAGGATTTCTTCAAGCGCTTATCGCGACGCACGAAGACGTCGACCTGCTTGCCATTGATATCTTGGAACTGATACTTATCATCCTTCATGCTGTACCTCAGATGGACAAATTAATGCTGCCCTCATGGCATTACTGCACTCTATAGCAATCTTCCCATACCCCTACCCGGTCACAGCTCTATCAGTCGACATGACTTTTTGGCTCTCTGGGAATCACCTTGTGCAGGGGTTATGTTCTACTTGTCACGGCAATTCTCAATGACCCGGCTTTTTCACAGACACTCTCTACCAAATACCATTGTATAATAACCTCAATGGATAAATATTCCTCTTCTATTTTCGGTCCAACTGATTTAGATTATGTGCGTTTATTGGGAAAGCTTCCAGCACATAAACGTGTTCATCTTATGTTGAAAGCTCGTGAGCTAGCGCTTGGATTAATCCGTGGGCGCATTAAGAAATTTAACCCTGACCTTTCCGAAAGAGAAATAAATATCAAAGTATTAGAAACTACTACTCATGTCAGACAAAAACCTTCCTGATCTGGGATTGTATGTAGATATTCTGCAAACATTGAAGAGTATTGACGCTCCATATATGATTATTGGGGCATTTGCAGGTATTATCTATGGCGTCACTAGAGTTACCTATGATATCGATATTGTAGTTGACCTAAATGATAAGCATATAAATGCTTTGGCTGAGGCCTACCCTCCACCTCGGTATTATGCTGATCCCGAGATGATGAGAAACTCTATCTCGATGGGGATAATGTTTAATATCATCGATACAAACCGAGGTGACAAAGCAGATTTAATCCCACTGACAGACAAATATTCTAAGGCTTTCACACGCAGGATAACACAATCTGTAGAAATACCCGGTATTGATCCATTTGAAGTTTGGTGTGCTAGGCAGGAAGACGTAATCATCGGCAAATTGATGGCATGGGCTGAAGGACGCTCGCGCAAGCATGAAACCGATATATACGATATGATGGTGTTTCTCTATCTTGATGCTGATCCATCAATAAGCGCAGAAATCGACGAAGGATATGTAGATAAAGCTGCTGTATCGCTAGGTGAGGAGGTCTCTCAGCTTTGGGCTTCAATAAAGGAATCAGCAGGACGAGTGAAATAACCATATCTGCACACGCGCCTCTCTAAACTCATACTCGGACAGCCGATTATACATTTCCCATCAACTCTACCAGTCGATCCAGCGGCAGCGCATGCACTACTCGCCCATCGACTCCGGTCATCGTCGTGGCCGCGCACAGCGCATTGAGGATGGCTTCCTCGGTGCTGTCCGCAACTGCCTCGAACAGAGCATCGATCAAGGAGTCCGGCAGCATCGCGACCATGACCAATTTATCTTGTTCCTTTTCGCTGAAAAGTCCCCGGTTGGCAGTAGAGAAGGCGATGAATATATCCCCGCTGGAGTTCTCCCCCAACCCACCGGCTCGAGCAACACCGATCGTGGCGCGCTGAGCCAGCCGCCGGCACTGGTGCGGCAGTAGGGGAGCATTCGTGGCAACGACCACGATTATCGAGCTGCCCCCGATCAAGGATGCACCGGACATCGAATACGGCAGCGGTACCTGCTCAGGTGTGATCTCCCTGCCCACCGGCACGCCGTCCACCCGCAGCTGCAGGCGGTCGCCATGATTCGCCTGTACCAGGACTCCCACCACCCAGCCGCCATTCTCATCTGCCAGCACACGGGAGGCTGTGCCGATGCCGCCTTTGAAGCCATGGCAGATCATCCCCGTCCCACCGCCAACGCAACCTTCTGCCACCGGTCCTGAACTGGCGGACTCGAAGGCTGCGGCTACATGCTCTTTTCGGACGTGCATGCCGCGGATATCGTTCAGCCAGCCGTCCCAGGTCTCTCCTACGACGGGAAGCACAGGATTCTTATCCAGATCGATCAGCGCATCGTGAACTACGCCTACACTGAACGTATTGGTAATGCCGATGACCGAAGAAAGCAGCCCGGATTCGGCGATCCAATGCGTGCCGGTCATCTCCCCGCAGCCGTTCAGCACATGGTAGCCGGCAAATAACGGGTCATGGCGGATATTCTCGTGCGGAACGACCAGTGTTACCCCGGTGCGCACCGGCCCGGCGCCTGCATCCAGCTGCCCTTCCCCTTCGATCAGGGTGGTATGCCCGACCAGAACGCCCGGTACATCTGTGATAGCGTTCTTTTGACCTGGTTTAAGCTTACCGATCTCGATGCCAAGTTGGCGCGCGCGTAATCTGCGGACATTATTCGACGGTTGGTATGAATTGCTCATCTAATTGCTCCTCCGATAACAGATATTATTTCAAGATGCACAGAATGGACAGGATACGACGATCCAAAACCCTGTGCATCCCGAAACTTTTTCGTTCACAGGTGGTGAGCCTTTGCTTATGTTTGAAACTTTGTTTCGATAATTTTACGATCGCGGACCAACCAGGTAGCTGCCCATGCGAACAGGAACAAGCTCAATGCCAGCATACCCAAACCGAAGTAGTTGCGTGATCGGGAGGGATCCAGGAGATATACCAGGATAAACCACACCGGTGGTCCCAGCAACCATGCACTACGGACACTCTGAGACAGCACCCTGTTACCATCCAGGTAAACCAGCAAAGGGATCAAGGGAACCAGCAAGTAGAAATGCGAGTGCCAGGCAATGGTCAATGTCCCTGCATAAGTAGCAAGGATAAGCACAATTTTTCCCATAGCCGAAAGATCGTTTCTCCTCAGCCACAGGTATACCGCGGCTACAGCGACCAGTATCATTCCCGCGGTAGCAATCACCCAGGCCAGATCGTCTCGAATCAATGTCGAAAGGTTGAGCGCCAATGCTCGCCAGTTCATCATCGTTGGTGCAGTCTTGATAAGCGGTCCGGCGAACTCAATTGCCAGTGTGAAGCTCGAGCGAACCCCATCCAACCCGGCCAAAGCAATGGAACCTGAGGTCACGATCAATGCACCGGCTAAAAAACCCAAAATCACTCTCCATTGACGGCTGATGAGCAGCCCAAGCAGCAGTAAGGGCAAGGTATGAGGCTTGATCAGCATCCCGGCTAAACATAACCCACTCCTGGTTTTCTGATCTCGGAGTAAGGAAAGGGTAAATTCACCCAAACACAACATCAGAAATATGTTCATTTGTCCCAGATACAGATTCACAATGACCGGCAGGCAGACTACCCATTGCAGGAGTGGGAATCCCCCTGGTCGTACACCAAGTGCTTTAGAAAATCTCAGGAGATAATAAACCAGGATCAACAGGTTAAGGGAAATCCAAAATAGGTAGCCAGCAGTAAAACCTGGTATTCGTAGAGGCAGGAAGAGCAGTACGAACAGCGGTAGATAAGGCATCGAGACTCGTTCCATAGGTTGTAGCGATTCCGCGGCGCAAGGATGGGAGAGAGCTGATTGGTATTCGATCTGAATGCGATAATCATATACGCTGGCGAATCCTCGTTCAACTGCGATCTGAGCTGAGGTAAAGTAGCCACGGTAATCTGTGCCCATATACGTACACAAGTTTCTCAGATCGAAAGCCTGGACGGCAACCAGCAGTAGTACAAGCATGATAACCACCCATATAGCATCCAGGACTCTATGTACTTTTGTCTGGCTAGGCTTTGGCGACACAAAAGTTCTCCATGTATTAGAGATGCTACAGGTAGTTTATCCGCAACTCAACTATCAGACAAGAGCATGCCATTTCCTTACACAACTTATCGCAAACCTTGTCATACGAAGGTGCTTAGGGCAAAATAGACTATATGAGCGTAAGTATTGTCATCCCTGCCTTGAATGAAGCCGAGAGCATCCCATCTGTGCTGAAGGCGATTCCCAAAGATGAGGCAGTTGAAATTATTGTAGTGGATGGGGGTTCAGCCGATGGGACAGCGTCCATCGCAAGTGCTTTCGGGGCTCGGGTGATCCACGAGCCGCGCCGGGGCTATGGTCAAGCCTGCGCGACCGGGGTATGCGCGGCAGTTGGAGACATCCTGGTGTTCATGGATGCTGATGGAGCTGACGACCCACGCCAGCTTCCGAATCTGGTGCAGCCCATAATATCCGGGCAGGCGGAGATGGTGCTGGGTTCACGCTTAGCAGGTGAGGTGGAGGCGGGTGCAATGCCCTGGCACCAATACGCTGGAAATTGGCTGGCAGCGCGGCTGATCCGTTTGCTGTACGGACTTCTCTCTTACCGATCTCAGCCCCTTTCGAGCGGTGAAAAAATCATCCCTTCTGGAACTGGACATGCAGGAGATGACTTATGGCTGGCCGACAGAGATGATCGCTAAAGCCGCCCGGCAGGGTTGGCGCATCGTTGAGATACCAGTGACCTATCATCCGAGGCTTGCCGGCAAGTCCAAGATTAGCGGCACATTGCGCGGCAGTGTGCTGGCTACATATTTCATCCTGTCCACTATTCTACGTTACTCGAGGAGCTAGAGCGTGGCAGACCGCAATGTGTGCGCAATCATGGCCAAACAGCCGTATCCAGGCAGGACAAAAACACGCCTGTATCCCACACTTACTCCCAAGGAAGCCGCCGATCTTTATGAAGCCATGCTTTTAGATACGATAATGCTAGTTGCAACGCTAGATGATTTAGACTTGGCTATCGCAGCAACGCCTGCAGAAGCCCGGACGTACTTCGAAGGCATAACTCCACCTGCTTCCAAAATACTGCCTGTAGAAGGGGTAGATATCGGGGAGTGTTTAACAAATACTATTCGATACTTGCTGGAGATTGGCTATCACAAGGTTGTTGCTCTAAATGCAGATGGACCGAGCCTACCTCCGGAGTATATCCAGTTGGCATTTAAATACCTTGACAACAACGATGTCGTTCTGGGTCCCGGGCATGATGGCGGATATTATTTGGTAGGGATGAAAAAACTCCACCAGGAGGTATTCTCTGGAATCTTCTGGAGCACCCAGGAGGTACTGAGTCAGACGAAAGACAAGATCTCTGATCTGGGTTTGAAAGCCAGATTTACGCCGGAATGGTACGATGTTGACACTCCTGGGGACTTGCTGCGGATAAAATCTGACCTTCAGGTTGTCCCTGCCAGTCGGCTCATTCATGTACGCCGCTTCCTTTCAAATTTCGATTTGTAGCCCTATTTGATCGACACAATTTCCCCCGTCTATCCCATGACCGAATTATTTACCCTAACCTCCATAACATACATCTCACAGGAGCCAAAATGGCAAAAATATTCGATAAATCAGAACCCCGAGTGGCATTATCCTGGATTGCGCTGCTGCGTATTATGGTCGGATTGGTATTTCTATCGACCTGGGTATTCAATCTTGCAGATGGATTTTATACCGCAGATGGTCTGCAGCGCTTCTTCACAGAAATTTTCCCACAATCAGAAAACCCGCTAACCTGGTACGCCGCATTTATTGACAATGTTATCCTGCCAATACGCGGGGTATTTGCTCCATTTCAGCTAGTAACTGAATTCTTGCTGGGACTGGCATTGCTGGTCGGATTTCTGACCCCCATATCCAGCCTGGCAGGGATCTTCTTCCTGCTCAACACCATGCTGGCGACATTCGGTCATGATTGGCTGTGGGCATACCTGATGCCGATCAGCATCCTGGCAGCGACATTCCTGACCCAGGCAGGTAGAGCGTTGGGTATGGATGCCTATCTGCTAAAACGTTTTGGGGATCGTGGTTTCCTGCTCTGGTAAAGGCAATGCATTTATTCGGGGGAATAGCTGATGACAAGGAATGGCTCGAAAGGCTGCGGATCTCTGGAATATATCTTGTCCAGGATAGTCATCTCGCGCTCGTGAACCGCCTGGAGAAAAACATCAGCTGTGCGCATGCGTTTGAAGACATGGTAACCGCGTGTTATGAAAGCGTGCAGGTCGTCCCAGCCAGCGCGCCGGGCAGGTAGGCTGGCCAGCTTCAGCGTCGTCCCCACCAGAGGAATTTTCGTGCCGATTTCTACCATATGACCAACCTCACCGATCAGTTCTATCTGGTGTACCCGCTCCTGGTAGTTGTCACAAAGCCGGTAAGCCTCTGCGTATAGTTCTGGGGTGATCGTATCGGTCACATCCAGCTCTTGCTGTATAGCGCTCCATAATGTTTCATCCAGGGTAGTGGTAAGGTCATACAGCTCGATGGTTTTCGTCACCAAACGGAGAAGGAAGTCCGGCAGGAAGCGAGACATAACCTCGTAGAGGTGCTTGATCTCGTAGTCCCGCTGGCGAAAATCCTTGGCTGCGTAGATATCTTCCAGGAAAAATCGGCAGGCCGGTCCATAGCGCGGGCTCTCCAGGAAATCCTGGTAAGTGAGCTGCAGGCGGTTCGCCTGCCATTCGCGCAGTATATCCAGGTGCTCGCTGGGGTCAAGCTGCATCGCCTGCTCCTCGATCTGGTCGTGAGGTGCGAGCTGCAGCATGGTATTTAGTGTTTCTCGATACTTCTGGATATCAGCCATCTAACCCGGTGAGTATATCACGATAGAGAAGCTATTCTCGCGGGGTCTTGACCCATCGCAGCAGAGCTGCGACAATCCCGACCGCCAACAGGAGGAAGCTCCCTCCGACGAAGATCCATTTTAATGGAGTGACGATGGGTGCCGGGGCTGCTCCCAGCGGACAGGGCTGCGGGTAGCGCAGCATTACCAGCGAAGTGAATATATTCTCCAGGTAATCGAACAGCATCCCGATCAACGGGACGAGGTTGGCAATGCGCCACCGGCTTCCTGGGGGTAAACTCAGATTGAACAGCCAGCTGATGGCAGTGCACAAGAAGACGGTGTACACGATCGGCCAGAGCAAGTCGAAGGTCCACCGCGCCCGCAGGTAGGCCTGCCGCCCCTGCTCGCCATAGGCCTCTGCCATGCGGTACAGCTCATCGCTCGAATAGGAGAAGGACAGATCGGGCGTGCCGGCATCAGCGTTGTTCAACTCTGCGCTGGCTGTCTGCCGCGGCAGCACCAGGATGGTGAAAAACAGGAAGAATCCCAGTGCCGCCAGGGCGACCCGGCCCGTCGATATCCGATAAAGCCAATTAGAGATACGCGTCATGTTTATCCAGAAGGTATTACTTCACACAGCGAAATCCGAGATAATCCGGTCCATACTGTTTTGACCGCATCCACACCCTCCCATCATAGACAATCATATAGGCTTGGTCTTCATCATGAGCAGTCGCCGTCCACCAGTATATCACCTGGGAGTGTGCGTCCCAGAGCGGCGACTCTTTATCTGGGGTGGTTTCGTATGCTGCTCTGGCTGTCTCTGCATCCCACACACCAACGCTGTTAAGACCGCGGCGAGCCATCGAGCGCACGGCTTCGTCGACCGTCGGCAGCCGCCAGATATTCTGTATGCCCGGGGCGAGGGTCAAGCCATCATCACGGAGATACTGGCACACGCGCTGTGCTTCAACCCAGTTCATTCCAGTGAGCGGCCAGCCAGGTCCAGCTGGTGCCCAGACGAGGCTCACTCCATTTCCCTCTACCAAACGGGCCTGGAGATTGCCATCATCAATACGTGCAGCTACTCGAATGATGGGCTCAATGCCAGAGAGGATCAGAGTCAGTATTGGTAGACCTATGATCAATACGACCGCGATCCTGCGTGGTTCGGGACGTCCATACCAGTACAGCGCTCCCAATCCCGCCAGTGGAGCGATCAATATGAATAGTGCAGGGTTTGTGACAACCTGGAAGAACCAGACAGCAAACAAGGCGAACAGGATGTGCAGAGCGCTGCCCAGCCGAGGCCAATAGATCGATATCAGCGAGATAGCCATGAATGCGAACATGGGGCTGAGATACTGTGCGATCATCAATCCGAGGTTGGAAAGCCAGGATTCGTAATACCAGCCTTCGTGGAAATTTTCGATGATGCCCCAAAATGCCCAGAAGGAGGTGAGGATCGCAGATATGCCTACGGCACACCATCCGGCGATCTTGCGTCCGGAATTTTGATCTATTGAGACGGCTTTCATATATAAGGTTTATGTGTAGTTCGAGTTGGCGATCAGCCACTGGGCTGAGTAATACGTGCTCAGCGTCAGTGCTCTTGCCGCTGGGAATGGCTCCCCGAATTTATTCAAAGCCAGGACAGTGTCCGAGGCTACAAACAGCAGCGCCCCGATGAATGCCAGCAGCGCCCATCGCATCCGCACCTGGTCCCACTGGTCCCACGCCTGCCATGCCATGGTCAAGATTACGAGGATATAAGCAGCCACGGGGACCGCCATCCCACCCAGACCCGGGAAGAGAATAACGAATACTAAAACCCCATAGATCAGGAACAGCAGCATGGCGATAGCTTTAAACCGCCAGGGTCTGCCTGAATGGAAGGCGTATGTGTAAATCAATTGCGCGATCAGGAAGCTGACCAGACCGGCGATGAACAAGTCCACCGGCAGCATCAGGAAGATATCTCCGAGCAGAGAGAAGAGCAATCCAGCGATGATGGCAAGCCGGTATTTGCTGCTGGGCGGCGTTTTGGCTAATACGGCTATCAAGATGATAAACACCATGGTGAGCGGCTTGAAGATATAGATCTGGACCGGTGGTCCTTGATATTCCGCCCACAGGTGCAGCGAGGCTGAGATGATGGCTAAGATTGTAAGGACAATCGTGGTCATTTCCCCTCCGGCGATTTGGTACTCGTAGTCGGATTGAATTCGGTGCTAGCTTAACTCGAACCACCTTCCCACCTAAAAACCGAGTAAGTTAGGACGTACGCAATTGGAGGAGAGTTGAGGGTGTTTTGGCGGGCTGTATCCGCCGAAACACCCCCAATTCCCTCGTGAAATGCCGAATTTCTGTAAGTATGAACTGGCGGTCGTGACAATGTTAAATCACATCGCAAGACCGCCAGCTGTAATACTCATTACTGACGCGCCATCGCGACCTTGTAACGCTCCTCGGGCGTGATCAGGTGATCGAGATCCTCGGCATTCTCATCGATGTCCATCTGCACCCAGTTCACTGTGCCGCTGAACTCGCTGTCCTTCGAAGTGTAGTCCGGAGAGACCGGCGAACCGGCGTCCCTGCCGACATCGCAGGTATCGGTGCCGAAAAGCATCGGTACCGTCATCTCCACGCGGCCCTCGCCGTCTTTCTGCCCGTCCACATACAACGAGACGCTGCCGCCCTTGGCCAGGCCGCCGCCGTCGTAGACGAACTCCATGCGCACCTGATGCTTGCCGGCGGGGATTGCCTGCTGGCTCTCAGCAAAGTAATGCTCGATGCCGAAGAAGTTATAGCAGTGCTTGAGCTTGCCGTCCTTGGCGTACAGGCTCCAGCCGCCGATCCCGGCGCCCAGGGAGACGATGACACCGTTGGCGCCGGATTCCGGCACTTCGATCTCAGCGGTCACCGAATACGATTTATTGTGCATCTGTAGGACGGCATGTTCAGGCAGCCGTGACATGCCGCCAAACAGCATCTGCGTCTTTCCCTTTGATCAGCTGCGGACGGCCTGCGAGATCAGCATTGAAGCGCTCAAACGACCGATCGTCGAGCGGGAGAACACCGTACTTGATCGCCTCGATCAGGAACAAGCGCTGCATTTCAGCCAGCTTTTCCGGATTTTCCTTTGCCAGGTCCTTCGACTGCGTCCAGTCGGTGTTGGTGTCGTACAACTCCCAGACATCTTCGTCAAAGGTGCGCTCGTAGGCACCAACCCACGGCACGCCGTGCCGGGTAACCGCCGTCCAACCCTTGTGATAGATGCCGCGGTTGCAGAACATCTCGAAATACTGGGTCTCATGTCGCTCAGCTGCCGCGGGATCATTGAACGCATACAGCATGCTGGCGCCCTCAAACGGTGCCTGCTGGATGCTGTTCACGATGGTCGGCGCAGGGATTCCCGCGGCCTCGAGGACCGTCGGCGCCACATCGATCACGTGCGCAAACTGTGATCGGATCTCACCCTTAGCCTGGATGCCGTTCGGCCAGTGCACGATCGTCCCGTTGCGGGTGCCGCCCCAATGTGAAGCTACCTGCTTGGTCCATTGGTAGGGCGTATCCATGGCGTGCGCCCAGCCCACCGCGTAGTGGTTGGAGGCTTCCGGGCTGCCGAACTTGTCGATCTTGCTCATCAGGAATTCAGGGGTCTCGATCGTGTTCATACCGTTGAGCACAGCAATCTCGTTGAAACAGCCATTTAGCGTTCCTTCAGCGGAGGCGCCGTTGTCGCCGATGATGTAGTAGATCAGCGTGTCATCGAGAACTTCCAGGTCCTCCAGGGTATCGATCAGCCGGCCGATCTGGTGGTCGGTGTGCTCGAGGAACCCGGCATAGGTCTCCATCTCGCGGGCAAGAATGGGTTTGAGCTCCTCGGGCATGTCATCGTAAGCGGGGATTTCATCGGGCCGTTTGGTGAGGACGGCGTCGGCGGGGATCACGCCCAGCTTCTTCTGGCGTTCAAAAGTTTCTTCACGCAGCTTGTCCCAGCCCTGATCGAAATTGCCCTTGTATTTGTCGATCCATTGCTTGGGTACGTGGTGCGGGGCATGGGTGGCGCCAGGTGCGTAATACATGAAGAAGGGCTTGTCGGCCATGAGCGCCTTTTGTTGGCGCACCCACGCGATCGCTTTGTTGGTCATATCCTCGGTGAAATGGTAGCCTTGCTCGGGGGTTTTATCCGGTTCCAGCGCCGTCGTACCTTCGTAAATGCCTGGATAGTACTGGTCGGCCTCTCCGCCGATGAAGCCGTAGAAGTACTCGAACCCGCCGCCGCCGGTGGGCCAGGCATCGAATGGGCCCAGCGGGCTGGACTGCCAGGGGGGCACCTCATGGCATTTACCGAATTGCGCCGTAGAGTAGCCGTTGAGTTTGAGCGTCATGGCGAGCGGCGCTTTTTCCTTTGGCAGCACCGAGGTGTAGCCAGGCGCCGAGGTCGCCATCTCGGTGATGCCGCCCATGTTCACTGAATGGTGATTGCGTCCAGTCAAGCAGCGCCTGGCGTGTGGGCGCGCACAACGCGGTGGTGTGGAAGCGATTGAGCTTCAAGCCGTTGTTTGCCAGCCTCTCGGCCGCCGGGGTGTTAACCGGACCGCCAAAGGCGCTGCTGGCGCCAAAGCCGACATCGTCAAGCAGGATGACCAGTACGTTGGGCGCGCCTTTCGGGGGGCGTATATCCCGGATCGGTGGGAAACTTGGTTTCCGGATCCTTGGCATCATAGGTCATCAGGCCCACGTGCTTCACCTCCGGGATGGGTAGGATGGTACGTTGAATCTTATCCTCTGTACTCATGGTTGATCTCCTTTCCTTGAAATTAGATTTGGATAGTTACCAGTAGAAGAAGCGATAGAAACCCATAAAATTCTGGATAAGCAAGTAGTGTCTCCGGTCAAGTCGCCTTTAGTGCATAATATTATGACAGTGAGATTTTGTTCAGATACTTTGAAGCTATGAAAATAAGTGGGCCAACTATCTTCTTGCTCGGAGGGCAATGGAACAGATAAACGCTCGATAGGCGCAACGAGCAATATGAGTGGACGGAACAGGACTTCGAACCTACGATCTTTTCTGTGTAAGTGAGATCGGAAGGGTGTCTATTAGGTCTACCCCATATATATGGTGCAGTGAGTCCATCTAACCACCATATGTGACGGTAGAAGAGTTGATAGAATCCACTATTTCCATACCCGTCATCTCCGGTTGCACCCGATTCTCACCAGGTATGAAGAAGGAAAGGCGGCTCTATTGCTCACCCTAGCCAGTGACATGGAAGAATTATACCCTGGCACGAGCTGATATATAGGCAGATATGGGAGGTCGTAATTATATAAAACTACATAACTGGTATTCTGGCGCCCACGGCAGGATTTCAACCCACAACCATCTGCTTTTGAAGGCAGGTGCTCTGTCCGTTAGCTACAGGGGCAGGATTGTGGCAATTCACTGCAGGGCGGATGCCTTTGTATGCGCGCCTAACGGTAACCGTGCGTAGGATAGCCTCCGTCGGTCTCATCCCACACAGAGCAGCTCTCCTGGTTGGCTCCCTCTGGGGTGTTGAATTTGAAATCTGATAGCTCGACGGCTATATTCTCCCCAGTGACACTCTGCAAAATGCTGCAGCGTCTTTTCACGGCATCAGGTTCAACTTCTGTTGCAGGTTGATCAGAGCCTCCTGCGGGATCTGGAGCAGGCCCGCATTCGATCGATCCAGATCAATGATCACAAAAAAAACGACCGATACGATCAGCACCACCATGACCAGAGCAATCAGATTGTGCTTTTCACGGTAACTGTCGTACACGCCAATCAGTACCATCGTCATTACCGCGACGACATAGAGACCCAGAACGATGATTGGCGGGACTCGGTAGCCCAGTTCTACGTTGATCCGTTCGGTGTGCAGATCAATGACCTGGTTCAAAGACGAGAGATAGAGGGCAATCGTTAGGTCAGGATTCCCTTTAGCAACGTCTTCCGCAAGCAGCCACAATTCATCGTGGATCTGTTCTGACCGGGCAATTGCCGATTGTGTAGCTGCCGGATCGAGTGCCTTTAATCGTAAATTGACATATTCACGCAGGAACTGACGCGCCCTCCACCCCGTAAGGCTCAGGCAAAAAGCCGGCACGCAGGTAAGTGGTACTTATGGCGTTAGCTTCTGACACCACTAACTGCCGCCTATCGTTAAAATTCTGTATCGCAATGCTCGTGACAAATGCCAAAAGGAAGCCTAATAAAGCTAGGGCGGCGCCAACCACTGTGCCGACGCCTGCCTCAGCTTGATCCGGCCAGCTCTTCTGAATGCGCTTACCCAACCGGAAGCCCGCTTCCGCGGCCAGGAACAAGACAAATACGGTCAGAATGTAAACAGACCAAATTGGTAGAATATCTAGCGGCTGGCTGGTAAGCATCTATTCAACCACTCCTATTTGATACGAACAATAAATACATTTTCTATATGAAAGGCTTTCTTAAATTTTCGGGCATATGTATTTTCAATTGGAAACAGGATCAATTTACTGGGCTAACCTCCCAAAAGGATGGCAATCAGCACCAACCCGGTTGCAACAGACACTAGCAGCAGCCCGGTTTTCCACGGGCTCGCCCCAGTGTATATGCCCCAGCGATATCCAGCAACGAATAGCACAATGAATGACACGAGGAATGAGATCCGAATGGCGAGATCATAATCATGCCGCAGGACCAGAAAGGGAATTAACCAGGGAATCACAGCAAGAATTGCCACCATCACATGGCCCAGCACAGCGGTAAAATCCTCGAAGTTAAATCCGATATTACGCGGCTTGCTGTTCCGCAAATGGTTGAAAACACCCTGATAAAGCGCTCTACGTTCATTATCGCCGGTGATGGGCTCGAGCAAATAGTCCAGGTCTAATGCGATGATGTCCACTGCCTCCTCTTCGGTTCTCGAGGCTTGTACATCTCTGAGCAGGCGGTTGCTCTCTCCCCTCCCGAACATCGAGAGCAACCCGTACATAATGCCGTCAATCAATCCCCAGGCTGACACGGCGCTCAGCACACCAACCAGCATATCGTTCACATTCTGGTGAGAAATTGATTGCTGGGGAGTATCAGATCGCATGATGAATCCGAAGGCAAGCAAATATATGAGCAAGATCAGGATGCTGAAGATCGCCTCAGACAGCCAATCAATCGGATCAAGTAAATTCACAAAGAATTCTTGACTACGCTTGATACGATGCTTGACTCTGACAGTGTACATGATCAATCTCTATAGAGGAGACAATGCACCTTACCTTTCATAGGAGACCAGATCACGCCAGCCATCGACTGCATCACTCCGGCTCTCGATTTAGAGAGTATTGTCGCTCGGTACTCTACTTCTGACATGAATTTTCTCCTTATTATTTGTCAAGTTCAAATTTTGTAGATTTTGGCTTCCGAAACGACATGTAAAGCATGTCGGTCGTTAGATCCATAGATAGCCGAGTAACGCTAAATTACCGCATGATCCAGGCTTACTGGTTTAATGTATTCGGATTTACTATTGATTCGGATTCCGGTGTATCCCTCCTCAGGCGAGCGGAGACATTTTTAGCAGCCGTCAAGACCATTTGACCAATATTTTGATCTACCTGCTTATCCTCTGTTTTCAGCCCCAGTTCTACTAAATCGATACGACCTTGCTGATCCAAAACTTCCAGATCAGATCGCAGTAAATATTTGGAATAAACATCGATACTGGTCACCAATAAAATCATTACCACAGGGCCATATAATGCGCCAACCAAACCCAGCACACCCAAACCACCCAGGACGCTAACAATCACCAGCGCAGGGTTTAGCTGAGCGCCTTTTGGCACCAGGCGCGGCCTTAAGAACGTATCGATCTGGGCGACGAATATTAAAAATGCCGCAATGATGAAGACTCCCCGCCAGACACTGCCGCTGCCGATCAATATGATCCCTACTGGCCAGGCAACCAGAGAAACTCCAATTAATGGCACCAGGGACAGGAACATCGATGCCAGGGTTAAGACCATGACATACGGCACACCTGCCAGCCAAAAGACAAACCCCATCGCCAATCCCTGCGAGATCGCAATCACAAACGTGCCTTTGAACATCGCCTTGATCATCAAATCGATCTTGTCCATGAACAGCTGGGTGATTTCGGGCGGGAACGGGATGATTTCAAGGATATCTTGTTTCCCCGGAACTCTTATAGATCGGCAGGAATACGTACAGTATCACCATCACGACCAGTGCATTTGTGAACAACCTGGGCAGTGATTGGCCCAGGCTGACTAATATACCAATCAGCCACTGGCTAAACCACGCAATCGCCTGCGACAGGTTTTCTGCAAATCTGAACTCATCCAGATTGATATTACCCGCCACGATTGTCTGTATAGTATTCTCAAGCCAACCATTGATCTCCCGCCCGGAGAAATCTAAGCCCTCGAGATCCAGCCCGCTGAAGAGATAGGCAGCCTGGGTGATCGCCCCTCCGATGATCATGACAGCCGGAATGGCAATGATCAGAATAATTACCAGGATCGTAATCGCGGTTGCTCGCGATTCTCTGCCGTTGATCCCTCGTTTATTCAATAGCCAGTTATATACTGGTTTCATGATGATCACCAGGGCAGCTGCCAGTAAGATTGCCCTGGTGAACTGCCAGACGAGGATCAATGCCAGGATTGCCAGGATGGCAACCATGCCAAAGAAGAAGATTCTCTGGGTGATTAATCGATCTCGCATATTATTCTTTCAACGCGAGCAATTGTTCGAGGGCTGGGGAGTACTCCCCAGCCCTCGCTAAGATAATTGGTTTACCGCACTGGCGGTGGTTGGATGACAGGCACGCTACCTACGTTTTGGGCGTTGACAAAGCGCGCCGGTACCCAGCCCTGACCGCTGGAGTCGATCGTAGTCGGAATATTGACGACAAAGTGTTCCCTGTCCGGGCTGACGCCCACAACCGCCAGAACCGAGCCGCGTGCTACCTGGCCCAGGCTGGAATACTCATTCCCGGGTCCAACGCGCACGTTGAGCGGCTCGATCGTGATCAGGGAAGGCGCGCCTGAAGCCGGCGCTGCCGGTGTGATGTTGTTCGGCAGGTTCGGGGTTCGAAGCACAGGCACGCCGCTGATGCTGCTGGCAGAGGTGTAAGCCTTAAAGACCCAGGCAGTCCCATCGCTGGAAAGTGTGGTTGGTACCCGCACCGCCCACCATTCTCGGTCTTCGCTCTCCCCGATCACTTCGGCTCGAGCGCCGCTGGGCGCAACTCCCATTACTGGGAATTCCAGGGTGGGACCGCTGCGAATCGTGGCAGGCTCACGCATACTTACCTGTGGCGCGCCCGCGGGTGGGGTCGGGAAGTTCACAGTTGTCGGCAGGAGGGGCGGAGTAATCACGGGCAGTGGCTGTCCGGTCGGGTTGGTCAGGGTGACAAATTGGGCAGAGACCCAGGCTGCACCGGTTCCGACCATAGTCGTGGGGACGCTGACCGCATACCATGTTCCATCCGGATTAATCCCCAGAATTTCGCCGGTGTCGCCCTGCTGTGCGGTGCCCAGCACCGGGAAGAGCGTGCTCGGACCGGTGCGAACGTTTACGTTGACGTTAGCTTGCCCAGTGGGGACGTTCGACGGCGGTTCCGGGAGTTCAACTGGTGGTAGCGGCTCTGCCACAGTTGGCGGGTAAAACTCATCCTCCAGCACCCACACACGCAGCTGGTCGTAGCTCACCGTGAACGGATTTTCTGTGGCAGCCCGTACGAAGAAGCCGATCTTGCCCTCATCCAGGAATGTGTAATCTGTTACTGTCTCCAGATACACGCCGTTGACATACAGGGAGACGTTCTCTCCGAATGCCAACAAGCCCATCCTGTTCATCGCCCCGGGGGTGGCGAGGATCGCCGCACTATTGGTGGGCTCCACCAGAGTGGTGGTTGCCTGCCCATCCCAGACGGTCAGGCTGTATTGTCCCGCACAGTTGTATCCATAAAGATAGCCACGGTTGTTATCCGGGGCACGGAATAGCAGCCCGAAGCGGTCCTGTGGCTCGCAGGTCTGGGGCATGATCTGGGATGTCTCGATGTAGAAGTTGTCCAGCTGCGGCCAGGAGACCTCCCAGCAGGAAAACTCTGCCACCCCATTGGCGGTCATCACAAACTGCCCGCCCGTGATCTGAGATGTGAAGCAGGCGCTGTCAAAATTGGTCCAGTTGTTGGTGTTGTCGAAGTTTTCTACACCATTGGGCGTGCCCAGTACCAATGCCGGATCGCCCTCGATGCTGGGGGGCGTCGTTGCTACAGGGGAGGGACCCGCGTTGACGAACGACATCGCCGACGAGCCATCATCCAGGAGCAGTACCAGCAGCCCTTCATTCTGTCCTACTCCGGTCACGCTCCACAGAAAGCTCAGATACTGGTCGGACATAGACTCTGGCTCGCATGCCGCCAGCGTGGTGATCCCGGGGTTGATTGCCAGCTGCGACCCGTTCATCGTGTAGGTGCCGTTCAAACGGTTGCAGTCGGCTTTGGCGCTGTAGGTGCCGTCCGCCCGGAAGACAATATCGTAGAGCGAAGGGTCACCTACGCCAATACCCGGTGCAGGAGCTGGCTCTTCCAGGCTGGTCCACTGCCACAGGATGTCGATCATATCTTCCTGGGTGATCGGCTCCAGGTTGGTAGCCTGTTCAGGCGCAGCGGTGCGATTGAAGTACATCTCACCCGCCTCATCTGCGAGGACGATCACCAGGTTGCCAAACCCACTGCCCGCCTGGGCTGCATTTCCAAGGTTAGCCATGAAATGATCAGACAACGAGTCCACCTCACACGCCACCAGCGTCGTTGCCCCGAGGGTGATGGTGAGTTGGTCGCCAGAAAGCTCATACGTGCCGCGCGAGGTGTTGCAGTCTGCCTGGACAAAAAGCGAGCCATCTTCGTTGAAGGTCAGGGTGTACTTCTGTGGCTCTGGCACCTGGAATGGCGGGGACGACAGCGGCTCTCTCCCGCCAACCCACTGCCAAATTGCACCAACCAATTGTTCCTGAGTGATGGGCTCCAAAAGCTGTGGGGCTTCTGTCGGTACAGCCGGCATAGCGGTGGGGGGTGCGGCAGCCTCTGTCGGCGCTGGACTTGGCGCCGGCGATGAACAAGCGCCAAGGATAAGGCTTATGGCGATGAGCAGGCTAAATAAACCGAAAATTGTCCTGTTATTTTGTGCAAGCATTTAATACTCCTCGTAATCCTTATTTGAATTATTGTTGTTGATCCGATTGGCGATAACTGGATTGCTATTCATATAATCCAAGCCTCATGTAAAACCTCCTTCTCATAGAGAGTTGCGACAGGATCGGATATTATGTTTCGTTCTCTGTCGGAATTTCTTGTAGTTCTGCCGCATCCAACCACTTCCGTGCATATTCAAAAGCATGGTTAGCGGCCATTCCAAATTCATCCGTCGCCATGAAGATACTTTCCTTCCCGATCAGTTCGAGCAACCCGGTGCGCTCCAATTGCGAGAGAACGCCCTGGCTGACCCCGGCTAATATCACTTTTCCTCCATGACCCTGGATGGTGCGCCCGTATCGATCCAGCACGCCGATCATTGTGCTGCCGAACTCTTCATATCCGCGAAGGATTAATATTACCACCGCTCGACGTGTATTTTCAGCAGTGGGCAGGTTTTCTTCCAGGGTCTTGGCGGCGGCATAAAACAAGCTGCCATACGGCACAAGCATGGTGATTTCATGGCTCGGCAATTGTTCAGGAGCTGGTCGCTCCACAGGGAAGCCGCCTTCTTGGGGAACAATCTCAACCAGACGAATGCGGTTGGCTTGCTGGGATATATAAAGCACAATGGAAATTGCCACACCCAGAAGCACTGCGAATTGTAGCGGCATGATCAGTGTCCCTACAAAAGTAATCAACATTACGACTCGAGGAGTCAAACCGGTTTGCCAAACCGTCATGATGTCGGTGGGTTTAATTGTTTGAAAACCGATCACGATCAGAAGGCCGGCCAGCGCCGGCATCGCGATTAGCTCTACCACTTGAGAGAAGAGCAGTATGATGACGGCGATTAGGATCCCGACAAAGATATTCGCCCAGCGCGTCCTCGCGCCTGAACTGACAACCAAAGCCGTACCGGAGAGCGACCCACCTGAAGGCATTCCACTGAAAAAACTTGCTGCCAGATTGGCAACACCCTGTCCAAAGAAATCGCCAGACGGGTCAGGGAACTTCCCGTCTGGATTTGGGTATCCCTGGGAAATCCCTGCCCCTTGGACCAAACCAATGATACTGATGGCAAAAGCCGGTACGATCAAGGCCAAGAGCAAGGAGAAATCGGGGAGATTGAAACGCGGCAATGCGCTCGGCACATCGGTCACATCCCCAACTGTTGGCACCAGATCAAACCCGGGTAATACAGCAAGAGTTGAAGCTGCAACCATAGCCAATATCAAGGAATACGGTTTCGTTTTCCTGCTTCTATTAAGAAGGAGGATCAGTACGACAGTTGTCATACCTACAGCAAATATTGGTGGGATGATTTGGGTATAGTTTATTGCCGTATCCAATGCCTGGATAATCCGGTTGGAGAATGGACTCGAATAACCGGTAAGATCGCCGAGCTGGCTTAGGATGATCAAGAGAGCAACGCCGTTTAAGAAGCCAGTCATAACAGAAAAAGGCACAAACCGCACCAGGTAGCCCATCTTAAGCAAGCCCAGGGAAATCTGGATAACCCCGACCATGAGGGCCAGCATGAACACAGCCTGCAACTTCGTATCTGGCGACATTCCAACCAGGGAGCTTGCCACGGCAAGCGATAATGCACTGGTGGTGGATATGTGCATCATCTCTGAGCTGGTAAACAGCGCCCCAATTGGTGTGGCGATGATCATGGTATAAAGCCCCGCCAATGGATTAATGCCTGCCAGCAGAGCAGAAGCCATACTATCGGGTATGCTGGATACTGCGGTGGTTAAACCGGCGACCAGGTCGGCGCCAAGGTTCCTGCGACGGATACTCCAGCGCTGCTTATAGGTAGCGATAATGTTGGACTGCATCTACGAGCCTTTCCCTAGGTCGAACGCCCTAAGTTTTTGACCAGGGTCTCAACACTGATCATAATCACCCATGCGGGGAAGATGAGGGTGACCCAAAGGTTAAGATTGACGACCACCAGCAAGGTAATCGCCAGCAGGTAGGTCGTCACGGTCAACCAGCGCGGCATCAATCCGGTACGGATCCAGATCGTAGCCAGTGAGATCATCATGACACCTGCCATTCGCAAAGCATAGACATTGCTGATTTGAAGCATTACTGCTCTGCCAAAAATAATTGCAGAATAATCCGGCGTTTCCCCGGTAAGCATGGGGTAGGTGACCAGGATTCCACCAGCTAGGGCCATTGATACAAAGATCATCGCCAGGAAAAGCAGGCTGCTGCCATAGAAGACTGAAGAAAAGAAACGATCCTCGAGTTCGCCCATCCGGTCACGCACAACGCCGATAAACCACAGAAATGCAATCCCGGCAAAAGGCATCAACCCCAAAGCCCAGGAGATATATTGCGTCCTGGAGTCCAGCCAGGCGATGTCGCTACTAAACTCTTCGGGTAGGGCGCTACGCAGCAAGACCAGGCTGGCGGAAAATAACAAGCCGAATAAGATCCCAGCGATCGCCGCTGCCCGCGGAGTGGTTAGCCGACGGTATTCGATGACGGGCGTTGTACTATTCATCATCCCACTGATCCTCAGTGCAATGCTAACTTTTCGATCGGCGGCACGTACCAATTTCCTGATAGTACATCCGGTTTGGGCACATAGAGCCGATGATTCAAAGTATATGGTTTTCCCTCGGGGGCAGGCAGCCAGTTGGATTGCGGCGCGCCGGGAGGCAATTCACCTGCCAGGTAGATTTTGAGTGAGCCATCTTCTTCGTACTGAAGCCCGGTAATATTATTGAGGTTGTAGCGTTCCAGATCGTTAGGCACCACCCGATAGTCAGGCAAGCTCATCAAGGTTAGTGACCAGTAGGCATACACATGCTGTGCGGGTAAAGCATCAGGCTCATAGTTCAGCACATAGGCGTTACTGCCATTGAGTTCATTGCCAGCATGATCTTTCTCGCCAATATAGTAAACTACCTCTTCATTGTTATTCCACCAGATGCCGGCAAAATTGGCTGCAGCGCGGAACCAGTAGTCATCACCAAAACCGGTGGTTTTTCCGGTCGTCGCAATCCAACCGCCGCGTTGATCCCCATAGCTGCGGATAAACTGGATCAAAGCTGGGAAAGCCTTGGTTTTGATGATAACGTCGATAGCTTCGCGGTTGGCATCACTCTGCGCCACAAAATCGGCAACAGCTCTCACATTCTTCTGAAGCTCAAGTGCGATCGTCATGGCATCCAGCGCACTGGCCAAAACCTGTTCCACCATAGGTTGGCGAAACACATCCACGGTGATAGGCTGCTGGTTTGTGAACATGGGTATAGCAACCGCCGGATCGATGATCGGTTCGCCGGTTTTGATCAACTTAAAGGCGCGTTGCAGTTGGACCGCGCCTTCGTCATCGCCCTGGCGTTCGACGCGCGCCAGCATCTTAGCCTTCATGGAAGGCAAATCGATGCGCAAGGCACTGTCCGGGATCGCGGGACTGGAGCCTTTCAGGCACAGGGCAAAGAGCCCATGGGGCTTCTGGGGATAATTGCGCTCGTTGATATTGGCAATGATTTCAGCCCATTCATCCACGATTTGGGCAGTATAGTAACGGCCCTCAACCCTGGGAACATCCAATATCACAGGCGTATTTTCATCGACAGCTATCCAGGCTTCCAGATAGGCAACGTCCAGGTTCGGGTTGACAAACTCGGCCTTACCCAGTTCATTAAACTTGATCTTGTTGTAATCGACGCCTTCTTCGGCAAGATCGATGTGCTCCTGGCGAATCACCAAATAGCGGGCCAGAACATAAATATAGGCATCAATGATTCCTTGTTCGGAAAGGGGTAGGTTTGTCATGATCATTCTCCTAAACTTTCACGATATCGTCCGGTTTCCATATTTGCGTGAAGAATGGTTCCAGCGGACCGTACAGGCGGATCCAGACGAAGTGGCCCTTTCTGGGCACCGTCCGGATCCAGTTCTTCTCCTTGCCCTCTGGCGCTCTCGGGCCGAAGTAGATGTCGACCGAGCCGTCCGGATTCACCTCGGGTTGGTCGAAGGCGCTGCTGATGCTCGGCTTGGGCTGGCCGTTCTGCAGCAGCGAGCGCGTCTCGGTGTCGTAGACGGTCACCGACCAGAAGTTCTTCGCCGGAATTCCGGTCGGCAGCCGCAGGCGATAGTTCTGTCCGCCGTCCAGGTAGGCGCCGCTGGCGTCCTTGTAGGTCGTGAGGTACTGCGAGCCGACGCCGACCATCTTCGCCTCCATCGCCGGAGTGACCACGATGGCGCCGTAGTGCCAGAGGGTGCGGGCGTCCAGGAGCCGGGCGCCGTCGCGCTCGAACTTGTACCCGCCGATGAAAACCCGCTCCCAGTGACGGTCCGAGTAGACCCGAGCCTCCGGGTCGCGGCTGGCGAACATGATCGCCTTGGCCATGCCGTCGCCCAACCGGACGCCGTCCGACAGGATGCGGCGCATGCGCTCGTCGGGCTGGAACGGGGCCCCTTTCACGATCCCCAGGGCATGGAGCAGGCCCAGCTGCTCCGGCGTGAAGGCCGAGAGCGGCTCGTACTGGACCATCTGGTCCAGCCGCTCGAAGTAGCGGATGTCGCGCGCGAAAGTGGAGTCGCTCGGCTTGAACGACGCGCTGACGACGCTCGGCTGGTACACGCCCTCGCCCAGCGGGTAGACCTTGAAATGCGCCTTGTAATACGCCAGCGCGGCCTCGCCTCGCCCCGTTTCCTGCTCGAAGCCGCGCACCATCACCCAGTTGCGCCAGGTGCTGGACCGGAAGACGAAGTAGCCTTCAGGCACGTCGCACTCGTACCCTGGCGGCAGGAGGAGGTACTTACCGCCCTGGCCGCGGTCGAGACCGGCATTGCCCAGGTCCGCCAAGTAGAGAAAGAAGCCGTCGTTGATGACGCCCAGGACATTCGGCGGCACCTCGATGACCGCCGGGCCGGTCTGCCTCAGGTCGACGCTGGCGCTCGCGTACATGCTTTCGGTGTTGTAGGTCAGGCCGATGTCTTTCGACCTGCCTTCACCCGGCTCGGTGTACACGATCATGCCGCCGGTCTCGCTGACTCCGTAGTCGCGCGGGTGCATGTCGAGCAGGGCTTGCATCGACATCGCTGGCATAAAATCGAGATAAGCCTGCGCGGCGCGCTGCAGATCGAGCTGATCATACAGTTTCTGAACGGTCTCTGCAGTGGGATAACCGCCGTCAAATTTGAGCTCATCAAGGTTATGGATCATTTTTGTTTGTTTTTTTTGTCAGGATGTATTCAAAACTGGTTGATACAATGTCATCTAACTCATGAATGCGCCATCATGTCGATGGCTACCGTGACCGCCAGGATGACGACGTCGTTCTGACTGGGCTCGATCTGCACACCATAGGTGTCAGCTAGCCGGAACCAGCGTTTGGATATCTCAGCGACCTTGCTGTTGCCCTCGCCGATGGTGTACTGGTGATTGAGGATATTGCCCTGCACCTGGAAATCCGGGCCATTACCCACCTTGACCGTCCAGCGATCGCGCAGCGGGGTGATCAGCGCCTTCTTTACTGTGGCAAGGGTTTCCCTTTAGGGCCTTCGATAGTCATGGTGTCCCGGATGGTTATCAACCGCTGCTGGATCTTGCACAGCTCGGTGCCGTTCGCATCCTCGAAGAAGAGGGTGTCGCGCACGCGCAGCATCTTGCCGTCAACCTTGAAAGCTCGCCGGCCTCTTTCATCCTCGATCCAGAAATCATCGCCAAAGGAAACCAATTTCTCGCGCATCTTGTAGCGAGTGGCGGTTCCGCCACGGCCAAAGACCTGGCGCTCCTCTTGTCGTTGTTGGGGTCTTTGTCTTCCCATGATATTTTCTCCTATTTGTATATCGAGTCTAACAACTATTGTTTGTTGTGTGTTAATTCATGCTTGCCCAGCTCGCCAGCGGTGATCATCCTGCTCGCGTTGCTGGGACGAAGATGGTGTCCCAATCGTGCTGCATACTGACGATGCTCCAGCCGTGCGTTCGCGCCGCGTCCAGGGCCTTCTCGGCGCCGGCTATATAATCGAACTCACGCTGAGCGTCATCATGCAGTACCAGCAACCGCAGCGCCGGCAAGGTTGAACCGCCGGCGAAAGCCAGCATCTCCAGGTCGCCGTTGGAGTTGCCAGCAGCCAGGATGGGGCGGCGGCCAGTGATGTTCCATATTTGCACTGCCTTGTCCGGACCATCGTTGACTACGTCCAGGTCGGCATGCTGCACAATGGTACCGCCGCTATCGTCCGGCACATAGCGATACGCAACCGTGCTGCCTATGACCCGTTCGCGCGGAATACTGTACAGATCCTGGGCAAAGCTGCGCATAAAATCGCGGCCGCCGCCGGAGACAATGAAATTGCTGAACGCGTTTGCTTCCAGGTAGCGTAACAGCTCGATCATCGGCTGGTAGACGCAGTCACGGTAGGCCCGCCCCAAGGTTGGGTGGCGCTCGTTTAAAACAAATTCCCTGGCGCTGGTCTCTACTTCCTTCACATCCCGGTTTTCGGACAGGGTCAGAAGACCGCCCATTACCACACGCAGTGCGCCGTCGTCCCCCTGGTAGTGGTTCGTGATTGCCTCGCCAAACCATTTGTAGTCCTGCTCCCAGGCCGCCTGCCAGGGCTGCTGCGTCTGCAGCGCTGGATCGGCCTCGGCAGCAGCAGCCAGCTTACGCAGGAGGTAATCCATCTGAATGTACATCGGCTTTTCACACCAAAGCGTGCCGTCGTTATCGAAGACGGCGATACGCTCAGACGGCGGCACGTAGTTGGGACAAGACTCGTCGGTGACCGCAGTGACAAAGTCGAGGATCGCCTGTTTGGTTGGGGTGTCGTGCCAACTTGGCAGGACGTCATTCAGCGACTGCATCTTTCGCTCCATTCATAGTCTCTGATTGTCTCCTTGACGCGCGAGTTCAAACACGACCTGATCGTACCACCACAAGCGTTGAAACAGGCTGCGGGCTTGCTCTTGCGCTGGGCGGACGGCTGGTTTGGACGTCGCAACGTGCTCGATGATGCCTGCGATGGTGCGCTGGCCGTCGATAGCTTCTACCAGCCGCAATTCAGCAGAGTCGACGAACAGTACCAGGTCTGGGTCGCTGTGGCTGCGGTTGAGCAGCGCCGCAGCCGCCCCGGCGGGCAGCCGTTGGCGCACGCTGGCAGTTTCAGGCAGGCGCAGCGGCGTGTAGCCCAGCCAGTCGTCACCGTCAAAGCGCGGCAGGTGACGGTCGCCAGGCCGGTCATGGCGGTGGAGGATTACACTGTGACGCAGCATGGTGCCGCGAAATAGCTCCATAGCCGTGTATTGCTCCCGCAGGGGAAGTTTTGCCAGGCGGGAAGCGTGCGGTGTGGATGCCAGGCTGCCGCACTGAGGCAGGTAAGGTGTTTGCCTCACCCAGCGACCAAAGGTCATCCCACAGCTTTGTATGAGATCAAAAAGCTGTTCCACCGTGTAGGCGCGATCCTGGGGGTTAAGCAGGGCGTCGGCTAGGCCAGCTTTGCTGCCGAAGTCTGGCGACTCGCCTAACAACCTTGCGAGTGGATGAGAGGGCGGCAAAGCCGTAAGCGTGTGTGCCAGCTCTTGGATTTCTTGATCCGAATGGCAAATATCTAAGCGCCGGCAGTATTCCTGGAGCATATATACGCCAGCCCTGCCGTATGGAGCGTACACCATCAAATGCATCGCTCCTTCCACTTCCAGGACATTCCGCAATGCGTTCAACCCCACCACTGGCTCTGGAAGGTGGTGCAGCACCCCGGTACAAACAATCTTGTCAAAGCGCAATCCCAGCTCGCCCACACGCTCAATCGGGAGTTGGTGAACTTCCAGGTTGAACAGGTGATATTTGCTTTTAAGAGCCTGGGTGTGATGAACACTCGTTTCGCTCAGGTCAATCCCGACAACCCGGGAAGCGGGTTGCCGCAAAGCATGTTTGGCTGCTTGCGAGGTGCCACACCCTGCAACCAATACCTTTAGGTCCGTGCGGTACGGTTGATCTGACCAGTGCAAGTAAAATTCCGCCCGCCGCCTGCCTTCATCCTGCCAACGCTGACGATACCCTTCCAAGTCGTCAACCGGTGGTGGATAAGGATGCAGGTCATAGAAAGCCTGCACTTGCCTAAGGCTGTTGTGTTTTTTCATCTGGAAGCTTTTTCAATCATACTAACCACAGATGGGGCTGTCCAGAAAGTGGCGGTTAAGTAAACCGCCCTACTACCCTCGACAGCCCCAGGTACTTGGGATGAACTACTCCTCTGCAAAGGCAGCCATCAGCTGCTCTTCCTGTTCCTTGGTCAGGTTGGAGGCAATCAGCTCGAACTCGTAACCCTTGAGCTCATCCGTCACCTTGTCCAGCACAGCACCGCTGGTCAGCAGGAACAGCGCCGAGGTGCCCTCGGTGACCTTCTCGCGGGTGGTCTTGATGAAGTTGTCGTCGATGCCGTAGTCAGCCATCTTGCCGCCCAGGGCACCCATCGCGGCTCCAACCGCCAGGCCGAAGAACGGGACGAAGAAGATCAAGCCGAACAGCATGCCCCAGAAGGCGCCTTGCATGGCGCCCATGCCAGCCATGCTGACCAGCTGCTTGGTCTTGGGCTTGTCTTTGCCCATCGGCCAGGTGACGATTGCCGCATCTTGCACCGTGATCAGCTGCATCTTCTGCAGGGATTGGACCTTTTCGAGCATTTGGCTCGCCCCTTCGGGGGTGGCGAACTTGAATACAGTCAGTGAAGCCATTGTTTTCTCCTTTTTGGTAATCATTCGTCTCTGGGGCTGGCAGACCTGAGAGGACTGCCAGTCATGGATAATTTATTCTTCCAGCTTGGGTGTTTCCTCGCCGGGTTCTTCTTTGGCAGCTTCGGCTGCCGCTGCCATGCCAGCCAGGGTGACGCCATCCTCATTAGCTTCCATCGCAACCACCGCAAAGCCTTCTTTGGTTGCAATGAAACGCTCGCCATACATGCCGCTGTCATCCACCGTGATCTGACCTGCCTCGACCATATCTTCACCAGCAGCCACGCGGGCCGCGGAAAAGCCGTGCTCAGAGGAGATGGCGGTGTAGGCTACTTCGTGTCCGGCATCCAGCGACTCGGAGATATCCGCACTGATGGATGCAGTCAATAAGTCTGCCTCAGCTTGCGCTAAAGCCTGTTTCACCTGCTCTACCCAGGTATGCTCCACAACCGCCACAATGGCGGATGAACCCGGCTTGAGCCCTTCTCCCAGCGCTTGCAAGCGGGCATCTGAGAAACCGCTATCCCGCAGCTTGGCAGACAGCCCGCCGACCAGGGCGCCGACAGCTGCCGGTACCAGCAGGGCTGGTCCGGCGATCAATCCGATGGCTGCGCCTGCCACACCGCCCAGGGTTGCGCCTTTCTTGCCGCCCATATCGGCGGTTTCCTTGATATGCAGTTTGCCTTTGGCGTCTTTGTGCAGCACGGCTGCGTTTTCGATCTTGATCAGCTTTTCTTTCTGGGCCTTTTTGAGGGCTTTCAAGGCTTCCTTGGCGGTCTTCTCATCGTTGAATGCCGCCACAATCAATTGAATGGGTACATCGCTCATGCTTTGCTCCTATTGCAGAAATATAATCGACTCAATTTGATGAATACACGGTAGGGGGTAAGCAATACCCACACTCGCCATACTATCCAGACCAGAGTATACGCGCGCTGCAGACGCAACCAGTCATGGCTGGTTGCGTCTGGCGCACACCTTTAGGATTAGTAATCGAAGCTCTGTTCCATCTTCTCCATCACCTGATCGATGCCGAAGCTGGCTGGCTTCATCCGCGGTGGGAATTCCTGGAAGGTTTCCAGGAACTGCCGCACCAGGAACTGGGCGGCATACGTCAGGTAAATCCGGTCAATCATCCAGTCATAATAGGTGTTCGAGGTGATATCGGCGCGCTCGAAGGGGTCGGTGCGCATGTTGAAGACCTTGGGCACGCGCAGGAAGACGAACGGCTCGGCCCAGATCTGGACGGTGCCCTGGACACGCTGCTCGGCGAAGACGAACTTCCAGTTGTCGTAGCGCAGCCCAACCAGGTCGCCGTCATCCGAGAAGTAGATAATGCCCTGGCGCGGTCCCTTGTCCGTCTGGCCCGTGAAGTGAGGCAGGAAGTTGTAACCGTCGATGTGCACCTTGAAGGTCTTATCTCCAACTTTGTATCCCTTCTTCAGCTTCTCGGAGATTTCAGCATCCCCTGCGGCTGCCAACAGGGTAGGTAGCCAGTCGGTGTGGCTGATGATCTCGTTCGAGACCACACCTGCCGGGATCTTGCCCGGCCAGCGCACCATCTCCGGGACGCGGAAGGCGCCCTCCCAGTTGGAGTTCTTCTCATTGCGGAAAGGAGTCATGGCTCCATCCGGCCAGGTGTTCATGTGGGGTCCATTGTCGGTGGAATACATCACAATGGTGTCCTCGGCAATGCCCAACTCATCCAGCATGTCGAGCATCTGGCCCACATGCTTGTCATGCTCCACCATCACGTCGTGGTAGAAGGATTGCCAACGCCCAGCCTGCCCCAGCACTTCTTCCGGCGGGTGGACGCGGAAATGCATCCAGGTGGTGTTGAGCCAGACGAAGAATGGTTGTTCTTTTGCATGGGCTCGCTTGATGAAATCCTGGGCAGCGGCAATGAACTCGGTATCGCAGGTCTCCATGCGCTTCCTGGTCAGCGGGCCGGCGTCCTCGATCTTCTGCTTGCCGACGCGTCCCCAGCGCGGCTGCTCGGTGGGATCATCCTCTTCGGTCGCCCAGGAATGGATCATGCCGCGCGGGCCAAAGACCTTCTTGAAATTGGGAAAATCCGCCTCCGGCGGGTAATCCACATGTTCTGGCTCTTCTTCGGCATTCAAGTGATAGAGGGAACCGAAAAATTCGTCGAAGCCGTGGGCGGTGGGCAGGTATTTGTTCAGATCGCCAAAGTGGTTCTTGCCAAACTGGCCGGTGGTGTAGCCCAGCGGCTTGAGCAGCTCGGCGATAGTGGCGTCTTCTGCCTGGAGACCGATGTCGGCGCCTGGCATGCCTACCTTAGTCAAGCCGGTGCGGTAGGGGTTTTGTCCGGTGATGAACGCTGATCGTCCGGCAGTACAACTCTGCTGACCGTACGAATCCGTGAAACGCATGCCTTCGTTGGCAATGCGGTCGATATTGGGGGTGCGGTAGCCCATCAACCCATCGCTGTAACAGCTCAGGTTGGTGATGCCAATGTCATCGCCCCAAAGGACAAGTATATTGGGTTTCCCGTTTGGCATAATCTGTACTCCTTTTGATCATTAGTAAATAAACTGTGAACTGGGCTTATTCTTCTCTCAACGATAGAGAGGGTTGGCTAGTCTGTAAACCATCCATTCCATTTCGGTGGATAGCTGATCGAGCTTGGGGAGGGGGCAATGTCCCTATCTGTGGGCTGGCAGGTGGACGCCCGTGACATTGCCTATACTTCAATCCGCTGCCACAGGGACAGGGATCCAGGCGACGCACGCCGGCAAATGTTCGCTCCAGGATATCCATCACCTCCTTCGCTTCACGACCGCGCCGGATCAAACCGGACATAATCTTCATAGGAAAACTGACATGGTGGAAAAATTCTTTAAACCCTGTGCACAGGTAGTTGAGCCCGGGTTCTCCATCAGGTGTCAGGATAAAACGGTTCTTGGGACACTCACCATGGCAGGCGAAGCGCACATCACATTCAAGACAGTAACGAGGCAAGCTATCTCGTTTGTCCGCACCAAATTGCAACTGCTGAGGAGAAGCCACCATATCGAGCATGTGGGTCTCCTCGATATTGCCTAGCAAGTAGTTAGGCTCAACAAAATGGTCGCAGGAGTAGAGGTCGCCGTTGTGCTCAATTGCCAGTCCCGTCCCGCAGGTTTTATTGAAAACGCACATACCCGAAGAAGGCATACCCAGCCAGTTGCGCAAGGTCGCTTCGAAGGTCTGCACAAAGATACTGCCTACATCATGCTGCACCCACTCGTCAAAGATGGTGCACAGGAACCGGCCAAACTGATCCGGCAGCACTGAGCGCTCCGAAACGGTCGTCCCCTCCTGGTAAAGGGTCAGTCCATCGGCGTTGATCCGCTCGACAACCGGGATGAACTGCATCCAGTCTGTACCGACCTCGTCGCGCAAGAAACGGTAGACATCCAAAGGATAGTCGCCATTGATGCGGTTGACCGTGGTCAGCACGTTGAACTCAACGCCGTGTTTCTGCAGCAGCCGCACCCCGCGCATCACCTTATCGAAGGTCGGCTTTCCACCTTTGTCCAGGCGATAAACATCATGTAGCTGGCGCGGTCCGTCCAGGCTGATACCAATCAGGAAACCGTGCTCTTTAAAGAAAGTCGCCAACTCGTCGTCCAACAGCGTACCGTTGGTTTGCATGGTATGCAGAAACGTCATGCCCGGACGGCGGTATTTCTCTACCAGCCTCATCGCCCGGCGGAAGAAATCCAGCCCCATCAGCGTCGGCTCACCGCCCTGCCAGGCAATATTCACCGCCTCCGTCTGGTGTGATTCGATCAGCTGGCGAATATACTGTTCCAGCAGCGTTTCGCTCATACGGAATTTACTTCCGGGATAGAGCGCTTCCTTGTCCAGGAAAAAGCAGTAGGCACAATCCAGGTTGCAGGCGGCGCCAGTTGGTTTTGCCAACAGGTGGAAAGCTGGCGGAGCGCCGGAGGGTCGAGGGGGAACCATGGGTGAAAGCGTCGTCATGAAATATTCTTTCGTACAGCCTTGAAATGCAAAATCACTCCTTACTGCAAAAGACCACTTACGCCCTGAACAAAGAACAGCAATCCAAATACAAGCGAGACAACCAGCACTATTGGACGGTTATATCTGGTCAGCCAGGCAGAGATCGACTCCAAGGTCGACTTGGATTGCCCAGGGATAATGATCCGAATCAGGATGGCGAACAGGAGCAATGACTGCGCTAGTAGTACGAACATCAAGAATGCCACTGTACTGGAAGGCTGTCCTAATTGTGCATCCTCGATCACAGCGATCGCGCTCAGGGTAAATACCCAAAACTTACCACTGATTAACACCAGAACCGCCCCCATCCCGAATGCCTTAAGCGGCGTAAGATTATCCTGCATGACCATCCACTTGGGAGGCGGAGCGTCTGGGTCGTCTTCATTTCGCCATGTCTTGTATGCTGTGATGAGCAAGATGATACCCAATACCACGAGCAAGGTTGAAACAACCGGGCTTTTAGCGCTGGCCTCTCCAGTACTTGGGGATAGGATCAAGCCAAAAATTGCTCCCTGTAATAAGCGGACAACCGTCATGCCAGCCACCAGGAAGATTGATTTGGGCAAACCCTGTCTGGGGCTGTTCAGCAGCAGGATCACCATCATGATTTGCAGCGGGACTACCGCGCTGCCGATGATGAACGGTGTTAGTTGTATGATTATCTCGCCCATCAAAGCCTCACACTACATACATATGCTCACCGAACAGTAAGCGACATCAACCCGTATAAAGACAGACCGCCCATATAGAGTATTCCGGCAAAACCTGGCTCACCCTCCCGGTTAGCTTCAGGAATTATACTCTGGGTCACGGTGGTGATCAGAAAACCGGAGGCCAGTGCGATCAAGACCAGCCGTGTTTCAAGCGATTGGTTGCGAAGCAATCCAAAACCGATAACCGCACCTCCAACGATGCATGCGATAAACAGATAAGCCAGCATACTGCGGCTTCTCTTTGACATGCCCTGTTTTTTGGCGGTTGCGATGGTCACAAATGCCAGCGGCAGGGTGCTGATCGATAAGCCTAAAGCCAACAGCAAGCCCGTTTCCAGGGTCAGGGTGGACCCGATGCCGATCACAATTCCATCGATAACCAGGTCCACCAGGATCCCAATATAAAGTCCCAATGAAACCAAACCGTCTTCTGAAGCAGGATTGGTTGGCAATAGGCGTGCAGTTAGATACTCAAGGGTCACAAACAATGCGCCACCCACAAAGAATCCGACCACAATTCCCAGGTATGGACCACCGCGAACCGCAGACGGCATCAGGCTGAATGCCACCAGTCCCGTGATGATTCCGGCTGCAAACTGGAGCGCCGCGCTCACCCAGCGAAACGGCACATCAAACCTTTCCGCAGCCGGCGCACCCAGATAAGTCAGGAGTGCCGCGACGGAAGCGATAATCAATACCAAAACGAACTCGTTCATAATCTGCACCAATGCATCAGGACAACCAATACCGGCGACTTTAGATACATCGCGCCAGTTACATGCTTACCGGATATCCTGGTCCGAGCGGGATGCCAATCACAAACCACAGGATAAGAAAGACCAGCCAGACGATCAGAACAATTGCGGCTATAGGCAGCATCAGCGCCACCAGCGATCCGACGCCTGTTTTCTTCTGATAGCGTTGGGCGAAGACAACGATCACCGGGAAGTACACCATCAACGGTGTAAGCGTGTTGATCGGCGAGTCACCAACACGGTAGGCGGCGAACAACGTCTGCGCCGGCACGCCCAACTGGAGGAAGAGGGGTACAAAGATGGGAGCGAAGATGGCCCACTTGGCCAGCGAGCCCGGCATGATGAAATCGAGGAATACGATCACCAGGACGAAGCCGATCAACAATGGGATCGCCGGAATGCCGGCCGCGCCCAACCAATCAGCCAGCGTGGTGGCGATGACCGTGGGCAGGTTAGAGTAGTTGAAGTAGGCGATGAATTGGCTGATCATCAGCAGCGTGAAGATCAGAACGCCCAGGCCGGCGAAAGTCTTGACCACCGCGGCGATGACGTCGTTGGGTCCTTTGTACTTACCAACCGCCGAGCCGAAGGCAATGCCGGGTACTGAAGAAGCACAGCATCACGATAAACAGCAGGCTGTTCATGAAGGGCGTCTGGCCGATGATGGCGCCCGTCTCGGGATCGCGTAGCGGCGCGCCCGGCGGCAGGGTGGCCAGCAGCACGATGCCCAGCACCACCAGGAAGGCAATCCCAGCCCTACGCAGCCCGTGGGATTCCACAGCTGGATCGATTTCGTCAGCAGCGGCGGCCTGCTCGGGATCGCCCGCTTCCGCCGGGTTATACTTGCCCAGGCGCGGCTCGACGACGCGCACGATGACGAACCCGACGACCACTGTCATCAGGAGGGCTGAGGCAGCCTGGAAGAAATAATCGGCCGTGATGGAGATCGGCGCACCGCCGGCCAAGGCGATGGATTCATTGGTGATCTCGAACAGCATGGCATCGGTCGGTGTTGGGATCAGGTTCGCCATGAAGACCGCCGCGACACCCCCAAAGCCGGCTGCCAGCCCGGCAACCGGGTGCCGCCCGACAGCCAGAAACGCCGCTGCGCCCAGCGGGATCAAGATCAGGTAGCCTGCATCCGATGCGACGCTCGCCAGCACGCCGATAAAGACGATGAGGTAGGCAATCAAGGCGCGTGGGGCGACCTTGACCAACTTGCGGATCAGGGCAGCCATCAATCCGGCGACTTCAGCCGCGCCCGCACCCATCATGGCGATGAGCGTGACGGCCAGCGCGCCGAAGCCCTGAAAGTTCGGAACAAAGGATGTGAAAATGAATCGGATGCCTTCGATACTCAGCAGGCTCCTGATCGTGGTGGTCTGTTCAACAATTTCGTATTCGACATCGCCGGTCCCCACTCCTGACAGCGAATACTCGCTAACGTCTTCATAAAAGTCGGGCGTCACCTCCACCGGGACCGGAACGGCGATAAGTTCGGTGACGCTGACGCCCATCAACGACAAGAGGGCTGACAGGACGATGACACCGATGATCAGGTAAAAGAACATGAGCACCGGATGGGGCACCTTGTTGCCTACCCGCTCTACCGTGTTCAGCAGTCTATCCATGAATGAGGGTTTGCCCGGATCGGCTTTAGGGTTCGCGGTCATCGTTTCCTCCAATTATTTAGTGAAGAATTTGGTAATCAGTGATCAGCAGTTCTATATCTCATCCGTCCAATCGATAGCTCCGCCCGCATCTGCTGGCGACTCAGGTCTGTGCTCCGGTTTCGGCTTGCCCAGCCCAGCCGCGGCCCATAGCTGTACCAGCTTGATGCACACCTCAGTTGCCGCCGCCATATCGTGCAGGCTGATCCATTCCAACGGTCCATGGATCTCTTGCATACCAGTAAATATGTTGGGGGTGGGTACACCTAATTCGGTCAGGCGTGAGCCGTCGGTTCCGCCGCGCACCGGCACAGAGAACGGCTCAATGCCAATCTGGCGACACGCTTCGCGCGCCAGCTCGACCGGGCGCATGTCGTCCTCCAGCCAGTAGCGCATGTTGCGATATTGGGGGGTGATCGTGCAGGTGATCTCAGCGCGCGGCTCGCCGGCTTGCACAGCTGCGCACACCTTGTGGAGCAGCTCGCCCTGCGCGGCCAGGAGCTCACGTTCGAAATCGCGCAGGATGATGTCAATCTCCATCATGGCTGCGGACCCGCTCATCCCGACGATGTGCAGGAAGCCCTGGCGGTCAGAGGTCGTCTCCGGCGTCAGCGTAGCCTGGGGCAGCGTGGCCACGATCTTGGCGGCCAGGTGCGCAGCGTTGACCAACTTATCTTTGGCCCAGCCGGGGTGGATCGAGACGCCCTTGACGGTGATTTTGGCCCCGTCGGCGGAGAAGGTCTCGTAGACGATCTCACCCAGATGCGCGCCGTCGAGCGTGTAGGCGAAGTCGGCCTTGAGATCACCCGGCAAGTCGGCATGCACACCGCGACCGATTTCCTCGTCCGGCGTGAAGCCGATGCGAACCGGACCGTGCGGCAGATCCGGGTTCTGCAGCAGATGGCGCGCCGCAGCCATGATGATGGCGATACCGGCCTTGTCATCCGCGCCCAGAAGCGTGGTACCAGATGCGGTCACAATATCGTCGCCCACTTTCTGTCCAAGATAAGGCAGCTCCTTGGGCGACAACACTTGGCTAGGATCGTCGGGCAAGACGATATCCTCGCCATTGTAGCTGCGATGGACGACCGGCTTGACGTTCGTGCCGGAAAACTGGGGGGCGGTGTCCACATGCGCCAGCAGGGCGATCGTGGGCATCTTGGCCTCCACCGTTGCCGGAATGGATGCCAGGAGCGCGCCATAGGGCGTCAGGGACACATCCTGCACGCCGATCTCCTTCAACTCGTCCACCAACAGCTTGAGCAGATCGAACTGGATCTGGGTGCTGGGTGAGGTCGACGAGGTCGGATCGGCCGTGGTGTCGATCTTGACATAACGCAGGAAGCGTTCTTCAAGCTCGTTTAGGGATATACTGCTCATTGGTACTTCGTCCTCTCTACAGGAGCGCTAACTGCTTATTGCAAAGGATGATCGTCTTGAGGCTGTGTTGAAATATCCCCAGTTTTTACGTTAATTTCCATGCCCGTCTCCTTATTTTTTATTGAACATTGCAGCTAATGCGTCATCCTTTGTGCGCAACTGCAAGACATTCCCTTCGATCTCATAGTTTGCTGCGCTTTGCAGGGCGATCAGGAATTGCGCTTCCTGGTCCATTGCGCCTTCCGGATCGCTACACATCATCATGGTAGACGCCAGAGGTCCAATCGTAATCTGGTTGCCATCGACTGTATACGGCCCGGTAAATTGATTGCATCCGGAATTTCCAGACAGGCTGCCGTCTTCGCCAAAACTCGCCGTCAAGGCCGTTCCTTCCAGCGCACCGACAACCGCCTGCTGGCCGTTATTGTAGGCAGTCACCTCCCAGTCGGTGCCCGCCAAATCCTGGGATTGGGCCTTGTAAACAGCCAATTTGGAACCATCCCCTCCAGTCAGAGTGAGCTGGTCCCCACTGAGCGCGAAGGCTTTCGCCTCACCCAAAGCATTAAGGTAGGTGCTCTCTTGATCCATAACCGCCTGCTCGCACATCATCAATGTCGACGCCATTGGCGAAGAAAACGTGATGTTACTGCCGGAGACGGTGTACGTGCCGTTGTAGCGGTTGCACCCGGCCGATCCACTCACCATGCCATCGGCAGTGAATTCCGCTGAGATGCCGGTACCGGCTACAAGCGGCTTGCCCATCAGCTCTGTTAGCGCCCAAACTTTGCCGGTCAAGTCGCCCCCTTGCTGAGTGCCTGAGGAAGCGCACGCCGCCAGGATCATCATCCCGACACATATACTAATAACAAGCCAACTCTTATTCATCGATTTCTCCTTGTTAATCATCAAACGGTTTAAGTCCTCTCTGAATTATTATATTCTTTGCGCCAGTTCCTCGAGGTATACGATGGCAGTTTCGATGCCCCGTTGGAACATCTCGATACTGTAATGCTCGTTCGGCGAGTGCAAGCCATCGCTGTCCAGCCCATAGCCCATCATGACGACCGGAATATTTAGCAAATTCGCGATGTCAGCCACAACCGGTATACTTCCGCCGCCGCGCGTGAAGACCGGTGGGTAACCCCAAGCTTTTTCGTAGGCGCGAGAAGCTGCCCGCATCTCGGGCAAATCGAACGAGATCAGGGCAGGCATGCCTGTCGTCACCAGGCTGACACCCACTTTCACCGTCTTCGGTGCAATGGATTCTATATACTCTCTCAGCAGCGCATAGATCTTTTCGGGATGCTGGTTGCCGACCAGTCGAGAGCTGAGCTTTGCACCGGCCTTCTGGGGGATTATCGTCTTGGGTCCAGGGCCAGTCCAACCGCTCCACATTCCGTTGATGTCGAGCGTCGGGCGGGCAGAGATGCGCTCGCGGATGGTGTACCTGGCATCGCCCCAGGTCGCCGGGACGCCCGTGGTTGCTCTGTACTGCTCCTCGCTTAGCGCGGTCTTGGCGATCATTTCGCGCTCCGTTTCTGTCAGCGAGACGACATCGTCATAGAAACCCGGCACGGCGATGGTGTTGTCCGGATTGTAAAGCTTGCCCAGGATTTCGACCAACGCCAGGGCTGGATTGTGCGCCGCCCCACCCCACAATCCGCTGTGCAGATCTTCCTTTGGTCCCTCGACTTCGATCTCGATGTAGGTCATGCCGCGCAGGCTGTGGGTAATGGCTGGCTCTTCGATGGCGCGCATTGAGGTGTCGCTGATCACGCATACATCAGCCTTAAGCAAGTCCAGGTTTTCCTTGATGAACGGTGTCAGGTTAGGCGATGAGATTTCCTCCTCGCCCTCTAATAGAATCTTCACATTGACCGGCGCTTCACCGCACGCTTCAAGATAAGATTCGAGTGCTTTAATATGGATCAAGAGCTGCCCCTTATTGTCGGTTGCGCCGCGAGCATAGATCTTGCCGTCCTTCTCGACCGGCTCATAGGGCGGCGTGTCCCAGCCATCTTCCATGGCAGCCGGCACCACGTCGTAGTGACCGTACACCAGCACGGTGGGCTTCTCCGCTCCGGCGCCCAACCACTCGCCATAGACGACAGGGTGACCGGCGGTGGGCATCACCCTGGCGCTCTCAAGCCCTAATGCGTGTAAATGTGCTGCCAGCCATTCAGCTGTGCGACGTACGTCGTCTTTATAGGCTGGATCGCCGCTGACACTGGGGATACGAAGCAGCTCGAACAGCTCATGCTGGAATCTCTCCGCATGCTTGCGTGAATATTGGCGTGCTTTCTGGCTGGATTGAGACATAATTCTTTTACCACCTTTCCTTATCTAAAGTAAATCTGCCTGCTATGATGACGCGGCTATAGGCTCTACTGGTCCCTCGATGTCCTGCGCAATCTCAGCCGGAACTTCTTTTGGAACATAGTTCGGCAGCCCACCTGCTGGGATGATTGCCAGCAGCGCAATGCTCGCCAGAACCAGGAACGAGATCTTGAGTGACTGGAGTCTTGAGGCAACATTGATTCCCACCGCTGCCGCCTCCTGTTGGGGCGTCAGGTCGGTCTCCTCCAACGCTTCGTCCAGCTGTTCATTGCTGACAAAATCGATATTGTCAAGATCGATATATTCCTCGATCACCTCTGCTGCGATTACCGGGCTTTTCACTAGGCTATTTACGACGATCAGGCTCAACAATGTAACTGAAAGCACACTGGCGAAAGCTGTTCCTAACCCGGTTGCCAGGTTGTTGGTCGTTCCGCGCAAAGCGCCTACATCACCGGCCAGCTCTTTGGGTGATGCTGATACGAGCACATTGAAAACCAGGGTCAGAAGTGCGCCTTCACCCAAGCCAATCACAACCAGGCTTAAGATAACCAGTGGCGTATTCCACTCATTCCAAATCGTAATAGCAAGCATGACTAACCCAACAGCCACCACAATAAAGCCGATGCGACCGATTTGGCGTGGAGACCAGCGATCGAACAGGCGCACTACGAATGCAGTGGCTGCAAAGATTGCCAGCGAATAGGGGATAACCGCCACCGCCGTCTCCAGGCTGCTGTAACCTTGAACGATCTGTATATAAAGCGGAATCAGGAAGTTGATGGCTGGACCGAGCGCCGCAATAATAAAGAGACAATAGGTCGCGGCTCGCTCCTGTGGTGAGTCGAGCACCTCTAAAGCGAGCAAAGGCGTCTTTTTCTTCTCTACACGCCTCCTTGACCAGGCAAAGAATCCCTGCCCGATCACAATTCCGGAGACGATCATAATTATGGACGGCGACATACCCAGTACACTGACAGGCGCATCGGGAGAAGCCAGCAGCATGCCCCAGGCTTTGAGGTTGTTAAATCCAATGCTGATCAGGATGATACCCAGGGCGGCCAGTGCTGCACCCACCCAATCGATTTTTACATTAGCATCCCGTTGAACCGGCTTAAACCGGAAACTCAGGATAAAGACACCAGCCGCGATCACCACGATGAGACCGAATCCATAGCGCCAAGAAAGCAGGGTGCCCAGGACTCCGATGACCAGGAAAGCCAGCACACCTGCGATCGCTTGAGCCGCGCCCAGCAAGCCCAGAGATTGCGATTGTTGTGCGCCTCTGTAGTGGATAGCGATTAATACCACCAATGAAGGCACAAGCATGGCTGCTGCCAGACCGGCAACGGCTTGCATCTGAATCATCATTTCCGCACTCGAGCTGACCGACATCCCCGCCATTGCCAGACCGTGAAAGATCACTCCAATTTGAAAAGCCAGCCGCGATCCGATCACTTTGCCAAGTTTGGCGCCCAGGATGACGAACCCGGCGACAGCCAGCGAATAAACAACCAGCGCCGTGCTAACACTGGAGGGTGAGGTGTTGAAATCTTCAACAATGCCACCGATCGATACCGGCAGCGCGCTGACATTGAAACCCATCTGGATTTGAGCCAGCGCGATAATTATCATTGGCAGCCAGGAGGCTCTAACTGCACTGGCAGCGCCAGTTATCACGTCGGATCTTGTCCTCATAATGGTTTATTCTCCAATTTTTCCTCCGATCGCCGCCAACAGCCGTTTAGCGTCCACTCCTTCCACCAAAGCCAGATCTGCTCCACATTTTTTCACCCTTGCCAATTGTGGTGCGTATTTGACAATGGCCACACACAGACTTTCCGGCCAGATGGTTTTCAGGTGAGTAATAATTTCGTAGCCAGAATTGTCACTTTTTAATCCACTTTCCATTATTGGGTAAACTAAAAAAATATCCGGTTTTTTCTCGCCCAGGATTGTACGCAGTTCATCCAGATCGGTTGCCGACCCCAGCAAATTTAGATCAGGCGCCGCTTGGATTAACACGGAGAAAGCACCCGCCAATTGTTCTGGTGCGATGACCGCAATTTGCCTGTGAGACTCCATAATCCACCGACCGATTATCAGGATCAATTCTGCTTTTTCGATTTTATCGAAATCATCCTGTTGTTACAATGTCCAGATTAAGTATTTTGTTTTCGAAAAGTGGAAGAGCTTTCATCCACTTTGAGAGAGTACAAACTACGCATAAATACGTAGAGGCAATGTGTTTAATGCTATAATTCCCATCAAATCCATCAAGGTCGTTTTCAGATATCTTGTAATTTCAATAAACCAAGTCCTTAATCAGGGGATATCGGTCCCCTGCGCTATTAAACCCTAGTAAAAGTTCAGCTGAGGGATTTATGAACAGCATTCAAATCGCTCTGGGAGTTGCAGCCGGTATCTGCTTTTATGCCAGCCTGTATCACTTTTTGGTGGGCTTTCGGCGCAGACCGATGGATCCTGTTCACCTGCTTTTCGCCCTGACTGCCCTGTCTTTCGGCTTCATGAATTTTTTCCAGATGTTTCTGCACCCGGCCGTTGCTGCCCGGTCAGCATCTGCATTCATTACAGCTGATCGTTGGTCGCTGATGGGACTTTTGTTGGGAGAGCTGCTGTTCCTGTGGTTTGTGGCTTTTTACACCCGGGTAAAACCTTACCTGGTATTGCTTATCTTGAGCACGCCAATTTTGTTTTTTATCGGCTTACACTTGACCTCCCAGGCAACTTATATCTACACAGAAGTGACCGGTTACTTCACAGCAACCCTACCGTGGGGAGAAGAGATTACAATCGCCGATGTTGCGCTGACCCCCTGGGGTAATTACACCATAATTATCTGGTTGTCCTTGTTTTCATTTTCCATCTATGCCTCAGTACGCCAATTCCGGCGAGGAGAAAAGCAACAAGCGGTATTTCTTTTACTGGCTATTGCGATTTTTGCTGCCACAATCACCAACGATAACCTGCTGGATTATGGATTGATTACTTCAATTTATCTTCTGCAGTTCGGGTTTGTCGCCATCGTCATGGTGATGAGCCTGGCGCTGTCGAACGAAATCATCGAAACCGAGCGGGAGCTTGCAGCCCTTAATATTGAACTAGAACAGCGTGTGGCTGTGCGAACGGAAGATCTGTCTAATGCCAATACCGCATTACAAGCTGCCAAGGAATCAGCCGATGCTGCCAATCAGGCTAAGAGCAGATTCCTGGCAAATATGAGCCACGAGCTGCGCACCCCACTCAACGCCATTCTTGGTTTCACAAAATTGCTCATGCGTGATCCGGCAACCACGTCAAGCCAACAGACGAAGCTGGACATGATCGATCACAGCGGCGAACTCCTGCTAGAGATGATTAATGATGTACTCGAGGTGTCAAGGATCGAAGCCGGGTATATCTCTTTCGAGCCGACCAGCTTTGACCTGTATCACACCCTGGCGAACTTGGAGAGCATCCTGGGTGAGCGCGCCGGCAAAAAAGGCTTAGAGCTTATTCTGGACATATCCAAGGATGTGCCCCGTTATATCCATACGGATTCCCGCAAACTGCGCCAGGTCTTGATCAATTTGTTGAGCAACGCCATAAAATTCACGGATGCTGGCAGCGTGACTTTACGGGTAGCGCTTGCCGACCAGGGGATAGCAAGCAGCGACCAGTTACTTACTGACGGAAAATCAGCGCAATCTGGAAGGTACAAGCTGCGCTTTGAAGTTCAAGATACTGGCGTCGGGATTGCACCGGGCGAGATGGATCGCCTGTTCGTAGCCTTCGTCCAGACAATGAGCGGGCAGGCAGTCAGCGAAGGCACCGGGTTGGGCTTGACCATCAGCCAGCAGTACGTCCATTTGATGGGTGGCGAGATCAAGGTTGAGAGCCAGGTGGGGGTAGGCTCGAATTTCAGCTTCGAGATGCCTGTGGAACTGGCATCAGCAGACCGAATTAAGCCAGAACGCCCCTACCGGCGAGTGGTAGGGCTGGTCCCGGGTCAACCCCAATACCGCATCCTGGTCGTGGATGACAGCCGATATAACCGCACACTGCTGCAGCAAATTCTCGAGAACGCAGGATTCGAAGTGCAAACCGCAGACAGCGGTCAGACAGTGGTTGAGATGTTCCACAGCTGGCGGCCCCAACTGATCTTGATGGACATCCGCATGCCAGGGATTGACGGCTACCAGGCGACCAGGCTGATCAAAGAGAGCAGTGGACCCGAGATAAAAGTTATTGCTGTTACAGCCAGCGCTCTGGAGGATGAACTCGCCCGGGTATTGGAAGCAGGTTGTGATGACTTAGTGCGCAAACCATTCTCTGAGGATGATATCTACAATTTGTTGGCGAAGCACCTTAATATTCAGTATGTTTATGAAGATCTGATACCATCGGTTGTAACCGAACGCACTGAATTAACTCCTGCCGATCTGGCAGGTCTATCCAACGGCTGGGTAACCGATCTGCGCCAGGCAGCTACGCGTGGCAGAGCCCAGGAACTGCTCACCCTCGTTGAGCAAATTGAAGAGGATCACCACAAGCTAGCGGGGATCCTGCGGGTAATGGTTGATAATTATGAGTTCAAGCAAATCTTGGATTTGACGGAGCGGGATGGTTCAAGCAATCTCAAGTGAGCTCACGGGCGACATCCTCATCGTCGATGACGACCTGTCGGGCTTACGTTTGCTATCGAACTTGCTGACAGAACATGGGTACGATGTGCGCAGCGCGCGTGATGGGTCTACCGCATTGATGATGGTGGCAGCAGACCCTCCCGATATTGTCTTGCTCGACATCCTGATGCCAGGCATGAACGGCTATCAGGTATGTGAGCAATTGAAAGCCAGCCCTGCATCCCATGATATCCCGGTCCTTTTCATCAGTGCCAGGGATGAGGTCATATATAAAATCAAGGGTTTCGATGCCGGCGGGGTGGATTACATAAATAAACCCTATAAGATTGAAGAAGTCCTGGCGCGCATCAATGCACATTTAACCATTTCCAGACTGCACGTGGCAGTGGTTGAGCGATTGAAAGAGTTAACCTCACTCCACCAAATCTCTAAAACGTTCGCGTCGTCGCGCCAGCTTCCCGAAGCGCTCGAAGTTATCTGTAAAACGATTAACGACCTGTTCGATGCACAGCTTACATTCATTGCTCCAAAAGAAAACGATACAGACCAGCTAAAGGGGCTGATTGGCTTCAACCGGAAAAGCGGGACAATCTCGCTCGCCAGTGCAGAATCGACGCACGTCGACACTTCAATATTTCCAGGACTACGTGGTGAACCAAAATCAACCGTTCTCACCAGCATACAATCCGTATCCTTGCCGGAGTCGGTCCAAGAATATGTCCGAGACAACAATTTGCAGTTTGGCCTCATTGTCCCGCTGATATCTCGTGGGGTCAGTCTCGGGATTCTTATCCTGGCGAGGGATAATAACAGCGCTACCTTTGGTAAGCATGAAATCGATCTTGCGGAGACGATTGCTACAGATATCGCCTCAGCAATAGAAAACGAACGCCTGACTGAACAGGCGCGGCTGGCAGCCGTTGACGCCGAGCGACAGCGCCTGGCTCGCGAGCTTCACGATTCAGTGACCCAATCACTATACAGCCTGACTTTGCTGAGCAGCGGCTGGGAGAGCATGGCTCGTCAGGGCACGTTGGAAGACCCAGCCGATTCCTTCCGCCGCCTGGGTGCAGTTGGCCAGCAAGCGTTAAGAGAAATGCGCCTGCTTTTGCACCAGCTGCGTCCATCCGTCTTGGAGGAAGAAGGGCTCCTCAATGCCATACAACAACGCCTGGATACTGTGGAGAGACGTGCCAATATTGATGTACAGATAGTTGCTCGGGGAAATCTCAAAGCATTACCGCATAATATCGAAGATGAACTCTTCAATATTGCTCAGGAAGCGCTTAATAATTCGCTGCGGCATGCTAAGGCAGAATCAATCGTGGTGCGCATCGAAGAAGATCAAGGTAAGATCACCCTGAGTGTTGAAGATGATGGCAGGGGCTTCGATGTTTCAGCAAAGCATACCGGCATGGGTCTGAGAAATATGCGGGAGCGGGCAAATTCCATTGCAGGAGAATTATCTATACGCTCGGAAGCGGGGCATGGTACCCGGGTGAAGGTCTCAGTCGTTGTGCACAAGGAAATGTGACAAAAATGACAGCAGAACCGATCCGCGTTCTTATCGCTGATGACCATCCAATCGTCCGTCAGGGTCTCGAGATTGTGATCAACTCACAGCCCGACATGAGTCTGGTCGGGCAAGCAGCTGATGGCAATCAAGCACTAATGCTGCTCAAAGAATTAAAACCTGATGTGCTGGTAATGGACTTGAAAATGCCGGTCATGAGCGGGCTAGTTGCCATCGAGAAAATCAAACAATCTGATCCGGAAACCCCAATTCTTGTTCTGACAAGTTTCACGGATGACGAGATGGTGATCTCAGCCATCCAATTGGGAGTAAATGGGGTAATCCTCAAGGATGCACCCCCCGAACAGCTCCTTAATGCTCTCCGTGATGTTGCCCATGGCGAAAAATACCTGGATCCCTCCGTTGCTCATCAGCTGATGGCAAAAATCGAGCGATCAGCCGCTCCAGCGCGCCTCGATCATTTACTGACCAATCGGGAGATCGAAGTGTTGAAATGCATGGCTCAAGGTCTCTCGAATTGAGAAATAGCTCTTGCGCTATCCATCTCAACCCGGACTGTGACTACTCATGTCCGCAACATACTCGATAAGCTGGGGTTGGATAACCGTACCCAGGCGGCGCTGTATGCAGTCGAGCATGAAATTGTGAAGAAATCAGCCACACTATTGTCGTAATCGAATATTCGACTTCCAAGAAAATCGATCCAATCGCCAGTGTCAGGATGATAAACCTATTATTAGTGTTGATACCACTGGCAGAGCATTAAACGCGAGAACCCCACATCTGGGGGCTCTCAAGTGACCCAGGAGGGAATCGGACCCCCAACCTGACGATTAAGATCGTTCCTGAGCAGCCTCCACATCGTACTTATGGGCCTGAAGAGTCAATAGAGTCTTGTGATTCTATAGATTCGATACGATTCGCACCCAACTGCACCAGGGATGAAGAAGGAAAGGCGGCTCTACTGCTCACCATAACCAGTGGCAAGGAAGAATTTTGCCCTGGCGCGAGCTGAAATGCCTAGAAACCGGTTATCTTCAACATCCTACGCGACATGCGCTACAGGCACCGACAAAACATTCATCGTAGCTCAGATCAGCCGATAACACGAGCGTCTGACGAAGTTCATTAAGAGAGGCGTTAGCAGTCAGGTCTGCACCCGATTGAACCCGGAATCACCACATTCATGAGAGAGCAATCAGTTACACAACTAAATACATGACCATTAAAGCAAAACACCCCCATCCCTGGAGGCATTAGAGTGGGCGGAACAGGACTCGAACCTGCGACCTTCTCTGTGTAAGTGAGATCGGAAGGGTGTCTATAAAGTCTACCCCATATATATGGTGCAGCATTTCCATCTAACCACCATATGCGGGGGTGTAAGAGACGATAGAATCCATTATTTCCATGCCTGTCATCTCTGGTTGCACCCGGTTGCACCCGATTTTGTATCAGGTATGAAGAAGGGAAGGCGGCTCTATTCTCACCATAGCCAGTGGCACGGAAGAATTATCCCTCACATTGAGCTGATATACAGGCAGATATGGGAGGTCGTTATCATATAAAACTGCATAACTGGTATTCTGGCGCCCACGGCAGGATTTCAACCCACAACCATCTGCTTTGAAGGCAGGTGCTCTGTCCGTTAGCTACAGGGGCAGGATTGTGGCAATTCACTGCAGGGGCGGATGCTTTTGTATACGCGCCTAACGGCAACCGTGCGTAGGATGGCCTCCGTCGGTCTCATGCCAGACAGAGCGGCTCTCCTGGTTGGCTCCCTCTGGGGTGTTGAATTTGAAATCTGATAGCTCGACGGCTACATTCTCCCCAGTGACGCTCTGCAAAATGCTGTAGCGTCTTTTCACGGCATCAGGTTCAACTTCTGTTGCAGGTTGATCAGAGCTCTCTGCGGGATCTGGAGCAGACCCCCATTCGATCGATCCATATCCATGATCACATAAAAGACGACCGATAGGATCAGCACCACCATGACCAGAGCAATCAGATTGTGTTTTTCACGGTAACTATTGTACACACCGATCAGAATCATCGTCAGGTGTCCAGATCAATGACCTGGTTCAAAGACGAGAGATAGAGGGCAATCGTTGGGCCAGGATTCTTCCGCTGGAACACCCTCATCGGGGGGAATCGGCGTGGTGCTGCCGGTTGGGATGGCAGATAGCGTTGGCGAGGAGGGTTCACTGATTGGAATCTCTTGCGCAGGAACGTAGGCTACTAATCCCAGGATTAGCGAGAGGAGCAAGAAAACGAGAACGACGTGCAGTTTGAAAATGCTCAAGCTTTTCGGATAGTTTTAGCCTATTCAGACGTTAGAATCTGGGCTAACCGGATTCTTGAAACGCAGCCAAAAGATGAACAGGCTGATTAAAAGTACCCAGCCGGGGTAGATCAGCGTCACCCACAGGCTGAAATTGACCACCAGCAGCAGGGCCAGTGCCAGGGCGTAGGTTACCCATACCAGCCAGCGGGGCGCCAATCCGGTGCGGAGCCAGATGGTGGCAAGAGAGATCATCGTCACACCCGCCATGCGCAAAGCGTAGACATTACTGAGCTGGATCATCATTGCGCGGCTGAAGTAAATCACCTGGCTGTCGAACGTGATTCCCGGATTCAGACGATACCCTGCCACCAGACCGCCCACGATGGCCATCGCAACGAAAACCATCCCCAGGAAGAGCAAGCTGCTGCCATAAAAAACGGATGAAAAAAAGCGGTCTTCATAGTCGCCCAGTTTATCGCGCACCACACCGATAAACCACAGGTAAGCGATCCCTGCGAACGGCATCAAGCCCAGGGCGATGGTAATGCGCTGATAGCCGGTTGCCACCCAGACTGCATCGGTGTTTAGCTTTTCCGGGATCGAACTGCGGAGCAGGATCAGGCTGGCAGCAAAGAGCAGCGCAAATAGAATGCCAGCGACGGCCGCAGCCCGCGGAGTTGTCAGGCGGCGGTAATCTCTTTCCAGCGTCGTATCCATTGCGATCCCCAAGCTCCTTTCTTTGGTGGATTGCCAGGCACAGCGTGATCTGCCTTAGCAAATCGCTGCACATGGCTCTCTATGAACCTAAATTTTCACAATATCGTCCGGCTTCCAGGTCTGGTCAAAGAAGGGCTCCAGCGGCCCGTACAGTCGGATGTAGGTAAACCAACCCTTACCGGGAACGGTTTTGATCCAGTTCTTTTCTTTTCCAGCAGGCGCTTCCGGACCAAAGAAGACATCGTAAGAACCGTCATCATTCTGTTCAGGCCCGTCAAAGCTATTGACGCTGGGCTTGGGCATGCCGTTTTGCAGCAGCGAGCGCGTCTTGGGATCGTATAACGTCACCGACCAGAAGTTGTTGATGGGAATATTTGGTGGCAGATGAAGCTTATAGGTTTGGCCGCCATCTAGATAATCGCCATCCCCATCGACATAGGCACCCAGATACTGAGACCCGGCGCCCACGATTTTGTTGACCATAGCCGGGGTCACGCAAACGGCGGTGAAGTGGAAGAGCGTTCTGGCATCCAGGTTTCGGACGCCGTTCTTCAAGAACTCATGGCTGCCGCCCACAAAGATATATTCCCAATTCCGATCCGGGTACACCTTGACGTCTGGTTCGCGCGATTGATAGGCAATCGCCCGGGCTATGCCAAAACCCGTTTTGGCGGCGGTGTCGAGAATCTTCCGCAGGCGCTCATCGGGGGCAAACTGCTTGCCCTTCTCGATGCCCAGCGCTCTTAACAACCCCAATTGTTCCGCGCTAAAGGCCTCTGTGGGTTCGTATTGGATCATCTTATCGAGATTGACAAAGTACTGGAAATCATTGGGGTGGGTGGTATCTGCCGCTAAACCGCTGCCATTGATGATATTGGGCTTTCTGGGGCCATCCTTTAACGGATAGACCGCACAATGATCCCTGTACCACTGTAGGGCTTGCTCGCCCATTCCACTGATTTGTTGGCTGGCGCGTGCCATGATCCATACCTTGTAGGTGCGCGAACGGGCGACGAAATAACCTTCGGGGACTTCGCCTTCATAATCCGGCGGCAGCAGCAGGTATTTGCCCCCGTGTCCTTTATCCGGCCCCACCATGCCAAAATCGACAATATAGCGGAAATATGCATCGTTGGCCATGCCCAAAACCTGCGGGGGGATTTCAACCACCGTGGGGCCATCTTTCTTGAGGTCAACATTACCGGCAAAATAAACGCTTTCTGTATTGCCGGTCAAAACCAGTGGGGTGGAGTCCAGTAAATCGGCGGCCACAGCCAGGTCGGAACATTCCTTACACCCCCAGCCTTTTTCCTGTCCCTCAAGCAGGGAATACATCGACATGGCCGGCATAAAGTCAAGGTAGGCCTGGCAGGCACGCTGAAAATCAAGCGCATCGAACAGCTTTTGGGCGGTCTCTTTGGTGGGATACCCATCCAGTACGAATTCAAAATCGCCAATCGGTGTGGTTAGTTTTTCTGTATTCATGTTTTTCTCCTTTTCTTGACCTTTATCGGGGTGCTGTCATTCAACGACAGCACCCCCTAAGTTATTTACTGCTGTGGCAATTTCATTGCCGCGCCATAATCATACGCATCTCGGCTTCGCTGTCTGCGATCACATCGCCACTGACGTCGAAGGTCACGCTGTGAAGCGTGCCGGTGAACTCGAAGGGCGTCCCGTAGAAGGGCGCCACCGGCGCACCGGGATCCGCGCCGACGGTGATACCTCCTGTCAGGCCCAGGCTGAAGGGCGTTGTGTGGGCGAAATCAGCCTGACCGACAAGCTTGCTATCGATATAGAGCTGGGCACGTCCGGGAGTACCTTTCCCATTGGCAAAGTCCGGCGCACCAGTCACTTCGAATTCGAAGCGCAGCTCGTGATGCCCAGCCGGGACCGGGACCGTGCTCTCAACATGCAGATAATCGCGGGCCACATAGTTTTGGACGTACTGCAGCCGGTTGTTCTGGACATACAGACAGTAACCGCCATCCACGCCTCCAAAGGAGACCAGCGCACCCTCTGCTCCGCCGTCGGGAATCTCCACATCGGCGGTGATGCTGTGGGTGCGGTTGAGCAGGCGCGGGCCGGCGTTATCAGGCACGGCCTGCGTGTGCGGGTAGAAGGTATAGCGCTTGCGGTCTTTGGTAATCTGCGGGCGCTCGTCAAGCATGCGCGGCATACCGCGGCCGTCTACTGGCAGGACATGATATTTGCCAGCTTCAACATACCAGGTCGCGATCATCTCGATCAGCTTGGCGCGGTTCCCTTCGGCGATGTTATGGTTCTCGGCAAAATCTTCAGCTACTTGGTAAAGTTCCCAGCCTTTGGCATCCAGCTCCGTCAGTCTCTCGGCTGGGATGGGATTGCCAAAGCCGGTGCCCGCCTCGCTGAAGGACGGCCCGGGCCAGGGACAGACCGCCCGCCAACCGTTGTGATAGATGGACCGGTGACCGAGCATCTCAAAGTACTGGGTGTGGTGCTTGCCCTCCGCCCCGGCATCATCGAGCGCCTGCGCAAAGCTGACCCCTTCAATCGGGGATTGGGTGACACCCTTGATGTTGGCCGGCGGCTCGATCCCCACAAGATCCAGCACCGTGGGCATCATGTCGATGGCATGCGCATACTGAGTGCGCACTTCACCCCGGGTTTTGAAGCCATTGGGGAAGTGCACGATGAAGGGGTCACAGATGCCACCCCTATAGGTCTCGCGCTTCCAGCGGCGGAAGGGCGTGTTACCCGCCCAGGTCCAGCCCCAGGGATAGTGGTTGAAAGTGGTGGGGCCGCCTAGCTCATCGATATGGTCCAGGTTGGTCTGCAGATCTTCCATTACCTGATTGAAGAACAGGTTTTCATTGACCGAACCGGTCGGTCCGCCTTCGGAGGAGGCGCCGTTGTCCGAGATCAGCATGATCAGGGTGTTGTCGAACTCGCCGATGGATTTCAGGAAGTCGAACAGCCGGCCCATGTGGAAGTCGGTGTGCTCCAGGAAACCGGCGAAGACCTCCATCATGTGGGCATACAGCCGTTTCTCTTCAGCCGAAAGCCCTTCCCAATCGGGGACATCCGGATCATGCCGGGAAAGCTCAGCCTCCGCAGGAACGAGGCCCATCTCTTTCTGGCGGGCAAAGGTCTTCTCGCGGTAAACCTCCCAGCCCTCGTCAAACTTGCCCTCGTACTTATCGGACCATTCTTTGCGCACATGATGGGGGGCATGCATAGCGCCGGGAGCAAAATACATGAAGAAGGGTTTATCAGGCGCCACTTGCTTGGCGTCGGCGATGAAGCTGATCGCTTTGTCCACCAGGTCCTCGGTGAGGTGGTAGCCCTCTTCGGGTGTCTTGGGAGGCTCCACCTGGTGGTTGTCATAAACCAGCTCGGGGTAATACTGGTGGGTCTCGCCGCCCATGAAACCGTAGTAACGCTCGAAACCGCGTCCCAACGGCCAGCGGTCATACGGCCCTGCAGCCGAAATCTGGTCGGCTGGGGTCAGGTGCCATTTACCAACGGCATAGGTGTTGTAACCATTCTCCAGCAGGATTTCCGAGAGGAAACCGTTCTCGAAGGGGATATTGGCGTTGTAACCGGGAAAACCGGTCGAGCCCTCGGTGATACATGCCATGGCGTTGGAGTGGTGGTTGCGCCCGGTCAGGATGCAGGCGCGCGTGGGTGAGCATAGCGCTGTGGTGTGCATGTTGTTGTAGCGCAGACCGTTTTGCGCCAGGGCATCCATGTTCGGGGTCTGGATCGGGCTGCCGTAGCAGCCGAGTTGCCCAAAACCGACATCATCAAGGACGATGAACAGTACGTTAGGAGCGTCTGTTCTGGCACGCTTTGGCTCTGGCCATGCTTGCTTAGAGGTGTCGAACGTACGCCCGACAACACCGTTGAAGGTAGTTCCGGGTTTGTATTCTTTTAGAGTCATGATTATTGCCTCCTCGTAGGTTTTATGTTAATTGCACCAGCTTGCACCATACGATCAATATAAGTGCGCTGGCATCCCGGGATCTAGCACAGGGGATCGGAGCTTCGAGACCATGATGCTCCACTCCCGTTCAATCTTTATTAATTGATTAATCAGGATGAAAACCAGGATTGTCAGCGCCGTGGCGCGTGATTCTCTTCCACCGATCCACTGTCTGTGCAAAATCCAATTGTAGACTGGCTTCAGGATAATCACCAAAGCCACCTCCAGCAATATCGACCTGGTGAAATGCCAGACAAGAATCAATGCCAGGAACGCCAGGATGGCAACCATGCCAAAGAAGATGATCCTATGGGTGATAAAGCGTTCTCGCACCTTAACCATTCACCATGCACAAGAGCAGGAAGGCTGGCGATCTCTCCCCAGCCCTCCATCAAAGCGTGCTGACCTAGCGCACCGGCGGCGGCTGGATGACAGGCACGTTGCTCACGTTCTGGGCATTGACAAAGCGTGCCGGCACCCAGCCCTGACCGCTGGCATCAAACGTTGTCGGAATGTTCACCACAAAGTGTTCCCGATCCGGGCTGACTCCTACGACCGCCATCACTGAGCCACGCGCCACCTGGCCCAGGCTGGAATACTCATTCCCAGGTCCTCTGCGCACGTTGAGCGGTTCGATCGTGATCAGAGAAGGCGCCCCCGATGCCGGAACCGCGGGTGTGATATTGTTCGGCAGATTCGGTGTTCGAAGCACAGGCACTCCGCTGATGCTGCTGGCAGAGGTGTATGCCTTGAACACCCAGCCAGTCCCGTCGCTGGATAGGGTGGTTGGAACACGGATCGCCCACCATTCTCGGTCTTCGCTCTCACCGACCACTTCGGCGCGGGCACCATTAGGCGCCACACCCATCACCGGGAACTCCAGAGTTGGTCCACTCCTCAGTGTGGCGGGCTCGCGCATCACCACCTGCGGGGCATTGGTTGCCGGCGGAGGGAAATTCACTGTGGTTGGCAGCAGCGGCGGGGTGACCACCGGCAGCGGCTGTCCGGTCGGGTTGGACAGGGTGACAAATTGGGCAGAGACCCAGGCTACACCCGTTCCGACCATGGTCGTGGGGACGCTGACAGCATACCAGGTTCCATCCGGATTGATCCCCAGAATTTCGCCGGTGTCGCCCTGCTGTGCGGTGCCCAGCACTGGGAAGAGCGTGCTCGGACCGGTGCGAACGTTTACGTTGACGTTAGCTTGCCCAGTTGGAACGTTCGAGGGCGGTTCAGGGATATCAACCGGTGGTAGCGGCGCTGCTACCGTCGGCGGGTAGAACTCATCCTCCAGCACCCACACCCGCAGCTGGTCGTAGCTCACCGTGAACGGATTTTCTGTGGCGGCGCGCACGAAGTAGCCGATCTTGCCCTCTTCCAGGTATGTGTAATCGGTTACCGTTTCCAGGTACACCCCGTTAACATACAACGAGATGTTCTCGCCAAATGCCAGCAGACCCATGCGGTTCATTGCCCCAGGCGTGGCTAGGATGGCTGCACTGGATGTAGGCTCCACCAGGGTGGTAGTTGCCTGCCCATCCCAGACGGTCAGGCTGTATTGCCCCGCACAATTAAATCCATACAGGTAGCCACGGTTGTTATCCGGGGCACGGAAGAGCATTCCAAAGCGGTCCTGCGACTCGCAGGTCTGGGGCATGATCTGGGACGTCTCGATGTAGAAATTGTCCAGCTGTGGCCAGGAGACCTCCCAGCAGGAAAACTCCGGCACCCCATTGGCGGTCATCACAAACTGCCCGCCCGTGATCTGAGATGTGAAACAGGCGCTGTCAAAATTGGTCCAGTTGTTGGTGTTGTCGAAGTTTTCCACACCATTGGGCGTGCCCAGGACCAATGCCGGATCGCCCTCGATGCTGGGGGGTGTCGTTGCTACAGGGGATGGACCCGCGTTGACGAAAGACATCGCCGACGAACCATCATCCAGGAGCAATACCAGCAGCCCTTCGTTCTCTCCAACACCGGTCACGCTCCACAGCAAGCTCAGATACTGGTCGGACATAGACTCTGGCTCGCAAGCCGCAAGCGTGGTGATCCCGGGATTGATTGTCAGCTGCGACCCGTTCATCGTGTAGGTGCCGTTCAAACGGTTGCAGTCGGCTTTGGCGCTGTAGGTGCCGTCCGCCCGGAAGACAATATCGTAGAGCGAGGGGTCACCCACGCCAATACCCGGTGCCGGAGCTGGCTCTTCCAGGTTTGTCCACTGCCACAGGATGTCGATCATATCTTCCTGAGAGATCGGCTCCAGGTTGGTAGCCTGTTCAGGCACAGCGGTGCGATTGAAGTACATCTCACCCGCCTCATCTGCGAGGACGATCACCAGGTTGCCAAACCCGCTGCCCACCTGGGCTGCATTTCCAAGGTTAGCCATGAAATGATCAGACAGGGAGTTCCACCTCACACGCCACCAGCGTTGTTGCCCCGAGGGTGATGGTGAGTTGGTCGCCAGAAAGCTCATAAGTGCCGCGAGGTGTTGCAGTCTGCCTGGACGAAAAGCGAGCCATCTTGGTTGAAGGTTAGGGTGTACTTCTGTGGCTCTGGCACTTGGAATGGCGGGGACGACATCGGCTCTCTCCCGCCAACCCACTGCCAAATTGCACCAACCAATTGTTCCTGAGTGATGGGGTCCAAAAGCTGTGGGGCTTCTGTCGGTACAGCCGGCATAGCGGTGGGGGGTGCGGCGGTCTCTGTCGGCGCAGGGCTCGGAGCTGGAGACGAACACGCTCCAAGCAGAAGGCTTATTCCAATGAGAAGGCTGAGTAGATGATAGATATTTTTTTGGTTCTTTGCTAACATTTGATCCTCCAAATAAATCAACTGTGAATGTTTTTTATGAGATAGGTGACAAATAGAAAGACATCTCTATAATCAAAGTCTTGCGGAACACCTCCTTGTCAAAGAAAACTGCTACAGGATGGAATCTCATAATTCGTTCTTAATCGGTTCACCATGTTGATCTACTGCCTCCAGCCAATTCTGAGCAGACTCATAAGCCTGGTTAGCAGCGATTCCAAATTCTGTTTGCGCCATAAAAATATTATCCATCCCAATCAGCTCGAGTAATCCTGTGCGCTCTAATTGGGAGAGAACGCCCTCACCGAGACCGGCTAATATCACTTTCCCTCCATGGTCTTGAACAGTGCGTATATATCGGTCCAGCACGCCAATCATTGTGCTGCCGAATTCGTCATAGCCGCGTAGGAGGAAGATAACCACAGCTTTCTGGGATTCTTCAGCAGTGGGCAGATTTTCTTCCAATGTCTTGGCGGCGGCATAAAACAAGCTGCCATACGGGTACAGCATGGTGATTTCGTAGCTCAGTAACTGACTTGGAGCCGGTCTTTCGATTGGAAAGGCACCTTCTTGAGGGACTATTTCAACCAACTTTATACGGTTCGCTTGCTGAGATATGTAGAGTACGATGGATATTGCCACGCCCAGAAGCACTGCAAATTGCAAAGGCATGATCAGTGTCCCTACAAAAGTAATCAACATTACGACTCGAGGAGTTAAACCGGTTTGCCAAACCGTCATGATGTCGGTGGGTTTAATTGTTTGAAAACCGATCACGATCAGAAGCCCAGCAAGCGCTGGCATAGCGATCAGCTCTACCACTTGAGAGAAGAGCAGTATGATGACGGCGATCAGGATCCCGACAAAGATATTCGCCCAGCGCGTCCTCGCGCCTGAACTGACAACCAAAGCCGTACCGGAGAGTGACCCACCCGAAGGCATTCCACTGAAAAAACTTGCTGCCAGATTGGCAACGCCCTGTCCAAAGAAATCCCCTGACGGGTCAGGGAACTTCCCGTCTGGATTTGGGTATCCCTGGGAAATCCCTGCCCCTTGGACCAAACCGATGATGCTGATGGCAAAAGCCGGTACGATCAAGGCCAAGAGCAATGAGAAATCGGGGAGATTGAAACGAGGCAAGACGCTCGGCACATCGGTCACATCCCCAACTGTTGGCACCAGATCAAACCCTGGCAATGCAGCGAGAGTTGAAGCTGCAAACATCGCCAATATCAAGGAATACGGTTTCGTTTTCCTGCTTCTATTAAGAAGGAGGATCAGAATCACGGTTGTCAATCCTACAGCAAATATTGGTGGGACGATTTGGGTATAGTTTATTGCCGTATCCATTGCCTGGATAACCCGGTTGGAAAATTTGCTCGAATAACCGGTAAGATCGCCGAGCTGGCTTAAGATGATCAAGAGCGCAACGCCGTTTAAGAAGCCAGTCATAACAGAAAAAGGCACAAACCGCACCAAGTAGCCCATCTTAAGCAAGCCCAAGGTGATCTGGATAACCCCGACCATGAGGGCCAGCATGAACACAGCCTGCAACTTCGTATCTGGCGACATTCCAACCAGGGAGCTTGCCACGGCAAGCGATAATGCACTGGTGGTGGATATGTGCATCATCTCTGAGCTGGTAAACAACGCCCCAATTGGTGTGGCGATGATCATGGTATAAAGCCCCGCCAATGGATTAATCCCTGCCAGCAGAGCAGAAGCCATACTATCGGGTATGCTGGATACCGCGGTGGTTAAACCGGCGACCAGGTCGGCCGTAAGGTTCTTGCGACGGATGCGCCAGCGCCGCTTAGCGATATCGATGATATTAGTGTGCATCTAAAGCCTTTCCATGGACGAAGACTATTTAATTACAGGGTTTCAATACTGATCATCATTATCCATACCGGAAAGATGAGCGTTACCCACCAACTTAAAGTTAATGATAAACAGCAAACAGACTGCAAGCAGAAATGTGAGTATCTTCTGCCACTTCACTTTCTCAATCGGCGGTACTAACCCAATTCCAATATGCAGTCCTATTCTCCGAAAGCATTCCAATATCGTCCGGTCTCCACGTCTGCTCGAAGGATGGCTCCTGTTGGCCTAACAGGCGGAGATAATCTGGCGTTGCCCCTGAGCCGATGGTCGCGACTTACGGATGCGCCATCATGTCGATGGCTACCGTAACCGCCAGGATGACGATGTCATTCTGATTGGGTTCGACCAGCACGCCATAGGTGTCAGCCAGCCGGAACCAGCGCTTGGACACCTCAGCGATCTTGCTGCTGCCCTCGCCGATGGTGTACTGGTGGTTGAGGATATTGCCCTGCACCTGCAGATCAGGGCTATTGCCAACCTTAACCGTCCAGCGGTCGCGGCAGTGGGGTGATCAGCGCCTTCTTGACCGTGGCCAGGGTTTCGCCCTTGGGGCCTTCAATGCTCATGGTGTCCCGGATGGTCAACAGCCGCTGTTGGATTTTGCACAGCTCTGTGCCCTTCACATCCTCGAAGAAGAGGGTGTCGCGCACGCGCAGCATCTTGCCGTCGACCTTGAAGGCGCGCCGACCGTTCTCGTCCTCGATCCAGAAATCATTGCCGAAGGAAACTAGCTTTTCGCGCATCTTGTAGCGGGTGGCGGTTCCGCCGCGGCCAAAGACCTGCCGTTCTTCTTGTCGTTGTTGGGATCTTTGTCTCCTCACAAGTTTTTCTCCTGTTTGTATATTGTCTAATAATTGTTGTTTGTTGTAAGATAATTCAAGTTTGCCCAACTCGCCAGCGGTGATGATCAAGCTCACTTTGCTGAGGGGAAGATGGTGTCCCAGTCGCGCTGCATGCTGACGATGGTCCAGCCATGCGTTTGCGCCGCCTCCAGGGCCTTCTCGGCGCCAGCTACATAGTCGAACTCGCGCTGGGCGTCATCATGCAGCACCAGCAACCGCAGCGCAGGCAAGGATAGGCCGCCAGTGAAGGCCAGCATTTCCAGGTCGCCGTTGGAATTGCCGGCAGCCAGGACGGGGCGACGGCCGGTAACATCCCAGATCTGTACTACCTTATCCGGACCGTCGTTGACCACATCCAATTCGGCGCGCTGCACAATGGCACCGCCACACTCGTCTGGCACATAGCGATACGCCACCGTGCTGCCGATGACCCGCTCGCGCGGGACGTCGTACAGATCCTGGGCAAAACCGCGCATAAAATCGCGGCCGCCCCCGGAGACGATGAAATTGCTGAACGCGTTTGCTTCCAGGTAGCGTAACAGCTCGATCATCGGCTGGTAGATGCAGTCACGGTAGACCCGCCCCAGGGTTGGGTGGTGTTCGTTTAAAATGAATTCCCTGGCGCTGGCCTCTACTTCCTTCACATCCCGGTCTTCGGACAGGGTCAGAAGACCGCCCATTACCACACGCAGTGCGTTGTCGTCCCCCAGGTAGTGATTCGTGATAACCTTGCCAAACCAGGCGTAATCTTTTTCCCAGGCAGCCTGCCAGGGCTGCTGTGTTTGCAGCGCTGGATCGGCCTCGGCAGCAGCCGCCAGCTTACGCAGGAGAAAATCCATCTGGATGTACATCGGCTTTTCACACCACAGCGTGCCGTCGTTGTCGAAAACGGCAATTCGTTCTTCCTGTGGCAAAAAGTCAGGTGATCCTTCCTTTGTCACCTTGGCGATGAACGCGAGGATCCCCTGTTTAGCGGGGCCATTGCTCCAGGAGGGCAGCGGATCAGCAACTGTGGAGGTCATAGAGCTTTCTCTGTGCGACACCGTAATCCCCTACTTGGTAGAGGCTCACGGATATTGCTCGGACGGTGAAGGTCTCGAATGGCTCCGCGTTAAGAGCGTCCACAAAGTCACGGGTACCTATACCGACGGTTAGATGAGGGTTATAGTTCATGCCGGTGCGGGTTCCGACGAAGTTGTTCACGTACTCCACGGTACGCTGGCTGATCGCCCCGCCATCGGGGCGGGGGGCAAAGGCGTCGCCGGTCCCCTGCTCCACTGGGAACGGGGCGACGGCGTCGATGATCCTTTGCTGAAGGCGGCGCAGATCCTCTGTCGGCTCGATAACGATGCCCACCAACCGGAGATCCTTGTCGGCCAGGGCAGAGTAGCCGATCGCATTGCTCGCCCAATTCATCGACTGCTCTGCACGCAGCACTTGGGTCACAGCATTTGCCACTTCGTCGAGGTTCTCCGTGCGTACAAATCGCTGGAGCAGTGTGATGTGCGGCGCGTGGTTGGCATCGAGGGCGAAACCGTCCGGATAGTTCTCTCGCAGCCGCATGTTCATCGCCCGCGCCTTCTCAACCGTGGCAGCATCTGGATCCAGTAGTGTGTTGATCGCGATCAAGGTCATGCGGCTTCTCCGCTCCTGTAAGTACCTGCTTCTTTTTGTAGATTTGCGGCGCAGGTGCAAGGCGCTCTGGAGCGCCCGCTCTCGGAGCATCCTGCACCTGCGCTGTGTAGCGAAGTCAGCGATTAGTAATCGAAGCTCTGTTCCATCTTTTCCAATACCTGGTCAATGCCGAAGCTGGCTGGCTTCATGCGCGGTGGGAATTCCTGGAAGGTTTCCAGGAACTGCCGCACCAGGAACTGGGCGGCATACGTCAGGTAAATCCGGTCAATCATCCAGTCATAATAGGTGTTCGAGGTGATATCGGCGCGCTCGAAGGGGTCGGTGCGCAGGTTGAAGACCTTGGGCACGCGCAGGAAGACAAACGGCTCGGCCCAGATCTGGACGGTGCCCTGGACACGCTGCTCGGCGAAGACGAACTTCCAGTTGTCGTAGCGCAGCCCAACCAGGTCGCCGTCATCCGAGAAATAGATGATGCCAGGTCGTGGCCCTTTCTCCACCTGGCCGGTGAAGTAAGGCAGGAAGTTGTAGCCATCGATGTGCACACGGAAATTCTTATCGCCGGCCTGGTGGCCTTGCTTTAGTTTTTCGGTGATCTCTGGCTCACCGGCCGCAGCCAGCAGGGTCGGCAGCCAGTCGGTGTGGCTGATGATCTCGTTGGAGACCGTGCCGGCTTTAATCTTGCCGGGCCAACGCACCATCTCCGGGACGCGGAAAGCGCCTTCCCAGTTGGAGTTCTTCTCGTTGCGGAAGGGGGTCATGGCGCCATCCGGCCAGGTGTTCATGTGCGGGCCGTTGTCGGTGGAATACATCACGATCGTATCTTCGGCGATGCCCAGTTCGTCCAGGTAGTCCAGCATCTGGCCAACATGCTTATCGTGCTCTACCATGACGTCATGGTAGAAAGACTGCCAGCGCCCGGCCTGCCCGAGGACTTCTTTGGGTGGGTGGACGCGGAAATGCATCCAGGTGGTGTTGAACCAGACGAAGAAAGGCTTTTCGTCGTTATGGGCGCGCCCGATGAAGTCCTTGGCGGCGGTCAGGAACTCGGTATCGCAGGTCTGCATGCGTTCCCTGGTCAGCGGCCCTGTGTCCTCGATCTTCTGCTTGCCGACGCGCCCCCAGCGCGGCTGCTCGGTGGGGTCATCTTCTTCGGTGGCCCAAGAATGGATCACGCCGCGCGGGCCGAAGACCTTCTTGAAATTGGGGAAATCTTCCTCCGGCGGGTAGTCCACGTGCTCCGGCTCTTCTTCTGCGTTCAGGTGATACAGGTTGCCGAAGAACTCATCAAAGCCGTGGGCTGTGGGCAAGTACTTGTTCATGTCACCGAAATGGTTCTTGCCGAACTGGCCGGTGGTGTAGCCCAACGGCTTGAGCAGCTCGGCGATGGTGGCGTCCTCAGCCTGTAGGCCGATGTCGGCGCCCGGCATGCCTACCTTAGTCAGACCGGTGCGGTAGGGGTTTTGCCCGGTGATGAAGGCCGCCCGGCCTGCAGTGCAGCTCTGCTGACCGTACGAATCGGTGAAACGCATGCCTTCATTGGCAATCCGGTCGATATTGGGGGTGCGGTAGCCCATCAGCCCATCGCTGTAACAGCTCAGGTTGGTAATACCGATATCATCACCCCAGATCACAAGTATGTTGGGTTTTCCGTTTGGCATGTCCTTTACTCCTTTTCAAAATATAAAGGTTTATTTGTTCGGATTCCTTGTATGACATGATTTTTTCTACGGAGCTAAAATCCATTGAGAGATGGCGCATACCATCACGCCTGGAGTATCCGACAACTCTATTGTTTGGCCTCATTCATTTATTTGGACTGAAACACCAGATTGCCCGCATCGGCAAACAGATTTAGATAGAGCTTGCCATCCTGCAGGACGTAGGTGACGGTAGTTCCCAAACGCTCTAAAAATAATTGGTCGAGTGAATCTTCTGGGCACATCGCCAACGTGGAAGGGCCGGTCGTGTCGAAGGTCAATCGGCTGTCATCGAGTTCATAGCTCCAGATCACCTGGTTGCAATCCGCTTTGATGCTGGCGGTGCCATCTTCGTTCAATGTCAGGGTAATGCTCCGGGTTGGGCACGCTGAGATCATTGAGGCCGGCGGTATCCTGGAAGGCTTCCTATTGCCAGGTTGGGCCAACAATTTCAGTCTTTCCACCGCCACGCGCAGCTAAAGCGAGGGTCAGAACGATCAACACACTGATGGTCAGCATTTTCATGGTTTGACCTCCTTGTCTAATTCATGGCGCTCCACGGTCAGGATCACCAGGCCCAGATCGGTCAGCAAATCCAGCAGCCCAGCCAGCGCGGTCTGATCGGCCAGCCACCCATTGATCTGCATCACCTCAGGATAACTTTCCCAAGGAGTGGTCGAGATCTCCAAGCCTTCCAGATGGTCAAGCCAGCTATTGCTCAGCGTACCCACCACGCGAACCAGGTAGTGTCCTGGGCGATCAAATAGATATGTTCGCACAATCTCATCAGGCATGGGTGCCTCCTTGTACGCATATCAGCATAAACGGTTGCATCACAGGAGTCATGCAACAAAATGTTTTATTTTTGTTTTATTTGAAATGGGGAATATGAAAAGGGAGCGTTAGCGCCTTTTGGAGAGGATACCGAGATCTTTAGCTCTGGCGACGGCTTGGCGCTTGTTGTTGACATTCAATTTGCGATAAATGTGGTGGTTGTGCTGCTGGACGGTGCTGTGGGAGATGAACAGCCTGGCTGAGATTTCTTTGATGCTCAACCGCTCAGCCAGCAGCTCCAGGACTTCCAGCTCGCGCTCCGTCAGCAGTGCTTTTATCTCACTAAGGTCGGGTGTCACGGGAAGAGAACCGATTGGAATTGAAAATGCAGCAATGACCGATTCGATGTATTCTCTCAGGCTCGGCTCATTCTTCAACTGCGGAGAAATCGCCCGGAGGAGCTCGAGCATTTCCTTGCCCCGCATCACGAACGCTTGGATAAACCCACCCCGGCGGCCCAGGCGCAGAGCGCGCTCCAGTGTTTTTTGGGCAGCAGCACTTTCACCTCGCCTCGCGAGACATACAGCACGCATCGACAGCACGCGTAGAAGGGTAAAGTTGTTGTGGGTACGTTCAGCCATCTTCTCGATCTCATTAAGAAGCGGATCAACTACGTGGCTGGTTTCAGGCTCACCTGTATCCATCAGGACTTTGACCTTGTAGATATTGGGGATGTGATACCAGACGATCGCCTGCTTGTTGATAGGGGCATAATACGATTTAGCCCAACGGCGCGCTTCTAGGCGATTGCCGTCGTGTATTTTCAGCCAGGCTATCAAGGACATGATCGGTTGAGGTGTGGCACTGATCTGTTCGCTAAACAGCTGTTGGAGTGAATTGAGCGATTGCCGCGCTGAACTCTTGACGGCCTAGAAGCTCCAACACAAAGACATATCCTGCAACACTTTCCAACGAACAAAACAGGTTGGAGGTGAAGCCCTGGTCAATCACCAGCTTATAATACCTGGCTGCCAGCTCGAGCTGGTTCCATTCCTGACAGACCCGCCCCAGCAGATAGTAGCCCCAACCCTGCATAAGCAGCAGGTTGAAGGCGAGGGCGTCACGCAACATCTTTTCCGCCGTTTGACGGCAAAGCTCCAGCTCTCCATGCAGCAGATGGCTGACGGCGAGGGTAAACAGCAGCCGGACTCCGTAAGTCGTGCCCGGTTCCGCCAGGCTCTCATAAGCCTGCGTAAACATCTCGACCGTCTGGTGATACTGTCCCTCCATGAACATGGACAATCCCAGGTAGACCATAGCGTTGCCGCGGGCAAACAACCAGGTCTCTGGTAGAGTATCCACCGCCTGGCGGGAGAGCGACATTGCCCGGCTACCCTGGTTGGTCAGGTAAAGAAAGACGCTCTCCAACGCCCAGACATGCGCCTGGACGGTCTTGTGCGGGATGATTTCAAAGCCGGGCAATGGATTGTCAATTTCCGCAGCGTCACTCTCCAATAAGGCAGCATCCAATATGGTCTGGATCCTGGCAGACAGCGAGTGCATCTGTGCCAACCTCAGGCCTAAATGCGCTAACCAGGCCTGTATCAACAGCAAACCGGGACGTGTGGCGATGAAATCTTCAGAAAATTGCCCGAGGCGACGCTTGATACTCGGGTAGTCCTCGTCATTGAGCATCGAGCAGAACTGGCTTTCCACCAGCTGCGCTGCACCGACCCAATCCTGAACCGCTATCAGGTGACCCAGCGCTTCGTCCACCTGCTCGTGACGGGTCAGCCACGCGGCTGCGCGGCGGTGGTATGAGGCAATTTGATCGGGAAGCAAGTAAAAGCGCTGGCGAGAAAGCAGCATCTGGCGGAACAGGTGGTGATAGCGGTACCAGGAACGCTGCGTGTCCAGTGGGGTCAGGAAGAGCTGAGTGTCCTCTATGTACTCCAGTACCGCCTGGATCTCCCCTTCGCTTTGCCCTGTGCCGATCACTTCAGATAAGAAGGATGCGCTGAACTTATTGAATGTAGCCGTCTTAAGCAGGAATTCCCGGATTTCACCGGGCTGGTTGGTGAATACCTGGTCAAGTAGGTAATCGCTCACCTGCCTGTTTGGTCCGTCCAGCTGCGTGATCAGGTCTTCTGGCTGCACCTCTTCGCGCAAGCTGATCGCTACCAGGGTTAATCCGGCAGCCCAGCCTTCGGTTTTCTCCTGGAGCTGATTTATGGTGGCATCGCTCAAATGGACAGCGACAGCCTGGCGTAAATACGCGGAAGCTTCATAAACTGTAAAGCGCAAATCAGCTGTTTTGATGTCAACCACCATCCTATAGACTTTTAGCCGGCTGAACGAAAGGGGTGGGCTGCGCCGGGCAGAGATGATCAGGTGCAGGGGTAGCGACTCGTAGCGCAGAATATCGGCGAGCAGCAAATCGATGGAAGGATTCCTGACCAGATGATAATCGTCCAGCGACAGAACAAAGGGTGTATCTTCCAGCAACTCCAGGTCGGCGATCAGGGCGCTTTTCCAGATGGCTAGCGGAACGGTTCCTTGGGCATGCAGTAGATCGGCAGTTTTCTGCAGGCAATCCGGGAAGAGCTGGCGCAATGATGCCACAACGCCGGATAGGAATGCGGGGATGTCGTTGTCATTTTCATCCAGCTGCAGCCAGGCGTTGGGCAGAGGGCAGCGCTCCAGCCACTGAGCCAGCAGGGTAGTCTTTCCAAACCCTGCCGGGGCAGAGATCAGGGCAACGGGCTTCTGAAGAACCTGGTCTAGCTTCTCCAGCAGTCGCGGACGAACGATCGATCCGGCGATTGTGCGCGGTGGACGAAGCTTTATACGTGGGAATACAGACCGATAATCCGTCATAGATTACAAAGTGACCGGAGCCTGGTATTGACTGGCCATAATTTGGGTTAGAGTCACCTGAGCTTGTAATGGTTTGGATACGATTATAATCTGGATCAAAAAATTTATGAAAAAACAATTCTCCTCCGCGTAAGTCCATTTACTTGTTCTCTATATTTTCGGATGTTATCATCTCAGTCGATTGCAGAAACGCTTAAGATAACCGAAGAATTTAACCCATCCAGCCAGGACGCATCTACCCTCCACGTGTGGATATGAGACTCATCATGTCCACAACTATGAAAACCCTTATACCGCCAGATACAGGAGTTTTCAATAAAAATTAACATATATTGGATTATCAGGCGCGCTCAGCGGGAATCGATTCTCCAACCTGACGATTAGGATCGTTCCTAAGCAGCCTCCACATCGTACTTATGGGCCTGTAGAGTCAATAGAGTCTTGTGATTCTATAGATTCGATACGATTTGTACCCAATTGCACCAGGGATGAAGAAGGAAAGGCGGCTCTTCTGCTCACCATAACCAGTGGCAAGGAAGAATTTTGCCTTGGCGCGAACTAAAATGCCTAGAAACCGGTTATCTTCAACATCCAACGCGACATGCGCTACAGGCACCGACAAAACATTCTTCGTCGCTCAGATCAGCCGATAACACGAACGTCTGACGAAGTTCTTTATGAGAGGCATTAGCAGTCCGAACTGCACCCGGTGGCACCCGGAATCACCACATTCATGAGAGAGCAACCAGTTACACTACTATATACATGACCATTAAAGCAAAACACCCCCCAGGCGTGGGGGTGTTTTAGTGGGCGGAACAGGACTCGAACCTGCGGCCTTCTCTGTGTAAGAGAGACGCTCTAACCAACTGAGCTATCCGCCCGGTGCTAGGATTATACCGCAACCAGACACGAAGTGAGTTCTCACAAAGTCACGCCCGTTGAGCTCCTATTAGTGAAATGCCATTGTGCTTGAGCCTATTCTTGATATAATAAGCTCAGTACTTTGAAATCATTAGGACTTACGCACTTGGGGGAGGGTTGGGGGTGTTTTGGCGGGCTGTCCCCACCAAAACACCCCCAATTACCCCGTGAACTGCGTAACTTCTAATCATAATATTAACGGGCTGAGGTGCCCCAACCCCCGGATGGGAGGGTTTAGGATCTGCCAACAAGGCAGACCCTAAAGCGAAGCCGGTGCTGTTCATCAGATACGAACAAAGTCCGGCGCTGTCCCGCAACTGTAGGGCTTTCACCAAGGAAAGCCAAGCCAGGTCGCCCACCTCTACCCGCGTATCCACGCGCCTCGCGGAAAAGGAGGTGGAGCGGCTGACCCAAAATCAATCGGACCTCACCACCCCTGCCAATGCGGCAGGGTTTTTGTTTAATCTGTTCGTCACAGGATTGCCGAAAGTAAACACCATATCACCTAAATTAGATCGCGGAGATCAAATCGCAATGAAAGCTAGAACTCGACTACTGACTATCGTATTCCTGGTATTCACTGTATTCTTTTCTGCCTGTGGTGCCCCGGCCAACGAGGAAACGCCGCCATCAGCAGCCACCGAAGCACTTCCCCAGCCAACAGCTACCCGAGCACCTGAACCGACCCCTACATCCATGCCGACCGAATCATCCGCAGAGCTGGTCTTTACCGACGGTCTGGAGCGCCAGGTGGTCCTTGAGCAGCCGGCGCAAAAGATCGTATCGCTGGCAGCTTCCAATACAGAAATCCTTTTCGCCATCGGAGCGGGCGGGCAGGTGATCGGTAGGGATGAATTTTCGGACTACCCGCAGGAGGCGTTGTCGCTGACGGATGTTGGCGGTGGTTGGGGCGAACTGAACAACGAGCTGATCGTATCGCTCCAGCCTGACCTGGTGCTGGCGGCGCAGATCAACACGGCTGAGCAGGTAAAGACCCTGGAAGACCTCGGACTGACCGTCTACTACCTCCCCAATCCGACCGATATGGACGGTTTGTATGCCAACTTGCAGGAAATAGCCCGTCTGACGGGGCGGGAAAGCAACACCGAAGAACTGATCGCAGAGCTTAAAGACCGTGTCACTGCGGTAGAAGAGAAGATTGCCCCGCTCAGCTTCCGCCCGCTGGTATTCTATGAGTTGGACAGCACCGATCCAAATGCCCCCTGGACCTCCGGGCCAGGCACTTTTATCGACCTGCTGATTGACATGGCAGGGGGTGCCAATCTGGGAAGCTCGCTGGAGGGTGAATGGGTGCAGATCAGCGTTGAAGACTTGATCTCGAAGAACCCAGAAATCATCCTGCTTGGCGATTACGTGTGGGGCGGCGTCCAGCCGGAGGATGTGGCTGCTCGTCCGGGGTGGCAGGTGATCGCGGCAGTTGAGAAAGAGCAAGTGTACCCGTTCGACGATAACCTGGTAAGCCGCCCCGGTCCGCGCCTGGTGCAAGGTCTGGAGGAGCTGGCGCGCCTGCTGCACCCTGAGGTTTTTAAATAAGAGAGAACAGAGAACGGAGAAGGGATAGGGACAGAGCCTCAACCCTAGCCCTTCTCCCTTGTAGAAAATGTCGAGGATTTCAATTCGCCCAATCTTATACCTGCTCGCTTTGCTGGCACTGACTTTGCTGCTCAGCGTGGCGGTCGGGGCGGTATTCATCCCCCCGGGGACGGTAGCACGCATGCTGCTATCCATCTTGCCGGGCACCAACATCCCTGCATTCTGGCCGGAGAGCTTTTCGGCGATCGTGTTCCAGATTCGCCTGCCGCACACCGCACTGATCGCTCTAACCGGGGCTGCTCTGGCAGGCAGCGGTGCGGTTTACCAGGGTGTATTCCGCAACCCGCTGGCTGACCCCTACCTGATCGGGGTGGCTTCCGGGGCAGGTCTGGGAGCCGTGCTCGGTCTGGCGATAGAGGTGCCATCCCAGTGGGGTGGACTCTACACCGTGCCCGTAGCTGCGTTTATTGGAGCGATGCTGACTATCGCCATTGTCTACAACCTTGCGCGGGTGGGTCGCAGCGTGCCGACAACAACGCTGATCCTGGCCGGGGTGGCGGTCAGCGCCTTCGCCACCTCACTCTCATCCTTTTTGATGCTCCGGTCGAACGAGGAGCTGCGCCGGTCGTTTTCCTGGCTGCTGGGCGGAGCGATCATGGGCGGCTGGACACCAGTATATGCCATGTTTCCATATGTTGTTATCGGTCTGGGGTTACTAACCATCTCCGGACATATGCTGAATGTGATGCAGTTCGGCGAAGAACAGGCGCAGCAGCTAGGAGTGCCGGTCGAGCGCACCAAGCTGGCGCTGATCCTGGCCGCTTCGCTGACCACTGCGGCTGCTGTAGCCTTCGCCGGTATCATCGGCTTCATCGGGCTAATTGTCCCGCACCTGGTGCGCTTCATTTGGGGAGCAGATTATCGTCGCTTGATTCCGCTCTCCATCATCGGCGGCAGCATTGCCCTGCTGCTTGCGGACATACTCGCCCGGGTGGTATTGGCTCCCCAGACGATGCCGGTCGGGATCGTCACAGCCCTGGCAGGTGCACCCTTTTTCCTTTGGATACTGCGGCGCGCTAAAGACCAGGCATATTGGTAGTATGTATATTGAACGTGCGTAAACTGTCATAAATCGCCGAAACGGAAAAGAACTATGCTGGATATCCAGAATCTATCGGTCTCATACAACGGGCATGACATCCTTGACGATGTATCGCTGCATGTATCCCCGGGCAGCATCCTGGCTGTCATCGGTCCGAACGGCGCCGGAAAAACGACCTTGATCCGCTCGATCAGCGGCGTGCTCTCCCCTCGCCAGGGGAGCGTAGTCGTCGACGGGATCGATCTATTAAGGCTGACTGCGGCGCAAAGAGCCCGCTATCTGGCTGTCGTGCCCCAGGCGCGCCAGCTGCCATCGGCTTTCACCGTCCAGCAGAGCGTCTTACTGGGGCGAACACCCTACCTGGGCTGGTTGGGTCGTACCCGGGAGATCGACCACCGGCTGGTGGAGATGGCACTGGAACACACGCGTCTGACTGCCCTGGCTGACCGCCGGGTCGGGGAGCTGTCTGGTGGTGAACAGCAGCGCGTCCTGCTGGCTCGCGCCCTGGCTCAGGACACACCGATACTGCTGCTGGATGAACCGACCACCCACCTGGACCTCGAACACCAATCCAGCTTCTTCAATCTTGTCCACAAACTTGCAAACGATAAAAAGCTGGCAGTGCTGCTCGTTCTGCATGATCTGAACCTGGCCGGGCTGTATGCCGACCAGGTGGCGCTGCTGGTCGAGGGTCGCATCCATATCACCGGCACACCTCAGGAAGTGCTCACCGAGAGCAATCTCAGCGCAGTCTATAACGTGCCGGTCAATGTCGTCCCCCATCCTGAATACGGCACACCGCTCATCTTGCCGGATGGGAAGAACGCGGTAGAAAAATCCCCCTTATAAGCCGCAACTGCTGATCAGTTTTTCAAGGATTCTCTTTTGCGAGGGCGCTCGCTGCAGCGCTATCGACCCACCATTCCAGCTGTCCAGATGCAAGTCTAACTCTTCCGGCAGGCAGATTGGTCTCCATCTCCCCAGCAAAAACCTGCTGCAGGCGCAGGGCTTTACCCTTTCCCGCTACTAAGAATATGGCATGTGCGGCTACGTTGATCATCGGCAGTGTGAATGTCACACGGTCTACGAGGGGTGGCGGTGGCTGGTTATGTTCAACGCCAACAACCGCTTGGGTTCTCTCATCCAGGGCGGGCGAGCCGGGGAACAAGGAGGCAGTATGGCCGTCATCGCCCATACCCAGCAATATCAAATCGAAAGAGGGGAAGCGATTGCCGGCGATCTCCTGCCAATCAAGTGCCGGATATGCAGTAAAGAATGCTGTTAGGCGGTCTTGATAGTCCCGTCCTCCCTGGCTGGCTGGCAGCTCGCCCTTTATACGGTGCACATTTTCAGCCGGGATCGAGACATGGACAAGCAGAGCCTCCCAGGCCTGGCGGTAATTGCTTTGCGGGTCATCAGGCGGCAAGCAGCGCTCGTCCCCCCAGAAGATATGTACGCGGCGCCAATCCAGTGCATGGCTCTTCTGGCGGAGCAGCCGGTAAACCGGCAGCGGGGTTGAACCTCCTGACAGGACAAATGTGAATATACCCCGACGGACTATGGCACTATTACCAATCTCCAGCACTCTGTTGGCAGCCTTTTGCGCCAGCCGATCCAAATCAGGGAACACGTGCAGCCTTTGCATACCTCAAGCCTCCGTATCGATCCAGGCACGCAGCAATTCGGAAACTCCCCAGCCCTGGGCAAAGCAGCCGCGCCCGCTATGCGGCGGATCTCCATCGAATATCTCGCTTACACTGCCCAGTCCATGCTGCCCAAGATGCTGCACTAACGGTAGCAGAAATGAACGCGCCAGCCTCTTGTCCTCATAGGCTCGCAGATGAGCGCGCACGAAAGGCCCGATCAGCCAGCTCCATACAGTACCCTGATGGTAGGCTGCATCTCGCGTGCGCAGGTCGCCGCCATAATGTCCCTGGTAGCCCGCCTCGAAAGGCGCCAGGCTGCGCAGCCCATATGGGGTAAGCAGGTGGCTGGTGCAGGCGTCCACAACCATGCGAGCGCGTTTAGTATCCAAGGGACTGTAGGGAAGCGCTGCAGCAATCAGCTGGTTGGGTCGTAGGCTGGCATCATTGCCATCCGGTCCATCGATCACGTCGAAGCAGTATCCGAGGTCGGAGTTCCAAATGCGCTCAAAACCCGACCCGGCAGCCTCGGCCAGCGCCACATAATCACCGGCAGGTGTTCCCATTTGGGCGCTGAAATCAACCATGCAGTTCAAGGCGTTGTACCACAGCGCGCTGATCTCAACCGGCTTGCCAATCCGCGGTGTAACGACCCAACCACCCACTTTAGCGTCCATCCAGGTCAGCTGGACGCCTGGCTTGCCAGCGTACAGAAGCCCATCCTCCCTGTCTACACGGATATTGTAGCGTGTACCCCGCAAGTGCCACTCTACGATCTCCTGCAATACCGGGTAGATCTCCTGCAGCAGGCTGAGACCCTCGTCGATATGACCAATTCCTTTCACGTATTCCAGATATTCCCATACGGCATCGAAGTACCATAATGTGGCATCCACTGTGTTATATTCCGGCGGCTGCCCTTCATCCGGGAAGCGATTGGGGAGCATACCCTGATCAACGAATCCGGCAAAGGTCTCCAGGATGCTGCGGGCGACCTCGGGTCTACCGGTAACAAGCGCCAGCCCCGGCAGGCTGATCATCGTGTCACGCCCCCAATCCCCAAACCACGGGTATCCGGCGATCACGGAATGTCCCACCCGCCCTTCGCTCAACATACGCTGTACAACGAACTGGTCAGCTGCCAGCACCAGGCGGTTGGTTGCCGCCTGGTTATTTCCATCAGCTGACCTGATGGCATCCAACAACTTCGCCTCGTGCGCTGCCCGGCGCGCGGTGGACGCCTTTCCATCCAGATCAGTCTGCGGGTCCAGGCATGTCACCAGGGTGACCGATTCACCCGGATGCAGCGAAATGTGATAATCTCCACAGCGCAGGTGGCTCTCCAGTCCCTCGAAGCCGCGGTACTGCTCTACTGACAGGACATAGCCTTCTATCCACTCATTGTGAGGCTGAAAATTACCCTCCTGGCTCAGAATATAATACGCCGCCAGGTGCGCTCCCGGTATGATCCTGAGACCATTTTCGACCTCGTCGACCTGCATATTCCAGGTCGTTGTCGTCGCACCATGATAGTCACGCCCATTGACCAGGATTTCGATTGCCAGCCAAATCTGGTCTTCCCCTCTCAACAAACTGTACTGGATATTTGAAGTATTGGCACCCTGCTCCATCCAGACCCTCTTCTCCAGCAATGCATTCCCAAGGGAAAACTCCCACACCGGTGTGGTGCCATCCAGATAGAAGCGCTGGATGTGGATACAGCCCGGATTACCTATGCCATCCCTCATACGGTTGGTTGAGAGATGATATTCCACACCGGCAGATGCGGCAACTTCATTGAATTTTGTCACCAACAGGGTGCGCCCCAACGGTGGCTCCATCGCAGCAACCAGCAGCCCGTGATAACGCCTGGTCAGTTCTCCTGAGATCGTCCCGCAGGCGAACCCACCGATGCCATTGGTCACCAGCCATTCGCGCTGGCTTGCCAGGTAAGGCTCGCCACAAATTTCACGTCCAAATTCGATATCGTGCGGGAATAGATCCATATTTCCTCCGGCAAATAACCACTTGCCATGAAATATAGGCAACCCAATTCGGGATTAGAGAGGATTGTTAGTATTTCGGGCAGCTACGCCGCCCGAAATACTAACATAATCCCGCTTCTTCTTCCTTATCCAGGAATCACGTTAGGTACATTATACGCAAGCCAATGAACATTTTGGCAGAAAAGCTTAATTTATTGCAAGTTTTTTCTATGGAAAAATCTTGCTTAATGCGCTAAAATACACATATTGGATTGCAATTATAGCTGCGCGAAATGAAGTACCCGGAGGGTCAAATGCTTTATGAGGAACGCATCCGCCGTGAAAGACCGGAGATGTCCAAGAGCTTCTCGAAACTGGCTGATTTTTTGCTGGACTCCTACGTCGAAGCGGCCTTTATGACCGCAAGTGAGCTCGCCCATGCATTGAACTTAGATGCTGCGACCGTTGTGCGGTTTTCGCAGTTCTTAGGTTATACAGGATTTCCCGAGCTTCAGCGGGAGATACGTACACGAGTAAAAGCAGACCTGCTCATCCGCCCAAAGGAGGCCGCAGTCAGCAAATCCGCTCCCGGAATTGTCTCTACTGCCATGAGCGACCTCTCGGTCGCCCTGGAGCAGACCCGCATCTCGCTGGATACCGAAGCCCTTGAGATGTTGGTGGAACGCATGGGCGCGGTGCGACGCATTGTCATCCTGGCGGAAAATCCAGCTCAGCCCATCGCTTACAGCCTGGTCCAGTATCTGGAACAGGGTGGGTTCCCGGTTTACATTGCTCGAGCTGGGATCGCCGACCTGGCACGCACCGTGAACACTGCCACCAACCAGGACCTTCTCCTGGCGATGGAGGTTGCCGGTCAATCTCCGTACATCGCCCGGGCGCTGGATGAGGCCCAGGCAAAGAATATTCCCACCGCCGCCATCGTAGGGGCGTCATCCCTGGCTTCAGCCCGCTCTGCGGACATCGTCCTGGCTGCCCATGCACACCAGTCGCTGGGCGTGGGTATCGTTTCCATCGAAGCCATCGTTTATGCGCTGGCACAGGTCCTGCGCTGGCGATTTGCGGATCGCTTCGCAGGTACCGAACAGGCTATTGAGCAGCTTTCAGCCCGCATCCAACAACCCTTCGAATAACCACCCTCCTCAACTCACTCAATATGAGAGGTTTCAGGTGCTTCACGCCTGAAACCTCTCATACTATAATTACACGCAATTCGCTGTAACTATTTTACAAACTCATTGCTGCTATCAGCGAATTGCTTGAGCAAACCGCCGTTGAAGCTTTCCCAAATAGTACAGATTTTTTCGGCGGTTTGCCAGTTTATATTCTCAAATCGATTACGGAGGCAAGTATGCGCTTTATTCGCTATCAGCACGGGAAAGAAAGCCCACGTTACGGATGGGTATTAGATGACAGAGTCGGTCCAATCGAAGGGACGCCATTCCATGAATTCCGCCGCCTCGAAGCAACCATCCCTATGGAAGAAGTCCTCCTGCTGCCTCCAACCTTACCCGGGAAGATCATCTGCGTCGGGCGCAACTACGTCGCCCATGCGCAAGAGCACAATTCAGAGGTACCCGAGCTGCCCCTGTTATTCCTCAAACCCCCTTCCGCTGTTATAGGACCAGACGAACAGATCAACCTGCCGCCGCAATCACAGCACATCGAACACGAAGCAGAGCTGGCAGTTGTAATTGGCAAGCAGGGCAGACGGATCCAACCAGAAAATGCACTGGATTACGTGCTCGGTTATACCGCCGGCAATGATGTGACTGCCCGTGACCTTCAGCGCAAGGATGGTCAATGGACGCGCGGTAAGGGCTTTGACACATTCTGCCCTCTGGGACCCTGGATCGAGACCGAGCTCGACCCGGCAGATGCGATGATCACGTGTCATGTAAATGGAGAAATGCGACAGATGGCATCCACTCGTGATATGGTGTTCAACGTCCGCCAACTGGTCGCTTTTTCCTCATCGGTGATGACCTTATTTCCCGGAGACGTACTTATGACCGGCACACCGGCTGGGGTGGGTCCATTGATGCCGGGTGATATTGTTGAGGTTACAATAGAAGGGATTGGGAAGCTGAGCAACCCTGTCACACAGGAGATTATCGCTTGATACTCCTGCGGTGGGCGATCATGTCAAGCCTAAGATACGAAAGGTGATCACATCCCTGACTTAAACATCGCCTTAGATATCCGTACGGGTATATTGACTGCATTGGTAATTATCGGGCTGCTGGTGGTCCTGTTTACCTGGCAGGGCATCCGCTCGATCCGGTCCGGTCGAAAATTGCCTTTCTTTCGCATGCGGCGCGAGCGCATGTTGCGCGGCTGGCGCTTCATACTCGGGGCTGTATTCCTGGCTGTATTTGGCTTCCTGCTCAACAGCCAGGTAGAGCCCCTGGTTTACCGCTACTTCCCCCCCACCGCGACGGTCACCATCACCCCGACCATCACTCAGACACCTACAATTACGCTCACACCTACCATCAGCCTGACACCAACCATAACAAAAACTCCCTCGGTAACCGATACACCTACTATCACACCCACCCCTTTCGTCCCGCTGGCAATTGAGACGCAGTTCTCCAGCACAGTCACCCCGAATCCTGATGCAGTCTTCAGCGAGCTAACATTTACCAACGGCATCGACGAGAACTACCAGGCGCTCAATGCAGGCACTGTCTTCCAAAATCCGGTCGGGCATATGTATGGTCTGTTCAGCTACGATGGTATGCTGCGCGGCTCCCAATGGACAGCGCTCTGGTATCGTGAGGGCGAGGGAGAGGCGGAGCTGGTACACTACGAGACGCTGCCGTGGGACGGGGAGACTGGCGGGTTGGGTTTCACGGATTGGGAACCGCGTCCCGATGAATGGCTGCCAGGTGAATATGAGGTTCAGATTTTCATCGGGCTGATATGGAAACAATCCGGCAGGTTTACGGTTGAAGGTCAGGCGCCCACAGCCGCACCGACCGACACCCCGACTCAAACTGCAACCCCTACCCGCACGACAACCCCCACCCGGACACTGCGTCCGACATTCACGATCACACCTTCCCGCACGCCAAGACCGACACCCACGCTAACCCTGATACCAACCATTACGCTGACCCGCACCCCTTATCTCAGCCCGACACCAACCCTGACCCGCACACCCTGGCCGACGTTAACCAAAACCCCGGTCACACCCAGCATCACCCCCTGGCCAACCGTCACACCCCTCCCAACGCGTACACGCGCACCGACTTACACACCCAGACCCTGACGCAGGAGCGAAGAGGGGCTAGATCAGCTTTGCGATCTGGGCAGCCACCTTGGCGTTGTTCAGCAGCAAGCCGAGGTTTGTTTGCAGACTCTCACCCCTGGTAAGACGGCGAACTCGCTCCAGCAAGAACGGAGTCAGATTCTGGCCGCGAATTCGGCGAACTCTTGATTCCCGAAGCGCCTGGCGCACAGCCTCGTTGACTGTCTCGATTGGAAGTGCTACATCCACTGGCGGGGGAACTGTAACCAGCACTGCGCTTTTCAGACCAACAGCCCAGTGAGCGCGGGCAATATCAACCACCTGCTGTGGTGTATCTGCACGGATGCTGGCTTTCATGCCGCTGCTGATTGAATAGAATGCCGGGAAATCATCTGTCTGGTAGCCGACTACCGGCACACCCCAGGTTTCCAGGTATTCAAGCGTGGCGGGCAGATCCAGGATGGCTTTTGCACCCGCGCAGACCACAATCATCGGTATGCTTGCCAGTGCGGGGAGGTCGGCAGAGATATCGAAGCTCGCTTTACGGCGCTTGGTTGTGCTGTGATGAACGCCACCGATCCCACCGGTGGCGAAGACCCGTATGCCCACCTGGTGGGCTGCAAACATGGTACCGGCGACGGTCGTCCCCCCGCTGGCGTTATCTGCGATCGCTGCACCAAAGTCCCGCAGGCTCACTTTGCGGAGTGGCCTGCCCGGTCTCAGCAGTCCCAACACCTGAGCAGGCGTCAAACCGACCCACACCTCACCATCCAATAAGGCAACCGTCGCCGGTATTACCCCCTTAAGGCGCAGTTCATCCTCCATGTCCTCAACAAGAGTCAGGTTGTTGGGGTATGGCATGCCGTGAGTGAGCACGGTCGATTCGAGCGCCACTACCGGGTGGTCCTGTTCGAGGGCACGTTCGACCTCCAGTGACAAGTGGAACGATGGGGGCAGATTAGGGGTCAAATTAAATCACCAGCTGATCGTAGAGTTTCTCGAGTGACAAATCCGGTACGACCGCGCCTCTATAGCACAGGGTCAGCGATGCTGCCGACACGCCCAGCCGGACGGCATCATCTACTGAAATACCATTCAACAGCGCAAAGATCACCGCCGCCGATAATGCGTCTCCGGCACCGGTAGGGTCGATGATATCGGTGCGTATGGCAGGGATATAACCATTGGTCTCCGATGTCGCATAGCACAAGCCCTGTTCAGCCAGCGTAATAATCGCTATTCCCACTCCCTGGCTTACCAGATGCTTTGCTGCTTCTAATGCCTGATGGCGGGTGTTGATCTTGAGATCGGGATCGCAGTATATGGAGGCTTCGGCACCATTGGGAGTGATCAGGTACAGCCGGTTGAGGTAGGTTTTCAGCCGGTCGGCAAGGGCAGCGGAAGTCGGGTCGGCACATACAGGAAGTTTGAAACGGCGGGCCAGGGACATGACCGTTCGCAATACTTCCTTGGAGAGATTTGCGTCGATGAACAGGATGGATGCCTGGCGAATTAAGTCCTCATGTTTACGGATATATGCGGGAGTAATGGCTGCAATCAGACGCATATCGTCCAGTGCGAACTGAAGCGCTCCTGACGTGTTTACCACCCCAAGATACACCCCAGTCGGGAAATTCGAGGTGCGCAGGACAGCATCAGTATTGACGCCGGCTTCCAAGAGTGTCTGCAGCAGTCGATCACCGGGCTCATCTTCGCCAACTACGCTGATCAGGTTGACTTCTTCGCCCAATCTGGCCAGGTTTTCAGCCACATTTCGCGCTACACCTCCAAATGATGAGCGTATCAGCGCTGGTGTGGATGACTCCATACGCAAATCGGCGCGTAATTTGCCGACGATGTCCACACCAGCCCCGCCAATCACCACGACTGGACCTTCTGGGTTAGGCGACAGAGGGTTATCGACCATGGCCTTCCTCCGAACGATCAGTTATTTGATTCCTCCCGGCCATTCTATAGATTGTAGTACAGAACTCTAGATTCAGGCAACCGCTTCAGTCAAAAATGACACACATGGCTTAAGACTGCTGCTGGGACGGGTTCATATGCATTACCTGTTCTTCAGATACTGCCGCAGCTATCAAAATGATCGATTCGTACTTCCAGGCACGTTCAAACCTTGTTAGAATGGGCTTGAAAAGCCTGCGGGAGCGCGGTAATTGGCTGCACTTTCCCCGCAACTGTTCAACATCTATTAGAATAGAACTCAATGAAAGAAAAAGAGTTACTTGGAGGTTATGCATGACCGAGTACCCTGGTAGAGGGAAAGTAGCTGTATTAAAAACATCCCCGGATACCGTGCTGGATGATATCGAAAGATTAATGAAACTGGCAGAGTTCGAGTCAGGTTTATCGCAAGATGTGAAAACAGGACTGAAAATCAATATATCCTGGCAGACCTGGTACCCTGCCTGTTCATCCACGCCCTGGCAGATCGAAGGCGTGATCCGTGCACTACAGAATGCCGGCTACGATGACCTTGTTGGCGTACACAACGACACGGTTGTGGTCGATACCAGTGACGCAGAGCGCAACAACAAACATAAGTATGTAACCGATAAATACAATATCCCATGCCTGTATCTATACAACCAGGATTTCGAATGGGTCGAATACCAACCCAAGCAGCCACTGCTGGTGCTAGATAAAGTTTACCCGCAAGGGGTATTCATCCCCAAAGCGCTGGTCGGAATGAATATCATCCACTTACCGACAGTGAAGACCCATGTTTTCACCACCATCACCGGCGCAATGAAGAACGCCTTTGGCGGACTGCTGCACCGCAATCGGCACTGGACGCATGCGGTCATCCACGACACACTGGTCGATCTGCTGATGATCCAACAGGATATCCATCCCGGTATCTTCGCCGTCATGGATGGGACTTTCGCCGGGGACGGTCCAGGCCCGCGAGCGATGCGCTGGCACGAGAAAGATATCTTGCTGGCTTCCGCTGACCAGGTAGCCATCGACGCAACCTCTGCCAGATTACAGGGCTTCGACCCGCTGAGCATCCGCTTCATCCGCAAATCCCACGAGATGGGGCTCGGCGTAGGTGATCCAAGACAGATCGAGATCGTCGGCTACGATATCGAACAAGAGAAGCCGTGGCACTTTGTTCAGGAGGACACGTTTGCCAGCCGCGGCCAGAAAATGATCTACCACGGTCCGCTCAAACCGCTGGAAAAACCACTGCTGCAGAGCCCACTGGTGCCCTGGTCGTATTTCGCCAGCAATTTCTACCACAACGTGTACTGGTATCCATTTGTTGGGCGGAAGCGGGTAGAAGCAGCATTGGACACGCGGTGGGGTAAACTGTTTAAAAACTATGGTGACGGGTCGGTCGTCATGCCGGGTATGGAACCCAAGACCATCGCCCAGGCTGCGATTGGCATGATTGTATTGGGTACGCTGCTGGCAGGTGCAGCTTATGTGCTCCGGCGGCGTGGCTAGATGCTGCGCGTAGAGTCCCACTGCCATACGATCTATTCGAAGGACTGCCTGTTGAAGCCGGAGAAGCTGGTGGAAACCTGCCGGCGGAAGGGCATTCAACGGGTTTTCATTACCGACCACAACACCACCGCCGGGGCATTCCGAGCCAAAGAGATCGACCCCGAGCTGGTGATCATCGGGGAGGAGATCAAGACACAGGAAGGCGAGCTGCTGGCAGCCTTCATGAATGCTGAGATCCCGGCGGGTCTGCCGGCACTGGAAACGATCGACATGCTCCGAAAGCAGGGCGCGTTTATCAGCGTCTCGCATCCCTTCGATGTCATGCGCAATGGTCACTGGAAGCCGGATGCCCTGCGTAAGATCGCGCCACTGGTGGATGCGATCGAGGTGTTCAACGCCCGCTGCATGAACGCTAAGTACAATGACGAGGCAAAAGATTTCGCCCAGGAATATGGTCTGCGCGGCACCGCCGGATCGGACGCGCATGCCGCTTTCGAGCTGGGGCGGGGAAACATGCTGCTGCCGGAGTTCTATGATGCGGAAAGCCTAAAACTGGCGCTGGAGCAAGTTGAATACATTGAGCAGCTCTCCTCGCCTTTTGTGCATTTCACATCCCGCTATGCCGTATGGCGAAAGGCAATGGACCCGCAAATCACTGCAAATCTATACGAATAAAGGGTATTGGTGTCATTCGCATCTATTCGCGGACTCTATCCGGGACGCTTGACCTGGTTGGTAATTTTGATAGAATTAAGCCCATGGGGCGGTGGCGGAATGGCAGACGCAGAGGACTTAAAATCCTTCGGTAGAGATACCGTGTGGGTTCGACTCCCACCCGCCCTATAATTGCTGTTGAGTTTTATACTACATCGGTATTGTCGAGTTGTAAGCACCCAAGTTGGCTGCAACGGCAACCAAACCCACGACGCGATAACCATCCAGGCGCTTACCACCTGAATCCCGGCCGGTAGTTTGACCTATCCTCAGACAGCCTGTCCGCAAAGCAGGTGTAGATATCTTCTTCATACTGGAGAGATTGGTCAGATAGTCCCTTAATTCCAAGTTAACGGATTAACGAAGCTCAATAATATACAATAGTTATGTTAACTCACTCGTTTCCTGTTCCCAAAGGGAGAACAATGGTCATCAAACGTGTCCTCTACTGTATTGGTTCAGCGATCATAGCGATAGGGCTTCTGGCAATATTATTGTCTTCTATGTCGTCTGCCATAGCAGCTCCTACAAGCTTCCCACAAAAGGTCAACCAACCCGACATACCATCCAATGACCGCTGGCGCATATTACAGGATATGCAAACAGGGCGTGGAGACCCCGGAGTGATAGCCCTTAACAATAAAATCCACGTCGTCAGCGGATATTTCTCTCCTGGGTTTGGGTACTCATCATCACAGGAAGTTTATGACCCGCAAACAAATACATGGCAGTATATTTGGGGGTTTCCACATCCCCGCAGCGACATGGCTGTCGTCAATGCAGGTGATAAGATTTTTGCTATAGGGGGTTGGAATGTTAATGAGGGCGGTGTGCAGGGCTACAACCATATGTATGATCCCGGGCTTGGTTCGTGGATCACCAGGACTGCGATCATCACACCGGTAAGCGGCGCCGGAGGTGTCGTCATCAGCGATTCGATCTATGTGATCGGCGGCTACAATGGAATATCGGATACCAAACACGTGCAGATATACAATACGATATCTGATACATGGTCTATCGGCATCCCAATGTCTTCAACGAGAAGCGCCTTGGAGGCAGTTTCCCTGGATGGGTTAATTTACGTAATTGGAGGCACTTTCGAGCCAAACGATGTTGAGATCTTCGATCCATCAGGAGGAACATGGCAGACGGGTGTTCCTCTACCTGATACACGCTTTTCGATGGCTGTCGTATCACGCCAAGGGAAAATATATGTCGTCGGCGGGACTGACGTCTGGGGCAGCGGGATTTACACAGACACGAATTTCGTGTTCGATCCGGGTTCCGGGACTTGGTCCACCGCTGACCCGGTGCCGACAGCACGAGGCGCTCTCGGTGCGGCTGTCATCAGCGATACCATTTATGTGATCGGCGGAGTAGGAGCGCCGGGTGCACCGACCTCCAACGAAGCCTACGCCGATTTCCCGCTCAGCCCAACATTTACCAGCATTGTCTCGGACGACCCAGACCCCTCCCAGGTCTTACAGCCACTGGTGGTGAGCTACGCCGTGACGTCTCAATTGGATATCCCCACCGGGGTGGTGACCGTAACAACCAATCTGAACACGCTGCAATGCAGCCAACTGCTAATCAGCGGGATGGGCAGCTGCCAGTTCTCCCTTGATACGCCAGGCGTATATACCATCACAGCCGCGTATGGCGGAGATAGTTTCCACACCGCCAGCAGCGCTAATGAAAGCCATCTGGTCGTCAAGGCAGCTACCACAACAACATTGACTTCTGACGAGCCAGACCCTTCGCTCAATGCGAAGCCCATCACAGTTAACTTCGAGGTTACATCCCTTTACGGGATGCCGACTGGGTCGGTAACAGTTACAGTCAGCAATAGCCCACAAAGCTGCAGCGATACTTTATCCAACGGTATGGGCAGCTGTGGCTTATTCTTCGATACACCAGGGACATATACACTCACCGCCACCTACAGCGGTGATGATCTACACAGCATCAGCAGCGACATCGAGGGCCACTTGGTGATCCTGGCAGATACCACAACGACCCTGACAGGAACTACACCCGACCCATCCTTGGTCGGCCAGCCGGTATCGATCACATTTGGTGTCGCATCTCCTTATGGTACTCCGCCGGGAATGGTCACTGTGACAGTCAGCAACAGTCCTGAGACCTGCAGCACTGCACTTGCTGCCGGTCAGGGGAGCTGCGAAATCACGCTTGATGCTGAAGGCACATATACAATAACAGCCGCGTATGGTGGCAATATCACCTTCGCCCCCAGCAGCGACAGCAGCTTGCATACTGTAGTAAAGTTCCTGGATCTGTTCATCCCGATTATCTTGCGGGGGCAATAAGACGACCTCGCGTATGTGCGTTCGGGCGAGAACTTCCAGGTTCTTCCGCCCGCTGAGAAAATTGTAGAAAGTAGCCTCCTCGACCAGTGCGCCGACTTGCCTTAATACATAATGGTTACTTCTCACTTCCTGCCCGAAGATGTGAACAGAGCCCTCAGTCGGCAATATTAAGCTCATCATCATGCGGATGGTGGTCGTCTTACCCGCTCCATTCGGACCAAGGAAACCGTAAACCAGTCCTGATGGGACGTCAAGATTTAGATCTTTTACTGCCTCGACCCGTTTCTCCCTTCTACCAAAGGTTTTACTAAGGTTCTCAAACCTGATTGCACTCGCAACTCCCATACTCGCGCCTCCTTCACCAGTGCTTGAATATACCATTGATCATCCAGGAATAGATATTGCCTTATCAAGACTGATAATCACCTGCATAGTCCGGTCCTCTATATGGTAAAGACTGCCATCTCGTTGATCGGGTATCGTATGACTAAGCGAACAACAAATTCCTCCCTTGTGCTAAAATCTTCCCATGACTCCAAGTGTCGTCTTCATGGGCTCACCCGAATTTGCCTTACCCAGCCTGAGAGGCCTGGCAGCGTATTTCGCGGTCGTCGGTGTGGTCACCCAGCCCGACCGCCCGGCAGGCCGGGGACGCGAGCTCACCCCACCCCCAGTGAAAGTCCTGGCGTTAGAACTGGGGATCCCATTTATCCAGCCCGCGCGGCTGAGAGACGAAAACACTACGGCACAGCTCAAAGATTGGGCACCGGACGTGATCGTAGTGGCAGCGTACGGTCAAATCCTGCGACCGGCAGTGCTCGACCTACCGCAGTTCGGCTGCATCAACGTACATGCCTCCCTTCTGCCGCGCTGGCGCGGCGCTGCGCCGGTGCAGGCTGCCATCCTGCATGGCGATCGCGATAGCGGTGCAACCATCATGCGTATGGATGCAGGCGTGGATACCGGTCCAATCTTGAGCCAGGTCAAAACGCTGATCGGGGGGGATGAGTCCGCCGGAGCATTGGGGGGCAGGCTGGCAGACCTGGGTGCACAATTGCTGCTCGATACGCTGCCTGGATATCTGGAAGGAAGAATCAATCCCGTGCCCCAGGAAGATGAGCTTGCCACATACGCTCCTCTGCTTAAGAAAGCCAACGGCGAGCTTGACTTCTCCCAGCCCGCTGAGGATTTAGCGCGCCGGGTGCGGGCATTCAACCCATGGCCTGGTGCATATATGATATGGAAGGGACAGCCGCTGAAGGTCCACCAGGCGCATGCAGTCAAGAATTCAGCTCTGCTTCCTGGAGCAAGGACGGTGCATGACGGGCACCCCTCCGTAGCAGCCGCGAGCGGGCTGCTGGTGCTGGACGAACTGCAGCCATCCGGCAAGCGTGTGATGTCTGGAGGTGCTTTCTTGCGCGGCGCCCATGATTGGAGCGCTGAGGATTAAGATGACGACCCGACACCAATATCGTTTGGAGCTACCATCCTATATCCCGGCTGGAAACCCATCTCTGCCCGATAAGCTCGTAGTCCGCTCCCCATCCAAAAATGACCTGGATACGCTTGCAGATCTGATGCTGGATGCATATCGGGGCACGATCGACTACGATGACGAGACCCTGGAGGATGCACGTCAGGAAGTTCAGAAATACTATAATGGAGATATCGGCATACCATTGATAGATTGCTCCCGAATATGCCTGCATGGTAGTGAAGTAATCTGCGCCTCCCTGATATCGATCTGGGAAGAAGACCAGCTGCTGCTGTTAGTCAGCTATATCATGACCGGAGCTGCCTGGAAAGGCCGTGGTCTGGCGAGAGTGATGCTGGATGAATCCTTGCTATGCCTTATCCCGTGCGGATACAACCTGATCCACGCGTTTATCACGCAGGGGAATACAGCCTCCGAAAAGCTATTCAGCAGCGCTCAGTTCAAACAGATCAGTTGAGATAAGAAATTTCCACCAATAATTCAGATTGCAGTCATCGTAGCCCATCCATGCCCACCGATCCGGAAATCCACCAAACATACCAGTTCATTTTGCTGCGCCACGGTGAGTTTGTTGGTAATGCCGAAGGCCGCATTCAAGGTCTGTCTGACTTCCCGCTCACTAAACATGGGCAAGAGCAGGCACGAGCTCTGGCCCGCCGCTGGCTTACCGAGGAAAGACCATTCCATCGGGTGTTGTCCAGCCCGCTGGCGCGCTGCCGTGAAACCGCTGAGATCATTGCCGGCGCCATGAACCTGCCGGTGGAATACGACGAAATTTGGATGGAACGTGATTACGGTAAACTCTCCGGCATGACCCATGCGATTGCTGTTGAAAACGAAGGGCGTCCTTTGTATGCCTACCCATATCAGCCGGTCGGTGAAAATGGTGAGAGCCTGTGGGATCTGTATCTGAGGGGTACACAGGCCTTGAACACCTTGATGAGTCTCAACCCGGGACGGTATCTGGTTGTATCACACGGCGGCATTCTCAACATGGTGCTTTATGCCATCCTGGGAATTGCGCCGCAGGCATACCTGCGCGGGGCTAGATTTCTGTTCGGCAACACCGCATTTGCCGCGCTGAGCTATATGCCGTCAGAGCATGTCTGGCGTGTTGAAGCGCTCAACGATCACCATCATAACCGGAATATACAATGATTGATTACAGAAAGGGGCAAATTCATTAGCCATGGCGGACGCATCACAGCAATCCCTACGCATCCTCTCGATCGGCGCCGGGGCGATCGGCACCTATATTGGGGGCAGCCTGGCACTCAATGGGCACTCAGTCGTATTCCTGGAACGATCATCGGTCGTTGAAGAGCTGAAACAGAATGGGATCGTCCTTACGATCGGCGATAATACTCGTCGCATTCCCAACCCGCAGGCAGTCGCCAGTCTGGCAGAAGCCTTCAACGAGCGTGCGTACGACGTCGCATTATTCGCGCTGAAATCTTATGACACCAGTGATGCTATAGAAGTCATTTCTCCCCTATCATGAGGAGATGCCGCCCATCTTATGCCTGCAGAACGGTATCGACAACGAAGCCGTAATTGCGGAAGCATTCGGTTCTGAGCGGGTCATCGCAGGTAGTGTTACATCTGCCATCGGACGCAGGGCAGCTGGTGACATCATCCTCGAGCGGAAGCGAGGAATGGGAATCGCCGCCACCCATGATATATCGCATTCGCTCGCATCAGCGATGAACGCGGCCGGGTTGAATGTCCGTCTTTACGCACGCCCAGCCGATATGAAATGGTCGAAAATGCTGACCAATCTCCTGGCGAACGCTTCCTCTGCGATATTAGACATGACCCCGGCAGAGATATTCGCTGACTCCGATCTATTTCGCCTGGAGGTCGAGCAGCTGCGGGAGGCTCTCAGGGTGATGTCCGCCAAAAACATCCATACCGTCGACCTGCCTGGTACTCCGGTAGTGGCTCTGACGCTCGCAGTTCGTAATATGCCGCCGAAGATATCCCAACCGATCCTGGCGCGGTCAGTGGGCAGTGGCAGGGGCGGCAAGATGCCCTCCTTCCATGTCGACTTGCACGCGGGACGCGGGCAGAACGAAGTCGAATATCTAAATGGAGCAGTAGTATGCGCTACGGGGATGAGATGGGGGTTCCCACTCCGGTAAACCGGCTTCTGAACGACACGCTGATGTCGCTGACCAGAGGCGACCTACCTTTAGACACGTTCGCCGGGAAGCCAAAAAAGTTTTTGGATGAATTCCATAAGACCGGGTAAGAGTTTGATGGGGTTGTTCAACCCTGATCCTGCTGCACGACACCATAGAACAAAGGCAGGGGTTCTACGCTCTCCTCACTCCAGCTAACTGCTCCAGACAATCGTGTATCCGCTTCTTCTAATGCAGCTCCCCGGTTGGCATGGATGGTGTACAGAGGTTCGCCTGCCTCAATATACTCCCCTACTTTGTGATGTACCTGGATGCCAACCGCATGGTCGATGGCATCGCCTTTCTTAGCCCGACCTGCACCCAGCAACACAGCGGTCTCTCCAACGATGCGAGCGTTCACACCGGCGATATAACCCGACCGGTTTGAGCGGGTTGACCGGACAAGCTCCGCGGCGGGAAGCAGCTCGGGTGTATCGATATACCTCACATCTCCCCCCTGGGCGGCAACCAGGCTCCTGAACCGCTCCCATCCGGCACCATTCTCCAATGCTGCCTTCGCAAGCATCATTCCACCCTCAGCATCCGGCGCGAGACCACCCAGCGCCAGCATATGACCGGCGACTTGCAGGCAGTGCTCGCGAAAATCCGCCGGACCACCACCTTGCAGCGTCTGGATGGCTTCCTTTAGCTCCAGCGCATTACCAACTGCTTCACCCAGCGGCTGGTTCATATCGGACAGCAGTGCCACAGCTTTGCGGTTTGCGAGATCGGCGATCGAAACCATCAGCTCAGACAGCTCACGCGCCTGCTCTAGGTTATCCATAAACGCCCCCAGCCCGACCTTAACATCCAGCACGATCGCCTGGGCTCCCGCAGCGATCTTCTTGCTCATAACCGAGGAGGCAATCAGGGGTATGGACTGCACCGTCCCGGTTACGTCCCGCAATTCATACAGCTTCCCGTCGGCTGGTGCCAGGTCGGCGGACTGCCCGGTCAGCACCAACCCGATCTTGCCCAGCTGGTCAAGAAATTCCTGGGTTGTCAGGTCCGTGCGGTAGCCGGGGATCGACTCCATCTTATCCAGAGTGCCGCCGCTGAAACCCAACCCACGCCCGGACATCTTCCCGACCGGCAGACTACAAGCGGCGACGACTGGCTCAACTACCAGGGTCGTTTTATCGCCTACACCCCCGGTGGAGTGTTTATCCACTGTCAGTGGGACAACCTGGCTGAGATCGAGCGTATCACCAGACCGGACCATGGCAAGCGTCAGGTCGGTCGTCTCCCGGGCATTCATGCCGTTCAGCAAAACCGCCATCGCCCAGGCTGACGCCTGGTAGTCCGGTATTTCACCGGTAGCATACCCTTGAATAAAGAAATCGATCTCTTCTCGGGAAAGCTCTAACCGGTCCCTTTTCTTGGAAATAATGTCAACTGGGCGCATCGATAGTCTCTTTAGTTTACAGCTACGTAAGCTTGACAGTGTTTTTCAGCAATCGGTGCAGATAGAGATTATAATCTATGTCAGGCGCAAACAGTCAAAGCCGGGGGTGCCAGAATGAACGAGGTCCAAAATTTATATGCTCTGGGGGAGGATGACAAAGTCACGCCTGTCATGGTCTATACTGACAGCAGCCTGCTGGTGGGCGAAGTAGTGACCAAGAAAGTAATCCGTGTGAGCACGTGGATGCGAACACCGATGGTCCCGCAGTATATCGCCATATATTCCGCTCAGATCATCGATTTGAGCTCAGGTGGGTCTCCCAAATCTCAGACATTTGGTGAGATTTTCCTCCCTTCCCACCGGGTTGTCGCATTTCATATGCGCCCTCCGGAGAGCGACCCGCTGGATTACGACCCCAATGAACCCATGCGCAGGATGGAGCCGGTAACCGCATTGATCGGCGCATTCCGCTTCGATGGCTTTGTGCGCATGTCCACCCAGACTGACCTGGAAAACTACCTGGATGTGATAAAAGAAAATTTCACATCCATCTATGACATTCAGGTCACATCCCCAAATATCCCCGCCCTTAAACCCTTCAAAATCCCATTTGCCCTGCTGCGCAGGGATAGGGTGATTTTCGCTCCACGCACTATTGATTGAAGGTTCGCATTCCATTTGTGAAGAAGTTGTTGTAAAATAATATAACAACCATATATGGCATTCATCTGTAGTTGGAGACCATATATGGGGTGTAATTCCTGGTGTTTCAGGGTTAGTTCCACCGGATAGGTGAACCACTCTGCTGTACCACCTGCCACCATCCCGCAAACCCGGAGGGTAGTTTGGCGAACAACCTGGGATATGAGATCGATGATCTGCGAGACCAGATCAGCGATCTGATCGTGCAAACGGGGGATGATGATGGGCTGCAGGAGAGACTGCTGGCTGCCTGCGCCCGCTTGTTATTCATTTACAGCCACCTTCAGGCTCGCAGTCATGCAGAGCCACCCGATACTCAGGCATACAAACCGAGCGATATAAGCGCTCTTTCAGAGGCTATCCAAAACGTGCAGTCATCTCAACAGACACTGAGAGCACTTGAGCTGCAATATAACTCTGTACTGGATAACGACGGCCTATTGATCTGCCAGCTCGGCCCGGACGGGGCGATCAAATTCGCTAATAAATCCCTGGTCAAATATTACAAACTACCCACCCAAAGCAATTCGCCAGGTGATTTTTTCCAGCTGTTGGGAGATCAAGCGCAAATCCAATGGCAGCAAAAGATCGCTTCGCTCAATCCGCTGGAACCGGGATTCAACATCACTCATGCCATGACATTGGATGATGGGTCGATCGTCTGGTATCAATGGAACGGACAAGGGATATTTGACTCGCAAGGTAGGTTGGCAGAAATACAGACCGTCGGTCACGATGTAACGGCGATAAAACGGGCCGAGATCGCTGCTGAGCAACATAACCGGGAGCTGACAGCCTTACACTCGGCTAACCAGGCATTGCTCACCACGCTGAACTCTGAAGCGCTTTTGGGGCAAATCTTGGATGCCGCCACCAGCGCAGTACCCTCTGCCCAAAAAGGTACGTTGCATCTGATCGCGCGCGATACCGGTCAGTTGGAGCTGCGCGCCAGCATCGGCTATGCCGATCCAAGGATCCAGAAGTTTTCCTACTCTGAGAGCAGCGGCTATGTGGCACGGGCGGTGAGAGAACGCCAGGCGTTGATCTTCCACGATACAACCGGCGAGATCCCCAACCCACGCCAGGAGCTTATCCCCGAATCCAGCACAATCAGCTCGGCGATTGTTGCCCCGCTGATATTGAACGAACGCGTTCTCGGAGCCGTATGCCTGGAATCACCCACCCCGTCCGCATTTACCGAGTCCGATCTGCGCCTGCTGGTGAGCATCGCCGTCACCGCAACCAATGCGATCTATAACGCCGAGCTGCATGCAGAGGTACAGAAGCTGGCAATAACGGATGCGCTGACCGGCCTTTACAATCGTCGCGGACTGGTTGAGCTGGGCGAAAGGGAGATCGAGCGCAGCTTCCGCTTCAAACACCCATTAACGGCGATCATGCTGGACGTTGATAATCTGAAGGCGATCAACGACAACTACGGACATATTGTGGGAGACCAGGTGCTGCGCAGCATTGCTAACTGCTGTGAAAAGCAGCTGCGCAAGGTCGACATCATTGGACGGTATGGTGGCGATGAGTTTGTAGTCCTGCTGCCAGAAACGCATATGCGCATGGGCGCTATTGTCGCCGAGCGCGTCCGGCGCTGCGTTGAAGATACTCAAATCCCTACCGAGGGCAAACTGCTCCGGTCAAGCGTGAGCCTGGGGATCGCGGGGTTAACAACCGAGATAACCACCCTGGATGCATTGATTAACAAAGCAGACGTCGCCATGTACAGCGCGAAACAGTCCGGTCGCAACCAGAGCGTTCCAATCTAATCACCAACCTTCTTCATCTTCTGGATATTTCCCCCTGAGCTTAGATTCTAATCTGACCGGTTCGGAAGCAGACCCGCCACTAAAGACCAGATTTCTTCAAACATGCTTTCAGTAAGACGTCCCGTCTGTGTATTCTGCCGGCTGGGATGGAAAGACGCGATGATCCAGGGCAGGCCACCTTCCAGTGGAAAATATGCCGCATGGGAGAAGTCCAGGCGGGGAATGTCTGCGCCTTTCTGGCGCAGCAAGCGCAGCGTGTTGTCGAAGGCAATCCTCCCCAGCGCGACGATGCCCAGCGGCTGTGGCAGCAGTTCATATTCACGGTCCAGGTAAGGCAAGCAATTGGCGATCTCCTGAGGGCGCGGTTTATTACCCGGAGGGGCACAGCGGCATACTGCTGAGATAAACAGGTCTTTCAGCACCAGACCGTCGTCACGCGTTCTGGCTGTAGGCTGGTTGGCGAAGCCGGCCTTGTGCAGGGCACGATACAGGAAATCACCCGAACCATCTCCGGTGAACATTCGACCCGTGCGGTTTGCTCCGTGCGCCCCTGGAGCAAGACCCACAACCAGCACGCGGGCATTCACATCCCCAAACCCCGGCACAGGCTTGCCCCAATATACCCAGTCGATATAAGCCCGGCGCCGGACCTCAGCCACCTCTTCCCGCCAGGCAGTCAGGCGAGGGCATATCCGGCACTGTGTGATCTCGCTTTCCAAAGCCTCCCAGGCATGTTCTATGTTCATATTCGTCTGGCTTCCTCCGTGCAGGTGTTGGAGCTATAGGATCAGCATCGCGTCCCCAAAAGAGTAGAAGCGGTAATGATGCTGGATAGCAGTCTGATAGGCAGCCAAAATGTTTTCCCGGCCGGCAAATGCGCTCACCAGCATGATCAGCGTGGATTTCGGCAGGTGAAAGTTCGTGATCATGGCATCTACGGCGTGGAATTCGTAGCCCGGCAGAATAAACAGCTCGGTCGGACCCTCTATTGCGGCTACCAGATCACCAGACCTGGCATTAACGGCCGCGCTCTCGAGCGTGCGTACGCTGGTCGTGCCCACCGCGATAACTCTGCCGCCTCTCTGCCGGGTACGGTTGACAGCATCTGCAGTTGATGGGGAAAGCTGGCACCACTCAGTGTGCATTCTATGATCGCGGGGCAGTTCCTCTGTTACAGGCGCGAATGTATCCAACCCCACGTGTAGAGTCACGGCTGTAAAACGTATATCTGACCTTTTCAGGCTCTCAATAAGCCGGGGTGTAAAGTGCAGTCCTGCGGTGGGTGCAGCAGCCGACCCTGAATGCCGGGCATAAACGGTCTGGTATCTTTCAGGATCCTGCAGTGAGGTACGAATATAAGGAGGCAGAGGTACATGTCCGGCATCTGGCAGGTAGTCTTCCATAGGCTCGGCGAACTCGATCAGGCGGCGGGCGCCGCTCAGCTGCAGGACGACCCTGCCGCCAGGACCAGACTCCACTTCGAACTGCACCCCGGGGCGCATCCCCTTCCCACCAACCAGCGCCTCCCAGGTTTCATCAGTCTTGCGCTTGAGCAGTAATATTTCAACCCGCCCTCCGGAGGGCAGCTTGCGGGCATATAAACGCGCCGGTATGACCCGGGTTTCATTCAAGACCAATAAGTCACCCGGGTGAAGATAGTCACCCAGATTATAGAAGTGGTCATGCCGGATATCCTTCCCGCTCCGGTCGAGCACCAGCAGGCGTGAGGCATCGCGTGGCTCGACCGGGATCTGCGCGATGTAATCCTCAGGTAGCATGTAATCGAAATCTGCTGTCTTCACAATTTGCCTTCTACAGGTTATTTACTCCCATACCTGGCATCAGCGGTTCAGGTAGCGGGCAGCAATACTGATGATCAGGGTCAACAGAACGGACAGTATAATTGAAGTCGCCAGGGGGATAAAACAGGTGAAGTTCGCTCCCTGAATGCGGATATCGCCAGGCAGCCTGCCGAGAGGCAGCCCTGCTCGACCAGAAAGATAAAGCAGCCCACCAAACAGGAACAGAAGAATGCCGGCTATCATCAGCATTCGTGCTATTGGCAGCATCTCGAAGCTCACTCGAAAAGTCTCGGCTGGTCCTCCCTGGTATAGGCAGTATTCAGGTGGTCGTAAGCCAGTCGGGTAGCCGTGCGACCCTGCGGGGTCCTATCCAGGAAGCCGAGCTGCAGCAGGTAGGGTTCAACCACATCCATGATCGTGTCCGGTTCTTCGCTGATTGAGGCAGCGATCGTGCTCAGCCCCACCGGTCCGCCGTTGTATTTCTCGATGATCGTCAGCAGCACCCGCCGGTCGATATCATCCAGCCCACGATCGTCGATCTCCATCAGGTCCAATGCCTGTTGGGCGACACTACGGGTGATGACGCCGTCGGCGCGCACTTCGGCATAATCGCGCACCCTGCGCAGCAGGCGCAGGGCAACACGTGGAGTGCCACGACCACGGTGGGAAATCTCATCTGTGCCTTCATCATCCACTTCGACGCCCAGCACCCCCGCAGCCCGGTCGACAATCTGGCGCATAGCTGTAAGGTTATAATAATTGAGGCGGTGTACAGCTCCGAATCGTGCTCGCAACGGCGCGCTGACCAGCGCCAGACGTGTTGTCGCACCCGTGACGGTAAATCTGGGCAGCTTCAAGCGGATCGAACGCGCAGATGGACCTTTCCCGATGATGATATCCAGAGCGAAGTCTTCCATCGCCGGGTAAAGAACCTCTTCGATGGAACGTCCGAGACGGTGCACTTCATCGATGAAGAGGATATCTCCAGCCCGCAGATTCGACAGGATGGCTGCCAGATCCCCCGGACGCTCAATCGCCGGACCAGCAGTTACCTTGATATTCACCCCCATCTCATTCGCCAGGATGTGTGCCAGGGTCGTCTTACCCAGACCAGGTGGCCCGTAGAAGAGCACGTGGTCCATCGGCTCCTCTCTCTGGCGAGCGGCATCGATCAAGATCGACAGGTTTTCCCTGACCCGCTCCTGACCGATGAGGTCTTTCAAGAACCGGGGGCGCAGCGCCTGGTCCAGGCGGTCTTCCGGCTGAGGTTTTGGATTGATCAGTCGATTGGGGGCATCACTCATAGGAAAAATTATAACTTAGTTTCGTACTTTCACTCTCGAGATATAATGTACACAACCCAACCTACGGAGTCGAATATGCCAAATGTCCACCCTTCCCCACACCCACTTGTCGCCCACAAGCTCACCCTACTGCGCAACCAGGATACCGAACCCAAAAAATTTCGTGAATTGATACGCGAGATCGCTGCCTTGATGGCATATGAAGCCACAGCAGACCTGTCCTTGAAGCCACGCCAGGTGCAAACACCATTAGCGCCTTTCACCGGGGATGTATGCCAGGAAAAGATCGGCCTGGTGCCCATCCTGAGGGCCGGTCTAGGGATGGTTGAAGGCATTTGGAACCTGATGCCCTCCGCAGAAGTGTGGCATATCGGCCTGTACCGCGACGAACGCACTTTGAAACCAGTCGAGTATTACAACAAGCTCCCCATCGAGCCGACCGTCTCTGTATGCCTGATCCTTGACCCGATGCTGGCAACCGGCGGGTCGGCAGTCGCTACGGTAGATGTGTTGAAGCGCTGGGGAGTATCCAAGATAAAATTTGTCGGCATTTTAGGCGCACCAGAGGGGATCGCATTGATGGACCAGCACCATCCAGAAGTGAAGATCCACCTGGCGGCAGTCGATGAACGCCTCAACGATCGCGGGTATATCTTACCCGGGCTCGGTGATGCAGGTGACCGCCAGTTCGGAACGGGGTGATCTCAGCGCCGCTGAGCCGAAATGACAGTGAACTCAAGCACACACCCGCACAGCCAGGATGGACATCCAGAACACACGCATGGCGCAATCGACCGAGAACTGTTTGGCTCTGAGCGCGGCATCTGGGCTATCAAGTGGTCTCTGGCAGCTCTGATCGCAACCGCGCTGCTCCAGGTCATTGTCGTCTCATTCACCGGCAGCGTCGCCCTGCTGGCAGATACGGTTCATAACTTCGGGGATGCCTTGACATCCATACCACTGTGGATTGCTTTCATTCTGGTACGGCGACCGGCGAATAAACGCTTCACCTATGGCTACGGTCGAGCGGAAGATATCGCAGGGTTATTCATCCTGCTGATGATCCTGATCAGCGGCCTGGTCGCCGGATACGAATCCCTACGCAGGCTGGTTGACCCACAGACAGTACGCAACCTTTGGGCTGTGTTCGCCGCTGGAATCATCGGCTTCCTGGGCAATGAAGGCGTCGCCTGGTTCCGCATCCGGGTTGGGAAAGAGATCGGCAGCGCAGCCCTGATTGCAGACGGCTACCATGCCCGGGTGGATGGTCTGACCAGTCTGGCAGTGTTGGTCGGTGCTGCCGGGATATGGCTCGGATATCCACTTGCAGATCCCATTGTCGGGCTGCTCATCACGGCTGCTATCTTCAAGATCCTGTGGGATGTCGGTAAATCTGTATTCCTCAGGATTCTGGATGGGGTCGATCCCAGGGTAGTTGATGATATCCAGAGCACTGTCCTATCCTTGCCGGAAGTATTAGAAGTCAACAATGTGCGCGTACGCTGGATGGGGCATAGAATGCACGCCGAGCTGAGCGTCTCGGTGGACCCGGATCTAAATATCAGCCAGGCGCACCAGATCGCCATGGATACCCAGCACCATCTGCTGCACAAGCTGAAATACCTGGCAGCGGCATCCATCCACGTCGATCCAGCCAATCAATCCGGCGAGAGCCACCCTAGGATCAGTTCGCATGAACATGATGATCTACACACCCACTCGCACTAAATTTCAGTTATGGCAAATCGAAAATCACGTTCCTGGAAACCAATAAACAAATACCGGTCGCAGACATTCCGCACGACGCCCGGAACCAGGCTGCGAACGCGTGACGAAGCGGTGGATTTCGTCAACCAGCGCGGCTTTGTGCTCTTCTGGCCGATCAAGGGGATCACATACCCCAGCCTGTGGACGGCGGTTGCCGGGGACCGCCCGGTTGCCGACCAGCATGACGACCCTGGGCACGTAACCTGGGGCTGGAAAGATGCCTTGCTTGGCAGCCAGGAATGGTATTACGCAAAGGTGCTGCGCAAGAAATCGACCATGATCAGCCTGCCGGTGATGCCTTATTTCTACGCCCTTTCCGAAAACTACGGCTCGCCAGAAGAAGATTACCTGACCATCTACGAACAGGGTCGCTTGACCCAGGAAGCAAAAGCGGTCTATGAAGCCCTGCTGGATCAAGGTCCATTAGACACGCTTGCTTTACGCCGGGCGGCTCGTCTATCCAGCCGGGAGAGCGATTCGCGCTTCAACAAAGCGCTTGTCGACCTGCAGGTGGATTTCAAGATCATGCCGGTAGCCGTGTCCCAGGCCGGCGGCTGGAGATATGCCTTCGTGTACGATATCGTCACGCGACACTACTCCGAGCTGGTCGATCAGGCCCGCTACATCGGCGAGCGAGAGGCACAGTACCACCTTGCCGAGCTGTATCTTCGCTCCGTCGGTGCTGCCGAGCTGCGTGACATTGGCAAGATATTCAAGTGGTCGGCAAAAACGACCGAGAAGGCTGTGGACCACCTGGTCGAAGCCGGGGCGGCGTGCCGTGGTTTACGCTTCGAAAAAGTACCTGGGACCTGGATCGTCCTGGCAGAGCTATGCTGATAGTGGATATTTACCCCTGATGTCCAATCCTACGCCAAGAACAGCACTGATCACCGGAGCATCCAGCGGGATAGGAGAGTCCTTTGCCCGGCACCTGGCTGCGCAAGGATATCAACTGGTTCTCGTCGCAAGGCGGAAAGAGCGCCTGGAAGTGATTGCAGCTGACCTACAGGCTGGCGGCTCATCTCCGGTAGAAGTTATCCAGGCAGATCTATCCGATGAAGAGGATATCCGACGGGTTGCCCAGCACACCGCCGGTCTTGAGGAGCTGGACATCCTGGTAAACAATGCCGGGTTCGGGATGTCTGGCTATTTCAGCAAGATCGAATTGGAAAAGCACAGGTACATGAACAGGGTGCACATCGATGCCGCGCTCAGCCTTACACATGCTGTACTGCCTGGGATGATCGCCCGGCGAAGTGGGAATATCATCAACGTCTCATCTGTGGCAGCGCTCCTCCCCTATGGGAATGTCTCATACAATGCCACCAAGGCGTACCTGGTCGCATTCTCCGAAGTCCTTGAACGCAGAATCGAGAAGGATGAACATACGCGTGCAGGCATTGTGTCCGGGTTTCACCTATAGTGAATTCCATAATTCATCTGATCTTCAGGGCATCCGTAAATCGCCGCTGCCGAAGATATTCTGGCTCGATCCTGATTTCGTCGTGTCCGAATCGCTGAAAAGCCTTGCCCGAGGAAAGGTGATCTGCGTCCCCGGGCTGCATTACCGTCTGGTAGTTGCGTTGGGGCGCAGCCCGGTCACCTCGCCTTTGCTGCGCTCGATCATCTACCGCATCCGTGCTCGCAGACCAACATCGCCACCTCTCAACGACAAAACAGATGCCCGGTGAACCCGAGACCAATGGCTGGTTTATAATTCTGGAGACCTAATGTATAAGCAACCTGAAATCAAGCGCGTCATCACAATCGAACGGCACATTCTGGAAGAGCAGAAAGTCCACCCGGAAGCCTCCGGAACGCTGACAAACCTGCTTTACGATCTGGCACTGGCGGGTAAATTCATCGCCAGCAATACCGCCCGTGCTGGCTTGGTCGAGATCCTGGGCAGCACCGAGGACTACAACGTCCAGGGCGAGCAGGTTATGAAGCTCGACCGGCTGGCAGACCAGACGATCTACCGCTTCAACGACCATACCGGCAGGCTGGCAGCGATGGCATCCGAAGAACATGCCGGCATCATGCCTATACCGGATAGATATCCGACAGGGAAATATATACTGCTGTATGACCCGTTGGATGGCTCGTCCAATATCGACTACAACACCAGCATCGGCACGATCTTCTCCGTCTACCGGAGGACGAGCGAGAGCGGTCCTGGCACTCTGGCAGACTGCCTGCAGCCCGGTCGCAACCTGGTCGTGGCGGGCTACTTGCTTTACAGCGTCAGCACCATGCTGGTCTACACCACCGGGTCGGGTGTGCATGGGTTTACCCTGGACCCGAGCGTGGGTGAGTTCCTGCTGACTTATCCTGACATCCGCATCCCTACCAACCCTACCTATTACAGCGTCAACCAGGGCTACCAAAAATACTGGAGTGAGGGTGTCACCCGCTTTACCCGATACCTGCAGGGTATCGAAGGCGATCAGAAATCGCTCTCCATGCGCTATATCGGCTCTCTGGTGGGCGACTTCCACCGCAACTTGCTCTCCGGGGGTATCTTCTACTACCCGGCAGATCACAAAGACCCCAAAAAACCGGCTGGAAAGCTGCGGCTGTTATACGAAGCTGCCCCGCTGGCTTTCATTGCCGAACAGGCAGGCGGTTACGCCTCGGATGGAACTAGAAACATCCTCGACATCGAGCCAGACTCGCTGCACCAGCGCACACCACTGTACATAGGCAACCGGGAGCTGGTCGAGAAGGCTGAAGGATATCTGAAGCAATACGGATAATTTAGAACAACGAGAGGTATTAATGTTAGAAATAGCAATTATGATCGAAGGTCAGAACGGCTTGAACTGGCCGCGCTGGAAGCGCATTGGCAGGGCTGTCGAAGACCTGGGCTACGCGGGACTGTACCGATCCGATCATTACACCAACGCCAACCCACCCGACCTGGACTCCCTGGAGCTGTGGGTGTCCCTGACCTGGCTGGCAAGCAATACTGAACGGATCACTTTCGGTCCGCTGGTGACACCGTTCTCCTTCCGGCACCCAACGATGACCGCCCGGATGGGCGCGGCACTCGATGACCTGTCCGGTGGACGATTTGTCCTCGGCCTTGGAGCCGGGTGGCAGGAGCGCGAGCATCACAACTACGGTTGGGACCTGTTAGATATCCCGGGCAGGTTCGAACGCTTCGAAGAAGGTATGCAGGTGGTTACTCGAATGCTGACGGAGGATGATCCGGTGAATTTCGCCGGAAAATATTACCGGTTAAACGAAGCTGCACTGCTCCCACGACCGGGGAGACCCGGTGGACCGCCCATCCTGATCGGCGGGAATGGTGAGAGGCGCACCCTGCCTCTCGCTGCACGCTTCGCACATGAATGGAACGCTATCTACCTGACAGCACAGGAATTCAGCCGGCTGAACGCAGTGCTCGACAGGCTGCTCGTCGAAGTGAACCGCCCTGCCAGCAGTGTGCGCCGTTCGATGATGACCGGATGTGTCTTCGGGCGAGATGATGAAGAAGTGCGCCAGAAGGTACAGGCACGCAGCGGTGGAAAGTCCAGCCGTGAGCAACTGCGCTCGAGAGGGGTTGTACTGGGGACAGCCAGCCAGGTTGCGCATCAGCTGGCCGAGCTGGAAGAGGCCGGTGTACAGCAGGTCATGCTCCAATGGCTGGACTTGGACGACATGACAGGGCTGGAAGCTTTGGCTAAAGCGATCCTATGAGATTTGGAGAAATGAAATGCGCACAAGCTTTTTCCGGACAGCCTGGCTGATAGCCGTACTGGCTTTCACGGCGCTGGCGTGCGGCGTGCTAAACGACGTTCAGGGACGTGTCGATACCACCCGCCAGACGGTGGAGGCTGCCGCCACCCGGGTCGAGCAGGGGCAGGAGCTGCTGGCGACCGCCCAGGCGTTCACGACCCAGATCGGCGGGCAGAGCCTGATCCCCACTGCCCAGGCTTTGGCAACACAGCTGGGCGAAAGTGGTATCCTGGAAACCGCCAAAGCTGTCGCTACTCAGCAGGGACCAGCATTCCTTTCCACGGCTGCGGCGATTGCCACCCAGCAGGGTTCGTCCCTCGGAGGCACAGCTCAAGCATTCGCTACTCTGATCGCACAGTCTACACCAGCAGTGGATATCCCGTTGGCCGGGGGCGATCTCGAGATGTACACTCAATCTCCGGTCCTGCTGTCCTATACAACCCCGCTCCCCTTCGCCCAGGTGCTGGATTTCTATAAGCAGCAGATGCCGGCGCATGGTTGGCAGCAAAGCGATACGGGTTGGTTCGAAACAGCTTCTACGGCTCACCTGAGATATCAGAAAGGAGACCGCAGAGCATCGGTCAATGTAGCCACCGACACCCAGGGGACGCGCACGCTGGTCGTGATCATCGTCCAACCATGAGAACCATCGTATGCTAGACGCATTTTTTAGCCCAGGTTCGGTCGCCGTCATCGGCGCATCGACGAACCCCAATAAACTAGGCCATTCTGTGCTTAAGAACCTGATCGAGGGCGGATATTCAGGTAGAGGGAAGCTCTACCCAATTAATCCGAAGGCGGAAGAAATCCTCGGCTGCCAGGCTTACCCGTCCGTTCTGGATGTCCAAGCACATATCGATCTGGCAGTGATCGTCATCCCCTACCCCCACGTTCCGGATGCCCTGCGTGTGTGCGGAGAGAAAGGAATCCCGGCGGCGATTGTGATCAGCGCCGGATTCCGGGAAGCCGGAAGGGAAGGACTCGAGCGCGAGCACGAGCTGCTGCAGATCGCCCGGGAGTATAAGATTCGTCTGATCGGTCCCAATTGCCTGGGAGTGATCGATACCCACACACCCCTGAATGCCTCTTTCGCGGCCGGCACGCCTCCCGCCGGTCCAATGGCGTTTATGTCGCAGTCCGGCGCATTGGGAACGGCTGTGCTGGACATCGCCCTGGCAGGACGGCTGGGGCTCTCGAAATTCGTCAGCCTGGGCAACAAGGCCGATGTAAATGAGATCGACCTGCTGCAAGCCTGGGCCGATGATGAGCAGACCCGGGTGATCATGATTTACAGTGAGGGGATGCAGAACGGGCAGCAGTTCATCGATGTTGCCCGGCGGGTCACGCGCAGCAAGCCGGTCATCGCCATCAAATCCGGCGTGACCCAGTCCGGCTCGCGAGCCGTTTCATCACACACCGGCTCGCTGGCAGGCTCCGAACAGGCTTACCAGGCAGCTTTCCGGCAGGCGGGCGTCTTACGCGCCAATTCAATGGAGGCCCTGTTCGATATGGCTACCGCAATTGGCTACCAGCCAATCCTGCCCGGCGAGCGGATAGCCATCATCACCAACGCCGGTGGCCCGGGCATCCTGGCAACTGATGCCCTAGAGCGCGCCGGGCTGACAATCGCCAGGTTCGACATCGAGACGATCCACGCCCTGGAACAGTTCCTGCCCGACGCTGCAAGCGCAGCCAATCCCGTTGATGTGCTGGGCGACGCGCTCGCCGACCGCTACAGGTTCGCTATCGAAACGGTTGCTGCAGACCGGAATGTGGACGGACTGCTGGTCATGCTCACCCCGCAGGCCATGACAGAGATCGAAGAGACCGCGAAAGCTATCGGCCAGATCTCGGCACAGGTAGAAAAGCCCATCCTGGCATGCTTCATGGGCGAGGCACGCGTGGCAAGCGGGATTGCCATCCTCAACCAGAGCGGGGTGCCCAACTACTCGTTCCCAGAGCGGGCCGCGCGTGCATTCCGTGCCATGGCAGACGAACGCCGCTCCCGCAGCCGCCCGCTTCCACAATTCGTCGAATACGACGTCGACAGGGACTCTGCCAGAGATGTTTTCAACCGGGTGCGCTCGGAAGGGCGGGTTTCCATTGCGGACTTCGAAGCCCGCGCCATCATGACAGCCTATGGGCTGAAGATCCCCCGATCCGAGATTGCGGAGACCCCCGAACGGGCGCTGGAGATTACCGCCAGGATGGGCTATCCGGTAGTGCTCAAGATCGCCTCACCAGATATCCTGCACAAGACCGATGTGGGTGGCGTGAAGGTCGGGCTGCAGAATGCAGAGGACGTGCGCGATGCGTTCGAGCTGATGGTTTACCGGGCACAGCGCTATATCCCGGAAGCGCGCATACTTGGCTGTCTTGTGCAGGAGATGGTGCCTGCGGGCGGGATCGAAGTGCTGGTCGGTATGAACCGCGACCCGCAGTTCGGCCCGCTGGTTACCTTTGGGCTGGGCGGCATCTACGTCGAGACCCTCAAGGACGTCACCTTCCGCGTAGCCCCCTTCTCGCCACAGGAAGCGGGTGAAATGCTGGATGAGATCCGGGCGCACGCCCTCCTGGATGGCGTGCGAGGTAAGCCTGCCATGGACAAGGCGGCGATTGTAGATACCTTGCTGCGCATCGGGCAGCTGGTGCAGGAATTCCCCGAGATTGCAGAGCTGGATATCAACCCGCTGATGGTCTACCCAAGAGATCAGGGCGCAATAGCCATTGACATGCGCCTGATATTGGAACCATGACTTTAATCCGAATAACCCCTAATATGGAACTCAAGCGATGAAATCAATCTACATCACCTCTGTCGAAAGGTATTCCGGAAAAACCGCAGTCTGCCTGGCACTCGGGAAGCATTTCCAGGCGGCTGGCTATAAGGTCGGCTATCTGAAACCGCTCAGTCTGGCACCCTGGAGGGTCGGCGGCAGGATTGCCGATGAAGATGCCGCCTTCGTGATCGAAACCCTGAAGCTGGATGCAGACCCGTGGGAGCTGTCCCCGGTGGTCGTGACTCCTGAGCTGCTGCGCGAGCGGCTGCGGAGCACAGGAGAGATCAATTTCATGCAGCAGGTGAAGGAGGCAGCCGAAGCCGCCGGTTCGGGAAAGGATATCCTGCTGATGGAGGGCGGCGCCAGCTTGCGCGAAGGGCATGCGGTCGGTCTGCCGACGCCCGATGTGGCGGCGGAACTGGGCAGCCACATCCTGGTCGTGATCAAATATCGCGATGAGGTTCGCATGCTGGACGATGCGATGGCGTCAAGGACCCGCCTGGGTGATGCCTTGAGCGGCTTCCTGATCAACCGGGTGCCGGAGCAGGCATCGGCTTTTGTGCGGGAAGTGGCGGTGCCGTTCCTGGAAAAACACGCTTTGCCGGTTTTTGGCATCCTGCCGGAGCGGAGCAGCCTGGAAGCGATCACTGTTGGGGAGATCATCCAGCTGCTGGGGGGGCAGGTGCTGACCGAAGAACCGGACCTGGAGGCAATGGTCGAGACACTCACCGTGGGCGCGATGACCGCCGACGCGGCGCTCTCTCGCTTCCGCAAACAGCAGAATAAGGCCGTCATCACCGGTGGAGACCGCACCGATATTCAATTAGCAGCCCTGGAGACATCCACTACCTGCCTGATCTTGACCGGCAACCTGCAGCCCAGCCCGCTGATCGTCAAGCAGGCTGAGGAATTCGGTGTGGCAGTGCTGCTGGTGCCGATGAATACCATGGAAACCATAGAAGCTATTGAAAATGTCTTCGGCAAGACCCGTCTCGGGCAATCGGTTAAGCTGAAGCAGTTCGAAGCCCTGGTAGCAGAGCACCTGGATTACAAGCGTCTCTACACAGCGATGGATTTGTGAGGGGAGAGGTTATGAATGTAGATGCAGCTATCATCACCAAGCGCGCCGTACGCCAGTTCAATGACCAGCCCTTGCCGCACGAGGCAGTCCAGGCGATCCTCAACGCCGGCAGGCGGTCGCAATCTTCGAAAAACAGCCAGCCCTGGCAGTTCATCGCCGTCCAGGATAGAGCGACCCTGATGAGCCTGTCCGGAATGGGCCATTGGGCGGGTCATCTCGCCGGAGCCGCGCTGGGCGTGTGCATACTCACACCACCGCCCGAGCAGCGCTTCAGCATTATGTTCGATGCCGGACAGGCAGCCGCTTATATGCAGTTAGCCGCCTGGGAGATGGGCATCGGTTCCTGCCTGGCGACCATTTACGAATATGAAAAAGCGCGTGAGCTGTTGGGATTCCCGGAAGACCTGCACCTGCGCATCGCCATCTCCTTCGGATATCCCGAGGATGAATCGCTGCTGACCCGCCCTCCGCTGAAGGGAGGTCGGCAGGCGCTGGATCAGATCGTCCACTGGGATCGCTGGTAAGCGCGACCAGCCATGAAAGTCTATTATTCCGACACCTTCACCCTGCCCCTCCCCGAGGGGCATCGCTTTCCCATCGAGAAGTACGCCCTGCTGCGTGAGCGGGTGCTGGAGGATGGGATTATCGCCAATGGAGATGCGCTCATCCCCCCGCCTGCAACCCTGGACCAGCTCAGACTGGCACACAGCCCGGAATATGTACTGCGAGTGATCAATGGAGAGCTGAGCGAAAAAGAGGTGCGCCGCATCGGCTTCCCCTGGTCGCCTCGGACTGGTCGAACGCTCGCGCCGCTCGGTCGGCGGGACGATCGCCGCTTGCCGGACCGCCCTGCAGGAGGGGGTATCCGCCAACCTGGCAGGCGGAACCCACCACGCTTACGCCGATCACGGGGAAGGCTACTGCGTCTTCAACGACTGTGCTGTCGCAGCCCTAGCCATGCAGTCCGAGGAACTGGTTCGGAAGGTTGTAATCCTGGACTGCGACGTGCACCAGGGCAACGGCACAGCCGCGATCTTCAAAGATGACCCCAGCGTATTCACTTTCTCCATCCACGGAGCCAAGAACTTCCCTTTCCACAAAGAACCAGGCGATTTGGATATCGCCTTGCTGGATGGCTGCGGGGACGATGAGTATCTTGAACACCTCCGGCAGGGAGTGGCACAATCCCTGGAACGTGCAGACGCCGATCTGGCGATCTACCTGGCGGGAGCCGACCCATTCGAGGGCGACCGCCTGGGCAGGTTGGCGCTGAGCAAGCCCGGGCTGGCTGAGCGCGACCGGTTGGTGTTTTCGCTCTGCGCAGAGGCGGGGCTGCCGGTCGCAGTGACCATGTCCGGCGGGTATGCGCATCGTGTCGATGACAGTGTCGATATCCACTACCAGACAGTCAAGCTCGCCGCGCAGTACGACGGGAAACGATAATCAATGCAGGAGGTTTATCTTTCCAGGCAACCCAATCTGCAACCAATGCCACCGGATTGCGTAGATCATATTGAAACCTGAGCTCGACACAATGATATGTCATTTCGAGGAGCCAAAGCTGCGAGCGGAGTGTGGCAAGCAGCGATGAGAAATCCCGACAATGATTATCCACTGCATATCTCAACAGGGATTCCTCACCCCCGCTGGGGGTTCAGAATGACATCTGGATACAAGCAACCACAGTGACGATTGGAGTAAAAATGGCTGAAGAGAGAAAACCACTACGGCGTTCCAGGCGCAGCCGGGTATTTTTCGGGGTCTGCGGCGGTCTGGGAGAGTTTTTCGGGATCAATCCGATCTGGTTCCGGCTGGGATTTCTGCTAACCCTGATCCCCGGGGGTGTGCCCGGCATCCTGCTTTACTTGATCTGCTGGCTGGTCATCCCAAGTGAATAAGGGGGATTAGCCCAGATAGAATAAGTATCAAACTATAACATCGCAGGTTGTTGTCCTGCTCGACCCGAGACGCGTACGGACGGCGCACCAAGACAGTGCGCCGTCCGTACGCGTAGGCCAATTTGACAAACTGCCCTACAAGCCTGACCACAACAGATACCTCGCTGCCTCCTGTTAACGGACAAATTCGCCAGAATATGTCTCTCCAGGAGGTAAACAAGAGATCTCAGAGCTAACGCTGCAGTTGGCGGAAGCGTATTTTTCCCTTATCGAGGACAACAAATGAGCCAGGGACTTGATCGGGTTGGTTTTCCAGCAGGTCTCGCAGCCGGGGTATTTTCAATGCACGATCGGATACATCGAAGCGGAGCAATATTATACCTTGTGCTGAGCGCTTCAATCGATAGACGAGCTCGCCGAAATCTTTGTCTTCGGTAAGCAGAAAGCGTCCATCGTCATTGGCTCGCTTCAAGACCGCGTCATCCGTGGCACCACGCAACGTTTATACAGCATACAGAACATCATGACCGTCTGAACGCAGAGCAGCTACCAGTTCAGCAATACAGCATTCATCGGCCAGCAACTTCATAGCTGCTGCCCGCTGGCAAAGACAATCTCCTCCTGGGCAAGATGATCAGCCGCAAAGGCCGCGGCGGCATAAACATCATCCGCTGTCAGGTGTGGGTGTTCGGCAATAATCTCATCCACTGTCATTCCAGCGGCCAGTTTGCGCAGGATCAACTCTACGGTGATACGCGTGCCGTGGATAACCGGCTTTCCAAACATAATCTCGGGATTGATCTCAATACGAGCGTGAACCATCACATTTCTCCTAAACTTGACCCTTCAAGGAGGATTATACCTCACCGCCGGGCGGGTTGTATGGCCTCTGCACGATTGAGAAGGGCCCATCGCGGACCGCCGATGGCGCAAGCTGCTAATAGGCGTGCTGCTGAGACTTATTGACGGAAGGATGGCTTGGATGAATGAGGGCACTTGATTCCCGTTTAACCCACTCTACTTCCCTCGCGCCGGAGCGCAGACATCGCCAAGAATTCACGCTCCTTGCGGGGCAATTCCTAAACCCTTTTGTTTGTCTGTTTGCGTGCTAATTTTTTGTGCTGATCCAGACTACAAACTGAACTCCCCGACTTCATTGTCATTCAAATACACTGTGTAGCTGCCGCTCTCGTAGCTTCCCAGCGGGATGTTGACCTCGAACGGCTGCAAGACTTGGATGCAGATCGCATCCGGCTCGACCAGCGTCCACATCTCCACGTGGATATTGTTTTCCGCATCCGGCTCGCTCACTTCGGCACGCGGCAGATTGCACGGCGTTGGCAGCATACCGCTGATGTTCAAGATTACCTGCACCGGGAAGCTCTCCAGCATGATGATCTCCGCGCTGCCGGGGGAGATCCCGCCGCGGATCATCTTATCTTCGTCCGGCAGGGGTTCCAGGGGTGAATAAGCCGGGCCTTCGACGGGCGGCAGCTCTACCGGAGCGGCAGGTGTAGTCGTAGGCCGTGCCGGCAGGGGTGTCCCGGAGGCTTCAAGGCCTTTGTCCTCCGGGGTCACCTGCGTTTCCGCTGCGGAACAGGCGGCCAGCACAAGAAGGGAAATAATTATCAGCAGGATAAATCGTTTTGTCATGGATCGCTCCGTCTCTGTATGCAGTCTGCGGATTAGACGCCTGAGTCAGGTGAATGGTTCCCCGGCGAAGTGCCTCAGCCTTTGACCACCGCCACGGGCACCAGGCGAGCCACCTTGCGGGCAATCCCGGCGCCGGATACCGTATCGACGACGTCATCGACATCCTTGTAAGCCTGCGGCGCTTCTTCAGCCAGCCCGGCCATCGAGCCGGCGCGAATGTGGATCCCGCTGGCTTCTAGCGAGGACTTGAGGTCCTCCCCCCAGACGGTTTTCTTGGCCTTCGAGCGGCTCATCACCCTGCCCGCGCCGTGGCAGGACGAGCCGAACGAGCGCTTCATCGAATCTTCGGTACCGACCAACACCCAGGAGCCGGTGCCCATGCTGCCGGGCACCAGCACCGGCTGCCCGATCTTGCGGTACTCTTCCGGCAGACCCTCGAAGCCTGGGCCGAAAGCGCGCGTCGCCCCTTTGCGGTGCACGCAGACCTTCAGCCGCTGCCCACTCGACCTCGTGAGTCTCGACCTTGCCCATATTGTGAGCGATATCATAGACCTGGTGCAGGTGCCAGTTGTGCACCTTGCCGGCCAGGGTCTCTTCGAAAGCGCGCCGGGCGTAGTGCGCCAGCACCTGGCGGTTGGCGAAGGCGTAGTTGGCCGCGCAGCGCATGGCTGCCAGGTAGTTCTGTCCTTCGGGAGAATCCAGCGGCGCGCAGACCAGCTCGCGGTCGGGCAGCTGGATGTTGTAGCGCCGCACAGCCCCCTGGAAATCGCGCACGTAATCCGTGCAGATCTGGTGCCCGAAGCCACGCGAGCCGCAGTGGATCTGCAGGACCAGGTTGCCCTCCACCAATCCCATCGCATTGGCGGCCTGGGCATCGAAGACCTGCTCGACGACATCGACTTCGATGAAGTGATTGCCGGCGCCCAGCGTGCCGATCTGGGCGCGGCCGCGCTCCTTGGCTTTCTTGCTCACTTGTCCCGGGTCAGCTCCATCCAGGCAGCCGTTCTCTTCGGTCCGCCGGAGGTCTGCCTGGGTGGCGTAGCCCTTCTTACTCTGCCCAGCGGCTGCCCTGGCGGCAGACCTGGTCCAGCTCGTTGATATCCACGCGCAGATGCCCCTTGGTGCCGACCCCGCTCGGGCAGTAGTGGTTCAGCGCAGAAGCCAAGCTCGTCCAGGTGCTCGCGGACCGACTCGTACTCGATCTGCGATCCCAGCAGGCGCACCCCGCAGTTGATATCGTAGCCGATCGCACCGGGGGAGATCACGCCTTCCGGGTAGCGCGTGGCAGCGACCCCGCCAATGGGGAAGCCATAGCCCTGGTGCATGTCCGGCATGACGATCACGTGACCGACCAGACCCGGCAGCGTGGCAGAGTTGACCGCCTGCTCCAGCGATTTATCGTCCATGACGGCTTCCAGCAGGCGGCGAGTGGCGAAGATGCGCACCGGGACGCGCATATCCTGGCGGTAGGACTGCGGGATCTCCCACTCGTATTCGCTGATCTTGATCATATCTTGCAGGTTAACCATCACTCATCCTCCATCCCGGCTAGCTCCTACTACACATCGAAGACGAGCCGCACCTCTAACCCGTGCCCGGTCTCGACAACCTTCAGGTTGTGATAGGTAACCGCCTTGATCTCTTTCTGGATCGAGGCGACCGGAGAGCCGGCTAATTTCGCCTCAATTGCCAGGTCCTCGACCGCGATCTCGAACTTATCGAACGCCAGTCCATGCACTTCACCCAGGTACAGCAGCTCCTGGAGGAACTCGACCAGCAAGCTCTCAATGTCCGGTGCGGTGTTCTGTACACTCTTTCCAGTCTCGGAGAGCTCTGCCAGTCGCGTCCCCGAGAGCATAGTACATCCCGCGTGCCGCCTGTTCGAGGAGCCCGCTCAGGTCCGGAGCCCAAACTTCGAGCTCCCAGTCGGCAGTGTGTTCGTGTTCGCGGAAGCCCGCTGGCTGCTTGTTCATGGGATGATAGTGCGGATTTGGCCCGTGGATGCCGATCTACGGGCTTCAATTTGAGAAGCGACGCAGTTTGGGGGAAATCGCAGCTCTCCACCAACAATAAAACCATTATAACCGATGCTTGCATAATCCCACTTTATCCCCTTATAATAGCCCCCAAGGTGGTCGGAGCATTACAGATGGGAATTTTCGACAAACTGGAAGCGCTGGAATCCAGGCTTCAATCCCTGATCGAGGGCAACGCGGCGCGCCTGTTCCCTGACTTCAAGCTGGAAGAAGAGCTGGCGCACAGGCTGGTCGAAGCACTGCAGGCAGGTACGCGACGGAATTCCGAAGGCAATTTTATTGCCCCGAACCAATTCACCGTCACAGTCCATAGCGGGCAGGCCGGTCGCTTGAGGCAGGAGGATGCACTGATCGATGAGCTGACCGGCTCTCTGCAAGCTGTCGGCGAGAAGCGGGACTGATCTTCCTCAGCCCGCCGGTGATCCAGATCGAGGAGGATCGCGAGCTCGCCCTGAACCAGTTCCGCGTGAGGGCAGAGATCATCCTGGAGAACCTCTCACGTACGACAGATATCCTGGTCGAATACGACACAGAGGCAGAGAACCTGCCGGTGAACGCCTATCTGATCCTAGATGGCATGCATGTCCATCCTTTGAACCGCTCGGTGATCAATATCGGCAGACGTCCGGACAACCAGATTGTCATCGATGACCCGCGCGTCTCGCGCACCCACGCTCAGATACGCGCCATCAAAGGTCGTTTTGTCATCTTTGACCTGGAATTTAAAGGGGGGACGTTCGTCAACGATCAGCGCGTTAACCAGAGCACCCTGTATCCGGGAGACGTCATCAATCTGGCAGGCTGCCCAATCATCTACGGTCAGGATACCCTTACCTCGGGAGAGACGCTGAAATATACCCCTGAGGCTGACCTCTAGACCTTCGTCATCCTTCCACTATGAGCGGCTCTATCCTCCTCATCTTACGCATCTTGATGGCTGCCAGCCTGTATATCTTCCTGGGCGCGGTGATCTACATTCTATGGCAGAACTTGAAGCTCCAGTCGAACCGGATCACACAGATGTCTGCGCCGCCATTGACCCTGTACAGGCAAGACGATGACAACATCACCGATTACCGCTACACCAGACCGGAGATCACGATCGGCCGTGACCCGGCTTGCGACTGCATCCTGAGCGACAATACGGTCTCCGCCATGCACGCCCGCCTGACCTACAGGCAAAGCCAGTGGTGGGTCGAAGACCTGCGTTCTACGAACGGCACATTTCTCAACCAGGAGAGCGTCCTCGCCCCGCTGGTGGTCACCAGCGGAGACCAGCTGCGCTGCGGGCAGGTCATGCTCTCGATCTCAGTCAGCCATGAAGCCAATGGCGTGGTCAGTACAGATACCGGTAAATCGTAAACAATAGGAGTAAGTATGGAAAGTAGAATCGACCTGGCAATCCTCGGGGGTTCCGGCATGTATTCTATGCCGGGTCTGCAGGACAGCTTTGAGGTCATGCCGGAGACACCATACGGGTATCCCAGCGCTCCGATCGTGATCGGCACGCTGGAAGGTAAGCGGCTGGCGTTCCTCGCCCGCCACGGCATTGGACACGTGCTGACCCCCACAGTGGTCCCCTTCCGGGCAAATATCTATGCCTTGAAGCAGTTAGGCGTGGAGCGCATCGTCAGCATGAGCGCCTGCCGGGTCGCTGCGCGAGGATTACACCCCAGGGGATGTTGTCATCCCAGACCAATTGATGGATTTCACCCGCCGGCGCGACCTGACTTTCTTCGAGGACGGGTTGGTGGCGCACGTCAGCGTCGCCGACCCATTCTGCCCGGATCTATCCGCGCAGGTGTATCAGGCGGTCAGCGCGGCGGGCGGGACGGTTCACGACAGCGGAGCCCTGGTCACCATCGAGGGGCCGCGCTTCTCGACACGCGCCGAATCGAATTCTTTCCGCAGCCTGGGAATGTCGGTCATCAATATGACCACTGTCCCGGAGGCTTTTCTGGCACGTGAGGCGGAGATCTGCTATTGCGTCATGAACCATGTTACCGATTATGATGTCTGGCATATCAGCGAGGAACCGGTGAGCGTCGATATGGTAGTCGAGATCCTGACACGGATTGCAGACATCAACAACCGAACGGTCAGCAGCCTGGCGAAAAACCTCACTCCAAAGCGAGACTGCGAGTGCGAGGATGCCCTGGCGACCGCATTCATCACCGATAAGAGACATATCAAAGCCGAAGCACTGGATCGGCTCCAGCCGTTGGTTGGCAGGTATTTTTCACAGACTGATTAGCGAATTCTCACCCACGATTGATAGCGATTTGAATCAACACGCAGAAGAACCGGAGCAGAAAGCCATCCTTGGCCGCCTGATGTCGCTGGCGGCTGTTTTTATCGTCCTATATTCTGCCGCCCTGACGATCTCTCCGGCTGTGCTGCTGCGCAGCTGGAGCACGGACCTGCGCTGGGCGCACTGGCTGGGTACGGCGATCTGGCTGGTGCTGCTCCTTCTCGCGTACTGGAATTTACCGCGCAGGCTGCCAAACGCAGACCCCTACATTCTGCCCATCGCCATGGGGCTGGCTGCCTGGGGAAACCTGACCGTCTGGCGTCTCGACCCCTTCTTCGGATTGCGGCAATCCCTTTGGGCGGTGGTTGCGGTCGGCGTGCTGATCCTTGGGCTGCGCCTGCCTACCGATCTCAGCTTCCTGCGCCGGTATAAATACGTCTGGCTGAGCGGAGGCCTGGTCCTGACCGCGCTGACCATCTTCCTGGGGACAAATCCCTCCGGATTCGGACCGCGTATGTGGCTGGGCTGCTGTGGCGTTTACTTCCAGCCATCCGAGCCGCTTAAGGTGCTGCTGATCATATACTTGGCCGCCTACCTGGCGGGGATATCCGACACCACCCAGCAGGCAACCCAGGCTGGAAGCCAGCTTACCCGACGTTCGCCGCTGCTGCCCCTGGTCGCCCCTACCATCATCATGACCGGTCTGGCGACGATCTTGCTGCTGGTACAGCGCGACCTCGGCACAGCTTCGATCTTTATCTTCTTGTATGCCGCCATCCTGTACATCACCACCGGACGCAGAAGTGTCATCCTGGCGGCGGTGATAGGACTTGTCCTGGCCGGGCTGGCAGGTTATTTCCTCTTCGATGTCGTGCAGCTCAGGGTGGAAGCCTGGCTCAACCCCTGGCTCGACCCGAGCGGAAGGTCTTACCAGATCGTGCAGTCTCTGATGGCAATCGCCAATGGCGGAGTCTTCGGGCGCGGCCCAGGTCTGGGCGCACCGGGTGTGGTGCCGATCGCGCATTCAGATTTCATATACACATCCATCGTAGAGGAAACCGGGTTGGCAGGCGCTTTAGGTCTGATAATCCTGCTGGCGCTGTTCGCATATCGCGGTCTGAATATCGCCCTGCGTGCTCGAGACACCTTCCGCCGCTACCTGGCTGCCGGTCTCACTATTTACCTGGTAGCTCAAGCTGTCCTGATCATCGGTGGTAATATCCGCCTGCTGCCGCTCACCGGCGTCACCTTGCCTTTTATCTCCTACGGCGGGTCCTCCCTGCTGACCACCTTCGTGAGCGTGTTGTTCCTCCTGCTGATCAGCGAGCATGTAAAAAATAATGCCCAGCTTCAACCGAAACAGACCCAACCATATTTACATCTGGCAGGCTTTTTGTTCATAAGTCTGGCCGCGGCTGCCATGGCAACCGGATGGTGGGCATTAGTTCGCGCTCCCGATCTGCTGGCGCGTACCGACAACCCCCGGCGGAGCATATCAGACCAGTACGTGCAGCGCGGTGCGATCTTAGACCGGGACAACCAGCCAATCTCCTCTTCGAGCGGGGCACCCGGCAGCTACCAGCGTACGATCCAATATCCCGACCTCAGCCCCATAGTCGGCTATACGCATCCAGTATTCGGGCAGTCCGGGTTGGAAGCCAGCCTGGATGAGTATTTACGCGGCTTGCGCGGCAACTCCAGCCTGACAAGGTGGGTAAACCAGATCATATACGGGCAGCCACCTCCCGGACTGGACGTGCGCACTACGCTGGATATGGATATGCAAACTTCAGTCGATCAATATTTTGGGGATACTGCCGGGGCTGCTGTCCTGCTCAACGCCTCAACCGGGGAGGTACTGGCGCTGGCTTCTCATCCCGGTTTCGACGCCAACCAGCTTGACGATACCTGGGGTGAGCTGATCCAGGATGATCGCGCCCCGCTCCTTAACCGGGCAACCCTCGGGCGGTACCCCGCCGTCGAGCTGGCGAGTACGCTGTTCCCGGAAGGCTTGGAAGCGTTCGGGCTCGACCAGCTCGTCCAGCCCTACCTGCCCGGCTCCGCCTCGCCGGTCACCGGTGAGCCGGAGCTGAGCCCGCTGCAGGCTGCGCTCAGCGCGGCGGCGATCAGTGCCCAGGGTATACGTCCAGCTCCAATGATCGTCAGCGCGGTAAACACGCCCGCCTCCGGCTGGGTGCTGCTGCCGGTGGAAGACCAGCCGCTGCAGGTCATCGAGCCTGAAGAGGCAGGTGCTCGAGCAAGCTCGCTAAGCTCAGATAATGCGAATATATGGGAATATGTCGCCGTTGAATCTCAGGAGGGCAGCCAGCCGGTCACCTGGTATGTGGGGGGTACCACTCCAGGGTGGGGGGGCACGCCGCTGGCACTGGTCCTTGTGCTGGAAGACAGGGACCCACAAGCCGCCATCCGCACCGGCCGCGGCATCCTGGAATCCGCTTTGCGATGATCGCGGCTGCCCTGAAAGCAGCTCTTAACCGGTCACCCGCAGGTAGCGGCGCTTGCCAACTTGGAGCACGCCGGGATGCGGGAAGGGTTTGCTGGCATCCACCAGCGTTTCGCCGTCCAGCCGGACCGCTTTTTGATCGACCATCCTCCGCCCTTCGCTGTTACTGCTCACCAATTTGGAATCGACCAGTACGTCCAGCAGCGACTGACCGGGCAGAAGCGAATAGTCGGGCATCTCTTCCGGCAGACCGCCCTGCTGGAATACGCGCACAAAAGCCTGCTGCGCCTCAGCGGCAGCCTCACTGCCATAGAAGATCGAAACGATCTCGTGCGCCAGCTTCATCTTGACATCGCGCGGGTGCAGATTACCCTGCTCCAGCCCGTTTTCCAACACATCGATCTCAGCCGGCGACCAGCGTGTGACCAACCGGAAATACTGGCTCATCGCCGCATCCGGCAGGCTCATCACCTTCCCGTACATATCCTCCGGTGTCGACAGCAGGGGGATGTGGTTGCCCAATGATTTGCTCATTCGTACCACACCGTCAGTACCCGGCAATATGCCCATGATGATGGGGATATTCGGTTTTTCGCCCAGGAAGGTCATGATCTTGCGCGCTGCGGTGACGATATTGAACAGTTGGTCAGTGCCCCCTACCTGCACGTCCGCCTGCAGCGCATACGCGTCGTAGCCCTGCATGATGGCGTAGAAGGTCTCGTGCAGGTAGATGGCGTCGCCCTTCTCGGCGCGCAGCCTGAAATTCTCCCGGGTCAAGAACTGCTGGATTGTGAAGTTGGATGCCAGATGGATCAGGTCGGCGAATTTCAGTCCGGAGAGCCACTCGGCATTGTAGCGGACGATGGTCTGCTCTCGGTCCAGCACCTTGTACGCCTGCTCAGCGTACGTGCGCGCGTTATGGTCAACCTGCTCCGGGGTGAGCTGCGGTCTGAGCACATCTTTGTCGGAGGGATCGCCGATCAAAGAAGTGTAGGTGCCGATCAAGAAGGTCACATCGTGCCCCAGTTCCTGGAACTGGCGCAGCTTGCGCATGGTGATGGTATGCCCCACGTGCAGGTCGGAGGTGCGCGGGTCGTATCCACAGTACACCCGCAGCGGACGTCCATCGCGCTCTGCCTCAACCAGCCGCTGGCGCAGCTCCTTGGTCATGGCGTTCTTCAAGTCCTCATCGCCATACTCGGTGCCGCGCATCAGGTACTGCACCTGCTCTTCAATGTTCATCTTCTTCATCATCTCACTCCAGATTGTTGCTAGACTTCACAATATACAATTTCAACCCCGGTATTTCCGCCAGATATGGGTTAACAAGAAACCGCGCCCTCTGCGGTGAGGGCGCGGACTTGCTCACCACAGAGGCAGCTACTGCCGGGCATAATAATAGCCTTCACCTTGCCCTTCGATAGACTGCAGCCCACTCCTTAAAACGAGCTGGCGAAGGATCTCCTCGCCCTGTTCAAACCCCATGCGCCCTTTCACGTTTTCTCTCAACCGCACCTCTCCCAGTGTGTGGAATGCAAAGTAGCTGTCCTCACCATAGACCTGCACCTTTTCCCCCCACTTGCCGGGCTGCACTCGCACTTCACGGATATCCGCCCAGTGCAGGCGAACCTGCCTCAAGCCATTCCCGTATTCGACCTCCGCACCAGTCATCCGGATCACTGTCTGGCGGTCCATCCAGTTCCCCAGACTGATGATAAATGCCGAGAATACCAGCAGAAAAAACAACACCGGGATCATGATCACAACCCGCTGGCCGCTGAACGCCAGCAGTACCCAGGTCAGCCCTGTCAGGATCGTGCCAACCCAGGCGATCCCCTCTCCCCGGCGCGGGATGAGCTCCGGGCGATATTCTCGCTGTATTTCAAGCTCTGCAGTCTCTTGCAGCATGGCAGGATTATACCATCCGTTGTGTTTCAATTAATCACCCAGCGGTTATCCCGTGCTATAATTTGCGCATTCTCGGAGGCAGGTATGCACACACCGGTATTGGTGCTGAATGCAAATTTCGAGCCGCTGAATGTATGCACGACTCGACGCGCCCTGGGACTGATCTTGACCGGGAGAGCAAATCTGGTGATGAACGGGCGCGGCGAGATCCGCACTGTCTCAAGATCATTCCCATCTCCCTCGATCATCCAGCTGCAGCGGATGATCAAGCGGCCGCGCCCGAGCGTACGGCTGACCAAGCGCGAGATCCTGCGCCGGGATGATTACACCTGCCAGTACTGCGGCCAGCATTCTCCCCATCTGACGGTCGATCATATCTTGCCTCGACGCCTGGGCGGCGACCATACCTGGCAAAACCTGGTGGCTGCCTGCCCGGCCTGCAATCACCGCAAAGGCGGCAGGATGCTGGATCAAGCACAGATGCACCTGCTGCGCCCCCCCATCGAACCGCCCGCGTCCGCATTGTATCTATTCGGACGCCACTTGAAGGAAAACGAAGAGTGGATCCCCTTCATCCAGGGCTGGTAGAAAATTACCGGCAGGTGAGCTCAGCTGCCGGTTTTGATTCACCGTGGGATATCCTGATGCCTGACAATTCGCCGTAATCAACTTTGTAAACACCTGGATCAATCACGGCGAATTACTTAGAATTCCAAACGCATGAAGTTTTCAGCCAGGCTCACCGGTCCGGGGTAACTGCCGGCTGCTTGAGCGAGCAGTCCTTCCACACTGGTCTCATAAGTAGCATAATGGATCAGGATCAGCCTTCCGGCTCCAGATTGGCGAGCGATATCCCCAGCCTGGGCAGCAGAGGAATGCCCATACGCCTGCCCGGTTGCTTCGTGGATCAAGATAGCGCAATTTTCAGCCAGCCGTATCACTTCATCGCAGGGCTCAGTGTCACAGGAATAAGCGATGGATCTCCCGGAAGCATGTGAGTCAAATCGCAATCCAATCGCAGGGACAATGTGGTGTACCGGTGAGGAGTAGATGCTGAACTCTTCCGTCTCCATGACGACCGCCCTCTCCACTTCCGGCAGGCGTTTGAAGATCACCGGGAAAAAACCCGGCCAGGTATCCCACTGGTACAGCTCCATCACTTTCTCGATACGGTCAATCGTGTCGTCAAGTCCATAGATATGCAGCGGGGCGGTGCGTCCGAGCAGCCAAAGGCTCATCAGGAAAGGCGACACACCTGAGACATGGTCGGGATGGAAGTGGGTCAGAATCAAGTCGGTCAGATTCCGGTGATCCAGCCCGGCCTGTTTCAGACGGGTTACCGGGTTGCCGGTGCAGTCCACCAGGACCATGCGCTGCCTGTCGGCGAGCACAAAATGCGTATTCTGGTGGTCCTCTCCGGCAACCGCATTCGATACCCCCAGGATGATAAGCTGGATCATGGCGCCGTTCTCGGCGTGCTGTGACGCATCGCTCAAGGGTCACTCCCCTCCTAATAAAAGCTGGACGACGCGCGGCGTGATGTAAACTTCAAGGATCGCCGCTCCCAGCAGCATCGGTATGACCAGCCCCAGAATAACCTTACACCAGTCAGCAATCCCGCGCAGCATAGCTTCCCCGATGCCTTGCCCCTTCGCAGGGGCTGCGAGGGTTGCTCCCAGACGCAGGATCGCGCCCCCTGCCAGTATCATCGCCGGGATCTCGAGTATCCCATGCGGCAGGATGAAGGCAGCCAGGAACAGAAAAGGCGATATCCCTGCGGTAGTCAGACTGGCCATAAAGTACCCCACCAGGACCAACGGCAGCATTATTATGATCATACCCAGGACGCCGAAGGAAAATAATCCCAGGATGGAAGCCAGCGCGATTGCTCTGATATTGTGCAGCCAGACCGTCCCAACGCCGGAGAGCGAGTAGAAATTGATCAGCTCCGGCAGGCGGAACATCCCATCCTGTATCGAATCGAAATGGATCAGCTCCGGCGGGAGGACAAACACTTTGGCCTGGTTTGTTCCGATCCAGGCACCTGTAAGGAGTAATAGTGCTGTAAACGATATCGGGATCAGCATCTTTCCGGTTATAAGATGGGCAATACTTCTATACCAGGCGAGTGGAGATCTCACGCCACCACTCAATTCGCCCATAAACACCCGCCAGCTCCAGAACAGGTTGATCGAGTCCAACTCCTGACCGATCAGCTCCTCTCTGTTGAAATGTGCCAGCCCGGAACGGATCAACAAACCGGCGATAACCAGCAAACCGGCGATGGCCCACCACAATACTGGGTACCTGCCCCAGAACATGACCACACTCTCAGCCTGGATCAGCAGCGCCATCGGGATGATAATGAACGACGCCAGTAAGTTCGCAGCCCTCACCGAGGTCGCTTGAGTGGAGATCACGACAGCCCCGCTGACCATCACAAAAGCCTGCACGGTGTTCAGCAGCAGAATCTGGACGATCAGGGTTGTATCGGGGTGCCAGTTGACCTGCCTGGTGACACCGACAAAATAGATGGCAATTCCCAAATAGCTTGCCAGCAATGGGGTCAGGACTGCGGCGAGCAGTTTTCCCAGGTAAAGCTGTCCATCGCTCAACGGGCTGGTAAGCAGGGGTTCGATGCTGCGGCGTTCTTTCTCGCCCACAAAGCTTTCCAATGCAATCACCAGGGAGATCGAAACTGGGAAGAAACCAACCACCATCAGCAAGAACGGCACCAGCCGCTCGGCAACCACAGGCGCACCGTAGCTCTCCACAAATTCAACCGCTTGCCGGGCCGTAAAATTCATCAGCCAGGGGAAGAAAACCGTCAGCATGATGATTGGGATAAGGATTCGCCAGTCACGCAGCTGGTCTTTCAGCTCGCGGCGGGTGATCACCAGCGCCGGCGTGAGGTGATTATTCAACCAGCTCATCAGTGAGTCCTTCCGCCTCCGGCGAAGTGCTCATCGCCTGCAGGTAGACCTGTTCCAGACTGCGCGGTACCTCACGCATACCGACTACGGGCAGTCCCTGGTCTAAGAGATAGCGTAGAACGAGGGGGTTAGTTTGCCCTGCATCGGTTGTAGAGAACCTGAGCCAGTCCTCACCCTGTCCGGATGGCAGGAGTGGCGAGGGCAGCCTTAGAGAAGCTCCGTTAAATGGTTTTGCAAACTTCACTTCATACTCGACCGGTCCAAGCAGATGTTGTTTTAATTCTGACATTGCGCCGCTGGCGATAATGCGACCTTTGCGGATGATCGCAATCCAGTCTGCCAGCTCTTCGGCTTCGGCCAGGTTGTGCGTACAGATAACAATCGAGCGCCGGGCAGAGCGAAGGTCACGGATCGAATCGCGCACCAGCCTGGAGCTCTCTGGGTCCATGGCAGAGGTCGGCTCATCCAGCAGCAGCACCTGGGGGTCGTGCAGCATCGCCCTTGCCAGCGCCAGCTTCTGGCGCATCCCTTTTGAGAACTCGCCAATCCGACGCTGAACATCAGCGATCAACCCGAAGTCACCCAGCAATTGCAGGGTTCGTGCGCGGCGGGTGGAATGATCCAAACCGTAAACCTGACCAAAGAAATCCAGGTACTCGAACGCCTTCATCCGACCGTAAAGCCCATGCTGTTCGGTCAGGACTCCGACCGATCTTCGCACCTCCCCGGCCTGATTAACCACATCGAACCCGGCAACCTGAGCACTCCCCCTGGAAGGCGCCAATACAGATGTAAGCATGCGAACGGTGGTCGTCTTTCCGGCTCCATTTGGACCAAGTAAAGCCAGCACCTCACCCGGCATCACTTGAAGGTTGACGCCATCAACAGCCACGAATTTCTTGAATTGCTTGCTTAAATCCTGGGTGACTATCATATCGTTAGGTGTAGCTTACCCGAATCCAGATCAGCAGTTAGACACCCCCTGCGCGAATCACGCGGTGGTTATTCGTCGGCTGGGAGAGCGGCAGGTGTTGTCCGGCTATGTCTCCAGACCAACGCGATCGCCGCGACGATAGCAACAACCGCCATAACGGTCTGGTTGGCATTGATCCCTGCCACCTGAGCCGAATCCAGGCGGATAAATTCCAGTAAGAAACGCCCCAGCGGGTAGAGTACAAGATAGATCAGGAAAATATCCCCATTAATCAGCCAATCTGCTTTGCGCCTTGCCAGCCACAGCAGGAGGATAACGATCCCCAGGCTCCACAAAGACTCGTACAGGAACAGTGGGTGGTAATATTCCTGGTCTGCGAAGCCCGGCAGACGGTACTGCGGCTCGATGAAAATCTTCCAGGGCAGATCGGTTGGCGCTCCATATAATTCCTGGTTGACAAAATTCCCCCAGCGACCGATAGCCTGCCCCAGAGCCAGGGCAGGCGCGGCGATATCCAGCCACAAAAGAAAATCCAGCTTACGGTAGCGGCAGAAAAAGTAGATCGCAACCAGCCCGCCGATGATTGCTCCCGGTATGCCAAGCCCGCCTCTCCAGATAGCGAGCGCATCCAGGGGATGGGTTAGGTAAAAATTGGTGGTGATGCCTGCATCGACCATCGAAGGCGGCGGCGTGAGGATATGCCAAACCCTGGCGCCGATGATCCCCCCAATCAATACCCAGATCAAACCATCCCAGACCAGTTCGCCGTCCTGCCCGCGGCGGCGCGCTTCCCGGTCTGCCAGGAATGCGGCTGCTACAGCACCAAGCATCAAGATTATCCCGTAAAACCGGATATATAGGGGTCCTAGTTGAAATCCATTCGGCATTGTTCCCTCGTATTATGATGGTTTCGGCGCTTAGCCCTGGTCCCAGGTTTTATGGACTTTGCTGCGCACGTCCCAAATTCGCTGGAGGGCGGTCAGGTTGCCCAATAAAGCCAGTATCCACAAAGCGACCTGAGGAATGTTGAAGACCAGACACGGAGCGAGGACAAGATAACGCTCGAAACGGGTCAGGACGCCAACTTTGGTTTCATAACCCAGTGACTGGGCACGTGCCCGGGTATAAGAGACCAACACTGCCCCGGCAGCTGCCAGGTATGCCAGCACGGCATACAATATATCCCCGACAGTGGCGTAATAGATCAGCAGAGCACCAAAAATTACCAGCTCGGAATAACGATCGGTAACCGAGTCAACAAAGGCACCGAACTCGCTTGGCTCGCCTTTGAGCCTGGCCATCGTGCCATCCAGCGCATCAACCGGACCCATCAGCAGGATAATGATCCCTCCGGCCGTCATCTGCCCACGGGCGATGAAATAAGCTCCGACCGTGTTCCCGATCAAACCAATGATCGTCATCGTGTTGGGCATGATGCCAAGGCGGTTGATCGCCCCGCCGATCCGATCCAAGAAACCTTTAAACCGCTTGCGCATCTGGTCGGTAAAGGTCAATTTCTCTTTCGTTTCTGCTGCGTGCTCTGCCATGTTTTAATAATCCTCAGAAGTAAAATAGTCTGGTTATGCTATCGCACAGACCACAACCTGTCAAGCGTACCTTCGTCTCAGCTACAGACATCATTCGTCAGCTATCTCTTCAACCCGGGACGTTACAGCGGTCCGGGGTCGTCTGGGTCGATCAGCACCTCGCGCTCGCGCCCGCTCCCTTGAGCGGGTCCAACCACGCCCAGCTTCTCCAGCTCATCCACCAGCCGGGCTGCTCTCGGGTAGCCAATCCTGAGCCGCCTTTGCAATAGCGAGGCGCTGGCACGCTGTGATTCTCTTACCACCTGGATGGCATCCTCGATCAGGTCATCCCGATCCGACAGCGCCGTCTCCTTTTTGAGCATCTCCTCCCACGGCGGCGGCTCGGTCTCTTCGAGCTGAATCGCCTTCTGCCAGAATGTGATCACTCGCTCGACTTCCGGGTCGCTGATCATGACCCCCTGGCTGCGGACCGGTGCCGGGGCTTCCGGGGGCAGGAACAGCATATCCCCCTTGCCCAGCAGCGACTCCGCTCCGGTAGAATCGAGGATGACGCGCGAGTCGACCGATGAGGCCACCGCGAACGAGATGCGCGCCGGGAAGTTGGCCTTGATCAACCCGGTGACCACATCGGTGCTGGGTCGCTGGGTTGCGACCACCAGGTGAATACCGGTTGCGCGTGCCATCTGTGCCAGACGCACCAGTGCGGGCTCGGTCTGCTCAGGTGCAGACATCATCAGATCGGCCAGCTCATCGATCAGCACCACGATACGCGGCAGTGGTTCCTCACCTTTCCGCCGGCGGGCCTTGCGGTTGTAGCTATCCAGATTGCGAGATCGGGTAGCCTCCAGCAGGCGGTAGCGGCGGTCCATCTCAGCCACCGTCCAGCGCAGGACGCCCAGGATGCGCTCCAGATCGGTCTCGACCTTCCCATACAGGTGGGGCAAACCGTTGAAGCGCACCAGCTCGACCATCTTGGGGTCGATCATCACCAGGCGTAGGTCTTCGGGTGTGTTGTTCATGACCAGGCAGGTCGTCAAGGCAGCTATACACACCGACTTGCCCGAACCGGTGGTGCCGGCGATCAGGACGTGCGGCATGCGCGCCAGGTCTGCCAGCACCGGCTGTCCAGAGACATCCCGTCCCAGACCGATCGCCAGAGGCGAGTTCAAGCGATAGAACAGGTCGGTCTCCAGAATCGGGCGCAGACGGACGACGCTGGTGCGCGCGTTCGGAACTTCAATACCGACATAAGGCCGTCCAGGGACTGGAGCTTCGATCCTCAACCGCTCGGCCGATAAAGCCAGGGCCAGATCTCTGGCCAGAGCTGAGATCTGCGAAACACGCACTTTTTGACGTGCGGCGTCCCCTTCATTCCCTGATGGAGACTTCTCGACAAAACCAGGCTCAACAGCGAATTGTGTCACGGTCGGTCCCACTCGGAAGCCGACCACCCTGGCAGGGATACCGAACTCAGCCAGCGTTTTTTCGATCAGCCCGGCGGTCATGTTGATATCGCGCTCGTCTGGGCGTACATTTTGCTCGCTGACCAGCAAGTCCAAAGGCGGCAGGCGGTCATCACGCGCCGCCGCTTCAGCGCCTCTACCCTCTTCATCGGACTCCAGGCGGAATTTCTTGCGGAATTCCGGCGGCAGGGTGCGCCTCTTCTTTTTGGATGCAGCCACCCCACTGGCAGCTTCCTTGCCCTGGATGGGTGCAACGCTTACTCCGGTAACCAATTCGCCATCCAGACCCTGTGCCTGCGAGCTCATACGCGCCTGTCTTTGTGCCCAATTAAGGAAGATGCTACCTAACCCGAGACCCAGGAACAGAGAGAGTGCAAACAGCGATCCAAACAGCAGCACACGCCAGATCGTCCCGGATAGTCCAAATGGCGCCAGCAGCGCTCCAACCAGGTAAGATAGCCCCCAGCCAGTCCGGCCTCCATCCAGGCCTGCATCCGCCCGGGCGAGTGAGGTGCCGCCCAATGCAGCCAGCAATGCCAGCGAGCTCAGTGCTGCGATTTCAAGGGAGATCACGCGCCACCAGTTCACCGCCAGCTTATTATCCGATGTCTTAGGAGACGTGGTACTGTTATGCCGGTAGCGCAGCAGCAGCAAGCCCGATGCGCCAATCCCGATCACCACCCAGATCGCTCCCCAACCAAACCAGACCCATAGGAATTCAGACCACCATGTGAGCAGCACACCGCGTGTAAGCTCGGGGAGCATCAAGCCCAGCAGGGTCATCAGCGCAAATGCCACGATGACGATACCGCCGATATCCCATACAAATCGCTGGAGGCGCGTTTGAAGACTGCTGCCTGTCTCGGACTCTAACTCTGTCATACGCTCTTTCGACTCTCGCTTTGTGAAGCGATGAAAATACCGAACAGGATAAGTATAGCACCGATTATCTTCACGCCTGAGGGTGTCTCACCTAACAGGAAATAGGCCAGGATAGTCGTTCCGATCGGCTCTCCCAACAGTGTGATGGATACATATGCAGCCGAGAGATAACGCAGCGCCCAGTTGAAGGATGAATGCCCCAGAAGCTGCGGGATCAATGCCAGAAGGATCAGCCATACATATGCCGAGGCCGGGTAGCCGAATGCAAATTCACCTGAGGCGAGCATTATCACCACCAGCACGACCGCTGCCATGCTGTATACGACAAAAATATAACCGATCAGGGACATGTCGCTCCGCAGCCGCCGGCCGATAATGACATACCCCGCCGCCATAATTGCCCCGGCCACCGCCAGAAGGTCCCCGATAAATGCGCTCCCGCGGATGAACTCCGACAGCGGTGGGCATGCCAAACCCCCGGACGAGACCTGGCAAGCATCGCTCAATCCGATGATGATCCCCCCGACCAGGGCGAGAAGCATTCCCAGCAGGATCAGTCGTGTAATCGGTTCTTTAATCGTAATCGGGGCCAGCAACGCCACCCACAGCGGCGTCGTTGTTACCAGGACAACCGAGCTGGCAACGGTGGTATATTCCAGCGAGCTGATCCAGGTAGCAAAATGCAGCGCCAAGAATAACCCGGCTGCCAGTGCCAGACCCCATTCTTTTGCCTTCAGACCGGTCAGCTCCCGGCGCTGGCGAGAATAAGCAACCGGAGCCAGCACCAGACCGGCAACCGACAATCGCCAGGCAGCAATGACCAATGATGGTACAGATTCCTGCGCGTAGCGGATGAATATAGAAGCCGTCGATACGGCCAGGATGCCAAATGAGATGACAATCAGGGGGGAGATGACCGGCCGGTTGGAGTACGCCGTTCAACACGGCGCTACCTGGCTGGCGGATATGCCAGATCACTTTCCCCACCAGATCAGATCGCTGGATCGTTCCGAATTGACGGCTGTCCACACTGTGCTCATGAGTCCCGATAACGAATATTTGTCCCTGACCAGGCTCCAGTGCAGCGACTCTCTTGATCATCACCCCGAAATCCGGATGGCGGAAGGCGATCACATCGTCTTCTTTGAGACAATTCAAAAAGAAGGGGATTTTGGCGATTAGGACAAAATCCCCTTCCCGGTACTCAGGTGCCAGGCTCTCACCGGTCACCTTTAATATTTGCAGCATTATAAGTTAGGATACACCATTTCCAATGGCGGGTTGTAAGGAGCTTTCGCCCGCTTGGTGGCGACGCCCTTGGTATCCCAGAAGATCTCCGCAAACTCGTTGATCGCCTCGACAAGCTGGACGGCAGCTTCCCGGTCGGCTGTCTGGCGGGTCTTCGAGCCTAACAGCATGATCTTGTGTACGACATCGTTCACACCGGGGTGCTTCTCAGCGTGCATGGGCTTGATATAATCGCCCCATATGATGCGAACTTCATGCTTGGCTTTCTCCGCGTGCTCTTCCTTCACGGTAATATACCGAGACATCGCATTCTGGTAAGCCGAATCATGCTGGTCGCCCTTTTCCACAAGGTCGGCCATAAGGTCCATCATGCGCACCACGGTCAATGCTGCGATCTGAGCCGTAATTGGATCGTAGATACCACAGGGGATATCACAATGGGCGCTGGCTTCTTCCAATCCGAAATTAGTGTCCAGCAGCTGAACAAGCTTGTAGAACATAGAAACCTCCTTCATTATTATGAAATTATTATTGGATGCAGAATTATTCTGCGAGGTTATTGAAAAAACCAACCTCATCATACAGATAAAGACATATATTGTCAAGATTTTTTGGGTCATTGGGAGTTGCCGTGACAGGTGGCAGATTTGGAACCCTTGCACCACGGTGATTCCCAGAGAGCCGATTTTTTGTCCTCTTAGGCTGCCTTTTGACGGGCTGCATAAAGCTCGGCCATCTTGGGGTCATTGAGCTCTCGATAGAGGAGCTCGAGTTCCTCGAATACATACGGATCGGGTGCCCCTGCCTCATCGCATTCTCTCTCAAGCCGCAGTTAAATCTCAAGGGCCTCGCTCAAGCGACCCAGCGCGCGCAGCGTCCATGCAATCATCCAATATGCAATGCGTATCGATTCGGGATCGCCGCTCCGCTGGCGAACCGCCAGCGCCATTTCGAATTCCTGGAGTGCATCCTCATAGCGTCCCAGGCTGTGAAGTGCATAGCCTGTGTTGTTGCGGAGGGAGCCTTCCCATTTTTTGGCTTCCTCTTGGGTAGTAGAATCCATCAGCGCAAGGGCCTTATAATTCCATTCAAGCTGTTCTTCAGGTGAGGTATCCACGAAGGTCATCATATGGAGCGCATCGATAGCCAGGTAATCCAGCTGTGCCTCTTTTGCAATGTCGACGGCAAGGGTGTAAGCGGAACACGCCAGTTCCCTGACCTCGGAGGTTTGTGACTCGGGAGCATGGACAGCAGATGAGTACGTGCGCCCCAATTCAAGATAGTAGCGCGCCCTCGCCTCGTCTCCCGCACGCGGGATTTGCGGCTCTATTTCGGCAAGGATCTCTTGAGCACGAGTAAAGTTACGACGAATTCCATACGTCGCGCGCGATTTGCATTTTTAGGATTAAGGTATCCTCTTCGGATGCAGTTGCCAGCAGGGAGAGAAAGCGTTGTTCGCTCAGTTCAGGCTTGCTATAATCCCATAGTGCGGAAATATCGATTGTCATAGAGAATCCTCCCCAGTGAGTTCTGAGCACATTCAGTCAGCTTTATCAACACGGTCGACGCTATATTCTACCATTATCATCCCATTTACCTGCCCGATACTTCGCAATAACGACCTGGTGGCCGGGCATTCGCGAAGCTCCGGGTAGTATATCGAATATCCCTATTTGAATGATCGTTTGTCACATTTTGTATTTATTTTTCCGCGCCATATATATTTGAGGTACAATTATCCTCACCTGAAAAGTAATTCTCATCATCACTCACGGAGGTCAATTCTATGACACACATCATTACCAGCTTATGCTTGCGCGATGGCGGCTGTGTCGAAGTATGCCCGGTAGAATGCATCATCCCGGGCAAACCGGCTGAAGAATGGCCCTGGTATTACATCGACCCAGATACTTGCATCGATTGCGGCGCGTGCATCCCCGAATGCCCCTACGAGGCGATCTTCACCGAGGATGAAGTACCCACTGCCTATGAAGCCAAAGGTGGCGAGTACATCAGCCGAGTCGGAATTACCGGTCATTATGAGGGGACAAACCATCATGGCGAGGAGGTTGTCCTCGAAAGTGTTCACGAGTTAGATTCTGGCGAAGTCGTCGACCTCACACCGGACATCCAGCCGAACTACGACTATTTCACCGACGGACCTGGATATTCTGCTCTAGACTAAAGACCGACCAAATAGTACGTAACAGAATGCCCCTTGATGGATCAAGGGGCATTCTGGCTTAGAACTGACGCAGTTCGTAGTGACTACCGGTTGCGGAGTATCAGATTACCTGCGCCTAGATTGACATTCACAATGATGCCCGGCCCATTGCCTTCCTGGTAATAGTCATTCCCCGATCTTTGCCAATCACCACTGTAATCCACATTCGACAAACCACCATCATAGCGGACCTCCACAGGCACACCGCTCGGCACGATCAGCTCGATGCTGCTCATACCGGAATCGATGGTTACATCCATATCCATCTGCATGTCCCCAGAGAAATCCAGCGTGTAATCTCCTGCACCGCTCTTGAAGATCAGCCGGTCAGTGTTGGCATTCCCCAGTCCGAGCAGCTTGACGGATGATGCGCCTGTCTGGTAGCGCAGTGTGTCCATTTTTATAAGATTGGGTTTCGTGAAGCGCAGGTCGACATCTGCGGCACCATCGGTCACTTCCAGCGATAGTATAGATAATCCACCTAGCTCGATCTCACCCTTGTAAGCGCCGGAATTGATCAGCAGGTTTAATGGCATATCGCCCAACCGCAGCTTCCACTCGTTCACGTAATTATCGCCAAAGGTCGGGAACCCCGAGATCTCCAAATTTCCGGTTTCCAGGCGCACGCTGCTGCCATCGATAGTAATCTCGGGCTTTAAATCCCTTACGTTATAGCGCACAACCCCATCGATCACTGCGTGCTGTGCTCCGGATTGGATCTCCAATTCCCCTCCACCGAAGTCAATGGTCACATCAACCGGTTCGTCCGGCTCCGAAACAGTGACCAGGATATCCTCCGTCACTGTAGGTCCGGTCTTAATATCCCTGCCAGGCAAATCGACGGTTACTCCACACGCTAACGCTGTCAGGGACAGGACGACGACAATTATAAGTATCGGTCTGTAGTTCATTGCTTATCTCCTTCGAATTTGTATCTCTGGAAAGATATACGTCCAAACTACCAACCAGTCGCGAGCAAGGCATCCGCTCGGCTCATTTCCCAGTTCTATTCGCCAGAGATACGATCAAACCCAGGAATGCATAAGTTATCCCGACAAGGATTATGGCAAACTTGGCGAGCGCAGCCCAGCGTGCAATGGGCGCCCAGCACAGTGCATCGCCGCCAAACAAGATGATGGTAAGCCCGGCGTTCTCAAGGGCATCCAGGGCTGCCGCCAGCCACAATCCCCAGGCTAACGGGCTCCCGATAACAGCCATCCGCCAGCCGTTGGATCTCAGGATGCTTGCTGCCCACACGCAAGCCAGACCAATCGTCGTCGAATAGATCACCAGGAACAGGTAATCCAATCCCAGGCTGAACGATGCACGTAGGCGGGCAGTGTCATCCCAGGAAGCCACTATCTTTGCTGAGCGGGACGCACTGCCAGCCAATTCATAGGAGATGATCCCATAAGGCGCTGCATCCGTCTCCAAAGGAACTGCAACAAAATTCATAACCAACATCATTCCAAATGTCAGCAAAAGCATTGGGATGAATATCCGGCGAAACCCGACAGTCGACAGGCTGGCAAGCGGATAGCTCATTACATCCCCTCTCGCCGGATAAGCTGGGCTTCCAGACAGGTTACGCCTTGCGGACCGACCACTGCGTTGTGGACTGTTCCTGCCGGCAGCCCCAACTGGTCTCCTGGACCCAGTGATAGCTGCTCCCCGCTCTTTGGCAGACCGAAGGTGATCGTCCCCCGGAGGACATAGATGACTTTGTTGTAGCTGTGGCTGTGAGCTGCGTACAAATCGCCAGGGCCATTCGACCACGAATATGGGTGCAATCCTTCTATCTGCATCAGCCTGCGCAGCTCACTCTCAGAGGGCAGTGCTTCCCCCTCCCATCGGCGAATATAAACATCCCTCTCCATTAATCTCTCTCCTTCCTATAGCCTACGTGTATCGAGTATGCCACACTTGGCAGTCGCCTACAAGACTCATTGGATTTTGCACCTGAGAGCAAAATGTTATAATTCTGAGAGTATTAAACTATATTATGGCTGATACAACCCCCGAGAGATAAATCCGTATATATTAAGCCAACCATACTTAACGAAGGAGTATTCTGATGAGCGAAACACCCCCCGAAAAAGATAGCCTGGTAGACGCATTTCACCAGCTCGGACAGAGCCTGGCAGGTACGATTCGGGCAGCCTGGGATAATCCCGAACGGAAAAAAGTGCAGTCTGAAATCGAAGAAGGGCTCTCGGATATGACTGCGACCTTGAAAAACGAGGTCGAAAAACTGCAGCAGAGCCCCGCCGGTCAGCAGCTGAAAACTGATTTTGATGAATTCGCCGAGCGTGTGCGCACTGGAGAGACTACGGAGCAGCTGCGAGAAGAGCTGCTGAAAGTGCTGCAAATCGCCAGCACCGAGCTCGAAAGAGCCGCCACTCACCTGAGGCATAAGGGTGAAGAGGAGGCTGGTCAGACAGCAACAGATAAGGAGGAATGAGGCCATGTCATCCAGGCTGCAAATCGAGACCAGAGCCGGAGAACCGATTGTCATCGGCAAGAACAGGATCATTCCTTTCTACCAATCGGTGGGAGTGAGGATGCCGCAGATCAATGGCGGCTTAACGTGGAACAGACCGGTATCAGTACTGGCAATCAACTCGGATGGAGAAGAGACTGTCATCCCGGTGGTTGATGTCACTCGCCGCATCCAGATTGCAATATTCGGCAGTGGACTGATGATCGTCCTGCTGACCTGGCTGGTCAGCAGTATTCTGTATAAGGAAAGGAGTTAGAAAGATGCCTAACGAAGGAAAAATCAACCTCAATCTTGAGGCTCAGGATATCACCCAAGGTGCAGCAAATATTCACAAGACGATGGACAACTTAGTAAACAGTGGGGGTGTAGAAGCTGTCTACGGAAAACCGATAAAGAGTGGTGATGTGCTGATCATCCCGACTGCAGAAGTAGTAACCGGGATGGGTTTCGGTCTGGGTATGGGGATGGGCACCTTCAAACCCGAACCGGAAGAAGAGGCAGAGGTTAGCGAAACAAAGCCGGAGGCTGGTCCTCCATCCGAAGGTGCGGGCATGGGTGGTGGCGGTGGTGGCTACACCTTCTCCAGACCGGTTGCACTGGTAATATCCAGCCCGGAAGGCGTGCGTGTCGAGCCTATTCTGGACAGGACCAAGCTGGTGATCGCCGCGCTGACGACTGTCGGGTTTATGTTTGGTATGATGGGGCGTATGATGAAGGGTGGTCGCTAACACAATCGCGTACTTTGTCGTGATATAATCCACGCGTCCCAAAATAGCTGCATGTGAATGAGAGGAGGAGCGATGGAAGTAATTACTACAGAGCATAAACGCTGTGATGTAGTCAGTGCTAATGGGCGGATAGACAGCAGCACAGCGCCTCAACTGGAGGAGGCCATGAACTCGCTGATCGAGGGCGGGCGTTTTAAAATCGTCTTCGATATGACCGATGTTAACTTCATGTCCAGCAAAGGTTGGTGGGTGCTCATCGATGCACAGAAAAAGTGCAAGCGCTATAAGCGCGGTGAGGTGATCCTGGTCAATGTTCAGGAGAATATCCGCGAATCCCTTGACCTGGTTGGTATGGGAAGCTATTTCAAAATCTACAACGACCTGACTGCAGCAGTTGGTAGTTTTTAAACCTTATTGGTGTCATTACCAGGATGGAGACCTTTTCCTTTCCGGGGCGATTTGAGAGTCTTCCCCAGATCAGCGAATTCGTCAGCCGTGCGGCAAGATCGGCAGGCTTGAATGAGAAAGCCGTCTACGCTGTCCAACTCGCGGTTGACGAAGCCTGCAGCAATATCATAGATCACGCGTACGGCGGTGAGGATCGTGGATCGATGGAATGTTCTGTGGTTGTCGATGATCATGGGCTGACTGTAATTCTGCGAGATAATGGCGATCCATTTGACCCACAGAACGTTCCAAGCCCGCAGGTGAATATTCCGTTGGAAGATCTAAAACAGCGCGGTGTTGGTGTTTTCCTGATGCGGAAGATGGTGGACGAACTCCATTATGAGTATTCACCTGAAGGTGGAAATACTCTGACCCTGGTCAAACGCAAAACATCCTGATCTTCATACACATTGATAGTATTGGGGCTTACGCACTTGGGCGAGAGTTGCAATTCCCTCGTGAACTGTGTAACTTCTGACGATCAAAGAGCCGGGGAAGTCACCCCTCGGTTCTTATCCATTTGGAGAAGCATGGATATTCGAGCATACAACCGCATGGCCTGGGATAAAGAGGTGGAGAGGGGCAACGAATGGACCATCCCGGTGACGGCAGAAGAGATCGCTGCAGCCCGGAATGGGGAATGGTCGCTGTTGCTTACCCCGACCATCCCGGTGCCGCACAGCTGGTTCCCACCTGATCTAAACGGTATTGACGTGCTCTGTCTGGCCTCCGGCGGTGGGCAGCAGGGACCGATCCTGGCTGCGGCAGGTGCCTATGTCACCGTATTGGACAACTCACCAGCCCAGCTGGATAGAGACCGGCAAGTCGCGGCGCGTGACGGGCTGCGCATCCAGACTGTCGAAGGGGATATGGCAGACCTGCACATGTTTCAGGATGGGTCATTCGACCTTATCTTCCACCCCGTATCCAACGTATTTGCTCCTGAGGTGCTGCCCGTCTGGCGAGAGGCTTACCGGGTGCTGCGCCATGGCGGCATCCTGCTGGCAGGTATCACAAACCCGGTGATGTACATCTTCGATTTATTCAAGCTGGATGAGGGAGAATTAGAAGTCAAACACAGCCTGCCATATTCCGACCTGGAGAGCCTGACCGACGCTGAACGCCAGCAGTGGATCGACCAGGATCTGCCATTGGAGTTCAGCCATACACTCGAAGAACAGATCGGCGGTCAGCTGCAGGCAGGCTTTGTGCTGACAGGATTTTTCGAGGATATCGACCCGGAGAATGTCCTCTGCCAGTACACGCCGCTGTTCATATCAACGCGGGCAGTAAAACCCTGATCAAATTACGTTTCCAAAACCAATACTCAGCCCGTTTGAGCACCCGGGAAACCGGGGCAACGCGCCACGAGACTGGCGACTGCACTCTTGCGCCCGCTGCCCGATATCCGCTCGCCTTCCCGGTATGCAAGGATCTCGAAATCGCGGAAACCCCTCAGCAGCTCCCCGGGTTGAAGCAGGTATTCGGGATCGATATCTGGTTGGTATTTCAACATATCCAGGGTAAGCGTTTCGAATACCAATATCCCATCAGGAAGCAGCCATTTGCGGTATTTATCCCACAGGCTGCGCTGCAGGTAATAGAAATTCAATATGACATCGAATTTGCCGGGCGACAGTTCGATGTCGGTTAAATCTACCTGTACAGCCATAAGCTCCGGCAGCAATTCTTTTGCCCTCCGGGCGGCGAAGCCGGATATATCCAGCCCAACAACCCGAATACCGCGTGACAGAAGATACGCCGCATTGCCTCCCAGACCCATGGCGACGTCCAGCGCCAAACCCCCTTCCGGCAGCCAACCAGACTGCTCTACCAACCAGTCGCGCGGTTGTGTGTATTTCCGGAAGCGGCTGTCCTGTAAATATCGACTGTCCCATCGCTCTGCATCTTCGGCTGGCATCGTACCCCGCTTGTCAATCCTGTTTTATGATCCAAATTTGATCCCTTGCTCCGCAGTCCGGGTATGGGGCTGCAGAGTCAACCACAGGAACACCCCCAGCACGCCCAGGGCTACCAGAATATCTACCAATATAAGAACGATGGTAATTCCGGCACCGAGTCCCTCGAACAGCTGACCTATCAGCCAGGGCAAGAACATACCCCCAGCACCTGCCCCGACGAAGAACCAGCCGCTGATCTGTCCGGTGATCTGCATACGCTGACCCGCCAGGGTAACCGTCGTCGGGAAGAAAGAAGCCATGAATAAGCCCAGACCGATGGTCCCCACCCAAATTGCGAGTATGGAATCTGGCCACACGGCAATCACCAGGATGCTGATCAAACAACCCAGCAGATCACCCACCAGAACGGGGCCTGGCTTAAGCCGTACTGCCAGTGGGATCGAGATCAACCTTCCAACAGTAAGCGCTCCCCAAAATGCTGCCGTGAGCAAGGCCGCGCTGGCTGCCGCCTGGGCTGGGAATTTGCTTATTGCGTAGGTATAGACCCAGCCACCGTAGCTCGCCTCTGCCCCAACGTATAGGAAAAGCAGTAAAGCGACCAGGAATACCAACAGATAATTTATATTATCCGTCTGGTCTGATCCATTACCATTGATGATTGCGGGACTCGGCAAACGCAGCAGCCATAAAGCGATCGGCACCGCCGAGAAACCCAGTATCCAGTAAACCCAGGCAATATTCCCGCTGGCTGCAGTGATGCGAGAGATGATTATTGGCGATAGCACCGCTCCGATCCCAAAGCAGAAGTGCAGCGCATTCATATATGGTCCTACCCGGTCTCGATACAGCCACACCAGCAGCGTGTTGCTCCCAACTTCGATGGCGCCTTGCATGGCTCCCAAAACCACAAATACCGCCAGCAGCAGCCAAAGGATCGAAAGGAGTGGGATAGAGGATGCCAGAATTCCGATCACCAAGAGTACGCCTGCCAGCAGCCGGTGCCCGGGCAGGCGATCGAAGAGGCGGCCTCCGGCGAGCGAACCGGTCAGATAGCCTAACGCCTGGGCTGTAAAAATCAAGCTGATCCCAGATTTGTCGGACCCGGTATTGGCAGCCAATCCAAGCAAGGTTGGACCAATCGCGGCGGTAAGCAGACCGAAGATGATAAATGCCCCGTAATAGCCTGCTGTGGCTGATCGCCTCCAACTAGAGGAACGGGCAGATTCCTCAGGCGAGATATCGTCAACAAGGGATGAGTTCACAGAATTATGCCTTATAATGGGGTTCAGGACAGCTCAATCATATCACCTAAGTCGCGATACGGAAGGTGAGGAACAAAAGAAGATGTGCGGTCGATTTACGCTCACAGTTGAGATCAACACCCTCCAGGAATCATTTCCCTGGCTGATCATCCCACCGGAGATCACGCCACGCTACAATATCGCTCCGACCCAACCGGTCGCGGTCGTCCCTAATGATGGGATGAACAAGCTCGATTTTTATAACTGGGGGTTGCTGCCCGCCTGGGCGAAAGATCCTGCCATGGGCAGCCGGATGATCAACGCCCGCTCTGAAACTCTGGCAGAAAAACCTGCCTTCCGCTCCGCATTCCGCCGACGGCGCTGCCTTGTGCTGGCTGATGGATTTTACGAATGGCAGAAACAACCCGGCAGCAAGACAAAAATACCCTTGTATATCCGGCTCGGCTCAGAGAAGCCGTTCGCCTTCGCCGGGCTATGGGAGCAGTGGAATTCGAAAGATGGATCTACTATCTTATCGTGCACGATCATCACTACCGAACCCAATGAGATGATGAAAAGCATCCACAACCGGATGCCAGTGATCCTACCCGAGGACAGCATCCAGACCTGGCTAGACCCTGCGGAAATACAGCCTGACCAGCTCTCTGGGCTCTTGCGACCCTATCCCGGTGAACTGATGAAAGCTTACCCGGTATCGACACTGGTTAACAACCCGCGCAACGATCTTCCGCAATGTGTGGCACCACTGGCTTGACCTGCTCCCCCCCTCATACCATTCATTTGATAGCATCGACCAAAGCTCCCTGGTTCTCCAACCTCCCAGATCTGTTAAGATTACAGGATATTTATCCGGTTACCTGAGAAAAACAGAAACAAAGCCAATGATTCTTCGTTCAAAAATATGATTGACGGTGATTTACAAGTTTATTTAACAGGCTTGCAGGTCAAACACAGCATCGGGCACCATATTCGTTCAGAGCAGCTGCTGCAGCCCTCCCCACCACAACTGCATATTCGATCAAGAGGGTTTTGATGCGTATTGGATTTATTTCTACTCGTTTAAAAGGCACCGATGGGGTCTCATTAGAAGTTGAGAAGTGGTCGCGCGTACTGCACCGCTTAGGGCATGAAGTGTTCTACTGCGCCGGGGAGCTGGGAGGCTACGCCAAGAACGGCACTCTCATACCAAAACTGCATTTCCAACACCAATCTATCATCAAGCTGAGCGAGCGAGCTTTTGGAGAAGGCCCGCAAGAAGACCCACGCGTGCTTTGCGATGAGATTTACCAGGCATCAGATGAGATACGGGCTCCGCTAAGACAATTTATCCGCAGCAACCAACTCGATCTGATCATCGTACAAAACGCGCTGACGATACCTATGAACCTGCCCTTGGGTGTCAGCCTGACGGGTCTGATCGCAGAATTGGGCTTGAATACGATCGCTCACCACCACGACTTTTTCTGGGAGCGCCAGCGCTACCGTACAAATGACATCCTCGACCTGTTGGACACCACCTTTCCAGCCAAGCTGCCGACAATCCAGCATGTGACGATCAATTCCATCGCCCAGAAGCGACTGCTGGCACGCCGGGGTATCGAATCGATCGTCATCCCCAACGTTCACGATTACGGCACTCCACCCCCTAAGATCAATGGCTACAACCGCGATTTCCGCCAGTCACTAGGCTTGGAGAACGGTGACTTGCTGATCTTACAACCGACAAGGGTGATCCAGCGGAAGGGAATTGAGCTCTCGATCGAACTCGTCCAACGGCTGCAGCACCCTAAAGCTCATTTGTACATCACCCATGCGGCTACGGACGAGGGGATCACTTACTGGCATTGGTTAAAGCGAGAAGCGACCACAATGTCGGTTGACCTGCGCCTGATCGACCATATGATCGGCGAAGAGAGATCGCGCATCAATGGGCACAAAGTATATACTCTATGGGATGCGTACCCGCATGCCGACCTGGTGACATACCCCAGCTTATATGAAGGATTCGGGAATGCCCTGCTGGAGGCGATCTATTTCAAGAAACCGATAGTCATCAACCGCTACCCAGTATACAATGCCGATATCGAACCCAAGGGTTTCGAATTTGTCGAGCTGGATGGGTATGTTGACGATGCATCGATCGAAAAAACCCGCACCCTGCTGGCAGATCCGGACGAAGGTCAGCGCATGGTCGATAAGAACTTTGAGATAGCCAGAGAATACTTCTCTCTTGAAACCCTGGAAGGGAAGCTTCAAGCAATCCTGACAAATCTATAATACAGAATGGAATCCGGAATTCTGCTGACCCACTCTCTGATGAACTCCGCCTGGGGAGCGGGTGTCGCTCGCGTGCTCTCGGCTGCACTTCAGGCCGTCGACCCGTACACTGCGGTCATCTCCCACCTGAAATTAGAGGGTGAATCTCTCATAGTCGGCGATCAGATATACGATCTGGCGTCGGTCGGAGATGTGTACGTTGTTGGGGCAGGCAAAGCCGGTGACCCCATGGGCAGGGCGATCGCTTCCCTGCTGGGTGGGCGGCTGCAAGCCGGGCTGGTGGTTGTGAAGGATGGGTACGAAATTCCACGCGGACAGCAATCTCGGTCTGATATCGAGGTAATCACCGCCGGACATCCGCTTCCAGATGCGCGCAGCGTGAGCGCAGCGCAGCACATCCTCGCGCTGCTCAGGCAGACCAAACCGGATGACCTGGTGATCTGCCTGATCTCCGGAGGTGGCTCAGCCTTGCTTACCGAGCCTTCGCCCGGCATCTCACTGGAAGAACTGCAAGTCCTGACCGAGGCACTGTTAGCCAGTGGGGCGAATATCAACGAGATCAATATCCTGCGGAAACATCTGGACCAGGTAAAAGGTGGGCAACTTGCCCGTCTGGCTGCCCCTGCCAGGATGCTCACCCTGATCCTATCGGATGTAGTCGGCAGCCCGCTGGATGTGATTGCATCCGGCCTAACCGTACCTGATACGTCTACGTATGCTGAGGCGATCGAGATTCTTCAGAAATACGACCTGGAGCACGATATCCCCGTTAGCATCCGCAGGCATCTGGAACTGGGCATGCAGGGGTATTATCCTGAGACACCGAAGCCCGGCGAGCGATTTTTCGACCAGGTCCAGAATCTGGTGATCGGCAGCAATCACCAGGCTGCAGAGGCAGCTATCAACCAGGCACAGCTCGAAGGCTATCACGCTTTGCTGCTAACGACCTTCCTGCAAGGAGAATCACGCCAGGCGGGGCGAATTCTGGCTGCCATCGCCCGCCAGATCGATGCCAGCGGGCAGCCAATACCTCGCCCGGCCTGTTTGATTGCCGGGGGTGAGACCACAGTCACCCTGCGCGGAGACGGGCTGGGTGGTCGCAACCAGGAGCTAGCTCTCGGCGCAGTAGAAGAAATGTCAGGAATAGCGGAAGCAGCCCTGGTCGCTCTTGCTACTGACGGCGGTGATGGCCCTACGGACGCGGCCGGCGCAGTCGTCACCGGGGAGACCTTGTCACGGGCGCAAAATCTCGGTCTGCAGCCTGAAGACTTCCTGGCGCGTAACAATTCTTACAACTTCTTCAAGCCCTTGGAGGACCTGCTGCGCACCGGTCCAACTCGTACCAATGTCAACGACCTGATCTTCCTTTTCTTGCATTGAGCCTGGCCGGCGGTCTGCTCTATATTGATTACTAACCCGGTTATTGAACGCAGATTACCCATTCGAAAGCTCTTCTACAGACATAGCATATTGATTCTTGGGATCGTTTCAAGTAGGATATGATCACTGTTTTATTTTGATTAGGATGACTATCGCTAGATGACCATCGCTAGATGACCATCGCTAGATGACCATCGCTAGATGACCATGTTCGAGCCCTCTTATTACAAACTCCTGCAATCCGGCGAGCTGCAAGAGCGTGTCTCGCAGGCCTACGCCGGCATGCGCAAATGCTGCCTGTGCGCCTGGGAATGCGGCGTCAACCGCCTGGCGGATCAATTAGGCGTTTGCAAGACCGGCACAAGACCCCGGATCAGCAGCTATGGACCACATCTGGGGGAGGAAGATCCGCTGCGCGGCCGGAAAGGCTCCGGGACGATATTCTTTTCGCGCTGCAATTTGCGCTGCCAGTACTGCCAGAACCACGATATCAGCCAGACCAGCAGCGGATACGAGGTTGAGCCGCGGCAGCTCGCCGCGATCATGCTCGAACTTCAGGAGTCCGGCTGCCACAATATCAACTTCGTCTCGCCCAGCCATGTCGTTGCCTCAATCCTGGCGGGCGTACTGGTCGCCGCGCAGGCCGGATTGAGGCTGCCCCTGGTTTACAATACCGGCGGCTACAACTCGCTGGCGGCGCTGCACTTGCTGGATGGTGTGATCGATATCTACATGCCGGACATGAAGTATGCCAGCCCCCAGATCGGTCTGCGCTATTCGAGGATCAGAGAGTATCCAGCCGTCAACCAGTCAGCAGTCCGTGAGATGCACCGCCAGGTGGGCGATCTGCAAATCGACGAACACGGTCTGGCAACCCGCGGCTTACTGGTTCGCCATCTGGTCCTGCCGAATAACCTGGCGGGGACGGAAGCCATTCTCAACTTCCTGGCACGTGAGATCTCAGCGAATACCTATCTAAACCTGATGGACCAGTACCACCCGGCATACAAAGCGCACCAGTTCCCAAAACTCAACCGGCAGGTATCCAACATTGAATACCAGCAAGCTGTCCAGATTGCCGAAAAGGCCGGCTTGCAGCGCCTTGATCAGCGCAAACCACGCTTCTGGCTGGAGTTTTGAACGCTCTGCTCCTGATATCGAGGGGGGATTTATGCATATCTTCGTTTGGAGTAATATGCCTCCAGTCTCCTTCCTGGTTGAGAGCGGATATGGGGTATTGCAGATCGATCACCCGCACCCTGCTGTATTAACTCATACCTTTGTAAGCCCCTCTGGTATACTTCGTCGATGAGAAAACCTATTCGCTTACCGGTTCATGCATGAGGTGGTATTAAGAATGGAGACAGCAGTAAAAGAAAGCTTACTACGAGACATTTTGATCTCGATGGACCGCGTGGCTGTTGCCTATTCTGGAGGGGTGGACAGCACTTATTTGCTGAAAATTGCCTTCGAAACCCTTACAGAAGGGGCTGTTGCTCTGACCGCAGTGTCTGCCAGCCTGCCCTCAGATGAGCTTGCAGAAGCGCAGCAGATCGCACGCCAGATCGGCGTCGAACACGTGCTGATCGAAAGCCACGAGATGCAGGACCCGCGCTACCTGGAGAACACCTCGGCACGCTGCTTCTTCTGCAAGGATCAGGTTTACACCGAACTGATAGACTATGCCCACACCCATAGCTTTACCTGGGTGGTGGATGGGAGCAACCTGGACGATACCAGCGACCACCGTCCTGGCAGGCAGGCGGCGAGCGAGCATGGTGTCCGCAGCCCACTGCTGGAAGCTGAGCTGACCAAAGCCGAGATCAGGCAGCTTGCCAGGCAGGCTGGCTTGCCGAACTGGGATAAGCCGGCTGCCGCGTGCCTGTCCTCCCGCATCCCATACGGCACACTGATCACCTTGGACGCCCTGAGCCAGGTTGAACGTGCCGAACGACTGCTGCATAGCCTGGGGCTGCGCCAGGTTAGAGTCCGTCACTATCAGGACACTGCGCGGATCGAGGTCGGGCTGCCTGACCTGGAAGCAGTCCTTACCTACCGTGTAGCCATCCTGAAAGAGTTGAAGTCGCTAGGTTACACATACGTCACCCTTGATCTGGAAGGATTCCGGTCAGGAAGCTTGAACGAAGTATTGAAACCCAATGGACGCCACAAAAATCGAGAATCTGCTTAGGTGCGTTCAGTCCGGCGAGATCGACATCAGCCAGGCTCTGGAGGAGCTGCGATCCCTGCCGTATGCAGACCTGGGCTATGCCCAGGTCGACCTGCATCGAGAGCTGCGCAAAGGCCTGCCCGAGGTGGTGTTCTGCCAGAATAAAACCCTCCCACAGCTGGTCGGGATCTTCAATAAGCTCTGGGAAAACCACGAGCGGGTGATGGGCACACGTCTGGGGCCTGAAATGGCGGAGGCGCTGCTGGCCGAATTACCAGAAGCTCGCTACGACCCTACCTCGCGGCTGCTGACAATGGCACGCAGTGAGATAGAGATGAGTGGCGACCAATTTGCGGCAGTGGTCAGCGCCGGCACATCCGACCTGCCGGTGGCAGAGGAAGCCGCCCAAACGCTCGAATTCCTCGGCGATAGGGTTGAGCGTTTCTATGATGTCGGGGTGGCGGGCATCCACCGCCTGTTGGATAAACGCCAGCGGCTTGTCGAAGCCAGCGTCGTCATCAGCGTTGCAGGGATGGAAGGCGCGCTGACCAGCGTCGTGGCAGGTCTGGTCCCCTGCCCGGTGATCGGCGTGCCGACCAGCATCGGATATGGGGCCAATTTCGACGGTTTGGCCTCGCTGCTTGCCATGCTCAATGCCTGCGCCCCTGGTATTGCCGTCGTGAACATCGACAATGGCTTCGGCGCAGCTCAGTTTGCACACCTGATGCTCAACCAAATACCGGAAGATAAGCGCTGACCTACCGATGAAGATCGCCTATTTCGACTGTATAGCCGGAGCCAGCGGGGATATGCTGCTGGGCGCTCTGGTCGATGCTGGAGCCAGCCTGGAGCAGCTGAACGCGGATCTGGCAGGGCTGTTTCTCGACGGATTCGAGCTGCAGTCCAGGGTGGTGCAGCGCGGCGGATTACGTGCGATTAAAGTAGATGTTGTGGTGGATGACACGCTCAGTGAAAGGCGGTTGGGCGATATCCTTTCTATCGTAGATGGCAGCGACCTGCCCGCCAAGATCACACACGAGGCGGCAGCCATATTCACACGCCTGGGGCATATAGAAGCTGGAATCCACGGGGTGGAGCTTGATCAGGTACACCTACACGAGCTGGGTGGACTGGACACTATCGTTGATGTGATCGGCACCCTGCTGGGTATTGAACTTCTAGGTATAGAGGAGGCCCACTGCTCAGCCATCCCCTTGGGACGAGGGCAGACGAAAAGCCGGCATGGTGTCTTACCGATTCCCTCCCCGGCGACCCTGGGACTGCTGGAAGGTGTCCCGGTAGTCGGACGGGACATAGAGATGGAGCTGGTCACACCAACCGGGGCGGTGCTGCTCACCAGTCTGGCGCAAAGCTATGGTCCGATCCCGTCGATGCGCCTGCAGAGCAGCGGTTATGGAGCCGGCAGCAGAGAGCTGAGCTTCCCAAACGTACTGCGTGTGTTGATCGGTGAAAAGATTGGCGCACTGAGCGGTCAGCCGGAAACCATGATCATGCTGGAAACCAATATCGACGACTGGAATCCGGAGTTCTACGATTACCTGTTCGAGCGCCTTTACAGCCAGGGGGCTGTTGACGTCACTTTGACCGCCATTCAGGTAAAAAAGAACCGGCCAGCCACCCAGGTGCAGGTGCTCTGCGAAACAAAGGACGCAGACCGGCTGGCAGAGGTGCTCTTCCTCGAGACCAGCACGCTGGGTATCCGCAGGCAGACTGTCGAGCGTTATGCCCTGCCGCGTGAGACTATCCAGGTGCACACCCTCTATGGAACGATCCGGGTCAAGGTAGCCCGGCTGGAGGGAGGCCAATCTAAACTCGCGCCAGAGTATGAGGATTGCCGTCAGGCAGCACTTGCACACAAGCAACCCATCGCCGAGGTTTACCGGCATACAGCAGAGCTGGCTTATGCCAGCCTGAACAAACCTTGACAGCCTTCCCTTCGATGGTAAACTAATATCCAGCATGAAACACGAAAGATTTAACACCAACATCCCTACCCCGTCCCCGGCCTTCCGCAAGCCCACATAGGCTTTCGGTTTCTCAGGGATTGGCTGTGGAAATCCCAGCACGACGTGAACCGCCCTCTGGACTGAAAGCCACCAGAGGGCGATTTGGTTGATCACCGATGGGATATTTTGCAGGAGCATTCGCGAAAAATCCTGACACTTGAGGAATTATGAGCACCGATAAACTACCCACCCGCGAAGAGAACTTTTCTGAATGGTACAACCAGATCGTACTGCGCGCAGAGATGGCCGATTACGCGCCCAGTCCGCGGCTGCATGGTCGCCCGGCCGTATGGCTGGGCTTTATGGGAGAACATGCAGCAGGCTCTCGACCGCCGCTTCAAAGAGACCGGACACGTCAACGCAGCCTTCCCCTTATTCATCCCGATGTCCTTCCTTGAAAAGGAGAAGGAGCATATCGAGGGTTTCTCGCCTGAGCTGGCTGTGGTAACCCACGGCGGGGGCAATAAGCTCGAAGAGCCGCTGGTCGTGCGCCCAACATCGGAGACGATTATCGGCTATATGTACGCCAAGTGGATCAAATCCTATCGCGACCTGCCGATCCTGATCAACCAGTGGGGCAGCGTTGTGCGCTGGGAGATGCGCACCCGGTTGTTCCTGCGCACCCTGGAATTCTACTGGCAGGAAGGCCATACTGCCCACGCCACCGCAGAAGAAGCTCAAGAAGAGACTCTGCGCATGCTGGGTGTGTATGCCGATTTTGTGATCAATGATGCCGCCGTACCTGTCATCCAAGGGGTTAAGAGCGAGAGCGAGAAATTTGCCGGGGCAGTCCAATCGACGACCATCGAGGCGATGATGGGTGACCGGCGCGCCTTGCAGGCAGGGACCTCACACTTTATGGGGCAGAATTTCGCCAAAGCCTTCGATATCCAGTTCCTGGACTGGAACAACCAGCTGCAAAACGCCTGGACGACCTCCTGGGGATTGTCCTGGCGCGTAATTGGGGCGATGATCATGACCCATGGTGACAACCAGGGGCTGGTTCTCCCGCCAAAGCTGGCTCCTTTCCAGCTAGTGATCGTCCCGATCTACAGGGACGACGCCGAGAAAAGCGCCGTGCTGCCGGTGGTCGAGCGGGTATCGAGCGAGCTTAAAGTGGCCGGCTGCCGCATCCGTGTGGACGACCGGGAGGAGGTAACTCCCGGCTTCAAGTTCAACGATTGGGAAATGCGTGGCGTACCGCTGCGCATCGAGATCGGCCCCAAGGACGTACAGAAGAACAGCGTTGCCCTGGCACGCCGTGACATCCCTGGAAAAGCTGGTAAGTCTTTTATCTCTCAAGAGGGTCTGGCTGATCAGGTCGTCCAGATGTTGGACACGATACAGCAATCCATGCTCGACAAGGCGACTACCTTCCGGGACAGCCACATCCACGAACCTGCAAACTATGCTGAGCTGACCGAAATTGTCAAGGATGGCTGGGCGTATACCCGCTGGTGCGGAGATGCGGATTGTGAGGCCAAAGTGAAGGAAGACTCCAAAGCCACGATTCGCTGCCTGCCCCTGGAGCAGCCTGAGGCGGATGGAGTGTGCATCCAGTGTGGGAATCCCGCCACCAGTTGGGCGTATTTCGCCCGGGCGTACTGATAAGAAAGGTACCTGAATATGAGAATGAGCCAACTCTTCGGGCTGACCCTGCGTGATGCGCCAGCAGAGGCTGAGATCCCCAGCCATCAGCTGCTGGTGCGCGCCGGATTCATCCGCCAGCTGGCGTCGGGCATATTTACTGCCATGCCGCTGGCTCGCCGTACGCTGGATAAGATCGAAAATATATTGCGCCAGGAGATGAATGCCATTGGTGGTCAGGAGATGACCATGCCGGTCGTGCACCCGGCAGAGCTGTGGCAGGAGACAGAGCGCTGGTACCAGATCGGTACGGAAATGGGACGTTTCAAGGATAAGAACGACCGCGATATGGTCCTGGCGATGACTCACGAGGAAGTGGTGGGCGACCTGGTGCGCAGGGAAGTGCAATCCTACCGTCACCTGCCGCGCGTGATCTACCATATCCAGACCAAGTGGCGCGACGACCCGCGCCCGCGCGCCGGGCTGATCCGGGTGCGGGAGTTCACCATGAAGGACAGCTACTCATTGGATGCCGACTGGGAGGGTCTGGACGTGCAGTACCGCGCCCACTACCAGGCATATTTCAACATCTTCCAGCGCTGCGGGCTGCCTGTTATCGCAGTGAAGTCGGATGTGGGCATGATGGGCGGCAAGCTGGCTCATGAGTATATGTACTTGACCCCGGTCGGCGAGGATACGCTCCTGCTGTGCGATAGCTGCGGATATGCTGCCAACCGGCAGATCGCACGCTTCAAAAAACCAGCCGCCCAACCGGAAGACCCCCTGCCTACGGAAAATGTTGCCACCCCAGAGATCAAGACCATCCAGGCTCTGGCAGAGTACCTGGATATCCCCGAGTCTCGCACCGCCAAGGCAGTCTTTATGGTGGCTGACATCCCGGAGGGGGAGGTAAGCAGGGAGAAATTCGTCTTCGCGGTTGTGCGCGGCGACATGGAGCTGAATGAGACCAAACTGGCGAATGCCATACAGGCCAAAGGCTTGCGCCCGGCGACGGAAGACGAGATCCGAGCCGTGGGTGCGGTCCCTGGGTATGCCTCCCCGGTCGGGTTGGTGAACACGCTGGTCGTCGTCGATGACCAAATCCCCACTGCACCCAACCTGGTTGCCGGCGCGAATCTGGATGGATTCCACATGCGCAATGTGAACTACGGGCGTGATTACAAGGCGCAGCTGGTCACAGACATCACCGCTGCCCAAGACGGTGACGCCTGCCCAGAGTGCGGAGAGCAGCTGCGCACCGTCCGCGGGGTAGAGGTCGGCAATATATTCAAGCTGGGGACACGCTACAGCGAAGCCCTAGGTGCGTATTTCCTGGACGCAGATGGGGAGAAGAAGCCGGTCATCATGGGCTCATACGGGATCGGCAGCGGTCGTCTGATGGCATGCATCGCCGAAGAGCATCACGACGATTATGGCTTGATCTGGCCGGTGACAGTCGCCCCCTACCAGGTGCACCTGGTGGTGCTGGCAGGACGGGGATCTACCGACACTCGGGAAACTGCTGAAATGCTCTATACGCTGCTTCAGCAGAACGATATCGAAGTGTTGTACGATGACCGGGATGAAAGTCCGGGGGTGAAGTTCAACGACGCCGATCTAATCGGCATTCCCATCCGCCTGACAGTAAGCGAGCGTGCGCTTAAACAAGGCGGGATTGAGTTCAAGCGACGCTCTGTAACAGAACGTTCTATCGTACCGCATGAAGAAGTCATACTGTTCGTTAAGAACGATATCAAGGCGATGGAGACAGAGATTAAAGCGTCGATCAGAGAGGTACTATATTCAGGATAAGCTAAACCGGAAGAATAGTTCTTGCACCGATTGTATATATGCAAAGCTGCTCGCAGAAGATAAAACTCTCTGCGAGCAGCTTTGGTATTTCTGCCGTCGGATTAGCTCATCTTAAAAAAGCTGGTCAATTTCATTGCCAGGTTGAGATCGCCTGCCAGCATGAGCTTGCCCTGCATAAAATACTGCATGCCGTTGGCTTTGCCCAGCAGAACATCCCGGAAATCGCCTGCATCTGCAGTCAGGGTCATTTTAGGACTCTCTGCCTCTCCCTCGGCAACCGTGCACCTGCCATCCCCGATATTAATTATCCAATCGCCGCCCTGCTCACCGGTCAGATGGTATTGGATGACGGCCTCCACGCCTTCAGCAGCATCGGGCATGAAGGCTTTTTCATGGTTGCGGACAAGCTGTTCTACTGTGATGTCTGACATATTATCTGTTCCTCTGTATAAATTTATATGATTAGATGGTTCAACTCAGATTCTCGAATATCCCGGCAGCGCCCATACCCCCGCCGATGCACATAGTGACCAGACCAAACTGCACTTCTCGGCGCTGCATCTCGTAGATCAGCTGGGTGGTCAGTTTCGCGCCGGTGCAGCCTAACGGGTGCCCCAAGGCAATCGCTCCGCCGTTGACATTAGTGATCTCTTCATTCAACCCCAGCTCACGCATAACAGCCAAGCCCTGGGCGGCAAATGCTTCGTTCAGCTCGATCAGTCCGATATCATCCAGCTCCAATCCGGCGAGCTTGAGAGCCTTGGGCACAGCAACGACCGGCCCGATCCCCATGATCTCGGGTGGTACCCCACCTACAGCAAACGAGATAAAACGCGCCAATGGCTTCAGTCCCAAGCTGTCCGCCTTCTCTCGTGACATGAGGATCACTCCGGCTGCCCCATCCGACATCTGTGAGGAGTTGCCGGCGGTGACAGTGCCGCCATCTTTGAAGGCCGGCTTCAGTTTACCCAGGGCTTGCAGGCTGGTATCCGCGCGCGGGCCTTCATCGCGGGCAAAGGTGAATGAGCGCCGGGTTGGGCCACCATTTGTGCCAGGTTCAACGATTTCCACTTCCAATGGCACGATCTCAGGGTCGAAGCGACCGGACTCAACAGCAGCCACAGCGCGCAGGTTGCTGTGCAGGGCGAAAGCATCCTGGTCTTCCCGGCTGACGCCATATTTATCCGCCACGTTCTCCGCGGTAAGCCCCATGCTGGTAAATGCTTCTGGATAGTTATCCGCCAGGGAGGGCATGGGGGCAAATTTGAACCCGGTCATCGGTACCATGCTCATTGACTCGGTGCCGCCGGCGATTGCCACCTCAGTCTGCCCTGCCATGATGGAATATGCCGCGTGGGCGATGCTCTGCAAGCCGGAGGAGCAGAAGCGGTTAATGGTCTCGGCAGGCACTGAATCGGGCAGTCCTGCCCGCAGGGCTACCATGCGCGCCATATTCATACCCTGCTCACCCTCCGGGAACGCGCAGCCCAATACGACATCGTCGATCTCAGCTGGGTCCAACCCCTCTGCCCGGTTCAACAGCTCGACAATGACTGCTGCTGCCATCTCATCCGGTCTGGTCGTCACCAGGCTTCCGCGCTTAGCCTTCCCGATCGCCGTGCGCGCCGCAGCGATGATGACGGCTTGCTTCTCAAATTGATGATTATTCATGTCATACTCTCCTGATTACCAATTGCGAATTGCGATTTAGGAACTAGGAATTCTTTACGAACTTCCGTTGCTGCGAAATTGTAGTGACCAGCAAGGATATCACTTCATTGATCAGGTTAAGTCGCAGTTCGATCAGATCTGCCGGTATACAATGCCGCGCTCTGAAATACCATCCCTGCGTCTCGCGAGCTTCCCCTAATGCGATCCGCAGGATACGAATATAATCCTGTGTTCCTATCCCGCGTCCGTAAGCCTCCTCAATATTCGCACATATACCACCACTACTGCGGATTAATTGACGGATAACCTCTTGACCACGAGGGTCGCCTCTCAAATGAACACAGTCCTGCCAGGCAAGATCGAACAGATACATCGCCTTTCTATATCCGATCGAATCCCATAAGGGATCAGATTTCAACCGATCTGGCAGAGTATTTAACCAATCCTCATAACCCATGCGCTCTCCTAATTCGCAATTCCTAATTCGCAATTCCTAATTCGCTTTTCCTAATTCGCAACACCTAATTCCTCAACGGCTTTCCGGTCTGGAGCATATGCCACATGCGCTCCTGGGATTTCTTCTCACCTGCCAGGGAGAGGAAGGCCTCACGCTCCAGGTCGAGGATATATTGCTCGCTGACCCAGGACGGGCTGCTCAGGTCTCCACCGGCAAGGACATAAGCCAGCTTGCTCGCCACCAGGGCATCATGCTCTGACGCATACCTGCCTTCCTTGAGCATATAGACCGCCACCTTCAATGCAGCCAGACCCTCACGCCCGGCGGCGTAGATCTTCTCCGGAATGGGCGGCGTGTATCCTTGCGCCACCATGGTCAGCACCTCAGTCTTAGCCTCAGCCAGCAGGTGGTCGCGGTTCATGATGATCCGGTCACAGGGACCGAGGATGCCCATCTGGCGCGCTTCTTCGGCGCTGGTCGCCACCTTCGCCAGACCGATCTGCTCGAACGCTCTCTGCAGGAAGGGGATATCGGTCGCATTTTTGGTGCGCATGGCAGGATTGAGCACCCGCCGCATGATCTCCTTTGTGCCGCCCCAGGCTGGGATCACACCAACCCCGAACTCAACCAGACCGGTGTACAGCTCGGCTGCGGCGACAATCCGGCTGGCGTGCATGGACATCTCCGCACCGCCCGCCAGCGCCAGACCCGCCGGCGCAACAACCACCGGTTTGGGGGAGTAGCGCATGCGCATGTGCAGTTCCTGACCCTTGCGGATACCGGCCTCGATCTGGTCCCACATCTCATTCTGCGAGCCCATTGCGATCATGAACAGGTTCGCCCCGGCGCTGAAATTGTCGGCGTCATTCCCGATCACCAGCCCATCGTAATCCCGATCCAGCAGATCGAGAGCCTCGATCACCATGTTGTGCACATCGTCATCGAAGGTGTTCATCTTGGTGTTGAACTCGACACAGATCACCCCATCGCCGAGATCGACCAGGGAAGCCCCCGGATTGCGTTTGATCAGCCCCCCGGCGGGTTTCAGCTCGCCTAATATCAGGTTTGCAGGGTTGGGGGGGATGCCATCATAGGCACCGGCGATAGGGTTGTAGACCGCCTTTACCCTGCCGTTCTCAGATTGGTAGAAGGTCTCAATGCCGGAAGACAGCATCTCCTGTACCCAGGCTGCCGGTGGGAAGCCAGCCTCGTTCATGGCTGTGACAGTCTCCTCCACGCCGAGCATATCCCAGATCTCGAACGGCCCGGCTTGATGCCCGAAGCCCCAGCGCATGGCATCGTCGATTGGCTTGGGTGTATCGGCGATCTCCGGTATGCGCTCAGAGGCATACGAGAGCGCCTGGTAGGTGAAGGCTTTGACCAGCTGCCCGGCACGATCTTCGGCTGCGATCAGACCCTTGAGCCGCTTTCCCAGATCGGGTTCGTCTTTTACTTTCCCAATGGATTCGAAGCGCACTTTTTCCGGTGCCTGGTGTTCCATGGTCTCCAAATTGAGCGGCCAAAATTCTTTCTTGCCACCCGGCTGGCGCACCGTCTTATAGAAGCCCTGCCCGGTCTTATTGCCATACCAGCCATTATCAACCATGGTCGACAGCAGGTAGTTGACACGCTCTGATTTCAAGTAGCGCATCGCCTGCTCGTCATGGCGGATTGCCGGTCCCAGGTTTCGGGACACGTGCGCCCAGACATCGATACCGATCAGGTCGAACAGGCGGAAGGTCGCCGTCTTGGGGTGACCGACGGGCGGGCCGGTGATGGCATCGACTTCCTCTACGGTGTAGCCATTTTCCAGGATGTAATCCATCTCGAAGCCCACCCACCCGGCGAAGATGCGGTTGCCGATGAAGTTTGGGGTATCCTTGGCAGGCACAATGCCTTTCCCCAGACGGTACTCCCCGAAGCGGCTGATCGCCTGAACCACCTCAGGCAGCGTGTCTTCGGTAGGGATGATCTCTAACAGCTTGAGATAGCGCGGCGGGTTGAAAAAGTGGGTCCCCAGGAAATGCTGGCGGAAGCTATCCGATCTGCCTTCCGCGATCGAGCAGACCGGGATGCCGGAGGTATTGGTGCTGACGATCGTATGAGGTGCCCGCAGAGCGTCGATACGCTCCATCAGGACGCGCTTGATCTCCAGGTTCTCCACGATTACCTCAATTACCCAGTCTGCATCTGCGACAGCATCCAGGTTGTCCTCTAAGTTACCCAACGAGACCAGGTCTGCCTGCTCAGTTGAAAAGAAGCTGGCAGGACGCGATTTCCTCGCTCGTTCGTACCCCTCCCGGACGATGCGGTTGCGCACCTGATCATCATTCAGGCTCAGCCCACGGGATTCTTCCTCTGAGGTCAGCTTATCTGGCACGATATCCAGCAGCTTGACCGGCACACCCGCGTTCGCCAGGTGCGCTGCCAGCGCTGCCCCCATTGTCCCAGAGCCAATCACCACAGCTTGATGTATCTGGTATTTCATTTGACCTCCTTGTCGCATTTATTGTTCATAAACCCTTATTGATTAAGACCGGTTGCAGCTAGAAAATCTTTCCTGCCAACATTCGATCATGGACTGGTTGGGTTGTAGATGGCGTAGTTGCTGTACAAGGCACGCAGCCCTGGTTCGGCGAGCGTACCTGCCAGCAGCCCTGTATCCCCGCTGTCGAGCGTATCGTCCTGCACTTCGACCAGCTTCTGACCGTTGGCATACAGGGACAGGCTTCTCCCGACGCAGTCGGCACGCAGTTGGTTGGAAGCACTGCCTGGCAAAATGACACCGGCTTCATCATTCCCTTCTACCAGGAAGCGCAGCTTCTCTCCGGGCTCCTTGATGGCGATGCCATAAAATCCATCGCTGCTGACGACCAGCGTATAATAATTATCCCCATCGATATGGCGGCAGACCAGACCGTAATAGCCGTCCAACGGACCTTCTTTCCGGGCTGCATCGACTTCCAGACGCACGTCTGAAAACTCCTGGTTGCGGATGCTCCAGATCGGTGCGTGCGAAATATTTACAAAAATCGAATACCCGCCGTCAACCTGCCCCATGCTCCAGCCATCCTCGCTCTGCTCCACCCATCTGCTCTCCCCGGAGAAATCCTCGAAATAGAGAGCGGACGTAATATCCGGGGTAGGAGCGATGGGTATCGTTGGTGTCAGGCTGGGACTGGGCGTTGCAGTCGGCAGCGGGGTGTTCGAAGGCAGCGGAGTCTCCGTCGCGACCGGGGTCTGAGTGAGTTCCGGCGTGCTTGTCGCAGGCAGAGTTGGCGGGGCATTCTGTGTAAGTGCCGCAATGACAGTCTCAGCAGCCATAGTATAGGCAGCGTCTGGAAATTGGGTTGGTGCCTGAGTTGGGATAATTCCCGCGCAACCTGCGGTAACGAACCCCAGCAGAACCAGCAGCGATAAGATATTGAGCCTATTAGGTTTCATTATTCCTCGATATCAACCATCGTAATAAGGATTTTGTCGACTCTCATCCCATCCATATCCACCACTTCGAAACGCATCATCGACCAATCAAAAAAATCGCTCGACACTGGAACACGCCCCAACTGCGACATCACGAAGCCCCCGATCGTCTGGTAATAGCCGCGATCTTCATCCGGCAGATCATTCAAGTTGAACAGTTCTTTGAATTCATCCACCGGCAGTCTGCCATCCACCAGCCACGATCCGTCATCCCGCTGCACTACTTCCGGTTCTGCGGCTTCACCTACATCAGGGATATCACCCACGATCGATTCCAGGATATCGAACAAGGTAACCAGGCCCTGTAATCCGCCGAACTCATCGATCACCAGGGCAATATGCACTCTGGATTCTCGGAACAACTCCAATACTTTCAAGGCAGGCATGGTCTCCGGGATAAATTGGGGATGTTGGAGGACAGATTCTATGTTCAGAGGCTTTCCCATCATACAACCTGCCAGGATATCTTTCGCCAGTACCAACCCAGCTACATGATCAAGGCTCCCCTTCGCGACTGGAAAGCGAGAGTAAGAAGAGCCAAGTAGCTTCATCTGAATCTCTTCGATCGATCCATTCAGGTCAAGCCAGATGATCTCAGTGCGCGGCGTCATGATTGTGCCCACACGGCGATCGCCAAGCCGGAATACTGCCTCGACCATATCCTGTTCGACTTCAGCGAAAACCCCCGCTTCAGTACCCAGCTCGATCATCACTTTAATCTCTTCTTCAGTGACAGGAGGTTCCATGTTCGGTCGGACACCCAGAAGACGCAGTACCAGATCTGAAGATGCACTCAATAATGTCACAAGTGGCGAGGTCAGGCGGGAGAGGCGCTGCATTGGAGCAGCAACAGAGGCCGCAACTCGCTCTGGATTGCTCAGTGCCAAGCGCTTTGGAACAAGTTCTCCCAACACCAAAGTAAAGTAAGTTATTAAGATTACTACCATGGCTACACCGATCACTCCACTATAAGGTGCCAGGATGGAAACTTGCGATAGCCAGATAGAGATCTGATCTGCGATCGTCGCCCCGCCAAATGCCCCTGCAAGCACACCGATCAGGGTAATGCCGATCTGTACCGTGGACAGGAAATCAGCCGGGTCACTGCTTAGGTCCAGAGCAGCCTTTGATTTTTGGTCACCATCCTCTGCCCGCTGGTGCAGGCGCGGCTTTGCGCGCAGAGATTATAGCGATCTCTGCCATGGCAAGCACTCCATTTGCCAGGATCAACACCAGTATGAATATTACTTCGATTGCTACACTAGCCATATCTATCAGGCTCTCACTCAATTATCGTCTCTGTTTTTCAGAATCCGGTCGAAGAACTGCACCATGTTCATATTGAACAGGTCCTCGCCATCCCCACGGAAGGTATGCGGCTGTCCAGCGTATGTAAAGCACTCAACCGCCTTCCCTAGTGACTCCAGGCGTGTGCAAAGGTCACGTGACCACTCCAGAGGGACATCGACATCATTCGCACCATGGTGGATGCTCACCGCAGCCTGGATCTTGTCCAGGAAGTTGATCGGCGAGATCAACACCAAGTCGGTCTCTGGAACGCTAAGTTCATCGATACCGCGTGTGCCGTTCGAGAAGTAAGTAAATATCCGCTCGAAATTTCTTTTCTCATCTCCGCTCATCGCACCGTAGAGCACTGCTGCTTTGACATCCGGGCTGACGGTGATCACACGTGTGGTGATGCCACCGCCCATGCTGTGACCCCACATCCCTATCTGCCCGGGATCGGCCAGCTCCAGCGGGCCGGGCAGCCCGGCCTGAGCCTTCACCAGCGCAATCAGATTTAGCACGTCTATCGCCATGCCCACTCGGAACAGGTTGTCACCCGAGTCGGAGGGCGGGTAGCCGCGCAAATTGGGGTGGATCACCAGGTAGCCCGACCTGGCCAATGTATCTGCGTAACGGGTGGTGTAGTCCAAGGTGCTGTAGATATCCGGATCGATATAGCCATGCAGGGCGATGATGACCGGATAAGGAGGGGTGCCCCTACGCGGTACGTTCATGAAGCCATATATCTTCAACCCATCCGAAGGATACGAGACCAGCATGCGGGTGAAGAAACTGTTCTCGGCGATGATCTCTTCGACAGTTACCTCCCCGCCCCCATAGCTGCGCAGTGCCAGGTCATCAATGCGATATTTAGCATACGGCTCCGGTGTCCAGGTTGGCATCGGCTGCGGTTCAGACGTTGCAGTAGGCGCTGGTGTCTCTGCGTCCGTCGTCGCGAGAGCCGGGCTGGGGGTGCTGGTAGCCGGCAGAACAACTGTGTGCTCTAGCTGCGGGACAGCCACCAGGACGTCAGGTGCCGTAATAGGTGCACGGCTGCAAGCTGCCAGGAGCAGTAAGCCACTCAGCAGCAGGCCGGTGAGCAGCGAATTGTTAAAGTGCTTAAATGCAGGCTTCATTGTCATCATCTAAACCGATAAGCGAGCGATACACGATAAATCAATAGGCAGCGGAGCTCAACGCAGGTCGCGCCCGCTGTAGCAAAGGATATTCCGGGCGACAATCAGCCGGTTGATCTGCCCGGTGCCCTCGTAGATATCGGTGATCTTGGCATCCCGGAACCATTTTTCCAGCAGATGGTCGCGGCTGTAGCCGACCGGTCCCATGATCTCGACTGCGCGTCTGGGTGATCTTAGTGACCACATCCCCAGCACGCACCTTGCTCATGGAGGCTTCCATGGGGTTGGGCAGCCGGTTATCCGCCATCCAGACGGCTTTGATCACCAGCAGCCAGGCAGACTGGAGCATGATCTCCATATCGATCACTTCACGCTCGATATTGGTCATCTTCTGGCGCGGCAGCCCGTAACGGATGGTGATCCCCTGCTGCTCGAGCAGCTCTTTGAGCAGCTCGAGCGCGGCGCGCGCCACACCGATGCCCGTGGCAGCCACCAGCGGGCGTGTGGCATCGAAAGTTGCCATGGCGCCTTTGAAGCCCTTGGTCGTGGTCGGTCTTGCGGCGACTTCTGGGCTGCCGAGGATATTTTCGAAGGGGACGCGGCATTCCTGAAGGACGATTGAGGCCGTATCGCTGGCACGGATTCCCAATTTGTGCTCCAGCTTGGTGACTTTCGCACCGGGGTTACCGGCCTCGACCACGAAGGGGCGCATCCCTGCCCGACCGGCTGACGGGTCGATCGTCGCCCAGACGACCACCAGACCCTCGCTGTCGAGCAGCGATTTATGCCCCGCAGTGACGAAGATCTTCTCGCCATTCAGCACCCACTCCTTGGTATCTGGATCGAGCACTGCAGTCGTGCGGATGGCAGAGGTATCCGAACCTGCCTGGGGTTCGGTCATTGCCATAGCGCCAAAGGTTGGTTTTTCCTGCGCGAAACGCGCCAGGAATTTCTTGCTTCTGCTCCGGAGTGCCGGTTGCTTCGACCGCCGCTGCGCCCAGACCGCCTCCTGGCGTGCACAGGTACATGCCTACATCGCCCCAGGAGAGCATCTCGAGCATGAATGCCAGCGACTGGTAGCCGATCGGCGGGTCGCTTTTCCTTCGGCTCGCCGCCATTTTTCTTGCTCTCCCGTGGAGCCAGCGACCCGGCTCCGGTAGAGCGCATCGCCATATGCATGAAATTGATGTAATCCCACGGGATCTCATGCTCGTTCTCATCGAAATACCTGGAGACCGGTCGCATCATATTCTCCGCGACAGTCTTCAAGGCGTAGCTCTGCTGTGCTATCGGTTTTGGAGCTTCAAATTCGATCATGGTTTACACTCCTTATACCATACTACTGCTCTTCTCAATCCGCCCTGATCCTCACAAGATCGCCAGACCGGTCAGGGCTGCAATCCCGCGTCCATTGCGCATCCACATTTCAACCGGGAATTCACGGATATAACCGTGCCCACCCAGGATCTGGACAGCCCGGTCGGTGATCATCATTGCCATATCGCTGGCGCCGGTAAAAGCCAGATAGGCGTGCTTGCTGGCATCCTCTTTGGCATTATCCAGCTTCCAGGCTGCTTCCCAGGTCAGCAGGCGGATGGCTTCGATCTCGGTCGCCATCTCTGCCAGCATGAAGGCGATGGCCTGCTTCTGGGCAACCTTCACACCGAATACTTCGCGCTCCTTGGCGTAATCCCGGGCGTATTCATACGCTGCCCTGGAGAGCCCAACCGCCATGCCTGCCAGCGCCACGCGCATCGAATCCAGGATCGGGCTGAAATCATGACCTCCCTGCCCGCCCAGGCGATTCTCCCCTGGCAGGCAAAGTCCGTTGAAGTTGACCCGGTATAACTGGTAGAGCATTGATCCCCATCAATTTCTGCCGCTCGCCGACTTCAACCCCTTCGGCGTCCTTCGGCACGATGAAGCCCTGGGTCTCGCCATCCAGGTTGGCGAAGACGATCATCCCTTCAGCCTGATCCGCGTACGGCACGAAGGTCTTCGCCCCACTGATCTCATATCCATCTCCGACCGGCGTGGCAGTCGTGCGCAGGTCGTTGGGATCGAAATCGAAAGTCGGTTCGACCAACGCAGCCGTGTATGGCAGCCATTCGGCTTCGATAACCGGCGGGATCAGCTCCTGCTTCTGTTCCTCACTGCCCACCAGCAGGGTCGGGGTGGTGTACAGACCGGGAGTCAAGATTGCCAGGGCACCCGCCAGGTCTCCCCAGGCCAATTCTTCAGCCGCCAGCACGCCGGTCACCGCTGACCGTTCCCCAAAACCACCATATTGCTCGGGGATCGAGGCCTGCAGGTAGCCTAACTCCCAGCCCTTTTCCACCAGGCTGGCGGGCATCCGGGCATCCTCATCGGCATCATGCGCCCCAGTGCGCAAATCCTGCGACGCATAACGATTGATCGAGTCGATCAGCATTTTCTGTTCTTCGGTTGGTGTAAATGAGTACATGACCTTCCCTCCTTGGGTCGCAAGGTGATATCAATTTGGGATGCGCGTGGTTGTGATTTGCTGTCCATCCTGGATATCCGGCCTCTCACCGGCTTCCAGGCGTTGGTAAATTAACGGGACGGGTTTCTCGCTGTTGTCCATCTCCTTCGAGTTTATGACCTTCAGGTTCCCCCGCTGGTAGAGGTATTCGATATGTGCCCCAGCCTCTTCCAGTGCCAGGATTATGTTATAGCCATGCACCTCCCCAAAAAGCCGTCTCGATACTTCAGCAACAGTTCCAGGTTCTTCTAGCAGCTCCAGCACTTTCAGCAGGCGTTCTGCGTGCAGTTTACGAATCTCTTCTATCCTGGTAAGCAGGTCTGGGATCGGCTCCTCATGACCTGGCAGCGTCAACGTGACCGGGCCTGCCCAGGACTGCAATTCATCCAGAGAGTGCAAATAATGACCTAAGCCTGTAGAATATGCCAGGACTTCCGGAGACTGGTGCGGGCTGATACTGCTTATTACGTGGTCTCCGCAGAAAAGAACATCGTGCAAGCGGATGGCGACATGACCGGCACTGTGCCCGGGGACGTGCAGGAACTCAAAGGGACCAAGGCGCATGCCAATGGCTTCATATGTGAAATCCACGGGCACGGAATGTGAAATGCTTTTCATAAGGTCATACATGTCTATCAGTCTAGCTGCCAGGTCTGGCGCCACACCTGACTGCACCAGATACGTGCGCAGGCGGCGCGAACCCATCGTCAAGCGCTGTTCAAAATCGATCACATTGCTGCGATCCAGCTCGTGGATGCCAATCAGGGCATTGGTGCGCGGGCGTATGTATGACAACCCACCAATATGGTCGATATGCCCGTGGGTGATCAGCACATGGGTTAAATCTTCCAGCCGGACAGGTTCACCGGTCTGTTCCGCGATCCCCTGCAGCCCAACCTCCAGCTGCGGGTTGGAATCGCCAAAACCGGAACCTGCATCGATGAGCACCCGGTACGGGTGACCGTCGTGTTCGACCACAACAAGGTATACATACCCCCATAGTATTGGGAACAGGTTTAGAGGGATCTGGTAGATCCTGCCTCCCAGACCGGTCTCGAAGTAGCGGGTTGATCGATGCACGGGTACGATATCGGTATGCATGGCTATCTTGCTCGAACCAACAGCCCGTTGAAGAACAGGTCCGCGGTCTGTTCCGCGATGTCAACAGGCGCCAGGTCACCGTCCGGACGGTACCAAGTGATCGTCCAATTCATCACCCCCAGCAGCGAGCGGGATGCCAGGGCGAGGTCTGTACAGATGAAGATGCCTTGCTCTACTCCTTCTTGCAGCATCTCCCTCCACAGCTGCTCGAAGCGGTCGCGGCGAGGGATGTGCTGGGAGCGGTATTGGTTCTCCAGTGAGCGGTGTTCAAGCAGCAGAACGGCTGCTAGGTCGCGCTGTTCCAGCATAGCCTGCAGATAAGCCACCATCGCCAGGCGCAGTTTTTCATCGGCTGGTAGCGGCTGGATGGCGACCTGCTCGATATGCTCGATCAGCAAGCCAAGCGCCTGATCCAGGATCGCCAGCAAGATATCCTGTTTGCTAGAAATGTGATGGTAAAGGCTGGCCTTCTGCAGGTTGACCGCCTGGGCAATATCCTGCATCGATGCCGCGTGAAATCCTTTCTGGCTGAAGATCTGCGCCGCGGCGCTGAGGATGTCATCCTTGGTCATCGCGCTCTCCCTACCGACCGTTCGGTAGATATAGATTACCAAAAATTGTGATCAGTGTCAAGAATCCTGTACGCCTGCACAATCGTAAGCAGGGAGAGATATGTCCTGTGGTAAACTGAACCAGACCGTAAGGTATCGTAAAAATCCTAGCAATAGGGGCTTTCAGATATGGAGAAAAATATCAGCTTCGGTCTGGCACGCATGCACAAAGAGCCGGGTGAACGACGAGATTTCCTACCCAGCTTTGTCTCCCGCCTGGAGAACTATGGTGCACAGGTCTATCTGGAATACGGCTACGGCTCGGGTATGGATTATCTGGAGGAAGATTATCGGAAGGTTGCGCCTTCGATAACCTTCGCATCACGCGAGGAGATTTATCAGAAAGATTACGTCCTCGTACTGCGCTACCCGGAGGATGATTATGTCCGCCAGATGCTGCCTGGCTCTTGTTTGGTATCGATGCTGCACTACCCTACACGTCCAATGCGGGTGGAATTCCTGCGCAGCCAGGGAATCGATGCGGTCTCCTTAGACTCGATCAAAGATGACACCGGTCGCAGGCTGGTAGAAAACCTGCGTGCGGTCGCCTGGAACGGAGTCGAGGCCGGATTCCGCGTGCTGCGGTTGACATACCCCGCACCTGGATTCGGCAGCCCACACCGCCCACCGATCCAGGTTACGCTGGTGGGGGTTGGCGCGGTAGGTGTTAACGTGGTTCACGCAGCCATCCGCTACGGCGATGAACAGCTCCGCAAACGGTTGTACGAAGCAGGCATCCCCGGCGTGAGTGTAAATGCCATTGATTTCGATTTCACACCCCACGAGAGTGTTATGAAGGAGCTGCTCTCCCGCACTGATATGCTTGTTGATGCCACCCAGCGCCCTGACCCGGGCGTGCCGGTGATACCAAACAGGTGGGTCGGTTATTTACCGGAGCATGCCGTCCTGGTCGATCTGTCGGTTGACCCATATTTCTGCGATACGGAAGCCTTCTCGGTTAAGGGGATCGAAGGGATACCCCAGGGCAACCTGGACAAGTATATCTTCCCACCAGATGACCCGGCTTTTGATAATATCCCGGGATGTGTTCCCACAACCCATCGCCGATATTCAGTCTCTTGCTATTCATGGCCCGGTATTTACCCAAAACAGTGTATGGAGCTGTATGGACGCCAGATCCGACCCCTGGTCCACGTCATGATCGAGCGTGGCGGGCTGCACAACATCAACCCGGAGGGGACATTCTTCGAACGTGCCATTTCCAGGTCAATCCTATCGAGATGGCATCCCGAACCGGAGAACAACCACGCCAGAGTGACAGAAAAGAAGACCGCCCAGGATGGCGCCTGAGTTGAACGGTGTACACTCTAGCGACAAATGACAATGTGGGGGGATAGGAGGTCAGCAGCAGTGGAGATAGACGCTATAACGACGATCGGTTTCCCTCGCATGATGAAAGAAGCGGGTGAAAAACGTGTTTTCCTACCGGAATTCATCCAGTCTCTCGCTGATCAAGGAGCCTTCGTATATATCGAGGAGGTCTACGGCGCACGCTCTGGATTCAAATTCGGTGATTACCGGCGCGGCAGCGAGCGAGTGCGCAGGTGCAGCCGCAGCGAAGCATTTCAGCAGGACATCGTAGTCGTCCTGCGCTCACCCAATTTGGATGAGTACCAGATGCTAAAACCTGGCGGCTGCCTGGTATCCATGCTCCATTTCCCAACCCGCCCGAAGCGGGTAAACACATTGAGGGAGCTGGGTATAAACGCTGTCTCTCTGGATAGCATCATGAATGACAACAACCTGCGTATGGTGGAGAATATGCGGGCTGTCGCCTGGAACGGGCTGGAAGCCGCCTTCGATGTCCTTGAGAAGATCTGGCCCGATCTCCAGCACCCGGGTGGCAAGCCCATCAAAGTGTTGGTTCTTGGGACCGGGATGGTCGGCAAACATGCCGTCGAAGCCGGGACAAAACTGGGTAACGTGGAGCGCAACAGCGAACATATTGCCAGGGGCGGGCTCGGTGCAGTAGCGGTATCGATTGGAAGGAACATCTCCAACAACCCAGAGACGATGAGAAAGCTGTTCGAAGATGCCGATATCCTGGTTGATGCGACCCAGCGCAGGGATACCGCCAACCCGGTAGTGCCGAACGCCTGGATCGACTGGCTGCCGGAGCATGCCATCCTAGTAGATTTATCCGTCGACCCATACACAATGGATACCGACCCGCCTGTTGTACGTGGGATCGAAGGCATCCCTCAGGGCAACCTGAACAAATATATCTTCAAACCGGAAGACCCGGACTGGCAGGATACGATCCCGGATTCGATCCCGACGGACTGCCGGCGCACCGCGGTGAGCTGTTATTCCTGGCCTGGCATACACCCGGAGGCTTGCATGCATCACTACGCACGCCAGCTCGAACCCCTGATGGCTGCTTTACTCAAGTGCGGCTATGATGGGATGAGCGAGTGTGAAGGATTCTTCGAGCGCGCGCTTTATCGAGGAAGCCTGCAAGCCTGGCTCGAGTCGGGCCGTTACGAAGCCCGCCCGCGATAGCATCCGGCTGCTGTGACCGGAAGCTAATTACCGTCTCAATCACGACCAGCTGTGCTTAGCACAAACATAGGGTCGAAGTGCTGGAATTCGCCACCTGTCCGCCAGCGGGTATAATTGCTGCGCTCCTCATGCGGTATCATCCGCCTTATAGAAACCCATGCTGTTGAATCTTACACCTACTGGTCCGGTGCGCATCTCGATGTGCAGGTGCGGCTCGGCGGCATTGCCGCTCAGACCCACCGTTCCCAGCAGCTGGCAGGCATCCACATCTTGACCGGGAATCACCTCAGGCGCTCCTTCCAAGTGGGCATAAAGCGTATAGATCGATCCCCCAGGTGGGACGTGAAGGAACTCGACCCACTCCGCGGGCAGGGAAGCGAACGGGGTTTCGATGATGACCAGGTTGCCGTAGGGGAAGGTATCCACCAATGAGGCAGCCACGACCCCTTCAAGCACTGCCTGGACTCCAACACCCTGGATAGATAGCCGCTCACCGCGCCGGTAATAGGAGAAATCTACCCCGTGGTGGCGCTGCTCCTTACCGGGCGGCGGCGGGCGGTAAGGGTCTGAGATAATCTCGGGCAGCTCTTCCAGAGGGTGGATCGTAAGCGGGGAGCAAACCTGGATTGCAGCAGGCTGGGTAGGGACCCGGGTCGGGGCGATAACAACGGGTGTCCCTTCAACCTGGGCGATCAGCGAGCCTTCGGGCACTGGTGTGAGAGCTTGTGTTCGCGTGCTAGTTGGCAGGGGATTGGGTGTCATGGTAATGATCTGGGTGGCTGATACACCACCGCGTACAGGTGTGCCTGGGACCAGATCCGATCCGGTAGAGCTGCAGCCTGCCAGGATGACGATCAGCAGTATCGCAGCAAGCCACTTCATTACGTGCAACAGATACACCCCATTAGCATTTGTCTTTTGGATTCCGATATCCCTCTCTGCCACGCCAATTGTTGATTATAACCGCAGAAAGACACCACAGGTTCCGAACGGGCATATCCTCATTGGCGCATTTGGCAGCCGCATAGCGCCTTCATTGACAACTTACTCCCCGTGAAGTAGAATACCTTTCGCCAGGACGGGGCGTGGCGCAGACCGGCTAGCGCGCTTGCATGGGGTGCAAGAGGCCCTGGGTTCAAATCCCAGCGCCCCGACAGCAGATTGGAGTTGTCCCGGGTGTTATATCATCCGGGACAGAGTTTTTAAATGCGAACGCCCGGGTGAGGGGGGCACCCGGACGCTCGCAACCACATGTTACCACATAACTTTTATTTATGCAATATTACTTAAAAAACAGTTAATATTGCCATCGCGAGCGTTAGCTCCCTTACTGTTCGGTTATAATCGCCACAATGCCTGAACATCTGACCCGGAGAGGATTCCTAAAAATGAGCGGGTTGGGACTGGGGGCGCTTGCCTTCGGCTCGGATTTTCCGCGTCCAGGTGAATATGATCATGGTTTGATCGCCCGGGTCACAGTGGATGAGATCGACCTGTACAGTCTACCCCGCGATGACAGCCAGATCATCGGCAAGCGCTACCGCGACCAAATTATCCACATCTATTACGAGACTGAATTGCAGTTCGGTCCAGCTTATAATCCGCTTTGGTACCGGGTGTGGGGCGGCTACCTGCACAGCAGGTTCCTACAGATCGTGAAAATAAACCACAATTCGGTATTGAGCAGCGTCCCTGAAGCCGGACAGCTATGCGAGGTGACCGTTCCGTTCAGCACCGCATTCCAGTACAACGTCTGGGAGGGCTGGCAGCCGTGGAAGGGTGAACGGCTGTACTACCAGACTACCCACTGGGCCACCAGCATCGACGAAGGACCGGACGGCGGAGCCTGGTATCTGGTGACATCCGAGCTGGACTCCAGTCTGAAATATTTCGTGCCAGCGACTCACCTGCGACCCATCGCCGACGAAGAGCTGAGACCCATCTCTCCCAATGTGCCCGATCATGAAAAGCGGATCGAGGTATCGATCCGGGAGCAGACTTTCACTGCCTTCGAGTACGATCGAGAGGTCTATAAAGCCAAGATATCTTCAGGCATACCCAGCCGGCTGTCCTCACCTGAAGACCTGCCTTCTGCCACTCCACCCGGACGGCATCGCATCTTTTCCAAAATGCCCAACAAGCACATGGGCAGCGTCTCCGGCAATCCCGATGCTGTAGGTGGGTTTTCCCTGCCGGGCGTACCCTGGACCTGTTTCTTCCTCAACCCGGGCGGTTATGCGCTGCACGGAACATACTGGCACAACAATTTTGGCATACAGATGAGCCATGGCTGCGTCAACATGAAGAATGAGGATGCGAAGTGGTTGTTCCGCTGGTCGACACCGGTGTTCAAGGTACCCATCGAATCACAAACCGATTGGGAACGGCGGGGAAACGGTACGCTGGTCGAGATCAGCTGAGATGTTGAGATACTCACGCCGGCAGTTCATCAAATTCAGCACCGCAGCGATCGCAGGGTTGATCGCAACCCCTTCCATTTATCTGATCGCCAACAACGAGCTCAACCACCCGATTGTAAAAACGATAAAAGTGCCTATCCGCGGCCTTCCGGATGCTTTCAACGGCTTCCGGATCGTCGCTATGACCGACTTTCATTTATACCCCTATGCCCGCCCAGAGCTGATGCGCAAATGCGTCGATTTGGCGAACGAATTAAAGCCTGATCTGGGTGTATTTCTCGGAGATTACGTTTGGCAAGAGGAAGACGCCATATTCGATCTGGCTCCGATATTGGCAGGTCTGAACGCCCGGCATGGCATTTTCGCCGTGGTCGGTAACCATGACATATGGGCGGATGTCGAGATGGTCAAGCAGGGCTTACGTGAATCACGGATCCCCGTCATGCTCAACAACGGCGTGCAGCTTACGGATGGCCGCGAGTCCATCAACCTGGTCGGGCTGGACGATGGCTGGAGCGGGCATGCGGACCTGGATGCTGCTTATAAAGGACTACCGGAGAACACACCTACGGTCATGCTGCTCCACGAGCCGGACCTGGCAGACCAATACGCCTATGACCCAAGGGTATCTTTGATGCTGGCGGGACACACGCATGGTGGTCAGGTCCGTTTCAACGGCAAGCCGATCATTGCACCCCATCTGGGGAAGAAGTACAATCTGGGGTTATTTCAAGTCGGTGATCTGTGGCTGTATACCAGCCCAGGTGTGGGCGTGATCAGCGTTCCGGTCCGCTACAATTGCCCACCAGAAATTTCGGAGATCGTGCTGGTCAGCGGCAGCGGATGAGGCTGTTGGAGACCCGCTGCGTGCGCGTCTTGGAATAAGCTAACAGGCTGCAATGAAATCCTCACAACTCTCCAGGCGGGAATTCTTACAGATGAGCGGTGTGGGCGCTCTGGCACTGACCACAAGACCATCCGGTATCCTACCTCCACAAGACAAGCAAATCCTGCCGGCTCCGATTGGGCGCGGACGGATTACGACTTCTGCAATCTATGTTTACAGCCAGCCGGATTTCAACAGCCCGCGGCTGGGCTTATTGCGCAGGGATGAGCTGATCAACCTGAATGGGGAGTTAATTTCGGGCAAAGGTGCTGGGTACCACCGGCGCTGGTATGAGCTATCGGATGGCTTCATTCACAGTGCATACGTGCAGCGCGTCGAGCAGGCTTACGAGAACGCCGGTACCTTGAAATCTATCCCCGAGCGCGGCCGCCTGGGCGAGATCACCGTACCCTATACCGATTCGCTTCGCCGCATCCGTTCAGACCGCTGGCAGCCACTCTACCGGCTGTATTACCAATCGATCTTCTGGATTACCGGCATCGACGAAGGTCCGGATGGCGAGCCCTGGTACCGCTTGACGGATGATCTACTACACGTGCATTTCTATATTCCTACTCCCCACATCCGCCCTCTCGCTGCAGAAGAGATAACACCGCTTTCCTTGTACACTCCGCCAGATGAAAAACGGATCGAGATATCCCTGGCTGAGCAAACCCTGACGGCTTTCGAAAGCTCCTTGCCCGTGCTGCATACAAAAATATCTACCGGGATCCCCACTAAGGGCCCATCGCCGAATGGTATACCGACCGATACCCCCAGCGGGCGCTTCTACGTTCAGACCAAAATGCCCAGCCGTCATATGGGAGACGGCGAGCTGACCAGCGATCTAGAAGCCTACGAGCTGCCGGGCGTGCCCTGGGTTTGCTTCTTCCACAAAGACGGGTACGCTCTGCACGGTACCTACTGGCACGACAATTTCGGTCGGAAGATGAGCCACGGCTGTGTCAACCTGCCGAGCAGTGACGCATTGTGGCTGTTCCGCTGGACAACCCCCGTCGCCGGGCATCGAGACTGGTACCGGCGCGGCATGGGCACCCGGATCGATATCGTTTGACGGGCTGCTAATCTGCGCCGGTCAGCAATCCCCGTAGAACATCCCCCTGCTCATCCGATATCCCAAGAGCATCTACAGCCTGGCTATTCCCACCAACAATGCGCTTACCCAGACCGGAGTGCCGCCACATCTTGAGGTCCTCCTCTAACGGGGAACCGATCAAGTCCTCTCGCACAATCTTGCCATCCGCCATCACCAGCACTCGTCGAGTCTGGCGGGCGACAGCCGGATCGTGGGTGACAACAATAAAGGTCGTTCCCTGGCTCTGGTTTATATCCCACAGCAGCTTGAGCAGCTCCTGCCCGGAAGCTGAATCAAGACTGCCGGTCGGCTCGTCTGCCAGCACCAGAGGCGGGTTGTTCGCCAGGGAGCGTGCCACCGCAACCCTCTGGCGCTGACCGCCTGAGAGCTGGCTCGGTAGATGGTTCATCCGGTCCCCCAGTCCACACAGCGTAAGCAGCTCCTCCGCCCGCGCATGGCGGGCACGCCGTCCCAGATACCCCATCATTGGCACTTCCACGTTTTCCCGGGCTGTCATGGTTGGCAGCAGGTTGTGCAGCTGAAACATGAAACCCACCGTTTTCGCCCGGAAGCGGTCTTTATTGCGGATTTTCGCCACATCCTGCCCGTCAATAAACACCTGTCCACCGCTCGGTTTATCCAGTGCACCGATAATATTCAGCAGCGTGCTTTTACCGCTACCGCTGGGTCCCATGACAGCTACCAGCTCACCATGTGCCACATGCATATTGACCCCATCCAGGGCACGGATCTCTTCGCCGTCGCCATAGACGCGGGTCAGATCATGCGCGACAACAATCCAATTCGTAGGCTCTGCCATCAGACAACTCCTCGTTCCGCCTGCCATCTCACCCTTAATCCACCTGAATATCGACAAAAGCCGTCATGCCCCAGCGTAGATTTTCAGGGATATCGGCTAATTCAATCACTACCGGGTAATTAACACCTGCGCCTTCATCTGCCTTGGATGCAATGCGCACAACAATGCCTTCTACCACGGTATCAGGCAGGGCGTCAAATGTGACCGTCACCTTGTCGCCGACCTCTACACGGGCGACGTCGATCTCATTGAGGTCAGTCGTTTCCACACGAAGATGGTCAAGGTCCGCTACAGTCAGCACCGGCTGTCCTGGAGCAATCCACTCGTTAGCGTGGACGCTTAGCTCGCTGACCATACCAGCAAATGGCGCCTGTAGAAATTGATCGTCCAAGGCGGCGATCGACGCTTTCAACTGCTCCTCCGCATTGGCGATGCGCTCTTCCGCCAGGGCTACTTCGGCTGGATCAGGGCCTGCCTGATACATCTGGTAATCCCGCTCGGCGACTGCAAGCTGTGCTTCTGCCAGCATAAGATCTGCCTCGGCTTCGGCAATATCCAGGTCGTTTGCTGAACCTTTGAGGTTGTTCAGCCGTCGCACCGCTGCATCGTAATCCTGTTTGGCTTTGGCCTTCTTATTCAACAATCCTGCCCGAGTAAGGTTATCCTCTGGCTTGTTCTCGTATGGCTCGTAATCTTCTTTTGCCTTGTCCAGTTTATCTTTCGCCATGATCATGGTTGCCATGGCTTGCTCGATATTGGCTTCGGAGGAGGGTGTGTTCAGATTACGCACCCGCCGCTCGGCATCCCGTATGGCAAGCCGGGCGTCAACAATAGCCTGATTCGAGCCGGCAACCATCAGTTCCGGGTCCTCATACAGCTTCTCCAGCGCATGCTCTGCGGCTGCAAGCTCATACCTGGCAGCTGCAATGGCAGCCTCCAGTTGCTCTTTGCCTTGGAGCCTGATAAGCATTTGACCTGCTTCCACTGCCTCATCCTCACTGACCGCCAGCTCTTCCACGACCCCCGACCCTGGCAGGCTCAATCGCGCCCACTGCAGCGGGACGACAACTCCTGTGGCACTCACCACTGGATTGAACTCTTCCAGCGGTTCAGGCTGCGGGGTAGGCGTCGCCTGCCCGGGCAGCACGCTGCAAGAGGTCAGAATCAGCCCGAGAACGGCACCCCATATCATCCATAAATAAATCATTCTGGTTTTCATTTTCATACTCCTATACAACCATCTTTCCCGTCCAGCTCATATTTCCCCCAGATGGTGTTTATTCATATCTCAAGGCCTCCACCGGCTGCAGACGTGTTGCCCGGTACGCCGGGTAGAGGCCTCCCAGCAAACCCAGCAGCACGGCAGTGGTAATCGCCCGCACGAATACCTGGAGCTCCCAGACTGGCTGGAGCAGGGGTCCAACGGTAGGTTCCATGCCAATCAAAGCTACCAGACCAAAGGCGATGGCAACACCTACCCCGGCACCGATCAACCCAAGCCACAGGGCTTCGGTCAAGATCAACCCCAGGATAGACCGCCTACCCCAGCCCAGCGCCCGCAGCACACCGATCTCGCGCGTGCGCTCGAACACAGCCATCAGCATGGTGTTCAGCACGCCGACCCCGCCGACTGCGATAGCCAGGAAAGAGATGCCTCCGATCAGAGCATTTACAGTTTGCATATCCGGCATCTGGTCGACAAAATCACCACTCAATGAGGCAGCTGCCTCTGGATATTCCTCGTTTATCCAGCTTACTACCTCCCCAGCTTCGTCGGGGTTATGCATCTTAATGGCGTACATGCTTACCTTATGCGGTCGCCCAGCAAGAATCTGAGAATCACGCAGGGTCATCACACCGCCCATCTCTTCCCAGCCGACCTTGGTCTCGTAGATGCCGACTACTCGATAGCGCGAGCCGCTCAATTCAATCGTGCTGCCCACGCCTTGATTCAGCGCCTCTGCCATCGTGCGCCCGATAATCACCTGCCTGTTGCCCGTCAGCGGTTCTCCTTCAACAATCTTGTATCGCTGGATGGCGTATTCATTTGGTTCGTATCCAAATAGGATGAAAAAGCTGTTCGCTTCTGGCAGCATGACAGCGGTGAACAGCACCCCGCTGGCACTCTGAACCGCTGGCAGCGCTTCGATCTTATCGCCGATGCGCTCATCCAGGGCGCTGAACTCAGTATCGGCAATGTTTGCCTGCCGGACCATGATCTCAGTACCACCGAACACGCCTTCCATTGAAGTTAGCATGCCGCGAATGGTGCCCTCCAATGCCATAATTGCCCCCACGGTAAGACCGATCGTGCCTACCGTCAGCAGGGTGCGCAGCGAGCGCTGGTACAAGCTCTGGAGAGACATGCCTCCAACCGGAAGCCTCCGCACCTTACCACCTGAACTGCCCCCTTCGTAGCGCAGTGCTTCAACAGGCTGCAGACGCGAGGCACGCCATGCAGGGTACAGCCCACCGATCAAGCCCAAAACTAAAACGACGATAGCTGCCTGGATGAGCAACGAGTTCGAGATCGTAGCCGTTGCCAACCCGAGGAGAATGGTCTCGTTGGAAAGCAAATAGAGCAGCAGCCACCCGATGAGCACGCCGAGAAGACCACCTGTCAGGCTGACCAATAATGTCTCACCGAGAATCATCCACAGCACGCGGCGACCGCTCCACCCCACCGCTCGCAACACGCCGATCTCGCGTGTGCGCTCAAAGATTGCCATGAGCTGAGCGTTCATCATCCCCACGCCACCGATCACGATCGCCAGCCCACCGATCGCCCAGACATAGCCGCGCAGCATGTCCGCCATTGTCTGCTCGTTGGCGAACTCATCGATGCCGCTCAAAGTGTAATCCGGCCACTTGCGCTCCACCCGGCTTACGAAACGCTCGCGCAATGAGGGATCTTTCAGCTGCAGATAGAAAACGCTGACCTGGCGCGGCTTGCCGACCAGCTCCTGAGCGTCCTTCAGCGGAAGGACAGCCGCCGAATCCTCAAAGGCATCGCCTGTCTCGTAGATGCCGATGACACGGAAGGCGCTGTTGGTCAGGTTGATGATATCTCCAGGCTCCTTCTTCAGCAGTTCCGCGGCGGCAGATCCCAACAGCACCGGCTTGCCGCGCACCGCACGTGCTTCATGACTGTCCAACGCCGCCCCCTCGATAATCTGGAAGCGGTCGAGAACGAAGCTGTCTACTGGATATCCAAAAACAAAGAAGAACGGCTCACCCTCTGTCTGGCTCCACCCCTGCAGCATTCCGCTGATCGCCGAGACTTCAGGCATGTTCGCCAGCTCACCCCCAATGCTCTCATCTACTGAGCTGTAGCTGATATCAAACGAGTTCGGCTGGCTCAACACCAGGTCGGCTTTGCTGCCGGAAAGCATTGCGCCATAGCCAGCCTCCAGGCTATCTGCCAGCGCACCCAAAGCGATGATTGCCGCAACACCAATGCTGATCCCGACCATGGTCAGAATCGTGCGAGTTTTTCGGCGCAGTAAGTTTTTGATCAGCATGATCTTCTACCTTCAGCCAGGCATTTTCACATCCACTCGTTCCTGATCCCCATATTTCTATACAAGGAAACCCTGAACACTTTACCCAAGCGGAGCAGCGCCGTCGACGAATGTAGAGGCGATAACCTGGGATAATTCATCCCATTGAGACTGGACCAACGGATCTCCCAGCACTTCCAATACATATAACCCAAGCATCAATGCCACGAGCATCCGGGCTGTATAGGGTACATTGATCATGCGAAACTGACCCTTATCGAGAAGCTCCTGCAAGTGCCGGGAAATCAAGATTATCCCTGGGGAAATCTGCTCATCGTAGTATCTTTGGCGAAGGTCGGGATTAACCATTATCTCCGATAACACAGATTGAAGCATTGGATGGTACTGGTCTGTCATCTCACGACGCCCCTTCATCATCTTGATAAGGAACTCCCGTGCATCCTGCGATGCCACCTGGTCGAGCTGGTCTGCCTCAGATGGCAAATCATCGAGCATATCCATGATGTCGAGCAGTAAGTCATCTTTGCTATCGAAATAGTTATATAAAGTGCCTTCCGAGACATCTGCCTTTTCAGCAATATCACGTGTGGTTGTACGATGAAAACCCTTCTCAGCAAACAAATTGGCAGCAGCAGTGATAATTTGCATCTTTCGCTCTGCTGCACGGCGCTCCCGTCGAGTAAATTGGTTAGATTCGACCATTCTGTACACCTCCAACATAACAATTTCAACAATATTGAGTGAGTGCTCATATAATGAGTGGGCGCTCACTCATTATACAATAGTTATTTCCGGCTGTCAATGATGAATTGTGATATCTGGAACTATTCGTTGCCTGAAATCGTCTACGGTTTAGTTGAGTTCGCAACAAGAACTTTAGGCGAACAAAGGAGATGAGATGGTATCCACACGAAAATTTTTCATCCTAATCCTTGCATTTGGCATGCTGCTTGCCAGTTGCACGGTAGTTGAGAGCACAACCCCTATATCATCCCCCACCCTTGAGCCCCTTACTTCAACAGGCGACCCGGTCATGCCAAACCCTACCGAGCCAACCAGCCAGGCTGCTCTACCCAACCCGGCTTCTGAATATTGCGAGCAGCACGAAGGCCAGCTTGAAATCCGCACTGCGGCTGACGGCAGTCAATCTGCGAATTGCATTTTCCAAGATGGAAGCCAATGCGAGGAGTGGGCTTTCTACCGCGGCGAGTGCGAGCCCGGTCAGGGCAAGGAAGATCCTGCAGAGATAGTCCAACCTGGTTATGTCAATGAAACATACGGGTTTTCCATAGACCCACCTGCAGACTGGAAGATCGAACAGCACCCCGACTATCTGATCCTCAACCGCCCGGGCTACAGGATATTCATCGGCTACCAGTGGGCTGACGAGGATCCTAAACCGTTCCGAACCGGCATGCCTTCCGGCGAGTTCATAGACGGAGGAGATGCCTCCCTGCTCGGGCAGGCTGTTCCAAAACAAATCCTCGTCTTCGAGGGTAAGAATAAAGTAGTGGCTTATCACGGCAGGATCAAAGTCGGGGACATCATCTTGGTGTTTTACCTGGACCCGGTAGGAACAGGATCGACCAGCTATCAGGACGTTGATATTCCCCCCGAGATCATCAGCGAAGCCGACCAGATCATCGCCACTTTCGCCCTGACTAGCGGGGAAGTACCCAGGCTGGAATTCAATCCCTGAGTATTACAAGAAATTAAAAACATAAGAGAGGGCCGGATTCTTACAGCCCTCTCTCCTTACCCATAATCTGTCTGTTCCGCTAAAGTAATGCGTCCACCATCAAGAGCACAAACAAGAACGCCAAATACATGCTGGAATACCGGTACATCTTCCAAGCCAGCATATTTCCACCTTGCTTCCAGACCTTCCAGGCTGCCATCAGCAGCCAGACGCCGAGCAGCCCGGCACCGATTAGATATATGCTTCCACCCAAACCAAAAATGGGCAGAAACATGGTCAGCGCCACCAGCTCTAATGTGTACAGGAATATCTGCCAGCGTGTCTCGGCTTCACCGCGTATTACCGGCAGCATGGGCACCCCGGCGCGGGCATAATCTTTGCGCCGCACCAAGGCCAGCGCCCAGAAGTGCGGCGGTGTCCACATGAAGACCACTGCGAACAGGAGCAGGGATGGGATGTTCAGGCTGCCGGTAGCTGCCGCCCAGCCCACCAAGGGTGGGATCGCGCCGGCTCCGCCGCCGATAACGATATTCTGCACGGTGGTCTTCTTGAGGAAGATGCTGTACAGCAGCACATAATAGATGATCCCGGCAAGCGACAAAAGAGCCGCCAGAAGGTTGACGAAAGCTACCAGGATGTAGAAGGACGCCAGCGCAATCCCCACTCCGAACGCCAGTCCTTCGCCGGGAGTGAGCCTGCCGGAGGGTATCGGGCGTTTCTGGGTGCGCTGCATACGGGTATCGTCCTCACGGTCGATATACTGGTTGATTGCCCCTGAACCGCCAGCAGCCAGGAAACCTCCCAGCAAGGTCCAGAAGGTCAGCGACAGGGCAGGCAGCGCCTCGGCGCCGATGACCATACCGGCGTAAGTCGTCACCAGCAAGAGCGCCACCACAATCGGCTTGGTCAGCAGCAGCAGATCACGCACCAGACCCGTGCGACCGGTCAGAAGTGCGGCCTCTGCGCGTTCGTCTTCATTGCTGCGTCCAGCCAGCCCGGCAGCCGCAGCCTGCACAACAAGAGCTGCCCAGGTTGCAATAGCCGTAGCAGCATGCAGGGCGGTCAGATATGGCGGATATCCCTGCACCATTTTGGCGCCCAACAATGCCTGGGCGAAGAACAACACTACTGCCGCTGTGGTCGCCACGATGACCGGGACCTGTGACCGCTGAGTGCGCCAGGTTCGAAACAGCAGCGTACCCATCATTACACCTGCAGCCAGCACTGCCAGGCGATGCCCAAGGCTGAACCAGCCGGACAAGGTCACTGGCAGCGATCCATCCCCACATAACGGCCATCCAGAACAGGCAGCTCCGAGACCGCTGGTCGCCAGAAACGCGCCGCCTACCAACAGCAGTGCAAAGACACCTATTGTAAGCAGGGAAAAGCGGCCATACGAGGAGCGATATACAAGCTGGAGAGGTCTATCCGGCGCACGTTCCAGAGCATAAGCGGCAACCGTCGCCACCAGCACGCTGGCAAGGATCCCCAGGGAAAATCCGAGGTGAAGGATGGATAACCACGCAGGGCTGCTGCCGCCACTAAGAGCAATCATCGCGCCCATTAATATCTGCATCCCCAGGGCAATTAATGCAAACAGCAATGACCTCTTGACCAGTGCCGCTTTCACTCTCAGACGCCAGGCAGCGATGCTTGCAGCTACCAGCAAAGCCGCTGCCAGTAATGTCGTCGCACGGTGCAAGTAGTCCAATAAAGCGTCCGGGGTCGACGGAGGCATCACCTGTCCAAAACAGGTTGGCCAATCCGGACAGGCTCCGCCCGTTCCGGTCACCCGAAGCATACTCCCCAACACGATCAGCAGGAAAAATGCCACCGCAGCGGCCAGCGCCAGGCGTCGGAAGGTAGTAAAAGGCTGTTTTGTTTTCTCAGTGTTTGTCATTCTTGTATTCCCTACCATCTGTTACTTCTCATTGCGGTGATCACCAGGCTGAGGTGAGCTTCTTTCTACAGGGCGCCTGCGTTCCTGGCGGCGGATGAAGAAAGGGTAGCCGATCCCCAGGATAGCGGCGAATGTAAACCATTGGATGGCGTAGCCTTGATGAGGACCCTCGCTCAAATCCAGCTCGGGTTGCGTGCTGAATGGCAGTTCGGTGTGGGAAGGATCGCCGGCTTGCTGGATATAGACCGGCAGGATGGGATATGGAAGCTGGCGGGATATGCCATCGAGGTTGGCGAAATACCACGCTTGCAGAGGCGCTTCACCAGCAGCGGGTATGGGATCGTGCCTCCCACCGTAATCCGGACTGTCCTGCGAGGCGCGGATCATCCCTTGTACGGTAATCTGTCCGGGATCCGGATAGGAGGCCCAGCTCTCGAAATCACCGTTCTCGATCGGTACCCAGCCGCGGTTCACCAGAACAACCCGGTCGCTGCCCGTTATTCGCAACGGTGTCAGCAGGTGGACGCCGGGACGGCTCCCAAAGACCTGGTTGCGCAGTGCGACCTCATTTTCCAGGTCATAAATCCCGGATACGATCACTTCCCGGTATTCCATGCTCGCCAAATCCTGGTCGAGGTTATCACCGATCAGCTCTAATACCGGCTGGTCGATCTGCGCCAGGACTCGGCTGTTGAAAGCCCGCCGCTGCTCGAGCCGGTCGAGCTGCCAGATCCCCAGGCGAATATTGATCAATACCCCGATGACGACCAACACCGTTGCCAGCAGCCAGCGCCGGCTGAACATGAGCAGGACCACCGGCCTGGAGGCGACATCATTTCCCTCTGGGGTCGTCCGGGAGGATTTCCCGGCATCCTGGACACCTTGCAGCGTCTGGTTCATGCACTCTCCTCGGAAGCATTCACTTCCGACCTGGCTTTAATCGGGAAGACCAAAAACGAGTATATGAACAGGAACGCCGCTGTGGTCGGTACAGAGATGGATAGACCGGTCAGGCGAGTCTTGATGGTGGTTGGCTTCTTGACATCCAGCCCCAGATAGCGGCTGGCGGTGAAAGAACAGGAGTAAGAAAACTTGTTGGCCTCTTCCAACACAATACTGCCTGTGCTCCCTGCCGGCACCCATATCGGACCAAGCTGGTGATCGGTGTTGTCCTGGTTGACGACTTCCAGCACATCGCCGATTACGAAAACAATATTCTCCGGGAGGACATCCACCTGCTCCCCATTGGCGGCGCGCTGAGCTGCGCCAGCAGGCACGATCAGCTGGATCGTTTTCGGAGCTCGGTCGGTCTCATCGCGCTGTAGCAGGTAAGCCCCCTCGGTAATGATTACCATCGCAACAAAGGAGATGGCAGTGACTACCAGCAGCCTGACCAGATATGGGCGGTACTCAGGTTTCATAATCGCTCACTCGTTGGAGAGCAAATAGCGGACATCCTGGGTGATATCCTCGGGACCCATCTCGAACGGATACGTCAGGCGCCAATTGCCTTGCTGATCGACAAGATAGGTGCGGGCTGTGTGATCCACCAGATAGCCGGCTGCGCTGCCTACTTCTTGCTTTGCCTGGTAGACCCCGTAATCCTTCCATACGCCTTCCAGTTGCTGGCGTTCGCCGCTGAGCCCGATAAAATCGGCCTCGAAATTCTGCATGTACTGGCCCAGCACCTCGCTTGTATCTCGTTCAGGATCGACAGTGATAAAAACAAAGCGCACATCGCTGGCCTGGCTGCCCAGCCCGGCTTTGATGCGCTTGAAATCGCTGAGCGTCAACGGGCAGACATCCGGGCAGTTAGTGTAGCCGAAGAACAGTAAAACGACTTTCCCGTTTTGCTCGCTCAATCGAAAGGCACGGCCGTGCTGGTCGGTCAGCTCGAAGTCCGCGGCTGGCACCGGAGGGTCGATGAGCGAGCCGCGAAAAGTGTATGGAAGCTGGATATACTGCCATGCGGTCAATATCAGCGCCACCCCTACCAACACCCCAAGCCCCAACAGAATGTACTTTGATTTCATACGCTTCTCAAATTAATCACCCCGGCGTCCTCCCCGCCAGGCTATAGCCTTACAAGACAGCTGCGCCGATCAAGTACAGCGCAGGGTAGAAGAAGATCCACACTACATCGACAAAGTGCCAGTAGACAGCGCAGGCTTCAACCGGCCAGTGCCGTTCTGCAGTATAAAGATCTTTGCGCCCGTTGCGGTAGACGATGAATAAGAAAACCACGCCCGTAAGCACGTGGAAGGCATGGAAACCTGTCATCGTATAGAAAAGCGATCCTGCGACCCCATCAGCGGGTCCAAAAGGAGCGATCTGCCATTCGACTCCCACTACACCGACTAGGAAGACGATTCCCAGAACCATGGTGACCAGCGTGCTGCGTAAGAACTGCTTGCGGTCACCATAACGAGCGGCGATCTCAGCCCGGTTCATGAAGAAACTGCTGACCAGGAGTACAACGGTGACGATCAGACCTACCAGCTGGTTGAGCTCCGGGCGGGTCTGGAAGCCCATCAAATAGAAACGCGCCACCAGCAGACCGGCAAATACGAAAGCGTCCGATGCGAGGAACAGCCACAGTCCTAACCGGTTGTTCGCCGTTTTGCGATAATAATCAGCCAGAGTAGAAACATGCGTCGTCATGCCTGAGCCTCCTCCTCGACATCTGCTTCAAACAGACGTCCGATGTGCATATAATCGCGCAGCACAAAGAAAGCCTTCAGCATGGCGATCGCCAGGATCGCGGTCCACCAGGCGTAGGCTACGACACCGATCCAGTATTCACTCAAGGTAAGGAAGAAAAGCAGGATGATGATAGCGATACCTTTACGGTAGGCTTCTTTCTTCTGCTCTTCCATTTTTTCATCGACTTTAGTATCTTCCATTATCTAACTCCTATGAAAGGGAGGACAATTTGACAAATTGTCCTACATTGGAGACATTTTCAACTGCCAGAAGTGAGCCTTTGCAAATCTCTTTTTAGTCTCAGGTGGGTAGTTGGATGACCCATGTCTTACCTTAATCCGCGGCTGCGGGGACGGCGCCGGAAGGCATCTCCGGCGCAGCATGACCCGGATGCATATTCACAAACACCGACCCCTCGAGCCCATAATCGTAAGGCTCGCCGACCACTTCGATCTGCTCTTCGAAATTGTGCTCGGGAGCAGGGGAAGGGATCTGCCATTCCGGTGAGCGAGAGCGCCAGGGATTTGCCGCTGCTACCTCGCCACGTCGGGCGCTGACAACGAAATTGTAGATAGCGATCAGCACCGCGATGCCGATCAGATAACCAGCGATGGTGACCAGCAGCTGCGATGTCTCAATGCCGAGGTTCGGATCGTAATCTGCAATGCGGCGGCGCATACCGAGCAGCCCGACCTGCATCTGCCCCAGGCTCTGTACGTAAAATGCGGGCAGCATCAGGTAGAAATGCAGTTTGCCGAGGCGCTCGCTGTACATACGCCCAGTAAACTTGGGATACCAGTAATACAATGCGGCGAAGAACGGGAAGACAAACCCGCCAAACAAGGTGGCGTGGAAGTGACCGACGATCCAGTACGTATCCTGGACGTGCAGGTCGGTGGATACCACACCGTTGGGAGGACCGCTCAAACCGCCCAGCAGGAAGATCGAAATGGCACCCAGCACGAACAGCATCGGTGTCTCGAAGCTCAGCTTGCCCTCCCAGAGCGTTGCGACCCAGCTGAAAAACTTGATCCCGGTCGGCACGGCCACCAGCAGGGTGCTGTACATGAAGGGCACCCGCAAGTAAGCCTCCATACCGGAGGTGAACATATGATGTGCCCAAACCAGGAAGCCCACGATGGCAATCCCGAAGGAGGAGAGCGCCACCCACTTATAGCCGAACAGGGGCTTGCGGGCAAATACCGGCAGCAGCTCGCTGATCACCCCCAGACCGGTCAGGATAAACACATAAACCGCTGGATGTGAGTAGAACCAGAACAGGTGCTGGAACAGGATCGGGTTCCCGCCTTCAGAGGGGGTGAAAAAGCCCATCCCGAACAAACGCTCGAACATTACCATCTGGAAGGACAGCCCGATAAGCTGGGTGGCTGTCAGACCGATGATCGCAGTCGCGAACGCCGTCCAGACAAAAATAGGCATGCGGAAATAATTCATTCCCGGCGCGCGCATCTTGATGATGGTCACGATGATATTGAGCGAGCCAAGGATGGATGACAACCCGACAATATACACGCCGAAGAAGAACAGCTGCATGCCTAACGGCGCCAGCTTGCTCAGCGGCGGGTAGCCCGTCCAGCCGGTATCGAACCCACCCAGGAACAGGGTGCTGACCAGCCAGATTGCCCCGGGAATATTGATCCAGAAAGCAAATGCGTTCAACCTGGGGAAGGCCATGTCATTAGCGCCGATCATCAACGGTACCAGGTAGTTGGACATTGCCCCAACGCCCAACAAGGTAGCCCCAATCATGACAATCCCGTGCAGACTCATGATTGTGTTGTAGAAGTTCAGGCCGTTCATGCCCAGGATGGTGGTGTTCTCGCCCATGAACTGCATCCCCTCTGCTGCCAGCTCGGTGCGGAAGATCAGGGCGAACAAACCAGCCGTAAGGAACAGAAATAACGATGTGTAGCCATACTGGACACCGATCACTTTGTGGTCGAAGGAAATGCTAAAGTACTTAGCCAGACCGCCGAATTTAGGCGCTTCCGGATGTTCGGGTGTCTCTACACCGTTGGCCCATTTCAGCCAGTCATTGAGCGCGCCAACGCCGTAGATGAATGCCGCAGTGCCAAAGATGGCACCAACAGTCCAGGCTGCATCCGGATTCCAGGCCGGCAGCCCCATTACAGCGCGCACTCCGGTGACGATCCCCATCCCTAACAACGTACCGATGATCAGGAACAGCACCCCGCGTATCATCCCGATGGCAAAAAATCCGGGTTGTTTTTTCTCTTCCATTGTCATATCACTCATCTTGTACTCCTGATCTTAGGCTTCAGCGCAAGCTTTCTATGAAGAGGATGATGTCGTTGATCTGGGCGTCGCTCAAATCGGCATCCACATTGGCAGGCATCAGGTTCTGGAAGCCTTCTACGATCTGGTCAGCCGAATTTCGGATCGAATTGTAGAGGTAGTTGTCATCTGCCACAGCAGTGCTGCCATCCGTGAAGCGCCGTTCGCTGCCGAATAATCCCTGCCAGGTCGGGCCGACACTCGGGGTGCCATCCAGCGAGTGGCAGGCGTTGCAGCCGTAAGTTGTGTACCATTTCTCCCCGCGTTCAGCAGGATCCGCCGATAATCCGGCTTCCTCAGCAATCCAAACATCGAAGTCTGCTTGAGCCATAACGATCACCGGGGACTCCATATAGGTATGCTTCAGCCCGCACAGCTCGGCGCAGCGTACGGTATATGCACCTAACTCGGTAGGGGTGATGCGCAGGTCCCGCGTCAGGTCACCACCTCCGGGGAGGGCATCCTGCTTGACACGGAATTCAGGCACCCAGAAGGAGTGGATCACGTCCGTGGACCAGAGATGCAGAAGAGCCTGTTTGTCCACCGGTAATCGCAGCTCAGTGGAAACGACACCCTGGTTGGGGTACTCGAACCGCCAGGACCATTGGGAACCAACGACATTGACCTCCAGCGGTTTGGGGTCTGCCCGGGTGGTCTCGCCCAGCGACCAGCTTCCGAGATATGCAAAAACCAACACAGTCGCCAGGGGCACAGCAGTCCAAAAGACTTCCAGCTTCGTGCTGCCTTCCACATGGCGGGCATCTGTCATGTCCCCCCGCTTGCGCCTGAACACAACAATACTGTAGACCATCAACACGACGATAAGCGAGAACAAGATCGCAATTACGGTGAACTCAATACGGAACATCAGATCGATTGGCTCGGCCTGGGCGCTGGCAGCTACAGGCAGCAGATCGACCTGAAGTCATGCCAATGATCAGTGCGGCAGCGACGACGACCACCAGTATTGCTGCGATGATCAAATGCTTCATTGGGTTTCTCCTGTTATCTTCTTTGACGCTCACGGGATCATCGGGCTTCTCCCCGTCAGCGCTGGACACACCATATGTCCATTCTTCCAACCAGTCATCGATCTCAGATGCTGCCAGGGTGCGGCGATCGTAAACCAACGCCTCCTGGGCTTCGTTCAAGGAAAGCAGCACAACCCTGAGCTTCTTTTCCCCCTCCACGAACCGCGCCAGGAATTCATCCCGGTTCAACGCTTCATCGTCATAGTCAACGATAATCAAGTCCGGATTATGGGCTTCAAGAGCCAGCATCGCTTCTTCCATGCTGGAGACGACGCCGATCACCTCTACACCGGTCTGCTTGCGAGACTGGAGCAAGCTGCGCAGCCCCTGACCAAACAGCGCATGGCTGGAAGCGATCAATACACGTTGGGGGCGATTTTTCTCCAGTTCAGGCATTGCCAAAGAGTTTCCTTTGCCTTCTGATATCGTTCATAATTTACCAAACTTGGTAAAAATTGTCATCCACCAGCGCTTTCAAAAAGGGGGATTTATTAAATAGCATGGAGGGGTGATTTTACAATCACCCCTCCTCAGGAATGGAAATCTTATTATCTGGGAAAGCTGCTATTCCAGATTGATCAATCCAAGCTGCATAGCTTTGCTCACCGCTTCAGCACGGTTGGAAGCCTCGAGCTTCTCCAGGATATGGCGCACATGGGTCTTGACGGTATTGTCAGAGATGAACAATTCGGAGGCGATTTGGGCGGTTGTCATTCCCTGAGCCAGGCACTGCAGCACCTCCATCTCTCGGCTGCTCAACCCAAAGTCAGGCGTCCGGGTCTGATCGAAATTGACCGCTTTCAGGACCTGGCGGGTTACCTCCGGCGAGAGCACCGAATCTCCTTTATGCACGTTGTGGATCGACTTCTCCAGCTCGTCCGGCGTGGCGTTCTTCAACAGATAGCCGTCCGCTCCGGCGGCAATAGCGCCGAACAGGTCCTCTTCGCTTTTGGATATTGTCAGCATCAAGATGCGGCATTCCTGCTGCTGGCGCAGCATCCGCACCGTCTCAACGCCTCCCATGACTGGCATATTTACATCCAACAGAACAACATCAGGCTTAGATTTCTCAACCACATCGAGGGCGTCCCGCCCGTTCCCGGCTTCTCCCACCACTTCGAAGCCCTGAATATCTTGGATCAAGCTGATCAGTCCGGAGCGAAACAGGGCATGGTCGTCCACGATCACCAAGCGGATCGGCATTACATCTTTACCTCCACATTGGTGCTCGGCAGCCTGAGGCGCACTGCAGTACCTTCCATCGGACGGCTGATGATCTGGAAATCGGCTCCGATCAGCTCAGCACGCTCGCGCATGCCTTGCAGACCATATCTGGAGGATCCGGAAATATCTTCAATATCAAATCCGATGCCATCGTCGCGAACCTCGAAGATCAGATCTCCATCGATCTCCTGACAGGAAATCCATGTCTCCCCACCGCGGGCATGCTTGCGGACGTTATTCAATGCCTCCAGGAGGATGCGGATCAGCTGAGCGTGAACTTCTGACGGGAGGTTTGCTTTTTCGACCGGTTCAACGATATGCACCTGCAGACCGCTGTTCTCCTGAAACTCTGCCGCTGTTTGACGAAGCCAGCCTTCCATTCCAGAACCGTTGGACTCGATGCGCAGCCCTTCGATTGCCTGGCGCACCTCTTGATAGGCATCTGCCAGGGTATCATAACAAACCGGGATCGTCTCGACCAGGCGGTCATATTCTCCCTGGTCGGCGTAATTTTTCATTTGAGCCATCTTCAGTTTTAGAAAACCAAGGGTCTGAGCGAGACCATCATGGATCTCCCTGGCCAGCCGAGCGCGTTCCCCCATCATTGTCTTGTATTCGAGCTCCGCGATCAGGTTGGCATTCTGTACGACCAGAGCTGTCTGGCTGGAAATGGTCTGGAGAATTGATAGCTGGCGCTGGTTGAAGGCTTTGACCCGCCGGCTGGTGACAAAGATGGCACCCCTTACAAACTCGTCGCTGAATATCATCGGCGCTGCCATCAGTGCTCGCACGGCAGGTGAAGCGTCGAGATTCCCAGACACGTCCGCAATCAGCACCGGCTGCCCGGAGGAGATCACCGTCTGGAGAATGCCATCCACCAGCGATTGGGCTCCTGCAGGCAGCTCCCCACTCTGAAGTTCTAGCGGCCGTTCCACCCGGCTGCCAGGCAGGATAGAGAGCTGTGAATAATCCGCTTCCAGGGTTTCTTTCAAATTGAGCAATAAGTTCGAAATCAGCCCTTCAAGATCGCTGCGCTCACGCGCTGAACTGCAGCTCTTGCAGTGTCTTCAGCTCGCGCTTTCGCAGCCTGCTCCCCTCGAGCGCCAGGGTTGCTTCATCGACGATCTTTTTCAAGAACTCCTGAGTTTCCGGGCTGATATTATCTGTGCCCGGCAGGTACAGGTTGAGCATACCGAACTCCCGCTCACCGCGCACGAATGGCAGGCAGAAGATACCCTCCACCCCAACCACGGGGGATTCGAGCAGCGAGCAATCCGCGGTTACATGACCCTTACTCTGGCAGTTCGAACAACGGTGCCGGACTGCCGGTGAGGCCAGATACTGCAGCCAATCTTCGCTGAGATGCGCGGGGAGCTCTCCAAGCGTAAGCGGTTTCAGGGGATACGCCCGGTCATCCAGGAGGACGAAGGATGCGCCTTGAGCGCTGACCGCATCGTTCGCCAGCTGTAGTGTAAGCCGGATGATCTCATCTTCATCACCAGCCTGGTTATACTGCTGGCTGACCTGGTAGACCATGCGCTCGCGTCTGGCAGCTTCGGAGGCATGCAGCTGCGCAATGGCCAGCTCATCCGCCAGGCCAGTATGCTCTTCACCTATTTTTACCGAGCGGTCCAAATACCAGTATACGACCACACCGGCTGTAATCCACAGGAGGGCATCAACAAAGAACCAGATACCCCAGCTGATATCGATCAGCCAGCTGCGCAGCACTACTGCATAGAATGGGAAGAAAACCAGCAGTCCAGCGGCAATACCCCAACGGATCTTCGTATTCTTCCAGGCAGCAATGAGATTTCTTTTTGGAGAGTTCATGTCCCCTATTTTACCTGAAATAGTACTTTCATTATCTTGGCAAGCGCTTATTCTATGCGCGCGATCTGTGTCCCCATCGGTTCGACATCATAGCCAGGCAGCTCGCTGACTGCGCTGCGGAAAGACCCGTCCTGCAGCACATCCCACAGCGGTCTGAGGAGTTCGCTCTGGTAATGCTCCTCTGGGACAATCAGGTCGTATCTCTCCTGATAGAGTGGGACAAAATCCAGCTCCAGTGCCTGAGCGGCAGCAGCGATACCTAATCCACAAGCAGCACGCCCGGACCGGATTGCTGCCGCAACCCCAAGGTGTGTATATTCTTCCTGTTCGTAGCCGTGGATACGTGTCGAAGAGATCCCTTGCCGGGAAAGATGATAGTCAAAAAGCACCCGGGTGCCGGCGCCTCGCTGGCGGTTCACATACATGGCTCCCAGCTCTGCCACGTCTCCCAGCGACTGAATACCTATTGGGTTGCCCGGCATGACCAGCAGCCCCTGCTGGCGACCCACCATGGCGATGATCCTAACCGCCACGCCTGGCAGGTACTGGTGCACAAAGCGCAGGTTGTACTCACCGCTTTCCGGGTCGAGCAGGTGAGAACCCGCCAGATGGGCTTCGCCGCGCCGCAGCGCCATCATGCCTCCCAGACTGCCTACATTTGCAGATGCCAACCGCCTGCCTTTGACAGCCAGATACTGCGCCAGGATATCCAGTGATATGTCGTGCGAGCCGATGGCGAATATCGTCGCCTCCAGCTCATCCGGTTTCCGGTACAGATTTACCGTCACCTGCTCGCCCGATGGAAGTCCCTGGGACCCCGCGGGATGACCACGATGCCATCCGCACGGACGAGGGAGGTGATAACTCCCGCCCCCCGGGATAGTGGGGCAGCCATCATCCTCCCCCCAACCCGTCCAACTGCCACCCGTAAATAATCATCATCACCTGCCGGGGAGGTCACTTTTCGTGTCAATGCCGCCTTCACGCGAGCAGGTTCGGTCACCTGCCTCCCAGTCCAGCGTTCCAGAAGCGGTCTGACAAACACCTCGCCGGTCAAGGCAGCCGATACCGGATAGCCAGGAACACCGATAATCGGCACCTTGCCAGCCCTCTCTTGATCCGATTCAGACAGCGACGGCGATTTCCTATCTATCATACCCAGGATGACCGGATGCCCCGGCCGGATGGCAACCCCGTGTACCAGCAGCTCCCCCAGGGACTCGATCACCCTGGCGGAGAAATCCTCCGATCCAGCAGATGAGCCGGCGTTCAAGAGGATCAGATCGTGGTCCTCAGCAACACGTAATACTTCATCTTGTATACGGTCAAACTCGTCCGGAATAATCGGCAGCCTTGTCGCACTACCACCCCAGGAGATCACCTGTGAGGCAAGCACCAGGGAGTTGTACTCAATAATGTCACCCGGGACGACCGGTGTACCGACCGGCACCAGCTCAGACCCGGTGGGGATGACCGCAACTTTCGGGCAGCGGTGGACGATCACCCGATCGTGACCACAGGCGGCAATCGCCCCCAGATCAACAGGCCGCAGGGTGTGCCCTTCCGGCAGCACCAGCTCGGTAGCCACGATATCCTCGCCTAGCGGGCGTACATGCTGCCAGGGAGGCAGCGCGGCACGGATGCGAATGGCGTACGGTCGGCGCAAGTCCAGATGCACCCCACCATCCTGATCCAGAGCTTCGGTATTTTCTATTGGGACAACCGCGTTCGCCCAATCCGGCAGCGGGTCGCCAGTGTCTACATAGACCGTCTGTTGATCGTAAACAAGGGTGACTGGCGCGGTCGGCATGGCGCCCGCCGTATCCTCAGAGCGTAAGGCGAAGCCATCCATGGCTGAAGCATGATAGTGAGGCGAGGATATCTTCGCGAAGACTGCCTGTGCCAGCACCCTGCCCAGCGCACTCTCGTCCAAAGCAATAGCCTCAACACCAAGGCTGACAGAAAGACCGGCTTCAGCCAGCGCCCCCTCTAGGCGAGCTAAAGCTTCTGGCAATGGGATGTCATGCAGATAAACGGACATTATTATTCCTTCTTGAGCGTATGCCCAGCATCCAACAGCACGGCGATTGCAGTTTCCAGCGAGTCATCCCTCACCAGAATGTAATCAGTGTCATATGTAGAGATTGCAAAGATACTCACCCCATGTTGGGCGAGCGGCTGCGCCAAAGAGACCAGCACCCCGGTTAGAGAAAAATCGAGTGGTCCAATCACCTTAATCGCCCGCCAGCCATCGGCGGCAGCTTCCACCTCATTCGGTATTCGATCCGAACGGCAGATCAAAGACAGCTCGTCCTTCGTTTGAACAACCGCAGACAACCCGCCGGTAAATATATCTCCTGGAAAGGGCGAGCCTGCTGGCAGGCGGCAGACTGCCAGGGATTCTTCTAACACCGTCAAGCCTAATTGTTTGTCCATGATAGCGATTCTCTCAAACAGGATTCCGTCCGGCTACAGGAAGATCACCTGCACGAGCTCTCCAGCCGCCAGTCCGTTTGCATCTGCCGGGATGCGCATCAGACCGTCCGCCCGCACCAGGCCAAAGATCAGATTGCTCTTGCCGAACACCGGGTCAGCTTGGTAGCCATCCTCAGCTGCAACCAACCTTACCGGCACCCAGTCCTCCCGCCCAGCCTGTGATGAGACGTTGATCGCCAATCTGGCAGTAATCGAAGGCCGATGGCGAACCCTTTTAATTCCAAGATATTCCTGGATCACCGGCACTACAAAGAGCGAGGCGATGACCAGGGCGCTGACAGGGTTACCGGGTAAACCGATCATCGCTTTCCCAGCGCATACGGCAAGGATGGTCGGTTTGCCGGGCCGGACGTTGACACCGTGTACCAGCACACCTGGCTCTCCCAAACTGTCGAATACCTGGGCGGTCAAGTCACGCGTGCTGGCGGATGACCCCGCAGTGACGACCACCAGGTCGCACTCCTCCAACGCGTGGGCGGCAGCCTCCTGCATGGCTGTGTACCGGTCAGGTACAATGCCATAATTTACCGGTACGCCGCCAGAACCTTGCACGAGTGCGCTCAGAGTGTACGCATTCACATCCCGCACCTGACCAGGCTTTAGTTCCGCATCCGGGGAGATTACTTCATCGCCACTGGATATTATCCCAACACGTGGCATCCGCACGACCGCCAACCGGGTTGCACCGATTGCCATCAACCCGCCGATCTCGGCAGCTCTGAGCTCCACACCGGCTGGGATGACTTCATCACCTGTGGCTACATCCTCGCCCACTTTGAGTACATTCTCGCCCACCGCGACTGCTCGATAGATCTCTACTTCGTCCTCGGAAGCGCTTTGGGTGTGCTCGACCATCACAACAGCATCAGCGCCAGAGGGGAGCATGCCGCCGGTGTGGATCAGGGCGCAGCTTCCAGACGACAGGTCTACCCCCGCCTCGGCACCCATCGGCACTTCAGCCGCTACCTTCAGATAGGCGGGCAGTGTATCCCCAGCGCCGTATGTATCGGCGGCTAGGACCGCGTATCCATCGACCGTCGAGCGCGGGAAGGATGGCAGAGGGTGTGGGGCTCTTACCGCCAAAGCAGTCACCCTTCCCAGGGCCAACCTTGGGTCGATCTGCTCGCTTTGAGGTTCGACATTCAGGTGGCTGAGCAGGGTTTCCAACGCTTCTTGTGGGGGTGAGAGCTCAAGGAATTCGGGCATTTATTCCCTTTTAGATATTATCGAGTCCAAAATGTGTAGGCAAGCAGATAGCCTGCTGCGGCAAACAACACCATCCCGGTCAGGGTCAGGGCAGACCAATTCGGTCTGGCGCCATCCGCAATGCGCCTCATCTGCCAGATCTGCAGCAGCCCCAACGGCAGGGTCAGCAGCGCAGGCAGCGCGATATAGAATTCCAGCCCGAAAAAGACAGCTGCACCGAGCATAAGATATGCACCCAAGATCAGCAGGTTGTGCAGGGTCATGCCCCTGAGCCAGCCCATCCGAACCAGGAGAGTGCGCTTGCCGGCTCGGATATCGGCTGCATAGTCCGGCAGCTCGAATGCCAGCATCATCGCCATATGCAGCAAAATCAGCGGGAATGTGCTCATTGCCAGCAAGCGATGGAACTCTCCCGCCTGTAGAAGGAAAGCAAACGCCGGCACCAGGCTGGCTACCAGGATCGAAGTCGTCAGCTCACCATAGCCGGTCGAGCTCAGCCGGATGGGTGGAACAGAATAGAGCAGTGCACCCAATACCCCCAACAACATGACAGTAATCGTCCCCGGTGCGGCCTCACCCAGGCTGAAGATCAAGACGGTGAGAGATGCAGTGACAGCCAGGCAGCCATATGCAGCCATCAACGCCGTCCGCCGGGGCAGCCCGTCTGGACCCAGCGCGCCGCTTCCGCCGGTGAAGGGTGTCCGGTTGGTGTTTTCGCGATCCTGAGGTGAATCAAAGTACTCGTTCAAATATTGGGCTGCAAGCTGGAGTGTGGTCACCCAGGCTTGACCCAATAAATACACCCGCCAATCGAGCTCCATCCCCAGGTAACGTGCGATCCCTCCTCCCAGGGCGTACATCATCACGCCACCTAACAAGAATAGCGGTCTGGAAAGGCGAATGAACAGCCAGATGTTCTGCATACGGAGGTTTTCTATCCGATCTTTCTGCGAATGTCCCGCTGGTGAATTCTGGTTATGGCGGTAGATCAGCTTGATCATATCCACCAGAGGCACCACTCCGAGGAATGGATGCCGGCCCTCGATTAGCAGGTCATCTGCCGTCATAGCGGATACCAGATGGATGTTCCGCTGGCGGGCACCATTGAAGCGTTCGATTTTCTCGGTGATGGGCATATCAGCCAGCTGAAGCACTTTTCTTTCATTATACACATCGATATCGAAGCCCTCGGGGGAACCATCTCCGCCATGCAGGACATTTTCAATCAGGCGCGAGAAGCTTTCCTCGCTGGTCACAAAATGGGTCAGGATCTGGCGCAAAGCCCACTGCGTCCCATCGCTATAAACCTGGATATCCCATTGATCGGCGGAAATGCCGTTGAAGAACTCCAGTGTCTTCACACCTTCGTCCGCCAGTCGTCCCGCCAGGTATTCAGGCGTGTCGGGCATAAGCATCTCCTTATGGCTCTACTGGATATCCCGCGGTCACCCAGGCCAGGTAGCCGCTCCGGATTGGGTTGGCTCTCGCAAAGCCGTTCTCTAACAGGTACTGCGCCGCACGGGCGCTCGATTCTTCGGCCTGTCAGGTTCAGTAAGTGATGATCCAATCGTTTGGATCGAGTTCACCAATCCTAGAGGGAAGATCCAGCAGTGGGATGTTCAATGCTCCTGCGATGTGTCCCTGAGCATACTCTTCCACATTGCGCACATCGAGGAATACAGCCTGACTCTGGTCGTAGGCAGTCTTCGCCTCTCCCACACTGATCCGCTCGATCTGCGGGAAATTATCTTCGGAACGCGCGCTGCTCTGGACAGAGGTCGGTGGAGCACCACCGAGCTCTCCGGCGATCACCAATAAATACCAGCCCAATGCACCCAGGATCAATATTGCCCCTATGACCATCAAGAGGATTGACCCACGTGGATTATTTGTCCTATTTTTTGGCAAGTTCTCTCCTTAACTTAATAACGATAAGTTGAGTTTGGGGGGGTTATCCTGACAAGACAAGTTACTGGCGAACTAAATTGGAGAGGAAGAACCAAAGGTTGGCCGGTCGCTCTGCCAGCCGGCGAGTGAAATACGGGTACCACTCAGTCCCATACGGCACATATACTCGTACCGGGTAGCCCTGCTCTGCCAGACTCTCTTGCAGGTCGCGGCGGATGCCGTGCAGCATCTGGAACTCCAGTGCTTTCTTCGGCAGTCCGATCTTACGGGCATATTCTTTGGCATATTCGATCCGCAGCTCATCATGGGTAGCCAGGGCAGGCGGCGGTGGAATGATGCCGTCCTGGCTGATCTCCGGGCTGCCCTGGCTGAGAGAAAAATCCATCAAGATACTTGCCAGCCGGTCGAAATTAGCATCCACATCGGCTTTCTTTGGATAGGCAATCTCCGGGGGCTCTTTGTAGGCACCTTTACACAGCCTTATCTGGGCACCTTTCTCGCCCAGTGCGCGGATATCATCTTCGCTGCGATATAAGTATGTTTGGATAACGACACCGACATTATCGAATCCATAAGTGTCTCGCATCTCCCGGAAGAGGGCAAGGGTCTTATCCACCCAGGGCGAATCCTCCATATCGATGCGGATAAAACTACCAATCTCCCTCGCCCGCAGAAGGATACACTGCAAGTTTGCCTGGCAGAGCTCCTCATCCACCGACAGACCGATCTGGGTCAGCTTGATCGAGACATTGGAACGAACCCCTGCCAGATGGATGCAGTCCAGGATTTCTGTAACGTCCTGTGCTGCCCGGATGGCATTCTCCGGGCTGGTGGTGTGCTCGCCAAGATGATCCAGCGTGGCGTTGATACCCTTCTGGTTGAGTTTATTGATTACATCGATGGCATCTTCTAATCTCTCTCCCGCGACGAACCTGGAAGCCGCCCGCCAGGCGAATGACCAGCGTGTCACAATCTGACGTGCCCAATCTGCTTTGGAGAGATAGATCAGAGGCGAGCGCAGCATATGAGCATTTTAGCATAAAACGCTTATCCCCAAACTTTAACTGCAAAATTTGTGTGGCACACTTCTTGCAACAGGATATAATCATAGTATCCATGTGAGGCAATCTGATGATCCTTCAATCCCAATCCCAATCGGCTACCCTGCGTCCGATCACAACTGCGCATCTTGCGCAGACCATGACCCTGATGAGCCTGACCGCAATTGAGCTGCACCAGAAGGTCGAGGCTGAACTGGCCTCCAACCCTGCCCTTGAGCTGATCGAAGACCATTACTGCCCCTCTTGCCACCGCCCACAGCCGCACTCAGGCCCCTGCCCAATTTGCAGCCGCCCGCAGGGACCGTCAACCGATGAACCGATCGTATTCGTATCCTCGCGGGAGGATTTCTACACGTCGCGAGGCAATCAGCAGCCGGATGACCTGCCGGATGATGAGGTCGGCGCGGTTGTTGATGACCTGCCAACCTACGTGCTGCGCCAGATCGCTCCCGAGCTGCCGGCGGAAAACCGACAGATCGCAGCTCTTATCCTAACCAGTCTGAACAAAGACGGCCTGCTCGAAATCCCAATTATTGAGATTGCCCGTTACCACCATGTGCTGCCCTCGCGTGTCGTAGAGGTGCTCAGTTTGATCCAGCGCGCTGAACCGGTAGGAGTTGGGTCACCCACCCCGCAGGAGGCCATGCTCGTTCAGCTGGAGGTGCTGGCGGAGAATAATCCGATCCCTCCACATACTGCTCAAGCCATCCGGGAGGGTATGGACCTGTTGAGCCGGCACCAATACCTGGAGCTCGGGCGCCGTCTGGGCGTCACGACCACCAAAGCACGCCAGATCGCTGAGTTCATCGGTGATAACCTGAACCCGTATCCGGGACGAGCCCATTGGGGGGATATCCACCAGGCGAACGAACCTACCCAGGACAGGTACCATACCCCGGATGTGATTATCTCGAGGCTGAACGATAAGCCAGATTCCCCCCTTGTGGTAGAAGTCATCTCGCCGCTGATCGGGAAGCTGCGCATCAACCCCTTATTTCGCCAATCGCTCAGCCAGGCACCCACCGATAAGATCGATGAATGGCAGAAGCACCTGGAACAAGCCCAACTTCTGATAAAATGCATACAACAACGTGACAATACCATCGTCAGGCTGATGCAGCGTCTGGCTGTTCTTCAGCGAAGATTCATACTGAGCGGTGATGCCCATCTCGATCCGATCACTCGCGCCAGCCTGGCAAAGGAATTAGAAGTGCATGAGTCAACGGTTTCTCGCGCGGTATCGAACAAGGCAGTTCAACTGCCACGCGGCAGGATTGTCCCGCTGGCCAAATTCTTCGACCGCAGCCTGCATATACGCACTGCCTTGCGAGAGATTATCGCCGAGGAGTCCAAACCCTTGACTGATACCCAATTAGCAAAATTATTGAAGAAGAAAGGCTACCCAATCGCCCGCCGAACAGTTGCCAAGTACCGGGCGATGGAGGGCATTCTGCCAGCCCATTTGAGAGCCAATACCCGGTCTTCAACCCAGGCGCACGCCTCAATTGAGGTGAGATGAGACTTGCTGCTTCCCTACCATCTCTATCACGACTCACACGCAGCTCCAACCTAGATGAAATCAACAGCATACTGGATTTGTTCCCCGTCGCTGTACTCTATGTGGATGGCAGGAATAAACAGATATCCCTTGCAAACACGCGCGCTTCAGAGTTAAGCGCCTACACGCGCAGTGAGCTGACTGACCTATATCTGGAAGACCTGTTCATCAACCTCGATTTGGACTCAATCCTGGATGGGGACCTGCTCGAGCATACTCCGCTCCGCCTGACCCTGGTCAAAAGGAACAGCACTCTATTGGAAGTGCACGTCGATATCCAGGAGGTCGCCTCTCCGGGACATTGGCTGCTGGTCAGCATTCAACCAGCCAGCGAACTCCACCACCGCCAGATCGAGCAGCAGCGCCTGAAACTGCTGCTGCAGGGATTGCGGTCTTTAACCACTGCCCCACAGATGGAAGACCTGCAATCCGCCCTACAATTGGTAATCGAATCCGGCTCGGAATTGACCGGCTCCACGATTATGGCAGTCTACCAGGCAGATGGACCGAACTTGAAATTGAACCGGACCGCAGCCACGGGTGAACATCTCCCGGAGCAGCTGCCTTCCAAGGACCTCGTCCAGCTGCAGGAACCTGAGGTCTGGGAGCCCGGCGTTCGATCCCATGCTGCCCTGCATAGCCTGGCACGGACGGGCGGATACACCTATCTGGCGACAGCCCCGATTGGCGACCCACATGCCACAATCGGTCTGCTGGTCGCCGCCGATCCGCAGGCGCCCCCAGGTGCCGATATCCTGCCTGTAATGCAGATCCTGGCAAGGATCATTCACAGTGTGCTCCAGCACTTCTACCAGGTAGGGAATCTGACCGTTGAGCTCGAAGCCCAGCGACGCTTCCGCCGCTTCACGGAGACCGTCCAGGACACTATCCAGGATTCCTTGATTGTTACGACCGCTGACTTCAAAGTTGTGATGATCAACCGTTCCGCGGAGCATGCTCTAGGCTACAGCGCCCAAGAGGCCCGGAATAAGCCCTTGAAGGATGTGCTGATCGGCCCCGAAAGCCTGCAATCCGCTCTGGAAATGGCAAAAGAAGGTATTCCAACCCTCAATCAAGATAATTTGCGCCTCTACCGCCGCTCCGGTGAGACTTTCCAGGCACGAGTGAGCACGCTGCCAGTGATCCATCAAGAGGATGTCGAGGGTCTTATCATACTGGTCCAAGACCTGAGCGAGCAAGAGAACGCCAAGATGCATACCGAGCAGCTTCAGCAGCAGGCGTTTCTCGGCACGGTCACCGCAATCTTCGCCCACGAAGTGCGCAACCCGATCAACAGCATCAGCACCGGACTGCAGCTGATGGCCTATAACCTGCAGCCAGATGATCCGCAGCAGGAGCTGATAGACCGCCTGCAGCAAGACTGCAACCGGCTGGAAGAGATGATGAAATCTGTGCTGGCTTTCTCTCGTTCCACCGAGTATGAATTAGAGCCGGTTGATCTGGGCTTGTTGGTCAGCCGGATGCTGGATCGCAAGCGCCCGAAGATGACTGCTGTCAATGTCAAGCACCATGTCAAGGTGGAAACAGACGCGCCTCTAATAATGGGCAACCCGCTTGCTCTGGAACAGGTATTCGACAACCTGTTCAACAATGCGCTCCAGGCGATGGAAAGCAGCGGCGGGTTATTAGCGGTCAAGGTGCAGGCATCAGAGAATACCGGCAAGCGCAAACACGCACAGGTAATTGTTGCCGATAGCGGTCCGGGCATCCCCAAAGATATCCTGGAAAAAATATTCACTCCATTCTTCACCACAAAGCCTACCGGCACAGGGCTGGGCCTGGCGATCACACAGCGCATCTTGACCGCCCACAAGGGTCTTATCCAGGTCGATAGCTTCCCGGGCGGCACGGTCTTCACTGTGTTGATCCCTGCATTGCAGCCGGAAATAGACAATATCTGATCGAGGTGCGTATGAGCTTCAGTGTGTTAATTGTCGACGATGAAGAAAATGCCCGCAGCAATATAAAGTCATTCCTGTCTTCAAAAGGATATGAGGTATTCGATACAGCAACTCTCGATAAAGCGAAAGATCATATCGAAAATGGCGAGGCGGACATCATTGTGCTCGATGTCCAGCTGCCGGACGGTTATGGTCCCAGCCTGTTGGAAGATACCGCCCTCATGCCTGCACGACCGCCAATCATCCTTATTACTGCTTATGGCGAGATAGATATGGCAGTCGAAGCGATGAAAAATGGTGCCCACGATTTCCTGACTAAACCGCTCCAGCTTTCCGAGCTGGAGTTATCGATAAGCCGTGCGGCAGAGAACCTTGCCATGCGACGGGAGCTGGCGCACTTGAGAAAATCCCAATACCAGTCTAACGACCACATTATCGGCAACAGTCCGGCGATGAAATCCGTCTTTGACCAGGCACAGCGCGCCGCGGCCGCCTCGGCTTCGGTCTTGATCACCGGCGAGACCGGCACCGGCAAAGAAGTATTGGCAAAGGCGATCAAGATCATGGGGCCGCGTGCAAATAAGCCCTTCATTGCTGAGAACTGTGCTGCAATCCAGAGCAACCTGCTCGAATCAGAGCTTTTCGGATATGAGAAAGGCGCCTTTACCGGTGCCGAGAAACGCAAGCCCGGATTGATGGAAATTGCCGACGGAGGCATCCTCTTCCTCGACGAGATCTCCTCCATGCCTATGGACATGCAGGCCAAGCTGCTGCGGGCGTTGGAGGACCGGACTTTCCGCCGTGTCGGGGGTGAGAACACGATCCGTGTCGATGTGCAGGTCATCGCAGCCTCTAATCGAGATTTGAAGGCGCTGATGAAGGAGGGCAAGTTCCGTGATGATCTCTATTACAGGTTGAAAGTCGTCGACCTACACCTGCCACCGCTGCGTGAACGCAAGGAAGACATCCCCATGCTGGTCGGTCTGTTTGTGCGCACACTCAACCTTCAAATGGGTCAGAATATCACTGACGTGACCCCGCGTGCCATGCAGGCATTGATGGAGCATAGTTGGCCCGGGAATATCCGAGAGCTGCGCAATGTGATCGAACGTGCGATGCTGTTTTGTGATGATGCGGCTATCGATCTCTGCCACCTGCCCAATGAGATCGCCCAACGGAATGGGGATTGTGATTGATCTGGGTCATGGTTAACCAATGGCCGCCCGTCTGATCTGAGACCAGACGGGCGGCTGCTTTAGCAAGCCAGGTTTACGGCACTTGCCAGATTAGGTAGCTCTCCTTCACACAGAGCTTTTGTTCCTCCACCAGATAAACACAAACTTCATAAGGAATGATTGTCCCGGATTTAGCATCGACCGGTTCTACGACCAAACGAGAGTACCCATCGTTGCCAGTGACGGCCATACGATATGGACGTACGGTTCTGTCCGGCAGGGTCAGATATAGATCGGGTGCAATTCCACTCAGGGGAGCATCGTTCTGGTAAACCGTCACGCTGAGCTCCTGGTACTGGTCCGGTGCGACCATCGAGTATGTTTCCCAGACCTGTATGCTCAACTGTGGGACAGGTGTCGGAGGAGCAACCCCCTCCGGCAGATCCGAGGAAGGTCTGAAAGACGTGATCGATTCCTGGTCCCCTCCACCGGGTTGTGATTCGGCCTGCGCACTATCCCCATTCTGGCTGATCGCCTCTGGATATACCGGTTCAACTCGCAGCACCCGGTACGGATAACCCAAAGGCGAGGGACGCACTCGCAGAGAGCTTTCGACGTTGGTATGCTCCTCCAGACATGCATTTTGGTAGCACTGACGGAAGACGTTATCCTTGATGGGTCTATATTGGTCGATAGGCTGTCCGAATATTTCCTGACCACCATGCTGGGCAATGTACTCGTTGAATATTTCAGGTATATGGTAGCCTTTACCATCCCCTCGGGTGGGGTAGAAGATCATCCCATTGAGATCCCTTGGCTCAATAGGGGATTCGGGGAGATAGCCCAAACGCTCTGGGACCGCCCGTAATATTACCCCTCCAGGCTGGTCTGGATCGGCCACTAGAACGACGTTCTCGAAGACCTGCTCCCGGTACCCATCAGGGGTAAGATATTCGTCACTGATCGGGAAGCCTGTAAAGGTTGGACCAAGCCGGCTGACGGCAATGGCAAATTCCGGTGATGTAGAGTGGGACAGGACCACCTCACCGGGTTCTTCCGCAGGCATCTTCGTGCAATCATTCGGGCAGTACCACGCGCCGTATGAGAGCAGCCTTACTTTGCCAGCGGCATCCTGTTCCATGATATAGAAGCCGATGTTCTCGAAATACTGCTCGTAGCGCCGCTTAGTCGGGTTGAAATGCAGCTCGGTGAGCGGTTTACCAGCCACCAGCCCGCCACCTATCCGCTCGTATAGGGGCAGAAACTTCTCATAGATGACGTGACCGTCGATATACTTTTCGTTCTGGTTCTTTGGGGGAGCCACAGGGGGCTCAATGATTTCCATTTGCAGCCCGATTGGCGCCAGCCAGAAGCGCTGCAGGTCCGCTCCCTGGGGGTCGTGAACCATCAGCCCTGCAGAGGTAAACTGGCAGTCCAATCCTTCGTAGGGGAATCGCTCAGATATCGCCGGTCCCAAAACATCCACTCCGCCGAGTTGATCGTAATACTCCCTGAACAAAGGGTCAACCGGCGGGTAATCCACAAGTACTGGAATGACAGGAGGCTCTCCCCCTTCCAGACTATTGCAGGATACCAGCAGTGCTGCTAGGATCGCCAGTAATAAAATAAAGGAAAAATTACGCATCTCTGTCCCAAGCTTATCATCTCCACCCTGGATCTTGAATCAATTGATGCCGCAGCCCCTCCCGGTCATGGATCATCATATGCAATATCTTCCATTTCGGTGGGCCGCCTGCGCTTTCCCTGGATATCCCTCCTGTTAGCCACAGCCCTTCAAGTTTAAATGATTGCCTGCTATAGGGCAAAAGATTCTGAAGCAGACAGTGATGATAACAATTTTTACACCTTTGCGATTATACCAAAAGATTGTACATAGTGGCACATCTCTTGCACGAAAAACCTAACAATTTCTTAAGGTTAACGCCCAAATCTTTTAACATATTTTCTTTAACGCCTAAATCCCTTAAATAATCAGCCGAGATTATTAACACTGGCTGGACTCCTGAGCATCCAATCGCTCTGCTTGTCCTATACCATAGTTGGACCATGTATAAGAATGGTACAGTATTGCTGGCGAGTCGATGTAAGATTTTCTATACACGAATACACTGAGGCAGGCGAAATGGCTGCGAATATCAAGTCATTCGCGAGCAAACCACTATAAAATTGGGGGCTTAAATTGAGCTATATTTCAGTGGGTAGCCATTGAACTATCGCCAGGCAACCAGCCCATCATTTTTAGTTGAGTCGTGGATCGGTGTCAATATTTTTAGAGGTGCGTGGAGGAGGTGACCTGGACTGCCAGACGCTGATGGCCTGGGACCCTTTCTATCGGTCCAGGGTTATTCATTTACCCACGAAGGGCATATAGGTCAGATAGTGATTGAGAAAAGCGGGCATATACAGGTGCAGATTCCTCATCACGAAAGGCAGGTAGCTAGTCTGGTAAGGCGGCAGCGTGGGGGTAATCTCAACTGTTCCCATATCCCAGATCACGAAGCTATCTAGAACACAAAAGCGCTGCTGGTTCCGCAGTTGGGCGCATGCCTTGTAAGGCACCAGCGTCCCGCTCTCAGCGTTCATAGGGTCTAACTTAAGCATCAACTCTCCCCGCTCATCCGTCGGCGGGAGTTGGTATATCTTCTCTTTTCCATCTGGTTGGTGCACCCCCATCTCAACTGCGATCCCCTCAGCCGGCTCACCCCCGCTCAGTACGATCACCCCCAGCTCCTGCTCCTCATGCGAGGCAACCAGTGGTTTGCTCTCCCAGGTTCGGATGGTCACATCGTCGATCTCGCTCTTGTCATCATAGTCATATCCCAATGCGACGGGAGTAACTGAGAGAGTCCCATCCACCTGTAAAACCCCCTGCAGGCACATATTGACAAAGCACTGTTCAAGCTGGCTGCCGTTCAACCTCGAGAGGTGGCTGATCGGTAATCCCACCAGTTCATATCCATCGTGTTTGTTGACAAACTCATCGAATGGGATCGGGACGTTAAATCCAAGGTCCTCATCAATGGGAACGAAGACCATACCCGGTTTAGGGTCTGGTTTGCTCGGTGCTTCACGCATTCTGCCAGCCAGCTCAGGCAGTGGGAGCAGATACACAGCAGCCGGTGCCTGGATATCCGACGCCAGGAGCAGGTTCTCATAGACCTGCTCCACGCGACCATCATCTCCCAGGTATGGAGCGGTGAGGGGAAGACCGGTAAATGCCAGACCTAGAGATATCGCTTCATTTCGGATTGACGTTACGTAGCTGGTCGGGATTTCGATGCTCGCATCGATACTTTCACTATTCTGGCACTGATCGCCGCATTTCCAATCACCATAAGCGAGCAGATATACTGCGTTCTCCGCATCACCCTCGATCCAGTAATATCCCACATTCTCAAAATACTGCTCATAGCGATGCTTGCCTTCATTCCAGTGCACCTCGCCGAGAGGTCTGCCGACCACATTTACCCCTCCCATGCGGTCGAATAGTGGCACAAATTTATCGTAAACCAGGAAGCCCTCGACAAACCTTCCACTAATACCGGGTGGGTATTCCGGTGGATTATCGCTGATGCCCATATCCAGACCAAGAGGGTATAACCGGGTTCGTGTGTCCTCAGGAAGCTGTGGATCGTGCTCGATCAGAGAGGCAGATGTGTACTGGTAATATCTGCCATCCTCGGACAGCAGCGGTGAAATCGCCGGACCCAGGGTGGCCTGTCCCCCCAGTTTTTTGTAGAGATCCTGCACAAGGGGGTCAACCGGATATGTGCCTTCAGATGTTGGGATTGCCTGTCGATCCCCCTTGCAGGCTGTGATGAGGAAAACTACGGCTGTGATGAGAGCAAGCAGACTGATCCGTTCGGTCTTCATCAATCAATTTCCGTCCATTCGTTTTTGCCTAAAAAATTATATCACGAAACCCGATGGTATGTTTCTTGCATCAATGAGTACACCACCCTACGGAGAAGCTGATGGAAGAGATGAATACACAACGATCCAGCACGAGATTGGGTTTCCATTATTACAACGACAGCCTGCATTACCGGGAGAGCGATCTGCAAACCTGGCTGCCAGAAATCAAAGCCTGCGGGGCATCCTGGCTGACCCTCATCACGCCAACTGACCGGGCGATACCAGAAGGGTTTATCCGCGGCCTTATCCAGGATGGAATCCAGCCGGTGCTGCATTTTAAACCCCCACTCCCTCATCTGCCTGATACTGACAGCCTTAAGCTGCTGTTCGATGTCTATTCCGAGTGGGGGGTCCATTATGCAGCACTTTATGATCGCCCAAACTGGCGCAAGTCCTGGCCGGGAAACAGCTGGGCACAGAATGACCTGGTAGAGCGTTTCCTGGATATCTTTTTGCCGGTTGCAGACCTGGCGTTGCAATCCGGTCTGACCCCGGTCTTCCCACCGCTTCTGCCAGGGGGTGATTATTGGGATACTGCTTTCTTGCGTGCAGCCCTGGCAGGGATCCAGCGGCGCGGAAAGGATAAGCTTATAGAAAACCTGGTCCTGGGTGCCTACGCCTGGGTGGACAGGCACGATCTTGATTGGGGAGCAGGTGGACCGGAACGCTGGCCAAAAGCAAGACCGTACAATGCCCCAGCGGGACAGCAAGACCAGCTTGGTTTCTATATTTCGGATTGGTACCAGGCCATCGCCGAGGCAGAGCTTGGCAGCACGCGCCCAATGATCCTATTGGCAGCCGGCTTCCCTCCGCAGGATGTTTATGAAAGGGATAACACTTCCCTCGATCTGGCACGGCATACAGAGCTGCATGCAACAATAGCCAGATTGATGGCAGGTCAGAGCGTCGAGAACAATTCCGGCGGCGGAACACTCACCCCACCGTCAGCTCACGTGCTGGCCTGCAACCTGTGGCTGCTGGCTGCCGATGCAGCCAGTCCGGATGCCGCCCTGGCATGGTTCCGTCCCTCGCCCAATGGCACTCCGGAGATCAATCTACCCATCGTGACAGCCATACGACACCTGCAGAAGAACCCCGGTGCACTAAACCATATTCAACTTGATGGCATACAAACCCTCTCCCATCGACCCATAGACCATTACCTGCTGCTGCCTGAGGCATATCTGGATGGATGGGAACAGGCACCGGATGACCTGTGGGCTTTTATCCGCCAGTACCATCCAACCACCGGCTTCTCCAAAGAAGAAGCCATATTGGCCACCCGGGTCACTGTGCTCGGAGATGAGGAAATATTCCCTGACAGCCTGCTGGAGAGCATCCGCAGTGTGGGAGCCGCTGTCGAGCGCTTGAATGGAGATGGCATAAGTATTGCACCACTATCTGCAACCCATAATACCGAGATAATGCGAGGCGAACCATGAGCGAAATACTTCAAACCACAGATGCACAAATTCGATCGAACTCAATTCACAAGCCCATGCTGAAAGTCTTGGGTTTGGGAGGCGGCGGCAGCAACGCTGTAACCCGGATGATCGAGCTGGGTATGAGCGGCGTAGAATTTATTGCAGCCAACACCGATCTCCAGGTGCTGAGAACCAACCCTGCTCCGAAGAAAATATTGCTCGGTCCGCACGTCACCCGCGGGCTTGGCGCAGGAGGTGACCCACGCCTGGGCAGAGCCGCAGCTGAAGAAAGCAGCCGCGAAATCGCCGCCGCGCTCACGGGTGCGGATATGGTATTCCTGACCGCCGGAATGGGAGGGGGTACCGGTACAGGGGCTATCCCGGTAGCAGCGGAGATCGCCAGCAAATTGGGTGCTGTGACCATCGCTATTGTCACAATGCCATTCTCATTTGAAATGGGTCGCCGCCAGAAGAATGCAACGGATGGCATCGGAAAGCTGCAGACCAAGACTGACACCCTGATCTCAATCCCTAACGACCGGCTGCTGAATGCAGCCAACCGGGACCTACCTCTGGAGCTTGCATTTCGTCTGGCAGACGATGTGCTGCGCCAGGCTGTCCAGGGGATCTCAGAGCTGATCACTGAACCCGGACTTATCAACGTAGATTTTGCTCATGTTCGCCGGTTGATGAAGCTGGGTGGCGGGGCACTGATGACTATCGGTTATGGGCAGGGTATTGAGAAAGCCAACCAGGCGATCGAGCAAGCACTGCATCACCCATTGTTGGAAGAGATCGAGCTGGGGCAGGCTGCCGGCATCATTGCCAATTTCACTGGCGGGGAAGACCTGACATTGTTCGAAGTACAGGCAGCCTTGACTCAGCTTCAGGAGCAAGCCTCTGCAAACACGGAGATTGTCCTCGGCGTGATCAACGATGACCGCCTGGAAGACAGGGTACAGGTCACACTGATCATTACAGGTCTTGGAGCACCCACCCTGGAGGAGACACTTTCCAGAGTTGTCCGACCCGCACCCGTCGAGCCGGTTATTGAACAGCCAGGCATCCACCAGATAGTCCAGGAGCAGCCCCGCACAGAAATCAACGCGGCGCCGCTCACCGCTCCACCGAGCAGCGCCGACCTCGATCTACCGGCTTTCCTACGCCGTCGTGTCCGATATGCTGGATGAAATGGACCCCAATCTGCTCAAACAGGTAGTGGCAGAGGTCTACGATCGCTACCCAGAGTTTGCAGGCTGCCGACCAAAGGTGCGCCTGCAGACCACCTCCCAGGGCAAACCTGCGGCTGACCCACCCAACTACTTGCTGACGTTCAAAGGATCAGCCGCAGCCAAGTCCACAGCTGGCAACAAGTCTATGTCCAGGTATCTGCGAGTGGTTGTGGATTATCAAGGCAATATCAAAAAAGTGACCACCTCGCGGTAGCAGCTCAGTAGGCAATATCAAGGAAATGAGGCTGAACATGCCTGATCTTAAACAGCTTTCGATGCAATTGGAACTGTCATTCTGGTCGTTCACCATCCGGCTGTTAAGCGAGTCCCGCTTGCTGCGCACCATCCTGCCGACTATAGCAAAACTTTTCCGCAGAGACAGCTTCCAGCTGGGGATGCGCATGGCTCTGCTGTGCTCGTTCTGCGGGTTCCTGGTTGGGCTGATCGTCGGCGTATTATCCATTATCTAAACCATGCAGAACTCGAACCGCCGCTCTATCCGTCTGGTACAGATCAGCCTTTGCCTGCTGTGTCAGTTGGCATTTCTCACAGCCGCGACCCTGCACACGCACGCCAGGAACGGGCTGCCGCAATCCGCCTATTTCGGTTTTGGGGCACGCATCGATCCCTGGGGGGAACAGGTGGACGCTGCATTGGAAGCGGCATCCGCCAACGGCTTGGACTGGATTGGACTAGATTTCGATTGGAACGCGCAGTGGCCAGAATCCAACACAACGCTCGATCTGGCAGGCATCGATCATATCATGCAGTATGCCAGCAATCAGGACATGGCGGTGCTGATATCGATCACCAACGCCCCTTCATGGGCGATGTCGTCTGCTGGTCCTGATCCGGATATCACCGGCGGGTTGATCGCCCAGTTCATCCGCCTGTATCCGAATGCGCTGAAGGCCGTAGAGCTCTTCCCGGGAGCGAACACCGCAGCAGGCTGGGGTGCTCCTCCTGATCCTGCCGCGTACACCCGGCTGGTACAGGCGGCCAATGCAGTCATGGGTGGCACCAGTGATGGTCTCGTGCTGATCAGCGCAGGGCTAATACCAGTCAGCCATACGAAAGCCGGGAATGACATCGATGAACTTGAATTTCTCCAGCAGCTGTACGAAGAAGGAGCTGCATCAGAGATGCCGGTCATCAGCGTGCGCTTTCCAAATATGTACGGCGATCCGCTGGAGTTCCCAAGGGATGGGGGTGAAACCGTACTGCGCAGATACGAGCTTATCCGCAAGCGGATGCTGCAGAACGGTCACAAGGAGGGTCTGATCTGGGTTACCGGCTTTTCCTGGCCTGCCGTGGACCTCAGCCATCCTTCAAGACCTGCCAGCGAACCATTGAGCGCCAAGAAGACCACGGAGAGGTCTCAATCGAATTGGCTGGGGCATGCCCTCCAACTCATGAAATCCCAGCTATATCTGGGAGCAGCTTTTCATGACTGTCTGAACCCTCCGATAGACAGCGGACAGAATCAATCCAATCGCAGCTGCCTGATCCGCGTGGGTGAAGGCAACGTCCAGATCCACCCTGCCCTCACGAATATAGGTTATATGAACGAGCTCGTGGCAAAGCAGCAGTCCATTGCATCCAGCTCCGAGCGCGAAAATGCCTCCGCCCGCTTCAATTTGATCGCACTCTGGAAGGCACTATCGCCATGAAATCCAAAGACTTGCTTCCGTCTCTGCTGATCTTTGGCGCTTTCCTGGTGGTGGGCGTGTGGATGGGCCGAGTGTTGGGTCACAGCTTCGAGAAAGATCACCTGGCTGCCAGCGGTGGGCGGCTGCCTATGATGGTGGACATTCATGGTGAATACGAAACAGGAGAGCACTCCAATGCACCGCTGCCTGCCGAGGCCATCGCGAGAGTGATATCTCCACACCTTGACCCGCCTGAGATGAAACAGCAGCGTAATGTGCTCTTGATCGGGGTCGACGAGTTGGGAGCACTCTCTCCCACTCTTGAAAGCGTCTGGTTAATCCTCTATATCCCGGACCTGCCGCAAATCACCTGGATGCCGATCTATCCCCAGGTGCTGCGCGGCCAGAAGGGAATACATATCGAGGCGAAGGCCAAGGTGAGAGAGACATTTGATATTTCCGGAAGAGGCATCCCAACCCAGGAATTCCTAAAAACCCTCGAAGAGGAAGGGATCTGGTGGGATCACTATATCGTGGTAGACCAACAGGCAGTCATCGGACTGATCGATTCTCTGGGTGGTATCGACAGCATCGCCTCCGGAAAATCTCCGGAGTCCGAAAAGTCCAGCGGTTCAGATGCGTTTTCAGACCTGCACTCGACGACCGGCAACCTCCAGGAAGCCCTGATCTCGCAGGCAAACCTGATCCAGCAGATATGCCGCATACCGCCAGAATCATATCTCGATTCAGACAATGCATTGAGCATTTACCAGCAGCTCAAGGGAAATTTGAAGACCGACCTCACCCCTCTCCAGATTGTCGCAGGCCTCCAGGGTATGGTGAGCAATGGTGGGAGAATCGTATGCGACTTTCCGTCACTGTTGATGCTTTCATCTTCGCAATAGCAGGAGCATTGGTGATCACAGGAGATAATCCGTAAAAACCGGGAGAGATTGCAATGGATATCGTAACGACAAACGAAATATTGACACTCATGGCCGTCGTTCTCTTCTTAATGGGAGTGACGTTCACATTCATCGGTATCTTGATCCTTACCGTGCGTGTGTCTGGAAAAGATGTGCGTACGCTGGCACTCCAGACAACCAGGCTGGCTCAAAAGGGTATCGCGGAGGATATTGCCGGCTTGGTCGGGAATGCATCTAACCTGCTGACAGCCCTGAACGACATGGTTCGGACAACCGCCGGCATTGGTGTATTTATCACCGTTATCGGTCTGGTATTGATGGTCTCAGCCAGCCTTCTGGCCCTCAAGATTCCCTGACCACCTACCCCTCCAGTATATGGAGCGATTATGGCACAGACACCTTTGATTATTGAGCTCAAACGCATATTCTCTGAATCTGACTGGCCCTGGATATGTGCGGGTCTTCACCAGGACAGATTGATCTGGGAGGAATTGCATGGGGAGCTTGGCAGCCGTGTCCTGACGATATACCAGGCACAAAGCGAAGCATACCGGCCGGGGGTTTTTTGTCTCATGGCACTTGGTCATCCCGACCCGCACGAGACCTTGCAGCTTTTGAAGACCAAAACGGCAGGCGAGGTTTACCAGCTGCTCACCGAAGGGATCTCGCCAGATTCAGAGATTACACCACTCGGCGAAGCAGGAATCCAGGCATTGGAGCTGCTCGAACTGTGGGGAGTCGCCAGTTCCTGGGATGGTCTGGGGCATAAACTGGGCAGGATATCACCCAGCACAGCCGCCTGCATATTCAGCTTGTCACATGACCCGGTGGAGTTCCTGGCAGCATTAGTGTCTAACTCGCAGCCTGTTCTGGCGGCTCACGCTATGCTGAGCAGTCCCGCACCCCACCATGATCAGGCCTACCTGCTGAGCAATATCCTGGACCATACCAGCCCGATCGAAATTTTGCCGCTCTTGCGCCATCTGTTTGTACAACGGCCTGTGTTGGCAGTCAGCCTGGGTCAGAATATCCTTCAAAGCTCCTGGTGGGAGCAAAGCAAGACCGAAAAGATTTCCAGCCCACATATCACTCTGCTGAGCGACAAATATAACCACATTATAAATTTATTGTTCCGGGCAGAAATATACCGTCTTGCGGCACAGCCGAATTTCTCGATCTCGATTCTGCACGAGACCATCCGGATGTCCCGGCACCTGCAGGCTGAAGTAGCCGCCCAGTTGGCAATGGCGGCTGCAGAAGACGATGATTGGAAGAGCGCCTTATCTGCCTGGGAACAGGCAAACCATCTCGATCCCGATTCTTTAGATCACCTTGGCGGATTCTTGATCGCGCTGGTCGATGGCAACCAATCGGATAAAGCCGTTGCGCGGGTCAATGAACATCCATTTGCTCTTGATTATGTAAACGAAAAACCCGTGAAACTTCTGATCGCGCAGTCGGAGCTGGCACTGCAATCCGGTCAGTTGGTTAAAGCCCGGAGATATGCGAGCGAAGCACTGGAACGACTAAACACCGCCCTCAGCAATGCCTCATCTACTGCAGATATCGACCCAGGATCACCCGTAGCACTCGCCCGTCTATTCCTGGAGGCATCCATGCCCCAGGATGCCGTCCAATCCGCTTCGGCTGCACTGCGCCTCAAACCAGATCACGTAGAAGCATGCAGTGTGCTGGCCGATGCATTAGCTTCCAGCGGGCGCCTGGATGAAGCCATCGAGTACTCACACCTAGCGGTCGGTCTGGCACCCGACCGTATAGATCTTCGGTCAAAGCTGGTCGAGAAGTTGGAGGCCGCTCAAGATTGGCAACCAGTCTATGCGGAACGCGGTCTGATCATCGAGCGTACTACCAATCCCACCGCGGCAGAGCTGCGCAAATATGCAGGTGCTGCGCTGCAGGCTGGTGAGATCGAACAGGTTGCCAAAATTTGCGAACAGCTACTCGCGGAAGACAGCCAGGATGGAGCTGCGATCGCGATCCTGGCACAGGCAATCGCCCACCAGGGTGAGAAACAGGATGCCCTGATGCTGCTTCAACAGGCAACCCAGAATACCCCCGACAACCCCCATCCCTGGCTGGCGTTGGCTCGAATACAGGGTGACAGCGGAGAATACTCCAAAGCGATGGAGACGCTGAGCGCGGCCTCACTGGCAGCTCAAGATGAGCCTAGTATCCTGCTCGAACTTGGCAGAGCACATCTTCATGAAAACGCTCCCACCCAGGCGCTCGTCCCTCTGCGGCAGGCATTCCATGTCGTACACGCTGAGCAGTCTGATCAGTGGGATAAACAACTGCTCAGCCAGGTGGCATTCCTGCTTGGGCAAACCCTGTACCTGCTTGGACATATCGAAGATGCCCATCATGCTCTGGAAACAGCCTACCAAACCGCGCCATATAATGTCGAGATTGCCTATACCTATGCGCAGCTTCTGCTCGACTTGGACGACCCGCAACCCGCACCGCAAACAGCAAGCACCGCTTTCCAGCATCCTGCCCTGCAGCCGTTGGAGACGGTCATCGCTTCGAAACCCAACAGTTCCCAGCCATATCTGGATTACGCCCGCTGCGTGCTGTGCATGGACGGCTCGGTACAGGATGAAAATTATCGCCGCGCACTCCATTACCTGGGTGTAGCAGCGGAAGTCGCGCCAAACCTACCTGAGATTAAGGCATACAGTGCCGAGGTTATGGCAGCCAGCGGCGATCTGGTACCAGCGATCAGCGCCTACCGCAAAGCCCTGGAGACCCCCCTAGCACAGGAACCCGCCTGGCAGATCCGCTTGTGGCTCGGATTGGGGAAAGTTGCCCTGGATCTCGGGCAGATCGAAACCGCCGTCGCGGCCTTGCAGGAGGCCAGCCAGGCAGGTCCGGAGAGTCCTGACGTCATGCGCTTCCTTTCAGAAGCTTATGATGCTGCTGGACTGGTCGAAAATGCCTTTGAAGCGGCACAGTTAGCCCGAGACCTGGCACCCGAGGATATCGAGTTCCTGATCTGGTTTGCACAAAAAGCACACCATCTGCAGGGACGCTCAGGCGTGTTCCTGCCCAGTGCCCACGAAGAAGCTGTGCACGCGCTTGAACAGGCGACCCGCCAGGCTACCCTTCAGCCCGAAATCCTAACCCGGCTGGGGGAGATCCAGCTGCAGTTGGGAGTTACCGAGGCAGCCCATAATACTTTTCGGCGGCTGATCGGTGAAGGGGATGAGGAAATCCCAGGCTTCCCACTTGATCCATCTGCTGAGGATTTGCATAAGGCAGCGCAGGGGCTGCTGGAGATCGGTGACCCTATCGGAGCCGTTACCTGCCTGGAAAGGGCCCTGCAGCACGACCTGGAGGAGTATCCCACCTTGGTTAATGGTCCCCTCACCCAGACCCCTATGCGCATCCAGATCCTTACCGACCTCGCATCCGCATTGAACCAATCCGGGCAGCCACTGGCAAGTTTACAGGCATTAGAACAGGCAATCCACCTGGAGCCAACACGAGTTGAACTGTATATACTGAAGGCAGACCTGCTGGTAAATCTCCGAGACGGCGAAAATGGGCAGGAATTCGGCAGCCTGGACCGGTATGGGATCGCCAGTGATGCCCTAGAAGCTGCCCTGGAAATCGATCCAAACAATGCCAGCCTTCACATCCGGATCGCGCTGGTGCTGCGAAGTATGGGTGAGATAGCCCGTGCGATGAAGCACGCACAGCAGGCAGTTGATTTGGCGGAGGAGACTCAGTCAGTCGATGCACCGCCGGATGTGCTGCTAACCAGCCACCTGTTGGCGGCTGATCTGGCTTATGCGGTGCTTCAGTATGACCGTGCTTCCGAGATACTTGGGAGATTAACCGCCGAGATAGATGGATGCGTGACAGACAACCGGCTCGAGTATCATTGTCTGCGGGCAGAACTGTTAATAGAAGAGCATGATTATGACCGGGCTGCTGTGGAGATCGCCCAGGCGGTGGAGCTCAACCCGGAGGATCCTGGACTGCTGGCACTACAGGTCTGCCTTGGATCGCTGAAAACTCCAATGATATCTGATAACGGACCGGCAACAGCCGCATCTTCAACCAGAGACATCTTCAACCTGGCAATGGAGAAACTAGACAGCCCCGCATCCGAGAAGAGCCAAAACCCGGATAGCAGAATGCTCCCGGGTATGGTGTGGGACCGATCAGCCAGGCGCAGACTGGCTAGAGCAGCCCAGGAGCTGCACGACTGGGAGACCGCTCTTGGGCTCACACGCCAGATTGCCAAGACGGCTACAGATGAACCGGCACCCCATCTTCACTTGGCGCGCATCCAGGTGCTGCGAGCCGAATATCAGCGCAGCTGCCAGGCACTGGATGTCCTCACCCATGCGCCTGGAGAAACTGCGCTCAGCGAGGGTGCTTTCGGGGAATATCAGTTTGCTATCCAGATCGCTGAAGACCTGGTACACCAATGGCAGAAGCCAGCCGGGCACAGGCGGGTAGGTGCGATGCCTGATGCCTCCAACCCACAGCCACTGAGCGCCTTGAAGCAGTGGCAGGTGCGAGGCACGGCCATCTTCTGCCCGAATGCACAGTGCGCGGATGATCTGGCAGCTCTGCCTGCTAGCCCGGACAATATCGTCGCCCAGATCGGGTGTCTGCAAGCATCTGGGGATATGACCGCAGCCGGTAAGCTCGCCAGCCAGTTCGCGAACAGCCCTGCTGTGCTGGCACATCTGGCGATTGCTCTGGCTGATATCAAGCCCCGCCAGGCTCTGGTGGCAGCACAGGGCGCTCTAGAAGCACTGTTCTCTACAGACAGCTCTGCTGATGAAAAACCCTCCAGCGTGCACGGAGGGGATCAGCACGTTCGAATGCTCTCCGGTATTGACATACCGATGATATATGCACTTCTGGGGAAGCTGCTGCATGTTCAAAATGAGCCTTCCGATGATCGCTCAACTGCTATCCAGGCTATCCTAAAGGCGCTGGATTACTGGCCGGATGAACCCAGGTGGCAGTTCCTGGCAGCAGAAATGTACCTCCGGCATCCGGCGATGGATGCAGCCGAGGCAGCGGAATCCGCAGCAGCCCATCTGGAGCAGGCTATCCAGCTTGATCCACAGCATGCAGGATCATATAAAGTCCTTGGCAGTCTATTCGAGAAGCGAGGCGAACTCGACAAATCCATCGATCTGCTCAACATGGCTGCCAGTCTTGAACCGGGTGATACGGAGATATGGCTTAGGCTCGCTGAGGCACACCATAAGACTGGGAACCTGCAAGAGGCGGTTTCCTGCGCCGAGAAAGCAGCTTCCCTTTCTCCGAAGCACACCAAACCGCTCATCTTGCTTGCAGACATGGAGCTGGAGGTCAACAAACCGGCAGATGCCAAGGCACGCGCCCAGACCGCTCTGGAGATCGAGCCTGATAATCCCGAAGCACTGGTGCTTACTGCGAGAGCTTTGAGAGCTTTGGAACAGCCCGCGGAAGCGATCGACCTGCTGGAGAAAGCGCTACCCATTGTATCAGAGCCGCTGCCGCTACATCTCGAGTATATCCAGCTCATCCAGAAGGCAAGAGGAGTAAAAGTTGCCCTTGATGCGGCGAAAGACCTATCTGACAGTTATCCCGAGGACTCACGCGTGCTCTCACTGCTGGCTGAGATCCAGGAAAGTGATGGACAGGTGCAGACTGCCGTCCAGACTGCGCAAAAAGCACTGCGCTGCAGGAGCTGCCTGGATACGCTGACCAAGGAGGAGCTTGCCTATCTACACTACAACCTCGGTCGCCTGCTGGGTCAGACAGGACAGCTTGACCAATCGATTCACCAATTAGTGGAAGCGCTCGACAACTACCCGAAATATGTTGAGGCATACCTCGAGCTGGGTCACGTCCACCAGCAGCGCAGGCAGCATTCCCAGGCACTGCAGGCTTTCAGCCAGGCAATCGATGTTGCCCCATCAGATTCCCGCCCTTATTATTATGCCGGGCTGGCATTGAAAGAGAGCAAAGATTACCTGGAAGCAGAGAGGATGCTGCGCAAAGCGTCTGAATTGGCACCGGAGGATGTCAGCATCCATAGGCTGCTAGGTGCGGTCGTGGCGCTGAACCTAGTGCATAACCGGCACCAACCTTCTATTGCTGGCTGAAAGGCAAGAGGAAACGACACGGCAAGAGAACTATCAAGGAACGCAAAATTCGGCTCCTGGGAAATCATCGATGATAACGACGTACAAAGCTCCCCTGGTGGGAGAAACGCTCAACCGCAACGAGTTCGAAACCATCTTACGCACAGCACTCCTGCTGGAGGAGTATCGCTTCGCACGCCAGGCAGCTCTGGCATGGCTGGCTCAATATCCGGGCGATTTACCGGTCAGCCTGCTGTATGCCCAGGCATTGATCAAAGCCGGTCTGTCCGATCAAGCCGTAACTGTATTAGAGAAAGTCTGCCAGCATGATCCCGAATACCTGGAGGCTGTTGAAAGCCTGATCCAGGCCGAATCGATACAACAGATCTGGCAGTCTGCACGCCCGCAGAAGGCGGCCACAGTATCAGCACGAGACGTCTTCGCAGACCGTGTGGGCTGGCTGCTCGCCTTGGGCGGCAACCTGAACCTCATCCGCAGCGCCAGTCTGGGTCACTCCATCTTACGGGAAAAGACATTCTCAGCCTGGAGCAGGTCGCTCTCAAAATCTCGCCTTGCCCTGCAGAAAGGGAATCTTGAGGCAGCTGAAACGAATATCCAGGACGCTTTAGGGGCTAATCCGGATTGCCCGCTGGTGGATGTCATCCATCTAAAAATCCTGCTGGCACGCCTGGCTGAACATGGCACCGGATCGCATATGATCCGCAGCCTGGCAGCGTTCTACCGCCAGCGTTGGCCTGATTGCGTGATCTGCAATTTATCCCTCGCAGAAGCACTGATGGACAGTGGTGAGCCGGACCAGGCTGTAGCGCTGATACACGAGGCGGTTACAAAAGACACCACCGGGCAGGTAGCTGACCGTCTGTGGGGCAAGGGCCATCCTTACCGCGACTTGTGGCCTGCTAGCCTGGAGGTAGAACTGGACATTCCGATCCCGGCTTCGATAGCTTCAGCGCTTGGCTGGAACGCGCTGCCACACAGAATAGAAATTGTCCCAGAGACACCGTCTGCCCCGCTCGAAATCACGGAACATGAAGTGGTTACCGCGCACAATACGGTTCCGGCGGTAGAAGAAAGCCCCGCCCTACAACGTACTCCCGAAGCCGCAGAGACAATCCGATCCGTTCAGGAAGAATTGGACCGCATTAGCTCACGCCTGAACCGCCCGGGATTGACAAATGCAGATGGACGCTTCCCGGTATATGTCGTCATGACAACACGCAAGGGCTTGGAACGCCGGTTTGGCAAACAAACGACAGAGGTGCTGGAGACCGAAATCCTGCGCCTGGTGGACACCATCCAGGGGGAGCGGGAGTGGGGCGCGCTGCTATTTTACGCCGATGATGCCAATTACCTGCGCAGCGACAGACGCCACCCGGTGCATCTCGAGCAGTCGGCTGACCGCCCGGGCTACCGCCAGGATGATCCCTGGGCGCTCAAACTGGCATTGATGGACCTGGACAGTGCCCTGAAAAAGCGCGGTGAGAGGATCGGGGCTGTGCTGATCGTCGGGGGACCGGATGTGGTACCTTTCCACAATCTACCTAACCCGGTGGACGACGGGGACGATGATGTGCCGTCCGACAACCCGTACGGCACCTCGGACGAAAACTACTTCATCCCGGAATGGCCGGTAGGCCGGCTGCCGGAGAGCAGCGGGCAGGATCCAGCCAACCCGCAGGCGCTGTTGTACACGCTCAGCGGTGTAACAGCCCATCACATGAGCCAGCGAAGCGACAGGCCATCAGCAGCCTGGTACCGGCGCTGGATCGAGCGGCTGGTCAACTGGATGAAACGCAAAACCAAGTTCCCCAGCTACGTGAGACCAAGCTACGGTTATACTGCGGCAATCTGGCGGCAGGCATCGCTAAACGTGTTCCGGCCGATCGGCGAGCCGGGCGCAATGTATACCTCTCCACCTGACGGTCGCTCAGGAGATGCCAGATCGGGGAAAGAGGTGGTGATCCTGCCCGCCGCACGGTTGGGGTACTTCAACCTGCACGGGCTGCCAGATGCCCCGGAGTGGTACGGCCAGCGTGACCCGGGTCGTGGGGGGCTGCCCGGGATCATAGGTGACGGTGAGGATTACCCGGTTGCCCTCCATCCGCTCGACCTGATGAATTCCGGACGTGGGCCCCAGATTGTATTTAGCGAAGCCTGCTATGGAGCGAATATCATCGATAAATCCGCCAACGATGCGATGGCATTGAAATTCTTGCAGGTGGGTACCAGGGCAGTGATCGGATCGACTTGCATCAGCTATGGCGCTATCAGCACTCCGCTGATCGCAGCGGATTTCCTGGGACATGCTTTCTGGAGCTACCTGCGGGATGGGCTGCCCTCCGGTGAGGCGTTGCGGCGGGCGAAAATCTCCCTGGCACGGGAGATGCACAACCGCCAGGGATACCTGGATGGCGAGGATCAGAAGACCTTGATCTCTTTTGTCCTCTACGGCGACCCACTGGCAATGCCGGTCGGATTTGAATTTTCCGCCAAGAAATTCCAGCGTCCTGCCAAACCCCCGGCCAATCTAAAGACCGTCTGCGACCTGGCCCATGAGGAGGATGCTCACAGACAGGTACCACAAGATATCCAGGAATATGTAAAGAGCGTGGTCGAGCGGTATCTGCCGGGCATGAGCGGGTCTGAGCTGACTCTAAGCTATGAACACGTCGATTGCGAGGCCTCACATCCAAAATATTCAGCCAACTTGTCCGCTCAGTCCAATTCGCATGCCGTCGACCACCTCACCGGTCACCAGCCCTATCCGCTGGCGCGCAAAGTGGTAACCCTGAGCAAAGGCATCCCTAACGCCACCCACATGCACCACCACTACGCTCGCCTGACCCTGGATGCGCAGGGCAAGCTGGTCAAGCTGGCAGTCTCGCGATAATCTGCGCCGCACTCACCTGGCTTTACATATGGTTCCATAGATAGGACCCATACTAATGCGGCTACATTAATGTGGGTCACATCTATGTATGGTATGATTTCAACTCGTGAGAGGTCGAGGTATCTTTTCGCCATTGCGCTGGCTGTCAGCCTTCTTCCTACTGGCAGCCCTTATATTGACTACCCTGCAGCTGGTACGCTACAGCCGCGTGCGCGCTAACCTGCCAGCGGGTATGGCGGTCGCGGGAGTCCCGGTCGGTGGTCTCGACCGCCAGCAAGCAGCCCAACGCCTGCTCGAAGCTTATTCGATCCCTGTCGAAGTCCTCTATAACAATTCCGTAATCCATCTCAGCCCATCTGTCTTTGATTTCCAGCTCGACCTGGACAGCATGCTGGCGGCGGCCGATCTCGAGCGCACTTTGCAGCCGTTCTGGTTGGGTTTTTGGGATTTTTTATGGGGACGGTCTACGACACCAGACGAAGTCCCGCTGCGTTCCACCTACTCCGAACAGCGGCTGCGCACCTACCTGGATGATGAGATCGCCCAGCGCTACGACCAGCCGCCGGTTGCAGCCAGCCCTGTGGTCGGAACGGTCAACTTCCAACCCGGGGCTCAAGGCACAGAACTGGACACGGATGGCTCCCTGCTGCTGATCGAGAGTGCCATGCGTTCCCTCAAAAATCGCCAGGTAGTCCTGCCTCTAATGCGCACCAACCCTCCTAGACCGGCTTTTCAGAACCTGCGCGTCCTTCTCGAACAGACTATCGACCTCTCCGGATTCGACGGCGTAGCAGATATCTATTTGCTCGACTTACAGAGCGCCCAGGAGCTGCACTTCGCCATACAGCAAGGTGAGGAGATTCCGGTCCAGCCGGATATCGCCTATACAGCCTCCAGCATTATCAAGATCCCGATCATGGTCTCCACCTTCGCCAGGATCGGAGAGAACGCCGACGCAGAGACCCAGCGCCTGATGAGCGAGATGATCACCAAGTCGGGAAACGAGACAGCCGACTGGCTGATGGACCGGGTGATCGACCCCAACCGCGCCCCGCTGCAGGTCAGCGAGGATATGCAGGCGCTCGGTCTGGAGAACACTTTCCTGGCGGGTTATTTCTCCCTCGGGTCGCCCATCCTGGCGCTGATCGAGACTCCCGCCAACCAGCGCAGCGACATCAATACCGACCCAGACCCCTACAGCCAGACTACTGCCTCGGATATCGGCATGCTGCTGGAGGATATCTACCACTGCGCTCAGACCGGCGGGGGAGCGCTGACCGCCGTCTTCCCAGGGGAATTCACACAGGTCGAGTGCCAGACCATGATCAGCCTGCTGATCAACAACAAGCTGCCCTCCCTGCTGACCGCCGGCATACCGGAAGGGACACAGATCGCCCACAAGCACGGCTGGGTGTCAACCAATGGCATCATCAACACCATCGGGGACGCCGGCATCGTTTACACACCGGGCGGCAACTACGTCCTGGTAGTATTCCTGCACCACCCGGACCAGCTGGTCTGGGAGCCGGCCTCCGATCTGATCGCCGACCTTTCAAGGGCAGTGTACAACTATTACAATATCCCCCAGCAATAAACCTACCTGCCGGGAACCATGACCTCGATAAAACCATTTCTTGCCGACCTGTTGGAAGCCTGGAATAAGAGCAGGACTCCCCGCCTGGCGGCAGCGCTGTCTTACTACAGCCTGTTCTCACTGGCTCCGATGCTGTTCATCGCTGTGACGGTGGGCAGCATGTTCTTCGAGAACCTGGATATCGGGCAGCGCTTGTTCGAGCAGATGGCACAGGTGCTGGGAGAAGAGACGGTCGTTTTTCTGCAGGATGCGATATTCATTCTGGTCGAAAGGAGCAAAGGCGGCAGTTGGCTGACCACGTTGGTCGGGCTGGGCGCCATCCTTTACGCCTCGACCGGGCTGTTTGCCAGCTTGAAAGACGCCATCAACACCATCTGGGAGATTCCGATCAGCGAACGCAACGCACCCAAGCAGATTGTCCTGGACCGCCTGCTGGCGTTCGTGCTCGTGCTGGGTGCGGGTCTGCTGTTCGTGGTATCGGCGTTCACGAACCTGATCATCAATATGCTCGCATCAATTATCCGGTTCGAACTGCCCTTGACAATGTCCAACAATCTCCTACTGCTCATCCTGGCGATGCTGTCCTTATCGCTGTTGTACAAGATCCTGCCGGAGGTCAAGATTTCCTGGGGAGATGTCTGGCTGGGTGCTGCCATCACCGCCATGCTGCTGTTCATAGCCGGGCGCATCCTGGGCATCTATTTCAGCGTCAGCAATGTGGCTTCGGCATTTGGGGCAGCCAGCGCCCTGGCGGTGATCCTGGTCAGCGTGTATTACATGACCCAGATCTTCCTTTTCGGCGCGGTCTTCACCAAGGTATATGCCCGGCGCTTTGGGTCGCAGCGCGTCCTACCCGAGGCTCGATTCGCCGGACCAGTAATGCAGTTTTCGGTCTGCCTTACAGTTCAGATTTCCCCGCCGCGCCCCCTCGAAGATTTCGATCTCACGCAGCTGACCGCCGAATGGCGTGATTTTTACAACTATCGACTGATGCTCGCCTGACGCTCACCTTATACCCTGCGCCGGATAGCTACCTTGCGCAGTGCAATTACACCCTCAATTTTTCCAGTTCCTCCCACTCGGAAGAAGATATAACATGCAATAATTGGGTTGCACTTCTTCACATTAGATACGTTATAAACAAGCTAACAGTCTTTATTTATCTACAGATGTTATTGCAGATCACAACTAATCTATACACAGCAGGTGTGTTATCCTTGCACGTATGAAGGGTCAATCACTGCCAGTCCGCACAGTCTGCCTGCTCGGCGCACTCCACATCGAAGATCAACGCGGGGTCATCAACATCCCCTCCGGCAACACCCAAACCCTGTTATCCTACCTGGTCCTCTTCCCCGGCAAGCACACCCGCGAACGCTTGGCGGACCTGTTCTGGCCCGATGCGCCGCCAGATCGCGTCGGGCGTTACCTCTCGAACCTGATCTATCGTTTGCGCCAAAGCCTTGGAGAAACCTGGCTCGAAATTCAAGATGAATATATAGCCTTGAATACCGGTCAGGATTTACGGGTGGATGTTGTGGAGTTCGAGTCCCTGCTAGCCGGCGGCGATCAAGAAGCTATTCATCGAGCCCTCGCTCTCTACCACGGCGACCTGCTGCCTGAAATCTACACCGATTGGATTTTGCCCCGCCGCGTGGCATTGCGCGAAAAATACCTGGTGGCATTAAGCCGCCTGGCGCAAGCCGCCGAAGACGATCACAACATCGACAAAGCCTTCGGCTATTATCACCGTCTCACCACCGAAGATCCACTCAGTGAAGCCGCCTGCCGCGGGTTGATGCGTGTCTACACCCAGATGGATCGTCACGCCGTAGCCCTGGCGGAATTCGAGCGTCTGAGTGTTCTTCTGAACGACGAATTGGGCGTCGAGCCAGTTGCCGAAACGTGTGCGCTGGCGCAATCCATTCGGGAGAATTACGAAGCCAGGCGTACCGGCGAAGCATTGCGCCCATCCTTCGTCGGGCGGCGGCAGGAATATGCCGCTTTGCTGAGAGCTGTAGATAACACCTGCGATGGACGCGGCGGCTTGGTGCTGGTAGAAGGCGAACCCGGTGTGGGCAAAACCCGTTTGTTAGAAATGGTCGCCGAAGGAGCCATCTGGCGGGGTGTGAACGTTGCCTGGGGCAAGGCTACTGAACTCTCTGCCGTCACACCTTACGCTCCCTTGGACGAAGCACTGCAAAATGCCATCACAGGTCCGCGGGCTGCCCGATTGCAAGCCCAGCTTTCTCCACCCACCGTCGATGCGCTGGAAGCGGTTGCACCAAGTATCCTCGGCAGACAAACAACCACCCATTCAAAGATGAGTGCCTCTGTCGCATCGCCCGACCTGCCTGCTGCTTTGTATAAAGGCTTGACCACCTTGGGGGAAATCGCACCACTTCTGGTTATCCTGGATGACGTTCAATGGGCCAGCCCAGCCTTTTGGAATCTACTGTCCTTTGTTCCCCGCCTGATTCGTTCCGCCGTACTCATCGTACTATCTTATCGATCAGAAACCCTGAGAGCCGACCCTACAGCCTGGTCTGCGCTGCGAAACATCGATCTCGAAATGGCCCCACTACGTCTGCAACTGAGCGGATTGGAGAAAAACGCTTGCGATGACCTCGCTCGCGAACTTGGGCACACTTTATCTCCCGAACACCTGGAAGCCTTCCACGCTACCACACAAGGTAATCCCCTTTACATTCTAGAGGCACTTTCTGCCAAATCGAAATATAGCGGCCTTCCTCCATCGTTAACCCGGCTGATCGACCATCGGTTAGCAACATTATCGGTCACTGGACGCTCGGCTCTGGAGATTGCCGCGGTTGTGGGTCAGGAGTTTTCGCATGGCGTGTGGCAGGCTGTCGGCGGAAGGGATGTCGTGACATCTATACCTGAGTTACTTGCTGCGCGTTTGATCGAAGAGACACCGCATGGCTATCGCTTCCAACACGACCTGACCCGTCAACAAATCTATAAAGCCATCGAAACAGAACGGCTACAGCGATTGCACTGCGAGATCGCGAACGTACTGGCTGGAGAGCGCGCGGCACCAGAGGTGTTAGCCTGGCATTACGAACAAGGCGCGTCCTGGGAGCATGCCGTCCATTCTCACCGGCGAGCCGGCGATCGCGCCGTGCAGGCTTACGCTTATCAGGCTGCACTGGCTCACTACGATCAGGGCGTCGCCTTGCTGACAAACTTGCCAGATGCACCTGGCGACCGGTTAGCCCTGCTGCTGCGCCGCCAGCGCGTCCTGCGCCTGCTGGCGCGGCTGGAGACCTGGCGTCGCGATGTGGATGAGATCGAGCATCTCGCCGCCGAGTTGGGTGATACTTCTGCCCTGCTAGAAGCGCTCGAAGCACGCCTTCGCTTGACCAATATCGCATCGGATATGACTGCCTTGCGCGAGGCCATCTCGCGTGTCGTTGTCCTGGCTCCCGAAGCTGGCGATCCGGCGCTGGAAGCGCTTATGCTCAACACAGCAGGCTTCTATCTCTCCGATTCTCTGGGAGAGCATACCGAAGCTATGCCGCTTTTGCGCCGCTCTGTCGAGCTAGCCGATACGGCGAGCGACAGTTCGCTGGTCATCGAAGCGCTGTGCAACCTGGCTTTTGCCCAATGGGCAACTGGCAATTGCCAGTCTGCGCATGAAAGCGCCGCGCGTGCCCTGGCGGTTGCCGAACTGCGTTCGGGGCACTTTCCCGCCCGCGCCCACGCCCTGGCCTCCTTAGGACAGGTCGCCATGGGCTTGGCTAATTGGGAGCAGGCACGAACAAGCCTACAAAAAGCCATCCAGCTATACGAAGAACTTTCCGACAACTGGAACCTGGGTGATCCACTATACAACTTCGCCATTGTGACATCCGCAATGGGTCAGCACACCGAAGCCATTCAAGCAGCCGAACGATTACTGAAATTGGCGCAGCAGGCTGGGGTGTCGCCCGATTCGGGTCTAGGCATTTGGTATCACGCCCTGCGATTGCGCGTCTACACCGCAGCTGGAGATTTCGATGCAGCCGGACGTATATGCAGTATCATCGAACGCGGGATCGATAGCATGGAAAACGGGCGCGCCCTAATCACTGCGCTGACCGCTGCGGGGATCAACTACCTGGCTGTCGATCAACTCCCCAAAGCGGTAGATCGATTGAGCCGCGCGGTTCGCTTATGGCAGCCCGCGCAAAACTTCGGCGACGTGGTGTGCGCCTTGTTTCACGCCATCGCCGCGGATCGCACCGGAGATTTCCAGGCAGCGCAGGCAAGTTACACCCTGGCAGACGCAGTATTGGCAAAAAGTGATGTGCGCTACCACCGAGTCTTGTGCGAATACGCCCGTTACGTTGTCCTGGGGGATGAAATCGCCTTGAACGCCGCCAATGCTGAAATTCAACGCCAGGCTGTCGCCATAGAAAACCCGGATACGCGTCGCTCCTTTCTGACCGAAGTGCGCCTGCACCGCACCATCGAGAGCGAAATTGCCAAGTTGCCTGTTGGCGGAGCAACGCCCGGCGAAGCCCCCGGCAGCCAGGTTTTCTTGCTTGCACGCTGCGACGCGCCGTTAGGTAAACCGTTGACGGATACCGAGAAGGTGGCTGTGCGCTGGACACTGGATGCTGGCGAAGCCGATGCAATCATCCTGCGGCAACACGGTAAAGCCGCCTTGCGCCAGCACCGCATCCGCCGCTTGCTGATTGAAGCCAATACCCAAGGCGCTTCACCCACCGACGAGGATCTTGCGCGGGCTCTGGGCGTCAACCGGCGCACGATTTTGCGTGACATGACCGTATTGCAGGCTTCAGGAGAAGCCTTGCCAACGCGTCGCAGGAAATGGCGGTAGGGTGAAATTAATTTCGTCCCACAATTTGTCACAATAGTCCCGCCGGATATAGAATAAAAGCGTTGTTCAGGGGGCATTCAGATAAACAATGTCGCATTTCTCTTTTTCATACATCTGCTTCTGAGATAACGGCGCGACAGTCACCTGTTACCATGGTGACATGAACGGGCAACGATACGCCTTTATCTTGCGCGTGTGGGCGGAAGGCGATGCAAACCCTTCCCAACCAGCCTGGCGCGGCTCGCTTGAAGCGGTAGATGGCGAGGCGCTGCGCTATTTCAATTCCATCCCCCGGCTCATCGCACTGTTGACGGCTGCGACTGGCTGGCAAGATAACCCCCAATCGCTCGAAAACATCTCAAGGAGCAAGCCATGAAAACACCTTCTCAATTATTCCGTCTATTATCTATCATCCTGGTTATATCCCTGTTGAGCCCCACCGGGTTTGCGGTCTCGACAGCAATCGCTGCCCAACCAGCCGCTCAACCGGCTGCCCCGACGGCTACCGTCAACCTGTGCACCCTGCCCAACGCCCGTATCGACGTGGGCGATAACAGCTATGAAGGCGACGATATCCTCGTCAGTGGATGCCAGGGTGAGATCAACGGCAGCCACAACTTCAACAGCCTGACCGTCCAAATTGGCAGCACCCTTGTCCACAGCCCCACCCTGACGATGGATTTGGCGATTGCCACCAATGTTCTCATTGAGAGCGGCGCCGCCATAAACCTCACCGGGCTTGGTTATGCAGGAGGTGCGGCTTATTTCCATCCAGGTGAAGGGCCAGGTGGCGGCCAAATAGGCGATGGCACTGGTGGTGGCGGTGGACATGGAGGGTATGGTGGTGGCCGCGCAGAAACGTTTTTTCGCAAGCCGGTTTAGCCTACGGAGATCCCTACCGCCCAACACTCCCCGGCTCTGGTGGCGCGGGCTGCTCTGCCAACGCCTTTTGCAGCTCCCCCGGTGGTGATGGTGGCGCAGGTGGCGGGGCTGTGCATCTCAACATAGTAGGTTCGCTGACCGTTGATGGCAATATCATCGCCAACGGCGGCGGGGCTACGCTTGTCAATGGCGTGATCCCTGGCGCTGGCGGCGCTGGCGGCTCCATCTGGCTGGAGGCCGCCACATTCACGGGTAGCGGCCAGATACTCGCCGATGGCGGCAACGGCGCAGGCACCCGCAAGATCGGCGGTGGGGGTGGGCGCATCGCCATTTACTATGGAGACAGCAGTTTCAGCGGCACGTTTTCGGCCCAGGGCGGGCAAACCGAACTGGGCGGCGGCTACGCTGATTACGATTTCGCCTCTGGAGCCGGTACGGTCTATCTGCGTGATACCGACGAAACCGCCGGGCAGATGATTATTGCCAATCGCCCGCTGGTGGACTCCATCTTGCCCAACGAAGCCACCACCCCACTGGATGGCGGCTTGGTTACTCCTAGCGAAACCCACAACTTCACCTACTTCGATATTCGCAACGCTGCCTTGGTCTCGACCACGCAGGCGATTAACGTCGCGCTGGGTAGTTCTGGTTTCCCCGCTCTCTGGGCAATCCAGGGGCGCTTCCAAGGGACCGCGGTCACGCTGGGCAGTGGCTTGAGCATCAGTATGACTACCGGGACATCCTCGCCTACTGTCGGTCAACTGCGCAGCGCCTTCGATGGCCTGCTGACGATGGATGCCGGCCAGGATTTGCTGGTCGGCCCGAATGCCTGGCTGGAATTCCGCGAACCGTTGACGGTAGATGAAGTCGTCATCAGCGGTTACGGGCGCTTAGGACATGTGCCTTACCAGAACGGCATCAACCCAGTTCTTGACCTAACGGCTAACAGTGTCGCAATCGCAGCTGGCGGCCAGATCAACACCGGCGGGCGTGGTTATCCCGGCGCGCCGGCTTCGACTACATGCCAGGCAGGCAGCGGGCCGGGCGGAGGCGGGACGGGTTCGCTCAACGGCTCTGGCGGCGGCTATGGGGGTACAGGCGGCGGCTTTGCCGGGGGCAGCACTTATGGCTCGGCCACTCAGCCGGTTGATCTCGGCTCAGGCGGCAGCAACAGCTGTGGTGGGGGTGGTTCTACATTGGGCGCAGGTGGTGCAGGAGGCGGGCGCGTGTGACATGAACATAGCCGGGACACTGACCCTCGACGGCGGCATATACACCCACGGCAGCCCTGGTGAGGACCAGCAACGCGACGGTGGCGGCGGTTCCGGCGGCTCGATCCGGATTGAGGCGGACACCCTCATCGGCAGCGGGTTGCTGAATGCCAACGGCGGCAGCGGGCGCAACACCGGCGGCGGTGGCGGCGGCGGGCGCATCGCCCTGGATGTGATCAATGACAACTTTCAACGGCACCATCACCGTCAATCCCGGCACCGGTGCTGGCACACCGGCCAGCAGCGGGACAATCATCCCTGGCGAATTATTCAGCGTGAATCAATCGGCCACACCTTCCCCGGCGCTCATCGGCGAAGTACTTACCTACACCTTGCTGTTGCGCAACAACAGCACCGCTCCCATCACAGCAGACATCACCAACACCCTCCCCCTCCAAGTCACCCCTACCGGGCAGCAAACGTGGTTCGCCACCATCCCTGGTGGCGGCATCTGGACACAACACGTAACCGTAACGGTCAACAGCAATGCCAGCGGCACGCTGTCTAATCACTTCGCAGCGACGGTCAACGGCGCAACGCGCAGCTCCACTCTGCAGACCAGTCTGGCAGATGCGGCGATTAGCGGCTTGACGGCCGTCTCCGACAGCCCCACCCTCGATACACTCCCGGTCAACTTCACCGCCAGCATCAACAGTGGTAGCGGCGTCAGCTACAGTTGGGACTTCGGCGACGGAGTGGCGGGCAGCGGACGCATCACCGACCACATACTACTCTGCACCCGGTGTTTACACTGCCACTGTCATCGCCAACAACAGCGTCAATTTTGAGCAGACAAACACCGTCGTCACCATCACCGACCTACCCAACTTCCGCGGGTTGGTGTGGCACGATCTGGACGGCGACGGCCGGCAAGGCGCAGGTGAACCGGGCCTGGGCGGAGCCACCATCAGAGCCAATGGCCCCGGCGGGGCGCTAACGGGCAGCAGCGGCGTGGACGGCAGCTGGCGGATTGATACGGCCGTTGGCGGAATTTACACCCTCAATGCATCCCTGCCAAATTACGTTCTAACCACCGATCCGCCGCTACCTGCTGCCCCTCCCGGACATGGGCGCGACGCTGGTGGACTTTGGCATGGCGCTGCCGCCGGCAGCGGGACAAGGCAGCTTCGTGGGTCGTGCCTTTGCTGACGGCAATGGTAATCGCGCCGCTGATGCGGGCGAGGCAGGCTTGAGCGGTGTAACGGTTTCCATCTTGGCTAATGGGAGTGTGGTGAACACGGCCGTTACCGACGCTAACGGTTTCTACAGCTTTGCGATCGTCCCCCCCGGCGTCTACACCCTGCGTGCCAGCTCACCTGGCGGTTACTACCCGACCACGCTGGCCACCGGCGAGTTGTCCGTAACCGCAGGGCAGGTGCAGTCGGTGTTGTTCGGCTTCGTCAGCCCCGGCACAGGTGATTGGTAGCGATCACCAGCGGCGGAGGATATCCAGTTGCCGGGTGTGACCAGTCATTTTGCAGGATATGGCCGGTGCAACACTGAATACCACTGTGGCCAGCGGCTAATGGCGTCTACACATTCGCCAGCATGCCACCCGGCACTTACCTGCTGCGCATCCTACCGCCGTCCGAGTATTTGCTCAGCGACGGGCAGGACACGCGCCAGATAAACGTACCCGGCAATGGTCAGGTCACCGAGGATTGGATACTGCTGCGCCAGGGGCGGCTGCGCATCCGCAGCTACCTGGACGGTGTTGTCCCCTTTGTGCCCATTGGCAATGCTGCCTTCATCATCAGCCCGACGACCGGCATCACCACGTCCGTTCGCACCAATGGCAATGGCGAAGCAATTGTCGATGGGCTGGATCCAGGCGTTTACACCGTTTTACCCTACACCGGTTCGAGCCCTGCCGACTATACCGTCAGCCCAGCCCAGCGGCAGGCAGTCATCGGGCTGGACACCAGCGTGGTGGTCGATTTCTTCTACAACTTCCCACGCTCCATCCGCTTTCGCTGCGAGCGTTGGGTATCGCCCAACGTGCCGCACGGACCGGCGTTCCCCTGCCTGGTCAGCGCGACCGTGGTGGCGGGCGGCAGCCATCCGCCAGGAACAGAAGTAGCCACGGCGCACTTGAATGACGAGCGGGTGGGTTTGTTCACCGAGCTGACACCCGGCAGCTATCGCATCACCATCACACCCGACCCGGCGGTGAGCGGGCAAGTCGGCTGGCCAGTGCACGAGGAAGTGGTGGTGCTGGGAGATGGTGACCATCGCGAAGTGGCTTATCCTTACAACCCCACCGGCGGCGCGGTGATGATCTGGGGCTACGCCTTTTATGACCGCAACCAGGATGGCAGCCGCCAGACAGCCGCCAACGAGGCCAACGACAGCGCCGCCAACGGCCTGACCGTCAGCCTGTACACGCTGGATGGCACGCTGGTGACGACCACCACGACGCAACCCAACACCACCTATGGTCCCGGCTACTACGACTTCCCCAACCTGGCTCCGGACACCTATCAGGTGGAAATTTCGCTGGACACGGGGCAAATTGCCACCACGCCGCTCAACGTGCAGCGGGTGGTCAATGCCACCTCGCCGCCCGCAGCGGCAATTTTCGGCTACATCAAGCAGTTCAACGCCACCATTCAGGGCAAGGTATTCTTCGACAACGACGCCAACGGGCAGTTCAGCGCGGTGAGCGACGATGCCATTGGCGGCGTGACGGTGACACTGCAAGATTTGGGTGGTTCGGTGCTGGACACGCGCAACACCGCAGCCAACGGCACGTACAGCTTTTACCCGCTGACCACAGGCAGTTACACGGTGGTGTTGACCCCGCCGGTGGGCAGCGAAAACGCGACAACGCTGGAACGGGAAACGGCCGTCCCCGGTGGTAACACCTCCGTTACCGTAAATTACGCCTTGCCGCCGGAAGATGGCAAAACCCGCGCTCTGGTATATCTCGACCAGAACTTCGACGGCGAACCAGGCGCAAATGAGCGCATGGCGGGTGTGACCGTCATCCGCCGTTACGGGGGGTGCTCCCCGACCGGTGGCTCCACCACCGACCAGGCAGTGAGCAACGTCGATGGACTGGCGGAGTTTGCTACCATGCTGAACATGCCAGTTTGTCTCTCCCTTGACCCGATCACCCTACCCGCCGGAACCGTGCCCGCCTACCCCAACGGCCCGGAGGGTATAGAGCTGATGCGCGCCAGCGGCTTTGCTTGGCTGCGCCTGCTGCCGGCGGGTGTGCTGACTGTGCATCCTTTTTGGGACATGGACGGCGATTTCAACTTCGACGCCAACGAGCCGGTGGTCAGCGGCGCGGCCGTAACCATTCCCGGCAAGGGGACGGTAAGCAGCACCTCGGCAGGCGCGAGCTTCAATCTGAGCATTGGCAGCTACGCCGTGACGGTGACACCACCAAACGGCATGGGCGTGACCATCATCCAGCCACAGATTGCCACGGTCAGCAACGGCAGTGCCAGCAGTCTGGCTATCCCGTTGCGTTACCTGGGTCAAATAAATGGCACGCTGCAAGCCAATGGCGGCACTCCTCCCTGGGCCAACGTGACGGTCGTGCTGGAAAATCTGGACAACGGTGCGGTGCAATCGGCGACGGTGGCCTCCTTCAGCGGCTACTTTGCCTTCAACAATGCCGCTCCCGGCACTTACCGCCTGCGGCTGCAAAACAACCCTCCTGGATGGTCGCTTGCCAACCAACCGATTTTCTACTATACCGCTGGCAGCACACTTTCCCAACCGATGACGCTGGTTCACCTGGGTTCGCTTACCGGACTGGTGTACACCGATGCCAACGGCAACGGCGTAAAAAACGGCAACGAGTCGGTGAACGGCAATTATGATGTCACGCTTGTGAATAATGCAGGTCTCCCGGGACAAACCGTCAATGTCGCTGCTGATGGCACATTTGCCTTTGCAAATCTGGTTCCAGGCGTGCAGTATGCAGTGACGCTGGATCTGGGCGGCGGGCAGTTCGGGGCTCCGGGCGTGGCGGTCACGCAAAACCCGGGTTGGTTCAGCGTAGGAAGTGCCGGGCTGAATGTGGCAATCGGCTTGTTCCCGTATCCCTGGAGCGGTAGCAGCCAATTCAATACCGTGTACGGCCGTGTCTACGAACAGGTTGGCGCGGTGAAAAACCCTCACGCGGGGGCGGTGTTGGGCTACCGCCGCTGGAACGACAACGGCGGATGCGCGAACAACAATCCGATTGTGCGCACAACTACCAGCGACATAGACGGATACTACCGCCTGTTAACCGACTTTATCCCCTCAACCTCAGAATATTATTGCATTCTGCTGCTTGAGCTGCCGGGGATGACGCAAACCGTGCTGGACATCGTGACCTCGTCGGCCTTCTACTATCAATCCACTGGTGGGATGGTTTACTATTCGGGTGTGGAGCAACGCGATGTGGTGGTTTCCCCGGTTGGTGTGACAATCCAATCGGCAAAGAGCTCACCGACAGTTGAGTGGTCAGCCTTTAGAGATGACAATGGCAACGGTCTGTGGGATGTTAGCGAAACGGCACTGCCGGGTGTAACCCTGAGTGCCGGCGCGCAGCAATCTACCAACGGTTTAGATGGCACTGGAACTTTAACGAGTTTATCTGCCGGACAGCACACCCTAAAGATCACGCCGCCTGCAGGTTACGCAGCCAACGGTCCGACCACGCGAGCCATCTGGCTCGCCGATGTAGACCTATCCCTTGGAGCTATCAGCTTTCGCCCGGAAGGCTGGCTGGTGGGTAGCATCTTTGCCGATGATGACGGCGACGGCTGGCGCACCTTGGATGAAAGCGGTCTGGGCGGGATTGCCGTAACACTTTCTGGCCCGATAGTAACCGGAACCTTAACAACCCCGAATGGCACTATTGCCCTGCCAGACCTGCCGGATGGCTACTACACAGTAACAGCAGCAGTCCCAACCGGGTTCGCACCACTGCCTGCCATTGGCGTTACGCTGGAAGACGGCGGGCAATTCAGCCTTGGATTGCAGCCGAATGGCCACGTCACTGGTGCAACTTACAATGATTGGGACGGCGATGTTTTGCGACTGCCGGATGAGCCAATTCTTGCATACCCAGTGACAATAACGCTGGACGCAGCTACGGACATGTTGCGCACAGGTAAATTCCTGTTTTGGAATGTACCTGCAGGGAACTACGACGTTGTGGCATCATATGAGGCGGTAGCTCGCGCCAACTTATCATCGCAAGACGGCGGGGGTGTGGCGCTCCATGTAGTCCAAGCAGGTGTGGTGCGTGGTACGCTCTGGTTGGATGCGAACGATGACGGCATCCGCCAGCCTTGGGAATCACCGATTAGCGGTGTTGCAGTCTCGCTGGATAGCGGTGTCAGCGTCAGAACAGATGAGAACGGTCGGTATATGTTCGTCAACATCGCGCCGGGCAGTCATCAACTGGCGGCTTCACTGCCGGATGGCTTATATGCAGCCTTGCCTGTCTTCGCGACGACTGAAGGCCGCGGGGCTGCCGTTGGTGTGGCGGTTACTACCACGACATCGCCCAACAATGACCGGGTCTTTTTGCCATTGATTACCAGATAATGTATCGCGAGATTCATACCGGATGAATGTTCATGTGACAGATACATAGATCAGTAAATCTGCCTGTTTTGATAATTCACCGAACGATAAAGCGCCGGATCGACGTAGGAAATTCTCGATCCGGCGCTCAGATAAGGAGTTCAGACCTCACCACCCTGCCGCAGACGTTCGAAGAAATCGATCTCCCCCAACTGCCCGCCCTTCAACGAGATTTCTATACCATCTAAAGCGGGGTCGTGCGAGCCAGCCCGGCACAGCGGCGTCGCAGCGCCAAGCGGCACCAGGAATTCCAGCACGAATATCCCCAATCTCGAAAGCACATTGCCCGAAGTATCACCGCCTGCCACCGCGCAGCGCCGTATCCCGGTCTTCAATAATATCTCCTTCAGGATCAGCCCCTGCTGTATCCCCAACAACCCTCCAACACTCCTCGGTGGGATGCCGAGCGCGGCCATGCGCTCCTTCGTGCGGCTGATGGCGGCGTCCTCCGGACCGAGGGCGGAATACAGGATCACGCTGCGCCCATCTGCGACCGCTGCAAGCGCCTGCTGAACCGCGGTAGCTCGCGCCGCGTCAGCTAATCCCGGATCGACCAGGGCAGTGCTGTCCAGCCTAATGCCCTTGTAGCCTTGGTCCTGCGTGTGCCTGATCTGGGCGGCTGTCTTTGGCGCCGCGCTACCGGATACCGCCACGATCTGCTCGACCGGACCGGAAGCAGGCAGGCTCTCCGGAGCCTGAACCAGCCCGGCTGAACCCCAATATGCAGCCAGGGCGAACTCGACCCCGGATGAACCCACGACAAATGCAGGTGATTGCTCTCCCAAGGCCCACAGCAGCCGCCCGGCTTTGAGCAGGTGGCGATCATCCAGCGTGTCCAGGATGGCAATCTGTGTGCCGGTCTCTGCCACCTCCTGCAGCCGTGCCCAGATCTGCGCATCCGATTCCGCCAGGTGGTGCAGGTCGATCAACCCGATAGATAAATCAGTCTGTCTGCGTAGGTGCAGGCGCAGGTCGGCCTCGTCCATCGGCGTGATAGGATGGACACTCATCGTTGGATGGCGATCCAAGCGGTAGGTGATACCATCGGCAGTGGCGAAGTGGTTGCCGAAGACCACGTAACGTTTCAGCTTGGGCGCTCCGACCAGCACCGGGATGATAGAGGTATCAAAAACTTGTCTGCCGATCTCCGCCGCCCGCCCGATGCTGCCGATCTCCGGCGATGAATCGAAAGTGGAACATACTTTGTAGTGCGTTAGCGGTGCGCCAAGTTCCATCAGTCCTGTAAATGCCTCTGGCAGGGAATCATCCATCTCCCTCGGGGTCATCGTACGGCTGGTGCCCGCCAGCCCGACGGCGCGCACCCCGGGAAAGCGGGAGAGCCCCTCGGCAGTGGGCTGCTCCAGGAACAATACCGTCGGCACACCTCCCAGCACCAGGGCTTCCATCGAGTCCGTCGAGCCAGTCAGATCGTCCCCATAGAAGGTCAGCAGCAGGTCGCTCAAGTTTGCCACGTACGCCCAGCCTTGCGGTCGATGTCGCCTTTATGTTCTGCTGTGATTGCTGCCCCCTCACCGCCAGTGAGCAGAGCGATCTGGCAGCATTGCTCGATCTCTTCCAGGGTGCCCATCGCGGTGGACATATCCTCTGCGCCGACGATGACCCCATGCTGGCGCAGTAGAATGGCATGGTAGTGCGGAGCCAGCCTGGCGACGGCTTCGTGCAGTTCATGCGAGCCGGAAGGATAGTAATCCGTCACCGGTACTCTGCCCGCCCGCAGGTAGAAGGCCGCCGTATAGGCCGGGACGGCATCCAGGGAAGCTTCCGGCAGCAAGGTCGAATAGGCGATGGCGTGGGTGGGGTGGACGTGGATGATAGCATTGATCTCAGGCCGCAGGCTGTACATCGCCAGGTGCATGCCCAGCTCTTTCGAAGGAGCACCGCCGGATAGCACCTTTCCATCCAGAGTGACCTGGGATAAATCAGCTTCGGTGAGCTCACCCAGCACGGTGCCGGTCTGGGTGATCCAGACCGCCTCCCCCATCCGCACGCTGGTGTTGCCCCCAGAGCCGTGCACCAGGCGGCGGTCGTACAGCGCCTGGCTGGTATTCAATAAGTCTTGTATGGCATCCATGTTCGGCTCTCCTTATTTTTTCAGGTATTGTAATCTAAAGGTGGACCGGTCAGGTGGGGATTAGTTCACCGCAGAGCCCGCGGAGTGGGCAGAGTGCCGCCTCTCCCGCCGGGAGAAGGACGGAAAAGATGGGTGTCGCAGCCCTATACGAGCGGCGATCGACCCAACCAACACCCTGAAGCCGTGCAAGATCATCGGGATCATAGTAGAATAGACCAAGGATCGGGAACCAAAATCGCGTGGCGATAAACCGGTCCCGGCATGCCCCAGTAGCTCAATGGATAGAGCATCTGACTTCGGACTAGGCGATTTCCACGAAATATACCCCCATATATACGGGTAGTACGATGTAAAACACCCCAGAAAGCCACATCTGGGGTGTTTGTTTTTTGTTGTGTAGCTTAAGTGTAGCTATCATTTTGGTACAGCACATCCACATTGCTGTCGCCTTGGAGTGCAGTGACGCGCATTTACATACCCATCAATCCCCTTTATATCGGCATGGAGTTTGAACAGAAGCATGAGTATTACACTCGGCTCTCAAATGGGTTTCACACCCACCTTATCCGCTGAGTAAGGGGGCAGAGAATATTAAGCCGTGAGTAGCGTTCGAGATTGATCAGCCGAGGCCAGGCGATTATACAAAATAGTTTTCATTGACAATGAAATAGTTTTGCGATATGATTTCATTGTGAATGAAAACATTTGGAGGGCTAAATTTTCCAAAGATCAGATCAAAGCAATGCTACTGGAACAGCAGCAAGCCTTCTGGCAACGCGAGACTGGGGTAGAGCGGGAACGATTGGGGGACATTGAGCGCGCTTTACCTCTTCCCCACGCAGTGGTCATTTCCGGGCTGCGGAGAGTGGGTAAATCCACGCTGTTGGCACAATTCGCACACCGTTTAGGAGAAGACCGCTTTTACTACGTAAATTTCGAAGATGACCGCTTCCTGGGATTTCAGGCTGAGGATGCTAACTACCTCTACCAGGTGCTGGTGGAGCTTTTTGGCGATCGAAAAGTATTTATCATCGATGAAGTGCAGAACGTCACCGGTTGGGAGCACTTCGTGCGCCGCTTTATGGACCAAGGAATTAAATTCCTCATCACCGGTTCAAACGCTTCGCTGCTCAGCCGCGAGCTAGGTACCCGCCTGACCGGACGCTACGTACCGGTAGAGCTTTTCCCATTTTCTTTTGTTGAGTTCATGCGGTTCAAGGGGTACACCTTCCCTGATCTGACACGCCTGACAACAATCGAGACAGCCAATCTGCAACAGGCTTTCAGCGAATACCTAAACCTGGGCGGCATACCTGAGCCGTTGAAGTACCCCGAACTACCACTGCTGCGAACGCTGTATGACGATATCCTCTATCGCGATATAGCCACTCGCTACCGCATCGAGGAAGTGCGGGTGTTAAAAGAGCTGGCTTTCTATCTGATGAGCAATCTCACCAGCCAGATATCTTTCAATAAACTCAAAGAGCAGTTCCGTCTGGGCAGTGTGAATACGATCAAGAACTACATCGAATACCTGGAAAACAGCTGGCTTATTTTCACCATGAACGTGTACGACTATTCGGTGAAGCGCCAGCAAATCGCGGCCAAGAAAGTGTACAGCATCGATACCGGGCTAGGCAATACAATTGGTTTCAGTTTTTCTCCCAACACTGGCAAATTGATGGAAAACGCGGCTTTCCTGGGATTACGGCGTAAGACGCAGGAGATCTACTATTACACTACTCCGGCAGGCTATGAGGTGGATTTCTACTTACCAGGGTCAGGTCAATTGGTTCAGGTAGCTCAAAGCATGGATAACCCCGCTACGCGGGAACGAGAGATACGGGCGCTGGTGGATGGAATGGGTGCCCTCAGCCTTTCCTCCGGATTGATCTTGGCTGATTCAAATACCGAGACAACAACAAGGAATGGATTTACAATAACAATCCGTTCTTTGGCTGAATGGCTTCTAGAAAGCGAATGACGTGGACTTGGAGTAATTGCTAAACCCATCCTGTGATAACAAAACCTGCACCAATTCAGAAAGCCAGGTGGTAGTTAAAATCCGTTTACGCTCCGTGGAAAATCGGCCCACCCTCTCCTATTACTGTACAATCGACAACAGAAGACCGATGGTATAAAAAGGAATGGACCAATCCTGCACCTGCCCACCCCACCGGCCGTCTGGCCGGGGAGCTGAGGACCCCACCCTTTGTATTCAACAAGCACGATTATAAGTATTTTGAAACACCATATGGTGTGGGGTATGCATCTGGCGCGTTCATTGCGCTAACACTTGATTGGCAAATATAATTAATCGACCTCCAGCAATGAGAAATCTTCCTCGCTGAGCAAGAGATCACCAGCACACATAACCCCTTCTGCTTGCTTCGCGCTGCGAACACCCACGATAGAGCCCGTAACAGCTGGGTGATGCAGGGTCCATGCAATCGCCACTTCTCCGGCTGAACGCCGATACTTAGCGCCAACTGCTTTTAAGCGCTCGACAAGCCCGAGATTCTTGGATAAATTTGGCTCAGTGAAATCAACATCTCGTTTACGCCAGTCGTCATCAGGAAGCGCCTCAATACGCTCTCTTGTCATTGCCCCAGTCAGTAAGCCACAATACATCGGGGAATACGCGATCACTCCTATTCCTTTCTGGAGACAATACGGCAGAATACTCTCCTCAATCTCCCTGCGAATCAAAGAATAATGCCC
>CAVPYB010000010.1:0-527061 GCA_963709875.1 uncultured Chloroflexia bacterium | reverse complement strand
TCATCGGTTTTTCGACCAGGACATGCAGCCCAGCTTCCAGACTGGCTTTGGCCTGCTCGTAATGATAGCCGTGAGGCGACGAGATCACCACGGCATCCAGCGGTTGGGCAAGCAGCTCGAGATAGTCTGGAGTGGCATAAGGGATATTAAAGTTTTCTTGGACACGGTCGCGCGACTTCTGGGTGGGAGTAGCGATCCCCACCAGCTCGATATCCAGACGCGCTTTTAGAATGGGCATGTGATTGTACTCTGCCCAATTGCCTGCGCCGATGAAACCTATGCGGACCTTGCTTCGATCATCGGGTGCAGATGCCATTACACTTCTCGCTTCCTTCAATAGAAATAAGATTATGCGGATATAAGTGTAAATAATCGCTCTAAGTAGGTCAACAGCCGTTCGGGGATCAATGCTATTGAAACATTCATCCTTGCAGTCAAAGTGTTGTGTTTCGGCAACCGATCACTCCCCGATTGTTAACAATATAATTCTGCCCAAAACGCCGTCACCGATATTCAATAATCATTGTTAACAATTATCCTGATATTATACCAAATTTTGAATAATAATGGTAATATTGTTGACAAGATATCATATTTAATGATAATAGTCAATGCTTGACTGCGATGTTTTTCCATAATAAAATCCGATTGTTAACAATACAGAAGTTGGATAAATTATATGGTCAACAATCTTCTCGTTGGAGAACAGGATAGTGACAGGCTGAGCCTGGCGGAACAAGTTGCCGGCACACTGCGAGAGATGTTCCTGAATGGCGACTTGAAACCTGGAGAGCGCCTAATAGAAACTGAACTTGCCGAGCAGCTTCAAGTCAGCCGAGGACCGGTCCGCGATGCCTTGAAGGCTCTGCAAGAAGAAGGCGTCGTCCACATCGAGCCTCGCAAAGGGACTTTCATGGCGAAGCTTTGCTATGAGGACCTGAATGATATTTATTTGCTGCGCGGTGCGATCGAAGGCCTGGGGGCGAGGATATTGGCTGAAGAAGGCACACCCGAGCAAGTCGATCAACTCGAAGATTGTTTGTACAATCTGCAAGACTTCGATCGATGATCTGAAGAAATTTGCCCAGTACGATCTGCATTTCCACGAACTGCTCTGCCAGCTCACTGGACATAAATGGTTATATAAGCAGTGGTTAAGTATGAAGACCTATATCTGGTTGTTTATCCAATCTTCGCAAGCCTTAGATGCGCCCGGCGACCCAGGCATGCTGGCTTCGCACACCGAGATAGTTCAGGCGATAAAACATAAACTGCCCACCCTTGCCGAACAGGCAGCCCGGCGGCATACCGTGCTCGCTGGGGAACAGATCAGAATGCTTTGGGAACAGGACCCCGAAAATCCCAAAATCCCTCAGTTTATCAAGCATCAAATTGTAGAAATTACCTCTGAAGAATGCCAGTAATTCTATTGGCGCTCACTTTGATTATCGTTCCAAATTAGATGAAAGATAGAGGTCAACTATGCTCTCCTCCCTTTATGCCGGTGTAGGCAGACGGGTCATCAACCCACCAATAGGCATTGAGAAGATTGGCTTACGCCTGTTCGGCGAGGCAGTGCAGGCGATCGAGAGTGACCTGACGGTAACCGTCCTTGTACTGGCAAATGATGCCAGCCGTGTAGCCTTGATTGCCTGCGACTTATGTCTTATCCCTAGCGCAACCGTTGCTGACCTCCGTCGTCGGGTTGGCAGTATGATTGGCGTGCCAGCATCTCACGTCATGCTGAACATAAGCCATACCCACAGCGCGCCGGCATTCCCTGGGTGGATGGAAGTTGACCCCTCCCAGGCAGCTATGAAACAGCGCTATCAGGATGATTTTATCCGCTTGACCCTCGAGGCAGTGGAAGATGCAAACCGTAATCTGCAAGCAGCGCGCATCGGTGCCGGCTGGGGTGAGAGCTACCTCGGCGTCTATCGTCGAGAGATTAGACCGGATGGGCAGGATGTGCTGGGAGAAATTCCAGATCACTCCATCGATCCCTCGGTTGGGGTGGTACGCGTGGACGATCTGGAAGGGAAACCGATCGCGGTGCTGTTCTCCTACGGCTGCCACCCGGTCGTGGTTGGCCCGAACTCATATGTAATCTCGGCGGATTTCCCAGGAGCTGCAAGAGAGGTGATCGAGCGCAATCTGGGCGGAACAGCCCTGTTCATGCAGGGTTGTGGTGGCAATATCAACCCCAGGGTTGGCATTGGATACGAGGTCGATTGTCGGGATACAAAAAACCGTGTAGGCGCCCTCCTGGGTGCAGAGGTCCTGAAGATCGCAGCAGGTATCCGCACCCATATCACTCAAGGAAAACGAAAACAACTCTGGAATATTCCAGGCATCCTGTTCACTCCCTGGACACCCGTCGAAGGAGATTCCAGCACCTATTTGGGAGCAGTCGAGCAGGTGATCAAATTGGAGTTCTCCGAGCTGCCAACCATCGAGCAGGCGACGGCAATCCAAAAACAATGGCAGGACATCTTAGATGAACGTCTGCAGCAGCGAGCTCAGACCTGGGAAGTCCGGGTGGCAGCCAAATACGCGGACTGGTCAAGGAAACTGGTAGAAGCGGTGGGGGATGGGCATCCAACCGCCGACCTGATACTGCAAATCATTCGAGTAAACGATATCGTATTTGCTGCACTCAACGTCGAAGCGTTCTACGAGACCGGTCTGGAAGTGAGAGGCAGGTCGCCCTTTAGGCACACGCTGGTATTTGGATATACCAACGGCTCGATCGCATACCTCCCCCGGGAGGTAGATTACCCCGAGGGCGGCTGGAAGCTGACCGAGCGCTACGCTTTGCCTGATCGCATGCCGCAGGCATATAGTCTCCCTGTGGCTTTACACCCGGATTCCGAGCAAATCGCAGTAAAAAATCTATCTGAGATGATCCAGACATTAGCCTGAATAACGGTTCAGGTCCGCAGCAATATTGCAGATGGAGGAAATTATGTCCACTACACTCTTCGCCGCTGCTGCCAGGCGCACGATCAACCCACCATTAGGGATCAACAAGGCTGGTTTGCGCTTATTTGCCGACCCAATCCAGGCAGTCGAGAGCGATCTGACAGCCACCGTGTTGGTTTTAAGCAGCGGTCAAACAAAGGTGGCGATTATCGCCTGCGATCTGGTTGTTATCCCCACTCAGACTGCACTTGAGGTGCGCAGTGAAGTAGCCGCAGCGATTGGGACCACTGCATCCCATGTATTGCTCAATTTCAGCCACACCCACAGCAGCCCGGCGCTGCCAGGCTGGACAGTGGACCCGCCCGACCAGGCGCGGTTCAAGTCAAAATACCAGGCGAAGCTGTTCCGCTGGCTGGTAGAGGCGGCTGAGGAAGCCGACCAGAAGTTGGAACCGGCGCGTATCGGAGCAGGCTGGGGTGAAAGCCATATCGGTGTCTACCGCCGAGAGACCGGTCCGGATGGGCGGGATGTTCTCGGGGAGGTACCAGAGCATCCCATCGACACCGCGGTCGGTGTCATCCGCGTTGACAACCTGGAAGGCGAGCCAATCGCTGTGCTGTTCAGCTACGGCTGCCATCCCGTTACAATTGGACCTCTCTCGATGGTGGCTTCAACCGACTTCCCTGGACCGGCACGCCGGGTAGTTGAGGGCAGCCTGGGTGGGCTGGCGATGTTCTTGCAAGCCTGTGGGGGCAACATCAACCCACGCATCGGGATCGGCTACGAAGTAGATTGCCGCGAGAGCAAAACACGGGTGGGACTGGACCTTGGGGGTGAAGTACTGAAGGTGGCAGCAGACATCCGCACGCATGTCAAGCCCGGTGAACGCACCACATTAGGCAATATCCCGAATATATTGTTCAGACCGTGGGAGCCGGTGGATGGGGATTCGAGCACCTACCTGGGTGCGGTAGAAGAAACCCTACCGCTTGAGTATATTGAGCTGCCTTCGATGGAAGAAGCTCAAGCTATCCAGGAGAAGTGGCACCAGATCCTGGATGAACGGTTAGCTGAAGGAGCACAGCCCTGGGAGATGCGTGTGGCGGTGCATTTTGCCAACTGGGCAGACGGTCTGGTCGAGGCCGTTCGTGATGGGCATCCGACTCTAGACCTGGTACTGCAGGCAGTTCGCATCCATGATGTAGTCCTGGCTTCGCTGAATGTGGAGGCTTTCTTCGAGACCGGTTTGTCCGTCAAGGCGATGTCCCCGTTCGAGCATACCCAGGTGTTGGGCTACTCCAATGGCGTGGTCGGCTACCTGCCGCGTGCTGAAGATTACCCTGCGGGCGGTTGGAAGGTGAATGAACTGTACGCAGTACCTGATCTATATGTCCAGTCTTACTCACTTCCGGTGGCTCTTCATCCAGATTCAGAACAGAGGGTTGTAGATCGCCTGACAGCTCTGATACGCCGGCTGCAGTAGACAGGGAAGAGGAAAGGGCATCTTGGCATCTCAGAGTTCAAACGACAGCCCGAATATCTACCAGCGGGTGGTCGACACGCTTTCAGGTAAAAAGCCCGACCGGCTGGCGTTCATCGACCGGCTGGAGCTGTGGTACTCGTGTCACAGCCGGGGTGGAAGCCTGCCGGATGAATTTCAGCAACCTGCTGAGATGCACTTGCCATCCGCCATTTCATTGTTTACAGTGCCGGTACCAGAAGACCTTCCGGTGCTGCCGCTCACAGGGATACACCGCAATATCGGTATGGGGCAGCAGCTTCAAATGATCCTGCATGCCCGCCGGCTGCGAGGGGTTGAGCTGGTAATGCGCCATAATGGCGAGGAGTACTATCGCCAGAGCGACCCGGTGGTGGAATATTTCCCGCGCCTGTTCGACAAGCTGCTGCGCGACCAACCCGGAGAGACAGATGCCGAATTTATAACGCCCAAAGGCACGCTGACTACCCACAGCGTACTTTCCTCGGAGAACGTCGCCCAGGGAGCGGTGCCGATGATGGATGCCCATCCTGTAAAAGGGCCACAGGATTATCCGGCTTTCGAGTACATCTTCGAGCACGCCGAATTTATCCCTGAATATTCCAATTTAGAAGACATGCAAACGCGCATGGGTGATATCGGATTTGTAGTGCCCATGCTGAACCGTATACCCTTCCAACAGCTGGCGCTGGATCACGTTGGGGAGATAGCTTTCTTCTATATGCTGTACGACCACCCCGAGCTGGTTGAAAAGATGATGCGTTTGCTGGATGAGGTGATGTTGGAAGATCTGCGCCATATATCCAGCTATGCGGGTATTTATGTGCAGTTTGACGATAATCTAGACGGTATGATCAGTAATCCACGTCTGTTCAAGAAAAATTGTCTGCCCTACTACCAGCGCTACACAGATATCCTGCGTACGCAGGGGAAAAAAGTCGGCAGCCACACGGATGGCAACCTGAAACGCTTGCTGGCGATGCTGGCAGAGTCAGGTCTGGATATTTGCGAGTCATTCTCGCCGGCGCCGCTCACCGAGTGCAGCTTTGAAGAAGCCTGGTCAGCGTGGAAGTTGAGCGGGCCGATGATTTGGGGCGGGATCCCTTCCCCCCTCCTGGAGCCTCAGACCAGTGAAGCTGTATTCAACGACTATCTTGATCGTGTCTTGCAAGCTGCCCAGGAGCGTCCAATGATCCTGGGGATCGGCGACTTCGTTATGCCTAACAACCTGATCGAGCGAGTCCAAACGATCGCAGCACGTGTCGAAGAGCTTAATTTGTAACACTAATATCTCAGGAGTATTCCTATGGCAACTACAATGACCGGTTTCACGGCTGACGATTATCTCTCGGAGAAGCATCTGCGGCATATGGTGCTCGATTTTATCCAGATGGGCCAGTTCATACGCGATCCGCTGGTTTTCGACCGGGGCGAAGGCATCTGGGTGTGGGATGTAAATGGCGATAAATACTTGGACGGCATTTCGGGCGTATGGGTAACCAGCTTGGGGCATACGAATGAACGCGTGGCAACAGCCATCCGGGAACAGCTGGAAAAACTTGTGTTCTGTTCGCCGATTCTCTCCACCAATACGAGAGCGATCGAGTACGTCGAGATGTTGGGGCAGACCACGCCGGATGGGTTGACCACCATCAAGATCTTGAGCGGAGGTTCTGAAGCAACTGAGACCGCTATCAAGCTGGTCAGGCAGTATTTTCACCAGACCGGTCGTCCGAGCAAGAAAACCATCATCTCACGATACTTGAACTTCCATGGGGTAACCCTTGGGGCGCTGACAGCAACTGGTATGGCAAATCGCAAGGTACCCTTCGAGCCGCTCGCCGGGGGCTTCCGCCATATCGCCCCACCCTACTGCCTGCGCTGCCCTTATAAGCTGAAATACCCGGAATGCGACCTGCTGTGTGCCCGCATCCTGGAACAGGTCATTATTTATGAAGGCCCCGAGACTGTTGCGGCTTTTATAGCCGAACCGATCCAGCTTTCTACCGGCAATATCGTGCCGCCGCCCGAATACTGGCCGATCATTCGCGAGATTTGCGATAAATACGATGTCATGATCATATTGGATGAGGTCGCTACGGGAATGGGGCGTACTGGAAAGATGTGGGGCGCCCAGACATTCGATTTCGTTCCGGATGTGTTATGCATGGGTAAAGGGATGGCAGCAGGGTTTATGCCGCTTTCCGGGGTTGCATTCCGAGATGATGTTGCCGATGTTTTCATATCTGATAATAAGGAGATGGCGTTCGCCGATGGGCATACCTATGGAGGTAATCCGGTCGCCTGTGCAGCGGGGATCGCAGTGCTTCAAGAGCTGCAGGAGAACAAACTTGTTGAGCGCTGCGAGCAGATGGGGAAGATTTAATCGAGCGGCTTGGAGACCTGCGGGAATTGGGCGTTATCGGCGAAATCCGCGGAAAAGGTCTTATGGTAGGTGTCGAGTTAGTACAGAATCCTGAGACGCTGGAGCCATTCCCCGCCGAGCTTGCCTTTGGGGTAAAGGTCGGCCGGACGTGTATTCAAGAAGAAAAGATGCTGGTGCGCTATGCCCCGGAATGGGTTGCAGTCGCCCCGCCATTTATCGTCACCCGGGAAGAAATCGATGAGATGGTGGACCGTTTGGGGCGAGCGATTGTCATGGTGCTCAATCAGGTGCGGGAGGACGTATGACAGAGCAGTTAGAGTCGGTTGCTAGGCGGCGTGAGCGATTGGAAGATATGATTGTAGTCGATGTAGATGTCCACCTGCATGAGTCAGCATCTGAGATGGCGAAATACTGCGATATGCCCTGGCGCAAATCGCTGGAGGTAATCGCCACGCTGCCCGAACGCTATCTGGATACGCCAGGGCTGTCGCCCGGTGTGGATGGGCTTTGGGCGCCGTTCCCTGGGGGACACGATGCCACCCGGGCCGTTCACACACCGCAGCAGATGGTGGAAGAGCTAGCTGCCATCGAAGTAAATATCGGCATCTTGTTCCCAGATCACCTGCTCAAGATGGCAGCCCTACCACAGGTAGAATATGCTGTGGCGATAATGAAGGCTTATAACGCCTGGATGATCGACCAGTGGTGCAGCCGCGAGAACACGCTCAAGGGCTGTCTTGTCGCCGCCCATCAGGACCCGCTCGCTGCGGCGAAAGAGATCGAACGCTACGCCAAGGAGCCAGGTATTGTAGGGATTTACCTTCCGACTGCCGCAGTGATGCCTTTATGGGGGCACCGCATGTACGATCCCATTTTCCAGGCTGCTCAGGATGCTGACCTGCCGGTGGTGCTGCATAGCGTCGCCATGGTACACCCCAATTTTCCGCACAACACCCATCATTTCGAGACGGAGATGGGTCAACACACCATTGGGCATGGATTTTCTATCATGGCTAACCTGGTAAGCATGGTGACGACTGGCGTGCCGGTACGTTTCCCTGAGCTGCAGGTCGCTTTCACCGAGGCTGGTGTCGCCTGGGTGCCCTACATCATGCACCGGCTGGATAAGGAGTATCTCGAGCGGCGCAGAGAGGTCCCTTTCCTGGAACAACGCCCGAGCCATTACGTCAAGAAATTCTTCTACGCCACACAACCGGTCGAGGAGCCGGAGAACCCGCAAGACCTGGTAACGCTTATCCAGCTCTACGGCGGCGAGGAAATAACGATGTTTGCCTCAGATTGGCCGCATCACGATTTCGATCACCCGCGCAAGGTCTACCAGATGCCATTCACGCAAGACGCTCGTCGCAAGATCATGGGTGAAAACGCTCTGCGATTCTTTAAGATCGGTACAAATGGCAGCCGTCTAAACCTCTAGCAGACAAGAACTCGAATGACGAATCAACCTCGAGAATACACCATTGCATCTGTTGCCGATTTTCCAGAAGGCACCCATCGGGTGGTCGAAGTGGGTCGCCTTAAGATTGGTGTGTTCAATATCGATGGCAAGTTCTACGCTCTTCCGAACCTGTGCCCTCACCAGCTCGGACCGCTTTGCAGTGGGAAGGTATCCGGTACATTGACAGCCAGCCGTGAGACGGATTGGAAGATCCAATGGGACCAAGAGGGGGAAATCGTGACCTGCCCCTGGCATGGATTGGAGTTCCATATTCAAACCGGGCAATGCCTGGCGTATTCAGAGATCAAACTTCGCAACTATAAGGTTTGGGTCGAGGGGGATTACGTCAAGATCCGGCTATGAGATGGTTGAAGAATTGGTTATCATTGAACAAGAGTGCGAGATCATCGTTGCCTGGGCGGACGATCCGGAGGACTGGGTTGTCAGCTTTGATAAACATCCGGGATTCCCAGCGCGACAGTGGGCTGAGAAGATGGTCGAGCTGTATAACCGTGGTTATGGCTCGTGGAACTCACCGGCTTAAAGATAACCTCCCATACCGCCAGATATGGGAGTTCTTTATTGGCTCACCGCCAGATATAGGCGCCCCCGGCGCGACTCGAACACGCGACCCCTTGCTCCGCAATAAACTGGTTTATACCCAATACGCCAAATAAGTCCTAGGACTGCCATTGTCTAGAAGTTCACCCCCAGATATGGCACAATATCTCCAAGGGTTATTAGCGGATAAGCTGTAGTAAAGCTGTACTGAGTACACTCCGACAATATTAAAATATAAGGAATTCTATCTGTCACCGTGGGGTGCATGGGTGCCCTCTCCACAGGTGGGTGAGAACCGCCGAGTTCGATGGAGGTCGTAGAAAAATCCATCGATTACATCTATGATAACTGAACCCACGCAACCGGGCGCAGCACCTGCTGACCGGCGCCCATGTTGAGCAATCGAAGCGGGTTATCGTGCACTTCTTCGTTGCGCCAGTCTTGTCACATGCTCACCAGTTGGGAGTAGGTGACATACCGGCAGCTCTCGTTCCACTGCTTGTGCCGGTGGTCAAGCGCCCGGTTAAAGAGCCAACAGGCCTGTGCTGGCTACTTGGGTCGTCCGTACTAATAATTGAAAGCCAAATGAGCTGAAGTGATAACAATAATGGGGTATCATGCTGTTTTATCCTAATCGTCATTCAAACTGGAACCGGCATGATTTACCACATCTTCGTCTGGAAATATTTTCTTTTTCAGTTTCAACAACACATTAAACATTGGGCAAAACCAGCCACGCTATCCTTGATCTCCGGGGTCCTTTCAGATCTAACTCGCAGCCGTTCCGATCTGATTGTAGAGAATGCCCTGCTCCGTCTACAACTCATCGTCCTCAATCGACAAGTGAAACGACCCCTGCTGACCCTTCGCGACCATTTCATCCTCGTTCTGCTTGCGCGTTTTTCTCGTTTCTGGAAACAGGCCCTTCACATTGTTCAGCCAGACACACTCCTGCGCTGGCATCGGGATTTGTTTCGCTTCTATTGGCGATTGAAATCAAAACACAAACAAAACAAGCCAAAGATCCCACCAGAAACGGTCGATCTCATCCGCACGATGGCAAAAGAGAATCATTTATGGGGAGCAGAGCGGATTCGGGGTGAACTGCTCAAGCTCGGGATCAGGGTGTGCAAACGAACTGTCCAGAAATACTTGCCAAAAGTCAGGGAAGCACCATCTTCGAGCCAGACATGGGCGACTTTCGTGAAGAATCATGTCGCGGACATTTGGGCTTGCGACTTTACCGTAGTCTATGATTGGCTCTTCCGACCGTGGCATATCTTTGTCAGAATGGAGCTCAAAACTCGGCGGATCGTGCATTCCGCCGTTACTACATCCCCGACAGATGAATGGACCGCACAGCAGCTGCGCAAAGCAACATCCTGGGGTCAGGGTCCGAAGTACCTACTTCACGATCGCGACAGCAAATATGCTTCGCACTTTTCGGCTGTGGCCACAGGTTCAGGCATCAAAGAGCTGAGAACGCCCTATCGAGCTCCTCAAGCCAATGGAGTATGTGAAAGATTTATGGGCAGCCTACGAAGAGAATGTCTGGACCATTCGCTCATTCTTCATCGCAAGCATTTGACGAGAGTAGTGAAGGAATATACCCAGTACTTCAATCAGGAACGACCCCATCAGGGAATTGGTCAACGGATCCCCAATTTCTACGATCGGCCTGTGTCATGCCCAACTGGAAATATCTCATCCAGGGCCATTCTTGGCGGCCTTCATCGCAGCTATTTCCGTGTAACTGATTTACATTTATTCGCATCGGCATCGGATAATTAATTGTAAACTGCTGCCAGACGAGAATGACAGCCAATTAAACTCGTCTGGTGACTATCTGGGATGCCAAATATCGTTCGCTATCAATTTCCTTTGACAAAATTAATTAACTGGCATTACTGAGGCCAGAATATACCCAAACCATGATGGAATCTACTCCAGTCACGGAATAATGACCTGCGGATAGAAAAAGTAGCCAGTACAGCGGGTGCGTGCGGCTGATGAAGCTGCTGAAGATGGAGGAGGGAGGTGGGAGCCGGCTGGAGGAGCACCTGGATGAGCTGATCCAGGATGCGATGCAGGAGGCGAGGAGGAGGCTGGGGGTGAGGTTGGAGTGAGGGGAGTCTGCGATAACGTGAGAGGGTGATTGGGGAGCTGCGAGTTGGGAGGAGCGAGTTAGGAAAAAGGAGTCCGCTAATCTACTCGAATTGGCGCGAAGAATGGGAGAAGGGTGAGGGGGAAGGGAACAAGACGAATCAGGAGAGGATTACGCGTGGCGGCGCAGTATCCACTTTTCTACTTCAATAGCTATGAAGCAAAGTGAGCCTAAGGCCACACAGAGCAGCAACTCGTATAGGCTCAGCGGTTTCACACCAAAGAAGGTATCCAGCGCAGGTAAATAAATCGCGAACAATTGTAAACCTACGACCAGGATGACCATCACCAGCAGGGTTGGATTGCTTCCAAACCCCTGCCTGAGCAGGGTGTCGTGCGAGGAGCGCGAGGCCAGAGCCTGCCCGACCTGCAGGAATGCCAAGGTGGTGAACATCATGGTCTGCCAGGTTTTGTCCTCCGGGAATGCCGGGTTATAGAAGGCAATGCCGACCATAAGAGTGACGATAGTGATCAGAACACCCACCCAAGCCACGTGCCGCAGCAGCCCCTGGCTGAGGATCCCGGAGCGCGGGTCGCGCGGGGGTATTTTCATCGTGTCCTTATCAGCGGGCTCCATACCCATTCCGAGCCCAAGCAGCCCGTCGGTCAGCAAATTTAACCACAGGAGCTGCAGGGGTAATAAGGCAACATTGATGCCAAGCAGCGGAGCCAGCAGCATCACGCCCACTTTGCCCAGGTTGCCTGCAATTGAAAATTTGACAAAGCGCTTAATGTTTTCATAAATAGCTCGCCCTTCTTCCACAGCCGCCACAATCGTGGAAAAATTGTCGTTTACCAGGATCATCTCTGAGGCTTCTTTGGCAACATCCGTCCCGGTGATCCCCATTGCTATACCAATATCAGCTTTCTTCAGGGCAGGTGAGTCATTTACTCCATCACCGGTCATCGCCACCACTTGACCGTGCGACTGCAAGGCTTCGACGATCATCAGTTTGTGCTCTGGCGAGACACGTGCGAAGACCGACACATCTCGAACGGCGTTGTTAAATTCTTCCGGACTCTATACGGTCCAAGTCGATACCGGTTTTCACCCGACCGTTCTCAGAGATGCCCAGTTCGTGGGCGATGAACCGAGCTGTGAGCGGATGATCGCCAGTGATCATTATTGGGCGAACTCCGGCCTCTTTGGCTATTCTGACTGCCTGCTTGACCTCCGGTCGAGGCGGATCGATCATGCCGACCAAACCGACGAAGACAAGCTCCTGCTCCAAGTCAGCTCCCGGCACTGTGATTTGATCGGGAAGAGGGCGCAAAGCCAGACCTAAAACCCGCATCCCATTCTGGGCCATCTGGTCGTTGGCAGTCTGGATCCGGGTTAGCCACGATTCGTCAAGCGTCTCAATCCGGTGATCTACCCAGATGCGCGTTGATACTGATAACATCCCATCCACCGCTCCTTTGGTGAAGCTAAGGTAGGGGGTGTCGATGAAAGCCAGATCGATCGGTAAGAGGTTCGACACTTTGGCGAGAGCATGGACGGTGGTCATCCGCTTGCGATCTGAATCAAACGGGAGCTCCGAGATACGCGGCAAGATTGTTTCCAGTTCGGCTTTCTCCAGTCCGGCCTGGGATGTGGCGACCAGCAAAGCACCCTCGGTAGGGTCACCGAGAGGGATGTATCTGCCAGTCTTTGGATCTGGAGCCATCGATGCATCGTTGCAAAGCGCACCGATTACCAGGCAAAGTGCGACTGCTGGGGGGAGATCTTCCAAGGATATTGCTTTGGGCTTTCCTGCTGAGATTTGTAAGGCAGAGGCAGGGTGAGGTCTACGCCGGGTGCCCTCCAACTCCAGGTAATGCCCGGCAACGTCGATGACCGTAACAGTCATCCTGTTTTCGGTGAGGGTGCCCGTCTTGTCTGAGCAGATTACGGTAACCGACCCAAGCGTTTCAACCGCCGGAAGTCTGCGTACCAGTGCATTACGCCGAAGCATCCTTTGAGCACCTAGGGCAAGAGTTACTGTGACCACAGCGGGTAACCCCTCTGGCACAACCGCCACTGCAACGCTGATCGCTGTTAAGAGCATTTCCTCAAGGGTCTCCCCACTCAAGATGCCGATGAAAAATACCAGCACAGCGACGATGATGCCAAATATTGCCAGACTCTTACCTACCCAACCTAGCTGCCGTTGAAGGGGGGTGGTTTCGGTTTTCATACCTTGGATGAGGCCTGGCGATCCGCCCCAGCTCGGTGCGCATACCGGTCTCTACGACGACACCTACCCCGCTGTCCGTAGGTCACAATTGTGCCCATGTAGCCCATGTTAATCCGATCGCCCAGTGGGATGTTCTCACCGCTTAACGCTCTGGTCTCTTTCTCAACCGGCTCGGACTTTCCGGTTAGGACGGCCTCTTGGATGCGCAAATTGACGCTTTCAATCAAGCGCAGGTCTGCCGGGATCAGGTTGCCCGCTTCAAGCAGCACAATATCTCCTGGCACCAGTTCATGGGCGGGAATTTCCATGATATCGCCCTGGCGTCTTACGCGTACGTTTGGGACGGACATCTTCTTCAATGCTGCGATTGCCTGCTCAGCCCGGTACTCCTGAACGAAACCCAACAGACCAAACAGGATTATGATGGATGAGATCGCTATGGTTTCGGTGGTTTTTCCGAGCAGGGCAGATATGAGTGCTGCGGCAATCAGAATCAAGACCATGGTGCTGGTAAATTGCGCCCACAAAATCCGCAGCGGCGAATTTCGGCCTCTTTCCTCAAGCTCATTTGGCCCAAAAACCGTGTGCCTATTTTTGGCTTCTGAACCGCTCAGCCCAATCTGGGCGTTCGTATTTTGAAGATAAATTACATCTTCCGGCGATTGTATGTACCAGTCTGGCGTTGATGATCGAGTAGTATTATGACTATCCATAGCTTCCATTAAGCCAGGTGCTCTCTATTCAATTCTATGGACAGATGAGCAGGCATTTTTTGATGGTCGGGTTATCTTGTAAATTACCGGATATAACAGACTTGATTATAATCAGATTGAACAAATGCGGTCCTTCTAATCTGATGGGAATAACTGCTGGCACATGGAATAGCGGCAGCGATCATCCAGCTTTGCAGAACCCATTCCTCCGCCAAGCAGATGTTTATCGAGTTGCCGGAGAGGATAAATCTAGTGGTGGAACCACATGGACAGCATATCCAGGCAATCTGCCTTCATGGATTAACGAATTTTTGGTAATTGTCTAATTACGTTGACACTATAGAGCTATATGTTAAACTATTGCATAGGTTTGGTCGATGGGTTAGGCCAGCGTGCAGGCTCTAGACAGAGCGGTAGTTCATAAAGAAATCCGCCAACTCCACGAGGCGATTGCAGATATGTAATTGTGGACGTGTGCTGCCGCCTCAGCCCTGGATTTGTATTGGATCTCCTAAGTAGGGCTTTGGATGAGTTTACCTAAATGACATGAGCACGATACCGACCCAGATGGAAATTACTGGCAATATCATGACATCCCAGGTGCTTCTTCTGCCTTTAGTGCTGACGCTAGCCGGCGCCCTGATTTCCGGGTTAGCCAGTCTCCCCGTGCTCACCAGGCGGTTGCATTTACAAAGTCTGAGCTGGCTATTGGCTGTGGCACCAGCAGTCTCGTTTGGCATTCTATTGGTATTGCTGAATGCAATTCCAGCGGGCGGCGCCCTGACCTGGCAGGTGGATTGGATTCCATCACTTGGCTTGAGCGCCGGATTGTATTACGACCATCTCAGCGCGTTGTTCGCCCTGTTGGTAACCGGAATCGGATTTCCTGGTCGTAATCTATGCGGGATTTTACTTCCGCGGGGACAGGACTGCATGGCGCTTCCTGGTGTACCTTTTTCTTTTTATGTCCGCCATGTTAGGTCTGGTGTTAGCCGGGGACCTGGTCAGTCTGTTCATCTTTTGGGAAGTGACAAGCATCACATCGTATCTTCTAGTAGCCTACAAAACCAAGGATGCCACCGCGCGACGGGGTGCTTTTCAGGCGCTCTTGATCACCGCTGGAGGTGGGATTGTGCTATTGCTAGGAGTTCTGGGAATTGGTGCAGTAGTCGGGAGCGTGGATCTGATAGATGTAATAGGCAGCGGCGATCGCATCCGCAACAGCGGGCTCTATCTACCGATTTTGGGGCTGGTGGCATTAGGTGCAATGACCAAGAGTGCGCAGTTCCCATTCCACTTCTGGCTGCCCGGTGCGATGAGCGCTCCCACCCCAGCCAGCGCATATCTTCACTCTGCCACCATGGTCAAAGCCGGCATCTATCTGCTTGCCAGGTTGAACCCGGCAATAGGTCTGACCGATGCCTGGTTCTGGTTGTTCAGCTTGGCAGGTCTGATCACCATGCTGCTGGGAGCGTATCTTGGGCTAAGACAAAATGACCTGAAATCGCTGCTGGCCTATTCGACTATCAGCCAGTTGGGAGTGCTGGTTATGCTGGTCGGGCAGGATACTACGGTAGCCTTCAAAGCGCTGGTTATTGGGGTGCTGGCTCACGCCCTTTACAAAAGCGCTCTCTTTCTGGTAGCCGGGATGGTCGACCTGCATACAGGCTCCAGGGACATACGGCGGCTGGGTGGGTTGTGGAAGAGTATGCCAGGCAGCTTTGGGGTTGCTACTATCGCTGCCTTATCGATGGCTGGGCTGCCGCCTCTTTTTGGCTTCCTGGCCAAAGAGACGCTGCTCGCCACGGCCACGCATCCTGGCATTCCGCCCTTAGTCGATACATTATTTCCTGCAGCGACTGTATTCGCTGGTGCATTCCTGCTCGCCCAGGCTGGTATGCTGATCTGGGATACCTTCCTTGGCACACCCCGGGACAGAGATATCTCCTCCAACAATCTATCCCGGTGGATGCCGCTTATCCCTGCGATTCCGGCTTTACTGTCCCTGGCATTGGGTGTGCTCCCAGAGCCCGAAAGAGTGGCTCAACTACTTGCCAGCGCTGCAAGCACTGCGTATGGCAGTGAAGTGAAAGTCTCCCTAGCTTTGTGGACCGGGTTGAATGTACCGCTTTTACTTTCGGGGGTTGCTATTGTCCTGGGCAGCCTGCTGTTTATCTACAGGGCGCGAATCCGCAATCTACACACTCCTGACAGCCTTCGTATAACCGGCACGGGCATACTGAACGGGTTGCTGATCTGGATCGACCGGGGTGGATCGTGGGCTACACGACTGCAAATGGGCCGCCTGCGCACTTACCTTGCCATGATATTAACCACAGTTGGTCTATTGTTGGTTAGGTATGGCAAGTTACCAGCACCTGTACTCCCATCTCTGGCAAGCCTACCACCCCTGAGCTACAGCAGCGAAATAGTATTGCTACGGGCGTTTGCTTTATTTGTCACCGTCGGGGCAGCCCTTGCTACTGTGCTGCTTCGCCGGGACCTGTCTGCGATCCTGGCATTTGCAGTGTCTGGGTTCAGCCTGGCATTATGGCTGGTCCTCGAGCCAGCACCAGATGTGGCGCTGGTACAGGTTGTAGTAGACATTCTTAGCATGGTCGTATTGGTACTGGCGCTCTCTCGATTACCGCGCAGGGATCTCCGCCATGCCTGGACTTTGACTTTCCGGCAAAGTACGGCAGGTTTGTCCCGTGACTTGCTACTTGCTGCTGGAGGTGGAGTATTTGTCTTCCTGATCACCCTCCAGGCACTCATAACCCGCCCTCGGGTCAGCCAGGTGGCGCCCTTTTACCAGGAGTACGCAAAAGTGCTAACCGGTGCCAAGGACGTGGTCGGTGCAATCATCGTCGACTTCCGCGTGTTGGATACGCTCATTGAGATCAGTGTTTTTGGCATCGCCGGGCTGGCTGTGTTTTCCCTACTGCGCCTGGTGACCAAACAGCTTGCAGGCATCCCTCCCAGCCGTAGACCTTCCAGAGCTACGCCAAACCTTGACTCACACGTACACGGTATTGGTGGGCAGGAAAGCTCGCCTTTTGTTCATGCACTGGCTTATATATCGCTTCCATTGGCCCTTCTGATTGGGATCAACCATCTATTATATGGGCACGATCAACCTGGGGATGGGTTTACTGCAGGCGTGATTATCAGTCTTGCTGTCGCATTCTGGTATGTGGTCTTTGGGCCAGAGAAGACTCGACGCCGCCTGAGCTGGCTGCGACCAATACCGCTGATTGGCGCGGGTTTACTGCTCGCGCTAGCTGTTGGCGTTGTTTCAGCCTTGCTGCGCGATTCGTTCCTTGCACATATCGATTTTGGCCAGGCGCTCGGGTTTTCCTTGATGCGAGGATTCAATTTGAGCAGCGCGTTCTTATTCGAAGTTGCAATCTGTCTGACAGTATTGGGCAGCTTGTCGCTAATCCTCGATGCGATAGGACAATCGGATATCCCCCAAGGGACAGATGCAGACAACGGCACTGTGAAACTGGCTGAGGAGGATTCCGGTGTAGACCGTGAATTCGTATCCGCTACCGAGCACCGCCTGCAACTGGGATCGACTAATTCCTCAGGCGATATCCATGCATTGGAGTAAATAGGATGGAATGGTTAACTGCCCTGGCAATTGGCACTCTGTTTGGTATCGGCGTGTTTCAGCTGCTTCGTCGCAATGTGATCCGCTCCATTATCGGCGTGTTGATACTGCTCAACAGTGTAAATCTATTTTTACTGAGTGCAGGCGCTTATCAGGGAACGCAGGCAGCCTATACCCCCGCAGTCGGCCAACCCAGCGACGCACTCCCTCAGGCTCTGGTGCTGACAGCAATTGTGATCGGTCTGGGTGGGGTCGCCTTTGTCCTGGCCTTGATCAACGTAATCTCAGCTCGCTACCAAACCAGCGATCAAGATCAAATTAGCGGATTGCGAAATTAAATACCAAGAAATGCTCAATCTAAGACCGCCAGAATATATTATAGGGTGACCATAGATGATGAACGCTCATATACTGCTGCTACCGATCCTATTGCCACTGGCTGGCGCAATGGTTACTCTGCTTGTTGGGAACCGTCCTCGCTGCCAAGGCAGCCTGGCTTTGCTGGTGCTGCTCGCCAGTCTGTTCAGCAGCCTAGTCCTGCTTGCCCGGGTAAGGACAGAGGGGCAGGCCATGACGCTTCAACTTGGCGCGTGGCAGGCCCCATTTGGAATTTCTCTGGTTGGTGATCTGCTCTCAGCTACTCTGGTTGTGATGAGCCTGCTAGTCTTGACGCTGGGGGTAATATATTCATTGGGCGCGAAAGACCAGGTGACGAACGTCAGAACTTACTACCCGTTCTTCTTGATGATGTCCACAGGTTTGACGGGTGCCTTCCTGACTGGAGATCTATTCAATTTCTTTGTTTTCGCAGAGCTACTCGTCATCTCAGGAGCTGCCTTGACGGCAATCTCGGATGACCGCTACGGTGTGGAAGCGGCGTATAAATATTTCTATATTAGCCTCCTGGCATCGATTTTTCTCCTATTGGGGATCGGCACACTGTATATCTCTTACGGCACTCTGAATATGGCCGATCTGTCTCAGCGTATCAGCGCCGACCCCGGGCAACCACTGCTGTCCATTGGGGCTGTGCTGCTGTTTGCAACGTTTATGATCAAAAGTGCAGCCTTTCCATTGCATTTCTGGCAACCAGATTTTCACACCGTCTCCCCCACGGCGGTTAGCGCCATGTTGTCATCGGTTGTCGTAAAGCTGGGTGTTTATGGGTACATACGTATGACGACCCTGTTGTTCGTCGACCAGGCAGAATGGCTCCGTGGTCTGCTCCTGGCTGTAGGGACATTGGGGATTCTGTACGGTGGCTTTGCAGCGATCGGAACAGATAACGTAAAGCGCATGTTGGCCTATTCCACGATTGCCCAGATTGGATTTATTCTGGTGGCGATCGGTTGGGGTACGCCTTTGGCTCTGGCGGCGGCAGTTGTTTTTACTTTCTCCCACAGCCTGATCAAGGCCGGAATGCTGATGCTTGCTGGCGCAATTGTCAGCCAGGCACCCATCAAATCAGCAGCGTTCAAAGTCGTGACAGGGGTGGGGAAAACAGCCCCTGCACTTGGCATCCTCTTCTTGTTGGGGGGGCTTGCCCTGGCCGGCATCCCGCCGTCCAGTGGTTTTATCAGCAAGTTCCTGTTCTTCCGCAGCGGTCTTGAGAAGCAAGATTTTTTCCTACTGGGGCTGATTGCGATTGCCAGCCTTCTCACCCTGATATATGCTATCCGCGCTTTCCAGCGTATCTGGTGGGTACCGGGACTCCAGGCGACCAAGGCAAAAAAGGCAGGTGATTCTTTCGCTGCTCCGGCGGTATTAATAATCCTGGCCCTGGTTCTGGGCCTGTGGCCAGAACCGTTGGTGAGATTGGCTCAGGATATCAGCGCTACGCTTGTTACTCCGGCCAGCTACCTGATAGCTGTTCTAGGAGGTGGGTAAGATGCGCGCCTGGTATATTTGGATTCCATTGTGGCTGCTTTACCTGATCTATTCGGGAAATTTTGAGTGGCGCAATGTTCTGGCTGGATTCGTGATCGCATTGGTAATAACGGCTCTAATCCGACCCAGGCCGCGACAGATTCGAGTGCGGCGATTACCAAGAGCGCTGCTGGCTTTGGTAAGATACCTGTTGCTCCTGGCATATGATCTGGTCAGCGCTGGATTTCAGGTGGCCAAGCTCGTTCTGAATCCCGGCCTGCCGATCTCACCAGGAATCATTGCAATACCGACGGACTGCCGTTCAGAACTGTCGCTCGCCCTCAGTGCTCATGCTCTCAGTGTTTCACCAGGGGAACTGGTGATTGAGATTGACGATCAGGGCATAATGTACACCCACGTCCTGGATGCCTCCCTCAAGAGTGCCTATGTATACGAAGCCCAGCAGATCCGGGAAAAGTTGCTGAGAAAGATATTTACCTGATGGAGACCATGAATATTACCGAGGTACTTGATTTTGTGTTGTACTCAGCATTACTGATACATGTGCTTTTAGTTGCCCTGGTTGTCTGGAGGGTTTGGCGCGGGGAAAACGCTATCGATCGGTTGATCGGCGCAGAATTGACCAGCACATTGATCTTAGCTGTATTAGTGCTCGTTTCTCTGATCAGCCGGAATAGCATTTATATCGATGTAACGCTGGGGTTAGCTGCATTGGGTTTCATCGGCACGATTGCCCTGGCACGCTATATCGTCGACCAAAGTATTTTTTGATTGAGATCGTCGAGCACCGGGCTATTTCCCGCGACCGATCTCCTGGCTGACCTGGTGGAATTATCAATCAATTATGGGAATAAGCTATGGAAACAATCGCGGAAATTGTAGCAATTCTGGCCGTAATCCTCGGCACATTCTTTTCAATTACCGGCGTTCTGGGATACTTCCGTCTTCCGGATGTCTATACCCGGCTGCACGCAACCGGCAAGGTAGGAGTTTTTGGGGTGGTATTGCTCCTGGTGGCGGTCATAGCCCAGAAACCGGCGATTTGGGGCAAGGCCTTGATATTGATCGCCTTGCTGATGATTGCTGGACCAGTGGTCTCCCATACACTCGGTTCTGCTGCCTACCGTATCGGTATCCCGTTGAAGCAATCCGTGCGTGATGAACTCAGCATCCGGCGGACGAGACATTCTGCAAGGGTTAGCGAGAACCCCCCAGCCAATAGGGAAGCAGAGTAACGGTCATGTAGTAAGTCAAGCCGGATAATCCAGGAGCAGGCAGCGCAAAATCGCCCACAACTTAAAGAAGCCACTGCATCCAAACATCTACTATGTCCATCCTATTGAGTACAATCTGATCTGTACATATATATAATTCAGGTTGTGCTATCCTTGAGGCGGGGCAAGTGGGGCTTACCGGACATGGTGAGCAGGTTGCCGGTCAGGACAAGCAGGACTCCCAGCAGGGCGGAGGCGCTCCACAGGTAACCCTCGAACAGGGTGGATAGGCCAAGGGCGACTAGCGGGAAGAGCAGGCTGGCGTAGCCGGCCCGGTCTGCGCCGATGCGACCAAGCAGGGTCAGGTATACACCGAATGCGACGATCGAGCCGAATATCGACAGGTAGAGCAGCGAGGTGATGTAAGCAGTGGTGGCCTCGAAGCGGAAGGGTGTGCCGCTTACCAGGGCGAAGATGAACATCAGGACCGCGCCGTAGCCCATGCCGAAGGCGTTGGTCTGCAGCACCGGCAGACTCTCCCGCTGGTTGCGGGAGGCAGCGATATTGCCCAAGGAGGCAAACAGGGTGCCTCCCAGGCTGAGCAGCAGGCCGATGAAACCGCTATCCTGCAGGCTGAAGGCGCTCAGTTCCGGCAGTAAGACCAGGGAAATGCCCTGTGCTGGCTACATAGCTCATCCATCCGAATATCTAGGAAATGGCGATGCAATGAGCTTGAACATCGGGTATTATGCGGGTCAATCCTGAAACCGATTTGGAGTTGGCAGCATGATCCAAGGTCACATCCGTTCCTTGAAACGATTTGTCAGCCGTGTGAAGCAGCATGTCAAACAATGGAGCAAGCCCGCGATCGCTAGCATCGCAGCGGGATCACTCTCGGACCTCAAGCGCAGCCGAAGGGATCTAATCATCGAGAATGCCATGCTGAGACAACAGCTGATCGTGCTCAATCGACAGGTACAGCGACCGCAGTTGACCCAAGGCGATCGGCTGCGATTAACGTTGTTGGCCGGGTTGACGGCATTCTGGCAGCAAGCGTTACATATTGTCCAACCGGACACGCTACTGCGTTGGCATCGCCACCTGTTCCGCCGTTATTGGCGGTGCAAATCGAAACCCGAGAAGCGTGCTCCTCGCATCTCAGCTGATACCATTGAGTTGATCAAGCAAATGGCCAGGGAAAACCGGTTGTGGGGAGCAGAACGCATTCGTGGCGAGTTGCTGAAGCCGGGGGTCAAAGTAAGTAAACCAACTATCCAAAAATATATGCTCAAAGAGCGCAATAATCAACCCGTTCAGACTTGGTCTACGTTCTTGAAAAACCATTTCCACGATATATGGGCTTGCAATTTCATTGTGGTGAACGATCTGCTCTTTCGTTCATTATATGTGTTCGTGATCATGGAGTTACATACCCGCCGAATCGTGCACGCAGCGATAACCCGATCTCCCAACGACGAGTGGGTTGCTCAGCAACTGCGTGAAGCCACGCCCGGGGGAGAAGGGCCGAAGTACCTGATCCACGATCGGGATAGCAAGTATGGGAAGCAGTTTGCAGCTGTAGCCGGTGGCATCAAGATATTGAAGACGACAGTACGAGCACCCCGGGCGAATTCATATTGTGAACGTCTGATTGGCAGCTTGAGGTGGGAGTGCCTGGATCATATGCTTTTCCTAGATCATCTCCAACTGAATTGCATCGTGCAGGAATACCTCGACTATTACAATCACTCCAGACCTCATCAAGGCATCGGGCAGCAGATCCCGGAAAGCTTCGCTAAAGATAATCCCTGGCCGACTAGGAAATCTGGGGGAAAGATTGCATCTTCACCGGTCCTGAGCGGGCTCCACCACAGTTACGCTCGATCTGCTGTCAGTTCCTACTGACCCAGCAACGAAGATCATAATCAAAGGCTACCAACGCATAGTTGATGGCCTGTTTGTGATTGGGTGAGGGCTCAAAAATATCTACTTTTGGGTGATCTTCTGTGCGCTGTTTTTTCGGATTCGATCGCCTGCTGACTCGCGAATCTCAGGAATTTGCTGGTGAGACGGTGATAACAGCCCGTAATTCATTCCAAACCTGATGGATAAGCGAAGTAGCCACCACAGGGGAGGATGTATAAGGAGAGCCAACTCTACTTCATCAAGAGCTAGTATTTCAGCGCAAGGTTGGATGAAAGAATTGCGAGTTTAGCCAGCTTAGACTAGCGATGAGACAGATAAACCTGATGGTTACGATTTTGGTAATAACGCACCCGCTGCAAAGCCGCAATGGCATCGTAAACGGGTTTTGGTAGTACGCTGGTCAACAGAAGCCAAACCTGGTAAACAGTCAAAGCGGGCGACAGGTGTTGAATACGGACACGCAGACGAATCAAGGAATGATGAGCCAAAGCCACCACCAGCAGCATATTTGGATGGCTCGCCGCAGCAGTTCCAGTCCAATCTCGGGTTTGGTTTGAGGCCGCAACTCTTCCTGCATGCCGCGTGCCGTATCTCACCAATCCAGCGCCATCCGTTCCACGTTCTTGCGCGGCGTATCCCCCAGCAAGCCCCGCAGATAGGCTTTACTCCATTCCAATTGTTCCGTTCGCCGAAAGGCAGGTTCAAACATTTCGATATAGCCCGCTATTTCATCCAAAAACTGTTCAGTATCTTGCTCGGTCAAATTGCATTCCGGCGCAGGGCAAGTTTCAATTACAATTTCCGTAGGCATGGTTTTTCTCTTCTCCTTCTCAGGTGGCTGTGATCGGACAAAGATACCATGCCATTCGATTTCAGGCTACCCGGCCTGTTTTTGCCCTACCTTGCGCTGAAATACTAGACAAAGTAATTAATTGCGCGCCCTCGACTTGCTGAAAGTTCGCCCCCTGTGATACCGTGCGAAGCACTGCCTGCTCATTAATAATCCGAGTGCCCGAGATCAACGTCGCCCCATGAGCGAACAACACCGAAGATAAGGGAGTGCTGGGACCCAGGATTAATACAATCGAGCCAGGCTGGCAAAATCCAAGCAACTCATCCAGAGTGTGATTGATAAGGGAGCTCCCGGTGATTGCAACTACGTCTGCCTGGGAGATGAGCTCTGCGGCAGCCGCAACCGGATACTCTCCCTGGCTGGGTTTCTGCTCGATCACCCATAGCTCACCGACCTCCTGGCGCAGCTCAGGTATGAAGGGAAAGTGACCCACCAGGGCAACGTTCTTTTCTGCTCCATACCGGACCAGGACATCATATGCATTAATTTCTTCATAACCTCCTTTTCTACCTTCAACCGGGTCGATTAAGGAATTGATGGCAGCCATACCAATGCTGGCTTCAATCAAGTTATCCGAGAGAGCATATTCACCCAGCTGGCGAGCATTTTTTGTATGCAGCCCTCCGACGTCGCGCACTTTTTCATGACCGTGAGGTTTTTGCCCCTGCAGGGTGGATGCCATGCCGCAGTAGCGGCTGCACACCACCGTCCAGTGCACACCGACCAGCACCGAGCGTACTGGTTCATCTCCCGGCAGGCTTGATAGCAAGTCACCCAAAATAGTCATAATAGTTAAATTTCCTCTCAATCAAAACTTAGCACAGTACCAGCTGGGCAGGGCTGCACCTTATCGCCATATGCCTGCTGCAGCGCAAAGAAGGCGCGCTCACCGGTACAGTGATTCGGGTATAACAGCGGCGTTTCACCACCGCAGAACTCGGCGAGCATTCCGATGGCGTGGGCAAGTGTCTCATCATTTGCGCTAACCAGGTGCGTGCCTCCCACAATAGCCAGAATATCGCTTGAAAGAAACATCTGGATGTGCGCCAGCGTGTTCAGCAATCCGGCATGGCAGCATCCGCAGATCACCACCAGGCCGGAACTTGTTTCGATAACCAGTGAAAGATCATCTTGATATGGATCGGGAGACCAACCTCCATCTTCTCGAATATATAGGTTCGGGCTGGAACCTTGAAACTCTTTGCGCTCCATGATCTCACCGGTTGTCCATACGCCAGCCAACACCTGCACCGGTTCAGGGTTTAGTTTTAGGTCTGCATGCTTTGCCAGGTGGTCTTTTGATATCGTAAGACCGATGGAGCGCTGGTAATCCTTTTTGATTGAATATCGCTCGCGGAACAGGTCAGGGTTGGCGTGCAGCGGCAATTTACGATGAGCCAGTGCGAAGAATATTTCTAACCCACCGGTATGATCGTTGTGGGCGTGGCTGAGCACCAGCGCATCCACATGGTTGAGTTCAACATCCGTCTGTGCGGCATTGTGGGCAAGCACATCCCCACTCTGTCCAACATCGAACAGCACCCGACCGGCTGGTGTCTCGATCAAAAATGAAACGCCATGCTCACCCCATAGGGCAGATCCCCTCAAGGCGGTGTTATCCACCAAGCAGCGTATCGTGATCATACGGGCAGTTCCTTATTGGTATATGACTCTCCCTGCGAAAGCCACCAACTCACCAGAAATAGGATTCCGGCGACCAGGAAAGGCATACCGGATACCATGATCGAATACGCTCGCCGGGTAGGGCTTGTCACAAACGCAATTGCGCTGAAAGCAATTCCCCACAAGAGCATGAGCAGCCCTCCAACACCCTCGCGACGCCAGGATATCAGCACGCAAAGCAGGGAGATCACCACCAAACCCAGCAGCATTGCTATCTCCCAGTTCACGCAGACGAAACCAACCAGCGTATCGCAGGCGACAATGTCCAGCAGGATAAGCAGCCAAAATGCAGCCGCCAGGGTACTGATCGCCCGCGGAAGCCAGCATATCGTTAGCTGTACAGCACTTTTAATTGCGATCATATCAAATGCCTCCTTTGGACTGTTCATCACAAGTGCCTATTCTACATTGCCATAGCAGGGCCTTTCTTAAGAATGATTGATTATCTCAATCTCTCATTCATCGCTTTAGAAATCTGTGACTGTTGAGAAGCTTGCTCTGCTAATACCTGGCGCATGAGATCGCAGACTTCAGTTATTTTAGGATTGACAATGTGATAATAAATGTCTTTACCTTCCCGCCTGTTTGCCAGGATCCCACTGTTTCGGAGAATACCAAGATGCCGGGATACTGTACCTTGATCATGACCAGTAGCTTCTACCAGATCGCCTACTCGCCTGGGACCTTCACGAAGATGATGGACCACTTGCACGCGCAGCGGGTGGCTCATTGCCCGGCATAACTCGGCTTGAAGTTCATAAACTGATAGCGTGCTCATCTTAGCTCCTTACCACTCTTGCCAACGACCATTTATGACGATTTTGCGGGTCATCTCGATTAGCCCAATTCTTCTAACATCTCACGTAGCAATGCAGTCAATTCTTCTGCCTGAAGGTAGCCTACGATTTCCATGTCTTGCCCCGTCACCCCAGGTACAGAAGCGACAGCTTCCTGGATCATCAGTGAGAGCGGTACTGCGATCGGGCAAAGTGGTGAAGAGGGTCGGAACTTGTACGATACATTTCCTCTTGCATCCACGGAGAGGTCCTCAATCAAGCGCATGTGGACGACATCCACGCCCGTTTCTGGGTCGATGACCCTGGATAGCCGCTCTATAATTGCTGTACGCAGATCCTCGTTCTTGCCCATTCCCAGCCTCAGTCGTAGGCTGCACGCGTAGCTTCATCTGCCATTGTGGGCTCCAGAAGCGGCACCCAGGCAGTGTCTATCCACGTACCCAGCTGGGTGTTCAGGTCAAGATATTTCTTCGGTATGGGGTGGGTGCCTACGACCACCTTGACACTATAGCGTTTTTCAAGAAACTCCTTGAATGTAGAAAGATAAGGGCAGGGTGGGTATCCGACCAGCATACCGGTTGCCAAATGGATCGCTTGTACCCCATTTCTGACCATTTCTTCGCCTGTGTATTCAACATTGCCGCCAGGACAGCCACCGCAAGTCGTGTATCCTACCAGCTCAAGTTCCGTATCCGTATAGATGCTGAAAGCGCCCTCCTTATTCCTCATCGCTCGAAGGCATTTCCCGCCTGCACAGGTACGATAGCGGTCGCAGATGATGATCCCTATCTTAGTCTTGGCATTCATAACTCCTCCGTCATATCATTAACCTGGAGCAGTCTGATCCAGAGGCACGGTCTCCAGGCAGATCACTACCCGTTGCCAGAGATCAACCAGAGCCTGGCTTGCAGGTGAAGCGATCTGGTAGGCGGTCACCGGCTCTCCGTTAACCATCGCCAGAGTGACGGTTTCGTCAAAAGGGATGCTCCCTGCGATCTCAACATGGTTTTGATCACAGTAATCTCTGATCTGGCGCGCACCTGCGGGGTAAATATCCGCTTTGTTGATACAGACTAGAGACGACAGTTGGAAATGCCTGCTCATGTGCAGCACGCGCTCCATATCATGGATGCCGGCTGCAGTCGGTTCCACCACCAGTAGCGCAATGTCCGCTCCTGAAGCTGCCGAGATAGCCGGACATCCGATGCCAGGCGGGCCATCGACGATCACCAGCTCCGCCTGGCTGTCCAAACCCAAAAGGCGCGCCTGCTGTTTGACCATCGTGACCAGCTTTCCTGAGTTCTCCTGTGCAGGGTGGAGTTCGGCGTGGAATAAAGGACCGTATCGGCATTCTGAACGGTACCAGTGACCGGCGAGCTGCACTTCCATATGAATCACCTGCTCCGGACATTGGTAGACGCAGGCCGCACAGCCATCGCAGGCTATGGGGTCCACAAAGTAGGCCTCACCCCTAGCTTCCCCTCTCCCGATGTCTGGAGAGGGAGGTGGGGGGTGAGGGTGGATCGCATCAAAGCGGCACACCTGCTCACAAATGCCGCAGCCTTGACAGAGACGATTGTCAACTACTGCGATGGATCCACCTAGAAACTGGTGCTCCTCCAGCTTGTGCGGTTGCAGCACCAGCTCCAGATTGGCTGCGTCCACATCAGCATCGGCTAATATCGCACGCATTCGGGGGGACCCGGCATACGCCAGATGGGCGAAGGCAGCTGCCAGGCTGGTCTTGCCAGTTCCACCTTTACCGCTCAATATCACCAACTGCTTCATTAGTGATTTCATCAAGCCTCCAGCGGCGTGTTTGAGACATCCCTTCGGAGAAGCCAATCAAGCGATTCAGACTTGATCTGGATATATATCTGCTGGAATAGAGGGATGGTCTCCGGACACACGTCTACCAGCGTCTTCCCCTGGGCAATTCCCTCGGCGATTCTCCTCTCGAAAGGGATGCGCATCAGAACCGGCAGTCCCTGCTGCACACAGTAATCATCGACCACCGGGTAGCTGATGCCTGGCGAATCGTCCTGAACTCGATTGATTATCACCCCGGCTGGGATGCCCAGCTCGCGCGTCACCTGCAGTGCCAGCCTCAGGTCGTGCAGTCCGAAGGGTGTCGGCTCGGTCACAAGCAGTACGAAATCCGCCCCGCGCAGCGCCTCCACTACAGGGCAGGAGCTGCCTGGGGAAGCGTCCACGATCACAACCTGGCCTGGAATTGGAGCAGCCCATTTCTTGAGCTGGCGAATGATGGGAACTGCCATAGGCTCGCCAATATTCAGGACACCGCGCGCAAAATCAACGCCGGATGGTGTATCGCCTCGCTCTAATATCCCGATCTCTTCCTCAGTTTCGGAGATCGCATGTTCGGGGCACGTCAAAGTACAGCTCCCGCAGCCATGGCATAGCTGGGTAAAAACCAGAGTCCTCTTGCCAAGCACGGCGATGGAATGGTACTGGCATACCTCAGCACATCTCCCACAGTGTGTGCATTTCTGCTCATCAATCTGGGGGACCAGAATGCTTACCGCTCGACGCTCTATGTAGATCGGGTGAAGAAAAAGGTGGGCGTTAGGCGCTTCTACATCGCAGTCCAAATAAAGCGGGGGGAATGATGCTGGCAAAACCCTATCCGCTTGCGCACTCAGGCTCAATGCCAGGCTGGTGGCAACGGTCGTTTTACCGGTGCCGCCCTTGCCACTCGCTACTGCAACGATCATAGCCAGTATTCCTCTGGTCTCTGAATGGTTAGGGGCTCTTACGAGTTGTACCTGAGGTTGCGGTTATCGGCGCTATCCCTCCGGACTTGTAGCGCTGGATAGCCTCTTTTACGGTGCTGCAATCGCCAGATGAGTACATTGCGATGCCAGCCGCGCACAAGGCCTGGAAGGCGTTGGGGCCGATTTCGTCGCTGATAACCGCCTCGCATTTTTGATCGGTGATATATTGGGCCGCCTGGATGCCAGCCCCGCTGCGTGCGTTCAAGGCTGGATTTGGCACTGCCTGCCATTCCATCGTTTTTGGATCTACGAAAAGGAAATAGGCTCCCCGTCCAAAACGCGGGTCCAGCCGGGCATCGATGGAAGGGGTATCGGCTGTTATGACCACTCTCATGGCAGCCTCACTCACGTACCATCTTCGTGCCGCAGTTCGGGCAGGCAATGTCCCTGCCGCGCTGTCCAGCCTGGTGGCTGATTTTATGCCCGCAGCTCGGGCAGACACAATTACCGTCTGGTCCAGAACCGGGCTTATTCCCGCCACCTCTACCCCTGCCAGCACTGCCGCGATTCCTTTCGCGGCTTCCCCTGGCAACCATTAATCGATCGAACATAATCAGCTCATTTTGCAGAGGATGCGGCGCAGCGCACAAGTTGATCACCACTGCTGCGCCACACCCAGCTCATAAAATTTATCTGCCTAATTGAAAGCCATCTCAGGCTTCCACACCTGCCAGACTTTGCCGACAAGATCGGGTCCAGGTTTCAGCGTTGATTTACCCGGCTCCCAGCCAGATGGTGTCACTTCTCCGGTCGTGCGCGCACGTGCTGGAAAGCCTTGATCTGGCGGAGCAGCTCGCTCACGTTGCGGCCCACTTCTGGCGTAAGCATTTCCATCGCCAGGATGATCCCATCCGGATTGATGAGAAAGCGCCCGCGAATATCCACCCCGGCAGCTTCATCGTACACCCCATATACGCTGCCGATCCGACCACCTCCATCAGACAGCATGGGGAATGGCACCCCACCTGGAACCATCTCCGAAAGCTCTTCTTCCTGCCAGATTTTGTGGACAAATCGACTGTCCGTGCTGACCGACAGCACCTCAACCCCCAATTCCTGGAAATCCGAAAATTTAGCGGCAACTGCCGCCAATTCCGTCGGTCAGACAAAGGTGAAATCACCCGGGTAGAAACAAAGCACGACCCACTTGCCGCGATAATCGGATAACTTGATATTCTTGAAGCCCCTGCCGTTAAGGTATGCTGAAGCTTCGAAGTCGGGGGCTTCTTTGCCAACACGTGCTGTGACCATTTTGACCTCCTCAGTGGGTTTGTTTGGGCTGCCTCCGTTCTGTTGTGCCGATAGAATCGGACCAGCTGCAGATTGTACACACGAATCTTTTTCTTTTGCCATTATTTAAACCTCCAAAATATGATTTTTTTTTCACACCGCAAATCCTGATTGTGAGCAGATCGGCGTGAGGGTTCCAGCCAGATGCAAGCAGCGCTCAATGCAGCTTATCCACCCGGTCAGTGATATTCCCTTGAGCGTAAGCCAATACAGCCTGGTCAATCTCCCGAATCTCTGTGACTACCGGTTTGATGCCGCGGGTGACCATGCTTTGGTAGGCGCCCATGCCCATTCCGCCGCAAAGCAGGGCTTCGCAGTCTGCAATGGCTTCGGACATACGTACATGCTTGTCATGATTAGCAGCACCCATACCATGGGGCTGTCCGGGCTGTTCGTCTTCGTGCGGCATGTTTGAGAATTGAGCATGACCCAGTTTTTCTCTCAGCTCACGGTCAATGATTTGCCCATCCTCAACAGTAACCACAAGGTAATAGGGCGCCCGTCCGAAGTGCTGGCTGATCGTTTTTCCATCATCGGTAATGGCTGCTACTTTCATTTATGGTCTCCTTCTTTCGTCATTATTTTGGGATTATGAAAAATGTCGTTCGTGAGGGTAATCACGTTCATCGGTAGGGACAAGTACCAGGACAACCTGCGATTCCGTCGAGCTCAGATTCTGCCAGCGATGGGGGAGGTGGGCCTCGAACAACAGGCTGTCTCCCCTCTCTAACAAATAGGTGTGTCCTGATATGGTGTAGGCGACCTGTCCTTCCAGACAAAACACGAATTCGTATCCTGTATGGAGGATATCCTGTGGTCCGCTGCCGCCATTCGGCTCCAGTGTGACGACAAAAGGTTCAACAGCCTGAATAATTGTTCCCGCGCCAAGATCTTCCAATTTTCCATGATCAAATATAGCTCGAGGACGAAAATTAGCTTTGATGTACGAGACGCTGTTCTCTGGTGTTTCTGCCTCAAAAAATGTGGTGATGGGTACGTTGAGAGCCAAAGCCAGCTGCTGCAGCGTGCTGACGCTTGGAGAGCTTTTTCCATTTTCGATCAGGCTGAGCGTGTTGATTGCCAGACCGCTCTTCTCAGCCAGGGCTCGGATACTGAGATTATGCTCCTCTCGCAATCGGCGCAAATTGCTTCCAACATCAATATCCGATGTAGTACCCGCGCCATCTACAGCCGCTCTGTCCGGTGGTTCTTGATACTGCCAGCGTAAACTGTACCGCCGATTGAATGGCGTCCCTTTTCTAGGCATATTTCCCGTTCCTGATAATAGGCTTGCTTTTGTACTGGGCGATGGTATCTGACAAAAAATAGCTCATCAATTGCACGACCAATTAATATAAAATATTTAATATCGCTCTAAAATTATAGTTGATATATACATTATGTCAAGCAATTAGTACCAATTTACTGGTACATTGTTATTACCTATTGAAACAATCGATGGGAGGTTATCGAAAAGTTCAATACAGCTTGTGACCCTTGTCACTATCAGGTTGGAATATCCTGGGATATAGTTAATTCGCTCGTTAAATTAAGTGGTGATGGAAACGAAAGCCAGCGGGAAGCTTACGAATGATGGACATTCAGATTGTTGGACCGGTCGAATACCTTGCGGAACAGCAGGCTGATTTTTGTCAAATCTTCAGCAACGCCCGGCGTGTTCAAATTTTATGGGCACTGATGGACAGGGAACTTTCGGTAGGTGCGATTGCTGAACTGGTTGGTTCTTCCCTGCAAAATGTCTCGCAGCATCTTAGCAAGATGAAAGACTACAACATAGTCTCGTCCCGTCGAGAGGGGCAGATGATCTATTACCGAATTGAGGAGCAGGCTTTGGCAGACAACTGCCTGGGCCTCCTTCGAGCGAAATATCCAGAATGAGAAATTACGATCCACAATAAATGAAAAATCATATATTGAAGGGAGTATCCTGATGACCATTGTTGATCTTTCCACAATTCAAGCTGCGAAGATAGTCGATGCCCGTGCCATGTCCTGCCCGGGGCCGCTGCTGGAAGCAAAGAAGAGCATTGGCGCTGTAAAAGTCGGTGAAGTGCTCGAAATCTGGTCCGGCGACAACAACACCAAGAATGATATGCCCCGCTGGTGTGAGAAAGTCGGGCACGCGTACCTGGGTGAAATGCCGGGCGAGGGCTACGAGCGGCTGTTCATCCGCCGCATGAAATAGGTGGCGAAGGGCGCATCCATCTGCCGGTCTTGTGGATCGTTTGCAGATGGATCCGCCATGCCTAACAGGAATATTAACCATGCCCTCAGATGTGCAGGCGAAACAACCCAAGATATTGATCCTCGCCACGCTGGCTGGAGGTTATGCGGGGCTGATTCAACCGGGCAGGTGCATTCTGAGTATCCCTCCAATACCTACATTCTGCCTGTGATGTGCCCGTGCATGTTTCCGCCGGAATTCTTTGTGCGCGCCTTCGAGCGTGGCATCGACGGCATCATCATCATGTACAGCGGCACCGACAGCCCATACACTGTCGAAGCGGATGGCACAGCAGACCTTGTCAACCGCACATACACTTTAATGAAGACGCGCGGCATCGATATTCGCCGGCTGCGTCTGGCAGCCATCTGCACAGTATGTGTGAAGCCTTTTCTGAAGGAAGTCAACCAAATGTCCGAGCTGCTCAAAGGGATTGGCTATGTCAAAGATGAAGTCACTGCACCAACAGCCGCGTAAACGCTGGGGAGGAAGATTTTGGAAAACCTAAATGTTGATGCGCTGGTAGTTGGTGGCGGGATAGCAGGTATGCAGGCTGCCCTTGACATAGCCGACCAGGGCTTCCAGGTCGTGCTGGTGGAGCGTGAACCCAGCATTGGCGGCAAGATGATCACACTTAGCAAAGTCTTTCCTACCCTGGACTGCTGCTCTTGCATCACCACGCCTAAGATGTCCTCTGTAGCCCACCATCCCAACATTCAGTTGATGACTTACTGTGAGCTTCAATCGATTGAAGAAACCGCTGATGGATTTCTGATCAGCGTTGAGCAAAAACCGCGCTACGTGGATGCCAGCAAATGCACTGGCTGCCGCAAATGCGAATACGAATGCCCGATCACTGTCCCCAACCCATTCGATCGTGGTCTGGGCGCCTACCGCGCCATTCGTGTGCCTTTCTCGACCGCTGTACCGCAAGTCGCTGTGCTGGATATCGACAACTGCATCCTGTGCGGCAAGTGCGAGAAGATCTGCGCCGTCAGTGCAGTGGATTTCACCCAGCAGCCAGAGACTTTCGAAATTCGGGCTACGGCGGTGGTGATGGCAACCGGATTCGAGCTCACACCGTTAGGTGCTAAGAAAGAATTCGGTGGAGGCAGCCTGCGCAACGTGATCGACCCGTTGATGATGGAACGCTTCCTAGCGCCTACCGGTCCCTATGGCCGCGTGCTGCGCCCCGGGGATGGAAAGGAGCCGACTTCCATCGCTTACGTACAATGCGCAGGCTCGCGCGACCAGACCCTGGGTGTGGAATATTGCTCACGTGTTTGCTGCATGTACGCTATCAAACAGGCCATGCTGCTTTCCGGCGCTCTGCCCATGGCTGATATCACGATTTATTACATGGATATCCGCACTTTCGGCAAAGGCTACGAACAATTTTTTCAGAACGCCCAGGCTATGGGCGTAGAGTTCATCCGCGGCAAGGTCGCATCCATCCGAGAGGATGAGCAGCAGAACCCGGTGGTCAAAGTGGAATTGACCGAAGAAGGCCGTATTGTTGAGCGCGCCCACGACCTGGTTGTGTTATCGCTGGGCATGCTGCCGGTCTACGAGTCGGATGGTGTCCTGCATCTGCCATTTGGGAGTGACGGTTTTATTGATACCCCTGCCCCTAACGCCAACCCGTGTGCCACCGCGCGTCCGGGCGTGTTCGTCACCGGCTCAGCCATGGGACCGATGGATATTGTGGACAGCATCGTCACCGCCAGCGCTGCCGCGGCAACTGTTTCGGCTTACATCAGTGAACGCAACAATGGTCATGCAGCGATCTTCCACGACGAACAGCAGAAGGAAGCAGCTTATGCCTGAGAAGCAAGAAGTCCCCCAAAAATCACCAGCGAATGAACCCGAAAGAGCACGCGTAGGTGTATATACTTGCTATTGCGGCGGGAATATCAGCCATGTGGTGCAGTGCGAGCGCGTTGCTAAGGCCATTTCGCAATTAGATGATGTGGTTGTCTCACGCACCGATCTTTCCTTCTGCTCCGATGCCGGGCAGGCGATTATTGAGCAGGATATACGCGAGCTGGGCGTTAACCGGGTTGTAATCGGCGCCTGCGCGCCCTCGCTGCACGAACAGACATTCCGCGGTACGGTGACTCGCGCGGGTTTGAACCCCTTCCTATACCACCATGTCGGTATCCGTGAGCAGGACAGCTGGGTGCATTCCAACGACCCTGAGGGCGCTACCGAAAAAGCTGTCCGTCTGATGGCTGCGGGTGTGGCAAAGGCGCGCCTGCTGACACCTCTCGACCCGATACGCCTGGGTGCGGAACGCCACGCCCTGGTGATCGGAGCAGGTGTAGCTGGTCTGCGCGCTGCTCTGGATATCGCCCGCCAGGGCATCCGTGTCACGCTGCTGGAGAAAACGCCTTTCCTGGGCGGGCGCATGGCACAACTGGAAAGTGTCTTCCCGACAGGCGAAGCAGCTCGCGTTCTGCTTCAGGGGCTGATCCAACTAGTGGTGGCACATCCATACATCACGATCTTCACCCAGTCACAGCTAACTGGCGTCGCTGGCTACGTAGGCAACTACGAAGTTCAGGTACAGCAGGATGGGCGTGGTGTCAGTGATGATGAGGCCGAAACCTTGATGGCCGCCTGCACCCAAGATGTGCCAGATGATTTCAACTATGGCCTGACCAGACGCAAGGTCATCTATCGCACATATCCAGGATGCTACCCTTCAACGCCGGCCGTGGACTGGAAAAATTACAATGGGCAGCCGATTCAGGTAAATGGCAAATCGATCGCCTTTAAGAATATTCCCAAATCCTTCACATTGAATGTAGGCGCTATTGTAATCGCCACCGGCTTCGACCCCTACCAGCCGCGCCAGGGTGAGTATGGCTATGGTGAGCTGCCGCAGGTGGTGACTCTGCCGGAGCTGATCCGCCACATGGCCGATATCGAAGACGGCAAACCATTGGTCTGGAACGGGCACCCGGTGCGGGATGTGGCATTTATCCACTGCGTGGGCAGCCGTGAGATAGACGGGGTGGATGAGCCGCACGAGGACGGACAGGTCAACAACTACTGCTCAAGGGTGTGCTGCACCGCTACCTTGCACATGATGGATGAGATGCGCCAGCGCTTCCCCAACCTGAATATCTATGACCTGCATGAAGATATCCGTACTTACGGGCGTGGTCATGAAGACTACTACATACGCACATTGGATGGCGGGGCGCGTTTTATGCGCTTCCATGGTGCGGACCGCCCCGCAGTGCTAGCCGCCTCGCCTGAGGATTCCCATCCCGTCCTGGTACAGGTCAATGACACCTTCACCTATGGCGAGCGGATCGAGATCGCGGCAGACCTGGTGGTGCTGGCGGTCGGCATGATCCCCCGCCCGGTGGATGACCTTGTGCAGATGCTGAAAGTCTCGCGCGGCAACGACCGCTTCTTGCTGGAGGTACATCCCAAGCTGCGCCCCGTCGAGACAGCAGTCAACGGTGTGATGCTGGCTGGCACAGCCCAAGGTCCGATGAACATCCAGGAAAGCCTGGCAGCGGCTTCGGCTGCAGCAGCCAAAGTCGCTTCCCTACTTGGGCAGGGCACGGTTGAGCTGCCCCCCTTTGTGGCGCGTGTGGATGCCGAGAAATGCGATGGCAACGGTGCCTGCGTGCAAGCCTGTGTTTACGATGGTGCGATCGCATTGCAAAATTATTCAACCAACGGAAAAGAAGTCAAGCGGGCAGTGGTCACCCCGGCCAACTGTTCCGGCTGCGGTGCCTGTGTTGGGGTGTGTCCTAACCGGGCGATTGACGTGCAAGCCTGGACTCTGGCGCAGTACGAAGCCATGGTGGACGCGATTGCTATGGATTACGAGTTGGTGGAGGTGGAAGCATGAGTGCACAGGCTGCAACTCTCTCGCGTGGCGAAATGCTAAAGCGCTTGCGTGAACAGCATGGTGAAACAGTAGCACGCACACAAGCGCTCTATAAAGAGCAGCGGCGCATTCAACAAGAGATTTGTAAAATAATTCGCGACAACCCCAAGACAGTACCGGAAGTAGCAGTTGCCAGTGGTCTGCCCACGCATGAAGTCCTGTGGCACCTGACCGCCATGAAGAAATATGGGCTCGTGGCCGAAACCGGCATGTGCGGGGATTATCCGCTGTACATCAAGGTGGAGGAAAAATGAGCGCTCGTCTTGATCCGAACCTGCTTATAGAGCTCAAGCAATATGGCGCGGTTGGCATCGAGAAGTGTTACAACTGTGGCAACTGCACTGCCTCCTGCCCATTGGCGGATGACGAACACCCCTTTCCCCGCAACCTGATTCGCTTCACACAGATGGGTCTGAAGGATAAGCTGCTGGAGAGCACGGACGCCTGGCAGTGCTACTATTGTGGTGACTGTTCAGCCACATGCCCCAAAGGTGCTGAGCCTGGTGAGACGATGATGGCGGTGCGACGCTGGCTTACTGCCCAATATGATCGTTCCGGTCACGCCGCCAAGTTGTATACCTCCGATAGAGCACTGGTTTTTACTATTCTCCGTATCGTAGTGACCACCTTGCTGCTATTTGTGGCATTGCACGTATTTGGAATCGCCCAGGTTGAGACCGATCAGGTGGCGTTAAATGAGTTTGCTCCGGTCATGTGGGTATGGTTGTTTGTTGTAGCCCATTTCATCTACCTGGGATGGCGGATTCTAAAGAACTCGCTTTTTCTGTCGCGCAATATCCTGCGCTCCACAATCGAAGATAATAAAATACCATTGTCGGCATATATATCTGAGATCAAAACTTTTTTTGTCCATTACTTCTCACAAAAACGATGGCGCGACTGTGATGATGAGCAAGGTCAAAAATTCTGGCTGAAGCATTTGCTGTTTACAACCGGTTATGTAACCATGCTGGCACTGATTGTCGTCTTCCTGTGGTGGTTCCAGACGGATAACATCTACCCGATTTATCACCCGCAACGCTGGCTGGGTTACTATGCAACCGTTGTATTGATTGTGTTTTCAATCGATTTCTTGCGCAGCCGCAGGAAGAAGCAAGAGCAGTTCCATCGCTTCTCGCTGACGAGTGACTGGTTGTTCCCGATTTTCGTGCTGCTGGGCGCCGTGACGGGGATCCTGGTGCACATTTTTCGCTATTTGGGTGCAGCCAACCTAATTTGGGCATGGCCTACCTATAGCATGTATGTAATCCACGTGGCAGCGATGATCGCCATGCTGGATACCGAAGTCGGCATTGGAAAGTGGACTCACATGATCTACCGCCCATTGGTCCTGTATCTAGAATCGGTTAAGAAGCGGGCTGTCGAAAAAAGCACCCCCGTCGAATCACTGGCGCCGGCTGATTGAGAAAATAGCAGCCGGATCTGGAGAACTACAAGCCGTAATAAATATCAATAAAATGTCACTATAGAAGGAGATATAAAATGACCGAAAAAATGGTAGTCGTCTGCAATGGGGATGAAGCCAAGAACATTATGCCGACCTTGATCTTCGCCTCTTCTGGCCTGGCGCTCGATCACGAAGTGCACGTCTTCTTCTGTCCAGCAGGGGCAAAATGGACGCTGAAAGATGAGCTTGAGAAACTTGGAGAGCCAAAGGGTCTACCCAATCCGATCAAGTTATTCGACGACATCCTGGATCTGGGCGGCAGAGTCGTGCTGTGCGAACTGGCTTTAGAGAATAAGGGCATCGACCCCATGGACCTGCGCGACAGCCGTATCTTGATCGAGAAAGCGCCGCCCTTCCTGATGGCGGCTGAGGGCGCGACCATGACATACTCATTCTGACTCTTCAGGTGACCAACCGAATATCGATGCAGTTTAATGCGCTGGCTCAACATCCAGAATTAGTTGAGCCAGCTTCTTTACATAACCATCAGCCCTCTGTCATGCGAATCAGGTCTGTATTCGAAGGATCGTGAACAGCCCCCCAAAAAACATCTTGGGCGCGGTTGGGGGCTTCCATGGCGCGGCGTACCATATAAATCTTGCGCTGCAAGTTCAAACCGACTACCGGAATCTCTACCACCCGCCTGGATTTCATGGCGCAGGCAGCCGATAAACGCGACACGAAGGCGACCCCAAAACCAGCCGCCACGGTTTCTACAATGGCTTCGGCGTTTCCCACCTCCAAGAAAATGTTCAAATCCTCCAGGTGGATATCGTGCTTGCCCAGCTCAGTCAGTGTCACTCGCATTGTCCCCGACGTAGGTTCCCGTATGATCAATGGCGCTCCAATGAGATCAGCAGGTTCCACAAATTGTCTGTGAGACCATTTGTGGGCTGCAGGGACGATAAATATTATGTGATCGGTGAAGAATTCCTGTGACTCCAAACCTTCTTCAAACGCTTCACGGCTGAGCACACCTACGTTCGCCTCTTCTTCTAACAACCGCGGCACGACACGTTCCTGAGTGCAGGACAGGATGGTAACTTTTACCCAGGGGTAACGCTCGTGGAAACGAGCAGCTAACTGCGGAAGGATGTATTTCCCGGATGTTGTGCTGCAAGCGATGCGCAGGTGCCCGACGATCTTGTCCTGAAGGGATGCCATCATCTCCTGCATCTCAATCGATTCGCGGATCAGCTTGCGCGCCCAGGGAAACAGCAAATGCCCGGCTTCGGTTAAATGCAACCCAGGTCCTGTCCGATCAAACAGCTCGACGCCAAACTCGTGCTCCAGCATTTTTACATGATGGCTGATAGTCGGTTGGCTGAGATGCATGTGCCGGGCAGCTTCAGAAAAGCTCAGGTTCTCAGCCACATGCAGGAATGCTTCGATTTTCAGTAAATCGATCATAAAATGTTCTCCGAGGTGTGCCCCGCCTGCAAACAATAAGACACTCAGCTATCCCGGTGGGAGTAGGAGAGCATAGCGCCTTCTGTAGGGGATGGGGCAGCACCCCACCCAGTTTTTCAAGTGCATCTGCCATAATCCGGTTCACTTGCAGTATGGCTTCAGCTGCCACAAGAAAATCGGGGGCGGTTTGGCCAGCTGTTTCAGCCCAACGATGAAATTCGCCGGTATGTTCCTCAATGTGCTCGATCCAGTGGGGGATCAGCACTCGCAGATTCTCCACTTCGTTCCCAACCCACTACACTCTCCTGGAGTGATTCTAGTGTCACTTTATCTTGATCAAGTCGATCTGCCGAATGACCGCCGGCACAACCCGCACCGGCTCGAACAGGGCGATCAACCGCACGCCTTCCGGGACGGGTTCTACCATCAAGACATCCTGCATGATCACCTCGCCGTTGAGATATACGTTCGCCTGGCACATCATTCACGCTCCTGATTAAGCAGGGGTTCTAGCTCTGTGATCGGAGTCAGCTCAACCACGTGATCGATGATCTGTTCAATTTCCGGGCTGGAATAGGCCTCAATGTCGCCCTCATCACACAATATTGAGAGCTGTGGATCGAGAGGCAGATGCCCCAACATACTCGTTCCAATCCATTGTGCAGTCCTATCGGCATGGCTTGGTCCATATAATTCGATCTTCGTACCGCATTGTGGACAAATGATATGGCTCATGTTTTCAACCAGACCGATCAACCGCACCCCCAAACCCGCCGCCATATTAGCCGCCTTGCGTACTACCATGCCAGCCAGATCCTGAGGAGAGGTAACCAGAATGATCCCGCCCAGCGGCAAAGACTGCATAACAGTCAAGGAAGCATCCGACGTCCCGGGCGGTAGGTCCACGATCAGCACATCCAGATCTCCCCAGGCGATGTCGCTCCAGAACTGCTGGATCGCCCGGCTGATGAGTGGACCGCGCCACACGACCGGCTGGTCTTCATCCGGTAAGAGAAAATTAATCGACATCAACTTAATCCCATTGTGGGATAAGATCGGCTGGATGCCCTCCAGCCCACCGGTTGGTAGCTGGTGAACGCCAAACATCTTAGGGATGCTCGGACCGGTGATATCGGCGTCGAGGATGCCGACCCGAAGGCCGCGCTTCCTTAGTGAACTGGCTAACAGCCCGGCGATCGATGATTTCCCCACCCCACCCTTGCCGCTCATCACCGCCAGCACCTGACGAACATGAACCCCGGATTTGGGGGCGACGATAAACTCTTCCTTGACGGCAGCTTGAAAAGCTGCCTTTTGTGCATCGTCCATCTTAACTGGCTTGATTGCTACCCGCAGCCCCTCGGCTATCTTGGCTACAGCCTGGCGCACGGCATCCATCAGCTCTTGCTGGATGGGTACTTCCGGCGTGGGCAGCGCCAATACCACCATGATTTCATTCTTCTCAACGATCACTTCTGGGATCATACCCAGCTCTACCAGGTTGCGGCTCTGAATTTCAGGGTGCCTGACCTGACTTAAAACTTGAAAAACATCTGATCTGGATGTGCGACTCTGCATTTTGTCTCCGTATTAGCTGCAGTTGATTTTGGGGGACTGAACTTATTCATTTCGTATTTTTTGGTGTATCCTCCTCTCCACCCAATCCGCGCCGGGTGTGCTTTCGAAATCCAGGCATGGTCCGCTGGCTGTGAGCTTTATCAGGATAGAGTGATTGAGATGCACTCCAGAATCTCACGCCGTTTCGCTCCACGATCTGGGCTTTTCCACTGGCAAACAGCTCCGCCAGCACCCGGCTCACTTCTCCAGGCGTCCAGCGGTCCAGTGTGCGCTCCAGTTCTTCCTGGCGCATGGGGTGGCGAGTGATAATCCCGATCACTGCCTCGACCGGGTCCTCACAACCGCTCAGATCGAAGCTGCCTTCTGCCGGATGGACAACTTCAGCAATATTTCCCAGGATCGACAACGCCTGCATCAGGCTCTCCTCGTCTGGCAGATGCACCCAGGTCTCAACCGGAGGGCGGGTCGGCAAGTTGATGTGCACCGCGTCAGGCTGCACCAGTTTCAGCACTTCTACAAGGCTCCACAACGCCTGTGAAGTATCGTTCAGCCCATGCACCAGCATCACCTCCACCCATAATTTGCCGCTGTACTCGGTCCGGAAGTCGAGCAAACCCGCCAGCAAACGGTCGTACGTGGTCTCAGGGTGCGGGCGGTTGATGTGGTGGTAGAGGCCCGGTGTACCTGCATCCAGGCTCGGCAGCACCGCTTCGGCGACCAAAAGTTCCTGGCGCACTTCTGGAAGGTACAGCAGGGAGCCGTTGGTGATCACTGCTACTGGCAGATCAGTCATCCTTTTCACCTGGCGGATCAAATATCCCATGCCGGCATGCAGAAGCGGCTCACCCGACCCGACAAAGGTCACCCAGTCGATCTCACCGGGTTGATGGGAATCCAGGGCACTCTGGACTTCTGCCAGGATCTCTTCTGTTGGATAGTATTCTTTGCGCTCGTTGATTAAGGGTTGGGTGCGTCCAAGCTGGCAGTACACACAGTTCCAGTTGCAGGTCTTGAGCGGGATGGTATCAACACCCAGAGATTGGCCCAATCTTCGCGATGGTACCGGACCGAAAACATATTTCATGAAATATCCGTTCTCACGAAAGCTCATGCGAGTTCACGGGAATCCATAACTTGCTCGACCAAAGGTGTAACAACAGAGACCAAAGACTGGCTATCTACTCCAACCACCTTGATGGTAACCTCCCGGTTTGCACTGCTTTCTCCGAGAAATGTTCCCAAAGCGACGATGTTGCCACCAGCCTCAAAGATGGCTTTGGTCAGTTTCGTAAGTTCGCCTGGGGCATTGCAAATCAACACAGCTATCCGTACGCCGGGTTCGCGCGCTCCCAACATCTCCAGAAAGATCTTGAACAGGTCCGTCTCGGTGATGATCCCAACCACCTCGTCGTCGCTCACGACAGGCAAGCCACCAATCTTGTGATCCGCCATGATGCGGGCAGCCTCTTCCAGGGGTGTGTCCTCGGAAATCGTGACCACCTCCCTGGTCATTACCTTTTCAACCGTGATTTTGCTGACCAAGTAATTGATTTCCCAAATGCTAAGGCTGGTAGCATCGGATGGTGCTGCATGCAGCAGGTCTCTTTCGGAGACGATGCCAACCAACCGGCCGTGATGATCGACTACTGGAAACCGCCGGACACGTTCTTCTTTCATCAAGTTGATGGTTTCCTGAATCGGCATTTCAGGATGAACCGTGATTACAGGATGAGACATACGCTCTTTGACTAACATTCAATGCCTCCTGTGAACTTATTCTTCACCTTCAGACCGGATAATTAATAGGGGCCGATCCACCTGATGCAGAACCCCCGCTGCTACACTGCCGTAAAATACCCGCGCGAGGCCGGTACGACCGTGGCTAGCCATGGCGATCAGCTCGGAGCCTTCCCGTTCAGCCACGTTAATGATGGTCTTGACAATCGAGCCTTCCGCCACCAGAAACTTGGACTGGATGCCCTTTTCTCGGAATTCTCCCTGCAGGCCTCCCAGGTAGGTTTCCGCTTCCTCGATCAATCGTTTGGTTTCATGCAGCTCAAGCTCAGCCTCGGTATAGTAAGTGTAAGGACCGATATAAGACATGCCTGACTCAATGACCTGCAAGAAGATGATATTGGCGTCAAATCCTAGAGCCAGCTTCTCAACATAGGGCAGGATACGTTCCGCCCGTTTTGAGCCGTCCAATGGAACTAAGATCGTTGTATACATGCAAGCCTCCTCATTCGAAAATTCTTCATCAGTCTTGGTGCGAATTATTAACAGCGGTCGATCAACCTGGTGAATAACCCCAGCAGCCACACTCCCGTAAAAGACCCGAGATAGACCCGTGTAGCCTTGGCTGGTCATAGCAATCAGATCGACCTTCATGCCATTAGCTATCCCGATTATTGGTTTGACGGCATCACCATGGGCAACTTCTGTTTGGGCATGGTGACCCTTCGTTTCCAGTCTGTCCTTTACCCGGTTAAGATAGGCTTCTGCCTGTTTCGTCTTGTACCTGAATTCCTCTAAAGCTTCATCCTGGTGGGCAGCTTGCGGTCCAATGAACTCAATATGCGGCTCGACGACCTGGACCAGGATGAGATGCGAGTCGAATCGACGTGCGAGTTCCTCCACATAACCTAATACTCTCTCAGCACGCCTAGAACCATCCAACGGGATTAAGATCGTGTTGTACATAAGAGTTCCTTCTTGTCACCTTTTCGAGATAACGATGAACACGGCTACTACTATGCCAGCACCCATCGATATGATTGACTGCGCTTTGTTCTCTCTTTCAACCGCCGGCAGTAAATGGGATGCGCCAACATACACCAGCGCACCAGCGGAGAAAGCTAATAATGCACCCAGAGTAGACCGTTCTATACGTTCAATGAAGGGACAGGAAACTAGGGTGCCTAATGGGGTAGAGATGGCGGCAGCCAGAAATGCATACAAGGCTGATCTATTTTTACTGAAGCCGCCGCGCTCCAGCGGTAGGAAAGTAACGATCCCCTCTGGGAATTCGTGTAAAACCATACCGATCGCTGCCAGTATTCCGGTGAAGATGCTGACACTGAACGTTACTGAATAAACCACCCCATCCAGAAAGGAGTGCAAACCAACACCTAGCATGGGGATAATCCCTAGGGTCAGGTCTGCACATTCATACTCGTGGCACACGTACGCGTTCAGAAAGCGGTTGACCAGGTAAAGCGTCACGAACCCGGTCAACAGCATCAGTGGAGCCGCGGTGTTCATTTCAAAGGATTTGGGGATAATATGAATAAAAGAGACGGAGACCAACACGCCTGCGGCAAAGCTCATGAAGTAAACCGAATTCTTCCTGCCCCACTTTTCGTAGCGAGCAATAACGAGAATGCCCGCCGTGGTTACTGTGCAAGCCAGCAGGCTGGCAAGCATAACCGCTCCAAAAGTGGTTGAAGGCATTGGTTACTCCTAACATAACTTTTTGCTGCTCTAATTTAGAGAGATTGGCAGCCTGATTTTCTGTTGGAATATATCTCTAGCCTCGATCTCTGCCAGCCGGAGAACTGCAAACCGGCAGGCTTCTGTCATCAGGCTTTTCGCTTCCTGAGGGGGTAAATCTTTCAAGTCGGAGATCAGATATCCTTTGCTGATTAAATACTCTGAGATCAACGTGCGTTCAAGGATCGCTTGGGGACCGCCCAGCTCAAACAGGTTCGGATCATTTATTGGTGCAGACATGTTCACCTCCAAAAATACTCTTCTCCCAGCACGGTACATGGGCATATCCCAGGAATTTGTATTATTCTGCTAAATCCACGACACTTACTGCTGGCAGGATTTCCGATACGGGTACCCGCACAGGCTTCCCTTGGTCATCGATATAAACACGATACAAGTCGTCCAGACCTGCGATACGGTCAATAAACAACACCCCATCAAGGTGATCGATTTCATGATGCACAACGACTGCATCGAAGCCTGAGTAGACACGATCAAACGGTCTACCATTTTGGGTGATGCCAGAGACTCGCAAGAAATGAGGTCTTACGGTTTCACCAAATAAGCCGGGAAAGCTGAGACACCCGTCGAAGTCTCTACGCTCATCACCGGCTTCGACGATTTCTGGGTTTATAAGTGCAATCAGCGGATGAGCCTCACTATCTTCAACGTCTCCCGCACCCAGCCGAACGACCACAACACGTTGGTGCACACCGATTTGTGGCGCTGCCAACCCGATACCATCTTGATGGGCCAGTAGGGTATCCTTTAGATCTACAATAAGGCGTTTGGTCTGCCAAATCAAGGTATAGACCAGAGCACTTATTGCACGCGAGGCATTCTTATATTTTGGATACAGTAAGATGTCTCGCTCAGCCATTAAGTGATTCCCGGGTGACCAGCTTTAATTTGAGAATAGAATAAGCGCTCTCTGCTGCTTCCAATTCTTCTACAATCTGGATGACATTGTCTCGGGCTTCAGGTATATCCAAAGGCGTCCCTTTCAGCCACGAGAGAGAAATCGAGGGATACTCGTGGATAACGCCGCTAGGATGGATGCCTCTTTCAGCAAGTCTTTTCTCCAGGTAGTTTTGAGTTTCTTTATCAGTAATTTTGTTCAATACGAACAAGGTTCCTTTGATGCTGGCTTGGGTAAATATTTGATTAGCTGTTTCGACGAGAATTGGATCTTCAATATGTTGGGTGGCAGGTGGTATTCCATTCCTGATCTGATCGACTGTATCCCTCATGTTTACAGCCATCTCAATGGCGGCGATTGTAGGATCCACGACCACAATCGCCCAATCCAATCCAGTGATCACCCCTCTTGCGGTATCCTCAAAACCTGCCTTAAAGTCCACCAGAGTTACTGGGGCTTTTCCATGCTCGATCACGCTGAGATCCCTGGCGATCTTGGAGACAGGACCATCACATCCCGCGCCAGGACCTTGGTCGCTAATTTTTCCGGCGATCAAGAGTGTTATCCCCGCCGGATTATTACAGTGATATTTAGTGGGGAGCTCGTCCAAGTAAATTTTGCTGTCAGGCAGCCTGGTAGGGTCGTCGACGGGGCAGGTTACCAGACCTCCACTGAAGACCATTCCACCGAAATACTCCATTAATGGTGCTAGGGACTGGTTGATCCCTAACACAAGCGGTAGTCCGATGTTGGTGGAATCAGCATCCAGTATGCAGACATCGTAACCGCAATCTCGGAGCCCCGTAGCCAGGAGAACTACAACTGTGCTCTTTCCGGAACCTCCCTTACCAAAGACCCCGATGCGATTCCCGGCCAGTATCAGCTTATCCGGGTTAGTTTCTGTTCTGTTCATTGTTTATATTTCCTGATTAAATGTTATCCCTTCCTTCTTCAGCACGGATTAGCAACAAGGGACGGTCCACCTTGTGCAGTACGCCGGTTGCCACGCTGCCGTAAAATACTTGCGCCAGTCCGGTACGCCCGTGGCTAGACATGGCGATGAGATCGGCTCCTTCGTGTTTGGCTACATTCAAGATCGTATCGATTACCGGACCTTCCTCCGCAAGCACTCGAACCTGCAAGTTCCTTTCCTGGCACATCACTTGAAGTTCGGTCAAATAAGCCAGGGTATCGTTTCTGCAGTCTGAACGGATGGCTTCGTAGAATTCTGGGTCATGGCCGAAATAGTCAATCTGTCCGAAGTCGGTCTTGAAAACGCGCAGCAGGATGATATTGGCTCCCAGACACCTTGCGAGTTCTTCGACATGAGGCAGGATAGATTCTGCACGTTTCGAACCGTCCAATGGGACCAAAATCTTCGTGTACATTTCCACCTCTTTCCAGCTAGAGCGGCTTAACTCCCCTCACGTTCTCCATCGCCAGGATATGCTTTACGCGTTCAGAGTCGTCATCATCGACCTGGACAGAGATCACTTTGCCACCTAAACGTATCCCCTGGACGTAAAGATGCGTATCTTTATCCGCTTCACCCACACCGACCAAGACCCCGATAACTCCGCCCACCAGTGTGCCTGCCAGCAATGAGCCGATGAATGCGCCAACCCCGTATTCCTGCCCAAATTGCAACAAGCTGCACTCGCACATCGACGCTACCAAACCGAAGACAGCGTAGATTCCGATGCCGATGGCAGCACCCAAGAGTGTGTAATTCTTGATCACGCAGGCACTATCGCAACCCAGTAATTTATTGACGGTGCTAGGACTTGAAATGATGTCGATCCTTTCGTCGGATATCCCAACTTGCTTGAGCTGGCTGATGATTGGTTCAATTGCAGCCTCACGACCGAACAGTCCAATAATGAATTTCATATTGCACCTCCACTCTACTTGGCTTTGCATCCATATTTAACTGTGATCGTAATATCCATTCGATAGGTTACAAGTTCTATATTCATATTAATTATACCACTATACTTGACAATGTCAACTATTCTTGTATAATAAAGGTGTCGATGAGGAGCTGTAGCGAATGAGTCCTAGTGTGTGTAAAGCGGTTCGGTTCGCTGGTGAATTTACATGTTCAGGGAGCGTAAAAAGGGAAAGCATGGCAGAAAATTCAGCACCAAATGTAGGATTGCGCATTCGTTCCTTGCGCGATCGGCTGGGGTTATCATTAAGGGCGCTATCTGAATTGTGTGGATTATCTATCAACGCAATAAGCCAGATTGAGCGTGGCGAGAATTCTCCAACCGTATCCACGCTCCACCGTCTGGCAATTGCGCTCGATGTGCCAATTACAGATCTATTTCAAGAAGAGGCCAAGCAAAAAACTGTCTTTGTAAAACGAAATCAAGGGTTGCGTTCCCAAAGTGATGGGGCAATAATGGAAAGTCTGGGGATTGGTTTGTTCAACCAACGACTAGAGCCATTCCGAATGGTAATACAGTCAGGTTCAGGCAACTTGAATGACCCAGTCGCTCATGCTGGTGAGGAATTTATCCACTGCCTTGAAGGGGAGATCGATTACCTAATCTCCGATTGCGTCTTTAGGCTCGAGCAAGGAGATAGCTTGTTATTTGATGCCACCCAGATGCACGGCTATCTAAATAAGAAAGATAAACAAGCAGTTGTGCTGATGGTATTCCTGGCTTATCAGGATTCTCAGATTACCCGGAAGATGCACTTGCTGATGTGATCAATATATCTACTCATCAGGATCTATGTGCGCGCTTTGAGGGTGTCCCGATATGGATACAGAACACTGGATATTGACAACAATCTGCAAGTGCTGCAGGATAGCCCATAACCGGGCAACCCTGACCTAATCAAACGTGCTCAATACATGGGAGAATTCGACTTACGAGGAGCACAGAGGGACAGAAACGGACAGTCGTGATTTCGGAGTTGCCACAGGATACCTGAGCAACAGAGTTGAAATGCCTCTCCAGGTATGTCGCTCGCAACAGGATTGGGGTTCTCCGGTCAATCCTCCATAATAGCTCAAATGGAATAATTATTGAGCCGTTTTTTCCACATATTCAAAGAGGGGGTCAAGTGGGGGATTAAACACAAAAACCCTCCATCTGGCAGGTCTTGGTGGAAGAGTATAGCCGTTTTGTAAGGTTTTTTTCCTAAAAAAGTCTGTCTAGTGAGCGCGATCGGGGCGGCTGGCAGCGCGCCCGTTCGGGCTGCCGCCCCAAAGGTCGCCAGCGCCGCCACCAGCATGGAAATCATCGTCGAGATCAGGCGCAATTGCATCGCAAGTCTCCTGGGATCCTAAGGCCCCGGCGGAAACTGGGTCGCACCGCTGACCGTGCCATTTTCGATATGCGGGATGCCGCTGTCGGTGAGCACGTTGCCATAGCTATCGGTGACGCGAAAGGCGTAAGGGCTGGGACCCATTCCAGGGTCCGTCTGCACAAAGTAGTTGTATCCGGTGCGAGGCACGGCAATCCATTGACCGCTTTGGTCGAGATACTCAAATTCTGCGATCGGGTTGCGGTGGTTGCGCACCTGCACCGCCGTCCACCACTGGTTGCTGCCATCCTTGAAGTGATAAGCGATCGGACCGGTCAGGTCTGGGCTGACCACCTGCCAGGTGATGTCCACCCGTCCCAGGGGCAGGACGGCGATCAGGGCGAAAGCCTCCTGGCTCAGGTCGAGGTGACCGGCGCGGCATTCGGGGCACAGGTCGACGATGCGGACGGTGACTTCACCCTTGGGGCCCTTGACATGCACGTATGCTCCGCAGACGGCAGCAGTGTCGTACTGCTCAGCGTTCATGGCTGAGACCATCAAATCTCCCGGCGAAGGACCGAACATACAGGCGCCATCGCCGGTGGCGTTGTAATAAGTGGCTATACCTGTCTGGACCGGGTTGGAGGCTGCTGGTCGGTTGAAGATCAGCGGCAGCCAGACGGAACCCTCGCCGGGCGCCTGAGCGCTGGCTGGCGAGAAGCCCAGCAGGACGACCAGCAGCAAGATCGCCAGCCTGGAGATCCTGTGGTTGCTCGGGGTGGTGTGTGTGCTTGGCAACGCAGCAGCTCCTATTTCCACTCCGCGGGCAGATAGACGATATGGTCGGTCGGCATCACGGCCAGCGCAGCGGTTAAAAGCGGCGGCTCGGTCGTCAGTGTGACCGTGTACCAGGTGTAGTTGGTCATGTTGGTGAAGGTGTAGGCGCGCCTGGGCTCTGCGAGGCCGGTGACGGGCGAAGGTGGCGTCCCCGCCGGGCCGTCATAGGTGATCGTCCAGGTGGTCGAGGCGGGCAGGCTGACGTTGACCTTCCAGTTCAAATAGATCGCCCGATCGCCGGGTGCGCCGTGCAGCACCAGCTGCGGCTCGAACTCATACGCCCCGAGGTCTGGCGCGGCGCCCTGGTAAGCTAGGCTGATCCCCTGGTACGGAGTCCAGGTGAGAACCCTGTCGACCGTGATCAGGTTGGCTTCATAGTTGACGCTCGTGATGCGCGCCTGCTGTCCATCGGCGAGTTGAATCTCATCCCCCTGCACGTGGGGGATTCCCCACCCGTCGATGAAGTACCTGGCGTCTTCTACCTGGAACTGCGCCCCGGAACCGGCTGCGCTGGTGATCCTGGTTGGATAAGCGCCCTCATCGATGCAGGGGCTGCCGGCTTGCAGGCGCAGGTCGGGCAGGTGTGGGTCATCGGGATCGCTCGCCGTGGGGTTAACAAATTGCGGGTCGACGCTGTTCTGATCCCAATTGTCTTCGATAATCTGGGGATCCACCTGCCCCTCGTAGGTGACGGCGCCATTTTTGTTGTCATAGAAGAGGTTGCCCTTGAGGATATTTCCAACCGGGCTCTGACCGCTCCAGTTGGCAAAGTATATCCCTCCCTGGAAGCCGGGGTCGGTCTCCTGGTGGCCGGTATGGTAGAAGGTGTTGCGGTAGATGCGATTATGGTCGGCATGATCCTGTCCGGCTGCGCTGGAGACAACCTGCAGCCCGCCGCTGCCGGTATGGTAGAACAGGTTGAAGCGCAGCAGGTTATTGGGGGTTCTCAACGCCAGCCCAGAGGCTCCGGCAAAACCAAAGCGATTGCCCTCGTAGAGGTTATAGCCTCCCACCGGACCCTCGGTGATCGAGTCGCGGTACCCCTCGTAAGCCCAATTGGCAGGGTTGGTCTCATTGTGAAAGTAGTTGTCCCGGATCACGTTTTGCTTGCTGTATACGCCCAGCGTGTGGTGCCCGCCGTAGGCAAATATATTGTCTTCGATGAGGTTGTAGCCGCTCTCGTCAACCGGCTCCTGCTCCCAGCTGCCGATGTCCAGCAACCCACCCCGGTGCTCCGCATAATCGCCATAGGCCCAGCGGTAGAAAGTGTTATGGTGCACCCAATTGTAGGTCGAGTTTTCGCTGGCTGGCGTACTATCGTTGAAATCGTCAGCGATGAGCGCGCCCACCCAGTCCCCGGACTCGGAGCTGCGCGTGTCGAAATTGCAGTAGCTGATCGTGTTGTAGTGACCGGCATAGATACGCATGAAACGCCGGAGGTTATAGAAGTGGATGCCGTTCACCGTGATGTAGGACTTCTTATAGAGGTAGATGCCATAAGCCGAGTCGCGCAGGGTCACCTCCTCCTGGTCATAACTCGTATAGACGATCCGCTGGCCCTCCGAAGTCCCGGAGTTGCTGGGGCGGATCTCCTGGTCGGAATAGACGCCGCCGCGCAGGTAGACCGTGTCTTCGGCCACGGCACTGGCGTTGGCTGTGCTCAAGGCGCACGCGCTGGCGCCATCGAGGGGCAGCGCGCCCCGGCAGTTCGACCAAGCCGCCTTCCCATCCGGGCTGACCCAATAGGTGGTCTCGGGGGCAGAAAGGCTGGCGATGCTGACCGCCGAGGAATGAGCTGGCGTTACGCCAATGAAGCCTGAGATCAGCCAGGTGGTAAGGACCATCAGCCGCAGAGAAAGCTGCTGTGTTTGCATGCGATCCTGATTCCGAAAAAGTTCCATTTCAAGGACCTTTCGCGACCACCGGCAGGTAGGTTCTCTGTTCTGCGCCAGGATGCCTCAGCGGGTGCGGGTAAGGGAAAGGCTCATAATAAATTTCCCAGGTATGGGCGGCGCTGCACTGATAAAGCACCCCATCCGGGCCAAGGGCATTCCAGCTCCCCTGGTCGATCGCCCAGTAGCCTACACCTGGCGTGCAGGTAGCGGGACGATCCTCCAGTACGCCAATACCAACGCCAGAAATGCCATCGAAAGGAGCGACAAAATTGTAATAATCCCGGTTCTCCTGGATATGCAGCCGGTTTAAAGCGCAAAAGTCAAGGACGGCAAACGGCATCTCGACCCCGCCATTGCCTTTGTTGTTCCAGGCGTACATCGGCGCCTTCTCCTGCACCGGAGCCGGGCTGGAAAAATCCCACAAGAAAGCATCTGTGGAAGCGCCCGGTTGATCCCGGCACAGCCACCCGCTCTGCCCGGGCTGGTTGCCGTCAATCCAGGAAGTGCCGTCGCACAAGCCCCAGTTCTGGGCGTAGTCGAAACAGCTGCGTACGTTGTCCAGGAAGATGTTATCGGCGTTGTACCCTGTAGCGACGTTGTTGAACACGACGCCGGTCCCGCCGCGCATGCGTATCGGCATCCAGCAGTTGGGTATATCGTTACAAACCATCGTGTTGTGATAGAGCTCCCATAAACGCTGGGCGCGGTGATCATCGCCCTGCACCGAGTGGGTCTCTGTCCAGGCGTTGTAGGCGGTGTTGAAGCGGAAAACATAGCGCGTGCCGACGTTGCCGTCGATCCAGTTGACGTAGCTCCCGTTGTAGGCGGTGGTGAAGAAGGTATTATCCTCGACATACAGCGACTTCTCTGTGCCGAGGTCGAGCGGCTCCGCCCAGCGACTGTTGCCGCCGGTGTCGTAGGATTCCCCAAAAACCACCATTCTTCCATCGTGGAAGGTGTTGTTGTCCACCAGCCCATAGGGGAAGCAGGTCGGGTTCCCGAACCCAAAGATCATTTCTATCGATGAGCCGGAATGATTGACAAACTCATTATGATCGACGCGCCAGTTCTGGGCGCAGCCATCTCCAACCTCACAGGGGAGCTCGACTCCGGCGCCGGCAGGACTGACATCGAAAGTAAAGCCGCTGATACGGCTGGCGTTGCTCCCGCCGGAACTGGCGGTCAGGACGAAAGCCGAGCTGCCTGTGACAATGATGGTGAGATTGTCCTTTCCGGCTCCGATGACAGCAACACTTTTATCGCGGATGGCAATCGAGTCTGTCCAGGTGCAACTCCCCGCCGGCACAGAGACCGTATCCCCGTCCTGGGCAAGGTCGACGGCAGCCTGCACGTCTGAACGCTGGCAGCTGACCACCCGGATCGCAGAAACAGATGGTCCAGCCACGGGCTTCAGCTCAATATCCTGAGGCGTGTTCTTGCTATCCTTGAAAACCGAGCTTAAAACAAACAATCCACCCAGGGCTACCCTCGTTAACTGTTTGATCATAACCGCCATCCCTCACTCATGCCTTCGCGTGTGGCCTTGAGCCGCGCTCTACGAGCGGCGCTTGTGGAGCGCCGCTCACCCCAATTACGGATTTCGAGCCACCCAAGGCAAGAACACGGAATTCCTGCTGTCCTCGACCAGAGGATGCGGGTAGAAATAAGGGCTGTAGCCGGGCTTTGGCGCTACGCTGTGGATATAATCTCGGCCTTCCAGCAGGTGCGGTCTGCCGTTCACCGAACAGCCATCGGTGCATTCCATCCCGACCGGACTGCCGTTGTGGGTGTTGCCCCACAGGTACAGCGGGTAGCCGGTTGATGTAGCGCCCTCCCCCTGCGACCCGATCTGGTACTGGCAGCGCCAGCCAGCCTCGCCGGGGAGGTTCTGGTCGGCGGGGTCAGAGCCATCGCATAGCGGCAGGCTGCGCGGGTCGAAGGATTTGTAGTCCATCGCCCCTATCGGGACCGACCAGTCGGTGTCCCATGTACCGCCGCCGGTAAACGTGTTACCCCACACGACCCCGGTACCGGCGGAAATATCCAATCCCTTCCACTTGTTAGTGTCCGTCCAGAAGGTGTTGCTGTAGATCTCGTAGGCATTGGCGCTCGGCAGACCGCTCCTGGCTTTGTCATGTGTCTCCCAAAATCCGTAATTGACAGTGTTGTTCCGGTAGACGACCCTGCCGCCGTTGTTCATGTCCATGCACGCCGCCCCGGTCGCGCCGTACCAATCATCCCAGTCGAAGAAGTTGTCCTCGACAAAGAAGAAATCGGCTGATCCCAGGGTCAGCGGCAATGCCCAGTCATCAGCACCGTCTCCAAAGAACTGCATCCCATGGGCAGATCCCCAGAAGGTATTGTGATCGATCACGCCGTGCGTGCCGGCATAGCCCCAGATCGTCCATTGCAGATTGTCTTCGAACACATTGTGGTGGATGCGCAGGTTCTTCCAGCCCTTGGGTCCCGAGAACCAGATGGCAGTCCCGCTCCAGTACCCTGGGTCGCCGCCGACAAACCAAAAACCGGAGACGTCCATCTTCCCGGTCTTGTCCCCGGCGTCGATCTCCAGCAGGGTGTGCCCAGATCCGCCGTAGATGATGCGGGTGCCGCCGGCGCCCGACCCGGCGCCCTGCAGGGTGATCGTTTTACCGTACACTGTGACCGCAGCGTCCCATGTGCACTCACCTGGCGGCACCGAGACCGTGTCGCCGTCATCCGCCCCATCGATCGCCGCCTGGACGTCCGCCTGCGCGCAGCTTGGAGCGTACAAGACCCATCCAGCAGTCGATCGAATTGCCGGAGCATTTACGGCTGCCAGCGCGGCAGGAGCGGTTAGATCAGCAACCAGCCTCGATAGCACTGATAATCCGAACAAAGTGATCAGCAGAACTGCTGCCATCAGAACTCATTTGAATCTTCATTTCTCACTTCTCTCGGTTGTATCAGCTGCACTATGAAAGGTCATTTACCAAATTGGTTTGCTTTTAAACGTCAAACCTAACCTTATTTCATTGCCTGCCTACCACCGGCATGAACACCCGGATATCGGTAGGCATAGCTGTAATGGTGCCGGTCAGGACCGGTGTCCCCACCAGCATGGCGTTCAAAGTCACATCATACAGCGTATAATTTTCCAGCCCGGTCAGGGTGTAGGTGCGGGTTGGCTCAGGCAGGTCGCTGATTGGCGACGGCGGGACGCCAAGCGGGCCATCGTAGCTGATCTGCCAGGTGCTTGTGATCGGCAATACCCCGGTGACCTCCCAGCTCAGGTGGATGGTCCCATCGCCTGGCGCGGCGTGCAGGGACACTTCAGTCGTCTGCGTGCAAGGCAAGCCCTCGAAGCGCCGCTTGGCGGGGATATCGTTGCTGTAACCGGCCACCTCCGGTCCGATCGGCGGCCAGGGCGTCTCCTGGCACCACCATTCCGGCACCGCGCTGCGGTAGAGTGAAGCAGGCAGGTCGTGGTCGAGTATGCCCGGGTCCCATACCACCGAGTTGGTCACGTAATCAAAGTTGCCGTGGCGCAGCAGAGTGGCTGCGGGTCTGGCGTCCTCCACCCCACTGCCAACCCCGAGGACGTAGATGGCGCGCTCGTCCCAATCGTTATATGGCTGACCGGGCAGCACCTCGTAGCGGTTGGACTTGCCTGCTGTCCCCAGCACGCTGCCGACCACATTCATATAGGTGTTCTTAGCGGCGAACTCGATGGCGTTGTTGCGGGTGGTGATGCTGTCCTTCTGCCAGCCAAACGAGCGCGAGCGGAAGATGGTGTTGTGGCTGGACGAGCCGTGGATGATATCGCCCTCAGCCTTATAGCCGAAATTCCCTTCCCACAGGTTCATCTTGGGGTGCGGGTTGTGGTTGATCGACGGGCTGGCGATCATCCACCAGGGATCGTCGAACAGGATGTCGTGCAGGTAGTTGTAAGCCAGCACGTTGCCTGAAGCGCCGCCGCCGGTCATGATGCCCCCGCCGTCGATGGTGCTGAAGATATTGTTCTCGACCAGGTTGTTCGAGCTGTGTAGGTCGACGAACAGCCCGTAGCCGCGGTCGCGCCCGTAGCCGTCGATGCCGGTGTGGATGTAGCACTCCCTGATCTCGTTCTGCAGCGAGTTCGATCACCCACATCGCCCGGCGCTGGATGTTCTCGATCTCGACATTTTTGACCCACGAGTACTGGGCGCCGTCCATCTCGATGACGAACTCGACCTCAGGGTCGTCCTGGGTAAAGGTCAGGTCCTCCAACCCGGCGTAGCGGATCATGGCGTCGGCGTCCACCTGGTACGCCCATGGGTCGAGGGCTGCTGCGTAGGTCCAATGCAGCGGCAGGTTGAGCGTCACCTGGTTCCCGTTCACCGCCGTCACTTCGACGAGCTGCCCCAGCACCCGGTCGCCATCCTCGTAGCCGCAGTAGGTGCATTTGCCCTCCACGCCGACCGGGTCGACGAGGTCGTTGTCATTGAGCTGGTTGATCAGCAGGATGTCCCCCTGGCTGATGCCCGCCGTGCTGGCAAGGGTGATGACGTTGGAATCTTTATTTGCCGCCAGCACATCGTAGGTCTTGTGCAGCCCGGCGATCTGCCAGTAGATCAGGCCACGCATGTCGACCATCGAGCGCAGGTAGCCGCCGGTGTACTTGAGCACCGTCTTGCCCGGCCCAGCGCCGCGCAGCGTGTCATAATCGTCCAGGTGGATCGTGTCGGAGGTCAGGTAGATACCTTCCGGCAGGAACACCACATGACCGTCTGGGCAGTTATCGAGCGCGCTTTGTATGGCCGCAGTGGCATCGGTGGTCCCATTCCCGTAAACGGCGCTGTCGATTGTGGAGCAGATAATCGTCCGGTTTGGGATACCGCCGGGAATGCCAGCATGGCTCCATTCGATTCGCCGGTCGGTGGGGATAATTTCCTCCACCTTGTAAGCATCTTCTGGGACAATGATGTTCGACAGCGCTCGACCATGCGAGGTGCAGCTTCGCACCAGCAACAGAGCAAAAATTGCCCACCAGCTCAACATGCTGCGTCTTCTTCTCATGTGGATGCTTTCTTCGCAGGGTGGGGCTCGCGCTCCTGCCATTATCTTCTGCCCAATACTATCAATATACATCAATGTAGCAGACGCCGGGGTTAAGTTTGTTTAAGAAAGGCGATCTTGCGAGCGTTTCTGCCCGACAATCCTGTAAGTTCTTTGCGTAGAGGGGTGCGCAGCGAAGCAATACCAGCCACCCACCCCCTTTTTTCATCGCCTTCTTCTGTTCTTCAGGGGCAGGGGCGGAGGTTAGCTGTTGACTCCAGCGCAATGAAGTCAACAGCCATTGAAACCGAACACTTTCAGCGAATGAGGATCGGTAAATACACCTTAACAGACGTCGTGGAATGTATTGTTAATTGGGCGCGGAAGGTATTGTGGAGCTCCCAACTGTTGGTTTCCTGGTCGGGGATGCTCAAGTCGTCGTTGACGTTGGTGATGTGGTATGTGTGCTGATTCCACAGTGGTCGAGATGACTTCCAAACGCCGTCGAATCCGTACACCCGCACTCCTTTTTGCGAGGAGACAACGATCTCACCCTCACCATCCAGATCAACATCTGCAAACACGGGAAAATCAGACCCTGTCTTAGATATAACGTCTGGATGAGGCTCATTGAACAACACACTCCCATCCAAGCCGTTGAACAAGGTCAGGCCGTCGATCGCTCCGTTCCAGGCGACTTCATAACGTCCATCCCCTTCCAGGTCCATCAAGGAGACGGAGAGCGGAGAATTATCCAGCGCAGGAGCGCTCCACAAAAGCGACCCCGTTGGGTTGACCGCGTAAATCTTCCCCCCACCGCTCCAGTACATGCTTGTAACCAGCTCAACTTCTCCATCCCCGTCCAGGTCAGCAATCGAAACGCCGCCCGGCGAGCCGGCATCCAACGGGGTGACGTGCAGCATGCTGCCATCCGCGTCGAGCACGTAAAGCCAACCATCACTCGCAATTGCCACTTCAGGGCCAGGGTCACCTCCCGGCTGCTGCCCGTCGATATCGGCAACTGCCGGAGAGCCATAGATACCTAATGTTGTTGAAAGCGAAGCCGTCCAGGACAAGGTCGGATTGCCCAGATCAAAGTCATACAAATGCAGCTTGTTGGTCCCAGATTCGTTTACCAAGATATCCAACAAGCCATCGCCGGTCAGGTCTGCCAGCACAGGCATCCCTACCCTGGCGGGAGCTGCCAGGCGCCAAGCCAGCGTGCCATCTGCGTTGAACACAACCAGGTAGCTATCCATGTTAACAACGATTTCCGGCTCGGGGTCCAGGTCCAGATTGCCTACTGCTGGCGTGGCAAAGAAGGCGTGTGAGCTTAAGGTATCTGTATACCAAAAAGTGCTGCCGTCGGAGTGATAAACAAACAAGCCGTCGAAGGTTGGATGGATGATCTCCGCACCCGGCTGCCCATCGAGCTCGGCTATCGCCGGCGCGCCAACGTCTTCGAAACCGTTGAAGATATTATACGGGTGACTCCAAAGAATCGGGTCGCCGTCCCCGGTATCGCCGCCATCGCCCCGATACAGGGCAAGCGTACCGTTGTTATTTATGTCGCTGGAGGCGACGACGATCTCTACAACTCCATCGTTATTAACATCGCCCACTGCCACTGGCACATGCAAGCCGCCCCAAATTGAAGCGCCGGCCAGGGTGTTGTCCCACCACTCAGCCAGAGGTCGCAGGGGGTTGGCTGCGGGGTTGGATTGGAAAGCATCCACCTGTAGGTTGTTGATCTGCTTGACGCGCGCCATGTGGAGGCCTGCTCCAAATCCAGCATACCGGCGGGTCAGCGGCTGCTGGGAAAAGGGGTAAGCGAAATCGACGGTATCGACCAAAGACTCATCGACGTAAACCTCGACCACTGCTGGGGAAAGCTGCCGGCTGAACGGATAGAAAGCGAAGCTGTCTCCGGTAAAGGCATACCAGATATTGGTGTTTTGCGTAGTCATCACATAGTCACCCTGGAGGGCGTTGGGGTTCTTTACCAGCGACAGCAGCCCACCCAGGCTGACCCTTTCGTCTGGTATCACCGGACTGGCGTTGGCCAAATCATCCGGCAGAGCTTGCCCATCCCACACCTCGAAATAATCCAGGCGGACATGGGCCTGCGTGCCGGGTGGATCGGGCACCCCTAACACAGTGACCGATAGCGTATGTGTGCCTGCGCTTAAGCCGCCATAATGCAAAGCGAGCACGTCGTTCTGTGTGCTGTACAAGCCTACGACTCCCTGGCTGGCGCCGTCCAGGAAAACCTCAGCCTGACCGCCGTACTGGTACTTGTGGAAACCCAGCCCCACCCAGCTCCCCTCGAAAGACAGGCTGATCGTATCGCCGGCCTGATTAGATTGTGCCACCGACGAAGCGCTGGCTTCAGGAATGCCCGAACCAGCCAACATTTCCCAAGACGGTTTGGTAACAGAGAAGGGGTAACCATTGTAGGATAGGTCGGGATCATCTTCTTCATAACGGTGATAGCTGCCGATCTGGGGTGGTGTATAAAATGGGGCGACACCGGGCGTGATGAAGGCATCGACCGTGCCGTTGGTGCGGTAGGTACTGATTTGTATGACATGTGCCCCTGCGCCGATACCGGAAAGAGAGAGCGTGCGGGTGACGACCTCATCGTTATACAGATCGAAGTGGGTAACCAGCAGACCATCCAGTGAGACAGACACACTGCCGCCGCTGGGGAAAGCAACAGCCTGGAAAGTGACACTCTCCCCGGTAAATGGGAACCAGGCAGTCGCTAGCAAGGCGTTCATATAACTGCCGCCGCTGGCAGTGGCGTTGTTCACAGTGCCCCAACCATTACTTAGAAACACACGAGCGTTGTCTTGCTCGAAGAGCCCATCCGGCATGGCGGAGCCATCCCAGGTGTCGAAGTAGTCGATCTGCACCATATTGTCTGACGAAAAAGGATTTTGATCTGCTAGCACGGTAATCGAGATGGCATGGCTGGCGTTCGGCAGATTGCTGTAGTACAGGCTTAGCGGGTAAATATCATTGCGGTACAGGTCAACCACACCCTGGCTGGCACCGTCGAGGAAGATCTCGGCTTTACCTGCATTGGCAGAGCCGATGAAGCCAATCCCTACCCACTCGCCGGTGAATGAGAACGCAGCTGTATTGCCTGTGGTTCCCGAGCGAAAAGCGCTGCCCTGGCTGGCTTGGGTGAAAGCGCGACTACTCCAGGAACCGGTGTAGACGATGGCCGCGTTGTTATCTTCTGTACGGGTTATGGAGGTGGGGAAGTCGGGTGCACTCATTGCAGCAGACGTGAGAACTCTCTTCTGTCAATTTTTTGGCCATTACAATCCCGGCAGCGAGGTTCTGGCTCGCCTGAAGAGACTCTCCTTTTGCGCCGAGAATCGATTGGATTTGCGGCGTATTGGCAGATGCGGGGCTCCAGCTTGCCAGGAAAGATACGATCATTAAGATAGTAAACAGTTGCGTTAACGCGATATTCTTTTTCATGGTTTCCTCAAGGTAAAATTATTATGACCAGTTGATCAGCAGAACGCCGCTGAATGCCAGCGAAACACCGACCATTTGCATGCGGGTCAGGCTTTCATTAAAAAGCAGGACGCCTGCAGCCAGGACAATCAGTGCGTAGAGGGCGGTTTGTAAGGCACCGATGATGCTCAGCTTCCAGCCAGCGTGAAATGCGACGATGAAGAAGGCAATCTGAAAAAGATACAATCCGACTACGCAAACCAGCCATGGGCTGCTCAAGGCATCGCGCAGTTCGCCCTGAGCGACAATTTTCTTGAGCAGCACGTCAGCCACAGCGACCGCCATTACTGCCAGGATGATGAACCCCCACTGCGCCAGTTTGGGAGAGATAAAACTGTTGGCCATCATGAGATTTCAACTCCGCGCAACGATTTGTACTTTGTGATGCTGCGCTTTGAAGAAACGAGCAGCAAACTCAGCAGCTTCATTCGGGTCGTAAGGTGCGCAGCTAAACACGTCCAGATAGATGGCCTGCCTATTGTCCGCAAAGTGTGCCGAGACCAGTGACGTCTCTATCAGTTGGGTCATGCTGAAACCAGTTACCCGCGGGTCATCACCAAAGTGAACCACCTGCGTCTCTCCGAACCGCCTCATTTTTATCAGATCGCACATCTCACTCACGAAGCGCTTGATCGCCGCATCATCCTGCATCAGATCCAGATCGCAGTCATACAAGTCGATGCACGATGAAACGCCCCAACAGTTAGTCTGAGTTTCCATATTTCACCTCCGTAAGAGTTAATCTAGCTACCATCGCCTGCAAGGTTTCCTGGAATTTCTCTACCGAGTCAAAGTAAACAATTTCCTGAAGTCCAACCTGCTGTACAGATCCGGATACCTGATATGCTGCAGAGTCCTGGGAGTTTTTGTTATCCAGCCGCAATCGTAAAATGAGGGTCAGGTAGCGAGTTGTCATAAGACAACAGTCATTTTAGACAATACCTGTCAAAAAATTACCTGGGGGGCGCAGGCTTCCCTGACTGTTGTGACAAAAAAACAGAGGGGATTACCCCCATATTGGCTGTGAAGAGGATACTATTGTGACAATTATGCCTCGGTTTGTCTGTATACCCAGGCTTAGTGTCTCGTTATTTGCGTTTGCGTGTCGGAGGTCGAGGGATTTCTTGAGACAGAATCTGCATATCGCGCAGAATGGTGCGGCGGCTGACCCCCAGCGCTTGCGCAAGGTCTTCATCGGTAGGCGCCGCGTTCTGTTTCTCAGCTTGCTGAAGCAATCGTTTGAGCCGGTATCGGCGGCGAACGGTTTTATTAATAATGGCTTCGTCCTCGGGTGCGCTTACCGCCCATTGCACAGATACATATTCATCCTCCCGCAGCAATCTTCCCAATGGGGCGTCGCGATGGGCTAATGCAATCGTAATGAAACGAGAGGTCTGATAGATGCGATCGTATTCCTGGAGAATGCTAAGATTTAATGGAACATTATAAAAAAAACTATGGCGTAGATCCTCGTTGCTGATGGCAAAAGCCTGCCGTTGTAATTCTGCATAGGCAGCCTGTAAAACCATCTGAGCTGAGTCGCACTGCTCCAATTCAGTCAATAGATTGTATAGTGCCCACAACCAGCCTTGCGGTTGCTCCCCGATAAGAGTTCCAGCCTGGAAGGCTTCCCAACCTTCAACCGCCAATTCCCACGCCTGGAGACGATCATTCAAAGCCAAGCAGGCTAACCCTAGGAATGCTCCAGATTTCAAGCGCACAAGTTCATTTCCTTTACCCATCCACCCGCTATATGCAGTTTTCAATAATTGGATCGCCTCAGCAGGTCGTTCTAGCTTCAGGAGCAAGGCACCCAAATCATGCTGGACGATTGCTGCTTCTGTTGCACCTTCTATCAATTCGATCACTGCCAATGCGTCGCTATAGAAACGCAAGGCTTCCTCATATTCACCTTTGGCCTCTGCGATTAAACCCAAACAGTCATGTGCTAAACCAGCCCCACGTTGATCACCTACAGATACAAAATCCTGTTCCACCTGTAAGAACATCGTTCGCGCGCTGGAAAAATCCCCCAGTGAATAATAAGCAAGAGCCTGCAACTCGCGAACATAAGCTGAGACTGAACGCATGCGCAGCTCTACTGCTTTGGGTAACACATCAATGGCAATCGCAAGCACACGATCCCAAGCCGCCATGTCATAGTACGCAGTTATAAGATTCGACCTTGTCACTACTTCCCCCATGTGATCTCCAATCTGGTGTTGGACCAGGAGGGACTGTTCAAGCCACTTGATCAATTCATTGGGATCGCCTAAATCGCGAGCGGCAGTACCCAACCCACGCAAAGCCCGGGCTTGGCAAGATGGATCCGAGATTTTCCTGGCTAACCGTAGCGCGTTGGTATAGTGTCTTTTAGCGTTCTCGGAACGAAGAAGATTGGTCTCATTCATTCCCATGAGTAGCAACACTTCCGTTTCGCTCTTACTATCCTGCAACTGCTGTGCCAGCGAAATCGCTTCCGAAAGTAAGCCTTCCGCTTCGGCATTTTGGTTGGTGCGGATCGTTGCCAGAGCTGTTGCTAATAATACTTGCAACAGTAAAGCAGGATTCCTTAATTTCCTAGCCCCTAGCATTGCTTCTTTCAAAGCAGGACGCTGCTGGAAGCGGTCGCCAATCACCTCACATGCGCGACCCAGTGACAATGCGGTCTCGACACGCTGTAGCGTTATATCAGGTGGTAGAAGTGTCAGCGCACGAGCGAAGGAGCTCGCAGCTTCATCGTACGCAAATCGTGCAATATCTTGTTCGCCTGCCTGGATGTATAGGAAAGCCGCTTCACTTTTTAGATTTGCTTGGTCAAAATGGAACGCCTGCCCCCGCAGGTTTTCCGGTTCGAGCGCCTGATAGGCACGGGCAGCACGTTCATGAAGGAAGCGGCGGTGTATCGGCTCAATCTCATTGAATACTGCTGTACGGACCAGGTCATGGGTAAAGGCGTAACCAAAGATAGATGGTTGGAGCCAGCGCTGTGCGACTAATTCGTCGCTGAGACCAGCGAGGGTGACAGGTGGCAAATCCGATATTTCAGTCCATAAACGGTACGGAATGTTGTCTCCTAATATGCAAGCGCTCTCTATCGCCGATCTGGCGGTCGGAGATAACGTTTGCAAGCGATGGCTGGTGGTATTATGGCGGGTGGAAATAGTCGATCCGGGTGTTGCCAGCCACTCACTAAGGTAAAACGGATTGCCGCCTGTCCATGCGTATACCTCAGCAGGATCAACCGGATGTGCATCTCCGACGAGTTGTGCAACCTCCTCAACGTTGAGCGGCTGCAGGGAAATAGATTTCAAGAGCCCGGCGCGATCCCAGGTTTGAATCACTTCCCAGCCGGGCGTGTGTTCGATTTCAGGACGGCGATAAACCACGATGAATAGTGCACCGCCTTGCGCCAAGCCTTGCGCAAACCTTTCGAGGCTTTTCCATAAAACCGGGTCAGCCCATTGCAGATCATCGAGTACTAATACTGTGGGGGTCAATCGAGCTAGAGTCTCGCCAAATGTTTGTAAAGCACTGTAGAAGCGGTTGGAAGCCTGTTGAGGGGGTATATCGTTTAGTATGGCTTTCTCATTCCAGTTCGCATATATCGGTGCCAATGCAGCCAGGGTTTCGGCCGTCAGTAGTGCTTCGAGATGCACCCCGCGGCTGTTAATCAGCGGCGCCAGCGCTTCGATCAGGGGTGAAAACGGAGAAACACTGGGGATTTCGCTAGCCAGACCTTGTAACAAAGTCGCACCTCGCCAGCGCACACTGGCTGCGATTTCACGCAGCAGCCTGGTCTTGCCGATACCTGCTTCTCCTTCGATCGCGAGGATCGAACCCCTTCCTTTGAGCATGGCTTCCACAGCGAGAAGCGCAGAGGTGCGTTCGGTTATTCGTCCGATGAATGGTAAGCGCTCTTCAACCATGGTCTGAACTGTTGCAAGATCGCGTTCTTGTTCGATGGATTCAGCGATGAGGCGGGTTTCCTCCAGGGGCTCGGCGTCTAATTCAGATCGCATCAGCCCACGCAAATATTCGTAATGTACCAGCGCTTCGCCATAGCGCTGCAAACGCCCCAAAAGGCGTAGGTAAGATTGATGCGCAGGTTCGTGCAATGGTTCAGCCGCAACCAGTCGCCGCAGGGTCAGCAATGCGTGATGAAGTTCTCCATTATTTTCTTGTACAGCAGCCAGTCTTTCGAGGGCAGAGAGGTATTGATTTCGGTAGAGCTCTCGCTCAGCAACCAACCAATCGTCATAAAGCTCGGGTAACAGATCGCCGGTGTAAAGATCTACCGCTTTTTGCAGATCACCTTCCTGATCGCTGCCTGCCAGGCGCTCGAATTCCCATACATCTACCCATAGGTGCTCATTGACGTGTAAGGCAATCCTATCCCTTTCGACGATCAACCAATCACTGCCCAGCGCCTTTTGCAAACGGTACAACGTGTCGGAAAAATTACGCCGTATGCGATCGGTGGAGGTGTCCATGTAAAGCATATCAGCCAGCTTCTCGCGGTAATGAGGCAGGCGTGGATTTAATACAAGATGTGCAAGAAGATTTCGGCTTTTTTCACCGCTCAACGGGAATAGGTGTTCTTCCTGATAAACGCGTAATGCACCAAACAAATATATTTGGCGATTGGGCGGGATAGATTCATTTTCCATCGTAAATGCCGCCAAAAACTCGAGTACCTCTTATTCTGTTTTGAATGTTATGGTTCTTCTATGACCAGACAAACACAATATTTTAAGCCACTATATCGACCAAAAAGATCAACCTTATTATAATAATTTTCTCAAAATAGTTGGTTGTACTATAGTTAAGATTTCACCTATCTCGATACCATACCGGTATGGGCGCTAGATTCCAGTTGCCGAACCCAACCGTTCCGGCACCGCTTGGGTATCGCGTTTTTTATACCCAAGGAGGATTGACAAACAGTCCGTTGGTAGCTAGCATGTTCAAAGAGGGATTTATTAAATTGATTAACGCAATGACGAATTCCCTCAAACCAACAACATACACAACTCTCCCTGGAATATAAAGAACAGAACCAATCTTCAACAGCGTGAATCCCAGATCTACGAACTGGCTCTAGCTCTTGATCTGATCGCGCCGGCAACAAGACCGGCAATTGGTAATCCCAGGGTAATAAACAATATGAGGAAGAATGCGAATGAATGAGTGAAAGGAGCGGCGATGATCGTTAGCACAAGCGCCTGAACCAGATATTGCCTAAGTGTGCATGAACGGATTGGAGGTTCGAAGGTGATGCAGTCGCCATCGAATATGGTAGCTGCATTAAACGCGATACCTGCAAGGACGAACACCAGGATCAGGACAGATGCGATTGCTCCATAGATACAACCCTTGGATGGCGACATGCGTTTGACCTCCTTTGGGAAGCATGTTGGTTACCGGATGGAACTCAGCTTCTTCGAATGCCTGGGTGAAAACCAAGACACCCTGGCAGTCTTGATTGGATTTCAGGGTCAATGTCTACGGGAGTGGACTGGTCTGCTGCACCTTCCCAGGATGGTGCACCTATCCTTCAACTCACAAGAACCAGCCTTGATGGTCCTCAGCCGCAAGGGTTGAGCGCAATGGGAACACACATGCATCTCACTCTTCACCCCGGAGGACTTATTTTATTGGTTTTCGTCTACCATTCCTCACCATGCTGCCGATTGTTGCCTAACAACGCACAACCTCCATTTTTGGCGGTAAGCGAGACACCTTCGTCTTAACTATCTTTGACGTAGTTCAATGTTCTGGCAGATCCATAACATAGGTAAAAAAAGCCAAACCAGAAGTTCTTTCGAGAAATATCTACGAGATTTTCTTGCATAGCTTTTTGCACGATTTCCCAGGGGCGACGGTGTAATACATCAACCGTTACCCCATAAGAACGCAGGAAAAACAGTATGTGCCGCCACCAGAGTGGGCAATGTTTTGGCCAGGACATATCCAGAACGACCAGACGCCCACCAGGGACCAGGGCTGCACAAGCATTCATGATGACGCGCTCACAATAAGGCACCAAAGTCAATGTATAAGCCGAGACGATAGCGTCCACCCCGGACGGGAATTCAAATTGGGCGGCGTCAGCGCAATTGAATTGAACGTTTTCCCATTGATAGGCTGCGGCCATCCTACGCGCTTGATCCAGCATTTCCTCACTTATGTCAACTCCGATGATCTGGCCCCTTTCACCCACTGCTTTATACAACAGTGGGAAATTCAATCCGGTCCCACACCCAATATCAACGACGGTTTCTCCGGCTTTCAAGTTGAGCTTGGAGATGGCTTCCTGCCGCCAACCCGAAATATTAAATCCAAACCAGGCAAAAATATCAAACAGCCTCACTACCTTATCGTACTTTTGCGCTTGTCTTCGGTATGCGTTGATGACTTCTTGTTTGGAGTTTGCCCCTTTGGCCATTGCACATTCTCCTGCTATTTGCAAACGGAAAATATGAAAGTATCGACCCTCTTCAAGTGGATAATCTGGATGCGGGTCAACCTTTATCATACACTAAAAAAAATCGTAAAACAATTCGGGGATAAAGGGGGTTTTCGAAGCAGGTCAGCAGATTAAAAGCAACCCATCAGGATGAAAATGAGGAACAAGCCAGGCAAGGTGAAGAATTCGTGATTGAATAAGGGCATCTCAAGAAAAGGAGGTGCTCAATGGAAAGCAAGGAAAGAAAAGGGAGTGGCTTGGGCAGGGACGCCGAAGCCACTCTGTACGAACAGGCGCAGGCGGGAGATACAGAAAGCCTGAATATGCTGTTACAGCAGCATGAGGGGCTGGTACGTCTGGTAGTAAGCCGTCAATGGCTGGCGGGTCTCCCCGAAGAAGAAGCCCTGCAAGCCGGTCGCCATGGATTGTGGCGGGCGGTGTTGGGCTACGATCCCCAACGCGGGACTGCCTTTTCGACCTACGCCTACAAGGCCATTATGCGCTATGTTTGGGCGGCTGTCCAGGGTGAATTACGGCGCAGGCGGCGGGAAATGCCGCGGGCGGTGTTGGGCTTGTATTTCAATACCACAGTCTCGGACCCAGCACGGGAGCAAGAGCAGGCTGAGGTGGAGCAGGCGCTGGGGGAACTGGTGGCCCGCCTGCCAGGACGGCTGCAGGTGGTGATTGAGGCCCGCTATGGATTGGGAGCGTGCGAAGCGCAAACGCTGGCCCAGGTGGGGTTGCAGTTGGGGGTATGTGGCGAGTGGGTGCGCCAGCTGCAGCAGGAGGCGTTGGTCTGGCTGCGCCAACCGGCGCACAGCCAGGAAGTGCGCAGTATGCTGGAAAGACACACTCGTCAGCAATATGAGCTGGCTGAGCAGCTGGCAGCCGCCTGGAGAGGACGGCGGCATGGGCGCTAAAGGCACCCCCCAACAAACGCGCCTGGGGGATGAGGCGTGGATAGGAGAGATCGGTTTTGCGGCCCTGCAAGCGCGCTTGCCGCTGCGCTGGCCCGCCCCGCCGGACACCCCGCCCTGCCCCAAGCGGCGCATGCGCTCGGCTTATGTCTATCCCGGCTGGCAGCGCTTGTTGGAAGAGACGACCTGGCAGGAGCTGAGCCTGTTCGAACTGCTCCTGTACCTGGTGGACTTCAGCCCCTTGCGTCCCGTGCTGGCTCAGCGGCTGGGTTGGCGCAATGACCGCGGCTTCCGACCCTACGACCCGCTGTCGATCTTCCTGCTCAAGCTGTGGCAGCTGAGCCAGGGCTGGAACCGCAGCCAGGTGGTGCACAACCTGGGCCTGCCCGCTTATGCCCACCTCGCAGCAGCGATGGGCTTTGGGGAGCATTCCCCGACCGAAGGCGGCCTGCGCTATATTGAAACCCGTTTGGGGGAGCAGAGTGAAGCGGCCGGGCAGTTGGTTTGGGTGCAGAGTGAAGATGGACAGCCGTATGGGGTGGCGGTACAGGGTTTGAACGAACTGATTGTGCAATCGATCGGGCTGTTGCAGCAGGCAGGTGTGATCCGAGAGGCAGCCTGGCAGCAGGCATTGCTGTGTCCGGACGGACAGCTGCACCCGGCGGCCTCGCGGCTGAAGTGCGCCTCGGTGCGAGCGGAATGCTACCAGCCGCTGCCCCGAGAGTGTGCCGCTCGGGAGAAGGGAAAACGGGGCTGCGCCTGTGAAGAGCCGGAATGCAACCTGGCTTGTCGCTATGCCACCCCCCGAGACCAGCCGGCTCGCTTCGTCTGGTACAGCGCCAGCAATCAACGCCCAGACAACCCCAACCAGGCAGTCGATCCGAACAAGCAGAAAGTGGGACGAGGCCAAGGGGTATACGGCTATCGCAGTCTGGCCCTGCAGTGGTGTGATCTGCAGCAGCGCTTCAGCCTGACCCTGCTGGCAGACTACCAGGCGGCTAACTTACCTGAGTGGCCTTATGCCACCGCCCAACTACACCTGTTGCCGGGCTACTATCCCGACCTGCAGGTCAGCTGGGTGGCTGGGGATGCCGCCTTCGGCTTTGAGCCTTTCCTCATGGCGGTGCGCAACGTACTACGCGCCCGGCGGGTGGTCGATCTACGCGCCCACGACTGTGATCAAGACCAGACCGGCTGGCTGCTGCCGCGGCTATGATGACCGCGGTCGTCCGCTGTGCCCTTTTGGCTATCCCCTGAAAGCCAACGGCTACGACCCCCAGCAGCGCCGCCAGAAGTGGATTTGCCGCAACGCCTGCCAGAAAGGCCTGCCCCCACAGGTGGCAGTACCGCAGACGGTCTATCCACCGCCGGAGTGCCCCTACCAGGTAGTCGCTTCAGACCTTGGCCTGGTAGTCAACCTCGGTGAGCGCTTTGGCGATGGTTCCATGCGCCTGCTGCGCGATCTGCCCGTGGGCAGCCCGACCTGGAAACGCTGCTACCACCAGGCACGCAATGCGGCCGAAGCCCGCAACGCCTGCCTGCAAAGGCTGGGTCTGAAGCGCATGCCGGTCTATGGTTACCACAGAGGCAAAACGGCCATCTTCCTGGGCGACGTCTGGCGCAACCTCAGCGCCCTCGCCCGCCTGATCCGCGAAGCCACCCTGGCCGGGCAAAGCTAGCCGATCGGCCTCCTTCCTTGCGACCTGTACACGGACCGCACAAGGCGCCCGTGGGGTTCTCACGCGCCCAATCGCTCCTCCCGCAGCCACTTTCTGCCCCATGCCAAGCCATTTTTGGCCAGGCATTACCACCCCTGCGATGCTGTTCAGAGGCGCAAGATGGCTTTCTGCTTCGAATCGGTGTGGTGATTATCGGTACCGCACCCTGATCAACCCTCTTTCTCATCAGTGACAGGCGGTGACATCCCTCGACCTGCTTCGAAAACCCAAAGGGCTCTGAGAGACGGGTTTATGGATCGGCCTCTACAGTCAACTTCCAGCAAAACAGGATCCCCAGGGAGGGGTTTCCCGCTCTCTTCTGAAAAGTGGTTTTGATCATAGAAAGGAAAAAAGTCCGGCTGGGTTGAATGGTTAACGTTTATCGAACAAATAGTGCGACACCAGGTATTCGGTCCCGCGGCGCAGCTTCCAGGTTTCCTCACAGGCCATAAAAAACAACCGCCAGTTGACCAGCCACAGGGTCTCATTGTCCGCGCCATATACACCCGCAAGCACTTTTCGCACTTCAGCCTTGTGCCGGTCGAGCGTGTCCAGCCAGGCGCGCAGTGTGCGGGCATAATGCAGGCCACTGATCCGCCAATGCCCGCTCAAGGCCAGATCGCGCTGAAAGTGCAGCAGCAGGTCGTCGGATGGCATCAGACCGCCGGTGAAAAATGTCTGCGCCATCCAGCTGCCGGGTTCGCTGGCGTCAAACTCATAGGCAAACGACCGGTGGCTGAAGAGGTGCACAAATAATTTGCCGTCCGGTTTGAGACAAGCAGCCAGGTTGGACATCAGCTGTGCATAATTCTTCATATGCTCGAACATCTCGATGGATACGATGCGGTCAAAGCGGCGGTCAAGAAGGAGGTCATTCACATCCGCCGTCATCGTCTCGATCGAATCGATCTTCCGGTCCCCGCATTGTGCGTCAATATACGCTTTCTGGGTGCGTGAGTTCGAGACCGCCAACACGCGGCTGTTGGGATAACGTTCAGCAACCCAGAGGCTGAACGAGCCCCAACCGCAGCCCAGGTCGAGGATGTCCATACCATCCTCTAGCTGCGCGCGCTCGCAGGTCAATTCAAACATGGCGTCCTCGGCCTGGCCGATCGTTTCGACGCCCGGCGGCCAGTAGCAGCAGCTGTACTTCAACCGTGGGCCCAAAACAAGCTGAAAAAACTCGGCCGGCACCTCGTAGTGCTGCCGGTTCGGCTGGTCCGTCTCGATCGCGATCGGGCTCTGCCTGAGTTTGGCGAGCAGCGCCAACCGCCGGGTCTCCTGCTCCTCCTGGCTGGCCCGGCCTCTGCGCCTCAGCCCAATTTCAAGGCTGGTGCGGATACCGAGGCGGATCAACCAGTCCGGCACTCGATTGGTCTCGACCCATTTCATATACCACATAAGATTATCTCGCACGATATTCATCGCCGCAATCGCCGATGAGGCGGTAAAGGTCGTTCGACCGGACAAGGACGTCCTCAATTTGTGCCAGGTCCTGCGCATCCAGCTGCAGGCCGAACACCCGGGCATTCTCCTCGCGGTGGTCGTGCAACCCCAGCCGGACACCTATGATCACTCCGGCCACTTTGGATTTATCCAGGATGTACCGGGTGGCTACATTCGCGATGGTTACAGCATGCCGGTCCGCGATGCGCTTGAGCGTCTGGAGCAGTTCTTGAAACAGCGTCCAGCCCCCCCAGGCATCGATCATCTGCTTGTATTTCTTGAGGCTGGCTGTTTCCAGCGACCAGCGGCTGGGTTCGGGCTGACCCAGATACGTATCCGACACGAAACCGCCGCACAAGGTGCCGTAGGTCAACAACCAGACCTGGCGCTCCTGGCAGAGCGGCGCCATTCCCACTTCAGGACGGCGGTCAATCAGGGAGTACTGCACCTGGTTGGAGGCGATCTCTATCCCGTGATCGAGGATGCGCGCCAGGTGCTCCGTGTCAAAGTTGGTCAGACCCAGATGCTTGACGATGCCTGACTGCTGCAGCTGCGCCATATTCTCCAGGGCGGCCAGGTATTGGTCATCCTCATAATCCCACCAGTGGAACTGCAGCAGGTCAAGGGATTCGACCGCCATCCGGCGCCGCGACACACCTATCGCTTCTTCCACAATGCGGAAGGTCATCAGCGCGGGTCGCGGTACCCACTTGGTAAAAGCCTGGACCTCAGCCAAAGCGCCTGCGCCGCGCGCCGCTTGGAGCTGCCTTCTGAACTCACCAATAAAATTCTCCGCCGGTCCGTAGTGATCGGCCAGGTCCCAGGTCGTGAACCCGGCGTCATGATACGCCAGCATCGTTTGAATCGCTTTCCGGGGGTCGATCGGGCCATGCGCGCCTGAGACCTGCCACATGCCGTTCAACAGGCGGTGGATTCGCAAATCTCCGGCAAATTGGAGAACCCGATTTTCGTCATCCGTCATCTTGTGCTCCTATACGTCAGGCCAGGGACAGCTGTTGCATCCAATCGGCTTGTGTTGTGTGTCAATCTTGTGCTGCCGGACCGAAGTGTCGTCAAGGCTGATACCTTTTACCGGCACCACTTTAAGTCTTGTCAGGGATCAGATAGGCAAATCTCCGATCACGGTTTTCCTCCCTGACAAAGCCCTAGGTAACCGGCTGAAGGCTCTATACAAACTACATACCCGCACTACCGATTCCTTAAAGAATTTACCATGCCCGATTTTTCTCGTTGTAAAGATCCTATGGCATATGACCTAAATGGTTTTCTCGGCAAGTATATCTATAACGTTTCGGTCGTCACTCTGAGCGCCAGCGAAGAGTCTCCTCGATAATCCAGAGAGATCCTTCGCCTCCACTTCGTTTTTTCTCAGGATGACAATATAAATGGTCTGGGTTGATTAGCGAGAGAACCACTAAAGTAGGCCCAACAATGTTTATCTAAATTCAGGGGCTACTTCAAAGGTTCAATGGAGGAGTTGATGTATAACGACTCTCATTGAACCACACTAATCGGATTTGATCTTGATCAGGACTTCATTGCGCGCGAGAAACCCGGGCACCCAGGGCGGATTGTACCCCGCAACGATAAAATCACCTTCTGTTTCCATCCCCTGTTCTGCCAGCCAACGGCTGAGGCGCTCCTTGCTTTTTTGGATACGGCCTTGCTGAAAATATCCGGAAAACCGGATCGCGGCCATCTGGTGGGCCGGGACAAGCTTAATCTCGATGCGGTCATCTGTCGGTTGGGGCAGGGTTTCTAACGTGTATTCGGAAGGCATAATAAAAGCCACCGCAATACTGTCTTCGCCGGTTACGGTCACCGGGGTGGTCATAGCGATTTTTTCGGACCGCGTGGCCTGGACGGGTGTCGTCATCTCGATTTTCTGTCTCGAGATATTCTTACCAAAGATAAATCCCGCCAGCACATTGAAGCCTTTGTTGATGGCGGATCGATAATCCTTATCCGCAACAGCCACCTCAGCCTGGATATAACCGGCATACTGCCGGATTTCAATGCCATCTTGTTTTTTTATTACCGTATATTTTGGGGATTCTGCCATCTGAATGTTCCTTTCACTCCTATGATCTTCCAAAGTATAACCAGCGATTTACACAAAACCCAAACGAAAGAGAATTTACCTGTCTACAACCCGCAGCACTGCACGCCAGTCCAGAGTTGTACAAATATTGTTTATATTTTTCCTATATATTGTATAGTATAATGGATAAAACCAAAAAAGGCAGATAGAAATTGGAGAGAAGATGAAAATCGTGAGACGTATACTATTGGGTTCACTCGGTATTGTGATCGGGTTAGTACTCCTCCTGGCCGGTTCGATTGTCCTTGACATGATCATCGGCCGCGAGCGGATCAACACGGTTACCAACACCACCATTCCCGGGCAAAACGGTTCGCCGGATGTGCGCGCTTATGTCGCCGCCCCACCAGGCGCCGGTCCATTCCCGGCCGTGATCATGATCCACGAGTTCTACGGGCTTAACGAAAGCATCGTGGGGAAAGCCGATGGGTTGGCTCAGGAAGGGTATCTGGTCGTTGCGCCGGACACCTTCCGTGGCGCCACGACGGCGTGGATCCCGCGCGCTATTTTCCAGGTGATCACGAACAATCCCGAGCAGGTAGACCAGGATCTTGACGCGGTCTACGCCTGGATCGAAGCGCAGCCCAACGCTTTAGTGGACCATACCGGCATCCTGGGGTTTTGCTACGGGGGGCGGGCCTCGTTAAATTACAGCCTGCACAATGATCAATTAGCGGCTACGGTGATTTTTTATGGTTCCCCAGAGACGGACCCTGAGGTGTTGAAAGCCCTCCCCGCCCCGGTGCTCGGTATCTTTGGCGGTGCCGATAACTCGATCCCCGTTGCGGATGTGTCCGCCTTTGAGACCGCCTTGGACCAGGCGGGGATACCCAATGAGATCACGATTTACGAGGACCAACCGCATGCCTTTGTCACCAACATGGAGGCGATCCGGTCCGGGGGCGTCCAGGCGGAAGCCTGGGCGCAGATGCTCAGCTTTCTGGGCCAGAATCTGAAGCAGGACAACACTTCTCGGGTACCAGCACAAACCATAACCTACGAAGCCCCCTTTGAATGGGCCTATTATCTAATGCTGGCTTACGAGCATGCCTTTGGGACAGCCAGTCACCAACATTAATCTAATCGCTGGCTTTCTTTGACAGGCAATTTTGGTCAGGCAAAAGGCATTCAACAAGCGGTTAGTGCGTGCCAGCAGCCATGACAACTCGTTTTCTCTGGAAATAGCAGGTGTCCCACCTTTGGTGATAAAGAAAAGCGCCCCTGCAAAATGCTTATGCACCTGCAAGGGCCGTCAACATCCTGCGGAGAGGGTGAGTGTCCCACCCTTTAGGTGTTAAGAATAGAGTCCCAACCAAGTGAGAAAGCACTCATAAGGGACCCTAATTTTCTGCGGAGAGGGTGGGTGCCCGCTCCACGGTGGGTAGACATACCCGAACTAGCACCAAATTCATCGCTTAAGAGACACGGAGATGGGGAGACTATCTCCATGCCTCCGCGTCACCCTGTCACCGAGTCTTGCACTGCCCTGATTAATCTAAATCCACCTGCTTCCAGAATTCCCTGAATTTAACCACTCTCTTTGCATGCTCCTTTGCGATTAGAAATGGGGCAACATCGTCTGCCAGGGCATCAAAATTAAAATCCTCGATCTTCATAAGCAATCCCTCGCGCAGACCTTCGGGAGAAGCAATGCCCATCTTCTGGTTTATGAAACCAAAATCTGGCCTGGTTTTACTCAACAGAAATGTGATATCGTAAAAATCTCTCCCTTTCGGGCGCTTGCGATTAACCGCGGTATAGATTTTTTGTGATAGCAGAACATTCAACGGCGTCACTCGGATCTCAGTAAAGACATCAAATTTATTGAGTATCTTGACTTCAGGCGTATAGGTGTACCCTTGAGCTACCGTGTCCAGTAGAATGAGGATCTTCTCCTGCTGGTGAGGGGATAAACCGTGCTCATAAAGCAGTCTTGGAAACCGCAGATCGCAGTGGAAAGCATCCTTGGCTACCATGCTGGTTTCCACCAGGAATCCTTCCAGCTCTAAAAATAGCTTCACCTTCTGGATCAGCTCGCCAAACGCCTGCCAGCTCAAGCCAAAATTGTCAAGATCGATGTCTTCTGAAAAGCGGCTATTTCCATGCACGATGCGTAAAGCTGTTCCGCCCAGAAAAGACAGTTTGCTGGCTTGTGTGCTTTCAAAAATCGCCTGTAAAACCTTATACTGCAGATATTCACGAACAATCGCCCTTTCATAACCTTGCAGCGGTTCTGGATACTCTTGTTTTATTTGCTGTAAATCAAGCATTAAAATACTCCAGGAATTGAGTGACCCTGTTTTCCAAGGCTCTTTTATCAAATAGTTTTACATACCTGGTAAACATCGAATGGTCCAGTAGATCATGCAACTGATTCCGATTCCAGCGAAGTCCTTCAAAATCTGCCATAGACTGGATCTTAGAATTTAAATACAAATAGTCCAATAAAGCCTTTTCCAAATATGCAATCTTGAACTTGACACCAGGTGTGTTCTCAATCACCCGATAACCAATCATATATTTAGGCTTGACGCTCCGATAACTGAACACACCCCAGGCGCTGTCATACTGCTTGGTCTTGCGGGAGCTGATGCTTGTCACACCCAAAACGGTTTCGGGAATAATCTCGTAATAAGCCAATGCTGACTCCAGGCTGACGTAGGAGGGTTCATAAATCTTATTAGCCACCATGAACAGGACCTTCTCATCCATCGCTCGATCCGCCAGAATGTAATAACCTCCAGCCAGTGGTTTAATGTATCCCTGGTTATGCCAGTAATATAATTGCTGCCGGTGAAAACCGGGATCGAGTTTGCGCACATCATTCAAGTTAAAAGCTGGCAATGCGCTAATCCTGGACTCAAACTCTCGAAATATCATAATTTATTTCTCTTCGTAAATAATTTCATTTACTTTTGGAAATATATTACCTCATACCGTTCTAATGTCAAGAACCAAATAACAAATCCATTTAGGAGCAACGGCTCGTTCTTGCTGGTTCAACTGAATTACATACTATCATATCTTGTCTGGAGTGCTTGCACCAGGATATTGACAGGCGGTTCTGGATAGGACATTTGCAGGCGTCAGAGGATAAAGGAATCCCGGTGCTCTTTCCCCATCGCCTGGCGAAGCCAAGACATATGCACATCTAGAGAACGGGTGCCCCGGTTCCCCATTAAGAAAGGGGAGAGATTTTTATGCGCTGCTCATTACAGCCTGAAAACGCTCCTCTTGCTCAAGACGCCTGGATCGCCAAAGGTCGTAATAGGTTCCCAAATCCTTGATCGGCGAAGGGTTTGGGAGGTGCTCAACACCGGAGCGCAGCAGGCTTTCCACAATACTGCCGGACCGGGGTTTATTACCAGCTTCTACCTGGCTGGCGTTGCACCTAAACATCAGTTCTCGTTCAAGTCGAGAGTGTAGGAAGCTCACCCTGCAGCCTGATCGCTTCTTGCTCGAGTTTTAACCCCCGTCGAAGCATGTGGTCAATCACCGGCCGCACGTCACTCAGCGACGGCCGCCGGGAGATCCGTCTTAAATTGCGTTCGTCTGCGCGAGTCAAGGGGTGCGCCCAGCTGGCATGGGCTTCCAGCGCGTCCACGCCCATCAGGTACGGCTCAAAGCGAGGGCTGATCTGCTCTCGCAGCTGGGCCAGGATGTTGAACCCCCCGTAATCCATATCGGCCCACACCCGCAGAGGGGTGTCACTGAGCAGCGTCTTTATCAGGCAGCTGATCAGGTGGCGGCATGCGGGAGAGGGGTTGCCCCACAGGCACAGGGCAGCTAGTGGCGCTCCTGGATTTTGAGCCGGAAAAGCCCCTCGGTACAGGAACTGGTAATACGCGGTGGGGTTTTCGATGAAGATGACCTGGGAGGCCTGGGCGATTCTGGCCTCTTGCAGCCGGGCAGCCTGGGCAGCAGGGAAGCCAACCGCTGGGGAAAATTGGCTCAGCGATATCACCTGCCCCCGCTCATCCACCAGTCGCCACGGGCCGGAAAGGTAGAGATAGCCGGGGTTGGGGACCAGGTGCAGCTCCCGGAGCACTTCGGCGCCGTCCATGGCGCGCCATGCCGGCTGCCCGCTGCGGGCCAGGCGGACCAGGGCATTTTTTAGATCGTCGAATCGCTTGCTATTATTAAACAGGCGCACGCTAAAAACCCGGTAAGGGGTTTCGGGCTCGATATCGTCCAGGGCGACCAACACAGACAGCAAATCCTGGTTGAACTGAGAATCAGTCAGGTTGAATGGGGTAGGGGATTTTTGGTCCTTTAGCTGGTTCAGGATACGCTGGAGGGCGCTCCGCCGCCAGCCGTCGGGAAACCGAAAGCGTTCGGCCCGGATCAGTTCGGCCAGCCTGGCGCGATGATCGGCCTGTGGGGTGCGATTCAACCGGCGGAAGATCTCCGGGGCGCTTTCGGGGGGCATTGAAATCGCTCTCAGCAGGTGCCCGCCCTCACCCGGCTGCCAGATCAGGCGCAGCCAGCCGGCGCATTGCAGAGCCTGCAGCTGGCTGTTGGCGATCCGCCGGAAGTTGGGGTCGACCTGAGAAAAATAACCGGGTAGGTCGAGTTCGCCCAGCAGGATGTGGATGGGGCGCGCCGCCTTGCCCGGAGATTCTCTTGCCCCCCCTGTTCGGAGTGCCGGGGAGCGCCGTTCGTAAGCGTCCAGGACGGCATTCAGTAGGACGGCCACATCTTCACAGGGGACAAACAGCAGGTCAGTCGAAGACAGGGTCACTTTCCAGCTCCTTGAGCATTTCGGCTTTATCAATTTCGATGACGAAGGCGTGGTTGTTTTTGCGGACAACCGTGCGGACGCAGTCCACAAATTCTAACAGCGCGCCGGATTTGTCGGGGGGAGTGGCAAGCAGCACTTGCAGGCCAGTCTCGCGCATAAAGCGCAGGGCGCTGGCGGTCCGTGGGGTGTCCATTTTGCCGAACGCCTCGTCGAATATCGCCAGGCGAATCGTGTCGGAGGGACGAGTTTGGTTGAGCCGATAGGCCTGGCCAAATGAGGCCGCCATGGCCACATAAAAGGGGGTTGTGGTTTCACCCCCCGATTTTTTTGCGTTGATTTTACTCAGCAGGGCCCGGTCGCCGCTGGGGTAATGAACGCGGATGTCGTACTCGAGGTAGTTGCGATAATCCTGCAACTGGCGCATTTCGAGGCCCAGGGCTTGCTCATCATCCGGGCCTTTGGCCGTGAGGCGCTCAAACAAAAGGTCCCAGCCCTTCTGGTGCCTCTGGCGGAAATTGGAACTCGAAAAGCGAGTCTCCCAGGATATTATGGCTGTCTATCACCATGTCATAGACCTCCTTCAAGGCTGAAGCAGGTTGGGTAATGAACTCAAAGCGCTCTCCGCCAAACTTGAGATGGAGGAGGGTGGCATTCAAATGAGCCAGTTGCTGGCGGGCCTCTTCGATTTGCTCTCTCAGGCGATGGATGAAGTTTTCGACCAGTTCCTGCTCGGTGCGGGCACGTTGGTCTTCTATCTGCGCTTCGTACCGGGGCAATTCGGATTGTACGAGCTTGTCCCGCTCGGCCAGATACCGGCCCGCGTTTTCGTCGTCATCATAGCCGAAGTCGTAGCGCATGCTGTAAGCCTGTTTGCCTTCGCGCAGCTGATCGCGGCTGCGCATTTCGGCTGATTGGTAGTCATTTTCGTAGCGGGTTGCGTTCTGCAGCACGGTTTCAAGCGGTTGGCGATCGCGACGGCGCTGGTACTCTTTCTCCATTTCTGCCAGCGTGTCTTCCGGGTTTTGTCCCTCGTCCGTCTCGAGGGCCAGGAACTGTCTGGCAGCCTGCAAGATCTGGTCCGCCTCATCCTCCAGGGCGGGGATGGTCTCCTCAGCCAGGGACTGCGCCCGATTTTCCAGGCTGCCAACCCGCCGCTCGAGCCCAGCGTGCTGGCCAAAAAGATGGTTCAACTGCTCCTGGTGGCGGCCCACTTCAGCTTGGAGACGGTCGATTGCCTGGGTGTCCAGGGCAGCCAGTTCGGCGCGACAGGATTCCCGCTGCTCTTCCAGGTCCGGCAGGCGAGCCAGCTCTGGCAGGTTGTGTTCCAGGTCGAGCAACGGGCGGATTTTCTCGCGCGTGAGCGCTAACCGCTCCACGAGGGCGCAGGACTGCTCGTTGAGGGCAGCCAGCTCTCCGGCAATTTCATCCAAGCGGGCCTGGTGCTGTTCGACCTGGCGAGGGATCGCCCTCGGGCCGATAAGCCAATGCTTGTACACCTGCGGATCGAGGTGAGATATCGAGAAATTGCGGCGCAGGTAAACCTCCCGGGTGATCCCGTTGCGGTATTCACGTAGCGCATCTGGGCTTTCACACTTGACGATCTGGCCGAGCAAGAGGTCAACGAAAGCACGCACTGCGGGATGATCGCAGGACACTTCGGCGGCCAGCGTCTCGGGGTTTGCTTCAGGGAGGGGATGTGCCAGCAGACGTTCTGTATCCAGCAAGCCAATATCGTGCAGGCCGTCTTTCTGGCTGAGCTGGCGGTAAAGCTGCACGGCAGCCAAATAATGGTCCGGCGGCACCAGCAGGGTGAAACGATCCCAGCCAAGCACCCCTTCGATCGCATCCTGCCAGCTTTCGTCCGGGATCTGTATCATCGCCGACAGGAAAACCACATCATCCGGTCCCAGCCCCAACTGGGCGCGCAGCAAGCGCTGCAGGCGTACGGCTTGAGGCGCTACGCTCTCGTAACTGGCTTCCTGGTTTCCGGTTCGCAACTGGCGGATTTCGCGCTCAAGCCTTTCAGCCTCCAGGCGCAACTGGCGGGTATGTTCGTCTACCAATGCAGCCTGGGAGGCGAATTGTTGAGCCAGGGTGGAAAGCGGGGACTGGAGTTGGGTGAGGATTGACTGAAGCGTGGTGTTTGCAGCACCTTGTTCGCGAGGCATCTTGATGAACGCATCCAACTCGGGTGGGATATGCTGCTCATCAGCCAGCAAGAGCTCGCCCAGGTGTTGAGCGTCATCAATTTCCCGAGAAAGTGATTGGGTGATTTCAGCTTCGCGCTGTCGGAGGCTGGTAAGCTGTGTTTCGAGCACTTCCAGTGCCTGACGCAGGTCTTTCTCACGGGCAGCGGTGCGGTTGGTTCGCAAGACAACCTGGGCGTCCACCAGAGCGGCTTGAGCGTGTTGAAGGCGTTCGGCCAGGGCATCACGCTCCAATTCAGCCCGGCTAAGATCCAGGCGGGTTTCTTCGAGTTCCAAACGGCGGGTTTTCAGCGCCACCAGCAGGCTGTCGGCCTGGGCGCGGCGCTGGATATAGCCATTGGTGATCCGGCGGCGGCGACTGGCCAGGCGCTCTTTGTCCTGTTCTTCAATTTGATCCAGGTGGGTGATCCGCTCACGCACGTCGACCGCCAGCGCTTCAAAGTGTCGCAGCGTTTCGAGTTGGGCTTGCAAGGTCTTTACATCGACCAGATTTTCATCCAGCAGATAATTGTGGACAAACGAGCGGATGTTGGTAAGCGGGCTGAAGGCGATCCCCTTGACGATTTTGTCCAGGAATGAGTCTTTAAGCTGGCCCAGGCGGTTTAGCAGGTGGAAGCGATAATCCTCGAGACGAGTGAAAGTCTGAGCGCGGCACTCTGCTGGCAGGGCAAAGTTGTCCAGGTGTCGTTTGAAGGCGCGGGTATCGTATAGCTGGCCGGCGTTCTTGAAAAACCAGGCATCGTTTAGCAACGTGTTGTGGACGATAAAGTAGGTGGTGTCCGGAGAGCGACCATCCTCATAGGCATCGATCACCCCACCGTGGACGAAGTATGTCCCGTCGGGGTTGCGAAATTCCAAAGCCACAACCCCCGTGGTATCGCCGCGCAAATAGCGCTGCCCTTCCGTCCCCAGTTCGCCGCGCACGTAAGCAGCCAGGGTGCGCTGGCCCCCACTGAGCGCCGCCTGATTGAATTTGACCTCGCGCTGTCCCCCAACCAGGGCAAACTGGATCGCGTCGAGGATGGTCGATTTTCCTGCGCCGTTGACGCCGATAAAGTAGGTGGTCCCCTGGCAGGTGATGGTGGTGTTTTCAAATAGATGCCAGTTGATCAGGCGAATGCGGGTGAGGTGTTTCATAATGGTGCCTCTTCACTGTCATCGCTGCCGTCTTCGTGATTCTTCTCGACACGATACCTTCTCACCCACGCTTCCATTTCGTCGGCAGTTTGGACGGGTAAAATCAAACGAACGGAGCCGCGCAATCGCAGGCGCCCTTCACCGTTACGCACATCGATGATGCGTCCATCGAGGGTGTCGATCAGCCCCATCGCTCGCAACCGGGTGAGCAGCTCTTTGTACTGCGTGACCCCCAGGATGCGCTCTTTCCCGGTGATGGTGCGGTATTCCTCGCGCACTTCGGCGATCGTCACCACCGGGTCATTTGCCAGGCTCAAGCGCTCTACTTTCTCGTCATATAGTTTGCGCAGGACGAGGATCATCAGCGTATGATCGAGGCGGTAACGGGCACGGCTGTAGCTGTATTCAGAGACGACCTGGAAAATGCGATGATAATCATCGTGCAGCAGGCTGAAACCGGATATTCCCAGGAGATCCTCGAAAACTCGCCGGTGCCGGTGGACGAAGTAATAGTCGTCTTTCTCGCTCTCTACATCCTGATAGAGGAATGTCTGCCCTAGCAAGCGATTGATGACCCGCGGCACGTCTCGGCGTGCTTTTTCGGTCAGACCCGAAGCAGAGAGCAGGGGATCGAGATTTAGTGACATGGGCATAACTCCTGGGCTGTGATTCAGGCGGTTTTCACCAATTGAAAAGATGCCACCCGGTAAGACCCGCTATCCACTGGCTCGCCGTCTGTGTTTTCCACCCCATAATCCACCTCCGGGTGGTGGGCATAGGCGATGATCGTTGTAAGCCACTGCATATCATCTAAGACGGGCGGCGGAAGTTCGCTGACATGCAGGTTTGGATGGCCGTTGAAGAAGGATAGGACGGTACGGTTGACCTTTGCAGGGGTCAGCACTTGGGTCACGTCTTGCAACGTGGCAGCTTGAAGAGCGACCAGTTCGGACGGCTGGAGCACCGGGCGGACGATTTTGGCCGGTGTGAAGGGTTGGCGTTGGACCGGCGGGCTGTAGTAGCTGTGCAGATCGGGATGGCGGACCGGGTGGCGTTGGAGGCCGGGCGCCTCGGGAGGCAGATAGGTCTCCCCGGTGTCGATCAGGGCGGTCAACCGCTTTGCCAGGGAAACCAGCCGGTCCATAAAACTGCCATCTGCGTGGACCAGTTGGTAGCGAATCTGGCGTAGGGAGGTGCGCAGATATTGAGTATGGCGCTGGTCGATGTCTTCCAGGAGTGGATCAAGCCCTTCCAGTTGGTTGACAATAAAATGCATGCAGCGGTCGAGTTCCTCTTCTGCCTGGGCCGGGGAGAACCTGCTCTGTGCGGCTAGCTCCTCAGCAGCCTGATTGAGCCACTGGGGATCGAGCTGCCAGGCGTGTAGCTGGCGTATCATATCCCGGCGGTAGCGCGAGATATGGTCGGAGGTTTTTAGGGCGTGGTAGGTGGGGCCGAGCGTTTGGGCGTAGTCGTCGAATTGCAGGTAGAGCAAATCCGAGATGGAACGCCCCTGGGTGGTGCGCTCGATGTAGCGGCGGATATTTTGGTTGAGCTCGTTCAACCCGCGCACTACCTGGCGGATGTTTTCGTAGGCTTGGGTTACAGCCAGGGCGGCGGAGAAACCCTTATCGTCCGGAGCCGAGGTGATCAACTGGTAGGCAGTGTATAACTGGCCGCTGAACTGGCGCGGTTTTTGTTCTTGGATCGTACGAAAGGCCTCCAGCAGTGTGAAGGCGTAGTCCGGCAAGATGATCGTTTCGGTGTAATCGGCGTGCTGTTCGCGCTCGATCCACCCCGATTCGTCCAGGCGGCGCAACAGGTATCCGGCGTAATCCTGTTCGGTGCGCGCGGAGGAGGGGACAAGGCTGCCGTCATCATCGAGGATCTCCCCAGACATTTCCGAGGCGACCTCTTTTTCAGCCCCGTCGGTTTTCAAATAGTCCACGATTTCAGCAAGCACCACCTCCCGCGTCAGACCAAACCGGTTGAACTCAGCCAAGGCATAAATCCGCAGCAGAATGGCGATGTAGTGACGCTGCAGGCTGATGTGCCCCTGGGTGCTGAAGAGGTTAAACAGATTAGGGGGCAAAATATCAAAGGGGTTAACCTCAACGGTAGGCGTCATTCCTCATTCTCCTCCCAGATAAGGATGTCCCCCAATTCGCAGTCGAGCACCTCACACAAGCGAACCAGCGCCTCCAGATTGATGGAGCGGGCCTGTCCAGAGTCGAGGCGGTAGACGAAGTCCTTAGGAACGCCGGCGCGCGCCGCCAGGCGGCGGAGGGAAAGCCGCTCACCGGTGGCAACCTGCTGTTTGCCTAACAAGATCGTGATACGTCCGGCAGTAGTTATCGCACTCATTAGAACACTTGTTCTAAGTGTAACGAAATATGTGCTTTTTGTCAAGACATTTGGCTTATTTAATCGGACAATCACCCCCAGGCCAGCCAGGACCCAGGGTTGGCTTTGCCCAGACTGCGAAGATCTCGGATGGTTCCATAGAGATTTAGCAGTGGGGACTGACGCGCTAATTTTATAGCCCGTACCTGTTTTTTGATAGGAGACATTCGACCGGAGCGGATGTGGACAACAGGAGGAAAACCATTGAACAACAGTTGACCGAGTCCATTCCGACAGATACAATAGACCTACTTGGCAACGATCTTGCCGTACGTGCGAGGCATATCAAACAAACCATGAACACCCTCCCCTCCCTTACAGAAGACACTGCCAGAGCGCGTGCCTCCAAACAATCGTTTGTGCGCGGGCGGGAGTATTTTGAAAGCTCCAATGTGATGGGGGTGACGTGGCGAGAAGGCCAACTGAGCGCGCAGGTACAGGGCAGCGACTGGGAGCCCTACGTTGTCCGAGTGAGATTCGACGGGCAGGACATTGGGTATACGGATTGCACTTGCCCATACGACTGGGGCGGGGACTGCAAACACATCGTCGCCGTGTTGCTTTTTCTGGTCCACACACCGGAGCTGATTGAGCAGCGCCCCTCTATCGCCGATCTGCTCAACCCCCTCAACCGTGAGCAGTTGGTTGACATGCTGCTCGAACTGGCCGAGGATTTTCCGGCCATCATCGACACGCTTGAGAGCCTGGCCAGTCGTGCAACCCTGGCGAAAGAAGCCCCGCAAACACCCATCGGCCAGCCGCCCATCGATTTCAATCTGCTCCGGCGGCAGATCAAAGCGGGATTGCGCGCATCAATTCAAAGCGGACATGATGCCTGGGGGGAAGACCGCTTCTACGACAGCGACCTTGGTTCGGCCCTGGAGCCAGCCCTCGAGCAGGCCCAAAGTTATCTGAATGCAGGAGACCCACGCAGCGCCCTGGCGATCCTGGAAGCAGCAGCCGAGGCCTGGGATGAGGGGATCAGCAGCCTGGATGAGTATGTGCAAGAGGCTTTCGAAGACTTTGCCGATGAGTTTACCTCTCCGCTGGCCGAGCTATGGGCCGAGGCGCTGCTGTCTGCGGACCTCACCCCGGATGAAAGGGCCTATTGGGTTGAATCCCTCGAAGAATATTGCGAATCGCTGTACGGCGGCAGTTCGCTGGAACTTGCCCTGGCGGCTGCACAACAGGGCTGGGATTACCCACCGTTGATGGCGGTTCTGCAGGGGGACGTCACCGAAAATGGGGCCTGGGAGGGCGAAGCGCCTGAATATGCCGACTTCCTGGCCGAGATTCGGCTGCAGGTGTTGGAACGGCGCGGTCAGTTCCAGGAATATCTCTACCTGGCGGAGGCGGAAGGACAATTCATGCCTTATCTGCACATGCTGGTCCGGCTGGGGGAGACGGACAAAGCCGTGGGCGAGGCGATGGAGAGCCTCACCCAGCCGGAGGACATCCTAGTGCTGGCGCGCAGCATCGCCGAGCATGGCCCAATCGAAAAGGCGTTCTCCCTGGCGCAGGATGGTCTGGAGTTGAAGAGCCCACAAGGAAAAGCCGAGCTCGCGGTGTGGTTGCGCGATCAGGCGTTAAGGCACCGGCGCAATGACCTGGCACTGTGGGCCGCTCAACGCTCCTTGGCTGAAAAAGCCAGCCTGGAGAACTATCGCAGACTGGAAGAATTCGCCGGTAGCGAGTGGGAGCGGTTGAAGCCCGAGGCGCTTAAAACTGTTGCGGCTGATATTTCCCCGGATAATCAAGTGGACGTGTACCTGTATGAAAAGATGTACCCACAAGCCATTGAGACAGTGGGTAGCGCCGGGTGGTTCTACCAGATCGACAAAGTGATCGAAGCTGTCAAAGCGGAATATCCGGAATGGGCCTTCGAGCAGTGCAGCCAACGGGCGGACCAGATCATGGACGCGGGCCGTGCAAAAGACTATGCTATCGCTGCCGACTGGCTACGGCGCGGGCGAGACATCCTGGTGGCTGCCGGTATGCACGCTCGCTGGGATGCTCACCTTTCTGCTTTGATGGGGACCCACCAGCACAAGTACAAGCTGAGGCCTATGCTACAAAACCTGCGCAGATGAGGGGCACATCGGAAGACCCCTCTGCGAGTAACTCCTGAACAAGATGAGCAATGATCATGCCTCTAACCTACACCAACCGCAAAGGCAAAACCTTCACGTTGTGCCAAAGGCGAACCCAAACGAGGAACGTCCGCTACTTCTTCTCGCCGGACCCGGAGGGCAAAACCGTCGTTGATCACATCACCACAGGCTACGAAATCCGTGAAAATGTCAACGGACAGGTCACTGGCAAGAAGCGACCCCAGCTCATCTGTCCACAAGAACGCCGTGCCGTAGAACAGGCCGTCTCGCGCTATCCCAAAGCGAAAAAATACCGGGTGGACGTCAAAGGGAAGCACATCATCGTATACGAAAACATCAGCCCAGGACTGGATACCATTCTTGGGATATTTGAAAATTTCAACCCCTTACCGAGAGCCGCAGGGAAGCGCTCGAAGTCAAAGAAGCGCAGTTTAACCAGTTCAGCCCGGTGATGCGCTTTGAATTGGAAGACCAGGAGACACGGGGGTATCACGTGGCGCGCAGGGATACACGAGCCACGAGAGCTGGCGTAGCCTGGTGCACTGGGGCGACATCGAAACTCTGGCTGATGAGATCATTCCCCTGCTCGGCACTGATGAGTTCTTTGAGCTTTGGTGAGTTTCAGCGGAATTCGGCATGGTAGCATATTGAAAGTGGCAGATTGACGCCAGGATGATCCTGTCCCTGTTTATGCTCCAGATCAGAACAATTACCATGAAATTTCATAGTCTAACTATGACTTTTGATGGTATTACACTGCTACGATAGAAAGACTATGTTTTAACTTCGAAAAACCAGCCACCTAGCCAGAAAATTAACTTTGAAAAGTCGACCACCTAAGCCCCCTCTCCAGTACCATAGAGGTATTGGAGGTTAGGAGATGAAAACGGTGGAAGACTACGAACAAATCCGCAAAGCATTTTTTGTCGAAGGGCAGAGTATCCGAGCAATACATCGCGAATTGCAGGTTGATCGGGAAACGATCCGCAAAGCGATCGTTCAAGCGGTGCCTCAGCCCTACCAGTTGAGCCAGGATCGTCCGGCTCCGGTGTTGGGACCTTACAAAAAGCGCATCCAGGAACTGCTGGACGAGAGTGACAAACTGCCTCGCAAACAACGATATACGGCCCGGACGATCTACCGTCTGATCCGAGCGGAAGATTACCAAGGCTGTGAAGGGAGTGTGCATAACTACGTCAGTCGACAGCGCAAGGATCGCAGGCGAAAAGAAGCCTATCTGCCGCTGGAATTCGAGGCTGGACAAGATGGCCAGGTAGACTGGGGCGAAGCACTGGTGCGCATGGCAGGCAAGGAAATCAAAGTTCAGTTTTTCAGCATGCGGCTGAACTACTCCAAGGCCCGTTTTGTGATGGCTTTCCCCTTCCAGAAACAGGAAGCCTTCTTCGAAGCCCACATCCAGGGTTTCCACTTTTTCGGCGGTGTGATGCGGCGCATTTCCTACGACAACTTGAAGACCGCCGTCTACCGCATCCTGGAAGGCAAGAAGCGCCAGGAACAACAGGCATTCAAGGAATTCCGCAGCTACTACCTGTTCGAGAGCCACTACTGCACCCCCGGGCAGGCACATGAGAAGGGCGGCGTGGAGAATGACGTAGGCTTCGCCCAGCGCAACTTCTTCTCCCCAATCCTGGAAGTGGAATCGTTTGAGGAATTGAACGCTTTCCTGCGCCAGGCTTGCTTGCAGGATGCCCAGCGGCGCACCCGTGGTCAGAAAGAACTGGGGGCAGATCTGTGGAAAGCGGAGCAAGCCTTCATTTTGCCGCTACCCGCCACAGATTATTCAGCCTGCGCCACTAAGGTGGTGAAACCCAACACCTATCTCCAGGTGGATTACGACACCAACCGCTACTCGGTACCCTACGACTACCGCCACAAGCAGTTGGTGCTGCGGGCTTTCCCCTTCCGCATCGAACTGCTCCACCTAGACGAAATCATCGCCAGCCATGTGCGCTGTTTTGAGAAAGAGCAGGATATCCTGGATCCGCTGCACTATCTGCCGCTCCTTCAACAGCGTCCGGGAGCTTTCGAGCATGCCAAACTGCTGCGCCGCTGGCGAAAGCAGTGGTCCCAGAGCTACGAGCAGCTCCTAGCCGAATTGAGGCGGAGCTAACTGGAGGGAGGTGGGGTGAAAGAGTTCCTGGAGATCTTGAAACTCCACCAGGCGTACCCGGAAAAGCTGGTCGAACAGGCTGTAAAGCAAGCGCTGAATTGTGGTGCGGCCCATCTGGACGGCGGCAGTAAAGTGGGCGATTTTTCGGAGTTAATTTACAATTTATTGGCGGATAAGCTATAGATAAGCTGTAGTGAAAGACCCATATCTAAGTGTAAAAGCTGTATAACCCCACAGATCATTGGATAAGCTGTACTGGGTAAATTGCCATCTTTTAATACCATTCTAATCCCATGCACAAACCTTTGGGGATAGGGTATTTCCTTCTCTAGAAACCTCAAGGTTTATTACAATTCCCTGGCCAAAAAGCGCTCTGTTTCTTGAAGGAATTCCTTTGCCTGGGCTATCAGCTCTTCTGCATCTTGATCTAAAACAACGACCTCTTCGGCGTAGTCCCCCTCGATTCGCCGGTCAAAGGCATCCAGCAGCCAACGGTGATATTTCCCATCAAACAGACCAGTCTTGACGTAGTGTTCGCCAAATGCTCCATGAACGCCACCATGCTTGCTGAACCGCAGCTCTTTTTCATTGAGCAACGCCTCGGCAATATAAAACATTGCATAATACGCTCGACCGGTAGCAAATTCCGGATAGCCATTCTCGAGTAATGTCTCGGATGCCTCGATTGCTCGCCCAGCCCTATTCAGAAGATGTCTGGAACCTTCTTTCATGTGGGCGTTGCCTCGTCACGGATATTGCGTACCAGGAGTGAGTCCCCCTTTTGCCAGTCTGACTGGCGGATAAACGTCCGGCTGATTGATATTCCATATTCAAGGGATAACCTGCTGATCAATCTACCCGTGCGCCTGACTTCTGCGCTATAGGAGTTGTAGTCCTGCAGTATAACAAGAACATCCAGATCAGACTCCGGGTCCTGCTCTCCGCGTGCATAGGATCCAAATAAGTAAACCCCACAGAGTTGGTTGTCATAAATCTGCGTTAGTTCTATATTAAGATCGGACAATAGGTTTGTAAGGATATGATCGGTCATTTGTCCTTCCTGTTCCCATTATACTTGAATACCAGATCTCTTTCCGGACATGCATCTAAGAAAGCGTGTGTCAAGGGTAGAACCTGGTATAACGGATTTTGAAGGCGATTGACATCTGTGGAAGGTGCGGTAAAGTTTTTCCACCCCACTATGTAGTGAGGTCAGGTCTCGTTGGGAAAACGGGAGACGCAGTAACTCAGTCCTGCACTGACCTCACCGATGGGGCAGCTCACATGAAACTGGAGGTACATCATGAGCAAAAAACTCCGCACCCATCTTCGCGGCGAACGCGGACAGGCATTCGCAGACCGAATGCGAGGCGTTCCCTTGGACCGTATTCTGTGCGTCTCCCTGGATGTAAGCAAATACTTCCACGTGGTGATGATCCTCAACGGTCTGGGAGAGATTATAACGCCAATGTTTGATACTTTAGTTTCCGCTAAAAGCGGATAACAAAGCTGACCGGAATGAAGTTCCGGAAGCGTCGAACCTTACAAATTGAGCCCATACTTCGCTTCAAGACACCGAAACCGGCGCTGAAGCGGTCGATTTTCGTCTGTGGGCCAGAATTCCCTTGGGCAAATGCCTTGTCACCGACATCTTTTTGCGAAGTTGGCTGGGCAAAGGGTAACTTTGCGGAAATGGCATGCCTCTCAACATGCGGCGGAAGCGTCCTGGGGTGCGTTTCGGCTGGCGATCCCAGAAACCAGTCGGAGCCAGGGGAGCGGTAGCCGCCAGGTAGCTGAGGATCGAACCAGCCAACAAGGCTAACTCCGGCAGGCGCTGGATGCTTTCATCGGCATGCACGAACTGGCGATGAGCGCCGACCATCTGCTTGGCCGAGAGCGGGATTTGCTCAACCGGCCAGCGATCCTGGTACATGGCTTTCACGGTAGCCGCTTTCAGGTCGAGCGGTGTCGCCAACAGCCAGGGCGTGGTGTAGGCTGGGTCGTAGATCGCATACACCCGGAAAGTCTCGGCCCCAGGGTCGGGGATCACACCCGGCAGGATCAGGTCTTCCCAGATCTCGGCTCGCATCTCAACGCCATCTTCCGTCCAGGTTTCTACCCGATCCGGGGAGCTGGCGGCGATGGTCTTGCCCTTGTAGCTGCGCTCCAGCGGGCGGATCTTCTCGCCGTAGACAGGTCTGCGTCCCTTGCCACCATAGGGCAGAGGCTGGTTGCGGCGAGCCGTGAAGTTGGTAGCCAAACGGAGCAGATAATGCTCCAGCCCGGCATCCTGCACATCAGCCAGCTTGACGCCCGCATCCATCACCGCCACATCATCTGCAGCCAAATGGCGGCGTGCCCAGCGCAGCAAATCCTGCCACAACCGGCTCTCGCAGGGGTCTTTGGGATGCACCCGTTCGAAGGCCAGCGGACAAGCCAGGCGTTGACCACCGATTTGCCCCACTTCCCCGATCACGCCGAAAATCACCGCCGGAAGCGCCCGGTTGGCAGCCGGATGGTAGTGCTTGCTCGGGCAGTTTCGCAATGCCGGACGCCAGAAGGCGGTCACATCCACCGTGATGGCTCGATAGCCTTCGTGGCGATGCACCTGCCAGCCGGGCAATCCTTCAATCTGCTCTTGCCACAAACGCAAGATCACCGCCGTCTGCCAGGCGCCACGCCGGAAGGCTGCCCAGGCTCGCCGAGTAGCCTGTTCAGATAGACCAGTGGCTTGCAGCGCAGGGAAGAGTGCACCCCGTTGGGGCAGCAAAGCGCCGCTGACCAGCATCCATAGGAAATGTAAAAGTGCCAGATTGGTCCCGACTGGGAGACCTTCGGTCAGTGCGACCAGGATATTCATGGTATGATCGATGGCGGTAATGGGCTCACCTCATGGTTGCTAGTGTTTGCTCAAAACAAGCTTACCATGTTTGGGGCCCATTGCCCCTTTATTCCGCTCGATCAGTTAGCGGAAAGTAAAGTGATATCGACATCTTCAAAAGCAGATTTGGCCAGCTATGTCAGGCGATAGAAGCAGCAAAAGAACGCACGCAAGCCCAGGTGGTTCTGGTGGGGATGGAACCGACCGGTCACTATTTTGAGAATATCGCCCGCGCTTTGCTGAAGGCGAACGACGACGTGACGCTGCTCAATTCGTTTGCAGTCAAGCAAAACCGTGCTCAGCACATGATGCAGCCGGAGAAGACCGACGAAATCGATGTGGCTGCAATCGGTGACTTACTCTGCCGCGGGGAAGGTTCCTCTTATCGACCAGCCGAAGGGTTGTACTTGCGTTTGCAGCAGCTGGATCGGGTGCGCTTGAGCCGGGTGAAGATCGAACGGATGCTCAAGAACCAGATCTTGGGTCATTTAGACCGCATCTTTCCTGGCCTGGTGCTGATTGGCAAAGAAGCTACCCAGCGCTATACGCCCCTGTTTTCTAGCGACTTATGGTCTTGCCAGACACAGCAGCATCTGGTGCGCGTTTGTCCAGACCGCACTGCCTGGCACACATGAAACCGGACGAACTGGTTCGGGCATTTCACGCTCAAGTCTATCCAATGGGGGTGGCTACAGCTGAGCGGATTATTATCTATGCCCAGAAGGTGCTGTTACCCGACCCAGAACTGATCGCCGTGCGTTGTGAACTCCTGCGCCACGATCTGGAATTGTTGGAGCAGGTTGAGCATCATATCGACACATTGGAAGAACAGCTGCGTGAGCTGCTCCAACAGACCCCATACCAGATCTTAGACAGGCTCAAAGGGCTGGGCAACATTCAGGTGGCCAGCCTGGCCGCAGCAGTCGGAAAACCTGAGCATTACACTTCGGGCAGCCAGATATTTCGCCGTTCCGGTCTGTGTGAGTGGTCGCAACGATTCGGGAACCCGCCAGCGCAAGGGGAAAGGCAACGCCGTCCTCAAAACCGGCGATGTCTACTTGCGACGTATCCTGACCAACATGGCGCTCACCCTGGGACTGCATCAACCTGTTCTCGGTTGCTACTATCAGAAACTCAAACAATCCAAGCCAGACGGCGTTGCCCGAGTAGCCACCGCTCGCAAAGCGATGGGCATCCTGTGGGCGATTGTACGTGATCAGCGCCCAGAAACCCTGATCTTGCGGGAAGAGGAGGCTGCTATGTGAAATTCTGATTTCTTTGCGTCGCAGGCTATGCTCTACACCGGCGGTCCACTTGTGGCGTCAGGTTGTAGATCCTGGTTCCAGGCAGTTCGGGGGCCAACCGTCCCGCACCTCGAGGCTATGACGTTGCCGTTTGCAACGTAACCCTCGTTTTTAAGCTTGGATCGCCCCCTGTCTGTGGCGCCGAAACCCTGGATAATGTAAGGAGAGCCGCTGCCTTCGGCACGCTCGCATACCCGGATAGGGATAACAACGCTCGCTACATCGTAGTTGCTGGAGCCAGTGATCGCACCCTTACGCTGTGAGCTGAACCGCCTGTGGGATCCATATCCTGGCCTGACAACTCGAAAAATTACTTCTTCGAGATAGCTCTGTGCGTCTGTGCGCCTTCTACTGCAAGGCCCTTGACAAAATATAGTAAGCTTAAAAACTTAGGAATAGACACAGTTCAAGGTCGCGAGAGGGTTGAGCCCTCACGCTCTCTCTTTTTTATGGAAAAGCGTCAGACCAGCGCCTATCGAAACCTGAAAGCCGGGGCGTGAGCCTGACTTTCGGTTTAGGCATCTAAATGCGCTGCATATCGGACTTTAAGAGTGAAGCCCAGTACCACAACGATAGGCTCCAACCGGGATCGGTGTCCTCATCAATGACACGGTTCTCAGTACCGAAGATGACAGTACTGGACTATGCGTGTCGGCAGGTTCACCGATCCTGGGAAGAGGGATCTTCCTGATAAGGTTCTTGACGCTTGAGCATGTAATAGACGACCGTCAACAAGCGGCGTGTGGCAGCGACCTTGGCAGCCTTGCGACCAGAGCGTAGCGATATCTTCTCGTGCACTCGATACCACCGTTTGCTATAGCAGCTGGCGGTGGTTGCGGCCCGGGTCATGGTTGCCCGAACAAGAGCAGGACCTTGCTTGGATATTCGGCCGCGGCGGATAAAGATATCGCTGCTCTTCACTCTGGGTGTCAAGCCGGATGACCATCTTCTACGATAACTTCAGCTCATATGCACTACTTATGCGCTACTTTTGAATACTGCCTACACTCTGGAAGAAAACATCCATGTTCTTCGCTGCATCCTGTGAACATTAATCAAGAAAAATCACACACTATCACATTAGAAACTCGACCACCTGGGCCTGTTCCAGATTATATTTAACCTCCAGAAGTCGCCTATCTTTGTAACGAAAAATCTACCACCTTGTACATTTAAACCGAGCCTGTCGCCATCGTTGTATCAGAGGCAGTGGATGTTGACCTGCAGGCCTGGGCATGGGTGCTGGTCCACAAGGAGAACAAGAAGTGATCCGGAACTCAGCCAACCGAATGGCTTGACAGTGACCATGTCCCATTGTACAATCTAGACAGTCTGGATAGAATATTTGATTGCGATCTCAAAGAGCGTGAGTTATGAATAAAACCTGGCAGCTTCAAGAGGCGAAGAATAAGCTGAGCGAGCTGGTCGAGCGGACATTGAAAGATGGGGCACAGGTGATCACGCGGCGCGGGGAGAAGGTGGTGGTCGTCATACCTTACCAGGAATATGAGCATTTGACTCGACCCACGAAAAATCTGGCCGAATTCTTGGCTGAATCGCCGTTAGCCGGGTCGCAGGTGCAGGTCGAGCGTGATAAAAGTGCGCCCCGAGACTTCAGGCTTGAGCCATGAACTACCTGCTCGACACCTGTGCCATATCCGAATTTGCTAAACGCCAGCCGGAGCGGCAGGTGGTCCAATGGCTGGCCTCTGCCGATGAGCTTTCGCTGCATTTGAGTGTTATTTCTGTGGGTGAGATCCAGAAAGGGGTCGCATGCCTGCCGGATTCGCTTCGCAAGGATGCGCTGGCACAATGGCTACAAGGGGAGCTGGTTCAGCGCTTTGGTGAGCGCTTGCTGCCTCTGGATGCGGACACGCTGCTTGTCTGGGGAAGCTTGATTGCCCGGCTGGAGAAGGTGGGGCAGGTGATGCCGGCAATCGATGGGCTCATCGCTGCTACAGCTTTGCATCATGACCTGACCCTGGTGACACGCAGCCAGTCTGACTTCGAGCACTCCGGCGTGGAGATCTTTAATCCCTGGTTGTGAATTACATGGGAGATAACCAGTTATGCCCAAAAAGAAATCCTCACGCAGCCCCAGAAAGGCCACCCCGCCGCGGCGGGTGATCGACGGCCTGTACGAAGCAGAAGAGCTGCTGGAGGGTGGCCAGCCGGCGAAAGCGGCGCGCCTGCTCGAAGAATTTGACCGCCGCCACCCGGGTTTCGTGCCTGTCCTGGAAACGCTGGCGGATGCCTATTACGAGCTGCAGGACATGCACGGCTACGAATGGGCCTGCTACCGGCTCCTACAGGTAGACGACTCCAATGTAGACGCCGCTTTGGCTTTGGGCGGTGCCTATATTGCAAACTTTCGCCCGGCACTGGCCATCCGCGTCCTGGAATACATCCTGCGTCGCTGGCCGGACCACGAACGGGCTGCTGAAGCTCGCCAGACCCTGGACCAGCTCTACATAGGGCTGCACAGCGAGATGGAAGAGCTGGGGTTGGCCGAGGCTGAAGCTCTCGAGCTGGCGGTGCTGAACGAGCAGGTGCGCCTGTTCCTGGAGCACGGTCGTTTGCCCCAAGGGAAGCAGGTCGCCGAAAAGCTGCTCAAAAGCTACCCGGATTTTGTCCCCGCCATAAACAACCTGAGCCAGATCTATGCCCAGCAGGGTGATACCAGGCGCGCCATTGAGCTGTGCCGCAGAGTGCTGGCAATCGAGCCAGACAACGTGCACGCCCTTTCCAACCTGACGCGGATGTCCTTCGTTTCCGGTCAGCCCGAGGAAGCTGCCGCCATGGCAGAGCGGCTCAAAGCCTCGCAAGCGCCCGCAATCGATTTCTGGACCAAAAAAGCCGAAGCGTTCAGCATCCTGGGCGACGACCGGGCCGTACTGGATCTGTACGAGCAGGCAAAAAAAGCTGGCGCGCTCAAACCGCCGGAGGCCAGCCCGCTTTTCCTGCACCTGGCCGCGGTGGCGCATTGGAATCAGGGTAAAGAGATAGAAGCCCGCCGCCTGTGGCAGCGCGCGCTGGATCTGCAGCCGGGTTTCGAGCTGGCCCAGCAGCAGCTTGACGATCTAAAACAGCCTCCAGGTCATCGCTGCGGTCCCTGGGGAATGCCGCTGGCGGTCTGGATAACGGGGGGCACCATCCGCGAGCTTTCGAACACCCTCGAGAAAGCCGCCCGCCGCAAGCAGGATTCGGCGGTGCAGGCTGCGGCTGGGCAGTTCCTGGACCGGCATCCCGAGCTGATCTTTCTGGCACCGCACATGCTGCAGCGCAGCGACCCCCTGAGCATCGATTTCGCCATCAACCTGGCGGGGATGTCGCACCACCCCGACCTGCTGGCGGCGCTCGAGGAGTTTATCCGCGGCCAGCGCGGCCGGGATAAGCAGCGCATGAATGCTGCCCAGGCGCTCTCGGAAGCCGGGTTGCTGCCCAGCGGCACGACCCGCATGTGGATGGCTGGTGAGTGGCGCGATATCCTATTCCTGAGTTTCGAGATCACCCCCGAGCCGGATAGTCCCAATTTCAGCTCCGAGGTGCAGCAGCTTTATGAAGAGGCGTATGATGCCTTACAGGATGACGAGCCTCAGAAGGCGCAGCGACTGCTAGAACAGGCGGTCGCCTTGGAGCCGGATTCGCCCTCCCTGCTCAACAACCTGGCCAAGGCATTCGATATGCAGGGCGAAGAAGAAAAAGCGCACGCTATGCTGCAGGATATCCACCGGCGTTTCCCCGATTACACCTTCGGCATCATCAGCATGGCGCACATGGCAATGCAGGTCGGCGATGTGGATAAAGCTCGCGATTTACTCAATGGATTGATGCAGCGCAAGCGGCTGCACTACAGCGAATATGAGGTGCTGTGCATGGCGCAGATCGAGCTGTGCCTGGCGGAGAAGAACAAAGACGCCGCCCGTTCCTGGTTCGAGACGTGGGAGCGGGTCGACCCCGAGAATCCCAAGCTGGAGATGTACCGCCTGCGGGTGGGGTTGGTAGACACAGCGGCGATGTTTGAGAAGCTAATGAGGCGCAAGAAGGGCCGCAAAGGCTGAGGCATGCCCGCTGCTGAATTTCCATCCGAAGTGATTACCGCGGAACTTCTGAGGAAGCTAAACGAAGACTACTGGCTGGATTGGGACGTGATCCACGGCTACACTCCACTGAGTGCGTGTGCACGAATACGGGCTGCGCTTGGCAGATAAGACCGGAGCCAATACGGTCGTGGTCGAGTTGATCGCCTTTATCCATGGCATCGACATCTGCCGGCGCAACGATGCTGCCAACCTGGGTTACGGGCAGAGGGCGGCAGAATCTGCGTCAGAGCTTCCTTATGTTCGCGCCCTGCAGCTGACAAAGGATGTGCTGCGCTCGCTCAGCATGGAACAAAGTTTCGAGCCAGGCCAGTAGTATTACCGCGCCAGAGTCATCCTTAACGCCACCCGCCAAGGGAGCATATTGACAGCGATGTGTAAAGGTAGTAGCGCTCCGCCATATGGCTGATCATGGTACCTGTCTCAGCCTTTATTACTTGTTCGAATTTAAAAAAGGGTGTCATTTTCCCTGAACAATGACACGGCGTTATGGCCTACCTCTTGGCACCGGGATCAAAGCTATGCTCCGGGCAGCCTGAATTATGTCCACGTCTCACTTAAATAGCCATCTAATATCTTCAGGCAAATTACCAACATAAGTAAGGATCAATCGCTGGCCGGCGCGGGTGATCGCCATATATATCCTTCGCGTATTTTCAACGATCAGCAGCTCGCGCTCCTCATTTGAGATCCGCAGGCTTTGCTCCTCCTCGATCAACTGGTGCATTCCCACAAAAAATACAATCGGGCTCTCCAATCCAGTGCCACGATTGAGCGTCGTCACTCGGATATAGTCTCCCGGATCGATATCCTTTGGATCGCGGGCAGCACCCCATCCAAACCTGCGATTTATTGCCTGGATAAGCCCGTCCATCCCCTGCCAGTTGGCATGCAGAATTAATATTTGGCTCCTGGGAATACCCTGTTTCAGAAAGAGTTCCACTTCATTTACAACCCGGGCAATTTCATCCTGAGGGCTGGATAACTGTAAAAGCTGCGGGACAACGCCACTGGGCATATCCAGGAATTCCGGCTCCAGGATTTCTTCGTCCGTGTCGTCGGTGGGTATTCTATGGCGATAGAAGACTGTCGCCAGGGTAAGTATCTCCTGTGTCGTGCGGTAGCTGCGTTTCAAGTGGTATGAGTGACCCCTGACCTCCATGCCCATCGATTTCCAGGAGATGCCCCGGTTCAAGAACCCTTGCGTGGGATCGGCGACCAAGAAGATATGCCCAACCTGTGGTTTTACAAGATTACGAAGAATTTCGAACCATAACGGTGCGAAAAACTGTGCCTCATCTACCAGTAGGATATCGTACTCCGGCAATCGGATCTGCCCATTTTTCTTCATATCCCAGAACAGGTGTGGGATTTCTCCCCAATCGGTTCTGTTTTGGGCTCTCAGATGGGATTTGTACCGCTCATAGGCTTTGTACATACGCTCTCGCTGCTGCTGGTTGAGCCGGAAGCCGCGCCCTCGCCGCTGAGCAGTCATATAAGCATTACGAGAGTGGTCTAGCTGATCATGTATCCAATCGATCTCGCTGCGCAGCATGCCCTCAGTGATATTGGTCCCGCTGAAAAATTCCAACCATACTCTGCGAATAAATTCTGCCCGCTCCCTTTGAGATAGTGGTTTTCGCCATTGCCCACCCGGCCAGTTGCGGCTGAGAAAACTATAAAATGTCAGCCATGTAATATTAGTCGGCAGGTCAGCAAGAAGCTTACAGAACTTATCCTGCATATCTCTGATGAGAGCCCGGTTGTGGGTTAATACCAGGAAGGTCTTGGAAGGGTACAGCTCACGCAGTAACCGCAGCCGGTAGAGCAGGAGCAAGGTTTTCCCGCTGCCCGCCACGCCATTGACGAGTGAGATCTGGAAATCTCTGACGATATTTTCAGCGTCTGTTGGAAGTTCCAGGTCTGTTTTCAAGACCATTTCCTGGTCATAATCCAGGATGAAATCCTTCAAGCCTGCTTCCAGGTTTCGTTCCCTAGGTCTGCGGACGGTTATCTGGCAGGGGACGACCACCTCGGGGGTGAACAATTCCCGGATGTGCTGCCGGGAAATTTCGTCCAACGCTTCCGGTGGGTAGATCTGCTTCCATAGATCAAAGCTTGCACCGTCTAAATACTCTTTCCCAATCCAATGGTGATCTTTATGTTTTTGCGATTCCGGGATGCGGGCGATATTTTTGGCAGCCAGATTGGGGCAGAGAACGATGCCCCGGATGTAGTGCCTGTTGTTTGCGGCTGCATCGGATGATCCCGACACCCGTTGCTCCAGCTCCTTCTGGAAATCCAGCAGCACCTTGGTCTCGCGCACGCCGATATTCTCTTTATTCTTGCCGATCAAAACCATCTGCAGCCTGGATTGCATTTGGTCCGGAGTGGCATTGCTCACCTTGATGACCACCGCCCGTTGGTCGGGACTGATCACCAAAAAATCCGGCATGTCCACCTGCCAGGGTGCCAGGTGGTGCCAGACGAGATATTCGTCCGGCAACCCCTTCAAATAATTGAAAACCTTCAGGACAGTGGTGGGTATGCTTCCAACCGGTTGGGTGGGAAAGATGGTTGCCATGTCAATTCCGTTGCCCGGCGTCGATAACCTTACAGGTAGATAGCAGTTCTTTGAACATGCCGATTGACCGCTGTACCTCGGGATCGTCATGGACAACTTCCAGCACATGCCGGCTCCCAAGGACGATCAGCTTGGTGCGTGGTCGGGTGACCGAAACATTCAGCCGCTGTGGCTGGAAGAAGAACTCAGCCAGGTTGGCTGCAAAGCCAGCAGACGACGTGGTCAGCGAAACCATGACCGCTTCGCGCTCCTGACCCTGCATCCGCTCGACGGTATCCACAACCAGGTCTTTTAATCCATCTTTGACAGATATGATCTGGCGCAGCCTATTGCGGATCAGCCTGGCTTGAGCGCGGTAGGGGACAACAACACCGATCTCCTCCGGCGGCAGGCCTGCCTGGATCAGCTCGTTCACAATCTCGCACACCACCCCTGCTTCTTCCGGGCTTCGAATCGTGTTGTTCCAATGCCTCAGGTCAATAAATATTGCCGAATGGTTCGGGTCCAGGGCCGCTCGCCAGCGTGAGTTCGATATTGGGATCTTCAGCCTGCGGCCAGCAGCGCTTGGATCCGGTTCTAATTGCCCTTCGTAAAAAGTCCGGTTCGGCCAGACGATCAGCTCATCGTTCAACCGATACGTGGTGGTGAGCATGGTTTCGTAGCCGCGGTCGCTCAGGTAGCTGAAGATCGATTCCCTCGCCAGCTCACCAGATTTGGACGTCGTTACCGGTGGGAGCTGGTGTTCATCGCCGATGAAGATATATTTCTCTGCCGGCAGCATACCCATCAGCGCCAGCGGCAGCGTGACCTGCGAGGCCTCGTCGAAGATCACCACGTCGAAATCGACGTTTCCCAATCTCTGCGTGCGCGTGGCAAAGGGAGTGGCGCCGATCACATAACCGCTGCCCAGCTCATCGAAGCCGGAGCCATAAAAATTTGGGAAATTCTCTACTTTCAACCCCTGAGCACGTTCCTCACGGCCAATTTTGCAGACAGGTATGTGTTCATCCAGGGCATGGATTCTATCCAGGGCATTATTGATTGCCCGGTGAGTGAGCGCAGTGACAAACACCCTGAGGCCATCCTTCACCAGCATCCGCGCCAGGTGCGCCAGCACGTAGGTCTTTCCCGTTCCGGGCGGACCCTGGATCAGATGCACTAGGTCGGTGGCGTAGCCATCTGCCAATGCCTCCGCCTGGCTCGAGTTCAACCTGGCTTTGATCCCGCCCTTGTATGCGATCTGGTGCGATCCGTAATCGATGGTTGGTGAAATATCATTGAACAGCAACGGGAGAATGACCCTGCGACCGCGATCGCTATCTGCCACTTGATTGATGGCGTCCAGGTAGTATCCGCTCAGGTCGAGCGTGCCCTCATCGGAGATCCACCCCTCGGGGTGCTCTTGCAGCAGGCTGATATCCCCAATGTCGATGCGGACGGTCAGCTCGGTTTCATCGTCCTCCTCCAGCGTAACCTGGATGGCTCCTGGATCAATTGGGGTGCCACGATGAAGCACCAGAATATCCCCCTCACGAAAACGGGAGTTGTTGGTCGTACAGTGAAGCTGTACCCTGCCATCGTAGGATACGCTGACCACCCGCAAGCCGGCGATGGCATCCCCGGCAGCCACCCGCTCACCAAGCGGGCGCGACCATTGGCGCCAGATGTCGGATTTCTTGTTCTCAGCCTCGCTGATAATGAAGTGCCTCAGCTTCGCCAACAGGGCCTGGTAATCAAGCTTCATCCCTATATCGTTTTCCAAATATGAGCTCCCGCTCTATATCCCTGCCAGCCGCGGTTGCTACTCGAACAACCACCCTGCTGGTACTGCTCCCTGATCTCGCTGGCGCGCTCCTGGCTGGCGCCCCACGAGAACACCAAACTCAAGCGAAACAGCGCGCTGATCGTCCAACCAAGGGGCCTCTACGGTGCCAGCATCAATTCCACCATCCCAGTACTCCTTACCGGCTTAAGCCTCCCCCACCCAGTGCACCCAATCCACGCCCAGGGCAGCCGCGCCGTTTGCCAGTCGCCTTTCCCCCGTCCACAGTTCAGCTCCCTCCTGCTCAGCCAGCGCCAGGTACTGCGCGTCGTACGCCCGCAATTGCCCCAACTGCTCGGCCCATTCCAGGGCGCGCCGGTGCAAATTTGGGGAGGCCGGCACGACTTCAAGTTCCATCCTCAGCAGCTCATCCAGGCTGGATTGCGCCTGTTCCAGGCTGAGCAACCTCTGGAAGCAAGCTCTCCGCAGACCTGTGACCACCTCATACTCCCACAGTCCCGGCACCAGTATGCGTGGCAGCTCGTCCTGCCATACCCGCATACGTTGGATCACAGCCGGCGAATAGGGTAATGGCAGCACCTGAGCCAGGCTGAGATTAGCATCCACGACAACGAACGTCATTCCTCACCCCGCCAGACCCGGTCGATGTCCTCGTCCCGCTCTGCACGCGCTTCCTCCAGCAAGTCGCAGTGATAGACCCCATACTCCTGCTGAATGCGTTCACGGATCTGGTTCAGTCGCTCCAGAGCTTGCATACGCTGCTCCCATAGTCGCTGCTCGTCCTGCTGGATAAGCCAGTGGTTCACGATCTCACGCACAAGGTCGGATATGCTGCGCTCTTCCCGGTGGGCAGCTTCCGCCAGGGCGGCGTGCTGCTCGGGTTCGAGCAGGATCTGGGCACGGTATTTGTTCTGCTGCATGTCGCACCTCCATCGACAGTATACACCCGCGCAGGTGTAGGTGTCAATAACGCGGAGGGGATTGCCTGATATAGGGGTGACCATAGGACCGTGGTGAGCTGAATGGGGTGGCTGGCCGCTGACCGGAATGGCTGTGCTGGCTACATAGCTCATCCATCCGAATATCTAGGAAATGGCGGTTCAATGAGCTTGAAAATCGGGTATTATGCGGGTCAATCCTGAAACCGATCTGGAGTTGGCAGCATGATCCAAGGTCTTATCCGTTCCTTGAAACGATTTGTCAGCCGTGTGAAGCAGCATGTCAAACAATGGAGCAAGCCCGCGATCGCTAGCATCGCAGCGGGATCACTCTCGGACCTCAAGCGCAGCCGAAGGGATCTAATCATCGAGAATGCCATGCTGAGACAACAGCTGATCGTGCTCAATCGACAGGTAAAGCGACCGCAGTTGACCCAAGGCGATCGAGTGCAATTAGTGTTATTGGCCAGGTTGACGGAATTCTGGCAGCAAGCGTTACATATTGTCCAACCGGACACGCTACTGCGTTGGCATCGCGACCTGTTCCGCCGTTATTGGCAGTGCAAATCGAAACCCGAGAAGCGTGCTCCTCGCATCTCAGCTGATACCATTGAGTTGATCAAGCAAATGGCCAGGGAAAACCGGTTGTGGGGAGCAGAACGCATTCGTGGCGAGTTGCTGAAGCCGGGGGTCAAAGTAAGTAAACGAACGATCCAAAAATATATGCTCAAAGAGCGCAATAATCAACCCGTTCAGACTTGGTCTACGTTCTTGAAAAACCATTTCCACGATATATGGGCTTGCGATTTCACTGTGGTGAACGATCTGCTCTTTCGTTCATTATATGTGTTCGTGATCATGGAGTTACATACCCGCCGAATCGTGCACGCAGCGATAACCCGATCTCCCACCGACGAGTGGGTTGCTCAGCAACTGCGTGAAGCCACGCCCGGTGGAGAAGGGCCGAAGTACCTGATCCGCGATCGGGACAGCAAGTATGGGAAGCAGTTTGCAGCTGTAGCCGGTGGCATCAAGATATTGAAGACGCCAGTACGAGCACCCCGGGCGATTTCATATTGTGAACGTCTGATTGGCAGCTTGAGGTGGGAGTGCCTGGATCATATGCTTATCCTAGATCATCTCCAACTGAATCGCATCGTGCAGGAATACCTCGACTATTACAATCACTCCAGACCTCATCAAGGCATCGGGCAGCAGATCCCGGAAAGCTTCGCTAAAGATAATCCCTGGCCGACTAGGAACTCTGGGGGAAAGATTGCATCTTCACCGGTCCTGAGCGGGCTCCACCAAAGTTACGCTCGAGCTGCTGTCAGTTCCTACTGACGCAGCAGCGAAGATCATAATCAAAGGCTACCAACGCATAGTTGATGGCCTGTTTGTGATTGGGTGAGGGTTCAAAAATATCTACTTTTGGGTGATCTTCTGTGCGCTGTTTTTTCGGATTCGATCGCCTGCTGACTCGCGAACTCAGGAATTTGCTGGCGAGACGGTGAAAACAGCCCGTAATTCATTCCAAACCTGATGGATAAGTAAAGTAGCCACCACAGCGGTCACAAGTTGTGAACATTATATTTCCGCTACTCCTCTCCTGCTTCAGCGAGGATCGCTCTTGTCAAAGATTCGCTGAGGCGAAAACCAGCGTTTTGTAGGGCTTCGATCTCCGGTACGATGGAGTCGATGAGGCCATTCCGCTTTGCAGCCAGCAATAATCCAAGCGTGCCAATCGGTTCAAGTCCACTGCCGCGAGCAAACCGGCGAGCATCTAAATCATCGAGAACTACGTCGCGGGTGTTTAACTCTAATGCCAATGCAACGACCTGGGCTTCTCCAGCATCAACCGCTTGCTCCGCCAGGGTGATCAATCCAGGCTGGGTACAGCTTTTTTCCACCAGCCATTCTCCGATTAGCAATTGAACTTTCTCGGTAGCTTCGTCTGGCACCGCACGGAGTTCATCCAAGACCACCGTGGGCACATAGACAAGATCAACTCCCTGGCGAAGTAATTCCAGCCGATCCAGCTTCGCCAGAAAAATTAATGGCGCAGTGTTCACAATTCTAACTTTGGGACTCATCGCATCAAACGCCGGGCGGATTCGATCTCATGCTCGATTTCCTCATCCTGTAGATTGATCGCCGGGACTCTGTATCGATCCAAGGAGTACAGGAAAGCCATCCTGGGCATGCCAGCCAATTCCGCAGCTTTACCGGAGGTCAGTTTGCCCAGCTCGAACAGCTTGACTGCTACCAGGATCTTCGCTTCGCGAGCAAAGTCGGCTTGTGACATCTTCAAGAGCATCGGTACATCCGGTGGGATAGATAGGGTTAGTTCGGTCATCGCTTTATCTCCTGTTACTATTCTCCCTACATTGTACCTGGAAATGGCAGTCATATCTTCCCTCATGGCGCCTGTGCTGGCTACTTGGGTCGCCCGTACTAATAATTGAAAGCCAAATGAGCTGAAGTGATAACAATAATGGGGTATCATGCTGTTTTATCCTAATCGTCATTCAAACTGGAACCGGCATGATTTACCACATCTTCGTCTGGAAATATTTTCTTTTTCAGTTTCAACAACACATTAAACATTGGGCAAAACCAGCCACGCTATCCTTGATCTCCGGGGTCCTTTCAGATCTAACTCGCAGCCGTTCCGATCTGATTGTAGAGAATGCCTTGCTCCGTCAACAACTCATCGTCCTCAATCGACAAGTGAAACGACCCCTGCTGACCCGTCGCGACCGTTTCCTCCTCGTTCTGTTTGCGCGTTTTTCTCGTTTCTGGAAACAGGCCCGTCACATTGTTCAGCCAGACACACTCCTGCGCTGGCATCGGGATTTGTTTCGCTTCTATTGGCGATTGAAATCAAAACACAAACAAAACAAGCCAAAGATCCCACCAGAAACGGTCGATCTCATCCGCACGATGGCAAAAGAGAATCATTTATGGGGAGCAGAGCGGATTCGGGGTGAACTGCTCAAGCTCGGGATCAGGGTGTGCAAACGAACTGTCCAGAAATACTTGCCAAAAGTTAGGGAAGCACCATCTTCGAGCCAGACATGGGCGACTTTCGTGAAGAAGCATGTCGCGGACATTTGGGCTTGCGACTTTACCGTAGTCTATGATTGGCTCTTCCGACCGTGGCATATCTTTGTCAGAATGGAGCTCAAAACTCGGCGGATCGTGCATTCCGCCGTTACTACATCCCCGACAGATGAATGGACCGCACAGCGTTTCACACAAGAAGAGGTGGACGAGCTGATGAAGGGACCGATCAATGGCGGCAAACATCTCTACACAGTTGCCTGGCCTCCGATCTGATGGGATGTCTTCCGCTATGGATGTAGTCACATTTGGCGAAGCGATGATCCGCCTTTCGCCGCCCGGGCACCAGCGTCTGGAGCAGGTTATCAGCCTGGATGTCGCCGTCGGGGGAGCAGAGCTCAGCGTTGCGGCGGGTGTCGCCAGGCTGGGGTTAAAAGCCGCCTGGATCAGTCGTCTCCCGGATAATCCGCTGGGACGCATGATGGCAAATAAGGCTCGTGAGTTTGGCGTCGATGTCAGCCAGATGCTCTGGGCAGAGGGGAACGCGCCGGATTATATTTTGTTGAATATGGCGCCTCCCCTCGCCCGACACGGGTCATTTACGACCGTAAGGACTCTGCCCTGGCACGCATCCAGCCTGGCATGGTGGATTGGGAAACCATCCTGGGTGGCGTGCGCCTCTTCCACGTAGGGGGTATCACACCTGCTCTGAGCCGTTCAGCCGCGGGAGTTCAGGTAGAAGCCCTGCGCGCCGCCCGGAAAGCAGGCTGCCTGGTAAGCTACGACCTCAACTTCCGTGCCATGCTGTGGACCCTTGAAGAAGCCCAGGCTGCTCAATTACCGGTAATGGAATATGTCGATATCCTGGTGACTTCCCTGCCAGATCAACCAAACGTGAGGGAGCTGATCTCGGGATTGAGCGGGGAAAACCCCGCCGATGTCGCCAGGCAGCTTGCCGAACGCTTTGGCTTTCAAGCCGTGTTGGTGACCATGCGCTCTATGCCCACCGTGACTCTCACAAACTGGACTTCGCTGGCCTATGTCGCTGGAGAGCTGTTCACCGACCGTGCCTATGAAGTGGAAGCAGTCGACCGCCTGGGCGGGGGCGATGCATGTGTAGCCGGCTTCTTGACCGGCTACCTGGAAGGCGATCCGGGCTTAGGTGTGCGGCTGGGTAATGCCTTCTCAGCCTTGAAGCAGACCTCACCGACGGATTGGCCCTGGCCGACACGCCAGGAAGCTGAGGCGTTGATCGCTGCAGGCGAGACCAGGATGGCGCGTTGATCGAAAATCCCAACCCTTATAAGGTTGCCTTCACTGACTTCGTGTTCGAGAATCGCGAGCATATCCGGCTGGATGGATTTGAGTTCAGCATTTACCCGCCATTACGCACTGGCGATGAGATCGTGGCAGCTGCGGCTAGGGCAGATATCCTGTGTATGCGCGACCAGTTTGGGCAGGTGACTGGTGACGTGTTCGATCGCCTGCCCGAGCTGAAGCTGGTGGTGACCCGTTCAGTAGGATACGACCATATCGATTTGAAGGAAGCAGCCCGGCGAGGCATCCCGGTCTGTCACATCCCCGATTATGGCGCTCATATGATCGCCGAACAGGCATTCGGCTTGCTGCTGGCAGTGGCACGCAATGTTGTACGCGGGAATGACCGTTATGTGCACGAGCATCGCTTCTCCGACCAGGGTCTCCAGGGTATTGAGCTGTACGGAAAAACACTCGGCGTGGTCGGGACAGGTCGTATCGGTGCGCATTGTGTACGTATTGCGAAGGGGTTCGTTATGCGCGTAATTGCGCACGATGTGCATCAAAATGATGCTCTGGCTCAAGAAGTGGATTTCAAGTACCTGCCGCTTGAGGAACTGCTGGCAGAGAGCGATTTCGTCTCCCTGAACGTCACCCTTATCCGATGCCACCCACCATCTCATCAATGCCGAACGTCTGGCACAGATGAAGAAAGGCGCCATCCTGGTCAACACAGCCCGTGGCGCGGTGGTCGATACGCAAGCCCTGATCGCCGCACTCCGTACAGGACACCTCGCCGGAGCCGGGCTGGATGTACTTGAAGATGAGCGCGACGTATATCATGATTTCGGCGACCTGAACGTTATTGTTACACCACACCTTGGATGGTATACCGATGGTGCGGTATCACGGATCTTGAAGATCACCTTCGATATTCTCTCAGCATTCAAGCGCGGTGAGGTGATTCACCAGGCAGCATCCGCATGAACGACACCTATTTAGCAGGAGCAATTTACGCATCTCTAGCCGGATTGGGGTTTGGGATATTCCAGGCGTTCAACCGTAAAGCCAGGACCGGGTTCAGTGTGTCCTGGGCTACTTTTATCCTGCTCCTCGTCAGTGCAGTGCTTATGGCAGTCGGGTCCATATTAACAGAGGATCTTACTGTATTAGTACAAGCACCAGCCAGTGCTGTTCTTAACTTCGCCCTGGCCGGGCTGATCCACTTCTTCCTGGGTTGGACATTGCTAACCATCAGCCAGAACAAGGTCGGGGCAGCGCGCACCGGTGCGCTGGTAGGAGCCACCCCGCTCTTCGCCGCAATCGTTGCCGCCCTGGCTTTCGACGAGTACCTCAGCCTGCCGGTACTGGCGGGGATTGTCACTGTTGTCGCGGGCGTTTATTTCGTGTCTGTTTCCGGCAAGAATGAGGCCAACCCCGTCAAGTTTCGCTGGCGCGATTCGGTTTACGGTCTGGGTGTAGCTTTGAGCTTTGCCATCAGCCCGATCTTTATCCGGGGTGGGTTGGACGAAATGGACTCTCCCTTGCTAGGTGTCACGATCGGCATGAGCGTGTCGGCTGTCGCCTATGGGATCATCCTGCTGCTGCGTCGCGAGCGGCTGAACCTGAGCGAGGTACCGCGTGAATCGTTATACTACCAGCTTGGCGCTGGTCTGTTCGTGGGCGCATCCACCTGGGTACGCTGGCTTGCTTTGTCGATGGCTCCCGTTGCTGTCGTGCTGACCCTGGGACGATTGAACATACCGGTCGTCATCATCCTGTCCATCTTTTTGGTGGGGCAGAAGGAAGAACACGTCACCGGTCGTGTTTGGCTTGGCGCCGCGCTGGTCGTGGCAGGCTCCACTCTGCTGATCTTCGCTCGTTAACTGTATCGCTTACAGCAGCAAATCTTACCCATAAAGCATCACGAGGAGGTTTTTCCGTATGGCTAAGCTGTTCCTAAAAGACCAGTTGCCCCATTACCACTCAACCAGAGATACCCGGGACCGGTTGGATTTGGTCACTGAGAATGTACCTGTCGGGGCAACCAAACTGCGCGCCGACCGCATCATATACCACCCCGGTGATACTGCTGCCAGACATTACCATAAAGACTGCCATCACCTGTTCTGCATCCTGGACGGAGCGGGTTTGATTCACGTAAATGAGGGCAGCCACAGACTCACACCTGGAATGGTCGTGCTGGTCGGTCCTGACGAGGTGCACTGGTTTGAAAACGACACCCAAGAAAATTTCACTTTCGTCGAGTTTTGGGCGCCGCCACCCCATGAAACGGTATGGGTGGACCCGGACGATTGTTGAAAGTGGGCACCTGACGCCTGAGTTTCAGGCAAACTTGTAAGCATCTGCGCCTCCCCATAATTATAGAAGAAGGAGTTACCAGTGCCGGTCATTTTAGATCACGAAAGTATGCTTAGTGAAACCACCGGGGAGGGCTGGGTTAGAACTGCGCTTGCAGACCGCAGTTCTATCGGTACCTCGGCAATTGCCGCCTATCGCTGGTCATTTGAGCCATTCGCGCTGGGACCGGAGACCCGTCACGGCAGCACCGACCAGCTCTTATATGTTATCTCTGGCAGCGGCACAGCCCATGTAAACGGCGACCTGCTTGTACTGGAAAAAGAAGCTGTGCTCTGGCTCGAACCGGGTGATAACTACCATATTATTGCTGGAGAGAGTGGGTTAGAGATCCTCCAAGGCTATGCACCTGGCCAGGGAGATGCTCCTGGAGAATAGTCTAAAGTGCCGCTAAAAACCAAAGTGCTCTACCTGGCTTCCCTGGTTGCCTTCATGCGATCATTCAGCCAGCTGATATACGTACCCTCGCAGGTCGAGATATTGCAAGACCTTGGGATGACGACCGCCCTGTTCGGTATGACGTTGTCCGTTTTTGCATTGACTTTCGCCGCTGCTCAGCTGTTCCTCGGTCCGGTTGTCGATCGCTATGATGGCAAACGGATAATACTTATCGGGCTGCTGCTCTTCATCCTGGGCAGCCTGGGTGGATTTTTGGTTCAGAATATCTGGGCATTCTTCTTGATCCGCACCCTGCAAGCATTTGGCATCGCCGCGGCAGTTATCGTCGGCGTTGCATTGATCAGTGATCTCATCCCTGTGTCTGAACGTGGGGCAGCCATGGGGACGTTCGAGATATTGAACGCCGCTGGTGCAGCAGCAGCTCCGATCATCGGGGCGATCATAGCGGTATGGGTCGGTTGGCGAGTGGATTTTTTACTCCTGGGTTTGCTGGGCGCTGTTTTAGCGCTCTTTGCATATTGGCAGCTGCCTGATCAAGCCGTGAGCACCGAGAAAGTTGGGCTGAGAGAGATGTCCACCATCCTGCGCAACCCACCAACATTTGGTGCCACCGTTATCGGATTTGTGCAGTTCTACGCATTGTTCACAGTCTTCACGCTCCTGCCGCTTATGCTCGGCACCCAACTGGGACTGAGAACGAGCGATACTGGATTTCTGGTCAGCTTATTACCGATTGGGGCAGTTATTGGATCGTTAATAGGCGGAAATGCGTCCGATAGAACCAATATCCGCAATGTCCTCATACCTGGCTCGCTGCTTGCCGCACTCGCCTTCAGCCTGTTAACCTTAATCAGCAGGACAGCCAGTCAGTCCACCTCGGTGATATTGATTGCGGGAACTGTAATCACATCCGGCTTTGCGATTGGCTTTTGCCTGCCTGCCCAATTAAAAACCATGCTTGACTATTTCCCCAGCCTGCGGGGCACCGCCAGCGGTCTGTCGATGTTCTTCCGGTTCATCGGTGCTAGCCTCTCCCCGGTTGTGACCGGTTATCTGGCTGACACATTCAGCCTGACAGCCGGTTTTGGCTCTGCCGCCATACTTCTAGCCGTAGGCGCTGTCATAAGTATCCTGACAATCAGAGAGCCATCACCGGGATTGGATGAAGTCGGTTTGGAGGCAGGTCGCTCGCCCGAAATATCCTGACCGCAGCCATGCGACTCGTCACATATCTACACAATCATCAAAACCATTTGGGGGTCCAACTCGAGGGTTGGATCCTCAACCTCCAGCGAGCAAGTGATTACAGGCTCGCGAACGATCACGAGCAGCATGAACGGTCACGCAAGAACCTCCTGACCCCTGAATCGATTTCTCAATTCGTAAGTGATTCTCCCTTCATGCAGGAAGCCCGACAAACCGTCGCGTTTGTCCAGAGGTCTTTGCCCGGAACTATCGATGTATTACAATCAAAAGCGATCCTGCTGCGACCGGACCAGGTATCTCTGGGACCTCCGCTAACCAATCCAGGAAAGATTATTTGTGTGGGCATGAACTACCCCCTGCCCGGTTCTGCAGTGGGTCAAAAGCCAGCCTATCCGGTCCTTTTCTTGAAGCCCGGCAGTACATTGACCGGGCACGGACAGTCTATAATCCTCCCACGAATTAGCGAAGAGGTGTTTTGTGAAGGTGAATTAGCCATCCTGATCGGCAGACGCGGCAAGCATATCCCTATTGAGCAAGCCTTATCCTATGTAGCGGGTTATTCGATAGCCAATGACATAGGCGCCCGAGACCTGGAACAGCGGACATCCCAGTGGACGACAGGCAAACTCTCAGATACCTTTTGCCCGATGGGGCCAGCCCTGGTAACTTCAGATGAGCTCCCCGCGCCCGACCTTCTGAACATCAAGAGTTATATCAACGGAACTTTAGTGCAGAGCGGGAATACGAGTCAAATGATCTTCAGCGTGCCATACCTGATCAGCTACATATCTTCCATAGCCACCTTATTGCCTGGGGATATCATCCTGACCGGCAGCCCGAAAACCATAAACGACAGGCCAGCTCCAAGTGTATTCCTGAATGCCGGAGACAATATCTCGATCGAGATCGAGGGAATTGGAGTCTTATCCAATCCTGTGGTAGCAGAGGAATAATCTGATGTCTAAATCACGACCGATGGCGATAGCAACCTCTCCGGGGAAAATCGAGTTCCAGGACCGCCCGCTCCCATCTCCTGGAGCGGATGAGGTGCAGATAAAGGTCAAAGCAGTATCGATATGTGGCAGCGATCTGCATATTTTCAAAGGCGCCCATCCGGCAGCGCCGCTGCCTGTACCGGTAGGTCATGAAATCGCTGGTGAAGTGGAAATTATTGGAAGCCGCGTAAGCAAGTTGAAACCCGGCGATAGGGTAGCAGTCGAACCGGTGCTCGTATGCGAGCAATGTTATTTCTGCCAGCGAGGCGATTACAGCCTATGCCAAAATATCAGCTTTCAGTACCGCAAAGGGCAGGGCGGATTTACCACTCATTTTATTGCCCGTGAGAAATGGGTGCACCTGCTCCCTGCTGACCTCTCCTATGCCGAGGGGGCGCTGGTCGAACCGCTTTCTGTTGCGCTGCATGCGATCAAGAGAAGCCGACTGGGGGTAGGTGAGAGCTGTGCGATATTCGGTGCAGGCGCGATCGGGCTGATATTGTTGATGCTGTTCAAAACAACGGGAGGCGGCGACGCATTCGTGATTGACGTCCAGGATCACCGGTTGGGTATAGCCCTCGAACTGGGCGCCGCGGATGTGTTCAACAACCTGGAGGTCAATTCCGTTGATCGAATCTTCCAACGGACAGGCGGGCTGGGGGTTGAACGGGCTTTTGAAGCAGTAGGGATCAATCTGACGCTGGTCCAAGCGTTGCAATCGTTGAGAAAAGGGGGCATGGCTGTGCTGCTGGGGTTGTTCGAAAACCCAGAGGTCTCCATCCCGGCCAACATATTCGTGCAGAAGGAGATCACTCTCTCTGGATCGCAGGGCTATTGTTGGGATTTTCAAGGCGCAGTGAAGCTTTTGGCAGATAAACGGGTCGATCTAAATCCGCTTATCACCCACCATATTCCCATGGCCCAACTCCAGGATGCCTTCGAGCTGCTCATGGACCCCAACAATAAGGCCATCAAAGTGGTTATCAACGTGGACGGATAGAGCCATCTCTGCACTAAGCTGGTGCAGCGTATTCATCCTACCAACCGAGAAAGGACCACTCGCCCAATTCACATCAGACGTTGTTAAAATTTATTAAGGTAAAATATAATCGTATACTTTATGCCTGATTCAAATCCCATCCTTCTCCAAACCAAACTGCACCAGCCGCGCCTTCCGAAAGATTTGCTCACACGATCACGGCTGATAGAGCTGCTTAACCACGAGATGGACCGCCAACTGATCCTGGTGTGTGCACCGGCTGGCTTTGGGAAGACCACCCTTGTTAGCACGTGGCTCGAGCACAAGGCTGCAGCTCAGGGTGAGAAGGTCACATCCTTGCCATCAGCGTGGCTTTCGCTGGATGAGAACGACAGGGATCTGAACCTTTACCTACGTTATATCATCGCCGCGCTGCGCACGATTTTCAGCGAAGCCTGTGAAGACACCCTGGCTCTGCTCCAGGCGCGGCAGCAACCTCCCGATGAAGTCATCTACACCACGTTCAGCAATGAGCTTGATAAACTTCCTGGAGAATGTATTCTCGTGCTGGATGACTACCACACCATCCAGGGCGAAGAGGTGCACAATCTACTCGCTGAATTGGTGCGCCACTGGCCGAGACCGCTGCATCTGGTGCTGATCTCACGCATCGATCCGCCCATACCGCTGAGCAGTTTTCGTGCCAGGGGGATGCTCAGTGAGATCCGCACCCAGGACCTGCGCTTTGCACCCGAGGAGACGGCTGCCTATCTGAGCCAGCGCGCAATTTGCCCATTTGAACCAGCCCGCTCTGCACCTGCTGGATGAGCGCTTCGAAGGCTGGCCCGCCGGTCTGCACCTGGCTGCGCTTTCTATGCGTTCGGCAGTCAGCCAGGAATCCATTATATCGGCTTTATCCAGCAATAATGTCAACATCACCGACTATTTTGTGAATGAGGTACTGAGCCACCAATTCCCGGCCATCCGCTCATTCTTGCTGCAGACTTCCATCCTGGATCGTTTCTGCGCTCCCCTGTGTGAAGCGGTGATCGGCGAGATCGATCCCGCATGGAATGCAGGTGCCTGCCTGGAGTGGATCGAGCGCTCGGAGCTATTCCTGATCCCCCTGGACGACCAGCGGGAGTGGTACCGCTACCACCATTTATTCCAGGATATGCTCCAGCAGCGATTGCTCGCCGAGATGGCGCCTGAGGAGGTGAACAAGCTGCACTTGCGGGCGTCCACCTGGTTCGAGGAGCACAGACTGATCGATGAGGCCTTGCAGCACGCCCTGGCGGCGGGTGACATTGACCTGGTAGCCTGTCAGATGAAAGCCGGGCTGCGCGAGGTAGTTAATCTTGAGGACCGTCCGACCCTGGAGCGCTGGCTGCGCCTGCTGCCGGAAGAGATGATCCAACGAGACCCGTGGTTATTGATGATCAGGGTCTGGGCACTTGAGTTCATATGGCGGCTTGACCTGCAAGCCCAGGTGCTCCAGCAAGTAGATGAGCTGCTAGATTCAGAAGTGGGCGCCTCCCTAACGGCGGAGGAGTTGCAAATCCTACAAGGGCAAATCCTCGCATTAAGAGCTCAGCAGGCATATATATTCAACCAGCCAATGCTGGCAATCGACCTTTGCCACCAGGCATTAGCGCTCTTGCCTCCATCCTGGTCATTCCCGCGCTATGGAGCGATGATTTACCTGGGCATGTCTATGCAAGCCAGCGGTCAGGCGCTGGAAGCCGAGCGGCTGCTCCTCACCGAATACGAGTCTTGCGGCGATAAGACCAGCCCGTATGCCCTGGACCTCTTGCTGCCATTGTGTTTTAACTATATCAATAGCGGTCGGCTTGAGCAGGCCAAGAGGCTTGCGCGGGTGATGTTCCAGGCAGCATCCCAGGGCAGGGTGGTAATCCAGAAGAACTGGGCTGACTGGTTTCTCGGTGTGGTGAACTACCAACAAAATAACCTAGAGGCTGCTGCGCAGCACTTTTCCCAGATCATCGAAAATCGCTACACAGCACAAATTACCACCTATCGCGATGCGGTGGCAGGTCTGGTGTTGATTCATCAGATCCAGGGGAAGAGCGCAGAGGCCCGGCAGATGGTGAAGTCGATCAGCCGGTATGACATGCAGCAGCAAGGTCACGAAGACGAACGGACCCGCTCCCTGCGTGCCCGGCTATTGCTCCTGCAGGGAGACCTGGAAGGTGCCGGAAACTGGGTAGACTCGCTGACGGATCCACCCCCGGACATAGCCATGTTATGGCTGGAAGAACCGCGGGGGACCCGGGCGCGGGTGCTGCTGGCTAGGGGAACGGATGCCGATCTAAAACTGGCGCTGCAATTATTAGTTGTCCTGAACGAGATTGCCGAGCGAACCCATAACACACGTTTTAAAATCGAAATCCTCGCATTGCGCGCCCTGGCGCTGGATAGGATGGGGGAAACTAGCGCGGCCGACGCCGAGCTGAAGCAGGCGCTGGACCTGGCCCGACCGGGAGGTTTCATCCGGGTTTTCGTCGACCTGGGGGTACCTATGCAGGAGATGCTGAGCCGGCTTGCGAAGCGAGATCATTCCGTGGAGACGATCCGCCGCATCCTGGCAGAATTCCCAGGGGAAGATGAAAATATGGTCAGCAGCGAAGGCTCAGCCCGCAATATATCGCCAGGTATTTCGACTCTGGTTGAGCCCCTGACACCGCGGGAGCTGGAGGTGCTGAGCTTGTTGCGAGGACCTTCGAGCATCAAGGAAATCGCACAGAAACTCAACATTACCTACGCCACCGCCAAACGTCATACGGTCAACATCTACGCCAAGCTCGGTGTAAACCGGCGCTGGGATGCGGTTGCCAAAGCGGAAGAATTGAACATTCTGCCCCCGTACTGAGTTTTCCCCCTCAATTACACCTGGTCGTTCTACACCTTAAACACACCTTATGTACACCTTAAGGTGGTAGCTTAATGCGCGCAGATCTTCTATAGTTTATTCATGGTATATCCACTGCCCAGGAAACCAATCCCCTTCGATCAACCGGCTATCTACCAGATCAGCGTGCAAGGACGGATCGACCCCACTTTGTCCGATCGCCTGGGAGGCATGACGATCTTCCAGGCTCTAGTGGAGGCTAGCCCACCGGTCACAACCCTGGAGGGCGAGCTGCGCGACCAGGCTGCCCTGGCCGGCGTGCTCAACTCACTCTATGAGCTGCATCTGACCGTGCTTTCGGTAGAGCGCCTGGAAATAGAAGGGTAATTAAGGAGGATACAAATAGAGTCGAAAAGATTATGAGCCAATTTTTATCTCGGGCATAGACAGCGACATAGTTCCCCACACAGCATCTTCACTCGAGGGAATTCCACAAAATGAAGTCAAACATACATCCATTAATACAAGGAGTATTCTACCCATGAAAGCAATTCGATCAGTTGATGTCAAATCTTTTGTCCTGTACGGTGCAGTTTTGGCTGCCTTCTGGACCTTCGCGCTAGGCTTGTATTACTGGATCCTGGGCTGGATCTTCGGCGCCAGCTCCTGGTGGATCGATATGAACCTGGCTAACTGGTCAGTATACAGCTTCACCACGTTCCTGGCGGTGATCTGGCGCAGCCTGATCAACGCCCTGGGCGGCGCACTGGGCGGTCTTATCGTGGCATTGGTCTACAACGCCGTGGCAGGCATGATGGGTGGCGTCAAGCTCAACCTGGAATAGATACCAGCATTACCCATTCATTAATTGGAGTTATAAGATTAAATCACGTCCGTTTGGTGTAACTATCCTGGCAGTATTAGCCGGGATCGCTGCCGTCCTGGCAGGGATGCATGCCCTGCAGGCGCTGGGGATTTTCCCCAATTTCATCGGGCAGTTCTCTGTACACGCATTCAATTTCTGGTCGTTCCTGATGTGGGCTCTGATGGTCTGGGTATGGGTGTGGGTGGTGCAGATGCTGTGGCGGGTGGATAAGCAAGCCTGGCTGTTCTGGCGGTGATCACGGTCTTCAACCTGATCCTGGATTTCACCGTCATGCTCGGAGCGGGTTCCTGGTCGGATGTCAGCCTGAGCTTCATCGTCAATGCCCTCATCCTGATCTATGTCATGCTGCCGGGAGTAAAGTCAGCTTTCGATGTCGATTAAGGTTGGTCAATCAAGAATACCAAGGAGGAAAGTGTGAGTGCAGAACTGATTGTGATCACCTTTAATGATACCCAACAGGCTGGAGCCGTGTTCGAAGCGATGAAGAAACTCCAGCACTCGGGGGTGCTCAAGCTGGACGACGCGGCCGTGATCGTGAAGGATGAGAGCGGCAAGGTGCGGGTGAAAAACCAGCTCGACACAGGCGTTAAATTGGGTGCACTCGGCGGCGGCGCACTTGGCTTGCTGCTGGCAAGTGTGTTTTTCCCCCTGGCTGGCATTGTGATCGGCGCGTTAGGTGGTGCGCTGGTCGGCAAAACCCTGGACCTGGGCGTCGATCAGAAGTTCGTCAAAGACGTCACCGAAAGCCTGGAACCCGGCTCGTCGGCGATCTTCCTGCTCGGCAGCGGCAATCCGGATGCGGTGATCGCATCCTTGGGACCTTATCAGGGCACCCTCTACCAGACCACCCTGCCAACCGAGGCAGTCGAAGCGCTGGAGAGAGCGCTCAAGGACAAAGGTTAAACGAGAAAGCGGGTGGCGGGCCCACCCGGAAAATCGACAAATTCAATATAAATGGAGGTCAACATCCAATGGCAACACTTACCGCATTCAAGTTTTCCACCCCGGAAGGGGCGCAGCAGATGCTGGACAAGGTCCAGTCTCTGCAGAAGATGCAGCTGATCACCGTGCAGGATGCGGCTATCGTCACCTGGCCGGAGGGCAAGAGCAAACCTAAGACCAAGCAGCTGGTCAGCATGGCCGGCATGGGCGCCATGCAGGGCGCCTTCTGGGGCATGCTCTTCGGGCTGATCTTCTTCGTGCCGTTCTTTGGTCTGGCAGTCGGCGCTGCCATGGGCGCCCTGGGCGGCAAGATGGCTGATTACGGCATCGACGACAACTTCATCAAGCAGACTCGCGAGAAGGTAACCCCGGGCACCTCGGCCCTGTTCCTGCTGACCAGCGACGCCGTGCAAGACAAGGTGCTCGACGAGCTCAAGGGCTTCAATTTCGAGCTGATCGCCTCCAACCTGACAAAAGAACAGGAAGAGCAGCTGATGGCTGCCTTCGCAGAGGAATAGTTCACTTATCAGCCCGGCAGGGCATATTTCGCTCCTGCCGGGCTGGGAGATTTACAGATCATGCAAACCTTACTGAGCAAGAAAACCTATCTGATGCTGGTTGTCGTGACGGTGCTGGCCCTGGTACTGAGCGCCTGTGGTGGCGCAGCCACACCTGCCCCAACCCAGGATACAACCCTGATCCAGACCCAGGCAGCCCAAACCGTGGTGGCGGACCTGACCCAGAACGCACCCCCGCCGCCGACCCAGGCGCCCCCACCCACGGCAGTACCTACGGTGGCGCCTACCGAAGCTGCGCCTCCACCCGGTCCAACCCCTGATCCGAGCATCCCGGTGGCAGTAGTACCCACTGCAGCACCGGGTGAGCCTTCAGCGATCGCCAACTTCAACACGACCATCTTCAGCGGACCGGGAACGAATTACGTGGTGTATGCCACCTTCCTGGGCGGGCGGACCGCCTTGGTCACCGGCAAGAGCGAAGACGGGTTGTGGTGGGCGATCAGCGTGCCGGTTGCCCCGGATGGCAACGGCTGGGTCAGCGCCGGCTGGGTGACGGTAGCCAATGCGGACGGTGTACCCGTGCTGCCTACGCCGCCGGTACCTGCCACGGTCGAGTTCGTCGCACCCGGACCGGATGACCCGCAGGCTGTCGCTCTCGCCAACGTGTACGTGCGCACCGGACCGGCCACGAATTTCCCGGCATATGGCATCGCCAAAACAGGCCAGTCGGGTCGCGTGATCGGCAAAAGTGAGGATGGCCTCTGGTGGGTGGTGCGTCTCAATCCGGAGAGTGTCGGCGCAGGCTACGGATGGGTGATGGCACAGTACACCCAGGCGGTGAACGTGGAAAACCTACAGACCATCGCCTCACCTCCAGCGCCTCAAGCTTACATCCCACCCCCACCGCCGGCAGGAACGCCGGTGGCTGTCGCCGTGGAACCGATCAACGTCCGCAGCGGACCGGGCACCAACTACCCGGTGCTGGTGGTTGCCCCAGCAGGCGCCTCGGGCGAAGTCAGCGGGGTGAGCGCCGATGGCGCCTGGTGGCAGGTGAAGATCTCCACCGATTACTCCCCGACCGGCTTCGGCTGGGTGTCGGCCAGCTACGTGATCACGGCCAACACTGCCAGCACACCGGTGGTCGAGTCGCCCGTGCCCCCGCCGCCCGTAGGAACTACACCCCCACCGCCCACTGGTGCCACAGGCTGCGTAGTGGTTTCGCAAACCCCTGCGGATGCCACAGCCTTTCCTGCCGGTGCTGCGTTCGATACGACCTGGGTGCTGCAGAACACCGGCGACAGCAAGTGGGATTCAGGCGAGTATGACCTCGCCTACGTGGGCGCGGCGGCGAATCTCCCGCTGCACCAGGGCTCCGACCGCTACGATCTGACCAGCACAGTCGAACCGGGCTGGACCTATAACTTCTCCGTGCCGATGATCGCTCCGTTCGAGCCGGGTGTGTATGGCGAGCTGTGGCAGGTGGTGCTGGGCAACCAACCGGTGTGCGAATTCTATGTCTACATCGGTGTCCAATAATTGATATTTCTAGTTCGGGTTTTACAGCAAAGGAGAAATAATAATATCCCAGGCAGACGACAGGAACGATGTGATGACCGCCAGCTCGGGCGACCGGGCGGCGGGCGGCAACCGCTACCAGATGCGCCAGAAGATGGTCTCCATCGGCGACGACTTCTGGATCGAGAACGACCAGGGCCAGAAGGTCTTCAAGGTCGACGGCAAGGCGCTGCGCGTGCGCCAGACCCTGGTCTTCGAAGACGCCCACGGCAGCGAGCTGGCCAAGATCCAGGAGCGCATGCTGCGGGTCAAGGACAGCATGGAGATCGAAGGACCCGGTGGCGAGAAGCTCGCCACGGTCAAGAAGGCCCTGATCACTCCCGTGCGCGACCGCTGGGTGGTCAAGATCAAGGACGGGCCGGACCTGGAGGTGAAGGGAAACATCCTGGATCACGAGTACACCATCGGAGAAGGCCGCGACAAGGTGGCCGAGGTCTCCAAGAAGTGGTTCCGCCTGCGCGACAGCTACGGCGTGGCGATCGACCCCGGCCAGGATGACGTGCATCATCCTGGCGGTGGCGGTGTGCATCGACCAGATGGCCCACGAAGGCCGCTAAGCCGCCGGGTGAATGACGCTCTCGATGATGGCGCGAGTAATCCCTATCCCTGAGAATTAACCCTATCAGATTCTATTTTGAGGAGGATTTCCAATGTGTTGTTTTTTTGCTGCTCTGGTTTTCTTTGGCCCACGACTGGGCTTCCTGGTCTACTGGCTGCTGGCGCCGCTGCGGGTGAGCGCTCTCGTTTGCAGCTTTTAACTTTCCCTGGCTGGTCGGCCTGATGGGTCTGATCTTTGCCCCGTGGACATCGTTGATGTATGTGCTGATCTTCCCGTTGAACGGCTGGGATTGGATCTGGCTCGGCTTGGGCATTGCGGCGGACATCGCCAGCTACATCGGCGGCTACCACAACCGCCAGCAGGTGCCTTATTACCCAGAAACCGCACCGTAAATCAGTAGGCTGCACATTTTAGGGTGAAACTTGGGATGTGTTTAGGTGGCAAGCCTGCCCAAACATCCCTCACCCTGTCACCAACTGAATATCAACTATTTCTATAGATGAAAGGAGAAAACCTATGACATACGGTCCAATCGATTTTATCGCAATTGAATTCAAGACCGACCAGCTCACAGGAGAGAGCTTGCCAGCCCTGCTCGATCTGGTGGAAAAGGGGATCATCCGCGTGATCGATCTGGTCATCATCCTGAAGGATCAGGATGGGGGTTACCAGGTGCTGGAGATCGAGGAGCTGGCTCCCGATATTCTGGCGATCTTCGATCCGCTGGAAGTGGAAATCAGCGGCATCATCCAGGTTGAAGATATCGAGTTGATCGCTGAGGCGATGGAAGATAACACCACCGCCGCCCTGCTGCTGTTTGAAAACCTGTGGGCGATCAAGTTCGGGGAAGCTGTAACCCGTGCCAGCGGCCGCATGGTGATGTTGACCGCATCCCCTTCGAGGTGGTGAATGAAACGATGGAGATATTTGCCCAAGCGCTGAATCGCCGCTGAATAAGCCGCTGAAGCACAGCCGGAGTTTAGACTTTAACCAAAACCATAGATCAGGAGGTTGAAATGCCTAGAGCCAGAAGAGCAATGAGAAGAAGACGTGTAGCTCGAGCTGCAGTCGGTACGGCGGTCGTCGCCGGCACTGCCGGTGCGGTACACCACCACCAGAACCAGAAATATGCACAGCAAGACTGCGCAACAGCAGCAGCAGTACGAGGAAGAGGAATATTATCCAGAGGAAGAGTCGAGGCGAGGCTCCAGCGCAGCAGGCGCCTGCGCCGGACCTGACCGCCCAGCTGCAGCAGCTCTCCCAGCTGCACAATGCGGGCGTGCTGAGCGACGAGGAATTTACGGCTGCCAAGGCTAAGCTGCTGGCTGGCTGATCGCAGCGGCGAGTATCTCGCCGGGTGTGCTGATGGCGGAATCGAGTTCAGTGCTCGCCAAAAAGAAGGTAGAGATGATTGAATCTGGAACAATTCTCGCCGTAGCAGGCGTACTGGCTTTGGTGCTGGTGATGCGCCTGCTCGCCAGGCGACCGGCGCATATGCCGGTTGCCGTTCGAATACGAAATCAGAAGCGCTGACACCCACTAACAGCCAGTTCTTATGCAACGGGATCGATCCGGGTGAGCCACTGGCTGCCGGCTCACCCCCTCTAAAGAATATCGCGACTGCCAGGCAAAAGATGCTAGTTGGCTGATTGTTGACATAATAATGGAGGAAAGGTAGCAGATATGAAGGTCATTATCGTTGGTGGAGTGGCTGGTGGCGCGTCGTGCGCGGCGCGCCTGCGCCGGTTGGATGAAAATGCAGAAATCCTCATGGTCGAACGTGGAGCGTACGTTTCGTACGCCAACTGCGGACTGCCATACCATGTCGGGGGCGTGATTGAACAAGAGGCGAGTCTCCTTGTGGCGACGGAACAGACTGTTTCGCGAATCGTTCGCCATCGACTGCCGGACGCGCTGCGAGGTGATTGGCATCTCCCCGAAAGAAAAAACTGTGCAGCTCAAGAACCACGTCACAGGTGAGGTAACCACCGAGAAATACGACAAACTCGTGCTATCACCCGGGGCAGCGCCAATCCGGCCGCCGCTTCCCGGTATTGACCTGCCGGGGATCTTCTCGGTGAGAACTGTACCCGATGCCAGGAACATTCGCGAGTGGCTGGACCGGGATATCGCAGATCGATCTGGAATGCACTCGTACACGGGCTTCCAGACGGTGACGAAACCGAAGCATGCAGTAGTGATCGGTGGCGGCTTCATCGGCCTCGAGATGGTGGAAAACCTGATCCACCGCGGGCTAGAAGTGACGTTGATCGAGAAGCTCAATCAGGTCATGCCCCCGCTCGATCCAGAAATGGCGCGTTTCGTCGAACGTTATATGATCCGGCACGGTGTCCGCCTCGAGCTCAATGATGGCGTAGCTGGATTTGAGCAGTCTGCAGATGGATCGTTGGAAGTACTGACCAGTGCTGGCAAGCGGCATGCGGCGGATATCGTGATCCTTGCGATTGGCGTTCGCCCAGAGACGGCGCTGGCAAAGATGGCTGGCATCGAGATCGGCCAGCGCGGCGGGATGCGTGTCGATGAGCACATGCGCACGAGCGACCCGGATATCTTTGCCGTCGGTGATGCAGTGGAGGTCAAAGACTTCGTCACCGGGCAGTGGTCTCTGGTGGCGCTGGCCGGACCGGCTAACCGCCAGGGCCGCATCGCGGCCGATGTAATTGCCGGGCGCGACTCCCGTTTCCGCGGCACACAGGGCACCTCGATCTGCCAGGTATTTCGAGGGCGCGGTCGCCCAGACCGGTGTCAGCCGAAAAGCTTCTCAAACAGCTTGGGGAGACGGATTTCGAGAAGATCTATCTCTACCCCAATTCCCATGCCGGGTATTATCCAGGCGCCAAATACCTGGCGATGAAAGTCATCTTCCGCAAATCCGACGGACGCTTGCTCGGCGCTCAGGTGCTGGGCGAGGACGGCGTCCCCAAGCGGATCGATTCCTTCGCCATGGCGATCCAGATGGGCTGTACCATTTACGATCTGGAAGAAGCCGAGCTCAGCTACGCACCTCCCTTTGGAAGTGCAAAGGATCCAGTCAACTTCGCCGGTATGGTAGCAGCCGATATCCTGCGCGGTGACATGCCTTTGAGCCACTGGAGCTCTGTGGACAGCCGTTCCTGCTGGATGTGCGTAATCCTCCAGAACTTGCCGTAGAGTTCGTTCCGGGCGCAGTCAACATCCCGCTGCCGCAGCTGCGCGCCCGGCTCGAACGAGCTACCTCGCGATCGTGAGATCCTTGTCATTTGCCGCTCAGCACAACGCGCCTACTATGCCACGCGCATCCTGTTACAGAACGGGTTTAATGCCAGAAATCTCTCTGGAGGCATGCTTTCGCGCTCGGTGCTGTTGGAAGAGAAAAACAAATGAAGATCAATGCAGAGATATCCCGCCTTGAGGAAGCTCGTAAGGGAACTGCTCCCTGGAAGAAATGGGGGCCTTATCTGAGCGAACGCCAATGGGGTACCGTCCGTGAAGATTACAGCGATAACGGAGATGCCTGGAATTACTTCACCCACGATCAAGCCCGTTCGCGGGCCTATCGCTGGGGTGAAGATGGCCTGGCGGGTATCTCTGATGACCACCAGAGTATCTGCTTTTCGCTGACGCTCTGGAATGGAAATGATCCAATCCTAAAAGAACGCCTGTTTGGCCTGAGCAACAGCGAGGGAAATCATGGCGAAGATGTCAAGGAGTACTATTTCTATCTTGATTCTACGCCTACCCACTCGTACATGAAGTACCTCTACAAATACCCTCAGGCAGCCTTTCCGTATCACAATCTGGTCGAAACCAACCGAAACCGCGGCCGAGATGGATCGGAATATGAGCTGCTTGACACGGGCGTATTTGACCAGGAGCGCTACTTCGATGTCTTCGTGGAATACGCCAAAGCCTCGCCGGAGGATTTGCTCATTCAGATCACCGTCCATAACCGCGGGCCTGAACCCGACGACGCTCCAGCTCCTGCCCACCCTCTGGTTTCGCAATGACTGGGCGTGGGGAGACGATGTCGCTCGCCCCGCCTTACGCCAGGTGGCTCAGGATAAATCCGGTGGGATCGTTGCCCTGTCGCATCGAGATCTCGGTGAGCGATTCTTTTACGCAGCAGAAGCATCAGAACTGCTCTTCACGGAAAATGAGACGAATAATCAGCGGTTGTGGGGCGCGCCTAATCCCTCCCCTTATGTGAAGGACGGCATCGGTAACTTCATCGTTCACGGTGATCAAGAGCGCGGTCAATCCAGAGAAGACGGGGACAAAGGTCTCGGCGCATTACCCGCTTAGGCTGGGAGCCCGGAGAATCGCAGACGGTTCGATTGCGGCTCAGCGATCAGCCGGTGGAAAATCCTGGAGCTGCGATCAGCGAACAGTGCGGTGCGGCGTTTGAAACCGTCTTCTTGACCAGGCTTCAGGAAGCTGACGAATTCTATGCGACCGTCATTCCAGCCTCGTTCAGCGCCGACGAAACCAATGTTATGCGCCAGGCTCTGGCCGGGATGCTTTGGTCCAAGCAGTTCTTCAACTATGACGTCGGCCACTGGCTCAAAGAGCATGGCATTCAGCCGTACAAAGCCAACCAGCGCTCCATCCGCAACGACCGCTGGGGACACATGATCAATCATGATGTGATCTCCATGCCGGACAAATGGGAATATCCCTGGTATGCAGCCTGGGATCTCGCCTTCCATGTCACGACGCTGACGCTGGTCGATGCGGATTTTGGCAAAGGACAGTTGGAGCTCCTTCTGAAATACCGTTACATCCACCCCAGCGGTCAGCTCCCAGCCTACGAATGGAACTTTGGAGATGTGAATCCCCCGGTCCACGCCTGGTCGACGATCTACACCTACCTGTTGGAGAAAGCGCAGCGCGGGCAGGGTGATCTCGCCTGGCTCGAGCGATCCTTCCACAAGCTGCTGCTTAACTTTAACTGGTGGGTGAACCGGAAAGATCGCTCTGGAAACAATGCCTTCGAAGGGGGCTTCCTGGGGCTGGACAATATCGGAGTCTTCGACCGGTCCTCGCCTTTGCCCACCGGCGGCTATCTGGAACAGGCCGATGGCACCGCCTGGATGGCCCTCTTTTGCCAGAACATGGTCGAGATCAGTGCCGAGCTGGCAATGGACAATCCGGCTTACATCGAACTCACGACAAAATTCCTCGGACACTTCTTCTTGATTGCATCGGGGATGATTCGACCTGGCGAAGAATCCGGAATGTGGGATGAGCAGGACGGCTTCTTTTATGATGTGCTTCGCTTCCCAGACGGACGCGGCGAACGCCTGAAGGTGCGCTCGATGGTTGGGCTGCTGCCCTTTTGCGCTGTGACCATTTTCGAAGGGGATCTGGCAAAGAAATACCCCCAGGTAGGCCTTACCGCGCGCGATTATCTCCAGGCACACCCGGAACTAACGGCTTTCATTCATGACCCACTCAAGCCGGGCTACCAAAATCGACGCCTGGGATCGATTTTGAATGAAGCCAATCTGCGCCGGGTACTGACGATCATGCTGGATGAGAACGAATTCCTGAGCCCCTACGGAATTCCGAGCCCTATCGCGCATTCACCAAGAACATCCCTACACGTACAGGTTCGGCGATCAGGAGTATCGTGTACCCTATCTTCCTGGGGACTCGAACGATGGCATGTTCGGCGGCAATTCCAACTGGCGCGGTCCGGTCTGGATGCCGGTCAACTTGCTGATCCTGCGTGCGCTGCTTCAGTACTACCTGTACTACGGAGATGCATTCACCATCGAATGCCCGACGGGTTCAGGGGTGCAGATGAATCTCGTACCAAGTGGCAGAGGAAATTGGGCGAAGGCTGTCCAGTATCTTCCTGAAAGATGAGCAAGGGAGACGGCCCGCGCATCGGAGCTTTCCTGAAATTTCCAGGAGGATCCCCATTGGAGGGATTACCCGTTGTTTTACGAGTACTTCCACGGTGACACTGGCGCCGGGATCGGCGCCAGCCACCAGACGGGATGGTCCGGAGCGGTCGCACGTATCATGCATCTGTTCGTCGACATCGATGCGCAAAAGGTGCTCGAAAAGGCAAAGGATGATCGATGGACGGAGCCGGCAACAGGTGAGGCAGTGATGACGCAATTTTTTATCCGTCCCTCTACCAGGTCAACACCCGCGTCTGGCTGACCGAACTTTCGCGGCAGCTGGACCGGGCAGCAACGCTGGATGACATTCCAGATGCCGAACTGGATCGTCTGGCAGAACTGGGCTTTGACTGGGTCTGGTTCCTGAGCGTCTGGCAGACCGGTCTGGCTGGGCAGCGAGTATCGCAGACTCAACCCCGAGTGGCGGGTGGAATTTCAAGAGCACACTGCCGGACTTGCAGGAAGAGGATATCGCTGGCTCCGGATTTGCCATCACTGCCTATACCGTCTCGGCGAATCTGGGGGGCGATGTGGCGCTGGCACGGCTGCGCCAGCGGCTTGCGCAGCGTGGTTTGAAGTTGATGCTCGATCTTATCCCCAACCACATGGCGCTGGATCATCCCTGGGTGGAGGATCACCCGGAGTACTTTGTCTCGGGGACGGAGGACTTGTTGGCACGGGAGCCGCAGAACTATATCCGGGTCAAACGGGAAAAGGGCGACTTGATCCTGGCTTATGGACGGGACCCATATTTCTCCGGCTGGCCGGATACCTTGCAGCTCGATTACAGCAATCCTGCCACCCAGGAAGCGATGATCGCGGAGCTCGAGAAGATCGCCGGCCAGTGCGACGGCGTGCGCTGCGATATGGCGATGCTGATTCTTCCTGAAGTATTCGAGCGTACATGGGGCAGAAAGCCGCAGCCTTTCTGGCCGCGGGCGATCCAGCAAGTGCGCCAACTGGCGCCAGATTTCTGTTTTATGGCTGAGGTCTACTGGGACCTGGAATGGACACTCCAGCAGCAGGGCTTTGACTACACCTATGACAAGCGTCTGTATGACCGCCTGCGCCAGGGATCACGCCCGACCGGTGCGCGAGCACCTGCACGCGACGCTCGATTACCAGAAGAAGCTGGCTCGTTTTCTGGAGAACCATGACGAACCGCGCGCTTCAGACTGCATTTGATCCTCGCGTTCACCGGGCTGCCGCGGTGATCACCTATTCGACGCCCGGCCTGCGTTTCTTCCATCAGGGGCAGCTTGAAGGGCGGAAGAAACGCATTTCGCCACATCTCGTCCGAGCTCCTGAAGAACCTGTGGACAAGGAGATTGAGGAGTTCTATGACCGCTTGCTTGCTATCCTGCGGAATGCCCATCCTGAAAAGCGGGGAATGGCAGTGGCTAACCTGTCAACCAGCCTGGTACGAAAATGAATCCTGGGACTCCTTCGTCACCCATTCCTGGCGAGGATCTGGCGGTGAACGGATGCTGGTCGCAGTGAATTACGCGCCCACCCCAGCCAGTGCTATGTCCAGCTGCCTTTTCCCGAAATCAAAAACCGTTCGGTCCATCTCGAGGACTTGCTCAGCTCCGCCTGCTATACCCGCGATGGGAATGAATTGCTCGAGCGTGGTCTATACCTTGATATGGGACCCTGGTCTTATCACATCTTTATCTTGGAGGTTACACAATGAAAGCAATTACTGTAGAACCTAAGAAGCCTGGCTCAGCACGATATGAGGATATTCCGGAACCCGATGAGCGTGAAGGCTCGGTCCTGGTTGAAGCAATAGCAGTGGGCGTCTGCGGGACGGACGCCGAGATCGTCGAGGGAAATATGGCTGGGCGCCGCCAGGCGCCTCGCGCCTGGTGCTGGGTCATGAATTCCTCGGCCGCGTCATCGATCCCGGTCCATGCAGTTCCCTCAAGGAAGGCGACCTGGTGGTCGGGATCGTCCGCCGTCCTGACCCGGTTCCCTGCCCCAGCTGCGCGGTGGGCGAGTGGGACATGTGCAGCAACGGTCTGTACACCGAGCGCGGCATCAAGGAAATCCACGGCTTTATGTCAGAGCGCTGGCGCACCGAACCGGAATACGCCATCAAAGTCGACCCTTCGTTGGGCATCCTCGGCGTGCTGCTCGAGCCGATGACGGTGATCACCAAAGCCTTGGAACAGGTTCTCATGGTGGGCCAGCGCGCCTTCTGGGAACCCAGGACCGCGCTGGTGACCGGCGCCGGGCCGATTGGCCTGCTGGCGGCGCTCCGCTTGAGTGTGCGTAACCTTGAGGTGCATGTCCTGGATCGCGCCGAAACCGGCCCGAAGCCAGGGCTGGTGCGCGACCTGGGTGCAACCTACCATACGGGAAGTGCGCTGGACCTTGATTTCGAGCCTGACATCATTGTCGAGTGCACGGGCGTGGGCTCGGTGATCGGGGACTCGATCCAGAAGGTGAAATCGGGCGGGATCGTCTGCCTCACCGGCGTTGGGGCTGGCGGCGCCACCGGTAGGACAACCGCCGACGTCGCGGCGGCAGCGGTTCTAAAGAACAACGTAATCGTTGGCAGTGTCAACGCCAACAGGCGCCACTGGTACCGAGCAGGGGAAAACCTGGCTCGCTCCGACCGGGAGTGGCTGAGCCGCGTGATCACGCGCCGTGAAAAGCCGGAGAACTTCAAACAGGCTCTCGAGCGGCAACCGGATGACGTCAAAGTGATCATTCAGTTTAGTGAGGTTTAATGGACGGGATATCCCTCGACAGCATGAGTGATGAGAAGACCTCTTCCTGGATCGACATCTCGGTGCCGCTTTACTCAGGTATGGTGCACTGGCCCGATAATCCACCTGTGAAGATCGAGCGCATGCTGGATCTGTCAAGGGGGGATGCGGCGAACGTATCCAAGCTCGAGTTGGGCGCCCATACCGGCACCCACATGGATGCGCCGCGGCATTTCCTTGCGGATGGGATCGGACTCGATCAAATGCCCCTGGATGCCACCATTGGTCCGGCGCGGGTGATCCCTATCGAGCACACCCAGGCGATCCTTCCCGCAGAGCTCGCGCGGCACAACCTGCAAGCTGGGGAGCGGGTGCTGTTTCACACCCAGAACTCCGAGCGCTGTTGGAAAACCGACCAGTTCATCGAGGATTTTGTCTATATCAGTGCAGCCGCGGCGCAATTCCTGGTTGAGCGCGGGGTGCGTACGATCGGTGTTGATTACCTCTCGGTCGGTGGTTACGTGCACGATGGCGTTGAAACCCACCAGATCCTGCTCGAGGCGGGGATCTGGCTCATCGAAGGGCTCAACCTGTCTGCGGTGACACCCGGGACATATGATCTGGTTTGTTTGCCGCTGCGTGTTGCTGGAGCGGATGGCGCACCGGCGCGGGCTATTCTGCGGCCGCGTGTTCGTTGATAAAGCAAGGCGTGTGAGTAGAAAGGAGGGTACCACTTGAAAATCATCATCGTGGGCGGAGTGGCTGGCGGCGCTTCGTGTGCAGCGCGCTTGCGCCGGCTGGATGAAAACGCGGAAATCCTGATGGTCGGAACGCGGCCCGTTCGTTTCGTACGCTAACTGCGGGCTGCCCTACTATGTCGGTGGTGTGATTGCACGCGAGTCGAGCCTCCTGGTGGCGGATGAAAGAGTGTTCCGCGAGCAGTTCGCCATCGACGTGCGCACCCGCTGCGAGGCGATCGCTATCTCGCCGGAGAGCAAGACCGTGCGAACTGCGTAACATTGCCACCGGAGAGGTGACTAGCGAGTTCCTACGACAAGCTCGTCCTGTCTCCCGGAGCAGCACCGATCCGTCCGCCCTTGCCAGGCATCGATCTGCCAGGAATATTTCGGGTGCGGACCGTGCCAGATGTCAAGGCGATCCGTGAGTGGATCGAAGGGCATGCTGTGCTTCCCTCCGGCATGGACGCCTACACCGGGTACCAGACCGTGCTGCCTGCCAGGCGGGCCGTGGTGGTTGGCGGCGGCTTCATCGGCCTGGAGATGGCGGAGAACCTGATCCATCTCGGGCTCGCAGGTGACGCTGCTCCAGAGGGGCGATCAGGTCCTGGCCCCGATGGACCCGGAAATGGCGCGCTACGTCGAGCGCCATTTGGAAAAGAACGGCATCCGCATCGAGCTCAACGCGGACGTGTGCGAGTTCAAGCCAACTGCCCACGGCTCGCTCGAGGTGCGCACGCAATCCGGCCAGGTGTATCCGGCTGACCTGGTGGTTCTGGGGATCGGCGTACGCCCTGAGAACTGGCTGGCGAAAAACGCCGGACTGGAGATCGGCGAGCTGGGCGGCATCCGGGTCGACGACCAGATGCGCACCAGCGACCCGGATATCTTCGCCGTCGGCGATGCAGTCGAGGTAAAAGACTACCTGTCCGGTCAATGGTCGCTGGTCGCACTGGCCGGGCCGGCGAACCGGCAAGGGCGTATCGCCGCCGATGTGATCGCCGGGCGCGACGCCAGCTTCCGCGGCGCACAGGGCACCGCGATCATCGGGCTGTTTGGGGCGCGGCTGCCTGGACCGGCGTCAGCGAAAAGACGCTCAAGCGGATTGGCGAGACAGATTACGAGAAGATCTACCTCTATCCGAACTCTCATGCGGGCTACTATCCGGGCGCGAAGTACCTGGCGATGAAGATCATCTTCCGTAAATCCGATGGCCGTCTCCTGGGCGCGCAGGCGGTCGGTCTGGACGGCGTGGACAAGCGGATCGACGCCCTTGCGATGGCGATCCAGTTGGAGCGCGACCGTCTACGACCTGGAAGAAACCGAGCTGTGCTACGCGCCGCAGTTCGGCAGCGCCAAGTCGCCGGTCAACTTTGCCGGGATGGTGGCGGCCGATGTCCTGCGTGGCGACATGCCGCTGAGCCACTGGAACGGCGCCGATGGCCGGCCTGCTGCTGGACGTGCGCCATCCGGCCGAGCTCGCCGTAGAGAGCGTGCCGGGTGCGGTCAACATCCCGCTGGATGAGCTCCGCGCCCGTCTCGCCGAGCTGCCGCGCGACCGGGAGATCCACGTCATCTGCCGCTCCGGCCAGCGCGCCTACTACGCCACGCGCATCCTGCTGCAAAACGGCTTTATGGCCCGCAACCTCTCAGGAGGCATGCTATCCCGAACAATTCTATCAACAGATTAAAAGGAGTAAATCATGTCAGAAAAATATAGTTTCATCGTCGTCAAGTACCCCCTAAAGAGACCGGGGAAGCCGCTCTGCAAGCGGTCAAAGAATTAGCCAAGGAGAAGGTCGTCAAGCTCAAGGATGCTGTGGCGATCACCAAAACCGAAAAGGGCAAGATCAAGCTGCACCAGACCAAGGATGACCCTGCCAGCAAAGGCTTTCTCAAGGGCGGTGTGATCGGGATCATCTTCGCCGTGCTGTTCGGCGGCGCGGCCTGGATCGCCGTCGGCGCGCTGTTGGGCACTGCGTTTGCCATGTTCGATCGCGGCATCAAAAACAAGCTGCTCAAGGAGCTGGGCGAGAAGATGACCACAGATGAATTGGCGCTGGCCGTGCTGGTTGAAGAAGCCGATTGGGATGTGGTAAAAGAGCGCATGGCTGGCGCACAATTTCCAGGGCGAGGTGGTGGTCTCCGAGATCGTGGAGGAGCACCTGGACAAGGTCGAGGAACTGGCTGAAGACAGCAAGACGGTCGAGGTCGTGCCAGAAGAGGTCGAGCTGCTGGCAGAGTGAACTGGCCCCGCATTGAGGTGTCGCTATTGACAATAACCGATGAAGATCTTGAGACCGAATGTATGGGAGATAAGTCATGCGAAGAGGTGGAGTAGGTCGAGGCAGAGGTCCCAGGAAGGGGCCCAGCAAGAAGGAGTGTTATGCGCAGGCACCGCCGGATGCGCAGGCGGATGCGCAGACGTATGGTCGTTGCCACTGGTGTGATCGTTGCCGTTGGGGCGAGCGCGGTTAAGATGTCTCAGAGCGAGGTACAGCAGGTCGAGCAGCAAACCGGAAAGAAGGTTGAGGACCTTTCAGAAGAACAACTGGATGCCGCTATGAGCGATCTCGGCATCGAAGGTCAAGAGCCAACCGATCAGGAAGTTGCCATGCTCGAGGCGGAAGAGGATAAGAACCCGTCGGTCTGAATTACAGATTTCGTGATTGGCTGTACCGGTCTGCCATCACCGCCGGTCCGTTGATGACCAGCTGAATGGATGGAGAAACACAAGATTAACCCGGAGAAAAGCAAGTACGGTCAACCGACCGCCTGCTTTCCCGGAGATCTCTCGAAAATCTCAAAGCCAGTAATTCTAAGAAAGGAACAAGCCATGACAGAAAGAGTTTCGACCACAGTACCATTGAACTGGAAAGAGGTGTGGTACACCAACTGCCCCATGATATCCGCCAACAATGTCGACCAGGAGCTGGGCTGGTGCCGTGAGGAGTACAAGAAAATCGGCGTTGAGTACGCCTACTTCCGCTCCACACCCGAGAACAACTTCTACCCGCACTATGTCCACAACCTGGATAACCTGATCCGCTTCGGCGGGCTCTATCCACCGATCGCCGTCCACGCCGACATCCGCCGCACCGTGCTGCTGGGAGCGACGTGGGTCTACGAGGGTGGGGTGATGCAGGTGCGCGCCCGCGACAAGATCTTCCGCGTGAAGGACCTGAAAGGCAAAAAGATCGGCATCACCAAGAGCCTCAACACCATCAAGAACGACTGGTGGCGCATCCAGGAGCACATGGGCATCGAAAATATCCTGATGCTGAACGACATGACCATGGATGATATTGAGCTTGTCGAGTTCCCCTACCCGGATGACTGGTATGACAAGCCCGAGATGCTTGTGCCGCCGATGAACAACCCGTCTGAGCTATGGCTGCGCCGTGACCACAAGCACGACTATGCCTTCCGACCATTGGAGAAGGCACTGCTCGCGGGCACCGTCGATGCCATCTACAACCAGATGGGACAATTAGGACAACTCTCAGAGGCCACGGGCGAAATCAAGGCCATCTTCGACCTGTCCAAGCTTCCGGACTGGACGGTTCAGGTTGCCAACACCCCCGCTGTCATCACCTGCACCGACGTGATGGCCAAGGAGCACCCCGAGCTGGTCATTGCCTACATGAAGGCCATGATCAAGGTGGGGCGCTGGGCCAACGAGCACAAGCGTGCCGCGGGTGCGATCCTCAACCGGCAGACGTTCTACCTGGATGCCGAGCACACCTATGAGGGCATCAAGCACGTCGACATGGTGCCGAGCCTCAGCGCACAGAACCTGCAGTGCGTCAAGATCGGCAAGGACTTCATGTTCAGCCACGGCTACATCAAGAACGACTTCGATGTGGACGCGTGGGCGGCGCCGGAATTCCTGGAGCAGGCTGCGGTAGAAGTCCTCAAAGAGGAATGGCAGCGCCGGAGCTGGAGCAAGCTTCCTACGGGAGGCGGGCTCGAGGTGGAAGGCACACGGCTCGGATAGCCGAGTGAAAGATCACACAAAGGTGGTCTCAACCAACCATTAGCAGCTGAAATCAGGTTGAACGTGGGTGCCAAACGGCATTTCCCTGGCGTTTGGCACCCGACTGAAAATCTGGAGATGTAATTAATGGACACGTCCTACAAACTAGATGTAATGATACAGGTAGATGAGAGTTTATGCATCTCCTGCGGGAGTTGCATCCGGGCCTGCCCGGGTGGTCTAATCACCAAAACGGATTTCCCTGTTCCCATCGAAAACGGGTGGGACCTGTGCATTGATTGCGGGCACTGCGTGGCGATCTGTCCTACAGAGGCCATGCATCAGCGCTCAATGGGGCCTGAGGATTGCGAGGAGATCGATATTCACCTGATTCCACAATGGGACCGGGTAAGACAGTATCTCATTTCAAGGCGTTCTATTCGCGGCTACAGAAGAAGACCCGTTGAAAAAGAAAAGGTATTGCAGCTGCTGGATGTTGCCCGCTATGCCCCGAATGGAGCGAACCGCCAGGTGATACGCTGGCTGGTGGTCAACGATCCTGATAAAGTTCACCAAATTGCCGAGATGACCATCGACTGGATGAAAATAGTTAAGGAAAAAGCCCCGGCTCTTTACGAGGAAGCCAACCTGGAGGTATTTGTCTCTGCGTGGGATGGCGGCGAGGATCGCATTACCCGGGGAGCGCCGTGTGTTATTTTGGCCTGTGCCCCGAAAGATGAGCGCACGGCCCCTCCGGCAGCGATGATAGCCATTCACCAGATTCAACTGGCAGCGCCCGGGCTCGGTCTGGGAACCACTTTTACCGGCAGTATCAACATAGCCGCTCAAGGTTATCCACCCCTGATTGAGCTGCTTGGGATACCTGAGGGAACTATTCCGTATGGAACTTTTGTAATCGGAATTCCAGCTGAGAAGTATCAACGGATTCCTGTACGAAAGCCGGTTGACGTGACCTGGATTTGAGGACCGTGCGCATCGAACAGAAAATACATAATGGGAAAATTGGAGCATCACATGACTGATGACGTAAATACACGAATGAAGAGACTGGGCTACCGTGCTCCGGAGAATGTCACCGAGCCTGACCAGCTTGTGCTCGTCGATTACGTCTCCGGCGGGCGTGTGGCGATCATCACCCTCAACCGGCCGCATGCCGATAACGCCATCACGACCGAACTGGCGGCACAACTGATCGAGGTGCTTGAGACGATCGCCGCGCGTACATCCGTACGCTGCGCCGTCCTGACCGGAGCCGGTGACAGAGCCTTCTCCGTGGGCGGCGACCTGTACCAGCGCAAGCAGATGACAAAGGAGCAGTGGCTGCGCCAGCGCCAGGTATTTGATCGCGTTCTCTACACGCTGCGCCAGTTACGCCGGCCGATCTTCGCCGCAGTGCATGGGATAGCCTACGGCGGCGGTTGCGAGATCGCCATCAGCACGGACTTTATCATCGCCTCTGAGGAAGCCGTCTTCGGTCAGCCCGAAGCTATCGTTGGCTTGAGCGCCGGCGGCGGCTCGCCAGTCTTTCTTCCGCGTGTGCTACCTCCAGGAAAGGCGATGCAGATGTTGATGACTGGGGAACCGATCACGGCCCAGGAGGCGTACCGGCTTGGAATGGTCAACGAGATCCACTCCAAGGCCGAGCTGATGGGTGCGGCGCTCAGCATCGCGGAGAAGATCGCGGACAACTCGCCTACGGCGGTACAGTCGGTCAAGCGTGCCGTACAAAATGGACAGGGCGAGCCTGTAGAGCAGGCAGTCGCCATCATGATGGATGAGCACTGGCGCTCGGTCGTTCATAGCGACCGCGTCGAGGGAATCCTTGCCTTCACCGAAGGACGGGAGACTGAGTATCCGGATCCTGACTTTTGATGCGCAACACCGCGGCGAAGCCGCTGCTGATAAGTGTTCATTCAACAGTAATTAATGATAGAAGGAGATGAGCAAATGACTGAAAGTGAAGGAACCGTCATTCATGCGGGGATGCAAGTTCCTCCCGCCAAGCAAACTGCCCTGGGGCTGTATGTGACGGCGAAAGAAGCCTACGAGATGTGGAAAGCTGATCCCGAGAAAGTCAAGGTTCTCGATGTGCGCATGGTCGAAGAGTACGTCTTCCTCGGTCACGCGGAAGGAGCAGTCAATATTCCGGTGGCTTTTCCTAAATACCAATGGCACGCTGACAAGCGCAAGTATGGCTTTGAGATGAACCCAGACTTCATCGACCATGTCAAAGAGCTGTTCAAGCCAAACGATACCATCGTGGCCATGTGCCGCTCCGGCGGGCGCAGCGCCTTTGCCATTAACATGCTTGCCAAGGCGGGTTTTACGAACCTTTACAACATCATCGATGGCTTTGAAGGCGATACGGTGAACGATCCCGAAAGCGTCTATCACGGCAAGCGCATGAAGAACGGCTGGAAGAACTCCGCGCCCTGGTCCTATGATCTCGACCCGACGAAGGTCTGGATTCCCACGGGAGAAGAGCTGGAAATACTGCGCAGCACTCTGGATGTATGATTGCGATCTGATTTTCGGTATTGAGCCTTGTGAGCCCGGCTGGGGCTTATAAGGCTCGGATCCGGTACGCTCTTTACGCTCGTAGGAGACAAGTCAATGACTGCCAATGAACTCTTTACAATTATCGCCCAGATATCCGGCTTGCTCGGTATCGTGTGCAGCATGCTTGCAATGGGTTTGGGTTTGACCGTAGCCCAAATTGTCCAACCGCTGAAAAACGCGCGCCTGGTGGTCCTGGCGCTGCTTGCGAATTTTGTGCTGGTGCCCCTGCTTGCCTACGCCATCACGCTGGTCATCCCACTCGAAGATTCGCTCAAGATCGGATTGATGGTCCTGGCCACCTGTGCAGGAGCGCCTTTCCTGATCCTGGAAGCGCGCGGCGCTAAAGCCAACCTGGCTGTTGCCGTGGGGGTGATGACCCTGCTGATGGTCGTGACCATCTTCTACCTACCCGTGGTCCTTCCGCTGCTCCTGACCGGGGTTGAGGTGGATGCGGGGGCGATTGCTCAATCACTGATCGTGCTGATGCTGATCCCGCTGATCCTGGGCTTGCTGGTCAAGTCACACTCACCCGACACGGCCAAAAACTGGGCGCCGACAATGAACAAGATCGGCAGCCTGGGAATCCTGATCCTGCTGGTGGTCGGGCTGGGATTGAATTTAGCCAACGTGATCAGCCTGATCGGCACCCGCGGTTTCCTGGCGCTGCTGCTGTTCATCTTCGGCAGTCTGTTGATCGGTTTTGTGGTTGGCGGTCGCGATCCAGGCGTCCGCACCGTGATGGGGCTGGGCACGGCGCAGCGCAATGTATCGGCTGCGATTCTCATTACGTTGACAAACTTTGCCGGCACGATGGCAGTTCCGTATGTGCTGGTGGCGGCTATCCTGCTCCCGTTGATCTTGATCTCTATCGCCCGCTGGCTGGGCAAACGGGGTGAGGCAACACCCGCGCCGGTGGCACAGACGGAGTAACTATGGCGTAGGTTTTGGGTTTTATGGTTTGCTTACCAGTTTAATATGGACAACGGATTAAGGCACTCTTCACCGCCTAAATCCGTTGTCTAATCTTTTCAGCCTGCGGTACGCACCCGACCAGCACACAATAGCAAGGAGTTGAAAATGACCGTGCCAAGCCAAACCGAACCGCGACCGAACCCTCTGCTCCGCTACCTGCCGATCCTGGGGTGGCTTCCCAAATACCAGCGTGCCTGGCTGCGTACTGACCTGATTGCCGGATTAGTGGTGGTGGCTTTATTGATCCCCGAAGGCATGGCATACGCTCAGATCGCCGGCATGCCACCCCAGACCGCCTTCTATGCTGCCCCGATTGGCTTGCTGGCTTTTGCCATCTTCGGCACCTCGCGCCAACTGGTGGTGGCGGTTTCGGCGATCATTGCCACCATGTCTTTCGCCACGGTCAGCCTGATTGCTGCGCCGGATACGCCCGAATTCATCTTGCTGACCGCCGCCCTGGCTGTGCTGGCCGGGTTAATTTCTATCATTTGTGGTCTGTTGAAATTAGGACGGGTGGCGCAGTTCTTCTCTGAGTCGGTGATGGTTGGTTTTCTCACCGGTCTGGCGCTGACCGTGATGATTAAACAGGTGCCCAAGCTGCTGGGCATCGAAGGCGGGCACGGCAACTTCTGGGAACGAGCTATTGAGATCATCAGGAACTTGCCGGAAACGCATCTCGCCACATTGATCACCGGCGTGTTGTGCCTGATCCTGCTGATTGTCTTGGAGCACTATTTCCACAAGATACCCGCCGCGCTGGTGGCGCTGGTTTTCGGCATCCTCATTTCAATCATCTTCGGGCTGGAAGGGCGCGGCGTGGAGGTTGTGGGAGATATCCCGGCCGGGTTAGCGCGGCCGCAATGGCCGGCAGTCGGTATTCAAAACTGGTGGCTCTTGTTCCCGGGGGCGCTGGGGCTGGCGCTGGTCAACTTCGCTGAAGCCATCGGTCCGGCGCGCAACTTCGCCGCTTCCCACAAGTATAGGATGGATGCCAACCAGGAGTTGATCGGTTTGGGTGCGGCCAACTTCGGGGCGGGGTTATTCCAGGGCTTCCCCATTGGCTCGAGCCTGTCTAAATCGGCGGCCAACGACCGGGCTGGAGCGCACAGCCAAATGTCGGGCATCATTGCCGCGGGTGTCACTGTTATTGTGGCGCTGTTTTTTACGCAATTCTTTTATTCTTTACCCGAAGCGGCGCTGGGGGCGATTGTCATCGTGGCCGTATCCGGCATGGTCAAGGTTGCTAAGCTGAAGCATCTTTACCGGGTGCGCCGTGAAGACTTTATCCTGGCGATGGTGGCGCTTTTAGCCGTGCTGACCTTCGAGACTCTGGAAGCGCTGCTCATTGCGGTAATCGTCTCCCTGTTCGCCCTGGTCTGGCGCGCCAGCCATCCCCGGCTGGTCGTGCTGGGGCGCATACCCGGCCGGCTGGACTTCAGTGATATCCGGCGGCATCCGGAAAACAGTTCTCTGCCGGGTTTGCTGATGGTGCGACCGGAAAACGGGTTGTTCTTCGCTAACGCGGCGGGAATCCGAGAGTCCATTATGGCGGAGGTGACCTCCAGCGCAGAGCCGGTCAAAGCTGTGCTGCTCGACCTGGGCGCGACGACCGACCTGGATGTGCCCAGCGCCGATATGCTGGCTGAGCTGGGCGAAGAACTGCACAACCATGATGTGCATTTCATGCTGCTGCGCACCATCGCTCCGGTGCGGCAGATGCTCGAGGCTGCCGGCGCTATGGAACACATCAGACCGGAAGATGTTTTTGCCGGTCCAACAGAGGCTATCGTGGCTCTGCTTTCTTCCCACTACGATGAGGCTGGCATGCAGGAACTGCTGCAAGGTGGAGCGGAAACGATACGCGCATTGCTGCAGGCGAGTTTGAAAGCCGCACCTGTAGAGCGCCGAGACGCCATTACTGCGGTCCTGGACACTCTTGACCAGGCGATCAGGCAGGGGGAGATGAAATGATTGATCCACAGAATTGCCGGCTGCCTGAGCAACGCTGTGAGGCGGCAGCGAGCCAGACATCAGCATGAATTCCTTATGGATTACTGTTCCGGTACCAACCCCAGGCGCTGCACTTCGCCCTTCAGCCAGGACCACAGGTCGCCGCCCGCCAGGTAGAACTCGTTAACGTCCTTGGCGCCCGGCGGCAGGCGCAGCGCCTCCACCCGTTCGCTCAGCTGCTGGAGAATCTTCAACCCAGATTGCCCGGCAGGGTCGGCATCGTAGGCCGCCAGGATATGAACCAGCGGCAGGAAGTAGGGGCCCCAGGTGGCTAAATCTGGGCTGTTGGTGGCGCTGCCCAGGGTGCACACCGCAATCACATCGTTCAGTTCCTGCCAGGCAATCATCGCATCAAACTCGCCCTCCACAAACAGCGCCATCTCGGAGCCGCGCAGCTCGTCCACGCCGAAGATCGCCCCGGTGCGGTTGCCCTTGACGCCGCGATACTTGTTCACCGCCCCGCAGCGCGGGCATGGCCGGCGTGCCGGGACCATCTCACCACAGCCCTGGCATTTAACCGGGTCGCCGGGCAGCAAGGCGACCTTGAGATACCAGATCTGATCATCCTCCGTGCAGGGGATGATCACCCCACGCGGGATGTAGAGAGCACCCTCACCCCCCTGCCCCTCCCCCTGAAGGGAGAGGGGAGACGAGGGACCAGGGTACACTTTTATCCCGGTCGAATAGCCCAACTGCCAGTGGTCAATGGTGATGTCCTTCAGACGCCGCTGGTGCAGGTAGTCCAGGGCGCGGCTCCCCGCCCCACCCCACAGGGCGCGCCTGCCGATCTCCATCACCTTGCGGGCGGCAGCCTGCCAGTCTTCGGCGGGAGCCGCGTAGGCAGGCTGGATTGTTGCTGAGGCTGGGAAGGCTCCTGGCTGGCGCCCCACGAGAACACCAGACTCAAGCGAAACAGCGCGCTGATCGTCCAACCAAGGGGCCTCTACGGTGCCAGCATCAATTCCACCATCCCAGTACTCCTTACCGGCTTAAGCCTCCCCCACCCAGTGCACCCAATCCACGCCCAGGGCAGCCGCGCCATTTGCCAGTCGCCTGTCCCCCGTCCACAGTTCAGCTCCCTCCTGCTCAGCCAGCGCCAGGTACTGCGCGTCGTACGCCCGCAATTGCCCCAACTGCTCGGCCCATTCCAGAGCGCGCCGGTGCAGATTTGGGGAGGCCGGCACCACTTCAAGTTCCATCCCCAGCAGCTCTTCCAGGCTGGATTGCGCCTGTTCCAGGCTAAGCAACCTCTGGAAGCAAGCTCTCCGCAGACCTGTGACCACCTCATACTCCCACAGTCCCGGCACCAGTATGCGTGGCAGCTCGTCCTGCCATACCCGCATACGTTGGATCACTGCCGGCGAATAGGGTAATGGCAGCACCTGAGCCAGGCTGAATTTCGCATCCACGACAACGACCGTCATGCTTCACCCCGCCAGACGCGGTCGATATCCTCATCCCGCCCGGCGCGGGCTTCTTCTAGCAAATCGCCCTGGTATATCCCATACTCCTTCTGGACGCGCTCGCGGATCTGGTTCAGGCGCTCCAGCGCTTGCATGCGCTGCTCCCATAGTCCCTGCTCGTCCTGCTGGATAAGCCAGTGGTCCACGATCTCGCGCACCAGGTCGGATATGCTGCGCTCTTCCCGGCGGGCAGCTTCCGCCAGGGCTGCGTGCTGCTCGGGTTCGAGCAGGATCTGTGCACGGTATTTGTTCTGCTGCATGTCACACCTCCATCGACAGTATACACCCGCGCAGGTGTAGGTGTCAATAACGTGGAGGGGATTGCCTGGATATTGGGGTGACCATAGGACCGTGGTGAGCTGAATGGGGTGGCTGCCGCTGACCGGAATGGCCCCTTAACGGGAACAGCGGTCGTTTTGGACGACCAAAAGGGGCTTCCGATGGGTTTTGGCGGGATTTTGGACAACGGTATGGGACTTGTGGACACAGTCAGCCAGCGGCCGCAGGGTTTCAGTCACAGGGATCGACTTTCTAACAGTGGCGGTTGGCGTAATCGCGGCATCCCAAGGGCCTATCCGATCGGGGATCACCCACTGGGGTATCATAATCGTGGAGAAAATACTCTCCACGCCCACGTAGACCACTTGCATAGAAATTTTAGGATCATTTCATTTATCCAGACTAACCCCTCCAATATGTCGATCTTCTATCAGCATCACTGGTTATTCTCAAATGTTGAGAAGGTCTTGCATACAGAACACCCGATCATTCCAATAATTCCATCGTATACGCCCTACTTAAGCACTCCTCCCCAATCGGGTAGGAGGGGGCCTCGCGGCCCCCGTCCTCCCACACCGCCGGACGTACTTATCGTATCCGGCGGTTTCTTTTACTGTTGTAACGTAGCGTACCTGTGGCTCAGACTTAGGAGCCCTTGTTCCTGAAACCAAGCGTTGCTCATCGCTTCGTTCGCCTGTGGACTGCCCGACATACGCCACCAGCCTTTCCCACTCAAAGCCAGGATCCAGGCCCGCCATTCGGGCACGCCCAGGCTCTTCAGGAAATTGGCGATCGTCACGGCCCGTTTGCATTGCTTCAGGCGCACGCAGCGCAGTTTCCGTCGAATCCATTGATCCAAGTCGCGCAGATGGCTCTTACACTCCGCATAGCGAAAGTACACCACCCACCCGCTTAGGAAGGAATTCAGCTGCTCGATCATAGCTGCCAGACTAATTCCCCGGTTGCGCCGCATGATCTGCTTCACTCGCTGCTTCATGCGTTTCAGGCTTTCCGGCGCAATTGCCAGTCGCCCGTCGGATAAGATCCGGTAGCCCAGGAACTTCACTTCGCTCACATAGGCCACCTTGCTCTTTTGGAGTTGACCCGGTATGATGGACAATGGTAAGCTTGGCAGAAAGGAGTAAAAAAATGCCAAGAAGTCACCCACCATATCCCCCGGAATTTCGCCAGCAGATGGTGGAGCTGGTTCGAGCAGGTCGTACGCCGAATGAATTAGCCCTTGAATTCGAGCCTACCGCCGAGAGCATCCGGAATTGGATCAAACAGGCGGAGATCGATGAAGGTCAACGCACAGATGGTCTGACGAGCGATGAGAAGCAGGAACTGGCCCGTTTGCGGCGTGAGAACAAGCAGCTGCGGCTGGAGCGGGAGATTCTGGCAAAAGCAGCCGCCTGGTTCGCACGGGAGACCGGCTCGATACCCGACAAGTCTTCGAGTTCGTGAAAGCGCACCAGGAGCAGTATCCGATAACCACGATGTGCCGAGTGTTGGAAGTCTCCACCAGCGGGTATTATGCGTGGCTGAAGCGGCCGCTCTCCAGGCGGGCGCAGGAAGATGAGGCTTTAATGGGGCAGATCAAAAAGATTCACACTCACTCCAGAGGCACCTATGGCGCCCCCCGGATCCATGCCAAACTGGCCAAGGAAGGGGTTCACGCGGGTCGCAAACGGGTGGCACGGCTGATGCGAAGGGCTGGAATCCAGGGTGTCAGCCGACGCAGGCGATATAGCATTACCCAGCGGCAAGCAGACGCCCGTCCCGCACCGGATCTGGTCGAGCGCAATTTCAGCGCCAATGGTCCCGACGAACTCTGGGTGGCCGATATTACCTATGTCGCTACCTGGAGCGGCTGGCTGTATCTGGCGGTGGTTCTGGACGCCTGGAGCCGCCGGGTGGTGGGTTGGGCCATGGCCACTCACTTGCGCACCCAATTGGTACTCGATGCGCTGGCGATGGCCATCTGGCAGCGCCGTCCGAAGGGCGTTATTCACCATTCCGATCAAGGCAGCCAGTACACCTCGCTTGCGTTCGGGAAGCGCTGTCGAGAAGCTGGCGTCCGACCCTCCATGGGTTCTATTGGCGACTGTTTCGATAACGCCCTGTGCGAGAGCTTCTTCGCCACTCTGGAATGTGAACTGCTGGACCGCGAAACCTTCCATTCTCCCTCGGATGCCCGTCAGGCAGTGTTTGCCTTCATCGAAGGCTGGTACAATCCTCATCGGCTGCACTCAGCTCTGGACTATGCCTCGCCGATCCAGTTTGAAAGGTCCTATGTTTCTTTTATGGATTCGCCAAGCTCTTACCTGTCCACTAAACCGGGGTAACTCCAAACTGCCGCTCCACTGCTCGTCCGATTGCGCTTTTCTGCTCGTTCACTTTCAGGCGCATTCGTCTTTCTATGAAGCGACTGGTGCTCTCCAGAACTCGCTTTGCCGCTCGTTCGCTTTTGACGTAGATGTTGCAGTCATCCGCATAGCGGACAAAGCGGTGGCCCCTTTCTTCCAACTTCTCGTCCAGCTCGCTGAGTACGATGTTTGACAGCAGCGGTGAGAGCGGGACTCCCTTGAGGTGCTCCCTCTTCACTTCTGACTATCTCTCCAGCTACCATCACTCCTGCTTTCAGGCACTCATTCACCAGTCTTAGTACTCGTTTGTCTGCTATTCTTGCTTTCATCCGAGCCATCAACCGGTCATGGTGTACTGTGTCGAAGAATTTCTCCAGGTCTATATCCACTGTCCATTGGTATCCGGCTTCGATGTACCCTCGCGCAGCTTCCACTGCGTCATGCGCACTTCGTCCCGGCCTAAATCCGTAGCTATGGTCACTGAATGTCCCTTCGAATTCTTCGCTCAGCACCTGCTGCAGTGCTTGCTGGATCTTCCTATCGAGTACTGTCGGGATGCCTAGCTTTCTTTGTCCGCCTCCGGGCTTCGATATTTCTACCCGTTTCCACCGGACTCGGTCGGTACGTCCCTGTTTCTAGCTTTTCCCGGATGCTTCCCCAGTGTTTCTGGAGATGTTCGGGGAGTTCTTCCAGCTTCCCTATGAAGCTCTCTGGTACCACTTGCCTTCCTGTCGCTCCGCTTCCATCGAGTTTTCCCGTCTGCTCCTTGCCGTATAAGATTCGGCCCTTCCCTGGCAGCCTGCCCAGGTACTATGGCTTCTGCTGACTTCTCCCGCCCCTTCCCGTACTGTTTCCAGTCCGGTAGTCCGGTTCGTCCGGACAGAGCGAGAGACCTCCCAGGGTAAGTCCTGTCACCTTCCCCCGGTCCCCGCCGGATTTACCGCCAGTCGTGTCCAAGCGACTATTGGGCATCTCCATCCATGGCTGGTTTACCCCACTCAGGCGGCCTTCTATCCGGTTTCTGTTCGTCGGGTCCGAGTTTTGCTCCGGGCTTCCTTCAGATCCTGCCTCGCAGCAGGCACCCTTGCCTTTTGCTAACGGTTCCGGTCACTACGGCCCGTAGAGGACTTTCACCTCCTGGTTTCAGAACATGCCTGGCACACCAACAGCAAGGGCTTGCGCGGGGAGGCGCAAGCCCTTTGAGGAAGTTTCGAGTTATAGATTATACCGGCACAGGCTCACGTTCCACCGGAGCGGCGAAGTCCTGCGGCAGCAGTCCGGCCTCGGTGACGATGCGCGGCACGATCTCTTCCCAGCCGACCGCCATCAGGTGGATGCCGTTCACGCCCTGCTTATTCCGAACGGCCTCGATCAGCTCGAAGGCGATCTGCACGCCTTCTTCCTGGGCGCCATCTCCGGCGGCTTCCATGCGCTGCATCAGCTTCTCCGGGATGGTCACGCCCGGCACCTCGTAGTGCATATACTGCGCCATCTTCAGCGTCTTCAGTGGGGTGATGCCCACCAGGATGTACACTTTATCCAGGATATCGCGCTGCGCCAGCATGTCCAGCCACACTTCCAGCCCGTCCGGGTCGTAGACCAGGTTGGTCTGGAAGAACTGCGCCCCTGCATTGACCTTCTTGTGCTCGCGGATGGCCTGGAATGCGCGGCTCGGAAGCGAATGGGGAGGCCGCTGCGCCCAGGAAGTACTTGGGCGGGAACTTGAGCGCCCGCCCGTCCAGGTAGCGACCCTCATCGCGCATGCGGCGCAGGATCCACAGCATCTGCACCGAGTCGATATCAATGATGTCCATGCGGCCGCGCGGGTCGGGAGCCATGCGCATGCTGTCGCCAGACAGGCACAGGATATTGCGCACGCCCAGGGCGCTGGCGCCCAGCACCTCCGCCTGCAAGCCGGTGCGGGTGCGGTCGCGGGCGGCGATCTGCATCACCGGCTCGGCCTCGTTATCGACGGCGATAGCGGAGCAGGCCCAGGAGGACATGCGCGGTGTGGCGGACGGGCTGTCGGTGAAGTTGATGGCAGCGACATATGGCTTGATCATGTTGATGTTCTGGGTCAGCTTCTTGGTTGCGACGGTCATTGGCGGGGCAACCTCGCCGGTGACCACGAACTCGCCCGCCTTCAAGCGCCGCTCCAGCTCGGAGACCGGCTCGTCGTACGCCGGTGCGTGGTATTCTTCATCGCCCTGCCACCAGTCCGGCTGGCGCACCGGCTGGAAGACCGAATCCCAGGTCACTGTGCGTACTGCCGGGTCGCGCGAGAGCATCCCGCTGACCACATTCCCCATGCCGACTGTCCGCACCTGGCGGTAGACATCACCCCAGGTCTCAGTGCCGACCTTGTTCCAATCCAGCGGCGGCAGCACCTCCAGCAGCATCTCTTCGCGCCCCATCGCGAACGCCCGGTCGTAGATCTTGTACCAGATGCACGGGCGCGTCTCGTCCACATAGCAGCGCTCGGGTGTCGAGCCGCCGCACGGGCCGTTGCGGATGCCCTTGGGGCATTCCATCGGGCAGATGAAGGCCGTCTCCTGCAGCAGGCAGTTGCCGCACATGCGGCAGCCGAATAATGGTCCCTTGACCCACCGTTCGACCGTTGCCAGGGCGCGGCGGCTGAGGGGTTCATTTTTAAATGGATAAAACGCTGGCTGCCAGCGTCGTCCGGGAGTGAAACCAGGCATCGATGGACCTCCTTGAGGGTTGAAGTTGGAATGTGCTGTGTCGAAGGCTGCGTTTAGCTGCTGTGTATGGCCGCTTCAACCCGGCTGCTCGGCCTGTAAATTGTTAGCAGTAAAATACTACATAATCTCGACAAGTTTAGTCATATTCTATCCAGAGCGCCTGATTCCAACAAATGACAAATGTCAGGAAAATCGCTTCAGATCGTCATGATTTTTCGAACGCCTGTACTGTCAAGTATGGGAACTTATTCATACCCCACGGTGTAGATATATTAGGATAGCAGAGAGCGAGAATTAGGAAATACGGATCGACGCGATCGCAGAGAGCGGAGAGTAGAGATTAGGAAATCAGGAGCTTAGGCAATCAGGTGAGAAGGAGATTGGTTAACTGGTTCGAAGGTAAGATGTCGTTGATGGAGATCACGAGCCAAATCGCGAGTTGTTCGACCGCTCGGATATCTCACGCTTACCTGCACATGCTCATCTTCGCCCCACCCACAGGTAGTGACAAAAATTGAACGCATCAATTCGATGCCTGATTTACCGGAATTGTAGGCGAGATACGGTCTGGCAGCAGAGCTATGGGTGCAGGTAGCGCCACCACCACCCCCCACCCCTCCGAAGTAGATCTCATCCAGCACATCTCCTGGGTTGCTCTTTCTGGCATCCGCCAGGGAGAATACAGCCGTCATCGGTGTTGGCGTTCGTGTAGGTATTCGTGTGGGCGTACGGGTAGGCCTGCGCGTGCGTGTTGGCGTGCTGGTGCTGGTATGGGAAGCAAACGTTGCCTCCGCCATCAGCAGGCTGATCAGGATCAGCGCTGTTAATGAAAACAAGAAAAGTGCCGCACTGACGAATTGGCGTCTCAGAGAGCTTGTGTTATTCGCTCGCATCATAATACCTACCTTTCAGGTCTATTACTCACATTGATCAGCCAGTACATTTTGGTATAGCTCGATGCGGGTTGGGTCGTCGGTCAAATTCAATGCTTCCCCGTACTCAGCGATGCATTCAACTTTTCTGCCAGTCTGGCGATAGATCAATCCCTTTCTGGCGTGCGCCTCCGCAGCTAAACCTCTCAAGATCTCATCCGGGTGATCCGTGTATGCCTGGATCACCTGGTCAAATTTTTCTTCGGATGGCTGGAAAACCGCCTCAGTTAAATCAGGATAATTCTTTGCAAATGCTTCTGCAAAATAATTCTGTCCCAGCCACATACTTGCTTTTTCCTTTACATGTGCCAGGTCGGGCTCCAACGCATACTTATCTGCATTCACGTAGGAATCGCTGCTAGTTTTCAATAAGCCAAAGTCCATCGCTGCCGGGTTAGCGCTTTCCATGGCCGGTCGTAGAGCGCGTAAGTATGCCACACTGCCCAATCCGATGTAGACGCGGGCGTAACTTTGGTCAAGGGTTTTTGCATCGGTGTAATGAAGTTCCGCCTGGTCGAGAAGCTCGAATTGATCGGGGTGGTTGTTGAATATAGACAAGGCAGAATTTCCTAACAGTAAATATATGAGCTTCTGGGCCGCCGGGTCACCCCAGTGCTGTGCATCTAACAAGGCCTCTTGGAAAATCGATAGGGCAGTTTCATAGTCATGTGTCACATAATGCGTCATGCCGACCGCCAAGGAGGCCAACATACGCCCTCTCGGCGAAGCTTCGTCGTTCATCAGTTTTACCCGCACGGCTTTGGGTTGTCCTGGCGCTGGGAATGGCGATCCTAACCGATCCTGACCGACGACCTCATAGGCATCTCTGAAGAAGTAGTCGGGGGATATATAAAAGGTGGGGGTGATATGCCAGGTGGGCTGGTCTGCTTCGATCATGCCGTAAACCAGCAAGTCCGCACCGACCTCTAGTGCCAGTGTCTTAGCCGATCCGTCTAAATCAGCGATTGTTCTTCCGCTCACACTGCCTACCTCGGCCGGACCCCAGACATCGATGGACACATCGGTATCCTGGCTAAGCTCAGCCAGGTTCTCTTCCAGCCGGCGTTTGAGGGTGGATCCGAACTCTACACCGATGCCCCGCTGCTGTGATCCCGGCATTACGGCAAACCCAGCCACTGCCACGCAGAATTCACAGCCCAGGTCTTCCTTCATGTTGCCTCGCTTCGGCAACAGCAGATAGATGATTACCGCTGCCGATGCAATTGTCAGCAAGCCTATGATGGAGAAGCCCAGGCGAACATCCAGACCAAAACGCTGGAAGACTTTCTCGTCGATACCGTTGATAACTACACGGGCGAAATTTCCAATGACAACGCCGCGGCCGCCCTTAACCTCGATCTTGGGTAATTCGGGTTGGACGCTGTGGCTTCGTTGTGGGCTGTCTTGTGGATCGGGGGCTTCTCTCCAGATGGCTCTCCGGCAGGTCCAGCATATGTGGCATCGGATTGCTCGTCTCTCTGGAGTTCTTCCTGAGACATACTTAGGTTTTCTTCTTCTTTTGCTGGCCGAAATTCATCTCTACTTGAGCGTGATCGCCTACCACTACGCCTTGCGAATCGCTGACCTGGACATTGTATTTTCCGCCCTCGGGCGCAGCCTGGAGCATCTCCAGGAGCTGCTGCGCGGCCTGCAGGATCTTCTCGTCCTGGTCTGCCCCGACCTTTTCCAGTTCCTTAGCCAGGGGTTTTTCCCAGGTTTCAGGATCGGTGGTGTACTCTTCAACCAGCTCTGTCCCCTTCGGCTGGTCGGCGAATTTCTTCTCGATGAGGGCGCGCAGTCCCTGGTAGGCGTCTTTTACTGCGGTTGCAGCAGTTTCTTGCACTGCGGAAACAGCGCCTGCCGCGAGCGCCGTTAGGATCATGCTTAACGGTTCCATTACCCACCTCCAGAGTGAACGATTATATTTTGATGGACTAATATACGAATTCATGACTATTATGACATATATTGTAGGTTTGTCAACCTTTGCCCGGCTCGACCTGGTTGACCCTACCTTTACCCGACCCGGGTCGTTCAACTCAGAGCCGCCGTTCGAGAGTGATACTGGTACGGCAGCCCCTCGCTTTGGACGCTGCTTCCTGAATACAGCGCCTGGCAGGGGCTGCCTTTTGACAAAAAGAACATCTATGCGCAAAAGGTCTTTTTCTGGCAAGACGGCTGCGATCCGGTTCTGACCAGATTAGCTACTCCACCACACCGCCATTGATGAAGAACATCTGACCACCGTCGGCGAACAGGTCCAGCATAAGCTGGTCACCCTCGATGGTGTAGATCGCCGCCGCACTAAGGTTGGCGAGGAACTGCTCCGAGAGCGAGTCCTCCCCGCAGAACGCCCGGGTGATGGCACCCAGTGCAACGGTGATGCTGCTGCCATCCGTGGTGTAAGAACCGCTGCCGGAATTGCAGTCGGCCTGGAAGCTCAGGCTGCCATCTGCCTTGAAGATCACCCAGTAATTCTCCGGGGCAGGCACTTCATACGAACTCGAGCGGGTCGAAGAAGCGCGTCCACTGCCATTGTATATTCTCAAGACCGGCTGCCTCCGGCGGTGGTGCCGCTGTCGCTTCCGGTGCAGCAGGGGCTGAATAGCTCAGCGATGACACCAGCCCGTCCAGGGTCTCCAGGTTGGGTTCCCAGTCCGCCGGGTTCAAGGCATTGAGCGCCTGGGCGCGTATCTCATAATAGGCCAGTGGACCCTGGTTCAGGCGCGTCATCTCCTCCGGGGCGACGTCCGCGGCCGTGTTCGGCAGGACGGAAGTGCTCACCGGGTAGAAAAACGAGAACAGGTGCGCACCATCCTGGCTGTAGCCCTGGAAGACGTAGAACAATCCCTCGTTGGTTACCGGGTTCGGGTCCTGGTTGAAGCGCCCGACAAAGCGCACGCCGTAGCCTTTATCGAAGGTAAGGTACCTGCCCTGGACGGCAAGATCGTTATAGCCCACCACACGCTCAGGCGGCAGGGCCGGCATACCCGACGTCGGCAGCGGAAGCGTCTGCTGTCCCACGACGAGATCCAGCAGGCCCATGGTGTTTTTCACGCCATCGTCGCCGGCGGCTTCCCACTGGTCCAGGTAAGCCTGCCTGGGGATGATGTAGAAGATTGGGTCGTTTGGCTGGACGTCCGCTGGATTGGTCACGCCGAAGTTGATCTGGATGTGCTGCGGCAGACCGGTTGGTCCCGGCGGTTGGGTGTTGTCATACGGGGTCGCCTGCACCAGGTTTGGTTGGTAGCTGTAGGGCAGGTCATAGGTATTGATCGATACGCTCACCGGGTCGATGCCGGTGATGTTGCCCAGCTCGACTGGCGTCTTAGATATCTCTTCGACCAGCTCGTAGCGCAGCGAAGAGGCATCCGCCGGGGGATTCTCCACCTGGTAGACGTTGACGCGCAGCTCGTAGATGAAGCCTGGCTCCCAAACGAAACCTTCGATCTGGTCGTAGAAGAGCTGCCAATCGTCTTCCGGTGCGTACTTCACCTGCAGGCATTCCTGGGGAGCTGCTCCCACGCAGGGGACTTTCTCAGGACCGATGAACATGCGCACCTCTTCTGGAGCAGCTTCAGGCACCTCTGCCATGCCGCCGTTCTGGAAGCGCATCTCGCCGGCGCCGTCATTGAGTGTGAGTACCAGCCTGCCATCCTGCATGCCGTAGGTATCCACCTCTGCGAGCAGGCGCACGAACTGGTCGGAGAGCGATTCCGGCGGGCAGAGCGCCCGTGTCAGCGCCATCGGGCCGAACTCGATCGTGCTCCCGTCCACCGTGTAGCTGCCGCTGCCGGTGTTGCAGTCAGCCTTGACGCCGAGCGTACCATCATCGAAGAATGCCAGGCTGTAGCTCTCCGGGTTGGGCACCACCGACTGGGCGGCAGGCTCGTTTTCGACCAGCTCCGACCACTGCCAGGTGATGTTGGTTATCGCGCTCACAGGCACTTCCTGCGGTCCGGAGGGAGGCGGCTGGGTAGGCACCGCGGTAGGCGGCGGTTGGGTCGGTGGCTGTGCCTCAGGGGTAGGTGTGGCCTGGGAGCTGCACGCTGCCAGGGCTGCGCCTAACAAAAGCAGCACCAGCGGGAGAGTGATTTGCCTGGTTTTCATGGTCTTTTTCTCCTGTTTTTGCTTCCTGATAGTTTGATTTTTAAGAAGTTACGCAGTTCACAGGGTAATCGGGGGTGTTTTGGCGGGCTGTGCCCGCCGATACACACCCAACCCTCCCCCAAGTGCGTAAGTCCTATTTTTATTATGTGTATACGGATTCCACGGATTGAGGCGGAATTTTCCGATTTAGTTATTGTAATATAAACAAAAGCAATCGATCACCTCCGTACGCAATCGGGTATCAATTATTGACAGGCGGAAGGATCATCTGTACACTTGATCCAGATGGATTTCGATACCGCGGTTAAGCTGCAAATCTACACCACCATCGCCGAGCAGGCGCGCGTTCCCGGGGCGGTGGGCGTGGCGCAGGCACTGGACGTCCCGCTCGAAGACGTGCTGGCGGCTTTCGAGCGGCTGCACAAACAGCGCCTGCTGGTGCCAGAGCCGGGCGACCCGCTGCGCATCCGTATGGCGCCGCCCTTCTCCGGGGTAAAGACGCCCTTCCCGGTGCAGGTGGGGGGTAAACTGTACTATGCCAACTGCGTCTGGGATGCTCTCGGCATACCAGCCGCACTGCACGCCGACGCGGTGGTAGATTCCTCCGACGGGTACACAGGCGAGCCGATCAGGCTGGAGGTCCGGGGTGGAAAACCTGTGTCCCAGGATTGCATGGCGCATTTCGCCGTCCCGGCGGCGCGCTGGTGGCGGGACATCGTCTATACCTGAGCAACGATGCTGCTCTTCCGGTCGGAAGAGACGGTGCAAGCCTGGTGCCGGGCGAACGGCATCCCCGTGCGCCCGCTGGTAAACCTGGAGCAGCTCTGGCACCTGGCGGTGACCTGGTACGGCAGCCGCCTGACGGCTGAGTCACGCCGCCCGGCCGCGGACGAGATGGCGGGCATCTTTGCCGGCATCGGCCTGGATGGACCCTTCTGGGACCCGCAGGCGGATGTGTGGAACACCGGGGTCTTGTGAGTCCGCGAATAAGGAGTCCGCTAATTTTCGCCAATACCCACGAATGATTGATCCAACCTGGATATTTGTTACCTGATACCTGATAACCCAATCACCTTGTTGCCTTATTGCCATAGCCCCTGGATACCTAATCCCCTGGTCACCTTATCCCTGATCCCCTTATCCCTATGATGTTCAATGCCGGTCTGGATGACGTAGTCTTCTACTCGAACGGCTGCAAGCTGCTGGGCGGGTTCTACCGCGCCCAGGGGGAGACGCCGCGCCCGACCGCCATCCTGCTGCACGGCGTACCGGGTGTGGAGCAGAACCTGGATATCGCCTATGCCCTGCGCGATGCCGGCTGGAACTGCCTGTACTTCCACTACCGCGGCAGCTGGGGCTCGCAAGGTGACTACGCCTTCGTAAATCTTGCGGAGGACGTTCAGGCTGCCGCAGATTGGCTTCTGAGGCAGGCGTGCGTGGATGGGGATCGCCTGGCGCTGGTGGGCGGCAGCATGGGCGGCTACGCAGCCTTCGCCGCCGCAGCCCGCGAGCCGCGCTTCAAAGCGCTGGCTGCCATCTGCCCGCTGGTCGATCCCGGTACCACCGACCTGGAGCAATCCATATTCGACGGCTGGGCGGAGATGCTGCACGGTGTCAGCGGATTCGAGCTGCGCGAGCAGTGGTACGCCTTGCCGCCGGTGGAGTCGCTGGCTGAGGGTCTATTAGACCGGCAGGTCCTGCTGGTCAGCGCCGACCGGGACGAGCTCTTCCCACCCGGACATTACACCTCGCTGGTCGAGCGCCTTCCGGGCATGGTGTGGCGCCGGTTGCCGGATGGCGACCACGCCTTCAGCCTGTGCCGCCGCGAGCTGGTGGAGGCGGTGGTAGACTGGCTGGGGAGAGTTGACCTCGCTCAGATATGCTGAGCGAGGCAGATAGGAGTTATGGAAGCAGATCTTAAGTTACCCAGATATGTCCTGATCAACCTGCATAAGGGTTATATATGAAAGTCATCGATCCGAAGACCTGGTCAAGGCGAGAACAATTCAAGACCTACACCGCTTTCGACTACCCGCACTTCAATCTGTGTGCAAACGTCGATCTGACCGCCTTCCTGCCCGATCTCAAGGAGCGCCAGATATCACCGACTGTGGCCATCGTTTACCTGATCGCCCGCACCGCCAACGAGATCCCCGAGTTCCGGCAGCGCATCCGCGGTGAGCAGGTGGTTGAGCACGATATCGTGCACCCCTCCCACACGGTGCTCACAGCAGGTGACCTGTTCAGCTTCTGCACCATCCCCTACAGGCCCGAATTCCCCCTCTTCGCAGACGATGCGGTAAGGCGCATCGCGTACGTGAAGCAGCATCCCACCCTGGAAGACGGTCCGGGAGCCGACGACCTGCTGTTCATGACCGCCATCCCCTGGGTGTCTTTCACCAGCTTTATGCACCCGATCCACCTGCATCCGGTCGATTCGGTGCCGCGCTTCGCCTGGGGCAGGTTCTTCGCGCAGGGCGGGCGCACGCTGATGCCGCTCAGCGTGCAGGTTCACCATGCCCTGATGGACGGCCTGCATGTCGGGCGGTACTACGAGCGCATCCAGGGGTATTTCGATAATCCTGGCGCAATAATGCGATAAGATTATAGGTGATGGAGCTTGCTTGATATCGTACTGCCCGTCATTGCGAACCCGACGCTCTATGGCGGGTGAAGCAATCTCACCCCGATCGAGAGCGGATTGCTTCGTCGCTGCGTTCCAAAGAGCGGAACGTGTGCTCCTCGCAACGACATATAAACCCACTGTGTCGCACATCGTACATCGCGGCTCGCACGTATGGGTGGAACTTAGTCCCACCCCAACCACCGGAACACCTGCCTTATGATCACCTGCCCCTGGTGCGGAACCAGCTACCTCTCCTTCCAGTCCAACTGCTCGAACTGCGGCGGGTCGCTGCCCCTGCCCCCTGCAAAGCCTGTAGAACCCCCAGAAGAGCGCATCGCCGTCCCCCCACCAGCCCCGCGAGAAGTGCCGCGCAATTACACCTTGCGGCTGCTGTTCACCGATGGTTGGGGGATCACCGGGTTCGTTTTCGCATTGCTCGGCGTGATCTTTACAGCCCTGGGGATTGGTTTAACGCTGGCAATCATAACCGCCTTTGTGGGGATACCATTTGCCGGAATGGGGATATTCTTCCTGATTGGGGGTGTCGCATTGCTGATCTGGCGCTACCGCGAAGCTCAGAAGATCGCCGGAATCCTTCGAGAGGGGCGCCCGGTACTGGGCACGATTGAGCGAGTGCAGCAGAACTTCCACGTGCAGATCAACGGACGTTACCCCTGGACGATCGCCTACCGCTACCATGTAAACGCGGCAGGATTACCGCGGCAAAGTCACCACCCTCAGCCAGCCGGACCTGAGCCAGCGCCCAGGCAGGGGCGTGTATGTGCTCTACATGCCGGATGACCCAGGGAGCAGCACAATCTACCCGCACCCATATGCCTATTACGACACATAATAGTGATTACCCTCAATCTCCTGGCTTCCGGTTCACTTTTTTACACTGATTGGGACGACGAACGGGCTCAGCTTACCATCATCCGGTCTCAGCCGGATGCGGTAAATCCCCGGCGATAATTTACTCGTCTGCAGGCTACCAAGCAAAGCTCCACTCAGACCACCGTCTTTTACCACGCCGATCTGCTTCCAGGCTGTATCACCGCTGCCCAGATATTCCAGGAAGTATTTATTAACTCCCTTCTCCAATAAAGCTGTGCCGCGTATGGTCAACTTGCCATTCACTTTAGCCCAGGGCAGGGGCGAGGTGATGAAATATTTTGGATAATCCGCGGGTTTCTGGATCGTCTTCGAGATGTTAGGCTGCCTGCCCCGCTCGAGGTCTTCCCGGCTGAGCTCGTAATACCCTTTGAGGTATGAGAGCACATCCAGGCGCAGTTCCTTGCGCCGTTCTGGATCTTTCCAGGTGCCGGGAGCGACCGTCAGGCTCTTTCCCCAGACCCAGGGAGCAACCGCATCCAGCCAGACATCGATGCTGGCTCCCAGCTTGACCAGGTCTGCCAGGGCAGCCTGCTCCCCCGGGTACAGGTGCTCGTAAATTTCTTCAATCTGCTCTACCAATAAGACGTTGCCCACCAGGCCATCCGGACGGCGCACTTCTTTAGGCCGGGTTTCAACTGCTCTCTCTTCTAGCTTTGGCGGCACGCGGCTGACGTAAGTCACCCTGTGCAGCACCCGCCAGACCTGGTTCAGGTTGCTGGCAGCCTGGCGCAGGGCGCGCGCGTTAGGCAGGTACTGACCGCTGTAAGGACCGCGCTCATATAACCAGTTTTGATCCACCACTTTCGAGAAGAAATCATTGAAATTGCTTACTTCAGGAGCAAGGTAAAATGACATGAAGCGGTAGGCATCAACCTTGCCGGGACAAAATTCTGGCAAGTAATACCCGGAAGACCGGCCAGGATCCCCAACCCAACGGTTTATGAACCCTTCTCCTTCCAGGTCGATGCTCAGCCCAAACGCGGCGGACTCCTGCCACGCCTGCGTCATCGTTGTATTGATATGTGTTCCAAGCAAGACGTCCAGCTCCCCATAAAAACCAACGCCACCGACCGCCATCCTGTACTCAGCATACAAGCCCCCCATACCCAGGAATTGATACGCGCCGCCTTTGGATTCCTCGCGGATGGTTGAAAACTGCTGCTCCTCGGCGAATAAACCACCGGCTGCCGTCCAGACGTAAGTGTTCACCAGGCTGCGTTTATTCTGCCTGGCAGTCGAAGTCCAATCGTAGCCCAGTTCTGTGCGCGGCTTTTCGAGATCTTTTGATAAATAATCATCAGCTCCCACTCCACCACCGGTCTCGCCGTATGCATCAAAGCGGTTATAGAAACCTTCCTGCTTTTTGGCCTCACGGTCTATGCGCGCCTTTAGAGCATAGGCTTCCAGAGGTTTGAAGAAAGAGCCACGCTCGCCATCGCTGGCATTCGGGTAATCTTGATCGGCTACCAGGCCAACCATCCCATCCAGAGTCCCATTCTTGACGTACTTCGGGTTGATGGGGAACATGATGATGTTCCAGTCCTCAGGAATTTCCGGGTTGGGCAGCACCTGGTAAGCGACCAGCGTGCCGTCGTGCTTGAGGCGCAGTGCGAACAGGTCTGCGGTCGCCGATTTGACCAGCGCATAGCCCATGTTATTGGGGATGTAGCGCTGTCCAACCTGCGGATTGAGGAAGCGAGATGCGCCTGAGCGGTCGTGAACTTGTTTCTCCTCCCAACTGCCTCGCAGCTGAAGCCTGTTCGATAGCGAGCGGCTGGAAGTGGCGCTCACCTGTGCAGAACTCAAGTAAGAATTGCTGTACTCGAATTTTCCTTGGGCAGCCAGGATCGCTTCGGCACGGATGATTTCATTCTCCACCGCGATGCCCGCATCAACTCTTGCATTGATCGCAGCTCCGATCTTAAAGCCTACCGACATATCGAAGCCCTCATCACGGGAAGCTGAATAGATCTGAATATTCTCGGAAGACTCGGTCAGGGTGATGGCACTCGTGCCGACATAATCATCCGAGTCGGGATCGTTGACCGTCAAATTCTCGCTTGGTACCGGCGGCGCCCCCTCGATATATCCGATCAAAGTAGGTGCAGTCTGTACCTGGCTGATGAAATTCATCTCCAGCTCACCGATCTTGAATCCGGTTAGCATGGCTGGGCCGCTGTCTAGCGGACAGAAGTAAAAGCGCTTTAGGACCCCGAAGAGGTTTCCCTCAGCATCGGTCTGCAGGTCACCATATTCGGCTGCAGATGGTGTGGCGTTGATCTTGGCATTGAATCTGCGGTCCAGGCCCTTGTAGATATGTTTTATCAGTGGGCTCTCATTCCCAATCGGCGCGGTAGAAGGTTGAATGCTCGCCCCTGCAGATATTCTTCCACTCTGAGCGTTCCCGGAATGGTCGTTCAGGGCTGTGCTGCCGATGTCTTCGTCAAATGTCCAGTAGGCGATCAGCCTTTGCTCACCTCCATACAGCAATCGATACATGTTGTCCCGTATTTGCTCGGGTTTGCGCGCCTGGTTCCAAATACGGACCTCATCCAGAAAACCCGCATAGTTGGATACAGGCCGGTCTGATTTCAAGGCCGCGCCTAAGAGGAAATGATCTGCATCCCCATAAAGATCAACTTTCTCATCGACATAAAGCTTCCGCGTCCTATCTGTGCCTGCCACCTTGTCGCCATTCAGGAATAGGCTCCAACTCACATCTCGATCCGAGGGCGCCCATAACTCATTCTTCTCCAACATAGTACCAGTGGGATGCAGCAGCTTGCCGTGGCTGGTGTTCGTGGCATCATAAGCTACCCTGCCGCGTCCTTCATCGAAGCTCCAGCGGGCAGCCAGGCCTTTTTCATCCCTTGGGAGCGCCCCATCCTTAAATTGTGCGATCTGCCATGCTGTGCGACCGAGATTCCAGATTCGGACTTCGTCGATGGTCCCGGTGAAGTAATCCGTATCTGCGGCGGTTGCGCCGATGCGGACGTTTGTGTCCGCGGTATCGGTAATTTCAGCGATCTGGAACAACGAGTCCATGTCTGATGATGTCAGCCAAGCGTTCGGATTGCGGGTCAGTAATATTTCATCATTCTTATTGTGGGTGGTCTTCATTGAATTGTTGAACTGACGGTCAACAACAATAGATTCACCAGTAGCTCCTCCAAAGGAGATTTCTTTTATCCCGAACTGCTCCGATCCAATAATAAGTACATCACCAATTTTTAGCTCCGGTTTGCTTCCTCTAATTTTGAAATCGATACTTGTCTTAGAATCAAATGGAATATCAGTCTTGAGAGACCAATCACTATCGGGTGGATAGTACAGCCACTGCCAGTCCTCCACATTTCCATCAACGAAAATCTGCTGCCGGTACAGCCCTTTATCGATTTCAACAAACTCCGGATTTCCTACAATCACACCGGTGTTATTCCCAGCCCTGTCATTCACTTTACCGACCAGCTTATCTACCTGATCGAATGCCCAATGGCCTGCCGCACCGCTCACTTCGTTGGCAGGTTTGATCATGCTGGCGCGCACCTCAGCCTCGCTCAAAGCCCGATCCCACACCCGGAGGTTGTTCATCTTCCCTGCCCAGAGCGTATTGATCTCATCTTTTACATATCCACCAGCCTCAACCAGCGCCCCCAGGACAAGTTTACCCTCGCCCAGATCGAAGGTTGCATCTAACGATGACCCGTTTTGAATGCCGTTGAGATAACAGGTAAGCCCCTTGCCATCGTAAATCATGGCCAGGTGGAACCACTCCTGAAGCGGCAGAACTGGATTTTGCTGTGCTCCTTCCCAAACTCCCAGCTGGGTGCTGCCGTCAGGATGAATCAACCAATGATGGTTGCCGGCACCGGCTGTTTTGCCCAGGTTCAGGATCCAGCCTCGAGCGGTTGGATATTTATCCATCCAGATCCAGGCTTCAACAGTATGCGGCGCTTTGGCACCTTTCAGGCCGGTCGCAGGGATGCTCACATAGTCATCTACTCCATCAAATTGGATGGCGGTTTCCTCGCGGGAGTTGCTGTCGAACACCCCGGCAACGTGGTGCTGCTTTCCGTCGACGAACACCGAGCTGCTCTTCACAGTGAAGAGCTTACCTCCAGTTCGTTCACGTACGCTGAAACCAGCTTTGTTATCCATGTCGATGAACAGCTCCCAGCTCTGATTTTTGGCCTCTCTGCCCCATTTGGAAGCGATCACTTGCTTCCGTCCTGTTATGCTGCTCCCCACCCAGGCCTCAACCGTGATCGCGGGGACCAGCCGGAGAGCGTCATTGTTACCGCAATCGACGCTCCCTTGCCCATCCAGGTTGAGTGCATTCGAGGTGTTATAGACGGCTGCAACATGGTTCCATTCGCCGGTTTTGATCCCATGACTTGCTTTGCCTTCCGGCTCGATGACGCTGCTCTGGGAACCCGCGAAAGGAAGGTAATACTCCAGGTTCTGATCGCTGCTGTCCAGGACCGGTTTCAACCCCAGGAAAAATCGGGTTTTGGCATCCAGGTTGCTGGTGACTATCTGTTTGAAGCCTTTGCCAGGACCGGGTTTTACCCAGGCCTCCAGGGTCAAATCCCCCTGGTATTTACGGCGGGGTAGGATATCCTGCTCGAGCTGGACGTAGCCACCGCTGCTGATATTCAGCGCGTTGCCCAGGGGCTCGGGGATCCACTGCGCATCCACTCCCTGATCCGTCACCGGCTGGTTGGTGACATTATTAACCGAAACCAGCATGGCGTCATCGGCGCTGATTTTGCTCTCAACAAAAAACAGCAGCGAGCCGCGGGTTTCGAACCTCCGCATAGCGACCTTCTGATCGATGATCTTCCCGGATGCGCCGTGGTTTTCGAAGCGGAATAAATTAGAACCGGCCGTCAGGTCGGCAAGCGGGTCTGTGGAGGTGGGTTTGGCGCCGGGTTTGTAAACGATCTTCTGCCCCACTTTGACTTCTGGGTCTTGCGCATCCTCAGTGACCTGACCGGAGAGCACCATCAGCATCAACTCAACCTGGCGGGGTACGTCCGTCCATGTCTCCGTGACCAGCACACCATCCACCATCAGATTAAGGGTCAGCTTGCACAGCTCCGCCCGGCGGCCGCTCTTGATCTCGATTACCGGCGACGGCTGGTCCTGAACGAGCGGCTGCCAGCTCTCAGCGCGCAGCGCTCCGATCCCCGAGGGGATATCATACGCCACGAAGGCTTCACGCGGGCTGGTGTACCGGCGGTGGAGTTCCGTCTCGTAGAACAGCAGCTCACCCTTATCGATGCGCGGGTCTTTCGGATCGGACGCCGTCGCCCCGTTCATGACAGCCATGAATTTGTCCAGCCGGCGCGGCATTTCATCCCAGGTCTCGATCGTGCCATCACTGGTTTGCAGAGAGACCCGGCAGTGCTCCTTATCCTTCCATGGGGCTATGGAGAGACTGGCACCGTTCATCTGCGACCCTGGTCGTACAGCTCTCAATACGGCTGAGCCTTTCTCCTCTGGAAGGATGGGCAGGATGATCGCGGGCCGGGCAACCGTGGTATCGAACTGTGCAACGTAGAACTGGCCCTTGCTCTCACCAGGTGCCGGCAGACCGCAGAAATACAGATGCACCAGACCATCCGCGCTGTCGAAGAGGTATGGAGCCACCTTCGTACTGACCGGTTTCAAAATTGCAGCCTTCAGGTCCAAGCCGCGGTAGTCCTCCAGGATGACGGGCAGCGTGACCTGATCTTGCGCCAGATCGATCTCCGGGATCACCAGCGTGCTCTCATCCGGAACCCGCACCAGGCTGCCATCTCTGCCCAGCGCATAATCCAGGACTGCTAATTGATCTCCGCCGGTAGGGTGCTGCGTGGTAGCTGCCAGCATCACACGCTGGGCGCGCTTGATCTTTGCCTTACGTTCAAAGTTATCGGTCACCCGTTCCTGTTGGGCGTACAGGACCGCATCCAGACCTGCACCGTGGGGAAGTAATAATTGCCCATCCATCGATTTCAGCTCGAAGTTGCATTCCAACACGTCGCCCAGGTCGAACAAGCCATCCGCCCCCTTGCGAATGGAGTACGAGTCGAAGCGGCTTGTGGCTGCATTTTCGGCGAAGATCAACCAACGTGACTGCCCTGGGATATTTGATGGCAGGATCAGTACCGTAAAGCAGCCCCCTTTGATCGCACCGGAGAGCTGCAGTTCCAGCGTCGGCTCGTAGAAGACATCTCTCTCGATGCTTTGATAATCGATCGTATCTTTGCGGCTGTCGGGGATGTCTTTCTTGCGGCTGCGCTGGTAGCGAGGTTCTACGTTCGCTTTCAGCTCCTGGGTAACACGATCGTATATGAAACGATCGGCCAGCAGAGTGCCTTCTACAGACTGACGGAAAATGTAAATGTATTTCCCGTCCGAAAGAGCCCGGAACGGCGCATCAGCTGCGATTTCGCTCTGGGTTACTCCGGTGGTGACCAGGCTGATCCCTGCGGGACGCAGCTCCTCAGGAAACTTCAATGTGCGCGAACCCGTCCAACCATCGTCATCGTTTGAGATGGATGGTTTTACATCCAGCACGCGATAGCTGATCTCTTTATTATCCGCCACCAGAGCGATAACCATGCCTTGATGGACCACAACGGTGGGATATTGGCTTGTTTTATCAGACTGGGCAAATGAACGCATAATCTCCTCCCTTCCGATGTGTAAGACTGCATTGCAATCGAATAACGGCTCATACGAGCTGCTACCGGTCTAACCTGTCCCCGATTCCACGGGATATTTATCGCGGAACTCTTTCACAACCCGGTGGACGGTCAGGAAAATCCGCTGCTCACCGATGAGCTCCAGCACGGCGCTCATTTCGAGCAGATCGCGCGCCTAGTAGTTCACTCGTGCCAGCCAGATCTCACACCCGGTCTCTTGCTGCTCCTACACCATCTCTACCATGACATTGGCGGTGGTAATGTCGAGCTGCTTGCTGGCTTCCAGGTCGAGCAGGATCACGCGTGGATGCGGGTCGTAGACTGCCATCTCCCGACTGATCTCTTCCCAAAACGCGGTCGCATTGGCGTAGAACAGGAACGTATCCGGGCAGCAATTGAGTAGGATGACGGGGGTGTATGGGCGGGCGGTGCTCGCCCATACACTCCGGTTTCATTCCAGTTCTGCGAAAAATCTGTTAGTAGCTGACTGCACGCGGCAGCTGCTTGGCCTGACTCACCCACTCTTCGACCTGTGCCTGGGAAGGCACATGCCGGACCAGATTCTTCTCCTGGTTGACTTCAACTAACTTCGTATAAAGGTTTTCAGGGTTGCGCTGGGCCAGCTCGACCACGGTGTCAACACCAGAAGCCTCCAGCAGGTCAGCATACTCCGAACCGATGCCTTTGACGCGATACAGGTCCACGTGATTGACCCATTTCAAGATAAGGTGTTCGCTGATCCCAGCAGCCTCCGCCAGATCTTTGCGACCCTTCGGCGTTGCGCCCCGTTCCAGCAGCACTTGCGGCGAATCGACACCTGCTTCTTTAAGCTTGCCTCCATAGACATCCCCGATCCCTTCCACATACGAAAGGTCGTGGGTCATAGCTGCCGCACCAGTTACCATCGTATCGGACGACGTTCCAGCTTCTTCTTCCATTTCCTGGACACCGAACGAGATGTCTTCCGGCTCGGCAGGGGCAGGCACAACCTCCTCTACCGCCGGCATCTCCGCCTCAGCAGCCGCTTGCTCAACAGCCATCACAGATCCAGCAGTTGCAGCCACAGCTGGCTCGGCAGCTGGCACTTCTTGCACGGCGGGCTTCACTGGGGCAGGCTCGACCGGCGCCGCCGGGACTGCGCTCGCCGGTGGAGCGCCAGTGATACCAAACGCCTCTTTCGTGCTTGGCATCAGGGTGTAGATCAGGATCAAACCGTTGACGATAATCGACGGCAGCATGGCTTGCCAGGTCGATTGCCCAAGAATAGAAATTACTGCCAGGATCAGGTTGAGTGCTGATAAGGCTGCCAGGAATAACCAACCCTGGGGGTCGAGGCTCAATAGCCTGTTCATTACCCAGATATAGATGAGCACCATGATGCCCCACAGGACCGCGCCCAAAAAGTCGAAGGTGAAGAAGGCGTATACTCCGAACGGTCCGCGGATGGGGAACAGGTGCAGCATCTGCAGGGTGTGGATAATGGCGATGACAGCTGCTATTCCCGCCAATACGGCTAGAACTGTCACCCCAAACGGTCTTTGTTTTGTCATATTCTCCTCCAACCTATTTACAACTGTTCTGCTTCTGATTCCGCCTGTGATTCCAGCATGGCAGCCGCGCCGAGATCAACCGATCCGGCCGCGATCTCGCCGATACCCTCGTCTGCAAGCTCTCTGGCGAGCACAGCAGCTTCGGCGGCGGTCTCAAATTCCTCTACACCACGCTCAGCCAGTTCCAGCCCGGCATCTGCCAGTTCTGCACTGCGTTGGCTCATCGCTTGCGATGCAGCCACGCGCACCAGACCTTCAGCGATTTCCTCCTCACCCATCTGCTCCAGCTCGCCGCCCTTGATGGCCATCAGCTGCGCCAAGGAGCGGGTGCTGGCAGAGCGCAGGATCTCGCTTACCGCCATGCTCTGCAGGTGCTCGCCGCGGTTGTCCAGGAAGTCAGCCAGGATGGGCATATCCAGCATGGAGACGACATCGCCGACCGTCCAAAGCTCACCTGCCAGGCGGGCCAGCTCCAGTCCGTGTTCCAGATCCTCGGCGCTCATCAAACCGACCACCGCTCCCAGCGCTTTGATATCATCGGATGCCGCCAGCATCTCAGCACCCTCGGCGATATCCGTGATCCCGGAGACAGCGGCTACCTGGCTAAGCTGGGACAGGCGTCCGGCTGCCAGCTCAGCGTCCGCTGCACGGGTCAGGTCGCTCGCGCCGGCTGCCATCTGCTCGGCAGCGATGCCTGTCAGCGCACGCGCAGCTTCGACGGTCTCAACGCCTTCTACGAACTCCTCGGCGGCAGCCTCTACCATCTGTTGCTCAATAGACTCACCTTGCGGTTTACTCTCAGACATAATCCTTCTCCTTTTGATTAAATGTGTGGTGGATTTGGCAGTGCCCCCAGCGTATGCCGAATTTATCAATAAACCTCAGCCAACCCCGGTCTGCCCACGATGTGGTATTGCAGCCGGGTACCGTAACAGTTATCAATATTGTGGTATTTAGGGTGCAATTATTCTCAATATTTTACTATATCTTAACCTCTTGATTCAAGCTGCCAGCAATACAGGGGTGCATTTCAGATTGGGGGCTAATCTGCCTTGCACCCAGGTCTAGGGAGAGAGTAGTGGGGTTTCTCGATGCGCTACGCGCATCGAGAAACCCCACTAACGCTCTTTTCCCCAGAACCGAAATACGCCCGCAGCACAGTTGTGTCTGTAACAGGCACTACGCCTGCTGCATATTGACAATCGATTCAATCGGTGTATACTCAAATTGAAGATTGTGAAATCATTCACACAACCAGATTGCCACGAGCACGACCAGGCTGGTTGCCAGTCTTGTATACGGACGCTCTCCTCCTACGGGAGGGGAGGGTTTTGGGTTATACGATACCGGGAGGGGAAACCATGAAACACGTGCAGATAGCCATCGTTCTTTTTAATCGCTGCGGTCGTTTCCGCGTGTTCAGCAGCACAGACTTCCAGCACACAGGGCGAGCCGGTACCGCCTACCCAGGTTCTGTCGATCACACCACAACCATCGGCAGCCCCAGTGAAGCCCACCGAGACCGCCCCGCGGCCTACAGCCACCCTGCAACCACAGGCGACCAAGACTAAGCAGTTCGAAATTCATAAAGATTACTCGGCTGCAACCGGCAGCGGCGATCTCTACCCGCTCTCGGGAGCCGGCCCGTACCTGGTTGGCAAGCGCACGTTCGCGGCCAGTGGCGGCAGCCGGCCTGCGCGCAAGATCAGCATCACGGTCTGGTACCCGGCATTGGGGAGTGATGGACAGACCAGCAGAGCGCCGGTCGTCGATGCACCGCCCGACCCGAGCGGCGCTCCCTACCCGCTGATGCTGTCCTCGACCAAGCTGGCGAATATCTTTGCCGCCAACATGGTCTCGCACGGCTTTTCCTGGGCCAGCATCGATGGCATCGACACATACGAACCGATGGGTATCGAGCTGATCCAACAGCCGCTGGACATCACCTTCGCCCTGAATGAGGTAGCCACAAACCCACCTGAAGGTCTGGGTGGGATGTTTGACTTTGATCACGCCGGTGCGATCGGCTACTCCTTCGACGGCTACAACGCCCTGGCGCTTAGCGGGGCCAGGGTGGACCCAGGGTTCTACCTGGGACTGTGCAAAGATCCCATTCAGACCATACAGAACTCGTCCTACTGGTTCGATGGCTCCTATCACTGCCCGCCCGCGCAGGGATGGGACCAGTATGTCGCTGCCGCAGGGGAGCGGGCGGAGCAGGGTCAGGATGGCCTGTGGCAGCCATTGGGCGACGAGCGCATTAAAGCTGTCATGCCGATGGCCTGCGAGGGTTGGTGGCTGTTCGGCGAGAAGGGTCTCGCGGCTGTCGAGGTGCCGGCGTTGTTCCTGGCTGCCACAAATGATCTTTTATACCCAGAAAACGCGCTGATCTTCGAGCACTTAGGTTCAAAGGAGAAGACTTTTATCACCATCCTCAACCGCGACCATATGATCGTTTTCGATCCGGAAATGCTGCTGCGTATGCGCCATTTTGCCACCGCCTTCTTCGGCTACCACCTGCAAGGCAAACAAGAGTATGCCCAATATTTCTCGGAGGAGTTCGTCAATGATCTGGACGGGATGGTCTGGGGCGTGGATGGCGAGAATTGATCGTTAATATCCTGTACCGCGCAGCGAGCGAAGGAAGCTAAGGTATCACATCGGGGTTTTGTGGACTCACTTCCTTTGGTTATGCAGTTATTGACATGCGTGCTATACTAGTTTCAGAACACTTACGCCAAACTGCGCTCGAGCAAAATTATCAGCAACTGTTGCCTGCACTGCCACCGATGCTGAGTGTCCGATAGTCAAGCGGGGCTGGGTGGGAAAATGGGTCAGCGATTGGCATTAATAATTGGCAACAGCACCTATCTGGACAGAGCGCTGTCACGCTTGCGGTCTCCAGATGCTGACGTGGGCGCATTGGGGGAAGTCTTACTGGATCCTGAGCTTGGCGGCTTCGACGATGTCAATGTGCTCGTCAATATGTCCTCCCACATCATCCGGCGATCTATAGCAAGCTTCTTCTCCAAGAAATCTCGCGACGATCTACTCATTCTTTATTTCTCCGGTCATGGCGTGCTTGACGACCAGGGCCACCTTTACCTGGCGGTGAGAGATACCGACAGCAAGCTGCTGCGCGGCACGGCAATATCCGCTAACTACGTCACCGACGAGATGAACAACAGCCGCTCACAACGCCAGGTGCTAATCCTGGACTGCTGTCACAGCGGTGCTTTTGCTCGAGGGACGAAAGGGCAGCCAGGCGCCAGTGTCGGCACGGCCACTGCTTTTGAAGGGACCGGCTATGGCAGGGTGGTGCTGACTGCCAGCGACGCCACCCAATATGCCTGGGAAGGGGAGCAGGTGATTGGAGCGGCGGAGAACTCGTTATTCACCCACTATATTCTCCAGGGAATCAAGAGAGGCGAAGCCGATCTGAACCGATGATGGGCAGATCACGATCGATGAGCTGTACGATTACGTCTACGAGCGTGTGATACGTCAAACTCCCAAACAGACACCCGGGAAGTGGTCGTATAAGGAACGTGGAGAGATCATCGTTTCACACGCGCCAGGTGCTACAAAGGCAGAAAAGGCTGGGGTTAGCATTCCAAAATTCGAACGGGATGTAGAAGAACAACTCGAAAAACTCTACCACGAGGGTTTGAGCGCATATTGGTTGGAAGATTGGGATAAGGCGATGCGCTGTTTCCAGGCACTTGTGGAGGCGCGTCCCGACTATCCAGACGGAGCCAACAAGCTGGAATTATCCCGGCGAAAACAGCAGGTGCGCAGTCTATATGAGAAGGCGTTAGCATCCGAGAATGCGGGGGATTGGCCCAGCGCCATTGCCAGTTTAAAAGAACTGATTGCGCTCGAGCCAGAATACCTGGATGCCTCCGCCCGGCTGGAGCATGCCAAACGCAGCCGAATGCTGGCAGACCTGTACGCTGAGGCGCGCCAGCTATCCCAGGCTGAAAAATGGCAGGCTGTTGTGAACGTCTTTACCCAGATCGCCAGATTACAGCCAGAGTACCCGGATCCAGAGGGTTTGCTGGCTTCTGCCCGTGCGAATGTGGCTGAGCTCGAAAGGCTGGCAAATGTGGAGCGCAAGTACAACCTGGCGCTGAGGGAGATGGATGCCAGAAACTGGCCCCAGGCTGAGGAATTGCTGACCGAAGTGCAGGAAATGGAACCAGGCTACCAGGGAGCAGACCGTCTGCTGGAGCGAACCCAGGAGGAAATATCCCGCCGGCAGCATGACCGCCAGCTCGAGCAGCAGGTAGCCACGTTATACCAGCAGGCATTGGGGCTGGCACGAGTGAAACACTGGCGCAAGACCCTGGAGAGGATGGAGGAGATCCAGGCGCTTGACCCGGAATTCGAAGATACGGACGGTGTGAGCCACAAAGCACGAGCTGAAATAGAGCGCGAAGATCAGGAAGCGCAGCTGCAAAAAGAGCTGGCGGAAGTCTATGCCGCGGCGGTACGCTCCATGGAAGCCGGGCAGTACCAGCAGGCACTGGAGAAGTGGGCGGGAGTGCAGGCGCTCGACCCAGGTTATCCTGACCGCCAGCGAGTGGTCAAAACTGCCCGCAAGAAGCTCAAGGATTTGTCGAGAATCGAATCACCCGGTCGACGGTTCTCTCCCAGGCAACTCGCTCTGGTTGCCATTGGTGCTGCTCTCCTGCTGGCTGTGGTTTTCTTTGGTATCCGCTGGTTCGGTGCAGCTCAACCGGTATATGATGATTTCGATAACCCGCGGTTCGGTGGTACCTATGACTCTTCCATTTGGGGATACGAATACCGGTCTGACGCGGAGCTTTGCTCGGTTGCTCAAAAGTCTAACAGGCTGGTATTCAGCGCGGAGGGTATGTACAATTCCATAGAATTGTATTTGAACCAGGCATATGACAGACCTCTAAAAGCGGGGACGGTAATCGAGGCCTGGTTGAGGATTGACGGGACGACTAATTTCGCCCATGTAGGTTTCGGCATCGGGTCTGAATCTTATGGAGGACATGGCGCAGTATGCCAGATTCAAGCCAAGATAATAGATCAAATCCACTGCTGGATAGATATCTCGGGAAAAGCCCAGTCGGTGCCTCCCATAACGATCACCCAAGGGACCTGGCACAAAGTGCGCCTTGAGATCACAGACCTGGAGCCGTTCACGGTCACATTCTATGCAGATGACCAGCTTCTAGGCCAGGCGATTGATACAACTGTTGAAAAGATAGGTCAAGAACGTTTTTCAGTTGTTCTGACATTCATTACGTATGCCGAGAAGCTAAATTTCGGCTATGTAGATAAAGTGCATTATATCCCTGGAAAATAATCCCCTAATAGTTGAGAGTTGCAAGGACACGTGGGTAAGGCAGCCACGTAAAAGTTGACCGGTCTTATCCGGTATAATATCCGCGCGAAGGCTTACCTTACCCATGCCGACCAGCATCGACCCTCAACCCGCGGAGAACGAATTCGAGTGCGCCCGCTGCGGCGCGCTGGTATATTACGAGCTGACCCGCTGCCCAAACTGCGGAGTGAACCTCTACGAGCCCGACGATGACCCTGACGACGATAAACCCCAGGTGACTGCACCAGCGAAGCCCTATCGACCTGGATTCTTGGATAGGATCGGATTGTTTTTACGGCAGATCACCGGCAAACCCTACCGGGCGGATCAGGTATTCGGCAACGCGCTGGACCAGGCGAGCCTGTACAACGACCTGCTGCTCAAGGTGGGCGGCGACCACGAGGCGGTCGAACGCCTGGTGGATTACGAGCGCCGGCGGCTGCCTGGTGCCACCCGCAAGGTGTGGCTTGAGAATGCTATCCAGCGCTGGGAAGCGGACAACAAGACTGAGTCCGCATAGGACTACTAGTGATGAACCTCAAATGCTCCGTTTTCATCGCCACCAGCCTGGACGGCTATATCGCCCGCCCGGATGGCGGCATCGATTGGCTGTCTGGACCGGGAGATGAAGACAGCTACGCGGAAGACCACGGCTTCCAGGCGTTTTTCGATTCGATCGACTCGCTGGTCATGGGACGGGTCACATTCGAGCAGGTGCTGACCTTCGGTGAATGGCCGTATGGGGAGAAGAAAGTGGTGGTGCTCAGCCACGCTTCCCCAAATATTCCCGAGCACCTGTCTGAGGTCGTAGAGATCATGTCCGGCGAGCCGGGTGAGATCGTCCAGCGGCTGGCCGAGAGCGGCTACCGGCACGCTTATGTGGACGGCGGGGTCACCATCCAGGGCTTCCTGCGCGCTGGGCTGATCGATGAGCTGATTATCACCACGCTGCCGGTTCTGATCGGTCAGGGATTGCCGCTTTTCGGCGGTCTGGAGCAAGACATCCACCTGGAGCATATCGAGACGCGCGCTTTCAAGAGCGGTCTGGTACAGAGCCGCTACCAGGTGGTAAAGTAAAAAGAGACTCGCACATGACCACCCCGATCACCAACTGCAAGGAAGCCCATACCTGGCAGAAGAGGCACGAAGACAGCGCCCCAAAAGTGGGAGATATGGCGCCGGATTTCGAGCTGCCCGAGCTGGGGCGGAGCGGGAGCGTGCACCTGTCGCAGTTCCGCGGCGAGAGACCGGTGGCGCTGCTTTTTGGCAGCTATACCTGACCACCCTTCGTGCGCGGGACCGTGCGTCTCGCCAATCTGCACGTGCAGTACGGGATTAAAGTCGAGTTCCTGATGGTCTACATTCGCGAGGCGCATCCAACGGGCGGCTGGTGGCTGGGCGGCGGTGTGCCGGGTGCGGCGATGAAGATCGCCGGGCTCAGATCAATCCCCGCTCAATCTGGAAAAAAAATCCTGGAGCGCGGTGGTATCGAAGCCATCCCCGGCTAAACGCTCTATCATCCAGCCCTGCACAGTTTTCTCATCCGGCAGCGCTCCTATTTCGCACGGGGCGGTATGACCGGCTACTTTCCCCTGCTCCCAGGTAAAGTCGATCAGATTAATGGCGTACCAGTTCTGGCAGACGACGGCCTGAAGGTATCCGAACTGGTAGAATGGCGGCCCGATACTCTCCAGGTCCTGCACCAGGTTCCAGTGTTTGCCGGGCTTCACCAGGCTCACCCCGACGCTGTAGACCGGGTGCAGCGGGTCGGGCTCCCCCTCCAACAGCGAGGTGCCTGCCATCCAATCCGGCACCGGCAGGCCCATATAATCCAGGATCGTAGGGGCGATATCCAGGTTCTGGACGTTGGCCTGCACCCGCCCGGCATATTCGCCCTCCGGAAAGCGGATCATCAGCGGGACCTTCTGGATCGTACTGGAATTCTGGCCGTGATCGGAGTACAGGATGATGAGGGTGTCCTCCAACACACCAGATGCCGCCAGGTTGCTCTTCAGCTCGCCCATGTATTCGTCGAACTCCAGAATGGCGTCATCGTAGAAATCAGTCATCCAGGGCGCATCCTGGGTCTGACCCCTGGAGAAGACCTGCCGCTGCGGGTCGAACACATCCCCGTGCGTGCCGATCAGGTGGACGTGCACGAACACCGGCTGCTCTGCCTGGACGACCTCCTTGATCGCCTTACGGATGCGCGCATGATCGCTCACCGTGTACTTGCTGGTGGTCACGTCCAGATATGGATTGGACATCTGGCGGATAAATAAGACATGCAGCAGCCGGTCGGATGCCCGCTCTACCAGCACGGAGAGGAAATAGCCATGCTCCTGGAGGGCGCTGGACTGGGCAAAAATCTGGAAGCCGGCCTGATCGATCGAGCGGTCGTTGACAAGGTCGAAGCCATCGCGCAGGTTCAGGGTGTAGGCGTCGATATAATGATCGATGCTGATCTCGACCGTTCGGTAGCCAAGGCTGCGCAGAATGCCCGGCAGGTGCTGGTAGGCATCAGAGCTGCGCAAGATATCCGGAGGAAAGACCACGCGTGTCTCGGTCGGCAGCTTGCCGGTCAGCATGGAGATCACCGAGCCAGAGGACTTGGCCGAATTCGTGAAGGCGTTCTCTACTAACAGGCTCTCACTCGCTAGCTGGCGCAGGTGTGGGGTGGTGTCGCGCTCGTACCCATACAGGGAAGTGTGCAGCGCATCGATGCCATCCCCGCCGATCAAGATGATATTCGGATACCGGGCGCCCACCCCGAATTCGCTGCCGGGGTTCAGGTTATTCAAAGCTCCCAGCTTCGGTAGCAAGAGCAGCGCAGAGAACACGAGCACAGCCATGCCCAGCACGGATGGGGCAAGCATGTTTCCCCCTTGGGGGGAGCTGTCCCACAACTTCAGGCGCAGGATGACCCAGCGGAACCACCAGAGGAAAACGATGATCGCGAACAGCGAGTACAAAAGGCGAGAGAATCCGTCCGTGGAGACCACGCCAAATTGGAAGACCGTGTAGGTGAAGTTATCGACCAGCAGCAGGGTTGTGATGGACAGCATGCCTGCAGGGATCAACCCTGCCGCGTACAGGAATATGGTCCACTTCTTCGACAGCCCGGGCAGATAGCTCAAACCCAACAGCAGAACGTAAATTGGAATCCAGAGCAGGAACAGGATGAAATTGGTGGTAAACAGGACGTCGAGCTTCCTCCACAGGCTTATCACGTCCATGAAGGACGGCTTGGTGACGAAGAACAGCCACTCTATGAGCACGTAGAAGAAGGATGCCAGCAGGGTCAGCGTGAACAGCCGCCACCACAGGCGTTTCTTATACGCGGCAGAAAGCGGTTCACCTAGATTGAAGAAGGTCTGCAGGGTTTGCATGGACAGGCGCGGCGAAAATCAGGTGGGTATGATATCTATAACTTCAACGAACGAGGCGGGATTATAACACTTTTGGTTATCTGCGGTCGGCTGTCGGCTGTCTGCTGTCGGCTGTCGGCTAACGATCCGATCCTTCGGATCGCCAGGATCGCAGGGGTCGGTGGTCTGCTGTCGACCTTAAAGATTGATCGCCAAGGGGAAGAAGTGATATGATACTACCCAATATCGGTGATAACGCGAAAGGAGAGTACACATGGCAGAACTGAAGACTAAACGCAACAAAGGCGATGTGGAAGCTTACCTCAACAGCGTGGAGAACGAGGTGAAACGCAGAGACAGCTTCACTGTCATGGAGCTGATGAAAGAGGTCACCGGCGAGGAGCCTGAGATGTGGGGCGACAGCATCGTCGGGTATGGCACTTACCACTACAAGTACGCCAGCGGCAGGGAAGGCGACTGGATGCTGACAGGTTTCGCCCCACGCAAGCAGAACCTGACCCTTTATATCATGCCAGGCTTCGAGCATTATGAAAAGCTGCTGGGGAATCTGGGCAAACACAAGATCGGCAAATCCTGCCTCTACATCAACAAACTCGAAGACATCGACCAGGACGTGCTGCGCGAGCTGGTGCGCCGGTCGGTCGAACATATGAAGAAGACCAACCAGTGACGCGGACCTCGAATGCTCCGGCCTAACCCGGAATACATCCAGGCGCTGCTCGAGAGGGTGAACCTGAGCCCCTTCCCGCTGCACCTCGGAATGCGGCTGGTCTCGATCGATCTGGACGCCGCTGCCTTGGGGCTGACTGTTGGCAGCCACCACATGCAGCCCTTCGGGATCGTACACGGCGGGGTGGTCGCCGCGCTGATCGACACTGCCACCTTCTGGTCGACCTTCCTTAGGCTGCCGGAAGATTCCGGGCAGGTCAATATCGACCTGAAGCTGAACTACCTGCGCCAGGTTGCCAGCAGCGAGCTGAGCGCGCAGGCGCGCTGCATCAAAGCCGGACGCACGATCAGCTACGCCGAGGCGAGCGTGCTGGACGAGGCTGGCAATCTGGTCGCGCACGGCACCTCGACCCTGATGGCTCTTCCGGGGCAAGGCTTCCAGGGCGAGATCGAAAAGTTTATCTAAGCAGAGGGGAAAATGCGCAGACCGACCTTCTCGGATTTCTTGACCAATTTGGACCAACCGATGCCCTTGCCGGAAAAGGTTTACAAGCTGACCCGCAACCTATGGCGCCGGGTGGTCCTGGTGCAAAGCTGCTGCGGGCACGAGGGTGAGCCGGGCTGTTGAAGGGTGGATCCCTCGCCCGGTTCGGGCGGACACAGCCATGACGGCAGCCATGACCATGGCCATGACCATGACCATGGCCACGGCCACGAGTAATTAAGTATCCGACCGCAGATGGCAGACCGCGGAAAGAAGCCTGCCGACCGCAGACCGAAGACTGTAGACCGCGGAAAGGAGCCTATCGACCGCAGACCGAAGACTGTAGACCGCGGCGACCCTAGCGTTCCGAAGGATCGGGTCGATATCTGACTGCTTGATTAAGCCATCAATAAGGTCTGATTAAGCTATCGAAATCCGCTTGCTTTTCATAATTATTTGTGTAAAATAGAATACAGCAATTAATACTGACGCTGGCCAGCGCAGTGTGCAGCAGTTCTCATCTTTAAGCCACGTGTGCAGGTCGATCCCCAGGATCTGCACCCGGTGGCACTCATCAGGGAGGTTCGAATGTCCAAAAAGCTGTTCTCCGTTTTGATCGTGCTCGCATTGCTGCTCTCGACCTTCAGCATTGCCTTTGCTGAGACTGCGCCCGGCACCTGCCCACGCGGACAGACTGTGCGGGTGGCCGGCAGGCAGGGTTTCCAATCCAGCAACTCCGATTTCAAATGCCAGACCAAGGCCTATAAAGTGAAGACTTCGGCTGCCCCGGCGCCGCGTAACCTGAAGTTCGTGCGCCCCATCATGACGCTGGAAAACAAGACCGTCCAGCCGAAGGGTGTCGTGTTCAGCGGCAGGTCGCAGGTGTATTTCGACCTGAACAAGAACCAGCAGAAAGCCTGGAAGCAGGGCCGGCTGGCGATCTATTATTATGACAAGGTTACCAAGACCTGGTACAAGCTGCCCAGCTCGCGCCAGGCGATGAAAGGCAATACTTTCCGGCTGGTCAGCTCGATCTATAATTTCGGGCTGTACGGGCTGGCAATGCAGAGATAATCCGCACTTTTCGACACTCGCCCCAACAAGACCCCCCTTCCCCTGGGGGTCTTGTGGTTTAATTGGGGGAAAGAGAGCAGAGAGTGGTGAGTGGTGAGTAAGGATAAGTTAATAAGGGATAAGGCAACCAGGGATATGTAATTATCCGATAATCCCACCATCTGACAGCCTCCCGTCATTGCGAGGCGAACTATGCCGAAGCAATCTCGCAATGACGGACTGATATAACAGGCGTTATTGGCTAAGGGAGCAGGATATGGCAGATGAGGTTCCAGGCCAGGAGCTGAACGGTGTAGTCATTCGTAAGGGCGTGCCGGAGGATGCGGCGGCACTGGCGGAGTTCGGTTGGCGGACGTTTGCGGAGAGCTTCGCCGCGCAGAACGACCCGCAGGCGATGGCGGAGTACCTGAGCGAGAATTACAGTACATCTCGCCAGAGCGCCGAATTGAGCAGCCCGGATGTACTAACGCTGCTGGCGGAGCTGGACGGCCACTTGATCGGCTATGCGCAGGTGCGCAGAAATCCCCCACCTACAGACTACAGCCTGCCAGACCCACTCGAGCTGCACCGCATCTACATCGACAGCCCTTACCACGGCAGCGGTGTGGCACAGCGCTTGATGGCAGCGGTGCTCTCCACCGCACCCGCGCTGGGCGGGCGTACGCTGTGGCTGAGCGTGTGGGAGCAGAACCCGCGCGCCATCCACTTCTACGCCAAATATGGCTTCCAAGACCTGGGCAGCAAAGACTTCTGGCTGGGCAACGAACGCCAGACCGACCGCCTGATGGCGATTTCGATCGAGGCAACTGAGATGGAAAACCCCCAAACATTCAAAGCCGCCGTCGTGCAGGCCGCTCCGGTGCTCTTCGACCGGGAGGCCACGGTGGAGAAAGCCTGCCGCCTAACCGCGGAGGCAGCTGCCAACGGCGCACAGGTGATCCTCTTCCCGGAGGCATTCATCCCGGCCTACCCGCGCGGGCTGGGATTCGGCACGGTGGTGGGCAGCCGCAGCCCGCAGGGACGGCTCACCTGGCAGGCATACTGGGAGAGCGCCGTGGACGTCCCCTCCCCGGTGACCGAGGCGCTGGGCGCGGCAGCCCGCGCGGCAAATGCCTATCTGGCGGTGGGAGTCATCGAGCGCGAGGGTCACGGCAGCCGCGGCACGCTATACTGCACGCTGCTGTATTTCGACCCGGCTGGCGAGCTGGTCGGGCTGCACCGCAAGCTCAAGCCGACCGCTGCCGAACGCCTGATCTGGGGCGAGGGCGACGGCAGCACGCTGGCGGTAGTGGACAGCCCTTATGGCAGGCTGGGCGGGCTGATCTGCTGGGAGAACTACATGCCGCTGGCGCGCATGGCGATGTACGCCAAAGGCGTCGAGCTGTACCTGGCGCCAACCGCCGACTCGCGCGATTCCTGGCAGGCCACCCTGCGCCACATCGCCTGCGAGGGACGCTGCTTCGTGCTGGGCTGCAACCAGTTCGTCACCAAAGACATGTACCCGCCCGACCTGCCCGGTCTGGAAGACCTGGACGGAGCGCCGGATATCCTCTGCCGCGGCGGCAGCGCCATCATCTCCCCGCTGGGCGAGGTACTGGCAGGCCCGCTGTATGATCAAGAAGGCATCCTGTACGCCGACCTGGACCCGGCGGAGATCGCCCGCAGCAAGTTCGACTTCGACGTGACCGGTCACTACGCCCGCCCGGACGTGTTCACGCTGACGGTCGATGAAAGCCCGAAACGATCGGTCAGTTTCAATTCACCTAACCCCATAGACAGAAATTAGTGAGATAATATCCATCCAGCATCTTTACTGAATGTCATTCCGAGCACTTGCGCTTTCTGCAAGGGCGGGGAATCCCCAAAGTGACAAAATAATAGTTCAGCAATCGATCCGACCGGTTGTGATACTATGGATTCCTCACCTTCGTTGCGTTCAGGATCGGAATGACATATCCTACGGAGAAAGCAATCCTTTGGAGCAAGCCGCTAACAACAAAAAAACCAAGAAACCCTCCGAGCTCGAGCTGCCCGACTCGGTCGGCATCCTGTACAGCGATGTGCAGCGGGATTACTTCCCCACCGAGGCGCAGTACATCACCGAAAAGGACGCCGATGCGGATGCGCGCCTGATCGGCGAGTACCTGGCCACCCTGGGCATCACCGTGAAGTTGTATCCCGGCGACGCCAGCCTGCCCGAGCGTTTGCGCCAGGATGCGCCGGAGATGGTGATCAACCTGGTCGATTCGGTCAAAGGGCAGGAAAACCTGGCTGCCGCCATCCCCGGCGTGCTGGAGCTGCTGGATATCCCTTACACCGGCGCGGACATGCTGGGCATGTCGCTGGACACCAACAAGTTCCTGGGCAAGAAGCTGCTGCAGCAGAACGGTGTCCCGGTACCCAACTACCAGCTCATCAGCTCGCCTGCCGACTACCTCGACCCGGCCCTGCGCTTCCCGCTGATCTCCAAATTGAACGCCATCCACGGGTCGGTCGAGATCACCCGGGATGCCGTCTCCGAGAACGAGAAGCAGCTGCGCAAGCGCCTGAGGTTCCTGATCAACACCTACAAACAGCCCGTGCTGGTGGAGGAGTTCATCAGCGGGCGCGAGCTGACCGCCATCGTCCTTCAGGAGAAGAAGAAGAAGGTCTATCTGGCCGAGAAAGCCTTCACCGGACCGGATGTGAAATACCGCTTCCTGACCTTCGAAGACCAGTGGCTCAGCGAAGCTGGGGCAGCCTTCTACTACAAGCGCTATAAAGACCCGCTGCTGGTGCAATACGTCCTGAAGGCGTTCGAATTTGCCCGCCTGGCGGATTACGCCAAGTTCGACGTCCGTCTGGACCAATCCGGGCGCTATTTCTTCATCGATACCAACTGCAACCCAGCCCTGGGACCCAAAGAGCAGGACGTAGCTTTATCGGTGATCCTCGATCTCTACGGCTTGTCCTTTTACGAGATCCTGAAGCAGCTGATCATAAATACCCGACGAGATACCAAGAAGAAGCAACGCCAGCGGAGAGACAAAGCATGGACAAAATCCTGACCGATCTGAGCGAGGCTGCCTTGATCAGAGCATCGAAGCTCAACCTGTATGAGTTTTTCGGCTATCTGCGCCAGTGGGATGCGGCGGAATTCCAGGTTACGCCCAGTCAATGGCGCTGGTGGACGCCTGTGGCACACCCGTGGTTCAATGCAGCGTACAGCTTGAAGCCACCCTCCGGTGACGAGAGTAGCCATCATTCAGGAGACGATGGACTACTTCAATAGCCGCGACAGGCGGTCGATCACCTGGTGGCTGGCTCCAGAAATTGAAACCAGCGCCTGGGGCGCGCAGCTCGAGGCCAGCGGGTGGAAAGCGATGAGCGACCCCCCCGGTATGGCGGCAGACCTGGACGCTATGAACGAGGAGCTGCGGGTGCCCGATGGGCTGGAGATCACCCGCGTTAGCGAACGTCAGACCATGCAGACCTGGACGTCGATATTGCTCACCGGATTCGAGCTGCCTCAAGCCTGGTTAGACGATATGTCGGAAATGATGCTGGCATTGGCTATGGGCAAAGAGATGGTCAATTACCTGGCGTTGGTGGACGGCAAGCCGGCAGCGACTTCAACGGTATTCTACGCAGCCGGAGCGGCAGGGATCTACGACGTCGCCACGCTGCCGGAATGGCGCGGCAGGGGTCTCGGTGCGGCGGTCACCCTGCAGCCGCTGCTGGAAGCCCGCAGCCAGGGCTACCGGGTGGGCGTGCTGCAGTCCTCGGAGATGGGCTATAAGATCTACCAGCGCCTGGGCTTCCGGGAAGTATGCAAAATGTCGCACTACGCCTGGTCCACGGCGTGACCTCCCGGTACACAAGATGTGATCCGAGTCTCTCAAGGAGCGTTGGGTTGTACTTCCAGAAGAGACCGAGGGCTTTCATGGTAAGCCAGCCATTGGTAGCGAGATTACCGTCAAGCAGGAATTCGATCACGTCTCGACGACGGACTTCCACAAACACTCAAGACTATTGGACCAAAATGTGGCTGTTAATCACCTCAACCGCTCTGGCGACACCGTCTTCGGCTCTAATGATCTCACCTAGCTCAGCAGCTCGCCTGTCGCATCTTTTCGTCAGTGACAGCCATTGTGATCGCGTCTGCCAGCCGTTCCGCAGGTCAGCTGCCTCCGCGGGATGGGCTGCGGCCCCGCACCCAAATCCGCCACCCGCTGCCCCCAAAAAGGCTGGTCAATGAAATGGGGCACTATGATTGTCGGAATTCCTGCTCGCAAACCCGCGGCCGTCGTCCCAGCCCCACCATGATGAACGACAGCAGCCATTTGTGGGAAGAGCCAATCGTGAGGTGCAAACTCAATTTTGAACACATAGTCCGGTAAATCAATCTCACTCAGACCACCCCAACCCGTCAACAACAGCCCGCGTTGCCGGTCTCGTGAGAGTGCCCGCAGAACCAGCTCCGTTGTCTCTTGGGGTTTGCGAGTGCTCATGCTGCCGAAGCCAATGTACACCGGAGGCGCGCCGGCTGCCAGGAAATCAGCCAGGTCAGCCGGCGGCTGCCAACCAGGTTGCCGATCCAGGAACCAGTAGCCCGTGATCTCGACATGGTCACCCCAATCCGGCGGTTTCTGTACCACACTCGGACTAAATCCGTAGATCACAGGACTGCGCCGTAGCCAGTGCCTGATCTCGTTCACCCAGATTGGAATCTGCGGCATGTTCAGCTGCTCTTGTCGAAATTGATTGACCGCCGAGCGATACGGGACCCAGAACATGGTGTCTGAAGCGAGGTAGGTAAACACGGTTTAGAAAACCGCCCAGGTTGCGCTGGGTAGGAGACGCATAGCTGGGAAAAGCGCGCGTCGGGTGTAAAGGTTGAAGAATTGCGCCTATGGCTGGCACATCTAGCTTTTCAGCAATGTGGGTTGCGATATAGCCACCCAATGGTGAATAGATGACCATGTCGGCGTCTTGACAGGCGGTTAAGCCGTCCGCGCCTGCCTGCAAAATAGCTGTGCTAACCATGCGACCGAATTGTTGGAGGGAGCTCAGGGGATTGCCACCACCTTCCATGGCCGCTTGTCCAACTTCGGTTGCCATTAACGCTTTAGAACTGACTTGAATCAAAAAGAAACGTAGTCCCGAGTTGAGCACAAGGCCTTCGAATTCGGGGTGAGTGGCCATGCGGACTTCATGACCGGCTGCTTGCAAGCCCAGTCCGAGTGCAACCAGAGGTTGCACATCTCCCCTTGAACCGACCGCCAGGAATTGTAATCTTCACGGCTTTTCCCTCCGGAATGCTTTCTGATGAAGTGATGATTAACAACTATGGTATCCACCATCTCTGGGATAGCCAGCTCTCTATTTGGTTGCTGGCTCGGCTGACCTTCAGCACCCACACGTCCACCGGCTCGCTCTTTCCCTTCAACTCCAGAGTACGCTCTTCCAACCCGGCCGCGTCCAGTCTTGCCCCCGCGACCGTGCTCTCGCTAAGGACGATTTCCCCGGCGGCCGCGTTGGATGCCAGGCGGGCGGCCACATTGACATCGTCCCCCAAAGCGGTGATGTCGATCATATCGTCTTCCCTGCCCACAATGCCGAAATAGGCCACCCCTGTATTGACCCCAACCCCCACCGGTACCCACGGCCCATCGGGGTCGGCGTGACCAGTCACGCGTAGTAATTCCTGCGCGGCCTTTACCGATACTTTTGCATGCCCCCGGCCGACGTAGCTGGGTAAGAAGTAACCCGATACCTGGTCTCCGGTTAACTTATCGATATGTGCCAGGCTGTGGATCAGCACGTGGGTCGTCTCAGTATATAAGCGCTCTATCAACCGTTTGAAATCGGTCGCGCTCATGCTTTCCGCCAGCGGCGTCGAGCCGCGGATGTCGGCGAAGAGCATGCTCATCTGCGTCTCAGCCCCCGCATGGGTTTTTCGGGCTAAATCTTCGCATTGGTTGCAAAAAAGGGGATAGTATTGGGATCGCCTTTTATTGAGCAGCGTTTTGACCAGCATACCCCCCGTCCCTTCAAATGGTGCACCGCAAGAGGTGCACCTCGGGTCCCTGGGCAGCAGGCCAAAGAGGTAACGACTTCGCCCGAACCACGACAGATCAGGGCTCGCCAGGTTCTTTTCCATCATCGCTTTCATCTTCTCATCTTTGGGGGACAATGTTTTTGGCATCCTGTTCCGCTCCTGGGGCTGGGATCGACCGGAGGCTATGATCCCGTTTTATCCTGCACGCAAAAGCTATCCCTACCGGGCTTCGATGGCGCTCATTCGCCTTTGGATTTGGTGAATTCTTCGTGGGCTAACTGCGCAGCCAGCCTTATGGCTTCATCGTAATGGTTCTGGGTGATCATCACGAGTTTACAGGCAGCCCTGCGGATGAAACGCGGCAGCGGCATGTGCATCTTGACCGAATCATAGACGCGTGTGCCGCCATCAGGCATGGCTTCGAAACGTATCGTTTCCGTAACGGTGTGTTTGCCGTTCTCGAAGGAGTGCGCAGTGTAATATTCGAATGGATGCCAGTCCACGATCACCTCAGTGCTGACAGATTCGCCGTGCGCGCAATGATTGCTCGAGCCGATACCCGGGCGACCCTGTGGCCGCTCGCCCGTGGACCAGGTCACGTGTCCCCCGTTCCAAATATTGCGCTTGTCCGGGTTGTGGATCCACTCCCAGGTCACCGCGGGAGGCGTGGAAAAGTCAACTTGAATGGTAAGGTCGGCATCCTTTTCGTCGAGGATGATGCGGCGCTCTCCGGTGATCTCATGGTAGCGATCATGCAAATTGACGTTGAAGGTTTTGATCTCGCCGAGATGTTCGTATTCCTCTATCTGGATATGGGCATCCGGGAGATCCAGACCGATGCGGGTCACACACTGCTCTGTGAACATCATATACGCCCGCCAGCCGGTTGCTTCGGTGACGTGGTTCTTGGTGAGGCGATGGATCAGGTTCACATCCGAGCCGATGAGCTCCTGCCTGTGGAGGACCGTTTGCTGGATATAGTCGCCGCAGTGCAGGAAGAATTTCAGATCGAGTGTTGGCATGTTGCGGCAGGCATTGCAGGTGCAGGTGGTGGCGCGCTTCATAGAAAGCTGCTTGTCGCGGAACGCAACGTACATGGATTCGATAAAATCGACCAGCGTCTCGCCGCGCACGAACACTTCTTTGGGCGCATTTGCAAACACCGCGTCGCCCTCGAGGTTGGCAACGGTCATCGTGGGCTGGAACCGGCTTACCAAAAGCTCCAGCAGCTCAGAAAGGATCTGGTGCGAATGTTCCAGCTCCGTTTTGGCCACGAACGACGTGTAGCCAGAGATGTCTGCAATGACAAGATAACCGTGCTGGGCAATGGTTGCCATATTCAGAGACCTCTGGTCGTAATTATACCTCGCCTACCCTTCAAGATAATTGCCTGATGACCGTAGCTCTGAATGGCGCGGCTATCAACTCCGACAAAGGTGCATAGACGCCGGCAGCCGCAGCCTGCTGCATATGCGCCACCCGCGCCCTCGGCCGACTCCCAGTCGGCAATCTCAACCAGCACGTCGGGATTTTCGAGCTCCTCGTAACGTGTGCTGCCCAGGAATCCGCGCTGGTTTGGCCCCTGTTCTGCCACGATGCTCTCGAGCAGTCTGATAAGCTCAGCCCGCTTACCCGGTTTGGCTTGCAGTTCAACGATCACCTTGATCGCCATATCATTCTCTCCTCTTAGCTCTTCATCAGCATTTGTATAATTTGGTGTCAGCATTCCGCCGTACGAGTAATCCTCACGGCAGCGAGATGACAAAATTATTTTCTTCGATATTCGCTACGAGCAAGAACAGTGTTGGTGGTGCCAGATCTGGTGCTGCGTTGACAGGCATTTCAATACTTCGCGGACGCGCCTTTCCTGCCTGCCTCGTCCAGTGGAGAGCGCGGTATGCGGCCGAACCCGTGCATCCAAGCAACTTTGCGGTGTATTTAGATATATCAAGTCCTAATATGAATTATACCAATAATGCCGTGATTGTTAATTGATGTGCAGCCCCGCCATCAATATTCTTCATCAGGCTGCCCGCCAGGGCAAGCCCCCATATACGATGAGAGCAGCTATACCTGCTCGGGTCCTAAAATTAAACATGGCAGATGAGATCGTCAGGGGCTTGAAATTTTAGTTATTCATACTCATACCCTCAACGAGCCGCGGAACCCCCTGGCAGCATAGTAAGATTCTGCACCGTTGTGATACACGAAGATGTGGTCGTAGCGGCGATCGCAAAAAATGGCGCCGCCGAGTTTTCTGATCGCAGCCGGTGTTTTCACCCAGCTGGAGGTTTTCGTATCGAATTCCCCAAGCTCCTGCAGCTCCCGGTATTGTTGTTCCGTCAGAATCTCGATGCCCATGTCAGCAGCCATATCTAAAGCGCTGCTTGCCGGTTTGTATTCTTTCCGTGATTCCAACGCCTGGCGGTCGTAGCAAAGACTTCGGCGGCCTTTCGGGCTTTCCGCCGCACAATCGTAAAAAATAGATTCGCCTGTGGTTTTATCATAACCAGCCACATCCGGCTCTCCACCGGTGCTTTCCATTGCACTGAGCGAGGCCAGTTTTTCAGGATGGGCTTCCAGTTTTGCACCAATTTCAGACCATTCAAGTCCTGTGTGGCGGTGCATGTTTGCCTCAAAACGAACCTGCAATGTTTTGAGCAACTCTTCACCCTGTTCGGGTGATAGTACCAGATTTATTTCAATTTCTGGAATAGGACGATCACTAGCTTTGGGTGATTTTTTTGGCATCTTTTGACTCCTTGCATTGATAATTATGCCGTGCTCTTCTTGGTCATGGGTATAAAGACGAGCAGTATTATGCCGATCAAGAGAAACGGGGTGCCGAAAAAGACAGGCACCCAGGCCGATGTGCTCAAGCCAGGCTCGAGCAATGATACTTGGTGATCGTCCGGCTTATAAAAGACTGTTACGCTTATGCCTTCAGGGTACATACTGCTAATCGAATCTGCATAGGACCGGTCAGCAGTGCCATGGTCTCCATATGCGATACGTGATCCCTTAAGGTGCTCTCCATCAACGACGTAATCGTATTCAATATCAGCTTGGTACGTGCCTGAACTGCTGACATCCTGACCACCGCTGCTACCAGTTTGCATACGTACGTCAGATTTCGATATTTTCCCATCGACTGAAGGCCATGACGTGCTTGCACTCGCGTTAAGCACATTCCTTATCCCGATGTAGATTGCCAGAATGCCAATCAGCGCCAGGCCCAAGGGCATGACTTTTCCGAAGAAGAACTTCACTGCCGAAGGTAAAGGTTTCTCATTCGAGGTGTGCATAGACTACTCCAAATGTCGAGATTCCGCTTATTCAACCGGTTCGGCTACGAAAAGTGGGATGAGGCGCTCGGCTTTTTTCTGGTAGTCCTGATAAGGTGGGAAGGCCTCTACGGCGATCTTCCAGAGCCGCTCTCTCTCGACCGGATCCACCACCTCCCGCACTCGCATGGCATAAACTTCAGTCTCGTCGCGAAGCTCGACGTCCGGATCCGCCTTCAAGTTGTAATACCAGAGCGGGTGCGTTGGCGCCCCGCCCCGAGATGCCACCAGGATATAGTTATCCCCGTCCACCACCCTCATCAATGGGGTCTTTCGGATCGCCCCAGTGGTCCGCCCGCGATGGGTGACGATGATGACCGGCAGACCCGTGTCCCGCAGGGTTATACCCTGGGTGCCCCCGCTACCTTCGTAAAGCTCAACCTGCTCCCGCACCCATTGGCTCGGGCTGGGTAAATATTCGCTCATAATTAGCTCCTTTGTCCTGGTGTTCATTCAATATGATATGGATGGATATGTCATTCCGACTCGCAGTGCAGCGAAGGGGAGTAATCCCGACGAATTGTTAGCCGGCTCCTTCTATGCAGCAGTCGTTAGTCCCGTTATTAGAACCAACTCATCCCACAATCTTTTTCCCAATACCTCGTCATTCATGGCCCTGTCTGGCTTTTCAACGCGTTTGTCCAGTTTAAACATGGCTCCATTGATTGCATCGCGATCTGGATGTGAAAGCATCAGATCCGCAATCGGCTCGCCTACGACCGCAGGTGGCTTTGCAAAGAGTAACGTCAATGTCTTCCAGAAGAGGCCCATGAATCCTGTTGGCCACCTCTTTTCCAACTCCGGGTCTGTTTTATCGATGATGAATGTAGGATCGAATGCTACAGAAGAGATCCTTCCAGCATATCGTCGAGCCATCTCGCCAGCGATCACCCGATGACATACCTTGGTCCTTTCGTATGCAACAGTTGTCTTGTGATTCCTGATGCTTTCTAGATCATCCCAGTTGATCTCTCCCCTGGACGTATTGATGACATGAAGGACTAATCCGTCAGATTGCTCCATCCTTTCAACCAATAGCTGGGCGAATAAAAACGGTCCCATCACATTCGTGGCAAACATCAACTCATGACCGCTGGGCACGATGTTCGGGCCATCCTGGACTAAGGCAACAGCAGATAGTACCAGTCCATCTATCCTCGGAAACCGGCTCATAGCCTCCTTAGCTGCGAGCCTCACATTCTCCATATCAGAGAAGTCGATTGTCAATGTGGTGATGTCCGTATCCTGATAATCGATATTTGCTTCAGATAAAGCTTGACGGATAGACTCCGCCCTGGCTTCCAATCTCTCAAGCTTACGCCCAAGCAACACAACTCTAGCGCCGCGTTTTGCAAGCGCGACTGCCGCACCTCCCCCAATGTTTCCGGTCGCTCCTGCAACCAGAATGGTCTGTTCATTTGTCATATTGATCATCTCCGAATATGCGCGGGTTTGCTAACTATTTTTCAGTGCGGTTTCGATATCCTTTTCGCGATGGTAGCTGGAGTGACCGTCCAGGTCGAAGGGCCATTCCGGTCTGTGTTCTCTGCCGCTGAACCATCCTTCAGGCGCATCTTGAAGCGCAGCCAGTGCATCCTCCTGAACTTGCCTGTGCCAGGCTAAAACCTCCTGCGGGGAGCGATCTCGCCAACGCTCGTAGACGAGGTGGTTCCCATCGGTCCAACTCAACCCTTTCTCCTCTACCGGAACGGGTTGTTTCTTGATTTTTCTGACCACGTCAGCCTTCCAATGGGTAATATGCGCCAGTGCATCTTTCACTGTCCAGGGGTCTTTGGTCTCAGGTCTGGCCAGCAACCGGTCCCATTCCTCATCGGTAAGGTCATTAACCAGATGATCCAGGCGTTCGAACTCCTGAATAGTGCGCTTGATTACTTCCTCGCGAGTATGGCGCATAACAATGGACCTCCTGATTATTATAAATCTACTCGAGCTCTGATTGCGTGTATCGCCCAACGGTTTGGGTTTCTTGCTGGTGGATTGTTCCCCTCTGAAGTCCCATGTTCGACACCTGTGGATTATGGCGTCAATTGAAGATCGAAGGCAAGAACGATCCCGATGGTTCGTTGTAGAGTCCTTGGCTCATGAGAGTCAAGGGCAGGACGACTTTGAGGCCATTCTGCAAACACCACCACATCCTACCTGCTGCGTAACGTCAGTTAATTATTACGATTTTCTGATTGGGTCTCTTCGATCCAACCATACTTTTTGAAGTAGTAGTACATAACCTTGTAATACACCGATGAGGGTAGGAGGTAACGAACGACCAATTGGAACCCGGTTAGTTTTTCAGGAAAGCAAATCACCTTGTTTTTCTTCAGATCCCTCAGGGATGCGTCCACCACATCTTTCGGGGATATCCACTTAAATGGGCCGCGATCTACCAGTTTGTCTGCCGGGATTCCCAAGCGAATGGGCATATCGGTCTTTGTCAAGCCCGGGCACACAGCCTGAATTTTTACGCCGGTGCCTATTAATTCATAATACAACGCCTCGCTAAACGCGCGTTGGAATGCTTTTGTCCCTACATAAGTGGCTTCGTTGGGCGTGGACATGAATGCCCCAGCGGAGGATACGTTGATAATGATGCCATGTCGCTTCTTGAGCATCCTGGGCAGAATGGCGTAAATGAGTTTCATGGTGCATAGGATGTGAACCGAGACCATGTCCTCTTGAAGCTCGATGGGTTCTTTGTGAAAATATCGCGCAGTGCTGAAGCCAGCATTGTTGACCAGTACATCAATATCTTTGTCTTTTAGCCTTTCAAGAAAACTCTCCACCTGCTCAGTATCAGATAATTCAATAAGGACTACTTCAACCTCTACATTATTCTCACGGGAGAGTTCATCGGCCAGTGCCTTGATTTTTGCCTCTCTCCGCCCGGTGATAATCAAATCATATCCTTCACGCGCGAATCTCCGGGCGTACTCCTCGCCGATACCGCTCGTTGCTCCTGTTATGAGGGCAGTCTTTTTTTCTTTTGCTTTCACTTTGTAATCCTTTTGAATCGTCTCAAGGCAGCATGAGTTGGGATTCTTCCATTTCAGTATTTTCCCATAAAACATTGCGGCGAAGCCAGATGGGCGAGGAAAATGCCGCAAAATCCCCAGCGACAGGTGCACGCTGTGTCAGGCACCGTGCAGCATGTTTCGAGCTCGTATACTAACATCTAGCTTATACATTAGATTTTCTAATCGTGTTCTCCCAATTTCACGTGCGGGCATATGCAATAAAATTGCCCGAACCTCTGGAGTGACGTGTTCTACTGCCCAAATAACTTCATTATCACCCATAGAATGGTCGCCAGCCTGGTTTAACTCAAGTGCCAGTGCGGCGTAAGCTGCGGGACCGACAATATGTTTCGTTTGTTGAACATCCACTAATGGATGCGTGTAAGCGCTCGAGGCTGCAAGACCGGCAGCGCGAGCGGCTGCTGCTGCAGCAGGATCGCCTGCCTCACGTGCAGCCGAAAACGCCGACAGTGCAAGGGTACGCAGCTGAGCGGTTCGCTTACCCCCAGCTGCAAACACCCGGATGCCCGCAATCGCCTCACGAGGCCGGGAGTTTGAATCAGCACAATTCTCGTAGACCGGCAGCGCCCGCTCAGCGCAGTCCGCGGCCCAGCTCGCCAAAGCCCTGAGGGACTCCAGGCTTAGCGGAAAATACCTGGACTTACCGGCCATCATTCACCTCCATAAGAGATTCTCTTGTTACGATGAAAGCGCCTGAAGATAGAGCTCAGCGGCCAGGCGGGTGGGGGAACCGAGACAGGCTAACCTAGACCAGATCTGGTTTTGGAGCCTCACTTACCCAGGCGCCAGCCCGGTCGTCTGCATGCTGTGTTGGGCGACATATTTCCAGGCGACCATAAACTGCATAGACATGAAACAACCATCCTTGCGTGCAATTCCAGTTCACTCTTCAGGGTAACGGCAATGTTTTTTCACATCTTTCGAGCACATCCTGAATTGCCTCAATGACCACCTCGGGGTCTTGAAGCTGAGGATAATGCCCACCTTCATAAATTCTGATCTCGCTATTCCCACTGAGCGAAAGCAACTCCTGTTGCAATTCGAGCCATAAATCATCTAGTTTCTGTCCTAGATCTCCCAAGGAAGGTGAAGGTCTTGAAGTAGCAAGCACAATCAATGGCCAGTCACCCAAATATTCATAATGCCCTGCTTGTGCCAGTGTATTAGGACTTTCAACTTTCTCATCAAACCATGTCATACTTGATTCAGGTAAGAATGCCTGTACTGGATCATAGATTTCGGGTGGCAGGTCATACACATTCCCTTTATATCGACCTGGCGATCCTAGATGAGACAAAAACAAGATCAAGGGCCTGATATTTCTGTCTGGAATTTCTGGTACAACGCCATACTCACTGAAGCGCGTGAGCATTTCAGGATGGCTTGACTCAAGCAGCACCATCCCACATACATCATCAGGATTTTGTCCTGCGAATATCCTGATATAGGCACCGCCAAAAGCGTGGCCTACCAGGAGATATGGGCTTTCTTCTCCGGCTGCGGCTAGAACGGCATTAAGTTCACGGGCGATTGTCTCGCCATCTCTAGGACGCGGTCCTGGCTCACTCCACAGGATTCCAGCTCTATCGTAGCTGCATGCGCGCGTAATTTCCCCAATCGTTTCTTGAACCGGTACCCAGCTTAATGATCCATACTGGTCAAGATCAGATTCAAAAACAACAGTGGGAGTTCCATTGCCTACACAGTATAAATGAATGTCATGATCGCCAACTGTCACTATCTGCCCCAGTGCAGGATATTCAGCATGATAATTTTTCCGTGTGATCGATTCGCGGGTCAAGCCAAATACAACCAGTCCTACTAGGAGTATGAGGAATCCTAATAAAATCTTTCCTACCAAACTCAAGAAATTTTCTACCGCGTTTCTTGACTTTCATTTAACTACCTCCTCATGGTATCGTCTTACACTAAGATACCTGATTGAGAGAAATTATCTAAAGCACTCAAGTGCCTGAAAGATATGATCTGAGTTGGTTGGCGTGAAGTTATTCAACCCGTCTTTCCGAATGTAGGATATCCTCTATCTTATATTCTGAATTATTGAAGGTTTGGCAGTAAAGCAAACTATCCTTCCCCCAAGAAGCATTGCCGTTTCAACAGCCTGATAAATTATGCTTCGAGATTTACAGGGAGCATAACTGTAAAACAAGTTTCTCCTGGCCTTGAATCAACTGTAAGCTTACCCTTATGCTTTTGTACAATGATATTGTGACTAATATAAAGCCCCAGACCAGCGCCTTCACCTGGCGGCTTGGTGGTAAAGAAGGGGTCAAAGATTTTGTTTTGAATTTCCTGAGGAATACCGGGACCCGTATCCTTAATTTCCACAACGACCCAGGAATTTTCCTGACAGGTTTTTAAATATATTTCACCCTGACCATCCATAGCGTCAATCGCATTATCGATAATATTTGTCCAAACTTGATTCACCTCCCTGCCAAAAGCGTTAATACGAGGCAGGTCTTTGGCATAATCACGGTGTATTAGAATCCCCTCCCCAATTTTACTCCGCAAAATCACCAGGGTATTATCCAAACCCTCATGAATATCTATCGATTGAATTGGAGCTTGGTCAAGATAAGTGTATGATTTAAGGGCTTTGACAATTTCGGTGATCCGACCCATCCCCTGCCCTATTTCTTCCATCAAATTTCGAGTTGTGTAAAGATTGCTAAGCAAGGAAACAGTAGCTTGAAATTTTTCGCCAGAAAAGTTTTTGGGCTAAGTCTTTTAACTCCTGAGGTGTGTAGCCGATGCTTACCAATGTGGGAGCGAATTCCCAAGCATCCTCTACACCGTTCTCTTCGAGCCACGTTTCGATTTCATACTTCTTGATCGCTGCGGGTAAGCGGGTCTATTAAAATGGGTTCCTTGACTCGTTGATAAACCAATTGAGTGTGTGGTTCTAAAGCCTTAAGATGCGATGTTGAAAGGTCCAATTGCCCTAACCCAAACTCGGCTTGCTCCAAATTCAAGATTGAATCTTGTAATTGACTGACGGCGCGTTGCGCGGCCGAAGCAGGATTGTTTAGCTCGTGGGCGACGCCGGCGCTGAGCTTACCCAATGTCGCTAATTTTTCATTTTGTCGCAGCATAATTTCTTGCTGCAAGTAAGCTTCTTCCAACTCACGCTTCTCTGCGCATCAACTCGATAACTAATTCTTTCTGCTCTAAAAGGTGTTGGCGCTCCACGCTTTGAGCAATTAGAGCATGGATAAAAACGCTAATCAGTGATTGCGGCGATCAGAAGCCCCAGAACAATCATCAGGATGATGAACCAATCCTCCGGGGAGTAGAGAAGGGTGTAGAGCAGGAACAAGCCCAGGGTCAGGGAAAATACGATAGCAATTGCCCAGCGAATGGGGAAGCGGGTGAATATTAGCGGCAAGAACATCCCTGTCAGTATTAGGGCGTTCACATCCAGGGTGAGCAACACGCCCCACAGCAGGAAACCAACGATAAAATATGGCAACCCGCGCCTGGGAGTATCTTGCCAACGCATGAGGGGGGTAATGACGAAAGGGATATACCACACTGCCAACAGTGCCGAAAGACCTAGAATGAGCAACAAGCGGCTAGTGGGTGAGGTATTGCCGAGCTTGAGGCAATATACATACCGAGAATGGCGTAGGCAGCTACATGCCAGACCCAATCCCATTGTTCCCATACTTCGCGCTTGGGGGTTGCCTGATTTTCTGTCATATGAGAATAGTATAACCCATGGCTATCGGGCGTTTCTCTTTCTACAAATTCAATTTTCACCTTCGGGGGTATTCTCTCCAGCGTGTCGAGACCCGTGCTGTCGTGCGAGCGGTTGCCCAATCCGGTATTGGGTATCGTGCACTCTACGCGTTTTGTTTGGTAGCATCATCCTCATTTGCCACGCCTAACGTTTGCTTCACCTGCAAGTGTATGTGGCGTGCGCTTAGCGCACGCTAAGCGCATGACACAAGCGCTTGTCAGGTGCAAGCGCTTGTTAGGCAGTGATTTCCTGACCTAATCCCCGCTTCACGCCTCAATGCTTCAATTTTGCGCAGCCGATGCCAGCCGACTCCCCAGATTGCCTGGAAGCCCCGTTCAAGAAAAAGCTTTTCGAAGAAGAGGCCACAAAAAGAATAGTGACCGAACGGCTATCTCTTCGAATCCTTCGATCGCAACCCCGTCTTCGGTCTCCTCAAACCGCACCTCTCCTCGACCACGCCAAAACCCCCGAAAAATCCACTGAACCAATTTGCCGGACTCCTGCTCAGTATGTTTGGCCACGAGCGGAAACGGAAAGTTCTTCAGGGATACCGCATACCACCCATCGCCGAGTTCCTTGGCGTCTCCCCGGAAAGCCGAATAGTTGAGCCCAGTCTGCTGGCGTTTGAAATCTACGGTAAACCTCCGCGATGGGGAGATTGAATTGCTCGTTGAATTCAATGATCATGGCAGCACCTGTATTCGGTGGACACGCGTGGCCGTGACTTGTCGGACATTCTTCTTGTATCTGCCCAACGGTCTGCGTTAGCCGCAAGTGGGCGGAATGAGATAATGCTTGGGATGAGTATAAACCTGAAGCCAGAAAAATGCCTGTAAAACACGGCGAATCCCACTTGTCGGCTGCACGCTGTGTTGGGCGGTTTTGTGGTCTTGACAGACTTAGCCTACCATAAAATCATATCCATTGAGAACATAATACCAAACCACTGCAAAGGAGAGGGTAACGAATAAATGCAATAGAATGAGTTCTATGCGGCGCGGTTTTTTGGATATCATGGAACGAATCAAAAGAATTTGGATAATAGGATACATGAGTATGAATAGGGCAGATGCGCTGGAAAGTATTCCGCCAAAAGGGAGACTAAGAACAATCCCAAGGAACGCGAAATGGCCATCCAACCGTATAAATAGTCTGCCAGAGAAAAACTTCGAGAAATTCAGATAACGAGTAGCCTTCAAAAGGAGGTATTACAAATGGCAAGAGGGTCAAACTGAGAAGTATGTTGATAACCAAAGATAGGCCGATGTGGAACATATGTTGGCGTTTCATGCAAATAAAACACTCCAGTCACACCATCATCAATAACTTTCTATTGGGGAGCCGCCTAACATAGAACTCAGCCACCGGGCGGCTCTTGTAAACCCTGGTAATCTACAAACCCACACATTTTGCTATTAGGACACCGCTCACCCGGGTGTAGCCCGGTCGGCTGCAGCGGGTGTTGGGCAGCTATTTACACACCAAGACATACATCAGCACACAGCCAAAAAGTTGTTCCCGAATCTCTGAACGTGATTGCCATTGACGACTATCCCATGTCTCTCCGCTCAAGTCATCACCCCCATACAACACTTGACCAAGAATGACATCGCGAAACTCTGCGACAGCCATCATGCCTGCTGCTTCCATTTCCACCGTCAAACAACCTTCTTCTCTTCGCTTGGCTATCTTATTTGGCGTCTCTCGATAGGGCGCATCGGTTGTCCATGTCTTTCCCACTAAATATGGCATACCGCGCTTGGCCAGTTCCTTGACTAATCCTTCTACCGCCACTTCATTTGCCTTTACTTCTCTCGATGGCGGTAGATAATGATACGAGATACCCTCATCACGAACTGCTCCTGACACCACGACAAGATGCCCTACTGCGATTTCTTTCTCCAGAACGCCGCAGCCCCCGCAGACAATGAATTTACGACACCCAAATGCAATCACTTCTTCCAATAAGCTGGCGGACAACGGCGCTCCCACGCCAGGGTGAAAAAAAGCCAGACGCTGACCCTTGTATTCTATCTCATACAACGGATGCGAGCCATCTTCCCACCGATTTTCAACAATCACCCTGGCCTTATGCCCAGTAGCAACCTTATCGATCACTTCGCCGAAGAAACTGATGACGCAATGCTCTGGCACGTCCCGCGATCGGATCACCTTTGACGGTTCAATGAAGGCTTCTCTTGTGGAATCGTATTCAAGAATTCGGATAGTTCATATGCTTATTTATGGCCGCCCAACGAAAAAGCTCAACGGCCGGGCGGGCTTGGCAAAGTGCCGATGTTATCAACAAGCCCGAGCCAGATTTGGGGCCCCGGCGGGCTGGGCGACAGCCCCGTCCGTTGCAGCGGATGTTAGGCCAAGACAATAATTTACTTATTCCAACCTTGACCTTGCATTTCGAGCAAACCAAATACCAATCAACAGCCACCAGACGATTGTCGTAAACATAAGAAGAATAAAAAGAAAAATCAAGGCCTCACGACCAGTGAATGTCATCGCTGTGCCTAGTACTAAGCTCAAGAGACCCACAAATAACCCAATCAATCCTAACCAGCGAGGATATAGCGGCTTTAGAAGCATCCCTAACCCCAGAAAGGTGAATGCCAACCAATTGATGAGGACATTCAAGGGAAAAAGCCCTCGGCCGAAACCAAGCGGGGAGAGTACAGTCACCACAGCATACGCAGTGTCTTTATCTGGGGTCGGTGCAGCCAGCCAGTTAGCGATCGCAGCAGGATAAGAGATGTCCAGAGACATACCGACCGACCAAAGTACCACGCCTGCGATATGGAAATAAAAGGCGAGAACTATCCAAATGGAGTCAGCGTGGCTGAAAGAATGGTAGAGGCCGATCATACCAGCCATGACAGCCCAAAAACCAAACGTGATGAGCAAAGCAGAGACTTGTAGCATAATGACATTTTCGCCGTAAGACTTCTGATTCTCAAGAATGTTGCTGATATCATCCGAGCGGGGAACCACAAGACTCCCAACTGCTACCAAGATAGCACCAATTAGAAAACCCGCACTTGCAAGTTTCTTCATGCCGGTTAGACGCCCTTGATGATTAGACATTCACCCTCCTTCATGGGGTCCGGAAAGTTTTGTGCCTCGAATGTATATGTGGCCAAACGGTAGAGTTCAGCCGCCGGGCGGGGCTAACTCGCTAGATTTCTAGCAAATGTGGAGAACGTCTTCGCCGTTCTCCAAGCAATCGGGCTGTACAGCCCGATTGCCGGGGCCCCGTTTACCCCGGGCGCAGCCCGGTCGGCTGCAGCGGGTGTTAGCTGGCAATGTTTTTAATCTTCCTATCTCTAACACTTGCGAAGTGGAATAAATATATTTCTTAGATTACTACTCAGCGTTAGCCTTGTTCGCGAGACAAACTGCGTGGAGAATCTACTCACCACCTGTAGTCACGATAAGTTTCGAGTGCCGTAAGACCAGCGGTGCGGCTATCCAATAGGCCATTCCAACAAAGAGTAAGATGTATGCATAAGCAGCAGTTTGTAACGCAATCACCAGCGCAAAGGATCCTAGTGAAATGATTGCCCCTAAAACAATATAGATCCGTGTGCGATGCAGCCATCCATAGGGCATAAAGTGCATTCCGCCCAGTCCCGCCATCACCACGGGGATTTGCCCCGGGTTAATATTGTAAATAACAATAAGAAAGGGCAGAGCGAAAGCCTGTGAGATCGCCAACTGTCCAGACAAGCTCCTCAAAGGATTATTCATTGTCATGCGGATTGCACCCATACGGCGTTCAAGCCAGAGTGCTAAGGGGAGTGCTACAACCCCCTGGAACATCGCGAGCAAGGCAGAGATTTCCCGCGGCAGAAAAAAAGCTATAAGACCGGATATGATAAATGTGGCTCCATAACAAATCAGGAATGGCGCTCCCCCAGCCGAACTAGCACTTACTTCATCTAAAGCTCTCGTAAAACCATTGTATTTATTATCCATGCATTTCTCGAAAAATAACTGATAGGAATTACCTCTGTTGTAAAATTAGACACGCAATAGTGCCAGCTAACGTCCAGCATCAGCGGCGCGCGCAGCGCCGTCCGCTGCATGCTGTTGTTAGACGGCACTCGCATATCACCCATTTATGGTTTCACCCCTATGACGATATGAGCAGACGTGCCAAAGGCGACGGTGCCATCATCGGCGACGTATTGGCGGAGGGCCTCCTCGGCGGCCTGCAAAACATCGACGATCTGCTCCTCCGTGAGAACCACACCCATTACAGGCAACCAACCGCGAAGGTCGGCCTCAACCATCACGCGCACGCTCGGGAACCGGGCGGTCCCTTTGCGGGTGGCGACCTCTACCGCCTCAAGCTTGGCACCCGTCAGCAAAGTCTCGAGGGCGCGCCGGTCGCCGAGCACGAACGGTGCGCGGAGAGCGTCAGAAGCCGGGATGCCGACGAGGCGCTCCAACAGCGCCACCTCGTCCGCATAGGCTGGGATGTTCTCGAGAAAGTCCCAGACCGCGAGAGCCATACGCCCTCCCGGCCTGAGCACTCGCACCACCTCGCGAAGAGCCCCGGAGCGGTCGCTGAAGAACATGAAGCCAAACTGACTTACGACGACGTCGAAGGAGGCGTCGGGAAACGGCAATGACTCAGCCATGCCCTGTCGCCATTCCACGCTGGGATCGAACTTCCTGGCCACTTCCAGCATGCCGGCGCTCGGGTCCAGCCCAGTGACAAGATCCGCTGCGCCCATACGGGATCGCACTTCGCGAGCCAGGACCCCCGTGCCGCATGCCAGATCGAGAACCCTCTCTCCGGATTGGACGTGGGCAGCATCTGCCACTGTCGCGGCCCACTCTCGAAAGAGCGCCGGCACCATCAACACTTCGTACGCTTTCGCCGCATCGATTTCAGCTTGCAACATTGCTTCTGCCATTTCTCGTCCTCTCTCGTGCCGCCTAACGGAGGAGCTCAGTCGCCGAGCGGCTCTTGTAAACCCTGGTAATCTACAAACCCACACATTCTGCTTTTAGGACACTGCTCATCCGGGCGAAGCCTGGTCGGCTGCAGCGGGTGTTAGGTGTCATTTTTTACCTCATTCTGATCATCAATCATAGAATCGATGATACGATCAAAGGGACAGGGCATCCAAATATCCACCCACTATCTCTCATTTGAGAACTTTGAACCGCAACAAACCAGTAACGCAACTGACCTCTTCCCCTTTGCGGAAACCTAATATTGGTCCACCACTCATCCCTCTCAAACTTTCTAGAGGAATATCCGTTTCGAATTTTCCCGAAAAACGAGGAAATTCTGTCTTTACGGCACTATCTGGTGGATATTCAGCAGGGTTGATGCGGATCAAAGTAGGCGATAAGGTTAAAAACGCTTTCTGCTTATTCGAGACTTTTATCCTTTCGACTTCAATGTATTCTTCAGGAAGACCTAAGACGTAAAAGTATTCGAACTCAACGCGATGGTGGTGTATCCAATTCAATTCTTCAACCGGGACGATGTTGTTTTTTTCCAATAGTTGTTGATAGTAAGAACCAAGCCCAATCAGACCGAAATCAAGTCCCAATTTTTCATCAAAAATATAATATTTTGGTGCCCGTTGATAATCGAATGGAATAGGGAAATCGGAAATTTTATCTGGACCGAAGGAATCGATCAGTTGGCACTCAAAAATTTTCAAATTCGATGCACTTAGAGCTTCATCAATTCTCTTTAGTATATGGCCTGCCGTTATAAATAGCCATAACCCTCTTATCGAAATGATAAATCCGGAGTAACCAAAATAATTTGGGTTACTTTTGTGCTCACCTAATGTGTCTTCAAATTGGTAGCGACCCGAAAGACTTACTAAATGTCGCGAAAAATATCGAAGTACATTCTGTAATTCTGGATCATCATGTTCAACTTCAGGTATTGATATTGTATTATTTCTCATCAAGGGACTCGACTTGAAAAAAGGCTACCTAACGGTGTGCGTTACCTGCTAGCGGGCGGGCATGTACTCGGCTTGGAAGCAGGATTCCGCCTAGGCATAGGAAAAAGCCTGAAAACGACGTAGGGTCCCACTAAGCAGGTGCACGCTCTGTAGGGCAGCCCTTTACTTTTACGACACAGTAATGTAAATTAAATTTGACCCATTTCCTTGAGCAGTAGACGATGGCGCTAATTGCTGCCACTCTTGAAAACTCATCCCTAACCGATGTATCATCTCCACTTCTGTTTCATACATCGCCAAGCGGTTATCATCTTCAACCATCGACTCTATTAAGTCCATCGTTGCTGGTAAACGACCATAAATCTCCATTTCAGGAGATTGCGTTACCGCATCTTGAGAACCAGTTTTCGCTCCTGAAATTTTTGACATCGTAGGTAATGCTCCAATAAATTTTTTAGACTGTTTGGCTAACCCATCAAACACATTCGCTTGGGTGGCGGAACCACCTTTCGAAATACGAATGACTTGTGGAAGTGAGTTAATCCACTCTTCCGGTTTCTGAGCCAAATTGAATAGATTTTCCCGGTGCATTTCAAAGACATCACTCTCATCTAAACCTGGTTTTAGCCATTGATAGACTTTAGTTATACGTTTCAAACCAACTTGATCTTTTAAACTTGGGTGTAAATATGCGGCTGGATTTGATGTCAATAACGTACTGATGTGCTTTTCAAAACGTGGCCGAAGTACAGTCGCGCCCTCTTGCAGACGACGACGTGCGGTATCAAGTTCTTCTAATTCCAAGTAACAACGGACTTCAGTAACATAAGCCAAGCACAATGTCGAAAGGTATTCATCCGCGACCTGACTACCATTGCCAATTTCTATATCCGTAAGTTTGGTATAGTGATGTTCTGCCTCCAAAAAACGGTTAATGGCTTGCATAGCACTCATTTTTCGGGCATCAGGGTTGGTCATCGTGAAAGCGTTAAAGGCTAAATCAATCGCAGCGCGAAAGTTAGCATAAAAAGACAAATCAATTTTATAATCAATAGTTCGCAGAACTTCTTGAGCTAGTTCAAGTCGCTGCTCAATGATACCTAAACGTTTTAGAACGATAATGAAGCCCATTGTTGAAACTGCTAAATTTAGTGTACTGGTTACGGCACTCACCGAGGAAAGTGCTAAATTTAGGGTATTGGATACGGCACTCATTGAGGAATTTGCCAAAATATTTGATAAGTCTGGGTCACTTATCTTACCAATTTCACGTAACCAAGCAACAACCTGTTTCGACCCCATCTCACGCACTACCCCGCCTACACGTTCATAAGTTCCATTTGATAATCCTTGTGCAATATGATTTGGAACATAAAGAGTGGCATCAACTGTACTCATTGGTTCTCCTCCAATTTTGACTTACATTAATTGAGAAACAAAGACACACGCTATTCGGCGGCCCAACAAGTGCATAACACCCCACATTGCGATATATCCAGCTATATACAGACCTGATATATATTATACACCGAGGCTGGCATCCTTCCACCGAAAAACGGATTTCGCCCGACACCTATACGAAATAGTGACTCAGATCGAGATGAAGCTACCACCCTAAACCTCAAATAAACCACGCATATACCTTTCGCCGGATGACAGAAGCCCTGTGCGTTTATATAATGGCATTTAGACCACAGGAGGTCATCCCATGAAAGTATTATCCACACTGATTATCATCACCGGGTTGGTTGCACTGGCCCTGACCAACAGCGGCTTATGGTCGCTCGACCGGCCTTACCTGCAGCGCTACTCAGAGAGCCTGCCCGCGCCGGATACGGTGACTGCCTTCGTCGACGTGACCGTTCTGCCCATGGACGAGGAGCGCGCCCTGGAGAACCAGACCGTGCTGGTGCATGACGGCGTGATCGCCGCGATCGGGAGCCGCGATGAGGTGCGCGTGCCGCCCGGGGCGCAGGTCATCGACGGCCGCGGGCGCTACCTGATGCCGGGGCTGGTGGACATGCACGTCCACATCGAGTACGACAGCGACCTGCTGCTGCTGGCAGCCAACGGCGTGACCAGCATCCGCAATATGTGGGGCAGCACCGGTATGAAGCTGCGCCTGGGCCTGCCGGACCAGCTCGTCCTGCGCGACCAGATCGCAGCCAGGGAAATCTTCGGCCCGACCATCTACACCACCGGTCCGGTCATGGAAGGCGACCCGCCCAACCACCCGATGATGGAGGTCTTCCGTACTCCCGAAGAGGCGCGCAGCTCCGTCGCCGCCCAGAAAGCCAAAGGCTACGACTTCATCAAGGTGTACGACAACCTCGATCCGCTGACCTACCAGGCGATCCTGGAGGCAGCCCAGGCGAACGGCATGCAGGTGGTGGGCCACGCCCCCAAACAGGTGGGTCTGGAAGGCGTGCTGGCAGGCGGGCAGGTCACAATAGAGCACCTGCAAGGCTATATCGATGCCGATACTGCGGAGTTCCTGATCCCGGAAGACAGCCTGGATGAATACGCCGGGCTGACGCGGGAAGCAGGCGTGTGGAACTGCCCGACGCTGAGCGTGTACCCCAAGAACAGCCTGAGCCCGGAAGGGCTTCGGCGGCTGGAGGAGCAGCCCGGGATGGCGTACCTGACCCCGCTGGCGAGGATCTTCACCCCGCTCAACTACCGCCAGATGAGCGCCAGCCACACCTACCCCGGGTCGGACTACCCGCAGCGCATCGCCGAGCTGAACGGGCGTATGCTGAAGGCGCTGCACCGCGCCGGGGCGGGCATCCTGCTGTGCACCGACGCAGCCCAGAGCTACCACATCCCCGGCTTCGCCGCCCACGAAGAGCTGGGCTTGCTGGTTGGTGCCGGTCTCAGCCCGTACGAAGCACTGAGAGCCGGGACGCGTGACTCGGCAACCGCAATGGGCAAGAGTGCTGAGTTCGGAACCATCGCCGAAGGGCTGCGCGCCGACCTGCTTCTGCTGGAGGCGGACCCGTTCGAGGATATTGCCAACGCAGGTAAGCGGGCCGGCGTAATGCTGCGCGGCCGCTGGATGAGCGCGGCTGAACTGGGGTCGATGCTGGCAGGACTGGAGGCCTCCTTTACCCCCAGCCTGCTCGAGCGCATCCTGCCGCTGCTGCTGGTCGGGTTGGGGATCGCCGGTCTGGTGATGGCGCGGCGGAGGTCAAAATAAGGTTTTGTGAAAATCCGCTCAAAGCATCTTGACCCGCCGGGACGATCGGCGTATAATCAGGGGCTGACTGACTATCAGTCAATAATGTCCGCAGCGATCAAATTGGACAGGATGCGATGAAAAGAACCGTAAAAGACCCCGACGAACGCAGGAGCGAGCTGGTCGCCAGCGCCCAGCAGCTCTTCTTCACCAAAGGTTACCAGAATACCTCGGTCAGCGAGATCGTCAGCTCGGTCGGCGTCGCCCAGGGCACTTTCTACTATTACTTCGATTCGAAACAGACGGTCCTGGAGGCGGTGGTCGAAGAGCTGGCAGCCCAAACGATGGCTGTCGTCCGCCCGCTCATTGCAGACCCGGGCATGGACGCCATTACCAAATGGAACCTGATCTTCCAGATGATCGGCAGCTGGAAGACGGGTAAGAAAGAGGAGCTGCTGGTCATCGCCCGCACGATGGGTATGCCTGAAAATCTGCCCCTCCAGCACAGGCTGCGCCTCGAGCTGACCCGGCAGGTGGCCTCCGAATTTGCGCTGGTGGTCGTGCAGGGCATCCAGGAGGGTGTCTTCGATACGGATTACCCGCAGCTCACCACCGAACATGCTTTTGCAGTCATGACCGCAGCTTCGGACCGCATCCTGGATATCCTGATCAACGAGGGTCAATTCGAGGACCCGGCGCTGGAGGCCTGGAACAGGATCTGCGCCGCGCAGACCGCCATCGAGCGATTGCTGGGCGCGCCCTGCGGCTCACTATTCCTGACAAATCAAGAGACATTGAAAGCATGGTTTTCTGAGTAACATCATGGCAGGTTTAGATGCGATCCGAAAAATCCAGAGATCACTGCCCTTGAGTCGCTGCGAGGAGGGCGCCAGCCCGACGAAGCAATCTGATCCCCAGCATGAGCCAGATTGCTTCGCTCACAAGGAACGTTCGCTCGCAACGACGTAATGATATTGAGAAAAGTTCGTATGGGATGAAAAGATTTTTGATGGAGCTTATTAGATGACCCGATACATACAACTAGCCTGGCGCAATATCTGGCGCAACTGGCGGCGCACGATGATCGCCACCATCGCCATCGTGCTCGGTCTGGTCCTGCTGATCTTTATGGACGCCATGATCAAAGGTTCCGACCAGGCCATGTTCGCCAACGCGGTGCGGCTGTACGGCGGCAATATCCAGATCCACGCGCCGGGATACGGGATCAAAGCCGACCGCCAGCCGATGCTGCCTTTGGAGGACTCCGACGAAGTCGTCCAGCTGGCGATGGCCCGACCGGAGGTGGCGCTGGCCTCCAAGCGCATCCACACCGGCGGTATGGTCAGCGACCGGGAAGGCACCTACCCGGTCACCATCACCGGCATCCAGCCGACGGTGGAAGCGCCGCTCAGCCTGGTGGCGGAGAATATCACCGAAGGGCGTTATTTGCAGGACGATGACGTGGACGCCATCCTTATCGGTAAAGGCCTGGCCGACCTGCTGGACGTCTCGACCGGCGACAAGGTGACCCTGATCGGGCGGCGGCAGAACGAGACCATGCGCCAGCACACGATGACCATCGTGGGTGTATTCGACCTGGGGCTGGCAGCAGCCGAGAAGGGCATGGTCTTCATCAACCTGTCCGACGCGCAGACACTGTACAACCTGCGCGGCCAGGAGACCGAAGTGACCATCTCGCTGCAGGATGTCGGCAAGGAAAGGGCAACCATGGCTGCGCTGCAGGACGACCTGCCAAACTACGAGGTCGATTCCTGGGAGACATTGATGCCCGAGCTGCGCCAGACCATGGATATCAAAGCCGCGTTCAGCACCATCTTCGGGCTGATCGTGTTGATGATCGCCAGCATCGGCATCCTCAACCTGATGCTGATGGCGGTCTTCGAGCGCACGCGCGAGATGGGCGTGCTGGCTTCGCTGGGTATGAAGGGCCGCCAGGTGATGGGGCTGTTCGTGCTGGAGGGCGTGTTCATCGGCGTGGTCGGCGCGGTATTGGGCTGCCTGCTTGGCTGGGCGCTCCTCACGGCGGTCGGTCAGGTGGGCATCGACCTGTCCTTCGCCGCCGATGCCGGAGATGCCACCGCCCTGATGGGCTCGCGGCTTTACCCGAGCATCGATACATTGGACATCCTCGGCAACGGTCTGGCGGTCCTGGTGATCGCCGCGCTGGCATCGCTGTATCCTGCCTGGCTGGCCTCACGCCAGGAACCGGCGACGGCGCTGCACCACGTTTAGGTCCGGAGGGCATAGAAAATGGCATTGACGAAATTCTGGACGATCGCATTCCGGGACCTGGGCCGCAACCGGCGCCGCTCGATTTTCACGCTGATCGCGGTGGGGTTGGGGCTGGCATTGATCATCTTGATGAGCGGTTATATCGCCGGCGTGCTGGACGGCGCGCTGCAGAACAGCATCGAGCTGCAGACCGGGCACGTGCAGCTGCGCGCCGAATCCTATGAAGAAGAGAAGCTCAGCCTGCTGTGGGGCGACCTGCTCGAAGGCCCGACCGGGCTGTCGAGCTGGGCGCAGGGTTTCGATGGGGTCGTATCGGCCTCCCCGGTCTTGTGGTCGAGCGGGGTACTGAGCACCATCCACGAGACGGTCGGTTTACGAATAACAGGCATACAACCCAACTCCGCCTTCCACGCGCATATCCGCGAGGGCATGGTGGAGGGTGAATACCTCACCTCTGGGGAGCGCGGCGGCATATTGATGGGCCAGCGCCTGGCGGACAAGATGGGCATCGGGGTCGGGCAGCGAGTCAGCCTGGTCAGCGGGCATTCGGATGGCAGACCGGAAGAAGGCATCTTCACGGTGCAGGGTCTGTTCGCCACCGGCGTGCCCAGCTACGACGAGAACACTGTATTTATGACCTTATCCCAGGCGCAGGCGGTCACCGGCGCAGGCGACCGCGCCACTGCCATCGTGCTCATGCTGCAGGACCAGGACGATGCCGGTCAGGTCGCCGCGGTCCTGCAAAGCCCCGGTATCAGCGCCAAGACCTGGGAAGACCTGAACTCGCTCCTGCTGGAAGCGGTCGCCGCGGGTCTGGGCTTTTACTACATCATGTACGGCATCGTGATTTTGGTAGTGGCGGTGATCATCGCCAACACCCTGCTGATGGCGGTCTTCGAGCGCACGCGTGAGATGGGCATCCTGGCCGCGCTGGGCATGAAAGGGCGCCAGATCATGCTGATGTTCCTGCTCGAAGCCGCCACCCTGGCGCTGCTGGGCATCGGCGTGGGCATCCTGCTCGGCACGCTGGCGGTCTGGTATCTCTCCACCGTGGGCATCCCCATCGGCGATATCGGCACCGTTGCGGAAGGGATCGCGCTCAGCTCGCGCCTGTACACGAAAGTCGTGCCCGCAGAGATCATCTCGCTATCCATCGCCACCCTGGTCATCATCCTGCTGGCGGCGCTGCTGCCAGCCTGGTACGCGGCCCGGATGGAGCCGGTGGACGCACTGCACACATTATAGAGATCTACTCCGGGCATCCCGGATAAGGAGTACAAAAAATGGAAATCATCACCGTCGAAAACGCAACCAAAATCTACAAAATAGGGGAAGTCGAGACGCGCGCCCTGGATGGGGTCAGCCTGAGCATCGCAGAGGGAGAGTTCACCGCCCTGGTGGGTCCCTCCGGCTCCGGCAAGACCACCCTGCTGCAGCTGATGGGCTGCCTGGACAAGCCCAACAGCGGCACGGTCAAAGTGGGCGGGCAGGATGTCACCCGCATGAAAGCCAACCCGCGCGCCGACCTGCGCCGGGAGAAGATCGGCTTCATCTTCCAGTTCTTCGCCCTGGTGCCGGTGCTGACCGCTTATGAGAATGTGGAGCTGCCCTTGCTGCTGAACAACGTCGGCGCTAAGAAGCGCCGAGAACGCGTCATGGGGCTGCTGGAATCGGTCGGTCTGGCGGAGCGCGCCGACCACCGCCCCGACCAGCTCAGCGGCGGCGAGCAGCAGCGCGTGGCGATCGCCCGCGCCCTGGCTCCCGACCCCCTGCTGGTGCTGGCGGACGAGCCGACTGCCAACCTGGATACCGCCAACGGCGCTCAGGCGATGGATATCATGCAGCGCCTGAACCAGGAGACCGGCACCGCCTTCATCTTCGCCACCCACGACCCGCGCGTGGTGGCCTACGCCCGGCGGGTGATCGAGATGCGCGACGGCAAGATCAAGAACGGGGTCGCGGAGACGCTATAGCAAAATCATCCCAGGCGGTCATTGCGAGCGGTTTCGACTGTGTACTTTGCAGTCGCTGCGAAGCAATCCCATAATGAAGCAGATTGCCACGCCGCTAGGAGAGCACTTGCGGCTCGCAAAGACGATCATCTGTTTCTGAAAATGAACACCATCAAGCGACCTGGCATATCGCAAAGGATCTAGAAATGTTGAAGAAAAAGGATAAGTTTATCGTTATCACCCTGCTGCTGGCAAGCGCCTTATTGCTGGGCGCCTGCCGCGGCAGCGCGCCAACAGCCGCAGCCCCCACCCCGCTGCCGGTGACGCAGAGCGCTGATTCCGGCTCCTCGGCACCCCGCAGCGGGTTCGGGATCGAGGTCGAAGGGCGTGTCGTGCCGGACAGCTCGCTCAACCTGTCCTTCAAAGCCACCGGGCAGGTAGCGGAAGTGCTCGTCCAGGAAGGCGACCTGGTGAAAACCGGGGACGTGATTGCCCGCCTGGGAGACCGGGAAGTGCTGGAAGCCAACCTTGCCAACGCCCAGCAGGCGCACGTCTCCGCACAGCTCGAGCTGACGGATGCCAACCTGGCGCTTCTCGAAGCCCAAAAAGCTTACGACGACCTGTACGAGCGCTGGCCCGAGCTTGCCATCCAGGCCGAGCAGACCCTGACAGACGCCCGCCAGGCGGCGCGGGATGCCTCTCGCTCCTTGAGCATCAAGTCCACCACCGCCGACCAGCTGGATATCGACATCGCCTATACGCAGGTGGTGCTTTCCGGAAAAAGCCCTCGAAGACGCCAGGGAAGATTTCGAGCCTTATGCCAATCGATCCGAAGATAACCTGAGGCGCGCCACCTTCCAGGCTCGGCTGGCCGAAGCGCAGAAGGACTACGACCGGGCTGTGGCGCACTATAATGCCCTCAAAGACCCGGCCGGCGAGTTCGAGATCTCCCAGGCCATGGCCAGCAACAACGTCGCCCAGGCACGCCTGGCACAGGCACAGGAAGACTATGATGCGCTGCTGGAGGGTCCCGACCCCACAGATGTTGCCCTGGCGGAAGCCCGCATCCAGCGGGGTGAATCACGCATCACCACTGCAGAGAGCAATATCGCCACCACCCAGACCAACGTATTGGCTGCCCAGGCAGCCGTAGACAACCTGGATCTGGTTGCCCCCTCGGATGGCACAGTCGTGACGGTGGATATGAGCGCCGGCGACCAGGTCGCCGCCGGGCAGTCAGTCGGCGTGCTGGCTGACCTCTCCAGCTGGGTGGTCGAGACCTTCGACCTGACCGAGCGGGACGTCCCGGATATATCCGCCGGGCAGCAGGTGCGCATCACCCTGGATGCCCTGCCCGACCTGGAGCTGAGCGGCACGGTCGAGCATATCAGCGACGTGTACACCGAGAAAGGCGGCGATATCACCTACACCGTGCGCATCCGGCTGGATGAAGGCGACGAGAACCTGCGCTGGGGCATGACTGCGATCGTCACATTTATTGAAGAATGAGTGGCAAATGATAGAAGGGTGACCTTATGTTCAAATTATTCAAAATGGCGTGGCGCAACATCTGGCGCAACTGGCGCCGTACCACGATTGCATTGATCGCCATTGTCATCGGCTTGACCTTGATGGTCTTCGCAGATGGGCTGTATGGCAATATCGACCAGGTCGCCTACGGCAATGCGGTGCGCCTGTTCGGCGGTCACGTGCAGGTGCACGCGCCGGGCTTCCGCGCTAAATCCAACCGCCTGCCCCTTCTGCCGGTGGCCGGTGCAGACCAGGTGGTGCAGACCGCCATGGCGCACCCGCAGGTGCTGCTGGCATACCAGCGCATCAATACCGGCGGCATGGTCAACGAGCGCGGCGAGACCTACCCGGTGACCATCACCGGCATCCAGCCTTCGGTTGAGGCGCCGGTCAGCCTGATCGCCGAGAATATCGTTGCCGGGCGCTTCCTGCAGGATGACGACCAGGATACCATCCTGATCAGCAAAGCATTGGCTGACGACCTGGGGATGGAGGCTGGAGACCGCCTGGCACTGGCCGGCAAGCGCAAGGATGAGAGCATGCGCCAGCGCACGATGACAGTCGCCGGGATCTTCAACCTCGGGATGGGCGATGCCGAGAAGGGTCTGGTCTTCATCAGCCTGGCCGAAGCCGGGGGCCTGTTCAACCTGCGCGACCAGGCTACCGAAGTGACCATCACACTGCATGAGATCGGAATGGAAGACCAGGTCATCAGCGACCTGCAGGCCAGCCTGCCGGGGCATGAAGTCGATTCGTGGCTGACCCTCAACCCCGGGCTGACTGAGACGCTGGCGTTTTCGCAGACGATGGTGAATATCTTCGGACTGGTGCTCATCTCGATCGCCTGCATCGGCATCCTGAACATGATGCTGATGGCTGTCTTCGAGCGCACCCGCGAGATGGGCGTGCTGGCTGCGCTGGGGCTGAAAGGCCGCCAGGTGATGGGGCTTTTCCTGCTGGAGGGCACCCTGATTGGGCTGGTTGGGGCGCTCGTCGGCTGCACGCTGGGCTGGCTGTTGATGCTGGTGTATAACGCCGCCGGCGGCTGGGATATGACCATGTATTCCGACGTGGGCGAGCTGTATGCCCTGATGGGCGACTCTTTGTTCGCCGACATCGATCCGCTCACCATCCTGCGGCAAGGTATCACCGTAGCCGTGATGGCCGCGTTGGCTTCACTGATCCCAGCCTGGCAGGCCTCGCGCCGGGAGCCGGCCGATTCGCTGCACTATGTGTAAACATCGAGAACAAGAGAGCAGTGTGGGGTTACCTGTCGGCTTTGGCGACAGATAACCCCAACTCCATTGATGTAGCCTGTACACAGGTTTAACAAGGAACACTTTATGACATTCAGACAATTATGGGTGATTGCTTTTCGAGACCTGGGTCGCAACCGGAGGCGCACCTTTTTGACCATGCTGGCTGTAGTGCTCGGTCTGGCGCTGACGATCATGATCAGCGGCGTGATCGCCGGAGTGTTCGACAGCGCCCTCTCCAGCTCGATCTCCCTGGACACCGGTCACGTACAGGTGCGCAGCGAGAGCTATGCAGCCGAGAAAGTATCTCTGGAGTGGCAGGACCTGCTGGAGGACAGTGATGAGCTGCTGGCAAGCGCAGCCGGGACCGAGGGCGTCACTGCCGCTGCACCTGCCCTGTGGGCGAGCGGTTTCCTGAACACGGTCGACGACTCGCTCGGGGTGAGGATCACCGGCATCGACCCGGGATCCAGCTTCCACGACCCGATCCGCCAGGGTATCATCGCCGGCGAGTACCTGGAGATCGATGACCGGGAGGGGGTATTGGTCGGCAGGAAGCTGGCGGAGGAGCTGGGTATCAGCCCCGGCTCGAAGGTCAGCCTGCTGGTCGGCACCTCCGATGGTGAGATGGACGAGGATACGTTCACCGTGCGGGGCATCTTTTCCACCGGGCTGGTGATCTACGATGGCGGGACGGTGTATATGCCGCTGCCCAAGGCTCAGGCCATCACTCGCGCCGGTGACCGCATCAGCGCGGTGATCCTGCTGACCGAAGACGCCGAATTCGGCAGTTCCGGTGGCGGAGGCGCTGCGCGGCTCGGGTCGCGATGTGCTGACCTGGGTGGATATGAACTCGCTGATCATGATTGCTATCGAACAGGGCAACGCGGTCTACAACCTGATCTACGGGATCGTCATCCTGATCGTGGCGGTGATCATCGCCAACACCTTGCTGATGAGCGTTTTCGAGCGCACGCGCGAGCTGGGCATCCTGGCTGCCCTGGGGATGAAAGGACGCCAGATCATGACCCTGATCCTGCTGGAGGCCGGCACCCTGGCGATCCTGGGCACCATCCTGGGCATCGTCCTGGGCATTGCGCTGGTGTGGTACCTTTCCATCAACGGGATCGATATGGGCGAGGACGTCGCCAGCCTGGCGGAGGGGATGGCTTACCCAAGCGTGCTGTACGCAAAGCTGGCCCCCGGCGCAGTGGTCGGGCTGTCTATTGCGATGCTGGGGATCGTGCTCTTGGCGTCGCTCTACCCGGCGCGCTTCGCCGCCAAAATGGAGCCTGTGGAGGCGCTGCACGCGGTATAGATAGGCTGATGAAGGAGTTACGCACTTGAAGGTGAAATTTGGGGTGTTCGGGCGGGTGCAGCCCGCCCGAACACCCCAATCATCTCCCCAACTGCATAAGTTCTAACAAATTTACCTGAAGTGGGAACGGTCGTTTCCAACTAATCCAATATATTGATAGGAATGCACAATGATTGAATTAAAACAAATACCGGATACCAACATCATCATCGTCACCGCCAAGAGCAAAATCACCGGTAACGACTACGAAAACATCTTATTTCCTGCTGTCGATGCCACGCTCAAACAGTACGACAAAATGCGGTTTCTTTACATCCTTGGTGAGGAATTCGATGGTTTTGAGGGCGAAGCATTGTGGGACGATACCAAAATCGGCATGAAAGACCTCACCCACTTCGAGAAGATCGGAGTAGTGAGCGACCAAAAATGGATTCGTCGTTCTATCAAGGCGTTTGGAATTCCTCATACCAGGAGAGGTCAAGTTATTTAACAATGATCAGTTAGCCGAAGCAGAAACCTGGATTGCAGCCTAATCTCACTGCCTGCCAAATCAAGGCTGGCGGTTCAGCAGCTTTCTGAATCGAGCATAGATATAAAGCCGGAAGTCTCCGCCTGGTTGGCGGTACAAGTAATCCAGCGACTCTTCCAGGTGGAACTCTTCCCCGAGCAGGTCAGACAGCATCCTCGCGCTATATCTCCTGACCGGCAGCCCGCTGCAGCGCTCCGCGCCCGCCAGGGAGAAGGCGCCGATCACCACCCAGCCGCTCGGCTTGAGCACCCCGCAGACGATCAACATACGCCTGGCGGTCTGCAGCTACGGTCAAGAAGTGCAGCAGCGCCCGGTCGTGCCATCCCAAGGACTCGAGCGGGCTTGAGCGATAGACTTTGTTCCAGTGCTTAGAGTATTCTGCACTTGATTCTTTATCGGATATATTCACGCCGAATCCTATTATCCACAGGGTAGTCTGGGGAGGCGATCATAGATAAAAGACGATGTGGACCTCTCCAAAAATCATTCCGTCATCGCGAGCGAGCGTTCTTGGCGAGCGAAGCGATCTGATCCGTGGCGGGAAACGGATTGCTTCGTCGCTGCGTTCCAAAGAGCAGAACGTACGCTCCTCGCAATGACGGGAGGCTGGTAGTCTCGGGAAATTTTGCATAGGTTCTTAAGGTCTGGCAGACCTCTAAGGTCTTAATGTCTCGTACCCCATCCGGCCTTGGCAGTATACGATCAGTCATAATTTGACATCTAGATTTTCAAACCTCTAGATCATCTGGGAGTTCGGTCTCAATAACTACTTCCTCGAATTGATCGAAATCAGCTACCTCAACCATAGCCTTCCAACGCCCAACATACAATCGTATCACCTCCACTTGCGTGTAGATCGCCCAGGTCAGGAACAGGCTGGTCACCAGGCTCAGCAGGGTAAAAACAGTCGCCACCAGCCGCTGCAGGCGGGCGGTCAGCTCCTGCAGCGCGGCTAGGTCGGCATCCAGCGTGGCGAAGCCATCCCGCAGCTCGCCCAACCGGCCGGTGATGCCCAGGGCTAGCTCGGTCACCCGGTCGATCTCGCTCGACACACCACTGCGGAAATCCTGGATGCCCTGCACGATCTCGTCCACGGTGGTCTGGATCTCCTCTGAAAGCTGCTCCAGCCGCTCCAGCGTCTCCTGGCGCGGCATGGGCAGGGAGACGAAGGGCAAGGCGTCTATCGAGAGGTACAGGTCGAGGCCGGCATCCACCGCCTCCTGGACGGCGTCGATGGTCGCGGTCAGCTCGTCCGTCTTCGCCTGCAGCTCCTGCTCCCTCTCCTCGGGCAGCAGGGTCAGGATCAGCCCGCGGTCGGTCACGCTGCGGCTGAGCTGGTCGCTGGCCTCGCCGATACCGGTGCTGACCTGCTCCAAGTTGGCGGCGATCTCATCCACCCCATCGATCACCAGCCGCGCCCCACCGGCTGTCCTATCCACGACCGCAAGCACCTGCATGCTGAGCGTGGTGAGTGAATTGCCAACCACCCAGCTTCCGGCGATCCCGGCCGCGCTGACCAAAATCAATAAGCAGCACAGGAAGATGGCTGTGCCGTACCAGATCTTGCGTCCGATATGCCTTGAGGGGGCTTCTGAATTCATAATTATCCTTCCTCACTCACAGATGGGTCAATTCGCTGTCCGGGAATGCACGCTCCGGCAGGCTGAGGTAATTATATCCAGATGTGGAGAATAGAGCAGAGAGAGTGGAGAATAGGGGTGGCTGTGAAGGATGCTTCGAATGAATGTATTCTCGCTTTAGGTCAGGCGCACAAGGTTGCGCCCGTCGCGCTTGGCTTCGTACATGGCGGTGTCCGCCAGGTCGAGCAGCACCGCCAGATCGCTCAGCTCCCCCTCGGTGCAGGCGATACCCACGCTGACCGTGATGCTGACCTCACCGTGCTGGGTGGGGATGGGTGTCTCGGCGATTGACTGGCGCAGGCGCTGCGCCACCAGGTAGGCGCCATCTTCATCCGTCTCCGGAAGCAGGATGGCGAACTCCTCCCCGCCGTAGCGCCCGATGATATCCACCTCGCGCAGGCACTCCTGGCACAGCTTTGCCAGCGCCTGCAGCACCTGGTCTCCGGCAGCGTGGCTGTAGGTATCGTTGACCTGCTTGAAATTGTCGATGTCGAGCATGATAGCGGTCAGCGGGCGGGCCGAGCGAATCGCCCGGTTGATCTCGCGCTGCCCGTGCTCCAGCAGACCGCGCCGGTTGTAAACACCCGTCAGGGTATCCGTGACTGCCAGATGCTGCATCTGGTTGTAAAGGCGGGCGTTATCGATGACCAGCCCGGCCTGGTTGGCCAAGCGTCTGGCAGAACTGGATCTCCTCCTCGCTCCAGATGCGCTCTGTACGGCTGTCCCAGAGCTCTGCGTAGCCGATCACCCGGTCGGAAGCGAACATCGGCAGGTTGAGGGCGCTCTTGATACCGTATTCGGTCAGTTCTTTGCGGTCGCCTGGGTTGAGGTCCGGGCTGCTGATATTCAGCGCCAGCGGCTTCCCGGCCCGCAGGGCTGCCAGCGTCTGCGGGAAATCGCTCAGATCGTAGGTGGCTCCAACGTCTGAGATGCGTTCCTTCACACCGGCATGCGTGCCAGCGTACTCTGCCAGCACGGTCGCCTGCCCGCTGGCAAGGTCGCAGGATAGGATGTGGGCGCTGGTTGCCCCCACAGCGCGTGCCAGACGGTCGGTGGCGATATTGTAGACTTCTTTAAGGTCGAGCGTTTTGACCATGGCAGTGCTGCTCTCGAAAAGCAGCCCCAGCTCGGCAGCGCTACGCTTCTCGTCCGCATACAGGCGTGCATTCTCGATCGCTGTAGCTGCCTGCTGGGAGAACAGGTACAGCAGGCGCTGGTCTTCCGGGGTGAACCTGCGCCTGGGGTTCCTGTCCACCACCCCTAATGCACCCAGCATACGCCCGCGCACCATCAGCGGCACTGCCAGCACGGCGTGGTAGATGATCTCGGCAAAAAGCTGCGAGCGGTGCTCCCATTTCTGGTAATCATCGATGACCACCGGCTGGCGCTGCTCGACGGCACGGCCAAGCGCCCCCTCCCCGTAAGCCATGCGCATGCCGGTGTAATCCTTGCCCATATTGTGGCAGACGACGATCTCGATATCGTTCTGGCTGCTGTCATACAGCGCCAGGTCGCCGCCGGTGGCATGCAGCAGCCCGGCAGCCCGCTCGAGGATGGCTCTCAGCAGGCTGGGCAGGTCCCGTTCCGAAGAGATATCGGTCACGGTTGCCTGCAGCGCTTCCAGCTCGTCGGCGCGGCGGCGTTCCAAATCCAGCAGGCGGATCTTGGTCATCGCCAGGGCTATCTGGGAGCGCACATCCTCTGCCAGGGCGATCTCCTGCGGGGCAAAGCTGCGCTGCTGGTTGTAGGCGATCAGCGCAGCGCCCAGCTTCCTGCCATCAGCAATCAAAGGCAGTCCCATCAAGGAGCGGGCTGGGTACAGAGCAGCGATACGCTGGCTAATATTGGGAGAATAGAATACATCCTCTGCCACAAGCACACGACCGGCGTTCAGCACCGAGGCAGTCATGGTCAGCTCTCCGGTGATCGGTCGCATGGCAACAAAGGCATCTCCCAAGGGACCGTGAGCGGCAGCCGGAACCTCGGCCTGGTGCTCTTCGTCCCAGAAGGTGATATAGGTATGGTCAGCTTCGAACAGCTCGCCCAGACGGTTCGCCAGGACCTTGAGCATCGACTCCAGGTCAGGCGCCTGGATGGAAGCCTGGGTGATCTCATTGAGCATGGCGACACGGTGGGCTTTTTCCTGTGCCTCGGCGTACACCTGGGAATTGTGCAGGGCGATGGCAGCCTGGTTGGCGAACAAAGTCAGCAGGGTCAGATCATCCTCATTGAAGCGGTAGGTTTCCTGATCGTGGAGGATATGGATCACACCCAATACCTGCTGCTGCCATATCAGCGGCGCGCTAAGAACCGAACGGAATGGCTGCTCACGCTCGAAGACATCCGCCCTGCCATGCCAGCTCCTGTAATCGCCGATGATCAGCGGCTCCCCGCTCTCGGCGACCACGCCGGCAGCACCTTCGCCGTATCTGAGCCGCACACCGCTGAAATCCCGGCTGGTATTGATGCTCATCACACAGGTAAGCTCGCGTTTGTCCGGCTCGCACAGATACAGCCCGCCGGACGTGCCGCCCAGCAGGTTTACCGCTCTCTCGACAACCTCGGTCAGCAGCTCAGACCGGTCGCGCGAGGATGTGATCACCAGGGAGACTTCATGCAACGTGGTCAGCTCCTCAGCCCGCAGGCGCAGTGATGCTTCGACCCCCTGGCGCTGGATGCTGGATCCGATCACACCCGCGGCGGCTTGCATGGCTTCCAGCTCGCCCCTTGTCCACTGGCGTGGGAAGGTGCATTCATCCATGCCGATGATCCCCCACCACTCGCCGGCCACGCAGATCGGCGCCACGAGGATCGACTGGATCTGTTCATCGACTAAAAGCTGCTGCTCCGAGGCAGGGAACTCGCTGACCAACCCGGTGATCAAACCCTGACTGCCGAGGGTCTCCGCCCAGCGCTCCAGACCACTCGCCTGGTAGGAGAAATCCTGCAGCTCCGGATTGCCGATCTGGGGCACGATCGCCTCTGCCACCCACTCATAGCGCTGGCTGGTGCGCAGAGCACCATCCGGGTCGAGATGGTTTTCGAAGATATACGCTCGGGACGCCCTGGCAGCCTCGCCGAAGTGTGCCAGCACGTCCGGGATGGTCTCCTCCCAGGAGAGTGAGTTCAAAAACCGCGCCGAGGCAAAACTGACCGCCTCCAGGATCGCTTCGCTGCGGTCGAGGATCTGGCTGGCGCGCACCTGCTCGGTGATATCCCGCAGCACGATCAGCCTGCCAGTGTCCTGCCTGCCGAACTCTTTCAGGCAGGTCGAGCGCACATCATAATAGCGCCTGCTCTCCCCCTCGCCGATGCCCAGGTCCAGAGACGCCTCCGAATTGGCGAGCAGCTCTGGTGGGAAGCCATCCTCGCCCCAATCCAGCCCAGCTACGTCGATTCCGATCATCTCAGCCGCGGGCAGCGAAAAGATATCCTCAGTAGCCGGGTTAAGCTCCACGATCCGCAGGCGGCTGTCCAGCACGATCAAACCGTCCTGCAGGTTGGCGATCAGGGCGGCGTGCGCTACGGGGACGATATCTAATAGCCTGTAGCGAAGGAACGCCCAGGCAACTGCCAGCCCGGTGAAAACAAATGCCAGCGGCGAAAGGTCGAACTGCGGGTATGGGTTGTAGCCGGTCAGGTACAGCCCATTCCCGATCCACGGTGCCAGGATGGCGACCATCAGGGCAATCACCTGCCCGCGGATGGGGTTGCGCGTTGCCAGGAGCGAGCGGATGAGTATGATCGAGCCGGCTAGGAGCAGCACATACGTGTAAACAGCATTCACCCAGAACACAGGTCCGTGGGTGTACACCGCGGCAGTGCCCAAGGCGCTGCTGACCAGATCCACCCGGCTGTAGAACAATTTATGCACCGGGTTGGTGAATACGAGCACCAGGACAATAACCGGTGGAAAGGCCAGCAGCAGGAAAAAGCGGTGTGTCAGTAAATACGCCCTGCCGGTGTACGCCAGGGTGAACGCCAGCCAGGCCAGCGGGACGAGCAGGATGCCGAAATAGGCACACGAAGCCCAGAACACCATGTACTGCAGCTCATTCGAGCTCAGCTCGGCCGCATAACAGATCGACCACACACCCACCGCCAGCATCAACAGCGAAAAATACCCCCCGCCGGGAGCCACCACCCGCCGGTGGATAATGTAAGCCAGAGATATGGATAAGAGAGCTGCGATAAGCAGCAAGGTGATATAAATACTCATCTGTGACACTTCGATGCTGGTCTAATTGTACATTTTATTGCTAATATAAACGAACCAGCAATACAAATGTACATTACAAATCTAATAGGTTAACGTCAGCTTGGGGTAACGACGAAAGAAGTGACAGGTGTTGTTTTTTGGCGGCTAACAGATATGCTCGTCCACCTGGCTATTGACCAAAAACGAGCGTCCATCTAAAATTACTGAGGGGAGGTGATCGGGGAACTGGGGGCCTGGGTGGGAGCTGCCAGTCTTGTTACGCCTGATTCTCTAATCGCTGCGACATTCCAGTATCATCCAATCCCACCCACGGAGGCTCACTCATAGACACTCAAGTCAACTCATACCGTTTCATCGGCGGCTTCACCCGCCGGATGGTCAAGAACTGGATCAATCTCGAGCTGCCGCGCCCCATCCCCTGGACAGCGCTTGCCAAACCGCTCTCCGAGTGCACGGTCGCCTTGCTCAGCTCGGGCGGGATCGCCATGGCAGGTGACGAGCCGTTCGACCAGCAGGGAGAGCGAGATAACCCCTGGTGGGGCGACCCGGGCTACCGCCGCCTGCCGGTCAATGCCAGGGCGGAGGAGGTGCGATTCTATCACCTGCACGTGGATGTCAGCGATGCCAGGCGGGACCTGAACTGCCTGCTGCCCATGCAGCGGCTGACTGAGCTGGAGCAATCGGGCGAGATCGGTACGGCCGCGCGGCGCCATTATTCGATCATGGGCTACAACCCCCAGCCGCACATCCTGGTCGAGCAGACCGCGCCGCAGATCGCCGCCGAACTGCACGCCGATGGAGTGGACGCCCTGCTCTTGTTCCCGGCTTGACCGGTCTGCTGCTGGTCCGTTGGACTGGTGCAGAGAGAGATAGAGTCCACCGGCATAGCCACGATCATCTTATCCAATATCCCCGACCTGACCGCTTCGGTCAGCCCACCGCGCATCGCCGCCATCGAAAACCCCTGCGGCAGGACGCTGGGGCAGCCGGGAGATGCGCCGGGGCAGAGCGCCGTGCTGCGGGCGGTGCTCACCGCTTTAGTAGAGATCGACACCCCCGGGGGTATCCGCCACCTGCCCTACCGATGGCCGGATGGCGTGCCCTACCAGGAGGAGATGGATCCACCGCCCATTGCCGAATACCTGAAGCGCCACCCTTGGGACCTGCGCCGGCTGCTCAACCGCGACGTGCCGGAAAAGTTCCGTATGTGAGCCTGTTCGTTTCTTTAAGGGGCTATGACGCCCGAATAAGGAGATGGATCATGAACCGCAAGAAGTTAGCGTTTGTCCTGCTGCTGACGACCAGCATACTGGTAGCGTTCAGCGCCCGATCACGAACCAAAGCGGAAGCCTTAATAGAACAGAGTGCAGCGCCTCTCCTCGAGCTGGTTGGATCGACGAGTGTGGGCAGCAACCCAGATTCTATGATCATCCGCTGTGAGGGGTTTCGATGCAGCCGCTATCATGAGCTTGTCTATTGGGGATTTGACAATAAGATCTATTTTCTGAACGCGCAAACATTAACCCTTACCGGTGGTCCGCTGTGGACATCCAGCGCAATAGCCAGTATCAGGAGTGAACGCTACCTGTTATACGATCGCTATTACCAGCAAATATATGCCCTTGACAAATTTGATGAGGGCTCTTTCCCCAACAGCTGGTATCGCTTGGAAGCACAGATCATTCGCGGCTACGATTATGCGGACAGCGTCCCCATCAATGAAGACGCCAACACGCCAACGCCGGTTGACTTATATTACCCCATCGATGGCGCGGCTTTGCAGCAGCCGGTAGTGAATTCTGGATCGCTAGCAAAAATCTTCATCGATAATCCCGTCAATGGTACAGTCGATACTGTCACATTTCATGGCCATGATCCGGATACAGCCCAGGCAAACCGCTTCACTTATAGAACCCCGCTTGCCTGTGCCGCAAACCCCACCTACTGCTCCTGGCATGAAAATCCCGGCAGCTCGTTAGCAGTCGATGCGGCAAGTAATGTCTATATTGCCGATAACAATGATTTTGTTGACAGAATTGTCGTCCGCAGACCCGATGGAGGCTTGAAACCCAGCATTGATAATGTCGCATCATTGTTCAAATGCTTTGTGGAGGAAGCTGGGATCAGCATGGCTCCCGAAGAAGATGTGTTGTATCTGCCCGCTGGCTGCCAATCATTTGCCGATGGGGGGGTAGCCCAATTGGATACCACCGCCAGCGGCAGTCACCAGCTCATCGACATACCTTATTATGACCAGGGTATGATTGTGGATTGGTCTGATCAGAAGCGGGCATTCATCGCCACCACCGATTTCGATGGCACTTATGATCCGGCACGCTATCTTTACCTTCATCTTCTATATGATGGGCAGCTGATCGCATCATTGCCGGTAATGGCTAGTTACGTAAGAGGCTCACTGAGCGCGATGGCGTTTGATCCTTACACCAACATGCTGTATTTGTCCGTGGAAACAACAATTTACAAAATTAAAGTGAATTATGGGGGCAGCGCGGGGTTCCCGCCATTGCCAGAAGGGGAGCTGATCGTCACCCCTGGTGCGGACCATGATCTTATCGCCACGGATAGCAGTGCTGTTTTTCATTTCGCGGTTGGTGCGGTAGATGAGGATACCCGCGTTTCGTATAAGGAATTACCACCAACAGACTCTCCTGCCAGCACAGCTCTTACCGGCAGCAATGCAGGCACCGAGCTACATACGATGCGGCAATTTGAAATAACGGCTGTTATCAGCGACACCCAGACCCCTCTATCCAGCTTCAATAAGGACTACCAGCTGGATCTGTACTATAGCCCTCAAGAGATTGGTCCCATCATCGGTGGCTACAATAACGTCCAGCTCTATCAATGGGACGGCAGCGGGTGGCAGCAAGTCGGTTCTACCTATGGCAGCAGCAGTGGGAATGTTCTCACTATTTATTCGAATTTGACCGGACGTTTTGCAATTCTTGGCCCAACATATAAAATATATCTGCCCATGGGTATCAAGTAATTCGGCTGAGAAAGTTGGGTTGTTCCCGAATAGAACTACCCCTTCCCCTCCGTCATTGCGAGGAGGGCGCCAGCCCGACGAAGCAATCTGTGTCTTGCCACTTCTGAGATTGCTTCGCAAAGTGCGCTCGCAATGACGGGTACAATGACATGTACAGCTGGTTGCAATATGATATAGTATCCCCATCAAAATTTCTGACCCGCCCAAAGGAATACAGACTGCTTCAGACTATTGGAGACATCTTATATGACCACCCAACCACCAAGCACTAAGAACGCACTCCTCGCCGAGATCGAGCGCGAGTGGGGCGCTCTGTTCACCAGCCTGGAAAGCCTGGACACAGCTCAAATGACCGAGATCCGCGACCCGCAGGGCTGGTCGGTAAAGGACAATATCATCCACCTGGCGTATTGGGAGCGAGGCGTGTGCTTCTACCTGCAAGGTATGCCGCGCCACATGGGCATGGAGATCGACCAGGACCTGTTTGAGCACGGCAACTTCGATGAAATCAACGCCGTCATCCAGCAGGCGCAGAAGGATATGTCGCTGGAGGAAGTCCAGGCGCTGATCCACTACTGCCACCGCCAGCTTACATCCCAGCTCCAGACCAAGACGGACGAAGAGCTGCTCCAACCGTACAGCACATCCGATTCTGGAGATGTGCGCACTGTGCTGGAGATGATCCACGACAACACCGCCGGGCACTTCTCCGAGCATCGCGAGTGGATCGGAGCACTGGTAGCAAAGACGTAAGACAACAATAGTCTAGAGGACCGTTCAGGAGGCAGAATTCTCCAGCGCTTCCTTGAGCTTCTGCAGGTGGTCGCCGTCCTCACGTTTCATAATCCCAACTACCATTGGCACCATAGCCTTCTTTAGACCCTGCGCGGTGACAGTGCAGGTCCAGTCGATGCGCGTGGCGCCTTCCACCTCATCCAGCACATAATCGTAAACCACACGGATGCCCTGCGTCTCGTTGGCAACCGAGATCACCCTGTCCGGCTCGTACCGGACGATCTCCAGCTCGCTGACCTCCGGCTTGCCATTGATGAGGCGTGTCTCTCTGAAGCGGGTGCCTACCCTAACCGGACCATCGGTGACCTTCTCGGTGCTCTGGATGTTCTCCATAAAGCTGATCGTCCCCGGATTGGCCAGCACGTGGAAGACCTGCTCTTGAGAGCGTTCAATCGTCTCGTTCATCGTAAAACCTGCCATCTTTGCCTCCTGACATTCTCCTGACCTGTTTATTCTTTAAACCGAATCTTCTAACGACCTGCGTGCTTCGTTAGCTCGTAACCGGCTCGACCGCCAGGTAAACCTGGGTGTGGTGCAGTTCGATCTGCTCGTTAACGCGGGTATGGTTGTAGAACTCAAGCGGTGGCGCCATCCGCAGCCGGTACTGCTTTGACATTAAGACCGATTCCGCGAGTGTCTGGTAGGTGTCCCCGAGCTGCTCGAACGGAGCAGTGTGCTTTGCAAAGGCGTACCAGCCCGGCTGGATGGTCGTATAACCGATCTTCCCCTGAGGGGCGTAGCCGTAAGGTACCTGCATGCACACATCGAAGCGGATCTTATCCGCCGGGGTGATGTTCGGGTCGTCATGTGCGATACCCATCAGCAGCGACCGCTGGTGGTCGATCCCCTGCGCTTCAGCCCAGCGGAACAGCTCATCCCAGGCAGAACCGAAAGGCGCTCCTTGCGGCAGGACGCTCTCGTAGGGTCCGTTATGGCGAATGAACACCAGGTGGATCGGCTGCATCAGTTCCATGTCTAATTTGGGCTGACCCTTGCCCTCCGAGCCGCTGGAATCGCTCGCCCCAGGCCGCCGCAGGGCTGTGTAGTTGCGCCTTGCCTGGTACTGTGCCCGGAACTCGGAGGGGTTGATGCCGAACTGGCGGCTGAAAGCGCGCGTGAAGCTCTCGTGAGTACGGTAGCCAGCCTGCAGGGCAAGGTCGAGCACAGAGGCCTGGCTGATCCGCAAACGGAATGCAGACCGCTCCAGGCGCAGGCGGCGGATATATGCCTTCAGGTTCTCGCCGACCAGGTCGCCGAATAGCCGGTGGAAGTGGTAGGGCGAGAAGCCCGCCCGTTGCGCCAGAGAGTCCAGGCTCAGCTCACCATCCAGGTTCTTCTCGATATACACCAGGATATCCATCAAGGTCTCCTGGTATTTGATCAGCGTGTCGCTTTGCAAGACCGCCATAGTGGACATTTTATATCATAATACTAAGGCAGTTTCTTGACTTTTTTTGCTAAAACGTGCTTTCCAACCCCCCAAAGGCAAGTTTTTCTGCTCCGAGTTCACAATCTCTAGTGCAAAAGTTGGTATATACTTGAAATACTGATGAAGACCGATTTCCTTCTGTACGGTTCTAATGGCTACACCGGCGAGCTCATCGCCAGGCAGGCCGTTGAAAGCGGCCTGCGGCCACTGCTCGCCGGAAGAGACACCGCAAAACTGGCTGCTCAGGCGGGCGATCTGGGGTTGGATTACGTCTCCTTCAGCCTGGACGACCCGCAAGCCATCGCAGACGCCCTGCGGCAGGTTCCGGTTGTGCTGCACTGCGCCGGACCGTACGCCTATACCGCCCGGCAGATGGTGGATACCTGCCTGCTGACCGGGACGCATTACCTGGACCTGACCGGTGAGATCAAGGTATTCTCAGCCATACAGGAGCGCGATGCAGAAGCCCGCTCGGCGGGGGTTATGCTGCTGCCGGGAGCAGGCTTCGATGTGGCAGCTACCGACTGCCTGGCGCTGCACCTGAAGCAGCGCTTACCGGAGGCGACCTACCTGGAGCTTGCCTATACCATCCATGGACCGGGGAGAGCCTCGCGTGGGACGCTCCGCTCGGGGGTCGAGATGCTGGGGGACGGACTGCTCGTACGTCAGGGCGGCGATCTTATGCGCGCGCCACGACCTGGGAAGCGCCGCATGGTCGATTTCGGCCGCGGGCCGGTGATGGTGAGCTTGTTCACCTGGGGGGACGTCTTCACTGCCTATTTCAGTACCGGCATCCCGAATATCGAAGTCTACACCCGCCTGCCGGAGCGAATCGCCTGGCTGCTGCCAACCGGTCACAGTGTTTCACCGATGTTTTCACTAGCGAGTGTCAAGCGTCTATTGCGAAGCTATATCGACCGCTTACCGCCAGGACCAACCCCAGAACAGCGCTCCCGCACGCGTACTTACCTGTGGGGACGAGTTAGTGATGGGAACGGCAGGGAGGAGATCGCCCGCATGCAAGGTCCGGAGGCCGGGTACAGTTGGACGGTCGATATCGCCCTGCAGGCCGTGCGTGAAGTACTGGCTGGCACAATGCCCGCTGGCTACCAGACTCCAGCCAGCGCTTTCGGAGCGGATTTCATCCTGGAGTGCGGCGGCGCCCGCCAAAACACCCCCAACTCTCCCCCAAGTGCTTAAGTACTAAGAGAGTGAAAACGTGTCGGATTATGCAGGAATCTCACCTACAGAATCGATCTGGCAAGCCTACATATCCGGGCTGCCAGCCAACCACACCCACCGTTTCGCCCCAATGCCGCCGGCTTGGGGTTTCGGCAATACACCCGAAATGGCCGACGAGCTGGGAGCCCTGGTGCAGAGCGGGACGAAGACCGCCACCTGCTCGCTGATGTGGGAGTTCGAGCATGAGGGCGACCCGATCCCACAGGTAGGCGTGCTGAGCATTATCCTGGATGGCGACGACAACCCGTTGTGCATCATCGAGACCGTCGAAGTCGAAGTGCGGGCGATGAACACCGTGGATGAGAAGTTTGCATATGATGAGGGTGAAGGCGACCGCTCGCTGGCGTACTGGCGTGAGGCACACTGGCGCTTCTTCTCGAAGATCTGCGCCACGATGAAGCGCAAGCCCAGCGAAGACATGCCCCTGGTGTGTGAGCGCTTCAGGGTTATCTACCCCCGCTGAGCGACCTTCCGAGAAGTTTTTTACCCCAACTCGAACCCGTTGCGGCGGTAGTAATCCCGCAGTTGTGGCGGGACGATCTCCTTCATCGCCTCCGCCCGCTCGATCACCCGCCGCATCCACTGCGTGCTGGGATCCTGGGCATCGAGCAGCGCGTACGCCTGCTCAGCGCTTACCCAGCGGTGCTCAGAATGCTCCTCGCTGACCTGGATCGTGGCTTCGTCTGCCAGCGAGCAGCAGGCGACCATGCCGACCAGCTCGTTGTGAGCGCCTTCATCACCGCGGTAGAAGTGGGTCGTGCCCAAGAACTGCTCGATCTCGGCACCTACACCCAGCTCCTCGCGCACTTCACGATGGATGGCGTCCTCGAATCCCTCCCCTTGCTCGAGACGCCCCGTAACGCATTCCCACACGCCTGGGGCGTAGTCTTTAGCATGGGAGCGTCTTAGCAGCAGGTATGCGTCCTGCCTGGGAGACCAGACCAGCGCGGCGATGCCTGCTATATACCTTCCGACTGCCATAGCCAGCTCCTATGATAAGCAACTCACCCAGCATTATCCATGTCGATCGGTGAAAATCCGTGTGCAGAAATCCACAATGTTCATACCATCAAACCGATGCTTGTTAAGTTGATGAAAATTCTACCCTACTTCTGCGCATGGTAGAATCCAGGCGCGATGCCCCCGACACACTTCATCGACCGCTACCGTGCCATCCTGATCGATGTGTGCAGCACATTGATGTTCGACCACGACCGCTTCGGTCCGGATGAGGACTATTTTGATACCTATACGCAATTGGGCGGTAATCTGCTCTCACCGGAAAAGCTCTCCACCATCATCCAGCACATGTTCGAGGATATCCTCGCCACCGAGGTGCTGGAGGCGTACTTCGACCCCTTCCCCTCCCTGCGAGACTTCCTGCTGCGCGCCGGTCCACCCCCCAGCCTGCCGGAAGACGAGCTTTGGCGCCTCGAGATGGTCTTCGCCCGGCACGAGTGCGGGCGCATCCCGCACCCGGTCGCGGATGCTGTGTTGGTGCTCTCGGAGACGCACCCGCTGGGCATCGTCTCCAATATCTGGTCGCTGGCGCAGGTATTCGACGCCGAGCTGGCGCGTGCCGGCATCCGCGATCTATTCCAGGTGCGCGTCTGGTCGAGCGATTACGGCTGCATCAAGCCCGCCGGGCGCCTCTTCCAGGCTGCGCTGGAGTATTTCGACCTGCCCAACGAACAGGTGCTGTACGTGGGCGATACCTTCATGCGGGATGTGGTGGGCGCCAAACGCCTGGGGATGGCGGCTGCGTGGGTCAACGCGGGTGAAAGCCCGCTTCCGCAGGAATACGGCGTCCAGCCGGACATCGTGGTGCGCCGGATCGGCGATCTGCTGGCGGCATAAGCTCACGCCAAGTTCGCTCCACGCACCAGAGCCTGAATACGCTTATCGCCTGGGAAGGTAATTGCCATTATGAGAAGCTATCTAACCCTCTAGCATGCCCACCCGGACGCGCTCCCTGCAGCCCTCCGCTATGACGATGTGCGCTACCCGCTGGAGCTTGTGCAGGCATTCCTCGATGAATACACACGACCCGGCGACAGCGTGCTCGACCCCTTTGCCGGATTCGGCACGACCTTGCTCGCCGCCCAGGCAGCCGGCAGAGTCCCTTACGGCGTGGAGCTGGATGAGGCAAAGGTGAGCTACACCCGTCCCCGGCTGGATAAGCCGCAGAGCCTGGTGCAGGGCGACGCCCGCAGCCAGGCTTCCTACGGCCTGCCACGCATCGATTTCTCGATGACCTCGCCACCCTTTGCCACCCTCGACGATGCCACCGATCCGCTCAGCGATTACACGACGAAAGGGAGCGGCTACCGGGCATATCTCCGCGATTTAAGTCAGATCTACGCCCAGCTGCGCAGTCTGATGAAGCCGGCCGGGGTGGTGGTGATCGAGGTCTCCAACCTGAAGCAGCACGGGCGCGTGACCCCACTCGCCTGGGACCTGGGAGCGGAGATCGCCAAGGTGCTGCACTTCGAGGGCGAGGTGGTCATCTGCGGGGATGAGTACGACTACGGCTACGACCACAGCTACTGCCTGGTGTACAGCGCGATATGATATTTTATCCCCACTTGATTACCACACCACCCAGGTATAGTGCAGTGATGGTTTAAGGAATTACTCACTTGAAGGTAAAAGGTGACCATATGACAGCAGAGGTGAAGTATTTCAAACGTGATGAGGGGAGCATCGCTTACGATGATTATGGCGGCGACGGTGAGCTGGTGGTCATGCTGCCCGGCATGGGCGCCTTACGCAGCGAGTACCGCTTCCTGGCGCCGGAGGTCAGCAGCGCGGGCTATCATGTGATCGTAGCCGACCTGCGCGGGCATGGCGGCTCCAGCGCCTTCTGGCCGGAATATACGTTGATATCTGTCGGCAAGGATATCAATGCGCTGATCAAGCACCTGGATGCCGGTCCAGCGCATGTTATCGGTACCTCTTTCTCGCCGGGAGCTGCAGTCTGGGCGGCTGTCGAGCAGCCGCAGGCGTTCCGATCGCTTGTGCTTATCGGAGCGTTTGTACGCACACTGAAGACGAGTCTAATACAAAACCTCCTGACTGGGCTGTTGCTGGGAGGTCCATGGAAGGTGTCCGGCTGGACGACTTACTACAAGTCCTTGTACCCCTCCCGCCAGCCGGAGGACTTCGATAAGTATCTGTCCGACTTGAAGGACAACCTGCGCGAGCCAGGCCGCTTCGATGCGCTGAAAGGTCTGGGATTCACATCCAAGGACGACTCTGAAAGCAGGCTGGGGAAAGTGGACAAACCCGCCCTGGTTATCATGGGCACCCGCGACCCGGATTGGCCTGATCCGAAAGCAGAAGCCCAGTTCATCGCCGACAGTATAAACGGGGAGCTATTATTCGTAGAAGGCGCAGGTCACTACCCGCAAACAGAGATGCCGGAGCAGGTGACACCCAGGGTGATCGAATTTCTTAATCGAGTTCCCAATGGTTAAAGTACGCATCGAAATTAAGTATTCCCTCCGGTAAAAATCTACGAGAAAAATACCACATGAGATTACAACTTCTCGCACAATTAGATGAATCACTCGCCAGGCTGTATGCACTGTTCCAAACGATCGAGAATCCAGAGGCAGTCATGGTCGATGGCTGGAATGCACGGGAGATTCTCGGCCACCTCACTTTCTGGCACGAGAGCTTCGCCCGCAACGTCCGAGACCTGGTCGAGGGAGTGCAGCCCACCCCATTGAAAGGGAAGTACAGTGAGCTTAACCGGCGCAGTGTGGAAGAGATGCAGCACCTTTCAACAGAACAGGTCCTGGCAAGGCTGCAAACGGCCCAGCGCATCATCCAGGAGAATATCCTTTCCGAGCGGCTGGGGATGATCCCCTACCGGAAAGGATCGCGCGACTACACTCCCGAGGAGCACCTAGAAGTCGTCAACGGCCATATTCGGGAGCATGTGAAAGGGATCGAGGTGGCTCTTAAATCTCGACCCCTACATGTAGCCCCTACCTCACGGCAGTTCCCGAAAAGCCCGAATTAATCTAGCCATTTCAGATAATAAAAGTCGTATAATATAGATAGCTCAACGGTCATTCTCGCAAAACCAGAGAACATCTATACGTACTAGGAGGAATCAGATATGACAACCAGGCGCATTTCTTTGATCGCCGTGATCGGCGAGTACCTGTTGGCCGATCTGGGGCTTCTTGAGGCGCTCCCTGCATTGACCGATCCGCACACGATCCACATGCCCACCTTGTACCGCACGCCATAAATATGCAACCAAGCAACGGCTGCCGGCCGCTCACTACCGATGATAGCGAAGCTGCTGCACGGGTCATCTCTCAGGCGTTCATGGATGACCCGCTGAGGATACACTGAATGTTTATTACCATCGGAGATGCAACACTTTACACAACCTCGTTCGGTCCCAAATCCGCACCTGCCATCTTAGCAATCAGTGGTTGGATAGGCAGTTGGGAGGATTGGGCGGACACGCTATCGCACTTGAGCGAGAATAACTGGCGCCTGATATCATTCGACCACCGCGGCAGCGGCGCCAGCATCGCACCCGTCGAAACGATCACGCTCGACAACCTGGTCGCAGACGTATTCGCGGTGCTGGACTCCTACGAGATCGAGCGCTGCGTGCTGGCAGCCATGTCGATGGGGGCAGCCATCGCCCTCAGCGCTGCGCTGCAACAGCCTGAGAGATTTTCAGGGCTGGTGATCGTCAATGGCGCCTACTACCGCGAGACTCCCCTGGAGCAGGACTCGTTCTACCAGGCTTTACAAACGGACTATTCTCAGGCGCTTGACCTGTTCGTAGGCGCCTGTGTGCCGGAACCGGACTCGGACCCGGTCAGGCGCTGGGGCCGGCAGATCATAGACCGGGCTTCTCCGATGGCAGCCCTGGCGCTCTACCGGCTGGGGAGTTTCATTGATATGCGGAATGATCTCCATCGTATTGAGATGCCCGCATTGATTCTTCACGGTACTGCGGATACGCTGGTAGCGCTTGATTCGTCACGCGCCCTGGCTGAGAACCTGCCGGATGCGAGACTGGCTCTGATCGAGGCTGTCGGGCACGTGCCCATCATGACACGCCCGAACATCGTTGCCCGGGAAATCAATGAATTCTTCGGTACCCAAATATGAACAACGCAGAGAGCGCTTTACTGCGCCTGCTGGAAGGCAACCGGCGCTTTGTTGAGGGGAAGTCAATCCACCCCAACGGCAGCCCGGTTCGGCGCGGAGAGCTTACGCAGGGGCAAAATCCCTTCGCCTGTGTGCTAGGCTGCTCCGATTCGCGGGTGCCTCCAGAGATTATTTTCGATTGTGGACTGGGCGACCTTTTCGTCTTCCGTACGGCTGGTCATGTGGTGGACATGGCCGTCGCCGGGAGCATAGCCTACAGCGTGGATGTGCTGGGGATACCGCTGCTGATGGTCTTGGGGCATACAGGCTGTGGGGCAGTGAAAGCAGCAATCGACGCAGGACAAGGAGCTCTGAGCCTGGGCTCAGAGCTCGATAGGCTGGTTGACAGAGTTCGGCCGGCAGCCGACCTCGCTGCGGTGATTGATGGAGATCTGTGGACCAACGCTGTTCGGCTCAACGTGGAGCATACGGTTGACCAGATCAGGACCACCCAGCCGTTCTCCCAGGCGGCGGATGGCAGGCTGCAGATCGTGGGGGGGATCTATGATCTGGGCAGCGGAGTTGTTAAGAGAATCTGTTAGGAGATATCAATGGATTTTGCCAACCTATACCTTCAACGTTATGACGTACTGTATGACTTTTGGCTGGCGGGGACATGGGAGACTATCCCCGATGACCTGATGCGCCAGAGACCGCACCCAGGCGTGAACTCGATCGCCTGGAACCTGTGGCACCTCACCCGGGTGGAGGATGGGGGGTTGAACCGCTTCGTCATCGACCGCCCCCAAGTGCTGGATGAGGGTGGCTGGATGGAAAAGATCAAGATACCCTGGCGTCACTACGGCACCGGCATGACGTTCAGCGAGGTGGACGACCTTGACCGGCGCATCGATCTGGCAGCGCTGCACGAGTACAGCATGGCTGTCCACGAGCGCACCCGCGAGGCGGTCCTGCAGCTCGACCCGGATGATCTGGAAGGCACTTTAGGGCAGGAGCAGGTTCGTAAGATCGTGCTCGAGGACGGTTTGGCGCACTCGCAGGGCGAGGAGCTGGTGGCGCTATATACCGGCTGGACGAAAGGCAAGTGCCTGCTGAACTTCTGCCTGACCCACCCATACCAGCACCTAGGCGAGATCGGCGTCATCGCCAGCCTGCTGGGCATCCAGTTCTGAACCAGTTATAAGTAGGGGATGCGAAGCAATCTCTACGATCAAAGATATCTTATCCAACACATCTGACACATTTAGTTGCTGGTAAAATTACCAGGCTACCATCAGCTTGGGAAGTACATTCCACCCAAGTGCAGTCATAGATACCCATCAGGTCTTCTAATTTCCAATAATTTCAAATTCGGAGGGGTAATGGAAAACCAATATCTAACGAAACGCGCTACCGAGCACCTGCGACGCCTGTGCGTGGACCTGCCCCACCGTGGTGTGGGGACGGCATTCAACCACCAGGCGACGGATTACTTCGCCCGGGTTGTGCGAGAGTTCGGCTGGGAGACGCACACGCCGCAGTTCGACTGTATCGACTGGACGCACGGGGAGGTGCGCCTTGTTGTGGGTGGGGAGCGCTACGAAGCATACCCCAGCCCGTTCACCCTGGGCTGCGAAGTGAGCGCCCCGCTGGCGTTGGCAGGCACGCTGGCAGAGCTGCAGGCGCTGGACCAGAACGGGGTGATCGTGCTCCTGCACGGTGAGTTGGTCCAGGGGCAGCTCATGCCGAAAAACTTCCCCTTCTTCAACCCGGAGGAGCACCAGGCGATTTACCGCAGCCTGGAAGAGGGCGGCGCGCTGGGCGTCATCACCGCTACCGGGCGCGATCCGGTCATGGTGGGCAGCCAGTACCCCTTCCCGGTCTTCGAGGACGGCGATTTCAGCGTCCCCTCGGCATCTATCAAAGACGTGGACGGGGTACGCCTGGCAGCGTTTGCCGGGCAGCAGATCGAGCTGTCCATCCAGGCCGAGCGGATCCCGGCGGTTGCGTCCAACGTCAACGCCTGGAAAGGTACCCCAGGCGGGCGGAAAATCGTCGTCTGCGCGGCATATCGACAGCAAGCTGGGCTCGCCGGGTGCGAACGACAACGCCACCGGCACAGTCGTCGTGCTGCTGCTGGCGGAGCTGCTGAAAGATTACCAGGGCGAGCAGGGCATCGAGCTGGTGGCGATCAACGGGGAAGACAACTACCAGGCAGGCGGCGAGATCCTGTACCTGCAGGAGAACAAAGGCCGGCTGGATGAGATCAAAGTCGCCATCAACCTGGACGACGTCGGCTATATTAAGGGGATCAACGAGTTCTCATTCTACGAATGCCCGCCGGAGCTCGAGCAGGCGGTGAGCGATAGCCTTTCGGCATTCCGGGGTATCGCAGCTGGCGAGCAGTGGTACCAGAGCGACCATATGATCTTCGCCCTGAACGGCGTGCCAGCAGTGGCGGTCACCTCCAATATGGTCGCGGAGATGATGAGCCTGATCACCCACACCGAGGGCGATACCATCGAGTACGTCGATCCGGGCAAGCTGGTCACGCTGGCGCAGGCGCTGCATGAGCTTCTGCTGAAGGGATTATAATCAGCCCATGAGCGGGTACATCCTTCTGGCAGGCGGGGCTGAATTCGGCGGGCGAATGGTCTTCCCCGACCAGCGCGCTATATACCTGGCGGGCGGCGCGGGCGTGCCGGTGCGCATTATCCCCGCCGCAGCCGCCCCGGATAACAACCATATCCACGCCGGGGATAACGGCGTGCGCTGGTTCGAAAAGCTTGGGGCCAAGGATGTCGCTTCGCTGGAGCTGATCGACCGCGCCTCCGCCGACCGGGAGGATATCGTCGCCGAGCTGCGCAATACACGGCTGATCTACCTGCTGGGCGGCTTCCCGACCCACCTGTACCGCTCGTTGGCGGGCAGCCACGCCTGGCAGGTCATCCTGGATGCTCACCGGGAAGGCGCAGTGATCGCCGGCAGCAGCGCCGGGGCGATGGTGCTGTGCAGCCACTTCTTCGACCCATACTCGAACGAGCTGCTGGAGGGGCTGAACTTGGTCCCAGACGCCTGCGTGCTGCCGCATTACAGCAGCTTTGGGCGCCATTGGGTGAAGCGGCTGCAAGCGGCTCTACCGCAGGTCGCCTTGATCGGCATCGAGGAGCAGACCGCTGCCATCTCTGATGGCGAGCAGGGGGCCTGGACGGTATCCGGCAAAGGGCAGGTGACGCTGGTCAAAGGGGATAGGAAGAGGGTATTTTCCCGTGGGGAGAGCTTCCGGCTGGAATAAAAATATTTCACCGCGGAGTGCGCAGAGATCGCAGAGATTTTTAGGCTCTCTGGGAATCACCGTGGTGTAGGGGCTATGTGGTGCTGTATTTCTCCGGGCACGGCATCCTCGACGACCAGGGCCGGCTGTACCTGGCTGTAAAAGACACCGACCAGGCAGCAGACGGCGAACAATTCGGACATATATTCATCGTCAAACGCCACAGCGGGAACCAGGATGAGCTGTTCTACCAGTCCAGCGCAGCGGGATGGTTCAATAACTGGTATAAGCTCGAGCTGGTCATAGACCCGGAGACGATGGAAGTGACCTGCCTGGTCGATGGGGCAGCGATCGGCACCTATCTTCCCGAAAACGCCTCCATTCTGAGAGATGCTGATTTCACCCGCACCCTGGTGAACCTGCGTTAGGAAGGTGCCACAGGCACGGCTCAGATCGATGACGTGTTCGTCGAACCGCCGTAGCAGATCTTGATCTCCAATCCTGGGGGGCAAGACGACATATCACATTTTATATAAAGGAAACGAACATTTGCCGCAACATCAAACAACTCCGCCAACCCGAGCGCCCGCCGACGGACGATGAGCTCTACCTGGCCGCGCTGCAGTTCGTGCGCAAGGTCAGCGGCTACCACACGCCCTCGCGTAAGAACCAGGCCGCCTTCGAAGACGCCGTGCAGGGGGTCGCCGAGGTGACCCGGGCCATGTTCGAACGGTTGAATAACGCGTAGGGGAATAAGACACATCCATCCAGTTCATCGCTGGTAAAATCAGTTCGGATTCCCGGTAATAATCGCCTAAACCAGGAGGGTCGTCATGGAGAACACAAACCGCGAGCTGAAAAATTCAACCTATGAGCTTTTCATAGCAAGTTTATCGATCTTATCGATCATCAACTTGTTGCTGATCTACTTGATCCCCAATCCTGTCGTAGAGGATGTAATCTACTTGATGGATGGGTTCTTGACTGTGATACTCTTAGGCGATTTTTTCTACCGTTTACTCACTGCCGATTCGAAAACGACCTATTTCCTCCGCCAATACGGGTGGGCAGATCTGTTGGGCAGTTTTCCAAATCCGCTGTTTAAGCTGCTGCGCGTGGTTCGTATCGTACGGTCCCTTCGACTTATGCGCAAGGATGGCTCCCAGAAGCTGCTGCAAGTCTACCGCGAAAACCGTGCTCAGAGCGCTTTTATCACCCTGGTATTGCTGATCTTCCTGGTGCTCGAGTTCGGCGCGATGGCTATTGTACAGATCGAGGCAGTCTCCCCAGGCGGCAATATCAGCACCGCCTGGGATGGGCTGTGGTACACCTTCGTCACCATCACCACCGTAGGCTATGGCGATAGATACCCGGTAACCAACACGGGTCGGCTGCTGGGGATGGTCACCATGCTCGCCGGGGTAGCCTTGTTCGGCACCTTTACTGGCTACCTGTCGAATATCTTCCTGACACCTAGAAATGTAAGGCAGGGGAACGTCCCGGTAGCAGATTCTGGAAGCTCAAACGACCCCAAAGCCAGGCTGGCAGAACTAAAGGCACTGCTGGAAGAGCAGCGCAGAGCACAAACCGCCCTGGAAGCCAAAATCGACGAGATTGAAGCACTCCTATAATGTACACAGAAGACTTCATCCTGCGCCAGATCAATATCGCCGTGGCGATCCTGCGCCAGCTGCTGCGCCTGAAAGAATCCGGCCAGCACCAGGAAGCACTGCAGGCGGTCGACCAGGCGCTCGAGACCCTGCTGGGGCTGCGCGCCGGCCTTCTGGAGCAGCTCGAGGATGACAAAGTGCTGGGCATGCTAGACACGCCAAACGGTCTGGACACCGAGCGACTGGTGCTGGTCGCCGAGCTGTACAAAGAGGCGGGGGAGATGCATCAGATTCAGGGCAGAGCTTCGCAAAGCCAGGCAGCCAACCGGCGGGCGCTGCGCTTTTACCTGGAGCTGGCACTGGCAAACCTAAAACTTCTGGATGCCAGCTTGATGGCAAATATCAACACGCTGCAGTCCGGGCTGCCCCTGGCTGATCTGCCCCTCGAGACACGCCTAGCATTTCTTGATTACCTCGACCTCCTACTCGCCAAGCCAGATCCCGAGCTGAATACTGCAGGGACCACCCGCAGCGCTCTCGAGGCAGCAATACGCTCCCTGGAAGATTCGCTGCCTGCGGAGATGGATTGAGACATCAACCGATCTAGCAATTTCATAACAAATGCTATATAATGCGATCTATCAGAGTGATATAACCTATTTGGGAGGATTTAGTGAACGCCTTTACCTGGATGAGAACAAGGAAAATAATCGGTTTAACTGCCCTCGGTCTGCTGATCATGGGCAGTCTTCTTTTCGGTCTGCAGGCAGCCCAGGCTTCGCCTGCTGCGCAGACGAAAGAAGAGAGTGACGGCACAACCAGCATCTACCGCGGCCTCAGCCCGGTGGTGAAATTCGATGTCTCGCCCCCGCTGCGGGATATCGCCCCGGTGGAGATCAGTATTCCCAAGGGATACGAATTTCCGGAGCTGCCCAGCGGGCTGGAAGGACCGCTAGGACCACAGGACATCGACCCGGTCGTCCAGACCTCGATCGATGGACCGCAGGCCATACCAACCCCCAGCATCAGCTTCAACGGACCGCCAAACGTTTACAACGTCTCACCGCCGGACCCGGTCGGTGACGTCGGTCCCAACCACTACGTGGCGATGAGCAACCTGTCTTTCCAGGTCTTCAACAAGTCCGGCACTTCACTCCTTGGCCCGCTAGCGAACAATACCTTGTGGGCTGGTTTCGGCGGGGACTGCGAGACGGACAACTCCGGCGATCCGATCGTGGTGTACGACCAGCTTGCCGACCGCTGGTTCCTGACCCAATTCACCGCCAGCGGACCGACCTACTTCAACTGCTGTGGCAGTCTCCACCTCCGGCGACCCGACCGGCGCATACTACCGCTACGCGATCAGCACCGGCACCAACTTCCCGGATTACCCCAAGTACGGCGTCTGGCCAGACGCGCTGTATATCAGCACGCTGTGAATTCGCCGGAGCCAATTTCGCTGGAATGGGCGCGTACGCAATCAACCGCGCCCAATTGATCGCCGGCAACCCGGCACCGCAGGTGATCTCCTTCCTGGTTACGACTGCTTCCGCAGGCGGTGCCTTCAACATCGGCGACGGTCTGCTGCCCTCCGACCTGGACGGCAGCACCCTGCCGCCGCCTAACAGCCCGAACTACTTCGTCGGCTCGATGGATAACGGCGGGCCGTACGGCGCGCCGCAAGACGCCCTGACGCTGTGGAAGTTCACCGCCGATTTCACCACTCCGCCGAATTCTACTTTCGTCCTGGCGAACACCATCCCGATCGCCGCCTACGACACGATCTTCCCCTGCTACGCCGGGCTCGCGCGACTGCATCCCGCAGCCAGGTACGACCAACAAGGTGGATATCCTTTCCTACCGCCAGCGACCGCTGTGGCGGCTGGCTTACCGCAACTACGGCACCCACGAATCGCTGGTCACCAACCAGGCCGTCGAAGCAGCACCCAACATCGCTGGCATCCGCTGGTGGGAGATCCGCAGCCCGAACAGCAGCCCGGTCATCTACCAGGAAGGCACATACGCTCCGGGTGTGAGCGACGGCATCCACCGCTGGATGGGCAGCATCGCCATGGATAACAGCGGCAATATGGCGTTGGGCTACAGCGCATCGAATGGCACAACTACATTCCCCAGCGTATGGTACACCGGTCGTCTGGCATCCGACCCGCTGGGCACCATGCCGCAGGGCGAAGCCTCGATCGTCAACGGCACCGGCTCGCAGACCGGCTCGCAGCGCTGGGGTGATTACACATCCATGAACGTCGACCCGGTGGATGACTGCACCTTCTGGTACGTCAACCAGTGGGTGCCCACCACCAGCAGCGTCGGCTGGCAGCTGCGCATCGGAGCATTCAAGTACCCATCCTGCGGGTCGTCAGGCTTCTCTCTGAACGCCACGCCCACCAGCCAGGCGGTATGCAAGCCTGCTGATGCGGACTACACCATCGACGTTGGATCGATCCTTGGCTTCACCGATCCGGTCACCCTGTCCTCATCGGGTGAGCCGGCCGGCACGACCACCAGCTTCTCGCTCAATCCGGTCACCCCGCCCAACAGCAGCCTTTTCACAGTCGGTAATACCGGCGCAGCCGCGCCCGGCAGCTATACCATCGCGGTCACCGGCCTGGCACCGACCAGCACTCAGGTCATCAGCGTAACCCTGGACCTCTTCGATGCCGCACCTGGCGCGCCGGGCCTGCTCTCCCCGACCAACCTGGCGACCAACGTGGATCTGCAACCGACCTTCACCTGGAGCGCGGCCAGCCAGGGCGGCACTTACGACCTGCAGGTCGCCAGCGACAGCCAATTCAACAATATCGTTTACAGCGCCACCGGGCTGGCTACCACCAGCCATACCGCAGGGACAGCACTGAGCCCCAGTACATTCTATTACTGGCGGGTGAGCTCCAGCAACTCCTGCGGCACCGGGGGGTATTCGCTGCCGTTCGCTTTCTTAACCGCTTAGCCTTCCGGGATCATGCCCCTTGGGTACCTTCCCCACGGTGGAGTACAGCGATGATTTCGAATCCGGCGCCGCGGGCTGGACCCACGGCGGAACGGGCGATACCTGGGCGCTCTCCACCGCCAACCCACACGCTGGCAGCTACGCCTTCCATGCCGATAACCCCGCCAGCGTATCCGACCAGCAATTGGTCTCTCCGGCGGTCGCGCTGCCCACCGGGCAGGACCCACTCACGCTCTCGTTCTGGAACTACCAGCATATGGAAACCCGGGCCGGCGGATGTTTCGACGGCGGGATCCTGGAAGTATCCACGAATGGCGGCTCGAGCTGGACCCAGGTGCCGAACGCAAACCTGCTCACCGATCCGTACGATGGACCGGTATCGGCCAGTTTCGGCAATCCCCTCGCCGGGCTGGACGCCTGGTGCGGCACCAACCCGCAGTCCTACCTGGATTCGATCGCCGATATCAGCGCCTACGCCGGGCAGTCTGTGAATTTCCGCTTCCGGCTGGGGACGGATACTTCCGTTTCTCGCCCCGGTTGGGATATCGATGACGTCACCGTGCAGAGCTGCGCACCGGGCTACTATGCCCTGTTAGGCACCGATCAGAGCCAGACCACACTGCCACTAAGCGGGGTCGATTATGTCTTCACGCTGATCAACCTGGGACTATCGGATAGCTACGATCTCAGCCTGAGTGGAAACGCCTGGACGACGAGCCTTATGGGCTCATCGACCATCAACGTCAGCTCCGGAGACACGGTAACGATCACAGTGCACGTCGATACGCCGGCAGTGGTGCCAGACAACCTGGACGTGAGCGATACGTTTTTACTCACCGCCGCCTCTACCGGCGACCCCAGCCAGGTGCTGCAGGTGACCGGCACGACTCGCTCCCTGGTTACACCTGCGATGCAGCTCACACCATCCTCCCAGAACAAGAACGGCCTTCCGGGTGGTACGGTCGACTATACCTATACGGTCACCAATACCGGCAACTACACCGATACCTTCGCACTCTCGGTAACAGGCAACAATTGGCCCACAACCGTAGCTCCCACCCTTGCGATCGGTCCCGGGGGATCGGATACAGCCACCGTGCAGGTAACTATCCCGCTGCTCCCTGCAGGCGAAGCTGCCATCTTCAGCGACACCTTCACCCTGGATGTAGCATCCGGGCTGGACAGCGTGCTTGTAGAGCAAGCCAGCGGGACGACCAGCGCCAGCTTCCAGCTGCTCTACCTTCCCCTGATCAGGCGATAGGGCAGATTACTCTTAGGTTTCTCAATGGGCGAGCGGAATTGCCGCTCGCCCATTTCCTTTGTAATACCAAACCGAAACCAGCCGTGGGAATTAGGGTTATATCTACTTGGAACGATAGAATTGTATGGCTGATCAAACAGACTCTGACCGGATAACGGCTTTTTCTATAGGTGCGCTGGCAGGTGTTGCTGTGTCAGTCTTCGCAGTGCTGTTACGCCGGCTGGCACCATCTGCGCCAGCAGTTATCCAGTCGCAGGAGGGCGAGCCGGACAGCACAGATCTGGCAAACAAACCTGAGCGCCAACCCGAAAAATCACCCCGACCCACCCTAACCGGCGGGCAAACCAGGCACGAGCCGGTGCTGCCACCCAGCTCAGCCTGGACCACGCCCACCAAGTACATCGTCGGCGTGTTCCTTTTCCTGGCGGCGCTGGTAATCGTCTATATCGGGCGGGGGGTGATCCCGATGGTCATCACCGCCGCCGTGCTGGCACTATTCATCAATCCGCTCATCCACTCCCTGAGCAGGCGCATGAGCTGGGGTAGGGCGGTTGCGGTCACTTATGTGCTGGTCATGCTCGCCCTTGCAGCCGGTCTGCTGCTGGTCATCCCCAGCCTGCTGGATACCATCAACCTTTTCATCGATTTCGACTACCAGGGGCTGGCAGGCAATGCGGTCTCCGGTCTGGAGCAACTCATCGCAAGTCTGCAAGGCAACGTGGTGCTGCAAACAGCCCTGGGACCGGTGCTGGCTGCCGTGAGGAGCGCCTTGGTGAACTATGCCGAGCAGGCGCAGCTGCCTTTCCCTGTGCAGGATATCACTCTGGCAAGCCTGGTGCCGCAGCTCGCCGGGACGCTTGTCACCCTGGCTAACATCCTGGGGCCAGTGGTAACGCTGCTGGTCAGCATCGTGATCACCTTATTGATCTCATTGCAGATGTCGCTGGCGGCGCGGCATGCCTCCGGCTGGTACCCCGACCTGGTGCCGGAGGCTTACAAGCCCGAGCTGCTCTCGTTGATGGGGGAGATCAGCCAGACCTGGACATCCTTCCTGCGCGGGCAGCTGCTGCTGATGCTGATCATCGGCACAGTCACGACGCTGGGCAACGCCATATTGGGTGTGCCGCAGGCGCTCTTCCTGGGCATCATCGCCGGGATTTTCGAGCTGATCCCCAGCGTCGGCCCCACCCTGGCGGCGATACCAGCGGTGCTGCTGGCACTGCTCTTCGGATCGACACATTTTGCCATCAACCAAATCGTCTTCGCCCTGTTGGTCTTAGGGATGTACGTGTTGATCCAACTCATCGAGAACCAGTTCCTGGTGCCGAAGGTGATGGGGGATGCCGTCAACCTGCCGCCGGTCATCGTGCTCATCGGCACGATTGCCGGGGCGATGGCATTCGGCGTGCTGGGTGCGCTGCTGGCAACGCCCGTGATCGCCACCGGAAATATCATCTTCCGCTACGCCTACCGCAAGATCCTCGAGCCGCCGCCCCTGCCAGCCGAGCCGGAAGTAAAGCCCACTTACTGGGAATCGTTCAAAGGCTGGGCTAGGCGCGTGCGACTGCCCGGGCGGCGAGGCGGTAGTTCCTGATATATCTGATGCCAGCCATATTCATCCAACTGCCGGGCGTGCTGATGGCTCTTGCAGCTGCTACAGCCTGGAGCGGGAGCGATTTCAGCGGCGGGTTTGCCTCCCGGCGCAGCAGTCCATTCCTCGTGCTGGCGCTGGCGGCGATCTCCGGACTGGGAGTTACCCTGCTGCTGGTGCTGCTAGTGGGCGAAGGACTGCCATCCCGCTCTGACGCCGCCTGGGCAGCCATCGCAGGCATCTCAGGCGGGCTGGGGCTGGTATTCCTGTACCGCGGGCTGGCGCAGGGCAGACGCGGCGATCGTCTCCCCCACTGCAGGTGTGGTGGGTGCGGGCGTGCCGGTCGTTGTGGGGGCGTTCTTAGAAGGACTTCCTGGGCTGCCCCAGATGTTCGGATTTATGCTCGGGCTGGCGGGTATCTGGCTGGCTTCCAGCAGCGGTAAGGTGGATGGAGAGGCGCGCCTGCGCAGCATCGGGCTGGCGGTGACTGCCGGCATCTTCTTCGGGGGCTTCTTCGTGACCCTGGCGCAGGTCTCCGATGGCGCCATCTTCGGCCCGCTGGCGGTCACCAAAGCGGTGCAGCTCGTGCTGACCACCCTGATCGTATTCACTGCCCGTCTGAGAGCCGGGGCGCGCAAGGAGGTCTGGCTGGCGCTGATCGCCGGGCTGCTGGACGCCGGCGGCAATGCCTTCTACCTGGTGGCGCAGCAGCTCACCCGCCTGGACGTGGCAGCAGTGCTGGCCTCCATGTACCCGGCGGGGACGGTGCTGCTATCCAGGATGATCAACAAGGAGGAATTATCCCCCACCCAGTGGCTGGGGGTGGGATTGTGCCTGGCTGCAGTGGCCTTGATCGCGATATAACAAGCTGAAATAGGTTAGAGATTACCCCTAACAATGCCCTAAGCGGAGATCTTGGGGATAATCACATCAATTTTTATGTTTCCTTTGCCATTTAACGATGTACGGAAGAAGGAATAAATATGCCCCACTTATCGCCATAACCAGCATCAATAGAGAGGGGATCTTATCGATCTGATCCCAGTTAGCTACGAGTTGGGAACTGCCAAACAATTTAATAGCAACTGCCACCAGGATGATCAACGCGGTCGGTACTGCGATCCAACGGTGGAATTTACGCAGCCATTTGCTCAGGAACTTTGTCATATAAAATACCTCTTCGCCTGTCATAGAGTGATTTCCGTTATTCAAACCTGCGCCGGGTCGGTCTCATCAGGAGCCTTATCTTTGAGCGATTGGGCAAACATCAATCCCAGGATGATACCCCAAACGATCAGCCGTATCGCCATGGACAGGATGCTTTCTGGGGCGACAACCTCACGAAAGGCTGTCAGCAGGAGGAGCAACACCAGGGCGTGAACGCTAAAAGTCACCATGGCTGCGGGCAGGGCTAACCTATGCTTTATCCATATGAGGACAGCAGTGATACTAACAGTTAGGATCCCGACTGTGTAGTTATAGACCGGTAGCCAGTTGATAACGTAATACCCAGGGTATTCTCCCAGTAGCACTCGCCCACCGGCAATGATTGCCATGCTGCCGATGATGAAGGCCAGGATGGAGGCGGTTTTGTTAAGATTAATTTTCATGCTCTCTCTCCCGGTTATGGCTGAAACAGCTCCAGCAGTGCGAGTATATAGGATCTTCGCTGGGTGGTAAACGACTTAAGTCATTAACCGCGCAAAACTTTGCAATTGCCATGCATATCCGTAGATCGTGAATTTGTCATATCTTAACCTGCATAGTACAATCGGTCTGAATTGGTCCCTATGAGCAGCAGTGAATCTCACAGCGATGCATCCACAATCCTGAAGAGGGTGTCATACTTCTCCGAGTTAGATTCGAATACCCTGAACTCGGTAATTCAGGCGGCAATCCGGCGCGTCTTTGACCAGGATCAGGTCGTATTCATCGAAGGAGAACCCTGCCGGGGTTTGTACATTATCGAGCGCGGCTGGTTGAAAGCCGTCAAGATCGGGGTGGATGGACGTGAGCAAGCGCTCCAGACACTGGGACCGGGGGAGACATTCAATGCCATCAGCGTATTCACAGGCGCACCAAATCAGGCCACCGTGATCGCGTTGGAAGAATCCGTCGTCTGGATAGTGCGCCCAGATGCAATCTCGCGCTTGTTGGACGAAGAGCCGCGCCTGGCAAAACTTGTGATCGAAGACCTGGCGGGAAGGGTGCAGCACTTGATCCGCCTGGTGGAGGACCTGTCATTGCGTTCGGTGGAAGCGCGGCTGGCTCGCTTCCTTCTTGAACAGGCAGAGGGAAATGCAGTGCAGCGTAGGCGCTGGGCAACGCAATCTGAGATTGCTACTCAATTAGGCACCGTGCCGGATGTGCTCAACCGCGCGCTGCGCAAGCTGTCCGAGCTAGGCATGATCCGGGTGACCCGCCATCAGATCCAAATCCTGGATGAAGAGGGGTTGAAGGCTATCGCTCAGGTGGTTGAATAAAATCAGGCCCAGGATAATCAAAAACCGACAAATGTCGTTGAATAGATGTGAAACCCTGTGTAAACTAAAGATCGATCACACCACCAATATCACAGGAGATCTACCATGAACGAAACCCTCATCTACATTATTCACGGTGTACTGGCGACTTTCCTTGTTCTGGCTCCTTTAGGAGTAGCCGCGTATTTCGACTTGAAGAAAGAAAGCGAGACCCAATAAGAGAACCAGCTACTTTGTAGCTCGGTAAGGCAGCGAATATTTATGGTTAGAACGATGGAAATAACCGAGGACACCCATATCTCCGCCATCCTGGAAGAATATGGCGACATCGCCGAGGTGATGGAATTATTCGGTGTCAAACGCGTTGGAAGATACTCGCTTCGGCTGCTGGCAGCAAAAGCGCTCACTGTCAAATGGGCTGCACGAGTCCATCGCGTCCCGTTGGACGAGTTTCTCCAAATTCTTCACCTGGCGATCGAAGCTAAGGAGAAAGAAGTCGTCACGGGGGATAGAACGAATGGTTAGCACATCGAAACGATAAGAAGAGGCACGCCAGGCTGACGCACGCGGCGATAGATAAGCCTCCACTCTGGCGCATAAACCGGCCAGAATTTCCGAAGCTGTCGAGGAGCATGGAGAAACGGGTCAGGTTCTTATTTTACGACTGATCGCTGCTCCAGTGCTGCTCGAACTTCTCAATCCGCCTACGGATGTACCAGATTTTCGGGTCTGCGACCGGGCGTTTATCCTTCACCAGCCGCATCGCTTCCTCAGCCGTGTAGCCCATCCCAATCAGCACACAGCACGCCATGGCTGCGCTGCGGTGGATGCCGTAGCGGCAGTGCGCCAGAACACCCCCGCCCTCGCGGATGATCGGCAGGGCTGCTTCCACCCCCCGCTGCAGCGAAGCGATCGGCATCGGGGTGAATGGGCTGTCAAGGGTCGGCAGCCACAGCAGTTGCAGCGGCGGCTTCCCTAACGAACGCGAAGGCCTGCCCCAGTGCATGGACAGGATCAGGCGGATGCCCAGCTCGCGGATCTCATCGGCGTGCTCGCCCTCCGGCCAAGCCGATAAGTAGAGATAGTCGGTGATCTGTGATATGTCGGGGCTCGAGTTAGCCATCTCTGCCGTCATGCGCGTTCTTCACCCCTGCACCAGCACGCCGACCGCTTGCGGAACGACCTCGATCTCGACCGGTGTATCGCCCGCCAGCTCGCCATCCACCTGCACAGGCTCGACCGGGCTGGTTTCGATGCGGATGTGTTTCGCCTGCCAGTGGTACATCAGCTCGTCTTTGGCGCTGGTCTCGTACAGTTTCGGTCCCGCCGTGAGCAGGTTCCCAAAAGCACTGCTGCGCACGATGATCAGGTCGAGAAGACCATCGCTGACGCTGATATCCTGTGCTGGTGCAATCCCGGACAACCCGATATTACCGGCGTTATCCACCAGGCAAGACAAACCATCGACCTCGTGTACCTGACCGTCAATCTCCAGCCTGAAATGGGCTTTATTCTGGTCTTTCAGCGCTTTCAACCCGGCCAGGGTGTAAGCCAGGATGCCGTATTTGTCCTTCATAGCCCGGTCGGCGTACTGGACTTTGCGCGCCCCGAAGCCGATCCCCACCCGCAGAAGGAAGTAGTGCTCCTCACCCAGCCTGCCCATGTCCACCTGGCGCACCTGGCTGGTCTGGCTGACGGCAATCCCGGCTGCTTCCGCCAGGTTCTTGGGGATGCCCAGCTCGACCGCCATCAGGTTAGCGGTGCCGCCCGGAAGGATCGCCAGCGGGGTGCTGCCTGCACGCAGACCCATGGCAACTTCCATGACCGTGCCGTCGCCACCGTAAGCTGCGACGACGTCCGCACCTTCTCGCGCTGCATGCCCTGCCAGCCGTTTCGCATCCCCGCTTTGCTTGGTGATCGAGATATCCCAGTCCCAACCGGCCTCTCTGAAGACCGAGTTGAGCGTACTCAGCACCGGTTCCGGCTGCCCGGAAGCGGGATTGGCGATGACGTGAATAGACTTGGTCATTGGCTCTCTTCTCCTGATCCAAGGAATTATACCGGATGAGAGGAGAAAATCCAACCATCACGATGATATACTTAGCTCCCATGGAGAGTAATTGACAGCTGCACAGGCAGCCCAGGGTGGGATTAATTACCCGGCGCACGTTCCCGATCCTGCTGATCGTATTCACCAATATCCTCGGTGCTGGGGTGATCATCCCCATCCTGCCGCTGTTCGCGGAGGGTGAGTTCAACGGCAGTATATTGCAGATCACACTGCTATCGACCGCCTATTTCGGGGCGCAGTTCCTGGCTGCCCCCTGGCTGGGGCGGCTCTCCGACCGCTACGGCAGGCGCCCTTTGCTGATCATCAGCCAGGCAGGTACGGTTGTGGCTTTCCTGCTCTTTATCTTCGCTCGCCCGCTTGGTGCTGCAATCGACAGCATGGGTATGGGGTTGGCGATCAGCGGGGGGATGATCATGCTGTACATCGCCCGCATCCTGGATGGTATCACCGGGGGAAATTTGACCATTGCCCAGGCGTATATGAGCGATATCACCGCCCAGAAGGACCGCGCCCAGGGTCTGGGATTGGTGCAGGCGGCTTTTGGGATGGGTTTCATCTTCGGACCAGCCTTCGGCGGCATACTCAGCAACTACGGCGTAGTAGCGCCTTTCATCGGCGCGGCGCTGATCACCACAGTCACTCTGCTGCTGACCATCTTCACGCTGCAAGAGTCGCTGCCGCCCGAAGAGCGCTTCGAGACTTTTGAAAACCGCTCAGCCGCGGTATCCCGCTGAGCGAGCTGCTCGGAAACCGCCTGATCCTGCTGGTGCTGATGGTGGCCTTCCTCAGCTCGCTGGCATTCGCAGCCCTACCGGCTACCTTCTCACTCTTCGCTGACCGGGTGCTGTTCTCCGGACCAGCAGTACCAGGAGCGCGTGCAGCTGTATATCGGCTTGATGCTGACCTTTCAACGGCATCATGCAGGTGCTCACCCAGCTGGCGCTGCTCAAACCGCTGGTCAAGCGGCTCGGAGAGCGGCGGCTGCTTGTGCTCGGGCAGGTATCGCTGGTGGTCAGCCTTCTTCGGGATCGCGACCATCGACTCTGCCATCCTGGTCACTTTGCTGTTCGCGCCGTATGCCTTCGGTCAAGGCGTCAGCCAGCCTGCAATGCAGTCGATGCTGACCCTTTACGGCGGTGCAAGGAAACCGCGGCCAGCTTCTGGGTACTTACCAATCCGCCCGCAGCCTGGCGCTGATCTTCGGACCGCTGTGGGCTGGCTACGCCTTCATGAGCATCAGCCCGCAGGCGGTATATATTGTGGGCGGATTTATCGCCTTGCTGGGCCTATGCACAGCCGTTTATCTGCTGCTCCAGCGCGTTCCGGCAGCTGCAATTCGGGGCATGCCGCCTGCAGCCACCCCGGAGAATTGACGCAGGGATAAATCTCCTGTAGACTACACCTATGCCAAAAATCACCGACCCACCCCCACCCGATGTCGCCGCCGAGCTGGTTGAGCTGCGCAGCCTGCTGGATGAGACCATCCCGCGCAAAGTCCTGGACCATAATGTGCTGGTCGCCACGTGGAATATCCGTGCTTTCAGCGACCTGACCGAGAAATGGGAGTCCGAGCCGGATGACTCGCCCAAGCGCGACCTGCACTCGCTGCGCATCATCGGCGAGATCGTCTCGCGCTTCGATGTGATCGCTCTGCAGGAAGTACGCGGCGCGCTGAAGGCGCTGCGCCACATGCTCAAACTGCTGAATCGGCGGTGACGAGCACTGGGGCCTGATCCTGACCGACGAGACCAGGGGCAGCGCCGGGACGTGGGAGCGCATGGCGTTCCTGTTCGACCAGCGCAAAGTAAATATCTCCGGGCTGGCGTGCGAGCTGGTGGTGCCGCCCGAGCAGTTGGACAGCATCAACCCGGCGGCTCTACGCCGACAGTTCGCCCGCACGCCCTACGCGGTCAGCTTTCGGTCGGCTACACGCACTTTCATCCTGGTGACCTTGCACGTGCTCTACGGCAAGAACGCAGAAGAGCGCCTGCCGGAAGTGCAAGCTATCGCCGAGTGGCTGGCGGAGTGGGCACGCGATATGAACTCCTGGGATCACAACCTGATCGCCCTGGGCGACTTCAACATCGACCGCAAGGACGACCTGCTCTACCAGGCTTTCACATCCACCGGGCTGTTCACTCCCGACGACCTGAACAAGGTGCCGCGCACCATCTTCAGCGACCCGTTCGAGCCTGAGAAGGACAAGTTCTACGACCAGATCGCCTGGTTCATGGGGGATAAAGGCGTGCCGGCGCTGTCGATGAATTACAACCGCGGCGGCTCGTTCGATTTCCTGAAGGTGGCGCTGAAATCGCGTGGGTTGGAGAAAGACCAGATCTCCTGGCGCATCTCGGATCACTACCCGCTGTGGGCGGAATTTTTGGTGAATGATTAGACTAGTTCACCAGAGAGAGCACAGAGTACACAGAGTTTTGGTTGATTATTAACCGTGGCGATCGCAGAGTACGCTGAGGAATTTTTTTACTTAACCGCAGCGACGCAGAGTATTATTAACGAATATCCCAAACTGATGAAAATCTAGATCTGATCTGCCTGGGAGCGCCAGGGTACATCGAAGCGGTCCAGAAGGGCGGTCAGGCGCTTGCGGTCGAAGAGGGATTTTCCGACCTGGACGCGGGCCACGAGCGGCGGCGTCGTAGACCAGGCGAGCGATGTCGAATGCCGCCTGCGGGTAAGCGATGCGCCTGGCGTTTGCCGCTCGCTCTTCGAGAAGCGCGCCATCATTCTCCAGCCAATGGAAGAGCGTTTCCAGCGCCACCACCGGATCGGTTGCCAGCTCGCCAGCGCCCTGCTCGAGGATGTACTCGACGTTGCCGGTCTCCTGCCCCTGGATGACGTCCACGTAGAGCAGCGGCAGCCCGGCTGCCAACGCCTCGGAGGTGATCAGCCCGCCGGCTTTGCACAGCAGGGCGTCCGCGGCGTGCAGCATGGTGGGGATATTGCTCACTTTATTATAGATATGCGCCCTGTGGTGCCATTCTGTTGACTGGAATGAGCTGTATAAGCTGTCATTGCCGCCCGCCACCAGCGCGAGCTGAAGCGGCAGCCCGGAGTGGTTGAACACGTGCAGCGTCTCAGGCAGGTTGCGCACGCGCTTGCTGCCCACCGCCAGCAGGGTGAAGGTCTCCGCGTCCCAGCCCAGCTCTTTCCTGATCTCTACTTTGGAGCGGGTCTCGTTAGCAATCGCCGGCATCACCGGGATGCCGGTGATGAGCACGCTCTCCGGGTCCAGACCGCGCTCCAGGGCATGCTGGCGGGCAATCCCGGTCGGCACGGCGGTCAGCTCCGCCACCGAATTGAACCACAGCCGGTTAACGTCGGTGAAATCGGTCACCACGGTCAGCACGGGGACGTACTCGCCGGAGAGGGTGTAGATGCCGGACAGGGTCGGCAGGTAGAACGGGTAGGTGCACAGGATGGCGTGCGGGTGGAAGCCCTTCAGCGCCTTGCGCACCGCATCGTAGAGCAGCACGACCATCGAGCTTTCGAGCAGGTCGGCAGTCAGGGCCATATCGCCGATCTCGTAGCCCAGCTTGTAGAGCTGCGGCGTCTCGGTCACGCGCCGGTCGTAGCGCTGCTGCTCCTTGCGCATGAAGCCGGGCGCGGACGGGTCGTCGATCGGGTTGAGCATCTCCACCAGCACCTGGTCGCCGTAGAGCTGCTCCAGGGCAGCCTTCAGCGCCAGCGCTGCCGCCCGGTGCCCGAAGCCGTAATCGGCGAACAGGATCAGGATGCGCAGGGGGTCACCAGAAGTTGTTGATTTGGTCATGAGAGGTCCTTGAAACAATAATTTCTTCCTTGTGCATATTATAGTGGGTACAACATCGGACTCGAAGGGAAATTGGAATGGATCGCATCCTTATTCGTCTGGATAATGATATTATCGAATGGTTCCGATACCAGGTAGATGAAATGGGTAGAGGTAATTACCAGACACTGATTAACGCTGTATTACACGATCATATCCTTAGCGTGGATGGACCGCTCGAAGAGATTTTACGCAAAGTCAACCGTGAAGAATTAAGCCAATATCGCCCAGAATAACCTTACATCGCAATCCGCTGGTAAACGATTTTCTGATACCCGCTGCCGTAAGGCATCTGCCAGGGATAGCCGCGTTCGTAAACCCCCATACCCGCATTGGCTGCCAGCTCCAGGTAGCTGTTGCTCACTCCCGGCTGGCTGGAGCCGCGCTCTTCCTTGAGCAGGTCGTGCATCACACAGTCGATGGCGACCGGGTCGGTAGACAGGAACAGGCTGCACGGTGATGCACCCCCGAAGGTATCCCACGTCTGCGGCGGTGTGTTCTGGTAGCGCCGGCTGCCGTAGATACCGTCTGCGACGGTCAGCACTGTCTTGTAGCGGATATGAGGGTTGGCGAACAGATCTACGAGCGCGTCGTACTGATCGATGAGCTGGTAAGACGTGGAGACGTGATCGTGCATCCCGGCGGGGTTGTTGGTGGAGCCGAAATGGTTCTTGAAGCCCAACGTCACCCCCGCCAGCGGGTGACCCTTCAGGATGGGCATGTTGATCAGGTATTTCGCCCCGATGAGCGCATCGCACAGGCGCACGGTGGACAGGCTCCCGGAGGGCGGGAAGAACTGCACCACTGCGTCCGGATCGCTGCTGTTGAAGGTGGCCGGGTAGCCGCGGCAGCCCTCGTCGTGGATTTGCACGCCCTTATTGATCAGCTCGTTGTACACCCGGTCGGAGAAGTAGCGGATGGCGTCATAGACGATGATATCCCCCTCGCGCACCCCCCGCTGCAAGAGCCCGCGCACAACTGAATTGACCGGCTGGGCGATGGCGTCCACCGCAGTTGTCGTAGTGCTGCAGGTGAAGGAGTTGTTCAGGTTGACCTTGATAGCCACCCGGTCGCCGGGGACGTAATCCGGCGTCAGGCGGCGCCAGGCCTCCCCCACCGAGCCAGTAGGCAGACCGAGCAGCTCGCACAAGCCGCGGTCGAGCATAGCATCTACCACCGGCTGGCTTACACCGGGCACGCCGGGAGCCTGGGTGCGCCCGTAGTACTGGTCGGTATAGAAGTACCAGTTGGTGACCGCCGGAGCGTGCATGTGTACAACGTGCCCCTGGGCGCCGTTCTTCAGCGCCCGGTTGGCGACCATGGGGAGATAGACAGGCGAGGGGGGATCAGGGGAGAGGGGTGGGCTGGCTGAGGAGCCGGCAGACCGGCTGAACAAGCTGGCAGCGCTGCCCAGCCCGTAGGCCAGCAGCGACTTGAGGAAGCCGCGCCGGGTGATGCGCCTGGGGAATTTGCCATAGCTGTTCATGTTTCCATTATGGCAGATTCGGCAGCGCCTGTCTAATGACGAACGTCATATCGCGGCTTAAGAACTGGTTAATTTAGGCTCCATGGGAATCACCGTGGTGCAGGGGTTATTTGGGGGTGTTTTTCGGGCTTCGCCCGAAAAACACCCCCAAATCTACCACCTGTCACGGCAACTCCCAATGACCCACAAATTGTCCACTCGCCGGATAAAATTACGGATGCTATAATTATACTGAAGAACAGGCAAGCAACGCTATCTTACAGGCCGAGGCCATCCTTGAGATCTGTCGTCATCAAATCGATTGCCCCAGCAATTACCCCAAGCGTAAATCACATCACCGGGCCTCATATTAATGATGAAATCGATTAAAACCGCCATTGTCACCGGTGCAAATCGCGGTCTGGGTCTGGAGACCTGCCGCCAGCTTTCCGAGCGAGGATACAGCGTGATCCTGACCAGCCGCAACCGTACAGCCGGCGAGCGAGCCACCGAGATGCTCATGAGTCAGGGCGCTGAAGTGACATACCACCCACTGGATGTCACCAGCCCGGAGAGCATCCAGAGATTACACAAGTTCGTGTCCAAGAATTTCGGCGCTGCAGACGTCCTGGTCAACAATGCCGGGATCTACATCGATGCGGATCAAACCGTGCTGCAGGTCTCAATGGAAGTCATCGAGCTAACCCTTCAGACCAACACGCTGGGCGCTCAGCGGCTGTGCCAGGCGTTCATCCCGGCGATGGTCGAGCAGAATTTCGGACGGGTGGTCAATGTATCATCCGGCATGGGGGAGGTCGGCAGTCTCAGCCGCTACAACACTGCCTACCGGCTGTCCAAGCTGGCGCTCAATGGGCTGACGATCATGCTCGCGGATGCCGTGCGCGGCAAGAACGTCCTGGTGAATGCAGTATGCCCGGGGTGGGTGCGAACCGATATGGGGGGATCCCGGGCGCCGCGCAGTTTGGCTGCCGGTGCTGAGTCAATCGTGTGGGCAGCCACCCTGCCGGATGGCGGACCCAACGGGGGTTTCTTCAGGGATGGAAAGCCGATCGACTGGTGAGTGGATAACAATGCTGATCGATTTCACCTCTACAGATGCCAGTCTCGAAAACGCCGGCGGCAAAGGCGCCAATCTTGCCCGCCTGAGCCGCGCTGGGTTCAACGTCCCGCCCGGTTTCATCATCTCGACCGAGGCGTACCGCTCCTTTGTCAGGGAGAATCAGCTCGATAAAATCATCAAGACCTCCATCTCCGGTATCACGTCCGATGACCCCGCACAGCTCGAAAACGCCTCCACCCAGATCCGCAGCGCCTTTTCTGCCGGGCAGGTACCATCCGAGACGAAATCCGCCACTCTCACAGCGTACGCAGGCTTAAATGGCGCACCCGTAGCAGTGCGCTCGTCGGCTACCGCCGAAGACCTGCCCGACCTGTCCTTCGCCGGCCAGCAGGACACCTTCTTGAACATTACCAGCGAAGACGACCTGTTCCGGGCTGTGGTCGGCTGCTGGAGCAGCCTGTGGACGGCGCGCGCCATCGGCTACCGCTCCCGCAATGCGATCGACCACGGTGTAACCGCCCTGGCGGTGGTTGTGCAGCAGATGGTGCAGAGCGAGGTCTCGGGCGTGTTGTTCACCGCCAACCCGCTGACCGGACAGCTGCGCGAGTCAGTCATCGATGCCACCTTCGGGCTGGGTGAAGCGCTGGTCTCCGGGCAGGTCGAACCGGACCACTACGTCGTGAATGCCCTCAGTGGCGCGATCATCAGCAAGAGCCTGGGTGAGAAGAGCTTAGCCACGCGCAGCCTGGATGGCGGCGGGGTAGAAACGGTCGCAGAGCAAGCCGGCGAAAGGCAGACCCTGTCGGAGCGAGAAATCCAACGGCTCGTGGAATTGGGCAGGCAGGTGCAGAGCGAGTACGACAGCCCACAGGACATCGAATGGGCAATTACAGACGACGCTGTATATCTGCTGCAATCACGCCCTATCACATCACTCTTCCCGGTGCCTGAGCTCTCCTTCGACCCGCTGCAGGTGTGGGTCTCATTCGGCAGCATACAAGGGCTGGTGGGTCCAATGACTCCCCTCGGTCGGGATGTCGTCAGACATATCGCGGCCGGTGCTGGAGGTATGTTCGGGCTCGACCTGCACCCCGATGAGGTAAAGATATTCGAAGAAGCGGGTGAGCGCATTTGGGTCAGATTCAGCGACGCTATCCGCAACCCAATCGCGGGCCGCATACTCATGCCTGCGCTTAACTATGTCGAGCCAAGCGCGCGGCAGATCATCCAAACATTCCTGGATGAGCCGAACATGCGGGTTGGCAAGGGAAAAATTCGTCCACGCACGCTGGTTCGTGTGGCGCGCTTTGGTCTGCCGGTAGCGGCGCGGCTGGCATACAATCTACTACGCCCGGAGAAAGCCCGGGCGGCGTTCGATGCAAGGACCGAAACCGTGCTTGCTGATGCACGCATCGCTCCCGGCACTGACCGTTTCGAACGCCTGGCGAACATTGTCAGCTTCATCCGCCAGAGGATCGCCCCCTTCTTCACCCTGTTGCTGCCGGAATTCGTACCCATGTTCGGGCCGAGTATGGCGTCGCTGAACGTGCTCTACAAATTTGGCGGCTGACGACCGGTCATCAGCCCTGGAGGTAACCCGCAGCCTGCCGGGAAACGTTACCACCGAGATGGACCTGGCGCTGTGGGATACGGCTGTGGAGATACGCAGAGATGATCTGGCAGCACAGGCCGTCCGAACTTCGGATGCCAGCCAGCTTGCGAGCAGCTATTTGAACGGCAGCCTACCCCCAACCGCCCAAGAGGCAATTGCCAGCTTCATGCAGCGCTACGGGATGCGCGGCCAGGGCGAGATCGACTTCGGCCAACCGCGCTGGCGGGAGGACCCTGCCCCGGTGATGCACACTCTGCAGAGCTACCTGAACCGGGATGCTGAATCCGATCTGGAGGTGCAGTTTGCGCGCGGCAAAGATGCCGCTCACGCCGCGGTAGAGCAGCTTGCTGCCCAGGCGCGCCGCCAGCATGGCGGCTGGCTAAAGGAAAAGCTGGTCCGGGCGGCAGCACGGCGCATCCGCCTGCTGATGGGAGCGCGCGAAAGCCCCAAGTTTGTGATGATACGGATGATGGGGGTTGCGCGCCCGGCATTGCTGGATGCAGGCGATGAATTTGCCGCCGCAGGTACGATCGCCCGCCCGGACGATCTCTTCTACCTGTATGTATCCGAATTGGAGGCGCTTTCTCGAAACGAAACCCGTGACTGGAAGGCACTGGTTGCAGAGCGACGCCTGGCATACCAGCGCGAGCAGCGCCGCAAGCAGGTGCCGCGCGTTCTAGTCAGCGACGGGCGCGCTTATTACGAAGGCATTGGCGTGGAAACGGACAGCGCAGACCTGATCACCGGCAGCCCAGTCTCACCGGGGGTGGTCGAGGGCGTCGTGCACGTGGTCCTGGACCCACGCGGCACACAGATCGAAGCCGGTGAGATATTGGTCTGCCCCGGCACCGACCCCGGCTGGACTCCGCTGATGATGGCAGCCAGCGGGCTGGTCACCGAAGTCGGCGGGATGATGACCCACGGCTCGGTCGTGGCGCGCGAGTTCGGCATCCCGGCTGTGGTGGGCGTCCACCGTGCGACGGAGAGATTGAGGGACGGGCAGCGCATCCGTCTCGACGGGACGGCGGGAAGGATCTTTGTGTTGAGTGAGTGATCCATACAATGATGGAGAGAAAAATAAAAGTCCCCGGTGTATGCGGGGTCTTTTATTTACTAATCTGGTCTTTGGCGGAAAGACCTACTGCGACAGGTAGCCGTCGGCGTAGATGACTTTGTTCATCAGGACCTGCAGCGTCTTCCAGATCCTCTCCTGCTCGGGGTCGGACAGGTCCACGTCTGCTACGGTCGGCTCTTCCATATTAGTGACCCGGTCGGCGATCTTGAGATACAGCCGACCGATTGCGGTGGACTGTCGTCACGTGTCTCGATAATGCGGATCACCTCTTTTAGATCCTCTTCCAGCGGGTTGGCAATCATCATCTGCAAGCCTACCCCCATCAGCATGGCGCAGTAGACGCGGTTGATCAGCGGGCGGTTCTCAGTCGGGACGGCGTTGGAGACATTCGACAGGCCGATGGAGATCGCCGGCGGCGGGTCCCAGGCGTACTGCAGGGTGCGAACAGCTTCGAGCAAGTGCGGGCAGTATTCCTGGCAGCCGGAGACGGTCAGCACCAGCGGATCGATGATCAGGTCGCTGATCGGGAAATCGATCTCCAGCATGCGCGGGATGAGCGCTTCCAGTGCGATGGTCACGCGGTCATCTGCTGCCACGGGGATGCCTGAGCTGCCCATGGTCAGGGCGATCAGCTTGGTGTTGTACTGTTTTGCCAGCAAGGGCACCTTCTCCAGGCGCTCCGGCTCGGCGGAGGTGGAGTTGATGATCGGCTGGGCCTTGGTGATCTTTTTCAGTCCGGCTTCGATGCCCAAGATGTTGGTGGTATCGAAGCTGAGCGGCACATCGACCACCTGCTCGACCACTTCGACCATCCAGGGGAAGACTTCTTCGCCGTCTTTCTTGCGCGGCCCCAGGTTGATGTCCAGCGCCTGCGCCCCCGCTTCGACCTGCTGCACGGCCAGCTCCTGGAAGAATTTGGCATCGCGCTCTTTCAGTCCAACTTTGACTTTCTCGGATATGATGTGGATATTCTCGCCTATGATATACATGGGGTAACCCTTCCTTATATTATTTTATTCACCACAGAGCACGGAGGTCACAGGGTGTTTTTTGTACACGGATTAGGTAGATGCTCACGGGTTTTTATGTGTCGATGTGAATATGAATCCGCCTCCTCCGTGTGCATACGTGTCCGGTTTATTTTTATATCTCAGCGCTCTTTGCGTCTCTGCGGTGAACCAAATCTACTCACTTGTCCGGTTGCTCATCGCCTGGGCAACGGATGGGAAACGGGATAAATCGGTGTGCGGCAGGAACAGGGCTGATGTGAAAGCCTCGTAGAAGCTGTTGTCTGCCGAAAGCTCGATATAGGTCATGCGGTCGGCGATGGCCTGGATGCTCTCCCGGGCGCGGCGGTCGACCAATGCGTGGTACGCGCCGCGCACCGAGGTATTGCCCAGGAAATGGAAGCGATCCCAATCCATATCCGGGCAGCAGCCCGATCTGCACCGCGTTCTCCACGTTGATGTACTTGCCGAACGAGCCTCCGATGAGCACCTGCTCCACCCCTTCCAGCGGCACGCCGACGCGGTCTGCCAGGATGGTGAAGCCGGCGTAGATGGCTGCCTTGGCGCGCAGCAGGTTGTCGATATCCACCGCGTTGATGACAATATCCCTGTCAGTAGAGGTCTCAGAGCTCCAGGCAACCACGTATTCCAGACCGTGCTCGCCCTCGCGGACGCGGTCTGTCTCCAGGTCGGTGTTCAAGTTGCCGCCCTTGTCGATCACCCCGGTAGTGAACATCTCCGCCAGCAGCGCGATCAGCCCGCTGCCGCACAGGCCGCGCGGCTTGACGCTGCCGATCACGCGGTAGGTCGGCTCGTAGGTGGTCGCTGTTGATCCACACTTCCTCGATCGCACCGCTGGTGGCGCGCATGCCGTCCATCACACCCGCCCCCTCGAAAGCCGGCCCTGCGGAGCAGGCACAGGTGACCAACCAATCGCGTGTCCCGAGCACCGTCTCGCCGTTGGTGCCCACGTCCAGGAACAGGGTCAGTCGCTCGGTGCCCTGCATGCCGGAGGAGAGCACACCGGCGGTAATATCAGCGCCCACGTAGCTGGCGACGCCTGGCAGGCAGTCCACCGCGCGCTTCAGGATTGACTGCCAGCCCTAACTCCCTCGCCAGCAGGCTGGGGATGTGGTTGACAGCCGTGATAAATGGAGACAGGCGGATGCTAGCCGCCGGGATGCCCAGCAGCAAGTGCAGCATGGTGCTGTTGCCGGAGATGGTGGCTTTGCTGATCGAACCGGGATCGGCCAGGAGGCGCTTGCAAGCCCGCTCGACCAGTGCATTGATCGTCTCCAGCACGCGTTGGCGCAGCTCATCGCCGCCGCCGTTCTTGCCGGTGTAGATGATGCGCGAGATCACGTCCTCGCCGCGGGCGATCTGCCCGTTGTACTCGGCGACCTGAGCGCGCACCTGCCCGCTTATCAGATCGACCAGCCACAAGGAGACGGTCGTGGTGCCGATATCGATTGCCGCCGCCCATAAGGGGTCTTCTGTCGACGGGTGCCCGGGCAGCAGGTCGATCAGCCGCGGGACGCATTCTGTGCAGTCCCAGGTATCGGTTTCGTAGACGGCTGTCACCTGCCACTCCCCCTGGCGCAGAACGCTGCCCACCTTCTGCAGCAGGCTGAGCGAGATGCGCATATCAGGGATATCTGCCTGCTGGCGCAAAGCTGTGCGCAGGCGACCCCAGTCATCGGTCTGGTCGTCCATCGAGGGCGGGGTCAGGCTCAGGGACACGCGCTGGATGGGCTGCCAGCTCAGCCTGTCGTAGCCATCCGGGACGACCACCTCTGCGGCGACACGCTCGGTGGTCAGCCGGCGCTCGATCTTCTCCTGCGGCGGGATTGAGATCCGGACATCCGCCTCGACCACCGACTGGCACGCCAGGGCAAAACCTGCCGCAACGTCCTTTTCTGACAGGCGCAGCGTGCTGCGGCGGCGCACAGTCCCCTGTTCAACCTGAACTGCACACCGCCCGCAGCGTCCCTGCCCTCCGCAAGGTTGCATGATCTCCACACCCGCCTGACGCGCGGCTTCCGAGAGCAGCGTCCCGGTCGGAACGCGCACGCCCTCTTCCGCGCTGTCGAAGGTAACCAGATGATCGCTCATGGTTATTTCCCCTCCCCCCATCAGGTAAGAGGGGTTAGGGGTAGTTACCCTAATACCTGCTTGAAGAACTTGGGGATGTCCACGGCTTCGCGCGGCCCGACGCGCACTTCCCAGTCGGGCAGCTCGGCTTCCAGCTCGCCGGAGAGCACTGCCACATGACCGGGCAGCACTACCCGCCGTTTGGTCACCTTGTCGGCAGCCTTGAACTCCTTGACGGCTTTGGCGATGCGCTCGGCGTCGAACTTGCCTGCCGCCCAGGCGGTCAGCACGCTCATCCCTTCGGCATCGGTCACCAGCAGCCAGGCCGGCAGACCGGAGCCTTCGACCTCGTTGGCTACCGGAAGTAGGTGATGCTGAAGTTGGTGGTCACCAGCACCGGCTCTTCGGGTCCGGGCTTGTTGATCTCGTACAGCCCGGGCTGCACCTGGATGGGTTTCTGCGGGTCGGTGTAGATGTTCTGACGCAGCACCAGCAGCGGGTAGACCAGCTCAGGTGAGAAGGCATCCAGCACGATGAAGCCGGTGTACTTGGTGATCGCCTGGGCTGCTTCAGCAAGGCTGCGCTGGCAGGCGAATGGTGGGGTAGCCCAGGGCGCGGAAGTTCTTCTTCAACGCCATGCGTCTGATCTGGGTCTCGAGCATCAGGGACTTGCTCAGGCTGTCTGCAGCCGGATCGAGGACCAGGTCTTCGACCCCTTTAGCGGTGATCTTCTCGGTCAGGTCTGCCAGCTCATCCAACGTCCCGGCACGCACAACCAGGGCGGCTTTTTGGGCTTTGGCAAGCTCTGCCATTGCCTCCCAGTTGCCGGTGTCGGCGGCATAGAGCAGGGCAGTCTCGTCAGATAGGGCATTCAACCCGGCTTCGGCGACCGCAGGGTCGCTCGCCAGCAGGATCAGCGGGCGCTGGCTGGCGGCGCGCACGGCCTGCACAGCCCCGGCAAATGTTGCAGCCGAGCCGCTGTCCGCAGCCACCGCGAAGCCATCCACTGCCAGCTCGATGCCGACATAGTTCACCAAATATCCATCCGCCAGCTCGACAGCAGCCTTTATCTGCGCGGTATCCTGTTTATCGCTGACCCGGATGAAGAGACCCGGCTTGTTATAGAAGGTCTTCTCGTGGCGGAAGAGCACCACCTCATTGCCAGCTTTGACCTCATTACCGTTCGATTTGAGCGTCACCAGACGGATCGGCGGGGCGGATGACTCGGCCAGCTGGGCTTTGGATTCATCGCTGACGTACGGGCAGGAAGCCAGCTCAACCTGTTTGGCAGCCAGCTTCATGGCGAACGCCAGGCAGGTCGGGAAGCCGCATTCCTTGCAGTTGGTCTGCGGCAAAAGTTTGTAGATCTGTATTCCGGAGAGTGCCATATATTTTTTTCTCCCAAATCTTATTCCACCGCAGAGACGCGAAGCACGCTGAGATTTTTATAAAACTCCACCATCACTGCGGCTCTGCGGTGAGATTAAGCAATTTCTGGTACTGCCATCAGGTCTGCGATGGCAGCTTTCACCTGGCTGACGCTCTCGGGGTGGCGCAGCACGACGATATCGGCGCCCGATTCGAGCAGGGTCACGGTGGTAAGCACTTCCCAGTTGATCGCACGCTGCAGCCAGTCGCCCCAGGCTTCCGGGACGCCCTCGCCGACCTTCGATTCCTTGGTCTTCCAGGTCTCGAAACCGGGGGTGACGATCATCGGGAACTGGGTCATGCTGTCGCCTTGCAAGGCAGCCAGGCGCAGGCGCTCCATGACTGAAAAGCCATACTCGATGCCGTAGCCCAGCGCGCCGGTGGTGGGATCCATCAGGATGCGGTCCAGCGGCATGCCCATATCGCTGATCAGAATGTTGAGCTGCTTGGCCAGGTTGACATCCATCGGCGATCGGGCGGTCACCAGATGGTCGTTTGCCATGGCTGTTGCGACGATTGTGCGGTAGTTCTTGTCTTCGCAGATACCCAGCACCAGGCGTTCGCCCTTGGTTGCCTCAGCAACGGGCACCAGCAGGGCGTTATCCAGCTCTGCCTGTCCCGGCCCAAAGACGATCAGAGGCAGCCCGCTGGCAGCCAGCACATCCTTGACAGACTTGACCGCCTGCTCGGGTGTGGTGGGGTTCCCATCCGCATCGGTCGGGCTGAGCGCCAGAACGATCAGGTCGGCGCCGGCTGCCTCAGCAGCCTTGGCCCACCCGGCAGGGTCATCGACGACGTCCTTCCAGGTCTCCAGCAGCAGCGGCGACCAATCCTCCGGACGGTGGTCTTTGATCTCCATCGCTACCAGGGGGGGATTCGGCACCTGGCTTTCGAAGTGCATGAAAGGCATCGCCTTCTCGCCGCCGACCGTTACCGCCTGCGTGCGGCTGCCGCCATCGGCGGAGGTTGCGCCGATCGTCACAGTGCGCACGCTTCCAGGCCATTGTTCTTTAGGGATTTCAACTGGCATAGGCTGTTACTCCTTGGTCATGATTCCAGATCGTTGGTATAGGCAAATATTTATTTACAGACTGTTTTATGTTTCCTTCAAGCTGTCTTTCTGGCTGCACGCCGGCGGGCATCATCCCTGCGCTGGATATACTCTTCTAAGGGTGGCTGGCGGTCGGCGTAGATACCCAGGTCGCTCAGGTCGTCATCAGATTCGGCCGCCAGCAGGCGTACGAAATGCCGGTAGGATATGTAAGCAGCCGGATATTCGATGCCGCCGGCATGGTGCATCAAGAATAAGGTTTGCACGCCCAGGTCACCCATCAACAGCGCGGCCGCGGACAGGGGGATATCCGGCGGAACCTGCGGTACGCCCTCGTGCATGACCTGCTCAGCCAGTAGGGTGTCCACCTCTTCGCTGGTGCTTCCCGCCGCCATCTCGCGCTCTCCGACCACACCCAATGCATGACCATCTTCCATCACCACAAACGCTTCGAACCCTTTTTCAAGAGACAGGCGCGCCAGGTCGCTGAGCAGTGTATCCGGTGCACAGGTTGGCACGCCGACTGTCATCAAATCTCGAACTAACCTGTGCGTGATGGGCGGCATATGGCGCAAGGGGAGGCTGTGTGTTTGATGGTAAGGGACAAGGGATAAGGTGAGTGGGGATAAGGGTTAGCCATGCGATGCAGCTTCGATGTTAGGCGCTATCCCTTATCCCATTTCCCTTATCCCCTGTCCTCGGGGTTAGAACATTGGGTCCATGACCAGCGCTGGATGGTTCTGCTCCTCCATCCAGGCCAGCAGCTCATCTACGCTGGTGGCATTGCGCTCGTCGGCGATCTTGTCAAGCAGGTCGGGGTCACCTTCCCGCTCGGCGACCGCCTGGAACTCCTCTGCCATGCTCTCTTTGAGCACGCTGCTCATCCACACCACGCGCTTGAAGCCGCCGTCGGCATGAGATGAACTTGGGGCTGATCAGGTAGAACTTGCCGACACCCATCACACCCGGCGTCTGCAGACCGCCACCGGCGATGCCAGCCAGCGTGCTGAAGGTCATTCCCGCCGGGGTCATGCTGGTATCTTCACGGCTGACGACCATCACGCCGTTGGCTTCTGGGATGAGCATCACGATGCACTCGAAGCAGCCGCAGGCGGTCATCGGGTTCTCCATGATCGAGTACATGGAGACCTCTTCCACCACACCGTGCGAGCCGATCTTGGCATAGTCGTTCGTGCCAGTCCCAGTAGCCTTTTGAGGCATCGACCAGCTTACCCAGCTTGATAGGCTGGTTGGGACCGGTGGGGTTGATGCTGAAGGACGCCTTGCAGTCCAGCCAGTTGTATGCCCCGCACAGCCCCAGTCGCTCCGGGCTGACAATGCACACGTGGTTGGGGGCGAAAGACTGGCACAGCGTGCAGGAGTAGAACTCATCCACCCGGTCATCGGTCAGGTCGGCCAGGCGCTTGTTGCGGTAGTCATAGGCCTGCGCGCGCTTCGGCCAGCCATTCTGCGTAGCTTCTCCGGGTCGGTGATAGATGGTCACCTGCACCTTATCGACGATGGCGCCGAAATCGGAGTGGAAGCGGGCATGCAGGATCTTGCCGAAGTGCTCCAGGTTGAAGCCTTTATCGGAGGCACTGTTCGAGATGCGGATCCAGGCGATATCGCGCTGGCCGATGTGCTGGATGCCGGAAGCGCCGTTGACGAAGTAGTGGATCTGGCGCTCAAGCACCGGCTCGAAGTCTTCCTGCATCTGCCGTCCGGCGACCTTGACCACGATGCCCATGTCCATGCTGCCCTGCGGGTCGATCTCGGCGAAGTCCGGACCGATCACTTCCACCTTGCCGTCGGTCACATCGTCCAGGGGAGCCATGTACAGGTATTCGAAGCAGCGCGAGTGCTTGCCGCCGAACTCGACGCGCATATCGGCCTTGCGCACCACCTCGCCTTCGAATGCCGAGCCATACGGCACCGGCACCGGCACATCGGAGACCTTCACCTTGACGCCGCGCACTTCGATGCACTTCTGCACCAGCCGCTCGGCGCGCTCCAGATCGTCTTTGCCATCGATCTCGTTGAAGGGCATGCTGACAACGTGCTCGTAGGTGGTCACACCGGTGGGCAGGATCTCGGGGATGACCGTATCGGCGATGACCGGGAAGCCGAAGTTGATCGCACCGGCTGCCGCGGCATACTTCAGGTCGTCCACTTCACCCAGTGCCAGCACAAAGGCGAAGACGCGCTCCTTGTTGTACATCAGGATCTCGCGCGCCTGCCCGGCCTTCAGACCGCCGAAGGTCAGCGCCGAGCGGGTGGCGAAGCCCAACGCGTAGATCGCGCTGAGGGTATCCGTGCCGAAGGGCACGGTGTAGGTGTCGTAACCCAGCTCCACGCCTTCTTCGATCAAGCTGGTGGATGATGCTGCGCCCGTTGACATTGCCGGACAGGAAGGTCAGGATGTTGCGGCGCTGCAGCTCGCGCACGATCTTCACCGCAACCTCGTTGGATTTGGCCGCGCCGACGATGGCCGCAAAGCCGGGCATACGCCCGTCCACGAGCTGGATGCCCCACGAGCGCAGCTGGATGTCATCGATCGGGCCGTTGAGGTGCCCATACCATGCCATCCGGCGCCATTGCCGTTATCCGGGCTGGTGAAGGCCGTGCCGCCAGCCAGGCTGAAATCCGGGCATCGGCTCGGGCTGCAGGTCGTAGATAAAGCGGACCGCTTCGATCGTCTCGGCGGCCAGCAGGGTCGCCATGCCGCTGTCCAGCGTCTCGCCCAGGTAGGGCGTCCAGTGTCGCTCGGAGGGCAGCGGGTGCAGCAGCTCGCGGGCGTGCTCGATGACCGGCTGGAGCTGGCCCAGGTTCTCGACCGCGATGCCGGTCATGCCGTGGATCAGCGGCAGGTAATAGGCCGTATTGGGAAATGCGACCGGGGTATCTGGCCCTTTCTCCAGCAGGGCTTTGTTGAGCATCAGCTCCGCTTCGGTAACCAGGGCATTAGCGCCGCGGATCGCTCGTGTTGCAATATATCGGGACATTGTTCCTCCAGTCCTGCTATCAGTCGGCTGCCACGCCGTAGAGTGCTGCGCGGCGTTCTTCCAGCGGCAGCTCTTCGAGCTCCAGCATGCGGGCATCGCCGCTGCGGCCGAAGCGCTCCGGGTCGTACTCCGGCAGACCCAGGGCGGCGCGTTTCTTATCGATATGTTCCAGAGTTGCCGGATCATCTCATCCAGGTCGTCGATGAATTCCAGCTTGCCGCCGTACAGGTTCTCCCAGCCTTCGCTGATGTACTTGAGCACGATGTCGCTGTCGGCAACCCGGTCGGGCATGCCGCTGACGGGTGAAGAGCCGCCGAAGATGACGTAGGCGCCAGAGGCGACGCAGTAGGTGCCGATCGACAGCGCTTTCTCGCTCATCCATTCCGGCGCCAGACCGACGGCCGGAACCTGGTCGATGTCATCGCCCAGACCGCCTTCTTCGACCATCTGGGTCAGCACGGTCAGGATGCGGCTGTTGTCCACGCAGGAGCCCATGTGCAGCACCGGCGGGATGCCGACCGTCTCGCAGACTTCGCGCAGACCCGGGCCGACCTGATCCAGACCGGCTTCACCGAGCAGCAAGCCCAGCTTGGCGCTGGCGATCGCGCCGCAGCCGGTCTCGACGATCAGCACATCCTGCTTGAGCAGCTCCTTGGTGACGTAGGTGTGCAGATAGTCCTGCTGGCTGCGCGGGTTGTTGCAGCCGACGATGGCAGCCACGCCGCGGATACGCCCGGACATGATGGCGTCATTCAGCGGGCGGAAGGAAGCCCGGTAGGTGCCGCCCAGCATGTAGTTGATGTATTCGTGAGAGAAGCCGGGGATCAGGTCTTCCTCGATCTGCGGGATGTGCGTGTCGCCGCGGTTCTTGTAGTTGTCGATGGCGGTTTTGAGGATCTCCTTGGCGATGGTCAGCGCTTTGTGCTCGTCGAACTCGATATGCGTCGCGCCTTTGATGCTGCACCTTGGGCGAGGTGGTGATGATCTGGGTGTGGAAATTGCTGGCCAGGTCGACCAGCGCCTGCATGATGCACTGCACATCGACGACCATCGCTTCAACCGCGCCGGTCAGGATGGACAGTTCCTGGTGCAGGAAGTTGCCCGCCGCGGGGATGCCCTGGCGCATCAGGATTTCGTTGGCAGTGCAGCAGATGCCGGACAGGTTGACGCCCTTCGCGCCGGCCGCCTTGGCATATTCGATGATCTCCGGGTCCTGCGAGGCAGCCACAATCATCTGGCTGAGGGTCGGCTCGTGGCCGTGCACGACCACGTTGACCATATCGTCCTTGAGCACGCCCAGGTTGGCCTGGCCCAGAATGGGGGCCGGTGTGCCGAACAGGATGTCGGAGACATCGGTGGCGATCATGCTGCCGCCCCAGCCATCCGCCAGCGAGGTGCGGATGGCGTGGTTGCAGGATGTGCTCGGGATCCTGGTCGTCGCCGATATGGGTGCGGTGCAGCGCCTCGACCACCTCGCGGTCGATGCCGCGCGGCATGACACCCTGTCTCTCGCCACAATTTCTGGCGCTTTGCAGGCGCGCGCTTTATCGGGACGATTTCGCCCCTCTGCTGGCCGAACTGGGCGATATACAGGTCGGCCAGATCGTTGGCGATCTCTTGCGGGGAGCGGTCCTCGATCGGGATATCGTAATAAGAGGCCACGGTGCGCAGCTTGGCGACATCGCGGATCACATAGCCTTCGGCCTCGCCGTTGGCGACCGCTTTGAGGGTAAAGGCCATATCGCGGCCGTGGTCGGAGTGTGCCGCTGCCGCCGGCGGCGATGGCGCGGATCAGATTGCGCGCCTGGATGGTATCGATGGTCGCGCCGCACACGCCGGTCTGCCCGTCCTTGGTCAGGCGGCAGGGTCCCATGCCGCACAGCTTGCAGCACATGCCTGCCCCGCCGATATTGCAGGGCACCATCTCATCGGCACGGCTGAAAGCGGTGCCGATACCCAGCTCGTCGGCGCGGATCAGCATCTCCTGTGCAGCTGGGTCTGAGCTCTGTTCTTCGTATGTTCTCTTTTTTGGCATTTTTTATTCCTCCACTGATTTGATCGTCTGCAAGGGTCCCATGCCCGGGCAGGGCCAGAGAGGTCGCCCTTCGTGGCTGACCCGCTGAGCGAAGCTCACCACGCTGCGAGTGGTCTCGTAGACGGCGGTATGGCGGAAGAAAGGCTTCCCGCCGTTGCCTTCCACAGCCACCGCCCCCATCTCCACCGGCACCGGCAGATCGCCAGAATAGCCGGCTTCATCCAACTTCGCCTCGATGGCCTCGGGGGTCAGTTTGGCGGGATCGTAGGTGACCTCCACCGCCCGGAAGGCGCTGCTGGCGTACACATCATCCACGCCAGGGAGCTCGAACAGGATCCGACGCACCTCAGCTACATGGTGGTCGCCGTACATGGTTGGTAGATCAAGTGTAAATTTTTCCATGGTCTCCTTCCTTGGATTAACAATCTTTTACTTGTCACTTTCAATGTAGCATTCTGGTTTTACAGGCCAGTTACAGCGCCTGCGATAACAAAAATGCCCGGCCGCCCTGCATCACACAGGGGCATTGCCGGGCATGGTTTGCCTGCAGCGAGTGGTAATTTGCTTCACCAGCAGTTTCTTACAACGGTTAATACCCAACCGGGAGAGTCGTCTTTCCCGCTTGAGAACAGCTTCAAGCAGGCAGTCATTCCGGCTGAGTTTGGATCGAAAACACGCCATAGCAAGTCTTTACCGGCAATTTTGTACTTTAAAAATAACTATAGCAGGGAGTAATGGGTTAAACAAGTGACATTTATAACTATCTTTATGCGATTAGTTGTCTTGTTTTTTGACAAATATCTGTATATGGGATAAGGGCTCAGGGAGAAGGGGATGATGGGAGTGGGGCACGGCAGAGTTCCGATCTGTAGATTTGTGAATTATTTCATTAATTTGATTGGCTCACGTACAGGGCTTATAATTCGGATAGTGGGAGTAACAATTTTTGCCGTCTTTCTTCCAATCCAGATCCAAGTGCTGTGCAGTTCCAAGGGTTGCTGGCGGGTTGGCATGGGTGATGCCAACCCAGTCATCCCCTCCCCGCCTGCTGCACTGGTCCTGAATTCGATATCGAGAAAGGAGTCGAGCCTATCGTCTGACCGCCACCACCCCCCACCATACGAGGTGGACTGCAACACTGGGTAGTATGTCTAATTTTGCCAAAGGAGAGATGTGATGATTTCGGGAAATATCAAGAAAGTTTTCGGGAAGTCGATTTACCTTTTTATCGTGCTCTCACTGCTCTTGGTGACGGTGGGCGCAGCACCCGCCGCTCCCCAGACTAAAGCTGCCGGTCCAAAACCGGTCTTCTCGGAGGCGGTGGCATTCGATGTCTCACGCCCGGTGAGCGAGATCGCTCAACAGGCTGCTCTCCGCTCAGCACCGCTTGCACTCTCGGACGAGCCGCTGGATATCCGCCCCGATCGCGGTCCGGTCGTCAAAGACCAGGGCTTTTCCGGCGATGGCGCCATGCAGGCGTTCGAGGCGCTGCGCGCGGCGCCCGCCACCAGCAGCGCTGCGTCCATGCCGGAGCCGATGGCTAACTTCGAAGGCATCAGCAATACTGATAACTTCAACCTGTTCGGTTTCCGCGTCAACCCACCCGACCCGGTCGGGGATGTCGGACCGAACCATTATGTAGAAATGGTCAACCTGGCATTTGCGGTCTATGATAAGCAGGGCAACCTGCTCTCCGGACCGTTTGCCATCGGGGACTTGTGGGCGGGTTTTGCGGTCGAAGACTGCACCGACCCCTCCGGCGACCCAATCGTAGTATATGACCAGCTGGTGAACCGCTGGATCCTCAGCCAGTTCACCACACGCGGCTTCGATGACCCCACACTGCCATTCTACGACTGCGTGGCGATCTCGAAGACACCCGACCCGACTGGCGAATACTACCGCTACGCATTCATCACACAGCCCGATCCGGATGGCGGGTACTTCTTCCCCGATTATCCCAAGTACGGCGTGTGGACCAATTCGTATATCATGACCACGCGTGATTTCGGCTTGATTGATGGGTACGGGATCAGCGTTTACGCGCTGGAAAAGAACAAGATGATTTCTGGCAATCCCAAAGCGCGCGCGGTGCAGTTCTTCCTCGATTATGAAGAAGTGCCGCTTCACCTGATCGGTGACGGCTTGCTCCCGCCGGATATCGACGGTCACCGGCGTCCACAAGACCATGTGCCCGCACCAATCATCGGTACGATGGATTCTGGGGCTTCATATGGCGCACCCTTCGACGCTCTGAATATCTTCGAGCTGTCGATTAAGTGGAAAGCCAATCCGGAAGCCTCGCTCGAATTCGCCGGCTCGTTCCCTGTGGCGGAGTTCGATTCGGTCTTCCCCTGCGCTCCTACTTCGCGTGACTGCCTGCCGCAGCCCGGGATCACAAATCCTGCCCAGTACCTGGACATCCTGTCGTACCGCCAGCGGCCGATGTGGCGCCTGGCCTACCGCAACTTTGGGAAGTACGAGTCCTTCGTGACCAACCAATCGGTGGAGGCGCTTCCCGGCATCGCCGGCTTGCGCTGGTACGAGATCAGGCGCACGGGTGGTGCTTATGAGGTCTACCAGCAGGGTACCTTTGCCCCGGATGATGGCGTCCATCGCTGGATGGGCAGCATCGCCCAGGACCGGGATGGCAATATGGCGCTGGGCTACAGCGTGGTCAACGGCACCGATGTTTACCCCGGCATCCGCTACACCGGGCGTATGGCAGGCGACCCGCTGGGTCAGATGCCAATGGGTGAGGGTATCGTCATTGACGGGACCGGCCTTCAGCTAACGACAAACTCGCGCTGGGGGGACTACACCTCGATGAACGTCGATCCGGTGGACGACTGCACCTTCTGGTATGTCAACGAGTATTACACAGCTGAAGGTCAAGCCTCCAGCGTCGCCGGCTGGCAGACGCGCATCGCCAGCTTCAAGATAACCGGCTGCGACCCGAGATCGGATTAACACCGATAAGCTCTCTGGTGATACTACACCCCCTTCCCGGATCTCCAGGAGGGGGGTGTTCTTTCTACGGTCCCTATACTCATACTCAGGTTTTTCACCCGCTGTCTTCCATACTGGCAGGGGTGCTTCGATTCACAAGACTGCGTGGCTCTTCATCAATCCGAGCAAACGTTTCTCAAGCAGCTCGCTGAACTCGCCTGCCTGTTCCCTCCAGGAGGGGTTGGGATCGTTGAGTATAAAATTCGCCAGATCGATACCTCGCGCGGCGATAAACGAATCAATTTCACCTGCGTGTCGCTCAGGCCAGATGCCATAGCGCATATATCCTGATTGAAAGGCTGTGCTCAACGTTTGATATGTTTCAGCGGGGAAGTAGTACAGCGTGGTTGCGATATCCTGCACCGGCCAGCCCAACATTAGATCTTCGAAGTCAATTGGTGAGAGTACACCGTGCAGATTACGGACGTTCCATTGGTGCAGATCACCATGTATGATTCGCATTGGCTCGCTGCTGGCTATCAACTGGTCAATAGAATCCTGCGCCCATGCAATCGCACGTTCATAGATAGCCCGCCTCTCTGCATGAAATATATGGGAGTACTGATCTTCAAAAAGTATAACTGGCTCTGGAAAGGGAAACACACGGTCATATCGCAACAAGGATAGACCAGATGGCGGATGATAGTTAAGCGCATGCGCGTGAAGCCGCGCTGATAATTCACCCAATTTGGCAACATTTGACTCAGACATATCTTGGACAAGATCGCTTCCCCCCACCCAGGTGAAGATTTCACAAAGCCTTGCTTCTGGGACTCCATCCGCAGATGCTTCTACCACAAGCGAGCCATTCTTCGCTGGCAGCGGATGCGGTACGCTGAGGTCTGTATCCCGCGCCAGAGCGGCAAGCCAATCCATTTCCGCCATTACATGATCGAGAGTATGCCCACCTTCGGGCAGTGTGACCCGCAATATGAATTTCCTTCCATCATTGGTATCTATGCGAAAGATAGCATTCATATCGTTGGTTACCAATCGCAATCGCTTGACATTCAGTTCATAATATGCGAGCGCATTGAGGGCGAGTCTCCTTAGACGACGGGCTTGTCCACCAAGGGTGAGCTCTGAGTATGGTTTCATTCTTAAATCCGGATTGCGAGGAGGCAACCCAAGTTACCTTTGATCAGCGGAAAATTCCAGCAGAGAGGTTCGTAGAGACGCAGCATGCTGCGTCTCTACGGTATTTTTTCTCATTGTAGGTAATTACGGTGTTGGCGTCGGGGTGGAGGGGGGTTCTAAATCCTGGCAGGCTGGCTCGTAAGGCAGCTCGCCCAGGAATTGGCTCCATTCATCGCGGTCCAGACTGCGCCCGGCGATGGCGCAGGCGCGCTGCACCCAGGATTCGTAATCCACGTCCCAGGCGCTGACCTGCCCATCCTCGGCGGCGGCATAAAGCCTGCCGCCCTCCGGCGAATACGCCAGCCCTGTAAGCGGCAGGCTGCCCATCTGGAAGGGTGTGCCAATCACCTGACCTGAGCTCATATCCCACAGGAATAGCAGACCCTGATCTGTTCCGGAAGCCAGCGTGCTGCCATCTGGGCTGAAGGCGAGCGATGTATAGCTGACGCTGAAACCACCCAGCGGTAGATCACCGATATATCTGCTGCCGACATCAATCAGGTAGATCGTCCCATCCTGGTCTCCACTGGCCAGGGTGTTCCCGCGGGGATCGAATGCCAGGCTGGTGATCGAGGTCTGACCGGTGCCGATCGGATCGTCAAGCGGGGTGCGCGCCTGTAGGTCATACAGCTGCACACCGCACAGGCTCTCCACCTGTTCGATGGTAACTTCCATGCAGAATCCGGCTGCCAGATGGATGCCATCGCTGCTGACCGCGATGGCACTGGTGCTGGTGGGGATGGCAGCCGTCACCAGCTCGGTGCTGTTCGAAGCTGGATCCCAGTGATATAACTCACCCGAGCCCTGTGGCACGACGTAAACCGTGCGCTCGGGGCTGAATGCAAGGCTGTAGCCGGAGCTGCCAGCGGGGAAGCCGGCGCCTGGCTGCGCCCGCTGGGTCTGCTCGCCATCCCGCTGTTCGAGTAGCAGGGAATTTCCCGAAGGACCGGCAAGCCTCAGCTCATCTAATCCATAAGAGGCAGCCACGGGTGACTTCCCGGCGAACGAATCCAGCTCTGTGCTCAACGGCTGCGGGTCTTTGATCTCGTAGACCGAGATACTGTCGAATCCCAGGTAAGCCAGCAGGTCGTTCTTGAAGGACAGACCGGTCTGGTAATCGCCATAGGCAGGCAGCGGTGGGTAGCGGCTGCCATCGTTCAGACGCCAGATCTCGACTGGAGTGTTGATCCCAGCCGCCACGATCAGGTCACCCTTAGGCTCGTTATAGGAGACCGTATAGATGGTTGAATTATCGGATTTCAAAGAGTCCTTCAGCAGGATCTTATTTGCCATATCGTAGAAATAAACCATCGCGAAGCGGCTGCCAGATGCACCTGCGAAAGCAATTGTGCGGCTGTCCGGCGACCAATCGACGTTATAAACCCTGCCATCGGCGTCCGGATTGAGTTCGCGCACCAGACGCCTGCCCGAGATCGGGTCGAAGACGTACAAGTAGTTATCCCCTCCGGCGGCTGCGAGGTAGCGGTTGTCCGGCGACCACTCCATATCCCAGTAAAAATCCGGCTGGGCTTTGAAAGACAGCAGCTCGGAACGAGATTCGACGTCCCAGATGGCAATATTGGCAGTCTGCCCATGGATCGCCAGCCTGCGCCCATCCGGGCTGAACTCGAGGCGGCGCACCCGGCCGTGGTTGTAGCGCGTCCCGGTTTGGGAAGTGCCCGAAGCGCGTACCCGCTCGAAGGTGCCATCGCTCAGATCCCAGAACAGGAGCTGGTTGTCGATCGTCCCAACCACCAGCAGGTTAGGGTCGGTCGGGCTGAGCGCCTGGGAGGTTAGCACAGCACCCAACGGGTCTTCCAGATTGCGCATGGAGCGGGTAATGACATCCCACAGGACGATCCTGCCATCCGAGCCGCTCCACACCACCAGTCTACCATCCTGGCTGATATCCACGCTCTTGGCTTCAGACATACCGGTGGGCAGGTTAAGCTCGTACGGCACAACCGACTGGTCGAGACCGGTACGCAATCCTTCCAGCAGCACGCCGCGCGCATCATAGTTGCCTATGTCCGCCTGAGCAGCCTGGATGCCCAACAATATGCCCAGGTCCGGGCGGCGGGTGAGATAGGAGCGCGCCTGCGAGGCAAGCTGGCGAGAGAGGGCACGGCCGGCTTCTTCGTTGGCCATTTGCTCGTTGGCCATAGCAAGCTGGGCATTGTCCTCTGCGACGACCTGTTGTGCGACGGCGGCGGTGCTGGCGGCCTGGGCGGTGGCAGCGCTGTATGCAACCATCGTAGCACCGCTCTCAGCCAATTCCGCGTTCTTGTTTGCCAGCTCTTCTGCCGCCCTGGCCTCCTCTGCATTGACCTGCGCCTGCTGGGCATTCTCGTAAGCCTCGGTGCTGGCAGCCTGGGCGGTGGACTGCTGCTGCTCTGCGAGCCTGGCATTGAGGATAGCCTCTCTCTGGGCAAAAGTGGCGAACACCGCAAATACGACTGCGATCAGCGTAACAACAGCCAGCCCGTAAGCCAGCCTGCTCAGCCGTTTGGCATTCTGCTCCTGGACATTCGCACGTTCACGTTCGATTTCCAGCTGCATGTCCTTCTCGCGCTGCTTGCGCAATTGTTCCTCGGCGAACTCACGACTGGCTTGCAGATATTCCAGCTCGCGCCCGGAGATCTCATCTGTGTTCGCCATCGCCCACTCGGAGGCTTGCTGCAGCTCGGCACCGCCTAGCAGCAGGTTTTCAGGGCGCCCTTTCACCTCCCACTCGGCCGCGCCGCGCTGCAGCGGGCTGAGGTGCTTCTCCCGCCAGCTGCCGCCGGCATCCAGGTATTTCTTCTCGACAGGGGTGACATCATCCGGATTGGCTTCCGCCCATGTCAGCGCCTGGTCCAGGTTGCTGCCGCGCAAGAGCAGGGCATCCGGCTCGCCGTTCTTCTGCCATTCGATGGCCCGCAGCTGCCAGGGGTTGAGGTTCTTACGCCGCCAGCGCTCGTTATCCCGCTGCACGGGACGCACCAGGCGGTCGTGCGCCAGCTCGAACCAGGTCACTCCGCGGCGCTTCTCCGCCCGCACCAGGTGTGCCCTGCCCAGCTTGCGGATGACCTCGTTATCCAACCCACCGCTGCTGCCGACTTCCATCATGACCTGGCTGCGCAGCCCGCTCTTGGTGATCAAGTAATCGTCGAACCAATCGCGCACCCGGCGCTCCTCACGCGGCGAACCGGCGATATCCTTAATCCGCTCTGAATAATAATTCGCCAGCGCCGTTCCCACGTCGCCGACCTTCTTGATATCCTCATCGTCGATCTGCGTCTTATCCAGCTGCTTCGCCATCTCCAGCTGGTCGTACAGCCGCAGGCAGACCACCTGCAGCTGCACCGGCTCGACGTACAGACCCAGGGAGGAAACGATCTCGCCGCCCGGCGCCTGGGTCTGGACGACGCGCATATCGTCGACCAGCTTCTGGGCAGCCGAGTCCAAGAAGGTGATCCCCTGCGGGGCAACCGGTTTCTGGATAGCCTGCTTGGCGGCGGAGCTGTTAAGCAGATCCAGGCGGAAGGTGTTGGTAAGCTGGGTCGGGATCGAAAGGGCGTAAGGCTCGAGGGCGCCCAGGTAATCGTCGCGGATCACGAACAGCGCCCACAGGCTGCGGTCGGAGAGCGCATCCCCGATCTGGCGGAAAAAGGCCTGCTTGCCGCGCAGGTCGGTCGGTGCGGCGGTGATGATCTCTTCGAATTGGTCGAAAACGATCACATTCAGGCGTAAATCCTGCCCCTGGCGGCGCTGGGCTAGATACTTTGCCAGCGGCATGCCGGAGAGCTCATCCTGGCGCTGCTTCCGCTGCGCTTCCTGCTCGATGTCCTTCGAGCTCTTTTCTTCGCCCGGCTCCGCCTGCGCCAGCTCTCCGTCCATGGACAGCATCATGCTGAACAGGTAGCGGTTGAAGCCCTCCTGGGCGGTGTATTTTTCCGGCGGCTCCTCTCCCACACGCACAACCGGCAGGATGGTCAGCCCTTCCGCTTTCAGCAAGGGGATCAGCCCGGCATTTACCAGTGAAGATTTTCCGGCGCCGGAGGGCGAATGCAGCAGGACGATGCGCTCGGCGAGCAGCTGGTCGAACAGGTCGCGCTTCTCCCGGTCGCGCCCAAACAGCTCTTCGCCGGGCAGGAACGGCCGCGGTCCCACGTACGGGTTGACCCGCTGGGCTGGATTTCTTATCGACTGGACCGGCATTCTTGGGTTTTTTCTCGCTCATGCTGCCCTCGCCTGGTACTCTTTCTGCAGCTCGATGATGAAGTCTTCGGTGCTGCCCCAGTAGATCTCGATATTCGCTTCGCTGGAGAAATACGTGCGCAGGAATTCGTATGCCATGCTGGGTTTCAGGAAATCGCTCTCCTCCGGGTTGACCTGCACAGCGACGTGGATATGGCGTTTGCGCAGCTCGCTGCCCTCGATGGAGAGGATGTAGCGCAGCAGCGTGCGGAAATTCCACTCATCCATCTGGAAGCCGAGGAATAGTAAGGAGGTATTCACCAGGGCAGACTTTACGCTCTTCGGGAGCAGCCATTTGTTGATCCCCAGCAGGAAATCGAAGTGGTCATCCTCGGTGATCACCATCGAATCCCCCTGAACGATCTCTTCGGCATCGTCCTGCTCATCAGCCAGCTGCCCAAACAGGTGCAGCACCAGCGGGCTGCTCTGGTTGGGAGAGTATTCCGGATCTTTTACAAATATGGATTTATTGTAGGCTTCCTGGGTGTACTGGTTCCAGGGACACAGCAGCACCTGCGGGTCTTTCTTATCCCCCCACTCGTCATCGGCTTCTCGGATCGCGTCCTCCAGCAGCGTACCGGGGTTGGCGCTGAGGTAGATCGGGAAAGGCATACGCGCCAGCACGCTGTACAGGTTGTCCTTATCCCGTTGTCGGTGAGATGCTCCTACCTGCTCGATCATCGCATCCAGTGAGGGGTTGCTCTTCAAGAATTCCTTGCTGAGATCATCCTTATGGAAGCGCATGATCTCTTTCTTGATATGCCTGCGCAGCGCCGAGAGCACGAAATAGCGCTTCTGGGTGGCTGCCAGGTACTGGGCCACGTGGACGATCGACTCGCGCTCGTAAGCTGCCAGCGGGTAGTCGTAATCATCTGCCCAGCGGCGGGCGATATCGCGCTGCGAGCCGAGCAGCCATTCGTAAAGCCCCGGTCCGATGATCGGGGTGCACTTGCCGTCCTGGATGCTGGCGATCAACCCGGGCCAGCCGGTAAACTTCACCCGCTCGCCGGACTCGCCGCGGAAGCCCGGCTCATACCAGATGCTGGCATCCTTCAGGCGCATGAAGAGCACCGGCATCCAGAAATCATGCCGCTCTCGGATCACCCCGCGGGCGACCGTCATGGCGCGGTCGATCTCTCCGGTCTGGGTCAGGGTATTAAAAAACGCTGGCATGAATTCTTCCACGCTCTGCATGCTGATCTTGCCCTGCATGGCGACCACCGCCGGAACACCCTCCTCAACCAGCCGCGGCCCGAGGGCGGTCAGCGCGCCGGACTCCCCCACCGTGGCGCTCTCGCAGGATGCCAGCACGACCAGGCGTGGGATCTGGCGCAGCTCCTGCAGGCGGGCGATCAGCTCGGCACCGGTCTTGCGGTCGACCTTGCGCTCGTTGTCTTCGAGCCACAGGAAAGGCTCGCCTTTTGCCATCGTGCCGTGGCAGACGATGTACAGCAAGTCGTAGTCGTTCTGGCGCAGCAGATCGAACATATTATCCAGGGTCGCCCAACGCTCCGGCTCGGTCTGCGGGAGGGCATCCACCGACATCTGGTCCAGGGCTTTTTGAGCGCGCCCCAGCTCGCCTTCCACATCCACCGGCGGCAGGTTATTGTCCTCCAGGTCGAGCGGGTTGGCAACAACCAGCAGGGCTTTCAGGTCGCGGCGGGCGCGGCGGTTGATCGAGTGGTATTTCTTTCGCAGCAGGTAGCGCGAGAACGGCAGCTTCTCATCCGTGGTCAGCAGTTTCTTCTCGTCCTCCGGGCTGCGCAGCGCTTCCCAATACAGTTGGTGCAGCTCGGCAGCCTCGGGCTTGATCAGCAGGCGCAATCGGGTGGGCAGGTTCTCCCGTCCGGCAATGGCGCGCACCTCGCCCAGTGCTTCTTTGATCTCCTGCTGGAATAGGCTCTTGCTTAGTAAGGCACCGTAAGCCTGAGCGTCGCTGATGTTCGCGGCGAGCTGCTCCTGATCGAAGCTGGAGGAGCTGACGCGGCGGATGTCCTCCGCCTCATCCGGTATGCTGGCGCGGAACTCGATCTCGTACTCGATCTCTTTGGTCGGCACCGCGGCGCCGAAATACTTACGGTCGAGACTGATCTCGACGTCGATATATTTACTGCCGTCTGCTGATCTGCTCATCGATCACCATCTTTTCTATTGTTGGGAGATTAGGTGTACCCGCCACTTTTTCATTGATGCCGTGGTTCGATGCGCATGCTGGCAAGCCTGCAATTGCAGAAGCCGCCCACCGGCTCAATTACACCTATTTATATCATAAATAACCTGAGTTCGGGAGTCGTGTGTGCCTTGGTCAGCGAAGCCGCCCAAGGCACACACGACAGACCTTTTTTATCCCGAGTTCACTATATTGACTGGATTTTAACTAGGACTATGAAAAATAGACCATCCGGTTCTTGAAATCAACGGTAAAATTACCTTATAATCTTCATGTAATATATCGTAATTGGCAGCGTATTCATCACGCTTTGTGGCTGCCTTATTTTGCTGGAGGGAGGTGTATCAGACAGCAGATTGCATTGACAGCAGTACAACGCAGATAATTGGCAAGCCCAACAACAGGGGAAAATATAATTAGGGAGTTAAGGAGTATATCGATATGAAGCGTTCGACAGTGAGTATTTTATCAATTTTAGCCTTATTGCTGCTGGTCACATCAACCGTGTATGCCAAGGCAGGCGGGCCGGGCCAGCCCGATCCACCCGGGCAGCTTGTCCAGCTCCAGCTATTGGCATTCAACGACTACCACGGTCACCTAGAAGCGGGAACCCCGGGCACGATCGAAGGTGCACCAGCCGGTGGCTCCGAGTACCTCTCTGCGAAGCTGAACGAGCTGCGCGCCGGCAATAAGTACAGCCTGACTGTGGCTGCCGGAGACCTGATTGGCGGCTCGCCGGCCTTTTCCGGGCTGTTCCACGACGAACCGTCGGTCGAATCGCTGAACGCCATGGGGCTGGATGTATCGGGCGTCGGCAACCATGAATTTGACGAAGGCGTCACCGAGCTGCTGCGCATGCAGAACGGTGGCTGCCACCCGGTTGATGGCTGCTACTTCCCCGAGGCTCCATACGCCGGCGCCGATTTCCAGTGGCTGGCTGCAAACGTGGTCAATGAGACGACCGGTGAGACCCCGCTGCCGCCCTACTGGGTGAAGAAGTTCCAGAGCATCAAGGTCGGCTTCATCGGCATGACCCTCGAGGCGACTGACACTCTGGTGGCTGCTGCTGGCATCCAGGGTTGGGATTTCTTGGATGAAGCCGAGACGGCCAATGCCCTCGTCCCGGTGCTTCAGGCACAGGGCGTGGAAGCCATCATCGTGCTGCTGCACGAGGGCGGCTCGCAGACGCCGCCTCCGGGTGCAGTGGACGCCTGTGTCGGGATCTCCGGACCGATTGTAGCCATCAACGACGCTCTCGACCCCGCCATCGACGTGCTGATCACCGGGCATACGCACCTGCCCTATAACTGCGTGCTCCCCGATGCGGCCGGTAATCCTCGCATTGTCACCAGCGCTTATTCGTACGGGCGTGTTGTCTCGGAGTTCGACCTGGTGCTGGACAAGCGCACCGATGACGTGCGCCGCGACCTGAGCGTGGCTACCAACCATGCCGTGTTCCAGGCGGACCTGACTCCTGATCCGGCGATCTCGGCAATTATCGCCAAGTGGCAGCCGCTGGTCGATGCTGCCGGCAGCACGCCGGTCGGGACGATCACAGAGACCATCTTCCGCGGTGGAAACCCACCTGGATCGGACCGTGGTGTCGAGTCACCCGCCGGCAACCTGGTTGCGGATGCCCAGCTTTGGGCTACGTCATCCAACTTCGCTGCGGTCGCGTTCATGAACCCGGGCGGTGTGCGCTCTGATCTGACGTACCCACAATCGGCCGGTGAAGGCGATGGGGTTGTCACCTTCGGCGAGGCGTTCACCTTCCAGCCGTTCGGCAATACGCTGGTGACCTACCCGATGACCGGGGCGCAGATCGTCTCGGTGCTCGAAGAGCAGTGCCAGCCGCTCGGCTCGAGTTCGGCCGTTCCTGCACTTGGGTGTCTCGAACGGCTTCACATACGACCTCGCCAAGACGATCGTGTTAGGCAACTGCACATCAGTCACGGTGAGCAATGTGATGCTGAACGGTGCGGCCCTTAATCCGACTGCGAGCTACAACGTGACGGTGAACAACTTCCTCGCCGACGGTGGGGATAACTTCACCACCTTCGCCACGATCACCGCCCCGCGGCTCGATGGCGGCAATGACCTGCAAGCCCTCGTCAACTACCTCGGGACGTTCAGCCCGGTCGCTCCACCGAGCACCGATCGCGTCAACGAGCTACCGTAACATACATTTTCTGCTGGACCCGGAGCTCCCGGAGCCGGGTCCAGTTTTTATTTAACCTGTAGAGGGGAGCAGCGCGGGGTTTCAGGGGCTAGTGTTCGTTTTCCTTCACGTGGTGCATCGACGTGAACATCACGTAGCTAACCGTCAGAAAGGATATAAACAAGACGGTGAATCCGAGGAAGCGCAGGTTATTCAACGGGTCGGTAATTTTCCCTGCTACCTCTCTCAGGATCATTTCCGGCTGGGTCAGCATATCCCAACTGTTCCAGCGCGAGAACCTGCCCAGATAGACACCCAGGCTGCTGGCGCCAATCGCGAGCATGACGAACAGCCAGCCGATTAACCTTCCCGATACAGTCTCAACCATCCCCTGCATGATCCTCAGCGAGGCGATCCCCAAGAAACAGCCTGTCCAGGCGAAGGTCGCCAGGAGCAGGATGTCATACCATAAAGGTACGTATGGGCGCTGCTGAAGGTGTAGAAAATCCGTCAGCAGGTAAGGGGCATTGGGGAAGAAAATCAGCCAGGTAAAGCCTAACAGCACGATCAGCAGCCAGCTGCGGCGCCGCTTGTAGAATAGATATGCGACCATCAGGCTGACCAGATAGGGGATCCAGGCCAGGAACAGGTTCCAGACCAGATTGCGGTAAACGATCCAGCTGCCGCTCAGGATGATACGCCCGCAGAATATCCCCACCGCCAACAGGCTGGAAAGCAGGATTGGGTAAAACAGATGGTTCTTTAGAGATCGGTGGTAGGTCGCAATACGGGAAAACATCGTCACCTGCTGGAGATCAACTTCGGGCTGTAAACCTGAGTGCCCCGTGGAAGCCGGGCAGTCCTACCCATTGTACAGACCCATTCCAGGGTTGTATATCGGATAAAATGACGTTTGACTCTCCTACTTAAGTCGTAGCCTGAATATGACATTCATAGAGCTTACGCAATTCGAGAGCGAATGGCTCAATTTTACCCTCAAGAACGCAACTCCATATACAAACAACCTTAATGGTGGGTTAAAATAAGATCGTGAAACTTGAAGGCATCATCTTCGACTTCAACGGCGTGCTGTGGTGGGATACCGACCTGCAGGGGGAAGCGTGGAGCCGCTACGCCGCCATGCTGCGCGGCAGCCCGCTCTCCGCAGACGAGATCGGCGAACACGTTGTCGGGCGGGATAACCGCTACATCCTGTACTACCTGACCGGCGAACAGTACCAGGGCCGCGCGCTGGAAGACCACACCGACCGCAAAGAGACCCTATACCGCAACCTGTGCCTGGAGCAGGGTGACGAGTTCAAGCTCTCGCCCGGGGCGGCGGAACTGCTGAACTGGCTGCAGGCGCACCGCATCGGGCGCGCCATCGCCACCTCCGCCGGTCGGGATAACGTGCTGTTCTATTATATCCACATGGGACTTTGGCGCTGGTTCGACCTGCACAATATCGTCTACGACGATGACCGGATGAGGACAAAGCCTGCTCCAGACGCGTACCTGCTGGCAGCCCGGCGGTTGGAGCTGGCTCCAGATCAGTGCGCCGCAGTGGAAGATTCGCGCTACGGCATCCAGTCTGCAAGAAATGCCGGTATCGGCTGCATTATCGCCCTGGGGGAGAACATCGCAGAGGATAAGCTGCAACGGATCGAAGGCGTGCAGTATGTGGTGGAAAACCTGGGTCAGATCCCAGTTGAAGTGCTGTTTACAGAATAAGCTATCGATCTTCGCCAGCATCGTATTACTATGCGCATGCAGCCCGTTTTCTAATCCGGAGAGACCGGCGCGGCCGGATGTCTCTGTTTACCAGGCAAGCGCCATCGATAACCCCCTGATCCAGTACATCTGGCTTGAAATCCCGCAGCCGTTCGAGCCTGGAACGGCAGAGGTGCGCCTGTTCCTGGCACGTAGCAGCCCACCGGAGCCGGTCATCCCTAACCCAACCGGGTTGAAGTGCATTCTGGAGAGCGAGGAGGCATATGCTGAACTGGGACCCGAGATGGTCACCTTCAAGTTCAGCGAAGACGGCTCTTTCAGGGGCAGCTACACCTACCGCGCCTGCCCGGAATGCGTGGAATGCTATATGAACTGGGATTACACGCTCGAGTTCAGCGGGGCAATCGAGGGGGAGAGTGCCACGCTCGATATCGGCGTCCGGCACATCGGTCTCAATGTTCCGGGGAGCTATCTCTCTGTAGAAATGGAAAGGCTGGCGGGTAACACCCACCAGCCTCAGATGCGGTGCCGTGCCGACGGCACCTGTACGGAAATCGTTACAGTGGACCGGGACGGTTAGTGCACCGGCTGGAGCGATTGACTTAGGTATTGGCGCAGATACTGGCGCAGCCTCTGGCGGGCGCGTGCCAGACAACTCTTGACCGTGCCGACCGGCACCCCCAGGCTGAGGGCCGCTTCGGAGTAATCGAAGCCCAGCACATCCACGATAATCGCCGCGCTGCGGTATTCTACCGGCAGGAGCTGCAGACCGCTCTGCACGGCTGCCATCAGCTCGCTCTGCTCCACCTGGGCATCCAGCGACATCTCCGGGCTGGGCAGCAGCTCGAGCAGCTCATATTCCTCGCCGTCCTCCCCCACCTGCCATTCATCGACTTCCTGGTGGTTTTTGGCACGGCGCAGCTCGTCGTAGCAGGTGTTGGTGGCGATGCGCAGCAGCCAGGCGCGGAATGAACCGCCGCGGAAGCCCATCAGGCCGCGGAACGCCTTGATGAATGTCTCTTGCACGGCATCTTCGGCCGATCCCGGCTCACCCAGGATGGCGTAGGCGTGGTTGTAGACCATATCCTGGTAGGCGAGCACCAGGCGGTTGAACGCCTCGTGATCCCCATTTCTTGCGGATTGGATAAGCACTGATTCGTCCATAATAGGTTCCCAGCCTATTTATACTGTGACGACCCAAAACCGGGAACGATAGGGCGAATGAAACCATATCCGCAAATAGGTGGAGGAGAGGCCTACGCCAAAAGTATGATATTTATAGAAGGTACGCAGTTCAAGAGGGAGTTGTGGGTGTTTCGGGCATCTTCGCTGCCTGAAACACCCACAGAACTCTTAATTATTGGTCACTTCGTGGCAGGCGACCCAGTGACCGGGGTCGATCTCGCGCCACTCCGGCACGAGCTCCGAGCAGTGCGCCTTGGCAATTGGGCAGCGCGGGTGGAAGCGGCAGCCCGAGGGCGGGTTGATCGGGCTGGGCACATCGCCGGGCAGGATGATGCGCTGGCGCTTGCGACCGGTCTTCGGGTCGGGGACCGGCACGGCTGAGAGCAGCGCCTGGGTGTAGGGGTGCAGGGGACTCTCATACAGATCATCGCGATCCGCCAGCTCGACGATCACTCCCAGGTACATCACCGCAACCCGGTCGCAGATATGGCGCACCATGCTCAAGTCATGGGCGATAAACAGGTAAGTCAGGTTGAATTCATCCTGCAGATCCTCCAGCAGGTTGACCACCTGAGCCTGGATAGAGACATCCAGGGCTGAGATCGGCTCGTCGCAGACGATGAACTCTGGATTAGATGCCAACGCGCGCGCCACACCAATCCGCTGGCGCTGCCCGCCGGAGAACTCATGCGGGAAGCGGTTGATCAGGCGTGGGCTCAACCCGACTTTCAACATCAGCTCGTGGACGCGCTCTGTGCGAGCCTTGTCATCCGGCAGCAGGTTGTGCACCCGCAGCGGCTCGCCGATGATGGCGCTGATCGTCCAGCGTGGGTTGAGCGAGGCGTATGGGTCCTGGAAAATCATCTGCGCTTTTTGGCGAAAAGTTTTTATCTGTTTTTTACTGGCATTTTCCAGGGGGATCCCGGTGATGATCACCTTTCCGGCAGTGATCGGGTAAAGCCCCAGGATCGTCCGTCCGGCGGTGGTCTTCCCACAGCCGCTCTCACCTACCATGCCGAGCGTTTCACCGCGCTGGATATCGAAGCTGATCCCATCGACTGCCTTTACCGAGCCGACCTGCCGCTCGATGATCAAGCCCTGCGTGATCGGGAAATGTTTCTTCAATTTATCCACCCTGACCAGGGGATGGGAGTCAGGAGTTGATCTACCTGGATCTTGAACTATAGGAGATCCTTCTGAGGTCATCTTCGCTCTCCGGTGGTCACATCTACCCAGCAGGCGGCATTATGCTTCAAGCCGACCGGATCGAGCGGCGGCATCTCCTCCCGGCAGTGGTCGAAAGCCAGCTCGCAGCGCGCCGCGAATGGGCAGCCCTTAGGTTCTGCCAGCAGGTTGGGCGGCGCACCAGGAATGGAGCGCAGGCGCTTATCCCGGCGCTTATCCACGCGCGGTAGTGCTGCCAGCAGTGCCAGCGTATAGGGATGGCGTGGGTCTTCGTACAGGTCATCGACCAGGGCTTCCTCGACAATATAGCCGGCATACATCACGATCACCCGCTCTGCCATCTCTGCTACAACGCCCAGGTCATGGGTGATCCAGATCACGGACATCTCCATGCTTTCCCGGATACTTTGCACCAGCTCGACAATCTGCGCCTGGATGGTAACGTCCAGAGCGGTAGTTGGCTCATCGGCGATCAATATGGCGGGAGAGCAGGCTAGAGACATGGCAATCATCACACGCTGTCGCTGACCCCCGGAGAACTGGTGCGGGTATTCGCTGAGCCGCTGGGCAGGATCGGGTATGCCGACGCGCTCGAGTAGCTCGACCGAGCGTTCTCGGATAGCGGCTTTGTCCATCCCCAGGTGTACCCGCATCGGCTCGCCAAGCTGTCGACCGACCGTCAGCACCGGATTGAGTGCCGTCATTGGATCCTGAAATATCATGGCGATCTCTCGGCCGCGCAAGCTTTCCATCTCGGATTCGGACAGTTTGAAGAGATCACGCCCATCGTAGAGCACTTGCCCGCTGGCGATCTCGCCCGGAGGGATAGGGATCAGGCGCAGCATCGACATCATGGTCACCGATTTTCCACAGCCGCTTTCCCCAACAACCGCCATCGTTTCGCCGTACCGCAGGTCGAAGGAGACCCCATTCACGGCATGAACGGTCCCTTCGGCGATATGGAAGCGTGTGCGCAGGTCGCTGACTTCCAGGATTGGCTTGGCGTTTTTATTTTTGGCTGGCAGCATCTTACACCGTCCGGCTGTGGGGGTCGAGGGCATCCCGCAGTCCATCGCCCAGGAAGTTGATGCTCAGTACGGTCAGCGCGATCAGCATACCGGGGAAGAACCACAGCCACCAGGCTGATTCGATATAGTTATATGCGCCTTCCAACATATTGCCCCACGTAGCGGTGGGCGGGCGTACACCCAGACCCAGGAAACTGATATAGGCTTCCAAGGTGATAGCCGCCGCAACGCCCAGAGTGGCGGAGACGATGATCGGGGCGATGCTGTTGGGCAGGATATGGCGGAATATGATATCACGTGTAGAGGTGCCGGTGGCACGGGCCGCCAAGATGAAGTCGTTCTCCTTGACCGACAGGAACTGCGCCCGAACGATACGCGCCAGGTAAGGCCAGCTGGTAATGCCGATCACAAAGATGATCACCAGCACGCTGCCGCTGAAGGTACGCCCAAGGAATTTGATATTAGGGATGGATTGGGCGAAATATTTTGCCATCACCAGCAGAAGGAAGATCTGTGGGATGACCAGCACTGCCTCCGTAAAGCGCATGGAAACGCTGTCGAATTGACCGCCCAGGTAGCCCGCCAGCGCCCCAATGGTCACGCCGATCAGCAGCTCGACGATCACCGCGGTCAAGCCGATCAGCAAGGATATCTGCCCGCCGTAAATGGTGCGCGCCAGGATATCACGCCCAACCGTATCCGTGCCGAAGGGATGCTCACGCGAGGGCGCTTGAAGCCGGGCACCGGTATCGGTGAAGTTGGCCTCTGCTTCGCTGAATACCAGCATCCCTCCGAAGGAATAGATAATGATCAGGATCAGAGTGATCGTGCCGAAGATTGCCATCCTGTGGCGCCGGAAGCGCCGCCAGGTGAGCTGCCCCAAGGTCAGGGGTGGGGTATCCAGCTCGTCGGGAAGCAGTTGGACGACGCCGCCGGCAGGTTTAGCTTGTTGAGCTGCACTGCTTTCCATAACTATAATCCAATCACTTATAGCGGATCCTGGGATCCAGCCAGGCGTAGGTGACATCGGCGATGATCTGGAAGACGATCACTGCCGCGGCGATCATCATCAAGATACCCATCACTACCGGGGTATCAGAACGCGATACATGGTCCAGGAACAGTCGCCCGGTGCCGGGCCAGCCGAAGATGCGCTCGGTGACGATCGCCCCGCCCAGCAAGAAAGGCAGGTCCAGGGCGACGATGGTGACGATCGGGCAAGGCGGCGTTCTTCAAGGCATGCACGTAAACAATCTGCGGGCGGGGTAGGCCCTTGGCTCTTGGCCGTGCGGACGTAATCCTGCCCCATCGCTTCCAGCATGGTGCTGCGGATATAGCGGCTGTAGCCAGCGATGAAACCAAATGACAGCGTCGCCACCGGCAGGATCATATGCCAGGCCACCTGTGCAGGTGTCTTTCCGACTGCTGGCTCGAACATACCCACCGTTGGCAGGTATGGCAGCCCCCAGGCTTTAAAATTTACCGAGAATAGATACATCGCCCCCAGGGCAAAGAAGAATACAGGCATCGAGTAGAAGAAAAATGTAATGCCGGTGAGGATATTATCCGCCGCCGAGTACTGGTTCAGCGCCGAATAGATGCCGATTAACAAGGCCACGATGATGATCACCGCTTCGGCAGCCAGCATCAGCAGCAAAGTGTTCGGCAACCGCTCGCCGATGACCTCGGTCACCGGTTTGCGGGTGACGAGCGAAGTCCCCCAGTCGCCGCGGATCACACCTTTACGAACGCCAGGGTGTCTCGGCGACCCCATCGCCATCCATATCGGTTTTGGCCCAGTCATTGCCGATCAGCCAGTAGATGTACTGAACATAGGTCGGCTTATCCAGACCAAGCTGCCGCGCCAGGCGGATGCGGTCTTCCGAGCGGGTCACCTTGCGACCGCCCATGGTCGCCAGCGGGTCGCCCATGTTCTGCATCAGGGCGAAAAGCACGATGCTGATCAGCAGCAGTAATGGGATCGCCTGAAGAAGTCTGCGGATAATGTAGCGGGTCATGGAATACCTTCAAAAATGGCGTGCAGGCGGTGACGCCTGCACGCCGCTTGGGGTTACCAATTATTTATTGAGATAGATCCCATTCGAATACGTTGTAGAGCGGCGTGGCGCCGGAGATCTTGACATTCAGCATGCGGTCGCTGAAGCCGAACAGGTCCGGGTCCTCCCACAAACCGATCCAGTAGGCGTTATCGAAGATGTAGCGGGTGATCTCATAGAAGGTCTGCTGCCGTTCTGCGAAATCGACCTGTGATTTCTTGCTTTGCAAATAGCTCTTCCAGCTTCTCATCACACAGACCTGATGTGTTCACGCCGGCCGGGTTGTCATCTGAAGGGATCTCCGCACAGCGCCAGGCAGATGTATCCGGGTCGGGGAAGTTCGGCGAGTCGGAGTACTGGATGATATCCAGCGAGAAGTTGGCTGAGGGACCGTCATCTGCGTAGCTGGAGAAGAACAGGTCCGCATCGAAGCTCTGCAGGTCGATGCCGATGCCCACTGCCGCCAGGTCCTGCTGGGCGACTGCCTGGGTATCCTGGCGCACTTCACGGTTGGTGGTACCGTATGATAAGACCAGCTCGACGCCGTCCTTATCCACCGTGCCATCGCCGTTCGTGTCCACCCAACCAGACTGCTCCAGCAAGGCTACAGCCCCTTCCGGGTCGTACGGATACGGCTCGATGCTCGGGTCAACCCAGGGCGAGTTATCCCAATCGGTAGCCGCTACCCCGGTAAGACCCAGCAGCAAGTCCTGCACCAGCTTCTCGCGGTTGAAGGCAAGAGCCAGCGCCTTGCGCACGTTGACATCTTTCAACGCCGGGTTGCCTTTTTCCTCATGCATGTTGATGTACCAGCCTTCGTTGAAGCCGGAGAAGGAGTTCAAGATCGTGATACCGGCTTCCTCGAGCTGGGGCACGTCGCTGTAGGCGAAGAAGGTGCCGACATCGCCATCACCCGCCACCAGGGCTGCAATCATGGAGGCATCATCGGGTACGAATTGGAAGAACATCTCATCGATCGCCGGTCTGCCCAGCCAGTAGTTCTCGTTGGCGACGAAGCGGGCAAAGCTGCCGGATTCCCATTCCTCGAACACGAACGGGCCGCAGCCAACGGTCGGTGCTCTGTTCCATTCGGCGGTGTCGATGGTGCCTTCGGCATCGAAGGCCGGCTGCAGGACATGCGCCGGGACGATGCTGATACCACCTGCACCCGCGAAGAGCGATGATTGCCAGGGAGCGTAGGGCTCTTCGAAGGTGATGACCACCGTCTGGTCATCCGGGGTCTCTAATGATGTCACCAGATCGTAGGGGCTGCGGGAGGCGACCGCGTTGCCGTCCGCCAACAGCATATCGTAGGTGAACTTGAAATCGGCTGAGGTGATCGGCGTGCCATCCGACCAGACGATATCGTCGCGCAGCATCAAGGTGATGGTGCGGCTGTCCTCAGAAATGCCACCATTTGTCTCGGAAGGCATTTCCGTTACCAGGTTGGGAACGGCGTTGTTCTGGTCGTCGAAGAGCCATGCCTGGCAAGCGTAGATCGGATAGATGGCACTGACGAACCACATCTGGGTGTAGAGCGGGTTCAGTGTATCGAACTCCTGGGTCCAGATCAGGGTGACAACTTTTCGTTCTGCAGCTGGTTCTTCGGGGGGCGGTGCTTCTGTGGGCTGTTCAACTGCCGGTGCTTCGGTCGGCTGTTCCACTGCCGGTGCTTCGGTCGGCTGCTCGGCAGGCGGCTGTTCGGCAGGCGGTTCAGCAGGCGGTTGGGTAGCTGCACCCCCGCAGGCTGCCAGCAGCATGCTGGCGACCACCAGTACAGACAGCCAGATGAAAATGGTATTTCTCTTCGACATGGATTACTCCTCCTGATATGAGTTGAATATGACCATTTCAGGCCGGCAGGGACAATACTCGGCGACCTACCGGCAGTCTGCCATTGTATAATATCTGCGCTAAGCACCTCCTTGGCTGGAAAGATCTATTTTTTTGACAGATGATTTTTTCAGCAATGAGAATACGGATGGCCGGGCTTGGATAGCCGGTTTTGATCCTGGCACTATCTTTATTATATATGATTTACGTCTAAATACCAGAAAAAGATCGGAGCAATTTATGACAAAGACCTATACCATCGGTACAGCCAGATCTGCTCCTGGCACGTTGCAGTACGGACGCTTCGCAGCCTTCCGCCACCCGACCGGGCAGGAGGAGTTCCTCCCGGTGGTCATCGTCCAAGGGATAGAAGACGGTCCCTGCCTGTGGCTGACCGCCGGCATCCACGGTCCAGAGCATACCGGACCGCTGGTGCTGCACCAGCTGCTGGATCGTGAGCTGGTTTCCCGCCTGCGCGGCACGATCGTCGCCATCCCGGCGCTGAACCCGGTCGGTCTGCGCATGATCCAGCGCCAGCCGCACCCGGACAGCAAAGACCCCAACCGCCTGTGGCCGGACGGCAAACCCGAAGCGCCCTTCGACCCGGACAAAGAGCCCCCCACCCCGCTGGAGATCACCTACCAGGCGCTGTTCGACCTGATGCTGGATGGCGCAGACTTCCTGATCGACTACCACAACGCCTGGATCGGCTCGATCTCGTTCGCCTTTCAGGACCGGGTGCTCTACAGACCCGACGAAGATGGCAGCTCCAAACAGGCTGCCGAGCAGCTGTTAGCACGCCAGACCGAGATGCTGCAAGCCTACGGGCACACGATCGTCGGTGAGATGCCGACCAAGAAGTTGATCCGCGAGAAGCTGCACCGCTCCACTTCCGCGGCGCTGATGTACCTGGGCGGCAAACCGGCTTTCACGGTAGAGCTCGGCGGCGGACAGATGCCCGACCCGGCAATTGTGTCAGCCTCGGTCATCGGAACGCGCAATGTGATGCGCTGGGCGGGAATGCTGGACGGGGAGCCCGAACCGATCGAAGGCATCGCGGTCATTGAGACACCCAACCCTGTACGGCGCCTGTCCACCCCGCGGGTGAAAGAGCCGGGCGTGGTGATGCACCTGGTGGAGCCGGGGGACACGGTCGAGAAAGGTCAGCCGGTAGCCCTGCTGCGCGACATCTGGGGCCGACCGATGGGCGAAGGCACGATCCGCTCGGAATACGACGGGTTCGTGCTGGGGCGCTCACACGGCATCCTGTTCTACCCTGGGGAAGCCGTCCTGACCATGGCAGTTCCACATGACGGTGAGATGGTCGAGCCCTACCCCGAAGATTATTTCAAAGCATGAACACCACTGAGTTCACGAAGATCACAGATTTTTTATGGGACACAGATTGGATGGATGTTCACCGATAGATCTGTCTGATATCTAAATTAAAAATATCCGTGTTTTCCGTGTACATCCGTGTCCCCTTTTTATATTTCTCTGTGAACTCTGTGAACTCCGGGGTGAAATAAAATATGCCGGATTACCCAAAGCTCGGACCGCGCCTGGAGCGCAATAACTGGCCTGCCTTCGACCGACCGGATGGCGGTCCGCCACCTGGCTGGAGCCACGCCCTGCTGGTGGGCATCGATAGGCCGCGCAGCCACACGCTCTCGCCGGATGGACAGCGCATCGCCTTCTTTTGGGAGAGGGAGGATACCGCCGACCTGTATGTGATACCTGCTGCAGGCGGCTGGCCTGCCCGGCTGACCTTCGGGCGCGGCCCGCGCCCCTACTGGTTCGACGAGCCGCCGCAGTGGTCGCCGGACGGAGAGTGGCTGACCTACAACCAGGACGGGCACGCCTGGCTGGTATCTGCGGATGGCGGCACACCGCATAAGCTGAGCGGCTTCACGGCAGCGGCTGGGTCGCCGTGCTGGCTGCCTGATGGGCAGGGTATCGTGCTGGCATACGACCTGGAGCCCGAAAGCAGGACTGCCAGCGCAGAGTTCGATACACTCCCCGATGTAATCACCTACCTGCTGCTGACCGACCGCCAGGGAGCCTGGCCGCGGCCGCTCACCCCGCCCACCGGCAGGGACAGCGACCCGCAGCCCTCACCGGATGGGCGCTGGCTGGCTTACGTCCACAAACCACTCTCAGACCTGGGGCGTACGGATATCTGCCTGTTGGACCTTCAGGAGGGCAGCATCCGCCAGCTGACCGCCACCCCCGACCGCTTCAACCGCTCGCCGCGCTGGTCGCCGGACGGCAGGTATCTCGCTTTCACATCCCAGCGCGAAGTCTATTACGACCTGTACCTGCTTGACATGCAGGATGGGCAGGAACACAGGCTGGCTTCCCTAGGAGGCGACATCGACGAGCCGAGCTGGTCGCCGGACGGGGGGCGCATCCTGTGCACGCTCAACCGGGAGGCAGCCTTCGACCTGGTCCTGGTGGGCGCATCCGACGGCAGTTCCAGCGACCTGCGCGCCAGCGAGGGCTTCCACGCCCGCCCGCAGTGGACCCCGGACGGCCGCACGATCACCTTCGAGTACGACGACCCGGTCACCCCGCCGGATATCTACCGCATGCAGGTCGAGACGCGCCATGCCATGCAGCTCACCTTCAGCACGCCGCCCGCACTGGCTGCCCTTGAGATGGTCCGCCCGCAGGTGGTGCGTTTCCCCAGTTTGGATGGGCTGGAAATACCGGGCATACTATACAAGGGTGAGGGGAAAAGGGATATAGGGGGGGCGGGGATCGTTTACCCGCACGGGGGACCGACCGCCCAGCATGCTCTGGAGTGGGACGCCTGGGCGCAGTATATGCTCGCCAAGGGCTACACTATCCTGGCGCCCAATTTCCGCGGCAGCACCGGCTACGGGCTGGCATTCGAGCGCGCCAACTACAACACCTGGGGCGTGGGGGACACGCACGACTGCCTGGCGGCAGCGGATTACCTGGCTGCCCAGGGTGGCATCGACTTAAGCAGGCTGGCGATCCTCGGCGGCAGCTACGGCGGCTACCTGGCAACCTGCTGCCTGGCGTTCGATCCGCGTCACCGCTTTGCCTGCGGGGTATCCAAGTACGGCGATTGCGACCTGCTCACCTCCTGGGCTGAGTGCGAGCATACCGGGCGCGAGGACCTGTACCGCATGATGGGGCACCCGGCGGACAATCGGGAGGGGTACCGGGCGGGCTCACCGATCCATCACGCCGCCGATATCCAGGCTCCGTTGCTGATCGAACATGGTCTGCAAGACCCCTACGTGCCGCCAATGCAGTCCGAGCAGTTGGTGGAAGCCCTGCGCCGGGAGGGAAAGACCTACGAGTATGTTACCTACCCCGACGAAGGGCACGGCATCCTGCGCAAGAAGAACCTGCTGGATTTCTATGCAAAGATGGAGCGATTTCTGGATTGGTTCCTGTTGTAGTTGTATTAGGAGTGAACACTCCTACTCTCCATAAAAGCATGTATTTTAACTGTAATAAATATCAGGATAGATATCACTGGACATTTCTCCTCAATCCAGATTAATATAATCACAGCGTGAAAGAGATCTACTTTACACCTGAAAATGTCACCGCCAGGGCGGGTGATCTGCTGCGCGAGGGCGAAAAGCATACCCGCTCCAGGGGATTGGTGTACAGGGCGGAGGATTCAGCGTTGCTAGTGCTGGATATGCAAGCTTATTTCCTTGACCCGGATTCGCACGCCTTCGTCCCGAGCGCGCCTGCAATCCTCCCTGGCGTGCAGGCGCTGGTTGAGGCTTTCAAAGCCAAGACACTGCCGGTGCTTTTCACCCGCCACACCAACAGCCGGCAGGACGCCGGGATGATGTCCGTCTGGTGGCGCGACCTGATCCAGGATGACAGCCCATTGGGCCAGATCGTGCCCGAGCTAGAGGTCGGTGACAGCCCGGTCATCACCAAACACCAATACGACGCATTCCATGAAACTGACCTGGATGCAACCCTGCGCCAGGCGGGAGCGCGCCAGGTAGTGGTGACCGGCGTAATGACCCACCTGTGCTGCGAGACGACCGCCCGCTCGGCGTTCACGCGCGGCTTCGAGGTCTTCTTCCCGGTGGACGGCACGGCCACCTATAATGAAGCCTACCACCGTGCCAGCCTGACCAACCTGGCGCACGGCTTTGCCACGCTCACCCAGGTGGGTGACCTGATAAGCAAATTGCAGCGACCTTAGGCAAAATGTCTGATACACCCGTTCACGAAGTCGCCATCATCGGCGCCGGACCAGCCGGGCTGACCGCCGCCCTGCAGCTCAAACGCTACGGGATAGCCCCGTTGTTGTTCGAGGCCAGGGTGGTCGGCGGGCTGCTGCACAACGCCAACCTGGTCGAGAACTACCCGGGCTTCCCTGGGGGGATTTCCGGCGTGGAGCTGGTGCGCCTGTTCACCAAGCAGATTATGCGGGTCGGCGTGCAGGTCACCTTGGGCGAGGTCACCCGCCTGGACCACGACGGTTCTTTGTTTACCTTGCAGACCCACAGCAACAGCTACCAGGCGCGCTGCGTGGTGCTGGCGGCGGGCACCAAGGCGGTCAGCTTCCCGAGGGCAATGATCCCGGAGGAGGTCCATGAGCGGGTGTGCTACGATGTTTACCCGCTGCGCGAGCTGCGTGAGGGGCGCGTGGTCATCGTTGGCGCCGGGGACGCGGCATTCGACTACGCCCTCAACCTGGCGCGATATAATCAGGTGCTGGTGCTCAACCGCAGCGACAGCCTGAAATGCCTGCCGCTGCTTTGGGAGCGGGCGCAGCTCAAATCCAATATCGCCTACCACCCGTTCACCAGGGTCACACGCTTGTCCAGGAGAGCGGATGGCGGGCTGCTGGTCGGCACGACCGGGCTGGACGGCGACGACCAGCTGGAGGTCGACTACCTGATCGGGGCGCTCGGGCGGTTGCCCCGGCTGGAGCTGCTCTCCGGTCTGGCAGAAACAAAAGACCTGGAGTCCGCCGGGAATCTGCACGTAGTCGGCGACATCCAGCGTGGCATTTACCGCCAGACCGCCATCGCCGTGGGCGACGGCATGCTGGCAGCGATGAAAATTTATCAGTATCTAAGGGAGAGAATATAAAGGAGCGAGGATGAAGGTAGTTGCATCGACCGGAAGGGAAGATATTGCTGTCGTTTACATCCTGGATTACGGTGAGGACAGGCTGGTGGAGTGCGTGGAAGCCCTGCAGCCCCCGTTCCCGATCGAGGAGAAATGGATCCTGCTGGTATCGGTCATGTGCGGCTGCCCGGTACATTGTAAGATGTGCGACGCCGGCGGCTACTTCACCGGCAAGCTGAGCGAAGGTGAGCTATTTTCCCAGATCGATTTCCTGGTGCGCAAGCGCTTCCCGGATGGCGTCATTCCCAGCAAGCAGTTCAAGATCCAGTTCGCCCGCATGGGTGAGCCTTCACTCAACCCGGCCGTACTGGCGGTGCTGGAGGGGATGCCGAGTCGCTACCAGGCTCCCGGATTCATGCCCTCCATCTCGACCATCGCTCCACTCGGCGCGGAAGATTTCCTCGATCGGCTGCTGGAGATCAAACAGCGCCTCTACAGCGGGGGCAGGTTCCAGTTCCAGTTCTCCCTGCACAGCACCGACCCGGAGCTGCGGGACGAGATCATCCCGGTGCGCAAGTGGAGCTTCCAGCAGATGGCTGACTACGGCGAGCGCTTCTACTCGACCCGGTGACCGCAAGATCACCTTGAATTTCGCCCTGGCGCAGGGCGTGCCGCTCGATCCGGGAGTGCTGCTGCGTTACTTCTCACCGGATAAATTCCTGGTCAAGATCACCCCGCTCAACCCGACCTACCGGGCTGTCGAGAACAGACTGCGCTCTTATATCGACCCGCAAAATGGCAGCTCGGAATACGGTGTGGTCTCCCGGCTGGAGGACGCCGGATACCGGGTGATCGTCAGCATCGGCGAGGTGGAGGAGAATCGCATCGGCAGCAACTGCGGGCAGTATATCCGCCGCCACCTGGAAGCCCGGCAGCGTCTGACTGAAGGTTACACATACAAGATCGACTGATTTCCACCACCGAGTGCATGCTACAATTGGAGCAGGGAGCGCTCGTTCGCCATAGTCCAAAGGAGAAAATGATATGAATACCTATGTCGTCTTATTGAACTTTACGGGTCAAGGTATCCAGGCCATCAAGGACAGCCCGAGCCGCCTCGACGCCGCAAAGCAAGCCTTCGCTGCTGCCGGTGCAAACATCAAAGAATATTACATGGTCTTCGGTCAGTATGACGCAGTTGCAATCATAGAAGCACCGAGTGACGAAGTGGCTGCCGCGCTTGCACTTTCGACCGGCGCACAAGGCAATGTCTCCACCGAGACCCTGCGCGCCTTCCCCGAAGCTGATTTCCGAAAGATTGTCGCCTCGCTGCCCTGAGTGAGGGCAGGATTTAATTACCCGCCCGGGAATAGAGCGCTCCCCAATTGAGGTGTGATATGGCGCAGGTAAAAGTCCTCGGCATTTTCATCTCCACAATATTGAGCAGTTTGCTTCTTACGGCGATGATTTTCCTGGCTCAAACCGCTCAGGCATCGGCAACACCCAACCAGCCAGAACAATCAGCTCCGAACACAACCATTCAATACACCCCATACTATTCACCTACCCTGACCTTCCTGACCAGCATGGGCGGAGATCGCGGTGATCTGGTCATTTCCGGAGGCTACGCTTATGCCGGCAATGGGACGGAGCTTTCCGTAGTAGACGTTAGCCATCTGAGCCAGGCACATACCGTCAGGATTCTGCGCCTGCCCGGCCAGATCTTCGATCTGCACATACACGACGACTACTTGTATGCCGCTGCCGGCTGGGGTGGCTTGCTGGTGTATGATCTCGATACGCCGGATTCGCCCAAATTAATTGCACGCCACCAGGACGAGCAGCCGTTCTACAAGCTGGATGCCTCCGGGGGCATCCTGTATGCAGTTACCGCCAGGAGCTTCCAGGCATTGGATGTCAGCAATCCATCCGTTCCGGTCCAGTTGTCCAAATTGGATGGTTATTTCGATTTTTATAATCCACTTTTCATCCAGGGTAATTATGCATATGTTAATTGGATGGTCATCGATCTATCCGACCCCACCCGCCTGAGCCTTGCAGGGAGCTTTTTAGGGACTGTACGCGAGGTTGACGGTATATACGCAGTCGCCGACGATATAGGCTGCGGAATGCACGGCTGTGATGGAATCTACATGCTGTACGACATAAGCAATCCCACATCGCCGACCAAGCTAGGTGAGCAACGAACATCGAGCAGCCTGTCTGCGGCCCGCTTTGCTGGAAACCTGCTGATCGCCGCAACTTCAGATTACATTGAATTTCTGGATATCAGCCAGCCGCTTACCCCAACGGTATTGAGCTCCTATCCGATGTGGAATTGGCACATCATGGGATTGGAGGTGAAGGATGACAACTTGTATATCCTGTCAGATGGGCTGGAAATCCTCGATATAGACGATCCAAGCGACCCGGTGCTGCTCGACAGCTACATCCCCAACGACATCACCCAGAATTATATGCGAGCGGGGAATATTTTCTTCTTGCGGATGATGCATAACGACTTCGCCCACCGCAATATGCAGATACTGGATGTGGGCAATCCCAAAAATATTATCGTATACAGCCCACCTGTGCAATTCTCCGGAGTAAGCTATGTGAAAGATTTTCACCTGGACGGTGAGATCGCCACCCTGCTGGCTTCGGGGCCGCATTTCCAGATCTGGGATTTCGAGAACGCCTCCGCTCCAGTATATCTCGGCGGCAATGCAGTTACCAATCTGGACGTTGCGGATGACCTCCAGCTTACAGACAGCCGGGCTTACCTGATGGCTGGAGGGATGCTGAAGATACTCGATTCCAGCGACCCAACCGACCCCTATCTGCTGATGGTATATGGGGAGGAGGGCTCTACCGGCTGGGTGCGCGCTCTGTCAGATGATCTGGTTTACGTCTCATCGTATAAATGGGATCAAAATTTCAGCGGTTTATTCGTAGAATTGCAGATCGTAGATTTCACCGCAGCGCCATCCTACAACATACTTGGAAGATACGATGCTGGATTCGATCGCTTCATTACCGCCCTGGAGGGCACACCAACGCAAGTATACATGGGCCGGGAAGACGGAGCGGTGGAGATCATGGATACCAGCAATCCCATCATTCCAACCTTGACCGCTGTTTACTCATCGACGGGGGATGTCAGGTCGCTGAAATTGGTCAGTGATACGCTCTTCACCGGCTACTGGGACAGCCTGCATCTCATCGATGTCAGCGACCCCTATTCCCCAACCCTGCTGAGCACGATCCCCATCAGCGGCACGGTTGAGGACGTTACTGTGGATGGGGAATGGGCATATTTAGCTTTGGGTGAATTTTCCGGAATGCGGGTTTATAACGTCAGCGATCCAACCCGGCCGGTATTCTACAAGCATTATCCCATTGACACCTATAACGTCCAGGTCGTTGGTACGCTGGCATATCTCTCCACACAGGGAGATGGTTTGCAGATTCTCAGCCTTCATCAGCCTTCCATCTACCTGCCATATGTTGAATTCAACGGTCCATGACCCTGGTATGAGATAACCTATTAGAACCCATACTGGGTGAGTATCCATTGATCGTTTGCCTGCCATCGGCTGATATAATCTAACACTCTAAGGGTCTTGGAGACCTTTAGGGTGTGGTAATAAGCGAATTGATTATGCAATTCACCTTCCTTTCCCAAGACGAAATCCTGCAAATCCACCGCGCCTCACTGCGCGTGTTGGCGGAGACCGGCATCCTGATCGACCACCCTGAAGGGCGGTCTCTGCTCTTCGACCACGGGTCGAAAGAACACAACGACCGGCTGTGCCTGCCGTCCGAGCTGGTGGAAGACTGCCTGGCAAAATGCCCGCCGCAAGTCACGCTGCGAGGACGGCAAGGTGCTGCGACGCTGGGCGATGGCAGCCTACACGTGCACAACCTGGGCGGGGCGCGCGATGTATTCGACAGCCCCGGAGGCGGCGCTGCGCCCGGCTGTTTCCGCCGACGTTGCCCAGAGCACGCGCCTGATGGATGCCCTGGAAAACGTCACCACCATCACGCCGCTGTATACGCCGCGCGACGTGCCCGCGCATATGATGATCCTGACCATGTTCGACCAGACTGTGCGAAACACGCTCAAGGTAGTCAACGGTCCGGGAGTCACCACGGTGCAGGAGGTGCGCAGGCTGTACGAGATGATGCAGGTGGTCTTCGGTGAGCAGCCGGCCGTCTCGCTGGGAGCCTCGCCGGTCAGCCCGCTCAATTTCCTGGGCGAGATCGTGCCGGTATTCATGGAGATCGCCCGGCACGGCCTGCCCTGCGGGCCGCTGCCCTGCCCGAACGTCGGCGCGACCTCTCCCATGTCACTGGCGGGATCACTGGTGCAGCAGAACGCCGAGAACCTGGCCTCGATCGTGCTGGTCCAGCTTACCAACCCGGGCAACCCGGTGGTGTACTGCGGCAGGCTCTCGGTTCTCAATATGCGCAGCGGCGCCCCGATCTGGGGCAACCCGGAGGTCGGCCTGCTGTCTGCGGGCACGGTGCAGCTCGGTCACCACTACAACCTGCCGGTGAATGTCTATGGGCTGGCGGCGAGCGGCTATGCAGCCGACATGCAGAGCGGCTACGAGCGCGCTACAAACGCCCTGGTGCCTGCGCTGGCAGGGGCAGACGAGCTTTCCGGCGTGGGCGAGATGGCGGGCGGTACGATCTCCTCCAACTACCAGATCGTCGCCGATAACGACATCTACGGCATGGTGCAGCGCGTACGGCGAGGCTTCGCCGTGAACGAGGACAGCCTGGCGGTGGACGTGATCGCCCATGCCATGGACACCGGGCGCAACTTCTTGAAAGAGAAGCACTCGCGCCAGTATCTGCGGGCGGGTGAGATCTGGAACGGCAGGCTGGGCATCCAGGAATCGAGCTACGATACCTGGCAGGCAGCCGGAGCAAGCACGGTATTGCAGCGCGCCCAGAGCGAGGCGCAAAGAATACTGGCGGAGCATGAAGTGCCGCCTCTGGCAGACGAGCAGACGCGTGCCCTGGATGAGATCATGAAAGCCGCCTATGCCGGAGAATGAACAGCCAACGCTGAAACATACCGTCAATATGCAGCCGGTCGGGCGCAGGGCGGAGATCAGCCCCGGCATGACACTGCTGGAAGCCGCCCAATCCGCCGGGGTGGAGCTGGCTTCGGTGTGCGGCGGCGTGGGGGTATGTGATAGCTGCCAGGTGCGCCTGATGGACGGCAGCCTGACCCCCATTACCCTGGAGGAAGAAAGCCTGTTCAACGAGCGGGAGCTCGCCCAGGGCTACCGTCTGGCTTGCCAGGCATCCCCGACCAGCGACGTCAAGATCGATATCCCCCCCGAATCGCTTACCACCCCTCAGCGCCTGCAGGTGGAAGGGCAGAGCGCCCGTGTACCGCTCAACCAGCGGTTGCAGCCTACGACCTGCAGGTCGAGCCGCCGACGCTGTACGACCTGCGCGCCGACACCGCCCGGGTGACGGATGCCCTAGTCGCTCAAGGACGGCCAGGCACGCCTGTGTACAGCCTGGCGCTGCTCCAAAGCCTCTCGGCAGACCTGCGCGAGTCAGGCTGGTCAGGACGCCTTGTGCTGCGCGAGGCGTGAAGTAATCGGCTGGCTTCCAACCGGGGAGCGCCTGGTCGGGCTGGCGGTCGATGTGGGTACGACCAAGGTAGCAGCCTACCTGGTCGATTTGGACAATGGAGAGACCCTGGCGAAAGCCGGGACAATGAACCCGCAGATCGCCTTCGGTGAGGACGTGGTCAGCCGCATCGCATACTGCGACAAACACCCGGACGGGCGGGAAACGCTGCAGGAGCGGCTGGCAGCGGCGATCAACCAGCTGATCGCAAACATGCTGGAAGACAATGGTACCGCGGGCGAAATCCAGGCAGAGCAGATCGTCGATGCGGTGGTGGTGGGCAATACCGCCATGCATCACCTATTTGCCGGGCTGCCGGTAACTCAGCTCGGGCACTCCCCTTACGTGCCGGCGGTGAGCGATGCCCTCGACCTGCGCGCCGGCGAGCTTGGGCTGGCGCTCGCCCGTGGAGCATCCGTCCACCTGCCGCCTAATATCGCCGGGTATGTAGGCGCCGACCATGTCGCCATGGTGCTGGCAACGGATACCTGGCAAGCAGAGCGCACCACGCTTGCGCTGGATATCGGCACCAATACAGAGATCAGCCTCAAGCATGGCGAGCGCCTGCTGTGCTGCTCGTGCGCTTCCGGACCGGCTTTCGAAGGGGCACATATCCGCGATGGTATGCGCGCCGCGCCTGGTGCTATCGAACGTGTAAAGATCTGATGGTCAGGATCGCCGCATCCGTGTGCAGACTATCGGCGACCAGCCCGCGGTGGGCATCTGCGGCTCGGGCATCCTGGAGGCGATCTCGGAGATGTTCCGCTCGGGAGTGCTGGACGCGCGCGGCGCCCTGGTCGGGAGCCACCCACTGGTGCGCAGGCGGGATGGGCTGAACGAGTTCGTGCTGGCTGGATCAGGCGAGAGCGGTCACGGGAAAGATGTGCTGGTGACCCGCCGGGATGTGAACGAGATCCAGCTGGCGAAGGGCGCGATCCGCGCCGGGATCGAGATCTTGCTGGCGGAGGCCGGCATCACAGCCGAGGCGATCGAGGATTTTATCATCGCCGGAGCCTTTGGCACGTATATCAGCGTCCCCAGCGCCATCCAGGTGGGTATGTTCCCGACTCTGCCGCTGTCGCGGTTCCGCCAGGTGGGCAACGCCGCCGGAGCAGGCGCCCGCCAGATGCTTGTCTCCACCCGGCAGCGGGAATTACGCTCAGGAGATCGCCGATCGGTTAGAATATATCGAGCTTTCGTCGCATCCGAATTTTACGAACGAGTTCTCACACCGGCTGTTCTTCCCGGTAAAGTAATGAAAATACACCGCAGAGACGCCGAGAGCGCAAATCCGTAAATAAAAATTTCCGCGGACTCAGCGTCTCTGCGGTGAAGAATAAAGGAGCAAAAATATGGAAAATGAATTCTTACAAAAAATCAGCCAGACTTTGATCGAAGGCGACCCGGATGCCTGTGTGGAGCTGACCCAGGAGGCGCTGGAAGCTGGAGTCGAGCCGATGGCGATCATCCGCCAGGGGCTGATGCCCGGTATGGACGTGGTCGGGGAAAAGTTCGGCTCGGGCGAATATTTTTTGCCCGACCTGATCATCGCCGCCGACGGTATGCAGCAAGCCATGGCGCTGCTGGAACCATTGCTGCAGGCTAACCAGCAGACCCTGGAAGTGGCGGGTACGGTGGTGCTGGGCACGGTCAAAGGCGATATCCACGAGATCGGCAAATCGCTGGTCGGCACCATGCTGTCTGCTAACGGCTTCAAGGTCTACGACCTGGGTGTGGACGTGCCCACCGAGAAATTCCTAGAAATGGTCCTGGAGACCGGCGCCAACCTGGTCGGGCTTTCAGCGCTGCTCACCACAACCATGACCGTGCAGGCACAGGTGATCGAGGCCTTGGACGATGCCGGATTGAAGGGACAGGTCAAGGTGATGGTCGGCGGGGCACCGGTCACCCGCTCCTGGGCGGAGGAGATCGGCGCGGATGGCTACGCAGAGGACGCCATGGGGGCAGTAGCCATGGCACGCTCGCTGGTCGCAACATGAAGAGAGTCCGTTGGGGACTTTTATCCACCGCCCGCATCAACCGCAGATTGATCCCCGCTATACGGACTGCCCGGCGCGGCGACCTGGTCGCCGTCGCCAGCCGGGATGAAGCTAAAGCCAAATCCTACGCCCAGAAATGGGATATCCCGCAGCACTTCGGGGGCTACCAGGAGATGCTCGATTCAGGCGAGGTCGACGCGGTCTATATCGGGCTGCCCAACCACCTGCACGCCGAGTGGAGCATCCGCGCCATGGAAGCCGGCGTGCACGTGCTGTGCGAAAAACCTTTTGCCATCACGCTGGACGAGGTGGACGCCATGATCGCTGCCAGCCGGCGCACGGGTATAGCCCTGGCGGAGGCCTTCATGTACCGCCACCACCCGCAAACGCTGCTTGCCCGAGAATGGGTGCAGGAGGGGCGGCTGGGAGAGGTGGTGATGATCCGAGGCACGTTCTCTTTTATGTTAGATGAGCCGGGCAACGTGCGCATGGTGCCGGAATGGGGCGGCGGTGCGCTGTGGGACGTGGGCGTTTACCCGGTCAGCTTCGCACAGTACATCATGGGAACCACGCCGGAACGCGTATCCGCCACGCAGGCACTGGGGCAGAGTGGGATTGATGAGGCTTTTGCCGGGCATATGACCTACGACAATGGCGTCTTGGCGCAGGTATCCTGCTCGTTCCGCTCGCCGTGGTACGCATACGCGGAAGTGCTGGGCACGCAAGGACGGCTGGTGCTCAACCGTCCCTTTGCCGGCATGGATGACGGCAAGAAGCACCTGTTTTTCCACGACAAGGACGACCGCTCGCAAGCCATCTACGTCCCACGCCAGGAGCTGTATATCGGCGAGGTGCGGGATATGCACGCCGCCATCCTGGATGGCAAAGCCGAACCTGATTTCCCTACAGGAGACGCGCGACCACGTGCGCACGGTGCTGGCGCTGTACGAAGCTGCCCGCACGCAGTCTGAAGTGACGCTATAAGTCGTTGCCAGCCACCCAACATACAAACTGCCCCGGATCCTCCTTATGTAGGACTGCCAATATTTGAGATTACTGGGAGTGCAGTCGAAACTTCATCCGGTGGAACCGTGAAGACATTATTTGCGTCTCCAGCACACCCAATATATAACCGACCATAACTGTATAACCCCCATATATAAGTACAAATTCGGGCAGGATGTATTTCATTAACCAACTGTTTACAAAACGTTTACAGACAATTAAACGACTCATCCAGCTTTGTTAATTCAAAACCGATATACTCCACAGCGGTGTAAACCATATTCAACCCTTTCTCTAATAGGAGGAGAAAACTGATGTATCGCAAGTTGTATTTAACCCTGTCCATCACCATCCTGGCATCTATCTTTCTGACCGCATGCGGTGGTGGAGGAGCCGTCCAGATCCCGACCCCCACACCACAGGCAGAAGCTCCGGCAGCAACTGAAGCTATGGAAGAACCCACCGCTGCGCCTGAGATGACGGAAGAGCCCCAACCGACCGAAGAAATGATGGAAAGCATGATCGATCTGCCGGAAGTAGTTGCTGCTGACTACACCGACCCGATCGTGACTGCTGGTTCTTCGACCGTTTTCCCACTTTCCGAGGCCATGGCTGTGCGTTGGGAAGGTGAGGGCGGCGGCAATGTGACCATCGATTCGATCGGCTCCGGCGCAGGCTACGAGCGCTTCTGCGTGGCTGGCGAGACAGATATCGCCAATGCCTCCCGCGCTGATCCGCGACTCCGAGGTCGAGAGCTGCGTCGCCATCGGCCGCACCCCGATCGAGTTCCGTGTCGGCACGGATGCCCTGGCTGTGGTCGTCTCCACCGAGAACGACTTCGTCACAGATGTCACCCTGGAAGAGCTGGCGCTGATCTTCTCCACCGCCGAGTCCTGGGCTGACGTGCGTCCCGAGTGGCCCGACGAGACCATCCTGCGCTACTCACCCGGCACCGACTCCGGCACCTTCGACTACTTCGTCGAAGCCGTCATGGACGAGTACTACGTCCAGAGCGACGCCGATGAAGGCAAGGGGAAGGAAGCCATCCTCAACTCCACCGGCACCCAGTTTTCCGAAGACGACAACGTGCTCGTCCAGGGCGTCGAAGGCTCGCCGTATGCCATCGGATACTTCGGCTTTGCCTACTACAACGAAAACCAGGACCTGCTCAAGGCGCTCTCCATCGACGGGATCGAACCCAACGAGCAGACTGCCGAAGACAACTCCTACCCGCTCTCCCGCCCGCTGTTCATCTACTCCGATGCAGGTATCATGCAGAGCAAGCCTCAGGTGGCAGCCTTCATCAACTTCTACCTGACCAACGTCAACGATGAGATCATCGCTGTCGGCTACTTCCCCGCCAGTGTCGAAGCCCTGGATGCCGCCAAGCAGAACTTGCTGAATGCGCAAGACGCAGAGGTGGCGATGCCCGAGGCGGCGCCTGAAGCTATGATGCTGCCGGAAGTAGTTGCTGCTGACTACACCGACCCGATCGTGACTGCTGGTTCTTCGACCGTTTTCCCACTTTCCGAGGCCATGGCTGTGCGTTGGGAAGGTGAGGGCGGCGGCAATGTGACCATCGATTCGATCGGCTCCGGCGCAGGCTACGAGCGCTTCTGCGTAGCCGGCGAGACAGATATCGCCAATGCCTCCCGCGCTATCCGCGACTCCGAGGTCGAGAGCTGCGCCACCATCGGCCGCACCCCGATCGAGTTCCGTGTCGGCACGGATGCCTTGGCTGTGGTCGTCTCCACCGAGAACGACTTCGTCACAGATGTCACCCTGGAAGAGCTGGCGCTGATCTTCTCCACCGCCGAGTCCTGGGCTGACGTGCGTCCCGAGTGGCCCGACGAGACCATCCTGCGCTACTCACCCGGCACCGACTCCGGCACCTTCGACTACTTCGTCGAAGCCGTCATGGACGAGTACTACGTCCAGAGCGACGCCGATGAAGGCAAGGGGAAGGAAGCCATCCTCAACTCCACCGGCACCCAGTTTTCCGAAGACGACAACGTGCTCGTCCAGGGCGTCGAAGGCTCGCCGTATGCCATCGGATACTTCGGCTTTGCCTACTACAACGAAAACCAGGACCTGCTCAAGGCGCTCTCCATCGACGGGATCGAACCCAACGAGCAGACTGCCGAAGACAACTCCTACCCGCTCTCCCGCCCGCTGTTCATCTACTCCGATGCAGGTATCATGCAAAGCAAACCCCAGGTGGCGGCTTTCATCAACTTCTACCTGACCAACGTCAACGATGAGATCATCGCTGTCGGCTACTTCCCCGCCAGCGTCGAAGCCCTGGATGCCGCCAAGCAGAACTTGCTGGACGTCATGGGTCAATAGAATGCAACCATATCAATCTGGTGATCCGGATTTTGCCTGACCAGTGAGCGTGCACAAAATCTGGATAGGGGGCCAGTAAACTGTCGTGTATTGCGGGATTCGTACGGCCCGCAATACACGACTTATAGATGGCTATGGTATCATTTGTAAGGTTCTTCACGAAAGCATTCAATCGAGGCAAAATAAATGACGACCATCCCAGCAACACAACCGGATAAGTCTGTCAAAATACCCGAAATAAACCTTCGCCGGAAACCGAGGCTGGGGGAGACGACCATTCATGTGTTTCTGTTCGTGAGTGCAGCCACTTCTATCCTGACCACGATCGGCATCGTGTACGAGCTGTTCAAAGAATCGCTGCTGTTCTTCAGCGAAGTATCGGTTATCGAGTTCCTTACCGGCACGAAATGGCAGCCACAGATCGATGCCTTTGGTGTATTGCCGCTGGTAACTGCAACCTTGATGACGACCACAATCGGTATGCTGATCGCCTTGCCGCTGGGCCTGTTTGTTGCCATATATCTGAGCGAGTACGCATCCAGCCGGGCACGCGGCAGGATCAAGCCAGTACTGGAAGTGCTGGCGGGCATCCCTACCGTAGTATACGGCTTCTTCGCCCTGACCTTCATTACACCGTTCCTGCGCTCAATGTTGGGCAAGGATGTCGTTGAAGTGTACAACACAGCAGCAGCTGGCATCGCGATGGGCATTTTAATCCTGCCCACCATCGCCACAATGAGCGAGGATGCCTTGATTGCTGTGCCGAATGCTTTGCGACAGGCAGCCTATGGGCTTGGCGCTACCCGCCTGGAGACTGCTCTGCGCATCGTAGTACCAGCAGCCATTTCCGGGATCGCAGCCGCCTTCATCGTTGGCATCTCACGCGCCATTGGTGAGACGATGATCGTAGCATTAGCAGCCGGCGCAGGGCCGAACCTTACCTTTAATCCCTTCAAGCCTGCCGAGACCATGACCGGCTATATTGTGCGAATCAGCGGTGGCGATCTGAGCTACGATTCGATCGACTACAACAGCATCTTCGCTATCGGCTTGTTATTGTTTTTCATCACCCTGACACTGAATATTATCAGCCAGCGCATCGTACGCCACTTCCGGGAGGAGTACGAATGAGGAAACCACTAACTCGTCAGACCCCAGGGCGAAGAAAGTCAAAATATCAAGCGGGTATGCTTCCCGGTGCGGAGGGTGAAACATCAAATCTTCCCCGGCGCCACCGCATTGGAGCTGTCTGGCTGATTATGCTTCAGGCATCAACTATTGTCGGCATCGTCGCCCTGATGGTTCTGCTTTTCAAGATCATCAATGACACGTTTGGCTACGCAATTATTGTATATACCGCCGATCCTGCCACATTTATCGAATCTGCGACACCGATCGAAGATCTGACAACGAATGACCTGATCGCCATCTTACAGGAGAATCTCACCAGTGGACGTTATGCTTTCCTGGAGAAGGAGAAACCTTTTGAAGAACGCAGCCCGGAGGAACTGCTGGAGCTGGTCATCAGCGAAGTCGCCAAACCTAAAGTCGCGGCTACGTATACCCTCTACGAATTGATCTTTCAAAAAGATGAGATTATTCAGAATGCTATCGATAACTTTGCCGGCGGCTATCTAGAATTTCGCAGCTGGATCTCGCTCGATTTCCTCACCTCACCTCAGAACAGCGATCCATTGCTGGCTGGAGTCCGCAACGCAATCCTGGGCTCGTTGTTTACCATCCTGATTGCCATGCTATTCGCAGTGCCGATGGGTGTCATGTCGGCGATTTACCTTGAAGAATATGCCCAGGATAATTGGGTCAACCGCGTCATCCGCACCAACATTAACAACCTGGCGGGTGTGCCGTCAATTATTTACGGCATCCTCGGACTGGCAGTTTTTGTACGCGTGCTGGAACCGTTCACAAGTGGAGCGGTGTTCGGAATTGGCGATTCGACAACCGCCAACGGGCGCACGATCCTCTCCGCCGGACTGACGCTGGGACTGCTGGTACTGCCACTCGTGATTATCAACGCCCAGGAAGCAATACGGGCTGTGCCAAGGTCATTACGAGAAGCCAGCTTCGGACTGGGAGGCACCAAATGGCAGACGGTGTGGCACCACGTGCTACCGAATGCCATCCCCGGCACGCTTACCGGTACCATCCTGGCAATGTCACGAGCGATCGGTGAGACGGCACCCCTGGTTGTGATCGGTGCATCAACCTTCATTACCTTCGATCCGAGCAGCCCTTTCTCCAAGTTCACTACCCTGCCGATCCAGATCTACCAGTGGACGGCACGCCCACAAGATGTATGGCGAAACCTGGCTGCCGCGGCAATCATCTTGTTGCTGATCTTATTGCTGCTAATGAATGCCTTTGCCGTTTACCTACGAAACCGCTACACCGGAAGGCTCGTGTGACCGTGACTTATACCCGGATAAGTGAGACATTTACCCCCCCAGAGACTTCCATGGATGATATAGAACAGAACGCAATCGAAGTTAACAACCTGAACATCTATTATGGCAGCTTCCGAGCGGTGAAAGATATCACCCTTACCGTCCCTCCACGAAAGATAACCGCGATCATCGGTCCTTCAGGATGTGGAAAAAGCACCATGCTGCGGGCATTCAACCGCATGAATGAGCTGGTGCCTACTGCCTGGGCAGAAGGTGAGGTGCTCTTTCACGGTCAAAACCTTTACGCCCCGGAAGTCGATCCTGTGGAAGTGCGCCGCCGGATTGGGATGGTTTTCCAAAAACCCAACCCGTTCCCAAAGAGCATCTACGACAACATTGCCTGGGGCGCGAAGATCAACGGCTTCAAAGGCAGCAGAGCGCAGATGGAAGAACTGGTGATAGAATCATTAAAGGGAGCTGCACTGTGGGATGAAGTGCACGATAAGCTGGACCAGAGTGGGCTTTCGCTGTCTGGCGGTCAGCAGCAGCGCCTATGTATCGCCCGTACGATCGCAGTTAAACCGGATATCATCCTGATGGATGAACCCTGCTCGGCTCTTGATCCAATTGCAACGCTGAAGATCGAAGAGCTGATGCGCGAGCTGTCAAAAGAGTATACTATCATTATCGTTACCCACAACATGCAGCAGGCAGCGCGTGTCTCGGATTTCACAGCCTTCTTCACCATGGATGAGGACCGAGCTGGCTATCTGATGGAGTACGGTGAGACCACCCAAATCTTCACCAATCCTAAAGAAAAGGTGACCGAGGACTATATCACCGGACGCTTCGGATGAGCAGGGAGACGACAAGTATGCCACGAGAGACCTTAGATCGAAAAATACAACACCTGCGGGACGAAATCTTACTGTTAGACAGTATGGTCGAGGAGGCAGTCACCCTATCGGTAGAAGCGTTGAAAAAGCAGGACATTGAGCTTGCCAAGCAAGTCTACACTGGCGACACTCAGGTCAACGCCAAGCGCTTCGCGATCGAGAACGAGGTTATCATCACTATCGCCACCGCGCAGCCGATCATGGCGGGAGACCTACGTCTGCTGGCATCCATCCTGGATGTTGCCGGCGAGCTGGAACGCATGGGTGACTACGCCAAAGGGATCGCCCATGTAGGGATGATGATCGGCAAACAACCATTGGTAAAGCCATTGATCGATGTCCCGCTCATGGCGGAGCTGTGCGTTTCGATGCTGCACCGTGCGGTTGGAGCGTTCATAGAAATCGACGCAGACACCGCCCGCAATATCCCTCCGGAAGATGATCAGGTGGATTACCTGTACAACCAGGTCTATCGCGAACTTGTGACGCTTATGTCCAACAATCCCGATGCCATCGATCAGGGGAGCTACCTGCTTTGGGTAGCCCACAACCTGGAGCGAGTAGCCGACCGGGTAACCAATATCTGCGAGCGCACGATCTATATCGCCACCGGTAAGCTGGAAGAGCTATCCACCTCTGATGACGAGACCATGTACCGGACATACAGCGGTTGATGGTTGATAGCAGAAAACAAATCCTCTTCTTATGCACCGGTAATTCCTGCCGCTCGCAAATGGCGGAGGCGATCACCAACGCCCAGTTGGGCGACAGCTGGCGGGCTTACAGCGCCGGCACTGTACCGGCAGGCTATGTCCACCCGCTGGCGCTGCAGGTCTTGCAGGAGATCGGGATCGAGCACGGCGGGCGCTCGAAGCACGTGGATGAGGTGAGGGAGATCACCTTCGATAAGGTGGTGACGGTGTGCGATTCCGCAGCTGAGGAATGCCCGCTTTGGCTGGGTCCCGGGGTGCGCGTGCACCACAGCTTCCCCGACCCGGCCAAAGCGACGGGCAGCCAGGCAGAAGTGCTGGAGGTCTTCCGCCAGGTGCGGGATGACATTGCCAGGCAGATCCCAGAATTATTGGCAAGCAAATAAATACGTAGAGACGCCCCGGCGGGGCGTCTCTACGATATACATTTTATTCAACCTTCACATAGAGACGCAGCATGCTGCGTCTCTACAGTATTGATTTTGTCACCGGCTAACCCAGTGCTGTGTCTCTACAACGTTTACAGGTTTTCATACGTAGATAAATATGACAAAATCAGGATATTTATCATTTGTCCAATCTGCACATAAATTGTAAACTTATACTGTTCTAAAACACGGAGGATTATATGAGCGCAATCAAGATCATCTCCTATATCATCGCCGGGATATTGATATTCTTTGGGGTGCTGTTCATCTGGGGCGCGTTCAGCCCACAAGGCTCCCCCAGCTGGATCTTCATCGGTGTTATCACTGTGGTGATCGGTCTGGCTCTGATCTGGTTTGCTACCAGAGTAAAACCCAAACCATCTGAGACCAACGTCACCTATAATATCGACCTGCCATCAGATGTGAAGATGGACACCTTCAAGTGCCAGTCTTGCGGAGGTGCGCTGACCATGGATAACGTCAAGATGGTGGCCGGCGCGCCGGTGGTATCCTGCCCGTACTGCAACAGCACCTACCAGCTCAAAGAAGAGCCGAAGTGGTGAATTAGGAATTGCGAATTGCGAGTTAGGAATTAGGAAATTGGAGAGCCGAGAGCGGTGAATAGTGATCAGTGATCGGGATGTACGCTCGGGTTGAATGACAGATTTCGGAGATATAACAGTCCAATGATCAGCAGTCCGGCTATGAAAAAAATCTATTTACTTTTCCTGGTAATTGTGCTCTTATCACTGCCTGCTATCGCCCTGGCGCAGAGCTACCTGTTCAGCCTGGACCAGCTGTGGGTGGATGTGTTCATGAACGATGACGGCACGCTGGACCTGCTGTACCAGTTCACGTTCAGCAACGCTCCTGGAGCAGCGCCGATCGATTTCGTGGATGTCGGGCTGCCCAACCGCTACTTCAACGATTACGAGATCCAGGCTGAGGTGGACGGATTCCCGGCTGCTTACGTCTCCAGCGACGAGTTCCAGGGCAAAGGCACCGGCGCAGCGGTGGCTTTGGGGAGCGAGATGATACCAGCCGGGCGTAGCGGGACGGTGGTGGTATGGGTTCCCGGCGTGGAGCGCATGTTCCACCCCGACAGCCAGGATAGGGATTATGCCAGCATGGTCTTCTCCCCTACCTGGTTTGACTCAAAATACGTCACCGGCAATACGGATGTAGCCGTCACTTTTCACTTCCCGCCCGGCGTGCAGCCCGAAGAGCCGCGCTGGCACAGCGCTCCGCCCGGATGGGCGACCGAGCCGGAAACAGGCTTCGACAACCAGGGCAATATCACCTATACCTGGCGCAACAGCCGCGCCAACGGCTACACCCAGTATCTATTCGGGGCTTCCCTGCCTCGCCAATACCTTCCAGCAGATGTAGTTAAGAACATCTCTATCTGGGAGCGCCTGAACATCAACCCGGATGACCTGATCGGCACCGGCGTCTGCCTTGGATTCATCCTGTTTTTCATGCTGATCTCTGCCTCCGGGGTGATCGCGGACCGGCGGCGGCGCATGCAGTACCTGCCGCCGAAGATCTCCGTCGAAGGTCATGGGATCAAACGCGGCCTGACCGCTATCGAGGCCGCCGTGCTGATGCAGCAGCCGATGGATAAGATCCTGACGATGATCCTGTTCGCGGTGATCAAAAAAAGCGCCGCCAGCGTGAAAAGCCGCGACCCGCTGGAGCTCGATCTCGCAGAGACGCAGCCAGAAGGTCTGCACGCATACGAGATCGATTTCCTGAACGCCTTCCAGAAAACTGCCACAGAGATAACCCGCCAGAAAGAGCTGCAGAATTCGATGATCACGCTAGTACGCAGCGTGACCAAGAAGATGAAAGGCTTCAGCCTCAAGGAGACGGTGGCATATTACAAGGACATCACCGAGCGCGCCTGGGCGCAAGTCGAGGCCGCCGAGACGCCCGAAGTGAAGAGCGCCAAATACGATGAGGTGATGGAATGGACCATGCTGGACCGCGATTACGACGACCGCACCCGGCGTGTGTTCACCGGCGGTCCGGTGTATGCCCCCACCTGGTGGGGTCATTACGACCCTGGCTACCCGCGCAGCGCACCGGTCTCAACCGGGAAGGGAAGCAGCGTCTCTATGCCGCACCTGCCGGGCTCTGATTTCGCCGCTTCGATGGTCAACAGCGTGCAGAATTTCTCCGGCGGGGTGATCGGCAGCCTGGGAGAGTTCACCGGGGCGGTCACTTCCAAGACCAACCCTCCGCCAAAGACCAGCAGCAGCGGGCGCGGTTCCAGTGGAGGCGGAGGCTGTGCTTGCGCCTGCGCCGGGTGCGCCTGTGCCTGTGCTGGTGGAGGAAGGTGAAGTACGACGGCTGACGGCTGCGACCCAGCGGGTCGAGGCTGACGGCTGAAAGATTGTAGATCGGAATGGATAGACTGGGTATGGGAAAGAAAACCTTATTCCTGCTCCTGCTCGCTATACTGCTAATACTACCCAGCAGTGTGTTGGCGCAGGGCTATGCTTTCAGCATCCCGGAATCCACCGTGGATGTTTTTTGGAACAGCGATGGCAGCCAATCCCTGCTGTATGAGTGGGTATTCCGCAACCAGGCCGGCGCAGCGCCGATAGATTTCATTGACGTCGGTCTGCCGAGCGGCAATTTCGACTTGAGCGGCATCACCGCCGAGGTGGATGGGCAGCCGGTAGATGAGATCGAGATCTCGCCCTATGTGAAGCACGGCGTCGCCCTGGGACTGGGCAGCAATGCCATCCAGCCCGGCGCGACCGGGCGGGTGCGGGCAGTGGTCCCGGTCGTGCAGCAGACACTGTATACAGACGATCAAGACCCGGATTACCTGAGCGCCCAGTTCGCACCCACCTTCTTCGACCCGCAGTTCGTCTCTGGAGAGACCGAACTGACGGTCATCTTCCACCTGCCGCCAGGCGTGCAGACCGAGGAGCCGCGCTACCACTCCGCCCCTTCCGGTTTCAACGACCTACCTGAATCCGCCATGGATGAAGAGGGACGCATCGTGTATATCTGGCGCAGCCCTTCTGCCCGGCTGACGAAATCGCAGGTATTCGGCGCTTCCTTCCCGGCGGCGTATATCACCCAGCCTGCAACAGTTCCGCCGGCAGTATCTCCTGGAGAGGTTGAGGCGTTCGGTGCGGGTGATGCTGCCTTCGGGTTCATTGGCGTCTGCTTCTCATTCCTGCCCTTCCTGTTCTGCTCCGGTCTTATCGGGCTGTTGATCTGGGCTGGGTTGCGCAGCGGCAGGGGCCGTAAAATGCAGTACCTGCCGCCCAAAGTGGCCATCGAAGGGCACGGCATCAAGCGCGGCCTGACCGCAGTCGAAGCCGCCATCCTGATGGAGCAGCCGGTGGATAAGATCCTGACTATGACCCTGTTCGCGACCATCAAGAAGGGCGCTGCCAGCGTCACCAGCCGAGACCCGCTGGAGTTGGAGGTCAGCACCCCCCTGCCGGAGGGGCTGCATGTCTACGAAACAGAGTTCCTGGACGCTTTCAGCTCGAAGAAGAAGTCTGAACGGCGCAAGAAACTGCAGGACATGACGGTGAACCTGGTGCGGACGGTATCCGAGAAGATGAAAGGGTTCAGCCGCAAAGAAACAGTGGCATATTACAACGACATCGTCGAGCGTGCCTGGGTACAGGTCGAGACGGCCGACACGCCCGAAGTGAAGAGCGCGAAGTATGACGAAGTGATGGAATGGACCATGCTCGATCGCCAGTTCGACGACCGCACCCGGCGCACCTTCAGCGGCGGTCCGGTCTTCGTGCCGATATGGTGGCCGCGCTACGACCCGGGGTTCCCACGTACTGCACCACCTGCGTCTCAACCGGTCCAGGGCGTCCCGGTGCCGTCTGTAAAAGGCAGCCAGACCACATTGCCGCACCTGCCCGGCTCGGACTTCGCAGCATCGATGGTCAACAGCGTGCAGGGCTTTTCCGCGGGCGTGATCGGCAGCCTGGCGGATTTCACCGGCGGCATCACCAACCGTACCAACCCGATCCCCAAAGCCGTCTCCAGCAGCAGCGGCGGCAAATGGAAAGGCGGCTCGAGCGGTGGATTGAGCTGTGCCTGCGCCTGCGCGTGCGCCTGTGCGGGCTGCGCGTGTGCCTGCGCCGGCGGCGGCAGATAAATTTCATCGAAGGTAGAACATATTGGTAGCTTTACAGGATTGGTTGAAAAGAATAGGCAGCGGCAGCCGGAAAGCGCCTTTCGATCTCCCGGAACCCGGGCTGTACCACTACCAGCGCCAGTCGCTGGGCGAGCGCAGCCGGGTGCACCTGCGGCTGGATGCAGACGGCAGCGGCATGCTGATGGTCAACGCCAGCCGGGTGGTGCATCTCAACCCGACCGCGGCTCTAATGGCGTACCTGCTGCTGGAAGAGATCCCCGAAGGACAGGCCCTAAGGAACATCACCCGTCTGTATTCGGTATCTCGCTCCCAGGCATCGGAGGATTTCAGCCAGGTGCGTCTGCAGATCAGCGAGCTGGTGCGCCCGGAGGGCGCCTGCCCGGTGCACGAGCTGGATGTGGAGACCATCCGCCCATTCAGCGCCCGCCCCTCCGCACCTTACCGCATGGATCTGGCATTGACCTACCGCTGCAACAATGACTGCGCCCACTGCTACAACGCCCGGGAGCGCGATTTCGGCGAGCTGCCCACCAGCGAGTGGAAGCGCATCCTGGACCGCATCTGGGAGCTTGGCATCCCGCATGTGGTGTTCACCGGCGGCGAGCCGACCCTGCGCCAGGACCTGCCGGAGCTGATCGCCTACGCCGAGCGCAACGGGCAGATCACCGGGCTGAACACCAACGGGCGCCGGCTTAGCGACCGCCGCTTCGTCGCCTCGCTGGTCGAGGCCGGTCTGGATCACGTGCAGATCACACTGGAATCGCATGACGCGCAGGTCCACGACAGGATGGTCGGTTTGAATGGCGCCTGGAAGCAGACCGTCGCTGGGGTGCGCAATGCGCTGGATACTCCGCTCTTCGTGATGACCAACACGACCATGCTGCAGGAGAACAGCTCCACCATCCCGGAGACGCTGGACTTCCTGGCAGAGACCGGCGTGCCTACCGTGGGGTTGAACGCGCTGATCTACTCCGGAAAGGGTGCCACGGTTGGCACCGGGTTGGCGGAAAGAGAGCTGGTGCCGCTTCTGGATATCGCCCGCCGCAAGACGACAGAACGCGGCCAGCGCCTGATCTGGTACACACCCACACAGTACTGCCATTTCGACCCGATGCAGCTCGACCTGGGCGTTAAAGGCTGCACCGCGGCGCTGTATAACATGTGCGTCGAGCCGGACGGGGCAGTGTTGCCCTGCCAGTCGTACTATAAGCCGCTTGGCAACCTGCTGCGCGATCCGTGGGAGTCGATCTGGAACCACGACCTGTCGGTGAGCCTGCGCGAGCGGCGCGACCTGCCTGCCAAGTGCAGCGGGTGTGCATTGATCAGCGAGTGTGGCGGCGGCTGCCCATTACAGTTTTAAGAGCTATCACCGCAGAGCCGCCGAGAGCGCCGAGAGATTATTAGACCACAGAGTACACGGAGATCACAGAGATTTTTTTCACTTCGGAGACATAGTGACCGCTGAGAACTGCAGATATTAACTGAGAAATTTTTTTATCCGACCATCTCATCGCCATCTGCATTAATGCGGTCATATACACAAAAACTCCGCCGACTACGCGTATCTGCGGTGAAATAAAAAACATAAAGGCATAGATATGACCAATATCCTCGACTCAATTCGCTCGATATTCCAACCCAACGAGCCCATCCCGCCCGGGCTGTACAGCTTCTACGCCCCCCCGGATGACCCGCGCAACTACCGTATGCACCTGCGCATCGAGAAGGACGGCAGTGGTATTATGATCGTGAATGCCTCCACCGTGCTGCACCTCAATGAAACCGCTGCGGAGCTGGCATACTACCTGGTCAAGAACGTGCCCGCCGAAAAAGTTGCCATGAAGATGGCCGAGCGCTACCGGGTCGACCCGGAGCGTGCATTCCACGATTATCGCAACCTGAGCGAGCGCATCCTTACCCTGGTCGAGGTACCAGACCTGGACCCGGTGACCTTCCTGGATTTCAGCCGCAGCACGCCCTACGCCGGAATACTGAGCGCGCCATACCGGCTGGACTGCGCCCTGACATACCGTCTGCCAGAAGGCAATGACCCCAGCTTTGCTCCTTCCGACCGTGTCACACGCGAGCTTTCCACCGTTGAATGGCAGCAGGTCTTCGATAAGGCCTGGCAGGCAGGCATCCCACATGTCGTTTTTACCGGCGGCGAGCCGACCTTGCGTGACGATCTGGTCGAGCTATCTGCTTACGGGGAAAAGTTGGGCATGGTAACCGGGCTGCACACGGATGGCCTGCGCCTGGCACAGCCTTCTTACCTGGTCGAGCTGCTGCAGACCGGGCTAGACCACCTGATTATCCTGCTGCAACCGGAGAATGAGACCGTCTGGCAGGCGATCCAGAACGTGGTGCAGGAAGATATCTTCACCGCCGTACACCTGACCGTGACACCCGAGAACAAAGAAAGCTATGCGCAATCCCTGCACCGACTGGCAGAGGCCGGTGTGAACGCGGTCTCGCTGACAGCCAGCACGGATGCGCTTGACACGGACCTGGAATCCGCCCGAGAGCTGGCTGCCGAGCTGAACCTGGAGCTGGTCTGGGATCTGCCCGTGCCGTACTCCAACCACAACCCGGTGCACCTGGAGGTGCCGGACGAGGAGCTGGTGGAGGGCGCCGGGCGGGCCTGGCTGTACGTCGAGCCGGATGGGGACGTTCTTCCGGCGCAAGGCGCTGAGGGGGTCCTGGGGAATATACTGAACGATCCCTGGAAAGAGATCTGGGGGATACCCATCGGGATAGGTTGATCTTAGACCTGGTAACAGGCTAATTTCATAAGGACTGTTACAATGAAAAAAATAGTCACACTCTCGTTGGCTGTTCTCGCTGTTATTGTAACCAGCATGTTTTTGCTTTCAAATCGCGCCTCTTCAATCGCTGCGGATGGGTCGTGGTATGTCTCATCTGCTGGGAGCGACCAGAATGCTTGTAATACTCCCGCCACTCCGTGTGCAAGTATAGATGAAGCCATCGATAAAGCAAACGCCGATGACACCCTCTATGTCGCCGCCGGAAGCTACAGCGGAGATAAAGAATCTATCGTCACTATCAATAAAAATATCAACCTCTCCGGCGGTTGGGATGCAACATTCTCAAGTCAAAAAGCGTACTCCGTCATTGAGGGTTCCGGGGTAGATATAAACGTCACCGGTGCAGGGATTTCTGTGAGTGAAGACATTACTGCCACCATAGAGCGGATGATTATTCAGAATTTCCGTGGGAAAAGCACAGTCTATGGACCGAATTCCGGACTATACAATCATGGCAGTATAACCCTCAATAACTGCATCATCCGCAATAACGCTGCGAGAGACAGTGGAGGAGGCATCCTCAATGGTGGGATGATGACAATCACAAACAGCACAGTATCAAATAATTATGCATCATACGGTGGCGGTGGAATTTATAACAGCGGCTTCAGTGCCAGACTGGTTCTCGTCGACAGCACAATCAGCGGAAATCAATCCGGGTTAGATGGAGCCGGGATATTCAATCACGGCGTGATGACGATCACCCACAGTACGATCAGGGACAACGAGACCACTTTCCATGTCGGAAGCGATTCATTTGCGGGCGGTATCTACAATTTATATGGGACTATTTATCTGGTAGACAGCTTGATAGAGAACAACCGCGCAAACGCAAGTGGTGGGGGCATCTACGATCAATATGGCAGCCTGCATGTATGGAACAGCGTGATCCGGAATAACTCAGCAGCGGATGGCGGGGGAGGGATATATTCGGATAGCAGCACCGCAGAGATAACAAACAGTACGATAAGCAATAACGAAGCTGGAGGATCAGGGGGAGGTATTTACAACGATAATACCACGTTGTACATTAACAGCAGCACCGTCAGCCATAATCAGGCAGGGTCAGCAGGCGGGCTGCTTTCCGGCGGCGCATTGTATAACGCGGGCACATCCATCCTGCAGAATACGATATTGGCCGAGAATCTCGCCAACCAGGCGCCTGATTGTTCAGGGAATGTAGACTCGCAGAGCTATAACCTGTTTGGCCACACTGCTGGCTGCACGATATCTGCGAGCAGCAGCGATCTGCTGAATATCGATCCACAGATCGGTCATCTAGTTGACATCTTAGGTTATAACCCTCTCGCACCCTCTAGCCCGGCGATAGATGCAGGGAATCCTGCTGGCTGTACAGACAACTTTGGCAGCCTACTTTCCACCGACCAGCGCGGTGCATCGCGGAATGGAAGGTGTGACATCGGAGCGTACGAGTATCTACCGCCAGGACCGCCAGCTTCTCTACTGTCGGTGAGCGGGACACCGCAGAGCACAGCTGTCATGACCACATTCAGTGAACTCTTTAGCGCGATAATTTTAGATGAGAATGGCAGCCCGGTAAACGGCTATTCATTGACCTTTGCTGCTCCAACAGATGGAGCAAGCGGGACATTCTTAGATAGCGGCACATACTCTACAACCGCAATAACTGACGACTGGGGGTTGGGGACAGCAGCTAGCTTTGAAGCCAACGGTGAACCAGGTGTGTACTCTGTATATGCAATAGCAGGAAATAGCGGTTCATTTACGACCTTTTCGTTGACTAACATTACAAGCGTGTATATGCCGGGAGTAACTTGCAGGTACTGCTCAGACTTTTTCGATGAGTTCAGCAATCCTTATACAGGATGGTACACTGGTGACGATGAGTTCTCTACTTCGGGCTATTTTGAGGGAGAATACCGGATTATAACCAAAGAGCCGGATTACTTATATTTGGTCGCAGCTCCCACCTGCCTGCGGCAGAACTACACCGTCGAGAGTGATGCGCACTGGTACGCCAAAACTGGCTCTATTTATGGCATTGTTTTTGCTATTCAAGGTGATTTTGACTCGTTTTTTCTCTTTTATCTCAATTCAGAGGACCAATCTTATGGTATTTATTATTATCAGACTGGTCACACGTTAGTATCACTAGTATATCCAACTGATTCGCCGGCGATCCACAGTGGCACACAAAAGAATCATCTAAAAATCACGTTAATCGGCACCAATGTTACTGCTGAAGTGAATGGAACTGTTCTTGGAAATTGGCAATGGGATCGTATTTCTGGTTCTACGAGCGTCGGGGTAGCTGTTGGTTCATCACGTATAAAGCCAAAATCAGATGCTCGTTTTGATAATTTCGCTGTGTATGTTTTACCGGCCACAGCTACCCTTATAAATGAGAGGGATCCAGAACCATCTGTTAGTGATCCTGATATGATGCAGCCACTCCTCTATCACTTATTGACGACAGAGCTAAACTTGAAATAACTCAATAATATTGGATGGGGTATTTAATATTAGGGCAGTGCATAGATACCAAATTCTATGTCATTCAGTAAAGATCAAATACCAACTGGAATCTAGTGTATCAGGGCTGTCTAATCAATCTTCACGACAGCCCTGATTTATATTCGATGGGTCATTCTATCACCATGTTCTTGTAAAACCCCAGCACGTAATCCCAGCCGGTATCGTAATCGCGGCGCATTTCCGCTGCACGCTCGCCGAAGCGCTCCCAGCCGCTGTGCAGCAGGTGGATCTTCGTGCCGCTGCCAGAACCGCTGAATGTGATCTCAACCACCTGAGCGGGATCTTCCTCTCGCCCGGGGAACCAGGTGAAAGAGACCGCATGCGGAGGGTCCCAAAGCGTCACGCGGCCCCAATCGGCCTCTTCACCGCCAGTAATTACCTCATAGATGCGCCCGCCAAGCTGCCCATCGAACACGCAAGTCTGGGTCCGTTCCTCACCAACGGAATGCGTCTTCAATGGCCACCAGGTAGCCATGCCTTCGGTAAACAGGCGGAATGCCCTTTCTACCGGTAAATCGACATGCAGCACCTTCTCAACCGGTGCGATCGTCCCTGTTTTTGTATCAATCTGTTCCATCCTGATCCTCCTGAGTAAGATTACTTGCTGCCTGTAAATACGCGGCTAACACATCATCCCACAGGCTATCCACATAGCTGCGCAGGTCTGCCAGACCTGCCGGGTCGATGCTGTAGATGCGCCGGCTGCCGCGCACCTGGGCTCGCACCAGGCTGGCACCCTTGAGCACCTTCAGGTGCTGGGAAACCGCCGGCTGGCTGACCGGCAGGCTGGCTGCCAGATCGTTCACCGAGCGCGGTCCCTGGCGCAGCAGTTCGAACAGGCTGCGGCGGGTCGGGTCTCCAAGGGCGTCAAGGGACGATATATTAGCCATAACTTATATAAGTATATACTAATATATCGAGAATGTCAAGCCCCCACAGCGGATATTATAGAAATCTTAATCATGTCGGACGTGATTATGGTTTATATTCGTACAAGCTACGAAGTTCACGATGGAGTTGGGGGTGTTTTGGCGGGCTGTTCCCGCCAAAACACCCCCAACGCTCCCCCAAGTGCGTAACTCCTAATTCGTATATCTCGATATTCCGATTATTGGTAGCCTATCAATGTTCCCACTTCCCCGAACACTCAAGCTTACCGTGTTTATATCCATCGTGATACTGCTGAGCGCGGCTTGCTCGCCATCCCAGCCGTTGGATAGCACTAGCACTGCCACCCAGCTGCACAACTCTACAGCACCGCCTATACCCAGCAGCACGCCCCTCCCCTCACCAACCCCCACAACCGAGCCCACTGCAACCTCGACGATCACAGCTACCCCAACAAAGACCCCCATGCCGACTCCGACCCTGCACCCGATGGACATCCGCGCCCTGCGCCAGCAGGAATATCCCGGCAGCGAGATCGTGATCGAAGAAGAGTTGGAACGAGGCGCAAACTACAGCCGCTACTACGCCTACTACCTGTCCGATGGGCTGAAAATCTACGGCCTGCTGACCATACCGGATGGCGAGATGCCCCCTAGCGGCTGGCCGGCGATTGTCTTCAACCATGGCTATATCCCGCCCAGCCAGTACCGAACTACCGAGCGCTACATCGCCTACGTGGACTGGCTGGCGCGCAGCGACTTCATCGTTTATCGCATAGATTATCGCGGCCACGATCGTTCGGAAGGCTCTGCTACCAGTGCATATGGGGGTACCGGCTATACGCATGACGTGTTGAATGCCGTAGCATCGATCAAGCGCTTCCCACAGGCAGACCCGCAGAAGATCGGTATGTGGGGGCACTCGATGGGCGGCTATCTGACCCTGCGCTCGATGGTGATCTCTCAAGATATCAAAGCCGGCGTGATCTGGGCGGGCGTGGTCGCCTCTTACCCGGACTTGCTGTCGCGCTGGCGGCGCCCCGGCGGTTCCGCCCCTACCCCATCCAGCAGCAGCTCGCGCAGCTGGCGCTCGGGCTGGGCAGGTGCATACGGCACGCCGGAGGAGAACCCGGACTTCTGGAACGCTATCTCGGCCAACAGCTACCTGGTGGATATCTCCGGACCGGTCCAGCTGCACCATGGCACCGCCGACACCAGCGTACCGGTGGTGTTCTCCGAGATCCTGCTCGAGCAATTACAGGCGGCGGGCAAAGAAGCCGAATTATTTACCTACGAGGGCGACAACCACAATATCTCCAACTCGTTCAGCGCGGCTATGACGCATACGATCAGGTTTTTCACCCGGTATTTGAAGGAGGGAGAATAGAGAGCAGAGACCAGGGGGAGAGGGGTATGAGGGGAAATGGCGATAAGGCATCAAGGGGATTAGGCAATTAGGCAATTAGGCAATTGGGTAATAAGGTATTTTAGTCTTAACAGTGCGAGCGGAGTTCAAGCAGATTATGTCATTTCAGAGGAGCCTTCATTCCGCTCTTTAGAAAGAAGCGACGAAGAATCCCTGGAGCGCCTTATCATAGGGATTCTTCGTCGATAGCGTGTAGAAGTTTGTGTAAACGGCACCTTACAAACATTATAAACTGGCCTGACAGCCTTTCGAACCAACCAGCCTGAGCCGCAGCGTGGGTCAAGAGAGGAAGCGCAGCGACTCTTGACGCACGCAAGGCGAAGGCTACCCTTGGGAGAAAGCTGGCAGCCAGGCTCATACGGGAAACCGATCCTCGAAACGAATGGCCAACTGGTTGAGGATCTTGGGCCAGTTGGGGATCGGTCGGGTCCATTTCTTGATGATATTGACATTGGCCAGATAAAGCAGCTTGCGGACCGCTTCCCGGCTGGGGAAAGACGCCTTGGTTCTTGGTGACTTTGCGGAGCTGGCGATTGTAGCCTTCGATGGTGTTGGTGGTGTAAATCAGGCGCCGGATCTCGGCCGGGTAGTCGAAGAAGGTGGCTAACTCCTCCCAGTTATTTTCCCAGGATCGCACGGCGATGGCGTACTTGTCGCCCCATTTCTCACCGCAGATCGACCAGCCTGGCTTCAGCAGCTTCGCGATTGGCGGCCTGATAAACGGTCTTGAGATCCTGGACGAATGCCTTACGATCCTTCCAGGAGACGTAGCGCAGGCTGTTGCGGATCTGGTGGATGATGCAGCGTTGGACCTCGGTTTGCGGGAAAACGGCATGCAGGGCTTCGCTGAAACCGGTCAAGCCATCCATGCTGGCGATGAAGATGTCCTGAACGCCTCGATTTTGCAGGTCGGTGATGACACTCAGCCAGAAATTGGCGCCTTCCCCGCCATCGGCCACCCAATGGCCCAGCACATCCCGATGGCCTTCCAGATCGACGCCCAGGACCACATGCACGGCGGTATTGGCGACCTTGCCATCCCGGCGCAGTTTGATGTGGATGGCGTCCATGAAGATGATCGGATAGATGGCCGCCAGCGGCCGGTTCTGCCAGGCTTCCACCAGCTCCCAGACCTTGTCCGTGATCTTGCTGATCGTGCTGGCCGATACATCGACCCCATACAGCTCGCCCAGCGTGTCTTGAATGTCTCGGGTGGAGACCCCGCGGGCATACAATCCCAGGATCTTTTCTTCCAGCTCGTTGGTGTTGCTGCCGTACTTGGGAACGATCTTGGGTTCGAAGTCCCCATTCCGATCCCGCGGCACCTTGATCTCGACATCGCCGTCGGAGGTGCGCACCTTTTTGCGATAGTGGCCATTGCGACTGTTGCCCGAGTTGCGTCCGGAGGCTTCGTATGGCTCGTAGCCTAGCTCATCGCTCAGTTCCGCTTCCAGCATCTGTTCCAGCGTGTTGGCGAACAGCTTGGCGAAGATCCCATCTCGGCCGAAGAAATCATCCATGCTCTCGGCCTTGGCCAGTTCTTCTTGTACTTTTTCAACAGAGGGCATATCAGCCCGTTTCTTGCCCGCATCCTTTCGATTTCTGTCACTCATGATCTACCTCGTATCCTTTCACTTCTACCGCTACTGCGGTCTATTATACGAGGTGCTTATTTACACAAAATTTTCTACAGTCTCTCTTCGTCGCCCTGCGGAACCCTACAGGGTCCTCCGCAGGACGAAGGCAGCGATGCCGAAGGCAACAGCCACGTTCAACGAGCGCTTGGCGCCCGCCATGGGGATATAGACGATCTGCTCGCAATGCTCCAGGATGCCAGGGTCCACCCCACTGATCTCGTTCCCGACCACCAACACCAGCGGATGCCCACTCTCTGGCAGCAGAGCTTCGTTGATTAACTGCGCTCGTGGGTGCTGCTCCACCGCCCACAATTTATAACCTGTTGCCCTTAATTCTTCCGCCCGGGCAACGCCGTCAGGTGCATAATCCCAGGCAACCGAGCACTCAGCGCCTAGGGCTGTCTTGAGGACCGAGGCGTTCTCTGGTGTTGGGGAGATGCCGCACAGGTGCAGGCGTGCGATCCCGGCGCCATCTGCGCTGCGGAACATCGAGCCGACATTCCAGGCGCTGCGGATGTTATCCAACAGGGCATGGATGACGAGGGGCGAAGGGTAAGGGGTTGAGGGGTTTGGGGTAGTAGCGGAAAGGGGAAAGGGGGTATGGGAGGAGGGGTGATTATTTGCAGCTCCGACGCGCCAGGGCTCCTCTTCCAGGGTACGCTCGAGGACCAATTCTACCCTGCCGCGGCAGCGCGGGCAGCGGTCTGATCGAGCCTGCCCATCGACAACCGGATAGCGCAGCCCACAGGTCTCACGCTGGCATTTGAGTATTAGTATGTTTTCAGCAGGCATATCGATAAACGCCCAAGATTAATCGTGCTCGCCGTTCACTCAACTCCCCCCAATCCCCTGCTCAGCCTTTCGAACTCCTTTACAAGAGCCGAATCCTCCAGCGCCTGCTCGAACAGTGCCAACCACTTGATGATGTAATCACTATCGAGCTCATAACCCTGACGGAAAACCACACTTCTCGCATCATCATAATCTCTGGAACGAGTGGATATGAGCTTATAGATGACCAGATCTTCAGGACTGCATAACCTTTCCCACATCAATCACAATCGATGGAATTCCGAATGCGAGTAAAAGACGCTGGCATACAGCAGTTGATTCAAATAAATTTTCCATTCGAGGAATATATTATGCAAGATGGCGGAGTCTTGCCTGAAGCTCGGCAATTGCTTCCCTGCGTACGGCGACAAACAAATTTTGGGTCTGCTGCAGCTGCCATTCGAATTCAGTCTGCAGACGGAGGTATTGCATCAAACTATCCTGGACAGACATCTGCCGCAGGATGCGCAATTCTTCCTTTTCAATCTCTTCCCAATTAATACGCCCTGTAATCGGATCACCCACGACTGATCACCTTCCTAGCAGCGCGAACCGCTACATCGCCGTAGTTTTATCGGATAGACACTGTCATTATATCATCTGGGCATATCATACGAATTCAGATCGTCAGCCAGCCCAACACCAGGGCGGTCAGCAGCATGAGCAGCAGCCCGGGTAAGATGGCACGCTTAAGCAGCAGCGCGCCGCCCAACAAGACGATAGTGCCTTTGGTAATCGTGTTGGCGATGGCAGCCAGGACGATCGACTGGGCAGCCACCTGGCTGCTGAGCTCGCCTGCCTTGCTGAGCTGCGCCAGGGAGAGGGTGATCGCATCCACATCCACCAGACCGGAGATCAGGCTGGAGAGATACACACCGGTATCACCCAGGTAGAGCTGCGCAGCCCGGGCGATCACCAGGATGGCCGCGTACAGCAAGCCGAACTTGATCGCAGACATCAGGTCGAACGGGTTCGAGAACTCCAGCCGGTCTTTCTCATAGTTGCGCTGCGACAGAAACAGGTAAGCACAATACGCCAGCCCGACCACACCCGCAGCCGCGATCGGCAGCCAGATCAGGCGCAGTAGCTCGGGATTGATCACCCCCACCTCGACGATCACGCGCCCAAACATCACCGTCCAGGCGATCATTATCGCGGTGGCAAACGGCTTTGCCAGGCCGGGATTGCGCGTGCTGCGATCCGTAAACCCCAGCGTTACCGCGGTGCTGGATACCAGCCCGCCGAACAGCCCGGTCAGACCGATGCCGCGTTCCGGACCGGCGATCTTGACCGAGAGATACCCTAAAAAATTGATCCCCGAGATGAACACCACCATCAGCCAGATCCTGAACGGATTGAGCACATCGAAAGGCGGCGGCAGCAGGCTCTCATCCGGCAGGATGGGCAGGATAATGACGCTGATTACAGCCAACTGCAGGACGGCGAAGATGTCCTCCCGAGTGAGGGCTTTTACCAGACGGTCTGTTTCCAGTTTGAGGGACAGCAAGACGGTGGTGGCGATACCGATGGCAGCAGCCAGTGCCAGCTGGTTCCAGTAGCACAGCGCCCCGCACAGGGCGCTGATCAGGATGGCGATCTCCGTGGTCAGCCCAACCTGACCGTGCCAGGCGTCGATGAAATATGCAATCGCTGTGAATACCCCGACCAGCAGGATCACCGCCAGGAAAGCGAATGCCGAATTGAGCATATCGGCGCTCATCGCAGCCATCGCCCCGACGATCGCGATCAGGGCAAAGGTGCGCTCGCCGGCTACCAGCTCGCGTTTGGCGGTCTGGAAGGCATACTCTCGCTGTAAGCCGATCATAAACCCGATTGCCAGCGCTATACCGAAGCGCAGGAAAAGATCCGCAGATGCCATTCATCCTCCCCGGGAGAAGCGGAATTAATCCAATATGATACAGGGCTTACGCACTTGGTGGAGAGTTGCGATTCCCACGTGAACTGCGTAACTTCTAATGATTATACATGCAGATCCTGGCTGGCGGTACTTTGCTGGCGCTCGGCGTGTGGGTCGGCGCGCTATGGGTCCCAAAAAGAAAAGATTGAACGCACACACGTACCCGACAAGCCAGGATCCTTACCGGTAGAGCCCCTGCCCTGTATCTCCGTCCAATCTATCGCTTAGACCGCCCGCATGCGGTTGTTGCGGGCGTTGTGCTCCACCTCTGCCAGGCCCAGCGCCTCCATCAGCGGGGGGATATAATTGCCGAACCGGCCGCGATAACCCTTACGCAGACCGTACCAGCCACCCACCGGGTTACCCGGAGAGCGTGCCCACGCTTCGACGGTACCCTCCGGCAGCCTCCTTCTGCTCATCCGCATTCCCCAGGGGCATCCAATCGCCGTGCTCTTTGAGCATGGCGTGCAGGTCATCCAGGCAGCGCAGCCGGTAGCTCAAGGTGGTGCTGCCCACGACGCACACCAGGGCAGGTGGATCGGCGGCTTCATCTTTATACATCTGGTATTCCGATTTTCCAGGCGGGGTCTTAAGCACCCATGGGTCCTCTTTCGTTCCTCTGCCGATAACCTCAGCCATTCTTATTCCTCCTGGTGCAGTATCTATTGGCGCTGCCGGTATACACAACAAGCAGCAATCGGACTATCTATCTCTGAATATTATAAACCATGAGCTAAGGCCAAAAGAGGGCTGCGACACCTGGTCATACATCCAGGCAAGACCCGGCTGCGTATCTATCAATAGCAAGAATACGCGATTAGCAAGTGTAATAAATTTGGATGTCATTTCGATGGGATGAGCGAAGAGAAATCCCTGAATGGACTATCTCACGAATACCTCTCCCGGGATTCCTCGCCCCTTTGGGGCTCGGAATGACATGCTCACTTTGGGGAGAAGCCAGCCCCAATTTCAAACTCAAGAGCGCATCTTCTTGGCTGCTTGACCAATCTGGAGGACCCTATGCCTAACCGTCTGCTTGTTACAACCGCCAGCGTGATGATCATTTCTGCGCTGCTTCTGTTAGCACTGCAAGCTGTGCCTGTCCAATCATCTGCCGGCAGCAGCCTGCCCCAGCCCGGCATCCTGCACCTGCAGCCGGAGCAGGTCGTTACGATCAATTTCGGTGGTGGGTTGGGCACTATTTACAGCCCATCAGACGTGCGCATCTCTCCCGGTGACAGCATCCAATGGATAGGGGATTTTGCCTTCCACCCGCTGGTAAGCGATGATGGGCTGTGGACAACGGTGGCGAACGGAACGCAGTTCACACATACCTACAGCCAACCGGGTGTATATCCCTACCACTGTTCGACTCACAGCGCCTTTGGTATGCAAGGTACAGTGACTGTCGGCTATTACGGGTACATTCCGCTGATCATCCGATAATCTCTTCCAGCCGGTCGACGATCTCCGCCAGGTTTGCGAACGCCGCCTCTACCGGCTGCGGGTTGGAGAGGTCCACTCCCGCAGTTCGCAGGGCATCCAGCGGGTAAACCGAAGCGCCGGCTTTCAGGAAATCGATGTAGTTCTGTGCGGCGCCCGGCACGCCTTGCAGGACGCGCTGGACCAGGGCGTGCGCCCCGGAGATCCCGGTCGCATACTGGTAGACGTAGAAATTCATATACATATGCCCAAACTGCGCCCAGGTAATGCCGATCCTCTCCCGGTCGATGGCAAGCTCGCCCCCATAGCCTTCTTCGAATAGATCCGCCACCAGATTGTTCATGACCGCAGCACTCAGCGGCTGTCCGTTCTCTGCATGCTGGTGCATCTCCAACTCGAAGCGTGCCAGGATGGGCATGATAAAGAAGTAGCGGTGGTAGTTCGACATGGCTTCCTCGATCAGGGCAATCTGGAAGGCAGGCTCCGGCTGGGAGCGGAACAGGTAGTCACGCACCATCGCCTGGTTGAAGTTGGAAGCCACCTCGGCGACGAACAGCCCGTAGCGGCTGTAGAGATACGGTTGAGTAGAGCGGGAATAATACGAATGCATGGAATGCCCCAGCTCGTGCGCCAGGGTGCTCAGGCTGAAGATGTCATCGGAGTAAGACATCATGATGAACGGGCGCGTCCCGAATGCGCCGCTCGAGTACGCACCCTCGCGCTTGCCTTTGTTGAGCGCCCGGTCCACCCAGCGTTCCTCCAGACAGCCGCGGCGCAGGATTTTTACATAGTCTTCACCGAGCGGAGCCATGCCCTCGCAGATCCACTCTACCGCCTGCTGGAAGGGAATTACAGGATTATGTTGGCTCAACGGCGCTTTGATATCGTAGACGTGCAGCTGGTCAAAGCCTAAAGCCCGCTTTCTAAGACGCCAGTAGCGGTGCCAGGTGGGCAGGTTCTTTTCGAATACTGCCAGCAAGTTGTGGAAGACCTCGAGCGGGATATCGTTGGATTCCAGGGAGGCGTGCAGTGCGGAGTCGTAGCTGCGGGCACGCGTGTTGAGCACATCCACTTTGATGGCCGCGGTCAGCGTAGCGGAATAGGTGTTCTGGAATGCCAGGTAGCCATCGGCGTAATTCTCCCAGGCTGTGCGGCGCACCTCCCGGTCGACGTGCGTGACCAGGCTGCTGATGCTGGATTGCCCCACATCCAGGGATGTGCCGTCCGTAGCTGAAGCCGGCTGGAAGGTCAGGTCGGCATTATTGAGCATGCTGTAGATGGAGTACGGCGCGGAGAGTGCGTCGCCACTCATGGCGATCACCTGCTCCACCTCTCCCGAGCGGATATGCGGCTGGCGTTTTTGCAGGCGCTCGACATATTGAGCCAGGAAAGCCAGCTCCGGCGTGCTGCTGATCCACGATTGGAGCGTGCCAAAACCGATGGAGACCAGCTCGGGTTCGAAGAAAGCGGTCGCAGCCGCGTGGTTGGCGTAAAGCGAGCGTGCCTGCCCTACCCTGCCGGATGCTTCCTGGTCGGTCGTATCGACAGCCGATTTGTTGAATGCGTAGACGTAAATCCTATCCCGCAGCGCGGCGGATCTCCTGGTAGATTCCCAGGAACGCCAACAAGGTCTGCGGACCTTCGGACAGGTGACCCTGGTAGGCTGATAAACCGGGTAGCCGCTCGGTCAGCTCCTGGCAGCCGGCTTCCCAATCCGCCAGGCTGGCGAACACACTCTCCAGATCCCAGGTCTGGAGGGTGGGGATTTCACTTCTGGGTGGGAGCTTTAATTCTGCTGTCATTAGATCACCTCAAGGTGGAATGGATAACCCAGTAGTTATATCATAAGCTCTGCAGGAATGGCGATCCTGGTATTGTATGGAATAACCAAACAACTTACGTGACAACAGTTGGCTGGTTCGATATAATGATAACTGCCCAGGAGGAACAAGGATGTCAAAAATCGTAGGTCTGCGCGGGGACACCCTACCCGAAGCCCCGGCGACTCCCGGGATCACCAGGTATCTCGCCTTCGAAGGGGAAGACCATCTGGTGGTGCGCTCGAACGCTGCACCTGGGGCGGTGACCGCCTGGCACCATCACGGTGACTACGAGGTCTATGGATTTATCGTCTCAGGGTCGGAACTGTTCGAATACGGTCCCCAGGGTATGGACGCCGTGCTCGTAAATCAGGGTGATTTCTTCCACATCCCGCCGCATACCGTACACCGGGATGTGAACCCTTCTCAAGATGAATGGCAGGAGGCAGTGCTCTTCTTCCGTGGGAGCGGTCCTGTGGTGGTTAATGTGGCTGGTCCTGAATAGACCGATAGGGTGCAAAGAGAAAAGCTGCTACACACGTTGTATTCACATGTGTATACGGATATTTTTTATAAGAAGGTATGATTCATGGAGTATGCTGAATGGAACCATCGAACACCACCCCACAGACGATCGACGAATACATCGCCGGGTTTCCACCCGACATCCAGGAGATCCTGGAAAAGGTGCGCGCCACCATCCGCGAGGCGGCTCCGGACGCCGAAGAGACGATCAATTATCAAATTCCGACCTTCACGCTCGAGGGCAATTTAGTGCATTATGCAGCCTTCAAAAAGCATATCGGATTCTATCCGGCGCCATCCGGGATCGAGAAGTTCGGTGAAGAGCTGTCAAAATATGAAGGAGCCAAAGGATCGGTAAAGTTCCCGTTAGAACAGCCTATTCCGTACGACCTGATCGGCGAGATCGTAAAGTTCAGGGTGGGTGAAAATCTTGCTAAAGCCGGGGCGAAGAAGAAACCAAACAGGTAGAATGCTTATGGTAAGATGGGGAGCAGTATGAAAATCGGCAGTATACCCGACCTCGTCGTCAAGAATAATCCCAGCCAGCTGCGCATCGAGACCTACGTGGAGGGGATGCTTTCCAAGATCGACTACCAGATCGAGGATGGGCGCATCTATTATTACCACACCGAGGTGCCGCCGGAGCAGGAAGGGCGCGGCATTGCCAGCACGATGTCTGCTTTCGCCCTGGAGTATGCACGCGAGCAAGGACTGGGGGTCGTACCGCTGTGCCCGTTCGTCGAAGCCTATATCCGGCGCCACCCCGAATACAAATCGCTGGTAGTCGCCGAGAATTAAGGCGAAGGATCTAATCTTCGGCAAGTTATTTACCCATGTCGCTCTCCCCTGAAGATTGGCACCGCCGCTTTTGCCAGCAGGCCGGCTGGACAGCCCAGCTGCGCAGATACCTGCTCGACCAGCTAGAGCTGGAAGGGACGGTACGCCTGCTGGAAGCCGGATGCGGTACGGGGGCGGTGCTGGCAGAGATCGAGACTTCCTTCGTACCCACGCTCCACGGGCTGGATATCAACCAGCATCACCTGCAGTTGGCACGCCGGCATGCTCCCGGCACACACCTGACGGCGGGCGATGTCAGCCGCCTGCCATATTCAACCGGAGCATTCGATGCCGCCCTCTGCCACTACCTGCTCCTATGGGTCCACGACCCAGGGGGAGCAGTAGCAGAGATGATGCGCGTGGTGCGCCCAGGCGGGGCGGTGCTGCTGATGGCAGAGCCGGATTACGGCGGGCGTATCGATTATCCGCACGAGCTGTCCGTTCTGGGTGAATGGCAGACCGAATCGCTGAACATCCAGGGTGCCAACCCGTTGATCGGGCGCCGGCTGTCCACGCTGCTCAGCCAGGCAGGGTTGACCCACATCGAGAGCGGCGTATTGGGCGGCTCCTGGAAGGGCACGCCTGCACAGGACCAGCTTGCGAGCGAATGGAAAGTGCTGCATGCCGACCTGGAGCAGCTCCCCGGGGTATGGCCCGCCCGCCAGGCAGAGATCGACGTACTGCAGGAGATCGACCGGCTGGCGTGGTCGCGCAGCGAGCGCGTGCTGTTCGTGCCTACCTTGTATGCCTGGGGGCGCAAACCGGAATAATCGATGATAAAATGTGATCTGCAGTCAGCAACCGGTTGGAAAAAATGCTAGAAAACACACCCTCACGTCTGGTTATTTACATGGTAGGCATCGCCAGCGTCTTCGTGATCCTGTTTGGGGTTCGGGAAGCTGCCACGGTTATCAACCCGATCCTGCTGGCGATGGTGATCACGATCACCGTGCTGCCAATCCCCAGCCGGCTTACGAAGCGCGGTATCCCGGGCTGGATGTCACTGGTGCTCACCATCTTGCTGGTGGCTGCTATCCTGCTGACTGTCATCTTGACTGTTTTCTTCTCGATTACCAAACTCACAGCTGAACTGCCGGTATATCTGAACAGCGCTTCTGAAACGGCAGCGCAGGAGCTTCCCGCCGCCGTCGAGGAAGTATTTTCAAGCATCGGGCAGGCTCAGAGGACCATCCAACTGGCGCCTATCATCCAGGCGGTAGCCGAGATTGTTTTCAGCTTGCTGGTGCAGTTCGGTATGGCGCTGCTGATCTTCTTCTTCATGCTCAGCGCGGCCATCTCGCTGCCTGCTCCGACACGTCTGGGATTGAACCCAGATACCCCCATCATCGCACGTATATCCGGGCTGACGGAGGATGTGCGCCACTATATCACCATCCTGACCGGGGTAAACTTCCTGGTAGGGATGGGCAATACGGTCTTCCTGCTCATCCTGGGCGTGGATTATGCTCTGCTGTGGGGGGTCCTGGCCTGGTTCATGGGCTATATCCCATCCATTGGATTCATCATCGCCCTGATCCCGCCCCTGATCCTGGCATACGCCCAGTACGGGCTGAGCACGGCGTTGGTCGTGCTGCTCGGTTACGTCCTGATCAATGGCGGGGTGCAAAATATCATCCAGCCTAAGATCATGGGGCAGGGTTTGAGGATCTCACCGGTGGTAGTCTTCATCTCGCTCTTCGTCTGGGGCTATCTTCTGGGCGGCATCGGCGCGATCATGGCGGTGCCGCTCACCCTGCTGGTACTGGTGGTGATGGAGAATTTCCCCGGCACGAGCTCGCTGACGGTCTTGCTGCGCTACACCGGTGAGCAAAAGGACAAAGAGACGCTCGAAGCGGAGGCGCAGGTAAAGAACATCTGGGATAAGCTGAAGTCCTCTGTCGGGCTTACATCGAAAAAAGACGAATAACACGCCAAGTCAACAGAAACCGCCGGCTTCCATATTGAATGCCGGCGGTTCTTCTATTAAATCTCGGTTGAAGGATGGTTTAGAGAAAACCCTCACCGAACCAGGTGGAGTAGGCCATCTCGACCTTGCCGAGCACATCCCCCTCATCGCCCTCAGTGGCATCCAGCGAGAACCTGCGCAGCTCCAGCAGTACGGTCATATCGTTGATCGGGTCGACAATATTCTTGCCCTGGGTATATACAGATGGCATCAAGCGCAGCAGAATACGTTCTTCGGAATTCTGGTATATAAAAGAAAAACCATTCTCAACGATCTCGGCGCTGACCAGGGTCATGCCCTGGACTTGATCGAACAACTGCTGGACTTTCGGGGATATCGATTTATAGCTGGTGTAAGCCATTTCACGCTCCTGGTTGGGATTTGCTGCCGGACGCACAAATTCTACCACGGAGAGTGAAGGTCATTGCCATCAATCACTGCTATCGTACAGCGTTGCATAGCCTTCGCGCAGGGCGTATAACGCAGCCTGGGTGCGGGATGCCAGGTGCAGCTTGGCGAGGATATTGCTGACGTGAGTATATACGGTCGCCACGCTGACCACCAGCTGCTCGGCGATCTCCTGGTTGCTCAACCCGCGCGCCAACAGCTTCAGCACCTCCACCTCGCGCTCGGTCAGATGGTCGGGTGAGGCGGGGAGCTCGCCCGGGCTGGCAATCTCACGCAGCAGCTTCTGGGCAATCTCGGGGTGCAGGGTCGGCTGCCCACGGTACACCTGGTGGATGGCGCGCAGCAGCTCCTCCGGACCGGTATCTTTGATCAGGTAGCCGGTGGCGCCAGCCTTGATGGCCGGGAATACCTTATCGTCGGTGGCGAAGCTGGTCAGCACAAGCACGCGCACCTGCGGGTACGCCTCACGCACCCGGCGGGTAGTCTCGATGCCGTCCATACCCGGCATAAGCAGGTCCATCAGGATAATATCAGGCGCTGCCGCGCTGACCTGTTTGAGCACCTGGTGACCGTCCTGCGCCTCGCCGACCACCTCGATATCCGGCTCGGTATTCAGCAGGTCGCGGATGCCGCGCCGCACGATCGGATGGTCATCGGCAATGAAAACCCGGATGCTCTCACTCACAGCGGCACCTCCACCAGTACACATGTACCCTGTCCTGTGGTACTTTCAACCTCGAGCTGCGCCCCGATCTGACCGGCGCGCTCTTGCATGCCGTCCAGACCCATCCCGCCCAGACTGACCGGATTGGCGGAATCGAAGCCCACACCATCGTCGGTCACCACCAGCTTCAGATGATCATCCTGGGTGATGAGAGAGACCTCAACACGGCTGGCGTGGGCATGTTTCAAGCTGTTGTTCAAGGCTTCCAGCACGATGCGGTACAAGACGGTCTCAACCTGGGGCAGCAGGTCGGGCAATCCGTCTGCATCCAGGTGGGCGGTGATCCCGCTGCGCCGCTCGACGGCATCCAGGCGGGCGTTCAGGGCGGCTGTCAAACCATCTCGCTCCAGGACAACCGGGCGCAGCTCGTAGATCAGCAGGCGCGTCTCGACCAGGGTCTGCTGGGCGCTCTCCTTGATCTGTTGCAGGTACTCCGCAGCCGAATCTGGCTCTCCGCCGCTCAACTTCCTGGCTGCGGCCTCCGACTGCAGGGTGAGACCGTACAGCGTTTGGGCCACCGAGTTCGTGCAGGTCGCGCGCTAGCCGGTTGCGCTCGTTCGCAATAGCCAGCTGCTCGGCCTGCCCGGCGTACTCCTGCAGCTGCTGGTGTGCCTGCTGCAGCTCGGCCAGCAGGTGCTCGCTCTCGCGCCGGGAAGTCTCAGCCTGCAGGGTCAGGTTTGTAAATGCCGCTACAAAGATCAGCCCGGCGATATACAGCAGAGAGAAAGACAGCCCTTCCAGCCCGCCGAACTGGATCCACTGCCCGGCAAGGGTCAAGAGTGCCAGGATGACCACCCAGCGAGTGGACTTCGGGCGAGGCAGCAGGAATACCGCCTGACCGCACAGCGGCAGGAAAAGGAGCGCAAAAAAATCGAGCTCGTAAAAGAAGAGCGAGGCAATGAAGACGATTGCGGTCTGTCCTGTCAGATACAGGTGCGTGCGCAGCCGAGACCCACCGGTGATCCATGGCTCCAACCCAAGCAGCACACCGTACAGCAGCAGCATGACACTGATCAGCCAGGTGAATGGGTGACCCTGCTCGATGAATTCGGTGATCCAACGTAGGCTGACCGCCCCCCAGATCAGATAGCTGACCAGGATGAAGAAGCGGTAGCGCGGGCGGGAGGTAATTTTTTCAATCATCGGTATTCCTTGCGCTTCATTATAACGACCGGAACAGCGGGGATCAATACATAATATTATGGAGATGCGGGCGTGTGGAGACAGTCAATTTTAACCATCCAGGGTTGGACGCTTCTGCGGATGACACTTTCTCCTACGACTGGCACACTATGGGGCAGAGGTAACACATACAACCCACGGGTAGAGTTATTGACGAGCGATAGCTCAGCGTGGACGACATGATCAAAGGAGTTTGCGATGAACGCCAACAAATTATTTAGAAATGTACTGTTCCTGTTGCTACTGGCCTCCATTTTACTGGTGCAGATATCTCCAACCAATGCACAGGCAGCTGGACAGATTATCCCCAATTCGACTGCATTTGAAACAGCCGATATGGAAGCCACCTGGGATGAGTTCTTCGAGCAAGCCATGCAAGCTTTCGAGGTCCCCGGGGCGATTATGGTCGCCGTACAAGGCGACGAGGTGCTGTTCAGCAAAGGCTACGGCTATGCAGACCTGCAAACGAAGGCGCCGATGGACCCACAGACCACCATCCTGCGCAGCGGCTCGATCGCCAAGACGCTGACCGCCACGGCGGTCTTCCAGCTCGCCGAGCAGGGCAAATTGAACCTGGACGCGGATATCAACGACTACCTGACGAGCTTCAAAATCCCCAATATCTTCCCCGAGCCGGTTACCGCCCGGCAGCTGATCAACATGGCAGGCGGGTTCGACACGCGCTGGGTCGGCATCCGCGCCGGCAGCCTTGAAGAGATCATCCCGCTGGAAGAGTACCTGGCGGAGCGCATGCCGCCGCGCGTGCAGCCTCCCGGGCGCTACCGCCGCTACAACGACCATGAGGTCGCCATGGCTGGCTACCTTGTGCAGGTGATCTCGGGCATGCCGTACCAGGACTACGTGCGAGAAAACATCTTCGAGTCGCTGGAGATGATGGACAGCAATATCTACCTTCCCGACGAGCAGCTCTCGCACGCGGCGCGCGGCTACCCGGTCGGCGGCGGCGCAGGGGATGCCTTCCCGCTGTACTACTACTACCTGAACGACGCACCTGGAGCGGGATTTAACACCACCGCGGCGGTCATGGCAAAATACTTGACCGCCCACATACAGAACGGGCACTATACAAGGGCGGATGGCAGCTCCATCCGCATCCTGGAGGAAGACACCGCACTGGAGCTGCAATCCAACGGCTTCAGCCACCATCCACTGCTGGTGGGTCAAGCGAACAGCTTCGACGAAATATTCTACAACGGGCAGCGCTACCTGCGCAAGTTCGGCGGCGCGCCTGGTATGCAGAACAGTTTGGTGCTGCTTCCCAGCGAAGGGATGGGCTTTTACCTGTTCACCAACAGCGAAGGCTCCGGTCTGCGCAACCGCTGGACACAGACCGTGGTCGAGACCTACCTGAGTGGGGGGAGATCTGCGATGGCGCTAGCAAACCAGGCAGCTACCGGTGTAACCGCGATCGACCCGGCTGGCTACGCGGGCATTTACCGCGCGCTCAGCGATGAGACCTCGCAGACCACCATCGTGCAGGTACAGGCTCTATTGAATCCGGACCTGTGGCTGGAGGTGCAGGCTAACTCGGATGGCAGCCTGCTGGTGAGCGGGCAGCACCATACTCCTGTTGACTCGACCCTGTACAGGAACACCTCATCCGGAGGCTACACAGCCTTCGAACTGGACGAGGCGGGAGAGGCGAAGTTCCTGTTCCAGGCACGCTTCCCCTACCAGAAGGTGAGCTGGATCGAGACACCCAAAGTGCAGCTCGTCGTGTTAGGCACCTCGCTGCTGATATTCATTGTTGTGCTGGTTATCACAGCTGTGCGGATCGTACGCAGAAGAGATGGCAGGATGGTACTGGCGGGTGCGACCTCGGCGCTCAATCTACTCTTCCTGGCCGGATTTGGAGCTGTTATGCTCCCGGTTGCCACCGGGAGCGACAAGTGGCAATCTTCGCTGGAGCCGTCGCTGGCTATGCTCTCCGTACTGGGGATACCGCTGGTCGCTAGCCTGCTGGTCGCCGCCCTGCTGGTGAAAACCCTCCTGGATTGGCGTAAAGGAAGCTCCACTCCGGCAGTGCTGTTGATCAATACCCTGGCGCTGGTGGGCATGGCCGGGTTCTTGTTCTTCCTGCACACTTGGAACCTGCTGGGCTGGCGGTTTTGATCGAAGCACTTCGAAATGATAGACCCTCAGGTTCTCGGAGAACTTGAGGGTCTTGTGATTGGACAGTTATGCGAACGGTGGGAACGACCCGACGCACAATTAATTATGCATATCCATTGCAATTTTATATATATCAACTACACTATTGGTTGTGGTGTATGAGTTTCATCAGCGTTATACTCACGGAGAAACCGGTGCAATGAAGGCAGACATCCTAGATATTGGAAGCAGGTTGCGCGAGCTTCGTACTGCCAGACAATTGACAATCCGCTCGCTGGCAGAGATGAGTGGTCTGAACGTCAACACCCTCAGCCTGATCGAGAATGGCAAGACATCGCCGAGCGTCAGCACGCTCCAGCAGATCGCCCAGGCGCTGCAGGCGCCGATCGCCTCCTTCTTCATTTCTGGTGCTGCCCAGAAGAATATCGTTTACCAGAAAAATAACCACAGACGAGGCGGAAATTTTAACCACGGAGTGCTGGATGATCTGGGCGAGGGCATCCCCCCCGGTGGAGGTGGCCTGCTGCTGATCAGCCTGGAGCCGCTTGCCACCAGCGGACCTGACCCCATCGTCCATACCGGGCACGAGTTCGTGTACTGCCTGGACGGGCGGCTGGTCTACACCCTCGAGCAGGAAGGCTACCTGCTCGAGCCAGGCGACAGCCTGGCGTTCGAGGCACACCTGCCCCACCGCTGGCGGAATCCCGGCGCTGCACAGACCCGCTGGCTGCTGGTTCTGTTTCCGGCGGACGAGAACGAGCGATCAGCCTACATTTTGGACGTGCGTCGTACTACATGGTCTTTATCATCGAAGATGGTCAGACCGCAGGGCGCGAGCGGCGGGATAAGCTGGGTCACAACCAGTTCAGCCACGAGCATCATAAAGAAGAGCCCAGCCAACCGCATGGCTACGGCCCGGCTGCTCACGACCGGCACACCCGCATGGCACAGGCGATCGAGGATTGCGAGGTGCTGCTGTGCCGCGGCATGGGCGCCGGCGCTTATTACAGCATGCAGCAGCGCGGCATCCGTCCCATGGTGACCGACATCCCAAATATCGAAGAAGCTGTCCGGGAGTATCTGGCGGGAATGCTGGTCGACCATCGCGAGCTCCTGCATTGAAAGCAGAGTTTGGGGGTGTTTTGGCGGGTTGTGCCCGCTAAAACACCCCCTGAAGGGATTTGACCGGATTTACGGCACGTAAGCTAAACCGAACGGGTTCAGCCCGACGGTCACCTCGCCGGCATATACCGGCAGCGGGTTGCTGTTGCTGACATCATAGATTGTGACCTTATCCGAAGCGCCGCCGGAGTGCGTCACGTAGAGCTTATCAGGGAAATGGGTCAAGGCGATATTGTGTGGCACCGGATAGGGGGAGTCCACCGCCTCACCGATAACCGTGTTGGTCTTTGTATCGATGGTGAAGAGGGCATCTGTGCCGCCACCGGTCAGGTTGGTGGTGTAGAAATACCTGCCATTGAATGCCATCCCGGCGCCGTGGGCACCCGGGACTGCCAGCACGTCCACCTGCGCCATAGAGTAGCGGTCCAGGACATAGACTGCGTTGCCATTCTGTGCGGGCACATACAGGTATTTATTGCGCCAGGTCAGGGAGAGATGCGGGTCCTTGCCGACAGCAGCCCGCCCGGTCTCCTCGAAGGTGTCGGTGCGGAACTGGACGACGTAGTCATCTGCCCCGGATAACCCAAGCACGCTTATGTAAGCCAGCCTGCCAAAGGTACCCAGGATGACATCGTGCGGTTTGCCGCCCATCGCCACCAGGTCAGCGGGAGTCGGTACGGTGGCCAGGACAGTCAGGCTGCGCGGGTCAATCACCGTGGTAGTGTTGTCGATATCGTTGTTGACCCACAGCTGCCTGCCGCGCGGGTCTGCCCACATATGGAACACGCCTCTGCCCGCAGACACAGTACCGAGCAGCGAGAAATCATCGGCATCGAAAACCACCACCCGGTCGTTGGCCCGGTCGCCGACGAAGACCCTGTCCCCAGGCCGGGTATAGCTCACGTACATCGGCTCGGGGGTGTTATCGCCGGGATACTGAGGCAGGTCGACGTTCATCAGCAAGGCCCCACTGCGGGCATCGATAACCGATATGGTCCCGGAGCCCCGGTTTGCGACCACGATCTTAGGCTGGTTGTGACCGCCTGCGGAAGCCTGGGCCGTCCCGAACGAGAAGAACCCGGCGAAGAGCGCCAGTATGAGCATACTGGAAACTGCGATTATTAGACTGCGTTTCATTAATCCACTCCTTCGTGTATTTAATTGGCTTAGTATGTAGAATTTCGATTACGAACAACAACGTGTCATGATTTCCCTGTTCTGTCCAGCCTCCTTTCCCAACCTGATGCTCCGGCATGCCGGAGCGAGATCGCATTCGTCCATCCGGCTGGTAGATCAAAGCAGCGTATTAAGGATGCGGCACCAGCAGCAATTCTTACTTCGGATGGCAGAAGCTATACATAAGGATAGCTGGCATTCCTTACAGATGTCTTACGAGAAGCTTAGGGGAGAGTGAAGCCGAACAGGTGCAAGGGGAGAGATTTGGTTAATGCCCCCGATCTCATCTACGAACTAAAGTTATAATAGCGCCACGGTTCATATATGGCGACCAAGACCACGTTCGGAATTCTGGCTATAACCACCGTTTTGCTGCTCTTGCTGGGTATTGCTGCTTCTGGTGTGGGCAGATTCTCTCACCCCGCCCTGGCACAGACCAGCGATCCTCCCCCACCAGAACCCCTCGTCCTCACCGACGAGCAGGGGGCGTACCCCCTTGGCTTGCACCTGGAGATCCTGGAAAACCCCGGTGGGGTGCTGACCATCGAAGATATCTCTTCCTCAGAGTATGACACCCACTTTGCGCCCAGCCAGGTTAAAGTGCCGAACTACGGCTTCACCAACAGCGTCTATTGGGTGCGCTTCCGACTTGATAATACAACTCTCCAGACTGACGACTGGCTGCTGGAGCAAGGGTTCGCCAATACGCACTACGTTGACCTGTACTCTCCCCTGCCAGACGGCGGTGGATTTTCAGTGAAACAGACCGGAGTCTTGAGACCGGTGTCGACCCGTGACGTCCTCTACCCCCGCATAGTTTTCAGTCTGACCATCCCACCCCAAAGTCAGCGCACATACTACCTACGCTTCCAGAGCGGCGCCTCGATGACCCTGCCGCTCACCCTGTGGACAAAGGAAGCATTCTTGAATCACTCCATTGTCGAACAAACTTATATGGGGATATTTTACGGTGTGCTGATTGGTTTGCTGTTCTATAACCTGTTTCTCTTTTTTTCCTTGCGCGAAGTCAACTATTTATTTTTTGTACTCTTACTTGCCAGCTTCATTTTCGAAGAGGCATCGTATAGCGGTTATTTGCAGATCTACGGTTTCCCCGATCTAAACGTTCCGATTCAGTACATTGAACCGGTGGCTCTTCCGTTGTTGATTGGATCTATGGTCCTGTTCTCCGATTCATTTCTGGAGTTAAAGAACCGTCTTCCAAAGCTCCATGCGACATCTCTCGTGATCCTGATCGTCTGGGGAGGGCTGATGCTGCTGATCCCCTTCACCAGCTATCGCTTCCTCGCCAGCCTGATGGCCCCTTGGAGCCTGGTCTCGCTCTTAGCGATATTCATATTTGGCCTCGCCTCTTGGAGAGGTGGTTACCAGCCATCCCGATTTTTCATATTAGCCTGGTTAGGTCTGATATTCAGTGTGGTCTGGGTACTGTTGGTGCGGTTGGGGTTGGCTTCCAGCTCATTGCTCAGTGAGAATGCATTCCGCATGGGCTATCTGTGGATGGCGGTATGCTGGTCGATCGCCCTGGCAGACCGCATCAACCTGCTGAAAGCTGAGACAGAACGCGCCAATATCGCCTTGCGCGACAGCGAACACAGGCTCTCTGAAATCCTGAAAGGTTTACCGCTTGGGGTGGTGGTATATGGCGTAGATCAAAAACCCAACTACATTAACCGGCGCGCAGTCGAAATCCTCACTGACCCCGATCGGGGAATCCAGCCCGATATCTCCGCCGGACGTTCCCTTGCGCAGGCGATTGATTTCTTCTCCCTGAAAGTATCCGGCAGCGATGAATTATATCCCCTCGAAAACTTCCCCGTTTTCAGAGCGCTGCGCGGAGAGGCAGCCATGGTGGAAGATGTTGAAGCCAATCAGGGAGTTAAACGTATCCAGTTGGAAATCATGGCCAGCCCGGTCAGAGACGATTCGGGGAATATCGAATCTGCTGTAGTAGCTTTTCAGGACATCACCTTACGAAAGCAGGCGGAAAGGGCGCTGCGTACCAGTGAAACACGCTTTCGCGTAATCGCCGAAAACAACTTTGATGGCATAGCATTCCTGGGGCACGACCGAAAAGTATTGTATGTGAGCCCTTCGTATACGCGATTGGTTGGCAAAACCGCTGAGGAAATGATCGGACAATCCGGAGTTGGGTTAGTCCACCCAGCGGATCGTGACCACACTGCGACAAAGTTCAATGAACTGCTTCAACAGCCAAACACAAGAATTACTGCAGAGTATCGCATCCCGCATAAAGATGGCTCGTGGATTTGGGTCGAAACATTTGCAATTAATTTGCTCGATGATCCGGACGTCCAGGCGGTGGTCTTGAATAGTCACGATATTTCCGAGCGAAAACAGGCAGAAACCAAGCTGGCTGAATACCGCGAACATCTCGAATCCCTTGTGGAAAGCAGGACTATTGAGTTATCTGCTGCCAATGAGCAGTTGCAAAGGCACCTTAAATGGCTGTCAGCGCTCAATCTCATCAATCAGCTCATGGCTGTATCGGCTAACTTCACCCAAATCTACAAGCAGATCATCGAAATCATCAATAATCTTTTTGATACCCACGGTTCCTTCATCGTTGGGTCGGATGCTGGCAGCAAACAATTGAAAACTCTGGCACACTCCTGCCGGCACAAGTACGACCAAGAATTAATTGGTACATTCACGACACTTCCAGAGGGAATCCTGCCTGCTTCCAACCCGGAAGGCGGGTATCCCGTATACCTCTCAAAAGATCAGCTTCACACGATAAGCGGACCAATCGGAATGCATTTTCAGGAGTCGAATATTCAAAATGTTGCCCTCGTGCCATTAATGCTGCGCGACCAAGTCTACGGATATTTGGGGCTGGAGATGCACGAAGAAGATAGCCTCATCTCGGATGAAGAATCTGAATTGATAAAAATATTTTCAACCGATATCGCTCAATTAATAGAGAATTCACGCCTGTATGAGCAAACCAAGGCGCTGATCACGGTACAAGAGCGCAACCGCCTGGCGCGCGACCTGCATGACTCGGTAACCCAGGTGCTCTTCTCGGCGACCCTGCTTGCAGATGTGCTGCCCCAAATCTGGCGACGCGATCCGGAGCTAGGGTTTCAAAGGCTGGAAAAACTGCGCAAGTTGACACGCGGCGCATTGGCGGAGATGCGCACCATGCTGCTCGAGCTGCGCCCAACAGCTGTGATCAATACCCCGCTGGGTGACCTGCTGGCGCAGCTGACCGAGGCTATCGCCAGCCGGACAGGGCTGCCTTTCCAGCTATTTATCGAACAAATCCCTACCCTTTCCGGAAGATGTGCAAACCGCTTTTTACCGCATCGCCCAGGAGGCATTGAACAACGTCGTCAAACATGCCCAGGCCAGACAGGTGACGGTGAGCTTGAGCGCCGCACCAACACCTGCCGGTAAAACCGGGCTAGAAGTCAGGCTGGTGATCCAGGATGATGGGGTCGGGTTCTCAGTGGCGAAGGTGGACACAACCCACCTGGGTATTGGCATTATGCGCGAACGCGCCGCAGGCATCCAGGCAAGTCTATCTGTGGAAAGCCAGCTTGGATACGGAACAAAAGTATCCCTGATATGGGTCAGAAAGGTAGGGAGTTAACTATGACCGAACCACAAGCCATCCGTGTCTTAATTGTCGACGACCATCCCATGGTGCGCAGTGGGCTGCAGGATTTCATCCTGGCTTACGATTGGATGGAAGTAGTCGGTGAGGCGAACAATGGCATTGAAGCTGTGGAGCTCTGCGCTGCCCATGAGGTGGATGTTGTCTTGATGGATATGGTCATGCCGCTGATGGATGGCAGCGAAGCCACGCGGCGTATCCTGGAGCTTGGTAAACCCGTGAAGGTCATTATATTAACAAGCTTCCACGAGCAAGACCTGGTCCAGCAGGCGCTGCAAGCTGGCGCAACGAGCTATCTGCTGAAGAATGTAACCGCCGAGGAGCTCGCCGAGGCAATCCGGGCTGCGCACGGTGGGTTCTCGATCCTTGCTCCTGAAGCCACCCAGGCTTTGGTGCAAGCCAACCGCCAGAGAACGGGCATCGGCTCAGACCTGACCGATCGCGAGCGGGAGATCTTAACACTGCTGGCAGCCGGTTCATCGAATAACGAGATCGCCGACCAGCTCTCGATCAGTTTGGCAACGGTGAAGTTCCACCTGACGAGCATCTTTACAAAGCTGGGGGCAAAAAACCGGGTCGAGGCAGCCACGATCGCTTTGGATCATGATCTTGTAGATCGGGATCATTAGCTACCTCAATTATTTTTTGAATATGCCCCGCACCTATCCTTTTGGATAGCCGTTCTATCTATCCTTCAGATAGAAAAAACCAGACCTCGAACTCCCCTTACGAATGATGCGTAAAGGGAGTTAATTAGTTAAATTTACAGAGATTTGTGATTGAACCAATATCCAGGTTAATCCCAGGCAATATGCTTCATCATGATTAGGCTTAGGAAGTGGGATTCTACCCCGAATTGAGGTTAAACAAGCTACTTGTGAAAATCTGGGGTCAAGGTCCATGCAGATAATTCTGGCAGATCACCACGAACAACCTCGTCTGGCGCTTGATATGCTGCTCAAGGAGCACCCAGACTTCGATCTGGTTGGGGCGGCGGTGGACGCACAGGGATTGCTCGTGCAGGCGGAAAAGCACTCCCCAGATCTGATCCTTATCGATGCCGAGCTGCCCGGTCTCCCCATCGTGGACCTGATTTCCGGTCTGCATGCACTCGTGCCCAGACCGATCATCTGTTTGATGAGCAGCGATTTTGCACGTGGCAGATTGCTGCTGAACGCCGGTGCCGATACCTTCGTAAGTAAATTGGACGATCCGGCCTGGCTAGTGGAAAAATTACAAGATTATGCCAATCTGGTCAAGTAGGAGGGCGTGAAAAGAAAATATAAGCGTGAGCCTAATATTATCTCGGACAATGAATGAAATCTGAATCTACAAGGATAGGAGAAATTTATGGCAACACTAACCGCACTCAAGTTTTCCACCCCGGAAGGGGCGCAGCAGATGCTGGACAAGGTCCAGTCCCTGCAGAAGATGCAGCTGATCACCGTCCAGGACGCAGCCATCGTCACCTGGCCGGAAGGCAAGGATAAGCCCAAGACCAAGCAGCTGGTCAGCATGGCAGGTATGGGCGCCATGCAGGGCGCCTTCTGGGGCATGCTGTTCGGGCTGATCTTCTTCGTGCCGTTCTTTGGTCTGGCAGTCGGCGCTGCCATGGGCGCCCTGGGCGGCAAGATGGCCGATTACGGCATCGACGACAACTTCATCAAGCAGACCCGCGAGAAGGTCACCGAGGGCACCTCGGCGCTGTTCCTGCTGACCAGCGACGCCGTGCAGGACAAGGTGCTCGACGAGCTCAAGGGCTTCAATTTCGAGCTGATCGCCTCCAACCTGACCAAAGAACAGGAAGAGCAGCTGATGGCTGCCTTCGCAGAGGAATAGTTCACTTATCAGCCCGGCAGGGCATATTTCAGCTCCTGCCGGGCTGGGAGATTTACAGATCATGCAAACCTTACTGAGCAAGAAAACCTATCTGATGCTGGTTGTCGTGACGGTGCTGGCCCTGGTACTGAGCGCCTGTGGTGGCGCAGCCACACCTGCCCCAACCCAGGATACAACCCTGATCCAGACCCAGGCAGCCCAAACCGTGGTGGCGGACCTGACCCAGAACGCACCCCCGCCGCCGACCCAGGCGCCCCCACCCACGGCAGTACCTACGGTGGCGCCTACCGAAGCTGCGCCTCCACCCGGTCCAACCCCTGATCCGAGCATCCCGGTGGCAGTAGTACCCACTGCAGCTCCGGGTGAGCCTTCAGCCATCGCCAACTTCAACACGACCATCTTCAGCGGACCGGGAACGAATTACGTGGTGTATGCCACCTTCCTGGGCGGGCGGACCGCCTTGGTCACCGGCAAGAGCGAAGACGGGTTGTGGTGGGCGATCAGCGTGCCGGTTGCCCCGGATGGCAACGGCTGGGTCAGCGCCGGCTGGGTGACGGTAGCCAATGCGGACGGTGTACCCGTGCTGCCTACGCCGCCGGTACCTGCCACGGTCGAGTTCGTCGCACCCGGACCGGATGACCCGCAGGCAGTCGCTCTCGCCAACGTGTACGTGCGCACCGGCCCGGCCACCAACTTCCCGGCATACGGCATCGCCCAGACCGGCGCAACCGGCCGGGTGATCGGGGTGAGCGAGGATGGGCTGTGGTGGGTGGTGCGCCTCAACCCGCAGAACGTCGGAGCGGGCTACGGCTGGGTGATGGCACAATACACCCAGGCCAGCAATGTCGAAGGCGTGCAAACGATCGCCATGCCTGCTGCGCCGGTGTCTGCTCCGCCTCCTGCTCCGCCAGCTGGAGCGCCGGTAGCCACAGCCATCGAGCCGGTCAACGTGCGCAGCGGTCCGGGGACGAACTTCCCGGTGCTGGTGGTTGCCCCGGCAGGCGCCTCGGGTGAGGTCAGCGGGGTGAGCGCGGATGGCGCCTGGTGGCAGGTGATCATCGCCACCCAATACTCCCCGAGCGGTTTTGGCTGGGTCTCGGCCAGCTGGGTAGTGACCCAGAATACGCAGACCGTCCCGGTAGTTCAATCGCCCCCCGCTCCGCCGGTGGTGGAAACGACCCCGCCGCCCAGTGGTGGGACAGGATGTGCGGTGGTATCGCAGACACCTGCGGATGGCACGGTCTTTACCGCCGGGACGGCGTTTGATACAACCTGGGTGCTGCAGAACAACGGCAGTGATCGATGGGACAGCGGCGAGTATGACCTGGCATTCGTGGGTGCGGCGGCGAACGTCCCCCTGCACCAGGGCGCCGACCGCTATGACCTGACCAATACAGTTGATCCCGGCTGGACGTACAACTTCAGCGTGCCGATGATCGCTCCGTTCGACCCGGGTGTGTATGGCGAGCTGTGGCAGGTTGTGCTGGGCAACCAGCCGGTGTGCGAGTTCTATGTCTACATCACGGTCCAATAATTGTAGGACTTACGCACTTGGGGGAGGGTTGGGGGTGTTTTGGCGGGCTGTGCCCGCCAAAACACCCCCGATTACCCCGTGAACTGCGTAACTTCTAAATTGATAATCTAGTGCGGGTTATACTACAAAGGAGAAATAATTATGCCAGGCAGACGACAAGAACGACGCGATGACCGCCAGCTCGGACGACCGGGCGGCGGGGGCGGCAACCACTACCAGATGCGCCAGAAGATGGTCGCCATCGGTGATGATTTCTGGATCGAGAACGACAAGCGGCCAGAAGGTCTTCAAGATCGATGGCAAGGCACTGCGTGTGCGCCAGACATTGGTCTTCGAGGATGCCCACGGCACCGAGCTTGCCAAGATCCAGGAGCGCATGCTGCGCGTCAAAGACAGCATGGAGATCGAAGGACCGCACGGTGAGAACCTTGCCATGGTCAAGAAAGCCCTGATCACCCCCGTGCGCGAGCGCTGGGTGGTCAAGATCAAAGGCGGACCAGATTTGGAGGTGAAAGGGAACATATTAGACCACGAGTACACCATTGGAGAAGGACGTGACAAGGTGGCGGAAGTCTCCAAGAAATGGTTCCGCCTGCGCGACAGCTACGGCGTCGCCATCGATCCCGGCCAGGACGACGTGATCATCCTGGCAGTGGCAGTGTGCATCGACGAGATGGCACACGAAGGCCGCTAGCGAGGTAAAACCCGGACTGGCGGTCGCCAGTCCGGGAATAATCAATGATATAGGAGGATTGCGAAATGTGTTGTTTCTTCACTGCACTCGTGTTCTTTGGCCCACGCCTGGGCTTTCTGGTCTACTGGCTGATCGCCCCGCTGCGGGTGAGCGCCTCGTTTGCAGCTTTCAACTTCCCCTGGTTGGTTGGCCTGATGGGTCTGATCTTTGCCCCGTGGACATCCTTGATGTATGTGCTGATCTTCCCGTTGAACGGCTGGGATTGGCTCTGGCTCGGGTTGGGCATCGCAGCGGACATCGCCAGCTATGTAGGAGGCTACCACAACCGCCAGCAGGTCCCATATTACCCAGAATCCGCACCTTAAATCAGTAAGCTGCACATTTTTAGGGTGAGGGAGTTTGGGTTGGCATTACCACCAAACTCCCTCACCCTGCCACCAATTTTGTAATCGACTCTTTATGACGAAAGGAGAGAACCAATGACATACGGTCCGATCGACTTTCTCGCAATCGAATTCAAGACCGACCAGCTCACCGGAGAAGGCATGTCCGAATTGATCAAGCTGGTAGAAGACAAGATCGTCCGCATCATCGACCTGGTCATCATCCTCAAGGATGAGGATGGCAACCACGAGGTGCTGGAGATCGAGGAGCTGGCTCCCGATATACTGGCTGTTTTCGATCCACTCGAAATGGAGATCAGCGGCATCATCCAGGTTGAAGATATCGAGATGATTGCCGAGGCGATGGAAGCTAATACCACCGCCGCGCTGCTGTTATTTGAAAACCTGTGGGCGATCAAATTCGGGGAAGCAGTAACCCGTTCTAGCGGCCGGATGGTGATGTATGACCGCATCCCCTTCGAGGTGGTGAACGAAACCATGCAGATCTTCGCCCAAGCCGAATCGGCCGCTGAGGCAGCCGCTGATGCGTAGCCGGGACCGGAACTTAATCCAAACGAATAGTATAGGAGGTCGAAATGCCTAGAGCAAGAAGAGTAATGAGAAGAAGGAGAGTGGCGCGTGCCGCAGTAGGCACGGCAGTCATCGCTGGCACTGCTGGTGCGGTCCACCACCACCAAAACCAGAAGTGGGCAGCGCAAGATGCCCAACAGCAGCAGCAGTACGAGGAAGAAGAATATTATCCAGAGGAAGAGTACGAAGACGAGGCTCCACCCCAGCAGGCGCCTGCGCCGGACCTGACCGCCCAGCTGCAGCAGCTCTCCCAGCTTCACAATGCGGGCGTGCTGACCGATGAAGAGTTTGCCGCTGCCAAGGGTAAGCTGTTGTCAGTCTGAGCGTTTGCATGCTTGGATAATTGCTGCTCAGTACGTGTGAAATAAGGAAGGTGGAGATGGTTGTATATGGAACTATCATTGCCGGGGCAGGCATCCTGGTCCTGGTGTTGGTGGCAAGCCCGCTGGGCCGACGACTGGCGCGTGCGCCGGTTATCGTTCGAGGTCGAAGACAGCGGCAATGAACCAGGATATAACTCCGAGGTGAGCCGGCGCCATCCGGCTCGCCCCTCCCTTTCGATAGGAGCTTTGAAATCATGACAATCACTGACTTTTTCCAGGCTCTAGCGGGGATAGCCGGAGTTCTGTTTGTGATCTCCAGCATGCTGGCGATGGGTATGAGCCTGACCATGCTACAGATACTCCAGCCTTTGAAAATTGCACGGCTGGTGATCCTGGCACTGCTGGCAAACTTTGTGCTGGTACCACTGCTGGCATACTTCATTACCCTGGTGATCCCGCTCGAGCAGTCGCTGCAAATCGGCTTGATTGTACTGGCTACGGCTGCCGGGGCGCCTTTCCTGCCCAAGCTGGTGCAAGGCGCCAAAGGGGATGTCGCCTTTGGCGTCGGTCTGATGGTGCTGCTGATGGTGGTTACCATTTTCTACCTGCCCATCGTCTTGCCATTGCTGCTGCCAGGCGTGTCGATCAACCCGTGGGACATCGCCCAATCGCTGATCGTGCTGATGCTTATCCCGCTGGCGATCGGCTTGCTGATCAAATCGCATTCACCCGATATCGCCGCTCACTGGCAGCCGGTGATGAACAAGATCTCCAGCCTGGCGATCCTGGTTCTGCTGGTGGTGGGATTGGGGTTGAACGCCTCCAATATCCTCAGCCTGATCGGGTCGAATGGTCTCCTGGCGCTGTTGATCTTCATCGTCGGGTGTCTGCTGATCGGTTTGCTCCTGGGTGGACGCGATCCTGATGTACGCAGTGTAATGGGGTTGGGCACAGCGCAGCGCAACATATCGGCAGCGATTGTGGTGGCTGCCCAGAACTTTACTGAAGGGGATACGTTATCGTTCATCCTGGTGGCTTCCATCCTCTTGCTGCTGGTCCTGCTGCCGGCGGCAAAGCGCATGGGTGCGCGTGCTCAAGCTACGGTATCTACATCCGACAAAGCTGACCTTATAGCATAGGTTTTTAGGAGGTGCTATGTCGACAATACAAAATAAAACCGCCAGAAGCTCAACGGGAATCACGCGCCTGCTTCCCATTCTGTCATGGCTGCCGCGCTACGACCGTTCCTGGCTGCGCTTCGATATCATCGCCGGGCTCACTCTGTGGGGACTGGTAGTACCGGAGGGCATGGCCTATGCGGGGATCGCCGGGTTGCCACCGCAAGCTGGTCTTTACACGTTAGTAGCAGCGCTTCTGGTTTACGCATTACTCGGATCCTCGCGCCACCTGGTAGTGCAAGCCACTTCGGCTTCAGCGGCGCTGCTCGCTTCGGCGGTGGCGGCGGCTCTGGTGGCTACGGCAGCCACGACCGCCTCCAATCCTGAATCCTATCAGGCTTATGCGACAGCCTTTGTCTTGGTCGTCGGCATCGTCTTCCTGGCGGCGGGTCTGGCTCGGCTGGGTTTCATAACGCAGTTCCTTTCCAAGCCTGTGATGGATGGCTTCGTGATGGGACTCGCCATCTTTGTGGCGGTGGGACAGCTGAATAAGCTCTTTGGTATTCCCAAACCCGAGGGTAATACGGTGGAGAAGTTAGCGGGGATTATTAAGGAGCTACCTCAGGCCAACTGGGTAACCTTTGGGATAGGAGCACTTGCTCTGGCTCTGCTTTTCTTGCTGCCGCGTTGGAACAAGAAGATCCCAGCTGGCCTGGTGGTGCTGTTCGCCGCCATCGGGTTGAGTGCAGTGCTGGATCTCCATGGCAGGTATGGCGTAGAGATCGTGGGCACGCTGCCGCAGGGGTTGCCGTCGCTGACTATACCAAAAGTGCCGCTTGTGACTTACCTGGCGATGGTGCTGCCCGCCATGGGTGTATTGCTGGTGGCATATAGCGAAGCGCTGGGCGTGGCGCACGAGTTTGCCGAAAAACATGGCTACGAGGTGGACGCCGATCAGGAGTTGAATGCCCACGCGGTGGCCAATCTGGCAAGCGCTTTGTTCGGCGGCATGATCGCGGGCGGCAGTATGTCCGCCTCAGCTGTCAAAGAGGGTGCTGGCGCCCGCACCCAGGTTACCAATCTTGTCGCCTGGGTAGTAACGATAGTGACCTTGCTCTTCCTCACGCCCTTGTTCGCCCCGCTGCCCGAAGCCGTGCTGGCAGCCTTAATTATCCACGCGGTCTGGCATATCATCGCCTCACGCAAGCTGCAGAAGATCCGCCTTGCATCGCGGGTCGAAGTCTGGTTCGGCGTGCTGGCGCTGGCCGGTGTGCTGTTGATCGATGTGCTGGAGGGCATGATCATCGGCCTATTGGCCTCGTTGTTATTTGTCGTCTACCGGTCGAGCCGGCCGCATGTCGCCTCGCTGGGACGCGTCCCCGGCGTGCCTGGCGCTTATTCGGACCTGGACCGGCATCCCGAAAATACGCCTGTGCCGGGAGTATTGATCGTGCGCCTGGATGCGCAGGTTTACTATGCTAACGCACTCACCGTCAGGGATCTTGTGAAAACGATGATAGCTGAAATGGAGTCGCCTCCCCGGGCGGTGATCTTCGATGCCAGCGCTCAGGAGGAGATCGATGTGACCAGCACGGAGGTCATCAAAAGCCTGGTGAAAGAACTGCAAGGGAATGGCATCCAAGTATACCTGGCTGAAGTGCATGCGCCGGTGTTGGATCATGGTCGCAAGACAGGTCTGCTTGAATCCATCGGCGAAGATCATGTGTTTCCAACCGTGGATCTCGCTGTAGGTTCTATTGAAGCAACGGCGAGATAATAAAAACAGAAAAAGGAGAAATATCATGGCAATTAAGACCTACAAAGATGGAACCCCCTTCACCGGCGTCATTGGACGCACTACCGAGGAGTCCTCGCCGGCCTGGCCGGAAGCGCCGCGCCCGCCGCAGGGTGCACCGAATGTGCTCTTCTTCGTGCTGGACGATGTCGGCTACGGGCAGCTCTCCTGCTTCGGCGGGCTGGTCGAGACGCCGGTGCTGGACAGCCTGGCAGCTAACGGCCTGCGCTACAACAACATGCATACCACTGCTTTGTGCTCACCATCACGCGGCTGCATCCTGACCGGACGCAACCACCATTCGATCGGGTTGGCCTCGATTACCGAGACCTCCACCGGCTACCCCGGCTACAACGGCATCCTGCCCTTCGACAGGGGCATGATCAGCGAGATGCTGCTGCAGAAAGGCTATAACACCTTCTGCATCGGGAAGTGGCACCTGACGCCCCCCGAACACACCACGGCAGCCGGCCCTTACGACCGCTGGCCGCTCGGGCGCGGCTTCGAGCGCTACTACGGCTTCCTGGGAGGCGAAACCAACCAGTGGTTCCCGGAGCTGACCTATGACAACCACACGGTCGAGCAGCCCAAGCAGCCGGAGGAAGGCTATCACCTGAGCAGCGACCTGGCCGACAAGGCCATCGAGTTCATCCAGGACGCCCACGTCACCGCACCCGATAAGCCTTTCTACCTGTACTACGCCACGGGCGCAGGGCATGCCCCGCACCACGTCCCCCAGGAATGGGCGGACAAGTACAAGGGTAAATTCGACATGGGCTGGGACAAGTACCGAGAGGTCGTCCACCAGCGCCAGCTCGAGATGGGCATCATCCCGCTCGGCACCGAGCTTTCGGCGCACGACCCGGACGTGCCGGTTTGGGACAGCCTGCCAGACGAGGCCAAGCGGCTGTATGCCCGCTACATGGAGGTCTACGCCGGCTTCATCAGCTTCACCGACCATCACTTTGGGCGCATCCTCGAATTCCTGAGCGAGATCGGCGAGCTGGACAACACGTTGATCATGGTCATCTCCGACAATGGCGCCAGCTCCGAAGGCGGTCCGGTGGGCTCGCTCAACGAGATGTTCTTCTTCAACAATGTCAAGGAATCGCTGGAAGACAACCTCAAGATGATCGATAAGCTGGGCGGTGTCGAAACCAACAACCACTACCCCTGGGGTTGGACCAATGCCGGCAACACCCCCTTCCGCCGCTGGAAGCGCGAGACCTACCGCGGGGGCACCACCGATCCATTCATCGTATCGTGGCCCAAGGGTATTCAAGCCCGCGGCGAGGTGCGACCGCATTACGCACACGCCATCGACATGGTGCCGACAGTTTTGGAAGCCCTGGCCGCCGAGGCGCCGGAGAGCATACGCGGCATCAGCCAGGCGCCCATCGATGGCGTGAGCTTCGCCCACAGCTTCAATGAAGCAGCGGCGCAAAGCAACCACTACACGCAGTACTTCGAGATGTTCGGCCACCGCGCCATCTACCACGACGGCTGGCGGGCGGTCTGCCCCTGGCCGGGGACGAGCTTCACCGAGGCCGCCAAGAAAGACCGCCGCTTCGGTTCACCCATCGACAACCAGGTGCTTCTGGATATCGAGACCCACGACTGGGAGCTGTACCACCTGGACGAGGACTACTCCGAGTGCCACAACCTGGCTGGCGAGCAGCGCGACAAGCTGATCGAGATGATCGGCCGCTGGTGGGCAGAGGCGGGCAAATACCAGGTGCTGCCCATCGACGGCAGCGCCCTGCAGCGGCTCAACGTGGAACGCCCGACAATCTCCAGTCCGAGGGAAAAGGTTGTCTTTTACCCCGGCGGGTCGCCGGTTCCCTTTGCTGCTTCGCCCAAGACCTATAACCGGCCCTGGAGCATCACAGCCGAAGTAGTGATCCCGCAGAGCGGGGCAGAGGGGGTGCTGCTGGCTCAGGGTGGCAATACTGGCGGATACACATTCTTCGTCAAGGATCAAAGACTTCACTTCCTTTATAACCATCTGGGACGGGACAGGTTCTGGCTGCATTCCGGCGAGTCGATCCCGGAAGGCGAAGTCGAGCTGCGCTACGAGTTCGAGCCGACCGGCAAACCCGACCCCGCCCAGGGAAAAGGGGTGCCTGCCCGCGGCCAGCTCTACATCAACCGCAAGCTGGTAGCCAGCATCGAAATGCCGTTCTCGGTTCTGAACCTTTGGGGAACGGAAGGTTTGACCTGCGGCTATGACGGAGGCGATCGTGTGGCGCCGGATTACTACGAAGATGCGTTCCGCTTCACTGGCACCATCAAGCGTGTCACCATGGATCTGTCCGGCGAGCTGATCCAGGACAGTGAAACTGACATGAAGATCGCCATGATGCGGCAGTAGAACAGAATGAACCTATGGATGATACGGGGCAAAACCCCGTATCATCCTGTCCAACTTGTGAATCAATACACCGGGTTATAGATCTGCAATGTAAGGATCAATCACATGACCCAGGAAACGACCAAACTACGCAAGACCAGTAACGCTTACAATATTTTTATCCTCGTCCTGACCATCCTTTCTCTGGCAGTGATGGTCGTGTTGCTGCTGCCCTTATCTGACGCAACGATCAAATTGCTCTCAATTTATGACAACTTGATCTGTATCATTTTCCTGATCGATTTCTTCCTAAATCTGCGCGGGGCATCCAAGAAATCCGATTACTTCATCAAGGAGCGTGGTTGGCTCGACTTGCTCGGTTCAATCCCTTCGTTAGGACTTCTAACAAACGCTGGTAAATATGTGGGTCTCCTACGCCTAGCCCGTTTGAGCCGTCTGGCGCGCATCACTCGCCTGCTGCGCGGTGAAAACAGGAAGACGCTGGTGGAGGATGTCCTCGAAAACCGCAGCCAGTACACAGGATTTATCACGATCCTGTTGACGATCATAGTCTTGACCGTTGCCAGCGTGCTCGTGCTCCAGTTCGAGAGCCAATCGCCGGCCGCCAAGATCACAACCGGAGGAGACGCGTTCTGGTATTCGATGGTGACGATCACTACGGTGGGTTATGGCGACTACTATCCGGTAACCCTTGGAGGCCGGATTACCGCCATGTTCATCATGCTCATGGGCGTTGGGATTATCGGCGCTTTGGCTAGTATTCTCGCCAGCCTGCTGGTTGGGGGATCGTCTTCTGAGGAGGAGACCCCGCGTGCTGAACCCTCCACCACGATCGAGGAAGAGCTCAAGACCATCCAGGATGAGCTGGCAGTCCTGCATCAAATGCTGGAGAAAATGAGTACTGGAGATAACCCAAAATAAAATGATTTCGTTTGTAAGTGGATTGCTATTTGCTGTCGAGCCTGTCCAGGTTGGGAGGGAACGATGAATCAAGATATATCGATCATCCAGACGAGGCTGAAGACACCGCGCGCCGCAGCAATCGCAGGTATCCTGTTTTCGATATTGCTCATCTGCTGGCACTGTTTCTGCTCCTGAGCCTTGGTTACTTTTACTGGGTTCCGCTGGTCTTCCCTCTATGGGTGCTATTGATCAGCGTGTACACCCTGCTGGCGAATTTATGGAGATCTAGTAGCGATGATTGATCCACAAGCAATACCCAAATCCTATCTTCGACTGATGGTGCTGGTTGCCCTTCTGGGTATTGCCAGTGCACTGGTTACTTTTACCTTTGTTGCCCTGGTCCACCAGGGTACGAACTTAATATGGGAACAAACTACGGAAGCGCTGGGCCTGGGCTCGCGCCTGTTCACCATCCTGGTCTGCACCATCGGCGGCTTGTTGGTCGGGCTTCTGGTGAAGCTCTTTGGCGATCATAGCGGTATCTTTGCCGAAGTGATGCTCGAATTCGGCAAGAGCGGACGCTTCAGCTATCGTAACGCCCCCGGGATTGTGATGACTGCCTTCGTGTCGCTCATCTCCGGGGCAAGTCTGGGTCCCGAAGCGCGGCTGGCGGATGCCTGCGGCGGGATTGGTACGTGGGCATCCGACCGGCTAAAGCTCGATGAAGAGGAAACCCGCACGCTGGGTTATTCCGGCGGTAGTGGCATGCTCGCTGCATTCATCACGGAGCCAATCGGCGGGGCATTATTGGGTCTGGAATCAGCGCAGGGCGAGTCCCGCGGCCGGCAGACATATTTCTGGGTGCTGTTTCCCAGCTTGCTGGCGTTACTCGCCGCCCGGCAGAACGAAAACAGAGGAAGCGTCCGATAGGGATCATAAACTAATAGAAACATATAAAGCACGGAGAGAGGAGAGAATTATGATCACAGCGATGTTCTGGAGTGCGTTGGCGACCGGGACAATATTGATAGGCATGGCTTTAGCTTATCGAAATATGGTTGGAAAAAGGTGGACGGGATTGATCATGGCATTTGGCGCAGGCGCCATCATCAGCGCCGCGGCTTACCAGCTTGTTTTGGGGGCGGTTGCCGAGGAGAAGGGGCTTTATTACCTGGTGGGACTGGGAATCGCAGCCGGTGCGCTCACTTTCTATTTTGCCGACCGGTGGGTTGATCACTTGGGTGGTGCAGATCGCATGGATTTTGATGGTGCCCAGTCAGGCGGATCTGGAACCGGTATTTTGCTAGGTTCATTGCTCGATGGCGTGCCCGAATCGCTGGTGCTCGGCTTATCGCTGGTCCATAACCCGCAGGTCTCCCTGGCTTTCATCTTCGCGGTCGCCATCAGTAATGTCCCCCAGGGGCTAGGTGGCACAGCAGGGATGCTCTCCAGTGGGTGGGCAAAGCATAAGATCACCCGCTTATGGCTTGCAGTCTGCGCTCTGAGCATCCTGGCCGCCGCGCTAGGCTACAGCCTCGGTCAATCGTTTTCCGGCGCCAGCGGGGCGGTGATCGACGCCTTTGCAGCTGGCTCCTTGCTGGTGATGCTGACAAACTCGATGATCCCTGAATCCTTTGAGCATGGCGGCAAGGAGACTGGTTTGTTTCTAGTACTCGGTTTCAGTATTGCGGTGGCAGTAACGCTGCTGCAACTGGCTTAATAATGCTTGGCGCTTTTGGGTTAATTCGAATACGGTTTGATCTCGTAACAATGTTTAGAAACGGGGATGCCTGCTACTATTCGGTCGGTTCGGCTGTAGAATCAGGATTGCAAACGAAAGAAAAGAATTTTTAAAGCGATCTCGGTAGGTCATTTTCTCAAACGTCGAAGCAACCGTGCTCGTCACAAAGAATCCGATCTACCTGTAAATATCATCTTTGAATGGAACACTTACTCGAGCGTATCAGGTTTGTGGAGAGATATACATGAATAATCTATCCGGTCGTCTGGTGGTCTATCTGGTCGGATTGGCCAGCATCTTCGTGATCTTGTTCGGCATCCGCGGCTCTGCATACGTCATCAATCCGATCCTGCTGGCAATGGTGATCACCATCACAGTATTGCCGGTCCCTAGCCGGCTGACCAAGCGAGGCATGCCTGGCTGGCTGGCGCTGGTACTGAGCATCTTGATGGTCGTCCTGCTGCTTGGGCTGGTCATCGCCACGGTTTTTTTCTCGATTACCAAGCTGACCACCGACCTGCCGACATACCTGGCGAGTGCTGCACAGCAAGCTGAGTCTGATACTACATCTACCGTGATGGATGAGATTGGTACAAGCATAGCTCATGCGACACTCACAATCGGTCCAGCAGTGCAGAGTTTGCTAGCGAGTGTGTTTAACCTGCTGGTTCAATTTGGGCTGGCTCTGGTGATCTTCTTCTTTATGATCAGCGCTGCGATGGCATTGCCCACGCCCTCCCGCCTGGGCCTGGATCCAAATGCACCGGGTATCGGGCGGGTGACTGCCCTCACCGAAGATGTACGCAAATATATGACCGTCCTGACGGACGTCAATTTCTTGGTGGGCATGGGGGATACCGTATTTCTTTTCTTCCTTGGCGTGGATTACGCCTTGCTGTGGGGGCTGCTGGCATGGTTCATGGGCTATATCCCCTCGATTGGCTTCATCATCGCCTTGATTCCGCCGGTGCTCATGGCATACGCCCAGCACGGCCTGCAAACTGCGCTGGTTGTCTTGATCGGCTATGTGGTGATCAATGGAGGGGTACAGAATTTCTACCAGCCCAAGGTCATGGGGAACAGGCTGAAGATCTCACCGGTGGTCGTATTTATCGGCTTGTTCGTGTGGGGGTACCTGCTGGGCGGTATTGGCGCCATCCTGGCGGTTCCGCTGACCCTCCTGATGCTGATCATCATGGAAAATTTCGAGGGAACCCGCTCTCTGGCGATATTGATGCGCTACACCGGCGAGGAGAAAAAAGAAGAACGAGATGAAGCGGCACAACATGTGAAGGGATTATGGGGGAAGATGAAAGGCACCTTCGGTTTGGACCGAGAGAAAAATGATACTCTTGATGAGCTATGATAAGCGTCTGGATGCCTGATTTGGCGACCTACGGGATGCGGGACGAAGGGATCGTTCCAAAACTGGGATGAAGATGCGATTAAGATTAAGCAGAGCCACTCTAACAGAAGATCTGATCGCCGGGATATAGATCATCAATATAGAGACCTCGTATGGAAAACACTCAAAATAACAAAACTGGTATCACCGCCGATATTATCGCTGGGCTGACCGCCAGCATCCCTTCAGTCCCCGATGCAATGGCATCGGGCGTCCTGGCGGGAATAAGCCCGATCTACGGCCTGTATGGATTGATGATTGGCACACCTATCGCCGCCCTGTTCACCGGCTCAGCTTTTATGAGTGTGGTGACGACCAGCGCCATGGCGATCACCATCGGCACAGCCCTGGGCGGCTACCAGGGTCAGGAGCAGATATCGGCGCTGGTCACGATCGCCCTGGTGATCGGGATTTTCCAGCTGGCGGCCGGTCTGCTGCGCCTGGGGTTTCTGGTGCGCTACGTCTCCAACGCGGTGATGACCGGTTTCCTGAGCGGGTTGGGCGTGCTGATCGTGCTCAGCCAGCTCGGCGACCTGACCGGCTACAGCAGCGCATACAGCAACAAGGTGATCAAGTCGATAGATCTGCTCCTGAACCTCGACCAGATAGACATACCTACCACCATTGTCGGGCTGTCAGCCATCGTCTTGATCCTGCTCTTCGACCGCACTCGGCTGAATAAATTTTCCATGCTGCTCGGGCTGATCATCGTTGCCTTCCTGCCGGTACTTTTCAGCTGGGATACGGTCCTGCTGGTCGGCGATACAGCGAATATTCCCCCCGGGCTGCCAAGACCGGTGATCCCTGCCCCACTCCTGAACCCGGAGTTGATCACGGTTGGAATTGCTGTGGCGATCATCGGTCTGGTGCAAGGTGCAGGTATCAGCCTCGGATACCCAAATCCTGACGGCAAATACCCGGATGTCTCGCGCGATTTTGTCGGTCAGGGAATTGCCAACCTGGCGGTGAGTCTCTTCCAGGGTCTACCGGTGGGCGGTTCGCTGTCCTCGACCGCGCTGGTGGTCAGCGCAGGTGCCAGGACCCGCCTGGCAAATATCTTCACAGGGCTGTTCGCTATCCTGGCGGTGGTGCTCTTCGCTCCTGCGATCGAAGTTTTGCCGATGGCTGGTTTGGCGGCCATCCTGGTCATCGCAGGGGTGCAGAGCATCAAAATCCCCCGCATCCAGCACGTCTGGGAGACCAGCCTGGCTTCGAGGGGGATGATGGTCTTTACCTTCATCGCCACCCTGGCTCTGCCGCTCCAATATGCGGTCTTCCTGGGCGTGCTGCTGAGTTTTGTGATGGTCATTTACCGCTCGGCGGAGAGGGTAGACATCGTAGAGATCGTCCCCTTGGATGATGGGCGTTTTGAGGAACGTCCTGCACCGAAGGGGCTTCCCAGCGACCGTGTGACCCTGCTATCCCCCAAGGGAAGCTTGTTTTTCGCCGGCGCTTCTGAGTTCGAGGAGGACCTGCCATCACTCGATAACACCGAGAAGGCAGTGGTCATCCTTCGCCTGCGCGGGAGGGAGGAGGTCGGGAGCACCTTCATGCGTGTGATCGCACGCTATGCCTCCAATCTCAAAGCCAACCAGGGTAAGCTGGTGCTGGTCGGGGTGAGCGAGCCTGTCTATCACCAGCTCGAGAAGACGGGTTTGCTTGCGGATTTGGGTGAGGGTAATGTGTATCGAGCCACTTCGATCCTGGGGGACTCATCCTTAGAAGCCTACCAGAATGCTCAAGAATGGCTGGATCAGACAAAATCAGATAGCTAGAAGACCGGTAGATCGCTCCTAGCATGTGCACCCATGCTGCCAGATTCCGACCTTTGCTTTGAGCGGATCGTCTGATAAACTCTGCTTGTGGATGTCAGGACTTACCTGGATCGTATCGGCTACCAGGGCGAAATGTCGCCCAATATCGACTGCCTGCGCCGCCTGCACAGGCTGCACCTGTTGAGGGTGCCTTTCGAGAACCTGGACATCCGCCTGGGACGCCGGATCGTACCGGATTCTGAGCGGCTATACGAAAAGATCGTTTTAAATAGAATACTCTTGATCATGCGCTTAGATCACGACTGAGTCGATCAAGAAGTGACAATTCCTCATCTGAGAGCTTAAATTTCATCGCACCGGCGCTCTCCTGCGCCTGGTAAACTTTCGTTGCACCGGGGATGGCGACCACGATTTCCCCATGGAAATTGACCACCCAGTTCAACGACACCTGAGCAGGCGTGGCATCATAGCGGTCAGCGATCTCTTGCAGAGCAGCGACCAATGGGCGGGTGCGCTCGATCTGGCGACCGAACATCCAGCGCCGGTAAAACGGTTTGCTCTCCAGGAGGGATGTGTCGCGGTGGTATTTGCCCGACAGCAGCCCGGATTCCAGCGGGGTATAGGCGATGATCGTTACACCCAGCTCCCGGGCGGCATCCAGAACCCCATTTCTCTCGATATCGCGCTTCAGCAGGCTGAAATACATCTGGTTGACCGCCAGCGGCAGGCCTCGTTTTTGCAGGGCGGCATGGGCACGTCGCATCTGGTCGGCGCTGAAGTTGCTCACGCCCACCGACCTGATCTTCCCGGCTTCGACAAGGTCTGCCATGGCGTCCATCTCGGCTTCCGGGGATGAGAAGCCCCACGGCTGGTGCACCATATAGTTATCGATGCTGTAGCCGTCCAGGAAGTGCAGGCGCCGGTCAATCGTGTGGGGGATATTCCCGGCAGTGCGCAGGATGGGGAACCACTTGGTGGCGATCACCACGTCCTCATCGCGCCTCCCGGCAGCTTTCAGTGCCAGTGCCGTAGAGCGCTCGGATATCCCAGCACCGTACAGCTCGGCAGTATCGAACCAGTTGATGCCGCCCTCCAGGGCGGCTTTGACGATGAGGTCCTTTTCCTCCTGGGGGATGACCGGGAAGATGAACCCCATCAGCCCGCCGCCACCGGAGAACTCCATCATGCCCAGCCCAATAGGAGTGACCTGGATGCCGGTCGCGCCGAGGGAGCGGGTTGGGATGGGAGGGGGGTTTGTCTCTTTTAGCATATATTTTCAGACCGATATCTTGGATTCGTAGACTTCCGTTTCAGGGATTCCTCGCCCCCGCAAAGAGCGCAAGTGCTCGGAATGACATCTTGGCTGTTGTAGGAACCAATGGTACCCAAGTTTACCACCTGGGTATCACTATTTTAGATGGACTAAAAGAGGCTCATTGGGAGTTGATGTGACAGGTGGTAGATGTGGGGGTGTTTTGGCGGGCTGTGCCCGAAAAACACCCCCACATAACCCCTGCACCACGGTGATTCCCAGAGAGACAACATGACCTTATGGACACCCCAAAGGATGAAAAATGTGCTATAACCACACCAACCGACTGACCCAGAGATCGAATTTTGCTTGGTGCTCTGAGCCTGTCAGAGAGACTGATCCGGATACTTGCAGGCACCCCTAATTGTCGCTCGCTACCAAAGGAAGCACGTAAGACAGTCTCTGTCTTTCCAGGTATCCATGTCAGCCGGTATTCAACCCCAGGAGATGAAGCGATGGAGATCGTCCACAAGGCTTGTGCAGGTTTGGATGTCCACAAGAAGACCGTGGTGGCAGCCATCATCGTTCCGGGAGAGCGGAGCGAGATACGGAAAGAAGTTCGCACCTTTGGCACCATGACGAGTGATCTGTTAGCGCTTTCGGACTGGCTCATGGCTTGTGAGGTTAGCCATGTAGCCATGGAAAGCACCGGGGAGTATTGGAAACCGGTGTTCAACATCTTGGAGAACAACTTTGAAGTGCTGCTGGTCAACGCCCAGCACATCAAAACGGTTCCTGGGCGCAAGACGGATATCAAGGATTCGGAATGGATCGCCGAGCTGCTGCGCCATGGATTGCTGCGAGCCAGCTTTGTGCCGCCGCTCGGGCAACGCGAGTTGCGCGATTTGACCCGATCTCGCAGCACTTTTGTGCGCACTCGGGCAACCTTGGTCAACCGGGTCCATAAAGTGTTGGAAAGCGCCAATATCAAGTTGGGCAGCGTTGCTTCGGATATGATGGGCGTATCCGGGCGAGCCATGTTGAAAGCTATCGTTGAGGGTCAGAGCAGTCCGGTCGAGATGGCTGAATTGGCCCGCGGACGCATGCGCGATAAGCGCGAGCTGTTGGCCAAGGCTTTGGAAGGACGCGTGCAAGCTCATCACCGTTTTGTTTTGAGCGAATTGCTGGCTCAGATTGATAGTTTGGACGAAACGATAGAGCGCTTCAACGAGCAGATTGAGGTCTATTGCCGCCCTTTTGAAGAAGCGGTCAACTTGTTGGATACCATTCCTGGCGTGGGCCGCGAAACAGCTCAGGTGATCGTCTCTGAGATCGGAACCGATATGAGCCGTTTCCCGTCTGCCAATCACCTGGCTTCTTGGGCGGGTGTGGCGCCCGGCAACAACGAAAGCGCTGGTAAACACCGTTCGGGCAAAACCAGGAAAGGCAATCAGGTCCTGTGCGCAGCTTTGAACCAGGCCGCTCATGCGGCGGCAGGTACCAAGGATACCTACTTGTCGGCCCAATATCGCCGCCTGGCTGCCCGGCGAGGTAAAAAGAAAGCCATTGTGGCTCTGGAACATACGATCCTGGTGATGGCTTATCATTTGATCCATCGCAATGAACCTTATCATGAATTGGGTGGCAATTACTTCGATAACCGTCGCCCAGAAGCCACCGCCAAACGGCTTGTCAAACGTCTGGAACAGTTAGGGTTTTCGGTTGCTTTGCAGCAACTTGCCCCGATCCCTGCTTAGTTATTTTCAAGACAGCCCTAAAAGATCCTAACTGGGAATTCGAATTGAATATTTAGTCCCCTGGAGATCGACCACAGCTCTCGTATGGCCAGAGCGAGGAGAACATGGCCAGCGGCTGAACGGACCATTCACAATCCGAGCCTGGCTGGATGGCGATCCAGACCGGCGTCTCAGACTGTCACCGCACCCGCTGTCGACCTTTTACAGCCAACTCCACGCACCAGACCTGCCCATTACCCTGTTCACCGGCGATCCCCGGTGGCAGGTTTTCCGCACGCCAGGCGCGGGAGACCTCGATCTCAATGACCTGCTCGAAACCCAGCTGCTCCAGATACAAAGCCTTATCACCCCCCAGGTCAGCCGCTTCCAGGGCATCTCGCGCTGCTTCCGGGAGTGCATCCGCCCTCCTGCATCCCGCGAGAAGAAGACCCACTGCGACGAGAGCTGTTCCCAACAGCTTGAGCACACTCTTGATGTTGAAAACCATCTGGCACTCCTGGGTCCTGCAATTCGTTACCTATCCAGGCTGAATGTATACACCTGGTCGTACTCGCGCCCCATCACCAGGTCAAGCTCACCCGCGGTCAGGTTATAGACCACCGACCAGCGGGTGGCATAGTTGCCCGGGCTGGGAGACACTCTCCAGCAGGTCCATCGCCGCCTGCGGGTCGAGCAAACCGCCCGACCTCTTCCAACGCTGCGATACGATTGGTTGTAGCGCCAGCAGCTTGAGTTCGCTCCTTCAGGCTGCTCCTTCGAAACCAGGAAGTTGGTGGAGACCTGCCAGTCGGATTGGTTTGGCAGCACCTGCATATCTCCGTCGAGGAACTCCACCACCGATGAATTTCCGGCGGAGTCCGCCAGGAAGAAGTGGATCGGCGGTCCACCGCCGAAATCGATATTGTACTCCCCCATCAGCGCCACCGCCTCGTCCACGTCCGCAGCATAATCAAGGACCAGACGGATCAGGTTCAAGTCGCTGATCGTCACCCTGTCTGGATCGTAGCCGCTGTCGGCCTCGGATACCGCCATCATGCCCACCGCCAGACCCTGTCTCGTTCATCCCATCGAAGGGCAGGTAAGGTGCGCGCAGGAGCGCCTGGCGGTCCCCGTCCCCGATCTCCTGCTCGTAGCCCAAGTAGTAAAGGTCCACCATCGAGACCGAGGCATGCCCATCCGGCGGATCGGTGAACAGCAGCAGCGCCGGGTGGTCCATCCAGTCGAAATTACGCCCCATCAAGCGGTCATCGGCAGAACTGAGCGCGGCAAAACCGGTGCAGGCCCAGGCAGGTTCACCGGCAGAATATGTCTCCACCCCGGCGTCCATTGCCGCGGGCTGCATACCGGTCTGGATATACTCAGAGAAACCGTAATCGCCCCGGTAGTGCATTACATACAGCGGGTGCCCGCTGACCTGCTGAAGGCTTGCCAGGGTAATGTAATCATCAACCACCCGCTCCAGCACATCCAGGGGCAGGCTGCCGTTGGTGAGCACGGTACGATGGAAGTCCTTCAGGTCGAAATCATCACCGAGGACCTCCTGCGCTCGCTCGCGCAGCTCGAGCAGCTTGAAGTAGCCGACGGCATAAGAGGCAGCCTGCCCGGGCCAGACCAGGTAGCGCACCACTTCGTTGCGGATGAAACCCCGCTCCAACCCGGTATTATCGACCAGGTAATCAACCGCCTGGTCGAAGGTCCACCCCTGGTCGTGCAGCCCGGTATCCACCACCAGGCGGGCTGCGCGGAAGGCTTCCATTTGCAGGCGTCCCAGGTCGCCGTATGGGTCGTCCTCATACCAGCCCAGGTCGGATGCCAGACGTTCGGCATACAGCGCCCAGCCCTCGACATAGCCGGTAAAGCCCGCCATGCTGCGGAAGAGCGGCAGATCCATCTCCTGCGCCAGGCTGATCTGGAAGTGATGTCCGGGCACGCCTTCGTGGTAAGCCAGGGTGGGCATGGCAAAGTGCGGCTCGCTGCCGCCTAATGGTGCGTAGAAGACACCCGGGCGAGAGCCATCCACAGCCGGGGAGACGTAGAATGCAGTGCTCCCGGGGCCTGGTTTCACATCCACCTCGGCAGCAGGAGCGATGTCGAAAGCCGCATCCAGGTTCTGGCTGGCTTGGTCGATCAGCGCCTTATAGCCGGGGATGATCTGACCGCCCTGCACGATGCCACCGTCGAAAGCAGCCCGCTGGTAGAGATCAGCCAGGCTCTCGTCCTGAGGGTAGCCCAGCTCGTCGAAGCGCCAGCGCATCTCTGCCTGGATGTCCTGCAATGCCTCCAAACCGAGCTGGTGGACCTCGTCCGGGGTCATGTCCGTGGTGGTATGGTGCTTCAGAGCCGCCTGGTAGTAGTCCGCTCCGCCGGGGTGCTGCCAAACTCCGCCCTGGCCGGTATCCACCGTGCGCATACCGCCTAGATAATCGGCCAATCCACGGTAGGCGGGGATCAGCGAGCTGTCGATAGTCTGGCGGGCTGCATCCAACAGGCTCTGGCGCTCGGTCTCAGACAGTCCGTCAATTGCTCCCAGCTTCTGCTCGAGGGTTGTGTAGAACAATGTCATTTCCGGAGGGCTGGCCGCGATTGCCTGGATGCCGCCCAGCGCAGCCTGGATGGCTACCTGGGGAGGGTAGATGCCCTGCTCCTGGCTGATGCGCAGGTTCTCGACCAGCTGGTCCAGCTTGGAGGCCACCTGCGACAGGCGGCTGAGGTAGTCCTCAGCATCCTCCGGCGTGGCGAGCGGGTGCAGGTCGGTGAACAAATACTCAAGCTGGTACTGGACGCCGGTAATGATCGGGTTGACCGGGTACTCATGGTGTCTGTACTCCCCCATGCGCAGCTGGTCTTCCAGGTACCAGGCATAGGTGTCGTAGGAGACCTGCTGCTCCACCGGCAGGCTGCCGCGGTCGTAGTCTTGCAGAAGGTCCAGTATCCCTGCGAATATCCCCAGGCTCTCCTGCCGGTAGGGTTCCGAGATGTCCGTCAGCCGGGAGTTGTCCGCCTCGATCATGGCGGAGATCCCCTCCGATGTAACCCACTCCGGATCGCGCAGCAGGATGATCTCGAACGACTCTGCAAGAAATTGGTCGAAAGGCAGCCTGGCAAGCCCGGACAGCTCAGGGGGGATATCTATTGCGTCCGGCGAGGGGTCATCGAGCGGGGTCGGCTGTCCCATAGGGACATCTGGGCTGTCTGGTTCCTGGTCAATAGCATCGCCTGTGGCAGCGGGAACCACCACCGATGGCTCGCCCGGCGGCGCGGGAACGGTGCTGCGGCAGGCGCCTGACAAGGTCAGCACTGCCAGACAAATGACAAGCAGTAATATCTGCGATTTTCGCTCTTTCATTGGTCTTTTCTCTCCCTTAAGCCCACGTTCCTGCCTGAGGCTGAATTTAAGCGTTACTAACTGATGTTACGCAGTTCGAGGGGGTATATCCACCTGCTGCGTAACGTCTATTACTAATACTACCGCTGAAGCGGGCGGTTGGATTAAGAGTATCGCGATAAAAGTCGAAAGCCTCCCACAGGACGTGACCTGTGGGAGGCTGCCATTGCTTTCCGCCGTTGAGCAGCTATGTATTTACCCGGAAGCCGGGCGCCTGGTAGTCCTCCGGCAGGTACTCGGGCGGGATGGTCACCATATTTCCATCTCGAAGCGCGCTGAAGGTGGGTGACATGATCTCAACCCCGGCGCGGTTGAACTGGTCCTGGATGTTGGCATGTATCGCGGAATAGATGCGCGGCATGCGCTCCGGGCTGTTGGAGTAGCAATTGAGCTGGTAAGCGACGCTGAAGTCGTTCAGGCTGGTCTGCAGCACGTAAGGCTTGGGGTCATCCACCACGCCAGGGACGGCCTCGGCAGCCGCGATCAGCAGCTCATGTACCTTCACCCAGGGCACATCGTAGCCGATCGTCACAGTGGTGTACAAGACCAGACCTCCTTGCTTCGCCATGGTGGAGTAGTTGGTAACGCTGCCGTTCAATACTGCCGAGTTGGGTATGGATACCTCTTCATTCTTGAACGTTCGGATGCGGGTGGTTAGCAGGCGTTTCTCGATGACGATGCCTGTCGTCTGGCCGATGCGGATCACCTCTCCGACGCTGAAAGCACCCGTATAGGTCTGGATGATACCGGCGATGACATTGGTCACCGCGGAGGCGGATGAGATGGTGATCAGCGCCCCCAGGAAAAGGGAGACACCCTGGAAGGCGGCCGAATCCGAGCCCGGCAGGTAAGGAAATGATACCACTGCGCCGCCCACGACCAGCAAGAATGCCAGCATGCGGCTGGTGAATGAAGCCCATTCCGGCTCGAAACCACCGATCTTGATCGATCCCTCCCCAACCTCACCAAAGAACCAGCGCTCTACCCGGATGAGTACGTAAACAACAAGGGCGATGAGAGCGAGGGTGAAGAAATTCGACCGGTTATCGACCAGCCAGGTCCAGAACGCTTCCAGCGGCAGCCGGATCAGGTTCAGGATCTTATCGGCCAATAGTGCCGTTGCCGGGAAATTTTGCAATACGAAGGGCATAACGACAAGCAGGATAGCCAGATACAAAATTATCCGTGCAATACTCAAGACAAACTTTGCCACTCCTTTCCAGGTTCCCGAGCGATAGAAATTTGTGCTGCGCAACAACCCAACCTGCTCTCCACCGGTAGGGGCTGCATCGATCCGCCGGATCAGGCGGCGGTAGACCCGGTTGAGGAGAATGAATAACAGGATCGTTATCAGCAGGAAAACAGCAGATTCGAGCCACGCCATGGCGCGCGCCCGAGGGGTATTCTGCTGGCGTGTGCGCTCGATGGCAGTGATGACCCTGTCAGCAGCGATGGTTGCCAGCTCCTGGCGGGTAACGCCCACCGCGGCTGCGTCTTTGTCGGTAACAATAAGCAATATCTCATTGTCCGCTAATATTGCTGTGCCGAGGTCAGATTCAGCTGTGGTGATCTCGACTGGCGGGGCGAAAGGATTGGTTGCCAGGTCATTTACGCGCTCGCTGATTGCCGATGCACGCACAGCCGGGGATACTGAACCGAACCACTCGCGCACATAGCCTACCACCTCCCCGCCAACCACGATCGGCACACCCGGCAACGGTGTTGCCACAGCATCTTCTCCCGGTGTTGGTGTTGGGTCTTCTGCCGGTGCTTGACCCTCAAAGGCAGCCAGGGCTGATGTGCCGGTTAATAGCAGGCTGAGAAGCAGCACTCCCGCCAGTAATCTGACCAGCCAACGGTGGCGATGTAATGAGATTTTGTAACCGTGATTCATGAACGTCTCCTCCCAGGGAAGTGGATAGTCTCCGATCTTGCGCTACACATTCTATCAAACCCGCTTGATATTTGCTATAATTCATCTCGACCCTGCTGGTTGTTGGTATTTTGAGGGGAAATTTCTCAGGAAAACCAGAGATAAATCCCATTCGCGTAGGACAATTTGGCAAATTGTCCTACAAAAAAGGAGAATGCCATGAAGATAATCATACGTATCATCATCAATATGATCGCCCTGGGAGCTACAGCATACCTGATGTCGAGCCGCATGGAGATGAGCGGCGGGTTTGTCGGGCTGCTGGTCGTAGCTTTGATCTTCGGCGTGGTGAACGCCTTCATCCGTCCGATCGTAAAGCTTTTCTCGCTGCCGATCACCTGCCTGACCCTGGGGCTGTTCACCTTGGTGATCAATGCCGCCATGCTGCTGCTGACAGCCTTCCTGGCAGGCAGCCTGCTGTCGATCACGGGAGGGTTTGTTGATAAGCTGGTCACCTCTTTCATCGCCGCCATCATCATCAGCATCATCAGCGGCGTGCTGAGCTGGTTCCTGCCGGATGATGATTGAAAGGTATTTTTGACATGTGACAAATTGTGTCTAACATCACCTAACAAAAATGCAAAGTTAAGCTATACTATCTTCAACCAGCGGATGCCAGACGTACATTCGGAACGGGAGCTGAATAAAACCTGTCCGTTGGCTTTCTTTTGGTGGGGATCATATGCGAAGGGGTTTCGCAAACATGCAGCCGGGTCTGAGTGCCCGGGTTACTCAGCTTGAGGAAACGAATGCATGCAGCTTGATCAATACCACCATTAAGACCCAGTTTGTAAAGCAATATTCTCTAAAAATTGCGCCTCATCGATGGAGCGCAATTTTTCATTTAACCTGCTGAAAGGAGGTCACAGGGATCGATAGCAAGCTAATGGGAGGGATAACGAATTGGATAAACAACTACTTACTCTAAGTGGAAAAAGGAGATATATGTCTACCAAGATCTATAAAATCCTGATCGTGGTCATCGTTCTTGCCATGATCACCCCCGTGACTGCTTTTGGTAAAGGCAGCTTCTGGGGCAGCACCGCCCAGATCACACTGCTGCATACCAACGATTTCCATGGGCGGCTGCAAGCCGATTCCTCAAACCGCGGCGGTTCGGCAAACCTGGCCGGGGCGATCAACCGCATCAAAGCCGAGGTGGGGTGGAACAAAGTCGCCTTATTGGATGCCGGAGATGTTTATTTCGCCGCTCCGGCGATCTCTCAGCTGCTGCTTGGTGAGAGCACCATCGATATCTACAACCGGATGGGCTACGACCTGGCCGTTTTCGGCAACCACGAGTTCGACAAAGGCCAGGCTGAGCTGGCGGCTCGTGTCGAGCAATCCGAGTTCCCCTGGCTGGGAGCCAATCTCGTCCTGGAAGGCACCGAGTGGGACCTACCTCCATGGGCTGAGCCATATCAGATCCTGAATATGGGCTATAAGAAGAGCAAAGTCCGCCTGGGCGTGCTCGGTCTGGCGGGCGAAGAGACTCCAGAAGTTACCCTGATCGGTACGACTGCCGGTCTGGAATTCAAAGACCTGACCGAGACCATCCTGCACTACTATGATGAGATTCTGGCGCAGGCCGATGCGATGGTGGTCGTGGTGCACATGGGCACCAATGACAGCGGACCCTACGAAGGGCTGCAGACCGTAGCACAGAATTTGATCGATGCCGGCAAGCCGGTTGACCTGTTCATCGGCGGTCACCAACACCAGGCGCTCTTCGCTCCGGTTTACGTTGGCGATACCGCCATCGTTTCTGCGGGGTATTACGGGCGCTATCTCGGGCAGCTGGATGTTACTATCAACAAAGCCACCAAGAAGCTGACCTTAGACAGCTACCAGCTTCACACCATCACCAACCCACCGGTCAGCATCGCGGATATGATTGCAGACCTAGACCAGTTCTACGCCGACGGGAAAATCCACCGCTTCGGCACCTACCGCAGCATGCTGGCAATGCTGGAGAACGCACAGCGATCATGGGACCGCGGCAACACCCACCTGGTCGTCTTGATGCTGAATATCTTCTCCCGGTACGTCGAGCGGATGAGCCCCTGGCATATCGATCCAGATGCCGCCGAAGCGTTGATCGCCAGCGCGACCACGGTGATTGACACCATGCCGGATCTGAGGATCGCAAATCGGGTGGCGTACTGGGCGGAAGTAGTCGCTCCGATCGTCAACCAACCGGTTGGATATACCAACCTGGACCTGGTGCGTAACTATAACGACGAATCGAATATGGGTGATATCGTCACCGATTCGATGCTGTGGAAAGCGGATGAATACGACGACGGCTTGGTGAACGGCTCGGTCGACATCGCATTCACCAATCCTGGCGGGTTGCGCGCCGACATCACCAACCCCGGCACGACCTGGCCGCTGGAGGTCACCTGGGGGAATACCTTTGACGTGCTGCCCTTCGGCAATACCCTGTACATGATGGACCTGACCGGCGCCCAGATACAGGACCTGCTGGACCAGTCTGCCACCCTGTATAAGGGCATCTTGCAGACCTCCGGCGCAAGCTGGTATTGGTACAACGACTGCGGCTGCAATACCCCGACAGCATGGGGCGCTTACGGCGTCGAGGTCGGCGGACAGCCACTGGATCGTGACCAGGTCTACCGCGTGGTGACCAACAACTTCCTGGCCGGCGGTCAGGATGGCTGGGTGACCTTTGCCGATGGCACCAACCGTTGGGATACATACTACGACATGCAGGCAAGCTTCGTAGAGTATATCGGCAACCTGGGCACGATCGACCCGGCAGATATCCCGATGGGACGCATCACCCGCCTGGACGATAGTCGTCACCATGCTGCACACCAACGACACCCATGGGCGATGGCCAGGCCAATTCCTACGGCGGCGGGTTCGTCTACCTGAACGACCTGGTGAAGAAAGAGCGGGCGCACAACCCGAACGCCCTACTGCTAGACGCCGGCGATACCTTCCAGGGCAACTCCTTCGCCTACTTCTTCAAGGACCGCCCGGATAACCCCATTGCCGGGGGCATGAACCTGATGGGCTACGACGCCATCACGCTCGGCAACCACGAGTTCAACTTCGGTCCGGCGACCTTCGCCAATATGCTCGGGCAGCTCAACTTCCCCATCCTGGGCACGATCAATCTGGACGACGATGGCAGCTACGGCTTCATCAACTCCAACGTCCAGGATTACATCAATCTGGATGTGAACGGGAAGAAAGTGACCATCTTTGGCCTGACCAACCCGCGCGTATACCGCTACGAGCTGCCGACCAACATCCCCGGGCTGACCTTCTACTCCGGTCTGGATACAGGCTTCGCAGCAGTGCCGCTGCTGCTCGCCAACGAGGCACCTGACCTGCTGGTCGGGCTGACCCATATGGGCTACTCACCCTACGGTGACGAGATCGACAGCGACGTGCTGCTTGCGGAAGGCGTGGCAGGCATCGACGTGATTATCGGCGGTCACAGCCATACACAGCTTGACCCGGCGGTGATGGTCACATCGATCACCAATACGGTCGGCACGCTGGTCGCCCAGGCAAAGCGCTATGCCGGTTTCCTGGGACAGGTCAACGTCGGCTTTATCGGCGGGCAGGTCGTGCTGCGGGAGGGCTTCTTGATCCCGAGCACCGAAGCGGTCGGCGGATGCTGAGCTGGAGACCTACCTGGCTCCCTACCAGGCTGAAATCGACGCCTACAACGCCACCGTGATCGGCCAGACAGAAGTGCCGATCGACGCGCTCAATGCTTACACCGAGGAGACCAACGGTGCAAACCTGCAGGCCGACTCGGCCAGTCTGGGAGCTGAGCGACAAATTAGGCGTCACGGTCGACATGCACCTATCCGGCGCCATGTCGACCAGCCTAGTAGCCGTGGGTGCTACACCGGCAACTCCGGTTTACATTCACCAAGGGCGATATGTTCAACCTGATGCCCTACGAGAACTCGCTGGTGGTGCTGTCGATGAACGGGCCGCAGATCAAGGAGATCCTCGAGCGCAGCTACCGCAACTGGTGGTGGTACAACCAGGGTTCCCCCTGGGGCGGCTACTCGCACTACACCACCTGCATGCTGACCACCGACGCCGGCAACCAGGTCACCTTCAGCGGCGACCTCGCTACCCAACCGGATGGCAACAACGTGGCCTCGATGACCCTCGATAACGGTGCAGTATCGGTTGACTTTGCCGACGCGAGCACCTACTATCTGGTCTCCACGGTCAACTACCTGGCGGCAGGCTCATGCAACTTCAATAACAGCGGCAATACCATCTGGCCGCTGAGCCAGATCGCCTACGATACGCAGTTTTACGTGCGTGACTCGGTGATCAACTACGTCGAAGCACAGACGGCACCTATCGCCCCGGCAATCGAAGGGCGGCTGGTGTTCCCGTAAGCTTGATCCGTTAGCATAACCCCCTGATCGAGGATTTCCCCTCTCCAGATTCCGTGGAGAGGGGATTTCTTTGGGTCATTGGGAGTTGCCGTGACAGGTGGCAGATGTGGGGGTGTTTTTCGGGCAAAGCCTGAAAAACACCCCCACATAACCCCTGCACCACGGTGTTTCCCAGAGAGCCATTTCTCTTTTTCATCATTAGCAGCAGGGATGGGTTAAAATTACACCAGGCATAGAAAAACTACCCTCAATTTAGGTTTTTCCGAACAAGATAAGTAGGAGAAGAGTAGAGATGAATAAACGACCTGCAGGTGTAACCGTGCTGGCGATCGTGCTGTTTATATTCGGAGGCCTGTCGCTCTTGTGGAGCGCAGTGCTGTTCGGGGTGGGCGGGCTGAGCTCGCTCTTTGGCGGGCTGATCGGAGCAGACCAGGTGGCTGCATTCGGCAGCTCTACAGCCTGGTCGGCGTTCTTGACCCTGCTGACCGGCGTGGTCCAGATCGTGGTCGGGTTTGGCCTGCTGGGGATGAAAAGCTGGTCCTGGTGGCTGGCGCTGGTCGGCGTGGGGCTGAACGTCCTGCAGGGGGTGGTCAGCATCTTCATCGGCGGTACGTGGGGGGTGATCTGCGGCAGCATCAGCCTGATCTTCCCGATCCTGATCCTGATCTACCTGCTGACCCCCGGCATCCGGCGAGCGTTCGGTACTTAAGTGGCTGTTGGTCGGAAGATCATCCGACCAACAGCTATTTTCTTATCTTGGCTCGACCGGCAGCTCGAATTCCAGGATCAGCTTCCCGCCGCTGTCGAACATGCGCAGGTTATTGGCCTGGAGCTGGTATGTGGAGACGCTTTGCAGCAGGGATAGATAGGCTGCCTCCTGCCCCATGACGCCGGGAGGCGTCCCGCACGTCAACTGGGTGATGATCAGCTCGCTAAACTCCAGCTGGCTGCCTTGAAGCTGGTAAGGTCCGTTATACGTATTGCAGCCAGCGGAACCATTGATCCGCAAGCCCGCTTCGAAGGCGAGGGTAACTTCTGAGCCTTCCAGCACAGGCACCATCGCCCCAACCCCATCGTAACGGTTGAGCAGCTCCCAATCCGTGCCTTCCAGCGGGTTAGCTGGCGCCGGCTGCTGCACATCCACGGTTGCCGAGCGGCTGTCCGAACCCCCGGCATTGTTGCTGGCGGTGATCTGGTAGACCACCTGCCCGGGGTTGGGGGGTGAATCCTGGGCGCTGCCGACCAGGGATGCACCATCCTGGATGATCTGCCCATCCCGGGTGATGCGCACGTTATCCACCGTCCCGCCGACCTCCCACGACAGGCTGACGAACTGACCCAGCTGGATCTGCAGCGGGTCAACTGCGAAAGTATTGATCTGGGGTGGCGGGGGAGGCAGCGTAGCTGTGGGCGGCACTACCGTGGGTTCAGAAAGCACCTGGACCAACAGCTGCTGCCGGCTGGTGCCGCCTTGTCCGCTGGCTTCGATAGCATAGGTAAGCTGCCCGGTTCCCGGAGGGCAATCCTGATGGGTCCCACCTAACGGAGCATCGCCCCAGATCTCGGCACCGTCGCGCAGCAGGCGCACCCTGTTGACCTGACCCTCCACCGCCCACTGCAGGGTGACACACTGCCCGGTTGTGATCTGGCTCGGTGAGACACTGAACTGGCGAATCACCGGCGCGCCGGGCGGCGGCGGGACGACATCGATGCGCTGCTGGCGCACTTCGACATTGCCACCGGGCCATACTACTCTCAGCTCGTAGGTGGTCGATTGCGGCGGGTACACCACCCGGGTGCCCTGCGGGGCGACCTTGTTGTCCTGCCAGGGCTGACCCTGAGCGTAGAAGTACACTGCCTCTGACCCTTGAACATCCCAGGAGAAGTTGACTGCATCGCCAGCGATTACAGAGGTCGGGTTGGCGCTGAAATTGATCGCCGGCGAGGGGGTCTGGGTTGCCTTGGGTGTGGCAGTCGGGTATGGCAGCACCTCGATCCCTACCCAAATCTTCTGTCCGAAAGGATAACTGATCGAGCTCAGCATCTGCCAGAAGCCCTGGTAGACGCCAGGCACAAGCGGTGCAACCATGCTGACGTAGATATCGTACACCCCACCGGGCGGCACATTGCGCTGGATATACGTCCGCTGACCGCCCATTTGGGAGGCAGGGTTGTTGCCGTAGGCATAATCCAACGAGTAGGTAGGTGTCCAATCGCAGGTGCCGGTATTGCGGATGCGCCAGCCCTTGATGAACGTCTGCCCGGGGGACATCTGCGGCGGATTCTTCATATTGTTATCGGGCAGGTTCAGGTCACCAACGAAGGCCATGCCGGCGATGCAGGGTGGCGGAGGCAGCGGCGTCGGTGTTGGCTGCGGAGGCGCTGCGGTCGGTGTGGGCACCGGTGTGACGTCCGGGGGCTGGCTGAGGTACTGGACTGCCAGCTCGTTCACTTTCCCCTGGTTGGTCAGGTTGGTCAGTGCGCGGTCGATCTGCTCGACAATGTTTTGACCACCCTTGCAAATGGCGATTCCGTAGCTCTGGGTGCTGAAACCCTTACCGACGATCTTGACCCCACCTGCGGAAGCGAAGGATTCGGCAGGGTTCAGGTCCATCACGACAAGATCGACAAGCCCATTTTTAAGGTCGTTGATCGCCTGGTCGGTGCGGGTATAGCTGTATAAATTGGCAGATGGCATCTTGCCAGTCGTCACCAGGTTCTGCTGCAGATAGTTATAGTATACCGTGCCGGACTGCGCCCCAACACGGTATGCCGCCACCTGCTCTACGGATGTGATCTCAGCGATCAAGGAATCCTGGCGGGCGAGAGTGGCATCAAAGCCATAGTAATAAATCTTAGAAAAATCCACCTGCGACTGGCGTTCGGGGGTGATCGAGATAGCCGAGATAGCCGCATCGATCTGCCCGAGCTGCAGCGCGGATGCCAGACCTTCGAAGGCGAAATCGACGAATTCAACCTGCAAGCCAAGCTCCTGAGCGACCATTTTCATCAGGGCGATATCGAAGCCATCGATCTGGTATTGGTCGGTATAACTCTCGAAAGGCGGGTAATCGGCAGACACCCCTACAACCAGCTTACCGGCGCTCTGGATGCGCGACCAGCGATCTTCACAGGCTGCTACCGGTGGCGTGGGAGTGACCATCGGCGCGCTGGTTGGAGTGGCTTCCGGCGACCGTAATGCAGGCACGACAATGAAATAGGCGATCAGGCAGGCTGCTAACAGCATCACAATCCCACCGATTAATAAGAGCCACTCAGTACGGGTGAACCATTTCTTTGCATTCTCCATTTATGCACCCTCCGGATGAGTGTCGGTTGCCAGGGATTTATCGAGCAATTCTTCCGGGCTGATTTTACCATTTTACATTTTCCTATACGCACAGGTTTTTAACAAAAATAGAAAGAACAAACTCCCTCCCCCTGGAGGGGGAGGGCTTGGGTGGGGGTTGAAGCAAACGCGTAACCCTGGATAGATTAAGTTCAGGGTTAACCATGTTCCCCCACAATCAACTCGGCGATCAGCGTATGCGGCTGATCGTGATCAGCGAGTGCGGGTGATCGTGATCAGCGAGTGCGGGTGATCGTGATCAGCGAGTGCGGGTGATCGCAATCATCGCCACCGGGCTATCGAAGCCGTGTACTTCCGGAAGCAGATCGACGCCGCCTTCGATGCCAGCGTGCATCCGGACCACACCGCCTTCATACAGCGCCGGATTGCTGGTGCCGCTGCCCGGGTCGCTGGATGGGACGCCACTAAGAGGCGGGCATGGCGGGACCAGATCGGCGAAATCCTCGGTGTTGATCTCGCTTCCGGCGTCGTAGGCATTGGTGTAGCCGGAGACTTCATGTCCCACTTTCTTCGGCAAGCGCAGCCGGTCGGCACCGGTGAAGCCATCATTGGTGCAGATCAGCATCGAGACGAAGGACAGGTACTTGGCTCCCCGCCCGGCATGGATGGTGAAGGTGATCGAAGCACCCGGAGCCAACGGCGGCGGATCGCCTGCTGCGACCACCACCTCTGAGACACGCCGGTTACCAGACAGCGCATCGATCATCGGCTGCAGGTTGCCGTTCTCGGCGATCTCCTTCAGCTCGAAACTGGCCTTGCGCTCGAGCCGGAACAAGCGCAGACCGCCGCGGTGGGTTGCAACCAGGGGCGGCGTGAACCACTGCCCCTGCTCGGTCAGGTTGGTAATCGTCACCTCATACTCTGCTTCATGGTCACCTGCGGCTGCGGGGACAACCAGCGCGAGCACGAGCAAGCTGAAAACGACAATCGTTGCGATACGGTGCATCTTTTTCATCGCTAATTCTCCTAAGAATAGATTGGCTTCTGGGTCAGTCAGGTTGGTGGGATAGACGTTGGACAACAGGTTTCAGGATATCTGGCAATAGTCACCTCCGGGTGCCGACTTGTGGGAGTTCAGTACGTTTACAGTCTAGCCAAATATCATTACAATTTGATTACTGCCGAGTTATGAAAGCATTACCGGAAGAGAAATTATCTGGATTGGGTATGATATGATCGTAATATGATCCAGGTGACCGAAGAGCTATCTATAGACGAGGTAGAAATCCAGGAAACGTTCACCACGCGCCTCCGGACCTGGCGGTCAAAATGTCAACAAAGTGGCAACTGCCGTGCAACTTCGATTTGACGCTGCACAGTCAGCCTCACTGCCGGAGGATGTCCGGGAGAGGCTGGTCCGGCTGGGTGGAAAACGAGTCACCTCGGAGGGCATCCTGGTGATTGAGGCACGGCAGCACCGCACACAGGAGGCAAACCGGCAGGAGGCGCTGGATCGTCTGATCGAGCTAATCCGCCAGGCAGCGGAGAAGCCAAAAAAACGGCGCAGAACCCAACCTTCTGCCGCATCTAAGAAGTGGCGGTTGGAGAACAAGCGCCGCCGCGGTCTGGTCAAACGACAGCGGCAAGAAAAACCGGATATAGACTAAACAGGCTGGCAGGACAATTGTGCCTGCCAGCCTGTTTGAATTTCTGCTTAGGGCTTCATTCTCCGGAGCGCTGGATACCGTCAATTTGCCAGTGACTTTCGATCTTCATAAGGCTGACTTCGAGAACCTGCCAGCTATCCCCGAAACGCTCTATCACGACCACATTGCCATCCTCAGCACCGGCTTCCACTACGATCTCCTGAGGGATATCCTGCGCCATCAAGAACGGATCGAAGCCGCCGCCATTCCCGTAGGACGCCAGGGTTTCATCCACCTTGCGGATAAAGTCATCGGTCAGGTACTCACTGTCCTGGTAGGCTATATCCACCAATGGGTTACGGAACTCGCCAGCCGGGTCGCCGATATAGTCCAGGTACCAGGTGTAGAACGCCTTCACCGCTGCTGTTGGGTCAGCGCTGCAGGTCACATTCCAGATCTTCCAGGCGCCGTCCACATTTTTTAGCTCGACAACCAGGAAAAATCCTGGATAAGAACTCTGCACCAGGACATACGACTGTTCGTCATCTGCGATCTCAGCCTCTGCCCACAGCACAGGAGGGATATCCTGGGCACATATGACCGGGTCATAGCCAGCTTTATCGCTGAAGCTTTTTGTAATCTCGTGCACTGCCCGAACGAATTCACTGGTGACCAATGGGCTTTCCGGGAGCATCTCTATCGGCTGGGGTACATCTGATCCAGGGAGGCTGACCCGCGACTGATGAAGATACCATGCATAGAAAGCATTCACCGCACCGGAGGGTGTAGAATTGTCCACTCCCAGCTCTTCCGGAAGGATATCCACAATTCTCCAGCCGCCAGGAGTGCGAGAGAGGTAGACATGGATAATGCTTGGCAGAGGGTTTCCTCCCCAGTATTCCTCTACGGTCACCTTTGCCAGGTCGCCATCTTTCAGCACTTCATTGACCTGAATATCCACAGGTAGGTCCTGCGCCAGACGTATGGGATCAAATCCAGGACCCCCACTTCTGATTTGCTCGTCCAGGGTAGCATGAATTTTTGAGTAGAACTCGTAGCTGAGGTAGTTCACCGGATCGTAATCAAAACCAGCAACAGGGCTCTGCGCCATCCCCTCCAGCTTAACCCGCACAGAATTGATATGCAGTCTCAGGAACTGCTCAACAACTTCCTCCGGTTCCAGCAGACTAACAGGTGCAACCGGGTCAACAGCCTGACCAGAAGATATATTTGATGCAAGTGGTTGATCGGTTTGGGGAATCAAACCGTCCTGCGCCGGATGGTGGAGGTCCCCATGGGTGAGTAGTGTTCCAGAAGCTGGATCACCAGGTTGACAACCCATCCCGAGTAGAACGACAAGGCTCAGAACAGTTACTAATGGAATGGATTTTGTGTCCATTTTATTGGTCTCCTTACCGCTTTTATACCAATTTATTGCACACATATCGCCCGTCGTAAGGCGAGAATTGGCCTCATACTTTTGCAGGATATTCGGATAAACCTTTGAGCCAGGCTGATATTATGTCAAGACGTGACGTAAAAGCAGCGACCCGAGAGAATAATAGCTGTCTCAGGTCGCTGAAATAAAGGAGGATATCTTCGTAGAGCCGGTAAACGCAGCTCTGGCAGGCTTCCTAAGGCTGTGTCTGTGCCGGCAAGTGCTGGCAAGCAGGCAGGATAATCTCCCTGGGCAGGTAGTTCTGATACAGGTACCAGCAGGCATCCCAGGATGCGGACGCGGCCGCGCCGTTGAGTGGCGGCGGCAGCGGGGTGGGTGTCTCGACCGGCACCGGGGTGATCGGAGTCGAGGTGGGTGTATTGACCGGTACAGGAGTATCGGTCGGGGTTGGCGGAGGCGGCGGGGTAGTCGCCGGCGGTGTAGTCACCGTTGCAGTAGGCGGTACCGAGGTGTTGGTGGGCGTCTGGGTTGGTGGAGGCTGGGTGGCGGATGGCTGCGGCGTGGAGCTCGGCGGCACCGGACTGGGAGTACGGGTCGGTGTGGATGAAGGCAGGGGTGCCGGGGTGCTGGTGGCGGTCGGCGGATCGGGCGGTCGGCGGGTTGGGGTGGCGGTGTCAGTCGGGAAGAGTGTGAACACCGGGGTCGAAGTTGCAGCCACGGTAGGGGTGCGGGTGTACGTTGCCGTCGGTTGTAGAGAAGCCGTCGCGGTGGCAGCCTGGACCGGAGTGTTCGTTGCCGTCGATGTGGGTGAATTGGGGATGCTGGTGTTCGGTGACCGCGGTGTTGAGGTCGGCAGCGCAGCAACTGCTGTCGCACGCGGCGGCAGCCGGGTAGGCTCCGGCAGCGCCTGCGGTGGTTCGGGCCAATATTCCCCAGGGACGACCAGCCCGGCAAGCTTTACCCCCGGCTCACCCTGGATCTCTGAGATGATCTCGATATCCACTGGAGCAAAAGAAGCAATCTCCCACGGGCTGTAATCTGCCGATAGCATAGAACGAGTATCAGCAGCGGCAACAACCGGCTGCCTCATCAGAGCGACCTGTCCGGCAATGAACAGTACGAAAAGCACAAAGGGGATCACCAGCAGCCAGCGGCTGAATCCCAACACCTCACCCACCGGCACCTCTCGCCCGGCGCGCAAATTGACCTGTGACAAGGTACTTATCACAGCCTTGAACCTGGATTGGCTCCCGCGGTCGTTCGGGGTCTCAGGACTGGCCGTCATAAACGCTACCCTGCAACAGGTCTCCTTTCCAAGGGTTGGGCGACCGCCGGAATACAGATGGTTATGGTACTGCCGCGGCGGGTCTTCCCGCCTACCCACAGCTGCCCGCCAACCCTCTCCAGCTGCGCTTTTGCCTGGGCCAGCTCCGAGCCGGGATGGGCATTGCCCATAGCCGGGTCAACAATCGACTTATCGAACATGCGCAGCACGCCGGTATCGGTCAGGGCAGCGCCCTCGTCGCTGACATCTATATAGACCTTCCCATCGATCTCTTTGGCATCTACCCGGATCTGCCCCCCCAAGGGGCTGCGGACAATGGCACGTTTCAGTACGCCTTTGATCAGCTTGGAGAGCATATCGAGGTCGGTCTGGATCGTTGGCAGCTCATTACTTTTGATAATTGCGAAGTTGCCCTTACCCTGCCAGTACATCTCGGTATTGAGATCTTTCTCGATCTCACCCAGCACCTGATTCAGATCGACCTCTGCTACCACGCTCTCGGTGGAAGATTCCTGGCGCGCCATCTTCAGCAGCTCATCGCCATATGCCTGGATGCGCTTCCAGGTCTCACTGAGCTTGAAAACGCTGTCTGCCATGCGGTCATCCTGGGCTGCCAGCACGTTCAGATCGACCAGCGCGCTCATCGCTTCTGCCAGTGGGCGGCGGATTTTCGAAGCTGCTTCGATCATGGCCTGCGTTTTTAGCTCGTCCAATCGCTTGAAGGGGGTGATATCGCGCAGCACCAGCGCCCAGCCCTGCAGGCTGCTGTTCTGCTCTTGAACGGGGGTCAGGCTCAGCATCAGGACGGTATCAACCGGCCAGGGCATCTCCATGATGATCGGGGTCTTACCGCCAACTGCCTGCCAATTCTCCACGATGCTCACCAGGCGGTGCGGCAGCACATCCAGCGCCCGCCTCCCCTCCAAATCATCCTGTGTGAGCAGCTTGCGGGCTGATGGGTTGGCGACCATAATCGTCCCATCACCGGCAACGACCAGGATCGCCTCACCGACATTAGATACCAGCGCCTGCAGGCGGTGCGCTTCGGTTTCAGCTTTCTCCTGTAGGGCAGCCCGTTCCATTACCAGCCGCCGGTGATTGGCCGCCCGGTCTACGACCAGGGTCAGCTCGTCTATGGACGCCAACGGCTTCTGCAGGTAATCGTGAACCCTGCCATCACGCATAGCGACAATTGCCAGCTCGACACTGTCTGTAGCAGTGATCACAATGATCTCGATATTCTCATCTAGGGTACGCGCCCTGCGGATCAACTCCAGCCCGCTCATCTTCGGCATCATCATATCCGTAACCAGGACGGAAAACGGCGGCGAGGCTGCCAGGACCTCGGATGCATGGAAGCCATCATTCGCTGTGGTCACATCGTAGCCATGCTTGCGCAGGCTGCGAGACAGGAAGGTCAGCAGGCTGTGATCGTCATCTACGACCAGGATACGTTCTTGCCCCTCAATCATCTTAACCCTCACCCTTCGTAACCCTATTGATACGGCAGCTGAACTGAGAAGGTGGTGCCCTCTCCCTGGACGCTTTCTACTTCGATGCGCCCATCATGGTTAGAAATAATCCCATAACTGACCGACAGACCGAGCCCGGTGCCCTCCCCTTCCGGCTTGGTGGTGAAGAATGGGTCGAAGATCTTGCCCAGGTTTTCCGGAGGGATGCCGATACCGGAATCCTGGACATCCAAAGCGACCATGCCATTGGATTGCGACAGCCGTACGGTCAGTTTTCCGCCAGCGGGCATGGCATGGATGGCATTATTGACCAGGTTGACCAGTACCTGCTCGATCTGCTGGTTGTCATAGGTCATCATCACCGATTCATCCGGCAGCTCTTTCTGCAGCTCGATATGCGCTTTGCGCAGCGGGAAGGCAGTCAGGCGCAGGGCGGCTTCGACCGTCTCGCGCATATCTCTCTGCTCCATCTCCGGCTTCGACTGTCTGGCGAAGGTGAGCAGATCTGACAAGATCACATTGGCCTTGCTTACGCTATCACGGATCAGTTTCAGCTCTTCTCCCAGGGCATCCGGCGTCGCTTCATCGGATATGAGCAGTTCTGCCATTCCCTTGACCACCGTCAGCGGGTTCTTGACGTCGTGGACGATGCCAGCGGTGAGCTGCCCGACCGCGGCCAGCTTCTCCGATTGGACCAGCTGCATCTGGGTCGAGCGCAGCTGCTGGTTGATCTCTGCCAGCTCTTTGTTGCGCTGTACCGCTTCCTCATACAAGAGGGAGGCTTCCTGGGTGCGCTCGCGCAGACGCAGGGTCATCACGTCGAAGGCATCCGCCAGCTCGCCGATCTCATCCGAGCGGTTCAAGCCGATGTTCTGATCCAGGTTGCCGGCTGCCACTTCGTGCGTCATGGTATGCAGGCGCAGTATCGGGCGGGCAATGCTCTGCGAGAGCAGCAAGCCGATGATGATCACACCCACCGTGCCCAGGGTGAAGATCAGACTGAATGTGTTGCGGCTGGTTGCTTCGGCGGCGACCACATAGCTGGAAGGCAGGACGACACCCAGCCAGCCCAGGCTTTCTCCGCGGGCTTCGAAGTGTGTAAATATCGCCTGGTAATCGCGCTCGAAAAGCTGCAGGTCAAATGTCGGTGTACCACCCATCTGGCTCGAGCTGCGGCTGGCGCTTTCCAACTCTCCATACCCTCCTTCCGGTGGTGGCAGGGTGGTCGCCAGCAGGTTATGCTGATCATCCAGGACAATCAGATCAGCCAGCGCCTGGTGCTTGGTGCCGGAGAGCAGGCTGTCCAGGCGCGTCCCGACCAGGATGGCGCCTGTCAACTTCCCCTGATCATCTTTCACCGCAGAGCTGGTGAAAAGCGCCTGACCAAAATTTGTGTCCAGGTGGTCGATATACTTGTCCCCGCGTTCGTCTGAGACACCGCTCAAGACGTTGTCCACGAGCGTTTTATCCGAGAAATCCATTCCCGACGTGCGCAGGTACTCCCCGGAGCCAGGGTCCAGGCCCAGAGTCAGAAGCTCCTGACCCTCAGCATCCACTACCGTGACCGCATCGATCCCGCTGTTCAGTGCCAGCGGCAGCAGCAGGCCCTCCAGCTCATCCGCGTCCTTGGATGCGATGGCTTCTCCAACTCCTTGAGAGAAGACCATCAAGCGCAGGTTTTCGAGCTGGACGCGCTCCTGCCGGACGATGGAATCAGAAGCGACGCGGGCGGCTTCATAGATCTGGTTGACAAATCGCTCTCGGATAGTGGAGGTCACCAGGCGGGTGACGACGTAGATCCCGACGGTGGCCAGCACCAGGGTGAGCAAAACATACGGGACGATCAGCTTGCCCTGCAGCCCGGATAGGCCAGGGATCGCAGCCTGACCGCCAAAGCGGGAGCTGATGCGGTGGCGGAGGGCTTCCCTGAATCGAGGAATGTCGAGTGTGGTCATAATCACCTGCTATCCAACTGGCAGGGCTTTGATCCTCCCGCCGGACGAGACTGCCTGGATCAAGAATTCCTCGACCGTAACCCCATCCAGCGGCTCGGAAATATAGAAGCCCTGCCCGTACTCACATCCCAGGGATCTGAGCTGGTCCATCTGCTCTTCACTTTCCACACCTTCAGCTATGACGACCACATCGAGGCGGTGTGTTAGCATTACGATTGCCTGGACGATCTTCAGGCGCGTACTGTCCGTCATCATCTGCTGGATGAATGACTGGTCGATCTTCAATGCATTGACCGGGAATTGAGAAAGGTAGCTTAAGGAGGAGTACCCTGTACCGAAGTCGTCGATCTGCAGCTGCACTCCCAGATCGCGCAGGTTGGTGATCACTTCCAATGTCAGCGGGTTATTCTCCATCAACGCATTTTCGGTGATTTCCAGCTTCAAACCACCAGGCTCGATCCCGGTTTCATCCAGCACCCCTTTGACGAACTCGATATAATCCGGACGCGTGATATGCTGACCGGATAGGTTGACGCTCATCGTCAGGGGTGGGTCGAGAGGATATGCCTCCTGCCAGACCTTCAGCTGCAGGCATGCCCGGCGCAGCACCCAGCGGTCTATCGAATGGATGAGACCGGTGTCTTCAGCGACCCCCAGGAAGTCGTGCGGGTTCAGCAGACCTCGCTGCGGGTGCCGCCAACGCAGCAGCGCCTCGAACCCGGTCAGCTGACTGGTGGTGAGAGAGATGATCGGCTGGTAGTGGATTGTGAATGCCTGGCTGTCCAGCGCCATGCGCATCTCGGTCTCCAGGGTGAGGTTGTCGGCGATCTTCGCCCGCATGCTTGGCTCGAAGACCTCGTAACGGTCGCGACCCTTTGCCTTGGCGCTGTACATGGCGATATCGGCATCGCGGAGCACATCCTCAGGTGAGAGGTACTTCTTGCTGCCATAAACGATGCCGATGCTGCAGGTGATAAAGACTTTATGACCGCTAACCGTGAAGGCGGTCTTCATCTGTTCGTTGATCCACTCAGCGACCCGAATGGCAGCATCGTTTTCCTTAATATCTTCCAGCAAAATGACGAACTCATCCCCTCCGAGACGGGCAACCGTATCCGTCGCCCGCAGCCCGGCTGAGAGTATATCGGCGACCGCTACCAGCAGCTCATCACCCACCAGGTGCCCGAGTGAGTCATTGACGTTTTTAAAGCGGTCCAGGTCCAGGAAGAGCACCGCGTAACCGATGTCCTTCCAACGCTTTGTTCGCTCCATGGCCAGGCGCAGCCGGTCCAAGAAGAGCGCCCGGTTGGGAAGACCGGACAAGGCGTCGTGCATGGCATCGTGCAGCAGCTGCTCTTCTGCCTTCTTGCGATCGGTGATATCGGTGAGCGAGCCGGAGATGCGGTAGGCTGTGCCGTCCAGATCACGCACAGCCAGCCCACGCGAAAGCACCCACAGATATCGTCCTTCGGCGTGCAGGATGCGGTGCTCGCTCTCGAAATGGGGAGTCTTGCTGGACAGGTGAGCGGATACATCCAGCTTGAGACGCTCCAGATCGTCCGGGTGGACGCGGCTGTACCACTCTTGCGGCTCATCGGTCAGCCCGTTATCCACCAACCCCAGGATCGATTTCCAGCGCTCGGAATAATAAATATTATCGGTCTTTAGATTCCAGTCCCAGATGCCGTCATTGGCACCCTGGACAGCCAGAGCATAACGCTCTTCACTCTCCCGCAAAGCGTACTCCGCCCGGCCGCGCTCCTGCAGCTCGAGCTGTGCCTGCTCGTACAGGCTGGCATTTTCCAGCGCAACCGCGGCATAGTCCGCCAATGAGATCAGACGGGCTTCATCGTCCTCGCTGAAGGGCTCGTTTGTAGTAGGGTTATCCACCGACAGCACGCCGATCACGCTGTCTTTGGATACGACCGGAACATACAGCAGGCTCTGCACCAGGTAGCCCGTACATACCTTTAAGCCCGGCTGTTCGGGGGATTTGAATGTGCGGTATGCCTTGCCGGTGCGGACGACTGCGCCGATAAGTGAATCGTCAACCAGCAGGCGCATGGTGCGGGATTTCTCTTCATCGATATTCTTGACCGCTCGCAGCATCAGCCGCCCGCTGGCTTCATCGTGCAGCGCCAGGAAACCTTCCTGCGCGTGGGTCAGCTCCACCCCCGCGGCAACGATCCTGCGCAGCACTTCATCCGTATCCAGGGTGGATGTAACGCTCCGTCCAACGCGTACCAAAGAGGACAGCCAGGATACCTGATCTTTGAGCTGGTTGGTGAGCTGTTCTTTCTCCCGCCGCAGGCGGGTCTGAGTCAGGCTGCGGTTCATTGACTCGATCAGGGCGCTGGTATCGATCGGCTTGGAGAGGTAATCCTGGACGCCCAGCCGGAAGGCTTCTACGGCGACCTTCTCGGAGCCATGCCCGGTGATCATGATCGTCGGGATGCGGCGACCGTCATTCGAAACCCGCCGCAGGACGTCCAGACCGGTCATGTCCGGCAGCTCCAGGTCGAGCAAGATCAGGGATATATTGTTCCGCTTGATGATCTCCAGAGCTGACTTGCCATCGTTTGCCACCAGCGCGACATACCCCAGCCGCGGCAGCAGCTTGCCGGCGATAAAATTGGCAACCATATAATCATCGTCAACAACAACAATGGTGTCTTTTACCATGCTCGTCTCCAACGTACCTGTTCAATGACGGAGGCTGCAGAAAAAATCACACAAGCTCGATTTGATGTAATTTTCTTCGCAATTTCCACATTCATTAAAACGCAGAACTGTAAAGTTAAGCACTTACAAATCGGCATGGCACACCATTTTCATGCCAAAATCGCTATACAATTTCGTTAGGTAGGTAAAAAAAACGCTGCAGGAAGCCAATGGCTGTGCAGCGCCGAAAATAAGCCCGTATCAGAATGCTCAGGTCTCTAGCGGTAAACCAATCTCGATCTCGCCGTTTTCCACCCGAACCGGATAGGCAGGTATATCCACGATCGCCGGCAGGGAGAGCACCTTACCCGTGCGCACGTCGAATTCCGCCCCATGCCGCGGACAGGACACCTCATAACCATTCAACTCGCCTTCGCCCAGGGGGCCATCATCGTGCGAGCAGAGATCCGCGATGGCGAAATAAGTCCCGGCGATGTTAAAAACCACGATCGGGGCGCCGTCGATCTCAACATACAGCCGGTCGCCCTCCGGGATCTCATCGCTGGACGCGATGGGGATAAATTCGCACAGATCGGGGTTGACTTTCGAATAGTTGTACATCACTCCACCAGATCGTCGCTGGCTTCACCCAGACCGTAGATGCCCGCCTTGAGCACTTTCAAGGAGAGCAGGGCGCACTTCAGGCGCACCGGACCCAGCTCGATGCCGAGCAGATCCAGGACGTCTTCTTTGGTGAGCAGCTTGACCTCTTCGATAGGCTGACCGACGATGGATTCGATCAGCAGGTCAGCGGATGCCTGCGAGATTGCGCAGCCATGCCCCTGGAATACCGCCTCGCTCACCCGGTCATCCTCCCCCACCCGCAGCTCGATGCGGATATGGTCGCCGCAGAGGGGGTTGTCGTCCTCGAAGCTGATGTCGTGCGGGTCCAGCTCGCCGCGGTAGAGCGGGTTCTTATATCGGTCGATGATAATTTCTCGGTACAGATCGTCCATGGTCAGCTTCCAAACAATTCTTTGACGTGATACAGCGCTTCAATCAGCTGGTCTACCTCATCCGGCGTGTTGTATAGGTAGAAGCTGGCTCGCGCGGTAGCAGGCAGCCCAAATTTATCGTGCAGCGGCATGGCGCAATGGTGCCCGGCGCGGATTGCTACGCCGTAGGTATCCAGCACCTGCGAAATGTCGTGCGGATGCACGCCCTGAAGTGAAAACGAGGCCACCCCGCCCTTGTGCTCGGCTGCTGGGCCGAATATGCTCACACCGGGGACTTCTTCCAGGCGCTCCAATGCGTATTCGATGATCTCGCTCTCGTGCCGTGCGATGGAATCCATGCCGATATGGGAAAGATAATCGACTGCGGCACCCAATCCGATCGCCTCGGCGATGGCGGGCGTTCCGGCTTCGAATTTATGCGGGAGCTCGTTGGCGGCAAAAGAGCGCAGGTATACGCGCTTGATCATATCCCCACCGCCCAAGAAAGGCGGCATCGCCTCCAGCAGCTCTTTGCGCCCGTACAGCACGCCGACCCCGCTGGGACCGCACATCTTATGCCCGGAAAATACCAGGAAATCAACCCCTAGGTCCTGAACGTCTACCGGGAAATGCGGCACAGACTGCGCCCCATCCACCAATGTTACCGCACCTGCAAGATGCGCCTGCAGGATGATCTCGCCGGCCGGGTTGATCGTCCCTAGCACATTCGACATATGCGTGAAGGCAACCAGCTTCGGGGCCAGGGTGAGCAACTGCCGATATTCTTCCAGGTCGAGCAGCCCGTCCATGGTGACCGGGATGAACTCCAGGCGAAGGTTTTTCTCGGCTGCCAGCATCTGCCAGGGCACCAGGTTAGAGTGGTGCTCCATCTCGGTCAGGATGACCACGTCGCCGGCCTGAAGGTTGGCGCTGCCCCAGCTCCTTGCGACAAGGTTGATCGATTCGGTGGCGTTGCGGGTGAATATGACCTGCCTGGCAGATGGAGAGCCGATGAAATCCGCTACTCGCTGGCGTGCGCTCTCGTAAGCGGCGGTCGATTCCTCTGCCAGTGTGTGGATGCCGCGGTGGATATTGGCGTTGTTTTGGCGGTAAAACTCATCCATCGATTCGATCACCACCCCCGGCTTTTGAGCGGTGGCGGTAGAATCCAGGTAAACTAGTGGTACCCCCGGGCGAACTTCACGGTTGAGGATCGGGAAATCTGCCCTGATGCGGGCGATATCCAGCGGTGTCTTCTTGGTTTCGGTCAGTGCCATACCTCAGCCTCATTGTATTCGGAAGCGATGATGATCAACTTCTGGTACGTGCCCTCCGCTTGCGGCGGAACAAGCGTATATTACGGGATGTCTTCGGACACCATAGGACGTGGTCCGGCACCATCCAGCCGTCGGTCAAATATACATTATCCTGGAACTGGATGGCGATCATTTTCGGGTCTACCTGGACGACAGTACCTAACAGCCAGTCGCGCACCCGGTCGCCACCTTTCTCATGATCGCACATCACCTCTACCTGGTCCCCCACCTGGTAAATCTCCTCCCCGCTTGGAGCTGAAGTGAACTTTAGATCGCTCAATTTATACCTCCCAACCAGACAGTCACAAAACACCCCAAGCGAGCTTCCCTAAAAGCTCGCCTGGTAATGGTCTATACGAAATACATCTTCTCCTCCCCCAGACCGTTGTACTGTGTGGGTGTAATAATTTTATCCTAATTTATCCTGAATTGCACCCTGGAAGCGGGCACGCACACCTTCGAATGGGATGCGCTGCATGATCGGGTCGAAGAAACCTTCTACAACCAGCCGCTCCGCATCCGCCTTGGGGATACCGCGTGCCTGCAGGTAGAATAAAAGCTCTGGGTCGATCTTGCCGACGGTAGCGCCATGCGTGCAGCGCACATCGTCAGCGAGAATCTCCAGACCGGGAATCGAATCTGCACGCGCCTTGGGGCTGAGTGTCAGGTTGCGGTTGGCCTGGTAGCCATCCGTCTTCTGCGCACCAGGTGCCACATAGATCATGCCCTGCCAGACCGAGCGGCTGCTGTCTTTGAGCGCGCCTTTGTACAGCAGGTCGCTGGTGGTGTGGGCTGCCAGGTGATTCTGTTGGGTATCCAGATCGAGGTGTTGGTTGCCATCGGTAAAGTAGAAGCCCGACATGCGCCCGCTCGACCCCTCACCTATCAGATCCATATCCGAGAAATTCTTGGTCAGGTGGCTTCCAAGCGCACCGAATATCCAGTCCAGGCTGCCATCGCGCGCCACTCGCGCCCGTCTCGTGGCTGAAATTCCAGACATGCTCACCCCAAGACTGGAGCTCGACGAAGCGTAGGTTGGCACCGGCGCCGACATGCACCTCCACCAGCCCGGCATGCAGGGTCTGACCACCGGTTTCGGTATGCGAGGCGGCCTCGTGGACGTAAGTCAGCGATGCGCCATCGTCCACCCAGACCATGATCTGCGAGATGTATGCTAGCCCGCTGCCCGGTCCCCACAGAATACTCTGCAGCGGCTGCTCGACCTGCACGCCCGGAGGAACGTAAAGCAGGACGCCGGTCTGTGCCAGAGCACCCGCCAGGGCGGCAAACTTGCCCTCATCCGGGCGCACGACCTTACCCAATATCTTTTCCAAGATCTGAGGGTGCTGCCGTTCGGCAGTCGCCAGCTCGGTAAAGACGACTCCTTTGGCAGCCAGCTCCGGGTTGAGCGTGACGCTTACGCCTGCGGGCATTAGCAGTACCTGCCCGCCGTACTCATCATCGGTGATCGGGTGCAGCAGCTCAGGTGGAGGTTCTGGCAGGCTGGCGCTGTCCTGCGCGCCAGGGATGCGGAACTCACCTGCCGCCAGGCTGCGGATATCGGTGCGCCGCCAGGCTTCATCACTGGTAGTCGGGATCGGCAGGTCTTCGAAGATCTGCCAGGCACGCGCACGATAGCCGCGTACGTAGTCCGGGTAGCCGTCTCCGGCAAGCGCGGGTACCATCTGGCGGGTGAAATTGAAGTCTGCAGGCATGGTTTTTGCCGTGCGGGATGTCCGGGTAACAACAGTTCTTTTCGCCATGGCTTACCCTATCGAGCCTTCCATCTGAAGCTGGATCAGACGGTTCATTTCAATGGCGTATTCCATGGGCAGTTCCTTGACCAGCGGTTCGATGAAGCCCGAGACCACCATGGTGGTCGCTGCTTCTTGACTCAGGCCGCGGCTCATTAGGTAGAAGAGCTGCTCCTCACCCACCTTCGAGACGGAGGCCTCGTGACCAATGGTGACATCCTCTGCGTCGATCTCGATATACGGGTAGGTATCCGAACGAGAGTGGTCATCCAGCAACAGCGCATCACATACCACATTGGAGCGCGAGCCCTCGGCTTCCTTATAGACTTTCAGCAGGCCGCGGTAAGATGCCCGCCCACCGGCTCTACTGATCGACTTGGAAGTGATCTTGCTGCTGGTGTGCGGGGCTACGTGGATCACCTTGCCGCCTGCATCCTGGTGCTGCCCTGCTCCGGCAAAAGCCATAGATAGGATCTCGCCGTGAGCCCTGGGTCCCAGCAGATAGCAGGAAGGGTATTTCATGGTCAGCTTGGACCCCAGGTTGGCATCCACCCACTCCATGGTAGCCCCTTCGTACACCAGGGCACGCTGGGTGACCAGGTTGTAGACATTGGTGGACCAGTTCTGGATAGTGGTATAACGCACACGGGCGTCCTTCTTAACCACGATCTCGATCACACCGCTGTGGAACGAGTCGGTGGTGTATATCGGAGCAGTACATCCTTCGACATAATGGATACGCGCGCCCTCATCGGCAATGATCAGCGTGCGCTCGAACTGGCCGATATTGGGGACATTCAAGCGGAAGTATGCTTGCAGCGGCAGGTCGACGGTCACACCTTTCGGGACGTAGATGAAGGAGCCGCCAGACCAGACTGCCCCATTCAGGGCGGCAAATTTATTGTCCTCGATCGGGATCACTGTGCCGAAATATTCACGGAACAGGTCAGGGTGCTGGCGCAGCCCGTCCTCGATGCTGAGGAAGATCACGCCTTGATCTTCGAGATGCTTCTGTATTTTATGGTAGACCATCTCAGATTCGTACTGCGCGCCGACCCCTGCAAGGAACTTGCGTTCGGCTTCAGGGATTCCCAGCTTGTCAAAGGTGTTCTTGATCGTCTCCGGAACATCATCCCAGGATTTGCTCTCCGCCTCAGCCGGCTTGACGTAAAAATAGATTTCATCCAGGTCCAGGGTGGAGAGGTCACCGCCCCACGTGGGCATGGGTCGCTTCTGGAAATGCTCCAGAGCCTTGAGACGGAAATCCAGCATCCACTGCGGCTCGCCCTTCATAGACGATATCTGCTCGACGATCTCACGGTTCAATCCCTTGCCGGACTTAAAAACGTAGGTCTCGGGGTCACTGTACCCGTACTTGTAATCACCAATATCCTGTAAGATTGCAGCATCACTCATAATAAACAGCTCCTAACCTGCGACCATGGGGTCATGCTTCTCGCGCAGCCAGTCGTAGCCATGCTCTTCGAGATGCAGGGCAAGCTCCGCTCCGCCGGACTCAGCGATTCGCCCGCCCATCATGATATGTACGTAATCGGGCTTGATGTAGTTCAGGATACGCTGGTAGTGGGTAATTACCAGGACACCCAGGTTATCTCCGCTCAGCGCGTTGACCCCATCCGAGACAATGCGCAAGGCATCGATGTCCAGACCTGAGTCGGTCTCATCCAGGATGGCGATCTCTGGCTTCAGAGCAGCCATCTGAAGGATCTCGGCGCGCTTTTTTTCGCCGCCCGAGAAGCCCTCATTCAGATAACGCCCGGCAAAGCTGTGGTCCATCTGCAGCAGGTCCATCTGGGCCTTGAGCAGCTTGCGGAATTCCGGAATAGGGATGCCCTTATCCTCGGGGTCATCTGCCCGGCGGCGGGCATTGATCGCCGTACGTAGGAAGTTCGCTACCGATACCCCCGGAATGGCTGTGGGATACTGGAAAGCCAGGAAAAGCCCCAGGCGGGAGCGCTCATCGGGCGCAAGCTCCAGGATATTCTGACCTTTGAACCAGACTTCACCTTGGGTAACCTCATAGTTGGGATGCCCCATCAGTGCATATGCCAGGGTAGATTTTCCGGTGCCGTTTGGTCCCATCAAAGCGTGGATCTCGCCGCGATGCACGGTCAGGTCGACACCTTTGAGGATTTCTTTCCCCTCCACACTGGCATGTAGATTTCGAATGGATAGTTCGGACATTTAATTTGAGCTCCTGGTATATTATTGAGTGCTGCCGCTGCCGGATTATCCATGACGCAACCTACGCCCCCGGCAGCCAAAGGTGGATTATAGCAGGCATGGCAAGCTTCGTCAATATTTACGATAAATATCTTATATATTACCTGAATTATAGCAGTAAGCCCGGTTGGCGTCAATAATTTTTAGTATAATAATCTTAATATTGACAAATAAAATCCGGCATGTTAAAATTTCAAGGCTGAGTCTGTGCGTATTCGACCCGACTTCAGTATGAGGGTGAACCCGGAATATGAAAAGTGTCACTGAAGATCAAAGCAAAAGCACTCGCGATCGCGTGCTGCATACCTTGCTCAGCCAGCAGCGCTGCACGATCAACGAGCTGGCAGATGCGGTGGACATCAACCCCATCTCCGTGCGCCATCATATCGCCCGCCTGGAAGCTGAAGGGCTGGTAACCTCTGAGGAGGAACGGCATGGCGTGGGACGGCCGCGCCGCCTATACTACCTGACCGAGCGGGGTCTGGAGCTCTTCCCCTCCCGTTATATGAAGCTGACCATACGTCTGCTTGAGCAGCTCAAGGACAGCATGCCGGAGCCGATGGTAAACCAGCTGTTCACCCAGATGGCGGAGGACCTGGCTGCTGAAGTGAAGGTTGAAGCCAGCGGTCTGAACCTCGAGCAGCGCCTGGACCTGGTGACAAACATGCTCAGCGATGAAGGCTTCACCGTGGAGTGGGAAAAACAAGGCAGCCAGTACCTGATCCGGGAGATCAGCTGCCCGTACTACCGTGTCGGTCAGAACCACCCTGAAGTATGCTCGATGGACCAGACGCTGATCTCCAGCGTGCTGTCAATCCCGGCAGAGAAGGTCAACTGCGTTCTGAACGGTGATGCCAACTGCACCTATATCGTAGAACAAAACACCTTGCTGGAGAGTATCAATGAGTGATATAACCTCATCTAAAGTGAGCTGGCAGATCGAGACTTCCCACCCGGAGCTGGCGGAGAGCGTGCGAGACTCGCTGCGCCAGGTCATAGACCCGGAGATCGGCTTGAGTATCATCGAGCTCGGTCTGATCCGCGATGTGGCTGCCGAAGAGGACAAAGCCAACGTTACCATGATCATGACCACGCCGTTCTGCCCTTACGGCCCGGCACTGCTGGAGATGGCGCGTGTTAAGGCAGAAGAGGCGCTTGAACGCCCGACCACGATCGAAATGGGCCTGGAGATGTGGGACCTATCCTATATGGAAGAAGGCGCCGGAGCAGATTGGGGGCTGTACTAGAATAACGGACGGCGGCAGTAGTGCCACCGTTTTTTATTTTAACTATAGGTGGCGTTTTCGCATCAGCTAGCAAGAGAGGAAAACTCATCCTTCCCAAAACGATCATACTTGTCTATAATTAGTCATCCCGATCTTCAAGGGTGGAGATCACGAAGAACCAGGTACCTGTTGACAATCTTAAGCGGCATCAGAGGAGTAGCCCATGCGCAAACTGCTCATCCCCACAATTCTGGCATTGATCCTGGTGACAGCCACCTTTGGATTCATGCGTATCGCCCGCGGGCAGGCTGAGGCCCCGGGCAATCAAACTATCCTGCAGCAAGAAGTCGACGGAGAAAATGTTCGTGAGATTATCGCGCCTGCCGGCGAAGCACCCCAGGAACCTAACATCGGCTTTATCGATTCACCCTCTGCTACCTGCTACCAGCCCGACTCGGCAAAAGACGAGTGCTTTATCAACTGGTACTACATGTCGGTGAGTGCATCCCCGAATTACATGATATCCATGACCGTCCAGTTGAACAGCATTGGAAATGTGATGCGCACGCAAGGGTTCTTCCAGACCAGCATGTACGTGCCGTATAACATGATTCCCAATGGCTACAAGGTCGCTTGCGGCCCGCTGGGTGCGGGCGGCAACCCATACTGGGGCAATGCTTATGCGTATACGATCCGCGCCCGGGATTCTGCCGGTCTTAAGTCTGCCAACTATGGCACCACCTACTGCCCGGCATATACTCCTTAGTCTGATACCGATGAGAAAATTGTGATGTCCCATCGATATCGAGTCAGTCTGCTGGTGATGATCATGCTGGCAGGGATCATCTTAGCCTGGGGAGCCGTGCGAGCAGCATCGCTGGCACAGAGAGCACCGTCAGTGCCGCCAACACCTCCCGCCGCCCCAACCCCTCAGGCGATATTCAACTTGCCGGAATCCGACCAGACCCAGGCGGATCCGAGCTTACAGCGCTGGCGTGAGGCCACCAGTCTGGAGGCGCCGGATATATCCTTCATCGACAGCCCATCCGCGACCTGCTACCTACCGGTGAGCGGCACGGACACCTGCTACATCACATGGGATTATCTCTACGTCACCTCCGGAGCATCGCAATATATTATCTCCATGACACTCAGCATCGACAACCACCGCAGCGCCTATATCAGCGGCTTCTTTCAGAACTCGATGTATATCCCCGGTGATATGTTAAATCCTGGATTCCGGGTCGCCTGCGGCACTCCTGGCTCGGGCAGCAATCCCTATCTGGGCAGGCAGTACTCATACACCATCCTGGCGCGCGAGACCGGCGGTTTGAAATCAGCCAACTACGGCTCCGTCACCTGCCCAGGCGACTATGTCCCGTTGGCCTCTGCTGGCTTGAGCGGTCCTTCGACCGGAAATCCATTTGTCGAGTACACATTTACAGCTCAAGCCAATCCAATCACTGCTACCCTGCCGGTGACATACGTCTGGGAAACAACCGGCTACCCGGTGATAACTGATACGAACGGAGTCAGCGCAACACGGGCGTTTTCCTGGCCCACTTATGGGGTTAAGACCATCAAATTGACTGCCAGCAACCCGGTCAGCAGCCGTACACAGTCCCGTACGATCACCATCGAGCCATACCTCATCTTCCTCCCGCTGCAGAGAAAATAAGTACAAGAGCAGAGGCACAAAACCTGGCTCAAATGTGGACCATAACCCAACGTATGCAGCTTCAATTGGAGCGCTGGCAGGCGGAACCTGACCAGCGCTCGGATTTCTTGAGCTGCTATCTGCTGATGACGGATAATATGCTCTCTGCGATCGAGGCTGGAGAGTTCAATGATCCAGAATGGGTGCACAGCCTACTGCACCAATTCGCCGAGTACTATTTCGATGCTTTGGACTCATACGATCAGGATCGACCGGATACCCCCCAGGTCTGGCGCTTGACGTTCGACTCAGCCCGCCGGCCGGATGCGCAGGTGCTGCAGAATCTGCTGCTGGGCATCAACGCGCATATCAATTACGATCTGATATTCACCCTGGTGGATATGCTCCAACCAGACTGGCAGATGCTCTCGGCGGATGAGCGCCAGGGGCGCTACGATGACCACTGCCATGTCAATACCGTGATCAGCCGTACTATCGATGCCGTGCAGGACACCGTCATAGCAACAGACCTGCCCTTGATGAACCTATTCGATGAGGTGTTCGGTCAGTCCGACGAGTGGTTCGTCAGCCGGATGATCGCACGCTGGCGGGACGAGGTCTGGGGTTACGCCCGGCAGCTGCTCGACACCGCAGACGAACAGGACAGGCTGCGGCTGAAGACTGAGATAGAACACGAGGCGCTGCAGCGCGCTACTACCATCCAGCGCCTTGTCCCCGGCGGTTGAGCGCAGCCACCCAAGATATGAATTTTAAGTACACGATATTTTAATTCCATTAGGACTTACGCACTTGGGGGAGGGTTGGGGGTATTACCCCGTGAACTGCGTAACCTCTATCCGGGTGAACGAAGCAGGAGATAGAGAAAAAAGCGAAAAAACGATCCTAAGTGGGGTTGATGGTCAAAAAGGGGGCCAAAATGGTGTCCAAAACGAAGCGGTGTGCAGCCAAAAAATAAACAAAAGCCCGGGCCTGGGGGAACAATCCACCAGGAAGAGTGCGGCATAGACAGGGAAAAAGGGGGTGCAGGCGCGCCGGGAGGGTCTGAGCCAGATCGAGAGCTGGTCAGACGGCGGAGCTGCCCTGGGGAGCGGTTCCGCTCAGGGGTCCTGGTTTGCGTGGGTAGCTTCGCGGATCAGCCGAACCAGGGTGGTGAGGTTGTTGAGCACATCAGCCAGGAAGAGCAGGGCGGTGCCCCTGGGCAAGCCATAGACGGGCAAACGCTTCAAGCCCCACGCTTCGAAGGTGGCGTTGCGGGCTTCCACCGCATTGCGTGCCCGGTGATAGAGAGCCTTCCAGGAGGTACTGCCCACCGGGAGATCGCGGACCAGACGGATGGAACCGTCCGGAAACCGCTCTCCCAGGTTGATCACGCGACCATGCGGGTGGGTAGGAGCTTGATAGGGGCAGTCTGGGGGTGGATACTCGACCGCCGGGAGCAGCACCTGGGGCTCAGCCCCATACAAGCAAGCCTGTTGGCAGAACCATTTGCTGCGCTGGCGCTGGCGGTCATAACCATTGCTGACCAGGCGGTAGCCATAGGGGCAGAGGGGGCGTCCACAGTGATCATAGCCGCGCAAGGGCCATTGCGCTGCGTTCTTGTCGCTGTCGTGACTGCGTAGAGCCACCACTCGGCGGGCCTGCAGGTGCTCATAGATGGCGTGCAGAAAAACCGCATAGCCCAGCCCGGCATCGCCCGCCACGGCGTCGACCTGCAGGTCCGGATAATGCTCCCCCAGCTGCAGCAGCAAAGCCGTCGCAGGCACTTCTTCGCGCTGGTTGGCTGGCAGCACATCATCCAGCAGGGTGAGGCTGAAACGCCGTTGGCGGTCAGCCAACTGCAGGGGCAGGCTGCGGTAACCGAAGAACCCCTCGCCTTCCTGGTCGTCATGCTGATTGTCGCCGCTGTACCAGACGAAGCGCGCCTGCGGATCGAGCGGGGCGGCTCGGCGGCACAATTGCGCACAACGGCGCTCGTCACAGGCACAGCCGCGCCCCCCGTTCTCCTGGGCCGGGCAGGGGCGCGGCGCAGGCTGATAACAGCGCTCGTTCACCTGCTGGCAGCGCATCCGCGAGGCGGCATTGTGGATCTGCCCGTCGGGGCAGAGCAAGGCTTGCTGCCAGGCTCCTGCACTCAGCACACCACTCTCGCGGATCAGGGCGACCGACTGGGCCAGGAGTTGATTGAGCTCCTGCACGGCCACGGCGATCCACCTCTCGCCCTGTTCCACCGATACCATTTCACCGCACCGGGTGCTGTTTTCACCCAGCGTGGTCAGGAAGTAGCGCAGACCTCCTTCGCTCGGGTACACCCCCGGCCGAAAACCAAAGCGTTGGGCATAATCGGCATAGCGCCGCTTGGCCAGGTTGCGCAGCGTCTCCGCCCGGCTCCAGTTGCGGCTCAGCTGCCACATCGTCAGCAAGAACAGGGAGACCGGGTCAAAGGGCACCTGACCCTGAGCCGAGGTCCAACCCAGGCGCTCAGCCAGCACATCGCGCAACCCACTAAAATCGACCAGGCGCAGCAATAGGTCGAAATCTTCCCCCTGCTCCAGCCCGGTCAGATCAGCCAGCTCTTCTGCTCCCAGATACACATACCGGGAGCGGTAACGTTTCTTCGGTGAGGCGGGCGTGTGGGCCGGAGTAGGCCAGCCCAGGGGCAGACGCTGCTGCAGTGCTGCCAGGCTACAATGGCGGACAAAGTCTTTGTCTTGGGCACGGGTCTGTTCCGGTCTAGCCATGGCGCCCTCCCCGGCGGCGCAGCCAGGCCTGGGCTACTTCTTCCGCCCACGCGTATTCCTGCTGGCTGTGCCGTCGCAGCAGGGTGCGCAGTTCCTGGCTGTGGGCTGGATGGCGCAGCCAGACCAGCGCTTCCTCCTGCAGCTGCCGCACTCGCTCCCCGCTGAGACCTACCACCTGGCCCATCTCCGTCAGCGTCTGCCACGATTGTCCGCCCAGCTCGTAGCGTACCTCGATCACCCAGCGCAGCCGACACGGCAAACGACCCACCATCTTCTGCAGACAGGTCCGCACCTCCTGTTCGGCCACCCGCTGCTGCGGTCCCGATTCCCAGTGCCGGAAGAACACGCCCCACTCCCGGAGGGCATGCGCTCGCTGATTGGCCTGGCAATGATCCTTGACCGCTGCCCAGATTTGGTGCACAATTGCCGGGTAGGCATAGGTCGAAAACTGGTTGCCCCGCTGTGGATCAAAGCCCGCAATCGCTCGCCACAACCCGATCCGTCCGGCCTGGACCGCTTCCTCTTCGGGCAGATCACCCAGGTTTTGGCGATTGACCGCATAGCAGACCAGTCCTTCGTGCCTGGCCATGAGCAGCTCGAGACTGTCCTTACAACCCCCTTGGGCTTGCTCAAATAGTCTGGCCTCGGGAGGCAACCCGAGGCCAGATTTCCATCTCCGTTCTTTTTTCATCGCGTATCTCCTTTCTTTTGTCTTCGAGATACGCTCATCTTGTCACATTTTTCCCCTTTTGGCGGGGTTGATTTTAATGTTGATTCCCGCTTCGTTCACCCCCTATCCATTTCATTCTTGATTTTTTTTACTTTTCATATATACTGAAATTGTAAAACACTTGCTCTGCCAGAGCAGAGATTACTAAGAACAACTTGCTTCAAAGCGTAAGGTCTTCATCCACGCCGCTCTCATTCCGGCATTCCGAGCTGCGTGGATGAATTTTTTGATAAAGGAGGTGAGGAGCTGCGTTTCTAACTTGACAATACCCGGTACTCACAGATCCAGAAAGTAATTGTTCAACTAGAGCGGAGGGCTATTATGAACAAGACGATATCTCGCCGGGGGTTCTTAAGGACAGGGGGGGTGGCCGCCTTGAGTATACCTATTCTAAGCAGTTGCAAGAACTTGTCATCGGAACCAGAGCAAGCTATGGCTGTTGAGCAACCTCGGGTATTGAGGATCGCCCACATCTCTGATGTTCACTACTACCCCGAGGAGAGCGTTAATGATCGCTATATCTCAGCCTTGAAACAAATCCATAGTCTTGAACCGCGTCCAGATGTGATTTTCAACACCGGCGACTCAATCATGGACTCAATCGATATGGATAAAGATAATTCTCTATCCCAATGGGAGGGCTTCAACCAGATCATGGCAGCCGAATGTACACTGCCTGCGTATCACTGCATTGGCAATCACGATGTTTGGGGGTGGGCATACCAAAAAATCAATACAAGCATTGTCGATGACCCATTGTTTGGAAAGGAAATGGCAATCCAGGCATTGAACCTACCCGGGCGCTATTACAGCTTTGATCTGGCTGGCTGGCACTTCATTGTGCTGGACAGCACGCACCCTCCTCAAGTCGAGGATCCATTCACAGATTATATTGGCAAGCTGGATGACGAGCAGTTCGACTGGCTAAAAGGGGAGCTAGAGGCAGAACAGGAGGCGCCAATTTGTATAATTTCGCACATCCCCCTACTGTGTGCCTGCGAATATTATGATGGGGATAATGAGACCCCTGACTATTGGATGGTCCCGGCAGCCTGGGTACATATCGATTCGCGCCGCACGCGCAACCTGTTCCTAAAGCACCTTAATGTCAAACTTTGCCTCAGTGGCCATTCACACCAGGTGGAAGAGCTGACATATCTCAATGTGAAATATCTAAATGATGGCGCAATATGTGGAAACTGGTGGGACGGCGCTTACCTGGACTTCCCGCCAGGATATGTGATCGTCGACCTCTTCGCTGATGGCCTAGCTACCAGCCAGTTCATGACCTATTAACTCGCAAAATACTTGCGAGTGAACCCCTTTCAGACCAACATCTTCACATCCCATATAATCAATTGGTCGGTCCTCTCCCAAAAGGGAGAGGACCTATCTTTCACACGCCTGTTCCTGAGATGGTTATCGCAGGCTAACCTGGTGTCGCTTACGCAATCTATTCTTTTCTTAGGTCGATGATGAATGTCGTTCCTTGCCCCGGCTGGCTTTCAACCTGTATGCTGCCCTGGTGTGCCTCGACAAGCTGGCGGGCGATCGCCAGCCCGAGTCCGGAACCTGCTCCAGAAAGCCGCGACCTGGATCGCTCCCCCTTCCAAAAGCGGTCGAAGATATAGGGCAGGTCTTCCGCTGGGATGCCAACCCCGGTGTCCGTCACCGTCAGGCGGACCGCATCCGGCAGCCGGGCGGCCCCCAGGGTGATCGTACCGCCAGAGGGCGTGTGGCGCAGCGCGTTGGCGACCAGGTTGGAGAGCACCTGGTCCATGCGGTCCGGGTCGACCAGGACTTCCAGGTCGTCCGGCTGTGCAGGAAGGACCTGCTCCAGGGTGATACCCTCAGATTCTGCCTGAGCCGAAAAGCTGGTCAGCACATCCGAGAGCAGATCGGCAGCCAGAACTTGTATGCGGTGCAGGGGCAGCGCGCCGCTCTCTGCCAATGAGAGGGTCTGCAGGTCATCAACCAGACGCGAGAGCAGGCGAGTCTCCTCCAGCGTGGCACGGATATGCGCCTCATCCGGCTGGTAAACACCATCCAACACCCCTTCCAGGTTGCCCTGCACGATATGCAGCGGGGTGCGCAGCTCGTGGGCGACGTCGGCGGTCAGGCTGCGGCGCTGCTGTTCAGCCGTGCGCAGCCGGGCGGTCATGCGGTTGAAGCTGCGCGCCAGCCTGCCGTACTCCCCGGGCATATTCTCGCGTACCTGGACCTCCAGGTCACCTTCGGCGACGGCATCCGCGGCAGCCATAACGTCAACCAGCGGCACACCGACCCGGCTGAACGCCCACCGGCCAAGGAGAGCGACCAACAGCGTAAATCCGAACGGGATGCTGCAGATTATAAACAGCTCGGGGAGGAAGCGTCCACTGGCGGGCTGTAAAGTCCTGTAAGCCAGGCTGACCAGCACCAAGGCGGCGATGAATACCAGCCATACGAAACCAAAAACCATCACAAAGCGCCAGAACAGGAAGCGGCGCTTGGGGTCTCTGCCGGATTGCCAGGCATGTCTCCGGCTGTGCCAGCCGTGTTGATCGGGTCTCATGCGCCGTCCCGCTCGACAAAACGGTAGCCGACGCCGTAGACGGTTTCGATCTCACATCCGGCAAGCTGAGAGGGTTCCAACTTGCGGCGCAGGTTCTTGATATGCGAGTCGATGCTGCGGTCGAAAGACGGGATCGCCATCCCGTGAAGGTGATCCAGCAGCTGCTCGCGGCTGAGCACTTGCCCAGGGTAGCGCATCAGCACTTCCAGCAGCTTGAACTCGTTGGGGGTCAGGTGGAGCGGTGCGCCGTCAAGGCTCGCCAGGTGGGCTGCGCGGTCCAGCTCCAAGGTACCGGCGCGCAGGACTGCCGGGGCTAACACGCCGCCCTCTGCCCGCCGCAGCAGGGCGCGCACCCTGGCGACCAACGTGCGCGGCGAGAAGGGTTTGGTGACGTAATCATCCGCGCCCAGCTCGAGACCGGCAACCTGGTCGCTCTCTTCGGAGCGTGCGGTGAGCATGATGATCGGCACGTCCGATTCGCGCCGCAGCTGGCGGCAGACCTCCCAGCCATCCCGCCCCGGCAGCATCAAGTCCAGCACAACCAGGTCGGGGCGCTCGCTGCGCGCCATCGCCAGGGCTGTATCGCCGTCATAGGCGCTCAGGACCCGGAAGCCATCCTTCTCCAGGTAATCCCTCGCCAGGCGGACGATTTTTGGCTCGTCATCTACGACCAGGATCAGCTTCTGCATTTGTCAAGTGTAACTTAAAATGGCATCGACCGGGCTCCAGGCTTTGTACCCGGAACCCGGTTGGGGCTGAGATCTAACTTTCAGGATCGACCTGCACATCATCAGCAGCTTCCTTGCCGCCCGGAGGTGTGTCCTCCGGCTTGGGCTCCCGCCACCACGGTGGGGTACCCCAGCGTGCAGCGTAGGCTTCATCCCATTCCTTGGGATGCCCGTGCATGCCGTGGGCTTTCCAGCGTTTGCGGCCGAAGATGCCCATCATGGCGAAGAAGAAGGGGAAAGCCAGACCGGCAAGACAAACGAATCCCAAAAACAGCATGAATGGACCGCCCGGATACATACCAAAAGGCTGGGCGCCCGGGAGCAGAACATCTGACCCTCCGGATGCCACGCCCAGGCTGAAGCCAGTAGCACGCCCGGCCTGGAAGATCAAGGCTGCGCCAAGCACCAAGAAACCGACCAGCATCAGCGCGGCAAGCGCTCTAAAGAAAAATGATCCACGGTAATACATCATATACCTCCAATGGCAATTCGCTGGATTGGATTTGACATGCACTACAGCTGTTATCAGCGAATTTCTTACAGTATGCCAGGCGGTTGTGGAGGAATTATGGAGGACTTAGACAAAGAGTGTGGAGGATTGTGCGGATATATTAGGTCTCCACCGCAGAGCACACCGAGTGCGCAGAGTGTTTTGTTGTACACGGACTGGTAGGATGTTCACGGATATTTCGTTTTGATGCACGAAAACAATCTCTTAGAGATATTACACACAGCACCCTGGGCGAGCTTTTCGCTGAGGATAGGTAAGGAGTCTTTGGTTTAGGATAATCTACGGCAGAAGCGGCGGCAGGTCCATCACCCGGTACTTCCCATCCGCTAGTTCCACCCGGTACTCGAAGCTGTGTACCTGCGGGGCGCTGCCAGGGTCGGCACCGCAGCAAGGTCCCAGGACAAAGCGCCCGCCATCAGCTGCTCTGAACTCGACGTTATAGATGAACGTGCTGCCCACCTGCTCCTTGAAGGTAGCTGAGAGCACCGCCAGGCACTGCAGCCCATTCACCAGGCAGCCCCGCTCCCATAGGGAGGCATAGCTGTCGGCTGGCAGGTCGGGGTTCATCTCCCGTAAAATCTGATAGCTGCCTCCATAGAGTCCGGCAGCCTCGGAATAACGTTCTTCATTCAAGGCTCTGAAGTAATCCATCAGCACCACTCGCCCACTCTCGGACTGGTCTATGGCAGCGCTGCAGGCGACTGCGATCGCAAGAAAAATCAAACACATAGACATGGCTCTCATAGGTCCTCCCGCTGAACGACTTGCCCGGACGATCAATCCTGTTCCCATATTGTGTGCCGTGATGGACGGGATGCTGCTCTGTATATTAGACGCCGCACGCCGTGATTGGTTCCTGAGACATTGCCCAATAGCCGGGTATTCGCTATAATATCCGAGTGACTGGTACAATCTCGATGAGAATGGTAGAAAATGCGGCACAGAACTTGCTACTCGTTCAGGGGTTATGCACTTTTAACAGCCAAACATAACGATTGCTCAGCGGCGAATACTCATCTTGGAAACGACACCTAATACCCCCCCACCTGCTGAAGAAGCACCTGCCCGGAAGGACAGAGGCACATTCTATTTCCTGACCGCGGCGATCGGCGTGGCATTCATCGTCGCTACCATGTTCACATTCTGGAGCGACCCAGGGCTTTTGCCATTCACGCTGGGACAGAGCGGCATCCCATTGAGCGGCGGTCCACAGGCAACCCAGACCGCCATCAGCCAGGGGACATCCACCCCGCGCGGCCGCCCGCTGGTCGGCATCGTGGTCGGGCATTGGGATGATAATACAGGCGACCAAGGCGCAGTGTGCAGTGACATCAGCCTGACCGAGTTCCAGGTCAACCAGCATGTTGCTGCCCTGGTGCGAGACCAGCTCATCGCCCGCGGAATGGATGTCGATATGCTGCGCGAATTCGACCCCAAGCTGAACGGCTACCAGGCCAGCGCATTGGTCTCTATCCACGCTGATTCTTGCGATTACATCAATGACGAAGCCACCGGCTTCAAAGTGTCGGCGGCCATGTCCAACCCGCGCCCGCAGCTATCGGCACGTCTGACGGCATGTCTGCGGCAGCGCTACGCCCTGGCGACCGGTATTCAGCTCCACAACAGCATCACCGCCGATATGACCAGCTACCATGCGTTCGATGAGATCAACGAGAATACTACCGCGGCGATCATCGAAGTCGGCTTCCTGAATCTCGACCGCGAGCTGCTCACCCAGCGCACCGACCGAGTTGCACAGGGGATCGTCGACGGGCTGCTATGCTACCTGAATAACGAAGAGATACCCTTCGCCGCAACGCCCCAGACCACTGCCCAGGATCCCACTGCGTTGGAGACACCCAACCCGTACCCATGAGCCCTGACAGCGAAGCCACCCAGCCGGTCCCAGCTCCTGACTACCGCGCAGCCATCACGCAGGCACGCCAGGCCATGCAGCGCGGTGACCGCATGGAAGCACACCGCTGGGCAGCCCGAGCAGCTGCGATCAGACCGGAGGAGGAGGACGCCTGGCTGCTGCTGGCGGCTGCAGCCAGCCCCAGAGCCAGCGTAGAGTACCTGAATATAGCGCTGGCGATCAACCCCGCAAGCCGGCGCGCCCGGCAGGGAATGCACTGGGCTGCCAGCCGGCTGCGCGAGAACCCGCCGCTACGTCCGGTATACCCCCGCCGGCTGGTCAAAGGACCGATCCCTTCCGAAGCGATGGTGCGCCCGCGGCCGGCTGTACTGCCGATGATCCTGGCTGTGCTGATCGCCTGCCTGCTGCTGGCTGCCTGGTACGGCACGCCGGTCTATTCATCCGCAGTCTCGAACCTCAACCCGCTGGCGCTGGCGCAGAGCGATATCGACAAGCTCACCCGCACGCCCACCCCGACCAGCACCTTCACTCCCACGCCTACGTTCACACCAACGCCCACCAATACCCCGACGCCCACCCCAACTGACACTCCGACGGCCACACCGACGGAGACGCCCACCGAGACGCCTACCCCCGAGCCGACCAAAAAGCCGAAAAAGAAGAAACAGGCGCAGGTATCTTACGCCTACCCGGGACGACCGGGAGGTGTTGGCGACGACGAGTTCTGGGTTGACGTCGACCTGAGCTCTCAGCGCACCTACGCATATATCGGCGACACGCTGCAGCGCGAATTCGTGGTTTCTACCGGCACCTGGCTGCACCCAACCGTTACTGGAACCTTCCGCGTGTACGTGAAATACCGCTACGCCGACATGTCCGGGCCCGGCTATTACCTTGCGAACGTACCCTACGTGATGTACTTCTACAAAGGTTATGGCTTGCACGGCACATACTGGCACAATAACTTCGGGGTGCCAATGAGCCACGGCTGCGTGAATTTCACGATAGATGACGCCGGTTGGGTATTCAAGAATGCCAGAGTGGGCACAATTGTCAATGTCCACCAGTGAGCCATGCCCACCCACACGCAGCCCCCAAACGCGGATCGTGAGGACCAGCAAGCAGGGGATCACAGCTTAGCATCCGGCACTCGCCGGGACTTCCTGAAGCTGTTCGCAGCCGGATTGCTTGGCGCGCTGTACATCCCCTTTAGCGACCCGTATCCCAACCAAATCCACCAATCAAGCTTCGAGGCACAGTTCTGGGAAGGTCTGGTCAGCTACCTGGAAGACGCCCTGCACCAGGTCATAGATGACCCGGCTGGCGGCCTGCGCTCCCAGGATGCCCTGGCCCTGCCCGCAGCCCGACAAGGGAGGGTGGCTTACGAGCGCATCCCGGTGCACAAAGAGCCTTCCTTTGACAGCCAGCAAGTCGCCACCCACTGGAAGGACAGCCTGCTGTCGGTCACGGGCTACGTGCTGGGCGACCGCCAGCCAGCCCACAACCGGGTCTGGTACCGCCTGGGAGATGCGGGGTTCGCCCACTCGGGCGGCATCCAACCGGTCGAGACGCGCCCGCATAACCCGATGACCAACGTGCCACCCGGCGGCAGGCTGGCTGAAGTCTGCGTGCCGTTTACGGATGCATCCTGGGGACCGGGACCGAAATTCCCGCACATATACCGCTTCTACTACCAGACAACCCACTGGGTCACAGGGCTTGCCACAGATGAGGAAGGCGTGCCCTGGTACCGCCTGCTGGATGATAAATGGGATTATGTTTACTACGTCCCTGCCCGTCATCTGCGCCCGGTCTTCGCAGACGAGCTGGCGCCGGTCTCACCCGGTTTACCGTTGCGGGCGAAGCGCCTGGAAGTGCTGCGCGACAGGCAGCTGGTGATCGCCTATGAGTGGAACCGCCCGGTGTTCGCCGCGCGGGCTGCAACGGGAGCCAGGTTCTCGAACGGCGATTTCTCCACACCGGCGGGATACCATATCACCTCTTACAAGCGCCCGTACCGCCATATGGCTGCCGGCAACCTGGCTTACAACGGCTACGACCTGCCCGGCGTGCCCTGGGTAACATACTTCACCGGCAGCGGCGTCTCGTTCCACGGTACATTCTGGCATAATAATTTCGGCAAGCCGCGCAGCCACGGCTGCGTCAACCTGAGCCCGGCAGCCGCCCGCTGGCTGTACCGCTGGACGCTGCCAACCGTGCCGCCCGATGTGCAGGAAGTAGCCGAAGAGTGGGGGACGAGTGTGGAAGTGATTTGATTGTCAGGTGTCAGGTGTGTGTCAGGTATTCCGGTGTCAGGTATCACGTGCCATGTGCGATGTGGTTTGTAGAGGCGCAGCGAGAGAAATCATTCCGCTGATAAATGCCCCGGTAGCTGCGCCCTCCACGTGCGACTATACAGGAACATAATGCAGCAGTAAGATGCCGCAATCGAAAGGGATGGATTTCATTAATCTCAGGTCGAGCCTTTGGTTGAGGTCCTTGAATATAGTTAATCCGCTCCCCAGGACAACCGGATTGACGAATAAATAGAACTCATCGATCAGTCCCGCCTGGATGAGCGCTGAAACCATCGAAGCACCACCGTAGACGATCATATCATTCCCAGCCTGGCTTTTCAGCCGGTTGACTTCCGTAGACAAGTCGCCAGAGGCAAGGGTGGTGTTCTCCCAGTCTGATTTGCTCAGGGTTCTCGAGAACACAACCTTCGGGGTCTCCACAAACTTTACTCCCGCGGCATGTTCGGGGTGGTCGGGATTGCTGGCCACTTCCAGCCAGTGAGTAACAAATCCGTCTGCCATCTTCCTGCCAAGCAAGATAGTGCCGATGGATTCGGTTAATTGACCCACATAGCTTTTCAGATCATCATCCCAATCCCATACCATCCAGTCCAATTCCCCATTCGGACCGGCAACAAAGCCATCAACCGACATCTGCACCTGCAATTTCAGCTTTCTCATTATTATTCCTATGCAAGAAGTATATCTCTCTCGTCCTGCTATTGATTTTACTACGGAAAGTGGATTATACTTGGATATATCAGGTGTACTTTATCCACATTCAAAGGAGCTGTCTATGAACCAGAAGGACACAACCCTGAAAAAGCTCGATGAGCTGATCGAAAAGCGCTCGATCCTGCTGCACCCCTTTTACCAGGCATGGCGAGAAGGACGTCTTACCATTGAAGACCTGGCGACCTACGCCCAGATCTACTACCCGCATGTGGCTGCCTTCCCCGGCTATCTGCAGAGCGCCTTGCAGTCGGCGGAGGACAACCTGGTGCGCAGCGAGCTGGAGAGCAATCTGAGGGAGGAATTGGGGGAGCCCAAACCGCATCCCGAACTGTGGTTGGATTTCGCTTCAGGTCTGGGCTTGGAGCGGGTGCAAGTAGCCGAAAAATCACCGCACCCGGCTGCGCAGCAGATCGTGGCGGCCTTCGAGCGTTTGTCAGCTGAGAGCACAGCCAGCGCTCTGGCAGCACTGTACGCCTACGAGGCGCAGCAGCCTGAGGTCTCGCGCACCAAGGCAGACGGACTGGTCGAGCTGTACGGCATAGACAACCCGCAGACGCTGGCCTATTTCGAGGTGCATGCTGAAGCCGACCTGCGCCATAGAGCAGGCGAACGCCTGGCACTCGAGCACTGCCTGAGCGATGGAGCCAGCATGGATCAGGTCTTGAGTGCCGCCGGTCAGGCTCTGGATGCGTACTGGGGCTTGCTGGATGGGGTCTGTATCGAAACAGGGATTGGCTAGCGATTATAACCACAGAGTACACGGAGACTACGGAGTTTATTCAACGCAGAAACGCTGAGAACGCGGAGAAATTTGTGTTTATTACATAAAATGCAAATCTCTGCGAGCTCAGCGTTCTCCGCGGTAAATACCAATTACACTCTGTGAGCTCTGTGGTCAGTTACAAGAAATTTGGTATGATTAGGGGGATGGCACTTAAAGCGCTTTTTGAAGGACTGGTGGTCGATGAGTTCGACCGACCGGTCGGAATGGCATTCGTCGGCGAGGAGCCGTGCTACGTGGTCGATGATGATGGCTTCCTGCGCCATATCCCCTCCGAGCAGGTGGACCGGCAGGTGCTGGACTCCATGCATCAGATGATCGAAGGGCACGAAGACCTGCTCTCCCAGCAGGCTGCCAAGATGCTCGGGCAGGAGGACGTATTCTCGGTCGCTATGCTGGCTAACCAGCTCAAACAAATCGAAGACCAGTTCGAGACCTTATTGAATACGGGCATCCCTGAAGATGCACGCTCCTACATGGGCATGATGGGCTTCCGTGTGCGCATCAACCATCACGGCGAAGTGCTGGAGGTCGAACAGCCCGGGATGATAGACGAGGAAGAATAATATGAAACTCGCAGGTGTGAGATCTGCGGGGTTCTACTTTCAGCCGGCGTAGCTCCAGCCAAGGTATGGCAGCGTCAGGGTATCCCCTGCCTCACCCGGCTTGGAAACTGCTCCCCCAACCACCTCACCAACCACGATACTGTACCCAGACCCGGTGTCGTGCATGGCGACCACTTTACATTCCAGGTATGCCGCCGCTCCATCCAACACGGGACAGCCCGTTACCGGCGCCGGGGTGTAATTTGCGCCAACCATCTTTTCCGGTTTCTTAGCGCGGCTTTTCGTAAAAGGCTTGATCCGGTCAGCATCCTCTTTATTGAAGATATTTACAGTAAACGCCTTGCTTTCGACCACCAGCCCATGGGTATGGCTGGTTTTCTGAAGCCCCAGTGCCAGCAGGCGCGGCTCGAAAGATACCTGGGTCAGCCAATTTGCGACCATGGCATTAACATCGTCACCGCTGCGGCTGGTGATCGAATAGAAGCCATACGGCATCATCAAGAGCCCATCTTTGATCGGGTCGTCGGACATATCTAACACCTCCGTGGGAAAATAACGATCAAGTTTATCCATTATACATACCCGCGGGGAGTAAATCCGTTAAATTTTTATTAGAAACCTCATAAATATCCGTTTGTATATGGATAAGAGAAACGGTCGAATGTTATCATTAAGCGCATCCGGATGATATCTAACCGGCGGGAGTGCTGGGTACCTACCTGCAGCGGCTGCATCCGAGATTTGCATAGAAAATTGTCAGGACTATTTGCTGCTGATATTGGTACAATATTATTGATAAGCGAGCATAAAACGCATGGAGCGTAGACATGATGGCATCGGAACATATCATCAATGTAACTGAAGGCGACTTCGAGTATAACGTGCTGGCATACTCGCAGCAGGTGCCGGTGGTGGTGGATTTCTGGGCGGATTGGTGCATCCCATGCCGGACATTGGGACCGATGTTAGAGAAACTCGCCCACGAAGGGCAGGGTGCCTTCCGGCTGGCAAAGGTGGATGTGGATGCCAACCAGGGTCTTGCCACCCAGTTCAGCGTGTACAGCATCCCAACCGTTAAAGCCTTCCAGAACGGGAGAGTTGTCTCCGAGTTCGTCGGTATGATCCCGGAGGAGCGCCTGCGAGAGTTCGTGCGCGCCCTGGCTCCCAGCGAGCTGGACCTATCCCTGGAGAAGGGCCAGAGCCTGTTGAAGCTTGAGCAGTTCGGCAGCGCCGAGGATACCTTCCGCCAGGTGCTCGCCAAAGACCCCACCCAACCGGCTGCCCTGCTCGGTCTGGCGAAGAGTCTGCTTTTGCAGGGTGAGAGTTACGAAGCGCTGGGTATTTTAGAGCGCTTCCCTGCCAGCCGAGAGTTCAGCGCCGCACAATCTTTACTGCCCCTGGCAGACGTCCTGGAACTGGTCCAGAACGGTGATGCGTGGACCGACGACCCGCTGGATGCAGCCTTCAATCGCTCGATCAACCTGACCCGGCGCGGCAACCTGCCGGCAGCTCTGGATGGGCTGCTGGATATCCTGCGCGAGAACAAGGGTTATCGCAGCGGAGCCGCGCGTAAAGCTATCCTGGGGATTTTCGAGCTGCTCGGGGAAGACAGCGTCCTCACAAAGCAGTACCGCCAGGAGCTGGCGTCGGTATTGTTCTAAACATTCTTGCCGGTGTAGAAGATCTGTCAGTTGCCACATGATCTGGCTGGAACCCGGTTCAGCTTAGAAACTCGCCTCCTGCGAGTTTCTAAATAATTAGAAGTTACGCAGTTCACGGGGTGATCGGGGGTGTTTGGACGGGCGATGCCCGCCCAAACACCCCCATATCATACCTCCTACGTAACGTCTGTAACTAACAACCAGGAGTACGGGTTACAAATTCTCTCATGAGAGCTGCCCAGCAAATTACTTACATCGGTCACGCCACACTCCTAATCGAAATAGATGGCTTCCGCATCATCACTGACCCGTTCTTTCGTACACGAGTCTGGCATCTAAGCCGAACGCACTTGATCATACAACCAGAGTGGTACCAGGAAATCGACGCGATCCTGGTATCCCATACTCATTGGGATCACCTGGATATCTCCTCATTGCGTAAATTTCACCCTGAGACACAGGTGATTGCCCCAGCCGGGGCTGGAGCGCTGATCCGGAAATCCGGGCTAAGAAATATTCTTGAGGCGCGAGCGGGCGATAATCACCATTTCGGAGCTATAACCGTTCTGGCAACACACGCCGAACACCTGGGCAAGCGTGGACCATTCAGCCCGGAGCTGCCTTGCCTGGGGTTCTTGATCCAGGGCAGCCAGTCAGTATATTTCAGCGGGGATACGGCACTGTTCGAGGGCATGAAAACTCTGGCTCAAGACCTGGATATCGCCCTGCTCCCAGTATGGGGTTGGGGACCGACATTGGGTAAGGGACATATGGACCCTTTCCAGGCAGCCGAGGCCGCCCGGCAGCTCTCCCCTCGCATCGCCATCCCGATCCATTGGGGGACGCTGTACCCCATCGGATTGCGCTGGCTGCTGCCACGCTACCTGCGCGAGCCGCCCAGGATATTCGCTGACCAGGTAAAAAAGAAATCCCCTGGCTTGCAGGTCAAAATCCTCCAGCCAGGGGAACGATTGGGTCTCAACTGAGTACTGCTTGCTAGTTCTGTAGAACCAGCCCACTCTCCGCCGGCACTTTCTTAGGGTAAACCTTCATCCCAAACAGGAAGCGCAGGACGTGGTTGCGCCGGATCAGGAACTCATAGATCAGCATAATGGCAGCAAAGCTTGTGCTGGCGATAATCAGCCACCTGGCGAAGCTAGGGATCTGCCACTGCACCACGAAATAGCCAATGCCCAGCAACACCGTCTGGTGCAGGATGTAAAACGGGAGTACAGCTTCATTCGCATATCTCAAGGATGAGTTGGTGAAGTTCAGATAGCGATCGGCGATGCCCAGGGCTGCAAGCAGCAGGCTCCATGACATGAAGCAGAACAGCGGGCCGTTCAAGTCATCGTACAGTCCGGCGTATTGCATGGGGGTGCGCAGATAGAAGTAGATCCCGCTGAAGACCAGGCCGATGGCCAGAGAAACCCAGCGCATCTGCAGCAAGCGAGCCTGCAGCCGCGGGTGAGAGATGATCACAAAACCACCCAAAAGGAAGGGGATGTAAGCCAGAAGTGGCCAACCGCCTGGTGAAATATCGCCACCAGGCATATTCTCTGTTAGTTCTAGGAACAGGAATGTAGGTATCGACAGCAGGTAGATGACCCCAGGTAGGGACAGAAAGTCGCCAATTTTCTCCAATACTGTCGTGCCACGACCCCGCAGCCACCGGAAGAGCGGGTAAAAAGCTAATGCATAGACCAGCAGAACCAGCAAGTACCACAGGTGCATCCCGGCAACAGCCAAGTTGCCCTGGCTTCCGATATCCAGGTAGATGCCATCGAAATAGTGTGGCAGGAACTCGAAATATGAGCCAGAGAACGTCCCGTGGGTCAGCTTCTCCAGGTAAACCTGCAATGATGCGTGCGTGAAGATACCGACGAGCAGAGGAACGCCCAGGCGGAGCAGCTTATCCTTGATGTATTTACCCGCCCCACCCTTGCTCATTGCCAAGTAAATGCTGGCTCCGGAGATGAAGAAGATCAGCGGCATCATCCAGCTCTCGGCGAAGCCTTGCATGATATCCAAGCTGCGGTAGAGAACCGGATTCTTTACATGCCAATCGCCCAGGTTGAAAAAGCGTGTGGAGTGGTAGACAAAAACGGTCAAGATGGCGAAGACTCGCAGCCAGTCAAGATCGTATCGCCGTGGTGAAGAGATAGATTTCGATTTCATGTTATGTCTCCTTTTGGAACTAATGAACTAATCTTTTGAATAATCTCAGATACCGGTGTCCCCTTGACGATGAAGCTATCTGCGCCAGCATGGAGGGCTTTCATCCGGTCGGTTTCACCGCCATGCACGCTGAGCACGAGGACGGAAATATTAGAATCACTCGCTTTGATTGCTCTTGTTGCTTCCCAGCCGTCAAGGAGCGGCATTTCCAAATCCATAATGACGACGTCCAGCTGAAGCTGCATGGCTTGCTGCACAGCCTGAAGCCCATTTTCAGCCTCGCCCAAGACGTCGACCTGGATGTCTGATTCCTTCCCCGCCAGCTGCAGCACAGTGCTCAGGTCGCGCCGCACCTGGGGATTATCATCAGCAATCAATAAACGGATGGTTTTCATGGTCAGGATGCCCACGCTTGCAGGGTCATGATAGGAACCAGCAGAAGTCAACTTCGAACTGCTCCGGATCGGTCGCTAGGAGGGCATCATAAGCAAAGAACGGGCTGACATTCTCGTTGACGATTTCTGCTACGGGATCACCGATCCACTCCTCGATACTAAAGGTGAGTGCCTGCCAGTTATCAGAATGCTGTCTTTGATAGGGGGAAAAATCCAGGTAGAGGTTCATGCCGATCTCCATTTCTCTGTACCAAGGATAGCGAAAATTTCCCCCGGCTACATCAGGCAGGAGACTAGATTATTAGTACACCAGCAGGTTGAGATTCCCGCTCAGATTTCAGGCGGATATTCGGGGTGATCTCGGTCTATAGACCTAGGTCTTGAGAACAGAAGAAGGATAGGGCTCAGCTAACCCGCAGTTATCCGGTACGCCACTGGGTGATGAGAGCGCGCATCTTCGCCAGGGCAGTAGCGGTCTGTTCCTGCAGTCTGTCGAGCAAGGGTTGGACGCGCGGCGGGTCTTTATCCACAAGCAAGCGCGCCGACTGGGCGTCTAAAGATATGCTGAAGATAAGCTGGCTAACCGAATCGTGCAGCTGGCGAGCTATTTGCTCATGTTCATGGATCGAGGCTAACTCATCCGCATGGGCAGCATACCCTTCCAGCTTTGTATGCGCCTGGCGGAGCTCTTCCAGGAGCTTCTGGCTCTCCAACCTAGCTGCCTCGCTGCGCGCATATTCATAATCATATGCGGCAAAGAATATACCTAATGAGATGTAGAGCAGACTAAACCCGATCCCTGATATCCAGCCAGATGTATAAACCAGTACGGTTAATATTGACGCTGCAAAAAATGCGCCCCATGCCAGGGCGATCACGATTGAGAGCTCATGAATAAGCTGGAAACATAGGGGTATAAATAGCATAGCCCAGGTGTCCTCGTATGGGTGCAGCAACCCCAATGCCAGAACGATAACCGATTGCAGTAAGAAATAAAGATACCGGTACGCTTCAATGCGAACAGTGATGAATTCTCTGCTTACCAGGAGCAGGAAATATACACCTAACAAACCTAAAGCAATCCCCAGACCGAGCGCGTCCTGACTTCCGATCACCTTTCGCAGGCTAACGAAAGCGATGATCGGGAAGCTCATCAGGTAAGCAGTCCGGTAGCTGCCGCTTACCCAACCACCGGAGCTGGCATTGCCTGCCATTCAGCTCCCTCCTCTACACGAATGCACGTGCCGCGGCCCGGCTGCGAGATGATCTCCAGCCTCCACCCTATCTCTCGCGCCCTGTCAGACATCCCCGCTAAACCGATGTGTTCTATATCGTGTGCGGCTTTTTCAGGCTCGAAGCCGGTACCCCGGTCATCTATCTCCAGATAGGCGGTCTGGTTTTCCAGGTGAATGCGCACAACCGCCTGCGTTGTACCAGCATGTTTAAGTATGTTGTTGAGCGCTTCCTGCACAATCCTATACAGGCCGATTATCGTCGATTGCGGAAGTTCCCGATCACCCGACACTTCCAGCTCGATTTGCATGTTGTCTCGCTGCTGGCGCTCATCGACCAGACGCCCGATGGTTTCTTGGAGGTTTCCAGATATTAGCTCCATGGGACGCAGATGGCTGACCAGCACCCGAATCTCGCTGACAGCACTCCGGGTGAGTTCTTGCAACCGGTCGAGCTGTTCAACAACGCGGGCTCGATCTTTCGACCAGAGCATCCGGGCAGACTGCACGGTCAGGTTCATGCTGAATATGGTCTGCGTCACCAAGTCATGCAGCTCGCGAGCCATCCTGCTACGCTCGGCGAGTGTAGCTTGCTCTTCAACCTGCATAGCATAATCCTGCAGCTTGCGGTAGGCTTCCTGAACTTCAACCAGCAAACGCTGATTTGCGCTGCTCGCCAACTCAGCCCGTTGGATCAAATTGGCATAGCTGCCTACCAGTAGGCAGGCGATGCTGTCCAGTATGACGATTGCGAGTCCTTCTATCTTCCAACCCCAGCCAACCATGATTGGGAAGAACATCGACAGTGCAAACACACCTATCCAGATATAACCCACCCGGCGACCAAAGAACATAACTGCCTGGAAACTAAGCGGGAAGAACAGCGTCGGCAGGAAATCAATCACCGGCATAACAAGCATCATAACCAGCACAAGGCTGAACATTGCACTCATATAAACCCACGGGTAGATATACAGCCTGCGCGATAGGAGAGGCTCGCTGGCTAACAATATCCCGTAAACCGCCTGGAGAGTAAAAAGCGCGGCTGGCACAGGAACAAAGTTAAAATTAAATGCTATTGTACGGATCAGGACTGCGAAATACAGCAGGAGCAGCACTGCGAGGCGCATATACAGCTTCCCTCACTCATCCTGAATCAGATTGTGTTTCAAAGCCCAGATGGCAGCCTGGGTACGGTCCTTCACGCCTAACTTGCCGAGGATGCTGCTGACGTGAGTCTTTACAGTCTTCTCACTGATATACAACTCGCCCGCGATCTGGCGGTTGTTCAGCCCCCTAGCAACCAACTTCAACACATCCAGCTCACGCTCGGTTAAATCGTTCAACTCAGGTTGGCTACGCGTCACGCCTGGTAGCGCTGAATCTTGCTCGCCAGCTAAAGCAGACATCAACTTCTTAGCAATATCCGGATGCAGCTGCACCACCCCCTGATGGGCTTCTCGTATCGCCTTGACCAAATCATCGGGATTGATATCCTTGAGCAGATAGCCCTGCGCGCCCGCCCGGATGGCGGGAAAGACTATTTCGTCATCTCCAAAGCTGGTCAGGATCAATATGCGTGAGTTGGGGTTATGTTCCACGATCCTCTGGGTGGCCTCCACTCCATCCATGCCCGGCATTACCATATCCAGCAAGATGACATCCGGCTTGAGCTGCGCTGCCAGGGAGACAGCCTGCGAGCCGTTTACCCCTTCTCCGACCACCTGCATGTCGTCCTGCAGGTCGATGAAGGTCCGCAGCCCCAGACGCACCACAGCGTGGTCATCAACGATCAAGACGCGGATATTTTCTGTCCCGGCTTGACCATCATCGAATATCCCGCGCCGATTACCGCTGCTTTGATCGGTTCCCATGCAGTATTCTCCTTCACCTGCTGTCTGTACCAAGGATGGCGTGAGGGTTGATAAGATCATTATACATCCGTCGAGGACATTCTTCACCTGCCAGAATAGGGAACGAATATTTGCCCGCAAGCGTCTAACGGGTGTATGATTAAACTCACTAATCTGCTCGGGTCTACCTGGTAAAGGGGTGGAATGATGCGACACCGTATTCAAAATAATCCTGGACCATACCTGGTCTTGATCCTGGCTGCCGTTGGAATCCTGGCAGCCGTCCTGGCGGTCTTCTATCTGCGCAGCCGGAACACGCCCGGCGCAGCAGTGCAAACCATCCCGCTGGCATCGGGTACATCATCCGGAGGCACAGAAGTGAGCGAATTGGAATCTGACATCTCGCGCGTATCGCTGCGCCTTAGCGAGGGGCAGGCACAGCCGGAGACCGTAGTCAGGCTGCCGCTGGCGATTGGGGAGCCGCTGCCGGAAGACGAGATCGCCCGCATCCTGGCACGGCTGCCGGAAATTGAAGCTGAGCCTGAAGACCAGGTCGATTTCCGACTGGCGCAGGACCCGATCCCACCCCCACTTACCGGCGATACGATCGACGAGCCGTTCCCACCGCCACCTACAGATGTCTCCGTCACCCCTGCTGATTCCGGGCCGCTGGAGGTGCTGCGCTTCGCCCCGGAAGGGGAAATCCCCATCGCTCCGTTCGTCAGCGTCACCTTCAACCAGCCGATGGTGCCGCTGGCCACGCTGGGCGACCTGGCGGCCGAGCAGGTGCCGGTGCAGATCGAACCGGCCCTGCCGGGCACCTGGCGCTGGCTGGGCACCAAGACCCTGACCTTCGAATACGATTCTGAGCTGATCGACCGCCTGCCCAAAGCCACCGTCTACCGGGTGAGCGATCCCGGCCGGCACCCAATCGGCCACCGGCGGCGTGCTGGCGGAGACGGTGGAGTGGACCTCTCCACACCCCGCCGCCGAAGATGACCAGCCAACTATCCGTACGACATGCCCCAGCCGCTGGAGCCGCTGATCTTCATCGCCTTCGACCAGCGCATCGACCCCGCCGCCGTGCTGGAGACCATCCAGGTGAGCGCCGGCGGGCAAGCCGGTCGAGCCTGGAGCTCGGTTCCGAGCGAAGCGGATATCCAGGCAGACGAGACAGATCAGCCGCCTGGTGAAGAACGCCCGCGAAGGGCGCTGGCTGGCGTTCCGGCCCACGCAAGCCGCTGCCGCCAGGACACGCAAGTATCGGTCAGCCATTGGCCCGGGCACGCCCTCCGCCGAAGGACCGTTGGTCACCAGAAGAGGCGCAAACCTTCAGCTTCCGCACCTACGCCCCGCTGCGCATCGTGGAGCACGGCTGCTCCTGGTCGGGCGACGCACTGCCGGCCGCTGACCCCGTTCTATCATCCGTTTCAACAACCCGATCGACACCAGGCCTATACCAGGAAAGATGCTGCGCATCCAGCCGGAGCTGCCCGGCGCTGTCGGTCAATATCTTACGGCGACACGATCAAGATCCGCAGGGGCCACCCAGGGGCAAACGACCTACACGCGTAGCATGTCGCCGGCGAGATCCAGGATATCTTCGGGCAGACGCCTGGGGCAGGACGCAGCGCCTGACCTTCCGGGTCGGGCCAGCCGAGCCGGTGCTGGTCGGACCGCAGCAGAACTTCGTCACCCTCGACCCGGCGGCGTGCCAGAAGCCGGTCCTTATCGGTCTATGTCATCAACTACGACCGGCTGGATGTACAGATCTACGCCGTCCAGCCGTCCGATTGGCCGGCCTTCAAGAACTACCTGCGCGATTACCAGCGCACCGACGTGCCCGTCCAGCTCCCCGGACGCCTGGTGCTGGATGAGAGCATGCGCGGTTGAGGCCCAGCCCGATACCCTGACCGAGGTCGAGCATCGACCTGAGCAGCTGACATGGACGGCAGATTACGGCCATTTTATCGTCGGTCGTCAGCCGCCCGCAGGGTCTGTTCAGAGCGCAGGATATACTGGCAGACGGTGCAGGCCTGGGTGCAGGTGACCCAGATCGGGCTGGACGCCTTCGCCGATCACAGCGAGATGGTGGTCTGGACCACCGCCCTGAAGGACGGCGCCCCGCTGGCGGTGTGACGCATCGAAGCCGGCACCGGCTGGCGCGCAGCGTCGACGACCGGCGCAGGATGGCACCGCCCGCTTCCCCATCCCGAACGGCGCCGCCTACCTGGTCGGCCAGCCAGGGCGCCGACCAGGCCTTACTGCCGCGCTCCGCATCCTACTGGGAGGACGATGCCTGGACGCAGCCGGTCTGTGTACGATGAGCTGCGCTGGTACGTGTTCGATGACCGCCAGATGTACCGCCCCGGCGAAGAAGTGCACCTCAAAGGCTGGCTGCGGCGCATCGGCGGCGGGCAGACGGGCGATGTCGGCCTGGTCGGCAGCAGCGTCAATGCGGTGCACTACCAGGATGATCGACCCGCAGGGCAACGAGCTGGGCAGCGGCACGGCGCAGAGGTCAACGCCCTGGGCGGCTTCGACTTCGTCTTCACCCTGCCCGCAAGCAGTCAACCTGGGCTATGCCCAGATCTAGTTTTCACGCCGAGGGCAGCCTGAGCGGGCTGCAGCAGTCAGCCAGTACTACCACAGCTTCCAGATCCAGGAATTCCGCCGCCCCGAGTTCGAGGTCAGCGCGCGCAACGAGACCACCGGGCCCGTATTTCGCCGGGGATCCTGGCCATCGGTGGCAGTCGAAGCCAAATACTACGCCGGCGGTGCCGCTGCCCAATGCCGAGGTCAACTGGCAGGTGGCCTCCACCCCCAGCAACTACTCGCCCGCCCAACTGGCCCGATTTCACCTTCGGCACCTGGCAGCCCTGGTGGTGGTATGGACCGTTCTATCGCCGAAGTATATGATGGTCCGTGGCCGGCGTCGGCGAGACGGCAGTACGAAACCTTCACCGGTCTGACCGACGCCACCGGCACGCACTACCTGCGCCTGGATTTCGACGAGCTGGCCGAACCCAGACCCGTACAGCGTGCTGGCCGAGGCCACCGTGATGGACGTCAACCGCCAGGCCTGGGCAGGCGCCACCACCTTGCTGGTGCACCCGGCCGACCTGTACGTCGGCCTGCGCAGCGAGCGCTATGTTCGTCGAGCGCGGCACGCCGCTGAAGATCGATCTGATCGTCACCGACCTGGACGGCAACCCGGTCGCGGACCGCCCGATCGAGGTGCGCGCCGCCCGCCTGGAATGGAAATACCGCGGACGGCGAGTGGAGCGAGGAAGAAGTCGATGTCCAGACCTGCAGCCATGGGCTCGACGCTCGAACCGGTCACCTGCACCTTCGAGACCCCCGTGGGCGGCAGCTACCGCATCACCGCCCTGGTCAGCGATGACCAGGGCCGGCAGAACCAGAGCCAGATCACCCGCTGGGTGAGCGGCGGGCAGCAGCCGCCCTCGCGCAAGGTCGAGCAGGAGGCGGTCACCCTGATCCCCGATCAAGAGACCTACCAGCCCGGCGATGTGGCCCACATCCTGGTGCAGGCGCCATTCAGCCCGGCCGAGGGTCTGCTGACCGTCAGCCGCAGCGGCATCTTGTACACCGCAGCGCTTCCAGCATCGCAGGACGGCAGCGACCACCCTGGAAGTGCCCATCGAGGAAGAGCATATCCCCAACCTGAACATCCAGGTGGATCTGGTCGGCGCCGCGCCGCGCAGCGACGACCAGGGCGAGACCGGTCGCCGGTGCGCCGCCGCGCCCGGCTTATGCCACCGGGCAGCTCAACCTGAACATCCCGCCCTTGCAGCGCACGCTGGCCCTGCAGGTCACGCCTGGCCGAGCTGGAGCTGGAGCCGGGCGGGGAGACCGACCTCGACCGTGCGTGCTGAACGACGCCCAGGGGCAGCCGGTGTCCGGCGCCGAGGTGGCGGTGGTGGTGGTGGATGAGGCCATCCTGGCGCTGAGCAACTACCAGCTCGCCGATCCGATCAGCATCTTTTACTACGCCATCCGCCCGTCTGATACTGACCAGCAGCTACGGGCGCGCCAGCATCGTGCTGGTCGACCCGCTGGCGCTGGCCGGGCGAAGCAGCAGGCAATGCAGTTGGATAAGGCGGAGCAGGGTCTGGCGGCAGTGGAAGAAGCCGCCATGGAAGCGCCCGCGGCCGCGCCAATGCCAAGCTTCAGCATGTGGGAGACAGCCAGCGGCAGAGCGCAGCCGCAGCCGGCGATCCGCGTGCGCACCGATTTCAACCCGCTGGCGGTCTTCGCCCCGACAGTGCTCACAGGCGCCAGACGGGAGCGCCCAGGTGACGGTCAAGCTGCCCGATAACCTGACCCGCTACCGGGTGATGGTGGTGGCGGTGGACGAGGCGGGCGGCAGTTCGGCATGGCCGAAGCCAACCTGACCGCCCGCCTGCCGCTGATGGTGCGCCCCTCCGCGCCGCGCTTCCTGAACTTCGGCGACCGCTTCGAGCTGCCGGTGGTGCTGCAGAACCAGACCGACGAGCCCATGCAGGTGGATGTGGTCGTGCGGGCCAGCAACCTCGAGCTGACCGGCGAGCCGGCGCTGCGGGTGAGCGTCCCGGCCCGCGACCGGGTGGAAGTGCGCTTCCCGGCTGCCGCGCATGCTGGCGGGCACAGCCCGCTTCCAGATCGCGGCCGTCTCCGGCGATTACGCCGACGCTGCCACCGTGGAGCTGCCGGTCTACACCCCTGCCACCACCGAGGCCTTCGCCACCTACGGCGTGGTCGATGCAGGGCGCAGTCGTCCAGCCGGTGGCCGTCCCCAGGCGGAGTCTTCCCGCAGTACGGCGGGCTGGAGATCAACACCTCCTCCACCGCCCTGCAGGCGCTGACCGACGCGGTGCTGTACCTGGTCGTCATATCCCTTACGAGTGCTCGCGAGCAGCTGGCCTCGCGCATCCTGGCGGTGGCCGCCCTGCGGGATGTGCTGACGGCCTTCGAGGCCGAGGGGCTGCCCTCGCCGGAGGAGATGGAAGCGGCCGTCGCAGCGCGATATCGAGCGCCTGCAAGGCATGCAGAACGACGACGGCGGCTTCCCCTACTGGCGGCGCGGGCAGGAATCGATCCCCTTCAACACCATCCATGTCGCCCACGCCCTGCAGCGGGCCGGAGCGCAAGGGCTTCGCCGTGCCTGAAGAGATGGCAGGTCTGCTGCTGGAGTACCTGCGCGAGATCGAGAGCCACTACCCGGACTGGTACAGCGAGCACACCCGCCGACGCTTATCCGCCTACGCCCTGTACGTGCGCAACCTGATGGGCGACCGCGACCCGGATAAAGCCCTGCGCCTGCTGGAAGAGGCCGGCCTGGAAAACTTCGATCTGGACGCCATCGGCTGGCTGTGGCCGGTGCTGCTGGATGCGCCCGGCGCCGAGGAGCAGCTGGAAGCCATCCGCCGCCATGTCAACAACCGGGCGGTGGAGACCGCCGGGGCGGCCAACTTCACCACCAGCTACGACGACCAGACCTACCTGCTGCTCAGCTCCGACCGCCGCACGGACGCCATCCTGCTGGACGCGCTGATCGCCGACAACCCGCAGCAGCGACCTGATCCCCAAGCTGGTCAACGGCCTGCTGGCGCACCGCACGCGAGGGCGCTGGGGCAACACCCAGGAGAACGTCTTCGTGCTGCTGGCGCTGGACCGCTACTTCAACACCTTCGAATCCCAGACGCCGGACTTTGTGGCCCGCATCTGGCTGGGCGAGACCTACGCCGGGGAGCACGAGTTCCGCGGCCGCACCACCGAGCGCCGCGAGACGCTGGTCCCGATGGCTTACCTGGTGGATGCAGACCCTGGGAGGCGGCGGAACTCAGGACCTGATCCTGAGCAAGGAAGGCACCGGCACGGCTGTACTACCGCCTGGGTCTGCGCTACGCCCCACCGACCTGCAGCTGGACCCGCTGGATATGGGCTTCGTCGTCCAGCGCCGCTACGAAGCCGTGGACGACCCGGAGGATGTCTACCAGGACGAGGATGGCGTCTGGCATATCAAAGCCGGTGCGCGGGTGCGGGTGCGCCTGACGATGGTGGCCGACAACCGCCGCTACCATGTGGCGCTGGTCGACCCGCTGCCCGCCGGTCTGGAGATCGTCAACCCGGCGCTGGCGGTCTCGGGCAGCACGCCCCAGGACCCGGACAGCGCAGAGCTACCGCTACGGCTGGTGGTGGTGGGGCACCTGGTACGAGCACCAGAACCTGCGCGACGAGCGCGCCGAGGCCTTCACCTCCCTGCTTTGGGATGGGGTCTACGACTACACCTATATCGCCCGCGCCACCACACCCGGTCGCTTCGTCGTCCCGCCTGCCAAGGCCGAAGAGATGTACTCGCCGGAGGTGTTCGGTCGCAGCGGCAGCGATGTGGTGATCGTAGAATAGGAGGGCGCTGCTCACTCCGGGCGGCTTTGCATCCCTGTGAGTGCAGCTTCATCAACATCACTGTCATTGAGGGGTATATGGTCTGGCCTGTACTGCAGTGTAGCGCGGATGCCGAGGTAGATGAAGAGTAACGCCAGGAAGCATAATATGGCGATGGCGAGAAGGGTCAAGGAGTAGCCGCTGATAAAGGCGTGCTGGTAGAAGGCATACAAATCGTTCCCAATCGCCAATGCCAGGTCTTTTACCCCAGCCTCTTCCTCGGCGAGGATCAGCGCTGAGACATTTTTGAATACGCTGATCAATTTACCCTCCGACATGGCAAGTGCAGTAGACTGGCGTACGAATGCCGCCTGCCCGTAGCGGACCAGCAGCTCAGTAGATAATACGCCTCCTAATGCTCCGCCCACGAGCAGGGTGGCACTATTCATCCCGGCGTTCAAGCCAATATACCGGTCTATCAAGACCTGGAAGAACCCGTTCGTCCACACTGTTTTCGTCGCGATTATGCTGATCCCGAAAACAGCCATGGGTAGGACCTGCATCCAATAGGGCAATCCAGCAACAAGAGCCATCCAGGCGATGGAAATTGAGACCAGCAGCATACCGGCTGCGAGTACGCGCCGCATCTTCTGCGACGCCCACCGGCGGGCGATCAAAAAGATAGCCACCAGCGTCCCCAGGAAAATTGGGCTCATGGCGACCAAGGTCTCGGAAAAATCCAGGTTCAAACCCACGCGGAAGTAGCTGTAAGTAAGAGTATAGAAGCTGTTCAGCACGATCTGCAGAAGAACACCGCAGATGATTAAAACGACAATATGACGGGGGTGGATCGACCTCGATCGCAGCGGGTCATCACGATATTTTCGCGCCCACCAGGCCAGCATTCCGAGACCAAGTGCCAGGGCGAGGCTCAAAATGAGAGAGACCGTGTTCTGCCACTCGCGGTCAAGGCTCAGCTCCAGTATCCCGAAGATGACCCCTAAAACCAGGATGGTCAGCCCCGAGTACAGGATGATTTCCACCAGGTGGGGGTTTGAGGAATGCGATTCGGGCAGACTGCGCCGGACGATGATAAATGAGGCTAAAGTGAGCAAGCCAGGGATCAAATAAACGCCTTGCCAGTCCATGACCTGGACGATCAACCTGCCCTGGAAGGTGGATAACAGTCCCGCAAGAGCGACGATAGAGAGATATACGGCGAAGGCTATGGCTCTCTGGCGCCCCTCGAAGAAGATATAGATCGGCGCCAGTGTGAGCGGCAGGACCACCCCGGCCGAGAAATGTCCCATTACCCTCCACAGCACGTGCCAGAGTGTGTTGGGGAAGGACAACAAAGAGAGATTGGCAAGCAGCATGATCGCCAGACCCCATAACAGCACCCGCCGGCGACCGAATAGATCTCCCAGGATTCCCCCGCCCAGCAGGAACACAACCAGAATCACTGCCCAGCTGCTGGCAAGAAAACGGGCCAGGCTCCAACCGGCTCCGAACGGCGCTGCAGATGGAGGGTAGAAAAATTCGAACGGCGGTTCGATCGCCTTGGCTGCGGCAGCCAGACATAAACCAGCCAGCAGCCAACCTGGACGAACGAGTACACCGGTATCGTCGATCAGCTGGCTGCTGGGGATTCTACGCCGTATTCTCATTTGCCGTATTCACGCCTCGTAGAGATATACGCCGGATGCGGTTACGGGGCAGCTTCGATAATTAAAAAGCTTACTGTACCTCGATCACCACGAAGAACGGGCACACCACCTGGTTGCCGAACGAGATCGACCAGCTCTCAGCATAGGTTCCCGGCTGCCCAGGTGCCACCATCTGGATGCTGACCGGCAGGTTCCAACCAGTACTGACAGTATAGGGGACGTCGAATACCTCCGGACCGGTGTGCAGGATGACGTCGTTGTATGCACCCTGGAAGCGGATATCGTACTGGCTCTCCTCCCAGGCTTCGTCGCCGGTATTCTGCAGCACCCAGGTGGTCTCGAAAGCTGCATTCGGCGCGAACTGGGTCAGGTCCTCCGGACTCTGCGAGAGAAGAGCACAGTTGCCGACTGTGGGCGGGTTTTCCGGTGTGACCGGGGGCGGGGAGGGTGGCGATTCTACCACCGGCACATTGGCTGTGTTCTGGGTATAAACGAAATTAGCGGATACCCAGGCAACCCCATCTGCACTGACCGTATCGGTGGGCACGACAACCTGCCACCACAACCCGTCTGTGCTCTTGCCGCTCACCTCAGCCGTAGCACCGGGAGGCGCCGTTCCATAAACATAGTATACGGTACCCGGTCCGCTGCGCACGTTGACGTATTCCATGGCGATTGCGGTAGCTCCACCAGAAATGGGCGGCGCAACAGCTGCAGTCGAGGGCGGCTCCGGCGCGGCGAGCACAGGGACATCGCTTGTGTTGGACGCCTGGATATAGTTGACGTTAACCCAACCATAGCCCGCGCCGACCACTTTGGGATCTATTCGCACCACCCACCAGCCTCCATCGCTGCTCTTCCCGATCACTCGCCCTTTCGCCCCCTCTGGAGCGATGCCGTATGCCGGGAAGTTGTTTCCCGGACCGGTACGCACATAAGTATTCGCCAATGCCACCGCCTGGGGATCGTTGGGTCCGGGCGGGACAAGGTCTGTGCTCGGAGGAACGGGAGGCGTAGGCAGCACGGGGACGTTATCTGCATCAGTCACCGTGACCCACTCGGCGCTCACCCAGCCGTTGCCGTCCGGTGCAGGCGGCACGCTGACCGCCCACCAGCCTCCATCTTCGTTCTTGCCAGTGACAATGGCGCTCTTACCGCCTGAAAAGGCGCTGTAAACTACGTAATCCTCCCCTGGACCGCTGTAAATAACGGTGTTGAAATCGGCAACCGCAGACGGCTGGCCGCTCTCAGGGGTGGGGATGACTGCCGGAGGCACGTCCGGGGCAGCGGGAGATTCAGGCGGCTGCTTGGTCGGGGTTGGCTGAGGGGCGGTGGTCGGCGGCGGAGGAGCATTCTGGGTCAGGTCCGCCACAACGGTCTGCGCCGCCTGGGTCTGGATCGAGGCGGTATCAACGGTCGGGGCAGGGGTAGTCTGCCCGCCGCATGCGCTGAGAACAAAACTCAACAATATCAGCACTGCGACCGAGGTCATACCGATTCTGGTTCTTTTACGAGATAGGTAGGCATGCATATCTTCTCTACTCCTTCCGTTAGGCATTACGTTTGTTCATCTTGGGGCAATCGAGCCATATTACTGCTCATTGAAAAAACGAAAGAATCATAGACACGGATTGCACCGATTTGCACGGATCCTTGTTAATTGTAGCATGATCGGGGGTTTCCAGAATAACTTCCCGTAAGCTTGTGACGACGATGACGCCCAACCCACGTAATTACAATCCAGCTTCCGAGAAGCTGACCCGCCCAAATCCACTTGACATCCATGGCGTGAGGCTATATAATCCCGAAGCTTTCCACGGGGAAGTCATATAAGAGGTATAATACAGATCCAGTCCAAAGGATAGGAAGTTAGATATGGCACCACTACCAAAGAGAAAAATTTCCCGCGGCCGGCGCGACCGCCGCCGCGCACACGACGCCCTGAGAGCCCGCAACCTGGTGCAGTGCAGCAACTGTGGTGAGATGCGCCTTCCGCACACCGTCTGCCCGACCTGCGGTCATTATAAAGGGCGTGAAGTCATCGAAATCGAAAAAGAATAAACAATCCTTTAATTACTGCCAGCATGCCGGCAACCGGGATGCTGGTCAGCTTGTGGTGTTATTCGGGTGGGTGCACTCAGGTATGCGCTGGGGACTGCCGGTATAGCACCACAAATGCTATCTACGGATAACGATCATGGACCTCCAACCGAAAAGCACGGCCTTCATCTTCCCAGGCCAGGGCTCGCAGGCGCTGGGAATGGGACGCGAGCTGGCTGAACGGCACCCTGCAGCCCGGCAGGTCTTCGAGCAAGCTGATCGGATACTTGGCTTCCCGATCTCGGAAATGATGTGGGAGGGACCGGAGCTGGAGCTGAACGACACGATCAACACCCAGCCCGCTCTGCTGGTGCATTCTGTGGCTGCCCTGAGCGCATTCCAGGAGCGCCACCCGGATTTCAGCCCGGCATTCGTCGCCGGTCACTCAATGGGCGAGCTGAGCGCGCTGGTAGCAGGAGGAGCGCTGCCATACTCGGATGCGCTGAAGCTGGTGCGGCGGCGCGGCGAGCTGATGAAGAGAGCCGGTGAAGTCGGACCCGGCGCGATGGCAGCCATCCTCGGGCTGGATATCCCCACCCTGGAGGGTATCTGCGCCCAGGCGACGCAGGGGGAGGACCTCGTCCAGGTCGCAAACGACAACTGCCCCGGGCAGGTGGTCATCTCCGGTGCCAGAGAGGCGCTCGAGCGGGCAGTAGCACTGGCGCAGGCAGCCGGCGCCCGTCGGGCGGTAATCCTGGCAGTCAGCATCGCAGCCCACTCACCTTTGATGGAGCACGCCCAGGGGGACTTCAACACAGCCGTGGATGCAGCACCGATCGCCAACCCCTCCACACCCATCATTGCCAATATCACCGCTCAACCAATGCGCACCGCAGAGCAGGTGCGCACCGACCTGCGCGGCCAGCTCACCAACCGGGTGCGCTGGACCGAGTCGGTGCAAGCAATGGTGGAGCAGGGTGTCGATACATTCCTGGAGATCGGCAGCGGCGCGGTGCTGTGCGGATTGATCAAACGCATCGACCGCCAGGTAAGCTGCCTTACACTGGGAAACCCGGATGACTTCGAAAGGCTGAACTGATGGAGAATACGATCCCATTTTTCGACCAACCCGGCGTACAGCAGATCGAGATCGGCATCGGACCCGGCATCCCGCTGGGCATACAGCAGGTTTCCAACCCGCGCTTAGGTCTCGGCGGGGCATACGGCACCTGGGGAGAATGCTATGACAATGCCGCCCTGCTGAATCTGGTCGAGCGACGCCTGAATGGACCGCTGCAAGCGGGTGAGCTGATCGATCCGACATCATTGGGGTTCGATTACCGCCACCACATCCGCACGCTATCCCAACCGGAGCATATCGAGGTCGAGCTGGCGGTCGGGGAGCAATTGCTCCGTCAGGCTGCGCAAGCATGCGGGTGGGAGATGGCCGAGATTGGGGGCGTGCTGATCGGCACCAGCGGTCCGGTCTCGGAAGACTATACAGTGCAGATCGCTCGGCGGGCGGGCATCCCGGAAAACGCCTGGAAAGTGAGCATGCACAAAGCTTGCGACGGCTCAGTTGGCAGCCTGCACCTGGCATTGAACCCGGCGCTGGAAGCCAATAATCGACTGGGGATTAACCTGGCGCAGGAACTGCTGGGCAAGAAGGTGCTGGTGGGCGGGATCGAGGGGCTGAGCCGCTTCGTGGAGTTCTCTCAGGATCCAAACGCCCTGCAGCTGTTCGGCAACGGCGCCGGGGTAATTGGTGTAATTCCAGGCGAGACGATGCAGTTCCTGGCTGGCATGACCCACGAGGTGTTCGACAAGGATGGAGTGCTGGCAGTTCGCATGTACTACCCGCACTCCGGGATACAGCACACCGACCAGTCGAACGTAGAGACCCGCCTGGAGGAGCCAAACCATATCCGCATCGCCGGACTAATGAACGAGCCTGCCAACGGCAAACCAGTGGAGATGGCCGGACCGATGGGAATGGTCAAGCTGTTCGTGCGCTCGGGCGTTGACGTGGTCAGCCAGGTGTACAACGCCTACCAGGCGCTAATGGCGAGCAAAGGCACTCCGGATAAGAATATCGCTGTGACGATCGCCCACCATGCCAACTTGAAGATCAACTTATTGAAAGAAAAATACCTGCATAAAGCAGGCGTGCCCCTGGATATTCCCTGGTTACTGAGCGAGTTTGGCAATATCAGCGCCGCATCTAATATGGTGGCTTTCCTGCGCAGGCTGCCATTGATGCAGCCCGGCGATCATATCCTGATCGATGGGTTTGGCGCGGGCACTTATTACGACGTGCTGGCGGCCGCCTTACGCGAGTGAAGACCGTCAAAATAAGCATCCATGGCCGCCTCTCCGGCGCGCAGGATGGCATCCATGCGCTCAGCGGGCATATCGAAATCCATCGTACCGTACCCTCTGGCAGGCAGCCGGCAGACCAGCTCTTGATCGTCTTCGTCAATGAACATATCGTGGGCGGATAGAATCGTGTCCGCCAGCCCGCGAATGCGCCAGATCGTGTCCTGGACGAGATCGAGGCGATCGTAGACATTCCGGAATGTAGAACCCGAGTTCGAGCGGCTCTTCCACCCCAAGCACCGGCAGGTCCTCATCGACCAAGAAGCCTATCACGTTCTCCGAGGCCGATCCTGCTCCCATGATCTCATCGATATAATCATCCGAAGATACCAGCAGCTTGATGGGGAAATTGGAAAGCAGCCCGCCATCCACCACGCGGTGCCCGCTCAAGTCCCGGCCGCGGTAGGTGCCCCATTCGGCACGCCAGATGACTTCCGGCCAGGCGAATGGACAGTCCATCGATTTCCTCGTGAACTGGGTAAGTTCCAATTATATTGAACGTTGCAAGATTTCATGATCACCATTAAACTAACATCGTCTCATAGGCACGGCACCTGTAAACTGGAGGGTCAGTATGGATATACACGACCAAGGAGCATCAGAAACTCAGCGCAGCAAAGTTATGCCCTTGCCGCCTACCCCACAAGGCAGCGTCCGGGAGCTGGTACGCGACCCACTGGGTTTCTTCACCGCTCTGACGCGCCAGTACGGCGACATCGTCTGCTACCGCCCTGCTCCGGACACGGCTTACCTGATCAACCACCCGGATTACGTACGCCACGTGCTGGTAGATAACAGTCGCAGCTACAGCAAAGCCACCTATTCAAATCAGATCTTCAAAAAGGTAGTTGGAGACGGGCTGATCACCGCCGAAGGCGAATCCTGGCTATGGCAGCGGCGCTTAATGCAGCCTGCATTCCACCACACCCGTCTTGAGCGGCTGGATGGGTTGATCGTCGAAGCGGCGTGTGCCATGCTGGCGAGGTGGCATAAATCGTATTCAGCCAACGAGCCGGTCGATATCGCCCGTGAGATGGCTGCCCTTACGCTGACCATCACCACGCAAGCCCTGTTTGGCGTGGAGCTGGGAGAGAAGGCCTCAGCCATCGGAGAGATCATCAACCGGGCTGCCTTGCTGTTCGAGAAGCCAAGCAATCCGGCGCTGCGACAGGCAGCCCAGGAATTCAGCCTGGTAGTCGAGGACATCATCCAGGAGCGGAAACGCGACTTCCACGATACCGGCGACCTGTTCAGCTCGCTGCTGCTAGCTCGAGACGAGCACAGCGGTCTCGGGATGGACGACACCCAGCTCAGAGACCAGCTGATGGGATTGCTGCTGGCGGGGTATGAGACCACTGCCAATGCGCTGACCTGGACCTGGTACCTGCTCACCCAGAACCCGGCTGCCAGCGAGCGCCTGCGCGCCGAAGTGCGGCATGTGCTCGGTGGGAGAGAACCTGGGTATCCTGATCTGGCAAAAATGCCTTATCTGCGTAATGTGTTCGATGAAAGCCTGCGCCTGTACCCCCCGGCATGGATCCTCGGTCGCCGTGCAATTCAAGATGACGATATCGGCGGCTATTACGTGGCACCCGGGACCGTCCTGGCGATCAGCATCTATACCCTGCACCGCCACCCCCAGTTCTGGAATCAGCCGGAGACCTTTGACCCGGACCGCTTCGACACATCCAGTGCAGACCAGCGGCACCGCTACGCCTACATCCCCTTCGGCGCCGGGCCGCGCCAGTGCATCGGCAGCGGCTTAGGCATCCTGGAGGCCTGCCTGATCATCGCCTGCATCGTCCAGCATTATGAGCTGCGGCTGATGCCCGGGATCGAGGTCCAGCCGCAGGCTATCTTTGTGTTACGTCCTAACCGCGACCTGCTGATGAGCCTGCATGCATAATTAATCAGCTCATTGGGAATTGCCGTGATTTGGGAAGTGTGTGGAAGACAGCTGTCCTCTAGCAAGAGAGATCCCAATGCACCAATTTATTAGGAGTTACGCACTTCCCGCCAACTGCGTAAGTCCTATAATCTTAACTTTGCAAGAGCTGGGAATGATAGTAAAATCTTTAACACGAGATCACCCGATAACCACCTACCCTGCTGAGGAGGATCAATAAGAATGGCTAAAAAATTGTTTGCAGAATTCATCGGCACTTTTGTATTGGTGCTGGGCGGTTGTGGCTCGGCTGTCCTTGCAGCGGCATTTTCTGATGTAGGCATCGGGCTGCTTGGCGTCTCCCTGGCCTTCGGATTGACGGTTCTAACGATGGTATATGCAGTAGGGTACATCTCGGGCGGTCATTTCAACCCCGCGGTGTCCTTTGGTTTATGGGCTGGAAAACGCTTCCAGGCGTCAGAACTGCTGCCTTATATCGTGACTCAGGTGGTTGCGGCGATTGTAGCTGCCGGGGTGCTCTACCTGATCGCCAGCGGGCAGCCTGGGTTTAATGTCCAGCAGAGCGGTTTTGCGGCAAACGGCTATGGGGAGCACTCGCCAGGGGGGTATTCGCTCCTATCGGGTCTGATCACAGAAGTCGTCTTAACCTTTATATTTCTCGTCATAATCCTGGGCGCGACAGATAAACGGGCACCGCAGGGATTTGCGGCAATCGCAATTGGCCTGGGGCTGACCCTGGTGCATCTAGTAGGCATCCCCGTCACCAATATGTCAGTTAACCCTGCCCGCAGCACAGGTCCGGCTATCTTTGTTGGAGGCTGGGCGCTGGGCCAGTTATGGCTGTTCTGGGTCGCTCCAATTGTCGGGGCACTCCTGGCTGGTTGGGTATACCGCTACCTGGTTGAAGACTGATCAGCACCAAGATTTAATCATCATTTTGCGAATTTCATCTTGTCTCGACTTTGCTTGACGCGCATTTCTTTGTATGATATATTTTTTTCAATTCGCACAATTTTTATAGATATTACGCATAATCTAAATAGTGTAGTTAATCTGTAAATGCCGGGGGTCGTACGGTCTATACGAGACCCTGATATGGCTTAACTTCAACAATCAGACTACAGGAGAGGAGGTGCGGGAAGGAATGAGCACTCAATACTGGTACGGTATTCGCATTTAATCGCCAATCAAGAAAAGTCGGATCTAATTCAAGGAGGAGTACAGTATGAAGACAAAGTTTCTCGCAGTAATATCGGTCTTGCTGGTAGTTGCCTTTATGGCGGCTGCCTGCTCGTCCCCAGCCCCGGCGCCCACTGAGGCTCCCGCTGAGGCAGAGCCCACCCATGCACCAGAAGAAGCGGCTATGGAAAAGATGCTCGATACGATCAAGGCGCGCGGTAAAGTCGTGTGCGGTGTGCACACCGAGCTGCCGGGCTTCGGCTACATCAATGCGGATGGCACGAATGCCGGCTTCGATGTCGATTTTTGTCATGCCGTGGCGGCAGCCGTGTTCGGTGACGCCAATGCGGTTGAGTTCGTGCCGATCACCGCTGCCGAGCGCGGACCGGCGCTGCAGACGCGTGAGGTCGATCTGGTCTCTCGTAACATGACCTGGACATCTTCCCGCGAGGCGCAGTGGGGCAACTTCACCTCGGTGATGTTCTACGACGGTCAGGGCATGATGGTACGCGCCGACAGCGGCTTTACCACCCTAGAGGACCTCAATGGAGCCACCGTGTGCGTGACCACCGGCACGACCACCGAGCAGAACCTGGCAGATGCCTTCCGTGAGCGCAGCCTGGAATTTACAGCAGTGACTTTCGAGGATACCTCCGCCGTGTACAGCGCCTACCAGGATGGCCGCTGCGACGCCGCCACCAGCGACAAATCGCAGCTTGCTGCCGTGCGCAGCGGTTTCCCCAACCCGGATGAGCACTTCATCATGGATGCGACCATATCCAAGGAACCGCTTACCCCGGCAGTCCCATCCGGCGATGACCAATGGCAAGATATCGTCAAGACCGTAGTTTGGGTGCTGATCAACGCCGAAGAGCTGGGAGTCACCCAGGCCAATGTGAATGATATGGTCAACAGCGAGAATGTGAATGTCAAGCGTATGTTGGGTGGTGAAGGCAGCTTTGGCCAGGAAGACCTGGGGCTGGCGACCGATTTCGCTGTAAACGTGATCTCAGCGGTGGGCAACTATGGCGAGATGTACGACCGTTACTTAGGACCCAACGGCATGTCATTCACCCTTGACCGCGGGCTGAACAACCTGTGGACCAACGGCGGGTTGATCTACGCACCTCCACTGAAATAAACCTGCTTTCCGAAAGATTTCAAGAAAGACTAACAACTCTGGACTGGCAGCCCGGCATCTGATCGTTGCTGAGGCTGCCAGTCCAATCCAGAGATGAGCGAAACCAGACTCCCCGGATTTCTATACCGTAAAGGCGTGCCGGTCTGGCGCGACGTGGTCGTACTGCAGTGGGCTGCCCAGATCATCTCCGCCATCCTTGTAATGGGATTCATCTACTTCCTGATCAGCAATGTACGGAGTGCAGCTGAAGCACGCGGTTTGGGGCTTGGTTTTGATTTCCTGAACCTGTCGGCCGGCTTTCCAGTCGCCGAGTCGGTCATCCCTTACGACCCCACGCGCTCCTTTGGCTACGCCTTGTGGGTCGGCTTCCTGAACACCATCAAGGTCTCTATCGTGGGCATTTTCCTGGCAACGATCCTGGGTCTGATCGCCGCCCTGGCACGCCTGTCCACCAACTGGCTGGTGCGCAGCATCGCCGGCGTATATGTCAACATCATCCGCAATATACCGCTTTTGGTACAGCTCTTCATCTGGTATTTCGCGTTCTTCCAGCAGCTTCCTCCGGTCGACCAATCCCTTACCCTGCCGGGTCCGGTGTATCTCAGCCAGCGCGGGCTGTATATGGTCGGGCTGGCACCTGCAGGCGGCTTCAGCCAGTGGCTGATCTATTTGGCGGCTGGCATCGTTCTCTCGATCATCGCCTACCAGATCCTGTTCCGCTACCAGCTGCGCTCCGGGCGTGCCACATACCCGCTGATCATTGGGTTGGTGATCTTCATCGGTCTGCCGGTACTGGGCTGGTTCCTGGTGCGGGGAACCCCGCTGCAGGTGACCGTACCCGAGCTGGGGCGTTTCAACTTCGAGGGCGGGCTGCGCCTGACCCCGGAGTATGCCGCTCTTCTACTGGGGCTGGTGGTATATACAGGTGCTTTCATTGCTGAGGTGATCCGCGGCGGCATCCTCTCGGTATCTAAAGGAGAGGTCGAGGCGGCACGATCTCTGGGCTTGAGCCCCACCCAGACCCTGCGTCTGGTGACCCTGCCGCTGGCGCTGCGGGTGATCATCCCACCGCTGATCAGCCAGTATCTGAACCTGACCAAAAACTCCAGCCTGGCGATCGCAATCGGTTTCGTGGACCTGTTCTTCGTCGGTCGCACGATCATCAACCAGGCGGGGCAGGCGGTGCCGGTCTTCATCCTGATCATGGGCATTTATCTCAGTCTCAGCCTGATCACCTCATTCCTGCTGAATATCTATAATAAGCGCGTCCAGCTGGTGGAGCGTTAGCCATGGCAGCCGGAACAACCACCATCGCACCCCCGAAACGACCCACCGCCGTCAAGTGGCTGCGGCGCAACCTTTTCAGCAGCCTGGGCAACACCCTGCTGACGATTGTATCCGCAGCAGTCATTTTCATCGTGCTGCGCGGACTGATTAACCTTCGTCTTCGTGCAGGCGGATTGGAGCCCGGTCGTCCAAAACCTGCGCCTGTATGCAGTCGGGACATACCCGATGGAAGAGATGTGGCGGGTGTGGGCGATCGTTTATATGGTCTCATTGCTGATGGGGATCAGCGCCGGAAAGGCGCGCGGGGTTACGCTTACCTTCGCCGGTGCAATGGGCATTGCATACATCGTCCTCGCTCTACTGCCAATATCTCTCGAGTACCTGTCCATTACCAGCCGAGTGGCGCTGGCTGTAAATACAGTGCTGCTAATGCTGGGGTATGTGTTCGGGGCGCGAGTACCTTTTAGTGGGCGCTGGATGGCAGTCGCCTGGGGTCTATCCTTCATCTTGACGCTGGTGCTGCTGGGCGGCTTGCGAAATGCCGCGGTAATAGGTGTAATACCGGTCGTGGAGAGCGGCAAGTGGGGAGGGTTGCTGCTGACCTTCCTGCTGGCTCTGGTAGGCATCGTGGCATCCTTCCCCATCGGCGTGCTGCTGGCGCTGGGGCGGCAGAGCAAGCTGCCGGTGGTCAAGGCGATGTGCATCGTATTCATCGAGGTGGTACGCGGCGTGCCGCTGGTCACCATCTTGTTCATGACCTCCATCCTGCTGCCTTTGCTGCTGCCGGATAGCATCCGCATCGACCGCGTGCTGCGCGCCATGCTGGGCATGACCCTTTTCGCGGCTGCTTACATGGCGGAGAACGTGCGCGGCGGTTTGCAGTCCATTTCGCGCGGGCAGTACGACGCTGCCAAGGCGATGGGGCTGAACAATTTCCAGACCACCGTGCTGATCATCCTGCCGCAGGCGCTGCGCGTGGTGATCCCCGCCATCGTCGGGCAGTTCATCGCCCTGTTCATGGATACCACCCTGGCGATCATCGTCGGACTGCTGGAGCTGCTGGCGGTTGGCTCGGCGATCATCAACAGCAACCCGAAATGGCTGCTGCTGGACATGGAGGTCTTCGCCTTCATCGCCATCGTATTCTGGATCTTTACTTATTCGATGGCTTACGCCAGCCGGCAAGTAGAAAGGGCGGTCGGTCTTGGCACGCGGTAATGGATTAACCACGAAGGGCGCAAAGGGTACACGAAGAATCACAAAGTTTGATTTGAAAAAAAATTTCATGTTCTTCGACCTTCTTCGCGATCTTCGTGGTTCAATGTTTAGAGATGGAGATTAATTATTATGTCTGAGGGATCCAGCTCAAACGGTGACCAGATCATCATCTGCCGGGATGTACACAAATGGTTCGATGAATTCCACGTGCTGAAAGGCATCAGCATCGAAGTGCAGCGCGGCGAAGTGCTGGTTATCTTCGGACCTTCCGGATCCGGCAAATCAACCTTCATCCGCACCATCAACCGCCTGGAGGACCACCAGCAGGGCGATATCATCGTAGACGGCATCGAGCTGACCAACGACCTGCGCAATATCGAGGCTATCCGCAGCGAGGTTGGAATGGTCTTCCAGCAGTTCAACCTGTTCCCACACCTGAAGGTGATCGATAATATCACCCTGGCGCCGATCTGGGTGCGCAGGTGGAAGAAGGAGAAAGCCGATCAGATCGCCATGGAGCTGCTGGAACGGGTGGGCATCCCCGAACAGGCGCAGAAGTATCCCGGGCAGCTCTCCGGCGGGCAGCAGCAGCGGGTGGCAATCGCCCGCTCACTGGCGATGCAGCCCAAGATCATGCTGTTCGACGAGCCCACCAGCGCCCTGGACCCGGAGATGATCAAAGAAGTGCTGGACGTGATGAAGGAGCTGGCCTTCAGCGGCATGACCATGCTGGTGGTCACCCACGAGATGAGCTTCGCCCGCGAGGTGGCGGACCGGCTGGTCTTCTTCGACGAGGGCAAGATCGTCGAGGAAGGCACGCCCGACCAGATCTTCAACAACCCGCAGCAGGACCGCACCATGCTGTTCTTGCAGCAAATTCTCTAGCATAGAGCAAAACCTATCGTGGACCCGAACAACCCTGTGGTCAAATTGTGCCTGGCTGGGATGCAGTCCGAGGCGGCCGGCAGATTTGGCGAGGCAGCCGCGATCTTCGACCAGGCCTGGCACGCGAGCAGCGATGATTTCGAAGCCTGCATCGCCGCGCATTACGTGGCGCGCCACCAGAGAATCTCCCCAGGACACACTGCGCTGGAACCGCGAAGCCTTAGAGCGAGCAGCGGCTTGTGGCGACGAACGAGTAAATGGTTTCTACCCTTCGCTGTACCTCAATATGGGGTTTTCCCACGAGCAGCTCGGTCAGTGGAAGCATGCCAGACGTTACTACAAGCTGGCAGCTGAACGGGCGAACGGCCTGCCGGATGGTCGCTACACCGAACTGGTGCGTGATGGCGCTGCCAGGGGAATGGAGCGTGTGCACGAGGTTCGTCGCAAATAGATTTATATACTTGAGGAGCGGGGGGAGAGTTTAATCAGAACATCTTTTCGGTTATAATAGCCGTATTCTGACCAATTAAATCTGTAATCAAGTTTTTTAGCTATGAATCCGATTTCCTCCTCAACGAAAGCAAAAATAGTCAGGCCAAGTGGAAGTGACATACACTCGCCTAAGACCAGCCGTCAAATGGCGGCTGAGCTGGAGATCGTCAAATCCGTACAGGCGGGTCTGGCAGCCCAGTTGGATACGCAAGGCATTTATGATCTGGTGGGAGATAAAATCCGGGAGGTCTTCGATACTCAGGTCGTCATGATTAGCACGTTCGATCTCGAGAACGAGATGGCGCAAGTGCGCTATTTGATCGAGAAAGGCGAGCGGATCAACCTGCCGCCCGCTCCATTCGGGACGGCTGCTAAATATTTTCTCGATACCCCAAAAACGATCCTGCTGAACACCGAGCAAGAGCTGAAATCTTTCGGCATGCAGATCATCAGCGGCACCAGCGGGGTGAAATCTGCCATCTGGATACCCATGCTGGTCGGGGGTGAGCTGCGGGGCACGATCAGCCTGCAGAACATCGATCACGAGCACGCCTTCGACGAATTTGACGTAAGGCTATTAGAAACGCTCTCGCATTCCATGAGCCTGGCGCTGGAAAACGTACGCCTGTTCGAAGAGAGCAAGCGCCTGCTCAAGGAGACCGAGGAGCGCAACGCTGAGCTGGCGGTGATCAACAGCGTGCAAAGCGGTCTGGCAGCCCAGCTGGATATCCAGGCGATCTACGATCTGGTCGGCAATAAGATTGCCGACATCTTTCCCGACGCGCAATCGGTTGGCATTGGTCTCTTCGACCCTGAGAGGAAAGTACGCACCTGGTACTACGTGATCGAAAAAGGGGTGCGCTACTACCCCGAACCCGATCGCTATGCCGGCAAACCGTACGAAACCTTATATGACACCACGGGATACTCAAGGGAGCCGGTGATCTATAACGAAAATATCCACCAGATCCTCGAGCAGCACGGCATCCCCCTGGTGGAGGGGACGGAGGAGCCAAAATCGGCTGTCTTCGTACCGATGATCGTAGGCGATAAGATCATCGGTCAGATCGACCTACAGAATATGGAGCACGAGCACGCTTTCTCTGATTCGGATATCCGCCTGCTTTCTACACTGGCAAACAGCGCCAGCATTGCCATCGAGAACGCTCGCCTTTTCGCAGAGACACAGCGCTTGCTGGAAGTGACTGCACACCGAGCGGTAGAGCTGGCAACCCTGAACACAGTCAGCCAGGCGCTGGTTGCAGAGATCGATCTGGATGCGCTGATTGAGCTGACCGGAGAGCAGATGCGCACGATCTTCAATGCCGATATCGTGTACATTGCGCTTTGGGACAGGGAGACCAATCTCATCAATTTCCCTTACAACTACGGTGAAGAATATACCAGCATCGAGTACGGGCAAGGGCTGACCAGCAAAATCCTGTTAAGCGGCGAACCGCTGCTGATCAACAGCGATATCGGCGGCAGGCTGACTGAACTGGGCACAAAAATGATGGGCAGACCCGCCAGCTCGTACCTGGGCGTGCCGATCATCTCCAAGGGCGAAGCCATCGGTGTGATCAGCGTGCAGAACACTCAGGCAGAGGGGCGTTTCAGCGAAGACCACGTGCGCCTGCTGAGCACTATCGCAGCAAATGTTGGTACGGCTATCCGCAACGCCAGCCTGTTCGATGAGATCAAACGCCGCAAGCTGTACTACGAAAAGATCATTGCCTACAGTCCGGCAGCCATCGTGCTCATCAACAGAAATGCAGATGTTACCGGCTGGAACCCGGCCGCCGAGCGGCTGTTCGGGTACCGCGCCGACGAGGCCATCGGCAGAAACCTGGATACACTGATCGCCAAGGATGAGAAGCTCTACCAGGAGGCAGTTGCCTATTCCCAACAGGCTATCGCAGAGAACCGTCTGCACGTGATCACCCGACGGACACGCAAAGACAGTACGATGGTGGATGTCGAAGTGATGGGGCTGCCGGTTTACGTAGATGGCACGCATACCGGGTTTATCGCCATCTATCATGATATCAGCGAGCTGCTGCGCGCCCGCCAGGAGGCCATCCGGGCGAATGAAGCAAAGAGTGTATTCCTGGCAAATATGAGCCACGAGCTGCGCACACCGCTCAACGCCATCATCGGGTTCACCCGCATCGTGCAGCGCAAAGGCAAGGATACTCTCCCGCAGGCACAGCTAGACAATCTAGACAAAGTTCAGGTCAGCGCCGAGCACCTGCTGAGCTTGATCAACTCGGTGCTGGACATCTCCAAGATCGAGGCCGGGCGCATGGATGTGAAGCTAAGCAGCTTCCAGATCAAGCCGCTGATCGAAATGGCGCTCATGACCACCCAGCCGCTGATCCGGCAGGACAAAGTGCAGGTGGTCTCGGAGATCCCTCCAAACCTGCCGGCGATCTACTCAGATCAGGAGAAGCTCAAGCAGATCCTGCTCAATCTGTTGGGAAACTCGGCCAAGTTCACAACCAAGGGAATGATAAAGGTATCCGCAAAGCATCTGGATAGCAGCATTGCACTCGTCGTCCGTGACAGCGGGATCGGCATATCTCCGTCCGCTATGGAGCAAATCTTCGAAGAATTCCAGCAGGGCGACAGCAGCACGACACGCCAATATGGCGGTACCGGGTTGGGTCTTTCGATCAGCCGCAGCCTGGCAAGGCTCCTGGGTGGTGAGCTGACCGCCGAAAGCGAGCAGGGGTCAGGCTCGACGTTCACGCTCACGATCCCTCTCAAGTATGAAGACCCGAACCAGCCGCAGGAAGAGCTCGTAGCAGACCGGACCGGCTGAGTGACTGAGGCGCACTACCCCGAACGTCAAACGGAGCGAGCAAGAGATATGAGTGAGCGCCCGCGCATATTGGTCGTCGATGATGAACCGCTGAACGTCGACCTGCTGGTACAGGAGCTGGAAGATCTCGACTACGAGACGATCACAGCTTCCAATGGGTTGGAAGCCCTGGACAGGATCGCCGAAGGGCAGCTCGACCTGATCCTGCTGGATGTGATGATGCCTGAGATGGACGGGTTCGAAGTGCTGCAGCGGATGAAGAGCGAGCAGGCATGGCGCGATCTCCCGGTGGTGATCGTATCCGCCATGGCAGACATGTCCAGCGTAGTAACAGGGATAGAATTGGGAGCCGACGACTACCTGCCGAAGCCGTTCAACCCGGCTATCCTCAACGCCCGATTGAAGGCCGGTCTGGCGCGCAAGCGTCTGCGGGACCTGGAAAAGGTGCACCTGCAAAGCCTGGAGCGGGAATTAGAGATCGGGCACCAGATCCAGCACGGGTTCCTCCCCGGAGAGCTGCCAGATATCGCCGGATGGGCGATGGTCGCCCATTTCAGGGCTGCCCGGGAAGTGGCGGGTGATTTCTACGACGTCTTCCACCTGCCGGATGGACGCTACGGCTTTTTCCTCGGCGACGTCGCCGATAAAGGCGTCGGGGCGGCGTTGTATATGGCGCTGTATCGCAGTCTGCTGCGGGCATTCATGAATGCAGAGAGCTTCATCACCTGCGCGGGTGGGTTCGATGAGGATGGTACAGACGATCCTGCAGAATACCTGGAAAAGGCAATCTGCCGCACTAACGACTACGTCTGCCAGACACATCCAGACGCCTTGTTCGCGACCCTGTTTATGGGCGTGATCGACCCCGCAAGGAGCGAGATCTGCTATATCAATGCCGGTCACAACCCGCCGCTGATCTTCAAGGGCGGGCAGCTGCAGGAGAGCCTGCCTCCCAGCGGTCCGGCGATCGGCATCCAGCAGCAGGTAGATTTCTTCGTGCGGCGGGCAGAGCTGGCGGTGGGCGAGCTGCTGCTGGTGCACTCGGATGGGGTAATCGATACGCAGAATGCGAACGGGGAGTTTTACGGTCGTGAGCGCATGCTGGAGGCGGCAGCTTCAGGCGGAGTAGTCGGCGAGCACGCTGGTCGAACGCATCTGTGCCAGCCTGGCAGATTTCCGGGGTGACAGTGAACCGTTCGATGATGTAGCCATGCTGGCTGTAGAAAGAAATCAAGCTGGTGGAGGCTAATGGGTGATTACGGATATAGCCAGGACCGGCAGTCCTGTCACCGCCCATTGGCGTTCCGGATCGATTGCTCTCCCGCCAGTCTGTATCGATAGCTTTTTACGAAGGACTGCCAGTCCTATCTGCCCCAGGCCATGCGAGCGGTGAGTTCCCCTCAGTATTTCGCGGTATAATCGGCTGGACGCGAACCTGCGTCGGAAGCTTCGCCAAACCCAACACCAACGGAGGAAACCAAGATGAGCCTGGAAGGCAGAGTTGCACTTGTCACCGGAGCCGCACGAGGGATCGGCCGGGCGATCACCGAAGAGCTGGCAGAACGCGGCGCCGATGTGATCCTGGCCGACCTCATGCTGGAGTCCGCACAAAGCACAGCCACAGAGGTCGCCCAGAGCACCGGACGCCAGACGATGGCGGTCGAAGTGAACGTCGCCAGCCTGGAGAGCGCCAAAGCGATGATCGATAAGGCGCTGGAACGCTTCGGCAAGGTGGATATCCTGGTCAACAACGCCGGCATCACCCGCGATGACCTGATCATGCGCATGGGCGAGGAGGATTTCGAGGCGGTGATCAACGTCAACCTGAAGGGTGCCTGGAACTGCTCTAAGGCGATCATCCGCCCGATGATGAAGCAGCGCTACGGGCGCATTGTCAACATCTCTTCCGTCTCCGGGCTGGCAGGTCAGGCCGGGCAGACTAATTACTCTGCCTCCAAAGCCGGGCTGATCGGGTTCACCAAGGCGCTGGCGCGCGAAGTCGCCTCCCGGCAGATCACCGTGAACGCGGTTGCCCCCGGGTTTGTGCCCACCGCCCTGACCGTGGACTTACCGGAGGAGCTGAAATCGTATATGCTCAACCTGACCCCGCTGGGGCGCATGGGAGAGCCGGAGGAGATCGCCTACGCGGTGGCATTCTTCGCTTCGGACGAAGCCAGCTATATCACAGGGCAGGTGCTCAGCGTCGACGGCGGAATGATGATGATGTAATCATCGTAGATGACATCCTTGGATGTAGGGGTACCGGACAGGCTCTTGAGCTATAATAATGTCATTATTGGGGCGGTGAGCTGGAGGCAGGATGGATGACTTGATCGATAAAGGGAGAACGACCATTGCACCGGATGTGCTGCTGACTACAGTGCGCCTGACAACATTGCAGGTGGAGGGTGTCAGCCGCCTAGGGCCGGTCCCGGCACGGGTGAACCACTTGTTCCGGCGCGGCTACGGTGAGGGTGTGCTGATCAACATCCGCGATAACACTGTCTCTACGGACATCTACCTGGTGCTCGAGAACGAGGTGAACATCCGGGATGTCAGCCGGAATGTCCAGCGCGACGTCAGTCGGGCAATCTCCGAGCTGATCGGCATGGAAATCGGACGGATCAACATACACATCGAAGACATCGATTATCCTGAGAATTCAGAGGTCTGACAGCAGATGAAACCCCGTACCAGGGCGCGCAGTATTGCCCTGCAGGCACTTTACGAAATTGACATAGCTGACCACCCACCCGGAGAAGTGTGGGAGCAGCGTGTTGCCGACGCCAATCTTGACGATAGTTTGGCTGCCTTCGCTCACCAGATCATCTTCGGTGTGCTGCCGCTGGCGACCGCGTTGGACGAGTTCATCGCCGTCCATGCCCCGGAATGGCCGCTCGACCAGGTGGCAACCATCGACCGCAATATTATCCGCATCGCCCTATGGGAGTTTGCGGTTTACCAGAAAACCCCGGTCAAAGTCGCCATCAATGAGGCAGTCGAGCTGGCGAAAGTATTCGGCTCTGAGAGCACCCCGCGATTTGTAAACGGGGTGCTAGGCAGCCTGGCAAACCTTCAGAATGAGATCACCCAGTCTCTGCAGCGCTACTTAGAGACTTGATTTCCATCAATGGATATCCTCGGCATCGGTCCGCTCGAGCTCGTTTTCATATTGATCATCGCCTTGATCGTCCTGGGTCCCAAGGACATGGTCAAGGCCGGCAGGACGATCGGTCGCACCCTGCGCACGATCGTCAGCTCCGAGACCTGGCGTGTGGTGCAGGATGCTTCACGCGAGATCCGCAACCTGCCCAACCGCATGATGAAGGAAGCGGCCCTGGAGGACCTCACAAAACAGCTCCCTAGCCAGTCCTCGCTCAAAAGCCAGCTGGGTATCGATGATCTGGACAAAACGCTGCAGGGTGCGCTGGCTGGCACCCCAGGCGGCACTCCGGGCAACACTGCTGGGGACGAACCAGGCGGCACTCCGGGCGGCACTCCGGGCGGCACATCTGGCGACGAAGCAGGTGACCCCGCAGGCGCTGCCCAAGGCGGCGATCTCTCCGCCTGGACGACCCCCCCACCCACGATCGGCAAGCCGGAACACATGCAAGCTGCTAATACTGATATGCGCCCTTCAGGCGACGCCGGCTCATGGAGCGAGCCATACAAATCCGGCGCCAGCACTTCCCAGCAAGCGCTCGAAGCCGCGACACCGACCGAACCGGAACAGCCGGGGGCGGATGAGACGCAGCCCACGATTGAGTCACCCGCGGATAAGAAATCTGCACAGGTCGAGCAGCCGGAATCAGATGACGAGCCAGAGCTGTCGGGCGAGCAGGCTGCCAGCCATGGCAGCAACACGGACGAAGCGCTGACCTGATCTGGTTAACCTATGCGAAAAACTCTCCGCCGCATCTGGCGCTTCATCACCGCCCCCTTCCGCTTCATTTTCTGGATATTTCGCAAGATCGGCGATTGGTTCTCCAACACATACATAACCATAAAGCAGTTCCTGACCGAAGAACCGGAAGACGAGCCCTTGCCGGACACCTTCTCCAAGACCATGGAGAACCCGGCTGGTCTGCTGGAACACCTGGACGCGCTGCGCAAACACCTGCTGCGCGCCACCATCTTCCTGATCGTCACCACCAGCCTGTCTTTCGCCTTCGCCACCGAGATCATCGACCTGCTGGCACAGCCCATCGGCGGGATCGGGGAGCTGCAGGCGATCGACGTCACCGAGCCGCTGGGCGTGTTCATGCGTGTATCGCTACTGTCCGGTTTCGTCCTGGCGCTGCCGTATATTGCTTTCGAGATTTGGCTGTTCGCGGCCCCGGGGCTGCATGTCAGGGAACGCAAGTTTGGGCTGATTGCCATCCCCTTGGTATTAATTTTCTTTGTTGCCGGCGTGCTGTTCTCTTATTTCTTCATGCTGCCGACTGCTCTGCCCTTCCTGCTCACATTTATGGAGATCCCGACCATCCCGCGCCCTTCCTCGTATGTAGGCTTTGTCACCAGCCTGCTGTTCTGGATCGGGGCAGCCTTCGAGTTCCCGCTGATCATCTACGTCCTGGCATCGCTGGGGTTCGTCAGCGCGGGTCTGCTCAGACAGCAGTGGCGGCTGGCAATGGTGATCGTCGCAGTAGCGGCAGCCATGATCACCCCCACCATCGACCCATTCAGCATGATGGTCGTCATGGCTCCGCTGATCATCCTGTACTTCCTGAGCATCGCCATGGCTGCTATTGCCGGACGTGCCAGGAGCAGGCGTCTCGAAGCCTGACGGCTGCCAATCCACCAGCATCCCACATCGGGGAGCACCTCTCAGCAATTTCCACACTAAAGGATCTTTTATGAGAGCATTCTCCCGTATATTCGTAATATCCAGCCAGTTCAAGGGCAAAGCCCCCGGGAGAGCCGAGGCTGGTAAATCAGAGTTCGTCTCGACATGAGAAGGAGGTCTGTATATGAGTGAAAGGGTTGCCATCGTCGGGGTGGGCTGGGCCGGGTTCCGGCCTACGACACCCGACCAATCGTACAAAGAGATGATCTATGAGGCGGCGCTGCGCGCTTACAGCGATGCAGGCGTCGACCCACGCCGGGACGTGCAGAGCTTCGTCACGGTTGCCGAGGACTTCCACGAGGGCACCAGCATCTTCGATGAATACACGCCCGACCAGCTCGGCGCGGCGCTTAAACCGGTGCAGACCATCACCGGAGACGGCCTGCACGGGCTGGCGACCGCCTATATGCTGGTGCGCACCGGGCAGTTCGATCTGGTGGCGGTGGAAGGGCACAGCAAGGCTTCCAACTTGCTGACCCTGCCGGAGGTGACTGCTTACGCACAGGACCCGGTGCTCAACCGCCCGCTGCGGCTGAACTCGCATTTCATCGCCGGTCTGGAGATGAACCGCTACCTGTTCGAGACGCTCACCAGCCCGCACGAATGCGCCTCCGTAGTGGTCAAGAACCGCTTCAACGCCCTCAACAACCCGCTGGCCTCGTATGCCGCCGACCTGGATGTCGAGGACGTGTTCGCGGGAGGACCACTCTCCTGGCCGCTGGGTAGGCATGAAGCCTCACAAGAGGCGGACGGCGCGGTGGTGATGGTGCTGGCCTCGGAGGAAAGAGCCACCGCCCTGACCGATACGCCCATCTGGATCCTGGGGATGGGCTGGTGCAACGGCGCACCTTCTCTGGAATCTCGCCAGTGGGGGCAGGCAGGCTATATCCATATGGCTGCCCAGATGGCGTACCGCCAGGCGGGCATCCGCAGCCCGCTGCAGGCGGTAGATTTTGCCGAAGTGGATGACACTTACGCCTATAAGGAACTGCAATCGCTGGAGGCGCTGGGGATATTCCGTCCGGGCGAAGCCGGCGAGCTGACCTATGACGGGCTGACCTATCCGGACGGCGATTTCCCGGTCAACGTCTCGGGCGGCAGTTTGGGGGTGGGTCATTTCCTGGACGCCACCGGGCTGGTACGTGCCCTGGAAGCCGTGCAGCAGCTGCGTGGACAGGCCGGTCCGCGCCAGCTGGAAGATGTAGAGGTCGGGCTGGTGCAGTCCTGGCGCGGAGTCCCCACCACCAGCGGGGCCGTCGCAATACTCGCGAATTAGTTGCACCGCGGAGTTCGCAGAGTGCGCAGAGTTATATTATGAACGATGAGGCAGTGAGGCTCAATAAAATAACAAATTCCATAATTGGCTCAGCAATAAGTGTCCATAAAGAGCTGGGACCAGGTCTGCTTGAATCGGCTTATGAGGCTTGCCTGCTCTACGAGCTAACGGAACGACGGATTGATAGTCTCACACCAACAGCCTCTGCCAATAATATACCGGAAGATCTACCTGGACTGTGGATACCGCCTCGACCTTCTCGTAGATGGCAGTGTCATCGTAGAGATCAAGGCGGTCGATAATATCCTCCCAGTCCATCGAGCCCAAGTGATGTCATACCTTAAGCTTTCCGGTTGTCCCGTTGGGTTATTGATCAACTTCAACGTTCAGATATTGAAGCACGGTATTGTTCGTTTGGTGTACAAGTTTCCTGATGCGCCTCCTGGCACATTGGATTAGGGTTGCACGTCTGATATCGGGTGTGTTCGGTATTAAAAAAAATTAAGAGAAACTCTGCGTTCTCCGCGCTCTCTGCGGTGAAAAAGGAGCATCATATGGGAATGAGAAAAGTAGCTGTGGTCGGGGCGGGGATGACGAAGTTCGTGCGCCGCGCCCTGGAGACCGGCAAAGAGCTCTCCTGGCAGGCGTCGCGCATGGCGCTGGACTCCTGCGAGATGACCATGGACGATATCGAAGCCGTCTGCATGGGGACCGCGCCCGACTCGTTCGACGGTGTACACCTGAACGGCGAGTACTTGAGCGATGGCGCCGGGGGATGGGGCAAACCCTATATGCGCTCCTACGTCGGCGGCGGGACTGGTGTTTTTGCACCCATCCAGGGCTGGTACCACGTGGCTTCGGGAATGTTCGACGTCGTTCTGGTGGTGGCGGAAGAGAAGATGTCCAGCTTCTACCCGCACGCCCAGGCGGCATTCCTGACCATCTTCGACCATACCACCGAAAGACCGCTGAAGCCCAACCTGCTGTGGATCTTCGCCCTGGAGATGAACCGCTATATGAGCACCTACGGCATCGCCAAAGAAGATATCGCCCGGGTCTCGGTGCAGCACAAGCGCAACGCCGCCAATCACCCCTGCGCCCTGCTGGGGGATGCGGATATCACCGTCCAGGATGTGCTCGACTCCGAAGTGCTGGCCTGGCCGGTGCAGCGCTTCGATGTCAGCCCGGTCAGCGATGGTGCGGTGGCAGTGGTGTTGGCAGCTGAGCACGTTGCCAAACGCATCACCGATAAGCCGGTCTGGATCGAAGGTGTGGGCTGGAACCTGGATACCGCCTATTGGACCAACCGCGACCTGGTTTACCCGCGCTACGTGGAATACGCGGCCCGCATGGCGTACGACATGGCCGGCATCAAAGAGCCGCGCAAGGAGATCAACATCGCTGAGCCATACGATCCCTTCGATTACAAAGCCCTGCACCATCTGGAAGGCCTGCAGCTCGCCGAACGCGGGCGCGCCGCCGAGATGTACGCGGATGGCACCGCCGCCCCGGATGGAGACCTGCCGGTGTGCCCGTCCGGCGGGCTGCTGGGCGTGGGCAACCCGATCGCGGCTGCCGGGCTGATGAAGATCGCCGAGCTGTACTGGCAGCTGCGCGGTGAGGCCGGCGCCGGCAGGTACCCGGCTGACCCACGGCGGGGCATCGCCCAGGCCTGGGGCGACCTGATGCAGGTCGGCACCGTGGTCATCATGGGACGATAATAATATTTCACCGCTGAGAACGCTGAGATCGCAGAGAATCCTTTTTATTAAACCACTCCGCGCTCTCTGCGACCTCTGCGGTGAAGCAGGAGGTTAATATGACATCGAAGATAGATGATTTCCCCGGGACGGCGCTGAGCGAGGATGATTTCACCCAAGGCAATGTGCTGTTCCATCACGACGAGCTGAAAGGCGATTTCGCCTGGGATACCGGCGCAGCCATCGGAAGCTACCTGGCAGGGCTGAAAAACGGCCTCCTGCTGGGTGCATACTGCGCCACCTGCCGCAAGACGGTCATCCCACCGCGCACGGTCTGTGAGTGGTGCTTCCGCCCCATGCAGCATTACGTGCCACTGCAGGACACCGGCACGGTCAACACATTCTCGCTGTGCTATGTCACCTGGGATGTGCAGCGCATTACCGAGCCTGAGATACCTGCGGTGATCGAGATCGACGGCGCCTCCCCACTGCACGGCATCATGCACATGCTGGGTGAGATCGATCCCCAGGCAGTGCACATCGGCATGCGCGTCCAGGCTGTCTGGAAGCCGGAAGGTGAGCGTCAGGGGGCGGTCACCGATATCCGCTATTTCAAACCCATAACAAGCCAGGAGGAGCAGAAATGAGCCTGCTGAAGCGTGACTATAATTCCCCGGCAGCCTGGCAGGGAGACCTGCCGGTAACCAGCCGCTATACATATGGTCTGGCAGGCGAGCGTTTCTTCCGCGCCTTGAAGGATGAAGGGCGTATCCTCGGCACGCACTGCCCGCGCTGTGATTTTACATACGTGCCGGGACGCATCTTCTGCGAGAGGTGCCTGGGCGAACTGGATGAGTGGGTGGATGCCGGCACCCAGGGCGAGGTGCACACCTTCACCCTGCTGTATTCCGGTTATGACGGCAGTCCGCTGGAAGAGCCGCGCATCGTGGCGATGATCCGTATCGGCGACGGCGGGCTGGTGCACCTGCTGGGCGAAGTGGACCCGCAGGATATCAGCATCGGTATGCCGGTGGAAGCGGTTTTCAAACCGGCTAACGAGCGCCAGGGAAGCATCGAGGATATCCTGCACTTCAAACCGGTTTGACCGGGAGAGATGAATAAGAATCTTACCGTCTGGCATAAGAATTGCATAGCTGGATAAAAGATGCCTGCACGCTCTAAATCACTCGGTCCACAGGTAGCGGACTACCGCAGCCGGCCCTTTTCCGGACGCAGCTATAGGGCTGCACTGGTATTGGGCGTGCTGGCGGTCCTGGCGCCGCTCGGGTATGGCATCTACCGGGCGCAGTATGCTGCCAGCAATTACGGTCCGGCAGCAGTCCAGGTCTGGAGCCGCCCCTGGTACCTGCTATCGGGAGTGGCATTCCTGGTGCTGTGCATTGTCGTCTTGCTGGGATTGGTGCGCAGCCAGCGGCATGTCGCCGTGCACAAGCACGGGGTGCGCATCCGTCTTTCCCGCCGTAAGCAGTACGCCTGGGGAGACCTATCCGGCGTCAGCACTGGCTCTGTCCAGACGCGCCTGCTCGGAATAGGGCTGCGCACCCACCACCAGGCTGTCCTGTATCCAACAGTGGACGCGCCGGTCAGGCTGGATAACTCGCTGGACGACCTGCCTGAGCTGCTGACGCGCATCAAGGCCAATTTGTACCCGCGCCTGCTGCCCGGTCTGCGCCAGGCTTTCATAGAAGACAAGACACTATACTTCGGACCTATTGCCATCCGCCGGGAAGAGCTGATGCTGGAAGACCATGAGGGCAAACACCGTTCGATCCCCTGGTCGGATATCGATTCGATAGACGTCCAGGCAGGTATGCTCGTCCTGGCATTCCAGGGAAAAGCCAATATCCGACTGCCGGTCGCCAGGGTGCCAAACCTTGAGCTGCTGCTGCAGATCATCCAATCGGGGGTGACCGTGTGAAACCGACCCACAACCGCTCGATAACCCTTATTCAATCCCTCCTCTCCGTGCTCATGCTCATCTCGCTGGCAGCCTGCTCGTCCGTACTCCCCAACCCGGGACCTACACCGACAATGCAGACTGCCGTTGAGCAAGACATCGAGCCCGAGCCGGAGGAAGCCTTGACGGTGGAATACGCAGAGGTCTTCTTCCAGGTGCAGGTGCCTGAGAACACCCCGCCCGGACAGCCGGTTTTCATTAACATCCTGGAAGAAGTGACCGGACTGGCGCTCAGCGCTCAGGCGAACCCGATGGAGCCGCAGGAGGGGCGCATCTTCACCACCAGCCTGCAGTTCCCGCTCGGCTCGGTGGTTAAATACCGCTACTCCCGCCAGACAAACGAAGCGCCGGTCGGCGAGCACACCTCCGACGGTCGCCAGGTGCGCTACCGGCTGTTCCACGTCCAGGGACCGGGTGCCGTGCAGGATGTAGTCAGCCGCTGGACGGATACCAGCTTCGACAGCCCGTCTGGCAGGATTATGGGGACGGCCATCGATTCGCGCACCAAGCAGCCGATTGCCAACCTGCTGATCGCTGCCGGAGGCTCCCAGGCGCTGAGCCGCTCGGACGGCACATTCATCATCGAGGGGCTGCCGCCGGGGACGCACAATTTGGTCGGCTATGCGCTGGACGGCGGCTACCGCACGTTCCAGCAGGGCGCGCTGGTAGCACCTGAATCGACCACCTTTGCCGACTTCACCCTCAACCCGTCCGTACAGGTTGAGGTGGTCTTCGAAATGAGCGCCCCGGAGAACACAACCCCGGCTGTGCCGGTGCGGTTGGGAGGCAACCTGTACCAACTGGGCAATACATTTGCCGACCTCTCCGGCGGTTTCAGCAGCCTGGCGTCGCGCATGCCGCAGCTCACCCCGCTGCCCGGCAACCGCTATACGATCAGCCTGATGCTACCCGCCGGGGCAGACATCCGCTACCTTTACACCATGGGAGACGGCTTCTGGAATGCGGAGGTGCTCCCCAGCAGCTCTCTGCGCCAGCTGATCGTGCCCGACGGAGGAACAGTTATCTCCGACACCCTGGCAAGCTGGTCGACCTCCGAGACAGGCTCGCTGGCATTCGATGTCAACGTACCGGGATCGACGCCTCCCGGAGACCAGATCTCGATCCAGCTCAACCCGCTGTATGGCTGGACGGAGCCCCTTCCGTTGTGGAAGCTCTCCGAGAACCGCTGGGTATATGTGCTCAACAGCCCGCTGGAGATCATCGACACGCTCGGATACAGGGTATGCCGCAACGCCCAGTGCGGCGCCGCTGATGATGCCCAGACCAGCGGTCCCTTTGCGCAAGGCAACCAAGTCTCCACCGGTCCGGATTATCAGGAAGTGCGGGTGGATGTGAGTTCCTGGGCCTGGTACGACCCGGCCTCTGCTAGCGCCCAGCCGCCGGGAGTGGAGATCGCCACGCGCGGTCCGGATTATGCTGCCGGGGTGGAATGGCAGGCGCGCGACCACCCCTCCTGGACGCCACTAAAAGCCAATATCATGGACGAGGTAATCCTGGCGGGAGGGAACTGGACTGTACTGGCGCCGACCTGGTCGTATACCCGCAGCTCGCCGCCGATCCTGGAGATCGTCGCCGGGAGGGATGCCTTCTGGTTCGACCTGACCGATTTCATCGCCGAAGGACGCCAGCGCGGCCAGAATATCGGCATTTTCCCCACCCCTGGTTTCGAAGGACCCTACCAGGCGTGGTGGGCAGAAGCCAGGCGAGACTTCCCCTGGTGGGTGGTTTGGTTCGACCAGTACAGCAAGTTCATCCTGCACCATGCCGACCTTGCCTCTCGCAGCGATGCCCAGGCGCTGGTCATTGGCGGGAGCTGGGTGGAGCCGGCCATGCCCGCAGGACGCCTGGCGGACGGGTCTCCCTCCGGTGTGCCTGCCGATTCTGAAACCCGCTGGCGAGAGATGATCGCCCAGGTTCGGCAGCGCTACAACGGGCAGATCTGGTGGGCAATGCCGTTTTCGCAGGCCGTGGTAGGCGCACCGCCGTTCCTAGACAGCGTGGATGGCATCTACCTGCTCTTTTCCGAGCCGCTCACCAGCCGCCCGGATGCTACCCAGGAGGAAATGGAGGCCGAGGCCGCCCGGCTGGTGGATGCCGCCCTGCTGCCGCTGAGACTGCGCTTCGATAAACCGCTTATTCTGGCTCCGGCTTATGCCTCAGCGGATGGCGCAGGCACGGCCTGCCTGCCCGACCCAGCGGGTGGCTGCCTGCCGCTGGCTGCCCTGGAGCAGCCCGCCGCGGACTTTCCCGGCATCCCGCTCGACCTGCAGGAGCAGGCGGATATCTACCGCGCCCTGCTCTCGGTTGCCAACTCGCGCACCTGGATCGATGGCTTTATCAGCCGCGGCTACTACCCACCAGCTGCTTTGCAGGATAAGTCAGCCTCGGTGAACGGCAAGCCCGCCCGGGACATCCTGGCATACTACTACCCGCGCCTGACCGGTGCATCGCCATAAGATGTAACCGCACACGGAGCCACAATTAATTGAACAGGGCTTGCAGTATTTTCTGCAAGCCCTGTTCTCAACATCCCAGGCGGTATTCACCTGGCATGGGATTATTTCTTGCCGTAGACCGGCAGCAATGCGCCGCTGATCGGGTCCGCGTCCTCAGAAGCCAGGAACAGGATCACACGGGCTAGCACGTGGGGCGAAACCCACTGGCTGTAATCGGCATCCGGCATTGCCTCCCGGTTCTGCGGGGTATCAATCGTGCCCGGGATAATGGCGTTAACGTTGATCCCCTGGCGCTTATACTCCGCCGCCATGCTCTCCGTCAGACGTGCCACGGCGCTCTTGGCTGCTGAATAGGCGGCGCTGTTGGCAGCCCCTTTCAAGGCCGCGGAGGATGCGATATTGATGATCCTGCCCCAACCCTGAGACAGCATATGGGGGATGACCGCCCTGCTGACGGTGAAAGCCGAGCGGGCGTTCAGGTTCATCATATATTCCCAGGTCTCCAGTGGGGTCTCGTGCACCGGAGTGCCTGCCCGGTAGCCGCCGACTGTGTTGACCAGGACATCGATGCGACCATATCGATCCAGGCTCTCGCGCACCAGGCTCTGCACCTGGTCAGGTTGGGTAACATCCATACCCTCTGCCAGGTAGGTGTCTGGCGAAGAGACCAGCCAGGGGAACAGCGCGGCCATTTTTCCGGTCTGGTAATCTACCGCGATCACCTTACATCCGGCGGAATGGAAGGCTTCCAGGACCGCCCGCCCGAGGTTGCCGCTTGCGCCGGTCACAAGGACGACCCGGTCAGAAAAATCATAATTTTGCATGGAGTGCAGCCCTATCGAGATATAAATTCGGAATTGATCCTGAGGTCGGGTTGGGTGATATCCCTGTCTCATCCCTTATTGGATGGAGAGTTGTTGGTATTATCACGATTCCTATTCCTTATTATAACTTCGGCTTGCGCTGCGGGAGGGACTGGATCTGCTCTGCCAGGTCGAAATCCTTCTCAGTCAGGCCTCCGGCGCTGTGTGTCACCAGGGAGACCGTCAGGCGCTTGTAGCTGAACAGCCGCAGGTCGGGATGATGGTCGGCGGCCTCAGCCAGCTGTCCAATCGCACCGACCATCAGCACGGCATGGGCGAAGGATGGCAAGATGAAAGTTCTCACCAGCATGCCATCCTCTACCTGCCAGCCATCCAGCTCAGACAGGCGGTGGTTAATCTCGCCATCTTCCAGTAAGTTCGGCATATTAGTACAGCTCCTGGGTGGAGCGGCGGTTGATATGCGCCATGAACTCCTGGCGCAGCTCGGGGTCGGTCTTGAACTCACCGCGCAGGGTCTGGGTGACCATGCGTGCATCGGCTTTCTTTACGCCGCGCAGGGTTGAACACATATGAGCGGCTTCGATGACCACAGCCACACCGCGCGGCTGGATGACTTCTTCGAGGAAATTGGCAACCTCAGTGGTCAGCCGTTCCTGCACCTGCAGGCGGCGGGAAAACATATCTACGATGCGCGGTATCTTGGATAAACCGAGCACTTTGCCATCTGGCAGGTAGGCGACGTGCGCCTTGCCGACGAACGGCAGAAGGTGGTGCTCGCACATGCTCTGCAGCTCGATATCCTTCACCACCACCATCTCGTCATAGTCCACGTCGAAGATGGCGTTGTTGATCAGGGCCACAGGATCGGTGTCGTAGCCGGAAAGCAGCTCGCGGTACATCTTGCGCACCCGCTTAGGGGTATTCAACAGCCCATCACGCCGCGGATCTTCGCCAAAATTATGCAGCATATCCCACACTGCGTTCTCGATCGCATCATCTGCGATAGGATCTCCGGCTGCATGTGTATGGTCGAGCGGCTCGGCAACGATTGCCGCCTCCAGCCGGTGGCTGCCAACCTGTACGGGGCGCTCCATTTCATCCAATTCAAACAGCTCGCTGGCTGCGTAAACCCTATTTCCATTCTTGTTTCCGTTATCCATGTCATGCTCCTTGTCGTGATTTCTCGGAACGTTAGCCCTGCCCCAGAGCTGCGCATCTATTATGATTTCAATTCAGCGTTAGAGAGGGAAATGTTCCGCTATATTATTAGATGCTGGAATATTCACATTGGTTGCATATATTCATCAATTTAAATCAACTCTATCATAATATACAGGTATTGTCAATATAATATATACTATATATTGACATTCTTCCTGTTCTTACCTCACGGTCTCCTTGTTAACGGGTAGGCGGGTGAAGGACTCACCCGCTTATCCAATTTTATTCAATTGTTAGATGCTGGCAGACGCTCAGACCTTACCTGCCTCATCTGCCACCAGTCACGGCACCTCCCAATGACCCCCCAAATTTCATCCCTGTAAAAGTAGATATAATTGGTAGCTATGAATACATACGTATTACCGACATATACACACGTCGGGCGCATCCAGCTCAAAGTATCCGACATGGACAATGCATTGGAATTTTACGGCGGCTTCTTGGGCTTCCAGGTAACCCAGCAAGACGGGCAAGCGGCCGAACTCGCTCCATCCGAAAGTACAGATGCGCTGATCCTGCTTCAAGCCATCCCCAACGCACAGCCCAAACCACCGCGAACTACCGGGCTGTACCACGCTGCCATCCGCCTGCCGGACCGCCCCTCCCTGGGCGCCTTACTGCGCCGCCTGCTCGAGCAGCGCTACCCGCTGCAAGGCGCGGCGGACCATCTGGTCAGCGAGGCGATCTACTTGGCAGACCCGGATGGCAACGGTCTGGAGCTGTATGCAGACCGGCCGCGCGCAGAATGGCCGCGGCTGGACAATGAAATTGCCATGGCGACCGACCCCCTGGATGCAGAAGGATTGCTGCGAGATGCCAGCCCGGGTTGGAACGGCATCCACCCGGGGACCGATATCGGGCATATGCACCTGCACGTCTCAGACCTGGCACGGGCTGAGGCTTTCTACTGCGAGCTGCTCGGCTTCGAGGTCACACTGCGCGGCTACCCGGGAGCGCTGTTCGTCTCCGCGGGTGGTTACCACCACCACCTCGGATTGAACGTCTGGGCAGGCATCGGTGCCCCCGCTCCCCCACCACAGGCAGTCGGGTTAGGCTATTTCCAGATTGCGGTCCCGGATGCTGGCCCTCGCCAGGTGCTGCTCGACCGTGTTTCCGCCGCTGAATTAGATACCAGGGAAGGCTCAAACGGAGCGCTGCTGATCAGCGACCCAGATGGCAATCAGATAGCGATATAAAAAAGAGCGGCTCGCACAGCCGCTCTTCTCTTTCCAACCGTTCAACAGCTTACGGCAGAGAGCTCTCGAAGATCTCCAACGCCCGTTCGACCTGCTCCCGGCTGACGTTCAGCGGCGGGATGAAGCGGATGGTGTTATCCCATGGGCCGCAGGTCAGCAGCATCAGCTTGTTCTCCAGGCAGGTCTGCACGGCTGCTTTGGCAGCGTGCTTATCAGGCTTGCCGTCCGGGGAGCGGAACTCGACCCCCACCATCAATCCCAGGCCGCGCACATCACCGATGACGTCATGGCGGGACTGCAGCTCGCGCAGATCACGCATGAGATATTCCCCCTGCTGGCTGGCGTTTGCCAGCATGCCATCCTCCTGGATGGCACGGATGGTGGCTGCGCCCGCCGCGGCCGCCAGCGCATTGCCGCCGAATGTGCCCCCATGCGATCCGGGCAGCCACTTTTCCATCAGCTCCAGGCTGCTGAAAACCCCGGAGATGGGCAGCCCGGACGCCAGACCCTTCGCCACGGTGATAATGTCCGCTCGCAGGTCAAAATGCTCACAGGCCAACCAGCGCCCGGTGCGCCCGATGCCGGACTGGATCTCGTCGGCAATCAGCAGCATCCCGTGCCGGTCGCAGACATGGCGCAGCCCCGCCAGGAATCTGGCGGGCGGCACCACATAACCGCCCTCCCCCAGCACTGGCTCGACCAGAATGGCGGCAGTCTCGTTTGGGGCGGTCTGGGTGGCGAGCAGGAATTCCAGCTCGTCCAGACACCATGTGCTGGTGCGTTCTTCGTCCCATCCGAAGCGGTACGCGTAGGGGTAGGGTGCGACAAACACCCCCGGCATGAGTGGTTGGTAGCCAGCGCGGTAGATAGTCTTAGAAGTGGTCAGCGACATCGTGCCAACCGTGCGCCCGTGGAAGCTGCCCTGGAAGACGATCACGTTCGGCTTGCCGGTGGCATGACGAGCCAGTTTAACTGCCCCCTCGACAGCTTCGGCACCCGAATTGCTGAAGAAGAAGCCATCCAGGTGCGGGGGCAGGATCTTGCGCAGTTCTTCGACAAGCTCGAGCAGCGGCTCGTGGAAAACGATATTCACCTGCCCGTGCAGCAGCCTGCCCGCCTGGCGACGTATCGCAGCCACGATTGCCGGGTGGCAGTGACCGGTATTGGTCACCCCGATCCCGCAGGTGAAATCCAGGTACTGCGTCCCATCCTGGTCGTAAACGTAGCTGCCTTCCGCACGCGAGACGATGATCGGGGTGTAGCGCGGCCACACCGGGGACACATGAGCGAGAGCATCCTGGTAGCTGTTCATATCGATCTCCTAAAGATGAGGCAGGTTGCGAACCACAACTCGGCGGTTTAGAGGCCTCTGTACTATTAATCGCCAATAACAATATTAATATAGGTGCGCGCGAATCTCCCATGCAAAGTAGGACAATTTGCCAAAGTATCCTACTTTCACAGCGAGCTGGTCACGCTGACCTGGGTTACGATCTGGCGCTCTCGCAGCTCGTCGAAGAACGGCTGCGGGTCGATGACCGTCTCCGGCGGGTACACCCCGGGTGGGATGCGCCCTTCCGCCAGCCAGACCGCGGTCACTGCGGGAGCCACACCGGTGGGCAGCGATCCTTTGACCGTCAGCGTCCCGATACGGTAGGTGACGGGCAGGCCATCTTTTGTGCCGCTGACTTCTGTCACGATCTCCTTCGTCCAATCCGGGGGTTGGTTGGTGGGCGGCTCGAGAAAGCTGGTGATGGGTGGCACGTAGCCTGATAGCATGCGCACCATCAGCTGGCGCGGGGCGACCTGGAAGGCTCCCATATCTACAGCCTCGTCGCTGTCGAAACCGAACTCGACCAGCACCCTGATCTTCTCGACGACTTCTTTCGCCATACCCCAGTAATTGATCTTGAAGAAGCACTCCTGCACGCCTTTATCCTTGAAAGATACCGGCAGGGTAGCGACCTCCGAGTGCAGCGAGTAATGCATGGGCAGCAAGCCCAACGGCTGGCTGAACCAATAATCCTCGAATCCGGTCAGCGGCGGGCGAGCCTCGAAGCGCCCGTTCTCGAAGACCATTGGCTCCAGAGTCAGCTCATCAACGATGGTCGGCACCGAGTAGGTGAAGAGCGGCTCATCGGTCGGCGGGGGCTGTATGCCGTCATAGATGCGGATATAGTCGATCGTATCCAGCCGGTCGGCTGCGTAGCGCGCCTGCACGTTGGGAACTCCCGGTGCAGAACCCATGCCAAGCACCGCGCTGATCCCGGCCTGGGCATAACGCTCGTGCAGCTCCAGCTGCTGGCGGGTGACGAAGAACAGCCCACCCATATCGGTGTAGTGTACGCCCGCTTGCAGGCAGGCTTCCATCGCGCGCAGGTTAGTGTGCCGGATGGTAGCGTTGACAAGGGCGTCCGAGCCGGCAAGCGAAGCGGCGAACCCCGATCGGTCGTCGATATCGACCTCTTGCAGGATGATCTTGGGGCTGTCCAGGTAGTCTTTGACCGTATTTGCTGCCTGCATGTCCAGGTCGGCGATGACCACTTCGTCCACCCGTAGGTCATTTACCAGGTCCTGCACGCTGATGCAGCCCATCTTTCCCGCCCCACCCAGAACGGTTATACGCATTTTAATTCTCCTGTTTTTTTCACCGCAGAGACGCCGAGTTCGCGAAGTTTGTTTGTAAAAATCTCAGCGTTCTCCGCGTCTCGGCGGTGAATATGTGTTTTATACTTCTTGCGGCTTACTCGACCACTTCGATGGACGGTTTCGGTGAGCCTTTATATTCGGACGCCACTTCCCGAACCGCATCCTCGAAGATGTTCAGGGTCTCGTCGATCACGGCTGCATCGTGGCTGTAAGAAAGGAACCACGGCTCACGACCATCGGCATCCGGCATAACCCCGCGATGGATGAGGGCATAGCTAAGCTCCTCATACAGGCCGTGGTCACAATCCAGATATTCACGGAAATCTTTTGGTGGGACATCTGTGCCGAGGGCAATACCGAACATAGCCGGCGCGCCGGACAGACAGTGGGGGATGCCGGCGCCGGTCAGGATGCGCCCAATGCCATCCATCATTCGCTTCCCGTTGGCATTCATGCTTTCGATTACCGGCTCGTTCTCCAGCACTTCCAATACGGCCAGAGCCGCGGCTGTACCGATCGCGTTGCCGGTGTAAGTGCCGCCGTGAGCAACCTGCCCCGGATGGACGGTCATCATCACCTCGTCCTTACCTGCGATAGCGGCAATCGGGAAACCATTACCGAGCGCCTTGGCATAGGTCACCAGATCGGCGCGCACACCGAAATACTCCTGCGCACCACCATTTGCGATGCGGAAGCCCGTCTTCACCTCGTCCATGACCATGACGATGCCGTACTGGTCGCACAGCTCGCGGATCTTCTGCAGGAATCCAGGTGCAGGCATGATCCCGGCTGTGTTGCCCATCATCGGCTCGAACAGGATGGCTGCCAGCTCGCCCCAGTGCGCGGCGACAGTCCGTTCCAGCAGCTCGAAATCGTTGAACGGCACGCAGTACACATATTCTCGGATATGTGCCGGGATGCCGGAAGAGATCTGCTGCGGGATCGGGCTGCGCTTTGAGCCCAGGGCGGCCTTCTGCGCCGAAGCGGTGCTGAACAGCACATAATCGTGCATGCCGTGGTAGTGTCCCTCGAATTTAATGAATTTCTCCCGCCCAGTATAGGCGCGGGCGATGCGCAGGGCGTGCATGGTTGCCTCGGTGCCCGAGTTAGCCAGGCGAACCTTATCCACCTTGCACATGCGGGCAATGCGCTCTGCCAGCTCGATCTCGCGCGGCGTCATCCAGGCAAATACCGTGCCCTCCCGCAGCGCCTGCTCTACCTTCTGAGTGATATACGGGTGGCTGTGACCCAAGATAATCGGTCCGAAACCCAGGCGGTAATCGATATAGCGGTTCTCGTCAGCATCCCAGATATACGGTCCTTCCCCGCGTGGGATCACCAGGGTATCGTCATCGCCCCAGTAGCGGAAGTTCGAGTTCACCCCATAGGGAATATATTGTTTGCCCTTCTGGTACAGGGCGCGTGTTCTATCACCTTGTAAAGACATAAGAAGCTCCGTAGTATTTATAGATTTTTGTACAGACCTAACTGCGTATTGCGCTAATATTGTTTGGAAATGTATCTGGATATGCCTGCTCTTCCACCCTGCTTCAGGCCAGCTCACCTTCCTCGACGATCGTCTCTTCTACGGTTATCCCTCTCCTGCTAAGTGCCAAAAAGAACGGAGCAGTTGGGAAAGCCAGCTCCGGCGGCCTTACCCCACGCGCCAGCACATCGCCGGAGGCGATCATCTGAGCGCCGATCGAGAGCGGGATGCCGACGTTCTTGAAATACGCCGATCTGCCGCCCCACTCATCAGCAGGTGGGTGCTGGCTGCGGTACTTGCAGCGCACACGGCGACCATCCCGTTCGCCCAGGACTTCAACCACCAGACCATATGCCCAGACGTCATTCTCCTGCGAGAGCGGGCTGTCCATCAGCAACCTGCGCACCACTTCGATGGCGGGCATGCTCTCCCCGCCCATCTCCACTAACCGGCGGCTGATCATCCCCGCACGCATCAGCGCTCCCATGATGGCCATGACATGCGGCGGGAAGCAGCCTCGGACAGCCGCCCGGCGCAGACTGGGGAAGGAATGTGGCAGGGTGTAGGATTCGTCATGCGGGACGTAATACACCGTCTGCTCGCCGATCTGAGCGTGGAAGCGCACCTTTGTCCCACCGGATAATGGCGGTGTGGGATGCCACTCTCCATCCTGGAAATACACTTCCTGGCGCGCCTCATCCTCCGGGTCGAACTCCCAGATGGTGGTCTGCAACAAACCGGGTGCCGGTGCCAGACATCGAAATGCAGCAAAGTAGATCTCGACCGCCTCCATCCGGTCGAGCCGTTCAGATGCCCGGCGTACCATCATATTGGTTATCCCCGGCGTAGCACCTACCCCGGGGACGAAGAGCATATCTTTCCCGTGCGCATCATCGTGCATGGCGAACTGCGGGTCGCTGCTGGATAAGTCCAGCCCGTGAACGCCGGTCTCGACACAGGCGCGGTTGACCTCCAGGTCGTAGGCGAACGGCAGGCCGTTCACAACCACGTCGAACTGTGGGAAAAGCTGGCGCATGGCGCCCCCGTCGTTCGCATCGAACTGCAGCGCCTTCAACCGGGCATCGCCGATAGCCGCCAGCAGCTTCTCCACCGCCGCCAGATTGTAGTCGGCGACGATAATCTCTTCGAACTCACTGAATTCTGCCAGGTCGCGGGTTGTCTCCTGGCATACCGCGCCTGCCCCTCCCAGTACAAGTGCTCGCATGATTTTATTCCTCACAGTATCTATTCTGTCGTTATCATTCAGCAGTCAGCAAACGACCCGATGCGTAGGACCGCCAGGGTCGCAGCTGTCAGCGGTCTGCTGCGGTCAGCGGTCAGGCTTCATCTTTCACCCCTCTTCCCTTCCATACGGGAACCAGTAGTCTTTCAGCCCGCCCTCGATATCCCAGTGTACGTGTTTGACCTGGGTAAACTCGTCCAACCCCTGCTGCCCAAGCTCCCTGCCGATCCCACTCATCTTCATCCCTCCGAAGGGTCCGGCGAAATTATCGGTCAACGGGTCGTTGATCCAGACAGACCCGGCTTCGACCTCTTCAAAGAAGCGTTTCACCAGCCGGGCATCGTGGGTCATCAAGCAGGCGCCCAGCCCAAACTGGTTGTCATTCGCCAGGCGGATGGCTTCATCGAAATCCCGGTAGGGCATCAGCGGGATGACCGGGCCGAAGGTCTCGTCCCGCATGATGCGCATGGAGTGGTCGACGTTGACCAGCACGGCCGGCTCGTAGAAAAAGCCGCGCTCGAAACCGTCCGGAATTTTGCCCCCGGTCAGCACTTGCGCGCCGGCTCGCACTGCCTCCTGCACCTGGTCGTCTACCTTGCGGCGGTCTTTATCACGGATCATCGGTCCGATGTCGGTGCTGGCTTCCAGCCCATTGCCCAGACGCAGCTTACCGACGAAATCCGCCAGCTCCTCGGTGAAAAGCGGGAAGATGCTCTCGTGGACATACACCCGCTCGGTGCTAGTGCATACCTGACCGGCATTGATCAGCGCCGCGTAAGACAGCCCGCTGACGGCGGTCTCGATATCCACATCCGGTGCGATGACCATCGGGTCCTTGCCGCCCAGCTCGAGGTGCAGCTTCTTCATCTGGGGACCTGCCAGGGAGGCGATGCGCTGCCCAACATCCAAAGACCCGGTGACGGCGATCATGCGCACGTCGGGGTGCAGCACCAGCGGCTCGCCGGTCTCCGCTCCAAAACCGGTGAGCACATTGACCACACCAGGCGGCAGGTGCGCCAGCGCTACTTCGGCGATGCGCAGCGTGGTCAAGGGCGTCACGTTGGAAGGCTTGATTACCACGGTATTGCCGGCTGCCAGGGCCGGCGCCAGCTTCCACATCAACAGCAGGATGGGATAGTTCCAGGGGATGATGCAGGCGGTCACCCCCCACGGCTCATGGATCACGAAGTTGAACTGCCCCGGGTCGCCCGGAGGGATCACTACGCCGCGCTGATGGCGAGCCAGCTCTGCATAATAATCGAAGGTCTCCTCCGACCACCAGATCTCCTCTTCGTTTTCCGGCAGCGGCTTGCCCTCTTCCTGGGTCAGCAGGCGCACCAGCTCATCGTGATGGCTGCGCATCTCAGCCGCAACGCGGTGCAGCGCTTCAGCGCGCTGGTTGGCGGGCGTGCGCCGCCATTCAGGGAAGGCAGCTTTGGCAGCCCGTACTGCGGCTTCGGCGTCCTGCGGGGTGCCGCGAGCCACTTCTGCCAGCACATCTTCCGTTGCCGGGTTGATGACCGCAAAGCTCTCAGTGGAATGTCCGTTGGTGACTTTACCGTTGATCCACATTTTGAAGTCCTCTTTGATTTTATTTACAGGTGGTGTGGGTGTAGTACGCAAGGGGAAACGCGTGCCACACACCACACCATGCTCAGGGGGTTACTGCGCCGATTTCACCTCGTCCCACAGGCGCTGGTATATCGACTCTGCCTGGCCTACCGGTCGGATGTACTGCAAGCGGTCCAGCACTTCAGACGGAGGGTAAACCGCCGGATCTGAGGTGAACTCTTCGCCTAACATCTCTTCAGAGGCTGCATTCGGGCTGGCGTAGTAGTTAAATTCCGACAGCATAGCGCCGATATCATCGCGCAGCAGGAAATCGATGAAATACTCCGCAGCCAGCTTCTCCGCCTCCGAAGCGGAGACCGGGATGCAAATATTATCCACCCAGATCACTCCGCCTTCCTGCGGCATGGTATAGGCGATATCCTCGTTCTCTTCCTGGGCGACCAGGAAATCGCCGTTCCAGCCGTGCGCCAGCAGGTTCTCGCCAGAAGCGAGCAGGTCCTCGTAGGTATCGCTGTCGTAGCCCGCCAGACCGGTTTTAGCCTTGATCAGCAGGTCCTTGGCTTCATTGAGCTGGGCTTCATCGGTGGTGTTGACATCGTATCCCAGATAGACCAGGGCGGCAGCGAAAGCCCTCACGCGTATCGTCCAGCATCGTGTAGCGCCCGTAATAGGCTGAATTCGGGGTCGGGGTCGAAGATGGCAGCCCAGCTGGCCGGTTCATCGACTTCGGAAGCAATATAACCGATGCCGGTTGTGCCCCACTGGTAGGGTGCACAGTACACATTGCCTGGGTCATAAGGTGCATCTTTAAATCGTGGAGCCAGGTTGCTCAGGTTGGGAATATTGGCGTGGTTCAGCTCCGCCAGCATGCCTTCCTCGATCATGATGCTCACTGTGTAGTCCGAGGGCACGATCAAGGAATAACCGGCCGCGCCGCCCTGCAGTTTGGCGAGCATCTCTTCGTTATTAGAGAAGTTATCCTCCACAACGCGGATGCCATATTCTTCTTCGAACAGGGTGTAGATCTCCGGATCGATGTATTCTGACCAGTGATAGATAATGATCTCACCGGCGGGTTCACCGCTCTCCGTAGCCGGCGCTTCTGTCATCTCGGCAGCGGGTTCTTCGGTCGTCTCTGACGCAGGGGCTTCCGTCGCGGCCGGCGGCTCGGGCGGTGCTTCGGTGGGTGCGCCGCCTCCGCAGGCTCCCAGCAGTAGGCTGGCGACCAGGAGCAGGGCGATCCATAACAGAATGGCGTTTCTTTTCATTGCTACTCTCCTTCAGCTTGTGGTTGTTGGATGGATTGGCATTTTTTTATATTTAGCGCCCGTTTAACTTCTGCTCGCAGCTATCAGGCAGCCGGAGCATGGCTCAGAAGGTCAAATCTACCGGCGTATCCTCACCTCCTTTCTTACGGAAGAACAGCGAGACAAGCACCAGGAGCAGTGAGAATGCCAGCATCAGCGTCGATACAGCATTGATCTTGGGGGTCACGCCTTTCTTGATCATGCTGAAGACGCGGATCGGCAGGGTGTTGAATCCGGCGCCGCTGGTGAAGAATGTGATCACGAACTCATCCAGCGACAGGGTGAAAGCCAGCAGCGCACCGCCAAGGATGCCTGGCATCATCATGGGCAAGGTCACCTGCCAGAAAGTGCGCCAGCTATCGGCGTACAGGTCCTGGGCAGCTTCCTCCAGCACCGGGTCCATATTCGCCAGCCGGGCGCGCACCACCACAGCCACGAATGCGACATTGAATGCCACATGACCGATGATCACCGAATACGGCACTGCCAGGCGCAGCCCGAGGAATTCCAGCTTCCAGGGGGTGAAGCCGATGCCGCTCAGGTTGAAAAAGAGCAGCAGCATGATCGCCATGGCGATGTCGGGGATGATGATCGGCAGGTAGAGCAGTGCGTCCACCGCCAGCTGGCCGCGGAAGCGGTAGCGTTCCATGCCCAACGCCGCCAGCGTGCCCAGGACGGTGGCGATGAGAGTGGAGACGATGGCCACGAACAGGCTGTTCCACAGCGCCAGGATGATCTGGTCGTCGGCGATCATCTCCCCGTACCAGCGCAGGCTGAACCCGCTCCACTGGGCAGTGGAGCGCGAATCGTTGAACGAGAAGACCACCAGGATGATGATCGGCAGGTAGAGGAACAGGTAATCCGATCACACCGTACACCGAAAGGGCAGTGCTGCCGAGGCGGGCAGCGGTAGCGCGCCATACGGCTGGCACGCGTCTCTTTGGCGAATGTGCAGGGTGGAATCCTGTACTGCGCTCATACCGTCCTCGCCTGCCCGGTTGTGGAGCGGAAGTAGATCAGGGTGGCGAACAGCATCACGCCCATCATCAAGGTGGAGAGCGCAGAACCGAAGGGCCAGTCATGGGCTGCCAGGAACTGGTTGCTGATGACGTTGCCGATCATCAGCGTCTTGCCGCCGCCCAGGATCGCCGGGGTGACGAAAGCGCCCAGTGAGGGGATGAAGACCAGCATCGAGCCGGCGACCACCCCGGGCAGCGAGAGCGGCCAGATCACCCGCCGGAACACCCGGCTGCCCGGCGCGTACAGGTCGCTGGCGGCTTCGAGCAGGCTGACGGTCCAGGCGGTCGAGGGCGGCGATAGATGGGCAGCACCATATCCGGCAGCCAGCCGTAGACCAGCCCCAGCACGATGGCGAAGTCGTTGCCGAACAGGGCAGCGGCTCATCGATGATGCCCAGACGACATCAGGGAGACGTTGATCAGGCCGGTATTGGTGCGCAGCAAGGTCAGCCAGGCGTAGGTGCGGATCAGGAAGTTGGTCCAGAAGGGGATCATCAGCACCAAGCAGCAGGGTGTTGCGCCGCTGCGGTGGGCGTGTGGCGATGAAAGTAGGCCAGCGGGTAACCGATCAGCAGGCAGAAGAATGTGGTCAGCAAGGCGATGTAGACGGAGCGCAGGAAGGTGCTCAGGTAGAGCGGATCGAAGACCCGGCGGAAGTTTTCCAGCGTGAACTGCCAGATCACCCCGCCGTAGGTGCCGCGCTCCAGGAAGCTGTAGCTGATCGACGATGAACAGTGGGACGATGAAGAAAGCCAACAGCCAGATGAGCGGCTGGCGCAAGCAGCAGCCAGGCGTTCATCGATGGGTGGCGGCGGAGGAATTTCATCATGTCTAGACGCCTCCCATCACTCTGCAAACGCCTTCGAAGCCTGGATCGGCCAGGAGATCTCTACCTGGTCGCGCACGTGGAAGCGGGTATCCGGCAGTGCGTCGAAATTCTGCTGGCGTGCCATCAGGACGCTGCCGTCCGGCAGCTCGACGTGATAGGTGGTCGCTGAACCGGTGTAGACCAACATCGTGCACCGTGCCGGTCAGGGTGTTCATCGCCTCGCCGTTGATCAGCGTTCGAGGAGAGACCTTCTCCGGGCGGAATGCCACGCTAACCTGCTTGCCAGACTGTACGCCCGGTGACGGCGGTTGCCCAGACCCGCAGCCCGGGATCGACCGCCACCTCGCAGACATCTCGCCTGCAAGGAGGTGACGTGCCCGCTGCAGGATAGTTGGTATCGCCGATGAAGTCGGACACGAAGCGGGTGGTCGGGGCTTCGTAGATCTCCTGCGGAGTGTCCACCTGCAGCAGCTTGCCCCGGTCCATCACCCCGATGCGGTCGGACATGGTCAGGGCTTCTTCCTGGTCGTGGGTGACGTAGACGAAGGTGATGCCCACGCTGCTGCCTGCAGCGTCTTCAGCTCGACCTGCATCGCCTTGCGCAGCTTCAGGTCCAGCGCGCCCAGCGGCTCATCCAGCAGCAGCACCTTGGGGTGGTTGACCAGGGCGCGCGCCAGGGCGACACGCTGCTGCTGGCCGCCGGAGAGCTGCTTGGGGCGGCGGCTTGTCCATGCCTTGCAGGTGCACCAGCTCCAGCACCTCAGCGACGCGCTGATTGATCTCATCTTTCGGCACCTTCTGTCATCTCCAGGCCGAAGGCGACATTCTGCTGCACCGTCATGTGCGGGAAAGAGGGCGTAGTGCTGGAAGACGGTGTTGACCGGGCGTTGATAGGCGCGGCAGGTAGCCCTGCGGCTCGCCGCCGATCAAGACCTCGCCCGCGGTCGGCATCTCGAAACCGGCGATCATGCGCAGGGTGGTGGTCTTGCCGCAGCCGCTGGGTCCGAGCAGCGAGAAGAACTCCCCATCTTTGATTTTCAGAGAAACATGATCGACTGCGGTGACATTCTCGAAGCGTTTGACGACATCCCGCAGCTCAACACCTATCTCTTCTCCCAATCCTCACCTCCTAAGGCGGACAACAAACCGGATGACTTGGGCAGCAGCGCCGGCTTTTACCCTCACCGCTTACTCCCGCTCTGCTGGCACGTTCAGCCGGCCAGGGATGGGTACCATCGGCGGTGCGCCGTACGCCATTTTGTAGGTCTGCAGTGTCATGAACGTCTGCGTGCGGGTCACACCCGGGACCCGGCGCAATTTCTGGTTCAGGAACTCCGCCAGGTGAGCACGGTCCTGGCACAGGACTTCGACGAACAGGTCGAACTCCCCGGAGACCATGATCAGGTAGCTCACCTCCTGGAAATTTGCTACTTGCGCAGCGACGCTCTCCAGCTCCGGCGGTTCAACTGAAACGCCGATCATGGCCGGCGCATCGAAACCCACCCGGCCCGGATCGACCATCGCCACGATATGGATGACTTTTTCTTCGATTAGTCTGGCAACACGGTTGCGGATCGTGCCCTCGGAAACCCCCAGCTCGCGGGCAATATCTGTGAATGGTGTACGCCCGTCTCTCTGCAAGACGGCGATGATGTCAGAATCGATCCTATCCATCACAATGGGCATAGATCTTTCCTGTCCCTAAAAATTACGAATATCGCAGATACACTGCTATATTACACCACTATTCGTAATTTTTCAAGAGGATAATATGGAATGCTGATCTTACGGGCATCCCCCGCGCGGGTTAACACGGGGGGATTTTGGGGTGAACCAGAGGGGGATTTCGCTGTGGATGTATTGACATCCGGCTTGCACATCTCTAAAATAGAACATATTTTCTAGTAAATAGGCAACAAGGTGATTAGGAAAGGATTCCTGGCAAAAGATGAACGGTAAGCTATACATCCCATGCAGCATCACACTGACCGAGCACGAGTACCTGCTCATCCAGGAGCTCGCCCGCAAGCTGGCGCCCGGCGATTATGCTTTCTCGGCTGCCGTCCGGCAGATCATCCAGGAGTGGGAGCAGCAGCGCCCGCAAGATGATGGGCGGGAGCAGACGGCTGGTGTCTGACTCTTGACCACGGACCGCAGACGGCTGACGTCTGCGCTCATTCAAGATCGAATTTATGCCAGTACGCTTTGCACCGCCGTGCGACGGATGCGGGTCTCTATACGTGGTGGGAAGCAGCACCATCTGCGGGCGCTGCATGCGAGTTAAACGCAAGCGGAAACGGCGCTGGCGCGGCGTGCCATGGCTGCGCTGCGATTGCGGCAAGCCTGCCATCGCCGTGCTGCTGGTGTGGGTGGGGTATTTCCACGACAACCTGAGTGAAGAGCGTCTGCCGGTTTGCCGGGCGTGTCTGGAGATCGAGAAAGAGACCCAGGCAAGGCTGGATGATCTAGTCTGATATATTTGGATACGGATTTTTGGGATTATACGGATACCGGAATCAACCGGGAAGCTTTCAGAATATTTGCCAACAATTATCACAGCCAGTTTCGCGAAAGTTCGTAGAATAGCCGTGTTATTCCGTGGAATCCGTGGACTACGTTGTATTTACTCCAACGCGTAAGATCGTTAACCCTTATTTATTCGCTACCCATACCACAGTATCCCCCACCCGGATCACCCCCTCGGTCAGGATATCCACCCGCAGACCGCCGCGGTCCACCATTGCCTTCAGCACGCCGTCCTCGGTCTTCACTTCCAGGTAGCTGCACGGGTCGCACAGGCGCACGCCGCGCACGGTGATCTCGCCGATCTGGAATTCCTGCCCAACCAGGTCGTTCAGGGAGATGCCGCTCGTCACCAAGTTGCGGCGGGTCTGGTCCGCCCCGATGCGGATGCCGGTATGCTTTGCCACGTGATCGAGCGCCTCGCTCTCGATCAGGGTCAGCTCACGCCCGGTGCCCGGTTTATCCGAATAATATCCCATCTTATTGAAGTAGCGGTCGCCTTCCAGACCTCTGCCCGGCACAGCTCGCACCTCCGAGACCATATTCATCCCTTCGCCGGCGGCGGGGCAGATATAGATCGCCTGAACTTCACCTTTCATGGGTCGAGCCTCCGTAGCACTGTGTCAAGATACCGATAATTGATATTCCTGCGATAATAACCGCTCCCAACCTAAAACCATCTGGAGAGGGTAAGTCCATCGGCCTGATAGCAATGTGTGGATTATACCTGCCATCTGCCAACATAGAACTGGCAGCCTGTCATTCAGGCCGCCAGTTATCCCCCCACTCTATTCAATACAGGATACTGCTCAGTAGCTCGGCGGTAAAGGGGAGCGATAGATTGCCGGCATGAATAGATAATCCATATCCACGCGCGTAACGACAGGCTCACCGACTGCTGATATCCCCTCGGCACAGGAGACCCGATAATGATCGTTGACCACGTACATCCCGCCAAGCACAGTGGTGCGGAACAAGAAAGTGCGAGCCTCGCCAGGCGCCAGCACCGCAGTTGTCCAGCGCAGCGTATCACTTTGAAGCTGACCACCGGCAGTCGCACTGCCCGGGACGTAAGCAGTATTCGCTGGCAGCGTATCGGTCAGCACGATGATGGTGGCCTGCTGACCCAGGTTCTCGACCCGGATCTTATATGTCAGCTCAGCACCCATCGCGACCGGATCCGGGCTGGCAGTCTTTGAGATGCGCAGAACGGGCTGATCGGTGATGTAAGCAACCGCTGTCTTCTGCACCGGCTCCAGCAGGCTGTGATGGTCGATGGTGACAGTATTGGTCAGCATCCCCTCGAAATACGGGTCAACAAGAACTGTAAAGGTGATCAGCTCATGCGAATTGGCTGCCACACTCCCCGTCCAGTCCAGGCTGACGATATCGCTCGATAACACTCCCGCGCTGGCGACGGCATCTCGCTGGTAGGTGCTGTGCTCCCACGGGAAGACATCGTACACCTGAACCCCAGACAGCGGTGAGGGACTGGAATTGACGATGTGCACCGTGTAGGTCAGTACGGTCCCCTCTCCAGGATAAGCCAGCTTCGGCTCGACCGTTTTGAACGAATTGATCAGACCGACTTCCATCACCGTTGTAGTGACCGGCTCGCCGGTGTTCGAGAAGAAGCCGCTGACGTCGATCTCATACCATTTTGTGCCGTACTGGTTGTTATAGATCTGCGTCCCGCTGACCAGGTCGCTGCCCACTTGAACAGCAAACGAGCGGAAGACCCGGTCGCCCGGGCTCATCGCCGACAATGTCCACGAGATGACCGTCCCCGGAGCGGTGCCAGCATAAGAGCCACCATCGCTGACACTCACCAGAGTGGTGCTGGCGGGTACGGTATCCGTCAGCACCGGGTAAGGCGGTACGTCGGTGCTCAGCCCACTGTTGTACACCTGCAGCGCGTAAGTCATCACCTGTCCGGCTCCGATGACCTCCGGTGCAGACTTGCTCGGGATCAGATTGGCATAATGCGTTATCCTGCCGTATGCCGTGGCGGTATAGGGCTCAGTCGTATAGGCGCCAAGCTGGTCTGTCATCACCAGGGTGGCTGTGTAATGGGTGCCTTCCTCCCCACCGATGGTGCTCTGCCCTTCCGTCGTGGTTAATGTGATGACATCTCCCACCGCAAGGTCCCCGACCCAACGATAAGAGACGCACTTCTCACCACACCCAGGACCAACGAAGAACTGACCGACCGGTGGGTCTTGCGTCAGATCATTGAATGATACGCTGATGCGTTGAAAGATCAGCTGCGCGTCCGCTTCCAGGGCAGAGCCGGGACCCAGGTTGCGGATGACGATGGTTGGGGTGACCGGTCCAGTGCCGCCGCCTGGTTTCTTGGCAACCGGGTCAAGCCATATCTCTGCCTCGAACTGGGGACCCTGAACCAGGCTGTCTAGCGGGTCGCCCACCGCGCAGACGCCTTCCAGGCTGCAGACGCTGTACAGGCTGTTATGCACCATTACCTGGGCGACATCGCCCACATACACGACATATGAAACTTCAGCGACCTCACCTGTGTCGAGCTCGGGCAGGTTCCAACTGACAACACCCGCCTGGTAGTCATCACCTCCGCGCACATAGCTGACACCGGCAGGAAGGCTATCTGTCACCTCAAGGTCAGTCGCCAGAGACCCGCGATTGAGGATCGTTAGTGTATAGGTCAGCTCCCGGTTCGATCCGGGCGGGTCCGGCCAGGTGACTTTTGAGATGAACAACTCCGGATCGACAACCTTCACTGTATGCGGGTCGCCGGCAGAAATGCCTGTAACTGCGCTCTCGATCATGTAGGTCTGGTTGGTAATAAGCGTACCACTGGGCACAGAAGCAATATCCACACTGAAGGTGAAGACCTGGTTTGCTCCTGTGCTGAGGGTGAGCGGCTGCTGCCAGGTCACCCCATTTGGTGTGAACAGCCCGCCCTGACTAGCTTCTCGAAATGTCGTGTTCACTGGGACAACGTCCGTCACGACGACGGGCAAGTTTACTGCCGGCTGACCGATATTCGTCACCTGTACTGCATACACCAAGGTCTTTCCAGGACCTGGTTTTTTGGGCAGTGCACTCTTGCTGATCGTGAATATCGGATCATCGGTCACGACCGCCTGTGCGGAGACGCTGACTGGTGCCGGGATCGAGGGATGATCTATGACGGCTGTATTGCTGATGAAACCGGAATAGCTCGCATGTGCCGTTACCGAGTAGCTGATCACAGTACGTGAATCGAAGCCGATATTCCCGCTCCAGGTCAGCTGATTCCCGGCTACAACAGGCTGCGGCGAGGTATCGGATTGTGCATCCCCATTGTACGCAGCGTCTGCCGGCAGCGGGTTAATCAGCATCACACCCTGTGCGGCATAAGCTCCGGTATTGATGATCTCGATCCGGTACTTGAGCACCTGCCCACCAGTGCTGACCAGACCTGGAGAGACGGACATCTTAGATTGAGTGAACTTTGGGTATCCCTGTGGTGGAGGGATCGGCGCCGAAGGCTGATCCTGCGCAGCACGAACCTGGCCTGCTGAGCTGCTGGCAAAGGCGAGAACCATTGCTGCCAGCAGGAAAGCGGCGGCTGTCACCGAGGCCAAACATAAGCCTCTCACGATAGGACGACGACGCGTACCCGGCATAGGAAACCCTCCAGCGGCTTGAAACTCGATTGAAAGTATCGTAATCCATTTTCAGCTCACCGATCTTTCCATTGCAAAACTGTAAATAGTCACGCCAGGGTCGAAAGCAATTTCATCTGATCAATAGCAGCACGCATACTCATTACATCTTAATCAGATATACCTTCCCATAATAGTACAATTTTTGTAGCGGCATACATCCAGAGGGGATTGACATCCGTACATACTGAAGGGAGCTGCTTGGATACGCCCCACAGTCTCACGGCAGCAGGGCAGCCCACCCCACATAATACGCACAGGCTGCTTATCTCGATGCTCCCCCTGATCATTCGCACAAGACAAAGGAGAAAATTATGCGAAGTAAAGTTAAAACCACAGTCTACTTACTGGTAATCGTGGCGGCGTTCGCCATCCCTCTGACAGCACTGGCACGCGGAAGCTTATTTCCAGAGGTCATACCGCTTCCGACAGGCTTCTTCCCTGAAGGCATCGCCGTTGGCAAGGGACACACGTTCTACACCGGTTCGCTGATCGATGGCGCCATCTACCGCGGCGACCTGCGTACCGGCGAGGGTGAGATCCTCGTACCCGGTCAATCCGGTCGCATCGCGGTCGGCATGTCGTTCGACAGGCGCAGCGGCAGCCTGTTCGTCGCCGGTGGTCCGAGCGGGCAGGCGTATGTTTTTGATGGGAATACTGGCGCTGAGGTAGCCGTGTACAACCTTGGCGCCGGATTTATCAACGATGTGATCGTTACCCGCCAGGCAGCCTACTTCACCAATTCATTCGCCGCTGAGTTCTACCGCCTGCCGCTCGGTCCGGGTGGCGTTTTGCCCGACCCGTCGGATGTGGCTACAATCCCGCTCTCCGGCGACTGGGTGCAGGAAGGCGGCTTCAACGCCAATGGCATTGAAGCGACCCCGGATGGCAAGGAATTGGTATTGGTGAATTCCGTACGCGGCGAACTGTTCCGCCTCGACCCAACGAGCGGTCACACAGACCTGATCGACCTGGGCGGCAGCTCTGTCTTCGCCGGTGATGGATTGGTCTTCAAGGGCTCAATGCTGTACGTGGTACAGAACCAGTTCAACCAGATCGCCGAAGTCGATCTGGACAGCAAGCTGGCATCCGGAGAGATCTTGCGCACGCTGACCAGCCCGTATTTCGACGTGCCGACCACGGCCGCTGCATTCGGAAATGCGCTCTATGCGGTCAATGCCCGCTTTGGCAACCCCGATCCCGGTTCAGCAGATTACGATGCAATTCGTGTACCATTGAACTGAGGGGTACTTCGACTAATCGCTGGCACGGCGTCCTCTGAGGAGCGCCGTGCCTTTTTTACTGTTAATCTCGTTTGACCGCTACCAGGGTCACATCATCATCCTGGGGAGCGCCTTGCAGGTACTCCAGGACTTCCTGCATGATCCTGTCGCAGGCCACCTGGGCGGACTCGGCCGGGAGCGCCTTGACTGCTTTTACGAAGCGCTCCATGCCGTAGCGCTCTCCCTGCGGGCTGCGCTCGTCGGTGACCCCGTCGGTGTAAAGGATAAGCGTTCCTCCAGGAGGGATCACGATTGTGCCCTGGTCCACCTGCATGTCATCCAGGATGCCGACTGGCTGTCCTACGCCTAGGGCAGGCAGGCTGACCTGCCCATCTTGACCGCGGATCAGGGGCAGCTCGTGACCAGCCCTGCCATAGTTGAAGATGCCGCTGTCCGGCTCGAGCACACCGTACAGCACGGTGGCGAACAGCCCGTGGGCATTCATGTCGAGTAGGTGCCGATTGGCATTGACCAGCACCTCTCCCGGAGAGCTGCTCCTGCCCGCCTCAGCGCGTAATAATGCGTGCACTTGAGCCATGAAGATGGCGGCGGGAACCCCTTTGTCGGTTACATCGCCGATCATCACAGCCAGCGACCCGTCGTCGAGGGGAATGAGATCGTAAAAATCGCCACCTACGCTGCGCGCCGGAGAGATACAGGCTCCGAAAGCACAGCCGGGGGTCTCCGGCAGGCTGGCTGGCAGGATGCCCATCTGGATTTGGCGCGCCACTTCCATCTCCTTCTCCAGCCGCTCTTTCTCGACCAGCTGTTCCAGGGCGGCGCGAAGTTCGTCGTAGGCCTGCTGCAGGAGCCGGTTGCGTTCGATCAGCTCCGCCATCGCCAGGTTGTGAGCGTTATCCAGCCGCTCACTGAGCACACGCACCATCTGGTAGGCCAGCATCGGCTGGCGGTGCAGCATATCGTTGAACTCGAGGCGGCTCATGTGCCACAGCTCCACCTGCGACACGGCTCGCACGCTGGCTGTGCGCTGTCCGATCTCGCTCAGCAAGCTCATCTCACCCACAAATTCTCCCGGGGTGCGGATTGCCAGCAGGCGCTCGTCCGGTCCTCCCAACCCCTTTACGATCTCGATCTGGCCGCGGCGCACGATGTAGAACGAATCGCCGATCTCTCCTTCCCGGAACAGCACCTCACCGGGAGAGAACGAACAGGTATGCAGGCTTTCGGACAGCCAGCGCAGCTCGGAATCCGGCAGCCCCTCGAACAGCGGCACCTGCGACAGAAGTTGCTTAGAATCATCCATCAAATCCATCCCCGGTCAGGTGATGAAGATTATTTACCGATGCCGATAGGCGGGTCTGACCAGCTGGAGAGCTGCACCACCAGCTCGCCGCCGGATTGGGAGTCACTGTCCTCAACCTGCTTCAGCAGGTGTTTGTCTTCACTGAAGACCACCCAATCGCTGCCATCCCAGAAACCTATGCGCAGTTGCTTTCCGGCTTTCTCAGCCTTTTGGAGATCACCCCGAGTATAACGGATGCGCAGCTCGATCGGACTCTCGAACTCGTGGATGAACGTGCCGGGGTTGTCTTCGTCCTCCATCTCGAAATTGAACACCAGGCGCCACGGGTTGAACTTGCCGGATTTGGACTTCATATCCTCCAGATTTCCCAATGGTCGCTTTGCCACGCGCAGTTTTTTGCCCTGCCCGGGTACGATCACCGCCGCGCCCTCATCTGTAAAATCAAAGCGTTTGTTATTCATCGGTCCCTGCTCCTCTCTAATAGCTGCTTATGTTCCGGTATGCCGTGCAGGTAAGCCTGCCGCAAATCCGGATCGCTGATATTGCCTGCGCGCCGGGTCAGGTCCTGGAATCCGGTCTCCAGCACCCGGCCTGCCAAAGCCTGGTCACCGGCGGTAAAGATATCTGCGCAGGTCAGATATGCCAGGATGGGGAACTCCAGGGCGGACGAGCCATACTTCTGCAAGAACTCCCACACCTGCTGCGCATGTTCGACCGCCGCAGCCCCTGCTCCCCGGACAGCCAGACAGCGAACCAGCCCCGCCCGGGCGTCGCACAGATAGCCGCGCGCCTCGACATCTTCCAACAGCTGGATGGCTGCCTCATAGCTTGAGGCAGCCTGTCCGGTCTGCTCGCTCTTCTCCTGGACGAGACCCAGATAGGTCAACCCGATTCCATGAGAGAAGATCTCTTCCTGTCCTTCGCTCGAGGCAATGGCACTTTCCAGGAGCGCGCCTGCCTGCCGGTAATCTTTGCTACGCATGTATGCCAGGCCAAGGTTCAGCTGGTTGTAGGTCGCCAGCCGCCGGTCGCCGAGGGAGGCGGCCAGCCCAACGACCTGTTCCAAAGCCTCGATCCCCTGCTCCAGTCTGCCGAGCTGGGTATACTGATAGCCCAGGTTCTCCAGGTTGTACGCCTGACTGCGCAGATCGCCCAACCGCCTGGCTAACTCGATCTGGCGGATGGTGAGCTGCGCGGCCTGAGAAAGGTCCCCGCTGGTGGTATAGAACACCGAGACGTTGATCAGGATTTTCGCCAGAAGCTCACCCTCTTCCAGCGATTGTGCAAATGCCAAAGCCTGCTCGGCAGCGATCCGGGCTGCCGCAAGATCACCGCTGTTAGACAGATTGACCACCTTCAACCCCAAAACCAGGCTCTCCGCCGCCAGATTGCCGGAAGCCCTTGCAACTGCCAACGCTTGCTCGATTGTCGACAGTACACGCTGATTGTCCCCTGAAATACCAAGGAAATAGACTTTGTTCTCCAGGGCATCAGCCAGTTTATAATCATCACCCATATTGAGCGCCATAGCCTGCATCTCTTCGCTCAGCTCCAAACCGGTCTGTGCTCTCCCCAGCCGCAAAACAGCCAGTGACTTCCCGGTTAAAGCTCGCCAGCGCAGCTCCGGCTGCTCGGGTGGCAGCAATTTGATAGCACTCTGGAACAGATCCATTGCCTGTTCGGGAACCCCACGTGACATGGCGTATTCCCCAGCCACACAGTACCACTCTGCCGCCTGGAGAGGCTCACCACCCTGCTGGAAATGGCGGGCGATTACCGCCGCAAATTGACCGGAAATCCGGTTGGCAGAGGCACTATCCGCCAACCAGGCAGCCGCGCGAGCGTGGTAGCGCTGGCGCTGGCTCTTCAGCACGGTACCGTATGCCACATCATGCAGAAGCTGGTGCTTGAATTTATACTCAGCCGTCCCGGCAAGGGTCGAGCCGTCCCCGGGGAGGATATACTCACCTTCCGCCAGTCCATGCAGGTCGGCATCCAGCCCGTCATCGGCGTTCATAAGGCTGTTCAAAGCCGCATCCCAAAACACCTGCCCGATCACCGCCGCGCCCTGCAAGGAGGTCTTCTGAGATTGCGGCAGGCTGTCCAACCGGGCTTGCAGAACCGCAGTCAGCGTGGGCGGTATCTGCAAATCTTCGAAGGCCGCGGCGCTGACCTGCCAGCTGCCATCCGCGCCGATGCTGATTACCGAACCTTCGACCAGCATTTTTATCAGCTCTTCGATATAGAACGGGTTGCCATCCGCCTTTGCCACCACCTGCTCACGCAGCGTGTTAAGCTCGCCTCCGGCTGATTTCAATATTTCTCCCACCATAGCCCGACCATCTTGAGGCGCGAGCCTTCTCAACCTTATCAGCTGCTGAGCCAAATTAAGCGCCTGGATATCGCCTTCCCATGCCGGATGCAGCTCATGAAATTCCGGGCGAGCAGTAATGACCAGCATCAATCGAGATGTCCTGCACCCTCCGGCGATGTGCAGGAAAGCCTCCAGGGAGGGCGAATCCGCCCATTGCATGTCGTCCAGGAAGAGGACCAACGGGCGCTGGTCGAGCAGAGCTATAAAATACTCCTGCAGGTAGGATAAGGCCCGTTTTTGCAGCTGGTCCGGGTCGCTCTCCACTCCACGCAAGTGGATGCCGGTAGGGATATCCATGCCGATCAACGACCCAATGAAATGGGCTTTCATTTCGATATCCCCGGTGAGGTGGCCGGAAAGCCCGGAATGCAGTTTTCCTGTGGATGCCTGCTGGGCATCACCGCCCTGGATATCGAAACAATCCAGCATGACATCACGCAGCAGGGCATAAGGCGTGCGGGAGAGCATCTCGGCTGCTCGCCCTTTCAGGAAGCCGAGCACCTCCGCCCTACCCCTGCACCAGCGCTCGAATTCGTACAACAGGCGGCTCTTCCCGACCCCCGGCTCGCCGATGATGCTGATTAGCTGCGCGCCAGCCCCAGATAACGCCGCGTCGAAAGCGGCAGTGATGCGCTCCATCTCCGCCTGGCGACCGAACATAGGCGTCATCTGCCCGGCGATGCCGCGCCGGGTGTCCTGGAAAGGACGTGGGTGGGCACGGCGGACGATATAGGTAAGCAGAGGTTCCTGGCTGCCTTTCACCTGCAGCGGCGGTTGGGGTTCCACATCGAATAAGCCCTTGACATGGCGGTAGGTAGCGTGGGAGATCAACAGCCCACCTGCAGGGGCGGCGCTCTCCATACGGGCTGCCAGGTTGATCGCCATGCCCATGGCAGTCTTTTCGGCTTCCACCCCGCCGCCCAGCACGACTTGACCGGAATTGATCCCTACCCGGATGTCGAAACCGGTCAGCCCCCAGCGCTCTACCACTTCCCCGGCGTAAGTACGCGATTCCTCCAGCAATGCAAGCCCGGCGCGCACTGCCCGCTCGGCATCATCTTCGCGCGCCAGCGGCATCCCGAAGAGGGCTTTCAGCCCATCGCCCATGAAACGGGTCACCTGACCACCGTGCACTACGATGACCTTCTGGAAGCGCTCCAGCGCGCCGGTCATGATGCCCATGATATCTTCGGGATCCAGATTGCGTCCAATTTTGGTTGAATTGACGATATCGGTGAAGAGCACCGAGGCGTACTTCAGCTGCTGGACTGCACTTTCCTGCCTGGCACCCAGAGCTGACAGCTTCTCGCGCAGAGGAGCCAGCGCAGCGCGGAGTACGGCCTCCCCCAGGACATCCCGCTGCGCCTCAATGGCCGCAATTGCCCGCTCCAATTGTGCGATCTCTGTCTCTCGCTCCAATTTACAGCCCCGTAATGTTCCCCTTCTCGAAAGGCAATTTCCTGAAGTGTGTCGGTTTCGGAGTAATGCAGTATGATTATAACCGCAACCTATCCAGGCAAACTCCCAATCTCTAAATATGAGGAGGTATACATGGCAGCGGTAATAGGGATCGGCGGTGTGTTCATCTACAGCCAGGATGCGGAGCGGCTGGTGCACTGGTATGAAGAGGTCCTGGGCGTGGAGATGGAAAGTATGCCGGAGGAGGCAGCCTGGTTCACGGTATTCTTCACCCGAGATTTCGAAACATCGGTTGTGCGCGAAAACCCAGTCTTCGCCATCCGTCAGGCGGAGGGAGAGCTGCCGGAAAACCGCGGCTTCGTGCTCAACTTGCGGGTGGATGATATGGATGCTTTCCTGAACCGGGTCAGGGAGAAGGGGGTGCCGGTGGACGAGAAGATCCTGGTCTGGGAGCGCGGCAAGCACGCCTGGATCAAGGATCTGGACGGGAACCAGGTCGAGCTGTATGAGGAGCTGTTCCTGGGGAATTTGGGAAATAGGAATTAGGCAATCAGGGATGAAGACAATATAGCAATTGCACAAACGATTACTGGCAGAGAGGGGAGTCACGAGGAGGGAACATGTCTTAAGCAGCAACCATATATTATTTGGTGGGTTAATCCTATTAGTAGAAGCTATCGTTAGTGAGCACGCTTATCCAACAAAGGAGGAACTCATGAAACTCAGCACCTTGTTCGCCGTCACCGCTATAATCGCCCTATTGTTCGGTTTAAGTTTCGTCCTGATCCCGGCAATGTTGTTGTCGCTGTACGGTGTCGAAGTAAACGCTAACGGTATCCAGTTAGCACGGTTATTGGGGGCGGCTTTTATCGGATTTGGGATCATATCCTGGCTGGTGAGAGACTCCGGCTGGACAGCAGAGCTGCGGGCGATCGTACTGGCATTCGCGGTCACCGATCTGCTCGGTTTCGGCATATCTTTAACCGGCCAGCTTCAGGGTATCTCGAATGCTCTCGGATGGAGCACGGTCGTGATTTACCTGCTCATCGGTCTGGGATTCGGCTATTTCTACCTGAGACCACCGCGCATTGCGGCACCTACCTGAGCGTCCACCAGCTGCCCGCCACCACGCTGGATTACGTGGTGGCAGCGGCTGCCGGTTGACGGACGGGGACCTTTTTAGGGCGCGCTCGATCCGCAACTGCATCGCGATCAGCAACGCGCTGGAGATGGAAGAGATCTGATAATAAACCGCTAAACTAATTTCTGCTGTATTACGATATGTGTTCGAACGCGAGACAAACCATAATAGACAGCCAACATTCTTGCTAGCTCGGGCGGCTGCCGCACTGGCGCACGGCATACCTGGCGTAGCCTGCGGCGCTCTCGATCTGGGTGTATTCTTTCAGGTTTATCTCATTAAATCGTTTTAAATTGCCTGCCAGCCGGGTGAGCGCTCCTCTGGCGGCAGCCAGCGCTCCATTGTAGTGGTCCTGTTCGTGATTGGGGTGTTTCATCGTGCGGCGCATATCCGCCTCCTTCGTATTAGAATCAAAAGCCCCTGCGCCGGCAGGACGCAGGGGCAGGCTTAACCAACCGCCTGAAATCAATCAGGCTGCCTGTACCCCGCGTTCGTACTGCCCGCGATCATGGGCGTAATAAATGGTCCAGGTTCTTCAGAAATCTTTTTGTGCATCAGCTTTAATCCAAGCGGCGGGATTTTACACCGGGGACAGGTTTCTGTCAAGCCGGAAACAAGGGATGGAGGGCAGCAGCTTCACCGGTCCACCGGTCGGAGTATAATACACCCCGCCAGCATTATGAATAAGAATTTAACTCATCGGTACCTTTCAGCCGAAGGTATTCTAGATTACCCTATACACCCCATCCTGTTTGCAATATTCCCGGTGCTCTCTCTCCTGGCGACCAATATCGCCGAGATCAATGCCACAGATGTCATTCGCTCTTTGGTCATCTCTTCCCTCCTGGCTGTAATTCTGACTCTTACCCTGAATGTACTGTTCAAAGATATATACAAATCAGCTGCCATCAGCACGTTTTTCCTGGTATTGTTTTTTTCGTACGGTCACTTGTACCATTTTTTGGAAAATACCGGGCTCACCGGAATGCTTGTGGGGAGGCACCGTCTCCTGGCACCTGCATATCTCACGATTGCTGGGATGGCTGTTTGGGGGATGGTCAGACTGAAGCGGGATATCCCCTTGCTTACACGCACCCTCAACATCATCGCAGCCGGTCTGATTGTGTTTCCCCTGCTGCAGATTTCTACTCATTACATCCAGGAAAAGACTGCTGCGCCAGCTCTAACTTCTCAGCCAGCCAACTTACAAGTTTCAGAAGGTAAAATGCTCCCGGATATCTACTATATTATCCTGGACGGCTACTCTCGAGATGACGTGCTGGAAGCACATTTCAATTACGACAACAGCCTTTTTCTGGATGAGTTAGCCGATCTGGGTTTTTATATCAGCCCTTGCAGCCTGAGCAATTACGCTCAAACGCAGCTATCTCTCGCCTCAGCTCTGAACCTGAATTACATCGAGGCACTGGGGATGGGTTTTGACGAAAGCCGGACAAATCGAGTGGGAATGCCGGGTTTGATCAAACACAGCAGGCTGCGGGCAGCCCTTGAAGAGCTTGGATATACGACAGTAGCCTTCGAGAGCGGTTATTACTGGACACAAGTCGAAGATGCTGGCATTTACCTTTCCCCGAAATCTAGCGTGGCGAGCTTACTGGACGTGACCGGCGGTTTAAATGGGTTTGAAGCTCTGTTGGTGAACAACTCGGCTGCCTTGATCCTGGTGGATGGGGCTTCAGCCTTGCCCGGGTTCGTGCAGGCAAATTTGGACCATCCCCGCCAGATCCACCGCCAACGTGTCCTGTTTACCCTCGACCAACTGGAAAAACTTCCCACAGCTCCGGGGCCGATCTTTGTCTTCGCACACATCGTCTCTCCCCATAAGCCTTTCGTTTTTGGCCCAAACGGTGAGGCTGCCGATAAGGATGTGGACGAAATTAAAGCCTACCGAGACCAGGTCTCATATCTAAATTCTCGCATGCTGCCCCTGTTACAAAATATTATTACCAGCTCAGAAACACCACCAATCATCATCGTTCAAGGTGACCACGGCGGCATCGAAACAACCGGTGAACAGCGTATGGCAATCCTGAACGCCTATTACCTGCCAGACGGAGGCGACCAGCTCCTGCACGACAACATCACACCGGTGAACAGCTTCCGCTTGATCCTGGATTATTATTTCGGGGCTGATTACAGGGAGCTGGAAAATGTTAGCTACTTCTCAGATTATAAGAACCCTTACCGGTACACGATTGTAGAGAACAGCCGTCCCGGCTGCCCATAGCTTTCTTGCTGGCATGGCCTGGGTTACTGTATGCTGCCCGGATCTGGTCTCGTCTGCATGCGTGGCGTCCGCTGGGTGCTGCTCGAATAGAGCGCCTTATGCACTGTCAGATTTGGAAAGTTTTTTCAGCACCAGCGTGTCTCCAAGCTGCGGGGTTCTACTCCCTGAGGATAGGTTCTAACAAGCTGCCGACTAAGACGCTATTGAAAATTTTCTTATGCTCATATAGAATGAAATAAGATCGGAGTTACGCACTCGGAGGAGAGTTAGGGGTATCTATGGATTCTGGTACGGAAAAATCTGGACGCCGCAAGCCGGCTCTGATCCTGGCGCTCGGTCTGGTCGCTGCCTGTGTGGTCGTGCTCGGCGTCATGCTGTGCGCTATCGTGACCCTGCCGCAGTTTCTAATTCTCGGCGGCAGCAGCGAAGAAGCAGCACCTCCGGAGCCTGCGCCCTCATCAATCCCGCTCACATCCGGTAATACCCCAACGCTGCCAGGCGAGCCTGAGGAACCTGCGTCTGCTCCCGAGGAGGTTGTCGAGAGCAGCGAGGACACTGCCGTCACCACAGATACCCAGGTCGGTGAGTTCAATCTCAGCTATCCGATCTGGATGCGCCCAGGCACCAGCGATTCTGTCCTGTTCACGATCGTCATCCCCGCTGAGTTCGCAGCCATGGCGGTAGAAGAATTCAGCCGCAATGATATCGAACCACAATCCGTGCCTGCCATCGGCGCGCTTGGCTCCGATGAGGGGACCATATTTATCGATGGCAGGATCAGGGTCGAGCTCGACTCGCTGACCTTCCAGGTGCAGCCGGAATACCCGGCAGTCCAGAACGTCGATCTATCCCCGAACACACCCACCTACTGGGCCTGGTCGCTGCTGGCGCCGGTCGAGGAAGGTTTCCACCGCATCAATGTTGGGGTTTACCTGGACGAGGAATCGGATGCTCCAAGCTGGTTCGGCACCTACCAGGTAGAGGTGCTCCTGCCTACTCCCACCCCGGCTCCAACGGTGGTTATCCCAACCCCAACCCCTACCCAGCCTGTCAGCCAGCGCATCGGCGACCAGCTTATCAACAACTTCGGCGATATCCTGGTCGCCCTGATCCCGACCCTCATCGCCATCGGCGCAGCGCTGGGCGGTTTCGTGGTCAAGCCCTTCCGTCGCCGGGAAGCCATCCGTAGGCTGGAAATCTTGAGAGAGGCAGAGGAATCTGAGGCGGAGATCACCAGACTGGATGATGAGATCTATGAGCTGAGAGCGATCCGCTGGTGGGAGTTCTGGAAATAATTATTTGCAGCAAGCAATCTACTTGCCGCGTGATCCGAGTAATCCGCGCTGCTGTTGAGAGATATATCTCCGCGCTCTCTGGCGATGCTTCGCATCGACTCTGCGGTGATAGGTATAAATTTCTTGCTTCCCTATTTGTCCATCACGGTTTCCCAGGCTATTCTCTGTAAAAATTCAGCATCCTCCTGGCTGATCCTCCCACCACGATAAATATCCTCTGGGAAATAGGCAAATCCCTCAGGGCTTTGATTGAAAATGGTTGCATAGATAACCGCGGCTGCCAGGTATTCGCCAAATAAGTTTACGTGATTCTTATCAGGCGCATACAGGTCAAGCTCGGGGCGCTGCTGGATAGATTTCACAAATGCCAATCCAACCGGTGCAACCTTCACCCCCAATTCTGAGGCAATTTCGTACTGAGCTGCAGCGATTTCATCAATCGTCATGGTCGGATTTTCCCAGTGCATGAATAAGATCGTTTCTGCAGCGTTCTTTTGGATCTCTTCATGGAACAGGCGAACATGTTCAAAGAATTTATCTTTGTCGTATTCCCCACTATCATCCAATCCTTCCAGGGCGACGTCTCCCTGCAATACAACCACTGTCCAACGTTCGTCCTGGATGGCGCTGGCTGCAATGCCCGATTGCCAGTGTCTTGACAATGGCGCAGCCCCCTCAGCGATACTCTTGCCTTCAACCGGCAGTGAGGCTTGGTTTGAATTTGCCAATCCCACTACATGTGTGTCCATGCCTCCGTGGTTTTCCACATAACTATCCCCAATGATCAAAATGCGAACCGGTAGCTCAGGTACAGGCGATATTGTGGGAATTGCTGATTGGGTTGCGCTTGCTAGAGCATCAGCCGTTGCTTTAAATTCTTCAGGGCTGGACCCACAGGCGGTTAAGAGGATGAATAATAAAGCAGGAAAGAGAAAAATCTTCAACATATACCTGTCCTCGGCGGTATGGGCAATCATAGGACAACAGTTCTTGTCAAGATAAATCTTACCTTAATTATCGACATTGAGCAACAACCAATAGCCTGAATAATGTAATGGTATGCTGTGCGTCTCGGCGGGTGGGATCGCCTGGTTCCTGGGTCACCGTGCCGCGCGGCTGTCCTGGCTGGCGTTCCGGTGGTCGTCTTTCCCTGCTCGCCGGTCTCCGGGTCGTCTGCCAGCGCCTGGTCAGGGCTTTGGCGGAGTCGCAACGGAGCGTAGCGAGAGCGCGCCCGCTCTCCGCCCAGCGGTTGCACCCGCAAAGACCGCTTGCGCCAAAAACCACGCCTGCCGGTAGTTTGATCCTCCACAACGAATGTTCATACCCGAGTCTCTCCCCACCCTCCGCACCTATCTTTTATTTCCCCCCTCTTCCGTCTCCCCCCAGGGGGAGAAACCCGGTTTTATCCGGGCTCATAGATCGGGGGGTGGAGTGCTACCAGGCATGCGCCTGCACCTGGATCGTTATACGCTGGCAGCTCTTCGGATCTTCTGGCCAGATGCGACGGGCTGGCCAACTTGTGGTTCTTCTCCAGGTCCGCCTGCGCCAGCGCCAGGTAGTTCTTCACCATCTCCATCGTCGAGTGTCCCAGCATCATCTGCAAACCCCACAAATTCTCGCTTTGTGTAAAAATTGGATCTTCCTTGCAGGCACATTGACATATTGCCTGAATGGAGATCCAAAAGACCAATTTTTGGTATAATCGTATTACAAAAGTATGATCGATAGGAGAAACGTATGGACGCAGTGACCATATCCACCAAATACCAGGTTGTCATCCCCCGAGCAGCTCGTAAGCTGCTGCAGATCGTACCCGGTCAGAAAATGCAGGTCGTTATCTATGATGATCGAGTGGTATTCGTCCCTGTACGCCCAATCCAAGATGCCCGCGGCTCTCTTAAAGGCATAAGCACAGATGTCCCGCGGGAAGATGAAGAGCGGGTATGAATATCGTCGATTCGTCGGGCTGGCTGGAATATTTTGCCGACGGGCAGAATGCGAATTTCTTTGCCCCAGCAATTGAAGATACAGAGCAGTTGCTGGTGCCTGTGATTTGTGTTTACGAAGTGTTCAAACGCATATTACAGCAGCAGGGTTTAGGAGCCGCCGAAACCCGCGTCGCTGATTTATATAAGGGAGACATTATTGATTTATCCGCTCCACTGGCGATCAGTGCAGCAGTCCTATCCGACCGGCTGAAACTGCCCATGGCAGACAGCATGATCCTTGCCGCCGCACGCATCAATGATGCCACGCTCTGGACGCAAGATGAACATTTCAAGGATATCGAGGGGGTAGAATACATTTCAGCAAAATAAGCTCCGCTTAACGAAATTTAACTCCGCACTCTGCGGTAACTAAATCGGGATAGGGGGGGCGGGCAACCGTCCCCCCTCCCCACACCACCGGGCATGCGGGTCCGCACCCGGCGGTTCGGTCAAGTGTGACGAAGTTGATATTGTGTTTTGAAGCTGGGTAAGCCCGCCTTCTGCCAGTAGGCATTACTGAGAGCTTGTTGTATGGGGGGAGACATTGATAGCCGCCAAGGTCCCAAACTCGACCCTCCGGCACGTTGCGCCCAATATTCGGACACGCCTCGCTTTCGTAGGTTTCGATATCGATTCTTGGGGGTTTTCCATTGTTTCCACGCCAATTGACGCATTCGTCTTCGCAACCATTCATCCAGCCGGGTCGTATGGCTCATGGCATCTGCCAGAGCATAATAGTTCACCCAGCCTCTGATGTAGACTTCCAATCGGGCTTTGATTTCATGCCACGACCTGCCCTGGTTGCGTCGAGTCAGTTGTCGTATTCTGCGTTTCACCCGTTCCAGGCTCTTGCGGGATATCCGTATTCGCACCCCGCCTGTTCTTCAATAGTAGAAGCTGAAGCCCAGAAACTGCCGCTCCACTGCTCGTCCGATTGCGCTTTTCTGCTCGTTCACTTTCAGGCGCATTCGTCTTTCTATGAAGCGACTGGTGCTCTCCAGAACTCGCTTTGCCCCTCGTTCGCTTTTGACGTAGATGTTGCAGTCATCCGCATAGCGGACAAAGCGGTGGCCCCTTTCTTCCAACTTCTCGTCCAGCTCGCTGAGTACGATGTTTGACAGCAGCGGTGAGAGCGGACTCCCTTGAGGTGCTCCCTCTTCACTTCTGACTATCACTCCAGCTACCATCACTCCTGCTTTCAGGCACTCATTCACCAGTCTTAGTACTCGTTTGTCTGCTATTCTTGCTTTCATCCGAGCCATCAACCGGTCATGGTGTACTGTGTCGAAGAATTTCTCCAGGTCTATATCCACTGTCCACTGGTATCCGGCTTCGATGTACCCTCGCGCAGCTTCCACTGCGTCATGCGCACTTCGTCCCGGCCTAAATCCGTAGCTATGGTCACTGAATGTCCCTTCGAATTCTTCGCTCAGCACCTGCTGCAGTGCTTGCTGGATCTTCCTATCGAGTACTGTCGGGATGCCTAGCTTTCTTTGTCCGCCTCCGGGCTTCGATATTTCTACCCGTTTCACCGGACTCGGTCGGTACGTCCCTGTTTCTAGCTTTTCCCGGATGCTTCCCCAGTGTTTCTGGAGATGTTCGGGGAGTTCTTCCACCGTCATCCCATCTACTCCTGGCGCTCCCCCATTCTTCTGCACCCGTTCTAAGGCTGCCTTCAGGTTTTCCCGGCTGAATACTCGTCCCCACAATTCTTCTTCGTGTTGAGCCTTTTCTTTTTCCATTCGTCCCGGTATCGGCCTCTCATCACTGACGCTTACCTCACACCTTCAGTGTTACTTCCACGTCCGTCCCGGTCTTGCCGGGTTTCGATTGTCCTCGCCGCTACCCTGCTCCTTTCTGCTCAACTCCTCAACCGTTCGGCCCTTCGCCCTGTGGCCAGGTTTCCCTGGCCGCCCTGGATGGTCGTTACTCCATCGACTACTATAGCCTCGGCTGACTTCTACCCATTTGAAACCGGGCAGGTCTCCCCGGATAAGGTACGATATCTTTCCCCTGACCCTGGCTGCGTTTACATAGGGCTGTTTTGACCCTTTTTGGACTTCACTGTCTGTTGCCAGCTTATCCGTCTCCCTATGCCTCTTTACGCAGTTCTTGTTCATCCAGTCCAGGTTTTGCTCTCCGGCTTCCTCTCCACGTCGGTTCACACCTTCGCAGTTGCCTTCGGCTAGCGGTTCGTCGGGTCAACGTCCGCAGGAGTCTTTCACTCCTTAGTTATCGCCCTTGCCGGGCGTACAACAAAAATGCACAGCTAGAAGACTGTGCAGTTATGTCTAAGTCGGGGCGGGCGGATTTGAACCGCCCTGCATCCACGATGCCCACGGACCCGAACCATTGCCCCCATTTTCCCTACCGCTCACCCCACGGTCACCTAAAAACATCCCATCCTACCCTTGAAATTAGCACAATTGTTCTTGATAATATTCCCATCACATACCCCCCATATATCCCGGAGGATACCCACTTAACCACCAAATACGTCCCGCGCATCGTCAACCCCACCGAGAAAGAAGAAGAAAACAGTTATCCGTGCTAATGAAGGAATATATTTTATGCTGATCTATCAGGAGGAACCAGAGGCTGGATTCGCTGTATCAATTGTGGCAGGTCGTTCTGCACGGTATCCCATACAGTTGCGAGATTGATATCAAAATATTCATGGATCAAACGGTTGCGCATCCCGACCATTTCCCACCAGGGTATATCAGGATGGGCTGCTTTGACCTCATCAGAGATCATCCTGGCAGCCTCGCCAATGATTTCTAAGGGGCGGAATATCGCGTTTTGATGCAGCTCGCTGTCAAGGAAATCTTCGTATGACAACCCTTTGATAAAATCAAGGGCTTTTCTTGCAGCGATGAGGATATCTAACAAGTATGCCTGGTCACGCGGGGAATATGACATAAGCACTGCTCAGAATTTCATTTCTGCGAATATAGTTCTCGCTGTTTTGCACCGCGGATTTCTCCACCAGGTCAACCGATCTGCCTAGCATAGATTCCAGCTCATTCTGCATGCGGACAAGATCAAAGAGTCCTCGACGGGTAGATTCATCAAAGGCAATCAGGATATCGATGTCGCTGTCAGAACCGAAATCCTTGCGCAGTACCGACCCGAATAACGCCAGCTCTGTCACCCCCCAGCGCTTGCAAAAGTCATAGATCGGTTTTGTGGGTATCTCAAGCGAATGAATTACCACTACAAGGAACTCCTACACATAGCTACAATCAGCTATTCTTAATAATCTGAGTATAGCATATATCTTAAACCTAGATTTCATACTTCCAAGCGCACCAATTGAAGGCTTGACACCGCTAAACCAAAGCAGTCACTGACGCATCTATACTTAGCAGGCAACTCAGGGATTCTTCGGTCGTGCGTTCCGAAAATCGGAACGTGCGTTCCAAAACCCGGAACGGCGCTCCCTCAGAATGACATAAAATATCTAACTCTGTTTACTCCGCGAACTCTGTGGTGAAAATAAAAACCGCACGGTCGATAAACCATGCGGTGTATTTTGTCGGGGCGGGCGGATTTGAACCGCCTTGCATCCACGATGCCCACGGAACCAACCGTGGATTATGATCTTTGTCGGGGCGGGCGGATTTGAACCGCCGTCCTCACGGACCCGAACCGTGCGCTCTAACCGGGCTGAGCCACGCCCCGATGGCGGGATTATACCCGAGGCGGGCGCGATCTGGCAAGGTGCGCGCGCGGCATCTAAATCCGTAAAATCCGTGTACTAAAGTCTGATAAATAAACAATACCTAAGAGATCAGCGCGAATCGCCGTCAAATCCACCCCTACGGGATAGAGTTGAGATAAAATAGGCACACATTGCAAATCGAACAAGGAGAAGTACATGACTGATAACGGCAAGGTGCGCGTGGCGATCATCGGGATCGGCAACTGCGCCTCCTCACTAGTGCAAGGCGTCACCTACTACCGCAACGCCAAAGACAACGACCTGGTGCCAGGTCTGATGCACGTCAACCTGGGGGGATATCACATCCGGGATATCGAGTTCACGGCTGCCTTCGACGTGGTGGTGACCAAGGTCGGCAAGGACCTGTCGGAGGCGATCCTCGCCCACCCGAACAACACGCTGCAGTTCACTGAAGTGCCGCACCTGGACGTGCCCGTCTCGCGCGGCATGACCCATGACGGGCTGGGCAAATACCTGACGCGAGGTCGTCACCAAGGCTCCCGGACCGACCGATGACATCGTCGGCATCCTGAAGGACACCCGCACCGATGTGGTGGTCAACTTCCTGCCCGTCGGCTCGGAGATGGCGACCAAATGGTATGTCGAGCAGGTGCTGGAAGCCGGCTGCGCCTTCGTCAACGGCATCCCGGTCTTCATCGCCAGCCAGGACTATTGGGCGCGCCGCTTCCGCGAAGCCGGACTGCCGATCATCGGCGACGATATCAAGAGCCAGGTCGGCGCCACCATCGTGCACCGCGTGCTGACCAGCCTGTTCGTCGACCGCGGCGTGCGAGCTGGATCGCACCTACCAGCTCAATTTCGGCGGCAACACCGATTTCCTCAATATGCTCGAACGCGAGCGGCTGGAATCGAAGAAGATCTCCAAGACCAACGCGGTGACCAGCATGCTGCCCTACGAGCTGGCCAGAGGACGACGTGCACGTCGGTCCCAGCGACTACGTGCCCTGGCTGACCGACCGCAAATGGTGCCATATCCGCATGGAAGGCACCACCTTTGGCGATGTGCCCGCTGCAACCTGGAAGCCAAGCTGGAGGTGTGGGATTCGCCCAACTCCGCCGGGGTGATGATCGACGCCATCCGCTGCGCAAAGATCGCCAAGGACCGCAACCTGTGCGGGCCGATCGTCGGGCCATCGGCGTACTTCATGAAGACGCCGCCCCGGCAGGTGCAGCGACGACGTGGCGCGCGAGATGACCGAAGCCTTCATCCGCGGCGAGGAAACGCTCTAAGGCTTTTTCCCGGCGCAGAATTGAGTTTGAACTCATTCCTCGCAAGCCTGGACAAAGACTAAGTGTTCCGTCACCAGACGGAATTTGTCTCTCCAACCACACATGACGGAACACTAACCCACCTGAAATCATGGACGCCATGCGTTTGTTCACACAAGGCCTGCTGCACCCGGGCAGTTTGCAGCGGGCAGAGCTGCCCCTTCCTGAGCCGGGTGCCGGGCAGGTGCGGCTGCGCGTACGCCTGTGCGGGGTGTGCCACACCGACCTGCACACAGTAGAAGGCGATATCCACCCGCCGCGCCTGCCGATCACCCCCGGTCACCAGGTTGTGGGCGTGGTCGAGCAGCTCGGTGCTGGCGTTGAAGGCATCGAACTGGGGCAGCGTGTGGGCGTCCCCTGGCTGTATGATGCCGACAGTGAATGCGAGTTCTGCTTGCGCGGGGAGGAGAACCTGTGCCCCAATGCGCGCTTCACCGGCTTCCACGTGGATGGCGGCTATGCAGAAACCATGCTGGCGGAGGCGGATTACCTCCTGCCCCTACCGGAGAGCATCACGGACGAGCAGGCCGCCCCGCTGCTGTGCGCCGGTATCATCGGCTACCGCTCGCTGCGCAAGGCAGACCTGCAGCCGGGGGAACGGGTGGGATTGGTCGGTTTCGGCGCCAGCGCGCACCTGGCGATCCAGGTCGCCCGCCATTGGGGCTGTGAGGTGTATGTCTTTACCCGCTCGGCGAAGCACAAGCGCCACGCCACGGAGCTGGGTGCTGCCTGGGTCGGTGAGAGCGGCGACACGCCGCCGCAGCCCCTGGACCGGGCGGTAATCTTCGCCCCCGCCGGGAGGCTCGTCTCGCCAACCCTCGAAGTTCTGCGCCCAGGCGGCACGCTTGCGATCAACGCCATCCATATGTCACCCATCCCAGAGATGCCCTACCGGCTGATCTACGGCGAGCGCACGCTGCGCAGCGTGGCAAACGCCACTTACCAGGACGGCGTGGAGTTCCTGCGGATGGCAGCCGAGGTCCCACTGCACGCCACGATCAGCACTTACCCGCTGGAGGACGCAGCCCGGGCGTTGGACGATTTAAAGCACAGCCGCATCAATGGCGAGGCGGTGCTGGTGGTATAATCCAGCTATGCCAGCCGAGCCGGGTTACCGCCCGGCTGGGTTTCCCTGGCGATCTGATTTATTGGAGAGAACGCTATGTCAGGACATTCGCATTGGGCTACCATCCGGCGGAAAAAGGGTGCTGCAGATGCCAAGCGCGGCCAGCTGTTTACCCGGCTGGCGCGCGAGATCGTCATCGCAGCCCGCGAGGGCGGAGGCGACCCGGGTACGAACATCCGCCTGCAGTATGCCATCGATAAAGCTCGCTCGAACAATATGCCCAAGGACGGCATCGAAAGGGCGATCAAGCGCGGCACCGGCGAGAGCAAAGACGGCGGCACGCTGGAGGAGATCACCTACGAAGGCTATGGCCCGCATGGGATTGCCATGATGATATCCTGCGTCACCGATAACCGCAACCGCTCTGTCTCGGAGATCCGCCACATCCTGAACAAGATGGGCGGCACGATGGCGGAGGCCGGGTCGGTAGCCTGGCAGTTCAACCGCTCTTCTTATTTCTCCTTCCCCTCGGAGAACCTGGACCCGGATATGGTCTTCGAGCTGGCGGTCGAAGCCGGCGCGGATGACGTCAACTTCGATGAAGAGACGATCGAGATCATCGGCCCGGTGGAGGGCTTCAAAGCTATCGGCGACGAGCTAAAGTCTGCCGGTATCCCATTAGAAGAAGCCGAGCTGCGCTACCTGCCCAAGAACGAGACCGAGCTGGAAGTGGACCATACCCTGCAGGTGATGCGGGTGATCGAAGCGCTGGAAGACCTGGATGACGTCCAGGATGTCTATTCCACGCTGACCATCTCGGACGAGGCCATGGCTCAGCTGGAAGCAGCCTGAGCACCTACGATTAAGCAGCTCGGACAACTCCTAAAGGACTGCCATTGCTCGTCATCGGTATAGATCCCGGCACCGCGATCACCGGGTATGGCTTTATCCGCGAGCGCCAGGATGGCAGCCTGGAAACGGTCGATTATGGAGTGATCACCACTCCAGCAAACACGCCATTGCCGGATCGGCTGCTCGAACTAAATGAAAAATTGACTGAACTGCTCGTTCTCCACCAGCCGCAAAGCGGCGCGGTGGAGAAGCTTTTTTTCCAGCGCAACGTGCGCACTGCGTTGAGTGTAGGTCAGGCACGCGGGGTCACGCTGCTGGCGCTGGCACAGGCTCGGGTGCGGATCGCCGAATATACACCCTTGCAGGTCAAGCAAGCGGTCGTCGGCTACGGCGGGGCGGATAAGCAGCAGGTGCAGCACATGGTGCGCGCCCTGCTCGACCTGGCAGAGATCCCCCACCCGGATGATGCCGCCGATGCGCTGGCTGTCGCCATCTGTCATATTCACTCCTACCGAATGCAAGATTTATAGCTACTCACCTCGGAGGCGATGCAAAGCGTTTCTAGAGGGAACAGAGAATTTTTCCTTCTGTTCGCATTGATGTAGCGCTGATTCCCTTGACAAATCCCAAAAATCTGATAATATTTCAATATTGAACTATTCAAGAATGAAATATTATGCCGACCCACTATACCGGAAACCAGCAAGAAAAGCTGGCACTCAACACCTTTATCAAGCTAACCCGCGCCACCGATTCTCTGCTGGCGCGTATTGCCCGGCGCGGCACGCATGAAGGCCTGACCTCCAGCCAGTTCGGCGTCCTGGAGATCCTGCATCATCTGGGACCGATGTGCCAGAGCGACCTGGGCGGCAAGCTGCTCAAGACCGGCGGCAATATCACCATGGTGATCGACAACCTGGAAAAGAGAGGTCTGGTAGTACGAAAACGAGACGACGAGGATCGGCGATTTGTTCTGGTCTCACTTACAGACGAAGGCCAGCAGCTCATCGCCGACCTGTTTCCCGGCCATCTTGAGGCAATCATGGAGGAACTGAGCATCCTCACCCCGGATGAAAAAGAAACCCTCGGGCGTCTTTGCCGTAAGGTCGGCCTAGGTGCGAATGAACATGCGCAAACTTGATTTACCCTTGGGTAATGGGAGTGCAACAAGTCTGAAGACCCGGAAGATGTGCAGAAATCCATCGACCTGCTACAGCTTCTTACGAACTGGCAGTCAAACAACACCAACTGCGCGATAAAGGAAAATAAGCAAATGTATTATCAAGACACGATGCGTGAGAAGCATCAAAATAAAACTGAAAACATCCACCTGCTGGGGATATCTGGCAGCCTGCGGGCGAAATCGACCAACCGCGGCATGCTGCAGGCAGCCTCTGAGCTGCTTCCAGAAGGGATGACCCTGGAAATATACGATCTATCTGAAATCCCTATGTTCAACCAAGATCTGGTTACGGATGGGGAGCCGGCCGCCGTCAGCGAGTTCAAACTCCGCATTACCCAGGCGGATGCCCTGCTGATCGCCACACCGGAATACAACCACTCCATCCCCGGCGTCTTGAAGAATGCCATCGACTGGGCTTCCCGTCCATACCGTAGGTCACCTTTGAATGGAAAACCGCTGGGCATCATCGGCGCGGCGGGGGGGACAGGATCAGTAAATGCCCAGGAACACCTGCGCCAGGTCGCGGCCGGGCTGGATATGATCGTGCTCGAAGAACCAGTGATCGCCATACCGCGCGCACGGGAGAAGTTCGACGAGTCCGGGAGTTTGACAGATTTGCGCACCCGCAGGCAGATCGAAGACTACCTGGCAGCGCTGGCAGACTTTGTCCGCAGCGAACGGCTCTTAGAGATGGCATGATTCTTGCTGCGCGTCCTGGCATTTATCCTGGGATTTGCCCTGCTGGCTGAAACCTGGCTGTCGGCGATTAAGACGCTAGTGCTGCCACGCAGCGCCAGGGACCCGATCACTGGGTTTGTCTTCCGGTCCATGCGCTGGCTTTTCAATATTCGCCTCAAGCGCGCCAGCACATACCCCGAGCGCGACCGAATCCTGGCTTTCTACGCGCCATTCAGCCTGCTGGCGCTGCTGCCTATTTGGCTGTTCATCTCCAGCCTGGGCTTCACAGGGATGTACTGGGCACTTGGCGTGGATGATTTATACAGCGCCTTACGCATGAGCATTTCTTCGCTGCTGACGCTCGGATTTGCAAGCCAGAAAACTTTGGCGCTGACCCTGCTGGACTTCACCGCAGCTACGCTGGGGCTGATGATGATTGCTCTGCTGATTGCATACCTGCCCAGCATGTATGGCGCATTTTCACGGCGGGAAGCTGCAGTTGCCTTATTGGAAGTGCGCGCCGGAAAACCGCCGTCGGCAGTTGAGATGCTCTCGCGCTACCAGCGCATCCACGGGTTGGATAAGCTCGGGGAGCAGTGGCAGGCATGGGAAACCTGGTTCACCGAGGTCGAGGAATCCCACACCTCACTGTCGCCGCTGGTATTCTTCCGCTCGCCGCGCTCAGACCGGTCGTGGGTAACAGCAGCAGGGACGGTGCTGGATGCTGCCGCGCTGACCCGCTCCAGCGTGGACATCCCAGCCGACCCGCTGCCGACCTGTGCATACGGGCCGGCTACCTGTGCCTGCGGCATATCGCCGACTTCTTCAACGTCTCCTACAACCACGACCCGCTCTTCCCAGACCAGCCGATCAGCGTCACCCGGGAAGAATTCGATTCGGCTTTGAACCAGTTGGAAGCCCAGGGCGTGCCCGTGATCGCAGACCGGGAGCAAGCCTGGAATAATTATGCCGGTTGGCGGGTAAACTACGATCAGGTGCTTGTCGCTCTGGCAGACCTGACGGTGGCCCCGGAATCGCTATGGACGGGGGATCGCTCGCTATCCAAAACCATCCCCCTCACCCCTCCCCCAGGGGATTAGAGGTTAACGAAAGAAAACACTTAGAGGTAATGATGACAATTAATGGACTGCACCATATCACCCTGGTTTGCCGGGATGCCCAAAGCACGATCGATTTTTATACCCGTGTTCTGGGTTTGCGCCTGGTCAAGAAGACGGTCAACTTCGACGATCCGGGCAGCTACCACCTGTATTTTGGCGACGAGTTGGGGAGACCCGGTTCAGCGGTCACGTTCTTCGAATGGCCGCATGCCCCGCGTGGACGCCCGGGAATCGGTGGTACTCACCACTTCGCCCTGGCAGTCAATGATGCAGACGGGCTGCTGCGCTGGAAGCGGCGGTTGACCGATCTTGGTTTGAAGGTAGAGGGTCCACTCGACCGGGTGTATCTTCAAGTCGATCTACTTCCGCGATTTGGACGGAACCATCCTGGAGATCGCAACTCGCGGTCCCGGCTGGACGGTGGACGAGCCGGCAGACCAGATCGGCATGGAGTTCCGCCAACCGCCGGAAGCGCTGGTTATCAGCAACCGTGACACAGAAAGGATCGCAGCGGAGACCTGGCCCGAGCCAGTGCCAGAGATCACCCCCGACATGCGATTGGAGCACGGCATGCACCACATCACCGCCATCGGCGCAGATATCCAACGCACGCACGCCTTCTTCGGCGAGCTCCTGGGCATGCGCCGAGTAAAGACGACCAACAACTTCGACGATCCCAAATCAGCCCACTGGTACTGGGGCGTGGGAGATGGCAGACCGGGGACGCTGGTCACTTACTTCGAGCGCCAACCCAGTGCTGAAGCGTGTGCCCGCATGGGCAGTGGGCAGACACATCACTTTGCCCTGTCCGTTCCAGACGAGGAGAGTCAGCTAGAATGGCGCGCCAGATTGCTTGACGCTGGGCTGCGTGTCTCACCGGTGATGGACCGGGTGTATTTCAAGAGCATCTATACCAACGACCCGGATGGTCATATCATCGAGCTGGCGACATCTGGACCCGGATTTACTGCGGATGAGGAGCCAGATCTGTTGGGCAGTTCCCTGAAGCTGCCGCCCTGGCTGGAAGTTCACCGTGCCGACATAGAAGCCATGCTAAAACCTATCTCAGCCCCAGAATGGCAGCTCCAGACTTAAGACTTACCGCAGAGTTCGTGGAGTTCGTGGAGAATCATAAAAATACTCTGCGATCTCAGCGAACTCTGCGGTAGAAAAGATGTTATGAACAAGGCAGATTCAGATCCACATGCAAACCAACCGGTGCTAACCTATGGCACGCCTCTGGACCAGGCAAAGGCAGCGATGCTGATGGTGCACGGGCGCGGCGCAGGCGCCGAGGATATTCTCTCTCTTGCGGAAGAACTGGATGCAACCGGTTTCGCCTATTTGGCTCCCCAGGCTGCCGGATACACCTGGTACCCGCAGCGCTTCCTGGCTCCCCTGGAGGGCAAACCAGCCCTGGCTGGACTCTGCGCTGAAGAAGTTGGACGCGGTTATTAATCAAATCTCGCAGGCCGGCATTCCGCCAGAACAGACCTTCCTGCTGGGCTTCTCACAGGGCGCCTGCCTGGCACTGGAGTACGCCGCCCGCAATGCGCGCCACTGGGGCAGCGTGGTGGGCCTGAGTGGCGGTCTGATAGGTCCGCAGATTGACCTGGAGCGCTATCCTGGCTCGCTGGCGGGAACACCGGTCTTCCTGGGCTGCAGCGACATCGATCCGCACATCCCCATGCAACGCGTTTTGGAGACGGCACAGACGATGGAGCAGCTCGACGCAGTGGTGGATGCGCGGCTCTACCCAGGGATGGGGCATACCGTTAACGAGGACGAGCTGGTAGCTGTACGAAATTTGATACAGCGATTACACGAATAGTTACGGCGTCGGCGACAGCTCAGTAGTGAACGTTGCGCTTGGAAGCGGGGGCACGGCGGTGGTCGGCACCGGTGTGAAGGTGCTGGTCGCCTTAGGGATGTGCGGGGTGATGCTGGGCGTGGGGGTCAGCGAAGGCACCGGGGTCAGTGTGGGCGTGGCAGTCGGCGTCGGCGTGACGGTGGGGGTCAGGGTAGGCGTCGGCGTATTGGTCGGCGTGGGTGTGGGTGTGGGGATCTGGTTGTCCAAGCGTATTTTCAGTTCGGCGAATGTATCTTCAACACTGCGCATGTACAGGCGCAGGCTGATCGGGCCGGTGGGGATATCCTGCAAGTCCCACTCGTGGATGCGCTCCGCTTGACCGGCCGGTCTGTTGCTGCGCATCAGGCGCTCCCAATCCAGGGGATCATCGCCAATCCCGTATTCAAGCTGGAAGAAATCGAACCACTGGGTGGCATCCGCCAGGGCAAAGATTGCCAGCGGGTTGGAGGATATGCGGTCGCCATCCTGCAATGATGTGAAAGCCAGACTGGGGCGCGGGTCATCGGCGTTGCACTCGCGCGGCGGGGAGAATTTGACCGGCTTGCGGAAGCCGATGCTCTCCGCCCAACCCTGACCGGCGGACTCCTGGCGGATCCAGCGCCTAGCCCACGGGTCTTCCACGTTCAGCACGAAACGCTCTTCCGTAAACTCGTCACAGGCCTCGGAAGCAGTCAGGTCGGTCCAGGTATCGACCAGCAGCTTCTGCCACAGGTCCTGCTCCTTGGGGAGCGGCGGCTGGTCGGCGACGAAAATCTCGCTGCGCTGGCGTGGGCACCACTCGGAAGGCAGCGAGCCGGAGATCTCACACACCGCCATCTCGACGATGCCGCCCGGGCGGCCGAAGGGTTTGGGGTTGTTGCCGGTGAGCTGCTGGACGGCGTACTGCATGAAATCTGCCCAGATCGGTGCCGCGCCGGTCAGACCGGTGGTGTTCTGCATTGGGCTGTAATCAGCGTTGCCCACCCACACTCCCACGGCGATATCGGGTGTGTAGCCCAGAGTCCAGTTATCGCGGAAATCGTTGGTGGTGCCGGTCTTGACCGCGACCGGGAAGGGCAAGTTGAGTACCGAGTTGGCGCCGAAGCCAGGGGTGCGTGCCTGGTTATCCGAGATGATCGAGGAGATCAGGTAAGCGTGTTCCGGACGCACGACCTGTAGCGGCGGTTGGGGCACATATTCGAAGACCACGTTGCCCAGGTGGTCCTCGATGCGGCTGATGGCGTAAGGCGGTATGCGCAAGCCGCTGTTCGCCAGGGTGGCATACACGCCGGTCAGCTCCAGCAGGGTCACGTCCCCACCGCCCAGGGTCAGCGAGAGGCCGTAATCCGGGCGCGTCAGGGTGGTGATGCCCAGCCGGGAGGCCATCGAAAGGAAGCCGTCCTGGAAGGGGGTCTCCGGATTGTCGTAAATACCGACGAAGTTGAGCGCTTTGACTGCCGGGAACGTTCAGCGAGTTCGCCAGCGCAGTGCGCACGGTCACCGGTCCCATATAGCCGCCGCCGTAGTTAACCGGTTTATAGGGCGGACTGGGGTCATTCGGCTGTCCGGAGGGGGTAAACTCTGAGGGTACATCCCAGATCAATGTCGAGGGGGTCCAGCCCTTCTCGAATGCCGCCAGGTAGGTGACCGGCTTGATGGACGAGCCGGGCTGGCGTGGGTTGATAGCCATATTCACCTGACCGGAAATTGCCTCGTTATAAAAATCTGCCGAGCCGACCATAGCCAGGATCTCGCCGGTCAGCGGGCGGATGGCGACCAGGGCACCGTCGTTGGCGTTGAAGTCTTTCAATCCGCCGACCTGCTCTTTGACGATGTTCTGGGCGGTCTCCTGCAGACCCGGGTCGAGGGTGGTGTAGACGGTAAACCCGGAGCGGTAGATGGTCTGCGGGTCATACTGCTGCTCGAGCAGCGATTGGATATAGGTCACCCAATGCGGGGAGCGCATCTGGACATCCGGGGAGGGGAAATTATAGTTCTTCAGCTCGTTGGCAGCCGAAGCGGCAGAGACCGGGTCCATGCAGATAGGCTGCGGGGTATTGCTGACGAAGATGCAGCCTTTCTCCTGGCTGAGCTCGTACATCAGCACCAGCACATCTTCCTGGCGCTCCAGGGTCAGGTCACGATTGGTGTAAACATCGTAAACCGCCGGCGCCTGGGTCAAACCGGCCAGGAATGAAGCCTGCCCGAGGGTCAGGTTGCTGGCAGGTGGTGTTGAAATAGGTCTCTGCTGCGGCTTCGATCCCGTAAGCCAGGTTGCCATAGTAGCTCTCATTCAGGTACAGCTCCAGGATCTCATCCTTGGAGTACACCCGGGTCAGCTCTGCCGCCAGGACCGCTTCGCGGATCTTGCGGTCATAGGTGCGCATATTGCGCTCTTCCTGGGTGAAGAGCAGGTTGCGGGCAACCTGCTGGGTGATGGTGGAAGCACCCGAGACGATGTCGCCGCCCTGGTAGTTCTGGTAGAAAGCGCGTGCGATCGCCCAGACATCGAAGCCTGGATGGCTGTAGAACTCCTTGTCCTCCGTGGCGATTGTGGCTGCCAGCAGGTAAGGAGAGATCTTATCGAGCGGCATGTAGGTACGCCGCCCGGCGCTCGGGTCGATGATCTCATACAGCTGGTTGCCATTGCGGTCCAGGATGCGGGTAGTCTCGAATTGGGAGGCCTTCTGGCGCAGGCTGGCTACGTCGGGCAGGGTATTGCGGATGCGGAAATATTGGAAGAACATGAACGAGGCACCGCACAAAGCCACGACCACGAGCGCGAAGATCGCCAGGATAAATCCCTGCAGCAGGCAGCCGAAGCTCCTGCGCCAGTCGATCTCGTTGGGCTCTACCTTGTGATGGCTGGCTCTGCCGGGGGTCGAGCTGCCGGGGGTGTAGGTGTTGGTGATCCTGGGCGGTAAACCCGGGTGCTGCCCGTGCTTGAGCTTGTCTGGCGTGGGTATGAGGTGCTGCGAGCGGCAGTATAAGCCGCGGGTGAAACGCGGGTCGCGTCGCTGTCGGTCTGGTACACCTGCTGCGGCAGCGGGGTATTGGCTGGATTGCTCGTTGAACTGCTGGCGGGAGCATCAGAGCCGCGGCGGACCGGCTGGGTATCTTCTTTGGAGGGCGGTGGCTCTCGTGTTTCGAGCGGTTTGTCAGCGAGCGGGCTGCTATCAGCCGGGTAGCCAATGTAGGGTGATTTGGGCAATTCCAGCCCGGCAATCGTCGAGCCTTCCGGCTGCTCGGTCGCAGCTTCGCTATCGATCAGCAGCGTGCTGCCGTCAGGGAGCGGGGCCTCATCATCGATCTTGAGGGTGCTGCCATCCGGGAGGTCCGGCTCGACCTGCTCGTCTTGAGCAGGGTTATCCCCGTCATCCATCCCAAATTCCTCTCTCTGTGACTGGATCCTGGAGATCAGCTTGCGCAGCCGCTCTCCGGCAGGATCTTCAGAGGGATCATTGGTCTGCTTTGATAAGTCTTCCATAGCTCCTGACGATCAGCACACCCAATTCCGTAAGGCACGGTGGGGCTGTCCTATACCTCCTCAGCAGGCCGATTGGCGACCAGCACCGCCCAGGTGCCCTTCATCACCGTCTCACCCGCCTGGTTGATGACATCCAGGACGATATTCACCAGACCGCCGCCAATACGGCGCATTGCCTTGGTCTCCTGGACCTCCAGCTCCACGTGGATCGTATCCCCGATATAGATCGGCTTGATGAACTTCCATTCTGTGATCTCGCGGAAATAAATCACCGTCCCCTCCAGGACTCCGGTCTGCACCGCCAGCCCAGAGGCGATGGATAAACCTAACAGTCCGTGAGCCACACGCTGACCCGCCATGGATGTTCTGCTGTACTCCGCATCGACATGGATCTGGTTGAAATCTCCCGAAAGCCCGGCAAATGCCACGATGTCGCTCTCGGTCACCGTGCGTCCGGCAGAGATGATCTTCTGCCCGGTCTCGAACTCCTCGAAATACATACCACGTGGTCCAGAAGGGATGGGGGACATAATCGCTCCTCTATGCAAGGGTTTGCCTGCTAACAGGTTGCAGGTAATGTACCCATTCTAGCACAAATTCAATTCTGTTTACCCTTTGACCAAATGGGCAACATCCCATACAATCAAGGCATGCGTCGATGGAACCTGACACACAGACATCCCTTCCGGCTGACATTGGCAGCGGACGTGCGCTTTGGCGGCACTGACTACTGCAACGACCAGATTTGGGAGCTGGGCATTGGGGAAGGCGAGCCGCCTGCCATATCCTTGCGGACCACATTTGGCTTACGGGCGCGTGTGCTGCGCCTGTTCCCAAGTTTCTCCAGCGGGGATCAGGAAGTCTGCGACCCGGAGGAGTTCGCCCGGGCACCCGTAATTCGTAATTTCTATCCCAATTTCGTCCGGCTTGATTTTTCGCCATTTCCTGATATAGACGTTCTGGCTGAGTATTGGGTTCCCCAATCAGATGCTATCCTGGGCAGGTTCTGGCTGCGCAATAATACTGACCGCGAGCAGGTGATCGAGATGGAATGGGCAGCTGTGCTCTCCACAGGGGATGGACAGCGCATGGCAGCCGACCAGGTCGACGGAATAACCGTGCTCAGCGGGCAGACTGGCGACCTGGCGCCGGTCGTCTTCATGACCGGTGGCGCCCAACCGGGTAAAAGCCCCTACCCGGCGCTGTTCAGGAATCTGACCATCCCACCTGGGGGTGAGGTGTGCGCCGCCTGGAGCCATACTGCCTGCGCAACGGCTGTCGAATCCCTGGAACTCTCACGCGAGCTGAACGCGCTGCCATGGGAAGCCCACACCGCCAGGATCGAGCTGCTCAATGCAGGGCAGGTGGAGATCTATACTGGCAGCGCGGATTGGGACCTGGCATTCGCCCTATCGCAGTGCTTGAGCCACAGTATGTTTGTCGGACCATCAAATCTCCTCCCTGAGCCATCATTTGTCATCAGCCGCCAACCAGACCACGGTCACTCACTGCGCGGCGATGGCAGCGATTACAACCATCTCTGGAACGGGCAGACCCCGCTGGATACATACCACTTGTCGGGACTATTGCTTCCGGGTTCAACGGAGCTATTGATGGGTGTGCTGCGCAATTACTTCACCACCCAGAAGGAAGACGGATTCGTGGACTTGAAGCCTGGGTTGGGTGGGCAGTTCAGCCGTGCGATGGCTACACCTCTGCTGGCAGCGATCACCTGGCGCACCTACCTTTCGCTTTCTGAGAGCGATCCGGCAGCTATAGAGTTCATCCGAGGTGCTTATCCCGCCCTACTGCGATATTTCGATCGCTGGTTCACGCCGGAGTTTGACGAAGACCAGGACGGTGTTCCAGAGTGGACGCACCCGATGCAGACCGGGCTGGAGGAACACCCGCTGTTCTCAGCCTGGCAGCCATGGTCGCAGGGAGCGGATATACGCACTTCGGAAAGCCCGGCGCTGGCGGCTATGCTGTATCGAGAGTGCCGCGCCCTGCTGGAGATGGCAGAGGTGCTGGGAGAGATCGGTGATATCGGGCGACTGGCCATTACAGCTGTAAGATTGAAGAACCAAATCGCCGAGCTGTGGGACCCGGACAGCAGCAGCTACCAGTACCGCGACCGTGATTCACACCTGACGACTGCCTGGGAATCGATCGCCGATCAGGTCGGTCCGGGCACGATGAGCTTGCAATACCGCTCGGATACACCGGTCAGGCTGATGCTCAAGATCAAAGCCAATGGCGATACCCGCCCGCAGCCGGTAGTTTTCATCCACGGAGAGAACGCATCCGGTCAGCACCGTATCGAGCGCATCGAGGCCGAGCAGATACGCTGGTCGCTTGATTATGGCGTTCTGACCGGGGACAGGGTGTACACAGCCGTCGAGAAAGTGGAGCTGCAGGGCTTCCTGCCTAAGGATGAGATCACACTTTCTACAATAGGCTACGCCTGCCAGGACATAACTTTGCTCCTTCCGCTGTGGGCGGGGATACCTGACCCGGAGGATGCTGAAGTTCTCGTCAACCAGCAGGTCATCAATGAGGACCGGTTCTGGCAAGAATATGGCTTACCGGCCTGCATCGGCGAACCTGCCGGAGATGAAACGATTTGCCGTTCTGTCAACCTGACCCTTAACTGCATGGTAGCGGAAGGACTGCTGGCATACGGTCACCGCTCAGCCGCTGCCGAGCTGGTTTCCAGGCTGATGAAAGGCATCATCCTGAACAGCAAACAAGACGGCGTGCTGCGCAGATCATTCAACGCTGAGAATGGCGATGGAATTGGTGAGAGCAATGCGCTGGGAGGTCTGGCGCCGGTAGCCCTTTTTCTGGATGTGCTGGGCGTTCAGCTGGTTTCTGCGGATGCGGTAAATATCACCGGATTCAACCCATTTCCCTGGCCAATTACGGTAAAATATCGAGGCACAACCATCCTGCGTCAAAAGGATAAGACCAGTGTGATTTTTCCGGATGGGCAGACGGTCGAGATAACAGAAGGCACTCCGCAGCTTGTCCGGCTTCAGGAATAATCAAGCGTACAATGGAAAGCAGCCACGACGAACAGATCAGCGTCCTTCTCGGGGCGGTCGTCCAGATCCAGGACCTACGCCCTGCTACCCGCGCCCTGGAGCAGCTCGGTCTCCAGGTGATCCACCTGCCCAGCACGGGTGCTTTCCTGGGCAGGCGCAACGTGACGCTGCTCATCGCAGCTCCGCTGGGCAGGCTGCCGGAGATATTGGATGTGATCAGAACAAACTGTCACAAGCGAGTCGAGTATATCTCCACACCCCTGGAAGGCGCGCCGATGCCTATCCCGCTCTCGAGCCCGATCTCTGTTGGTGGGGCGGTGGTCTTTGCAGTTGAAGTCGAACATTTTGAGGAGTTCTAGATATGAAAATGATAGTCGCCATCATCAGGGACCATGATAACGAACCGGTGTCGAACGCATTGATCAACGCAGGTTTCAGGGTCACGCGCATCGCCTCCACGGGGGGATTCTTGAGACGCGGTTCGAGCACACTGATGATCGGGACAGATCCAGATAAAGTCGAACAAGCCATCCAGCTCATCCGGGACAATACATCTGTCCTGGATGATCAGGGTCAGAAGCGAGCGACTCTCTTCGTCCTGGATGTGAAGGAGTTTACCCAGGTATAACCCCTGGGCATACCTGGCGTACTTATTCGTGGAAATCTTCTACCTGGTAAGTCAGTATACGTAGTTTTTTATAGCGCCAAAAACCAGCCTCCACCCCCATTTTCGAACATAGGTGATCGAGAAACTGCGCCGGCTCGGGCAGTTTTTCCCATACCTGCGGCAGGAATGTCGCCCGCCGCATATCATGGTAAATGATGACCCCATCCACACCCGGGCGCAGGCGCTCGAGCAGGTCCTGCGAATCTTCGTAATCCAGCTCTTCAGGAGAGGTCAGGTACGAGACCTCGATCTGCAGCCCATCTACTTCGTCCGGTCTGACAGGCGGGAAGCGGTAGTCATTAAAAGCGGCTGCCAAGGTGTGCTCACGAACGTCTTCCGCCAGCGGCAGGTAGGCTTCCAGCGTTCCGACACAGCCGCGCAGCTCTCCCTGGTGGGTTAAAGTGACAAAACTTGCTCCAGGCTGGCGGAGTAACTCTGGCAGCATTCCCAGGTCGAGAGGCTGCAGGCGAGCACCGCTCACTCCTTCGACAAGCGCATCTCGGGCAAGCTTCAAAAGCAGCGCTTTATCTTCTTGAGTCAGCCGCTCGTCCACACCCGGTCCTCACTCCACGACCTGGTGGTAGGTCTGATTGAAATATATGAGAGGCTTTCCGGAGGTGCTGTGAATCACAGCGATCACCTCACCGATGAAGAGCGTGTGGGTTCCTGCTTCATAGCTGGAGACCACCCGGCAGTCGAAGGCTGCCAGACAGCCCACCAGCAGTGGGATATCTGAAATCAGGTTGAAGGTGTCCAACCCTGCAAAACGGTCCTCATTTTCTGTGTGGCGTCCCGCAAAAAGGTCGGAGACGGAGATGGAATTCTGCCCCAGGATAGAGACCCCAAAACATTCAGAATTCTCAACCAGCGTGTGTGTCGTCCGGCCACGCTCCAAAGAGACAAGAACCAGCGGCGGCTCAAGCGAGACAGAGGTGAACGAACTGACCGTCATCCCATGCTGTGCACCCTGGTGTGAGGCGGATACGATCGTCACACCGGTAGCCCATTGGCGCATTGCTATCCGCAAAGCTTCTGGGTCGATGCTCATATTGATATCATACTTTTGCTGCATGCGTAGAGTCAAGCTCATCTTCCCGCCTTGTGTAGCCTTCGAACTCACCCACCACACGTGCCAGCTCCTGGCTCATGTATGAAGGCTCCCCCTGCTGGAATATCTCCACGAGGGTCCGATAATACCACAGCGTGCCTTCCCTGCCACCGTTGAAGCGGTTCCAGGTGGGCGAACCGATGGTGCGCAGATTCGCCAGGATAGAACGCGGCATTATGCAGCTTATCGGCTAATGAGACCCGGCGCACTTCAGGAGTGGCCTGGGCAAGGTGCTGCAGGTAGCGGTCTTTTCGCTGCTTCCAGGGAGGCCTGGGATCCTCGAACGAATCCGTGCAGCCGGCAACGATATCTGCCACGTGAGTACCGAATTTCGAGCGAATTTCTTCCAAGGTGGCCAACCCACCCTGATCTTCCACCGCATCGTGCAGCAGGGCGGCGATAGCCTCATCTTCGCTGCCGCCATCCTCGAGCACCAGTGCGGTCACACTCAGCAGGTGAGCGAGATACGGCACCCCGCTGCCCTTGCGCAGCTGGTCGGCGTGGAGCTGAATGGCATAATTCAGCGCCTGGTCGAAACGCTCGTTCAGCAAGCGATCAGCAGCAGACATAATTCTCTATCCGCCATCAGCCGCTGCAGTGGAGATGTACGGACGGGCGTCCTCGAGGAAGTCGGACGGGATGCGCTGGGGGGAGCCTGTTGAGAGATCGACACACACGTATAGAGAATTCGCCCGGGCAAGCAGCTCGCCATCCTTTACTCGGCGGATCGTGTAATGGCGATTGATGGTCGAGCGCCGTACCCCTGATAACCAGGTGGCGATCTCCAGCTCATCACCATACACCGCCGGAACCAGGTACTCGATCTGGTGTTTGCGCGCCCAGACCCCGAAACCGGTGCCGCTAATACGCTCCCAGCTCCATTGGACCACCTCCCCAAAGCGCCAGGCAGCTTCGACCAGATAGGATAAGTACATGGCGTTGTTTACATGCTGCGCTGGGTCAAGGTCCTGCCATTCTACTTTGCGGCGATCCTTGAATACGCAAGGAGATAGCTCAGGATGGGGGGTGAAACGGCGATTGATCGACACATCCGGTGAATTGCCCTCCGGCAGGTACGTCTCCGCGATCTCGATGGGGATCGATGAAGGCCGCCCGGTGGATGTATCGACGAAAACCCAGTCCGTCCAGCCCTGGGCGACCGGATCATCAGCCCCTAGCAGCCGCATTTCGTATGCCCGGCGTGAGCGTACGCGCTGGAAATCCTCCACCCAGGTGGAGGTGAGAACCGTATCCCCATATCGGACAGGTCGCAGATAATGGATCTCAGACAGGCGAGCCAGCCAGGCACGCCCCAGGCGGGCATATCCTTCGGCGCCATAGCCCAGGGCTGCTGAAGCGTCGAAGGCAGCTTCCTGCATGTAGCGCAGGTAAACGGCGTTGTTGAGGTATCCGTAGGCGTCACACTCATAAAATCGAACCGGAAATGTGCTGTTATGTACAGGCGGCATGATGGATCGTCTTTGTTGATTGGTCGCAGATCGCCCGGTCAGGCGGTTGGCAAGAACAGGCCGACGGGTCTTACATAGGTATGGTCAGGCTGGGCAGGTCGCGCGGATAATAGGTCATAATCTCCAGACCGGTCTCGGTTACCACGACCGTATCCGAGTGGCGGAACCCGCCCAACTCGGGCACGTAAATGCCAGGCTCGACGGTGAAGACCATGCCCGGTTTGATGACAGTCTTATCGCCCAGGTCCAGGAAAGGTGCTTCGTGGTAGCGCAGCCCGATGGCATGACCGGTATGGTGTTTCCAGTAAGGCAGCAGGTCATGACGCTGGAAGTAAGCCCGCACGGCGGCGTCCACCTCTGCACAGGTCAAACCAGGCCTGATGACGGAGAAGGCGGTATCCTGCAGGGCGACCATATGATCGAAAATGCGCTTCTGCTCATCGCTCGCCGGACCGATAACCATCGTGCGCTCGAGCTCGGAATGATATCCCCATACCGGAGCTGTCGCCCCGGTGACAAGCACATCACCGGCGCTGAAGGTGATGTTGTTCGCCAGGGCGTGCGGGATGGCTGCATTGCGCCCGATCTGGCCGCGATACCCGGCGCTGGCGCCATCGGAGAACGGGCTCTGCGCCCGGTAGAGTGGACCGATGGCATCCAGCATGGTCAGGGTCGCCTCCATGCTCGCCCGCAGGGAGACCTCTGTCTCGCTCAGACCGGGACTTGTGTAGCGCTGCAAGAGCGTATGGGCAAGGTGCCCCCATTTCACGCTCTCGCGCAGCAGGTTCAGCTCCGCCGCAGATTTGACCATCATCTGGTCCTCGATGAAGCCCGCCAGGGGCTGCGGTGAACTGCCGGTTGACTGGCTGAGGCTGGGGCCGCGATAGCCTAATATCCACGGGTAGCCATCCTGGTCAGCGGCATATCTACCCTCCAGACCCAAATCCTTGAGCAAGACAGCCAGTTTCTCTGCTGGGTGAGGCTGGTCTGGATATTCGAGGTAGTGCTCGACCCGGTCGACCAGGGCATTGGAGCCGGCATGCTCCAGCTCAAGACGGGGCACGAAGAGCGCCTTCTCGCCGTCCGCAGTCAGGATGAATGCCACCGGTCTCTCGGTCGGGATGAAGGCAAACCCCGTGTAATACAGGATATAGTGGCTGTCGAAGACCACTGCCAGGGAAGCGCCCTGGTCGGACAGAAAGCCTTGCAGATGCCGGCAGCGCTGTTCGAACTCCCCCGCTGTGATGTTAATTGAAGTGATCGATTGGGTCATTTCAGCAACCCCATGAGATTATGGAATCTAGAGTACGCCATTTTGTCTTATTTACCGCTGGAAATCATCGTGTACTCACTGCTGACAGGCACGCTTACCTGGAGCGTACTGATCACCGAGCAATATTTCTGTTCCGATAGGCTTATCGCCCGCTCGAGCTTTTTTTTGTCAACATTTCCTTTCACCTCATACCTCAGGTGGATATTTGTAAACGTGTAGGGCGGATCAGGCAGTTGGTCCCCACTGCAGTACACTTTCAGGTCGATCAGCGGCTCGCGCTGCTTGGTGAGGATTTCCAGCACGTCATAAGCGGTACATGAAGCGACTGCCAAGAGCAGCAAGTCTGACGGCTTCATGCCGATGAAGGTTTCGTGGTTCTCAGGAGAGCGACCGATCACGATCGAGTTGTCATTCGAATCGGTGCCTACCATCAATGTGCGATCTACCCAACGAATATTTACCGTGCCCATTTTTCTCCTATATTATTCTTCGTTCTCATCAATGATACGCTGGATCTGCTCGACGACGTGCATGTACTCCGGTGAATCGCCCCAGTTGGAGCTTATCTGGTCGAGGATCCGATTGACCAGGTCAGGGTTTACCTGGGCAAGGTCCCGGGTGAGCGATTTCCATCGCCCGTTCAGCTCAGGGTCCGGATATGTCGCCACAGCGACGGCGATTTGTGCCGGAGAGGCGGCCCCCAGATTCCAGCCGCTGGTATTGATATTCATCTCTCGACCTGCGTTCGCCCAGTAGTAGGAGAGCATCGGGTTGATCAGCCCGCGCATCCGGCTCCACAAGGTGTCATCTTCATGGATGAGGCTGAAGAAAGCCAGGTAATAGGGCCTGGCGCCAGCGTAGTCTTTATACACCTGGGATAATTTCCCGGCGTTAGCGGAGGCATATGAGGCAAGGAACCAGCGCAGCTCCGGCAGGCTGGCTTCCGGATCGCCACGTTCCAGCGCATCCCAGAGCAGGCGGCAAGCCAGCAGGTAGTTGCTGGCAGAAGCGACGAAATCTTGCGAGCGCTGCAGCATGGCGGTCTTTGCCATACTGCGGGCGGGAGTCACTCCTTGCTCGAGACCACTGGGGACTTTTACCGAGTCGATATCCTTGCAGACTGTCTTCAACGCCGGGTCATCGCGGAACGGTATGGCATCCCGCCCGGGCAGGCTGTAACGCTTCCCCTTCTGAGCGATCATACTCCTGGCGAGCAGATCATCGATCAGGCTTTGGATATAATCTACCTGGCTGCGGTCGTTGAGCACGATGCTCGCAAGGAGCTCAGCATCCAGCTCGATCCCGTTGCGCACCAGCACGTAGACAAAATCCAACTCCGCCCGCCGCACGAAGCTGGCCTCGCCGTTGATACCCGCAGCCAGCCGAACGGCTACATACAGCGATGCTTTGTTGTCCCCGTAGCCGAATGCGTTCTGGCGGTAAGCCAGCTGCAGGATGTCACGTAATGCGGGCTTGCTGCGCAGCATGCCCTGGGCCGCATAGCGAGCGTACAGGATATCCAACAGCTCATTGGTCGTCATCTCGCCATCTGGCTCAGCCAGCTCCCGGTAGATATCGCGCAGCACATCCCGCCGGGTTGCGAAATCGGAGCTGTTCATCCGCAGCCTGGAGAACACCTGCCGGTACTGGACTTCCAAAGTCGGCGTTTTCTCACGATCCTCTTCGGATGTGGGAGAGATATCCAGCCGGCTGAGACCCAGGTTTCCCGGGACAGTGTAATCAATCGGGGCAACGAAGAGCTGCAGATCGCGCACGAACAGGTTGACCAGGTCGGTGTTTTGCTCCAGCCAGGTCTTGAACTGGGAGTAGCCAAAATTGGCTTCGTTGAAAGCCGGGTCTATCAACAGCATGGACTGCTTCAACCGAGCCGCCAACACCGGCAGCTCGCTGCGCTGACCGTGTGCCTGGAGTCCCTTGATCAGGGTGGCACGCGCCTGTTCCCACTGGGAGCTGACCTGGATATCCTCAACAGGTGCTTCGCCCAGGATGGTCTCGAGATATACAAACTCATCACACGAGCGCACCAGCAGGTCGGAGGTGATATTGCGGGGGCCAACTCCCAGGGTGTAGACACCGTACTCGCGCAGCTTGGCAACCAGCGGGCTGAAATCGCTATCCCCTGAGACCACGATGAAGTTTCGGATCTGCTGGCGCGTCATTGCGACTTCCAGGGCGTCGATCGCCATACGGATGTCAGCCCGATTCTTGCCCGACCGACCGCTGTAAATCTGGATCAGGTCCATCGAGAGCTCCATCAGTTCATCGCGGTAGCGCAGGAACCTTCCCCAATCCCCATAAGCACGCTTTACTACAGCCGGTCCACGACTTTGGATATATTCCATCAATGGTGTCAGCTCGAAGTCAAAGAATTCCCTTTCTGCCCATAAGGCGATATTTTCGAAATCGATGAATACGGCTTGCTGGTTTTCCATCCAAACTCCTTATAGTCCCCAAATTTGTTTTGCTTGCTGAAGAACCGGCTGCCAGGAGCGGCCTTCCTCCCTGGGTGCCTCGCCGAGCGAATCCTGCCATTCTCCATCCAGCAGTGCAGCGTTGACAGCCAGGCTGCAGGCAGCAGCTGCTTCTAGGTCATACCCGCCTTCCAGATATAGTGCTATTCTACCCTCACAATTCTCATCCGCCCAGCCCGCCAGGCTAGCGACCAGGCCGCCATACGCACCTGCGGAGAGCTGCAGATGCCCCAGAGGATCGCGCCAATGTGTGTCGAAACCGAAGCTCACCAAGAGCATCTCAGGCATGTATCGATCCAAAATTGGAAGGATCAGAGTACTCATCGCCTCCCGGAAAGCGGTATCTCCCGAACCGGGCGGCAGGGGCAAGTTCGCTGTTGTCATGCTGCCCTCGCCTGCGCCTGTTTCGCTTAGGCTCCCCGTACCGGGGTAAAGCGGCGATTGGTGTGTAGATATGTACAAGACATCCCCACGACTTCCAGAATATGTCCTGGGTGCCGTTGCCATGGTGCAGGTCCAGGTCGATGATCGCCAACCGCTCAGCGTCGTACTCGCGGATCAGATACTCCGATGCCAGGGCGACGTTGTTCAGCAAGCAGAAGCCCATGCCGCGCTGGGCGGTGGCGTGGTGGCCAGGCGGGCGAGTCATGGCAAAGCCGCGCTTTGCATCTCTGCTCCAGACTGCCTGTGTAACTGCCAGCGCTCCGCCTGCTGAGTTCAAGGCTAACTGCCAGCTGGCAGGGGTGGTGTAGGTATCCGCGTCCAATCTCTGGCCGCGACTGCTGGCTGCCTGGAGGTTGGTCAGATACCCGCGGTCGTGAATTTCGGCCAGCAGCTCTTCACCCGGCAGCTGCGGTTCCAGCCTGGGATAAGCCTGCCACCAGCCTACCGCCTCCAGCGCCAGGCGGATGGTCTCGACCCGCTCAGGACGTTCTGGATGCCCAAGCTCTGCATGAGCCTGGTGCCCTTCAGGGTAAAAATATACCAGATCGTGCATTCATACCACTCCCGGAAAATCTCATCATCCCATAATTCCCACTCAGAATTACCGATTAACTTTATCACGATTCCAGATGACCGAATGCCAGAGATTGGCTTAAATCTTGCACACATGAAAGGGTACCGGGACGTTTACCTGGTGTACAATCGAAAGTGAACATTAAGGAAGCTCCCTATGCAGTTGATATTGATCGTGCTCGGATTTGTCTCGCTTATCGGCGGCAGCCAGCTGCCCTGGATGTTCGTGGGTACCGTCGGATTCCTCGTGGGCAGCATCCTGGCGAACTACTTTCAATTTAACAGCACCGAGCTGCAGGTCCTGACCGTAGCCAGCGCGGCAGGGATGATCGGGATCTTCCTGACCTATTACCTGCGCAGGATCTTGGTGCTCCTGGCAGGCTTCCTGGCGGGCGGGTTCATCAGCATCACCTTGCCCCAAGTCCTGGGCTGGAAGACCATCCTGGTCGAATGGCAGGCGTTCCTCCTGGTCGGCGCGGCCTGCGCGGTAATCATACTCCTGTGGCAGTATCTGGCATTGATCCTGGTATCCGGCGTATTGGGTGCCACCCTGGTCGTCCAGAATTTTAATATTCCCTCGGTGGGCAAAGAGGCGATGTTCGTGGTGCTGATCATCTTCGGATTTACCGCCCAGTACGTGCTGCTGCAGTACACAATTCGCCCGGAGGATGACTAGGCGAGCACACTGCTCACATTGATTGTCGGGGTGTTTTTCGACGGCTGCGAAAAACACCCCGATTTTTTATTGGCACAAGCGTATGTCGCACGCCGTGGTGCATAAATACCTGTATAATTCTACACATCTGCCACCAAACTGATGAGGAGAGTATATGACCGAGCTGCTATACCAGACCGACAGCTACATGCAGGAATTTGAATTCGAAGGTCACCGCAATCGACAGCGACAACCACACCGTTGCACTCGAGCGCAGCGCCTTCTACCCGGGCGGCGGGGGACAGCCCGCAGATCGTGGAACCCTGATCTATGCGGACACCAAATATGTCGTCACGAGAGCAAAGAAAATCGGCGCGGATGTGTTCCACTTTATCGAAGGAGACGCCCCCCTGCCCGAGACCGGCAGCACACTTCACGGGAAGATCGACTGGGAGCGCCGCTACCAGCTGATGCGCACCCATACCGCCATGCATATCCTGTGCGGGGTGATATTCAGGGATTACGGCGCGTCTGTAACCGGCGGGGATATGGACCCCCTCAGAGGGCGTATGGACTTCGAGTTCGAAACCATGCACAAGGACCTGGTGCAGGCCATCGAGACCGCCATCAATGCGGAAGCTGCCAGAGGGCTGCCGGTGCAGGTGAAGATCCTGCCCCGGGAGGAGGCCTTCCAGATCCCCGATCTCATCCGCACCAAGATCAACCTGCTGCCGGAAGGCATCCGCCAGGTGCGCGTGGTGGAGATCGTCGGGCTGGACCTGCAGGCAGATGGCGGCACGCACGTGGGCAACACCTCCGAGGTGGGGGGCCTGCGGGTGGTGGATTACAAAAGCAAAGGCAAAATTAACAAACGAATCTACCTCGAGGTCGAAGACTGACCTGCATGGCAGAGAAGGCGGAGATCGTCATCTGTGGGGCGGGTATTGCCGGAGTCACCACCGCCTACCACCTGTCGGTACTGCACGGCATCAGAGACATCATGCTGGTAGACGAACGCCCTCCGCTCAGCCTGACCAGCGATAAATCGACCGAGTGCTACCGCAACTGGTGGCCAGGACCGGGGGAGGCGATGGTTGCGCTGATGAACCGCAGCATCGATATCCTGGAACGGCTGGCAGACGAGAGCGGCAACGTCTTCCACCTCAACCGGCGCGGCTACTTATATGCCACCGGCGATGCAGATCGCATAGCGGAGATGCTGACTACCGCGCAGGAACCCGCCAGGCTCGGCGCCGGTGCGCTGCGGGTGCACAGCGGGCAGGCAGATGACCCGCCGTATATCCCCTCCCCACCTGAAGGATATCGGGACCTCCCGGACGGCGCAGACCTGATCCTGGATGGCAGCTTGATCCGCAGGCATTTCCCCTACATAACTGATAGCACAGCGGCTGTGCTGTATGTGCGGCGGGCAGGCTGGTTCAGCGCCCAGCAGCTCGGCACTTACCTGCTGGCACAGGCACGCGCTCGCGGAGTTCGCCTGGTCGCCGGGAAAGTCTGTGAGGTTTCCATCTCCGATAACCGAGTTCAGTCCATCCATCCTGGCTGACGGCACGCGGATCAATACCGGCTGCTTCGTCAACGCCGCCGGTCCGTTTTTGGGTGAGATCGGTCGCCTGGTAGGAGTAGAGCTGCCGGTGTACAACGAGCTGCACATGAAAGCAGCATTGCGTGACCCGCTGCAAGTGGTACCGCGCCATGCACCCCTGCTGATCTGGACCGACCCGCAGTTCTTGCCCTGGTCGGCTGATGAACGCACCTTGCTGGATGAGGACGAGACGACCCGCTGGCTGCTGCATGAGATGCCCGCAGGGGCACATACCCGACCTGAAGGGGCTGAGGACAGCGATATCATCTTACTGCTGTGGGAATACCAGACAAGAGAGATGCAAGCGCAGTTGCCTGTCCCATTAGACGAGCTGTACCCGGAAATCGCCCTGCGCGGCATGGCTGCCATGCTGCCCGGGATGCGCGGATACTTCGACAAAATGCCACGCCCGGTTCTGGATGGCGGCTACTATACCCGGACGCGTGAGAACCGGCTGATCGCCTCACCGCTGCCGGTGCAAGGCGGGTATGCCATCGGGGCCTTCTCCGGCTACGGTCTGATGGCCTCCTGCGCCGCCGGTGAGCTGCTTGCGGCGCATATCACTGGCAGCGAGCTGCCGGATTACGCAGCCGCCTTTTCCCTGGAGCGCTACAGCGACCCGGAATATGTCCGCATGCTGGAGACCTGGGGAGATTCTGGACAGTTGTGATGGAGACGCGCACCCCCCGGTTGCTGTTGAGAGAGTTCCAGGAAGATGACTGGGTAGCCGTCCATCGCTACCGCAGTGACGCACGCTACCAGCGCTTCTACCCGGATGGTTTAGCAGAAGAAGGCCAGGTACAGGAATTTGTTAGGCGCATGATCGATGCACGCCACCAGGAACCCCGGCTGACCTACCAGATGGCAATCGTTCTGCCGGAGAGCAGCGCCTTGATCGGCACTGCCGGCATCCGCCAACGCTCCCTCGGAAAGCGGGAGCCAGGGGTGCGCCAGGCGGATATCGGCTACGAGCTCGACCCGCAGTACTGGGGGCAAGGCTATACCAGCGAGGCTGCGCGGGCTTTGCTGACCTTTGGCTTCGAGCGGCTGGGGCTGCACCGCATCTGGGCGAGCTGCCTGGCGGAAAACAAAGCCTCCGCGCATGTGCTGGAGAAGCTGGGCATGCGCCAGGAGGGACGGCTGCGGGAAGATGAATATTTCAAAAACCGCTGGTGGGATACGCTTATCTACGCTATATTAGATCGCGAATGGAGGGAAATGCCAGGCGAGGAGCAATCCGTCCCGAAGGGTCAGCGCAGCAGCCATCTCATATTCCGGCAAGCCCTGCCAGGGGAGGCACCCCGCCTGACCGAGATCGCCTATGCAGCCAAACGCTACTGGGGCTATCCAGAAAAATGGATCGCAGTCTGGCGAGAGCAGCTTATCATCACCGAAGAATACGTTCGCAGCCATCACGTCACCCTGGCAGAAATCAATTCTCAGATCGCAGGTTTCTACGCACTGACCCACTCCGGGGACACAATGGAATTGGATTTTTTATGGGTCGACCCACCCCATATTGGGCGCGGTGTCGGGCGCACACTGTTCGAGCACGCCTGCGGTGCAGCTGAAAGAGCAGGCGCGGAACAGCTGGAGATTATCGCCGACCCGAACGCAGAGGGCTTCTACCGGCGCATGGGGGCTGAGAGAACAGGCGAGTCGGTGTATGTTCTGGAAGGGCATGAGCGTCGCCTGCCGCGTATGGTTTTCCAGCTCACCAAAGCAGAAGGAGCATGATCTTTGGACAGCGCTGAGGCACGCCTGGCAAGCGAACCCGTCGATTACAGCGTCAAGTGGTATGTGATGGCAGCCGTAGCTATGGGGGTCTTCCTGGCAACCATCGACGGCAGCATCGTCAACGTGGCGCTGCCCACCCTGGTAGGCACCTTCGAAACCGACTTCCCCACGGTACAGTGGGTGGTGCTGGCATACCTGCTGACCATCACGACCCTGATGCTGAGCGTCGGGCGGCTGGCAGACATGATCGGCAAGAAATCGATCTATGCCACCGGCTTCGTGATCTTCACCGCCGGGTCTGTGCTGTGCGGTCTCTCCCCAACGGTATATTGGCTGATCGGGTTTCGGGTGATCCAGGCAGTCGGCGCGGCGATGGTCTTCGCGCTGGGCACGGCGATCGTCACCGAGGCATTCCCTCCGCAAGAGCGCGGTAAGGCACTGGGCATCATCGGCTCTGTGGTCTCGATCGGCATCGTCATCGGCCCCACCCTGGGCGGCTTGATCATCCAGAGCCTGTCCTGGCGCTGGATATTCTTCGTCAACCTGCCGGTAGGGATCGTTGGCACCTTGATGGTGCTGCGCTTCGTGCCGGCGATCAAACCCTCCGCCCGCCAGCGTTTCGATTATCTGGGCGCATTGACGCTTTTCTTATTCTTGCTCAGCCTGCTGCTGGCGCTGACCAGCGGTCAGAGTCGCGGCTTCAGCGACCCACTGGTGCTGGTTCTGCTGGGCGGGTTCCTCGTCTTTCTAATTGCATTCATCCAGATCGAGCTGCATGTCGCCCAACCGATGATCGACCTGAGCCTATTCAAAAACACGCTCTTTACGATCAACTTGCTCACTGCGTTCCTAGGCTTCATCTGCGTCGCCGGAACGCTGATCCTGATGCCGTTCTACCTGCAGAACGTGCTGGGCTATAACCCGCGCCAGGTCGGGCTGCTCATGGTGGTGATCCCGATCTTATTGGGGATCATTGCGCCAATCTCTGGGGTGGCCTCGGACCGTTACGGCACCCGTCCTATCACAGCGCTCGGTCTGGCGATCATCCTGACCGGCTACCTGGCTCTGCGCACGCTCAGCTTGGATACGACTGCCTTGGGATACATCCTGCGCTTTGTGCCGATCGGTCTGGGCTTCGGCATCTTCCAGTCCCCGAACAACAGCGCGGTGATGGGCGCTGCGCCGCGCGAACGGCTGGGGATCGTTTCCGGCATGCTGGCGCTCAGCCGTACGCTGGGGCAGGTAACCGGGATCGCGGTCCTGGGTGCAGTTTGGGCGGGCAGTGTGTATATCTACAGCGGAGGGGCTGTCCCTGGCGGTGCCACCCAGGCTCCCCCGAGCGCCCAGGTCGCCGGCTTGCAGGACACCTTCATGGTATGTGTGGCTTTGATGGCGGTGGCATTGGGGTTCGGGTTGTGGGCGTTGAGAAAGTCGAATTCAAAGGAGAACCGATCATGAATGATCCAATCGCATTATGCCGTGAATTTGTGTGCATCCCCAGCCTCTCTGGGCAGGAGGCAGCCATGATGGAGCAGGTGCAGGCGGCGATGCGCGCTCTAGGCTACGATCAGGTCTGGAAGGACGAATACGGGAACTGTGTAGGCGTTCTGCGGGGAGCTAAAACAGGCACCCCTCGCCGCCTGCTGGTCGATATCCACGCCGACACGGTTGAAGCCACCAGCCCGCAGAGCTGGCAGCATGATCCGTTCGGGGGCGAATTGGTAGATGGCAAGATCCTCGGGCGCGGGTCGTGCGATATCAAAGGCGGGCTGGCAAGCGCACTAGTCGGGCTGGCGGCGCTGCCGCGGGAGGCATTCTGCGGGGATATCTGGGTGGCAGCCACGGTGGTGGAGGAGATGATGGAGGGCGCCGCTACCCGGCATGTGCTGGAGCAGGCTTCTAATGACGGTGCACACCCGGATTACTGCCTAGTGGTCGAGCCGACACTGCTCAAAGCGGGTTTGGCGCAGAAAGGCCGCGCCGGAGTGCGGATGCGGACCTGGGGCGTCCCAGCGCATACATCACGGGCGGAGCTGGGCGTGAACGCGGTCTATAAGATGCTGCCCGCCATCCAGAGCGTGCGCGAGATGCCGCTGCGCAGTGATCCGCTGCTGGGAGCTGAGATCTTCGAGCTGGTCGAGATCATCTCGGCCCCCTTTCCCGGCAACTCGATCGTCCCGGATGGCTGCCGGGCGCGCTTCGACTGCCGTTTGATGGTAGGCGAGACGACGGAGAGCCTGCTGGAGCGGTTCAAGGCGGCCGTGCCGGATAGCGTAGAGGTCGATCTGTGGCCGGTGGCGGTGGATCTGTACACCGGAGCAAGGTTGGAACGCGGCGACTTCCACATCGCCTGGAAGACAGCCCGCGAGGAGCGGCTGCCGATGGCGCTGCTGCAGGCATTGGAAGCCGCCGGATTGCCTGCCGAGAGCTATACTGTGCCTTATTGCTGCAACGCCAGCGCGGTGAAGGAGCTGGGTATTCCGGTGGTCGTATTCGGACCCGGCGATATCGCCCATGCGCACGCGGTGGATGAATGGGTTAAGGCAGACGACCTGGTTCTGGCTGCGAAAGTCTATGCGAAACTGGCTGAAATTCTGCTTAGAGGTGGAGGATGATATCTCAGTCTTCAGGGACGTCTTCTAACGCTAACTCGACCAATTCGCGGATCGTAAGGCGACTGCCAACCTCCCAGGCTGCCTGGTAAGCCTCACTCCCCAATCGATCATATACCAATCGCCGGTACTCTTCGATTTCTGGTAGATCTGCAGGCTGGTGCTCTGCCCCGATTATTCTGAGCTGGGCATCCGTTCCGGACAGGATGTGCACAGCACGTTCCATGTGACCCAGCTCCGTAAGCGGTCCGCTCATCGATGCAATGGCCGTCATCAGACCGTAGTCGTTCTGGTACTCATCCATGATCTTCAGGTCTTCACGCATCAATTGCAATGCTTCTCGATAATGACTCTGGCGGAAGGCGATAAATCCAAGATTTTCCCACAACATGCCTTCTCGCAGCCGTTCGCCAGTCTGGGCGACAATCTCCAGGCATTCTTCATAATATGCTTTGGAAAGATCAAGCTCGCCGTCCATTCGAGTGAATTCGCCTAGAATATTCAACGCCTGAGCCTGACCAGCCAGGTCATCCAACCGGCGGAATTCTTCCAGACTGCGGATGGCTATGGATATCCCTTCCTGGTGCACTTCCAATTCTCCGATATATAACGCGCTCAAAAACAGGCGCGACCAGGCTGCATTACTTACATCACCCAGTGTTTCGTACAGGTTGATTGCCTGAGCCATGAGATCTTTTCCAAAATACGAATCGCTTTTCCCGAAATAGCGCTGGCTGGCGGACTTCATCACACCTGCACGCAGGGCTTCCGGAGCACCCGGCATGCGCTCCAACGCTATGTCCGTCCAGAGCTTGTATTCCACATTATGACCGGTGTAGTACCAGTAATCGCGCAGCGCGGCCGTAATGCGCAAACCGGGTGCTATTTCCTCTCCGTTGAGCGACCAGGCCAGGGCTGTGCGCAGATTGTCGTAATCAGCCCTCAGCCGGGCGAACCAGTAGCGCTGGCGGGCATAACGAAGCTCTCTGGCGGCAAGTTCAGCGAGCTCTGCGTGATATTCGGCGAACCGCCGGTTGAGGGTTTCCAGATATCCGCTGGCAGACACTCGTTCCTGGGCATATTCGCGGATGGTCTCCAGCATCTCGAAACGCAGCTCGCCATCTAAACCTTCACGAGGCCGGACAAGGCTTTTATCCACGAGGGAAGACAAGACTGCAATCGTGTCTCCCGGCAAACCATCCACACAGATCGACTCGACAGCTCCTAGAGTGCCGCCGCCGCGGAAAACAGCTAATCGAGAGAAGAGCATACGTTCCGCTTCATCCAGCAGGTTGTAGCTCCAGTCGATGGTATCCCTAAGCGTGCGCTGGCGAGCCGGCAGATCGCGCGGACCGTCGCTGAGCAGGCTCAAGCGGTCTTCCAGGCGCTCAGCCAGCACAGCCAGGGGGAATATCTTCACGCGGGAAGCAGCCAGTTCCAGCGCGAGCGGCAGACCATCCAGGCGCACGCACATGCGTGCCACAACAGCAGAATCCTCAGGCTGCAGTACCAGGTCCCGTTTGACAGCCCGGGCGTGTTCTACGAACAGGGATACCGATTCGATGCCCAATAACTGTTCCAGGGGTATATCTCCTGCCGGATCAGGAAGGTCAAGCGGGTGCACGATATACTCCTGCTCACCATATACATGCAGCCGTTCCCGGCTGGTTATCAAGATAGTGATATATGGAGCAGCAGAGATGAGCTCACCCACCACCGGCGAAGCGTCTAATAGGTGCTCGAAGTTGTCCAACACCAGCAGCAGGCGTTTGGGCTGCAAGAAGTGCTGGATGCTGGATACCAGCGGGGCATTTCCGCTCTGGATTACCCGCAGCACACCGGCAATGGCATCCGGCACCTGCGCGGGGTCACTGAGCGGGGTCAGCTCGACGAGCCAAATCCCGTCCGGGTAAGACCCGATCAGCTCGTAGGCTGCCTGCAGCGCCATGCGGGTCTTCCCCGACCCACCCGCCCCGGTGAGCACCACCAGGCGTGAGGTTTGCAGCAGATGCTTCACCTCCGCAATCTCCTTGCGTCTGCCGATGAAAGAAGTCGGAATATAAGGCAAGTTGTGTTGAGGTCGGGCTTCAGCATCGGCTTGGGCAGGTTCCAGTGCGTCCAGCAGCCTATACTGCCTGGCTGCGGCGACGGCCTGAGTGCGGCTGCTCACTCCCAGCTTGCTGAAGAGCTGTTTGTTGTACCACTTGACTGTATCCAGGGATAAGGACAGTCTTTGCGCGATCTCGCGGTTCGAATACCCTTCAGAAATCAAACTCAATATTTGCAGCTCTCGCTCGCCCAGCGGCTCGTGCCAGGGCTGTACTGCAGTAACACTCATGCCGCCCTCACCTGCGCTCAAAGATCGAAATTTAACAAAAACCACACTAATTCTACCCTGTTTACCCCACTAAGGGGCGGTGACAACCACCCTGGGGAGCCTCTATACTGGGCACAGATAAACCACTAATCGCCAATTGGAGGAAACAAGTATGGACACCCTTTACAGTATCGAAACATCGACCAAAGAAAAGATCAATAAACTGCGCAAAGAGGGTATGGCAGAGCAAGCGCTCCGGCAAGGAGCCGGCAAGAGTGAGCAGAAACGAGGCATATTCTCCGGGCTGTTCGCCTGGATGTCTCGCAAGAATGCAACTCTAGACGACGCACACGCGAACATGGAAGCGGAATCCAGCCGGAAGAGCGCCTCCCCCAGATATATTTGACCAGGATAGGAGTCACGCACCTGCGGGTAATATTGGGGGTGTCGGGGAGAGTATGCCCCCAATGTGATATGTCATTTTGAACAGCCTAGCGGCTGCTACAGAACACGGGAGATCTCATCCCTCGCGGGATGAGGCAAGAGCGAGCGCTCGCCCTCGACAACTCCACTGGCTGAGGCAGGCCCCTCCTCCACCCGACCGATCTCTGCGCAGGTGATGCCCTCCGAGTTCAAAGCATGTTTGATCTTTCCTGCCTCCAGAGGTGGGGAAGCCAGCAGCAGCGCCCCGGAGGCAATTGCGCCCAGCGGGTCGATGCCCAAGGCGTTGCAGATTTTCTTGGAAAGCTCGGGAACATAGACGGCATCCAGGTCAACGGTCATCGAGCAGCCGCTCGCTTCTGCCATTTCCCAGACGGCAGCGTACAGCCCGCCCTCGGTGGGATCGTGCATGCCGGTCACCGTCCCGGCCCGCATGGCGACCTGCGCATCCCTGACCACACTGAGACCGGGGTCGTAAAGGAACCGGCGGGCGGTCTCGATCTCCTGCAGGGTGAGCGCCCCAACCAGACGCTCGGAAATGTCACGAGCGAGTATGGCTGTCGCCTCGATGGGTACGCCCTTGGTCAGCAGCAGGCGGTCGCCGGGCCGGATGCCGCGCGGCGTGACCAGACGCTCCTTCGCCACTTCGCCGACCAGCGTACCCACCAGGATGGGCCGGTCCAGCGAGTTGGTGACCTCGGTATGCCCGCCGATCAAGGAGATGCGCAGCTCATCACAGGCGCGCTTTACCTGGTCGAAGAGCGCTCGCACCAGCTCAGGCGTTGTAGAGCCCTCCGGGAGCAGGGCGGTCACCAGCAGCCAGCGCGGTTCCGCACCGGTGGTGGCGATGTCGTTGGCATTGACCTGCACAGCGTACCAGCCGATCTGGTCGGCGGTGAAGGTGATCGGGTCGCTCTTGAAGACCAACAGCTGCTCGCCGTGCTCGACCACGGCGCAGTCCAGACCGATACCGGGTCCCAGCAAAACGCGCCCATCATGGATGGGCGCGTGGGTGATGATCTCAGTCAGCAGCTCCGGGGGCAGCTTGCCGACCGGCAGGCTCATCGGGAGGTGGGTCCGGGGATCGTCCCGGTCGCTGCAGCTGGTCCGGGGTAGCCCTGGATGAAGCCGTACCCGGCGGCCGAGACGCCCACCGCGGCATGTGGGATGGTGGGCATGTAGGCAAAGTCGGTTGGCTCGAATGGCGGAGGTTGAGGAGGCGTGCTGCCGCCCTCCAGGACCTCTTCAACCACCCAGCCGGTCAGGCTGCCCATATCCACGAACCACCAGTACGAGAGTCCGCTGGTGGCGGCGCTGTTCACCGCCAGCACGCCGTTGGTATTGGACAGGTTGCCGTACACTTCGCCCTCCGTACCGGAGGGGACGCTGCCCAGGGAGGCATAGTTCGTGCCCGGTCCCAGGCGGATGGCAGCCGAAGCGGTGCTGGTAACGACCTGGGTTGGGGTGAAGGTCAGCGAGCGCGAGATGGGCTCGGAGGAGACCAGCATAAAGCCCGTACCCACCAGCGGCTTGCAGTTCCCGGGGGTGCAGTTGGGGCTATCCACGGCGATCAAAGCCGGATCGGTGATTACTGGAGCAGCCGACGGGAACAGTCCCTGGGATTCAAGCTCCTGCATGCGGGGTGTGATCTCCTGGTCGGCCGGTATTCCGCAGTTGCGGGTGAAGTTGCAATAGGTGTTGTTGAGGATGCTGCCATTGACCACAAAGGTCGAAGAACCGCCGCTGTCCATCGTGACGGCGTTGGTCGCTCCCAACTGTGTAACCAGGAAATTGCTCAGCTCGGAGATTTTAATGCCCTCGCTCTGCCCGGCATTCCAGCCATCGACGACCACGAAATACACGTGATCGTTGTTGTATGCGATTGCAGTACGCGAGTTCGGCACGGCCGAATTGCCCGTCCCAGGATCGTGGTACACACCGTTGATCAAGAAATGGTAATCGCCGCCCAGGCTGGCGTAGGTCTTGGTCCAGTCATGGGTGCCGGTCTTCGAAGACGGGCAATCGGTGATTTCCTGCGAAATGGCGATCTGGTCGCCCACATCGATCTCACCGCTGTTGATGCGCGCCTGGATCAGGTCCTTTTTGGCTCCCCAGAAGGACAGGACCAAATAATCGAAGTACAACGGTGTAGCGCCCTGGTTTTTAATGATTTTTCTGATCGTGCCGACAGCACCCGCGGGAGATGGCAGGATCTGGCTGGGTGCGGTCATCTCGACCAGCAGCTCGAGCGAGGTCGCATCAGCATCGGTCTGGGAATTGTATTGGGGAGTGTAGAGGATGAATTCCTGGCTGGTGTGCGGCGCATTGATGGCTTCGAGATTAGGCGTATAGCTGGAGTTCTCGAAGGCGACTTCGTTCTTGTTGCCGGTGTGATAGACGCAGGCACCGACGAAGGCCTGCCGCTCGTGCGTCCAGGCGAACCCGGCATCACCCAAATTGTCGGTGAAGCGCTTTGCATACCAACCAGAGTTGACGACCCCGCTCCAAGGGACGCCTGTCCCGCCGGTATCATCGAAGAAGTAACCATTGATCGCCACCGGGATATCGTTGCGCCCTCCCCAGGCCTGACCCCAGTAGTTGATGGCGTTCTGGTAGCGAGATGCCATATCCGGCACCGATTCGCGCCCTTCTTTAATCTTGCCCGCGGCGATAGCGGTATCGATGGTCGCGGTCTGAGTGATGCGGTGCAGGCGGGCGACGAAGATATCGATCTCGCGCGGGCTGCTCAGGTGGAACAGCTGCCAGTCGATGCCCCAGCGCAAGAAAGCCCAGCTTCCCTGTGGGGTGACAGCGGGTGCCTCGCCGGGCTGGTCGCCTTCCGTGGGGAGCGGCTCCTGAGCATACGCGGGAATGGCAGGGAGGATCAGGGATAATACCAATAAAGCCAGTGTAAGTTTGCGAAGGTTTTTCATTTTTTCCTTTGCTGCTGTCATGAACGCGGGAAGATGCGCGCCCATAACGTTGGGGTTATTTACACCTTCCCCCCTCCGAATTTCATCATACCGTAGGTCGAATGATTCTGCAAGTCACCCTCTTCGGGCAGCCAGAGTTATCAATAAGTCAGTCTCCATCATTGCGAGGCAGCGCTCCTTGCTGCGGAAGCAATCTCCCTAGGCCTCCATAGGATTGCCACCCCCGGTAAAGAGCGCCGGGTTCGCAATGACGCCATAATAATGTATCCATATAAATAATTTGTGTGAACGGGGTGTCCGGAAAAGTTCCCACAGGATTCGACCAGCATCCTGTCAGGCAGCTGGCAGGAGAGTACGGCACTCAACCATTGCGCAGATAGATATCCGGATCGCGCTTGACCATGACGCGCTCGGGGTTACCAATGGATGTGAACCCGTAATGGGCATACAACCCGTGGGCGTCTTTGGTGAAGAGCAGGTAGTTGCGCAGCCCCTGTAGCGCTGGATGGGCCATGACACAGGACATCAGCCATTTGCCCAACCCTTGGGCGCGATAAGGCTCGAGGATGAAGACATCGCACAGATAGGCGAAGCTGGCGTAATCCGATATCACACGGGCAAAGCCGATCTGTGTCTCCCCTTGATACAGACCGAAACACAAAGCATTTCCGATGCCGCGCTCGACGATCCCCCGCGGGATGCCGCGCGACCAGTAAGCGTCTTCGGATAGGTAGCGATGGATGGCGGTTATGTCCAAACTGGTCTTGTCGGTGCTGATGGTATAGGCATCTTTACGGTATTCGATGATAGCTGGCTCGCTCACAGAAGCTCCTTTTTATACCGCAGAGAGCGCGGAGAACGCAGAGTATATTTTTACACCACACAGGGCACGGAGAACACAGAGATTTTATAGATAGATTAGTGTATTCACCGCGAAGTAAACAAGTCACCAAGGATTTATTATAAAAGAACTTGGTCCTTTTGAGACCTGGCGGTTAATACACTTAGAAGTTACGCAGTTCATGAGGGAATTGGGGGTGTTTTGGCGGGCTGTGCCCGCCAAAACACCCCCAACTCTCCCCCAAGAGCATAAGTCCTAACTCTAATGTTGAAACTGAGGATTGGACTATGCCTTTCCAGACGGTCACTTCGAGCGGTATTCACGAAGCAATATCGATAAGACAGAGATTGCCACGCCGCAAGAAGAGCACTTGCGGCTCGCAAAGACGAGCAGGTGTTATAGATTTCAGAGCCTTTCTCAGAAGCGATGAACCTCATCTTGATTTTTAATTAGGGATATTGTATGCTCAATAGGGTGTCTAAATTCTCTACTCACTATTCTCGCTTCTCTAGCCTCAATCCAACCTCATCACCTGTACAGGAGCCTGACACATGAACCTCTCATCCGTAAAAATCGAAAAACCGAACGAGATCAACTTCATCCTGGGGCAATCGCATTTCATCAAGACGGTCGAAGACCTGCACGAAGCCTTGGTGACAGCCGTGCCGGGGATCAAGTTCGGGCTGGCGTTCTGTGAGGCATCCGGGAAGTGCCTGGTACGCTGCAGCGGTAATGACGAGGAGATGGTCGACCTGGCCAAGCAGAACGCGCTGGCAATCGGCGCCGGGCACAGCTTCATCATCTTCCTGGGGGCGAATTTCTTCCCGATCAACGTGCTCAATACGGTTAAGATGGTGCCGGAGGTGTGCCGCATATACTGCGCCACTGCGAACCCGGTGGAGGTGCTGGTGGCGGAGAGCGAGCAGGGGCGCGGCATCCTGGGCGTGATCGACGGCTCGAGCCCGAAAGGGGTGGAGGGCGAGGAGGATATCACCTGGCGGAAGGATTTCCTGCGCATGATCGGGTATAAGCAGTGAATCTCAGCAGCCCGTGATATACCCTTCTAAATACATGAGCCTCAAGCATCTATTCTTACTGAACCCGGACATCACCTTCCTCAACCACGGCTCCTTCGGGGCTTGCCCGCGTCCGGTCTTCGAAGACTACCAGGCATGGCAGCGCCGGCTTGAGCTCCAGCCGGTACAGTTCCTCATCAACAGTTTGCCGGATCTGCTCCACGAGGCTCGCTCGCAATTGGGGAAATATCTGAATGCCGCGGCTGACGAGCTGGTGTTCTTGCCCAATGCCACCTACGGGGTCAACGTGATCGCCCGCTCGCTGGAGCTGCAGCCGGGCGACGAGGTCTTGGCTACAAATCACGAATACGGTGCCTGCGACCGGACATGGCAGTTCGTATGCCAGAAAAATGGAGTGGTGTACCGCCGCCAACCGGTGCACCTGCCGGCTGCCTCACCGAGCGAGATCGTCGAGCAGGTCTGGATGGGGGTGAATGAGCGCACCCGCCTGATATTTATCAGCCATATCTCCTCCCCCACTGCACTGAGCATTCCGGTCGCCGAGCTGTGTGCGCGTGCCCGCCAGGCAGGCATCCTGACGCTGGTGGATGGCGCGCACGCTCCCGGGCAGATTGCGGTCGACCTGGGTGCGATCGGGGCAGATTATTACACCGGCAACTGCCACAAGTAGAAAGCGTCACGGGCAATATATCTTCACCTAGGGCATAGCGAAGGTATAGCTTTTTCTCGCCGTTCTCGATAGTTAGAGTTACTTCCACGTCAAGCAGGTCCAACAATTGTTGTTTTTTGCGTATGTCCGAAGCCGCCGCCTCAAAGCCACGGCGCACATTCTCCGCAAACCCCTGGATAGTAGCGATTCGCTCTGGCGTCAATATCCGGCGCTCGATGGTCGCCAGCAACGACTTCGCGCTCATTCTCAAGCCCGTGAATGGTATCATCCAACCGCTTCTTATGATCTACCAACATATCTTTCTCGAAATCGCCTCCCAGGTACAAATCGAGCAAACGCGCCAGTTTTTTGCGATATTCCTCAAGCAGCTCGTCAACCGCTGCCAACCGTTCTTGAAGCGGGGAGTTGTGGTTTTCCTGGGACATCTTGTAGTCATCCAGCCCGGCTTGTAATTTCGCAGGATCACTCAGTAGTTCAACAAAGTAATCCCATACCAGAGCATCGTAAACATCCACCCTGAAAGCCGGCATGTCACAGATCTTGTTAGCGATTTCGTCTTTTCGCGATGCCTGGCAGACATAATACAGGTATTTTTTATAACCCTTGAGATTGACACAACGGCCCATCATGTTAGAGCCGCATAAACCGCATTGAACGTGTGAAGTCAGCAGGTATTCGTTTACTCGCTTACCTAATAACTTCTTGTTGCGCCTGGCGCGTTGCTGTGCTTGTTTCCAAATATCATCGTCAATAATTGCTGGCACATCGATGCTCAGACTATCCTCTCTACCCTTATTCCACCACCAAACGCCACGATAAGTCTCATTTTTCAACATTTCGCCAACCGTGCCAGCCGCCCATTTACCCTTCCCGCGAAGTTTATAACCTCCTCGCTGCCTCCCCGTATCCTTACGGGTAGGGATTCCCAATTCGCTCAATTTTCGGGCAATCCCTCGGATGGTCATTGATTCCCCGTCCTGGTCCCCGTCCACATACCAGGAATATACCAGCCTTACTATTTCCGCTTCGGGTTCGTAGATTTCAAGTGAATAACGTTTATCCCGCTGTATACGATCATACCCGTAAGGTGGTGAGCCGATTGAAACGCTCCCGACTTTGATCTTGTTGCGCTTACCACGCGCTAGCCTTCGGATTACGTCCTCGCGCTGGTATTCGGCGTTCACTGCCTGAGAGTGCTTCATGTAACGCCCTTCGGGCGTGTCAGGGTGATCGTAAAGCACGTATTCGATTCTCACTCCCTGGCGCTTCAACTCTTTTTCCACCACAAGTTGTTTTGCCAAGTCACGCGATAACCGGTCAATCTCACGCACGATCAACACATCAAAGGCGCGCTCCCCTGCCAGATCAAATACGCGAGTGAGCTTGGGCAAATCGATCTTTACACCGCTGGCGCCGCGCTCATCTTCGGCAAGTTCTTCAACGACCTTGTACCCCTTTTGGGCGCAGTATTCGCGCCCCATCTCCAATTGACCAGCCAAGTTCAGACCTTGATTATCCCTGTCGTCATAACTCACTCTTGCGTATATCGCCGCTCGTTTGCTCATAATTTCACTCCATTTTAGAAGGTTGCCGCCCCCGCCGGGTGGGGGCATTGCTTGTTACTCCGCCGGCTGACCTAATGCCAGGATGGTTTCTTCCGGGGTCAATTCAAGCAATCGGCAAATATCGTACAAGATCAACCCCACATTGCCTTCAGTCTCGTATAGGTCAATGCCGGCTGCCGCCTGCCATTCTTCCCGCAGCGTTTGGATTGCCTGAATGACCTTAGGGCGTTCTATGTATTCGAGCACCCATACTTCAAGAGCTTCCTTGCTTTTCTTACTTGTGAGCATCTTTGCGCCTCCTGGAGCACTTTCCTTTCACCCCGGCAAGAATGGAAAACGCCCCGAATGATTCCGGGGCGTAGGTTGCAAATGGTAAAATATGTTGCAGCCTGCAAACCGCTAACCCCGGTTTGTTAGGTTAGGCTCTAGTTGGTGCTATCAACACTGGCTAGAGCCGCTCTTTTGTCAAGCCTGAGAGTTATCCCGATTCTGCTTTACATACAACTCAAGGATATACAGTATTTGAGCCTGGAGGGAGCGCCGCTCTCTCTGGGCGAGTTCCTTGAGTGCTTTGTGCAGCTCGTCTGGCAATCTCAGAGTCAACCGTACCATGACACCATGATAACACCAAACAGGTGTAAAGTCAAGCAAGTCCCGGCAGCAATATTCGGTTATGAAAGTTCAGTTTATTGTTCTTTGCCTCAATCTTGTCTATAATATCTGCATAGGCTTACGACTTCACAAAGTAGGGTGAACGCATCTAAATTTATCTAGACAAGAACGATCTTCCTGGCTTATCATACCAGGTCATACTACCTGGGAGAAAAAGACATGGAAGACGAAATTCTGCCAACGCTCGAAAGCCATTTTGGCAACTTGACTGATCCGCGCATCGATCGCACCAAGTTGCACAAGCTGCTGGATATTCTGGTGATTGCCATCTGTGCGGTGATTGCTGGAGCCGACAACTGGGTGATGTCGAAGAGTTCGGCAAAGCCCGGATCGGCTGGTTCCAGACGTTTCTGGAGGTGCCCAACGGCATCCCTTCGCATGACACCTTCACCCGGGTGTTTGCCCGCCTGGACCCGGAGCAGTTCCAGGCCTGTTTTCTGCGCTGGATAAATGCGGTAGCTGAGGTGATTGGCGGGCAGGTGATTGCGATCGATGGCAAAGTGCTGCGGCGTTCGCATGACAAAGGGATTGGCAAAATGGCCATCGACATGGTCAGTGCCTGGGCCAGCGCCAACCGCCTGGTGCTGGGCCAGGTCAAAGTGGACGAGAAGTCGAACGAGATCACGGCCATTCCCCAGCTTTTAGACGTTTTGGAAGTTGCGGGCTGCATTGTGACCATCGATGCGATGGGCTGTCAAACCGAGATTGCCGAAAAGATTATCGAGCGAGAAGCGGAGTATGTGCTCTCCTTGAAGGAAAACCAGGGCAACCTCTACGAAGATGTCGAACATGTATTTGCCGATCTGGAAGACAGCCAGTACCAAGCCTATGCCTTCGACTATGAGAAGACGGTCAACAAGGATCATGGGCGTATCGAGATCCGCGAATGCTGGACGATTTCCGACCCTGAAGTCTTGCGCTACTTGCGCGGCTTTGCTAACTGGAAGAACTTGACCACCGTGTCCCGCATTCGCTCTCAGCGCTGGATCGGTGAAGAGAAAAGTAGCCAAGACCGCTATCATATCGCCAGTATCACCGGAGCCAAACGCCTCCTGGGGGCCGTGCGCTCGGAGAATGAGCTGCACTGGACGCTGGATCTTGCCTTCGACGAAGACCGCTGCCGAGTGCGCAAAGATCATGGACCGGAGAACTTCGCCCTGCTGCGACATATCGCCCTGAACTTGCTCAAGCAGGAGATAACCTGCCAGCGGGGCATCAAGGGCAAACGCCTGTTGGCAGGATGGAACCACGATTACCTGCTCAAGGTCCTGGTCGGTTTCACTCAGATGGAGAATTAAGATGCGTTTGCCCTGCTTCACAAAGGGTGTGTCCGATGGCAGATGAAGAACATTTGAAGATACTGAAACAGGGTGCGGATGTCTGGAATCGGTGGAGGGCAGATAACCCAGAAATTATTCCGAATCTCTGCGGGGAGGTTATCATTAGCACCGATCTCAAAGGGGTAAACCTCGCCAATGCAGATCTTCATGGGATGATATGGATCACTTCAGATTTCAACGGGGCAGACTTCAGCAGTGCAAACCTCAGAGGGGTGTACATCAATGGTTCGAATTTCATAAGCGCTAATTTTAGAGGAGCGAACCTATCTGACGCGCGACTAACTTTTACAGACCTCAGTGAGTCGGGCCTAGACGGGGCACACCTTGAAAGAACGTATCTAAAAAGGGTGCTAATTAGCGGTACCAGCCTGCGTAATTCGCATATTGCTTTCACGACTTTTGCTGATATGGATTTGAGTGAAGTCGAGGGTTTAGAAACTGTAACACATCGTGCGCCTTCCTCGATAGGAATCGACACAATCTATAAATCACAAGGCAAAATTCCATATGTATTCCTCCGTGGTGCAGGCGTTCCTGAAGAATTCATTCAGTACATGCCTCATCTTATTACAGGCAAAGCAATCCAGTTCTATTCCTGCTTCATCAGCTATTCCACCAGTGATCAAGAGTTCGCGGAGCGTCTGCACGCCGATTTGCAGAGCAAAGGTGTCCGCGTCTGGTTCGCGCCTGAAGATATCAAAGGGGGGCGCAAACTCCACGAGCAGATACCCGAAGCCATCCGGTTATATGACAAACTGCTCCTTGTGCTCTCTGAAAACAGTATGCAGAGCGAATGGGTAAAGACCGAGATTTACCATGCCCGCCAAGATGAAATCCGCAACAACAAACGTAAGTTGTTCCCAATTGGTCTGGCTGTGTACAAGAAAATCAGCGATTGGACAGCACCCTATGGTCGTTTAGCCAAGGATATGGCAGTTGAGATTCAGGAGTATTACATCCCCGACTTCTCCAACTGGAAAGACCACGACAGCTACAAGCAAGCCTTTGACCGCCTGCTTCGTGACCTACAAGCAGAAGAGTAAGCCCATCCAACGCCCTATTCAATTGTAAAGGTTCCGATTATTGGGGCAATAATCGGTATCAATCGTTTGCTCAATCCTGACCCTTGGTCAGACACCTTAGTTCATCAACTATTACCCAGCGGTAAGCTGGCGGAAGATACAATATCAAATTGATTGTTCCTTCAGTAATTGTGACTGGTTCACTCTCCGTTCTAATTCCCTGGATGTGTCAGCATCACGGGGAATTTTTCATTACGGTTGTAATCTACTTTATCCAGTGAAAGAGCTACAGGCAATTCAAAAGGTAAGCAAACAGTAAAGTATAATTTTTCTTGTTGTCCGTGACAACTGCCACAAAATGGATGCTGGCGCCCAAGGGAGCCGGGTTCCTGTACGCCAGACCGGAGCTGCAGCATTTGGTCGAGCCGCTGGTGGTGAGCTGGGGCTGGCACGCGGAAGAAACCTTCTCCACCGGCTCGCATTTCGTGGACTACCTGCAGTGGCACGGCACCGACGACCCGGCAGCCTGCCTGGCAGTCCCGGCTGCCATCCGGTTCATGCACGAACATGATTGGGAGAAAGTACGCCAGGAATGCCGCAGCCTATTGGGCCGGGCATTGGCAGAGATCAGCGAGCTGACCGGCTTGCCATCGCTGTACCCGTCGTATGGCTGCGGCTTCCACCAGATGGGCGCCGCCGAGCTGCTTCTGCAGGCGAACCTGCGGACGTTTAAGCAGCGCCTGTACGATGTATACCAGGTCGAAGCTCCCTGTGTGGAGTGGGAGGGACGACATTTCCTGCGCATTTCGGTGCAGGCGTATAACGATGAGAGCGACATAGACCGGCTGATCCAGGCGCTGACTGCTCTCTTGTAATGAAGCTGAGGAGTGTAGACTTTTCCTCCATCAGCGCTCGATCACCGGCAGGAAGATCCCGTACCCTGGAGGCGAAGCGACCGCATTGGTCGTCCCCAGCACGTCAAAGGATACAGCCGGCTGTGTTTGAGGGGTTGCCGTAAGTGTGAAGCTGTCGGAAGGCAGCACCACCTCCAGCGGGTTATCGGGCACTCTCACCTGCACCACTATCTCGGCGCTGCTGCCTGCAAGGAGTTTGACCTGCGTCCCGCTGATGATCTCCGTCTCCCAGGCGTTCCCTGCCAGAGTGATGGTGTAGGTCTCGCTCAGACCCAGGTTCTGCAGGCTGAAGGTATGGATCACCACCTCACCTGGCTGTCCATCCAGCTCACTTGGCGCGCTCCAGGCTGCCGCGTAGCCATCCAGCACGCATGCCTGCACCAGCACATCATCGACGTACCAGCCCTCACGCCCGATGGCATTGTCTGATCCCAGCCTGAAGCGGAACTGGACTGTTTCCCCGGCGAAGCCATCCAGGGCGACCACCGAGTTCAGCCAATCCTGTGGGTCCCCACACCAGGCATTCAAACCCGCCAGCGGGTTTCCCGTGCCTGTCCGGATGGCCCCATCGTACGGGTCGGTCAGCAAGTCGCTCTCTATTTGCGCCCAGGTCGCGCCGCCATCCTGGCTGATCTCCAGCAGCCCGCCGTCATAACAGCCTGTTGTGGCATCCTCGATCCACTGGTAGTTCCAGAACTGCAGGGTGAGCGGTGCAATCCCATCCGGCAGGCTCACCGGCGGCGAGGTCAGCATCTGGTCGCTGACGCTGCCCGGGTCGAGTGCGTGCATCGACCACGTGCCGCTGCTGGTGCGCACGTCAGATAGCCCCCAGGTATCCTGCGTGCCGCTGTGCATCCAGCCGCCATCCCCGCTCTCGAATCCTTGCTGGTAGAGCTGCACCGGCACACGTCCCACCGGGCAGTCCGCGGGGGCGACGTAGGTATTGAAGCTGAAGGGTGCCGAGTATGCGCCCGTCCCGCAGGTATCTGTGGTGCGCACACGCCAGTAATATTGGGCTGCGGTGTCCAAAACCACTGTCAGGGTATAGCTGCTGGTGGTCAGACCGGCAGCCGATTCGACGACATCGCTGAATGCCAAATCCCGGGCAACCTGCAGGTCATACGTGGATGGCAGCACTGCCGATTCCCAGACCAGGGTCGGCTGCAGCGGCTGACCACTGGCTCCATCAGCTGGCGAGACCAGGACCGGCGCGCCAGCCAGAGCCGGGTAGACATCCAAGGTCACAGAGACGACATGGGTCAGGGTCAGCGCCTGACCGGTGATAGCAATATCGTAGCTGGCGGCCCCTGTGGAGGCAGTATTTCCCACCGTCAGCACCGTCGACCCCGCAGGGGTGACCGGGTTCACGCTGAAGGTGGTAGTCAACGCGCTGGTCGGAGTGATGGCGGTCGAGAGAGACACCGGTGTGGAGAAGCCCATAACTGGCGTGACATCGACGGTATAGCCAGCCTCATCCGGCGCACAGACCGCCTGGCTGAGGGGGCTGGCATCCAGTAGGAAATCGGTCCCCAGCGTGCAGTTGTAACACACCAGGGCGTAATCCTGGTCGGTCAGATCGCCGTTATAGGGCAAGCCATCCCCGGCGATATTGGTCGCCTGAACGGTGATGGTGGCGCTGCTGCCTGGAGACTGGATATATACATTCTCCAGGTTGTTGATCGTGTCCGGGGACCCTCCGGTCACCGACCAGCCAGCGCTGAACCAGTTGCCCAGGTAGGTATTGCCGCCATTCTGTACGCTCAAGTCCAGGTTGTTCACCAGAGCCGGGTCGGCGCCCACACCCCCGGGAGCATCCGACCAGGCGAGGGTAACTTTGAGCGGCTTCGCCGGATCAAGCACCCCTACGGAGAGCACCCTGCTTTCGCCGGTGTTTTGGAAAAGGTGACCCTGGTCTTCATAGACCATATACGTGCCATTGTCGATGAGGTTTGGCAGATGGATGCGCCCCCAGCCCTCATTGAAGTTGGGGATATCTGCGCTGCCCATATCGACCGCCCCGTTGACCAGCAGAGCTTTCGCCATTGCAGGGCTGGGATCGCTGCCGCCGTTGAAGCCGCGCCACCACTCGGTGATCAGCGTGATAGCTCCCGAGGTATGCGGGGCTGCCATACTGGTCCCGGAGCAAAAGGCGTAGAGAGAGTTCGTACTGGGAATTGCATTGGAGCACGAACCCCCATCGTCATTGCGGGCTGAGGCGATTGTCTCGCCCGGTGCTGCGATAGTGGGCACGTAGCGCCCATCCACCGCCGGGCCACGGCTGCTGAAACTGGAGATGGCGTCGATGTTGCCGGCACGGTAATTTCGGCTGCTGGCAGTCACGATCAGGTTCTTGGCTTCCTTTGGCGCGGTTAGCGATGATGCACTGGGACCGGAATTACCGGCCGAGAACACCTCGATAAACGGCTCGGCGCTGGCGGCAGTATCGAAGTTGCCATCCCGCACCATCAGGTCATGTGTGCGCTCCGAGGATTGGTAGCCATGCGCGGTACCTTCTCCGGTAGTCCAGGAGTTGTTGCCGCCGATCGCCCCGCCGATCACTGCCCGCTTGCTGTGCTCCTGCCAGCCGCCTGTGGGAGGCCATGCTGGAGCCGAAAGCGAGTTCATGGCGTAGATACCATACGCCGGAGCAACCCCCAGTCCGTACAGGAACCCATCCGGGTCGGCGAAACCACCGCTGGCATCACCGCCAACGATCCCGGCGACATGCGTGCCGTGCCCGCCACCCGGGCAGTCACTGCCCGGCTCGCCGGTATAGCTGCACGCGCCGGGGAAATTGTAGCCACCAACGATATGCGGTCCCAGGTCAGGATGGTCGTAATCCACCCCGGTATCGATAACCGCCCAGGTCACTCCACTGCCGTTCACGCCAACCGAGGTCAACCAGGCCTGGTAGCCGGTAAAAGGAACGCCGGAGGTATAGTTCCCAGCAAGGATCTGCGAGGACATCTCGTCATCCAGCACTGGCTCGGGGTGAGCGTAGCCCAGCCAGAGCACGGTGTTCAGTTGGGCAACATTGTCGAAGCTGCTGGAATCCAAAGCGAAGATCGCCTCGTAGAATGTCTTGTCCGGCTGCGCTGGGTAGCTGTCCAACAGGCTGCCGCCCAGGGATGAGATCGCCGACAAGGTACGGGCGAGGTCACCGTCATTATAGAAGAACACCGCCACATTTAGCACCAACCCGCTGCGCCCGGCCAGGTCTGCGTTGATCTTGTAAGCCGGGTGGAATGACCCCACCCAACGCACAGATGGGAGCGCCGCAGACCGGCTGGCCTGCTCGGGAGTAGCCCAGAGCAAATACGTATTGTGCGGGTAGTACTGCAGCACTTGAGCGCCGGTGGCAGCGACATCAGCCAGCCACTCATCTATGAGCGGTCCGTGGAACTGCACCAGCCGGAAGCCTGTCTCTCCCTCGATGCTGCGCAGTGAAGCTGCTACATCCGGCTCGCCGCCCGCCAGCGGGTCAAAACGATAACCCGGTACATTTACTTCTCCGGCTGAGCTGTCTTCAAGATAAGGCACATGGCTGGCTTGCAGCCGGATATAATCCGCCTGGGTAAGCTCAAGCCATCGGAATGAGCCGTAATCATAGGCATGCAGCGGTTCTAACCCGAGCGATGCCAGCCCGCGTGCAAATTCGCCAGGTACACGGACATAGCGGCTGGCCCCATAGCTGGCCGTGGTTTGAGAGACAGCTTCGGCCGGCACAGATTTCGAGCTTGCACCTGCTGCCAGATTGGGGAGAATGAGGCCGACTGGGAGCAGTAATGTGATCAGGACCTGCTGGAAATATTTCATGGGATCTCCTCGATAATTTCACCCAAAGAACCTATCCGAATATTCTAAAAGCCTTCATCTGCATATCTTTGCGGAGAAGTCGCCAGCCCGACGAAGCAATCCGGTTTATGCCATGAGCCAGATTGCTTCGCTCGCTGCGTTCCAAAGAGCGGAACGTGTGCTCACTTGCAACGACGGAATAGTCATTTGGACATGTGCCAAAGGACTTGAACTTCTAAAGCGAGTAGACTTATCTGGCCAATGGTGAACTTCGGTTTATATGAACCCCTTGAGTTGGACGGGAACGAATTTGACAGGACAATTATACACAGGTAATCAAACATCGAATACTGATAAACCTGTAAGCCTGGTCCAAACCTGGTCCAATCTCATCGACAGAACAGCCTGTCAATGCAAAGTAGAAATGTCCCCTATTCTGCAAAGTAGAGATGGCTTTCTCAAAGTCCCTTGACAAATGAATAAATATGGTCCTCTTCGGTAAAATTGGATGCGCTGACAACCAAATCGCCGAAGAGGACCACATGGAGTATAGCACGCTGCAGCCCTGGCAGGAGATCAACGAGAACGGTGTCATCTACGATGCAACCAGTTTGCTGGCCTACTTTGAAAAGGTCTGCGATCCGCGCCAGGCAGGCGTGGAAAGCGCTACCACCTGACAACCTTGTTGGTGATCATCTTTTTGGCCAAACTGTGTGGGCAGGATACGCCGGTCGAGATAGCCGATTGGGCTAAGAACCACGCCGAAGGGTTGGCTCAACATTTGAAGCTGGAACGAGGACTGGATACCTCACCATAACACCATTCACGAAGTGTTTCAGAACATCTTGGATGAAGCCGAATTCGATCGGCTCATGCAGGACTATCAGCAGCAACAGGTCGAGGGCGGGGAGCAACTGGCGATAGATGGCAAGACCTTGCGAGGCACCCGGATCGATAATGAAGAACCAGCCGATCATGTGTTGAGTGTGTACGATGTTCAAGAACAGTGCGTGATGGCTCAAGCAGCCGTCGGTCAGGAAGGAGAACGAGATCGTGGCGGCTCCCAGGGTCCTGGAACAAGTGGTCATCACGGGAAAAATCATCACCGGAGACGCCCTGCATGCCCAACGAGCGCTTTCGGCTCAGATTGTCGAACGCGGCGGGGATTATCTGTGGGTGGTGAAGGAAAACCAGGAGCGCCTGTATCAGGACATCGAGCGCTTGTTTGCCCCCGATAAACCCAAGCCAGGTTTTGGAGGATCACCCCAGACTTCTCTACAGAACGAAAGCGGCGAAATCAAGGACAATGGCCGCATCGAGAAGCGCTGCATCCAGACCAGTGCCCTGCTCAACGATTATGTGGATTGGCCTGGCCTCGGGCAAGTCTATCGGCTGGAGCGCCGCTTCACCTGGATGCGCCAAGGCAAGGTGATCAAAGCCAGCCAGGAGATGGAGTATGGTATCACCAGCCTCACCCGAGAAAAGGCCTCGCCGCAACGGGTGCTGCAAATCAGGCGCAAGCACTGGCGGATCGAAACCGGCTTGCATTATCGCCAAGATGTGACTTTTGCGAATCCGACGCGCATGACCAAAGGTGCCGCTGGACAGATTTTGGCGACGATCCATAATGTTTTTCTGGCGCTGATCAAGCAGGCTGGCTTTCATTATGCGGCTCAGGCTCGCAGATGGTTTGCCGGGCACCTCGACCAGGCTTTCGCTCTCCTTGTCTTGGGAAATTCGCGACTTTGAGAAAGCCATGGCAAAGTAGAGATGTCCCTCGT
>CAVPYB010000009.1:0-350480 GCA_963709875.1 uncultured Chloroflexia bacterium | reverse complement strand
GTTATATACTTATTGCAGATACCATGATCGTCTCGCAGATTATCCGCACGAAGATCACCCCGCCGCAGAAGAGCCCGCGCACGCTGGAGCGCCCCAGGGTTATCCGCCAGCTCCTGGAGGCGCTGCAGTACCGCCTGACAATCCTGCAGGCAGGGGCGGGGTATGGCAAGAGCACCGCCCTGGCGAGCCTGATCGAGGCTGGCTACCCCACCATCTGGTATCAGGTGACGGAGGAGGACAGCGACCCGGCAGTCTTCTTGCTGCACCTCTGCCACGCCACCCAGTATGCCTTCCCAGAGATGCAAAATCTGCCCCTCCCGGCTCTGGAAGCCCGGGATGGTTCCACCGGTCTGCTGCCCGCCAGGGAGATGTTGGACCAGTATGTGAACGCGTTGTTCACGGGAACGGATGACCCCGTCCTGCTGATCCTGGATGATGTGCACCTGGTGGCGGAGGGATCGGATGTCCCCGTACTGATCGATCGCCTGGCCGGCTACGCACCGCAGAATGTACATATCCTCCTCTCCGCGCGCCCGGTGCTGAAATTACCCAACTTGAACCGCTATCGCGTGCGCGGAGACCTGCTGACCATTGACCAGAAAGTGATGGCATTCACCCCGGAGGAGATTAACCAGCTCTTCAGCCGGTATTTCGATTACGAGATGACAGCCGAAGAAGTCGAACAGGTTTTCGCCGCGACGGAGGGGTGGGCAATCACCTTGCAGACCATCTGGCAGAGTCTGCGTACCGGAGTGGCGGCTTCCATAGAGGAAGCTATCTCCCGCCAGGTGACCTCCCTGGAGGGGTTATTCGAAGTATTGACCCAGGAAATACTCGCCAGACAGCCGGAAGATGTACGCCAATTCTTGCGTATCTCGGCCGCGCTGAAAGTCATGACCCCGCAGGCTTGCGATTGTTTGAGAGGCGCTAGTGATAGCGAGGCATTCCTTTCCTACCTGCGGCGGCAGGAATTGTTCATCGTCGATCTGGGCGACGAAGGATTGAGGTACCATCACATCTTCCACCAGTTCCTGCAGGCTGGTGTCCCAAACGATACGCGGCGCAGCTGGCACCAGCAGGCAGCCGCATATTTTCGAGATAAAAACGAATTGGATAATGCCATCCACCATCTGCTGCAAGCCGAGGATGAACACGCAGCTGCCGAGCTGCTCAGCAGCTACGGCGGAGACTTGCTGGCAAAAGGACGCCTGGATACCCTGGTGAACTATCTGGACAGCCTGACTCCTGGGACGTTGCAAGAATACCCTGTCTTGCTGATCCTGCTCGGTGACCTGGCAAGGCTGCACAGCCGGTTTCAGGAAGCCCTGGGCTGGTACCAGCAGGCGGAAGGTATCCTGCGCGAGCGTGGCCAGGCTGGCGGAGTGGCACGCGCCTTGCGCGGGCAGGCGCGTGTTTACCTGGACACAGTCAACCCCAGCCGGGCGGAGGATTTGCTCCAGCAGGCGCTGCGCATCAGCGATGGCATCGATGACCGGCAGGCGCAAGTGCGCCTGTACGAGCTGCTGGCAGAGAATAAATTGAATGCCGGTAAGCCGCAGGAGGCTGTCGCGCTACGTCAGCAGGCGGATTTGCTGCGCCGGGAGGGTCCTTCGGATACCCAGCTGCTGCTGAGAGTGCTGCTGCGGACGGGCAGGTTGGAGCAAGCCAGGCTGGAGCTTGAGTCTTATGCAGAGAGCGAGCGCCGGCAGCCGGTGCAGATGCCGCGGGCGCACCGCGAGACATTACTCCTCTTATCGATTGTCTACGCTTTCCTGGGTGAGGCAGAAGAATCCTACCGCACCGCCTTAGAAGGGACGCAGCGCGGTATTGAGCTCAATTCGCCGTTTATCACCGCGGTCGGCTATATGCGGCAAGGGCATGCCCTGATGCTGTTAGCCGGTCAGGATGGGTTCGAGCAAGCCCGCCAGCAGTTCGAGAAGACAATCAAGCTAAGCCGCGATCTGGCGATACCTCGTTTGAGCGTGGAGGCGTGTTGGGGATTGTGCCGGGTCTATGGTTATCAGGGCGACCTGACCAAAGCTTTGAGCGCGACAGAAGAAGCGCTGGGTATTGCGACCCAGTCTGGTGATGAATGGATCGCTTCGATCTGCCGCCTGACGATGGGCGCCAGCTTGATCCTTTCGGCGCGCTGATGAATCCTCGACCGCATGGCTGGAGCAGGCTATCCCTGGGTTCCAGGAATGCAGCGATCCATTTGGTGCTGCCGTCGCCCGCTTATGGCAGTGTATCGGTTGGTACCGCAGCGGAGAGTATGAGCGCCTTGCTGAAGTTTTCCAAAAGGTCCTGGCCGATTCCAGCTCCCAGGGCTATGATTTTCTCTTCGAAAGACCCACATTGCTCGGGCCGCCGGATGAACGCATCCTGGTGCCTTTGCTTTTGCTTGCCAGGGAGCGGGGATGGCACGCACAGTATGCCGATCAGCTGCTGGAAAACCTGAACCTGAGCCAGCTCGTCTCTCACCCTGGGTACCGGCTGCGCATCCAGACCCTGGGCGGTTTTCAGGTGTGGCTGGGCGAGCGCTTGATCACTCCCAAAGGCTGGCGGCGGGAAAAATCCCGCCAGCTTTTCCAGCTGCTGCTCTCATACCGGAACGCACCCCTCGACCGGGAGCAAATCTTCGAATACCTGTGGCCCGGCTCCGATCCTGAGTCTGCCCAGCGCAACTTTAAAGTCACCCTGAACACGCTCTACCAGGTATTGGAGCCGGATCGCCAGCCGGGCAGTGAGTCGGCTTATGTCCTCCGGGAAGGCAGCATCTATGGGCTGCGACCGGGTGCGGATACCTGGCTGGATGCAGCCGAGTTCGAATATGCCAGCACGCTTGCAGCCAACTTGCTGCCAGAACAGCCTGATCGAGCAGCACAAGAGCTCGAGCGCGCCGTGGACTGCTACCTCGGAGAATATCTCCCAGATGCCAGGTATGACACCTGGGCGGCAGCGGAGCGCGAAAGGCTGGCAGTCCTGTTCCTGCGGGCGGCAGACACACTATGCGAGCTGTATTTCAACAACCGTCGGTTCGAAGAGGTGGTCAGCTTAGGTCAGAAAATCCTGCTGAACGACAATTGTTGGGAGCGCGCCTATCGCTACCTGATGCTGGCTTACGACCGCCTGGGTGACCATGGGCAGGTCGGGCGGGTCTACCGGCGCTGCACCCAGGTGCTGCACGATGAGCTGGATGTCAATCCTGCCCCGGAGACAGAACAGCTCTACAGGTCATTGACGCAGGAAGCCCTCGATCCGTAGCCCCGGCTCCGCCATGTAACTCTCCGGTAACAGGTGTCTGGTATGCTCAGGATAACCCGGATATCCCAGAGCAGTCCAGATGGATGAATCGATCGACATTTCTTCCTTCATTGTTCGCATCGTACACTCTACGACAGCCGACGGCTCCGATTCCTATCGTGGCTCGGTCCGGCATATCCAAACCAACCGGGAATACCATTTCTCTGATTGGGATGAAGCGATTGGGTTCATGCAGTCCTTCGTCCCCCAGGGAGCACGCAGAACAGGGCTGCTCGATAATGACGGCGGTGAGCCGGGTGAGTAAATCGATGAAATCCAGGATTGCAGCCCAGCCCTCTAAAACTAAGTTTGTCAGAAACTGGGCTGTAACTAATCTGTAATTACCGTTTGGTATAAAGGGCAACGAACGAAATAAGATATACCAAATAAGGAGAAAATATTATGATGCCCGATGATTATTTCAAGAAGAACGTTGAGATGTGGGAGAAGTTCACCAGCAACTACATGGATATGATGTTCAAGACGGTCGAGAAGACCATGGACCAGTCCCGCACCTTCCAAGAAAAGATGAACGAAGCGGTCAATAAATCCGTTACCGGTCAGATGGATGCCACCATGTCCGCCCTGGAGGCGCTGCAGCGCCAGGTTGAGTCCCTCTCGGCTAAAGTAGATGAACTGATGGAAATGGAAAAATCGAAATAGCAGATCGTTGCCAATCATCCATAACAATAATGTTCCATCATCTGTGGGCGCTGCTGGCGTTCACAGATGTTGGGTATTAAACCATCTAAGGAAATGATATGTGGGATACGATGCTAAGATTGATTAACGGTTCCATGGCTGCGATGGGACAGGCGCAGCTAGCCAGCCTGCAAGCAACCACTCGCAGTATGGAGCTGGCTGCTTACACATACGCCCGCTTGTGGGGTCTTGAAGAGTCTCAAAACCTTCCCAAAGACGGTCGATTCGATAACGAGATCTGGCAGAGCAACCTGACCTTCGATGTGATGAAGAATGCCTACCTGATCACCAGCGAATGGATGCAGCAGACCGCCGATAGTTTGGGACAGATCGACCCGGACATGCAAGCCAGGGCGCTTTTCTGGACCAAACAATTTAACGACAGTCTCAGTCCATCGAATTTCCCGCTGACGAACCCGGTCGTGTGGCAGGAAGCGCTGCACACGGGCGGCAGCAGCCTCCTGCAAGGGATGCAGAACCTGCTGGCAGATATCCAGCAAGGTCGGGTCAGCCAGGTGCCGGAAGGTGCCTTCGTGGTTGGGAAGGACTTAGCGGTCACCCCGGGGAAAGTGGTATATCGCAATCCCATTGATCGAGCTGATCCAATACGAGCCAACCACTGAAAAAGTTCACGCAGTTCCCCTGCTCGCCATACCGCCATGGATCAACAAATACTACGTCATGGATATGCGTCCTGAGAACTCCATGTACCAGTATCTGATCGACTCCGGTTTTACCCTTTTCACCATCAGCTGGAAAAATCCGGATGAAAGCGTGCTGGACCTGGGCTGGGAAGATTATATGGATATGGGTCCCATCCAGGCAATCCGCGTGATCCAGGAGATCACCGGATCGAAGGTAGTCAATACCCTGGGCTATTGCCTGGGAGGCATCATCCAGCAGACTACTCTGGCGTATCTGGCAGCCATCGGTGATGAAAGCGTCAAATCATCCACGTATTTTGCCACCCACCAGGATTTCACTAAAGCCGGTGAGATCAATATATTTATCGATGAGCAGCAGGTGCAGTTCCTCGAGTGGCTGATGGACGTCAGCGGCGGCTATTTGGATGGGCGCAACATGGCAGCCACATTCAACATGCTGCGGGCAAATGACCTGCTCTGGAACTACGTTATCAACAATTATCTGCTCGGCAAGCAGCCCCCCGCCTTCGACCTGCTGTACTGGAACAGCGACGGCACGCGCGTCCCGGCGAAGATCCATTCCTACCTGATCCGGGAATTCTTCATGGCAAACAAGCTCAAGGAACCGGGCGGGCTGCAGCTGAAGGGCGTGAGCATTGACCTGGGGAAGATCACCATCCCCAGCTATACGGTGGCTGCGTTAGGGGACCATATCGTCCCCTGGGATGGTACGTTCCTGATGCGGGAGCTGTTAGGAGGTCCGGTACGCTTTATCCTGACCACCGGTGGGCATATAGCCGGTATCATCAACCCGCCGGCAAAGAAGAAGCGCGAATATTGGACCAACGATGACCCGACCACAGTCGCAGATGAGTGGCTGAATGGTGCCGAAAAGCACCAGGGCAGCTGGTGGGTGGACTGGGTTCCATGGCTGAAAAAGCAGTCCGGCAGGAAAGTCGCCCCTCCGGCGATGGGCGGGCCGGACTACGAGCCCATCATGGACGCCCCGGGCACTTACGTCCTGGAGCAATGACCCTGGCATCTGAAAATGATCGGGCTGGCACGCTGCCGCCCGGCGCAGCACAGGAAGGCGAGAAATGAGTGAAGAAAAGAACCACCAATCAGAGGCGGATCCTTTCGCCTCGATGATTCAGATGTATGAGAATTGGACCAAAATGTGGTCGGGCACGATGAGTGAATCCGCCACCAGCAAGCGTTTCGTCGAAACGATGGGGCAGCAAATGGAAGGCAGCCTGGAGGCGATGGCATTGATGCGCCAGCAGATGGGTTCCATGATCGAGAAATATCTCCAGCAGATGAATCTGCCAACCCACGGCGAGGTCGTCAGCCTGGCAGATCGTCTGACCGTGCTGGAGATGAAGATGGATGATCTGGACGCCAAGCTGGACGAGGCGTTGGATTTATTGAAGAAAGATAAGTAACCGGTTGGATCGAGTGCGCCTTGCACTCGATCCGTTTTATGGCTTCACGGAATATTACTTGGCAGCCATGGATAACCCTTATTCGATTTGGGAAGACTATTTTTTCAACCCCGAACGCTACGATACCTCCAGCGAGACTGTCCAGCGCATGTACCGGCGCTATGTCAGCGGAGCCAAGGCAGTCGTCGATTCGTATTCCGTCCCGGTCGGGCTGACCCCCAAAGATGAGATCTGGGCATTGAACAAAGCCCGGTTGTACCGCTACCACCCGGTCGTGCCAGAGTTCGAGCGGCATCCCCTCCCGCTGCTGTTGGTCTACGCTTTGATCAACAAACCTTTTATCTTCGATCTGGTTCCCGGTCGCAGCTTCGTTGAGTACATGCTCGAGCGGGGCTTCGATATCTACCTCCTGGACTGGGGCTCGCCAGGGATCGAGGATAAGAATATCCTCTTCGATGATTACGTCACGGAGTATCTGACACGCGCTGTGCGAAAGATGCTGCGGGTCAGCAGGGCAAGCGAGTTCAGCATGCTGGGCTACTGTATCGGAGCTACCCTGGCGACAGTCTATGCAGCAATCTACCCGCAGGCGCCGCTGCGCAATCTGATCTTGCTGACTGCGCCGCTGGATTTCACCAATAAGCCGCCCGGTTCGCTTTCTGTCTGGCTGGATGAGAACGTGATGGATGTCGACAAGCTGGTGGATACGATGGGTAATGTCCCTGGGGAAATGATCGAGCTGTGGGCGAAGATGCTCAAGCCGATGGAAAATTTCTTCGGCGTGTACGTCAATTTAATGAAAATGCTCGATGACCAGATGGCAGTGTGGGCCTGGCAGGCGATCAATCGCTGGGTTGAAGATGTCGTCCCGTTTGCCGGCGAAGCATTTCGCCAGTACGTACACGTTTATCTGCGAGGGAACAAATTGGTGCGCGGCGAGCACCAGATTGCAGGGCAGGTGGTCGATCTCGTCAATATCGATGCCTCGCTGCTGAATATCGTTGCCCAGCATGACCACCTGGTTTCTCCGAGCCAGTCGGAGACGATCATGGACCTGGTATCCAGCACCGACAAAGAGATGCAGGTGCTCCCCTCGACGCATGTCGGCATCATGATCAGCCGAGGCGCGAAGCACAAGCTCTGGCCGGAAGTTGCTAACTGGCTTGCGGAGCGATCCACAATAGACTGAAACTGTGCATTAGAAGGCTACCTCGAAAGGATGAGCCTGCTTTGAGCATGAGAACACCCCCGGAAGTGAGCGTTGGGATCGTCAGCACCGGTATGTACCTGCCTGAGCCGGTGATCACCGCAGCGGAGATCGCCGAGCAGAGTGGTCTGCCGGAATGGGTGGTGCGCGAGAAGCTAGGCATCCAGCAGAAGCACATGGCAGGGGAAGCCGACCACCCCAACCAGATGGCGGTGTGGGCGGCTCAGGATTGCCTATCCAAAGCAGATATCCGTCCTGAAGAGATCGATGTCGTGCTGTGCACGACCGAAGAATGGCGCGAGTACCTCCTTTGGACCTCGGGGATCGACCTGGCGTACCAGATCGGCGCTACGAATGCCTGGGCGATGGATATCCACATGCGCTGTTGCACGACCGTGGCTGCCTTGAAAATGGCCAGGGACCTGATGATCTCGGACCCGGACATCGATACCATTTTGATCGCTGGGGGATACCGCATCGGGGATTTCATCAATTTCAAGAACCTGCGCACGACATTTTTATTCAATATCGGTGCCGGTGCGGGGGCGATGCTGCTGCGCCGCAACTGGCCGCGCAACCATGTCTTGGGGGCGCATATGATCACGGATGGCATGATGAGCCGCCATGTGGTCGTCCCTGCCAGCGGCACAGTACAGTTCCCATCCGACGAGGCGGTGCGGCAGGGTCTGTTCTGCTTCGATCTGGTCGAGCCGGAGGCGATGAAGGACCGGCTGAACGAAGTGTCGATGGATAATTGGATGTTCTGTATTGACGAAGCGCTGCGCAAGAGCGGCTATACCCGCGCTGATCTCGGCTTCTTGAACATGGTGCTCATCAAGCCATCTGGGTTCCGCGACATGCTCGACCGCCTGGGTTTGACCGAGGAACAGAGCGTTTATAACGCCTCGATCGGTCATATTGGCGAGCAAGACAGCATTATCAATATCATCGAAGGACAGCGACAAGGACGTCTGAAAGACGGCGACCTGATGGCGATTGTGGGCGCGGGCATCGGATATGTATGGGGCGCGATCTGCGTGCGTTGGGGTGAGCCGCCTGCCGGAAAATCTTGAGCTGTGATAGACCAAAATCAAAAAACAAGGAGTCTCAAAAATGCGTTTACAAGATAAAGTTGCCTTAATCACCGGTGGCGCGGCTGGGATTGGAAAAGCTACCGCGTTGCGTTTTGCCGAGGAGGGGGCGGTAGTCGTCATCTGCGATGTCAACCAGGAAGCTGGACAGGCGTTAGTCGCCGAGATAGGACCGCCCGCCAGCTTTTACAAAGTCGACGTGGCTGATAGGGCTGCCGTCCAGACATGGGTGGATGATGTCAGGGCTAAATACGGCTCGATCGATATCTTGGTCAACAACGCCGGGGTGCTGCGGGATAACCAGCTGGTGAAGTACAAGGACGGTGAAGTCGTCAAGCAAATGCCGGAAGCTGATTTCGACTTTGTGGTCGCTATCAACTTAAAAGGACCTTTCAACTGTGCCCAGGCTGTCGTTCCCTATATGATCGAGGCTGGGGGCGGGGTGATCTTAAATGCCAGCTCGATCGTCGGGGTGGACGGCAATTTCGGGCAGACCAACTACGTTGCCACCAAATCCGGCATCATCGGCATGACCAAAGTATGGGCGCGCGAGTTCGGGCGCTACAATATCCGCGTCAATGCGGTTGCACCAGGCTTCACTGCCACCGAGATGGTCATGACGATGCCAGAAAAGATCCTGGATGGGATGCGTGCCCGCACGCCGCTGCAGCGCATGGGGAGCCCGCGTGATATCGCCAACGCCTACCTCTTCCTGGCCTCCGATGAAGCCAGCTTCATCTCGGGTGTTGTGCTGCGTGTGGATGGTGGGATCGTTGTTGGTACCTGAGAACGGGTCGCATGTTAGATAGCTTGATTAGAGATCACTGGGAACCATTGACGGATGGCATCATCAAAGATGCCATCCGGGAGATCCCGGCATACGGAAGTGCCATGGTCAGGACGACCTCTGTCAGGGTCACTAAGTGGCTGGACGTACTGGCTGAGAGCGTGGCCCGCAACCAGCCTGAGATTCTGGCTGGCTACTTGAGCTCGATTACCTTACAGCGTCGCGAAGAAGGTTATGCAATCAAAGACTTGCACGCCATGGTATATATCACCGAGCGCCACCTGAGCCGCCTGATCGATGACCATGTACCGGATCAGGTCGCCCGCAATGCCCAGCATGCCCTGCTGAATGCCGTGATGGACAGCGCCCGCATGGTATTGAGCGTCGCATACATTTTTGACCGCAATCCAGCCGCAAAACCGTGATATTCAATATCGAAATCTCTGCCGTAGAAACAGGGACATGTATGGACGAGTAGGTGCTTGAGATGCCAAGATACGCACAGATCATTTCTACCGGTCGCTACATACCGGACCGTGTGGTGACCAATGAAGACCTGAACCAATTGCTGGGTGAAAACGTCGCTGACTGGTTGGTGGAAAATGTCGGCATCCATGCCCGGCACGTCATGTCCGACGAACAGACTACTTCCGATATGATCGTCGCTGCCGCAGAGCAGGGACTGGACAGGGCCGGGATTACCGCCCGCGATCTCGATCTGATCCTCGTCGCGACGGATACGCCGGACTATATCAGCCCGGCGACTGCCTCCGTGGTCCAGGCTAGGCTGGCGGCTGCCAACGCCGGCACCTACGACGTGAACTGCGCCTGTGCAGCCTGGGTAACCGGGCTGGATATGGCTGCCCGTTATATCGCCACCGATGACGACTACCAGTACATCCTGGTGGCCGGCGGCTACGGCATGACCAAATATTTGGACTGGACGGATAAATACACCTGCACGCTGTTCGCAGATGGCGCAGCGGTGGCGGTCATCGGAGCCGGGGATGCTCCAGGTTTCTTGAGCGGCAAGCTCTTCGCAGCCGGTGAGTACCATGATGCGCTGGGTATCTACACCGGCGGAACCTACCGGCCTGCCATACCCAGGGTAGTCGGTGAGCTGGGCAAGCCCAGGGTGGAATTTGTGCGCAAATTCCCTGCCACGTTCAACAGTGATAACTGGCCACCACTGGTTCGGGAGGTGGTACGCAAAGCCGGGCTGGACAGCGTGGATGAAGTCGGGTTTTTTATCTTCACCCAGCTCAACCTGCGCACCATCGAATTCGTTATGGATAACCTGGGACAGCCGATGGAAAAGACTCATTGGATCATGGATAAGTGGGGCTATCTCGGGTCGGCCTGCATCCCTGCCGCGCTGGATGATGCCCTGGAGATCGGCAAAGGACCAAAGCCTGGAGATAATGTGGTATTCTGTGCCAGCGGCGGCGGGCTTGCCATGGCAGCTTCCGTGTGGCGTTGGTCAGGGTGAGCATTATGCCGCTCGCTGGAAGGAGGCGCGATGTACATTGGTGATTATCTGGGACGGCGTGAAGTCTATACTCCCGATAAACTCGCAGTGATCGATGCAGGCAAGCAGCCAGAGCTGCGTCTGACCTACCGCCAGATGAACGCGCGCGTCAACCATCTGGCGCGCTGGCTGGGTGAGCAAGCCGGGATCGAGAAAGGCGATCGGGTGGCGATCCTGGCGCGTGATGGCGTGGAGCACCTGGATCTGTTCTTCGCCTGCGGCAAGCTGGGCGCGATCCACACTGCCTTCAACTGGCGCCTGCACTGGCGCGAGCACGTCGGCATCATCGAGAACACCCAACCCAAAGTGCTGATCTATTCGGACGATTTCAAGGACGTAGCCGCAGCTATCCAGGCCGAGACCAGCGATACAGGATATGCGATAGAGCACTATCTGCATATCGAGGGGGATGGTATCCCCGGCAGTCTGCACCTGGAGACCGTCTGGCGTTCTGCAAGTGCTGACCCGGTCACCTGCGAGACGCTGGAAGCAGAGGATATCGCCTGCCTGCTGTTTACGGGTGGCACCACCGGTCTGCCTAAGGGAGCCATGATCAGCCACCGTATGATCTGCTGGAATGTGCTCAACACGGTGATCCACGACCTGTACCATGATGACATCTACCTGAACGTGTACCCGCTCTTCCATGCCGGAGGCCTGTTTGCCTACCTGTCCTCCCAGATTGTTTTCGGCAACACCACGGTCCTGACGCGCCAGTTCGATCCAGACCAGGTGCTTGACCTGATCGAGCGCGAGCAGGTGACGGTTTTCGCCGGGGTGCCGACCATGTACCAGATGATGACACAGGCGAGCACCTGGGAAAACTCGGACCTGAGCAGCCTGCGCTTCTGCACCAGTGGCGGCGCGCCGCTGCCGGTACCGCTGGTCGAGAAGTACACCCAGGAGAAAGGCATCCGCTTCAAGCAGGGCTTCGGGATGACGGAATTCGGCCCCGGGCTGTTCGCACTGCCGCCTGAAGATGCCATTCGCAAGGCTGGCAGCATCGGCAGACCGAACTATTTCGTTGATGTGCGTGTTGTGGATGAAGACAACCAGCCCTTGGGACCCAACCAGCCCGGCGAGCTGGTGCTCAAGGGTCCCAGCCGCTGCTCCGGTTACTTCAACGACCCGCATGCATCCGCGGCGGTGATCGATCAGGATGGCTGGTTCCACACTGGTGATATCGTCGAATATGACCCTGAATGGTATTTCTACGTTCGCGACCGCAAGAAGGATATGTTCATCTCCGGCGGGGAGAATGTCTACCCGGTGGAGATCGAGAGCGTGCTCTACAAACACCCTGCAGTACATATGTGCGCGGTCATCGGGGCACCCGACCCCAAGTGGGGCGAGGTTGGGGTAGCCTGCGTGGTGCTGAAACCCGGAGCTCAGGCAGCGGAAGACGAGCTGGTCGAATTTATGACCGCCCACCTGGCGCGCTATAAAGTGCCCAAGAGCGTGGCTTTCCTGGATGCGCTGCCCCTTTCCGGGATGGGCAAAATCCTGAAGCGAGAGCTGCGAGAGCAGTATGTAAACGAGTAATCAACAAGAAAAGGTATGGGCTGGAGCGAATAGCTCCGGTTGCCAGCCTGTCTTATCCGTACTATCAATACTGCAGGCAGGTCCTGCAGAACAGGAGAAACCCATGTCCACTGTACCCACTTTACCCGGTATTACGTCTAGAATGATCCCCACTGCCCGCATCCGGACGCATGTGCTCTTGAGTGGTCCGGAAGAGGGCATCCCGGTAGTCTTTGTGCACGGCAATTTTTCCAGCGCCACATACTGGGAGGAGACCATGCTGGCGATGCCGCAGACTTATCGCTGTATCGCTCCGGATCTGCGCGGCTACGGCGATACCGAAGATATGCTGGTCGATGGCGAGCGCGGCGCACGTGATTGGTCGGACGACCTCAAAGCCCTCTCCGACACCTTTGGCGACAAACCGGCTCACCTGGTAGGCTGGTCGCTCGGAGCAGCAGTGCTGATGCAGTTCGTCCAGGATTATCCAGCCCTGGTTTCCAGCCTGACATTCATCAACCCGGTCAGCCCGTATGGATTTGGCGGTACCAAAGGTGCGGATGGCGTGCCTTGCTATGCTGACTTCGCCGGTTCGGGGGGTGGAACGGTCAACCCCGAATTTGTAAAACGCATCGTGGAAGGCGATCGCAGTGACGAGGACCCAAACTCGCCGCGCAACGTGATCAACGCCTTCTATTACAAGGCTCCCTTCCGGGCAGAACGGGAAGAGGCTTTCCTGGACGCAGCTCTTCTTGAGAGGACCGGCGACGATCGTTACCCGGGCGACCTGACCGCCTCTGCGAACTGGCCCAATGTTGCCCCCGGGAGTTGGGGACCGATCAACGCCGGCTCGCCCAAGTACTTCAATACCAGCACGATCGTCCAGATGGAGGATAAACCGCCTGTTTTGTGGGTGCGCGGAGATTCAGACCAGATTGTCTCAGACAATTCTTTATTCGATTTCGGCACCCTGGGGATGATGGAGCTGGTTCCAGGCTGGCCGGGTCAGGATATTTTCCCGCCCCAGCCCATGGTGTCTCAAACTCGTTCGGTTTTGGAGAGATACCAGCAGGCAGGCGGCAGCTACCGTGAGGTAGTTATGACCAATACCGCCCACGGTCCGCATATCGAGAAACCGGCTGAGTTTATACACACCTTTGTCAGCTTCCTGAAGGGTGTATAGGCCCACCATTGAAGTCATAATTTCAAGGGAGAACATCATGATTCCAACGCACAAGGTGCTGTCCAGGGGGGTGGCGATCGTCGGCGCGGGGATGAGCAGGTTTGGCGCTTTCCCCGGGAAAGCCAGCCGCGACCTGTTTGTGGAAGCGTTCCAGGAGATGCGCCGCTCAGTCGATAAAGGGCTCGACCCGAGAGATATCGAAGCCCTCTATGTCGGCAATTACAGCAGTGATCTGTTCGAGCGCCAGGGGCATACTGCGGCGATCGCTGCCGACTGGACGGGGCTGGCTCCCATCCCGGCGACGCGCATCGAGGACGCCTGCGCCAGCAGCGGGGTCGCCCTGCGCCAGGGCATCCTTGCGGTTGCCTCTGGGCTGCAGGATGTCGTGCTGGTGGGCGGCTATGAGAAGATGACCGACCTGCCCACATCTGAAGTCACCGACACGCTTGCAACGGCCAGCGACACGCTGTATGAGATCCCTGCTGGCTTTACCTTCCCCGGATTTTACGCCGCCATGGCAACTGCTTATATGGACCGCTACGGCGCAACTGGAGAGTCCTTCATGCGGGTGGGGATGAAGAACCACGAGAACGGTGCCTTGAACGAGAAAGCCCAGTTCGGGTCGACCATCCGCAGTGTGATGGATGGAAAAATTGCCAAGGCCAAGGCTAAAGGCAGGCCGCTGCCGGCCTGGGAGGATGAGCTGGCATTCCTTTCCGATGAGCGCGCCAACCCGGTGATCGCCTGGCCGATGCGCCTGTTCGACTGCTCACCGATCTCGGATGGCGCCGCGGCCTTGCTGGTGGTGAGCGAGGAGATCGCCAAAAACTTCACCGATGAGCCGTTATATATCATCGGCAGCGGGCAGGCGAGCGATGTAGCACTGCACGATCGCGATTCCCTGACCGAGCTGTGTGCAGCACAGCTGGCTGCCCGGACAGCCTACCGGATGGCAGGTGTCACCCCCGCAGATATCAAGATTGCCGAGGTGCATGATTGCTTCACCATCGCTGAAGTGATTGCCAGCGAAGACCTGGGCTTTTTTCCACCTGGGCAGGGCTACAAGGCCGCTGAGGAGGGTCTGACTGCCCGTACCGGACCCAGACCGATTAACACCTCGGGTGGGTTGAAATCGAAGGGACACCCTGTCGGTGCGTCGGGCGCCGGACAGGTGGTAGAGGTCTGGAAGCAGATGCGCGGTCAGGCTGGTCCACGCCAGGTGAGCGGCGACATCGACCTGGCGCTCACCCATAACGTCGGCGGCACCGGGCAGACCTGTGTGGTGCACATCTTTGAGAGGAGATAAACGATGAGCGACAACGATTTCTCCAGTTCTGGATTTGAGGCCCAATTGGTGGAGCACAAATTGGTAGGCGCCCGCTGCACGGCGTGCGGGCAAGTTTACCTTCCGCCGAGGCCGATGTGCCGCAATTGCTTTGAGGACCAGATGGAATGGGTAGAGCTGCCGGGCACAGGCCGGCTGGTTGCCTTCACCACCGTCCATATCGCCCCCACGGCGATGATCGAAGCCGGATACGGGCGGGATAACCCCTACTGCGCCGGCATCGTGAAGCTGGACGATGGTCCGGCAATCAGTGCCCAGATCGTGGGGGTGGATGCTGCCGACCCCGTCGCAATTAAGATCGGCACCCCGCTGAAGGTGAAGTTCCTGGACCGCAAGGTCGGTGAGAAGACCAAAACTTACCTGGCTTTCAGCCCTTGATGTAAATGATCTGGCTCCCGGTGCTCGATCTTACGAGACCGGGAGCCATTGATAAAGCGGCATCAGGACAGCTGCTATACATGGTTTACGAAGCATGTACACATATTTGCAGGTCGATATCTCCGAGCCGGTCGCCAGCCTCACATTGGACCGCGTGGAACGGCACAACAGCCTGATCCCCGAGCTGCTGGATGAGCTTCTGGGGGCTCTGGTGGAGCTGGACGAGCGGCAGGATGTGCGTGCAATCGTGCTGCAGGCTAACGGGCGCTCGTTCTCCACCGGGGGAGACCTGAAAGGTTTCGTCGATCATATTGACAAAATCGACCGCTATGCAGAGCGGATTGTCGGGCGGCTGAACCAGGTGATGTGCAGCATGATCGAGCTTTCCAAACCTGTTGTGGCGGCGGTGCACGGTACCGTTACCGGAGGTTCGCTGGGGTTGGTGCTGGCATCGGATGTGGTGCTGCTCTCCCCGTCGGCCAGCTTCACCCCTTATTACAGCCTGGTGGGTTTCAGCCCGGATGGGGGCTGGTCCACCCTGCTGCCCAGGATCATCGGGCATAAACGCGCCCAAGATGTGCTGCTGATGAACCTGACCATCACACCCCAACAGGCTGTGGACTGGGGATTGGCAGCCCAGGTCATCCCGGCAGACCGGATCCGCCAGCGTGCCAGGGAGGCAGCCCTCGAGCTGGCAGGTATGCACCAGGGCAGCTTGCAAGCGATCAAGCGGCTGCTTGCGATCAGCTTCGGCGACTATCGCGGCTCCCTGGAACAGGAACGTCGCCAGTTTGTCAGCCAGATCAGCACCCCGGAGACGCAAGAGAGCATGCTGGAATTCTGGCGCCAGATGGCGCATTAGCGAGGAAAGCACAGATGTACCATTTCGACTGGATCAAACGGCACGCCGAACGCACACCGGACAAGCTGGCGTTGGTGGATGCGCACAGCGGTCGCAGGCTGACCTACGCCCAGTTCAACCAGCGTGCCAACCGGCTGGCAGATTATTTCGTCAACCACCTGGGATTGCAGGTAGGCGACCGGGTGTCCATCCTGGCTCAAAACAGCTCCGATTATTTCGAGGTGCTATTCGCCTGCAGCAAAACCGGGTTGATCCTGAACACCCTCAACTGGCGACTGGCTCCACCGGAGCTGGAATACATCCTCAACGATTGCCAGCCGCGCGCCTTGCTCTACGAGGCGGATTTCTCTACAGCTGTGGATGTGCTCCGCTCTCGAACCGGGATAGAACACTACATTCGCATGGGAGAGCCATCGCCCAATGGCGAATAGACCTACGAAGCTGCCCTGGCTGCCGGCTCTGCAGATGGTGTCCCGATGCCGGCGCTTAAATATGAAGACACCTGGGCCATCCTATACACCTCCGGCACGACCGGACGTCCGAAGGGGGCGCAGGTGACGTATGGAAATTTCTTCTACAACGCCGTTGGGATGGGACAGGCCATAGACCTGACCTCGCAGGATGTCAACCTGAACGTGCTGCCGACCTTCCACGCGGGAGGGTTGGGGCTGTACGCCTGCCCGACCTTCCACGCCGGCGGGACGCTGATCGTAATGCGTGCTTTCGACCCGGCAGAGCTCCTGCGCCTGATCCAGGAATGGCATGTGAGCGTGATCTTATTGGTGCCGTCGATCTACCTGGTGCTTTCACAATTTGCTCACTTTGACAGCTACGATCTTTCCAGCGTTCGCAGCTGGGCCAGCGGCGGCTCTTCACTGCCGCCATCTCTCGTGGAAGCCTTCGCGGAGAAGGGTATCATCATCCAGCAAGGATTCGGCATGACCGAGACCGGTCCCACGGTGTTCATCATCGACCGGGAGAACGCGTTGCGTAAGGCCGGATCGGTCGGCAAACCCGTCCTGCACACCGAGGTGCGCATCCTCGACCGGGAGGGGATTGCACTAGGACCGGATCAGGTCGGTGAGCTGTGCATCCGCGGCGGCAACGTTACCACCGGCTACTGGAACCGCCCGGAAGCCACCGCAGAAACATTGGTGGATGGATGGCTGCATTCCGGAGATGCCGCTAGATACGACGAAGAAGGCTTCTATTACATCGTGGACCGCTGGAAGGATATGTTCATCTCCGGCGGCGAGAATGTCTATCCCGCGGAGGTGGAAAACGTGATATACCAGCACCCGGCGGTGGCAGAGGCGGCGGTGATAGGGGTTCCTCATCCTAAGTGGCAGGAGGTCGGCCGGGCGGTCGTCGTCTTGAAAAAAGGTCACGCGCTTACCGAAGCCGGGCTGATCGAGTTCTGCCAGGGGAAGCTCGCCCGCTATAAGATCCCCAAATCGGCGGTGTTCGTAGAACTCGCTGCCGCGCACCGCCGCAGGGAAAGTGCTCAAGCGTGAGCTTCGCCAGCAATACGGCGCCTGAAGGGGTTTGAGGAAGATGTCCCTCGTGGAAGGTCAGCAAGCCGAGCGGGCCAGGACGTTCGCCCAGCGCGATTTCGAACGCTTCGCCCAGCTGAGTGGGGATGACAACCCGATCCACGTCGACCCGAATTTTGCTGCCCGTACGCGCTTCGAAAGACCGGTGGCACATGGCATGCTGCTCTACAGCGTGCTGAGCGGCGTGTTGCATGACGAGCTGCTGCCGCCCGGGTCGCTCCAGCTTGAGCAAGAACTGGTTTTCCCGGCGCCGACCTTTGCAGATGAGGCAGTTAAATTCAGTTTGCAGGTGACGTCGATCCATGAAGGGCAGGACATAGCCGAGATCAGCATGCAGATCGTCCGCCCGGATGGAGAGATGAGCTGCCAGGGGAGGACACTGGCGCGTTTGCCTGGCTCAGGGCTCGTATTCCTGGACCCACCGGATGCAGCCATCCATCCTATTGAGAGTGCGAAGGAAATGCGCGGCTTGAGGCTGGGTCAAAAAGCCAGCCAAGCACGTCGCTTCTCAGTGCAGGATATCGACGAATATCTCTCGATCAGCCAGGACACCAACGCTCTGATTGCCGATCGTGACTTCGCCCGGCGATCCGGATTCGAGGATCGTCTGATTCCAAACGGGCTGCTGGGAGGACTGATCTCCGACCTGTTGGGGACTGAGCTGCCCGGACGCGGTACCAACTGGCTGAAGCAGCGCTTCCGCTTCCTGGCGCCGGCTTACCCGCGCGAGCAGATCATGGCGCAGGTCGAGATCGTGCGCCTGAGACCCGAGAAGGACCTGGTCAACTTGCGCACGCGCTGCTTGACATCTGACGGGAAGCTGGTCTGTGATGGCGCAGCCCTGGTGCTGGTAAAAGACTTGATCGGTTATTCAACTGATGTGGAGTAAGGCAGGCAGGTAATGCCCAATATATTAGTCAACGGCGTAAATATATATTATGAGTTTCACGGTGCTGAATCTGCGCCGGTGCTGGTGCTGAACAATGGGGTGATTATGAACGCAGCCACCAGCTGGGTCTTCCAGACCAGGACGCTGGCGCAGCACTACCGTGTGCTGCAGTACGACTGCCGCGGGCAGGGACAGTCTGACCATCCCGAGGGCCCGTACACCATGGAGCAGCACGCCGACGACCTGGCGAGCTTGTTTGTCGCCCTGGGTTTAGAAGCCGCCCATATCGCTGGCATCTCCTACGGCGGCGAACTCGCGCAGGCGTTCGCGCTCAAATATCCGCACCTGACCCGCAGCCTGATCCTGATCGATACAGTCAGCCAGGTCGATGAAGAGCTGCGGATCGTCATCGAGAGCTGGATCGACGCACTTAGAACAGGAGATGGGCAGGCTTTCTTCAAAGCCTCCGTCCCCTGGAACTTCTCACCCGAGTTCATCCACGCCAACCCAGCACTTCTGCAGGACGCCAGGAAGCGCTATGCAACTTTGGATTTCACGACTATTATCTGCTTATGCGAGTGCTTCCTGGAGGTGGATTTCACCGCCCGTCTGGGAGAGATCGATGTGCCCACCTGTATTCTGGTGGGTGAGCTGGATTTGATCAAAGGCCCCCGCTACGCCAAGATATTGAAAGATCATATCCCGCACGCCGAGCTGCACGTGCTGCCAGGTGCCGGGCACGCCTCTTGCTGGGAGCGCCCGCAGGAATTTAACACCGTAATCCTGGGATTCCTGGCCAAGCTGCCCTGATAGTAACAGTTCTGTAACCACCGGGTAACCGGTTTAAGTAAAATGAGGTGGAAGGATCTACATCCTTTCACTGCTTATCGATTTAATCGCAGAATTTAATAGGAGTTACAGATGAGTGAGTGCTCACCGATGGGGGCTGGGAAAGCCAGACGTGATGCAGGTCTGTTTGCCAAATCGCCCGGTATATTCAAGGGAGATTGAGATGCACGCAGCCGATCTTCTGAGCACACGGGCGCACCTGACGCCGCATCGGGAGGCAATGCTCGAGATAGAGAGCGGGCGCCGGTTCACATACCAGGAGCTGAACAAACGCGCCAACCGGTTGGCGAATTTCATGCGCGGGCAGTACGGCGTCAAAAAGGGAGATCGGGTATCCATTCTGGCACAGAACAGCATCGTTTATATCGACCTGTTCTACGGGCTGGCAAAGATCGGGGCGGTGATTGCCCCACTCAACTGGCGGCTGACCGCCAAAGAGCTGGATTATATCGTCAACGACTGCTCACCGCGGGTTATCCTGGTTGAAAAGGAATTCGAGCCGGTCTACCACGAGCTGCTGAACATCACAGGCGACGATCACCCGGCGAGCATAGCAGCCTGCATCAGTCTGGATGGAGCGCAGATCGCAGGTGTCGGGCAGTATGATGAGCTACTGGACGCAGCTAGTGAAGCCGAACCAACTCGGCCCGACCTGCATGAGGACGACACCTACTGCATCCTGTACACATCCGGGACCACCGGGCATCCCAAGGGAGCGATGATCCCCCACCGGCAGGTGTTGTGGAACTGCATCAACACCGTCATCAGCTGGGGTCTGACCGAGAAAGACGTCTCCCCGGTTTACACGCCCTTATTCCATGCCGGCGGTCTGTTCGCCTTCCTGACCCCTCTGTTCTATACCGGCGGGCGCATTCTCCTGGCGAAGAAATTTGATGTCGAGACTTCGCTCCAGGATATCGTAAACGAAAAATGTACGGTGATTCTGGGCGTTCCGACCTTGTTCCAGATGTGGTTGAATACACCAGCCTTCACGGAGATGGATTTCAGCCACGTGCATTTCTTCATCAGCGGCGGGGCATCTTGCCCGGTGGAGCTGATGCAGGCTTGGCGGGAGCAGAAAGGGGTGGTCTTCCGCCAGGGATATGGCCTGACCGAGGTCGGCCCAAACTGCTTCTCGATGACCGATGAGGACTCTGAGCCGAAATCCGGCTCGGTGGGCAAGCCGATCTTCCACAGCCAGATGCGCCTTGTGAATCCTGAGAGCGGTCAGGAGGTGCCGGTGGGAGAGCCCGGCGAGCTGCTGATCTCAGGACCGCATGTCACAAGTGGCTATTGGCGCAACCCGGAGGCGACCGCCAGGTCCCTGGTGGACGGCTGGTTCCATACCGGCGATATGGCATACCGGGATGAGGACGGCTTCTATTACATCATTGGACGCTACAAGGACATGATCAAAAGCGGTGGCGAGAATATCTACGCCGCGGAAGTGGAAGCCGTCTTCCGCGAGCATCCATCAGTTGCGGAATGCGCCCTGATCGGGCAGCCGGACGAGAAATGGGGCGAGGTCGGTCTTATGGTGGTCGTGTTGAAGCCAGGCTCAGTCGTTTCAGAAGACGAGTTGAAAGAATACTGCACCGGCAGGCTGGCTCGCTTCAAGATCCCCAAACGGGTGTTATTCACGGATGCCCTGCCTTACTCCCCCTATGGGAAGGTGGAGAAAATCAGGTTGAAAGAGAGATACGTCGGATCGTAGTAACAGGTGAGCAGCAGTCGACACAAAGGAGTCGCCTATGGAAATTCCAACTTTGCCAGGCATAACGCCAGAGACGGTCAAGACCGGGCGCATCACCACCCGCGTGCTCTTCAGCGGAGCGGAAGATAGCGCCCCGGTGCTGTTCCTGCACGGCAACCTGTCCTCGGCAACCTGGTGGGAGGGTACCATGCTCGATCTGCCAGCCGGATACCGCGGCATTGCGCCAGACCAACGCGGTTTTGGGGACGCCGATCCGCGTGCGAAGATCGATGCCCGGCGCGGCATGCTCGATCTGGCAGACGATGCAGTGGCATTGCTGGGTCACCTGGGGATCGATAAGGCGCATGTGATAGGCAATTCCTTAGGGGGCATGGTCCTCTGGCGCATGATGGCAGAATACCCGGACCGGATGCTCTCTATCACGCTGGTCGATCCTGGATCACCATATGGATTCGGAGCGACAAAAGACCTCGGTGGGACGCCGTGCAATCCGGATTTCGCAGGGTCCGGCGGTGGTCTTTCCAACCCTGAACTGGTACGGCAAATCCTGGAAGCAGACCGCAGCCTGGACAGCCCGTTCTCGCCGCGTTCAGCCTTCCGCACCCTGCTGGTGAGACCGCCATTCGTGCCGGATAGAGAGGATGATCTGATCTCGTCCATGCTGGCGACCCATATGGGCGAGCAGGACATCCCTGGGGATTCGACCCAATCCGCGTATTGGCCGCATATGGCGCCCGGCGTGTGGGGGGCGACGAATGCGACCTCGCCCAAGTATGCCGGTGACGTAAAGCGCATCATCGCGAGCGAGCCCAAGCCGCGCGTGCTGTGGGTGCGCGGGGAATTCGATCTAGCTGTCTCCGACGCGGCTGCATCATGCCCCGGCAACTTGGGCAAGCTGGGATTTATCCCCGGGTGGCCCGGCGATGGTGAATACCCGCCCCAGCCGATGGTCGGGCAAACTCGCCAGGTGCTGGAGGAATACGCCGCTGCAGGTGGCAGCTACCGGGAAGTGGTTATTCCGGATGCCGGACACGTGCCGTTTATCGAGAAGTCGGCTGAATTCAACCATGTATTCCATGAGCATATCCGAAATTCTTAAGAAAGCCTGATGATCAAAGATGAAAACCTATGTTTTGGAGGTGTTGCGAAAAAAGTCCCATTAATTGTAAGGATATATTCGGTATGTGATTGATCCGGAGGACGATCTCCATACCAGAAAGCCGCCCGCGTGGGTGGCACGGTCAAATAGCGGAATACAAATCGTTCAAGGAGACAGAAGATGAAAACCTTTCGTATCGTATGGATGCTGGTGATAATATTCTCGTTGGTGCTGGCAGCCTGCTCACCGCCGGGTACTGCCCAACCCACGGAGGTCGCCCAACCGACCGAAGCCGCGCCGGAACCCACCAAAGCGCCCGAGCCAACTGAGGCTCCGCCAGAACCCAGCGGCGTGACCTGTGCTGAACCGGTCAAGGTTGGTTTGATCACAGATGCAGCGGGACCGCTGGCGATCTACGGGGCGCATATCCTGCGCAGCTTCATGCTGGGGATGGAGTACGCCACCGGAGCGCCTGGGAGTGCAGGCGAGGTGTTCAGCTTTGATGCCGGCAGCAACAGCTTCAAGCTGGATGAGTGTGAGATCGAAGTGATTGTCGCCGATGACCAGAGCAACCCGGAGAACACGGCGACGGTAGCGCGCGAACTGGTGGAAGTGGAGCAGGTGGACGTGCTGGTGGGCACAGTGAGCTCGGGCGCGACGGCGACGCTGCAGGGGATTGCAGCGGAGAACGAGATCCCGCTGATCGTAGCGCCGGCAGCGGCGAATGACATCACTGGAGTGAACTTCAACGAGTACACCTTCCGCACCAGCCGTAACAACTACCAGGATGCGATCAACCTATGCAAGTATCTGCCGGGGGTGTACGATACCTTCGTGCAGATTGCGCCGGACTATGCGTTTGGCTGGGGAGGCGCGGCAGCCTTCCGGGATGCGTGCACGGTGGAGGGAGGCGAGTTCGTGGTGGACGACATCTTTGCCCCGGCGGACACGACCGAGTTCACGCCGTACATGGAGCAGATCCTGGACTCAGGAGCGGAGGCGTGGATCGTGACTTGGGCAGGGGGCGGGTTCGTGCCGATGATGCAGGCGGCAATCGACCTGGGCGTGATGGACAGCATGGGGCTGGGTGCATCGGTGGCTGACAATACGACGGTGCCGATCTTCTACAGCAGCATCGTAGGTCAGAACAGCGGCATCCTGTACCACTACACGCTGCCGGACAACGCGGTCAACGACTGGCTGGTGGAGAACACGCAGGCTCGCTACAGCGTGCCGCCGGACCTATTCGATGCGGACGGCATGAATGCCGCCTTGCTGCTGACGGAGGCGCTGAAAGCCACGGGTGGGGATGCCAGCCCGGCAGCCCTGCTGGGAGCGATGGAAGGGATGGAGTTCGAGGGGCCGAAAGGCACGATCTACATCCGCCCGGAGGACCACGTGGCGGTGCAGGACATGTACATCGTCAAGCTGCTGAACGTGGATGACCCGGAGTTCAAGTTCTTCGAGCTGGTCACCACCACGCGGCCCGACCCGCCCTGCCTGCTGCCGGAAGAGCTCAAGGACCGCTGCGGCAGCCTGCCCTTCGGCTCCTTGACCGGCGAGCCGGTGGTGATCGGTCCTCCACCGGCACAACCGCTGACCTGTGCTGAACCGGTCAAGGTTGGTTTGATCACAGATGCAGCAGGACCGCTGGCGATCTACGGGGCGCATATCCTGCGCAGCTTCATGCTGGGGATGGAGTACGCCACCGGAGCGCCTGGGAGTGCAGGCGAGGTGTTCAGCTTTGATGCCGGCAGCAACAGCTTCAAGCTGGATGAGTGTGAGATCGAAGTGATTGTCGCCGATGACCAGAGCAACCCGGAGAACACGGCGACGGTAGCGCGCGAACTGGTGGAAGTGGAGCAGGTGGACGTGCTGGTGGGCACAGTGAGCTCGGGCGCGACGGCGACGCTGCAGGGGATTGCAGCGGAGAACGAGATCCCGCTGATCGTAGCGCCGGCAGCGGCGAATGACATCACTGGAGTGAACTTCAACGAGTACACCTTCCGCACCAGCCGTAACAACTACCAGGATGCGATCAACCTATGCAAGTATCTGCCGGGGGTGTACGATACCTTCGTGCAGATTGCGCCGGACTATGCGTTTGGCTGGGGAGGCGCGGCAGCCTTCCGGGATGCGTGCACGGTGGAGGGAGGCGAGTTCGTGGTGGACGACATCTTTGCCCCGGCGGACACGACCGAGTTCACGCCGTACATGGAGCAGATCCTGGACTCAGGAGCGGAGGCGTGGATCGTGACTTGGGCAGGGGGCGGGTTCGTGCCGATGATGCAGGCGGCAATCGACCTGGGCGTGATGGACAGCATGGGGCTGGGTGCATCGGTGGCTGACAATACGACGGTGCCGATCTTCTACAGCAGCATCGTAGGTCAGAACAGCGGCATCCTGTACCACTACACGCTGCCGGACAACGCGGTCAACGACTGGCTGGTGGAGAACACGCAGGCTCGCTACAGCGTGCCGCCGGACCTATTCGATGCGGACGGCATGAATGCCGCCTTGCTGCTGACGGAGGCGCTGAAAGCCACGGGTGGGGATGCCAGCCCGGCAGCCCTGCTGGGAGCGATGGAAGGGATGGAGTTCGAGGGGCCGAAAGGCACGATCTACATCCGTCCGGAGGACCACGTGGCGGTGCAGGACATGTACATCGTCAAGCTGCTGAACGTGGATGACCCGGAGTTCAAGTTCTTCGAGCTGGTCACCACCACGCGGCCCGACCCGCCCTGCCTGCTGCCGGAAGACCTCAAGGACCGCTGCGGCAGCTTGCCCTTCGGCTCCTTGACCGGCGAGTAGTGAGGTAATACCTTCTCACCGGTGGGAAGCCCTTCCGGGAGAAGTTTGACCAACCAGGTTGTCGAAGTGCCCGGGAGCGATCCTGGCGCACTTCGACAACCTCCCAATACGAAGGATAAGCGATGAATGGTAACCCGCAGCAGGACTATATCCTCGAGACCCGGCAGCTGCGCAAGGAATTTGGTGCCCTGGTAGCAGTCGCGGATGTGAGCATCCGGGTGATTCCGGGCACGATCCATTCGATCATCGGTCCCAACGGAGCGGGCAAGACCACGTTCTTCAACCTGCTTAGCGGCAACCTGGAGCCCACAGGTGGTCATGTGATCTATAAGGGTCAGGATATCACCCACCAGCCGATCTACCGCACGATCCATCTTGGGATCGGTCGCTCCTTCCAAATCACCAATATCTTCTCAAACTTGACCGTGCTCGAAAACATACGTCTGGCATGCCAGGCACTCGGCAAGGATAACTTCAAGCTTTTCAACCACTACCGCAAGTTCACCAGCTATGAAGAGCGCGCCTGGGAAGTGGTGATGCGTGTTGGGCTGGAAAAGGAAGCATTGCAGCTGGCGCGCACGCTCCCCCACGGCGCGCAGCGCAAATTGGAGCTGGGCATAATCCTGGCGCCGGACCCGGAAGTGCTCTTGTTGGACGAGCCGACCGCCGGGATGGCGGCTGAGCAGGTACCGGAGCTGATCGACCTGATACGCGAGATCCAGGAAGCCGCCAATAAGACCGTCCTGCTGGTCGAGCATAATATGAACGTTGTTATGAGCATCTCTGATTACATCAGCGTGATGCACCAAGGACAGCTTCTGGCTGAGGGGACTCCCGCTGAGATCGCAGCCAACGAAGTAGTGCAGAGCGCCTATCTGGGCAGCCTGTACAGCGAAAAAGAAGCGGGCTAGAGCTGGAGAGGGACCAATGGATAATCACAACCTGCTGACAGTCCAGGATATCCACACTTTTATCGGTCAGTTCCACATCCTTGAAGGGGTCTCCATCCAGGTGAAGAGCGGCAGCATCCTGGCTTTGTTGGGCCGCAATGGGGCCGGCAAAACGACCACATTGAAGACGGTCCTTGGCCTGACGCCGCCCAGCCAGGGAAAGGTGATCTTCGATGGGCAGGAGATCCAGGGTCAGCGCAGCTTCGACATCGCCGCCATGGGGATCGGCTTCGTGCCGGAGCACCGGGCGATCTTCCGCAGCCTGAGCGTGGCGGAGAACTTGAAGCTGGCTGAGCGAAAGAAAGGCGACCTGGCGCGGCGGGAAGACTTTATTTTTACCCTCTTCCCGGACCTCAAACGCCTGATCAAGCTGCCAGGTACGCACCTTTCCGGGGGGCAGCAGCAGATGCTGGCGGTGGCGCGCGCCTTGGTGGCGGATAACAGACTGCTGCTGATCGACGAGCCCAGCGAAGGACTGGCGCCGGTCATCATCGAGCAGATGATGGATGCCATCCGCCAGTTATCCGCAGATACCACCGTTCTGCTCGTGGAGCAGAACTTCGTGGTCGCCAGCCAGCTGGCAGAGAGCTATGTGATTATCGAAGAGGGGCAATCTGTTAAATCCGGAAAAATGAGCGACCTGGTGCAGGATAAGGAGACCATCAACCGCTACCTGGGCGCAGCGTAAAGCTTTACTCAGCTCCGCCTTAGCGGATGGAGGATCCGCATATAAGAGGTGATGACATTATGGAAAGTGTGATGGGATACATACGCAGGAACCGCAGCCTGATCATCGCCCTGGCATTTATATTGCTGTTATTTTTGATGTTCATCAGCGGCATGGAGACGGAGGAGTGGGTGATCACCCTGCTCAGAGCGCTGTCCGTCGGCTCGATAACCTTCCTGGTGGCTTCCGGTTTCTCGATCATCTTCGGGCTGATGGACGTGCTCAACCTGGCACACGGCACATTGTTCATGATCGGGGCATACGTTGGCTGGACGGTCTTCGTCCGTCCGGATACCTTTATCGACCTGCTCACGCCGGCCTGCCTGATCGGCGCAGGGTTTGCCTTGCTGCCTGCCTGGGTAGCGCTGGTTAACCGGCTGCGAGTGAGCCAGACGGTGCGCCGGGTGTGGCCCTGGGTTGGCTTGATTGCTGGTCTGGGCATCCTGGCATATTCTCTATTGCAGTACCCGATCACTATCTGGGATCCAGGCGTTTATACAGACAGCCCGATTACCTATGCGATCCAGGCCGGTCAAGGGCAGATGCTCATCCCGCAGCCTGCCCTGTTCAACACATCCCCGTATCTGGTGCTGCTTGGGTTGATCCTGGCCGGCATCCTGGTGCCGTTCAGCCTGGCCGGTCTGTTGGTGCGCGGGCAGTATATCTCCGAAGATGTGAAGACCACCAGTGCTGCACGCATACCGCGCAGTGCGATCTGGCTGCCGGTTTTATTGTATGCCATTGCTTTGAGCGCGTTCTTTTTTCACGGTTTTCTGACCGACTTGCTGGTGTATATGGACTCAACCCTGCTGTTCTTCGCTGCAGTAGGGATTGCATTATTTACCGGGTTCATCATCGGGATACTGGTCGAGATGACCCTGATCCGCCCGCTGTACGCTCGACCGTTGTACCAGATCCTTATGACCCTCGGCATCAGCCTGATCGGTGTCGAGATCGTGCGTGCAATCTGGGGACGCCCGGAATTCACCATGCCGAAGCCGAGCGTCTTCAACGGCACGGGGGAGGGCTGCCCGGCAGAGAGCTTCGCTGATCTGATCGCCAACCAATGTTCGACCATCGTCATGCTGGGCACGCGAGTGCGCACTTATAACGAAATATTTGTGCCCATCGTTGGCGTGGTCGTGCTGGCGGCGGTGTGGCTGCTGCTACAGCGCACCCGCCTGGGAATGATCATCCGCGCCGGCGTGCAGGACAGCGAGATGGTAGAAGCGCTGGGCATCAACGTGCGCCGGGTCTTCACCATGGTCTTCGGTCTGGGGGTCGCGCTGGCAGCCCTGGGGGGTGTCATCGCAGCGCCATCCATGGGTCTATCGAACGGTATGGGTGAGACGCTGCTGATCAACGCCCTAGTCGCACTGGCGATCGGCGGGCTGACCAGCTTCCCGGGGGCGGCAGTTGGCTCTCTGCTGGTTGGCTTCGTGCAGCAGTTCATTATCAAGTATGGGCAGATCGGGATCAGCCTGCCCTTCTGGGCGGAGCCCTTCAAGCCAACTCCGCCGCTGGTGCCTGCATCGACGGTTATTTTGATGGTCATTGTCCTGCTCATCATGCCGCAGGGTTTATTTGGCCGGGAGGAGTGAGGTATGAGTGCTGTGGTACCGGAATCTGATACGCAACCCAACCGGCTGAGGACCCTTGTCAAAGACCATGGTTATCTGATCCTGACCGTCATCTTCCTTGCGGTGCTGCCCTTCATTGTTGCGATCCTGGATGGCCAAACAGTGGCCGATGTGCTGGCGAGTGAGGATGGACAGTCCAAATTCTTCCAAGGTCTCTTGATCGAGATCTTCATCCTGGGCGTGTATGCGATCAGCTACGACCTTGTCTTCGGCATCACCGGTCTGCTGTCGTTTGGGCATGCGATGTTCTTCGCGGTGGGTGCTTATCTTACCGGCATCTTGCTGCGCAGCTTTGGCTGGGGCCTGCTGCCCACGTTTGCTCTGGTTGTTGTGGCAGGGGTCTTGCAGGCGCTTCTGTTCGGGGTCGTGCTGCCGCGCGTCCAGGGTATCACTTTCGCGCTGGTGACGCTGGGGTTGGCGGCGGTCTTCCACATCCTGGTTCAGTCGCGCGAGCTGGGTCCCTACACGGGCTCTGACGTCGGGCTGCAGGGCATACCGAAGCCGGAATTTATCAACCCCTCCTCCGAGCGGCTGCTGTTCTATTTCATCGCCCTGGGATTCATGCTGCTGGTTTACCTGCTGTATGTGCGCTTTGTTAACTCTCCCACCGGTCATGTCTGGGTGGCCATTCGCGAGAACGAGAACCGGGCGAAGATGCTGGGCTATAATACTTTTTACTTCAAGCTGGTGACATTGATCGTAGCTTCGATCACGGCTGCCCTGGCGGGAATGCTGCATGCGCTCTTCCAACCGATCGTCAGCCCGGTGGTCGCCAGCCTTGCCTTCACGATTGCCGCGCTGCTGATGATCCTGATCGGCGGCATCGGCACGTTGAGCGGCGCGCTGATCGGTGCGGCGATCTACAAGCTGCTGGATTACAACCTAGACAAGTATTTCGGCGAGAATGCCAGCTTCCTGATCGGTGCAGTGTACATCCTGCTGGTGCTCTTCCTGCCATTCGGATTGGTGGGAACCTGGCGGCGGAGATCGCTGAATATCCGCGAGGGTTGGCAGCGCCTGGTGGATATGGTCACTCCCAAGGAGACGACCAGGCTGTAGATCGTATCTGACACAAGGAAACCCATTCGATGCCAGACCGCCCAGGTGAATCAGGTTTAACCCCCGCCTTGCGTTTCCAGACGCTAGGCGGTTTTCGTGCCTGGCGCGGCGGGCAGGAGATCCCGCGCACCGCCTGGGGGCGCGAGAAGGCTCTGCACCTGATCCAATTCCTGGTGACCGCCCGCAAGCAGCCCCTGCACAAAGAGGGCATCATCGACCGCCTGTGGCCTGAGCTGGACCTGGAGACCGGCGACCGGGATTTCAAGGTCGCCCTGCATGCCATCCAGAACGCGCTGGAGCCGGAGCGTAAACCGCGCGCGCCATCGCGGTATATCCGGCGCACCGGGCTGGCATACGGGTTGGACCTGAGCCTGGTGAGCCTGGATGCAGACCAGTTCGAGCGTGAGATCACACTGGGCAACCAGCTGCTGCTGGCGGATGCAGACCGGGCATCAAGCCATTACCAATCGGCGGTGGAGCTGTACTCGGGACCCTATCTTCCCGAGCGCCAGTATGAGGACTGGACCAGCCTGGAGCGCGAGCGTCTGATGACCCTGGCATTGGTGACCATGAGCAAGCTGGCCGACTTGCAGGTACCGCGCAATCCGTACGAGAGCCTGCGTCTGACCCAGCAGGTGCTCAGTCTGGAACCTGCCTGGGAGGACGCCTACCGAACCCAGATCCGCGCTTACCTGGAGACCGGCAACCGGCCTATGGCGATCCGCACTTACCAGCAGTGCGAGCAGGTCTTGATGGACGAATACGGGTTGGAACCCCTGCCGGAGACCCAGGCTTTGATGGCAGAGATCCAGGGTGGTATGTGATGTATCCAGCAGCTCCGGTAAACTCGACCTGCAACTGGCGCGTAACTGCTCCAGGGTATGATGGCTTACAATGAATTCCAGGACATGTGACCCATGAATACACACAGAGATGTGGCTTCATTCTTGATACGTTTCGTGCAGGACCTGTGGCAGGACGCGCAGGGAGAGCCGCACGTCCAGTGGCGCGGGCATATCAACCATGTCCAGGCGGATAAAGAGCTTTCCTTTACCGATTTCGGCGAAGCAGTGAAATTCATCCAGGGGCAGTTATCCGAACTGACGGTGAACGCCATCCCTGAAGACTCGCAGATGGACCCGGAGCAGGTACTGCGCGAGAGCTACCGGCTGTGGGACCAGTTTGCCGCCACATATTCGGGCTTAATGTTCAATATGATGGAGCAGACCCTGCAGAGCTCGCGCGCCTTCCGGGAGCAGATGGAGCGAGCTGTCGAGCAGGCTGCGGTGGGCCAGGCAGACAGTTCTCAGGCAACGCCGGAACGGGTCAATGAACTGCTGCAGCAGCTTGGGCAGCAGGTGCAGGACCTGGCCGCCAAGGTAGAGGCATTGGAGGCGGATCGGGGGATTTAAATGCAAACCCCGGTTAATGCTTGAGCATCTTCTCCAGCGCGGAGAGCAGCAGCAAGACATTCTCCCGGCGGGATGAATAGCCCATCAGCCCGATGCGCCAGGCTTTACCTTTGAAGGCACCTAAGCCACCGGCGATCTCGATATTGTATTCCTGCAGCAAGCGCTGGCGGATGCCCGCCTCGTCGATCCCATCCGGGACTGCTACGGTTGTAAGAGAAGGGAGCCGGTGCTCGATGGGGACGATCAGCGTTAAGCCGAGATCCTCAAGCCCCTGCCAGAGCATTGCGCTGTTGGCCTTGTGGCGCGCGAACCTGGCCTCCAATCCTTCTTCTTGCACGATGCGCAGAGCTTCTCTGAGGGCGAAGTTCATGGAGATCGGCGCGGTATGGTGATAGGTGCGCTTATTACCCCAATAGTGCTCAATCATACTCAGATCCAGATACCAGTTCGCCACTTTGGTCTTTCTCTGGTGGATCGCCTGGCGGGCACGCGGCCCAACTGTCAGCGGGCCTAAGCCGGGCGGGCAGCTGATGCACTTCTGGGTGCCGCTGTAGGCGATATCGATATCCCAACCATCGATCTCCACCGGGATTCCCCCCAGCGAGGTCACGCAATCGATCAACAGCAGCGCGCCGTGGCGGTGCACCACTTCCGCCATGCCGTCCATCGGTGTCAGCGCGCCTGTGGATGTCTCTGCATGCACGAGTGCCACGACCTTCACAGCCACCTTCTGCAGGGCTGCCTCGATCTCTTCAGGGTAAAAGACCTCCCCCCAGGGCTTGTCCAGGCGATACACTTCTGCTCCGTAGCGACCTGCCATATCGCACAGGCGCTCTCCGAAATAGCCGTTTACGCCGATCAGGATCCCATCCCCAGGCTCGAGCAGGTTTGCGACGGTCGCTTCCATGCTGGCGCTGCCGGTGCCGGAGATCGGGAGCGTGATCTCGTTTTCGGTTTGGAAGACATAGCGCAATAAGACCTGCACCTCTTTCATCAGCCCCACAAACTGCGGGTCGAGGTGCCCGAGTAGCGGGTGTGCCATCGCCCGCAATACGCGCGGGGAGACCATGCTTGGTCCGGGACCTAAGAGTATTCTCTCGGGTGTGTTCAAATCTGGGAACTGCTGCATCTTACCTCCGAACTGTGATTTGTTTGATTTGGATTTGACTCCTAAAAAGGAAAATATATTCGGCGACACGATCCCCACCGCGTTGCACCTCTATTGTACGATAAATTTCTTCGAGGTAGCTGTTTTTTACCTGCCAATCCGAAATCAATCGTCTAGGTGATACCTCAATAACGCGCCCACCCTCTCATGCTGCCAGGAGAGGGCGGGTGAAACTTGTTTCGCTGGGGAGAACGAGGCTGAATTCCTATCTCACCAAATCTTATCTACCTCTTCATACTTGAACGCCGACACACGGATGCCCGGCTTTGTTTCCTGCCGGGCATAGTACGCGTCACCAGCGCAACCCCGGCAGAGCACCATCCCGTGTGCGCGCACCTCACGCTCGTTAATGATTTCCTCACCACAGATGGCGCAGTCCGCCCGCACGCCGGGGCGGCTCATGATCTCAGCCAGCGAGACTCGCAGGGTGACATGCCGGATATCGAATAGCTCATCTACCGGCATCACCTGGTAGCCTTGCAGCTGGGCGAAATAGTGCCGCATCTCATCGGGGGCGTAGGCGAGCGCCCGCCTGCGCACACCGGGTTGAGGAGCCAGGCGCACGGCTTGCTCATTGCTCAAATTGATGAAGGTCGCCGCCACCTTGCCATAATCCTCCACCCGCAGTGTACGGTGACCCATCGTGCAGCCGCTTGCGACCTCGATGCCATCCGCGAAGCAGCCATCCGTCTCGACGATGACCAACATTCGCTTGCTGCTGACCGGAGCCTTGATCCCCAGGCGGGCGGCGCCCGCTAGCCCCATGCGCACGCCCAACACCTGGCGCGGGCAGAGGTGCGTGTGCCGGGCGGCAGATTGTTCGAGAAGATCGGTCACATCGGGCATCTTAATATTCCTCTCTTGGTACCGGTAGGTGATTTAACTACCGGCTTGTTTGGCTGCGGCGCCCACTGGGCTTTCAACCGCAACGGCGGCGCGTGACTGTCTTAGCACAACTGCCAGCACGAGCGAAATAACCACCAGCAGGATGTAGGTGACGAATCCCGTGGCATAACCAGACGCACCCAACGAGCGCACGAAGGCACCCAAGATGGGCGGGATGGCAAATCCGCCGAACGCGCCCAGACCACCAATCCAGCCGGCAGCCCCACCCACCGCCTGGGGTACGTACTGCGGCATCAGCTTGAACACCGCCGCGTTGCAGACTCCCATCCCGGCAGCCATGAGCACTACGCCAACGATGCTGAACCAGTAAACACTTGAGAGTGTCATCAATAAGGCGCCTACCAGCATCGAGATAAGCGCGATCAGCGCCGTCCGTTCACCACCCCAGCGGTCGGAGAGCGAGCCTCCCGGTACTCGGATTGCCGAAGCGGTCAGCGAATACAGGGCGGTCAGCAGCCCGGCGGTAACCCCGCCAACCCCGTAGAACGATGTCCAGTAGGTCGGCAGCCAGGCGGTCATGGCGATGAAACCGCCGAATGTGGTGAAATAGATGATCACCAGCAGCCAGGTCTTCCAGATCCCGGCCGCGGCGACCAGGGTCTCCACTGCGTTGCCCTTGGGGAAAATTTCCTGCCCCAGCTCCTGCGCCTGGATGCGGGCTTCTTCCTTATCCATCCCGCCGTCCTTGAGCTGGAAGAAGTAGGCGTTCAGCCCGGTGAAGTGGTAGAGCACGACCCCGATCACTAGGAACATCAGCCAGGCCAGGTATGCCCCGCCCAGCCCCCATCCGCTCAGTGCGATCGGCAGCAGGAAGGAGAACAGACCGGGAGCCAGGTTGCCTACCCCGGCGTATGTCCCCAGGGCTGTGCCCTGGCGCTTCTGCGGGAACCAGTAGGAGACCTGCCCGATGCCGACCGAGAAGGTGGCGATCCCGCATCCGGAGAGCATGCCCAGGAGCAGCAGCAAGGGATAGAGCGAACTGCTGAGCCGGTTAGGGTACAGGAAGTAAACCACCCCGGTCAGCCCGATCATACCGGCCACGGAAAGCCACAGCAGTACCAGGAAAGGTTTGCGCCCACCGGTTGTATCCACCCAGGCGCCGAAGGGGATGCGCAGCAGCGAGCCGGAGAGCGAGGGCACCGCCACCAGCAGCCCGATCATTACCGGGGTGAGCTCCATCACCTCTTTGAAGCGGTTGGCTGTGGGACCGAACAGCGAGACAGCGGCGAAACCGGCGAAGAAGCCGAGCGTTGCACCGAACAGACCTTGACTGGGCTTACCTTTTACCTGAGCCATTTGTTTTCCTCCTAATTGAATGCTGTCACCGGGGTCGCGAACATGCCTCACTCAGCGTGGTGAGTGCTGCGTATTTTCACCCGTCGTGCGGCGCCCGGATACCACGATCTGCCAAGGGCGCAGCAGGTATCCGAGTGGGTAAGTAACGATGTGCACCAGGCGGGAGAACGGGAAGATTACCAGCAGCACGAAGAAATTGATCACGTGCAGCTTGATGATCCAGGGCAGCGGGGCGACCAGGTCTGGGCGAGGTTGGAATGTGAGGATCGACCACAGGTAAGGGGTGAAGACCCCGGTGAACCAGTAGGAGCCGAAGCGGTAAACAGTGGCGGTCAGGATTCCTGTGAGCCCGGACAGGAACAGCAGCACCAAAACTAGCAGGTCCATGGGGGTGGTCACCATGCGCACTTTGCTGCTGCTCAGCCGCCGCCACAGAAGTACCAGGATGCCAACCGTCGCCCACAGCCCCAGTGCCAGTCCGGTGATCTCAAGCAGATAGAGGCGCAGCGGCACCGAGTTCCACAGCACCAGCCCTTGCGGCAGGATGAGCGCCAGCAAGTGACCCAGCAAGACGATAATGATGCCATAATGCAGGGAAATCGATCCCCAGTACAGCTTCCTGCGCTCCAACAGCTGTGAAGACAGGCTGGAGATTGTAAATGGGCGGTACAACGACCGGTAGATGCTGACAACGATGAAGATCGCCAGCGATATGTAGGGGAATATTACAAAAAGAATCGTATTCCAGTCCATCAGATACCTCCGCCTTCTGTTGGCTTACAGGCTATCGATCTCCCGCTCGAGGGTTTCTACGAACGCCTGGTATTTCTCGTACGTCCCCTGGCCGATCACATCCTGCTCAACTCTTTCGAATTCCTGCCACATCTGTTCCTGCTCCGCGGGAGAGATGACCCGTTCAGCCATTGGGAACAGGATGCCATCTTCTTTGGCGATATGCTGGCGCAGCAGGGCAGCATAGCCGCGCCCATTCTGGATGATCTCTGCCTGCCCAGATGGGTCGCCGGCTTGCAGTTTCTCGACGCCTGCCCGGATGCCGCGGTTATACATGCGCCCCTGTTCGTGCTCGGTCAGCATCACGCCGATCGGCCCGCCCTGGACGGGTACGCCTTTGCCCGCCATCTTGATGAACAGGATGTCTTCTTCCTTCTTATGGTGACAACCGTCGGCGAAGTCAGTGACAAAATCGGCCGCATCCAAGAAAAACCCAGGCCGGACGGGCTTCCCCGCCTCCAGCTTCACCGTGCCGGCTTCCAGGGCAGCGATGGCACGCTCGATCAGGCGGTGTTCCTTCATTAAATAATCGGTAGACTTCATTTGAGGAGGTTCTCCTGTGTCATCATTCGACTCGGCTCTGCTGGGCGCTCTTTCACCGCCGGGAGCCGGTCCAGACTCTGAAGCACGGCCTGCAGCAGGTGGTTGTATGGATTGTCCGGGTCTGCCTTGTGCAGGACAGCCCGCATGCGCTTCACAGCCGGCTTGAGCGCCTCGAGCAAGTCTGCCGGCGGGTCGGAGGCCACCTCCAGGTAGCGCAGGACCGGGATGAGGTGATCCGGAAGCTCGCCATCTGTCTCGATACCTTCCATCTGCAGGGCATGGTTCATCAAAGCCATGAAGGCGCCGCGTTGGTAGCCCTCACCCCACATCTGGAACCCGATATACGGGGCGACTGCTGGGCTAAGGTCTAGGGTACGGGTGCACAGTTCCTCCCAATCCTCGATAGATAGAGCCTTGATCTGGCGCAGGAAATCGGCGTAGCTATTCTGGATCTGCCGCTCGGTGATATCCGCCTGGTTGCCTTCCAAGATCCCCAGAAGGCCGGGCGCCGGGTAGCGGAATGCTTCAGCAAGTGTATTGAATGTGCCCATCATTCACCTCTCAAGGGCGGCTGGATATATCCCAGGCCAGCTTCGCCCTTATGTGCCAGCGGGTCTTTCCAGGCTTCTACCGCCATCTCACGGTGGTAAGGCGGCAGGACGAAGCGTTCTTCCATGTTCGGTTGGGTTGTCATGTGGTAAATTGCCTCTGCTTCTTGGGGGTTTGTCCCCGCTTCTTCGAGAAGCTTGAGCGTTTTCTCGTCCACCACACCATCGACCGTCTTGCGACGCATGTACACACGCACGGCAAGCATCTTGACCAAAGTCTGGCGGATGGGCTCTTCGTTCCCGGCAGTGAACATGTTTGCCAGGTACTGGATCGGCAGCCGGGCGGCAGACAGGCGGTGGAAGATCTCGAAGTCGTAGTCGCCTTCGGTAAGGTCGAGCCGGAACAATCCATCTTCGATGGTGCTCACCACCGGCGAGAGCGGTGGGACGTAGAACATCATCGGCATGGTGCGGAATTCCGGGTGGAGTGGAAATGCCAGGCCCCATGTTTTGACAAAGTGATAGACGGGTGATTTGCGAGCAGCTTCCAGCCAGCTATCAGGGACTCCGTTTGATCTCGCTGATGCGATCACCTCCGCATCATTGGGGTCCAGTATGCCTCTTCGCCAATGGACAAACTCGCTCTCGTCCACCATAACGGCTTGCGGTATGCGGTCGGCATCGTATAGCATTACACCCATATAGCGGATACGTCCCACACAGGAATGTGCGCAGGCCGGCGCCTGGCCGGTCTCCAGCCGTGGGAAGCATAAAATACATTTCTCTGACTTGCCGCTGGCCCAGTTGTAGTAGACTTTCTTATACGGACAGGCTGCCACACACATCCTCCAGGCGCGGCATTTATTCTCATTCACCAGCACCACGCCGTCTTCCGAGCGCTTGTAAATCGCCCCGGAGGGGCAGGCTGCCACGCAGGCGGGGTTCAGGCAGTGGTTGCAGATGCGCGGCAGGTAGTTGAAGACCACCCGCTCCAGCTCGTCGAGCTGGGCGCGCACCTCCGGCGGCACCCCTTCCATGCTCGGGTCGTTGCGAGCATAGATGTTCGATCCGCCCAGGTCGTCATCCCAGTTCGGACCGCTCTCGATCTCCATCGGCTCACCGGTAATCATCGAGATCGGGATGGCGGTCGGCTGGTCATCGCCGGCGGGTGCGTTGAACAGGTCCTCGTAGCGGAAAGTGAACGGCTCGTAATAATCTTCCAGGCTGGGCAAGGACGGGTTGAAGAACAGCTTCAGCAGCCCTGAGCCCTTGGAATGCAGCTTGAGGTCCAGCTTGCTGCCCTTGAACTCCCAGCCGCCCTTGTAATGCTCCTGGTCTTCCCACTTGGTCGGGTAGCCGGTGCCGGGACGGGTCTCGACGTTGTTCCACCACATGTACTCTGCACCTTTGCGGTCGGTCCACAGGTTCTTGCAGGCTACGGAACAGGTATGGCAGCCGATGCACTTATCCAGGTGAAAGAGCATGCTCATATGAGCTCTGACATTCATGGTCAACTCCTATCTGGTGTCTGCATTTTAGTAGTCCGGTCTCTCGATACGCCGCACGAAGACGAAGGTGTCCCGGTTGACGCCGGTCGGTCCCCAGTAATTGAAGAAGTAAGTAAACTGGGCATAGCCGCCGGACATCAGCACCGGCTTGAGGCGGGCGCGCGTCAGCGAGTTGTTCATCCCGGCGCGTTTCTTGTGCAGCGGCGATTTCGGGATGCCCACCGTGCGCTCTGTGGCATGGTAGACGAAGACCGTGCCGTGGGGGATGCGTGCTGAAATGATGGCACGCTGTACGAACACCCCGTTGTCGTTGAACAGCTCTACCCAATCGTTGTCTTTGATGCCCAGCTCGGCAGCGTCTTTGTCGTTCAGCCAGATCGGGTAGCTGCCCCGCGAGAGGGTCATCATGCGATGGTTCTCGGAGTAGGTGGAGTGGATGCTCCATTTGCCATGCGGGGTGATGTAGTTGAGCATCTTGCCCTGGGCGAGCGCCATGCTCTGCTGGGTCTCATCCAGCATGGTGTGGTCGGGGCGCGGCTTGTAGGTGGGCAGGTGCTCACCCCAGAACAGGTACATCTCATGGTCGAGGTAGAAATGCTGGCGCCCGGTCAGAGTGCGCCAGGGGACTAGGCGCTCTGTATTGATCGTGAACGGGCTGTAAGCGCGACCCTTATTGATGACCGCCGACCAGGTTGGTGTAGTCAGCACGCGCCGCGGCTGGGCGACGATGTCGTCGAACGAATAGCGGATATCACGCAACCCATCGGCAAGGTCGGCCAGCTTCAGCCCGGTCTTGTGCTCCTCGGCAACGAATGCTTTGTGGGCGAGCTCGCCGTTGGAGGATGGGTCGAGGTACAGGATGGCATCCGCAACCTGGCGGGCATCGTTCAGGGAGGGGTACAGGTCCGCGCTTTCCGATCCGCCGTTGCCGGATATCAATGGGTGGCCAATTTCCCCCTCATTGAAGCGCCGCGGGTGCTTCTGCAGCAGGCGCTGGTATTCGTCTCCCACGGGGATATTCAGCCCGTGCGCGCTGACGCCGTTCTTCTCCACACCGCGCCCCAGGCTTACCATTTGCTCATACAGGTTGGCGTAATCACGCTCGACCACCCGGAATTTCGGCATGGTCTTCCCAGGTATTGCCTCAGCGCCGCCAGTCTTCCAGTCTACGACCTCGGGTTGGGCGAGCTCATCGGGTGTGTCGTGCTGCAGGGGCAGCATAACGATGTCCTTGATCGGGTCGGGGAGATGGGTCTTTGCCAGCTCACTGAATTTCTTGGCAACCGCTTTGTAGATCTCCCAGTCTGATTTCGATTCCCAGGCGGGCGGTACTGCTGCCTGCATCGGGTTGATATACGAGTGCAAGTCGGTGGTATTGAGGTCATCCTTTTCGTACCAGGTGGCTGCCGGCAGCACGATGTCCGAGTACAGTGCGGAGGTGTCCATGCGGAAATTCAGATCAACCACCAGGTCCAGCTTGCCCTCTGGCGCCTGTGGGCGGAAAGCCGCTTCGTGCACGATACCCTCGGCCTGTTCGGCAGCGATGGCGTTATTGTGAGTGCCCAGGTAGTGCTTCAGGAAGAATTCGTGCCCTTTGGCGCTGGTGCCGATGGCATTGCCGCGCCAGATGAACCACACCCGCGGCCAGTTCTCGTCCATGTCCGGCGCTTCGACCGAAAAATAGAGCTGGTTTTCCCGCAGTTGATCGACAACGTGCTGGATGATCTCGGCGTCGCTCTGTGCACCGGCACTCATGGCTTCCTGCACAACTACCAGCGAGCTTTTGTTGAACTGCGGGAAGAAGGGCAGCCAGCCGCGCCGGACTGCGCGCACTTGGAAGTCGAGCGTGTGGTCGCTGCGGCTGCCGATCAGGCTATCGGCCTCTGCCTCGTCCTCGGGCAGCTTATCGTAGGCTGAATAGCCGCGTTCGTAACGCCATTGGTCGGAATGGACGTAGTGGAAAGAGGGCGTGTTCTGGTGGCGGGGTGCCATGCCCCAGTCCAGACCGAAAGCGATCGAGCTCCAGGAAGCGATATTGACCAGCTTCTCCTGCCCCACATAATGTGCCAGACCGCCGCCGTTGACCCCTACGCTGCCGGTCAGCATCAGCGCCACAATCCCTGCCCGGTAAAGTAGGTTGTTGTGGTACCAGTGGTTCGCTCCAGCGCCGATGATGATCATGTTCTTGCCGCCGGTCTTCTCGGCGTTGACCGCCCATTCTCGGGCAAAGCGCACCAACGTGTCGCGGTGGATACCGGTGAATTTCTCCTGCCAGGCGGGGGTATAGGGCAGGTCGTCGTCGTATTCTTTTGCATAATCTCCAGGCAAGTCGCGGTCGACGCCGTACTGTGCCATCACCAGGTCGAAGACGGTTGTCACCAGCACCCGCCCCTCTTCGGTCTCGACATAGCGCGCCGGCACGGAGCGTTTCAGCGCCTCACCGCTGACGAAATCGTCGAACTCGAGCTCGACCAGCTGGTCGTATTCGGCGGCGAAGCTCAGCTCGGGATCGATCTCCTCGCCGCTGGCAGCATCTTTCAGCTCCAGGTTCCATTTGCCCTTGTCTTCTTGCCCCCAGCGGAAGCCAATTGTCCCGGGTGGCATACTCGCCTGCCCGCTCTTCTTATCCCAGACTAGCAGCTTCCAATCCCCATTTTCGATCTCGCCGTAACCGGCGGTGTCCCCGGCCCGCAGATAGCGGTCTGGTCGGCTGCCTTTCAGCCGCACCAGGAAGGGCATATCGGTGAATCGTTTCAGGTAGTCCGTGAAATATGGGACCTGGCGCTGGGCGTAGAATTCGTTCAGGATGACGTGGTTGACAGCCATCCAGAAAGCGGTATCCTGACCTGGGTTAACCGGGATCCAGTAATCAGCGTATTTCGAGACCTGCGAAAAGTCGGGGGAAAACACGACCAGTTTGGCGCCCGCGTGGCGCACTTCGGAGACGAAGTGCGTGTCCGGGGTACGGGTCATGTTCAGGTTGGCGCCCATCACGGCGATGAAGCGCGAGTTGAACCAGTCGGCAGATTCGTGCACGTCGGTCTGTTCACCCCAGATCTCCGGGCTGGCAGGCGGTAGATCGCAGTACCAGTCGTAAAAGCTCATTACCACGCCGCCGTACAGGCTCAGAAATCGGCTGCCGGAGGCATAGCTGACCTGCGACATGGCGGGGATGGGTGAGAAACCGATCACCCGGTCGGGACCGTGCTTCTTCACGGTATATATCAGGGATGCGGCGATGATCTCTAAAGATTCATCCCAGGTGATGCGCCGGAAGCCGCCCTTACCGCGCGCCTGCTGGTACTTGCGGCGGCTGCCGTTGTCGGAGACGAGTTTTTCCCAGGCTTCGACCGGGTCATCGTAAGCTGCCCGGTGCTGGCGCCACAGGTCGATCAGCGCACCCCGTCCGTAGGGGTATTTCACCCGGATCGGGCTGTACAGGTACCAGGAAAAGCTGATCCCGCGCTGGCAGCCCGCGCGGCTCGTATGGCGGCAGACCATCTTCCAGTTGAGGGTAGTCGGTGGCTTGCAGCTCCCAGGTGACGATGCCGTCTTTGACGAACACCTCCCAGGAGCAGCTGCCGGTGCAGTTCACACCGTGGGTAGTGCGCACCCGCCGGTCGTGCTGGAACCGGTTGCGGTAGAACTCCTCCCATTTTCTCTCGGACGGGGACTCTATTTCCTTGATCCAATCACTCATCTCTGCCTCCATGTGAGCAAACTATAAGAAGTGCTTGCTGTGTAGTGACCTGTCATGATCCCCTCAGCCCATCGCGCGCAGCCGGTCGGAGATACTCTTGCGCTGGCGGGGCCAAAAGAATGCCATTGCGATGAAAAGAAACAGCGCTCCGCCTGCACCAATAGCCCAGAACCACGGTGAATTGAGACCCGCCTGGCTGACTGCTTGAGCGCCCCCTGACTGAGCCAGGTAAGCCAGCAGGTCAGCTTGCTCTTGAGGGGTCAGCGGGCGGTCGTCGAAGATACCCTGCATGGTTGGGAAAGGGAGACCGGCAAGGACACCTGCCATACCAGCCTCGCCACCGAACCGGCCTACCACCCCGGTCAGGTCGGGTCCTAGTGTGCCCCCGCCTAAGGCTGCCAGCCCGTTGACGCTGTGGCAAGCGATACAGCTGGTGGCGTCGTTCTGCAGCGCTACCTGCCCGCTGAACAGGGCTTTCCCGCGCCCGGGGTCACCGGCGAGCGCTGCGGCTCCTGCACCTGCCGCAGATGTCCCACCCGGGCTCTCCAGGAATGCCAGGAGAGCATCCACATCGTCGGTTGAGAGACCTTGGTTTGGCATCGACAGGTTGTTGTACTTTGCCAGCAGCTCCGCGGCGATCGGGTCGCCTGATGCGATCACCCGATCCGGTGTGCTGATGAAATCACGCAGCCACTGCATATCCCGCCGTTCGGTCACGCCCTCCAGGTCGGGTCCGACCAGGTCGCCGCCTCCGATATTGTGGCAGGCGCGGCATTTCTGGTCGAAGAGGGCCGCACCTTGTTGGGCGGATTGCGCCAGCGAACCGGCGCTTACCAGCCCGGTAGCGCATATAGCTGCGGTGATGATCGCCAGAAATATGAATATCGGCTTGGGAAACAATTTGATCATGACACCCTCACGCTGTGTTCCAGGTAGAGAATAGGTTGTTTATCACTCTGTACTGTATTTATCATTCCAGATCCTGTCGATCGATCTCAATCGCGCTGTGGATCAGGGTCATAAGGTCATCGCTCGAGGCAGGCATGGTCTGTGCGCTGTAGAAGCGCATCAGATTGTTTTCCAGCGTGACGCGGATCATGGGCAGGTCGGGGAAGTTTGCCAGGATGCGGGCGGTCACTTTTGCCACTCTTTCCGTCCTCTGTAAAGGTTCCGCGATCAGCACCATATCCGGTGAAGACTGCGTGATGCGCGCTGCCGCATGGTCGTCGATAGCCCATGGACCAAGCACTTCTATTGTTGGATCGCTTCCAAGCGTGTGCTGCAGGCTCTCACACAGCAGCTGTCTAGCACACAGAAGCGCTACCCGCCGTTTGCGCATACCGCACCATCACTTTTGCCAAAGGCGTAAGAAAGCCACCACGTCTGCCATTTCTTTCGCGGTCAGCCGGTCCTCGAAAGCTGCCATCAGAGTCCCATCGCGACCGGTCTGCGATGAGGTCGACCACTACAGAATTGCTGCTGTCCTGAATATATGTATTCGGATTGAGCGCGGCCCCAACCCCACCTTCGCCCTGGATCCCATGGCAGGCGGCGCAATTTGCAGAGTACACCGAGGCGCCATTGGCAGGATCACCTAACGGCCATTGAGCGCGCAGGTCTTGCAGGGTTGCCAGCCCGGTCTGCGGATCGCCGGATGAGATCTGCTCCTCGGCGCTTTCTAGCATTGCCGCAGCCGCCCCGTCCGTGATCGCAACCGCCCGAGCAATATTCAGGCTGGCGCTCGAGGGATCATCATTCTGTAGGGAGAAGATTGCCTGCTCGAGCAGCTCTCCGACCGAGAAGGTGGGTGCTATTATCGAACCCTCACGCCATGCGGCGATCAGCGATACTAAATCGTCGATCTGTTCGGGTGAGAGCACCGTACCCCAGGTCGGCATGCCTTTGGCGGGACGGCCATTCTTGATCACACCCCGGTACCATTCATCTGGCAGCACCTCCAGCCGGGTGGAATCATTGAGCGTCGGTGCTCGCTCGGTGCCTGCGCCGTGTTCGCCATGGCAGACTGCACACGTGCTTGCAAACAGGACGGCACCCCGCCCGGGATCGGGGACGAATTCCTCTTCGATGATCTCGGGAGCGGTCGCCTGCCACGACCGCATCAGCGCTACGATGTCGCGTACGTCTTCGTCGGTCAGCGGTCCACCAAACTCGACGCTCCAGGCGGGCATCTGGGTATTCGGAACACCGGAGCGGATCACAGAGAAGAATACGCTGTCGGATGTGCCGTCGAGCACCTGCTTGCTGTTCAACGGTGGACCGAGGCCACCCTCGCCATCCCCCCCGTGACAGGACTGACACTGCGCCGCGTAGATCTGTTTGCCGCGCTGGATACGTTCTGAATTGAATTCTTCTGCAGCGCTCACCAGACGATCCCCTTCTGCGAAGGCATACAGGGTCAGACCGACCAGCATAATGACGACGAATATCAAACCGGTCTGGATATAGCGAGTGTAATCTTCAGGATAGTCTTTCATCGGCTGCACATCCTAAACTGGTGTTAGCTGGGATGGATCATAGCTGCTGCGTTCCTGCGGTTTACCGGTATCGATCCACACTTCATCTTGCTTGATCACCACCGGGAAGGTGTCCATGGGACGTGGCGCCGGTCCATCGAGAACCTCACCCACCGGGCTGAACAATGTCCCGTGACATGGGCAGTGGAACTCGTCCTGAGCCTGTTCCCAGGGAACAGCACATCCCAGGTGCGTGCAGCGCTGCCAAAGCGCCATCACCCCTTGGTCCGTCCGTACGATATAAGCTCGTGCTGGCTCGATGCGCGTCACGCTGGGTACAGGGAACTCGTCGACCTTTCCGGCATAAACCAGCCCGCCGAAACCACTTTTATTCAGAGGCTTGAGGAATCGCATCACTGCTACGATTGATTCACCGACCAATAAGACCAGCAGACCGAAGAATCCAACCACCATAAACTGCCTGCGATTGATGGGGGACGGCTTTTGAGTTTGTTCCATGGATGTTCTCTGTATCTCTTAGAAATGTGTGAATGGGTTGTAGTTGTTGGGCATATTCCAGGGCAGGTACAGTTCGAAGCCCGGTCCCCGGAACAGAAATCCCGTAACGGTGAACACAATTGCCGAAACGAACAACATGGTGAAAAGGAGCAGCATAACCTCCCGGGCGTTCGGCTTGTACCGGCGCAGTACGATAAGGGGCAGGAAGACGATCAAAGCCATAATCAACCCGGGGATGAGCACCTGAGTTACCAAGGCGGGTACCACGTCTCGCAGCAGCTCGCGCAGCGGGAAGGCGTTATCCAGGATAATGAAGAGCGGCATCGCCAGAAGGGTATAAAGGGCGGTGTATTGGGTCACCTTGCGGCCGCGCTCGCTGGTGAACCAGCGCCCGGAGCCCTGGCGGTTGTTGTCGATATAAGGTATCGCCAGGACGAACAGCACCAGGATGGAGGGGATGATCACTGCCATCAATGTTGGGTGACCATGCTCGAGCATTTCCTGCAAGCCCATGAAATACCACGGCGCTTTGGCAGGGTCGGTGGTCTGGTTGGGATTGGCAATCTCTTCCAATGGGGCGTTGACCGCCAGAGAGAGCAGCAGTAAGACTACGCCCATGCCCAATGACAGCAGCAGCTCCAGAAGGGCGACCACCGGGAAGGCGAAGAGCGTCTCCTCTGGACCATGGTCGACCATCTGCGCCGGCGCCCGGTGCACCAGCTCAACCAGGGTATAGGTCTTGCTGGATGATTTCGAGAACGATTCTTGGGTCGGGATATTGGCCATAGGTTATCCTGATCTACGGGTTGGCTGATTGGTCATCATTGGCTGCCAGACCGCCATCCTTGCGCACCCGCCAGATATGGATGGAGGTGACCAGCGCGATACCCATCGGTATCAGCATGATGTGCAGGGCGTAGAAGCGGGTCAGTGATTCCTGCCCGACTTCCGGTCCACCGAGCATGAAAGCTTTGATTGTGTTGCCCAGCCCGGGCGCGTAACCTGCCACGCTGGTGCCGACTGTGATCGCCCAGAAGGAGAGCTGGTCCCAGGGCAGCAAGTACCCGGTGAAGCTCGCCCCCAGGGTGAGCAGCAGCAGCATAACGCCCAGCACCCAGTTGAACTCGCGCGGCGGCTTGTATGCCCCGGTATAGAACACCCGAACCATATGAAGCACCACCACCAGCACCATCAGGTGAGCGCCCCAGCGGTGCATATTGCGCAGCATCTGCCCAAATGGGACCTCAGTTTGCAAGGTGACGATATTCGAGTAAGCTCTCTCCACGGTTGGCACGTAGTAGAACATCAACAGCAGACCGGTGATCGACAGAGATAAGAATAGCAGCACCGACAGGATGCCCAGCCCGAAGCTGTAGGTCATGCGCAAGCTCCTGCGGTTTACTTTGACCGGGTGCAGGTGGAAAAAAACATTGGTGGTCATCACCAGCGAGCGGTCCAGCGGGTTGTCCGGCCACCCGTGGCGGAAGAACGATTTCCAAATTCGTGAGTTGGTTATCCCTTGAACCAGGTTTGCCATTGGTTTATCCTGTTTGTGTCTTTGTTTCGTAGGTCAGCACTTCTGCAAAACGGAAGGCTTCCATGGTGATCGCCCCGGTCGGGCAGCGGTGGGCACATAGTGCGCAGCGCGTGCAGGCTTCGTCATCCTTTAGCATGGCTGCTACGGTAGGCGTCTGCTCGTCTGCCCAGACCGCCTGGGGTGCGCCAAGCTGCCGTTCCAGGACGGTATCCAGCATGGGGCTGGCTTGGAGCTGGTCCAGCCGGACGATCTTCAGGCAGTCCCACGGACAGACATCCACGCAGCCGTTGCACAGGATGCATTTGCTGCCATCGAAAACTGTATTGACACTGCACTCGAGGCAGCGGCTGCCCTGGATGGCGGCATCATTGAAGTCGTAGCCCAGCTCAATGACCGAAATCCCCGTGCGCCGGTCAACGGGCAGCGCCGGGACCTTGCTGCGGGGTACCTTGGTCCAGTCCGGGAACATGGTGTGGCTGCTGGTCAGGTCGGTCCACTCGGTCTGGGTGTCCAGCTTCAGTGGGCGTCCCTGGATTTGCTGCTCGATCCCCAGGGCGGCGATATGCCCGTCACGCACTGCGCTGATGATCAAACGCGGCCCGAAGGCGACATCGCCGCCGGCAAACACGTCCGGTGCAGTTGTCTGCAGGGTATCCTGGTCGATTTGCACCAGACCGCGCGGCGAGATGGCTACATCCGGCGCGCCGCCCAGGGCATCCAGATTTGCTCGCTGCCCGATGGCGATGATCACATTATCACAATCCAACGTGCGTGCTGTGCCGAGCTTGAAGCGCGGGTTGAAGCGACCGTTCTCATCGAATACCGAGGCGACCTCGATCACCTCCAGCCCGGTGACCCTACCCTGCTTGCCCAGGATACGGTTAGGACCCAGGCGCGGCAGGATATCGATGCCCTCCTCCAGCGCTTCCTCCAGCTCGAAACGCGAGGCAGGCAGCTCTTCCCACGACTCCAGGGAGATGATCCGGACATCTGCCACACCCAGGCGCAATGCGGTGCGGGCTACGTCTAATGCGGTGTGTACGGCTTCAGAGGCCTCTTCGCTGATGGATTCTTGCTGCGCCAGGGCCTGCTCCTGTTCAGCGCTGATCTGACCCAGGCGCAGGGCGGTGCGAGCGGCATCCATGGCGACATCCCCGCCGCCGACAACGATGACACGCTTGCCCAGCTCGACCTTGTACCCCAGGTTGTAGTTCAACAGAAGGTCCACAGCGGGGATCACGCCATCCAGCTCGAAGCCCTCGATATTCAGGCTGCGTCCTTCCATCAGCCCCATTCCCAGGAACACCGCGTCGAACTGCTGCCGCAGATCCGGCAGAGTGATCTGGTCACCGATCTTGGTATTGAAATGGATCGTCGCTCCGAGTTTCAGGATGGCGTCGATCTCGGCATCCATGGCGCTCTGGTCGATGCGGTAAACTGGCACGCCGTAGCGCAGCATACCGCCGGTTTTCGGGCCGGCCTCGTAAATCACGACCTCATGACCCAGCAGCACCAGATCATGTGCCACAGTAAGACCCGAAGGCCCGGCGCCGATGACCGCCACCCGCCCACGCTTACGGTAGGGTTGCGAGGCCAGGTCCAGCAAAGTCTGGCGTGACCAACGCACCCGGTTGTACTGCAATGGCGCACCCTGACCTGGAAGACTGGGTTGGAGTGGGGTGGTCACGCCGCTTAAGGACACCGCCTCTAACGGGATCAGTGGGGATGATCCTGGAGCGGGGACATTGGCTCCGGGCAGGCGTTGCCCGGCTTCGGGTCCATATCGTTCGGTCAGCACGCGTTTCAGCGGGCGGATAGCGACCGGTTCCCGGTCTGGACCGATCACACCACGCCGGCAGGCTGTCTCGCAGGGAGCGCCGCATATGCGCCCGCAGATCGTAGAGAGCGGGTTGGGATCGTGGGCTACTTCATAGCCCAGCTCTAGGTCGCCTCTGGCGATGGCGGTGACGTAACCGCGCGAATCGGTATAGACCGGACAGGCTTCCTGGCACTTGATCGTTTTGCGGTAGTAGTCCGTGTCGGGCAGCAGTATCTTGTAGGTTTTATCTGTCAATGGACACCCTCAATCTCTCAGGGAGGTAACCAATCAGATATACAGTAACAAAAAATTCAATTCCAGGCATCCATCGCAGTCTGTTCGGAGGAATGAAAAAAGAGCGATCTTTCGACCGCTCTTCCAAGATTAAGAATTAGTTCTTGCTATACCAGGCCTTTATGCTTTGCCAGGCGGGCTGCTTCGTGCCGGCTGCTGACCTGCAGCTTGGATAATATATTTCTCAAATGGGTCTTCACCGTATGCAGGCTGATGGATAAATCTGCGGCGATCTCTTTATCCGAACTTCCCTGAGCAACCAGAGCGAGCACATCCCTCTCGCGTGGGGTCAACGACAGAGCTGTTTCTTCTGCATCTGCCGGCAGCTGGTGGCTCAGGCGGCGAAATTCTTCCAGCATCCTTCCAGCGAGATGAGGATTGATGGCAGCCTCCCCGCGCACTGCACCCCTCAACATATCCAGCATCTCACGCGAGCGTATATTCTTCAGTAAATACCCCTGTGCCCCGCTCTTGATGGCTTCGAACAATTTCTCCTCATCATCGCGTACAGTCAGCATGATGATGATGCAGCCATCCAATTCCTGCTTGATCTTCCTTGTGGCTTCCAGCCCATCGCAGCCTGGCATCTGGATATCCATCAAGATCAAGTCGGGCTTCAGCTGCTGGGCTTTGATGATCGCCTCCAGCCCGTCGCTGGCTTCTCCAACGACCTGCATATCGGGCTGTGCAGATATTATGCCGGACAGCCCTTCGCGGAACAACACATGGTCGTCTGCCAGCAGCAGGCGGATCACCTTCATCGGTGGTCCTCGGGCTCTCTTCCGTCAGGACGCAGCGGCCATACCAGGCTGATCCGGGTTCCAGATCCAGGGGCAGAGTCGATCTCGAATTGACCCTCCAGTCGAGCAGCCCGGGCGCGCATGATGCTTATTCCGAAATGCCCCTGCCCGTTTTCCGGTAGGGGCGCCGAAGGGTCGAACCCCCTGCCGTTGTCATCAATGGTCAGTATGCCGTGACCATCCCTCTGACCGAGCGTTACGGTTATCTGCGACGCCTGGCTGTGGTTTTGGGCATTGAGCAGCGCCTCACGAGCAACGCGCAAGATTTGCTCGGACTGCTGGTGCGGCAGCATGAGCGGTGGTTTAACATTCGAGACCCACTCGATCACCCCGCTCCCAGCAGGGATTTCCTGTACCAGACCGGAGATCTGCTCCTGCAATGAGGTCGGAGTTGGGAGATTATCCTGCAGGCTGGCGATTGCCTGGCGCGTTTCTCTGGAGGCCTGGTCAATCGCCGTATGGCAGCGTTCCAGCTTCTCCATTGCCAGCTCGGTCTTTCCCTGCTGGACAAGCTCATGGGTCAGATCGACGCTTATCAGCAGGTAGTTGAGCGTTTGTGCCAGGCCATCGTGCATATCTGCTGCGAACCGCTGGCGTTCCTCCAGGATGGCGGAACGCTCTGCCTGGTCGTACAGTCGGGCGTTCTCGATGGCGACGGCGGCTGCGTTTGCCAGCTTGGTGAGCAGCCCTAAAGATTCATCTGAAAAGTGCTGCGCCAGAGAACTGCCGACGCACAATGCCCCGATGATGCGGTTGCCAGCCTGCAGCGGGGCCGCGATATGGCTGGTCTGGTATGGCGAAGCCATGATCTCACAGGCGCCATTACAGCCCTTGGTCCCACAGTGTACAGCATCTTTGCCACCCAGGATATGCCCCGGGAGGAGAGCTCTGGCGGAGGTCGATGAACTAAGGATAGCACTATCCGGTCCGTAGATCGCCTGAAGACTTAAGGTCTGCCCCAGGTTGTCGAGCATGCACAGGTAAGCGATCTCGCCGTCCAGCAGCTGGCGAGCTTTCTCTGTCACCGAGTTCAAGACATAGTTGATGTCCAGCCGGGAGGAGATCTCGCGGCTTACCGAGTACAGTGCGTCCAGTTCGCGCGTGCGCTGTGTGACGCGTTCCTCAAGTGTATCTGCCCATGCCAAGGTCTCTTCGTTGGAGGTTTTCAATTGTGTACGCATGGTATCCAAAGTCGCGCCCAGCACCTGAATCTCGGCCGGACCCTCGACCTGCACAGGAGCATCTAGGTTCCCTCCTCCGATTCGTTCGGCTGAGACTCCCAAATTGCGGAGCGGCTCGAGCACCGAGCTGCGTGTAACCAGGACACCCAGGGCGAGCAGTACCATAGCCGCGACCAGAAAGATGATCTGGACCCACTTGATGCGCTGAGCCTTTCCCGTTGCTTCGGCAGAGAACAGGCGCACCGCAGAATTGGATTGTGTCACCAGATCTGGCGCGGTATTGTGAATGGATTTTATTGCAGTCTGGAATTCCTGGCTGGAAGGATCACCCCGCAGGACGATCTGCAGATTACCCTTGAAACCGTTCCAAAGAACGGCAATCTGATCCAATTGAGAGAGGGTCCGCGGGTCTCTCGTGGCAGGTAATACGCTAGAGATCCCTGCGAGGTAGGGCACTCCGCCGCCATCTCGTAATGCAAGCAGGGACTGTTCGAAGGCCTGGGCTGATTCCTGCAAAGCCAATCTGGTATCGCTGCCCGGCTGGCGCTCGAGTTCCAGGGACTGGCGCGTCATCTGCTGCACCAGCATGCGCTGTCTGCCAGCCAGGTTGATGACTAGGGCGTCTTCCTTCTGCGCTTCGATCCCGAGGTACGTCGTTGTCACCGATACGACGACGAGCAGGAAAAACGCCAGGAAGATCAGACCGAGACGGCTCCGCAGGGTAAGTCTTTGCATGATACGAACCGGATTTAACAGGTTGAAAAGGTTGAATTTATTTTATCACGAACAGTATTGGCTAATTCCCCCACTCAAAAACATTTCTTGAAATTGTTGTGATCCTGAGAGCTCAAAGGGTGCACCGGCGGTTCAGCCGTTTTTGCGCTGGAACTCGCCCATGAACTGCGCCAGACGTTCTACCGAGTCAATTGGCACGGCATTGTACAGCGAGGCGCGCAGACCGCCAACCGAGCGATGTCCTCTCAAGCCGACCATACCCACCTGCTCTGCCTGCAAGGCAAACGTCTCCTCCAGTTCCTCGCCCGGCAGCCGGAAGGTCACGTTCATCAGCGACCGGCTGCCCTCGACCGCATGCCCGCGGTAGAAGCCGCTGCTCCTATCGATTGCTGCATATACAAGAGCAGCCTTCTCCTTGTTGCGCAGCTCAACCGCAGCCAGACCGCCCCTCTGCTTCAGCCACTTCAGCACCAGTCCCACCATGTAGATCGAAAAACAGGGCGGCGTATTGTGCATCGAGCCTTTCTTCACCTGCAACCGGTAGTCCAACATCACCGGCAGACCCTCCGGAACCTGCTCCAGCAGGTCATCACGCAGGATCACCACGGTCACACCCGCCGGACCGGCATTTTTCTGTGCCCCGGCGAAGATCAGACCGTACTTCTCCACAGCGACCGGGCGGCTCAGGAAATCCGATGACATATCGCAAACCAGGGGCACGCCGAACGGCGGCTCCGGCTCAGCCCGCCACTGCACCCCGTGGATGGTCTCGTTGGAGGTGAAATGCAGGTAGGCAGCAGCAGGGTCGGGCTGGATTTCTTCCGGCACCCGGTCGAAGCCTGTGCTCTCGCTGCTGCCGGCAACCCGGGTTACACCTAACTTGCGGGCATCTTTCACCGCCGCTGTGCCCCAAGTGCCGTTGACGATATAGTCCGCCGACTGCTCCGGTCCTCTCAGGTTCATCGGCAGCATGCTGAACTGCAGGCTGGCGCCACCTTGCAGGAAGAGCACGCTGTAATCCGGCGGCATTCCCAGCAGTGCTCTCAGGTCTGCTTCGGTCTCTGCAATAACATCTTCGAACTCACTTGAGCGGTGGCTCATCTCCAGGATCGACATGCCCGTCCCACGGAAATCCAGAAGTTCCGCCTGTGCCTGCTCCAGCACTTCCAGCGGTAGGGCAGCCGGTCCGGCATTGAAGTTGTATACCCGTTCCATGTTCACCAGCCTTCCACCAAGATGATGCCAGATCATCGGTAGGGATTACCCCTATCTGCGTAGATAGGGGTAAGTTTTTCCATTTAATTCAGGTATCGCAGAAACGTATTAATCGTCTTCCACCACGATGGCGATCGCCGTTTCGATCTCTTCGATTGTCTGAGCGGCGGAATCTTTCATTGCAAAGCTGATCACCAGTTCATTGATGTGCCGGCTGGCATATCTGCGCTCGTCTTTAAGGAAGATCAGGTCAAGAAAGCCGCAGGCACGCAGCAAGCTGAGCATAGCGATATCGCGTTGGTCTGCTTTCTCCTGGGCGAGGACAATGCTTCGCAATCGCCGTCTCACCCAATATTTTGATGAGGCGTTTACCTTCGAGTTGAGGGGTGTTGGGACCTCCCATTCCAGATGGTCATCTTCCTGGGATACGATCTCCATTTGGATCAAGCGCTCGGTCATTTGTGTTCTCAGTTTTTCAAGCCTGCTGCTGACCTTGTTGATCCAATACCCGAATTTATGATCTTTCTCGGAATCATCAAGAATTTCCAGTAATTCATTCAGCAGATTGTCATCAGTCGGTTTTTTATCTACCAGAATCAACCGATGCTTTTCATTGCTTTTAATTTTCCCCATCAAGGCAAGCTCAGCCAGCAAAGCACCCGCCAGTCCCGGCTTCATGCTCTCGACCGTTGACTTGAGGAAAGTGCCTTTATCCTCATGAATGGATAGAAGATATAGTTCATCGTACAAAGTCAGCATGAAAAATCCCTTTCACGATCGTGCGAAAACGAACGAATGTTAGCAAAAAAAATTATACCTCAAGTCCCATCGCCATCGTCGAAACACATTGATACGCCGAATGGCGACTTGCTAGCGGAAGGGTTGCTTACCCTTACGGGACCAATGAATCAAATATCGTATCCAGGTCTTCATCAGCTACGTCGAACACGGCATCATGCGGCGGCAGCGGCTCGCGTGACATCCACTCTGGCAAGCGGTCATCCTCTTGGGTGAAGCCAGCCAATGCGTTGAACTGCCGCTCTAAGAGGATGGTCTCCCGTCCCAGTTCTTTGAGGATATCTTTATCCACCTTCCATCTGTAGCGTGCGTTGAGCAGGTCGGCGATCACCTGCAGGTTGACGGCAAAGCCAAACCCGGCAAAAACACACGCCCCTAGCGTGTCGTATCCGGCCATATTTATCTGCACGCTGCGCGAGAGCGCGACTTGAACGGTCGGGTCAAGATGGTCGACCTTGGCGCGTATGGTCAGCCCGGCTGTGTGATCGCCTCCCTGCGGTGAGGTGGCGTATGTAACGCCAGTGCCCTTGATTGCCCGTGGATCGTATGCAGACATGGCCTGCCCTTTGGCTGCCGGGATGCGCTCGACACCCAGACCTATGCCTGTGGCTACCGCACCATCACCCAGCATGGTCCCGATATGCGTTCGCTGGCGGATCTCATCCACCAGCTCCAATGCCCGCTCGCCATCGCCCCATGCCATCAGACCAGCCTCGGCAGCGATCCCCAGGGCACAGCCGATCTCGATCGAGTCCAGTCCCAGGTCGTTCACCTGCCAGTTCAGGCGTGCAATAATATCCAGGTCGTCGATGCCCAGGTTGGGTCCCATCAGGCCAATCGTTTCGTACTCCAGGGGTGAGACAATTGCTTTGCCATCCGGTCCGCCGTAGATATTCGAACAGCGGATTGAACAGCCTGCCATGCAGGCGTGTGAGGTATCACTCTCACCCTCTCGTTCAAGCAGAATCTGGCGCATCAGCTCGCCGGAAACCTGCTCAGCACCTTCGAACTGCCCGCTTGAGAAATTGCGCGTGGGCAGCCCGCCAAAACCGTTGCTCATGCGGGTCATCGCGGCTGTGCCGTATTCGGTATAAACCGTAGTTTGCGGGTGTGCCAGGAGGTCCCGGTTGTAGGCCTTCTGCGCCAAGCGGAAAGCCGGCAGGTCCAGGATGGGTGGTTTGCCGCCGGTGCTGCCATCGATAATGATGGCTTTGAGTCCTTTGCTGCCCATCACAGCTCCCAGACCGCCGCGGGCAGCGATGCGGGATGGCACCCGGTCCTTATCCAGGTTCTGGATGCCAGCTGCCTTGAGCTGCATTTCACCCCCCGGCCCGATCAAGGCGATTGCCACCTTGTCACCATAGCGCTCGAGCAGCGGCTGAGTAGTCTCGAAGACACCCAGCCCGGCAAGATCGTCGGCGCGCTCGAAGCGCGTACCATCTGCGCTCAAATGCAGCACCCACCAGCCTGGCTCATCAGGAACGCCATCTATAATCAATGCCTTAATCCCCAGGTGGGTGAGCTGCAGACCAGTGCGCCCGCCGGCGTTGCTCTCTTTGACACCGCCGGTCAGTGGGCTCTTGCCGCCTACCGAGATACGGTCGCATGAGGAGAGCATATGACCGACCAGCAGCCCGGGGGCAAAGATCAATTTATTATCAGGCCCTAGCGGGTCACAACGGGCAGGCACCTCATCGACCAGGATACGCGCCAGCAGACCGCGCCCACCCAGGTGCTGCCATGTCTCTGGAACGGGATCGCGCTGCAGGGTCTTCGAGTTCATATTGACCCGCCAGATGGAAAAGAAATCTCGTTGTGGGTGATTTAGCTGTGAGTTTGTCATGAAGGCTCCTTTGTATGTCAGGTTAATTATAATAGCTCTGCAGCCAATAAACGGGTTTGACCTGCGCGGTCATTTTAGCTGCCCGGTTGCTGGCTTGACTGGCAATACCGGCTGTTGTATCATTCGTCCTGACAGGAGACGTATGACGAAACCCTTCATCGGTCTGGATCTTGGCGGGACAAATATCAAAGGTGGTTTAGTAAACACCGAAAACGGTGATATCCACGGCTTTCAGCAAATTGACACGCTGGCTCGCGAAGGGCATGCGGCGGTTATCCTCCGCATGGCGGGGTTGGTCAAAGAGATTGTTGAATCCAGCAATCTGACTGATGCAGAAATCGGGGGAGTGGGGGTTGGTGTACCCGGGAGGCACGACCTCAGACAGGGGTTGGTGTTGTTCACGCCGAATTTCCCTGGCAACTGGCTGAACGTTCCTTTGCGCCAACGTATGGAAGAGCTGACCGGGCTGCATACTACTATGCTGAACGATGTCCGCGCGATGACGCTGGGTGAGTGGACCTTCGGCGCGGGGCGAGGCGCTGACACGGTTGCCTGTTTTGCCATCGGCACGGGTATCGGGGGAGGCCTGGTGATCAACGGTCGGCTGCACCTGGGCATCGATGGCAGCGGCGGCGAGCTGGGGCACCAGATCATCGATATGAACGGTCTGCCGTGCGGCTGCGGCAGTCGCGGCTGTCTGGAGGCTTATGCTTCTGGTCCGGCAATCACTGCCATGGGGCTAAAAGCCGTCACCCAGGGTCTTACCACCCGCATCGCCGAGCTGGCAGATTATGACCTCAACCGCGTCACACCTGAAATCATCCACCGGGCGGCTCTGGAGGGCGATTTGATCGCTCAAGATATTTTCAGGCAGGCAGGATTTTATATCGGTATTGCCGTCGCCAGTGTAATTGCTTCGGTAGGGCCGCGCCGGGTGGTGATCGGGGGTGGTGTTGCCCGGGCAGGTGAGCTTTTGCTGGGACCGCTGCGCAGGACGGTTGAGGAGCGGGTTTTCATGGTGCCCAAGGAAAAGATAGAGATCTTACCGGCTGAGCTGGGCATTCGCGCCGGCATGATTGGCGCCGCGTTATGGGCGAGGCAAAACCTGGTTGGCGTCCGGACCGGGTGACCGGCTGTGGATGATCGTGTTGGTGTGGGCCGAGGATATAGAATCTAGGTTAGCTTCCTTCAGGTGAAATACTATGACTTCATATGATGACCTACCGATCGTATTCCTTGCCTGCCAGGTCTTCCAGCACCTGATCGAGGCGCACCTGCCTGCCGGTCTGGCCCGGTCGGTCACTTTCATGGACTACGGGCTGCACCAGGTGCCGCGCAACCTGAAAAACGCTATCCAGGAGCAGTTAGATAGCATCGATGAGCCGAGTTCTGGTCGTCCTGGGTTATGGATTATGCGGTAATGGTCTGGATGGGGTACAGTCCGGGAAACATGCCTTGCTCATCCCACGAGCGGATGACTGCATTGCAATCTTATTGGGATCGTATGAAGCATACCAGCGGGAGTTTCAATCTGTCCCGGGTACGTATTATCTGAGCAAGGGGTGGCTGGAGTTGGGCAGCAACCCGCTGAGCGAATACCGCGGTATGTCGAGCGATACGGGATCGAGAAGGCAGATTGGCTGATGGATGTGCAGTACCGCAACTACAAGCGGCTGGTATTCGTGGCTCACAACCAGGCAGACCTGGATAGATACCGCCCCCAGGCGCAGGAAGTTGCTGAATACTGCCAGCGTTGGGGGATGCGCTATGAAGAGATTATCGGCTCAGAGAAGTATGTCCGGGGCTTGATCGAGGTGGCAGCATCGCTCGATCTGGCGGACGAAGACTTTATCCTGATTCCCCCTGGGGGAGAGCTCAAACAGGCTCAATTTGTGCGTTGATTGTATGCCTAACCTGTCTTGCCGGAGTGGGGAACGAACACTTTTGCTCGACAATGTAATTGATTAAGGCGCATTCACTCTCCAACTCGATAAACCGGTTCCTGCCCCTCCAACACTCGGATGATGTCCAGCGCGACCATGGACATTGCCTTCAAAGCATCATCGGTATGGGCAGCCATATGCGGTGTCAGCACGACGTTATCGAGTTGGAAGAGAGGGTTGTCTTCCGCGGCTGGCTCGACGGCGAATACATCCAATCCCGCTCCACCCAGGTGCCCGCTTTGCAGTGCTTCCAGCAGGGCGGCTTCATCGACGATCGGCCCGCGAGCAGTGTTGATCAGGATCGCCCCGCTTTTCATCATGGCGAGTTGTTCATTTCCGATCATGCCTCGGGTTGCGGGCAGCAGCGGTACGTGCACAGATACATAATCTGAAGCTTTCAATACTTCTTCCAACGACACACTTCGAGCCTGAAGGGTCTCTTCAGCCGCGGGATAGGAGACCACATCGTAATATAGAACCGGCATTTTGAAAGCCAGGTGACAGATTTCGGCTACCCTTGATCCTATGCGACCCATGCCCACCAATCCCAGAGTGCGCCCGAGAAGCTCTTGCCCGATATACTCATAACGGACGTCCCAGCGACCCTGGCGGGCAGCTTTATCGGCGCGCAGGATTTGCTTGGAGAGCGTGATCATGAAGCCGACCGCCTGCTCGGCTACCGACTCGAGGTTGGCATCTGGTGTGTTGCAGACCACAATTCCTCTCTGATTGGCTGCCTGAAGATCGATGGCTTCAACGCCGACCCCATGGCGACCAACCACTTTTAGCTTGGGGGCCGCATCCATCAATCGGGCGCTGACCTTACCATTGGCGCGGATGATTATCGCGTCAACGTCTTTCACCTGGTCGAGGAGAGCTTCCTCATCCAGCCTGGAAGCGTAAACCAGCTCAGCTTTCTCTGCCAGTACATCTATGCCGGCCTGGTGCATTTCTTCGTAGAGTAAAACGCGGTAGGGTTTCATACAGGTTCCTGTTGTTATGTTGAAATTGTGACGGATTGCAACCGTCCCATTTTACTCTATCTAAAGCGGAAATTTGCTCCCCGATGAGGGCTGCATCGATACATAACTCACGCTGGAGCTGGACCAGGTATGGGACGAGATCGATAAAGTAAGATAACCTATATAGCCCATATCTAAATAACAGCTGAAATCATCAACACCAACCGCCAGAGGAGGGAGTTATGTTTAGCTATGTCTTGGGCATCTTATTGTTGACCGGCTTTGCAGGGATCATGCATTTTCGAAGCCGCAAGAATAGGGGTCCGGATGTATCTCCAGTACGCGTGCCAGTTATCGAAAATCCGAGAGTTCGAACCAACCGGCGGAATTACTGATATCCGCTGCCTTGTAATCTTGCGGCAGCATATTGCGATGGACTCATCATTCAGTATTCGTTCAGCCATGTTTATCCGGAAACTTCCTGAGTATATGCTGCTGCTGGCAGCCTGCGCTCCGGCAGCCCTGCCTACCGCACAGCCGCAGCCGGAGTTCGCCGAACCGGCTGCCGACACCCCGCGACCGACCAGCATGCATCCGGGCCATCAACTTCCCCCCCACGGATGAAAGTCCTGCTGGGGCAGAATTTGTACCTGCACCCACCAATGTGCGTGTGGAGGATGATCGGGAATACAGCTTCCCGCAGATTGTTGCCGTACGACGGTATCCGGCCTGTTTACACACCCGAGTTCGTCAGCGCGCAGGTAGCGCCTCTGCTGGATGAAGAGCTGGTGATGGGTATCCTGCTTAATGGTGCCGCAAAGGCGTATCCGGTTTCTGTCCTGCGGTTCCGGGAAATGGTGGACGATGAATTAGGGGGGATACCTATTCTGGTCACCTGGTGACCGATCTGCTACACCGGTCTGGTGCACGACCGGAGAATTGATGGAATCCCACACACTTTTGGGAATGCCGCCGCCAAGGGTTCGATGAAGATTTCGTGATCGGACTGATCCTTTCTGAGCACAGCAATGCTCTGTGTTTTTCCTCAAGGTATCGATTTCAAAAACTCTAACAGGTCTGCGAGATCTTGCTTCTCTATCTGCCAGCGCGGCATATCCCGGCTGAGGGTGTCTCCATCTGGGTGTTTACCCTCGATCACCGCCAGGCGGAAGTCCTCCAGGGTGTATTCTGCTCCATGCTCATCGCCATGGTCATCATCTTCTCCGTGCTCACCGGCTTCCCCTTGCAGTAACACATAACGGATGTCCGGGGCATCCATCACCTGCATATGCATGAAGTGTGTGCCGCCACGTGCTTCCGGACCATGGCAGGAGGCACAGGTCAGGTAGGATCCCATCATCATGCCGCCGAAGGTCGGCCCGCCTCGGAAAGTGATGCGCTCGCCTTGATCATTGGTGGCAGTGAAATAAATGCGCTCTCCATTGGCTGCACTACCTGGTATGCTGCCCCCGGTTTGCGGTGCGGGTGAGCCCATCAAGAACTGCGGCAAGCGGAAGAAGGCCCCGCAGGCGATCGTCAGAGCAGAGACGATACCCAATAACACCATCCCTCTAGTTCTTCTGTTTATCATACTGCCTCCCCATTTGCCGGCACCCTGGCGACAATCAGCTTGAAGATATCCCCTATGCCCAAATTTTCCACCTGGCCGACCCCCAGCCCGGCGGATTGGACGTTCTGGACGGTGCGGCGATTGATATTCGGACCCATCATACGCACAACCAGCGGGTTAACCAGGTCCATGAGCGCCCCTAAGAGGGGCTTTTCAGAGCGCACGTGCTCGATGAACAACGCTTGCCCGCCCGGTTTTGTCACCCGCAGCACTTCTTTCAAACCGAGGATCGGATCTGGCACAGAACAGAAAACGCAGGTAGAGATAACTGTGTCGAAAGTGTCATCCGGGAACTCCAAATCCTGGACGTCGCCAAGCCGCAGGTCAACTGCCAGCTTCAATCCATCCGCTCGTTTTACAGCCCTCTCCAGCATGCCTGGGGTCAGGTCGATGGCGGTGATCTCCATCTCAGGCGGGTAGAAGGGCATGTTCTTGCCGGTACCCACCCCGACTTCGAGCACCCTGGGTCCTGTCACTAGCGACCAGAGACGCCCTCGCCAGGGGATGTAGCGCTTCTCTGGCAGCACTTCCATAAAATCATAGAAAGGTGAAATGCGCTGGTAGCGAGCGCGGGTGGTCGCAGTCTCATGTTCGAGGTTATTCATGTATTCCACTTATTGTGCCAGACTGTGCCGGCGCAGCAGTTGGGCGTTGAGCGCCACGATCACCGTGCTGAGCGACATGAACAGTGCGCCCAGTGCAGGCGAGAGCAGGATCCCGACTGGGTAGAGAATCCCGGCTGCCAGCGGCAGCGCCACCACGTTGTAGCCCGTCGCCCAGACCAGGTTCTCGATCATCTTACGGTAGCTGACCCGGCTCAGGTCGAAGATCTTGACCACGTCCAGGGGGTTGCTCCTGACCAGGATGATGCCGGCCGATTCGATAGCCACGTCGGTGCCGCCGCCGATGGCGATGCCCACATCCGCGCGCGTCAGGGCAGGTGCGTCGTTCACACCATCGCCTACCATGGCGACCCGCTTACCCTGCTGCTGCAATTCAGCCACCTTCTGATCCTTGTGCTCGGGGAGAACCTCGGCGAAATATGTGTCGATACCCAGCTCCTCGGCGACGGCCTTCGCTACCGCCTGGCTGTCGCCGGTCAGCATGGCCACCTCGATCCCGAGTGCGTGCAGTTTGTCGATGGCCTGCCTGCTCTCCGGGCGGATCACGTCCGCCAATGCGAATGCGGCCACCACCTGCCGCCCGTTCGTCCCCTCCTGCACCAGGTTGACCACGCTTTGTCCTTTATCATTGGCTGCCTTCTCGAAGCGACCGATCTCATCCGGGGATGTCAATTCGAGCATCTCCAGCAGGCGCGGACCACCGATATAGACGCGCTGACCATCGCTCTCTGCGCGCACCCCGCGCCCTTTGATGGCTTCGAAATTGGAGACATTCGGCAGCGAGACGCCCCGCTGCTCGGCAGATTTGCGGATGCCGCGGGCGATGGTGTGCTCGGAGTCACCCTCGATTGCTGCCGCCAGAGCCAGTGTTGGGTCTTCCTCCCAGCTGTCTGTAGTAGCAATCCCCACCACCCCGAATTCACCCCTGGTGAGTGTGCCGGTCTTGTCGAAGATCACGGTATCGATCTCCCTGGCCTGCTCTAGCGCCAGCCGGTCGCGCACCAGGATTCCATTTTGGGCGCCCATGGAGGTGGTGATCGCCACCACCAGCGGGACTGCCAGGCCTAAGGCGTGCGGGCAGGCGATCACCAGCACGGTGGCGACCCGGGCGATCACTTCCACGTTGAACCCTACCGCAATGGTCCAGGCGATGGCTGTGATAGCTGCCACGGCGAGGGCGATGTAGAACAACCAGCCGGCAGCTTTATCTGCCAGGATTTGGGTGTTGGACTTGCTCTGCTGGGCCTGCTCTACCAGGCGCATGATGCCCGCCAAGGCGGTCTGGTCGCCGGTGGCGGTGACTTTCACCCGCAGGCTGCCATCACCAATGATCGTCCCGGCGATGACCTGATTACCGGGAACCTTCTTGACAGGCATCGACTCGCCGGTGATCATGGCTTCGTTGACGTCCGATTCGCCTTCCTGCACCTCGCCGTCAGCCGGGACGCTGGCGCCTGGACGCACCAGGACCAGGTCGTTGTTGCGCAATTGGCTGACCGGTACTTCCACGGTGCTGCCGTCTTCACGGATGCGCTCGGCGGTATCGGGCATCAGCTTTGCCAGCTCGTTCAGTGCGCCGGAGGCCTGGCGCACTGAACGCATCTCCAGCCAGTGCCCCAGCAGCATGATATCGATCAAGGTGACCAGTTCCCAGAAGAAGGAGCTTTCAGTGGGCAGGAAGAGGGCTGCCAGGCTGTAGAAGAAGGCCACGGAAATCGCCAGCGATATCAGGGTCATCATGCCCGGGCGGCGGTTCTTGATCTCGGGCCTCGCCATCTGCAGGAAGGGCACGCCGCCGTATAAGAACACGATCACCGAGAAAACCGGCGTGATCCATGAGCTGCCGCGGAAAGCCGGCATGCTGAAGCCCAGCCACTCCTGGATCATCGGGCTGTAGAGCAGCACCGGTATGGACAGCGCCAGGCAGACCCAAAACCGCGTGCGGAACATCGCCTCGTGACCGGTGTGGTCGACGTGGGCTGCATGATCAGCATGATCCTTGTGCTCTGCGTGGGTTGGTTCCGCGCTTTCTGCCGGGTGGCTCATGCCGTGCCCGGCGTGCGTGTCGTGGGCAGAGTGGTCAGGCTCCATTGCGTGCCCATCGTGTTCTGTGTGAATCTGCATCTGGTGATGCTCATGAGCCTGTTGTACATTGATATCATCAACGCTCCCTTGATGAGCGCGATGTTCTGGATCGCGATGTTCTGGATCGCGATGTTCTGGGTCGCTATGCATTTTATGATCCATGGGAATACCTCCAATTCCTTAAGGTACAGCATAGTTCCCGGGGACTTAAAATTCTGCACGAATAATATTTGTTATTGTATTCATAATTATTCCATAAGGCCAGACACTATGACAGGGCTAGATGGCGGCTTATGGATAGGCAATATGGCGCGGTTGACGAATCGTATGTCTTAAGACTAGAATAGTTATATTCTGGCAGGGGGATAATGATCGTCTCGTTCCCCAAAACCCATCTTGATCAATTAGGAGGTAGTGAGCATGAGAGTTATCGGTAGATCTATGATTATCGTTGTGATGCTGCTGATGGTCTTTTCTACGATTGCGGTAGCACAGGAGGCTGAGCCTATTGGAGGCTGCCCGGACAACTTCCACCTGCACCAAATGATGGATCACGGAGATGGTCACTCGGGTCACATGCACCATCATATAGGCAATGATAAAGACCAGAATGGGGATGGGTACCTGTGTGTGAAGCATGTCGGCAAAGACGGTAATAATCACGTCCATATCGACAATAACGTACCACTTAACTGATTTGTTCCGGTATGAATATACTTGATGAGGGGGGACATACCCCCCTCATCAAGTATTAAGGGTCCGTAGGATTATCTGCCCTCTAAGGGCAGACCTGCCTTTTCCCAAGCCACCATACCGCCGTCAAGGTTCCATATATTGGTATAACCCAAGCCCACCAATGTCTCTGAAGCAATACCGCTCATGCGGTCACTTCGGCAGTAAAGGACGATCTTGGCGTCCTTGTCTGCGGGTAATTCATCCAGGTATTGATCGATCTCATCATAGGGGATGGACAGGTCGGTATCAGAAATATCCCCCTCGAAGGGGACATGTACATTCACAAATGTGAAGTCTTTACCCTCCAGCATCTGCTGCAGTTCAGCAACGGAGATATCGGTGTATGCTCCACCTGAGACGATTATTTGCTTCCCTATAACATCAGCGGATTCCTCTCCGGGACCGGTACCAATGCTGCAAGCAGTTAGCAATAATGCAATGGTAAGCAATATCAGCAAACGTAACTTATCCATTTGGTTTACTCCTTATTAGTTGCCTGGTAATATCGGCAAGTAACAAAATATCCGATCATGGTTGAGCGGCAGAAAATGCTGAGATCAGATTGACTTCCATTTCTTCAAATGCCTGCACTCCTTGCCCTTTCCATAGAACGGTCCCATCCGTTGCGAGGAGAACAAAACCTGGATGGCCGATTAATTGATAAGCCCGGAAAGCCGCATTTCCATCTGCACTGTCCGCGTCGATATGGCGGAACTCAACCCGGTCGCTGTATTCTTTCTCGAGCCTGTCAACGACAGGCAGCATACTCGCTCAAGGTGCTCAGTTATCGGTAAAGAAAAACAGGAACGTCGGGCGGTCCGCAGCCGGTACGAGTGTAGCATTTTCCCCAGTGGTACAGCCTGTGATCAGCAGTGCTGCCAGAAAACCTATCGCACACCATTTAGCAGACATAATTGTATTCCTCTCCTATAGCTGTATCATCTGAACAATTCTTTAGAATTTGAATTAAAGATTAATTCGTGGTGACCGGCAGGCGGACGGACATGCGTGTCCCTTGGTCTACGCCAGATACGATATCCAATTTGGCACCCAATAATTCTGCCCGCTCGTGCAGACCGAGGAGCCCATAATGACCGCCAGGCGCAAATGCAGACGGGCTCTCTGGCACGGTAAACCCCACACCATCGTCCTGTACCATAAGGATGACCTGGTCTGGCAAGTAAGATAGGTGTACAGTAGCGGAGGTTGCATCTGCATGCCGTACGACATTGCTGAGTGCTTCTTGTGCCATGCGGTAAAATGCCAGTTCTGCATCAGATGTCAGGCGCTTCTCCGTTCCGGTTCGCAGGAAGTGGACCTCGATACCGTGTACCTGCTGCGTCTCTCGAGCCAACATCTCCAGGGCTGCTACCAGCCCCAGCTCTTCCAGATACACCGGTCGAAGTGCCCGCGTTACCCTGCGCAATTCCTGAATTGAGTTCTCGGATAGCTGCTGAATTTCATCCAAACCTTTCAGTTCATCAGCACCATTGAGTGACAAACGGGCGAGCTGGATGCGTTGGTTGAGTGCAATTAGGGACTGAAGCGTGTCATCATGGAGCTCACGTGCAAGCCGCCGGCGTTCTTCCTCCTGACCATGTGTCATTACCCCAATATAGCTACGCAAACTCTGCTGGGCAGATTTTACTTTTCGAGCCAGGAAGGTCAACTCGGTTTGCAGGTGCCGAATTTCTGCTACCCCTCCAACAGGTGTTTCGATGGCTTCGTAATCGCCCCAACCCAATGCTGATGCTCGTTGTTCGAGTGACCGCAGGGGCTGTACGATCTGTTTGGTAACAAACCAGAGGGCAACAAACGCTAATATAATAATGGGAATCAATACGAGTGGTGCAAATTCCGTCGTCCGAAGCAGTGGGCTGGTGACAGCTCCCCACGGCTCTTCAATGATCAGCGCCCACCCCAGCGGTTCTATTGGGCTGTATGCCACTACGTGCTCTTCTACACCAAGCGGTAAATAAGTGGCTCCGCTCTTGCCTTTGAGTGCCTCGGATACGCCTGGGTGTCCGGGTAGATCTTCTTCTGGTTCGGCAGTTTTCCCGATCTGATAGAGCAAACGTCTATCCTGGTCGGTTACAAATGCATAACCACCGGCTAATGGGTCGACAATATCAATCAGCGCTGCCTCGATCAGCTTGGAAGGAGAGAAGGCTCCGACGCTGATCACACCATCAGGCTGAGGTGAGGCAACAACCAGCATTACTGGAGATTGACTCTCGGGATCCTGGATGGTGAAGATACCAACCGGCTCGTTGTCTGCAAACTCTGTTTCCCGGGTGATAATCGAACTAAGATCAAGTCTTTCCCAGAACGCGGTTTCTCCTGTAAATGCCATCAGATCGTGTTGCTGGTCGAATATTGCCAATCCAATATCAAAATCCTGGTCCAGGTATCTGGAATCCTGTAATATGGTGGATAATACGCGATGCTCAGGATCATCCATGGCTCGCAGAGCCAGGCTTTGGATCGTAGCCTGTCGACGTTTGATTTGTTCGGATAAGATACTTGCTGCCGCGCGTGCAGAGCGTGTATCCCTTTCCCCCACCAAATTGCGCATGGATACCTGATGAAGTCTTATCCCTCCGAAGGTGATGATCAGCATCAGCAGCGTGAGAGGAAATACAACGAGAACGAATAATTGGGGTGTAAGGCCACGCAAGGAGTACGGTGTATTCTTTTTGTACATTGTCCTTAATCTTGCGAATTAACGAGATTAGATGGCAACCATCCCATCGCTACTGCCCGCATAACCGCTTCTGTACGGCTGGAAGCTTGCAGCTTCTTGAATACTCGTGCCAAATGTCCTTGCACTGTGCGGTCGCTTATGCTCAAATGAATCCCTATCGCTTTATTGGTATAACCCCGCCCTGCCAATGCCAGCACTTCCAGTTCACGATCCGTGAGTTCTTCCATTGTTTGTGAAGGTTTGGTGCCGAGTACCTGTGTCAGGATCTTATTGGTCACTACCTGGTCGAGTGCAGTTTTTCCGGCATGCACGTCGCGGACTGCCTGGATGATATCCAGGGGTGGAGCTGTCTTCAGCACATACCCATTTGCCCCTGCCTGAAGCACTGCAAGCACATATGGGTCATCGTCGTACGCGGTCAGTATGAGAACGCCGATATCCTGGTAGTTGCTGCGCACCCACCGGGTGACGTCTATCCCGCTGGCGTAAGGCATTTGGATGTCCAGCACGACGACATCGGGGTGGTGCTGTTCGATTAACTGCTGTGCTGTAATCCCATCCGCGGCTTCGTCAACCACCAGGATATCATCAGCATGTTCCAGGAATTGGCGGATTCCTGTGCGCACTACAGCATGATCATCTGCAAGAAGCACTCGAATCGGGTCGGATGGCATAGTTCAACCCTGTCAAGGAGCGTTGGGCTCAGGGGCCTTGTTGCGGTTGCGTGCGACGAAGGCGTTGGCCTGGTTGGGATCAAATCGTTCAAACGATTGCATTTGACCCCACGAGGTTGCGACCACCGGCACATCGATCGAATCCCGGGGGAAACCAATGACCTTGAAATTGTTTTGCTCGCCCAGCACATCACGAATTTGGGACTTCAGGGTCTGACAACCCTGCTCGTCCAGCAGTTGGCAGTTGTACCAGAAAATCACATAGCCATGCTCAAGGTTGTGTACCAAATAACCTTCCGGGTAAGGGTGCTCATATTCCGGGGACGTCGCCTCATAGATGCCGGCCTCGAACTCACTTGCATAATGCCTGCCAGACGTGGGCGGATCGCTGTTGAACGGGCCGGGATTTGTCCCATCTTCGACGTGACCGGTATCCGCCATGACCGGAATGGATTGCCCGGATGCCGGGCGGACTGCAATCCAGAGCACATATCCCAATCCGACAATCACGACAGCAGCAATTACGATCCAGGTGATCCTTGTGACAGCTTTTTGGCGTTCTCTTTTCTCACGCACCATCTGACGCCGAGATTTCATAATTACTCCTCTGTGCAGATATCCATTGTTGTATCAACTTTGTATATTTATGAGATCATTATAGCTTGATCGACAATGTCTGAATTATAGAGGATAATTAAACCTGATTGCCGCGCCATATAGCCTATAGATTCACAGGCAATCTTGCTGCATCCCGGATGAGCTATCTTGCGAGTGACATATCGGATAAAAAAGCCTATAATTAGTGTATATTGGCTTTTAAGCCGTCGCGATAACTAAAGGAGGAGATCAATGGGGCGCGTATTTTATTTTGTGTTTGGGCTGCTCGTGCTTGTTTTACTATCCGCGTGTGCACAGTCCACTCCCGAACCCGTCACGTATACTGTCGAGATGACCGAGTACGCCTTCACGCCCAATACGTTCGAGGCCAGGGTTGGGCAGCAGGTGACCTTCGAGCTTGCGAATAACGGAGCGCTTGAACATGAAATCATGTTTGGTCGAGATGTCATGGTGATGGATAACCGTCCGGCTGGCTACCAGCACGATATGTTCGAGGAAGCTGGGGTCGAGCCAATGGTTATGATGATGGAGAGCATGGAAGAGGGTGAGCACGAAGAAGGGGAGGGGCAGGTAGAAGGTGACGAGCACGATGAAACAGAGGTCCATCAGGGCTTCATGGTTCACTTGCCAAAGACGGGTGATAAGGGGACGCTGAGTTTCACCGTGACAAAGGAGATGGAGGGTGAGTGGGAGATCGGGTGTTTCCTGCTGGACGGGGTGCACTACACTGCCGGGATGAAAGGCACATTTGTCGTCAAGCCTTGAATGGCGAGTGGCGCTGTATTTTGCAGTCGTTATAACGATCGCCTGGGATCATCAATACCCAAAGATTACGAAAAACTGGACAGGCTTACGTATCGTTGCTCAATGATCTCTACCGCCCGTGAAACTCCATCCTCGGCGCGAATTTTTCCACCCAGCTTCCTCGACCAATATCCTCGATGATCTGGTGGGTGAGAACGCGGACGCTCTGCCCAGCATGTTTCAAACAACCCCCAGCTGTAATGTTATTTTTGAAGCGGCAATATCACCTCACGCTTCCTGTTCCTCTACCGCTGCGCCTCTAGGGAACCAATATGGTTTCTTTAACTTAAGGATGAGCTGGTTTGCAGGCTTGCGCATCAAGTCTCGTGCCCCGAAGAACATCACGATAAGCGCAGCAACGATCACAAGGATTCCGAGGTACAACCAGTATGATGGGACATTTAAAGGCACCACGTCCGCAGCTGCGTTCCCAGCAGCATGGAACAGTACCGCTGCCAGAATGCTGCCGCCTGTGTTGTTGAATATCCATGCGCGGAAGACTCCAACCATCAAATATGGCAGCACCAGTAATAATATCGGCTCTCCATAGCGAGCATCCTGGGGGATGAATGTCAAGGGGATGTGCCAGCAGCCCTCAATGACGCCCAGGATCAGAGCGGCGGTCAGGGCGTTGAAACGCTTCTGCAAGCGTGGTAGCGCATATCCACGCCAGCCGAACTCCTCACTCAAGCCGCCGTGGAGGATGCTGATTAAGAACGGTGCCAGCAGTATCCAGGGGGTTGAGAGCCACCACAACGATGGCTGTGCAGTGTCGAAGAAGAGCTGGGCGCTCCAGCGGATAATTAGCCGCAAGATCGGATAGAATAGAAGTAACACCACCAGCCATTGGAGATTCATCCTTCGGTTCCAAAACCGCCCCCACAGCGCGCGCACCCCGGCTTTGCCATCTGTGAACACGGTCACCACAAAGGCGGCGACCGACGGTCCGAATGGTGTCAGCAGGAGCAGTAACAAATTCAATGCGCTAGGGCTGAACAAGTCCGTCTGCTGTGTGCCGATCCCGGCAGGCATCTGAATTACACCGATGATGATGAGTGCATTGAATAACCAGGACCAGCCGAAAGCTATCAGGAAAAACCATGCCAGTCGCTTCGGATGCAGGCTATCAGTCATGTATCGGGATATTATAGTCTTATCGGGGTTCATCAAATGTTCCTATTATCATTTTCGGTCAAGAAGAATCGCCCGGGTTGTTAAAACTGCGACCTGGTCCTCTATCTATAGCGGATGAAGCAATGAAATTACACCACCGGTTGAGCGCTCAACTTGATTGTAGGATTACTCCATAGGCTATAACCCAGCCAGATTCTGCTGCCGCCTGCGATTAAGAAACCCAAAGTGTACAGCAGAGTGAACTCGAGGAAGCCACCTGCAACTGCGATAAATGATCCCATCAGCCACAGCCACACTGCCGTGGTGGGAAGCACCCTGGCTCGAGCGCTGGCAGCTGCAAACATCAGCAGACCAAGCAGGTACAGACCATATCCGGGGAGGGGAAGCATAAACGTGATCAGCAATGCCAGCAGTGACAGGGAAATGCCGGTCAGCCCTAAAGCACCTGCTTCAGGGTATTGGACAGCATAGGAACCGATCAGGGCTAGAGATATGAATAGGACATTGACCATGAGAATACCGGTCACAGCCTGATCTAGTTTGACAGATACAAATACTCCACCGATGGCTGCGGCCGCAGCCAAGAAGTCGATCATGCCGCTCAATATCGTGAATATGCCGCAAATTCGGAAGAATATCTGTTGATTCATAACCCATCTCCTCATGTAAATAGCTCAAAGAGCATCCGAGGGTTGAGAGGCAGTCGCACGGCTGCAAGCTTTGACGGCTTCCAGCAGCGCCTCGGGAGGGGCAGCTTTGTTCACAAAGGCGTTCGCGCCTGCTTCCAATGCAGCCTGCCGGGCGCCGGTTGAGCTACTGGTCACGATCACCCACACATCTGGGTGCAGCCGGCGCAGCTCTTGCAGCACGATTGCTGCATCCAGACCGGGAAGCTCCCATTCCAACAGCAGAATATCCGGGTTTGTTTTGGCTGCCAAAATTGACAGCTCGCTTGCATTCGAGGCTTCACCCATCACCTTCTGCCCCAACATACGCTCTAGTAGTATTCGGAGTGCAAAACGCACCCTGTCTTGACGGTCAGCGACGATAATTTTCATATCATACCCAGCATAAACCAAATACTCCCCGTGCACATCAGGCGTTAGGGGAGTATTTGCCATCGGTCAGATGGCTGATTTTTTACACTACCTGCGGATGATTGTTACTTACTTTAGTTTCGCCAAAATAGAATGAGCACTGGAAAATCTGGTAGGATAAGTTGTCTACAAATCCAGATACCAGAGGAAACCAATGCTCACAGCAATTGTACAACACTCTAAAGAACTTGTCGCATTTATTAATGCTCTGAACATGGCACTTTACCAACCACAAATACGGCACTTGATCCAGATGGTGGATGCGCTGCTAACCAGCAACGAGACCAAGACCATCAGTGGGCTCTATCGTCTGTTGAAAGGCCAGCCCGACCCGAAAAGCGGGGCGGACTTTCTGCGTGAAAGCCCTTGGGAGCCAGAAGATATCAGTGGGCCGCGCAAACGCTGGATGGTGGTGAAATTTCTGGAACTGGCCCGAAAGCTGAACGTTGCCTTCGAGATATTTATCGGCATTGATGATAGTCTGGGCAAGAAAGGCAAAGCCACTCGGCATCTGGAAGCGGTGGATTATCATCACAATCACAGCGAGAGCAGCAAGAAAAAGCAGGCTTACACCAACGGTTATGTGTACGTCGAAGTGCATGTGCAAATTGGGCCGTTCGGTTTTCTGTTCGACACGCGTCTGTTCTTGCGCGAAAAGACCGTGCGCCATCTCAATCGGAAGCGACCGGCTGACAAACGTTTGCATTATCGCAGCAAGTATGCCCTCGCCCGCCAGATGCTGGTAGAGTTAGAGACGCTCTTGCCCAAAGGACACAAAGTCTATGTGCTTTTTGACTCCTGGTACGCTTCCAAAAAACTGATCCGATATTGTCGGCGGCAGAAGTGGCAGGTCATCTGTGCCATCAAGTCGAACCGGCGGATTGACAAAGTACGTGTTGACCAACACAACCTGGCGCTCAGGCACAAGCCTTATCAGCGGATCACGCTCGAGGCTGTGGACCAACTGCACAAACCACCCACCTACTTCACACGTCTCGTCCAGGGACATCTGGAAGGCTTTGCAGAACCTGTCCACGCAATCATCTCCAAAAAACGCCCCGGGGATAAATTCCCCAAGTACTTCGTCTGTACTGATCTATCCTTGTCGGTGCAGCAAGTCTTGAGATATTACCAGAAGCGCTGGCCGGTGGAGGTTGATAACATTTACTTGAAAAATGCCCTGGGACTGGGCGATTTCCGGCTGCAATCCTTTGAAGCCACTCAGAAATGGTTCGCCGTGGTCATGCTGGCCCTCAACTACCTGCAATATCGCCTGGCGCTGGCCTACAGCCACAACCCTTCCAAGGCTTCCCTGGCAGACTTTATTCGCCAACATCGTCTCGAGCACTTTCAATCCTTGTTGCGTTTGGTCCTACATCCCTTTGCTCAGCCGCAACAAATTGAGACCTGCTTGCAGGATGTTTTTACGGCATCGCCCTGGGCAGTTGTCTGACACCGGTCTTTCGCAGATGACACTCGGAAGGTCCAAAGCCAGCCTTCCTGCTTTGCCATTCTTCTAGCCCGTTCATTTGCCGTCTTTGGTGGCGGTTTTTAAGGTCCTATCGCCAACTTTGGCGAAACTACAGTTACTTAACCAACCTCTTCTGGTACGCCAGCGAGATCGCTTCCGTGCGGCTTGAAACACCCAATTTTGACAGGATGTTGCTCACGTGTGCCTTGACCGTCGAACGGCTGATGTACAACCGGTCGGCAATATCCGGGTTGCTCAATCCATGCGCCAGCAGTTCAAGGACCTCTTGCTCGCGAGCAGTCAAATCTTCCCCAATGCCTTCATCTTCCGATTGAGCCTGGATCAGCGCCTGGAGCGCTTCAGGAGCCAGGGTAGGACGCCCAGCATGTGCAGCTCGGATGGCATCTGCCAGTTCCTGTCCGGTGATATTCTTGAGCAGGTAGCTGATTGCCCCTGCCTGGAGCGCCTCCTGCACCAGGTCTTTCTCCTGGAAGCTTGTCAATGCGATGACCTGAATCTGAGGCCATCGTTCGTGGATAACCTGTGTTGCATCTACACCGTTCATGTCCGGCATCACCAGGTCCATGAGAACAATATCTGGCTGCAGCCGGTCGCACATTGCCAGCGCCTGTGTTCCATCTTTAGCATCGCCTACAATATCGATGCCCGGCTCGTTTTTCAGATACGCGTTCAGGCCTCTGCGAACCATACCGTGATCGTCCACGATCAGCACTCGTATGGCGTCTTGATCAGATTGGTTGGTTTCGTTCATGTTTATTCCTTTTTAAATGACCTCTGCGATGACCGCTTATCTATCATACTTCCAAACCAGTGTTATATCCGCTCCTGCCCTGGGGTGACTGTTGATGGTCAACTCGGCATTGATCGCCTGGGCGCGTTCCTGCATGAAACGGATACCCAGGTGGTCGGGTGGTATCTCTAGCGGGTCAAACCCGCGTCCATCGTCCTTGATGCTCAATGAGATATACTCGCGCGAATCACCCCCGTCCCCGGATTTGGGAGGGCAGACACGCTGTAAAATAATTTCGACCTGGCTGGCTTGGGAGTGTTTCGCAACGTTGTTCAAAGCCTCCTGGGCGATGCGGTAGAAGGCGATATGTACATCTGGCGGTGTTTCGCAATGCCCCTCGATTGTAATCGAGACAGGGATACCCTGCCTGCCTGTGACGGTCTCGCCCAGCTGTCTCAAAAGGGTGTCCAGCTGGGCATCAGCCAGGGCAGATGGGCGCAGCTCCAGTAAGAGCGTGCGCATCTCCGCCAGTGCACCGCGGCTGAGCTGGCGCAGCTCGAACAGCAGCTGCTCGCCTTCTACCTGGTCGTTCATCCAGGTTACCGGCAGCGCTTCTGCCAGCAGGCTGGCGGAAAACAGGGTCTGGGTGACCGCGTCGTGCAGCTCGCGTGCCAGACGGCTACGCTCGGCAATCACTGCAGTTTGCTGAGACTGCTTGTAGAGCCGGGCGTTCTCGATGGCTGCGCCAGCCTGGTGAGCCAGCGACTCCAGTACGTTCAGATCTGTCTGGTCGAACGCGTTCATGCTGTCGCTCTGTACGTCCAGAACCCCGATCACATCGTTCTTTACTTTGATCGGCACGGTCAGCTCGGAGCGGGTAGCACTGCCTTTCATATCCACGTAACGGGGTTCCTGGCTAACATCCGCAACCAGCAGAGATTCTCCATGAGCAGCAACCCAGCCTGCTATGCCTTCTTGCCCAATCTTCAGATGAGCAGGTGTGTACTGAAATTCCCTATTCTCCCACAGCTCCCCGGCGCCGATCCGAAAGACAACCTCATCACCATCTACCATCCCCACGCCTACATGGTAGTAGTTGAAAGCCTGCTGGATGACCTGGACCACCTGCTGGATCACCTCGTCCTCATCCAAGACCAATGCCAGGCGGCGACCGACTTCGGCGATGACTTTGAACTGTTCGGCGCGCTGCTGCTCTGCTTCGAAGAGGCGCGCGTTTTCGATGGCGTTGGCTGCCTGGTTAGCAAAAGCTACCAGCAAGTCCAGGTCTGTCGAGTTGAACATCCCTGTGCCGCCCAATTTGTCGACTACTACCAACGTACCGATGACTTTTCCTTTAACATATAGAGGCGCAACGGCTGCATTAGTCAGGGATTCGACCGTGTACTCATCATGTTCTCTGCGATCTACCCGCGGATCATCGTTGACTGCGTTCGATATAACCGGTTGGTTGTTCAAGGTGACCCAGCCGGAAAGGCTGCTTTGTAGTGAGCCACGCAGACCGAGCAGAATTCGCTGTCTTGCCGATACAGGCGGCGACCTCATCCTCCTCCTTGTCCCAATCCACCATATTGAGGATGCCGCCATCCGCCCGCAGCAAGGTGACTACCTGGTTGATGATGCGGTCGAGCAGGATATCCAGCTCCAGGGTGCTGACGAGCGCCTGGTTGGTCTCTTGCAGTGCAGTGAGCTGGGCCAGCCTGGTGTTAGTTTGTTCGTACAGCCGGGCGTTCTCGACCGCCACCCCGATCTGCTGCCCGATGGCAGTCAGGAATTTGACATTTTGTTCGCTGAACTGGCGCGGCCCACGCGTCACAACGAACAGGGTGCCCAGGGTCTCTCTTCCAGAGACGAGCGGTACAACCGCCAGACTGCGCAGTCCTTCATCGATAACAGCCTTCCTCGACAGGCGGGGATCCTGAGTGATATCCTGAATGACCAGCGGCTCAACGGAGATCAGCACCTGTCCCGAGAAGCCTTCGCCGATCTTAAGCCGGTCGATCTGTTCGATGAAGCTGGGTTGAAAACCATAATGAGTTGCGATGACGAGTTCGTCGGAGTACTCATCGAGCAGGTATATTCCCCCGCTCTCAACGTCCAGCAGCTGCAGCGTCCTGTCAAGGGCTTCATCCAGGGTCTCTTGCAGGTCCAGGGACTGGCTGATGGCGACCAGTATCTCGTTCAGCGAGACCAGCTCGATGGTGCGAAAAACGATCTCGGATTCCAGATCAAGCTGGCGATGATCAATGCGCAATCTCCACAGCAGGTAGCCAAGCAGAGCGACGACGACCAGAGCTATGATGGCGATGAACCATCCGTTCTGCCAGAAAGGCGCTGGTGCGAATATGCCGTTGGCGGTCATTAGCGAGATCGCGTTCATACGAGGTGTAATGGTTTCTCCTCATATTTATCTTAGCATAGTTTTTTCCAGATATTATGACTTCCATGTATAACTTGTTGGGAGCTAAGCTGTCTTGCTTCTGGAATGCTCAGCCATCGTCAAAAACCGATACCTTGACAGGATCGATCCCTTATGTCCTATGTTAAAATGGCCGTTGATTTTTTATGCAGGTAAGATTGCTGAAGTCGAGGAATTTATTTATTGCAGTTCCGGTGATATTTCTCACCCTGCTGGCTCTGCTGCTTGTTTCCCGAAAACCGATCGGGGATTACTCCGATCCTAGTGGACCGTTCTATGAAGGCTACCATGCAGATGTCCCAGGGGAGACTGATGGGAAGCTGCCGCGTTGTAACCTGGAATCTACACTACGCCGAAAAACTGGATTCGGTTTTCGCAGCCCTCGAAGATGTCCAGCAGCTGCAAGGTGCGGATATAATTCTGCTGCAAGAAATGAATATAGAGGCAGTGGAAGAGATCTCAAAAAGGCTGCATTACAACTATATCTTCTACCCGGCAGCCACCCACCGTCAGAGGCGAGAAGAATACGGTAATGCTATCCTCTCGAAGTGGCCCCTCAGTGATCCTGCTAAGATCGTATTACCAAATTGGCTTCCTGATTGGCTGCAAAGCCGTAATGCTGCCAGAGCTACGATCTCGCTGGGTGGCATGGAAATCGTAGTGTACAGTGCTCACTTCGACACTGTCTGGATGGTACCCAGATGGGCAGGAACGCAGGGGGAGTACCTTGCGGAAGAAGCCGGTCACAGGGACCAATTCGTCATTCTAGCTGGCGATTTCAATACCTGGACGCAGGGAAGTATCGCCACTTTGGAAAGTGGGTTGGAGAGCGCAGGATTGAAGCGGCTGTCCAAGGGAAAGGGATACACATTCGAGTCTTCCGGATTGAAGCTTACACTGGACCATATCTTCAGTGGAGAAGTACCTGAATATCAGTCAGGTGTCTTCCGTGAGACGGATGCCAGTGACCACTACCCGGTCTGGGCAGATCTGGTGATGCCAGATGCAGACTAACCGCCAGTACATTACTTAGGGCAATTCTGTATAGGGATTATAATAACGTTCGAACTCAAGCATGGAAGGATAGCAAACTATGTCTAATCTGAACCCAGATTTGCGCAACTTTCTAACCGGAGCTCTCGGCTACCTGGTGGGAGCTGCGGCGGGATTTACCTTTGTGTTCATTGCCGCTCAGCTAGGTTTGGTGCGCTGGCTGTTCAACCTGATCGATGAAAATCAGATGCTGGTCCAGATACTGGCCATCCCGGTTTTCGCCGGTTTGATGCTTGCACTGGGAGGAGCAGTTCTTGGTGGTCTAGGGGGTTGGGCGCTGGGTTCTATTCTAGGCATCCCGCGCAAGCGGCGGCAGGTAATCGGCAGCGGGATCGCTTATGCTATAGCTGTTGGTGGGTTGTCTCTTTTGTTCTTGCTGCTTGTCGGTTTTATTGGCATCTACAATAACTTCACCACAAACCGCATCGAGCACTTCGGATTGGTTTTCGGGATCTTTGGGTTGATTTTCGGCTTGCTGACCGGCATCATGCAAGCTTTGATGAGCCTTCGATTCCGAGATACCTGGCGGCTCATTCTGGCAGCGACTCTGGGCTTCGCGCTGGGCGGGTTGGTTATGGGCATCCTGGTACGGCTGGTCAATCCGACATCGGGATTTCAGACACACCCCATTCTGACCTGGATCGTATTAATTCTCGCCCTTGCAGCCCCGTTTGCTTTGGGAGGCGGAGCTTTGGGCTTCGCCTATGGTCGCCTTGCGAAACGAACGGCTGAAAAAGGAGAGCCAGTAGAGTCGCTGCAGCCCTCTGGATGGCAAACCGGGATTGTGGCAGTTATCGGTGTTCTTGCCGTCTTCTGGTTCTTTGGCATATTAAACCAGATCACAGATTTCCTGACCATCCGACCAGGCAACACGCAGACACAGATTGCCTCAGAGACGGTCGGTGTCCATTGGTCTGCGCTGTTTCCCTACACACCGGATGTCGGACCCTATGAACCTCCTCCAGATGGATCTTTCGCCGTCACAGTTACCGGACCCGACCAGGTAGAGCACGCGGCCTGGTGCAGCCCGGAGGGAACATACAGTACCAGCAAGCGGGTGGAGCAGTCGAGCAAATCGATTTTCCCCGCTGCAACAGCACGCCTGCCCTGGGGCTGGGTGCAGGAGACCAGCCCCACCTGATCTGGTATACCACCGAGATCGTGGACACCAATGGCGTGACGCGCCCCGACAGCCTGCTGGTGGAGAGCATCCGCACAGCGAGAGGTTGGAGCGATGCCACAATCGTCGCTCGGACTGCGTCCCAGGCAGCACCATCTCTTGCCAGCGATGACCTCGGGAACCTGCTGCTGGTCTGGCAGGAACTGGATGAGAGCATGTTTGCTGCCATTCAGGAAGTATATGATTGTGACGAGGGGCAGCTCTCAGATGTTGAGATCGCAGGATTGAACTCTATCCTAGAAGGCGGCACACGCCCCGAGGGGACAGACATCCCATTTTGCCGCAACCAGTTCCGTACGATTATTTACACGCCGAATCCCGAGCCTGAATATAGTGATCAGCCAATCACCCGTGATGGCGCCTTCGATAATATTTCTGCTAACATTTCTTTACTGGCGCAGTATGAGGTGCTGTTTACGACCATGCAGTATGAGCCAGACACCTCACCGCCCAGCCCGGGAAATGTTCTGGCCGAAGGGCTTGCAGAGTTGTATTCAAAGGTTAAGGCAAATCCGCAAAACTACCCGCGCGGCATGACTGTGCGCATTTTATTAGGGAACTATCCGGTAGTGTCCAATCTACAATGGGGAGAGCAGATCGTGGATGTGATCACGGACTTCCGCGAAGCCGGGGTCGAGAAGATGGTTGATCCTGAGATCGGCTGGCGGCTGGAGGTGGCAAACTTCCCCGGCGTCTACCCGCACAGCCACACCAAGTTCGTGGTAATCGATGGAAAGCTGGCTACGAGCGCTGGCTTTAACTATGGTTATCTTCATTTATCAAAGGATCACCCCTCTGGGAAAGGATATGACCTGCTGGATCTGGGGCTTTCGGTTGTGGGTCCGGTAGCGCAGGACGCTATCAGCGCTTATGATGACATGTGGGAGGGGGCAAATCAGATCCACTGCGAAGATTTCTTCCCATCAGATGGATTGGATTGGCAAGACACCTGCGTGGAAGTCAGCGGCGTCGCTGATCACGTACCGGAGGTACTGCGCTATTTCCTGCCACCGGAAGGTGATAGCTCTGCATTCTCTCTTTACCGCAACAACGTCTTCCAGGAAGGGGATGATTTTATCACCGCCAGCATCACCGCAGCCGAGGAAACCATCGATATGATGGAGGTCAATTTCTCCCTGGAAATGATCTGCATGGTCAATATTGTTTTCCCGGATGTGTGTACGATCGATAATGCACTGCCCTGGATGAATGCATTGTTGGAAACGATCGAGAAGAACAACACCAAAGTGCGGGTGATTATGGAGAATTCCAACAGCAATGGGCTGGAGAACCGTGTTGCCGGGAATGTCCTCATGGATGAGCTCGAGCGCCTGGGGTTGGCCCATCTGGTTGAGCTGCGCTTTTACAACGGTAAGGTACATGCCAAATCTATGCTGATTGACAACCAACTGCTGTTCATCGGCAGCCAGAACATGCATTATAGCTCCTGGGGTGAGGGCAGCGGGTTGAATGAGTACAGCATCGCCACCGATGATCCTCTGGCAATCGAGGAATACAACGCCTTATATGAGACCAAGTGGCAGCAATCTACGCCATTCGAAGAGGCGGACTACAGCACAACACCTTGATCTTGCTTGGCTCAATCAAAAAAGTGTAAGTGGGTGATTTACGGCGGCGCAGCCGCTGCAAAACACCCACAACCTACAATTTTTGGAGATGAGTTCAAAAGACATGGTTGACCTATTATGAAAAAGTGCCAGATATTACTGACCAATGACGATGGCATCCGCTCGCCTGGCTTGTGGGCCGCTGCTGCATCACTGTCAGAGATCGGATACGTGCATGTAGTTGCGCCGCGCGACCAGTATTCAGGTGGTGGACGCAGCCTGCCCTCGACTTCGGATGGCAGGATTGACGAGAAGCTGGTCGAGGTGATCGGGAAGACCTGGACGGTACATGCAGTCGGCGGTTCGCCAGCCCAGGCGGTCTTGCATGGCATTCTGGAGATCATGCCGGTGCAGCCGAACCTGGTCGTTTCCGGGATCAATTATGGTGAAAATGTCGGCAGCGGGATCACCGTATCCGGTACGGTGGGTGCGGCTATGGAAGGTGCCTCTCAGGGGATACCTTCTCTGGCAGTTTCTCTGGAGACCGATACAGAGCAGCACCTCAGCTACTCGACCGAGGTAGATTTTTCTGCCGCGGCTCATTTCACCGCAAAGTTTGCCCGCCTGCTCCTGGAACAGTCGCTGCCACCGGATGTCCGCGTCCTAAAAGTGGATGTGCCTTGCAGCGCTGCTATCGAGACGCCATGGGAGATTACCCGTCAATCGATGCACCGCTACTTCGAACCACTGCCTCCAGTGCGTACATCATGGCATGAGCCGGCGAAGGTTGGCTATCGCCGGGCAGACGACCTGCATCTGGATGCGCCGGATACGGATGCCTACGCCGTGCTCATCAAGCGTGTGGTCTCGGTTACACCTTTGAGTCTGGATATGACCGCTCGTGTGGACCTGCCGGCTCTAGCGGATTTGCTGCGTCACAATCCTGACGTCGAGTGATCAGGAGAATTTAATCCTCACCCGTTTCGTTGAGCACAGCCAGCATAGAACTGTGCAGAGCAGGGTTGGCGGCCAGGATGGATTGCGGCTCAGCGAGATAATCCGGTTTCCCGTGAATATCGGTGACTCGCGCGCTCGCGGTTTCAGCGATCAGCCCTCCGGCTGCAATATCCCAGGCGTTGAGACGCAGCTCCCAGTAACCTTCAAAACGCCCACATGCTACATAACATAAATCCAAAGCTGCCGACCCGAACCGCCTGATTCCCTGGCTGCGCAGTGAGAAACGCGCGAAATTATCCAGATTGGTATTCGGGTTCGTGCGGATATCGTAAGAAAATCCGGTTGCCAGCAGGCTGTGGTCCAGATCGGTAATGTTGGAGGTGCTGATCTCCTCACCATTCAACTTCGCTTTTTCGCCTCGTTCAGCACTGAACAGCTCATCCCGCATTGGATCGTACACGACCCCCAAGACAACTATGCCACCTGTCTGGAAGGCAATTGAGACTGTAAACACGGGGATGCCATGGGCGTAGTTCACTGTTCCATCCAGGGGATCGATATACCAGAGGCAGCATTCGTCCCCTGCCTGTGCGCCGCTCTCCTCCGCCAGAACGCGGTGTTTGGGGTATTTCGATCGGATCTCACCCAGGATATAGCTCTCGGAACGTTTATCGATCTCCGTGACGAGGTCGATCGTGCCTTTGCTGCTGATCTGTATATCTTTGCCATAACCGTCGCGCAGAATTTGACCCGCCTGGCGGGCTATCGCTTCAAGCTCACTTAAATTAGGCATCATGGGGAGGGTGCTGCTCCAGGAGTTGGTAAAGCTGCTGCAGCTCATCCTCTATCTCTTGGCGCTGGCTGCGCGACTCTTCGAGTAGCGTATTAAACGATTGTTTCTGTTTTTCTGGTAGTGCTTTCAAGAGGCGCTCGGCACGGGCGATCTGGGAATTCTTGTAGCGCAGCTTGCTCTCCAGCCGGTCGCGGTAGCCAAGATAAAATTCTCGCGAATCAAGCGGAGGGGCTGGATTTTCGATACCAGACATCAGCACTTCTGCAATCGTGAGCAGGAAATCCTCAGTGTCGACCGGTTTTTCCAGGAAGCGCGCCGCGCCTAATTTCATGGCGAAGTCTTTGTCCTCCGGTGTAACATAAGTCGCGGAGAGGAATATTATCGGGATCTGGTATGTTTTCGGATCTGTACGCAGTTTTTGTACGAGTTGGAAGCCATCCATTTTGGGCATCAATATATCGGTAATGATCAGAGCGGGTCTTTCTTGCCCGATGAGCTGGAGAGCTTCTTCACCATTGGTGGCGGCGATGACCGGATATCCTTTGAACTGCAGCGTAATTGTCAGCAGCTCCAGGATATTCGGCACGTCTTCGACGATCAGGATTGGGCCGTAGGGGATATTCATAGCGTAATTTTAGCCTGTATCGATGTCCACAGATCAAGACAAAACTGTAAGGTATCAGGCGTTGGCTTCACTTTCGCGTTCCAGCTGGTCGAAGAACTCGCTCATCAATTTGTGCCTTTGATTAGCAAGCGCTTTTCCACTGTTGGTAAACATGCGCTCCTTAATATTGCGCAACTTGAAGATATATTCATGGTAAGCGCTGTGGGCTTCTCCTGCTTGCAATATACCTGTTTGATTGAAGTGCTGTGACGGTTTCGCATAGATTGGCTGTTTATCCATGACAGCATAAGCGACCGCGCGTGCCGTGCCGATGGCGCCAATTGCATCCAGTTTGTCTGCATCGAACAGCACTTGAGCTTCCAGGGTCATCGGTTGCTCCATGTCATCTCGGAATCGATGGGCGAGAATGCAGTGTTGAACTGCGTTGATGCGTTCTTCAGACCAGCCCTCCGCCTCGAGCACCCGCTGGGTGAAGACGGCTGCAAAGCGGTGGTGGTCGCTGCGTTGAGCAGGCTCAAGAGCTGCCTTGGATGGGATTCCGGGTGCAGGATCATCCTGCTCTCCGGTCTCCTGAACATCGTGCAGCAGAGCTGCCGCTCGCACAATATCTACATCCGCACCTTCTGCAGCAGCCAGCTGCTCGGCGGTCCGGTAAACCCGTACGATATGGTCGTAGCCGTGCACCGGGTCATCATCCGGGTACCATGTGCGAGCTGTGTCCAGGCTCAGCATATACTTTTCCTTTTTTAATCACCGTATCGACTAAATTCGTACCAAACCGGTAGCCCAGGTGGCGATAATCGGCTGCCTGTAAGATGAGGATGTCAGCTTGTTTGCCGGGTTCTATAGACCCAATCCTTTCTGCGCGGTTGATGGCTGCTGCAGCGTTGATCGTTGCCGCTGCGATGGACTGCGCAGGGGTGAGGCGCAGATACCGGCAAGCCAGTGCGATCGCAAACTGCATGCTTTCATTCCAGGCAGTGCCGGGGTTCAGATCGCTGGCGATGGCGAGCAACCCACCAGCAGCGAGGATCTCCCGCGTGGGTGTGTAATGGCTTTCGGCAAGCCCAAACGGCGTGCAGGGCAGGGCGACGGCAATCGTGTCGCTGGCTGCCAGGGCGGCGATATCGGCCTCCGAGGTAGCCACAAGATGGTCCGCCGAGACGGCGCCCAGCTCAGCTGCCAGGCTTGCACCACCCAGGTTGTCGAACTCATCGGCATGGATCTTCAATGGGAACCCCAGACTGCGGGCAGTCTGCAGAATACGGCGCGACTGTTCCAGGTCGAACGCCCCGGTTTCGCAGAACACATCCACGAATGGCAGCGGCTGAGCGTGTGCATTTGTGGACCACCATGCCTCGAGCTCAGGCAGCATTTGGGAGCAAATCTCTTCTGTGTAGGCGTCCGGATGGTCTTCGTGCTCAGGTGCAATTGCATGTGCCCCCAGGAAGGTGATTGCCAATTCAACCGGTCCTTCACGATCCAGGGTGAGTAATGCCTGCAGCATCAGCAGCTCGGTATCCAGGTGCAGACCGTAACCGGTTTTAGCTTCAGCCGTCGTCGTACCATGCAGCAGCATGCTGTGCAGCCTGGGACGGGTCTCATCGATCATCTGGCTGAGCGGCGCCGAGCGGGTAGCGCGCACCGTGGACAGGATGCCCCCACCCGCGCCCAGAATCTCGAGGTAAGACTTGCCTTGCAAGCGCATTTCGAACTCGCCTGCCCGGTCACCGACCCAGATAACATGTGTATGCGGGTCTACAAAGCCCGGCATCACCACTCTGCCGCCTGCGTCAATGCTCGGCTCGTCGGGATGAGCTTCCAGGAGCTCTACACTGCTGCCAACCGCAGCGATCTCTTCACCCTGGATGAGCAGCGCACCATTTTCGATGATCTCCAGGCGACCCAGGTCTGCACCACGCTGCGGCCCGCCAGCCAGAGTGAGTAGTTGCGATGCATTATGAATAAGCATAGGTTTATAATACCTTTTCACAAAGAATGGTTGTCTGACTTTGGCACCCGGCAGAGAAATTATGCCATGCAATCCAGGATTGTGCAAAGTGGATACGGAGGCTGGAATGATGAGCGAACGATATCGAGTAGAGAAGGACTCTTTGGGCGAGCTGCAAGTCCCATCCGGAGCGCTGTACGGCGTACAGACTCAGCGTGCTGTTGAGAACTTCCCCATTTCCGGGCTTCGTCCCTGGCGGGCTTTTATCTGGTCGATGGCATCCATCAAGCTGGCCGCCGCCGCAGTCAATCAGGAGATGGGATTGCTCGATCCGGAACTGGCTGAGGCGATCATCCAGGCTGCTGGTGAGGTGGTTGAAGGACGCTGGGATGAACAGTTTGTCGTCGATCCATTCCAGGCGGGTGCCGGAACCAGTCACAACATGAATGTTAACCAGGTGATCGCCAATCGGGCCACTCAGATCCTCGGGGGAGAGTTGGGCGAATACCGGGTTCATCCGAACGACCATGTCAATATGGCGCAGTCCACCAACGATACGGTCCCCACCGCGATCCGGCTGGGAGCGTTGTGGCGTCTGGATGAGCTGCTGGACAGCGTTGAAAAGCTGGCAAGCGAGCTGAGCAAGAAGTCTATCGAATTCGACGAGGTCGTTAAATCCGGTCGCACCCACCTGCAGGATGCGGTACCGGTTCGGATGGGGCAGGAGTTCGGTGGTTATGCCAGAGCGGTCGAAAGAGACGCGGTCCGGATCAGGCGCGCGGCGGAAGGTCTGCGCCGCCTGGGGATCGGCGGTACTGCGACTGGGACGGGTTTGAATGCACACCCTGATTATCATGCCCGAATGGTGAAGCAGCTGTCAAAGCAGACTGGGATAGCATTAACCGAGTCAGACGATTTGTTCGAGTCGATGCAGTCGATGGCGGATGCAGCGGACTTCTCAGCCGCGCTGCGGACGCTTGCGATCACGCTGACGAGGATTGCCAACGATTTCCGCCTGCTGGCTTCCGGGCCAGATACAGGTCTGGATGAGCTTCGTTTACCTGCCGTTCAGCCCGGCTCGAGCATCATGCCTGGAAAGGTCAACCCGGTGCTGGCAGAAATGCTCAATATGGCCATGTTTCACGTTCAAGGGTGTGACCATACCATAGCGCTGGCGGCGCAGGCCGGACAGCTCGAGCTGAATGTGATGATGCCGGTTATCGCCCATAATTTATTCGAAAGTATGCAGGTGATGATCGGCGCGCTGGGTGCCTTTACCGACAAGTGCGTCAGCGGCTTGCAGGTGAACCGGGAAAAGGCTGAAGGCTGGCTGGCTCGGAACGCGATCGTTGTGACTGCCCTGAATCCGCTCATTGGCTATGCTCAAGGTGCCAGCCTGGTCAAGGAATCTCAGAAGCGCCAGATGACGATTACTGAGTTAGCCGTCGAGAAAGCCAGTGCGGGTGAGCTGCAGCACCGGGATGGAGAGCGTCCTGTCACTAAAGAGGAAATATTGAGTGCGCTGGAGGATTTGAGGCGTTTGACTGAAGGCGGGATTATCACTTAAGAGGCACTGTCCAGGGTGTCCAAGCAGCCCGAGGCGAGGCTGTTGCGACCTTTTGACCGGGTCTGGTTAAGGTATAATCACGACGTGGCTAAGAAGAAGTCGACTCACGACCCATCGGTGGATGAGCTGCGCTGGATGCTGGTGGAGAAACGCCGTGCAGCGCGCCAGGAGCGCCTCGAACGATTCCGGAGAACAGGCAGGGCGGTCGTAATTGCACCGGATATGGAAAGCTCGCTGGAAGACTACCACAGCAGCCCTATGGTCGATGATGGGGATTTGGTGGGAGAACCCGGCACGCGCTCGCGCAAACGCCGCTTCCTGGATTATTTATTGCTGCTCATAGAAGTTGCGGCGGTGCTCGGCTTTATTTTTATCCTTTTTAACGGAGTGAACCTTATCCAAGAGCTCAACCAGGAGGTCGCATCTGCCCTGGAACAGCCAACCCTTACTCCCACGCCGTTAATTGTAGCAGTGGTGCTGCCTTCCGGGCACACTCCCCCAAATGACGAGGGGGGGACCCGTCCGAACGATGCGGAGATCCCGGACCATCTGCGTCCACTGGTGCAATCCTTAGCCAACATCCCTGTGCCGACACCGGGACCGGAACAAGCGATTCGCGTCCAGATTCCGGCGATCAATGTGGATGCACCGGTCGTGCAGGGTGATGGATGGGAACAGTTGAAGAAAGGTGTCGGTCAGCATGTTGGCACCACAAACCCTGGAAAGGAAGGCAATATCGTCCTCTCTGCACACAACGATATTTTTGGAGAGATATTCCGACACCTGGACCAGTTGGAGCCGGGTGATGAGATTGTTTTGTTTACCAACCAACGCTCTTACACTTATTTAGTCGTTGATACCAGTATCGTGGAACCGACTGCAGTTGAGGTGATGAACCAGACCAAACAGCCGGTGGTAACACTCATCTCTTGCTACCCATATCTGGTGGATGACCAGCGGATCGTGGTTGCTGCCCAGCTGCAATCCAGCGGGAACTGACCTGATCTAACAAAAACAGTTCGTGGAGGTTTAGTATGTCAAGTAGAAGACAGCGCAAAGCACGCCGGGCGGCCACGGCAAATGCACCCGAGCCGGCTGCAGAGACAAGTTCAAGTGCACCTCGGGGAGGTGACAGAGGCTTCAACCCTGATTATTCTTATGTCATTAAGGACTTGAAACGCATTGGCTTGCTCGCCGGGATATTCTTTGCTGTGCTGATCATCCTCTCTTTCATCTTATAAGAGCTGCTCTGAGAGGTGATATTAGACCTGCGGTGTGAAGCCTGGGATTCGGTCTCCTGGCTGATCACCGTTTTTCTTTCAGAATGACAGACAACTCTTCATCTGATCGCTCGCCAAGATGGTCATCGATGACCAAGACGGTTGTCGGCATTTCTTTTGTTGCCATCATCGGGGTGCTGCTGGTCTGGTTCCGCCGGATCATCGGTCCGTTGATCTTGACCTTCGTGCTGGCCTACTTCTTATTCCCTCTGGCAAAGCGGGTCAGCGAGAAGCTCAAAATATCCTGGCGAAGCTCGGTAAATTTAATATACCTGGTAGTGGTTTTCATCGTCGTGGGTCTATTAACGCTGAGTGGGCTGGCTGTTATCCAGCAGGTGCAGAGCCTGATCGCATTTATTCAGCGGTTTATCGGAGACCTGCCGGAAATTATTGCCACCATATCCACACAGGTCTATGAATTTGGACCGTTATCCATCAGCTTCGGTGAGCTGATGGATGTTGAAGCGCTCACCAATGAGGTGTTGTCGACCTTACAGACTTTGCTGGGGCAGGCAGCCAATATTATCCGAAGTTTTGCAGGCAGCGCAGCGGCAACTCTGGGTTGGGGGCTGTTTATCCTGCTGATCTCTTATTTCCTACTAGCCGAAGCGGGGAAATTTCCCGGGCAGATAGCCTCTGTGGATATCCCGGGATATGAGTACGATATCCAACGGCTGGGCAGTGAGCTGCGTGTAATCTGGAATGCGTTCTTGCGCGGGCAGCTTATCCTGATCCTGGTTGTTATTATCATCTACTCGATCCTGCTGAATGCGATGGGGTTGCGATTTGCATTCGGTATTGCGATCATGGCCGGTCTGGCACGCTCAATACCATGGATCGGTCCGTTTATCACTCTTGTAGTGACTGCGTTGGTGGCATTCTTCCAGGTGGATAATTATTTCGGGCTTCCGCCGGCGTATTACGCGACCTTGATTGTCCTGACACTGCTGCTGGTAGACCAGGTATTTGACAACTACATATCCCCCCGTGTATTTGGTATCACGCTTAACGTGCACCCGGCGGCAATTTTGGTCGCAGCGATCATTTTTGCCAACCTGATCGGGATTATAGGTTTGATCCTGGCAGCACCGGTAGTCGCCACACTCAATCTAATCAGCCGCTATCTGCTGCGGAAGATGCTCGATCTCGATCCCTGGCCGGAACCAGAATTTGACCCAGAACCAATGGTGGTGACCTGGGGTCGCGGGATCGTCAGATTACGGGTCTGGTTCGAAGATCTTTATGCCAGGCTTCGGAGATAGCTTTCACCCAACAACCGCATACCCATAGAGCTGCTCTCGGATCTCTATAACTTGCCGCCGCAGCCGGTCATCTCGTTCCAGTAGGTCAGCGATCTTATCACAGCCATACATGACTGTAGTATGATCGCGCCCTCCCAGCGTGTCACCAATCTGAGGCAGTGAGATATTTGATTCCTCACGCAGCAGGTACATGGCGATCTGGCGAGGTAGTGCTACCTCCCGCGTGCGTTCTCGCCCGAGCATGCGCTCAATTGCTACTCCGAAAACATCGGCAACTTTGCGTACGACTTCCTCGGGTTGGATCTGGGTCTTACGAGGCAGCAAATCCGTTAATACGGTCTCGACCAGGTGAGGTGTAAGGGGCAGTGCGCTGAGTTTGGAGAATGCGGCGACTCGAGTCAAGGCACCTTCCAGCTCGCGAATATTCGACTGGACGCGCCGGGCAATCAGTTCCATCACTTCGTGCGGTATTTTATAGCCGGCTCGGTCTGATTTAGCCCTTAAGATCGCCAGCCGGGTTTCGAAATCCGGTGCCTGGATATCGGCGGTCAAGCCCCATTCGAAGCGCGAGCGCAGGCGCTCTTCGAGAGTGACCATCGCTTTCGGTGGACGATCCGAAGAGATCACAAGCTGTTTATTTTGCCCGTGCAGGGTGTTGAACGTGTGAAAAAATTCTTCCTGAGTTGATTCCTTGCCGGCGATGAACTGGATATCATCGATCAACAGGACGTCTATACGGCGGTATTTTTCCCTGAATGCCTGTGTTGTGTGCGAACGTATGGCGTTGATCAGGTCGTTGGTAAACTCCTCTGAAGAGACATATAGCACCTGCAGACCGCGTTGCAGACTCATGTTCCCTATCGCGTGCAGCATATGCGTTTTACCCAGACCGACGCCGCCATATAAGAAGAGCGGGTTGTACGCCAGAGCAGGATTCTCAGCCACTGCAAGTGAGGCCGCGTGAGCGAGGCGATTGCTCGGTCCAACGACAAAGTTATCAAAAGTATAGCGGCTGTTTAGGTTTGCGACCTCCGGTTGGGTGGTTGTCTCAATCGGATCATCCAGCACCTGTTCGGGCGATTCGTCACGATTTGGATTTTCCTGCCACACGATGAAACGCACGCTGACCGAGCGATTCATCAGTCCGGTAAGAAGGCGAGTTACCTTGCTGGATAGCCTGCTGTGAAGCCAATCTCGGGCGTAGGCATTGTGCACACCGATTATAAAAGCGCCATCTTCGTAAGAGATAAGCTCAGCGTCCTTCGCCCAGGTATCATAGGCCGCTTTTTGCATCTCCAATTGTAGCTGTCCAAGTGTTGCTTGCCAGGCTTGTTCGGCTTTCATCAATTTCTTCTCCTCAAGAAGAGATTTGAGACGTCAAGGTACATCGCCTCTGCTGCAGCGTCAGCAGAGCTTGGGAGTAAAATATCTATAACAACCAATTAGATTAGGTCATGGCGCAGTATGCGGATGTCAACCCCCCGATCTTCTGGAGCTCCCGTGCGCCACTAACATTCTAGCAGAAGAAGTGCTAAATGTACAATACAATAACCCTACGGTAATCTAAAAAAAACAAATACTTTAAGGTTGGCGAATCTTAAAACTACGCCCGGTCAATCGATGACTATCCGAAGCTGTTTCCCCATACTTTCTCCCCCAAGGGTTGGGTGGATTCCAGCCATACCCCCCATATCTTTCGGTATTACCGGATGGGTGCAGCCTTGATCCTGTGGGACAAATCTTGTTTCTTAAATATTCCTATGGGATGGAATTTGGATTAATGAGTAAATGATATTCCTGATTCTGGCATATTCTGGCATGGAATTTGCATGAGGCTCAAAATATGGTGAGTCAGAAGCCCTGTTTTCTGCATCATCCCCCACTAAAACTGGTTTTTTAGCAAGTTAGATAGCCAACCACCCCACTTTGATGTATTTTTTATTGAAAAAAATGGGATGGTATCTTAGGTGATTCGCTGAAAGAGATTTAGCATTTTTTGCTTCTCCTATATATAAATTGCCGGCAGATGTCAAGTTCTTTGCATTTAGTTTGAATGTTGATATCTTTTCTATATATTGTTAACGCATTTCTTGCGTTCACCAGGTAACCTATATAGGTAGCATTAATCGATGGACAATTTATCGAATAGTTAGTTTTGAAAGGAGTACATAATGTCAAAAATTATCGGTATAGACCTGGGGACGACAAACAGTGTCGTGGCAGTCGTTGAGGGCGGAGACCCAACAGTGATCTCAACCGCTGAGGGAACGCGTTTGTTGCCATCTGTGGTTGCATTTAATAAAAATGGCGAACGCATGGTCGGGCAGACAGCCAAGCGTCAGGCTGTGGTCAACGCAGAGAATACGATCTTTTCAATCAAGCGCTTTATGGGGCGCCGGTATGATGAAGTAGAAACTGAAAGGAAGATGGTCCCGTTCCAGGTGGCTGCAGGCGATTTGGGTGACAGCGCGGGTGAAAATCCCGGTGACAGGGCGCGAGTACAGCCCGCAGGAGATCTCAGCTATGATCCTTGCCAGGCTCAAAGCAGATGCCGAGGCTTATTTGGGTGAGCCTGTATCAAAGGCGGTCATCACTGTGCCGGCATATTTCAATGACAGCCAACGACAGGCAACAAAGGATGCTGGAAAGATCGCAGGACTGGAAGTTCTGCGCATTATTAATGAACCGACCGCAGCAGCCCTGGCTTATGGATTGGATAAGAAGGAAAACGAGACGATCCTCGTTTTCGACCTGGGTGGTGGGACATTCGATGTCAGCATCCTAGACGTTGGTGATGGTGTGGTTGAGGTAAGAGCCACCAACGGAGATACTCACCTGGGTGGTGATGATTGGGATGAGCGGATCGTAAACTTTGTTGCAGATGAATTCCAGCGCGAGCAAGGCATCGATCTGAGAGCAGACCGCCAGGCACTGCAGCGATTGCGCGAGGCAGCCGAAAAAGCTAAAATCGAGCTCTCCAGCGTGGTTGAGACCGAGATCAATTTGCCTTATATCACTGCCGATGCATCCGGACCGAAACACCTGCAGCTGACCCTGAGCAGGTCCAAATTCGAGCGGTTGAGCGAGACACTGGTGACCAGGCTGCGTGAACCTTTCGAGGCAGCCTTGAACGATGCCGGGTTGAGGGAATCCGTTCTTGATGAGGTTGTACTTGTGGGTGGAGCGACAAGGATGCCCATGGTTCAGGACCTAGTACGATCGTTAACTCATAAAGAACCTCACAAGGGTGTTAATCCGGACGAGGTAGTGGCAGTTGGTGCATCTATCCAGGCAGGGGTTTTAGGTGGTGAGGTCAAAGACGTGCTTCTGCTCGATGTCACCCCGCTGTCGCTTGGGGTCGAGACATTGGGTGGTGTCATGACCACTCTGATTGAACGGAATACCACTATCCCGGTGAAGAACAGTGAGGTTTTCTCGACAGCAGATGACAACCAGACTGCAGTCGATATACATGTACTGCAGGGCGAGCGGCCGATGGCATCCGATAATATGAGCCTGGGTCGCTTCCGGTTGGATGGTATTCCTGCAGCCCCACGAGGGATGCCTCAGGTAGAGGTTACATTCGATATCGATGCGAATGGCATCATTAATGTGAGCGCTCGAGACAAAGCCACCGGTGTCGTTCAAAGCGTAACCATCACTGCTTCCACGAATCTGAGCAAGGCTGAGATCGATAAGATGGTAGAGGCAGCGCGTCAACATGAGACTGAAGATCGCCGCCGTAAAGAATTGATCGAAGTACGCAATACTGCCGATAGCATCATCTACCAGACCGAGAAGACCCTGAATGAACTGGGCGATAAGGTCCCGGAAAACGACCGCCAGGCAATCACCAGCCAGTTATCTGCGCTACGTGAGACGGTTCTGGGAGATGACACTGAGAAGATCAAACAACAAGTCGAGAATCTTCAGAACGCCTTTCACGCACTGAGCCAGCAGCTTTACGCCTCTCAAGGGCAGGCTGGCTTCGATCCTGCCGGTGGATATGCCTCTGCCCCTGGTTATTCTTCAGGCGGGAATGGCAATGGTAGCCATACCACCCCTGATGATGAAGGTGAGGTTGTTGAAGGAGAGTTCAGGGAAGCATAATCACCAGTATGAACGCAGAAAGCCGCCTTTCACTAGGCGGCTTTCTGCGTTTGCTGATTAGTCTTTAAGTAGTCCTTTTGGGTTATTGACTCCGGCCATTAAACCTGATAGCATATTTATCACCAGGAATATGTGGGTAAACTTTCCTGGCCTAAACATGGAAAGCTTAACATGCTGGACAACAGGGTGGTCGCTTTTAGCTGGCAAATTCGCTTGCTTTATGGAACGAAATGTGTAAGGAGCTGAGAGACTCCGCACACAATCCATCCAGCTTTAGAACAATTACGAGCATATTAGTGAGACAAGGGGCCAATAATGTCTCTCTGCTATCGAAACTCTGCCGCATTGCAGTGAATAAATTAGGCTTAGAAGAAACGACCATTATTATCTAATTAGGTGGTTTTTGACGGGTACAAAGCGCCCAAGCGTATTGGGAAGAACAAGGGGAAATATGCAATCAACGATACATAGGACTGATGCTTATGTCGATACTCCACTGACCAATAAAGTGCAGCGGGCATCTCGCAGCCTACCGCGCAGGGTACAGTGGCGTCTCTATATTTTCGGATTGGTATTGAACGATCTGGTCATGCTTGCAGTGGCTTTCCGTCTCGCGTATGTCTTGCGTTTTGAGACCGGCTTCGCGTTATTCCAGCAGGATGCGGTTCCATCAGTGGGTTACTATCAAGCGATCGTAATGTTATTGATCCCGGCATGGATTATTATCTATGCGTTCAGCGGGTTGTATAACCGTAAGAACCTGCTGGGGGGTACCGCGCGAGTATTCACTGCTGTTCAACGCGACAACTATTGGGGCGTTCATTGTCATTGCAGCCGGGTTCTTGCTGCCCGAGTTCGTCCTGGCTCGCGGTTGGCTGGTGATCTCATGGTCGCTTTCCTTTTTGTTGGTTGCACTGAGCCGTTTCTTACTCCGCCGGGTCATCTATATGCTGCGCGAGGAAGGATATTTCCTTGCACCGGCAGTGATCATCGGTGCGAATGACGAAGGTCTCTCATTGGCAAGGCAATTGACGAGCTGGAAGACGTCCGGTTTCCATATCCTGGGGTTTATCGATAAGAAGTTAAATGCGGGCGATAAAGTGGTTGAACACCTGCACTGCCTTGGAACGCTGGATGACCTGGGGACGATCGTCAATAAATATAATGTCGAAGAGATCATCCTGGCATCGAGTGCATTTTCCTCTCGGGATGGACTGCTGGAGATATTCAAGAACTATGGAGTTGCCAGTGGTGTGAGCGTGCGGATGTCATCCGGTCTGTACGAAATTATCACCACCGGGCTGACCGTTAAAGAATTTGCCTACGTTCCGCTGGTCGAAGTCAACCAGGTTCGTTTATCCGGTATCGACAGCGCGATGAAGCTGGCACTGGATTACTGCCTGACGATCCCCTTATTGATATTCCTCTCACCTGTATTACTCGGGCTGGCAATCGCAGTAAAGCTAAGCTCGCCAGGCGCTGTCATCCATCGCAGGCGAGTAATGGGCGTGAATGGCAAGCAGTTTGATGCCTTCAAATTTCGCACGATGTATGAGAACGGAGATGCGATCCTGCAAGCTCATCCGGCGCTGCAAGAGGAGCTGGCGCGCAATCACAAGCTGAAGGATGACCCGCGTGTGACAAAGATCGGGCACTTCTTGCGGAAAACCAGCCTAGATGAGCTGCCCCAGCTGGTCAACGTACTGCGAAATGAAATGTCGTTGGTGGGTCCGCGGATGATCAGCCCTGAGGAGATCCTGGAATACGACCAGTGGGATATCAATCTGCTGACCGTTCGACCGGGCATCACCGGCTTGTGGCAGATCAGCGGGCGTTCGGACGTCACTTACGAACAGCGGGTGCGCTTCGACATGCATTACATCCGCAACTGGACGATCTGGCTGGACCTGCAGCTTCTTTCGCAGACCATCCCGGCTGTACTCAAGAAACGCGGCGCATATTAATATGGAAGAGTGCCATAGATAGCAAGGGTGTATATTCGATTTGGTACCAACCTCAGGCTGCCTTGTCTTCGTGCCGCAACACTCGAAACAGGCCTTGTGAGTGTGTACATGGATAGAAACTTATCGGTAATCCCGGAGGATTTATGAGCGACCCGGTCGATACATATCTTATTGATCTGCAAGATACCTTGAATCAATTACCCAAGGCGAAAATTCAGGAAGCAATTGACCTGCTGATTGAAGCCCGTACAGAACGCCGCCAGGTATTCATTATGGGGAATGGCGGCAGTGCCTCGACTGCAACGCATTTTGTGTGTGACCTCGCCAAGAATACCCGCCATCCGGACATGCCGAACTTCCGTGTAATTGGGCTGACGGATAATATGGCGATATTCTCCGCCCTGGCGAACGATGAAGGTTATGAGAACGTGTTCTCCCAGCAGTTAGCCAGTTTTGTTGAGGCAGACGATATCGTCATCGGGATTTCGGCCAGCGGCAACTCAGCCAACGTACTCAATGCGATCGAATTGGGGAACAGGATGGGGGCGATGACCATCGGTATGACGGGCTTCGATGGCGGCCGGCTGCGGAATATGGTTGATATCGACATCCACGTCCCAAGCGACTGCATCGAGCATGTCGAAGACATCCACCTGATGCTCGAGCATCTTATCTGCAAAGCGATAAAAGAATCGGATACAGGTTACGGGTTTCCCAAAATTGAACGCCAGGCGGCGGTGAGGTCGTTAACAACCTGATAGGTCAATCCATCGGGTTTTTGGAGCCTCTCCTGCGCAGCTCCTCGTCCCGTGCGCACAAGATATAACTTGTGCACACCTGCTGCCTGACCGGCGAGCAAATCGCTGATGGCATCACCGATCATGAACGATCGCGGCAGGTCAATGGAGAGCTCTGCGGCTGCCTGCAGCAGCAGACCAGGAGCAGGTTTTCGGCAAGAGCATGCTTCTTGGGGCGAGTGCGGGCACATGTAGCTGCCATCGATCCGCCCTCCCGCACGATGGATTTCATCTACCACCCGGTCGTTGATCTGTCCGGCAAGTTCAGCGGAGATTATGCCTCGCCCGACCGCTGACTGGTTGGTAACAACAACAATTTTATATGGACTGTCCCGCATCTCAACCAGGGAGTGAAGCGAGCCTGGAATGTAGGCTAACTCTTCCTGGGAGCGAATATAATTGGGGCTGTTTTCGACAATTACCCCATCGCGATCGAGAAAGATTGCGGGAACCATCGGTATAATTATACCGAACAGCTTCGAGATGCTGCGGCTTGTCTGGCGTGTTCTCCCCTTTCGCCAGACGGCTGCATCATCGCCCCCTCTGTAAAGAGGGGGCTTTTTATTACATATAAGACTTACGCACTCGGGAGAGAGTTGGGGGTGTTTTAGCAGGCACAGCCCCGGTTAGAGCGGATTGTAATTCGTGCGGTTATTTCGTTGACTGCACCTTGTTTTCCAGCGTCCGGTTGAGGATATCACCCATTTCATTCTCATCGAGGGAAGATTTCCGCCGGCTTTTCGGTTGGGAAGGGCTTTCCTGGGTTTTGTTGCGTTCCATTGCCTCCCGCAGGGCAACCTCCATCGCCGTCGGTACGGGCTCTTCGGGTTCGATTTCAGGCGCAGGTTCTTTATCTTTTGCCTTCCGCGGCTGGGATGATCTGGTTGCCTGGATTGGGCTTTCCTCCAGCGCTTTCATACTCAGCTTGATCTGCTTCTTGCGGCGGTTATAATCCAGCACCTTAACTTCGACTTCTTCACCTTCGTTCACAACTTCACCGGGGGTCTTGATATACCCGTGAGTCATCTCACTGATGTGTATCAACCCCGGGCGTTCTGCTCCGATATCGACAAAGGCACCGAATTTCTCCAGCCGGGTGATCTTACCCTTAAGAACCATCCCCTTCTCAATCTCTCGCCACTCAAGATCCAGCGGCGGGATCATCGTCAGCTCGATGCGGTTCTTCTTCAGATCTACACGCTTGATCCAGACCTCGACTTCCTGGCCGGGCTGGACGACGTCTTCCACCCGGTTTGTTGCTTCGGCCTGGAGCTGAGATATATGGATTACTCCGGGAACAGATACGCCAATATCGACCACCGCCCCTGCCAGGGTGGTCTTAACAACCTTACCGGTTACCTTCATCTTCCGTTTCAGGTCTTGTATACTGATGCTCTCTGTGCTTTCAGTGGCAGCTACTATTTCTGTATCCATAGCACTGATCTCCAAATCATAAACTCGTTCGGTGCTGAAAACGCATATTTTTTGGATACATACTTCCAGCAGCCGGATTTCTCAAGATAATGCGGGATATCCCATAGACTTCTGAGAGCACCCGCGAAATTGGATTATACCTTGCGCATGATAAAATGTCAAAGATCACAAATGCATGTTTGTCGCATCTCTAACCAAAAATTTAACTTGGCGGACGATTGAGCGCTGAACCTTTTCAGGGCCGGGGGACCTGGCTGGTCCTGGTTGCTGCGGTTCTGTGGGGTACTACTGGAACAGCCCAGGCTTTGGCTCCACCTGGAGCTCAACCAGCGAGTATCGGAGCTGTCCGTTTGCTGTTCGGCGGCGTGATCCTACTGGTCATCGCATTGCTGCGCGGCTCACTCCGTCAGGCCGGACGCTGGCCACTTCTCACTACCCTGATCGCCGGCGCCAGCATGGCTGCATACCAGCTGCTGTTTTTTGCCGGTGTCGCCAGGACAGGGGTGGCAGTTGGCACGATTGTCGGTATCGGCAGCTCTCCAATCCTGGCTGGGGGGATCGGTTTCCTGGTACGCGGTGAGCGAGCAGGGAGGACCTGGGCAGGTGCAACTGTCCTTTCCGTGATTGGCTGCGGGCTGTTGGTCGCAGCCGGTGAGAGCATCCAGATCGATGCTGGGGGGATCATCCTGGCGATCGGGGCAGGGGCGGCTTACGCTGTCTTTACCGTTGTGAGCAAAGGCCTGCTCCAAGAACGAGAGCCGCAAGCCGTGATGGCGGTCACATTTAACCTGGGGACGATACTTATCCTACCGCTGCTCCTCGCAGTTGACCTGAGTTGGCTGCTCACCCCCCGCGGAATGGCGGTTGCCATCCATCTTGGGCTGATTACCGTGGGCATAGCGTATTCGCTCTTCGCTCAGGGGTTGAAGCTGGTACCGGTGGCAACCGCGGCCACCTTGACCCTGGCTGAACCCCTGACCGCAGGATTCTTGGGAGTGGTCGTGCTCGGGGAGACTCTGACCGTGACTGCCGCGTTGGGAATTTTGCTGATCTTCTCCGGTCTGGCACTGCTCACCTCGGCGAATGGGAATATGAGGGCTCGCCTGTTCCGGGCTCGCTGAACGGGGTATAGAAACGCGATCTCCGCCGTAAACCATTCGTTGACCCTCCTCTTGGGGGATGCTATAATTCAGCCCAGGACATATATGCGAATTCTCAATAAGGTACAGGAAGCCATTCTGGCTGACGAGCGCAACCTGCTGAACGACCTGCGGGTTGGTCTGGTGCAGTTTGGAGCCGAAGAGGCTGATGAGGTCGCCCTGGCGCAGTCTATAAGACAGCTCGATGAGCTGTTTTTACTTGTCGTGGTTGGGGAATTCAACGCCGGAAAGAGCGCCTTTATCAATGCTCTCTTAGGGCAGAAAATGTTAAAGGAAGGCGTTACGCCGACCACCACACATATCCAGGTGCTTCGTTATGGCGAAGAGCAAGCTCGTGTGGTCGAGAATGGGGATATATACACCGTCACCGCCCCTCTGGAGATGCTGAACGAAATCAGCATCGTCGACACACCAGGCACAAATGCCATTATCCGCAAACATGAAGAGATCACCTCACAATTCGTTCCCCGCTCCGATCTGGTGCTCTTTATCACTTCAGCAGATCGCCCGTTCACGGAGAGCGAGCGGGCATTTTTAGAGCGCATCCGCGAGTGGGGCAAGAAAGTTGTCGTCGTGCTGAATAAAATCGACCTTTTTCAGGATGAGGACGAGCTTTCCCAGGTAGAGAGTTTTATTGCCGAAAACTCTCGCGCTCTGGTCGGCATCACACCTGAGATATTCCCTGTCAGCGCCCGCTTGGCGCAGCGAGCCAAGCTGGGTGAGCCTGAACTGTGGATTGACAGCCGCTTTGGCTCTCTAGAGGACTTCATCCAGAACACGCTGGACGAGACAGGTCGCTTGCGGTTGAAGTTTCTAAATCCCTTAGGGGTTGGTAAGCATCTGGTTGAAAAATATCTTGAGACAATCGAAGAGCGCCTTAACCTGTTGAGCGCGGATTTTGCCATGCTGGAAGATGTCGAATCCCAGCTGGCGATCTACCGAGAAGACATGACCCGGGATTTCGAATTCCGCATGGCGGATATCGACAATCTGCTTCTAGGAATGGAGCAGCGTGGGCAGGATTATTTCGATGAAACCTTGCGGCTGGGACGCATTTTCGACCTGGTCAACAAGGATCGCATACAGAGGGAGTTCACCCAGGTTGTTGTTGCCGACACGCCTCAGCAGATCGAGCGAAAAGTGGCGGAACTCATCGATTGGCTGGTGGATTCAGACCTGCGCCAATGGCAGGCGGTCATGGAGCATTTGGCCGAACGCCGCCGGCAGCACCGCGATCGTATTGTCGGAGATGCAGTGGGCAGCGGTTTCCACCATGACAGGCAGCGGCTGATCGATGAGCTGGGCAGGGACACCCATCAAGTGGTAGAGACTTATAACCGGGAAAGGGAAGCTGAGACGATCGCGGCCAATGCCCAGAGCGCAGTCGCCGCACTTGCTGCAGCTGAGGTCAGTGCGGTCGGTCTGGGAACAATAATTGCAATATTGGCCACAACGGCTGCCGCAGACGTAACCGGTGTGCTTCTTGCCAGTCTGATGGCTGCTCTTGGGCTGTTCATCATTCCGGCCAGGCGCAGGCAAGCCAAAATTGAGATGCGGGAGAAGATCGGACAGATGCGCGAGCAGCTGGTGCAGTCTCTCCATGAACAATTCAACCAGGAGATAAACCGCAGCATCCAGCAGATCAATGATGCGGTTGCTCCTTACACACGCTTCGTGCGTGCCGAAAAAACCAAATTGAATGATGCCCGGTCGAATTTCGATAGCATTCGCCAGCAGCTGGTCAATCTGGAGACCAGAGTCGACGATATGTAGGATCAAAATAATAAACTGCCATGGATTCAATAATCTCACCCCCGGTAAGGAAGTTCCTGCCTGCTGCCATATTCCTGGCATTGGTTGGTTGGGGCGGTCTGATATATCTGGTGATTTTCACCCGCCCAACTGTCGGCCCGCGCTGGCTATTTTTCTTCCTGAGCGTTTTGGCAATCACCGGTACTGCCTTGCCGGCGATGGCGTTCCTGAACCGCCGGTTTCCGAGCACTCCTCCACCAACTGGTTCCGTAATCCTACGGCAGGCATTGTGGGTAGGGATCTATTTTCCGACGCTTGCGTGGCTGCAAATTGGTAGAGTCCTGACCCCAGCCTTGGCATTGCTGCTGCTTTTAGGGTTTGTGATAATTGAATGGCTGCTGAGATTGCGCGAGCGGAGCCAGTGGAAGCCGGAAAGCAGCCCATAGACCGCTTCAAGCATTTCTTATCCGTACCTGTACAGGCAGGCTGATACAATAGGCTGCAAATCGAGTTCTATGGATTCTTTGCGTTCTCTTCCTTCCGTTGAGCAAATCCTTCAATCTCCTGATGTGCTGGAATTAGCCGCCGCCTACGGGCGACCGCTTACCCTGGCTGCGGTCCGGCAGGCCTTAGAGGAAGCCAGGCAAAATTACCCACAAACAGGCAATGTGCCAGATAGCAGTGAACTGGTCGAGCAAACGCGCAGAATAGTCGAAGAGACCGTGAAACCCACCCTGCTGCCGGTCATCAATGCCTCCGGAGTAATCCTGCACACCAATCTCGGTCGGGCTCCGCTCAGCCGCGCGGCTGTGCAGGCTGCCAGGCAGGCCGCTCTCGGTTATACCAATCTCGAATACGATATAAAGAAAGGCAAACGCGGCTCGAGGCTTTCCCATGCTGAGGGGCTGCTCAGCCGGTTGACCGGTGCGGAAGCTGCTGTTGTGGTGAATAATAATGCTGCCGCCGTGATGCTGGTGCTGACCGCCCTGGCCCGGCGCAGAGCGGTGGTCATCGCTCGCTCGCAGCTAGTAGAGATCGGTGGCGGCTTTCGCATACCAGACGTTATGAAGCAGTCTGGCGCCAGGCTGGTCGAGGTGGGCACCACAAACCGGGTGCATTTGCACGATTACGAGGCTGCCTTGGTAGATAAACCGGCGCTGTTCATGCGCGCCCACCGGTCGAATTTCCAGATCGTCGGATTTACCAGCGAACCTGAGCTGTATGAAATTGCCCAGGTTGCCAGAGCTGTCGGCATCCCTCTGCTGGATGACCTCGGCTCAGGTTCTCTGCTGGATACCGCCCAGTATGGGCTGGGGCACGAGCCCATGGTGCAGGAATCGCTTCAGGCGGGAGCAGACCTGGTGTGCTTCTCGGGGGATAAGCTTCTCGGAGGTCCGCAGGCAGGGATCATCGTTGGCAGGGCTGACTTGGTCGCAAAGCTGAAAAAGCATCCCCTGGCACGCGCAATCCGTGCCGATAAGCTCTGTCTCTCAGCGCTCACTGCCACTTTGCTGCATTACCTGAAAGATGAGGCCATCCAGAATATCCCGGTCTGGCGCATGATCGCGCTGCAATCGGATGAGATCAGGCTGGTTGCCCAGCGATGGGCGAACGAAATTGGTATCGGAGAAGTGGTCTCCGGAGAATCGACGGTTGGTGGTGGCAGCCTGCCGGGTGAGACACTGCCCACATTTTTGCTGGCGCTTCGTGTGCGCAATCATCAACGGTTCCTGGAGAAGCTGCGCAATCTTAACCCTCCTGTGATCGCACGCTCCCAGGACGATGCGGTGCTGCTCGACCCTCGCACTGTGCTGCCCGAGGAAGAAGAGACAATGCTGGCAGGACTGCGCGGCATTTTATAATATACCGATAGTTGGAAATCAACGCTGTAATATGGGAGGAGAAGAACTCCCAAACACTTCAGAACAAAGGCTTTGTTGGAGAGAAATATGAAGAGTGATATCGACGTACTAATGGAAGCCAACCAGTTGGATGCCCTGTTGGTGACCGGTCCTGCCCAGCACAATCCTGCGATGTATTATTTCACCGGCGGGGGTCATATTTCCAACGCTGATCTGATCAAAGTGCGCGGGTCTACCCCGGTCCTGTTTCACAACTCTATGGAGCGAGATGAGGCTTCAAAGACAGGTCTTCACACTCGGAATCTGGCGGATTATAAATACAGTGAGCTCCTGAAGCAGACTGATGGCAATGTTAGGGAGGCGACCATCCTGCGTTATAAGGAGATGCTCAGCGATTTGGGCATTACATCCGGGCGATTGGCAGTTTATGGAAAAGTGGATGCGGGATATACCTACGGGATTTTTTCGGGATTACAGGAAGCCATGCCCGGTCTGACCGTCGTAGGAGAAGTGGGTGATACGGTTCTGCTGACTGCAATGGCGACCAAAGATGAGGCTGAGGTCGAACGAATCAGACGGATGGGACAGATTACGGTGTCTGTTGTTGGACAAACAGCGGAGTTCTTAACCTCTCAACGCGTTGAGAACGATGTCCTGGTCTTCCCTGATGGCAGACCAGTTATGATTGGGGATGTAAAGCAGCGCATCAACCAATGGCTTTTGGAGCAGGGTTCAGAAGCTCCAGAAGGTGTGATCTTTGCGATTGGCAGGGATGCCGGAGTCCCTCACAGCGCCGGCACACCCCAGGACGCTCTGCGTTTGGGACAAACGATCATTTACGATATCTTCCCCTGCGAGCAGGGAGGAGGATATTTCTACGATTTCACCCGCACCTGGTGCCTGGGATACGCCTCGGATGAGGCACTTGCCCTATATGAGGACGTTCTGGCTGTTTACCTTCAGATCATGAGTGAGTTAAAAGCCGGCGAGGAGTGCCCACAATATCAGCGTCGGACCTGCGAGCTCTTCGAAGAGCGGAACCACCCGACCATAATGAAAAACTCCCAGACGGAAGATGGATACGTACACAGCTTAGGACACGGACTTGGTCTGCACGTCCATGAACGGCCGGCGTTCAGCACCAGCGCCAATCTTGCGGACAGGCTTCTGCCTGGCTCGGTTGTGACCATTGAACCCGGGCTGTATTACCCGGAACGGGGGATGGGGGTACGCCTGGAAGATACTGTCTGGGTCAGACCCGATGGGGAGCTCGAAGTGCTGGCAGAATACCCGCTCGATCTGGTATTGCCGCTAAAAAGCTGATGAAAAGGGAGGCTAGATGAGCGCAACAAGTTCAAATGACCCGCTGCCGCCGGCGCGAATACTGGGTATCGAGACTTCCTGTGATGAGACAGCCGCCTCAGTGGTTGAAGACGGGCGCGTGATCTTGTCCAACCTGGTTGCCTCCCAGGCCGACCTCCACGCACAATATGGCGGGGTCTTCCCTGAAGTGGCCTCACGACAGCATATCCAGACGATCTATGCTATCGTGGAGCAGGCCCTGTATCAGGCTCACCTGACATTGAAGGACGTGGATGCCATCGCGGTTACGCGCGGACCTGGCTTACCAGGGTCCCTTGTGGTTGGTCTAAACGTCGCCAAAGGATTGTCATTAGGCAGCCATCTACCGCTGATCGGAGTGAACCACGTGGAAGCTCACCTGTATTCTGCCTGGTTGTACTCGGTGGATGCAGAGCCAAACCGGGAGCCGCGTTTCCCGCTGCTGGCATTGATCGTCTCTGGAGGGCATTCAGAGCTGATCCTGATGGAAGACCATCTGCAGTACCGGCGCCTGGGAGCGACTCTGGATGATGCTGCGGGTGAAGCATTCGATAAAGTCGCTCGTCTGCTGGGGCTGGATTATCCAGGCGGACCAGCGATCCAAAGGGTTGCAGAGATCGGCAGCCCGCGGGCATTCGATTTCCCGCGTGCCTGGCTGGAAGACACCTGGGATTTTTCCTTCAGCGGTCTGAAGACGGCTGTAATGCGTGAGGTGCGAAAGATCGAAGGCCGGGACCAACCTCTGCCTGTGCCTGACCTGGCAGCCAGTTTCCAGGAGGCCGTGGTGGATGTGTTAGTGGGAAAAACCATGCGGGCAGCCTCGGCGTTTAAGGTGAAGGACATCCTTTTGGCGGGCGGTGTATCGGCCAACAAGGCGCTGCGCGAGTCGATGCAAGTTCAATCCACACTTCCCGTGCACGTCCCTCCCATCGAGCTGTGTACGGATAATGCGGCAATGATCGCTGCAGCAGGTTACTACCGATATATCAACGGTCAGCGTGATGGGCTGGAGATGGATGCGCTCCCCAACTGGCCAGTTTCGGAGATATAAAATTCTTTAGAGAGGTAAGTACAAGGAATGGCATCGCTGATTTCACTGCGTAATATTGGACCGAAGAGTGCCCAATGGCTAAAAGCCGTGGGCATCCAGACTGCTGAAGATCTGTCAGAAGTAGGTGCGGTTGAGGCTTATCATCGAACAAAAGAAGCATTTCCGGATAAGGTGTCGTTGAACATGCTCTACGCGCTGCAAGGCGCACTGTTAGACCTCCCCTGGAATGAGCTGCCGCCAGACCTGGAGATGAATCTGCGCCATGAAGTGGGGGAGGGCTAGCTACCAGCAGGTGTGAATCAAAGGATCGATTAGTATACAGATGGGGCGCGTGATAAGCGTTCACGAATATACCTTAAAGCCTGGAGTTGATGAGGCAGCCTTTGAAAGCGCCATTCACCAGGCTGAGCGTGAGGGGCTTCTTCAGCTGCCGGGACTGGTCGGGTACCATTTCATACGGGGGTTGCGGGGCGCTCGCCGGGACCATTACGCGGCTATCTGGGTCTATTTGAGTCTGGATGCCTGGGAGACTCTGTGGGGACCGGTCGATGAGCCAATTAGCCCTGAAGAATATCCGGAGAACTGGAAGGTGTGGGAAGGGCAGGTATTGGCTGAATTTCTGGATGGTGAACCCGACCGAATCATATACACAGCTTATGAAGAAATCTGACACCTGGCGAAACTCTTTATCCGCAACCACATAATTTTATCTATCTCTATCGATCTAGAGAGTGATTGTGGTAACATAAGTCGGTTTTTTGGAAACAGAGATGTAATCACCGATGCGAAAATGTTTACCGAGCCTGGAATAACCGAGCACTCATTTCGTCATAAGGAATCTTAAATGTATCAATTTCGTACACAAGTGCCAAACGACTTTAGCCTGCCGCAGCGGATTCAACGCCTGAGCGAACTGGCTTATAACATGTGGTGGAGCTGGAATCCTGATTCGCAGCGCTTATTTATCCGCATTGACCGGGAATTATGGGAGAGCGTAGGTCACAATCCGATTGTTTTCCTACGTCAGGTAGAACGGGCGCGCCTGAACGCGGCGACGAACAACCGCTATTTCCTGGAGTTTTACGACCGTATCATGCGCTCATTTGACCAGTACATGGCGCGCGAAGACACCTGGTTCAATCAAAACTACCCTCATCTGCGCAATCGGCCGATCGCATATTTTTCTATGGAGTATGGCCTGCATGAAATCTTCCCGATCTACGCAGGGGGGTTGGGGGTGCTCTCCGGCGATCATGTAAAAGAAGCCAGCGATCTGGGGCTGCCATTCATTGCAATGGGGCTGTATTATTCGGAAGGTTATTTCAAACAGCGTATAACTGAGGACGGATGGCAGGAAGCACGCTATGTGACACACCCGCTGGATGACCTGCCGATCTTGCCCATCTTGAATGAAGATGGGCAGCCGATTACAGTTACGGTCGAGCTGCCGGGGCGAGAGGTTCACGCCCGTATCTGGGAGATCCATGTCGGACGGGTGCCGCTCTACCTGTTGGATACCAATATCACCGATAATAAGCCGATTGACAGGATGCTATCTGCCCGGTTGTACAGTGGTGACTTGGAAATGCGTATTTCCCAGGAGATATTACTGGGCATCGGCGGGCTGCGCGCCCTGCGAATACTGGGCTATAACCCCAAAGTATTCCATATGAATGAGGGGCATTCGGCGTTCTTGATCCTCGAGCGCATCCGTGAGCTGGTCGCCGGCGGGCGTACCTATGATGAGGCCGCCAGCCGCGTGCGCCAATCCAATATCTTCACCACACATACACCAGTGCCTGCCGGGAATGATGAATTTGCACTGTGGTTGGTGGATAAGTATTTTTCACAACTATGGCCCGAGCTCGGATTGACACGTGAGCAATTCGTCGATCTTGCTCGCCACAAAGTATCCTGGGGGGATGCCTTCAGCATGCCCGTTTTGGCGCTGCGCAATTCGGAACTGCGCAACGCAGTTTCCGAGCTGCATGGGCGGGTAGCGCGCAATATGTGGCAAACGATTTGGCCGGAACGGCGGTTGGAGAGCGTGCCCATCACCCATATCACGAATGGCATCCATACCGATACCTGGCTGGCAAGGCGGCTGGGGCATCTTTTCGACCGCTACCTGGTCGATGATTGGCGCGACCATCTGGACGACCCCGAGATATGGGAGCAGGTCATGAATATCCCTGATGACCAGCTCTGGAATGTACGGCGTCACCTGAAGCGGAAATTGGTCGCTTATATCAGTGAATTTGCCAGGCAGGGGTGGCTGGACGGGCACAAACATCCTGTGCAAACGCTGGCAGCGGGTGTGCTGCTGGATCCATACGCATTGACGATTGGCTTTGCTCGCCGTTTCGCCCCCTACAAGCGGGCAAACCTGGTGCTGCACGACTTAGAACGCCTGCTTGGTCTGCTGAATAAGCCCGGTCGCCCGCTTCAGATCATTTTCGCGGGTAAGTCGCACCCGGATCACGAAGGCGGAAAGATGCTGATCCAGGATGTGTACCGCACCGTAAAGCGCGCCGAGGCTGGCGGCAGGCTGGTTTTCCTGGAAGATTATGATATGAACCTCGCCCGCTATCTCATCCAGGGTGTGGATGTCTGGATGAATACTCCCCGGCGCCCGAATGAAGCCTCAGGCACTTCCGGGCAAAAAGCGGCTTTGAATGGTGTGCTGAACTTCTCCGTCCTGGACGGCTGGTGGCGGGAGGGCTATAACGGCAAGAATGGCTGGGCAATCGGGGGCGATAAAGACTACCAGGATGCCAGCCAGCAGGACGCGGCTGACGTTGAGAGCCTGTATAACATCCTGGAGAACGAAATTATCCCGCTCTATTATCTGGAACGTTCCTCGGATGGACTGCCAGGTGAATGGCTTGCCAGGATGAAAGAATCTATCCGCACGCTTGCACCCCAATTCAGCATCAGGCGGATGGTCAGAGAGTATGTCGAACAGCTCTATCTTCCTTTGATGGAAAACAAGTAAGAGGTCTAAAGAAAGTATGGACGCATTACTCACTCCTGAAGCATTGATGGGGGCGGGCTTGATATTCCTCCTGCGCGTGAGCGATATGACCCTCGACACCCTGCGTGTTCTGGTCGTCATGCGTGGTAAGAAGGCGATCGCCTGGGTGTTAGGGTTTTTCCAGGCTTCGATATTCGTCCTGGCTATTAGCTCCGTCCTGAGCAATCTGGATAACCCGCTCAATGTGATCGGATACGCGGCGGGATTTGCGACCGGGAATGTAGTCGGTATGTTAATCGAAGAACGGCTGGCTATCGGGCATGCTCATCTGAATGTCGTCAGCTCGCGCTACGGAAGCGCAATCGCGGAGCAGCTGCGCGAGCAGGGCTATGCCGTCACAGAGATCCCGGCGCGCGGCAAGGATGGCAGCGTGCTGCTGCTTAATGTCAGTGTTATGCGCAAACACGTTGATAGGGTTCGTAAACTGGTGGACAAGATCGATCCTGAGGCATTCATTACTGCGGAGGATGTCCGGCCCATCCGCCGGGGGTTCTGGCGCGCTTGAATTTATATCCAATATTGCCCAGCATTCAAGCCGGGGCATTCATATTTAGCTTGCGCATCGTCGATATTACCATGTACACACTGCGGCTGCAGATGGTCTCACGCGGCCGCAAAGGACTGGCTGCCGTATTTGCCTTCTGCCAGTCGCTCATCTTTGTGACAGCCATCCGCTCTGTGCTCGCAAACCTGGATGATCCGTACATCATATTCGGGTATGTAGGCGGTTTTGCTACCGGACTTGTAGTTGGAATGGCGCTGGAATCTCGTCTGGCAATTGGCTACGCTCACCTTAGAATCTATAGCGCGGGCCGCGGCGCTCAGATTTGCGATCGTTTGCGCACAGAGGGATATGGAGTAACCGAGATTGCTGGACGTGGCAAAGACGGAATGGTGACCTTGCTGAACTGTACTGTGCTCCGCAGGGATGCAGACAAAGTTACCAGGCTCGTCGAAAGTATTGACCCGCATTCGTTCATCTCTGCAGAAGCAGTGCGTACAGCCACAAGGGGATTTTGGCCCATCTCACGGGCGGGATAACTCTCAGACAACAATATTCTTGTTGATCAAGTTATAATTGTCACAAATCAATGACATCTGTCATGCTTGATTTGTGACCTTTTTGGGTTGACCCATGTGGTCAATAAATTTACCATTCTAGTCAAGATTTATCTGCCATCCTTCCGTGCATAAAATCTAGGGCACAAATGCCAAAGAGTGGGCTAAATTCGCGTGCCCTTCGAGCGGTGAGAAAACACCCATATCCGTCTGATCAGGAGATATATAATGGATGTTTTACTGCTATCCCGTCTGCAGTTTGCAATTACAACCGTTTACCATTTCTTTTTCGTTCCGCTTACACTGGGGCTGTCCATTCTGGTTGCACTGATGGAGACATTGTACGTCAATACGGGCAAAGAAATTTACAAGCGGATGACGAAATTCTGGGGGAAGCTGTTCCTGATCAATTTTGCCATCGGTGTGGTGACCGGCATCGTCCAGGAATTTCAGTTCGGGATGAATTGGTCGGAGTATTCCCGGTTTGTTGGGGATGTATTTGGTGCACCGCTGGCAATAGAAGCGCTGCTAGCCTTCTTCCTGGAGTCAACCTTCCTTGGCATCTGGATATTTGGTTGGGACAGGCTCTCTAAAGGTCTGCATGCAGCCGCGATATGGATCGTTGCACTAGGTGCCAATATCTCCGCGCTTTGGATATTGATTGCCAATTCCTTCATGCAGGAACCGGTGGGTTACACAATAGAAAATGGTAGGGCGGTGATGACGAACTTCTTCGAAGTCATCTTCAACCCAAATATATTTTATATGTTCCCGCACGTTCTGGCTTCGGGTCTGGCAACGGCAGGTTTCTTCATCCTGGCGATAAGCGCTTATCACTTGTTGAAAAAGAACGAGGTCGATCTCTTCAAGCGCTCTTTCCAGCTGGCAGCCGTCGTGGCGGCGATTGCTTCGTTCGTCGTGGGGATCAACGGTCATGACCAGGCACAGCATATGGTTGAATCGCAGCCAATGAAGATGGCTGCAACAGAAGCCTTGTGGGAAACTGAAGATATACCTTCCTTTTCAATATTCACGATCGGCAATCTGGATGGCAGCAGTGAAGTGTTCTCGATACGCATCCCGCGCCTTTTGTGCTTGCTGGCATATAACCAGTTCGATTGTGATATCAAGGGGATGAATGAGCTCCAGGTTGAGTACGAAGCGGTATATGGACCGGGAAACTATATCCCACCGGCTTACATTCCTTACTGGTCTTTCCGCATCATGGTGGGATCGGGAATAGCAATGATCGGGCTGGCATTGTATGCGCTCTTTTTGGGAATGGGAGATTTATTTGCGAGCCGCTCTCGGGCGATGAAAGTCTTCATGTGGGCATTTATTCTGCCGTACATTGCCAACACGGCTGGCTGGCTGCTGACAGAGGTTGGTCGCATCCCATGGGCAGTATACGGTGTGATCACCCTCCAGGATAGTGTCTCGAATACCGTGTCCGCAGGCATGGTATGGTTCTCGCTGATCGGATACGTTTTGATCTACGGCGCACTCATCCTGGTCACCATATATCTGATGCTGAAATATATAAAAGCTGGACCGCCACCTGCCAGCGACCCCGATGCAAAGTCTCCAATTTCAGTGGATGAGGATATGCCTTCACTGGTTGGGGCGCAGGACTGATACGTAAGGAGACGCATGATGGATCTGAACACTGTCTGGTTTATGCTGATCGCTATCCTGTACATCGGGTTCTTTGTGCTGGAGGGATTCGACTTCGGTGTAGGTATGCTTCTGCCGATCGTCGGGAAAAATGATACCGAACGGCGGGTTGTGATCAATGCAATCGGCCCGCATTGGGATGGCAATGAAGTCTGGCTGCTTACTGCAGGTGGGGCAACCTTTGCAGCTTTCCCTATGTGGTATGCGACCCTGTTCAGCGGCTTTTATCTGCCGCTATTCTTTCTGCTCGCCGCACTGATTTTACGAGGGGTCGCATTCGAATATCGCAGCAAGGATGAAAACCCCAAATGGCGCAAATTCTGGGATTGGACGATCTTTGCCAGCAGCCTGGTCTCGCCTCTGCTGCTTGGGGTCGCCTTCGCCAACCTGGTGCGCGGCGTACCGGTTGATGCGGAGATGAATTATGTTGGCGGGTTCTTCAACTTGCTCAACCCCTACGCCCTGCTTGGTGGGGTGGCAGCTGTGCTGCTCTTCATCTTGCACGGTGCGATCTTCCTGAGCAAGAAAACGACCGAAGCTGTCGAGCAGAGAGCAAAAACTATCTCTCGCCGTATATGGCTGCCAGTTGTGGTTGTTATGTTGGCATTGCTCCTGGCGACATACTTTGCCACCGATCTGCTGTTCGTATTGGGTGTCAACCCTGGTCTGATCCCACTTGCAGGTGTGGCTGCAATGCTCTCGGTCGGTTACTTCGTGCGGGCGAACCGATTCGGGTGGGCGTTCATCATGACCTCTGTGACGATTGCATTTTCGCTGGTAACGATGTTCCAGATCTTGTACCCAAGGGTAATGATCTCCAGCCTGAACCCGCAGTGGAGCCTGACGATCTATAACTCCTCGTCTACCCCCTATACGCTTACAGTGATGACTGTTATCGCGGTGGTGTTCGTCCCGATTGTGCTGATCTACCAGGGCTGGAGCTATTGGGTTTTCCGCAAACGGATTGAGAATAAGCCAGAAACGCTTACATATTGAGATTCATTGAGAATTGACAGACGATTGCTACGGCTGGCACAGACCGAGCGCTTCACCCTGGGGCTGGCGATCTTCCTGGGTCTGATTTCGGGTGCAGTCGTTGTAATCCAGGCGCGATATTTCAGCCAGACGGTCAGCCGTGTTTACCTGGAAGGCGGCGACCTACAGGATGTTCAGCCAGTACTGGTCGCTCTCCTGGTAGTTATCTGTGTGCGCGCAGTATTGGTGTTCGGCGCGGAGAAGTCTGCCAGCCTTGCCGCCATACGGATAATCACGCGGCTCCGCCAGCAGCTGCATGAACATATCCTCAATCTGGGTCCTGTATTCACGCGTCAGGAGCGGACCGGGGAATTGATCAGCACCTGTCTTCAGGGTGTGGACGCTCTCGAAGCATACTTCAGCAAGTATTTACCTCAGCTGGCAATTGCGATACTGGTGCCGCTCGCCTATCTGGTACTGATCTTTCCTCTGGATAAGATCACCGGTCTGGTATTGCTGCTGACAGCTCCCCTGATCCCAATCTTCATGGTACTGATCGGTAGCCTGGGTGAGTCGCTAACTGAAAGACAGTGGCATACACTCAGGCGGTTAAGCGCATATTTCTACGATCTGCTGCAGGGGTTAACCACCTTGAAAACCATGGGGCGCAGCCAGGCGCAGGTCGGTGTGCTGCGCACTACGGACCAGCACTACCGGCAGATCACCCTGGGTGTACTGCGGGTTACATTCCTGTCTGCTCTGGTGCTGGAGATGGTTGCAACTCTCAGCACGGCAGTTGTCGCCGTAGAGGTCGGCTTGCGGCTGCTGTATGGCAGGTTGGAATTCGAGCACGCATTATTCGTGCTCCTGCTGGCACCAGAGTTTTATTACCCGCTGCGAAGCCTGGGAGCCCGCTTCCATGCTGCGATGTCTGGGTTCAGTTCAGCTAGCCGGATTTTTGCTGTGCTGGATATTCCATTGGCAACGCAGGGTACTGCACAGCTGCCTGATATGGATACAAATACACAGCTTTCAGTGGTGGCTGACAATCTCTCTTATAAATTTCCAAAATCACGCTCTCTCAACTCTCATCAAAACAATTCAGTGACACTGATGGGGGGGGCAGAGGCTCTGTCGGGTGTATCGCTGGAGCTGGCTGCCGGGGAATGTGCTGCCTTGGTTGGTCCGAGCGGGGCTGGAAAGAGCACCCTGGTCAGCTTGCTGCTTGGGTTTGCCTCTGCATATGGTGGGGAGATCAGGATAAATGGCGAACCGCTCGTAGGTCTTTCACCTCAGGCGTGGCGGAAATGGGCTGCCTGGGTGCCTCAGCACCCTTACATCTTTAATGACAGTGTTCTGAATAACATCCGTCTGGCGAAGCCCGAAGCATCCCGGGAAGAGGTAGTGGAAGCAGCGCGCCTTGCGCACGCTCATGAATTCATCCTTAACCTGCCATTAGGATACGATACAAAAGTGGGGGAGCGCGGCTCCCGCTTGAGCGGGGGAGAGGCACAGCGTATCGCTCTTGCCAGAGCTTTTTTGAAAGATGCACCTCTTTTAATCCTGGATGAGGCCACATCCAATCTGGACCCGCAGTTGGAAGAAGAGCTGCAGGATTCGATAACCTTGCTCATGAAGGAGCGTACAACCCTGATCATCGCCCACCGGCTGAGCACTGTCTATCGCTCAGACCGCATTTATGTTATGGATGGTGGGAGGATTGTCGAGAGTGGCAGTCATTCTGATTTAATGTCCCGCGATGGGTTGTACCAACAGATGGTACGTAACTATACAGATTGGGGGAGCGCGACTGCTCTCAGCCCTCCTGGAGATACTCACGGACACGACCAACGCAGTGGTGATGCCGGGATGCCTGCGGAAAACCAGCCGGCGGTTCCCTCCGTACTTGCAGGTGTCGATCTTAGAACAGACCCGGCAGCGTTTGCCATTCATGGACATACTTCGGAACCTGGAATCCGGATATTCCAGCGTTTGATCAGGCTGGTTTTACCGTACCGGTACCAGATCATGCTCTCGGTTTTGCTGGGTGCCCTGACGATTGGCAGCAGTATCGGGTTGATGGCAGCTTCAGCATATATCATCTCCGCGGCAGCCCTAGCTCCATCGATTGCTGTCCTGCAGGTGCCGATCATCGGGGTGCGGGCGTTTGGAATATCGCGTGGGGTGTTCCGCTACCTCGAGCGCTACATATCACACCGCACGACTTTCCTCATCCTATCGCGCCTGCGGGTCTGGTTTTACCAGTCATTGGAGCCTCTGGCACCGGCTCGCCTGGATGGTTATCGCGGCGGCGACCTGCTCAACCGGGCGATCGGGGATATCGCCTCCCTGGAAAGCCTGTTTGTGCGCGGCCTGGCTCCTCCATTGGTCGCACTTGTGATTGCGGTTGTGACATCGCTTGTAATGGCTGGCTTCTGGCCGATCCTGGGGGTAAACCTGCTGGTTTATTTGTTACTTGCCGGGGTCGGAGTCTCACTGCTGGGTTTACAGGGCAGCCGCTCAGCAGGATCGCAGCTTGTGCTCGCCAGGGGGGCGTTAAGCGCTTGCTTGGCAGATGGCATCCTGGGGGTGGCTGATGTGCTGGTTTTCAATCAGATGCAGCGACAATCCCGTACGATTGAGGCGCTGAACCAGACTGCAGCCACGCAGCATCGCAAACTGGCATCGAATGAGTCGATGCAGTCAGGGCTTTTTACTTTGTTGGCGAATCTTGGTATGTGGACCTCTTTGCTGTTAGCCATACCCCTGGTGCATTCGGGGCAGATGGATGGGGTCTATCTGGCTGTGACTGCGCTGATCGTCCTGTCGAGCTTCGAAGCAGTCCAGCCTCTGCCACAGGCAGCCTTGCACCTCGAAAGTAATCTGGCAGCTGCAGGACGGTTGTTCGATGTCCTGGATGCACAGCCCGAAGTCAGAGAGCCGGTTCAGCCTGCTACCCCACCGATATCTGCAGATATCCAGATCAGGGAGCTGAGCTTCCGCTATCCATACCCGGATCAAGCGGTTGTTAATTTGGCGCAGGTAGGAAATGCACAACAGCACCCGTTCGCCCTGGAAGCTCTGTCTATGACTTTGCAGGCAGGTAAGCACATGGCAATTGTCGGTCCAAGCGGGGCTGGGAAATCAACCCTGGTCAAGTTGCTGCTGCGTTATTGGGAATATAGTGATGGAGAGATTAAACTCGGTGGGCGGGATGTGCGCGATTTCTCTTCAGAGGATATCCGCCAGCAGCTGGCGGTAGTAGAGCAGAATCCTTACCTGTTTAACACTACGATACGACAAAACCTGCTCATTGCAAATCCAGATGCAGGAGAAGACGAGCTGATACGAGCTGCTAGAGATGCGCACATCTATGAGATGATCCATTCACAACCGCAAGGTTTCGACACATGGGTAGGAGAGTCCGGGCTGCGCTTGAGTGGTGGGGAACGGCAGAGGCTTTCCATCGCCCGTGCATTGCTGCGCCGATCGGGGTTGCTGATCCTGGATGAGCCGGCTGCCAACCTGGACCCTTTAGTAGAACGCCAGATTATGCAGACGGTAATCGAGGCAATGCAAGGCAGGACAACCCTGTTGATCACTCACCGCCTGATCGGTCTGGAGGAAATGAATGAAATCGTGGTGCTTGATCGGGGTCGTATTATTGAGCGCGGGAGGCACAATGAGCTGTTAGCAGCCGGTGGACTTTACTATCGAATGTGGAGAACCCAGAACCAGATAATTGGACACAACTGAACCCTGATCTGGAATGAATTCAGTTGCAGGAATCCGATATAGAGGTGACTGGATTGCAGATCAGAAGACGAACTCGCCATCCTTATAGAACAGCTCTCCATCCAGTGTGATCTCTGAGTCCTGGCGCAAATCGCAGATCATATCCCAATGCAGGCGGCTGCGGTTAAGGCTGCCTGTCTCCGGATAGCCGGCTCCCAGTGCCATGTGGAAGCTGCCGCCGATCTTTTCGTCGAGCAAGATGCTGCGTGTGAAGCGATCAATGCCGTAGTTGGTGCCGATAGCGAACTCGCCTACAAATTTTGCCCCCGGGTCAGTCTCCAGCATCTCCAGCAGATAATCTTCATTATTCTCAGCGCTGGCTTCGATAACCTTACCAGCAGCAAATTTTAGCCGGATGCCCTCGACAACTCTGCCCTGATAGACCGCCGGATAGGTGTAATGCACCCAGCCTTCAACCGTATCCTCCACCGGTCCGGTGTAGATTTCGCCATCCGGCAGGTTGTGTTCTCCGCAGGCGTTGACAAACCGGCGGCCTTTGATGGACAGGCTCAGGTCGACATTAGGCCCGCGCAGCCTGACCTCAGCATGACCTTCTATGCGCTCGATAATCTTCTGCTGCTGGTTCTTGACCCCCTGCCAGTATGCGACCGGGTCGGGTGTGTCCGGGTCGGCATGGCAGGCGCGGAAGAAGAAATCCCGGTACTCTTCGAGTCCCATATCCGCTTCCATGGCGTAAGCATCCGTCGGGTACTGCGTGCTCATCCAACGCAGACCTTTGACTGCCCCGCGCTGCATCTGCTTCTCGATCAGGCTGGCCATCGCTTTCTGCCGGCGGGCTGCTCGGGGCGGGCTGACGTTGCTGAGCAAGCGCGTGTTCGCTTCGGCACGGATCTTGAACAGCACGTCGAATTCCCCGAAGGCGGTTTGGTGGAAGAGCGGCACGAAATCCAGCTGCTCGTCAGAGGCGTGGGCGAACAGGATCTCATCCTGTCCGGGCAGGTCGAGCAGTAAATGGGGGTAGGCACCGCGTTCCAGGACCAGGCTGTATAATTCTCTCAGCACAGGCTCGGAGAGTGGCGTGCTCGTGATGGCAACACGGTCACCAGGTTTGACCTGGGCAGAATGGTCGACCAGGATTTGGGCAAATTTTCGGGCGCGAATGTCCATCTGGGGATTGCTCCTGGGGAATAATACTCTGGCTGTTTGACAGGCAACGCAGGATTATATCACGGGCTGTTTCCCATCCTAGAACATATTGCAGTTTATAATTGACTCGTATATCTTGCCAATTCGATGACAAAAGGACGGCTATGGTCGATCAACATTTAGTTCAAGCGTATCTCAACCGAAATCTCAATGAATATATAGATATTCACAAGCAAATGGTGGAGATCAACAGCTTCACGGCCAATGCGCAGGGCGTGAATGCCCTGGGCGAGCTTTCAGCCAAGTTATTCTCTCGCTTAGGCTTCCAAGCAGAGCACGTGCAGTCTGAGAATCCCCGGTACGGTCAGCACGTGTTCCTCTTCCGAGAGGGTGATTCACCGGCTGAAGACCGGAATGCGCTGGCGCTGGTCTCCCACCTGGACACGGTCTTCCCCCCCGAGGAAGAACAGGCAAATGAGTTCAACTGGCGGGTTGAAGGTGACCGTCTATATGGTCCGGGAACAGTAGACATCAAGGGTGGTACCGTGATGATCTACATGGTGCTGGATGCCATCCGGCAGTTTGCTCCCCAGAAATACCAGGCAACAGATTGGTACGTCTGTTTGAATGCCAGTGAAGAGGTGCTCTCAGACGAGTTTGCCGAGTTGTGCAGCCAGCGGCTGCCAGAGGTGACGAAAGCATGTCTGGTATTCGAAGGTGGGACCCCAAAGCCGGATTCTTTCTCGTTGGTTGTGGCTCGCAAAGGTCGGGCGACCTTCGACGTCTTCGCAGAAGGGCGCTCGGCTCATTCCGGCAATTACCACCAACTTGGAGCGAACGCCGTCGTACAAATCGCGGAGACGATCCGCAAGATTGCTGCCCTGACGGATTACGAGAACCAGATCACGTTCAACGTCGGTAAAGTTAACGGAGGCGTTGTTGCAAACCGTGTCCCGCACTACGCGGAGGCTGAAGTCGAGATGCGGGCGTTTTCCAATGCTATTTTTGATCAGGGCATCGCCAGTATGGTGGCTTTTAATAACGCTTCCGACGTCTCCAGTGTGGATGGCTACGTCTGCCGGGTGCGGGTGAAGCTCAATGAACGCACTGCACCCTGGCCGGCAAACGCCGGGACTCATGGTCTGTACGTGATCTGGGAGAAGGTCGCGGAGGAGATGGGCATGCAGGTTACTCCAGAGGAGCGCGGCGGCTTGAGCGACGGCAACCTGCTGTGGAACGATTTCCCTACTCTGGATGGATTAGGTCCGACCGGTGCCAATGCCCACTGTTCGGAGCGCAGCCAGGATGGAAGTAAAGACCAGGAATACGCAGAGCGATCATCCTTCGTCCCCAAGGCAATGTTGAATATCGCTGGCATATTGGAGCTGTTGGACGGTCCACCTTTGGCGAGTGTGCAATGAAACAAGTGCTGCAAAATTTGCGCAGCGGGGAAACAATCGTCGCCGAAGTGCCTGTGCCCGTTCCTAAGCCGGGCACTGTGTTAGTGAGGACAGCTGCTTCCCTGGTATCGACGGGCACCGAGCGCATGTTGGTCGAGTTCGCCGGGAAGTCACTGGTCGGCAAGGCTCGCTCTCGTCCCGACCTGGCGCGCCAGGTGATGGACAAAGCACGACGCGAAGGGCTGCTCACCACTCTCGAGGCTGCATTCAACCGTCTGGACCAGCCGCTGGCGCTGGGTTACTCCTCTGCAGGGACGGTGGCTGCCATCGGGGATGGTGTGACGGATATCAAGGTGGGGGACCGAGTGGCCTGCGCTGGCGGTGGCTACGCAGTGCATGCTGAATACGCAGTAGTGCCCAGAAACCTGCTCGCGCCCCTTCCAAAGAGCGTTCATTTCGAGGCAGGCAGTTTTGCCACGCTGGGTGCGATTGCAATGCATGGATTCCGGCTGGCGAACGTGCAGCTGGGTGAGAGTGTTGCAGTGATCGGTTTGGGACTCCTGGGGCTGCTGGCGACTGGCATCGCCAGAGCAGCCGGCTGCCGCGTTCTGGGGATTGACCTGGACCCGCAGCGGGTGAGCCTGGCACAGGGATTGGGCGCAGAAGCTGTGCTGCGGGCGCAGGCGGAGGAAGCTGCTCAGTCATTTTCCCGCGGCCGCGGCTGCGATGCTGTGCTGATCTGTGCCGATACTCCGGATGCCGATCCGGTGGAGCTGGCGGGTGCGATCGCCCGTGATCGCGCCCAGGTGGTGGCAATAGGTGCAGTGGGATTAAACCTTCCCCGCAATGTGTATTACGAGAAGGAACTGTTCTTTGTCAACTCCCGTTCCTATGGACCGGGGCGCTACGATACGAAGTACGAAGAGCGCGGGCAGGATTACCCGCCCGGGTATGTGCGCTGGACCGAGGGCCGCAATCTTGAGGCAGTTGTAGACCTGCTGGCGACAGGTCGATTGGATGTCAGGCCGCTGATCAGCCACCGCTTCCCAATCGAAAGTGCTGTGCAAGCCTACGCGCTGATTACCGGGAAGAGTCAAGAGCAGTTCCTGGGAGTGGTGCTGACCTACGATGGAGAAGTACTGCCCTCACAGGCAATAGTTGAGGCTTCGGCTGCCGCTGAGCAGCCATCGGAGCCGATATACTCGCTGCCCAATGGAAGCGCCCTTCCCCTTGGGAAGGAGAGGCTGCGCCTGGGCGTTTTGGGAGCCGGCAATTTTGCCACCGCAGTGCTGCTGCCAGCCATACGCAAAATTTCGCCGGTTGAACTGGCCGGGATCAGCTCCGGTTCAGGTGTCAGCGCTCAGCATTCAGCAAAACGCTTTGGCTTCGAGTATGCTGCCGGGGATGACCAGAGCATCCTGGATGACCCCTCTATCGACGCAATCGCGGTGCTCACCCGCCACCACCTGCATGCCCGCCAGGTGTTAGCCGCTCTGCGCGCCGGCAAGCACGTGTTCTGCGAGAAGCCGCTAACCCTTACCGAGGAAGAGCTGGACGAGATCCAGATTTACCTGAGCTCCGGAGTGGATGGGCAAACAGACCCCTTGCCGCTCCTGACGGTAGGCTACAATCGCCGGTTCGCACCCCTTTCGGTACTGCTGCGGGAATTTCTCTCCGGTAGAAAGGAGCCTTTGGTCGCCAGCTACCGTGTAAATGCCGGCTACCTGCCGCTAAATCATTGGCTGCACGACCCCCAACAGGGCGGTGGGCGAATAATCGGTGAGGCATGCCACTTCATTGACTTCATCACCTATTTGGTCGGGCAGGTTCCGGTATCGATCTCTGTGCTCGGTCTGCCGGATGCAGGTCGCTACCAGGAGGATAACGTCGTCATATCTTTGAAATACAGGGACGGATCGCTGGGTACGTTGAGCTACCTGGCAAATGGCGCAAAAGCGTTCCCTAAAGAGCGGGTAGAGGTGTTCAGCGGCGGTCGTGCAGCAGCATTGGATGATTTCCGTGGGCTTGAATTGGTAATGGACGGATCGCGCCAGAAAGTTACTTCACGACTTCGGCAGGATAAGGGTCATCGCCAGGAATGGGAGCAGTTTTCCAATGTGATTCTGAAAGGCGGCCTTGCGCCAATCCCCTACGATCAGCTATTCAGCACATCTCGGGCTGCTTTCGCAGCAGTCAAGGCCCTGCGCAGCGGAGATGAGGTATCTCTGCCTGCTGATTAACGACATCTGCCCGGCGAAGATGGCATAGCCACACCATCCGGATGAGTTTGCGACAAAAAATTACTACCCCCCTCAAAGCGCTGCGAGACCTGGGACTAATGCAGGTTGCGAATTACGCCATCTATCAGATGCAGCTGAGGTCTTCTTATCTGACGCGGGTAACCAAAGCGGCGAGCGAAGCTGATGACCTGGGGGAAGATGCGTATCACTTTTCTCCAATTCTGCGCCTGCCGGATCGTGAGCAAATACATAAGCTTCTCGGGGAGGCCGGGCGCAGTGACCTGTTGAAAGAGGCCGAGGAGATTCTCTCCGGATATGTGAGCCTGTTCGGGGGTGAACCCATACCGCTGGAACTAGGTCCCGCTCACAGCGATACCTATTGGACGGATTTAGAACGCATGGCAGGTCGAGGAGCTGGGTTTCGACCTGAAGCAGATCTGGGAACACGGGCGTTTTGGCTGGGTATTTAAACTCGCACGCGCATACCTTGTTAGCAGGTGATGAGCGCTGCTCGCAGGTGTTCTGGCAACGACTGGAAGCATTCCTGGAAGCCAACCCTCCGTATTACGGGTATCATTGGACATCAGCGCAGGAGGTTGCCTTGCGCCTGATCGCACTTGTCCTTTGCTGCCCAGGTCTTCGAAGTTTCTATTCACAGCACCGATGAGAGGATAACCTGGTCTGGGAAGGGCAATCGCAGCCCACGCGGCACGCATCCCACCCAGTATGTCTTATTCCAGGGCGCAGAACAACAATCACCTGCTGGTCGAAGCGATCGGATTATATACCGCCGGAGTCCTTCTAAGCGGTCACCCGGATGCGGCCCGCTGGCGGGAATTGGGCTGGCGCTGGTCGAACAAGGCATTGCAGGAGCAGATCGAGACCGATGGCGCTTACGTTCAACAGAGCAGCAACTACCATCGCCTGATGCTCCAGGCAGCATTGTGGCTGCATGCCTTGTCCAGTCAGCATGGGGTAACTATTGAAGCAGCCAGCAAGCGAAAACTGGCATTGGCGACACGCTGGCTGCTGGCGATGCTCGATCCTGTATCCGGAGGAGTGCCTAACCTTGGGCCAAACGATGGGGCTTATATTCTCCCGCTGACTGTTTGCACGTTCCAAGACTTCCGTCCAGTGCTGCAGGCAGCTTCGATCGCCTTCCTTGGAGGAAAGGTCCTAGAAGCGGGTGTGTGGGATGAGATGGCATACTGGCTCTCCGGAGAGCGGGCAGCTGAAACCCGGGCAGGTAAAGAAAAAACGATCCAAACCGAAAGACCTACAGCCTGTCGACCACTGGTTTTACGCGGCAATCGCTCCTGGGGATATTTGCGAACTGCCCAGTTCAAGAATCGTCCCGGGCACGCAGACCAGCTGCATCTGGATCTGTGGTGGAATGGAATGAATATCGCCCTGGACGCCGGTACGTACCTGTACAATGCATTGCCACCCTGGGATAACGCCTTATCCAGCAGTAAGGTGCATAATACCGTTACGGTGGATGGTATAGACCAGATGACCCGCGCCGGTCGATTTTTATGGCTGGATTGGGCACAGGCCAGCGGGGTAACATTCCAGGCCGCGGCCGACGGCACCTGGGAGAGCGGTGCAGCACAGCATGATGGCTACCGGCGGATAGATGTTCTGCATAGAAGGGTAGTGAAAACCAACCGGTATGACTTCTGGTTGGTAGAGGACAACCTTACTTCGAGCCGGTCAAGCGCTGCGAACAAAGTGTATGCCGCCCGTTTGCACTGGCTGCTGCCAGACTGGCAGTGGGACCTGTCGCAGGATGACACACGGACAGAGCTGAGATTGGAGTCTCCCAAGGGACAGGTTCTCTTGAGGCTGGGCTGCACTTCGGCTCAGCGTGCTGGCAGCACCGCGACCGTACAGCTTGTGCGGGCAGGTGAGCTGCTGTCTGGCTCTGGTGATATCCCTATTACCGCTGGGTGGTACTCGCCGACTTATAACGTCCGGCTGCCTGCGCTTTCGCTTTCGCTTAGCGTGGAAGCCTATCTGCCGTTAAACTTCGAATCCGAATGGGAATTCCAGTCCTGATCTATCCCGGTCCATGCACATCCTGCTGATCCACCAGGCTTTTGCAGCTCTCGATGAACCCGGCGGCACCCGCCACCATGAGTTGGCACGCCACCTGGTGGCACGCGGGCATCGAGTCACGATAATTGCCAGCCCTGTCAGCTATCTGACGGGAGCAATCGGCAGCGATGCGGATCGAGCCGGTGAGGCATCCGGGGATGACGATGGGGTGACTATCCTGCGGGTGCGCACATATTCTGCTCTGCATCGCAGTTTTACCCACCGGTTGGTGAGCTTCTTCAGTTTTATGCTGTCTTCATTTTGGACCGGACTGGGTGTAGGAGATGTGGACCTGGTGTGGGGGACCTCGCCGCCTATCTTCCAGGGGCTGACAGCCTGGCTTGTGGCGCGTTTGAAAGGCGTGCCGTTCTTATTCGAAATACGTGATTTATGGCCGGCGTTCGCGGTCGCGGTGGGCGTGCTGCGCCAGCCCCTATTGATCCGCGCTTCAGAAGGACTGGAGCGATTCCTGTACCGGCGCGCCGACCGTCTGGTCGTCAACTCGCCGGGGTTTATCGTCCATGTGAAAGCTCGCGGTGGGACGCAGGTGGAGCTCGTGCCCAACGGTTCGGATACCGCCATGTTCGACCCGGCTAACGAAGGACAGGAATTTCGCAATCAACATGGGCTGGGAAAGCGGTTCACAGCCATCTATGCCGGCGCTCATGGGATGTCGAATGACCTTGAAGTCCTGTTGGATGCCGCCCGCAGGCTGAGCGACCGTGAGGACATCGCCATAGTCATGCTTGGTGATGGTAAGGAGAAACCTGTGCTGCAACGGCGCGCCTCTGAGATGGAGTTGACCAATGTGTTTTTCGCCCCTCCGATTCCGAAGAACGCGATGCCGGGCGCGCTGGCGGCTGCAGATGCCTGCATTGCCATCTTAAAGCCGGTCGATCTGTATAAGACAGTATATCCGAATAAGGTGTTCGATTATATGGCAGCTGGCAGACCAGTGATCCTGGCGATCGATGGTGTCATCCGCCGGGTGATCGAGGAAGCCGGTGCCGGGATTGCCGTTCCGCCGGGTGACCCAGCAGCGCTTGCAACGGCTATCAGCCAGCTGGCGGATGACCCTCAGCTGCGGAGAGAAATGGGCAGCCGTGGACGTGCGTATGTCGAATTAAATTTCGACCGTGTAACTCTGGCGGAGAGAATGGTCTCGGTGGTGGAGGAGATGTCGAGCGATAGTTGATTACAATGCCGGGAACTGCCGGAATCTGCCGTCTTCATCTGGGAAGAAGGGGACCACTCCTGTGATTGCCTCCAGGTTGATCGGGCCATAGATATGAGGAAATATATCCCCCTCGGAGGCTTCCCAAACGATCTCTGGCACAACCCGCTCTGGTACGATTTTCAGCAAGACCAGACCCTGAGTGCCTCTGTAATAGCGGTTAGCGACATCCAGGATCTGCTCGGGACGCGAGCAGTGGATGAAACCATCTGCTGCCAGAGAAGTCGGCGCGGTATTCTGCCAGCGCCTGGGCAGCATCCCAGTCCTCTCGGCTGCACAGGTGCAGGAGATACGCCTTCCTGCGCTCGTAATCCTGGCGGGTGATGCCAAACAGCCATTCATCCAGGACCTGTCCTCGCTTGCGGACTGCACTTCGGATTGTGCCTTCAAGCATGAAGCCATTCTTCTCGAAAATCCACCGGCTGGCTTCGTTACCTGTGAAGATATACGCCTCGATTTTCTCTAACCCAAGCTGGTCGAAGCCGTAGGCTGATAACTCGCGTACAACCCGTGTGCCGTAGCCTTTCCCCTGGTGCGGCTCAGCGACCCACAGCCCGATATCTCCGCGCAGATGTTCGTCGTCTGGATGGATGCTCGCACTACCTGCTGGAGAGCCGCTTCCCCGGTCGATGATGGTAAAGATATGCGCCTCACCGCTGGCAGTGCGAGCTTCTCGCTCTATCAAATCCTTGCGAAATACTTCCAATGAAGGCGGTCCATCCCATTTCAATGTGTCGGTGACAGGGCTGCGGTAGATCAAGGGAAAGAGATCATCGGCATCCGTGCTGCGTACCGGTCGTAGGCTATCCATATACTTTACCTCGGGTCTCCAGGCTGATCGTATAGAAGCTGGACGACACGGTTGAGCAAGTGGTCTGCGACCTCTGTTTTGCGCATCAACGGCAGCTCTTCCACCCCCCCCATCCTATCCAGGATGGTGACGCGGTTCTCATCCACAGCGAAACCGGCGTCCGCTGAGCTGATATCATTGGCGACGATCATATCCAGCTGCTTGGACTCCAGCTTGATGTGGGCATTGTCCAATAGCTCCTGGCTTTCCGCAGCGAAACCGACCGTAACGAGTGGGTAACCGGTTTTGGATTTTATCTTGGCGATTTCCGCCAGGATATCGGGTGTCTTTTCTAGGGATATCAGGGGCAGTCCGGCTTCTTTCTTGATCTTGTGCACTGTCGCTTGAGCGGGACGAAAATCCGCCACCGCTGCCGCCATCAGGAGCGTATCGGCGTTTTCCGCCGCCGTGAGGACAGCCTGCAGCATCTCCTGCGCAGTATGGACATCCACCCTGTGCGCGCCAACCGGTGTCGTCAGCTCAGTTGGGGCGGTGACCAGGGTCACAATGGCTCCCCGGTCCAGGGCTGCCTGTGCCAGCGCAAAGCCCTGCTTCCCGGAAGAGCGATTACTGATGGCGCGCACAGGGTCGATCGGTTCCTGGGTGCCGCCGGAGGTGACAACCACAATTTTCCCGCGCAGCGGTCCATCTCGAGCGGCAATGTGGCGGAGATGCCCCACCAGTTCGATCGGCTCCAGCATGCGCCCGATCCCAGATAGCCCGGAGGCGAGGTGCCCGCTGGCAGGCCCGAGGATTGCTGCACCGCGTTGCTCGAGGGTCTCCAGGTTAGACTGGGTAGCTGGGTGCTGGAACATTCCGCCGTCCATGGCCGGAGCGAGCACCAGCGGGCAGCTCGCAGCCAGCGCGGTGACGGTCAGCAAGTTGTCTGCCAGACCGTGGGCCAGTTTTGCAAGGGTATGGGCTGTGGCCGGGGCGACAACCAGCAGGTCGGCATAATGGCCGATGCCGACGTGCTGCACGTGGCCTTCGCTTCCCCACAGATCAGCATCCACCCAGGCGCGGCGTCCGGTGACCGATTGAAATGTCAGCGGAGTAACAAACTGCAGTGCTGCCTGCGTCAGGATGACATCCACCTTAGCTCCCATCTGGGCCAGTTTGGAAGCTAGATCAGCAGATTTGTATGCAGCTATCGAGCCGCTTACTCCTAACACGATATATTTTTGATCCAATGGATTATTCACAACCACCCCCGCAATCTATAAATAAATAGGCCTATATATTCCTTCAATACTCCGCTGGTTTGGGATAGATTCTCTGCGCTGGGGATCAAGTTGAGCAGCTGCACCGCCGGGTTCGGTGATCTCAGCCTGTCCCATTCCGTCTGTGTTATGCGGTAATCCGTTGGAGCCGGGATCACATCGAAACCCAATCGTTCGAAGAGAGCCACCGAGCGCGGCATATGGATGGCTGAAGTGACCAGGATGATGCGATCGATCCCCATCGGCGCCAATATTGCATGAGTATTGACCGCGTTTTCGTGTGTGTTGCGCGAATCCTCTTCCAGCCAGAGCGCATCTTCGGGAACTTGCAGCAATCCGAGCAGGGATGCCATCTCCTGGGCTGCGGTCGTGTCATTAGCATTCAACCATTCGATCGTACCACCGCTTGCAAGGATATGGTCTGCTTTTCCCTGGTGGTAAAGCTGAGCGGCGTACAGCACTCTATCCCCTGCGCTGTTAAATTCCACCATTGAACGGGGATAGTCCGCAGGGTTCGTGCCTCCCCCCAACAGAACGATCACGTCGGCGTGAGGGATTTCCGCCAGGGGAATGTAGCGCCATTCCAGTGAGCGCAGCAAGCCATTCGCCACCCAGCTGTTTCCGGCGATGAACAGCACTCCCAGCGCCAGCAGCAAACTGAGGCGCTGCAATTTAGGAGATCGGCTGCTCAGCAGGGCAACCAGTATCAGGATGGTGATCAGCCCGACCGGGTAGATGAATGGGGGAAGCAGCTTTGACAGATATAGGAACATAGGTACGCTGGCAGAGGCGGGATAAGCATGTGGGTCTAAAAATCCTGCGCTCGACCGGCTTTAATTATATATCGATATGGCCATTCAGGCTAATTGGGCCCTGTACTGTATGCCGGAGATCGGTTTCCCAGAATCAACACCTCCCCCAACTCTCCCTCAAGTGCGTAAGTCCTATTTGTGTTAAGGTCTTGCGATGAAGGTCAGGGTGACTGAGGCTTCGTCTTCGGTCTTCAAGATACCCGCAACGCTGATCGGTCCAAACTGATAGTCGCTCATCAGAATGATCGTCGTAGCTTGCCCGCTGAGCTGGTCGCCATCCAGACGTACGGTTGCGTCGAAGCTGACCGGTTGGGTAACCTCGCGTATTGTCAGGTCGCCGCTGATCTTGAGTTGAATATCCTGCCCGTCCTGGTGGGTTTCTGGCAGACCTTCGATTTGGGTCGGTACGAACGTTACTGTAGGGAAGCGCTCTGATTCAAGAAAGCGACCGCGGATGGCGTTATCCCGCCGCCCGCTGTCGGATTTGAACTGGCTGACATCGGCAGTGATTTTGCCGATGGTGCTGTTCTGAGGCGCGGATTTGTCGATAGCTATCTCGCCTTCGATCTGGGGAGTTACGCCGACAGCAACTGCAAAGCGGTTGTTGTCGTTGATGAATACCTCGCCGACCTCATATTGAAGCTGTGATTCGCCGGGGACGATTTTGAAAACTGTCAGGCTGGACGCGGGTGCCTGTTCCACAGTTGGCTGTGCAGTATCAGTCGCTGAGGGCTGAGCGGTCGGCGGCGGTAGGGGAGTGGCATCTGCACTGGTGGGTTGAAGACTGTCTGCCTCGGGTGAAGTTGTAGCAGCTGGTGTCCCGCAGGCTGCCAGGATGAATACGGACGCGACCAATAGCATCAGGAGATTTTTCATCTTATTCCTCTCGTAATGGGGATGTGCGGTTTATACCATACATTACGCTCGTATCCGGGGTGTGGATGCCATATCCGGCTAACCTCTAATCAGGCATTAATCGAACCACATATATACAGTTGAGGGGCGAACTGAAGAGAGGCTTTATTTTGAATCTATGGCTGCTTCTGTCAGCACGATGACCAATCGGTCGTGACCCGTGAGATCGCGCTGCAGGCTCACACTCGAGCCCGGGAGTGCTTCATGGACCAGACTGGTAACAATCGCGCCCTGAGAGGCTTCAATTTCCAGCAGCAGCACCCCTCCACGATCGAGGACGTACGGCATATCTGCCAGCAGACGCTGGATGAGATTTGTCCCCGATGCACCTCCGCTGAGAGCCTTTGACGGCTCCCAGCGCAGACGATCGAGCGTGTCCAGTGTATTTTGCGGTATATAGGGAAGGTTTGCACACACCAGGTCGAATTTCTTCTGCGGTGAGGGGGAAAGAGCTGAGAGCAGGTCAACCTGGACCGTGAAAATGCGCTCCTCCAGGTGATGCTGGCTGATGTTCTGTCTGGCGATCTCCAGCGCTGCTAATGATACATCTGCTGCCACCAGGGTGAGATCGGGAATTCTGGCGGCTAATGCGATGGCAATGCAACCGGAACCGGTGCCGATATCGGCTGCCCATCGCCGGTCTGGGTTTGCCTGCAGCCAATTTAGCGCCTGATCGACGAGCAGCTCTGTTTCCGGGCGGGGGATCAGAACATCCGGAGTCACTACGAAATCCAGTCCATAGAACTCCCAATGCCCGATGATATACGGCACGGGTTCCCCACCCTTCAGGCGGTCGAGGATATGGTACAGGGATTGAACCTGAGATGCGCTCAAATTATCCTCCGGATAAGCCATGACCCAGGGGCGCGGTTTGTCGATGATTGATGCCAGAAGGACCTGTGCGTCCAGGGATGCCGTATCACTTACAGCGCTGAGCTGTCTGTGAAGAGCGTCCTGAGCTTCGCGGATATTCAAATGCTGCCTCTAAAGGGTGCTGAGCGGGTGGTTCTGGTATAGCGTGGTGAGAGGTTCAAGCCTCCATGCCAATGGCTGCCAGGCGTTCTGCTTCGTCACGAGTGGCAAGCTCATCGATAAATTGGTCGATATCGCCTTCCATGACCACTGGCAGATTGTAGCTGGAAATGTTCACACGGTGGTCGGTGACGCGTGACTGGGGGTAGTTGTATGTACGGATTTTCTCAGAGCGTTCGCCTGTGCCGACCTGTGAGCGGCGCGCTTCTTCAACTTCCAGGCGACGTTTTTCCTCTTCCATCTCGTAAAGCCGGGCGCGCAGAATGCTCATCGCCCGCTGGCGGTTTTGCAGCTGCGACCGCTCATCCTGGCACTGGACAACCATGCCTGTGGGAAAATGGGTGATCCGAATGGCGGTGGAGTTCTTCTGTACGTTTTGTCCACCGGCTCCAGCAGATTTATAGACATCGATACGGATATCGCTATCCGGGATATCGATCTCGACATCATCCACTTCTGCCAGTACGGCTACCGTAGAAGCCGAGGTATGGATACGACCCTGCGATTCGGTCACCGGTACGCGCTGTACCCGGTGTACGCCGGATTCGTATTTCAGGCGGGAATACGCGCCCTTACCCTTGACCAGAAAGATGACCTCCTTATAGCCGCCGATGCCAATCTCATTTGCGGAAAGTACATCGAGTTCCCACCCCCGGTTCTCCGCATAACGAGCGTACATGCGGAACAGGTCGGCGGCGAACAAGGCCGCCTCGTCTCCACCTGTACCTGCGCGGATCTCCATGATCACATTGCGCATATCCCGCTTATCCTTTGGCAGCAGCATGGTTTTTAGCGCATTTTCCAGATGTTCTGCTACTGGACCAAGCTCGTTGAGTTCAGCTTCAGCCAACCCGCGCAGCTCATCGTCATCTGAGTCTAGCAAGGATTGGGCCTCCTCGAGGCGGCTCAATACCTGGCGGTACTCACTGGCTTTGGACACCAGCGGCTCTAACTCGGCACGCTCCATACCCAGCTCTGCTGCGCGTTGGTAGTCGCTGCCAACCTCCATCAGCAGCTGATTGATCTCATCATAACGGGTTTCGATACCAACAATCTTGTCCAGCATACTCATTCTTCCATATATTTTCAGGATTCATGCAGTGTGTGGGAGGCGGGAGTTTTTTAGGCGGGCGTGTCCGCCGTAACAATCCCTGTTCCCATTGATCTGCATGAATTCCAGGATGCTGCACCATAAAGGCACAAAGCTCACGTTGCCGTCCTGTGATCTTTGTGCCTGCACAGCGCCTCGATATTATACCATTCCTGCCTTCGATGGCATTTCGTTCTCCCCAACTGCCCGGAAACGTCCAAATCACGCCCTCAATTTGTGCTAACAAAGTTGTAATCGAGTATAATAGCACCAAGATGTTGAAAAACCTTGCCATAATTCAATATATTTGGTATATAATTAGATAATTCTCAGGGGAATTTACGAGCTTCTGGTCGAACAGGGGCTTGTGGGTTGTTTACCAGAAATCTTATTATCAGCGAACAGTTGTTCCCCCAATTTATGCACCAGAATTAACCTTATCAGCGTCAACGCGGTTAATATCGCGTAATCAATTCAATCCCATCATGTGGATGTCAAATTGGCATTATTTGACTACACACCCAGGTATATATTTCCGAGAATATAGATATGAAAATAGTCGAATTAGAAAATACTCCTCTGACCGATTTGCGTCAGAGAGCCAAGGATCTTAACGTTCCTGGCGCGAACCGGCTTAAGAAAGAGGACCTGATCCTGCGCATCCAGCAATTCGAAGCCGAACAAGCCGGATTAGAGCTGCGGGGTGGCATCCTTGAAATAATGAATGAGGGGATCGGATTCCTCCGCTCAGGACACTACCAGCCGGGTCCGTATGATGTCTATGTATCCCAGTCGCAAATACGGCGCTATAACCTTCGCAACGGTGACCTGATCATCGGTCATGTCCGCCCGCCTCGAGAGACAGAGCGCCATTATGGTTTGCTGAAGGTGGAGAGCGTCAACGGAATCGAGCCGGAGGAAGCCAAGCGGCGACCGGTGTTTGAATCCCTCACCCCGATCTTTCCTGATGTTCGCTTTGACCTGGAAACAGACCGTCACACACTGGCAACCCGGTTGATCAATGTGGTCACCCCGATTGGGCGAGGCCAGCGCGGTTTGATCGTTTCACCGCCGAAAGCCGGCAAGACGACGATATTGAAGCAGCTCGCCAATTCGATTTCAACGAAGTACCCGGATGTTCACTTAATGATGGCTCTCATTGGCGAACGACCTGAAGAGGTGACCGACATGGACCGCTCAGTTGATGCGGAGGTGATCTCTTCGACTTTCGACGAGCCGGTCACATCCCACGTCAGGGCGGCGGAGATGGTGTTGGAACGTGCCAAACGGCTTGTAGAAGTTGGGCGGCACGTGGTGATCCTGATGGACTCGATCACAAGGCTGGCACGTGCATACAACCTGGTCGTTACACCATCCGGACGGACGCTCTCCGGTGGTATCGACCCCTCGGCACTCTATCCCCCCAAGCGATTCTTTGGTGCAGCGCGCAACATCGAGGAAGGCGGCTCGTTAACCATCATCGCTACTTGCCTGATTGACACAGGTTCCAGGATGGACGATGTGGTTTACGAAGAGTTCAAAGGCACCGGTAATATGGAGCTGCACCTCTCCCGCAGGCTGCAGGAACGGCGCATCTTCCCGGCGATCGATATCGAGCGCTCCTCCACCCGCAGGGAAGAGCTTCTTTTGGGTCCGGATTATACGCAGCGTGTCTGGCTAATGCGGCGCATGTACGACCAGATGGTAGCCGGACCGCCTCTCGGTGCTGGTCTTGACTCGACCACAGCTACTGAAGCGATCCTGCAGCGCCTTTCTCGTACAGCCGACAACCAGGAATTCCTTGAAACACTGACCGAGGATATTTAGTATCTGCCGTACCGCCCTGGAAGTTTCCAGAATATCCAAATCGCCCAAATGACCTCCCAATCGAATCGCATTCTGTCGCTCGCGGCCTGGATTCTGGCTGCCTGTCTTGTTGCCCTGGCTGTATACCTGGTTTGGAATACCTGGTCTGCTCGGGCTCAAATGCCAGCCATCCCGGTTGAGGAGAGAGAGTTCATACCGCCCACTGCAATCTCGCCGCAGGGGGATGGCTCGCCGGTCAAGCTGCCGACCTTCGTTGAACTTGCCGCTGATCAAGAGTCGGCCGTCTCACGACAGGCTTCGATACATACCACCATACCCAACCGCCCACGGCTGGATATAAGCACATATCAGGTTGAAATTGGCGATTCGGTGTTCGAGATTGCGAGCAGGTTCAACATCTCCCCGGAAACACTGTTATGGGCTAATTATGACCTGTTGAACGACAACCCAGACCTGATATCGATAGGCATGGAGCTGAAAATCCCGCCTGCCAATGGGGTTTATTACCAGGGGCAAGAGAACGATACGATTGAGAGTATCGCGGCACGATTTGAGGCTAAAGTTGAGGACATCTTGAGTTGGAGTGGAAATGGCCTAGACCTGACCGATCCTGTATTGGAGCCCGGGAGCTGGATCATGGTGCCCGGTGGGCATCGCGAGTTCCGGCAGTGGATCATCCCTGTCATTCCACGTGGGAAGGCCGGAGTCTCTCCAGAATTGTATGGTGCCGGAGCATGCCAGGGCAGCTACGATGGAGCTTATGGTAGCGGTGGTTTTATCTGGCCAGCCGGGAATCATGTCCTTTCAGGCAATGATTACTGGTCCGGGCATCTGGGGATCGACGTGGCAGCCGGTGAGGGAGCGCAGGTCTACGCGGCAGACAGTGGTGTAGTTGTATTTGCTGGCTGGGCTTTCGGGGGCTACGGGAATATGGTCATGATCGATCATGGGAACGGCTATCAGACCGTGTACGCGCACCTGGGCCAGGTGAGTGTGTCCTGTGGACAGAGTGTAAGCCAGGGGCAGACAATTGGCTATGCCGGGAGCACAGGGAATTCGACCGGCGCACACCTGCATTTTGAAGTCCGCTATCTGGGCGGGTTTGTGAGCCCCTGGTTTGTTCTACCAGCACCTTGATATCGGCTGGGGTAAGAAAAACATCTGATCAAAGACTGGAGTATCCAATGCCCAAGGAAGAAAACGAAACGACTACAGAGATGATCGCCGAGACCGATACCTATCTGGTCTGGCGTGCAGAAGAGCCAGATGGTGAGGTCACTTACCACCTGCAACTAAACAATGTGACGATCCACTTTTTTCAAGAAGAGTGGGACGAATTTATCGCCCTTGCACAAAACCTGGTATGAGAACCTTCAGCGGGTGATTTTCTCCACATAAGGGATTACACCACGGCAAGCCTCGGTAAATTGGGAGGATACATTTTCCCAGGTCAGCGGTCCGGGGCTGCTCATCCACGCCATATGTATGGCGTAGGATAGGCATCCCGGTCCGGCATGGTAGTTCGCGACCGTGAAGCGCCATAGATCTTCGTAATTACTCACCTTGCCGGGTATCTCTTCTGTCGCAGTGTTGACAATTGTGGCCACCTGCTCGCAATTGGCCTTCAAAGTGCCGGCAAATAGCGAAACGCTTGTGCTGGCATGTGAGAGGTCCACACCTGCAGGACAATCGGCACAATTCGAGTTCGCCTCTAATGCGAGTGCGCCGCGCAGTATGGCCTGTTCATCCGGTTTCAGCTTTAAATAGCCGCCTTCGCAAGCATCTTCAGCCAGCACCAGCGGGCAAAACTGTTCGTAAAAGTCATAATTCCACAGCAAGATCGCATCTGCACCATTGTCCGTGATCTGTCCCAAACCAAACTCATAGGGAACCCTGAAAACGCCCGGCCAAAACTGGCTCTCCTGCGCAAATAGGTTTTTCAATAGTTGCGCAGGGATGCTGGTGTCCTGTGAGACTTCGATGATCCTTTCGTCGAACTGATTCTGCCATGTCTCGACTATCGGGAGTGCTATTTCCAAACCGCAGGCATCCGCATAACCATTTGGAAGCAGACCAGTGGTTGCACAGCTGCTTGCATCAACAACACCCTGTGCGATCAACCTGCCAGCCAGATAGAAATAGGCTTCATCGGAAAGGAGCAAGGCACTCTCCTCAGGCGTAGACAGCCATTCCGGCAGCCCTCCAACCGGTGGGAAAACTTCCCATGTCTTGGCACAGCTTGTAAGCGGCTCGCCGCGCCACTGCGTGCTGAGGACATCGACATAGTAGCCGCCACCATCCGGTGCGGATGACACTCCCAAATCGATAACCCGGACCTGGGCGGTGAATTTCTCGCTGGAATCCCCATAGCTGGAGTCAGCCCAGAATTCCACTGTAACCCCTTGGACCGGTGTCGCTTTGAGCGGCAAGGCGCAGCTGTCTCCGTCACAATAAAAGGCCAGGTCAGCGTAGGTCCCCTGGATCGAGGTTATCTTCTCGTTTGGCAGCGGCTCCTCACCAACCAGGAGCAGGGAGGGCAGTGTTGTGCAGTAGTTATCCGGCGGTACCGGTGAACAGCCCTCGAGATATACCCAGACAACCGGTTCGGGCAGATCAATTATCACTTCGCGTTCCGCTGGTTTGGAGGATGCCAGGTGCATATAATAGCCTGTACAGGCAGAGGTGTTCTGATTCCCGTTGGCAACTTGTTTGCAGGGGGGAGTGGCGAGCCAGGCATTGTACAGCTCTCTGCCGCAGGCATCCAGCACCTCTCCGGCTGTCGGTATGCCTTCATGATCAACCAGGAGTCGGCACGAGATCTGGTTGTCACTCCAGCGGATCATCCACCATTCATATTCTGTGACAGGAACGATTATCGTTGTTTGGCGATTGGAAGATTGGGCAGCAGCGGAATGGTATATCACCCCAGAAATGGCAATCATGAGGATTGAGAGCGTGATCGATATGATAATGACCCGCCTGAATTTCGCCATGCAATCGTACATTATCATGATCATTCCCGCTTGTCAACTATTACCAGCAGAATTATCAAAAATGCAACCAACTATGCACTTGCCTACCCCCGCCGCACATGATACACTCTGATTACTATGGCCGTGCGTGTGTTAATTGTATCACCGGATACCGGCTTCGGGGGACTGATCCAGCAAACGCTTGAGCGGTCGGGAGAATACGAGCCCGTTCTGGTACCCACTGGACGTCAGGCGTTGGAAATAGCCAAGCAGGCGCCAATCGACCTGGCTATATTAGATGAGGACACGGCTGACCTTAAAGTCGGCGAGCTGGGACCGGTGATGCAAACTATCAATACGGATATGAGGATAGTATTGATCCCCGTGGATGCGCCGGATATGCAGAAAAAGACGGCCGGGATGCGCATAAATGGCTATCTGACCAAGCCGTTCTACCTGCCAGACCTCGTGGAGATTGTTGATTCGGCGCTGGCAGAGGCGCCGGCTACAGACGTCGATGATGATCGTCTGGCAGAGCTTATGACCTCTGAGGAAGATTTCAGCCAGGAAGCCCCTGCGCTTGAGGAAGCACCTGAAGAAGCAGCGCCGGGCGATGCGACCTGGTTAGGGGATATCAACCTGGCTGCGCAGCACCTGGCGCGTTTGACGATGTCCACTTCTTCTCAGGCAGCTCTGGTCCTACGCCAAAACAAACTGTGGGCTTATGCAGGTCAGCTCAGCCGTGAAGCCGCCAACGAACTGGCGGAAATCGTGCAGTCCAGCTGGCAGCCTGATACTCAGGGCGAGCGTGGTTCGTCTGATGAGCGAGACATTGACCTGGCTCGCTTTGTCCACCTAAAATCGACCGGTAACGAGCATCTCCTGTACGCTACCCATTTGGAAAATGACCTCTTACTTGTCCTGGCATTTGATGCGCGTACGCCGTTCAGTGAGATCCGAATACAAGCCAATTCAATGGCAGCAGCCCTTGCCTCACCATACCAAAACGACCTGAAATCCTTCCAACCACTCCCGAAAGATGCCGCAGTTATGGCAGCCGCGGCTGAAGAAGTTGAGCACGAAAATGACATGGGTTGGGCACTGGAGTTCGATCCCTGGCAAGAGGAGCCGTCCGAGGATGAGCAGGGCATCAATCTCTGGGGTGACCAGGGCGAGGCAGTGAGTGAGGCAGCAAGCCAGGACCGAAGCTGGCACCCAGCTGCACAGGATCGCCGCCCACAGGGAGCATTCGCCGCTGCCCAAACCATGACCATGGATAGCGATGATGACCCAGATTCAACCCAGCCGGTGCGTGTGAACCAGGCGAAGCCAGCGGGAGAACCGGCTGGCTCGTCAGCGATCTTCGATTTGCATTACGCCTGCTTGCTTGTGCCGCGACTCCCAGAACATTACCTGATCGGTGACCTCACCACGCAGCTCTCGCAGTGGATGAGGCGGTTGTCACTGGCCTTCGGCTGGAGGCTGGAATACCTTGCAATGCGCCCAGATTGGCTGCAGTGGATCGCCGGAGTAGAGCCGGATACTTCAGCAGAGCACGTTGTCCGGGTCATACGGCGCAGCACATCTGACTTGATCTTTGCTGAATTCCCACGCTTTGCCGCCGAGAATCCATCCGACGATTTCTGGGCGCCTGGCTTCCTTGTAATCACCAGCCAAAAACCGCTGCCAGGCGATGTCGTCAAGGGGTTTATCGACCGGACTCGACTGAGGCAGGGGGTTCCAGGCGAGGATTGAAATTGAGGTGAAATGCCACCAAGTTTATATCTTATCGATGGTCATGCACTCGCATACCGTACTTATTATGCCTTGACCCGCGGTTCTGGCTCGGCATTCATCACCCGCAGTGGGGAGCCGACTGCGGGTGTGTTCGGTTTCACCAGTGTATTGCTGCGAATCCTGGAGCAGGAACGTCCGGATTATATTGCAGTGGCGTTCGATACCGGGAAGACGTTCCGCGATGAGATATTCCCAGAGTACAAGGGCACGCGTGAGAAGATGCCGGATGATCTGCAGCTGCAGATCGAGCGCTTGCGCCAGCTGGTGGATGCCTTCAATATCCCACGCCTTGAGATGGAAAATTATGAAGCAGATGACGTATTGGGCAGCATCGCCCAGCAAGCTGTAAAACAGGGGCTTGGGGTAAAGATCTTTACCGGAGATCGTGATCTGCTGCAGTTGGTCAACGAGCGCATCATCGTCAACCTGCCCGGAAGGTCTCTCTCTGATGCGAAGGACTACTTGGCCAAGGATGTGTTGGAGTATATTGGCGTCCGCCCCGACCAGATCGTAGACTTCAAAGCACTGGTAGGCGATAAATCGGATAATATCCCTGGTGTCACCGGAATTGGGGAAAAGACAGCTGCCTCGCTGCTGAAGGACTATGAGACGCTGGAGGGTGTATACGACCATCTGGATGAGCTCTCTGCCAGCGTGCGGAAAAAACTTGAAGCAGGTCTTGACTCAGCTATTCTCAGCCGCAAGCTGGCAGCGATTGTTACCGATCTGGATATTACACTGAACCTTGAACAGGCTCGTCCGGATCATTTTGACCCTGACAGGGTTGAAGAAATCTTCCGCGAGCTGGAATTCCGCCTGCTGATGGATCGCTTCGACAGCCTTAAGCAGCACTATGGCATGAGTGTACGCGGGAAGCAGGAACAATTGAACATGTTTGACCGCATCCAGCCAGAGGTAAGCTCTGAAGGTACCCTGGCTCCAAAGGCTGCCATTCCGGTTGAGATCGTCGATACGGAAGAAAAGCTCAGAGACCTGAGCGCCCGGCTCGATGAAGCAGCATGGATCTCCTTCGATACAGAGACCACCTCCACCGATCAGATGCAGGCCCGCCTGGTGGGGATATCCCTGGCGTTAGATGAGGAGAGCGGCTATTATATTCCGGTCGGGCATGATCCGGAATTCGGCACACAGCTCTCCACTCAAACCGTCTTGAGCGCATTAAGAACGCCTCTGACCAACCCAAATATCGCCAAGTCTGGGCACAATATTAAATATGATTTCGTTGTCCTGGCGCGCTACGGTCTGCGCGTGTCTCCATTATCTTTCGACACCATGATTGCTGAGTGGTTGAGCAACCCAAACTCTCGCAATTTAGGGCTTAAGAACCTTTCCTGGGTGCGGCTTGACCACCGCATGACGGACATCGATGCGCTTATCGGGAAAGGCAAGCAGCAGAAAACCATGGCAGAGGTTCCCATTCGTCTGGCAGCGGATTATGCCGGTGACGATGCGGCTGTAGTCCTGCGTTTACGACCTGAGCTGGATGATGAGTTGAAAGACACCCAGGTGATCGATCTCTTCAATGAGGTTGAGATGCCGCTGATCTCAGTATTGGCTGATATGGAGCTGGCGGGTATTTCCTTGGATACTGGCTTCCTGGCGCAGATGTCTGAGGAGCTGAGCCAGAGATTGGCCGGTATCGAAGTACAGGTTTATGATATTGCCGGGAAAGAGTTCAATTTGAATTCCCCACAGCAGCTATCTGAGGTACTCTTCGATCATCTGCAGATCACACCACCGGATCGCACCCGGCGTACGGCGAGTGGGTATTACTCCACTGCAGCAGAGGTGCTTGAGGCCCTCAGTGGAAAGCATGCCGTCGTCGACCTGGTGTTAGAGTACCGCGAACTGGCTAAGATCAAATCCACGTATCTGGATGCTCTGCCCCAGCAGGTCAACCCCGATACTGGACGGGTGCACACATCGTATAATCAGACCGGTTCGGTTACCGGACGGATCGCATCCTCTGACCCCAACTTGCAGAATATCCCAATTCGCACAGAGCTTGGTAAGCAGGTGCGCAAAGCTTTTGTTGCTATGCCAGGGCATGTCCTGCTATCCGTAGATTACTCCCAGGTGGAGCTGCGCATCGTTGCCCATATTTCCGGCGACCAGGCCATGCTGGGAGCATTTCGCGCCGGGCAGGACATCCATGCAGCAACAGCCGCAGCCATCCATTCCATCCCGCTGGAAACAGTAACCGGCGAGCAGCGCAGACATGCCAAGGCGATTAACTTTGGTCTGATGTATGGGATGAGCGCCTTCGGTCTGACACGCACAACTGACCTGACCCTGGCAGAAGCAGAGGATTTTGTCGACGCGTATTTCAAGCAATTTCCTGGTGTGAAGAACTATCTGGATGGTGTCCGGCGAGAGGCAGCTGAACAAGGCTACGTCGAGACATTATTGGGCCGGCGGCGCTACTTCCCCGGCCTGAAAGACCAGAAGAACTATAACATCCGCGCTCGGGAAGAGCGTGAGGCGATCAATGCACCTATCCAGGGCACCGCAGCAGATATAATGAAGATTGCCATGCTGAGAGTCCCACCCGCTCTGGTTGAGGCAGGATTGCGCGGGCGCATGCTGCTGCAGGTCCATGATGAGCTGGTCCTGGAATGCCCGGACGAGGAGCTGCACAATACAGCGCAGCTGGTACGGGCAGTGATGGAAGATGCCTATCATCTCAGCATCCCATTGATGACAGATGCGCGCTATGGCAAAAACTGGGGAGAGATGAAACCTGTGGCTGCGTAGCGCAAGCCAGCAGGTCAGTTCTTCGCACAGGTCTATCATCGTGAAATGTATTGAAGCCTATCATCGGTGGCACTAACGGGAGTGGATATGTCCGGTCGTAATGAAGCATTTCAGCAGGCAATGAACCAAGGCCATTCAGCTGCCTGGGACCAAGAATGGGAGCAAGCTGCCACCTTCTACCGGCAGGCGCTTGAAGGCGACCCTGATAACCCATCGGGATTAATCAATCTGGGACTGGCCTTATTCGAACTCCAAGAGTACGAGGAATCACTCCGCTGCTACTTGAAGGTGATCAAAGCTACACCAGAAGACCCAGTGCCGATCGAAAAAGTAGCCCAGCTATACCAGCGACTGGGAAATCTGGATCGCGCCCAACAGGTAGCTTTGCATGCGGCCGAACTATATCTGAAGAAGAAGGAAATCAATAAAGCGATAGAGAACTGGACGCGTGTGCTGCGCATCAATCCCGAAAATATCCAGGCACACGCTCGTCTGGCTGTCATCTCGGAACATCTGGGTAATAAACAGAGGGCGGTTTATGAGTACCTTATGCTCGCCAGCCTGTACCAACATGCTAATGATTTGGAGAAGGCGACAAAGGCCGTCAATCGCGCTCTGCTGATCTCACCGAACAGTCCGGAAGCAAACCAGGCCTTGACCATGCTGCGGGATTACCAACCCCTACCTAAGCCGGGTCGCCCTCAGGGAGGCACCGGTCCTTTGGAAACCGCACAAATTCGCCCCGACTTCGATGCCGCAGAGGGAGAGTCAGAACCGCTTGACCCGATAACTGAAGCGCGCCAGAAAGCCTTGACTGTGCTTGCCAGCATGTTGTTTGATATCGCTGACGACGACCAGCTGGAACAGGTATCCCGGCGCGGCTTACAATCGATCATGCGCGGCACCGGCAGCCTTCGACCTCAGAAGCAGATAGACCGGACGCGAATTATGCTCCATCTCAGTCAGGTCGTGGACTTGCAATCTCAGGGGGATACAGTCCGGGCTGCCGACGAGTTGGACCGGGCTATCAATGCCGGTCTGGACCACCCGGCAGCCTATTATGATCTAGGGCTACTGCGCTCCATGGATAACCGGCTGGAGAGCAGCGTGCGGTATCTGCAGTATGCGGTCAGCCACCCTGACTTTGGCCTGGGTGCCAGGCTGCTACTGGGTCAGGCGATGATCGAGATGGGTAAGATCAAAGAAGCCGCCATTGAGTATCTGGAAGCCCTCAGCCTGGCAGATGCTGAGATTGTGCCTGATAAATACTCCGACGATGTGCGCCAGCTCTATGAGCCGTTGATCGAAGCCCAGAGTCAGGAGACTGACAGCGTGGCTTTGCAAAAATTGTGTGAGAGCGTTTCCGACCTGCTGCTGCGAGCTGATTGGCGAGAAAACTTGCGCCGGGCCAGGCTGCAGCTTCCTACTCAGGATAACGGCGGTCCACCGATCCCCCTGGCGGAGATGCTGCTGCAAACCCGCAGCAGCCAGGTGGTCGAATCTCTCAGCAAGATTTATGAGCTGGAGCGAGGTGGGTATCTGCGCTCATCCATGGAGGAAGCATTTCTGGCGTTGGAGTTTGCCCCTACTTACCTCCCGCTGCATGCCTACATGGGCGAGCTTCTCCTAAAGCAAGGTCAGCTGACCGATGCGATCAACAAATTTATTGTCGTTGCACTGACTTATGGTGCGCGCGGCGAACCGCGGCGCTCGGTAGACATTTTCCGCCGAGTTACCCAACTGGCTCCTATGGATTTGAACTCACGCAGCCGCCTGATCGACCAGCTTGTCGCACTCGATAAGACTGAAGAAGCACTCTCGGAATACCTTGACTTTGGGGAAGTGTATTACAACCTTGCAGATCTCGAGATGTCCAAGAAAACTTATAACGAAGCATTGAAGCTGGCTCAAATATCCGGCGTCGACAGTACCTGGCGTGCAAAAATTATGCACCGAATAGCGGACATTAATTTGCAAAGTCTTGACTGGCGCCAGGCGCTGCAAATTTACGAGCAGATAAGGAATATGAGACCTGATGACACCAAGGCGCGCTCCAGCCTGATCGAGCTGTATTTCAGGCTAGGGCAGGATACACAGGCCATGGTCGAACTGGATAATTACCTGGCATTTCTGATCAACGCCGACCGCCATAGCGATGCGACTAAATTCCTTGAGAACCTGGTCCACGAGGATCCCAACCGACCGCACGTCCGCCGGCGGCTGGCAGAGCTGTATAAACGAGAGGGTATGAAAGCTGATGCAATCGCCCAGCTTGACGCTGCCGGAGAGTCTTTACTGGACTCGGGTGACCGGGTGGGTGCAGCCCAGGTAATCGAGGCAATCCTCGCCCTTGAGCCGGATAATATCGAAGACTACCAGGCTTTGCTGGCACAGATCAAGCGCGGCTGATCGCATCGCATCACGGATCGCCGGGTCTGCCAGCCCGATAGTCTGCTACTTCGTTAAATTGGGGGAATTAATACCAGATCGAGAATGAGGCAGTGGATGTCTCGCGCAGGTCGCCGTACGTCGCGGTGATCTTTACTTTCACCCTGCCAGGCGGCTGATCTTCGAATCTGAACGAGTGCTCTGTTATGCCATATTTGTTGGTGGTCAGCTCAACAGTCTCCAGAAGTTCCCCGTCAGAGCCCAAGATTTCCAGGGTGATATTGGCCTCTGAGACGCCATCCATTTTCTGATCCTGCAGGATGACATACACCGTCTGTTCTCCACTGGAGTGGGTAATGGAACTCTCGAAGGACCCCCGTACTTGCAGGTCTTTAACTAATACTAATGGAGCATCCCCACCAATTGGTGGTGGTTCCGGCAACAGTCGGGTAGGATTCTCACCCATCAGGGTGAAATATTCTTTACCCAGGTCAGCAGGGAGGATCTGCTCGTCGCTCGGCAGCTCAGGGTGCCACTCCAAACGGGCGCGCTGGAAATTCTGTACCATCCGGCCATTGCGGATCTCGTAATTTGAGATCGGGTAGCCAAACTGTGCTGCACCCCCATAGGCATCGAAGAATTCCAGGAAGTCGTAGCAGACCCGGTAACCAGATTCAGGGAAATTGCGGCAGCCAGGGACGTTTCCCGGACTGGGAAATACATAGGTGGGTTCGTGCAGAAGGTATCCGAGTGGTGCGATCACAACCCGCAGCTCGGGCGGGTTCTCCGGATGAAGTTCGAAACGTGCCCGCTCGAAATACTGGATGAACCCATATTCCCGCACGAAGGCATCCGTGATCGGGAATCCGTAGATCAGTTCCGGGTTCGTGGCGCTGTTGTATGCTTTGAGGAATTCGCCAGAAACGCTGTGTCCGGTTTCAGAAAAATAGCGCAAATCTTGCGATGCGCTATCTCCATCCTGGGCGAGTACCTGAGCACCGCCAATCAGCATGGCGAACAATATGAAGATTATACTCCCCGACCTAAATATCCTCTTCACCACCCATACATTATATGTGAGTTCGCACCAGAGTGCAATAGGATTTGTTGACTATTAAGTTAAGGGATTTGAAAGCAGCCGCCCGGTCAATTCGCCGGTAAATGGTAGGACGAGGTCAGCGCCAGCCCGCAGGAGCTCTTCTTGCTCTCCAAATCCGCATAACACGCCTACCGTTTGAGCGTTGGAAGCCTTGCCTGCCACGATATCAACTGTCGTATCGCCAACCATCAAGCATGCTTCAGGATCAACGCCCATCTGGTTTGCCGCCCAGAGGATGGGATCAGGGGAGGGTTTGGTGTACCGGCAGGCCTGGGAGGTAGCGATAGCGGAGAAGAATTGTGTGAGCTCGAATTTATCCAGGAATGTCATAGTTTTCCACTCACCCCTGGCAGTGACGATCGCTAACGGGTAGTGTGCACTCAGCTGGTCGAGCATTGTATAGGTACCCGGTATCATCTGGTAGTTCTCTGTGTTGGTGAAGTAGCCACGTTGGTAGAGCTGGTTTTCAACTGCGTTTAACATTCCGTCAAGATGCAACCGGTCGGACAGTGAGTGCAGATAATTGCCCGGGTTTTCCATCGCCATAACAAGCCTTCGCGAGGTGATGGTGAGATCCCGGTTCTTAAATAGAAAGCTGAACTTCCGCAGCAGGCTTGCGATCTGCCGGACCAGGCTGTCGTCTGTGTCACGAAGTGTGCCATCCACATCGAAGCACACAGCCTTAATGCGGGTAATATCCAGCGGCATGTTGAGACCAGCCTACCAGATCAGCAGTACTGCCCCGAGGATGGCAATGCTGCTCAGGCAAAGACAGCCGGCTATAGTGAAAGTCAGGCAGGACAGCAGCAGGTGTTTTGCGGTATTGTTCATTCGATGTAAGTCCCCAGTCCAGGGTTCCCGCTCATTGTAACCGTCTTCTGGACGGATGGCAATGTAAGGCTAAACCGGGATACTGCTCGGTTGCACATGCTGCTCATCAAGGGTCGCAGAGAGATGGTTCCGCCTGATATAATAGTGCTTGAATCAGGTTACCCTCATGTAAAACTATGACAATCCAAATTGCGCTCTTGCTGTCGATCCTGGTGGCTGCCTTGATCCTGTTCTCTTTCGAATGGATATCGGCGGATGTTGTCGCCCTGGGGATACTGCTTCTGCTGATCCTGACCGGTTTATTGCCACCTGAGCGTGCCTTTGCCGGGTTCGGCAGCGATACGGTGATGCTCATCCTGGGACTGCTGATACTGACTGCAGCGCTTATTCGCACAGGCGTTGTCGAAATGGTCGGCAGGAGCCTTAGCCAAATCACCGGCACAAACCCCAACAGGATGCTGGTGGTTATTATGACCGCTTCTGCGACCTTGAGTGCTTTCATCAGCAACACCGCAGCGACGGCATTTTTCATCCCCATCGTGATCGGGCAGGCACGCCGAATGAAGGTCAGCGCCTCGATCATGCTGATGCCGCTTGCCTTTGCTGCAATTTTGGCCAGCTCTGTGACATTGATCGGGACGTCAACAAACGTGGTTGTCAGTGGGATGATGTCCGAGTACGGAATGGCGCCGATCGGTATGTTTGAACTGACCGTGGTTGGGCTGCCAATCCTGGTGATCGGGATCGCATATATGTATCTGGTTGGCAGGCGTCTGATACCGGATAGGGAACCGCCGGAAGAATTAACGGATGAGTTCAATCTGCAATCATACCTGACAGAAGTAATGATCTTGAAAGGATCTCCCCTGGCGGGGAGAACGCTGAGCGAGTTTGCTCTGGGGCGCGATCTTGACCTGACCATCGTCAGGGTCGTGCGCGGCTCAGATACCTACCTGGTACCGGATGCGGACCTTTCCCTGGAATCCGGCGATCGTCTGCTGGTCGAGGGCAAACGCGACAACCTGGTCATACTCAAAAACAGCGCCCGTATTGGCATCGAGACGGACCGGGAGCTGTCCGACACTGATTTGCAGGCAGAGGATACACGACTTGCAGAGGTCATATTGATGCCGCGCTCGCGCTTTATCGGGCGCAGATTGGCAGGTCTTAACCTGAGAGAGCAGTATGGCGTACAGGTCCTGGCCATCAACCGTCATGAGGTGACTATCCACAGGCAGATCAGCCAGGTGGTCTTGAGGATGGGGGATGTGCTGCTCTTACAAGGCCCTCAGGCCAGCCTGACCGCTTTGGAAAGGAATAATACCTTCCGTGTCCTGGGGACGATCGAGGACCGGGTCCCGAATATCAAGCGAGCCAGGTTGGCGCTCGTTATCTTCATCTCCGTTATCGCCCTGGCAGCAATCAATATACTCTCGCTCCCGGTCGCCGTGCTGTTGGGTGCCCTTCTGGTATTTCTCACCGGCTGCATCACACCACAGGAGGCATACAATGATGTCGAGTGGAAGGCGCTGATCCTGATCGGCTGTATGCTCGCTTTTGGGATTGCCATGGAGTATACCGGCACTGCGCGCTTTCTTGCCGATCAGATCGTTGGCTTTGTTGGCAAGACAGACCCTCTTTACCTTCTGGGGGGATTCTTCCTGCTGACTGTATTGCTGACCCAGCCAATGTCCAACCAGGCTGCGGCAGTGGTAGTATTTCCGGTGGCCATTCAGACCGCGCTCCAGCTTGGCTTAAATCCACGCACATTTGCGATCATGATCGCGGTCGCGGCCAGCACTTCGTATATCACCCCGCTGGAGCCGGCCTGTTTGCTTGTATATGGGTTAGGTCGCTACCGATTTTTGGATTTTATCCGGGTGGGATCACTGCTGACCGTGCTGGTACTCATCGTCGCCATGCTCATGGTACCGCTGATCTGGCCGCTGTAAACCGGTACCCATACTTCATCTATACACGATGAGTTCCTCTTGCCCCTTTTCTCGCTTTGCGATAGGATAACCTGGTATGCGACCTGCGAAATTTCCCTGGCTTGTTATCGGAGATGCTCTTACCATGGCGCTCGTAACCGCGGTCGGGTTTGCCAGCCATGGGACACTGGGAACCGCCGGCATGAGGATGCTGACCACTTACGTTCCTCTGCTCGTCGCCTGGTTTTTGATTGCCCCATACCTGGGAGTATATGACCTGGAGTTTGCTGGGGAGATTCGCCAGCTATGGCGCCCGTTCTGGGCGATGGTGTTGGCTGCTCCCTTTGCGGCGTGGCTGCGCGGTGCCTGGCTGGGAACGGCCATCTTGCCGATATTTGTTGTCGTCTTGGGTGGATTCAGTGCGCTGGGGATCCTGGCGTGGCGCATATTGTACTGGGGAATCACACGGCGGATTGCCAGCAGCGATGGATGAGAGCGGTCTGATCCACGACGCAGTCAACGGCGACCTGGATGCCTTCAACAGGCTTGTCCTGGAATACCAGGATATGGTCTACAACCAGGCATACCGGATGATGGGGGAGGTGGAGGCAGCCGAGGATGCTACCCAAGAAGCTTTCATTTCCGCACACCGCAATCTGCGCTCTTATCGTGGTGGGTCTTTCCGCGGCTGGCTGCTGCGTATTGTCACCAATGCCTGTTATGACGAGCTTCGCAGACGCCAGCGCAAACCGGCGGTGCCGTTGGAGCCACTGACCGGCGATGACGAGGAGATCGAATCGCCAAGCTGGATGGCAGACACCGGTGAACTGCCCGAGGAGAGTGTTCAGAGAGGCGAGTTGGGGATAGCCATCCAGAGCTGCCTGGATGAGCTGCCGGAAGAATTCCGTGCGATAGTAGTCCTGGTAGACGTTCAGGAGTTAGATTATCAAGAGGCTGCTGAAGTGATTGGCAAACCGGTCGGGACGGTGAAAAGCCGTCTCTCCCGTGCCAGGGTGCGCATGCGCGATTGCCTACAGCGGGTATGGGAACTTTTACCCGCTGCGTATCGTCTGGTAGATGAGAGATAGAATGAACAGGCGCATATCCGACCACGAATGGCAAGAGCTTTCCGCCCATCTGGATGGGCAGCTTTCGGTTAACGAAGCAGTCCGCTTGGATAATAAACTACAGGAGAGCCCGGAACTGCGCGCGGCATACCACGAATTGAACCGGGTGCGTTTATTGCTGCGCGGCCAACCGCGCCTTAGGGCGCCGAGGAATTTTACGCTCAGCGCGCAGATGGCCGGTGTACAAGCTCCTCACCGTACCCGTAGCTTATCCTTATCCCCAGTGTTTGGGTTGGTATCGGCTTTTGCCAGCGTGATGCTGGTCCTGCTCCTGGCTGGTGAATTCTTGATCGGGACCTCACCCGCAGCTCCGGTACCGGCTGCCATGCAATTGCAGTCAGAAGCGGCTGTGATGGAAGCCCCGCTCCAGCTCGAAGCTGCTGAGGAAGCTGTCAGCAAGGAAGTCCCTGCCCAGGTGACAGCCGAGGCGGCATTGCGCAGCTACCCGGCCCCTGATACGGGTGAGAATGGTGTGACGGCTGCCCAGGCACCGGGAGAACCACCCGCATATCCGGCTCCTGAGGTGGTCCTGCAGGCTGATCAAGAAAGCGATGCATTAGGGATGGCTGTGCAGGGAGATCTGCCAGAGGCAGAAAAAGAAGCAGTAAGCCCCGAGCAGCCCGTCGATCCGATGCAGGGACCGAGCGGCTGGCGAATTGCCCAGGCGTTGATGCTGGTCCTCGCTGTAACGTTTGGACTGGCAGCACTGGTCATCCGGCGAAAATCTCTTAGATGAATCCCGACGAAATCAATTACTGCCTGCGCTGCGGGACGGCGTTGGTGCGCGTAGAGCGCTATGGTCAGGTTCGACCGGTTTGTCCCGCCTGTGAATGGGTATATTTTTCCGACCCCAAAGTTGCCGTCGCTGTGCTTGTCGAACGAGGCGGCGAAGTCCTCCTGGTGCGCAGGTCGATGAATCCTAAGCGAGGTCTTTGGACCCTGCCAGCCGGCTTTGTTGACGCAGGGGAAGACCCGGTCTTAGCAGCCAGGCGGGAATGTCTCGAAGAGACCGGATTGCAGGTGGAGATCACCGAGCTGCTGACCGTGCTCTTCGGTCAAGAACACCCCCGCGGCGCTCATATCATCCTGTTCTACAAGGGGAAAATATTAGCAGGCGAATTGAATGCCGGTGATGATGTCGACCGGGCTGAATTTTTTCCTCGCGATGATTTGCCACCGCTTGCATTCAGTACTACCCAGCAGGTTCTGGATATTACCGGTTGACAGCTTAACACATTCGTTAGCCCCTATACTCTACCAATCGTTTCAATATATTGTATGATATGGTAAACTATCGGCGAATTTACGGTAGTGGGGTCAGTATTTCCTTTTTAGAATATTGATATCACCCAGGAGTGGAAAAGATGACAGGTAAGATGTTAAAACCACTGTATCTCCTTTGTGTTCTGGTATTGCTGGTTGGTACGGCATGTGGGGCCAGCTCGAATGCGACAACGGAAGCCCCTCCGGTTGTGGCGACCGAGGCGCCAGCAGAGCCGACCCAGCCACCCGTAGCGACTCAGGAGCAGGTCGAAGAGTCAGGGGCAGTCAGTGACATCAAAGATGTCAAGAATGCTGTCATCCAGATCGAAGCCCAGGGCACGTTTGTAGATCCGGAGGTCGGAATGATCGTAAACGGGGCAGGACGCGGTTCCGGGTTTATCATCGATCCCTCCGGCATTGCTGTGACGAACAACCATGTGGTAACCGGCGCAGGGTTGTTGAAAGTATGGGTTGGCGGCGAAGATGAGCCACGGAATGCCAGGGTATTGGGAGTGTCAGAATGCTCCGACCTGGCGGTGATCGATATCAATGGCGATGGCTACCAATATCTGGATTGGTATGATGGACCGATTGATGTCGGCATGGACCTGTACATTGCCGGTTTCCCGTTAGGCGATCCGGAATATACGCTGACGAAGGGTATCGTCTCCAAGGCTAAGGCAGGCGGAGAGACGTCCTGGGCGTCGGTCGATTCGGTGATCGAATATGATGCCACCAGCAACCCGGGCAATTCCGGTGGTCCCGTGGTTACGACTGATGGCAAGGTGCTCGCGGTCCATTATGCCGGTGATGCCAGTGCACGCCAGGCTTTTGGGATATCGGAATCTGTCGCCGAAGGGGTTATCCAGAAGCTACAATCTGGGGAAGATCTTAACTCGATCGGTATCAACGGGCAGGCAGTGAGCAATGAAGATGGCTCGATCACCGGGATCTGGGTCTCTTCGGTAGAATCTGGTTCACCTGCAGATCAAGCCGGGGTTGAGCCGGCGGACATTATCACGATGCTGGAAAACCTGGTCCTGGCGACAGACGGTACGATGTCACAGTACTGCGACATCTTGCGCAGCCATTCACCGGAGGATACTATGTCACTCGAGGTGCTGCGCTGGCCTACCGGGGAAGTCCTGGAAGGGCAGTTGAACGGGCGCGAGCTGGCAGTCACCGGTGTATTGTCCGGGGACGATCAAGGAGATACCGGTGATACTGGCGATACAGGCAGCACGACTACGGCCAGCGGTTTATATTATGACCCGAATGCCAGTGCTTCAGGCGATGTAATCATGTCCACCGATTTTGAGGATACCGAATATTGGTACACCTTCGCTGTACCAGAGGAAGGCGGTTATGACGCCAGCTACCAGAACAGCCGGGTGTATATCCAGGTAGACTCTTCCGACACCACAGCCTACATGGTGTTTGATGAGTTTCTTTCAGCGGACGTGCAGGTCGATACAATTGCGGAGACGGTGTTCGGTACGAACAGGAATAATATCAGCTTGCTCTGCCGCGCATCCGAGGCCGGATGGTACGAGTTCAGCATGAACAGCGGCGGTCTGTGGTATATCTGGAAATACGATGATGGACAGTACACTGAGCTGGCACGCGGTGCCTCACAGGCGATCAACATGCAGAAAGACGTTAACGAGCTGACAGCCACCTGCATTGGCAATGATTTGGTGTTCTATGTTAATCAAACCGAGGTAGGCTCCGTTCAGGATAACCGCTTTAAGGACGCCGGTCAGGTAGGCGTTTCGGTCAGTACATTTGACATCCCAGGCGTAGGCGTGGAATTCGACTGGTTTGTCGCCAGCGTGCCGTAGCAATCGCAGCACCAAACTTCAAAGAGGGATCAATTCCGGCGAATGGTTGCGGCCATTCGCCGGTTTATTTAAGGGCTGATGGAGAATTCGATCGAGTCCTCAACCTGGTTTCCGGCATTATCGGCTGCCACAACCCGCAAGCTGTGCTCTCCGGGTTTGCTTTGCCAGGGAATCGCATAGGGGGTCTGGTAGCGCGTCTCGATTAAAGTGTCGTCCAGGTAGAACGCCACGCTGTAGATCTCCAGGTTATCCTGGACATCTGCCAGTAAGGTGATCTGTCGTGCCCTGGGTGTTATTTGCTCACCATCCATAGGGCTGACAATCGTTACCTGTGGGGGTTGGTTATCAACAGTAACTTGGGTAACTACGGCATCCACACGCTGGTCATTACGGACAACCTGCAATTGAATGGTATGCAAACCATCCAGACCGGTCGCATCCCAGGAGCCAAGCACTCCGTCTTGAACGGGTTGAGAGTTGACTTCTCCGATCTGCAGCCAGGTTCTAGGGTTCAAGCCGCTGCCAACCTGCAGGCGGTAATATAAAAAATCATCTCCAGCAGCAGTCCCGACCAATACGACACGATCTCTAACATGGGAGAACATACCTGGCTCGCTGATCTTAACGTCCGGGTGCGAGCCGCTCTGCGCCTGGATGATGTCATACGCATCTGGGGGCTTTGGCAAGCCAGCTAATTTTGCCCATGATTCCGCTTCGGGTGGCACGATCAGGTAAACCTGCTCGTCGATGACCTCAGGAGGAGTGAACGCGGTTGCCAGCCTGCCAGTCTCTCGATTGATTTGGAACGACTGGTACAGGTTATCCACCTGTGTGGGTTCGGTGCCTGCCAGGAAGACCTCGTTTACAACATCTGGACAGTTATCTGATGGCAGCAATCCAGAGGGGTTGCACACATCTAGCCGGTTAATCCCGGGCGGCGCGGGCGGTTTTTGGATGGGGATATCTTTCAGCACATACTGCATTACCGCATTCCAGAGTGCCGCCGAATTGATGGCTAGAGTTTCGTCGGGCTGTTGACCATCCGGGGCACCCAGCCATACTCCAACCAGCCTTTCAGGAGTGTAGCCAATTGTCCAGGCATCCAGACCAGCAGCGGTTGTGCCGATCTTCGAGGCAACCGACCGGCCGATCTCAAGCGGGTTTGGGTGTCCCAGGGAGGGCCAGCGCGCGCTCTCATCGCTTAACACATCAGTGATCAGGTATGCCAGTTGGGGATTGATAACCGGACGCCTGGTTAGCTCGGTATTACCATCTGGGGCCCCTGAATCTGGCCAGGATCCTTCAAGGCTGTCCTCCAGAAGTAGGATAGTGACCGGCTGCAAGTGGTTGCTGCCATTTGTCTGACCTTTCCCGAGAACCGAGCCGTTTGGTGGCAATATCTCTTCCCCAACCATGATCCCCTGGGCAGCGAAGATCGAGTAAGCCTGGCTCAACTCGATCAGCGAGGTCTTGTATTGGCTCAACAAGTCGGTGGACGATGGTGGAGACGCTTCTCCTGAAAAGAGTCCGAGCTGTTGGATCGTCCGCCAGATATTGTCGATCCCGACCTGGGTGATAGTATTATTCAACGCGTGCAGATAATCATTGGAAAGCGCGCTTCGCAGCCGCACTGGACCTTGATATTCGGCCTCCTGATCCGTTGTGCCTGGCAATGCGGGGATATCCCACAGCAGGGTTGCCGGGCTCATCCCACGGGTAAATGCTGTCAGGTAAACCATCGGTGAGATGCTGGTTCCGGCGGGGTGTCCAATCGTACTGGATGGATCGTTTCCGCCCGCCGGGTATCCCACCATAGCGAGCACCTGCCCTTGGTTGGGATCATATACAATCACATTGGCAGCCAGGACCCCCACCTGATCTGCCGCACTATTTTGTGGGAGGGTCGGCAGCAGCCTGGCTGCTTCACATTCACCACCATCTGCTGTAAGGATCTGTTCTTCCTGTCCTCTCAGACGAGCTTTCTGGGAAGCAGCTGTACAGGCGATCTGCAGCTGCAGGTCGTAATCCAGGCTGGTTATCACGCGGTAGCCGCCGCGCTCCAACCGTGCCAGGTCCATCCGTTGGCTGATCTGGTCCAGGACCAGCTTGGCGAAGTAGGGTGCCGGGTTGTTCTCAACAGGGACTACGGGCTGGAATACCAGCTCTTCAACCAGTGCTGCATTGCCTTGCCCAGCAGAGATCACACCTTGCTCGACCATAGCTTGCAGTAAGGCTTGCTGTCGTTCCAGCGCTGCCTGTGGGGAATCCAACGGGTTTAGTGCCGGGGCCTCTGAAACGGCTGCCAGCACCGCGGCCTCAGCCAGGGTGAGCTCCGCAGCCGGTTTTCCGAAGTACACGCGAGCGGCAGCATCGGCGCCAAAAGCCAGACGCCCGTAGTTTGCCGTATTGAGGTACCAGGTTAAGACCTGTTCGCGCCCATATCGAGCAGTAATTTGTGCCGCCAACAAGCTCTCCTGCAAGCTGCGCTGCAGACCAGATGGCCTATCCCACAAAAGTAAATCGGATACAAGTCGCCGGGCAAGGGTTGGCGGGGCTGCAGATGCTTCTGTGCTGGTGTCGTTACTCGCCAGCTCTATTCCGGGATGCTGCCAGAAATCTGGATCGGACAACGCCAGTGTAGTGGTGATCAGGTTGGCAGGTATATGGTTGGGGAGCGCTGTATCCAGCGTCAGGTACTGCCGGTCGGTGGCAGCCGGGTTTTCCAGGGCAAATATGACATGCTCGCCACTGCGATCGTACAGCAGGGAGGGTTGGTAGATCAATCCATCAGCATCATCGACCAGCAGCGGCAGCACCTCCATTGGCGGCAGGTCGCGGGTCAGGCTGATGTATATAAAACCGATCAGTATCCCGGTAAGAGCAATGATCAGACTAAGCAGAGCTGCACAGCCCAGCCCGATTTTCGCCCAGGGATTGTTTCGATGGCGCTGCTCTTTTCTCTCACGAGTCCGGATTACGTAAGCCACGTCCGGCATAGTGCAATTTTACCCCACTCCATCCGCAGAACGGGACGTTCAGATCTGCTCAGGCGAAGTGCGCTTCTCCACAACCTGAAGGAGCTCGCGAGCTGACTGCAAAGTGCCCTGGGTGATGCCGCCAAACATCTGGGCTAATTCATCCAGGCGCATTTCACCCTGAAGCTGTTTGACCTGGGTGATCGTGCGTCCATCCTGGATTTCTTTACCTACGTGAAAATGCTGCTCGCCGAAGGCAGCCAGTTGGGGTAGATGGGTGATGCACAGAACCTGGTGCTGGCGGGCGAGCTTCCACAGCTTCTGCCCGACGATCGTGCCAACCCGCCCGCCGATCCCCTGGTCGATCTCGTCAAATATCAGGCTTGGCACCTGGTCTGCCGTGGCAAATACGTGTTTCAGAGCCAGCATAAGGCGGGATGTCTCGCCCCCCGAGGCAATCTTCACCAGCGGCTTCATACCCTCACCCGGGTTTGGCGCGATCAGAAATTCTACTTTTTCCAAACCGTGAGCGTCAAAATAGACGCGGCGCCCACCATCAAGCAAGACCCCCTCGGGATCATCACGCTGCTGGAGATCTACCTGGAAGCGGGCGTTGGTCATATGCAAGTCTGCCAACTCGGTTTCGATCGAACCCTTGAGCGCAGTGGACTGCATGTGACGCTTCTGCGAAAGCAGCTGACCTTCCTGGGCGAGGTGTGCGAGTAAGTCGCTCTCTGCTTGCTCCAGAGCTTCGATGCGCTCACTAGCGTGGGTGATATCCTCCAATTGAGCATGGGCACGCGCGGCGAATTTCAGTACTTCAGGGATCGTATCACCGTATTTACGTTTGAGATTGTAGATCAGCGCCAGCCTTTCTTCAACCTGATCGAGCCGCCGCGGGTTGAACTCGATGCTGTCCAGATAGCTGCGCAGCGAGCGCGAAAGGTCTGAGAGGTTATCGAAGAGAGTCTGCCCAAGCTCGTTCAGCTCCGCTAATGAAGGGTCCAGCCGATTGAGCTGGTTGAGGGCAGAGATGACCTGTCCGAGAAGGTCGGTTGCCGATGCGGACTCGGGTGAGCCCTCATCCAGGGCGATCAATGCTTCCTGGGTGATAGTATTGAGCTCCTCTGCATTTGCCAGCCGGTTGCGCTCTTCACGCAGCAGGTCCTCTTCACCGTCCTGAAGTTGAGCTGCCTCGATCTCTTGGATCTGGTAGTTGAGCATATCCATCTGGCGGGCGGCGTCGCGTTCAGACTGGCGCAGGTTCTCCAGCTCGCGGCGGGCGGCTTGAAGGCGCTGGTAAGTGGCGTGATAGGCAGTGGAAATCTCTTCCAGCTCTGCAAACCGGTCGAGCAGTTTTTGGTGCTGTGGGACGCGCAGTAATGAGAGATGTTCGGATTGACCGTGAATATCCACCAACAGTTCACCGATCTCGCGCATCAGCGAGACGCTGGCGACGCGTCCGTTGACCCGGGCTACATTGCGTCCGTTCAGGCGGATCTCGCGACCCAGGCTGAGATAATCCGGAGTATCGAGCAGCTCTTCTCGCTCGAGGATGGGGTAGATTGCACTGCGTATAGTCGTGTCGATCTTGAAAATGCCTTCGACGGTGGCGCGTTCCATACCGCTGCGCACCATAGTAGCATCTGCCCGCCCGCCCAGCAGCGTTTCGACGGCATCGATCATGATGGACTTACCGGCGCCGGTCTCACCAGTAAAGATCACCAGACCCGGACCAAGTATCATGTCCAGCCGGTCGATAATTGCGAAGTTCTCGATGTGGAGCTCTGCCAGCATATTACGGTCCTACCTGCGCATACGGATGCCGCTGAGGCGATAGTACATGGTGGAGGGGATGGTAAAGGTATACAATCCTTGCCAGAGCAGGGAGAATAAAACTCCCCCTAGACCACCACCGGACAGGATGGCTAAGAGCAGTACGATCAGAATTGGCAGGCTGCCAACCACGGCAGCCCCTGTAGCAATTTGGAACAAACGCTTAGAGCGTCTGCGCCGGACGGCGAAGCGTACCGCCTCTGCGATGCCAATTCCTGCCAGCGGCGCAAGGAAGATCGTGAAGAAGCCCACGAAAGGAACAAGGCGGCTGCCTATATAAGCCAGACCCCCCGCTACCAGTGCCGCCAGGACGTAGTCGTACCAGAGTGCAGTTTCGAATGATTTCTGCTGCCCGCGGACGCATTCTTTGCAGCGGTAGCCGGTAGGGGTCAGGACGGCACATTTAGGACAAATGGGTTTCTCGCAGCGGTTGCAGCGCAGCGTTGTTTCAGTATCCGGATGGTTGGCACAGTACAGGGTTGTTTCGAGGGCATCGCTCATCGTTGATTACCGGTTGAGGGGTTCTGGTTCATATGCGGGGTGAGATTGCGGTAAAAATAGCCGGGATCCTGGAAGCGGACGAACTGCACAGTGTGGTCGCTGGCGCGCACCTCGATGCGATCTCCATCCACAAGCTCAATAGGTATCTGACCATCAATGCAGAATAATGCCTGGTGATCGGAATAGACGGTAATATTTACCGAGGAGCCTTCTGCCAGGACAATCGCACGGTCGATCGAGAGGTGCGGTGCGACAGCCACCAGCAGGATGTTGCGTAGCTCCGGCGGGAGGATGGGACCGCCTGCCGCAAGGGCATAGGCGGTCGATCCCGTAGGGGTGGATGCAATCAGCGCGTCCGCAACGTATGTCGTCAGGTAGCGACCATCGACTTCGGTGACCAGGTGCACAGGACGGACGATCTGCCCACGACCGACAACAACCTCGTTAAGCACCTCCCACTGTCCTACCAATCTTCCTTCCTTATATTGTTCGGTACACAACATCATGCGCCTCTCCAACCAGTAGTCTCCGGATAACAGGCGCGGCATGACCTGCTGCCATTGGTTCTGGCGGATTTCCATTAAGAATCCGAACCGCCCCAGGTTGACGCCCAGGATAGGCACATTTGCCGGACCGCACAGCTGACCGGCGCGCAGCATGGTGCCATCCCCACCCAGCGCGATCAGCAGATCGAAATCCCCTGATTTTACCCGCTCCTCGAGGGGGATATCTGTCAGCAGACCCATCGCTGCGGTGACTCCGGATTCCTCTAGCATGCCAACAATCAGAGCGGCTTCGTCCAAGGCCTCGGGGACGCGTGGGTGCGCTACGATGGCGACATTCTGGATTGGTTGATCTTCAGCGGTCATAGCACGACAATTATATAATGAATCTGGATAAGTCCATCATGCCAGCCTCTGGTCGCATATTGAACGGTACCCACAAGCAGCACAACGTGCTTCTGAGCTGTGGGAGCGATCGATATCCTTCATGTCTCGCTGGCTGCGCATCTCTGCCACTGTCGTAGTGAGTTCACGTTTCAGCTTATCGGTATAGTCTACTGCAAAAGTGCGTGTGCCCTGGTTGCGAGCGCGATAGTGCAGGACACCATAAGGTGGGCGTTGATCGAAAACGCTTTCGGTCAGCAGGCAGTATGCCGCCAGCTGGAGTATATGCGATCTGTAGGGAGTCTTTGGTGGTCGGCTGGATTTGATCTCAACCGGAATAATCAAGCTGCCGTCTTTGAAAACATAATCCGGTCGTCCGGTCAATCCCAACTTTGCATCGTAGAGCGGCTCCTCCTGCACCTGCCACCGGCTGGTATCGCTGTAAACCAGCCGCCCGTGAGGGATACCGGTCGCCTTTCGACGGCGGCTTGCCTCCCAAAGAATATAGATCGCCAGTAAGAAAAAGAGCAGTGCTAGTGCGATAAGCATTGTCAGGTATCAAATAGGGGTTTAGGTAATTTGCGGGGGTTAAGTACTGAAGCCTATTAGAGCGAGGTGGTGAGATAGGCAGAAAATAATACCAGCGATACCAGGAGCAGGATCGCTGCCAGGATCCTCAGTGCCCCGATAACCCTGACCGACTGTGCGTGTCCCTCATGAATGGTTTCACCCCTTGACATTTCAGCCGTGTTCTCCGACTCGGCGCCGGATATCTGATACCACCAGGCGCGCTGGCAGTATCTGTAGGTACTAATTTCGGATGCACGGATAACTTTCATACGGGATACCGGTTCGTCCGCTGACTGCTGGCTATTTGTCCAGTTTTGATTCGAGCCGTTTCAGGCTCTCCTCCAGGTGCTCCTGCCGCAGGCTGACCGTCATGTCACCACGCGTGCGCTCGTTTATCGAGCGGACGATATCTGTCAGCCTGCGGAGACCGCCGGTGATGGCGTCCGGATAATCCATAGTTACCAAAATGGCGTAGATATCATCCATATAGCTCAACAGCCGTTCTGCTTCATCTGAGTAGCCATGGCGCAAGATATCCAGACAGCGCCTGCGCAGCTCGCCGACTGCCTCGGCAAGACCCTTCAGGTAGGGCGCTGATTTAAGACCGATCTCTTCCGGGGATGGAAGATGGCGGTTCGCAATCAGCGCGTAGACGATGCTGGCTTCGGCATATTCTTTCAGCGCATCCTGGGTATAGCCGGCATAAAACAGGTCGGGATACTCGTTCAAGTCGCTGCGCAGTGAGCCTACCAAGCCTCTGGCAGCGTCCAGGTCTTCCTGGACGGTATCACCCTCATCCCGGTGAACGGCGCGGATAGCGTTCGCACAGTGACGCGTGAGCGTGCGTGTCTGGGAAAGTGCCCTGTCGCGAGCCTGCGTGCGGGCTTCGAAATCTGTACGGATGCGTTCGGCAATATCTTCAAGTTTATGCATGGCTGTCTATGTATCCGTTGGGCGGTCGGGAGGGCGGAATAAATAATCCGCCAGGGCCGAGTTGCCCGGAACCTTGATCTCTCCGAACGCGGTCTCGTATTTGGAGATGTTTTCTCCCAGGGCGCGTAGTAGCAGCTTTGCACCGACCGGCGACATGACGATGCGCGAGCTTATCCGGGCGGGAGAGGCACCCGGGAGCAGCTGGGCGAAATCGAAGACGATCTCCGAGGGTGAGTGTGAGATGCGCACCAGGTTGGCATACTCGATCTGCAGGTTCTCCGGGAGCTCCATGGGTGGCATTTGAGCTCCCTGGGGACGAGGTGGGTTAGATGACATATGTGTACTCCTGAGGTAGCAGGACGAATGGCTGTGAGTGTTTCAACCTCACAGCCATTCGCTGTCTTATTCAATTTTCGAAACTCTAGAAGGGAATATCGTCGTCGCCTGCATCACTGCCAGACTCGCCGAATGGGACATCGCTCTCAACCTCGCCGCGGCTGGAGAGGAAGCGCACGGTACCAGCGCTGATCTCAAAGGACGCGCCTGTAGTCCCATCCTGGCGGGTGTAGGTGCGCGGCCCGCCGGTGGAGAGGTCAGGGACCAGTCGACCTTCAACCAGGACCTTGCTGCCTTTGCGCAGGTACTGGTTGGTGGTCTCTGCTTGCTTGCCCCAGACGGATACACGGAACCAGATCGTCTCTTCAACCTGGTTGCCATCCGAGGCGGTGTACTTGCGGCTCGTAGCAACGTTCAAGTTGGTCACTGCCTGCCCGCTAGGTGTGTAGCGCATCTCGGGGTCACGCCCGAGATTCCCTACAATGATGATAGTGTGGTACATGGGGGCTCCTTTCAGTTCGATAGGCGGTCTGTCAATAGTTCCGGATGAACACCATCCGGGGCAGATCCCTATATCACCTATCGTATTATCAGAACAATTGTACACTAAATTGCTGGAAAATGAAAGGGAAATGTTAAGACAAATTGGGAAAATCGTCCTCTTTGTTAACTTTCCTAGAGATTTTTATTCGTTGCGAAACTGCAGGCAATAATGATGGAAGGTATTGCTGACCCAGGCGCTGCCCAGCCCATATGGTGCCAGGCGCTGGTTATCCTGCGCCCATATCTTCTCATCTTTCAATGTATACGTCTTGCCGAGCAGGCTGGCGAGGTCCCATGCCAGGGGGTAGATACGCCCGCCCTTCTTCACATTTTTTACGATGATGGTCAGGTATGCACCGTCTTTCAAGATGGAGCTCAGCTGCCGCGTAGATCGCTACCAGACGCTCCAGAAAATCGGAGTAATCCTGGATATTGCCGAGATCGCCCTGGTTCTCGGAGTAAACCACATCCAGCTCTTCGGCCTCCCGGCGCTTCTTCTGCGTGGCTGCACCGCGGGCGTGCAGCATATCCCAATAGGGCGGCGAGGTTAGCACATAATCGATGAGCGGCACATAGTTCTCGGCTGCCAGCTCGGCTGCCCTGGCTGCATCCCCGGTGATCACCATCGCCCGCAGATCATCAGCCCGCCCGTCGAGCGCCAGTATCTCGTCTTCGATCACCTGTCTGGCGATAGCCGCGTACTCCTGGTTCAGCTCGATGCCGTAGCTGTGCCTGCCGGTGCGCAGGGCGGCCACCAACGTGCTGCCGGTGCCAGCCATCGGATCGAGCACTACCTGACCGCGCTTGGTGAAGAATTCGATAAAATCCTGCGCCAGTGTCTCCGGGAATTTCGCCGGGTGGCGCAGAACGTCTTTCCGCCGGGGTGGCGGGTTGTGGAGAAACCAGGATTTCTGGAACTTCAGCCAGCTCTTCGGATCCAGATCATTGAGGCGGTTTTTAAAAGGTCGTTTGGCCATGCGCAGCCTTACCCAATCACCTGGCGGATAACCAGGTCGGAAAAGCTGACCGTCAGGTCGTTCTCACCGCCGGAGCGGATGAAAACACCCAGCGTCCCGCTGCTCAAAGAGGGATCCTGTATGGTAAACAGGTGTTCTTGATTGACGAAAAAGCTGAGCTCTTTGCCTCTCGCCAATACAGCCAGCCTGGAACTGCTGGGCGCACCTGGGGGGATCGCCCCGCTCATAACCCAAGGTTGGGGAGAAGATGCTGTACCCTGGTAGTATTTATCCAGCCGCGCCTGACCGTTGCAGGAGAGCGAAAGACGGTAAAACTCCAGGCTTGGGGAAACCCGCAGCAACAGACCGTACTCATCCGCGTCGCGGCACAGGTTAGGGCTGGCAGTGATCTCCAGGTAAAAATCATCCAGCAGCGGCTCGCTGCGCAGGCTGTACAGGTAGCCATCGGGTTGGTGCAGCGCCAGGGTCAGCTCGTTCACCCCCAGGGCTGCGCTTGCCTGGGTGGTCTTGGACAATGTCCACGCTCCCGGATCGACGAAATCATCACTCAGTAAAACCGAACCTACCGGAAGGCTCAATGCCTGTGTTGGTGTAACGACTGGAGTGGGGAACGGGGTAGGGGTAGAAGTGGGTGGAAACCAGATCACTGTCGGGGTTGGGGTAGTGGTTGCTGGTAGTTGAGTTGTGGTCGGCTCAGGGGGCAGCGGGGTTTGAACCGGTGAGCAGGAGGCGAGTAAGCTGCCTATTATGACCAGCAGAGAGAGCGCAAACCGGACCGGCTTGGTTATGAGAAGGTTTTTTTCACGGGTTAGTGCTGTCATAGAATAATCGGCTTATACATCACTGGGTTCAAAATACCTCGATATACTGCTCGCGTTCGGGTCCGACCGAGATCAGGCGCACAGGGACCTCACATAGCTCCTCGATGCGCAGGATGAAGCGGCGGGCAGCGCCCGGCAGGTCTTCCCAATTCCTGCATCCGCGCAGGTCAGCCTGCCAGGAGGGCAGCAGCTCGTGAACAGGAGAATACTCTGCAATCTCTGCAGGACCGAAAGGCAGGTCAATAACTTCCTGACCGGCCGAGCTGTACCCGGTGCAAAGTTTGATCTGCTCCAGACCGGAAAGGATGTCCAGCTTGGTGATCGCCAGCTCTGTTATGCCGTTTACTCGCAATGCATAACGCAGGAGCACGATATCCAACCAGCCAACCCGTCTTGGACGACCGGTAGTTGTCCCAAACTCATCCCAGGGCTGTTCACCGGTGCCGCGTAAGCTCAGGGCAGTATCCCCGAAGACTTCGCTTGGGAACGGACCGGCTCCCACCCGGCTCTGGAATGCCTTCGCCACGCCGACGACCCTCTCAACGCTGCCAACCCCCAGACCCAGACCCAGCAGTGCCCCTGCGGCCGTTGGCGAAGAGCTGGTGACATAAGGGTAGGTGCCGTGGTCCAGGTCCAGCAGGGTGCCTTGCGCACCTTCTGCCAGCACCCGTTGACCGTTCTTGAGCGCTTCGGATAATTCCAGAGATACATCGCGAATATAAGGTTTTAGCCGGCGGGCATAATCCAGATATTGGTACTTTGTACTTACAAGATCGAGCGGCTCGGCGCTGTACAGGCCGGTCAGGCGCTGGTTGACAGAATGGATGTGGTCATCGAAATGCGCGGCAAACTGATCGAGGTCCATCATCTGCCCCGCCCGAAGACCACTGCGAGCGACTTTGTCGGTGTATGCCGGTCCGATCCCGCGCAGCGTGGTGCCGATTGCACCCCTCCCGCGCGGAGATTCCTGAGCGGCATCCAAAGCCAGATGACCGGGGGTGATCAGGTGGGCAGCATAGGAGATGTGCAGCCTGTCGGGGCTGGCATTTATACCGGCTGTCGACAATTCGTCGATCTCTGAGAGCAAGGCAGCCGGGTTGATGACAATACCATTGCCGATGATGCCGGTCGGATGCGGGTGGATGATCCCGGACGGGATCAAGTGCAGCTTGAAAGTTTGTGTGCCAACCGTCACTGTGTGACCGGCATTGTCACCCCCGTTATAGCGGGCGACGAAGTCTGCATTGGTCGAGAGCAGGTCGACGAAGCGACCTTTGCCCTCGTCACCCCATTGCGCACCAATGACAATATCCAATGGCATGGCGGCCTCCAGAGATTAACCCGCGCCTGGAAGAATTCCCGGCGTGTACCATTCAAGCGCTGTATTCGGCGCGTTGCCTTGTTATCAAGACAGAAAGCTGATGTAAAATAACTGTGTCTGAATTTCATTCTAGCATAGAGCGACCTGTTGTCGCAAGCCAAATTGCACATACACTCTAGCATAGGATCAGGTCCCCGAACACTTCATAACGACTTCGAAAGAAACCCAGGAGAATCAATGCGAAAAAAAGCTACTCTTATCACGGGGGCGGTCGGCGAGATCGGTCAGGCGTTGGTGTCCAACCTTGCCGAGGCCAGCGACCAGCAGCTGATCACTCTGGACCTGCAGCCGCTCCCGGATCAAATTGCCAGGAAAGTGATCCACATCCAGGGTGATATTCTGGACAAAGCCCTGCTGTCACGCCTGGTCAGTGAGTACGAGATCAATACCATCTATCATCTGGCTGCATTGCTGTCCACACGCAGCGAATTCACACCTGCAGCTGCCCACCATGTAAATGTAGAAGGGACGTTGGTACTGCTGCAGCTTGCTTCGGAGCAGTCGGAGTGGCGCGGTACACCGGTCAAATTCATTTTCCCCAGCTCGATCGCGGCCTATGGCATGCCCGATCTGGAGACGAAGACCAACTACGCCCGGGTGCGAGAGTGGGAGTGGAACTACCCGCGCACGATGTACGGCTGCAACAAGCTGTATTGCGAGCAGCTGGGCATCTATTTCAGCATGTATTACCGCCAATTGGCGGCAGACAGACCGGTGATGCTGGATTTTCGCAGCCTGCGATTCCCCGGTCTGATCAGCGCTTTCACCGTACCGAGCGGCGGAACGAGCGATTACGGACCGGAAATGCTGCACGCCGCGGCGAAGAGCGAGCCATATGCCTGCTTCGTACGCCAGGATGTCCGCATCCCATTCATGGCTATGCCGGACGCGGTGACTGCATTGCTACAACTGACCGAAGCCCCGGCAGAGAGGCTCAGCCGGCGAGTTTATAATGTCACCAGCTTCAGTTTAAGCGCTTTAGATTTCCAGCATTGGGTACTGAAGTTCTTTCCACAGGCCGAAGTGACATTCATTCCGGACGTGAAGCGCCAGGAGATCGTAGACAGCTGGCCGGCCGATCTGGATGACAGCGCAGCACAGCGGGATTGGAACTGGCAGCCAGAGTACGACGTCGAGCGGTCTTTTAACGAGTACCTGGTGCCAAATATTATCAACAGATATCGAGCTTAACATATCCATCTCTACCGGGATCCCCCGGCAGCACCAGAGATCGATAGGGGATGTATTGCGTAGAGTATATTAATCGGTAGGAGCGAATTTTTCAAAGAAAGCTGAAAAATGGACAAAAATTTACTGACAGATACCAGCCCTGGACCTGTGATTTTATTCGGTTCCGGAGAGACTTCCCCCAGCGGGAGGAAAGTATTCGAAACGATCCTGCGCGACCTGCCTCAGCCGCCCCGGGTATCCCTATTAGAGACCCCGGCAGGCTTCGAGCTGAATTCGAGCCAGGTGATCGGTAGGGTGGGTGAATTCATCACGCACCGGCTGCAGAACTACCAGCCGCGTCTCTCGTACATCCAAGCACGCATGCGCGGCACTCCGTACAGCCCGGACAATCCTGAGATCGTCGAGCCGCTATACCAGTCAGACCTGATCTTCATGGGTCCCGGCAGCCCGACCTACGCTGTGCGACAGCTGCAGGACAGTCTGGCCTGGCAGACGATATTGGCCAAGCACCGCCTGGGGACTGCGCTGGCGCTCGCCAGTGCGGCGGTGATCGCTATCAGCGCTCATGCTCTGCCCGTCTATGAGATCTATAAAGTAGGCGAAGATTTGCATTGGAAGGCAGGATTGAACCTTTTTGGCTATTTCGGGTTGCCGCTGGTATTCATCCCTCACTGGAACAATAATGATGGCGGCGAGGAGCTGGATACTAGCCGCTGTTTTATGGGAAAGCCGCGCTTTGCAAAGATGATGGAGATGCTGCCGGCAGACCTGACTGTGGTCGGCATCGATGAGAAAACCGCCTTGATCGTTTATCCGAAAGAGGCAATGTGCCAGGTAGTTGGGCTGGGCGGCGTGACCTTGATCCACACGGGACAGCCGCACCAGGATTCGATCATCGATGAAGACCTGCAAGGCACTGGTCTGGCAGAAGTGGCGCACCAACGCAGTGGGCATGTGCATCAGTTCCGCAGCGGGCAAAGCTTCTCGTTGAGCCGCATCGGTGCGCTTTACAGCCCAGAACGTGGCGCGGACATCCCTGAGGAGGTCTGGCGGCAGGCGCTGCAGGCACAAATTGAGCCTGGCGAAGATATAGATGAACCCACGGAGGCTGTCATGGAGCTCGTGCAAGAGCGCGAGGCAGCCCGCCAGAGAAAGGATTGGTCGTCTGCCGACCGGCTGCGGGATGAAATCGCGGAGCTTGGCTGGCAGGTGCAGGACAGCCCGGAAGGGTCTAAATTAGTGAAGTTATAAATAAAAGGAGATCTGAGGATGGCAGACATGCCCACTGTGGGGTTCATTGGCCTGGGCTTGATGGGGAAGTCGATGGCTGGCAACATTCTGAAGGCAGGCTACCGGCTGGTCCTCCACAATCGCTCGCGAGCCGCTGTGGATGAACTTGTTCGAGAGGGTGCCGAGGCAGCATTCTCACCCGCGGAAACGGCCTCCAGGGTGGATATATTGTTCACTTGCCTGCCTGATTCTCCGGATGTAGAGCAGGCAGCCATCGGTCCGGACGGGATCATCGAAGGGGCAATCCCCGGGCTTATCTACGTGGACCATTCGACCATCAAACCTGCCACCGCACGGCAGGTGGCCTCAACCCTGGGCGAAAAAGGCGTGGGCTGCCTGGATGCCCCGGTGAGCGGCGGCGATATAGGTGCCCGTGAGGGTACGCTGGCGATCATGGTTGGCGGTCCAGAGGAGGTGCTTGAGCAGGTCAGGCCGATCTTCAACGTGGTCGGGAAGACGATCACGCATGTTGGCGGTGCAGGCGCAGGTCAAGTAGCAAAAGCTGCTAACCAGATCATGACCGCGGCACAGATGGTTGCCATGGGGGAGCTGATCGTATTCGCTCAAAAGGCAGGCGCTGACCCGCGCAAGGTGGTCGCCGCGATCCGCGGTGGAGCTGCTCAATGCTGGACGCTGGATATCAAATCCCCGCGTCTGTTCGCTGGCAACAGGGCACCCGGCTTCAAAGCCTATATGCATGCCAAGGACCTGGCTATCGTGATGGATACGGCAAGAGAATACCGTGTCCCGCTCCCCTCCGCGGCAATAGATGCCCAGCTCTACGATGCCATGTTGGGGATGGATATGGGTGAGATGGATAATTCGGCCGTGATCGCGGTGCTCGAGCTGCTGGCGGGGACAAGGTTGTTCGTTGAAGACGAATAAATAAATAGGGCAGAGCGCTTTTGCAACCTATAAGCGGTTCTTACGTATAACTATGCAGAGATAGAGATTCATTCGAATGCTTTGGGCCGGAAGGGAAACCAGCCTGAGGCGGTCTCGAAGAGGAGCAATGCTGTGGGTGAAGACGAGTCACTCTGGGTCGCAATGGCACAGAGGGACGATCCGGAAGGGTTTACCCGGCTGGTTGAAGCTTACCAAACACCGGTATACAACCTCTGCTACCGCATGCTGAATAATGCTGGGGAGGCTGAAGACGCTGCCCAGGAGACATTTTTGCGGGCTTATCTGTCGATCAAGCGCTACGATAAGGAGCGCCCATTCGCGACCTGGTTGTTATCGATTGCCGCACATTACTGCATAGACCAGATACGAAAAAGGCGTATGTCGATCGTGTCAACAGAAGATATGCCGTATCTGGAGCTCTCCGATGATGCACCCGGACCGGAAACGACTGCCAGTCGAAAAGAGGAGCGACAGCGAATACAGGCCATTCTGGATGTTCTGAACCCTGTCGACCGTGCAGTTGTGGTGATGTACTACTGGTATGACTATTCTTACGAGGAGATTGGACGATCGCTTGATTTATCGCTCAGCGCAGTTAAAAGCCGCCTCCACCGCGCCAGGCGCAGCCTGGCGGATGAGTGGGGCACGCGCGAGCAGGAGATCTTAATTGAAGCGAGGGAGAACCATGGCACAATCAAATCACCAGCCTTTTGAAGATTGGATATTCTCGCGCGGTGCGATCAGCCAGGCGGATGAGGCTGCTCTCCAGGATCACCTGCGGCATTGCCCTGACTGCCAGGAGCTCTCCGGAGCGCTGCAAAAGGTTGAATACAGCCTGCGGGCTTCCCCTGTGCTCTCTCCTGCACCAGGGTTTTCAAACCGCTGGCTGGAACGGCTGGCGGAACACCGCCTCCAGCAGCAGAGGAAGCAAACCACTACCTTCTTCCTGGTCAGCTTTGCTACCGCAGCTGTCCTGACGATCTTGTTCGCTCTTTACCTTCAACCGGCTATCAGGACCCCTTACCCGTATCTGTTGGCTGTGGCATACCAGCTGGCATCCGTATTGCTTTATATGAACAGGTTCGCATCGGCAGGCATAACCGTGTACAGGACAATTTTCAAGCTGATCCCACCGCCGATGTGGATCAGTCTGGTGTTTGTACTGGCAGCATCAGGAGTGATCTGGCTTGCTGCCCTACGTAAACTTGTATATCCGCGGAGGATGACATTATGAAATCGAAACTATTAATCGCCTTATTGATCGCTGTATTGGTCGCAACAATTCTGCCGGTGGGAGCGCTGGCAAAAGAGCTGCGCGAGGACAGGATCATCTTTGGGGATAACTACACCCTGCGGAGTGGAGATGAGCTGAACGGAAACCTGGTTATTTTCGGTGGTTCTGCCGTTCTCGAAGTCGACTCTACCGTATTTGGTGATGTGGTCATCCTGGGTGGGAATCTGGATGCCGATGGTTTGATCACTGGGAGCGTGATCAGTATCGGAGGAAATGTCGACCTGGGGGATAATGCAACCGTACAGAAAGATATCGTTGTCTTTGGATCGAACCTGGACCAGGCTCTGGGAGCTTCCGTGCAGGGAGATATCATCGATGAGATGGCAGGTCCGCTGGCTTTCAACTTCTCCGAAAATATGCGTACGCCCGTCTTCCGGCTCGGGGTAAACCCGTTCTTCGAGGTGGTCTGGTTTGGTCTGCGGGCTTTATTGTGGGCGATCCTGGCGGTCGTGCTGGTACTTTTCCTCCCCAAGCAGTTCGACCAGATCGGGCGAACGGTCGTCCAGCAGCCGATCGTATCGGGTGGTTTAGGGCTGCTGACGATGTTTATCGCCCCGGTTGTGCTGGTGCTGCTGCTCATTACGCTGATCTGCAGCCCGCTGAGCCTGCTCGGCATCCTGGTACTGGCGGTAGCCTGGGCATTTGGTTTGATCGCCCTGGGTCTGGAAGTTGGCAGCCGCCTGGCTAAGATCCTCAACCAGGAATGGGCACCCGCGCTTTCAGCCGGGGTGGGTACGTTGCTGTTGGTCATTGTCTTGAATGGGGTGCAGGCGGTTATCCCGTGTGTGGGTTGGGTATTCCCTGCCATTGCCGGGATGGTTGGGCTGGGAGCAGTCATCCTGACTCGCTTCGGCAGCCAGCCATACCCGCAAGCCGCACCGTTTGAGGCAGCGCCCCCGCCGCCACCCCCAGCAGTTCCAGCCCCACCTGCAGCTGCCCCCCTGACGGAAGCAGTTGACCAGCCTGCGGATGATGCGCCCTCGCAGGACGAGCTGCCCCCGGCGATATAAACGACTTATTCGAGGAAGGTTTAATTGGAGGGGATCCCTGGCAACACAGTCGCCAGGGATCCCCTCCCACTATCTATGCCGGTGGCAAGTAGTGCAGGGCTGCGCCGACCGTCAGCAGGATCTGGCCCAGGTGGTAGGGAATGATCGAGATGAAGCGCCCCTGGCGCAAGGGGGTGACAAATTTGTTCCACGCCAGCAGTGCATCTGAGATGTAGAACAGCAGGGCGCCGAGGCTCACCAACAGCGCCGGTGAGGTTTGCCAGCTCTCTCCAGTCAGCGTGAGCAGCGCCAGCAGCAGCATGACACTGATCACCAGGCTGTAAATCAGCACCGGGATCTTTAGAGCCGGTTTCCCTGACTCCTCCAGACCGGATGCAATTCGGCGGTAGAGTCGGATTATGACCAGCGCAATAACGACGGCAATGATCAGCCCCGGCAGATTTAACGCCACTGGGGTCTGGAGAAAACCAACGATATAGAAGATATGCGCCAGCAAAAAAGCGACCAGCCCGGCGATGAACTGCTCGCGCGGCAGCATGAGGAAGATATCCCCCGCCAGCGAAAATGCCAGTCCCAGCGCAAACCAGATCAGCGCTCCGGAGAAGCCGCTGACCTGGTAGAGCCAGATCAGCAGTACCACCATCACCGCGGGTTTGGCAATGTACTCTACCGATTTGCGCTGCATGGCAACCGCAGCCCAATCCAGGACTGCGATGATCAGACTGACCCAGATCAATATGTAAGTCACGTTCCCTCCCCGTCCGATTTCAGCCTCAAGTGCGTATTACCTTACCCTAATATCCGAACCAGCGCAGTACTCGCTCGTCGTTGCGCCAGTTCTTGCGGACTTTTACACGCAGGCGCAGGAAAACTTTCCGCCCGCTCATTCTCTCGATCTCCTGGCGAGCCAACGAGCCGATCTGCTTGAGCATTTTCCCACCCTGACCGATGACGATCCCCTTATGCGATTCGCGCTCGACGAAGATCGTGGCTTCGATGTACGCGCCGTGTGTCTCCCGCTCGGTGAACTGGTCGATGCGGATTGCAATTCCGTGGGGAATTTCGTCACGCAGCAGGTTCAGCGCTGCCTCCCGGATCAAATCGGCGGCGATCTCCCGCTCGTAGAGGTCGGTCACCTGGTCCGAGGGGTAGTATTCAGGTCCCTCAGGGAGCGCTTCGATGATTGCCTGCAGGAGCAGGTCGAGGTGATCCCCGCGCGCGGCTGAGATCGAGACCGATTCTCCCATCGGTGCCAGCTCTGCGAACTCTGCCTGGCGCTCGGGCAGTTCAGCACCCTCGAGACGGTCGAGCTTGTTGAGCGCCAGGATGACCGGTCTGGGCTGCTCGATTTGCGTAAGAGCTGATGCGAGCAGCCTGGTCCTCGTCGTCTGGCGAGGCGCTAGCATCGACGATAAATAAGATCAGGTCGCATTCTTGGAGCGTCTCCAGCGCGTGCGCGTTCATCTTCTCCCCTAACTTATGGAGAGGTTTATGCACACCGGGCGTATCGATAAAAATGATTTGGGCGCTTTCCAGGGTGAGGATGCCGAGTTGGCGCTTGCGGGTAGTCTGAGGGCGGGGAGAAACTGCGGCAATTTTCTGTCCCAGCAGGGCATTGATCAAGGTTGACTTGCCTACGTTTGGTTTGCCCATTACTGCCACAAAACCCGACTTGATTCCCCCGGGTTGAAGATAATTGTCCATAGCAGGATTCTAACAGACATCTCTTGTATGGGACACTGATCTGGGGCTATCCCGGTCATTAGTACCCAGGTAGGGAAAGGAGTATTTAAATGGTTATATGAGAATGATATAAATATTGTGGATAATTGCTTGACTTGAGCCTATTAAATTGATATAATGTTTTTTCGTCTGTTGGGATAAAGTGAGTTTGTTTCGTTCAATTTGACTGATTTCTTTAAGAGCAGCGTAAAGTGGAGATTATGCGCATCGGTCGTTAGTTTCATGCGCCCATCCTTTTACGCTTTTCGTGTGTAGCCAAATCGAAGTCAGAGTGAAAAACCGGAGAGAATAAATGCCCTCTTCCTTACCCAGTAAGTCTTATGCAAGTATAGATGTAAAGCTTCCCCTGCCCGATCTGATCGAGGTGCAGCTAGAATCTTTCCAGCGCCTCAAGACTGTTGGTCTGGCAGACCTTTTCCACGAAATTTCGCCGATTGAGTCCTACAACAAGGGTATGAAGCTGTATTTCCCCAGCCGAGCGCGGGAAATGGAGCAGTGGGGACTTAAGTTCTGGTTCGAAGAGCCGAAGAACACCATCGAAGAGTGTGTTGAGCGCGACCTGACCTATGCCAGTCCATTGTATGTCTCTGTACTTTTGACCGGAGCGGATGTGCCCGAACCGATGACGCAAGATATTTTCCTGGGCGATTTCCCGGAGATGACCGAGAAGGGCACCTTCATTATTAACGGAACTGAGCGAGTGGTTGTCTCCCAACTGATCCGTTCTCCCGGGGTGTATTTCGAATCGACTCCCGACCGTTCGACTGGTCGTCCTTTGGCGATGGCAAAGCTGATTCCCGATCGCGGCGCGTGGATGGAGTTCGAAACGCGCAAGACAGACTATATCACCCTGCGCTTCAACCGCAAGCGTACAGTTCCGATCACGATATTCTTGCGTGCCCTGGCAGCAGTGAGCGACGGCTTGGAAGGCTCGCCCTTGAAGACCGGCACCGATGAAGAACTGTTGGATATCTTTGGGGATGTCGACAACAATCCAGACCGGATGTTTATAACATCAACCTTCGCTCAGGAGCCAGAATGGAATACCAGTCAGGGGCAGACGATCGCAGAAGCCGCTCTGTTGGAATTCTTCAAACGCATGCGACCCGGCGATCCTGCCACCCTGGATAATGCACGTCAATTCCTCGAGGAGCAGCTCTTCGACCAGCGCCATTATGACCTGGAGCGGGTAGGGCGGTACAAGCTGAACCAGAAATTGGATCTGAATGAGTTTGTCCCGATCACCAACCGCACGATTTCTAAGTGGGATATCCTGCGTCTGGTGCGGCAGATGATCATGATCAACAACGGAATGGCGCCTTCGGACGATATCGACCACCTAGGCAACCGGCGCGCCAAGACCGTTGGCGAGTTGATCCAGAACAAGCTTCGCATTGGTCTGCGCCGTATGGAGCGGGTGATCAAGGAACGTATGTCCATACGCGATCAAGACCAGCTCTCACCGATCACCCTGATCAATATCCGCCCGGTTGTAGCATCGTTGCGAGAGTTCTTCGGGTCCAGCCAGCTCTCCCAGTTCATGGACCAGACAAACCCCCTGGCAGAGCTGCGCCATAAGCGGACGCTATCGGCGTTGGGTCCCGGCGGGCTGCGCCGTGAAAGAGCCGGATTCGATGTACGCGATGTGCATCACTCCCACTACGGTCGGATATGCCCGATCGAGACGCCGGAAGGTCCAAACATCGGCCTGATCGGACGCTTGGCGTCATTCGCCCGGGTCAATGAGTACGGGTTCATCGAGACGCCTTACCGGCGCGTGCGGAAGACGCTCTCGCCCAGCGACCCGCGTCTCGTAGACCGGACACTGCGCGAAGACATTGCCCATCCAAAATCCGGAAAGGTCATCGGCAAGGCTGAGGAACGCATCACGCAGAAGATTGCCGATGCGATACGCAAGCTCGATCTGGCGGAAGTTCCCATCGTTCCTTTCGTCTCGGATGAGATGGTCTACCTGAGCGCGGATGTAGAGGACCGGTTTGTCATTGCTCAGGCCAACACCTTGCTGAACGAGTATGCAGAATTCGTGCGCCCCAGGGTGTCCTCCCGCTATCACTCTGGATTTCACTTTCTCCCTGCCGACCCAGCTCGAGTTTATGGACGTCGCCCCGCACCAGATCGTTGGCATCAGCGCGGCTTTGATCCCATTCCTTGAGCACGATGACGCAAACCGCGCCTTGATGGGTTCCAACATGCAGGCGCAGGCAGTACCCTTGCTGCGACCGGATGTACCGATCGTATCGACCGGTATGGAATACGACGCAGCTGTCGACTCCGGGCAGGTGGTGATCTCGGAAGTGGATGGTGAGGTGGTGTCGGTAACTGGCAAGTCGATCGTTCTTCGTACAGCCGATGGCAAATCTCACTCATACGCGCTGCGCAAATACCACCGCTCGAACCAGAGCACGTGCATCGACCAGCGACCCGGCGGTTGTGAAGGGTCAACTGGTGCATAAAGGTGAGGTCATCGCCGATTCTTCCTCAACGGAGAGCGGTCTGCTGGCGCTCGGTCAGAATGTGATCGTGGCTTTTATTTCGTGGGAAGGCGGCAATTTCGAGGATGCGATCCTCATCTCGGAGCGGCTTGTCCAGGAGGATGCTTTCACCTCGGTGCATATCGAGAAATATGAAGTCGAATCGCGTGATACGCGCCTGGGACCGGAAGAGATCACCCGCGATATCCCGAACGTCGGTGAAGAAGCAATCAAGGACCTGGATGATCACGGCATTATTCGGGTTGGGGCAGAAGTGGGTCCGAACGATATCCTGGTAGGCAAGATCTCCCCGAAAGGTGAGAAAGAGCTGACCCCTGAAGAGCGGTTGCTGCGGGCGATCTTCGGAGAGAAATCACGCGATGTGAAGGACACCTCGCTGCGCATGCCGCACGGTGAACGCGGCAAAGTTGTGGACGTAAAGGTCTTCACCCGCGAGGAAAACTCCGATCTGTCAGCCGGCGTAGATATGATGGTACGGGTATCTGTTGCGCAGAGGCGCAAGATTACCGCGGGCGACAAGATGGCCGGCCGGCATGGCAATAAGGGCGTTGTCTCGAAAGTTGTCCCGGTAGAAGATATGCCATATCTTGATGACGGCACCCCTGTGGATATCATCTTGAATCCGCTGGGCGTTCCAGGACGTATGAATATCGGTCAGGTGCTCGAAACACATCTGGGCTGGGCAGCCAATCGGCTTGGGTTCCGAGCGGTCTCGCCTGTGTTCGATGGAGCAAGTGAATATGAGATCGAAGCAGAACTGGCACGCGCCTGGATGATCGATCGTGCCTGGAATGAGACTGGCGAGGATGCCTGGAAGTGGATCGAGGAGCAGGAGTACGACCCGATTTACTTCGAGGATGACGATGAGATCCGCAGTCTGTACCTTGAATACTGGCTGGGCGACCTGGGCTACGATATAAACGAATTAAAGGAAGATACGACCTACGCCAGACGTTCAGTTGTGCGGGAATGGTTAAGAAAATACGACCTCGACCCCGACACAATCCTGTTCTTTGGCCGGGAAGAGACCAAAGTTCCCCGTGAGGAGCTGGATAAGAACGCCATCGAGGCATGCCTGAAGCTGTGGCTGCACGAGATGGATAAGGATAGCTGGAAGCTCTCCGGCGAGAAGCTGTATAAGAAAGCGGAAGACGTGATGCTGGATGCCCGCCATCCCTTACCGACCCTGGGCAAGCAGCTCCTGCGTGATGGGAAGAATGGCGATCCCTACGATCAGCCAGTTACTGTTGGCGTGATGACGATGATGAAACTGCACCACCTGGTAGAGGACAAGGTGCACGCCCGCTCTACCGGTCCTTACTCGCTCGTGTCTCAGCAACCTCTGGGCGGTAAGGCTCAATTTGGCGGGCAGCGTTTCGGAGAGATGGAGGTCTGGGCGTTGGAGGCTTATGGCGCGGCATACACACTGCAGGAAATGCTGACTGTCAAATCGGATGACGTTCAAGGCCGCGTGAAAACATACGAAGCGATCGTCAAAGGAGAGCCGATCGAAGAGCCCAGCATTCCGGCATCGTTCCGGGTGCTGGTTAAGGAGCTTCAGAGTCTGGGTCTGGCAGTTGAAGCTGTCACAGACAGCGGAGAAATGATCAAGTTCGGAAAAGACGAAGAACGCGCCCGCCCACCAAGGCTTGCCACCGGGTTGTTAGGGCTGGGTGAAGATCTGTAAGTTGGTGATTTGATGCACAATATCAGCCTTGACTCTGATATTTGCACATGGTAAAATCTTAGTTCGTTGCCAATCAGTTTACTCGGCGGTTTCACCCGCCTGGGCAATCTACTCAAATAGCTAAGTGAGGCCATCATGTTAGCTGATGGCCTCCCTTAATGGATAGAAACCGAAATCTGGCAGTAGAAAGTATCGGAGGCGAAAGTGCCCACAATCAATCAACTGGTCCGCAAAGGCCGCAAGTCAAAGAAAGTGAAGAGCAAGGCTCCGGCATTGCTGTACACCTATAACTCGATGAAGCAGCAGCGTACGCGCCAGGAGAAGGGCGCCCCGCAGAAGCGTGGTGTGTGCACCGTCGTGCGCACGATGACACCCAAGAAACCCAACTCTGCTCTGCGGAAGATCGCCCGTGTTCGCCTGACCAATGGCATCGAGGTGACAGCCTACATACCAGGCGAAGGGCACACACTCCAGGAGCACTCGGTTGTGCTCGTACGCGGTGGGCGTGTAAAAGACCTGCCCGGTGTGCGCTACCATATCGTGCGCGGCTCTTTGGATACCGGTGGTGTGGGTGATCGCCGCCAGGGTCGTTCCAAGTACGGATCCAAACGACCGAAATCAGAATGATGATGATCTTGCCTGTACACGGGTAAGCTCAAAGCAACGGGCGTAAGAACGAAGAAAGCTGGAAGTGGAGATGTCGGATGCCTCGACGATATAGACCTGAAAAACCTGAAATCTTGCCGGATGTGCGCTACAACAGCGTACAGGTGCAATCATTTATTAATCGTGTGATGCGCAGCGGGAAGAAGAGTGTTGCTGCCTCACAGGTGTACGAAGCATTGGACCTGATTGGGGAGCGCACAAAGCGCGAGCCTCTGGAAGTGTTTGAGCAGGCGATCAAGAACGTTGCACCGGTGATGGAAGTCAAGCCCCGCCGTGTAGGTGGTGCGACATACCAGGTGCCGATGGAGGTGCCGTCCTTGCGCCGCTTTGCTCTGGCGACCCGCTGGATTCTGGCGTCAACTCGCGCTCGAACCGGGAAGTCGTTCGCTGAAAAGCTGGCTGCCGAGCTGATGGATGCGGCCAATAGCACGGGTTCTTCCATACGTAAAAGGGAAGAAACCCATAAGATGGCGGAAGCCAACCGGGCGTTCTCCCATTATCGCCTATAGTATCTAGCGCTCAGCGGCAGGTGGACGGACAATTCCCAAACCGCAAAGCTGATCGCTAAAGGCTGAGTACCGAAAGTAGAAATATCATGGCACGCCAGCATCCGTTAGAACGGTACCGTAACATTGGGATTATCGCCCACATCGACGCCGGTAAGACAACCACCACCGAGCGGATCCTTGTTCTATACCGGTAAGACCTACCGCATGGGATCGGTCGATGAAGGCACTACCGTAACCGACTGGATGGAGCAGGAACGTGAGCGCGGCATAACGATTGTCTCGGCGGCAGTATCTGCAGAATGGAAGGGCTATCAGATCAATATCATTGATACCCCCGGGCATATCGATTTCACTGCCGAAGTGCAGCGTTCGCTGCGAGTGCTGGATGGTGGGATCGTTATATTCGATGCCGTTCAGGGTGTTGAGCCGCAGAGCGAGACGGTATGGCGGCAGGCAGACCGGTACAAAGTGCCGCGGATCTGCTTTGTGAATAAGATGGACCGGGTAGGTGCCTCCTACGAGCGGACGATGGATATGATCCGCGAGCGCCTGGGTGCCAATCCGATTGCAGTACAGCTGCCAATTGGGGCTGAGGCGAATTTCAAAGGCGCGGTAGATCTGATCCTTAACAAAGCCATCATCTGGGAAGATGATCTAGGTAAAGAGCCGAAGGAATTGGACATCCCGGTTGATCTGCGAAAGCAGGCAGACGAGATGCGAGACCGGATGATTGAACAGATCGCTGAGACTGATGATGACCTCACGCTGAAGTATCTGGAAGGGGAAGAGATCAGCGTAGAAGAGCTAAAAACAGCTCTGCGGCAGGCGGTGATATCCGGCAAGGCTACCCCGGTATTCTGCGGCAGCTCGCTGCGCAATAAGGGTGTTCAGCCATTGCTGGATGCGGTAATAGATTATCTCCCTTCGCCTGCCGAGATCCCGCCAGTACAAGGCGAGAACCCGCGCACAGGTGAGATCGTTGACCGCGCGCCGGATGACGACGCACCTCTGAGCGCGTTGGTCTTCAAGATCGTTACCGATCCATATGTGGGCCGGCTGGCGTACATTCGTGTATATTCCGGCAAGCTTTCTCAAGGGACCATGGTCTACAATTCTGTCAAAGAGTCCCGGGAAAGGATTGGTCGCCTGCTGCGCATGTATGCCGATCGTCGTGAAGATATCAACGAAGTAATGGCCGGTGATATCGGCGCAGTTCTGGGTTTGAAGAACTCATTCACTGGTGATACATTGTGTGACGCTTCGAATACGATCCTGCTGGAAAATATCACCTTTCCAGAACCGGTTATCTCCGTGGCAATCGAGCCTAAGACGACTGCAGATCAGGATAAAATGGGCGATGCGCTGCGCAAGCTGTCAGAAGAAGACCCGACTTTTCGGGTGCGCGCCGATGAAGATACCGGACAGACGATCATCTCCGGGATGGGCGAGCTGCACCTGGAGGTGCTGGTAGACCGCATGCTGCGAGAGTTCCGAGTACAGGCACGCGTGGGCCGCCCGCAGGTCTCCTACCGGGAATCGATCACCCGGCCGGTGAGCAAGGCAGAAGATCGCGGTATGTGAAGCAGACCGGTGGGCGCGGCCAGTACGGGCACGTTGTCTTCGAGATGCTGCCTGGTGAGCCTGGCAGTGGAGTTCTGTTTGAAAACGATATCATCGGTGGCGTGATCCCCAGGGAGTACATCTCGGCTGTCGAAAAGGGTGTGCGTGAAGTCGGCGGAGGCTGGTGTTATTGCCGGTTACCCGGTTACCGATATCTCGGTGCGGCTGTACGATGGATCATTCCACGAAGTCGACTCGAACGAGATGGCGTTCAAGATGGCCGGATCGATGGCTTTCAAAGATGGAGTGCAGAAGGGTGCCCCTGTGCTTCAGGAACCGATCATGAAAGTTGAAGTTGTCGGTCCGGAAGAATTCCTGGGTGAGATCATCGGGCAGTTGAATGCCCGCCGAGGTGAGATTTTGGGAATGGAAGTCCGCCCTGGCAATGCACAGGCTGTACGAGCCATGGTGCCATCTGGCAGAGATGTTTGGTTACGCGACCGATCTGCGCTCAGCCACACAGGGACGCGGCGTATTTACCATGGAATTCGATCATTATGCTCGTGTTGCAGAGAATGTGGCACGGGCGATTATTGGCGTCTGATTGGATCGCCACTCTGGTCAAACTGATTAATTATTTGTGCATAGAACACTCTAAGGAGAGCATTTATGGCGAAGCAGAAATTTGAGCGGACGAAGCCGCACATGAACGTGGGGACGATGGGGCACATCGACCACGGGAAGACGACGTTGACGGCGGCGATCACGAAGTAGTGCGACATGCAGGGGTATGGGGGACTACCGGCCGTTCGACTCGATCGACAATGCGCCGGAGGAGAAAGCGCGTGGGATCACGATCAACATAGCGCACGTGGAGTACGAGACGGACAAGCGGCACTATGCGCACGTGGACATGCCCGGGCACCGTGACTACATCAAGAACATGATCACGGGAGCGGCGCAGGTAGACGGGGCGATCCTGGTGGTGGCGGCGCCGGATGGGCCGATGCCGCAGACGCGGGAGCACGTGCTGCTGGCGCGGCAGGTGGAAGTGCCGGCGATCGTGGTGTACCTGAACAAGGTGGACATGATGGACGACGAGGAGCTGCTGGAGCTGGTGGAGTTGGAGCTGCGGGAGCTGCTGAACGAGTACGGGTTTCCGGGAGATGAGACGCCGATCGTGAGAGGGAGTGCGCTGGAGGCGCTGGAGAGCACCAGCACAGACCCGAATGCGCCGGAGTACGAGAGCATCAAAGAGCTGCTGAGAGTGGTGGACGAGTACATCCCGGAGCCGGTGAGAGATGTGGACAAGCCGTTCATGATGCCGGTGGAGGATGTGTTCTCGATCAAGGGCCGCGGGACGGTGGTGACGGGACGAGTGGAGCGAGGCAGGATCAAGGTAGGAGACGCAGTGGAGATCGTGGGGCTGCAGGAGAAGAGCTGAGCTCGGTGGTGACGGGAGTGGAGATGTTCCACAAGTCGCTGGATACGGGGATGGCGGGAGACAACTGCGGGCTGCTGCTGAGAGGCATCGACCGGACGGATGTGGAGCGCGGGATGGTGGTAGCGATCCCGAAGAGCATCACGCCGCACACGAAGTTCATGAGCGAAGTGTACGTGCTGAGGAAGGACGAAGGAGGGCGGCACAAGGCGTTCTTCAGCGGATATCGACCGCAGTTCTACGTGCGGACGATGGATGTGACGGGATCGATCCAGCTGCCGGAAGGGGTAGAGATGGTGATGCCTGGAGACAACGTGAACCTGGAAGTGGAGTTGATCGTGCCGGTGGCGTTGGAGCAGGGATCGAAGTTTGCGATCCGCGAAGGTGGTCTGACGGTCGGCGCCGGCGTGATCACTAAGATTATTGAATAGGCGGTTGATATGGCGAAACAAAAAATCCGCATCCGTCTGAAAGCGTACGACCACCGCGTCCTGGACCAATCGGCCAAGCGTATCGTGGAAACAGCAGAACGCACCGGCGCTCGTGTTGTTGGTCCGGTTCCGTTGCCAACCCGAATCGAGCGGTTCACTGTTCGGCGATCGACTTTTATTGATAAAGACTCGCACGAGCACTTCGAAATTCGCACACACAATCGCCTGATTGATGTATTAGATCCCGATTCGAAGACCATTGATATGCTTATGCGCCTGAATCTTCCGGCGGGTGTGGACATTGAAATCAAAATATAGACCATGGTAACACCTGGACATGTAGGTAAGACGTTCGACGATGACATGATCCAGAAAAAGGGCAGCACAAGAGCAGCACTACCTGCGAACCACGAATATAAAGCTTCGCGAGAGTGCGGTTTACTGTGCGGTAATCAGGGATGATGCAGCCAAGCCCAGGCTGACAGTCCCGAATTCTATATCGTAGGAGACAACAGAGATGTTGAAAGGGCTGATTGGCAAGAAAGTCGGCATGACCCAGATTTTCGATGATGCTGGATCTGCAATTCCGGTAACGATTATCGAAGCTGGGCCTTGTTATGTCACCCAGGTACGTTTGCCTGAGCAAGATGGCTACTCGGCAGTACAGCTGGGATTTGTTGAAGTGAAGCCAAAGGTCTTGACTGGTGGACAGATTGGGCACCTGAAGCGCAACAATCTGCCCCCGTTGCGCTTTTTGCGCGAGTTCAGGGAGAAGAACCCGGAACTTAATGAAGGTGATGTGATCACCGTGGATAAAGTGTTTGGTGTCGGTGATCATGTAGATGTGATCGGCACCAGTAAAGGAAAAGGGTTCGCCGGTGCGGTAAAGCGCTACCATTTCCGCGGTGGACCAAAAACCCACGGTCAATCGGACCGCCAGCGGGCACCCGGCTCACGAGGCTCCGGCACCACCCCAGGACGGGTTTACAAAGGTGCGCGCGGCCCGGGTCACATGGGCAACGAGCGGGTGACCGTCCAGAATCTGGCAGTTGTGCTGGTGGATGGTGAGCGCAACCTGTTAGGTGTGCGTGGTGCAATTCCGGGACCAAAAGGCGGTATCGTGATGATCAAGGGAGCACGCAAGCAGTAATTCATCTTCGCCGGATCGGAAGGCTTCGTTCAGAGGCTTGGCGATCGCAGCAGAAGGTGAGTGCTTCCCAGGGAGCGAAATATGGAAGTAGATGTTTTGAACATGAACGGCAAGAAGGTCAGCACCGTAGAACTGCCGGCAAAGATCTTCGAAGCCCCAATAAATATTGACCTGATGCACCAGGCATACGTGCGCCAGATGGCGAACGCCCGCCTCGGTACGCATAAAACGAAGAGCCGCAGCGAGGTGAGTGGTGGCGGGCGCAAACCATGGCGCCAAAAAGGCACCGGTCGAGCACGTCAGGGCTCTATCCGAGCAGCGCAGTGGGTGGGTGGCGGTAAAATTCATACCCCGCGCCCGCGCTCTTACACCAAGGATATGCCGCGCAAAATGCGCCGGGCAGCGCTGCGCTCAGCTCTCTCGGTCAAAGCAGCCGAAGCAGATATCGTGGTGTTGGATGAGCTGGTGATCTCGGACGCCAAGACACGTCTGATGCCCAATCGCTGGAGCAGCTGGTCGGTGATGCGAGCGCCTTGGTCCTGATCCCGGAGAAAAATGGTGATTACGAGATCGTGATGCGCTCGGTGAACAACCTGCCCGGACGCCAAGACGCTGCTGGCGAATTACCTCAACATCCGCGACCTGCTGGGTTACGACAAAGTGATCCTGCCGCTCCAGGCGCTGGATGTGATTGAGTTCTTATTTAGGATAGGACGGAGGAAGCTATGACAACGATCTATGATGTGCTTCGCCGCCCGATCATCACGGAGAAGTCGAACTACCTGAACAGTGACCTGCACCAGTATGTTTTCGAAGTGACCACTGATGCCACCAAAAGGCATGGTCAAGGATGCGGTTGAAACTTTGTTCGATGTTGAAGTGCTGCGCGTGAATATCATCAATGTGCCAGCCAAGCGAACCCGGCGGGCACGCAGCCGGCAGCTGAAGGTGCGGCGCAGTGGGTACAAGAAAGCGATCGTCCTGCTGGCACCGGACGATACGATCGATATATTTGAAGGGGTGAAGTGATGGCAGTAAAGAAATATAAGCCAACAACCCCCGGTCAACGCGGGATGACAGGCTATACCTTCGAAGAAATTACTAAGGATAAGCCGGAACGCTCGTTGCTGGTGCCGTCGCGTAAACGCGGCGGGCGGAATGTGTACGGTCGAATTACTGTCCGCCATCGCGGCGGTGGACACCGCCGACATATCCGTATCGTTGATTTCAAACGCGATAAGCGCGGTATCCCTGCCCGCGTTGCAGCGATTGAGTATGATCCAAATCGTACGGCACGCCTGGCACTGCTTAATTACGTCGATGGTGAGAAGCGCTATATTATTGCTCCGGTTGATCTACGGGTCGGCGACACGGTGATGGCTGGTCCGCAATCCGAGATCCGTCCGGGGAACAGCCTGCCGATATCCAACATCCCGGTCGGCACAATGGTACACAATATCGAGTTGAAGGAAGGTCGTGGAGCACAACTCGTACGATCTGCCGGTGGGGCAGCTCAACTGCTGGCCAAAGAAGGTGATTATGCCCAGATCCGCTTGCCATCGGGTGAAGTGCGACTGGTTCGCCAGGGCTGCTATGCCACGATCGGGCAGGTCGGCAACCTTGATCACGGCAATATCAAGCTTGGTAAGGCAGGGCGGAAGCGCCATTTGGGGATACGCCCCACCGTACGCGGCTCGGCAATGTCCCCCCGCGACCATCCGCATGGTGGTGGTGAAGGACGCCAACCGATCGGTATGCCTGGTCCGAAAAGCCCTTGGGGTAAACCCACCCTGGGATACAGGACGCGCCGCAATAAGAAGACCGAAAAGTATATTGTTCGCCGGCGCGGAAAGAAGCGTAAGTAATCAACCGAATATCCATGTGACAAACGGTATTCGCTGAACTGTTGGAGATGATCAGATGGGACGATCGCTGAAAAAGGGTCCATTTATCGACCCGAAACTGATGAAGAAAATTGAGAACATGAACGACCGTGGAGACAAAAAAGTCATCCGCACATGGAGCCGCGCCAGCACGATCTTTCCACAGATGGTGGGGCATACCATTGCAGTACATGATGGACGGCGCCACGTGCCGATCTACATCACAGAAAACATGGTCGGGCACCGCCTGGGTGAATTCGCACCAACACGCACTTTCCGTGGGCATGTTGCTGAAAGAAAAATGAAGAGAGGTAGTTAAATCATGGATACCGATATCCAGGCCCATGCTCGTTTTGTGCCGCACTCACCCCAAAAGGTGCGTCTGGTGGTGGATTTGGTGCGCGGTAAAGATGTGAATGAGGCGCTTACCGTGCTCAAGTTCACCCAGAATGCAGCCGCCACGCCGGTGTCGAAGGTTTTGGCTTCCGCAGCATCCAATGCAGAAGAGAACTTTGGCGTCAGTCGTGATGATTTGTACGTACACAGTATTTATGCGGACGAGGCACCCACGCGCAAATGGCGTCAGTTTGGGGCACGCGGAAGGTTCAAGCCCTGGCTCCGGCGATCCTCTCACATAACGGTCGTGCTGCGGGAGAAGGAATAAAAGGTTAGTCTGCGCTGCGGAGGCACTCCGGTTTATATTTATTGCCGGTCTGTACTGCGCAGTGCTAAGGAGATGATATGGGACGTAAAGTACATCCTATCGGTTTTCGTCTGAAGATCAATAAGACCTGGGAAGGTCGCTGGTTCGCCGAAGGCGATGATTATGTGGAACAGCTGCACCAGGATTTTGAGCTGCGCGAGCTCATCCAGCGCGAAGCGCCGCGGGCAGGTGTATCTCGGATCGAGATCGAACGATTTCCCGGGAAAGTGAAGATCGTCGTCCATACAGCTAAACCTGGAATTTTGATCGGGCGTAAGGGTGAGAACGTGAAAGCGATGCGTGCAAACCTGGAGACGTTGGTCGGAAAGAAGATCGACCTGGAAATCAAAGAGATCAAATCGCCAGATCTGGATGCCTACCTTGTCGCACAGAATATCGCCGACCAGTTGGAGCGCCGGATCAGCTACCAGCGGGCGATGAAACGGGCGATCCAGCAATGTGTTCGTCAAGGCGGAGAGGGGATCAGGCTTGAGGTATCCGGTCGGTTGAGCGGTGCTGAAATGGCGCGCTCGATCAATATGCGAGAAGGACAGGTGCCGCGCCAGACGCTTAGAGCAGATATCGACTTCGCCAAGGTCGAAGCAACCACCACCTATGGCCAGATTGGGGTCAAGGTCTGGATCTATAAAGGTGAGGTCCTGCCAGAGCTGGAAGACAAGCTGCAGACGACCGAAGGTGTGTACGTCAGCGAGTAGAGATCAGAGATCAGAGAATAGAGAATCGAGAAACGTAAACTTGGTGTTTGTTGTAAACAGCTTGTTTTCTCTCGGTGACGCCTCACGGATAACTATTCTCCACTCTCGAATAATTGAGGTTGAACTATGTTAATGCCAAAGCGTGTAAAGTGGCGCAAGCAAATGCGCGGTCGTATGAAGAGGTAAAGCCCAACGAGGTGCCGAAGTAGCCTTCGGTGATTTCGGCCTGCAGGCGCTCGAACCCGGATGGGTGACGGCGCGTCAGATAGAGGCTGCCCGAAGAGCGATCGTACGTGCATTGCGCCGTCGTGGGAAAGTTTGGATCCGGATCTTCCCGGATAAGCCGGTCACCAAGAAACCCGCCGAGACCCGTATGGGTAAAGGTAAAGGGAACGTCGAATACTGGGTAGCTGTGGTGAAACCAGGCCGCATCATGTTCGAAGTGGGTGGTGGTGTTCCGGAAGATATTGCCCAGGAGGCACTCAAGCTGGCGCAGTACAAATTGTCCATAAAAACGAAAATTGTTGGACGCTATGACCAGACCGGAGGCGAGTTATGAAACCATCTGAGATTCGCGACCTCTCGACTGGAGAAATTCAGTCCCGCATAAATGATGCCAGGGAAGAATTGATGAATTTGCGTTTTCAAATGGCGATCGGCGGGTTGACAGACCATACCCGCCTGCGCTATACCCGCCGCCAGATCGCCCGTTTGCTGACAGTGCTCAACGAGCGGGATCAAGAGGCACAAGTAGAAGGTGAAGAATGAACACTCGCCGTCGTATAACCGGAGTTGTGACCAGCGATAAGATGGATAAGACGGTTGTCGTCGAGATATCCAGAACTTATCGACATCGCTTGTATAAAAAAGTAGTCAGCAGCCGCCGGCGTATTATGGCCCATGATGAACTGGGCTGCAAGCTGGGTGATACTGTTCGGATCGTCGAAAGCAAACCGATCTCGCGCCGGAAACACTGGGTGGTCGAAGAGATCATCCGCCGCGATATCGCTGCAGGCGAACCTGTACCGGAGGATTAGCCATGATCCAGCAGGAATCTCGGCTGAAGGTAGCAGACAACAGCGGCGCGCGCGAACTGCTCGTAATCCATGTTATGGGTGGTTCAACCCGTAAATATGGGTCGATTGGAGATGTCGTCGTGGCGACTGTGAAGTCGTCTACTCCCCACGGAGCGGTTAAGAAAAGCGATATCGTGCGTGCAGTGATCGTACGCTGCGCAAAGGAATGGCGCCGTGATGACGGATCGTACATCCGTTTCGATGATAACGCCGCGGTTATCCTGGATCAGGATGGACGTAATCCAAAAGGAACTCGTATCTTTGGTCCGGTCGCACGCGAGCTGCGTGAAAAGGGATTTATGAAAATCGTGTCTCTGGCACCAGAAGTACTTTAAAGCCAGGAACCCAGGAGTGAAAACTGTGAAGGTAAAGATACGCAAAGGCGACACGGTAGAGATAATCAGCGGTCGATTCGAGGACAAAGGCAAACGCGGCGAGGTAATTAAGGTGCTGCCGGATGAAGGTCGGGTGGTTGTTCAGGGCGTCAATTTGCGCAAGAAGCACCAGCGACAGGTTCAAACACAGGCACAGCGGTCGATCTCACCGGGGATTATCGAGTTCGAGGGACCGATCCATATATCAAATGTCATGCTGGTTTGCCCCAAATGCAGTGAAGCATCACGGGTAGGCATACTTCGCCAGGACGGCGAATCGGTGCGTGTGTGTAAGAACTGCCAGGCGCTGATCGACTGATAGGCTTGTAGGAGAGTTACGATGGGGCATATACTGAAAGATCGATATCAGGAAGAAATTGCACCGGCGCTGATGGATTCGCTCAACCTGAGCAATGCCATGCAGGTGCCGCGCATCAAGAAAGTCGTGGTAAATGTGGGTGTCGGTGAGGCGTTGGATAATGCCAAGGCGTTGGATGCAGCCGTTGCGGATATCACCGAGATCACCGGTCAAAAACCAGTGATTACCAAAGCCCGAAAAAGCATCGCCAACTTCAAGCTGCGTGAAGGCCGGGCGATTGGCGTGAAAGTGACGCTGCGCGGGGACCGCATGTGGGCATTCCTGGATCGCCTGATGAATGTGGCATTGCCACGTGTGCGCGACTTCAGAGGGATCAATCCCGATGCGTTCGACGGGCGTGGCAATTACACGCTGGGACTGCGTGAGCAGCTGGTTTTCCCGGAAATTGACTACGACAAGATCGATAAATTGCGTGGTTTGGAGGTCAGTATTGTAACCAGCGCACGGAATGACGATGAAGGCAGGCAGCTGCTCCAACTGCTCGGCATGCCGTTCAAAAAGGAAGGATAGGCAATGGCCAAAAAATGTATGAAATATCGTGAGATGCGGAGGAAGTACCCCACCCGGGTGCGAAATCGCTGTAAGGTTTGTGGTCGTCCGCGCGGGTATATTCGACGGTTTGGATTATGCCGAATTTGTTTTCGAGAACAGGCGCTGGATGGCAAAATCCCTGGTGTGGTGAAATCTTCGTGGTAGCCGGGCGGAGGGTTTAAATATGAGTGTAAATGATCCAATCGCAGATATGCTGACCCGCATTCGAAATGCGGTAATGGTAGGCCATACGACTGTTGCGATGCCAAGTTCGAAACTGAAAGTGGCGATTGCTAAAATCATGAAAGAAGAAGGCTATATCAGCACTTTTGAGGTGGTAGATGACCAGTCACCCGGGAATGAAAGTGCTGCGGATTCGCCTTAAGTACATCGGTGAACGTCGCGAGCGCAAACCTGTGATCACCGGCTTGGAGCGCATCAGCCGGCCTGGTCGCCGTGTATACACCGGCAAACGTGAGATCCCCTGGGTACTCTCAGGGATGGGGATTGCAATTATTTCCACACCAAAAGGCGTGATGACCGGTCAGCGCGCCCGCCAGCTTGGTGTTGGGGGCGAGGTTCTCTGCAAAGTATGGTAAACAGGATTGCTGATCGTGTATGGCACCTGTGTGGGTTACTATCGTAAACGAACTTTCCCATAGCGAGCTGCCAAGATCAGTAAACTGGAGGAGGTAGAAGTGTCACGTATTGGACGTATGCCGGTGGTTGTGCCAGATGGCGTGGAAGTCAAGATAAAGGGCTCGCATGTGCGTGTGAAGGGACCCAAAGGCGAACTTGAACACACCTTCCCGGCAGATATGAAGATAAAGCTGGAGGATGGTGAGATCAATGTCCAACGCCCTTCAGATCTGGGAATGCATCGATCTCTGCACGGGATGACCCGCGCGTTGATCAACAATATGGTGCTCGGTGTGAGCACCGGTTTCGAAAAAATTCTGGAAGTGAACGGCGTGGGTTATCGGGCTGAGCTTTCTGATAACAATCTGATCCTTTATGTTGGCTATTCCCATCCGGTAGTGATCGAACCACCTACCGGGATCTCATTCGATTGGGATGCCAGAGCACGGCAGATCAAGGTGATGGGCTACGACAAGCAGGCTGTCGGGCAGGTGGCAGCAGATATCCGCAAAGTTCGCCCGCCGGAGCCGTATAAAGGCAAAGGCATCAAATATCTCGACGAAAGAATCCGCCGCAAGGCTGGAAAAGCAGGCAAGGTGTAATCCTATGAGCGGAAAAAAATCACGTTCTAAATCTCGGAGTCGACGCCATATACGCGTTCGCAAGCGTGTCCGTGGGACGGCAGAACGCCCACGTCTGAACGTCTTCCGCAGTTTAGCGGAAATCTACGCCCAGGTGATCGATGATGAGGCGGGGCTTACTCTCGCTTCTGCATCATCCATCGACCAATCGTTACGCAAGCAGATGGATGGCCTCAAGAAAACCGAACAGGCGAATCTGGTAGGCAAAATCATTGCCGACCGGGCAAAATCCAAGGGTGTGACGAATGTGGTATTCGATCGGGGTGGGTACCGCTACATCGGACGGGTAAAAGCCCTGGCCGATGGTGCGCGAGAAGGCGGCCTAGAATTTTAGGTGCCCGGATCCACCGGGTATGGATGGAGTAAAGCATGTCGGATTTCATGGATTTTGAACAAGAGCTAGACGAACGTGTGATCGATATCGCGCGGGTTGCCAAGGTAGTTAAAGGTGGTCGCCGGTTTTCATTTCGGGTGACAGTAGTGGTTGGCGATAACCGCGGCAGTGTCGGTGTCGGGACAGGTAAGGCCAATTCGGTTCCGGATGCCATGCGCAAAGCGTCTGAGCGAGCGAAACGCGATATGCACAAGGTGTCTTTATTCGATACCACGATCCCCCACGAAGCGCTGGGTCAGGTAAGCGGGGCGAAAGTCTTGCTGAAGCCTGCCTCACCCGGTACGGGTGTGATTGCCGGCGGTGGTGTCCGTGCTGTTGTGGAGGCCGCGGGAATCTCGGATATCTTGACCAAATCATTGGGTAGCAGCAATTTGCTCAATGTCGTTTACGCTACTATGGATGCATTGGACCAGTTGAGGACTCCACAGGAAATCGCGGCGATACGCGGTAAATCCGCTAAGGACATCACCCCGTTTTGGGAGCGGAGGAAAAATGCCTGAGAAGAAGCGTAAAACCAAACCGAAGATCAGTGTGACACTGGTCAAGAGCCCGATTGGGTACTCACAGCGCCAGAAAGATACTGTTAAAGCGCTTGGCTTACGCCGTATTCACCAGACAGTAGAACACGTAAACTCACCGGTAGTGCGTGGAATGATCGCTAAGGTGTCTCATCTGGTGGAAGTATCTGAATAGCCGATTGCTGCACCAATTCCCGCATAGCCTGCGCGGGAATAAGATCGTGTTGAGGATTACTAATGAAATTAAATGACTTGAAACCTAACGAGGGCAGTAAAAAGAACCGCAAACGCGTCGGGCGCGGTATTGCTGCTGGGCAAGGGAAAACCGCCGGTCGCGGGTACAAAGGCCAAGGCGCACGTGCAGGAGGTGGTCCACGGCTTTACCACCAGGGTGGCAACCTGCCGTTCTTCCGACGTTTGCCATTTGTGCGTGGTAAGGGATTCACACCGCTGAACAGAGTCGAATACAATGAAGTAAACCTGGATCAGTTGGCTGATTTCGCCTCTGGTAGCCTTGTTTCCCCTGAGACACTTGATGAAGCACGCCTGCTGAGGGATACTCGCAAGCCTGTCGTTATCCTCGGTCGGGGGGACGTAAAAATCGCTTTGAAGGTCCAGGTGCACCGGGTCAGTAAGAATGCCCGATCCAAGATCGAAGCAGCCGGTGGTCAGGTAGAAATCCTGGAATTCGAATAGGATGACCTTGAAGTTGTGGGAAGAAAGCGAAACCACAACGATATTGAAGGAGCTAGATTAATATGAAGCGGTCTGCCTGGCGTTATTTATGGACAGCACAAGATATACGCCGCAAGCTATTGATCACGCTGTTAATTCTTGCGATCTATCGTTTCATGGCGCATGTGCCCGTCCCAGGTGTGAACCGGGAGGCGATTGCCGCAATCCTCGAAGGTGGTGGAGCGGGGACAACCCTGGTTGGCTTGTTGGATCTGCTCTCAGGTGGAACAGTATCCAATTTTTCGGTTCTGGCGATGGGTGTATACCCTTATATCACCGCCCAGATTATCCTGCAGCTGCTGGTACCGATAATCCCTGCTTTGCAGAAGAAGATGGAAGATGATCCCAGGGAAGGCCGCAAATGGCAGGAGCGCTGGACAATCATTCTGGCTGTTCCGATGGCTGCCCTACAGGCAATTGGGCAGATCAATATTTTCAATTCTCTGGCAGGTGTGCCGATCCTGGATAATTTTGGTTTCTCTGCCGGAACGATCTTGCCATCGATAACCGTTATCGCCAGCATGACGGCTGGGACGATGTTTGCCATATGGCTGGGTGAGCTGATTTCGGAATTTGGTGTCCGTAATCAAGGGCTTTCGATCATCATCTTCGCTGGTATCGTGGCGCAGATCCCTGCAAACTTGCTGTCTTTGTTGTCGGATCAGCAAACTCGCTGGTTTGTCCTTATCTTCATGCTGGTGCTTATCGCTTTGATCGTGTTCGCGATTGTATTCGTGCAGCAAGGGCGGCGCAATGTACCCGTGATGTACCCGGGACGCCGCGTGGGCAACCGTATGTCGATGCCGGTGAAAGGTACTTTGCCGTTGATGGTGAATATGGCCGGCATGATACCGATTATCTTCGCCCAGTCCCTGCTGACCTTCCCGGCAATCATTGCCAGCTTCTTCGTGAGCTCATCTATCGAATGGGTGAGCAATCTGGCAGTAACAGTGCAGAATGCTTTCGGTGGACAAGGATCGTTTTACTGGATCATGTATTTCGTGATGGTAGTTGCATTCACGTTCTTCTACACGGATATCCTCTTTGCACAGCAGAATTATGGCGAAAATCTCAAACGAGTTGGAGCTCAGATTCCAGGCGTCAGCCGCGGCGCCCCAACACAGCGCTACCTGACACGCGTCCTGCGCAGGATCACGCTGCCAGGTGCACTCTTCCTGGGTATCGTTGCGATCATGCCCTTCCTGCTTGGTCTGATCCTTCCTTTCGGTCAGAACTCTCAATTACTGCTGGTTTCTTCGGCCGGTCTGTTGATCGTGGTGGGTGTGGTCCGTGACCTGTTCTTTAACATCGAAGCTGAGCTGAAACTGCATGGGTACGATGACGCCCTGCTGATCCGCTAGTGAGAATGCATTGATAATGCCCACCTACGTTGTGCTCTTGGGTCCACCGGGTGCCGGAAAAGGTACACAGGCAAAGCTCGTTTCTCGTGAGCTGGACTTGCCGCATATCTCCTCCGGAGAAATCTTCCGGGAGAATATGAAGTTGCATACCGATCTGGGTGAATCGGCAAAAGTATATATCGATCGCGGCCAACTGGTGCCGGATGACGTTACAATCGCTATGATCCAGGAGCGGCTCAGCCGGACGGACTGCAGCAAAGGTGCACTGCTGGATGGTTTCCCTCGTACACCGGCTCAGGCACAGGCGTTGGATGAGATGCTGGTCGAATATGGTGGTCAGATCGACGCAGTGCCGTATATTAGCGTGCCGGAGGAAGAATTGATCGTACGGCTGACCGGTCGTTGGACATGCCGAGCACAAGGGCATGTTTTCCATGAGAAGCATAATCCGCCTCAGGTCGCCGGAAAATGCGATATTGATGGCTCGGACCTTTACCAACGCGACGATGATAAAGCAGAAACGGTAAGGCATCGCATTGCTGTATATCTGGAGCAGACATTGCCGCTGATCGAATACTATCGGGAAAAAGCAGTGCTGATCGAGGTTGACGGCAGCCAACCGATTGAAAAGGTAGCTTCCGACCTGATGTCGGAGATTACTCGAACGGTGTCTTGATGAACGACCAACGTGGTATTTATCTCAAGAGTGAAAAAGAGCTCGCAGTCATGCGAGAAGCCGGGCGGATAAACGCTCTGGCACTTGCAGCGACCAGGGAACTGATCCGCCCTGGTATCACCACCGCCGATCTGGATGCTGCGGCAGCAGAAGTGATCAATAAACATGGTGCCAAAGCTGCCTTCCTGGGAGTTATGGGCGCATACCCATATCCTGCAACGATAACAGCCAGTATTAACGATGAGTTGGTGCATGGCATCCCTGGGAAACGCAAGCTGAATGAAGGTGACATCATATCGATCGACTGCGGGACGATCTTCGAGGGGTTTGTCGGGGATGCAGCGTTCACTGCGGGTGTAGGAGAGATATCTATCGAAGCCCAGAAATTGATCGAGGTTACCGAAAGATCGTTACAGATCGGCATCGACAAATTGCGACCTGGCAACCGGGTTGGGGACGTTGGTGCGGCTATCGAGGAGTTTGTGGAGTCGCTTGGTTATCACCTTACCCGCGAATACACCGGTCATGGTGTTGGACATGCGATGTGGGAAGGACCGCAGGTCCCGAACTATGGGGTTGCTGGTCGCGGCACCTTGCTGCGCAAGGGGATGACAATTGCTTTGGAGCCGATGGTCTTGATCGGAACACAACGCACACAGATCCTTTCAGACCAATGGACGGTAGCATCACAGGATGGATCGCTGACAGCTCACTTTGAACACACTATCGCTGTCACCGATAATGGTCCGCAAATATTGACCTTGCCTCCGGATGGTACTGGACGGAAAAATGGATAAGAAGTATAATGGAAACTTCGGCTGGTTATAATCCGGTCATATAGCCAGCAGATTGTTGAAGGAGTACGGAAAATGAAAGTCTCTTCATCGGTTAAGAAACGCTGTTCGAAATGTAAGATCGTACGGCGTAAAGGCAGAGTGTACGTTATCTGTGAAAATCCGAAACATAAACAGCGACAGGGATAAAGAGTATGGCACGTATAGAAGGCGTTGACTTACCACGAAATAAGCGCGTTGAAATTGGCCTGACATATATTTATGGCATCGGGCCGCACCGGGCCAGGCAAATCCTGGGTGGGACAAGTGTCAATCCGGACACCAGGGTGAAGGATCTCACCGACTCTGAGGTCGCCCAAATGCGCGAATTTATCGTGCAGAATTTCAAGGTCGAGGGCGATCTTCGCCGCGAGGTCCAGCTGAATATCAAGCGTCTGATCGAAATCGGCAGCTACCGCGGACTAAGACACCGTCGGAACCTGCCTGTACGCGGTCAGAACACACGGACCAATGCCCGCACCCGCAAGGGACCTAAGAAAACAGTAGCTGGTCGTGGTCGCCGGCGCGGAGCAAAGAAGAAATAATCCTGGTTCAGACAATCGAGCCGGTTGGAAGGGACCTTCCTCCCTGCGGCTGCCAACCGGTGTGGAGTCTGCCAGGCGTATAAGAAGCAAGACAGTACAGAGGCTGATATTAGAGCGCTAGTGTCAAGAGTATAGTGAGGTTATATGGCTCAAAGTGTACGTTCAACACGCCGAAAAGGTGTCAAGAAAGTAAAGCGCACCCTTTCTAGCGGCCAGGTACATATACTGGCTACTTTCAATAATACGATCGTTACAATCAGCGACATGTCAGGCAATACGGTCGCGTGGGGCAGTGCGGGATCTGCAGGATTCAAGGGCTCCCGCAAGAGCACGCCCTTTGCTGCCCGCCTGGCATCCGAGCAGGCTATCAAAGCCGCCATGGCGATGGGCCTGCAAGAAGTGGACGTTTTTGTCAAAGGACCAGGACCGGGACGAGAATCCGCGATTCGAGCTATCCAGGCACAAGGTCTGAGAATAACCTCCATTTCGGATGTGACGCCAGTACCGCACAATGGATGTCGGCCTCCAAAGAAACGCCGCGTATAATAGAAAAAATTAGGAAGGAAAAGGACTGCATATATGGCTAAGTATCGTGGGCCAGTTTGTAAATTATGCCGGCGGGAAGGCGAGAAACTGTTCCTGAAGGGTGAACGTTGTTTCACACCCAAGTGTGCCTTCGAGCGCCGAGCGTATGCCCCAGGACAGCAAGGGAAAAGCTCGCAATTCCGTCGCCGGAGAGATTCGGACTACAACCGCCAGCTGCGTGCCAAACAGAAAGCCCGCCGCATTTATGGAATTCTCGAGCGACAGTTCCGTCGATATTACGAAGTCTCCTTACAGCGTCGTGGATTGACCGGGTTGAACCTGCTTCAAATCTGCGAATCTCGTCTGGATAATGTCGTCTACCGGTTAGGCTATGCCAGCAGCCGGGGACAGGCACGTCTGCTGGTAACGCACGGGCACTTTACTGTGAACGGACGCCGCACGGATGTGCCCTCGATGTTGGTTTCACCGGATGACGTTGTAGCAGTGCGTGAAGAATCGCTTCGCAGAACTTATTTCAAAGAGCTGGGTGACTTAGCTGAAGAACGTACGATCCCTGCTTGGCTAGATCGGGACGTGAAATCTCTCTCAGGGAATGTCCTCCGTCTACCCGAGCGCAGCGAGATCGATGGCAATCTTCAAGAGCAGCTCATCGTCGAATATTACTCACGCTAATTGGGTAGGGGTGGGAAGTATCAGGTTGAATGGCTGGAATATGGACATACCTTGCCAGTATTTATCCTTGCTGCCCAACCTCGACACCCATAATGGGATGAGGTGAACCGTGATAGGTTTAGGAAATTTAGTAACGCCGAAAATTGAGCGCAAAGCTGAAGCGCGCAATTATGGCAAGTTCATCATCAGCCCGCTGGAGCGTGGCTATGGTACGACTTTAGGAAATGCTCTACGCCGGGTGCTGCTGTCCTCTCTGGAGGGAGCAGCGGTTACTTCGATTCGAATAGTCGATGTTCAGCACGAATTCAGTGACATACCCGGGGTGCGGGAAGATGTCATCCGGGTCATGCTGCAGATCAAGCAGCTGCGGATGAAAATGGAGGATGTGGACACTGCACGCCTTCATTTAGAGGTTCGTGGCTCAGGCTCAGTGACAGCGGCTGATATTATCGCTCCACCAGAAGTGGAGATCGTCAATCCGGACCTATACTTGTTTACAGTTGATGACAACGATGCAAGTCTAGAAATTGAGATGACCGTCGAGCAGGGTCATGGCTACTCACCAGCGGATGACCGCACCGGGCGGCTGCCAATTGGTGATATGCCCGTAGATGCGATCTACAGCCCTGTACGGAGGGTTAATTGGGAAGTCGGTTACGCCCGTGTTGGACAGAGTACCAACTATGACAGGTTGATTCTCGAGATCTGGACCGACGGGACTATCGGTCCTGAAGAAGCCTTGAGCGCCGCAGCACGCATCTTGATCGACCATCTTCGCCATCTGGCTGGCATCAGCGAAGAAACGCTTGCAACGATGGCGGAAGAGATCGAAGACGGCAGCCGCCTGACCAGTGAAATGATCGAAACCCCAATTGAAAACCTCGATCTGTCAGTTCGAGTCTTTAACTCGCTCAAACGCACTGGCATCACCACTGTTGGAGAGGTGTTGGAGCTGCTGGAAAAGGGCGAAGAGGCCGTCATGTCCATCCGTAACTTCGGAGAGAAGAGCCTTGATGAACTCCGCCAGAAGATGCGTGAGAAAGGCTACCTTGAAGACGAAGAAGAGAGCGAAGCGGAGTAGTTAACGATGCGACACCAAATTGCAGGTAAAAAACTTGGCCGTAAAAAGGACCAGAGAGCCGCATTGCGGCGTAATTTGATCAAACAATTATTCGAGCACGAAAGAATACACACCACCCGGGCAAAAGCTCAGGCGGTGCGAGGTCAGGCGGAGCGATTGATCACTCTGGCAAAGAATGGTAACAAAGCAGGTGAGGAAAGAGTAGTCCATACCCGCCGTTTAGCTGCAGCCAGATTGGGTGATGCAGAGACAGTGAAGAAGCTGTTTGATGATATTGCCCCGCGCTACGAAACACGCCCGGGCGGGTATACTCGGATTGTTAAGCTGGGACGCCGGCAGGGTGATTCAGCTGAGATGGTCATATTAGAACTTGTAGAAGACTGATTGCGCCTGCCAGCGCTTAAATTCATGCGAAGCTGGCAGTAAGCATGGCACGTTACCAGGTAATACTCACATACGACGGAAGCCGATACCAGGGTTTTCAGAAGCAGACCGCTGCAGATACGATCCAGGACGCGGTTGAGACTGCTTTACGGCAGTTGACGTGGGACGGGCAGTCGATCTTGTATGCTGGACGCACCGATACCGGCGTTCATGCCTACGGGCAGGTGATTGCGTTCGATCTGGATTGGAAGCACTCCGATGGAGAACTTCAGGCAGCATTGAATAGTATCCTGCCCGCCTCGATCGCAGCCCGATCTGTCCGCCAGGCGGAGGATAGTTTTCATCCCCGCTACCAGGCCAGTGTGCGGAGCTACCGCTACCAGATCTTCTGCCAGCCAGACAGGTCGCCACTGCGAGAACGCTTTGCATGGCGTGTATGGCCGGGAGTGGACGTAGACCAGCTGTCACTGGCAGCGGAGCAGCTTCTCGGAAGGCATGATTTTGCTGCATTTGGCAGCCCTCCACGCGAGGGCGGGTCTACCAACCGAACGATTTATCGGGCAGTGTGGCGAGCGGTTGAGAACCATTGGGTGACGCCCGATCTGGTCTTTGAGATCTCTGCAGATGCGTTTCTGTACCGGATGGTCCGCCGCCTGGTATATATCCAGGTGGCTATCGGTCAGGGCAGGCTTGCTGGCGATGTCATCCGGCTAAACCTGGATGACCCTCCGGTTGAGGTTCTTCAAGGGCTGGCACCACCGCAGGGGTTATTCCTGATGAGTGTGTCCTACCAGGATAGAAACCAGCCTGATGTCTGATCGATCAGAATCGGTGTTCTGTAATTGTGAGTGTGAACCGGTATGAAAACAATGTGGAGTTGAGATCGTGGAAAAAACTTATTATCCAAAAGCGAGTGAGATCAGCCAGGAGTGGTTTGTGGTGGACGCTAATGACCAGAACCTGGGCCGGTTGGCGACTAAAATCGCCGGTGCCCTTTTAGGTAAGCACAAACCCAACTTTACTCCGGGGGTTGATACTGGAACGCATGTGATCGTTGTAAACGCCGAGCACATACAGGTCACCGGTAATAAGATGACCGAGAAGATGTATTACCGGCACTCCCAATACCCCGGGGGCTTGAAAGCCATCACCCTGCGGGACCAGCTTCAGAAACACCCTGATCGTGTGATGACAAGCGCTGTTTGGGGTATGCTGCCGCATAATAAATTCGGACGCAAAGTGATCAAGAAGCTGAAAGTATACGCGGGACCCGATCACCCGCATCAGGCTCAAAACCCCAAACCGTTGGAGTAAAGGAGTACGAATGTCTGTACAGTATTATGAAGGTATAGGTCGCCGGAAGGAAGCGACTGCTCGTGTACGGATCATGTCCGGCACCGGAACATTTATCGTGAACGATAAGCCGGTGAAGGATTATTTCGGTCGAGTTGGGGATGTAGAAAAGATTGTTGCTCCGATTGAAGCAGCAGATGAAAATATCTCTCTTCTCGACATCACCGTAATGGTTAAAGGCGGTGGAGTCACAGGTCAAACGGATGCGATCCAATTGGGGGTCGCGCGCGCACTGCTGCTGATGAATCCGGACCTGCGAAGTACGATGCGGAAGGGTGGGTACCTGACCCGCGATTCGCGCGTGAAGGAGCGCAAGAAGCCGGGTTTGAAGCGCGCCCGCAAGGCTCCAACCTATACCAAGCGTTAAATCTCCTTTCGGTTAATATATTTTATGGCTGCCGGGACCATATTAAATCCCCGGAGAGCTGCGAATGGACTATCCGTAATGCGTATTGTTGGGATAAATACGCATTACGTTATTTTTTAATGACCGGCAGCAGGAAATATCAGCTCATCTCTCTCCAATATGGTGCTCAATCATGAATAATCACGGCATAATACTACTTGGTTTGGGTCCGGGCAGCCCTGAGCAGCTGACCCGTCAAGCGTGGGATACTCTGCAGCACGCGTCTGAGATCTATCTTCGCACAGGTCAGCATCCTGTGGTTGCCCATTTCCCAGACGCGATTCAGGTTTATACCTTCGATCACCTGTACGATTCCGAAGACAATTTCGAAAGTATTTACCAGAAGATCGTAGAAAGGGTCTTAGAGCTGGGGAAGAGACCGCAAGGTGTTGTCTACGGCGTACCGGGGCACCCCTTCGTCGCAGAGGCGACCGGTCCGGAAATCGCACGTCGGGCGAAAGCGATGGGTATCCCCTGTCAGATTGTCGAGGGGCTGAGCTTCCTGGAGCCGGTTATCAGCGCTCTGGAACTGGACCCTTTCCCACACACTGCTCTTGTCGATGCTTTGGAGTTGACTGATCTGCATGTTCCTCCATTTCCATCCAGTGCTCCTGCCATCATTGCCCAGATCTATTCCAGGCAGGTTGCCAACGACGTCAAGTTGACTCTGATGGACGTCTACCCGGACGAGCATCCTGTCCGGTTTGTGCATGCTGCCAGCACAGACCATGAGAAGGTCGAGGCGATTAAGCTGCATGAGATCGATCGAAGCGAGCATATCGGAAATCTGTCTGCGCTGTATGTACCCGAAATAAGCCCCGGCACATCCTTCGAAGCATTTCAGGAGATAATTGCACATCTGCGTGCACCGGATGGTTGTCCATGGGACCGCAAACAAACGCACCAATCACTTCGCTCGCATTTGCTTGAAGAGACCTACGAAACGATTACAGCATTGGATGCCGATGACCCGGATGCCATGCGTGAAGAATTTGGTGACCTAATGCTGCAAATCGTACTGCACGTACAGATTGCCAGCGAATCTGGAGAGTTCCGCATGCCGGAAGTGCTGCATGGCATCCATGAGAAAATTGTCCGCCGGCACCCGCATGTGTTCGGTGATTTAGAGCTGAAAGACGTCGATGGCGTCCTGCACAATTGGGAAAGACTAAAAGCTGCCGAGAGAGCTGAGAATGGGAAGGCAGATACCGGACTATTGGATGGCGTGGCTTTGGCTTTACCGGCGTTGATCCAGGCGCACGAATACCAGGACCGCGCTGCCAGGGTGGGTTTCGATTGGTCGAAGATCGGTGGGGTGTACGAGAAGATTACCGAGGAAATTGCCGAGATAAAGTCTGCAGCAGGTGAGCAGAGGCGCACTGCAGAACTTGGGGACTTGCTGTTCTCGGTGGTTAACCTCGCTCGTTGGTTGAAGGTCGAGCCGGAAAGTGCCCTCAGAGAAACGAACCAGAGATTTCGCCGGCGTTTCGAGCGAATCGAAGGAGCTGCCCGGGAGCAGGAGAGGAATCTATCAGATCTGTCATTGGATGAAATGGAAGCTCTTTGGCAAGACGCAAAGCAAGAATAATTATATTATCTGACGTCTAAGTGTTTGCGGTGGACCAGCGAGAGTAGATTGCGGTCGAGATTAGGCGACCGGCGCTCTGCTCAACCAGCACCAGTTCTCCACTGGTTGTGCTTCCCCCAAACTCTTCCGTCATATCCTGGAGTGCGTAGTGGAGTGCTAATGCGGAAGCCCGAATAGCATAAGCTGTAATCACGATGAACAGAGGGTTTGGACCAAGTATCGCCTTGCACACATCCAGCAATTTGGGGAAAAGATCAAAAAACTCCCACACCTCCCCCTTTGGACCGCGACCGAACTTAGGCGGGTCCATGATCACGCCCTGATAGCTGACGCCTCGCCTTGCTTCACGCTGGACGAATTTTAAGGCATCATCCAGTAGCCAGCGTATCGGGCGGTCGTTTAATCCGCAGAGAGTCTGGTTGTGCTTTGCCCAGCGCAGTGCTTTTTTGGAGGCGTCAACATGGGTGACATGTGCGCCGGCCTGAGCGGCGGCCAGGCTTGCCAATCCCGTGTATCCGAATAAGTTAAGAACAGTTGGTGGTCTTCTGGCCTTCCGTACCTGGTCCTGGATCCAATCCCAATGCGCCGCTTGCTCTGGGAATACCCCCAGATGCCGCCCACCCGTCGTTTGAGCCTGGAATGTCAGATCTCGATAGCGCATTATCCACGACTCATCGACCGGTCGTTTGAACTCCCAGTGACCTCCGCTTTCTTCCTTTGTAGGTTTAAAGATTGCATGAGCAGACTGCCATCGTTTTTCGCCGGTTGCAGGTTTCCACAAGGCCTGTGGTTCAGGGCGGATGAATTGATACGGGCCGTATCGCTCCAGCTTCAGACCATCGCCGCTGTCGACCAGCTCGTAATCGGTCCAGTGATTCGAAATCAGCAGGGGCAGCGTCTCTATTAAAGGTTGGCGGTGGTCAACTTGCATCAACTTATGCTCTCGTCCGATTCAGGAAATAGGCGTAGCCCAGTGTCAGCAAGGCGTAGACAGCTATTGTCAACCAACCGGCTAGATTGACCCAAACCTGCCATTGTTGCGTGACAGCTACAAAGAGACCGACAATATTTGCCAAAAGGAGTGCGAGTACAATCCGCTGCCTCTTCGCTGGAGGGAGGAAGTCCCCGGCCGCCACGTCGGTGATTGCCCAGAGCAGGAAGCCGTAGCCGAATAGACCTGCGCCTAGCAGGCGGGCAAACGAGGCGGTGAACCAGTAAGCAGCTCCATCTGCTCCACTGATATCGAGCATTCCGTAGGCATTAATCCCTAGCGGGCCATACAATGCGAATGCAATCCCCAGTCCTATGAAAAGAATGGCATTGATCTGGATCAGGTTGTTAAGTTTCACTTTTGATTTCCTTGATTAATTTTTTCTGACCTGTTGGATGATGTAGAGCAAGATGATTGCCCCGACGATGGCGCTGATTAGAGAACCGAAAAATCCGCCCGTAGATATGCCGAAAAATTCGAAGAGAAAACCACCGATGATTGCACCGACGATACCAACTATTAGATTTCCAGCCAATCCAAAGCTGCGTTCTTTCATGATGACGCCTGCCAGCCATCCGGCGATTAATCCAATGATTGTGTAGAACAATATGGGGGGCATATTGCCTCTTCTCTTTAAATTGATGACAAACAAATGATACTTTGCGCACGACCTGATCGAGCAGTCTTGATAGCTCGTTTATGAGTTTAGCACGCTTTTTAGAGAATATCAGCACGAGTTGACAGAAATTCGTCAGTTAAATTTAGTGAATATACGCTAAAATGTAGATAGGGATTCAAATAGGATTCCGGTCGGTAGGAATAAAGTAATACTGGTGGGAGACCAAATTTCGGTTGCGTAATCAGATTATTTGGGTATAATATTCTATATTAATCCCCGCTGGCATTATTGCACATTATTAATTTGCCTGCAGTCGAATTTCTTGTGGAGGCATAGATCCAGAGATTTATTTTGGTCGCTGATCCTCATGTGAGTTGGGGAGCGATCTCTGGGGAGCCAGCAGCGAAACCGGCCATGGGGCCGGTTTTTCTATTTTGAGACCAATGCTGCACGACCGGGATCAGCAAGAACATATGGGAGGTAATTACTGATCTTTATGCATCAGTTAGGGCGGTATCTGAATACTATGGGAAGGATGGAGGAAAATAAATGAAGAAGCTCATTGTAATGTCACTGATATTAATCTTGACGCTGTCCCTGGGTATCACAACAGGGCTGGCGCAATCCAATCAAGCCAGATTCAACGCACCAAGCTCGCCCGATTTGAGTTTGCCGCCTGGTCAGGTCACTGCCAGCCATGCGTATACTCCTCTTGGACCGAGCTTCTTCAGCATCACTTTATCAGGATTTGGTGCTGGATATGATGTTCTCCCCAATACACCGTATCTTGGCTGGTGTGTGGAGGACAACGGTCAATCGAATACGAGCAACGTGTCTCTGTATTCGACATACGACCCGAATATGCCACTCGATGCTCGTACTTACCAGGATCCAGGTATCCCATTGGTGCAGAATGGGGTGGTGCCTCTCGGGTCACCGGTACGCTGGTCCCAACTGAACTACCTGTTGAACAACAAGCAGGGTACCAAGCAGGAAATCCAGGCGGCGATTTGGGTGCTCGTATGGGGCGAATCGGTTTTTTATCCGGTGACCCCGACAGCTCAAAACATGGTTGATGATGCGTTGCTCTATGGAGCTAATTTTGTGCCAGCGCCAGGTGAGACAATTGCTGTTCTATTGTATGCTGATGGATTTGGTCCATCTCCAACCCGGCAGTATCAAGACACGATCATCGAAGTGGTGCTGCCGCCGAATGACCTGCCTGCCATCGACGTGCAGAAGACCGTTGACCCGACCAGCCTTCCTGAGCCGGGTGGGGCGGTTACTTTCACCGTTGTGGTGACCAACAACAGCAGCCCGACTGATCCAGTTACGATCACCTCCCTGGTGGATGACATCCACGGCAACCTGAATGGACAGGGCACCTGCTCCGTGCCGCAGACTATCCAGCCAGGAGACAGCTATACTTGTGAGTTCCCGGCTACAGTAAATGGGAATGCGGGCTATACAGAAACTGACACCGTGACTGCCTCCGGAACGGACGATGAAGGCACCCCGGTTAGCGATTTCGACGATGCTACGGTAACGATAACTCCGGTGGACCCGGTCATCAATGTCATCAAGACTGTCGATCCTGCCAGCATGCCTGAACCAGGCGGCCCGGTTACCTTCACCATTGTGATCGAGAACAACAGCGGACCAACCGATCCGGTGACGATCACATCGCTTGTGGATGACATCCATGGCAACCTGAACGGACAGGGCACCTGCTCTGTTCCGCAGACGATCCAGCCGGGTGGCAGCTATACCTGCGAGTTCCCAGCGACGGTGAGCGGCAATGCCGGATATTCAGAGACTGATACGGTGACCGCAACCGGTACAGATGACGATGGCACCCCAGTGAGTGACTTCGATGACGCCACTGTCGTAATAACACCATTGGATCCCGTCATCGAAGTAGTCAAGACCGCCGACCCAACCACCGTAACTGAGCCCGGCGGCTTGGTAACCTTCACTGTTGTGATCTACAACAACAGCAATCCAACCGACCCGGTGACCATAGATACTTTGGTTGACGACATCCATGGCAATCTGGATGGGCAGGGGACGTGTTCCGTACCGCAGACGATCCAGCCGGGTGGCAGCTACACTTGTGAGTTCACCGCGACGGTAAGTGGTTCCGCAGGCGATACGGAAACTGACACTGTGACGGCTTCCGGTTACGATGACGAAGAGACGCCAGTTAGCGACTCAGACGATGCTACCGTGACGATCGTCGGAGAGGATGATGGCTTACCTGTGATCGACGTGCAGAAGACCGCTGATCCGGTAATCGTCTTCGAGCCCGGTGGTATGGTGACTTTCACGGTTGAAGTAACCAACCTTAGCGGCCCAACCGACCCGGTGACGATCACTTCGCTGGTGGATGATATCCACGGCGACCTGAACGGGCAGGGCACCTGCTCTGTACCGCAGACCATCCAGCCGGGTGATACTTACACTTGTGCGTTCCCTGCGATGGTTCAAGGTGTTGCTGGTGACTCGGAGACGGATACCGTCACCGCATCTGGTACGGACGATGAAGGTAATCCCGTGAGCGATTCGGACGATGCAACCGTAGAAGTTCGGGGAGCGCTCTATAAGGTGTATTTCCCCAATGCGGACAACGAGAAATCGATTATTGATGTTGTGCCAATGACGGTGGGCTATGAGGACCTGCAGTTCACTCGTCCGGATATGGACTTTGATTACAACGACTGGGTGACGAATATCGACACCAGGCTGGTGACGAATGACCAGAACTCACGACCTTTACAGGATTGACTTCATCATCACCCCGCGTGCCCGTGGTGGCGTCCGCAGCCATGCATTCCACATATCAATCCCTGCCGATACCTTTGCAACTGATGGTACCGCGAACTTGACCATCAAGGATCAGTTCGGGAATACCGTCAGCTCAACCAGTATGCCCTTCGATGCCTCACAAGAGAATGATTACAACGTAATCCCATGTACCTGTGAAGCGTTTCCCGTCCAGGGTCAGATTATCAATGCCATCGAGGGTGTGCCGGCTGTCCCGACCCAGAGGACGGCGGTGTTGAGCATCGAGTTCTACGCACCGGGCCCGTTCGATGTAACAATTCTGGATGAGGACCGGATCAGCGAACCGCATGGTACGGGATTGTTCTTCGATCCGTATATCGATGTCATCGATTTTGGTTTCGAGGTGCATAAAGGCGATCTGAGGCTGCTCAGCGTTCCGGAGATCACCTGGATGTGGCCTGAAGAGCGCGTGCGCATCGACGAAGCCTATCCCTTGGTCACTGGCGACCCACCCAATTTCAACTTCCCGAAAGCCTGGTGGAAGAATCACAACACCTGTGTATATGGTGATGGTATCCCATGTCCAACCGGGCGGTTCGAGTACGTGACTGCCGAGTGATGGAGGTGATGGGCAGATAAATCGACCATTTACCCGTATGTATTGACGATATCCATTCGTTGATCATAAAATTCAGGTGCTGGTAGTTTGTGGTAAGGTATCCCAGCACCTGATTTTTTTTATTGTAGAACCTATGCGGTCCAGTGGAGCATAGTCTCCTCCCGACTGCAAATGAATTGATATTATTAAGCATATTAACCTCAGTCAATCACGATGGAAAACCCTTCCAAGAAGTTACGCAATCTACGTTCCTACTTCTTCTTGAGCGCCGTCAGCGGGATCATCGTTTGTCTGCTCCTGCTGCAAGCCGGCTGGCAAGGAGTCAATGGCTTCAAATCTTCCCATGCGATCATCTGGATTGTGACGTTCTTCGCGGTTGCAGCATTCTCGATAGCCTTCGCAGTCCTGGCAGTTATTGTCTTTCGAAAACGAGTTGGAAACACACAGCAGGCGTCGATACTCAGGTTTTTGGACCAGAGAGGGATGACCGCAGCACTGACGATTGGCGGTCTCTTCCTGTATGTTATTGGAGCAATATACCTGTTCTCTGCTTCCCCTGAAATCTATGGCCCGACGTATCCGCCGCAGCTGACCCCATTTTTTTTGTGGGTGGCAAGTATGGGCCTACTGACCGCGCTTCACATCACTCTGTACAAGCCCGGAGACGCGCTGAATAATATCTTCAGGATGACCTTATTATTGGTCATACTGACAGCAGGAATCCTGGTGAACCTGGATTATTGGTCTTACGAATCGCCCCGCCAGGAAGATATCTATTTCATATATCTGGATGGGGGCCGGCTCTCAGAGGGGAGCAATCCTTATGAAAGGGTGCTTGAGGGAGATATGCAGGTCAACGACAAATACTCGACTTATTTGCCTGGGTTTTATTATCTCTCATCCGTTATCCAGCGCCTGGGGCTGCGAGTGTTTGCGGACTGGCTGTCCTTCTGGAGGGTTCTATTTCTGGTCGCCAACCTGTCGATCGCCGCGCTGCTTTTTTTTATACCCGACAAGCAGCGACTGATAACCCTCTCCGTTTTTGCTGCACTTTTCTGGTTGTTCAACCGCTGGACGCTGCACGTCGCGAAAACGGCCGATATCGATTTCCTGCCTTTATTCTTCCTGCTGCTCTCGTTGTATCTATACCGGCGGAACGCGGCTGCATCATACCTGATGCTTGGTCTTTCGTTGGTAATTAAGCAGATGGCGGTCTTTCTGGTGCCCATATACCTGATCTGGACCTGGAGGGATAGCCCAGTGTTAGAGCGGCTCAAGCGGCTTGCGGTCGCTTTTGTTCTTATCGCGATTATCCCGCTGCTTGCATCGATACCCTTTCTGGTGTGGAATTGGGAAGCATTCTTGCGTTCGATCCTCTTCTCCGCCACGCGCGATGCTGCCGCAGCATTTGAGATATTTTCTCTGGACGAAGCACTCGGATTACGGGGCATACCAGCGCGAATGCCTATGTTGGTCATGTTTGCTTTAGTTTATTGGCTGACCTGGAAACGCCACATAAGTGTTTATATCCCGGCATTCCTAATAATGGCAGTGTTTGTATTCTTCAACTCCGTCTTCTTCACCAGCTACATGATCTGGGCAGCGGCGTTTATCCCGTTGGTCGCCTACGAATTCATCCTCGTTTTACGAGACAAGTCAATTGTGGAGCATTCTTAGGGGCGCTGGGGATCATATTCTTTCGGATGGTCAATATATGTCGCTGCTGCAGGTCATTGCTTCTTTGTTACAATTGTGCGCATGCTTGAAATCGTCTCTTTCACCCTTGGTCCGGTAATGACCAATGCTTACTTGATCGCCGATCCATCCACACTGGAAGCAGTGGTCATCGACCCTGCCGACAGCGGCGAGGTGATCGTTGCGGAAGCCGAGCGCCGACAGTGGCGCATCGGCAGCATCTGGCTGACCCATGCGCATTTCGACCACCTGGCAGGTGCAGGTACAGTCGCCGATGGCGTTGATCCGCCGCCGCCAGTTGCGCTGCATCCTGATGATTATCCTCTCTGGCGTATGAAGGGTGGAGCCATGCTGTTCGGCATGGATGTAGACCCCGGCCCGGAGCCAACCATAACTCTGCAGCACGGTCAAAAGCTGTGGATAGGCAGCAACCAGCTTGAGGTGCGCCACGCACCAGGTCATACGCAGGGGCATGTCGTATTCTACTGCCAGGCTGAAAATGTAGCTTTTTGTGGGGATGTGGTCTTCCAGGGATCGATCGGCAGGACAGACCTGCCCGGGGGAGATTACAACACCTTGATCGAGAGCATACGGACACAAATACTCTCCCTGCCGGATGATACACGCCTGCTGACCGGACATGGTCCAGCGACAAGCGTTGGCAGGGAGAGGTTGTGGAATCCCTTCTTATCTTGAAATATTACTTAGCGTAATCGATCGCCCGGGTTTCACGGATTACTGTGACCTTGATCTGCCCCGGGTACTGCATGGTCTCTTCGATCTGTTTGGCGATGTCCCTGGCAAGACGGGTCGCTGAGAGATCATCGATATCTTCAGGCTTGACAAATATACGGATCTCACGACCTGCCTGCAGAGCGTAGGTCTGATTGACTCCCTGGAACGAGTTGCCGATATCCTCCAGCGAGCGCACGCGTTTCAGATACTGGTCCAGGCTTTCTCTACGTGCTCCTGGACGTGCTCCAGAGATGGCATCTGCGGCCTCGACAATGGCAGCTTCAACAGTCTCCTGGTCAACTTCATGATGGTGTGATGCAATTGCGTTGACGACTTGGGCATTTACACCATACCGCCGCGCATAATCCGCGCCGATCTGGGCGTGGGTGCCCTCGACGTTGTGGTCCATCGCTTTGCCAAGGTCGTGAAGCAGCGCCCCGGCTTTGCTGATCTCAATATCTGCTCCCAGTTCAGCAGCGAGAGCCGCGGCGATATGGGCGGTTTCCACTGCATGGGAAAGCTGGTTCTGACCGTAAGAGGTGCGGAATTTCAGCCTGCCCAATACCTTGAGAATCTCTGGGTGCAGACCGTTGACACCGGCATCGTAAGCCGCCTGGTCACCGGCGTCAACGATTACCCGGTCGACTTCTTTCTGTTCAGTTTTTAGCACTTTCTCAATGTGAGCCGGATGTATCCGCCCATCGAGGACCAGTTTGTTAAGAGCGCGGCGTGCCACTTCTCTGCGTACAGGGTCAAAGCAAGAGATCGTGACAGCTTCCGGTGTATCATCGACGATTACGTCTACCCCCGCAGCTTGCTCGAACGCATGGATGTTGCGTCCGTTGCGGCCGATAATCCGTCCCTTCATTTCATCTGCAGGGAGGGGCACTACAGAGCTCGTCGATTCAGAGACATGCTCGGATGCTACACGTTGTATGGCTGCGGTAATTATTGACCGGGCACGGGTTTCACCTTCTTCACGGGCTTCAGTCTCAATCTGGCGGATGATCCTCGCCATATCATTGCGGGCTTCTTTTTCGACCTCTGCTAGCAGCATACCGCGCGCCTCATCCACGCTTAATTGGGAGATACGTTGTAATTCTTCGAGCTCTGTTTCGTACATTTTGTCAATTTCATTGGCCCGTTTATCGACCGCACTCTGGCGCTTGTTCAGGTTTTGCTCGCGTTTTTCGATGCGGTCGCTGCGCTGATCTAGCTCTTCGCGGCGTTTCTGGAGTCGGTCTTCCTCACGGTTGAGCTCGTTCCTCCGGCGTGCAATCTCCGCTTCGGCAGTCTGCCGGTTCTCCAATACCTGATCTTTCGCTTCCAGAATCATTGCTTTGGACTTCTCACTGGCGTCCTTTATGATCTGGTCAGCTTCAGACTTCTGCCGCTGTTGCTCCTGAATGATCATTCGCTGCTTCATAAAATAGCCGATGCCCAGGCCAACCAATAAGGCCACAAATGTCACCGGCAACCATATCCATAATCCATTCATTGATCTACCTCTTTGTTTGCAGGGTTGGGTAAGCTGTCGGTATCTTCAGTGATTTCCTGCCAGACGCGGGCGATCACTGGAGAAGACACCACAAAATTAAAACCCCTTCCTGCCAGATAAGTATTCATTTTCTGCCGGAATTCAGGCCACTCCAGCCGACTGTATCTCCCGGCTTTCTTCAGAGCAGCCAGATACGCCATTTCCTCTTCGTCAACATCATCTACCGCTGAGTGTATCGCGGCCTCAGAAACGCCTTTTTGTTTGAGCTCATAAACCATAGCGCGCCGGCTGCGCGGTCTGTACTCACTCCGGTTTTCCACCCAACTCTGTGCGAAGCGTTCATCGTCGACCAGACCTGCATTATTCAGCCTTTCAAGCACCTGCTCAACAATATCATCCTGTATGCCTTTTCCTAACAGGTGTTTGCGAACCTCCGCTTCCGAACGTGCCCGGTAAGAGAGGTAGTTGAGTGCTCTCTGGTAAGCAGACTCGTGTGAATCTCCAGACTGCAGCTCTCCAATTTTCTCGTCGCTAAGTTCTTGACCTACATATAACCAGGCTGCGACGATCCGGGAGAGCCCGAACGCGAATTCGCCATCCAGATATACATTAACCCGCTCAGGATTGCGTTTCTGTACTGTTAATGCACTGATCACTCTTGCCATCGTTAACAAAAAAGCCGTAGCCGTATATCACTAGACCACAGCTGCGGACTTTGAATCGGATCCTATATTATGTGGATAGCTAAAGCAGGCGGGAAGTATTTACCGCTATATAACCCCGGAATTATCTACTCCGTAGCTTCTAAACAACCGGATGGTTGGTAATGGTGATCATGTTTGCAGTGTTGTCATTCGTCCAAACGCCATTATGACCGTTATCCGATGCCTGCGCATTAGCTAGTTCAAACAAAAACTCTTAAACACTCACATAATCGAGATCGTCAGTCAAACCCGTAGCCGCATAAAAAGAAGAATAATCCTTGCGGCAGGCGATAAATTATCCGCCTGCGCGTCTGTCGCCAGATTCACCCGACGTTATCCTTATCCGTTTCGCTGCAGAATTATTGCTGCACAAAACAGGATTTCCTCCCGGCAATGGCTGAATCTAAGCGATACGCGCTTTGTCTTGAAAGGTGCCGTTATCTCCGTACCTCGAAATTGACAAACAAGGAGCTGCGGATATAATCGTCAGCTGCTGTCCAGTCAGCTTTCTGTATCAATCTATTATACATTATATCCAAAATTCAATCCACTGAATATTATTGGCTCTCTGGGAATCACCGTGGTGCAGGGGTTATCTGGGGGTGTTTTTCGGGCACAGCCCGCCAAAACACCCCCGATTCCATCGTGAACTGAGTAACTTCTAATTAATAAATGTTACCGGCTGGATTCATTAGGCGGAGAACAACCACTTTCACGTTCGTGGCGAACTTGGATTCATAACCGGATGGTTATCAATCGATTATGATGACAAATGCAACTACATACAAGCAGGATAGTATGAGAAGATAGCCGCACATGCGAATACGTTTATCGTTACAAGAACGTAACGATACAGGAGACCATAATGACCAAAATAACTCGTGAAGATGCTCTAGAGTACCACCATCTGGATGGTAAGCCGGGGAAAGTCTCGGTTGTGCCAACCAAGCCAATGGATACCCAGCGTGACTTGAGTCTGGCATATACACCGGGCGTCGCCGTTCCAGTATTGGAGATCGCAAACGATCCTGAGCTGGCTTATGAATATACTTCCAAGGGGAATCTGGTTGCCGTTGTGTCTAACGGCACAGCCATACTTGGCCTGGGGGATAGGGGAGCACTGGCATCAAAACCGGTGATGGAGGGGAAGGGCGTTCTTTTTAAACGCTTTGCCGATGTGGATGTCTTCGACATCGAAGTCGATACCCACGATCCAGATGAGATCATCCGGGTTGTGGCTGCAATCTCTCCTACGTTTGGGGGGATAAACCTGGAGGATATCAAGGCACCAGAGTGCTTTTACATCGAAGAGACGCTGAAAGAGATGCTGGATATTCCGGTCTTCCACGATGACCAGCACGGGACTGCCATCATCTCTGGTGCAGCTTTGTTGAACGGGTTGGAGATCGTAGACAAACCGCTCTCTGAAGTGCGCATCACAATCTCCGGTGCTGGAGCCTCCGCGATCTCCTGCGCTGAGCTGATGGTACGTCTGGGCGCGACGCGAGAGAATATCCTGCTGGTGGATACGCGCGGGGTAGTCTATCGTGGGCGTACCGATGGTATGAATAAGTATAAAGAGCGCTTCGCCGCAGAAACTAATGCGCGCTCGTTGGCAGATGCGGTGCGTGATTCGGATGTTTTCTACGGTCTGTCAATAGCGGATATTCTGACTCCTGAGATGGTCAAGACCATGGCAGCTCGACCGCTTATCTTTGCAATGGCGAACCCGGACCCAGAGATCAAATATGAGCTGGCGAAGGCAGCCCGTCCGGATGCCATCGTTGCTACCGGGCGCTCGGATTATCCCAACCAGATCAATAATGTCCTGGGTTTCCCGTTCATCTTCCGGGGTGCATTGGATGTCCGGGCGCGGGCAATTAATGAAGAGATGAAAGTCGCCGCTGCTCGCTCGTTGGCTGACCTGACGAAAGAGGATGTGCCCGACAGCGTTCTGCGCGCATATGGTCTGGAAAGCCTGAAGTTTGGGGAAGATTATATAATCCCCAAGCCGCTGGATCCGCGCGTGCTCTTGTGGGAAGCACCGGCAGTCGCAAAGGCTGCGATGGAGACCGGTGCAGCCCGCCGCCAGATTGATATCGAAGAGTATCGCGAGCAGCTGGCTTTCCGCCAGGGGATGGGGGAACAGGTGCGTCACTATATTCTCCACAGAGCGCAAAGCTGCCCGACCAAGAAACGCCTGGTATTTGCCGAAGGCGAGGAACCGAAGATCATCCGGGCAGCAGCCCACATTTCAGATGAGGGCATCGGCAGCCCGGTGCTGATCGGCAGAGCCGATGTCATCCAGCAAAAGATAGAAGCATTAGGTTTGGACTGTTGCCCGGAGATAATCGACCCGGCCAGCTTCGATCACCTGGAAGATTATACGAATGCATATTATGAGCTGCGGCGTCGTAAGGGTGTAGCCTTGCGTGATGCTCACAAGAGGATACGCGAACCGAATGTCTTCGGTCCGATGATGGTCAAGATGGGAGACGCCGATGCATTCATCTCCGGCTTGACATACGACTACCCGGATGTTATCCGGCCGGCATTACAGATCCACCATACCCATCCTGGGGCAAAGATCGCCGCGGGAGTTTATATCATGATCGTTGGCAAGAAAGTCTTTCTTTTCACCGATGCCACGGTCAATATCGAGCCGAGTGCTGAAGACCTGGCGGAAATCGCATGTCTGGCGGCAGATTTCGCCCGCCAGATCGGATTAGAACCGCGCGTCGCGCTGCTGTCCTTCTCGAACTTTGGCAGCACGCCACATCCGCTCTCCAACAAAGTCTGGCAGGCTGTAGAAATCATACGTGGCAAATGCCCGGACTTTGCCGTAGACGGCGAGATGCAGGCGGATACAGCCGTGATGAGCGAGATCATAGAGACACGCTACCCGTTCAGTGGGGTCGATAGTGCCAATGTGCTGGTGTTCCCATCTCTTGAAGCCGCCAATATCGCCTACAAGCTCCTGGCACGCTTGGGCAATGCCCAGGCAATCGGGCCGATCCTGCTCGGCGTCGGAGCACCGGTACACGTCCTCCAGACCGGTGATGAGGTGCGGGATATCGTGAATATTGCTGCCGTAGCGGTGATCGATTCGATGGAGCGCGAAGGGGGTTGTTAGAACGACTCGCCGGGGATCCGTGATGGTTTACTCACGGATCCCCGGTGTTTGATCGAAATAGAAAATTCGATCCTATTGGATTTTTTACCAAGTGTCGCGCGCGTTTTCTGGCGCGCTTCTTCTTTCAATCAGATGGTTATGGTAGGATTAGAGCATTCTAAACTCTGAGGATGGATTACTGCACTTGGAACCTGTAAAGCGTCTGTGTTTTGTTTGTCTGGGGAATATTGTGCGCAGCCCCTTGGCGGAAAAATTGTTCCTGCATCTGGTGAGCCAGGCTGGAGGCCTGGGTAAATACGAAGCAGATTCGGCTGGAACCAGTGCCTGGCATGTCGGTGAATTGCCGGACTCGCGCATGCGACGTGTGGCTGCACGCCACGGGCTGGCATATAATGGGCGAGCACGCCAGTTCCAGAAGCAAGATCTCGATCGCTTCGACCTGATCCTGGCGATGGACCAGCAGAATTATGCGGAACTGGCTCGAATGGCTGCCAACGATGCCCAGCGAAAGAAGATACACCTGCTGCGCGAGTTTGATCCACAGGGTGGTCCAGGGGCAATTGTTCCGGATCCTTACTATGGCGGCATTGATGGTTTCGAGAATACCTACCAGGCGATCGAGCGCAGCTGTCTGGGTTTGCTGCAAGCTCTCGAATCAGGCGAGCTGTGAAAGTCCCCGAGCAGGTAAGCACATACCTGTCAGAGAGCGGTTTTGGTGAGGTGCGATCCATGCAACCGGTGGGTGGCGGCTGCATCAACAACGGCGCCCGCCTGGACACTTCCGCGGGCGTCCGCTTTTTTCTGAAGACCAACCAGAATACGCCAGTGGATATGTTCGCCCGGGAGGCGGCGGGTCTGCAGGCGCTGCAGGTCCTGCAAGGACCCAGAATTCCGGCTGTGTTCCTGTATGGCGAACAGTTCATCCTGATGGAAGATCTGGCTCCGGCTGCCCGCATCCGTGCTTACTGGCAGGAATTCGGTCGCCAGCTGGCAGCTCTGCACAACCATACCAGCTCAAGTTTCGGATTCGAGCATGATAACTATATTGGCAGCACGCCACAGCCAAATGCATGGACAGAGGATGGCAGCCGCTTCTTCGCTGAGCAGCGGCTGGTGTACCAGGCGAAGTTGGCTGGCAGTCGCGGCTTGCTAGATAAAGCAGAGGTTAAGCAGGTCGAAAGATTGGCCGCTCGTCTGCCTCAGCTTGTCCCAGACCAGCCCGCATCTTTGTCCCATGGAGACCTGTGGAGCGGGAACGCCATTACAGACGGGGGTGGAAATCCGGCAATTATCGATCCTGCAGCACATTATGGCTGGGCGGAGGCCGAGCTTGCTATGACCGCCCTGTTCGGATCTTTCCCGGACGAGTTTTACTGGGCGTATCAAGAGGTGCGCAGACTGGAGGGGGATTATCGGGGGCGCTTCCCGATCTACAATCTATATCACTTGCTCAACCATCTGAACCTGTTTGGTAGGGGCTACCTGGCGCAGGTGCTGGGTATTCTTCGGCGTTACAGCCGCTAGCTATCGAAGTTGAAATATTCTTGGAATGTTGGATTCCACCCTGCGGGTGTGTATTCACCGGTTGCGATATTCTGGCTGTAATTCCCGGAGTACTCACCGCGCCTGATCCGCTCTAACGCGTCTGCCAGATGATCAATGTCCTCAGTCGTGTTGTACAGCCCAAACGAGATGCGGATCAGCCCCGGCATTTCGGACTTATCACCTGCCAGCATTCGGCTGCGCAGCTGGAACAACTCACCCGGGGTGAGCTGCAGCAGATGCAGGATATAAGGGTGAGCACAGAAACAGCCGCTGCGCGCACCGATCCCATACTCGTGCCCCAAGATAGCGGCGGTTTTGAAATGTGACATTCCCTGCAGATCGAACGGGATAACACCCAGACGGTCCGCGCTCTGGCTGGCATTGCGGTTCCCGTAGATGTGTATCGAGGGTATAGCCTTCAGCCTTTGCAGAGCATAGGCAGTCAGTTCGGCTTCGTGCTCGGCGACTGCCTGCATGCCCAATGCTTGGAGCTGGCGAATCGAAGCTGCCAGCGCCACAGCCCCAACTGTATTCGGGCTGCCAGCTTCATCACGGTCTGGTGGGCCAGCCCACACCACATCATCCAGAGTGACGATCTCCACTGTGCCTCCTCCAACAACATCCGGATCGCCATATTCGAAGACATCTCGCCTGCCGATCAGTGCCCCACCGCCGAATGGCGCGTACAACTTATGTGCGGATATCGAGACGAAGTCCAGGTGGGCTGGGTCATCCAGAGATAGCATGTCGATGGCGCGATGCGGTGCCAGTTGGGCGCAGTCTACCGCGATCTGGGCGCCAACTGCATGCGCTTTTTCAGCTAACCGGTAGATCGGGTTCAGAGTGCCGGTGACATTGCTCGCACCGGTGATGGCTACCAAAGCCAGACAGTCAGCATATTGCGCCAACCGGGTATCGAAATCATGCTCGTCCAGACTGCCATCAGGGGTAAGCCCAACATGGATCGTTTTTGCTGCGTATCGCCAGGGAAGATCGTTCGAATGGTGTTCCATCCCGCTGGTCAGCACTACATTGCGCTTTTCGTTGAAGTGAAACCTGCGCGCGAGCTTGTTGACTGCCTCGGTGGTGTTTTTGACAAATATGCAGGTATGTTCGGTTGGGTCAGCTTTGACGAAGCGCATAGTGATCTCCCGCGCCTGCTCGTAGGCATGCGTGGAGAGTTGGCTCTTGAATCCTGTCCCTCGGTGGACGCTGCTGTAGTAGGTAAGAAAATTATTGACTGCCAATCCGACGGATGCAAATGAAGGTGTGGAGGCTGCATTATCGAGGTTGATATAGCGTACCCTCGACCCATCCAGGACGGGAGTTTCCGCGTCCAGGCCAATAAAGAGGTGCCGGTAATCTTGGTTGCTATCGATAGAATTCATTCGGTTTTCTTTATCCACTGTAATTGATATCCACTATGTATATCTGATCAATTGGTAGTATATGTGCCAAGTTCCACAAGAAAAAGTGCCAATAGTACCAAAGTAGGTTATCGAATTTGAAAAGACCTCTTGCTTTAAATGCTGATTTCGTATATACTGTGTGTGTTTGTGGGAGAAAGTGGGAATAAGTGGAGCGCCGGGAAATCCGGCGTTCTGCAATTAAAGGTAGGGTAGAACAGATGTTCCTTGGTCAATACCAGCACAACCTAGATAATAAAGGGCGGCTCACCATACCGGCCCGCTATCGGGAGCTGCTGGATGACGGTGCATTTGTCACCCAAGGCTTCGATCGCAACCTGATCGTAATGACCATCGCTGCTTTCGATGCATTCTCCCAACGTGTGAAGGTTATGAGCATCACCGACTCGAAAGCCCGTTTGTTGAGACGGCTGCTGTTCTCGAATGGTGAGCGGGTGGATGTGGATAAAGCTGGACGGATCCTCATCCCTCAATTCCTGCGCCTGGCAGCCGATCTGGATGGTGAGGTTGCTGTTGTCGGCGTAGGGGATTATTTTGAGATCTGGTCTCCAGATCACTGGGCAGATCAGATTATTAAGCTTCAAGATGTCGAGGCGAACGCCGATCTATTCTCCGTGTTCGATATCTCGTCTGGGTAATGCTGGCTGGATATCCAAGTGTTGTGATATCCATGCATCGTCCAGTACTTTACCAAGAAATTATACACTCTTTAAGCCCGCAGCGGGGTGGACATTACGTCGATGCTACCCTGGGTGCAGGGGGGCATGCCAGGGGTATTTTGGAGGCCAGTGTACCGGATGGATTGCTTCTGGGGATGGATGTCGATCCACAAGCACTGGAGCTCGCACGCAATAACTTATCCGATTTTGGATCACGCGCCATTCTGGTGCGGGCTTCCTATACCTCACTTGCCGAGCAGCAGGCTGCTCTGAAATGGCCGTCTGTTGACGGCATCGTTCTAGATTTGGGAGTGTCGTCGATGCAATTGGACACCCCACGCAGGGGGTTTTCATTTCAGGTAGATGCACCGCTGGATATGCGCTTCGATCCAGATAATCCGTTGCGAGCAGCTGACCTGGTTAATCGCCTTTCTGCTAATGAATTAGCCGACGTGCTGTACCGGTACGGGGAAGAGCGAAATTCACGCCGGGTAGCTCGGGCAATCGTTCAAGCCCGCCCGATGGAGTCAACCTCCCAGCTGGCACGGGTGGTCGCAAGTGTGACAGGCTCTGGAAAAACAGGCATACACCCGGCAACGCGTACCTTTCAAGCTCTGCGTATCGCTGTAAACCGTGAGCTAGAGGCTCTGGAAGAATTCTTGCCTCAGGCGGTGGGTTCTCTCGCTCCATCCGGAAGGCTGGCGGTGATCAGCTTCCACTCGCTGGAAGACAGGATTGTAAAACATTTTTTTAGAAAAGAGAGCCAGGAGTGCATTTGCCCACCCAAACAGCCTGTATGTACTTGCGGGCATACTGCCAGCTTGCGAATACTGACCCGGCGTCCATTGCGACCTGGTGATACGGAGGTCAGTGCCAACCCTCGATCACGCAGTGCCAGGCTGAGGGTGGTAGAAAAAATATGATCAATGCTTCGGCACCTTGGCATAACACTTGCAAACCTGTAATAGGAACTGGATTTGGTGGTTAAACTCTTGACCAATCTACCCCACCAACCCGCATCCCGAAACAGGAGGATGTAATGAATGGTGTGAGACAGCTCACACAGGCGTATTCACAAACACCCTGGCGTAGACAGCTCCAGCTTCTGGGCCTGTTCTTGCTGCTAGTGGTCTTAGGTGCCCTGGTTGCAGGGATCTATCTGAATGTGACTGCCAGAGCAGGTACCCTGGGACGTGAAATTCAGATCATGCAGAAAAAGATCGAAGAATTTGAGCTCCAGAATGCAGATCTGGAAACCAGGCTTGCGATGCTTAACTCTGCTGCTGAAATGGAAAAGCGCGCCCTGGACATGGGCTTCACACCGCTTGACCGTGAAAGTGTGACCTATATTGTCGTCCCAGGATACATATCCCGCCAGCAGGCAGTCATCGCACCCCCTCCAAGCCCGAAAACAGTCGTTGCTGCCAGCCTGCCATCCGACTATACCGAGTCGCTGCTTGTGTGGGTGCAGGAGAACTTACTTCCGGCGATTATCCGTATCTTGGAGGTGCAGCCATGAAACCAGATAATGTTTGGCGTTACAGGCTGCTCGGGACGATATTCTCGGTCCTGGCTGTTCTCATTGTCTGGCAGATGTTCCGCATTCAACTGGACTTAGAACGCGTGCAAAGGTTCATCGACCAGGGCAACCTGTACTCCGGTGAATGGCATACCTACTTCCCCGCGAGAGGCATGATATATGATCGTTGGGGGCATCTGCTGGCAGGCAATACCACGGTATATGAAGTGGGTGTGAATCTCGCTCGTGTTGAGAACCCTCACAGCATTGCTCTCACTTTGAATGTAGTCTTGGGATTGGATTATGCCAAAGTAAAAGAAGCGGTCAGCCAGGAGCCAAACGATGAGCTCGTTTATGTTGTCCTGGATGATTACGTCACCCAAGAGAAGATTGACCGTTTGCAAGAACTATCGAATGAGATCAAAAACGCCTACAGCTCGAGGAAGGACAGGGAAGCGCACAGCCTGGAGGGTTTGGAATTCACGCCGCATCTGCAGCGCACATACCCGGAGAATGCGCTGGCTTCGAATATCCTCGGGTTTGTTGGCCGGAATGACGATGGAGACCTGCAAGGTTATTTCGGTGTCGAGTCGAAATACAGCAGCCTGCTGGCAGGGCAGCCTCAGAGAGCCTGGGTGCCCAGCGACCCCAACCGGGTGGAGGAGTTCCCGGAGATTCCGGATGGCGCCAGCCTGGTCCTCACCATCGACCGCGATATCCAGGCCAGCATGGAGGAGATCGTCGACCGCACTCTCAAGAATAGTGGTGCCGAATCGGTTACCATCGTAGTCGTAGAGCCAAAGACGGGCGACCTTCTGGCGATGGCGACGACACCGCGTCTGGACCTGAATAAGTATTGGCGTTACGCTGAAGTATTCGAAGGTGAAACACCGTTCAACCGTGTGGTCAGCCAGGCGTTCGAGCCCGGTTCTGTCTTCAAAGTGCTGACCATGGCTGCTGGGCTGGATTCGAAAGCCGTCGAACCCGGTACGACATTTGTGGATACCGGGGTGTTCGAGATCGGCGGAACGTTCATCCGCAACTGGAACTGGGGTGCCTGGGGACCGCAGGATATGCAGGGGTGTATGCAGCATTCCTTGAACGTATGCCTGGCCTGGATAGCTTCCGAGGTTGGTACGAAGCAGTTCTATGAATATTTGAATGCATTCAATATTGGCAGATACACCGGGATCGAGCTGGCCGGCGAAAACCCAGGCAGGTTGAAGGTACCCGGCGATGGGGACTGGTACGATGCGGACCTGGGAACCAATGCCTTCGGTCAGGGCGTCGCTGTCACGCCGCTGCAAATGACGATGGCTGCCTCTGCGATCGCCAATGATGGCAAGATGATGGCACCGCGGGTCATCCGCTCTATCATCAGCGAGGGCCACCAGTACGATACAGAAGTGCGGGTGGCTGGCATGCCAATATCCAAAGAAACCGCCAACACTCTGACCGAGATGCTCGCACGATCACTTGAACAGGAAGCTTCCGACGCTCTGATTGATGGCTACAGGGTTGCCGGAAAGACCGGCACCGCCGAGATCCCGACACCGTATGGGTATACCAGCAACGTCACTAATGCTTCATTTATCGGCTGGGGACCTCTGCCGGATGTTCGTTTTCTGGTCTATATCTGGCTGGAAAAACCCACCACGTCTATCTGGGGCTCTGAAGTTGCGGCTCCGGTATTCCCGCAGGTGGTGGAAGAACTGGTCGTTCTCATGGACATACCCTCCGATGATGTTCGCAACGCATTGTTCAGTCAATGACGGACAGGATGATCAGGAAATGCAGTAGAAATGTATGTTGACGGTAGCGGATGTTCTGGATGCCTTGACTGGTTTTCGCCCTGAAGCGGCGAACCAGGTGATCACTGAGTCGAGTCTTTGACTCACGGAAGGTAATTCCAGGCTCCCTTTTTATCGCCCTTCCGGGCGAGCGAGTAGATGGACATGATTTTATCGAATCAGCCTTTCAGCGTGGAGCAAACCTGGCGCTTGTACAGCGAGAGGTCAGCACGCAGTACCACGTGCTCGATCTGCGCTCAACCATCGCCGGGCAGCCGCTGCCGATCCCTGAGATGCCATTCTGCCTTTTGGTGCAAGAACTCTCTCGAAGCGCTGCAGCAGGTGGCAAGGTATTGGCGGAGGAAGCTGAATATCCGGGTAGTCGGAATCACCGGCAGTGTTGGTAAATCCACCACGAAAGAGCTCGTTGCAGAAGTATTGGAACAGCGTTATAGAACCTTAAAAAATCCAGGCAACTTGAATAATGAGATCGGATTACCGGTCTCCCTGCTGCGATTGAGTGAAGGGCACCAGACGGCAGTGTTAGAGATGGGCTTCTACGTCCCTGGAGAGATTGCTTTCTTATGCGACCTGGCATTGCCGCAGGTGGGCGTTATTACGAATATCGGCACAGTACACGCGGAGCGAGCTGGCTCACAGGAAGCCATCGCCCGCGGGAAAGCCGAATTGGTAGAATCGCTCCCCCCGGATGGTGTGGCGATCTTGAATTACGATGATCCCCTGGTCCGGGAGATGGCAGGTAAAACCCAGGCGCGGGTTTTCTTCTACGGTCTTGACCCATCGGCTGATTTGTGGGCTGATGAAGTAGAAGGTCTGGGGCTGGACGGCATCCGCTTCCGGCTCCATTACCAGGGTGAGACCTTGATCCTGCGTGTGCCGCTGATCGGTAGGCATTCCGTGCACACCGCCTTGCGTGCTGCTGCAGTAGGGTTGGTAGAGGGTCTGAGCTGGCAGGAGATCATCAACGGACTGCGTTCGGGACATACCCAGCTGCGGCTGGTCGCTGTCCGTACAGAAAGCGGGGCGCTGCTGCTGGATGACACCTACAACGCATCACCCCAATCAACTCTGGCGGCGCTCAACCTGTTAGATGAGCTGGATGGGCGCAAGATCGCAGTGTTGGGAGATATGCTGGAGTTAGGACCTTACGAAGTACGCGGTCATGAGATCGTGGGTCTGCGAGCTGCCGAAGTGGTTGATGAACTGGTCACGATTGGTGAGCTGGGAGATATCATCGCCAGGGCTGCACTCAAATCCGGGTTGGCAGAAAAATCGATCACCAGGCTGGATACGACCCAGCAGGCGATCACCTATCTGAGACCCAATCTTGGGAGTGAGGATGTTGTTTTGGTGAAAGGGTCACGTGGGATGCAAATGGATCGCATCGTAGCTGCACTGGAGTACCGGGAATGACACAAGCTCCGATGACCCTGGCGCTGGCTGGCTTGAGCTTTATGCTGACGGCGATCTGGGGACCACCGCTGCTGCGTGTACTCAGGCATTATAAAGTCGGTAAGGCGATCCGGGTGGAAGGTCCTCAGCGGCATATCACCAAAATGGGGACCCCGACCATGGGCGGTGTATTGTTCGTTGTACCGGTCTTGCTGCTGACAGCCCTGTTGAATGCGGTTCCGCTGATCGGTTTGAGCGGATTGGGGCGCTCGGTATTGCTGCCAATGGGTGTGCTCATCCTTTTCGCAGCACTCGGTGCAATTGATGACTGGCAGGGGTTGCGCGGCGAGGGCATGAGAGCCCGGACGAAATTTACCTTCCAGGTCATCTTCGCCCTGCTGGCTGCGATCGGTCTGTACTACGTACTGGATGTGCCGCATATGTTCATGCCAGGAGTAAAAGGCGAGATTGAGATGAGCGCTGTGATATACCTCCCACTTGCGGTCTTCCTGATCGTTGGGTTCTCAAACGCGGTCAACCTCACCGACGGACTGGATGGGCTGGCAGGGCTGATCTCCGCCACGGTATACACGATCTACGGTGCGATCGCCCTGGTGCAGGGGCAGATCTTCCTGGCACGGTTCTGTTTTATCCTGGTGGGCGCAGTGTTTGGCTTCTTGTGGTTCAATGTGCACCCGGCGGATTTGATCATGGGCGATACTGGATCGCTTTCTTTGGGTGCGACCCTGGCAGTCGTGGCAATGATGACCGGTCAGTGGGTGATACTGCCGGTGATTGCCGTGATACCCGTCAGCACTGCCATGAGCGTGATGATCCAGACCTCATATTTTAGATACACGCGCAACAAGTATGGGGAAGGAAGGCGGTTGTTTAAGATGGCACCACTGCACCATCATTTTGAACTGCTAGGATGGAGTGAGACTCAGGTAGTGCAGCGGTTTTGGTTGATCAGCTTGCTGGCGGCAATGATTGGAGTGGCGCTGGCAGTTGTATAGGTACCATTTGAACTTTAATAAATGAGGGAAGTGAATTGAGCGATTGGAGCGGCAGAAGGGTGGCGATCCTGGGAGCAGCCCGGCAGGGAACCGCCCTGGCGCGCTACCTGGTTGAGAATGGCGCCCTGGTGCTGCTGAATGACCGGCGTCCAGCCGGCGAGCTCCAGGAAGTCATGACCGCTCTGGGCGATCTGACCGACCGCACTCCCGGCTCTCTGGAGTGGGTCTGTGGCGGGCATCCATTGGAAGTGCTTGACAGTGTTGATCTGTTATGTGTTTCCGGAGGAGTACCCTTAAGTCTTCCGATCGTTCAGGAAGCCAGGCGACGCGGCATCCCACTCTCCAACAATTCGCAGATTTTCATGGAGAGGGTGCCCTGCCGGGTGATTGGTATCACGGGTTCGGCAGGCAAAACGACCACCACCTCACTGGTCGGTCGTATTGCTGAGCAGGCAATCCAGGCCAGCAAAGCTGCGAACCAGTACCGGCGAGTATGGGTAGGCGGCAACATCGGCACTCCGCTGATCTCTGTGTTGGACCAGGTTTCTGTCGACGACCTGGTCGTGATGGAGCTCTCCAGCTTTCAGTTGGAGCTGATGACCATCTCACCACAGGTAGCCGCGGTGCTGAACATCACACCCAACCACCTGGACCGGCATGGAAGTATGGCAGCCTATATGGCAGCCAAATCCAGGATCCTGGAATTCCAATCTCCGGCAGATACGGCGGTGTTGGGCAGAGATGACCCAGGAGCGTGGGGTCTGGCTGAGCGAGTGGGCGGTCAATTGCTGTCTTTTGGTCTGGGAGAAACACCATTGGTGGAGCAGTATGCTGACCTCTTCACCCGGGCAGGTGACCTGTATATCCGATCTGGAGAAGGGATTTCCAGGCTGATGTCAGGATCTGCAATACGACTGAGAGGCGCGCATAACTTGCTGAACGTGCTGGCAGCCTGCTCGATCGCCCTGGCATCCGGGTTCCAGGTACAGGACCTTAGATCGGGCGTTGCAGGCTTTACCGGTCTGGCACACCGGTTGGAATTCGTCCGCACCTGGGGAGGGGCTGATTGGTACAACGATTCGATCGCTACTGCCCCGGAAAGGACGATCGCGGCCGTGCGCTCGTTCCAGGAGCCTTTGATCTTGCTGTTGGGCGGCAGGGATAAGGACCTGCCCTGGGATGCACTGGCTGAACTGGTGCTCGAGCGGGTTGAACGGGTGGTCGTATTCGGGGAAGCCGCCGAGAAGATCGTCCATGCCATTGAACGGGCTGCTGCCAGCCAGAGTAAGGCATTTCCGAGCGCAAAGGTCGCTCGCTGTGAAAGTGTGCGACAGGCTGTCGAAGTCGCTTCCCAGATTGTCCGCCCGGGTGTTGTTGTGCTGTTGTCGCCTGGCGGAACGAGCTTCGATGAATTTTTAGATTTTGAGGAGCGAGGAGAATGTTTCAGGCAGTTGGTACTGGAGCTGTAAAAAAAGAGAATAACCAGAAGAAGTCTACCCGGCACAGGTCGGTGCATTTGAAGATCGACGTGCCGCTGCTGGTGGTCAGTATTACCCTGGGAATTGTTGGCTTGCTGATGGTTTACTCGGCCAGCTGGGATTATTCTTTCCGGTTGTTCGGCTCATCCACCCAGATCTTCCAGCGCCAGGTGCTGTGGCTGGCTCTCGGGATCATCGTGGCCGGTATCCTTGTATTCCTGGATTACCGTATTTTTCGCAAACTTGCCGTTCCAATGATGATCTTCTCGATCGCCTTGCTGGTGCTGGTGCTGGTCTTGAGCGACGTGCGCAACAACGCAGTCCGGACGCTGTTCGGAGGTTCGATCCAGCCGTCCGAGCTGGCGAAGTTGATCATGATCATCTACCTGGCTGTGTGGCTGTTCTCCAAACGAGAACAGCTCAGCGATGTGAACTTCGGCTTGATCCCCCTGGGCGGTATCCTGGGAGTGGTTGGCGGTTTGATTTTCATCCAGCCGGATCTGAGCGCAGTGATCACGATATTTGCAATGGGGGGGATCATGTTCTTCCTGGCAGGGGGAGATTTGAAGCAAATCGGCTTCTTGCTCCTGCTTGCAGTGCTTTTCGGCTGGGTGATTGTAGCGTTGAATTCCACCGGCAGTGAACGAGTGGGAAGCTATCTGGCCGGCTTGCGTGACCCCTTCGAAGCCTCCTATCACGTGCGCCGTTCGCTGGAGGCATTCGTGAAAGGCGGCTGGTTTGGAGCCGGGATCGGCAATTCAGAAACCAAGCTGACCGGGCTGCCGGTGCCTCCAACCGACAGCATCTTTGCTGTCATTGGTGAGGAGACCGGTGTGCTGGGAGCTACCTTTATGGTAGTGCTTTACATGGTGATCCTTTGGCGCGGGCTGGGGATTGCCCGGCGTGCACCGGATGGACTGGGAACACTGCTGGCTGCCGGATTGAGCATCTGGCTTGTCATGGAAGCGATGGTCAATATGGCAGTGATGGTTGGTCTGCTGCCGTTTGCTGGTAACGCTCTCCCGCTGATCAGTGCGGGTGGTTCGAATCTGGTCGTTACCTGTATGGCGATTGGCATTCTGCTGAATATCTCCCGTCTGGCGGTAAAGACGCGGGAAGAGGAGGAGAAGAGTTTCGGTGAGGTGGTTAATTTGCGCCGGTGGGACCGGCGGCGGCGTGTATCCCGCCCTCGCCGTGCTCGACGCAGCGAAGGATGATGATCCAGATGACACTAACTCCTCGAGTGATCCCGGTATCCTGTGGGTCGGCAGCCGGGGTGGCATGGAGGCTGATCTGGTGAAACGAGCTGGGGTGCCGTTCAGCAGCATACCTGCAGCTGGCGCTCACGGTGTTGGACTGCGTGCCTTGCCCGGCAACCTGTGGCAGCTATGGCGTGGATTCGCCGCATCTCGTCGGATTCTGCGTGAATTTCGACCCGATGTACTCTTCTTCACGGGTGGGTATATTGCCGTTCCCATGGCACTCGCCGGCTGGATGCCGATGCGTAATTTGAAGCGACCACGCAGCCTGCTGTACGTGCCGGATATCGAGCCAGGTTCGGCGCTCAAGGTCCTGACCCGCTTTGCCGACCAGATCGCAGTGACAGTTGAAGAATCACGTTCCTACTTGAGAGGCAAAGCCAGATCAATGGTGACGGGATATCCGATCCGGCGGGAGCTGGCTGACTGGAACAAGACGGAAGCGCGGAAGAAACTGGGTCTAACGGATGATCTGCCCGTTCTACTGGTATTTGGCGGCAGCCGTGGAGCGCGATCGATCAACCGTGCGCTGCTGGCAGGGCTGCCAGATTTAGTGGCAGAGATGCAGGTCCTGCATATCAGCGGGAGATTAGACTGGGTGGAGGTCGAAGCAGCCCGAGAACGGCTGTCGACAGTACTGCCAGATGAGCTGCTCGACCGGTATCATGCACATTCATACCTGCATGAGCAAATGGGTGCCGCACTGGCGGCAGCCGACCTGGTAGTCTCACGGGCTGGAGCCTCCTGCCTGGGTGAATATCCGTTGTTCGGTCTGCCTGCAATCCTGGTCCCATATCCTTACGCCTGGCGCTACCAGCGGGTGAATGCAGCCTATCTCGAGGGGCGCGGCGCGGCAGTCATAGTTGATGACCAGGCGCTGGCTGACCAGCTTGTTGCTCAGGTGCGCCGGTTGCTGAACGACCCCCAAAGGATGGGCCAGATGAGCTCTGCTATGAGTGCCCTGTCCAGGCCTCAGGCAGCCCGAGATATCGCCGGGATGGTTCGCTCGCTCGCAACGATTGGACGAGGTGCTGAATGATCACACTGCAGTTTGCATTCTGGATCATGATATTCTTGTTCGCCGTTATTGGGGCGATGCGCGGCTGGGCCAAAGAGCTGCTGGTCACATTTGCCGTGATCGTTGGCATGTTTATGATCGCAATTTTGCAGCGATTTGCCCCAGAAACACTGCGGGCGTTCCTGCTGGGTGCAGGGAGAGTCCAGTTCTGGATCAATACTAGCATCATATGTTTATTGGCATTTTTTGGCTACCAGACGCCCAATATTGCCCGAATCGCGGCCGGGCGTTTTGCGCGCGAGAAATTCTCAGACGCCTTGCTGGGCTTTTTCATCGGTGCACTGAACGGGTGGCTGATTGTTGGCTCAGTGTGGTACTTCATGGCAATTTCTGGCTACCCATTTGCCAGCATAACGCCGCCTCCCGGCGACTTGGCGATCTTGAACTATCTGCCACCTGAGCTGTTGATCGCGAATAACAGCCCGGCGATCTATTTCGCCGTGGCGATTTCATTCATATTCGTTCTGATTGTGTTTATCTGATTGAAAGAAGGATGAGAAACTATCACTTCATCGGGATTGGAGGCAGCGGGCTCTCGGCGATAGCCAGGGTGCTCCTGGAACGCGGCGAGCGGGTGAGCGGCTCGGACCGTCAGGTATCTGCTGCCACGCAGGCACTTCATGCCGTTGGGGCGACGATCTACATAGGGCACCAGCCACAGCACGTGACCGGGGCTGATATCGTCATCCGTTCGTCCGCCATCGCCGATGAGAATGTAGAAGTTCAATCTGCCCGCCAGGCTGGCATACCGGTCTTGAAGCGATCCGAGTTCTTGCCGGACTTCCTGGCCGGCTACCACGTGATTGCAGTGGCAGGCACACACGGGAAAACCACCACCACAGCGATGATTGCCTGGCTGCTGGCAAGATTGGGGCTTGATCCTTCATTCATCATCGGCGGGGTATCTTCCAACCTGGGCACAAATGCCCATTCCGGTGCAGGTGAATATTTCGTCATCGAAGCTGACGAGTACGATAATATGTTCCATGGATTGGACCCTGCCCTGGCAGTGGTTACGAATATCGAATACGACCACCCGGATTTCTTTGCCAACCGGAGTGAGTACGATGAGGCATTCCGAACATTTGCCGATCGCCTGGCACCTGATGGCGCGTTGGTTGTCTGTATGGATAACTCCGGGGCACGAAAGCTGGCGGAGGAACGGGCCGGCGCTGGGAGCAATGTGCTCGGCTACAGCCAGGCAACCGGCAAACCTGAAGAGGCGCACCGGGTGGATTATTCTTCTGCGCAGATATCCGCCAAACCGGGATTTGGCAGCAGCTTCGATTTCTACAGGGGAGCCGAGAAGCTGGCCCATATTGACCTGCCGCTGCCCGGTGAGCAGAACGTGCAGAACGCGCTGGCAGCATTAGCCGTTTGCGATCTTCTCGAGCTTCCGCTGACCGAGGCTGCCAGCGCGATGAGTGAGTTCCGCGGCACTGGCCGGCGGTTTGATATCCGCGGCCGGGCGCGCGGGGTTACCGTGATAGACGATTATGCTCACCATCCAACGGAGATCAAGTCCACCCTCGCTGCAGTAAGATCCTACTTCCCAAAGCGGGAAATCTGGGCGGTCTGGCAGCCGCACACCTATTCACGCACGCGGATATTCCGATCGGAATATCTGTCCGCGTTCGACACTGCGGACCATGTGGTGGTAACCGCCATCTATGGTGCACGCGAGTCATCGCCGGCAAATGGTTTCTCGTCTCAGGAGATCGTTGCTGAGATGATACATACCGACGCTCATTACTCAGCGGATATCAGGGCGGCGGTCGAATTATTGATGGCAAGGCTGAAGGAAAATTCGGTACTCGTCGTGCTCTCCGCTGGCGACGCCGACCAGATCAGCACACAAGTATTGAGTGGATTGGAATAAGCTGGAGTCCCAGATCGCTGGAGGTGCTGCAATGTCTCAGAAAAAGCAGAAGATCGATGACCGCATTTCATTGGAAGAGATCCTGGAGCTTCTCGGGCGCCCGCTGCAGGAGGAGAAATCGGCGGTACTCGAGCCACCGGCGACCAATGCAGCAGAGAAGCGCCCGTCTCGGGCGACGGTCTTGAAGGTGATCGAAGGGCTCAAAGGCGTATAAGGTTCTGCCGGTTGAACTATGGATGTTCTTGTCGAGATGGAAAGGCAGTATCAAGAGGATGAGGTCCAGTTCTGGGATTCTGGTATGGGAGCTTCACAGGTGAACTTCTCCGAGTCCCAATTTCTGAGGGACAGCTTCGGCGAGCGCCTCGGCGAGCAAATCCCGCTGTCACGCTATACCGCGGCGCGCGTGGGTGGTCCGGCAGATTACCTGCTGGAGGTTAACAGCGCCGATGAGCTGGCTGAGGTGAGCCGCACATTATGGGCAGAGCAGCACCCATTTACCATTCTGGGCGGCGGTTCCAATGTGCTGGTGAGCGATGCGGGTATCCGCGGGGTGGTCCTGGTCAACCGGGCTAAGGAAGTCCGCTTCGAGACCCGGTCCCAGCCGCCGACAGTGTGGGCAGAATCCGGCGCGAACTTCGGGTCGGTTGCCCGCCAGGCTGCCAGCCGCGGGCTCGCTGGTCTGGAGTGGGCCGCTGGTATCCCCGGCACCCTGGGTGGTGCGGTAGTGGGCAACGCCGGCGCGCACGGCGGTGATATGGCAGGTAGTTTGCTCGTGGCAGATATCTTGCACAGAGAATATGGCAGGGAACTGTGGCAGGTGGACCGGTTTGGCTACCAGTACCGGGGCGGAGTGCTCAAATCTTCTGGAACCCTGCTGTCTGAAAGTGCTCTAGTGGCGCCCCAGGTGGTTGTTCTGGCAGCTCTGCTGAAACTGGAATCCGGCGATCTGCGGGAGGTGCAGGAAAGGCTCGATGAACTGGTTATTATCCGGCGCCAGACCCAGCCCCCGGGTGCAAGCATGGGTTCGATGTTCAAGAACCCTCCTGGAGATTTTGCAGGGCGTTTGATCGAAGCTGTTGGGTTGAAGGGAACACGAATTGGGGATGCCCAGATCAGCACCTTACATGGAAATTTCTTCGTCAATCTCGGAAGCGCCTCCGCGATGGACATTTACCGGCTGATCCGGCAAGCTCGGCAGACCGTACTAGAGGAATTTGGCGTCCAGCTGGAGCTGGAAATCGATTTGATCGGAGAATGGCATTTAGAGGCAGGATGAGTCAAGGTCAGGACAGGAAGCTGCGAGTGGGTATCCTCTTCGGAGGGCGGTCGGGTGAGCACGAGGTCTCGCTAATGTCGGCGCGCTCCGTATTGAATGCGTTGGACCCCGGCAAATATGCTGTCACCCAGATCGCCATCACCCACGCAGGAGCGTGGCTGGTAGGCGAGGACCTGCTTGATAAAATGCTCGACGGACAGCTTGAGAATCTGCAGCCCGTGACGCTGCTTGCCGATCCAAACCGTAATGGGCTGTTTGGGATGAAGAGGGCCGGCAATATTGAAAGCCTGGAAAAGCTGGCGGAGCTGGATGTAATCTTCCCGGTGCTTCACGGCACATTCGGGGAAGACGGGACACTCCAAGGCATGTTGGAAATCGCCGAGATTGCATATGTCGGTGCAGGAGTATTAGGCTCGTCACTGGCGATGGATAAAGGACTGTTCAAGGATGTCATGCGTGCCCATGGCATTCCGGTGGTGGAATCGATTATCGTGCTGCGTGGAGAGATAGAGGCGAATATCGATGCCGTGCTGGAGCGGGCAGAAACTGTGTCCAGCTACCCGTTGTTTGTCAAGCCGGCGAATATGGGATCGTCGGTGGGTGTCAGCAAGTGCCGCAGCCGGGCAGATTTATTGGAGGGTTTGATGGAAGCTGCCCGTTATGACCGGCGCGTGCTGGTTGAGCGGGGTCTGAATGCCCGGGAGATCGAGGTAAGCGTGCTGGGGAATGATGAGCCACAGGCTTCTCTCCCCGGCGAGGTTATCCCGGCGGCAGATTTCTACACCTATGACGCCAAATACCACGATGACCGCTCTCAGCTGCTGATCCCCGCGCCGATAAGTGAGCAGCAGACAGCCCTGGTCCAATCGCTGGCAGTGCAGGCGTATAAAGCCTCCGATTGTGCCGGAATGGCACGCGTGGATTTCTTGTTGGACAAAGACAGCCAGAAGCTGTACCTGGGCGAGATCAACACCATCCCCGGGTTCACCCAGATCAGTATGTACCCGAAGCTGTGGGCAGCCAGCGGGCTGACTTACCCGGCGCTGGTGGATCGTCTGATCGAGCTGGCTTTGGAGCGCAAAGCGGAACGAGACCAGACAGAACGCCGCTATTATCGTCAAGGAGCAGGTAGTTATGGTACGCACTAGACGTTCATCAGCCTCAGGCAATGAGAGCGCGGGTGTAAGCACTCGCCGCCGGCGGAGCGGCACCCCGCGCAAGACGGTGCGTTCATCTAAGACTCGAGCATCAAGCTATGAAGAGCGCTCCATGCCGCCGGTTTTGATTCGCGGGCTGGATATGAGCGCCTTTCCCTGGCAGGTCAAGCCGCGCGGCAAAGCCAAGCCTCGCCGGCGCTATGATGTTGCCTTGAATATGCCCGGCGTCGAGATGCGCCTGCCCTCTTTGCCTCAAGTAGCCGTTGGCTGGCGATTGGTGTCATTCTTGCTGGTAGCAGCCCTGGGTACCCTGCTCTACCACCTGTGGAGCGCCCCACAGTATCACGTCGAAGCGGCGCAGGTGCTCGGCGTACAGCGCCTGAGAAGCCAGGACGTGAATGCAGTGATCGACGTCGAAGGCGAATCGATCTTTGCCGTCGATACGGCTGCCCTCGAGAAGGAGCTGCAGGCGGCATTCCCGGAGTTTTCAGCCGTTGACGTCAAGGTCGGCTTACCGGGTGAAGTTATCGTTACGGTAGATGAGCGGCAGCCGATCCTCACCTGGCGGCAGGACGGGCGCACCACACTGGTGGATGCGAACGGGGTCTCCTTTCCAGTCCGGGACCAGAATGCTTCTATCCCGGCAGTGGCGGTGGATGCTTACGGCTCACCCCCCGTTCAGACTGTGGGAGAGGAGAGCGACCCGTTGGACCAGTTCCTGCCGGTTGAGATGGTATCCGCGATCCTTTCCATGAGCGCACAGGCTCCCAGCAGCATCCCCCTGACCTATGACCCGGTGCGAGGCTTAGGCTGGCAGGACGCTCAGGGCTGGGAAGTCTATTTTGGCGATACGCGCTACATGGATATGAAGCTGCGCGTGTACAAGGCAATACTCGAAAAGCTGGATGATGAAGATACCATGCCCGCGCTGATCAGCGTTGAGCATGTGCATTTGCCGTATTATCGTTTGGAGCGATAACGCTCGAGGAGCTAAACTCGGATGGACCAGCCGATTGTTGTAGGCATAGATGTAGGGACAACGAAAATATGCACCTTGGTGGCGCGTGAGGAATCACCCGGCCAGATCCGGATACTGGGGGTTGGCATCGAGCCATCTCAAGGGATCCGTAAAGGGGTAGTGGTCGATCTGGGTGCTGCCGCCCAGGCGGTCTCTCGTTCGATCGAAAAGGCAGAGCGGACCTCGGGTTATGAGATCACTTCCGCACTGGTCAGTCTGGCGGGTTCCCAAGTGTCCTCGGTCAACAGCCGGGGAGTCGTCGGCGTGACCGGCAGGATGATCGACCAGGAAGATATGGCGCGCGCGGTGGATGCAGCTCGTGCTGTCGCAATTCCCCACAACCGGGAGATCATCCACGTCATCCAGCGCGGCTATAACGTGGACGGGCAAGAAGGTATTCGAATGCCGATGGGCATGCACGGCTACCGGCTGGAAGTCGAGACCCATATCATCACCGCCTCTGCAGCCTCGGTAGAGAACCTGCGCCAGTGTGTAGGCGTCTCCGGAGTGGAGGTCTCCCAGTTCGTGCTCAACCCGCTGGCGTCTGGCAGAGGTGGTGCTCACCGAGACGGAACGCCAGATGGGCGCAGTGGTCTGCGATATCGGTGGCGGCACCACGGACATGGCCATCTACATCGACGGAGACGTGTGGCACACCTCTGTCCTGGGTGTGGGCGGCAACCACGTCACCTCAGATATCGCCCATGGGCTGCGCTTGCCGATGCCGCAAGCTGAGGAGCTGAAAATCCAGCACGGTCACGCACTGCAGTCCGAGGTCGGACCACAAGAATCGTTCAACGTCCGGCCATTTGGGGAAGAAGAAGTCGTGCAGGTGAACCGCCAGGAGCTGGCATTGATCATCGAAGCACGCGTTGAAGAGATGTTCGGGATGGTGCTGCAGGAGATCAAGCGCTCTGGCTACGATGGTCTGCTGCCAGCGGGAATGGTTCTCACCGGCGGCTCCAGCCTGCTCCCCAGCATAAAAGTGCTGGCAAACCGGGTGATTGGCGTGCCGGTGCGCATCGCCAAACCGGAAAATTTGATCGGGATGGTCGACCGGCTCGATTCGCCGGCGTTTTCCACCAGCGTGGGGCTGCTAAGGTGGGCTTTCCAGTACAGCGAGTTTTCACCGACGGGAGGCATCCGCCAACCACGCTTTCAAGCCCAGAGTAATGGGGTCGTATGGGACAAGGTAAGAAGCTGGCTGAAACGCCTGCTGCCATAACATATCAGTCATCAATGTAGAGGAGGATAGTCGTATGTCAAAGGAAATGGGTTTACCAAACCAGTTCGAGTCCTTCGCCAAGATCAAGGTTGTTGGCGTGGGCGGCGGCGGCTGCAATGCAGTCGACCGCATGATCCAGGAAGGTCTGCAGGGCGTTGACTTCGTGGCAGTCAACACGGACGCTCAGGCTTTGATGCTTACCAAAGCCTCGACACGCGTCCGTGTCGGCGAGAAGCTCACCCGCGGCCTCGGTTCCGGTGGCGATCCGGAGACCGGACGGAAAGCGGGTGAGGAGTCTGCCGAGGACATTTACGAAGTGCTCAAAGGCTCTGACATGGTCTTTATCACTGCCGGTATGGGCGGCGGCACGGGCACTGGCGGTGCGCCGATCGTTGCTCAGATCGCCAAAGAAGTTGGTGCGCTGACGATCGGGGTGGTAACTCGTCCCTTCACATTCGAAGGCTCACGGCGAATCCAGTCCGCGGAAGCTGGCATCTCCAAGCTGAAGGAACAGGCTGACACTTTGATCGTGATCCCGAATGACCGGTTGCTGCAGATCGTGGATAAGCGCGCCACGATGCAGCAGGCTTTCAGGATCGCCGATGATGTGCTGCGCCAGGGTGTCCAGGGCATCTCTGAACTGATCACCGTGCCCGGTCTGATCAACCTCGACTTCGCCGATGTGCGTACGATCATGTCGGAAGGCGGCGCGGCGCTGATGGCGGTCGGGATCGGTCAGGGAGATGATGGCGCTCGCATAGCAGCCGAAGCAGCCATCTCCAGCCAGCTCCTGGATATCACCATCGATGGTGCACGCGGCATCCTGTTCAATGTGACCGGCGGACCGAACCTGACCCTGTTCGAGGTGAACCAGGCGGCAGCGATTATCAAAGAGACCGCTCACCCGGATGTGAACCTGATCTTCGGTGCAGTAATCGATCCAAGCATGAACGAGGAAGTGCGCATCACCGTCATCGCCACGGGCTTCGAGCGCACCGGTGTCCCCCGGCGGCTGGTCGAACAGCCGGCTCAGGAGCCGCGCGAGCAAGTGGTCAGCAGCACCGCCCAGCAGCCTGTTGCGGTGGGTGCGCCAGTCAGCGACTTTCAGCCGCGTGCCTTCAACACAGAAGATCTGGATATCCCAACCTTCCTGAGGAACCGCGGTCGGTAATCTGGGATAGCTGTGTTGGGCTGGTTCTAGGATCGGTTAGGCTGGTCGGAGGCGCGGCAGCCCCGATCAGGTAATACTGCCGCAGAATCGAAGGGTAATATGCGGCCTCTAAAGGATGTACTGGCAAGTGAAGTGCGTGCAATGATCGCCCATTGCTCGTCCGACATGTGCCGGATTGCTGGGAAATATCGGACCTCCTCCCGGTTTTCTCGGGCTGCCTGCTGGCGGCCGCAGCCAAGCGGTGCCGCTCTCCCTGTATTTGCCTTCGCCTGTGGAGAGCGGCCTCTCAAATATCGATCCACTCACGTCTTAGCCATCCGAGGGGGAGCTATGGTTAAGGCGGGAGTGGAATCCTATCCATATCCATCGTTCAGAACCCGAATTTACATCCATCAGACCAGCCTGATTCATCCAGGCTGAAAATTTTAATATAGGATAGTACTTTTTGACCTTGTCAACCGACCTCAAGTGTGCTACAATAGCGCCTGCTTCACACCCCATATATACGGTTAAAAAACTATATGCCGCCACAGGTGGCGGCAACAAGTGTTCTATTTATTATTTCGCGGGGTAGAATGCGCTGTCCTTACTGCAACCAGGAAGAATCCAAAGTGATCGATACCACCCACGACTCTCGTGGTGGGATCCGCCGGCGTCGTGAATGCGCGATCTGCAAGCAACGCTTCAGCACGTACGAGCGCCCGATCCTGGCGACTCCGTTGATTATCAAGCAGGACGGCACACGTGAAGAATTCGATCGTGAGAAGTTAGCTCGCGGTATCCGCATCTCTTGTGCAAAGCGTCCGGTCTCGGCCGCGGATATCGACCGCTTGATCGGGGAGATTGAAACCTCCTTACAAGCTTTAAGCCGGGCTGAAGTCTCCTCACGGGTGGTGGGGGACATGGTCATTGCAGGCCTGAAGGAACTGGACCAGATTGCATACGTGCGTTATGCGATCGTATATCTTGGTCTGGATGATCTGAAGGCCGTTCGCAACGAGATCGACCGCCTTCTAGAAGGCTGAATACTATAGGTGCCCCGCCGATAAGGGGGTAAGCAAAACGGCAAACATCGGGAGTTTGTTATTGTTTGAGGAGAGATGTTCATGGTTTCCGACTCGATTACTCAGGGTACAAAACACGGCTTATTGCCCACCCCACCCATCCCCGGCGATATCGGTCAGGTGGAGCTTACTGAGAATGCACGCAAAGTGCTCATCCGGCGCTATGTCCGGCGCGGCAAGAACGGTCAGCCCGTAGAAAGTGTGGAAGAGATGTTCTGGCGAGTTGCCTATCACGTCGCCAGGGTCGAGGAAGCCTGGGGTGGGGACGTGCTTCTGCGCGCCAGGGACTTTTATAATCTGCTGACTTCGAAGAGTTTTTTCCCCAACTCGCCAACCTTTACCGGCGCGGGCACGCCGCTTGGTCAGCTGGCTGCCTGTTTCGTCCTGCCTATTGCCGATGATATGGGACGCAATGCAGCCGGGATCTTCCAGACGCTGCGTGATGCAGCCTTGATCCAGCAGACCGGCGGCGGCAACGGTTTCTCGTTCTCCCAGCTGAGACCTAAAGCAACGCTGGTCAAGTCATCTGCCGGTCAGGCGACCGGTCCAGTTGGGTTTTTGCGCGTGTATGATAAAGCCTTCGGGGAGATTGCCCAAGGCGGCACCCGGCGCGGGGCAAATATGGCTGTGCTGCGCGTCGACCACCCGGACATTGAGGACTTCATCACCTGCAAGACGGATGAGAACGCCATTACTAATTTCAATATCTCAGTGGGCATTACTGACGCCTTCATGCACGCGGTTCAGAGGGATGACCTGTGGGATCTGCGCTTTCCGGATGTCAGCTCTCCGGAGTACCACGACTTCCACGGCACGTTGGAACAAGCCGAGGCAGAGGGAGTCCCGGTCAAGGTCTATAAGACCCTGCGCGCCCGGGAACTGTTCGAGAAGATCGTGCAGCAGGCGCACCACAATGGAGAGCCAGGCGTGCTGTTCCTGGATGCCGCCAACCGCTCCAACCCGGTGCCCCAGCTCTACCAGCTCGAGGCGACCAATCCGTGCGGTGAGCAGTGGCTGGGGCCGTACGAGAACTGCTGCCTGGGCTCGGTCAACCTGGGGCAGCACTGCGGGCCGGATGGCACGGTGGACTGGGAAGGGCTGCGCAGGAGCGTGGAGACTTCGACCATCTTCCTGGACGATGTGGTCGAGGCCAATGCCTACGTCCCGGCAGTGCCGCAGCTCATGGAAGCTGCTCACCGCAACCGGCGCATCGGTCTGGGCATCATGGGTCTGGGAGACCTGATGTACCACGCCGGTATCCGCTACGGCTCCGAAGAGGGGCAGGAGTTTGGGGCGCAGGTGATGGAATTCGTGCGCTACCATGCCATGCGCACCAGCATCGAGCTGGCGGAAGCGCGCGGCCCGTTCAAGGCGATCCGAGGCAGTATTTACGACCCGAAAAAGATGACCTGGCAGCCGCCCGCACCCCTATCCGAATACAGACGCGATTTTGACCGCCCGGCGTTGAATTGGCAGCAGGTGGTGCAAGGCATACAGGAGCACGGCATTCGCAACGCAGCCCAGACGACCGTCGCACCCACCGGCACGATCGCTACGGTTGCCGGGTGTGAGGGGTATGGCTGTGAGCCGGTATTCGCCCTGGCCTATATCCGCCACGTCAACGATAACGGGAATGACCTGCAGCTGACTTATACCAGCCCGGCATTCGATGACGCACTGCTGCAGGCGGGGCTGGATGAAACCGACCGCCAGAAAGTGGTCGAGCATGTCCTCGAGCTGGGCACCTGCCAGGGTTTGGCTGAAGTCCCAGAGCATATCCAGCACACCTTCGTCGTCTCCGCCGATATCAGTGCGGAAGAGCACGTGCGCACGCAGGCCGCCCTGCAGGCTTTCGTAGACAACAGCCTTAGCAAGACGGTCAACTTCCCCGCGGAAGCCAGCGAAGATGATGTCGCAGGGGCTTATCTGCTCGCCTGGGAGCTGGGTTGTAAAGGGATTACGGTTTATGTGACAGGCTCTCGCCAGGTGGTCGTCCTCGAGACAAATGCCACCGCGGCAGCCAAAGTCACTGCGGCAGCCAAAGCCACTGCGGTTGCCAAAGCGTCGGCGGTTGCCAAAGATACGCCAGGTGCAGTTGAAGTGACCGCACTAACACCTGCGGCGGAAGCTGAACAGCTAGAACAGCTGGTGATGTGGCACGATAAGAAGAAGCCCCGTCCGCGCAGTCTGACCGGGCATACCTTCACGATCAGCACGCCGCTGGGCAAGGCATTCGTCACCATCAACGAGAACGGTGGCAGCCAGCCCTTTGAAGTCTTCATCAATACCGCCAAGGCTGGTTCGGACACCGCCGCGGTCTCTGAGGCCATCGGGCGTCTGATCTCTTATATCCTGCGGCTCTCTTCACCGGTGGCGCCGCGCGAGCGCCTCAAAGAGGTCTGGCGGCAGCTTTCCGGCATCGGCGGCGGTCGTTCGCTGGGGTTCGGCCCCAACCGGGTGCGCTCTCTGCCGGACGGCGTGGCACAGGTGCTGGCGGCTTACCTGGATGAGTCTAACCCGCAGACTGATGGCGATCTCTCTGCCATACCTGTAGATCACTCGCGAGGGATGGTAGATCACTCACGCGATAACGGCTACAATTTGATGAGCGAATCGTCCTCTGCTGCCCACGCCGGACAGGACGCGCTCCCAGAGCAGGTACCATTGCGCTTCGGTGACCTGTGCCCGGAATGCGGTCAGGCGGCGGTAGTCAACGAAGAGGGCTGCCGCAAGTGCTATGCCTGCGGGTTCAGCGAGTGTTGATATATCTTCACGGCAGTAACGCTAGCTCGAACAACCTGATGAGATGAATACACCCGAAACGATCCGGGTAATCGTCGTCGGTCTTGTATGGAACGACCGGGACCAGCTCCTGCTGTGCCGCATGCACCCCGACCGGGGGGTATTCCCCGGGCAGTGGGGGCTGCCGGGTGGCGGGATCGAGCAAGGCGAGCGCATGGGGGATGCCCTGCGGCGCGAGCTGCGCGAGGAGCTGGGCATCGAGATAACGGATATCCAACCGGCTTTCTTCAAGGACGGCAGCTACAGTAAATTGCTCCCCAACGGGGAGCTTCAGCCGGTGTACATGATCTTCCTTGTGTACTACTGCCGGGCAGCCGGTGATAAAATCTTATTGAACGAAGAGTTTTCCGAATACCGCTGGGTCAGCGAAGAGGACCTCCCCGGGCTGGAAATGAACGTCGAGACGGCGGACACACTGCGCCGATTGGGAGCCCGGAGGCCTGGCATCGGCTGAAGCTGACACCTGCATAATACCCGACCTGTTGAAATGGGTTGTCATTGGAGTAGAGTCGCCCTGCCACGGCGTCTCTACCTGGGTCGTTTCAAGTATTGGTGTATAGTCCCGAATATCATGGAGATGAAAAATGACTGCCGAATTTGAACCTGTTTCCACCATTATCACCGTGCTTATAACCACCTCTTCACGCTGGAATGAGCTGACCAGCAAGCTGCCCGAGGCGCTGCTCCGGCGCTCCCCGGCGCCCGGCGAGTGGTCGGCAGTCGAGTGCTTGCAGCATATTATCGACGTCGAGCGTGTCTTCCAATCCCGCATGAAGGCCTTCCTGGATGGCATGGAGAGCTTCCCGGCATTCAACCCGGACGCCGAAGGAGCGCTGGATGCCGCGCAGCGCTCACCGTGGGAGATCGCCGCCGAGTTCGCCGAATTGAGAGCAGCCAGCCTGGACTCGATCGGCAAGCTGCAGCTAGGCGACCTTGGGAGGACCTCGCGCCACCCGGAGCTCGGCATGGTCACGCTTGAAGAAATGCTCAACGAGTGGCCGGCGCACGACTTGAACCACACCGTGCAGGCAGAACGCGCCTTGATGCAGCCGTACATAGATGGCTGTGGTCCCTGGCGGGTGTTTTTCAAGGATCATATAATTGGAGATTGAGATGAAACTGGAAAATTACCAAGCTCAAATGGTGCAGCACGGCGCGGCCATACGCAGCCTGGCAGAAGGCATTACTGACGAACAGGCACGCTGGAAGCCCGACCCGGAGTCCTGGTCTATCCTGGAAGTGATCAACCATCTGTACGATGAAGAGCGCCAGGATTTCCGTGTGCGCCTGGATATTATCCTGTACCACCCAGGTGAGACCTGGCCGCCGATCGATCCGCAGGGCTGGGTTACCAGCCGGGAGTACAACAAGCGCGACCCAGGCGAATCGCTGGGTAATTTTCTGATGGAGCGCGAGAAATCGCTGACCTGGCTCGAAGAGCTGGCCTCACCAGACTGGCAAACCACCTCCCCAGCGCCCTGGGGCGAGATCGCCGCCGGGGATATGTTCGCCGCCTGGGTAGCCCACGATTTGCTCCACCTGCGCCAGCTGGTCGAGCTGCGCTATGCCTACCTTGCCCGGGAGGCACAGCCCTTTTCACTGCAGTACGCCGGAGATTGGTAGCCAGGCATTGGACGCGTTCATGCTGCTTACCCTCGCTAGAACAGTGATGCACGGGGTCACCGGTACCGCCTGCTACCAGCCAGAACTCGATGGTGCTGCGTGACTACGAAGACTCACCCTGCCAATATAATTAGGTACATTCAGGTGCATTTCTAACACAGGAAAACATCCATGGTCAAACGGATCGTCATCGTCGCTGGAAATATCGGTTCCGGAAAAACCTCCCTGACGGAGCGCATTGGTACACGTCTAGGCTGGCAGACGGCTTTCGAATCGGTTTCGGACAACCCATACCTGTCCGAGTTCTACGGCGATATGCGCGCCTGGTCCTTCCACCTACAAGTTTTTTTCCTCGGTCATCGAGCAGAGCAGTACCTGGAGTACTTCCGGATGCCGCAGTCAGCGATCCTCGACCGCAGCATCTACGAGGACGCGTATATCTTTGCGCGTGCCCTCCACCACTTGAACAATATCAATGAGCGGGATTATCATTCCTACCGGCGCATATTCGACCTGGTTGTCTCCAGCCTGCCGCCGCCCGACCTGCTAATATACTTGAAAGCCCCCGTGCCGGTGCTGATGGAGCGCATACACAGCCGCGGGCGGGCCATGGAGAGCGGCATCACCGCCGAGTATCTCGAGCTGCTTGATTCTTTCTACGAGGACTGGGTTCAGTCATTCGATATCTGCCCCCTGCTCACCATCCGCACAGATGACCTGGACTTCGTCCACAAGCCGCGCCACCTGGATATCGTCGTGCGGCGCATCCAGGATATGCTGGCAGGCAAAGAAGAGGTCATCTTCCCGCCGAACTCGGAATAGTAACCTTATATAAGATGAATAGTGGGTGTTTCGGGCGGCTTCGCCGTCCGAAACACCCACTAATATTCACCCTACCTCACCTTAGAACATATTCTGCAGCACGGCGCTCAAGATCAAGCCCAACAGGTACAGCAGTCCAAAGCGCCGGTTGTGGTAGAACGCGGCGGCTACAAAATAATTCGGCCAGACGTCCGGGAAATCGACCGGCTTCTGCTCCGGCTTTGGTGTGCGAAACATCGGCAGGATGCGGAATAAGGCCGGCAGAGCCAGCAGTGCTACCAGCATGACAGGATGGAAGAAGCCTGTGATAACCAGGTAAATCACCAGCAGGTACTGCAGCGCCAGCATGCCGACAACGGTATAGCGTGAGTTGCGCTCCCCCATCACCACCGGCAGGGTGTGGATGTGCTTGGCTTTATCCATCTCGAACTTGTCGATATGCTTGCCAAAGATCACCCCCGTCACGCCCAGGGCATAGGGCAGGCTGGCGAGGACGACGTTCCAGTCCCATCCCCCGGCGATCACGTAATACCCGCCGCCGATCATCAGCGGTCCCCAGACTATCAGCACGGAGACCTCACCCAAGGCGATATATTTCAGCGGGTAGGTGTAGAAGAGAACGAAAAAGACGCCCAACCCCAGCAAGAGCAAGGACAGACCGCCGCGCAGGTATACCAGCGCTGCACCAGCTCCAAGCGCGACCAGACCGGTCAGCGCAGCGTAGGTGAGCAGCTCGCGCTTGCTCATCAGCCCATGGACCAGCGGCTGGGGCCCGTACTGGCTGCGGTAGTAGTTGTCCTGGTCGACGCCTTTGACGTAATCGGTGTAATCGTTGATCAGGTTGTTGGTTGCGTGGGCGAATATCAGCCCAATCTCTACCAGCAGCCAGAGCCAGAAATTAAAGCTGCCTTGCTGGAACGCCAGGATGCCAGCGATGGCGCCGGAAATGGCGGTCATGATCAGCACTGCTGCCCGGGATGAGATCAGCCATTTCGAGATCACATCCAGACTCGCCCACTCCTCGTGTGTGACGTGCGGGATGACCTGCAAGGCTTTCAACCACATGGCGGGGTTCAAATTCATAGGGAAACCTCAATCATTAAAACATCATCGATATCGTTCGCTGAAGCGCCTGGCAGACGAAATCGACCTGTGCCTCGCTCATCACACCTGAGAATGGCAGCGCCAGACCGCGCCGTCCCAGGTCCTCGGTGACCGGAAAATCGCCGGGGCGGTACCCGAAGCGTTCCACCATGTAGGGCTGCAGGTGGATGGGTAGGAAGTACGGACGGGCGGGTACACCCTGACCGGCTAAATCTTTGGCGACCCTGTCCCTGTCGATATGCGCGCTGAAGCGGACGACATAGACGAACCAGCTCGCCCGGGTGGTGTGATCGACCACCTTGGGCACGCTGAGACCGGGGATCTCGACCAGGCGCTCGGCGTACCAGTCGGCCACCTGCTGGCGCCTGTTTAGCAGCTCCTCGATGCGGGCAAGCTGGACGCGCCCCAGAGCGGCACTCATCTCATCCAGCCGATAGTTGTAGCCCAGATGGGTATGCTGCAGCCAGGTGTCGCCTGGGGCGCGCCCCTGGTTGCGCAAGGCGCGCATCAACTCCGCAGCTGTGTCATCGTCCGTGATGATCACTGCGCCCTCGCCGGTGGTGATCTGCTTGTTGGGATAGAAAGCGAAGACGCCGTAATCGCCCAGCGTGCCCGCTTTCCGGCCTTTATACTCCGCGCCTAACGCCTCGCAGGAATCCTCGATCACCTTCAGCCCATAGCTGCTGGCGGTCTCCAGGATCGGGTCCATATCGGCCGGCTGGCCGAAGACATCCACCGGCAGGATGGCTTTCAAGCTGCCTATCATGCAGTCCGTTGCGGCGCGGCAGCCAGCGCTGCGCCGCGGCTGTCCACCGGCGGTCAGGTCGGCTGCGGCCTGCTCGACGAGCTGCGGGTCGATATTCCCGCTGAGCGGGTCGACATCCACGAAGACCGGGGTGGCGCGCTCGAAGAGCAGCACATTGGCCGAGGCGACGAAAGAGAAGGGCGTGGTGATCACCAGGTCGCCATCCTGGATGCCAGCCGCCCGCACGCACAGGTGCAGCCCGGCGGTGCCTGAGCTGACCCCGATGGCGTGCTGAGCGGCCGCTGTATTGGCGGAATGCTTCTTCAAAGGCTGTGATCTCACCGCCCATGCTCAGGTTGGGGGTGTGCAGGACCGCCGCAACGGCCTCCCGTTCGGCATCGGTCAGGTCAGGGGAGGACATGGGGATTTTCATAGATTATATCTGGCCAAACAGAGCCAGCGCGCACGACGCCTGCCTCGGGTACGTCGCTCTTGACGGTTGCGCCGTTGCCGATGCGCGCCCCGCGGCCGATATGTGCCAGCAGGTTAATCGTAGCGCCCATGCCGACCAATACGCCATCTCCCACCTGCACTCCGCCGGCCAGGATCGCCCCGGGAGAGATGTTCACATAATTACCCAGAAGGCAATCGTGCGAGACGATGGCGCCGGTATTGACGATTGTTCCGTATCCCAGGCGCACATCGCTGCCCACGTAGGCGTGGGGGAAGACCTGCACGCCGGGCGACAGGTCTGCGCTGGGCTCCACATAGGCGATTGGGTGCATGACAGCCGGGCAGGTAAATCCGGCCTGGGCCAGTCGCTCGAATACTGTCACCCGCACGGTCAGATCGCCGATACCTCCGACTGCATTGGCAGCCAGGCGCACTCCACCGCCGTGCAGCTCAGCCAGGACCTCGCCACCGCCCAGCACCGGCACGCCCAGAACGGCCTCGCCCTTGGGCAGGCTGTCGTCTATGACGCCCGCCAGGCGGTAGCTGCCCAGGGCGAGCAGCAGCTCGATCAGCGACTTGCCATGCCCTCCGCCGCCGTAAACGATGATTGCGGTGGGGTCGAAATCTGCAGCAGGAGGCGCCAACTCAGCAGCACCGGTGGCTCTGGCATGGGAACCTACGCATGCTCTCGGTGACCAGCGGGCCGCACGGCAGGGTATCCAATGCAATGCCCAGCTGGCGTGCCAGCGCCAGCGCCGGGGCGGTGATGCGCAGTCCTTCAGGCAGGGCTTGCTCGTTGTCATCCAGCGCAGGAAGTTCGTGGGCAGGCGGCTGCCAGTCCGCTGTCTCCGCCAGATAGCACAACAGCTCGCCAGCACGTACCGTCTCCCCCTGGCTGAAGCGCAGCCCGGCAACGAAGCCGCCAGTTTCGGCCTCAAGCTCGGCAGTTGACTTGGTCGTCTCAAGCATGCACAAGGGGTCGCCTGGGGATACCTGCTGGCCTTCGCTGACGTGCAGCGCGGCAAGCAGGGCTTCGGGCTCGTTGGGGTTGAGCAGGGGGATGGTGACTTGGATGGGCATGGCGGCAGCTTTCCGGCTTGATTTTACCCGCGGTTGGTGATTTCCAGGCAGGAGTTTACGATTGAATCTACATCCGGCAGGGTGCTGGCTTCCAGTGTGCTGGAGGCCGGTACAGGAGTTTCCCTGGCAGCCAGACGCCGGGCGGAGCGCAACCTGAGTCCAGGCGCTTCACTGCAAACTGCGAGGACTTCTGCTCCCCAACCAAAGCTGCGCGTGCCTTCCTCCACCACCAACAGATTCCCCGTGCGCTGCAGGGATTTTACCAGAGACTGCGGCTGAAAGGGTGCCAATTGGGTGGCTACGAACAGCTCGCAGAAGACTTCATGCTCGTACGCCAGCTTCAAGATTGCCTGGCGCGCCAGCTCAGCCATATAGCCGTAGGCGCAGATGGTGAGCATCGGGGCAGGAGCATCATGCAGTGTGATTATGTAGGTGGGAGCAAATGAGACCGCACCCGATACTGACGCGGGGGAAACATTCCTTGCTTGGATATCGAACTCGCTGGATGCGCTGCTATCCTGCACGCGCAGCAAATAGAGCAGCTTGTTCTCGACGAACAGCACAGGGTCATCACAGTTGAGAATGGCGTCGTATAGCAATCTACCTGGGTCGCCCAGGTGGGTCGGAGCCAGTACTGTTAAACCGGGTATGCCCAGGAAGAGCTTCTCCAGAGTCTGGCTGTGGGTCGGACCGTAGCCGCGCCGCCCGCCCATCGGGGTGCGGATCACCAGCGGCACGCGCACCTGGTCGTTGTACATCCAGCGGAACTTGGCGATGTGGTTGATCACCTGGTCGGTGATCAAGGTGATGAAATCGCCGAACATGATCTCGACCACCGGTCGCAGGCCGCGTAATGCCATCCCGGCAGCAACTCCGGTGATGCCGGCCTCCGAGACCGGGGTGGTCAGCACTCGCTCCGGGTAGGCGGTGGACAGCCCCTGCGTGACCTTGAACGCCCCGCCGTACGGGTCGAGCACATCTTCACCAAGCAGGAAAACATCTGGGCTGGCGGCGAATGCATGGTGCAGGCTGGTGTTGAGCGATTCGAGGACGGAGGGCATGAGAATAACGCTCAGGGAGTTACCGTCGGGAAAGGGTCAGCCAGCGCCTGCTGAAATGCCTGGGCGATCTCGCGATCGATTTCTTGCTCGATTTTTTGCCGGGCAGGCGGGTCGAGACGCGTGGCATGGATAGAAAGCGGGTCACGGATACGGCGCATATCGGCGATCTCATCCGCCGGTCGTGTATCATCGCCTTTAGAATGCGGTCCGAAGCGGCAGGTGTTCAGGACCAGGGCTTGCGGGCTGGAAGTCGATCGAACTGTATCGACCAGGGTTTTTGCTGCACTCCATATCTGCAGTACATCGCTGCTGTCGAGCTCCACCACCGGGATATCGAAGGCGTTGAAGCGGGCGGGGATGCTGCCTGCCAGCGCCATCTGGCTGGGTGTGGTCTGGGCGATGTGGTTGTTCTCGACCACGTACAGGATCGGCGCCTGCCACAGGCTGGCGATGTTCAGCGAACTCGTAAACTACTCCTTCACCCAGCGTGCCATCCCCCAGGAAGGCGATCACGATCGAGCGGCTGCCTTTATGCTTCTCTGCAACTGCCATGCCGGTCGCCAGCGGGACCGTACCGCCCAGGACGCCGTTGGAGAAGAAATTGCGCCAGTGCAGGTGCTGGGAACCTCCGCGACCGCCGCACACTCCGCTGGCTTTGCCCATCAGCTCGGCGAAGAGCGGGTGCGCCTCTCCGCCATAGGCCAGGAAATGACCGTGGCAGCGGTGGTTGCTGACCACTACATCATCTTCCAGGATGTGATCCAGCACACCGGCGGCATTGGCTTCCTGACCCAGGTAAGTGTGGGTAGTGCCGGAGAATACCCCTTTCGGGAAATTCTCCAGTACCGTCTCCTCGAACCGGCGCATCAGGTACATATCCCGGTACAGCCGCTCGTTATCAGCTTCCATCGCCACCTATCCTATCAAATACAGCCTCCTCCTCCGGTGGTGCCTGGTTGCCCATGAATTCGTCTGCAGTGGCGCGGCCGGGCTGGCTGATACCCTCCTGGCTGATCGCCTTCCAGATAGTGAGCAATAAGATGCGTATATCCAGCCCCAGTGACCAGTGATCGACGTACCACACATCCAGGCGGAATTTATCCTGCCAGGTGAGCGCATTGCGCCCGTTGATCTGCGCCCAGCCGGTTATGCCCGGCAGCACGTCGTGGCGGCGGGCCTGCTCGGGGGAATAGCGCTCCAGGTACTGCATCAGCAGCGGGCGCGGACCGACCAGGCTCATCTCGCCGCGCAGCACGTGGAACAGCTCCGGCAGCTCGTCCAGGCTGGTGGCGCGCAGCACCCGTCCCAGACGGGTCAGACGCTGCTCGTCCGGCAGCAGCTCCCCATGAGCATCACGCAGGTCGCGCATCGTGCGGAATTTGTACAGGTAGAAGGGCCTGGCGCGGTATCCTGGGCGCAATTGGCGGAATAGCACCGGGCTGCCATGGTAGATTCGCACCAGCAGTGCGGTCAGAGCCAGGATCGGCGAGAGCAGCAGCAGCCCGGGAATGGTCAGCAGCAAGTCGAACAAGCGCTTGGTAGCCGGGATACCCCGGGGAAATAGAGACGCCAGTGGTTCTGCCACTCTCAACCTTCTCCACCTGCTGGCTTCAATTGCTCCAAGATCTCGAGCAAGAAAGCCCGCCAGTCGCCGAGATTCCCATACTGGATCCACAAGGCGGTCTTGCCCAGGCGCACCCTGGCGTCCAACGGGGGCAGATCGGAGGGTACCTCGCCGTCCAGGAAGCGCAATACGAGCTGCCCGTTCTCGGTGCTGACCGATGACAGCCCGGCAGCTTCTGCCAGCAGTTTGATCTTCAACTGAAGCAGCAGGCTGTGGACTGCCTCGGGAGGGCTGCCAAAGCGGTCGCCAAATTCTTCTTCCAGGGCGTCCACCTCATTCAGGCTGCGGATATCCGCCATGCGGCGGTAGAGGCGCAGGCGCATGCCCTTGTCTGCAACGTAATCAGCCGGGATGCTGGCACCCAGCGGCAGGTCGACATTGATCGGGAGGGATAACTCTGCCTCGAGCGCCGGTGAGGTGGCTGCCAGGGGAAGATCACCGTTCTTCCGCAGCCGCCGCACAGCCTCCGCCAGCAGCCTGGTATAAAGGTTGAACCCGACTGAGGCGATATAGCCGTGCTGGCGGGTACCTAACAGGTCGCCTGCGCCGCGAATCTCCAGGTCGCGCATGGCAATCGAGAAGCCTGCCCCGAGCTGGGTGTTCTCGGCGATGGTCTCCAGTCTCTGGCGACCATCGATTGTGGGCTGCCGCTTGGCATGGCGGAAGAAGTAAGCATAGGCGCGCTGTGCGCCGCGCCCGACCCGGCCGCGCAGCTGGTAAAGCTGTGCCAGACCGAATGTATCTGCCCGGTCGACGATCAGTGTATTGGCATTGGGGATATCCAGTCCTGACTCGATGATCGAGGTGCACAGCAGGACATCGACTTCGCCATTGGTGAACTGGCGCATGCGCTCGGACAGCTCGTTCTCCGGCATCTGCCCGTGGGCGACCGCCAGGCGCGCCTCAGGCACCAGCTGCTCGAGATGCCTGCGCATCGCGCCGATGGTCTGCACCCGGTTGTGGACGAAGAATACCTGACCGCCGCGCTCCAGCTCCCGCAGGATCGCCTGGCGCACGATTTTTGGCGAGTAGGGTCCGACATGGGTGACGATCGGCAGCCGTTCTTCCGGCGGAGTGTTGATCGTGGAGATATCGCGCACGCCGGTCAGGGTCATATACAGGGTGCGTGGGATCGGCGTGGCGGTCAGGGTAAGGACATCGACCTCGGTGCGCATTTTCTTCAGCGTTTCTTTGTGGGTGACGCCGAAGCGCTGTTCCTCATCGATGATCAGCAGACCCAGGTCTTTGAATTGCACATCGGAGGAGAGCAGGCGGTGGGTGCCGATGACGATATCGATGCCTCCTTCTTCCAGGCGTGCCAGGATCGTGCGCTGCTGCTGGGGGGTGCGGAAGCGTGAGAGCATCTCCACTTCGGCGGGGAAGGCCGCCAGGCGCTGGCGGAAGGTCTGGTAGTGCTGCTGCGCCAGCACGGTCGTCGGGACCAGGATGGCGACCTGCTTGCCGTCCATGACGGCTTTGAAGGCCGACCTGCAGCGCCACCTCTGTCTTGCCATAGCCGACATCACCGCAAATCAGGCGGTCCATCGGGCGCTCCATTTCCATGTCGTGCTTGACTTCAGCCAGCACTCGCATCTGGTCTTCGGTTTCGACGTACGGAAAGCTGGCCTCCAGCTCTTGCTGCCAGACCGTGTCGGTGGCGAACGAATGTCCCGGGATGATATTCCGTTTGGCATACAGCTCGAGCAGATCCTCAGCCACCTCCTGTACTGCCTCCTTGACATGCGCTTTCGTGCTACGCCATTCACTGCTCCCCAGCCGGCTGAGTGTAGGTGGTCGCCCGTCGGAGCCGATATAGCGGGTAATGCGGTCGGCCTGGTGAGCGGGGACGAATACCTGGGCTTCATTGGCATACTCAATGCACAGGTACTCCCGCTCGATATTATCCAGAGTGCGGTCAACCAGCCCGATGAATATGCCGATCCCATGATCTACATGGACGATGTAATCTCCTGCCTGCAGGTCAGCATAGACGGCTTCCGGCGATTCTGCAGCCGGGCGGAAGCGCTGGCGCGGCTCGGGACGCCGCCAGCCGAAGATCTCACCATCTGTGTATAAATGCATGACCGCGCCATCTGGGGGATAGAATATCCAGCCTTCTGACAGACTGCCCTGGACATAGTCCGGGCTCTTGTTCTGGATGTGTTGTTCTTTCCACAACTCTTGCAGCCGGGTGGATTGGCGGGAAACTATGGTGACCTGCGCGCCTTTGCTGAGACGCTCGGCTATATGTTCCATGAAGGGTTTCAACCGCCCGCCATAGCGCTGCCCAACCGAGAAGCGGGCAGATATTTCAACTTGTGCGCTGATATCGCCAGGTTCGGAGGCTAACTCAGTAGATGGACCGAGCTCAATCGCCCGGCGGTGGGTCAGACTTTCTGCCAGCTCAGTCCATGTCAGGTAGGGGAAGGGATCGTCCTCGCTGACCAGTCCCTCTGCCTGGGCGCTTTGGCGCAGTTCGACGGCCTGCTCTTCCAGGTCGGCGACGGTATCCCGTAAATAGCCCAGGTCATCGATCGCCAGGATGGCATCCCGAGGCAGGTAGTCCAGCAGGCAGGCAGGCGTCTGGTGAAGCTGTGGAATGTGAAACTCGAAGATCTCTTCAGGCTCTTGTAGGGACAGATGCTCATCGGTGAGCAGGAATTCCCTGGCAGGTGTGATCAGCAGGCGTGTCTGGGTATTGCTGGTACGCTGCGTGGCAGGGTCGAACGTCCTGAGAGTATCGATCTCGTCGCCGAAGAATTCCAGCCGGGTGGGTTGGGCAGCAGCTGGGGGCCAGACATCGATGATGCCTCCTCGTCTGGCGAACTGTCCGGGCAGCACTACTGTATTCACCAGCTCGTAACCCAGACGGACCAGGCTGCGGACAAGGGTTTCGACCTGTATGATCTGACCGACTTGCAGGTTGCGGGTCGCTCGCAGGAATTCGCTCTTCGGCATCGTTCGCATCATCACTGCCCGAGCGGAGGCTACCAGAAGCGGGGAAGCCTTAGGTTTCACAACCCCAGGGATGTGATAAGCCGCCAGCCCGGTAAGAGCAGCCAGCCGGTCGCGGCGTGTGGTCTCTCCCCAGGCGGCTTTCTCGTAGAACAGTGGGTTTGGCTCGGGGATGAGCAGGCGGGGTACATCCGGCAGCCACAAACTCAGCTCGTCGTACAGTTCTAGAGCGTGATCTGCCCGGTCGGTGACCAATAAGACCGGCTGGCGGGTGTTCTGGAATAGCACTGCCAGAACCGGCAGGCGTGCTGATCGCCGCAGCCTGAGCGAAACCAGCTCATCTGTCGGCGGATGGCTTTCAATGCTCCGGCCTGCAAGCTCCGTGAGCGCGCCTTCCATGCCGGCAGCAATTTGCTGGAGGACGGGATCAAGCGCCATGCTATCCATCGTCTCCTGTTCCGAGCTGATTGGGATTATGGACGTTCATGGCAGCCGCGATTCCCTGGGATACGTATACTAGCAGTGCTTCGACTGCCTGCTGTCGGATAAGAGCCAATTCGGCTTCCTCGGTGCTGCTGAAATCCTGCAGAACGTATGCCGCGGCATCCATCCTTCCGGGAGGCCGCCCGACTCCGATTCGCAGGCGGGGGAACTCTTGCGTACCCAGGTGATCGATGATCGAGTTCATTCCGTTGTGCCCTGCCGAGCCGCCAGAGGGGCGTAAACGAAGGATGCCGAAGTCCAGGTCGACTTCGTCATACACAACAATCAGCCTATCGAGGGGGATCTTATAGAAGCGCTGCAGGGAACTTACCGCCTGCCCGGACAGATTCATAAATGTTTGAGGCTTCGCCAGAATGAGATGTTCACCCTTGTGGTCTGCCTTGGCGACCAGGGCTTTAGACTCCATGCGGGAGAAGCCTGTCCCTAGGTATTCCGCCAGGTTGTCCAGGACGGTAAAGCCGATGTTGTGGCGATTGTACTGGTATTGGCGACCCGGGTTACCGAGACCTGTGATCAGGAAGCGGGAGCTGGTCTCCTCTGTGGAGGCTTGTTTCGAAGAAAATAATCTCATGATTGGTGCACCTGTTCGCTAGTTATAGCCGCCTGCGGACTGTCTTAACAGATATGTATATTCCGATAAGGGCGAACAAGCCGAGCGTAAAAAGTGCTCCTTTTCCCAGGCTGAGTTCCAAGTCCTGGCGAGTGACCTGGGCAGGATTGGGCGGTAGAGCTGTACGAGTAGGTGGTATCAGTGTCTCGGTGGGGGTTGAAGTTGCAGTGGGGATTGGCGTGTCTCCTGGCAGGGGGGTCAAAGTAGGCGTAACTGGTGTTGGGGTCTCTGTCTCCACAGGTGTGTAGTTGCGCACACGCAGTTTGCGAACTGTGTAGACGATCGACTCGCCTGATACCAACTCGACTTCGAGCTGCAGATCGTAGTCACCATCGGTGATTGTTGAGGTATCCCACTCAATCAGGATCCCATTGCTAACCGGCTCGCTGCTGCTCTGGATCAGGAACCATGTCCCGGTGGGGTTATCACTATAGCCGAAACTCAGCTCGGAGGAGCTAAATCCCGGGACAGCTGTGTTGCCGGTTATTGAGACCTTCCCTTTGAGCGCCTGCCCATCAGGCGGAAATTTGATACTGATCGCTGCCGCCATTGGGGTTGGAGAGGGTGTGTTCTGTTGTGCATATCCCGGTGAGACCGGGAGCGCCAGATACAGACTAACGATGAGCAGGGGTATATATTTCCGGTACATTGCAAACATTTAGTTTAACACGTTGCGGCGGACGGGTCAACGCCCCTGACCTGATAATGTTGTTGTTCAGCGATATTGACACCCCCAAACTGTTCAGGGAAAATGTCACCCTATGGAAAACAAGGTGACATTAACGATGAAAGAACAGCACAAACTGAAGATGGTCATAGACTACGAAGCCGGGAAAATCCATGCTCAACGAGCAGCAGAATTATTGGGCATCTCGAAGCGGCAGTTTCGTCGATTGGTTGCGGCATACCGCCAGCGAGGGATTGCCGCCCTGGCGCACGGTAATCGTGGCAGAACCCCTGCGAACCGCATCTCGGAGGCGGTGAAGCAGGAGATCCTCCGGTTGGCCAAGGAGAGCTACCGGGACTACAACGACTGTCACTTCACCGAAGAGCTGGCTGAACAAGCGGAGCCGATCGTGGTTTCGCGATCGACGGTGCGGCGTATCCGGCGATCAGCTGGGCAAGGTAGCCCGCGCAAGCGGCGGGCGTCCAAGCACCGTAGCCGTCGGGAACGTTATCCACAGGCTGGGATGATGCTGCAAACAGACGGCAGCCGCCACGATTGGCTGGAAGGTCGTGGTCCGTGGCTAACCCTGGTGGGCATGATCGACGACGCCAACAACCAGGTTCCTGGAGCGCTCTTCAGGGAAGAAGAAGATGCCGCCGGCTACTTCCTGGTGCTGGAGCAGGTTTGCAGGAGCAAAGGCATCCCCCAGTCGATCTACGCCGATCAGCACACCATCTTTCAGAGCCCCAGTCAGCCGAGCGTGGAGCAAGAGCTGTACGGCCAGCTGCCGCGCAGCCAATTTGGGCGCCTGGTGGACGAACTGGGCATCCAATTGATCGCCGCCCGCAGCCCACAGGCCAAAGGGCGCATCGAACGGTTGTGGGGTACCTTGCAGGACCGGCTGGTCAAAGAATTGCGCAAGGCGGGAGCCAACGACCTGCAGAGTGCCAACCGGGTCCTGGCGGCCTATCTGCCCAAGTTCAATGCACGCTTTCAGATCGAAGCCGCTCAACCGGGTTCGGCTTATCTCCCCTGGCCAGCTGATCGTGACCCAGCACACTACTTCTGCTTCAAGTACACTCGCACGGTGACCAACGACAACACCATCCCTTTCAACAACTACCGCCTGCAGATCCCACCCGGACCAGACCGCAAGAGCTACGCCAAGGCCAAGGTTGAACTACACCACGCCATGGATGGCAGCCTAGCAGTCTTCTACCACGGACAGCACCTGGTCACCTTCCAGCCAGCCACCTGCGCTCCCCTTCGGATGGGTGTGTTCCAACCGGCTACCCCCGCACCACAGCCTGCTAAGCCGCAAGCAACCACCCTGCCCAAACAGCTCAGGCAACCCTGGAAACCCCCTCCTGCCCACCCCTGGAAGCAGTATGGCAAATCTTTGAAAGGAAGAAATTTGGGATGACTAACAACCATGAAAAAAGACGAGCAGACCGGATTGCTCCTGATCTTCTCGCCTTTCCTTTGGGGTGGTTCAGATTATACTTACACCCAGCTATTGGTCAAGGTGACATTTTCCCTGACCAGTTAGGGTGTCATTTTCCCTGAACAATGACACGCCCCTGACCTGATAATTTAGGGTGAACGCATCTAAATTTATCTAGACAAGAACGATCTTCCTGGCTTATCATACCAGGTCATACTACCTGGGAGAAAAAGACATGGAAGACGAAATTCTGCCAACGCATCGAAAGCCATTTTGGCAACTTGACTGATCCGCGCATCGATCGCACCAAGTTGCACAAGCTGCTGGATATTCTGGTGATTGCCATCTGTGCGGTGATTGCCGGAGCCGACAACTGGGAAGATGTCGAAGAGTTCGGCAAAGCCCGGATCGGCTGGTTCCAGACGTTTCTGGAGGTGCCCAACGGCATCCCTTCGCATGACACCTTCACCCGGGTGTTTGCCCGCCTGGACCCGGAGCAGTTCCAAGCCTGTTTTCTGCGCTGGATGAATGCGGTAGCTGAGGTGATTGGCGGGCAGGTGATTGCGATCGATGGCAAAGTGCTGCGGCGTTCGCATGACAAAGGGATTGGCAAAATGGCCATCGACATGGTCAGTGCCTGGGCCAGCGCCAACCGCCTGGTGCTGGGCCAGGTCAAAGTGGACGAGAAGTCGAACGAGATCACGGCCATTCCCCAGCTTTTAGACGTTTTGGAAGTTGCGGGCTGCATTGTGACCATCGATGCGATGGGCTGTCAAACCGAGATTGCCGAAAAGATTATCGAGCGAGAAGCGGAGTATGTGCTCTCCTTGAAGGAAAACCAGGGCAACCTCTACGAAGATGTCGAACACCTGTTTGCCGATCTGGAAGACAGCCAGTACCAAGCCTATGCCTTCGACTATGAGAAGACGGTCAACAAGGATCATGGGCGCATCGAGATCCGCGAATGCTGGACGATTTCCGACCCTGAAGTCTTGCGCTACTTGCGCGGCTTTGCTAACTGGAAGAACTTGACCACCGTGTCCCGCATTCGCTCTCAGCGCTGGATCGGTGAAGAGAAAAGTAGCGAAGACCGCTATCATATCGCCAGTATCACCGGAGCCAAACGCCTCCTGGGGGCCGTGCGCTCGCATTGGGGCATCGAGAATGAGCTGCACTGGACGCTGGATCTTGCCTTCGACGAAGACCGCTGCCGAGTGCGCAAAGATCATGGACCGGAGAACTTCGCCCTGCTGCGACATATCGCCCTGAACTTGCTCAAGCAGGAGATAACCTGCCAGCGGGGCATCAAGGGCAAACGCCTGTTGGCAGGATGGAACCACGATTACCTGCTCAAGGTCCTGGTCGGTTTCACTCAGATGGAGAATTAAGATGCGTTTGCCCTGCCTGATAATTTTTATATCCCTGTAATTCAGCGTCGAGGCAGCCAGAATCCACCCCCACGTCTAGCCTCCTACCACGGGATATCCCGATGAAGCTTGAAAACTTTAATATTACATTGACAGGCGTTATGGTAAACTTTTGAGGATGCGATTATTATTGCTCAGACCATTACGCAGAGTGCATCTCCGTGGGGAGGACGCCGGTGACCGGGCCTCCCCACTTCCTTTTTGTTGGGGAGGGGGCTGCGCCGGATTATCGTCGGGAGGATGAAATGGAGACAAAGTACATATTCTTCACGGGCGGGGTAGTCAGCTCGGTTGGGAAAGGGGTGACGGCGGCAGCAATCGGCAAGCTGTTCAAGGAGCGCGGCTATAAGGTCGCCGTACAGAAGCTGGACCCATACATCAACGTGGACCCGGGGACGATGAGCCCCTACCAGCATGGAGAGGTATATGTGCTGGATGATGGCGCGGAAACCGACCTTGACCTGGGGCATTACGAGCGTTTCATCGATATCAGCTTGAACAGAGTGTGCAACGTTACCACCGGGCAGGTTTACGCAGAAGTGATCGGCAAAGAGAGGCGCGGAGACTTCCTGGGCGGGACCATTCAGGTGATCCCGCACATCACCAATGAGATCAAACGGCGTATCGGGCTGGTTGCCAAAACCACCGGCGCAGAGATCGTGCTGGTAGAAGTGGGCGGGACAGTCGGGGATATCGAATCGCTGCCTTTCCTGGAAGCCCTGCGCCAGATGCGCAGCGATCTGGGCCGTGAAAATACGGTCTATATTCATGTCACCTGGCTGCCGTACATCGGTGCAACCGGTGAACTGAAAACCAAGCCTACCCAGCACTCTGTTCGGGAGCTGCGCTCGATCGGTATCTCTCCGGATGTCATCGTAGCCCGCACCGATCATCCGGTGGGTGAAGAGTTATGCGAAAAGATCGCCTTGTTCTGTGATGTGGAACGTAAAGCGGTCATCCCGTTAGTGACCAACCCGGTCCTGTACCAGGTGCCGCTGATCCTGGAGAAGCTGAATGTCGGTGACTATCTGCTAAAACGGTTGGGGCTGACTGCAAGGGTTGAACCCAATTGGGAGAGCTGGGAGCGGCTGGTGGAAGAGGTAAAGCGAGAAAAACCGCTGCTCAGGATTGCCCTGGTGGGTAAATACGTGGAACTGCATGATGCTTATATGAGTGTTCGAGAAGCCGTCAAGCATGCCGCCCTAACCCTGGGGGTAGAGGTCGATATTACCTGGGTGCACTCGGCGGAGCTCGAAAAAGGGCGCGGATGGGAAATGGTCGGTAGCGTTGATGGGATCATCGTCCCGGGCGGATTCGGCAGCCGGGGGATCGAAGGCAAAATCCGCGCCGCCCGCTACGCCCGCGAGAACAGCGTACCATATCTGGGGTTGTGCCTGGGGATGCAGCTGATGGTGGTTGAGTTCGCCCGTCTGGTACTGGACGACGAAGATGTCAATTCTACTGAGTTCGATCGCGGTACCAATCACCCTGTTATTGACCTTATGCCCGACCAGCGCGGTATCGTCGACATGGGTGGAACGATGCGGTTGGGGTTATATCCATGCGAGCTTCAATCCGGGACAAGTGCAGCTGAGGCTTACGGGCAAGAACTGGTTCAGGAGCGGCATCGCCACAGGTTCGAGTTTAATAACGCCTACCGCGACATTCTGGAGCAGGCGGGGATGAGCTATTCTGGCGTGTCGCCGGACGGGCGTCTGGTCGAAATCGCCGAGCTGAGCGAGCACCCCTTTATGCTCGGCACTCAATTCCATCCCGAATTCCTTTCGCGACCCAACAGACCACATCCACTATTCCTGGCTTTTCTCAAGGCTGTGCTGAATTGGGCATCCGCGTCCACTCAGCCCGGAGAAGGGGTAGAGGTCTATTTATCGAATCAAGTCAATCTTACGGAAGCCAAGCAGCCTTAGAAACCGGGGGGTTTCTCAGCATATACTCCGCGCAGGCTGGTAGGCAGCATTTCCGCCAGGGTAAACATCAGCCGGTCGGTCAACTCCAGGGGGCTTTCGTCTGGTTGGGGGATTATCGGCTCGCCGATTGTTAGGGTCACTTTTGTTCGTTTTGGGAATTGTCTGAAAACCTGATCAGTGCCAACAATCGCCGGAGGGAGGATGGGCACTCCCGCGTTCAGGGCGAAGCGGGCTGAGCCGGATTTCGCGGCTCGCAGCCCGCGACCCCGGCTGTGCTTTCCCTCCGGGAAGATGCCCAATACCAGGCCGCGTTCCAGTACCAGATGGGCATGCTGGATAGCCCATTCGTCGCCGGAACTGCGGAACACCAGCCGCAGCAGGCCGGTTACCAGTCGGCGCACGAGTGTGTCTTCAAGATAGTAGCGTTTGCTTTCCCGCGAGTCGGTTTCCGGGAGTTCAGGATCGGCGACCATCGTTATGGATTATACTTAATGCAGGATAAAAATCAAAATAAATCCAGCAAACCACTCTCTACAAGGAGAGCTGGTTTACTGGGTAAAAAACCAGAATTGAGGTGTAAAAATGGAATATTATATTGAAGATGTTATCGCTCGTGAGGTACTCGATTCGCGCGGTAACCCCACCGTTGAAGTCGAAGTGACCTTGATGGATGGCAGTTGGGGCAGAGCCGCAGTGCCATCCGGGGCATCAACTGGGGTGCATGAAGCCTTGGAACTCCGCGATGGCGACAAACAACGCTATAACGGAAAAGGTGTATTAAAAGCCGTTGAGAATGTAAATGATCACATTGCTGACGCCCTATATGGATGGGATGTCACCGACCAGCGCGGGATTGACCAGGCACTGCTCGAGCTGGATGGGACGCCTAACAAATCCACATTGGGAGCAAACGCCATCCTGGGAACCAGCCTGGCGGCTGCCAAAGCGGCAGCCAATTCTCTGGGGCTGCCGCTGTACCGCTATATCGGAGGGGTTTATGCTCATGTACTGCCCGTGCCTATGATGAATATCCTCAATGGTGGGGCGCATACTGGTTGGCAGTCCACCGATGCGCAAGAGTTCATGGTCATGCCTCTAGGCGCGCCATCCTTCTCAGAGGGTCTGCGTTGGGGTACGGAGATCTACCACGCCTTGAAATCTGTGCTCAAAGAGCGCGGCTACACGGCTCTGGTAGGCGATGAAGGCGGATATGCCCCGGCACTTCAGGCCAATGCCGAGGCGGTGGAAGTCATCCTTTCTGCGATCGAGAAGGCTGGTTACAAAGCGGGTGAGCAGGTAAGCATTGCGCTGGATCCGGCCGCATCCGAGCTGTACGAGGAAGATACCGGCTTATATAACCTGCGGCGGGAAGGCAAGAAATTGAGCAGCCAGGAAATGGTTGCCTTCTGGAAATCCTGGGTGGACCAGTATCCAATCGTCTCGATTGAAGATGGTCTGGCACAGGATGACTGGGAAGGATGGAAGCTGATGGTAGCCGAACTTGGGGATAGGCTGCAGATCGTCGGTGATGACCTGTTGGTGACCAATCCGGATCGTGTCCGCCGGGCGATCGAGGAGAAAGCAGCTAATGCTTTGCTGGTGAAGCTGAACCAGATCGGCACGCTTACCGAAACGATCGAAGCAGTCGAGATATGCCAGCGAGCAGGCTGGCGAGCAGTCACTTCTCACCGGTCGGGAGAGACCGAAGATGCTACTATCGCCGACCTGGCGGTGGCGCTCAATATGGGACAGATAAAAACTGGTGCCCCGGCGCGATCGGACCGGGTGGCAAAATACAACCAGCTGCTGCGCATCGAAGCTGAATTGGCCGAAGATGCCAGCTACGCGGGATGGGGGGCGTTGAATCGCTGATCGCGGTTGGGATTAGCTGTCTATTGCTCGGGGGATTCTTCGACCTCGACTTCGACCGGAACCGTGCGGAGTGCTTCTTCCATGGTCATCGATTCTCGGCGCATTCCCGGAGCCGGTGTGCCGCAATACGGGCATAGGTTCCAGGGCAGTTCCATCAGCTTCCCGCATTGGTGGCAGTTCTTTTTCAGCTTGGTATGGCAGCCCGGACAGAAGACCCAGTTGTCTTTGACCCGCCTGCCGCAGCCAGGGCACAGGCTGACATCTTCAATGGCCTGCAGCAGGGCTTCCTCCTCCAGCGTGCGTTGGTATTCTTCCTCGAGCGTGCGGGCGGGACGCAGGATCAGGTAGACAACAATGCCGGGCAGGAAAAGCACTGCCACAACCAGCACAGCCAGGATCCTCGCCAGGGGGTCTCTGGCGCGGCGGCGAATATCACGGTAGGTCCAGATTACCAGGCTGAGCCATAGCGCCGCCAGGAACGCACCGCCCCAGGCGGTGAGGAATAAGACGAAGCTGCTGAATGTAGTCGGATCAAAGACCATAGCTTACTCCTATCCAGCGATTATAGCACGGAAGCATACCCATGAGCGAACCCACCACGACCTACCGTATTACCGATTTGGCTGTCTCTGAGAGACCGCGCGAGCGCCTGGCAAAAAACGGTTCAGGAGGCCTTTCCAACGCTGAGCTGCTTGCCATCCTCCTGCGGGTTGGTGTGACAGGGGAGAACCCAGTTCAGGTTGCAAACCGCTTGCTGGTCACCTTCGGCGGTATCTCCGGGCTACACCGAGCGCCTTACGAAGAAGTGGTGAACCAGCACGGCATCGGTTTGGCAAAAGCAGCTCAGATAAAGGCGGCTCTTGAACTGGGGCATCGCATGAAGATCGAATCACCGCAGGAGCGCCCGACGATCCACAGCCCGGCTGATGCGGCGGCCCTGGTACAGTTCAATATGAGCGCGCTGGAACAGGAAGAGCTGCATGTGATCTTGCTGGACACCCGCAACCGTGTCCTGCACATCGAACCCGTCTACCGTGGCTCGGTGAACACCTCCCAGGTGCGGGTTGGGGAGCTGTTCAGAGCCGCAGTGCACCGCAATGCCACCGCACTGGTTGTCGTACACAACCATCCCAGCGGTGACCCGACGCCCAGCCCGGATGATGTCGCCGTGACACGAGCCATCGTCGGGGCGGGTAAGCTGCTGGATATCGAGGTGTTGGATCACCTGGTCATCGGTCGGGGAAGTTATATATCGTTAAAGGAGCGCGGTCTGGGATTTGGGGGTTAGAAGCTGGTTCATGCAGTCGGTACGGACATCGAAGCGCGTGAACTCCCCGCTGGCGCCTGCCACTGGCTGCTAACCTTACTGACGTAAGCAGATCGCGGCCCGCGATGCAGGTGAGTGAGGAAGATACCCAACGCCTCACGCTCTCCCTCGCTAGTTACTTCGACATCCCCATTCCAGCGATTGCGCACCCATCCGGTCAACCCCAACAGGTTTGCTTTCTCCAGGACAAAATAACGGAAGCCGACTCCTTGGACACGCCCCTCAATCGTGGCGTGTAACCGGGACTGGTGATCTCCATCCACACGCTTTACCTGTGTGATACGGTTCCTGCACCCTGCGAGCTGGTGCTGTCGATTCGGGGCTTCCTGCGCAGACCGGAGATAATGATCAGGGTGGGAACTGCCAACACCGCCAGCAGCAGTGATATCCACGGAACCAAATTCGTCGTCGCGGTTGCCATCGGGTCCTGCCCGAAAGTATCCCTGCGCCACTGCAGCTCGAGCTGGCTCAAGTCGACCCCGAAGGCGACCTGGGAACCGCGATCACAATCCAGACCGTCGGAATATGCCATCAGGAGGGCTTCCAATCCGCTAGCGCCGTACTCCTTGTGCAAAAAACGGGTGAGAGATGCCGACTGAGCATATGCCAGGTAGGCGCCAGCCGCATCCCTGGGAAAGGACGAGCAAAGATCTTTGATCGGGATCAGGTTTCCCTTCTCATAGGCACTGTTTAAAAGAATGAGGTAGTCTGGGTTCGGATACAGCTCGGCAATGGATGCCAGGCCTTCATTTAGCCAGGCGGGGATATTCACATAAGAAGCTCCCACCTTCTGGTAGAGAATGATGTGCATCAGCTCATGCGGGATCTGGCGTTCCATCTCCAGGCGCTGTTCCGGTCCGGTTGGCAGGGAAACCACCATCACCTGCAGGTCTGGGTCGGTATGTGCACCTACCCAGCTGCGATCGGATACCTGCAGTGTGGCACGCATATCTACAGGGTTGGCATAAGCATATATACTTACCCTGTCCGGGTCATTGGCTGGGAGAAGGTTGCTTGATCTGTGCAGACCCCCCTGGGCTGCATTGAGGATGCTTTGACCGAATGCATCATCGCCTTCGTGCCACATGGCTTCGAAGGGTTTATTTTCCCGGCTTTGCCACTCAAAACGGTTGTCAGCATAATAAAATGAACCTTTGGGAGTGGCGTAGCTGTCTCCATTCTGTAGGGTGATCTCATACCAGTATTGCAGAGTGGAAAACGCACGGATCCGATCCCGATTTGGGTCGAGGGTGTGCACTACAGCGCCGTCGGTAAGCTCGAGCGGAGGGCTGGTCAGGGTGTCGAAATTCCCCTCTCGCTGTATGAACAGGTAGCACAGATTCGACCGGGGCACCGGTCAGGATCTCACTGCGGAAGGTAATGTATTCCCCGAAGCGATAGTCGATCTCTTCGTTGGTCACCTGAACCTGGGCAGATACCGTCGTATAGATTGCCAGCATTAGGATCAGTAATAAGATAGATCTGAAAAAACGGCGCATCTTATGCTCCGAGCAATGCCAGCAAGGGTGTGAGCGTCACCGGGCTGAGCACAGTCGTTAGAACCACAGACATCGTTACAAAGGATTGCTCGACATCGTACTCGGTAGCCAGAATAGTCATCATCACTGCGACCGGCATGGCAGATTGGGCTATCCCGGCTTGAAGTGCGGCACCTTGCAGACCAACGATCAAGTGCGATAGGTACAGCCAGGATGGGAGCTACTATCAGACGCAGTACTGCAGCTAGAGCCAGCGTGCGTGCCTGTCCAGTCCAGTGGAATGGTACAGCTGGATGCCCATCAAAACGATCATCAACGGTACAGCGCCGTCAGCCAGGATGGAGATAGTCCGGCTGAGCGGGATTGGCAGCTGCCAATCCGTAAAATTGAACAGGATCGCCAGAAGCAGGGCGTAAATTACCGGCGTTTTCAGCAGATCAAGAGCTGCATTCTTAACGGTTGAAGTACCAAGGCTGGCGATCACTACTCCAACAGTGTTGATCAGAATCGCCCCAACAGCAAAGTATATACTGGCGTAAGCCAGGGCCTGATCGCCGAAAGCGAACTAGATTGAGCGACAAGCCGTAATTGCCGGCATTGCCAAACATCGTAACCAGGAGCAGCGCAGATACCATGCTTTTCTTATAGTGCAAGGTTCGGGCCAAGATCCAGGCGCAAAGAGCAAAAACCGATATCGTGAGAACTGTATATCCCCCCATGCGGAGGATATCATCATTGTTGAGATTGCTGGTGGTCAGCAGCTCGAATATCAGGCAGGGGATGAAGATTTTATAGGCGATCTGGGAGACCGAACGGGGGTCGATGCGGATATATTTCGAGAGAAGGTAACCTGCCCCTGCAGCGAGGATGATTGGCAGCACATTATTGGCAAACAGGGTCAGCAGGTAGGACAAAAAGGAAAGCTCACACTTCAGAACGGTTTATTACTCATCTTCCTCTGCGTAGTCTTCATCCGGATCGTAATGAGCATGCCCATTATTCTTGCCCTCTTCTTCATCAGGGAAGAACTTCGAACAGCTCGAATAGCTGCATATCCTCGGTAAACTGTAGGTTCTCCAATGCCAGGTCGATGAATTCTGCCTCATCCTCGTCCTCGGTCTCATCGTAAAGCTGTTCCAGGGCTTCCTGGACATCTTCGCCGCCGATCTGAGAGAGTGACCAGACTGCGGCCAACCGGGCTTCGCTGTCTTCCTCGGATAGGAGATTTAGCAGATAGGGTAGCGCGCGCTTGATCTCCAGCTCGCCAGCCCCTCGGATCGCTTCGTAGCGGATCTCTGTATTGTCGCTTTCCAGCATATCCAGGACGTGATCTGTCCAGCGGGCATTTGCCGAGCGACCCATTGCAAACAGGGCGCTGACGATCCAATCCGGCTTGCCTGAATTGAACGCCGCGACGATCAGTTTGGAGATTTCCTCCCGGCTGGAAAAGCCCAGGGATTCGAGCGCTCTGCGACGCACAAGCGAGTCATCCGGGCTGCCGTGCACCTGCAGCAGGATGTCGACGATTTCGTTCAGAGTCTGTTCAGGGATCTCTTCGATCTCGCCCAGGTAGATATATTTCCCCAGAGCTGTTGCTGCTGCAGCCCTTACGCCGGATTCCGGATCATTTACCAATAAGTCCATAAATGGCGGGACCAGGAGTTTATTTTCATATTCCCAAAGCGCCCGGATGGATAGCTCGCGCACGTGTGGGTCTTGATCGCTGAGGGTAAAGCGGCAGAAGGCTTCGAACGAGAGCATGTAGTTCGTCTCCCCCAATTCTTCCACCTCCTCCAGGATTGCCTGGCGGCGGGATAAGGATACGTTGGGCCAGGTCCGTTCGAGCTCATCCAGGTCCGCGCCTTCGATATCCGAGAAACGGTACAGATTCCTGGGGTGGAAGGGTCTGCTCTCATCCAGCAGCGCTTCGAGGACTTGTTCGAACGTAATTTGAAGTGTCTTTCCAGACGATTTCTGTTTTTTACGTTTAGCGCTCATATCGGCCTACGGGAGTTGGATGGGGTTGATGAAGTCCTGCAGATTGATGTAGATCAGCAAGAGGAGCAGCAGGGCAAAACCAACGAAGTGGATCATATTCTCGAATTTCGGCGGGATGCGGCGGCGGATGATGATTTCCGGCAGGGTGAGCAATATCCGCCCACCATCCAGCGCAGGGATTGGCAGCAAGTTGAATATGCCTAGCGACATCGTGATGATCATGAAGAACCACAGCGGGTTCTGGATCTCCTGGTAGACATCGAACATCCCTTTATAGCCCAGCGGTCTGACCTTCCTCCGGGCTGACCTCCCCTTGAGCGATGCGGAACGGCAAGGCGAACACGCTGCGGGTGTAATCGATAGACCATGCCCGTCCCGCGTGGGATGGCTTTGCCCCATGTTGTCGGCTTGGCGATGGTCTCCATCTCGATCCCGATCGCGCCGTCGGCGGGCGGGGGATTACGGGGGATCAGGCTGACCTGGGCAGTCTGGTCGCCTCGCAGGTAAACGATGGTGATGGGCAAACCCAGATTGTCGTAAATCTCGTTGTACAGCTCATTCGAGCCGTGCACTTCCTGTTGGTTCACTGAAAGTATGATGTCCCCCGTCTGCAAGCCGGCTCCTTCAGCAGGCGAACCCGGGGAGACGCTGGCAACCCGGACCTTGTCCGGCTCGCCCAGGCTGAAGATGATCAGGATCGCCAGGACGATCCCCAGCAGGATGTTCATCATCGGACCGGCAAACAGCACGGTCAGACGCACCCAGGGGCTGGCTGCTGCCAATCCACCGGGTACGTTGGGATCGTTCTCCCCTTTCGGGCGCACGAAGCCCCCCAGCGGGATCCAGTTCAATGTGAACTTCGTCCCCCAGGCTTCGAAGAGCTTGACTGCCCGGGGAGGGAAGCCGATACCGAACTCTTCTACCTCAACCTTGAGCAGGCGTGCGGCAAAGAAGTGCCCCAGCTCGTGGATGATAATTAGAATGGCTATGCCGCCGATAAACTGCAGCAGCTGAATGATCAATGTGTTCGACATATCTACTATTTTCTATTCCATCTTGCAATCATCGTTGTACCGTTAATGATCGTAACAAGTCCTACAATAACGGAGTACTTAGGTCGTGTAATAAAATTATATCCTTTACTGGGAGAACATTCCAGTAAACAGGGGTTCTGTAAGGTGTTTCTAACATAATTCTAAACAGAATCCGGTCTGGGAAGGAAATCTGGCTCAAATCAGGCGAGCAGCACCACCCGGTTTTGCCCTGAGCACCGTTTTACCCCCGATATTTCCACAAGCCCTGCATTCAACCTGCTCAGCCGCATCTGCCGCACAGATCACGTGCACGTTCGGTCCCGCGTCGATGGTGTAGCAGGCGGGTATGCCGCGCCTGCGCCAGGACTGGACTTCTTGCATGATGGTCAGGGTTGCTGGCTCCCAGTAGATGACGGGAGGTGTGCCAGTCATCATGACGGCGTGCATCATGTTGCTGTCCAGCTCCATGACCTCTGCCAGGACATCGAAGTCCTTATCCAGGATCGCCCGGCGGCACATCTCCAGGTGGCGGGGCACTCTCGCCAGGCGTGCGGCTTGCAGCGGGCTGCCCTCCGCCAGTATGTGACCTTCACTGGAACCGGTCGGTTTGTGCTCCTGACTGACGATGGCGATGCAGTCGACCAAGTCCCAATGCTCAGGTGGGGCAAGGCTGATGGCGTATGAGTCCCGGTCGCTCTCCTCAGGCTGCCATTCGACGAACCCACCCGGGATTGAGCGGCAGGCGGAGCCGGAGCCGGTGCGTGCCAGGCGCGAGAGCTGGCTCTCATCCAGATCCAGCCCGGCTGCGGCCGTGGCAGCCAGGGTCAGGGCAGCGAAGCCTGAAGCGGACGATGCGATCCCGGTGCCGGTGGGGAAGTTGTTGCTGCTCTCCACCCGGGCATATTCACGGATGCCCGCCAGTGCCCGCACGCGCTCCAGGTGCTGGCTCACCCGTTCGTAGGCAGGTCCGGACAGTTGGCTGCCGTTCAGCACCAGGATATCGCTATCCAGGGTTGGGTCAAAGGTCACTTCAGTGACAGTGGTCAGCCCGTCCAGGTTCATCGAGATCGAGCCGTTGGAAGGGAGGCGCTGGACATGGTCGCGGTTGCCCCAGTATTTGATAAAGGCGATGTTAGGCGAGGCTTGAGCAGTAGCTGATAGGATTTTCATAGTAGTTTTCTGTAGATATTAGACGATTTTATGGCAATTTTAGCCACTGAAGCTGGTAATCGTTTGCGCTAACATTGCCGGTGTAATATTTCTGGGGCAAAGCCCAGTTTACCATGAGTGGTCATTACCCTAAAACTACACTCTGATTCAAACACCGCTCTAAGTTTTTTCTATATGAGAACGCTTACCTGTCTGGATGGCGTTGCACGGAGATTAAGGTGGCGCCCAAATCACGGATGCGATTGAATAAGCCGTGCAGCGCAGACTGGTCGAACTCTCCGCGGATGATAGTCTGGTTGTCAGCACTGGATGTAACTTCCAGCCCCTCGAACCAACGCAGCCAGCGTTCATCGAGTATTCCCTCGAGACAGATTTGATAATGAGTGGATCGATCCGTAGATTTCATAGTGTCTTTACCTTTTAATCTTCTGATTTGGTTAAATCGCTTGCCCGACGCTGATGCCAACTGCTTCGGGCGGGGGATTGCCTTTCTTTTCCATGTTCATCACGGCGGGGATGAATAGACCGGTCACCGCCATAAAGATGCACAGAATGCCTCCAAGCAGGAACCAGGCCTGGATCCCGACCCGGTCGGCGACGGGACCAGCGATCATCAATCCGAGCGGTGCTATCCCCGTGCCAACGCTGCTCAAAAGTGAGAAAACGCGGGCTTGCATATCGGGTTCAACCTTAGATTGGATGATGGCAAAGAAGGGGCCCATCGTTATTGGGGTCATGAAACCGACGAGCAGCGCTCCGCCAACCGCCAGGAAAATTGCCGAGGCAGGTGCCAGGGCAAGGATCAGGGTGCCTGTGCCCATGCCCATCAATCCAACCAGCGATGTGAGTATCTTGCGTGAGAAGCCGCCCCAGAGACCCAGCAAGGCACCACCGATGATCATGCCAGCCCCCATAGCGGATTCCACCCAACTCAGGTGGATGGCGCTCCCGCCAAAATAGTCCTTGATCATGAGCGGGAGCAGCGAAAAGGCAGGGATGATCGTGAAATTAATTCCCACCATCATCAGGCCAATGATCAACAAACCGGGCCAGCTGAGCATATAACGTAAGCCTGCTTTGAAGTCTGTCCAGACGGTTGTTTTTTCTGCATCTACCGAATTTCGTTCTGGTTGGGGAACGTGGATAAAGGCCAGCGGCAGGATGGCAAATAAAGCTGTAATCACGTCAATAGATAGGATGCCCTGCATGGGCAGCATTCCCAACAGTAAGGCACCCAACGGCGCAGCAACTATGTTCAGGCCACCGTTGAGCAGTTGGTTGAGTCCCTGAATGCGAGTCAGTTGCTCTACTGGTACCATCAGGGAGGTGGATGCGTTCATGGCATTCCCGTGGAATGTGCTGGCCAGGGAACGGATGAAGATAATGGCATATATGTGCCAGATTTCGACAATATCCAGCGCAAACAGAACTGCTAAAACGACGGTCGCCAGCGCAACGAGGCTGTCAGCCAGCAACATAATCCAGCGACGGTTCCAGCGGTCGACCAGCGTTCCGATGAACGGGCCGAGGACTACGTTGGGCAGCATACCGACCAGAGATGCGGTCGCCAGCACAGTGGCTGAACCCGTCTGGACGGTCAGGTGCCAGATCAGGGCGAATTGCACCAGTTGGCTGCCCAAAATGGAAAGCGCCTGTCCACTCCAGATGGTGAAGAAGCGAGTTTTCCAGGGTTTGCTGTCTTGAGTTGAAAATTGTGTCGCCATGAGAGAACTCCGTACCTTTCGATTTTGGGTCATCCTTGAGGGCTGTGCGCACATCTCTTCGCCCTCAAGGATGGATCTGTAAATCCGTTTCAACTCAACCGAGAATTATCCGGCTGTTGCGGAAAGCGAGTTTTTCTTAGTTTCATCCGCTTCATAAGTAATTTCACCCTCCCGCTCTGGCATGAGGACCTCGGTAACGCCGGCTCCTTTTTTGAACATCGTACGTCGATTTAGAATAACGATGACCACTGCTGCGATCCCGAAAAGGAGGTTGTCCCAGGGTTGAGCATCGGGGAAGATGGGATTCATCATCTGAAAGTGATACAGGTAAGCGATCAACAGGCTGCCACGAGAGCTATTGAACATGGGTGTGATGATGATGGAGAGAGCGATGACGCCGCCATAGAATGGCACGATGGGCCAGGCGCTATATTGAACCCCTCCCCCAAACAGAAACACAGGGAGGTGCCAGGTAGCCCAGATGATACCCACGATCAAGCCAGCCCAAAAAGGAGCCATCTTGCGCTGCAGCAGAGGCTGGGCGATTCCCCGCCAGCCGAACTCCTCGATGGTACCCAGGAGGAAGAAGCCCTGCACCAACGCTGGAAATACCTGATACCAGGGGGAAAAGGGAAACGGATCGCTGATGGTACCATTCAGTGCAGCGGCAAGGTAAGCGATGGCAGGAATACCCACAATGAGGTAAAGCCACCACACCCGGGGCATCCGCCATAACGTCAATCGCCTAAAGAAGCTGCCAAGACCTTTCAGTCCGTAATGACGCCAGACCAGGAATACGCCCGCAAGGCCAGGCGAATATGCCATGATGATATATAAGGGATTGCTATTTGTGATTTCACCAAAGATGGCGACCATCTGGTCGGTGAAAAAGATCAGCAAGGCGGCGATCCCCCAGCTCAAGCCAAAGGTGATTGCGAGGAACGGAATGAGAGTTTTTGTTTTCATGATACTGTCTCCTTTTTGGTTAATGTGGATAATGGTTACAGTTTACAGTTTTATACGGCTTTTGTCCCCTATCGGAAGGTAGGTTGGGGGGGTAGGTTAAATAAAAAAGAGCCGTTTTCACGGCTCAAAATTGTTGGGAGAAGATGGTTTAGAAGCCCAATTCCCTGGCCCGGGCGATGGCCTGCGAACGATTGCTGACTCCCAACTTTTGCAGGATATTGTGAACGTGCCACTTGGCGGTCCCCACGCTGATGACCAGCTCGTCGGCGATCTCCCGGTTGGTTTTGCCCGCCACGATCAGGGTTAATACGCGCAATTCCTGCTCGCTGAGAGGTTCAGGCAGCTGGTCTAGAGGGGATCTTCCAGATTCAGCCTGGAGACTACCCAGGATGGCGTCTACAAGTTCGGGGGCGACCTGACGCGCCTTCGGCAGCAGGTCGAGCAGCGCTTGCCCTTCGTCTAAAAAGACGCGCATAAAGCCTTCAGGTGCGGCCAGTCGAAGCGCTTGTGACAGCCAGTCTACTGCGGCTGGGATGTCTTTTTCGGCGCGCTGGAACAACGCCATCAGAATCATGGCTTCCATAACGGTTCGGAAGCGACCTTGATCCTGTTCCTGCTTTATTAGAGGATCCAAGATGGACGATATGCTTTTGCGCTCCCCCGTCTTCAACAGGACGCGAACTAGGGTCAGGTCCTCGAATTCTCGTGGCTGCTCGGTACGGACAGCCTGATACTCCGCTGCCCATTGTGCTGCTGCTTGCTCCTGCCCGGTGTAGAGTTGTAGACGTGCGATGTGAGCAGCAGCGAGCATGGATATACGCTCCACACCGTAACCCTGGATCATCGTGTTCGCTTCCTGAATGGCATCGAAGGCGCTTGATACGCGCCCTTGATAAGCGTACAAACGGGCGAGATACGATAGCCCTAAAATCACGTCATCCATCAAGCCGCCCCGACGGGATAACGCAATGCCATCTTGCAGAAAGCGCTCGGCAGTGGGGAGATCATTTCGCTCCAACGCAATACTTCCCAGAATGGACTCTGCCAAACCAAGAGGGGGCAAGCGCCTGCCTTCCGCAATTTTTATAGCCTGTTGGCAGGCTTGCTCCGCCCGATGTAACTGTCCCTGGCTGATCTGCACCTGTGCCGCGGAGCCAAGCGTATGAATGGCAAGGTAAAGCACCCCGGCGGATTGCGCTTCTTCGCTTGATTTCAAATAGTATTGTCCAGCAAGTGCGGTTTGTCCGGAGAGTTCATACGCCAGCCCCAGACTAAAATAACCACGTGCGTGCTGCAAATGATGCTCTTGTGGGAGTCGTTCCTGGGCGAAAGTGATCTGTTGGATGGCTTGCTGCGTGTCCCCACGCACGGAGGCGATTGCTCCACGGTACAGCGATGCCAGCGCCAGCATTTGCTCTTTATCAGGTGAAGAGGGCAAGGCACTCAAGGTCTGCTCAGTTTGGTCAATTTGCTTTTCAGCAAGATCGAAGCGTCCTAACAGGTATAGAATGTGCGAAGCGTTCAAACTCAATGCGGGGCGGTTTTGAAAGGCTGGCGGGGGAAGCGCATCCAGCCAGGCTGCATACAAATTCAAATTTCCTCTCGACCAGATGGCATCTTTATTTAATCCCCGATCGATGACATCCGCCAAAAGTTCAAGATCGCCACTTGCGATGGCATATTGCACCGCTTCAGAGAGTAAGTTATTCAGTTCGTGCCAAACAGCAGCCTTCTTATATAGTTGTTCGGTTTCAGTTTTGGAGAGTTCCGTTCGCAGAAAATCGGCAAAAAGGTGGTGGTATCGGTACCAGACGCGGTTATCATCCAGTGGGATCAGGAAGAGGTTCGTCTGTTCAAGCTCTGAAAGTAAATCCTGACTGTCAGGATATCCAGTGAGTGCTTCACAGGATTCGGCATTGAAGCGTTCCAAGATGGAAGTCTGGATGAGAAACTCCCGGACACCCTTGCTTTGCTGGCGAATGACTTCCTCCGCCAGATAATCCAACACATAGCGGTGGCTGCCGCGGAATGTTTCAACAAAATTTTGTGGATTTGGCAGGTTTTTGAGCGCCAATGCTGCGAGCTGCAAGCCAACTGCCCATCCTTCCGTGCGCATTTCCAAAGAGTGGATGTCTTCCTCTTCCAGCACGAGTTGCATGGATTGACTGAAAAAATGACTGGCTTCTTCTTCTGTGAAGCGCAGATCACTGGCGCGGATTTCAACCATTTGGCTGCGGGCTCTTAAACGTGCCAGGGGGAGCGGGGGGTCTGAGCGTGTGATGATGACTAGATGTGCCTGGCGTGGTTGGTGCTCGAGGAAATATTCCAGCATCTCGTGAATGAGAGAGTTGGTGATGGTATGGTAATCATCAAGAACGAGAATAGCCGGTTCTTCAAGCCGTGCAAGGGCGTTGATGACCTCATCCAGAATGTTTTGGAAAGGCGGGAGTTGCGGCGTGTCCAATAGCTCGAGAATGTTTTCCAGTGCAAAGTCACTGATCCGATTCCAGGCGGTTGCCCAGTAGGACAGGAAGCGTGCTGGTTCATTGTCGCTTTTTTCGAGGGATAGCCAGATATTCCGCGTTGATTCCGTAAAAGAATAGATCCAGCTGGTTATTAAGGTGGTTTTCCCATATCCAGCAGGTGCGGAGACCAGTGTCAATTTACGCTGCTCTGTTAAACCGGCTTGGAGTCGGTCCAAGAGTCGAGGGCGCATGACGCCGTCGGAACGCCAGAGGGGAGTGTGGAATTTTGTTTCGAGGAGACGATCAAGCATGGTTTCTAGGTGGTTTGATTTTGTACTCCTGCCCCAACCTGGTCATCTTGCACGACCAATTCACCGATCTTTGCGTAAGCTTCTTTGACTTTGAGTTTTTCCAGCTCGCTTTTAACTGCGGCGAGTTTGAGTTTCGCGGGCATGGGAACCGGAATTTGAGGCTTAAGCTTGCAGATAAAGCTCATATGTGTGCCGGCTGGTGTGGGTACAAGTTCAAAGGTGATCGTCAAGATTACAGCATTGTGGACATCTTGAGTAACGGTGAAATAATCGAACGGTCGCCAGTCTAACACCGTTTCAACCATGGCGAGGGTCTTTCCGTGCATACAATGGCTGACTGCGCCAGCAGTGGTGCGGCCTTTGGGCATGAACAATGGGAATATACGCCGGTCAGCATACTCCCATTGCAGCCGTTTCTGCGGGTCGTTGAGCCAATCCCACACCACCGGCGGCGGGGCAGGATAATCGTATTCGAAGATCAAATCTGCATCAGCCCGGTCGACGATCACCCGGCGAAGCTCGCGCAGGGTTTGATAGCGCTCTTTGAGATTGGTGACGAAGATTTTTACCTCACCGATGTCGTATGTCTCGCTCATTTCTTGAAGCCCATCCGGCCTGAGACCAACGTGCGATAAGGACTGATCGGTGAACAACGCATAGCCGCTCCAGCCGCTTACATCGGCAACGTGATTTTTGAGCAGGCGGTGAACCAGGATGACATCGTTGCCGACCATTTCACGACTGCCGCCGATGCTTTGAAAAATGTATTCGCCATGATGCAGCATGAATTTTAGGTCGAGTGAAGGGATATTCCGGCAGGCATTGCATTGGCAGGTGGTCCGACGGCGAATAGCTTCCTGTTGATCTCTGAAAGCTGCATAGGTGGACTCGACCAATTCGAACAGCGTTTCGCCGCGCTTTAATTTCTCTTCGGGCGCGTACGCAAAGATCGCATCGCCTTCGAGTTTGGATAAGGTAAATATGGTTGTGAGGCGTTTGAGGGTCAACTCCAGAAGTTCGCTGAGAATATCGTGCGCGTGTTCAAGTTCGCTCCTGGCTACGAAGGAGCTGTAGCCGGAGATATCGGCGAGGATTAGGTAACCGTGCTGCGTTTTAGAGTCCATTGTAGGTGGGTGGTTGATCTCTTGGTGCGAGTTTACCATATTACGATTTACACTTTGTAGTTCATTCTGTACACATGACAATATTGACGCAGATTGGTATTAAACCGTCCGTATTGGACAGTTGGATGTATTTTGACTAATTGGAAGAATGACGTGTAGCGAGATTGGTAAGCCGGTAACTTAAGCTCGGTATCTTCGATCACCCGGCTTATTTGATCTGTTCTAATCCCCACTCAATCAATTCTTGAGCTTTCTCGGGACTATCCGCTTCGGCGAATATTCGCAACAGCGGTTCCGTGCCCGAGAAACGCAGCAGCAGCCAGTTGTCGTTCTCCAGCAGGAATTTTATACCATCTAGGTGTGATGTGCGGATCACCGGGTAGGCTCCGATTTTCTTTAACGGGTTTTTGCGTAAACGCTTCGGGATAATGACTTTCATCTCTGAAGTTGCCGGTGTGTTCATTTCGATAGAATATAGTCGCCCGGTAATCTGATAAATTTCATCAATCAATTCGTGAATACCGCGCCTAGTGAGAGCAAGCATCTCCACCATAAGCGCTGCGGCTAGGATACCGTCCTTGCCGAGGATATGTCCACGGATCGTCAGACCTCCGCTGCTCTCCCCACCCAGAAGAGCATCTTGCTCTTGCATGGCTGCAATAATATGCTTAAAGCCCACCGGGGTTTCGATTGACCTCTCTTTATAGTGGGACGCCAGACGATCGAGCAAGTGGGTAGTCGCGAGGTTCCTAACAACAGCTCCTCGCCAGCCGCGCACTTCGTGTACGTAGTAATACAACAGCAAAAGCACGTCGTTGATGTGAATGTATTCCCCACGATTGTCCACAATGGCGATGCGGTCGGCATCACCATCCGTAGCCATGCCCAGATCGAAGCCATCATCCTTGATCGTGCTGATCAGCAGCCCCAGGGCATTAAGATCTGGTGCCGGGGAACGACCGCCAAATAAGGGGTCTCGGCGCCCATGGATGGTTGTCACCCGGCAGCGAGCCTCCGTCAGGATAATGTCAAGGGTGAGCTGCCCGACGCCGTGCATGGGATCGACCGCTACCTTCAGCCCTGCCTGGCGGATTGCCGCCATATCTACCAGAGAACTCTATTGCGTCAACGTATGAATTCGTGAAATCTTTGTATGTGATAACCCCTTCCTGCAAAGCCAGGTCAAGCTCGATTTTAACGATGCCGGCTGGAGGAATAGCGTTCGCTTCGGCCTCGATCTGGTTGGTCTCTTCGGTCATCAAGAGGGAGCCGTCGGCCCGGAACACTTTCAGCCCATTCCATTCGGGGGGGTTGTGACTTGCCGTGAAAGCCAGTCCTAATGCTGCTCCTTGCTTCACGGTGGCGAAGGTGATAAGAGGCGTAGGTGCAGCTTCGGTGATAAGTGTAACCGGGATGTTATTCCCTGAAAAAACCTCCGCAGCCACTTCAGCAGCTCGATCTGCAAGAAATCGCCGGTCGTAGCCAATCAGGACACCTTGATGTTCAAGACCCTCTCGGGTGAGTCGGTTAGCCAATGCCTGACTCAAACGGCGAACATTCCGCATGGTGAAGCCTTCGCCGATGATCCCTCGCCATCCCCCGGTGCCGAACCGGATCTCACTCTCCTCTTCCACACGTGCTGGTCTCATGTAGCGTTTTTTGAGCACAAATTCTGCCTCTTCCAGATCAGCTGGTGTATTAATGCCGAGGATCTCGTCAGGATCGTGGCTGGTATAGCTTGTCACCTGGCACCCAGACCGGATCATCTGGTGGACGATCTCCGTCAGCGGTAAGCGCATGCCCTCTCTGCCCTGTGACAGTTGTTGGAGTGCGTTGAAAAGTTCCTCAGCTCGGGTGATGTAAGCGCCGACATTAAGCTCGCGGATGTTTAGCACCTGTTCGGAGGCTTCGGTCTCCTCAATTACTCCAACGATCTGACCACTTATCTCACGGATAACGCGACCATAAGGCAGGGGCTGGGAGGAGACACTGGTAAATAAGGTCAGGTCGGCAGCTTTCAGGCGGTGGCGGTTGAGCATGCCTGAGATCGAGCTGGGACGGAAGAGCGGTGTATCGCCATATAAGACCAACAGATCGCCTTTATAGCTTTCCAGCTGAGAGAAGACCTGGAGAACAGCGTGGCCTGTGCCTAAAAGCTGATCTTGCACAACGTAATGATAAGCCTCACCCAGATGATCTTGGAGCTTTTCCCTCTGGTAGCCGACAACAACGTACACATCTTCTGGAGAGACAAATTGTGTGACCAAATCAATGACATAATCAATGACCAGCCTCTGACCAAGTGGTTCGAGCACCTTGAAGAAGGGGGAGCTATCTTCCCCTCCCGGTCTCGCAGCCAGGACGATAGCTTTTAGTGGATGAGTGGTTAAAGTTTTTGTCATGGTTATCCATAAATCGAATAGGATTTTGTTCTCGTTGCATCACGTTCATTGGTGGTATTTTTCTATGATCTCAACCATCAGGTCAAACTGATTTTCCATTTCCATGACCAGCTTGAACTGCGTTCTGCAGCGGTCGAGGTTATGATCCTGTCGATGAATCTTGTAATAGGTATCTCCCTGCAAATGGTCGGTCAGGAAGCGCATGCCACACTCTAGGGTCATAAGTATGGCCGAGAAAGGCAGCTGCTCGATTTCTCGATGGACTAGTATTCCCCCGGCAGCATCCAGGTATCCGTGTACGTAGTTCCGGTAGACATCCAGGTCAAAACTCACCCGGGAAAGGTCCGGTTCGTCTTCTGCAGCCGTATTCGACATCGAACGGACGGCATCTCCAAAATCATATACTGATAGGCCGGGCATGACCGTATCCAGGTCAACGATACAGATCCCCTCTCCGGTTTGGTCATCGATCATGACATTATTGAACTTGGTATCGTTGTGGGTCACCCGCGCGGGCAGCTCGCCCCGGGCTAGCATGTCAACCAAGGTAGTTGTCAACGCAGCACGTTGAAATACGAAGTCGATCTCAGGTTGGCAATTCAGGGCACGATTTTTGATATCTGCTTCAACAGCAGACGTAAACGTATGGTAGCGCGCTCCAGTATGGTGAAAGTCCGGGATTGTTTCCACGAGCTGGTCAGATGGAAAATCGCTAAGCATATTTTGGAAGTTGCCGAAAGCCTTGGCGGCATTGTAAACATGAGTTGGATTTTCTACGGAGTCGTATGTCCGCGCCCCCTCGATGAAGGTGAAACCCCTCCAGTACTCTCCCTCAACCGTTCTTACGTAATAATTTCCGTCATTGGTGGGTATAAGGTTCAGAGTTCTCACGATGCGGATCGCCTCCGGCTACGACGATCTTACGGCGAAGGTGGGCTGTTACCGCCTGAATATTGCTCATCACGCCTTCCGGATCCCTAAATACACTCTGGTTGATGCGCTGCATAATGTAACGGCGGGTATCCTCATCTGATCGAAAGAGAGCTTCGTAAGTATCGTGGATATGACCTGTGCCGTAGATTCTGGCGGACTGAAACTCTCCGTCAAATTGAAATTCACTAACGATGCGCTTGAACGGTGGGCTCATGGAATACCCTCCATATTGCCTGCTAATCAAATATATCTGAACTCATAAGATCGCCTGCCTGAGAATGGGCTCATCGAGACATCGAACTCTCATGGAGTGGGTTCTCAGGTCCGAGATCGGTGGCTGGCATCCTCCAGGTCAGAATATTTAATTCGCTCATACATAATTTTCCCCGTTATATATCAAAGGACGCCCAGTTCGTGATGCAGGATCAAAGCAGAAGCCCCCCGGATCACGATGTCTGATCCTGCACTTGTCTCCCCGATGTCCGATACCCTCGACAAGGAGGGAAGCGTTCGTTTATCCATCTCGTCTCGCATGGACTCTATCAGCAGCTGACCGAAGCCGGCGACTTCGCCACGTAGTAAGATGCGGCAGCTTCCCAGCACGCCGACCAGGTATGCTGCTGCAACTCCCAAAGCTTTGCCGGTCTCAATCCCTACCAACCGCACATCTTCATTCCCTGTATCGAGGAGCCTGAAGACCATATCCATGTCGATCTGATCGGAAGCAGTTACAATTTTGTTTTCAGAGAAGCGGGGATTGCTCTCGAATTGTTCTTTGACACGTCGGATGACTCCCCTGACGCTGGCGATTGTTTCCAGACAGCCATAATTTCCACACGCACAGCGTACGCCATTCTCTTTGACAGTCACATGCCCTATCTCGCCAGCTCCAACAGGTGTGCCGTACATGAGCTTTCCGTCGATGATTATTCCGGCACCCACCCCCCAGCCTACATTTATGACCACCAGCGGCAGTTCATTATCCGTATAAGAACCAAATGTATACACTGCAAGGGCAGCTACCTGGCAGTCATTAGCCATATACACGGGCAGGTTATAACGCTTCTGCAGCAGCCTGCCCAACGGAACATGGCGCCAGTTGAGATTGACCGATTGGTGCAGAACGCCCTTGGAGGTATCTACCAATCCAGGTACACCGATCCCAATCCCGAGCAAAGGACTGGTCGCGGATGCGACCAGTGCGTCAACCAGGTCGTATACCAGGCTTAGAGCAGCATCCCCATCACGTCCTAACAATGGTAGATCTACCCGGTGTTTGACCTGGCCGCGCAGATCAGCCAGGGCACCACGAAAATCCTGCCTTGACAGGTCTACTCCGATCAATAGCCGGGAACTGTCGATCACCTCCAACAGGATGGGGCGTCTCCCGGTCGAAGATGGAGCGAGCCCCACTTCGCCCACCAATCCATCGGTAATTAACTTGGAGACGACGTCGGAAACAGTTGGTGGAGTGAGATCTGTCACCCGTGATATCTCTGCGCGGCTGATCGGTCCATCTGTGTAGATGGTCTTCAGCACGATTTGAGTATTACGAGCTCTCGCTCTTCTGGGGGTTACCTTCTGCATCTTATTAATATCCCGGAATCATGCCAGCCCAACAATAGTTAAATATCTTAATAAATAGTTTACATCATTCCACTTCCTTGTCAAGTAGCAGAGAATTCCGGTATCAATAATGGCAATATTCCCCCTGTATTATGGGGGGTTTATTCGCTATTCACATTGATAGTTGACAAATTGAGAATAATCGTCTACCATATAGATTATTATTAATCTTAATTAAGTAAACCTAAATGCTGAGAGATCAGTACACAGAGCATGCAGGGAGTGACTTAGTTTACCCTCCACTAAGAACTAATCATTATCCAAAAAAGACCCAGGCATTTGAGCAGTGTGCTGCTCATTTTAAGTTGACAAGGGGATGCGGTATTTATAGCAAGAGCACGATAACCTTCATCAGGAATTACCCGGCGGTGCTGGTCGGTCAGCTCGGGTTTGGGTATGGCAGTACAAAGGAGGTGACAAGCTCAGAAGGACGAAATTCACCTAAATCTAAGCAAGGTATCCTAGGAACGCATTTGAAGAGAGGAGAAATTTAATGAAGACTAATAATAGATTCCTTTCCCTGCTGCTTGTTGTGCTGTTCATCGCAACACTGGCAGCAGGCTGTGCTGCACCGGCCGTGGAAGCACCACCCGAACAGGAAGCAGAACCTCCGGCTCAGGAAGAGGCACCACCTGCAGCAGAAGGACCAACATCGCTAGACTTCGTGGTCTGGTCGTATGGGATACAAACCATCCAGGATAACATCAACAACTTCCAGACAGCCAATCCTGAATGCCAGATCAACCTGCAGGATTACTCCTGGCTAGATTACCACGACACGATGGTCGGGCGCTTCGCAGGTGGGAACCCACCTCCGCTGCTTTACGGCTCAGATCACTGGCTGCAGGAGTGGGCGTCAGCCGATTGGTTGGCACCGCTTGATCCGAGCTTCCCTCAGGTAAAGGATTACAGCCCTGAACTTGCGCCTTATGCACTCCAGGGTATGACCTATGAGGATAATGTCTATGGCCTGTCGTATTACGCAGACACCATCGACTTCGTATATAACGAGGACCATCTGGCGCAAGCCGGGTTCGATTCTCCACCGGAGTCCTGGCAGGATGTCTGGGATATCTCCATGGCACTCAAGGAAAAGGGAATCACCGATTATCCGGTGATCCTGGCTTTCTCACAGCAAGAAGGTGCCTCCATTGAAGCGCTAATCTCAATGATCTATGGACGCCACGAAGGGACCGGAGCCTTGTTCGATGAGAACAACCAGGCAACCTTCGCAGCCGAAGGCAGTGCAGCATATGAAGCAGTCGAATGGCTGCGGGAAGCTTACGAGGCTGGTATTCTCGACCCGGCGAGTTTGCAGACAGCTGAGATCGACCAGGTCAAGAGCATGCAAGCTGGTGCACATACCTTCACGATCCTGCCGCAGTACAACATGGCTGAGCTGAACAAGCCTGAGAGCGGTGACTTCGCAGGCAAATTCAAAATTGCGTTGATGCCTGGTGACAGCCATGCGACAGTGGGTTACGTGCGCTTCTATGCCATGACACCGGGCGCTGAAAGCATGGGTGATGCTGCGATGGCGTGCGCATGGAAGTTCCTGGAGTACTTCGGTGGCAAGACAGGTGGCGAGTATAAAGTGGTCAAGCGCTGGGCAGTAGAGAATGGGCTTGGCTTTGCTCAGCTGCCATTGTTCGAGGACCCTGATGTCCAGTCAGCTTTCGGGCAGTGGGGTGATGTTAGTGTAATCTCTGAACAGGCCAAACTTGCGCGAGCCAAAGAGGGCTTAACCCCATGGTTCGGTACGTGGGATGTGTTCACACGGGCAGAGGTACATAAAGCCATTCTTGGGCAGCAGCCTACTATGGATACGCTCAACAATATGGCTGACAAGTGGAACGAGCTGTCCGGACAATAAGTATGAGTTCGATCGGATAGAGGGCGACTTTACCATACTGTCGCCCTCTATCCGATATTTTACCGATAGCTGTCTGGAGGTAGTTGAAGATGGCCCAACAGCCAATGGTCCAAGGATCCAAAAGATCGGGACCGAATCTTATCGATAGGATATATCCCTATCTTTCTATTCTTCCAGTTCTGCTCGTCATAGCTCTGTTTGCAATCTACCCGATCATCCATGCTGTGCGCATGAGTTTCTATCGATATCTGCTGACACGCCCAGGCGACCACCCTTTTATCGGTTTAGGAAATTATATCAATGTTGTCACAAGTTATTATTTCAAAAATTCTATTACAGTCACCGCGATCTATGCTCTTGCTGCTGTAGCCGGGGTGATCTTGTTCGGGCTGGGTGTGGCACTGCTGCTAAATACTAAGATCAGAATGGCAGGTCCCCTTAAGGTCGTCATCTTATTGCCCTGGGCGCTGCCTGCTGTCGTGAGCGGGTTATTATGGAAATGGATATTAAACGCGGACTTTGGTATCTTGAATGGAATTCTCTACGCGTTGGGGCTGATCGATAACTATATCCCCTTCCTGGCAACCCCGACTCTGGCAAAGGCTAGCCTGATTATGGCGCATATCTGGAAAGAAGGACCGTTGGCTGCAATCTTCTTCCTGGCGGGCTTGCAGCTCATCCCGGATGAATTATACGAATCTGCCAGGATCGATGGAGGAGGAGGTTGGCGAATATTCCGCTTCATCACACTGCCCTTATTGCGTCCTGTTTTCCTGGTGGTCATTGTCTATGAAACGATGACCGCCATCTTGACGTTCGATACGATTTACGTCATGACAGGCGGCGGTCCAGCAGATTCCACCGCGCTGATCAGTTGGTTCGCTTATGTTGAGATATTTAAATCGCTCAATCTAGGGAACGGGGTAGCACTGGCGATTATTATTGCCTTAATGACCCTGGTTCTGATCTTGATGTACCTGCGTGTCCTGCGGACTGAAGAGACAGCGATTTAACTTAGCGAGTGGATTGGGTACTATGAATCAAAAAACACAGCGCACGGTTCGATCGATCATCCTGAATTTTCTAGGCCTTCTCCTGTTCATATTTATCGTCGGGCCCCTGCTGTGGGTAGGTGTTGCCAGCATCCAGGGTGAGAATGAGCTTCTGCGTAAACCTCCACGTGTCATCCCCCAGAATCCAACTCTGGATAATTACAATTATGTCTTCACCGGCAAAATCCCTACAGACTATGAAGTTAAAGGACAGCTGCGCAGCCGGATCTCTCAGGAGGCTCGCCTGATACCACAAGCATTGAGGAACAGCTTCATCGTTGCTACCAGTGTCATGATCATCAATCTTGTGCTGGGCGGTTGGGCTGCATATACTTTCTCACGCTTGCGGTTCATGGGTAAAAATCTGGCGTTCAATTTTTTTCTTGGAAGCCGGCTGATTCCCGTGATCGCGGTCGCGATCCCTTATTATGTTATCGTCCGCACGATGGGTTTATTAGATACATACCCATCGCTAATCCTGGTGTATCTGGCATTGACTGTCCCATTCACGATCTGGTTTCTTACGCTTTATTTCAACGGCATTCCAAGGGATTTCGAGGATGCAGCATTAATCGATGGGTGCAGCACATTTCAGGCGTTAGTGAGGGTCGTCATCCCGATGGCCCTGCCCGGTTTTGTGGCCGCAGCGGCATTTGCTTTTATGACCTCGTATAACGAGTTCCTCTTCGCACGTTTCCTGACCCAGACAATTGCCACGCACACCGGCCCAGTGATCATCGCATCGATTGCGGGTAACCCTGATGCCAGCTATACACTTATCTCCGTTGCAATGACATTGGGGTTGATCCCGCCGCTGATCCTGGCGCTGGTGCTGTATCGCTGGCTTACTGAAGGACTGTCCACCTCGGTCACCTTCCACTAATCCGCTCATAAAAACGAATAATTCTGGCAGGAGCTGAAACATGATGAGCACCCAAAAAGATGCTGAAAAGGTTCAGGCCTCCATTGGACAGATTACACTGCCCACCTACTCTCTGCAGGGGGAAAATCCTAATCCGGTCTTTCGCTCCCAGTATGGCGTGGCACATATCTATCCTTACACTCTGCAGGATGAGATTGACCAGGTTCCTACGGAGATGACCTACCGCACCCTCGTCCTTGAAAACAGATACCTGCGCGTCACTGTACTGCCAGAGCTGGGCGGGCGCGTTTACGCTGTTTACGATAAAGTGTCTGAACGGGACGTTTTCTATCGAAACTCCATGGTTAAGTTCTCCCCATTGGCTATTCGAGGGGCGTTTTTCTCCGGTGGGGTTGAATTCAGCTTCCCAGTTGCCCATGCCCCTACAACAGCAGAGACTGTTAATTGGGATATCCGGGAGCAGGCAGATGGAAGCGCATCGATTTACATCGGAGGTATCGAGCACATGTCCAGCATGCGCTGGAGGATCGCCCTGACTCTCTACCCGGATCGATGCGCCCTGGCGCAGGATGTTTGGCTCTTCAATCCAACCCCAATCCCTGGACGTTACCACTACTGGACAAACGCCTCTTTGGATTCGGATGACAGGACCGAGTTCATCTACCCCTTGCAGAGAGTACGCTCATACGAATTCGCAGGCACGGCCTCCTGGCCGGTAGCTCGCCTGGACCTGGTTGCAAGCGAACCTGGCCTGCCCGGCATGGAAGGGGTACCCATGTGGCCAGCTGAGCGCATTCACGCTCCGGTCAATTTCCGTTGGGAGAAAGACATGCTCGCCCAGGTCTCGATATTCGGTCGGGATGTGGCATGGGATTATTTCGGTGCTTGGCAGCACTCATCCAACACCGGGTACGCTCACTTCGCTCGCGCTCAAGATGTTTCCGGAATGAAACTGTGGTCTTGGGGCAGGTCTGAGGTAGGCATTGTGAACCAATCTGCATTGATGGATGACGGCTCTTTATATGCAGAGACACAGTGCGGCGCGATGGAGACCCAGCTCGACTTCGATTTCCTTCCCCCCGGTAAGATAAAAACCTGGCGTGAGTGGTGGCTGCCCCTGCGCGAGATTGGCGGCTTGACCTTTGCCAGTGCAGAGGCCGGTGCCCGCCTGCAGCTTGCTCCATCGGAAGGCGAAGACAGTGTCAGTTTGACCATTGGTGTATGCTCTGTCTGCCCAATTGATAACGCCAGGATCGAGCTGTCTATACCCGGCAACTTGTTGTTGGAAGAGTACGCTTCGATCTCCCCTGAGCGCACCTGGCTGAAAACCATGAATATCCAAGCCAGCGCCTTAGGTGCGCTTCCCATAACCTTAAGGATTATAGACGGTGATGGCATCGAGATATTGAATTACACGCACCGGCGCGAGCCAGCTCCTATCGAGGCACGGGAAGCACAGGTTGATGTCGCCTCCAATACCGCGGATTCTTATTACCGGCAGGCTCTCTATCATGAAAACCTTGATAATCGCGCTCGAGCCATTGAGAGCTATTCTCAAGCGCTCCGCCTGGATGAGGGTCATGCGCCAGCACATTTCCAGCTTGGATTGATGCTGCTGCGCAGCGCTGATTTCAGCGGAGCGGCCGATCACTTGCAGCGAGCAGCCGATCTAGGAGTGACTTCAGCGGGTTATTATCTGGGGCTGATATGCTGGTATGGCGGTGACTTCCGGTCCGCCGAGAAGTATTACCAATCGGTTCCCGATGGTGATCCTCTTTGGCTCCCTGCACAGCGAGGCCTGGCCTGCATCGCCCTGCGGCGAAAAAATTGGGATCATGCCCTGGGCCTGTTGAATAGTTTGCCTGCAGGGGAGGATGACATCAGCCAAGCGAGCCTAAAAGCCCTGGCAACCCGATGCGCTGGGAACTCTCATGGAGCCGAGAAAATATTTCAAGAGATTCTCAGTCGGGACCCATTGAATCCGATTGCGTTGAGAGAACTCTCCACACTTGCTGCTCTGCAAGCGGTTGAGTATGCTGCGAAACTACAGCGCCTCCTGGCAGATGACCGACAGTATCTCCTGGATCTTGCAGTGCTCTACCTGGATGCCGGGCTGCCCGAAGATGCCCTTTCCATATTAGAGGGCTGGAAAGATCAATGGGATTACCTCATCGTATATTACCTGGGAGCATACATCTACCAGCATCTCGGCATGCCTGACGAAGCAAGTCAGTGGAGAAAATTAGCCTTGCAAGGCGGTCTGGATCGCGTGTTCCCTAGCCGATTGTGGGAGATTCTTGCCTTGGAGCACGCCATCGATCGTGATTCGAGTGACGATAATGCCAGATACTGCCTGGGCAACTTTTACTACGCTCGACAACGCTTTGAAGAGGCAATCCATATGTGGGAGCAAGCCCAGAGTGGGCTGCCTGCATTCGACGTTCTCCACAGAAACCTCGGTCTCGCATACTGGCAGATTAAGGACGACCCCGAGCGCGCTAAAAAAGAATTCGAGATCGCCCTTTCCCTGAATCCCAATAATCAAGACCTATATCTGCATCTGGATGACCTGTACCGCCAGATGGGGTTGAAAGAGAAAAGAGCTGATCTGCTCGAAGCAATGCTGGCTATTGATCCCATCCGGGAGGATCTTCGTAAGCGAACGTTGACTATGATGGTTGATTTGGGTGAGTATGAGAGAGCTCTGAAGATCCTTGATGAGGAAGAATTCGGCCCTCTGGAGATGGACCAGAGCTTCCATTGGGTATATGTACGAGCTCTCCTGCAGAGAGCACAGGCACATTTGAAGGCAGATAGGGTCGAGGATGCCATCACAGATTATCAGCAAGCGTTGGAGTTCCCCCAAAACCATGGAGTTGGACGACCGGTATCAATGGGCAACGCTGAAATCCATTACCGTCTTGGGTGCGCTTATGAGCAGCTAGGAAAGTACAACCTTGCCTTACGTTCCTGGAGAGAGGCTGCGGAAGAACATCACAATTATGGCGATGAATTATTCGCGTATGTTCAGATGTCCCTCGATAAACTTGGACGCTACAGCGAGCTGGGTTTTCATGGCTGAGCGAAGAATATCCAGAAGGATCGCCCGCGTAAATAACAGATAGCGCAGGCAATCGATAAGGTCGAACACTATTAAGGAGGTCATAAAATGAAGGTCCTATATGCAGGCGACGCAGCAGCAAAGATCGGTCCGGTGTTCGTTGCTTCTCCATTCAACGTCGAAGTTAAGGGATTCTCGACTCATGTCTGGGGGCAGCCGCTCATCGACGCGATGGAGGCAGGGGGGATCGAAGTATTGCATATGTCGAACGACGTTGCTATCTCCGAATTCCCACGCACGGTTGAGGAGCTTTCGGACTACGATGTCGTCATCCTCAGTGATATCGAGTGCGAGGTACTGGCACTTTACCCGTTCTGGATCCCGGGTGTTGAGCTGCCGCGCACCAACCGATTGAAAGCCATCCGTGAATATACTCGCAACGGCGGTGGGTTGCTGATGGTCGGAGGCTGGACCTCATTCAGCGGTCGCTTTGGACATGGCGGCTATTACGATACGCCGGTTGAAGAAGCCCTGCCGGTGACCTGCTTAAAGGGGATAGATGACCGTGTAGAAACCCCGGAGGGCGTGCACGTGAATGTCCCCGATAACACTCATCCAATCATGAAAGATATCCCCTGGGAGCAATGCCCGGTGTTCGAAGGCTTCAACCGGATCTTTCCGAAAGAAAACGCCAGCGTGCTGGCAACGATCGGGGAAGGTGAAGATGAGAACCCGCTGGTCGTCGTCTGGGAATTCGGTAAGGGACGCGCAATGGCGTTCTCCACGGACTGCTCTCCGCATTGGGCAGCCTTCTTCCAGCCCTGGGAGTACTACGGTCAGTTCTGGCGGCAATCCGTACGCTGGCTCGCGAAGGAGGCCTGAGTGCGAGACCTATCCTTCGCTGTGATCGGCGCAGGTTTCATGGGGAAGGTGCTGGCACGCGTAGGGCATGAGCTGCCCTACGCGCGCTGCATCGCTGCTGCCGATATTAACTTTGACAATGCGCAAGGACTTGTAGACGCTTTTGGCGGCAAGGCATACCTTGATTATCAGGAGATGCTGGTTCAGGAGAGACCAGATGCTGTCATAGTAGCTACACCTGAGTATGACCATCTCGAGCCGGTTTTGGCTGCCAGCCAGCATGGCGCTCATGTTTTCGTGGAAAAGCCTTTTGCGACCACACTCGCCGATGCGGATGCCATGATTCAAGGCTGCAGCAAGGCGGATGTCAAGCTGATGGTGGGCCATGTCCTTCGTTTCGAAGTCAATTACGCCATGATCCAGGCTGCAATCCAGGAAGGCAATATCGGCCGCTTCCTTTCCGCCTATGCTAGACGTGTCACACCCATTGGAGAAGCATATCGGTTAGGTGGGCGAGTTAGCCCGGTTACATACATCGCCGTACACGATATCGACCAGATGCTTTGGTATCATCCGGCGCCGATCAAGTCGGTCTATGCTCGGGCAATGAAGGGTAGGGTCTGGGACGAGCTAAAAACCTATGACTGCGCCTGGCTGACGATCGAATTTGAGGATGGTGCTCTGGGTATCCACGAGGTTGGCTGGTGCCTGCCGGAGGAATGGGCTGGCTGGAGCAGGCCGACCACCTGGGGCGGATTCGGAGATGTGCGCATGAACGTCATCGGGACGGACGGTGTCTTGAATCTAAACTTCACCCCGATGGATCTGTACGCCTGCGACCACGATGGCTGGAAGCTGCCGGATACACGCCACTGGCCTGTAATGAATAACAAGATGGTCGGCGCGGCCAAGCTGGAGCTGGAGCATTTCTTCGAATGTGTCCTGGATGGTAAAGAACCACTAGTCGGTGGAGAGGATGGTCGCCGCTCGATCGAGGTGATGATCGCCGCAGAACGCTCGATCGCTGAGGATCGGATCGTATATTTACCATTCGATATCCGTTAAGCCAGCCTCCTGCGCCAGTACACCCACAGCAGGTTAAATAGCAAGAAGACCACTAAAGCTACCCAGGCCCAGAAGGGTGATCCCTGCGCGCCCTGAAGCAGTGATACCAGAAATCCGATTACTGCGGCCGAAGACCAGATGATCTTCAGGTTGAGCATGCCTTTGTAAGCCTCGATGCCGGCATTGCGTCCCAGGTATGATTCGATGCCGATGCCGAATAATGCCGCCGCGACGATCCGCGTGGCAATCGGGTCGACCACCTGCCAGCCGAAGAAGCGCAGGGTTGCCACCGGTGCCAGCATGAGTGGGATTGCCAGCAGCACATCTAAAGCGAAATGCAGGACGAACCAATTACGCAGGGAGCGGGGTACCTCTGATGTACTCATTATTGGCAGCCTCCGGTTCTGTTGATTAGTTTTCAGGGTCATAGGTCAAGTTTTATTATAAACCGCACCCGACCAGCAAGGCGTCCGCCGTCAGGTGAGTAAAAAAATGCAGGAGAAGCTGAGCCTCTCCTGCTTTGGATGTGTCTACGGGTTATTTATCTTACGGCTGGATGTCCAGCAGCTCGACCTCAAAAATGAGCGTTGCTCCTGGTGGGATCGTACCACCGGAGCCCTGGTCGCCGTACGCCAGGTCGGACGGGATGACCAGCTGGCGCTTTCCGCCAACTTTCATCGTCGCAACGCCCTCATCCCAACCGGCGATCACGCTGCCCTGTCCCAGTGTGAAAGTGAACGGTGTGCCGCGATTCAACGAGCTGTCGAATTGCGTGCCGTCTTCCAGCCAGCCTGTGTAGTGGACGACCACTGTCTGCCCGGTTTCCGGCATGTCACCATCCCCTTCGACCAGATCGTAGTATTTCAATCCACTCTCGGTGGTGGTGTAGTCCTCCTCGTCGACTTCGGTCATCTTGGCTGGCTCACGCACCTCCACCAGCTCAATCTCCATCACCACGGTGGCGTTGGGAGGGATGCCATTGCCGCCAGCCTCTCCGAGTGCCAGGTCAGGCGGGATAACCAGCTGGCGCTTGCCGCCCTGCTTCATACTGAGCACACCTTCCTCCCATCCAGGGAAGACGGTACCGCCTCCCACAATAAATGCGACCGGGTCGCCATCTTCGGAGCTAAAGACGAATTCATGCTCTTCGTCGCCCTGCACCCAGATTGTGAAATGGGTGGAAACAATGCTCTCCAGCTCGGCTGCGTCTCCTTTCCCCTCGGTCAGGTCAGCGTACTGCAGGCCGCTGTCGGTCGAAACAAAATCATCGTCGGCAACGGCAGATGGCTGAGGTGGTACTTCCACCGTCAGCAGCTCGACTTCCAGGATTATCTGGGAGTTCGGCGGTATCATGCCGAAGCCCTCTTCCCCGAAAGCCAGCTCCGGCGGCAGGACCATCTTGGCAATTCCGCCGGCTTCCATCATGGCCAATCCCTCTTCCCAACCTGGGAGCAGTTGCTCGCGGCCGAAAACCGCGCTGATCGGAGTCTCGCTGGCTGAACTGTTTGTGAATACTGTGCCATCCGGGAGCGAGCCGGTGAAAAGCATGCTGATCAGGTCGCCATCTTCGGGGGAACGTCCGGAGCCCTTGGTAATCTCCAGGAACTGCAGGCCGCTGTCTGTTGTTGTGGCTCCATCCAGGGTGATGGGTTCGGGTGTGGGGGGTATGTCTGTGGTGGTGAATACCGAAAGGGCAGATTCGGGGGTGGGAGTCCCTTCTGGGGCTGGTTCGATAGCCTCGGTCATTGGGCTTGCCTGTGGCGTTTCTTCAGCCGTGCTGGATGAGCTGCACGCAGATAGGATGAAAACGGATACCAGCACTGCGCTGATCAGAAATATCAATTGACGGTTGTGTCTCACAAAATGCTCCTCTGCGGAATACTATGGTGGATATGCCACCGGACGAATCCCAGCATTGTAACACGTTAACCTGAGAGCTGTATGAGAGCAAACTACAGCTGCCGCCATCGGTTAGATATCTGGTAAAATTTGTCTAAATAGACGTAATAATACTCATAGGACTTACGCACTTGGGGGAGGGTTGGGGGTGTTTTGGCGGGCACAGCCCGCCAAAACACCCCCGATTACCCCGTGAACTGCGTAACTTCTAACTCAATTAACGCAAGGAAAGCAGGAATGAGCAAGCCTCGCAAGGTAAAACAGATCATCGAACCCAACCATGTCATCGAAGGAGCCGGAGTGCTGCTGCGCAGGTCTTTTGGACCCGAGCGCGCCAACCCTTTCGATCCCTTTCTGCTGTTTGACCACTTCGCCTTCAACGACCCGGTAGAGGGTCCGCTGGTGGGCTTTCCGATGCACCCGCATAGGGGGATCGAGACAGTAACCTATATGCTGGAAGGCTCCGTTCACCACCGGGACAGCCTGGGAAATTCCGGGCTGATCGGACCCGGGGATGTACAGTGGATGTCATCCGGTAAGGGCATTCTGCATGAAGAGATGCCACGCCGCAGCCCGGAGGGCAATGTTTTCGGCTTTCAGTTGTGGGTAAACCTGCCCGCGCGTGACAAGATGGGGCTGCCGCGCTACCAGGAAGTAAGCGCGGATACCATCCCCGTGGCGCAGCGGGATGGGGCAGCCGTGCGCGTTGTTGCCGGGCAGGTCGACGGCGTGTGCGGACCGGTAACTGACATTGCTGCCGACCCGTTGTATCTGGATGTGCGATTGGAGCCGGAGGCGGAGTTCACGCATCCAATTCCACAGGGGCACACAACAGTCGCATATGTGTACCGCGGTAGTGGCGAGTTCGGCATAGGGCAGGATGGGACCGGTGAGTCTATAGATGCAGTCCATATGCTGGTTTTCGGTGATGGAGACCTAATCCAGGTAAAGGCTGCCCATGAGTCGCAGGTCTCGTTTATGCTGGTAGCGGGCAAGCCGTTCAACGAGCCGATCGTTCCTTATGGTCCTTTTGTGATGAATACCGTGGAAGAGATCCAACAGACCTTGATTGACCTGCGCAGCGGGACGTTTGCAAGAAGTTAGTCCACGGTACCTGTCCGGTTGGTTGCTCGCACAACTGATCGATATATCGACCTGGTTGCGATCGTCGCAACCAGGTCGTTTTTAACATCTTAAGTTATTCCGAATATTCTGGACTGCATGTATAATTTAATAGGACAACGTAGCTTACGACATGGCGGGGCATTCGGGTGTGAAATATCTATCTGATTACCCGGATAGGTGTTCGGGAGGAATTTGGAGGGGTCAATATGAGCTACGGTTTCATTGGAAAGGTTTTACGCGTTAATTTATCCGCCGGAAGGCTGGCAGAAGAAGAAATTCCAGAGGAATGGAAGCGTGCGTATTTAGGCGGTGCTGGTCTGGCCACCCGGTATCATTACCAGGAAGTTCCCGCGGGGGTGGATGCTCTCGGTCCGGAGAACAACTTGATCTTCATGGCAGGATTGCTGACCGGAACTTCCTCAGCCAGCGCCAGCCGCTATTCCGTTGTTGCCAGATCGCCTCAGACCGGTATATGGGGACAGGCGAACTCAGGGGGGTTCTTTGGACCAGCGTTGAAGTGGAGCGGCTACGATGGCATTATCTTCGAGGGCATCGCGCCACATCCAGTCTATCTAGCTATCATAGATGGAGAAGCAGAACTGCTTGAGGCAAGCCATCTGTGGGGCAAAACCCTACCCGAGGTTGAAGATCAAATTCAGGCAGAGATAGGCAAGTCATTGACGATTGCCAGCATCGGACCAGGGGGCGAAAACCTGGTCCGCTACGCTGCCATCATGAACAACAAACACCGCGCCGCCGGGCGCTGCGGGTTGGGGGCCGTGATGGGATCAAAACGGCTGAAAGCGATCGCCTGTGCAGGAAGCCGGTCGATCGAGTTGGCCGACCCGGAAAGATTCAGGCAATCTGCTCGGCGTCAGAACGAGTATATGGACGAATCCTTGCTCAAGATTGGTTTCGACACCTTCGGCACCAATATGATCGCCGATATGGTAAACGTGCGCGGCGGCTACCCGACTCTCAACTGGCAAGCTGGTGTATTCGAAGATATCGATGAAGTAAATGCGCAGGCGATGACCGATAAAGTGCTGGTTGAGGGGGTGCGCTGCTTTGCCTGTCCGGTTGCATGCGGCAGGGGTACTGAGATCAGAGATGGAAAGTGGAAAGGATACCGTGGTGAGGGTCCGGAGTACGAGACAACCAACACCCTGGGGGCGATGTGCGGAATCTCAGATCTGAACGCAATAACCAGGGCTAACTACCTGTGCAATGAATACGGATTGGATACGATCAGTGCGGGCGCCAGCATCGCATTTGCTATGGAATGCTACCAGCGCGGTATTCTTTCCCCAGAGGAGACAGGAGGATTGGCGTTAGAGTTCGGTGATGCCGATCTCGTGGTAAACCTGATCGAGATGATCGCTTTACGTCAAGGGGCCGGTGACCTTTTGGCTGAGGGGACAAAGGCGATGTCGGAGAGGTTGGGACAAGGCAGCGAGCACTTCGCTATCCATGTAAAGGGACTTGAGCTGCCGGCTTACGACCCACGGGCGGCTAAGATCACCGGGTTGGGATACGTGACTGCAAACCGTGGTGGTGATCACATGACCGGGTACGTTCAGGGACCGACTTTCATTGATGTACCTTTCTTGATCGTCGATGAGAGCAGCATCAGGGATCCTTTCGTCGCTGACCCTCAGGAAGTCCAGGTCCTGGTGGATATGGAAAACGCGCTGACAGTATTCGATTCGATCGGCGGCTGTAAATTCATGGGAGTGCTGCTCACGGCGGAGGATATCGTCGACTTAATCGGAGCTGCCACCGGGTGGGATTACACAGTCGCCGAGTTCCGGGAGAGCGGTGAGAGGGTTTACAACCTGGTGCGTGCGCTCTGTGCCCGCGAGGGGGTCACCAGAGAGTCCGATACTTTACCGGGTCGGTTGATGGAAGATCAATTGCCGAATGGTCCTGCGCAAGGGATGGTGATAGATCGAGAGACTTTGGAGATGCTGAAAGACACTTATTACGATCTACGCGGGTGGGATCCAACGACCGGTGTACCGACACCTGAACGATTGCTCTCCTTGGGCTTGGGGGATCTGGTTTCCGAGTTGTGGCCATGAAAAGGGGAAGGGGATGAACTATCGAGACAAACCTTGGTTGGATAGTTATCAATTAGGGCCATATAAATTGGACCGTGACCTGCTCCCATTTCCGGCAGTGCCTTTGTTCGATGCTCTTGATAAGAGCGCAGAGAATTACCCCACACAAACAGCGCTGGTATACCAGGGCAGGTCGATGAAATACCACCAGTTGAAGAGACGGGCTGACCGGTTGGCGGCAGGCCTGGAGAGACTGGGATTGGAGAAGGGGGAGCGGGTATGCATCTTTCTGCCCAACTGTATTGAGTACATCCTTACTTATTGGGCTGTTCTGAAGTGTGGTGGAGTAGTGGTGCCGACCAGTGTGCTTCGAACCGAAGGTGGTCTGCTGCACGAGGCGGGCAGTTCGGACAGCCGGATGATCGTCTGCCGGGAGGAACACCTGGAGCTTGCGCAGAGTGTGGCAGAACGCTGTCAGGTCGAACGGCTCATCGTTACATCCGATGCAGGTTATGATGTTGAAGGTATCACATCATCCCTGCCTAAGGCAGGCTATGAGCTGCGCGTCTTGCTGCGCGAGCACGACCCTGACCCACCTCTTGTTGAAATCGATCCCTTAGAAGATTTGTGCGAGCTGGCTTTCACAGGCGGGGCAACGGGGGTGCCCAAAGGCGTAATGCTCAGTCACTATAACCGGAATTGTGTAGTTCTGCAGGGTCTGCCGTGGGTTATGAAACCCATGCTGCGTGGTATCGAAGGGAAAGCATCGGTGCTAGTGACAGTGCCTTTGTTTCACGCATATGGCGGGTTTATCCACCATACAGCCGTTCATCTAGGCTTACGTATGATCCTGCTGCCGGACCCTCGCGACACCCAGTCCATGCTGGAGAGCATCCTGGAGTACCGCCCATTTCTGATCCCAGGTGTGCCGACGCAGTTCATGCGCCTGGCAGATGCCGGGCTGCGCAGGGTAAATGCAATGCTGTTCAGCGGTTCGGCACCATTACCGCAGGAAGTCGCCATGACAATTAAACAAAAGACCGGTATGCCGATCTCTGAAGGTTATGGATTGACTGAAACATCTACTTTGACTCATATTAATCTATCCGCCTTCTCACGCATAACAGGATTCAGCTCCCAGGAGGTAGGAGGGATTGGTGTGCCATGCCCTGAGACCGACTGCTGCCTAGTAGACCCGCAGACAGGAGAAGGTGTACCGTTTGGGGATACCGGCGAGCTGCTGGTGCGCGGACCACAGGTGATGCAGGGGTACTGGCCTGATACCGGCTCTGGGCTGACCAAAAATGGCTGGTTGCACACCGGTGATATCGCTGTTATGGACGAGAAGGGTTATTTCAGGATCGTCGACCGCATCAAAGATATGGTAAATGTCTCGGGCTTGAAAGTGTATACGACCCAGGTAGATGAGGTGCTTTTCCGCCACCCAGCGGTTCAGGTAGCTGCCGCGTTTGGCATTCCCGACCCCGATGTACCAGGCAGCGAGCGAGTCATGGCAGTTATCCAGCTGAAGGAGGGTCATAATCGGGGGATCACACAAAGGGCTATCCAGGACTTCTGCCGGCTTCATCTACCGCCGTACGCAGTGCCCAGGCTGGTGGAATTTCGAGAGCATATTCCTCTCACGGTAACGGAAAAAGTGTTCAAGAGAGCATTGCGGGACGAAGCACTCGCTAATCTGGATATGAATACTGACACACACTAATTACGTTGGTCATTCCATTGGAAGCGATCGATTCACTCAGCAGGAATCTTCAGGAGGATTATCCATGACTACCTGCATATACTGCACTCCGGAATGGTTCGAGGAGAGCGCCAAACTATACCGGGCAACACCCAGGTTCCAGAAAGAGCTGCAGAAGGTGACTGCAAGGGTGTTCTACCGCATCGAAGCTGAGCCTGACTGGGGGATCGAGCGGGATTTCATCTTCGGCGCGATTGTTGACAAGGGAGAATTACAGGAGCTGGCTTTCTTCAGTGAAGAAAAGGCCAAAGAAATCGCGGAATACATCATGTCTGCTCCACCTCAGGAGTGGAAGAAAATCTTGCGCAAAGAGAACAAATTCCTCACAGATTTCATGTTAGGTAAGATCACTCTTGAGCAAGGGAGCAAGGTCGGTGTATTGGGGCTGGCCCCTTACGCGCATATATTTATTGATGCGCTTACTCAGGTTGAGTTGCATTTCCAAGACGAAATGACCTCCGAGGAACTGGCAAAATACAGCGCTCGTGCAAAAAAGTTCTCTGCTGAGTTAGATATATAGGCAAACTGCCGAAATTATATTAACCAAATACATCAGCTCCAATGCCGGTTTGCTTAGATAACATACCATCAAGTAATTTTAGGGAAATATGATTGTCCGGATCAAGGGTTACCTGACTTTCCGCGCTGTGGTCGGGGATCGCAGGCTCGATCTACCCGACGATCCGACCTGCACATTGCGGAAGCTGCTGGAGATGCTGGCACAAGATATTGGGGAGGAGAATGCTGCACGTCTGATGGATAGCCGCACCGGAGATCTTCAAGCAGATATCGCATTACTGGTCAACGGGCACAGCCTCAAGAATTTGCCATCTCAGTTGGAAACCGTGCTGGAAGATGGGGATGAGATCGCCATCTTTCCACCGATCATGGGTGGCAGACTTCCTGGTTGATTGATGAGTGCTCCTTAGTGGGGGAGAATATGGAGTTCACGTTTGAAACTTATGCATCTTGAAGGTGAGTTTCTGGTATATTTGGGCTTTAGGAATAATTCGCCGAGATCATCCTGGCGAACTGCTGTATAGACCTCGAGCCTGTAACAGGGAGTTCACCTGAAAGAATCCCTCCTAGAAAGGACATTGCCTCACCATGGAATGGCTGACCAACCCTGAGATTTGGATCGCGCTTCTAACTTTAACCGCGCTTGAAATCGTTTTGGGCATCGATAATATCGTGTTCATATCGATCCTGGCAAGCAAGCTGCCGGTGGAACAGCAGGCACGTGCTCGTCAGGTGGGGCTGGGCCTGGCATTGATCTCGCGGCTGCTGCTGCTGTTTTCGCTGGCATGGATTGCCGGATTGTCCGAGCCGCTGTTCACCGTCTTCGGCTGGGAGGTTAGCGGGCGCGACTTGATACTCGTCGGAGGTGGTATCTTCCTGCTTGCCAAGAGCACGCGCGAGATCCACGACAAATTAGAAGGTCAGGAGGGTCACGCAGAAGCAAAAGTGGTACCGTCCTTTGCAAGCGTGATTGTACAGATCATGCTTCTGGATGTGGTCTTCTCTCTCGACTCGGTGATCACTGCGGTCGGTATGGTGCAGGTGCTGGGCGTAATGGTGGCTGCCATCATCATTGCGATCATTATCATGATCTTCGCCTCGGGTCCGATCAGCAGTTTTGTCGACCGCCATCCTACGGTAAAGATGCTGGCGCTGTCATTTCTGCTGCTGATTGGTTTCTCGCTGATTGTTGAGGGACTGCACCAGCACATCCCGAAAGGTTACATCTATTTTGCAATGGGCTTCTCCGTCTTTGTGGAGATGCTCAACCTGCGGCTGCGTACACCCAAGCCGGCGGAACCGGTTAAGCTCCATAAGCCATACAGTGCAGAGGAAGGCCAATCCGGTGCATAAGGGTGCCTGACCACGCCCAGGATGTAGATGTAATCAACGCGCGATGAGGTTATAATATTCTTGATTAGCTGCTCCAGGACGCGATTGAGGATCTCAGGAAAAGTTATTGGGAGCTAGAATGGACCAGGCCAGCAATGCCCCATTGTTCAATTACACGATCGCCAGCGCCGATATGCGCTACATCGAGATCGGCGAGAGGGTGCTTTATTTGCGAGCCGATCCAGACCTCGGCGCGATCGTGCGCGGCGAGATACCCGGCTGCGGGTCGGGGTGCTATGTCAATCTAAGCCAGGTATTCCTGGAATTTACGATGAGCTGTGAGGGCTGTCGGGAGCGAGATGTTGTCGATGAAGCGTTGCTCTATTTCGGAGAGCGGCTTGGAACACTCCTTTGCTCCAGGCTCTATCCGGATGATGGGCAGGGACAGGTTGTCGAGCGGCTGACGGGGATATTCGATTGCGTCTTTCGATCGATGAAAGTCGCTTATTCCCAGGAGCAAGAGCAAGGTAGGCTGCATTACAGCTTTGCAGGCTGTCCATTTTGTGATAACGAAGCATACGCTGGTTATACACGCTCGATGGAGATGGCTCGCCTGGGATTTGTCTCGCTCTGTGAAAGCCTCTTGAAGCATCTAGCTCCAGGCTGGTCGTTAAGTAAACCGACCAGAGAGCATATCTCACAACCCCTGTTGGAAGTAATCCTGACCGCCAGCTAAACATACCTGTTTGCTTGATGAAAACCGGAGGCACGACTGCCTCCGGTTTTTATACATCGTCTTATGCAACTCAAAGCCGGTGTGAGCCGGCTGTATCATTCGGCTAGATTGCCTCGACCTTTACAGCACACACCTTAAACTCTGGAATTTTAGCCACCGGGTCCAGTGCGGCGATGGTCAGCTCGTTGGCGGAGGCTTCCGGGAAATGGAAATTGGCATATACCATCCCGGGTGGGACGCGGTCTGTCACCCAAGCTTCTGCCTCGATGAAGCCTCTGCGTGAAGAGACACGCACCCGCTTATTGCCGTTCAGGCCCAGGTTTTCGGCGTCCGCATCGCTGATCTCGACCAGCGGCTTGCTGTAAATCTCCAGCAGACCTTTGGAGCGGCGCGACATCTCGCCGCCGTGCCAGTGATACAGCACGCGTCCGGTGCTCAGCACCATCGGGTACTCCTCATCCGGCAGCTCTGCTGGTGGGACGTGTACGATGGGATTGAATTTACCCAGGCCGCGGGAGAACTTACCGACATGCAGGATCGGCGTACCTGGGTGGGTGGCATCCTTCACAGGCCACTGTAAGGTTTCGCCAGCCTGCAGGCGGCTGTGGCTGACACCCGCATAGCTGGGAGTCAGCGCAGCAATCTCTGCCATGATCTCTACTGGAGAGGGATACTCCCACCCGGACCAGGCGGCCTGGGCGACATGCCTGTCGCCATCCAGTAGCACACGCTTTGCCAGGCTGGAGATGATCCGCCAATCCTCCCAAACATCGGCCTCGGATTCGATAGCCTTATTGACCGGCTGAATGCGGCGTTCGGTATTTGTGAATGAGCCGGTCTTCTCTGCAAAGCTGGCTGCTGGGAGCAGCACATCCGCGTATGGCTCTGTTTCGGTAGGGAAGATATCTTCCAAAATGATGAACTCGCATTCGTCCAGGCAGCGGCGGATATGGTTGGTATCCGGGTCGCTCATCAACGGGTCTTCACCCATCACATACAGCGCTTTGGTGTTCCCGGTCAGGACCTCTGGGATGAGCTCGGTCACTGTCTTTCCGACTTTGCCAGACAGGTCGACTCCCCAGGCAGCCTCGAATTTCAGACGGGCTTCATCACTGGTTACCCGCTGATAGCCGGGATACACGTTTGGCAGACCACCCATATCGCAGGCTCCCTGGACGTTGTTCTGCCCGCGCAGCGGGTTGGTTCCCCCGCCTGGTACGCCCATATTGCCCAACAGCATCTGCAGGTTTGCCAGGTTCATGACATTGCGTACGCCAGCGATATGCTGGGTGATGCCCATTGCCCACAGCACAGACATTGGCCTGGTGGTACCCATGATCTCCGCAGCCTGGTAGAGCTGCTCGACGGGCACGCCGGTGATCTCGGCAGCCATCTGCGGGGTGAAGTCCTGGACAAGTGCCTTCAGCTCTTCGAAGCCTTCTGTGCGTTCAGCGATAAAGGCTTCGTCCTGCCAGCCCTTCTCCAGGATGATGTGCATCAACCCGTTGATCAGCGCATTATCGGTGCCTGGTTTATGTCTCAGATGGAGAGTGGCGAAGTCCGTCAGAGGGATGCGGCGCGGGTCTGCAACGATCAGGATCGCCCCGCGCTGTTTTACTGCCTGGCGGATGCGCATGCCGATGACCGGGTGCTGCTCGGTGGTGTTCGAGCCGATGACGAAAATGGCCTGCGCCTGGTTGGCGATATCTTCGATAGAGTTGGTCATTGCGCCCGAGCCGAATGCGGTGGCCAGACCGGCCACAGTGCTGGAGTGTCAAAGACGGGCGCAATGGTCTATATTATTCGTCCCGATCACCTGCCGGGCGAACTTGTTCATCAAATAATTCTCTTCGTTGGTGCATTTGGCGGATGTCAGCACACCGATCGAATCTGGTCCATGGGAATCCCTGAATCTGGCGCAGCTTGCTGGCGGTGATATCCAGAGCGGTGTCCCAATCCACTTCCACCCATTCGCCACGCCCGCCGTCTCGCGGTTTGCCTTCCAGCAAGTATTTCCGCACGCGGGGTTTCTTCAGGCGATCCGGATGGTGTACGTAGTCGTAGCCGAAACGTCCTTTGACGCAGGTCCAGCCGTGATTGGCTGGTCCGTCCCAGGCCGAATTGACCTTTACGATCATGTTATCCTTCACTTCCAGGATAAGCTGGCAGCCTACGCCGCAGTACGAGCAAAGCGACCGGACTTTTTTCACCTGCCAAGAGCGACCTTTCCCGATAGACAGCTTGGGGTAAAGTGCAGCAGTAGGACAAACCGCCACACAGCTGCCGCAAAACTCGCACGGGCTGTTTGCCATATCCGTATCGGCACCAAATGCGATACGCGCATTGAACCCGCGGTACACCACGCTGATCGCATCAACGCCGTTGATATTGGTGCACGCCCGGACACAGCGCCGGCAAAGGATACACTTATTGAGGTCGACCTGGATGAACGGGTTGGGGTCAGCGATCGGGTACTGGTGGTGCAGTCCAGGGGTAAGCTCGGGGACGACGCCATATTCATAGGTCAGGTCTTGCAGAAGGCAGTCGCCGGTGGCGTCGCAGGTCATGCAGTCCAGCGGGTGGTCGGAGAGCAGCATCTCAAGCACGAATTTCCGCGCTTCGACGACCTTAGGGGAACGCGTTTGCACAACCAGACCATCTGTAGCAGGGAATGTGCAGGCAGGCTGCAGGCTTCTCTGGCGCTCGATCTCGACCAGGCAAATCCTGCAGGCACCTTCAGGGGGCAGGGCTGGGTGGTGGCATAAGATCGGGATGTCAATCCCCGCTTCCTGGGCAACCTCTAAGATTGTTTTCCCGGCTTCTGCCTTTACTGCCTGACCGTCGATTGTGAGATTTACCATCATGGAATACCTGTCTCCTTATTAGCGATGTTCCAGCATCGTAGGGTGACCTATTCAACCAGAACCGCATCGAATTTGCACACCGTGGCACAGATGCCGCATCTTGTGCAGCGCTCGATGTCGATCACGTGAGGCTGCCGTTTATCCCCGCTGATCGCTCCAGCGCTGCAATTTCGCATGCAGACCATGCAGCCTTCACATTGCTCTGCGATGATCGTGTAGGTGATCAGACCTTTGCACACCTTGGCAGGGCACTTCTTGTCATAGATATGCGCTTTGAACTCGTCCTCGAAGAACTGCAGAGACGCCATGACCGGTCCTGGTGTGAGCTGTCCCAGGGCGCACAGCGATGCTTCTCTCATGTTCTCCGAGATGTAGCGAATATCCTCCAGGTCTTGAGGGGTACCCTTGCCATCCGTAATACGGGTCAAAGCCTCCAGCAAGCGCTGTCCGCCGATCCTGCAAGGGACGCATTTGCCGCATGACTCGGCCGAGGCGAAGGTGAGGAAATAGCGTGCAAACTCGACCATGCAGGTGTCCTCATCGACCACGATCATCCCGCCAGAACCCATGGTTGCCCCGGCCTCGACCAATGAGTTAAAGTCAACCGGTGTATCCAGTGCGGACGCCGGCAGGCAGCCTCCCAATGGACCTCCGGTTTGAACAGCTTTGAACTGCTTGCCCTCGGGGATGCCGCCGCCGATGCCGTAGATGATCTCTCGCAGCGGGATGCCCATGGGGACTTCGATGAGACCGGTGTTGTTGATCTTGCCCGTCAGCGCGAAGATGGCTGTGCCCGGCGACTTTGGAGTACCGATGCTGTTGAACCACTCGGCCCCGTTCAAAACGATCTGGGGGGACATGGCATAGCTCTTGACATTGTTGACATTGGAAGGCTGCTGCCATAAACCTGAGGCAGCAGGGAATGGAGGTCGGGGCGCGGTTCTCCCCGTCGACCCTCGATGGATGCCATCAGGGCTGTTTCCTCACCACAGACAAAGGCTCCTGCGCCTTCTTTGATATATAGATTGAAACTGAAGGATGATCCCAGGATATTCTCACCGAGCAGACCATACTGGCGAGCTTGTTCGATGGCGGTTATAAGGTGCTCAATGGCTAGTGGATACTCCGCCCGGCAGTAGACATAGCCTTCTTCTGCTCCGATCGCATATGCCGCGATTGCCATACCTTCGATAACGCTGTGCGGGTCGCCCTCTAAGATCGAGCGGTCCATGAATGCCCCCGGGTCGCCCTCATCAGCATTGCAGATCACGTATTTTGGGGTTGCTTGCGAGCGCCGGCAGAACTCCCACTTAACGCCTGTCGCAAACCCAGCACCGCCCCGCCCGCGCAGCTTCGAATCCTTCACGATGGCAATCACATCCTCCGGGGAAAGCTCGGTCAATGCGTATGCCAGAGCGCGGTAGCCATCACGGAGGATATATTCATCGATATCCTCGGGGTCGATGATGCCGCAGTTCTTGAGAGCAATACGTACCTGTTTATCGTAGAACGGCAGATCGCTGTATAAGGAAACTGGGGTTGAGTTGGTATCGGATTTCAATAGTGATTGTTTGGCTCATCTGGTTGCCCTTCATGCTTCGTTTCTCCAGCCTGGCTGGTGGGGTGGTCCATCAATTATCCGGTTCTCACCATTCAGGTGGGACGATCCCCAATGCCCACTCCTCGACAACTTTCCCCTGAAGCAGGTGTTCATCGAACAGCCTCTTGACACGTGCCGGAGTTACATTGATATAGGTCACACGCGGCTGCCCGGCGAGCTGGATGTCGACCAGAGGCTCCTTCACGCACATTCCGATGCAGCCTACCGTCTTGATGGTCGCGTCGATCTCTCGCTTATCCAGCTCGTTCTGGATGGCACGCAGGGTATCGTTAGCTCCGGCCGCCTGACCACAGGTGCCCATGCCGATGGTTATCACCGTCTGCTGGGCAGCGCGAGCCTGAAGGTCTACTTGTAATGCCGCTTGCAAGGCGGTGAGGTCATCGATATTGTTTAGTTTGGGCATTGGTATTACTCCAATTTCTTCAAGGCCCTGACAAAAGGCTCTGGCTTGGTTTGACCGAAGACCTTCTCATCTACCAGCGCCACAGGGGCAAGCCCGCACGACCCAACGCAGTACACGATCTCAAGGGAATACTTGTAATCAGAAGAGCTGCCGCCGGGCTCGATAGCGAACGCGTTTTCGATAGCCTGAATGGTCTTCTCGGAACCGCTGACATGGCAGGCAGTCCCATCACATACACGAATCAGGTGGCGTCCCCTGCGCTTAAGGTGGAACTGGGCATAGAATGTGGCGACGCCGTATATCTGGCTGATAGGGATATGCGTCTTTTTGGACGTATGGGCGAGTATTTCTCGGGGTAGGTAGCCATAGGCTTCTTGAATCTTTTGCAAGATCGGGATTACTGCGCCTTTATGCCCTTGATGTTCTAAAAGAATTTCTTCTAGCGGGTGGAGGTCAAAATCAGTCTCCTGCTGAGTCTCAACATTCTGCTCAGCGTGGTCTCCATTGGATCCGATGCTCACCTGTCAGCCTCCTGGAAAAACCGTGAATATCATGCGAATTAATCCTATAACGGCAAGCCATTATGTGATCATTCTATCAATATTTATTTGTTTCACGTAGCGCCTAATGTCACTAATACCGGATACAATTTGTCCTGTATATCAAACCGTTTAAAAACTAAAATCCCCACCATAGATTTGGTGGGGATTTTAGTTGGTCTCGGGTTATTAGATTAGTACGACGTTGGCGGCTTGCAGACCTTTGGGTCCTTGTTCGACGGTAAACTCTACCTGCTGGCCTTCCATCAGGTTGCGGTATCCATCAGCCTGGATCGCGGAGAAGTGTACGAAGACATCCTCCCCGCCCTCGCGCTCGATGAAACCATAACCCTTACTGCCGTTGAACCACTTGACCGTTCCGATAATTCTTTCGGACATTGTACTTGCCTCCTGTTGCAAGTTGAAATAAGATTTCGAGGCGGTGGTCATTCTACTATCGGATAGATCAAAAAAACAGCCCAAGAAAAACCATCTTGAGCCGCCGTCTTTTTACTTCCAACGAGAACTGCTACTGGCCTCTTGCTGAATCCAATCCTATCAAAAAATTGAAATATTGTCAATCGTAATAATATCAACTTTTTTCAGGTATTTTCGCTCAAATTGTGCAATATTTTGCCGGTTAAAATGCTTCGAACCGTTCGACTTCGAAAGTAAAAATCGTTGCACCGCCCACCGAAACCTGCAGCGGGGATCCAATCGCCACTGGTAGACCTTCGATGGGGTTGGACAGGAAGGTAACCCGCCTGCGGCAGCTCTTTGTCAGAGCTTTAACAGCGGCTGCTTCATGACCGTGAGATAGACCGACCAGCAGGGTTGCATTCTGTTTTCTCAAGAAACCACCGCTGCTGGGTAAACGGGTAAGGCTGAAGCCCAATTTTGTCAGGGCGCCGAAAGCGTTTTCGAGGTCTTCCTCCTGTATGACCACCGCCATCAAGCGGTTGATGGGCGCGCGCTGCACCTCATGGCTGCCTAGAAGTTCGGGCCAGCCAATGTGTTCTTCCGTCAAGGCAGCGTCCACTTCTGTGACCAGCTGCTCGTAATTCTCTTCTGTGATCACGCCATCCCTGCGCAGGCTGTTCAAGGCGCTGCGTTGGGCACGTAAGGCTTCCCTCCTGGCTGTGTCCAGTTCTTCCGCTTCTACGCTGGGATCTGAGGTAAGCACTTCACGCACAGAATCTGCCAGATGGCGGCTGTGCTCTGCCAGGAACGGGGATAAGGTCTTCCACACATGGTCAGACAGCAGACCCTGCCGGAACCTGTTCTCAAGGTGCTCGTAGGATGCACGGCTGGCAACCGCTCGTGCATGTCTTCTCTCATACTCTTCCTGCATATCACTGCGTTCGATCAGACCTAACCGCCGTACCAGGGGTCCCATGCTGAAGCCCTGTACCAGGAGTGTGAAGAGCACCACTCCGAAGGCCATGAACTGTATCTCAGAGGCGCCCTGCAGGGTGAGCGGCAGGCTGAGTGCCAACGCCAGGGATATTGCTCCGCGCAGCCCTCCCCAGAACAGAACGTGCCGCCACTTGGAGGGGATATTGCCGCTGATCCTGGATAGACCATATACGGCAATTGCTCTGGCAATCAGAACGGCAGCAATCGCCCAGACAACCAGCTGCCACTCATTGTACAGCTCGGTAAGGTCGATCCTGAGGCCAATCAGCAGGAAGATGAAGGAGTTAGCCACGAAAGCAGCATATTCCCAGAAGTTCGCTACAACAATCCTTGTGGTCGGGGACATCCCGCGCGGCCCGATATTGCCATTTACCAGCCCGGCAGCCACGACTGCCAACACGCCGCTGACCCCCAGCAGAGGTTCGGCGACCAGGTAGGCCCCAAATGCCAGGACGCTTGTCAGAGTAGTCTCGATCAAATAGTCATCGATGCGGCTGATGGTTTGGGAAACCAGCCAGCCCAATACAAGACCAACGAGCACTCCACCACCCGCCACGCGCAAAAATTCCAATACGCCTGAGGTTAGATTGAAGCTCTCCAAGCCTGTCAATGCGCCGACGATCACCAGGTCGAAGACTACGATCGCGGTTCCGTCGTTAAACAGGCTTTCTCCCTCCAGTAGAACCTGAAGACGTTTAGGGACCCCCATAGTCCTGAACAACGCTACAACCGAAACGGGGTCTGTGGCAGATACCAGCGCTCCGAATACGAGTGCCACCGGCAGAGCCAGTCCGGTACCCCAGACGATAATCACGCCGACTATGATCGTCGTCAGCACTACACCTGCTATCGCCAATGTGAGGATTGGGGCAAGATTTTGGCGCAGGTCATTGATATTCAGATGGAAAGCTGCTTCGAAGATCAGCGGCGGCACCAGGAGCGCCAGGATCAGGCTGGGGGAGATCTGAATATCAACCTGACCACGTAGGGAGAGCACCAATCCAATGATAACCAGTCCAACTGTGTAAGGCACCCGTAAGCGATGGGCAGCGATGCCAACCAGCGCGGCGACGAACAGTAAGCCGATGATAATCTCTTCTACCAGCAGGAATTGTTCCTCGCCTTCTTTTGACTGCTGTTCGGCTGTAAGGTTTTCGGCTGAAGGGATATCGGTCTGATGCCCATTTGCGGCCTCTTGCTGCTCTGGGTCAGGTTTACTTGCCTCTGGAGTTGTTTCTGTTGATAACGAAAAGAGCGGTGAAGTGATCGTAAGATCCTCCAGTGAATTCAGAGGATCGTTCGGCGAACATGCCACGAGCACGACGAAGGCGAAAAGCAGGAAAGCGAGCACCCGAGCCGGTGTAATTTTGCGGCCATAATTAGAAGTTGCTGATTTGTGATCCATTGGCAGGAGTATTTTACCGCACCATAATCATCCGGCAGTCCAATATCTTCTGGATGCTTGATTTTTTTTCAATATTCGGGTAAAGTATGGCTGATTTAGCACCTATTGGTGCTGCGTTCCTGCGACCACTGAGCAACCCAACCTTTAAATATAGAAATTACGCAGTTTACGAGGGATTCGGGGGTGTTTTGACCGGTACAGCCGGCCAAAGCACCCCCATCTCTCCCTCAAGTGCGTAAGTTCCAATATATTAATCCCCTCTCGCATCTGTGGGGTAATGCGGAAGGATATACTTTTCATAGAGATCGAACGCTGCTCATATCGGCAAACGCTGGGGGCGAACACTGGTTCAGGATCTTGTCTTTGCTGCAAGCATCCCAGTGCAACAGTTCCCGGAATTCCAGAGCAACCCGCCAGAATTCTGAGGCCGGGGTTATTCCGCGCCGCGGGGTGGCGCGTACTATTTTCATAGGTCGTAATTATGTCAGGATATGCTGAATTAGAGATCAGCTTACATCGCCAGGGGACGGGTCCGTATTCAGTCGATTTTCGCTACAACCAGCCAGAATCGGATGCGGATATCAGGCTGGGTCAGGACCAATTAATCCAGGCAAATATTGACCTGGCTGTCCTGCAGAGCCTGGCTCACAGCCCTGACCAATATGGAGAAGAGCTCACGCGTGCATTCTTCGCCGATCCCGGTGTGCAGACAGCCTTCGCTCAGGCGCTCAGCTCTACCCAATCATTAAGTCTAACTTTAAGATTGCGACTGTTGATCGGTCCGGGTGCTCAAGAATTGAATTCACTGCACTGGGAGACGCTGCGCAATCCATTGGATAATACCCAACTGTGCACCAACGAAAATATACTCTTCTCGCGCTATCTGAGCAGCCTTGACTGGCGACCGGTGAGGCTGAGACCGAAGAGTGATCTATCTGCTCTGGTCATGGTTGCCAACCCTGCAGATCTTGACGAATATAACCTGGCCGTGGTGGATGTCTCTGGAGAGATCGAAAGAGCACGTGCTGGTCTGGGTGATATCCGGACCAGCCTGATACCGAACCCGAGCAGTGGAGGGAATGCTACTCTTGATAACATGATCTCACACCTGAGGGATAAGGAATATGACATTTTGTACCTGGTTGGACACGGTGCAATTGTCAAGGATGAACCATGGTTATGGTTGGAGGATAAGGAAGGAAAAGTTTCTCGGACATCCGGGAATGTGCTTGTAACCCACCTGAAAGAACTGCAGCGACGACCCAGGTTAGTGGTGCTGGCATCCTGCCAGAGTGCGGGGGGTAGTGCAGGGGAGGCTTTACGGGCTCTAGGACCCCAGCTGGCGGAAGCTGGCATACCTGCCGTGATTGCCATGCAGGGCAATATCAGCATGCAGACAGTGAAAGACTTCATGCCGGTCTTTTTCGAGGAGCTGCGCCGCGATGGACAGATAGACCGTGCGATCGCTGTTGCACGCGGCGTCGTTCGAGACCGCCAGGATTATTGGATGCCGGCTCTATTCACTCGTTTGAAGAGCGGGCGCATCTGGTATGTACCTGGTTTTGGTGAAGAGCGCAAGGGATTTGAGAAATGGCCGGCGCTGATGCGCAGCATCAAGCGTGGCCAATGCACTCCAATCCTCGGTCCGGGTCTGTACGAGCCATTCCTGGGCGCTCCACGCGAAATAGCCCAACGGTGGGCCGAAGCCTACCATTATCCAATGGCGCCGCACGAGCGAGAATCTCTGCCTCAAGTTGCGCAATACCTGACGATTAACCAATACCAACGCGCGCCTTATGATGAGCTGGAGGAATATCTGCAGAAGGAGCTCCAGTCTCGCTATGCCGAGGACCTACCTGTCGAGTTGCGCGAGGGGAGTGTACCCCTGGCGCAGCTGGTCGAAGCGGTGGGCACACGCCTGCGCGAGGCATTCCCCATGGAGCCACACAAAGCTCTGGCGCAGTTGCCGCTGCCCATCTTCATCACCACAAATCCCGATACCCTACTCACTTCCGCACTTATAGATGCGGGTAAAGACCCACAGGTTGTCCTATGCCCCTGGAATGAGTACATCGAGCAAGTTGAATCGGTCTATGACCGCGAGCCGGATTATTTCCCAACCCCTGAACGACCATTGATCTATCACCTCTTCGGGCGGATCGATGAGCCAGACTCGATCGTCCTCACGGAGGATGATTACTTCGACTTCTTAATCGGAGTGACCGGCAACAAAGATCTGATCCCCAGCGTGGTGCGCCGCGCCCTGGCCGACACGGCGCTGCTCTTCCTGGGATTCCAGATGGACGATTGGAATTTCCGGGTATTGTTCCGCAGCATCCTCTCCCAACAAGGTGGTAGCCGCCGCGATCGATATGCACATATCGCAGCCCAGATCGAGCCTGAGGAAGGACGCATATTAGAGCCCGAGAGGGCGCGCAGATATCTCGAGAATTACTTTGCCAAGGGTGCGGATATCAGCCTGTATTGGGGCAGCCCGGAAGATTTTATTACAGAACTATCCAACCGGTGGAGTGAAAGCAACCCATAGGACACCATTGATGGAAAGATTGAATCCCAAACCCAACCCGTATGTAGGGCCGCGTGCCTTCAAAACCGGTGAGAAATTATACGGTCGCGATCGGGAAGCTCGCGAGCTGCTTGACCTGCTGATTGCAGAACGACTAGTCTTGCTGCACTCTCCATCTGGCGCTGGGAAAAGCTCTCTGGTTCAGGCAGGATTAATACCGCGTTTAAAAGAAGATGGATTCAACGTGCTGCCGGTCGTGCGCGTCAATCAAGAACCTCCCGCGGGGCTTGTAAAAGGTGACCATTTCAATCGCTATATGTTCAGCATTCTGCTCTCTCTCGAAGAAGCCCTGGGGGACGACCAGCGCACACCTGTCGAAGAATTGGCTTCGATGAGCCTCGATGATTACTTGGGGGAGTATTCCGAGAATATGCGTGCATCTGGAGATCCCCAGGATGATTCTATCGTTCTAATCCTCGACCAATTCGAGGAAGTCCTGACGCAGGATAGCACCGATCGCGAGGCAAAGCTGGCTTTCTTCACCCAACTTGGGAGCGTGCTGCGTGAACGCAGCCGTTGGGCTTTATTTGTCATGCGCGAAGACTATTTGCCCGCGCTTGACCCGTTCACCCGACCCATTCCCACCCGTCTAGCAAATACTTACCGGTTGGATTTCCTGGTGGTGGATGCTGCCCGCGCCGCGATCCACCAACCCGCACACGAGTTAGGGGTTCACTTCAGCCTCCCGGCGGTCACCAAGCTGATCAATGATTTGCGCCTGGTGCAGGTCCAACAGCCAGATGGAAGCATGGATGTGGTGCCGGGTCCATATGTCGAGCCAGTTCAGCTCCAGGTAGTCTGTAGTAATCTTTGGAGCCACCTGCCGGAAGGGACCGATAAGATCTCCGAAGAAGACATCACTGCGATTGGCAATGTCGACCAGTCTCTGGCTGAGTACTATGCCGCCCGGGTAGCCGGCGTTGGTGAAAAGACCGGTGAGCGAGAGCGCCGCATCCGTGAATGGTTCGAGCATCATTTGATCACTGATTCAGGCATTCGCGGTCAGGTGCTGATGGGTAAAGGGGAGAGTGAAGGGTTAGCCAACGACGCCATTCATGCTCTGGAAAACACCCACCTGATCCGCGCCGAGAAGCGTCTGGGAGCTACCTGGTTCGAGCTGGCACATGACAGGCTGATCCAACCCATCCGGCATGATAATGCCATCTGGTTTAATGAGAACCTGAGCCTCCTCCAGCGGCAGGCGTCGCTCTGGGAGCAACAGAACCGCTCCGACACTTTATATCTGCGCGACCAGGCGCTGAACGACGCCGAAGTATGGGCGGAGCAGCACCCTGAAGAATTAAGTGAGATCGACAGGCTGTTTTTGGAAAACTGCCGGGAACTGCGCGCCCGAGAGAATGCTGCCCGCGAGGCCGCAGAACGTGAGCGCCAGCTCAAGCTTGAGGCCGCCCAGCAGCTTGCTGAGGAGCAGGCTCGAGCTGCCGCGCGCGTGCGCCGGGTTGCTTATGTCCTGGCTGCAGTGCTGGTCATCGCAGTTATCCTGGCGGTTTTTGCTTTCATAGCCCGGAGGGAGGCTGCCAACAGCGCCAGGGCGGCAATCCAGCAGCGCTCCACCGCTCAGGCTGCCAGCACACAAGCCTACGAGAACGCCATCCAGGCTCAGGCTAATGCGGCAGATGCCCGGGCAGCGGAGTCTTTGGCGAAAGAGAATGCTCAAAAAGCCGAGAACAGTGCGGCGACTGCCACTTTTGCTCTAGCTGATGCGATCGCTCAGCGGGCAACGGCAGAATACAATTTCCAGTTGGCGAAGACCCAGGAGGTGAAAGCAAACAAACAGGCCGATCTGGCGCGCTCGCGAGAACTGGCATCGCTTGCGGTTTCTTTCTTGAAAGACAAAACCGACCTGACCCTGCTGCTTGGAAAAGAAGCCCTGGATAAATCAGATACTGGGCAGGCCCTGGATTCCATGCTGCGCGGCCTGCAGCGAAATTTGAGCCGCCAGAGCGAGAGATACAACCAGTTCATTCCTTCTCAGGAGATCGACATCTACTCTCTGGCAGCCAGTCCCGACGGGCAGCGCATTGCCTGGGCAGGACCGGATGGCCTGATCCGTGTCTGGAACCTGGCAACAGAAGAAGAAGAAAATACCATCTACATGAACCAGGGACTCACCATAAGAGCCATCGCTTTCAGCCCAGTGGGAGATATTGTTTACACCGCCGACTCTGGCGGAAATATCGCCTTATGGGAAGTAAATACCGGGCGTAAAATCAAGGACTTGACAGCAGATATCAACCTGGTTTCGGATATATATTCGATCGCTCTCAGCCCAGATGGGACAGTTCTGGCATACGGCGGCAGCGCTGGCAGGGAGCCTAATGTTTACACACGGAATTTAGTCACAGGCGCACTGAACAGTTTTCGGGTTACCCAAACAGGAGTGGAGGACACGCTTGCGGTTGCCTGGTCACCGGATGGTAAGCTATTGGCCAGTGGTGGACGCGATCGAGCGATCCATATCTGGGACCCGGAAACCCGCCAGGAGCTCGAGCTGCTCTACTCGATTGTCGAAGAAAACGCCCTGAAAGAGGTTTATGAGGGCCCGATCCGGAGCCTGGCATTTTCGCCCAACGGCAAATGGCTCGTGAGTGGGGGTGATGATAACGAAGGGGGCATCAAGGATAAGACGCTGTTCATGTGGGATACATCAGCCTGGTCCGACCAACCACCGCTTGTCTTTCAAGGGGGACCAAACAGCGATATCACCGGGCTCAAATTCAGCCCAGATGGCCAGACCCTGGCTACGACACATAATGATGGCAAGGTAGCCACCTGGAACTTCAACAGCCAGACCCTGAACGAGATTATCCCCGCCCATTCGTTAACGGCGCTGGCATTGGATTTCAGCCAATTCGAAGAGTCCCTCCTGTTGATCTCATCCGGTCTTGATCGGCAGATCGTAATGAGCAACCTAATAGCGATCAGCTCGCTGCACTCGCCAATCTCCCAGGGTAAAGGCGACCAGACCAAACTTGCAGCTCCTGAACTTGATGCACTGGTCATTGCCGGTACTACAGATTCGGGGATTACTGTTTGGGATATAGAATTCTCGTCTGGCAGTGAGAACCAGACAGATCTGGGATTTCAGGCGCAGAAGGGTCAGTTCTCTCTCAGCAAGGACGGCAAAGTAATTGCGTGGGTATCAGATGAGAATACTATCAGAGCCAGGGCGGTGAACTCTCAGCAGGATAGCTTTACGATCCCGGTTCCGACGGTTGCGATCAGTGTCACGACCGGTCAGGGTGAAAAAAGCATGCTGGAAGAAGCGGGTCGTATAACTGCCATCGAGCTGGACCTTGATAGGGGGAGGCTTGCAGCCGCCTACTGCAGTGAGGCCAGCCGGGTGAGTGAGCCAGGCAGCAATGAGGCAACCACAACCTGCACAAATATGGAGATTCTGATCTTCGATGTAGCTGCAAATCAACTTGTTAAGCAGATATCGAGCAACCAGACCGTCACCATACGCAGCCTGGCATTCAACCCAGAAAACGAGAATTCCCTGGCTGTTGGCTACCAGGACGCTTCGATCCAGTTCTGGGAAATAGACGAGGGTCGCCGCAGCGGGCTGCCCTTGATCGGTCTGGGCGGTCCGGTCACGAGTATGACGTTTCATCTGGATGGGGATGTGCTAGCGTCCGGCAGCGAGAATACGCTGATTGCCTTATGGAACCTCAGCCCACCGCAGCTCATCGGGGATCCATTCTCTGGCTCAGATGGAGCGGTCACCGGACTGGCATTCAGCCCGGATAACAAGGTGCTATATTCTGGTAGCGACCAGGGCAATATTACACGCTGGAATATCGAAGCCTGGAAAGAGCTAGCCTGCCTGCTCGCCGAGCGTAATTTGACTCGCTCTGAATGGGAACAGTTCTTCCAGGATCAAGAGTACCGGGCGACCTGCGAGCAGTATCCGATCCAGACCCCAGAAGTGGAGGCGACGATCACGCCTGACACTCCTACTCCTGCTGCAACAGGAACCCCTACCCCACCAACCCCTTGATGACGATTCTGCTACCCAACAGGATTGATATTGCGCTGCTGCACCACCTCAACTTCAGGTGGTACCTGCTAAACCGATGAAGATGAAAGAGGATACAACACATGGCAAAGAATAGTAACCCTGCTGACCAGGAGATGATCTTCAACGGCGTTAACGGCGAGACTGGGAGCTATGACCTGAAGCCCCAAACCCCGCAGATTATCGCCAGCGTGGCGCGCGGTGTGCCGGTTGACGCAGACCATCGCACTGATGTTGCCATCCGCCGAGACCTGGATGCGGCTCAGGAAGACCACTATGGTCTTCGAGATGGATTGGACCCCAAAGAGCTGTCCCAGGCTGGCTGGGGGGTAATTTTCCCCAGTGAGATGCCCAAAAAAGAGCTGGATGGGATCAAAGATGCTCTGAAACCCTTGCTTGACCATCGCCGCGAGCAGGCATCCAGGGACAAAGCTCATTTTTATAAGGAATGCCTGGGAGATGGCGCTTACCAGCCCAAGCAGACCAAGGGAGAGTTCCTGGCGTTCCACGGTCGAGGACCCGGTCCGGCCGATCCGGAGAAGCTGCCGTATTATCTGCTCATCGTTGGGGACCCAGAAGCGGTTCCATATTCGTTCCAATACCAGCTTGACGTGCAGTATGCGGTAGGCAGGATACATTTCGAGAGCCTGGAAGATTATCACCATTATGCCGTCAGTGTGGTTGAAGCCGAAAAGCGCAAGTACGCCTTGCCGCGCCAGGCGGTCTTCTTCGGTGCAGCCAACCAGGATGACCGGGCGACTCAGCTCAGCGCAAAGGAACTGGTAACGCCGCTCTCCGCTTATCTATCTGAAAAGCATGCTGCCTGGAAGATCAATTCCACCCTGGAGACCAAGGCGCACAAGGCCGACCTGGGGAATCTGCTCTCTCAAGATCAGGCGCCTGCGCTGTTGTTCACAGCAAGCCATGGAATGAGCTTTCCCTCCGGTGATCCGCGCCAGCTTCCCCACCAGGGAGCTCTGTTGTGCCAGGATTGGCCAGGCCCGAAGGAGCACAAAGGTCGTATACCGGAAGATTATTACTTCTCTGCAGACGACATGATGGAGAATAACAACGTCTTGGGGATGCTGGCTTTCCTCTTCGCCTGTTATGGGGCCGGCACGCCGCACATGGATGACTTTTACCGCAAGGCATATATGGAGCGAAAAGCCATTGCTCCGCACGCCTTCCTTTCACGGTTACCGCAGCGTATGCTGACCCATCCCAAAGGCGGTGCGCTGGCAGTGGTCGGGCATGTCGAGCGTGCCTGGGGCTACTCCTTCTTCTGGCAGGGAGTTGGACAGGACCTGGTTACGTTTGAAAGCACACTGGATCGATTGATAGATGGGCACCCATTAGGATCCGCACTGGAGTACTTCAACTCGCGTTATGCCGAGCTGGCGTCCGATCTGACTTCGGAGCTGGACGAGACCACTGAAGAACACCAGAACGCAGTCAAGATAGCCGGCATGTGGACGGCCAGCAATGACGCCCGGAATTATATGGTCATGGGCGACCCGGCAGTACGCCTCATGGTTGGCGATAAAGAGAATGACCAGAGCGAAAAACCCGCCATCATTGAAATCCTGAGCAAGAACGGTCAGCGTGCTGCCGCGAAGAAATCGATAGAGCCCGCGCCCGAGCCCGAGCTGCCCGCTGATGAACCTGTGCCGGTTGGAACTACCGGTGCGGCAGTCCAGCCTGCTGGGGAGGAAGATTACGGCATCCTGGATATCGGAGCAAATATTGGCGGCGGGGTTAAGAAATTCGTGGACAAGCTAGGTGAATTCCTGTCGAATGCATTGGAGAACGCCGCCAGCCTGGAGGTTAAGACTTATGTCAGCGACAATATGGCTGAGGTCAAGTTCGAGTCCGGGCAGTTCACCGGGGCAAAGCTGCGCGCCCTGACACGCATCAAGATCGATGGCGATACGGATATCTGCGTCCCGGAGGTGGATGGCGAGATCGACACTGACCTGTGGCAGGTGCATATCGATATGGTCAAGCAAGCCCAGGAGAGCCGCACGGAGCTGCTGAAGACGGTTGTCTCTGCTGCTTCCGGATTGGCAGGGCTGTTGAAGGGCGGGTAGTCCGAATATCCGCTCGTAATAAGGCGTATAGTGGATACTGGAACTGAAGGTTTACCGCAGGTATTTGATCTATGGGAGATCGCTGAACCCCCGATCGACGGCGATATCTCGTTCGGGCTCCCAGGCGCATCGCAGGATGAGGCTGCTGTGTGGGAGCTGGACCTGCCCGCGGACCCGGACCTGGCAGCCGATGAGCTGCAGCGCCGAGGAGCTTTCCTTCAGGCTTCTGTGGCTTCACTGGATATGGCACCAGTTGAGATCGAGGAGTTCGTGCTGAAAGCCGGGGGAGGACCTCTCAGTCAGGTATCCTTCGACGTCAGTTCTACGCAGCCGTTCAGCGACTCGGAAGAGGATGCCCTGCGCCTGCTGACCTACCTGGAGGTAGGGCCAGATGAGGTCAGCTTCGCGGCTGCAGAGCAGTCACAAAGCGAGCTGGACCAGGCCAGCCAGCAGTTCCAAGACGCTTTCGAGCGTATGCTGCGCCTTGTCAGCCATTTTGCGTGGGTGGAAACCAGGGTAGGCGGCAGTCTCTCCGGTCGCACGGTCGTTGGCTGGAGCGGCAAAATGCATAACGCCTGGGCAGGGCAGATTGAGGCGGAGGGCTATGGGCTGCACCAGAAAGCTGTCAGCCAGGCGCTGGCTTCGCGCAATATCGTTGTACATGCCTGTGTGGTTACCATCCAGAGTGCGGCCAAACTGGCGGTTCTGCTAACCAACCCTGCCGGTGCTGTGCTGGCACTGCCGGTCGCGTGGAAGCTGGTCAACCAGATACTGAAGGATGTTGAGAAATATCGGGAAATTACCAACCAGGAGATGAATAATGCCGAGTGAATATGAAATTGCACTGCGCAATGCTGCTTCGAGCGTTGCCAAATACGTCCAGGACGCTGCCTCGATGCTGGTAGAGACCAAGTACGTCGAAATTGGAAAAGGCGGCGATGTCGATTTTGAAGGCGCCAAACCAGTTGCCCGCACGGAGATCAAGCTGGATGGGGACAGCGAAGCTGTGCTGCCGATGCGCACGAATGATAGCGGTACGCTGGAAGTGGACATCACGTTATTCGAGCTGCACCAACAGAACGTGGCGACGGCGATTGAATACCGGGCTCGCATCCTGGATGCCTTGCTCGGCACGCTGGTATCCCAGCGGCGGTAATCTTCAAGGCATTTAATGAAATTACGCAGGTCATGGGGAAGTTCCATCCTCCCGCTGCCTGCGTAATCCTTTTGGTAAAAACCCAGGTCGGTCTATAAGCCGCATTCTGTAAGCTTATTAATAAGCCGGCGACCATCTATCTGGGATGTGCCTCTCGGCGCACCTCGTGCGGCCTACCCGGGACTGCGTCTGTCCTGCAGGCGGGAGACGGACAGCCTCCCCGCCAGCAGTTTTAGGCTGCCGGCGATCGTCCCTGCTTGGCCTTGCTCCCGGAGGGGGTTGCCTGGCCGCCAGCATTGCTGCCGACGCCGGTGGTCTCTTACACCACCTTTTCACCCTTACCAGCTCATAGCGAAGCTGTGAGCCAGCGGTATGTCTCTGTGGCCCGTTCCGATGGGTAAGCCGGGCAACATGGTTGCCCAGCCCCCATCCCGGGTGTTACCCGGCTCCGTGCCCTGTGGAGTGCGGACTTTCCTCGACCTTAACTTGTAAGGCCGCGATCGCCCGACCGGCCTGAGTTGTTATCATCATACTATTCTGTCGCGCCAGTGTCAACTGAATCAGCCGGTTTTCTATTCCGGTCACAGTATATGTGGACGGCTTCCCGAACGAATTCCTCTCCACCCTGGCGGATACGTTCATAATTAACCGCGAAGCGCGGGTCTTCCACCCACATATCAGCCAGCCCTCGCAGGAACTCAACCTCACAGGTGTAGAAATACTCATTGATGTAAGCGTGGTACTCACCGATCGCAGCTTGCACATCCGGGTCTGTGGGCGAGGCGATTGGATTTTGGCTGACCATGCGGATTGTTATGCGACCGCCTTCGGCCTTGATAGCGTCCTTTTGTTCCTTGCTGTAGCTCGCCCATTTCTTCCGTGACTCTGCGTATTGGGGCGTATTCCCCCAGCGCTGTCTGGCTTCCTCTTCATAAAGGGTTTCATCAAACCCCTCGAAATATTCTTCTGCACTCATCATCTTGCCTCCTTTAATCATTGATATCGTCTGGTCGATCGTACCGATCAGACTGTCTAACCTGTTCAGCTTGTTTTTGAGCGAAAGGCGGTGGTTTTCCAGCGCTTGCAGCAAGTTGAAATCTGGACGGGTCATGATGAGATGGATATCTTTCAGCGGGACATCCAGCTCCCGAAAGAACAGGATCTGCTGCAGGCGCAGCAAGCTGCCCTGATCGTAATAGCGATAGCCGTTCTCGCCAGTGTCTGCCGGGCTCAGCAGACCGATCTCATCATAGTAGCGCAGTGTGCGCGTCGTCACACCTGCCAGGTCGGCAATTTCCTTGATGGTGTATGTCATGGCAATACCTCATTGCCCCCAATCATACACCTTTACGTTACGTTAATGTCAAGAGGGAAAATAAATCCACTAGTTTTCAAGGGGTTACGTGAAAAATTACAGATTCCTCGTCCCGGTAGAGCTCTTCCAGATTGGGGTCGGCATTGGCAGCTTTGATGAAAGCTTTGTGTTTCAAGTCGCTGAAGACATATTCTGCCCCGAAGCGCCCGTAGATCTCACCGGAGGGTGCATCGACCTCGCCAGCAGTAATCTCGACCCAATCATCATACAGACTGGCATCATATAGCTGCATGTAGGTGGGGTCCAGCCCGACTAGATAGGTGTTATGGGTGTTGTAATAGAACAGGCGTGGGAAATCGTCCCAATCGGTCTGGAAAATGCGTGCCCCCGATGGAGTGTTCGCCTCTAACCAGGTAGCCGCCTGCTGATAGCGCTGGTACGGCTTCGATGACTGAATACTGTCACGCGCCGCGGGCAGAGTTATCCATAATCCTGCTGAGAGAACAAAAACCAGCAGCACCAGCGGTACGTGCGTCCGCAGCCAGGCTGTCGCACTCGGGTAGATGTTCATCCCGGACTGACTGACGGCTTCCTCGCTTTCTCCCTTACCTTTCGGTAATAACGGCGTCCAGGCAAATGCACAAAAAATCAGGCTGAAGGGCGGAAAATATTCGATGAACCGGCGAGATTGGAAGGTCATATAACCAAACAATACCGCCAGAATCAGGCTGGCAGCCGTTTCGATATTCATACGCCTGCCGTGCAAGCCCAGGGCGAACACGCCGCCGATGAATGCGAGCAGGGTCAGAGGGGAATTCTCCAGCAGCTGGCTGGTATTGTAAGGATACCACTCGCTGCCAACCCGCACGGCCGTTGCTTCACCTAGCTTGGGAAGGATGTGCTGGACAACGAAGATGATGTTGTAGGGGAAATAAGGGTTAACCGCCATTCCGAGCAGGATGCCGGCGCCAGAAAAGAGCAAGGGCTTCACATCTAACCTGCCTTCGGTCAGCCAGGCAGCGATGGTGTAGGATCCGGCGACGACCAGCAGCAAAGGGAACGCGTCGTACAGCCAGACATAGATAAACCCCAGAGGCAGCAAGTAAATATGCTCCCGTTCGAGGGCTAAATAAAGCCCCAAAACGAGCAAAGCCAGTGAGAGCGACTGCACCCGCACCATGCTCATACGGTATAAGAAGGCTTCCGAGGACGCCAGCAGAGCCAGCGTCCAGAAGAAAGCATACGGTACGCGACGCCGCTGCAGGAGCATCCAGATCAACATGAATGCCATGCCTGCAAAAAGCACACTGGCTAGTTTTGCTCCCAACCGCAGATCCCCAAATGTAAACGGGATCAATGCCACGTGATAAAGAAAATGGTGGTCGTAAAACTCGCGTGGGTTCAGGATGCTCAACGGCAGATAGGGGAATGCCGGCTGCAGCCCCTCCTGGCGCATCAATGCAGAGAATTTGATGTGGTAGTAGCCATCCGTTCCAGCCAGATCAGGGCTGGCGAACTGTACCAGGAGCAGACCTGCTGCCAATAATCCCGCCAGGAGCAGGGCTGTAAGAAGGCTGGACCGGTAAGACCGCGCAGCCTGGCTTGCCTTTGAGCGGCTGTACCCAGACAGACCTTTGGAGATAGGTTTACCGATTAGAGGAATTCGCTCGGGCTCGCTGCTCATCGAAGACTACCTTGAAGACAGAGACTGCAGACTGTTCCCGGCCGATCTGCAGTCTCATAAGAAGGTTCGGGTATTTATCTACCAGTGATGATGATCACAAAGAACCCTCGCCAGCGCTGTTCCGGCGACTATCCATTCTCATTCTCATTGTCGTTGTCGTTGTCATTCTCGTTGTCGTCATCATCGTCGTTGTCGTTGTCATTCTCGTTATCATCGTTGTCGTTCTCGTTATCATCGTCATCGTCGTTGTCATTCTCGTTCTCGTTGCCGTTGTCATCATTGTCGTTCATGTCATCATCGTCATTGTCATTCTCGTTCTCATTGCCATCGTCGTCATTGTCGTTCTCATTCTCGTTGCCGTCGTCGTCATTGTCGTTCTCATTCTCGTTGCCATTGTCGTCGTTGTCATTTTCATTACCGTTGTCATCGTTGTCATTCTCGTTCTCATTCTCATTGCCGTTGTCATCGTTGTCATTCTCGTTGCCATTGTCGTTCTCGTTCTCGTTCTCGTTATCATCGCCATCTTCGACCAGCTCGATTTCGCGAGCTATCAGGCTGCCATCATCATTCTGTGTGGCGTGTACCTTGACGATGTCACCTACCTGGATGTCGCCTTCGATCTCAGTTTCAGCATCGATGGCTACCACCTGACCGGCGACGAGCCATGCGTCGGGTGCGATCTCTTCGACCGCGCCGCTGAATTCGATCTCGTCCTGGCTGTCATCCATGGAGCTGCTTGTGCCAGGGAACTGCGAGGCCTGGATCGCGTGGGCCATATCCGGTCTGACGTTTTCAGGCACTTTGGCCAACATGCCGCTCAATGTACTGGCATAGCGGGTCAGCGCTGAAGCAATATCTCCAGCCAGCTCTTCTGCACGGGCGGGGTCTCCGAGGGCAACGGCCTGTAGCTCTCCGATGGCTTGCTGGATGTGGAACTCCAACTCGGTCGTTGCAGCGGAGATATCGTTAAACCGTCCTTCCTGGATCAATGCGGCAGTCTCGCCCAGGCGTCTTTCCGCAAAGTCAAGATGAAGCTGAGCGCGGTCGGCCGCGTCACGCGAAAGATTGACCTGGGTTTGCTCGAGACCGGTCTTGAGCGTGTAAAGGGCGTCTCCTGGCAGTGCCGACTGGGCAGCATATACCGTTGCGCTGGCGCTACCGAATAGCAGAGCCAGTACTGCGATGACAGCGATCAGGGAGGAAAATACAAATCGGGGGGATATACCGTACATGGAATTAGTCTCCTTCGGCTGTTTTCTTCTTGATAAGAATCCTACCAGCCCGGCAAGCCAGCTGCTCGCAGGGTTGGCGTATTGGCGGTCTAACTCGGCTTCGAAGCTGGCGCGTCCATTGAGCACCATGCCAGGATCTCTGGCCTCTACCGGGCGTAATTTCATGATCATTTCTTCTAATTCGTGGTCTCTATATTCTTCAAAATTCTCTCTTGTAGCCATATCTCAGGCCTCCTGCTCAATTAACAATTGCCGTAAGGTTTTCAATGCCCGGTACTGCAGTGCTCGCGTAGCTTCTGGTGACTTGCCTAACATTGCTGCGACTTCCTCATGCGTCCATCCTTCCAGCATTCTCAATACGATCACTCTCTGTTGGTCTTCTGGCAGCTGCATAATCGCTCTGCGTACTTGTGTTCTTTCCATTTCCGCTGCGACTACCCTAGCTGGATTACTGCTGCCATCCTCCAGAAGGTCGCCCTCGAGGGTTATGGATGCCGATGTCTGGCTTCGGTAGTAGTCGTTGATCCAGTTATGTGCCATCCTGAATAGATATGCCCGGATATTATCGATTGAGACCCGGCGTTTAACAATGCTGTTCAGGAACCGGCTGAACGTTTCGGCAACGCAGTCCTCTGCTAAATATCGGTCTCCAAGCAGGCGATAGGCATAGCGATATAACTCTGGGTTATGCTGTTCGTAAATGCCAACCAGCATGCTTTTATCGACGGTTTGTGTGTTCGACAGTGTTGTTGTTACCATGCGCATGGTTTCTCACTACTTATGACGAGGTATTTATAAAAATGTGACGAAATTGAGTGTAATCCACTTATTCACTTACGAATGTCTGGCATTATACAATTATTCCGAGTTTTCCTGGACAAAATCGCCCACCTCAAGTAAAATCTAAGGCCGCGGATTTAGGATTTATTATTTGGAGGCACTAGATTGGCAAACATAAAGTCTGCAATAAAACGCAATAAACAAAACGAGAAGCGCCGGCTGCGCAACCGTCACTTCAAAGGACGCGCGCGCTCGTTTATCAAGCAAGCCCGCATTGCCTTTGGAGAAGAAGATCTGGAAGAGGCACGCCTGACAACACTTGCCGCCATCAGCGCCCTGGACAAAGCAGCTGAAAAAGGCGTTCTGCATAGGAATAACGCCTCTCGGCGGAAAAGCCGCCTGATGCGCCGTCTTGCCCAGCTGGAAAAGCAGGAAGCATAACCAATCCATTCTGGAGCCGCGCTGCGGCGATTAACATACTGGAATTATTATCTACACAAGCGGGAGCCGTTGGTCTGCTCCCGCTTTTTGCCGGATAGGGTGAAAATTACGGATGTTCGGACCAGAACAAAATGTAGTTGAATCGGCCATACGTGCATATACCAGGGAATCCGGTTTGCCATCTCCGGATGAGATCACCTGGACGCCGATCCCGTTCGCCGGCGAGTGGGGCATCTCGACGTCATTCTTCCAGCTGGCTGCCTTGGAGAGCCGCCTGGTCAAGGAACGTACCGGGAAGGGGATCAACGTCCAGCAGCGTGCCCAGGAGATCAGTGAAGCGGTAGCGGCTTCTCTGTCCGGCGTGGAGGGTTTCTCGCGTGTGGACGCAGTGCGCGGCTACCTGAACCTGTATTTCTCGACCGGCAAGTACGCTAAGCGGGTGGTCAATACGGTGCTGGCACAGGGGGTGGATTACGGACGCGGTGCTCCCAAGGGTGAGCGCATCATGGTCGAGTACGCCCAACCCAATACCCACCATTCATTTCATATGGGGCATTTTCGCAATGCAATTCTGGGTGAAGTTCTGGCGCGCCTGGTTGAGTTTGCCGGCTTTGATACCATTCGCGCTTCCTATCCTGGCGATATTGGTCTGGGGGTGATCACCATTGTCTGGGCGTATATGAAGTTCTACCAGGGGCAAGAGCCGGAGGGCATCCACGAGCGCGGGCAGTGGCTGTTGAAGATTTATATCGAAGCCAATCAGCTGCTGGAGCCAAAGGAAAATGAGACACCAGCCGAGCAAACCCAGCGCGAGGCTTACGATTCCGAGCGGCGGGAGATCTACCGGCGTTGGGATGCCGGTGATCCAGAAGTACGGGAGGTGTGGGAGCGCACGCGCCAGTGGAGCCTGGATGAGCTGGATGCCATCCTGGATATGCTGGATATCCACATGGATGTGTGGTTCTTCGAGAGCGAAGTGGATGATCCAGCCAAGCAGATCGTAGAAGAGCTGGTCGCGTCAGGTGTAGCTGATGATGAGCGCCCCACAGGTGGGGCGGTGCTGGTGCGGATCGACGAGAAATTGGGTCTGCAGAAAGAGAAATACCGCACCAATGTCATCCTGCGCAGCGATGGCACTACCTTATACCTGACCAAAGACCTGGCATTGGCGAAGGTGAAGTTCGAGCGCTATCATGTCGACCGCTCGATCTACGTGATCGACGTGCGTCAGAGCCTGCACATGCAGCAGACCTATAAAATCCTGGAATTGATGGGATTCCCGCAGGCAGAGAAATGTTATCATCTGGGATACGGCTTCGTCAGCCTGCCGGAAGGGGCGATGTCGGCTCGCAAAGGGCGGCTGGCGCTCTACAAGGACGTCTATGACGAGGCGATCCGGCGGGTGCTGGCGGTCATCGCCGAGAAAAACCCAAGCATGCCGAAAGACCAGCGCGAGACCGCCGCGCACCAGGTGGGTTTGGGTGCCCTAGTCTATGCCATGCTGTCGGTGGATAACAACAAGGATATCGTCTTCGATTTGGAGAGTGCGCTCAATTTTGATGGTCGCACAGGACCGTACATCCAGAATGCCTACGTGCGTGCCAACAGCATCCTTCGTAAAGCCGGGGGCGTCCCTGCAGAGGCAGCATTTGATTATGACTTGTCGCCACACGAGGTGCAGCTGATCGATCTGATTTCCCGCTTCCCGGCGGCTGCTCAACATGCAGCCGAGGAATATAAGCCGCTGCATATGGCAGGCTATGCATACGACCTGGCAAGTACTTTTCACAGTATGTATCATGTTGTGCCTGTACTGCAATCCGAGACTGACCAAATCCGGAATGCCCGATTACGGCTGGTCGCCGCCGCAAAGCAGACTATAGCGAGTGCGCTCGGGCTGCTGGATATCCAGTCGCCAGAGCAGATGTAATGCAAGAATATCCTATTTATAGAAGGAGACATTGATTGGCTATGCCACCTACTCGAACCATCATCATGGGCGCTGCAGGGCGCGATTTCCACAATTTCAACGTATATTTCCGGGACAATCCAGACTATGAGGTGGTTGCTTTCACGGCTACGCAGATTCCGGACATCGAAGGCCGCACCTATCCGTCGGAGCTGGCGGGCGCGCGCTACCCGGCAGGCATTCCGATCTATGATGAATCTGACCTTACAGATTTAATCCGGCGCGAAAAGGCGGAACAGGTTGTCTTTGCTTACAGTGATGTGCCGCATGAATTTGTGATGCATAAAGCCTCCCAGGTGATTGCAGCCGGAGCAGATTTCCGTTTGATGGGTACGAATGCGACCCAGTTGAAATCGACCAAACCGGTGGTCTCAGTCTGTGCGGTGCGTACAGGGTCTGGGAAGAGCCAGACCACCCGCCGTGTCTCACTCGTTCTGCGTGACATGGGATACAAGGTTGCCGTGATCCGGCACCCCATGCCGTATGGTGATATCGCCCGCCAGGCTGTCCAGCGATTTGCGGAATACGGTGATCTGGAGCTTCATGATTGCACCATCGAAGAGCGGGAGGAATACGAGCCGCATCTGGCAAATGGGATGATCGTCTACGCAGGGGTGGATTACGAGCGCATCCTGCGCCAGGCAGAAAGTGAAGTCGATATCATACTGTGGGATGGCGGCAACAACGATTTTTCGTTTTATATTTCAGACTTCCGCATTGTCGTCGTCGATCCACACCGTCCAGGACATGAGCTGCTCTACCATCCCGGGGAGATCAACGTCCGCACTGCGGATGTATTCGTGATCAACAAAGTAGACACTGCCGATGTAGAGAACGTGATCCATGTACGGGACAACCTGCATAAGGTTAACCCCTCCGCGCAGGTGATCGAAGCAGCATCACCGCTGTTTGTCGATGACCCGGCAGCAATCAGGGGGAAAAAGGTGCTGGTGGTCGAAGATGGCCCCACCCTGACCCACGGCGAAATGGCATATGGCGCGGCCTGGGTGGCTGCGCGGCGCTTCGGCGCAGCCCAAATTGTCGATCCTCGTCCTTACGCAGTGAACTCGATCCTGGATACTTATAAGAAATATCCCACAACCGGAGACGTGCTGCCTGCCATGGGCTATGGTGAGGCACAGATGCGAGATCTTCAGGAGACGATCAACCGTTCCGATGCTGACCTGGTGCTGATCGGTACCCCCATCGATCTGAACATGCTTATTAAAATCGACAAGCCCTCCCAGCGTGTGCGCTACGAGCTCCAGGAGATCGGTCAGCCGGACCTGGCTGAGCTGCTGAGCGTCAAGTTCGGAAAGTAAGATAGATTCAAGGGATAAGGGTAGATCTCCCACCCCACCATCCCTTATCTCCTGACCTATTTACTCACTCATGCCCTCCTTACATTGGGCTTCCAAAAGCACACCTCAGCCGCTGCAGGCCGCGCTGGAGCTGGAGAGCATTCTCTATCCCCAGGGTGCCGGATATCCCGCAGCGGAGTTCGATAACCAATTGATCCTGGGGGACAACCTGGCGGCGATGTCGGGGTTGCTGCCGGAGTATGAAGGCCGCATTCAGCTGATCTACGCGGACCCGCCATTCTTCACCAACCGGCGCTACCCTGCCCGGGTAGGCCGGGGGGAAGATTCGCGCCGCCCACAGGACTGGGTGCTGGCTGAGGGATACGCTGATCACTGGCCGGATATCGACGCATATCTGGATATGCTATATCCCAGGCTGCATCTCATGCACCGCCTGCTGGCACCCGAGGGCAGTCTTTACCTTCATCTTGACTGGCATGCCAACTCCTACGCACGGCTGCTGCTGGATGAGATCTTCGGGCCGGAACGCTTGTTGAACGAGATTGTCTGGGTGTATCATGGACCATCCCCAATCCGCTCGGCCTTCAACCGCAAACATGATACGCTGCTGCTTTACACCAAGAGCGATAGGTATACATTTAATGCAGACGCGGTCCGCACGCCTTATGATCCGAAGACAGTCAAGACCTTCGAATCCTCCCCCAAGGCAGGGTTCGGCAAAGTGCCGGACCTTGAGCGAGGCAAGGTCCCGGAAGACTGGTGGTATTTCCCGGTGGTCGCCCGGATGCACAGCGAGCGGACCGGATACCCCACCCAGAAACCGGAAGCACTGCTGGAGAGGATAATCATGGCGTCCTCAAACCCTGGCGATATCGTGGCGGATTTCTTCAGCGGCTCGGGGACGACAGGGATTGCAGCCCTGCGCCACAACCGGCGCTTTTTGATGGTGGACGCGGCCCGGCGCGCGGTGCACACTGCCTGGGCGCGGCTATCCGCTCAGGTTGATAGATCTGTTGGAATGCTCAGGGCGGTGCAGGATGGGGAGAAGATAGAGAATACCTGGCGAACTTCAGCATCAGCGGACACCGAACAAATCTTGATCGCTAAGGTTGAGGACGAGAGTCTGCAGCTGAAAATAGAACCATCATTTCTTAACGGTGTAGATTTCTGGGAGGTCGATCCGGATTGGGATGGGCTAATCTTCCGAAGTGCTTATCAGGGTCGGCGCCCACCGCGGCGCGGCGAAGTACCTGCAGAGATGCTGATCCAGGCAGATTGGTTAGGAGAGCGGGTGGCAGTCCGGTTTGTTCGGGTCAGCGGCGCACAGGAGCTGATCGTCCTGGACAAGAATTCAAAATATTCGATTTAGGGAAATCGGGATTTCAAACATCCAGGCGGTAGCCAACGCCGCGGATTGTTATCAGGTGTTTGGGCTTGCGGGGATCTTCCTCAAGGGCATGACGCAGCCAGCTGATGTGTACATCCAGGGTCCTGGTATCTTCGGTATAGTCTGTGTTCCAGACTTTCTTGAAAAGCTCTTCTCTCTCGAGCACTTCTCCTGGATGGGACATTAACATCTTCATCAGCTCGACCATGCGCGGCGTGAGTTTCGCTTCCCGTCCTTGACAGTACATGCGCTTATGTTCGACATCCAGGCGTATCTGACCGGCATGCAGGATGTTACGCTCTTCACTGGGCAGTAGTGGAACGATGCGATTGAGCAACTTGCGGGAGGTGAAAGGCAGGGTCAGGACAACATTGGCGCATTGGTTATCTTTATTTGGGCGGTTGGCACTGGCGATGATCAGGATTGGGATATTGTTGGTATTCTCTCTGAGAGAGCGGCAGATGAGCTTCCCGCTGGTGCGCATCGATGCCGTGTGCAGGACGATCAGATCAGGTTTGTTCTTGGTTAAATAATTAAGCGCTTCAGTTCCCGTGGATACGACATCCACGAGATAGTCTTTTTTTCTTAAGCTGGGAATAAAAAATGGACCTTCTGCCCGGCTGCCTTCTATCCAGAGAATTCTGGCCCTCATCCTCACCTGCCCAAAATTTAATCCCCTGTTCGCCCACTCACAGGGGAGTCACATTATACACGTAATCTTAAAATTTGGATATAGATTCGAGCGATTCTTTTAAGATTTCAGTTTGGCTTACAACGATGATAGTCCGTATGGGTTATAGATTGCGAGCAAGACTCCGGCATGTTAAAATAACGAAAAGGATGATCTGAAAGTGTGGTAACATACAAGTACCCCAAACTCCTGTAAATATTGGAAGAGTGAAAAGATGTCTGATATGTTAGAAGTGGTCATCGACAGCATCCGGGTTAGTTTAATGTCGCAGCAGCGAATCGTTATACTCCGGGAAGTCGATGCCGAACGCTATCTGCCAATCTGGATCGGCGTCTATGAAGCAGAAGCGATCACCATAGCATTGCAGGAAGTAGAAGTTGCACGCCCGCTAACCCATGATCTGCTCAAGAATATATTTGGTGTATTGGACGCTCAAGTTGTCCGGGTAGAAGTCGCTTCGCTACGGGATGACACGTTTTTTGGGAACATCGTAGTGGAAGTGAATGGTACGACCATGAATATCGATTCCCGTCCATCCGATGCGCTGAACCTCGCCGTTCGGGCACATGTACCTATCCTTGTTGCACGCAGCGTAATGGACTCCGCCGGGATCATCCCGGAACAGGATTTACAGGACGAGGAAGCCCCCATTCAGCAAGACGCTGAAGAGATCAGCCCGGAAGCAGAGGAGCGGCTCTCGATTTTCGAGGATTTCCTGGATAAGCTGGACAAAGACGAAGATAATGAGGAAGGGGACGACGAACCAGAGGAATAAGCCTCAGGACCAGGCCGTATTCACCGGGGTAAGCCAGGCTCGGTTTTATGCTCGATAAGCCATTGACTGACCGCAGCCCCGGTTTTCTGTTCTTAATCCCAGAAATTGCCCATAGAGATGGAAGAATATACACCAGTTGAGATGAGCGAAGCTTCGGTAGTGCCCATCGTGCCTCACAGCCGTGAGGCCGAAGAAGCGGTTATTGGCTCGGTGCTGATCAATCCTGAAGCTTATTACGACGTGGCTCAATTCCTGCTGGCGGACGATTTTTATATCCACCGCCACCGGTGGATCTGGGAATCCTTTACACGCCTGCACGAACGCCGCTCTCCGATCGATTTTCTAACCGTCTCAGAAGAGCTCGATCAGATGGGGCACCTGGCCGAGGTCGGGGGGCCAGCTTACCTTTCTGCACTGATCAGCAATGTGCCGACCTCACTGCACGCGGCTGCGTACGGACGGATTGTAGAAGAGACTGCCATCCGCCGCCGGATGCTGAACGCGGCGAACGAAATTGCTCGCATGGCATACAAAGAAGAAAGCAGCGTTGAATCGGTAATGGATTCGGCAGAGAAGGCGGTCTTTGGGGTCAGCGAGCGCCGTATGACCCGCGATCTGCAAACCATCCAGCAGGTGATCAGTGAGTATTACGATCGCATCGACCAGATCGCCAGCCGCGGTGAGGATATTTTTGGTGTTCCAACAGGATTTATCGATCTGGACAGGCTGTTGATGGGTATGCAGCCCTCCGACTTGATTATCATCGCCGGCCGTCCTGGAATGGGTAAGACGGCGTTCATGCTCTCGGCAGCAAAGAATGCAGCACAGATACATAAGAAACATGTGGCTGTCTTTTCACTTGAAATGTCCAACGAACAGCTGATCCAGCGTCTGATCGCGCAGGAGACAGGGATCGATTCACAGCGCTTGCGCACCGGGAAGCTGAACGACGATGAGTGGCCGAAATTTACCCAGGCGGTAGAAGCGCTCAGCGGGACGCGGATCTTCCTCGACGATACCCCGGCGTTGACCCCGCTCCAGCTGCGGACGAAATGCCGCCGGCTGCACCTGGAGTTCCAGTTGGATTTGATCCTGGTCGATTACCTGCAGTTGATGAGCAGCGGCAACCGGGTGGAGAACCGGGTACAGGAAGTCTCGTATATCTCCCGCAACCTGAAAGTGATGGCACGCGAGCTGAACGTGCCCGTTCTGGCAGCCGCCCAACTATCCCGCGCGGTCGAGCAGCGAGCGGATAAGGAGCCCCAGCTATCCGATCTGCGGGAGTCTGGCTCGCTGGAGCAGGACGCCGATATTGTTATGTTTATCCACCGGCCTGAGATCTACGAGAAGGATACCCTCAAGCAGAACCTCGCCCAGATTAAAATTGCCAAACACCGCAACGGACCGGTCGGTACGATCGAGCTGATCTTCCGCAGCAGCATCGCTAAATTCGAGAACGCAGCCACACAGGTTGTGGATTTATCGAAGGTATAGGCTGCAAGTCCAGAGATCTGATCGATGTCATTTCCAGGCTTTCCAGAAGGCAAAGTCCGCCTGGTCCCCGTACCGGGACCGTTTTTCTACGACCTGCTGCCTCGTGTGGATGACCTGGATGAATTGAAGGTCACTCTTTATGCCATCTGGCTGCTGGACCATAAGGAAGGACACTTCCGCTACCTGCAGCGGTCAGATTTTTTTAGTGACGCCGGATCAATAATTGGGATGTCCGAACCGAAGCTGGATAAGGCGATAAAGCAGTGCGTAGACCGTGGCACGTTATTGCAAGCGGAGGTGGATGGCAGTGACGGCCCGGTGCACTTGTATTTCCTGAATTCACCCAAAGGTCGCAGTGCGGTAGAGGCGATTGAGAAGGGTGAGTGGCGCTACTCTGGAGATGCTCTCCAGCCGGTAGAAGTACGGGATGATGTCCCCAATATCTATCGCCTGTATGAAGACAACATCGGTGCTCTGACACCGCTGATTGCCGAAGAGCTGCAGGATGCTGAGACGATGTACCCTGCGGACTGGATCGAAGACGCTATCCGAATTTCGGTTGAAAACAATGCTCGCAGCTGGCGTTATGTAAGCGCCATCCTTAACCGCTGGAAAGAAAAAGGACGTGATGAGCGAAAAAATCGACGAGACACTGAAAAAGATCGCCGCCGGTATGCAGAGTGGGAAGACTGAGCCGGCTGGTGATGCAGGTGGATGGAACCTGCATGACCTGCCAGGCGATCCGGACTGCCCAATTTGCGGTGGGGCAGGCTACCTGCGCCAGGACCTGCCGGTGGGTCATCCCGAATTTGGCAGGCTGGAGATTTGTTCCTGTCGTAGGAATGAGCTGAGCAAGCGGATTCACAGCCGGCTTTTCGAGCTAAGCAACCTGGATGGACTGCAGCACCTGACATTCGATAACTTCCAGCCGCGCGGGCGCATAGGTCTGCGACCGGCACAGGCAGATACTCTTGAACTGGCATATAACCACTCCAAAATCTTTGCAGAAAACCTCGAGGGGTGGTTGCTGCTGCAAGGTGATTTCGGGACCGGAAAGACACACCTGGCTGCGGCAATCGCCAATTTCACGGTGGGTATGGGCGTTCCGACACTGTTTATCACCGTCCCCGACCTTTTGGACACGCTGCGATTCTCCTACGATGATCCGGAATCCACATTCGAGGAGCGCTTCGAACAGATCCGCAGCGCGCCATTGCTGGTGATGGATGACTTTGGCACCCAAAACGCGACCTCCTGGGCACAGGAGAAGCTTTTCCAGATCGTGAACTACCGCTACATCAACCACCTGCCCCTGGTTGTGACCACAAACTTGCTGCTGGACGAGATCGAAGGGCGCATCCGCTCTCGCCTGGAAGATCCGGAACTGGTGACCAGAGTGCAGATACGGGTCCCCGACTACCGCCGGCCAACGCTCGAGGCAGGTGAGACAGAGTTATCTTATCTCGACCTGCTGCACAAGATGACGTTCGATACCTTCACGCTTCGGAAAGATGAAGGTCTGGGGAATGAACATATAAAAAGCCTTGAGAAAGCCTTCGAGACTGCACACAGGTATGCCGAGAAACCCAAGGGCTGGCTGGTGTTTACCGGAACGTATGGCAGCGGCAAGACGCATCTCGCTGCGGCAATTGCAAACTACCGCTCCGACCTGGGACACATGGCTTTATTCGTGGATATCCCGGATTTAATGAGCCGTCTGCGGGCTACATTCAGTCCCTCCAGCAGCGAGGGCCTGGATAGGCGTTTCAACGCCTATCGCTCTGCGCCATTGCTGGTGCTCGACGACCTGGGCACCCAGTCTATGACACCTTGGGTGAGGGAGAAGCTCTACCAACTGTTCAATTATCGCTACATCACCGAGCTGCCGACCGTGATCACCACTGCAGAGCTGCGGGAGGAAATGGACCCACGCCTGCTCAGCCGCATGCAAGATACACGCCTGTGCTCGATTTGCGCAATTACTGCGCCTTCGTACCGGGGGGTAACACGCAAGACATCCAGACGACGCCAATCCTAGAAATCTATGATCTGCTGACCCGTTCCTAGAAACCATCAACTGTGAGGTATTACTGCTATATGGAAGATAATAAAGCTGCCTGCCTGTACTGCAATCGATCCAGCGACCAGATCCCCTTACTTGCGCTGGAATACAAAGGGAACACCCACTGGATTTGCCCTCAGCACCTGCCGGTTCTGATCCACGAGCCCGGCAAGCTGTCTGGTCACCTGCCCGGACTGGAAGGGGTTGAGGGAGCCAATCACAAACACTGATTAAGCGGGATATTCTTCGACATACAGAGCGGCAGCGAGTTCGTGGCTGAGCACGACCTCCTGGCGGTCAATCTGAATGTGCACCGGTCCATCGAACGGCGCATAGGATATTGCTTTAAACGCTGACCCCGGGTACAGCCCTAATTCCCCCAAATAGCGCAGTTTTTCCGGGTCATTGACGCGCACCCTGCTGATACGGTACTTCTCTCCAAGCGGTGATTCTACCAGGCTGGTATCGTCGAGGACCGGCATTCTCCCGTCCGGGGTGGGGATTGGCTCACCATGCGGGCAGCGGGTAGGATGATCTAACAGTTCATCGATCCGCTTCTCGAGCAACTCATCGATGCCTAGCTCGAACTGGTCGGTTATATCGTGTACCTCATGCCAGCCGAACTTCATGCTGCGCACAAGGAATACCTCAACCAGGCGGTGCCGCCGGATTGCAGGCAAAGCGATAACCACACCTTCCGGGGTCAGTCGCACCCCGCGGTACGGCTCGTGAAGGATATACCCTCCGGTTTTCAACCGCCTGATCATCCGGGAGATCGCCTGCAGGGATACACACAGGTGTTCTGATAGATCAGAGATACTTACAAAATCGTGATATTCCTGTAGACGATAGATCTCAGCAGCGTAACGTCTCATTGCTCCTGTGATCATTGCAGCATTTCTCCAGCCAGATCAATACCAGTCAAATTAACAACCCGATTGCAACCTTGTTTTCCACCAGGGATAACACTAATTAAACATGAATATCTTGATAAATATTAATTATATTTATTATACTATACCGGCACCGCTCAATGATCACATTTCAGGCCTGAGTACGCCCATACTTAGCCATAGATGAATAGTGCTCTTGAACGCTGCTCTAAAATTATTGTTATCTCTGGAGGTATATATGCTGCCTGGTTTTCTGCTCTCGTTGCGTGAAGGATTGGAAGCTGCATTGATTATCGGTATTGTCCTCGGCGCGCTACGCAAGATGAACCGAAGTGAATTAGCCCCTGCCGTATGGTATGGGGCGATCAGCGCATCCGTAATCAGCCTGGCTGCAGCTGTCGTGTTGATCCGCTTCGGTGCCTCACTAGAGGGCAGGGCGGAAGAGATATTCGAAGGCATAACTATGCTGTTAGCGGCAGTTGTGCTTACCTGGATGATCTTCTGGATGCAGCGACAGTCGCGTTCGATCAAGACCGATCTGGAAGCTGAGGTGCGCTATGCCACCGGTCGCATAGGATTGCAGGCGTTGTTCTGGCTGGCGTTTTTTGCTGTTGTCCGAGAGGGTGTGGAATTGGCCTTGTTCCTGACGGCTACGGCAATGGCTTCAGAATCACAATTCAACCTTCTCGGGGCGATCCTGGGTCTGGTGGCTGCTGCAGCGTTGGGGTGGGCAATATTTACAAGCAGCATCAGGCTGAATCTGAGCTCATTCTTTATGGTCACCAGTGTGCTGCTCATCCTATTTGCAGGTGGGCTGGCAGCCCATGGGGTGCATGAGCTCAACGAAGCTGGTTGGGTCCCGGCGATTATCGAGCATGTCTGGGACACCAATACGATCGTGGATGAGAACTCCACCTTTGGATCGCTGCTCAAGGCGCTTTTCGGCTATAATGGAAATCCATCGCTCACCGAAGTGCTGACCTACTTTGGATATTTTGTGGCAATTTACCTGGGTCTACGCTTCAGTCGAGTAACCGTTCCCGACACACAGAAGGTGTGATGGGCGCTGGGTGTAAAGACACCTGGGCTGAAAAACCGCAAATATATGGTTGTGAGAAATAAATATGCAAGCTATTAAGCAACTCCCTATGCCACCGCACTTTGATCCTGATAAGGTCGGCGAAGTGTGGCGGATAGATTACCAGGCACGGGCGTCTGATGCCAGCGCATGGAGCAAGCAGTATGCTATCCCACGTTCAGCCGCTGACGAGCGTAAGATTGCCCTGTTATTGATCGATCTGCAGAATACCTTCTGCATTCCGGGTTTCGAGCTGTTCGTTGCTGGCCGGTCTGGAACTGCCGCGGTTGAGGATAACCGCAGGCTGTGCGAGTTTGTCTACAGGAATCTGGGTTCGATCACCAGCATTCAAGTAACCCTGGATACTCACCGTACTATGCAGATTTTCCATCCGGTTTACCTGGTCAACGCAGAAGGTGAGCACCCGGCGCCGCTCACGATGGTGTCTTATGACAGATGTACGCACTGGACGCTGGCGCTTCAACCCATCAGCAGCAGATTCTCTGGGAGTGACCCCCGATCAGGGGCAGAGGCAGCTGCTGCATTACACATTCCAGCTTCAGGAGCGAGGCAAGTATGAGTTGACCATCTGGCCATACCATGCAATGCTCGGCGGGATCGGGCATGCAATGGTGGCATCGGTCGAGGAAGCAGTATTTTTCCATACCATCGCACGTTCCACCCAGCCATCCATAGTCATCAAGGGGGAATATGCGGATACGGAAAGCTATTCTGCGATCGGTCCAGAGGTTTTAATTGGGACAGATGGACAGCCGATCGCCAGCAAGGACGGGTCTTTTCTGCAGGCTGTCATCGATCACGATATGGTGGTAGTTGCCGGTCAGGCAAAGAGTCACTGCGTGGCATCAACCATTGCAGACCTCCTGGAAGGAATCCTCGAGCACGACCCGCAACTCGTAAAGCGAATCTATTTATTGGAGGATTGCACCTCACCGGTGGTCGTACCGGGATTGGTCGATTTCACTGACCAGGCCGACAAGGCATACCGTGAATTTGCCACCGCAGGGATGCACATCGTCCAATCAGCAGACCCGATAGAAGAGTGGCCTGAAGTTGAAGGGCTGCGATCAGCAGTGTGAGGGGAACCTGACAATATTGTACGTTAAAGATCAATGTGGATGAGCTTGGTCTCTATTGACAATTGTCGTGATTGGGGTATACTATTCTTCGTCAGCGTAAATGCTGCATTCCTCCGCTATCCCACCAAAGAGGAGGTGATGGCCGTTATGAACGATAGTAGTTTACGTCTTAGCGCTGCGGCATCCCTCCTCCATCTAGGATAAGATGCCGCAGCGCGACAGGGAGCCGTCCACACCGGGCGGTTTCTTGTTTGATGGGCTGATATTCTCTAGTTTTATACGATAGCCGAGCTGAATTGTTGTCTGGACACCCGTCCAGAAGGGGGAGTTATTTGCACCTCCTCTTTACATAACTGTAAATCACGCCAGGCAGATGAAACATAGGCCCTGATATATAATTGCTGAAGGGATAAATCAGCTGGTGGTAAGAGGATTAGATGGAAGGTATCCCCGCACAACCCCTTATTCCACTTTCTGCCACCACCTGAGTGATCAGTTCTAGGGGAGCCTTCCCGCCAACTGCGCCGCTTGAGAAACCGCGGTTACGCCGTTGAGAGGACGAGATGTTTTCTGTACTGATAGTCGATAGCAATCAGGATTTCCGGGATCACCTGGTTAATCTATTGACCGGAGAGCCAGATTTCAGGGTGGTCGGCAATTTCGGTCACCTTTCAGCGGCTTTGAATAAAGTCGATCACCTCTACCCCGACCTGGTATTAATGGATTTCAATCTTCCCGATGGAGACAGTCTGCAAGCTGCCAAAGACATCCAGGCGCTCTGCCCTCAGGCTGCCGTCGTTTTCCTATCCGATAATTCTGATGATGAGAGGCTGATAGCTGCCATTCGCAGCGGAGCGAAAGGTTATTTGTTGAAATCGCTGGCTGCACCGCAGCTGCTTGCATCACTGCGAGGGCTGCGGCACGGGCAAGCGCCTATCTCGCGCACCATGGTGTCCCGCCTGCTGCAGGAGTTCTCCCGCAACAATCATCCACCCGAAGTGCGGGCTGCAGTTGACCGTCTAACCCCGCGGGAGATGGATGTTTTGATGGAGTTGGGAAAGGGTGGGTCAAACCGTGAGATCGCAGCCCGTTTATATATCTCTGAGTACACAGTAAAGAATCACATCCACAGCATCCTTCGCAAACTCGAAGTCGCCAATCGCCGGGAGGCGGTAAAATACGCCCAAAATTACGGTTTGATCGTCTGATCGTCACTCAAGGCTTCAGCTAAGCGCGGTATAATCCAATCACGTAAACCTTATTCTGGAAGGTGCTGATGGTTGAGAAAAAGATCCGCGTGCTGATAGCCAAACCGGGATTGGATGGCCACGATCGCGGTGCAAAGGTAGTGGCACGCTCATTACGCGACGCGGGGATGGAAGTCATTTATACCGGGCTGCGCCAAACGCCCGAAATGATCGCCGATGCTGCGCTGCAGGAAGACGTTGACGCGGTCGGGTTGTCTGTGCTGTCTGGTGCCCATATGGCGCTTGTGCCACGGGTGCTCGAGCTGCTGGAGAGCAACCAGCAGGCGCATGTTAGGGTGTTTGTTGGGGGCATCATTCCAGATGAGGATGTCCCGCGCCTGAGGGAGATGGGTGTGGTAGGTGTTTACGGACCTGGGACGCTCACCGACCAGATTATCAGCGACATCCGCCAATCGGTTAGCGATACGGCAGTTACCTGAAAGCCTCATGTGGCTTGCGGAAGCTGTCCTTGAAGGCGACCGGCTGGCATTATCCCGGCTGTTAACTCATATCGAAAACAATACCCCAGAAGGGCGCGCCTCGCTTGAGAAGCTGTTCGCGCATACCGGGCAGGCGCACCTGATCGGTGTTACAGGTGCCCCAGGGACTGGAAAATCTTCGCTGGTCAATCAATTGGCGAGCGCTTACCGTAAACCAGCGGATGGAGAGCCTCCCAGGCGCGTGGGAGTTGTAGCAGTCGACCCATCCAGCCCATTCACCGGTGGCGCTATCCTTGGCGACAGGGTGCGCATGAGAGATCTGGCTGGAGATCCGGGCGTGTTTATCCGTTCGATGGCTTCCCGAGGCTCGCTGGGTGGTCTGGCAAGCACGACATCCAGTATGGTGCAGGCATTAGATGCTGCCGGATATGAGGTCATCTTGATCGAGACGGTTGGCGCTGGGCAGGCAGAAGTAGATATCGCCCGCCTGGCTCACACTACCATTGTGGTTGAAGCTCCAGGTTTAGGGGATGAGATCCAGGCGATCAAAGCCGGTATTTTGGAGATAGCAGATATCCTGGTGGTGAACAAAGCCGACCGACCTGGTGTGGAAAACACCGAGCGTGCGCTGCGAAACATGCTGCAGCTTTCCCACCCGGTTCAACGAGCTTTCTATCATCACGGACGAGTGCTGCCTGCTGCTGAGACCGGTCTGAAAGAGGACAAGGCAGCGATGTGGCATACGCCGGTTCTGCGCACCGTCTCGACGGAGGGGATTGGCATCATTGAAGTAAAAAATGAGATCGCCCAGCATTTCAGCTATCTCCAGGAAAGCGGAGATTGGCAGCGCCGTGAACGCGACCGGCTAGAATCCGAGCTGAACGACCTTCTACAAACTGCCCTTCTAACTCGCTGGCGCGACACGATCACCTCCGAAAGATATGGAACGGTAGTCAGTAGTCTGGTAAAGAGGCAGATCAACCCCTGGCGAGCACTGGATATGTTAATGGATGGTGGTCATCTATGATCTATGGTGAGCGCATTCGACTGCGCGCCTCCGAACGCAGTGATCTGCAGCAATTTGCGTCATGGTTGAATGATCCCGATATCCGCCAGGGATTAGCCCATTATCGACCCTTCTCGATGGTTGAGGAAGAACGCTGGTTCGAGAGTATGCTCGACAGACCCGGGGATGAACATCCCATGGTGATCGAGATCTTGGATGGGGAAAATTGGCTAGCGGTCGGCAATTGTGGGCTGATGCTTTTCGATTGGCGCATCCGTATGGCAGAAGTGGGTATATTTATCGGGGAAAAGCGTCTCTGGGACCAGGGCTACGGCAGCGAGGCAATGTCCTTGCTGCTCAAACATGGATTCGAGACGCTGAATTTAAACCGGATCTCACTGCGCGTTTATGAGACAAACTTGCGCGCCATCCGTTCGTATGAAAAGATCGGTTTTATCCATGAAGGCAGACTCCGCCAGGCCGAGTATCAAGATGGTCGCTATGTTGACGTGCTGCTGATGAGCGTATTGCGTTCAGACTGGCAGGTCAGTACATGATCCTTGGTTGGAGGTTGTCTGACGGACGAGATCATTTGTGGAATAGAAGACCAAACCAAAATTCTGGGAGGCGTACATGCCGGCTCAACATCTGCATCACGAATTGAATATTTATGGGGAAATCCAGCTGTTCGCCGGGACAGGCTGCCCCGAGCTGGCTGATGAGATCGCCCAATACCTGGGATTGCCGCTGAGCGGCAGAGATGTGCTGCATTTCTCGAATGACAACCTGTGGGTTAAACTGCATAAGAGCGTGCGCGGCCAGGATGTCTATGTCATCCAGACAACTAGCTCCCCAGTTCACCGCAACCTGATGGAGCTGCTGATCACCCTCCAGACCTTACGTCTGGATTCTGCCGGGCGCGTGACGGCAGTCATCCCCTATCTGTGCTACGCCCGCTCAGACAAGAAGGATAAACCGCGCGTCCCCATCACAGCCCGTCTGGTGGCCGACATGATCGAGATCGCCGGCGCGGATCGCTATATGACCCTGGACCTGCACGCCGGTCAGATACAAGGTTTCTTTTCGATCCCTGGCGACGTGCTCACCGCCTTTCACCTGCTGACCAGCTACGTCAAGGCCAAGCTGCCCAGGATGAAAAATCCGGTCGTGACGGCTGCTGATCTGGGTTTCGCCAAGAAAGGTCGCAACTTCGCAGTATCGATCGAAGCCCCGATCGCTTTCATCGAGAAACGACGCGCCGGACAATTCGATCGCGCTGAAGCGCTGACCTTGATCGGTGATGTCAATGACTGCGATGTGATCATCGTCGATGACGAGATCGATACTGCCGGGTCAGTAAGCCAGGCGGTGAAACTGGTGAAGGAAAAGGGTGCCAACGACGTCTACCTGGTTACGGTTCATCCGGTTCTGTCTCAACCGGCTGTCGAGCGGCTTTCCGAGCTGCCGATCAAGGAGCTGATCACCACGAACACGATCCCCATTCCTCCTGAGAAGCGGGCTCCGCTCAAAGATATACTTACCGTCCTGTCGATAGCGCCTTTGCTGGGTGAAGTCATCAGTAGGGCACATGCCGGGCGAAGTGTAGGAGAGATGTTCGACGAGTGAGCTATGCCTGAGCTGCCCGAAGTCGAGACCATCGCCGCAGGCCTGCGCAATGGGGTTGGCGACCAGCCATCCATTTGTGGCCTTACCATCACTGCTGGTAAGGTGCTCTGGTCTCGCACACTGGTGCTGCCAGGGATAGACGAGTTCGAACGCCGCTTGCCGGGGCAGGCGATTGTAGACATCCGCCGGCGGGGGAAATACCTGGTCTTGCTGCTTTCCCGGGAATATCTGCTGATCCACTTGAGGATGAGTGGTGATCTGCTGGTAGAAGAAGATGAGGGTGAACCGGGCATACACACCCGCCTGATTATCCGTTTTGAGAATGGTCTTTGTCTGGTTTTCAACGACCCTAGAAAATTCGGACGTGCGTGGCTGGTGCCTGACCCGGAGATCGTCACCGGTTCACTTGGTCCGGAGCCGCTGGATGATGAATTCACGCCTCATCTCCTTTACGAGAGGCTGCACCGCTATCGCCGCCAGCTCAAGCCCTTGTTATTGGACCAGAGCTTCATTGCCGGGATGGGGAATATCTACACCGATGAGGCGCTGCACATAGCCTGCATGCACCCGCTGCTGCATTCTAACAAGCTCGACCAGGCACAGGTGGGGCGGCTGTGGGACGGCATCCGTAAAGTGCTTCAAGACGGCATCCGAAGCAATGGGGCGAGCATCGACTGGGTTTACCGGGGGGGCGGTTTCCAAAACAATTTTCGAGTTTATCAACGTACCGGCGAACCCTGCCCGGTCTGCGGGACCGCAGTAGAGCGCATCGTGGTTGGTCAGCGGGGAACGCATTTTTGTCCAAACTGCCAGCCAGCGCCAGTTTGAGCAATTATTGTAGCTGAAATAGTTGGAACTGCCAGTATACGGCGAAAGGGAGGCCTGATATGGGTACCAGCGAAATTATCTTTGTAATATTGATCGGTCTGATCGGTATTGGGGTGGGTATTGCGCTCGGAGTGCTTATCTCTGGAACGCGCGACAGAAGAGTCTAAATCGAGTGATCTGCCAAAGAGCCGGACGAATATGATCGAAATCACGACTGTCTGGCAAGATCGCAAGAGCGGTAGAATTTACCCGGAAGTGAACGGCAAAGTCGTCCGGTACCCGGCTGAACTAAGTGCCAGTCAGAGGGAACGCCTGGTGAGCCAACTTGATAACTTGCTGGGATGGCTGAAGCCGGCGGGTGTCGAGGAGGTAAGCCCGTTGTCTGCGGATCTGACCGCTACAGAGACGCCTGCCCAGGATTATATGGCGGCAGAGTCGCTATCCACTCAAACAAAACCGAAGATCAGCCCGATAGATATGGTGGCGCGTGCAGTAAAACCGGATACGCGCCCACTGGAGAGACCACCGCAGAGCATTGCTGTACAGATTGATGAAATCCTTCAGGAGAAGCTCTCGGGAACACCCCTGGATGCGCGTGCAATCCGTCTGATGGAGCTGCCTGCAAAAGGTATGGTTATTATGGTCGGTCTGGATCAATACGCCGATATCGATGCTGTACCGGATGAGGAAATTCGGACGGTGATTCGAGAGTCCGTCGCCGAGTGGGAGAGTAGATCTCCTTCTGAGTAAGGGCTGCTGAGGATAATTCTTCTTCAGGCAATCCAGCCGAGGGCATATACTTACTTACGCCGTTTTCGCCGCCGCCGGCTTTTACTGGTATTGGATGTGCGGCTGACTTTCTCTGGGAGCTCAGGGGCTGCACCAGCGGTTACAGGGGTGGTTTTTTCTTCCGGCTCGTCAATATCAGGAGCTTCTATCCGGCTCACAGTCGTTTGTACAGCACTCATGTCGCGCGGGCGGTATGTGAACATACGGCTTACAACCCCAATGCGCATATTACCCAACAAATCCTGGAACAGACCGAAGGCGCGGTTTTTGTACTGTACTAACGGGTCACGCTGGGCGTAAGCCTCCAGACCGATGGAGACGCGCAGGGCTTCCATCTGGGTCAGGTACTCGACCCACAGCTCGGTGATGACTGACAGCAGCAGCTGGCGGTAGATCTCGGACAGCGCTTTGCGCCCCAACGCATCGACTGCTTTCTCCCGATCTTCTGTGCTCAGACTGGAGAGCGGTACGGCGATAATCTGCTTGAAAGTGTCCTCCCCCAGCCCAGTTTTAAGTACGCTCTGTGCGGTTTGATCCAGCTCGACCGCGGTCAGGGATGCCACGCGGTTCCACTCGGCAACTCCCCAGGCGCGGTGCATCAGCGATTGGGCACCCTCTAGATGCTCGAGCACCTCTTGGGAGACGTCCTCATCCTCCTTGCCCTCCAACAGCTCGGCTGCGTGATAAACATAGTTAAGGCGGGTGGTGCGCAGGAGCACTCGGCGGTGCGTTTTCTTGTCAAAAGCAGCTCGTGATCCTTGCGGCATCATCATCAACAGTTGGTTAGATAGCATTAGCGCCTAAGGAAGCATCGGTTTTTGCCAATGCTTGCTCAAGATCACGGGCGATCTGCCCGCCCTCACCCAGCAGGCGTTCCCTACGCCTATCGTACAGCGCTTCGATGGCTGCTATGATCAGGTCTTCGATCTCATCCCACTCGCGTTCGCTGAGCTCGTTGGCAGTCACATCCAGGCTCTCTTCCATGCGCCGTTCAACTGCTCCGACGAGGCGAGTGATCGCCTGGTTGACGAGCTGTGTTTCTACCTGGGCATGCACCTCATCGATCACCTCGTCCAGGTCGCCGTGTCCGTTGCGGTCGCGCAGGGCTTTTTGGTGATCGCTGGACAGCTTGAGGGAAGTGCGTGAGATAGAGGCAAGCTCTTCCGTTACCTGGCGAGAATCGAGCGCTTCGCTTTCCTCATCCTCCATGGAGAACCCTTCGAAGAATGTATCGACTGCTTCCAGGCGTTCATCGAGCTGGCTCTTCAAGCGGTCCTGTGTCTGTACCAGGATGAGCTCGATAGCGTTCATCAAGTGCTGCTGTTCTGCAGCAAGCGATTTCCCGGCGATATCCAAAAGGGCAGACACCGCGGCGTTTTTATCGATGCTCGGGTGCCCGTCCAGGACTGCTATCTGCGAGCAGTTTTATCATGTAAGATGGGTAAATCAGGTTGCCGAGCGGGATTGTAGGCTGAATCCCTTCCAGCCAGGCAAGCAGCTTCCATGGACCCTCTGGATCGATCAGAGATTCCGGGATGCGCCGAGCTATCTCATCCCGAAGCATATCGAGGACATCCTCGCTCAAGTCCTCCTTGGTGAAAATGCGGTTACGCTGGGAATAGATCTTAGCTCGTTGCGTATTGAGAACATCGTCGTACTCGAGCAGATGTTTGCGCACGTCGAAGTTGGCGCCTTCCACCCGGGATTGAGACTGCTCGACGAGCCGGCTGACCAGGCCTACCTCCAGGGGAGTATCATCATCGATCTTCAGACGCTGCATCAACCCATCCGCTTGCTGGCCTCCAAACAGGCGCATCAGCTCGTCTTCCATGGATAGGTAGAATCGGGATGACCCAGGATCTCCCTGGCGGGCAGCCCGGCCGCGCAGCTGGTTGTCGATGCGGCGTGCCTCGTGTCGCTCCGATCCGATCACGTGCAGACCGCCCAGTTGGCGCACACTCTCCATATCGTTCATGTGCTGGAGGTAATAATCAACTTCTGCCTCGTAGATGCCGTATTCTTCTTCAGGCAGCCCGAGCAATGCCTGTCGACGTTCTTCCATGGTCATGTCGTAGGCGTCCTCGATACCGGCACGCCGCAAGACTCGGTTGACGACCGCGATCACTTCCTCTGCCAGATCACCGCCCAGCTTGATATCGACTCCACGACCGGCCATATTGGTGGCAATTGTCACCGCTCCAAAGGCGCCTGCCCCGGCAATGATCTGGCTTTCCTCTGTATGCTTGCGGGCATTCAGCACCTGGTGGGTTATGCCGGCTTTTAAAGCTGAAACCAGCCGTTCCTCTCCCGATCCATCCAGGCTGAAGACGCGGAGCAGGGTTTGGATGTTATCTTGATCTTCGGGGTTGAAAGAGATGTTCAGGTCACGTGACAGTTTGCGCATTGCGGATATATCGAGGGAATCCAGGGGCGCATTCATAAACTGCAGTTCTTCTACCTGGCGCCCGTCCTCTTCACGCTGGTTGCTCTCGAACCATTTCTGCCGGAGCAGCTTGACCTGCGCCAGGCGGCGCAGCGGCTCAGCACGCAGCCGGTTGGAGATGCGGTCTGAGAGCTCGACAGAGGTCGTTCCGAGTAGGATCGGCTGCCCCTGGACGTGATGATGGACGATCTCGTTGGTGACGGCTCTCAATTTGGCTTCTTCGGTGCGGTAGATGACATCCGGGTAGTCTTTCCGCCGCCAGAAGACCGGGCTCTGCTCGGGGTCGTCGTGGCGGGCGTAAAAGTTGAACTTATAGCCGTCAGGGTCGCGGAACTCCACCTCGTCCAGCTCGCTGCCTTCGCGGGATGCCACGAACTCGAGGTTAGTCGGAATTGCCAACACTTCCAGCTTGTAAATCTCAGAAAATTCCTCTGCTTCGGTTACTGCCGTACCGGTCATGCCGGCAAGCTTCTCGTACATTCGGAAGTAGTTCTGGATGGTAATCGTGGCGTAGGTGACGTTCTCTTCCTGTACGCGCACGCCTTCTTTGGCTTCGACTGCCTGGTGCAGCCCATCCGACCAGCGCCGACCGGGCATCAACCGCCCGGTGAACTCGTCAATGATCACGACCTTGCCTGCCTGGACAAGGTAGTCTTTATTGCGGCGAAAAAGGAACTCAGCCCTCAGCGCCTGTTCCAGATAGCCAAGCATGCGCGCCTGCTCCAGAGTCACGTCTTCCGGGCGGTCAGGATCGCGCAGCGCCATACCGAGCAGCTCTTCGACACGCACTTCACCGGTCTCTGTCAGGGTAACGTTGCGATCCTTCTCGCTGATCTCTAAATCTTCAGAACGCAGCTGGCGCACCACCTGCGACATGCGAACGTACCATTCACCTTCATCCTGCGCTGGACCGGAGATGATCAATGGTGTACGCGCCTCGTCGATCAACACATTGTCCACCTCATCGATGATGGCGTAGTGGTGACTGCGCTGCACCCGGTCCTCCAGGCGCATGGTCATATTGTCACGCAGGTAATCGAAGCCGAATTCGCTGTTGGTGCCGTATGTGATATCGGCAGCATATGCTTCCGCACGGGGCACCATACGCAGCTGGTGCTGATCCTCATGCGGGGATTCGCGCTCCAGGTCGACGATGAATGCTTTCTTCCCGTTCTCGGTTCGGGATGCCATTTGCAGCACGCCGACGCTAAGCCCGAGCATATTGTAGATCGGCGCCATCCAGCGGGCGTCTCGCCGTGCCAGATAGTCGTTCACGGTGATCAGGTGGGTGCCTTTGCCGGTCAGCGCGTTCAGGTACAGGGGCAGGGTCGCGACCAGGGTTTTGCCTTCGCCGGTGCGCATCTCAGCAATTATTCCCTGGTGCAGTACGATGCCTCCGATAAGCTGCACATCGTAGTGCCGCAGACCGATAGTGCGCTTGCTCACCTCCCGCACCACAGCGTACGCTTCGGGAAGGATATCGTCCAGCCTTTCCCCTTCGGCCAATCGTGTGCGGAACTCGCCTGTCTTGGCGCGCAGCGCTTCGCTGCCCAGCGCTTCGTACTCGGCTTCCAGGTCGTTAATCTGCTCTATCACTAGCGAGTGACTCTCAATAGCTTTTTTATTCGGGTCACCCCCCAGGATTTTTACGATTTTCTTCAGCATGAATTAGCACCTCTCGGGTCGCATTATAGCACAGCGATATAAGAGATATGTTAGAGACAGATGTCCTACTTTAGAAGGATATTAGCAATGCCAGAATGATTACCTCGATATTCGATTCAGAATTCATCCTTATAGCAGATGAAGAAATGACAGTACATCGCTATACTCTGTACAGGTTGGAGCCAACGATGTGACAGCTGAACAGCGACCAGCGTTGGGCGAAGCAAGCATAAGCAAATAAGAATTGAGGTGCAAAATGTCAACAAAAAATAAAATATCTATCCTCCTGGCAGTTTTGATGACCGTGTCCTTTCTCCTGGCCGCTATCGCGCAACCAGTATCTGCTGCAGCAAGCTGCACGCAGTGGCATACTGTACAGCGGGGTGAATACCTGGTGCAGATCGCTCGGGTGTACAACACCAACTGGAGAATATTAGCAGATACCAACGATCTGGACGACCCAAGCCGTATCTACCCGGGACAGAAACTGTGTGTTTCTTACACTGGCAGTGGGGGGAGCACAGAGCCGACCGCCCAGCCTACCTCCAGCAGCATCCGGGTATATGCTCTGAGTGTGGAAGAAGATGAGGCGGTGACATTGCGGGGTGTGAACCTGGCGGCGAGGTCTCGATATTCGGTGTACATGAGCCGCTATGCAAACAGCAGGCACGCTCCGGTCTATGTTGGGTCGATCCTTACCGATAAGAACGGTGCGTTCACGACCACTTTCCTGATCCCTAACCAATTGGTGGATGTGGCAAAAATCGCTGTGCAAATCAACAGCGGCGGCAGCGCTGCAGCGAACTGGTTCATCAATGCAACCTCGCGCGATTATACCGGTGGAGAAGGGTCTGCAGCTCCTACATTCAGCATCGTCGATGTCAAGGAAGATGATTGGGTCAAGATCAAGACCAGCAATCTGCCCCCCAACGTGACCTTCAGCATGCGCATCGGCAAAACCGGCACGAAAGGGTTGGATGGCATCCTGCTCGGGACGATCTCTGATGACGATGGGGGTGAGGTGCGGGCGACCTACGAGATCCCGGATGAGCTGCTGGGTAAAGCCAGGCTCGATATCAGGATCGAGAATAAAGCCCTGGGATTGTCATATTATATGACCGTGGAAAACAAAACTACCCGCTGAGTACCTGAGAAGGATTATTTTCCAGACCAGCACGCCCTCAACAGGTGTGCTGGTCTGTTGTTTGTACATTCTTGGTGATCCCAATGGCCAAATGAGAGCGGTAGAAAGGAATAAACCTTAGCAAACTTGTGGATTAGAACACTTGTGCTAATTGTGGTAATTTGCTAAACTGATTTTCTAATCTTAACAAATTTCTCTCCTCCAACGCGGCGTGCTATAATCTAACTCGGGGCAACATACCCCATCCGCATTACCCGAAAGCGACGAAAACCTGAATAAATCCAACCTGATTATGGTTACCTGATCTGGCTATGTCCTTCGTTCACCTGCACGTGCACACAGAATACTCTTTGCTGGATGGGTTCAGCAATATAAAGAAATTAGTCAACCGTGCCAGTGAGATGGATATGCCGGCGCTGGCGATTACAGATCATGGCAGCATGTTCGGGGTGATCGATTTCTACAACACAGCCCTGAAAGCAGGGGTGAAACCGATCGTCGGGGTAGAGGCATACCTGGCGGCGCGGGGGATGACGCAACGCGACGCCCAGCTTGACAAAAAATCCTCCCATCTGCTGCTCCTGGCGGAGAACCAGACCGGATATCAAAACCTGCTCAAGATCGCCAGCGCAGCCCAGCTAGAGGGCTTCTATTATTACCCGCGCATAGACCATGAGTTCCTGGAAGCTCACAATGAAGGGCTGATCTGCACCTCAGGCTGCATCTCATCCGAAGTGCCGCGCTTGATCCGGAATGGTGATATCGAAGCCGCCCGCCGCCAGCTCGACTGGTATTATGGCGTGTTTGGAAAAGACCGCTTCTACCTCGAGCTGCAGAGCCACGACATTCCCGAGCTGGAGACGATTAACAAGAACCTGGTCACGCTGGGTCGCAGGTACGACGCCCGATTTGTCGCTACCAATGACGTGCATTACGTCGATCCGGAGGACGCCCACCTGCAAGACATCCTGCTCGCCATCCAGACCGGCAGTCTGGTGAGCGACCCAAACCGGATGCGGATGACGGATGGCAGCTATTATCTGCGCAGCCCGGATGAAATGGGGCGTCTGTTCGCAGAGCTGCCGGAAGCGCTGAGCAATACCCTGCTGGTCGCCGAGCGCTGCAGCGTCGACCTGGGCTTCAAAGGCTACCAGCTGCCACTGTTCGAGGTGCCAGCAGATTACACGCCGGACAGCTACCTGCGCCAGCTATGTGAGACAGGTCTGGAAAAGCGCTATGGCGAGCGAGCCAACGATAAGGAAGTGCGCCAGCGTCTGGAGTACGAACTGGGTATCATCCACAATATGGGTTTCGATACCTACTTCTTGATCGTCTGGGATCTGTGCCGCTATGCCCGCAGCCAGGGGATCTGGTATAACGCCCGCGGCTCGGCCGCAGGATCCATCGTCGCTTATGCTCTGGAGATCACCCTGGTCGACCCGCTCGAACATGGGCTGATCTTCGAGCGCTTCTTCAACCCGGGACGGATATCCATGCCGGACATCGACCTGGATTTCCGCGATGACCGTCGGGCGGAGATGATGGAATATACCGTCCGCAGATATGGTGATGATAAGGTCGCCCAGATCATCACGTTTGGCACGCTGGGGGCGCGGGCAGCCATCCGCGATGTCGGTCGGGTGCTGGACATACCGCTGAGCGAGGTGGACAAAGTCGCCAAGCTGGTGCCGAATATACCGGGCAAGCCTATGACCATCGAGCGGGCGCTCCAGGAAGTGGCTGAGTTCAAAGGATTGTACGACGAAGCACAGTACATTCACGATCTGGTCGATACCGCATCTAAAATGGAAGGTGTGGTGCGCAATGCCGGTACACATGCAGCGGGAGTGATCGTTACCGATAAACCGATCATTGAATATGTCCCTCTGCACCGGCCGACGGGAAGCTCGATCGAGGACAGCCCGGTCAAGATCGTCACCCAGTTCGAGATGAATATCCTTGACTCGTTGGGTTTGCTGAAGGTGGACTTCCTCGGTCTGGCGACTTTGACGATCATGGCGCGCGCCTGCGATCTGATCTGCCAACGGCACGGCATCGAATTCAACCTGGACAATATCCCCACTGATGATCCGGCGACGTACGAGCTGCTGGGGCGCGGCGAGACGGCGGGTGTTTTCCAGGTGGAAGGCTCGGGGATGCGGCGCTGGCTGATGGAAATGAAACCCAAAGAGCTGGCAAACGTCATTGCCATGGTTGCTCTCTTCCGCCCAGGTCCGATGGACTTTATCCCGGGCTATATCCGCCGCATGCATGGCGAGGAGGATGTCACCTACCGCCACCCGGCGCTGGAGCCGATCTTCAAGGAGACATTCGGATACCCGGTCTACCAGGAACAGCTGATGTTTGCCGTGATGGAGCTAGCGGGTTACTCGGCTCCGGAGGCGGACGACCTTCGCAAGGCAGTTGCCAAGAAGATCAAAGAGAAACTGCTCAAACATCGCCAGAAATTCATCAAAGGGGCGGTGAAGAACGACATTGCAGAAGATGTAGCGGCAGCCATTTTCGATGATTGGGAAGAATTTGCCCGTTATGGCTTCAATAAGGCGCACGCTGCTGATTACGGCGTCATCGCGGTCCAGACCGCATATCTAAAATCCCACTATACAGTTGAGTATATGACTGCCCTGCTATCGGTCTCGCAGAATGACTCGGGCAAGGTTGCGCTCTACGTGGCAGACTGCCGCCGGATGGACATGCAAGTCGAGCCGCCAGATATCAACTGCAGTGGCTGGGACTTTACTATCGAAGACCACAGTGATAGCACATCGACTATCCGCTTCGGTTTGGGGGCGATCAAGAATGTTGGGCATGGACCTGTGGATGCGGTTCTGGAGGGTCGGGGTGACCAGCCATTTTTCGATCTGACCGATTTTGCCCATCGCGTTGACCTGCGCCAGGTCGGCAAGCGCGCCCTGGAGTGCATGATCCGTGTAGGCGCACTGGATAGTTTCGGCGCACGACCGTCTTTGTTAGACGGCATCGATCGCATTATCTCAGCCAGTGCAGCGCATTTCCGGGCGAAAGAGATCGGTCAGATCAGCCTATTCGGCGCCCACACAGGTGTCGAGGAGAACATCGTGCTGCCTCAGGTGGGCACGTCCATCAGCCGTAGGGAGATCCTGAACTGGGAGCGTGAGCTGATCGGGCTGTATGTGTCGGACCACCCGCTAAGCCCGGTGATGGATAAGCTGACCGAGGCTGTGACGCATTTCTCTGCCCAGCTTGCTGATGCTGCAGCCAACGACCGCGTGCGCGTAGCGGGGATGATCACCCGCATCCGCCCTCACCTGACCCGCTCCGGGAAGGCAATGGGCTTCGTGACAATCGAGGATATCCAGGGATCGGTGGAACTGGTCATCTTCCCCAAAACATGGCAGCGAGTATCTGAGATCGTCAGCTACGATAAAATTGTGCTGGTTGATGGTCGCCTGGACGCGCAGGGCGCCGAGCCAAAGGTGCTGGTCGATAAGATATCCACCGATCTCACCTTATTTGTGGCGAAGGACGATAACCCGCCCGGTCCTACTACGGTGGATGAGGTCGATGATATAGATCATGAGCCAGACGACTCGCCATATGACGACCCCGGGCAGGATGACCAGTCAGGTGAGGAACAGTATATCCAGCCTTCGGCACACATCGATCATGATGAAGAAGATGGTGATATGGATATCCCCCCGCCTCCGGAAGCATTTCCAGATGATTGGGTTTCCACACCTGCGCCTGTTGAACAGCTCAGTGCCGCCAGCCAGAAATCTTCTGTCTCTGCCGAAGTAGCCGAGCCGAAAGAAGAACCCGAAGTCACAACCAGGCTCCCGGCAGAGCTGCCCGACGGGGATGACCTGGACAGGCTTACATCAAGCTCCCGCCAATACCTGGTATCACCGGTTGCCAGTGGAGATGCGGAGGTAGTGCATATGATCACGGTTGTGCTGCGCACCAGCGGAGATCGAACCCGGGATGTGCTGCGCATGCGCCGTATCCATGGGACGGCTATGAGCTACCCGGGCAGTGACCGGTTTGCATTCCATGTGTTCGAGAAAGGTCGCGGCTACCTTTTGGAATTCCCCAATTTTACGACCGGATTATGTCCGGACTTGCTGGCCAAGCTCAAGCTTCTGGCGGGTTCGGAGAATGTACGTGTTGAGCCGATTACGTTTTTATAGTAATCAGTAATCAGTAATCAGTAATCAGTGATCAGTGATCGGTAATTGGCAATGGATTGCTAGGAGAAAGTAGATAAGGCAATGACACAGCGACCAGATGCACACTGGTCGCTGTGTTTGTATATGCCTAAAGATGACGAGATTGGATTCTCGTTGGCAGCCCTCAGTTAATCGCTGGTCATGATCAGCAGCGGCTTCATTTCGAAGCTGGCGTAATTCGGTCGCAGGCGGTCAGTGTTGTAAAACTTGTCTACATCAACCAGCTTCTTCGTGCTGGTAACTACATCGATGGGCATATTATCGTAGCGACCGTTTTTAAGCACTACCAGGCGTCCATGTACCCCGGTCAGGATCAGGTCGAGCGCCAGGTTCCCGTATGCCATTGGCACGATCGAGTCGATAGCGTCTGGATCGCCGCCGCGAACCATGTATCCGAGCTTCTGATTGATGATGTTGATCGAGCGCCCGTTATTATATCTCGGGGTGAGAGTTTTAATGTTTGCCGAAACTAGATCGCCGACCCCACCCAGCTTGGCGTGCCCGTAAGCGTCCGTGGTCTGGTCCTGGAAGACCATTTCATCGCCACCATCAAATGTTGCTCCCTCCGATACCAGGGCGATGGAATACCGGCTCGGGTTGCGGTTGCGATCGTAGACCAGCAAGTCGGTAAGTTCTTCGATATTGAACTTATATTCGGGGATAACACAGCGGTTCGCGGCGCCTGCCATCGTGGGCAGCAAGGAGGTATATCCGGCGTAGCGACCGAAGACTTCTAGGATCATGATGCGCTCGTGGGAGCCTGCAGATGTGCGCAAGCTGTTGGTCATCTGGATCGTGCGTGTCACACAGGTGCTGAAGCCGATACAGTAATCCGTGCCGGGGACATCGTTGTCCATTGTTTTAGGGATGGCGACGACTTTGAAGCCTTGCTTATACAGGTGCACGCCGTAGCTCAATGTGTCGTCCCCACCGATTGGGATCAGATAATCGATGCCCAGGAAATCCAGATTCTTCAGCACCTCCGGTGTCAGGTCGCTGACATCATCCTTGTAAGTGTCTTTAAGGTGTTCGGGGAGATCGCTTCTCTTGACGTGGCTGGGACGGGTGCGCGAAGTGTGCAGGAATGTGCCCCCAGTGCGCCCGGCACGGTTGACGATCTCCTCGGTCAGCACCTGGTAGTTGATGCTGTTATCAGCTTCCGGATCGCGGACCAGGTCCACAATACCTCCCCAACCACGCCGCAGACCGATCACCTGGTAGCCTTCCCGAAGGGCGCGGAATGTCACTGCACGAATGGCGGGGTTCAACCCCGGCACGTCACCCCCGCCGGTCAATATGCCGATGGTGCCTTTATATTTTTTTACTTTTGCCATTTTACTCACCTCATAATAAGATTAGGACCTACGCACTTGGGGGAGGGTTGGGGGTGTTTTGGCGGGCACAGCCCGCCAAAACACCCCCGATTACCCCATGAAATGGGTGACTTCAAAGATTTTGATTGCTTTCGCAATATATAACATAAGAAGTTACGAACTTGAAGGTGAAAGTCGCAATCCTCTCCCCAACTGGGTAAGTTATAAACGTTTTATATCCAGGTCGGTTCCTGGTATGTGCCAAACACCTCTCTCATCACATCGATGATCTCGCCCAGGGTGGCATACGAACGCACCGCTTCCAGGATGTAGGGCATGGTGTTTTGGCTGCCCTGGCAGGCAATGCGCAGCCGGTCGAGCGCCTGCCCGACACGGCCCGAGTCCCGGCTGCTGCGCAGCTGTTCTAGGCGCTGCACCTGGCGCTGGTAGCCCTGCGGGTCCATATCCAGGATGGGTATTGCGACCGGTTTTTCGTCCTGGTACCTATTCACACCCACGATATTGCGTACACCCCGGTCGATCTCGCGCTGGTAGCGGTAGGCTGCGTCTGATATCTCGCTCTGGAAGAAGCCCTTATCGATTGCCGGGATCAGCCCGCCCAGGTCGCCAATCCGGCGGAAGTAGTCGTATGCCTGGGCTTCGATGCGGTTGGTCATCGCTTCCACGAAGAACGAGCCGCCCAGCGGGTCGATGGTATTGGCGACGCCCGACTCCTCAGCCATGATCTGCTGGGTGCGCAGGGCGATGGTGACGGCATGCTCGGAGGGAAGCGCCAGGGCTTCGTCCATGCTGTTGGTGTGCAGCGACTGCGTGCCGCCCAAGACTGCCGCCAATGCCTGGATGGCGACGCGCACGATATTATTCTCCGGCTGTTGAGCGGTGAGCGAGACACCCGCGGTCTGGGTGTGGAAGCGCATCAGCCACGAGCGGGGGTTCTTGGCTTTGAATGTCTCCTTCATCTCCTTGCCCCAGATGCGGCGGGCAGCGCGGTACTTGGCGATCTCCTCGAAGAAGTCGTTGTGGGCATTGAAGAAGAAGGACAGGCGCGGGGCGAACTCATCCACATCCAGGCCGCGTTGGATCGCCCAGCGAACGTATTCCAGTCCGTCCGCCAGGGTGAACGCCAGCTCCTGAGCGGCGGTCGAGCCGGCCTCGCGGATGTGGTAGCCGGAGATGCTGATCGTGTTCCATTGCGGCACGCTTTGCGTGCCGTATTCGATGGTGTCCACCACCAGGCGCATGGAGGGCTCGGGCGGGAAAATGTATTCTTTCTGGGCGATATATTCTTTGAGAATATCGTTTTGGATCGTGCCGCGCAGCTGGTCAAGGCGAACGCCCTGCTTCTCTGCCGCAGCAATGTACATAGCCCAGATGATCGCCGCCGGAGAGTTGATCGTCATGCTGGAGGAGACTTTATCCAGGGGAATGCCTTCCAGCAGGATCTCCATATCCTTCAGTGAGGAGACCGCTACGCCGCATTTGCCGAACTCACCCTGCGCCTCAGGGGCGTCGGTATCATAGCCCATCAATGTCGCCAGGTCGAAGGCGATCGACAGCCCGGTCTGTCCCTGATTGAGCAAGTATTTGAAGCGCTGGTTGGTCTCCTCGGCGGTGCCGAAACCGGCAAACATGCGCATGGTCCACAGTCGGCCGCGGTGCATGGTGGGGTGCACGCCGCGTGTGAAGGGGTACTGCCCGGGCAGGCCCAGGTCACCCAGGTAATCCATGCTTTCAACGTCGAGCGGAGTATACAACCGATCAACTTCCTCAGAGGAAGTGGTGATGAACTCTTCGCTGCGCTCTGGCATGCGCGCCAGGCTTTGCTGGAGGTCAATCTCTTCCCACTTTGCGAGCTGCTGGCGCAGTTCTTCGAGTTTACGGCGATCGTACATACTTGGCTCCTCCGGCTGGCTGCTGGATGATCTCTATCGACCGCAAATTATAGCATGACCCGCCCGCAAATTCGTTGACGTGAGGGGTGCTGCGTGGTAGAATCGCTGCGCCTCACGCCCCCATCGTCTAGAGGCCTAGGACGTGGCCCTCTCAAGGCCAAAACAGGGGTTCGAGTCCCCTTGGGGGCACTCACCATCAAACTGATCACCCAGCTGGGTGGTCTTTTTGATTCTGTCGCAAGGTTAACGATTTACTTTGGGGATGCTCTACGACTGTCTCAGATGAGTTCATCGAACAAAGAGTCATTCCCCTCCTTGGGATTGGTCATCAGTTTGAAAATAAAATCCGGACTGATGAGGATCAATTTGCACATTCATACTGCCCTTTTGATAAGGCAACACCACCCCAGCCTCTTTCAAGGCGCGCATCATGGCCCGGATCACCCGATCTTGGACTGCAAATCGATCTTGATAGGTTGCCACCCACCAGGCTGTCCAATAGATCATCTGGTATTCGGTCAGTTCCATCAGCCAGGCAACCACCTCGCGGTCGGTCTGTACACCCTCCACCGAACGGATCGCCCTCTCTAAGATTTCTGAAACCTGATCGGGGTCGTTATCATAGGCGACGACTACCTTGACCAGTGCGAAATACGAGGGGTCCGGATAGCTGTAGTTGATGACTTGATTTTTCCCGATCAACGAGTTGGGCAAAACGACCATCCGGTTTTCCATCGAGAGAATTTTGGTGGAGCGCATTCCAATATCGACCACATCCCCCCACGAGTTCAAGCGAGGGTAATTCCAGCCGGTCGCCGATGCGGAAGGGTTGGTCGATCAAAATCATGGCGCCAGAGATGATGTCTGTCAGGATATCGCGCCCGGCCAGGGAGAATACAAGAATAATCACGCCCAGGATGAAGGCAAAACCGGTGATATTGACCCCAAAATGGCTGAGGGTTAGGATAATCACAGATATGATCACGATCAACCGCAGGGTCCAGGTTATCAATGTGATGAGCGAATCGGCCTCTCTTTGGTGTCCAATCTTACTGGTACGCTCATTGGCTTGTTGGGCTGCTAAATTTATCAGCCGCCAAAGCAACCAGGCGATTAAGAAGACGATCAGGAAGAAGCTAATATCAGCAATGAACAATTTGATATTCGGGTGGATGAAGTTCAACCGAACGATCGAGAAACGAAAGATCAGCACCACGGCCAGCCAGCGCAGTTCATTTGCCGAAACTTGCAGCAGGAGATCATCTAAGTTGGTTTTCGTGCGGCTGACCAGACGCGGCAGCAGCCAGCGGATCAGCCAGGTGCCAATCAGATAGCCTGCCAGTACATACAACAGAGAGATCCCCAGGTTGATCCAGTCGGCAAAGCCTAACCAAAACAGGGTCTTTTGTGAAAGACCAGTTTCCTGAACCATCTGGATAATTTCTTCGGTCAGGGCATCGGGCGTTGCTGTGGGCACGGGGGTGCGAGTGGGCGCAAACGCGGCCAGGGTAGGGACCACATTTAGACCAGGCAGTTCCAGGGCTTGATTTGCATCATCGGCTGCATTGGCTGTCTGCGAAGGTGTGGGGGCAGTGGTGACAGTTGGCTGTACACCGCAGCTTGTGAGGGCGAATAGAGCAACCACCAAAGCTGAACATTTCAGTAAACAAGTTTCCAATTTCTTCATAAGATGAAATCCCATGCAAGAAAACCATACGGTTGGGTGGAGAAAAGGCTGATGGCTTTCTTGGAATCAATGGTCTGAGCTGCTATTGGTTAATCCAGGTTTCTGCGGCGGAGCGAGCCTCCATAACGGATTTATGGAAATGTGTGCTGACTGCGAAAACATTCTCACTACCCATTACGGTCAGCTTTCCAGTCCTTGCAAGTACCTGATGGGCCGATTCTTCCACGCCCGCCAACAGCAATCGACACTGGTGTTTTCGCAATTCTTCCGCATACTCGGTTAACATCTCCAGCACGCTACTGTCAAGGTTCTTCTGACCGCGCAAATTTAGGATGACGACCGCCTTATGAGTGTCCGCGCCGGGCTTAGGCAGTTGTTCTGCATAATTTTCTGCAGAAGCAAAGAACAACGCGCCATAGTGCTGTAAGATAACGATTGAATTGGAGACGAGATTGGGTTCAACATCCTGTTCAGAGATCAGATGCCCATCATCATAATTACAGGCCCGCACGCGGACATCATTCGACTGCCGGACGATATACAGCACAACCGAGGCGATCACACCGACAAACACCGTTGTTTGTAAGGAGATAAAGAGCGCTACCAGGATTAGTAAAACCAGGCTGATGCGGCTCAAACCGCCTAATTTCCAGGTGGCAGCCAATTCTTTCGGATTCAAAACGCCCACCCCCAAAACAATCAAGAAACCGGCCATGGCAGGCATGGCTAATTGGCCAATCGCGTTGCTTATCAGGAGCAGCACGCCCGCGATGCCTAATCCCGAAACAATATTGGCGAAGCGAGTACGCGCACCGGCACTGACCAAAATAGACGTGGCCGAGAAAGATCCGCCTACCGGCATTCCTTGGAAGAAGCCAGTGATGATATTGGCCATCCCTTGACCTTTAAAATCTCCTGAAGGATCTGGCTTACTGCCATCCGGATTTGGAAACTCATGGCTGATAGCTGCGCCTTGCACTACCCCCACAATTGCCAGTGCCAGCGCGGGCTGAATTAGCGCCGGCAGCGTGGATAAATCAGGGATGAAGGGGCGCGGCAGTTGATTTGGAATGGGGGCGATATCTTGCACTTTGGCAACATCACCCCAGCCTAAGATTAGAGGCACGAGTGAGGCCAGAAACATCGCGGCCAGAATGCTTAAATTCTTCAAACGCGTTCTTTGCAGGATCACCACCAAAACGATTGCTATCAGGCCGGTGATCAAAGAAGGGAGATGAACTTGATCCATATGGAGCAGCAGATCGAGCGTTTGCATCGGTTAGTTCGCCCCCTGGGCATTGTAACCTGTCAGACTACTCAATTGGCCTAAAATCACCAAAAAGCCCACCGCATGTGTGAACCCCGCCATAACTGAGTTAGGAATAAAGCGCAATGCGCTGCCCAATCGCAGGAAGCCAAAAAACAGCCTGAAGGCCCCGGTTAGTACCGATAGGAGCAACAAAGCATCTTTGGCGTGCGGCTCTCCCAAGGCCACTTCTGGGACCGTGGCCACAATGACGGCCATGGAGCTGGTTGCCTGGACTCCCATGGAAACCGAACTGGTAAAAAAGGCACCAGACAACCCGCCCATCATATAGGCATAAACCCCGTTAATGGGATTGACGGCCCCCAAGGCACCCACGGCCATCCCATCTGGCACGCTCTCGACCGCTACAGTCAGCCCAGCGATAATATCCTGTTTAGCATAGCGGCGGTCGAATAGTTCGTTCAATTTCATAACAGCACCTTGGAAGGACCTGGTTGAGAATTACTTTGCACCTGAGCATGATTCTTTTTCGAATGTTTCAATTCTTAGTGCATCCATACGACTGACACGGCTGTGTGTGACCGGTATGATCGGTACATTCGCAACCAATGCCCGGATCCAACCCACTACGCGGTTCAACTGTCCCTCTGAAACCAGGTCGATTTTGTTCACGACGATCCAATCGGCAGCAGCCAGTTGCGTTTTCGCCAACTGGGCCATTTCACCTTTCAGACCCTGGATTTGCTCGGCCGCCACAATGGTGATGATCTTCTGCACCGCGATGCGTGTTTTCAGTTCTGGGATTTTCAGGGCCTTGGCGATCTCACCAGGATCGGCCACGCCGCTGGCCTCAATCAGGATTCTCTCCAAGGGCGGGGTGATTACGGTGAGTTGCTTGATCGCGTTCTGCAATGCAAGACGGCTTGAACAACAAATGCATCCGTGCACTAGATGCACCATACCATCCGGTGCAATCAGGTGGGTATCCAATTTCTCCGCGCCAAAATCATTCACCAGTACTGCCTGACATTGGAAGCAGTCATCTTGCAAGAGATGATTGATTAACGAGGTTTTACCGGCCCCCAGAAAACCCGCCACAATGGTAACCGGGATAATTTTTTCTGATGTCATGGTTGCACAGTGCCCAAAATCGAGAATCTGATAATAATCTGGTTTTTGGGGCCTCATTCGGTGGCTCTCCCATCGAATAACACCCCATCTCAGTCAAGATTTAATCACTTGCGCCAGTAAAACCGAAACGGCTCTGAAAACGCCTGACTTCTGTACATTGTTTTCGACCATTATCTTAGTTCGTAAGGGTTACGCCAATTCCCGCGCTTCAGGTAGTTCATCATCATTCGGTTCTGCACCGTAAACCTGAACGGGATCTTCATCATCTGCCAGGCGGTCTTTGCGCAGGTAATAGACATAGACCATCACCAAAGTCACTACTGGGGTCAGGTAAGCGGTGAAGGTAAAAGGCGCCCAAACAGCGGTGCCCAAGCCCAGGGTGGCGGCAAAGAGTGCCCCATGCACATTCCAGGGGACGATGTTGGAGAAGATATTGCCTGAATCCGCCATCGCAGTGGATTGCACCACCGGCTTAAGGCGCTCCTTCATATACTGCTCCCGGAACATACGGGCCGATAGCACGATGCTGACGAAGGGATCGGCTGTGACGACATTCAAGCCTATGGAGGTCAGCATGGTGACCAGGATCAGCTTAAATGGGCCTTTGGCCCAGTTGATGACCGGAGTCATCACGCGCTGCAACATGCCGGTGTAATCTGTGACCGCACCAAAGCTGGCCGCCACCAACAGCAGCCAGATCGTGGTCAACATCCCGGTGGCACCACCGCCGGAAAAGATTTTATCAATCTGCTCCACACCACTTTGGAGGTGAAAACCATGGGCCAGCACATCAATTCCCACTTTGAGGGAGGCCTCGAAATAGCCCAGGCTGGGATCCGCTGCCAGAGAGACGATCAGATCATGCTGGGTAAAGGCCGCCAGGATGACCGCGAAGATCGCCGGAATCATCAGAGACATATAGGCTGAAAAGCGCAAAAGCGAGAGAGCGAAGATCAGGATGATCGGCACGAACGCCCACAGCGAAATATTGAAATACTCTGTGATGGCATTTTGCACCTGGGCGGGATCAATCGACTCGGCCGTGGTACCGCCTGTCAAGCCCAGCACCAGGAAGAGGACGGCGCTAATCAACACCGTGGGAATGGCGGTGCGGATAACGTTGCGAACCTGCTCATCGACCGTAACACCGCCTACGGTCGCGACGGTCAGGTTGACGGTATCCGAAATTTTGGCAGTCTTGTTGCCAATGATGGCCCCGGCAACCGCGGCACCGGCAGCAATGGCCGGATTGACGCCCATGATCGAGGCCAGCCCGACAAAAGCCACGCCGACCGCCCCCACCGTAGTCAGCGAGCTACCCAACATCATGCTCAATGCCAAAGCAATGATAAAGATGGTGAGGTAATAGAATTTGACACTGATAATGGCTACCCCATAATAGATGATACTGGCCACCGTGCCGGTCAGATAGAGCGTGCCAATTACGGTGCCGATCGCCAGGATGACGAAAATCGTCCCCATGACGCCATTGAGACCCTTGGAAATCGCATGGCTGATCAGCGAGCCGCGAAAGCCGTAATAATAGGCCACACTCAAGGCGAACAATGTCGCCAGGGTCATGCTGACTTGCAGCGGGCCTTCGGCAACTTCACCGCCAAAGAGGACCACTGACAGTAAGATCAACGCCACCATGACCCCCAGTACCAGCAGGGAGGCCAGCATCGAGGGCGTGCGCCCAGTTTCCTGGTTGTCTTTAGAATTAGATTGTGTCATGGGAAAAAACCTCCAAAATTATTTCGGCACGACAGGCAGTTTGGCAAAGATCACCTGTCGTGATGATCCATTTACGCTGTTGCAGTATTATCCGTTAGCCAGCATCTTCGCCGCGCTACGCAAGTAGCCAGGTGAATGATCTGGGCTGTCACGCAAGAACTGACATCGCTTTAATCCTTTGATAAGGCTAATGCCCATGGGTGTCAGGGTGTAGGCCAGGTGCACCGATTTTCTGCGGCTGTGAACCGGGCACGCCACCGCCAAAATCCATCGAGGCGGCATAGAAGGTTTGCGTCCAACCCTCTGCCGTGAGCGGCTCGAAGCGGCTCTCAACCGGCTCGAAGCGGATCGGTTGACCGGGATGCACACCTTTGAGAGGTTCCTGGTCTTTCATGACAATTGTTCCGTTAACAAGCACATGCAGGATTCCTGTAGACGGAATCGCACCGTTTGCATAGGTCGAATTGTCCGTTACGGTTTCAGGATCGAATATGGTGATATCGGCCACCATGCCTTCCTGCATGCGGCCGCGCACCTGCATGGCTTTTAATCCCATGTTGCCCAGTGGTTTGGCGTAGTTGTAACTGGTCATGGAGACTGCCTGCATGAGTGGAATATTATTTTCGCGGGTCAAACGCAGCACTTTTGCAAAAGAACCTGAGAAACGCGGATGCGTATTGGGGAAATCTTCATAGGGTGTATCCCAGGTAAGTCCATCATCGGGAATTATTGGCATACCATCGCTGCCAATGGCAACACCTTTCAGTCTTACCCAGTCTGCAACCCAGGAATCCGGAGTTTTGTATACAATTACCGGGCGTACTGGATTTGTTTTGAGCATTTCTTTGCGCGACTGTTCGGTGTACCACTCTCCGGTTGCCACATCCTGAAGGGTTTCTTCGTACTTATTGCCAAGGGCTTTTACCCACACTTCGGGTTCAAGAAATACGGCATTCAACGCCGTGGAACCGGCATTATACGGATAGATCTCGCCCCACACGTTGTAACCTCTTTCACGCATTCTTACTAAGAGTTCGTGAACCATATTGTAGCCAGGATTATTGAAGTGGCAGGCAATCGCCGGTGCGCCGATGGCGGCGGCGTTGGATAGCATTTCCTGAATACCATTTATTTCTTCGGTATCAGTTCCGGGAGTATTACGAAAATGCATACCGATCTGGCGTCCATAAAGTCCGGACAATTTCTGCAATTCGAAAATTTCACGAGCGGATACTCCCTGGCGCATATAGCCAACCGTTGATCCGATACCGATACCACCTTGTCGAAGTCCTTCATCAAGCAAAGAAAGGATTTCATTACCTTGTTCCAGCGTTGGTCTGGTCTTTGACCATCCATCTTTTTCTCGCGATTTCACCGCATCAGGTGTGTACAGGTATTTCCAATCCGTAAAGCCATCGAGTACTTCTGCACGGGCAAACTCGTGGGCAACAGCCACACCATAATTAACCGAAGAATTACCTTCATGCTTTTTATACCACTCGTTTAATTTGGGCCCGTGGGCACCAATTTCCAGATCCATAATAGTGGTTCTACCATCGCGTAACATAAAACGATAAGCATAAGGCTCAAGACAGTGTTGGTGCCCATCAATAAATCCCGGTGCCACCACCAGTCCCTTGGCATCGATGGTCTCCTTGCCGGTGATTTTGTCCTTAGTGATCGTCGCGATCCTGTCGTTCTTGATCCCGACGTTGGATACCGCGTCATATTCCGTTTCTGGGTCCATGACCCGGCCGTTGTTGATAACTAGATCGTACTCGTCAAATTCCTTCATTTTATTTCTCCTTTGTGTCCGATTTAAATATAGGAATGTGGTTCACAGAAGGTCACAAAGTCGGACCTTCTCACGGCTTATTGCTCTTCTTCAACAAATCTAATTTCAATGGCATCGTAATAGAGAGTGGTTGCGCCTTCGAAACCCAGAGTCGCTCCCAATTATCACCCGGATGCTACCATCCGCATCACTGGTCACGCGAAACGAGAGTTCCTGGTTGTTCAGGTTCATGAGAGCGTACTCTTCCCCGGTAAAGGTGCCCAGATCGAAATTGGGGTTGGCAATCGTG
>CAVPYB010000008.1:0-52142 GCA_963709875.1 uncultured Chloroflexia bacterium | reverse complement strand
ATGCACACCCATTTATCTGCTGCTATGCACGCATTCCGGTCTTCAGGCGATGCACAAAATCCCTGGCCGCCTGCACCGGATCGCTGGACTCTCCCACCGCCTTGACCAGCGCAGAGCCAACGATCACGCCATCCGCGATCTGCGCCACCGATTTTGCCTGCTCAGGGGTCGAGATTCCAAAACCTACCGCCAGGGGCTTGTCCGTCTGAGAACGCACGCGCACCACAAACTCTGCCAGCTCCGGGGGTAGAGTTGAGCGCTCTCCGGTAATCCCCAAAACAGAGACCAGGTAGACGAAGCCGCTGCTCTGACTGGCTACATAACGAATCCGCATCTCGGAACTGTTCGGCGGCAGGAGAAAAATACAATCTAATCCCTGCTGACGGCATAGGCGCTGCAGCTCACCGGCTTCTTCGGGAGGCAGATCCGGGATAATAAAACCGTTCGCTCCCGCCTGGGCGGCTTCGTCCACAAACTTCTGTAATCCATAAGACAAAATTGGGTTGATATAGCCCATCAATATCAGCGGCACCTGCACCCCACGCAGGCGCAAGGACATAACTGCTGCCAGGCAGCGCTTGACTGTAACGCCGTTTTCCAGCGCCTGCTGCGTGCTGCGCTGGATGGTTGGTCCGTCTGCCAGCGGGTCGGAGAAGGGCATACCCAGCTCCATCAGGTCAGCTCCGGCTGCAATGCATGCTTCGACCACATCCAGAGATGTCTGGTAATCAGGATAACCGATCGTAAAGTAGGGCATCAACGCCGCCCGCCCCTGGCTGAATGTTTCGCTAATCTTCACCATCTCCACCGCCTTCCCATTGCACCAGAACAGCGTAACTCCAAAAAGAATTAATCATCGAGGCCACTCAAAGCCTGAAGGACCGTATCCAGATCCTTATCGCCCCGCCCAGAGAGATTGACGACGAGCACACTGCCCGGCGGCATACCAGGAGCGCGCTTGATCGCCTCTGCCACCGCGTGGGCTGACTCCAGAGCCGGTAGGATGCCTTCCAAACGGCTGAGTGCTTGAAAAGCTTCTAATGCTTCCTGATCTGTGGCATAGGTGTAATAGGCGCGTTCCAGCTCTCGCAGATGCGTGTGCTGCGGTCCGACTGCCGCGTAATCCAATCCCGCGCTGATCGAATGTGTCGGCGCGATCTGCCCATCCGCATCCTGGAGCACATACGTGAAGCAGCCGTGAAGCACGCCCGGGCGTCCCAGGGTTGGGTCAGCGAAGCGGGCGGCGTGCTTGCCGCTCTCGATCCCCGCCCCGCCGGCTTCTACACCGATCAGCTGCACGTCACCCTCGTCGATGAACTCGTGGAAGAGGCCAATCGCGTTCGAGCCACCACCTATACATGCGATCAGCGTATCGGGCAGCCTGCTTTCGGCAGCGAGGATCTGCTCTCTGGTCTCGCGCCCGATTACGGATTGGAAGTCCCGCACCATGGTCGGGTAGGGGTGCGGTCCCAGCGCCGATCCCAAGAGGTAATAAGTGCTGTTCACATTGGTCACCCAATCACGGATGGCTTCGTTGATGGCATCTTTCAGCGTGCGCGAGCCGCTCTCCACGCCGCGTACCTGCGCACCCAGCAGCTTCATACGCTGCACATTTGGCGCCTGCCGCTGCATATCGACCGTCCCCATATACACCACGCATTCCAGACCCAACAGTGCGCAGGCAGTCGCTGAGGCTACGCCATGCTGCCCGGCGCCTGTCTCGGCGATCAGGCGGCGCTTACCCATGCGCTTTGCCAGCAGCGCCTGTCCAAGCGCGTTGTTGATCTTATGTGCTCCGGAATGGGCAAGGTCTTCACGTTTCAAATAGATCCTGGCGCCACCACAATGATCGGTCAGACGGGTGGCAAAGGTCAGAGGAGTCGGACGACCAACATACGTTCTCAACAAACGGGTGAACATATCCTGAAATTCACGATCCTGGCGGACGTGCAGGTATGCCTCTTCGAGCTCAGCCAGCGCCGGTACCAGCGTTTCGGGCACAAACTGGCCGCCATAGGCACCGAACTTGGCAGGCAAGGTCTTCTCTCGGATATTCTCCATCTCTTACGATAACTCCTTATCCTTGTATTGACTTTGCAGCAACGATAAAGGCAGCAATTTTGGCACTGTCTTTGATCCCCGGGCTGGTTTCCACCCCGGAGGCCACATCTACCCCCCATGGACTCACCTGGCTGATTGCCTGCGCCACATTGTCAGGAGCAAGCCCGCCGGCTAATAGTAGTGGCACTTGTGCTCCAAGGCTGCGTGCGACTGCCCAATTTCCTGTCTTGCCCGTCCCGCCATAAGCCCCTTTGACATGCGCGTCCACCAACAACGCCGGAGGCTGGCGGCGAGCAAAGTCAACCAAAGCCTCATCGGCTTCCTGTAACGTGCGCGGGCGGACCGATTTGAAAGCTCTGCCATTCATCAGCGCCAAATCTTGGGCTGGCTCGTCACCCGAAAGCTGGACCAGGTCCAGGCCGCAGAACTCGATAGCTGCGAGCACCTGCTGAGGATCCTGGTTGACAAAAACACCCACGGTAATAAGGGACGGGTAATGGGCTCTGAGCTGATCGACGATACTGGCACAGTTTTCCAGGCTGATGCAGCGCAGGCTGGACGGGTAAAAGTTGAACCCCAGCATATCCGCTCCGCAATCGGCTGCAGCCAGGGCAGCTTCAAGGGTTTTAATGCCGCAGATTTTGACGATCATGGCTTTCCATGCGCTGCTTGATGAGGTATAGTCCGTTTGTCATCCGCTTCTCTTAGAGACTGCCTCACACAGTCGTCTGCACCCCTGCCAGCTCTCGCACCCTGGCAGCAATATCTGGAGCGGTGACCAGACTCTCACCGACCAATACAGCGTCGACACCCGCAGCCTTCAGCAGGGCGATGTCCTCCGGGCTGTGTATGCCGCTTTCTGCGACTACAACAACTCCGGCGGGTATCAGTGGTCGCAGCTCGAGGGAGGTCTCCAGGCTGACGGAGAAGGAGTGCAGATCACGGTTGTTGATGCCGATCAGGGTCGCCCCTGCATCCAGTGCCTGCGCCACTTCACGCCGGTTGTGGACTTCCACCAGGGCTTCCAGGTCCAGACCGCGGGCATCCTCCAGCAGAGCCGCCAGCTGGGCAGGGTCAAGCATGGCGGCGATTAGCAGCACTGCGCTGGCACCGGCGTGACGCGCTTCGAGCAGCTGGTAGCGGTCGAAGATGAAGTCCTTGCGCAGTAATGGAATACCCAATCCAAGACCGGCGATATGGCTCAGGGTTTCGAGCGCGCCGCCGAAGTATTTCTCGTCGGTGAGCACAGAAATTGCGGCCGCGCCGTTCTCGGCGTAAGTGCGCGCCAAATCAAGAGGATCGAGGTCTGAACGCAAGACGCCTTTGGAAGGGGAACGGAATTTGACCTCTGCAACCAGCCGGGGAGGTAAACCGGGAGCTGCTTTCAGGACTGAAGAAAACCTCAAGAGCGGAGGGAGCTGTCCGGCTGCGGCTTCCAACTGAGCAAGCGGTAATTTCTGCCGGGCAATGCTCACTTCCCGGCGCTTGTGGGCGAAAATCTCTTCGAGGATGCTCATGCGAGTGCCTGGCTCATTGCAACCAGCTGGTCCAGCTTATCCAAAGCCGCGCCGCTGTGAATGGATTGGCGAGCCTCGCGGAGGGCGCCGGTAAAGTCACCGCTCTGGGAGGCGAGGGCGGCGGCCGCATTGAGCAGAACCACATCCTGGTGCGGCGATTCATCGATCCCGGAGAGAAGAGCACGCAGTATGCGAGCATTCTCATCCGGCTCGCCGCCGCGCAGGTCGCCTGGTGCGGCACGCTGGAGTCCCAGATCGGCAGGATCCATCTCGTAAGTATCTACGCGCCCATCCTTGAGGTGGCTGATGCGGTTCGGACCGGCAGTGGTGAGTTCATCCAGTCCGCCATAACCATGCACCACCAGGGCAGCCTGCCCGCCCAAAGCAGCCAGCACTTCAGCAATAGGCTGAGTAAGGTTGGGGTCGAAGACACCGATGAGCTGGTGTGTGGCACCCGCGGGGTTGGTCAGTGGGCCAAGGAGGTTGAATATCGTGCGGATACCCAGCTCGCGGCGCGGACCGATGGCATGTTTCATGGCTGGATGGAACTTGGGGGCGAATAGAAAGCCAATGCCGACCTCGTCGATGCAACTGCCGACCTGCTCGGGGGTCAGGTCCAGATTGACGTCCAGCGCTGCCAGCACATCTGCGCTGCCACATTTAGATGAAGCTGCACGGTTACCGTGCTTGGCAACTTTGTGTCCCGTCCCGGCGATCACAAAGGCAGCCGCGGTCGAGATATTGAAGGTATGTGCGCCATCACCGCCGGTACCCGCAGTGTCGAACAGGGCATCGCCGTTCATATTGACCGGCACTACAGCGGAGTGCGCCCGCATCGCCCGCGCGCTGCCAACGATTTATGCCTGGAGTATGGCCTGGATACTATCTCCACCGGGATGGTGATCTCCTTCGCTATGGAATGCTTCGAGCACGGGTTGATCACCGATGAGGATACTCAGGGTATCGCTGCGAACTTCGGGAATGCCCAGGCGATGGTATCTCTCATCCATCTGATCGCCCGGCAGGAGGGGATCGGCAATCTTCTTGCCCAAGGGAGCAAAATGGTTGCGGCACAGATCGGGCAAGGGGCGGAAGACTTTGCCATGCAGGTGAAAGGGTTGGAGCTGGCCGGCTACGACCCGCACGGCGCGAAGGGTATGGGTTTGGGTTATGCTACCTCGCCGCGCGGCGGCTGCCACGAGCGCGGCTACTTGCTTGGCGAAGTCGTGGGTGGCGATGACTTGATTGACCGCTACGGCTACGATGGGAAGGGACTGCTGGTGAAAACCACCCAGGACACAGTGGCGGTAAAGGATGCGCTGGGATTCTGCGTGCTTTCCAGCGCAGGCACTTCCCTCCAGGATCTGGCAGAGCTTTACTCAGCGGTCACCGGGATTCAGCAAAACGTGGACAGCTTACTCCTGGCGGGCGAGCGGATATGCAATCTCGAGCGACTGTTCAACCTGCGTGAAGGCTTCACCAGGCAGGATGACATCCTGCCGAAACGTTTGTTGAGGGAGGCCATCCTTGCCCAGGATGGCCTCTTGCATAGCGTAGACCTGGGACAGATGTTGGATGATTACTATGTCGCGTGGGGTTGGGATGCACAGGGGGTCCCAAAATCGGATACAATATCCAGGCTCAATCTGAGCACCAATGAGTGAGGGTTTCGATGCCTTTTGGATATCATGGAAAAATTCTGCACGTTGACTTAACCCACTCCCGGCTGGAAGTTGAACAGCCTGATGAGGGGTTTTACCGCCAGTACATGGGAGGCAGTGCCCTTGCCATGTACTATTTGTTGAAACACACCCCGCCAAACACGCCTGCTCTCGACCCCAAAAATACTCTCGTGTTGGCGCTGAGCGTGCTTACCGGCGTTCCAGTCTCAGGTCAGAGCCGCCTGACTGCCGCAGCCAGGTCGCCATTGACGAATGCGGTGGGCGATTTCGCAATCCGGCGGCTTCTTCCCGGCGGAATTAAAGTTCGCCGGTTTCGATGCTGTTATCCTGCACGGGCATTCAGAGCGCCCGGTATATCTGTGGGTCCATGACGGTGAAGCAGAGCTGCGCCCTGCAGATCATCTGTGGGGCAAAATTACCGGAGAAGCAGAAGACATGATCCGGGCCGAGCTTGGAGACAAAAAGGTCGAAGTGCTGCAGATTGGTCCGGCGGGGGAAAATCTCGTCCGCTACGCCGGGCTGGTGAATATGAGCAACCGGCTCAACGGGCGTACGGGGATGGGTGCGGTGATGGGGAGCAAGAACCTGAAGGCGGTCGCCGTACGTGGCAAGCATAAACCGGATATCGCCAATCGGGACGAGCTTATGAAGGTGACGCGGTCGGGGTGTGGACAATTTCAAGGAATCCAACATCTTCACCCTGGGTCTTTACGGCACTGCGGAGACGATCACCTGGCAGATCGATTCCAGCGGCCTCCCCACGCGCAACTGGTCCAGTGGGACTTTCGAGGACTGGCAGGCATTGGATGGTAAGACGATGTCCGATACAATTCTCAAGCGCCGCGATACCTGCTATTCCTGTACCGTGCGCTGTAAACGTGTGGTTGAAGTGCAGGAAGAGCCTTACGTGGTCGACCCGCGCTACGGGGGACCCGAATACGAAACCCTTGCCGCTTTTGGAACCTACTGCGGCGTCTCTGATCTGCATGCCGTCGCCTACGCCAACCAGCTTTGCAATATGTATGGCATGGATAGCATCTCCTGCGGTGCGACAATAGCCTGGGCGATGGATTGCTTCGAGCAGGGAATTCTCACAGCTGCCGACCTGGACGGGATCGAGCTGCGCTTTGGCAATGCTGAGGCCATGCTGCAGATGGTGGAGAAAATTGCCAGGCGGGAGGGGATCGGCGACCTTCTGGCAGAAGGCTCTGCTCAAGCCGCATTGGAGGTAGGGCGAGGCTCCCAGGACCTCGTTGTGGCGGTCAAGAACCAAGAGATGCCCGCTCATATGCCGCAGACGAAGCGCACGCTGGCTTTGATCTATGCTGTGAACCCCTTCGGCGCGGACCATCAATCCCACGAGCATGACCCAGGCTATCGAGACTTTCCGGAGCGGATGGCAGAGATCGGTCTGGTAGATCCCAAGCCAGAACAGCTCAAGGATGACAAGACCCTGAATGAAGAGAAAGTTCGCTACGCTTTAGCCACGCAGTATTTTTATTCATGCCTGGATTCGATCGGCATGTGCCAGTTCGTTTTCGGCCCAGCCTGGCAGCTTTACGGAGCCGAAGACCTTGTCCAGGTAGTCCGGGCGGTCACCGGATGGGACGTGACTGCCGAGGAGCTGATGACCGTAGGCAAAAGACGGCTGAATATGATGCGCGCCTTCAATGCGCGGGAGGGCATCGACCGTCAGGCAGACCGGCTGCCGAAGAAGATGGAAATAGCCCTGACAGGTGGTGATACGGATGGCGTTTCTGTCACTCTTGATGAGGTCGAGAAAGCCAAGGATTGGTATTACGCGCTGGCCGGATGGGATGTGCAAACCGGCGTGCCGAAGGCGGAAACCCTGCAGGAATTGGGTCTGGGCTGGATACTTGATTGAGCAGTCAGGCAGGCGAGCAAAATACGACAGCGATTGGCTTGGGCAAAACGATATACCGGCGTGGAAAAACTGTCAACCACCGAGATAATTGATTAACAAAACCAATTACAAGCCCCTCGCGGAAGTAAGCGATGAGGTCATAGGCCTGAGTCACCTCACCGCGAAGACAAAAGGACGCCAGGGTTTTCATCAAAACCTCAGCGTCCTTAGCTTCCTGGCGGTTATTCTTCTAGTCTCTACCTCGCCAGCACCGCGCCCTCCGAGACGGCCTCCAGCTCGCTGCGCAGCCGCCCCAGGCGGGCCTCCCGCTCGTTGGCGAACTTGCGGATGCCCTTGAGCACCCAGTCGCGGCGAGAGGTGCGCTTCGTCGATCACCTCCTCCACGTTGCCGCCGGTGCGCCAGCGGTCGTCCCAGTCGGAGGACAGCGCGTACTCGTCCGCCAGCTTGTTGAACAGCCAGTCGTGCATCAGCCAGCGCGCCTGGGTGGTGATGACCGTCGAGTTGGCCCGGTCGCCGGGGTGACGCACCTGCGCGCGGTAGGCCTCCGGCTGCAGGGCGAACAGCTGCGGGCTGGTCGCGCAGACGATCTTGACGTTCAGCCCGCGCTCGTCCAGCTCCGGCAGGATCTTGACGATCGCTGGCCATCGCGCTGGTGCCCTGCACGATCAGACGTGCCGCCTCTGCGGCTGGTCGGGGCGGTAGTCGCGCACGACGTAGGCGCCGCTGGCCGCCTCGAAGTGCGACGGCATGCCCAGCGCCTCGCGGTCGGGGATCTCGACCGGCGGGCGGGTCAGGTGCAGCGCGACGATGGGCGCGTCTTGCTTGAGCGCCGCACCCAGCAGCACCGGCACTTCGTTGTGCTCCCAGGGATGCAGGTTGATCACGTCCCCGTCCGGGAAGAGCTGCGTCACGCCCGGGAGCGAAGATGCCGAAGTGCGTGCGGCTGTCATCCGCCGTCTCCGGGCCGGAGTGCCCGGCGACCCACAGCACCTTGCCCACCTTCAACTGGCAGTCCTGCGCCAGCTGGCTGAACAGGCGCATCATGCCGTACTTGAGATAGGAGAACGAGCCGTAGGTCGAGCAGGCGCCCCAGAAGCCGTCGAACTCGGCCTCCAGGTCGGGCGCCAGGTTGACGGTCGCCATGCCGGCCAGCATGCCGGCGTTGGCGAACTCGGTGATCTCCTGCGGCAGCATGGCGCCGTCCTGGTTGCCCTCCCGCTCGTACCAGCCGTAGCCGGGGAAATCGCCGTAGCCTTTGGCGAAGCCGCTGATATTGGTCGAGTCGGCCAGGTCGGCCGAGCAGGCCAGGAAGAGCGGCCGGCCGTAGTCCTCGGCGCCGAAGGCGTTGACCCAGGCGCCCCACTTGGCCAGCGCGGCCCGGTTGGCGGGCCGATGCACCGGGCTGGACGAACAGGTCCTCGGGATAGTTGTGGTAGTCGTACAGGCGCTCGTCCTGCAAACGGGTTGCCCTTCGTCGCCCAGCTTGAGGGCGGGAATCTCCTCCGGGCACGCTCTCGCCGATGTCGACCAGCGTATCCGCCAGGTAGTCGACCAGCGCCTGGTCCTGCGCCAGCACGACATCACCGCCTGCAGGTTGGCGGCGAACTCGGCCTGCAGCGCCTGCTGGGTCGGTGGGGGCCGCCCCGCCGAAGTTGGCGAACTGCACGCCGTACTTCTCGGCGAAGGGCTGCTTGGTCTCCCAGAACAGCTCGCGAGTTCATGGCGTGCGGCGCGCCGTGCGAGATGTTGTCGTACTTCAGGTAGCCGCGCCCCTTGCGCGTCTTGAACCAGCCGGCGTTGGGCGCTTTGTGCGGGTTGTCGCCCTGGGTCAGGCTCAGCAGCATGCGGGTGACGTCCTCCCAGTCGCTGCCTTCTTGGTGCCGACCACCCGCCAGCCGTGCGAGCCGAACCAGTCCTCCGGCGTGCCGTATACCACGTTGCTGACCGGTTGGTCGTCGATGCCGAAGTCGTTCCAGTCGACCAGGAAGTACAGGTTGTCCAGCCCCAGGCCCCAGGCGGAGTTCATCATCTCGTGGTTCACCCCGGGGGTCAGCCCGCCTTCGCCTTCCACGGCGAAGACCTTGACGCCCTGCGCTCCGGCGCGCTTGAGCGCCAGCGCCTCGCCGGCTGCCGCCGGGCTGCCGTGTCCGGAGGGGCCGGTGTTGAACTTGAGGAACAGGGTCTTGCCTTCCATCTCGGCGTGACCGGACAGCCCGCCGCGGCGGCGGAACCTGAGCAGGTCCTCCCAGGTCAGCATGCGCTCGTCGGCCTTGGGCACCAGGTAGCGGGCGTCGCCGGTCTGGCGGTACTTGAGGCGCAGGGCCTCGTTGAACACGGCCAGGGTGCAGTAGATCAGCGGGATGGTGTGCCCGCCGCGAGAGCACGAAGCGGTCGCCGAAGCGCTTCTCCGGGTGGCGGATGTCCCAGCGCATCGCGCCGCTGACAGCAGCAGCGCCACCAGGGCGTGCACCTTGGAGCGCGAGCCGCCCGGGTGCCCGCTCTGGCGGTAGTTGAGGATCAGGTCGATGATGTTGTCGATCAGGTCTTTGGTCTTCTCCCAGTGGGCGAAGTTTTGCGCATAGCTGGTGGTAGCGTTTTTCGATTTGTTCGTGGTGGTTATCGGTCATGTTCTCTCCTATGCCAGCGCCCAGGCCTGCTGCCAGGTGCGCTGTGTGCCGGCGATGACCAGCCCCGGGTTCTCAGCGGCGGACTGCGGCTTGACTTCGAAGCCGACCCACGGTTTGACCGGCTTGCGCTCATCCAGGTAGCCGGCGTCGAACAGGGCGCGGATGAAGTCCACCAGCTCGGGCACGTCGTTGCAGCCGCCCGGCCAGCCGAAGCGCGGGTGCAGGTCGCCGTATCCGGGCACGCCCGGGTCGCGCACGGCGTTGCCCACGTGGATGTGCACAAGGTGCTCTTTGAGCGTGCCCAGGGCGTAGCCGGCGCTCTCGTACAGCAGCGGCTGGTGGCTCAGGTCGTACATCAGTCCGAAATCGGGGTAGTCCTGGCGGATGACCTGGCTGAACTGCAGGGCGTATTCGCTGGGTCCGATCAGGCATTTCTTGTCGATCGTGCGGTCGAAGGTCTCCAGGGTCAGGGCGATGCCTTTCTCGCTTCCGTATGCAGCGGCCTGTTTGACCGACTTGACCAGCGCCTCGAAGGCTCGCGGGCGGTCAGTGTCGCCGGGGTCGCCTCCGGAGAGGAAGCCAACCCGCCGGGCGCCCATCTCTGCCGCTTCGTCGATGCTGCGGTACAGCTGCTCGACGGCTCGCATGCGCTCAGCCTCGTCCAGGCTGTTCAGGTCCAGCTTCTGCAGCAGCAGGGCGGACTGTGCCCCGTGACCGACCTGGATATGCGCGCTCTCGACGATCTGTTTGACTTCTGCCCGCACCCGGGGGTCTTTGATCCAGCCGATCTCGATGGCGCCGAAGAACGGGTCGGCGGCGATCTGCGAGACGGTCTCCGCGATCGGACCTTCCCCGCCGATGGTCTCCGGGTAGGCCATGAAGTGCACGATGCTCATCGTGCAGTAGTTGTTCCAGTGTTTGTCCATATTGTTACTCCTGCAAGTCACTAATCCACAAATACGGCTCTTCCACCAATTTCTTGATGTATTCGAGGAAGCGCGCCGCCGGCGCTCCATCCACCAGACGGTGGTCGAATACCAGAGACAAGGTGCACATGGAGCGCACTGCCAGCTCGCCATCCAGTGCAACCGCCTTCTCCGCAATGCGTCCCACACCCAGGATAGCAGCTTCAGGGTAGTTGATCACCGGTGTGAAAGCATCCACCCCAAAAGCACCCAGGCTGGTCAGGGTAAACGTGCCGCCGGTCAACTCGTCAGGCAGTGACTTTCGGCTGCGCGCCCGCTCGACAAGCTGGCGAAATTCAACCCCAAACTGTCGCAGGCTCTTTTGATCAGCATCCCGGATCACCGGCACCAGCAAGCCGTGCTCGGTGTCCACCGCCATGCCCAAGTTGACCGGTTTCAGATACTCGATGGCATCTTCTGCCAGTCGGGCATTCATGTAGGGGAACCTGCGCAGAGCGGTAGCAACCATCTTGCCCAGCAGGTCATTGTAGCCGGGGGTGAATCCCCACTCGCCCTCCACTTTTGCTTTGAGCCGCTGGCGCATGGCTGCCAGCTCGGTGGCGTCCACTTCCATCACCAGGGTCACACGTGCTGTGGTTTGTGCGCTGATTGCCATACGCTCGGCAATCACTCCTCGCACACCGCTCAGCGGCACCCGCTCCAGGACTTCCATGTCTGCGAAGGGCACGGCAGGCGTGCGATGAGTTCCTGCCTGCAATATAGACATTTCGACATCTTGCCGAGTGATACGCCCGCCCATGCCGCTGCCGGTGAGCGAACTTATGCTCACACCTGCATCAGCAGCCACACGTTTCGCCAGCGGGGTCGCTTTGGGAGCCTGGGCCAGATAAGCCTGCACATCGCTCTCCGTAACCCGCATGCCCATACCGCCGCTGGGCTCGACCTGTGCCAGATCCACCCCTCTCTCCTCAGCCAGCCGCCGGGCGCGCGGTGAGGCAAACACTCGTCCTGAGCCCCCATCGGAAGAGGGGATACCCTCAACGCCAGAACTCACCTCCCCCTCCTGAGATACATATTCGGTAACCTCTGTCTCCTGCACACCGGCTGGTCCGGCGGCAGAAGGGGACGGAAATCGATCGCTGGGCTTCCCGATCACAGCCACCGTGGTGACTACAGGCACCACTTCGCCTATCTGGTACGGTCCCAAGTGAATGATCCCGCTGGCGTTGGCTTCTACCGGAAAGACAGCTTTGTCGGTCTCCACTTCTACAATAGGCTGACCTTGCTCCACTGCGTCCCCATCCTTTACCAGCCAGTCGATGATGGTCACCTCCTCGACGGTCTGCCCCAATTTGGGAATGAAGAACTCAACTGCCATCAGCTCACCACCTTCCGGCAGGCATCCATAATGCGCCTCACGTTGGGGATGGCCAGATCCTCCAGCACTTCAGCCCTGGGCACCGGCACGTTGGCTGCCGCCACACGGATCATCGGAGCATCCAGCCAATCGAATGCCAGCTCATTAATCTGTGCCATCACCTCGTTGATGAAGCTGGTGTTTTCATAGGATTCTGTGACGCCAACAAATCGCCCGGTTTTTTTGATCGAGTTCACTATGGTATCGATATCCAGCGGTTTGAGGGAACGCAGGTCGATCACCTCGACATCGATGCCCTCCTGGGCAAGCTGCTCCGCTGCCTCTATCGAGCGCAGCACCATCCGCGAGTAGGTCACCAGGGTGACGTCCTTCCCCTCGCGCTTGATATCTGCCACACCCAGTGGGATGATGTAATCATCCTCCGGGACGGGTCCTTTTTCCTTGTACAGCATCTTGTGTTCGATGAACATCACTGGGTTGTCGTCGCGGATGGCAGCTTTGAGCAGCCCTTTGGCGTCATATGGTGTGGATGGCATGACCACGTATATACCAGGGAAATGTGTCCACAAGGACTCCAGGCTCTGCGAATGGTGGGCTGCAATCGCACGCCCTGCGCCGCCCTCCGTACGGATCACCATCGGCACGCTGGTCCTGCCGCCGAACATGTAGCGATTCTTGGCACCCTGGTTGGCGATCTGGTCCATCGCCAGCGGCGTGAAGTCGACATACATAATTTCCGCCACCGGGCGCATGCCGGCCATGGCTGCACCTACCGCAGCACCACCGATGGTGGCTTCCGATATGGGTGTGTCGATCACCCGCCACTCGCCAAACTCTTCAAGCAGCCCGCGTGTTGCGCCATATGCTCCACCGTACAGGCCAACATCCTCGCCCATAATAAATACGCTCTCATCGTGCAGCATCTCTTCGCGCATGGCTTCCACAAGCGCCTGGGCAAACGAGATCTGGCGCATATCCGGGTCACTGCCCACATGCAGTCGCAGTTGTTTTTCGACCTCAATATCCTTTGATGTTGTTTTGACAGGCGCGAAGACATCCGTGTACACGTCTTCTGGAGATGGCTCTGGCGAGGCCTCGGCATAAGCCATGGCATTATCCAACTTAAGCGTCACCTGACCTTCAAGGCTCTCGAATTCCTCATCGGTGAGTATTCCCACAACGCTCATCTTCTCCCGCAGCACTTTGATGGGGTCTCTTTTACGCCACTCAGCCTCTTCCTCCCTAGTGCGGTATGCCCGCGGATCGGAGTGGGAATGCCCGTACCAGCGATAGCATTTACCTTCGATCAGGGTCGGACCTTCGCCTTTGCGGGCACGCTCGGCTGCCCGTGCTACCGCTCCCCGCACGGCCAACACATCCATCCCATCTACAACCTCTCCTGGAATACCATATGCCGCGGCGCGATCGGCAGTATCTTGAAGCTTGGCAGCCTTGACCCAGGGCACCGACATGGCGTACTGGTTGTTCTCGACCATAAAAATAACCGGCAAGTCCCACGTGCTGGCCATATTCAGGCTCTCGTGGAAGTTGCCGGTATTGGATGCTCCCTCACCGAAGAAGCACAGCACCACCCGGCTGCTGCCTTGCAGCTTCTGAGCCAGAGCGGCACCTACTGCGACAGGGATATTGCCACCGACGATGCCCGTTGCCCCCAGGTTGCCATGGGCGACATCGGCGATATGCATCGAGCCGCCTTTACCTTTACAGTAGCCGCCCGACTTGCCCAGCACTTCTGCCATCATCTTGTTGAAATGCTCTTGCCTGGCACTCGGGAGTTTGGGCTGCCTGGTCGCCGTGGGCGTGGGCGTGTCCATGGCCACGATGAGTGCTGGTGACCAGGTCGTCTTCACGCAGGGCAGCGACTGCGCCGACTGCAACAGCCTCCTGCCCGGCATACAGGTGCGAAGCGCCCTTCAACAATGCCTTCCCCAGCAGGTTGGCGATATTATCCTCAAAAGCGCGGATCTCCATCACCTGGCGCAGATAGGTCATCAATTCTTCTTTGGTCAGCTCCTGCTCTTCTAAAATAGCAGAAACTTGCTCGATTGTGCGAATGCTGTCCTTTGCAATCATGGTAGTCCTCTTGTTGTGCGGCAACCGATCGTTCCTAACCGGCAAAAGTATTATCCGGTATCACCCAACATTGTCTTCACCCGTTCATCAAGACGCTGAACCAGGTTGTTGTAGCTGTTCATAAATTCCACCAACGTGTTGTGAACCGGGGGCCAGCTGAAAACACCCGCTTCATCTTCCAACACGAGCTCTCTATCCGGCTTGAAGCGCTCGTCTTCTCCCAAGAGCCACGACTGATCGGAGATATAGTAAGCTTGCTTGAATATTTCGCTGTGCGCCAGGATTTCCAGGATGCGCTCAGGCACAGGGCTTTCGATCTGGCAGGGCTCGATTGTTATCTTTCCCGAATGGTCAAATGCATGCCGGACGTTCGGGAAAACGCTGAGCAGTTGAGCACCCGTGATCTCGGTGATGTCAGGAAAAGCGTTGGGCAAGTACTGGTATGCTTCTCCTTCATATATGCGCAGCGAGGCGATCAAGATTTTGGTGCGATTCTGGTCAATACCGTTGTCGATCAGCATATTATGCAGCCTCTTGGCGATGATCACCCCTGCCCAGGCTGCCGCTTCGCGGGCGCTGTCTTCGTCGATCCCGAACACCGCAAGCTCATCCAACATTCCCAGCAGTTCATCCCTTACCGGGAATGCCAGACGCCCATTCATTTCCACCAGACACGCATATAGGGCTTGGCCTTCATGGATGGCCTGCGCGAAGGGGATATGCTGGAACATCCCAAAATTAACCGTAATGGTGGCACCGATGCCGCGGTTGGTAAGCGCACGGCATGCCTCCAATCCAGCCTGCGTGCCGGGGAGCTTGAATACGACATTTGGGATCCCCCCTCCGAAGCGAGTGCGAAGTTCCTCATAAAAGAACAGTGCATCAGCAATCATCGCCTCGGCATCTGCATGATTGTTGGGATTGACCTGGAAACAGACACAGCCCATGTTGCCCTCGGTGATCAAGAAGATCGGGCGCAGCAGGCGCATTTGTGCCAGCACGACTTCCAGCGTGACCAGCTTTGCCAGCGTCTGAGCACCTGCATCAGGGTTCGCCCTGATAATATGGTCAACGATTGGATCCCAATAATCTGGCAGGATGTCCAGAGCCATGTTCACAAGGGGTGGATTGGTAGTGGCGAAAGATGCACCTAGATAGAGTGTATACTGCAAGAATACTGCAAAGTCATTGCTCAATTCTGTAGCAGTCTTCCCCTCGAAACGCATCTCTGCAATGCGGCGCAGCTGGCTGCTTGAAAGCTCCTGAGCAATATTATTAAGATATTCAATCAGAGAGCCTCCTATCAGTGTATGCGCCGCACACGCCGGATCGGCTGCCTGCTCAGCTCTGTACCGGGCGGTTGTCTCCGCTTCTAATGAGACCAGGATCACTTTTTCCAGGTTTGGAGCCATTTCTGATAGACGTTTGATATGGGTCTGGATGGCGACCGCAGTTGCCTGGACCTGTGCAGAAGTAAGTGCTGCATGACCATGTCTGCCAGCGTCCATCAAATTCCAGCGCGGCATCGTGGATTGCAGGGCTGAAGCCAGCTCTACCAGGAAAACAAGATATTCTGCCCGCAGCCGCTCATCCCCATGCTTGTATCCATGTTCGATATCTTGCTGCAAACATTCAACCGCCTCACCGAAACTTTTTGGGCTGGTGAAGAACAGCAAATTTTCAATCACTTCCTGCCGTTTCTCATGGGTGATCAAATTATGCTGGTCCATGCGAGCGATGGATTCCCGCATATATTTTTCATGGGTTATTGCTTCTCGTATTGCCTGAGAAATACCCGTAGCATCATCGGCTAGTGTCATTGTCTGCTCCATGCTTCAGATCAGAGAGTAAAATGCGGCTGTTTGTATTATTAGCCATCTACTCCTCGCAGGATCACATCCCGAGCGCGCTCCATGGCAAGACGGGGGCTGGAAAGAATGGGTACGATTTGTTCTTGCGCGGGGATAGAATCAGCCACACGTGCCATTGAAGCCTGGGCCAGGATAACCACATCACATCGCGTCATCAGATCCAATAAGTACCGGCGGACGATCTTGTCGTGGTCCTCGATATCCCCAGAAAACAGCGCCTTATAAGCCCCTTCACATAATACCGAGTCAACACTGATCTCTTTGCTGAAGTAGCGTGCTCGTTCAAAAACCAGTTCGGTAGTTGGCTTAAGCGTTGTCGGAGCAGTTGCTGCGATACCAACCTTCGCCCCTATCGAGAGGGCGTGGTCCACCATTGGTTCGTCAATCTTTAGCACTGGTATATTCACAAGCGCCTTGGCTGTATCGACGCATGGAGATATCGAAGAACAGGTGAGCTGCACTACATCTGCTCCGGCATCTTCGGCAGATGCGACATTCTCTGCAACGCGCCGGTATACAAAAGGCGTGAGACCACCCTGTTCAAGGACAACCTTCAGCAGAAGCTCATCAGCGATATGGATAAGCTCTACATCTTCTGGCAGGAACTCTTTCGAAAGATCGTTAAACAGGCCAACCAGAGAAGGTATCGTATGGATGAATGCCAATTTTTTGGGCATGGCTCAGCTCCTTGGGCAATTCCTTTCAACTCAGCAAATAATTCGCTTTATGCACTCAATCCCAGCAACAGATCAATCACCTTATTGGGAAGAGGTATTCAACTGGCTTGCCAGGTTTTCCAGATGTAGCGAGCAGCCGCCTCGACGCCTTCGATACCCTGGAAAGATGCTTCTTCCATGCATATCCAGCCATCCCAGCCGGCTCTCTTGAGCTCAGAAAATATGGCAGGATAGGGGGTGATACCGGTGCCTAATAAAACATGCTCCAACTTTCCATATTCACTCGAGTCTGAGGCGTGCACACTGACCACCCGCTGCACGACATTGCGGAGAAGCTCGCATGGATCATCTGCAAAGGTAGCTGCATTGCCGGCATCGAAGTTGACACCCAGCCCAACATCTGCTGTGCCACGTACGATTTCCAAAAAAACATCCGGTGGCTCAGAAAAATCAGTGTAATCCCAGGCACCAGGTTTGGAATGATTTTCGTAAACCAGCGTTACGCCTGAACTCGCCCACGCTATTCTGCAATTTACACAAGCCATCCACTGCCCAGGCAATGCCGTCTTTGCGGCTGGTTTCCGGGTGTGCCTGCCCGGCTGTTACCCGCACCATCTCGGCACCCAGCGCTGCAGCGACATTTACAACCTCTTGCTCAAGCAGGAGCTCTTTATCACGCTGGGCAGCGTCAGGATGTGTGAAATCCGGATAGCTGGTTACCATCACGATCCGCATCCCAATGGACTCGACCTGACGGCGAATTTCGGCCAGCTCCTCACGAGAGCAATCTTGGACGAATAGAATGCTGATATCGATCCCCGCCAAACCTACCGACGCGCCGATCTTCGCCCAATCGAAAACGCTCATCCGACCTTCGATAATATCAGCGAAGAATGATACAGGCAGGCAGCTCAGTCTCATTATTATCCCTCCAGGATTTTTCGCATATAAGTTAAGGTTTCCCTGGCAGCGGTGTCAGGATCGGGCTTGGGCAGCAGCTCAGCTGATAGATAACCAGTATAGCCGCACGCTCTCAAAGTGGTAACAATGGCCGGGAAATCAATCAACCCGCCACCAGGAGGCAGGCGGTTATTATCACCCAGGTGTACGTGGAAGAGCTTGCCAGCATGGAATGTCCTGCGGAAAGGCTCAGTATAGGAAGATTCCTCGATGTTGACATGGTAGGTGTCCAGTAGCAAACCGAGCCCAGGACGATCGACTTCTGCCAGAAACTCCAGGCCTTCAGCGTGATTGTTGATAATATCCGCTTCGTAGCGATTGAGCGCTTCAATCGCTATTTGCACAGAGCGCTCCTGAGCATAGTCGGCTGCTTCCCGAAGGATAACAATCAGGTATTGCCTGCCTCCCTCTGGAACCCAGGCCAGCTTTCCACGGAAGCTACCAATGGTCACCATTGGAGCACCAACGAGTACAGCAAAATCGATCAGATCATACAACCGCCTCCGGGCACCGTCAGCGGCGGCGGCATCGGCATTTACCAGGGTATATCCCATAGCCATCGTTATAGCGCCACTGCCAACGGCTGCCACATCCAAACCATGTCTCTGGCATGTTTTCCTAATCAATTCAGGGTTTGCGGAACGCGGGTCGCTGGTCATCAGCTCGATGCCTAGGGCACCCCACTGCGCAGCTTTGGCCAGCTTTTCATCGAGCGAGCCGCTGAGCAACGCCACAGGAATGGGGATATCAACCTCAGGGGTTTGTATGGTCAGGGATAATTTCACGCTGCTCGGCTCCCCATTAATTAAATTTAGCCCGGCGAGGCACAACAGGCTAAACGTAAACTAAAGTATCTTTAAATATGTCGAAAATGGTAGGCATGGGACTTAGCATATGCGCTGAATTCCACGGTAAGTTATGAAAACGATTACACACATAAAATACCATATATTCAGCGCTTTGTCAATCACCCCAATAAAATGGGTGATATCGTATTTGGGTTATTGACTTTTGGGTTTTCAACAGGTATAATGTCATATAATAGTATGTAATCGTTTACAGGTTGTCACGTCCAACATGCGCTCACCGGAGGCATATTTCTCATGACTGCCCAGAAGCATTCCTTCGACCGGGTTTTGTCAGCTATATACCTGCAAGAGCCAGATCGTGTCCCCGCTGCTGAGGTTTGGGTAGACCCGGAGGTAAAAGGGGCATTCATGGGACATAAGGTTGTGACCCTCGAAGATGATGTAGCTTTCTGGGTTTCAGCAGGCTACGATTTCATCGCTCTGGACACCGACCTCTACGCATCTCCACAGGTGCAGGCAAGCATCGTCAATCCACATACAAATACAGCCATCCAATATGAAGACAGGCGCCAGGACCGGAATTGGGTCGCAACTGGAGCCAGCGCCATCCTTGATCGTGCAGATGTGGAACGATTTCCATGGCCTACCGCGGACTCCTTGGATTATTCGATATACACAGAAGTCGAAGCTTATCTGCCGCAAGGAATGAAAGTTGTAGTGACCTTCGGCCATATCTTCACCATGGCCTGGCAGCTCATGGGTTTCGAAAATTTTTGTGTATGCTTACTGGATGATCTCCCACTGGTCAAGGAGATCACAGAGCGCATCGGACGAGAGACGATGCTGTTACTGGAAAAGGTGCTCAGCTTCCCTTGTGTAGGTGCCGTATGCATCCAGGATGATATCGCCTACACCAATGGTCTGATGGTATCACCTGCACTCCTACGCCAGATCTTCTTCCCATGGCTCAGACACGCGGCAGAAATATGCCACGCAGCCGGCCGGCCGCTGATTTTCCATTCTGACGGAATGCTCGACCCGGTGATGCCGGATATCATCGCTGCCGGTGTCGATGCGCTGCACCCTATTGAACCCAAATGTATGGATATCGTGGCAGTAAAGGCTGAATATGGCGACCGGCTGGCGCTGATCGGCAACCTGGATCTCGGCTACACCCTGACGCGCGGCACGCCTCAAGAAGTTCGAGATGAAGTCAAATACCTGATTAAAACGTGGCTCCGGGCGGAGGGTTCCTGCTCGGATCAGCCAATTCGGTGACGAATTATGTTCCCCTTGAAAACTATCGCACCATGTTAGAAGCCACTTTCGAATATGGGTATTACCCAATCAACTTATAGCTGAAGGGAGAGACGATGATTATCCCCAACCAACCCGAGAGTATGCTTCGTCCTCGCATTGGCGTGGTAGTGACCAGCTGGCCGCATGAGGATGGAGCGGATTACGCCAAAAAATTACCTGCCTTATTTCCCGATACGGCTCCGTTGGAGTTCGTTGACCTGGTTGTTAGCCCGACAGTGTTGGAGAACGAAAAAGACGTCGATCTTATTGCCGGCTATCTTTCTGACCAGAGGGTAGACGTTTTATTGATTATTCCAGGTAACTTCACCCTGGATCATATTATGCCGATCATGGCCCAGGCAATGGATCTGCCGACTATCCTATGGGGTATAACGACCCAGGATGCCTGGGGAGCCTTTGTGGGATTGCAACAGACCTTCTTCCCCTTCCACGAACTGGGGTTGAAATACAGAGTCGTGATCGGCGATTTGGGCTCCGAGCGTGTTTGGGATCAGATCATTCCTTATGCACGCGCCGCAGCGCTGGTGAAACGAATGAAAGGACTGCGGGTCGGGCTGATGGGCTGGCGCGCACAGGGTATGTCGGATGTGGTATTCGACGAGCTCGCCCTGCGCGAGACTTTTGGCGTGCAGGTGGTGAATGTTGGCTTAACCAGATACGAACGGACAGTGAATACAATCCCAGTTTCCGAGATAGACACTGTCTGGAACAATCTGCGACCCGGCTTTGATACCACAGGCATTAAAGACGAGGTGGTACATTACGGCGTCCAGTCATACCTGGCGATGCAAAAGATCGCAGCAGATGAGGAATTGCAAGCGCTGACGATTGAATGCTTCCATGACCATCTCGGCGGACCTTGTTTAGGCTGCAGCCTCTTCAACGACCAAGGGATCGCGGCATCCTGCGAAAGCGATGTTCCAGGAGCTGTGATCATGGCAGCCAGCCAGCTCCTCACCGGGAATCCCACATTTCATGTAGATATCATCAAAGCCGATCTTGAGGAAAACAGCGCAATCTGGCATCACTGTGGGAATTTACCCACTCGACTGGCCTCCAGCTCGGATCCCCTCAGACTGAGACCTATACCTGAACATATCGGTCCGGGCGCTTATGGTCCGACGATTCAAGCTACGATGAAATCAGGGCCGGTTACAGCCGTGAACCTGGTAGGCAGGCGCGGCACGATGCGGGTAGGAGCCATGCATGGCGAAGCTGTCCCTTACGAGCTGGAATTCCCCGGGTCGGCAGCCAAGGTGGTTTACCCTTACAGCCTGGCAGAAGCATTGGAGAAACTTGGGAATGATGGATATGGGCATCATTTCGCGATTGCCCAGGGTCATATTGGTCGCGAGATTGAGGAGTGGTGCAAGCTCTTGAACATCGAGAGTTTGATACTGTAACTTTATCATCTATGGATAACTTTACGACCTGGCCAATGTCCGCGGGTAGGATATCCAAAAATTAAGGAGGAGTGCTTATACAAGATCAAGATAATTCGCAATTTCAAAATCAGGCTACAAGCCAACCAACTCTTTTTCGAAAAGCATACGAGGAGAATGCAATGTCAACAAAAATATTGCGGGTTTTGATCGCCTTAACTGTATTAGGGTTGCTGATCGCTGCCTGCAGCACACCGGCTACGCCTGCACCTGAAGAGCCTGCTGCTCCTGAGGTCCCCGCCGCAACTGAAGCCCCGGTCGTTACAGAAGCGCCAGCTGCTCCTGAAGAAGCTGCCCCAACCGAGGCGCCTGCACCTACGGAGGCCTCTCCAGAGGCTGCCTGTATACGTATCGCCGGTGTTGAAGTCAGCGGTGAAAAATTGAACCTAGACCCTATCAACCAGCCCAGCACCGAAAACTCGATTATGGTTGAACAAGTCTATAACCGCCTGCTCGACATGGATAGCAACTTTGTCGTCCATCCAGAGCTGGCTGAGTCTTGGGAGCCGAATGAGGACGGCACCGAATGGACTTTCCACCTGGTACAGGGCGTGAGGTTCCACGATGGGAGTGAATTGACCGCAGCCGATGTCGTTTACACTTTCAGACGCCTGATCGATCCAGCATCAGGTTCAGAAGCCGCCGCAACACTGGCTTTCTTGAATCCCGATGGTATCCAAGCGGTCGATGATTACACCGTCAAATTCGCCCTGGACAATCCGGTCGTTGAACTCCCGGTTCTTATCACCAACAAGAACACCTACATCGTACCGGAGGGTGCAACCGGGGATACCCTCAATTACACACCCGTTGGCACCGGACCCTTCATCCCGGTGGATTTTGATCCTAACGCTCAACCGCATGTATTTGTGAAGAACGCGGATTATTGGGAAGATGGATTGCCCAAAGCTGAGTGTGTGGAATTCTATGCTATCCAGGAAGCGACCACTCGCAACGCTGCACTTCTATCCGGCGAAATCGATCTGGTACAGCTGGTGGATTACGCCACCCTACCCACCATCCAGGACAACCCGGCAGTGGAGCTAATGACTACTGGTGCTGCAACGTCTTATGTGCTGGCAGCATGGGTCGATACTCCGCCGTTCGATAATGTCCTGGTCCTTCAGGCGCTCAAGAAATTAATCGATCGCCAGGCCATGCTGGATACTGCCTTATTAGGTTTTGGGGTGATTGGAGACGACAACCCAGTACCGCCGACATCACCTTACGCATGGCGCAGCGAAGTCCCCCCAAGGGATTTGGAAGGCGCAATAGCTCTGCTTGAAGAGGCTGGCTACGGTCCCGACAATCCTTTACAGATCGACTTTTACACTTCGGAGTATATCCCTGGTGCAACAGCTGTTGGACAGATCTTCAAGGAAAATGCAGCCGAAGCCGGTGTGGAAGTGAACTTGTTGATTGGTCCGGCGAGTGAGCATTGGGACAATGTCTGGTTGAAAGAATCCTTTGTCGGCTCAGGATGGAATGCGCGCCATCCAGGCGAAGGACTGGCAATCGCTCACCGATCCAATGCTCAATATCCAGAAACACACTGGTATCGTGATGACTTCGATGCGCTTTTGGATGCCGCCAATACCGAGCCGGATCTTGAAAAGCGCACCGCACTCTACCAGCAAGCAGAACAATTGCTGACCGAGGAAGGCGGATCGATTATCCCGCTCTTCCAGCGTTCGGTAGTCGCAACTCGAACAGAATGTGAGGGCTATACACCACATATTCAGCTATACAAGTTAGACCTGCGCAACTTCTCTTGCCAACCATAGCACGCAGGTAGATCTGGTTGTCCAGGCGGATACTGGGTATCCGCCTGGACAACACCGGGGTGAGGTTTTCCCATGCTCGTGCGCGTGTTCATAGCTCGATTGAGCCTGGCAATAGTGACTCTTCTAGCAGTATCGATCATCATATTCTGGGTGACCGAGATCCTCCCAGGTGATATAGCCGCTCGAGTGCTCGGTCGGGACGCAACTGAAGCCGCAAAAGAGGCCTTCAGAGAACGCCTTAACCTTGATATGCCAACTCCAGAACGCTACTTGATATGGCTGAACGGAGCAGTACGCTTCGATTTTGGAAAAGCGCTTGCTTCACAGAGACCCATCAACGAAGTAGTGCTTCCAAGAATGAAGAATACTTTCTTTCTGGCCACTTATGCACTCATCCTTTATCTTCCGGTCACAATTATCTTGTCCACCATAGCTGCGATCAAACGGGAACGATTTGCGGATAATGCCATATCGCTGCTCACCCTGGTGGGTTTAGCCCTGCCAGAGTTCGTGATTGGCACGGCTCTTATTTATATGTTCGCCGTCAGCATCCCCATCTTCCCAGTAATGTCTCAAGTGCAAACCGCTAAAACACCATTAGAAGCCATCCGAATGACGACGCTGCCGGCAATAACCTTGATGATCGTCATGGCTGTTTACAGTATCCGCATGCTGCGCGACAACTTGATCGATGTACTTGAGTCAGAGTACATCCGTATGGCAACTCTTAAAGGACTGCCCCGCTGGAGGGTGGTCATGTTCCACGCCCTACCAAATTCTCTGGTGCCCGCATTAAATACGATGGCGCTGAATTTAGCGTACTTGATCGGTGGTGTGGTGATCGTTGAACAAGTCTTCGTATATCCCGGCATGGGTACACTACTGGTCGAATCAGTTTATCTCCGCGATGCGCCCGTAATCGAGGCCATTGCCCTGATGGTCTCAGCCATCTACATATTTGCCAACCTATTCGCGGACGTGATGGGGATCTTTCTGAACCCAAGGTTGAGGACAGGTTAATGGGGACTCCGATAGCAGGCACTCCTCTGCCGGCAGCTACTCCACCCGTTGGAGTGCTGGTAAGAGCTCGGCGCTTGCCGAAAACGATGCTGGTTGGGGGAGGCATCTTGCTCGTATACCTGGTCGTGGCGCTTGTCGGATATTTTTGGACACCATATCCTTACCAAAAAATCGCCACCGGACGACCTTTTGAGACCCCCAGCACAGAACATCTCTTCGGAACCGACCAGCTAGGACGAGATGTATTCAGCCGGGTGGTATTTGCAACCCATATCGATCTATATCTGGCTCTTACAAGCACACTGGTTGCGACAATTGCTGGTGGCCTTTTAGGTTTACTCAGTGGATTTGTCGGAGGCGCGTTCGACCAAGGAGTAATGAGGGTTGTTGATATCGTAATCAGCATCCCATTTCTGGTCTTGGCGCTGTTAATCATTGCTGCCGCAGGTCCCGACAACAGCGGAAGTTTTGAACTGCTCATTTTTGTCGTGGCTATTATTTACACACCGCGCATTGCCCGGATGACGCGTGCTGTAGCAGTAGATCTGGTAACACGCGATTTCGTTACTGTCGCCCGCGCCCGAGGGGAATCGATTGGAACAATTGTCTGGCATGAGTTATTACCCAATGCCACGGGGGTCATCCTTGTTGAATTTGGTGTACGGGCGGGATACGCACCCATCTTTATTGGTGCCCTTGGGTTTCTGGGCTTTGGTGTGCGCCCGCCGCTGCCAGAGTGGGGACTGATGATCAGCGAGAACCGTGCAGCTATCGTCTCCGCACCAATTGCCTTGTTTGCTCCAGCTGCTGCTCTGGCTGGGTTAGTCATCGGATTAAATCTCTTTTCCGACGGTCTGGCACGCGTGCTTGGCCGAACAGCCCAAATTGGACAGGGTTAACCGATAGTGATATCCGAAAATTCTGAGCACCTAATAGAGATCAACAACCTGGATGTCGAATACTGGCAGCAGCATTCATGGGTGAAGGTCATCGAGGGGTTATCGCTGAATATTATCGCGGGAGAGACATTTGGTCTGGTCGGCGAATCCGGGTGTGGTAAATCAACAACCGCCAATGCCATCCTGGGATACCGTCCACGAGGCGCCAAGTATTCAACTGGATCTGTCTGGTTCGAAAACAGGGATCTACTCAAGCTCAATGAGAGCGAACTGCAAAAGATGCGCGGAGCTAAGATCAGCCTGGTACCGCAAAACCCCACTACTGCACTGAGCCCGGGCATGCGGGTGGGTCCGCAAATCGTAGAAACACTGCTCACACATAAATACTGCAAGAGCAAGGCGGAGGCACGGGTACGTGCGATTGACCTATTCAAGCAGGTCAGTCTGCCATCTGTGGAATACACATTCGATAAATATCCCCACCAATTGAGCGGAGGCCAACAACAACGCGTTATTATCGCTATGGCACTCGCATGCAATCCCAGACTGATAGTCCTGGATGAACCCACAACTGGTCTGGATGTAACAACACAGGCTCAAATACTTGATCTACTCCTCGAACTGAGCGACCATTACGGGGTAGCAATGTTCTACATCACCCACAACCTTGGTGTCGTCGCCCAAATATGCGACCGGATTGGTGTGATGTATGCCGGACGGTTGGTGGAAGTGGCACCGACCAGAGACCTTTTCACATCACCCCAGCACCCATATACACACGGGCTTATTGCTTCCGTCCCTAGAGTTACAGATTCCAAAAAAAAACCAGCGATGCTGCTCAAAGGACTGCTCCGCCGGTCGGATTTACCGAAAGGGTGTCAATTTGCTCCGCGCTGCGATTATGCACAACCACGCTGTTTTGAAGAATTCCAACCACTGCTGGAAGCCGATCAACATCACCAGATAGCTTGTTGGCGCTGGAAAGAGATACCCCCATTTAGCAGCCGGTTAAGACCAGCTGATACAGTACAAATCGACTCTCAACAAGCAGTAGTGGATACTCAGGCCGGATCTTTACTATTGGAGGTTGAAAGCCTGATTATCGGTTATGGTTCAACTGGGAAAGGGCGCGTTCTTAGAAAAAAACCGACCATTATTGTTGATGGGATTTCCTTTAACATCTACCCAGGCGAGACCATGGCGTTGGTTGGTGAATCTGGCAGCGGGAAAACTACGGTGGCACGTGCATTAAGTGGACTTGCACCTTATGTTACCGGCAACCTGACATATAATGAAAAATATGACCTTGTAGATCCAGTGAATAAACGCAACGATGAACTTCTGCGATCTGTTCAGCTCATCTTTCAGAATCCAGATGCCTCGCTTAACCCCCGCCAGAGAGTTAGCAAAATCATCGGCCAACCCTTGAGGAGATTCTTTAATCTCTCCGGAAATGCACTGCGCCAGCGCGTGGACAGTCTGTTAGAAGATGTTCGTCTGGATCAGAGCTATTACAATCACTATCCCGATGAGCTCAGTGGAGGAGAACGCCAAAGAATCGCAATCGCCCGCGCATTAGCGGCAGAACCAGACCTGCTCCTTTGTGACGAGGTACTTTCTGCCCTGGATGTATCCGTCCAGGCAAGCATCCTGGAGCTGCTGATAGATCTTCAGACCAGGAGAAATGTCGCCTACCTGTTCATCTCTCATGACCTGGCAGTTGTCCGCTCTATTGCCAGTCGTGTGGGAGTGCTTTATTGGGGCTCTCTATGCGAGATTGGTCATGTTGACGAGGTATTTACCTTCCCCTCTCATCCTTACACGGAAGTGCTGATAAAGGCGATTCCTGAACCCGATCCCGATTACGTTATGCCACGCACTCGTAAGGATACAGGATTGCTGGCAGATGAAGAGAAGAAGGCCTGTCCATTCGCTCCACGCTGTCCACGCAAGATTGGAAACATCTGTGAAGAACAGGAGCCGCCCTGGCAGGCAGCAGGTGAGACACACCGTCTTAAATGCCATATCCCCATAGACCAGCTAAAGGCATATGAGACAGCGCTCGTGAGTAATGCAGATGCAAATTGATTCAAGCTGTATAGGCATACGTATTCGTTCTACTCAGATGATACGAGGAGAAACGAGATCAAAACAATAGACCAGTTCAATAATCTTATTCTGAAAATTCACCTATAGGAGATATCAGATGGAACCCTTGATTCAATCAATACAAGAACATGTCATTGACGGTCAGAGAGCCGAAGTACAGGCGCTCGTGAGCCAGGCGCTGGAGACCAAAATCCCCCCGGACGAGATCCTGAACGGCGGCTTAATCGCCGCCATGAAAGAAGTAGGTGCGCGCTTCGAGGCGGGTGAGTTCTATGTGCCAGAAATGCTCATCGCTGCCCGAGCCATGCAATCTGGATTGGCGATCCTGAAACCTCATCTCGTGCAAAGCGGGGTCGAGTCCGCTGCCAAGGTGGTCATCGGCACCGTCAAGGGTGACCTGCATGATATCGGCAAGAATCTGGTAGCCATGATGCTGGAAGGTGCCGGTTTCGAGATTATCGACCTGGGGACAGATGCTGCACCTGAAAAGTTCGTCAGCGCAGTACAGGAGAACAATGCCAGCCTGATCGGTATATCAGCATTGCTGACTACTACGATGAGCAATATGAAGCTGGTCATCGCCTCGCTTAAGGATGCCGGGTTGCGGGATAGTGTCAAAGTCATGATTGGCGGAGCGCCAGTCACGGAGGCTTTCGCTAAAGAGATTGGCGCCGATGGGTTTGCCCCAGATGCGAGCCGGGCCGTAGCACTAGCTCAATCATTGATCGAAGGATGATGGCTGCATAACACGCAACCGGAACACTTATCTCTCTAGCCGCAGCAGCGTTCATACGTTTACTGCACAATAAATCTATCATACGACAAAAGGAGATTGGGCCCTGATGAAAACAGGCGCAAAAGGCGGGTCGCTCAAAGTGCTCTCGGATAACGAATTGGAGACTATATACCAGGCTTCCCTTTCCTTACTCGAGGACCCCGGTATATACAGCGAGTCGGACCTGTTCCTGGAAATATTCGAAAAGGGAGGCGCGAAAGTCAACCGTGATGCGCGCACGATCCATATCGATAAGGATATGGTCGAGGCTGCCATTATATCTGCCCCCAGTTCATTCGTTCTACACGGGCGCAACGATCCGGATATGGACTTGCAGCTCGAAGTGGGACGGGTATATTTTGGTATGGGAGGCACTTCTGAACCATTCTTCTGGGATTATGATCTCTGGAAAGCGCGCCAGCCAACCAAAGCTGACATGGTCAACAGCACCCGGGTGGGACATGCACTCCCAAACATCGATTTCGTCCAGACGATCTGCATGTCGGGTGACTACCCTACTGACCAGATATTCTTCCAAGACTTCGATGCGATTTTTCGCAACACAACCAAACCAAGCGTAATCAATATTCTTGAGCGGCCATTTACCCAGCATTTACTGGAGCTCACTGCAGCTGCTTCGGGGGGAGAGAGCGTCCTCCGCCAGAAACCCAGCGTAATGGGTATCGTCACACCGATCACACCATTGAAAATTGCTGTGATGAACGAAGGTCTGGTGGATGCTGTCCTGGCAGGCGTACCCATCTTGTATTCTCCGGGTCCTCTTATGGGAGCGACCTCACCTGCGACTGTGGCTGGGTCTGTGGTCCTTGCCAATGCAGAAGTACTGTTCGGGGTGGTCCTGGTGCAGCTCATTAAACCGGGAGCACCGGTAGTGCTCAAGCCCGATACAGATGTATTCGATATGAAAACAACCCAGGTAACGTATGGCAGCCCTGAGCAGAATCTGGGCAAGATCGCCGTAACCCAACTTGCCCATCACTATGATATACCGATCTACGGACTGGGAGGAGGCGTTGAAGCAAAGGTCCCCGATGCCGATGCAGCCTCCGAGGCGATGATGAGCATGCTGCTGAACGGTCTGGCAGGGATGACCCTGAACCAGAGCCTGGGCACCTTATCCTTTGGGCAATATGGTTCACAGGAAATGGTCGTCATCTGCGATGAGCAGGTGCATATGATCAAACGGGTATTGGAGGGGATCGCTTTCTCTGAAGACACCCTTGCCCTGGATGTGATCCGTGCGGTTGGACCTGGCGGCGATTTCCTATCCCAAGATCATACTGTCGCACATTTCCGGAAGGAGCTGTTCTTCCCGAAACTCTTCCAGCGGCAGACGCTGGATCAATGGGTGAGATCTGGCTCCCGGTCAGCTCACCAGGTTGCCCACGAGCGTGTCTTACAGATTCTGGATCAGGCTGGCCCGGTTGAATTAGCACCCGGAGTCGATGCCGAGATGGAACGCGCCTTGCAGAAGGCGATCCGATTTTCCGAAACCAGAGCTGAAGAAGGATGAGTACTTGAATCCCTGTGAGCGTGTGCTGACTGCGATGCACGGCGATATTCCGGACCGGGTGCCGATCCTGGAATGGTTCGTACACCCCAAGGTTTACCAGGCGATAATACCTGGCTCCTCCTGGCCGGATTTCGTTGAGCAGGTCGGGTTGGATGGTATCAGTGCACTGTTCTTATATGAGGGGACATTCAAGGAAACGCCAATCGATGAGAGGACGGTTGTGAATGAGTGGGGCGTTACTCTGGGCATCACAGATGAGCACAAAGCGCCAATTGATGGCCCCATCAAGACCATCGAAGACGCCAAACGGTATATACCGCCAGATCCAGATGCCCCCCACCGCCTGGGAAGCCTGCCCCAGTATGTGCAGCGATTCAAAGGCCAGCGAGCAATTATCTGGTGCCAGAGAGCTGATTTCATGTGGGCAGCCGACCTTCGCCGCCTGGATAACCTGCTGGTGGACTTCATCGATAACCCACAGCTGGCACACGAAGTTTTGGAGATCGTCAACGAATTCGCAGTTGCACTAGCAAGGAACGCAGTACGAAGCGGTGCTGATGTGGTGATGCTGGGAGACGATTATGCTTATAACTCCGGGCCGATGATGTCTCCCTCAACGTTCAGAACATTTATCCTGCCCAGGTTAGCTCGGGTGGTGCGCGCAGTCCAAGAAGAAGGAGCCCTGTGCGTCAAGCATAGTGATGGCAACCTGTGGCCAATCCTGGATATGATCGTTGATACAGGTGTGGAGGCGATCAATCCAATGGAACCCGTCGCCGGGATGGATATCGCCGATGTAAAGCGCCGCTATGGTGATCGTGTCTGCCTGATAGGCAACATCGATTGCGGGCAGCTGTTGTCCGAAGGATCACCACAAGATGTCAGTAGAGCCGTGCGCGAGACGATCAGGCAGGCTGCTCCTGGCGGTGGCTACATCATGAGCTCCAGCAACACGATCCATTCTTCGGTGAAGCCAGAAAATTATCTGGCAATGATAGAAGCTACTCACCGATATGGTGTATATCCGATATAGCCAAAAAAGGTGCGCAGCATATGATTCGAGTGGACAATAATCCGTATATAGAGAATCCATTCAAGGTGTTGTCCTCTGAGCAGGCTGCAGCAATTCACAGCGCCAGTTTGGATGTCCTGCAGCGAACCGGCTACCACACACCTGTGCCGGAAGCACGCCAGATCTTACAGGAGGCAGGTGCGAATGTGGAAGATGAGATGGTCTATATCCCTCCACACCTGGTTGAAAATGCCTTTCTGACCTTACGACCTGTCAGGTTGCACGATCGACTGGGGCAACAGACACGTCTCCTGGAGCCCGGTCACGTAGCTTTCAGCACGATCTGTGATACTTTTTACGTTCTCGATCCGAACCAGGAAATCGTGCGCCCATTTCTAAAGGACGACCAGGGATGGCTGTCACGGGTGATCGATGCTTTACAGCACATCGAGTATGTGCAGGTCGTCGGTCAGGCGCATGATGTGCCTGACAGTCTGCAAACTCAGATAGCTTATGCACAAACGGTACGCAGCACAACCAAACCAGTTTTGATCTATCCGTATGACCGTACCGGGCTGTTAGATATCCTGGATATCCTATCTGCCATCGCTGGCAGCCTCGAAGAATTCCAAAACAAGCCTTTTCTCATTTGCGCGTCGGTACCCGCAGCCCCGCTCAAAGGCTCGGTCTATGGCCTGGAACTGCTGCTTGCCTGCGCCGAACACGATGTTCCGGTGCTGCATTATTCATGCCCTGCAATCGGCGGCAACAGCCCATCTAGCATCCTGGGCACCCTGGTGCAAACCAATGCCGATTGGCTGGCAAATCTCACTCTCCACCAGCTGAAGAAGCCGGGAGCACCGTTTATCACCGGCGGATTCACGGTGCAGTTGATGGACATGAAGACAACGCTATGGTCGTATTGTGCTCCGGAGACGCTGATGGCTTACTCTGCAGTAGCAGACCTGGCGCACTGGTACGGTTTGCCTGCCTGGGGTTTGGAGATGACCAGCGATATCCCTCAGATCGACGCCCAGATGGGCGTTGAGATGATGGCGCAATGCCAACGGGCTTATCTCAGCAAGGTCGAAATGGTGCACAATGCCGGGATCATCGGCGCCGGCAAGCTCTGTGCAGCAGAAGCAGTTATCCTAGCGGATGAGATCATCTCTTATACACAGCCTGCCATGCAATCGCTTTCAACAGACATGGGCCTGCTAACCGAGAGCATTGGTATCATCGATGAGGTCGGTCCAATGGGAGAGTATATCTCCCACGAGCATACGCTGGCGCATTTTCGCGATTTCTGGTATCCGGATACATTCGAACGAGATCGCTTTGACCCACTAGAAGAAATCCCAGAGGGAAAACTGCAGGAGCGGTTGAATTCCAGAGCCAGGCAGCTCATCGAGACCCACCAACCTGCACTGCTGCCAGAGGACATCTCTAATGAGATTGCCGCAATAGAGGCGAAATGGTATGACCGTCTGAACTAATCCCTAATTAAGGAGTGCTACCCGCGTCTATGGAACAACTAACCATACAACTCTTATCAGATGATGAAAAAAAACGAATCCATGATGTCTCGCTGAAAATCCTCGAGCAAGTGGGGATGGCGATACTGGATGCCGAAGCCCTGGAGATACTGGAGGGAGCTAGCGCCACGGTGGACTTTGCATCCAAGCGGGTTCGTTTCCCTGCCAGCCTGGTGCAGCTTGCCCTGGAGAGAGCACCCAGCGAGGTAAAGCTTTACGGCCGCGATATCTCGCAGGTTGTACACTTGCGGGAGGGCAATGTATATTACTCCACCAGCGGCTACGCCGTGCAGCTTTACGACCCAGAGTCTGGTGCGCGGCGGGTGATGAACAAAGATGACCTGGCCTGGATCACCCGGCTGGCAGATGGGTTGGACCAGGTAGAGATTCACGCCTTACTTGGAACACCGGACGACGTGCCCCCGGAGACCAACGACCGCTACCAGCTTGCCATTGCACTGACCAACACCACCAAACACATCTGGAATACGGCCTACGGGAAAGAAGGAGTGGAAGACTCTGTACGCATGGCGGCGGCAGTGCGCGGCGATCGCGGTTTATTGCGCCAATACCCGCTCTTCACGCTCGATTTGACCACGCTCAGCCCTCTCCAGTTGGACGAACGCCAGGCCAGTACGATGATCGCCGGGGCGCGTGAAGGCATACCCATTGGAGCCAGCCCCGGGCCAATCGGTGGAGCAACCGGACCGGTAACCCTGGCGGGGACGCTTGCACAGGCAAATGCCGAGTTCCTCGGCGCGCTCACCCTCTGCCAGATCGCACAACCCGGGATACCCGTGATCTATACCCAGTGGACTCGCAGCCTGGATATGGCTCAAGGAAGTGTGGCAATGGGCGGACCGGAATTCAGCCTGCTACGGATTGCAACGGCTGAAATGGCACGCTACTATCACCTCCCCTCACGCGGCGGAGGATTGATGGCCGACTCCAAAGCTGCCGATGCCCAGATGGGCGCCGAGAAGCTGCTCAACTGCCTGATGGCATCCCTGGCAGGATTGAACGTGGTATCTGGCGTAGGTCAGACAGATTTCATCAACACAGTGCGACCCGACCAGATGTTCATAGACAACGAGATCATCAGCCTGGTCAGGCGCATGTGCCGCGGCATCAAAGTGACCGACGATACATTAGCTTACGATGTTATCCAGGAGATCGGTCCGGGGGGCAATTACCTGGCGGCTGATCACACGGTATTGAATTTCAGGAAAGAGCTGTGGTTCCCCAAGCTTTTCGATCGCAAAGTGTGGTCCGTCTGGGAAGAGGCGGGTGCTTTGGATATCGCAGCCCGCGCCAGCCGCAAAGTTATCGAAAACAAGCATGAGGTCCCGCTTCTGGACGAGCCGGTAAGCCGGGAAATCTGGCAGATTGTATCCGAAGCCGACCGGCGGCACGCCCAGTAATAAATATGGATACAGAAGGAGAATCATCAATGGAAGATATAAACAGCCAAAAACATGTTGTCCATCGTTCCTGGCGGAAGCCATTTACGGTGATCGAACACGCGGAGGGGATTTACCTGTACGACAGGGATGGAAATCGCTATATCGACGGGGCAGCAGGATCATCTGTGGTCGTCAATATCGGTCATGGGGTGCAGAGTGTGGTTGATGCAATGTATGGTCAGGCACAGAAAGTTTGCTTCGCCGCGCCGCACCTGTTCACCAATGAAGCGCAGGTAGAGCTGAGCCAGGTCGTTGCCAGCCATGCACCGGGAACCTTGCGCAATAACTGCCGCACCTGGTTCGGAACTACCGGTACCGACTCGGTTGATTCAGCGATACCGCGTGGCACGCCAGTACTTCCTGGCGACCGGCAAACCTTCCAAGTACCTGGTGATCGCCCGCTGGCTGGGTTTCCATGGAAACAACATCTTTGTCAGCGGAGTGCACGGTCATGTAGGCCGGCGGAAATCATACTACCCTATGTTCATCAACATGCCAAAAATCCCCCCGTCGTACTGCTATCGCTGTCCCTTCGAGATGACCTACCCTTCATGCAACCTTAAGTGTGCCCGCGAGCTGGAAACGATGATCAACCAGACCGGCGAAGAGAATGTCGCAGCCTTCATCGCAGAACCGGTCGTCGGCGCTGCCTTGGGAGCAGTCCCCCCACCTGAAGGTTATTATGAGGTGATCCGCGAGATCTGCGACCGCCACGACGTGCTCTTCATCGCAGATGAAGTGATGACCGGATGGGGGCGAGCTGGGCACTGGTTCGGTATTGAAGAATGGGACGTCACCCCCGATATCCTAGCCACTGCCAAAGGCATGAGCTCCGGCTATGCCGCTATTTCCGCGACCATTGCCCGCGAGAGCATCTGGCAGGCGATCGAAGACACGGGCATCCCCTTACTTGCTGGTCACACGCTGAACCAGAACCCGGTGTCCTGTGCGGGAGCCATCGCCGCTATCCAGTTTTTAGAGGAGAACGATCTCCTGGCAAAGTCGCGCCACAATGGAGCGTACCTGCTTTCACGCCTTCAGGAGCTGGTGGACGAGTTCGCGATCGTTGGAGATGCGCGCGGTAAAGGTCTGATGTGTGGTTTCGAGTTTGTCAAAGATAAGGAGACCAAGGAACCCTTCGACCCGAAGCTTAAGGTGAGCGGAAGGTACGAGATGGAGTGTCTCAAGCGCGGCCTGTCCTTGTTTATGTGCACAGGCTGCGTGGAAGGGGTGGCAGGTGACATGATCCTGGTCACGCCACCGCTGGTAATAACCAGAGAACAGATCGATGATATGATTGGCATCATGAAAGAAGCCATGCAGGTGCTTCAGGCGGAACTTTTGCCGGTTGCAGCTTGATGGTGCTGTCTTCATGCTCATCGAAGCATTAGGGTAGCAATTTCAAAATGCAGTGATGCCACCGGAGGGATAAGCCCTTGAAAATCGGAATGCTGACCGGTGTATGGTTCATTGCCGAAGAGGCGACACTTCTCGACAGCCTGCGTCGAGCCGCTACGCTTGGCTTTCAGTACGTGGACCTGCACGGCGTGTTCCACGCAGGACCGGCACACCTCAGCCCCAGGGAGCGTCTGAATGTCAGGACTGAGATGCAATCCCTTGGGCTTATCCCTCGCAATTATGTCTTACACCCCCCACACAACCTGGCCTCAGCCAATGAGGCTGAAATGGAGCAAAACTTCAGCTACATGAAAGATGGCATTCAATTAGCTCTGGACTGGGGAATAAACCAGTTGGAGCTGAATGCCGGGCAGTGGGTCTACGGCTTACAAAAGCAAGCATCCTGGGACAAAGCTGTCCGGTTCTTACAGGGTTTATGTGATTACGCCTACAGCTACGACTTTTATATTGCCATTGAGACCGAACCTTACGTCTGGTTCCTGGTTAACGATACACCATCGACGGTGCGCATGATCAATGATGTTGATCGAAGCAACTTCACAGTTCTCGTCGATCTCGGGCACATGGCTTTGGCTCGGGAAGGTTTCCAGGAGCTGCTCCAGATTGAGGACGCGATCATCCACGCCCACTTCAGTGAACATAGATCCTATTTGCATACGAATCAGGTCATCGGGACAGGCTTCACGCCCACAAAGGATTATCTCGATATGCTGCAGCGTATGAACATCGACCAACGAATGCAGCGCTTCGGTTACGACGAGCTGGTGATCAGTTTTGAATTGGGTGTGCCTGGAGACCAGATCGATGATCCGGATGATTGGGTGCAGAACTCCATCCAACATGTATTAGAAATCGCACCGTATATGAGTCTGGAGTGAGTGTTGTAGTATCCTGATTATTTGATATACAAGGAGGAACATATGCACCAGGAAAATCTTGACAAACTAAGCCACTATCTTAAATCGAATGGTTATGAAGCCACGCTGATAGCCAGTCCGTTCAATATAACCTGGCTGACTGGATATGCCCCTTCCATCCAGACTGGACTTAGCCCCTTCGATGGTGGTCCTGCTCTGGGTTTTTATCACCAGGGCCAATTAACTGTCCTGGCGAACGATTGGGAAGCCGGTGTGGTAGAAGCTGCCGGGGCAAACGTGCACCAATATACAGGCTTCACCGTGGATGAGCCGCTCGCCTGTACGCAGCGGATGGCGAACGCGCTGGGAGATATGCTTAAACCCTATACCGGCTTGAAAGGGAAGGTGGCGGTCGAGATGAACCACCTGCCCGCAGCCATATATGTAAAACTGCAGACTGCCCTGCCAGAGACCGCCCTAGTCAATATCGATCGTGATCTCGACCCCCTGCGCGCAGTCAAGACAGCAGAGGAAATCGAAAAGATCAAGGCGGCGCTAAAGCTCTCTGACCTGGCGCAGAGAGAGATCCGCGAAGCTATCCAACCAGGTGTTACAGAACTGGAGCTATATGAACGCGTGAAAGCCCGGGTGGAGTACGAAGTCGGCGAGCGTGTGCCGGTGCTGCTCGACCTGGTAGCAGGCGTACGAACTGCAGATATTGGCGGTCCACCATCGGAGTATGCTATACAGCCCGGGGATCCGGTTATGCTCGACTTTGTCCCGCGGTTATACGGGTATTGGGGCGATAACTGCGCCGGATACTTCGTCGGTGAGCCTCCGGCAGAGCTGGAAAAAATTTACCAGGTGGTCAAGGGTTCTCAGCAGGTCGGCGCAGAGGCTATACGTCCCGGTGTGAAGGCGGAGGACCTGGATGCCATGGTGCGGGACTACATCCGCAAGGCAGGGTACGAGCCATATCCGCACCATACCGGTCACGGGTTGGGTACGATCTATCATGAGGAACCGCGTATCGTTCCAAATCATGCTATGGAGCTGGAGCCAGGTATGGTCCTGGTTCTCGAGCCGGGTATCTACCTGGAAGGCATTGGTGGTGTTCGCCTGGAGGATGCATACCTGGTTACCTCTGATGGTTGCGAGGTATTAACAACGCATCTATCATCCTAAGGGTGTATTGTTTGAAAGGAGGCGTTTTGGAAAAATGAGTGTAAACGATCGGCAATCAGAATCCAACAATAGATCACCAGACACACTGAGGAGGATAATATGACACACCGTAAGAATCGTCCCCTGACCCGGCGGAACTTCCTAAAGCTCTCCGGGCTTGGTCTTACCGCAGCCGGACTATCACCGCTGATCCAGGCCTGCGGCGGTGCAGCCACCACTGCCGCCCCGGCAGCAGCTACCCAGGCTCCCGCCGCCACTGAAGCGATGCCAGCAGGTGAAACGCTGAAGATGTGGTGGTGGGGTGAGCAGGAAGCGAAAGGGCTGGATAAATGGGTCAACGACAGCATTGCCAATTACTTAGAGACATCTGGCAATACCATCGAGCCCACCCTGCAGGATACCCTGGTAGTGATCTCGGAGTTCCAGACCGCCTCGGCGGCAAACAACGCACCAGACGTGCAGTTCCTCTGGAACGGGATCTATCATATGGAGAGCGTCTGGTTTGATTACCTCGAGCCGCTCGACGACCTGATCCCGACAGATATGCTCAAGGGGTCCGGCGCGACACCGTTGAGTGTTTATGAAGGGAAGCAGTACCGCCTGGGCTGGTATGCACTACCCATGCCCTGGCTGTATAACAAGGACATGTTCGACCAGGCAGGTCTGAACGCGGATGAGCCGCCCAAGACCTGGGACCAGATGCTGGATGCCTGTGATAAGCTCAAGACTGCCGGATTCACCCCAATCTCAGCTGGGCTTAAGGACGGCCCCTGGGGTGAATGGTTTATGGGGCACGCCTTAGGCCAGAACCTCGATTCGCCTGCCGATGCCATCAACCTGTTCATCGGAGATCTGGACTGGCGCGAGCCCAAGTACTATGAACATTGGACAAAATTGGATGAGCTATGGAAAGCCGGCTTCTTTAACGATGATATGAACTCGATCGAGCTGTATCCAGGCATTGATTTGTACGGAGCAGGCATGGGCGCTATGACGGCTATCGTCGGCACGCTCGTCCCTGCCCAGGCTGAGCTGTTAGGCGATGCTGAGAAAATTGGTCATATGGTGTTCCCTGTGTTCGGCTCTGGTGCGATGGCCGGCAAGCCCATTTTCGACTCACAGGGGCTTGGCATCTCCTCGCAAAGCCAGCACAAAGATGTCGCCGCAGACTTCCTGCAGTACCTGCACACCCAGGAGCGCTTGGATGCGCTGTACGAGCAGGTTAAGATCTTGCCCTCCGATGCCAGCTGGGACCCAGCGGTAGTAGACCAGGCGAACGATACGATCAACCAGGAGCAGATCGCGGGATGGATAACGGCAGATAATGTGGCCTATATCTCCAACCTGATGCCGGGGTTGTTCTGGACGGATGCCATGTTCGTCAACTCTCAGAAGATCGTTGCCGGAGAGTGGGATGGGGAGCAGGCGGGTCAGAACGCCTACGAAGTGACCCAGAAATGGGCCGAGCAGAACCCCGATCTGGTGGAGAAGTATTCAACCTGGACAGCGGACTTCCTCTAATCAACTTCACATACTTCCTGCCTGGTTTCGACCAGGCAGGAAGTATCTCACCACCTGAAGGGAAGGAGAAATTATGCCTCACGAACTCTTGAAAGGCCGGACAGCGTTGATCACCGGAGCAGGTCAGGGTTTGGGTCTGGCGGTGGCGCGCGAATACGCCGAGGAGGGCGCCGCCGTCGCTCTGGTAGATATCAACCCGGAAACGACTGCCCAGGCGGAAGCAGAGCTCGAGGACAAAGGACATCAGGTGCTTGCCTACCCCATCGATGTCACCGACTATGGTGCCTATGCCGAAGCAATTGCCGATTTGGTGAAACAATGGGGGCACCTGGATATCCTGGTGAACAACGCCGCCATCGCCATCTATGGCACAATCCTCGAAGATAAGCTCGAAGACTGGCGCAAGCAGATTACGGTTAACCTGGAAGCGTATTATATGGGATCCAAACTCGCTGCTCCCTACATGGTCGAGCAGAAATTCGGCCGGATAATCAACGTCACCTCTATCCAGGGTCTTGCCTCCAGCGGGACCTGTGGAGCATACAATGCTGCCAAAGGCGGCATTATTGCCCTGACGAAGTCGATGGCGGTAGAGCTTGCACCGTATAATATCGCCGTCAATGCCGTAGCTCCGGGCTTTATGCGCACGCCGATGTCCTTCATCGACGGCATCGACGAGACGACTACCGAGCCATTCCTGAAATGGTATGTTGAGATGCGCCATGTACCCATGGCCCGCACAGGGTATCCTGAGGATGATGCCGGCGCAGCGGTCTTCCTGGCTTCGGAATACTGCCGTTACATGACCGGACAGGTACTGGTTGTGGATGGCGGCCTGACCAGCACCTTCTAAACCGGAAAAGCCATTTATTACCAAAGTACAGGTATCTAATGCTACGCACAGGTAAACTCGTTCCCATTCTCTTCATCCTGCCGATGTTATTGCTTTTGATCTTCGGTTTCGGCTACCCGCTCATCGCTATCTTCAACTTCAGCACACGCCGCATCCGCGGCGCTAGCGGACCTTTCATCGGTCTTGAAAACTACCGCCAGGTGTTCAAAGATAATGTGTTCCGTGAAGCGGTCAGCCACAATATCATCTTCCTGCTGGCTGTGCCCATCCTGGTGATTGTATCCATCCTGGTGGCGGTAGTCCTCTATGAACGCATCCGTGGCTGGCGCTTGTATCGCTTTATCATGTTCATCCCCTATATCCTGGCGGTGCCGGTGGTTGGGGTAGTGTTCAGCAATATCTTGCAGCTAAATGGCATTCTCAATGAAACCTTACGAAGGATGGGACTAGATAGGCTCGGGCTGGATTGGATTGGCGATCCGGATAATGCATTATGGTCGGTGATGGGTGTAATCATCTGGCGGGAGCTTGGGTTCGGCATCGTACTTTTCCTGGCACGTTTGTTGAGCATCAATGAGGAGCTGATCGACGCCGGCAAAGTGGATGGAGCAAATTGGTGGCAGCGCCTGTGGTATGTGATCATCCCCCAGCTGAGAAGCGTCATCGAATTCTACACGGTGGTAAGCATAATCACCATGCTGGCGTGGATATTTTCCTATATCTACACGATCACCAGAGGCGGACCGGGGAACGCAACCACGGTCATGGAGCTGTATATATTCAACTTCGCCTTTCGCAACCAGCTGCCCGGAATTGCCGCAGCGGTTGCTGTACTGCTATTTATCGTGACGATCATCCTGATCATCCCGATATTCCGACTGCGCTCCGGAAGCGAGATGGAGGAGATGGCATGAAACAGGAAAAACCAATGCGGTCAGGTCGCATGCAGCGGAACGCAACCAATGTATTCAAGCAGGCTTTTATGCTCCTCGGAGTCCTGCTGGTGCTGCTGCCCCTATACTTCACTTTAATCACCTCATTCAAAACTCAGGAAAATTACAGTCGAGACAAGTTTGGCTTCCCCGATCCGATCTACACCGGGAATATCCAGACTGCCCTGCGCGGAGGAAGGTATTTTGTGTGGTTCAAGAACAGCGTGATCCTCTCAGGAGGCGCTGTCCTGCTGTCCACATCCGTGGCAGCTATGGCTGCTTTTGCATTCGCCCGTATGCACTTCCGTGGTCGCAATTCTCTGCTCTCGATTGTAACGGCGATGATGGTCATACCCCCGGTGGTGATGCTGATCCCACTTTTCCTGCTGCTTACACGCCTAAAAATGACCAGCACATACTGGGGAGCGATCCTGGTATATGCTGCCCTGATCACTCCCTTTTCAGTATATCTGCTGACCAATTTCTTTAAAACCATCCCGTTCGAGATCGTCGAATCTGCGCTGCTGGATGGTGCCAGCTCAATGGATATACTCGTGCGCATCCTGCTGCCGCTTTCCGGTCCAGCGTTGGTAACCCTGGCAGTGGTTAATATGCTCTGGGTGTGGAACGATCTGTTGGTGGCTTTGGTGCTGCTGCCGCAAGACGATCTCCGTCCGCTGATGGTTGGTGTGACCGTATTCGGTTCACGCTACAACCGGGATGTCCCGGTAGCGATGATGGGCATGCTGATGGCGAGCATCCCGATGCTGATCGCCTACCTCGCCGGACAACGCTACTTCATACAGGGTCTGGTGGCAGGGGCAATCAAAGGATAAAGGATGAAGAAGTACGGCGGATTAAAAGTCTGGTCGCCAGTGCAATCGAGGGATGAACCCATGCTGACAGAAGGAAATATTAAATGGACACCGAGCGCTTTGGCTGGAGAACGACAGCCTGCAGATATCGGTCCTGCCGCGCAAAGGCGCCGATATTTACCATTTCATCCACAAACCCAGCGGCGTGGATTTCCTGATGAAGACTCCCTCCGGGCTGCGACCGCCTGGAGATACCTCCCCCTCAGACTTCCTTGATAATTATGAAGGCGGCTGGCAAGAGCTTTTTCCCAACCCGGGGGATCCCTACGAATATCAGGGGGTCACGCTTCCTTTCCATGGTGAAGTCGCCCTCCTGCCTTGGGAGCACTCTGTAGAAATTGATAATGAGCAAGAAATTGCAGTACGGTTCAGCGTTCGCTGCCGGTACACGCCTTTCCGCGTCGAGCGATTGATGCGCCTGCGGAAAGGTAAGTCGTTCCTGGAGATTGAAGGGAGGGTAACGAACCTCTCAGATGTCACCGAACAGTATTTGTGGGGGCACCATATCGTCCTCGGGGGTGGTTTCCTGGAAGCGGATTGCCGGCTTGAAATACCCGCCAAAACAATCATCACTCCGGACGAATTGTACGAGCCTGCCACCGCCCGCCTCGCCCCCGGTCAGAGCGAACCCTGGCCGCAAGCCTTGGGGCGAAAGCCTGGCGAACGCTTCGATCTGAGCTGGATACCCGGACCTGACGCCCACTCGCACGACGACGTCTTCCTGACCGATCTAGAGAAGGGCTGGCTGGATGTCTCCAACCCTAACCTGGGTCTGAGTTTTTGGCTCGAATGGGATCCCAAAGTATTTGGCTGTGTGGTCAACTGGCAGCCATTTGGGGGGGCGGATATGCCACCTCTTACCGGCATCTATGGGGTTGGCATCGAGCCCTGGGTCGCTCGATTCGACCTTGCCCAGGCCATCCAGCGAGGCGAAGCGCTCTGCCTGGAACCAGGAGCATCCCTGTCCACCAGCTTACGGGTGGGCGTTTTGCAGTCTGAGTAGAGAAAGACTGCCACTAAAGAAGAGATATGCCCGACTCACAAACCACCTGGAGCCAATACGAACGCACGGTCGCCGTCCTGGAAGGGCGGAAACCCGATCGTCATCCATTCATCACCCGTCTGGAGACCTGGTATAAGAGCCACCAGCGCAGCAATACACTTCCAGAACGGTTGGCAGAATATTCCCTGAATGAAGTGCACCGACTGCTCGGTGTCGGACAGCTCAAATTTATGGTGCCATATGCTCTCAAGCTGCGCGGAGTAGAGGTATCCGCCAGTTTCAATGGCGATGCCTATTACCATGAATGGGAGCCGGTATTCGAGAATTTCCCCGGCATGTGGGATATCATCTCAACCGAGAAGCCGGGCGAGACCATCACCCATCTGACGACCGGTATCGGGACTCTTCAGCTGCGCCATGAAATTCTGCCGGAAGGCGTTCATACTGGCACAGACCCCTACTTGAAAGAGCATATCATCAAAACCGTTGGCGACTACCGGCTAGTTGAGCATATCCTGGAAAGAGTCGAATATATCCCCCAGTATGACAAAATCTATGCGCAGCAGTCGGAGCTGGGTGAGATCGCATTCATCGTGCCGCTGCTTCACCGCATCCCCTTCCAGCAGATCTTGCTCGAGTACCTCGGCGAGATAGATTTATTCTACGCTTTGCACGACGCTCCACACAAAGTGCAACGTCTGCTCGAGATCCTCGACCTGCAAATGCTCGATATCCTTCACCAAATAGCCGAGTTTGACTGGCCGTATGTCGAGTTTCCGGATAACCTGCACAGCATGATGACCAACCCTCGGCTGTTTGTGGAGTATTGCATGCCCGCCTACCAGCACTACTCGGATATCCTACACAGTCAGGGCAAAAAAGTCGGCAGCCACCTGGATGGAGACCTATCGCCATTGTTAGCCGTTATCCGGGAATCTGGGATAGATGTGTGCAAGTCCTTCTCGCCCAAACCGCTCACCAGCTGCACATTCCAGGAAGCCTGGGAAGCCTGGCAGAATGGACCATTAATCTGGGGCGGCATCCCATCGCCTATCCTGGAGGACAGCACCAGAGAAGAGGATTTTCAGCAGCACATGCACAGCTTACTGGATACGGTCGGCGATGGCGCGGTCATATTTGGCGTGGTCGACTTATTCATGCGCCACAATTCCATCGATCGCGTTGAATACATCGCCGGTCAGATTGAAAATATGTCTTTATAACTTGCCCGAGGGTGTGATCAATGACCCATCAAAACAAACGCCCCAACCTGAAAGATGTCGCCATCCTGGCAGGCACATCGACCGCAACCGCTTCCCGGGCAATCAGCGGTAAAGGTTATGTAGCGGAAGATACACGCCAGCGCGTGTTGGAAGCCGTCCGGGAACTAAGCTACCAGCCCAACCTGCAGGCTCGCGCTCTTAGGAAGCGTTCCAGCCTGACATTGGGTTTAGTGATACCCAACCTTTTGAATGCGTATTACACTGCCCTGGCAGACTCTCTCAGCCAGCTTCTTTACGACACAGGGTATCACCTGTTTCTGGCATCCACCCGAGATGACGCCGATCTCGAGCAGAATATGCTTTACGATATGGTCGGGCGGGCGGTGGATGGCCTGATCTGGGTGCCGTCATCCACCAGCCCGGTACTGGTAGATTACCTGCTGGAACAGCACATACCGGCAATATCGATTGTGCGCCGGGTGCCGGATGACAAGCTGGATGCAATTATTTTCGAAGATTTTAAAGGGAGCCAGGCAGCCACCCAGCACCTGCTAAGTCTCGGTCACGAGAGGATCAGCTATATAGGCGGCGACATCCGCTACAGCAGCAATTACGATCGCTGGAAGGGCTACCTGCAGGCGATGGAAGTAGCATGCAAGGCAGTTGACAACAGCCTGGTGAAACTCGGCGCCACGCGTAGCTTATGGGGCGAAATGGCAACCAGTGAGCTGTTATCATCAAACAATCCCCCGACAGCTATTTTCGTAGCCAGCAATGCCATGATGCCTGGAGTGCTCAAGATTCTGCGCCAGCACTCAGTCCAGCTTCCAGATGAGATGTCTTTGATCTGCTTCGACGACCTTGACTGGTTCTCCTACTCCGTCCCTTCGATCACCGCGGTTACCAGCGACCGGGTCGAATTCGCCGAAGCTGCGATTGACCTACTGATGCGGCGGATTGAGGAGCCGAAAGGTGCGGAAGAGCCTTCAACAATCGTCCGTATCAAATTCGAGCTGATATTACGGAATTCTACAACCCATCCCCACCGGATAGCCATCACTCGAACCTGAGAGAGAATCACGGGCAAGGAACTGCTGACAATTATGCTATACTTTTGGGCAATCCATGATGAAAATTACCCGAATTGAAGTAATTCCACTGGTCCGCAAATTAGATAAAGTTTTCAAAGGCGGCACCTATAATATTATCAACCGCAACACAATTGTGACCCGCGTCTACACCGATTCCGGGGTCGTAGGAGAGGCATTTGGTGGTGATGAGGACCACACCCAGGATGCTATCGTATCGCTCATCCGCCAGCATCTTACACCCTTACTGCTAGGTAAGGATGTACGTGACGTTGAGCGCCTATGGGAGTTGATGTTCAACTGCGATGTTGACCTGGGTAACCGTGCCCTGCATGTGCTCGATCTAATCAACCGCTCCATTCTCACGCAGGCAATTGCCGCCATCGACAACGCTATCTGGGATGCTTTGGGGAAGCTTTATAATGCCCCCCTCTACAAACTGCTGGGCGGCTACCGCGATCGTGTGCCGGTTATCGCCATCGGCGGCTACTACTATCCCTCCGATCCCGATTACGCCTCGCTGCGCGAGGAGATTACAGGCTATAAGCAGGCGGGATTAGCCGGGGTCAAGCTGAAGGTGGGAAGGGTCAACATCCCGGAAGACATTCGCCGGGTGCGCGTTGTACGTGAAGCCGTAGGGGATGATTTCATTATCGCCTGCGATTCCAATCAGGCATGGACGGCGGAGCAGGCGATTGAGTTCTGCAGGCAGGTGCTACCCTATAACATCCGCTGGATCGAAGAGCCGGTACGCTGGTACGACCAGCTTGACGGGTTGAGAGCGGTGCAACAGTCGACTCCCATCCCGGTAGTGGCAGGTCAGGGCGAGATCACCCGCTTCGGCTGCCGTGATCTGGTCGTATATGGCGGCGTCCGTATCCTGAATGTGGATGCAACCATTGCCGGCGGTGTTACCGAGTGGCGCCGAATTGCATCCATGGCAAGCTCGTTTAACGTGCAAATGGCGCACCACGAAGAATCGCAGGTTGCCTTGCACCTCCTGGCATCCATCCCACACGGGCTGTATGTCGAAATATTCCCGAATGCTCGAGCGCGACCCGCTGTGGCATGAGCTGCAGGTCGAACTCCCTCTGATCCAGGATGGATACATGTATTTGCCAGAAGGACCAGGACTGGGCATCCGCTTAGATGAGGATGTGATCTCACGCTACCGGCTGGATTAAAAATCACAGCACTGTTGACGTCAGTTGCGGAAATGGTGTTATGGCATATTGGAGGATTGATATGAGCGACAAGCTGCCTGACCCTATAAAAATAGCTGATGCCAACACCGCTGATTGGGTAGAACATGCACGCTTCCCCGGTATATATGTCCGCAAGCTGCTGACCTCTCATGATAATCCACTGGCAAACTTGAACGAGGTGCTCGTCCCTCCCGGAGGGCTGATCGGAAGCCACGGTCATCCGCAGCAGGTCGAGACTGTCTATGTACTGGCGGGCGAAAGCCTGCTCACCCTGGCAGGAAAGGAATTTCCATTTCGCACCGGGCAGGTCGTGGCCATCCCGATGGGGATCGAGCATACCCTTGAAAATGTGGGCGTTGGGGATGTCCACCTGCTCACCATCTTCACCCCGCCAATCCTCTAGACATGCCAGCGCATATTATCGACTCTCGCTATCTGAAAGATTTATATGGCACGGCTGAAATGCGTGCCGTCTTTGACGATATGCACCTGCTCCAACTATGGCTGGATGTCGAAGCAGCCCTGGCACAGGCACAAGCCAAGCTGGGCATCATTCCGGAAGTTGCAGCCAGAGAGATCACTCGCTCCGCCCGTGCCGAGGGACTGGATTCAAGCCGCCTGAAGCTGCTCGTAGACCAGACAGTCCATCCGATTGTGCCGCTCATACGGGTCTTGAAAGATGCATGCCGGGGAGAGGCTGGCGAGTACGTCCACTGGGGGGCAACCACTCAAGACATCATGGATACAGCTATGGCGCTGCAGATCAAGGAGGCGCACGCCATCCTTACCACCCGCACAGACAAACTGATCGTAGTGCTGAGCAGATTGGCAGCCGAGCACCGTGACACCGTCATGGCGGGGCGCACCCATGGTCAGCAAGGACCTCCGGTAACCCTGGGATATAAAGCAGCCGTCTGGCTGGCAGAAATACACCGCCACCGGCAGCGCCTTGAGCAGGTCCGGCCGCGCGTCCTGGTTGGGCAGCTCGCGGGGGCAGTCGGGACGCTGGCGTCACTGGGTGAGAATGCCCTGCAGGTCCAGGCTGGCATGATGCAGATCCTCGGGCTGGATGTACCCTTGATCACCTGGCACACATCCCGCGATGGTCTGGCAGAGTTCACATCCATCCTCGGGATGGCATCCGCGACAGCCGGGAAGATCGCTGCCGAGGTCATCAATTTACAGCGCACCGAGATCGGCGAGGTAGAAGAACCCTTCACCAAAGGCAAGGTCGGCTCCAGCACCATGCCTCACAAACGCAACCCCATGGTTTGTGAGGCTGTCCTGGCGCTGACACGCCTGGTGATACGCACGGTCCCCCTGTCGCTGGATGCCATGATCCAGGATCACGAACGGGATTGGACCAGCGACCACCTGGAATGGGCTTATCTGGGCGAGGTATGTATCATGACCGACGCCGCCCTGGGGCTGGTTACCGGCGTCCTCGACGGTCTGGCAGTCCACACAGATCGGATGCGTGAGAACCTGGCATTGCAAGGCGGATTGGCACTCTCGGAAGCAGTGATGCTGGCACTCGGAAAATATTTAGGCCGCCAGACTGCGCACGATATTGTTTACGAATGCTCTATGCGGGCATATGAAGAAGGACAGCCGTTCCAGCAAGTGCTGCTGGAGCACCCACAGATCGCTGCCCGGCTGTCAGCTGAAGAAGTGCAGGCGCTGCTCGACCCGTCTCATTATACAGGTCTATCTGGGAAGTTCGTCGACCGCGTTCTCGCTGAAGTAGACAACTGGCAGCAGCAATCCTCACAAACATCGAGCATCGAGATCATACAAGGAGATAGATGAATGCCACTGGAAACTGAACGGCTGCCGGATGCTTACCGGCAGATGCTTATCATCCGAAAATTCGAGGAGACTATCCGCGACCTTTTCCTGCAAGGCAAGATTCGCGGGTCATTCCATCCCTGTATTGGGCAGGAGGCTACCGCGGTGGGCGGGTGCTGGCCGCTGCGCCAGGACGATTACATCAGCGTCACCTATCGCGGGCATGGTCAAGCTCTGGCTAAGGGTTTGAGCCCGCGCGCCGCCCTGGCAGAAATGCTGGGCAAAGAAACCGGCTGCTCGAAGGGTAAAGGTGGCTCAATGCATTTCACGGATATGGAGAATGGACTGTTGGTTGCTAACGCCATCGTTTCGGCAGGCGTCCCCCATGCAGCAGGCGTCGCCCTGGCTGCAAGAATGCAGGGCACGCAGCAGGTTGCAGCTGCCTTTTTCGGTGATGGTGCCGTCAACCAGGGAGTTTTCCACGAGACCGTAAACCTCGCCACAGTTTGGAAATTGCCGCTGATCCTGGTGTGCGAGAACAATCTGTACTCAGAAATGACACCCTATAAAGACACCACCTCTGTGCATTCGTTAGCTGAACGTGCGGCTTCGTACGGCATGCACGCAGTGTATATCGATGGCAATGATGTGGAATTGATGTACAACACGATGGAAGAAGCTGTGCAGCGCGCCAGGCAGGGAGACGGCCCGGTATTCATCGAAGCCATGACATACCGCCTGATGGGGCATATGATGGGCGATCCAGAGGTGTACCGCACGAAAGATGAAGTTGCGCGAGCTCGAGAGAACGAGCCTATCCTGCGCCTCGGACACCGCCTGCTAGGTTTGGGCTACCAAGAAGCAGACCTGGGACGTCTGGATGCAGAGGCGGAGGCAGTGATTGCCGACGCGCTGCAGTTCGCTCAGGACAGCCCGGAACCGCTACCTGAAGAAGCATTTAGCGACATATTTGCATAATGGAATGGAAAAATGCCTGAAATAACTTATTCACAAGCACTTAATCAAGCCCTTTTTGAAGAGATGCGCGCCGACCCGCGGGTTTACGTTATGGGTGAGGATATCGGTCTTTACGGCGGAGTATTCCGGGTGACCCAAGGGCTGATCGATGAGTTCGGCGAACAGCGCGTGCGGGACACCGCGATCAGCGAAGCCGGCTTTGTGGGTCTGGCTATCGGCACCGCCATGATGGGCATGCGCCCGGTCGTTGAACTGATGTTCATGGATTTTGCCCTGGTGGCCGCGGACCAGATCGTCAACCAGGCGGCGAAGATGCGCTACATGTCGGGCGGTCAGACAGCGGTACCCATCGTGATCCGCTCGCAGCAAGGCGGGGGACGCGGCAATGGCGCTCAGCACTCGCAATCTTTCGAATCCTGGTTCGCTCAGGTTCCAGGGCTGAAAGTGGTCGCCCCGGCAACACCCAGAGATGCAAAAGGACTGCTCAAAAGCGCCATCCGGGATGGGAACCCGGTCATCTTTATCGAACACAAACTGCTCTACAACACCAAGGGTGATGTACCCGAGGGTGATTACACGGTGCCTATCGGTAAGGCAGAGGTGAAACGCGTCGGCAGGGATATAACCATCGTCTCATACTCGCGCACACTGCTCTTTGCATTGGAAGCAGCCGAGACCCTGGCACAGCAGGGTATCGAAGCCGAAGTTATCGACCTGCGCACGATAGAGCCCCTGGATATGGACACCATCCTTGAATCCGTGAGAGGCACCGCCCGGCTGCTGGTTGTGCACGAATCTCATTCCAGCTGCGGGATGGGGGCGGAGATCATCACCCGCGTTTACGAAGAGGAACCGGATGCGCTCGTTCTCCCGGCCAAACGTCTGGGTGCCAGGCATGTGCCCATTCCGGTGGCAGAAGTGCTCGAAAATGTGGTGCTTCCCCAACCGTCAGACATTGTCAAAGCTGTTGAGGAGATGATGTAAGACCAGAATGATTGAAGAAGGAGGCATGCATGGATTGGCGCGACTGGATCAATCAATCCCTGCCGCGTACCGAGATCATGCGCGGTGGCGCAACGGTGTGGGAAAGCGGAGCATACGGTTTAATTGGTGACACGCTAGGCCCGGTGATGCACCTGCATGACGGCGCTTCTGAGATCTTTTACTTTGTCTCCGGGAAGTGCAGGCTTGAGGTTGGTGACACAGAGGAATATTTCGAAACTGGTGATTTCGTACTTGTGCCCCCGGAGGTGCCGCATAATTTATGGAACGCAGGGGACGAAGATTTGCTCGTGTTTTGGATCGTCTCCCCGCACATGCCGGAGGATAAATGGCGCACGGAATCGATCACCAGCGATGAGATGAAGCTCCGCGTTATCCGGTCGCGAGTCGAGCAGGGTGTGGACCTGCCAAGCGATGGAAATATCAACAGCCAGCTCAAGACCCTGACACCTGGAAGCCAGGTCGCCAGCCAGACAATGGTGAACCAGGAAGCAGTGATCTATATCAATGCTGGACAAGTAGAGGTAAAGGTTGGAAAGCTGGGCGGCAGGCTGGTTCAGAACGATTTCGTTCACGTTCCAGTGAATACACCCTATTCCGCAATTCCAGTGGGTGGTTCTGCATCTGTCATCATCTTTGAGATGCCCAGGCGGGATTGAAAGTCTCGTTGCGGAGATATACATATGGATAAGATGCTGGAGAATCGAGTAGCGATCATCACCGGCGCCGGGCGAGGGATCGGGTATGGCATCGCGGAGCGATTTGCCCGTGAAGGTGCCAGGGTTGTGATCGGTGAGCTTGTCGAAGAGCGTGGAAAGGAAGCCGAAGAACAGTTAAAGGCCGACGGATATCACGCTGTGGCATTTCCACTGGACGTCACGCAGGTCGATTCATGCGCTGAGATCACCAAGAAAACGATAGCCGAGTTTGGTCGGATCGATATTCTGGTCAACAACGCCGGAATATTCTTCCTGCATAAGTCAGAGGAGATGCCTGAAGATCACTGGCGGCTGCAAATGGACGTCATGTTGAACGGCGCATTCTTTATGACCCAGGCAGTTGCGCGGGATGCGATGATCCCGCAGCGGAGTGGAGCGGTCGTCAGTATCGCTTCGATCGGCGGCATGGGTGGTTGGCCGATGCGATCGGCTTATAACGCGGCCAAGGCCGGGTTGATCGTACTCACCGAAGTGCTGGCGACGGAATGGGCGCAATACAATATTCGCCTCAACTGCATCTCCCCCAGCGTCACCCGCACGGAGATGATGGACAGCCTGATCCGCGATGGAGCGGTGAGTGAGACAAAATATGCCCACCGGACTCCCCTGGGCAAAGTCGCCGAAGTGGAAGAAATTTCAGATGCGGTCCTCTTCCTGGCCTCGGATCGGGCAGGCTTTATCACCGGTGAAAACCTGCGCGTGGATGGCGGCTGGGTGCCATATGGAAATCTATACGCTCTAGGATTCCCTGAAGGAAGCTGATCTGGACTGGGCACAACACCAGTCCAGACCAGCATATCCATCTTGATGAGGTAATGCGATGATTAGCAAAGGCAAAGTAGTGGTTGTCACTGGTGCCGGCAGAGGGCTTGGCTTTGGGATAGCGCGGCGTTTCGGGGAGGAAGGCGCGCATGTTGTGATCGCAGAGCTGGATCCTGAATCAGGCGCCGGGGCGGCCGCCAACCTACGTAAAGAGGGGATCTCTGCCGGTTTCGAGCCGCTCGACGTGCGCCAGCCTGAACAGAGTCTGGCACTCGTAGAACGCGTTGTGGAACAACGCAGGAAAATAGATATATGGGTCAACAACGCGGGCATTGCCCACAAAGCGCCCGCCGAGACTATCTCCATCCAGGCCTGGGATGACAGCATAGCTGTTATGCTCTCGGGTGTGTTCTACTGCTCGCAGGCTGTTGGCAGACATATGCTCAACCAAGGCTCCGGGGTCATCGTCAATATCGCCTCGGTTGGCGGTATGCAGCATATCGAAGGGCGTGTAGCGTACAGCGTCCCAAAAGCCGGGATTATCATGCTCACCCAGGCGCTTGGAATTGAATGGGCCCAGCGGGGGGTCAGGGTTGTCGGGATAGCCCCCGGAGTGGTGATGACTGAGATGGTTCAAAAGGGAATTTCCGAAGGTACAGCGAGCATCGATGCATATCAGCGCCGCACTCCGATGCGCCGTCTTGGTACGGTGGAGGAGATTGCCGAAGCGGTGCTCTTCCTTGCCAGCGAACAGGCATCGTATATCGTTGGTGAAGTGATGCGGGTGGATGGCGGCTGGGCAGCTTATCAGTTCTTCTAGATGCATAGCAAGGATACAAGATCATGAGAATCAGTGGGGCTGACCATACCAGTTATACGATTTCTAATCTGGAGAGATCGCTTGCGTTCTACGTGGGGGTATTGGGTTGTGAGATATTATGGCAACGAATGATCACCAACCAGTATTTCCGCGATATCGTCGGATTCCCGGACTGCATTGTCAAAGCGGCACACCTGCGCATTCCGGGCTCGGACCACCATATCGAACTGTTCGAATACGTACACCCTGAAGGGGTGCAGGCCGATGTGCGCACGAATAATATCGGCAGCTCACATATCTCATTCCTGGTGGATAATCTGCCAGCTGCATACATGGAGTTGAGCGCGAAAGGGGTGCAATTTCGCTCCCCACCCGTTGAGATCACCGCAGGTGCAAATAAAGGCGGCTGGGGCATCTACCTGCTGGATCCAGATGGCATCACCGTCGAGCTGTTCCAGGCACCTAAGCCTGGTGCCTCATAATATTCTCGCAGTACGGAAATAGACCTCTCATCCCATACCGCCAGAACCA
>CAVPYB010000007.1:0-57527 GCA_963709875.1 uncultured Chloroflexia bacterium | reverse complement strand
CTGCACTACGGTGATTCCCAGAGAGACAACATGACCTTATGGACACCCCAAAGGATGAAAAATGTGCTATAACCACACCAACCGACTGACCCAGAGATCGAATTTTGCTTGGTGCTCTGAGCCTGTCAGAGAGACTGATCCGGATACTTGCAGGCACCCCTAATTGTCGCTCGCTACCAAAGGAAGCACGTAAGACAGTCTCTGTCTTTCCAGGTATCCATGTCAGCCGGTATTCAACCCCAGGAGATGAAGCGATGGAGATCGTCCACAAGGCTTGTGCAGGTTTGGATGTCCACAAGAAGACCGTGGTGGCAGCCATCATCGTTCCGGGAGAGCGGAGCGAGATACGGAAAGAAGTTCGCACCTTTGGCACCATGACGAGTGATCTGTTAGCGCTTTCGGACTGGCTCATGGCTTGTGAGGTTAGCCATGTAGCCATGGAAAGCACCGGGGAGTATTGGAAACCGGTGTTCAACATCTTGGAGAACAACTTTGAAGTGCTGCTGGTCAACGCCCAGCACATCAAAACGGTTCCTGGGCGCAAGACGGATATCAAGGATTCGGAATGGATCGCCGAGCTGCTGCGCCATGGATTGCTGCGAGCCAGCTTTGTGCCGCCGCTCGGGCAACGCGAGTTGCGCGATTTGACCCGATCTCGCAGCACTTTTGTGCGCACTCGGGCAACCTTGGTCAACCGGGTCCATAAAGTGTTGGAAAGCGCCAATATCAAGTTGGGCAGCGTTGCTTCGGATATGATGGGCGTATCCGGGCGAGCCATGTTGAAAGCTATCGTTGAGGGTCAGAGCAGTCCGGTCGAGATGGCTGAATTGGCCCGCGGACGCATGCGCGATAAGCGCGAGCTGTTGGCCAAGGCTTTGGAAGGACGCGTGCAAGCTCATCACCGTTTTGTTTTGAGCGAATTGCTGGCTCAGATTGATAGTTTGGACGAAACGATAGAGCGCTTCAACGAGCAGATTGAGGTCTATTGCCGCCCTTTTGAAGAAGCGGTCAACTTGTTGGATACCATTCCTGGCGTGGGCCGCGAAACAGCTCAGGTGATCGTCTCTGAGATCGGAACCGATATGAGCCGTTTCCCGTCTGCCAATCACCTGGCTTCTTGGGCGGGTGTGGCGCCCGGCAACAACGAAAGCGCTGGTAAACACCGTTCGGGCAAAACCAGGAAAGGCAATCAGGTCCTGTGCGCAGCTTTGAACCAGGCCGCTCATGCGGCGGCAGGTACCAAGGATACCTACTTGTCGGCCCAATATCGCCGCCTGGCTGCCCGGCGAGGTAAAAAGAAAGCCATTGTGGCTCTGGAACATACGATCCTGGTGATGGCTTATCATTTGATCCAACGCAATGAACCTTATCATGAATTGGGTGGCAATTACTTCGATAACCGTCGCCCAGAAGCCACCGCCAAACGGCTTGTCAAACGTCTGGAACAGTTAGGGTTTTCGGTTGCTTTGCAGCAACTTGCCCCGATCCCTGCTTAGTTATTTTCAAGACAGCCTATAAAACTCCCATCTCAGCTAGCAGGGATTGTGGGATAATATGGAGATTCCAGATCAAATTACATTTGGAAGTTGGGCGCTTCCGGTATAAATCGAAAATGTTGGAGGGAATTCATGCACGATTTTGATGTGATGGTTATCGGTGGCGGTCCTGCCGGGACCACTGCTGCGATGCGTGCCAGGGAATTAGGTGCTCGGGTAGCCCTGGTCGAACGCGGCCGGATGGGCGGTACCTGTACCAATGATGGCTGTGTGCCTACCCGGGTGCTTGCACATGCAGCTCGCCTGGCACGCGACTCCCGCCAGTATGCTGCATACGGTCTGGTAGGAGCGCCCCCTAGCGTTGATTTCTCAGCCGTCATTGCCCGCACCCAGCAGATGGTCTACCGCATCCACGAGAAAAAGCAGTTGGTTGGCAATTTACAGCATGTGGGTGTGGAAGTGATCGCCGGCAATGGCAGCGCCCGATTCCATGACGAGCACACATTGGTGCTGCCGGGTGGGGAGAGTTATCAGGCGGAGAAATACATCCTCGCCGCTGGGGGTCATGCCCGGCGCTTCCCCTTCCCGGGTAGTGATTATGCCCTGACGCACAGCGATATCTGGTCCTTAAAGCAGCTGCCCGCATCAGTGGCGGTGATCGGCGGTGCGGCAACTGGCTGCCAGCTGGCTTCCATCTTTGCCGATTTCGGCACCCAGGTCTGGATGCTCGAGCGCAGCGACGATATCCTCGCCATCGAAGATAACGCGGTCACTCGCGTGGTGGAGGCTGCGTTCTGCGAGCGGGGCATCGAGGTAGTCACGGGCATCGATGGCGTCGACCATATCGAGCGGAAAGGGAAAGGGCTGGGACTGCGCTACAGCCTGCAGGGAGAGGCGCATGACATCCAGGTCGAGGCTGTCGTGCTGGCAGTGGGCTGGGTGGGGAATATCGAAGAGCTCAACCTGGAAGCCGCAGGTGTGCAGACCGAGCGCAGCTATATCGTGGTGGATGATTACCTGCGGACGACCGCCCCGCACATATTCGCAGCAGGAGATATCACCGGACGGATGATGCTGGTTCAGAGCGGCAGCTATGAAGGGCGCATTGCGGCGGAGAATGCCATTATGGGGGTAGGGCAGTCTTACGAGCACCTGATCGTCCCGCACGGCGGCTTCACCGATCCGGAATACGGCAGTGTCGGAATGACAGAGAAGCAAGCCCATGATGCCGGTCTGGATATCATCAGCGCCGAGGTGCCTTACGAGGACCTCGACCGGGCGGTCATCGACGGGCATACCACTGGAATGTGCAAGCTTATCGTCTCTCAAGAAACGCACCGCATCTTAGGCGCCCATATCGTGGGGGAACAAGCCCTGGAATCGATCCAAATGATCGCAGCCGGGATGGCGGCAGATATGTGGGTGGAGCAGCTGGCGGAGCTGGAGCTGGCATACCCCACCTACACCGCGGCAGTCGGTCTGGCGGCTCGCCAGATCGTGCTCAATCTGGGCGTGCTCCCACTTGCACCCCAATGGCGTGCCTTGAAAAGACCGCATGCAGAATGGGAACGGAACCATTACCAGAGCTGAGATGAGCCAGGAAGATATTTGCACGCCGGGGGACAACCGAGGTAGCGACCAGCATGACGAAGAAATAGCGGTCGGTATTGATCCTGCTATTCCCGTCCGCAGCCGGTTGGCCAGTCTCGCATTAGCAGATTGGCTGCTGGTCGGTCTCTACGTCCTGACCGGTATTGTTTTCATTCTGGCTCCGGTCCTGGCGTATTCCTGGGCGAGAGAACCCTTCCCTGGGTTTGTCGTCGAGCAGACCCTGGTGATCTCTGATTACAATGGCTATCGCTGGAATGGCATGGCAGCCGGAATTGGTCATCCACAGCGCGTTACATCTCTGGGCGGCCTTGCGGTTGCTACTGTGAAGGAGCTGCAATTCAACCTCGCTGCTTCAGCTGTGGGCGATCCGATTGAGATCAGTACGGTCACCCCGCTTGGAGAAGTAGTGAGCTACTCCGGGATCGTCCTGCAGGAGTTCCCTACAATCGACCTGCTGAGATTGTTCTGGCTACCCTATGGGGTCGGTCTGGCATACCTGGTGCTCGGCGTGTGGGTTTACCGCCTGCGGGGTAGGGTCAATTCCGGACGTGCATTTGCCTTCTTCTGTGCCTGTGCAGCCCTCGCCAGCGGGCTGCTTTTTGATCTGATCTCCACCCATATGGCGCCTATGATCTGGACTCTGGCGATGGCATTGCAGGGAGGCGCCCTGGTCAGCCTGGCGTTCCACTTCCCGGAAGAGCGCGGTTTGTTCGAGCATAGGAAGTGGGTGCGCTACCTGCCGTTCCTGATCTCACTGGCCCTGGTGGGGTGGGGATTCTCAGCTCTTTTCAATCTCAGCCAGCCGTGGGGATATATCCAGGCGTGGCGTTTCAACTATATCTATTCAGCATTTGGGATCGTGTTCTTCCTGGGGATGCTGCTCTACCGCTTGCAGTCCGAGCCTTCTCAGCTGGTGCGGCAGCAGATCAGGGTTATCTTATGGGGTAGCTTGGTAGCCTTCATCCCCGTCGGTATCTGGCTGGCGGCGCCGCTCTTCGGTATGCTAGTGAGCTGGAATCCGCTGCTATTCCTGCCCGCGTCTGCTGTTCTTCCCGCTTTCGGTCGGGGTAGCGGTCGCCAGATACCGCTTGTGGGACCTGGACCTGCTGATCAACCGCACGCTGGTCTATTCTGCCCTCACAGTCCTGCTGGGCGGCATCTTCCTGGGAACAGTCGTGGTCTTGCAGCAGCTGTTCATCCAGTTGACCGGACAGCGTTCGCCGCTGGCTGCAGCCGCCTCAACCCTGGCAATTGCACTGCTCTTCAATCCGCTGCGCAAACGACTGCAGGCCGAGATCGACCGGCGCTTCTTCCGCCGTAAATACGATTTTGCACAGGCGGTGGACTCTTTCAGTGAATCTATGCGCGACGAAGTAGACCTGGACAGGCTGGAAGAGAGCCTGATTGAGCTGCTGAAAGACACCCTGCACCCCAGGGTTGTCGCCCTGTGCAGCTGCATCGGTGTAGATTCAGGCGACAGCATGCTTAACTCTGCGGATGATCCTGCCATGCCTCACCTGCTGAAAGCGCAGGAAGCCATCGACCTGACCCGCCTGACCATCGAGTCACCTGCTATCAGCACATTGATCGAGCGGGAGATTGTCCTGGTCATGCCTCTGGTCAGCCAGGGCGAGCTGGTCGGATTGTTGAGCCTGGGTTCGAGCGAGGCCGACCGCCCGTATTCGATCGACGACCGCCGGTTGTTGAGCGTCCTCGCCAGCCGGGCTGCCCCAGCAATGCGCATCGCCCAGCTTGTGCAGGAGCACAGTGACAGGGTGGTCGAAGACCAGCGGTTAGAAGAAGAGATCCGCGTGGCGCGCTTCATCCAGCAGACATTGATCCCCGAACAAATGCCCGCCTTGCCCGGCTGGGATATCCAGGGATATTACCAGCCGGCCCAGGCAGTAGGCGGGGATTTCTTCGATTTTGTGGGGCTGGAAGACGGGCGCCTGGGACTGATCATCGGCGACGCCACAGGTAAAGGGATACCTGCCGCGCTCGGTGATGGCTGCCGCCCGCAGCTACCTCCGAAGTGCGGCTTTAGAGCTGGTCTCCCCGGGGGAGGTGCTGCGCCAGGCTAATGAATACCTGTGCCAGGGCATGCCTGCCAATATGTTCGTTACCAGCCTGTACGCAATCATCGATCCGGCAAATGGAAAAATTGTTTTTGCCAATGCCGGGCATAACCTGCCTTGCCACCTGTCTCCTAAGCGGGCAAGAGAACTGATGGCGCGCGGGATGCCTTTAGGCTTAATGCCTGGGACGGATTACGAAGAACAGCAGGTATCCATCTCGGAGGGGGAGACCGTGCTGTTCTACAGCGACGGGCTGGTTGAAGCCCATAGCCCTGCTAAAGAGATGTTCGGCGTGCCGCGCTTGCTTCAGCTGATGGTCGATCTGCCTGGAGAGTCCGAGCTGATCAGCAGTCTGCTAGAGAAGTGGATGGACTTCAGAGGGGAAGATGGGGAGCAGGAAGACGATATGACGCTGGTGGTGGTGCGGAGGATAGGGGTGGATGCGGCTGCAGAGAAGCGCAACACCGCCGATTCTATTCCGGTAACCGCCGCAGCTGAGCTGGCAGGCATTCTCTAACCTGATCCCACCCAGCCGGGGGGTTTTCGCTTTCTTATCCAATATTCAGAATATTTCTATCAACAAAGGATATACTTGTGAAAGGATCGTCATTTCGAGGAGCGAAGCGACGAGAAATCCCTGCTATGAATATTGGCAATCCGTCTCAATAGGGATTCCTCACCCCCGCTGGGGGTTCGGAATGACACTTGGTAGCAAGGAGAAAATCTTACTATGCAGAATCAGGTGAACCGGAGAATACCCCGCTACATCTTGATATTTTTACTGCCGGTTTTGGCACTGGCATGCCGGCTGTCTATCCCGGATCGTGCAACACAAGAGCCGGTGGAAGTGATAAAAACGGTAGTCGTTACTGTGGAAGCGGCTTCATCCGGTGGTGAGGTGCCGTTCCAGCCTGCCGCGCCGCTAACAGTGATCGAGGACAGCGAGCCCTTGGTTGAGCTGTACGCGTTAGCCAATCCCGCAGTGGTCAATATCACCATCTTCAGCGAGCAGAATAACGAGGTCGTCCCGGCTTCGCAGGGTTCAGGATTCGTGTTCGACAACCTGGGCAATATTGTTACCAACGCCCACGTCGTTCACGGTGCGCAAGATGTAGAAGTCACTTTCTCCGATGGCACCGGACGCAGCGCCGAGATCGTGGGAGAAGACCTCAACAGCGACCTGGCAGTGGTGCGGGTGGATGGACTGCCCGAAGGTGTCAGCCCACTGTCGTTAGGAAATATGGCGGACCTTGCCGTGGGTCAGACGGTGATCGCGATCGGCAATCCATTCGGTTTGGAGGGCACGCTCACCCGAGGGGTGATCAGTTCGCTCGGGCGGACCATCCCGGCGCTGACGGTATTCTCGATCCCACAGTCCATCCAGACCGACGCCGCCATCAATCCGGGCAACTCCGGCGGACCGCTGCTGAATATGCAGGGACAGGTGATCGGCGTGAACGCCCAGATCGAGACCGATGGTCTCACGCGCAGCAACCTGGGTGTCGGTTTCGCCATTCCGGTGAGCATCGTCCGGCATGTCGTTCCTGATCTGATCGAGTTCGGCAAGCATGCCTGGCCCTGGCTGGGCGTGCAGGGTGGGGATGTGACCCCGCTGCTAGTGGAGGCGATGGAGCTCCGGTCGACAATGGCGCTTATATCTCCAATGTGCTCTCGGATGGTCCGTCAGCCAGGTCTGGGCTGCAGGGAGCAGAGCAAACGCTTACCATACGCGGCCGACGGCAGGATGTAGGTGGGGACGTGATCGTTGCCATAAACGACCAGCCGGTCACCTCATTCGATGACCTGTTGGTGTACATCGCCCTGCAGAGCGCTCCGGGGGATGAGGTCAGATTACGGGTCTTGCGTCAGGGTGATTATGTCGATCTGGTTGTCAGGCTGGAAGAACGCCCGGCATCATTGAACCTCTATCCCTCAACCGTAGGTGCGTTCGAGAAGCCCTGGCAGCTCGCCCAACCTGCTGATCGAAGCATCCGGGCGGATGGTGTCGGCATGGGCGCGGTTGGCAGGTGTATCGGCATAGCGGGTAACCAAGACACTGAACAAGCCTGCATTCTGCGCCCCCAGGATATCCGCACCCAGCGAGTCGCCCACCATGACAGTCTTCGATGAATGGGTCCTGATCTCGTTCAGGGCAGCCCAAAAGATCTTCGGGTTGGGCTTACGTATGCCCACCGCGGCCGAGGTCAGGATGGTCTCGAAATACGGGCGCAGCCCTGCCTGATCCAGCAGCTGCTGGACATCGGCATCATCTCCGGCATTCGAGATCAGACCCAGCCGGTACCCTTTTGCCTGTCAGAGCTTGCAGGGTTGGGTGTGCCTCCGGGTCGGGCGTCCAGTAGGACTGGGTAACAGCATACATGTCTGCCAGCACGTCTCGCACCACCTCGGCTGGTACGGAGCGGTAGCCGTACTCCGCCAGCACCTGGCGCAGTATATAAGCCGTGGTGTACTCGATGAACTCGGTCTCCCGCTCGATATAATAATCCTGCAGCTGGCTGCGGAACCGGACCGGGAAAGTTTTTTCGTCGACCTGCATTCCGGCTGCTTGAACTGCCTGCATCAGGTGGAGGTCTCCTTGGAGCACCACCTCACCCCAATCGCCATCGAAAAATATCAGCGTGCCGCCGAGATCGAAAATTACAGCTTCGAGCTGCCCGTTCCGATTTTGAACAGAAGGCTTCGGAGCAGTCACGCTAGTAGCCTCGTTTCAGGTCAATCAAGTTGAAGAGTGGTTGGTCGTTGATATAGCGACCCAGGTTTACTGCGAAAAGTTCCATGGCGCGTTGGTCATAGTAGAGTGTATTCCCGGATATGTGCGGGGTAAGCACGACCTCGGGCAGCTTCCACAGCGGGCTGTCTTTCGGCAGCGGCTCTTCCGGGTACACGTCCAGCGCAGCACCGGCGATCTGTTTCTCTTTGAGGGCCGTGATCAGGGCTTTGTGGTCGACGATGCCGCCCCGGGAAACGTCGATCAGGAAAGCGGTCGGCTTGAACGCCGTGAACTCCTCCGCACCGATCATATGGATCGTGTCAGCTGTCTTGGGGGTTGTGACAACCAGGAAATCGCATTCTTTGATCATCGAGCACAACGCTTCCGGGGGATACAGGCGCAGCACCAGGTCGCCGTCCGGGTCGCCCATGCCCTCGGGGATATACCCGCTGTCTTTCGGGTTCATGGCGTCCTTCTTCGTTGCCAGTACCTGGGCGCCAAACGGCTGCAGCAGGCGGGCGATCTGCCGTCCGATGCTGCCGTACCCGACGATCCCAACCGTGCTGTCGCGCAGCTCGCGGGGAGAAAAGCGCTCCCACCGGTCGCGTGGCCAATCCGCCCGCTTCTGGTGAGCCATCATGTCCGGCAGCCTGTGTCCCAGCGCCAGCAGCATCGTCACCACGTACTCTGCCATCTGGGATGCAGCCGCCCCGCTCAAGGTGGTTGCCAGCATGCCCGGTTTCTGCAGCAGAGCTTCCTCCAGCGCATGGTCAACCCCTGCCCAGTGGAACTGGACCCAGCGCAGGCTGGGTGCCTGCACGGGGGTAGGGATCACGCGGTTGGTGTACAGCACTTGACTGCGCTCCCAGACATCATCGGGGATATCTCCGCTATTCTTGGCTGGGTGGACGGTGATGTTCAGCCGCGGCGAGATATCTCTAAGCATGGCGACCAGATCATCGCCGATCGCCATCGTGATTAGCACTTCGGTACTATGGAGTTTTTGATTGGTCTCGGGCTGACCGGGGGATAGGTTTGAGGCGGGTGTGGGGTCTTCAGTAAGCATGTCCAATCCTAACACAGTTTAGAGCGCACTGCCGCTTACTATAGCTGCTTCTGCTTCGATAGTGAACCTCGCTCATCGAGCGCAGCCGTTCTGCGGCCGACTCGGCGGTCAGGTCGCGTTGGGGCATGCCCAGCATCTCGAAGCCGACCATGAACTTTCGCACCGTTGCCGAGCGCAGCAGGGGTGGGTAGTAATGAGCGTGCAGGTGGCACTGGGGGTGCTCTTGCCCATCGGTTGGAGCCTGGTGGAAGCCCATCGAGTAGGGGAACGAGACCTCGAACAGGTTGTCGTAGCGGGTGGTGATGCGGATCATGATCTCCGCCAGGGCGGCATTCTCCTCGTCGGACAGCTCCACCAGGGAGGCAACATGGCGGTGTGAGATCAGCAGGACCTCGAACGGCCATATCGCCCAGTACGGCACCAGCGCGCTGAAGTGAGCATTGCTGGCAACCAGGCGCTCGCCGCAGTGCTGCTCGGCAGCCAGATAGTCGCACAGCAGGCAGGTCCCCTGGCGGGCGAGATACTCGCCCTGGGCATCGATCTCCTTTACCGGCTCGATGGGGATGTGGCTGGTAGCCCAGATCTGGCTGTGCGGGTGCGGGTTGGAGCAGCCCATCATCGCGCCTTTGTTCTCGAATACCTGCACGTACGAGATGAAATCCAGCTGCCCAGCTCCCGGGTCTGCTGCGACCAGGTGCGCAGCACCTCCTCGACGCCCTCCAGGGGCATCTCGGGCAAGGTCAGGTCGTGGCGCGGGTCGAAGCACACCACCCGGCAGATGCCTGTTTCGGGTTGAGCGGCGAAAAGCGCTGAGGCTGTCCCTTGTGCGGGATCGTCGGGCTTAACCTTGGAGGACTCAGGACGAAGCAAAGCGGGGAAATCGTTGTCAAAGACGAATGTCTGCTTATAATCCGGGTTGCGGTGGCCCCCTGCGCGCTCATTGCCCGGACACAGGTAGCAGTCCGGGTCGTAAGCTGGCAGGTTTTCCGGCGGTACTTTCTCGACCTGCCCCAGCCACGGTCGTCGAGCACGGTGGGGAGAGACGATCACCCATTCGCCGGTCAGCGGGTTATTGCGGCGGTGTGGGATGTCGGGGGTGGGCGGATTGGGCATGTTCTGGACTTTCAGGGATGGTTATACAGTGATCCGGCATCTCCCAGTGGTACGCTCACCGGCTGCCATCCTCCGGGCTGTAGCGGTAGCCGCGCCCGGGCACTGTCTGGATGAAGCGCGGGGAGGAGGGGGCTGGCTCGACCTTCTCGCGCAGCCGGCGGACGAGTTGCGCCAGGCTGTCGTCACGCACACCGCTCTCGAAGATCTGGTCCTCCGGCCACACCGCCCGGATCAGGTCGTCTTTCTCACACACCTGGTCCGGGTGCTCCACCAGATACGCCCACAACTGGTGTTCCTTGGCGGTCAGCTTGGCCGTATCCACCAGCTCAGGCGTGCGACCGGCTGCCAGCAGAGGGACGCCCTCCAGCCGGGATAACCGCATGGCTTGCGAGTCGGGTTGGTCGGCCCAGAATTCCGCCAGCCTGCGGCTGACGGCCGGGTGCTCGCGCAGGCTGTCCAGGATAAGATCTGCTCCGGCGGCGTGCGCTTCACAGACTGCCCGCAGCAGTGCCGGGTAAGCACCCGAGAGGCGGATGATCGCCTCGGTAGTGCTGGCATCCCAGGCGAGACCCTTGCGTCGGGCATAACGCTCAACGTTCCAGCGGGCGTCTGGATCGCTCAGCGGTCCCAGCCAGAAAGTGTTTGCGTAAAACAGCTCCGCCAGCTCGCTGCGCGGGTCTAGCTGGCGGCGGGTGGCGCTGACGTACGTCAGGCTGTACTTGAACCGGTCGCGCAGCGCGCGCAGGTTGCCGTACATACTTGCCTTGCTCTCGCTGTCCTGTCCCTCTGCAATTGCTTCGAATCGGTCGAACAGCAGGCATAACCCGGGATTGCACTTCAATTCCCCTTCGATATATGTCTCGATACCCTCCAGGCTTCTCGGGAGTGATTCGACCGTGACGACCAGCGCCTCCGCCGCCAGCTCGAACAGCGCCTGTGTGGTGAATCCACCCAGCCGGTTGCAGTCCACCAGCACCAGGCGCGGGCAGGGGGCGAACAGCGCCTGGCGCTGAGCCATGAAGCCCAACAGGTTGCTCTTGCCGGAGCCGCTCAGCCCGACCACCGCCGCGCACTCGCCCGCCCGGTTGGCGTTCAGCACCGCCTGGACTTCATCCGAGCGGTAGTTAGGTGGGTATTCGTCCCAGATACTCATCTTGTGTGTTGACCCTTGCAAATTTGGGTGTATTATACTCATAGAGATAAGCTCTTGCCTGTCTATTCGACCATGAACTCACGTCTGCGCCTGATCATCCTGGTCCTGGGGATTGCCATCCTGCTGTGCTCGTTGGTGGCATTGGGCTACGCTTTCTGGCCGCTGGGTGGATCGCAGGTGCAGGCGACGCTCGAGCCGACTCTGTTCGCTCCTCCCTGACGGGGGAAGACAAGTCAAGGACATTTGAATGTTCCGGGCGGAACTGTTGGCAGCCAGGATGCGTCTTTAATCTATATGGTAGGGTCCATGCGCAGCCGGTTTATTTGTCTCCTCTTGCTCCTGCTCACCCTCGGGCTGGCGGCTTCCTGTGCACCGAGCCCGGCAGCCCCTACGGAAGCTCCCGCGCCTGCGCAGGATGCACAGGAAGCGCAGGATCTCACCGCGGTCGTCACCCAGCAGGTCGAAGGCGAAGTGCAGCCGCCCGAAGCGCCGCCTGCCGAGGAGCCAGTCGTCGAGGAACCGGCTGCCGGTGCACCGCCAGGTGCCAGTGACCGCACACTCCAGCCTACCCCTGCCCCGCCGACAGCCCTGGCTACGGCCGCCGCGACCTCCGTCCCGCTGCCAACCCAGCCTCTCCCCTCAACCACCCCGCATGTCGAAGCCCGCCTGGTGGAGCTGGAATGGCCTGCCCACCTGCGCCTGGGTGACTCGGACGTGGTGCGCCTGGCACTGCTGCCCTCCGTGGATGGCTACCAGGTCGTGGCAGATTTCCCCGAGCACCGCACCGATTCACGCCCCGTCCAGGTCGAGCGCATCGCCGGCTATGACCTTTGGGCCGTCGCCAGGCTGGACGCGGTCGGCTTCCAGGTCTCGCCGCAGGGCGAGCAGGTGCGCACCCTGCCGCAAAACGAGCCGGTCACCTGGGTCTGGACGCTCCGCCCGCAAGCGCCCGGTCAGCAGCGACTGTCGGTCGCCTTGCTGGTGCGCTGGGTACCTGCTCCTGGGGCGGAACCGAGTACAGGCGGCAGCCCACGCCAGGCGGAGGTGTATTCACGCGGGCTGGATGTCGTCGTGCCCTCCTTCTTCGGGCTCAGTCGCGGCCAGGCCATGACCGGCGGCTTCCTCGGGCTGCTGCTGGGCGGTGGCCTGTGCCTGCTGGCGCTGGCATATTTCCCGCAGCCCTCCCTCCCCAGCCTGCAAGCCGCCGTACCCAACCCGGATCTGGTCCTTGAGCCTGCCCCGGGCATCTCCATGGCAGGCGAAGAGAGCGATCTGCTGCGGGTGCTCTTCCGCCGCTACGCCAGGCTGGTGCTGGAGTTGGAATTCCTGTCCGGCTATTCCGGGGCGCGCACCTTCCTGGCGCAGCCCATCCGCCCCGACGGCCGCGCCGATGCACATACCATCGTCAAGATCGGCCAGCAGGGTGCCATCCGGCAGGAATACGCCAACTACCAGGATTACGTCAAGAACACCCTGCCGCCGGTCACCGCCCGCATCCAGGCTCCGCCCGTGGTCACTGCCCGAGTATCCCGCCGGGTGAAAAATAATTCCCCCTGGCAGGACCAAAAAGCCGCCCTGCAGTACACCTTCATCGCTGAGCCGGGACGCGTGCCCCAAAGCATGCGCCAGCGGCTGCTGGCGGACCCCGACCCCGCATTGCTCTTTAAATTATTCGACACCTTCGGCCCCAACTGGTGGATGCAGCGCAGGCCGTACACCTTCCGCCTGGCGCAGGAATACGACCGCCTGCTCCCCACCCACTACGTCATCCAGCCGGAGGGCGGTCGGGGAATGGTGCTGGACGGGCGCAGCTCCCCTGCGGAAGTGCACCTGGAGATCGGCGACAGGGTCAGCCTGCGCAATTTCCCTCGGGTGGAACTGCGCCTGGATAGGGACAGCCTGTCGCTCAAGGGTCAGCCTTCGCCGGGGCAGCCGCGGCTGCGCGCCCGCTGGCTGGGGCTCTCCGACCCGCAAGGGGCGACCGGCCGCGTGGTCGCCACCCGCCAGACCCTACTGGGAGAATACATCCAGGGATTTGACCTGCTCGGCTTGCCCGACCCGCTGGGCAGTCTGCCCGCCCTGCTGGACGAGCTGGTCAGCGGCACCCGGTCCACCATCCACGGCGACCTGAACCTGGAGAACATGCTCGTTGGGCCGGGGGATTTCATCTGGCTGATCGACTTCGCCACTACCCGCGACGGGCACCCGCTGTTCGATTTCGCCCACCTGGAGGCCGAACTCATCGCCCACGTCATTGCCCCGCAACTCGGTTCGCCGCAATCCTTCCTCGACCTGCTGGAGCGGGGGGATCGATCCGCTCACCCCGAGCTTTACGCCCTGCTGGCTGCCGTGCGCGCCATCGCCGCCCGCTGCCTGTTCAATCCCTCCCAGCCGCGCGAGTACTATCTGGCAGCCCTGCTCGCCAGCCTGGGCGCCCTCAAATACGCCAACCTGCAGCCGTTCCAGAAGCACCTGCTGTACCTGAACGCGGCTTATATCTTCAGGCAGCCCCCGGCAGAATTTGGAAGCCCATCGTTGCAAAGTGACCATCGAAGGTAAATACGTTCACGATTCCCCGCGCGTGCATCACAGCAAAGCTCACCGCGTCGACCAGGCTGAAAACCTGGTCGGTGTATTTCTCGAGGATTTCTTCTGCGGTCGTTTCAAGAGCGGCATCCGACCATACCTTCTGAACGCGCGCGCTGCCGCGCAGCGAATGTAAGAAGCGCATCGCCTGGGCGTGCCCGCCGGTGCGCCGGATGATGATCTGGGTTTCGGCGATCACCAGGTTCGTGGTCACAAATATATAGCGAACTGCGATCAACCGGCGGTATTCGTCCCTGGAAGCCGGGTGATATTTGTCGCGCAGGTCGCTGGCAACAACCCAGGCGCTGGTATCGACGAACACCTCACGGCTCACTGCCGCTCTCCTCTTTCACAGTTCTCACCAGGTATTCGTCATGCTTCTCTGCCAGGTCACCCTGATCGGAGTCATACAGGCCGATAATATCCAGCAGGGGGTCTTCATCGACCGGCAGCTCTTCAAGGAGCTTATCCACAGCCTGCCGCACCAATTCAGCCATTGACTCCCCGCGCCGTTCGGCCACAACCCTGAGCAGCCTCAACTGATCCTCCCGCAGGTAGATCTGGACGGTTTTCTCCTTGCTGTCCGGCACCGTCATCCCGTTCTCCATCCCTCATTTTGTCATCCTCCTGTCAGCCTCTTATCAAGCCCCTGACAGCCGGTCAAGCTACTCTTTATACAACGAATATCATCCCGACCCTGAGCGAAGCGATAGGCAGGGATCACCAGAAGGCTTAGCGGGAAGAAGTGACAGCAGGGATTCCTCGTCGCTGGGTTCCGAAGAGCGGAACGTGTGCTCCTCGGAATGACATTCCGGGGCAGTTGTCCACCGAGATTGGAGTCCCAAAAGTGAGGCAGGAGTTTACACAGCTATCAAGATAAATATCTCTGCGCTCTCGGCGTGCTCCGCGGTGAGCAAAAAGGAGGCTCCCATGTCAATCAAATCAATAATGCCAATAATCCTTCTCGCAGCATTCCTGCTGGCAGGCTGTTCGGCCTCTAGCGAACCGCGCCTGATCGCGGCTTTCCCTCTGGGAGAGTGGGAGCCACATCCCCAGCCGCCCCAGCCGCCGGTCCCGCCAGCCCACCCCCAGCCGCCACAGGCATTCGTCTACCACGCCCGCCTGGTGCTCGAGACCTGGCGCCCATCTCGTACTGCCTCCCGGGCGGAGGCGCTGGCGCACCAATACGGCGGCTACTTGGTCAGCACGAACGCCTTTTACACAGACGGTTCGGAACACCTGAGTGTGGTGCTGGTCGTGCCGGTCTACAACTTCCATTTGCTGTACGGCGACCTGCACGACCTGGGGATCGTGGTCGGCGAGCAGGTATGGGGCGAATGGCGGGAGTACGGCCCTGGCGGCGCGGCCAACTACTCGCAGATCACGCTCGACCTCGCCCCACGACGGATTGGAATCAGCCTGCCTGCCATCTTTCCAGAAGGCTGGAGCCCGCTGCGCACCTTTACCAGCGCCCTACGCATCTCGGGCACCATCTTCCGCTTTGTGGTGGATGCCGCCATTTGGCTGCTCGTCATCGTGGCACCGTTCGTCTTGATCGTCCTTGGGCTGCGTCTTGTGATCAGGAGGCTGGGCTCTTAGAAGTCAGTCAATAAACTGACGATGCACGTGTCACAAACACTGCAGGGATCTGTATGTCAGTCATGTCGTCAATTTGTCACCCATCTATCAACCCCCTGTCAAGCGCCTGACAGCCTTGGGTGCTATTCTAAATATAACAGCAGACTTACCTTTATCAGGAGGGCAATCCGATGAACACCAACCTAAACCGCACGATCTTGATCACCACTATCCTTGTACTGCTCCTGTCCGCCTGCGCCCCGAGCAGCCCGGCGACCCAGATCGCGGCTGCCACCCAGGCGCCGCCCAGCGAGCTGTCCGCCGGCGACCAGGTCATCATCACCCAGCAGGTGGAAGTGGAGCGCCCGGCGCAGTCCGAAGGGGGGGCGCTGCCGCCTGCCGCCCCGCCGGTTCAGCAACCCGCCCAGCCGGAGTATCACGCCTATCCAACCCAGGCGCCCACCATGCCCCCCCAGCCGGGAGCCAAATCGCCGCCGCCGGACAACTACTTCCAAGATTACGGCGTCAACCCGTACACCGACGCACTGGAAGACCATCTCTCGACCTTCGCCCTGGATGTGGACACAGCATCCTACAGCGTGGCGCGCCGCTACGTGATGGACGGCATCCTGCCGCCCGCCGACGCGGTGCGTGTGGAGGAGTTCATCAACTACTTCGATCCCGGCTACACCGCTCCGGCGGATGTCGCTTTTGCAATTTACGCCGATGGCGCCCCCTCGCCGTTCCACAACGACGGCACCTACTTCCTGCGCTTTGGCGTGCAGGGCTACCAGGTGCAGGAGTGGCAGCGCAAGCCCGCTACGCTGACCTTCGTCATCGATATCTCCGGCTCGATGCAGCGTGAGAACCGCCTGGAGCTGGTCAAGCGCTCGCTGGAGCTGCTGGTCGACCGGCTGACCCACCAGGATACCGTCGCCATTGTGGTCTATGGCTCGGATGCCCGCCTTACCCTGCACCCGACTCCCGGCAGCGAGCGCCAGACCATCCTCAACGCCATCTACTCGCTGAACACCGAAGGCGCTACCAACGCCGAGGCCGGACTGGAGCTGGGCTACCAATACGCCATGCAGGCCTATCGCCACGGTACCAGCAACCGTGTGGTGCTGTGCTCGGATGGCGTCGCCAACGTGGGCGCTACCAGCCCGGATGCAATCCTGGCGAAGGTGCGCGGCTACGTGGATGAGGGCGTCACCCTGACCACGGTCGGCTTCGGTATGGGCAATTTCAACGACGTGCTTATGGAGCAGCTGGCGGATAACGGCGACGGGCACTACGCCTATGTGGATGATTTGGACGAAGCCCACAAGCTCTTCGTCGAAGACCTGACCTCCACCCTGCAGGTCATCGCCCGGGACGCCAAGATCCAGGTCGACTTCAACCCGGACGTGGTCCCGTACTACCGTCTGGTGGGCTACGAGAACCGCGCCGTCGCCGACCAGGATTTCCGCAACGACAGTGTGGACGCTGGCGAGCTGGGAGCCGGGCACAGCGCCACGGCGATCTACGCCGTGCAGTTCCGTCCCGGCGCTCAGGGGCGGGTGGCAACCGTACAGCTGCGCTGGCAGGACCCGGATACCTTCCGGGTGAACGAGATCAACGGCAACCTGAATACCTGGGATCTGGCGGAGGATTTCTTCAGCGCTTCAGCACACTTCCGCCTGGCGGTGCTGGCAGCCCAGTACGCCGAGGTGCTGCGCGGCAGCCCGTGGGCTGCTGACATCTCGATCGCTCAAATTTACGACCTGGCTTCTTCGCTGCCGCAGGAGATTTCCTGGGACGAGGAAGTGAGCGAGTTCGTTTACCTGCTCTCCCGCGCCAGCGATATGCGCTGGTAGAAAATTTGCAGGTCGGGAAAAGCAGTACCTTTCCTGACCTGCAAATTTATTTAAATCGATCGCTGCTTCCCCCAGGTAGCCCATCTCTGTCAGGATGGTCAGCACCTTTTCCCATGCCCCTTCGTGCACGATGATCGTCGTTGGTCCCAACGGCTCGCCCAGGAAGCGCCCGGCGCGTGAGCTGCGCAGCATTTGCAGCATATCCGGGTTTCTCACCCGCAGGATGCTGACCCGCTCGATGCGCATTTCGCTGCCGTGCTCCTGCCAGCGCTCCAGCGCGCTGGTCAGGCTGGGGGGTACTGCCAGCGCATAGCGCCGCAGCAGCGCCAGCAGGTGCACCACCCGCAGACCCTGGTCCTTGGCGCTCTCCAGGGATCGCGGGGTCAGGCGGTAGTGATATGCAAGCTCGTCCTGTCTCTCCCACTCGCTGAACCGCGCCAGCTGGTAGCGGGCGCTGCGCGGCACCCTTCGCGGCACTCGGATGCGGGCGTCGGAGCTGATCAGGAAGGTCTCGTCCTCCTCGTCCATGCCCTCCGGCGGCGCCCCTGCCAGAAGCGCCTCCGCCCAGCGCGAGAAGCGGAAGGCTGTCGGTGCAGCGTCCGGCGCGGGCGCGGCCAGGTCCAGCACCCCCAGCCAGTGCAGCGGACCGGTGATCAGGAAGCGCACCAATGCCCCATCCACCTCGTCCCAATGTTCGAAGCCGCGCCGGTGCTCTTCGCTGGCCTCGCTGCGGATATACCAGGAGTCGTAGTCTCCTGCCGGTCGTTGGAAATCCGGCTGTACCTGCTTGATATCGGAAACGAATGCCCCCAGGCTCCACCAGGTATCCGCAGGGATGTTCACCAGCAGGTCCAGGATGGCGTAGCGTGCTCGCAGCGGGTCGTTCTGCCACTCTCCCTCGAATACCAGCCCGGGCAGCAAGCGCAGCTCGTTGAAATCCGGGCTGTGAGTCCAGGCCCTTACCAGGTGCGCCAGCGCTCTGGAGCGCGGCAGCTCCAGGAAATGCCGCGTCAGGTCTGGGATGGGAATGTCGTTGGCGTCCAGCAGCCCGATGGCGTCCAGCAGCTCCTGCATAGCCGCCGGGGTGATCGGGTGCGGCAGGTATGCTCCGGATGGTTTCCAGGAGCTGAATATTTCATCCAGCTTTTCAGCAGAGAAACCCGAAAAGCCGATCCGCAAACCGGCCAGCATGCTGCAGGCATGGTCCAGGATGCGGTCTGTGACCGGGATGGCAACTTTGCGTTCGTCCGGTCGGGCGGATCGTCCGAGACTTTCGATCGTGGGGGGTTCTGGCTCAGGCAGCAGCGCCTGAAGATCGGTGGGGATGCAGGCATGCTCCTGCGGTCCGTCGGGGGTATCCAGGAACGCCCGCGCTACCAGCGCCCGGTACCACAGCACCTCCGCGCCGGAGACCGGGTTGAGGTGCGGGCGCTGGCGGTCCCGCCGTCCGGGTCCCATCTCGCGCACTTCTCCATGGCGGCGGGTGAAGAGTGCCCAGGGCAGCTTGCCGCCGCTGCGCAGCAGGTCATCCAGCGCCTCACGCCCTTCCGCCGGCAGGCTCTGAGCCATTTCTGCGGCTCTGCCCGGCTCCAGCAGTGCAGCAGCCAGCTTCTCCCGCATGCTCCCCACATCCGGCACATCCAGGGACACCTCCCACAGATCGGCGACGATCTGCAGGAAGCCCTGGTCCTGGTTGTGTAAACTTTGCTGAAGGTCAAGCATGACAGTGGGGTCCGAGGGTATTTTCTGGCCTGAGAATTTCAGGCCTGAGAAATTCAAGCCATGATCTCGATTGCCCCGGGCAGGATCTCGGTGCTGATCTGACGCACGTCCATGCCGAACCCGGCAAATATCTCCCCATCGACATGGATGGTCAAGGGCGCCTCGGACTGAAGCTCCATGCGCCTCAGCCTGCCCATGCGGATTTGCGAGAAGCGCCCGTGGGTCCCGCGCATGACTTCCGGGATCAGTCGTATCATCATCGGACGGGAGACCGGTCCGATGCAGGCATAATCGAGCATGCCGTCATCCGGGATGGCCTCCGGCGCGACCAGGAACCCGCCTCCTTCGCGAGCGCCGTTGCACACCGTCAGCATCAGCAGCTCATCTGTCCACTGCTCGCTGTCGGTGGTGATGTGCATGCGCGGTGCGTCGTGGTTGAGCATGATCGTCTGCAGCACCGCCAGGAAATAGGCGATGAAGCCGCGCAGCATGGAGAAGCGACGCGAGTGGATCGTGGTGGTGGCGTCGAATCCGATCCCCAGGGCGTTGTCCCAGTACTCCACCCGCCCGCTGCCATCCACCAGCTTGCCGATATCTATACGCCGCGGCTGGCCGTTGAAGATATTGCCCAGGGCCTCTGCCGCGGGGGGATGGATGCCCAGCGCGTGGGCGAAATCGTTCCCGGTTCCCATCGGCACGATCCCCAGGCGCGGCCGGGTCTCTGCCGGCACCTGCATCAGCCCGTTGATCACCTCGTGCACAGTCCCGTCGCCACCCACGGAAATGACCAGCTCGTAGCCATCTTCTGCCGCCTGGCGTGCCAGCTCGATGGCATGCGTCGGGTAGACCGTCCCGGTCCAGTCTGCGCCGCCGAACTGGTCGACCACCGGGCGCAGATCGGCCGCCTGGCGCCAGGCTCGGCCCAGGTCGGCGTTGGGGTTGATGATCATTTTGACTTTATGGTTGGGCATTTAGGTCTCATCGTTGGCAGTGGCTGATGATTTAGGTCTGTAAAATAAACACCACTGAGATGGATTAGTAACGCACCTTCAGTGCACCGTCAGGCAGGTACACCAGCCCTTCATCCGGATGCCCCAAGGAGGTGACTTTATCAGGTTCTGTGGCTGCCAGGCGGGCAGTGTATGCTGCTGCCAGCGCATCCAGTTCGCCCGGGGAGTACAGCTTATCCAGCGGCAGGATGCCGTTCAGCAGCCGGTGGCGGGTGATCTCCTCGAAGATGCGCATCGGGTCAGGTATGCCGATTTTCTGCTCGTACAGTGCTAGCTGGCGCTGGATCCTGCCTTCGATGCTCCCTTTGTGGAAGGGTGCCTGACCGAGCAAGACCGTGAAGCAGGCGTGCGGGTAGACCTCCACCGATTGGTGGTTCGCTTCGGGGGTCGGGAAGCTGTGATAGCCCAGGTCTTCCAACCGCCTGTACAGCTTGAAACCCATCCGCATCCAGTTGGGGCAGTTCTCCTCCCGCGCCGGCGTGCGTGGGGAGCTGATATTGTGCTGGCGCAGCAGGTATTCTGCCACCCGGAAGTTTTGCCAGCGTCCCGGGCGTGGCTGGGGATTGAGATAATCGCGCACTTCCGGTTTCCGCATCAGTCCCAGGTTCGGCTGGCGTGGGGAACACACCGACACGATTGCCTGGCGCTGCCCAGCGATAAAAGCCAGTACGTCGTTGATCTCGCCCTGACCCAGCGCCAGCAGGCGCAGATCGCTGTTCATAGCCGCGTAGACGAACGGGCGCTGGCCAGCTGTGGGATCGACGCCGATGAAGGTGGTCTCGGTGAAAAACGTCATTGTGCGTAAACGCCGTACATCTGGTCGGGGAGCAGAGCTTCGGGATAGCGGCTGCGCAGTGCTGTCCTGGCGCTGTAGCATAGGTGGCAGGCGTCCGCGTAGCCATCTTCATGCGGCAGCTGGTAGCGCCTTACCATTTCGGCCGGGCCGCCGGTCAGCAGCGCCGCGGTGATCGGGTGCGCCTCCGGGTCGTAGTTAGCCCATATCTCACCGATCGAGGACTGGTAGATATTGCCCAACGAGATCCCCTGGCAGATATGCACGTAGCCCAGCGGGTCGAGGTGCACTCGCCCCGGATCGCGCAGGTCTTCGTACGGACACTCGTCGTATTCCTCCCACGGCTTCAGACCAACTCCATCGATCAGTTTGATGGCTGCCCGCCCGCGGTAGGAGACCGCCGATTCGCCGGTCGGCAGCTGCCCGTGCGCTTCTTCCGCCTGGCAGTCCGGCTGGGCGATACTGATCACCCCGACCGGGATACCCAACACCTCAGCCGCTTGCTGGGCGTATCGGGTCTGGCGGCTGATCTTCTCGCTGTAGTGATACAGGTCGCTGCTGATGGAGAGGTCCTGTACCCAGGCCGACAGCGGTCGCAACCACTCGATGGCGTCTTCTACGCTGGTCGCCCAGTAGCTATTGCTGACGATCCCCACCCGGTAGCCGCCTCTGGCTGCCATCTCCACGCCTTTCTGAAGTGTGCGGTAATAAAGGAAAGGCTCTCCCCCTTCGAAGTAAATCCACTCCACACCGCCCATCTCGTCTGCCTGCTGCAGGATCTGGCGGATATCTTGCAAGGTCATCGTGCCCTCCTGCCAGGGACTGCCCCATGCGAAGCAGTGGTCGCATTCGAAGGTGCACTGGTAGGTCAGCAGCAGGTGTAGTCCGGTGAGCCGCATATCCGCCTCCTTTTCTCTGGTCTCTCTATCCGCAGCCCCGGGTAGGTGCTAGTCCGGACCGGGTGGCCTACCTTCAGTTTAGCCTAAAATATGCCCAAATGCAATAAAAAACGGATTTATGTCATGCCCGGAAGCATACATCAATCTTTTGACGAGTGCGACTGCCTCGGCTATACTATGACTGTCCCCTGCAGGAGATGCAGGACTGTCAGGGCAGCGCAGGGCGCAGCGCCTGACCACCAGCAGTTAGTGATCTTAAAAGGAGTGACCGGATGGCAGAATCATTCAAATTAACCTACGCCACCATGTTCAACCCCCCGGAAGAGCTGCACAAACGCTTCGATGAGGCTCTGGCTCAGGTCAAAGCCGGGCTGGGCAAGGAATACGGCATGATCATCGATGGCAAAGAGCGCTTCGCGGACCAGAAGTTCGAAGACCGCTCTCCCGCGGATACCGATGTCGTGCTGGGCGTGTTCCAGAAGGGCACCGCTGCGGATGCCGCCGCTGCCCTCGCCGCAGCTCGCAAGGCTTTCCCGGCCTGGAGCGGTATGAAATGGCAGGAGCGGGTGGCTTATATGCGCAAGGCAGCCGACCTGATCGACGAGCGCACCTTCCTGATCGGCGCTGCTCTGGCGATGGAGGTCGGCAAGAACCGCATGGAAGCCCTGGGGGATGTGGCTGAGACCGCCGACCTGATCCGCTACGCCTGCGACCAGATGGAGAACAACAACGGATTTATCGTCCAGATGGGCAAAGACCCGCTGGTGGGCTACAACGCGACCAATTATTCTGTGCTGCGCCCCTACGGCGTCTGGCTGGTGATCAGCCCGTTCAACTTCCCGGCTGCTCTGACCGGCGGGCCATCGGGTGCGGCCCTGGTCGCCGGCAACACGCTGGTGATCAAACCCGCCACCGACACGCCGCTGACAGTCCGCCTGCTGGCCGAGTGCTTCCGGGATGCCGGCTTGCCGGACGGTGTCTTCAACTATGTCACCGGTCCGGGCAGCACGCTGGGTCAGGCGCTGATCGAGAGCGATCAGGTGGACGGGATCACCTTTACCGGTTCGTTCGATGTTGGCATGAAGATCTACCGCGACTTTGCCAGCGGTCGCTACGTACGCCCGATCATCCTCGAGCTGGGCGGCAAGAACCCGGCCATCGTCACCCGCCATGCCGACCTGGAGCGGGCTGCGCTCGGCATCGTTCGCTCTGCCTTTGGTCTGCAGGGTCAGAAGTGCTCGGCCTGCTCGCGGGTGTATGCCGAAGAACCGGTCTATGACGAGCTGGTGTCCAGGCTGCTCGATTTGACGAACAAGCTCGCCATCGGCGACCCGACCGACCGGAATGTTTACCTGGGACCGGTGATCAACCAGAGTTCTTATAAGGAATACCAGGAATTCAGCGAAGAGCTCTCCCAATCCGGGACGATCCTCACCGGCGGCAAGGTGCTTACCGATGGCGCTTACGGCAAAGGCTATTTCTGCGCCCCCACCCTGGTAGCAGATCTGCCCTTGGAGCACCGCCTGTGGAAGCATGAGATGTTCCTGCCGATCGCGACCGTGACGAAATTCAACGACCTCGACGATGCCATGCGCCTGGCGAACGACGTCAACTACGGGCTGACGGCTGGCTTCTACGGCTCGAAAGAACAGACCGAATGGTTCTTCGAGAACATCCAGGCCGGGGTGACGTATGCCAACCGCCCGCAAGGCGCCACCACAGGCGCCTGGCCCGGCTTCCAGCCGTTCGGCGGGTGGAAGGGCTCCGGCTCGAGCGGCAAGAATGCCGGTGGGCTGTACTACCTGCAGCTCTACCTGCACGAACAGATCCAGACTCTGGTCGATTAGAGGCCAGCTGCACCTGGCTGCCGGCTGCTCGGGCAGGTGTTTACGTTGGAGGGGTGATCAGCACCGTCCAAATTACCAGTAGTACCGGATGGGCTCAGCCCATCCGGTACGGCCAGAATATTCTCCCCGGTTGTTTAGATGACCTTTAGAGGACGGATCGGGCAGTTTTTCTTTTTTATCGGCTTTATGGGGCTGGTAATTTTTATCGCCACCGACAAGGCGGATATGCCCAGGTATCTTTACCTATGCAGCGGTGTCGTGCTGTTTGTTCTCGGCGTTTACATGATGTGGAAGTACCGTAACCCACCAGCCCCGAGCGAAAGGTTTCGCACTTGGAGGCGCATGCAAGAGGGGCGTGATCAGAAGCGCCGCGCCACCGAGGAACAAAAATACGCTGCCACCGATGAGCGCAGCCAGAGCAAAGGTGAATAGAAAGCCAATGGAAATGCCATGTCTAAACTGATGTCTCTATCCGAAGCCGTCTCTCGCTTTGTTCAGGATGGTGATGTGCTGTATGCCGCCGGGTTCACCCATCTGATCCCGTTCGCTGCCGGGCACGAGATCATCCGCCAGGGGCGTAAAGATCTGGTGCTCGCCCGCGCCACCCCCGACCTGATCTACGACCAGATGGTAGCTGCCGGTTGTGCGCGGAAGGTGATCTTCTCCTATATGGGCAATCCCGGCGTGGGTTCGCTGCGCATCGTGCGCGCAGAGATTGAAGTCGGGTGCGCTGGAGTGGGAGGAGTATTCCCATTTCGGCATGATCTCGCGCCTGCAGGCCGGTGCCACCGGGCTGCCCTTCATCCCGATGAAGCCGACCGGTGCCGGTGACCTGGAACGCGCCAACCCCAACTACCGCACCGTGATCGACCCGTACTCAGGGGAGCCGGTGGTGGTCGTCCCGGCCGTTGAACCCGGATGTCGCCATCGTGCACGTCCAGCGGGCCGACGCGACGGGAACGCCCATATCTGGGGCATCATCGGCGAGCAGAAGGAAGCCGCCTTTGCCGCCGGCAAAGTTATCCTCACCGCCGAAGAGATCGTCGACGAGCAGGTCATCCGCTCCGACCCCAACCGCACCCTGATCCCGGGCTTCATCGTGGATGCGGTCTGCCACGTGCCCTACTGCGCCCACCCATCCTACACCCAGGGCTACTACGACCGTGACAATGCCTTCTACCTGGAATGGGACCAGATCAGCAAGACCCGCGCCGGCGTCCAGGCCTACCTGGACGAGTGGGTCTACGGCGTCAAAGACCGCCAGGAATACTGGCAGAAGCTCGGCGCCGAAGTGCACAAGCGCGTCTCGAAAGTTGGGTCCCTGCCAAGCGAAGTCGGTCAACTACGGGAGATATTAGAGTTAGCCGCTAATTCTACTTCGCGAGCAATTCGTGGACGCCTTTAAGGAATCCTCAATGACAAATAATACGTACTCTTCGCGGAACTGCTCACCATCAACGCCGCCCGACTTGCTGCGCGATGGTGATGTGGTATTCGTCGGCGTCGGGCTGCCCAACCTGGCCTGCAACCTGGCCCGGCGCACGCATGCCCCCGACCTGGTGATGATCTACGAAGCCGGGGTGATCGGTGCCCAGCCGGCGCGCCTGCCGCTCTCGATCGGCGACCCGACCCTGGTCTGCGGGGCGCTGGCGGTGTGCAGCATGTACGATATCTTCGCCTTCTACCTGCAGCGCGGCAATGTCGATGTCGGCTTCCTGGGCGGCGCCCAGATCGACCGCTTCGGCAATATCAACGCCACCGTCATCGGCGATCTACCAGCACCCGAAAGTGCGCCTGCCCGGCTCCGGCGGCTCGATGGAGATCGCTGCCTGGGCCAACCGCTGCTATATCCTCACCCCGCACCAGAAGCGCCGCTTCCCGGAGAAGGTCGACTTCCGCACATCGGCGGGCTTCCTGGGCGGCAGGGCGGAGCGGGATGCCGCCAACCTGCGCGGCGCCGGACCGCTGGCAGTGGTCACCGACCTGGGCATCCTCGAGCCGGATGAGAGCGGCGAGCTGGTCCTGACCGCCCTGCACCCTGGGGCGACCGTCGAGCAGGCGGTCGAGAACACCGGATGGCAGCTCAAAGTCGCCGGCGAGCTGCGTCATACTCCCCCTCCGACCGTGGACGAGCTGCGCATCCTGCACGAGGAGCTCGACCCGGATGGCATCTACCTCAAGGGATGAACCGTTGAGGCGTATCTTCTTCAGCCCGGACCAGGAGCGCCTGCGGGCAGGCTTCCGCCTGCTCGGGCAGCTGCTCCTGATGGGGGTTATCTTCCTTCCGGTCAGCGGATGCCTCCTGGCGCTCCTGCTCGTTTCCCAGATCAACGCCTCCCCACCCTGGCTCTTGATCTCACAGCTCAGCTCTGTACTGGCGGTGACGGCCTCGGTTTACATAGCCCGCCGCTGGCTGGATCGCAGATCTTTCTCCAGCCTGGGGCTGCGCTGGAGCCGGGCGGCAGTGCGGGATATGGCGGTGGGCTTTCTGATCGCTGGGGCAGTCATTGGGACGATATACTTGCTCGAGTGGGGCGGCGGCTGGCTGGTCTTTCTGGGATTCGCCTGGCAAGGCGATAGGCCTGATGCTGGGATCGCCGTGGTGATCTCCGGGATGCTGGTGATGCTGCTGGTCTTCATTGCCGGGAGCTGGCAGGAGGAACTGCTCCATCGCGGCTACTGGCTGCAAAATATTGAGGAAGGGTTGAACCTGTTCTGGGGCGTGCTGATCTCTTCTGTATTCTTCTCGCTGACTCATCTCGCCAACCCGAATTTCTCCCCGGCGGCCGTCCTGGGGCTGCTGGCAGGGGGGGTCTTCCTCGCCTATGGTTACCTGCGCACACGCCAGCTCTGGCTGCCGCTTGGGCTGCACACCGGCTGGAATTTCTTCGAGTCGACCGTCTTCGGTTTCCCGGTCAGCGGCATGGGCGGCCTGCCGTCCCTGGTCCGTCAGGAGGTTTCCGGTCCCGAGCTGATCACTGGCGGCGAGTTCGGTCCCGAAGCGGGTCTGCTGCTCCTGCCTGGTCTCCTGCTGGGCGCACTGCTGGTCTTCCTCTACACCCGCTCAAGAATCCCATAACCCTTTTCCCCTCATCCTTCATCCTTCATCCTTTCTCCCCATGGCCTTCATCCTCGCAATCACTCCCATAGCATTAATCCTTTTCCTGATGGTCGGTCTGCGCTGGGGGGCAGCCCGCGGCGCCGGCGCTGGCTACTTGGCGGCCCTGATCATCGCTGTCCTGTATTTCGGCGCCGGGCCGGAGCTGCTGGCCTACGCTCACACTCGGGCGCTGCTGCTCAGCCTGGATGTGCTGATCATTATCTGGGCGGCATTCCTGCTCTACCGCGTGGCGGATGAGGCCGGCGCGATCCGCACCATCGGACAGGCGCTGCCTCATTTGACGAACGACCGGGGTATGCAGGCGCTGCTCATCGGCTGGGTGTTCGCATCATTCCTGCAGGGCGTAGGCGGTTTTGGCGTACCGGTGGCAGTGATCGCTCCCATCCTGGTCGGTCTTGGGTTTGCCCCGCTGGCGGCAGTGGTCATCCCTTCGATCGGTCACGGGGCAGCGGTCACCTTCGGGTCTCTTGGCTCCTCCTTCCAGGCGCTGATGGCATCGACCGGCCTGCCCGGGGAGGTGCTAGTGACCGCCTCCGCATTTTTCCTGGGCGTGGCCGGGCTGTTCGTTGGCTGGATGGTCGCCCACGCCGCGGAGGGCTGGGGGGCTGTACGCCGCCTGTTCTGGGTGGTTCTGGTGCTCGGGACGATCATGGGCGTCACACAGTACCTGGTGGCGGTTTCGGGGTTTTGGAATATTGGCGCTTTTGTGGCCGGGATCGCCGGTCTTCTGGTAGGCATCCCCCTTGCCAGGCGCTTTCGCGGCCAGGCACAGGAAAATGGCAGCCTGGACATGCGTGCCCTGCTGATCGCCATTTCCGGTTATCTGGTGGTCATCGTGTTCATCCTGCTGGTGCAGCTCAGCCCGGCTGTGAAGAGTTTTTTGGGTCAGGTGGTCGTCCAGGTCGAATTTCCAGAAGTCAGCACTAGCCTGGGCTATATCACGCCTGCCGGAACAGGTCGTAAGATACCAATATTCCGCCACACAGGCATCGTTCTGGTTTATGCCGTGGTCGTGGCATACCTGATCTACCGCCGGGCTGGCTTGTACCAGCCCGGGGCGGTGCAAAGGATACTGAGCGGCACCGTGCGCAAGGTGCTCTCCTCGACGATCAGCATCCTGTCAATGGTGAGCATGGCGGTGGTCATGGAGAACTCTAGCATGACCGATACCCTGGCGCGCGGGCTGGCGCAGGGGATGGGACCGCTGTTCCCCTTCTTCGCCCCCTGGATCGGCGCGCTGGGCGCCTTCATGACCGGCAGCAATACCAATTCGAACGTCGTCTTCGGGGCATTGCAGCTGCGTACAGCACAGCTGCTGGGCTACAGCGCGGCCATCATCCTGGCCGGGCAGACCGCCGGAGCTGCCCTGGCTTCGGTCATGGCGCCCACCAAGGTGGTTGTTGGTGCCAGCACTGCCGGCATGGCAGGCAAGGAAGGCGATGTGATGCGCTGCCTAATCGTGTATGCCGGTTTGCTGGTCTTGCTGATCAGTATACTGACGATGATCGCCGTTTGGCTTAGCTGAACGATGAATGGAGGACTGATGTCAGGCTTCTTCAAGTGGCTGCGTGCCAATAAATTCAACGCCCATCTGATTGTGCTCGCCTTGCTGTTCATACCCCCCATCCCGCTCTATTTTGCTGCCCAATCTGGCGCTGTAGGGTGGATATGGGCATTATTAGGCCTGGTGATCCTGGGCAACGTGCTGGTCTTGTTTGTGCGCTGAAACGCTTATTGACCCACCTCCCATAAGATCAATAATCCATCCAGACCGCCGCTGGCCAGCCAACGCCCGTCCGGACTGAAAGCCGCGCTGGTGACGGCTTTGCTGTGCTCGCTCAGGGTAACCCGCAGGCTGCCAGCAGCCGCATCCCACAGCCGGATGGTTGCATCGCCGCCTGCGGAGGCCAGCAGGCTGCCATCCGGGCTGTACGCCACCTGCCAGACCAGCGCCTCCGGGCGGCCTGTGCGGCCTTCGTGCCCGGTCAGCGTATGCAGGCTGGTGCGCGTCTCCCCACCCGGACCGGGCTCCTGATCCATGTTCCAGATATTGACCGTGTTATCCACATCCCCGGATGCCATGGCGCTGCCATCCGGGCTGTAAGCGAGCGTATAGAACGGTTCTTCACCTACGATCGTGCGCACGAAGCGGGTTGTGGCTGCGTCCCGCACGCGGATCACATTCCCGTTGACGATTGCCAGGCTGCTGCCGTCCGGAGTGAACGCAATCGCCGGGACTGCAAAGGTGCCCCCAATCATCTGCTCCAGCTCGGCGTAGCTCGCGGCATCCCACAGCCGGGCGACCGCGTCGTATCCTGCCGTAGCCAGCGTGCTACTATCCGGGCTGTACGCCACGCCGCTGACGCTCTTCTGGTGGGCCTGCATCTGGTGAAGCAGCTCGCCGTTCGCAGCATCCCAGACGTACAGCGTGCCGTTCCTGTCCCCGGCTGCCAGCAGCCTGCCATCCGGGTTGAAGCTCAGGTCGGGCGCGGCGGCCTCCGGCTCCAGGCGCAGCCTCACTTCCAGCGGGTCCCCCTCCAGCAGGTAGATGGCATCTCCAGCGGATACAGCCAGCGTCTGGCCCTCCGGCGACCAGGCGATGCACAGCACGTGCTCCCAGGGACTGAACAAGTACCGGTCGGCAGGGCGCAATCTGGGTGCGTTCTCGAGGGTGATGGCTTGGGGGGTTGGGGGAGCAGGGGATGATAAAGCAGGGGATGAGAGAGTGGGGGATAAAGGGGCGGGGGAGGCGGTGTGAGAGACCTGCGTCTCTTGGACTATCGGCTGGCTGGTCGCTGGGGGTTGGGTGTTGGGAATTGCTGGCGTATTTTCAAGTGCAGCGGGAGCGGGGCTGCGGCAAGAGGCTATTGCCATAAAGATAAATGCAATAACGAGTGTCTTTAAGCTGCGCACAGCCCCGGAGTCCTCATTCCCATCTGCGGTCCGCCGTCCGTCGCTTGCAATGCAGCGGTCTGCGGTCTTCGTATGAAAGCTGCACATACCGCCTATGGCCGGATGCCCCACAGCCAGACAGACCCATCGAATGATCCGGACGCCAGCATGCTGCCTCCCGGCGAAAATGCCAGGCTGACCACCGGGTGGGGATGCCCTTCCAGGATGCGCAGCCGTTGGGCAACCTCCACATCCCACAGCTCGACCGTGCTGGCGTCGACGCCTATGCCTGCCGCCAGCAGGGTGCCGTCTGGATTGAAGGCCAGAACTCTCGACCACGCCATCCGTCCTCAGGATGTGCAGCAGATCGCCGGTCTGCGGGTTCCACAGGCGGATCTCGCCATCATAATGCCCGGTTGCCAGCACCGTCCCGTTCGGGGAGAATGCCAGCGCGTTCACTGCCCCGGTGAAGGAGGTATGCAGCTGCCGGAGCCGCACCCCATCCAGCAGACGGTATACATCGACCGCGTAGCGGTTGGGAGAGGTAGCCATCAGCAGCCCGTCCGGCGAAAAAGCGATCGCCTGCACGCTGCCGGTTTTCAGCGTGCGGCTGATCTCCCAGCCCAGCGTGTCCCAGAATACCACCTGGTTGTCTTCGTACACAGCGCTCAACAGTGCTGAGGCGAGCGATCCGCCGGAGGGTGAGAACGCCACCTGGCTGACGGCCTGTTCAGCGGTCAGCACCGGGCCGAGCTGCTCCCAGGACGAGGCTCGCCAGATATTCACACTGCCCGCGAAGCTTTCCTGCTCCGATCCGAAGCGGTGTCCAACTGCCAGCAGGCTGCCGCGCGGGTTGAAATCGATGCTGGTGATCCCCGGCAGCGTATCCAGCGTGGCTATCTGATTGCGGGAGAGCGCATCGAAGATCGTAATGCCACGCACGCCCGCAATCGCCAGGCTCTTGCCGTCCGGGGACCAATCCAGGTCGGTCAGGCTGTTTACCTTGAAGTTCGCCAACCCGGATACCATGGCGGCATTGGCGAAGCCGACTGGTACCAGCTCCCCTGCAGGCAGCGCGGTGCCCTGCTCGGCAAGCACCAGTGCGGTGGGCGTGGCCGTGGGCAGGGGCGTTGGCGTGCTGGTCGGGCTGGGCAGGGGGGTATAGGTCGCTGTTGGAATCGGGGTAGTGGTGTGGGTGGCGGTCGGAGTGAGACTTGGGGATGGTGTGGACGTAGGCTGGGGAGTGGGCAGCACCAGCCCGCAGCCAGCAGCCAGCAACACCAGCCAGCAGAACCAGAAGCGCAGGTAGTATTTCTCGCTCAGGCGCATGGCTTTCCAGTCAATTGGATTTGAGCTTGACCACAGTCACGCCGTCGCCGCCCTCTTTATCGCCGCCGGTCTCGAAGGAGCGTACGTGGGGGTGCCCCTGCAGGGACTGGCGTACCATCTCGCGCAGTCTGCCGGTGCCTTTGCCGTGGATTATGCGCACCCACGGCAGCCCGGACAGATAAGCCGAGTCCAGGTAGCGATCCAGGGCCTCCTGGGCTTCGTCAGCGCGCTGGCCGCGCAGGTCCAACTCAATCCCGGGGGAGGCCGGTATGCTGAACTGCCGGGCTGCGGGCGCTTCGGACGCCGGCGGTTCGGCGCTCTCCTGAGCTGCATCGCCGGGCAGGATCAGGTCGCTCAAACGGGCGCGCACGCGCAGCACGCCCACCTGCACCTCGGCTTCCTCATCGCTCAAGGAGCTGACCACGCCCTGGGTGTTCAGCGAGCGCAGGCGCACCTTGTCTCCCAGGCGTATGGCGCGCTGCAGCGCTCTGCCGCTTACGGTTGGCTTGCGCCGCACGACTGGCTTCTCAACCGTCTCTTCCAGCTCTTCGATCTGTTCTTCGATCGTCTGCAAGGCCTCGGCTGGTTGGCGCGCCTGGGCCAGCGCCCGACGCACCTGGCGCAGCTCTTCCTTGATCTGCTCCAGCTGCTCATCGGCTTCTTGTTGAGCCTTCTCCAGTACAGCACGGCGCTCGTCTTCGATGCCCTCCAGCCGTTCTGCCAGCTCTGCCCGCAGCGCGGCGGCTTCTTTTCTGGCTGACTCGGTAGCGGCGCGTGCCTGGCGTGCCAGGTCGCGCTGCTGGTGGATCTCGTCCAGCAGGTCATCCGCCCGCAGGTCTGCCGGGTCCAGCTCGGCGCGGGCATTCGTCACAATTTCATCCGGCAGGCCCAAGCGTTGGGCGATTGCCAGGGCGTTGGAGCGCCCGGGCAGCCCGATGGTCAGGTGGAAAGTGGGGCGCAGCGTTTCCAGGTCGAACTCGACGCTGGCATTGGTGACCCCTGCCGTGCCATGCGCATAGGCTTTCAATTCCGGATGGTGCGTGGTGACCAGCGTGGTGATACCCTGCGCAAGCAGGTGGGAGAGCAGGGCGCGCGCCAGGGCAGCGCCTTCCTGCGGGTCGGTCCCCGCGCCCAGCTCATCCAGGATCACCAGGGAGCGCCGGTCGGCTTGCTCCAGGATGTGGATGATATTGGTGATATGCCCGGAGAAGGTGGACAGCGACTGCTCGATGGACTGCTCGTCGCCGATGTCGGCGTAAATTTCCTGGAATACGCTGATCTCCGAGCCTGCCTGGGCGGGGATGTGCAGCCCTGCCTGTGCCATCAGCGCCAGCAAGCCGATCGTCTTCAAGGTGACCGTTTTGCCGCCTGTGTTCGGGCCGGTGATCACCAGAGCATAGGTCTGGGGGTCGAGCTCCACATCGATCGCCACCACGCTTTCCGGGTCGAGCAGCGGGTGGCGCGCCTGGTACAAGCGTACGCGCGAGCCGGGGTGCACGCCGGAAGAGGCTGCCTTGCGCGGCATCTCGTGCAGCACGGGCTCGCTGGAGCGGGTTTTCTCGGCGTATTTGGCGCGCGCGAAGACCAGGTCCAGCTCGGCGATGGTCTCCACCGCCTGCAGGATCTCCACCGCCTGGCGACCCACCTGAGCAGACAGCTCCGCCAGGATGCGCCGCTCCTCATCACGCTCGGCAAGCTGTGCTTCCCGGTACTGGTTGTTCAGTTCAACCACTGCCAGCGGCTCGACGAACAGGGTCGCGCCGGAGGCGGACTGATCGTGGACGATGGACTTGATACGTCCTTTGAACTCGGCGCGCAGAGGCAGCACGTAGCGCCCGTCGCGCTGGGTGATCAGCGCCTCCTGCAGATAGGGCGCGTTGCGCGAGTCGCCCACGATGCGCTGCATCTTGCCCAATAATCGGTCATGCGAAATGCGCATATCGCGGCGGATGGCGTTCAGCTTATCCGAGGCGCTGTCCAGGATCTCGCCGCGCTCTGAGATCGCCCGCGAGATCGCGTCGATCAGCCCCAACGGCGGCGGCATCTGGGCGGCGATATCGTACAGGTGGGTGTAGGTGCCGCCCACCTGCTCGAACAGGCGCTGCAGGTTGCGGGCGGCGATCAGCGTGAATTTGACATCCAGCAATTCGGTGGGGGTCAGCACTGCCCCGTGCTGAGCCTGGTCGACCGGCTGGCGGATGTCCCGCGCCCCGCCGATGGTCAGGTCGGGACGCGTCGAGAGCAATGCCAGCGCCTCACGCGTCTCCGCCTGGCGGCGGCGGGCTTCTTCGATATCCGTGCAGGGTGCCAGCAGGCGCGCTTTCTCCTGCGAGGCGGCAAAGGCGCAGTAGCCTGCCAGCAGCTCCAGGATCTTGGGATATTCCAGCGTGTTCAGCGATTTGGCGTCCATTTTTTATGTTGCACAGGGCAAATTTCACTCGTGCGGGTGAAGTTTACCATAGACAGACCGCCGACGACAGACCGCCGACCACTGACCGCCGACCGCGGTCCGCCGTCTGCCGTCCGTTGCTTGCTTGCGTTGCTTGCTTGCTTGCTTGCTTGCTTGCGTTGCTTGCTTGCGTTGCTTGCTTGCGTTGCTTGCATGTGTTGCTTGCATGTGTTGCCTGCAACACCGCGGTCCCTCTTAACAACTCTGTAAAGCTGATACAATCAGTATTGGCTATATAATCAAATCATCATTTTATATTTTTTGTCGGCCTTGTTATATTGGAGGTAGCACTAAATGCAAGGTGAACCTGATCAGCACGGACAGGGACTGGTTGAATATGCCATGGTGCTGATGCTGGTGGCGGTCGTGGTCATCGTTGTGCTGGCGCTGCTCGGCCCGGCGGTGGGCAATATGTTCAGCAACGTCGTCACCGGCATCTAGCCATCCCAGGAGCTGGACTATCGCGGTTATCCGGGCTTAAAAAACTGGGGTTCGTGAATAATCACCGGGCATTCGGGGCGTCTGTCCGGATGTTGTGGTGGTATTTCCCGCGTGTTAACCATCCATTTTCCCCTGATCTCTGGAAACAACCACTCTCCCCTCTATATTCTCGAATCTCCCCATCCCTTATTGACAAATCCCTTATAAGAAATCCCTTGTATCCAAGGCTTTGTTCCGTTATAATCTACCCCACCTGAACGCAGGCATACACATCATCTAAACAAATGGGCGCGTAGCTCAGCTGGTCAGAGCGCACGGTTCACATCCGTGAGGTCGGGGGTTCGAGCCCCTCCGCGCCCACCACGCCGATTAAGGTCCCTGTGGTAGCCATACCATAGGGGCTTTAATCTTTAACGCTTCGCACGCAGCCAGTAGGTTGTGTCTCGGGGCATAGTGCTGAAGGTCAGCATGTCAGGTGTTTGCCCCGAGACCCAACAATCCCGGCTGATTTGGATCTGGCAGCGATTGGGGGTATATTTCGCGCACGGAATTTGCTACAATTTACTCAATCGCCGAGATTTACATCATGGGAGGGAGTTAGCGATGCGATTCGTTCGAGTCTTTCTGTGTATGTTTTCTTTGAGCCTGATTTCACCAGTGGTCAATGTCAGTGCGCATACGGAATTTGTCCAGCCTCAACCGGGAGCGACTGCGGTCAGCGGGGAGATCAACCAGGATACCGTCTGGAGCGGGGACGTACTGGTCACGGATACAGTTGTAGTGCAGCCTGATGTCACCCTGACGCTGTTACCCGGTACACGCGTCCAGTTCCTACACTACCGGGGTTATCGGGAGCCGGACAAACGTCTCTCGCTGATCGTTAAAGGCCGTATCCTCGCTAACGGCACGGGCACAGACCCGATTTATTTCACCTCCGATGCTGCCGACCCGCAGAATGGAGACTGGTCGATGCTGCGCCTGATCCCGGACCCCGGGCAGCCCGTCTCCAGTTTTCATTATTGCGTCTTCGAGTTCGCCGAGCATGGTCTTAATGTTTGGAACGCCTCCCCTGAGATTTCACACAGCGCCTTCCGCTGGAACAACTGGGAAGGCATTTACTTCGAGTCTTACAGCCAGCCTACGATCCTGCACTGCCAGATCTATGAGAATGGCTATAACGGACTGGCAGCAGAGCAGTCCAACGATATCGAGATGGACGATTGTGAGGTGTGGCGTAACGGCACCTCCGGTATTCACATCGACAATTCGACTACCCTGATCCGGCGCTCGATCGTCCGGGAGAATGGTGCTCATGGCCTCTCGGTCGACAATAACGCCACCCTGCAGGCATACGGCGTTGCGATCTACGATAATACCGCCTGTGGTATCGGCTTTGGAGAAGGCAGCAATACCGTTGAAGTGGCGAACCTGGATTTCAAGACCGGCAACGGCGGCGGGGGGAATATCTGCGGTCCGGTGACCACTGTAGCATCGCTTCATTATCCACCCACCAGCCCGATCGACATCGGATTTCAGCCGCGCATGGATTACGCCCTCGGCTACATCCCCGGCGACCCAGCTCCTGGACGGGTATATGTACATTTATCCTGATGATGAGACACGCCTCATCATGAATAAGATCGGCGCGGGTCTGGGTCTGACCTGGTCGCTGGCTTACTATAACGGCGCCATCTGGACGTCAACCCTGTGGGGGCAGGTTTACAAGCTCGACCCGTCCAGCGGGACCATACTGGACAGCTTCACCTTGGATGCATCCACGCCCGGTGCGGCTACCTGGGGCTCGCCTTCCCAGCCCTGGGGGATGGCTTTCGATGACCAGGGCAAGATGTGGATGGTCGATTTCGCCGAGCGGAAAGTCTTCAAGATCGATACCAATACTCGGACCATCGAGTTCAGCTTTGCTACTCCCAATGCATCCTCGGGTGGCTGCAAAGGTCTCGCTTGGGACGGCACTTACCTGAATGTGATGGGCTGGGTGACACCAGCAATTTATCAAATGGATAAAAACGGCAGCCTGATTCACACCATCCATCTGGATGGGGGCGGTAACGGCGGACTGGCCTGGGATGGGGTGAGTTTCTGGGTGCCTACCAAGGGACGGATCCTGAAATACGACCAACACGGGCACCAGATTGGCTGGGTTTATGCTGCTTCCGATGGCACCTGGGATATGACCTGGGACGGGGTTACCCTGTGGGCTTCGCAGCGCACGAACGAGAATTGGTCCGATGCAAAGATCTACCAGTTGGAGATCCTCGAGGATCACGTCCTGGACGAATTTCTATTCCTGCCCTTTCTTAATCGCTGATCTCGATCGGACGGGGGACCAGGCCCCGCCGCTGCGCTGACCGCGCCCGCCACGCTGGCTTAATCTACCTCAGTATAAACCGCGAAGAAGAAAAGAGCGCGAAGCTCTTTCTTGTACAACCTTGCTTCGCGCCCTTCGCCTCTTCGCGGTTCGACCGCTCTTACTCGACCGGTCTACATATACTCTCGGAACTGCAGCCCGTAGCGCTTGCGCGCCTCCAGCCATGCCCGGCGCAGCGTCTCGTACACCACCTCCGGCTTGGACACGTTGCGCAGCTCGATCGTCGGGTCGGATGGGTCGTGCCCCTTGATGATCAGGTCGCCGATGCCGAAGACGCGCTCGGTCACACCCTGCTTGTAATCGATATCCTGGATGCGGATCAGCTCGTAGTTCTCGATCTCCCTGCCCAGCAGGCCCTGGCGGATCTTCAGCCGCTCCGAGGTCAGCACGTAATACTCCACCAGCGAGAGGAACGGTCGTCCCTCCCACAGCACAGTCTCGCCGTGTTCGTCAACTTCTTCTTTGATCTCCTCCACCGCCTGCGATTCATCCAGCATGCTGTTGACCGCCAGCATCACATTGTCTGCAACTTTCCCCACCAGCTTTTCCTGCTCTTCGTGCGGCACGGCTGAGAGGTCGACGCCGCTCTGGGCGACTGCCTGCCATACGCTGGCGACCACTTGAGCGCGGATATTTTCGATCGTCATTGCTGCCTCCTGTCCATCAGTATGAAATGAACCATCGATGTCTATGATTATAGCCCCAACCATCGGGATTGTGGGTGGCGTAGAGATCATCGCATCCGTAGAGACGCAGCATGCTGCGTCTCTACTACCCCTATCCAGCCTACAGATCGCCGCCCAGCACCCGCTCGCCGGTCGGTCCTGGGCTTCCCCCGGCAGGTTCGATGGTGATACCGGCAGCCTGGTAGCTGATCAGCGGGTCGGGCGCATCGATCTTCAGCAACCCATAGCCTTCATCGTACACGGAGAACACCCCGCCGCTGGTGCGCACCCCATCACGGATCAGCCACAACTGGTACTGCTGGCTCTCGTCCAGCAGCGGCAGGCCGTCCACCACCAGCGAGCCGTGCTCGCCATCCCGGCTGATCACCATCACACCGGTAGCTCCGGGGGCGAAATTCGGTGCCGGAAAGATCGACGGTCGCCAGGTATACCTGCAGACTCGCCCTCCAGCCGGTTGAGCCGCTGCCACAGGAACAGGTTGCTGGCGCCCAGCACCAGGATCAGCACCAGGCTGACCAGCCCCCAGGTTGGTGTCCGGAAGGCCAGCCGCTCCTTGAGGACCTCCCACCAGCTCGCCTAGCTCCCGAGTGCTAGCGTAGCCTTCGTCTTGCTCGCCTGCCCCATGATCGCCGCTTTTCAAGTGAGCTGGCTGGCTCGAATTCCGCCATCGCCAACGGCAGCTCGTCCACCACTTGACGGTAAGCACGCAGCTCGTCCTGGCAGCGTGTGCAGGTCTTCAGGTGCTCGTCGACCGACGCTGCTTCTGACGGGTCTAAAATATCCAGCGCGTATGCCGGGATCATCTCGCTGACGTTGAATCACGATTAAATCGCCGTGTTCTTCTACCGCCATCTAAACTACCTCTGTGCAATAATACGCAAACGAACTCATTTTAGATTTAGTATCCAGACCTGATGTTTCTATCAGGTCCAGAGCCTAGGCGTGGAGAAATATATAAAACGCAAACCATCAATGCACCAGCGCCTGGCGCAGCTTCTGCATCCCCAGGCGGATGCGCGTCTTTACCGTCCCCAGCGGTTGCGTTCAGGACCTCTGCGATCTCGCTGTGCGAATAGCCCTGGAAGAACGCCAGCGAGAGGGCGACGCGCTGCTCTTCTGGTAGTCCGGCGATTGCCTGGCGTACCTGCTGTTTCCGCTGTGCGCTCTCGACTTCTTCTTCGACATTTGTATGGTCTGGGGTGTTGAACGCCTCCCCCTCCGCCCAGCTGGCGCGGTTGCCCTCCGGGCGCACGCTCAACCGGCGATAGAACGTCGATTGCCCGGTAGCGGGCGATGCTGGCGATCCAGGTTGTCACCTTGCCCTGACCCGGCTGGTAGGTGGTGGCTTTGTTCCAGATGCGCAGGTAAACATCCTGGGTGACCTCTTCAGCAAGCGCCGGATCGCCCACAGTATTCATCGCCATGCTGTAAACCAGCCGGCTGTAGCGATCGTACAGTTCACCCAGCGCGGCCTCATCCGCACGGGTGATCAACCGCAGCAGTGCTTCGTCGTCTAGCTTAGGATAATCCACCACCAACCTGTGACTTCGGAACGATTGGATTTAGATTTGTTTCCGTCATATCTCGGCTTTGAGATTATAACCGCTTTCCCCTGTCCATCAACACCGCTCCCCTATTCACCATTCTCCGACTCTCTATTCTCTCTTCCCTTAATCCCTGATATCCTAATTCCTAACGTCGCAATTCCTAATTCCCCATTAACCATTCCCTGATAAACTATGGCAAACCGCCGAAAACTTCTTAGCAAAAGATATCAGCATCAACGGCGGTTTGCTTAAGCAATTCGCTGATAACTGTAATCAAGTTTATTATACTTCTTTCAGCGAATTGCCATGCTATCAGGATATGAATACAATTTCCCGTCGAGATTTCTTGAAGCTCTCCACGCTAGCGCTGGGTGCGCTCGGTCTGAGCCCCTGGCAGCGCCTGTTCGCGCTGCCGCAGTTCCCAGAAGCCGGTCGCCTGGGTCGTGTGGTCTGGTGGGGCACCGAGCTCAAGCTGCGTCCCAGCCTGGACAGCCCTGCCGTGCGCAAGCTGGTTGAAGATGAGGTCTTTCGCCTGGGTGCGTGAGGTGGTCGGCAGCCATCCCAGCGAGATCAGCCAGCGCTGGGTGGAAACACCCGAGGGCTACATCTGGTCGCCGCACCTGCAGCCGGTAGCCAACCTGCCCAACCAGCCCCTGGAATTGCTTCCCGAGACCAGCCTGGGTGCGGGCATGTGGGCAGAAGTCACCGTCCCGTACGTGGACCTGATCCTGGATAACCCGCCGCCGCGCGCCCCCTGGCTGGACGACCGGCTGAAAGCCGGGATGCCGGCGCGCCTGTATTACAGCCAGATCGTGTGGGTCGACCGGCTCCGGCGGGGCGATGCCGGGGGACTCTCTACCGGATCAACGAACGCTACGGTTATGGAGATATCTTCTGGGCGGATGCGGCGGCATTTCGCCCGCTCACCGCACAGGAGTTGGCGCCGCTCTCCCCGGATGTCGAAAACAAGCGCATCGTCGTCGATGTGCCGCACCAGTCTATGTCGTGTTACGAAGGGTCGAGCGAAGTGTATTTTGCCCGTGTATCTACCGGCGCCCTCTACAATGCCGAAGGTCAGCGTGTGGATGCCTGGGCAACCCCGGCCGGGAACCATCCCATCTGGCGCAAGATGGTCTCGCTGCACATGAGCGGCGGCACGACCGGCGGCGGCTGGGACCTGCCCGGCATCGGCTGGACGACACTGTTCGTCGGCACGGGTGTGGCGGTCCATTCCACATTCTGGCACAACAACTTCGGCGTGCCGATGTCGCGCGGCTGTGTCAATGCCCGCCCGCAGGATGCTCTATGGGTCTTCCGCTGGACTCTGCCGGTCGTCCCTTACGATCCGGGGGATATCACCATTCCCCTGCCGGGCGGTACGCAGATCGAAGTGGTGGAATAAAAGACAAACCGGGCGGCGATCTCTCGCCGCCCGGCTGGTATTTTATTGGGGGATATTTACTGGGATTGTCCTGCCAGCGCCTGGTCAATGACCTGCTGGAAGGCTTCGAACGGCTGCGCGCCGAGCATCGGCGTGCCGTTGATCAGGAAGGCAGGCGTGCTGCGCACGCCGATCGAATTGGCGATCTGGGTCGAATCCTGGATAGCCTGCGTGTGCGTTCCTGAGTCGAGGCACTCGTTGAATGCATCCGTGTCCAGCTCCAGCCCAGCCGCAAACTCCTTGAGCTTGTCTTTGTTGAACGCGCCCTGGTTTTCGCCGTTTTGAGAGTTAAAGAGGAGGTCGTGGTATTCCCAGAAGGCGTCCTGGTCGGCGGCGCACTCGCTGGCCTCGGCTGCCCACTGCGATTCCGGTCCCAGGAAAGCCATGTGCCAGTAAGCCACGCGTACTTTCCCATCATTCACATATTGTTCATCGATCTGACGACCCGCGTCAGCGGCATATCTGCCGCAGAAGGGTCACTGGAAGTCGCTGAACTCGATCAGCGTGACCGGCGCATTGGGGTCGCCTCTGAAGTGCCTCGCCTGAGATACCAGGATTTCCATCACTTCCTGAAGATCGACCGGCGGCTGCGTGGCTGATACGGCCTGTTCCGGGCTTGCCGGGGCAGCTGCCACAGGTGTCTCAGCAGCGGCAGGTGAAGGGATCAAGGGGCGGATTACATACCCAGCCAACAGACCCACCAGCAGCATCAACAGTCCGACGAACGGCGTGGCCCAGGACTGAACGTTGATTACCAATGATGGCGGTTTTTTTTCTTTTACTTCTTCTTCTTGGATCTCTTCCTCGTCTTCAGTCGAAGAATCTGCTGCCGGGTCGTCCTCAGTTTGCGGCTCTTCGAACTCTTCGCCGAACTCTTCTTCGCTCATTTGATTTCCTTTCTCCAGGATTATCCTGGAGCTGTGGTGTTCCCGCGCGTCATGCCCTCCAGCTCAGGCGAGCCAATACCCGCAAATTATACACGCCATCCAGGGAGAACGGTACCTGCTGTGATGAGAATATGATGAGTGCAAGGGCTGTCCACCTGCCTCTGTTCCAGGCGCATCCATACGTCCGTACTATTTCATTGTAGATTTTTCATAATATAATCAAAGGCAAACCGCAGAAAATATCTTAACGACAAGTATCAGCTTGAAAAGCGGTTTACTTAAGCAATTCGCCGATAAAAGTAACAGAGTTTGTTCAATTTCTTTCAGCGAATTGCCAAACATGGTGGTACCTATCGCGCGGACATTTTATCTTCAACTGTGGACCTGTGGAAACTATAGATCGATCCGACGAATTCTTGCCCGGCCTGCGCATCGGGCACTCCCAGGACGAAGAGGCGCTGACAGGCTGCACGGTCGTACTGTGTGAAGAGGGTGCTGTCGCCGGGATGGACCAGCGCGGCGGTGCATCGGGCACGCGCCAGACCGATTCCTTACAACCTATGCGCCTGGTCGAGCGTGTGCATGGCGTCGTCCTCTCGGGAGGCTCGGCTTTCGGTTTGGATACCGCCTCCGGAGCGGTGCGCTATCTGGAGGAAGAGGGGTGGGTCTGGACGTGCGTGTAGCGCGGATCCCGATCGTGCCCACTGCCATCCTATTTGATTTGGGTCTCGGGAAGTCCAACGCCAGACCGGGACCGGAGATGGGATACCAGGCCTGCCTGAACTCGGACACAGGCTGGCCGGCCGAAGGCTGTGTCGGTGCCGGTACCGGTGCGACGGTGGGCAAGATCAACGGCATCGAAAATGCCATGAAATCCGGCATCGGCTGCGCTCGCCTGGACTTGGGCGATGGGCTGATCGTCTGTGCAGTAGTTGCAGTTAACGCATTTGGTGATATAATAGACCCAGTTAATGGGGAAATAATCGCTGGGGCGCGGCGTCGCTCACCAACCGAGTCGGATACAAGGGAGCAAGGGGGCGATGGTCAGGGAATATTCGTTGATTCTTTGGAAGCCATGCGAGCGCTGATCGGCCGCACCGCGATGGGATTCGCCAGCCGGGAGAATACTGTGATCGGCGTGGTTGCCACCAATGCCCAACTGAATAAGGAACATATCGGCAAGGTAGCCCAGATGGCTCAGGATGGGCTGGCGCGCACGGTGCGCCCGGCTCATACCATGCTGGACGGGGATACCATCTTCGCCCTATCGCTGGGGAGTATCCCGGCGGATGTCAATATCGTCGGAGCGTTCGCGGCAGAAGCCTTTGCCCAGGCTGTGCTGCGTGCCGTACGCATGGCGACGCCCGGCGGTGGGCTGCCTTCGGCATCGAGTCTATGAACGCTGGCCAATACTTACCCTCATATTTCCCCTGTAAGACCGGTCGTATGATCCTGCTGGCCGTTCTGAGGTAGCCAGGCAGTGCAAAGAAGCGGAACAGGTGTGGAGATGAAACAAACGCTTCTGGTCGTTGAAGACAATCTAACATTACTAGAAGGGCTGCGCGATATCCTGAGCATGGAAGGCTTCAACGTGCTGACTGCCAGCAACGGGGAAGAAGCCCTGGCCCAGATGGGAGATGCCAATCCGGACATGATCATCTCCGATATCGCCATGCCTGTCATGGATGGGTTCTCCCTATTCCAGAATGTGCGCTCCAGACCGGACTGGCTGACCATCCCGTTCGTCTTCCTGACTGCTCGCAACGATCGCGAATATGTCATGGAAGGCAAGAATCTGGGTGCCGAAGATTACCTGGTCAAACCGCTGAGCCGCGACGAGCTGATCACTGCCGTGCGCACCCGCCTGGCGCGCTCCGAGGAGCTGCGTACCGTGCGGCTGCAGCAGGCATACGAAGCCAGCCTCACCATGCTGGCGAACGCCATCGACCTGCGCGATCCGTATACCCGCGGTCATGTCGAGCGCGTCACAGCCTACTCGCTCGTACTGGCCAAAATCCTTGGCTGGCCGGAGAGCCAGCTGGAGCTGCTGCGCTTTGGCGCCATCCTTCACGATATCGGTAAGATCTTTATCCACGAAGCCATGCTGTTTAAATCCCTGCCGCTGGACGGGCGCGACTGGTTCGAGATCAAGCGCCACCCCATTGCAGGCTCTGAGATGATCAAGGACGTGCCCTTCCTCGCTCGGGCAGTGCCGGTCGTGCGCCACCATCACGAGCGTTGGGATGGGAGTGGATACCCGGACGGCTTGAAAGGTAAAGCCATACCAGCCGCCGCCCGCATTGTGGCGGTCGCGGATGCCTTCGATGCGATGACCATCGACCGTCCCTATCGTGCTGCCCGCACCCCAGCCCAGGCATACAAGGAGATCGTGGCTATGAAAGGCACCCAGTTCGACCCGGATATCGTCACCGCTTTCGAACAGGCCTGGAAGCAGCGTGCTATCTGGTCCATCTGGGAGACCTGGCACTCTTCCAGCCGCTAAATATATCTCAAATCCTTAGCAATTCTCTGATTCCCCCAATACACCCCCGTCCTTCAATACAACTGCACCTCGGACCACCACTTTGCAGTCAACATCTTCCGGCGCTGTCTGCTCCGAAGCCGCAGGCCGCAAAACGTCCGCCGCGCCTTATCTGCTTTGGGTAGCCCGCTGCGTGAACGCAGTATCGCTTCAGCATACGAGTTCGTCATAATGCACTAGCTCCCATAAGATACCTTCCTTCAATCGTTGCCCGGTTTCCTGGCCAGGTCTTGGACCGGCTCTGTAGTGGGCGCCAAGCTGGTCTTGACCTGCGACCAGGAGCGAGTGACTGTGATCAGAGCTACCGACCCGGTGATGACCGCCGTAGCGATCAGGATATTCAGGGTGAGCGGTTCCCGGACGATCAGGCTGCCCAGCAGGACGGCGATCAGTGGGTTGATATAGGCATGCGCCGAGACCAAAGGGGTCGGTGCCACCCGCAGCAGCCAGGTATAGGCGACGAAGCCGATCAGCCCGCCGAAGATCACCAGATATGCCAGGCTCCACCAGGAGGCAGGCGAGATGGTGGTTAGCTCCAATCGACTCCATTCGCCGGTCAGTGTCCCAAGGACGGCGAAGCCCAGGCTGGCGACCAGCATCTCTATGCCGGTCCCCATCAACGGGGCCGTCGGCAGCCGTGCCCCGCGGCTGTACAAGGAGCCGACCGACCAGGACAGGCTCGCCAGCAGGAGTACGATCATACCCAGCGGCTCGATGATGCGTACATCTGGGTCTTGGTGCCACGGCTGGATGAGCAGCAGGATGCCGCCAAAACCGACCAGCAGTCCGATCCAGGTAATCCTCCTCGGGCGCTGCCTGGCAGGTCCCCCGACCAGCGGTTTCCCGGCGTGTTGTATCATAGAGCTTAAGCGAGATGGCCGACTATCTCCAGGGATCACCAGCGCATCGATCAGTGCCATCCACAGGGGGACAGAAGCGATGATCAGAGATGCAACCCCGGATGGCACGCGCTGCTCCGCCCAGCTCAGCAGCCCGTTGCCGCCGATCAGCATGAACCCGCCGATGATCGCCGCCGAGCGCCATTCGATCTTCGTGGGGACGGGCACCCCGCGCAGCCGCTGCCAGGCGTACAGGATCGCACCGGCAATCATAAAGCGCGCGCCTGCCATCAGGAATGGCGGGATCGTCTGGACCGCCAGGCTGATCGCCAGATAGGTCGATCCCCAGATGACGTAGATTGCGAACAGTGCCAACCCGAGCCGTAATTTCATCCCATTTCTCTCTTCACTACTCATCCCGCCAGGGTCGCGGCGAAAGAGCCATCTCTGGCGGAATGATCCCGACCATGAGCCATCTCCCAGCCCAGCAGCGCTTTCTTGCGAGCCGCACCCCAGCGGTAGTCCCCGATCTCACCGCTCCTGCGGATCACCCGGTGGCAGGGGATCAATACTGGGATGGGGTTGCGCCCTACCGCCCCGCCCACAGCCCGCGCCGACCCGGGCAGACCGACCTGTACGGCGATGTCCTCATAGCTGACCAGCATTCCGCTCGGCACCCGCAGCAGCGCCTCCCATACCTTGAGCTGGTAGCTGGTGCCTGCCAGGTGCAGCCTGAGATCCCCCGTGCTGTGCCCATCGAAATACGAGAAAACATCCGCCGCCACTTCTGAAGTGCCAGTTTGATCGCTGGCAAACTCTGCCTTGTTCCAGCGGCGCTGCAGGTCGTCCAGTGATGCCCGGCGGTCACCTTCCTTGATAAAGGACAATCCGCAAATTCCGCGTGGGCTGAGAGCGATCAAGCACTCGCCAAATGGCGTGTCGTGAAAACCATAAGAGATCGTCAATCCTTCGCCGCGCTTCTTGTACTCGCCGGGGGTGACCGCCTCCCAGGTCAGGAATAGATCATGCAGCCTGCCTGGGCTGGACAGCCCCGACTGGAAGGTGACATCCAGCAAGTTCTCCGAGCGCTCGAGCAGCTTCTTGGCGTGCTCCTTGGTCAGGTACTGCAGGAATCGCTTGGGACTGACGCCTACCCAGCGCGTGAACAGCCGCTGGAAGTGATACTCGCTCAGGTGAACGCTGGCTGCAATCTCCTTCAAGCTGGGCTGCCGGTCGTAGTTGGCGTCCAGGTACCGGATGGCTTGTTCGATCCGCTGGTAATCTTCTGCCTGGCTGCTGGTATCGGTCATCATCATATCCATGGGGTGGTTCCTCCTGTGTTCGTTATACTTGCGTCTAGTATAGCGATTCTCAGCCGGGATACCACCCGAATCTTGCTCAACCGGATCCGTATACCTCTAAGTCAAGTACACACGCAGGTCGCTCCTGCCGCGCAGCTCGCTGATCGAGCGCATCCGGAGGATGTTGAGTATGCCTGCCAGCTGCCACAGCCAGGAAGTGTACAGGTTGACAATTTGCTGGAAGCCCACATCGGCGTCTATCTTGCTGGCATGCTATGGGTTATAGTGTTTCCGAATGGGCAGGATGAGGGGTGCGGCTCAGTCTCCGGCGATCTCACCGGCTGGGTGGCCGTTCCCGGTGGCGGCTTCCGGCTGGCTGCCCGGAGCGATCTCTTCGCTGCGGAACTGGCTCATGTACAGGTCGTAGTAGAAGCCCTTGCGCTCCAGCAGCTCGGTGTGCGTGCCGCGCTCGACGATCTGCCCCTGGTCCAGCACCAGCACCATATCAGCGTTGCGGATGGTGCTCAGACGGTGGGCGATGACGAAGCTGGTGCGCCCGTGCAGCAGCTCCTGCAAGGCACCTTGGATCAGGCGCTCGGTGCGGGTATCGACGCTGGAGGTGGCTTCGTCCAGGATGAGGATGCGCGGGTCGGCCAGCGCAGCCCGGGCGATGGCGAGCAGCTGGCGCTGCCCCTGGCTGAGCCCGCTGCCGCGCTCGCCGAGCACGGTCTGGTAGCCGTCCGGCAGGCGCTCGATGAACGAGTCGGCGTGCGCCAGCTTCGCGGCGGCGATCACCTCCTCATCGGTCGCGTCCGGGCGGCCGAAGCGGATGTTCTCCATCACGGTGGTGCTGAACAGGAAGGTGTCCTGCAGCACGAGGCCGATCTGGCGGCGCAGCGTTTCGGCCTGCACGTAGCGCACGTCGCGCCCGTCGATCAGCACCGAGCCGCCGGTGACGTCGTAGAAGCGCGGGATCAGGTTGATGATGGTCGTCTTGCCAGCGCCGGTCGGACCGACGATGGCGATGGTCTGCCCGGGCTGGGCGCTGAAGCTGACGCCGTCCAGCACGGGCTCGTCCTCTTGTATAGGCGGCGGAGACGTTGCTGAACTCCACCTGGCCCTGGATGGGGGCATGGCTGGCGCGCCCGGGTCATCCTGGATGGTCGGGACCTCGTCCAGCAGAGCGAAGATGCGCTCGGCGCCGGCGACGGCGCTCTGCAGGTTGGTCCACAGCACCGAGATCTGCTGGATGGGCTGGTTGAAGCGCTGCACGTAGCCCAGGAAGGTGATAATCAGACCCAGGGAAATGGTAGCGCCGAACAAGCGCGCCGGGACCCAGCAGGAGCAGCCCGCCGACCACGCTGACGATGGCCAGGGCGACGTAGCCCAGAGCCTCCAGGGTGGGCGCTAGTGCGGTGGTGTAGGCCACCGCGCGGATATTGGCGTCCCGGTTGGCGGCGTTGGTCAGGCGGAAGTTCTCGATGTTCTCGTCGGCGCGGTTGAAAGCCTGCACCTCACGCACCGCGGAGATGCTCTCCTGCAGCTCGGCATTGACGCTGCCCATCTCCAGGCGGGTGCGGCGGAAGGCCTTGCGCGCCTGCCCGGAGAACCAGACCGTGGCGAGCGCCATGAGCGGCACGATCGCCAGGCTGAGAAGCCCGAGCGCCAGGCTCTGGCTGAGCATGTTGTAGCCGATCCAGACCAGCAGCAGCACGCCGCTGAGCACGCTGACCAGACCGAAGTTGAGCATCTGGGTAATCGTCTCGGCGTCGTTGGTGATGCGGCTCATCAGGTCGCCGGCTTCGTGCTCGGCGTAGTAGCTGAGCGAGAGGCGGTGCAGATGGTGGAAGACATCCACGCGCAGGCTGCGCATGACGTGCTGCCCGGACCAGGTCATGAGGAAGAAGGTTGCCCCGGTCAGGATGGCACCCACGACAAACAGCCCGGCAATGATGAGAACTAAGCGCCCGATGCCGGCGATGCGTTCTGCGTCGCTCATAGCGACGATCGAGGCGGGCGGCTGGGGGAAGCCACCGGCGGTGTACAGTGCGGTGATCACGTTCTGGGTGAGGCCGCTGGGCTGGCTGCCTTCTGTCAGCCAGCAGGACGAGGCTGTCTCGCCCGCTGCGGCAGGCGCGCCCGGGAAGGAGGCCGGAGAGCTTTCGCCAGAGGGCACCAGGAAGCAGTCCACCACCTGCCCGGTTAATTCGGGGGTGACGACCTGAGACCAGGTGCTGAGGATGATCAGCGCTGCAACCAGCAGAAGCAAGGGCCAGTAGGGTTTGAAATAATCTATGAAAGCGCGCCAGGGTGCGACCGACGTTGGTGGGCTTGCTGGTCTCACGGTCTATGACGCGGCGCAGGCCTTCTGAGCTACCGAACATGGGAGGGCTCCAGGAGTAAGGAAGAAGGATGAGGGGTGAAGGCTGACCGCTGATGGCTGACAGCTATATTGGGGTGTGACTGGATCATGGTGTTGGCTCCAACTGGTCGAGGGTGGAGTCTGTGACGGCATCCTCAACGAGCTGTGAGTTGTAGATCTCGGCGTAGATCGGGCTGGTTTCCATCAGCTGGGCGTGCGTGCCGCTGGCGACGATCTGGCCCTTTTCCAGCACCAGGATCAGGTCAGCGTGCAGCACGGTGCTGATGCGCTGGGCGATGACGAAGCTGGTGCGACCGACCATCAGCTTGTCCAGGGCCTGCTGGATCTGAGCCTCGGTGGTCAGGTCGACGCTGCTAGTGGAGTCATCCAGGATGAGGATATGCGGGTCGAGCAGCAGGGCACGCGCGATGGCGATGCGCTGCTTCTGACCGCCGCTGAGCGTGGCGCCGCGCTCGCCGACGGGGGTGTCGTAGCCCTCCGGGAAGGAGGTGATGAAATCGTGGGCTGCGGCTGCCTGGGCGGCGGCGACCACCTGCTCCTGGGAGGCGTCTGGATCCGCCGAAGGCGATATTGTCGCCGATGGTACCGCTGAACAGGGTGGTCTCCTGGAGAACGATGCCGATCTGCGCGCGCAGCGAATCCAGGCACAGGTCGCGCAGGTCGAAGCCGTCGATGGTGATGCGACCCTGGCTGGGGTCGTAGAAGCGCGGCAGCAGGTTGATGATGGTGGTCTTGCCAGAGCCGGTAGCGCCCAGCAGGGCGACCGTCTGCCCGGGCTGGGCTTCGAAAGTGACGTCCTTGAGCACAGGCTCGCCGCTGCTGAAATAGCGGAAGCTGACATCTTCGAAGCGCACATGTCCCTGCACGGGCGGCAGGTCGAGTGCACCCGGCTTTTCGGTGATGTCCGTCTGGGCGTCCAGGATCTCGAACACCCGGCTGGCGGAGGCGGATGCCTGGCCCATCTGGGTGATGATGAAGCCGAACTGCGCCACCGGCAGGAATAAGTAGATCAAGTACAGGCTGAACTCCTGCCATTCGCCGATGGTCAAGCTGCCGAGCGATGATTTGACGCCCGCCGAAGTACAGCACCGCCGCCTGGCCCAGGTTGGCGATCAGGAAGACCACCGGGAAGAGGAATGAGAACAGGCGCGCGACGACCAGCGCCTGCTTCATCAGATCGTCCGCCGAGCGGTCGAACTTGGCCTGCTGCTGGGGCTCGCGGGTGAAGGCTTTGACCACTTTGATGCCGGCCAGGTTCTCCTGCAGGATGGTGTTCAGGGCGGAGAGCTTCTGCTGGACGCGGGTGAACAGCGGCTGGCTGATGCATGCCGAAGAGCATGAAGGTGATCAGCGCCAGGGGCAGGATGGGCAGCACCACCAGAGTCAGCCGGGCGTTGGTGGTGAACAGGATAATCAGCGTTCCGGTGATCAGCAGCAGCGCGCCGAACAGCTGCAGCAGCCCCTGACCGATGAACAGGCGCACTTTCTCGACGTCGTCGGTGGCGCGCACCATCAGCTGACCGGTCTGGTTGCGGTCGTGATACGAGAAGGACAGGCGCTGGATCTTGGCGAACAGGTCGTTGCGCAGATCGAAGGCCACATCCTGCGAGTTGCGCTCCGCCCAGTAGGACTGCAGGAAGGCGAACAGCCCGCGCAGCAGGGCGAAGACGACGATGGCGATGCCGGCCATTACCAACGCTCGCGGGGCGGCATCCATCTGGCTCTGCATGTAGGCGATCAGCTGTTCAGCGCTCCAGCTATCGGGCAGCCCCAGGAAGGTCAGCAGCTGCGGCAGCGCCAGGGGCAGGAAGGCAGCCGGGATCTGACTCAGACCGTCCAGCACCGAGCGGGCGATCGCGCCCTGGCTGATGGCATCGATGATATTTCCCACCATGCGCGGCACGGCGAGCTGCGCCAGAGTGGCGACGATCAGGAAGACGTAGGGCAGCAGTGCCTGGCGGCGGTAGTTGCCCAGGTAGCGGATGGCGCGGGGGAGGGGATTAGGTGTTTGGAATTGCGAGTTGCGAGAGCGCATGTGTTTCGATCCCTTACGTCTGCGGTGTGGCGGTTGGCTTGGGCTGGCCGGCAGCCTGGGTGAGCAGGGTGAGGGCTTCGATGATGAGCTGCTGCTGAACGGGGGAGAGGCTGCCGGTCAGCTCTTCCATCCAGCGGTGGCGGGCGGCGATGGCGCTTTCGATCAGGCGGCTGCCACTGCCGGTGACGGCGATCTGGCGCACGCGGCGGTCGGCGGGGTCTTCGCTGCGCTCTAGGTAGCCCAAGCCGACCAGGCGGTCGATGAGTTGGCTGGCGGCGGCGTTGGTGACCCCCAGGTGGCTGCCGATGTCGCTAACGCCGCAGGCACCCTGGTGGTAGAGGTGCATCAGGGTGCTGAACTGGGCCATAGAGAGCCCGGATTGGCGCGAGAACTGCTGCATATCGTGCACCGAGCGGCGCATGAACGCGCCGGTCCAGGCGTGCAGCGCGGAGGTGAAAGGGGAGGAGGTGTCGGGGGTCATGTGTCTCGATCCTTCGGGTCGCTGTCGCTGTACAAGTGCTCCGGTGTCAGGTGTCAGTCAAGTGTTCCAGTGCCAAGTGTCAGGTGCGGCGATCCAAATAATGGATCGAGAACCGGATCGTGTGCGAGGTGCGTTGCTAGCGACTTTGGCTGATCGCTGATTACTAAGAACTGATTACCGATCACTAATTACTTAATGTCCATAAATAATTAAGCGGGGTTAAGTTTATGGTAGAGTAGGGAGGCTGTCAAGGATGGGTGTGTTAGAGTTTTGTTAGAAAGGGGATAAGGCAACAAGGCAGCCAGGCAGCTAGGGTGAACGCATCTAAATTTATCTAGACAAGAACGATCTTCCTGGCTAATCATACCAGGTCATACTACCTGGGAGAAAAAGACATGGAAGACGAAATTCTGCCAACGCTCGAAAGCCATTTTGGCAACTTGACTGATCCGCGCATCGATCGCACCAAGTTGCACAAGCTGCTGGATATTCTGGTGATTGCCATCTGTGCGGTGATTGCCGGAGCCGACAACTGGGAAGATGTCGAAGAGTTCGGCAAAGCCCGGATCGGCTGGTTCCAGACGTTTCTGGAGGTGCCCAACGGCATCCCTTCGCATGACACCTTCACCCGGGTGTTTGCCCGCCTGGACCCGGAGCAGTTCCAGGCCTGTTTTCTGCGCTGGATAAATGCGGTAGCTGAGGTAATTGGCGGGCAGGTGATTGCGATCGATGGCAAAGTGCTGCGGCGTTCGCATGACAAAGGGATTGGCAAAATGGCCATCGACATGGTCAGTGCCTGGGCCAGCGCCAACCGCCTGGTGCTGGGCCAGGTCAAAGTGGACGAGAAGTCGAACGAGATCACGGCCATTCCCCAGCTTTTAGACGTTTTGGAAGTTGCGGGCTGCATTGTGACCATCGATGCGATGGGCTGTCAAACCGAGATTGCCGAAAAGATTATCGAGCGAGAAGCGGAGTATGTGCTCTCCTTGAAGGAAAACCAGGGCAACCTCTACGAAGATGTCGAACATGTATTTGCCGATCTGGAAGACAGCCAGTACCAAGCCTATGCCTTCGACTATGAGAAGACGGTCAACAAGGATCATGGGCGTATCGAGATCCGCGAATGCTGGACGATTTCCGACCCTGAAGTCCTGCGCTACTTGCGCGGCTTTGCTAACTGGAAGAACTTGACCACCGTGTCCCGCATTCGCTCTCAGCGCTGGATCGGTGAAGAGAAAAGTAGCCAAGACCGCTATCATATCGCCAGTATCACCGGAGCCAAACGCCTCCTGGGGGCCGTGCGCTCGCATTGGGGCATCGAGAATGAGCTGCACTGGACGCTGGATCTTGCCTTCGACGAAGACCGCTGCCGAGTGCGCAAAGATCATGGACCGGAGAACTTCGCCCTGCTGCGACATATCGCCCTGAACTTGCTCAAGCAGGAGATAACCTGCCAGCGGGGCATCAAGGGCAAACGCCTGTTGGCAGGATGGAACCACGATTACCTGCTCAAGGTCCTGGTCGGTTTCACTCAGATGGAGAATTAAGATGCGTTTGCCCTGGCCAGGCAGCCAGTTTATATTGACTTGGGGGGTGAATCCCTGTATATTTTTCATAGCAGTTCGTATTGGGGTTGGAGAATGAATGGGGAGGGTGGCATGACAAAGCATACCAGTTCGCTGCGAGTCTTATTCCATCGGTGGGGTAAAAGGGCAGCCGTGCTGCTGGCCCTGGTGGCGGTCCTTAGCCTGGTGCTGCCGGGTGAGGGTCAGGCAGTGTATTTCAACCGCAAGCTGAGCGGGAGCATGCCGGATTTCGGCGATGTGCTCAACTGGACAGCGGGTGAGAGCGCGATCAGCCAGGATGGGCAGTATGTGGTCTTCGTGGCGGACCGCGGCACCGACGAGATGACCGAGCTGTACAGCGTCCCGCTGGAGGGTGGCGATCCGACGCGCCTGAACGCCCCGCTGACCAACGGCGGCAATGTGAAACGTTTTCAGATCACCCCGGACAGCCAGTGGGTGGTTTATATCGCCGACCAGGAGCAGGATGAAAGGGACGAGCTGTACAGCGTGCCGGTCGGCGGCGGCAGCGCGACCAGAACTGAACGCCCCGCTGGTCGGCGGCGGTGATGTGACCGATTTCAAGATCACCCCCAACAGCCAGGGCGTGGTCTACCGCGCCGACCAGGACCAGAACGACCGCTTCGAGCTGTATAGCAACTATATTACAGGCGGCACGCCGGTCAATCTGAATGGGACCCTGGTCGCCGGGGGGGATGTCGATTGGTTCCAAATAACCCCCAACAACCTGGGAGTGGTGTATATCGCCGATAAGGATATCGATGGATTGAAGGAGTTGTACAGCAATTGGATTACCGGCGGCACGCCAGTCCGCCTGATCCCGCCGGGTGGATTGTTGTCGAACGTCGTCAGCTTCGCTATCACCCCCAACAGCCAGGTGGTAGTCTACACCTCAGACACCGGGGGCGTCGTCGAGCTGTACCGGCTGCCGGTCACCGGTGGCAGTCCGGTCAGGCTGAATGACGACCTGGCCAGTGGTGGGGATGTACTTGCTTTCGAGATCAGCGCCGATGGAGGCCAGGTGGTCTACCGGGCTGACCAGGATACCGACGAGGTGAGGGAGCTCTACAGCGTGCCGCTCGCCGGCGGGACACCAACCAGGTTGAACGATGACCTGGTGTTTGAAGGGAATGTCGACCGCTTCGACATCAGCCCAGACGGCGGGCGGGTGGTCTACCGTGCAGACCAGACTGCGGATGAGGTCTGATGAGCTCTACAGCGTGCCCATTGCGGGCGGTACGGCAGTCAGGCTGAACCAGCCGCTGGTCGCCGGTGGAGATGTTTTTGAATCCTACCGCATCACCCCCAACGGCCTGGGGGTGGTCTACGTCGCAGACCAGCATACCGATGATGTCTATGAGATCTACAGCGTGCCGGTCGTGGGCGGGACGGTGTACAAACTCAACCCAACCCTGGTCTCGGGCGGCGACGTTGGCGGTTTTTTCCTGGTCGCGAAGAACAACCTGGGCGTGGTCTACACTGCCGACCAAGATGTTGATGGTGTGACGGAATTATATGCCGCCAGCATCTTCGGGGGAGCGGTGCAGAAGCTGAACGGTACCCTCACGGCCGGTGGCGATGTATATTATGCCAGCATCAAGATCGCCCCCGACAGCCGGGCGGTGATCTACCGGGCGGACCAGGAAGTGGATGATAAGTTCGAGCTGTATGCAACTGTGCTGGGGAGAGATATGTACCTGCCGCTGGTGGTGAATCAGTGAGGGAGTCCGCCAATAAACGCGAATTAGGCGAACGGAGAGAAGGAATTGGGCAACAATGGGGTAAGGGGACTGGGGGATCAGGGAGAGTGGAGAATAGAGTGTAGTGTCAGGTGCGGGGTGCGGCTATCGTTGACAGCTAACTGCTGCGACCTCGCGGGTCGGGATGGTTTGCGAGGAATGCATGATACCACTCTCTCCTCTCGCCTCTCTATTCTCCCAATTCCTAATTCGCCTCTCCTAATTCCTGACTTACATCCCCGGCATCAGGCCGAGCTGGGCGAGAAGGCCGGTCATATCCCAATAGGTTTGCGAGCCGACGATCTTGCCGTTCTTGAACTTGTAGAAGCTGCTGCCGTTGACGCTGGCTTTCTTATTGGTGGGCGGAAGCGAATCGCCGGTCGGGGTGGGCAGCGGACCGGTGTGGGTGCCGGAGGAAGTCCATGAGACGGCGACGGAATCACCCTGGGCGACTTTCGTGCGCAGCTTGAAGCTCAGGTCTGGGAAAGCGGTGATGAAGCCCTGCAGGTTTTCCCGGGACTGCTCCAGAGTCATGGGTGCGGGCCTGCCGGGGGCTTCCTGCCGGAAATCGGCGGCATAATAGCCATCCGTGCTGGCGAAATCTCTGGTCTCGAGGGCCGCGAAGAGCTTCTCTACGGTGGCTAGATTTTCACTTTCGGACATGGGGGGTTCTCCTCTTTGGGTAGGGTGGATAACGGCCATCGCCCCGCTGTACAGGTGCAGCCCGGTGATGCATGATGAATGGCCTCGTAAAGAGAATTATAGACTATATATATCTGATTAATGATTAATGAAGAATTTCACAGGGGTAGGGATAAGGCAACATGGGATTGGGGGATTAGGGAGAGTTGATAGTGGAGAATGGAGAGCAGTGTCAAATGCGAAGTGCGATGTGCGAAGTTTAGATCAGGGTAAAGGGGCGATTCTCTGCATCGTGATGCTTGCATCGCAGGAGAGGGCTGCCTGCGGTGTATAATCGCTTCTTGAATAATTTGGAGTTATAGGAGAACGATATATCGATGGAAAAGACCCTTTTGTTCGCACTAGTGATTGGATTATTTAGCGGATTGGCTATTGGACTCCAGGGCACATTCAACAGCTGGGCAGGCAGGCTGATTGGCCCGATAGGTACCGGGTTATTGGTAAATATCACTGGCGGTGTTGTTGCAGGGCTCCTTCTATTGTTCGTTGGGAACCGGTATATCGAAGATTGGGGGGTCGTGACAGGCAAGGCGCTCCCGTTCATCGTTCTATCCGGAATACTGGGTGTGGGTATCATCGCCGGGGTAGCCTTTTCCTTACCCCGCATCGGTGTTGCAGCCGGGTTGTCCGTGCTAATTTTTGGGCAATTGTTGGTTGGTGTTATCGTTGACAGCCTGGGTCTCAGTGGTGGGGGTGCAATACCCCTGACTGCGCTACGAGTTCCTGGGGTTGGTATTCCTGATGGCGGGCGTTTGGTTGTTGCTGCCGCGGTCGTAGGGAGTAAGGGGTGCAGGGTGTGGGGGAAGAGTGTCAAGTGCTTCAGTGTCAAGTGTCAGGAGCGATGTGCGGGATGCGGAGTGCGGCGACCACTGACGCTGACCGCGGACGGTCGACCGCGGCGACCCTGGCGACGCGCAGGGTCGTGGTCGTTGGCTGACGGCTGACAGCTGATTGCTGACTGCCGACTGGACTATTTATAGACTATTCTTGTTATATTTGTTTGACTCGTATTTATCAGGATGCTAGAATAGGGGTGCAAAACGGAGCACTGTTCAAGGTTAGCTTACAACACAACCAGATCCCTCATATCGGATGCGATGATCTGAGAGCCCGAATTGGTCGCTGGTCTGCCGCAAGTGGCAGCCGGGTACTCAGGGAGCAGCAGGCGAAACCGGCCGATGGGCCGGTTTTTGGTTTCGGCCAGGAGGGTACACCAGCCTCACGCCGGGCTGCCGATACGATAGGAGGGAGAGATGAACGTCACGCCCAACGTCCTTCTACTGACCGCCACAATCGCCGACATCTGCATCACGCTGTTCGGTCTGGGAGTCGGCTGTTTCGAGACCAATCCGATCGTCGACACGGTCGGTTGGGCCGGTATGCTGCTGGGCAAGCTGACTGCCACCCTGGTCGTGGTTGCAGTACTGCGTATGCGCCATGACCGCCTGGGCGGGCTGGCTTTTGTCCCAGGTCTAGTAGTGACCCTGTTTGTTCTGTGGAACACGCTCAATGTAGGCGCTCAGGTCTGGGTGCAGCTGCCGTCATAGTTCGAGGGAAAGGGGATAAGGGACTTAGGATCGAGGGGAGAGTTCACGAATAGACGCGGGATGGGAAAACATAAATACCGCCAGTGTGCCGTTGCTGTACACTGGCGGTTTTTATTGCGTTCAGCTGGCGGGCGCACCGGTAGCGGATGGAGCTCAAGGCACAGCTGTTGGGAGAGGGTGCATCAGACCTGGATGAAGTCGCAGGGATTGCGATATACTACAGGGCAATGGAGGCGCTCAACGGAATCTTGAAGCATTCGGGGGCATCTTCGGTGGGGATCACACTGCCCGGTGACAGGACGGGCAGCGAATTTATGTGAACAAGGCGGCACTTATGGTTTCGAAGCGGGTACTTATAGCCGGGTTTCTGCTGGTGGGCTTATTGCTGACCGCGTGCAGTTCGATCGAGATCGTAGGGACGGTTCTCCCTCCCCCGACGGTCACACCGACTGCCAGCCTGCCTCCACCAGCGGCAGCACCTGTTGGAACTCCGCAGCCAGCTGATGCCGTGACTGAAGAAGACAAATCCGGGCTGCTGCTCGACACGCCCACACCAGCACCGACTGCGACCCCGGGACCGATCACTGGTCTGGTCAACAGTATCACTTATCGATCGGGTTTATCCCGGGTGACGTTCCTGGGTCTGAAGGTGGATGACTGGATCAACCTGGGGATATCGCTGATCATCGTCCTGGTGGCGGTGCTGGTGCTAGCACGGATCATCTTCTCTCTCCTGGTAAGAGCAGCGGGTAGATCGAAAAACGAGTATGTTGCCTTCTACTTGAAGCGCATCCAACGCCAGATCACGCTGCTGGTGGGGATCTTCAGCCTGCAGTACGCTACCGTAAGGTTGGCTTTCTTAAGCCCGGAGGTTAAAGCTTTCTGGATCGCACCTATACGGGGCTGTATATGTTGACGGTAACCTGGATGGCCTGGCGGCTGATCGACACGGTCGTCGAGTGGTACCGGGAAGAAATCGAGCCGAAGCACCCCGAACACCAGACCGACGCACTTCTGGTGCTGGTGAGCCGCGGGGCACGCTTGTTCCTGCTGAGCGTCAGCCTGACGATGCTGCTGTCGCTATACAACATCAATGTGAGCGCGTTGGTCGCTGCGCTGGGGATCGCCGGGTTGGCACTATCTCTGGCTGCCCAAGATACGATCTCGAATATGATCAGCGGGGTTATCATCCTGCTGGACCAGCCATTCCGGGTCGGCGACCGGATCGAGGTCCAGGCATTAGGAACCTGGGGGGATGTGGTGGATATTGGCTTGCGCTCCACGCGCATCCGCACGCGCGATAACCGCATGGTGATCGTACCCAACGCCAAGATCGGCTCGGACCAGGTGATCAATTACAGCTACCCCGACCCGCAGTACCGCATCGAGATTGAAGTGGGCATCGGCTATGGACAGGACGTGGAGCTGGTGCGGCAGACGATCGTCGATGCTGTCAGACCGGTTGAGGGTGTGCTGCAGGAAAGGCCGGTGGAAGCGCTGTACGTAAAAATGGCGGAACAGGCAATGATCTTCCGCATCCGCTGGTGGATAGAATCGTATGTGGACACACGGCGCATGTTCGACAGCGTCAACACGGCGCTGCAGAAGGCAATTGACGAGGCAGGCATCGAGATGCCGTTCCCAACTTATAACTTTC
>CAVPYB010000006.1:0-154384 GCA_963709875.1 uncultured Chloroflexia bacterium | reverse complement strand
AAATGAAGCGGGAGGAATAGGGCGTGGCGGTGATGGAAAGGGGGATCTTTTGAGGTATAATTTTGCGGAGGAAAAACCGGCCCAGTAGCTCAATTTGGCAGAGCAAGCGCCTCTTAAGCGTTAGGTTGAAGGTTCAAGTCCTTCCTGGGTCACAACTTTAATTGTCAAATGACGGGCGTAGCAATATGTCCGTCGTTTGATTTCAATACTCTGATGCTTATTATGAAACGCTGCGTGAAATGTAGAGAATTAAAAAATGAGGATGATTTTGCCTGGCGTTGGAAAAATCTTGGTATCAGGCAAAAGGCTTGCAGAGATTGCAGAAGAATAGAGAACGCACAATGGTATGACAGACATGGAGATAAACACAGGATGAATGTAAAAAACCAGCTTTCAGAAACTAGACTAACAGCTCGAGAATTTCTTTGGCAATACCTATCAACTCATCCATGTGTGGATTGTGGTGAAACAGATCCAGTGGTTTTAGAATTCGATCATGTAAAAGGTCGTAAGAAACACAACATATCTGCAATGGCTGGAAACGGGTATTCTATTGAAGCAATGAAGAAAGAGATATCCAAATGTGTAGTTAGGTGTGCTAATTGCCATCGAAGGAAAACCGCAGAAGAAAGGGGCTGGTTCAGAAAATAGAATAAGAGAAGACTGACCTGCCCCCCAAAAACTGATCCAGGTAGAATGAGAGGATCAGCAGAAAAGGAGTCAGCAAATGGCAAAGGCAAGAAGGTATTCACCCGAGCAAATCATCACCAAACTGCGCGAAGTTGAAGTGCTGCAAAGCCAGGGGAAGAGCATCGAAGAAGCGGCCCGGCAGCTGGGGATCGCCTCACAAACCTACTATCGCTGGCGCAAAGAATACGGGGGTATGGACACAACCCAGGCGCGCAAGCTGAAAGACCTGGAGAATGAAAACCTGCGGCTCAAGAAACTGGTGGCGGATCTATCGCTGGACAATGCGATCTTGAAGGAGGTGCTCTCAAAAAAGTAGTCGCCCCGGACAGGCGCAGGGCAGCCGTTGAACAGGCGATGGAAGTGCTAAATGTCTCAGAACGGCGTGCCTGCCGGGTGATTGGACAACCGCGCGCAACCCAACGCTATCCCCAAAAGATGCGTGACGATGAGGAACTGTTGCGTGAGCAGATTGTGTCGTTGGCCAGCGAATATGGCCGCTATGGCTACCGGCGGGTGACGGCGATGCTGCGGAATGCAGGCTGGACGGTCAATCACAAACGAGTGGAGCGGATCTGGCGCCAGGAAGGGCTGAAAGTACCCGCCAAACAGCCCAAAAGAAGGCGATTATGGCTCAACGATGGCTCTATCGTGCGCTTGCGACCCGCATTCGCCAAACACGTCTGGAGTTATGATTTCATGCAGGATCGGACCCACAACGGTGTCCCTTTCCGGCTCCTGAATGTGATCGATGAGTACACGCGGGAATGCCTGGCTATCAAAGTGGCGCGCAGCCTGACCCACAAGGACGTCCTGGAGGTGCTGTTGGATCTGTTTCTCGAACGCGGCGTGCCGGTTCATATCCGTTCGGACAATGGCTCGGAGTTCACGGCCAAAAAGGTGCGCAAGTGCCTGTCCCGCCTGTCGGTCAAACCGTTGTTCATCGAACCTGGCAGTCCGTGGGAGAATGGTTACATCGAATCCTTCAATGGCAAGCTGCGAGATGAACTGCTGGCAGGAGAGATTTTCTATTCACTGAAAGTAGCTCAGGTTCTGATCGAAATGTGGCGGCGGCACTTCAACACGGTTCGACCGCACAGCTCGCTGGGCTACAGACCCCCGGCTCCGGCAGCCATTGTCGGGCAGCCTACCCATTTTCATCAATTTAGTCTAACTTTGTGAGTGGTACATATTCTGGGGGCAGGTCAAGGATAGTAAGTATGACTATATGAGTATATGACCAAGGAGTACGAGATGTCTTCCCAAGTCGTGCGTGTGCAGGAGAAAGGTCAGGTGACCATCCCGCTCGAGATTCGTCGCAAGCTGAAGCTCAAGTAAGGTGATTTCGTCACCTTTATCGAGACAGAAAATGGGGTGGTTATCAAACCGGCAGAAGTACTGGTTTCTGAGACACTTGACAGGATTAGCGAAGCGCTCAAAGAGAAGGGGATCGACCTGGACGAGCTCATCGAATCCGGGCGAGAGATCAGGCAGGAAATCTATAACCATAAGTACCCCCAGGACAAGGCAGAATAAAACCAGAGTAACAGGCATGGATTATGCTAAAATGAGTGTGGGCTTGGATAGCCATTGAGGTGAGTAATGTCTGATACAGTAATGCTTTCTTTCGAAATCAATCGAGATTCACTCTCAGCCTTATGCAAGGACCCCGAGAATTTTCTGCCTGAGATGCGCTTGGCAGCTGCGGTCAAGTGGTACGAGCTGGGGATATTATCGCAATCGAAAGCTGCTGAGGTCGCTGGCGTCTCACGCAGCGAATTCCTGGCGTCTTTATCGCGCTTCCAGGTTTCCCCCTTCCAGTACGGGGCCGACGAGATCGCTGACGAAGTAAAGAAATGAGCGAGCGCTGGGTGCTCAATGCCTCACCATTGATCGTATTGGCGCGTGCCGGGTACGAAGATCTGCTATTGAAACTGCCAGAGCAAGTTGTAGTTCCACAGGCGGTTGAGACTGAAATCCAGGCTGGACCCGCTGGAGACTCCGCACGCCAGGCGTTGGCAATTGGTAAGTTCTCCATCGTAGAGGTACCCCTTTGAGAAGGAATCCTGACCTGGGATTTGGGACGGGGAGAAACCGCTGTGCTATCGTATGCTCTCTCCAACCCTGGCTGGATAGCTATATTGGACGATCGAGCTGCAAGGACCTGCGCCCGGAGTTATTCTGTCCCGTACAAAGGCACACTGGCAGTTGTTCTCTTGGCCAAACAGGAGGGGGAGATTGAATCCGCAGCCAATGTGATGCGCTCGCTACAGGCTGCTGGGTTGAGATTGGATGAGGCTGTCGTTAGACAGGCCTTGAAACAAACGATAGGAGAAGATTGGTAAGTCTTGCACAACCCAGGAAAGTTCTGCTATTTTGAAAGCGCTGAACAAGCGCTTTCTTTTTATGCAAACTGCCCAAGCATCTTCACCATGGGGAGCAATCCTTTCTGGCTTGCCTTGGTTGGAGATATTCGCCAAAACCTATCAATTTGTCAGGCAGAATCTTATTCCTGGCAGGCAAGGGTTGTATGCAGTGCTCGAGTACGAATCGACTCTGGAGCTATTAGACAGAAAAGGGGAGAAAGCAATTTTCAAGAAACGCCAGAAAGTGCGCTACCTGCAAGATAACATCATTGCCTACCAGGACCAAGCTTGGGGCGGAAGAAATTCATCCCATGAGGGCGCGTTTTTGAAGGAAGAAGGCGTATAAGCCGCCCAGGATCCCGCCCACCAGGGACGTCAGCCAGCCGAGGACTAGAATGCTTATAAAACCCATCAAGACTGTCGCCGTTAATACCTCCCAGATATTGGCGGGTGGTTTACCAACCAAACTGACACAATCGGGCTGGCTGCACAGGTAAGTGGCTAACCAGGTGAGTAACCAGGTGGTAAAGTGGGCGGCTATGCTGCCCAAAATGCCTGCAAGAACTCCCAAAAGCACCCGGCGACGAGAATAGCGCTCTGGTAGCATCCACCAAAGTAGCGTTCCGAAGGTGAACGTAGAGAGGACGACCGGGATCCAAAAGTAGTCGAAGCCTGGGCTAGTAAAACCCAGGGAGAAAACAATTCCGAAACCCAGACCAACCAAGGCGCAGATCAGACCGAAACCAACGGAACGAATGACGGGATTATTCATTTACAATATTCTCCAATAGCAAGTCAGTATGGCATCAAATTATGTGGCTCTTCAGGTGCGAAATTATGAGATCCTGCTACCGGATTCGTGTTTCCTATTTTCCTCAAAGTGCGAAGTACAGCTTGCGTTCGTTTAAGTAGCGCCCTGCCCAGCTTAAAACGCCAATCAGTGTCGAGACCTGGAGAACGACCAGCCATAAGGGAGCCTGCACATACCATCTTGGTATGGGAGGTAGGGCGAAGATCCCCAAGAGAACGTAGTGCAGCAGGTAGAGAAGAAGTGGGTTCCTACCCCAATCGGTCAGGATGGGCAGTTTCAGCTGCCACAATTCATGCAGCAGGTGAAAACCATAAAATACAAGCCCACTCAAACCGAGGCTTAAGGAGACGTAGCTGGCGGAGGCGCGATCCTTGCTCAAAGGCGCCAGCATGGATAAAACCAGACCCATCACTACCAATCCAGTGGAGAGCAGCGGATAAGCCCACTGGTTACGTCTTTGGTCATGGTATAAGTCCGCCATCGCTGTAGCCAGGATCAGCATCGCCCCCCAACTGAGCGCTCCCCATGGACCATTGTGGGGTGCAGAGAGAACATCCTGCAGCCAGTAGCGATCCAGCAGGATCTGGTATCCTGCTAAAATCCCTAACCCGATGGCGACTCGCAAGGCAGCCGGGAGGCGGATGAATGGTAGGGCGATCAGCCCGGCTGCTCCCAGGGCCTGCAGCAGCCCCCAGTTCACGCTGGGCGGCTGGATGCTAGACAGCTCCCATACTAGGGTGACCACATATCCCAGACCGAGCAGCGCCAGGTAGCGGGTTAGAAAGTGCTGGTAGGTATCCCAGGCGTCATACTTATCTAATCTTCGGCGGAAGGAGAGCCCATATGTCAGCCCCATGGCAAACACAAACATCGGCGCGATCAGGTCAATTACAGTATAGCCGATATCATCAGCGTGCTTGAGCCATGCAGGAATGATCTTGACATTGTTCATGTAGTTGGCCAGGATCATCAGCAGAATGGCAAAGCCCCGGAACTGGTCGATAGCTTCCAGGCGCTTCATGTCTCAAACGGAGTGATCATCAAGTTCAATAATGATTTTTTCCAACGGCCTCATTATTCGTTGTTGATATTCAAGAATACCCACGGGATGTTGTCCAGAGGAACGTCCCCAATGCTAGTCTGGGCACTCACCATGACTCTCTCCGGATCTCCCAACAGAGCCAGAGGGACGCGCACCTCACTGCGGGTGGTTGTACCACTGACGGTCACCGAATCGGCAGGCAGCTCCTGTCCGCGGTCGAACAATTTGTATCCATCCGCGCTTAGGTCCATGAAAATTTTCGGCATCTCACCAAACGGTGTATCATCCCGGTAGCCCATAGTCCAGACTTTGGCGTGCACATCACCTTCAAGGGGCTGCTCAAGCTCCAGAGCGAAGACGAGCTCATTGCCTTCCAACTTTATCGTACGCACCTCGGCTTCGGTAAAGGCTTCCTGCTCGCCTTCCGGGTGTAGGTGGAGTGCCTCGCCCCGAAAGGCTGTCTCGGCGGGTAAGATCTGCACCTCCTCACCGGGCGAGATCGAGATCTCATCGATCACATCAAACAGCTCGTTGGCGCGCACCACAGACTCCAGGTAAGGCTGACCTGAACCCCACTGTGTCATATGCGCCTGCAGCGCCTGGAGCTTCTTCTCGCGCTGTTCCTCGGTGATCGGCAGGATGCGCCAACGATTATCCACGTCATACTGCGCTGGTGGCTCCAGCGGCTGCTCGGGCTGGTAACCGCGCGGCTGAGGCCAGCGCCCGTAGTGGGTGATGAAGTGATAGACTTCGGGGTTGATCTCGTTTTCAAGCTCCCATAGTGCGACTTGCAAGAACAGAGGCAAGGTCTGGTGGTCGGGATGCACGTCTCCGGGGTGGGAGGTGATAATTTTAGTGGGTTGAAAATCTCTCACGACCTGTTTGAGATCGGTCACGATGCTCTCTCCCTTGAACGGTGCGCTCAAGGTTTGAGCAAAAGTATAGAACACCGAAAACTCGTCGCTGAGCAGGGCACGGTAAGGCTGGCTATCACCCCAGTGCTTCTCGAAGATTTCCAACCCGCCGCCATCCGGGTAGCCGAGGAAGGTCACCTGCTCCGGCTGGACGCCCAGGATGCTTTGGGCGGCTAACGCCTCTTCACGGCGGGTCTCCCCCAGGCGCAGCGCTTCCGTCGGGTCGAGCGTGATCTCCTTGCGGTAAAGGGCGAAAGACGTCTCGTTGTAGTCGCCATTGGTCAAGAACGTCACCCTGACCGGCAGTCCCATCCCCAGCGCCTGCTGAACCGTGCCTGCTGCCGATAGGATATCATCGTCCGGATGCGGTACGAGCACCAGGATGCGGTCGCCGGGCTGAAGCTCAAGCTGCGGTCTCAGCAGCGTTGTCGCCCACTCCCAGGGGGCGTCGCCGGGGGCTTCTGCTTCCAATCCCAGGGAGTGCTCCAGGTTGGTGAGCGATGAGCGTATGGATTTAGCAAGCTTATTATCCCCCCCGCTAAAAGCTGCCAGGATAAATACGATCAACAGGGCACCCACCACCCCAGCGATGACCCAGCCGCGGCGAGAAGCCTGGCGAGGATCTTTTACAAACCCTGCAACAGGCTTTTTCTCCACCGCCGGTATAGGCTGATAAGTTTGCCCTCCGCTGGACAAGTATCCCTATGGCAGCTAACCCCAACCAGAGCAAGGTGCGCATCAGCTGGGTTTCATTCAAGTAGCCGCTAGAGGTACTGCCGAGAATTCCAGCAAACGAGATAAGGAAGACATCTAATACATCGAAGATGGCTGTGCTCAGGTACGATGCTCCCCACACAGCGGAGAGGACGATGATGGCATCGTCAAATTCAAGCAACTTCCTAAATAAGAAGAATCCCAATAGTCCCCCGCCAACAAGCACAGCAAAGAAAAGGAACTTTCCCGCGTCTGGGAGGATAATCCCTAACAAACGCTCGGCGATGAGCGCGCTAACGATAAAGCCTCCGACCGGCGGTACATAGCGGATCACCCGGTCGCGCAGCAGGACTACTGCCGCCACGACCAGGATAGCGATCAGCAACCCGCCCAGATTGCGGACAGCATCCGGGGTCCGGATTAATGCCAGATCTAAGATGCGGGAGGTGAAGAAGAAGGTGGCAAGTCCTATCCAAAGCGCATAAAAACTGCGCCCGACAAATAGAGCGATCAATCCGCCGGCCAATGCAGCCAGCATGATTAGAATTAAAAAGATACTTGCGATCATATCGCTGACTTCCCTTATAGTTTGATCGTTCGGCTTTGAGCGACTATCAGGCTCGAACTAAATTAAATAATCATGCCTAACAACAAGCCACCCAGCCAGTAGACTGCGCCGATGGCGATGGATGCCAGGAGCGCCCCAACAAAACCAGCGACCTTCAATCCGGATAGGAACCTGCCGCTGATCATCAGAACGATGGCCGAAATGATCAGGTGGACAATACCGCCAATCAAACCTCCGCCATCCATTATGCCCGCAATACCAAGAATAAACGTAATAATGCCAGCTACAAAAGCGATGACAATGCCAGCGATAAAGGCGTTGCCGAAGCCATTAACTTCAAGTCCTAGCCTGAGCTTACCCACGATCCAGATGATGAACCCGGAAATTAACCCAATGCTCGCGGTTACAATCAATAATGGCACGAATGTATTCATGGATTAGTTCTTTTCTGAGAGGTTCAGGCGCGAGGTTTACCCCCGCGCCTGAATGTTTTAGCATGGCTAGACCAGCAGGCCGAGACCCCAGGTGATCAGCCAGCCAACTGCAGCAATAGCCAATGCAGCGATTACTGCGCCGGTAAAGCCCTTGACTACCAGGCCTTTCACGAAATTGCCGGCTGCCATCAAAACAACCGCGGCGATTACCAGGTGAATGATGGCACCCACAATCCCTGTTCCGATGGTGAGATTCAGCGCACCAAGCAGCCAGGCAACCAGACCGTTCAAGATGGCGATCACGATCGCGGCGATAAAAGCGGGACCAAAACCGCTGACCTCCAGCCCAAGGCCCAGCTTGCCGACGATCCAGATGATCAGGCCAGTGAACAATGCCCCGATCAGTATCCCGATGATTAATCCAACAATAGTCATTTTGTATTCTCCTTCAAACTCAAATAATGATTTGCCAAAAAATAATTGTACGCTAAACCAGTTCGTAGATGATCGTTGTTTCTACACTCAAATAAGTCTCTCTCCTTTCTCCAGTTGGGCTGGAAATTGAGATTGGGCGAACGGGCGATGGTTAATTGCTCTGGTACTCTGTCCGCCTGTCCCTGCGCCGGGCTAGCTCGCTTGTGTAGTGCAGCCCCAGCGTGGAGGCACGCTCTTTCGCCCAATCCGTTAGTTTCGTGGTTCCTGCTGGGGGCGAGTCAACGTACAAGAGATTCGCCATGAGCCCCGCGATCTCTTCCCGCGTAATCATCACATCCCCAACCAGTTCCCCAATCACCCACCCAACCGCAAAGCCAAGCGCAGGTGGAACGGAAAGGATCGGACGCCTTTTGCCGATGATCTCGCCCACCACGGTAGCAAGCTCGCGATACGTGAAGGTTTCCGGGCCAATCGCATCGATCACAATATTCTTTCTCTCTCTTCCTTGTTCCACGGCTAGCTCAGCAAGATCGTCCACATAAATGGGTTGGAGCTTGTATTGACCATCACCGAAGACACCGAACACGGGCAGGTGCCGCAAGACCCAGGCAATGTTGTTCACCAGGATGTCTTCCTTCCCGAACAGAACCGTTGGGCGCAGGATTGCATAGGAGAGACCGCTCTCCCTCAGAGCACATTCGAGCTTTGCCTTTCCGCTGAAGTATTCAAGCGCAGAATCCTCGGACGGATTGGTGATGCTGACATGCACCACGCGCTCGAACTCCGGCTACCCTGGCGGCTTCGAAAAGGGTAATGGTATTGCGCACGGCATCGGCGTGAGTAAAACTGCGGTGATTGAAACGCACCCAGTAGGTGTTGTAAAGAACACAAACCCCGCGCAGGGAATCAGCAAGCTTTTCGGGCTTGTCGAAATTATAGGGGACCACACCCAATCTATCCCCGAACGGGTTTTCCCGCTGTAGGGAGTTAGTGAGAGTGATCACGGACTTTCCCTCGGCAAGCAGATGTTGGGCAATGTATTTGCCTGAGTAGCCGAATGCCCCGGTCACAGCGTGGATGGTATCTTGTGGCATCTCTGCTCCAATTTTAAACCCGATTTTAATAGAGGTTAATCATAAATCGCCCAGCGGTTATTCCAGCACCTTGCGGTATTGGCGGCGCATAATCAGGGATACTAAACCAAACGAGAGCAAAATAATTACGCTCAAGAGCACCCAGGGATCAGCAGACGCACTGGTTCCTGCCAGCATCAGCTGTTGAAACCCCTCGATGGCGGAGGTCATCGGGATCAGCAAGGCAATGATCCATGCCGGCCAGGCAAACCCGGTGATAGGCAGGAAAAAGCCAGTAAAAAAGATGGATAGGAGCAGTACCAGCATGGTCAGCTGGATTGCCTGGCTGTCGGTGCGTGAGACGGCTGAGATCAGGAAGCCAATTCCTACTGAGGCTGTAGCCAGCATTACCAGCAAAATAAAATATTCTCCGGGGTAGGCAGGAAAAGGTACCTTCAACAAAGTCAAAAGCCCGGTCAGGATAAGTCCAGCGACCGTGACGTATAAAATATATGCCAGCGATTTCCCCAGGAGGATTTGGGAGAACTTAAGCGGGGAGACCCGGAACATTTCAAAAGAGCCCATCTGGCGCTCGCGCACCAGGCCAAGGGAGGCCAGGGTAATTGCCAACTGCTGAACCAGTAAAGCCAGGACGGCGGGAGCGTAGAAAATAACCATGCTGTAAGCGCTGCCACGCAGATTTGTATAGGTTTCCCGGATCGGGGAAATGATATTTTCTGATGGGGTTGTCACAAAAAGATCAATAGTCCCACGAAGAGTTCCAATTTCCTCAGCAGTGCTGTCCAGACGCTCAACCTGGTTTGCCAGCTCTCCCTCGCTCAGCACCTGGTCCAGCTCCTCGAGATCATCGGAAAGGATTTCGATGTCACGATACAGCTTGCTCAGCTCAGGGGAGAGGTTGGCCTGCGCCAGACTCTCTGGTGGTAGATAAGCCAACAATTCCACCAGGATTTTACGTAGCTCCCCGATGATGCGATCAGCACGCTCGATCTGCTGGGGATCAAAATTCTGGCGCAGCTGCTCGAACTCCTGCTGGGCATTCACCAGCGACCCGGCAACTTCACGGGCTTTGTCTTGTGCTACGTCGGCTTCCTGGGTTAGAAGCTGCTGGTTGATTAAATTCACCTCGCCATAGGAAAGCGAGCGGATCCAGGCTTCGGCATTGGGATCAATCGTCCTGGAGATGACCTGGATCTCGGGACGTTCCTGATCTCCACCTGCCTGGAATTCAGCAACCGGGACGATCTGCACCACATCTGTCTGACCGTCATCCAGCATCTGCATCGCTTCGTTCTCATCGCTGGTCACCTTGACCATGTAGAAGTTGCTGCTGATGAATTGGACTGCCTGCTCCTGGCTGATTCCGGAGACGCCATTTTCTGGCCATACCAGCACAACCCTGACAAAAGGATTGGCACTGCGGAAGGTCGCCCCAAAAGCTGCCAGCACCAGCAGCGGTCCCCCCACCAGGCTGAGCATCAAAGCCGGCTGGCGGCGCACGTCGTGAAATTCCTTCACAAAGAAGGAGAAGGCTTTGATCAGGTAGGCGATCATAGGGCGACCTCCAGGTGCTCGTGTTCGGATTTTTGAATCAGGCGAACAAAGACTTCATCGAAGGCGGGTAGATACGGCTCGGCAACTTTCGGCGTGATGCCGCGCGCCCTCTCTCAGGATCCCCAGTAAATTGGGGAGCTGTTTTCCGGCATCCTCCACGAAGATATACATTCCATCCGCTTCGCCATCGACGCGTTCCGCCTTAGCTACCTGCGGCAGATCCTCCAGGAAGCGCATGCAGGCTACCATCTGGCTTTGCTCAACCTGCAGGTGGATCACTTCGCCGCCCATCGCCTGGCGCTGCAGGCCTCGAGGGGTATCGACGGTGACCAGGCGACCGTTGCGCATGACTGCCACCTGGTCGCAATACGCTGCCTCGCCAACATACTGCGTGGTAACCAGCAGCGTCTTTCCCTGGTTTCGCAGCTCGCGGAAGTTCTCCCAGATGCGGGCGCGCAGGATCGGGTCGATCCCGGCGGTCGGCTCATCGGCGATCAAGAAGTCCGGCTCGTGCAGCAGTGCACCAGCCAGCATCAGGCGGCGCTGCATGCCCCCGGATAACTTGCCGCGCCAGGCGTTTGCGTGCATCCACCAGGTCGACGAATTCCAGCAAAGGCTCGATTTTCGCTCTGCGCTCGCCGGGGGTCATGCCATAGATCCCGCCCAGGAAGTGCAGGTTCTCCTCTGCACTCAGGGTGGGGTAGAGGATGAACTGCTGCGGGATATAGCCGATGCGCTCCTTATCCGTCTGGCTGAATCGGAGGGGGTCCTTACCGAACACGCGCACTTCCCCCGAGGTGGGGCCAAAGATCCCATTAAGGAGACGTATGGTGGTCGTCTTGCCGCAGCCGCTGGGACCGATCATGCCCAGGATTGCGCCTTGCGGCAGGGAGAGATTTAGATCGAAAACTCCCGCTCCGCCGCCGAAATCCAGGCTGGCGTTCTGCATGCTGATCGCGTACGATGATTGCCCGTCCTCTGGTTTAGCTTCCACAACTTCATCCATCCTTTCGGTCCTTTCGGCGCAACATCGCGGAGCAGCCCGGAGATGTGCCTCTCCGGACCTCTCCACGACCGGTGTTGCCGCCAGATCACTGGGGCGGGACAAACTCAAAGATCAGCGAGCCGCCATCCGCAGGCAGCTCGACGATCAGATTGCCATTGGCAAAATGCCAGCGGGTAGCATCATTGAGATACCCTACAAACTGCGCGGCCAGAGAATCCTCACCGCAGGTAAGGGTAGAAGGATCCATTTCGAAGCTGATGGTACCCGAACCGCTGACCGAGTAAGAGCCAGTTGCCACGCCACATTCGGGATGGGTGACCGCTACTTTCTGGTCCTTGAAGATTCTGAGTTGGCCGGCCGTTTCATCAATATCGGTCGCTTCCACCGGTGTGACAAATTGTGTCCAGGTCCATTTGGTAGGCACAAAATCGCCAACAGGGAGCAGGGTAAAACCTACGATAGGTTGGGCACCCTCACCCTCTAAGATGTGCAGGACATTGATGAAATCATTGGCATTGTAGGTTGCGGAGTTCGTCAGGCCCACGACCACAAGCCCTTCTTCAGGCTTGGTAAACCAAAGCGATTGGAAGCCAACCGTCTGGCCGCCATGCCCCCAAACTGTCCCATCTCCGGTGAAGTCCATCAAACCCAATCCGTATGGAGCTAAACTTGAACCGGCCGCAAGATCAAAAGCGAGCATCTCCGACAGCGTCTCCGGGTTTTGGAAAAGATCACCCGCTGCCAGCGCTTTGCCATACGTGACCAGGTCTGCGGCCGTCATCGCTGCCGCCCCCGCTGCCCAACCCTGGGAAGCATTCCAATTCGTGGTATCGACCCTTTCGCCATCCTCCCACCAATAACCGCGGGTGGTGATCTCCCCAGCTTGAGGCACACCTTCAATGAATACGGCGCTTTCCATCCCCAGGCGATCGAAGATGCGCGCCTGCATCAAATCGCCCAGCTTTTCACCGGTCACTTTTTCGATGATCATCCCCAACAGGACGTAGCCGGTGTTGCTGTAATGCCACTGCCCTTCCTCCCCGGGCGCGAAGTAAGGCGACCCATTGTCTACTGCATCTTGCACCAATTCGGCAGGGGTAAATCCGGCTTCCAACGCGGCTGGATCCGTTACCCCGGCGGCAATGATGTTGTCGGCGTAATCAAAGAGACCGGCTGTGTGCTGCGCCATCTGGCGAATGGTAATCTGATCACCGTTCGGCAGAATGGCGGCTTGTTCTGGCAGCCATTTACTGAGCGGATCGTCCAATGATAGCAGGCCTTCTTCCACCAACTGCATAAGCAGGACGACGGTCATCGATTTGGTATTGCTGCCGATTTCTAGGCGGTCATCTGTCTGCATTGGTGTTCCGTCGTCCAGATTAGTTACACCAGCGGCTTTCAGGTAACGGCCGTCCGGCGTTTCTACCAGCAGCACCAACCCCGGCGCGGCCAAGCTCGGATTGCCGCCGTCGGAATAGACCTGCGATTGCAGGAAGGCATCCAGCTGGGCGGTCACATCTTCGGGGAGCGTGCTTTCACCTGCAGCATCTTCGCCCTCGTCAGCCATCACGAGGTCAGCTGGAGCAAATTCCATTGTCCCGCCATCCGCCATCATGTCGATAAACAAATGCCCGTCTTGGAAGAAGTAAATGGCTGCTGAGCCAAGGTACTTGACGAATTCATCGCCGCGTGATTCCGGCGGGCAGGCAGCCATGGTCATCGGACCGACCTGAATGGTGATGCTGCTGCCGGCTATGACATATGTGCCACTGGCGTTGTTGCAATCTGCCACGATATTCACGGTGGCATCATTGTTAAATGTTACGATATAGTTCTGCGGATTATCGACTGAATACTGTTCGACCGGGCTGGTGAAAGCGACCCACTGCCAGGGGTTTGCCCGCAACATCAGCAGGTCTTCTTCCGGAGGCGGAACCGAGGCGGGCTCCTCCATCGTCGGACTTGGAGCAACTGTAGGGGCTGCGGTGTCTGTGGCTTGTGGGGCAACAAGCGTTGGCTCGACTGTGGCCGGCTTGCTTCCACCGCTGCAGGCTGCCAGTAGGATGCTCAGGATCAATATTGTGAAAAGAACGATTTTCTTCATGGTTTCCTCTTTACTTTAGAATATAGATAACAATGGTGCAACCTGGACTGCGAAATCTCAATCCAACAGGAACACCAAAAATATAGCTTCTCCGGTTTCATTGTTACGACCGGCGATCAGAAGTCCCGACATAGCCCCGCCATCACCCAGGTTGAAAACCCAGAGATCGGTGATTGCGGGATCGTCATAGGCAGCCGACAGGGCGACGCGAGCCTTCTCTGCAGCTTCGATATTATCCAGGATCATTGGCGCTGAAATCGCAGCTTCTGGATCCTGGATGCCGCGCAGCTCAGCCACGATGTCAGGCTTTGCCCCTGGCTTGCGCGCATAAACCTGTTTCCAGGGTCCCATCCAGGCATCTTCACCATAGCGTTCCCACAGATCGCCAACGAAATACCTGTACTTCTCAAGTGCCATCTTCTCCAGATCATCGGCTGCAACTTGTTTTTCATAAAAAACCGCGCTGCCGAAACCTGCCTGGCTTGGTGCACCGTAAGACGTTTCTAGTTCAGTCACGATGGTTGGTTTTATCTGGTCTAGGTTTCCCATAAACTATTCCTGTGGAGCAAACAGCAGCTGCCTTAAGTCACCCTCTCCAAGCTTATAGGTGAGGGCAAGATAGCCAAAATCGTAGCGCCATGCCACCACCTTGGCGAGCCGGTCGAGATAGGTCGTCTCCTGATCCGAAACCGGACCGGAACACAACTTGTCGGTAGCCGCAATCGTGCCAGCGATAAAGGTCTGAGGCAGCTCATCCTCGCCGGTTACGATGCTGTTATAACTATTGCATCCTGCGGAGCCGCTGATCTGCCGATCGTCGAAGCGAAGGGTGATCTCTGTCTCGGGCAGGACCGGTTCTTGATCTAAATTGAGATCGACCAACCGCCAGCTTGTGCCAGACAGGTCATCCAACGAGACCTTGCTCAGCTCTTCACTGCTCTGTTCCACCAGTCGGCCATCCTCAAGGCTGAAGACCTTGCGCACGTTCCAGGTTGGGCAGCATAATGGATCACTCGGTCCCGGTCCAATGAATTCCACGATCACCTGGCCGCCATCGATGGTCAGAGATTTCACTGGAGTGCGATCTCCGATCATGAGCGCATCCAAAGGCGTTGGCTCATTCCCGGCATTAAGCACCGGTGCAAGATAGACAAAGTCACCAGACCCGGTAGAGTAGTCCACCAGGAGGGCGACGGCATCTTCAACGCCATCACCGGTTAAGTCACCTATGGCAATGAGGTGATCGATCAAGCGCACGAAGGGGTGACCGGATCCGCCGTCTTCGTAGTAAGCGGTTCCATCGGTCAGCGTGATTTGCTGATCGGGAAACAGGCCTCCATAGCTTAAGTTTCCCAGCGTATCAGGCAGTGCGACCGGGGTAACCTGTGTGGGCGCCTCCGCGGTCGGGCTTGGGGCTGTTGTGGGAGCTGTAGTGTACGTCGCTTCAGGTGCGACAACTGTCAAGCCTTGTGCGGTAGATTGGCTGGCGCAGGCGGTTAACAGCAACATGAAAAACGTCAGGCTCAGTAGCAACTGTATCTTCATTTATATTTCCAACAAGAATCGAGACTTTGGCTCTATCATGTTCAACCCTATAATCATCCCAGGAGTGTTAAACCATGTCTGGCTTAACACTCCTGGCGATCATGAGCCGCTCAAGGAATAATAAAAGTAATGTCAAACAGGAGACTTGGACTTTCGGGGAGGGTCACTGGACTTACCGTAACAATGTAGTCTCCACTCACCGGAAGTGTGGCTCCGACATTATTGTAGATCTGGCTATTTGAGCCGGTTAAAGGCAGGCTATTACCACTCGAATCAATAACCGAGATCACCAGCGGTTCACCATGTGAAACGGTGTTCACGGTCAGATTCTGCCCGGCTTGTGCCCAGAGAATGAAGCTCCTGGGTGCACCCTGATTAATCGAGCTGCTAAGCGACGCTGAAGTAGCTCCGGGCTGGAAATAGACGCGCTCAAGCGATCCTTGCCCGCTTGGCGGAACCGTGCCAGTACTTCCACCAGGGATATACAGAACCTGTCCGGCAAAGATGGTTGTGCCGTTGATCCCGTTGGCTTCAGCGATGACCCTCCAATCTACACCAAACCTTTGACCAATCGCAGAGAGGACATCGCCCCAGGCGACGGTGTAATACGGCGCCTGATAAATACCCGTTGCGTGGGTGATCGGACCTTTGTCGACCACAGTACCGGCGGGTGGTGGTGTACCAGGCCCAGAATCAGAGGGAATGCAGTTTGCAGGGATAGTCAACACCATTCCCGGGATGATGACGTTCGGATTCTTCCCAATGGTGTCACGGTTGAGATCGTAGATTGCCTTCCAGGAGGTACAATATTCCTGGGCGATCTTTCCCAGCGTATCACCAGATTGTACGGTGTAGCTGACATAGGTTGTCTGCGCACTGGCTTCAGTTACACTGAACCCCAAACTTGCTGCCAGGATCGCAAAAACGGATAACACAACAAACCATTTAGGCATCATTTCAATCTTCTCCTGTATTACTCTATATCCTTCGATGTAAGCGGGGTAGGAGCTGCATTTGGATCACTGGTGATGGTCAGCATACCGCTTGCTTGCACGTCGGGCGAGAAGCTGCCCACCCACACATAGTACATTCCACTTGCCGGCTCTATTTGCAACCATGGATTGATGTTCTCACTACCATGGAAATCATCATCGCATTGGTAAGTTCCGTCCGGGGTGAGAACCTGCAGAGTCGTATCGACATCACTCTCGAAGAACATCACCAATTGATCCGCATCACCGGTCCACTCAAAGCTGAATGAAGGCGCTGCGCTGATAAAACCGGTGCAGAACGGGTTAGCTTGATCGAGATCGAAGGCGCCAATTTCACCACCAGCGGTGAGCTCCTGGGTATAGGGCAGATCAGCGGTAGAAAGAGTTCCATTCGTTGGTTGTGCCACATTTGGATTCTCGATATCGAGTACATCCAGCGAAATTACCTGCGGGATGCCACGCGGGTCCACGTGACGGGGGAACATGCGCGCCAGATCCATGGTCGCAGGGTTGAGATCCGAGCTGGTAACCACGAGAAAACCTGGAAAGACCGCATCACCTTCAAAAGTGCCCATAAAAGCTGCATAGCGTCCAAGCTCAGGATTATTGACCTCAATATATGGATCAAGAACCAGCGGGTTCAGATCGTCATTGCAGATGACCTCACCGCTGGGCGTGACTAGCATCATGCTGGGATCACCCATGCTGAGGAAGAAGAAGCGCAAGGTATCCACCTCTTCTTGCCCCTCCCAGTTTATGACAACATCCGGTCTGGGGGGGATGAAAAACCCACAGCCTGCCCCCAGTGGAGATGCGTCGATACTGGTACCTTCTGCATTACCACTCAGTGTGGAGATCATGGCTGGATTGAGCCAGTTTTCTTCCCCACCGCCCAGATACATGGTACCGATAAAGGGTTCGCCGTCGAGATTAATGCCCTGGGCAGAAAATTGGTCAGCACCGGCGCTACCGCTAAGAGGGCTGAACTGCATCGTGCCGCCGTCTGCCATTAAATCGATGTACAAGTCACTATCTTCGAAGAAATAGATCGCCGCGAACCCCAGGTACTTGACGAAATCGTCACTGCGCGACTCGGGCGGGCAGGCTGCCATGGTCATGGGTCCAATCTCGATCTGGATACTGCTACCATCTACTGTGTAAGACCCAATGGCGTTATTGCAGTCAGCCTTGATATTGACCGTGCCATCTTCCTGAAAGGTGAGGGTATAGCCTTCAGGGTTTTCCACATTGAACTGCTGCGTAGGATCGGTAAATCCAACCCACATCCAGGGAGTGGCAGTCAATGCATCCGGATCAGCATTGCTTGTTTCAGCCGGTGCGGAGGCTTGTTCAATTGTTGGCACAGCCGAAGGCACCGCAGTTGGAACTGCGGGTGGTTGAGTGGGCGGGACAGCCGTCGACTGGACAGCCGGCGTGGCTCGCCTTCCTGAGCAAGCTGCCATCAGCAGCGCCAGGAACAACATAGCAAAAAGTATGGTTTTTTTCATACAGATAATCTCCTTTTCTCTTTTTTGTGTACTTTAAGGGTTCACATCGTCGAATTTCACTGGATGAGCTCCAACAGCTTAGGATAAACCAGATCGACCCGCGCCCCTGGGCGGGTGGAGGTGATCAGATCATGAGGCAGTTCCAATGATTCCTCGAACTGGAAATCTACCAGGTTCTCCTCTCCGTGCTCCCGCCACATCCGTTCGAATTCGGCAACCACGCCGTTATTGACCGATTCGTCGTTGGCGTTGGTAATGACGATGATCCTGCTTACCGCCGGGCGGGTGCGTTTAGCGTCTGCTTCGGCAGCGTATCCCAGGCGCATATTTTCTAATAGGGCATGCAGCGGGTAGCGGGCATAGGAATACGACGCCGAGAGCGGGTTGTTCTCTTTATGAACCGGGTCCCACCACTGCCAGAAATCCGGCAGGATCAAAAATAAATTGGCAAACGGCCGGTTAAGCAGGCGGGGGATGAAGCCGATCCCCAGGAATGGCGCGATCGGAGCGGCAACATCCACGTCCTCTCGCTCCTGGGACAGATAAGTCGCCATGGACCCACCTCCGGAGAGACCGACAACGATGACACGTTCGCCTAAGCCCTGAGCGATATCTGCGGTCTGGTGGGCAAACTCTGCCATCTCCTCGGCAGTCAGACCTTTCAAGGGCTCACCGCGGCGGTTATTAAACCCGTGGCGCGGGGTGCGCGGGATGTAGACGTTGTAGCCGCGCTCGAAATATTCCTTTCCCAGATCAACAAACTGGTGCGGGCAGCTGGAGAAGCCGTGCAGGAAGATGACGACAGTATCCGTCTTCTCGTCATGCGTTTGCAGTTGCGTGGTGCACTCAGGGTGCAAGTCGAGGTCCGCTTCCACAGCCTGGATAGCCTGGATGCGGTTAAGAGCTTCCTCGTGGCTCTGTGCGGGGTCTGGCGTGAAGCTGTCATTCAACGAAAACGGCTTGAGAGCCAAGACGAATAAGAGAATGCTGAGCACCGCCAATATGCCGAGGAAGACACTCAGCTTCGGATGGGAACGGAACCAGTTCTTCATAATTATTTCCTGCTAACAATCGATAAGTGATTGATAATGCCAGATAAGGGCCTGGACGGTATTCTGCCAGGCCCAGGTGATCTGCTGGACGTTCATGCCACTAACCCTAGCAACCCTCACGCCGGCTTGCCGGTGTCTTTGACCTTGCTCGTCATGGCTTGCATGTCGCTGCTCATTTTGTCCATGCGGGTCTGCATCTCCTGCATGCCTTTCTGATACTCGTCCTGCAATCTGGCATACTGGGTGTCTGCTTGGGTCTTAATGTTGGCGCGCAGCTCTTCACCCGAAGAGGGTGCCATTAGCAACGCCACCGCTGCGCCAACCACGGCGCCTAATAGAAAGCTCAATGCGTATTTCATCGTTTTTCTCCTTGTTTAGAATTTATTTCCTGCCAAAGATCAGGTTAACCACTGCCAGCACGATGATCGCGCCGACAAAGGCAACCAGCAAGCTGGGCAGGTTGAAACCGGTCACGCCAGTGCCGCCAAACAGGCTGAACACCCAGCCGCCCACTGCCGCGCCGATCACTCCGGCGATAATGTTGGTAATGCAGCCCATCTGGTCATTGCGCTTGGTGATGATGCTGGCTAGCCAACCGGCGATGCCGCCTAATACGATCCAACTAATGATACCCATGACTTAATTCTCCTTTTTCTTTTCTAAGTCAGATTGCTCTGCGATGGTATTTGTATGGATTGCATCCAGATTTACAAACACCGAGTCGAGGTTATCCGCCAGGGAATAAGAGCGCATTACGATATCTGCTCCAGCGCTGGTTGCCCGATTTAACTGCAGCGTTGTCTCTGCCAGAACCAGGCTGCAGATTTGGTGACATTCTTCCTTCATCCACATGATCAAGGCGCTTGCCTCGCTAGAGGGCAAGTTTGAGTCCATCACGACCAGGTCAGGCTGTTTCTGCTGGATCATCCTCACTGCAGACAAACCACCGCTAGCAACGCCGACTAAATCCACATCCAATCTGCTATAAAAGGTTTCACGCAACATTTTCTGCATCACGCCTGGGAGAGATACGACCAGCACTCTCGTTCGTTTGTCAGGACTACTTGTCATACCAATCCACTCATCTTCGATCGGTTTTTAGAATCCATAATTAACGCAGTTTATCAAAGGGGAACCTGATCCGCATCGGATGAGTGATTGATTGCCGGCTCGTATAAAAAGACCCATTTAGCAGGGGTCTTTCGTCCAAATAGATGAGGTTGGGTATTTCCGGAAGAGGGTTTAGTTGAGAAAGCGATTCTCTCAGGCAATATTATTCTGGCGGGCGTATAGCGCTAGCTGGGTGCGATTCTCCAGGTTCAACTTGCGTAGTAGATTGCTGATATGTGTGCGTATCGTGGTTGTGCTGACCGAGAGATCCAATGCAATTTGCTTGTTTGAGTATCCCTTCGTCACACAGCGCAGCACATCCATCTCGCGATCGGTCAACAGGCTGGATGCAGCAATCCTATCTGGTTTTTGCGGTCCCAGCATTACCTTACGCGCCAGATCCGGTGGTAGAGACATACGGTTCAGATAAACGTTATGAATCGTGCTCACCAATTCATCTGGCGATGCATCCTTGATTAAATAGCCCAAAGCGCCAGATCGGATTGCTTCCAGGACCTGTTCATCTTCCGCAAAGCTGGTTAAGATCAGGATACGCGCCTCTGGCTTACCTTGTATTATCAAAGGTATCGCCTCCAACCCACCCATAACTGGCATTGCCAGATCTAGGAGGATCACGTCGGGGTTTAACGAGAGTGCTTTAGCAATGGCATCTCGCCCGTCAGCGGCCTCACCCACCACTTCAAGGCCGTATTTCTCGGCAGAAAGCAGAGAGCACAACCCCTTGCGGACCACAGTATGGTCATCCACGACCAAGATACGAATTTTGTTATCCATGTGATCCTTCCCCAGCAAGAGTATTCAACTGCGGTAACTCTACACGAATCCAGGTGCCGCCTCCAGGCTGGCTAGACACTTCGATGCTCCCACCCAGTAAGGATGCCCGTTGGCGCATATTCTGCAAACCCATCCCGGCATACGCTTGATTAGGATCGAATCCCTGCCCATTATCGTGCACATCCAGCACTATCTGTTCATTTTCTGGTCGAATGGTCACAGATATCATGGATGCCCCGGCATGTTTGAGGGCATTGTTAAGTGCTTCAGTCACCAGGCGGAATAACTCCTGTTCAGATCGAGCGGTCAATTCAATGCTTTCAGCGATGTCAATACTTGCCTGAATGCCTGCCCTGCGCTCAACCAAATCGAATCGGGATTCAATGGCTTGCACAAGACCGCCTTCTTCTAGTGTCAGCGATCGAAGCTGGTAGAGCAAAAGGCGCATTTCCTTCAAAGCCACCAGCGAATTCGTCTCAACCTGTTCGAGGCTTTCCAGCAGCTTTGCCTCATCTCCAACTTCGTATGCGTCCCGACCTGAGCGTGCAAATAGTGTCAGGCTGTAAAGCGATTGGCTGACGGCATCGTGGAGCTCGCGCGCCAATCGCTGCCGCTCCTGGATGGTGGCTATCTCTTCTGTTTTCAGACGCAACCGGTAGTTCTCAACCGCCAGCCCGAGCTGTTCACCGATCGCATTTAAGAAAAAAGTTTGATACGGGTTGAACGGGACTTGAGAATGCCGGTAGCAGCTTAATATACCCTGGATTTTTCCCCTGGCTCGCAGCAGTATATGAGTGTCCGATTGAAATAGGGGTAGTTCGAACGCATCTGGATGTTTGGTTGTGCCAGAAGACCAAACATCATCATTGCGACCAATCATCCATGCCATCGTCGGCGCATCCATTTGGATCGTTTGAAGCTGTGAAAGATATTTACTTTGAATACCTCGCTGAGCAACAATTTTCATCACGCGTTGGTCTTCTTCATACAAGTGGATTATGGCTGCTTCACTGGCGCTAATCTCCATAACCTTCACTAACGCTGGTTGCATGATATCGGATAGTTCCTGGGCTTCACCGGAAAGCATTGCCATGTCAAAGAAGGCAGAGAGTTCCCGGGTGCGCTCAGCGATTTTTTCTTCCAGTGTATTGAGTAGCGCCTCACGGCGTAAAAGGCTGCCCAACATACTAAGGACGACTTCTACCACCTTTGTGTTTTCTTCAATTTTTACTTTTGGAAGTTTCGGATTGGTGATGAAAATTACGAATTCCATCTTATCATCCATACACAATGGTGTCAGCAGTAGCGAGTCCACCCCCTTACTACTTAACAGTTGCCTTTCTGAATGAGCATCGACTGGGATGGCTGATTTGTCCGTGATGAAGATGGTTTTTTGGTTGACAAGTTTGTTGTAAAACCAGGGATAGACATTGTTTAGAGGTCTTTTCAGGTCATCCGATAATGGAAGAACTTCTGGCAAATGCCATTCGATGATTTCTCGGCCATTGCCGGTAGAGCCATCTGGCACCGGGATAAAGACAACATGGCTCGCTTGCATGATCGTGCCAAGATCTGCTAGGGTTTCAATAATAGCTGAGCTCAGCTCCATTGGGCTAAGTAGACGAGCCGAGATATTAGCCAACATTCTTTCGATCTCGAGTTTTTCTTCCAGTCCATCCTGGAATCGCTGACGCTCGTGGATTTCGTGTCTAAGTTCCGCATTGGCCTGGCTGAGCTCAAGAGTCCTATCATAAACTCGCTGCTCGAGATTTTCCAGCGTTTCACGTAAGCGTGTTTCCGCTGCCCAGCGGTGGAGTGTGCTAGCGATCATCTCCGAAGCAGTGCGCAGCATCAAGATCTCATCCTGATCCCATTCTCGTGGGATCTTGCAGTCGTCAAGTCCAATAAATCCCCACCATTGGTCATTGAGAGTGATGGGTAAACTCTGGATCGAGAGTAACGGTTGTGCTTGTTGTAGAAAGGCTTCTAATAAAGGCGGGGTGCTGGCAAAAACACGATCAACCGGACCACCATGTGGATTGCCAGCTTCGAGTGATGTAAACATCTCGCTTGGCAACCGGGACCATGGAAATTTTTGATTAACTGGATTATTGATATGAGGTTGGATATCATCGGCGCAAGCCTCAGCCAGGATCCCCATACAAAGACCCAGATTGTTATCCAAAATATTGCGAAATACATAAGCCCGACTGACCTGTGCTCCGGAACGTAGTTGCTCAAGAGCCTGGTTTAGAGCTAACTGCTGGCTTTCTTCGTTATCTGCTGTGGTAAGCAAAGATTGTGAGCAACCGGCAAGCGCATGTTCGTAGCGTAGCTGCCGGTCCAATAAAGCTTGGGCTTCACTTCTCTCAATGTTTTCGCTGATCAATTGCTGGTTTAACTCGCGCAACTCCACCGTTCGCTCAGCAACCTGCCTCTCAAATATCGCGGATTTATTCCTTAACGCTTCGGTAGCTTCATTCAGCGAGTCAATCATGCGATTGAACGATTGTGTCAGATAACCAATTTCATCATCATACTGTACGGCTACTTGTACATTCAGATCCCCCTCATTCGCCAGCTTGACACCCTTTAATAACCTTTCGAGTGGATCTAGTAAGGCTGTGCGGAAGAAAAATGGAAAGATAAGAATTATCAGTAAGCTGCTTAGTAAAACCAAGGTGATAAAGGTCGAAACCAGACTGTGTTCATCTACACCAGGAATTGCATGATAGACCCAGACACCAGCTAAACCCAGGATAAGCAAGACGCTAGCCAATGAGATTCCCACCAGTTTCACGGATATGGAAACAGGTTCTGGGGCATAATTTATGTAGGTCAGCATCAGGGCTGAAATGGCAATTACTGCACCGAAGTTGAAAATAAAAGAGGCAACCACTGCTGGCAAGGCGATCTTTTCAACCACGGCAACAACCGGGATCAAACTTATTGCTAATGATAGTCCATAGTTTCGCAAGGCGACTGCCGACCGGTTGCCAGGCTTGAGGAGAGATTTGAAGGAATATTTAATGGGTTTCGTTTCTATATCGTTTGAATGGTGCGTCTTAGCCGAGCAATGTATCGAACGTCTGAAAAAGACAAAAACCGTTAAACTTATCGCCACTGGCGTAAGCAGATAGTAAATATTATTTTCTTCAAGATCTCCAGGGAGGTTGACAATATACCGGACAGCGAAACTCAAAGCATAGGTCAATGCAGCCAAAGCCAATGTGGTGAAGAAAGCGATTACCCAACGAGCTTCCCTCGGTTGGTCACTTGTTGGGTAAAAATAAGCAAACCTCACCAAAAATATGCCGCCCAGAATGAGCAGCGCATCCTGAGAAGGAGCGAATGCCCAATCCCAGGCTGTCCCTATATTGGTTACGATGGTGGCAATGGCAGACAAGACGACGCACAGGAAAAACCAGAGCAGCATCCAGCTTGACCTAGATTTATTTTTTACCCGCCAGAGGTAAACAAAACTGGTGCTCGCAAGGACCAGCATGATCACGCCAACCAAATCAAAAATACCAAGATTCAACTGGTAGTCTCCACGTGCTGATTATACCTCCCCTAAAATTGCTCGCTTGACGTTATTCCCAATGGCGTAATCTTCACCCGCCTTCGCCTGCGCCGCCTGTGGCTGGAAAAGCAGGGCACCCGCAAGGCAATGACCGGGCTGATCGCCGAAGCCCTCGACGAATATTTTGCCAGCAGGCAGGCTTAGTGAATACTGGGAGACCCCGGAGGTGGTTGAGGTCGAACCGGCGACCGGGTTCTAAACTTGCTTCGCGGCAGGCTGAAATATAAGCCGCGCTGGTGCCAAAATAGGTCATCCTCGTCTCCTCAGCCAGCGCCCACATGGCGTTCATGTCTGGGTAATTTGGACTGCCGTAATAAAGGATTATGGTTGTCCCTGTGAGCAGAGCGCTGACCATAAAGTCCCACATCATCCAGCCGGTGCTGGTGATCCAGAAGAAGCGATCATCCAGTTTAATATCGGCGTGGAACACCAGTGCTTTTAGGTGTTCAAGGAGGATTACACCCTGGCCTTGCACGATCGGTTTTGGCAAGCCGGTTGTGCCCGATGAGTAAAGCACCCATAAAGGGTGATCAAATGGCACCTGCTCGTATACAAGCTCAGGAGGCGGCGCGTAGGTTTCGAATACCTGATCCCATAAAATAGTGTTCTTTAGATTCTTTGTTGATGTTGTCTCCGTGACCAGCGTGACGAGCAAAGTTTTCTCGATGGTAATCAGGGACTCTTGTAGTTCAGCCACGACCTCACGACGATCATAGACTTTTCCATTCCAGCAGTATCCATCAACAGCGATAAGCACTTTCGGCTCGATCTGTAGAAAACGGTCCAGCACACTGGGGCTGCCGAAGTCTGGCGAGCTGCTCGACCAGATTGCCCCCAGGCTGGCGCAGGCTAAAAAGGCGATAATGGTCTCCGGGATATTGGGCATATAGGCCACCACGCGATCACCGCGCTCCACCCCTTGCTCCTTCAATCAGCGCGCCACGACGGCGGTGCGCTCATAAAGCTCACTCCAGGTGAGCTCTTTCAGAGACTGGTCTTCAGATTAGTAGACCATCGCTGGTCGTTGGTTGTTAATATTTCTGAAAGTATGTTCAGCGTAATTCAGTTCGGCCCCCACAAACCATTTCGTGCCCGGCATCTTTCTTTCGACCAAAACGCTTGAGTATCCCTTTGACCGCTGGATATCGAAATAATCCCAAAGGCTGCCCCAGAAATCTTCCAGTTCTGTCACAGACCATTCCCAAAGCTCCTGATAGGATTGGAAGGTTAGCCCGCGCTCTGTGTCCAGCCACTCCATGTATCGGGTTAGATTAGTCGCTTGCTTAACCGCTTGAGACGGCTCCCACAATAAATCTCCTTCAGTGATGATGCTCATAAACTCTTTGCCTTTCTCAAGGTCATGTGGGTGCGCTAACAAGGCATCAAGAAATGCACCCGACAACGGGTTCCTCCAGGTAATTCTCAGGGAAGCTTCAAGCAATTATTAGGCAGGTTATGTCCGGTAATGCCCGTTGATGGTGATATATTCATGGCTCAGGTCGCAAGTCCACAGCCAATATTCCTCCGATCCGGTACGCAGGTCCAATTCAATCGTCCACTCGCTTTCGTTCATCAACGTTATCGCAGCCGCCTCCACATAGGCGGCTGGTTGTGCGTTCTCGAATAGTTTGATGCTATCATTTTCATTGCTCAGCCACAGTTGCATCAAGTCCACTTCAAGTTTGACACCGGAATATCCGGCTGCACAGATAATCCTTCCCCAGTTCGGGTCCGCGCCATAGAAAGCAGTCTTGCAAAGTGGTGAAGTGGCGATGGCTCTGGCGATTTTCTTCGCATCCGCATGTTGCTCTGCGCCTCGCACAACAACTTTCACCAATTTGGTTGCGCCCTCACCATCTCGGGCGATCTCTTTGGCTAAAGTCGAACATACCAGGAGCAAGTCAGTTGCGAAGGTTTCCGTTTCGGCTGCCTGGATGCCAGAGGCTCCATTCGCAAGGAGCAGCACGGTGTCGTTGGTGCTCATATCGCCATCCACAACAATGCGATTAAAGCTGTGCTCCCAGATTTGAGAGATCATCTCTTCCATTCCGTGAGATATTTGGGCGTCCGTTGCTATCACAGCCAGCATGGTCGCCATATCCGGTGCAATCATTCCGGAGCCCTTGGCAATCCCGGTGATGGTATATCCACCTGCTGAACGGATGCTGCAAATCTTTGGTTTGGTGTCAGTCGTCATAATTGCGCTGGGCAGCATCTTCCCAGCCCTCCGGAATAAGCAGATCTGCGGCGGTGCCAATACCAGAGACTATTTTGTTGATCGGGAGCGGGACACCGATCACCCCGGTTGATAACACCAGCACATCGTTTGCCCGCCCGTTAAATAATGCCGCCGTTTCTTGGGCCATCATCTCTGTGTGAACGTATCCTTGATCTCCGGTGCAGGCATTGGCGTTCCCGGCGTTGGCGACAATCGCCCGGACGGGTTTGCCGCTCTTCAGAATTGCCTGGTCGTAGCGTACGGGTGCTGCTTTGACCTCATTTGTGGTGAAAGCACCCATAACCTGGCACGGGGAATCGCTGACGATCAAGGCTAGGTCTTTTTCGCCATCCGTTTTTAACCCGCAATGAATTCCGGCAACCCGAAATCCTTTTGGAGCATAGATCCTGTGTGGCATGTCCATTAAAGATTTTCCTCTTTGTTCAGCTCGTAAGTCAGGGCAACCTCATCGCATTGGTGGCGAAAAGGGCAAGGGTTACAATCGCGCCACACTTTTTCCGGGAAGTTGAGGATAAGATCTTGTTTGAAGCCCACCTGCTCGAACAGGTGTGCAGAACGTGTCAGTGTGATCACCCGGGCAAAATCCCTTTCCCTGGCAAGGTCGATGATGGAGGTGACCAGCTCGCTTCCCAACCCATTGCCCCGGTATTCAGATGAGACTGCTAATGAGCGGAGCTCACATAGCTTATCGTTATAGATCACCAGAGAGACGCATCCCACAATTTGCTTGTTGACTAAAGCCACCCGCCAATTGCCAATGTCTCGTTGAACCTCATCCAACTGGCGGGGTAGCATTCGCCCGGCGCGAACTTCGTCAGCAATTAAGTCCAGGATGGAATGGGCATCTTCTGTCTTGGCACCACGGATATGGTACCTGGGTGAGTTGATTTCGCGCATTTTTAGTCCTCTACCAATAATATTTGTATGATTTGAATGAATCTATCGACTTCATCTCTGGAAATTATCAGAGGTGGGAGCAGGCGCAGCACATTGGGACCCGCGCTGAGCAGCAGGATCCCGTGTTTGTAGCCTTCGCTCAAGATCGGTTTTACTTCTCGATCCAGTTCAATCCCGATCATCAAACCTAACCCCCGGATCTGTTTGATGCGAGGGGTTTTCAGCGCAGATAGTTTACTCAGTAGATAATCGCTCATTGACATTACATGATCCAACATTGCCGGATCACTGACTCGTTCTAAAACAACCTGGGCAACCCTCGATACGACAGGTCCTCCGCCGAATGTGCTGCCATGGTCGCCGAAATCAATTGACTGTGCAACCGCGTCAGTGAGCAAAGTGGCACCAATTGGAAGACCTCCGCCCAAGGCTTTTGCCAGGGTCATGATGTCCGGCTCAATTCCGAAGTGCTGGTAAGCCCATAATTTTCCGGTCCGCCCCATGCCACTCTGGACTTCATCGACGATCAACAACGCCCCAAACTGATCGCATCGCTGGCGCAAAGCCTCCATGAATTCGAGCGATGCCACATGCATACCCCCCTCACCCTGGACCGGCTCAACAATGACGGCGCAGGTATCCGGATTGATAAGTCTTTGGGCAGCCTTAATGTCGTTAAAAGGCGCGAATGAGACTTGAGGTACGAGGGGTCTGAAGGGCGCCTGGTATAACTCACGCGAGGTAACTGATAACGACCCGAATGTCCTACCATGGAAGCCGTCTCGAAAGGCTACAAACTGCGTTTTTCCGGGACCATATTTGAGGCGGGCATGTTTGCGCGCCAATTTTAGTGCCGCCTCGACGGCCTCAGCCCCAGAATTTGAAAAAAAGACTTTATCAGCAAAGCTTAGCTGGCAAAGCTGCTCGGCAAGTTCCACCTGTGGGGCGGAATAATAAAGGTTGCTGATATGGCTCAGCTGGTTGATTTGCCCCTGGACCGCTTCTATGATATCTGCATTCGAATGTCCCAAAGTGTTAACCGCTATTCCGGCCCCGAAGTCAAGATATTCCACCCCAGCCGCATCAAATACGGACAACCCATGTCCTTGGACGAGGACAAATGGCGGACGTGGGTATGTTCCCAGGATGTAATTGGCCTCTTTGCTGATTATTTCATTTGTAAAGTCATTAATATGAGTCATAAGGTCTCCTCTATTGGACAAACTTCGTTCCACTTCCCATGCTTAAACCGCGCAGGTCTGTGATGGTCACTTCTCCTGCCCCTTGTGATAGGGTGTCTAGGGCGGCGTTTACTTTTGGTATCATGCCGCCGGATATTTCACCTGTCTGAATTAATTCCTGTGCCTGGTTGTGGGTAAGTGTTGGAACCACTTGATTTGAAACCTGGACACCGGCTACATTGCTGACAAAAATAACCCGCTGAGCTTTCACAGCGCCGGCAATTGCTCCGGCCGCATGGTCAGCGTTCACGTTGTAACGTCCCTCTGGCCCAATTGAAATAGGCGAAATCACCGGGATTACACCCTGATCGAATAACTCAAGAAGGACATCGGTCCTCACCTGGATGATGCGTCCTACTCTATCCATCTGCTTCGACCAGGGTTCTACACGGATCAAGCCGCGATCGACACCGCTGATACCGATGCTATCCAGCCCTGATTCAGATAAAGCCAAAACGAGCATCTTATTTATTTGTCCAGACAGCACCATTTCGGCAATTTCCAGTGTGGGTTCATCGGTTACCCTTTGACCGTCGATATAAATGGGATCGATATTGAGGCGGGCCAGTAAATTGTCAATTACCCGTCCACCTCCATGAATCAAAAGGCAAGCGTGTTCGCTTTGCATTTGAGAGATCGTCCCTGCAAGCTCTTGCACAAAATTGGGCTGAAAGAGATCGTTCCCACCGACTTTGATGATCAAGGGAGGTCGCTTCATAGCGATATTCCCTGGATGGATAATAATCCGGTTGTTTCTGGCAATCCAACCATAAGATTGAAATTTTGGACTGCCTGTGAAGCGGCGCCTTTGAGAAGATTATCAATAGCAACCATGACGATCAGCATGGATTCAGCAACTGCGGACAGAGAAATTACAGCCCGAGGGGTCCTAACAACATGTGCCAAAGTTGCCAATGAGCCTGTGGGTAATATTTCAACCAGGGGTTCGTGATCGTAATATTTTTGAAATGCCTGGTGACTTTTTTGTAAACTACTCACCTGAACGTAGATAGCAGCCAGAATTCCCCGGTCAGTCGGCAGAAGGTGGGGGGAAAAAACAAGCCTGCCGCTTTCCAACCCGTTGGCTTCCAATATCGGTTCGACCTCACCCAGATGCCGGTGAGAACGACCGATATTGTAGGGTGATAAATTGGCATGCACTTCGCCAAATAGTATATTTTGTTTGGGGGTCCTGCCTGCACCAGTAACACCCGATTTGGCATCGATGATGATAGGAGTATCCGGCAGGATAAGCGATTCGCGGACGAGCGGCATTAACCCCAGCAGCATGGCTGTGGCATAACATCCGGGATTTGCGATCACATCTGCACCAACCAGACGATCCCGGCTAAGCTCTGGCAGTCCATAGGGAGCCGGGAGTAAGTCCGGTTGGGGATGGGGAACGCCGTACCATCGCTCATATTGGGTTGGGTCGCTTATGCGTAGATCGGCAGATAGATCGACGACTTTAATATTAGAGTTGATTGCCCGGCGCGCCAAAACAGCAGATTGTGTATGAGGCAGGCAAAGGAAAACGCAATCGACATTGCCGAGATCAACATCATTTTTTGATTGAAGAATGAAAGCAGGGGCAAGAGGCCAAAGATCGCGCAAGTTTTTACCAGAGCCAATTTCAGAGGTGACGAATTCGAGTTTAACGTCTGGGTGTTGGTTCAAAAGACCGATGAGCTCCAGGCCCGTGTATCCGGTCCCTCCAAACACTCCAACCTTGATATTTTGCATAAGCTTTTCTCCGATAAAAAACAACCCCCGGAAATCCGGGGGCATGATCTGCTGAACAATGACTAAATCTTGAAACGATTGCTGCAATCCAACGCCGCTAAGCCGGACCTCCGAGAGGAGTCTGGCGTGGGCTACGAGAGCGGCGGGGGAAAGTAATGACAGTCATGTGATGAATGCTGGGTAAAGGTTCAGAAGAATTTATCATACCGGGGGCGAGATGTCAAGGATTATACGATTTTGCCGGTTGTGTAAACCGCTCGCAGCTGCAGCCAGTCTTTAGACCCGGACGACGTCTTCCTTAACCAGCTTGGTGTATTTGCCACGCTCGTGCGTATCCAGGATGCGTTTACGGATGCGGTAACTCACCGGGGTAACTTCCAGTAAGTCCTCTTCCCCGAGATATTCGATTGCCTCATCCAGGCTCATCTTGCGTGCAGGTGTCAGGCGCACTGCGATATCCCCGCGGGCTGCACGCATATTGGTCAAATGCTTCTTCTTGCAGACGTTGACCGTCAGATCACCTGGGCGTTGGTGCTCGCCAACAACCATACCCTGGTAAACATCTGCACCAGGTTCAATGAACAGACGGCCGCGCTCTTCGGCGTTTTTCAATCCGTAGGTGGTGGTCACACCGGTCTCCCAGGATACCAACGAGCCGGTCGAGCGACCATTGATCGCCCCGATCATGGGCAGGTAGCCGTGAAACAGCGTGTGCATCACGCCAGCGCCGCGGGTGGCAGTCAAGAACTGGTAGCGGAAACCCAGCAGACCACGCGTCGGGACCAGAAACTTCAGTAAGACCCTGTCATCAGCAGAATCTTGCATGTCGAGCATCTGCCCGCGTCTTACCCCGAGCATCTCAACGACAACACCCAGCGAATCACGGTCGGTCTCGATATACACTTCCTCAAATGGTTCCAAGATATTGCCTTGATCGTCCTGACGCAGGATCACGTCCGGTCTGGAGACCTGGAATTCGTAGCCTTCACGCCGCATTGTCTCGATCAGGATGACCAGGTGCAGCTCTCCGCGACCAGAGACTAGGAAGGAATCGCTGCTTTCAGTCTCGGCGACACGCAAGGCCACATTTGTGCGCAGCTCCTCGAACAACCGTTCGCGCAGTTTTCGTGAGGTGCTCCAACGTCCTTCTCGCCCAGAGAATGGTGAGGTATTGACACTGAAGGTCATCCGCACCGTGGGTTCTTCCACCCTGTATCGTAGGCAGCGGGGTGGGATATTCTGGGTCTGCCAGTGTCTCTCCGATGGCGATGCCATCCAGGCCAGCCAGGGCGACGATCTCCCCGGCCGCGGCACTATCGACTTCTACCTTCTGTAATCCCTCGTGGACATACAGATAGCGGGCATATTCTTCAAGCACCTGACCGTCGGACTGGACCCGGGCCAGACCCTGCCCGGCAGAAATCTTGCCTGCAAAAATCCGTCCCACTGCGGTAACGCCGCGGTATTCATCGTAACCCAGCGAGGTCACCAGCATTTGCAGGGGTGCCTCGGGGTCGACGCGCGGGGCGGGGATGTGGCGCAGGATTCCCTGAAAAAGCGGCTGTAGGTCAGGTCCCAATTCTGCCGTCACGCCAGCCTGGGCAGTGACCGCATTGGCGTAGATGACCGGGAAATCTGCCTGCTCGTCATTGGCGCCCAGTTCGATGAACAGGTCAAAGGTCTGGTTGAGCACACGTTCCGGCTCAGAGTTCTTCCGGTCGACCTTGTTGATCACAACGATCGCCCGATGCCCTACTTCGAGGGCCTTCCTCAGCACAAAGCGTGTTTGTGGCTTTGGTCCTTCAGCGGCATCGACCAGCAGCAGCACGCCGTCTACCATATTCATCACGCGTTCCACTTCACCGCCGAAATCAGCGTGCCCGGGCGTATCAACGATATTGATCTTCACCATCTGGTCAGTGGACTCGTCCCAAATTTCGATGGCTGTGTTCTTTGCTAGGATGGTGATGCCGCGCTCCCGCTCCAGGTCGTTCGAATCCATCACCCGCTCCATAACTTGCTGGTTCTCGCGGAAGACGAGCGCTTGTTTAAGCAATCCATCCACAAGGGTGGTCTTGCCGTGGTCTACGTGGGCGATGATGGCAATATTACGTAAGTCTGTCCGTTCAATCTGCATACTATATTTCTCTTTTCCTGTACTCCAAAAAACCTGCAACACACAATGACCCCGGCCTCACCGGCCGAGGTCATTTAGAACAGCGATGTATTTTATCGGATAGCTCGATTTTTGAGAAGGGGGAAAATTGCACAAATGGCTCCTGTCTTCCCCGTGTTGTGTAACTCCAAATATAATTGAATCATAGGTAGGCTTAGCGTAATCCGGCGCTGAGAGGCTGTAGAAGAGGAACAGAATAAGATGAATAGGCAGGTACGAACACTTTGGCGGGTAGTGCTGGCGGTCTTGCTGCTGGGGGTGTTTGCAGTATGGGTCGCACCGGGTATCTATAAATTGAGCCAGTACCAGGCGGGCAGTAAAGCAGCCAGAAAGGGTGACTGGAGCACGGCGTTCGCCAGATTCCATACGCTATACACTATCGACCCTGGCTACCGTGATGTAGCAGCGCAGACCGACGCGGCGGCGCAGCAGGCCTGGGTTGGGTATCAAGGATCGTTGGATCTGGAGGACGAGATCGCCTTGCTGCGCTGGCTGACAGGAGTAGGTGAGACCGACCTGCTGGCGGAGGTGCTGGACCGCAGCATGGTCCTGGTTCCGGCGGGTAAGTTCACGCTGGGCAGCCTGGATGGGCACACAGATGAATCCCCGAGGCGCGTGATCTACCTGGATAGTTACGAGATCGATCGCTACGAGGTGACCAACGCCCAGTACCGTCGCTATCTGTGGATGACCGGCGGCGGGCTGTTGCGTGGTTGGTTGAGCACCGGCTTCAAAACCGAACGAGCGGATTGGCCGGTGACCGGGGTGAGCTGGCTGGAAGCCGCTGCTTACTGCAAGTGGGCTGGTAAGCGACTGCCCAGCGAGGCAGAGTGGGAGAATGCTTGCCGGGGACCGCATGGGACGATATACCCCTGGGGGGATGCATGGGCGCCGGAGGCGGCCAACCTGGGGATTGAGGGCGCGGCCGACTGGCCGCCTTCGCTCGAAGCCATTTGGTCGCTGCTGGAAGAACCGCCTCAGGATTGGGATGCCCCGCGGCTACAGCCGGTGGGCAGCTACCCGCCGGGAGCCAGCGGCTACGGCGTGCTGGATATGGCGGGCAACGCCAGTGAGTGGGTGCTGGACTGGTACAGCTGGGAAGGCTACCAGGACCTGCCCGAGCGCAACCCGGTGGGTGACGGACCTCCCTGGAACCACTCAGTGCGCGGCAGCGGCTGGGTCGACCGGGAGGGCATGCAAGACCTTGTAGCCGACCTGAGCCGCTGCGCTAAACGAAACTCCTCGCATACATCGAACGACCCGCGCCTGGGGTTCCGCTGCGCGAGATCGATCGAAAATTAGACTGGGGCGGGGAATTCCGTTCACCCAACCAACCCCATCTCAACCAGCAGCTCAGCGTTATAGATCGAGCCGCCGGCTGCCCCGCGGATGGTATTGTGGGAGAGAACGGTGAATTTCAGGTCGAAGATCGGGTCGCGCCGCAGGCGCCCGACGACAGTGGTCATGCCACTTCCGGTCATGCGGTCCAGGCGCGGCTGGGGGCGGAACGGCTCATCCCGCACCAAGATGGGGGGCTGCGGCGCGGAGGGCAGTGCGCGGCTGATGGCGGGAGCGTGATATTCGGCAAGGACCCTGGCGGCTGCTTCCACATCTACGTCTCGCTCGCATTCCACACTGGCACATACCGTATGCCCATCGCTGACTGCCACCCGGTTGGTGTGGGCAGAGATCAGGACGCCAGACTCGCTCAGGCTGCCCTCTCGCAGCTCACCCAGCATCTTGCGCGGCTCCCATTCCACTTTCGATTCCTCGCCTTCGATGTTGGGGATGATGTTATCGATGATATCGAGTGAGGGCACTCCTGGGTAACCGGCGCCGGAGAGCGCCTGCAGCGATACAGCCATGACTCTGCGCAGCCCAAAGGCATCTTGGAGTGCTTTAAGCGCCACGGTCAGCCCGGTGCTGGTGCAGTTCGGGTTGGTGACGATGCAGCCTGCCCAGCCGCGCTCCCGGCGCTGGGCTTCGACCAGGGCGGCGTGGTCAGCATTGACTTCGGGCAGCAGGATCGGCACGTGCGGGTCGCGGCGGTATGCGGAGGCGTTGGAGCAGACCGCCACCCCGGCAGCAGCGAAGCGCGGCTCGAGGTCTTGCGCTTTACCAGATGGCAGGGCTGAAAAGGCGATCTTCGCCGCACCGGAATGCGGATCGGAGGGGGAGACGGTCATCCCGGCAGCCCAGGCAGGCATCGGCAGCGACAGGATCCAGCGGCAGGCCTCACCGTATGTTCTGCCTTCGCTGCGTGGTGAGCCGGTCAGCGCCACGACCTCGAACCAGGGGTGACCATCCAGCAGCTGCACGAAACGCTGCCCGACGCTCCCGGTGGCGCCGAGAACCGATACGGGGATACAATTCGACATTACCATCTCCTTTTCATACCTTTCCATTTAATATCAGCCCGTTGACAATAAGGCCGTGAACGGATCGAACGGCTGCTTCGGTTTCCTGGGAAGAAACCACCAGGCTGATGGATACCTCGGATGAGCCCTGGGCGATGGCGGTCACGTTGACCCCGCTGCTGCCCAGGGCGGTGAACAAGCGCCCGGCGACGCCGGGGGTGTGGATCATCCCTACCCCGACGACGGTGATGATAGAGACCTCTCCGGTCGCCCAGACGCGGTCGATATCCCCATCGGCGAGCTCTGCGGCGAAGGTTGCCTCCAGGGCTGCCAGCACGCCGTCGATTGCCTCGACCGGCGCGGCAAAGCAGATGGACTGCTCGGAGGATGCCTGGGTGATGAGCGGGACGCTGGTGCCGGTGGATGCCACCGCGCCAAAGGTGCGCGCGGCAACACCCGGCACGCCCAGCATGCCGCGCCCTTCTACAGTGATCAATTTCTGGTCCTGGATGGCTGTGACTGCCTTGATAATTTCCGCCTGGTCGCTGCGTTTGCCGTTGCTGGCGGGGTCGTCTGGGACAAGGCGGGTGCCGGGATGCCCCGGGTTGAAGGTGTTGCAGATACGCAGCCCGATGCCTGCGTCCACCAGCGGGCGGATGGTTTTGGGGTGCAGCACTTTAGCGCCGTAGTATGCCAGCTCTGCGATCTCGCGATAGGTGATGTAGGGGATGGTGCTGGCTTCCGATACCAGGCGTGGGTCGGCGCTCATCACCCCATCCACGTCGGTCCAGATCCAGACATCGCTGGCGGGCAGCACAGCGCCCAGGATACCGGCGGTGTAGTCACTGCCGCCGCGCCCCAGTGTGGTGGTGATGCCGTCCGGCGTCGCGGCGATGAAGCCGGTGATCACCGGTACCCGGCCTTCTGCAAGCAGAGGTTCCAGCACTGTGCGTGTGCAATCAGCAGTGGCTTTGAAATCGGGGTAAGCGCTTTGGAAGCGGTCATCGGTGACAATCAGACGGGTGGCTTCGACGAATTGGGCGGGGATGCCGGCGCTCTCCAGTGCGGCAGCAAGCAGGCGGACGGACATGCGCTCGCCGAGCCCGGCAACGGCATCCAGGGCGCGCGGTGTCGCTTCACCGAGGATGGCAATCGCCCGGCACAGGCTGGTGAAGCTGCCGATTAGCTGGTCGATTTCATACTTCACCTGGCTGTTCAGGTCGGTGTCGGCTACCAGCGCGTCGGCGATGACACCGTGCAGGTGACGCAGTCGCTGCTCACCAGCCAGGCTGGGCTGCAGGTCTCCTTGGATAGCGTGACCGGCGCTGTCCAGCAGCAGGTTGGTGATGGTGGAGAGCGCAGAGACGACAACCGCAACCCGCGGCCAGCTTTGCCTGGCATCGCGGATGATCTCAACTACCTGTCCCATCGCCTGGGGCGTGCCCATCGAAGTGCCGCCGAATTTCATCAGCAGGGTGTCCTGTTGGGGTGCTGCGTCTGGTTTGAATTGGGCGTTTTTCATTTCAGCCTCCGATTAGGACAATTTGACAATCTGTCCTACATATAGATAGGTAATACACCTTGCTCAGCCGCTGGCTAAGATCGTATCTTCCAGCGCACTCAGGTCGGGCGGCAGGCTTACAGGGGGCTCCATCTGCCCGGTGATGATATCCGGGTCTTTCAGCCCGTGACCGGTGCAGACGGCAACGATGCGCATGCCGCGCGGGTCCAAAGCGCCGATCTCGACTTCCGAGACCAACCCGGCAAGCCCGGCGGCGGAGGCCGGCTCCACCCACAGCCCCTCGCCTGCCAGGCAGCGCTGCATCTCCAGGATCTCGGCATCGCTGACGGCGACGATCTTCCCACCGGACTCCCTGGCAGCTGCCAGAGCCTGCTCGCTGCGAGCTGGCTTGCCGATGCGGATGGCGGTGGCAACCGTTTCCGGCTTCTCAACCGGATGCCCGACCACCAGCGGGGCAGACCCGGCGGCTTGCACGCCGATGATGCGCGGTAAGCCGGTGCTTTTTTGGGAATGGTATTGCTGAAACCCCATCCAGTAGGCGGTTATATTGCCTGCATTGCCGACTGGCAGGCAGAAAATATCGGGGGCGCTCTCGATGGTGTCGCAAATTTCGAAAGCAGCGGTCTTCTGCCCTTCCAGGCGGTAGGGATTGAGCGAGTTAACAAGGGCGATCTTATGCAGGCGGGTGATCTCCAAAACAAGGGCCAGGGCATCGTCGAAGGAGCCCTCGATCTGGATCACTTGTGCCCCGTAGGCAACGGCACCGGCGAGCTTACCGGCGGCGACCTTGCCCTCCGGGATGAGCACGATGCAGCGCAGACCGGCGCGGGCTGCATAAGCGGCAGCAGAGGCGGCTGTGTTGCCGGTGGAGGCGCAGATCACTGCTCTGGCGCGGCGCCCTACAGCTTCGCTGATCGCAACCGTCATGCCACGGTCTTTGAATGAACCGGTCGGGTTCAGACCTTCATATTTGGCATACAGCTCGAAGCCTCCACCCAGTGACCGCGCCAGGCGCGGCAGTGGGATGAGCGGAGTGTCCCCTTCCAGCAGTGTGATCGTGCCGGTATGGGCAGGGATATCCAACAGCGAGCGGTAGCGGTGTAGGACGCCGTGGTAGGTCATATAGCTGCTCCTATGGCTGCCGGCAAATTAACGAACAACGCCCCAGGGGCGGGGCGCTGGTGTGCTGTTACAGCCGGAATGAAGTGGCTTTAGAATTCAGCCAACGCGCCATCGCCCAGGGGGGTTGCCCGGGTAGTCGTGGTAGTGGTAGTCGTTACCAGCAGGGTGGCGCGTAAGTTTGGGTTCATAGTTGGGCGCAACTATACCACCGCATCTGGAGTTGGTCAAGGACGCAGACAACCAATAAAAAAACCGCCTCATCTTCACTTACCATGCTGCCGGCGCGGTCGTAGCCAGGATGCCCCGGTTCTCGAGCAGCCATCTGACGGTGTCGGCGATGGATTCGGCCAGCCTGCGCGGCCGGTAGCCCAGCTCGCGCTGCGCTTTGGCGTGGCTGATAACCGAGTTGCTCTGGACGGTTTCCAGCGCGTACGGTGTCAGGCGCGGCGTTTTACCGGAGAGGCGGTAGTACCAGGGCGTTACGCGGGTGGCCAGGCGCGCCAGGGCGACCGGCAAGGATACCTCCAGGGTGCGTATGCCGGTTATATCCTGCACCATCTGCACCACCTGGCTCAAGCTGATCTGCTCGCCGGACAGGATGTAGCTTTCGCCGGAGCGACCGTGCTTGCGAGCCAATATGAGCCCCCTGGCTACGTCGCGCACGTCCACGAAGTCGTACGCACCATTGATGATGAACTGGGGCTTGCGCTGTACGATGCTCTCGATGAGCTGCCCCATCTCGGAGCTGCGATAATCGTACGGCCCGATCACGCCGGTCGGGCAGACCACCACTGCATCCAGACCCTGCCCGGCAGCTTCCACTACCAGCAGGGAAGCCGTGGCTTTGGATTGGTCGTAGGCGCTGATGGCGTGCAGCGGGTCGAATGGGATGGTCTCGTCGATCGTCACGCCATGCGGGGGACGGGTGAGGGCATGGATCGAGCTGGTGTACACCAGCCGCTGAACTCCCGCCTCACGGGCGGCATGGATCACATTGCGGGTACCGGCGACATTGACCAGCGGGATGAGCGGGTCAGCGCCCGGCATGATCGAGATCAGTCCTGCCAAATGATAGACGACCTCGACCCCCTGCATAGCTGCTTGCAGGGAGGTGTAATCCAGCACATCCCCTTCTATAAATTCCAGGGGTAAACCACGAAGAGCAGTTTGCGATTCTCCGGGCAGTACCAGAGCGCGCACGGCTTCTCCCTGATCGATCAGCTCGCGCACCAGCACGTTGCCGATATGTCCGGTTGCACCGGTGATCAGATTCATGCCTGCCTCCGAGCCAAACCATGTATCAGATATCCCAGGTATTGGGTGATCTCCTGCGCCCAGTCCTGGCCGCGCGGGTCGAAGAGACCCTGCATCAACACTCCCAGGGCGAGCGCCACAGTCATGCGCGCCGCGATTTGTGGATCTAGCGGTCTAAGCGACCCTTCGGCAATCCCCTCCTGGTACATTGCGGTGAAATAATCCTGGTAGCGTTGGTAGGGGGCGATCGCGGCCTGCCAGACTTCCGGATCGCGCTGCGCCTGGGTCCAGAACTCCAGGAACAGCCCGCTGCGTACGTCTGCTGCCTGGAGGAGACCCCCTACCATACGCCCCATGCTGAGCATAGCGCCGGGAACATCAGGTGATTCCTGGCGCATGCTCAGGAAACTCTCGTCGATCTTCGCCAGCCAGACCTCCAACAAGGTCAGGAATATGGCTTGCTTGCTCTCGAAGTGATGGTAAAAGGCTCCCTTACTCACACCAGCCTGCGCGCAAATATCCGCCACGCTGGCTGCATCGAACCCCTGATTGGAAAACATGGCTTGCGCGGCTTCCAACAGCCGTTTTTGTGTCTCTTCACTGCGCTGCTGCATAAGAATCTCTCTGGATAAAATAATACCGACCGGTCGGTATTATTTTACAAGAAGCTATGGCTGCTGTCAAGGCTGTGTGAATGAGGATTTGCTGAGTGTTTTACAGCAGAGGCATGCTATAATCGCGGCTTAATCCGATGAATACGGACCATACCAATCTCAGAGAGATCCTGCGTTTATCCATCTCTGAGCCGGTCACCTGGCTGGCAGGGGATGAGTTCTAAATCGCCTCCGGTGCGCTGGGTTGCCAGCTCTGCTGCAGAAGCGCGCCCTGGGGATATCCTGCTGCTGCCGGCGACCGAGCTGAACAGCGAACTCATCCGCTGCGCAGACGAGCAAGGTGCAGCGGCACTGCTGCTGGTGGGGGAATGTGAACTACCGCAAGATGCCCCTGAGCCCGGGCTTATCATTGCCTCTGTCCCAGGTACGCCAGATGACTTGAGAGAGACCCAGCGCTTGATCCTGACCGTGCTGGTCAACCAGCGCGCCGCGCTTGTCGAAAGAGGCGTGCGGGTGCACGTACAGCTTTCCCAGTTGGAGGCGGAGGGGACAGGACTCTCCGGTCTGGCGAAGGCGATGAGCGAAATTTCCGGGCGCGGCGTGCTGGTCCAGGATAAGCGCGGGCAGGTGCTGTCGGAGCATACCTCCTCCACACTGCTGACGATATGGGGGGACGTGCTGAAGCAGATGAGCGCCCTGGAAAGCCTGCCAGAGATGCTGACCGACCGGAAGGGCGCTGGCAGCCAGGCGGCTATCCACCGGCAGAAGGTCCCTGGCGGTTTGGAGCGGCTGGTGACACCCATCGTGGTCGGGGATATCGCCCGCGGTTATCTGTCTCTGGTGGGGCTGGATGGCGAATTCGACGAGCTGGATCACCTGGTCCTGGACCAGGGCAGCATGGTCTGCGCAATCGAGATGGCGCGCAACAAGGCCATCCGGGAGGCTGAAAAACGTCTGAAGGGCGACCTGCTGACGGCACTGCTGCAAGGTGATATGCCCTCCCGTGATGCGGCGTTGTGGGTGCAGCAAATGGGACTGGACCTGAACCAGGCGCATACAGCCCTGCGCTTTGCGTGGGATGGGGCAGCGCCTCCCTCCCGGCGGCGGCTGGAAACCCTGGTGCACGGAGAAGTAGCCAGGCTGGGGGTAGAGGTCATCCTCAGTACGATGGGCTCGGAGCTGGTCTGCTTCTGCCAGGACTCCCCGGAGAGCAAACGCCCCGAGCAGGCGCTGGCGCTGGGCAGGGCGGTGCTTGCACAGGGTGCGATAGAACAACCACAGGTGCCCTGCCGCTGCGGGGTCGGGGCGCGGGCATTAGCGCTGGATGGCTGGCGCACCTCTTTCCGTGAAGCCGGGCAGGCGCTCGAGCTGGCGCGCCGGCTGGGCAAGCAAACCCCACAGTACTACCCGGAGCTATCCGTTTACCGGCTGCTGTTCCAGCTGGAATACAGCCCGGAGATCATCACCTTCCAGGAAGAGATGCTGGGGGCGCTGCTGGAGCACGATGGTGCCGGCGAGCTGATCCATACCCTGGAGGCTTACTTCGAGCATAACGGCAATCTATCCCAGGCTGCGGAGGCGCTTTTCATACACCGCAACACATTGATCTACCGCCTCGAGCGGATCGAAGCGATCACCAACCTGGACCTGGATAACCCTGAAGAACGGCTGGCGACCCAGCTGGCTCTGCGCATCCACCGCATGCTGGGCAGCCAGGGGGATGTAACTGGGTCAAAGTCAATCTCGCAGTAATATAGTTAAATTACACAACAATCCCCATTATTATTTTGGTACATCTGACAATAGACAAATAGGGCGGGATTACCTACAATAGGGCAACTTATCTGCTTAGAAAGGGCATATAAGAATTATGTCAATTTTCTTCTTATTCATCCTCCTGGTTATTGTCCTGGTTCTCATCCTTGGGATTGAGAGCCCATCACACGTTGCGGCAGCCTGGATCAAGGTGAAAAACCGGGAATAAGGCTAAAACTCGAAGGAAGATTACGGGGCTGCCAGCACAGGCAGCCCCGTTTTGTTGCGAGGTTTACGAGAGCATATGCGATCCGACCAGATCAAAAAAGGATTCGAAAGGGCGCCTCACCGCTCGCTGCTGAAGGCAACCGGGGTGAGGGATGAGGATTTCGAGAAGCCCTTCGTCGCGATTGTCAACTCGTACGTTGACATCGTCCCCGGGCATGTGCACCTACAGGACTTCGGTCGCCGGGTGAAGGAAGCCGTCCGGAGGGCCGGGGGAGTGCCGTTCGAATTCAATACCATCGGTGTGGATGATGGCATTGCGATGGGGCATGCCGGGATGAAATTCAGCCTGCCATCCCGTGAGCTGATCGCCGACAGCGTCGAGACGATGATCCAGGCGCACCAGTTCGATGGCATGGTGTGCATACCCAACTGCGACAAGATCGTGCCCGGGATGATCATGGCGGCGCTGCGCGTGGACATCCCTGCCATCTTCGTGTCCGGCGGTCCGATGGCTGCCGGGAAGACCCCGCAGGGGGAGACCGTGGACTTGATCTCGGTCTTCGAGGGCGTGGGCGCATACCGGGCTGGGAAGATCGACGCAGAGCGGCTGAAAATCCTGGAAGATTTCGCCTGCCCTTCGTGCGGCTCCTGCTCGGGTCTGTTCACCGCCAACTCGATGAACTGCCTGCTGGAAGTGCTGGGATTGGCGCTGCCCTATAACGGCTCGGCGCTGGCTCTAAGCGAGGAGAGAGAGGCATTGGCGCAGCGGGCAGCCGGGCAGATCCTGAACCTGATTGAAGCAGAGCTGTCGCCGCGCAAGCTGGTCACCGCAGAGGTGATTGACGATGCTTTCGCCCTGGATATGGCGATGGGCGGCAGCACGAATACCGTGCTGCACACCCTGGCATTCGCTCACGAGGCCGGGTTGGATTATCCCCTGGAGCGGATCAACGCAGTCGCCGACCGGGTGCCTTACCTGAGCAAAGTCAGCCCCTCAGGACCCTGGCATATGGAGGACGTCCACCGGGCGGGCGGCATCCCGGCGATCCTGAATGAGATCGCCCGCTCAGGGAATACCCTGCACCTCGACCGCCCGACCGTATCCGGGATGACGTTGAGAGAGTCGATCGCCGGTATGACCGTGCAGGATTACGAGGTAATCCGCCCGATCGAGAACCCGCACAGCAGCGTCGGCGGTCTGGCCATACTTTTCGGGAATCTCGCCCCACAGGGCAGCGTCATCAAGGTCGGTGGTGTGGCAGCTCATATCCGCCGCTTCAATGGTCCGGCACGCATCTATGACAGCCAGGAGGCTGCCATGGCAGGCATCCTGGACAGGCAGGTGCAGCCGGGTGAGGTGGTGGTCATCCGCTACGAAGGTCCGCGCGGCGGGCCGGGAATGCAGGAAATGCTCTCTCCCACGTCTGCCATTATGGGGATGGGTCTGGGGGAGCAGGTGGCGCTGATCACGGATGGGCGTTTTTCTGGCGGCACGCGCGGTGTCTGCATCGGGCATATCAGCCCGGAAGCCGCCGCTGGCGGACCGATCGCTGCCCTGCAGGACGGCGATCTGATCGAGATCGATCTGGACGCCCGCACGCTTAACGTACACCTCTCTGGTGAAGAGATCGCAGAGCGGCTGGCAGCCCTGCCGCCGTTCACCTCGCGTACAAATAGCTCCTGGCTAAGCCGTTATTCCCGTATGGTAACCAGCGCCAGCCAGGGTGCTGTATTGTTATAGACGAATGCTCGTCGGAGGAGGAATAAATGATAAAAGCCGGTGCTGAAATCCTTTGGGAATGTTATGGTGCGCGAGGGGGTGGAGGTAGTCTTCGGCTACCCGGGTGGGGCGAATATGCCCATCTACGATGCCATGCTGAGCTACCCGGTGCACCACGTGCTGGTGCGGCACGAGCAGGGTGCGGCGCATATGGCGGATGGCTATGCGCGTGCCTCCGGTAAAGTCGGCGTGGCGATGGCGACCTCCGGCCCGGGAGCGACCAACCTGGTAACAGGTATCGCCACGGCGATGATGGATTCTTCTCCGATCGTCTGCATCACTGGACAGGTGCACGCTCACCTGATCGGCGGTGATGCGTTCCAGGAGACGGATGTGACCGGCATCACCCTGCCGATCACCAAGCACAACTACCTGGTCACCCAGGCAGACGAGATCGCCGAGGTGGTGCGGGAGGCTTTCTACATCGCCCGCAGCGGTCGCCCGGGTCCGGTGCTGATCGACATCTGCAAGAACGCCCAGATCGAAAAGATGGACTTCGAGTATCCGGAAAATATCAGCCTGTTAGGCTACCGGCCTCCGGCACATGCCCCGCAATCTGCGCTCCAGAAAGCCGCCGAGATCGTCAACCAGGCAGAGCGACCGGTCATCCTGGCCGGGCATGGAGTGATGATGTCCGGGGCGATGGATGAGCTGCGCAGCTTTGCGGAGAAGACCGACACGCCGGTCGCCTGCACGTTGCTGGGATTGGGCTGCCTGCCGGCCTCACATCCGCTCAACCTGGGCATGATGGGCATGCACGGTGAGGCCTACTGCAACATGGCCATCCAGAACGCCGACCTGCTGCTGGCATTCGGCATGCGCTTCGATGACCGCGTTACCGGCAACCTGCGCACATACGCCCCGCGGGCGCGCAAGATACATGTAGAGATCGACCCATCCGAGATCCATAAGAATGTGGCGGTGGACGTGTCGCTGGTCGGTGACCTGCGCACCGTGCTTACCGACCTGCTCCCCGCTGGTGCAGACGAGTAGAACATAAGCCGTGGCTGGAAGGAGATCGAGGAATGGCGCACGGAAAGCAAGCAGCGCGATATCCTGTCCTGGCCGGATGACGGGAAGCTGTACGTGCCGCACGTGGTGCGCGACATCTGGCAGGCGACCGAGTGGAGATGCCATCCTCACCACCGATGTCGGGCAGCACCAGATGTGGACGGCGCAGTACTACCCCTTCGAGCAGCCTTACCGGCTGATCACCTCCGGCGGAGCGGGCACGATGGGCTTCGGGCTGCCCTCCGCCATCGGGGCCTGGTTCGCCCACCCGGAGCGTGAGGTTTGGACGATCGTCGGGGATGGCGGCTTCCAGATGACCCAGGCGGAGCTCTCGACTGCAGTACAGGAAGGTGCAAACGTCAAGATTGCCATCATGAACAACAACTTCCTGGGGATGGTGCGCCAGTGGCAGGAGTTCTTCTTCGAGAAGCGCTACTCGGCGGTCGAGATGCGCACCCCGGATTTCATCAAGATCGCCGAAGCGCATGGCATCCCTGCCCGGTATGTGAGCGAACCGGATGAAGTCCTGCCGGCTATCGAGTTTGCCCAGCAAACTCCTGGCCCGGTGCTGATCGAGTTCAAAGTGGAGAAAGAAGAAGCCGTTTACCCGATGGTGCCAGCCGGCGCCGATCTGGATGAGATGATCCGCCGCCCGCTGCGCCAGGCACTTGCCAGCGGATTGACCGTACACGAGGAGGCTGAAATGCAACATACCCTGATTGCTCTGGTCGAAAATAAACCCGGTGTGCTAAACCGGGTGGCATCCCTGTTCCGCCGCCGCAATTTCAATATCGAGTCCCTGAATGTCGGGCAGACAGAAAACCCGGATATCTCGCGCATGACGATCGTGATGGATAACGAGGACGGTCGATGCGCGCAAAGTGGAGGCCAACCTGTACAAGCTGGTCAATGTGATCGATGTGCAGGATGTCACCAACCAGCCCACCGTCGCCCGCGACCTGGCCTTGATCAAAGTCAAAGCCACCCCAGAAGCACCGGGCAGAGATTGCCAACCTGGCTTCCATCTTCCGGGCCAAGATTGTCGATGTCGCCGCCGACTCGGTGATCGTGGAGATCACCGGCACCGAGGACAAGATCGAAAGCCTGCTCGAGCTGCTGCGACCCATCGGGATCCTGGAGATGGTGCGCACCGGGCAGGTCGCCATGATGCGCGGCAATGCTCTCGGCGTGCGCTACACGCCGGGCGCGAATGGACACAATCGCAATAACCAATAGGAGAATTATTAATAAGGGAATCATGGAAAATCTATTATGACAAAGATGCCGACCCAGCGCTGATGCGCAGCAAAAAAGTTGCGGTGATCGGTTATGGTTCGCAAGGCCATGCACACGCTTTGAACCTGCGGGACAACGGAGTGGAGGTGCATGGTTGGTCTGAAGGACAGGCAGCAAGTCCTGGGCTAAAGCTGAAACGGATGGGGTCAGAGTAGGCACCGTAGATGAGGCGGCTGGCTGGGCAGATACGATCATGGTGCTGGCGCCGGATACCGTCCAACCGGCGATTTACGCCGAGCAGATCGAACCCTACCTGACGCCAGGCAAGACGCTCATGTTCGCGCATGGTTTCAACATCCGCTATGGGACGATCGTGCCGCCTGCGGATGTGGATGTGAGCATGGTAGCACCTAAATCCCCCGGTCACCGGGTGCGGGAGATCTTTGTGGAAGGCGGAGGCACGCCATCCTTGCTGGCGGTGCACCAGGATGCCAGCGGGCAGGCAATGGCGAATGCGATTGCGTACGCTTATGCACTGGGCGCCACGCGTGCCGGTCTGGTGGAGACCACCTTTGCAGAAGAGACCGAGACCGACCTGTTCGGCGAGCAGGCAGTGCTGTGCGGAGGTGTTTCGGCGCTGATCAAAGCCGGATTCGAAACCCTGGTCGAAGCTGGCTACCAGCCGGAGCTGGCCTATTTCGAAGTGCATGCACGAGCTGAAACTGATCGTGGACTTGATGTACCGCGGCGGGATGAACTATCATGCGCTATTCCGTGTCGGATACCGCCGAACACGGCGACTACTACTGCCGGTCCGAAGATCATCACCGAGGAAACGCGTTTTGCCATGTCCCAACTGCTGAAGGATATCCAGGACGGCAGCTTTGCCACAGGTGTGGATCGAGGAGAACGAGAAGGGACGCCCGTGGTTCAACAAACAGCGTCAGCAGGACCAGGACCACATGATCGAGAAAGTCGGAGCTCAACTGCGCGGAATGATGCCATTTATCAACCCGGTGACGGTCCGCCCAGGAGAGTAGTGATGAACGCCAATTATGTCCGTATCTTCGACACCACCCTGCGAGATGGCGAGCAGTCCCCGGGGGCGAGCCTTACCTCGGCTGAGAAGCTGGAGATCGCCCGCATCCTGGCACGCCTGGGTGTGGACGTGATCGAAGCCGGGCTTCCCGGCTGCTTCACCGGACGACCTGGAAGGTGTTCGGCGCATTGCGAAGGAAGTGGGGAACCCGCTGCCCGGAGATATGGAGCTTACCCGCCAGGTGCCGGTTATCTGCGGTCTGGCGCGCGCCAACCGGACGGATATCGATACCGCCTGGCAGGCTGTGCAGTACGCGGCGCCGCCCGCGCATCCACACATTCCTGGCAACCTCCCCCATCCATATGCGCTATAAGCTGCGCATGGAGCCGGAAGAGGTGGTCGAGCGGGTGAGGCGAGATGGTGGCCTACGCCCGGTCGCTGTGTGAGGATGTTGAATTCTCCCCGGAGGACGCCGGGCGCAGCGACCCCGAGTTCCTGTACTTCGTGCTGGGAGAAGCGATAAAAGCCGGGGCCACCACGCTGAATATCCCGGACACGGTTGGCTACACCACTCCGGAAGAGTTCGGTGGGATGATCGCAGGGATCATGGCGCACACCCAGGGAGTCGAAGATGTGGTTCTTTCGGTACACTACCCACGATGACCTGGGTCTGGCGACTGCCAATACGCTGGCAGGTATCAGCGCCGGAGCACGGCAGGTCGAAGTCACCGTCAACGGCATTGGCGAGCGCGCCGGGAACACTTCCCTGGAAGAAGTCGTGATGGCACTGCACACCCGGCGGGCGATCTTCGGTCTGGAGACTGGTATCGACACCACCCAGATCGCACGCACCAGCCGGATGGTGTCCAACTACACCGGTATCCCGGTGCAGCCCAATAAAGCCATCGTCGGATCGAATGCCTTTGCCCATGAGGCCGGCATCCACCAGGACGGCATGCTGAAGAACCAGAACACCTACGAGATCATGCACCCGGAGACGGTCGGCGTGAACCGCTCGCGCCTGGTGCTGGGCAAGCATTCCGGCAGGCATGCGCTCAAAGTCCACCTGGAAGAGATGGGCTACGATCTTTCGCAGGAAGAGATCGACCTGGCGTTCGAGCGCTACAAAGAGCTGGCAGACAAGAAAAAGGTGATCACTGATGCAGACCTGGAAGCCCTGGTAGAAGACCAGGTGTACCATCGCAGGAGATCTACCGCCTGGATGGGCTGCAGGTGGCCTGCGGGACGATGGGCATGCCGACTGCCACCGTCCGGCTGCGCGGTCCAGATGGCAGCCAGATGGTGCACGCGGCGGTCGGCACCGGACCGGTACACGCTGCCTATCAGGCGATCGACGCGCTCGTGGGCGTGAGAACCGCGCTGCTGGAGTTCAACGTCCACGCGGTCACGGAGGGGATCGACGCCCTGGGGGAGGTTACCGTGCGCCTGCAAGCCGTTGACGGCTCGGCGTTCCAGAGCGCACCTCACCGCAGAATGGGAAGGTGCACACCCGCACCTACGGTGGTTATGGGGCGGACACGGACATCATCGTAGCCAGCGTCAAGGCATACCTGGCGGCGCTGAACAAATACCTGCACTCGGTCGGCTTTCACCGGCCTCCGGAAGAGCAGGCGGAAATCGAGATGAAAGCCGCGTAAGTCGAAATGGAGACTGCATAGATGAATACTTCAGGAAAATCCTCCGATCAAACAAGAGATGCCGACCAATCATCACAGGACTGGCTGTTCAACTCCTTCGGCGAGCCGCGCACCATGCCGACCGGCTGGGACCTCTCTGGGATGAATGGGAGCAGGAAAGCTGTTCACGCCAGCGGAGCTGGGGAACCGGCGGCTGAAAATCCAGAGCACGAGGAGTCCTTGCCGGGACCACATTTACAGTATCTCAACCCGTTCCCGGAGCCGAGGGCATATCCGGTGTACTGGGACTTATGCCGGTAATCATGAATTCTGGGCGCACCCTATTCGATAAGATCTGGGACCGTCACCTGGTGCAGCAAGGGGCAGATACCCCGGCGATCCTGTATATCGACCTGCATCTGGTGCACGAGGTCACTTCGCCGCAGGCATTCGACGGGCTGCGGGCAAAAGGTCTGCGGGTGCGCCGCCCCCAGCGCACGGTGGCGACCATGGATCACTCGTCGCCGACCACCCGCCTGTCCATCTCGCTGGCGGATGATATGGCTGCCCGCCAACTGCGCCAGCTCCAGCAGAACTGCGAGGAGTTCGGCATCCCCCTGTACGACCTGGAAAGCCCGCAGCGCGGCATCGTGCATGTGATCGGACCGGAGCTGGGGCTCACCCAGCCAGGGTTGACGATCGTGTGTGGCGACAGCCACACCGCCACCCATGGGGCGTTCGGTGCGCTGGCTTTTGGGATCGGCACCAGCGAGGTGGAGCACGTCCTGGCGACGCAGTGCCTGCTGCAGTACCGCCCCCAAAATTGCCAGGTGAATTTCACCGGCAGTCTGCCGGAAGGAGTGACAGCCAAGGATATGATCCTGGCGCTGATCGCCGAGATTGGGATTGGCGGCGGCACCGGCTATGTGTTCGAATACTGCGGCACGGCAGTCCAGGCGCTCAGCATGGAAGAGCGCATGACCCTGTGCAATATGACGATCGAAGCCGGAGCCCGGGCGGGTATGGTCGCACCGGATGAAACGACGTTCGAGTATCTGTCCGGCAGACAGTACGCACCGCAAGGCGCAGATTGGGATAAGGCGCTGGCATACTGGCGCACATTGCCCTCCGACCCGGATGCGGCCTACGACAGGACCATCACGCTGGACGTCTCCGCACTGGAGCCGATGATCACCTACGGTACCAACCCCGGGATGGGAGTGCCGATTGGCCAGCCGGTCCCCGACCCGCTGGATGAGCCGGACCCAGTGAGGCGGGCAGCCCTGGTAAAAGCGCTGGCTTATATGGACCTGCAGGGTGGGCGCAGCCTGCTGGGGCACCCGGTGGATGTCGTCTTTATCGGCAGCTGTACCAACTCGCGCATCTCGGACCTGCGCCAGGCGGCAGCTCTGCTGGACGGTCAGCGAGTAGCAGAAAACGTGCGCCTGGTGGTCGTCCCCGGATCGGAAGGCGTGCGCCGCCAGGCAGAGGCAGAGGGGCTGGACCAGGTTTTCAAGCAGGCTGGCGGGGAGTGGCGCTATTCCGGTTGTTCGATGTGCATCGCCATGAATGGCGATACCCTTCAGCCGGGGCAGTACGCCGTGAGCACCAGCAACCGCAATTTCGAAGGACGGCAAGGACCCGGCGGGCGCACATTCCTGAGCCAGCCCGCTCACCGCTGCCGCTGCGGCGATCACCGGACAGGTCAGCGACCCGCGCAGGGTGGCAGTACGTTGATCCTATAGGCAACGATAAAAAGATCATGCAACCATTTCAAACACTTACCTCCTGCATCATCCCCCTGCTGACCCGCGATGTGGACACCGACCAGATCATCCCGGCGCGCTATTTGAAGGTGACCGATAAGAACGGGCTGGCAGAAGGTCTGTTCCACGGCTGGCGCTACCGGTCGGATGGCAGCCCGGACCCGGATTTCCCGCTCAACCATGCGAAGAATACCAGGACTGCCAGGTCCTGCTGGCGGGGGATAACTTCGGCTGCGGCTCGTCACGCGAGCACGCCCCCTGGGCGCTGTTGGGCTGGGGCATCCGGGCGGTCATCAGCACATCGTTCGCCGATATCTTCCGCAACAATGCCTTGAAGAACGGCCTGCTGCCGGTAGTCGTGGATGAGGGCACCCACAGATATCTAACCAGCCTGGTAGCAGGCTGGGAAGCAGGTAACGGTGACGATCGACCTGGCAGAGCAGACGGTGCAGTCTGGCGGATGGATTCCAGACCGGGTTCCCGATCGACCCGTTCAGCAAGACCTGCCTGCTGGAAGGCGTGGACCAATTGGGCTACCTGCTTGAATACGAAGCCCCAGATTACGAAGCTACGAAAGGCAGGCTGCAGCGGGATGAGGGAAGGAAGGCACTGATGAGCGATATATATTTGTACGACACAACCCTGCGGGATGGCAGCACAGCGCGAGGGCATCTCGCTATTCCGTCGACGACAAGCTGAAGATCGCCCGGCGGCTGGATGAATTCGGCATCCACTATATCGAGGGCGGCTGGCCGGGCTCCAACCCGAAGGACGCGGCCTTCTTCGAGAGCGTGCGCGGGATGAAGTTCAAGAATGCCAGGATAGCGGCTTTTGGATCGACGATGAAGAAAGATTACCAACCGGAAGATGATTCCAACCTGCAGGCGCTGCTGGCCGCTGAGACACCCGTTGTCACCCTGGTCGGTAAGAGCTGGGACCTGCACGTCTACCGATGTCCTGGAAACCACCCTGGAAGAGAACCTGGCGATGATCGGTCGAGAGTGTGGCGTATATCAAATCGCAGGCTAAAGAAGTGATCTATGACGCTGAGCACTTCTTCGATGGCTACAAAGCCAACCCGGATTATGCGCTGGAGACGCTGGAAGCAGCCGCGGATGCCGGTGCGGAGGTCGTGGTCCTGTGCGACACAAACGGCGGGACGATGCCCTGGGAGGTCGAGGAGATCGTCCGGGATGTGGTTGTCCAAATTCGATTTGCCGATTAGGCATCCACACCCATGATGACAGCGGCTGCGGGGTCGCCAACACCTTGGCCGCGGTGCAAGGCCGGGGCAGTACACGTGCAGGGCACGATCAACGGCTACGGCGAGCGGGTAGGCAATGCCAACCTGTGCACCATCATCCCCGACTTGCAGATCAAGATGGGGCAAGCAGTGCGTCCCGGCGGAAAGCCTGTCGCAGATTGACCGAGCTGTCGCATTATCGTCGTCGGAAGTGGCCAACCTGCCGCATGATAAGCTACGCAGCCATTCGTGGGCAGCAGCGCATTTGCCCATAAAGGCGGCATCCACGTTGCCGCGGTGTTGAAGAATGAGGCTATCCTACCAGCATATCGACCCTGCCGCTGGTCGGCAACCAGCGCCGCACGGTGGTGTCGGAGCTGTCCGGGCAAGGGCAATGTGCTGGATAAATCACGCCAATTTGGTGCTGGATGTGAGCTCGGAGCAGGCGCGCGAGGTACTGGCGCAGATCAAAGCCCTGGAGGCGCAGGGCTTCACCTTCGAGAGCGCCGAAGGCTTCGGTGAGCGTGATGCTGCAGCCGCCTGCAGCCGGATTATACGCCGCCTTTCGAGCTGATCGATTTCATGGTGGTAGTCGAACACCGCCAGGGGCGCGGCATCCTGGCGGAAGCGACGGTCAAGGTGCGCGTCGGCGAGCGGGTGATCCACACCGCCGCCGAGGGCAATGGTCCGGTCAGCGCGCTGGATGCTGCCTTGCGCAAAGCGCTGCTGGATGTGTACCCGGCCCTGGCACACGTGCGGCTGGACGATTACAAAGTGCGCATCCTGGACAGCGAGCAGCGGCACCGGCGCGAGCGTGCGCGTGCTGATCGATACCAAGAACGGCACACGCCGCTGGAGCACGGTGGGCGCCAGCACCAATATCATCGAGGCCAGCTGGCGCGCGCTGGCAGACAGCCTGGAATACGCCCTGCTGAACGGCGCAGACCAGAAATCCAAATTGAGCAGGTGAGTGAATGGAAGCTAGAATCGTCCTTCTTCCCGGAGATGGCATCGGTCCGGAAGTGGTAAGCGCAGCGGTTACAGTGCTGCAGGCGGTGGCAGCCGCATTCGGGCACGACTTCGAACTGCAGGAGTATCTGATCGGTGGCTGTGCCATCGATGCATACGGCACGCCCATGCCGGAAGAGACTCTGGCAGCCTGCCAGGCAGCTGATGCGGTCCTGCTGGGCGCGGTAGGCGGCCCGAAATGGGACGACCCGCAGGCGGAGGTGCGCCCGGAGCAGGGCCTGCTCGGGCTGCGCAAAGCGATGGGATTGTTTGCCAACCTGCGCCCGGTGAAACCGGATCTCGAACCTGCTGGACGCCTCGCCCTTGCGCCCTGAGCGGCTGCAGGCGTGGACCTGGTGGTGGTGCGCGAGCTGACCGGTGATATCTATTTCGGCGAGCCGCGCCTGCGCAGGGTGGTGAACGGCGAGATCCAGGCGATTGACACCATGACCTACACGGAGAGCGAGATCCGCCGGGTGGCGCATGTGGCTTTCCAGCTGGCGAGCGACCGGCGCAGGAAAGTCACCTCGGTGGATAAAGCCAACGTGCTGGAAAGCTCACGCCTTGTGGCGGCAGGTGGTAACCGAGGTGGGGCGGGATTACCCGGATGTAGTCCTGGAGCATGTCCTGGTGGATGCGGCCGCCATGTGCCTGAGTCGACTGCCCGGCATCTTTCGATGTCATCCTGACCGCCAATATGTTTGGGGATATCCTCACCGATGAGGCCTCCGTGCTGACCGGCTCGATGGGCAACCTGCCATCGGCCTCCCTGGGTGAGGATATGAACCGTCTGGGACTGCCACGCGGCCTGTACGAGCCGATCCACGGCTCGGCGCCGGATATCGCCGGCAAGGGCATCGCCAACCCGATTGGCACCATCCTGAGCAGCGCCATGCTGCTGCGCCACTCGCTGGGGCTGGATTGTGAGGGGGTAGTCATCGAGTCCGCCGTGAGGCAAGCGATTGCCGAGGGCGCCCGCACCGCCGACCTGGGCGGCAGCCTGACGACCGAGCAGATGGTGGCTGAGATCATCGAGCATCTGCCGGGCGACCTGTTCATCGGGATGTAGGCATGCAGGTCGCTTTCCAAGGTGTTCCGGGGGCATACTCCGAGGCAGCAGTGATGGAATATTTCGGCGCTGGATCGAGGAGCCTGCCCTGCGATTCGTTCGAAGCAGTGTTCACGGCGGTCCAGCAGGGAAGCTGCGAGCGAGGTATGCTGCCGATCGAAAACTCGCTGGCGGGCAGCATCCACCGCAACTACGACCTGCTGCTGCAGCACTCACTGGCGATTGTCGGTGAATATCACCTGCGCGTCGAGCACTGCCTGATCGGGCTGCCCGGGGTGAGCATTGATGAGGTCCGCAGCGTGACCAGCCACCCGCAGGCGCTGGCGCAGTGTGAGGGCTATTTGAAGAAGCTGGGTGTCTCCACATCCGCGGCATACGATACAGCCGGGAGTGTAAAGATCGTCAAGGATAATGGGGAGCGCAGCCAGGCGGCGATAGCCTCCCGGCGGGCAGCCGAGCTGTATGCGATGAGCATCCTGGTGGAAGGTATCGAAGACAACGCCGCCAACTACACGCGCTTCCTGGCAGTTGCGCCGCAGGCGGTTACCCCGAACGGGGATTCTAAGACATCGATCGTCTTTACGCTGCGGAACATGCCGGGGGCGCTTTTCAAGGCGCTGAGCGTCTTCGCGCTGCGGGATATCGACCTGACGAAGATCGAATCGCGCCCGCTGGTCGGGAAGCCGGGCGATTACCTGTTCTATATTGATTTTGCCGGATCGGTCGAGGATAAGAGCGTCTCCCATGCGCTGGAAAACCTGGGCGAGTACGCGCTCACCCTGCGCGTGCTGGGCTCTTACCCGCGTCACCGCCTGGAGCACGCTTAAACTCTGGAAGGAGAAGGACTTATGAGTATGCATTCGAAATATATCTGGATGAACGGCGAGCTGGTGGAGTACGAGAAAGCGACCATCCATTTCCTGACCCCGGCGCTGCATTACGGGGTGGGCGTGTTCGAGGGCATCCGCAGCTACGCAACGGAACGCGGCGCGGCTGTGTTCCGGCTGCGCGAGCACACTGCCCGGCTGGTCAACTCGGTCAAGATCCTGGGCTTCCGCGAATTCCAATACAGCGCCGATGACCTGGCGGAAGCGGTGCGGCTGACCGTATCGGTCAACGGCTATGAAGATTGTTATATCCGCCCGCTGGTCTATCTGAGCGAAGGCGGCTGGAACCTGACCGTAGATGGCGGAAAACCGGCGGTGGGCATCGCTGTGTGGGAGTGGAAGAACTACCTGGGCGAAGAGGCGCTGGAGAAGGGCATCCGCGCCAATATTACCTCCTTCACCCGCCACCATCCAAATGTAATGATGACCAAAGCCAAGATCACCGGCAATTACGCCAACAGTGTGCTGGCGAAGACCGAATCGATGCGCTACGGATTCGAGGAGGCGATCATGCTCGACCCGCAGGGCTATGTCGCCGAATGCACGGGGGAGAACCTGTTCCTGGTGCGGAATGGTGTGATCTACACGCCGCCCACCGCGCCGGTGCTGGAGGGCATCACCCGCGATACGGTCAAGACGCTGGCGAACGAGCTGGGTTACGAGGTGCTGGAGGCGCCGGTCTCGCGCGACCAGCTGTACATCGCCGATGAGGTGTTCGTGTGCGGTACTGCAGCTGAGTGCATTGCGCTGTGCGAGATCGATTTCCGGGTAATCGGCGACGGCAGGATGGGTCCGGTGACGCGCGATGTGCAGCAGGCGTTCCAGGCTGCCATCCGCGGCAAACACCCGCGCTCAGCCGGATGGCTGGACTATGTCAATACTGCCATGCCGAATGTGGTGCAGGTCAAGGATACGACTGCCGATCTGACCAGCTTCGCGGATTGAGGCATTAACTTCACGTTTTCCAAACCGCCAGGAATGCCAATTGTTGGTGTAGCATCAGCATGGGTTGCTATTCCAGAGTAATCTTACTATCTGAGATATCCAGCTCGATTTGCTTACCGGTCGCCACAAATACAGTTAGCTCGCAGATATTCGTCAACCCGTCAGCCATGTGTTCCAGACTGTGATAGGCTTATATCAGGTTGGTAATGCCGGCGAAACCGGGAGAACGAAATAGAAAGTGCTCCCCCTACCCTCCACACTCTCGGCCCAGATCCGGCCGTTATGGGCTTCGACCAGATGCTTCGATATTGCCAATCCCAGACCGGTGCCCCCGCCAGAGCGTGAGCGGTCTGCTTTATAAAACCGCTCGAAAATTCTTGCAAGGTCATCCGGTGATATGCCGACACCCGTATCACGCACCCCAAACACGACCTGACCGCCCTCGTGCGGATATGCAAACAGCTCGATGCTGCCACCAGCAGGGGTGAACTTGATGGCATTATGCAGCAGGTTCATCAGCACTTGCTGCATTCGAGGTATGTCCGCCATCACCATCGGGAGGTCAGGATCACACTGCACAGCGATCGCCAACCCCGCCCGCTCCGCCTGCATCTGCAGGCGTTCGACAGCCCCCTGGATCAACTTTTCCGGTGTTGTATTCTCGATTTCCAGAGGAACACGTCCTGACTCGATGCGGGTTAATTCCAGCAGCTCCTGTACCATCAGAGCAAGACTGTCCACTTCCGTTTCTATCCGGGTGAGGAATCTCCTGGACGCTGGGGGGTCTTCCAGAGCGCCATCGAGCAAGGTCTCTGTCAATGCCTTGAGCGAAGCGAGAGGGGTGCGCAGCTCGTGGGATATATTGCTGACGAAATCCCTACGGATGGTTTCAAGTCGGCGTATGCGGGTGACATCCTGAAGGATCAGCAGGATATTGCCGGTAAGGACTCCACCCAGAGGGGTAGCAATCACCTGGAGCGACTTTCTCTGGTTGATGAGATCGATTTCCTGGATGACGGTTGTACCATCTTGATTGGCTTTCTGCCATACATTGACGATCTGGTGAAGCCGTAAAGTTTCAACAAGCGAGCGCCCCATGGCTGTCTCTGCATCGATGCCGAATATGTGCTCGGCAGCCTGGTTGATCAGCACGATTCCCCCCTGCGGATCGACCATTAATACGCCGCTCTCCATCTGCTGTAGAACGGTCGAGAGCTTCTCGCGTTCAGCATCGAGCAGCGTCGATCTGTCCGCGCAGCTGCTTAGACATCAAGTTGAGAGCCCTTGCCAGATCTTCCACTTCATCGTGCGTGTTTGGAATCCGGGGGGGTAAACGTTCGCCAGCTGCGATATTGTGAGAGTCCTTCAGTCAGGTCGCGCAGCGGTCGCACGATGCGGCGTGAGATTACATCCGCCAGCATCACGGCAAGCACTGTGGCAACCAATGCGGCAACGATGATCACCCCTTGAAGGCGCGCCACGTTGGCCTGCACCTGATCGAGGGGCAGAGATAGGCGAACAACACCGACCGTGCGCCCATCCTGCAGGATGGGTAGGGCTATGTAGAGCGTTTCAAACCCGAGGGTGCTGCTGAAGCGGGTGATGCGTCCCTGTCCGGTTTCCAGCGCAGCCTGCACCTCCGGTCGATTCGCATGGTTCTCCATCAGAGTGCGGTTCTCGTCTGACTCTCCCAATACGGTACCATCCAGACCGATAATTGTGATGCGGAGATCCAGTTCCTGCGCCCAACGCCGAGCGATGGCGTCCAGAGTCTGTGCATTTTCCGGCTGGAAGTCTTGATTTTCCAGCAGGCCTCCGAGAAGCCTGGCTCTGGCAAATAGATCGCTTTGGAGATCTTGGATCAAATAAGATCGTGCGACAGTAGTTAGGTAGCCCCCCAACGTCAATACCACAAGGCTGATCAGGGCGGCAAAAGGGAGCGTGATACGCCAGCGAATGCTGCGAAACACAGTTTAGCCTTCAAAGCGATAACCGGTGCCGCGTACGGTTACTATGCGGGCTGGGTTGGCAGGATCAGTTTCGATCTTTTCTCGAAGCCACCGGATGTGTACGTCCACAGTGCGGCTACCGCCGGTGTAATCCCACCCCCAGACGGATTCCATAATCAGCTCGCGTGTAAGCACCTTCCCTTTGTGCCGGGCGAGGTACACAAACAGCTCAAATTCCTTGGGCTTCAGCGGTACTGGGAGACCCTCCTTGGATAGCTCATGACGCGAGAGATCCAGCATTAAATCACCAAACCTGAGGAGCTCGGCGTCAACCGTAGGGCCAGCCTCCTGGACTGCGTCTTCCTGATCTAGACGGACCCGGCGGAGCAGGGCTTTGACCCGAGCCTGAAGCTCTCGCATAGAGAAGGGTTTTGTGATGTAATCATCCGCACCGATTTCTAGTCCGATCACACGATCGATCTCCGTGTCGCGTGCTGTCAGCATAAGAATGGGTACGTTGGTTTCCTGCCGCAGGATGCGGCAGACTTCGAAGCCGTCGATTCCTGGCAGCATGACGTCAAGAAGGACCAGATCTGGTATGAATTCTCGCGCGGTATCGACCGCTATGAACCCATCACCAGCCACTCTGACTAAATAGCCCTGGTGGGTCAGGTTGTATTCGAGTGTGTCCTGCAGCGCAGGTTCGTCTTCGACGATCAATATTTTGGATGGCATGCTCACATTCCGAGCAGATTATATCACCCACTATGTGGACCAATAAGCTCCCTGGATGAGGAGGGGATAAGCCAGACGGTCTCAAATCTCGGCATAAAAGTGATAGTAATTGCCAATATCTTACATTGCGATTCCTGCCATCAGGAACATCACGCGCGCAAAGGCGTTGGCGAAGATATGTATGCTAATACTCAGGTGGATGTCGCCCTTCCATTCTTAGTCCCAATTTAGGCCTTGACTCTCTCAATCTTTTCATTTAATATGTAGACGAGTTACATATCATGGGGCGACATATAGGGCGGGAGGGCGTACGGTAGACCTATGACAGATCCTATAATCCGAATAGATGACATCCACAAATCGTACCTGATGGGCAAGGAAGCTGTCCCCGCTCTGCGCGGGGTGTCGTTGGAAATCGAACAGGGGGAGTTCGTCTGCTTGATGGGTCCGAGCGGTTCCGGCAAAACTACGCTGCTCAATATCGTCGGCGGGTTGGACGAACCCAGCCGCGGCCACGTGATCATCGATGGTGAGAACCTGGTATCCATGTCTGAAAACGAGTTGGCCAGTTTGCGGCTGCAAAAAATGGGTTTTATTTTTCAAAATTACAATCTGCTGGCGAATTTTACCGCCCATGAAAATGTTGAATCACCGATGGTGCTGGCCAAGGTCAGCCGTACAGAGCGGAAACAACGCACCCTCGGTCTGCTGCAAAAAGTGGATCTGGCCGACCGGGCGCACCATTATCCAAGTGAACTGTCCGGCGGGCAGCAGCAGCGGGTGGCGATTGCCCGAGCGCTGGCGAATGAGCCTCAAATATTGATCGGCGATGAAGTAACCGGCGACCTTGATTCCGAATCGGGCATGGCAATCATGCGCCTGCTTGCCCAATTAAATAAAGAAGGCATGACCATTGTCTATGTCACCCATGACCCGCGTATGGCCGAATTTGCCGGTCGCCTTATCCACCTGTACGATGGCAAACTTCTGAACGGGGATGGCACGGGTTCCCCAGCTGAGGGCAGTTCATGGTCCTGAAATACGTGATCAAGAACTTTACCCGCCGCAAGGTGCGCACTTTCTTGATGGTGCTCGCCCTGCTGGTCAGCACGGGGTTGATCGTCACGATGAGCGCCACTGTTGAAACCTTCCAGCAGTCCATTGTCGATATCATCGCCGAGGATGTCGGACGTGCTGATCTGACGATCAGCAAGAAAGACACCAGCCTGGATCTATTCATGCCGATCGAAGAGACCAGCCAAATCATGCTGGATGCCGATGAGCGCATCACAGCCGTGCATCCCCGCATCGAGATATTTGTTAATACCGATGGCGCTCCCCAGCAGCGTGGCGGAATCTCGCTGACCGGCCTGAGAAGTGCCACCGACAAGATCGGTACTATGGAAGTAGTGGAAGGAGATTATGTGCTTGGCAGCGGAATGGTGGCTCTGGACCGCCAGATCGCGAGCCGGCTTGGGTTGTCGGTTGGCGATACATTTGTCGTGGCATATGCCTTTCCTGTCCCGCGCCAGCCCGGCAAAACGGCCACGGACGGGGCCAGCTCTGTGCTCCTGCAGCGACAGTTTACCATCAGTGCGATCGTTAATTCAGGCGATGTTGCCGGGTCCAACGGTGTGCTGGCTGAACTGGATGAACTACAGACCTGGCTGGACCGCCCTGGACAGGCTAACCAGATGCTGGCTGTGGTTGACCGGGGGGTGTATGCAACCAGCAATGTCAATGCCGCTGCGCTGACCCTGCGGGATATCGCACACTCAGTCGAGCGGCAGTTGGGTGATGCTTATCTGTATAACATGGCTTTTGTGTCCGGGTTGGTGGAGGCGGGCAGCATCTTCCTGGCGATGAAAGCCCTGATCAACACCTATGGATTGATCTCGCTGGGGGTGGTCGGTCTGCTGGTCTACACCTTAGTGATGACCAATGTACAGGAACAGCGCCGTGAGATGGCCGTGCTGCGCATTCTGGGCAGCCAGCGGGGATTGTTGTTCCGTCTGGTCATCGTCGAGGTGATCGTGATCGGTGTGATCGGGGTTGGTTTAGGAGTGATTTTAGGGCTGGCGTTGAACGCCTTTGCAGTGGTTCCGGGTCTGCAATATTTCATCGACCAGGAAGGGCTGAACTGGAATTTGTCGCCTCAGGTCTCGATCTCCGCGCTGATACTGCCGGTGATCTCGGCTTTTACAGTTTTGATCCTGAGCAGCCTGAAACCTGCCCGAGAGGCATCCCGGACAAAGGTGATCCACGCCATCAACCCGGGTGTGGCCGACAATGTCCAACTGGAAGACCTGGCCCAGCTGCGCGAGCGGCGACCGGATGGGAAAATGTTCCTCGCCGGGGTGACTATGACCGCTCTCTTCCTGCTGATTACGGGGTTTGATGCCCTGTCCAGCTTTGGCGGCGAAATCCTGGAAATAATCTTTGTAATGCTGGGGCTTTTTGGCATGGTGCTTGGGGTCAGCCTGATGTTCTTCATCCTGACCGTGCCCTTCGAGCGGCTGGTGCTGTCCATCATGCGGCTGATCGCCCCTCGCCTGACCTACTTTGCCAGGCGCAACGTCACCCGCGGAAAAACCCGCAATACTCTGATTGCCCTGCTGGTGCTGTTCAGCGCTGTCCTGCCCAGTTTCTTGGGCACTCAAGTGCAGCTTGATATGGCTAATAACGAGACGTCAACTAAGATGCGGGCTGGCGCGCCGATTTGGATTCGGGCATGGGCAAGCTGGGAGGATCAGGCGGCAGCGCTTACACCCAAATTTGCCCGCGATCAGTTTGCTGCCCTGCCCGGCATCATTGATGTCGCCAGCCTGACCTTTGCATACAGAAGCTACGCCAGAGATCATGTCGGGTTTCGACGGGCAAGCGTGGATATCGTCGGTGTTGATGGCGATCTTTCCAGGGTGCTGTATCCAGAATTGGTGGCATTCAGCGCGGGCGGTCCGGGTGCTTTCCAAATGCTCCAGACAGAGCCCGATACCTTGATCATCAGCGAGGGGCTGGCGGATCATATGGGGGTCGGCCTGGGCGAAACGATCAATCTAGTCGGAGAGGGGCTCGACCATTTCGAAAAAGCGCGCATAGTGGGAATAGCGCGCAGGCTGCCGGGTGTGAATGGCATCACACGCAGCCGTATCGCAGCCAAGCAGGACAGCACGGTACTGGTTTCGCTGTCCTTATTCAGCCGGTTGGTAACGGAATTGAACCATACGCCGCCCGGCACGGATGATCACCTGCTGGTACACATCAAGGCAACTTATGAAGATACCGGCCAGGATATCGGCGAATTGATTTACGCCCTGGGAGGGATTGATCGTGCCTTCTGGGTGACTATGGTTGAGTGGGAGATTGAGGAGAACCGGAGCGAGATGATGTTATCTGTGATCATGCTGTTGGGTTTGACAAGCATCTCGTTCACGACAGCGGTCTTTGCCGTTTTTGCAGTCATCTATGTGACGGTTTACGCCCGAAGGGTAGAAATTGGGATGCTGAAATCGATGGGCATGCTGCGCAGACAGCTTACAGGGATGTTGACGCTGGAGGCCATCGCCATGACATTGGGGTCGGCGCTGGCAGGGATTACCGCTGGGGCTACCATGGCCTACGTAAATTATTATGTCAGCGCGGTCATGGATCAGCGGCCGGTGAACTTCACGATCGACAAAATCGTTATGCCGGCAATCATCATCGTGGTCGTTCTTGCCAGTGTCCTGGCAGCGGCATTTTCGGCGCGGCGTATCGTGCGCAAACCGGCGGTTGAAATCCTGAGAATGAGTTAATTACAGATCCGGTTTCCGGCAGCAAACCGCCGTTCGAGCTGAACCATAATGTTAAGAGATTTTCGGCGGTTTGCCAGGCTTGTTCTAAAATTAAGCAAAATGTCGAGGAGACGAATGAACACAAAACGGTGGGGTTGGGCATTATCCGCAATCTTTCTCGTGTTCCTGGTCGGGTGTGGGCGGGGCACTGCCCAGGTTGAGCCCACGCCCACACCTATTCCAGACGATGCAGTTGAGTCATCGCCAACTCCCGTGCGCATTGGGGCAACAATTCTGGCAGATGGCATCGTTCTGGCTGTACAGCCGGAGCTGCCCCTGGCTTTCGAGACCGGCGGCAAGCTGCTCGCAGTGCATGTGGATGCCGGCGAGGTGGTGCAGGAAGGCGATCTCATCGCCACGCTTTCTGCCACTTCGCTTGCCGAAACTGAGCTGAATGTGCTAAGAGCCCAACAAGCCTTGGATGATATATATAAGAATGCAAAGTTGAACGCGGCCCAGGCTCTGCTGGCGGTGGAAGAAGCCCAAAAGGCTATGGAAGAGCTGCTGAACTCAGATCTGGAGGCTTCCACAGCCTGGAAGGCCGTCGTCGAGGCGCAAGAGGCAGTCGACACTGCCCAACGTGATGTATATATCTCCCAGTCTACTGCAGGTCAGGCGGATATCGATGAGGCTCATGTGTCTATGCTTCTGGCTGAAAAAGCGCTGGAGGCACAGAAAAAATCCTTCGAGAAGTTCGCCCATTTGCGTGAGGAAAGCCTGCGGCGTGCCAGCGCCCAGTCCAGGCTCTCCGCGGCCGAGAAGGCGTATGAGGATGCGGTGCGCAGCTACAATGCCATGACGAGTGCTATGGATGAGGACGCCCAGGCGATCGCTGACGCAAGGCTGGCCACGGCGCAGGCACAGCTGGACGCTGCCCAGCGGGAGTGGGAACGGGTGAAGGGTGGACCCAGCGCGGGGAACATTGCCAGGGTGGAAGCCGAACTGGCAGCCGCGCAGGCGGAATGGGAACTGCTCAAAGATGGACCTGATCCGGCTGAGATTGCTCTGGCGCAAAGCGAGTTGAGCCTGGCACAAGAACGGGCAGCCTCCGCGGCTACTCAGCTTCTGGCGCCCTGGACGGGAACCGTGCTGCGAGTGGAAGCTGCTCCCGGTGCGCTGGTTGGAGGCGGCACGCCCATTATTACCTTGCTGGACACAAATCTGATGCAGTTCCACACCACCAATTTGAGCGAGCGCGACCTGGCGCGGATCTTTCCAGGGCAAAAAGCGGTGGTCATCCTGAAAGCTTACCCCGATGATCCCATCGATGCTGAGGTTCTGCGCATCGGGTGGCAGGCGGGCGAGCCTGTGGGCGATGCGGCGACATTCCCCGTGGTGCTGGTGCTGAATGAAAACGAATTGAATATTCGCCCGGGCATGACGGGTCGGGTAGAGATTCATTCAGACGAGTAGCAGCACCTAAGGGCGAACAGCATTTTCCAGGGGGTGATCCGCAGCAGATCTGGGGTGGGTTGCTGCTACATAGTTGCATAACCGCTCAGCTAACCGCTCGATTTTCTCGGGCGGTTTTCCTTATGTTCCTGCAAACAATTAACGATGGACTATCCGACCACTTAATCACCTGGGCAGCCGAAAGCAATGTGATGCTATAATCCTCTTAGCCCGATTAACGGCCATACCCTCTGGTTGTGAAAGGTCAGTCCTATGCCGGAATCTGTCTTGAGCTTCCAATCCCTGCCGCCAGAATACCAACAAGTCATTCAGCTCGCAGAAGAGCGGCACAAGATCGCCATCGCCCCGCTCCAGGAGTTAGCCGGCGGGTGGTCGGGTGCGATCATCTATCTGGTGCGGGTTGCTTCTACAGATTCCAGCAAAGTGGAACACCTAATCTTGAAGCTCGACCGGAAGCGACCGATGTCTTCCTCGGATGAGATCTCCCGCCATCAAGCTGTCCAGCAAATGTCTCCCCCTGAATTTGCCAGGCTGCATATCCCGGATATGGCGTACGAGCGGGTGGAGGCTGCTAACGCGCTGGCGATCTTTTATTCGATTGCCGGTCAATCGCTGCACAACTACCGCACGCTCTCGAGCTACAGGCGCCAGAGCCGGATCGAGAGCCTGTTCTCGACGACCAACCGCATCTTACTGGAGGGATGGAATGCAGACCTGCAGTTCGAGCAGATCGACCACCCGCGGGATTTGATGCAGAAATGGCTTGGATTTCGCCTGGATGCGGGTCAGAAAATCGAGGCTTTCTTAACTGAGGTTTGCCGCCTGCGACCTGACACTCCCGGGGTTATCATCCAGGGCAATGTACTCCCCAATCCACTGTACTATGCCAGAGATACAGGTGCCTGGGCCGGGATCAGGCCAGGGGATGCTATCTTTGGGCTGCAGCACAGCGATCTGAACACGAACAATATATTGGCGAAGTTCTCACGCCAGGGCGATGAGCTGGAAGGCTATTACCTGATCGATTTCGCACTGTTCAAAGAGAATATGCCGCTCCTGTACGACCAACGCTACCTGGAGATGTCTTACCTGGTTCACGCCATCGAACACGGGTCGTACACGCGTGCCGAAGATTTGATCATCCGCCTCAGTGAGCATGACATCCTGGAAGCCGACCAGGCGCCCATCGAAATGGCGGGCGTCAATGCAGCCATACGCGCGGACGAGTCACCTTCGATCAATGGGTGCGGGGCAGCCATCCCAGCTTGGAGGACGACCTGTGGGGGCAGTATTGGCTGGCGGGAGCGGCTGCGGGATTGAGCTACTGCCACAAAGCCGGCCAGCCGGATGAGATACGTCTGGCGGGGCTCGTCTATGCCGCGGCCAACCTGAAGCAGTATCTCAAGCTGTTCGGTCTGCCCATGCCGGCTGCTGCCAGCCAGCTGTACGCCGAAGGTGGGATCGAGAACCTGCCGGGAGCAGATGTCACCCAGGCTTCCCTGCCCGGCAAACCACTCACCAATCTACCAGCACCGCCGACGAACTTCATCGGGCGAAGGACCGAATTAAAGGAAGTGGTTGAGCTTTTCCTGCGCCCGGAGGTGCGGCTGGTATCGCTGACAGGTCCGGGCGGGACCGGCAAGACCCGTCTGGGGCTGGAAGCAGGCAGGGCTTTGCTGGACAGTTTCCCGCAGGGTGTTTACTTCATCGACCTGGCCCAGGTCAGCGACCCGTCTCTGGTATCGACGACCATCGCGCACACGATGGGAATACGGGAGGGCGGCGGTCGACCACCGTTAGAATCATTGATCGTCTATCTGGCAGCCAGTGAGATGCTGCTGATCATCGATAATTTCGAACAGGTCACCCAAGCCGCCACGGATATCTCGCAGCTGCTTGCTTCTGCTCCCGGGGTTAAGGCTCTGGTCACCAGCCGGATACCGTTGCACCTGCGCGGGGAGCATGAATATCCGGTCTCCCCGCTGGATACGCCTCCGGAGGCACTCCAGTCCATGGATCAGACTCTTGAATACGAAGCGGTTGCGCTTTTCTGCCAGCAGGCAAGGACGGTCCGGCCTGGCTTCGAGCTCACAGAGGAGAACCAGGCAGCGGTCGTGGCGATCTGCCGCCGGCTGGATGGTCTTCCCCTGGCGATCGAGATCGCCGCCGCCCGAATCAAGATATTTACCCCGCAGGCTCTGCTCAAGCGCCTGGACAAGAGCCTGAACATCCTGGTAGGAGGCGCAAAAGATCTACCCGACCGGCAGCAGACCCTGCGCCAGACCATCGATTGGAGCTACCAGCTCCTCGAACCCGAAGAACAAGCCCTGTTCACACGCCTGGGGATCTTCGCCGGTGGATTCACGCTGGAAGCTGCCGAAAAGATCTGCGAGCCACTGGGTGAAGTTGACATATTTTCTGGTATCGAGTCGCTGCTGAACGACAGCTTGCTGCGCCAGGTTCGCTCGGTCAGCAACGAGCCGCGCTTCGATATGCTGCAGACAATCCGCGAATACGCGCTCGAAAAAGCCGACCAGGCTGGCATCATGACCGAGTTGAGTTGGGCACACTGCAACAGTTTTGCCCAGCTGGCAGCTTCTGCGGGCGGTATGGGTGAGGGGACCTATGGTGCCGAGTCTACGATGTGGCTGCAGCGATTTGATGAAGAACACGACAATTACCGCGCCGCCCTCTCTTGGGCTCTCCAGCATCCGGATGAGGGTGTCCTTCTGGTAATCACCATGATGCTTCAGCTGACCTGGTTCTGGTACCGCTACGGCTATTTACAGGAGGGGTGCGAGTGGACCGAGCGCACGCTGGCAGCTACGGAAGGGCTGGGCGATATCACCAGTGCGCGCCCTGGCGCTTGTCGGACGCGGCTATCTGGCTATGTGGTCGGGTGACCTGATACTCTCGGCAAGACATTCTCGAGAAGGTTTTGAAATGAGCCAGAGGATTGGCTTTGATACCGGATTATCCATGGCCAATCTGGGCTATGGGGTTACATTTAATCAATCAAGGCAAGGATAAAGAAGCCTATTCCCATCTGGTGGATGCGGTCGAGCTATATGATCAGCAGGATCAACCCCTGATGAAAGGGACAACCCTGGTGCATCTCGCCAATGTTTCCCTTGGGCTGGGGGATCCGGAGCAGGCTACCCAATGGTTAGACATGGCCACGCCGTACTTGATGAATTCCGGTGACGTATGGAGCATGGCTTTTGGGTATAGCAACTACGGAGAGGTCGCCCGCACTCAGGGAGATTATGATAAGGCGGAAGACTTTTACCGGCGGACCTTTGATTTATACCAGCAAGCGGATGCGAAAGGCGACCAGGCGCGTCTGGTGCACACTTTTGGCTACATCGCACAGCACAAAGGCAATTTCGAGGAAGCGCAGTCCTTGTTCCTGGAGAGTCTGAACGATTTTCGGAAGCTGGGCAACCATCGCGGTATTGCTGAATGCCTGGCCGGGCTGGCCGGCCTGGCAGCAGAGCAAGGGAACCCCGAGTGGGCTGCGCCTCTGCTCGGTTCTGCCGAAAGCCAGCTAAAGGCTATTGATGGTGCCTGGTGGCCGGCAGACCGTGTAGAGATCGAGCGCGCAGTAGACCGCATGCAGCTCAGCCCTCGGGGACAGGTTCGAAGAGCTTTGGGTGAAGGGGGCCTCAATGAGCGTTGAAGAGGCGATTGCCTATGCCATCAAAGGGGCATGAGTGCGTTGGACCTACAGATGAACTGAGCCTGCGCGTAAGCGTTTCCACACTCTCCCGAGTCGTCTTCCCCCATCCGATTGATGGCATCCCGATGCTCGCATTGGAGCATAAGGCGACCCTGGTCTCAGCAGGAAAGGATCCCATAGTGGAGGTCAAAGCCCAGCCTTTCGGAGGTGCGATCCAGATTTTGAATCCCGGTGAACTGCAAACAATCTCCGGCGGCTTCAACTACGACAGCCGGTGCTCCCGCTCCGAGGGAGATTTCCGCATCTTCATCCGACCGGCGAGTTGGGGTAAGGTGCGGGAGTTCTGCCTGCAGAATATGGCTGAAGGGGGTGGGCAGGACCTGGAGTTTGACCCTGCCAGAGAGCTTGTAGAAGAGTTCGACGATGCGCTGGGAATCCAGCTTAAACCGGAACAATATGCAGTCGAGCTGTACAGGATTGTTGTAGAAAACCAGCCCGCTCCCACCGGGAACATACGCGCCGGCGGTGCTCCTACCATTCGAATATACAGGGTGTACGAAGTTCAGGTCCTTGATCCGGCTTTATGCCAATCCATGATGACCAACAGTACAGCACACCCCGCGCCGTTTTTGCGGAGAATGGCAATAGAAGATGCTCGCAAGGGGGGGCGCGGCCGGGCGAACGCGATGCTGACAGCGCCTATAGAGCAGATCCGCGCCGCCTTTCTATCCGTCCCGCCGGAGAGGCGCGGGACAGCGCTGCCATTCGAAGATACACTCCTGGAAGGGAATGTGGTTGCGGTGTTGGAAGGCGTTTCTGTGCCGAAGTACCGGCAAACTCGCTAGTTCGGATTGTGTGTGGGGGAATATCATCTACGAAGAGATGGATCCGCTTGGGGTAAAAAGGTCGTAATCGAAACGATCCAGACCCACCAGCTTATGCTATAATAATTTAGATCAATACGGGTTAAATAATCTAAATATACCCACTATTTCAGCCATGATCATTTTGGGGATTCTGCTTCGGTGTAATAACGCTGCTTTTTTTGTATGGTGCAGGCGAGCATGGGGCATACAGACATATGATGCAAGAGGGGCGTGGATTTAATAACAGCATGGCACAAATAACCACAGTATGGCCGAATGGGATGCCGCAGGTCGGGCAGGTGGCGCGCCGGTCGCGGGCTATCACCGCTCGGGACATCGAGCTGTTCACCGAGATCAGCGGCGACCGCAACCCGCTGCACTATGACGAGCAGACCGCGCGAGCCACACGCTTTGGCGGCATCGTAGTACAGGGCGGCATCATCAGTGCTATCCTGAATGCGGTCGTCGCCGAAGATTTGCCGGGTGCAGGGACGGTGTTCCTGCAGGTGAACTGGAGCTTCAAATCGCCCGTGCGCCCGGGTGATACGATCACCGGAGAGGTGGAGGTCACGAAGGTTCGTGCAGATAAGCCGATCACAGTCCTGGACACGCGCGTTTATCTCGTGGATGAGACGCTGGTCCTGGACGGCACTGCTGTCTGCTACACGATGCTAATGCAGTTATGAAGGAAGCCGAATGATGGATGCCAGGAGCTATCTTTACGTGGCGCTTGCCACGACTTTCAATATCCTGCTGAACGCGATCACTTTTGGGAATTATATCTGGCTGGAAGGCAGGGTGAGCAGGCGTGTGTTCAGGAATTGGGCCAGGCGCTACCGGTATGAACCCAGGCGCTTCGTCCAGCCGACCAGCGAAGCTGAGATCATCGAGCTGGTGAAGAGTTCGCGCGGCTTGAGAGTTTACGGATCCGGGCACTCGTTCAATGAAGGCGTGGTTGCCGAGGATACGCTGGTCTCTCTGGATATGTACCGCGGTCTGGTATCGAAAGACCTGGAGAAGAAGCAGCTGACGGTCAAGGGCGGCACGCGCATCCGGGAGATCACCCGGGCGCTGTTGGATGATGGACTGGCTTTTGCCGCGCTGCCTTCCCATGATGCACAGAGCATCGGCGGCATCCTTTCCACGGATGTGCACGGCACGGGCAGGGACTGGGGATTCGTCAGCCAGGCGGTGGTGCGCCTGAAGCTGATCGACGGCAATGGGGATGTGCACGAATGCCGGCCGGATGATGACCTTTTCAAAGCTGCCATTGGCGGAGTAGGGGCAGTGGGCATTATCTCGGAGGTGACGGTGCAGGCGGTCGAGCGCTTCAATCTGGAGCAGGAATTCCTGATGTACGACCTGTCGTATATCGAAGCCAATATCGACCGGATACTGGAGGAGAACGACCACTTCAGCCTGTACCTTTTCCCCTTCAGCGAGGTATGCCAGATCGGCACCTGGAACCGGACGGAGAAGAGGAAATCTCTCCTGGGACCCCAACGAGAGTTCCTTAGCACGTCGTTGGATGCTCTGATAGCGACCTGGATCGGCAATCTAGGCGCTTATAAGGGCTGGCTATCGAAGATGCATCCGCGTCTGTACAGCCTGAAATTGGGCACGCATCTGGTGATGGAAAGCCACAAAGCACACAATCGCACGATCTACCCGCTGCACCAGGAGCTGGAGTTCGCATTACCCTATGAAGATACCTTCGAGATGTGCCGGCGCCTCCTGCACCTGTACGAGGAGCTGTATCCCAGCGGGTTGCCTTACCTGCTCTTCGAGGTGCGCTTCACACCGGGTGATCACGACCGCACCCTGGTCGGGCCGGGACGCGAGCGGCGCTCGACCTGGATCGACCTGATTTGCGCCGAATTCGACCGGCTTCGAGAAGCTCTACGCAGCCACCGAAGATGTGATCAGGGAGACCGGCGCCCGCCCACATCTCGGGAAGTGGAACGCCAGCCTTACAAAAGAGGATATGCGCAGGCTGCACGGGGAGAGCTTCACCCGCTTCCTGGAGCTGGTCGCAGTGCATGACCCTGAAGGCAAGTTCGCCAACCAATACACGCGGCGGCTCTTTGGGTTGGGATCGTAGAAGAACAACATCTGCCGCATCTTTGATCGTCATCCAAACTGACGTTATTTAGCATTTCATTAGAGTTCGCTATTCATCAAAGGTTTCCGCCCGTTTGTAGATAAAATTGATAATCATTATGGCGTAAATGCACTCGGATCTTACCCCGAGTGTACAGCATGGGGGCATTCCCGGCCTCTCGCTTATCTTACCCTCGTAAATCATTCAGTTACTTCCTCGGATACCAAAATGCCCGTACTCGAAGCTCAAAACATAACCAAGACCTACACGATCGGTGACAGGAAGATCGACGTGCTGAAAGATATCTCCCTGAAAATAGAGACTGGGGAGGTGGTAGCCATCGTGGGCAGCAGCGGCAGCGGGAAGTCCACGCTGATCTCCATCTTATCCGGCCTGGACCAGCCCACACGCGGGCGCATCTTCGTGGAATCCCGGGATATTACCGACCAAACGGAAGATGAGCTTGCCCCGTTGCGCAACCGCACGATCGGTTTTGTCTTCCAATCCTTCCATCTGGTGCCTTCGCTGACTGCCATGGAGAACATCACATTCCCGGCCGAGCTGAACCGCGACCCGCAGGCTTACGCAAAAGCTGAGGCTCTGCTGAGACGGGTGGGAATATGGGAGCGGGCGGACAATTTCCCCCACCAGCTGTCCGGGGGAGAGAAGCAGAGGGTTGCCATCTGCCGGGCATTGATCAACCAGCCCAATATCATCTTTGCAGATGAACCGACCGGAAATCTGGACACTGCCAACAGCACCGAGATCTTGAATTTGCTGTTCGAGCTGCACCGGGAAAAGAAAACCACGTTGGTGCTCGTCACCCATAATATGGAAATTGCCAGGATGGCTGACCGGGTGATCCCGCTCCAGGATGGGGAAATTGTGCGGGAGCCGGTCTTCCAGCCTGTTGAAGGATACTCCTACTTTCGTGAACGTATGATGCACCGTAGATTCGCGTACCGTCAAATTACCAGCTCGCCTAAACAAACCATCGTATTTGTGGCCTGTGTGGCGCTGTCCCTGGTTACCCTGGTATCGATCGGGGGGTTTGGGGAAAGCATCAACAATGCCCTGCTGCGTGACGCCAGGAAATTCCTGTCCGGCGATATCGTGGTTGAGTCGAGTTTTCCCTTCGATGATTCGCTGATCAATGAACTGGATGAGCTGCGTGCGGAGAATGGTGTTGATGTGGCCCGTACGTACGAGTTCCTCACCATTGTACGGGTCGTGGATGGTGAGGACAGCCTGCTGACCGAGATCAAAGCGGTCGAGCCCGGCTACCCGTTCTACGGTGAAGTGGGCTTGCAGAGCGGTCAGCAGTTCAGCCAGGTTTTGAAGAGCGGAGATATTCTGGTCGCCCAAAGCCTGCTGGACCGGATGGGCTTGCAGGTTGGCGATTCGCTGCGTGTCGGGGATCTGACCATGACCATCGCAGATGTGGTGGTCAGCGAGCCGGATCAGGCTGTTGATCTTTTCAACATTGGGCCGCGGATCTTCATCGCAACCAGTGATCTGGAAGGCACTGCTCTGATCAGGCTCGGCAGCCGGGTGAGCTACCGGGCGCTGGTGCAGGTATCGGATAAGTCACAGGTTGATGTGGTTGCCGCACGTCTGACAGAGGCAGTCGACCCGCGCCAGGTGCAGGTGGATACTTTTCGCACCAACCAGTTCATGGTGCAGCGTTTTTTCGAAGATTTCCTGAATTTCCTGGGTCTGATCGGGATTTTCACTTTGCTGTTAGCCGGTATCGGGATACAGAGCTCGCTCAGCTCCTTTATTCGCGAGCGGGAAGCGACGATTGCAATTCTGCGCACATATGGAGCTACGGGGCGCTTCATCATGATCCAGTATTTCGGGGTTGCCCACATCCTTGGTCTGGTGGGGACAGCCCTGGGATTAAGCTTAGGAGTGATCTTGCAGTGGCTGTTCCCGGTCATCTTCGCACCGTTCCTTCCCCCGCAGGTTGAGTTTATCCTGTCTGTAAGGGCAATTTTCGAGGGGGTGCTGCTGGGGTTCCTGGTCGTTACCATCTTCACATTCCTGCCCATCTACCAGCTCCAGGGAGTCAAGCCGCGTTATATTTTCCGGAAAGAAGCCAGTGAAGCCGCGGCAGGCTGGGTATTCTTCTTCGCTCAGGCTTTGATACTGCTCTTTCTGAGCGTGATGACCTTCCGTTATCTGCATAACACGCTGAGGACAGCTTACTTTGCAGTGGGCGTGGTAAGCCTGATACTGATCATTACATTTCTAACCCGGGCGATACTGTATGTGCTGAAGGGGCGAAAAATCGCCTCGCTGGATGTCAGGCAGGCGCTGCGCGGCCTGTTCCGACCACGCAATGCGACCACCTGGATTATCGTGACTTTAGCGGCTTCACTCTCGGTGCTGTTTACCATTTATCTCATCGAAAGAAACCTGGATGCCTCTTTTGTGCGTGCATATCCAGAAGATGCACCTAATGTCCTTCTGCTGGACATCCAACCTGACCAACGTGAGGGTATCCGCGGTATGCTGGGTGAGGACACCGAATTCATCCCTCTGGTGCGGGCGCGCATCCAGCAGATCAATGGCGAAGAAGTGGTCCGCAGCGCGGATGGCGGGTTGGATAGAAATCGCGGTCCCAATCCAAACGGACCACCCGAGCTGGATTCTATGTTCCCGATAACCTACCGTGACAAGCTGGGCCCATCCGAGCGGCTGGTTGGTGGGACAGGAATGTACTCTGCTGAGGAGCTGGGCGTGGCTCAGGTGTCCATCTCCGACGCTTTGCTGGAGATCTATCCTTTTAACATTGGGGACAGGATACGGTTCGAGATTCAGGGCGTGCCCCTGGACGCTCAGGTAACCAGCATCCGCGCTTTTCAGAGGGAGGAAGAAGGCTTTGGACCTGCATTTAATTTTGTGCTGCGCGAGGTGGATCTGATCAACGCGCCACAAACGATCGTCTCTACAGCCGCCCTCCCGGAAGGCGAAGTGCCCGGGTTCCAGAACCGGCTGGTTGCCGCATACCCCAATGTGACGGTGATCGATATTGGCGCAGCCATCGACCTGCTGGCTGGTCTGGTCAGGGATATCACCGTCGTGATCCGCTTCTTCACCCTTTTTAGCATCATCGCCGGGGTGCTGATCATTATCAGCTCGGTGTTAGCCACACGGTTTGCACGCATCCAGGAGTCTGTCTACTACAAAGTCTTGGGCGCCAGACGCCGGTTTGTGCTGCGTGTTTTCGCCCTGGAAAATGTATTCATCGGACTGGTGAGCGCGTTTTTAGCCTTGTTCCTATCTCAGCTGGCGAGTTGGATTCTTGTCAGCCAGGTATTCGAGCTGTCTTATACCGCGTACTGGGGGTCCAGCATCCTCTTGATGCTGTTTTGCGTGGGGCTGGTCACCGTGGTCGGGCTGCTGGCTTCTGTCTCGATATTAAAGAAGAAACCGATCACCTTTTTGCGCGAACAGTCTGTTGAATGAAGCATGAATACTGAAAGTTTCTGCAAGAAAGCACTGCTGATCGTCGTCTTATGGGTATTGAGCGCCTGTGCAGCCGCATCCCAGAGTGAGTACTCTACTGCACCTGTCAGCAGCACAGCGCCTCAAACAAAGCTTGTAATCCTCGCTTTCGGTGACAGCCTAACGGAGGGGTTCGGGGTGGACTCTGCAAGAGAATTACCCCGCACAATTGCAGCGTAAACTTCGAGCAGATGGGTATGCTGTTGAGGTAATCAATGGGGGCATCAGTGGTGAAACTTCGACCTCTGCCCTGGCTCGCCTCGATTGGATGCTGAACACCGAACCGGATATCGTGATCGTGGAGACTGGCGCCAACGACGCCTTGCGAGGGGTTGACCTGGAGCTTACCCGGAAGAATATCGACGAGATTACCCGCAGATTTACCGACAGCGGGGTGGTGGTTGTCATCGCCGGGCTGCAGATCATCCAGAATTTAGGCCAGGACTACACCATCGAGTTCGCTGAGATCTATCCTGCGGTGGCAGAAAAGCACGGCTCGATCCTGATCCCATTCGTGCTGGAAGGGGTGGCTGCGAACCCGGATCTGAACCAGCCCGACTTCATCCATCCCACCGCGGAGGGCTATGCCGTCATGGTGGAGCATATCTACCCATTTATCCTGGAAGCCGTCCGAGCAACAGAGAAAGAGGAATAGTCCGCCATAGCGCCGCTCCCTTGGCATTTCCATTGGTCTACGGCGTTAATCGGGATATAATGAACCGTAATTATCGTCAATCCAACAACTGAAAAGGAGAAATCATGATACTCGTACGGATGGTATTCCAAGCCAAGTGGGGCAAAGCGGGCGAAGTCGCCAAGCAATTCGAGCAGGGTGCGGAGCTTATGCAGAAGGTCCTGGGTAAGGACTTGCGCATGCGCATCCTGACCGACCTGAGCGGGTCCTTCGATACCGTCGTGCAGGAGTTCGAAGTCGAGAGCCTGGCGGAGTGGGAGCAGGCCAGGGCGAAGATGTTCTCCAGCCCCGAGTTCGATGAGATGCAGGAAGCAGTGATGGAAAACCCCTTCGTATCGGGACGTGCTGAGTTCTATACCATTGAGGCGGAGTTCTAGCGATTCCATCGTGTTTGGATAGAGCGAAGGAACCATCAATAAAATATTGCAGTCAAGAAAGTATCTAAATGGGGCTGGTATCGTCACCAGCCCCATTCGTTCATTTCAACTGGATTTTTCCCTATATTACATCGGTTCCAGCACTAAGCCGTACACGTCCTCGCCGTACTGGTGGCGCACCGGCGCCCAGGTGGGCAGTAAGGTCGCGCCGAGCTTCAGCTTGACGCTCTCGTCCACGTCGATCTGTCCCATGGCGTGGACACCGTTCTCGAACTCGACCACGCCGATGATCAGGTAGCGCTCGTCGAAGCCCCAGGGCAGGTTGAAGATGCGCGTGTAGGTCAGCAGTTTGGCGTTCCCCTGCGGCTTGATCTCCTCGAACTCGCGGCTTTTGCAGTCCAGGCAGCGGTCGTGGAATGGGATAGTGCAGCTTGCCGCACTTCTTGCATTTGTATGCAGTGATCTCGATCTCTCTTTTCATGCCTGTACCCTCCGCAGCACGAAGGCCAGCACGTTGTTGCCGAACCCGCCGAAGTTGACCGTCAGACCGTTCTTGGCGTTCTTGACCTGGCGCTCTTCGGCAGCTCATGGCGCAGCTGCTAGACGATGTCCACCACCTGCGCCACGCCGGTCGCGCCGACCGGGTGGCCGCGCGCCTTCAACCCGCCGGACAGGTTGATCGGGATCTTCCCGCCCAGCTTGGTCTTGCCTGCCAGGGCAGCTTTGCCGCCTTCGCCTTTCTTGAAGAAGCCGACGTGCTCGCTCTCGGCGATCTCCAGGATGGTGAAGGCATCGTGCAGCTCGGCCACGTCGATATCGGAGGGCTTGAGCTTGGCCATCTCGAAGGCCTGCTTGGCTGCCAGCGTGACGGCCTTCAGGTCGGTCGGATCCTCGCGCTCCTGCAGGGTCTGGGTGTCGGTGGCCTGCCCGAATCCGGCGATGACGACCGGCGGTTTGGCGGAGTTCTTGAGCTTCTCCAGCGGGACCATGACCAGCGCTGCGGCGCCATCGCTGACCGGGCAGGCATCGTAGAGGTGCAGCGGGTCGGCAATGGTCGGGTTGTTGACGATCGAGGCCGGGTTATCGAAGATGCCTTCTTTGGTGATCGCCATCTCGACGTGGGCATAGGGGTTCAGCGCGCCCATCTCCTGGTTCTTGATCGCAACCGACACCAGCATCTCGCGCGTGAGGCCGTATTTTTCCATGTACAGGCGGGTGAACATGCCTGCCATACCGGGCAGCGTGACGCCGTAGAGGTATTCTGCGGTCGGGTGGGTCATGGTGGAGACGAAATCGGTCGCCCGCCAGCCGGTCACATCGCGCATCTTCTCGCCGCCGACCACCAGCACGGTGTCGTAATAACCGGAGGCGACCGCCAGCAGCCCGTTCTTGACCGCCGAACCGCCGGAAGCCGGGCCGTTCTCGACTGTCTCGGCGGCTGCCGGCAGCAGGCTCAGCCGGTCTACCAGCGAGCTGGCAACTGCGGTCTGGTGCGGAAGGATGCCGCCGCCCATATTGCCGACATAGACTGCGTCGACGGTCTTATCTCCCAGACCGGCATCGTCCAGGGCGTTCAGCGAGGCATAAGCCAGCATATCCATCAGGGTATCTTCGTCACGCCGCCCGAAGTGGATCATGCCGACGCCAATGATCGCTACGTCTCTCATCGTCTTATCTCCCTTTCAATCCGGCGATATGCTCGCGGATCGTTTCTTCATCTGCGAACTTGATATCGGCTTTTGCTTCTGCCATCAAGCTCTGCGGGACCGGGCGCTCGCCCACCACCAGGCGCGGCTTGGCTTTGAAATAAGTCTCGCGGGTGAGGATCCACGAGTCGCCGCCGCCCAGCTCGTGCGGGATCTTGGTGGGGATCGAGCGGGTACTCGATCATCCAGCGCCGGAATCCGATCGGGCTCTCGGCCACGATCAGCACCTCGTCCTGCTCGAGATATTCGATGTGGTATTCCATCTTGGCGGCGAAAAGGTGCGAGCCGATGCGCAGGCCGCGGTCGATCGCCAGGGTGTGGTAGCTCATGCCCTGCTTCTCGGTCTCCATGCGCCCGTTGACGATGCCGACCAGATAGCCATCTATCTGTCCCATGATGCAGTAGGCGCTCTTCACCCGGTGGCGGGACCAGGCGAGCAGCTCGCCGTACAGGCGGGCGCTGACGATATCGTAGTAGTCGCGGTCGATGAACAGGCACGGGTGGACGGATTTGAGGATCTCAGGCACGTCCTCGCGCTGCGCCTGCCGCACGACCATTGTCTTGCCGTTCGCCAGGGTGATGAATTTTTCGGGATAGGGTTTCATGTCGTACTGGTGGGGTCGCAGTACCTGCTCTAGTTCCATATCAATTGGCATTGATTACCTCCTTAAGGTATAAGGGATAGGGATTAAGGTGTGGCTCAAGCCAGGTTGGCATCGCTGAGCCGGTTGATCGATTCGACATGTTTTGGGTCGTAGGCGTCGCCGAAGTGGGATTTTGGAAGACCAGCTTTGACCTGCATTAGTCGTTCGTATTCGTCGTCATCAACCATCGCCACGCAGCGCCCGATGCTCGATTCGCCATCGACGAAACGCCAGGGGAAGAAGCCGATCGTCACCCGGCGGTTGACCAGCAGGTCGATGTCGCCGCCGATGCATTCAGCGTGGATGATGCCGTGCGGGAACATTTCGAGGTGCATGAGCTGGTACTTGGTGTCATCGAAGAATTCTGCCACGCTGGAGTTGAATTTCTTCTTGAACACTTTCTCCGCCTGGCGCGTCTGGCGCGGCATCCAGTCGCGGATGATGGTGTTCATCGGGTGGTCAGCGCTGCCGCAGTCCACCGCCAGCCAGCGCAGCTTCTTGGCTTTCGCCCAGTCGGCGAACTCACGGTCTGGCCCGGGGTGTTTGACCATATAGCGGATCTCGTCGGCGGTGGGCATATCCCAGCCGAAGTGGTGGTAGCCGGTGTGGATGATGAGGATATCGCCCTCCCGGACTTCGACGCGTTCCTCGACCATCTTACTTGTATAGACGTCGTAGTCGCCGCACACGTCGCTCAGGTCGACCACCGCGCCTTCGTGCACCAGGTAGTCCATCTCCAGCGGTGCGATGTCCTTGCCCGGGGTGTGGAAGTGGATCTCGCCGTCCAGGTGGGTGCCCAGATGGTTGGAGTGGGTAACCAGCTGCCCGTTGGCTCCGTTGGGCGCCAGGCGCTTGAAGTACTTCACCTGTAGCGGCTCATACGTAGGCCAGGGCGGGGTGGCTATCCCCAATGGGATGGTTAAGTCGATGAATTTCATTGTAACCTCCGTTTTTATGATGATCGCAGTGATTAACCGCGAAGAAGCGAAGAGCGCAAAGTTTTTTAAATATTTTCCTCAAGATTGGGTCGTTCGGGTAATTTATACACAATGCGCTTTATCCCAAATTTCATCAAACTAACATTCCAGTTTAACAGGAAGCCGAGATGGAGATCAGAGAGCTTCAGATAGGTCAACAATTGAGCTTCGTGAATAGCTGCGATGCGATCAACGGTCTTGTTTTCTACAATAATTCAATCCTCCACTATCATATCTACCCGGTATCCGGCATCAATCTTGGTGCTTTCATACGTAACTGGAAGATGAACCTCAATGGCAACATTAAGATTGCGCTGCCTCAACTCATAAGCAAGACATTGTTGGTATGCGGACTCCAACAAACCTGGCCCAAGCGCACGATGAACTTTAATGGCAGAGTCAACAATTTGACTCGCAACATCCTCGATATCCATAGGCTTTACCCGGTCTCCAATAACGTCTGCTGCTTTAAAATACTTCGCGTTCTTTGCTCCTTCGCGGTTTTCGCATATCACTGCTCAAGTAGTCAGCGTTACGTTATCCGTGTTCATCAATCAACCAAACCGGCGTCCTGCATTGCCAGATAGACTTTCTCGGAAGTGTAGGGCGGGGCACCGACGCGGATGCCGATAGCGTCGAAGATTGCGTTGGCAATCGCCGGTATCGTCGGGACCATGGAATGCTCGCCAACACCGCGCGCTCCCCACGGACCATCGTCCTGGGGGACCTCGACGATGATCGATTTAATATCGAGCGGGACATCGGTGCTGGTGGCGATGCGGTAATCGACAAAGCTGGGGTTCTGCAGCACGCCTTCCTTGAGCTGCAGCCCTTCGAATAAGGCTGTGCTGATACCCTGCACGAGACCGCCCTCGATCTGGGCTTTGACCATATCGGGGTTGATCGCTTTGCCCACGTCGAAGGCCGCCGCGCCGCGGATCACCTCGACCTTGCCGGTATCCATATCGACCTCGACCTCGACTGCCTGAGCGCCGGTCGTGTAATGTACGACTGCCCGCGGCCCCTGACCGGTCTCCGGGTCCAGGCCGGTGACATAGGTGGGCATAAAATTTCCGCGTCCGAGCACAGGCCCGCCGACCCAGCCCTGATCGTTTGGGAGGGGGATTCCGTAAATGGCAATATTCTTCAGGGAGATCGATTCCTCCGACTTATAAGAAACCACCTTGCCATCGATGATGTCCAGATCGTCCAGGTTCTCCTCCCAGGCCTGGGCGACGACCTCCAGGATCTGCCGGCGGGCATCCTGACCAGCAGCAACGATGGCATTGCCCATGCTCCAGGTCAGGCGGCTGGCGACCGTCTGCCACTCATAGGGGCTCTTATCGGTATCCAGAGTGTCCGCCACCTGCACCCAATCCATCGGCACACCGAGAGCCCCAGCAGCCAGCTGGGCAGCGATGGTGAATGAGCCCTGGCCGATCTCCTGCCCGCCGACCGTAACGGTGACCGTCCCGTCCTCGTTCAGGGCGACCCGGGCGCTCGATCCGGCGTTGGGCGGCATGGCGGGCGCTTTCCACATCAAGGCGATACCCTTGCCGCGGCGCTTGTTGGGCGCGCTGGGCGGGTCCTTCCTGCCCCAGCCGATGGCATCGGCTGTTTTAACCAGGCACTCTGACAAACCGGTGGGGTGCATGGTCATGCCGGTGACCAGCGTGTCGCCGCCCTGGACGCAGTTGATCTTGCGGAACCGCACCGGGTCCATCCCCAGGGCGTGCGCCAACTCGTCGATGCACTGCTCCAGACCAGCGTGCATCTCGGGCATCCCGAATCCGCGCATCGGTCCGGTCACCGGGTGGTTGGTATAGATGCAGTAGCTGTCTGTGTTGACGTTGGGGACGTCGTAAGGACCGCTGCTGCTGTAGCCGGCGGCGCGGGTCATGTTCACGCCGTATTCCGTATATGCGCCGCCGTCCCAGTAGAACTTGTTCTCCATGGCCAGCAAATTGCCGTCCTTGTCGCAACCCATCTTGAAATGCGCTACCACACCCTGGCGCACGAAAGTGGTGTAGAACTCCTCCTCCCGGGTCAGGCGCAGCTTGACAGGGCGTCCGTTGGTTTTTAGAGCGACAACGACTGCCAGGGCTTCCATGCTCACCCCGGCTTTGCTGCCAAACCCGCCGCCCACGAAGGGTGCAACCACCTGGACCTTGGATTGTGAGATGCCCAGCGCCTTGGCGATCAAATAACGTTGCGCGAAAGGCGACTGCGAGCTGCCCCACAAGGTTATCTTACCGCCTTCATCCGCGCGAGCTACGGCGACGTGCGGCTCGATCGGGACGTGCTGCACCTGGGGGATGCGGTACGTGCGCTCGACCACCGCAGCACACTGAGGCCAGGCTGCCTCGATATCGCCCTTGCGGATGCGGAAGTGGTTGGCGACATTCGTGCCCGGCTTGGGAAAGATGAAATTGGCTACCTCGTAATCACCCAGATCTGGGTGGAGCAACGGGGCATCCGGGAGGATGCCGTCCTCGGGATCGAACACACCCGGCAGGGGCTCGTAATCGATCTCGATCAGCTCGAGCGCTTTTTCGGCAATCTCTTCGCTGGCCGCGGCAACGACGGCGACCGGGTCTCCTACGTAGCGCACGCGGTCGCGGCACAGGATATGCCGGTCCTGAAGGTACAGACCGATGAACCCGGGGGTGTCTTCACCGGTGGCGATCGCTTTCACGCCTGGCAATGCCAGTGCTTTGCTGGTATCGATACGCTTGATCAGCGCATGCGGCAGATGGCTGCGCTTGACCCGGGCATAGAGCAGACCAGGGCCGAACTGCAGGTCGTCGGCGAAGAGCGCGGCACCGATAACTTTCCCACGCGCATCGACTCGCGGGACGCTTTCACCAACCGGGCTGGGAGCCTGCTTATCCATTGTCTTCGTAACCATTATTTTCTCCTTCTCGGGCAATTCGCTGAAAGAAATTCAGCAAACCTTGGTGCTGCTATCAGCGAATTGCTTAAGCAAACCGCTGTTCAAGCTGATCCCTTGTAGTTAAGATAGTTTCGGCGGGTTGCCTCAGTTGGTCAGGGCCAGCTGGCGGGATGCAGCATCTTTAACTGCATCAACAATGCGCAGATAACCGGTGCAGCGGCAGAGATTGCCAACCAGCGCCTCGCGGATATCCTCCTCGGAGGGGTCCGGGTCGCGGTCCAGCAGCGCCCGGGCGGAGATCAGGATGCCGGGAGTGCAATAGCCGCACTGTACGCCGCCGTGCTCCAGGATGGTCTCCTGGACAGGATCGAGAACACCATCCGATGCCAGACCTTCCACCGTCTTGAGGCTGGCGCCATCGCACTCGACTGCCAGCACCATGCAGCTGTTCACCGGCTCACCGTTCATCATGACGGTGCAGGAGCCGCATTCGCCGGCGTTGCAGCCGTTTTTAGTGCCGGTCAGCGCCAGTTTATCACGCAGCATCTGCAGCAGAGTCATGTTCGATGATATATCGACTTGCTCGTATTCACCGTTAATGGTCAGCGATATGCGGTGTATCGTCATTGTATGCCTCATTTCATATATCGAGAGTAGAGAACAGAGAATAGAGAATAGTTATAGCAGCATGGTTGCCGCACTCTATTCTCTTTTCTCGATGATCTGCCAAACTTTTTCCAGGGCTTTCCTGGTCAAATTGAACACCATCGATTTGCGGTAGCGGGCGCTGCCGCGCACGTCGTCGATTGGCGTACAGGCGTCCTGTGCCAGGCGGGCTGCCTGGCTGAGCGTCTCCGGGTGGATCGGGGTGGCAGCCAGGTAATCATGGGCGGCTGTGACCATCAGGGGGACCGGGGCGACCGATGCCAAAACGATACGGAAGCCCCAGCCGGATGGCGCAGACGCATCCGGGAACCCGAAAGCGGTTACCCCCACAATCGAGAGATCGCTCCAGGTATTGCGACCTAATTTGATATAAATGCCAGCGCTGCCAGCGGGTGGGATGGGAAGCTTCAGACTGGTGACGATATCCCCCGGTTGGAGGGCGGTCTTACCGGGTCCCTTGAAGAATGACGTCAGGGGTATTTCCCGGTATCCATCCACGCCGTGCACGTTCAGCTTGCCACCGAATGCCAGGCAGGCGCCGATGGTGTCACCGGCGGGTGAGGCATTGCAGATATTGCCGACCACCGTGGCGCGCGTACGCAGTTGGTAGGATGCGACCGAGCGGCAGGCCTGGGCCAGCAGCGGATAATGTTCCTGCACGTCGGGGGAGGCGATCACCCGGTTCATGTTCACCGCCGCGCCAAGTGTCAGACCACTTTCGGGGTCAAACAGCAAGTCGCCTGTACCGTCCAGGTCCTTAACGTCCACCAGGTATTTGTCGCGCCAGAATCCATCGCGCATACGCACGAAGATATCCGTCCCGCCCAGCAGGGGTCGCGCTTCCCCTTGATGCTGGGCCAGGAACCGGCTGGCTTCTGCTAGGCTTGCAGGTCGGATGTAATCAAATTCGGGGAGTTCTGGGTGGGCATCGATTGTCATATTTTACGTCTCATAGATGTCTGAATGTTCCAGATTGATGGTCATTGTCATCTATAATTATACATGCAGTATGCCGTGATGTGGCATATACCGATTGATTTTCTGCCATTTATGCGTATAATGGATGTGGAATTGAATATCCTGGTCTCCGATCCGTCAACGAATTGTTCTTTCACCGCAAAAGAGACAAATGACATTCCCTGAGCTTTTGAAGCCCAAAACCAAATCATTTATCCCCAGGAGATCACCATAATGTTATGTAAGATGTGGGGGTTATTGGCGAGTGCAGACCGCCATTAACCCCCACATTGTATAATCTATACAAATAATCGATCCAACTATACAAGCTGTTCAACTCAGAAAGGGTAAAATGCTTCCTCTGGAAGATATCAGGGTGTTGGATATATCACGGGCTTTAGCCGGACCATACTGCTGTATGATGCTGGGTGATCTGGGTGCGGATGTGATCAAGGTGGAGCTGCCTGGGAAAGGGGACGAAAGCCGTCAGTGGGGCCCGCCTTTTGTCGGTGATCCATATTCGATCTATCCAGGAGAGTCGGCTTATTTTATGGCCATCAACCGCAACAAACGCGGCATCACCGTCAACTTAAAGAGTTCAGAAGGACAGGAGATCATCAAGAGTCTGGCAGGTAAATGCGATGTGCTGGTGGAGAATTACCGCACCGGCTCGTTGGAGAGGATGGGTCTGGGTTATGAAGAACTGCGCGCCTTGAACCCGCGCCTGATCTACTGCTCGATCAGCGGGTACGGTCGCAATGGCCCATATGCTGCCAGGCCTGGATACGACTTTGTCATCCAGGCAGAAGGGGGGATCATGGGAGTGACCGGACCGGAAGAGGGGACACCATTTCGAGTAGGTGTATCCATGATTGATCTCACGACGGGGATGTTCGCTTCAACGGCGATCCTGGCTGCACTACACGTGCGCGAAAAATCCGGTCAAGGTCAATTGATCGATACCTCGCTCCTGGATAGCTCGGTGGCGCTGCTGGCGAATGTGGCTTCGAACTACCTGGTCGGTGAAGTCGAACCCAGGCGGATGGGCAACGCGCACTTCAATATCGCCCCTTACGAAGTGTTTCGGGCGCGCGACCGCTGGTTCACCCTCGGTGCAGCCAATGCCAGGCAGTGGGAGATGCTCTGCGAAGTGGTCGGAAAGCCGGAATTGCAAACTGACCCGCGCTTCCGGACCAACCAGGACCGTGTTGCCAACCGGGCAGCCCTGGCAGCGCTCTTGAACGATGCTTTTGCCAAACGCGATGCGCAGGTGTGGCTGGAAAAACTGCACGAGGTCGATATCCCCAGCGGTCCCATCAACAGCATACAAGATGTATTCAACCACCCCCAGGCAGCAGATCGGGAGTTCGAGGTGGAGATCGAACACCCTACCGCCGGACGGGTCAGCCTGCCTGGCTTTCCATACAAATTGTCACAAACTCCTGCCAGACTGCACCGCCCACCCCCGCTGTTGGGAGAACATAATGAAGAGGTACTGGCAGATTTATTAGGCTATTCAACGGAAAAAGTCGCTCTGCTCAAGGAGCGGAAGGTGATTTGACGTGAAGAAAATGGGCTCATAGGCTGCCCGTTTTCAAGTCTTAGATTGACCTATTAGGATTAGTGATGACAGGAACTGAAGTTGAAATCCGGACAGGCGCATATTATGACTCAGTGGTGCTGATGCAGCTGCAGCGCTCCCTGGTTGAGCTGGCAGGCGTGCTTGATGCCGGTGTGGTCATGGGAACGGAAGCCAATAAAGATATCCTCGCACAAAGCGGCTTGCTGCCCGCTCAGGCGCAGGCTGCGGGGGCAGACGATCTGGTGATCGTTGTCAAAGGCGAAGATGGAGCCTCCGCAAGAGCTGCGATCGAAAAAGTAGACGAGCTGCTCACGGTGCGCCGCAGCGACCGGCGTCGATGAAGAATATCGCCCGAAGAGCCTGGAAACAGCAGCCAAAATGCTGCCGGATGCCCAGTGGGTGCTCATCTCGGTGCCGGGACGTTATGCTGCGGGCGTAGCCCGGCAGGCGCTGGATTTGGGTAAGCATGTATTCATCTTCAGCGATAACGTCTCCCAGGAAGATGAGATCGAGCTGAAAGGTACCGCGGCGAGCAAGGGTCTGCTGGTGATGGGATCGGACTGCGGTACAGCCATTGTGAATGGCATCGGGCTGGGTTTTGCCAACAAAGTTCGCCATGGTCCGATTGGGATCGTAGCGGCTTCCGGTACTGGGCTGCAGCAGGTGAGCTCCCGCATCCACCAGTTGGGCAGCGGCGTCACCCAGGCATTGGGGACCGGAGGGCGCGATCTATCCGAAGCCGTCAATGCGATAACCGCACGCCAGGGGCTGGACCTGCTCAGCCGGGACCCGGTTACGAAGGTGATCGTCTTGATCTCCAAGCCGCCGTCCCCCAAAGTTGCCGATGACCTGGTGCAGGCAGTGCGAGGCTCCGGTAAACCCTGCGTGCTGTATTTCATCGGCTATTCCACCCCGATCCACGTTCTGGATAACGTACATTTTGCCACCACCTTCGACGAGACCGCAGAGCTGGCGGTTGAGTTATCGACCTCGTATGAGGCCTCGGTCGAAGCCCCGGTCGAGGAGCCGCTGAGCGACCTGGACAGTGGGCGGTTCGCACCCGGGCAGCGCTACCTGAGAGGCCTGTTCTCGGGCGGCACCCTGGCGTATGAAGCCTTGCTCATCTTGCAGAACTACCTACCGGCTGTATATTCGAACGTCCCGCTTGATAAAAAGTTCTGCCTGGAAAACTCGTTGGTCAGCCGGGCTGACACGATCATCGATCTGGGCGAAGATGAGTTCACGGTAGGACGCCTGCACCCGATGATGGATAACGAGCTTCGTATCCGCCAGTTGGAGAAGGAAGCGGACGACCCACAGGTTGCCGTCATCCTGCTGGACGTCGTATTGGGCTACGGTGCACATCCCGACCCGGCCGGGGAGCTGGCTCCGGCCATCGCCCGTGTGAAGAAGAAGGCCGCCGCCGCCGGTCGTTACCTGGAGGTTGTGGCAGTCGTGTCCGGCACAGACGAAGACCCGCAAGGTCTGGATGGGCAGATACAGCAGCTCGAAGAGGCGGGAGCGCTGGTAGATACCAGCAACGACGCATCCGTGCGCTATGTGGGACGGCTGCTGCAGTCTCTGAATGCCGGTAAAAGCCGACCGGGGGATGGGCAGATTATGCCTGTGGAATTGTCCCGCTTCAAACTGCCCCTGGCAGCCATCAATGTCGGTCTGGAGTCGTTCACGGAGAGCCTGACGAGCCAGCAAGCGCAGGTGATCCAGGTGGATTGGCGCCCCCCGGCGAGCGGGAACGAAAAGTTGATGTTCATCCTGGAGCGTATGAAGGCCAGGTAAATACCTGGTGAGGGCATAGTAGAGGTATGGTAAAGGAAGGTGTCCCTTGAAGCAATTTGTTGCTGCCTGCGTGCAGATTGCCATCCAACCGAACGATGTGCAGGCCAATATCGACAAAGCGGTTGGCTGGCTGAAGCGGGCGGTCGCTGATTACGATGCGGAGTTAGTCGTCTTCCCGGAGACGGTGACGACCGGGTACGAAACCGATCTCACCCCGGAGGAGCTGTGGGACCTGGTTGACGATGCTCCTGGAAAGATTACCAATGCGATCCAGGCAACTGCCAGGGAGCTGGGCACACACGTGGTATGGCCTTCCTACCGGAGAGGTGGAGAGCGGGGTGTGGTTTACAACTCTGCGATCCTGATCGGACCGGATGGGGAGATAATCGGTATCTACGACAAGACTCACCCGGCCCCGTGGGAACGTCGCGATCACGGCGGCTGGGTGAAAGTGGGCAGCCGCGCGGATATTTTCGAGACAGAGCTGGGTAATATCGGCATGATCATCTGCTACGATGGCGATTTCCCAGAGCTTTCGCGATTGCTGGCAGTTAAAGGGGCCGAGATCATCGTCAGGGCTTCGGCTCTCCAGCGCAGCTTCGATATCTGGTATATCACTAACGCTGCTCGAGCATATGACAACCACGTATATGTGGTCGCCAGCAACCTGGTCGGACCGGACGCGCGCGGCAATTACGGCTTTGGGCACAGTATGATCCTCAATCCAATCGCCTGGAGGTTGGCTCAGGCAAGGGGGACGGAGGAGATCATCGCTGCGACCCTCGACCCTGATCCAATGCGCTACATCACGTGGGGCAGCAAAAGCCTGCAGACCTTCGATCACCTGGAGGACCGCAACCTGGAGCTGTACGAGGAGATCCTCAAAGAAGCACGCTCGAAATTCGAGCCGGGGAAGCGGTTCCCGCGAGAATAACAAGACCTGAGCAGGTCAATCACATAGCCTGATCCGAGGAGAGGCAGTAAATGGATATAGAAAAAGCAAATGCTGAAACGACACAACGGATGATGGAGGCCCGCCCGTTAGTGGTGGGGATGGGCAAGGCCATCGATGTCATTCCCGGCATGCAAGATGACCTGCTCTTGCACGCCGGCCCGCCGATCACCTGGGAGCGCGCCTCAGGACCGATGCGCGGCGCGATCACCGGAGCCTTGATCTTCGAGGGCAAAGCCAAGGACGAGGCGGGTGCAAAAGAACTGGTCGAATCGGGGGCGATCGAGCTAGAACCCTGCCACCACCACAAATCGGTCGGACCGATGGCGGGCATTATCAGCGCTTCGATGTCGGTCTATATCCTCGAGAACAAGACCCATGGCAACTATTCCTATTCGAACTTGAACGAAGGCTATGGGAAGGTGCTGCGCTATGGGGCGTACAGCGAAGAGGTATTGGATCGCTTACGCTGGATGGAAGACGTGATGGCGCCGGTGCTGGGCAAGGCGATCGAGCTCAGCGGAGGCATCGATATGCGCGCCTTGCTGGCTGAGGCGCTGCACATGGGTGATGAAGGGCACAACCGCAACAAAGCCGGGTCGGTGCTGTTTACGAAATCCCTGGCGCCTTACATCGTCCGGGCGAGCAAGGATGCCGAAGCTGCTGCGAAGATCCTGCAGTTCATGGGCGACAATGCTCTGACGGTGCTCAACCCTGCAATGGCTGCCTGTAAGGGCATGGTGGATGCAGCTCACGGCATCGAAGGCAGCACCATCGTCAGCGTCATGGCGCGCAATGGCACCGATTTCGGCATCCGCGTGAGCGGACTGGGCGAGCGCTGGTTCACCGCACCGGTGGCTATCCCGCAGGGGCTCTATTTTCCGGGCTTCACGGCGGAAGATTCCAGCGGCGACATAGGAGACAGCACGATCACGGAAACAGCCGGTATCGGCGGGTTCGCGATGGCGTCTGCCCCGGCGATCGTCACCTTCGTCAGCGGCACGCCCAAGGATGCCCTGAACGCCACACTGGAAATGTACGAGATATGCTACGCCGAGCATAAGTACTTCACAATACCGGTGTTGGATTTTCGCGGCACGCCTACCGGAATTGATATCCGTAAAGTGGTGGAAACGGGTATCACCCCACGGGTCAATACGGGGATTGCCCACAAGGATGCCGGTGTAGGGCAGATTGGCGCCGGGCTGGTGCGCCCGCCGATGGAGATGTTCGAAGAGGCACTGCTGGCTTTCGCGGAGCAATACGGGTATTAAAAAGAAGGCAATTCGGTTATAAGGGAATAAGGCGATACGGCGACAGAGTTATATTCAGGTCAAATTAAACAGGACACCTGTTTCGAAATAGCAGAAAGCGAGATAAACATGGATCGCGAAACGCTGATCAAAATCATGGATGGAGCAAAATTATATGATCTTACCCAGGACTGCAGCATCTACACGCCGCCATTTCCGGGTGAGAAATCCCTGGAGGTGCACTTCTTCAAGCGCGTGACGGGGGCTTATGGCGGCGGTGCAGGCGCGAACGGGCAGATTTTGAACTGGAGCAATACCGTCGGCACGCATCTGGTCGGCGAGACCGCCTTCCATTCGGGGGGCAGGTCGATCGCCGATATCTCGCTCGAGGAATTGTGCGGGCCGGGTGTCGTAGTGGATATCTCTGACGCGGTCTCAGATTACGGTCTATACACGCCCGAGATGATCACCTCGAGGGCCGATGTCAGGAAGGGCGATATTCTGATCATCAACACCGGCTACCATCGCTATTCCTGGGAGCAGCCGGATGTGCTCAACCCTGAGGCTCAAGGCGGGGTGGAGTCCAAGGAGTTCGGCTTCCTCGTCCGGCACCCGGGGCCCTCCCCCGATTTCTTCCAATGGGCGTTGGATATGCAGCTCAAGATGATCGGCGTGGACTGCGGCTGTGCCGAGCACCCGATGAATACCAACATCCGCTACATGCATGCGAACGAGTTCAAGAAAGCCGAAGCCAGGTTGGAGGCAGAATACGGCAAGACCTGGGATGAGATGTTCCCGCAGGACGAGTACTACCAGATGACGCATATCACCATGCCCAAGGCCCACCTGCTGTTTGTGGAATCCATCGTCGGACAAATCGACGAGCTGAAGAACCAGCGCGCCTGGATCATGGTGCACCCGATCCCCTTCATGGAGGTCGAGACTGCCTGGGCGCGCACCTGCGCGCTGCGCCCGCCAGATGGCATGAGCGAAGAGGAGTTCTTCCAGGTAATGGAGTCGGCAGAGATGCTGGATATGACCCTGCCGTTCAGCGTGCAGACACCCCAATGGGCGAACTATGTCCCCCTGACAGTTACCTATACCAAGCGAGTCGGCGGGCAGAATTTCGGTATGGGCAGGAATGGGTCGATCTGCAACGCCAGCATCCACCTGGCATCGCATATGGACGGCGAGATACACTTCTGGCCTGCCGGGCGGAAGATCGGTGAGGTCCCGCTGGAAGATTGGGTCGGACCGGGAGTGATCGCTGATATCTCCGAGCTGGTCAGCGATTCCAGCGTCTATACGCCCGAGATGATCGAAAGCGTCGTGGAAGTGCGAGAAGGTGACATCCTGATCTTGAAGACAGGCTGGCACAAATACGGCTGGAACAGCCCGGACTCGGACGAGTTCCGCTATATGATCAAACATCCCGGCCCGTCCCCGGACTTCTCACAATGGGTGATCGATAAGAAGATCAAATGGCTGGGCATCGACGCGGTCAGCCAGGACCACCCTATGAACACCATCCAGCGCATCTGGCATCCCAAGACGTTCGAGGAGGCCAACCGTAAGCTGATACGTGATTTCGGCAAGGACTGGGACGAGATGTACCCCTTGGATAAGTACTACCAGGACACCCACCTGAACCTCTTCCCGAAGAAGATCGTCCACGCCGAGAATTTGGGCAAGGACATCGAATCAGCAGACAGCGGTCGCTACTATATCGGATGTTACATACAGAAGGTTATGGTGGCTGAATCTATGTGGGGTCGTTTTGTTGCCTGGAAAGAGGGAAGCTAGTTAGGTTTTTATAACCAGCATGATACTGATCACGGGTGCAGCCGGAAAGACCGGCAAAGCAGTGCTGCGGAAGGTGGCTGGAAAAGGAGGCAGTACTAAGGCCTGGGTGTACCGGGAGCAGCAGATTGAGCAGGCTGCCGCGCTGGGCGCGGATGAAGTGATCGTCGGCGATCTGCATAGCTCCTCGGTGCTGAGGCGAGCCGTACAAGGCGTTGAAAGGGTATATTATATTTGCCCAAACGTCCATCCGGATGAGATCGCCCTGGGGATGCAGATCATCCAGGCGGCAAGGGAAGCAGGTGCCTCCCATTTCGTCTATCACTCGGTACTGCACCCGCAGATCGAAGCGATGCCTCATCACTGGAACAAGATGCGTGTGGAGGAATATTTATTCGTCTCAGGGCTGCCCTTTACCATCCTTCAACCTGCGGTCTATATGCAAAATATCCTGGCGAATTGGAGTAATATAATTGAGACTGGCAAATACAGCGTGCCTTATTCCGTCGAGAGCCGCATCTCCATGGTCGATCTAGAAGACGTCGCCCTGGCTGCAGCGAACGTTTTAATGGCTGCCAGCATAGAGGATGATCCAGGAGAACACCATTTTGGAGCTATCTACGAGCTGGTCGGCACGCATGCCATGACGCCCGCCGGAATTGCAGCTATCCTGGCTGAACGATTGAACCTGCCTGTAGCAGCCGAGAGGGTTCCCATCGCTGCCTGGGAGGATGGTGCCCGTAATTCGGGTTTGAATGAAGAACAGATTGATACATTGGTAAGGATGTTTAAGTATTATGAGAAATACGGTTTTTGGGGTAACTCTCGGGTACTGGGCTGGCTGCTCGACCGTCCGGCGACCAGTTTCGAAGCTTTCGTACAACGAGAGATCCAGGCTCGTTCGAAAGCCACCCATTAAATCAGGAGACCGGATGAAATGAAACCTGCCCCCTTCGAGTATTTTGCACCATCAACGATAGATGAGACGTTGACCCGTTTAGATGAGTACGGATACGAAGCGAAAGTGTTGGCGGGTGGACAGAGCTTGATCCCGATGATGAACTTTCGCCTGGCTCAGCCTTCGGTAATTGTCGATATCAACCGGATCAGCGGGCTTTCCTTCATCCGCCCGAACGAGGATGGGGATTCAGCATCGGCGCGATGACGCGCCACAACCAGGTGGCACACCACCCGCTCATCGCTGAGCGTGCTCCGTTGATTCACGAAACCATGCCTCATATTGGGACCGTACAGGTGCGCAACCGGGGCACATTTGGTGGCAGCCTTGCGCACGCCGACCCGGCAGCAGAGCTGGCTGCGGTGAGCGTGGCGCTGGAGGGCAGCTTCTTGCTGCGCAAGCTGCAAAACGAACGCTGGGTGCCAGCGGAAGATTTCTTCGTCGGGTTGTTCACTTCGGTGCTGGACCCGGACGAGCTGCTGGTCGAGGCCAAGTTCCCACGCTTGCCTGCCCGTACGGGATGCGCGCTGGTGGAGTTTTCCCGCCGCCCGCACGATTTCGCCCTGGTTGGCGTAGCGGTAGTGCTTACTCTGGGTGCGGATGACCGCTGCCAGACGTCACGCCTGGTATACCTTAGCGTTGGGGAGGGACCGGTGGTCGCTCACCAGGCGGGCGAGACGCTCAAAAACCAGTTCCTGAGCGGAGAATCGATGCGCAGAGCAGCCCGAGACAGCCTCTCAGTTGGATATCGACCCCGGGAGTGATATCCATGCCAGCGCGGAATATCGCCGGCACCTGGCGGAGGTGCTGGCTTACCGGGCATTGGAGAAGGCGCATGCACGCGCTCGAGGAGAGCCATGAAGGTATTTGAAGAGCGGATACTCGATTACGGGTTCCCAGCGTCTTTTGAAGGCAGGAGAAGTATATGAGCAGTTCCATGGATATTACCCTCACGGTTAATCATGTTGAATATTCGCTGGGAGTTCGAACCGCGCATATTGTTGAGCGACTTTTTACGCCATGAGCTCGGTCTGACGGGGACGCATATCGGATGCGAGCATGGGGTATGCGGCGCATGTACAGTCCTATTGGATGGGCAGCCGGTCCGTTCGTGCCTGATGTTTGCAGTCCAGGCGGATGGACATGAGATCACCACCATTGAAGGTGTCGGGACGATCGACCACCTGCACCCGATCCAGGAGAGCTTCATCGAGGCGCATGGTCTGCAGTGCGGTTTCTGCACACCAGGGATCATCCTCACATTGATCCCCTTTTTAGAGAACACGCCCGATCCAGATGAAGAGGAAATCCGCAATGCCCTCTCCGGAAATATCTGCCGCTGCACCGGCTACCAGCACATCGTTGATGCCGTGAAATTGGCTTCGGCGAAGATGGCAGCCTCGCAGTGATCAGCCGATTGTTTGTAGGATCGTGATCCGGGGTTTTCATTAGACCCTGATTTACTGAAGAAATAGGAGTGCTCAGTGACCGGGAAATTTGTCGGCAAACGGATCAAACGGATCGAAGACCCTCGCCTCTTGACCGGGCAAGCCCTCTTCGTCGATGATGTCGATATGCGGGGCATGCTGCATGTGGCATTCTTGCGCAGTGATTACGCTCACGCTAACCTAAAAAGCATCGATGTCTCCGCCGCCAGGCAGCGACCTGGGGTTGTGGCTGTTTACACTGCCGAGGATATGGGGCAGGATTGGGAACCGGGCCCGCCGCTGGTCTCACCGCCTCCGACCCTGAAGACAGTAACCTTCCATTCTCGGACGCAGGTGCCCCTGGTCAAAGACAGGGTCAGGCACGCCGGAGAGGCGATCGCGGCTGTCGTTGCCGAGAGCCGTTATATCGCCGAAGATGCGGTCGAAGACATCCTGGTGGACCTGGAACCGCTGGAGGCAGTTTCCGATCTTGAAAAGGCAATTATGCCGGGCAGCGTGCTGGTGCACGATGACCTCGAATTCGAACCTGGCTGCCCACCTGTACCAGTCTAAAGGTGATTATGACATGGCGCGAGGACAGGCCGACCTGGTTATCAAGAAGCGGTTTGTCATCGACCGGGGCGCCGCAGCGGCGATGGAAAATCGCGGCATCGTTGCAGATTGGGACCCAAAGAGCCAGCACTTAACCGTTTGGGATACGACTCAAGCGCCGATCCCGATCCGAAATGGACTTGCCTCGAGGCTGGGATTATCCGAACACCAGGTCCGGGTGATCGCTCCGTTCCTGGGCGGTGGGTTCGGTCCGAAAATGATGATGTTCTACCCGGAGGAAATGCTGATCCCGTGGATATCCATGCAGCTTTCCAGACCGGTCAAGTGGATCGAAGACCGGCGAGAGAACTTCTACGCAACCACCCAGGAAAGAGTGCAAATCCACGATTCCGAGATGGCATTGACCAAGGACGGGCGCATCCTGGGTATCAAAGATGACTTCCTGCACGACACCGGCGCATACGACCCTTACGGTCTGACAATCCCGTTGAATACCCAAAGCCACTCGATGAGCGCCTACGATATCCCCAATTACTCCTCTGAGATCAGTGTCGTGTTCACCAACAAGGTGCTTACCACACCGATCCGTGGTGCGGGACGACCACAAGGGATCTACGTGGCAGAGCGGCTGCTGGATCTGGCTGCCAGGGAATTAGGCATCGACCCCCTCGAAATCCGCAAGCGCAATTTCATCCCCCCCGACAAATTCCCGTACGAGCATCTGATCATCGACCAGGCATTTTCACCGCTGGTCTTTGACAGCGGCAACTACCAACCCGTACTGGAGAAAGCCCGGGAGCTGATCGATTACGATCGATTCATCAGCGAAGAGCAGCCGCGCCTGCGATCCGAAGGTCGCCATGTGGGGATCGGCATCGTGGCCTTTGTCGAGACGACCGGTGTGGGTCCATATGAGGGGGCGCGCATCACTGTCGGTACGAACGGTAAGATCAATGTGGCGACAGGTGTCGGCACACAGGGGCAGGGGCACTTCACTTCTTTTGCACAAATCGTTGCCGATCAGATCGGTGTAGAAGTCGAGGATGTCCATCTGGTGACAGGGGATACGGCTGAGTTCCATTGGGGTACCGGCACGTTTGCCAGCCGGGGGGCTGTGGTAGCAGGCAACGCGATCCACGCATCTGCTGTAGCCGTGCGCAAAAAAATACTCAAATTAGCCAGTGAGATCCTGGAAGCACCTGAAGATGAGCTGGAACTGGAAAACGGACAGGTGCGGGTCGCCGATGTCCCGCGCATGTCGATTAGTTTAGCTGAGCTTGCCGCCCGTGCGAATCCCCTGCGCGGCGCCGTCCAGCCAGGTACAGAACCCGGTCTGGAGGCCACGGCGTACTTCGGCCCTCAGTATGGGGCGACTGCCTTTGGCGTCCATGCCATGGTGCTGGAAGTCGATCCGGAGACCATGACGGTGGAGATCTTGCGCTACGTCGTGGTTGAGGACTGTGGGACGATCTTGAACCCGTTGATCCTGGAGGGGCAGATCCACGGCGGTGTCGCAATGGGCATCGGCAATGCATTCTATGAGAAGCTGGTTTATGACGAAAATGCGCAGCTGCTGAACGCATCTCTGGCCGATTATCTGATCCCCACGTCAACGGAAGTTCCGCGCATCCAGGTTGGGCATGAGGAGACACCCTCGCCCTTGAACACATTGGGCAGCAAAGGCGCAGGCGAAGCGGGGACGATCCCTGTGCCGGCATTGTTTGCCCAGGCAGTTGAGAATGCACTGCATGATTACGAATTCGAAATCCTCGAAACGCCGCTCAGCCCCAACCGGCTTTTCGAGCTGACAAAGGATAAGGAGAGACCCAGTTGAAAATCGAGGGCGAGTATCTGTTCAATGGTTCACGGGAAGACGTCTGGGAGATCGTACGCGACCCGGAAGTTCTTGCCGCTGCCTTACCGGGCACCAAGAGCCTGGACCTGGTAGGCGAAAATGAATATGAAGGAGAGATGAACGTAAGGATCGGACCGGTTGGCGGGCTTTTCTCTGGACGCCTGGTCGTCTCGGATGAAGTCCCACCGGAGAGCTTCACACTCAGTGTCGAAGGCAGAGGCAGCCCTGGTTTTATGAACGGGAAGGGAAATGTCGTCCTGCAAGATCAAGGTGCTGATACATTGATGAAATACGACGGTGAGGTGCAGATCGGCGGGAAACTGGCCAGCGTCGGGCAGAGGCTGATCGATACTGCCAGCAAGAGCCTGATACAGCAGGGACTGGAAGCCATCAACCAGGCACTGCAGGCACGCGTGGCTGCCAAAGCTGAGGGAAAGAAGTCGAATACACGCCTCCCACGGAGAGTGAATTCATGGCGGCGGTGGCGAAAGACATGGCGGGGCAGGTATTTACACCTGCGCGCCTCGTCGTGATCGCCCTCGGGGTCATCATCGTTATCGCCATCGTGGCAGCAATCCTGACCAGCAACGGCGGATGAAGCTAAAAAGCAAGCCGACCTGAAATGAAACAAGAACGTCAGGGACAATCGAAACCAGTTAGAATCTAGACCTACATAGATGCACTTGATTGTAGGAAGGAGGTGGAAAAGGGAGGATCCGACACAGCTGAATAGAAAAGGAAAGTTGACAATCTCTCAGACATATGTAAGGAAAGGAGAAGAGCATAATGAGCAGGAAGTTTAGTGTGTTATTCGCTATCGTGATGGTAGCGGGACTGGTTCTGGGAGCGTGCGCACAACCCACTCCCGAGACCGTTATCCAGACCGTCGAGGTTATCACGACAGTCGAGGTGCCCAAGGAAGTTGAGGTTGTCACGACCGTCGAGGTGGAGAAGGAAGTCGTCACGACCGTCGAGGTGCCGATGGAGGTCAAGGAGAGCGCTGTTCTGGCGATCGAGCATTTCAGTGTTATTGAAGGGACGACCTGGTCTGGAGCACAGGATCGCGCCGGGAAACGCATCGCTGAAAAATACCCCAACGTCGAGTATGTGTACAGGGAGAGTGTAGCACCCGATCAATCCGTCCCCTTTGCAGAGGAACTGATCGCTCAGGGAGCCAATATCGTCGTGGGTAATGCCGAGTTCATGGGCATGCCGCTGGTGGAGATCGCGGATAAATACCCGGAGGTATATTTTGGCTCCATCATCGCCAGCGACCTAACCACGAAGAGGAACTTCATCCGCCTGTTCCCGCGGCAGTATCAGGCGCTCTACCTGGAAGGGCTGATTGCCGGCGCGCTGACCCAGACGGGTAATGTGGGCATCGTTTCGGCATTCCCGAATGTCCAGGTCATCCGGCGGACCGCTGGCTTCTTCCTGGGGGTTCAGGAAGCTGCCAGGATACTGAATAAAGATGTCAATGTGTACGTGAAGTATGCCGGTGACTGGTACCTGCCCACCGAGGAGGCAGATATCGCCAACACATTGGTGGACCAGTACAGCGTTGACGTGATCACCCAGCAGACCGATTCCGGGTCCCCGCTCGATGTAGCCCAGACGAAAGGCATCTGGTTCGTCGGGAAGGATATGGACACGCTGGGGGATTACGGATGGGGAAGCCTGGATACCGTAGCGGTCTCCTTCGACACCCGCTGGGAAGTCCTGTACGAGAAGATCGTCAAGAGCTTCTTATCTGGCGAGCAAAATCCAGAGACGGTTCTCTACCTGGGCATGTCCGATAAAATGACCCTGGCAGATGGGACCGAGGAATACACCATCGACATCATGAACGACGGCAAAGTGGGCATCGAGGCGATCAGCCCGCAGGCACTGCCTTTGATCCCGCAGGAGATCATCGATCTCGTCGAACAGCGCAGAAGCCAGATGATCGACGGTGTCTGGGATCCGTTCTTCGAGCACGCGTTCGTGAGCAACGGCACCGGACTGGAGCTGGAGGGTCTGCCTATTCCTGAGGCGGGCACCGAGGTCAAGCCGGCCGGGCAGATGCCGACCGATGATTGGCTGCTCTCAAAGTTCAACTTTGATATGCAGGGTATGGTCATTCTGGACTGATACTGAGAGAGATGCTCTGCTCAGTGTCCAGTCAATAATCAGCTGAGGCTGGGTGTTCTACGGCGCTGTCGCCGTGGGACACCCACCTCTATCAAATACCAGACAGGTTCATACTCCGAGTGTAATCATGGTCCTTGAAGGGATAAAACGCGGCGAAACAGTCCTGGAGGCGCGCGGAATTACAAAAAGATTCCCGGGGGTGGTGGCAAATGACCGGGTGAATTTTGAGATCAGGGCCGGCGAGATCCACGCCATACTCGGGGAGAATGGCGCCGGCAAGACCACCTTGATGAATATCCTGTTCGGTCTGCTGCACCCCGAGGAGGGCGAGCTATACATACGCGGGCAGAAAGCCCGCTTCCGCTCTCCCCTGGATGCGATCAACACAGGTATCGGGATGGTACACCAACACCGCAAGCTGGTGTCGGCTCACTCTGCAATCGAGAATATCATCCTCGGGCACCCGAATGTTGGATTCATCCTCAATGTGAAGGAAGCAGAAGAGCAGGTGCAGGCGCTGTGCGAACGGTACGCTTTCAAAGTTGATCTGAAAGCAAAGGTCTGGCAGCTATCCGAAGGGGAGAAGCAGGCTGTCGAAATATTGAAAGCGCTCTATCGCGGGGCTGAGATCCTTATCTTGGATGAACCGAACTCAGCCCTGACCCCACAAGAGACCGAGAAGCTGCTCGAATCCATCCAGGCGATGGCAATGGACGATATGGCGATCGTCCCCTTCATTACGCATAAACTTCCCATTGTCCTGTCGATCAGCCACCGGGTTACTGTATTGAGGCGCGGCAAAGTCGTAGCTTGCTTGAATACCTCCGAGACAACCGAGCAAGGCCTGGCGATGCAGATGGTGGGTCGTGAGGTGATCTTTACGATCGAGAGGGCGGAAGTTGAGAAGGGCGCGCCCATCATCGAAGTAGAGAACCTTTCGGTGATGAACGAAAAAGGGTTCCGATCGGTAGATGACGTCTCTTTCACGATAAGTGAAGGTGAGATTTTCGGCTTGGCTGGAATCTCGGGAAATGGACAGCACGAGCTGGTCGAGGCGCTGGCTGGGCTGCGCCGGCCTCAGGCTGGCAAAGTGGTCCTGGACGGTCAGGATATAACCTATGCGTCCAGCCTGGAGAGATGGCAGAAGGGGATCGGCTACATCCCTTCCGACCGCATCCACGTGGGTTCGATACCGGATTTCTCTCTGGTTGAAAATACCGCCATGAACTATTACTTCGATGGTGATTACTCGCAGTATGGAGTTGTGGACTATAAGAGCTTGCGCGAGCTGACCGAAGGGGTGATCACCGAGTACGGTGTGGCTGCCCCTGGTCCGGACACGAAGGCAAAGAACCTGTCCGGGGGCAACCTGCAGAAGCTCATCCTGGCGCGCGTGTTATCGCGGCAAACCCAGGCTCGTCATCGCAGACCTGCCCTGCCAGGGGTTGGACGTTGGGGCAACCGAGTTCGTCCAGAATAAGCTCATCGAAGCGAAGAGAGGCAAAGCCGGCGTCCTGCTCATCTCAGAAGACCTGGATGAGATCCTGTCTTTGAGCGATTGGGTGGCGGTGATCTACGAAGGTAAATTTATGGGCATTCTCCCGGTCGAGGAAGCCAAGAAGGAGAACGTCGGCGCGATGATGGCTGGATTGCCATTAAGGGACATCGAGACATGAAGATCGGTCGCAGCGTAATAAAATTGGAGAAGAGAGCTTCCCTTTCTGGCTGGGAGGCAGCGCGCATTTCGATCCTGGCGATAATATTCGCACTGGCGCTGCTAAGCCTGCTGTTCATCATTGCAGGGGTCAACCCGCTGGTCGCATACAGGGAAATATTTTCCTACGCTTTTATCAATCCTTTTGGCCTGCCGCTTACGATCAACCGGGCTGTTTTTTTGCTGTTCTGCACATTCGCATTCATCATCCCCTATAAGGCCGGGTTATGGAATATCGGCATGACAGGACAGCTTTACGCAGGCTCGATTTTTGCATTCGGCATTGTCGTTATCCTGGGGGGAAAGGAATTTGGTGCACAGCCTTCGGCGTGGCTGCTCATCCCGCTGATGCTGGTTGCTGCCATCCTGGGTGGTGCCGCGCTGGGCGCGATTGCCGGGTTCCTGAAGGGCCGGTTCAATGTCAACGAGATCGTCACGACCATGATGTTGAACTTTATGACTTTCTGGCTGGTTTCCTTCTTTATCAAGGAAGGTGGTCCCTTCATGAAGTCCGGTGGGGAGGGTGAGAGCTTCGGGCTGCCAAAATCCATCGCCGCTCCACTGATCAAGAATGTTCCTTTTACGATCATCATCGCCCTGCTGCTTGCGGCCTTGATCTATTATATGTTCGCGAAAACGAAGCTCGGCTACGAAATCAAGACCTACGGGCTCAGCCCGGCCGCCGCACGGTACGCCGGGATCAGGACGGCGATGATCCCGCTGCTGGTATTTATCCTCGGCGGCGCTATGGCGGGTCTGTCTGCGTACCATTATTTTGCCTCAGTCCCGGGTCTGTATAAGATTCCCAAGAATTACGGTGAGTTCGGCGATCTGGCTTTCTACGGCATCATCTGCGGGTTGATTTCTCAAGGGAACCCTATCGCTGCAATCCCGGTGGCGCTGTTGTTCGGAGGTTTATCAGCCGGGGGGCGCTTCGCACAAGGACAGCTCCGTTTGAACTTCGGGGTGGATTATGCGCTGCTCGGGGTCCTGATGATCTCCTTGGTTGCCTTTCAGTTCTTCTACCGCAATAAAATCGTGTTCGCTCAGGCACAAGCTGATAAGGAGCAAATCAATGTGGGTGTTCATAGTTAGAAGCCTGGCTGCCTCGATGATCTTTACCTTCGCCGGGCTGGGAGAATTGATCAACCAGCGCTCGGGAGTGATCAACGTCGGTATCGAGGGGATCATGCTATTTGGCGGCACTTTGGGCTTCCTCACCGCTCAATCCACAGGCAGCTACCTGGTGGGATTTACAGTGGCGATCCTGGTCGGCGGCTTGCTCGGATTGCTGCACGGATTCGTATCCATCACATTGGGGGTCGACCAGGTCGTGAGCGGGATGGGCATCTGGATCCTCGGCTTCGGGCTGACGACCTACATCGGCAGCCCTCACGCTGGCCCGCTTGGGCTGGAGCGCATCCCGACCATCCTGGGCATCTCGCCTTTCTTTTTCCTCGGGCTGATCCTCATCGTGATCACATGGTTTGTCCTTTCCAGAACACGACTGGGTTTGCAGGTAAGGTCGGTGGGAGAGAATCCCATGGTAGCGGAAGTATCTGGGATCAGTGTCTATAAGACCCGCTATTGGTGCGTCATCCTGGGCGGTATGTTGATGGGTTTCGCCGGTGCAATCTATTCACTGGATTACAATCCGGTCTGGAGTTATAACTTCCTGATGGGTTGGGGATTCATCGCCCTGGCGCTGGTGTTTTTCTCGATGTGGAATCCGCTCATTCTGCTGGCTGGATCGGTCCTTTTCGGTGTTTTGTGGCAGCTTTCTCTCAACCCACAGCTGGTGCTGCCGGGTGTATTGTCCAGGTATATCTGGAGGACGGTGCCTTTTGCAATCACGCTGATCGCCCTGGTGCTCATGTCCACGAAATGGTTCAGGACCCGCTGGGGCGCAGCCCGGCCCGAAGCCCTGGGACAGCCGTTTATTAATGAATGATGGCTCGTACATAACCCCGTCCAGAGAACATCTTATCGATCGAAACAGCCGTATCGCTATAATCGGGAGTATTGCCGCGGGACTGTTGTCCGAGGTACCGGATGCTTCGGTGCAGGGGGTTACCTCGCGGGGGGTGTTCATACGCCTCGCTTCTAGCTGGGTCATCTTCCTCTCAACTGAAAGCTACCGCGGGCCGTTGACCCTGAACCTGGACGGGTTCGGCAATGGATGGCAAAATATCACGATCGGCATGCCGGTCAGGGTCGAGGAGGGGAGGTTTGACATCCCGGCTACTGGACAGCGCTTCCTTTTCGACCAGGCTTCGGTCTGGCAGGCACCGCCTCTGCCGCGGGATGCACTCCCGGTTGAGCAGCGTATGGACCGGCTTATGGAGGTTACCAGGGAACTACTTTCGATGCAAAAGGAGGGCCTGTTCTCTAATTTCCTGGCAGCGTTGGTGGAAGATGTACAGCAATCAGCTACCCATGCACGCACTCTGGACGATACTCTGTCTGAGATGCGGATGGCTCTATTAGAGCGAAAGATTGCTGCATTCACAACCGCCTGCGGAGCGCTTCTCGGCCTGGGACCCGGTCTGACGCCATCGGGAGATGACCTGATCGCCGGGCTCGCGCTGGCGTTGAGCCGCTGGGGAGGCGTTCTCTACCCCGACTTGGAAGGTGGAGAGCTCCTGGCGGAACTGACCCATCTGGCTTACCACAAGACAAGCCTGCTGTCCGCCAACCTGATCGAATGCGCCTGCCAGGGTCAGGCTGACGAGCGGCTGGTGCTGGCGCTGGATGGCATTATTAGCGGCGCGCACAGTCCGGCGCAATGTGCGGCGGCGCTGGCAGGTTGGGGCAATACCTCCGGCGTCGATGCCCTGGCAGGCATGGCACTGGCAGTTTATCCGGAGAGGCATGCGCGCTGACATCTCGCTGTCCGGTCCGCTGGCAGAGCTGCCGGAGGATATCAAAGCGACTGTCGTTGCGCGGGGGACCAGGCGCCGCTACTCAGCCGGACAGGTGATCTACCTGCAGGGCGAGCCGCCGGAGAAGCTCTACATATTGGTGTCAGGGTGGGTGAAAGCGATCCGCATTTCCCCTGAGGGGCGAGAGCAGGCGATGTTGTTCCTCAAAGGAGGAGAGATCTTCGGCGATGTGGCAGTGTTCACCGGGAAACCGTATCCGGGGACGGTGATCGCACTCGAAGAGGTCGAGTGCCTGGTATTAGAACGGTCTGTGGTCATGGATTTATTAAAGAATGTCCCTGAGCTTGCGCTGGCGTTCATTCGCAAGCTGAGCGAGCGGATCATCTACTTTGTCGAGCTGGTCGAAGACTTGTCATTGAGAGATGTGCAGGCGCGCATTGCGCTCACGCTGCTGAAAAACGCCGAGAGATCAGGCGACCGTCTGGTGGTCCCGCGCCGCTCCTGGACAACCTATGATGAGATGGCTACCCGCCTGGGGACTGTGCGGGACGTGCTCAGCCGCGCCCTGCGCGGTCTGGAAGATGAAGGGCTGCTGCAGGTCAGGCGTAACGAGATCGTTATTCTTGATGAGGGGGGTCTGGCCAGGCGTGGGGATACATAGCCGTAGCACGACTTGAGTCTGCAGAATTCAAGGAGCCCGGTTGGTACACTGGTACCAGACCGGGTTTTTTCTATGATGGCACTTGACGCTGATGACCTTGATCACAGAGCGGATGCCAGCCTGCGCGAGGACGTTATTCAGGCACTGGGTCTGGCGCTGCACGTCCCCGCAGAGCTGCGGGTGGGTGTGCAGGACGGCATCGTGCACCTGGCAGGGAGGCTGCCGTCACTGGATCTGTGGGAGAGCGCCGCGGTGGCTGCCGCCCGCGTCCCGGGCGTGCGCGGCGTGGTCAACCGCATCGAAGCGCCCGGCGCACCCACCCCGGCGAGAATGATCACCCTGGACCTTGACAATGAAGAAGATCATAAAAGGAAATCCCCATAAAACTGGAGCACCATACGCAAGGAGAGAAAGAATGAAAAACAATCACAAACTTGGGGCGGCGCTAGCGGTAATTGGCATTCTGGCGGGCATCCTGTGTCTGTATTTCGTGGCGGATACCTACAATACGGTCATTCACACCCACTTTAACGCTGGGGAATGGGAGGAGAGCAATACTGTGCGAATCGTCTACGCGGTGCTTGGCTGGCTGGGAACCGCTGCGGGCGCGCTCTCTGCCGCGGTTCTGTGGGGATTCCTGTACAAGCAAAGTTGGGCCTGGTTCTGGGGAACGGTCGCTGCAACCCTCCTTCTGCTGGCGGGATTCTTCCCCATGATCCCAGCGGCTGACAGCGGGCTGCCCGTCCCCACGATGTGGGTATTTCTGCTGGCGGGCGTAATGTGGTTCGGGATGCTTTTGGTCGGCGGCGTGAACGGGAAGATCATCACGCTCACTTTCATAGCGGGTCTGGCCTACGTGTTGACCTTCATTGACGGGGTCGCGCCGATCTCCAAATTCCAATCCACCTTCCAAGCACCAACAACATTTGTTGAGAATCCGAACACGTTTTGGAATGGGATGTACGTGATCCTTCAGGAGGTCAGTTGGTGGGGCGCGGCAGCCTGGGCGATCTTCATCTTCGCAATATTGAAAAAGAAATCCTGGGCAATCCCCGTCGGCATCTTCGCGGCGACCATGTCAATACTAGCGGGCTATCCGCTTGGATTACATAATGCGCTGGTCGAGGTGCATCGCTTCTCGATGTTCCTCCCCGCGCCATTGGTGAGTACAGGGCTTCTGATCTACCTGCTGCTCCCCTCCACGCGCAAGATGATCGAAGCCTGGAATACTGAAGGGTAGGGCATACTGGCCGTTGCGGCAGGCTGTCAGAGCAGTAAGGTGATGAGCCAGGCCATACCGGAAGGCAGCCAGGCTTAATCAATGAACAACCCTCCGGATTGTGATAAAAGTCACTTACAGGGCAGCAATAAAATGCGAAAATGTAGGCAGTATGAAATGTGTCAAATAATGGACATTTGTTACTTGATGATGTCTAAAACTTGACACATGATGTGTCCAACGTTTTCCGTAATACATCGGGAGGGTGCTATGAACATATTGGATCGAATCGTACTGCTGGTCACCGGTCTGACTGCCCTGTATCTGGTCTGGCGGTTCTGGAGGCGCTACCAGGTCAAGCGGGGCCTGTACGACATCTATTACATGATGGGGTTCCTGGTCTTGCTGGTCTCTGGACTGCTGCTCATCTTCCTCGGCTACGGCATCCTGGCCTCGCCCTGGGTGCTGACCGTCGCCAGCCTGATCCCATTAGGAATATCACTGGGGATCGCCAACCAGTATTTTCCCGGCTGGAAGAAAGGCTATGCCTGGTTTGCCTTGATCGGCTTCCTGGTGATTGCCATTTCCAGCATTGGGGGCTTCGAGACCGCCAAAAAGATAGCAGTGCCGCTCTTCCACGGCGTAGCCGGTCTGGTCATCTTCATCGGCCCGATCTATGCCAGCATGAAAGATATCGCCGCCAGCAAGAGCTTCTGGTGGGTGGGGGTCGGCGGGGCGTTGATCGGTCTGGGGGGCATCGCCCTGGCCTTCCTGACTGCCGGAACGCAGTTCCTGTTCTTCAGCCAGGCACTCGTATTGACGATCCTGGCACCTTTGCTGCTGCTGATGACGCTGGCGTTCGCCTGGGGCTTTGTCAAGGATATCAAAGCGACGGCATAACCCGCCAAGCTTTGTGTCCTGTAAACCTGATTATTAAGGAGCTACGCACATTAAGGTGAAATTTGGGTTGTTCGGGCGGGTGCAGCCCATCCGAATAATCCAATCCTCTCCCCAACTGCGTAAATGCTATTGTTATTGACGTTGCGCAGTCTGGGTTGCCTCGCACTCCTTGGGCTGTGCAGATGATTACTTTATTGTTGAGGAGCGATCTATATGCAAGCTCTCAAGCTGCGCTTCAATTACCTGTTTAAGTCGACCAAAGGTCTGGTGCTGGTTGCGATCGGTCTGATCGCCCTGGTCACGGCAATCTTCGGGATGCTGTCCGGTCCAATGGCTGAATTCGGCGTCCGAGATGTGGTCGTGCGCCTGTTCGGCATGGATATGGTAGAGGCAGACCGGGAAGGGCGCATCATCCTGCTTTACCACGCAATCGCAATAGCCATTGTGGCGATCGAGGTGTATTTCATGACCGAGATTGTGCCGATGAAAGAACACCAGCAGACGATGATCAACAGCACGATGACCTTCGGCTATATCTTCACCTTGATCTTCGGGCTTTTGTTCGGCTACTTCGGTCATAATTTCGTCTTCCATGGGCTGTACTTGTTCGGTCTTTCACTGTCTTTCTTTGCCGGACTGCTGCTGGCGGCGGCTTTGTGGCCCTGGAACAAGGAGTATGCCGTGCAGGACCCGGCATACTCGCACACCCGCGGCGGGCTGGACCTGGAGCGGGTGGCCTTCTTTACCATGGCGGCTGCCACACTCGGTTCGGCGCTCTTTGGAGCAGTTACCGGATCGTATTGGGGCAACGGTCACGAGACCTTCCTGGCAGAAGACCTGATCCGCGAGCCGGTCAAGACCGTCCTGCAGAAATCGATCATCGGGCACCTGCACATCATGCTGACACTGATCGCCATCGCCCTGACATTGATCATCGGGAAGTGGTTCGACTTCAAAGGCACCGCTGCATAAGATCGCCATGCCGCTGATGATCTCCGGGACGATTGTCATCTCCGTGGGTGCCTGGTCGGTAGTGTGGGTGGAATGGGCGCATACCATCATCTATGTCGGCTCGGTATTGGTGATGCTGGCGGCGCTGTTCCTGGTGATCTACGGCTGGCGCAAGCTGATCCGGGAGGGCTTGAAGAGCGCGGCATCACAAAAGGGAGATTTTTGAACAGCCTGAAAGCGCTGCTGCGCGACCCGCTGCGCTTCGGCTCGCTGTGGCAGATGGTGTTCATGAACTTCACCGTCAGCGGGGTGGGCATCTTCATGGCGGTCAAGCTGGATGAGATCTTCCGCGTCTGGCCGGCACCGCGAGGAGCGCATCGTGCTTACCGGGCACTGGCATATCCTTTCGGGGATCATTGCCACGATTATCCTGCTCTATTACGCTGACATGGCGGGGCTGAAAGGGAAGTGGCGCCAGATCTTCGGGTGGACTGTGATCATCGGCTCAGACCTGGCATTCGCGGCAGTGACGGTATTCGAAATCAAGCGCCTGTTCGTCAGTGAATCGGCGCAGCAGCCGCTGGTCAACTGGACGATGCTGCTGGGCGACCTCGGGCTGGCAGCGGTCCTGGTTGCCCTGGCGTCGTTTTTGATCTGGCGTCTGGTAGACCTGTTCAAACGCGACGGGCGCTGGACGAGCAGAATCTGAAGAAGTAGCTGACCTGAGGGAGTGGCGTTATGAAATATATCGCCGCGTTTTGATCATCTCACTGGCGATCCTGGGGTATGGCTGTGGGGGACAGCCCGCACAGACGCTCCAGGATTCGCTGGATACAGGGGTGGATACGGAGGCATGGGCTTCCATCCCGGCCGGTGAGTTCTTGATGGGGCTGCACGACCACATACCGAGGTGGATTACGATTACGAGATGATGGTGACCGATGTGACCAATGCCCAGTACGCCGAATACCTGAACCAGGCACTGGCAGACGGCATGGTGAAGGTGGCGGGAGAGGCTGTGGTCGGCTACTACCCGGGCGATGAGTTCCACGCTCACGAGCACGAAGAGGAGATCGCCGCTGGGGATTACCCGCACATCCCGCTGGACGATCCGGGTCTGCGGTTGGACTTCGATGGCAGCACGTTCACTGCCCAGAGCGGGTATGAGAACCACCCGATGGTCATGGTCACCTGGTTCGGCGCCAAAGCCTTCTGCGAATTTAACGGCTGGCGTCTGCCGAGTGAGGTGGAATGGGAGAAAGCGGCCCGCGGAACTGATGGGCGACCCTTCCCATGGGGAGACAGCCTGGAACGCAACAACGCCAATTATTACAGCAGCCACGATATCTTTGAAAAGACCTTCGGTGGTGCAGGCGACACCACGCCGGTCGGGTTCTATAATGGGAGCAGCTACTCCGACTACCAGACGCAGGACTCGGCCAGCCCCTACGGTCTCTACGATATGGCCGGCAATGTCTGGCAGTGGACCGGCGACGTATACGAAGGACAACACTACCGCTATATGCGCGGCGGCAGCTTGCAGAACTACGGCTACAATTTGCGAGTTTGGACGCGCAACAACGCCTCACCGGTATATTACAGCCCGGCGGTTGGCCTCCGCTGCGCCAGGTGAGTGAATCAAAAGGGACCGGTATCATCGCAACCATGGAATTCCGGGAGCTGATATGACAGTGATAGCGACAAGATTGCAAGCCGCCAGGTCTAAGCTGCGCCTGTATTGGTCGATGACCAAAAGCCTGCAGACCGGTCTGCTGCTCAGCACCGGGCTGGCCGGCTATATGAGCGCCCGCTGCCCGGTCATGCACTGGACGACACTGACCGGGCTGGCTGCCAGCCTGTTCCTGGCGATCGCCGGCAGCACGATCTTGAATATGTGGTACGACCGCGATATCGATATGAAAATGAAGCGCACCTGCAACCGGCCGCTGGCTTCGGGTCAGGTCACCCCGGACGAGGCGCTGCACCTGGGGCTGGTGCTGTCGGTCCTGGGGGTCGGGCTGGCTGTGGCGATGAGCCCGCTGTTTGGGTTGATAATAATCGCCGGGCTGTTCTTCGACGTGGTGGTCTATACCATGTGGCTCAAACGCCGCACCTGCTGGTCGATCATCTGGGGCGGGATCGCCGGTGGGATGCCGATCCTGGCAGGCAGGGCGCTCGGGGTAGGTGCTATCGATACAACCGGCTTACTGCTGAGCCTGGCGGTCTTGTTCTGGATCCCGACCCATATCATGACTTTCAGCATGCGCAATTTCGATGATTACCAGGCCGCCGGTATACCAACCTTCCCGTCCACCTACGGTTTCCAGGTGACCCGGGTTGTGCTGGCGATATCGAGCCTGCTGGCGGCGATCTCGATTGCCGTCGCCGGCGTGCTGATCGGGATGGAGTGGGGCTACCTGCGGGTGCTGGCGGTGATGTCGGCGGGGCTGCTGCTGTTAGCGGTCGCCAGCGTGTTGCGCCCTTCGGAACGGGTCAACTTTGGGCTGTTCAAGTATGCTTCTCTGTATATGCTGGCATCGATGCTGATGCTGGCGGTGGGTGCGCTGTGAAAATTTCCATCCTGAACAGGGTTATCTTGCTAGTCAGCAGCCTGCTGGCTGCCTACCAGATCGCGGTAGGGATCGACGACCTGGAGGCTATCCCGCAGGTCTGCTATACCGTTGGGTTTGGCGTGCTGCTGGTCGCCTGCTTGCTGCTGCTGATCCTGGGATATGAAGTGCTGGACAGCCCGATCGTGGTGGTTGTGGCGACCATCATCCCGCTGAGCATCTCTCTGGGGATGGTGTGGGAATATCTGCCTGCCGTGCGCGTGCCGTATCTGGTTTTCGCGCTGGCAGGTTTTGTGGCGATCCTGGTGACGCGCTTTATTGCAGCAGGTCGCCCGGCAACCATCGTCCTGGCAGCCGTACACGGGATCGCGGGGTTGGTGATCTTTATCCTACCGGTTTATCTGAGCCTGACCGGACGGGTGAACCCCGGATTCATCCTGGTCGGGATCGGTGGGGCGTTGATCGGGCTGGGAGGGCTGCTGCTCTCCTTCTTGAAAATGGGCAAGCCGGTGCTGCCGCAGGAGACCATCATGAAGCTGCTGCCCGGTCTGCTGCTGGCGATGACGGCTGCGTATGTGGCCGGCTTCGCCCTGGGGTGATCGTAAAAGGAGTTACGCACTTATGGGTGAAATAGGTTATGGCGGGCACAGCCCTCCATAACACCCCCAACTCTCCCCCAAGTGCGTAACTCCAAAATAGGAGGTCCAAATGACAAGAAATAAATGGTGGGCGAAGCTGCTGCGGTTTATTGGGATCGTATTGGTTGGATTGACGGCTGCATTCACAATCCTGAGCGGGGCAGGTACAACCTGTATTGCCCTGGCGGCTGAGACCTACGGGGAGAAATGGGCTGACCTGGTACCGTTCAAGTGGCTTTACATCCTGTTCGTCATCGCCACGGTCACGATTGGCGTGATGGGTGTACGGGCTGTGGTGATGCTTGTTAAAGGCCGGCCGAATGCATACCGCTTCACACTAATCACGCTGGTGCTGGGTATCGTTGTCGGCGTCATCCACATGCTGGTCTCGCGCAATCTGCGGGGCAGTTCTATGCCGGTCGACCCGGTAGTCTATACGACCGTGCTGACCCTGATCGTCTTGCTGATCTATCGCATTCCCGCCATCTGGCAGGCGGTGGACTATGAGCGCAGCCAGAGCGAGGACAGCAGCGCAGGCGGCGCCGCCGCGATCGTGATGGGGGTGCTGGTGCTGAGCATCCAGTACTGGATGGGACCGACCCACACCTGGGGTGGCGTCAACTACGCCGACGTCTGGCATACTTCGCTGCTGCTGGTTGGATCGCTGCTGGTGCTCGCCGGGTTGGGGATGGCTCTTTTCCCCAGGCATTCAACTGCCTTCGAGGCTCGCATCCCCGCCCCTGAGCCGCACAGCTCCGAGTAATCTCCCGGTCGGATTTGTAAGATCATAAATATATACCACCAGGGCAGTATGTGGGTCGCGGTTCACATACTGCCGTGGTGTTTTAATCGATCAACGTCTCGCAGCCGCCCCAAAAATGTATTATCATTCAGCGGTACCAATAACGATGGCAGGATATGTCGTCGTGCCTATCGTCAATTCGCCTGGTGCTGATCTTTAAGGAACCGCCTATGCCAATCCCAACCCCCTTTTACGAGCGCAGCGCCGAGCTGTGCGAGAGCCACGAGTGGCGCGACTGGTCGGGTTATCTGGCTGCCTCGCTATACGAGCACAACCATGACCGGGAATACTACGCCATCCGGAACTCTGCTGCCCTGATCGATGTCACACCCCTGTTCAAATACGAAACCCACGGACCGGATGCCCTGCGTTTTGTGGACCGCGTGATGACGCGCGACATCACCCGCTGTGAGACCGGGCAGGTCATGTACTCTCCGTGGTGCGACGACGCCGGGAAGGTCATCGACGACGGCACGGTCACCAGGCTGTCCGATGAGCACTTCCGCATCACCGCCGCCGACCCCAACCTGGCCTGGTTCCAGGACTGCGCTTACGGTATGCAGGTAGAGATCAGCGACGTATCTTCTGGCCTGGCGGCATTGGCGCTGCAGGGGCCAAATGCCGGTCATATCCTGCGGCAGGCAGCGCCGGATTTCGATTGGGGGGCTGTGAAGTATTACCATGCAGCCCGGGGGGCTGCCTGGGATATCCCACTGACGGTTACCCGCACCGGCTATACCGGTGACCTGGGCTACGAGTTGTGGGTCGCGCCAGAGCACGCGCTCGCCCTCTGGGATATGCTGATGGAGCAAGGGGAGGGCTACGGGATCACACCGGCAGGCATGCTGGCGCTGGATATCGCCCGCATCGAGGCCGGGCTGATCATGATCGGTGTGGATTATATCTCCTCCCGTAAGGCGCTGATCGAGGACCAGAAATCTTCGCCGTACGAGATCGGGCTGGGCTGGGCGGTTGACCTGCGTAAGCAGGACTTCGTGGGGCGCAAGGCGCTGCAGGCAGATGTGGAGCAAGACCCGAAGTGGGTCTTCTACGGGGTCGAGGCGAACTGGGACTCGCTGGAAGCCCAATACGACCGCTACAACCTGGCGCCCAGCGTAGCCGGGCGGGCATCGCGCTCGGCGGTGCCGGTCTATAAAGGCACCCGGCAGGTAGGGCAGATGACCAGTCACACCTTCTCTCCGCTGCTGAAGAAGTACATCGGTCTGGGGACATTCTTGCGTGAGGAAGCGGATCTGGGGGATCAGGTGACCATCGAAGTGACCGTGGAATACACCCGCCACCGGGCTGAAGCCAGGCTGGTGAAGACCCCGTTCTACAACCCACCTAGAAAGAGGGCCTGAAGATGCCGAATGAATACGACGCAATCGTGATCGGGGGCGGGCACAACGGTCTGGTCAACGCTGCCTACCTGGCGAAAGCCGGCCTGAAGACCCTGGTTTTGGAAAGACGGCACATCCTGGGTGGGGCGAGCGTGACCGAGGAGGTCATCCCGGGCTTCAAATTCACCATCTTCTCGTATGTGGTCAGCCTGTTCCGCCCGGAGATAATCCGCGATCTGGACCTGACACGACACGGCTTGATGATCCTGCCGCTGGAGAGCACGCTGACCCCGCTGCCGGATGGCAATTACCTGTACCGGGGAGCCGACCATTTCGAGACATACCGCAATATCAGCAAGTTCTCCGCCCGGGATGCCGACGCCTACGAAGACTACGGCAGGATGATGCACCTGATGGCACGGGCGGTTAAGTACGTCCTGGGCATCGTGCCGCCTGACCCAACCAGCCTCAGCCCTAGCGACCTGAACGGACTTCTGCAGATGGCGCGCCATTTCCTGGGATTAGACCAAGAGCAGTTCTACACACTGGTCCGGCTGATGACGATGAGCTCGGCGGACTTCCTTGGGCGCTGGTTCGAGTCCGAGCCGCTGATGGGCACCATGTCTGCCAGCGGCATCATCGGCACCTTCATGGGCCCGCGCTCGCCTGGCACGGCATACGTGCTGCTGCATCACTATATGGGTGAGATCGACGGCGTCTTCCGCGCCTGGGGCTTCTCGAAAGGCGGGACGGGGGGTATTGCCGACGCGCTGGCAAACTCCGCCCGCGCGCTGGGGGCGGAGGTCCGCACGCAGGCGGCGGTCAGCCGGGTCATCGTGCAGAACGGGAAAGCGGTTGGCGTGGCGATTGAGGGTGGGGAGGAGATCTATGCCCGGGTAGTGGTTTCCAGCCTGGACCCGGCGCAGACCTTCCTGAAATTCGTCGATCCCAGCCTACTCTCGGAGGAGATCACCAGCTCTGTGAACAAATATGTTTACCGCGGCTCCTCCGGTAAGGTCAATTTTGCGCTGGATGCCGCTCCTGACCTGGCCTGCCTTCCCGGCAGTGGGGCACACCTGCGTGGGGCGGTCTCTATCAGCCCGAGCGTGGATTATATCGAGCATGCTTACGATGATGCCAAATACGGTGATTTCTCCCGCCAGCCGTATATCGATGTGATTTTCCCTTCGATGATCGACCCGGGCATGGCTCCGCCTGGCAAACATGTGATGTCCTGCTTCGTGCAGTACGCGCCGTATCGCCTGCGGGAAGGCTGTTGGGATGAGAAAAGGGAAGCCTTCGGGGACGCTGTTCAAAATACGCTGGAGGAGTACATCCCGAATCTGAAGGACATCATCCTGCACCGGCAGGTGCTCACCCCGCTGGATATCGAGCAGATAACCGGGCTCTCGGAGGGCAATATCTTCCAGGGTGAGCTGAGCCTGTCGCAGCTTTTCTTCCTGCGACCTGCTCCCGGTCTGGCAAAATACCGCACACCGGTGCGCAGCTACTACCAGTGCGGGTCGGCCACACACCCGGGGGGCGGCATCACCGGCGCACCGGGACGGCTGGCCGCGCTGAAAATCCTAAAGGACTTGCGAAGATGAACGATCTCCCCTCGAGCAAGCGATATGATGTGATCATAATCGGCGCCGGGCATAATGGGTTGGTCTCAGCCACCTATCTGGCCAAGGCGGGCTTACACGTGCTGGTGGTCGAACTGCGGGAGGAGCTGGGTGGGTCCGCCGGCAGCATGGAGGTCTTTGATGGCTACGAAGTCAACATCGGGGCAGTCGACGCCGGGCTGTTCATGCCGCAGGTTGCCCGAGATCTGGAATTGGAAAGCTATGACCTGCGCTGGCTGGAGGCTCCAGCGGTGATGAACCTGCTGATACCGGGTGGCAGCGCCCTGACGCTGTGGCGGGACGTGGAGAGGGCGACAAAGGAGATTGCAATTCATTCGCAGCGTGATGCGGAGAGATACCCGAGCTTCCTGCGCACGATGGCGAAGTTTACGGACGTCCTGCAGGGTATGCTGCTGGCCGCGCCGCCATCCCTGCCGGAGATCCACGGGAGAGAGCTGCTGCCCTGGTTGGGAACGGCGCTGAAGGTGAAGACGCTCGGCAAGCAGGATATGATGGAGTTCCTGCCGCGTGCTGCCCATGCCGGTGATGGACTGGTTGGGTGAGTGGTTCGAAAGCGAGACCCTGAAAGCAGCCATCGGTGCAGGCGGGGTGAACGGGCATGCTTTAGGGCCGATGTCCAGCGGGACGAGCTTCCTGCTGCTCTACCATGCCATGCACGCCGGGCAGGCGGGCTTCCGGGCGAGCCGCTTTGTGCGCGGCGGGATGGGGATCTTTTCCGAGGCGCTGGCTTCGGCTGCCCGGCGTTACGGTGTGGAGATCGTCGCCGGGAAGGGAGTCTCGAAGGTGGTCCTCGAAGATGGCAAGGCAGCCGGCGTGCAGCTCGAAGGGGGCATGACAGTGCCTGCCCGGGCGGTGGTCTCCAGCGCCGACCCGCGGCGGACGTATTTCGGCCTGGTAGGAGCGGCGAATTTGCCGGTGGGGGTGGTTCGGGAGGTCAAGAGCTACCGCATGCGCGCCAGCATCGGCGCGCCTCACCCTGGCGTTGAACAAAATCCCCGAGTTCTTGAATGCAGACCAGCCTGACGCCCTCGACCGGCTGAGCGGGCACAACCTGATTTGCCCCAGCCTGGAGCACCTGGAGCGGGCCTTCGACGACCTGAAATACGGCCGTTTCTCAGCCCAACCAGTGCTCGATTTCGTCATCCCGACTATCACGGACAGCACTTTGGCACCGTCCGGGATGCACCTGATGGATATCGACGTGTATTACGCCCCTTATGAGCTGCAGGAGGCCAACTGGGACGAGGTGCGGGAGGAATTCCTGGAGGTTGTTATCATGACCCTGGAAGCCTATGCGCCGGGCATCCGGGAGAGCATCGCCAAAAAACACCTGCTCACGCCTCCGGATATGGAAGCCGTGCTGGGGCTGACGGCGGGGGATCTCTACCACGGGCAGATGGGGCTGGATCAGCTCTTGATGATGCGTCCGGTGTCTGGCTACGGGCGCTACCGGACGCCGGTCGAGAACCTGTACCTGTGCGGGGCAGGCACGCATCCCGGCGGCGGTGTGACCGGCGCGCCGGGGTATAACGCGGCGCGGGAGGTTATTCGCGATCTTGAAAAATCCCCAACTTTCCCCCAAGTGCGTTCGTCCTATTAGTAATAATTTGTCATTCTGATGAGCGACACGACGAAGAATCCCTGTTACGCTATCTCGGATTTGAAGCTTATAGGGATTTTTCGCCCCCTTCTGGTACCCTGTGGGGGCTCAGAATGACATTTTCCTCGGATCTTGGTTCCTCTCTGAGAGAAAACCACGCATCGAGTTAGGCTAAGTTTTTGATAAACGCCTCACCTCTGGCAAGCAGCTCGTCGTGGTCTTGCGGCGCGGGCAGGTTCTGGAGCAGCTCATGAGTGTACTTGCGCAGCACGTCCATTGCCTGTGGACGACCCGCCTCGACCCAATTCTCCATCGAATAGCGCGGGAAGATCGGGCTGGTGTAATAGGCGTGCTTGTAGTTGGTCAGGGTGGTGGGGGAGGTGAGGAAATGCCCGCCGGGTCCTTCAGTGGCAATCTCATCCAGGCAGGAAGCCTGCTCATCCAGTTGGAATCCATTCGTATAGTCAAGCACTTGCTGGATGAGTTCGTGCACGTAAACGCAGTTGGTCGGGGAAAAAGCCTTGGAGGTCAGGGTGTCGCCAACGAATGGTGAAAGACCGCCCTTGGTCAGTGAATAGGTCATATGGTTCATCCAGTACATCTCGGCGGAGAGCAGGTCCGGTCCCCAGCCGTTGCCGCTGCCTGAGGTGCCGGCATGCGGCAGACCGTAATGCGCCATCAGCTCAGCACAGGCCAGGTTGACCAGCATGCTCTGCGAGTCGTAGAAATTCACCATCGTCTTCATATCGAAGTAAGCCGGCAGCATGCCCAGGATGACCGGAGTGCCCTCCTTAATCAATTGGCTGACGGTCAGCCCGGCGAGCAGCTCCGCCAGGAGCAGCGCCAGCGTCCCGGCCGAAGTGATCGGTGTGGACATGCCCGTCATGCCGTAGTTCGAGTAGATGAAGGGGATGCCGCGCTGGATGGCGACCTGCATCTTATCCAGCGTTCCGTCGTTCATGACCAGCGGTGAGACCGGGTTTAAATACGGGATGACGAAGGGTTTACCCGCCAGGTCGCCGTGCAGGTGCTCCAGCAAATCCAGCACTGCCGGGAACTTGCTCTCGTCCGAGATCAGGATCACCAGCGGTTTGACTGTATTGGCGATCATATCCAGTGTGGCGTAAATATCGGATACTGCCGGGGGCACATCCTGCAGCACGCCGATAGTGGAAATGACATCGTAGAGCGGCAGCATATCCCCCAGGCGCACGACTTCTTGCATGTGCGGTCTGGCGAACTTAACCAGATCGTCGGTCAGTGGGTCTTGATAGTAGAGCGAGGTGACACCGATCCCGTACCTGTGGCGGTCGGCGCCCAGGCGGAAGGCCAGCTCGCCGCGCCGGTTGAAAACATCGACGACACCCGGAGCTGCGCCTAGCGCCCATTCCACGACTTCGGGCGGCAGGCGCACAATGTCCTCGTCCGCACTCGCCGCGCCCAGCCTGCTCACCAGGAGCTCGCGCACCGGTCGGGAGTTGACCCGCACGCCGGTGTTCTCCAGGATCTGTAAGGCGTAGCGGTGGACTTGCATGATCTGATCCTGGTCCAGCAGGGTCAGCTTTGGGTGGGCATTATGTATGTGGTGTCATTAGAGCGCTCCTTATCGGTAATAGTTTACATTTTAATTGACACCGTGCTAAAATAACAAGGTGGAACATCTACTGGCTATCTCAGAAATTTGATGATGGCCATCATTGTCAGAGCAGCAGGACATGTATACATATCTAATATTAGGTGCAGGACGTCAGGGAACGGCAGCCGGTTATGACATGGCGCGTTGGGGGGATGCGCAGCGAGTCATCTTCGCCGATATCGATGGCGAGGCGGCGCGCGCGGCAGCAAAGCGCGTCAACCAGATGCTGTCAGTAAACATCGCCGAGGGTCGCACCTGCGACGCCAGCGACCCGGCATCGCTCGCCGAGGTGCTGCGCGGGGTGGATGCCTGCCTGAGCGCGGTGCCGTATTATTTCAACACACAGATCACCCAGGTTGCGGTGCAGGAGGGTGTGTCGCTGTGCGACCTGGGCGGCAATATCGACATCGCCAGGCAGCAGCACACCTACGACGAACAGGCACGTGCAGCCGGGGTCAGCGTGATCCCGAACTGCGGGCAGGTGCCGGGAATGGGCACTTCCCTGGCAGTCTATGCCATCGAGATGCTGGATGAGGCTGTGGATGTGTATATGTGGGATGGTGGCAACCCGCAGGTGCCGCGCCCGCCCTTTCAATACCTGCTGACCTTTCACATTGCAGGTCTGACCAACGAGTATGCCGAGCCAGCTATCTTCCTGCGCGACTGGAAGATCACCCACGTAGAGCCGATGAGCGAGGTGGAGACGGTCGAGTTCCCGCCGCCAATCGGCAAGCTGGAGGCGTTCGTGGCGGGTGGCGGGACGGATACCATGCCCTGGACCTACGAGGGCAAACTGCGCACTTTGCAGAACCTGACGCTGCGCTATCCGGGTCACCACGCCCAGTTGAAAGCCTATTACGAGCTGGGTCTTTGGGATCTGCAGCCGGTGAAAGCGGGTGGTGTCGAAGTCGTGCCGCGCGATGTCTTCCATGCCCTTTTCGAGCCGAAGGTGGTCTACCCGCAAGACAAGGACCTGGTGATCGTGCGCGTGCGGGCGACCGGTAAACTGGATGGCGGGCAGGCTGAAGCCTTCGTCGAGCTGATCGATTATTTTGACGACGATACCGGCTTCAGCGCCATGGAACGCGGCACGGGTTGGAGCGCGGCGATTGTCGCCGAGATGATGGCGCGTGGAGAAACTCCCAGGGGGGCTGGTGGTGTTGAGGTGATGGTCCCTGCAAGACCGTATGTCGAAGCGTTGCGCCAGCGTGGGATGAGTGTGACAGAACGAATTGATTAATCGACTCAGGAGAGGAGGTGGACCGCAATTAGCGACGAGTTTGGCTTTGACGTTGATTTGTATTTAGAGATCGTTCCAGAACTGCTGTACGCGCGCATTAGCCGTGTGGGCAGCAAATCCAGACCAACCATATACGAAGAGCTTCTATCAACCAACAGGAGGATGATATGAGAAAGCCTTATCTTGCCATGACGCTGTTGATCGTAGTCAGCCTTTTCCTGGCTTCCTGCGGTCAGGCGGCCCCCACTGCAGCTAACCAACTCGAAGAGGTCAAAAATCGCGGCATCCTGATCGTGTCCTCAGACCCGGCATACCCCCCTCAATCGCAGCTGGTGGAGGGTGTAACTCGGGCTGCGGATACGAAGTGCGGCTCCGACCAGGTGACGGGGGATGAGTTAGCCGGTTTCGATATCGATGTCTCCAAGGAGATCGCCAAGCGATTGGGAGTAGAAGTTTGCTTCGTGACTCCCGATTGGACGCTGATCACCGCCGGCAGTTGGGCTGACCGCTGGGATATCAGCGTGGGCTCGATGACGGTTACGCCGGAGCGCATGGAGAACCTATACTTCTCCCAGCCGTATTACACCACCCCGGCGGCGTTCTTCGTGCACGCTGACAACACCTCATTATCACAGCCAGCAGACCTGTCGGGAATGAAAGTCGGCGCTTGCAGCGGCTGTACCTACGACTTCTTCCTGGCCGGGACGCTGCAGATCCCGGGTGAGACGATGAATTATGTCGTCCAGGATCCTGTATTCACGGGTTATGATACCGACACAAGTGCATTACAAGATCTGGCATTGGGCGATGGCACACGCCTGGATGGGGTGCTCACCGCCGAGCCGACCGGGCAGGGGGTCATCGCCGATGGCTTGCCGCTCAAGCAGTTAGGTACTCCGGTCTATTATGAGTACCTCGCGGCCGCGTTCGATAAGAAATCGACCCTGGACTCCGTACCGCTGGCGCAGGAAGTCTCCAGGATCCTGGCCGAGATGCACTCCGATGGCACGATGAACAAGCTGTCCCAGCAGTACTACGGCCTGGACTTGACCAGCGCCGCAGGAGAGTTCGACCTGGGTATGCTCAAGCAATGGTAATCCGCTAAACAATATAAAGGTGAGGCTCATGAACGAGCCTCACCTTGCTTGTCCCTCATCGCCAAGGAGGTGAATATGGCTATCGAGACCATGCGTTCGTTCGGTCCAGCCGGACCGGACCCTGATATCAGCATGGGGCAGAAGCTCATGGAGCTTGAGCGGCGGGCGCGCCTGATCCATGCCCTGCAGGTCGCAGTGGTGTGGGTGGTGCTGTTCATGATCCTGGGCTTGGCCTTGATGCTGCTGAATTTCGATCCCCAGTACGTGAGAGAGCACTTCGGTTTTGTGCTGCAAGGTCTGTGGGTAACCATACAACTGGCCTTGATATCGATCGCCTTCGCCACAATCCTGGCTCTGTTGGGCGCTCTGGGCAGGCTGTCGACAAGTCCCATAGCGCAAGGTGTATCCGGGTTTTACATCTCCCTGTTCCGCGGCACGCCGCTTTTGATCCAGATCTACTTGATCTACCTGGGTTTGCCGCAGATCGGCAGGCAATTACAGTTGATGGGCATGCAGCAGCTCGGTGCGCTGTTGACCCTGACGGCTTTCCAGTCCGGCGTGCTGGCGCTGAGCCTGAACTACGGCGCTTATATGACCGAGATCTTCCGCGCCGGCATCCAGTCGATCAGCTACGGGCAGCGCGAGGCAGCCTCCGCCATCGGCATGAACCGCATGCAAATCATGCGCCGGGTCATCCTGCCTCAGGCAGTGCGCATCATCATCCCGGATATCGGCAACCAGTTCATCGCCATGCAGAAGGATACCGCCCTGGTCTCGGTGATGGGGATCTGGGAGCTCACCTACCGTGCCAACCGGCTGGCGCGTCAGGAGAGCAAATTCATTGAGATGTTCATCACCGCAGCCCTGATGTACTGGGTCTTGACCATCGTGTCCTCCTGGCTGGAGTCACGCTTAGAACGAAGACTGGCGCATGCTTATGAACGATAAACACATCATTCACGTTGAAGACCTGCACAAATGGTTTGGGTTGCTGCACGTCATCCGCGGGGTATCTTTTTCGGTCGAGCCGCGTGAGGTGGTTGTGGTGATCGGGCGCAGCGGCTCAGGGAAAAGCACCCTGCTGCGTTGTCTGAATTTCTTGGAGGCACCTTCATCAGGCGTGATCAGTGTCGCCGGTCACGAGGTGACAACAGCACCCGGGCTTAAGCAGGATCGCAAGAAGGTCATCGATCTGCGCCTGAGCACCGGTATGGTCTTCCAGGAGTTCAACCTGTTCCCGCACATGACCTCCATCCAGAATGTGATCGAGGGGTTGGTCACTGTCAAGCGCATGAAGAAGGATGAGGCTATCCCGATCGGCGAAAAATATCTGGACAAGGTGGGTCTGCTGGAAAAACGCGATGTGCACCCTATCCGCCTGTCTGGAGGCCAGAAACAGCGTGTGGCAATCGCCCGGGCGCTGGCAATGGAGCCCCAGGTGATGCTCTTCGACGAGCCGACCTCAGCGCTGGACCCGGAGCTCATCGGGGAGGTGCTGGACGTGATGAAGCAGCTGGCGTACGAAGGCACCACCATGATGGTGGTCTCCCATGAAATGGGTTTCGCTAGGGATGTTTCTGACCGCATCATCTTCATCGATGGTGGGGTGATCGTCGAAGACGGTCCGCCGGAGCAGATCTTCAACAGCCCGCAGGACGAACGGACGAGAGTGTTCCTCGAGCCGCTGCGCAAAACGCAGCATCTATAATATTGACATCATTATCCAGCGCTTAATTTTGCAGCATACTGGCGATCTTGTACTGCAGTGATTTGTACTCTGTGGGATGTTCTCCAGTAGGCTGCCGGCATCCGCGGCCCGCATTGCTGTTCCGCTAGCATGGCTGGAGTCTGGCTGCAATATTACTTGAATAAACTGGCAAACCAGAGCACATCGAGTTGCGTTTGGAATGATATTGTGGTAGACTTTTTGGGTACTTAATACCCGTAATTTCTCATTAAATCAATATTCCCAGGAGGTAAGCATGAACGATGTACCAGTCCAATTGATCGTGGCGGCATTCAAGGAAGAGAAAGCTGCCAAGCAGGCTCTCAAGGAGCTTAAACAGGCCCAGCGGGAGGGGATGATCAAGATCGAAGCTGCCGCGGTTCTGCGTAAAGACGCTAAAGGAAAACTGCATATCAAAGAGACAGCCGATATGGGCGGCGGCAAAGGCGCAGCCCTGGGCGGTGTGGCGGGGGCAGCCATCGGCTTGATCGCCGGACCGGCGCTGCTGGTACCGGCGGCAGTAGGGGCCCTGGTGGGCGGTCTGGCAGCCAAGCTGCGTGACAGCGGTTTCTCCGATGACCGCTTGAAGATGCTGGGTGAAGGTCTGACGCCCGGTTCCTCGGCGATTGTGGCGGTAGTCGAGCACCGCTGGGTGGCTGAGGTAGAGAAAGCTATGAAAGACGCCGGCGCGGACGCAATGGCGCAGGCTTTGAGCGCCGATATCGCCGAGCAGCTTGAGAAAGAACACGAGGTCGCTTACACAGCTATCTCATCTCAAGAAGGCTTCGCTGCTGCCCGCGTTTCGACCGGCGAGGATGAGATCGAGGGCGGTTTTATGGAGATCACGGATGAGTCGGTGACGGAAAGCCGCTTCGTTGCCACCAAAGATGGCTTCGCCGTCCTGGCTGTTGAAGCCGACGATGAAGGTGTAACCGTAGCCGGTATGGTTGCCACACCTGAAGAAGATTCCTCCGAAGAAGAGGAAGCAAACTAACATTCTTCCCCATTGGATCGAGCAGGAGAACGTAGATATATCGACACGCTTCACTGACGCACTACAGTGCCGATAATAAACAAACGCCCCGTGAATGATCTGACCAGAAAGGTCACACGGGGCGTATCAATAACGAGAGGAATTACCCCGTGTCATTGAAAGAATATAAGCCCGGAAGCGCCTTCACAGGCGTCATTGGGCGCACCTTCGACCAATCTGAGCCGGCCTGGCCTGAACCCAATCGAGCCAAGGAAGGAGCGCCGAACGTTCTGTTCATCATCCTGGATGACACCGGATTTGGCCAGCTCGGCTGCTACGGCTCGCCGATCGCAACGCCGAACCTGGAGAGCCTGGCTGCCAACGGCCTGCTGTACAACAATATGCACACCACGGCGCTGTGCTCGCCCACCCGCTCCTGCATCCTGACCGGGCGCAACCACCACTCCAATGCCATGGCCTGCATCACAGAAGCCTCCACCGGCTACCCCGGTGCAAACGGCAACATCCCCTTTGAGAACGGCTTCCTGTCAGAGATGCTGCTGCAGAATGGCTATAACACTTTCGCCATCGGTAAGTGGCACCTGACCCCGGCCGACCAGATCTCTGCTGCCGGGCCTTACGAGCGCTGGCCGCTGGGACGCGGCTTCGAGCGTTTCTATGGCTTCCTGGGCGGCGAGACGCACCAGTACTACCCCGAGCTGGTGTACGACAACCACCAGGTGGAACCACCCAAGACCCCAGAAGAGGGCTACCATGTCACCGAAGACCTGGTGGATAAGGCGATCAGCTTTATCGCCGACTCCAAGCAGGTTGCTCCAACCAAGCCGTTCTTCATGTACTTCTGCACTGGCGCCATGCACGCCCCGCACCACGTGCGCAAGGAGTGGTCGGATAAATATAAGGGTAAATTCGATGAGGGCTGGGAAGCTTACCGCGAGCTGGTCTTCGCCCGGCAGAAAGAGCTGGGCATCGTCCCGCAGGATGCAGAGCTATCCCGTCATGACCCGGACGTCAAGCCCTGGGACGAGTGCTCGGCGGAGGAGAAGAAGCTGTACGCACGCATGATGGAGGTCTTCGCCGGCTTCCTGGAACACACCGACCACCATATCGGGCGTCTGCTGGACTTCCTCAAGATGATCGGCGAGTTCGAGAACACGCTGATCATGGTGCTGTCGGATAACGGCGCCAGCTCGGAAGGCGGACCGACCGGCTCGGTCAACGAGAACCTGTTCTTCAACAACGTGCCCGAGTCGCTGGAAGAGAACCTCAAGCAGATCGATGCGCTGGGCGGTCCGACCACGTTCAACCACTACGCCTGGGGTTGGACCTGGGCCGGTAATACTCCATTCCGCCGCTGGAAGCGCGAGACCTACCGCGGCGGGATCAGCGACCCGTTCCTGGTCCACTGGCCGAAAGGCATCAAAGCAAAAGGAGAGGTCCGAACCCAGTACGCGCATGCCATCGACATGGTGCCCACCGTCCTGGATGCGCTGGGGGTCAAGTCGCCGGGTTCGATCAAAGGCGTCACCCAATCCCCGATCGAGGGTTTGAGCTTCGCCCACACCTTCGATGATGCCAGCTCAGGCAGCAACCGGCATACCCAGTACTTCGAGATGATGGGGCACCGCTCGATCTATCACGACGGCTGGCGGGCAGTCTGTCCCTGGCCGGGTCCTTCTTTTACCGAGGCAGGCAAGTTCTTCGGTGCGCCGATCCCGGCGGATGTGCTGACCGACCTGGATGCCTCGCATTGGGAACTGTACCACGTGGCTGAAGATTTCGCCGAGAACCACGACCTCGTCGGCTGAGAACCGCGCCAAGCTGATCGAGATGATCGGCATGTGGTATGTGGAAGCAGGCAAGTACAAGGTCATGCCGGTGGATGGCCGCGGCACGATGCGCTTTGCAGAGGAGAGACCGCAGATCGCCAAAGACCGCGCCAGCTATACTTTCTATCCGGGAACGCAGGCTGTTCCGTTCAACGCCGGCCCGCGCCTGCTCAACCGCCCGCATAGCATTACCGCCGAGGTGGATATCCCGGAGGGTGGGGCAGAAGGCGCTCTGGTCTCGTTCGGTGGCACGGATGGCGGCTATTCGTTCTACGTCAAGGACGGCAAGCTGCAGTACGTGCAGAACTACGTCGCCCGGGAGTACCTGCATGTCCAGTCGATGGAGCCTGTGCCAGCTGGCAGGCACTCGCTGCGCTTCGAGTTCGAGGCCACCGGTCAGCCCGATCTATCTAAGGGCAGAGGTGCGCCCGGCATCGGCCAGGTGTATATCGATAGCAAGCTGGTCGGGCAGGCCGAGTTCGCGGTGACCACACCGCTCAGCCTGGGTCTGACCGGCGGTATCATGGTCGGCGCCGACCCGGGCGCGCCGGTAGCGCCGTTCTATGATTCGCCATTCGAATTCACTGGTACGATCTTAAGTGTGACCTTCGACATAAGCGGAGAGCTGATCCACGATAGCGAAGCAGAGATGCGCCAGATCCTGGCGCGACAATAGACAAAGATACTTAACATAGGACTGGCAGTGCTTCAAGCACTGCCAGTCCCAGCTGGAGGATAGACCATGAGAAGACCCGCAAGACGTGCGGCACGCAGGACAACACATCGAGTTATGCGCCGCACCAGAAGGCGCATGGTACGGCGTACGGTTATGATCGGAGGTATGGTGATGATAGCAGCTGCCGGGACTGCGGCTGCCGTCAAACTATCCCAGCAAGACGCGCAGCGGATCGAGGAACATACCGGGCTTCCTCCGCAAGAGCTGGAGGATGAAGACCTGAACCAGGCCATGCAGGAGCTGAACATCTCACCCCAGCCGCTGACGGCAGAGGAAGAAGCCGCCCTCGCCGGACAGGGGGGTGCTCAGTCAGCTGCCCCGGCAGCGGCTGCCGCTCCATCGTCTGGTACGCCGGATTATATCGCCGAGCTGGAAAAGCTGGCCGACCTGCGCGACCGGGGGATCATTACCTCCGAGGAATTCGAAGCCAAGAAAAAGCAGCTCCTGGGGCTGTAATCGGCACCCCCGGGTTGCCCGATGATCGCGGTACAGAATATTTTGATTCATCCTGGAGCATCCAGGATGAATTATTTTTATATGCCCCACACACATCCCAAATCACGGCAATTCCCGAAGAGCCGAAATGAAAACCAGACCGTACAGCTGGTAAATCGCTTATAATTCTCTGGCAGTCAGGGGCAGCTTAGTAGCGTGCCAGATCAGGTCGGCTTATATAGAGGTCAAATAAATTATGGCGACAGAGAAAAACCACTCTTTTCTACGGAATAGATTTACCACCAGTATTTTGGCTCTGGTCTTGATCGGTCTGGTGATATACGCGGTAGCAGGGGCTGATCCTGGATACGCACAGTCAGGGGCACGCGTACAGGAACTGAATGGCGTGATCGACCCGGGCGGGATGGCTGTGTACCAGCTTACCGGTCTGAAGCAAGGCCAGACTCTCTACGTGTATGTAGAGACGATATCGGGTAATCTGGACCCGATCGCTGCGCTGCTCGAGCCGGGGGCTGATATCGCGGCTCTATCAGGAGCGTACCAGGTCGCTCTGGAGGCAGCAGCTGACCAGCAGCTGGACCCATCGCAGGCGATCGATGAAGTGCGCGACCAGTACACATTGTTTTGGGATGATGACAGCGGTCAGGGCTACGCGGCAGCATTTGAGTATACGATCCCACAGGATGGCGACTACAAGCTTCTTATCGCCGGGGCGCTGTCATCTCTCGGACGAGCGACATTCGGCAGCTATAGCCTGACAGCAGGGTTGGATGCGCCCCAGGTGCTGAGCGGCATAGCTGAGCCGGTTGGCGAGCCGTTCGCCAGCCAGGACCTTACAGTTGTCCAGCCGGTGGTCAGGGTGGAGCAGCTAACAGGGAGCATCACTCAAGAGACGCCTATCCGAAGGTTCAACCTGATCGACCTGAACCCTGGTGACGTGTTCTACGCGTACGTCGAAACCAGCTCCGGGGATCTTAACCCTGTCCTTATCCTGCGTGACTATGGAAGTAAACCCCTGTCAGCCGGGAACCTATCTGCGGTGGCAAGAACCGCCAGCCTACAACATGAATTTTCTGAGCGCAGCAAGAACATCGTGCTGGAAGTTTATGGGGGAGATCCGGATGCGCCTGGTAAACAAGGTGATTTTCGCCTGCTGTTGGGATTAAATCAGCCAGAGGTGCTTTCAGGCAGCGCAGCAGTCACAGATCTACCTGTGCTGCGAGAGCCGATTGAAGTTGAGGTAGGGCTAAAGCTGCAGCAGATTATCGATGTAAATTTTCAGGATGAGTTCTTCAGCGTGGTAGCCAGTATGCGTATGGAGTGGACCGATCCCGCGTTGGCATTCAGCCCGGATACCTGCCAGTGCAGGCTAAAAGTGTACACCGAAAAAGAATTCGACCGCTTTCTGGCAGATGTGAACGGCAGATGGCCAGATTTCACCCTGTACAACCAGCAGGGCAATCGCTGGGTGCAGAACCGGATAGCTGTGATCGAGCCGAATGGACACTCGACTTATTTCGAGCGTTTCAGCACCAACTTCCAGGTAGACTTCGATTTCCGGAGGTTTCCCTTCGACACGCAGCAGTTCCCCATCCGGATCGATATGCTTTACCCGTTGGATTTCTATTACTTCACTGACCTGGAGGGATTCAGCGAGATCAGTCAGGAGCATGGAGAGGATGAGTTCATCATATCTGGTTTCGAAACATCGATTACCAGTGTTGAAAGCAGCACGAGTTCAGCGGTCTCACGCTTCACTTTTCAGTATGAAGCACCACGCCACCTGAATTACTATATTTTACAGGTGTTTGTCCCTATCCTGCTGATCGTGCTGATATCCTGGTGGACTTTCTTCCTGAAAGATTATAACAAGCGCATCGAAGTGGCTGCCGGCAATGTGCTGCTGTTCATCGCTTTCAGCTTCAGCCTGACGGAGAACTACCCACGCCTGGGCTATATGACCTTTTTGGATGCGATCATGGCGATGATCTTCATCGTCAATGCGCTGGTACTGATCTATAATGTTTACATGCGGCGCTTGGAGATGGCAGATCGAGAAGAAGAGGCGGAACGGATTGACAATATTATGGACTGGCTGTACCCGCTGCTGTATGTGGTAGCGCTCGGCATCGTGTATTACCTGTTTTTTGTGGCTATTCCGCCAGCGTAGAGGGATAAAGAAGCTTACTTCACACTGGAATCACAGGAAGAAAAACCAGGCCAAATTCCCTTGACGAGGATGAATTCTTAATATGGACGCTCATATCCACCCATCCGACAGCACGCTGACACCCGACCTGCGCATCGTCCCCTCTGATTTACTGGTCGAGCACGAGTACAACGATGCCCAACGGACCGAGCCGCTGGCGCGACGCCTGGAGGCAGAAGGCAGCTTGAAGAACCCGCCGGTGGTCACTCCCCTTGGCGAGGACGACCCACGCTATGTCGTGCTGGACGGCGCCAACCGCATCACCGCTCTCAAATCGCTCGCCTACCCGCATATCCTGGTACAGGTCGTGCCCTACCAGGAGCCAATGGTCACCTTGACCACCTGGCACCATGTCATCGCAGAGATGGACGCCAGGAGCCTGACGGCAGAGCTCTCGGCAGTGGAAGATGTGGACCTGATCCTGACCAATTCGCTGCGCGCCCGGGCAGGACTGGCGCGGCGCGAGTACCTGATGTATATCATCCGCGCCGACGGGGAGGTGTTCGCGGCGCGTACGGCTGCTCCCCGCCGGGATATGCAGGCGCAAAACCGCCTGCTGAACGCGCTGGTTGATACCTACAAGGACCGCTGCAGCCTGCACCGTGTGATGTCTGAAGAGATGGGAGAAGTCCGGCAGCTCTTCCCGGATATCGCCGGGCTGGTGATCTTCCCGCAGTACGACGCCTCGGAGATCCTGGAGCTGGCGAGCGAGGGCGAGCTGCTGCCGGCAGGGCTGACCCGCCACCTGATCCAGGGGCGCGCCTTGCGCATCAACTACACGCTGGCAGATTTGAAGTCCGGGGAGGGTCTGGAGGAGAAGAACGCTCGCCTGAGAGCCTGGCTCAAGGGCAAGCTGATGACGAAAGAAGTGCGCTTCTACGGCGAGGCGACTTATCTATTTGATGAATAGCTTTTGCATAAACTATATACTTCTGAGTGCTTAGACCCAGGCAGGTCGCAGGACATATCCAACCTGTAGCAATCTTCCTCATGTACGAGGTCAACTCGAACGTTCAACATCCTTAGCAGTTTCTTCTTGTATTCATGGCTGCTATTTTTCATCTTTTCACGAATCTGGCTAGCAATGGCTACAATATCATCTATTTGATTATCCGATAGCGTTTTTCGTGATAACTCTATAACCAATTTATCCCGATGATCAATGAGATCAGCCTTTGTTTTCTTGATGGCGTTAACCTGCTCCCGCAAGGCTGCTTGGACGTCTTCGTCTTCGTCACCTTCAAAGGTCCGTAATAAACCTGATATCTTTTTACCTACTGCTTCTATTTTTTCATTTGCTGCATCAATACTAGCCCGCTTCAGTTGGGTTTGGTCTTCCCGCTTGGTTTTTATCTGGTATAACCCATTTCGCAGCAAACGCTCATCCATACCTAAAAGCATTTCAAGCCAAGTCCAGACTATCGTATCTGCTCTCCTTCCCCTTACACTAATTTCCTTGCAAGGGTTTTTTCCGCGTGGGTATGTTCTGGTAACGCATCGATAGTAAATATATCGCTTTCCATAACCTGGATTTTGTGTATACCCTGTCATTCGGTAGCCACACGAGCAATAAAAATGATCCAGCAATAAATAGCGGCCCGGTGTAGCTTCGCGCCCCTTCTTTCGCTGCCATTGTATGTTATTTGCTAAAATCTCCTGGACTAATTGAAAATCATCCTGTTTTATGATCGCTAAATCTGGGCGATTAATAGTGATTCCACTATAGGAGAATTGCCCAATATATGATTTATTCGATAACATTCGGCGAACGGTAGTAGATGACCATACACCTGCCCCAGCTCTATTGTATGCAGCACCTGGGACCGTAACTCCTTTAATCGTAAGTCGATCAGCGACCTGTCGCATACTGGTTTTCTCGGCCAAAAACCATCTAAACATTTGCCTTATTACCCTGGCTTCATCTTCATCTATTAGAACCTCAGCCTCGTGATTATTTCCAATCTTCTTAAAGCCATAAGGTAAACAATTGCCAAGCAATTTACCTGATGCAGCCTTATCGCGCCGCCCTCGAATCATTCGCTCTTTGGTCTTCTCACGCTCAAATTCTGCGATACTTGCCCGAATATGCTTGTTCAGGTTTCCTTCTGGGGTATCAGGATACTCGCCAAGTACATACTCGATTTGTACCCCGTTACGTTTGAGTTCTCCTTCGACAATCAGTTGCTTAACAAGATTGCGACTTAAACGATCTATTTCCCTTACTATTAGAACATCAAATTGTTGGTTTAACGCCTTCATCCTGATATTATTCAATTGCTCCAACTCAAAGGCCGCACCGCTTGCGCCTCTGTCATCTTCTGCAAGTTCGGCGACAATTTGATAGCCACGCTCCAGGGCGTACTCCCTGGTCATTTTGCTTTGACTTGCCAAGTTGCGCCCCTCGGTGTGACGATCATCGCCGGATACTCTTGCATAAGTAATTGCTTTCTTCATATTAGCACCTCTCAAAAATCTCTCTGTAGCTGGCTTCTAACTCATTGGAATCAAGGTGGGTATATCTCTGCGTGGTAGATTGAGACGAATGGCGAGCCAGCTCCTTAGCCAGCATCAGATTGCCACCTGATTTCTTGTAAACATTCGTTATAAAGTGATGCCTGAATTTATGCGGGCTGATTGCGTTTCCATCCCCGATGACTTCACTTGCCCATTGTGAAACGATGTATCTTCCCGCTGCTGTAGTAATAGCCTGGACTTTCCAACCTGCTCCCCTGTCATGCCTGGTGAATACCGGCGCTCTGTGGCGTGATCCGTTCAACATGCAATCCAATGGGGAGCGGGCATCAAGGTATGCGCGAATTGCGTCGACAGATCGGGATGAGAAGTAAATCTTTGCTTGCCTGTCACCCTTGCCGATTACGATGGCGCAATTATTCTCAAAATCTAAATCACAGGTACGCAGATTGCAGGCTTCATGTATTCTCAGTCCGGTATCCGCAAGGGTAATCAAGAGCGCTTTATCCCGCATGGGTATCAACTGATTGTGAAAATTCCGCAAACCGTTATTCCATGCTGGGTGGTTGAATATCCATAGTTGCAATATGCTCTAACAACTGCTCGATCTCTTGTCTCGGATATTGAGGAATCCGGGTTCCTGCCCGGCGGTTGTATTTCTTGACCAGCAGGTGCACTCTTGGCAAATTCAGCAAGCCAATCCTCTCAGCTACCAGATATTCATAAAAACCAACCGCTGCTGCCGTGTATAACTGCTCGGTTGCAGGTGATAACCTTTTGAGTGATCCACACAACCAGGTGATTGCATCCTCTCGGAGATCGATTACATCAGCCTTGTCAGGTTGGATTCCATTTTCTCTCAGTGCTTGAGTGAAATATCTCATCCCGTTTGCATATGCCTTGGCGGTATGCTGGCTCCTTGCCATCTCAACGCTTTCCAGATAATCCCTCATCGCATCGCTTATGGTTGACATTACTGCTTTCCTTTCTGTCTGAGAAACCGCGCCGGGAGCGGCCTTCCTCAGCTATGCGATTGGTGCTAAGACTTCTGCTAATCCGATAGCTTGTGCGATGTCGTTGAGCAGCAGGCCAACCGAGCCGTACATTTCTTCCAGTGGTTGACCATCAGCTGCTTGTTCCCATTCCTGGCGAATAGTGTTCAGCGCAGCGATCACTTGTTGACGCTCCAAGAATTCTGTTTGCCACATGGCTTATGCCTCCTTGTTGGGGCATCCCCGTATCACACCCGGCATTAATACAGAAACGCCCCGATGAATCCGGGGCGTAGGTTGCAAGTGGTAAAATTAGTTGCAGCCTTGTCAACCGCTTACCCCGGTTGTCTAGGTCAGGCTCTGGCAGGTGTTAGCTGCACCGCCAGAGCCGTTTCAATTGTTAAGCCTACGGTTTCTCACCCGATTTCAACCACTCAAAATAAACTTTCAAGATGTAAATAATCTGTGAGTTTATCGAGCGATTTTCACGCTCTGAAAGTTCTTTGAGAGTGATATAAATCTCATCGGGTAATCTCAAGCTCAACGCCTTCATTCAAATCATTTTACTACCATATTGATACCAAGTCAAGCAGTTGATAGACGTTTTTCGTTGATTCGTTTTGCCTGGAAATATACATCGAATAAACTAAATAACCAAATGACTGCTAATAGATAATTGTTGTATTCTCGCAACCCTAATAATGTCATTGGTAATAGGGTGAATAATTGTAATAAAAATACAACCACAAACCTTATCCATAATCCGAGATAAATATATCCAAGTCCAAACATCAAAATGAAACAATTCAGCAACACGGCAAGGATCGGTGATTTTAATTTTCGGTGACATCACTTCGGTTTGGATATCTACCTCATTAGTTTGGTTATCTACCTCGGTTGCTATCGGCAAGTCTCTGCCACAGTAACGACATACAATCGCCTCATCCTGAATTTCTTCGGCACAATATGGACATTTTTTCATACAACCCTCCCACCCAATTCTGTATGTAATGGTAGCACTCCACTAAACCGTGGTGGAACTTGAAAAAATGAGGATCCTGTGGCACTCTTGTGGTTACCACACCAAACAAGGGAAAACCACATGGATCCTCACACACAATTCTGCCCGAATTTGGGCTGCCCGGCAAGGGGCAAACTTGGTGAAAACAACATTGTCATTCATAGTCGTAAAGAAGCACGTTACAAATGCAAAATATGCGGCAAGACCTTTGCTGCCACCAGTGGGACGCCGTTTTACCGGCTGCGCAACTCCGCAGAGCTGGTCACACTGGTTGTGACGTTGATCGCCTATGGCTGTCCAGTGCAAGCGATCGTTGTTGCCTTTCGTCTCGATGAACGCACCGTGATGGCCTGGCAGGCTCGGAGTGGCAAACACTGCCAGCAAGTTCATCAGCACTTGATACAACGCCCTCGAGATTTGGGCCATGTCCAAGCCGATGAGATCCGGGTCAAAGCGCAGGGCAAAGTTTTGTGGATGGCAATGGCGATCATGGTGCAGACCCGCTTATGGTTGGGTGGCGTGGTCAGCGAACATCGCAACCTGAACCTGATCACCGAGCTGATCCAAATGGTGCGTAGTTGTGCCCTGGCTCGGTCCATGTTGATCTGTGTCGATGGTTTGCGCAGCTATGTCAAAGCTATCCAATGGGTCTTCAGAACACCACTGCCCACCAGAAAGCGCGGGCGTCCCAAATTGATCTCCTGGCCGGACATCCATATTGGTCAGGTGATCAAGCAGTACGAAGGCAAACGGGTGGTGGCGGTCACCCATCGGATGGCGCAAGGAACTATGGATGCGGCTCTGCAATTGATCCATCGCAGCCAGGGTGGCTCGAAACTCAACACGGCTTTCATCGAGCGCATCAATGCCACCTTTCGTTCTCGTCTGGCTTCCTTAGCTCGCAGGAGCCGAGCCTTGTTGCGCAATCCGGAGACCCTGGAGCCACTGATGTTCTTGATGGGCAGCATCTACAACTTTTGTACTTATCACAAAAGTTTGCGTTTGCCGGGCATCATCGGTGGGCACAAGTGGATCCCCAGAACACCGGCGATCGCGGCTGGGCTCACCGATCATATTTGGACTGTTAAAGAACTGCTGTCGTTTCGAGTACCACCACCAGCCTGGAGGCTTCCGAAACATCGTGGCCGACGGTCAAAAGTGGAGTTGGCCTTGGTTGCCAGGTGGTGCTCATGACCACGATTTATGATACTGTTGGCGAATACATCATTGCAATTTATGAGTACAATTAGCAAAAAATCTTACTGGTAGCGGGAGGTTAACATGTCGATGCATCCGAGGCCAAACACAGATATACCTGAGGAAACCGTGCGCGTAGCCCGGGCAGCCTTTCCCAAGGGTAATCCTTACGTGACTCTGCGGAATGAACTGGAGACGATCTATCACGATAGCCAGTTTACGACCCTGTTTTCTCATCTGGGACAATCGGCCGAATTGCCCTGGCGTTTGGCGATGGTCACCATTCTGCAGTTTGCTGAAGGCTTGTCGGACCGGCAGGCAGCGGATGGGGTACGCAGCCGGATCGATTGGAAATACTTGCTGGGATTGGCGTTGGAGGACCCGGGGTTTGATTTTTCGGTTTTGAGTGAGTTTCGCGATCGGCTGATTGTAGGTGAGATGGAACAGCAACTGCTGGATCTGCTCTTGGAGCGGTTCCGGGAACGGGGTCTGCTCAAGGCGCGCGGCAAACAGCGAACCGAACTCGACCCATGTGCAGGCAGCTATTCGCATTCTGAACCGCTTGGAGTTGGTTGGGGAAACGATGCGGCATGCGCTCAACAACCTGGCAGGGAGTTCGCCGGCCTGGTTGAAAGCTCATGTTCCGTCTGAATGGTACGAACGCTATGGGCCGCGCTTTGAGCAGTGGCGCTTGCCCAAGACGGAAACCGAGCGGGAGAAACTGGCGCTCCAAATCGGGCAGGATGGTCGACAGCTCCTGCTCTGGGCCTATGCACCAGAGGCTCCAGAAATAGCCCAGAAGGAGGCTGCCGTGGAAATCCTGCGAAGGGTGTGGGTGCAACAGTACTACCTTCAAGATGAAGAAGTGTTCTGGCGTCAATTGGACAATCTTCCACCTTCCGAACTGTCCATCCACTCGCCTTACGATCCAGAAGCCCGTTTCAGCAAAAAACGTCAGACGGAGTGGTTGGGGTATAAGGCTCATCTGACCGAGACGTGTGAGGAAGATCAGCCCAACCTGATCACGCATGTCGAAACCACGGTGGGCACGATCCAGGATGAGCAAATGACGAATCCCATTCATCAGGCTTTGGCGGCCAAAGACTTGCTGCCCAAGGAACATCTGCTGGATCGGGGCTATGTCAACACCAACGTCTTGATCGACAGCCAGAAACAGCATGGGGTTGAAGTGGTTGGCCCTATCAAGGTAGATACCACCTGGCAGGCCCAATCGGGCAAAGGGTTCGATCTGTCGTGCTTTACGATTGATTGGGAACAACAGCAAGTCACTTGTCCCAGGGGACAGGTCAGTCAGGTTTGGACGGATAACCGCACCGATAAGGCCGGTAACCCCCAGATCTACGTCCGTTTCGGCAAAAGCAATTGCCAGGTTTGCCCGGCGCGAACGGATTGTACCCGCTCGGTGAGAGGACCGCGCACGTTGAGCTTCAAGCCAAAAGGGGAGTTTGAAGCCCTTCAATGGGCGCGCCAACGTGAGCATACCCAAGAGTTCAAGGAAAGGTATGCCAAACGAGCGGGGATCGAAGGAACGATTTCTCAGGGGAGCCGTTCCTTCGACTTGCGGCGCTCCCGGTATATTGGTCAAGCGAAAACTCATCTCCAGCATATTTTGATCGCCATCGCTATTAACTTGGCCCGATTCGTGGATTGGATCAACCAAGTTCCACGGGCGGCGACCCGTATATCGGCTTTTGCTGCCCTGGCTCAGGCGTGAAAATTAATTCGCCAACAGTATCATTTACTGTGGAGCTACCGGTTCAGCTAGAAGAGAACGAAAATATACCATTAGTCCAGACGGACATTACAAAGCCACCCATAATTCCCCCAGACATTTTTGTTACTCATAAGCCAGACCCAATTGAACCAGACGTTGTTAAACACGTGGTCGACCCAAAAAAGCCGGGCCAAATTGAACCGGACGATGTTGTCGCAGATAATTTTATCCTGGACGACTGGGATTTGGAGACATAGTAGCGAACGTAATCAATGGCCGTATCGTCATCATTATCCATAGTTTCGATATATCGCGTAGGGGTCCATCAGCTCAGCACACCAGGCCCCCCCAATACGGCACATACAGCAAGCCAGCCGCTCGCACCGGCTGAGTTATGCTCCTGGTGATGAAGCGCCTGGGGCGTCTTTATCATATCGTTTGTTCTAAAAACCCTCTTTATCCGAACCATACTATTGTGTCAATAACATTAATAGCACTTTTGATTTACTAAATTTCCTTGGCTATCATACAAATAGGCACAATCACCACCGTTGTTCCAGATTGCCGAGCCGCTATTGTGGAAATTAAATCCACAATACTCAGGGTGGTTTTCATTTGTGTAGACGCGACAAACTGCACCTGGCTCAATCTCGAAGTCTGGGAATCTGAAATCGTGTTTACTCTCCTCATCATGTAATAACCATCCACTCAGGTTTGTTGAGCCAGATCCATCATTGCGGATTTCAACATATTCATCTGGCTCATTTCTCCCCTCAACGCCATCGTAGAATATACTTGTAATAACAATATTGCCTGTAGTGCCTTCATCGCTTACCGGAGGTGTGTTTGTTGGTGGGGGTGGTGCTGGAGGTGCCCAAATGCCTAAGTCCTCACTCCTGGCCTCTTGTTCTGCTGCGCTGAACATTGCATCACAGGCTGTGTCGGGCGGCCAGGTTCCAGCTTCTGCCAAACCCAATTGCACCAGATAATAATTTACGAAAATGTCACCCACGAATACATAACGCAACAGGCGATCATATTGATCAGTCTCGGATACATCTTTTACCATCGTTATCGATTTGCCCGAAACTAATTCACTGTTTTTGTTGGTGGCTTGGATGCTGAAAGGATCGCCACTCTCTGGAGTGTCCATGCCAATATACCTTAACTTGTAATTGGTTCCATCGATCTGCACTTCAATGGTATCCCCATCAATAACATTAATTACTGTGCCTTCTTGACGTATGGTATCCAGAGGAATACATGAAAATCCAGCGATTGGCGATAGAGTTGGTGTAGGCGCATTTTGTATTATTGGCAAGAGCACGGCATTTAGAGTGGGAGTCGCTGTTGGAGCAACTGTAGGGACGTCTGTTGGGGATGGTGCTTCTTCAACTACGTCTGATGTTACAGGTGCATCTGTGGGGCTTTCTGTGATCAGGTTTGTTGGCGTATGGGTTGAGGGCAACGTTGGCGACGGTTCAGGCATCAAACCAAGCCTATCTGCAACGTTGACCCCACCTACACAGATACAACAGGAAACAATTACCCCAAGTGCCCCCAGGCCAATTTTTCTAACGCGACTCATCTTATACCCCTCCCGCAATTCCATTAAACAATAAAATCGCTCCCCTGTCATGTACCATTTGTCATGTCCCCCTATAGTTTACTGAAACACAATAGACGCCCAACTCACACCGGGCGTTTTTTGTATTTTACGTATCTGCTGCTTATGAATACCTTGATTACATCATTCAGCATTTGAGGCTTTTTTCACTCTTCGTTATAATTGCTCCTGAAAAGAGTGCATCAGCAAGAGATTTGTAATCGGGCTTTTCTTTACCCGTTGGCAAGCGAATGGAGGAAGTTATTCTTATAGGGGAAAGTGTTACATCATATTTGTTTGATGAGTGACAGTTATATGCAGCAACGAATTTACATGAGCAGGGTTATATACAAGGGAGAAGGAGGTGAAGAAGAAAAGCATTTCGTGATTCTGCTCTAACTGAATAAAATATTTTTCTAAGTAAAGGAGTAATGCAATGACAACAATGGCAGTAGAAGAAGAACGCGGCGGAATGCCCTGGTGGCTGATGCTGATCGAAGGGATTGCCCTGATCATCCTGGGCTTCTTTTTCCTGACCAGCCCCGGTGCAACAACGCTTGTATTTGTCCAGGCGCTGGGCATCTACTGGCTTATCCGCGGTATTTTCTATATCGTGGCGATCTTCCTGGACAGTACAGCCTGGGGATGGAAGCTGTTCGCCGGCATCGTAGGCATCCTGGCGGGTATCGCCATCCTGCAGCACCCCTGGCTCAGCCCGATTATGGTCGGCTCGGTGCTGGTGATCGTGCTGGGTGTGCAGGGGTTGATCGTCGGTATCGTCGGTCTGATCCAGGCTTTCCAGGGCGCGGGCTGGGGTGCAGGCATCCTGGGCGCGGTCAGCATCATCATCGGTCTGTGGCTGCTGTTCAATATCGGTGCAGCGACTTTGGCGCTGCCCTGGGCGATCGGCCTGCTGGCAATCGTGGGAGGGATCGCGGCGCTTGTGATGGCCTTCCGGATGAGGTAGCCCCAAGCCGCGGACGGCTGGCCATTTATCGAGGAGATATGGAGGTGTTCGGGCATGCAAGCATGCTTAACACCTCCTTCTAATTTATTGACCGCTCAGACCGAAATCCACCAGCAGGCTGTCGATGGCAAAAGTCGCTCCCTGGATGGCGGCGTACAGGAACGCCACGCCGACGACCATGGTGGTGATGTAGAGTACGGGCAGCAGGAGCGTGCGCCAGCCGCTCAGCTCATGCGCGGTAGCCGTGCCGATCCAGACCCCAAAGATGGCCAGCAGCAGGGCGATCAAGCGCGCCAGCGGTCCGATAACCGGCAGAAAACCTAACAGTTCGAGAATGTGGGCGCTCTGCGCAAAGCCTGCCACACGCAGGGTAGTGGTGTAATGCTTTTCTCCGCGCAGCAGCCGGGCAGCCAAAAACAGGAACAGTACGGACACAAACCACAGCCCATAGCGCAGCAAAATATTGACGATGTCAAACCCGTCTTGGGCGTTCAGGGACTGCAGGACCTGGGCTAACAGGCTGATCAGCAGCGCCGGGGCGGTCATATAGGCGTCACGGGCAATCTCCCGGTAGGCGTCCCGGTTGAGGGAGAGCGCCTGCAGGGCATGCTGCAGCCAGACACCTACCTGGCTGATGCCTTTTCCCATATTGCTCAGCGACCAGGGTTCCACAACCAGCTCAACCGGTCGCTCGGGAACGGGTGTCGGTCCGGGCAAGCCGCGGCGTGCATCCAGGATGTATTTAAATTCCTGCGATGAGCGGGTCTCCGGGATCTGCATATCGCCCGGATGGAAGATAAAGGCATCCGTCTGCTCGCCGCCCAGACCGCCGTGATTGCCGATCAGCTCCTCCAGGGCGGCGACTGTGCCATCCGGATAAAAGGTGCTGTTGATGATCAGGTCGCCGGCGTTGGAGAAATCGGCGATGCGGCGCACCTGCCAGTTGCGCAGCTCCACGTCACCATACGGCAGCAGCGGGTCGTCGCCGATCACATCGCCGGTATGCAGGTTGCGGGCGCCGGTCTTGCCAAATGCGACCGGCTCGCCATCGTCCTCATAAGCGACGACAAAGCCGATCCCTTCGTGCTGCACCAGCGCGTCCACCATACCTGGGTAAGCAGCATTCAGCTCGCTCAATGTGATGCGGCGCGGGAAAAGGTCAAAATAGACCTGTGCCAGGTTGCCGCTGTAGCACAGGGTCACCTTGGCAGGCGCTACCTCCTGGGAGCCCGGCTGCTGGTCCAGGTTGCTCTTGATTGCGCGCTGGGCGCTGCTGATGGCTGCCTTGCCAACTCTCCCCGAAAGGTTTTGGTCCTCGATGTTTTCCAGCTCGCCCATCATGGCTGCCACGCCCATCGTGCCGTCATCTCCCCCGCCGGTACCAACGGCACTTATGCCCTGGGGGAGCTGCTGCTGGATGAACTCCAGGATGCTCAACCCATAGCGCTGCTCGAAAGTCGCGCCGGAAGACTGACCGTGGTCTGACAGCAGGATGAACTCATAAGGGCGGGGAGCCTTCTCAGCGGCTAATTTTAGAATGCGTGCGATTACCCTGTCGAACTGCCTCAGGGTGAGCATTGCATCGCGCGTCCAGGGACCGGAATGGTGGGCTACTTCATCGTAGCCGGCAAACAGGGTGTAGATGGCCGGGGCGCCGCGTACAACGTCGAGGATGGTGAAGTAGGCGCTGATATCGCGCAGGAAGACATTGGTCGCTGCGCGCAGGAAGGGGTAGCCGTTATGTAAGCGGTTTAACCGTGGCTGAACGTCCTGACGGCGCTGCTGCCAGCCCTGCCAAAGCTCCTGAAACACATCCCCGAAGAACAGCACCAGCACCCGCACGAAGAAGTACGGGTTGCGCATCAGCAGGTACATGTCCTGGGCGCGTTTCTTCTTATCCTCTTGTGTTTCAGCCTTGATCCTGGAAAAAGTCAGGATAGCTTTTTCAGCGTCCCCGCTGAACATATTGGCGTTGCTGGAGCCGCCTCGTAGCAGCCCGTTGCCATCCGACAGCTCCGGTTCAATCAACGCCGCTGCCTGACCACCTGCCAGCAGCTTGCCGGTCTCTTTATCCAGCCAGCGGAAGGCGGGGATATTGGTGTTGTTGCCCTGCAGGATGCCTGCCTGGCAGGCCGGAGTGGTGGCGGGCAGCCCGCAATCCACGCGTGAGAGCATGTAGCCGTTCTCATCGATCAGTTTCTTGATGGTGGGCATATAGCCGTCTTCTATGGCCTTCTGGATATGCCAGTAGCTGAGACCATCGATCTCCAGCATCAGCAGTCCACGTCCGGCATCTTCAGGCAATTTGTCCGCATGGCGAGCCGCGGAGCGCAGGACCAGGTTAGCGTAGAAGGATTGGTCGTCGTCCAGGTTCAGCAGAGTGCTCAAAATCGTATTAACCAGTGAAAGGAAGAGACCGCCAAAGAAAGCCGCACCCCAGCCGCTGACTTCGAAGCCTGCCATCAGGCCAGATGTGATCATGAGCGTGATGGCGTTGATGAAAAAGCCGGCCAGGAAGAGCACGATCCAGCCCAGCGGCAGGGCGAGCATCAGGATCAGAGGCCGGACCAGCAGGTTCACGATGCCCAGTAGCAGGGAAGCCGCCACGGCGACCACGAAGGTTGATGAACCGCTCTCTGGCAGGATGCTGATACCGGGGATCAGCCAGGCGGTCACCAGCAGAGAGACCGCATCCACAAACCAGACGATCAGGAAACGGATGAAGGTGCGCAATAATCTGAAAATAATCTGCATAAAAGGTCTCCGATGATTGATTTATAGTCTGCTGTCGTCCAGGTCAGGTCTTGGTCTTGTGATGGGGTGCAGCCAATGTTTATCTTCCCGGTACTGCAGCCAGGTGGCGAATACCTGGGCGTACATTATCGATCGTGCCTGTAAACCGCGCAATAATCCATGTTTGCTCTCTTGGACCATGTGGGTGACACCCCTCCAGGGAACGTAGATGATCTTGAATTTGTTGCGCCGGGCGTAAATCGTCAGACCGATCTCAACACCGTAGCCGCTGTTCTCCAGGAGACTGAGCGCTCGATATGCAACCGAGCGCCGCATACAGCGCTGCCCGCTCAAATTTGGGGTCGCGATCTGGGCTGCCGTAGTCCGAACCCCGCCGCTCCTGAAGACTGCAACCACCATCTGGCAGCGCTTGCTGACCAATGGCGCGTATAAGGCTTCGATGTGGCTGCTTTGCATGCCGATCAAATCGGCGTCCATGAAGATCACATCCTCGACCCCATCTTGCAAAGCGGAGACCCCTGCCAGCAAGGCGCGGCTCTTCCCGCTGCGGCTGTCCAGGTGGAGGACAGTTAGGCGGTTTTCCTGGCGAGTGTATTCCCTTGCGATCTCTAACGTATTGTCGGTTGAGCTGTCATCAACGACGATGACCTGGGCCAGCCAATCAACACCCAGGACCGTATCTAATACGCCAGGCAGGTGACGCTCTTCATTGCGGGCGGGAATGACTACCCCGACTTGTCGGTTTGGCATGCTGTCTATAAATGTAATTAACCCTGCACTATGGCTGAAGTTCTATCCAATTATATCAAGCACTTTCCATTGTTAAACTCATATAAATAAGACTTACGCAGCTGGTATGGATGGTGGGGGTGTTCGGGCGGGCGACGCCCGCCCAAACACCCCGGTTCTCCTTGAGCTGGGTAATTTCTAAATTGCTCGAAGCAATAACCCCTCAGCTGCTCGAGCCGCTATAAGAGGTCTGCTTGGGCAGGCGCGGGATCAACCATGACAGGAAGGAGTCCTGGGAGCGGCTCTGCAGGTTAAGCCTGCCAGGCCCGGTCAGCTCGACCACCAGTCCCTCACCGCTGAACAGTGTGCTCTTCCAGCCGGCGACTTTCTTGACATTAAAGCCGATCTTCTCTTCGAATGTGACTAGATGCCCTGTGTCGACCACATATTTCCTGCCGGCTTCGAGCTCCATGGGATGGATCGCTCCGTAGCTGGAAACGATCAATGTTCCCGTGCCGCCGATTTTGAGCATGATCAGCCCTTCGCTGCCGAAGAAGGTCTTAGCCCCCGACCATTTGGTGTCCACAGTGACTCCCTCACTGGAGGCCAGGTAGGAGCCAGACTGCACCAGCAGCGTCTCGCCGCGCATCTCGATCACGGCGATATCACCGGGCAGCGGAGGCGCCAACAGAATGCTGTCCCCATCCGCGACACCGGTGTAGGTGTTCATAAAAAAGCTCTCGCCGCCGAACATGGAGCGCGTGATGGATTTCAAGAAGCCACCTTTGGCTTCGGTTTCCATAGCGATATCCGGAGACATGCCGACCATGGCCCCGCTTTCGACCTGGATCTTTTCATTGCGGTCCAGCCGGACCCTGGCTACGGAATATGAGGGTTGGTATAGAATCTCTATTTGCATGGAATCCTCCTACGGAAAATTATACACAATTCAATCTATGGCAGCCGGATCAGTTCTACCCAGCTTCGCCCTGAAGTATAGGAATATTATTAATTTTACCCTCCTTCTGGCAATCTGGAAGCTGGTTGTGTTAGAATACTTATCTGATAACTCCAAAATCCAATATTGAAAGGAAGAAATGAATATGGCAACATTAAGTGTTTGGAAATTCAACACGCCTGAAGGCGCACAGCAGGCTCTCGCCAAGCTGGAAAGCCTGCAGAAGCAGCAGCTCATCACAGTCCAGGATGCAGCCACCGTTAGCTGGCCGGAAGGCAAAGACAAGCCCAAAACCAAGCAGGCAGTCAACCTGGCCGGTGTCGGCGCGATGCAAGGCGCATTCTGGGGCATGCTGTTCGGTCTGCTCTTCTTCGTACCGTTCTTCGGTCTGGCGGTCGGAGCAGCGATGGGCGCCCTGACGGGAAAGTTCGCCGATTATGGGATCGACGATAAATTTATTAAGGAAGTCCAACAGAAAGTCACCCCCGGTACCTCGGCACTGTTCGTGCTGTCCAGCGGCGGTGTGCTGGATAAGGTGGCGGATGCCTTCAAGGGAACTGAGATGGAGCTGATCCAGTCCAATCTGTCCGCCGAGCAGGAAGCAGAACTGCAAGCGGCATTCGGCGAGGAAGAATAGAAAGCAGCTTCCAGTCAAACAGCATGGAGCGGTACCGGTAATGGTGCCGCTCCTTTGTTTTTAACGACCAAAGGGGGTGATGGCAGCTTGCCCGCGCCTGTGCCGGGATGTATAATTTGAAAAAACCGTTGAGGAGTACATCGATGCAAATTGAGAAAGTCACCTATCGCGACTGGCAGAACTGCTACCGCATGGATAATGACCGGGTGGAGGTGGTATTAACTGCGGACGTTGGACCGCGCATCATCCGCTTTGGATTTTCAGGCGGCGAGAATGAATTCAAGGAATTCGAGGCAGATGTAGGGCAGACGGGTGGCGAGGAATGGCGCAGTTATGGCGGTCACCGTCTGTGGCATGCCCCGGAAGCGCAGCCTCGCACCTATGCCCCGGACAATTCTGCGATTGAGGTGTTGTCCGGTCCCACGGGGCTGCATGCTATCCAGCCGGTTGAAGCGCTGACCGGCATACAGAAGGAGATCGAGATCTCACTTGACGAGACGGAAGCCCATGCCCGGGTCGTACATCGCCTGCGCAATCTCGGGGTATGGCCTGTGGAGCTGTCGGTTTGGTGCCTGTCGGTAATGGCGCCGGGTGGTACAGCTGTTCTTCCGCTGCCCGCCCGTGGACCTCACCCTGATAACCTGCAGCCGGCCAGCAGCCTGGCTCTATGGGCTTACAGCGACCTGTCTGACGAGCGGCTGAGCCTGGGTCGTAAGTATATCTTGCTGCGTCAAGACCCGCAGGACAGCACGCCGCAGAAGATCGGCGCCAGCGTGCCGGATGGCTGGGCGGCGTACGCCCGGAGAGGGCACCTGTTCGTCAAGAAGTTCCAATACGAACCGCAGGCGGTATATCCGGATATGGGCTGCTGTTTCGAATGCTTCCTGAATGACGAGATCCTGGAGATGGAGACGCTGAGCCCGCTGACTCTGCTCGACCCCGGTGAGGAGACCGAGTACATCGAGGATTGGTATTTGCATGGCGGGATACCCGTCCCGGTAAGCGAAGCGGATGTCGCTGCGCGGGTGCTGCCCGCAATCTAGACCTCGCCCGAGAATGAAGGGATCACCGATGCCTACGCAAGACCAGATCACTGGATACTTGAGCTCTGAAGCTGGAGAGGCTTACCTGGCCAGCCTGTACGGCAGACAGGCGCGAATAATTCAGCAGCACAGACAGCGCTATCTGGACCTGGTGGAAAGCTTCGCTGCCGCGTTTCCAGAACATGAACAGATGCAGGTCTTCTCATCCCCGGGGCGCAGTGAGGTAGGCGGCAACCATACCGATCACAACGCCGGCCGGGTGCTGGCAGCCGCTGTCGATCTGGATATTATCGCCGTGGCGGCCCCCAATGATGCAGGTGTAGTGCGGGTGCATTCGCAGGGCTACCCGCCAGCAGTGGTGCATCTGGACGATCTGGAAGTTGTAGAGACCGAGAAATACACCGCCAATTCCCTGGTCCGCGGTGTGTGCGCCCGTTTCGGGCAGCTAGGCCTGCAGCTGGGTGGTTTCGATGCCGTTGCTACCAGCCTGGTGCCGAAAGGCTCCGGGCTGAGCTCCTCGGCTGCCTATGAAGTCCTGATCGCAATCGTTCTGAGCCATCTCTACAACCGGGGAGAAGTCGAGGCGGTGCTCCTGGCCCAGATCGGGCATTATGCGGAGTACCACTATTTCGGCAAACCCTGCGGGCAGATGGACCAGACGACCTGCGCGGTGGGCGGTTTCGTGACTATCGATTTCCAGGATATGGAACGACCAGTCGTTAAGAAAGTCGATTTCGATTTCACTGCCTGCGACTCCTCGATGGTGATCGTGGATACCGCCGGCGACCATGCCGGGCTGAGCGCGGAATACGAAGCTGTGGAGAACGAGATGAAGTCGGTTGCCAGAGCACTGGGCGGGCAGGTGCTGCGTGAATTCTCGTCCGATCAGGTGCTGGAGCGAGCAGCCGACCTGCGTCAGGTAGTGAGCGACCGGGCTATCCTGCGGGCGCTCCACTTCTACGCCGATGACCGGCGTGTTATAGAGCAGGTGAATGCGCTGGAAGCGGGAGACTTCCCTCTCTTCCTGCAGTTGATCATCGAATCCGGGGAGAGCTCATGGATGTATTTACAGAATTGCTATTCACCTAAATCGGTCGATCAGCAGGGGATATCGATCGCGTTGATGATCAGCGAAGCAGTCTTACGGGGCAGCGGGGCCTGGCGGGTGCACGGAGGAGGCTTTGCCGGGACCATTCAGGCATTTGTGCCAGATGATCTGTTGGGTACGTATGTCGCTCAGATCGAGCGGGTTTTCGGAAAGGGATCCTGCCACGTGGTGCGCGTTCGGCTGGATGGGGCGATCAAAATGCCGCTACCCGCTTAAGTCCCATTGGTCGGTCTGGACCTGGTTGACCTCGACCCGCACGGTCATGCCCCAGCGCAGGTGGGGATCGCTGCCGTGCAGGGGAGATATAGGCGGTGTAATAAACATCTTCATCCTCTTCGGTGGACAGCAAGTCGATCTTTTCTACCCGGCCCTTTAGCGATAATTCGGGGATGGCATCCACCGTCAGGATGACCATATGACCGGGCTGAAGGTCGGGCACCAGCATTTCGTCGAGGTCTTCGGTTTCGACCATCCACTGTCCGAGGTCGGCCAGCACGACAGCTGTCTGCCCGTTGGGCAGCCATTCGCCGGGCTTGGCTTTCAGTTCCACAACGACCCCATCCATCGGTGCGCGCAGCTCGGTTGATGCCAGCGCCACCTCCGCGGCTGCCAACCGGCTTTGCGCTGCTTTCCGGCGTGCCTGGGCGAGTTGAAGTTCATCTGCATCCGGTCCACTGAGCAGATCATCGCGCTTATCCTGGATGCGCTCCAGATCGACATTGGCCTGCTCCAGCCTGGATTGGGCCAGTGCCAGGTCGACGGGATCGGGCCATGCGAGAAGGTCCTGGTGTTTGTCCTGGGCGTCCTGGAAGCGCCGCTGGCAGTCTGCCAGCTCTGCCTCTAGCAGGGTGATGCTCAGCTTGAATTGACGCCGGTTGATAAAGAGCCAGTAGATACTGTTTTTATTGATAAATCGCTTCTGCACTTTCTCGAGGTCATGGTGAGCTTCTGCAAGCTGCTTTTCCGCCAGCCATCAGGTTTGCATATGCCTGGTCGATATCTCGCTGCGGTACGGGCGATGCCAGGCTGTCGTAGCGATCCTGAGCAAAGGCCTGTTCTCGGACTGCTTGTGCGAGATCAAGCTCGGTCTGTGCCAGCTCCAGTCCGGCTTCTTTGTAAAGCGTGTCGATCTGCTGGTCTGCCAGGATCAGGTCGAGCTGTGCAGCCGCGATTTCGGAAGCGCTGGCTTCATGCCCTTCAAGCTGAACCAGCACATCCCCTGCAACAATCTGCTGACCTTCAACCACGATCACTTGCTCGATGCGGCTGCCCACCGGGGAGGTCAGGGTGACGTAATTGCGGGGCACCAGGCGACCTTTTACCTGAACGGCGGTGGGCTCATCCGCAGCAGCTAAAACTACTGGTACGCTGCCCTGCGCCTGCGGAACAGCCTGGCAGCCTGCCAGACAAAGGCAGACCAGCCCGATCAGGGCAGCCCAAATTCCCCGCGTCGGGGGAAATTTATTGGTGTACCGGTCGTGATGTACTGAATTCATGCCAGTCTTTCTTTACGGTTATCAAGGCTGGAATCGGATTTTATGATGGTCATGCCCAGCGCAGGCGAGGGTCATTCTCAGCGAGGGTGATGCGGGAAGTGTAGGTCACATCGCCAAGTTTTTCCTCGTAAATCTGGCTGATGGATTCCACCTGTCCGTCCAGTTCCAGTTCGGGCATGGCATCCGGGATCAAGACCACAGACTGACCTTCCTGAATATCGCGGGGACTTCCATCTCGTTTTAAATCCTCGGTTTCCACCACCCATCCGTTGAAATCCGCCAGGACAGCGACAGTTCTACCCGGGACAGCCTGCTCGCCTGCCTTGAAGTCAAGACGCACCACAGTGCCAGAAATTGGCGCTGCCAGCTCTAAATCTGCCAGGGTGGCCTGGGCGGCGGTTAAAGCTGCTTCGGCAGCTGCCAGCCGGGCTTGTGCGGCCTGCAGATCGTCCGGGTCGGGACCGGACTTCACTTCTTCGTAATCCGCTTCCGCCAACGCCAGCTCAGCCTGCGCCAGAGAGAGGTTTGCTTCGGCGACTGCCAGGTCGATATCGCCCGGGGTGCCTTGCAGGTTGTTGAGCAGCAGCACCGCATCGTCGTATTTGCGCTTGGGCGTCCGCCATGCGCGGAGATGCTGGCGCGCTTCACGTTGTCTTCAGGCTTGTTTTCATAGGGAGCGTAATCTTCACGCGCTTTGTCCAGACGGTCTTTCAGCAGCACTACGTTGGCTTCAGCTTTGTCGACATCCGTCCCACGGCTGCCGCTGTTCAGGTTGTTCAGGTAGCGTCCTGCGTAGCGCACAGCGTCCCTGGCGGACGCAACACACGTGCGTCGCGGCGGCGCTGGTCACATTGACGTTTTCCTGCAGCCGTCTCGAGCGCCTGCTGGGCAGTAACGACTTCCAGCTCGGCAGCCCCAACTGCGGATGCAAGCCGCGGTCGCTGGTCCAGACGGGCGAGCACCTGCACCCTGTCCGACGTTCTCGCCTTCAACAACCAGCACCTCAGTGATCAGGCCTGGCATGTTGAAGCTTAGCTGGACATCCTCCAGCGGCACGAGCTTGCCCTCTACGGTCACTCCACTCTCTTCGGTCACAACCGGTATCTGAGTGGGTTCCTGAGACGGCCTGGGTGTTGATCTGGCAGCCTGCCAGCAGCAGCAGTATTGGGATGAATAGTAGGAATAGTTTAGGTTTCATATTATTTTTTACCATCATGTTAGATTATTCATAAGATAACACCTCCCGGATTGTAAGCCGGGTGGCGTTGCGAGCAGGGAGGACACTGGCCAAAACCGACAGGATGATGACGATCACCAGCCAAGACCGATGAATCCAGTTGGAGTAAAACCGAAGTTTGCGGGACTGCCAAACAAAGCCAGGGTGATACTATCGGACATGATCTCGCTGATAGGAAATGCAGCCACAGACGCCAGTATCCAGCTCAGGATACCGATCAGGAACGTTCTACCAGCACCATGCGCATAAGAGCCTAATCGGAAGCACCAATCGCCGCGCAATATGCCGATCTCGCGGGTGCGCTCCATGACAACGTTCAAACTGATTGTCCCTGTCAAACCGATAGACCTACCAGAGCAGTCAATAACGCCAGGAACAAGTAGAATGGCAGTCAGTATCGTGAAGCCATCCACTGGCTTTTTTCGTTAGCGATTGCCCAGCACTAACATCTACCACACGGATGCCGGATTGCCCCAGTAGGTTTCAATCGCTTTGCCCAGGGCGTTCTGCTGTTCCAGTGTCAAGTCGGATTGCTGGGAGACCACACGATATCCCATAGCCCGCCCGGTCTGATGTGATAGCTCGGATAGATGACTCATAGCTGGTATAGGCTGAAAAGCCGCTCACCTTGCCGCCCATCTGGAAGAAACCGACCACCACCCAATCAGTCTCTTTACCATTCACCCTCAGGCGAATTGTATCCCCCACACGGAAGGTCAGGAAACTCTTCCAAGAATAACTCGCTTAATGCAATCGCATTACGGTCGCCTCGCGCACAATCCAGCGGCCATCTACTAAGATGGGCTCGATCAAGGGGCTGGCAGCAGGCGGCGCCAGCAGCAGAGACGCTCTCGCCGATCGATCCATCCTGCATCACCAGCTCGGTGCGGGCAAACATCCAGCGCCCTCGACAGCAGCTGCCCCTGGCACTTCGAGAATTTTTTCTGAGACTTCATCGATATGTAGGAGCGATCCAGGGTGAGTGCAATTCCACGTCTGCCTCGAAATACTGGATGATCTGACTGATGTAATCCATCATCGAAACTCGCACGTTAAAAGTGGCGATGAAGACTGCCCCGCCAAGGGTCAGCGTGACAAGAGTGAGCAGCAGGCGCCACTTCCGGCGGAAGGTGTTGCGCAGAGACACCACCAGAAGCAGCGAGAAGTTGCGCAGCTTGCTGAGCTGGCGGTCCATCCAGCTTCGCTCTGGGGGGTGGCTCTGGCTGTATCCGCTCAGCGCCTCCTGGAAACGCTATACGCGTCCCCTGGCGTACCGGCAGCAGGGGCAGCCAGCTGAGGCAGGAGTACGGCAATCACTGCCATCAGAGCCGCAACCGGTAGAACCAGCCGAGGACCATAAAATATATAGTTAACCTGAACGGTGAGGTAATCTACGATGCGAAAACCCACCAGCATAGAGAAATAGGCAGAGCTACAAGGTAAGCCAGCACGCCGAACAACAGGCTGAGCAGCAGGTAAAGACCAGCGATTTGCAAAGCGGGCGCCCCGACTGTTTTCAGGATGCCGATCTGCTGCACCTGCTGGTTCATAATTGCCTGCAATGTATTGGCGATCAGGAACCCACTCAAAAAAGATACCAGCAGACCGATTACCACCAGCACCGCCAGAATTGCCTCGACCAGAAACAGGTTGGGGTGCTCGGACGAGCTGCGCTGGACCATGCTGATGATCTCTGCATTACAATTTTTTACCTCTTCACCAACTGCCTGGGCAGCCCGATTCAAGCGTAGCGGGATTTTCGGTATCTCCCTCTAAAGTCACGTACAGACGATTGTAAGTCTTGGGTAGCGGCTGCTCCAGCCACTCCAGGCTATCTATGATGATGTATCCCAGCACAGGGGAGTTAAAAAAGCCGCCTGACATCGGCCATCAGCGCCAATGCTCAGGTCTCGCACCACCCCAACCAGTTTGAGCTGACGGTTTTTCCGGAAGGAAGCTCCAGGGTTACCAGATCGCCTAGTTGAGCGTTGGTGTCTTCCAGCTTATACTGATCGATAACGATCACCAGGCGAAGCCGGGTCATTCATCTGCCCGGGATCCCGAGCGCCTTTTAAGCCTTGACCGGCAAACCCACTTGCCGGGCTCTGCTTCCAGCCGGGTTGAGAAGGTGCGTGCCCCTTCGTCTTGACGTACGCCGGGCATTCCCCCAAGACGTCTCGTACCAGGCAGCGGCTCAAAGGGGGTCGCCAGGATAGACAGGTTGGCAGGATTTGTGGGCCGTGTAACTGACCTGCATATCTTGCGGACCGATCACGTGCCAACGACACCAATGGCAAACAATCCGACCACGATCGAAGCCAGCACAAGCAGCGAGCGCTGCCGGTTGCCCCACAGGTCCGAGAAGACTTCCTGCACGTGTGGCGGTGGGTGACCACCAGGTGGTCTCCTGGGTGCTCGTTTCAGAAAAGAATGAATTGCCTATCCCAGCACTCGGTCAGGGAAGGGTCAAGAATTAATCAATGCTTCAAGCTGTGGTGTTCCATGTCGCCGGCTCCTGGTTACCAGCCTGAAGTTTGGGCATTCCATCCGGTTTCAAGAAAGCTGAGACACGCTCTTCCGGCACAGCCTGGCAGCTCGTCCTCTCGCTCCATGGTGACCGTTAGGCGGTATTTCCAGATGACCGCCTGTCACCAGCATGATCCCTGGAAGGGGTTTGTCTGGGGTCCAATATGGGCGCGCCAGCGGGAACCGAGCGAACCTGCAGGTGGTGGGTGAGCCAAAGCATGTGGTTGTGGTTGAGCCCCGGGAAGGAATTCGCTACCCAGGGGTGGATCAGTTCGCCGTCAACAGCAGTGTGCGACGGTTCCTGCGCGCCAGGGTGCTGTCGTGCGTGACCATCAGTATTGTTTCCCTTGGTCGACCAGACCATCGAAAATGCCGAATACCTCATCAGCTGTGCGGAGTTCAGTTGCGGTGGGCTCATCGGCAAAGATGATCGGCGGGTCATTCGCCAGCGCCCGGGCTATGGCGGCATCTTGCTGCTGCCCTCCCGAGACAGCCGCCGGGAGCTTGTCTGCGAAATCGTGCAACTCAACCGCTCCAGCAGTTCCAGGGCCGCTTCTCACGCTCTATCGGATGCAGTTCCCACATAGCGCCATAGGGAGCATGACGTTTTCCAACAAGGTCAGAGTGGGCATCAACTGGAAGATGGAAGACGATCCCCAGGTTGCGCCCGCGCCAGCGTGACATATCGTTTTCGCTCAACTTGCGGAATCAAAATGACTCGCCCACTCGCACGCTGCCCGAGGTGGGATGGTCGATGCCGGTCAGCACAATGCCTCGACCAGAGTGGGGATTCCCGTTTCACCGGATTTGCCCACAATGCTGACGAACTCACCCTCGTAGAAGCAGGCAGTCACACCTTTTAGGCGGCGAATTCGGTATCGGTGGTTTTAAACGTCTTAACTATCTCCCGCATCAATGCATCATCACTGCATCGATCCAGGGGAAGATAGCGAACGGAGTCGTGGGCGCAAGGTCTATCCATGGGAATTCGGGTTTCAGTTCCGGAGTCAGAGTGAGTGATCAAGCCATCGTGCTGTCGTGACAGGCTGCGGTCGTGAGTGACCATGATAATCGTCTTGCCCTGCTGCACCAGGTGGTAGAAGATCTGGAAGATCGGCGGTAACCGAAGAAATCAGCGTCCGGTTGGCTCATCGGCGACGATGATCGGGGGATCGTTAGCCAGGGCTCGGGCAATGGCGATGCGCTTGGCCGCCGACCACCGGAAGATGGCGGAGGGCAGCTTATGCGCGTGATCCTCCAACTCGACCATGCGCAGCAGCTCCAAAGCGCGCTCCGCTTTCCCCCCTCTGGTACAATCCACACACATCCATTGGAAGCATGACATTCTGGAGCAGCGAAATGGTGGGGATCAGGTAGAACGACTGGTAGATGCCAGGTTGCGCCCACGCCATAGTGCCAGTCGGTTTTCATCCAGCGTGTGGATAGGCAGTTCATTTACCCATGCTGCCGGTGCCAGGCGATCTACCCCTGGTAGCATCGATCAGCTTCCGCCTGAAGGGCCCCGGGAGGTTCCAACAGGCCCACAAATTCGCCGGATATACATCCAGGTTGATACCTTTCAAGGCGCTAGAATCCCCGGTATTGGTGCGGGTAGCGCTTTGTCACCTCGAGCTGGATGAGAAGCTCGCCATTGCAGCCCTGCAGACAGCAGCTGGGCTGGCCATGCCTTGCTCCGCCGTTCCTGCTCTGGGGTGTATTTGTGTTGAAGACATCGCTATGGCTTATCTGAATGTGCTATAATAAACAAAGAATACAATTCTAAACACAGTGTTCAGGAATTATAGTATTATTTTGCCAATAGTCAACGGTAAATTCCTAATTCTCCAAAACCTACGAAATACTCATAATGTCCAGTTTCCCCACCCAGAAGATTGACCGCCGTGTCAGCCGAACCCGGCGCAAGCTGCAGCAAGCTCTATTTACATTGATCCTTGAAAAGGATATGACTCGTCCATGGTTGAGGAGATGACCAGCCAGGTGCGGATGTAGTTGACGATGACTTTTATCTGCATTACCGTGACAAAGAAGATCTGCTGCTGCAAACCGTGAGCGATGTGGTGGATGATCTAGTTGACCAGCTAGCCCGGTACCCGATCGAGGATTTGAAGCATCGCAGTGATACTGAATTGGGAGAACTGCTAGTACCTGTGATCTCCCTGGCTTTCCAGCACGTGGCACAAAATGCCGACCTGTACCGGGTCTTGCTGCGGGAGAGGACGTAATGCTGCAGTGCTGCGTCTCATCCTGAGCGATGCTGATCGAAAGCCTGATCCTGGACTCGACCACCGTGAGGAGCCTGGTGCTGAACCCCCAGGTGCCGTTGGATGTAATCTTGAACAGCTGGAGCCTGGATAGGACTGCTGGCCTGGTGGCTGGAAGAGAATATGCCTGACACCACGGACGAGATGGCGGTCATGTTCCAGCTTATGTTCATGCGCAGCACCCGCCAGGTCCTCGGATTGCTTGGACAGAGCCCCGACGGCGAAGTCCCCAGACAATCCGGCAGACTGATCTCCCCACGCATTCAGCAGAATAACTCTGCAATCTATTCTATCGTTTCTGATTCATTCACGTCATCTGGATATCCTCGATGAAGCGGGTGATCTGGTTCGTGTGGGCGCCATTGACAATCATAGTGATGGTGCTGTCCTTCTTCCCGTTGCGAGGACATCTTCAGGTTTTCTAGATGATGAAGGTCTTGCATTGATTGTGGGGGTGCTGATGGATCGAGGATATCTTCTATACAGCCAGATCTGGAACGGCCAGCCGCCTCTGTTCTTCTATCTGGTAGCTAATCTGTTCCCGGTATTTGGCTATGACGTAGGCAACTGCGGCTGGCACAACTGTTGCTGTCTGCAGAACTGCTGTGGGCTTCGTTCCAATTCCTATCGAATTGGGGGAAATGGATCGGTATGATCGGGGTTATTCTGATCCTGCTGCTGCCGAAGTACCTGGTGCTGAGCCTGTCGGTGATGGCGCGTGGTGATAACCTTCGCCACTGTTTCTCTGCTTACTCTCGCCAGGTGGCATCTAGACGGTAAGCAGATGTGGCCGGCGATTTCTGCGCTTTTGCTGGTGTTTCAATCCTGACCTAACTGTTTACAGGGTTCCTGGCACCGGTTTTCCTGTCGGAACTAGTCATCGCAGAATACAGCCGCAAGCAGGGTAGCCGCTCCTGGCTGTACACCATCCTGAATCTCGGGAACGGCTGTGCTGACACTGGGGCTGGTAGGCATCGAGCATTCCCTCAACTAATCCGTGCTCATCTGTTTGCCAGGGAGGTCGAAGTTTTCAATATCTCGATCGTTAACAATAAACAACCATCTTCTGGCGATATCTGGCCGCAGACTCGCTGCTCGCAATCATTGGAACGGTCTACTCAATGTACGCCCGGCGATGGCTGACCCTCTACCTGTCCGCCTGGATGGCGCCTGCCTATATCCTGCTGGGGTCTCCCCCGGTGTGGGACCACCAGCAGGTGCTGGTCACCATCCCTGCCGCCATGCTGGCAGCCATCTCCTTGTTGCGAAGGGCTCAGGTATCTGTGTCGCTCTCGTTGTCGCAGACGATTCCACAATGATCGAAGAGCAGCGCCCCCCAGGATTGCAGGTGTCGCGGTAGTGAGCACGATCCTGCTGTTTATCACCTTCCGAACGCCGGAAGCCATCAAACTACCTGTACCACTCCCATCACTCAGCCATTCCGGTTTGAGCCTTGACCAGGACCAGGCACGATTCTAGCGATCATGAGCGACTACGCCCAACAGACCGAGCTCGTTGTCAGCGACCAGCTGATGTTCCCCTTCCGCACCGGCGACCCAATCCTGATGTTTACCAGCAAACGCGTGGAAGGTAGGCGAACTGAGAGAAGAGGCAAATTATCCAGACGATATCCAGTGAGAGCTTCCAGAACAGGTATTGCTCCATCTCGGACATCCAGCGGTGAATGCTTATCTTGAGTGAAACTATGAACTGAAGTACGCAGCGGGAAATTGAAATTATATGTGAGAAAAGACCTTATAGGGTCAGAATCCTGATCAGTGCTTGATCGAATTCCTAGACAGACATCGTATCTATGTAAGCTTGACAACTGCTTATCCTGGCCGCCGGTCGTTTTAGGCTGGCGCTGTGCAGTTTTAGGCAATTGGCTTTATCGAAATATTCCCACTTGGTGCGCAGCACCCAGCGCAACGCTGATCACGAACGGAAGCACCATGTAAAAGACCGACCATACGCCGACCGTCAACAAACCCACCACCACTGCCACGATTGTGGAGGCGGCGTAGACATATAACGCCCATTTCTTCCAGTACCGTATCCCTACTGCAGCGATAACATTCGCCAAAGAATGCAGAGCCATCAGGCTCACAGTATCATGTTCAGGTTGGTTCTGGGTGCGCACTGTATAGTAGAAGTAGGTGGCAAAGATCCCGTGCAAAGCCATCAAGACCAGGACGAGTTGTTAGGAGCGTTCCGTGTTCTTTTCTGACCTGCTTTTTTGGTGTGTTTGGCTTTATTCGATTTGGATTTCGATGACATAGATCGTGCCCTTGGTTTGTTGGGATAATCGTTCAGGGGATGAGCAGTACACGGCGCTGATCCACGACCGGTACGTGCTGGCTCAGCACCAGACGAGGCACTTGGCTCCCGCCCACGGCCACCCTTGGAGAGCACTGTGTTCACTTGCGCGCGGCGCGGTCGATCGGGGACGTAATCCAGGTCGCATTCCGGGTTGGATATTCATACGTCCAGGTGGGGACGACGTCCTGGCGCAGGGTATAAATGCTGACAGTGGCTTCGATCGCTCCGGTGCCCCAGGGCGTGCCCAAGAACGGATTCATCCGCCGCGACCGGCAGCTGGTAAGCGTACTCCCCCAACACCTTGATCGCCAGCGTTTCCGACGAGTCGTCGAGCAGGGTGGCGGTGCCTAGGGGGATTCTCATGTAATCGATTCTGCTCCGGCTGCATCCGGGACGCCCAATCATGGCGCGTACGGCGCCGCCTGTCTGGGTCGGGTCTGGCGATGTGGAAGGCATCCGAGGAAGAGGGCATAGCCGGTCAGCTCGGCGTAGACGGCGGCTGCCTTTGCGCATGGTCCAGACGCTCCAGCACGTAGCAATCCGGCGCCCTCGAGGATGACGGTGCCATCGCGTTGGGCATCGAAGGGGCGGCAGGCCTGGGCTGGGTCGTCGTTGCGGGGTCCATGCCGCACCTGCCCGGCGACGTGGCCGACGAGGTCGTGGATCAGCCCCTCCACCGCCTGCCAGCACGAGGTCCTGCTCTACCATGACGGATGGACTCGACCCCCGCGTGCCGCTGGCGCAGGCTGTAACGATGGTGCTGATTGGCCCCATTGCCTCTGCGCATCAGGCTCTGGTAAGCGGCAGGTCCTGGGCAGAAACCGGTCAGTGCAAATGGGCTGATCTGATTGTTCAGAGCGCAGGTTTATCAGCTCGCGGTCCACGACTTCCAGCCCTCCGGCGCCGGTGCCGATGATCGTCCGAGGCGTGTCACTTTTGAGTGGCTCTGGGGGACTGGGGCATCTTCTAATGCCACTGCGCAGTGCAGCGGTTGTGAGTCCGGGAACTGTGTGAGATACGCCGGCCTCTTTTGGACTTTATAAATCTGCTGGCGTCTGAAATCTTGCCATTCCCTGCAATCTTCACCGGTATCAGGCTGCTGTCGAAATGCGTAATCGGTCCAATGCCCGACCGACCGGCAAGCAATCCTTCCGAGCTCTCCTGGGCAGTATGCCCAAGCGGGCTGATCTCGTGCCGATGCCGGTGACTACTACACGTGTAGGTGATCAGAATTATTCATTGCAGTCCATGATGTCATTACACACTTTGTGTCAGAAGAAAGGATAACCATTTTACGTTTTCGCCGTAATTGAATTAGTCGATAAAAAAGATACTACCTGCGATGTCGCCTCGTATCTATGCGTATTATAACCTCTCCCGTGGGGTTTTCTCTGCATCACTCCTTATCTACGGCAGTTTGTCGCCCGACACTAAGCGTGTATACTTTGGATATGGAATATCCAAATCCGGCACAGGCAGTACCATATTTGTCTACCACGCAGATGGTCGAGGCCGACGGGCGATGATCGAGGAGACTACCACATCGAGCTGATCCAGATGATGAGAATGCCGGTCGCAATCTGGCACATCTGGCGCGCAACCGCTTCCTGGATGGCCGACCGCGTGAAGTACCGGATAGTGCACGTCCTGGCAGGTACGGGTGAACAGCGGCGGCGGCGCATTGGTGGCAGCCCGCCGCCTGCACAACTGGGGAGCGCAGGTGATGGTGGTCACCACCAAAATACCTGGGGATGCGTTATCCCAGCGCACCAGCTCGAACATCTAGCGCATGGGGGTACCATCCGCACAGCGGAGGACCAATCAATGCTGCAAGTTCCGGACCTGGTGATGGATGGGATCATCGGCTACGGTTTGAAAAGCCCCCCGCGGTGGGGTCTGCGGCGGCGCTCATTCGTCTTGCCAACAGTTCTGGGCACCGGTGCTCGCCTTGGACACACCCTCCGGGTTGGATGCGGCAGCGGGGCAGTGTACGACCCGGCGATCCGTGCCGGTGCCACCCTTACCCTGGCGCTGCCCAAGACTCTTCGG
>CAVPYB010000005.1:0-274139 GCA_963709875.1 uncultured Chloroflexia bacterium | reverse complement strand
GATATAATATCCTCAAGCCAAAGGAGAATCCAGATGAAACTTGTCGAGTTGGCGTTCTTCACTGACGATGTGCAGGCAATGGCGGATTTCTACCGCCGTCTGCTGGGTGCAGAGCCGGTCGCAGAGTCGCCGGGCATGGCGATCTTCATGGTCGGGGAAACCAAGATCTTTATCCACCGTACCTACGCGCCTACCGAGGGCCCATTGCCGCCCGAGGACCATATCGCCCTGCAGGTGGATGACATCGACGCTGCCAGCCAGGTGCTGGTAAAGCAAGGTTTGGTGCTTGAAATCCCACCCACGGATTTCTACTGGGGACGGTCAGCCTACCTCCGCGATACCGACGGTCACCAGATCGAGATCATCCAGACCGCGGAGGAGTAGTCAGCCTCACTCCGACGGTGTGATCTCCTCCCATATGGTGCCACCATCCAGGCTGCGCAGCAGGCTCCAGGAGCGTGCACATATCACCGGCGCCCCATCCTGAGCGTGCTTATCCCCCACACACTCCCCATTCTGGGTAATCGCCCACACCATACCCTCAGGTATGGCAGACATATGTATCATTCCGGCAGGGATTCTAGGCACGCCTGTCTCACCTCTATTAGGCGGGTAGCCAGGCGTAGAACTCACCTCAAAATATTGGCTATGCGCATATGACGTATCTTTATCCCAACTCTCACCACCATCCGGGGTGGTGTAGATCAGCACAGCATCCTCACCCCCACCCCTGACGCTCACCGCCAGCCAGCCAGCCTCGCCATCCAAGCGTGGTAAGCCGACCTCCACCTGCGCTCCCTCCGGGAGTTCCAATACCTGCTCCTGCCATGTGTACCCGCCGTCCGTCGTACGGTACAGCTGGTCGCCCGCCGCGCCGCCCGCCGTCCAACCGTGCAAGCCGTCCGTAAAAGCGACCGCCTCACCCATCGGCAGCGAGCGCTCCTCCCAGCTCACCCCGCCAGCGGCGCCGCCAGAGGCGCCGCCATCCAGCGAAGTGAACAGCCGCCCCACGCTGAAGCTGCTGCCCGACTGCAGCTCCAAGGCGGCATAGACCTGCCCGCCATCAACCAGGTCCAAGGAAGCTCCGGCGATCTCGAATACATCCGCCTGGCTGAGCGGCAGACGGCTGGTTGTCCACTTCCTACCGCTGTCCAGCGTGCGGGCAGCCCATAATTCTCCGCCCCCCTCCAGCAGGCCGATCGCCCAGCCTTCACTGGCATCCCGGAAGGCTACACCCAGGATGCGCCCTTCGTTATAAATTTCTGGGGTTACCCGACGCCAGCTATTTCCTCCATCCTCCGTCCACAGCAGGTCCTCCGCCTCCCTGAGCAGCCAGCCGTTCTGGGCGTCGACTGGTCCGGCATCCCTCAGCTCAGCACCGGTAGTCTCCAGGACAACCTCGTTGGGTGCCGCCTGCGAGCTGGGAACTGTGACCGCCAAATCAAACACTTCCCCGTCCAGCACGTTGCTGTCGATGGTCAGCGGCACGCCGCCATACGTCTCGGTATGCCCCCCGGCGTATTGGCGCAGGCGCTGGTGGTTGAGCCAATACATCGGGGCGGGATCATCCAGGCAGACTGCATTCCACACCGTTGCGGATGGGTCATATCCACTACTGATCCAGTGCGCGATCCAGATATCGTCCAGGCGAGGGTCATTGTCCCACCATTCGTAGATATACGACCGGCAGGAAGCTCCGTATCCGCCGGCCTTGCTGTTTCGCTCGTGCAGCCGCTCGGTCCAGCCTTCTATAAATTTCTTGACACTATTGCGGCAGGTGGTATCGCCGGAATAGGCTTCCAGGTCGTAGTAGATGATCTTCTGCCCGAATAAGCCCAGGTCCTCAGCTCTTTCATATGCTAAATCGGCTTCATCTCTGCCTTCCTGTTTGGCGGCATCGCCGTAGCTCATTTTATAGATATATTTGCTGCATGGCGCTTGCGGTCCCACCCAGGTGGGGATGAACCACCAGCCTTGTTCGGCTAACTGGCGCACGTACACCGCGTCCAGCGAGCTGTTCTTGCAGGCGTAGCTAATCCCGCCCAGGTACAGGTTGAAGACCACGTACGGGCTCTTATCCCACCACACCTGCATATCGTCCAGGTCGGGGTGCGAGCACTTATCGAAACCTTGCTGCACGTTAACCTTGACCGAGCCCGGATCGTTGACCACGAAGCGCGGCGCCAGGCTGTAGTTTGTGGCGGTATAGCTCAGGCTGGCTGTGGCTGTAAATACACCCGTACAGCTCGGGGAAGTGCCCTGGACATAGTGCAGCCAGTCTCCGGCAGGGACGTAGAGCGTGCTGCTGAAGATCTGACCCGCATCGCAGGGCCCGTCCTGCTGCCAGTCCAGGCTGGCCTGCACCGGCACCGTCAGGTGGTTCACCCCGCCGGACTGGTAGTAAATCGTCTCGCCCTGCAGGAATGCCTGCAGCTTGCCACCCAGCGTTTTGCTGGTCCAGGCGTTGAGCATCTCGACTTCAGGTGTCTTGAAGACGCTCATCCAGGGCATATACAGGATAGCTGCCGGGGTCGGGGTAGCCGTTGGTGTGACTAGTGGTGTGGCTTGCGCAAGCGTGTAACTGCCAGGAGCGCCAGCATTTTCCGGCCACCTTGACATTCCGGCACTCACCGAAGATAGTGCGATCAGCAGGATGACTCCCGCCAACCCCAGGCTGGCTGCCAGTACAGGGAACAGGGATTTCTTCGAAGCATACATCACAGCGATATACCTCCATGAACCGGTAATTGCACCGAATTATAAACTCATTATCTCATTCCGACCCCTGAATTCCAGATATAATCTGCTCACCAGCGTCCTCGCATTTGTACACGGATCGGACGGATATCACGGATTGAACCACCGCACTGATGGGAGGAACTTTCTCCCTGCCCTGAGCGTCTAGGGATTGGGGTGTTTCCTACCCTCTGCGGACCTGTCGTTCAAAGGTGGATCAGTGATGAGCAAACTAACCAAAATTACCCTCCTGGCATTGATCCTGGCTGGCACGTATCTGCTCAGCTCCTGCACGGCAACCGCTTCCCTGCTGCCCACGCCTGTCGAGGATGCCGCCATGCCAACCGGAACGTCGCAAGCTAACCAAACCTCTGAGTCAGCCGCCGGGAAAGAGCTCCCCGCTACCGCCCTGGCGACGCCCTACGGCGACACACCCGCGGTCGGCATCTGCGCCGAAACTCCTGTCGATGCAGTGGTCAGTGTGGAGCTGTTTCCCGACATCCCCTCCCCACGCTGCTTGAAAGTCACCGCCGGGCAGAAGCTGCGCGTAATCAATGCTACCGGTGCAGCCGTGCAGCTCTCCCTCGGGCGTCTCGAGCACACCCTACAGCGGGATGCAGAGATCTTGCTGGATAAGCCCTTCGGCGACTACCTGGCGCCCGGCGTGCACATCCTGCTTGCCGAGCCGTACTCAGGTCCGGAGATCTGGCTGGTCGAATAGGAGGCAAAAGTGGGGGGTCTTGCCAGGACAGGAGCCTTTATCCTGCTCCTGCTGGTTTTCTTGCTGTTCAACTACAACACTTGGTGGCTGGCGCTGCTGGCATCAGCAATCATTATCCTGCTGTCTTACGTTATCTGGCCGAGCAAGAATATCGACCTGCTGGGTCTCAAGATACCACCCAATCAGGTCCTGGTATCCCTGGGTCTTGCCGCAGGCACAGTGGTGATTGCCTGGCTGCTGATTGGCGCTGTCGCGCCGGAGCAGGGCATCACTGTCACACCGTTGTGGAGCCGGGCGAACTGGCTCGCTCTGGTCGTGCACACGCTAGGGCAGACGCTCAACGAGGAGATGCTGCTCGGCTCGCTGCTGCTAAAATCGGTCTCCAACAGGTTCAAATGCCTTGCGCCGGTCGCCGTATCCATACTGGTTGCCCTGGTCTTCTCCCTGCTGCATTACGCCTTCTACGCCTTTAGACCGCCGGACATCATCAACTACGGATTGCTCTCGCTGGTCTCGCTTGTCACGGTCTTCGCCGCCGGCGTGCTGCGCAACAACTGCATCCTGAGCACCGGCAATATCGGCTTCGCCTGGGCAATCCATTTTGGCTGGAACCTGATCTTCATCGACAGCTTGTACCGGCTCAGCACATCCGGGGTAGGGTTGAACGAGCCGCAGATGTTCAACATCATCTTGGGCAGCTTGCCTGCGTTGCTGCTGGTATCGCTGGCCGCCGGGTTGAGCTTCCTGCTTTACACAAAATATCCCCCTCAGGTCTCCATGGAGAGCTGATTCATTCTCCAAATACCCACAGCAACAAAAAACTCTGCGCTCTCCGCGCGCTTTGCGGTGAAAATTAATAACTCTCCGCGCTCTCCGCGTCTCAGCGGTGAATATCAGCCTGTACCGGCAGCCCTTCCATCTCCATGATCTTCAGCGCGTTGCTCGTCGGGCATGGCCCAGGCCGGATGCAGTAATCGAAAACCAGCCTGCCATCCTCGACCGTATCGCGAAAGTGGAAGTTGCGCACCTGAGAGCTGCTCTCCTCCAGGCGCGCCAACTCAAGGTCGTGGGTGGCGATCAACCCCGCTCCGTGTGCGCCGGTCAGCGCGGTTATGTAGGCCTGGCTGCCAGTCAACCGCTCCCTGTTGTTCGTACCCCGGAAAATCTCATCGATCAAGTACAGCAGCGGTGCCGGGTCATCTGCGCGCAGCTTATCCAGCAGCGCCCGGAGGCACTTCACCTCGGCGTAGAAATACGAGAAACCATCGCTGATCGAATCACTGATGCGGATGCAGGAATGCAGCCTGAAGACCAACGTCCTCATCCCGGCTGCGTCCACCGGACCTCCGGCGTACGCCAGGCAAAGGTTCACCCCCAAGGTCTTGATAAAAGTGCTCTTGCCGGCCATATTCGAGCCGGTGATCAGGATCACCTGACCCTTCTCCGGGATCGAGAAGTCGTTACTCACCTTACGCCAAGTCGGGATCATAGGGTGGCCTAACTCCCTGGCATCGAAGATCGGACTGCCACCCTCGAGATCAACCCCATCGACCAGCTCCGGATAGCAGTACTGCGGGTTGATGTAGGCGAAATTAGCCAGCGAGCACAGCCCCTCCAGGCGGTACCATACCTGCAGCCAGGCCGGTAGCAGCTCTGCCATATCTCCCTGCATCCGCCGCGCCAGCCATGCAAAGGTGAAATCCCAAGGCAGGATTGCATTCAGCAGGAAAGCCAGGAATGGGTTTGAGCGCAGCCCAATCGCCGACGTGACCCATTTGACACGCCTGATCTGAGCTGTCGGCAGCCCGCGCGGGTCGGTGAAGGGGGCGACGAGCGCCTGCAGGTGCTCGTGCCCACGGTAAGGATACTTTTCCAGGAAACGCAGCAGCGCCTTGAACTTATCCAGCTCGCCATCCAGAGCCACGACAGCACCCAGCAGCTCCCCCACGACCCCGGCATTGAACAGGTATAGACCCAGGGTAAGGGTCAGGGTGATGGGCCAATAAGCCGGCAGCCCGCCGGCGATATTCAATATGAATAGCGTCGCGGTCATCAAGGAGAGCACGATCCCAGCACTCAGGACCGCGTTCAACCTGCGGGAGGGCACCTCCACCGAGAGCCACCTCAGCAAGCGCTCGCCGTGCAGCTGCTCCCTGGAGACCAATCTCAGGTTCAGCAGCAGCCGATCGATAAAGCCCGGCAAGCCAGCCAGCTCGCGTACGACGGCCTGCCGCTCGTAGATCTGCTCCAGGTTGCAATCCGGCTGGCTCAGCCAGTCTGCAAGCAAGGCGCTGCCATCCGCTGAGATCGCCAGGTCAAGCAGGTGGTGTACGGACCGCAGCCCGGTCAGGTCAAGGTCGATCTCCAGCGCAGAGCGTTCCTGTGCAGGGCGGTACCCGGAATACGGGATCTCTCCCCACTCCAGGTTCATCCGCCGCAGCTTATCCACCTTGATCTGCTGGGAGGTCAGATAGCGCAGTATGCGCAGGTCGAGGCGGCGATGGAAATACACCACCGTGGAGAACGCCGCCAACGCCATCCCGATCACCAGCCATACAGCGAATCCCTCCAGGTACACCAAGGCCAGCCAGGATGCTGCGAATCCCAGGAAAAAGACAACCAGGCGGTACCACGAGAAGCGCCGGTTGGCGGCATGCAGCAGGTCCAGGTGGCGCTGGTAGCGCTGGACCTGCCTCTCGAGCGCTTTCTGCCGCCGCGCTCGCCGGATTGATTGTGTATAGGGTCGATCCATTCGCGTTACTCCCACCAAAACAATGTACTTAGAAATTACGCAGTTCAAGGGGTAATCGTGGGTGTTTTATGGCGGCTGCGCCGCCGCAAAACACCCACGCCCTGTCATTATTTTAGATAAGTTCTAATCATAATCCATATTCACCCATAAGCATCACGCAAAAAATACATGATGACCTATTAGGGATTCTTATCAATATCTATAAGTAAAACGAATAGGTCAATATTACTTTCATCACTTGTAGTTATCAGGGTTGTACCTACAATATAGGTTAGGTTTGTGAAATATGGTACGAACTTTGAGGTGAATGCTGTTATGAAACGAACGATCATTGGATTGCTGTTAGCGGCCGCGCTCCTGGTAAGCGCCTGTGGTGGAGCAGCACCGACCACACCCGCGCCGGTGGCAGAAGCGACGGCTGAGAAGGTCGCGGAGGCGTCTGCTGCAGAACCTTCGCCGACCAGTCCCCCCACAGACGTACCCCAGGCTGCGCCTACCGAGACCGAAGTCCCCACTGCCGAGCCTACCGCGGCTGCCAACTACTGCGTTACCTGCCATACCGACCAGCAGAGCCTGATCGATACTGCAGCCCCGGTGGAGGAGAAAGAGAGCGAATCCTCCGGAGTTGGCTGAGGGGGAGAAGTGGCTCCGTTGGAGCCTTGGGAAAAAGTAATCGTCAGCGAAGAGTTCCTGGACAGCGAGCACGCCAAGCTGGACTGCACCCAGTGCCACGCTGGGGTCCAATCCCCTGAAAAAAGCGCCGCGCATGAAGGGCTGGTGCCCAACCCCAGCAACGGGGCCGATACGATCTGTGCCCAGTGCCACCAGGATCAGACGGAAACATTCGCAAACAGCCTGCATGCCACACAAGAAGGCTACTGGACCGTGCTGGACACCCGCAGCGCACCCGAGAACCACGCTGATCTCGACACCATGTTTGGCAACCACTGCGCAAGCTGCCATACCTCCTGCGGGGATTGCCACGTCAGCCAGCCCAACAGCGTCGGCGGCGGGCTATTCAATGGGCACCTGTTCGAGAAAACACCTCCGATGACCCGCTCCTGCACCGCCTGCCACGGTAGTCGCGTCGGCAATGAGTTCCTCGGCAAACACGAAGACCTGCAGGCGGACGTGCACTTCCGCCAGGCGCGCATGAGTTGTGTTAAATGCCATGATGCGGCTTCACTGCACGGAGAGCCTGAAAAAGGCAGCAGCCCGGAAACGATCGACCACCGTTATTCTGGAGCGCAATCGCCCACCTGTGTCACCTGCCACCCGAATGTTGTGGATGAATTCCAGACTGAGAACCAGATGCACGCCGTCCACGGGCAGAACCTATCCTGCCAGACGTGCCATTCCATCACCTACACGAGCTGCGATGGATGTCACGTGGCGATCAGCGAGACCAGCGGCAACCCATTCTTCGAGACAGAAGGCACCTACTTCACATTCTTGCTCGGTCGCAACCCCCTCCAGAGCGAGGAGCGCCCGTACAGCATCGTACCGCTGCGGCATGTCCCCATTGCTCCGGACAGCTTCGCCTACTATGGCGACGACCTGCTGCCCAATTTCGACGCCCTGCCGACCTGGGCTTACGCCACTCCCCACAATATCCAGCTCAACACGCCCCAGAACGAATCCTGCGATAGCTGCCATAAGAACCCTGACCTTTTCCTGACCGCAGATAAGGTAGCAGAGTCTGAGCTGGCAGCCAACCAGAACGTGATCATGCCGAACCTGCCTCCGGACCTGAGCCGCAGCGGGAAGCCCCAGCCTGAAAGCCATGCTGGTCGTCCGGTGTGCGCTGGCTGCCACGAGACCGGTTTCGCAGAATCACCCATCTTCCCAGAGGACCACATCGGGCGCAAAGACGGCGGCTGCACCTACTGCCACAGCGCTCCTTGATGAGACCATTTACCAATATTTTATCCTTCTTAAAGGAGAGGCAAAATGTATAAGAAACTCAACCTGATCTTAGCCCTGGTACTCGCTCTTAGCTTCCTGCTGAGCGCCTGCGCCGCACCCGCGACGCCGACCGAGGCACCCCCACCCCCCGCACCAGAAGTGACCGAGGTGGTAGAGCCGACCGCAGTTCCAGAGCCGACCGCCACCGCCGAGCCGACCCCGGTGCAGCCGGCAGGTGATGAGCAGATCGATGCTGCTTATAATTCCATGCTCGCCAGCATGGTGAAATACAACACCCTGGGCGTCGATGCCCTGGCAGAGGTGATGGTCGATGCCGCGCCTTTCCTGCTGGATGTCCGCCAGCCGGAAGAAGCCACCGAGAAGGGTCATATCGAAGGTGCGATCCTGATCCCGCTTCGTGAGCTTGGCGCCAACCTGGATAAACTGCCCAGCTTCGATACCCCCATCGTCAGCTACTGCGGCAGCGGATGGCGCTGCACGATAGCAATGACCTCCCTGGCAGCCATGGGCTGGCAGGATGTCAAAGCCCTCAAAGACTCCAGCTACGGTGGTTGGGTCGAAGCCGGCTATCCGACCGTGGATGGTCTGCCTGCCGACGCCCCTGCCCTGGATGCTGCCCAGCCCGATCCTGCGTTGGCGCTGAGCATGGAAGCCATGTTCTCCAACCTGCCCGAAGGTTGGGGTGTGCTGACTGCCGATAACCTGGCCCTCGGCCTGACCGAGAACCCCGACCTGGTGGTGATCGATGTCCGCCGTGCCGAGGAGCTGGAAGAGAACGGCTATATCGCCGGCTCGGTCCACATCCCGCTGGAAGACTTCATCAACAACCGCGCTGAATGGCCCGCCGATAAAGACACACCGGTCGCCATCTACTGCGGCTCGGGTCACCGCTCCACTATGGCGATGACCATGCTGAACACTTACGGGTACAGCGACGTTACCAGCCTGAAGGGCGGCTTCGCTGCTTGGAAGGAAGCCGGATTGCCGGTCGAAGGCGGCAAGGTCGCAGACGTCACCACCATGCTGGATGAGGCTTACACTGCTTTCCTGGCCAACATGGTCAAGTACAACACCACCGGTCTGGAAGACCTCAACCTGGCGCTCGGCGAAGAACCGCCGCCTTACGTGCTGGACGTTCGCCAGCCAGAAGAGGCAACCGAGAAAGGCCATATCGAGAGCGCTTATCTGATCCCGCTGCGCGAGCTCGGCAAGAATTACGACAAGCTGCCCAGCTTTGACACCTCCATCGTCAGCTACTGCGGAAGCGGCTGGCGCTGCACGATCGCCATGACCGGCCTAGGCGCGCTTGGTTGGCAGGACGTGCTCTCGCTCAAGGGCGGCTCCTACGGCGGCTGGGTTGCTGAAGGTTACCCCACCGTGGAAGGTCTGCCCCCCGAAGCTGAAGCGCTGAACGCTGCCCAGCCGGATGCGGCGCTCGCAGCACACTTTGACCAGGTTTTCAGCAATATCCCCGAGGGTTGGGGTGGCGTGGCCGTCGAAGATTTGGCCGTCGAGCTGACCGAGAACCCCGAGCTGGTGCTGATCGACGCCCGCACGCCTGGCGAGCTGGCCGAGAAGGGCATCATCGACTTCGAGAACCAGGTCAACATCCCTCTGGAAGAGTTCATCAGCATGAAGGACAAGTGGCCGACCGATCCGGATGCGACAGTCGTCGTTTACTGCGGCTCCGGTCACCGCTCCACCATGGCGATGACCATGCTCTGGAGCTACGGCTTCACCGACGTGCGCAGCATGAAGGGCGGCTTCGCCGCCTGGACTGAGGCTGGTCTGCCGGTAGGAGTGGCTGAAGCCAGCAACTGAGACCAACCCTTAACGAGGTACCACACAGCAGGGCATAACACTGCCCTGCTGTGTTTGTAATACCCATTACTCTCCCCGTTCATCCTCCACAATTGAAAAACTCGCCACTTGGATAGGTTCTAAATCCATCCACCGGCCCTTGAGACAAAATGTGAATTCCTGTAATCTGTATAAAGGGAAGGTATCTGGCATACCAATCCCCTATCAAGTCCCCAGTTTTGGGGATGACAGCTCATCAAATGAGCGGCTATCCTGTGTGGTAGGAGAATTGGACCTTCCTCAGGTTAGAGGCAATCGGAACATGAAGGAGTGTAATATGGACTACACGAAAATACTGAAAAGATCGTGGGATGTTGTCTGGAGCTATCGGGTTTTGTGGTTCTTTGGCATCCTGCTGGCAATGACGACCACCAACGGATTCTTTTTCCCGTTCAACAACAGGAACGACCAGGATTACACTATGCGTAATTATATCCGCTTGACGGATGATTTCTACATCCAGTTCCCCGGAGAAGGGATGCAAATCGACGTACGAGTACCTGGAAAGCCGGTTATCCAATTGGACCCAGGCCTGGATGAGCTGCGGGATAACACCAACTGGCCGCTTGTGAACAAAGTCATCGGGAATATCAAGGCGATCCTGATCAGCGGGGCGATATTGCTGACTCTCTTTCTTGTGGTGAGCGCCATCTTCCGCTATACCGGCGAAGCGGCGCTGATCCGCATGGTGGACGAGACCGAGAACAGCGGTGAGAAAGTCAGCTTCCGCCAGGGCTTACGCCTGGGCTTCTCGCACAGCGCATGGCGGATCTTCTTGATCGACATGGTGATATTCCTGCCCCTGATCTTGGGCTTCATCCTACTCTTCGCACTCGCCATCACGCCAATGATGCTGTGGATATATGGGAATGTTGCCGCTGGCGTTATCGGCACCCTGCTATCTGTGGGTCTGCTGATGCTGTACGGCATGCTGGTTTTCGGCGTTGCCATTGCGCTCTCGCCACTGCTGCCCTCTCTTCCGCAGGGCATGTGCTGTGGACGGACTGGGTGTGGGGGCATCCATCCGCCAAGGTTTCCGCCTGGTCAGTAAAAACTTTGTCGAAGTGCTCGTGGTCTGGTTGATATGGATCGGCACCCGCCTGGTCTGGATGTTGGCAATGCTCCCGGTCTTCTTCCTGCTGCTGCCGTTGGTGTTGTTCTTCATCCTGGTAGGCACCGTTGTCGCAGGTGTTCCAGCCGCCACTCTCGGCGGAATCTTCAGTCTATTCATGCAGGGAGCAGCCCCGTGGATAATCGGTATCTTAGCCGTAGTGCCGATATTCATTCTGGTTGCATTTGCACCCCTTTTCTTCGCAGGCGGCCTGGTCGAGGTTTTCAAGTCCAGCACCTGGACCCTGGCTTATCGCGATCTGCGCGCACTGCAGAGAGAGCCTGAAAAATCGCTCTCCTCTTCCCAACAACCGGGAATTCAGGCTGCCCAGGCAGTGGGATAAACCAACCTCTGGGCAACTCACTCACACCCGGCGCTGTGGCTCACCAAGCAGCGCCGGGATCTGTTTAAAGTTGGCAGGGTATTTTTAGATCAACCCCAGCGAAGCCAGCTTTTCCTCGGAGGGAATGCCGCCCGGCCAGTCGCGGACTTTGTAATACTCGCCCAGCATCTCATCCAGGTCGACAACCCGGCCTTTGGCGGGACCCTCGGGCATCGGCTCGTGGAGCATACGCGGCGGCAGGGTATCCTGCTCGGGTCCCGTACCTGCTCCGATCAAGAACATGCGCTCGAGGTTATAGACACGTTCGGCAGCTTGTATTGCCTCTTCGGGGGAATAATCCGCTCCTGTCGTGAGATTAAGCAGCCTGGATAACTGCACCGGCCAGATCAACAGCTCTTTCGAGAAGACATAGCGTACGGCAAAGAATACGCAGACGCCGCCCGAATCGATCAGGGCAAAGGCATCCTGGAAGCGGGCTACCAGCTCGCCCTTCCCTTTAGTGGTCAGCGGGTCGGCCTTGACCGGAACGCCGAACACTTCTTCGTAAGCCACATCTCCTTCCATGTGGGAAGCGCCCTTGTTGGAGGTGGCGTAGAGCAGGCCCATGCCCTGCGAGCCGCGCGGGTCGTAGCCGGGGAACTCCTGCTTGCGGGCGGTGACCGAGACTTCCGGGCGGCCGTATTTCTCGGCCAGGCGGAACGAGCCTTCGGCCAGCTCATCCCCGAAGCCGTCACGGTAGGCGATCTTCTGCACCATGTCGATCACCGCATCGGCGTCGCCGAAGGGCAGCGGTCGGCCGGTCACGTCGATGCCGATCACGCCCAGCTCGTAGAGCTCCATCGCTGCAGCAATGGTCAAGCCAGTGGAGATCGTGTCGAGGCCGAGCTCGTTGCAGTAGTAATTCGCCTTGGTCAAGCGCGGCCAGGTTGTCCACGCCGCAGGCTGAGCCGAGCGAGGCGATCGTCTCGTACTCGGGACCTTCGCCCTTCCCGGCATATTCCGCCTCATCCACAGCGGTCAGGCGACCGCACGAGATCGGGCAGCGGTAGCACGGCTTGTGGGTGATGAGATATTTCTCCTTCAGCGCCACACCGTCGATATTGTCCACGCCTTCGAAAACACCGCTCTGGAAGTTGCGCGTCGGCAGGATGCCGAGTGTGTTGGTTACCTGCGGTACGTATGCCGTGCCATACACGCGCAGCGAGGAGCCTTTCTTGATGTCCACACCGACCTCCTTCGACAGCTCCACGCTGTACTTGCGCATGCCTTCGTCGTCGTAAAAGTCGGGGTTTTCCTTGCCCATCGCTACCACAGCCTTGAGATTCTTACTGCCCATCACTGCTCCCACCCCGGAGCGGGCTGCGGCGCGGTGCTTGTCGTTCATGATAGCAGCCATCAGGACGAGGTTCTCTCCCGCAGGACCGATGCAGGCGACCTTTGCCTTCGGATCGGTTTCCTCGAGCAGGATATCGGTCGTTTCGTGGACGTCCTTGCCCCACACGTGCGCCAGCAGGCCGGATTTCGACCTGGTCCTCGTTGACCCAGACATAAACGGGCTCCTCTGCCCGTCCCTCGAAGATGAACATGTCGTGACCGGTGCGCTTCATCCAGGTGGGGAAGTCGCCGCCCGAATTAGAGTGCGCCAGCGCGCCCGTCAGCGGGGACTTGGTGACCACCATATAGCGGTTGCCGGTCGGGGCGGTGGTGGCGGTCAGCGGTCCGGTGGCGAAGATGAGTTTATTATCCGGTGAGAAGGGATCGACCCGGGGATCGACTTCATCCGTCAGGTAGCGGATCGCCCAGCCGCGTCCGCCGATATAATCTTTCGCGAATTTGGGATCGACTTCCTCGCTGGAAGCTTTTCCGGTGGTGAGGTTGATGCGCAATATTCTGCCGTGCCAGCCGTACATAGATTGCTCCTTGGTAATAAATTCAGTGCTCTCGAACGATCCTTCTCATTTCATACTTTTGCCTGAAGGAATAGCTAACCACCTGCGATAGCTGAAAAAGCCGCCACCGTGTCTCCCTCTGCCAGGACCGTATCGAGCGGGACGGTCAGACCGTTCACCACGACCACGCTGCTGTCATCCATCGGGATATCGAAAGGCGTCAGGACATCGCCCACGGTGGAGCCAGGTGGGACATCCACTTCGGTGGTATTGCCGTTCGTGCCTGGCGGCAGGTGCTCTCGGTATGTGGCAATCAGCATGACGCGGACGATCATGGACTGATTTTACTCGAAGTATGGCGTACTACCGAAAGATCCGAGATGATTTCACACATTTCCTTTACCGGACCTGCTGAAGAGCGGACCGGTGTGCCTTCCAGATGGATAAAATATCCATGTCCAACGCTTCGAAGATTACCGAGGATCAAGCGCGATAATGATAAAATCAATTACAGTAAATTCATGCGCACCGGGATCACAGGATCCAGGACCGCGCAGCCGGTTGTTTTATCGTTTTTCGGATCAGAGCTCAAGCTCTGTACGGAGCTGTCAAGAATGGATATCGATCAAAAAGATTGGGCGGATACGATTATCCACGCATTCGCCCTGGCAGGACGGCTGGAAGAAGCAGGGCAGTATAACATCGCAAAACTGCTGCGCGCAGCCGCTGAATCTCAGCTTCGCCAGGCAGCATACGACCTAGCTCTGCCAGAAGAAAAATTGGCTCTAGCAGGTGAGGTGATGAGTTTCGTCGGCGCGCTGAACAAGCTCGATATCGGCGGGGACATCATCACAGCCATCCAGAACGGTGTCATGCGCATGTCTGAAGGGCGCCTGCCCCAGCTTCACGAGACACCTACGCCCTACGTATGCCGCACGTGCGGCTTCCTCACCTTGATCAAACCGCGCGCCAGCTGTCCGACATGCGGGGCGTGGCAAGACACTTTCAAGCGCTTCCGGCCGGTGTACTGGCTGGATGCTTTCGACCCGTACACCTCTCTGGAAAAGCTGCGCCGCACGCCGCTGGAAGTTGCCCGCTTGCTCTCCGGTAGGGATGAGGCAGATTTCAACCACACCCCAGATGGCGGCGGATGGACGGTCCGCAATATCCTTTCCCATCTCCTGGATGCCCAGGGTGTGCTTAATTTCCGGGTAAACCTGATGCTGACGCAGGAAAACCCGGATTTGAAATCTGTGGCAGTCTTTGATTGGGCGATCAACGATCAGGATCGACCGGCAGACACCCTGGATATCCTGGCTAACTATCGTGATTCCCGGCAGGAAACCCTCACCCGGCTCCAATCCATCCCTCTGGCGGACTGGTGGCTGACCGGTCTGCACCAGGAGTTTGGCTCTGTGACCGTCCGCCAGCAGGTCAGCTATTTTGCCCTGCACGAGATCAGCCACCTACCGTCCATCACCCGGATGCTAGAGATCGTACCTGCGCGCTGATGGAACAGCCCCAGATCACTGTCACCAGCGACTGGCACCAGGCTTATCCCGGCGCGCATATCGGCCTGCTGCTGGTCGGCGGAGTGGATAATTCAAAACGCCGCACTCCCCTGGACGTGCACAAGCAGGACCTCGAGCAGCAGCTGCGCCAGCGGTTCCAGGGCTGGGACCGGGCTGCCCTTCTCGAGCTGCCCGAGCTGAGCGCGTACCACACCTATTACCGGCGCTTCGGCAATACCTATCACGTCCAGCTGCAGCTTGAATTGGTGATCTTCTCGGGGAAATCGCTCGCCTCGATCAGCCCTCTGGTGGATGCCTGCTTCGCTTCCGAGTTGGAAACCCTGATCCTGACCGCTTCGCATGACGCCGATAAACTGGTTCCGCCGGTCGAGATCGACATCGCCCGCGGAGATGAGCAGCTGATCCAGCTCAGCGGCGCTGAGAAGACCGTCAAAGCGAGGGATATGCTGATGCGCGATGCTCAGAGCACGGTCTGCACCGTGACATACGGTCCCGACCGGCGCACGGCGATCACCCCCGGAACAACCCGCGCCCTGTACGTTTCATACGTCCCACCCGGTATCCCTGTTGAGAGTGTCTATGCACATCTTGAGAAGATCAACGACAACGTACTGCGTTTCGCCCCCGGGGCTGAGGTCGGCCTACTGCGTGTTCACACTGCTGGCGTTTAATTTGGATTTCCAATGAAAAAACTATTCCTGTTCGATTTCGATGGCGTGCTGGCAGATAATCTGGACGAGATGCTGCGCTACGCCGGGGATGTTTGCAGCCAGTTGGGGCACCCTTGCCAGCCCACCCAGGCCGACCTGGAAGCCCTCGATACTATGGATATGGTCTCCTACGGTCGTCAGCTGGGCGTGCCGGAAGATCTGCTGGAGCGGTTCGCGGACCGGCTTCGAGCGACGTTTACCGGTAATCCCGCGCCCTATCGCACTTTCCCGGGTCTCAGGGCTGTACTGCTCTCCCAGCCACAGGAGCAGTTTATGGCGATCATCACTGGCAATGCCCGGGCGCTGGTGGAAGACTTCCTGGAGCTGCACGAGCTGGGTGACCGGTTCAAGCTGATCTACAGCGGGGATATGCCCGGCACGCGCCGGCACAAGATCCTGCCGCGCCCTGCGGGACACCGCCGTCAACGCCCCGGATGCCTGTCTGGTCAGCGACGCGGTCAGCGACATCCGTGAAGCCAGAGAAACCGGGCTCTACAGCATCGCCGTAACGTGGGGCTACCAGTCTCGCTTACGGCTGTCTGCGTACGGGCCGGATGCCATTGCCGATACGCCTGAGGAGCTGGCTGGTGCCTTGCAGGCTTTCAGCGCCCAACCGAGCGCGCATCGCTAGGAGAGAGCTATGGACGACCGGACCCTCGAGAGAGAACCATCCATGACAAGCTCAGAGCCGGAAGCTGGAGAGTACCAGGTTGACCTAACCTGGGGTGTGAAGATCCCCATGCGTGATGGCGTGCAGCTCAACGCAACCCTGTACCGCCCAAATGGTATTACTGGGACCCCGGCGATCTTCACCATGACCCCTTACATCGCCAATTCTTACCACGAGCGCGCCTGGTATTTCGCCCGCCACGGCTACCCCTTCCTGCTGGTGGACTGCCGTGGGCGCGGCAATTCACAGGGCGAATTCGACCCCTTCATGGTGGACGAGGAAGACGCCCATGATTTCGTCGAATGGCTGGCAACGCAGCCATGGTGCGATGGGCAGGTTGCCATGTGGGGCGGCTCCTACGCCGGTTTCAACCAGTGGATGGCTGTTAAGGCTGCTCCTGCACATCTGCGCACCATCGTCCCGGCAGCCTCAGCCCACGCAGCGGTAGATTTCCCCTTCCTCAAGAATATCTTTTACGCCTACGAGATGCAGTGGCAGACCCTGGTCAGCGGTGTGACCGGCAATGCCAACCTGTCCGAGGAATGGTCATTCTGGATCGATAAGTTCCGCCATTTGTATCTGGAAGGGCGACCTTTCAAAGAGCTGGACCAGATCGTAGGCAATACCAGCACCAGCTTCCAGACCTGGGTCGCCCACCCCCAGCCGGATGAGTACTGGGACAGGATTGCGCTCACTCCAGCAGAATACAACCGTATTAATATTCCCATCCTGACCATAACCGGGCACTACGACGATGACCAGCCCGGGGCGATGCATTTCTACCAGCAGCACATGGAATCAGACTCCCCGGCCCGCGACCGGCACTACCTGATCATCGGTCCATGGGATCACGGCGGCACGCGCACCCCGAGCACCGAGTTCGGCGGGCTTAAATTCGATGAAGCCAGCCTAGTGGATATGAACGCGCTGCATACCGCGTGGTACGACTGGACGATGAAGGGCGGCGCTAAGCCGGAGTTCCTCAATGACCGGGTGGCGTATTACGTCACCGGCGCGGAGGAGTGGAAATACGCCCCCAGCTTGGAGGAGATTTCCAACCGTAGCCTTAAGCTGTACCTGAACTCTAAGAATGGCAGCCCCAACGACGTATTCCATTCCGGTTTTTTGCAGGCTGAACCGCCCACTGGTTCTCCCCCCGATCACTATACTTACGACCCGCTCGACCTGCGCCCGGCGGAGCTGGAGCGGGAGCACGTCGAAGACTACCTGACCGACCAGCGCAGCCACCTGAACCTGTTCGGCAACGGGCTGGTCTATCACAGCCAGCCCTTCGATGAGCCGCTCGAGATCACCGGCTATGCGAAGCTGGTTGCCTGGATCGCCATTGACGTGCCGGACACCGACTTCCAGCTGATCCTGTCTGAGATCTTACCTGATGGTCGGCATATCGAGCTGTCCTACGATTTCCTGCGGGCGCGCTACCGCAACTCACTGCGCCACCCCGAGCTGGTGACCCCAGGGGAGATCAATCGCTACGAGTTCTCGTTTGCAACCTTCTTCTCCAGGCGGATTGCAAAATACAGCCGCCTGCGCCTGATCATCCGCTGCCCGAACTCGATCTACTTCCAGAAGAACTACAACGGCGGCGGCGCAGTCAATGAAGAGTCGGCGGTCGATGCCCGCACAGCCCACGTGACCCTGTACCACGACGCCGAGCACCCTAGCTATCTGGAATTGCCGGTATTCAAATGATCATTTGAAAGGGTTGCCGGCATCTCCATCTTTACATCTTTACCTTCCATCCTGAATTGCATAAAACTATGATATTATAGGCCTGAATAGTTGTATTTCTGGTTAGCGAGCGTCAAACCAGACCGGCTTCATCGTTACATTCCCTTTCTAACGAAACATTTGAGGAGCGTGCCCGATGCAAGATAAACCAGAGGCAGATCCTGGCAATCGCAGGCCATCGATTTCGATTGGTGGAGATGTGGGCGGGTCTGTGACCGTGGGAGATGGGAATGTTGTCATCGGCTCCATGGAAGGCAGCTCCTCGGTTGTGATCTCTGGGCGAGTTACCAGCCAGATGTTCACAAGCCAACAGTTTGCCGTTCTGGGAAGAGTTGGGACAGACAGCGAGGTTCAGTCCCTGGGAGAGAGCTTCGAAGCGCTCAACCAGGATATCGACAAAGAAGCGCCGCCGGAGCTTAAAGGTGAAGCGCAAGGGCAAGCAGACAGGTTGAAGGCAGAAATCACCAGCGAGAAGCCGGATCTCTCGGCCATGCAGAAGATCAAAACCTGGTTCATCGAGAATCTTCCTTCCATATTAGGCACGTTGACCGGGATATTTACACACCCACTGGTAGGCAAGCTGGTCGAGGCGTCCGGGGAATTCACGCTCAGCCAGTTCCGCCAGCGCCTTGGGCTGCCAGAATCGTCTTAATCTTCAGCGGTTTTCCTCATGAGCACGGTACCGGCGCCACATCCGGCCATCCCCACAGTTCAGGTCCAGGGCGATGTTCAGGGGTCGATCGTCTTTGGCGACCATAATTTCGTCGTAAATTCGAACCACGGCACGATCGTCTATCATGCGTCGAAGGCAGGCATATCTCGCATTGCTCACAGACCTAAGCCTCCAAGGCCGCCGATCAATTTCCTCGATCGAGAGTCCGAGCTCCAACAAGCTTCCAGCCTACTGATAAACAACAATCCGGCTGTGCTGCATGGCATAACCGGGATTGGCAAGACCAGCCTTCTGAAGCAGATCGCCAATGCGCAGCCCGCAGAACGGTTCCCGGACGGGGTCGTGTTTATTGACGGCGAGTGGGAGGCGCTGGACAGGAGCGGATTGGACGGTGTTGTCCAGAGCGTATTCGATGCCTTATTCGAGAGCGATCCCCCGCAAAAAGTCAGCCTGGCAACGGCTCGTACGTACCTGGGTAGTCTACAACCGCTGATCCTCCTCGATCATCTCACGCTGCCCTCTGATGCATGGCAGAAGCTGCCCGATCTATTCCCTTCCGGGGGCATCATCTGGTCGATGACCGGCCCACATCCCGGACATGTGGCTGTAGAGCTGCTAGTGCCTGGTCTGCCACCCGCAGAAGCTCATAAACTCCTGCTGCAAGCATCCGGGACCGATGAATCACAATCTGATCCTGGTCTTGTCCAGATGATTTGTGACAGGCTCGATTACCATCCACTATCCATCATCACGGTAGGGAAATGGATCGGTGCCCGGAACATCCCCATCCCTGAAGCGCTCAAGCTGATATTTTCTCAGGAGAGCGATGAGCAGGACACGGGAGCACATTATTTCCCAACAATCCTCTCTTCGCTGGACGAGCCTGAAGAAAAGCTCCTCAGCGCCCTGGCATCCATCGCCGGACCGGTCATCGATCGCAGCACGCTGATCCGTGCTTCAGGCATTGATCACTCCCTGGCGGACAAAGCGCTCAACCGGCTCATGGATCTCGGTCTGGTGCATGCGTTCAGCCCAGAGGTTGGCATGCACCCGGCACACAAAAGCATAACCCGCAGGCTGCTGCCGGCAGACGATGGGCAGAGCTCGCGCCTTGGCGAAGCGATCCTCAACGAATTCATCGCCCACCAGAGCACACCCGATGACCGGCGCAGCCAGCTTGGGAATCTCTTAGGTGCAATGGACTATTTTATCCAGTCCGGCAGGATCGACCGGGCAGGGATGGCTGCCAGGCTCGCGGTACCCCTGCTCGTCCTGAGCGGGAAGTGGGACCTGTGGCGTGAAACCTTCCTACGCATCTCGAATACTTCACAAGTCCATGCAGATAATTCGCTGCTTGGCAGGGCGTTGCATGAGTTAGGCACTCACCGGCTGGCGGTGGACGAGCACGCCGAAGCAATAAACCTGCTCACCCAGGCGCGCGATATCAGGCTTCAGAACGGTGACCAGATCGGTGCAGCCTACTCTCAGCATAACCTGAACTTCATCATCGGGCCTCCACCTCCTGGCAAGCCGCCCGGACCTGAAACAGCCTCTCCCTCGTCTCCATTCCCAACCAGATTTTTCTTAGGAGGGCTGGCATTGATCTCCCTGTTCGGCCTGGGTTTATTTCTTGTACTAAGCTACCTTTTCTGGTCACCCTCACCTTCGAACCCAGACCCTGTTCCTACAACCGCTGTCGGTATGGGCATACCTACCGATACAATAAACTCCTTACCAGCGATAACAATCACCCCGACTCCATCGCCCTCGCCAACTGGGACAATTGTCCATACCACTTCGCCTTCCCCAACTCCGTCGTTTACCCCCACATTTACCATATCACCATCGCCGACACACACCTCCACGCATACCCCTACCTGGACACCCACCTGGACGCCCACAAACACAACCCCACCCACCATCACACCTTACCCGGAGCCATTTGGATTTATAGTCTTCCAATCCAATCGAAATGGCAACCGGGAAATTTTTCGTATGAGAGCGGATGGCAGTAATCAAACCCGCTTGACAAATATAGACGGAAGTGATAACAGACCATCCATCTCGCCCAATGGTGATCGCATCGCATTTATTCATGGCGACGGTAATAACCGGAATATTTATTACACATCCGGGTCCAGCACCAAGTATGGACCGAGCATGTTCAATGTCAATGAAAATAATCCGGACTGGTCTCCGGACGGTAGATATCTTGTATATCAATCAAATAAAGATGGGGATATGGACATCTACATATTCGATGTAAACGACCCTAAAGGTGAGCAGTTCCCTATAACCACCAATCAAAACTCGGATATCTGCCCTGCTTGGTTTCCGGACCCGAATGATCCTCGGATTGCCTATACATCGGATATTCGAGATAATAATTTCGAGATCTATATAAAAAACAGGGATGGCACAAATAGACAGCGATTGACACGAAACCCGGCATTGGATCGCTGCCCGGTCTGGTCACCGGATGGCAAGCTGATCGCTTTCCTCTCCGACCGCAATGACCCCGGCGGTGATGAGCAGATTTGGATCATGAACGCTGACGGCACGAATCCATGGCAGCCAAGAAATATGGTCCCGGTTCTCACGCCTGCATCCTGGTCCCCGGATGGAAAATGGCTGGCCTTCACTGCGAATATTTCCGGCAACTCGGAAATCTATATTATCTCCCTTACTGGGGAATTTAGGAATATTTCCAGACATCCGGATACCGATTCCTATCCTGAATGGACTGAGCGGATGAATCTGAACCCGATATATACTGAGCCTGGGCCAGTTGTAGACTAATTTTCCGTCCCTAAATTCATTTAATTCAGCCCAGGTATGCAGCCAGCAGCCCGAAGTCATAATCGACCACCGGCGCGTCCTCCTCGATCCTCTGTCGTCGCCCCTGCATGAAACGCACAACCCAGGGGTTGTCGATATTCTCCACGTCGAAGCTGCGGTGGATGACAGCATAAAGGTCGATCTCGCGCTCGCTTCACGAAGAGAGGAATTTCCTTCAGCCAGCGTGATTCCAGGTGGGTCTCCTGGCTGTAGCCACGCAGGAACGGCGGCATGAACGTATCGATGAACCCAGGAATATCTTCCTTTCCCATCGTACTGTAGAACACCACCATGGCGATATCGTAAACGTACCAGCAGTAGGCGCAGTCATCGAAATCGATCAGGGTCAGCTGCCCCGCAACGTCCATTAGCAGATTTCCCTCGTGTGGGTCGTAGTGCACCAGCCCGTAGGACTCACTATCCCTGGGCAGGTCGTGCAGGGATTCCATAAGCCGCTCGTATTTCCGCAGCACGGCTGCCTCACCGGCAGGAAGGTTGCGCGCCACATCCTGCATGACCTCGTCGTCCCAATCAGGGCGACGGATGCCTGGAATTGACGGGCGGAATTTCTTGCTCAAAGCATGCACTCTGCCGATCAGCCGTCCATAGGACCGCCAGCGCTCGTCCGTCCAGCCAACTTCCCATGGTGCCCTGCCGGCTGCCTTCTCAAAAGCCGTGGCGATGAACTCATCACCCTGACCATCATCCACAAATTCCACATACCTCGCGCTGTTGGAGAACACTGGCGTGGCTACCGCAGCGCCGCCTGCTGCCAGGTATGCTAAAAATTCCGCTTCAGCCAGGACGAGCGACCTTCCTCGACGTTTCGAGTGCCCAATACGCAGGATGCCTGCTTCTCCTCCCCTGTCGAACTCGTAGATAAAGCTCTCGAAGCCGTCTAAAGCCCGCAGGCTGTCCTCTGAAATGCCAAAGAGCTCAGTCGCCTGTCTGAGGATATCGACCGAGAAGCGTTTTTTGATCTGTTTATCCATCGTTCATTTTCTTCCATATCGTCCTAGAGCTGTGCTCACGAGAACGGCCACAGCAGCGGCAGGACAAGAATGGATGCCAGCAATGCCAGCAGGATCATCGGCAAGCCGGCCCTGAGATAGTCCCCGAACCGGTAATCACCCGAACCCATCACCAGAGTATTGACCGGCGAGGCGACCGGCGAGGCAAACGCCATCGAGGCTGCAATCGCCACCGCCATCAGGAATGCCTGGGGCTGGACGCCCAGACGCTGGGCGGCTATCATGGCGATCGGTGCGATGACAACTGTTGTGGCAGTATTCGACAGCACCTGGGTAAAGCCGGAAGTGATCAAGAACAAGCCGGTCATCACTGCCAGCGGGCCGAACCCGCCCAGGTAGCCGGTCAGCGATTCTGCCGCCATATCCACCAGCGCAACCTTCTGCAGGGCAATGCTCATCGGCAGCATCCCCGCAACCAGGATGATGCTCTTCCAGTTGATGGATTGATAGGCTTCGTCCATCGTCAGGCATCCCGTCAGCACCATCACCAAGGCTGCCAGCAGGCTGGCAGTAGCGACCGAGGTCAGGTTGGTGATCATCAAGACCACCATACCGACCAGGATGAGCAAAGCCAGAGGGGCTTTCTGGCGGTTCGGCGCTCCGCTCAGGCTCTCCGGCTGACCAATGACAACGAAGTCACGCTGCCGGGAACGCAGCCCAAGGATATTCCGCCAGGCTCCTTGTACCAGCAGGATATCACCGAACGATAGCTGCGTATTTTTCAAGTCCTGTACCCCGGGACCACCGGGGCGGTTGATCCCGAGAACGGTTAGTTTATATGTTGACCCGAAACGGATATCCACCAGCGTTTTACCGATCAATCCAGAGCGCGGGGGCAGGAGCACTTCAGCGATACCGACCTCTTCGCTGATCAGGGCATTCTCATCGACAGGTGTTGCCGGCTGCACGCCCAAATTCCAGACTGCAGCCGCGTGGGTTACATCATCGACATCTGCCTGCACGATCAAGATATCATCATCCTGGATCAGCGTTTTGGCATCTGGAATAAGGGTGATACGCCCCGCGGATGTTTGCTCTGAGATGCGCGCTTGCATAAATTGGATTGCCTGGCGGGGAGCTTCCCGGCGCAAGATCTCCAAGACCGAGATCTTGTACTCCGACCTGAGGTGCGAGCCTGCGACTGTCATCCCTACCAGGTCCGATCCCCGGCGCACTCGTAATCGATATAGATCGTCCGGCAGGCGATAGATATCTACCAGTTCCTTCGGGGTAGCCACTCGCTGACCTTCTCGCTTCGGACGGCGGTCCGGCAGCAGCCTGCGCCCGACCAGCACCATGAATGCAATCCCAACGACAATCAGCACCAGCCCCATGGGTGTGAAGTCGAAGAAGGAAAATGGCGCGAAACCGGCTTCGGCCAGGATCTCGCTGGTGATGATATTCGGTGGCGTGCCGATCAGTGTCGCTGCACCGCCCAACAATGCCCCGAAGGACAAGGGGATCAGCAGCTTCCCCGGGCTGATATTCGCCGAACGTGCCAGGATGATCACCGCCGGAAGCAGCACCGCAACGGTTCCGGTATCGCTCATGAACGAGGACAGAAGGGCGACCGCGGCCATCAAGACCACCGTCAGCCGAAGCTCGCTCCCCCCGGCGATACGCAGGATCCGGTACCCGATCGTCCCAGCGAGCCCGGTCTGCAGGACTCCGCCTCCAACGATAAACAGGGCCGCGATCGTCAGCACAGCCGGATTGGAGAAGCCCGACAGCCCTTCAGCAGTCGTCAGCACCCCGCTGAGCATCAATGCGACGACAACACCCAGCGCGACCACGTCCATCCTGACCCACTCGGTGATGAACAAGACCAGCGCCGTGATGAGGATAATCACCACCACCCATAGATCGAAGGAAGCTGTTACCTCAGGCATTATATTCTCCCAGAATTGTATACTAGATCGACAGTTGGCTCAAGGCGGGGATACAGATACATTGTTACGACAGGGTTCAAATTTATTACCTTGATTGGACAACTTGCTTGACAAATAGGACGAAGCATAGTATTATACCAACAGGCTAATTAACCAGATGGTAAAATAAAGGCAGCCATAATGATGAGGGTAGACGATGACAGACTAAGCCGGATCTTTGCCGCATTGGCAAACTCGACACGGAGGGCAATTTTAGCGCGATTGGCTAAAGGGGAAGCCACAGTCAACGAACTCGCAGAGCCGTTTGACATGAGTTTGCCAGCCATCTCCAAGCACATCAAAGTGCTGGAGCGTGCAGGGCTAATCACACAAGGACAAAAAGCGCAATTTCGACCCTGTACCATCGACGTAACCCCCTTGATTGTTGTTACCCATTGGACGGAGCAGTACCGCCATATCTGGGAGACAAGCTTTGACCGTATGGATGCCTATATAAACCAACTCGATAACAAGGAGACGAACAATGACTGAAAGCACCGTTATTGAAGATGCAGTTGTGATCGAACGTACTTTCGACGCACCTGTGGACCTCATCTGGCAAATGTGGACTCAGCCTGAATTCTTCAAAAACTGGTATGGACCACAAGGCTTCACCGTACCAGTTGCCGAGATGGATATACGTGTCGGTGGCAAGCGCCTAATCTGCATGGCATCACCTGATGGCAGCATGAAAATGTGGACGACCGGTGAATACACCGAAATAGTCCCTAACCAACGCCTGGTCTACACAGAAAGCCTGGCAGATGAGAATGGCAATGTGGTTTCGCCATCTGCTATGGGGATGCCTGATGGGTATCCGGTGACGACCGAGGTAATCGTGTTGTTGGAAGACCTTGGAGGACGCACAAAAATTGTGCTGACGCACGCCGGCGTACCAGCGGATTCAGGTGCAGGCGGCGGTTGGGAACAGGCATTCGCCAAGATGGCAAAGTATATCGAATCTGTCCTCAACGAGTAATAATGTGGGATTGTACTGATCAGGGAACGATATTCTTGTTCATCCTGAACATATTATGCGGGTCCCATTTGCGCTTGACCTCGACCAGCCGCTTGTAATTGCTGCCGTAAGCTGCCTGGATGCGCTCGCTGCCCTCTTCCTGGGTCAGGAAATTGATATACGTGCCGCCGGTCGAGAAGGGCTGCAAATCACGGAAAGCACCCCTGGCCCAGCCGATGTGCTGCTCATCTTCATCCGGGTTTTGCCATGCGCCGATTAAGTTGACCACTGCGGCAGTGTTGCGGTTTCCGACCGCCGAGTGATCCACCGGCAATTTGTTCAGCTTGCCGTCCAACGGGAAATACGCCATCGAAGAGAATGGCGAGGTGATCTTTTCAGCGTGTTCCATGAACATATTGGCTAACCCCGGCTCGAATCCGGGAACATAATCCGATTTCCAGTAATTGCGCCGGCCGGGTGGAGCCGTGGGGTCCAGGATGCTTTGCTGGCTGGTATACGGGCGCGGCATGACGATATCGCCCACCGGGGAGCCAAAGGCTTTAAGTGCAGCAACATCCCGCTCGCCCTGTTCCAATGAGCCGGAATGGCAAACCAGGATGAGAGCAGCCAGTTTCCCATGGATCTCTTTCGGCAGCCAGGGCGCCGGAGCAGCCAAACGCAGCGCAGCCACGATCGTCAATTCTGGAGAAGCGGCATGCACGACCTCGCGATACATCTCCAGTACCGCTGGAGCATCCTTCCATTCCCAGGCAATTGCCCCTGCCATGATCTGCGGACCGACCGGATACAGCCGGTATTCGATGTCGGTCACCACCCCGAAGTTTCCACCGCCGCCACACAGGCCCCAGAATAGGTCCGCGTTCTCGTCTTGGCTGGCTCGCACCAGACTCCCGTCAGCAGTGACCATCTGGAATGAGCGCACATTATCGCAGGTCCAACCGTATTTACGGGTCAGGTAGCCAAAGCCGCCGCCCAAGGTAAGCCCGCCAGCGCCGGTCTGGGAGATAAAGCCCAGCACCGCTGCCAGCCCGTATAGCTGCGTCTCCCGGTCGATATCGCCCAGCAGGCAGCCGGGCTGGGCGTGAGCAATGCGCTGCTCGGGATCCACCCACACCCCGCGCATCAGGGACATATCCAGCAGAAGGGCCCCGTCGCTCACCGCCAGACCGGAGATATTATGTCCGCCGCCCTTGATGCAGAGCGGTAAGCCCTGGTTGCGGGCGAAATTGACCGCTTGCTGAACGTCGCCGGTGCCCAGCGCGCGCACGATCAGCCCCGGATAGCGCTCGATCATGGCGTTCCAAATTGAGCGTGCTTCAGCATATCCCGGATCGTCCGGGAGCAGAATCGATCCGCGAATCGAAGCCCGCAGACCATCCAGTGCCGCCTTGTCCAATGCAACTCTATCCATAACCCCTCCATCACGGTAATTCCCAGAGAGCCTCAACAATTATTAATCATATATATTCTACCAGTATTATCTGAAATTCAATATAATCCCTCAATACCCTTGACAATCATAAATCTATGGATATGAAGCTGTATCACATCACTGAGAATGGCCGTCAAGAATTACATCGCTGGCTCGCGAACCCGCTCCAGAGCCAGGATTATCGCGAGCCTTTCCTGATCCAGGTTTACTTCGCCGGCTGGCTCAGCGACGAGGAGTTCAACCACCTGCTGCAGCAGGAGATCAGAGCTATCGAAGGGCGGCTGGCAGCCTACACTGAAGCTTACAAATCCTATCAGCAAAGTATAGGCTCCCATGAGGACCCGCGCGCATACTTCCTCAGCGTGCTGACCCTCGAGTACGGCATCATGAACAACCTGGCAGCTCTGGAGTGGCTGAGAAGCGTGTCGGACCGAATTAATGCAGAGAATTATTCACTAAGAGATTTTCCGCATGAAGCATCAATAAAGTAACTGATGTTACGCAGTTCAAGGGAGATAGGGGGTGATTGGGCGAGCAACACTCGCCCAATCACCCCCAACTTTCCTGACTGCTGGGTAACGTCTATTAAGTACGACAATTTGACAAACTTTCCTACTTTGTCAGGAGAGATTTACATGAATTCCCAGAAGAAATCCAAGATCATCAGGAACATTACCATTTTCTACCTCGGTACGTTAATCCTTGCGATAGCAGGCGGACTCGTCATACCATCACGGTGATCTATGGGCTGGCTGCGTATCTATTCCTGCGCCGCAGACAGTTGAGCCAGGATGCCGCGGTTGTCGAGCTCTCCACGTCTCAGTCCAGCACCTAGAAGAAATTTTTACTAAGCCTGGGCCACCCAACTGGCGGATTTTCCCGCCTGCTGCCCCAGGAACAGGTGCAGCTGTGCGCCATGTTCCTGAACGTGGCGCAGATTGTAAAGCTGCAGCTCCGCAAAAGATACCTCTCCCCAGGCAAACCTGCATATTCGGATCGCCTGCTCTTCCGAGAGCGAGCTGATGATCTCCTGGCACTTATGCCGGCAGTGATCCAGGTATTGCAGCAACTCATCTCGATTGTATATGCGCGGCAGGATCTCACCTGCTTCCATCTCTACCAGATCGAACGGCTTCGGAGGCGAAAATCCCTCTTCCGCCCCGGTCAGGTATAAATCCAGCCAGAACAGCGTATGGTATCCAATATACCAGAACGACGAAAACCCAGCCGCTACCCACTGGTCTTGCTTGTCTTCCCATAATCGCTCTTCCCACAGCTCCTCCGGGCAGTCTTGCAGGGCTTCACCGAACATATCGATTGCCGCCCCGAACTGGCGCCATAACATCCCATTATCTATATTAGCCATAACAGTCCTCCTTATCTAGCTGATCCTACGCAAATCGATGGAAAATTGGGGGTGTATGGGCGGGTATCGCCCGCCCATACCACCCCCAATTCCTACTGGCTTCGGAACGTCTGTTATCTAAATTATACGCACAATGCTGTGCATGGTATATAGGCCGTGATCCATGTGATGCCGTATAATTGTCCAATCGGCAGCTGACTTAGAACTCTCCTAACGGTCAGTCCATCTTTGCGAGAGAGCGTTCTTAGCGAGCGAAGCAATCTCAAAGCGGATTGTTTTGTCATAGGAGTGCGATTGCTGCGATGTATGCATCGAGGCAAAGATCGCTTGGTAATGGCGGGAGGGAGGCAGCCTCAGGAATAATCGGAAAGGTTCTAACTAGTTGCTGGAGGAGCTGAAAACATAGATGAGCCCTGTTAAAATGTCAAAAATCGAAACAGCGATGCGTGTCGTGCTTGAGTTCAACGACGCCTTTAACCGCCATGATGTCGAGGGCATGATGAAGCTGATGAGCGAAGATTGTGTCTTTGAGAACACGCATCCGGCTCCGGATGGAACGCAGTACTCCGGGAAAGAGGCAGTTACCGAATTCTGGCAGGACTTCTTCCGAGATTCACCGGATGCCCATATCCGGGTAGAGGAAGTGTTCGGGCTCGGTTATCGCTGCATTTTACGCTGGGTATACAGCTGGACCAGCGCCAACGGGGAAGCCGGACATGTACGGGGCGTGGATATCTTCCGGGTGAAAAATGATCTCATCCAGGAAAAGCTATCCTATGTCAAAGGATAGCCGAAATGAAGATACGGTTTATCATCAGGAGGATATATGAGCGCTCGTCTGGCTGTCGTCAGCCTGTGGGCTGAGGATGTACCTAAAACCGCCCATTTCTACCGTGACGTGATCGGTCTGCCGCTGCTGCCGCACCATGGCGATCGCCCGCATTTTGACCTGGGCGGCAGTGTATCTGGCTATCCTGCGCGGCAAGTCTATCCCGGCAGCAGATGCCGTGCCGGAGCACTTCCCGCTGCTGGCACTTGCCGTGCCCGACCTGGATGCCGAGGTCGAGAAGCTGCATCACCACCATATTGAACTGATCTGGGGAGGCGACGAGCATACCGGCTCGCGCTGGGTCATCTTCAACGACCCGGCAGGGAATTTAATCGAACTGGTCCAATTTGACTGATTATTGTATCTAAACTGAATAGTGGGGTGTTTTGCGGGGTAGTCTCGCAAAACACCCACTTGGCTTAGGCCGGTTGACCGATTGACAGGTGGCAGAACTGGTTATATAATAATACTACTGACCAGGTGGTCAGTAAGGAGAAAACCATGATTGCAACCCCGAATATCAAACCAGCCCAGGCAGCGCCGGACTTTTCGGATGTCGAGGCGACTGCCCTGCTCACCCTGTACGGTCGCGCCATGGAGAGCCGTTCAGAAGACCCCATCCTCGTGGATAAATTCGCCGAACAGATTGCCGATCAGATCGACGCGCTGATCGCCGGTTCCTCAGAGCCGCTGCTGCGCATGCTCCACGAGCGCAAAGTGGATCCCCGCCTCACCGTACACGTCGCCTTGCGGGCTCAGAAATACGATGACTACGCCCGCGACTTCATCGCCCGATACCCCGGTGGTGCCGTTGTCAACCTGGGCTGCGGAATGGACACCCGCTTCCAGCGCATCGACGACGGGCAGATCATCTTTTTCGACCTGGACCTTCCGGAAGTGATCCGCTTCAAACAGAGCTTCTTGCAGGAGTCAGACGCGTTACCGGATGTTTGGCGCCTCGATGTTCGAGTCGGGCTGGATGGATCAAGTTGCTGCCAGCGGCAGGTCCCCGCTCATCTTCCTGGTCGAGGGCGTGTTCATGTACCTGCACGAATCAGATGTCAGGAAGCTGGTGCTGACCCTTCAGTCGCGCTTCCCTGGCTCAGAGCTTGTCTGCGAGGTGGTCAACGAGCGCTTGACGCGCGGTATGTGGAAAAGCCTCGCCGCCCGCAAGATGCAGCGCCAGTTGAAGCTCGGCAAAGGTACAGAGTATAATTTTGGTATCAGCACTCCGGATGAGATAGAAACCTGGAGTGAGGGCATTCAGTTCGTAGAGCGCTGGTCCTACTTCGAAACCCGCCACCCCAAGCTGGGCTGGATGCGTGCCTTCAGCGGTCTGAGCATGATGAACGACGTGCAGTACACGGTCTACTACCGCCTCAACTGAGCATGCCAACTGACACCACTGTGGAGAAATACTCCAACTTCGAGCGTCTGAAAGCCGGGTACAAGCAGCACATCCTGGAAGCTTGCATCGAGGAATTTTCCAGCAACGGCTACGAGTTCAGCTTCAACCAACGCTATCGTCAAGCGTGCCGGCATCCCTAAAGGCAGCCTGTTCTATTTCTTTGGTACCAAGAAGGACCTCTACCTGTACGTCGTAGAGCATGCCGTAAAACGCTTCTCTGCTGAATACGAGCGCATCAGAGCAGCCGGTCAGGAACAGCAGCCGGCAGACCTCTTCAAGCGCCTCGAGCAGCGCGGGAGAGCCCGCATGCAGTTCGTCATCCAGGAGCCGCAGCTCTACCAGCTCTTCTTCAATGCCTTCATCGATGCCCCTGAAGATATCCGCGGCGAGTTGGGACAGCGCTACGCTTCCTACTACCAGAGCAACGCCCAAGGGCTGAAGGAAGGGCTGGATCGCTCATGCTTCAAGGACGATATCGATGTGGACAAAGCCATCGATCTGGTCAACCTGGTGTTGGAAGGGCTCTACAACCGCTACCTGCCGGCATTCAAGACTATGACCTCCGCAGAAGCGCTGCAGTTGGTCGACCAGATCGGTGTCGAGGTCCGCACTTACTTTGACATGCTCAAGAAGGGGCTGTATCGATCTGAGGGACAAGGGACAAAGGATAAGGGCTTAGGGGAGAACAAATTGGATTGGAGGAATGAATGATTATCGGCGTGCTACACCCTGGTGAAATGGGAATCTCGTTGGCTGCTTCGGCTATCCGCTCCGGGCATAGCGTTTACTGGGCATCCGATGGGCGAAGCAAGCAGACTGCTGACAGAGCCGCCCAATACGCGCTGCTGGATGCCCGCAGCATTGAGAAACTTTGCCATACCAGCCAGGCGATCTTGAGCATCTGCCCCCCGGACGCTGCCGAGCAGGTCGCCGAAGAAGTGCTCGCCAGCCGGTTCCGCGGCTTGTACATAGATGCCAACGCTATCTCCACCCAGAGGGCAGAGCAGATGGCAGCACGGATGACCGAAGGTGGTGTATCCTTCGTCGATGGCTGCGTCATCGGCGGTCCGGCCTGGAACAGCGGGGAGACCTGGCTGTACCTCTCCGGAGAGAGGGCGGACAAAGCCGCCGGGATATTTTCCAGTGGGCCGCTCGAGACCGGCGTGGTCGGCTACCAACCGGGAAAAGCCTCGGCCCTGAAGATGTGCTATGCATCTTACACTAAGGGCAGCACAGCCTTATTGTGCGCGGTCCTGGCAGCAGCTGAGCGCCTGGGCGTGCGTACTGAGCTGGAGCAGCAGTGGTCGCACGAGGACCCCGAATCGGTCGCTCGCAGCCATGACCGCATGCGGCGGGTCACTCGCAAAGCCTGGCGCTTCGCAGGCGAGATGAGGGACATCTCCACCACCTACACAGACGCCGGTCTTCCCGGTGAGTTCCACCAGGCTGCCGCGGATATCTACAAGCGTCTGTCAGGCTTCAAGAACGCCCCAAACCTGCCAGAGCTTGAATATGTGCTCAGTGCCCTGCTTGAAGTGGATAGCTGATCCGCCAGAGCCTTGTTTAAGGAACATTTCAATGCAGAACCCTGAAATGACTACGGAAGACCGTAAAGCGATCATAAAATGGTGCCTGCAAGCAGCTCTTGGGCTGGTCGGGTACGCGCTGATCCTATTTCTGGCTGCCGGGACCATCGACTGGGTGTGGGGCTGGGTCTTCATCTTGATCATTGGTGCATTCCTTGCCGGACATGTGATCCTGCTGGTGCCGCTCAATCCGAAATTACTCGTCGAGCGCTCGCGAGGGCTGCGAGACGAGGGGGTTAAACCCTGGGATCGATGGCTGGTTGCACTGGGCGCAGGCTTGTTCCCTTTCGCTGGCTGGGTCATAGCCGGATTGGATTACCGCTATGGCTGGACAGGCGACCTTTCGCTTGCTGTACACATAGCCGGTGCGTTGGTGATGGCGCTCGGCTACGCATTGTTCTTGTGGGCAATGCTCTCGAATGCTTACTTCGCTGAAGGGGTACGCATCCAGGAGGAGCGCGGTCACAGCGTCGCTGCCGGGGGACCCTACCGCTTTGTCCGCCATCCCGGATACAGCGGGGCGATCTTATCTGTTATTTCGACTTCGTTCTTATTCGGCTCGCTCTGGTCGTTAATTCCCAATCTTCTGGCAGCCACCATGTACGTTTTACGAACGTATATGGAAGACAAAACCCTGGCAGCTGAGCTGGAGGGATACCTAGCTTACACGCATGCGACTCGTTTCCGCCTGCTGCCTGGGTTGTGGTAGGTAGATGAGGAGGTTACCATGAGCCAAAATCCGATCAATCTTGCGGTTCGTTTTATTCTTGAGCTGGCTGCCCTGGCAGCCCTAGCCTACTGGGGCTGGACACAGCACACCGGCATCCTGCGCTTCTTGCTTGCAATCGGTCTGCCTGTATTCGGAGCGATGCTGTGGGGTGTATTTGCCGTGCCGGATGATCCCAGTCGCTCGGGACATGCCCCGGTGCCGGTGCCGGGCATCCTGCGCCTGCTGCTGGAGCTGCTGCTATTTGCATCTGCTGCCTGGTGCCTGTACGATGCCGGTCTCGTGCTGCTGGCAAATGTCTTCGGTCTGATCGTGCTCGTCCACTACATCATCTCCTACGATCGCATCGTCTGGCTGCTGCGAATAGGAAGGCAATCATGAACGCCGGATCTATCGCTGAAGAGACTGAATTTTCCTATTTCCAGATCCAGTCCATTTGGGGCGTTACCAAGCATTTCGGGGGCTTGAGAGTCACCGAACAGTTGGCAAACCTTTGCTATATCACAGCTGATTCCTACGTCCTGGAAGTAGGCAGCGGGGTAGGCTTCACCGCCTGCCATCTGGCAGAGAAGACCGGCTGCCGCATCATGGGCGTGGATCTATCCGCGGACATGCTCGACTGGGCACGCAAGCGAGCCGCCCGCAAGGGAGTGGAAGATCGCTGCGAGTTCCGCGTGGCGGATGCCCAGCAGCTGCCTTTCGAGGACGATACGTTCGATGCCATGCTGTGTGAATCGGTCACCGCCTTCGTGCCCAATAAAGCTAAAGCGCTGGGCGAATACCGGCGAGTAGTCAAACCCGGCGGCTGGGTCGGTCTCAACGAGGGCACCTGGGTAAAGGGCGAACCAACAGCAGATTTCCTGGCTTTCATCTGGCAGGCAATGGGCGGGGTCAACTTCCTTCAGCCGGAAGAGTGGCGGGTGCTGCTCGAAGGTGCCGGTCTATCCGAAGTTACCGCTGAAGTTACCAAGATGAGCGCCATCCAGCAGCGATTGGATGAGTACCAGGGCATGGACGCACAGGACTGGCTGCAGCGCATCAAGGCCATCGGCTCGGTCTTCGGTCTCTATTTCAAAGATGCCGGCTTCCGGCGCTACGTTAAACCCTCATACCTTCCCGCAAAGTGATGGGCGAGATGTTCGAATACCTGGGCTACGGGCTGTACCTGGGGCGGGTATAGCGCTTGTACGACCTGATTGCGGATAAGTTTACCTGGGGAGGATGACCCGTGACCATTCAGCCAGCCCTACTATTCAATCGTATTGTCGCCCGGCCGCGATCGCTGACGGGCACGATCATGACCGGTCTGGTACTGATCCTGCTGCCGTTCGCTGCTGCTGCGCTTGATGGTCAGTTTGACGACCTGCTCAGCGAAGGTACCTGGCGATTCTCGTTAGTCCAGCCGGTAGTGATCATCTATATCCTGATTGTTTCGCCGCTCATGAACCGCGTTGGTGAGGAAGTGGTGCAGTCATTCCGCCCGTTGGTCCAGCTGGATGATGAAAGCTACGCCAAGCTGATCGCTGAACACTCGGCAGTACCACTACGAAGTGAGATCATCGCCATCGCTGTCGGAGCTGTTTTCGGATTTTGGTGGTCACTCACAAACAATTCAGAAATCATTTTTTCCTGGTTCTACCTGTACTGGATCGCCGCAAATACTGCCATGTTCGGCCTGCTGACCTGGACGATCTACCTTTCTATCGCCGACACTCGCCTGACATCCGCCCTGCACCGCCAGCCGCTCAATATCGATCTCTTCGATATCACCCCTTTCCAGGCTGTTGGAAGGCAGAGCCTTGCCTCGGCGCTGGTATTTATCGGTGGTATCCTGCTCAGCCTGGTATTCGGCGCTGAACTGGACAACTTCCGCTATATAGAATTCTGGCTGATCTATATCCCGCTCGCTCTGGTGCCGGTGATCATCTTCTTCATGAGCATGCGCCCCACACATCAGGTTCTCTCAAGCGAAAAAAAGCGCCTTCAAGGCATGTTGAAATCCCAGCTTCATGCACGTATGATCAAGATGGAATCAGGTTTGGAAATGGGTGAGATACCCCCTGAGTTAGCCAGCGACCTTAGCGCTCTCTCCAGCTACGAGAAGATCCTGCAGAACACTCGCACCTGGCCGTACAATACCACCCAGCTGCGCACTCTGTTCTTTTCCGTTCTGCTGCCTGCAATCACCATGCTGCTGCGCCTGGTGATCGATAACTTCCTGAAATGAGCATACGAAGATGCTGCCAGCAGACATCATCTCGCACGTCCATTCCCCAATGAGCACATGAACATTCCCACCATCCATACCGAACGACTGATCTTACGCGGCTTCATCCCGGCTGATTACGAGCCGCTGTGCGCAATCCTGGGCGACCGGGACGTGCTGCGCTATCTGCCCAACACCGAGCCCTTCCCCCCCGAGGTGGTCGAGCGCATCATACAGCGCCAGGGTGTGCACTGGCAGGAGCATGGATACGGCTGGTACGCTTTGGAGGATCGCCAGACCGGGGAGATGGTCGGCTGGTGCGGTCTTAACGTGCTGGACGAGACCGGCGAGACCGAGATCAAATACCTGCTGAAGCAGAGCCATTGGGGATGCGGTCTGGCGACCGAAGCAGCCTCGCGCTGCGTGCAGGATGGGTTCGATCTATTGGGATTGGATGAGATCATCGGTTTGGTGCACCCGGAGAACAGCGCCTCCCGGCATGTGCTGGAGAAGCTTGGCATGCGGTACACCGGCGCACTGCACCTGTGGGGACTGGACCTCGAGCGATACACCCGGGTGAAAGCGGAGCAAACAGATCAGCGGTGACCTCGTATAAGTAGCCCGCTCGTGCCCGGCTGGGACCTCACCTTCGAAGTTTCCACTCATTTCCAAATTTATTAACTCCCAGCATTTGACAATGTAAGCTTGCGTCTGACACTGCACCGAAACAGCCCGTGCAATATTCGCAGTTTATGGGTAGAATACCCGTATGTCAGGCTCAGGATCGAAGAAACTGGCTGATAGTCCGGAACGAACTCAGAATGAGGGCGCCTATCCGGCCGCGACGATGGCATTTTACGGGCCGGATGACCGTCTGGCGACCAAAGCCGTGGCAGTGGTCGTCCACTCCGGGGACAGCGAACGACCTGACGCCTCGTGTGAATGGTACAGCGAAGATACCGATATCCGCCTGGATGCTTCTCTCCGCCAGCAGATGATGGAATTCTTGCAAGCCGAGAACGTCCAGCGAGTCGTGTTGGCAGACCGCATCATCGGCTGCCCGCACACGGCGGGGGTAGATTACCCGCATGGTGAAAACTGCCCATACTGCCCGTTCTGGGCCAACCGCGACCGCTGGACAGGTGAGCTGCAGGGAGAATGATTCTGTGAGCGAAAAGGTCATGCGCAGCCTGGGCTGGCTGTTCGTAGCCATCGGCATCCTGCTGCTGGCCGGTACCGCGGTATCGATCAACAGCTCACGAAGGCTGCTTCGCGAAGGCATCCGGACGACCGGCAATGTTGTGGATTTCACACTCAGCCAGGATTCAGAGGGCACGACGATGTACGCACCGGTCTTCGTCTTCCTGGACCAGTCTGGGACCGAGCACCAGGTGCAATCGAATGTCTCCAGTTCATCCCCGGTGTACGTAAAAGGGCAGGCTGTCCCGGTCATCTACCGCCCCACCTCACCCTACAGCGCGGAGATCTTGTCCAGGTTCGAGCTGTGGGGTCTGGCCGGAATTTTGGGTTTCGTCGGTGCTATGTTTATCGTATTTGGGGTCGGAGCTGTGTTTGTGGTCCGCAAGCTGCTCGATTTTCAGGAACCGGCGGCGGAATTCCAGTTCGGCAGCGGTGATTTTACGGATGATTTCGATTAGAATATCGAACGATCAAGCCTTCAATATGATGGCTATGCGTAAATCTCTTGTTTCGAGGCTAGATATATGAATAAATCCAGGACCATCATTTCCCTCACACTAGTCATTCTGAGTGTGTTCTTCACCATTGCCAGCATCGCCGGCATCGCCCTCACCTGGACCTATAACCAGCGCCTGACGGAGAGTTGGGTAGCGCGTCTGGATACCATTGAAAGCGACCTGCACACCGCCCAGACAGACCTGCAGATCGCCAAGGCAGAGCTGGATTCGGTGCAGCAGCAGATCGCCGCCTTGCAGTCAGCCTTGAAGACCCTGGGCATCGATGGGGCTGCCAGCCTGCAGGCAGTTGCCGATCTCGTCGGACGGCTGGAGAGCACGCTTGCACCGTTCATCTCGCAGGTTGCCGAGCGCGTTGAAGGTCTCCGTGATGCTGTGGTCAAGCTCAAAGATACCGTTGAAAAGCTCAACCAGCTGCCCCTTGTCGACCTGGACATCCCCGGAACCGAACAGCTCGATGAAGCTGCCATCAACCTGGAGAACCTCCAAACCCAGATCGAGGAAGGCAGCAGCCGGGTGACAGAAGTCTCCCAGATCACCCAGGATACCGTCGAATCCCTTACCACCGGTTTCGCCGACCTGGAAGCATCCGCCCGCACGCTCTCTGAAGCCTTGGGTGGCTACGATGAGAAGATAACCGCCTACCTGCTGGAGATCGATGCCCTGCAGCAAGACCTGCCGCGCTGGTTGGATGACGCATCCATCCTGCTGACGGTGATCTTCGTCTGGCTGGGAGTTTCCCAGGTGGCGCTTTTCATCCTGGCCTGGTCGTTCTACTCCGGTCAAGACCTGCTCGCTCGATGGCGGTAAGCGGAGACCATGCGCCGCCGGCTGAATTTCGCTTACCTGGTCCAATATTTCTTGATGCTGGTAATCGTAGCGCTGTTGCTGCTGCTTGCAGCGCGCGGCGCACCGGGATATATTTTCGTCCTGGTGTTCCTGGCAGGGATTTTAGCCGCGGCTTTGCCGGGATTCTACAGCGGGTATGTGCTGTCCCGGCGTGAGCTCAGACGTGCCGAAAGTGTGCGTAGAACTGGTTTGCCCGCCCGCGCACAGGTGATGCAAGACGGCGTCACGATCCTGGCTGAGTTCCGGCGCACTACAATGGGCTATAAAGGCGTGCGCCTGCTGCTGGATGTACCGGTGCTATTACACCCCTCCGAAGAGCAGAATGCCCATAAGGTTAGCATGAAAGCTGAAATTGATTCCATGGAAAGGTTGAAATCAGGCATGTTGGTAGGCGTGCGATGCGATCCAGAAGATCCCCAGTACGTCGTACTGGACGGCCCACCGCCTGACCGATCATAGTTACAGGGGTGATTATTAACCGGTTATTTGCGTTTATCCGTTATCTCCCTGATCAATCCCGAAGCCTTTCCCACACGGCAACGGTTCAGAATCGAGGAAAATATGATAGCTTATGATGAGGGCCGCACGAAAGAGATCGTTAACCGGCTGGTTGCCACCGGCAACTCGCTACGCGTCGTTACAGTCCCCATAATGGCAATACTGATGGGGATCATATTTTCTGGCTTTTTAGCGATTATCGACCGTACGCTGTGGTGGCTGGGAGCGATCCTGGGTGTCGCCTTCGGAGCAGGGCTGGGCTTGCTGGCGGCGTCCTTCCTGGCAGCTATCCTGGAATGGATGGCGCAGATTTTGATCGCTCAAGGAGAAATTCTCTCCGGGCGAAAATAAGCACGAACATTTTAGCCTCGTGTTTGAAATACTACCAGCGGTTTGAGCAAGTATAAAACCCGCTGGGTTATATTAGACTATTCCCCCTCGTTGCACCACACATTCAAGATCTCAACTTCAGTCAGCTCTTCGATCACACGCTGCATACTCTCACATTCGACGCCCTCGATGCGCAGAGTGAGGTTGATCCTACCGGGCTGCATCGCCGGATACGTGACCAGTGAAAGGATATTGCCGTTCACCCGGGCGATCTGGCTTGCCAGCAGGGCGATCTGACCGGGGATATTTTCAAGCTGCACCGATATGCGGATGGAGTCGGTGCCTCCGCCCAGTGCCGCAACAAACTGCTTGAAGATATCGGTCTCGGTGATGATGCCGACCAGACGCCCGTCCTCCAGCACCGGCAGGCTGCCAATCTGGTGCCGGACCATCAGCGAGGCGGCTTCCTCCAAAGGGCACTCAGGCGGCACCGTCACAACACGACGCGTCATCACTTGCTCGACGTAGTGCTGCCGCTTCTGTACGCTCGGTGCTCCCGCCTCGGACAGGAAATGCCGCAGACCGGCCCGGTCCACGATGCCCACCAGTGCGCCGTCCTGTCCCAGGACCGGCAGGTGCCGGAAGCCACACGAGCGCAGCACCATCATCGCCGCCATCGGATCGCTCTCCGGGCGTACGGTGATCGGATCCGGGGTCATGCAGTCCTTGACTAACATCGCACAAACTCCACCATCGGCTCTATTGTACTTGAATTACATCACCCTGTTGTTCTTAACCCCGTAGAGACGCAGCGGCGCTGCGTCTCTACCTGAAAGAATCACTTCTGCTACACGAAACAGTGATTAGATTGGCAGCCGATACTGCTGCTCTTGTGGCTCTTTTTCCTCCAACCCGCACAGCCGTTTGTACTCCACATACAGCTCGAGCACCCGGTCCCGTGTATATCCGGCAGACTCATCGAGACTGCCACCCAGCATCGTCAGCAGTAAATCCGCCATCAAGCGCGGCTGCTCCTGGTCCGAGACCAGCGGCTTGAACACAGACTCGACAAACAGGCGCCGGGCTGCATCGACCCCCGCCAACTGAGTGCGCACCATATCATCCTGCTGTCCCCACGCACGCATTGCCTGTTCGGCGCTCCGATCCTGCAATATCAGCGCCTCTACCCAGGCATCCAGTATCTCCACCCGCTGGGCGGATTTCCTGGGCATCAGTGGGATATCGCCAACCTGGAGCTTGACCCAATGCGCAGCCAGCTCGTGTTTGAATTGCTGGATGCCCTGGAAATGATGGTAAAACGAGCCCTTAGTCAGGCTCATCTCGGCTGCCAGACCATCGATGGTCAGCGCAATATCCCCGCCGGTTTGCAGCAGTCGCAAACCTTGCTCCAGCCAATCCTGCTTCCTTTTAGGCATCTCCACCCCACAGTCTCACTCTAATGATCCATCGAAACGCAAAACATACAGTACAGTATCGTATATTGATTATACCATACTGTACTGTATTCAATTGAAAATACAAGTAGTGATGCAGCATGCTGCATCACTACTTGATCATAGTATCGATTTGATTATGGCTGGGCCACGCTGGGCTGGTTGCCCTCCCCCAGCACTTTGATGTTCCCATCCGTTGTATTCACTGCCAACACCTGCTGGATCTCCCATGGACCGGCGCTGAAGATCAGCTGCTTTCCATCCGGTGACCATTGCGGATTATTCACAGATTCGAAGGTACCCAAGTCCATCGGCTCCCCGCCATCTTGATCCAGGCCGGCTAGCTCCAGGATGAAGAGCGTATAGAAATTCGTCTCAGGACCGTTCAGGTTGGCGAAGTAAGCCAGACGGCTGCCATCCGGTGAATAGACCGGGAAAAATGCATATCCGCCAGCTTCATAATCCGGGGATACCTGTACTTCCCCCCCTGCCTCCCGCTCGCGTATATAGATGCGCTCTTCGCCGGTAGCTGTATAGGTCAGATAGTCATAAGCGATCTGATTGCCATCCGGCGACCAGTCGTAAAAACCCAGCGGTGCGTCGTGCGGGTAGTATTCATCTGCCGCGAAGTCGTAGTATGCGAACGGTTGGCGACCTTCCATGTACAGGATCTCGTCAAAGCTCAGGAAACGCCCATCCGGCGACCAGGTTGGCAGCATCAGGGCATAACCGCGCTGCGGCTCCACCAGCACCTTCGTCTCCCCGCTGCCTGCTTCCCAGCCGAAGATTCCGGTCGCCAGGTTTGCATCAACTGCGCCCCTGTTCGTGAAGTAAGCCGGATCGGTGCCCATCCCATACGCCAGCAGATGCGTGCCCGGCTGCCAGTCAGCACCGGCAGGCGGGTTCTCACCAGCCGCAGCCAGGCGAGTCTCCCCAGTCTGGGTATCGATCGCCTGCAGCTCGAACAAATACTGTAATCCCGACCCGGTGGGTGTACCTTCGTCTTTTCGCACGGCTACATATCGCCCATCGGACGAGATAGCTGGAAAATAATAGCTGAGCGTTGGGGCGTTTGGATCGTATTCTGCGCTTAACGGGATGGCGTCGCGGGTGATCTGGCGCGGCTGGCTGTCACTGCCACCAACAACCCAAACATTGCCATCCAGGCCAATATACGCGACTACGGGTGCAGTACTTGGCTCTTCCACGACTGCCGGACTGCCGGTCCAGTCAAAGGTCGTCTCGATACCGTTCACCACGACTTGATATTCTCCGAAGGGAATCTCGACCATGTTTAGCGGCACGGCTACCCGGAAGGGGATACCGACCTGGTCCGCTGGGCAGTCCGGGTTGGATGGGGTGGCAAACAGGCTGATTTCGATCTGCTGACCAGCGATTTTCTGCTCAACACTTGCCAGCTGTGCGCATAGCTCAGGCCACGATCCGCTGGTGACCACCTCGACTGGGATGGGCGACCCTACGCCCGACTTCTACCGCCACAGCATCTATCGAGAGCGATTGAAGCGTGCCATCCTGGGCAGTTCCAGGCGTGTTTTCAGCCGATGATACGAAATCCCAGGCAAAGCCTGTCTCGACCCCGTTGACCGAGACGCCGTACGTTCCGGCGGGCAGCTCAGCCACGTTCAGTGGGATTGCTATACGAAACGCAATTCCTGCTTGATCCGGCGGGCAATCTGTCTGTACCGGCGTGGCGAAGACATCGATGATAATCGTGGACCCGGCAAAATGCTGCTCAACCAGCGCCACCTGGGCGCACAGGTCGGGCCAGGTTCCGCTGGCAACGACTTCAACAGGGAGAGGTGACCCCTCCCCCATCTCCACCTGCACATGATCGATAGCAATCCGACGCAGCTCGACAGGCTCATCTGGTTCACCTGCAGCATCCGTGACCACAACTTCCTGCGGAATCTCAGTTGCAGGCGGTGGAGTCTGGTCCGCTGCTGGAGCACCCGGAGTTGCACATGCTGCAAGTACGAGCGAGAACAATATAGTCAAAACAGCAAGGTAAAGCGTTATAGATTTGGCGTTCATGTTTCCTCCGTTGTGTCATCCGAGCTTCATGACATAATTTGTACGCGGATCACACAGATTTATACGCCAATTTATACTGCCTATATCCAATTTCGACAATCCACCGCCAGACCAGTTCCTCCCCATCCTTCCGCACGCCTGCTTATATCCTTCAAAAGTATGAGATCTAACCCGCATCCGGCAGTTCGATATCCACGTTGCGGATGCACGGGTTCAGCAGGGCTGCTGCCGCGGTTGCCAAAGCCAATAAACCGGTCAGCACGAAAATCAAGCCCATACCCCTGCCGCCACCTGAGCCGATAAGCGCACCTAGGCTGCCAGCCAGCAGCCCGCACTCCGCCATCAGCGGCTCGTAGATGCGGCCAGCCAGGTAGCCCGCCGCAAAGAACGACAGCCCGAACGAAATTGTGCCTTTTCTATGTATTCAGGCTGCTCCCATCTTCGTTCAACAGCTTCACAAGCGCCAGGTAAGCGCAGCCATCCTTGCTGATGCCCTTACCGCCGATGTGACAATGATCGCAAATACTCATGACGAAGGACATATTCAAAAACCCGAATATTTTATATAATATATTCAAGATTATGAATACAAAGACTGGCTCCCCAGAAGAAAAGATCAGCCGCCTGCTGGATACGATCGGCAAACCTGCCCGGCTGCAGATCCTGCTGGCAATCGGCAGCTCCGAAGCATGCGTTTGCCACCTTGAAGCGAAACTTGGGATGCGCCAGGCGTATATCTCCCAACATCTAATGGCTATGCGCAAAGCCGGGGTGCTGATATCTCGCCGCAGCGGGAAATACATCTTCTACAGCCTGCGCGACCCCCACTTGCTGGATATCATCCACCAGGCTGGGAATTTGGTGGGTATTTCCCCGGACAGATTTGAAGATCTGATCCCAGTCGAAACGCTGCCGCAATGTGAGTGCCCGAACTGCACTCCACCCCCATCTCCCTTGCCAGCCGGGTAAGTCCTGAGAATTAGAATGGTTTTGTACCACAATCGGATGGAATTATGGATGCTGCAATCACTTACATACTCAGTCTGATCCAAGCCGGCTGGATGAGCCTGATCGAGTACCTGGCAGCCCATGTACTGCTGTGCCTGGTACCGGCTTTTGTGATCGCCGGTTATATCAGCGCCATGATCCCTAAAGAGGTCATCACGCGCTACCTCGGTCCGCGTGCCCCACGCTATATCAGCTATCCCACCGCCGCGCTGGGCGGTTTCATCCTGGCAGTCTGCTCCTGCACGATCCTGCCCTTGTTTGCCGGTATCTGGAAGCGTGGCGCCGGGCTGGGCGTGGCGATCACCTTCCTATTCGTCGGTCCGGCGGTCAACATCCTGGCTATCGCCTACACCGGGGCAGCCATCGGCATGGATATCGCCTTGGCACGCATTATCCTGTCGATCGGGTTCGGCATGCTGATCGGCTTGATCATGGCATATCTGTTCCGCACCGAAGAAGCCCAGCGTGCCGCTGCTCTCCAGGACAGCGGGCTGTTCGACCAGACTGCGCGCCTTCGCCCTGCGGTATGGGTCGTGTTCCTGCTCTTGATGGCTTTGCTGCTCACAGGCACTCTGCAGGTCAACCTCGCGACTGCTGTCTGGCTGGAGATCAGCCTGCCGGTTGACCTTCCGTCATCGCTAACCGCTGCACTGGCAGGGGTCGGCCTATCCGCACAAGGAGCGCTGCTGATCCTCATGCTGGTGCTGATCGCTCCGGTCGCCTACATGGGACTGGAAAAGGTGCTGGAGCGCTTCAACCGCTGGACTTATCTGGTAATTGTTCTGGTAGGGATCACATTGCTATCCGCGGCTCCAACCGTGACCGAAGGCAGCCTGGTGATCGGCATCACTGGGCGTTTCATCAGCGTGGCAGCCTTGCTGCTACTGATCGGGATTGTCGCCATGCGCAGCTTCGAGCGCCAGGAGCTGGCAAACTGGCTATGGGAGACATGGAAGTTCGTCAAGCAGATCTTTCCACTGCTGGTGCTGGGCGTGTTTGCAGCCGGCGTGGTCAAGGAGATCATCCCCGAGAGCTTGATCCGCGGTCTGACCGGTCAAAATACGATCTGGGCCAACCTGATCGCGGTCCTTTTCGGTGTGTTCATGTACTTCCCGACCCTGGTGGAAGTGCCCATCGCCCGCATGTTCCTGGACCTCGGCATGCACCGGGGGCCTCTGCTGGCTTACCTGCTCGCCGATCCGGAACTCTCGCTGCAGAGCATCCTTGTAACCGGCAGCATTCTGGGCAGACGCAAGACGATCACCTATGTATCCCTGGTGATCGTCTTCACCACCCTCGCCGGCTACCTGTTCGGGATGGCGCTGCTGGTGATTTGAGAGAGTGTTATCTAATGTAGGACAATTTGCCAAATTGTCCCACCTGAAAAGGAGATCAATATGCTGACCATAAAAATACTCGGACCTGGATGTGCAAACTGCGGAAAGGTCGTTGAGATCACCACCAAAGCCGTAGAGAGTATGCGCTTTGAAGCCCAGGTGATCAAGGTCACCGACTACAACGAGATCATGGACTACCCCATCCTGTCCACTCCCGGGCTGGTGATCAACGAGAAATTGGTCTGCTCAGGACGTATCCCCACGCAGGCTGAAGTGATGACCTGGCTGGCGGATGCCGCCATGGAAGTAGCCTAGCTGCAATCATAAATATTCGTGTTCATAGGCGAAAATTCGCAGACTCTCAGCCCACGCTGCTGCCGAGCAGCATAATTACAACCCAATCCCCCAGCCCGTGCACCAGCACCGCTGTCGTGAAGCCGCGGTAGCGGTAGATCACCCCCATAATGATCCCCATACTGAACGAAGTAAGCACAGTCGTGACTGGGCTGCCGGCAGTGTAAGTGCTGATCCCGCTCAGCGGTGTAATATGGTACAGCCCGAAGAACAGCGCTGAGACCACCAGCCCCCAGCCCCAACCGTGTGTAAGCCGCCAGACGATAGTCATAATCCCCAGGCGGAAGAGCAGCTCCTCGAACAGTCCGGCGCCGACCAACAGCTGGAGCAGCAGCAGGACCGGGCTGTCGAGATCGAAGCTGGCAGCTGCCCCGGCAGCGTCTGCGCCGTTTTCACCCGCCGCCTGCCCGACGCTCTCGATCACCCCGCTGAATAGGTTGCTCCAGAAGAAGGTCAGCATTGCCAGGAAGAAGGCCGCCACCAGGGCATAAACGATCCACCGAGGCTCCCTGCGCCGGATGATGGGCAGCAAGTCTATGCTCAGAACTCGCTCCGCCAGCAGCCCGCCGGAGCCGAAGGCAATGATCAGAATGACTGCCAGCAGGAAGTAAGGCAGCCGGGTCTTGCCTTCACTGCCCGTGTCGCTTAACAGTGAGGCGACAACAACCAGCACAACCCCGCCCAGCACCACCAAAGCTACCACCAGGACCGTCCGTCTGGCGATATCCCTGCTCACAGGCAGCAGCTGCTTGGCTGGCAGTGCCATCGGTCGCCAAAGAACGATCCCCACATACACTATCGCCAAGCCATAGACCAGCACCTGCTGCCAGGCGCTGACTTCGCCCTGCATGAACCCCACCATAGAGAAGAATGTCGGCACCGCCAGCAGGGGGACGAAAAGCTCGATGCGGGCGCTAATCCAGGATAAAATTCTCTGCATGCGATCCTCCGCCAGACGCGTAATCCGTTGAGCCAATTAAATTTAGAACTTACCCAGTTGGGGAGAGGATGGGGTGTTCGGGCAGGCGCAGCCCGCCCGAACACCCCAAATTTCACCTTCAAGTGCGTAACTCTTAAATTATAGATCGGCTGTGTGACTATCGTCAACGGGATTGCTTCCCGAGTGAAGATTAATCTCTGCAGATTATAACCATTAAAGAACAAATGTGTTATAATAAAGCTGTGCCTCGCAGTATATATAGCCTGGGTATATGTGAGGTTTACATCTAATCTTCGATAAATTGGTCTGTTATTAACGACCAAATGGGGGTAAAGCCAGGCTTATGGAAATCTGGAAATTTTTTTATTCCCGAGTTTTCCATAACCATTTGAATTTCGAGAGATACATCCCCTGAATACCATGCTGGGATGTATTTAATGATACTCAATTTCAGAAAGGAGACAAGGCTTTTGACGACAGTTAGATTACGTAATAACGAATCCCCCCAGCAGCTCCTGAGTCGGTTTAGAAAAAAGGTGACCAGGAGTGGTAGGCTGACCGCTGTACGCCAGAAGCGGTGGTTTGTTTCTAAGAGTGAGCTGCGCCGTATAGCCAAGAAGAAAGCTATCCGCAGACAGAACCGCCGCAAACGTGATAACAGCAACAATTATCGATAACGAAAGGGAAGCGCATGGAAGCAAATTTATCCTATTCAATTGATGATTGGGTTGTACATTCTTTTTATGGGGTTGGTCAGATACGCAGGATTGAAACCAGACCCATCCAGGGTGAATCAAAGCAGTGTTTCAAAGTGAATACCAAGGACAGCACATACTGGTTTCCTGTAACCGAGAATGAAAATCCCAGAATCCGTCCGGTTGCCTCAGAGGATATCATCCACCGGGTCATCAAGAATTTGCGTAGAAAAGCCAGCACAATGGATACGGACAGGAAATATTGGAAGAGCCGGATCGATGAAGTGCGCTCAAATGCCGATATGCTATCGACCAGCAATCTCTACCGTGATCTCTCCTCACAGCGAGTGATTCGGAAGCTCAATCAAACCGAGGATGATGCTCTGGCATACTTCGAAGAGCGCCTTCTGCGCGAGTGGGCTACCATCGTCGATGAGGAGATCGCGAAACTGCGCATCCAGCTACATTCCTACATAGAGACCAGCAAGGCAAAGGTAGTAGTTGATGGATAAGAGATGTTGTTGGTGTTTAGGGTAGAGAAGTCGCCCTAATCACCAACATAATTCCGCCTCTTATTCCTTATCCCGACCTCACGTCAATTAAATAGGTCATACGCACTTGGGGGAGAGCAGTCTCGCTTATAATGGATGGCGGAGTTAACCGACGTTCATGGAGACCAGTACAGAGCGGGATATCGGCATCCGAATCGCCGTACAGGAGGACCTCCCGGCAATCGTCCGCCTGTTAGCCGACGACCCGCTGGGCAGCCAGCGCGAAGCGTTCGTTCCGGCCGATTTTGATTCTTATTCCCGTGCCTTCACCGAGATCGAAGCCGACCCCAATAACGAGCTGGTGGTGGTCGAGCTGGATGAGCGCGTCATTGGCACCTTGCAGCTCACCTATCTCCCCTCGCTCACCTTCCAGGGAAGCCGTCGGGCGCAGATCGAAGGCGTGCGCATCGACCGCAGCCTGCGCGGGCAGGGCATCGGGAAGCTGGTGTTCGAATGGGCGATCGAGCGCGCCCGCCAGCGTAGCTGCCGCATCGTGCAGCTCACCACCAACAAACAGCGCCCCGAAGCATTGGGCTTCTACCTGGGTCTCGGCTTCACTGCTTCCCATGAAGGTTTGAAGCTATATCTTTGAGGATTTCAACCGCTGATGTAACCCAGGAATCTGGCTGCCTTATTCCCATTAACCCTGTTCACCTTCTTGCCTTCTCACCTAATTACCTGATTGCCTGTTTCACCAATCACCTTGGAAATCAATATGATCCACAATCCCGTCATTGATACCCTGCTCAACCGCAAGTCCATCCGCTCTTTCAAGTCTGAACCGCCTGACCCGGATGTCGTCGAGACCATCGTGCGCGCCGGGCAGCAGGCACCCTTCGCCTACCAGCTCGGCAGCCTGCTGCTCTCCCGGGATGTCGAAAACAATCCTTGGAATGCGCCGCTGTATTTCATCCTGTGCGTCGATTCACACCGTTTCGAGCGCATTATGGAACAGCGCGGCTGGGAGATGGCCTCCAACGACCTGTCACTACTGCTGATGGGCATACAGGACGCTGCCTTGATGGCTGAGAATATGGTCACCGCCGCCGAGAGCCTGGGGTTGGCGAGCTGCTTCCGCGGTGCGGTGCCGTATTACGCCGAAGAGATCATCCGGCAGTTCAAGCTGCCCGCACGCGTCTTCCCCTTGGTCGGTCTGGGCATGGGCTACCCGGCTTCAAACCCGCCCGTCCGCCCGCGCTACCCGCTGGAATTCTGCTTGTTCGAGGACGAATACCCGCAGCTCACGCCTGATATGATCCAGGACGCCATGCGAGAGATGGATGAGGGCTATCTGGCACAGGATTACTACCGCAAGGCGAACTACATCATCCCGCTGGACGGCAACCGGGAGGAAAGCCTAACCTTCGAAAACTACTCCTGGAGCGAGCATATCTCCCGCAAGCTGGGCCTCTGGCAGCGCTCGCCGCAGAGCATCCAGGCTGCGCTGCGCAAATGCGGTTTCAATTTCTCTGCTGAGAGCCAGGGTGACCCAACACTCGCCGTGCAGGATAACAGCCCCCACCCCATTCAGGCGATCGGCGTTATCCATTCCCCTTACCATGAGGGAGACGAGGTCCCCATCCAGGCTGCACGGTCCACGGCAGCCGGTCAGGTAGAGGTCTTCCCAGAGTATGCTGCAGGCTTGCAGGATGTGGAAGGCTTCTCGCACCTGATCCTGCTGTACAGCTTCCATCGCTCTAGCGGCTTCGACTTGCAGGTCAAGCCCTTCCTGGATGACCGGCCGCGCGGCCTGTTCGCCACCCGCTACCCCGCCCGACCCAACCAGATCGGAATGTCAGTCGTGGGACTAGAATCGCGCCACGGAAATATCCTGCACATCCATGGTGCAGATGTTCTGGATGGCACCCCGCTGCTGGACATCAAGCCCTATGTACCGGACTTCGACGCCCCAGGTAGCGTGCGCACCGGTTGGTACGAAAAACGCAAGTATCAATGACTATCTAGGAGAACTTCATGCCCCTTCACCTTGTCACCCAGCTTCATTTCGCCCGCAGTGAATTCCAGCGCTGTCTGGAAGGCTTGCCTGCAGAAGACGCCATCCACCGCCTTGAACCGGCTAACAGCATCTCCTGGATGGTCGGGCATATGGCCAACCAGGAGCAGACCTACTGGCTCTTCCTGGCCAAGGAGGAGGTCGTCGTCCCAGGCCTGTACAATCTGGTCGGCACCGGCAAGCCTGCCACCACCCCGCCCCTGGCAGAGATGTGGGAGGCCTGGCAGACCATCACCCGCGTCTGCGGATGAGTTCCTGCTGGATCTGACGGAAGAGCGGCTGTCCGACTACTTCGAGCGCAATAGCAAGCCCGTGCAGGAGAACATTGCCACCCTGCTGCTGCGCAACACCTACCATTACTGGTTCCATACCGGCGAAGCCCACGCCATCCGCCAATTACTCGGTCACCGGGACCTGCCGCAGTTCGTCGGCACGTTCGGTGAATACAGCTATACGAAACCAGACGCATAGGAACAGCCTGCAATATGCCGCCCCAAGAAGCACACCGCCAGGTACCTTACCCCAAATCGCGCCAGCCGGTTGTCGATTACCTCAGCGTGGCGCGCCACAAGCACGTCGTCTTCGCCCTGGTCGAGCTGGACGTCACCCTGTCGCGCCAGATCATCCACCAGTATAAAGAGCAGACCGGCGAGACGATCTCATTCACTGCCTTCATCATCCACTGCCTGGGTCAGGTGGTGGGAGAGGACCTGTTCCTGCACGCCTACCGGCAAGGACGCAGCCGGCTGGTCTTATTCGAGGAAGTGGATATCTCAACGATGGTAGAGCAGCAGGTTGGCGGGCGGCTGATCGGCGTGCCGTACATCGTACGGGCTGCCAACACAAAGCCGGTGCTGCAGATCCACCAGGAGATACGCGCTGCTCAGAAGGGCCAGGTGCGTGAGAAATCGCGCCTGAGCTGGTATGGATACCTGCCGAATTTCATCGGGCGGGCGTTCTGGCGCTTAATCGGCTCCAACCCGCACTGGCGCAAGCGCCTCAGCGGCACTGTAGGCGTAACCGCAGTGGGTATGTTCGGTAAAGGTGCCGGATGGGGCATTCCCATCAGCGACTATACCCTGCAGCTCACGCTGGGCGGCATCGCCGAAAAACCTGCCGTAATGGACGGCAGCATCCTCATCCGTGAGCTGCTCAGCCTGACCATCTGCGCGGACCACGATGTGATCGACGGCGCTCCGCTGGCCCGCTTTGTCCAGCGCTTCAAGGAGTTGGTTGAGTCCGGCAGCGGTCTCAATGATCTTTCCCACCAGGAACCCGCTCTAAGCAGGTATACCCGCTGACCAAACCCGTTTTTTACGGGTTCTGCAAATAACAGGCGCCGGTTTCAACCGGTGCTGGTCCGCCGCCGCACCCACGCAAGCACCACAGCCGCTGTTCCCGTTTGGATGTGAACATAGAAGCCGGCTTCCCGTCGCCGTTGAGCGTATCTTCCTCCCGCTGGTCTCTCACCGGCTGGAGGTCTTTTTATTGATTATAGAGTGATGGAAGAATTGTCCACGTAGGACCAGCTTCAGTTCCTGCTGTCGCTGGTGTACTCTAATCGGAAGGCGCTGCCTGCCTCCACCTCCCCTATTCCAGTTCCCCTGCTGCCCTGATCACCTAGTTGCCTGATCTCCTTGTTGCCTGATTGCCTAATCCCTAATTCCAATTTCCTATTCCCCCTCAATCATTCTCCGGCGCGTGACTGCGCCCGCCCTTACCCAGCTCGCGCGAGCGCTCGAACGCCGCCCAGATCGCCCTCGAGATCGCCGTGCGGAAGCCGGCTTTCTCCAGGTAGTACAGTGCGGCAGCGGAAGTGCCGCCCGGCGAGGTGACCTGGTTGCGCAGGCGCGCCAGGTGGATATGCTCCTCGTTGGTGCGGTAGAAGTCCACCGAGCCACGCACGGTCTGAGCCACGAGCTGTTCGGCGATGCGGCGTGGGAAGCCCAGGTGCACCCCAGCGTCCACCATAGCCTCCATGAACATGAACACATACGCCGGTCCCGTCCCGGAGAGGGCGGTCGCCATGTTCAGGTAGCTCTCGTCCTCCACATAGATCTCTTCTCCCAAAGCCTTAAGGATCTGGCGCGCCATCTCGTGCTGCTCTTCGGTCACCGTCTCCGCCGCCGTCCAGACGGTGATGCCCTCGCCGATCTGCGCGGGTGTGTTGGGCATAGAGCGTACGATCTTATCATGCCCCAACCCGGCTTGCATCTGGTCGATGGCCGCGCCGGCAACAATCGAGAGCACCAACGCCTCCGGCTGTATCGCGCCGTGCATGCCGGTAACCACCTTCTCCAATCGCTGCGGTTTGACCGAGAGCACGACAACATCCGCCTGCCTTGCCGCATCGGCGTTGACCGGGGTGCTGCTGATGCCGTATTTCTCGCGCAGATAGGCAAGCCGCTCCTCGGTCGGGCCGGCAGCGGTCATCGCACCGGGGGAGGCCACCTTCTGGCGGATCAGCCCGGCGATCATCGCCTCAGCCATCACTCCCGGTCCAATAAAGGCTATTTTCTTGCCATCAAACACGCTCTCCTCCTACTCTCCACCACAGAGATCACAAAGTACATCCATCCAATCCGTGTCCCATAAATACTCTGTGGTGAGCTAACTGGCAAAATACTGCAAGGCTACGCGCAATCGCTCCTCTACATCCTGCTCGGTATTCGCGGGGATGGTCTGCAGGGCAGCCTGCGCCTCCACCACGCTGTAGCCCAGCGCGGTCAGCGCACCCAACACCTGCTCGTCCACGTCGCTGATGCGTCCCAGCGGCTCCAGCCCGGCCTCCGCAGGGATGCGATCCTGCAGGTGCAGCAAGATCTTCTGGGCGGTCTTCTTTCCCACGCCGGGCACCCGGGCAAAGACCTCGTCCTGCTCGTGGAATACCGCCCGCCGGATGGCATCCGTGCTCAGGGTGGACAGGATCGCCAGCGCCAGGCGCGGCCCGACGCCGTTAACTCCCAGCAGGATGACAAAGAAATCGCGCCCTTCTTTGCTATCGAAGCCGTACAGGCTGAGCAGGTCCTCGCGCACCACCAGGTAGGTGTGCAGCGAGACGCTCTCCCCAGAACGCAGCCCGGCGCTCAACTCGGCAGGCACGTACACCAGCAGCCCGACTCCGCCCACCTCCACCACCAGGCTGTCGCTGCCGGTCTCCTGCACCCTGCCGCTGATCGAAGCTATCACGCCCCACTCCTTGTTATTGCACCTCAGAGTTCACAGATCACAGAGTTTTTATTGGACACGGATTCTCATGGAATAAACGGATTTTAATTATCTAAAATTGATTTATCCGTGTACATCCATCCAATCCGTGTCCCGTTTTACTAATTCGCAGTGTACTCCGTGTCGATGCTTGCATCGCCTCTGAAGTGGCTATCTCTCAACCTCAGCCTGCTTAAAATACTCCACCGTGCGGCTCAGGCCCTCTTCCAGACTCACCGTCGGCTCCCAGCCAAGGTCTTCCTTCGCCCGGCTGGCGTCCAGGTAGATGCGGAAGGTCTCCCCGGCTTTCGCCGGTCCGTGGCGGGCATCTTCCGGATAACCGGTGACTGATTTCAGCCCGTCGAAGATCTGGTTGACCGACGTACCGATATTGAACCCCAGGTTGTACACACCCCCAGAGCCGCCCTCCAGGGTCATCAGGTTGGCTCTGGCGCAGTCGCCCACGTACACGAAATCGCGTACCTGCTCGCCGGTACCGTTGACCGTCACCGGCTCGCCTGCCAGCATGCGCCCGATGAAGATAGCCACCACGCCGGCTTCCCCGTGCGGGTCCTGGCGCGGACCGTACACGTTCGGGTAGCGCAGCACCGAGTAGTCCAGCCCATACAGCTCCTTGAACATATACAGGTACAGCTCGAAGGTGTACTTGCTGGCTCCATATGGGCACAGCGGGCGCACCGGGTGGTCCTCGTCGCACGGCAGGTAGACCGGCTCACCGTACACTGCCCCACCGCTGGAGATGTGGATGAACTTACGCACACCGAACTCCATCGCTAACTGCGCCACGTTGATCGAGCCTTGTATATTCACATCCGCGTCGAAGATCGGGTCCTCCACGCTCTTGCGCACATCCATCTGCGCCGCGTGGTGATCCACCACCTCCGGGCGCTCCTTTTCGAACACCTGCCGCATCTCATCGCTGCGGATATCGACCTGGTAAAAGCGCGCCTTGGGGTTCAGGTTGGACAGGCGTCCGGTGGATAGGTCGTCCACCACCGCCACGTCGTGCCCGGCCTCGACTAGCAAATCCACCACGTGCGAGCCGATAAACCCGGCCCCGCCGGTTACTAGTATTTTCATGAACTAATTTCCTCCATCCCTTTTAAGTATCTGGGAATTATACCGGATTGCAGCATGGATGTATATCGCTGGATGAGAAATCTAGGTTGCCCTGGACGGGTTTTCCACCAGCCAACCAAAAACGAATTAGAACAAATGTTTGACATAATGGAATAATCAGAGTAGAATTATCCAATATCGTGCACGCTCAGGCGATGCGCAGAAAACCTTACAATTCGAAAGGAGATTAACTATGGCAAGTATCAACCCGTACCTCAACTTTGGCGGCAACTGCGAGGAAGCATTCGAGTTCTACAAATCCGTATTCGGCGGGGAATTCCAGGACTTCCAGCGCTTCAAAGACATGCCAGATGACAGCGGTATGCCAGCCGACGAGAGCGAATATGTCATGCACGTCTCTCTACCCATCGGCAAAGACACCTACCTGATGGGCAGTGACAACCCCTCGTCGATGGGCAAGATCACCAATGGCAACAACTATCACGTTTCCATTCAAAGCGACAGTGACCAAGAGACAGACCGGCTCTATCAGGGTCTCTCGGCAGGTGGGCAGGTCACCATGCCGTTGGAGAAGACGTTCTGGGGAGCGCGATTTGCGATGTTTGTAGATAAGTTTGGCATCCAGTGGATGATCAACCAGGACGTCAGCGAATAGTTGATTGGAACAGCAGCGAGATCACGGCATCAGTCTCGTATTGCCGATCGAGCAGGCAACATACATCATGTAGAGGCGCCTCGCTGGGGCGTCTCTACTGTGTTAAATTGGTCCGTACCTGGAACCCTGGAACGCCGGACGGTGTAAATATAGTAACGATTAATCTCTCTAAAGGAGCTATCCGGCATGAAGTCTAAGATCCTTCTGCTGCTATGCCTGCAGACGATGGGTATCGCCGCCTGTGCAGGAACCGCTGCGCCAGCAGATTTTCACCCAAATACCACCCCGGTCTCTTCTGCCCCTGCTGCTGACAGAACATATCCCAGTACCTGCCCGGTTACTAACCCTGCCTGGGAAAAACCACCTGCCGATCCTGCCGTCCAGGGGACCCCCGGGTACGGGTATTTTTTCGTGAACTATGACCGCTCGATCTGGGCATCAGCCTGGTGGGTAGATATCGAGGGATACCGCCTGCAGGCGAGTGAGGATAGGGTCAAAGTAGGCTGGTTTCGCCCAGCAGGAGCCGTGCTGAAGGTTATCGGTGAGCGTATCGATAGGCAGTCAGCTCCCCTGGAAGCCCACGTCCCCTGTTGCTACCCGACTCGCTTCCAGGCCACCGGTCTGGTATTCCCCACCGAGGGCTGCTGGAGGGTCACCGCCATCGCCGGGGACAGCAAGTTGTCTTTTACCGTCCGCGTGGAGCCTTGACTGGCTGTAAAAAGCATTCCTGTAAATAGCTGGTGATTTACTGGTCTCTTACCCCACCTGAGTCGCCAGTTGGTCTTACCGTCCATCAAGATGGCATTAAACGGCTGATCTGAGCCCGTTCGCGCAGCACCAGTTCCGCCCCATCGGCAGCCTGCGCCAACAATTCTTCTGCCAACGCTGCCAGCGTTTCGATATCCGGCACCACCTCTCCCGCCGGCTGGTCATCTCTAGCAAATCTCTCGACGGCTTCCTGCAAATCCGTGCGCATCTCTGCTGCGGATGAGTAATAGGTCAGCGAATCGAATTCACGCTTATGCTCGACGGCGAACAGCCCGCGCCGCACGATTTCTGCCAGCGCCTCATCCGCATATTGGTAATCGGTGCACCACTGGCGCACCAACCATTGGCTTACGAAATCGGTCTTACCCTCATGCTGAATCTCGACGATTGAAGCCTCGTTCACGGGGTGGATGTCGATCAGCACACCGGTGGGTTTCAGTTGGCTGTGAATTTCCTCAAGGGCATGAACCATGCCGCCGTGTTCCATTCATCACAACGCCCAGGACAGGATCACGATATCGAAAGTCGCTGGCATACGGTCGGCCACGAAGTCTTCGAAAGCGCTGGCGTGAAACTCGACGTGGCCGAGTAAATGTTCCGGCATCTGCTGCCTGGCCATTGCAATCTTATCGGCATTTGGATCGATGGCAGTGACATGGGCGGCGCCGTCTGCATAACGCCATGTCAGGCGGCCATCCCCACACCCGATCTCAAGCACGCGCTTATCGCTGAAGTCGACCAAATCGAACAGCGTGCAGTTTTCAATTCCTTCAGGGTCTACTCTGATTGTCATTTACACTCCTTTTGGATGTGGCAAGGCCGTTTTCAGGACGGCAAACAGACAGGCACGGGTAAGAGCCGGCTCCCCTTAGCGCTGATGTATAATTGATATTGGGAAGATCCAGGGCTTATTGGTAGCTCGATTATACTCTTATCGGCACGGTCATGTCAGGTCGTGATCCCTTGCGTATTTCGCATGGTTGTAAGAGAAATGGACTGCTAGTCAATGACGAACATCATCGAGCTTCTCAACAACGAGCGCCTGCAGTTTACTATCTACCTCGGTATCGCCGCCACCTTGATCGTCTGCGTGGCGATCCTTACCTTCAGCAGCCCGGAATACTTCTACAAGTTCTTCGGCAGCCTCCATCCCATCCTCGCCATCCTCATCGTCAGCCTGCTCGGGTTCATCCTGTTCCTGTTCCTGCTTGGGCGCGGCTGGTTTGAGATTTTCTCTGCTGGGAACACAAATGGCATCCTGGTTGCCGCACCCCTGGCTATCCCGTTCGCCATCGCCATCATCCTGGTTGACCTGAAAGTCGTCTTCCCGCAGGACACTAATGTCCTGCTCCCGGAGGCGCTGCTGTTCTACCCCGCCATGGGCTTCGTCGTGGATATCGTATTCCATGTCCTGCCGCTGGCAATCTTGCTGCTCGTTCTCACCTCGCCGCCCTTGAATATCAGCTTCGAGAAGGCTGTCCTGCCCTGCATCCTCGTTGTCGCGGTGCTGGAGCCGGTTTATCAGACGTTGCTGGGATTTTCAAGCCCCCAACCACTGTGGACAAATTTATTCGTTGCCGCTAACATCTTCCTCATCAATCTGACCCAGCTGCTGCTCTTCCGGCGCTATGATTTCGTCAGTATGTATACTTTCCGGCTCGCTTACTACTTGCTCTGGCATATTATTTGGGGCTATGCCCGCTTGAAATTGCTTTTTTAGATCGCATATTCCGATTCGCCTTTCGCCCGTCTGGGCAAGGATAACCACATGCGAGAATACCAAATCAACTTGGAGATCTTCGAGGGGAAGGGCGGGCAGCCAGGCCCGGATGGGACCTATCCGGATTTCGTCCGGGAAGGCATCTGCCCGTGGATGTACGGCAGCTACCAGGTGGGTGATACATTCTGCTACCCGGAGGACCTGGGAGAGCTGTGTCCCTGGCTGGTGGACAGCCTGACTGGCTTTCTCCGCGCCCTGGAGAACGGCGGCACGCTGCCCTGGAAGTACCATGGGACGCCCTATGAGAAGGTCATCGACCCGGACGGCGTGACCACCGAGTTCGTGCGCTGTCCCGACCCCACCGCCTCGGGGATCGTTGTCAAGGTGATCCGGACCGCGCTGCCAGAGTAGTCAGATGAACGCAATCCAACACTTCGCAGACCGGCGACCGCTGCTGTTCGTCCTGCCCGCGCTGGTAGTCTGGCTTCTCTCGAGCGCGCTGATCGCCATTGCCAGCAGTGTCCTTCTCGATCTCCCACTCACAGACAATTTGCCTCAAAGCATGGGCACTCTTGGCGCGACCGGCGCCCTGCTGCTTAACCTTCTCGGGGTATGGGTCTTGTGGACGGTCGTCTCGCAGCCAGCGATCTCTTCAGAGCACCTTGAGCCAAAACCGGAATCCCAATAAGCCGATGGATACCCTCGACCGGCTGGAGCAGTATTTTCGGGAACTGGAGGAAAAAGACGCGTACTCTGGTGTCGTCCTGATCACTCAAGGTGATCGGCAGCTCTTCGCCGGAGCGTACGGCTACGCCAACCGGGCCTGGAAAATCAAGAACTCTCTTGAGATACGCTTCGACACCGCCTCGATCACCAAGCTGTTCACTGCGGTCGCTGTGCTGCAGCTCATCGAGCGCGGTCTGCTCTCCTTCGAGACCCGCGTGTTCGAGAGCCTGGGTCTGGAGGATACCGCCATCTCCCCCCAGGTCAACGTGTATCACCTGCTCACCCACACCTCCGGCATCGCCGACGACGCCGAAGAGGAAGACGGCGAGTCCTACGAAAAGATCTGGCGGGACAAGCCCAATTATTCCGTCACCCGCACGGTCGATTTCCTGCCCCAGTTCATTCACAAGCCAGCCAACTTCGAGCCCGGGCAAGGCTGCCGCTACAACAACTGCGGCTACGTGCTGCTGGGTTTGCTGGTCGAAAAGGTCACCGGCGTGGAATATCGTGATTACGTCCGCCAGAACGTATTCCAAAGGGCCGGCATGCTGGATTCGGATTTCCTGCACCTGGGGCAGGTGAATGAGAAGGTGGCTGAAGGCTGCGACCCGATCCGTGATTCCGATGGTATGCTCACCGGCTGGAAGCGCAATATCTACTCCTTCCCTCCCATCGGTTCTCCGGACAGCGGCGCGCACGTCACAGCGCCGGACCTGGACCGCTTCCTGCGGGCGGTAAAGGCCGGCGTGCTGCTGTCCCATGAGCTGAGCGAAGCCTTTTTCACTCCCCAGGTACTGTATCGCCAGCTGCAGGGCGTGGATATGAAATACGGCTTCGGATTATGGTTCGACGTGGATAGAAGCGGGGAGATCATCTGCTGCCAAAAGGAAGGCGTCAACGCAGGTGTGAGCGGGCTTATCCGCCGCTACCCCAGCAAGGATATCAACCTCCTCCTGCTCTGCAATATGGAGCAGGGCGTCTGGGAGCCGGTGAAGGTAATCCATGCTATGCTGGTCGGCTGAATTTCCTGTAATGGATGGACAATGGGCGATCGATACACCCAACAGCACCTCGTCTACCTCCGCCAGGCGATAGAGCTCGCCCAGGCAGCCGCTCGCCTGGGCAACTTGCCCATCGGCGCGCTGATCGTCCTGGATGGTGATGTCATCGGGCGAGGGCAGAATGCAATCTGGAAGCCGGTGCGGGCGCTCACCCGCCACGCCGAGATGGAAGCCTTGCGTGCGATCTCCCCCGACCTGTGGGAGCGAGCCGCTCAGATGACCCTCTACACCACCCTGGAACCCTGCCTGATGTGCACCGGCGCCATCCTGCTGCACGGCATCGGGGGTGTGGTTTACGGCACAACCGACCCATACGGAGGCATTGGGACAGCCCTGGGTTTCCTGCCGCAGCACTTCAAAGACCAGCTCGCCCGCTGCCGCTGGGAAGGTCCCGGCCTGCCCGCCGAGTGCGACCCGCTCTACCGGCGCGTTCAGGAGCTGGAGGGCTTTTAGGTTTCGATCTGAGTTTCTAAAATGCCACTTCTCACTTAGTCTGGCGTGCTGCAGATGCCGCACTTCGACAGGCATAGGTCAGGGCTGCTCGCGCCTCATTGGTTCGACTGCATCGGCAGATAGACACAAACCGTCTGTGGGTTTGTACAGCCCCTTAACGGGCCGAGCAGCCCTACCCCCATCAAGCGTGCATCGTAGGGCAGCTCCACTCCCCCGCTCCAGGCAATTGTGGTCTCCTCTACCCCGCCGTCCACGTCGACCACCGAGAAATCCAGGCCGATCTGTTTATTCTCCGCCGGGGTGTAATTATTCAGCGCACTAAATGGGATCATCAGTTCAACAATATAACCATCCGTAGAATCAACCAGATTCACCTGCACGGACGGCACAACCGCTCCACGAATCAGGTCCCATAGGATGGGATTCTGGTTGTATCCCATACCGAATCGAAAATCATTCTCACCGTATACAGGATCATTCAAACGATACCAGGGGTCTGCAACGCTGACATCAAGCTCCAGCCTATCCCCTTGGGATGGGACCTGACCTGGGTTGGGGGCGACAACCTTTTGCTCATCCCGTACATAAAGGATTGCGTATAAGGCGTTTTGATCGTATAGAAAGCGGCTCTCGATGCTCAAATCCTGTGGTCCATCCCACCAATTGATACCCGAAAGGACATCACTGGATTGATCCAGCACAATCGGTTCGATCAAACCCCAATCCGAGAACGAACCATCGACACTCAGCTCTGAGCCGCTTCTCTGGAGTACCGCGGCCTTCCTATAGATTGTGTCAGCTTCAGCGGGCAGACTGAAATTCTTTTGAACCGCTGAGATTTGCGAGCCAACAATCCGGATGGAATCCAGGTCCAGGATGCCCAGGTTTTTTTCGTGGGCAAATACCAGGTATGGAATTCGCATGGGATCGATCCCCATCACGGACGTCCCAACCACATCCACTGCTACCAGATCGCGGCTCGCCAGAATTGCATCCACTTCGATCGGGTCCGCCGCCCAAGGACCCTGACCTTCCCCGGCAAGGATCGCGTCGATCACCGCAAAATCAGGGGTTCTAGCCAGGTTGATCTGCGCGATCGTCATTCTGACTTCGTAATTTTCGTGGATTAGATTGCGGTAAGATGTGCCGCTGCTGTACAATGGCACAGGCGGGACTCCCATAGCGTTCTTCAGACCCATGGTTACACCAGCCGCACTGTGGGTTTTCAATTTCGGAACTGTGATAACAACATCCGCCTCGAAATACACCTGTGGGATTGCGATCGGCTCCTCCCAAAGTCCGCCGCTGACACTGACAAAGTAGTACGGTTCACTGCCAATATCGTTGAAATTGACATAGGTCACATCCGTGATGTTGGTCGTATATCCCGCCCCATCGAAAACGCTCAAACCGTAGTTGCAGCCTTCCCCCTCTCCGATATATACCTGGCTTGCACCAGCCAGCTTGGCCCCCTGCACGATTGGTTTCACAACGCGCCAATCTGCCGTCTCATGGCTTTTATAGCCGCACCCCAGATTGGGTTTAATCAACACCACATCCCCACTGCTGATCATGTTCGCCAGGCCGCCGGGGCCTAGGGCGCCATCGATGGCCTGCTCGACCATCACCGCAATCTCCGCTTCGTCAGGGGTATGATCCCGGCTGATAATCGCTACCGTCGGGTGTGGGTCGGGCCGCGCCGGGAGACTCACTATTTTGTCCGGTATCGGTGCCTGTTCTATCGTGCTCGCTTGGGCGATACCAGACGCGGTCGACCCCTCAGAAAATAGAAACAACATCGGGCTCAGGAGCAAAATGCACCTTAGTATTCCCCACAGCGCCATATGAGAGCCACGCTCCGCTTTGCCGGAAGCACGAAAACCAAGCCGAGTCCTCGCAAAGATGCTGGTGGCAAGCAAAGGCGAATAACTCGCCAGGAAATTGAGTCCGATTGCCGCCGCCGTTCGCTGGCACGGGTAAGCGATCCGGCTGGGTCTCGTCCCTGATCGCAGAATCAGCCAGGCCAAAGCAAGGATCCCTAAACAGTAAAAATACAACCGGCTAGATAAACTGCAATTTTGATTGTGACGTTCATGGCTGCAAGACTCGTCCATAGGCTATCCTCTTAAACTCTAATACTGCCTTCAATAGTCCGGGTCTGCCTGAGCTCCCCATTACTATACTACAGAGTACGCTGCTCGTTTGGGAAGGAGAATCGCTGGCTTCGAGCTCACTGCAATAACATCCAGGAAGCCAGGCTGACCCCGATCGATGCTCCTGTGCTGCTTGTCTGCACGAGGGAATTGCGCGATATTAAGTACATAGCGGCTTCAGGTGGAGTACAGAGGAGTGAATGAATACCAGATACGCTGCAACTCAGGATGGGACGCGCATCGCCTACGATGTGACCGGCAGTGGGCTCGCACTGATGCTGCTGCACGGTTAATCTCGTGCTCTGATCTCGAAACCGGCATTGATCAGCAGCCTGTATCGCTGCAAATCCGTCCGGTAGGGGCGCCAGGCGTACAGCACGAGGTCGGCTGGTCCCCAAAATGTGGCATAAGCGAATACACCGGAGATGAATGCTACCAGGGCCTTAACGACATCCGGAAGGAAATCGGCAGTCAATACAAAAGCCATCTCCAATGCGATAACGAGCAGGATGGCAAACGCGGTCACCAGCTGGCGGCGAGTAGTACGCCAGTGATCCCGGAGAGTGCGCTCAAGCTCGTCGATTTGGGCGCGGCAGTACCGCCCAAAAGCCGCTCCAGCTTGCTTCTGATCGCCTGATTGATGGTCATTTGCCGGTAGTTCAACGACCACTTTTATCTGCTGTCCGCGCATGCCATATACTTGCTCGAGCAGCTCGTCCATCCCAGTACGGTAGCGGCTGTCCGGGTCGAAAGGGTCTCCCGCCGGCTCCGCAAACAGATCCTCGATCCGGTTCAGGCGCACGCTGATTTCATGCTCATACTCCATAGCTATACCTCACTTTTATCGAAAGTCATCTATACCTATAATCCCCTGCCGTATTCTAAATAGTCATCCATTATAATTCCCAGGGCAGCTTTACGCCACATGGAATGATACGTGGCCGGATGTGCTGTCTATTTAACCTCAACGCGGAGAGCAGTCATGGGACTTGAACACGAAACGGCTGACGAAATCACCATCGGCTTCGCCCAGATCGCGCCAGTCTGGCTGGACCGCGCCCGCACGCTGGAGAAAGTGCTCGACTACGCCAGCCGGGCAGCCAACCAGGGCTGCCAGCTGCTCGCCTTCGGTGAGGCGCTGGTACCGGGCTACCCGTTCTGGGTCGAGCGCACGGACGGGGCGCGCTTCAACTCGCCTGCCCAGAAAGGGATCTACGCCCATTACATGGACCAGGCTGTGCAGATCGAGGCCGGTCACCTGGACGAGCTGTGCGCCTTAGCCGCTCAGAGCGGTATGGCCGTCATGCTGGGCACCATCGAGCGCGCCCCCGACCGCGGCGGGCACAGCCTGTACTGCTCCCTGGTGACCATTAATGACAGCGGGAGCGTCGTTTCCGTGCACCGCAAGCTGATGCCCACCTACGAAGAACGGCTGGTCTGGTCTCCGGGGGACGGGCACGGGCTGAGGGTTCACGAACTGGGAGCTTTTCATGTCGGCGGGCTGAACTGCTGGGAGAACTGGATGCCGCTGGTGCGCGCTGCGCTGTACGGGCTGGGGGAAGACCTGCACGTTGCCGTCTGGCCGGGCGGCTCACACAACACCCTCGATATCACCCCTTTTATCGCCAAAGAAGGCCGCTCGTATGTGCTGGCAGCCTGCGGTCTGATGCGCAGGCAGGATATCCCCTCCGGCATCCCCCAATATGATGCCATCCTCGCAGGCAGCCCGGATGTGATGGCAAACGGCGGCTCCTGCCTGGCTGGTCCGGACGGGGAATGGCTGATCGAGCCGGTCGTCGATCGGGAAGACCTGTGCCTGGCAACCATCGACCACAAGCGAGTGCGCGAGGAGCGCCAGAACTTCGACCCTGCCGGGCACTACAGCCGCCCGGACGTCACCCGCCTGGTTGTGGACCGCCGCCGCCAGAGCACGCTGGATACGATTGATTGACCACGTAATCTTCCTGATCAGCAGATAAGGCGGTCAAATGGCATCAGCCAATTCCTAATTCCTGTCTCCTATTTCCTGACTCCTAGTTCCTGACTCCTAATTCCTAATTCTTGACTCGCCTCTCCTATTTCACAACCAGGACCGAGCAGTCCGAATAGTGGATGATCTTGCGCGAGACGCTGCCAAGCAGCCAGCTCTGCACCGGGCTGAGACCGCGCGAGCCAAGCACAACCAAGCCGATATCTCTGGACTTGATATAATCAATGATCTCGGTCGCAGCATCTCCCTTCGTGAGACAGGTAAACACCGCCATGCCGCCTCCACTAAACTGCTTTTCCGCTCGTGCGAGCAATGCCTTGCCTCGCTGCTCTTGCTCGGCGCGCATCTGCTTGAGCTCTTCGGTATCAATCACCAGGGGTGGCTGGATGATCTCAGGAGCGGGCGGCCAGGCTTGCAGCGGATAAAATGGATCGGGGGCAGGCGGCATGACGTGGACTATATGGATCTCGCAAGAATCAAGCAGCGGGAACCCGGATAGATAATCGATTGCTCGCTGGCTGTATTCTGACCCGTCGGCTGCGACGAGGACACGCTGAGGGGATTTATACGGAGCGCGCACGACCAGCACCGGCCAGTTGGCATACTCGACCACCTGCTGCGCCACTCCCCCGAGCAGGATCCCGAGCGTCGCCCGCAATCCTTTGGCCCCTAGGACGATCAGGTCGGGTTCGAGCGTCTCGGCGACCTCCATCAGCTTTTCTGCCGGGTATCCGAGCACCAGCTCGCTCTTGACGTGCAGACCGCTGTCCATCAGGCATGCTTTCGTGCTGGCAAGCGACTCGCGCAGCCATTCGTGGTCGGATGACAGCAGCGGCGAGAATACCGAAACTGCCGTAATTCTGGTATCATGACGGAGCGGTAGATCACATAACATTTGGATGGCAGCCTGCGAATGCTGCGAGCCATCATCCGCCAACAAGATATTCACCGGGTGTCCGTAGGGTTGAGCTGTCATCATTCACCTCCCCGGGCAAGCTGCTGGACCCGATTTCGTTTACTAGAATATAGCAAATTTCGATGGGGAATTCAAGCTTAAACGCTGCAATGACGCCTGATATGACTCTATAGCCCAACGCTCAGGTAAACCACCGCCCGCTTTGCACCATCATCGGCGATCACCAGGTCATCTCTCCCGTCCCCGTTGAAGTCGGCCGCGGCCAGCCCCCACGGGTGCTCTCCCCCGTTCAGGTAGCCGCTGCTTATCCCTCTATTCCCACCCAGCACCAACAGCACGTCAGAGAACTGGTAGCTGGCTATGGCCGCGTCCTGGATGCCGTCGCCGTTGAAATCCCCCACCACGATATTCTTCCCACCCGGTGCCAGGCGCAGCGGGGAATCTGCTGCCTGCACGAAACTGCCAAGACCATCGCCCAGGAAGAGCGACACCAGCGGCGAGCCTTCATCCGATCCAGCGATCAGGTCCAGAGCCCCATCTCCGTTAAAGTCCCCCAACGCGACCGCGAAAGGTGCTTGGACCGCCACAGGCGGAGACTGAACGAATGCAATCTTTTCTCTGCTGGCATTCAACAGGACCCCCGCCTGCCTGGGGTTGGGCGTCACCAAGTCGGGCTTCCCATCGCCATTGATATCGCCGAGCGCCATGCCCCGGTACGGGTCACCGCCCACACCGACCAGGGTGCCCGGAGTCTCGAACTCGCCGCCGCCCAGCCCACGTAAGACCAGCACGCCTTCGCCGTCCCGATCGTCCACCGCCAGGTCAAGGTGCCCGTCCAGATCGATATCCTCTGCCTGCACGACGTGCGGGTGCGGGCTTACGGAGACCCTCAAGGGCGAATTCGCAGCCGGGTGGAAGCCGCCCTCCCCATCACCGAGCAGGAGGGTCAGGTGGTCGGTATCGTGGTTGGCGATGGCGATATCGATGTCACCGTCCTCGTCCAGGTCTGCCAGGGCGAAGCCGTCCGGCTGCGCGCCTCCCGGTGCCTGGCTGGATGCTGTCAGCCGCCCACTTCCGTCGTTCAGGAAGATGGTAATCTGCGGCTCTCCGGCTCCAACCAGATCGATATCCCCATCATTGTCGAAATCCGCCGCCGCCAGGGCGGCTTTCTCCACCGGCAGGTTGTAAGCCGTGAATACGGTATTTCCAACTGTGTATAGCTTATTTTCACTTCCCGCTACCACCACTTGTGGAGTGTTTATCCCCATCTCCGCATCTGTGGAAGCGGGCGAGGTCGGTTTTATTGTTCCTTCTGGTTGGATCTTCGTCGGGGTTGCTCCATCCAGGCTGGCAGCTTCTGCACAAGCTGCCAGCCCGATCGTTACCAGACAGATACAGCCCAATAATACAAACGTCTGTTTCAAGCTTTGGTTCTCCTTCCAAGGTTACCGGTCTGATAGGTTTACACCGCGACTCGGGTTAACGTTCCCTCGATCCCTTTCTTGCCTCCCCGGATGAGCAGAACAAAGGTGCGCTGGTTACCGCAGAATGGGATTGTGGGCGTGGTGGATACACTGTTGTCCTGCGTGCAGTAATCCGCGATAGAGCCGGGAATACCAGCGACCCGGTTGATATTCAATTTATCTGTCAATAAATCTTGGGGGGATCGTTTGAGCGTCTGGCTCAGGCAGAAGCATCCAGGCTGGCTGCCAGCTGTTCGGACCAGGTGCGGATTTTATCCCAATCGCGCCAGTCACCCTCGGGCACATTTCCCGCCTGGTCTTTCGGCGCCAGCATTCTCCACCACATGGACAATTCGCCTGTATCCACCTTGCCGGCAAAAAGCCCGACTTCTACCGGCTGGTTGATCTCCTGCAGCATGGGTTTCAAATAGCGAATGGTTTTTTCCCGGTTATCAGGGGTATCCAGGCGCATATCCGCGCCGACTGAAAATAACGCGATCGGTAGATGGCGCAAAGCCGCCCGAAATTTGTTCACGAAATCGATGGCTTCTGGCAGCGGTCTCTCCCGGCGGATTGCCGTCCCAAGCACGACTGCATTGTAGCCGTTCATTACCTTCACTTGGGACATAGGACAGACGTCTACCGAATACCCGGCTTCTATAAGACTTATGCCGATCTCATCGGCGATATCCTTGGTGCTGCCCGCGTAGCTGGCATACGTGACCAGCACTTTACCCTTCACGCATTCTCCATACAACATTTATACATGACGAATCACCGTATGTCAATAAGCAGATATAGCAGACCTTAAATCACCTCTATCGATCATCCAGTCTGGTACACCTGGTCCCATTCAGGATAGACGCTCTGCCAATTGTAATTTTTCTCCGCCCAACTTCTGCCGGATTTTCGCAATCTGCGGTTCAATGTCTCATCCTGCAATACGCGCACGACACAATCGGCGAAGGGCTGCGGCTGGTCTGCGATGAGGATATTCTCGCCGTCCTGATATTGAATGCCCTCAGCCCCGATGGTCGTGGAGATGATCGGCAGCCCCCAGCGCCAGCCATCGACGATCTTGACGCGCATGCCGCCTGCTGAGAACAGGGGTACGATAAAGGCTTTCGCCCGCTCCAGGTATGGCTGCGGGTCAGCCACATAGCCGGTGATGGTTATCCCAGGTCCTTGCCCTACCAGCGATCTGATCTCCTCCGGTGGGTTCTTACCCACCACCGTAAAAGCAGCCTCAGGGATCTGGCTGCGCACCAGCGGCCACACCTCCCTGGCAAACCAGAGCACACCCTCCACATTGGGCGGCCAGAACATCGTCCCCAGGTGCAGGACTTGAGGCGAATCCCCCACCACCTTAACCGGCGGCACCAACTCGGTATCCACACAGATCGGGATAGTGGAGAACCGCGGCCCAGCCTGACCGGATTGCGCTGCAACGGCAGCTGCCATAGGCTCTAAGATCTCCCGGTCTTCACCGGTCACCGTTACCACATGATCGAACCGGGAACATGCCTTCGCTTCGAATCGCTGCAAGGCGCGCCATTCCCGCTCCAAGGCAATACGCTTTAGCATGGCTGGCTCACCCTCCGCCAGCCGCTGGAAGATTTGGTAGCAGGCATTGTGCTCGTCGAAGATCAGCCGGGGGCGCTCGATCCTGCCATCTTCAGCCAGATCGGCGGCTTGTAGAGCATACTGCGCCATCCACAATTGATCAGCATGCACCACATCATATCCGCCATTGAGCAGCTCTTCCCGCACCAGCGCAACCATCTCCGGCACGCTGTCCCTGCGGATGATGAATGACTCCCCCCTCAGCCAGCTGCCTGCCAGCGCCAGCCCATCCCGCATTCTAGAGCGCTGCATTGATACCGTGCTGACCTTGCTGCAGAACTCCTTCAGGTGAGCAAGTGCTTCAGGCATATCATCGGCGCGGGAAAACGCCACCAGGCAGACCTGGTGGCGCTGCGCCAGATAGCGCAAGAGTGTAATATTGGCGCACCTTCGCACCCGCATCTGGAGGATACGGCACCAGCTGAGATAAATACAGGATTTTCAATCGATTGTCTCTCCGGCGCGCTTACCTATCGATGTACTGTTTCTCGAACTCGATCACTCGCCGCAGGGTATCCTCCAACGTGTAGCGCGGTTGGTAGCCGGTCAGACGATGGATTTTGTCCAGAGCCGGCACACGCCGGCGCATGTCCTCGAATCCCGGGGCGTAGGCCTCGGCATAGGGCACCATCACGACCTCTGATGAACTGCCGGTCATCTCGATCACCTTCTCTGCCAAGGACAGAATAGAGATCTCACCAAACGCGCCGATATTGAACACCTCGCCGACAGCCTGGGGCAGCTCTGCCAGGTTAGCCACCGCATCGACAACGTCCGCCACATCCGCGAAGCAGCGTGACTGCTGTCCATCACCATACACTTCGATCGGCTCGCCGCGCAGCGCCCGGCGCACGAAGCGCGGTACCACCATGCCGTAGCGCCCGGTCTGCCGCGGCCCGACCGTATTGAAGAAGCGCATAATCACCACCGGCAATCCAAACTGGCGGTTGTATGCCAGTCCCAGGAACTCATCGACTGCCTTGGATGTGGCGTATGCCCAGCGGCTGTGCGCCGTGGAGCCCATCAGGCGGTCGTCGTCTTCGCTGAAGGGCACTTTCACGCCTTTGCCGTACACCTCCGAGGTGGAGGCGATCAGCACCTTACAGCCATAGCGGTTAGCGGTCGTCAGTACTGCTTCGGTGCCCATGATATTGGTCTGGATGGTGTGCACTGGGTCCTCGACGATCAGCTTCACACCCACCGCGGCTGCCAGGTGGATGACGATATCCGCTTCGCTGGTCAGCCTGTCCAGCACCTGGGCGTTGTTGATCGTCTCACGTACGAATTTGAAGCTGGGCAGCGGAAGCAGGTGCTCGATATTGCGCAGCTGTCCGGTGGAGAGATCGTCTATGGCAACCACGTGATTGCCCTTATGGACCAATAGTTCACTTAGATGGGAGCCGATAAAACCCGCTCCGCCGGTAATGAGAATATTCGCTTTCAATTTTCCTCCATATCATGGCTGCGCTCCCGGTAGAGCGCCTTGTCAACCACATTTACCATCGCCTGCGCGTCCAGATCCATTCCCAGGAAAGATCGTATCCCCTCCACTTTTGGCCGCGGGTCGTTCAATATCTCATTATAGCTGGTGAAATGCACCTCGATATTCGGCTGCCTGGAAAGCCAGGCAATAACGCTCGCCAGATGTTTGCTGTACAGCGTCTGCATCTCGTCATCGCTTACCCCGCCCACCTGCTTGCCCTCTCGCTCCAGCATCCTCCTCTGCGATGCCAGCACCTCCGCGATCTCACGCTGCATGAAGATCACCTTGTAGGTGAACCCAGCGGGCATCTTTTCCAGCAGGTAGGAGATCACCTTGATGGCTTTCCCCGGTGCCGCTGCCATCCAATCTGTGCCCCCCTCTGCCATCTCCTTGACCGCCTCGTATTCGTAATAGCCTTTCGGGTTGTTCTCGTCGGCTGTACGCACGTTATCGGTCAGGACCTTCAATCCGCCCGCCGCAAGCATTTTCATCATCATCGAGGTGCCTGAGCGCGGCAGTCCGGATACCACGATGACTGCCTCCTCGGAGGGCTTATCCTTGGGTATGAGGAATTTCCACATCGTATTAATTTCCCCTTCCCTCATCCTTCATCCCTTAAATTATCCTACTCTTCACTCTGCGCATCCAGAGCTTGCTCCAGCCAATATTCTGCTTCGCTGTTCTCTCCATCCAGGAGCAAAACGGCTCGCCAGGCATCGGCCGCGCGCCGGTAATCATGATTCTGCCAGTAGCGGTACCAGGCCTGGAAGTACAGCCGCTCACCCGCCCAACCTGTACCGCTCACTACCTGGGCGGCCTGTTCTGGCTGCCCAAGAGCGACCAGTGCATCCCCAGACAGCAGCCGCGAGACTTCATCCTGAATCCCGTCTGCCCTGTTATTGTCAAGCAGCGCATAAGCCTGCTCATAATCCCCGCGCCCGAGGGCGATCTCTGCCAACCGCTGCTGGGCGGTCCGGTTCTGCGGCTGGACTCGCAGCGCTAGCCGCAAGCCGGTCTCCGCGCCAATCAGGTCTTCTTTGCGGCGGATGCTATCCAGGGACGGCTCATCGTAGAAATTGGGGTTGTACCTTCTCATCTCCGTACGGGTTTGCGATAGCGCGCCGTAATTGGCGAAGGCGCCCCCCAGCAGCGGGCGAGCGAACAGAACACCGAATAATACCAGCAGCGTCGCAGCAGCGATCGCATAACGCTGGAAGCGATTGAAATCCATCTTCCGGTTCACGCCTACGGATACAGGTGATCGCGATACCAGCAATCCAAGCATTGCAGCAAAGCCGATGACCACACCCAGCACCGGCATCGTGCGCTTTGTGTAGAAGATCACGTCCACCATTCCGTGCACGCCTGCGATCACCACCGCTGCTATGCCTGCCCAGCCCAGCGCCAGCATAGTGCGGCTGGTCCGTTCGGGCACATCTGCCAGGATCGACAGCCCGCGCCACGCCCAAAGCCCCACTACAACCAGCCCCCAGAGCATCGCTGCGGCACCCAGCACTCCCTGCTCGTACCAGGTCTCCAGGAAGATATTGTGCATGTGCTCGTGGTAAGGGACGTGGATCAGCAGACGGTAGATCGAGAAGACCAGCGGGAAGCTGTGCAGACCTGCGCCGGTGTAGACGTAATCCCCGATCAAATCCCAGCCCTGGCGCCAGATCTGTATGCGGCTCTGCAAGCTGCCGGTCGGGTCAGGCACCGAGCCAAGCAGCAGCTCCAAAGTGCCGGTTGCCAGCAGCAGAGCAATGACCAGAACAAACCCCGCCGCGACGGCCAGCCAGAAATAAACCTTACCTGGGCTGTGCGGCAGGAGGCGCAGCTGCAGCCACACCAACCCTGCCAGGACAGCCGCTGCCGCTAATCCCAGCAGCGCCCCACGGCTGCTGGTCAGCAGCAGCCCGCCCAGCATGGACAGGCTCATCAAAGCCGCCAGGGTGGTCTGTCTGCCCCGATTGCGCCGGTTGGAGATCCACACCATGGCGATGCCAAAGGGCAGCAGGACTGCCAGCGTCCCCCCGACGACGTTCGCCGAGAAGCCGCCTCCGGGCAGGTCCGGCATCAGCCGGTTGACCAGCAGACCCAGTGCTCGCAGAGGCGGGATCTTGCCTGGGTCGGAAGCGAACTCGTGCGTCAACGGCCAGTACATCGCCAGAATACCACCGGTCAGCACCAATCCCCACGCGACCAGGCGTTTCATCCTGTAGCCAGCCTCTACCAGCGCACAGTAGAGCACGAATGCCGCCACCAGGCGGTTGAACTGCAAGAGCGCCTGCACGGAAAAGATTGAGATAAAGGTTGCAATTGCGGCGCTACCCAGGAACAGCAGCCAGGGACCTTCCAATCCGCTGCGCGGCAGGAGCTTCTCGGTACGGTTGACCCGCACGGCGAATGCCAGCAAAAGGACGATCAGCGTTCCCTGTGGGAAATACTCCCGCGTGCTGGAGAGCACCGCCAGGATAGTGCCTGCCAGGAGCAAAGTCCATTCCAATAGTTCCTGCCGGGTGATCCTTAAACTCAAGCCCCAAGCCCCCTCTCGACGTCAGCGCTGCGTTCCTTCATCGACATTATTTTACCCCGCCAAATGGATAGAGATGGTGCTTGAATAGCAAACAAAACCGCAAAGAAACGGAGAACGCAAAGTTTGGCAAACGGCCTTTGCGTCCTTCGCTCCTTCGCGGTTATCAATTAAGTCAATTTCGCAGCCAGCCCAGCGTCTGCAAGCCGATATCGATGGCGCTCTTGAATCCCTCCCAGGAGTTCATACCCTTAATGAAGGTCCAGATCGGACCGGGGCGGAACGCCCACTCGCGGAAGGCACGCTTCTGCCAGTACAGCAAGTCTTCGGCTTTCAGGTCCGGATAATCCAGTACAGTCGCCTGGTCCATATCCACCTCCTCCCAGTTGACACCCTGTCTGAACCAGCCGTTCTCGACTACTTCGAAGAAGAACGGTGTGCCTGGATACGGCGCGGCAACGTGGAACAGGGCGATATCCAGCGGCAGCTTCCTGGAAAAAGCCATCGTCTCTTTGATGGTATCCACCGTCTCGCCCGGCAAGCCGATTATGAAATAGCCCCAGTTCTTTATGCCGGCTTTCTTGGCCCACTCCAGTGCGTTGTACGCCTGCTGCATGCGGTAGCCTTTGGCCGCTTTCTTCAGGATCATCTCATTGCCGCTCTCGATGCCCCAGGAGATGAGCGTGCAGCCCGCCTGCCCCATCAGGGTCAGCATCTCCTCGTCCACGTAATCTACACGGCTATTGCAGGTCCAGGTGATCTTGGGTCCTTTCTCGATCAGCAGCTTACACAGCTCCACCACCTGCTCGCGGTTGACTGTGAACAGGTCGGCGTACATATGGATGTGGTGTATGCCCAGGTCGTAGAGCTGTTGGATCTCCTCCTGCAGCTTTTCCGGCGATCGCAGGCGCACCGAGAACTGGTAGCTGACGTGTTTGATGCAGTATTTGCAGCCCGCCGGGCAGCCACGGCTGGTGACGATGAACGTGTATGGGCCTTTGATCATCGGCATGCGGTACTTATCTAGCGGCAGCATGTGGTGCAGTGGGATCGGCAGGTCGTCCAGGCTGCGGAAGAATGGCCTGTCCCAATTGAGCTTGATCTCCCCCTCCTGCCGCCAGCCCAGTCCCTTGATCGCAGCGTGCTGGGCATGGCTGGGTCGCGGTGCCTCTGGCTCGGACTGCACCACAGGCAGCATCGGTAGTGCCTGCGCCTCCTGGCGACCCGAACGATCACCGGGGTCGTGCCCGTTGCCGTTGCTCCCCTCCCCGACCTGTCCGGCGAAGGTCCAGGCCGGCTTCCAGGTAGGGTCGGCTTCGGTCCACATGCCCCAGGTCACCTCGTGCCCCTTGGCCGGTTCCTCGCTCTCTGGGTCGAATAGGTGCCCGTCCTCAGAAACCACCCAGCGCCCCTGTACCACCTCGCAGGTATCCACCAGCTCGCGCAGGGTCATCTCCGGCTCGCCGCGCAGCACGTAGTCCAGCGCCGGGAAGGCGCGCAGCGTCTCGCGCGCCATCGGCGTGACGTGCGTGCCGAAAGCCATCGTCACCGCTTCCACGCTCTTCGCCAGAAACACGCCGTACATATCGTTGGTCAGCGTCGGCGCGGTGACCTGGGTCAGGTAATATTTCGGGCGCCGGTCGCGCAGCAGTGCTTCGAACTCAGGCCATCCCATGCGCTCGGCGATGGCATCCACAATCTCCACCGAGTAATCTGGCACCAATAAAGACGCCATCTGTGCCAGGCTGACCTGCGGCCAGATCATATTTTCGCGGCTGCGCCTGCCAACCCGGTGCTGGGTGCGGATCCAGATGCCGCCATCGGGTGAAGGTGGGTTAACGAGCAGTACGTCCACTTTACTCTCGTGCCGGCGGGCTATCGCCCCCTCGCGCACGACCGCATCCGCATCCGGGAAGCGGGGACCAGGCAGCTTGGGGATGCGCCGAGTGCCCAGGTTATCACGGTTTTTATCAGCAACAGTCATTAATACTTACCTCCTATAATTTCCCACTGATGAGTTCTAATTTTACCAGATTTTATCAAAATAATCAGAAATATTACAGGTCTATATGTGGACTACCAACCACCGGTTGAACCCAGCATCCGATGCCTGCCAGATCCGCTGAAGCGGGCTGCCGCAGGGATTCGAACCCACTTCAATGGGTATCCTGGTGTATCCGGATTCGTTTCATACGATGCACGATCATCAAAAATACACCCCCTCCCCGTTCGCTAGGCGAGTGCCGTCGATCTCACGGATGACCTTCGCCGGCACGCCACCCACGATGGTGTGCGGCGGCACGTCTTTGGTCACCACCGCACCGGCAGCGACTACAGCGCCTTTCCCTACCCTGACGCCGTCAGTGATCACACAGTTGGAGCCCAGCCAGACGTCGTCCTCGATCACGATGCCCTGGGCAGTAATTCCCTGCTCGACGAATGGGCGCTCAGGGTCATCGAAGACGTGGTTCACCGCGATGATCTGCGTTCCTGGCGAGGTGTACACCCGGTCGCCAATCGTCACACCGCCCTGCCCGCGGATTACCGAGTATTCGCCAACCAGGCTGTCGCGCCCGATCTTGATATAAGCATGTGGCAGGTCACGGAAATTGTAAACATGCAGCACCGCTCCATGCATCACCAGCGTCCCCGCACCGATATGAACCCCGTCCGGGCAGGCGTGGATGTAAACGTTCTCGTCCAGATAAGCGCCGCGCCCCAGCTTGATGTGGCTCATGAAGCGCAGGCGCACGTTGCGCTCGATAGCCGCCTGCCCTTCGATACGCATCATCAGACGATAGAAGATCGCCCGCAGGCCGATGCCCACCACCGTCGGCACCCAGCCCAGCAGGAACATCAAGCTTTGCTCTAGCACATAGCGCCTTGTGCTGGACGCCTGCCGGGAGAGATAAAGCCTGATCTGGGAGATGTCTTTATCTTGCTTGCCGTCTATCTTTGCCATCCAGTCATCAGCGGTCCGTCGCATGCGACGCAGCGGTCAGCCGTCAGCGGTCAGTTCCACCACCCCCGTCATTGCGAGGACCGCTCTTTGGTCCGAAGCAATCTGTTCACGGTCCACACCATTATAAACGAGGACAGCTGCTGCCGGTTTCAACCTGGCGGAACTTTCAGGAAATTATCAGGAGGTACACCCCTCCCCAGCCCTCCCCTGAAGGGGAGGGAGCATTAACCCCTCCTTTTAAGGAAGGGCAGGATTCCGTCCTTTGGAATCTCAGTAGGGTAATTGCGCGTTATACTGGACAAATGTCCTTTTCTGTACTATTTTTAATGGAGTATTGTTGGTCGGGTTTATACTAGCCGCGTGTAAACCGCAACAGCAAATGGCTATGCGCAAATCCCGGTAATAACCTGCTCATCACAGCAAAGGAGCATACCTTGGGCGTAAACCAAATAACCAAAACTCTGGACTCCCACACCATCGACCTGGCGGTGGTCGTGATCGCCAACCTGATCAACCTAGCCCTGATCGGCTTGTTCCTCTCTCGCCCACTTGGACAGCCCAAAATTGAATATTTCATCGGTCTCTTCCTCTCGGCGCTGGTGCTGCCGCTGACCGCGCTGGCTGTGCTCAGCTATAAGAGTGGGCGCGAGTGGTGGGCTTACGTCCTGCCGCTGGTCATGGCAGCCTTCCTGCTGCTGGAGTTCATCCTGGAGTACGTGCTGGGTATTAACTGGCGCGCCACCCGGCTGTTCGGCCCCTACCTGCTGTTCTACTACTTCTCGCTCATGATGATGATCGGCTACGCATTCCTGGCTGGCAAGACCTACGGGTTCATCACCCTAATCACCTATTTCCTGGGTTTGGCAGCCACATGGTACTCCTACACCCGCGTGGGCCACTGAGAAAATGAAAGAGCGGCATGATGTATAATGCCGCTCTTCAGAACCGGGTATATACAATTATACCGGTTGGGCTTCAGCTTTGGGGAGCAGTCCCAGCTGCGCCAGCAGAGCAAAGCGGTCCGGTGCGCCCCAGTGCTCGACGACCCTGCCGTTTTCCACCCGCGCTGTGTCGTAAACTGTGATGGCAAACGCCTTGCCGTTCGCCGGTCCCATAAACCCGCCCAGGTTCGTGCCGCGTCCAGTCATACGCACCCACACTTTGTCGCCATCGACAACCATATCTTCGATAGTCAGGTGAAAGTCGGGGAACGCTGTCCGCAGGTAGCGGATATCGCCCTTTAAACTCTCTACACTGGACTTCATCCCGAACTGGTGCTCAGAATATCCCGGTGCGTACAGATCATCCAGGATGTCCATATTCCCTTTGTTGAATCCCTCCTCGATCACGAGGCGTACAACTTCCTGGTTATTCTTGTTTGACATTGTAAACTCCTGTCCCTTACATATATATTCTAGGTATGATATAATTCATTACAGTAATACTGTAATGAATATCGCTATATTACATCGAATATATCGGATTGTCAATAGACAATGTCAGTAAAAAGCGAAACCAAGCGCAGTTACGATTCGACCCGCCGCAAGGAGCAGGCACGCCAGACCCGCCGTCAGATCCTGGATGCAGCCCGCCAGCTGTTCATCGAGCGCGGATATAGCGGCGCTACTATCGAGGCCATCGCCCAGGCTGCAGGTGTAGCCACGGAGACGGTTTACGCGTCTTTCGGCAGCAAGCGTGCCATTCTGTCCAGATTGGTGGAAATTTCGGTGGGTGGGGACGAGAGACCGGTGCCACTCCTGGAACGTCCAGGTCCGCAGGCCGTGCGATTTGAGTCAGACCAGTACCGCCAGGCTGAGATGTTTGCAGGCCAGATCAGCGAGATCATGTCCCGGGTGGCGCCTATTTTTGCAGTTATGAACGCCGCAGCCAAGACCGAGCCGGATATCGCCGAGCTGCTCGAAAACCTGCTTGCAGAACGGTTGAATGGTATGACATACTTCATTTCAGCCCTCAGCGCTCGCGGTCCTTTACGTGATGGAATGGATACATCTACTGCATCAGAGACCGTTTGGGCGCTCAGCAGCGCCGAGGTCTTCAACCTGCTGACTGTCGAACGCGGCTGGTCCAAGGTACAGTATGAATTCTGGCTCACCGATGCACTGGTTCGGTTGCTCTTGCCTTGATTTCAGAAATACCCCCTTTTTACCTTATCCCTTGTCCCCTTTTCCCCTTGTATCCTTATCCCTTATTCATTGTTGCCTGATCCCTTAACCCAAAAAGGGACGGCCTGGGGTCACCGTCCCTTCTCGCTTATTCCGTCCTTGTCGCTCAATTGACCATCAATCATTGACCTCAATCACTGACCTCAATCATTGACCATCATGGGCAGGTAGACCAGCTCATTTGGCGCAGTGAGGCTGAAATAATCGAAATCGGCATGAGTTTCAGTTGTAGTTATTTGGCCCAAGGCATAAATCCCGACATACTGAGGGGTGAAGCTGGGCGTGTGACTGCCCACCTCTTCCCAAACCAATCCATCTTGGCTCACATATCCGCTATAGACGCCCCCTTCCAATTTCATCAGCAATTGCGCTTCATTCTGCACTGTGGTAGTCAGTACGTCGCTGAAAGTAATGACGCCATTGACAACGAAATCGTAGTAAATGGCATTGCCCAAGCAATCCGGCGCCGGTGTGCTGCAGTATGCGCGCCCCAGGTTCAGCGTGTGATCATTGTCCGCAAACACGCTTAACCCAGCAAACTGGTAGTCCTCGGTTGGGGTAAATACCACCCGGGTCCGGATTTCGAAATCTCCATCTGGTACTTCCTGCGACAGCCTGTTCTGCGTAGGGAATTGGGTTATGATGCGCATGTAGCCCGGGTTCGCTGTCAGGCTCCAATGCGTAGGATCCTCGGAAATCCACGACCAGTTATCATCCACGCTGGAAGCGCTGAACTCATCGATCCAGAGAGGAGCGTGGAAACTGCTGACCCGGGTTCAGAATCCATCCAGTGATATCTTTCCGGTGATCCCAAGCTCTTCGTGGGTGTTTCGCACCGCGCTGGCAAGCGCAAGCCGGTCGATTACCAGGTTTCCACCCACGTCTACGCTGCTGACCTGGTCGATGCGTGTGAGCAGCAGCATCGCCGCCTCATAAGCATATTTGGCGAACACCAACGGTGGGTGACCGGCGCTTGTCTCGAAATCCGCCTGCCAGGACTTGACCGCAGGCAAGCCGCTGACCCACACATCCCAGGAATTGAATATCGGATCGGCGGGTATGACCCGGTTGAAGACACTCGGTCCGAAATCGTACAGTCCGTCAGCGGTATTCGAGGGCGATATCATCACTAATCCAGCACCTTCGAATACCGGCAGTGCGCCAACCGTGCTGCCTGAACAGAAGGGTCCGATGACACCCACGTTCTGGGTGTTGGTAACAATAATTGCAGCCTCTGTGGCGGCGGCTGTTCCATCGCAGCCGGTGTCATGCAGATTGCTTTGTGCGGAGAAGCCCTTGATCGTCCCGTAATCTGCCATCGCCTTTTGAACTGCAATGTGTAGATCGTCTGTCCCTGGTATGATGGCTGAATAGGCTACGGCAATTTGTATCGGGTTTCCCGGGGCGATGATAACCGTACCAGCCTGTGGATGAGCTGGACCCGGGTCCGCAAAGGCGTAGCTGGGTCCCCAGGCTATCGCCATTATCAAGGCTATTATTAACACGAAAAAGAGCCACGCAGGCCCTTTGCTTGTCTTGCTCATGAAACCCTCCCTTGATGAAGTTTAGCCAACCAGCAGTGAGATCCCCAGACTTTCCCTCACAGTACAACCCCTCCACTTAAATTATTGTCATAATTCAACCTATTTCAATAGGCAATATTTCAGGCCACCACGCACAGCTTCACAAAACAATGGCTATGCTTCTCGCCTTGTTGCCAAATCTCTTATTGCCTTCTCCCCTAATCCCTTGCCCCCTCATCCCCTCTCCCCTATTTTCTCGTAAACTCCAGCGCTGGCACGCCAGCCGGGTACGCGCCGATCTTCAGCCGTAAGGTATCCCCCTCACAGGTATATTCAGCGCGGTTGGCAGGCGGTTTGAGCAGCGGTATCGCCCGTAGGATCTGCTCCGGAGCAGCCAGCTCCTGCCCCATCGCCTGCGCCGAAGCGCTCAGACCGCTGGTATCCATACCCGTCGTCGTCAGGATGCCGCCTTGTGCGCTATAGCGTCCCACAGCCATCCCGTCCACCAGAGCAGTGACCGGCACGCTGAAGATACCCGCCTTGGCTTCGAAAACGATCTCCAGTCCATCCGCCTGCAGCAGCGCCTGCCCGTCTGGCGTCAGGATGAAGTACGCATTCCCATTGGTGTCCTTGTATTCCAGGTTGTACTCTTCCGCCATCTCCTGGGGGATAGCTGCCAGCACGTACTCGTGGATGCCGCTGATCTCCCAGGTGCCTGCCAGGCAGGACTCGGGTGCCGGGCTGGGAGCAACGGTGGGCTGCTCGAAAGCATCTCCGCTCTCCCCCAATCCGGGTACAGGCTCAGGCGTCTCTGCCCCATCCATGAGCAGCTCCGGCAGCCTGCAAGCCAGGCTGAGCGAAATGAGCACTACCAATGGTACAAATAAGCTGATTCTAAGATTCTTTTTCAATTTTTGTATCGTATTCATCTCTCAGATTCCGTCTCTCCAGGATGCCCATTCTACTACGCTTTCCTCAACACTTACTCTTTAAGCTTGCTTGATTAATGATCTCTAATCAGCTGGGGAGGAAGTCTCAGCTATCAAAGTTATCAGGTCTTAACCAGGAATTCTGTAATTAAATAGTATCATCCTGTAAACAACCCCGGTCACAACTACGACAAGGAGTTGACCCATGCCGTTCACACGAAAACTGCTAATCTGCCTGGCTGTTCTCTCAGTGGGATGGATTCCAGCTGTTGGAGTCCCAGCTGGTGCAGCACACGATTCTGGCTATACGCACACCCCTGTTGCTCCTTCGTTCGGCAGCGGGCTGTCCACCTGCGCCGCACCCATCCAGCCGGTTGCGCTCTCCTCCCCAACCGTGGTCACGAGCTGCACCCGGGCTGGAATCCAAGCTGCCCTCGACACCGGCGGTCAGATCAGCTTCGACTGCGGCCCGAACCCGATCAGCATCCCCATCGACCTCACCTTGCAGCTCAACCCGACTGTCGATACCACCCTGGACGGCGGCGGGCTGGTCACTCTGGACGGATTAAACCAAAACCGCATCCTACACAAGGACTGGCACAATCCCTCCCTGGGCGATATCACCGTCACGCTGCAGAATATCCGTCTGATCAACGGCAAAGCGCCCTCCGGCGGCAGCACCGGCGACCATTCCGGCGGGGCGCTGGCAGCCGGTCATCCGGGCACGCGCGTACATATCATCAACGCCACCTTCGAGAACAACACCACCCGCGACACGGCAACAACTGACAACCAGGGCGGGGCGATCTTCGTGCACAACTCCTACGAGACGGTTATCTCCGGCTCGGTCTTCCAGGCCAATCTGGCAGGCAATGGCGGCGCCTTCGGCGGTATCGCCACCGGTCTGGTGGTCTTCAACAGCCGCTTCACCGGCAACCAGGCGGTAGATTCCACCTCAGGCGGCATCGTGCGCGGCTACGGCGGCGCCATCCACCTGGACGGCGTCAGCAACAGCTATAACCCGGCTTCCAACAACCGCATGCACGTCTGCGGCTCGCTCTTCGAGAACAACACCTCCATCCGCGGCGGCGGGGCTTTGAGCGTGGTCATCTCCGACAACCTGGGCACCAAAGCCATCTACGAGCACTCCACCTACACCGGCAACCGAACCCTGGGTCTGGACGGCAGCTACGGGCAGGGCGGCGCCATCTACCACATCGAGGACGACCATGCCGGCGGCACCGGCGAGGACAACCTGGAGATCGGCTACTCCACCTTCCACGGCAACCAGGCTGGACGGCAGGGTGGCGCCGCCTGGCTGTATATCCTGGGTCACGGCAGGGTGGTCAACAGCACCTTCGAAGGCAACAGCACCTCCGCCCCGTTCAATACAGTCGGTCAGGGCGGGGCTATGGCGATCACCCTCGGGAAGATCGACATCCTCAGCACCGTCTTCGCCAACAACCACGCCGCCTACCAGGCTGGCGCGCTGCACGGCGGGGGCGATAGCGACCCGGACCTTGTCATCACCCTCAGCAATACCATCTTCCTGAACAACACCCTCAACGAGCAATCCCTGCCCTCGCCCACCGAATGGCAGGGCTACCACACCAACCGCCCGATGGCAGACGGGGGTCAAAACATCCAGCATCCGCGCTATAAACCCACCTACAACAACGACGTCAACAACAATATCACCCCCAGCCCGATCTACCTCGACCCGCTGCTCGGCGCGCTCGCCTATAACGGCGGTCCCACCCAGACCACGGCGCTGCTCCCCGGCAGCCCGGCCATCGACAACGGCAACCCCCTCACCTGCCCGGCTGCCGACCAGCGCGGCTACCTGCGCAGCGGACCCTGCGACATCGGCGCCTACGAAGCCGGTGGAGTGCCATTCGTCGCCACCGATTATCTGCTGTTGCCTTTGGTTATCGTCAACTCGAACTAGGGATCTGTTACCTCAGATGGTATGTCATTCCGAGCCCCGCTCTTTGGGGCGAGGAATCCCTGCACTGCCTTATTCCAACCATTCTATGCCATATTTCCGAGAGATCGCCCGGTGCTTTGCGTCATCCATGCCCCCCTCCTGCAGGGTGGCTTCGAGCTCATCGAAAAACAGTTCCATCCCGCCTGGAATTGCCAGCGCCAGGATCTTGAGCGGCGTCTTCAACGGGTTGTATAGCGCGTGCGGGATGCCCTTGGGCAGGTGCGCAGAGCCGCCCTGGCTGGCTTCCAGGATTCCATCGCCCAGCCTGATCTGGATCGTTCCCTGCAGGACGTACACCACCTCGTCCTCGAAGCTGTGCACGTGCAGCCTGTTCCCGCTCTCAGGATCGAACTCGGCTATGAACAGGTAATAGCCGCCCCCAGTTTTCTGGCTGGTCAGCTTATGCGTGACGCCGATCAGCTCCAAGACTCTGCCTGAGTCTGGCGGTACTACAACTGGTAATGGGCTGTCAGGTCGCATGATGCTCCAGGGATGAAATTAGCCGCAGGACGGATTGGTACAGCCACTCAAAATGTGAGCTGAGAGTGACAACCGGATTCGCTGTGAACATTATACGCCTTCTAAGGCACTTAAGCATATAATAAGGATGAGAGCTAACGGTAAATCGAGAGGTATCACAATGAACGATATCGATATTGAACATCTCAAGATGGCTATTTCGGTAGCCTGGCGTGCCCGTGAAAACGGCAACCATCCTTTTGGGGCTGTGCTTGTGAATGAAAGCGACCAATCAGTTCTGCAAGCGGAAAACACTGTAGTAACAGGACGAGATACTACCGGTCATGCAGAAACGAATCTCGTCCGGCTTGCGTCTCAGCAGTTCTCGCCCGACCAGCTCGCACAATTTACGCTTTATTCCAGTACCGAACCCTGTGCCATGTGCGCTGGGGCAATCTTTTGGAGTCAGATTGGTCGGGTTGTATATGCCCTTGCAGAAACCGACCTGTATGCCATCATTGGGCCATCCCCGGAACATCTATACCTCCCCTGCAGGGAAGTCTTTGCCCATAGTGAGCGCCGCGTCGAGGTACACGGTCCTATAGCAGAATTAGAAACAGAAGCCCGTGCTGTTCATCAGGATTTTTGGGGAATATAGGATCGAAATACCTTACTGACTCAACCAGGTCGGCTGCAATCGGGTTTGGACGGTGGTTGTTTGAGCGCTTACTTGAAAGCGAATAGAGCACCCTGCACAATGGGGGTCATATATGCACATTGTTCCAGGGTCAGGTACTCGCCGTCCACCTGCTCTGTGCCTGCTCTGTATTCTCTTGCGTGTTCTTCTGACCAGAAGAAAACCGAATTTCGTCAGTATGCAACGATAATGGTGCTTTCTGTGAAACTACTCCAATCGATCTCTGGCATAAACACCAGTGGATTTGCGTCCCTCTCACGAACCGAGTAGCGCATACTGCTGTCAATGCTCAGGTGCATGACCCGATCGCAGTGTTCGCATTTAGTTTCTACTTCTACGGATAGAAAACCTTTTCTCAACTGCCCTTGCACGAAGGGCGCCGCCAGCGCGTCCTCTGCTCAAGCAGCGTAAAGCTGTTCGCCGCTGCTGAAGACCAATTTGTGAGCTGTGACCTCTACGGTTACCGGGTAAGCCCAAATCACCGCACCCTGATCGTCCCTAACCAGGAAGAACAGGTTTCTCTCCAGATCTTCCAGGATTGGCTTCACCGATTCGAGCGGCATATTCATTTTTTCAGAGATGGAGTCTGGCTCAACCGGCTTCTGAGTGTTTACCAGTTCATTAACGACAAAGTAGCGAAATTGATGGTGGGCATCGGTCATGAACCACAATCTTGACTGGCTGTGCTGCGGAACGTGCGCCAGGTGCTGCTCCCACGAGTCCTCTGGTATTTCAAGGATTTCATGACCTCTGCCAAGAAGGATTGTACCTCCCATGAGCTTACCCTCCCTTTAACAGGCAATAAATGAGCTGCCTACGTGTGTGCGCCGGTCAGCTTATGCCTGACGCCGATATGCCTTAAGACTCTGCCCGAGTGTGGCGGAGCTGCGCTCGGTTTATCGCCGCTGGACTGCAAATAGCTCCTTTGATTAACTGAGCTGCCCAACGGAAGCGCTCAAATACCGGGTGGTTGTGATGAACCACGGATATACTCCTCAATTCGTGCTCACCATCAGCGCAAGAAATCGATCCACATCATACAGCGCCGACTGAGCTGGTGGAGATATTTGCGGAAGCAGCAGGTCAAAGCCGTGCTCAGTCCACGGAAAGACGACATCGATAACCGGCACGCCGGATTCAACCAGTTTTGCGGAGAGTGCCTGGGTGCCGACTAATGGAACAAGGAAGTCTTTGTCCCCTTGCATGAGCAGCGTAGGCGGGGAGCCGGAATGAACATGTGTGGTTGGGCAGGCCAATTGATACATGTCAGGTACGTCCTCCGGATAACCACCCAACAGGATGTCCAAGCGGCCCAAATAACTAAATGCCATTTTGGGATCAACTTCTGTCCCAATGGGCACTGAGGGCTGCCGTTTTAGACCATAATGTTTATATCCAGCCACTAAGTCCGTGGGGGCGTAGTAGGCGACCAATCCGCGCACCGATAGATCGGCACCTCTGGCATCCTCGGGCGTAAACTCGGCATGTTCAGGCGTATATCCTGCCAGCAGGGCAATATGTGCCCCTGCAGAACCGCCGCCTAATACGATCTTTTCGGGGTTCACCTCATAACTGTCCGCATTGGTCTTTATCCATGCAATAGCACGCTTGGCGTCCCCGACCATGCCGTAGATATCAGTTTCAGGAATAAGACGATAAGCTACATCCATCACAGCATGTCCCTGTGCTGTCAGGTGGCGGAAAAAAGGTCGTGTACCAAAATCTTTATCCAGGATAGCCCAACCACTTCCGTGCAGGTAGACGAATACCAGGCCGGACACGTCGCCATTGCCTGGTCGCCAGATGTCACACAGCAGCTGCCTGTCCGTATCTCGAATCGTCCAGAAAGGGATATCACGCTCCCAGAGAGGCTCCGGAGAGGCTTTCATATTCAAATAAAATGACCAGCGCCGCTTGACCATATTCTTGGCTCGCTGAGGGGGTATTGCGTATTTCCAGCCGGTGCCAAAGGCATTTTCAAAACCCTTATGATCCCGGGTACATCCCCATACATACCAGACCATCGTGCCAGCGCCAAATATCCCCATGAGAACAGACAAGGGAGCTTGGTATACCCACCCCAATACAGCACCAGCCGCTCCCATGATCCCCCAAATCGGCGACAATGCGCCTGCGATAAGTGGAAACCATACTAAAAATCCGACAGTAACCTTAGGTTTTATGAGGAAAAGCGCACTCATTAGCATAGACATACCTGAGAGAATTGTTGCCAGAACGATCATGATTACCTCCCCAAAAATTGTGGTTCAAGAAACGCCCAACCTGCGCATATCATGCGCCTTCTCGGTAAATCCAGCAATATTTCGTCCTGATTAAAATTATACGCCGAATATGGAGTATTTTTACGAGAAGATACTCGTCTTGAATACGCCCAGAAGGCAGAAATAGCTCAGGGTAGTGCGATCCAACTACCCCAGAAGCCGCCTGCGCACGGCGTCCAGATCGGTCTGGCTGGCCCCACCCATTTTGAGGTAGCCCTCGATATCCAGCCCATCAATCGCGCCCAGCAGGCAATCCCGAACAGAGGATTTATGGCGCGCCAGCAGCTCTTCCCACTCGGGGTCGCGGCTTAGCTCATAATCTGCAATGATCTCGGCCTGGTCGGTAGGTTCAACTCCAATGAACGTCAGCAGCAGCAGGGTGATAATGCCCGTACGGTCGTGCCGCTTACGCAGTGGATATCCGTGTACTACACCTACGGTAATATCAAATAGTCTGGCGGTTAGTCTATATTTCCAGCTTGTCGAAATACGTCCAGCTATCCAATTCCGGCGGCTCGACCCCCAATTGCGTCATGATTGCCATGATCTGGGCGCGGTGTTCGGTGGCATGGTTGATCGCCTGGGTGAGCAGGATGGTCTTCGGCACTTCCCGCGGTGTGTCATCCCAATCGATCATCACCGTATCCTCGGCACCCACCCTGGGTGCCCACTCGATCAAACCACTGCCGGTCCTGCCGGACATCTCCATCATCTCCGCCAGCGTCATGGGCGGTGCATCCTCCGGAAAGTGGTGCCGCTGACCGGTGCTGATGCGCGAGAAGTAAGACTGTTCGGCTTTCACGATATGCTCCAATGTGTCCCGGATGGATCCATAAGTACCGGAGATCGTGGCATCGAGCTGTTCACCGGTCAGCTCAGCGCAGCATTCTAGCATAAGCATGTTCGCCCACAGGTTGTGGCTGAATAGTACTTTAAGTGTCCCGGCTGTTTGCATGTCGCTCCTTGTTTTCTTTGTTTGTAGGCCTTGCACTGCTTCAGCGCGCCGTTTCTCAAATCTTCTCATGACCCGATATGAGAATTTTACCAATTTATTATCAAATACAGTTATCGTCTTAAGTACCACCCGGGCGCAGCTATCGAGGCCAAGCCTGCATATATGATCTCCCTCGCTGCGCCCCTACATAACTCTTGACACCGGGCAACTTGACACCTGACACTTACCTCGCACCCCGCACTTCGCACCTCGCACGCTATTAATATGCCTCGTACCAAACGTTCAACTCAGCCGTGGCAGCGCCCTTATTCGCTATAAGGCTGGTCGAAAAAGGCACCCCTTCCAGCTTCCCCCCACCGACAGCAAAGCTCACGTAATAAGGTCCGGTAAGAGCTGCCGGCAAATACACGGTCAGGATGACCGTAGCGCCGTCCTCGAAGGTGATGGTTTGCATGGCGGCTGCGCTGGAGCTGGCCATGAAGCCCATCAGCCGGCCGGCGCCGGTGTGCAGGGTCTGATCGGTGGTGATGGTAACGCGCTGCCCGGATACTCTGGTGGCTGCCATTAGTAGATTCTCCCCCATCTATCCATCTGCCAGCTGCTGGCGATTTCGGATGTGCTGGTGCTTCGCAGCTCTTCGAGCTTGTTCCTGTAAATCCGCTCGGTGCTTATAACATTGAGTCCCATCTGTGACACCAGGAACTCCCTGGTATCGGGATCGATCTCCTCGGCCAGGAAGATCTCTTCGGCTGCCTTCCAGATACAAAAGAGGCGTAAAACTTCATGGTGGTTGTCCGGAACGGTCAACACACTGGCATCCCCGGAGGGGATGGTATGGATGGATTGATAGCGAACAACGGCGTCCTCGCCGTTGGCGGCTTCTTCGCCGATGAAGATGCTGGTGGGCGGGATGCCGCGGGTTTCGTAGTACGGACCGTCCCAAAACTTGGCGTCTGTCATCGCCAGGGGGGTCAAGTAACGGGGTGGTTCTTGGCCGTCTGGGTACTCCACGCGAAGCACGCGGAGCGGGGCCGGCGAGAACGAGCTGATCGTGAAGGACCTGGCAGCTCCTGTAAAGCTGTAAGTCTTCTCCACGATATAGGGGAAGTAATGAGAGTAGTCCCGGATTGCATCATTAATCCATTGTTCGAGCGTGGCGTCTGGCCATTGGGTGGTATCGGCTAGGCTCTCCCTGATAATGTCGTCTCTAAGGGTACCGCGGTCTGTCATGGGGGGTTTTTCCTTTCAACCCCACCCTTCGGGCGGGGTTGGTGTATGAGCTGCGGAGCGAGCCCCGGCTTGCCGGAAGCTTGGCGAGCGGAACGGTAGGGCGCGGGTGGAGCTGCGGAGCGAGCCCCTCGGCGAGTGGAGCAGCGTGCCAGCTATACGCAGGGATATCCATCCACGCGGGTGGAGCTTGGCGGCGCGAGCGAAAAACAGCGGTCGCTGGAGCAGGCGAGCCCCTCGGCGAGCCATGCCCAGCGTTCGCCGGATCACCGCGTTGCGCAGCAACGTAGAGAGCGCCGGCGTCACGGGCTGAACGAAGGGTACAAGCTGACCGCATAAAGATAACTGGCGCTCCAGACCTCGGTGGCGAGTAAACTCCCCGAAGCCAAGCGCTGGAAATAGATCTTGTTGTTGCCGGCGGCTTTATCTTCGATGTAGCAAAAATTGGTGCTCTCCTGCCAGTGGTTCACGCTGGCGGGGTCGATGATGTAATCCTGCAAGACGAAATCATGCGTGGTATCCCAGAAGAGAGCCAGCCTCGAAGCGATCTCGCCGGCCAGAGAATCGTCATCGGCGGTGAGGGTGTTAACGGTGGTGCTGCCGTCTGCGATATGGCCGCGCTCCATGTTCGAGCGCCCTACGCTCATCCCGACATAAGCGTTCAAAAGCAAAGCATCGGTTGACCAGGTGTGCTCTACGTCCTGCCGGCAGCCTTGATAGCTAAACAGCAACGTGGTATCGATAGCTGCATGATCGGTTGCGCCGGTCTCGCTGTGCCTGGCCGTGCCGGTCTGGTTCACGACCACTTCAGCTGCATCATTCAAGGGCGTCCCTACCGACACAGAAATATCTGCGCCGGCGCCGTCCTTCCAGGTCACAGCTGCGATGGCTTCGTTCTGGTGGTCTGAGCCGGTGAACTCGTAGCCGGCTGCTCCGGTGGGCCGGTACTGGTAGGCATAACCATTGTCTCCGGTCTCGATGTGGGCGACTTCCTCGTTGTCATTTGAAACGGTTTCGTTCGCATCTGAGAACGCCGACACTGGCACACCGTAGCCTTCCCTATACATATAAGTATCGGACCCCCCGCTGGTGGTGCCCTGCGGAGCGATCCTGATTGTATAGGATGAAGCAGGATCTAAGTCTTGCGCCACACAGCCCCACAAGTTGACTGCCGTCACCGCACCGTAGCAATCGAGGCACATATCTGCACCCACCAGAGTAAGATCTGAGCAGTTGCCTGGCGCTCCGTCGACCAGCACCTTCATGTGACCGCAGATCGATCTCCGCTCGTAAGTAATATAGACTCGCTCCACGCCGGTCACAGTGAACTCGGCATAAGCAGCGACATTCTTGTCGCTGCGGTAGTCCCTGCCGAGGGCATTGGCTGTGCTGCCTGGTGCGCTCCAGCTGCCGGACTCGGTTATGCCTCCGTCGTCCCTGTTGATAGCATCCATGACGCGAAAGACCTTGAGGTTCGAACGTGTCCAGGCTCCAGACGCCAGCAAGGAAAGCTCCCAGCGGCAGAAATAGATCGTGCCGTCTATGGGCGTCCACACATAGCACGTGGTCGCGTCGACGTACTGCAACGAGCAGATCTGGCTCACAGCTCCATGAGAGAGCTTGCCGCGCAGCTTGCTTACGGGGTTGCTGCCGGTGATTATGGGTAGGATGGTTTGAAGTCGCCTGCTGGGCATAGTTACCTCACAAGATAGATGCTGAGCGCGCAGAGAGAGAAGTAGAAAGCAGCTGCAAGTAACATGAAGGTGCGGCTACACACCCAGCAATAACCAGGCGACGCCTTCTCCATTGACCGCACTGTCTACCCAGATCTCGCGCAGGTCGGCGACGGAAGAGAAAACAACCGCGTCGCCTGGCTCCAGTGGTAAGCTGTTCGAGCTGCTTACGTCCCCGCTGACGTTGCCAACGAACATATTGCCTGTATTGCCTGGCAGCGCCTTGACCATGACGGCGCCGTTGGTGATCAGGCCGGCGTGAAGGCGCTCGGCTGTGCCGGCTGTGGTGATGGTTTTTTGTCCTGAGGATGCCATGATGAAAATCTCCTGGTGGGGGGTTGGTCAATTACTTTTGTTTCTTGCTCTTCGAAGCCGGAGGTTTAGCCGGCGCGGTTTTTGCGGCCGGCTCCGGTTCGTAGGTGTACGGTCCGCCATGGGCTGTCCAGAGCTCTATCCTGGACCCTACGATCCTGTACTGGATGATTGGAGAATCGAGCTCCAGGGCATGAGCAGCCAGGATCACCCGATCGATCTCGGTCTGGTCGGTGGGTTCTATTTCGTCGTACTCTGACTTAGGCATGGTCTATTCCTTTCACCCCTTCACCTGAAGGGTGAAAGGGGGCGGGGTGGCGCTGAGGCGTCCCAGGCGCTCTCGCTGGTGACGCCGGCCAGATTGCGGAGAGAGGGGTGATCAAACCAGCCGGCATGGTCGATGAAGACGGCTTTGCCGTCGAATAGCTTCTTGTTCGAAGCACTGGTCAGAGCCTGCTCGGTGACTTCGATGTTGCTGGTCCGATTGCCGGCAGCGCGCACGCGCCCGGCGCGAACGAAGCGAGCGGCGTACCGGCGTCTCTCGCCGGTGCCGGCAAGGGTGATGCCTTCGAGGGTGAGGCGTTCGGGGGTAACGTCATAGAGGAGTGAGATTTCAGTCATAAGTAGGTGCTCCTTTGCGATCTATAGATCGGTTTCAACGCGGAGATCGCAGACAGCGCGGAGTTTCTTAAAATTGACTCAATTGTTTTTCTCTGTATCCTCTGCGTCCCGGCGGTTTATCTCTGCTTCTTTCAGAATCGCCTGGAGTACTTCTTCGGATTGCGGCTCGCCGGCAAACTTGGTGACCAGATCGAGGGCAAGGCGGTTGTAGGTTTCGGAGCGGCCTCCCAGCTGGGTTGAAAGCGTCGTCATGGCGGTGGCGATCTGGCCGGCAGCCTGGGAGAGCTCGTGGTTGTCGGAGCGGGATACGTCAGTCGCAGCGACCACGAACAGGTTGGAGTAGCCGCCTTGCTCCGCAAGGCCTTGCTCCGCAAAGTTGGTAAAGGGGCGTGCCTTGCCGATCTCGGCTGCTCGCTGGTAGGCGTGGAATAAGATGTCCTGCAGCATGAAGTTGAAGTATTTCTGGCGCCGGACCAGATGGCGCTCGGTGGGCGATTGCATGGCGCTGGCGGTGGCCAGGTTGGCGTCGCTGCTCTCGCCGCGCCAGTGGGGTGGGTATCCGCTGCCGGCGTCGACCATGTTTCTGACGGCGCGCAGGTCGTGCTGGGCGTCTGAGGCGTGCAAGGATGGGGCGACGGCTTCCCAGGTCTCGGCGTTGTCCTTCACGATAATGCTGCCGCTCTCGGGTGAGGTTCTGTACTGCTCTGCCTTTGCCTGCACCAGGTTGGATGGCACGGTCACAATCCACAGGAACGCTCTTACAGCCCAATGCAGCCTGACTCTGTCTTCGAGCATCCTGGAGTAGCGCTGTAACCAGGGCAGCATGGTGACCAGATCGCTCTCGCCCAGAAGCGCGCCGATGGGCCGGTTGACTGAGTAGTGCAGCATAACGGCGTCATGTGAGCTGGCTTCGGGGTGGCTGATGCCTATCCAGGGTTTGGGCTCGCCTATTTCCTGGACCTCGTAGAATGTGTGCTCAGTCTCCCAGTCATTGGCTGCGCTCTCGATCTTGACGATCCTGTCCTTGGTGATGAAGCGGATATAGCTCATGCCGTTCTGTGGGTTGCGAAATAAGACTGGGAAGGTATCACCGGCGCGGGCGAGCTCGTCGGACATGGCAGCCAGGCGCAGGTCCATCTGGTTCTTAGGGTGATTCCAGAAGGCTTCAATGAAGCGGTTCAGGTCCCGGCGCTTTCCGCTGACCACGATCTTGTCACCCAGGATATAGTTGGTCGTGGTCTGGATGATTCTCCATGCAATCGGGTTTTTACGGAAGGCGGTCAGCCCGTCTTCGTAGAGCGCCTGGATCTCGCTAAAATCGCGGTCGTGGGGTCTGCCGGTGTTGAGCGATCCTTGGATCGTTGTCCAACCCGGGCTGTCATCGACGCGGCTGGTGACGGTCGATCCGAAGGATCGCTCGAGATCGACCCCCTCCGGCTCCCCCCTTCAGGGGGGAGAGTGGGGTTCATGAAAGCTGCGATGCTTGCATCGATGCGGTCTCTAAGGGTTGGCATGGCTGCTCCTTTCAATAAATTTCGTTCATGTTAGAAAGCGGGTCGAAAAACTCTACCGAGGATCGTGCCAGCCCCCACTCCTGCCCGTCGAGCACCGAGACCAGGGCAGCCGAGACCAGCAGGTCATCGTGCACCAGCTCGCCTGTCTCCGGGCTGCGGGTACCATCCGGCACGCCCCAACGGAGGACCTTGCCCGGTCCGTCCATTACACGCGACTGGCACTGCTCAGCCTGCTGCCAGAATTTGCGCTGCAGGTCGTCAGCCGGGGCATATTCCTTGTAACGCCCGGTCTCGATGGAAGCCAGGAACGACCATCCAAGGTCGGATTTACTCTTCTGGGTGAAGACGAAGGGGATAACCTTGCCGGGGAAAGCCTTATCCAGGAAGCTGGCCAATCCTGCACCCACACCGGTTGAATCGACCACGATGTAGACGCGCCTGCCAGTGGTTCGCCAGGCCCTTGATCTGCCCGAAAAGCGTGGTGTGCTTCACTCCAACCCACTCGCGGCGCTGCACGATCTTGTACGTCGGCGCGAAGCTATCCTCGCCACCCAAACTGGCGATATCGACCTCGGCAATCGTAAGAGCCGTGCTATCCCGTCCTGTGTTTGTTGGGAACCCAGCTTCACCTTCTTCGAGCGCCTTTTCATCCTCGCCGGCGATATCCAGCAGCAAGACGTAAATCCGCCCTTCCCGCGGGGCGTCCAGCGCTGCGTGGCTGCCGCGCATGAGAGCGATGCGTGAGGCTGGGAACATACCGCTCTCGCTGTCGATCTCTTCCGAGAAGAACTGCGTCCGCACGAGCGGATGGCCACGACCCAACCTGGCGATCTGCCCGTCCACGAAATCACCGTAGGCAGGCACCTCCTGGCGGACGTCATCGGCCGAGAGAACGAAAGCCAGGTGGCGTCCGTTGCCCTGCTTTTCGAGCTCTTCTTCCCGCTTGCGCGCCAGGCGCAGCTCCCTTGCCAGCAGCGTCTTCGATGTCCAGGCTGTCCCCCAGAAAATGCGCGTAGCATTGCGGCTGGCTGCCATGGGAGCAAATTCCTTGTCCCACTTCTCGATGCTGATATCCTGGGCTTCGTCGCAGGAAAGCAGCAGGTTTGCGGTCGCGCCCACCACACTTGTGCTGGGTGAGCCGGAGAGGAAGTAGATCCGGGAAGCGCCAATCCGGTAGATATACCCGGCTTCTTTTGTCCACCGGCTCATGCTGTGATAGTTCTTGCGCAGTACTCGCTCCAGGCGGCGCATGGCATTCTCGGTCTGCGGCTTCCAGGTTGGTGAGACCTTGACGATCTCCGCATTCAGCAGGGAATATAAAGACAGCAGGTACGCCTCAAGCTGTGCCTGGAGCTCGTTCTTCCCCGACTGGCGTGGGAACATCACTACCAGGCTGTCACCGTGGTTGTTCAAGATCAACTCCAGAACCGCCCGGGCAACCGCCAGCTGGTAGCCGCGCAGGCGCATTTGCGTAGGTAATTCTGTAAACCTGGTGATGTCCATCATCACGTATGCCATGAGTTCGTGGCGGATATTCATTCATAAAGTACTCGTCAGGTTCCAGGTCTCCATCACATACTGCAGAGCAGCATCGAACTGAGCGTTGAAATCCCGCATAAAGGCGCATACGGAGGCGCACTCGCAGCGCTGGCATGCCTGCAAAGAGCGCTGCAATCGCTGGATTGAGACCGCCAGTTGCTGGGCATCTTCCAGCACCATCTCAGAATGTGCAATAACCGGGCAGTGTTTCGGATTCACAGCTTCACATCCAGCCGCCGGGCAGCTTCGCGGATGGCGTAATCGATTGCCCGGGCGATCTCACTGTCCTGCCCACCGCCGAGCTGGTGCTGCACCTTGATCAAGTTAGCCACCCGGGTCTGATGCCAAACCAATCGCATTCAAACCGCGCAGCTTTGCCGCTGGGTCGTCGATCTCCTGCACAATCTGGTACGTCTGGCGGATGATCGCCCGCAGCATATCGATCTCCTCCTGTAGGCTATCGGCTTGCTTATCATCATCGAACAGCGTGGTCATGGGGTATTTCGTCCTTGAGGATGTTCGCCTGCCCCCTGGGGTTGAGGAGGGGCCAGTTCCTCAACCGGTTGGGGTAATGGATCGCGTGGATTAAAATGTGAAACCGGCGCAGCTGCGAGAATCGCTCTCGCATTTTCCACGCCGGTTGTCATCATTAGCCCGTAAATAGTGTAGCAGAAAAACTAAATTAGCACAAGTGTTCTAATTGATAAGTATACGTAGATTTTCGATAGCAATTCACCAACAGAGGGAGACCGGAGCGGTTAGCAACCTGCCAAAAGTGTTCAAGTACAAGATCAGCCGCAGCCGCTGATTTGCGTGGAGGGACAAGAATTCGGATGAGATCTCCGAGTTAGCGGTCAGGCTTTATTCCTAACAAATTCCCGCATCTCCCGCATCCGAGATCAACCATGCCGCGGATGTATAATGATGGAATGGCGCTGTACCGGGGGTGGGCCCACCAGAACGCCCATCCCACCTTCGCCTGGCAGCCCAAGTTCTATGACCATATCATCCGCGATCAGGCGTCTCTGGACCGAATCCGCGCATACATCCTTGACAATCCCCGCAAATGGGACGAGGACGAAGAAAATCCAAAAACATGAGCCACCCGTAGAGACGCCCCGGCGAGGCGTCTCTACCAAAGGCAACAATACCCCGGAGGTATCCCCATGAAAGCCATCCGCATGGTCGCCGTCAACCAGCCCCTCGAGCTGCACGACATCCCCATCCCCACCCTGGACGACCGGCAGGTGCTCGTGAAGGTCAAAGCCGCCGGCATCTGCCATTCCGACGCTCACTACCGCGCAGGCGTATCCCCGGTCGAGCCGCTGCCGCTCACTCTGGGGCACGAGGTCGCCGGTGTCGTCGTCGAGTGCGGTTCGCAGGTCTCACGCCTGAAGCCCGGCGACCGTGTCGTGCTGCACTACCTGGTCACCTGCGGCGAATGCGAGTTCTGCATCCGCGGCGCCGAACAGTACTGCATCCGCGGGAAGATGCTCGGGCACTTCACCGACGGCGGCTATGCCGAGTTCATCGCCGTCCCCGAGCGCAACGCCCTGCTCCTGCCGCCTGAGATCCCTCTCGAGGGCGGCGCCACGCTTATGTGTGCCTCCGCTACCGCTATGCACGCCCTGCGCAAATCGCGCCTGCGCGGCGGTGAGCGGGTGGCGGTCTTCGGCATCGGCGGGTTAGGTCTCTCAGCCGTGCAGCTCGCCTTCGCTTTGGGAGCTCTGGAAGTCTATGCCGTGGACGTCGATCCGGCTAAGCTGGAGCTGGCAGCTGGATACGGAGCGCGCCCGGTCAGCGCCGCCGACCCAGACCACCCCCCCGCTGAGCAGATCAGGGAGCTCACCGGCGGGTTTGGCGTGGATGTCTCCCTGGAGATGATCGGTCTGCCAGTGACCATGCACCAGGCGCTGCGCTCGCTGGCGGTCTTCGGGCGGGCGGTGATCGTCGGGTTGAGCGCCAGGCCCATGCAGATCGACACCTACCGCGAGCTGCTCGGTCCAGAGGTGGAGCTGATCGGCTCAAACGACCACCTGCTCTCCGAGCTTCCCTTACTCATCGAGCTTGCCCGCCGCGGCGACCTGGACCTCTCCAATACGGTCAGCCGCACCGTCCCGCTCGATGCGGAGGCTATCAACGCAGTGCTGGACGAGCTGGAGCACTTCGAGGGGCACACCGTCCGCACGGTGATCGTCCCTTGACATTGAAGGTCCCAATTTTCAAATCGCGTAGAAGTTACGCAGTTCACGAGGAAATCGGGGGTGTTTTGGCGAGCACAGCCCACCAAAACACCCCCGACTTTCCCCCAAGTGCGTTAGTCAAATCACGATTATCAAATCTGATGGCTGACAGTTCGCCCATGACGATGTAAAATACTATGGGTCGGATCGTTCTCTTATTAGAAAGCGTCTAATCATAAAACCTGGATGTTTATCCAGCCATACATGATCCCACTGCAAAAACGACCAGACCAAATTGGTCCAGTATCTACCCTCCTCAAAGTGAGGACTTTTAATATAATCAGACCGAAACCATACTGAGGGTCTGAAAGATGTACAAACCTAATAAGCGCCACCTGCAACCGCTCTTGATCAGCAACGTTAACGAACTGCCGGAGAAAAAACGCAAACGATTAGCGACCTCCTCGGCCAAGGACTTTTATCGCGACTTCTTCAGCCGGATTGATGAAGATGCCTTTGCAGGCTTGTACGTCGATCATCCTTCCCGGCCGAACGTGCCGGTCAACTGGTTGGTGGGGCTGGAGACGCTCAAAGCAGGTTTTGGGTGGAGCGACGAAGAGCTATATGATCATTTCTGCTTTGATCTGCAAGTGCGTTATGCCTTGGGCATCCATGATCTAAACGAGAGCGACTTTGATCTGCGGACCCTGTATTACTTCCGCGAGCGACTGAGCCGCTACAACCTGGAACAAGGCACGAACCTGCTGGCCCAAGCCTTTGAGGCCATCACCGATCAGCAATTGACGACCTTGCAGGTCAAGACGGGCAAACAGCGCATGGACAGCACCCAGATCGCCAGCAACATTCTAGAGATGAGCCGCTTACAGCTCTTGGTGGAAGCGGTGCAGCGGATGCAGCGCAGCCTCTCGGAAGATGACCAGCAGCGCTATGGGGAAATCTTGGCCCCGTATGTGCAAGGCCACTCAGGGCAGTACGTGTACCGGATCAAAGGCAAAGAAGCCATGCAGACCCACCTGGAGCAGATCGGAAAGGTGATCTATGATCTTTTGAAAGAACTGCGCCCAGGTTACGCTCAAGAACGGGCCTATCAGGTGCTGGAGCGTTTCTTTGACGACCATTTCCAGTTGCAGGAGCGGAGGGTATCTCCCAAGCGCAACCAGGAGTTGTCAGCCGACAGTTTACAATCAGTGGATGACCTGGAAGCCACTTTTCGTCGTAAAGGTTCCAAAGACTACAAAGGTTATGTGGCCAACCTGAGCGAAACCTGCGACCCGGAGAATGAAGTCCAGTTGATCACCAAAGTACAAGTGGCCCCCAACAACACCAACGACAACAGCCTGTTGTTGGCCGCCTTGCCCGACTTGAAGGACCGCACCGGTTTGGAGACGCTCTACACGGATGGACCTTATGCCGGTCCCGAGGTCGATCAAGCCCTGCGGCAGCACCAGGTGGAACAGATCCAAACGGGCATCAATGGCAAAATCCTGGACCCCAACAAGCTGTATTTAGCCGATTTCGAGATCGAGCAAGATGAGCAGGGCGTTCCCACCCGCATTACCTGCCCCCAGGGACAAACTGTGGCGGTCGAACTGAGCCGTCGGGGAGGTAGTTATCAAGCGGATTTCGACCCGGCCGTCTGTCTGAGCTGTCCCTTTCATCTCGAAGCACGCTGCCCGGCTCAGCCTGGGAAGAAGCGGGCCGCCTTCCGCTTGAGATTTACGCCCAAACAGATGGCTGTGTCCCAACGACGACGCAAAATGCGGCAGAGCAAGCAGGATGGCAAGAACCCCAGAGCTGCCATCGAAGGCACGGTCCGAGAAGTCAAACATCCTTTCCCGGCTGGCAAGTTGCCAGTCCGAGGTCTCTTCCGCATGACTTGCTTGATGGTCTCATCGGCCGCCATGACCAACGTGCGCCGCATTCACCATTATTGGGAAGAGCAAAGAAAGCTAGCAAGACAGAAAATGGGTGCTGAACAGGGTCCGAATGCCAACCCCCAACACCAAGACCTTTCTTTTGCCTCTTTTCTGAAGGCATTGTTGACCTGCCGGAGAGCGTTTTCCGCACGTCCGAATGCCTATTTCGGTTTTTAAAGTGCTGTTATTGCAGTGCGATCATACATGACTTATAAGGAGCGCGGCATGGCAAAGCGTACAGCAATGACACTTACCATTTTCCTGGCCTGCCTGTTGGCAGCCAGCCTTCTGTCAGCATGCAATCTTCCTTTCGGCGGGGACACCCCCACGGGCACTACTGCACCGGCTGACAGTCAATCTGACGCTTCAGCAGCCCCACCCGCAGACACCAGCCCTTCCGGCTCGACCGTCTTCATGCCGCAGCAGATGCAGAGCGGCCTGGAGAACACTGGTATCTCCACGCTGACCTATTTCTGGTTGGAGCCGAGCGCGCAGGGTGTAGCGGTTGATGTAGAGCGCTCGTATGCCGATGCGACCGGTTTCAGCCTGGAGCTGTACGGCGAGACACAGGGCGTACAGATCATGGGCGGGGATGCGGCTTCGGTTGCCTGGGAGGCTGCCGCCGCCTCCGGAACCCCGCTGCAGGCGCGCGGGCAGCCGGGCTACTCCTTCGAGTCTCAGGGTGGGGTCAGCCTGCACTGGACCGAGAATGGCAACTACTACCTGGTCTCTGGCACGGGGCTTGGGCTTAACCAAGTCCGGGCACTGGTCGATTCCCTGATCGCTACCGACCTGGCGGGCTTCCAGGCGCGGCTGGCGCAATAAAGACAATCGAGGCCAGATGCCATCCAGCGACAGGCTGCGGGCGGTCCAGCACGCCAGCTACTACAACGGGTTTGACCCACTCTTCCTGGACACTGAGACCACCGGACTGCACGCGGACGCCCAGATCGTCGAGATCTGCCTGATCGATAGCTCCGGGTCGGTGCTGTTCGATTCTCTGGTACGTCCCACACGCAGCATCCCCTGGGACGCTGTTCTGGTGCACAATATTACCGACACGCTGGTGAGTGATGCCCCCTCCTGGGAGCAGGTGTGGCCAAAGGTAGAAGAGCTCCTCCATGGGCACTACGTTGGAATTTACAATGCTGAGTTCGACCTGCGAATGATGCGCCAGACGCATGCTTTATACGGCATCCCCTGGGAGGAGAATTTGTTCTCCTCCTTTTGCATCATGCGCCTATATGCCGCTTTCTACGGCCAGAGCCGCGGCCGCTACGGCACACCCCGCTGGCAAAGCCTGACTAATGCCGCCCGCCAGTGCGGCATCTATATCGAGGGTGCTCACCGTGCCTGTCAGGACACCAAGTTGGCAATGGCTGTCTTCAACCACATGCTTCAAAACGCTTGAATCACCCCTATAATTTGACATTTTGCGGAAAAATACTACAATGTAGGTACGAATAACCAGCAGGCTCCTCCCCATCGTCAAAGCCATCTGCTGGATCCTATCATCGCTTTACTAGATCGGGTTCACTCCAGATGTCTCATAGACTTGCTCTGCTGATCGGGAATAACGAATACCACGACCCCAGCCTGGCCAAGCTGGTTTCACCACCCCAGGATGTAAGCCAGCTCGGCGAGCTGCTGCGCGACCCCCAGATCGGCGGGTTCGACCGGGTGGATGCCCTCGAAAACCAGCCCTTCGCAGCCGTGCGGCGCTCGATGGCTTCTTTCTTCAACAACAACCAACGTGATGACCTGCTGCTGCTGTACTTCTCCGGGCACGGCGTCCTGGACGATAACGGTCAGCTCTATCTGGCTGTCCAGGATACCGAACGCGAGCTGCTCAGCGCCACCTCCATCGAAGCGCCTTTCATCACCAGCCTGATGGACCGCAGCATCTCCCGCCGCCAGGTCCTTGTCTTAGATTGCTGCCACAGTGGTGCATACGGGCGCAGCAAAGGCGGGTTGGGTGCCAGCGTTGGTACTGCTACGACATTCGAGGGCAAGGGCTACGGGCGCATCATCCTGACTGCCAGCGATGCCACCCAATACGCCTGGGAGGGCGATGACCTGGTCGGCGAAGCGCAGACCTCAGTCTTCACCCGCCATCTGGTGGAGGGTTTGCGCAGCGGGTCAGCCGATACGGATGCCGACGGGCAGATCACCCTGGATGAGCTCTACGATTATGTTTACGAAAAGGTCGTCACCGAGACCCCCCGCCAGACGCCCGCCAAATGGTCCTACCGCCAGCAGGGTACCATCGTCATCGCCCACAACCCAAGTCCGGTAATCCAACCGGTTGATCTGCCTGCCGAGCTGCGGAGTGCCCTCGAGAGCCCATTCACCGGCGTCCGCCAGGGAGCAGTACAGGACCTGCAGCGCCTGCTCTCCGGCAGCGATCGCGGTATGGCACTTTCCGCCCGGCTCGCACTGGAGCAACTGTCAAAGGACGACAGCCGCAATGTATCCACTGCTGCCCAGGCAGTCCTGGCGAGCCTGGGACCCCAGGAAGAGGAAGGCCATGCCATAACGGCTGCGACCGTCTCCTCCGTGCCAGAGATCGGTGTACCCGAAATCGAAGCACCGGAAACCGCTGTACCGGCAGCCACCCCGGAGGCTGCCCTTCCCACAGAACAGGTCCAGGATGCGCCCGAAATAACGCCTCAAGCTGAACAGTCTCTGACCGCTGAGCCTGCGCGGGCCGCAGCGAGCCAGACCGTCGAATTGACTTCCAGGACGCCCGACGCTTCCGTGCCAATATCTCCGAGCCAGCCAAAGGCTGGTCTTACAACTGTCGCAGTTGACCCGTTGCCTTATATGCTCGTTGCTGCTGGCATAAGCCTGGGCCAGGTAGCCGCCTTGCTGTTCGCCTTGATCCTTAATAATATGATCGGCTACTTTATTGGTCTGGGGGTGGCAGGTTTAGTTACGGGATACCTGCTTTTCCGCACAACACCCCGCTACCGATGGGTTGCATCAGCCACCCTGGCAGTGATCTGGGCGATACCCATATATCTGTCACTGCTTACTCAAACCCAAATCTTCATGTTAGCCGCCGACTACCTGTACTACTGCATCACTGGCCTTGCTATCCTACTTCGCCCCCAGCTACTTCTCAACCAGAAGGTGGTATTGGTTGGCCTGCTCGACATCCGCAGGGTCGGGATGGCATTGCTGGCAGGGCTTGCCGGCACGATAGGGGGTTACCTTGGCGCAGTTCCGTTTATAGATCAATGGGAGACATTTGTTTCAGCTGCTGTTGAGCCATATCTCCCCTCGGATGTAATCAGTTGGTTAAATCCTGCCGGGTATTTCAGCATAGCCCTGGCAGCCATTCTTGGGGGGGGAGTGTTCTGCCTGGTGCTCTACCTGCTCGAGCGCTACCTGCCAGTTCCCGATACCGGTTTGCCCGGCTCAATGGTCACCGGTGATCCAAATCTCGCCGTCTCCATCCCGCCAGTCGATGTTCCAGCAGGGACCTCTCAACGGTCCAGGTCCATGACACCCCCCAGGTCTGCAACGGGGATTATCTCTACCATACTGGCTAATCCATATATCACTGTAACGGTCTTATATATCACCGGCTGGCTGTTTGCCTTATTCCTGGCACAGATCACCAATGCGTTCTTCAGCCTGCTGATCGGCTGGGCGCTGGCCGGCTTTGCCACCGGGCAAGTGCTCGCTAGAGACAAGCCCAAGTTGAAGTGGGTATTATCGGTAACGCTGGCAGCAGCCTGGTCGCTGCCGGCTTACCTAAGTCTGTATTCAGAAGAAATTTTGTTGATGCCGCTGGCAGCGGTGGCACTCGCTGGGCTGGTCAACAGCCTGGCGATTATACGGGTCTCCCGTTAGATTTCCCACCTGCGCATGGAAGGATCTGGTAAGTAACAATGCTAGTACTGCTCATATTCGGTATCGTGATTGTGGCGATTGTTTTAATCGCAATCGCCGGTAGAATATTCATTGGCTGGAAATTTACCCTACGCCACTGGGCAGCCGCCGGTCTGTCTGCGCTTGCCTGGGGTGCCGGCGGGTTCCTGGGGGTCACAGCGGTATCAGAGAAATGGAACGAGTTCAATAACTACTTTACAGATGCTAACGTCCCGGCCGACCTGATCAACTCGACAACGCTATCTGGATACTACAGCCTAGCGCTCGGGGGGATCATCGCCGCCTTGCTGGGCAGTGCAGTCCTGTATCTCCTCCTGCGATCCACGCCCTCCAAATAACCCCTCGGCTACACGCAAACTGGGATCTTTCTACGGGAATTTCAGTACTGGTACCGCCTGCCCGCGCCTTTGGGCCTCTTCCTTCAACCGCGGAACGAGCTTGCGCCTGCGGTCGAAATATGTCAGGGTTGCCTTGAGCCTGGAAGCGGGCAGAGACCAGTCGCCGAGCTGCTTCTCAACGACGAACTTCCCCCCTGCTTCCACAACTCCGCTGAACACCATGTTCTGCTGGCTGGTGAAATTCTCCGGATGGGTGTGGAAGGTCAGGCTGGCCGCGCCCTGAAGGTCGCCTGGTAATCCTGAAACCAGATTGAACAGAAAACCATCCGCAGCCAGAGTTGTCCCCCGTACGCGCATCGGGTATGGGAACCCATCCTCATCGACGAGCGTAAGCACCGGGTCGCCCATGTTCTGGACGGCGTAATCCGCCCCTGGACGCCAATCCGCCACACCTGGATGCCATGTTCCGAGAGGCTTACCCTGCGGGGCGGGGTCCGACTCGGTGGCAGCGAGACCTTCAGCTGCTTCCCAGCGCTCTGGTTGGCGCTCCAGGTCCCCATCCGGCCACCACAGCATCCGCAATGGGGTGACCTGGATCCAAATGCGCACGAAATACCATGTCATGCTGCGCAGCAGGAATACCGGCGTCCCCGAGTAAGCCTCCGGCAGCTTGGCGAAACTCTCGCGTATATAGCGGTCGGTGTTGGCCTGCAGGTCCGCATCGCGGACGGCTGCCAGACCCTGGACCAGCACCACCGGGGGTTTGCTCAAGCCGGATCCGGTCGGGTCGGAGTACAGCAGCGCCACTTTCGGGTTGCGCCGGGCGCGCTCTGCCTTGCTGGGATAGGTCAGCCCGGTGGAGACATCCAGGGTCAGGCCATCATCACCAATATACGGCGTGACCGGATAGGTGATCGGCTGGCCTTTGGCAGTCAGCGAGGCGTACTCCGTGGTGATCGACCGCTCGAACAGCGGGAGCACTTCCTCGGGCCAGCCTGCCGAGCTGCGAGATGAGCGCACCGGTAATGCTTGCTGTTGGTCCTTTATAGATTTCATGGTTTTCTCCTGATTATCAAGCAGAGATATTAACCGAAGGTTTATCCAATAATCCCGCGCTAGTTGAAGCTGGCAAAGATTCTAACCTACTATTCAGGTAGGGTGCAAGCAACAGCAGGTACAATCGGTTGGGTTGTAGCGTAGGCGCATCCCCAAACTACGCAAAAGATCTACAGCTATGGCTTCGAAAATATACCTGATCCCCCTTCTATTGGTTTTCCTGTCGTTCACCGCGGGCTGCAGCCGCGCTGGAGCTGGCGAATCGCCCCCACCTGGGATTGCTGCTATCCTCCCGGATGCACCTGCCGAGCCTCTTCCAGCCGAAACCGCCATCCAGCCCGCTGCAGGCGCCGCACCGACGAGCATCGACCCGGCGCCTGCGAGCATCACCGCGGCACCCTCACCCACCGTAGGCCCGAGCGGCACAGGCATTCCGACCAGCACCAACGCACCAACAGGCACAGCAACGACGGCTCCAACGGCAGCTGCGCCAGCCCTCGAAGTCGGCAGGGAGATCACCATCGAGTACCTGCGTGAGCTGGAGATCACCGGCAGTGCGATCACATTCGAGCAGGAGCTTGACCCGACCTTCTACTACCACCAGTACATCGTCAGCTATCTCTCGGAAGGAAACAAGATCTATGGCCTGCTGACCATCCCGGCGGCGGACCCCCCGCCAGGCCGGTTCAAGGCGATCGTGTTCAACCACGGCTATATCCCGCCGGAAGCCTACCGGACCGCAGAACGCTACACGGCATACGTTGATTACCTGGCGCGAGATGGTTTTGTGGTCATGAAGATCGATTACCGCGGACATGGCAGCTCCGAGGGAGAAGCTTCCGGGTCGTATTTCTCGCCCGGCTACACCATCGACTCGATCGCCGCCCTCAAGAGCCTGCAGACGCTGGACATCATCGATCCACAAGGCATCGGCATGTGGGGTCACAGCATGGCCGGCAACCTGGTCTTGCGGGCGATGCTCGTCGAGCCGGAAGTCAAAGCTGGGGTGATCTGGGCTGGGGCAGTCTACAGCTACGATGGACCTGGCAAAATACGGCATCAACGATACCACCTACCGGCCGCCGGAAAGCAGCGACGACCAGGCTGCCGCCAGCCCGCGCAGGAGATCGCAGCAGATCTTCGAAACATATGGAAGGCCAGACACCGGGGTGGAATTCTGGAAGGCTGTCTCCCTCACAGAAAATATCGAGTATCTCAACAGACCGCTGCAACTCCATCATGCCGAGGATGACACCGTTGTGAATATCGGCTACTCCTTCGATCTGGCTGGCGTGCTGCAGGAAAATGGCAAAGCATACGAGTTATACAGCTACGAAGGCGGCGGGCACAATCTGATTTCGCCCTATTTCGACCAGGCCATGCTGCGCACGGTGGAGTTCTTCCGCAATAACTTGTGATAGACTCGTTCCTGGCAAGCCAACGGATAGTGGCGCATGATAAAAAGCCATCGTAAACGATTCAAACCATCCTCCATACCTGCCTGCTGCTGGTTTGGTTGCTGGCTGCACCAGCCTACCAACCAAAGGTCCTGGCTCAATCGGGATCCGTATCCCGCAGCGAATTGATCCTGGCGATGAACACCCTGCGCGTCTCCGCATGGGTTGCCCGCCCTGATCGAAGACCCGATTGTCAACGCCGTCGCGCAGAACACCGCCGAGATCATGGCAGCCAACAATATGTCCTGGCATATCGGCGATGTGCGCGGCCGCATCGCTGCGGCCGGCTATGGCGGCGGAGCGACCGTCTGGGCGACCGAGAATTTCGCCGTCGGCAATATGGGCATCGATGAGATCATGCAGGTCTGGGCCGATCCCGAGCACATGCGCCCGGCCATCAACCCGGCTTACTGCCATGTGGGCGCGGGCGTGGCCCAGGCTGCCGAAGGCAGATATTATTACATCTTGCAGGCTGCCTATACCTCCGACAAGGCCTGCGGTGAATACAAACCGTGCCGGGTGCTGAACCCGGGAGCGGTGCAAACCCAGCACCCTCCGGTCTCGCAGATCATCATCCCGGTCAAGATCGCCACGCCCGACGCCGGATGGCAGGATTTACCACATCGTCCAGGCCGGGCAGTCATTCTGGTCGATTGCCATCGCCTATCAAATTACCATCCGAGACCTGGAGGTCTGGAACAATCTCTCTCGGGAGGATGGCCTGTTGGTTGGGGCAGAAGCTCTTCATCCCCTCCACCAGCACCGAAGGCTACGCCACCCCCACCCCGGTCGGGATGGTCCTGTTAGGCAGACCCCGGATGCCGAGGGCAAAATCGTACACGAAGTGCAGCCCTACCAGGCGCTGATCACGCATCGCCGAGGCGTACAACGTCAAAGTGGACACGCATCCTGGCCCTGAACGGTTTGCAGGTCGATTGGCCCTTGCAGATCGGACAGAAATTGCTGATCGATCCCGGCAAGGTGACCCCCAGCCCGACCCCGCGCCCGCTCACGGCCTATCGAGAAACTCACCCCGGCCAGCGACGGCAGGTACTATCACATTGTCAGCGAGCGGCGAATACCTGGCCTGGATCGCCGACCTGTACGATGTCAGCCTGACCGAACTGATGGCCTGGAATGGGCTCGACTCGGCGATTCCATCATCCGGCCCGGGCAGCAGCTGCTCCTGCGCGTCACGCCGCCGCCGACGGAAACCCCCGTGCCACCCCCGCCCAGCCCACGCCAACCGTCACCCGCACCCCGCTTCCACACACACCAACGCTGCAGCCGACGGCAGCCTTCTCTCCAACGGCCTCCGTGACCTCAACCGCGGAATCCAAAGCGAATACTTCCAGCATGGGCGCGCTGCTGGCAGTCGCCCTGCTGGCCGCCGGCGTGCTGGTCGTTTGGGGGTTGGCAGTCCGGCGTAGGTAGCTTCATCGGAATCCTGGTCAGGTACAGAACAGGAGTCACGCAATGCCCTCGAGAACCGAAAAAGAGAAAATGCTGGCCGGAGAGAGCTATAATTGTCTCGATCCCGACCTGGAAGCCGAACGCCAAAAGGCGAAGCTACAGCTGCGGCTCTACTATCAGACCGCCGCTGAACCGGAACGCTACTCCATCCTCCAACAATTGTTGGGACAGATCGGTCAGAACTCGTTCATAGAGCCGCCCTTCCACTGCAGCTACGGTCGGAATATTTATATCGGCGACCATGTCTTCCTGAATGTCCAGTGCACCATTATGGATTGCAACGAGGTGCACATTGGTCGGCATGTCATGATCGGGCCTGCCGTCCAGATCTATACCGCCGCCCATGACCTTCGGGCGGAAGCCCGGAACCAGGGCTGGGAAGTAGCCAAACCGATCGTGATCGAGGACAATGTGTGGTTAGGGGGTGGTGCCATCCTCCTGCCAGGAGTGCGGGTAGGCCGCAATGCCGTGGTCGGCGCAGGGGCAGTCGTCTCCCGGAATGTTTCTGCGAACACAGTCGTTGCCGGGAATCCGGCCAGGGTGATACGTGATATCGAGCAAGAACAACTTTCGCCATCCACTCTAGCCGCAAAGGTGGGTAGAATATGAAAACGACCATGCTTCCAGAGCGTCCTGATGCGAAATCGCCGGCGGGCGCGGACATTCGCTACTTGATGGATGGCAAAACGCGCAACATGATCCACTCGGAGGCAGACCCGAGGTTCATCGCAGGAAATCGCCGGCGCAGCGAAAGCCTACAGATGAGGTGGCAAAGTCCGGGGTTTTTGGATCACGGAAAGTCGTGCGCACAAAATATGCCGCGTGTGCAAACCAATCGCCGCCCCGTACGATGCGCAGCTCCCCCTGCGGTGGCCCTGTGGGGTCGGTCTGTGTCTCAGAAGTGTAGGCACCATACCAAGTATCCACCCATTCACCGATGCCGCCGCCCATATCCAGCGCTCCAACCCATGAGGCGCCATCTGGTTTCTTACCCACCGGCGCCGGGCTGATTTTTCTGAGCGTCGCTTTGTGGATATCGTAGATATTCCCCCACGGATAGATGAGCGCATCCGGACCGCGGGCGGCATATTCCCATTCAGCCTCGGTAGGCAAGCGCGCCCCACGCTCCTGGCAGAAATCCGCCGCTTGCTGCCAAGTCACCGATTCACGCGGCCAGTCAGGCTCAGGGATGATGGATCCGATATTTTGATGTGAGCTCGAGCCATATTGCCGGTTGGTCACCGCTGTCTGGCCGATCCAAAATGGTTTTGTGATGCACACCTGGTGGGTAGGCTGCTCGTTCTCGAAACTGTGCTGGCAGCCATACACCCCGTAATACGTCTCACACGATGCCAGGGCTTCTTGAAGCTGGCTATCGGTGGCGCCCATCTGGAAACAGCCTGCCGGCACGAGGAGCATGTCCAGGCCATTTACCCTCCGCACGATGGGCGTCCAGTCCGCGTTCGTAGAGACGCCCTGCACCGCCAGCCTGCGCTCGGTACCTGTTAGTGGTAAGTACCTTGGAATCACCCGCAGCGAGAGGAGCAATCCGGCCGAAATGACCAAGAAAAGCAGTAAAAGCCAGAGTTTTTTAGGCATCAGGTTGGTCATCAACTGCGAATATCACACCAACTCCCTCAACAGATCAAATCTACTTCGTGCTAATAGCTCACCATCGGCATTTTATGCAGGTATTCGCCGGTCTGCAGCTCCTTCAACACAAAATCGGCCCCGTCGGCCCGTGAGAGCTGTGAGCCAGAATCCTTCCCAATATACCCCACGCGGTACTTACCCGTGTGCTCGCCGTCCGTCAGGCGCGGGTAGCGCACGACCGTCCAATCCAAATTGCTGCCCCGGATGACATTCACGTTGGCCTCCAAATCCTTCAGCACGGAGCCGGCCATCAAGGTCAGTAAAGCCTTCATTATGTGGTCGAATAGCTTGGGCTGGTCCAGCGGGTCGCGCACGCCTCCGCCTGTGGTGGAAATGATGCGCTTAACCCCACGCTTTTCCATCCCAGCGACGATATTCCTTGCCGCTGTGACCATCATATCCGGCACCGGCGGGCGGGTTTGCCCCAGCACGCTTATTACAGCCTCGTGCCCGGCGATGGCTTGTTCGACCGTTTCGGCATCCAGCACGTCACCCTGGAAAATGCTCAGGTTGGTGTGTTCGATGCCCAGTTTTTCCGGGCTGCGCACGAATGCCGTGACGACATGCCCAGCTTGCAGCGCCTGCTCGACGATGTTTGTTCCGGTTCCGCCGGAGGCGCCAAAAACGACTATTTTCACTTCTGCTCTCATTTTTCAAGCTCCTGCACTTCAGAGTTTGTAAATTCATCCATCAATTCGGCGAGGATACGCAGCACGTCAGCCGAGTGTTCGGTGCGGCTCAAAATTATGCCGCCCTCGATCGCCGCAATGACGAACGTCGCCAGCCTGCTCGCCCGCCGTTGCTCCATACCTTGCTGGATAAAGTAATCACGAAAAGCGGATACCAGCATGGAGTATGCTTCCCGGCAGGCCAGGTTTATTCGGTCGTTGGTGATGGCTGTTTCCATGGCCACCGCGGTCAGCGGGCTGCCGGCTGCGAAACCGCTCACTTCCACGCCTTTGGCTATTCTCGAGATAAATTCTCCCAAGCCGCTTTCGGAGAGGTTGGCACGGATGCGCTCAGATATGACCTGCCCAGCCTGCAGCACTGCTTCGCTTACGATCTGGTCTTTGCCATCCGGGAAGTAATAGTACAGCGATCCTTTGGGCGACCCGCTCACGCGTATGATCTCGTTCAACCCGGTGGCGTGGCAGCCCTGCTTCTCGAGCAAGGTGTAAGTAGTTTCCAGAATCTGGTCTCGCGCAGTAGTCATGGCACTCGTCATGTTATAGATTAGCAGTTCACCAGGGCATTATTATAACAACCGGTCTATATAACTGTCAAGATCAATAATTTAAGGGTGTTACGCACTTGAAAGTCAAATTTGGGGTATTCGGATAGGCGCAGCCCGCCTGAATACCCCAATCCTCTCCCTAACTGCGAAAGTTCTAATTTTATTGGATAATCTTAGGTATAATTGCCGGGAACATATTATTAGAGAGACATCCATGGAGAAGAGATATGCTGCCGCGATCACGCACTCATCGAAGCCGGTGAACTGCTCACTAAATTGAATAACCCAAACATCCGTATCTACGACGCAACGATCCTATTTTACATCGGTATGAGCCCGGAACAGGCAGCCAAAATGCCGACTGCCCATGCCCAGTACCTGGCAGGGCATATCCCCGGCGCGGCTTTCTTCGACCACCAGCTCTTCTCCGATCCGATCAGCGATTATGAGTACATGCTGGCGCCGGACCGGATGCTGTTAGAGCAGACCGGCGAGATCGGCATCGCCAACGATTCGGAAGTCATCCTGTACACCACCGGCATCCTGGCTTGTGCGACGCGTGCCTGGTGGCTGCTGCGCTACGCCGGTCTGGAAAATGTACGCGTGCTCAACGGCGGTTTGGCAGCCTGGAAGAATGCCGGAGGAGCCGTAGAACAGGGGGAAAACAAGTATGCAGCCGCTCAATTCGAGGCGAAGTTCAAACCGGAGATGTTCGCCAACCTGGCAGAAGTGCAGGCCGCAACCGGCAAGCTCCAGGTGCATATCGAGAACACACTGACTCAGGATTGGTACGACGAGGAGCACATCCCCGGTTCCACATGCCTGCCGCTCACCGATCTGATGGTCGAGTGGGACGCCTTCGTTCCCGACGACCAGCTTGCCGCGCGTTTGAACAACCTTAACCGACACGCGCGCATCATCACCTACTGCGGCGGGGGGATTGCCGCCACCCTGAACGCCATGGCATATCTGATGGCGGGCTATGAAAATGTAGCCGTCTATGACGGCTCGTTGTATGAATGGATCGGCGAAGGGCAGCCGGTGGAGAGCACCAAATGATCAGGATAATTCGCGCGCGAACATCACCGCCTCATCCAGGCTCATCAATTCCCCCACCTTAATCAACCCTTCCAGCTCGCCCGTTCCGAGTTCCGCATCCAGCCGTCCCAGCGCCGTGTGTAGCTCGTCGATCTCACCCTGCTCCGTACTGGGTGAATTCGTCCGCCGGCGCGCGCTCCGAGCCGCACCCAGCAGTTGGGCAGCATCTTCGAACTGCTCATCTACGATGGCAAGATAAGCAAAACACTCCAATTGGTGGGCTACAGCAGCCTGGTGTCCCTGCTCCTGCCAGGCAAGGATCGTCTGGCGGTAGATCGCCGCGGCTTCCTCCAGCCGTCCTTCGTGACGGTACAGGTGAGCCAGCTCACTCCGTCCGGTAGCGGTCAGCCTTCGATTTCCTAATTTTTCATTCGTTTCGATGGCAACCGAAAAATAACTTTCAGCTTCGGAGAAATTCCCGGTAAGGCGTGCCAGGGTGGCCTGCATGAAATATACCCATGCCTTGATCACCAGCACGTCATATCTCTCCAGCAGATAGATCACCTCAGCAATAGCTTCCCGTCCCTTATCCATATCTCCTGTGAATGCATATGCCTGCCCGAGAGAGAACAATGCCATAACCAGCTCCACTTCATAACCTTCCCGTCGACATGGCTCAATGACACCCTCCAGATCCTCGATGATTTCCCGGGTAACGTTTGAGCCCATCCCCTGTGCCTTCATACCCAGAGCGATAGCCAGTAATCGGAATTCTTCATGCTCGCGAGCCAGGCGGAGGCTCTCATCCAGGAGCGAGTGTCCGCTCACCATGTCTCCATGCGTGACCATCAGCCAGCCCAACGACCTCAAAGCCCGGATGAGATCGGTCTTGTTAATTTCCGCTCGACCGCCCGTTCGGACGTCCACAGCATTCTCAGCTAGAAGGATTCTGGCCCTTTGGACAGCCGGTTCGAGCCAGGAACGCGCTTCCCGGTAATGTATCCAGCCGACTTCGTACTGAAGCAGCATCCCGGTGAAGTGCAGGCTCAATCCGGGGCGCTCCTCCGCGATCCACTCGTAGACCGTCCGCAGGTTATCCCCTTCTACAGCAAAGCGGTCCAGCCAGTTATAGAATTCCGCCCCTATCCCCTCCCGGTCGTACTGCTCCACCAGGGCAACGTAATAATCTGTATGCCGGTCACGCAGAATCTCCCCTTCGCCGGCTTCGAACAGCTTATTCTGGGCAAACTGGCGGATGCTCTCCAACATCCCGTAGCGCGCCTCCCCCTGCGCTGGGTGCTGTACCGTCACCAGGGACTTATTGATGAGTTGCTCCAGCAGGTCGAAAACCTGGTAAACGTCCAGTGGATCGAACCCGCAGACCGCCTGGGCAGCTTCAATCGTCCAGCCGCCGGAGAACACTGATAAACGGCTCAGCAGGATGCGTTCTTGTTCGTCCAGCAGGGCCCAGCTCCAATCGATCAGCGCCTGCAGGGTTTGTTGACGCGGCAGCGCAGTGCGGCGCCCTCCGGTCAGCAGGCGGAAACGGTCGTTGAGCCGCTCTGCGATCTGTTCGGCGGTCAGCATGCGCAGGCGCGCTGCCGCCAGCTCCAGTGCCAGGGGGATGCCGTCCAGGCGAACGACGATCTCGGCGATCGCGGCGGCATTCTGGGGGTTGAGAGTAAAGTCAGGTCGCACCGCCCGTGCCCGTTCCAGGAAGAGCTGCACGCCTTCCGATGTACCGATCGTATCCGGGGTTGCTTCCCCTTTTGTCCGTGGCAGGGAGAGCGATGGGATCTGAAGGGTCGTCTCTCCGGCGATGAACAGCGCTTCCCTGCCAGTCACCAGGTTTTTTATCTTCGGGCAGCTGCGCAGCAGATGTTCGGCAAGCTCGGCGCTTTCCCGCACCAGATGCTCGACGTTATCGAGCAGTAGCAGCAGTTCCTTACGGCGCAGGAATTCGACCAGCGTCTCGAGTATCGCCCGCCCGGGCTGCTCCTGCACGTTGAGCGCAGCCGCCACGCGTTCGGCGATCAGCCCGGGATCGGTGAGCGGCGCCAGCTCGACCAGCCAGACCCCATCGGGATATTCCTCGATAGCCTCCTCAGCCGCTTGCAGCATCAGCCGCGTCTTACCCGTTCCACCGGGACCAAGCAGGGTGAGCAGGGAGGTCTCTTTGATTAGGCGCTTGATCTCCGCCAGCTCTTCGCTGCGCCCGATGAACGAGGATGGCTGTATGGGAAGGTTGTGCTTATATACCGCCAGCGATTTGAGCGGTGGGAATTCTGCGGAAAGGTCCGCATGGCAGAGCTGGAAGATGCGCTCTATAGTAGCGATGCCTTTCAGCCGGTGCTCGCCCAGGTCTGCCAGGCTGCTGCCTGGCGGGAGGGAGCTCTCCACCAGCCTGGTCGTGGCTTCCGAGACCAGCACCTGGCCTCCATAGCCCAACCCCATGATCCGCGCCGCAAGATTCACATCCAGTCCGTAGTGATCGCCATCCCGCTCCTGGCTGGTCCCGCTGTGCAGACCCATGCGCACCTTGAGCGCACCGGTCAAGTCATGCCACGCCTCAGCAGCCAGCCTCTGCTGGCATGCCAGCGCGGCGGCAATCCCATCGGCAGGCATCTCGAAGACGGCGAAGAATCCATCCCCGGTTGACTTCACCACCCGCCCTCGGTGCTCTTCGATCGCACCCCGCACCAGTGCATCATGCCGGGCAGATGCTTGCTGCATCTCGACGGGAAATCTCTCCCACAACGGGGTGCTGTCTTCTATATCGGTGAAGAGGAAAGTGATCGGTTTAGATATCAAGGTGTTATTTTCTTCCTGTATCTTGACAGGATATATCAAATGCAATGTGTAAGTATTATATTCGCTCGATGGGTTTTACAAAACATGTCATTCTGAGGAGCGGAGCGACGAAGAATCCCCTTCCTATCCAATCGGATATAGAAGCTGGTAGGGATACTTCGCCCCCTGCCGGGGCCAGAATGACAGTACCTTCAGCCAGATCTTGCTACCCGATGAGGACTGCCAGTCCTCTTAATCCTTCTCCTCGAGATCACCAGCGCCGCTAGCCCGAACGGCAAGACGGCTATCCCCGCCCCGCACAGCCCGCCGCGCGGGCTGGAACTTCTGGGGCGGCGGTCGGGGAAGCGGCGGCAGCCTGGACGGGTGTGGGCGGCTCACTCGTCACCGTCGGTGCTGCAGCCGCGATCTCTGCAGCCGGGGTCTGCGAGGCAGGTGCGGCATCCAGGATGATCGGCGTCTCCACCAGCCGGATTGCCGTTGCTTCGACGGTCGGCGATGGCGTCTCGGTAGGCAGCGGCTCCGCCGTGCGGGTCGAGAATACCCATGCCGTCGGTGTGGCGGTCAGCACCAGGAAATCATACCCTTCCCCTCCCTGGTAACGTAATCTGCCATTCGAACTCCTGCAGCAGTTCAATGCGCCTTGCGAGAATTGGGATTGAGCTCGATCGCTCGCTGCAGCAGCTCGAGGCCAGCACCAGATCGTCGTGGTTGTACGGATCTTCCCAGCGGGTCAGGTTGAAGTTCAGGTAGTACAGGTCTGCCAGCCCGGCGTGCCAGTCGGCATCATTGGGTTTCAGCCGCAGGCATTCTTCGTAAGCGGCGATGCTCAGCTCGTACAGCTCCCCGCCTGCCGGATCGGCGCGCCTCTCCTTGCTCAAGAAGGCGATCTCCTTTATAGGCTTTGCCCAGCCTGCCCCACGCCTCGCCGTCCTGGGGAATATTGGTTACGTTATCCCGCTCATTAGGATTTTCAGCCAGTTCGAGGGCGTCACCAGGGCGACATCCAGGTTGTGCTCATACGACGGCTCGAGATCGTCGTAATGCCAGCGGATCTATCTGCCTCGCGATCTCCCCCCGGGCGTGGTCATAGACCAGCCGATCTGCTCGTCGAAAATCACATTATGCGGGTTGGCTATCGTAAGGTAGGCGCACGATCAGGTCGGCGCTGCCGATCGTATCTCTCCACCCGGCTCCGCTCGAAAGGATGTACTGGAAGGAAACGAAGGGAGCATAACCGGTGCCTACCAGCGTGTAGGTAACGCGTACCGGCACATCCTCGTCCGGCGGGAATGCTCACATCGAACTCCGCCCACGGCACCAGTTCAGACCCGTAAAACGGGTCCTCGCCTTCGATTCGCCGGGTGCGCACGTTATTGCCGTTCACCTTCACCTGCAGGTTCTTGATCTCCGGGAAATTGGACCTGCCGTCGCTGGCGCTGATCGGGAAGCGCACCGCCATGGTTTCTGCCTCGCCGCCCAGGTTGCGCATGGTGAAGTCCGCCGTCACCTGCGCCTTTCCCCAGGCTGTCCCCGCCGCCTGGACGCACATCGATCGCAACCGTCTCCGCCAGCATGCGTACCTGGGTGCTCTCGCTGTCCGGCTGTGGGTTGGACCCGGCGGCTGGTATGGCGGCGCCATATCCGCCAGGGCAGCCTGTGGAAAAGCGAACATGATCACCAACAACAGCAGTAGGAGCCAGGTCTTCATAGCTGATGTCCCTCATTTATATTCAGGATGTGGATAATTCCGAATATACCATAGTCGAATCTGCTTTCCGCAGGACCTTCTCGCTCATCGAGCGATGAAAGATACTCGCTCAGCGATGTACACTGGGTCCGGCAAATGGAGGATACCGCCATCCTGGTCTACATCTTCTCCTGGTCTGGCATCATCCAGGGTTCGCCCGCCTCCGGCTCCGGCAGAGGCTCCTCCGTCCTGATCAAGCAAGATGGAAGATGGTAGATTATCTGCGAGCACCTCGGTCCGTTGGCGAGGTAATTCCACATCTACAGAATATTATTCAATCCAGCGCTCATTTCAGACCGTATCTGCTTTTGAGCGCCTGGATTTTATCAGCGCCCAGCTCGACCCCGCCCGCTTCCAGGAAGGACTGGCGTATGCGCTCGATTCCCTCTTTCAGTGCCGGTTCGCTTACCCCTTTTTGAGCGCTATTTCGCAGCGTCTCGACCGTCACCTGGGAGTGCTCCAGATACAGCCCGGCGCCAAGCTTTTCCAAATTGGCTGCGTTGATGCTCTGTTCGATGGTGTTGGGCACCACCACCATCGGCACCCGGTTCAGCACCGCCTCGCTGATGCTGCTCATCCCGCCGTGCGTGATGAACACATCCGCCTGCCGCAGTACAGCTAACTGCGGCACGAACTGCGCCACTGTGAAGTTCCCGGGGATCTTTCCCAGCGCGGTTGGGTCCACCGCCTTACCGATCGACATGACCACGGAATAGCGGTCATCGGCGAAGGCTGCCATGCAGGTGCGGAAGAACTCCTGGCTGGCTTTGTAGACTGTACCGACTGCGATATAAACCAGCTTTTGACCCTCACCCACCTTGATTGGCATAGGGTCTTCTTGCCTCTCCAGACGTGTATCTGGCCCGATGTACACGTACGACTGGTCGAAGTGTTTCTCATAGGGTTGGAAGTAGCGGCTGGAGAAGACAATATTCAGCTCCGCCGTGCTGGAGAGGATGTTGATATCTTTGGGATCGTGCAGGTGGTAGTCCCGCACGATCCTGGCGGTCTGGCGCTGCAAGTCGCGCCAGTAGCCGTAGCCGGGCAGCATGCTGCGCAGCCCTTTCCATAGGATGCGCCAGTCCATGGCAACGGATCGCCAGTAGAACGGCAGGTGTGGGAAGCTGGCTATCGCCGGGATGCCGAACTGGCGGCTGGCGATGCCGCCCCACGGCGCGCTCATGTCGAACAGCAGGTAGTCCGGGCGCTCCTGCTCCACAGAAGCCAGCACTTCCGCCAGCAATCCGTGCGTCGCCTGCGCGATCTGGCCGCCCTGGTGGATCAGGTGGGTGACATTACGCGTCCCCTCCAGCGCCTCCAGGTTGGTATAGCTGCGGAAGGTCGCTCCTGCATTCTGGATCTTGTCTTCGTAGGCAGGGCTGGAAAAGTAAGTCACCTCATCACCGCGGCGCACCAGCTCGCGGACCAGCGGCAGGGTAGGATTGATATGGCCCATCAGGGGGATATTGAAAAACCAGGCGCGTGCCATAATATCTCCACCGGTCTCCCGCTCACTCCACCGCCTGCCGCAGCAGGTCTTCCAGCATGACTGCCGGCTCGAACGCCCTCTCCTTCCATCCCGGCAGCAGCCGTTCCAGCAGCATGGCCTGTGCCATGCCGCTGTAGTAGAAGCGCGTATCCCCTCCTCGACCTGATAAGCGGCTCACTTCGTTGATCTGCCTCTGCCGGAAGCGCCGGCGGGTCTGGTAGCCATTGAAGTCCGGATCTGCCTGGATCGCGTCCAACGGGATGTAGGCCGTCGCCTCCTGGGCTGCCAGACCGATCTCCACCTCGACGTACTTCGCCAGCCCTTCCGACCACTCCCGCTGCCGCTCGAAGTCCACCATCTCGGCATTCAACCCCGAAGAGCGGCGCATCTCGCGGCTGGCCAGGAACAACCGTACCGCTTCAACAGCGGCTTCATCCGTGTTCGCTTTCACTGCGGCAAGGAGATAATCAAGCTCCTCCTGCCAGGCACTCTCCAGCGCCTCGTCGTCCCACGGATACCTGGTAGTCAACCACCATCGTCTCTTCTGCACCAGCCAGCCTCTGCGGGTCGGTCGCCCCCTGGAAGGCATGGAAGGCCTCGTGCAGCAGCCCTCCCAGGTAGTTCTCCGTCTCTCCGAAGAGCTGGTCGAACATCAGCCGGTAAGGGAATAACGCCTGCAGCGGAGGTGGGAGCTGCTCCCTCATCCCGCTGACGAAATACACCAGCGCGTACTCCTTGGTCTGCATAGTCGCCACCCAGCGATCACCCACCAGCACCGTGAAGGCCTCCGGCGTGACCCCCGGGTCGCTCAGCGCCTGGCGGTAGTAAGTTTCGCCGAAGAAAGTATCCCCCTGCACCGGCTCCCAGGCTCCGCCGCGCGCTTCGTTCTGCGGCACCTTCACCCAGCCATCTGGTGGGTCCGGCAAACCTACCAGGAATGCATAATCCTCGTTGTAGACGATGAAGGGGATATCCGCCTCGCCCCAGCCGGGCCAGACCTGATCGCCCAGGGTCTGCCGCAGGTGAGCTGCCTCCGCCAGGCGCGCTTTCTCCAGATCGGAGAGCCTGTCCACCACCTGCGAGCGAGTCGGCAGACGGCGGTTGCTCAGCGCCAGGAAGCCAATTATTCCTATGCATAGCACGGTCAGCCCCAGGATGGAATACAAAATGATCTTCGTCAGCTTGCCTTTCATGGTGGTTCCTCTTTGGCAGGATTGATACCCTCGTCTCTGGAGATGCACATCAAAGATTGTTGCTATTGATATTCTACCTGTATTTGAGACAGGGTCCACGTCGGACTCTGGGTCTTGATGCCTTCTAGCGGAATAAAACAAACTCGGCGAGATCTTATAAAATACCCGCCGAGGTTGTCACTTGCTTTGTGATTCGCTTGATTCAGCGAGCCCGGATTACTCTATTACTCCGCCCTCTTATCTTGCGGGACCTTCAGCTTGGCGTCGATGAACTGCTTGTGGGTCAGCTTCTGCACTGTGGCGATCGTGCGGATCTCTTCCGTCTCCTCGTAAGAGACGTAGCCATCCCCCTGTGCCACGGCAAAGAGCACATCCATAAAGCGCACGCGCTCGTCTTCGTCCGTCTTCTCGAAGAAGCGCCGCGACAGGCGATAGAAATCCATTCCCCTGCCGATCTCTGACACTGCCACCTCTGCTACCAACGCAGCCTGCACCTCCGGCAGCCCCCAGCCATCCTTGATCGCCGCCACCATCGTATCGAACTCGCCTTCATCCACAGCGCGGTCGACGTAGGCGACCCGCGCCATCAGCCCGCCCGCCAGGCTCAGCTTGCGCAGCGCCTCCTCCGGCAAGTCGATCGATACGCCGTTCAGCTCCAGACGCCGGCTGAGCGAGTAATAGACCTTGTTCTTGGCGTAGTCGTCCATATACAGCTCGCGGTTAGGCGCGCTCTCCAGCGCCTGCGAGCGGCGCTTCATCGAGCCGCCCACCAGCTTGCCAAGGTTGCCGAACACCCCAAAGCTGGTCGACTCGATGGCTGCCTTCATTTCCTGCGCGGCAGCCTTCTCAGCCTCGTCCAGGCCGCCATCCGTGTTCACCAGCGCGTCAATCGCCGAGAGCGCCAGCGCCTTATCGCGCTCGGATTTAAGGCCGGAGACCAGCTCAGCCAGCAGCCGCTCGCGCTCCGCCTCTCCGACCGGCGACTCGATATAGATATCCAACTCATTCCACTCGCTGGCAGTTACCTCCGGCAGCTGGAAGAGCAGGTCCTTCAGACAGTTGATCTCGTCGTGAGTCACGCTGCCATCCGCCCATGCGGCCGCGATCATCACCTTACCCAGGGCCATAATTACATTCGTATCTGACACGAAAACCTCCGCAAGTATTTTATTAAGTGCAGCATTCAACAGTTCCAAACATGTTACCGGCCAACGTCATTGCGAGGCGATCTATGCCAAAGCAATCTCTTCGCTCACCTGCAGATTGCTTCGTCGTGGTGTTCCAAAGAGCGGAAAATTCGCTTCCTCACAAAGACATTGTAAATAAATATTAGCAGTTTGCCATGATACCACAAGATTTTAATCTGACCAAACCTGCCACACAGAGAGAGTGTGCCGTTTATTGCTGTAGGTCAATTTGGCAAATTGATCTGCCGGGTATTGCGAAGCAGCCGAAAGACTGTAATAATATGCCAGCAGTGTAGGGTGCGTTGGCAACGCACCCTACGACGAAGCGACCGTGAATGGAAAATTTTCAAGGAGGATGAATGATATGTGGGACCAGAAGCTTGGACTTTACGATCAGTTGATTGATAAATGCCCCCGCTTTGAGAGGAAAGGAAAAACCATGCCCTACACCTCCGCCAACGGGTACATGTTCTCGCTGCTCAATAAAGCGGGTGAAATAGGCATTCGGTTTTCAAAGCCTGTTCAAGAAAAGTACATCGAGGCATTCGGATCGTCCAAATATATATCGTATAGAGCGGAGATGAAGGGCTATGTGCTCATCCCCGATCATATGCTCGATGATCTGGATAAGCTGTCCGAATATTTGAACGAAAGCTACGACTACGTCATGACACTTGAGCCCAAATAGGGTAGAGTTGGCTTACCCTATCGCCTCGGCCCTTTGTCCCCGTGTTGCCTGGTTGCCTGGTTGCCTGATCCCCTGGTTGCCTTGTCGCCCCCTCCCCTCCCATCGGTGATAAAATAAACTTTTCGCCAATTGAGGAGTGAGCCATGAGCCAGCTATATGGGAACATCGCCGGCTGGGGTATGTACGTGCCCGAGCGGGTTATTACCAATTTCGACCTCGAAAAGATGGTCGATACGACCGACCAGTGGATCGTGGAACGGACCGGCATCCGCGAGCGCCACGTGGTCAGCGAGGGCGAATATACCTCCACCATGGCGATCGCCGCCTCCCGCCAGGCGCTGAAACAAGCCAACCTGCGCCCTTCCGACCTCGACCTGATCATCGTCGCCACCTCCAGCCCCGACTACCTCACCCCGCCCATCTCCTCCCAGGTCCAGCACGCCCTGGGCGCCAAGAAGATCGGCGCCTTCACCCTGGTGAACGGCTGCGCCGGCTTCCTGTACGCGCTGGCGACCGCCCAGCAGTTCATCGCTACTGGCGCCTACAAACGCATCCTGGTGATCGGTGTAGAGATCATCAGCCGCTGGATCGATTACAGCGACCGCAATACCTGCATCCTTTTCGGCGACGGTGCCGGGGCGGTGGTCGTCGAGGCGACAGAGAAACCTTCCGGGGTGATCTCCCATGTGTTCGGCTCGGACGGCTCGCAGGCTGAGCAGCTGATCCTGCACGGCGGCGGCAGCGTCAACCCGCCTACCCACGAATCGCTGGATAAGGGCGAGCAGTACCTGTACATGAACGGCCGCGAAGTGTTCAAGTTCGCCACGCGTGTGCTGGGTTCCGCATTGAAGGAAGCCATCCACGCGGCCGGTATAACAGTGGACGAGATCGACCTGCTCATCCCGCACCAGGCCAACCTGCGCATCATCGAGAGCGCCGCCCGCCAGATCCGCCTGCCCATGGATAAGGTTTACGTCAACATCGAAAAATACGGCAACACCTCGGCGGCCTCCATCCCAATTGCCCTGTGCGAGGCGCTCGACAGCGGGCGCATCCAGACCGGCGACACCGTGGCATGCGTGGCTTTCGGCGCTGGGCTGACCTGGGCTTCGACCGTGATCAAGCTCGCCGAGCGCGAAGCGCCGCCGGAGCCGAAACGCTGGCGACTGCCCTTCCTGCGCTGGTTCTCCCGCAACGGGGTCAAGAATGGGTCCCAGAAGGGGGTTAAGAATGAAGCCAAGAGCACTGAGCAAGACCAGGCTGAGACTGAGAACGCCGCCCAGCAGGAGATAACTAGCGCGAGGTAGTGAGCTGTACCACCACCGCTATATCAAAGAGTTTTAATGGAGTGCGCCGGTCATAGTGGATGACCGACGCTCTGCCGTTGGTTCCGCCTACGTCTGCGCGTTGCGGGCGGTCAGCGGGCGCAGCTTCCAGCACCCATCTGTCACGAATTTGGCTCATTGGGAATCGCCGTGACACCCGCCAGATATAGGGGGTATTGAAAGAACGTTTCCGAGTAAAATTAGCGGCAAAATTACTGGTAAGCAGCCAAGGAGAACCCCATGGCCCGGGCACAAGTTACTGTACCTCTGGATATTCCCGATGTGCGGGTATTGAAGACGGAAATCAACAAAGATGGCGAGTTGATCATCACCATAGAGAGCACCAAAGAAGGAACCCTCTGCCGTCAATGTGGACGAGAGATCCGTAAACGGCATGGGTATGATGAATGGATGATCATCCGCCACTTGTCGGTGTTCGGGCGGCCGAGTTATCTGCGCTATCGCCCGCGACGCTACCAATGCATGGAATGTGAAGGTCACCCGACGACGACGCAACGCCTGGATTGGCGCGAGAGTAACAGTCCGCACAGCATGGCGTATGATGATCATTTGCTGCTGCAACTGGTCAATTCGACGGTCGAAGATGTGAGCATCAAAGAAAATGTGAGCTACGACTGTGTCTTGGGTGTCCTGGAGCGTCGGATCAGCACCAGTGTGGATTGGTGGCAATACAGCGCCCTGGGGGTTGTGGGGATGGATGAGATCGCGCTCAAGAAGGGCCACCGCAATTTCGTAGTGATTGTGACAGCCCGCCTGGCGGGAGATCGCCTGGTGATCCTGGCGGTTTTGCCTGATCGTCAGAAGGATACCCTGATCGAATTCCTGCGTTCCATCCCACAACGCTTGCAACAGACCATCCACACGGTCTGTTGTGACATGTACGAAGGCTTTAGTGAAGCCGTACGAGAAGAACTGAAGCATGTCCGCATCGTGATTGATCGTTTCCATGTCGCTAGAGCTTACCGAGATGGTCTGGATGATTTGCGTAAACAGGAACTCGGGCGTCTGAAAAAGGAGCTTCCAGCCACAGAGTACAAACAACTGAAGGGCAGCCTGTGGGCTTTGCGCAAGAAACCCTCCGACCTGACTGCTGAAGACAGACGTCTCCTCCGATTGCTTTTCCGCTACTCGCCTGAACTGAAGCAGGCTTATGACCTGCAGCAGCAATTGACCGCCATCTTTGACCAGCACATTTCTCCAGCCAGAGCCAAAACCAAAATCCGAGCCTGGATCAAACGCGTCGCTCGAAGCGAGTTGCGCTGCTTCGACAAGTTCCTCAATACTCTGGGCCGCTGGTGGCAGGAAATCCTCAACTATTTCGTCAACCGAGATAATAGCGGCTTCGTCGAAGGCTTGAACAACAAGCTGAAGGTCCTCAAGCGGCGCTGCTATGGATTGTTCAACCTGGCCCATCTTTTCCAACGTATCTCCCTCGATCTGGAAGGCTATCGCCTGTTCGCTGCCCGACCACCATATGTGGCTCAATCACGGTAACTCCCAATGAGCCACGAATTAATTGTATTCAAATACAACTTCCGGATATATAATCAATTCAACCGCCAATTTCGTAGATCGCCCAATTCGCTATCCAACTCATTGGATGATTCAGAGTTTCATCGCACTCGGGCGGGTTCCAAAGAATATACACTGCATGGATAACATCTGTCTCTCATGATCCAAGGAATTAACCATGAACAGAAAAACGTCCAGCCAGCTCAGGTTATTTCTCCCAATCTTCATCTTCACAATTTTACTGATTACATTCATCGGCTTCGATACCTCCTGGGCTGACGAGGACCCGCACCCGCAGCTCCCTGCCAGCGCCTCCCAGGCTCCCTACCTGGTGAAGGATATCAACACCTACACCCATGGGATCGAGATATATAATCCGGTGGAGATGGACGGCGTGTTCTATTTTGTAACCTTAGACTGGTATTACGGGACTATCCTGTATCGCAGCGATGGCACAGAAGCAGGCACATCGTTGCTCTGGATACTCTACCCGGATCTTCTTTATGACCCTACTCGTCTGGCAGTGTTAAACGGCAGCCTGTACTTTGCCGCATACGACAAGGTAACCGGGTACGAGCTGTATAAGAGCGATGGGACAGTCGGCGGGACAGCACTCGTTAAAGATATCAACTCTGAGGGCGATGGGCTCCCTGTTTACACGGATATGCTGCTGGCAGTATTCAACGGGTTGCTGTTTTTCAGCGCCGACGATGGCACAACTGGAAACGAGTTATGGGTCACTGATGGCACCGAGGCGGGCACCAGATTGGTGAAGGATATCGCTCCCAACATATCCGGAGTCCCCCCTATTCATCCGATCCATACAAAGGTACAGTCCTTAACGACGAGTTATTCTTCTTTGCTGATGATGAGGTGCACGGGGTTGAGTTGTGGAAGACGGATGGCAGCACTGCCAGCACTGTCCTGGTAAAAGACATCTTCCCGGGTGAGAACAGTTCACGTCCTGCTTACCTGCCCTACCCCGATGATTCACAAGACCCGGCTATCGCCACCACCAATGGCAAGCTGTTCTTTGAAGCCGATGATGGCGTGCATGGTGCAGAGCCCTGGATGAGCGATGGCACAGAAATGGGGACGATGCTTGTCAAGGACATCTATCCCGGAATGGATGAGTGGGGGCAGCCAAACTCATCGAATGCGAGATATTTTTCAACCTACAAAGACAGGTTTTATTTCACGGCGCAAGATGACACCCATGGACAGGAGCTCTGGCAGAGTGATGGGAGCTCCAACGGCACAATTATGCTCAAAGATATCTATCCCGGCGCTGCCCAGGGCTGCTACGAGTGCTCGCGGTGGATGGCGGAACTTGACGGATTGCTTTACTTTCCGGCCTATAACAACCTGCATGGAAATGGTTTGTGGCGCACGGATGGCACACCCTCCGGCACACTGTTCGCACTGGTCAGCTCTGTTGGAGAAGACAGTTATGGATTTCGCAGCCTGGTCACGCAGAACGGAGCGCTCTACTTTTTTGCGGGTAACGACAGCGTCGGGGAGGAACTCTTCACCAGTGATGGTACTCAAGCTGGCACGCGGATGGTAAAGGACATCAACCCGGGAGAGGATTCATCGTCGAGCTGGAAGGTTACAATAATCTACCCGGACAGCCTGAACCGGCTTTATTTCCTTGCCAATGATGGTACACATGGTCCCGAACTGTGGATCAGCGATGGGAGCGAAGCGGGGACTGTCCTGGTGAAGGATATTAATACTCTGACGGAGGATAGTGTAGGGCTGGGATTCCCGGCAGTCGGGATAGACAATGTCCTGTATTTCCTCGCCAGAGATCGCGTCCATGGGCTAGAGCTGTGGAGGAGCGATGGAACAGAAGTCAACACCCTGCTCGTGAAGGATATTGTTCCCGACACATCTGTGATCAATTCATACGGATTCGAATGGCTGGCTGTGGGCGATGTGCTCTTCTTCACTGTTGACGATGGCACCCATGGCTTCGAGTTGTGGCGCACGGACGGGACAGAACCGGGCACCTACCTTGTAAATGACATCAATGCAGCGGGGCCTTCAGAGCCCGCCTCCCTGGTTGAGATGGACGGCTGGCTGTACTTCAGCGCTGATGATGGTCAGCATGGGGCTGAGCTGTGGAAGAGCGACGGCAGCACCACCGGGACGGCGCTGGTCAAAGATATCCATCCTGCCGGCTCTTCAAGCCCGGTCAACCTCACAGTGGTAGACGGTGTTTTGTATTTTGCTGCCGATGATGGCGAGCACGGCTTCGAGCTGTGGCGCAGCGACGGCACCTCGGCAGGCACACGGCTGGTCATCGATATCCAGCCTGGGAAGTGGTCTGGCGGCCCGGGCTTGCTGACTGAGAGCGGCGGCAGATTGTTTTTTGGCGCGGATGATGGTCAGCACGGCGTGGAGCTGTGGGTCAGCGACGGCACCAAATCTGGCACAGAGATGGTGAAAGATATCTATCCCGGGGATTATGCCTGGCCTTCATTGCTGACAGATGTCAGCGGCACCCTGTTTTTCACTGCCATTGACGCCAGCCACGGGAGGGAGCTTTGGAAGAGCGATGGCACCGAGAAGGGCACCCGGCTCGTCCAGGATATCTACCCCGATGCAAGCACTACATATGCTCCGCTTCACCTGACCAGCCTGAACGGAAAGCTGTACTTCAGCGCGGTTTTAGTTGAGTGGGGGCGGGAATTATGGGTGAGCGATGGCAGCGCGCTGGGCACCTATATGGTCAGGGATATAAAACCAGGCAACGGCGACGGCTTCCCCGGCTGGGCTAATCTTTCTCCGCTGGTTACCGTCGAGAATGTAGTGCTCTTCACCGGTGAAGATTTCCAGTATGGTGGAGGGCTGTGGCAAAGCGATGGGACGTTTAACGGGACACAGTTGGTTATTGATAATAACCCTTCAATATACGCCTCGCCCTATCTGATCGGCAATGCCGATGATACAGTATTTTTCGCCGGAGCTGATACCTATCACGGCTATGAGCTGTGGGCGTACCGGTATGTCCTCAACCGCGTCTACCTGCCAGTGATGCCTGAAAATGCGAGCGATTCTTCAGACTGATGAAGGGAAATGATCAGAAATTGGATCATAGGCGTAAAACCTGGAACAAACAACAATCTGTGCTTCGCAAACTGCTGTTGAGCTATGATCGGCACCCGGACGCTATCCGGATGTTCCTCTCCCAGCACGCCCAGCTCCACGCTGCCGCGATGTCCGCCACGCAGGACTGGTCCTTCGAAGACGAAATCTTCAGCGACCTCACCACAGAGCTTTGCCGGGCAATCCCAACCGGCGGCGAGCACTCCATCGCCTGGCTGGTCTGGCACATCGCCCGCATCGAGGATGTGACCATGAGCGTCCTGGTAGGTGGCGGTGAGCAGGTGTATACCCGTGAAGGCTGGATGGAGCGCATGCAGCTCGCCGTCCCCAGCACCGGCAACCTGATGGGGATCGCTCAGGTGGATGCTCTCAGCCGGGTGGTCGATATCGGTGCGCTGCGCGCTTATCGCACAGCCATCGGTCGCAATACCCAGGGCATCGTGAGAGCGCTCAGCCTGGAGCAGGTCAAAGCAAAGGTCGATCTTTCCCGCCTGCAGCGCCTGCTGGATGAGAATGCTGTGGTGCCCGAAGCGCAGGACCTGATCGACTACTGGAGCCGCCGCAGCATTGCCGGTCTGCTGCTTTTGCCTCCCACCCGCCATAATTTCATCCACCTGAATGAAGCGCTGAAAATTAAGAAAAAGCTACACCATAATTCCCCAAATGGGTGATCACTGATTCCCCAATCTGGGGGATGATCTCTCCCCGTAAATTCTATATCATATATATAACCACCAGACCGGACAGGTTTAATCGCCTGAAAATCCTTCTATGCGCCTTCGCCTGGAAATTACATTCCAACCAGGGCAGATTAAGGATACCTGTCAGGTCTTTCTAAAAGGTCATAGCAGGAATCACCTGGGAGGTAAACGCATGGAAAGCAAATCCAAATTCCTAGCAATCGGGCTGGTGCTCGGCGCCGGCATTGGCATCATTGCCGGTTCTGCCTTGGGCAGCATTCCCATGGGAATCGTATTCGGTGGGGGCTTTGGCTTGATCCTGGGCCTGACTATCGGGGCAGCTCTCGACCGACAGACTGAAACGTAGGTCTACCTGTTCACAAGTACATTTCGCCGTGAGGTGTACCAATGAGTGCCAAGGAGCAGTTCTTCGATTATGCGGCTGAGGTGGGTCTGACCAAGCACTTGGGCGGCATGGCTGCTACCGATGAGATGGTCAGGTTGTGCGCCATCAGTGCGGGCAGCTACGTCCTGGATGTGGGCTGTGGTGTCGGAGCAACGCCTTGCTACCTTACAAAGAAGTACGGCTGCCGGGTGGTCGGTGTGGATATCCACCCCGGCATGATCGAGCGCTCGAAGGAAAGGGCGCAGCGAGAGGGTGTTGCTGATCAAACTGAATTCCGCGTGGCAGATGCACAGGAACTTCCTTTCGAGGCAGAGCTCTTCGAGGCCGTCATCACCGAATCGGTGACTGCTTTTCCCGCAGACAAACAGCGGGCGGTCAGCGAGTATGCCAGGGTCACGAAGCCTGGCGGCTACGTAGGGCTGAACGAATCGACCTGGCTGAAGGTACCGCCCCCGCCGGAGATAATCGCCTGGGCTTCCCAGGATCTGGGCGCGACTGTTAAACCATTGACTGCTGAAGAGTGGACGGGACTGCTGCAAGCGGCAGGCTTGCAGGACATCGTCGTGCGCGTCTCAGAGATCAGCGTCTCGGATGAATCCAGGGGGATCATGCAGCGCTACGGCGTGGGGGGTTTGCTGCGCATCATAACCAGGACGCTGAATCTGTATACCCGCAGCCCAAACTACCGGCAGTTCGTCAAAGAAGTGCGCCAGGCTGGCATCACGCCTGAGAATATCACCGAATATTTTGGGTATGGAATGTATGTAGGGAGGAAGCTGCCCTCTCCTAACGCCGGATGACTACCGGCAGGTTAACCCGGTAGCCGGCCAACCGCCCCGCCAGGTCCCGACCTTGCGGCACGGTGTACTCCCAGGCAATCAGCGTCAGCGGGCTCCCCATGGCAAGCGCTTGTTCGGGCAGGTTGACCGGGTTGGCAGGCTCGTTCACCTGCTGCACAGGTCCTAAGCCGCCAGCATGGTCGATCCGCCGCATCCAGATGTGCGTATCCCCATCTGTCTTCAACCAGGCCGTAGTATAACCGCCCATCTCCTCGCTGCTGGCAATATCCACATATTCCTCCCGGATGCCGGGTGCCGTAGCGATATTGACCAGCAGCACTGGGTTCCCATCTCCATTGACCAGATAACCGCGCACGTCGCCGGAGGGATCGTTCCAGGCATCAAAGAACACGACCAGGTACGGGTTGGTATGGTCGGGAGAATATGCCGCCACTTTTGGGTAGCGCTGCTGGTTGGCGGAAGTATCGATGGGGTTCTCCGGTAACAGCACTCCCCCGCCGGTGATGCGCCTGCCGAATACATCGTAATTGGGCGTTGTCCCCTTCTCGTAAACCACCAGGTACTCGTTGCGGTTGAGGTTATAGGCGATATCCGGCATACCGCTGTATTGGGGAGAATTGCTGACATCCAGAGTCGCACCGATCAGCTCGCTGCCGCCTGGCCCTCCTTGGGGTAACCCAGCGACGCGCTGTGCCTGGATGCCGTAGATTGGAGGGATGGATAGCTGGTAGTCGAACTCCCACACTACCATAAAATCCTGGTAGTTCGGATGCTTGTTGTAGGACACCTGGGGGTATTCATTGCGATAACCGCTGGCTGCCACCGGGAATTCCGCTCCCAGCGGTCCCTGGTAGGTCACCCGCCGGGCGTAGATTATTTTATTCCGTTCGTATACCACCAGGTAGCTGTTATTGACCGGGTTGTAAGCTACGTCTGGGTACAGCCCATCCCCAACGTAGAACCAGCTCAACAGCTTGCCATCGCGGGATATTCGTTGGGCGTAAACATCCCAGCCGACATTGTCCCAATAATTCGCCCACACCACCAGGAACTCCCGGTCGATGTGGTTGTATGTGATCGCCGGCTGCGATTTGTAGCTGGGTCGCTCGCTGATCATGAACGGCGGGCTGGTGAATGGCACGCTGCTGCTGACCGCCGCCGGACTGAGCTGCCCTCCTGCTGGGCCCAGACTCTCAGCGCCTTGTCCGTCGGCCCCCCCCGCTGGAAGCGCTGTGACGACAAACAGTAAAAAGTAAGCCATAGTTCTGCCGGCTACAGATCTCCTGTCCATGACCCCTCCCTTGATATTGACTATGGAAAATTCGGCGCAGGCGGATGTACCGGTAAAGAATTTTTCGCCTTCCCCACCACTTCCAATATATACCTGAATCGCTCCCGCTGTCAATAATTTCAGACGCTGTCTCCTCCGCATAACTATACGAATGGTTAGGTCGCAGATTAAACGCCTGACTGGTGCAATCCATCAGATAAACCTGTATCATAGGTATACGACTGATGGCTGCGAATTCGTCATCTAAAATGGTCGCCCGATAGAGCTATGGTATATTTTTTACACAAACATTGTTGGTATGGGCAGGGGGGCTGCCCTACCACTCGTCGTTGAGGCGGATACGCCAGCCATAGAGCATCGAGGGAGCAAAGTACAGCATTATTAATTGAATAGTGGGAGGGATTTCATGGAACAGCACGCTTCACTACCGGCAAAAGAATTACCTGTCCAACTGGCTGCCAATCAGCCCTCACGCCAGTTTTTCGCTGATCACCTGCGCTCCGCTCTGGTGATCCTGGTCGTGCTGCACCATGCAGCCTTAGTATATGGTGCGGGCGCGCCGTTCTATTATGTCGAGCCGCCCTTCACCGAACCGTTGGCTTACATCGTGCTGCTGGCTTTCGCCCTCTTCAACCAGGGCTGGTTCATGGGGGCGCTGTTCCTGATCGCCGGCTACTTCACACCCGGATCATACGAACGCAAAGGAGCGGGATCATTCCTCAAAGGCCGCCTGGTGCGCCTGGGCATCCCGCTGCTCGTCTTCTACTTCGTCCTGTCCCCGCTTTCATCCATCGGCTACTGGCAGATGCCGCCCGAGCTGACCGGGATAACCGACCCGCTGAGCGTGTTTGCCTATCCGTTCCTGCTGGGTCTGGGACCGATGTGGTTCGTCGCCCTGCTGCTCATCTTCGACTTCGGCTATGCCCTCTGGCGCAGGCTGACCCGCAGCCGGGAAGCGGCTCCCATAGGTGAATCTTCGCCCCCCGGTTATTTTTGGGTGATCATCTTCACCCTTGCCCTGGCGCTGGTCACTTATCTCCTGCGCTATATCATCCCGCTGGGCAGGGAGATCCTCGACTTCCCCACCCTGGCATACCTGCCGCAGTACCTGAGCTTCTTCATCCTGGGCATCGTCGCCAGCCGCAGGGACTGGCTGCGCACCATCCCCGCTTCGATGGGCGCGGCAGGGTTTGTGACCGCCCTGGTGGCGACTGTTATCCTGTTCCCCTTTGGTTTGAGCGGTCAGTTGTTCTCGTTGGAGCTCGCCGACCCGGCGCCCTTCTTGGGCAGCGGCTCCTGGCAGTCGGGTGTATATGCCCTCTGGGACAGCATCTTCGCCGTCGGCATGACCCTGGCTGCGCTGACATTCTTCCGCCGCTATTTCGATGGCGACAGCAGCCTGGGCAGCTTCCTCACCCAGCAGAGCTATGCCGTATATCTGATCCATATCCCGGTGATCGTGTTCATCGCCATCGGGCTGAAGGGAGTTGAGCTGCCCGCCCTGCTCATGTTCGTCCTTCTATCGGTGGTCGTCGTCCCGGTCTGCTTCGCCCTTGCCTTCCTGCTGCGCAAGATACCCGGTGTATCGCGGGTGCTGTGAATAAAACCATGCCCCTGAAGAAGCAGAAGCGCACTCTCCTGGCAATCACCTGCCTGCTGCTGGCACTGCTCGCTGGGTGCGCCCCGTCGGCTGCCGACCTACGCTCGGTTGATTACACCCCGCTGGTCCGCGACGACTGGCCGGTCTCGACGCCCGCAGAGCAGGGGTTGGATCCTTTGCTTGTGGCGGAGATGTATCACAATGCGGCTGAATTGGAAACCATCTACAGCCTGCTGGTGATCAAGAACGGATACTTGATAGCGGAGAATTACTTCAACAAAGGATCGGTTGATCAGAAAGACAGGTTGCAGTCGGTGACAAAGAGCTACACCTCGGCACTGGTCGGGATTGCGCTTGAGCAGGGCTGCCTGTCGAGCGTGGATCAGAAGATGCTGGATTTCTTCCCGGAGGTAGCAGGCAAAGTTAGCGACCCGAGGAAATTGGAGATAACGATACGAAACATGCTTGAGATGCGCGCCGGATACCCAATGGAGGAGGATCATCAGGCTCTCTGGGATGGCCTCCTATCAGGTCGCTATCCACGTCTCATTGAAGAATTTCCACTCGTCAGCGATCCGGGAACAAGGTTCCATTACAGCAATCTGACATCCAACTGGCTGGGTATTATCGTCGACAGGGCGTGCGGAATGAATCTCAAGGCTTACGCTGAGGAACATTTATTTTCAGCGCTTGAGATCAGCCCAGGGGAATGGGGTCAGGACGCAGAGGGTCATAATAACGGCTGCGGCGACCTGCACCTCACACCACGCGATGCAGCTAAATTCGGCCTGTTATATCTCAACGATGGTATGTACAAGAGCAAACAGGTCGTTCCAACGAATTGGGTCCACGATTCGCTTCAAACCTATTCGGTGAACGAAGCCTTTGTAAAAAAGGTGGGGTATTTTCACGATATCGGGTACGGATATCAATGGTGGTCCGCGAGTGCGGGCGAGCACAATGTCAACTTCGCCTGGGGACATGGAGGACAGCTGATTGTGCTCGTGGATGAGCTCGATACGGTCATCGTAACGACCTCTTACCCGTTCTGGATGGAACACAATGACCAATCATGGAAAAACGAGAAAGCGATTATTACTATGGTGAGTGAGTTCGTTAACTCCTTGCCGGGGGAGTAAGGCGGCATGAGAAGAGATTTTCTTCAAATAATGCTCACAATCTCGACGAGATCGAGGTCCGGGGAGAGGGCGTATCTAAAGTCCGGCGGCGTTGCAAAAGGCCGCACTTATATGCCTGGAACGATATCCGTTCGAGCTGGGGTGTCCAGGTGATAACCTGAGCATAGACTGCAGTGCTGGATTTCGCAACAATCGACTGTACAATTACGTAGAACGATATGGTATCGATCTTTTCAACCAACATAAGGAGAACCCCAGATGAAAGCAATCGTCCAGACAGCATACGGCACACCGCAGGAAGTGCTCGTCCTCAAAGATATCGATGTGCCGCCGGTAAAGGAGAACGATGTTTTGGTGCGCGTTCACTTTGCCTCCATCGCGGCAGGCGACTACTTTGGCGTGCGCGGCTCGCCCTTCGTAGCGCGTTTTTCGATCGGCTTCCCCAATCCAAAGCAGAATTACGTGCCGGGGTACGATGTGGCAGGGACTGTCGAGGCGATCGGGAGCGGCGTGACGCGCTTCAAGCCCGGTGATGCAGTCTTCGGCGAGTGCAACGGTACCTGCGCGGAGTACGTTTGTGGAGAGGAGAGCAAGTTCGTGCTCAAGCCGGGCAACCTCTCCTTCGAGCAGGCGGCTGCCGTACCGGTCTCCGCCCTGGCCGCCCTGCACGGGCTGCGTGACGCTGGCAAAGTGCAGCCTGGGCAGAAGGTGCTGATCAATGGCTCTTCAGGCGGTGTGGGCACCTTTGCCGTGCAGATCGCCAAAGCCCTGGGCGCCGAAGTGACCGCCGTCTGCAGTACCAGGAATGTCGAATTGGTACGCTCGCTCAGCGCCGATCACGTCATCGACTATACCAAAGAGGACTTCACCAAGGGCAGCCGGCGCTATGACCTCATCCTCGACCAGGTAGGCAACCACCCGCTCTCGGCTTGCAGAGGCGTTCTCGCCCCCGAAGGAAAGCACATCCCCAACAGCGGTCACAGCGGTATTAGCTACGTGATCAAAGCCTTCGCTGCGTCCCTATTCATCCGCCAGCAGGGCGCCCCTTTCGTGTCGATGCCGAAAACCGAAGACCTGGAAGCTCTCAAGGAGCTCATCGAAGCCGTGAAGGTCATACCGGTCATCGACAGGACCTACCCGCTGAGTGAGACCCCTGAGGCGATGAGCTATGCCGGTAAGGGACACGCCAGCGGAAAAGTTGTCATATCTATTGCTGATAACAGCCAATAATAAGCAGCAAGACTGTAAGGAATCTGGCCATGGATACAAGCAAGAGTACAGCAAGGGAGCTACTTTCTTTGCAGGAAATTTGTCCCCCCGATATGTGTTTCAGGTGGCTACAGAAGCTGTGCTTATGGCATTAATTGTTTGGAATGCCTGGAAGTAGCCTGTCCAGGACAATGAATTTGCACCGCTATAGCTCAATTTGAGAAAATTGTATTATGCAAGATATCCAGATAAAGCTATCAGCATTATGGGTAGGGCTGATGTTAATCTACCTTCTTGGGGACGTGTTGCGGATATTCAGCGGCGACTTTCAAGCAGGAGTAATGGGAGGCATGCAAGTATCCCGGACGATGTTCTTAGGGATGGCGATTCTGTTCGTGATCCCCATTGCCATGATATTTCTGTCCCTGACGCTGCCGAATCCTGTGAATCGCTGGGCAAACATCATCGTAGCCGTAGTCTTTTTTGTGATAAATATCATCGGATTACCGACATACCCTTCCGCTTATGACAAGTTTTTGAACGTCGTCGGGCTAGTCTTCAATGTGCTGACCGTCTGGTATGCATGGAATTGGGTCTGAGCCAGGAATTCTGACATGGAATAGATCGATTTATGGATAACACACGAATCGCGAAAGACTTTGAAAGGAAATTGACCCCCATCGAGCGCTTTTTTACGCGCTCGCCATTCTCCATCGTGACCATGGTCGCACGCATCAAGGGAGATGTCTCGGAGGAGATGCTGAAGGATGCGGTTGCCAAATCCCAGCAGCGTCATGCTCTGCTCAGAGCACGAATCGTAGACGATAAAGATCATAACCAATGGTTTACAACCGAAGGAGTAGGAGAAATCCCTATCGAGATCGTCCATCGAGAATCAAAGGACGATTGGATCAAAATCCATGCCCAAGCATCCAGTATCCCGTATGATTTCGAGACCCGTCCTGCCATCCGGTTTATCCTTGTCCAATCTCCGGAATTCTCTGAACTGATCATGCTGTGCCACCACATCATCTGCGATGGCATGTCCCTGGCATATCTGGCCCACGATCTGATGCAGCATCTCGGTGACCCCGGGCATAAGGTCGAAATGCTGCCGGCCCCACCACCCATGGACCTGGATAATCTCCCCGGCGATATTTCCCAATCTGCCATAGCGAAGTTCTTCATCAAGCGCATGAACCGCCAGTGGGTCGCTGACAGCCTCACCTTCGACAATGAGGACTACGTGGCTCTGGCCAATGCCTACTGGGAAAACTTCACTCACGCGATCATACCTGTCGAGCTCTCCGAGGCGCAGACCTCCGCCCTGGTCGCTCGCTGCAGGCAGGAAAACGTCACGGTGAATTCCGCCCTCACGGCTGCCTTTTGCGGTGCACAGAGCCTCGTAGAAGGCGAGCAGCCATACCATGAGAAGATCGTGGTAGCTGCCAGCTTGCGCGATCGCCTCCCAAGGTCGCCCGGGCTAGGGATGGGAATGTACGCCGGGGGTATCGAGCTGAAATTCAAATACAACCCCAGACAAAGTTTCTGGGAGAACTCCCGCGCCTTTCATAAAACCATCCAGCCCAGGTACACCAACAAGAACCTGTTCAGCGATCTGCTCAACTGGCTCTACCTGGACCCGACCATCTTCGAAGCGATGAATTTCAAGAAGCTGGGCAGGCTTGTCTCCCCGACTTCAGCCAGATATGAAAAGTTATCTACATTCAGCAAGCAAAAGGATGTCGTCTGGAGGATCTTGAAGCGTGACAATCTGGAGTCGTTAGAGACGAAACATTGGGGCACGGCTGTCACCAACCTCGGTCGTCTGGATTTCCCGCCCACGTATGGAAACCTCGGATTGGACCGCATGATCATGCAGCCTGGCGGCGGCATCCCGTTGGCGAATGCCAACCTGGTGCTCGGAGCGGTGACGTGTTCGGGAAAACTCAGCCTTGCCCTCGAATATGCTTCCGGTGTGGTTGCTGCGGACACGATGGAAGAAATAAAAGCTAAAGCTATGGAATTCCTACCCCAGGCATCGCTTTTCGAGCCCGCCTGAAGGAAGAACTTGTAGAAAAGAAAGGAAACCAAATGAAAGCGGCCGTTTATGAGCGGTACGGACCTCCTGAAGTCCTGCAGCTCAAAGAAGTCGAGAAACCCACCCCCAAAGCAAATGAGATCCTGGTCAAGATCCACGCCTCCACCGTCCGCGCCGGGGACTGGCGCATGCGCAAACCCGACCCGGCCCTGGCGCGGCTGTTCAACGGACTGTTCAGGCCGAAAAAATTCAAAATCTTGGGGATGGAGCTTGCCGGGGAGATTGAAGCGATGGGTGAAAATGTAACCCGCTTCAAAGCCGGAGACCAGGTTTACGCCTCCTGCGGCCTGACCTTCAGCGCCCACGCCGAATACAAAGCCATGCCGGAAGACGACGTGGTGGCGCTTAAACCGGCTAACCTGAGCTATGCGGAAGCCGCCGCCATTCCATCTGGAGCATTGGCCGCGTATGCCTTGCTCCAAGACAATCGAGAGGTCATAAACGGCGGGAAGGCTCTCATATTTGGCGCTTCTGGGGGCGTGGGCATCTTTGCAGTCCAGATCGCAAAATATTATGGCGCTCATGTTACCGGGGTGTGCAGTACCCCGAACCTGGAATGGGTGCAGGCTCTGGGAGCCGATAGTGTGATCGATTACACCCGGGAAGCTATCACCCAAGGCGCAGAGCGCTACGATCTCGTTTTCGATGCCGCAGGTAAGATGCTCTCGGGACTCTCCAAATCGAAGTTCGAGAGTGTGCTCCGTCCGGGCGGTAGGGTTGTCAGCATCGAAGATGACTATAAGGAAAGCGTGGAGGACCTGACCGCCATCACAGAGCTGGTCGAGGCCGGAAAGATCAAGTCAGCCATAGACCGCAGCTACCCGCTGGAGCAGATCGTCGACGCTCACCGCTACGTCGAAAAAGGGCACAAGAAGGGCAATGTCGTTATCACAGTGCTGCCTGAATTTAACCGCAGATAGCCCCGAGTATTGTTGCGACATATTGCGGCAACCAGGATTGATTACTAAGGAGTAGTAAGCATGAAGGCAATTGCATATAAAGATTACGGTCCACCGGATGTCCTGCAGCTCGCAGAGCTGGAAAAACCTGTTCCAGTGGAACATGAAGTGCTGGTCAGAATCCACGCGTCCTCAGTCGGTTACGGGGATATTCTGGCCCGGAAATTCAAAGATGTCTCTCCCAGCGAATTCAACATGCCTTTTCCATTGTGGTTGATCACGAAATTTTATTTTGGGCTCAACGAACCAAAGGTGACAATTCTTGGAAGCGAGATTTCCGGGGTGATCGAAGCAGCGGGCAAGGATGTAACACGATTTAAAGCAGGCGATCCGGTATTTGGATATCTCGGTCAAAGCATGGGCGGTTATGCCGAGTATATCTGCCTGCCTGAAAACGCCGTGCTGGCAATAAAACCCACTAATATGACCTATGAGGAAGCCGCTGTTGTTCCTATGGGAGCGATCATGGCGCTGCATCTGCTCAGGGAAAAGGGAAATATTCAGCCAGGACATAAGGTTTTGATCAATGGTGCCAGTGGCGGAATAGGTTCCGCTGCAGTGCAGATTGCCAAATCTTACGGAGCAGAAGTGACAGGTGTTTGCGGTACCGCGAGATTGGAATTTGTGAAATCTCTGGGAGCTGATAAGGTCATTGATTACACCAAGCAGGATTTTACCCGCAGCGGTGAGACCTACGATCTGATCTTTGATGTCTTGGGCAGGAGTTCATTTCCGGATACGAAAAGCTCTCTCAAGGAAAACGGGCGCTGTCTATATGCCAGCTTTAAGTCGAGACAACTGCTTCAAATGCTGTCGACATCCATATCTGGCAGTAAGAAAGTCATCTGTGCGTTAGCTCCAGGGGGTCTGGAGGATTTACTTTCCGCCAAAGAGCTTATCGAGGCGGGAAAGATAAAATCGATCATAGACAAAAGCTTTCCATTGGAACAGACCGCCCAGGCTCACCGGTATGTTGAAGATGGGCACAAAAAGGGGCATATAGTCATATCGGTGGTTGCAGAAGAGCAAACATAATATAGGCTGCATCTTGTGTTAAGGAGGATTGCGTATGAATGCGCCTATTGATGGCGCGAACGGCTCACTTGAGATGAAAAATCACCGCGTGATCGTAAAGCGGCATGGTCCGCCGGAGGTGCTTCAGGTGGTAGAAGAGGCACTGCCCGAACCGCAGGCTGGAGAGGTGCGCGTGAAGGTACAGGCTGCCGGAGTTTCCGGGTACGATATCATGGACAGGCGCTTCTCATTCCCCGGCGGTCCAGCCCTGCCCTACACCCAGGGACAGGATATCGTCGGCGTGGTGGATAAGCTGGACGAGGGTATATCCAGCCTGGAGACAGGTCAGACGCTTGCCGCCTTCACTTTCGGAGACAACGGTGGTTTCTCGGAGTACATCTGTCGCCCCGCCATCCAGTTGGTTCCCGTCCCTGCGGGCGTGGACCCTGTCGATGCGGTCTGCCTGGTGGCAAACTACCTGACCGCATACCTGGCGATGCACGAAACCGCCAGGATCCAGAACGGGGAGCGGGTGCTCATCCACGGCGCGGCGGGAGGCGTGGGTAGCGCGCTGCTGCATCTCGGTAAGCTGGCCAGGCTGGAGATGTACGTCACAGCTTCAAGCTACAACCACAAGCTCGTCTCCTCCCTCGGAGCCACGCCGATCGATTACCGCTCAGAGGACTTCGTTGAGCGAGTGCGCAGCCTTACCGGCGGCGGGGTGGATGCCGTCTTCGACCCAATCGGCGGAGCGGTGCAGGTCTGGCGTTCCTACCGGGCGCTGCGTAAAGGTGGGCGGCTGGTCTGGTTCGGTATGGCTGCAACGAAAGGCGCAGGCATGCGGGTCATCCCCACCACCCTGATCATGCAGGGCTTGCTGGCGATCACCCCGGGAGACAAGCAGGTGCCGCTCATGCCGGACCTGGGCACCTTCTCCAAAGAGAATCCCGGCTGGTACCGCCAGACGCTGAGGGAGCTGCTTGATTTGCTGGCCGCGGGAAAGATCAAGCCGCTGGTGGCAGAGCGCCTACCTTTGCTCGAAGCATCACGTGCCCACGAGCTGCTCGAGCGCGGCGGCTATGCCGGGAAGTTCGTTCTGGTTGCTGGAACGTAATCAAAAGGTAGTCATTACTTTTCAGGAAGAAGGAGATTAAACAATGGACGATACGCGGATTGTGCTGTCTGGACTGTGGATAGCAGTAATGCTGACCTATCTGTTGGGGGATGTTCTGCGAATTTTCAGCGGCGACTTCGAAGCGATGAAGCTCGCCGGCAAGTTCCAATCCACCCAGGGTATGATGATGCTGATCTCCGTGATCATGTTGGTCCCGATCGTTATGATCGTGCTGACCCTGATACTACCCCATCCCGCGGTCCGCTGGGCAAACATCATCGTGCCTGTTATCGTAGTCATTTTCAACCTTGCCGGCCTGCCCTACCCGGGCTGGTATGACAATTTTCTGATCGCCGTCAGCATCGTATTTAATGCTCTGACAATCTGGTATGCATGGCAGTGGGTCTGATATCATTGTGGTGATCGCGCTGCAAGATCGTTTGGGCGCGCATCAAAACCCGATATCGAAATGCACGAATACCAGAGTACGTAGGAGCGATCGAAAATGGAATGTCCGCTAGATGGAAGCATGCTGGAAACACATTCGACCAACGCAGTCAAGGTCGAGGAATGTGCCCTGTGCAAAGGGCTGTGGTTTGATGGAGATGAGCTTCAGAAAGCGTTAGCCGAGGCAGACCCTGACATTGCCTGGCTGGATTTCGAGCTTTGGTCTGATGGGGAGTTTTTCAACGTCGAGTGGTCGTCGCGCGAGTGCCCACAATGTGGGCAGATTATGGCAGCAATATCCTATGCTGGTTCAGGTGTGACGGTGGATTACTGTACTGCAGGGCATGGGACATGGCTCGATAAAGGTGAGTTCGATGCCATCATCGCAACGCTCGAGAGCGAGATCGTTACCCGGGACGTTTCGGACTATATCGAATCTTCTTTAGAAGAAGCGAAAGAGATCTTTATTGGGGACAAGGGGTTTGTTTCGGAGTGGAAGGACTTCCTCACCGTTACACGCTTGCTGCAGTACCGCGTCCTTGCTGAAAACCCGAACGTGGCTGAGCTGCTGACCGCTCTTCAAAGATCAACCCCATTTAAATAAGAAGATTGGCAGCTGACCGGACGAGAATCGCATACTGGAAACACACGACAGGAGGAACGTATGAAGGCGATTGTGTGGACGAGATACGGACCGCCAGAGGTTCTTGAATTTAAAGATGTGGAAAAGCCTGCTCCCAAGGATAATGAAGTCCTGGTCCGCATATATGCGACGACCGTAACTGCCGGAGATAGCGAGCTGCGCGAGCTCAGGTTCCCGTTCTACCTGTCCCTGCCCATGCGCCTGTGGGTTGGCTTCAGCAAACCGAAGGAGAACACAATCCCCGGTACCGAGCTGGCCGGCGAGATCGAAGTCGTCGGGGTGGAAGTGACGAAGTTCAAACCCGGCGACCAGGTGTTTGGCTCCGCCGGGACGGATTTCGGCGCCAATGCCGAATACATCTGCCTGCCGGAGAATCCCGGGGATATGGAAGGCAGCCTGGCGCTGAAGCCCGCTAACATGACCTACGCAGAGGCCGCCACGGTCCCCTTCGGCGGGCGCGATGCGCTGCACTTCATCAGACTGGCGGATATCCAGCCCGGGCAGAAACTGCTCATCAACGGCGCCGGCGGCAGCATTGGCACATTCGCCGTGCAGCTGGCCAAGAACCTGGGTGCGGAAGTGACCGCCATCGACAGCACCGCCAAGCTGGACATGCTGCGCTCGCTGGGCGCAGATCACGTAATTGACTACACGCAAGAGGACTTTAATCAGCAAGGCAAGGTTTACGATGTGATCTTCGACGTAGTCGGCACCTTAAACCTGTCCAGGACCAATAAATCGCTCAAGCAGGATGGCACCTACCTGCTGGCCAACCCGATCCGAGGGCAGATGCTCCAGGGAGCCTGGCACAGGCTCTCCGGCAGACGCAAAGTGTTCATGCAGACAGCCAATGCAACCACCCAGGACCTTGCCTACCTGGGGGAGCTGGTAGAGCAGGGGAAGCTGAAGACTGTCATCGACCGGACCTACCCCCTGGAGCAGATCAGGGAGGCTCACCGCTACGTGGATAGCGGACAAAAGCTTGGCAATGTCGTCATCACGGTCGAATAAGATGCACGCCCGTCCATATAAGCCCAGCCTGATCGACCGCACCTACGACTGGCTTGATAAGCTGCCGTCACACGCCTGGGTCTACTATATCGGCTTGGCGCTGGTGCTAATCGCCATCCAAATACTCTTCATGTGGCTGGAAGGCGGAAGGCTGGAGATGGTGCTCCTGCCGGTCATCATATTCAACTCGTTGGCGGTACCGTTGCTGCTGGGGATGATGCAGTTCTTCGATCGGCAGGCAGAGACCGCCCTGCACGCGATGAAGCCTGTGCTGGAGTTCAGCGAGGCGCAGTTCGACCGCTACGCATATGGCATATCGAATATGCCGGCGTATAGGCCGCTGGCAGCGGGTGCGGTGTTGCTGGTATTAACCATCATTATGGAATTGGCCTGGATCGAGCCGGTCCGTTATGCTGTCCTGGACCAGCTGCCTGTTTTTAATATCGCCTTTTACATCATCGACAAGGCGTCCGCCTTTTTATACGGGGTATTCTTCTATCACACGATAAGGCAGCTCCGCCTGGTGAATGAAATCAATACCAATCACACACAGGTGAACATGTTCAACCTGGGACCCCTGCAGGCATTTTCCAGGCTTACGGCAGCAACCGCGGTGGGACTCCTGATCGGGGTCTATGGCTGGCTGCTCATCAACCCGGATTTGCTGTCCGATCCGATCAGTCTGGGATTTTTGGTGGTACTTACCATCCTGGCTGCAGCAGTGTTCCTCGTGCCGCTCTACGGCGTCCACCAGCGCATGGCAGCGGAAAAGGAGAAGATGCTGCACGAGATCGATCTTCGCTCCGAAGCGGTCTTTACTGCATTCAACAAAGGTTTGCTGGAGCAGGATTTCGCAGCCGTCGAACGTCTGAACGGGACCATCGCCAGCCTCGAGATACAGCACAAGAGGGTTTCAGCCATCCCCACCTGGCCCTGGAAGCCTGAGACTGCCCAGTTTGCCCTGACCGCTATCGCGATCCCGCTCGTCCTGGCAGTGCTCCAATTTCTGGTCAAGCAGGCGTTTGGCTGGTGAAGTATCGTTCTACGATCTGCCTGGCATAGTCTGCCATGCTGGCACGCAGCGCCGGCGGCTCCAGCACCTCCACAGCGCCCCCCAAGCCCAGCAATGCCGCCCTGGCCTCCCACAAAGACTCGAATTTGATCTGCATTCGCCTCCGGCCCCCCTCGTCCGGCGGTTCCAGTGCTGCGGTCGCCCAGTCTATCCTGCCGGGCAGGTATCTCGGCAGGTCGGGCGCAAGGTCCGCGCTCACCAACAGAATCACGGGATAGCTCATGCGGCGCTGCTCCTTTCGCGTACACCAATCCTCCCAGAAGGCTTCCAAATCGAAATCACCCCTGCGCTGGAAAGGCTCTCCGGTTTCCTTGACATCCAATAGTCCTGCCACCCGTATCACCCGCGTCCGCTCTGAGCGGGCGTACACCAAATGCCAGGCGCCTGCCTTGGCAACCAGTCCATACGGCTCGACGATCTGCTCCACCTCCAGCAGGTAGTACGGCTGGAAGCGGATCATCAGCCGGCTGTCCTGCCGCAGCGCCCTCTCGATCGTGCGCAGGAAGTTCAGCGGTTCTTCTACCACCTCCCAGCCTTCCCAGTCCAGGTGGATGCGTTTGTGGGAGACCGATTCATCCTGGCGGGCTGTCCCCGGTGCCGCCGCGGAGAGTTTCAGCAGCGCCGATTGCAGCTCCTGGCTGGCTTGCAGCCCGGTCAGCGGGGCAGGGATGCTCAGCATGAACAGGGCGCTCAGCTCACCCTGGTTCAGCCCGGTCAGGCTGGTGCGGTAGCTGTCCAGCAGGTCAAAACCCCCCGCCCGGCCCGTCTCCGCGTAGACCGGCACCCCTGCCATACTCAGCGCCTCGATATCCCGGTAGATCGTGCGCACCGAGACCTCCAACTTTTCTGCCAATGCCTTGGCCGTCATCCGGCCTCTGGCTTGCAGCAGCATCAGCAGGGATAGCAGCCTGTCCGCTCGCATAATTCCCTCCTTGTAGGACAATTTGTCAAATTGTCCTACTCCAAGGCGTGTATGCAAACTCTTCCATCGATGTCTTTGCGAGCAGTTTCGACTGCATGACATTTGGCGGTTTGCATACAGAACCTGGTGACTGTTCACTCAAGATTAATTTTTCAGCAACTCAACCATCGATATTATTCTAGCACTAAACCCTGACACAAGATGTCAGGGTTCCCTGTTATTATAAACACAGATCTCATGGAATCCTCTCCTACTCATCGGAAACCACACAAACCTAAACCTTCCAAATTCCTAATTCCTAATTCACTAATTCCTAATTCCTAATTCACTAATTCACTCTCTTTCCCAACCAGGAGCCCCCAATGACCCCCTTCGACATTCAAATCACCACCTTACCCCCCATGCGCTTTGCCTCGGTTTACGGCTTCGGCGAGCAGCCCGAGCTGCAAGCCTGGGACAAACTCATTGCCTATGCGCAGCCACGCGGTTATCTGGACGATCCCGCCGCCCACCGCATCTTCGGCTTCAACAACCCCGACCCCTCCCCCGGCAGCCCCAACTACGGCTACGAGCTGTGGATCCAGCTACCGGCAGACGTACATCTGCCGGACGGTACTTCCGATAGCGAGCCGCGCATACTGGACTTCGCCGGCGGGCTCTATGCCGTGGCACGTTGTGAAGTCACGCAGGGGAATTTCGATCTGATCGACCAGACCTGGAAAAAGCTGGTCGCCTGGCGTGAGGACAGCCGCCACGACCACGGCGCCCACCAGTGGCTGGAGGAAGCCATCCGTTTCGATAGGATGGGCGAAGGGGCGATCACACTCGACCTGTATTTGCCCTTGGCAGAATGACCGGCTGCAGGAGTGCACCCGCCAGAAGGATCAGCCATCACCTTGCTGGCGGGTGCCTTCGCTCAGATCAAAACGATACCCCTTAATCACCACACCCTCGACCGGCGAGAAATCCAGCTCCGGTGCTCGCTCGAAGCCCATCCTGAGATACAGCCGCACCGCCGCGACCATCATATCGTTGGTGTGCAGCGTGAGCGCCTGCGCACCCGCCAACCGGGCCAGCTCGATACAGGCCATCATCAAGGTCTCACCAATTCCCCTCCCGCGCCACTGTGGGTCGACCGCCAGCAGGCGCACCTCCGGCCAGCGCAGTGCCGGTCTGCCGCTGCCTGCTTCCCCAGGCGCCATCCCCTGCCAGTACAGCAGCACCGTCCCTACCACCTGCCTGTCCAGGGTAGCGACGAGCTGCTGCGCCTCGCCCGTGTCTGCCAGCGTGGCGATGATATTCTCCCGGTACAGCCTCCAATGCAGCGGCGGCATCACGGCTGCGTATTCCTGGTAGGCCGCCAGGGTCACCTGCAGGACCGCCTCCCGGTCCCCATCTTCCGCCTTGCGTACCCTCAAATCCTCAGCCATTCCTAATTCCCAATTCCTGATTCCCAATTCCTAATTCCCAATTCCTAATTCCTAATTCCTGATTCTTCCTAATTCCTAATTCCAGACCCCCCGCACTTCGCACCTGACACACCTCTCCCCTTGTTGCCTTGTCGCCTTATCCCCTGATCTCCACTCTCTATTCTCTACTCTCTCTAGTCCAAATTTAGCCCTTGACTCCATCCCAATTTTCCTGTAATATGTAGTTAAGTTACATATCACCAGGCTACATATATCAAACCGCTCATTAACCAGCAGGAGGGCAATGGACACCAGCACCGAAATTCATTCCAGTTTACCACTGACCGAGACCACCCTGTATATCCTGCTCAGCCTGGCGCCCGGCCCGCGGCACGGCTACGCCATCATGAAGGATGTGCGCCACCTGAGCCGTAGCCGGGTGGAGCTGAGCACCGGGACCTTGTACAGCGCCCTCAAGCGCCTGCTCGACCAGGGCTGGATCAGCCGGGCAGAAGATGAACCTCCCGGCAGCTCCGGCAAACCGGCCCGCAAGCCGCGCCTGAACGGTCGCAACAAGAAGGAGTACGTCCTCACCGATCTTGGGCGGCAGATCCTGCAGGCCGAAGTCGAGCGCCTGCAGAGGCTGGTGCGGGTGGCCCAGCGCCGAGCTCTGGGTGAAACATCTTGACTTGAAGTGCACAGTACAGGGGAATTAGTATGGACGCACACGTACAACAGATCGATCCGCGCGACTCACCCTTCATCATCACACGCACGACCACTCCCTGGGGCGAGCCGCTACTGGCTGGTCTGCCGCATATCTGGGTGGGGCTGTCGCTGGCCCTGGGAAAGATAGGCTCCGCCGGTCAGGCGATCGAGAGCAATGTATTCGAAACCATCAGCATGGCTTCATTGACCATCTTCGCGCTGGTTTGCCTGGGAGTGACCATTTTCGCCTGGCGGCGCAGCTGGCCGCTCTGGACGGCATCCTGGTACAGCTATACGGCCTGGCTGCTGCTCATCCCGATCGGGTTGGCGAGTATGTATCTCCGAGGCAGCTCGGCAGTGAATAATGTCATGCTCATTTCTGCTCTGGGGGCATTCCTGCTCGGCTACCTTTTCCTATTCCGCACTCTCACGCCTGCACGCCCTGCTGGTGGCCCTGTTCATCCTGCCGGTCCTACCGCAGGTCAACCTGGAAGCCATCCCGGACAGCACAGAAGCCTTCCTGAGCCTGTTCTTTGGGCTGCTGGCCGGTCTGGTCGCCATGATGGTGCTGCGCTGGTGGAGCTGGCGCGCCGGCGTTACCCTCGCCCTGGGCGCTAACCTGATCGCCGCTGCCGCCCTGGCCTATACCAGCTTCTACCGGACAGACCCGCCTAATTTCTACGGCAGCAATCCGGCGGAGGTCTGGTTGTTCTTCGCAATCTATCTCGTCATCAGCATTTTGCTATTCATCGGTCCTGCGCTGTTCTGGAAGCTGCAGGGAAGGTCATCAGACAGCATGAGCAGTCAGGCATAGGGGCATCCAGCCTTATGAACAACACCACCCGGGCAGGCAGTTACCAGACCGCATCCGAGGCAGCTCCCCGCACCTATTGGGGACCGGTTTTGGCTGCCATCCCGCACCTGTGGATGGGGACGATCATCATCCTGGCACTCCTGGACGGTCATGTACTGCCCGGCCTGCCTTACCAGGCACTAAGCACGATCAGCGATATCTCGCTGGTGCTCATCCTTACGGTGGGTTTGATGGTCTCAGTGTACGCCTCGCGTAACGAGCGCCCGTTGTGGACAGCCAGCTGGAGCAGCTATACCATCATCGCCCTGGTCGCCCTCCCGGGCAGGATCATTTTGCTCCAGAATGAAGACCTCCAGGTCTACCAGATGGGTTTCCTATTCCTGGCTGGGCTGGCGATAGCCATCCTATACTTCCTGCGCTTCCGCCGCCAGCCGCTGCACGCCTTGCTGATGATACTGATCTTTATCCTGCTCATGCCTCTGTTCATTCTGGAAGGCATCCCCTACAACGTGGAGGCCTTATTCGTCATGCTGCTTTCAGTGATGGCAGCCACTGTGGCTGCCCTCACCATCATCATCCGCCAATGGGCGATGGGCGCGGTGCTTGCCCTGGGAGCCAGCCTGCTGGCAAACCTGGTACACACCTTGCTCAGCACATTTGCAGTCGAGAGCACCAGCCCAGCCTCCGGCGGCCTGATATTCAGTTCAGGGGTGTTCCTGGCAAGCTCGCTGCTCTCGGTCTTGATCATATATGGTCCTTGGATGTTCTGGAACGTCGTCGATTCTGGGAGGAGAAAACCGGTATGAATCCAGGTTCAAATCTGGCAGTTATCGCACGAGCCTATTCCGGTCTGCTGCGGCTTTACCCCGACCGCTATCGTGAGGAGTTCGCCGAAGAAATGCGGGAGGTATTCTCGCAGGCAGTCCAAGATGCATCTTCCCAGGGGAGCCTCACACTCGGCATCCTGCTGCTGAACGAGCTGGTCGCCTATCCCGGCGCAGTCCTGCGCGCGCACCTGCACCCCGATAAGCTCGCCCGCAGACCTTCCGCGCAGCCCGCCACGGATAAGCTCTCCGATTTCTCGTGGCGCGAGCTGCTGGTGGGGATGGCGGTATTCCTCCTGCCGGCTCTGATGCTGCTGGTTGACCCTGGCAGCGGTGCAGGGATCTACGCCTCTCAGGGGGGCGGCATTTCGTTGGTGCTCCTGTTCCTGGCGGTCATGATGCTGGCGGGTCTGCTGCGCGGTGTCCCGCTGCTATCCATGCCCTACCTCGGGTTGGTGCTGGCGGTCGCCGGCTACCTGTACACCTTCCAATGGATCGCCGGTCTGGTCAGCCCCGCGCTGATCTCCAATTTCACCCCCGGCGCGTGGGACCGCAGCACTACCCTGCTGCTCAAGGTGATCTCCAACGGTATGCTGTGGCTGATGCTCTTCTGCCTGACCTTGCTGGTCGTCGCCGTAATGTCGCTGCTCAACCGCTTCCAACCGCTTTTCAAGCGTTCCGGCCAGGATTGGACCATGCTCTCCTACATCCTGTACGGGGAATCGGTCTTCGCCCTGCTGTTCCTTTTTGAGCACTATCGCTTCGACAGCTCTTATATCATCGCCGGGGTGCTCTGCCTGGGCGTGGGGGTCTGGTTCTACCTGCGCAGTTCTGCGGGGTGGAAGCGCATCTTGGCCCTTGCCGGTGGGCTCAGTCTGGCGATGTGGGTGGCAGTGATCGGCGCCTCGCCAGGGTCTGCGCCCACCCGGCAGCTCATGCTCACCTGGCTCGGTATGCTGGTCCTGCTGCTGCTGCCCGCCCTTTTGGCTCGCCGGTCTGGGCAGGCGGGTCCGGCGAACTCGGGGGGAGATAATTTGCATGCAAGCTGGTCTGTTTAATATTGTAATCAGCCTGGCGATGCTGCTGGCTGCCATCCCCGCCCTTGGGGTGCTTACCGCCGGGCAGTGGTACTTCTCCACGTCTGGCGGAGGGGTGCAAAATCGCACCTGGATCACAGTCTGGCTAGCCTGCGCCATCCTCCTGTCGCTGCCCTTCACCGCCTTCTCGAAGAATTTCTTTACCGGTTTCACCGGGCTGGTGCTTCTCCTTGTCATCCCGACGCTGATCGGGCTGCTGGCGTTGCTCCTGGTGCATTGGCGGGACGTATACGATCTCTGGCGCGAGCGTAAGCTCATCACCTCCATCCTGCTGCTCACCCTGCTGGTCGTTTTGGTAAGCACGGCTGTGAGTGAGCCCACCCCGATTGCCTATTTCCTGTTGACTGCGCTGGCGATCAGCACAGTCTGGTCGCTCAGCAGCCGTCTGGGCGTCGGAGTCCTGGCAGCAGCGGCGCTGCTGCTGTCGCTGGTGCTGGTCGTAGACGCGCTGGGCGTACTGGGCAGCCACTACGTCTTCCTCGACCCCAGGCTCAAGGCTGCCTACACGGTCCTTAGCGGGTTGGCTGCGCTGCTGGCTGTGATCGTCTCAGCCTTGTGCCTGCAGCGCTACCTTGAGCGCAGAGAGGGCGACGGCAATGCTTTCCTTTACTTGCTTCTGGCAGGCCTGCTGTGGGTCAGCGTGGCAGCCGTGACCTTCCGGCACGGCGCCCTGGTGAACGCCACCAGCCGCGCCTCCGAGGACCACCTGCCCTTCGGGACCCTTGCGGCGGGGGTGATCGCCGGATTATTGCTGGCACTGACCGGTTCAAGCAAGGCTCGCAAGGCGGGCAGCGCGTTTATGATCCTAGCCCCACTCCTTCTGGCGGTCTCTTATTCCCTCGGGTTCCGGGTGAATGGGCAGGCGATCACCGCTGCCGCGCGCAGACCGGCTCGGGGCGGCAATCGAGCGCTTTCATCAAGATACCGGCGAGTATCCGAGCGATTTGGTAGACCTGACCCCCTCCTACCTGACGTATATCAATGGACCACTTACCGGGCGCGGCCAGACGTGGTGCTACCAGTCCGGAGCAGATTTCTACCGCCTGGGCTACGTCTACTTCCAGCGCTACTACGATTATCCGGACGACACCCCGTTCTGGGAGCCGTATTACGAGATCAAGGTGCCTTATTCTGCCGGTACGCCTCCCGAAGGCGAGTGGACCTGCGATGATGAGCTGCGGCTGTACAAAAGCCACGGGGGGCTATGATCGGGAATGGCTTTCTAACAGGAATGCGCTCTGTGATCCTGCTGCTCCCGCTAATATTATCCGCCTGCATCACATTCGAAACCACTCCGGTCACCCGAGATATCGCCTTGGGCGATCTGGATAGCGACGGGGACCTGGATGCTTTTTTCGCTAACGGCGAGAGCGAATCTCTCCAACCCAACTCCGTGTGGATCAATCTGGGTGGCGGCAAATTCATGGACAGCGGGCAGGCTCTTGGGAAAGCGGATACCTGGTCGATCGTCCTGGGCGATCTGGATGGCGATGGCGATCTGGATGCTTTTGAAGGCGGCTGGGGCTTCATCTACCTTAACAACGGTCATGGTCGTTTCAGCACTGAAAATCGAGCTGTTCCAATGGCTGGAGGAAGCTATACCCGTTACGCCACCCTGGGCGACCTGGATCAAGATGGCGACCTGGATATTACACTCTCTGGGTGCTGCGGGGCATTCAGCGGGAATGCGAACGATCCGTGGGTGGCCATGCCTGCCAGTACGATCCATCTGAACGAGGGGAGCGGGCACTTCGATTTTACGCAATCTCTTACCGATCAGGGCTGCCCGGCTGTCGCGCTCGGCGATCTGGATGGCGATGGCGACCTGGATGCATTTGTCGCTTGCTGGCTGGTCATCGAGCATTCCGGTGTTTACGCGGACACTGGAGGAATATTTGACAATTCAGTCCAGGTATATTCCGGCCCATACACAGAGAACCATACTGCTCCGAATAAGATTTACTTCAACGATGGCAGCGGGCATTTGTTCGATAGCGGTCAGGTTCTAGGCAATTCCGCCAGCCACGCAGTCGCCCTGGGTGACCTGGACGGCGACGGAGACCTGGACGCATTTATTGGCAATCGGGACGAAGACGAGCTCTGGATCAACCAGGGCGGCGCACAGGCAGGCATCCTGGGGCAGTTTGCCGTCAGCGATCAGCGTATTGCCAACCGGTCAACGCAGAAGATAGATCTGGGAGATGTGGACGGCGATGGCGACCTGGATGCATTGCTGAACGTTGCCTCCAGGCGAAGCATGGATCCGGAGCTGTGGCTTAACGACGGCAACGCCCGATTTGACCCATCTTGGCAGAAGCTGCAGATTCCCAGCATGCAGGTTTACACGCTCGGTGATCTCGATAATGACGGGGACCTGGACATTTTTGCGGGCAGCTTCGATGAAGGGTACGGTGTAAGGAGGAACGATGGCTCGGGAAACTTTGAATGACAAAAAACAGCAGCCGGAATCATGGTTGGCAGCTCTCATCGCCGCACTTTACTTCACCTTAGTCGGGTTGGATCTCTTAGCCGCCAACATCCCTCCTGACTGGTCGGTAGCGGGATTGCGCCGGGGGACGGATACCCTGCTCTGGGACACCGGGTTCTGGTTCGGCTTGATTGTGCCAGCCATCGCATTTGCGGTTGGCTGGGTGCGGGGCTTCCCCCGCTGGAGCTATCCTTACACCGGTGGGCTGCTGGCTTATAGCCTGTACATGATGAACACCTCCACCCCGCTCCTGCGCCAGCTTGGCTACCTCCACCAGGTGTGGGGCTGGCGGGCATGGCTGCCCTTCTTGCTCGCCTTTCTGACCGGTTTACTGATAACCCGCTCGCTCCGCCCCGCCCGGAACTTTTTCGCCAATATCCGCCGTGACTGGACGCTGGCTACCTTCGCCATGTTCGCCTGGATGCCCCTGCTCATCGGGATGGTTTTTGACGGAGTTGACCGGCTGTATTCATCTACCTTCAAGCTGCTGCTCACAGTTGTCATGATAATCACTGCGCTGCTATACATGCGCGCCGGGCGGCAGGCAAGCAGAGAACGAATTCTGACAGTAGGGATACTTATAACGCTGGTTGTGAGCATGGGTGCATCGACGATCTATTGGCTGCCCTTAGACGGTGTCTACATACCGGGAATGGTAGCATGGACGCTGGTCAGCCTGGTTATCTTGTTCTTTCCTGCCTTGCTGAGCAGGGCTGCCTCTGGTGGAGCGCAGAGTGCTCAGGAATAACCTGCTCCGGAATAAGCATATGCGTCTGGCTGCCAACCTGGGCCTGCTCCTGCTCTGGGCAGTCCTCTACCGTCCGGTATATCCGTACCTGGCGACTATCTTCACCCGCCAGGAGTTCCGCACCAACCAGATCGCCTTACTGGCGGTCCTGGTTTTGATCTTTACTCAGCTTCAGCGGGGTAAATTCCGCTTCTCCCCCTTTCAGCTGCCGCAGGCTCACCTGCCCGGTCTGCTGCTGGTCACCACCTGCTCGGCTGCCTTCATTGCCGCCGAACGCTACCTGGATATCAATACCCTGTCAGCCACAATATTCGGGCTGGGGACCTACGGCTTGCTGGGCTTGTGGATGCAGCCTGCCCGCTGGCGTCAGGGTCTGCCGGCTGCCCTGCTGTTAGTCGGGGTGCTGCCTTTTGGCGAGCATATGGAGACCTTCATCGGCTTCCCGCTGCGCCTGGTGACAGCCCGCACGGTCAGCAGCGGGCTTTCAACCCTTGGCTATACGAACCTGGGCGTGGATACCATCCTGGTCTTCGAGAACGGCCTCTCCCAGGTGGACAGCCCATGCAGCGGGGTCAAGAGCCTGTGGACCGGCAGCCTGTTCTTGCTGGCTGCTACCTGGGTCGATTCGCGCCCGCTCAACCGCCGCTGGCTGCTGGGTGGGTTTGTGTTCATCGTCCTGCTGCTGGTCTCAAACCTGCTGCGGGTGGCTATCCTGGTCTATGTGGGACAGGCGGCCGGCTGGCGTCTGCTGGCAGAGATGCTGCACGTGCCGCTGGGGATCATCGGTTTTACCCTCGCCTGCGTGACAGTGGTTTTCACCCTGCGCTGGTCTGGCTCGCCGCCCGCCGCATTCCAGGAAAACAGCCCTCCTTCTCCGGCGCGCCCCGCCTGGCTGGCAGTTTCCTTAGGCGTCTTCCTGACCGTTTTGGCGCTGCTTTACACGCCACGCGCCCAGCAGGTCGAAGCCGCACCGCTGCAGCCCCTGGGCGTGCAGTTCCCGGGGGAGCTCGCGGCAGAAAGCTGGGAGCTCACCCAGGAAGAGCTGGACTGGCTGACCGATACCGGCAGCCTGCCGGTCTCTGCTTCCCGCTGGCGCTTCGAGTGGCGCGGCCTCAGTGGATCGCTGCTGATGACCCGCAGCGACACCTGGCGCGCCCACCACCGCCCCGAGCGCTGTTTCACGGTCTACGGTCTGGAAGTGCAATCCTCCGCACCCCACCTGGTAGCGGGCGATTTCCCGCTGCGCCAGCTCACGCTGGGTGTGGCGGGCGATGCGCAGCCGCGCTTCACGGCTGCTTACTGGCTGCAGTCTGCCGATGTGGTCACCGAAGATTATGCCGTGCGCATCTGGGATGACCTCGCCCCCCAGCCGCAGCCCTGGGTGCTGGTCACCGTCCTGTTCGACCGGCCGCTCGACCTGGACCAGCCCGATCTCTCCGAACTCTTTGCCGTCCTGCGCAGCAGCGTGCAAACCACCCTGGAGCCGGACCAGCCATGACCGAGCAATCCCTGGAAATGGATCGAGGTGATAAGCAGCCGGTAGAAAATATCTATACGGTTCCTGGCTCTCCGCTGCGCTCAGTCTTAACGGCTGTGATAGGCATCGCAATTGTGTTCTTGCTCATCGCAGGTGGAGTTTACTTTCTAACCCGCTGCATAGACGGCTGCGGTCCATATCACAACTTTAGCAGTGTTGCCGACCTGGACGGCGATGGCGATCTGGATGTGGTGCTGGCCAATCTCAGGCACGAGACCGAAACCATCATCTGGGCCGGGCCGACTTTGTGGATCAACCAGGGCAATGGAAGGTTTACCCCAAGAAGGGTAGAGATGGGCGGTCCTTCATCAGCCACCGGAGATATCGACGGTGACGGCGATATCGACATCGTCCAGCTGGATTACAACGCCTCGATCTATCTCAACCAGGGCGGCGAGCAGGGTGGAGTGCCCGGCGATTTCAATCGCAAGCGGGCGGTCGCACCCCAGGATAATAAGCACAACTGGTCCTCTAATGGCTCAGTGGTGATCGCTGACCTGAATAACGATACACACTTGGATATCCTTGTCAGCTACTGTTGTACGCTGCTGGTCGATCGAGAGCATTTTTCAGGTGATTTCCAGCCTCTCCAGCCGTGGGTGTGGATCAACAAACAGGGGATGAAAGAGACTCCGCTGAAAGGCAAATATTTATCTTCGCTTGGCGATCTGCCCATGCGCCCCACCCTGGGCGACCTGGACGGTGATGGCGACCTGGATATCTACGCCGCCATCCTGCCGCCGAAAGGTGAGAGCGACGACACCGCCGACCGGGTGCTGCTGAACGATGGCAGCGGCAATTTTATGGACTCCGGTCAGCGTCTGGAGAACCCGAGCGGAGGTGGGATGGAAGCAAGCGTAGGCGTCGCCCTGGGCGACCTGGACGGCGACGGTGATCTGGATGCACTGGTCGGTAAAGCAGCAGGCGGGATGATCTGGATCAACCAGGGTGGCGCCCAGGGCGGGCAGGCAGGCGTCTTTGCTGCCTCGGACCAGCACCTCGGTCGCAAGCCGATTGAGGCTGCCTTTCTCTCCGACCTGGATAGCGACGGCGACCTGGATGCAATAGTTGCTGAGAAAAGTCTGGCCTCCGTCTGGTGGAACGATGGGCAGGCAGGCTTCGCTGACTCCGGTCAGCGCCTGCGCTTCACCGAGCGCCACGGTCTGGCGGTGGACGATTTCAACGCTGATGGCTATCCCGATCTGTTCGCCGCTGCATACGATACCGGGTCCCTGCTGTGGCTCAACCAGGGAGACGGTAATCTCCATAGAACAAACTGATATGTCGCTAACTTTGTATGCACCGCATCATTCTTCCCCAGTTGAATTCACCGAGAGTTATCTATTCAAAATTCTCTGCGAACTCTGCGTACTCTGTGATGAAAAGAGGTAATTCATGACTGATACCAATCTCGAACCCCAATACAGCCCTACCAGAAAAATATACACCTCCTGGGAGATGTTCCAGTTCTTCTTGTTCTGGTCCTGGAACCTGATCTTCTTGGCCTTCATGTCGCTGGGGTTCGCCCCGGTGATGCTGCCGGAGACCATAACAGCCGTGCTCACCGGGATGATCCCGGCTGCATACCTGGGCTACGCCCTGGTGTTGGCGCTCGTCCCGGTCTTCTGCGTCATCCTCGGCCTGACCGTGCTGCGCCGCGCGCCGGGAAGATTGTTCGCTTTAGGCTACGTGATCGAAGGACCGCTGATGCTCCTGCTGGCAGTGCGCTTCTTCCTCATCCGTCAGGCCACCCCGGGGGTTTCGATTACCCTGATGATCGCCTTGCTGGGCATGGCTGCCTTCCTGTGGACCTTGCTGGATACCCGCCGCGGGGAACGGCGGCTGCCATACGAGAACCTGCGTCTGCTTGGTTTAACATTGATGGCGATAACCAGCCTGTATGCAGCCATCTGGATCGCCTTCTATGCCCTGCCTGCCGGCGCGGAGCTGCTAAGCGCCCTGTATTGGTTTCTCAAAGATCTGCCGCGCGTCCTGGGTGACCTCTCGCGTGATATCCTATCCACCCTGAGATACACCCCGATCATGCTGCCTTTCAGCATCCTGGGGTTCATGCTGCTGCTATATACAGCTACCTTATTCGTTATTGCTCCAATCGCTGTACCCTTTCTCAGCCTGCGCGCCTGGTGGAGCTCTTTAAGCAAGCAGTTCATCACTGCCGGCAGGGTGATGGCCCTGCTGCTGGTAAGCCTTACAGCCATCGGCGCAGCAGGCATATTCGTGCTGGCAAACCGCCAGCCGCAGGCGCACGCCTTTGCATTGCTGGAGCAGCCGCCGGCCTCGACCGAGCAAGCGAAAACCCTGCTGCGTGATAGCGAGGTCATCCGTGAAGGGCTGCTGAACGCTTATCTGGCGCCCTTCCGCTATATCAGCGCTCGCGGCGAGGTGCGCCATATCCGCGAGATCTACCATGCCGCATTCAATATGCCCCACCCGCAGGCATACCGGGTGCAGCAGGTCTACGAGCGCATGGCTTCCCCGCTGCTCTACCAGCCGGTAAACGAGGACCTGCTCGCCGACCTGACCGACAACCGCGCCCTGGTCGAAGAGCCGCGCCAGGCAGCCGAGCTTTACCAGCAGTTCTTCGATACACCCATCGTTGACGGAGAGCGCCAGACCATCGTGGCGGCTGCCCGCTCCACCTGGTCCCGCGACCAGGCTGAAGCCGCCTGGCAGGCGGTCGATGACCGCGAGATCTACCTCGTGCAGCAGGACCTGAACATCCAGGAGTACGGCGATTGGGCAGAGCTCGAGCTGCACGAAGTCTACCAGAACCAGACCAACGAGCTGCAAGAGGTGGTTTATTACTTCAGCCTGCCGGAATCGGCCGTCATCACCGGTGTCTGGTTGGGCAATTCCCCGGATAAATCCAACGCTTTCGAGTACCAGATCGCGCCGCGCGGCGCAGCCCAGGCAGTGTACCGCGAGCAGACGCGGGTCATGCGCGACCCGGCATTGGTCGAGCAGATCGGTCCGCGCCAGTACCGCCTGCGCGTCTATCCGGTCCAGCGCATGCAGGTCACCTTCAACCAGCGCACCAACCGCTCTACCGTCGAAGAAGCGCCTCCCCTGCACATGTGGCTCTCCTGGCGCGAAATGGCCGAGCAGGGCATCGACAGCCCGGATACCTGGCTCCTGCCGCAGCTGGCTTATCTGCGCAATGTCTACTGGGACGAGGGCACAGCGCGGAACCTGAACGGTGAGAAAATGAACGTTAATGGGGATGATTGGCTGCTGAGGGCGGTCCGGGCAGCCGAACAATCCGCGCCCGTCGCGCACCGGGTTGACCTGCCCGGTGGACAGACCGTGCTGGCGCTGCCTGCACGGCACGTAACCCCTCCCCAGCTGCCGGCGGATGCTCACCTGGCGCTGGTGGTCGACCGCTCGCGGCAGCATGCAGCCTCATGCGCAGGCGGTAATGGATGCCCTGAACTCGCCTGAGCGTCTTCGATACAACCGCCTCACCGGTCGACGTCTACCTGACCGCCTCGCCCTACCGCGGTGAAGAGTCGGAGATCAGCACACTCGAGGCTGTCCTAGCCGAGGGCATCATCTATTACGGCGGTCAAAACGCTGCCCAGTTGATCGCGCAATACGACGAGCTGAGCCGTATGAACGGTAAGCGCCAGTATGACGCCGTGCTGGTACTGACCGACGGCACCGGCTACGAGCTGGGGGACGCTGATATCGAAGTACCGGTCCCCGACGCGCCGGTCTGGCTGGTGCACCTGGGTCAGGAGCTGCCCCTGGGCTATGATGACAACACCCTGGAAGCTATCCAGGTTTCCGGCGGCGGGGTAGCCGGCGATCTCCAAACTGCGCTGGACCGCCTGGCAGTCTCGCTGGGCGAGAGCATCGGCGGGGCACAGATTACTGCCCCCGTCGTCGATCTGGTGGATGGCTATCTCTGGTCGGTCTTGCCGACAGCACAGGTAGATGCAGCAATACCTGCCAATGTGCAATTGGTGGAGCACAACCCGGCAGACCCATTCGCCGCCCTGGCAGCCCGGCGGTTGGTGCTGGCAGAGATGCAGCAGAATAAAGGCACCATCGACCAGCTTGAGACGCTGGACGCCCTGCATGCCCTGGCAATCGAGCACGGCATTGTCACACCGTATTCCTCGATGATCGTGCTGGTGGATGCCCAGCAGCAGAATCTCCTGGATAATCTAGCCGACCTGGACGATCGCTACCAGCGCGAAGTCGAATCCCTGGGAGACACCACCCCCAGCGCGCCCACGCCGCTCACCGGCGTGCCCGAGCCTCACGAGTGGCTGCTGATGGGGTTGGCAGCCGGCATGCTGGTGTATCTGCTCTATACCCGGCGCAGGCAGGCTCTGGCGACAGTCCGATCTTAGGATCCAGGTGATGAGACACTCTCAAGCTGCGATTACTGGCTGTATTCTGGCTGCCTCGCTCCTGCTCCAGGCTGCCTGCACATCCCTGCCCTTCGAAAGGGTTGACTATAAGGCATACCCCACCGCGAAGAATGCCAGCGACTTCTTCGGGCGTGTGTATGCAAAAACCAGGGTCGAAGCGATCAAAGAGCAGCAAGTGACCAGTGCAGCGGAAGCCAGCCAGCAGGTCGGCTTCCCTGTCCGCCTGCCGGCCTACCTGCCGCAAGGCCTTGAGACAATCGATAAAATCGATACCTCGCAGCCGCACGCTTACCAGATTATCGTGAATTTGAATACCGCCCGCGTCCTGCTCCAATCCGCTGGCATACCCATCGACAACCTGCCCACTGCTTTGGAGCAAATCCAGGTCGAGGCTGTCGTTTCGCCCGGTGTGGGGACCTACACGGACACAGACCAACACTTTGTCACATTCTTGCAGTCGCGTAATCCTTCGTACGAGGTTCCAGCAGAGGTTGACCCCTACCTGCTTGAAGAGTTGGGCAGGCTGAGCTGGCAGTACCTGGGCCTGACCTGGGAACAGGCAGCCCAGCTCAGCCAGGATATGAACTGGGCTTCGTTCCTTGCCCTGCCGCCTTCAGACATGGATTCTGCCGAAGGTGTCATCATCAATGGGGTACCAGGTGTGGCGTTACATACCAGCAACCCCGACATCTCTCACAGGGCAATCCTGTGGGAAGAAGATGGTATCCTGTATGGGATGTACAGCAGCCTGCCGCTGGAAGAGATCATCCGGATGGCCGAATCTCTTGAGTAGCTGCGCAGCCACCGATAATTTTTAGAACTACACTCCTATAAGCAGGTTATAATGACACCTGCCCTACATAAGATCAGGACTCTCCACCCTGATCTTTTTTCGTGTAAAATAGACAATTAATGTCCGGCATCCAACCAAGGGCAGTATTAGAACAGATAGAAAAACTAAAGGAGACATCGATCCATGACGCCTGATATCGCACTGACCCTGGGTATTATCCTGATGGCAATCATTTTATTTGCCACGGAGAAGCTGCGCGTCGATCTCATCGCCCTGCTGGTCCTGCTGGCGGTTTCCATCACCGGGCTGGTCAGCAAGGATGACGTCTTCCTGGGCTTCGCCAACTCGGCGGTGATCACGATCTGGGCAGTCTATATCGTCTCCGGCGGTCTGTTCAAGACCGGTGTGGCGGACATTATCGGATCGCTGATCCTGCGCCTATCCGGCGCCAGCGAGGCCCGGCTGATCGCGGTGATCATGCTGGTCTGCGGAACGATGTCTGCCTTTATGAACAACGTCGGCGCGGTAGCCGTGCTCATGCCGGCGGTGATCGGCATCGCCCGCCAGACCAAGATACCGGCCTCCAGGCTGCTCATCCCGCTGGCATTTTCCTCTCTGCTGGGCGGCAAGATGACCCTGATCGGCACTCCCGCCAACATCCTGGCGCAGGGCATCCTGGTCTCCAAAGGGCTGCCCGCTTTCGGCTTTTTCGAGATCACACCCATGGGTGCCGTAGTGCTCACCACCGGCATCGTTTATATGGTATTCATCGGGCGCCACTTCTTGCCGGTCCGGGAAACTCCCTCCGACCCACAGCTTGGCGCCCAGCTCAAGGAATACATCAGCGATATCCAGATCAGCGCCGACAGCCTGCTGAACGGACGAGACGCTCTATCAGTCTGGTCTGGGCGCTGAATACGACCTGACCGTCCTTTCGGTCATCCAGGATGGCCAACCCAAAATCGGTCTGCACCGCGATTATGTCTTCCAGGAGGATGACCACCTGATCGTCGAAGGATCGCTGGTAAACCTGAAGAAAGCCCGGGACGTGCTGAACTTTTCCATCGTCGGCGACCAAAAAATTGACCTATCCAGCCTGGATACTGACCAATCGCATATCTTCGAGGCCACCCTGGCACCGCGCTCGACCATGGTCGAGCGCACGCTGAGGGAGGTACGCTTCCGCGATCGCTTCGGCTTCACCGCCATCGCCATCTGGCGGCACGGTGATGTGATCACCGACCGCTTGCGGGATGTCAAACTGCAGTTCGGCGACGCCCTGCTGCTGCAAGGGCCACCAGGCAAGGTGCGCACTCTCCAGGAAGGCAATGAATTCCTGGTGCTCGAGCCGGTCGAGCTGCAGCAGAAGCGCACCCGCAAGGCGCCCATCGCGGCAGGAATCATGATCCTGGTCATCCTGTTGGCGATGCTTTCCGATCTGGGGATTGCCACGGCTATGGTGGTCGGCTCGGTGCTGATGGTGCTCACCCGCTGCCTGTCCATGGATGAAGCCTACGAGAGCATCGACTGGCGCACCGTCTTCCTGGTAGGCGGCATGCTTTCACTGGGCATCGCCATGGAGAACACCGGCACCGCCCAGTATCTGGCCGATCTCCTGCTGACAGTCCTCGGCGATCTTGGACCTTACGGCGTGCTGGCGGGCATATACCTGCTCTCCGCGTTGATCACCCAGCCGATGTCGAACGCGGCTGCCATTGTGCTGATGGTGCCCATCGCCGTGGATACCGCTCTGGCGCTGGAGGTGAACCACCTGACCCTGACCATGGCAGTCGTCATCGGCGCGGCGACCAGCTTCCTCACCCCGGTTGGGCACAAAGCCAACGTGCTGGTCTTCGGACCTGGCGGCTATCGCTTCTTCGATTACACCCGCGTCGGCGTCCTGCTCACCGTGCTTCTCTTTATCGTTTCGATGATCTTTCTGCCGATCTTCTGGCCGTTTTAAGCTCGCATCTACACCCAAAACAGCGAAACAGCGCACTGCAATGGGTGATCACGGTGCGCTGTTTCAAATTATTAAGTTTAACTGGTGATTACCCATAAGTATTCTCCCCAAAAGGGAAGGGATGCAAAAAAGCGAAAGACAAAGTCATAGCAGTGGAGATGACAGCGGCAATGCCTTGAAGAAGCCAATAAGGGCCATCCCGGTCACAAGATAAACCGAGCTTGCCGCCCAATTGGCGTAACCAGAGCACGGCTTTTGGTGGCCAATGTTCAGAAATCACAAAAACGAGTTGGGCAGCCAGTAAAACAAGGGCAAATATGCGACGCATGCGATCCACGGTATGGACGCGCATATCTTCAACATCGAGCCCTTGTTCCTGATCAAACCGATAACCATGCTCAATCCGCGTCCGCAAACGCCAGTCGTTATAAACCTGCTGGACGATACTTATGTTTATCAAGGGGATATTGGTGATCAAAACCAACTGCCGGATGATGGTTTGGTCATCTGCTACCAATATCCACAAAGGTTGAGTAGTTCCTGGAATTCGCACCTTGAACCAGCCGAATTGGATCGTGTCCCAGTGAGTTTGTCCAGCATGGGTGAACAATACTTGGAAGGTAGCCTGATACGGAACAACCTCGACTAAGTCTTTGAGCGTCTCTGTTTCCCAACGATCTAACCGTTCGTTGTAAACTTCCACGATCCGCTCCAGGTGGCTGATACGAAAGACGAATTCCTGTTCCAAAGTTTGCACCTGAACGAACATTTTCTGGTCATCCAGTCCGGAATCGCCTACAAAACGCACTTTGTATTGAGGGTACAACCGGTCAGTGGTTTCAAATGCCTGCTGGATCTCTTTGTTTTGACTGATAAAGTCGACCGTTTTGTAAGAAAACCAGTTGGCATAAGTTGTCACAGGTACTTGTGTGTTGACCACCGTCGCGGTAATCGCTGGATAGCCATGGGCCAGCCGTGCTTTGCCATCCAGTCCCGGTGGCGTGGCTTTATGTACTACGCTCACTCCTTCAATTGCTTCGGCATATGGCTTCTCAAAATTGACCGGGTCCACCGCCACAACCAGGTATGCTGGGCTTTCTTGCTCCACCACCCCTTGCCCGATCTGATACAAACCTTCATACAAGATTTCGCTTTTCACGCGCTTATTGCACATAAACCGATATATGCGCTTCGCTACCGGCCAAGTTTCTCCATCTGCCTTCGAATTCGCCCGTGCCATTTCCGTGATCACCGGCGTTTGGCCTCCCAATATGCCTAGAATGATGCACTGGGCCACTGCCCCTAAACGCTTATCCGGTAATAATCGAGCTAACGGGCGAATATGCATTTCAATTGTTTCGTTCAGTTTCCCAATTGGCAACTTGGCAAGGATCGTTTCTAATGTTAGAGTCATCGTAGCTCTGCTCCTTTGTCGGTAGTGGTTTCTGCAAACTCACTTTACCACATCTGGGCAGAGCTTTTCTTTTTCCAATAGTTGTGGGTAATCACCACTAAGTTTAACGCTTGACAAACGAAACATTAAATTGTATACTTCAATTAAATTGAAGTATATACATATCGTACTAAGTCGTTGATTATCTTGGGAGGGAAATCAAATGTATCTCAGTCATAAACTAAAACCCGACCGGTCTATCACTGGGTTAATTCCAGCCCTTGCAATCCTGACCATCTTCGCCATCTCAGCAGTGATCTTTGGCTGGGAGACAGGATTCCGTGTCATTGGAATCCTGGTCTTCACTTATGCTGTCTATTCCTTTATAGCCTATTCGAACACCAGGTCTACCGGCTACCTGATAGCCAGCCTCTATCAGATCTCGATGGCGTTATTCTGCTGGACCTTCGCCGGTTCAATTAACAACCCTTCTTCCCGACTTCACTTAATTTTCCTCATCAGCTTCATTTTTTTTGGTCTGTGGCTGGCGTACCTGACCATCAATAAACGCACCAAATGGCGTGGACGAGAGATCCTTGAACTGGCTGCGATCCCTGTGGACGAATTACAGAATGGCTTCACCGGTCGTCCTCTCCCCGCAGGAAAAGAAGATTTCCATGATAGAGAGATACTGGCGTTCGCTGAGTTTGTCACCCGCAATATGATCGCCGCAACATACGTCGAAAAGGACAAAGTCGTCTTCGTGCCAGTCAAGATGGGCAGGGAATTTGGCATCGCCGTCGGGCTGCACCAGGACTACTCACAGGATACCTGGGTAGCCATCGATTTCGATGGCAATGTCACCGTGAACATCTCGAGAGAGGATTACCTGACGTACAAAGAAAATCTATCCTTCGACCAGCTCTGCGATTCTATGGGCAAACTGTTCGTGGAGTTCCTTGAACTGTTCAGGCGCGGCGAGGGTGTGCGCATCATCGACCACATGGACGCCGTAGGCTTGAACCCATTCTCCTAGGAAGGGATTAATGTTTTACTATAGAAAGCTCAAAACCAGCCAGTCTTTCACTGATCTAATGCTGATCGGTGCGATCTACTTGATCTCCTTCGTGACATTGATCTTCACCGGGTTCGAGACTGCTTTACTCGTAATGGGTGCTCTGGTCTTCATCTACGGTCTGTATTCCCTCTTTATGTACTTCCTGACCCGCAATACAGGCTATCTGGTTATCAGCCTGTTCCAGTTCTCGATGGCGATGTTGTGCACCAGCATCGCCTACGGAATGCCGCGCGAGAACTTCCTTCCATCCACAATCTTCTTGCTCTCGGCGCTGTTCTTCGGCATTTGGGCAGTCAACCTGGCGATCAATAAAAGAAGCAAGTGGCGCGGCCGTGAGATCCTGGAGCTTGCGGCCATGCCGGTTGAGGAATCTGCGGATGGCTACACCGGACGGCCTTACCCTGCCGGCAGCATCGAAGGCTCCCGTAAGGAAATCCTGGAGTTTGCGCAATTCGCTTCAAAAAATCTGATCGCCGTCACCCGTATCGAACCTGAGAAGGTGTTCTTCCTACCGGTTATGTCCGGTCGGGAATACAGCCTGCTCTTCGACCTGCGTGCCGGTCACGATGAAAAGACCTGGGTCTCTTTCGATCTGGACGGCAATGTGGCGGTGAATATTGCGATGAATGATTACCTCACCTACCAGGAGGACCTGTCCTTCAACCAGCTCTGCGAATCGTTGGGTGGTTTGTTCATTGAATTCTTCGAGCTGTTCAGGCGCGGCGAGGGTGTGCGCATCATCGACCGCATGGATGCCCTGGGTCTTAGCGCCTTCTCGTAGGAGCATAGTATGTCTGATTTCAAGACCGCCGCCCTACTTGGAAATTTCCTGGCGAAAGATTACGCCGAGGATTTCTTCAGCTTGCTGGTCAACTACCAGGATATCTCCGCCTCCGAAGCTGCCTCCCGGCTGGGGCTGCACATCCAGACCTCCCAGGATTTCTTGGAAGCAATGGCATCTCTAGGCATCATATCCAAGACAGAGGTCTACGAGAAGAAGCGACCGTATTACCGCTACACACTCACAAAAAGGCATATCCACCTGGATATCGACCTGGAACTGGTCCGGCGGGATGGCCCTCCCGGTGAGCAGGAGCGCAAGATAAGGGAGAAGCAGAATTCGGGCGCCAATTTCACCACTGCCCGCGGCGGACAGGCGATCAGCGTCGTCACCATCTGGTCCGGCAACGGCAGGGACCGTAAAGAGCGCCGCATCAGCCTGACCCAGCCGCAAGGCCGATTCCTGTTCCACTTGCCGTTCCCGAATGCCAGGCCGCTGAGCATTGCTGACATCATGGAGAAGGCAGATATCGAGGCATCCTTCTCGCCAGAGATCCTCGACCTTGTGGAACTGCTCGAAAATTACGGGGTAATCGTAACGCCTTAATCCCACTCGAAACTGATAAAATCTTCTCAAGTTCATCTAATCACCAAGACGCATGATACGGAACCCATATGTTCTTGGCCTGTGATGCCTGCCTGATGTAAGAATATGATCAGAATAGCTGCGGTATTAAAAATACGCCCGGGAGAGGAGCGGATGGCCTCCCTCCTGATCGGTATTATGCTGGTTACCTCAGCTGGCTTCACCTTAGGTACTACAGGCGCTGAGGCCCTGTTCTTCGCACGATTTGGGGTGGAATTCCTGCCATATATGTATATGGCGCTTGGCGTGCTTTCATTCTTCATTACGCTTGGGATCACCGCTCTGCTGGGGCGCGTTCAGCAGGAAAAGCTTTTCGTGGTCGTGCCGGTTGTGACCGCGGTGGTTCTCGTCGGTGGCTGGGCTTTGCTTTATACGCAAGTGAATGCGATTTACCCGGCGTTGTGGCTGGGTATGGCTGTGATCGATTCGCTGATCAACCTGGTCGTCTGGGGACTTGCCAGCCTGATGTGTGATACCCGCCAGATCAAGCGCCTGTTCCCGCTGTTCAATACCGGACGCATCCTCGGCGCGGTGCTGGGAGGATTGGGCACCAGCCTGCTGGTCAGATGGATGGGTAGTGAGATATTACTGCTGGTCATGGCTGGAGCCATGTTGCTCGCCTCAGTTTTAGGGAGAGCGCTGGTGAGTCAAGGCACGCAGCAAGCGATCCGCTCCAGACGAGCTCGACGAAATCAGCCCGGCTTTATCGCCGAGATGCAGAAAGGCTACACCTACGTCCGTCGCTCGGAACTCATGCGTCTGGTTTCGGTCTCTGCAATCTTGTTTTCGATCCTATTCTTCTCGATTGCGCTGCCATTCTCCAAGGGAGCAGCCGCTCAATTTGTAGATGAAGATGCCCTGGCCAGCTTCTTAGGGTTATTCAACGCCTTGACCACAGGCGGAGCTTTCCTGGTCTCGCTGTTCCTGGCTAACCGGCTGTTTGCACGCTTCGGCATCATGTCGATGATCCTGGTCTTACCGGTCATCTACATGATCGGCTTTGGCGTGCTGGCTGCCTATGAAGTATTTGCTGCCATCGCTGCCTTCCGCTTCATCAATATGCTCTGGTTAACCGGTATTGCTGCTTCTGCCTGGCAGGCTATGTTCAATCCCGTTCCGATAGAGCGCCGCGCCCAGGTACAGGCATTCATAAACGGTGTGCCATCGCAAGCAGGCACCTTCATCGCCGGAGCAATCCTGTTGGTGGGCGAACAAGCATTTTTGCCGCAGCAGCTCTACCTGGTTGGCCTGGGGACGGCGATAGGCACCTGTTTTGTCATTTGGCGTGCGAGCCGTGCCTACAAACGTGCCCTTGTAGATGCCCTGCAGTTAGGTCGCCCAACTCTGTTTGCAGCCGAGCAAGGATCATTTGACGTGTTCCGTCAGGATGCCACAACTGTCGATGTGGCATTACATGGTATGGCACATGCGGAATCGCTGGTCCGCCGCACATCCGCGGAAGTGCTCGGCTACCTGGATGAACCCCAAGCACAAGAGGCATTGTTAGCTGCATTAGATGATTCACAAAGCGAAGTGAAGGCAGCCTCATTGAAGTCCCTGGCGCGCCAGGGTGCATCATCAGCCATTCTGGAGGTCCTCGTCGCTGCTGCATGACCCCGACGCCGAAGTGCGTGCAGAAGCGATCGAAACCCTGCGCACACTGACCCTAGGTTCACGCGCTTTGAGCGTTCATCTGGAGCCAGTTCTGGCTGATCCGGATGGGTACGTACGCAGCCGGGCAGCATTAGAGCTGCTGAGACTTGGCAGTCAATCAGACGCCCATGAAATGCTGCGCTCGATGGCCATCACGGCGGAGCGTGATGACCGTATTCATGCCATTCAGGCGCTGGCGGAGTGGGGCGACATGGGAGATTACCCGCTCATCGAGGCTGAACTGACCGACCAAACTGCCCCCTCGCCAATTCGTCGTGCGGCGGCTGTCTCCCTGGGCTCATATGGAAGCAACGCCACCACGGTGTTGCTCGATTGCCTTTCGGATAATGATCTGGGAGTGCGCGAGGGTGTGGTTTTGGGGCTATCCCGCATCGGTACCCAGATGCTGGACGGCGTATTAATAAAACTGGACGATCCTGCCTCAGAAGACGGCGCTTTGCAGGTGCTGGAGCTGTTTTCACCCCGCCAGTTTGCGACTAATCTGCACGTGTATGCACAGGATCGCATTTCAAGTGCCTTGCGCTATCACGATCTCTGGCGGTCAATCGACGCGCACGCCGGTGACGGCCCATTGCAGCTGCTCGCCGAATTGCTCCGCGATCGCGCCCGCCATGACAGCTTAAATGCAGTCAAGGCTCTGGGCTTGCTGAACGATCGGGATGCCATTCATGAGGCAGTGGACAACCTGAAAAGCCGCAACGCCAACCAGCGCGCCTATGCTATCGAGACACTCGAAACCGTCCGTGATGCCAGCCTCATTCGACCCATGCTGGATCTCTGGGAACCACTTGAAACTACACCGGAAAAACACCCTTTAGACGAAATTATAATAAATATGCTGGAAAGCGAGACAGATGGCTGGCTGCGTGCCTGCGCCGCATTTGCATCCGGTCCGGCCTCTGATCCGAAGGTAAACGAATTACTCTCTCATTTAGCGCAAACGGACACAGACGATTTTGTCCGTGAAGTTGCCGCCTTATCCCTGGGAAATGGTGAACCGATGAGCACACCCGCTACGCTTTCAATGATGGAGCGCATCTTGCTGCTCCGCCGCGTATCCCTCCTGGCCGATCTTTCTCCGGTTGATCTGAAGCGCGTTGCCTCAATTGCAACCGAGCAGCACTACTTAGACGGGGAGATCATCTTCGAGCAGGATGAACCAGGGGACGAGATGTACGTTGTCGCCTCAGGAGAAGTGCGCGTTATAGTCAAACACGAGGATCATGATGATGTGGAAGTGGCACGACGAAAACCCGGCGAACCGGTTGGCGAGATGTCTGTGATTAGCGGCAACTTGCGCAGCGCAACGCTGATCGCCGTGGGAGACGTGCAACTGCTTTGCCTGGATCAGAAGAGCTTCGAGGGGTTGCTCCGTGAGCGACCGGAAGTCAGCCTGGCAGTGATGCGAATGTTATGTGAGCGCTTGCAAAGGGCAACTCAGCATGACGATGCCCGCCATTACTAGAAGTTTTATCAACATCAAGTGATATGGATGCTGTTTTGTGGTGGCGCCACCGCAAAACAGCATCCATATAAGGAAGAACAACATGTCTGTAGAAAAATCCGAGCATGATCTCTTTATTGAAAATACCTGGCGTGATCTGCTGACTCTGGGTGAATCTGAGAAAGAGAAACGCAACCGCAGGATATTCAGATTGTTTCCTTCGAAAACGAAATGTAAGTGGTGCGATTTACCTTTTGACCACCCGGCGTCTTCGCTTATCCATACCATGTTTAAGAAAAAACCCTCCTTGCATAACCCTCGATTTTGCAACGTTTGCGAGGATTTTGCCATGAAATATCAAGGCGGTGCAGAGATCGAGCTTTCGATGGTTTTTGCAGACATTCGCGGCTCCACATCCCTGGCAGAAAATATGAACACCGCAGATTTCAAGAATTTGATCGACCGCTTTTACCGGGTTTCCACCAGCATATTCATCAAGACAGATGGATTTGTCGACAAACTGATCGGGGATGAAGTAATCGCCTTTTACTTTCCCGGCGTCGCCGGTCAGGATTATGCGGGTTTGGCTGTCCGCGCCGCAGAAGAAATCTTGGTCGAGACAGGACATCAAGACCCAAACGGACCCTGGGCACCGGTCGGCATTGGTGTCCACACGGGGGTAGCATTTGTAGGCGCTGTTGGCACTTTGGATGGAATAATTGATATCACTGCTCTAGGCGACACAGTAAATGTCGCCGCCAGGCTGGCTTCACACGCCAAAACAGGCGAAATCTTGTTGAGTGAGGCAACCATACATGTGGCAGAATTGGATGGGTCGAATTTGGAAAAGAGAAATTTAGAACTGAAAGGGAAAAGCGCCCCATTCGAAGTCAGAGTAATGCAGGTAAGATAGCCCCGAATCGCTATATCGATTTCCCAATTTTTCCTATATAATCATATATGAGGCGATAACGTCATTCTATACCAAAATACTTGACGGGGTCGGCCTCTTCGAGGGGATTTATGCAGAAACTGTTTACAAGCCTGCGCGTCCGTTTGGTAGTGTTTGTCTTGATCGCCGCGCTGCCCGCCCTGGCACTGATGATCTACTCAGGGATGGAGCAGCGCAGGCAGGCTACTGCCACCGTCCAGTCCGAAGTCCTGCACCTGGCACACCTGGCAACCATCAACCAGGAGACATTCGTTGAGAACACGCGTGTCTTCCTGGTCGCCCTCTCCCACATGCCCGCCATGCGCGCCGCCGATCTCGACGAATGCCAGGAGTTATTCACCCATTTATTCACCGAACACTACCCGCAGTATGCCTCATTTTACGTCGCCGACTTGAACGCCAATGTCGTCTGCAGCGCTCCGAACACCCATGTTCCCGACAATCTGGATGAGTGCGACCATTATAAAATGGCTCTCGCCACCCACGATTTCGTAGTCAGCAATTACCATATCTGCCGCGGCACCGGCAAGGCGATCCTTGCGATGGCCTACCCGGTCGATGATGACCAGGGGGAGTTCATCCGTATCATTAACATCAGTATGGACCTGACCTGGCTTAACGAGGTGGCCTCCCAGGCGAAGCTGCCCCCGGGTTCGACCCTGGCTGTGCTCGATGATGAGAGCAACTACCTGACTCACTATCCCGATCCAAGACAGTGGACTGGAGAAACCCTGGAACAAGATTCGCCGCTCTTCCCGTTATATATCCAGGGAGAGGGCTCCCTGGTTGCGGATGGACCGGACGGCATCCCGCGCCTCTACGCAATGACACCTATGCAAAGCGGCGATGGCAGCGTAAAGGTGATCATGGGCATCCCCACCCAGGTGGCGTACGCCGAAGCCAACCGCACCCTGATGCGCAACCTGATCTTCCTAGGAATCGCCACCCTGCTGGCAGCCGCAGCAGCCTTCGTCCTGGCGGAGCTGATCATCATGCGCCAGACCCGCTCCCTGCTGCAGACCACCCAGCAGCTCGCAGACGGCGATCTCAGCGCCCGCACCACTATCCCGCACGACCAGGGCGAGCTCGGGCAGCTCGCCGCCTCCTTTGACCAGATGGCTGCCGCTCTGGAGCAGCGCAAGCTGGAGCGCGACCGCGCCGAGAATGCAATGCAGGAATACGCTGCCGAGCTGGAACGCAGCAACCGCGAGCTGCAGGACTTCGCCAATATTGCTTCCCACGATATGCAGGAACCGCTGCGTAAGATCCTCACCTTCAGCGAGCTGCTGCAGAAGCGCTACGCTGGCGTGATCGATGAGCGCGGGCAGGATTATCTCGACCGCATGGACTACTCTGCCCACCGGCTTTACGACCTGATCAACGACCTGCTGGCATATTCGCGCGTGACCACCCGCGCACGCCCCTTCACCCAGGTCGACCTGAACGAGGTTGCCCGCAAGGTGCTCAACGACCTGGACCTGCAGATCGAGCAGAGTCACGCCAGCATCGACCTCGCCAGCCTGCCCACGTTGGAAGCCGACCCCACCCAGATGTACCAGCTGCTGCAGAACCTGGTCTCCAACGCCCTGAAATACCAGCAGCCGGGCGTGGAGCCGGTCATCGAGATCGCCAGCCCGGACAGCGGTGAGAACGGGACCTACCAGATCCAGGTTCGCGACAACGGCATCGGCTTCGATGAGAAATACCTGGACCGCATCTTCCAGCCCTTCCAACGCCTGCACGGGCGCGACGAGTACGAGGGCACCGGCATGGGGCTTGCCATCTGTCGCAAGATCGTAGAGCGCCACGGTGGCAGTATTACCGCCCGCAGCAGCCCGGGTGCGGGGACGACCTTCATTATCGACCTGCCCACCAGCCAGAAAAGCGGAGATTTGCCCCTATGAACGCCAAACCGATAAGAATATTGCTTGCTGAGGACGACCCGGACGACCGCTATTTGATCGGCGAGGCGATCGATGAGAACCAGCTCAACGTCCGGCTGTACGTCGTCGAGGACGGCGAAGAGCTGCTCGATTATCTGCTCCAGCGTGGGAAATACGAAGACCGGGCAGACTGGCCGCTGCCCGATTTCAATTTTGTTGGATTTAAATATGCCCCGTATGGATGGCCGCGAGGCGCTGCAGGAGATCAAAGCCCACCCTGAGCTGCGCCGCATACCAGTGGTCGTCCTGACCACCTCCCGCGCCGAGGAAGATGTGCTGCGCACCTACGACATCGGCATCAGCGGCTATATCCCCAAGCCGGTCAGCTTCACGGGATTATTGGAAGTAATGAATGCGATTGGGATCTACTGGCTGAACGCCGCCCGGCTGCCGCCGGTGGATCGCTGATTACTACTCTCTACTCTCTATTCCCCCATACATCCTGCAGCACTCGCCCGTCTCTGCCGCCTGCTGCATGGCGGATTCTGCGCGCTCGACCAGCATCCGAGCTTCCTGCCCATCGCGCGGGTAGATGCTGATCCCCATATGGAACCGAGGCATCATAGGATCGTCAGAGCCAGGCGATGGACTCAGCGCCTTGGTGAACTTATCGCCCACCAGCAGGCTGTCCTCCGCCCTTGAGAGATCCTCCAGGATAATCCCATATAGGCCGCGATCCAGCAGGACAGCAGTATCGCTCTTGCGCAGGCAGCGTAATAACTGCCGCAGCACCTTCTGGTCCTGGCTGCCAGCCATGTCGGCTTGCCCGCCCACATCTGCAGTGGTGAGCAGGATGACCGCCGCGGTCTGCGCGTAACGCCTAGCCCGTGCGAGCATGTGCTCCAGCCGGTCCCAGAACATATGCCTGCCCGGAAGCTCTGCCGGACCGGGCGTCAACAGAGCATTGCTCGAGGCTGTTTTTTCCAGCAGGAACAGCCGCACAAGCGGGTGCATGCGGAAACGCCCTGGAGCACGCGTCTCGAGCAGACTGCGGTCCAGCAGCTCATCCAGCTCTGCCTGGCTGGCGCCGCTTTCCGAGGGAGTAAACTCGCCGGTACAACTGGCCAGGCGGACGATCAGGTCCTGCTGCCCCCGGCTCAGCCGGCCCCACGGGCGTTCGAACGCGCTGCGCATGCTTCTATGCACGGCAGGTACATCCAGCATGGAGGTGCTCAGCATACCCAGCCCCTCGTCCAGGCTGGCGGCGATCTCCTCACACCTGTGATCCCGCAGCGCTGCCGCCGCCAGCTCGATCGCCAGCGGCAGGCCCTCCACTTTCCTGCAAATGTCCGCGATATAGCCGGCGTTTTCATCGCTCAGCGTAAATCCGCTGCGGCTGTGCTGCGCCCGCGCCAGAAAAAGGTTTACCGAGGGGGTCTCATGAGCTGCGCCCGTGGGTGGCGCCTCCCCGCACGGCAATCCTGCGATCTGGAAGACACAGGCAGCCTGGTAGTTGAGCCTTTCCTGGGTGGTCAGCAGAATCTTTACCCGCGGCGCGTGCTGCAGCAGCTCGATCAGCAGCCCGGTCTCATCCAGGTGCAGCTCGAAATTATCCAGCACCAGCAGGCAGCGCATCGAACGCAGCCTGGTGAGCAGCTGTTCCTTGGGTGAAAGCTGGAGCTGGACGGTGATGCCCTGGCTGGCGAGCAGCTTATCCGCCAGGGTACCTTCGGGATGGCGGCTGCCCGGGGCAGTGTACCAGACCCCATCCGGGAAACTATCCAACCTCTGCCGGGCGGTCTGCAAAGCCAGGCGTGTCTTGCCGGCGCCGGGCATGCCCACCAGCGTGATCAGCCGGCAGGCAGGCTTGACGAGACAGTCGTCGAGCGCATCCAGCTCATCATCCCTGCCAAAAATAGATGTCAGCCCGGCGGGCAGGTTGTTCGGGATCCTCAGACTTCCGCTGCCTGGCGCCTCGATGACCGGCTTCCCATCGCGGATCTTTTCGTACAATGCCTGCGTCTCTGCCGAAGTCTCAACCGCCAGCTCCTTCGATAGCAGGCTGCTGCAGGCATGGAACTGCTCCAGGGCCGCGGTGCGCCTGCCGCTCAGCGCCAGGACGGTCATCAGCTGCCGGTGGGCGGCCTCCTCCAGTGGAGCCAGGTTGACATACCGCCAGGCATACTGGTGCGCAAGCTCGTAATCACGCTTTCCCTGGTGGAAAGCGCTCAGACTCTGCAGGGAAGACAGCAGATAGCGGAAATGCTGCTCGCGGTTGAACACGCACCATTCCTGGAATCCCTGCGCATCCCCCAGGTAGACATCCGCCATGAAATCCCCGCGGTAGAACTCGACAGCCGCCTGAAGGCTGTTGGCACACTCCGGGCAGCTGTCCACACTGCGATGGGCGTGGCTGAGGGTCTGCCGGTAGCTGGTCCGGAAGGCATCCGCATCCAGCCAGATCGTTTGCGAAGGCTCGACCTGGATCATTTCATCCGAGACACGGATAAATCCCTCACCGATCGCCCTGCGCAACCCGAGGAGCGCCTGGCGCAGGTTTGTGCGGGCGTAGCCCTCCGGTCTCTCCGGCCAGAGCAGCTCTGCCACAGCCTCACGACGGTGCTGCTGGCGCTGCTCGACAGCAAGATATGCCAGCAGGGCGCGCTCTTTGCGCGTGCGGAATGCCCGCGCAAGGCTCTTATCCCCGAGTTGTACGTCAAAAGGTCCCAATAAATAAATCGAGAGTCGGTCCATTTCCCCGCCAAAATACCTCGCTGCCGCTCTATCAATGTGCCAAAGCGCAAACTGTATCACATATATTGTACAACAGAATCCGTGATTATTTTCACGCTAATTTCACGCCTTTATAACACAGCATTCACGCGGCATGAGGATAATCAATTCAGCCGTACTTGTATGTACGTCTCCAGGGCATGGAAACCTGACAATGAGATCAAATCTCTGGCTGTACCAATCCTACCTTTTACGCCTGTGGAGAGAAACCATTGATGGGGAATGGCGGGCTTCGCTGCAAAACATTTCAACCGGTCAGTGCCAATATTTTTCGAGCTTGCCACAGCTGTGCAGCTTCCTGGAAGAATGCTCTGAGGAGCCAGGACGCGCATGGCTTGAGGATGAATTATCTGTTGATCGCTGAAGATATAACCTACGTAGGACAATTTCGCAAATTGTCTTACCTGGACAAGGAGGGCTTATGAGGAGACCCAACCGGGCTGCCTGCTTCAATTCCAAACCTGACCATATATAAGGCTTGATTATCAGATCGTGGAGGAAGTTCAATGGATGCAAAAAAGAAATTCATCATAATCCTGGCGGTTATCGCCGTCCTCGGCTTGATCACTACTACGGTGCTGGCTGAGGATGGACTGCTGTTCCGCCGCAATATTTCCAAGACGCCGGAAGGCGAGACGGAGAAGGCTGCCATCTACATGATGGACTTCTACGTCCCCGCCCAGGCGTCGGATGGCACCGTCGGCCCGGTGGATAATTATCTGCTGGCTGATGGGAGCGCTGCCATTGACTACCCGGCGCGCGATTTCGCCAAGCCGCTCATCTCGGTGTATATCGACGACATGCCTCATGAAGAGCCACTTGGGAATTCCATCATGGGTGGCATCAGCTTCGGGGAGTTTGATGCCTATGTCGGCGTCTCGCTGGATGACGGCACCAGCTGGAAGACTACCAACCTATCGCGTTCTGCTGACCTGACCTCGTTTACCCTGCAGAACGGCCACCCCTACCCGGGCGACGTGCATAACGTCGTCCACCAGGTTGCCGGCGACCGTATCTTCATCGCCTGGGCAAGCAAGTACTGCGATGGCGGCACTCCGCTCTACACCGTCGATCCGGCTGCAGAGGCTGCATACCTGGATGACCTGAAGGTCACCTACGGGGTGGATGAGATGTACCTGTACGACTTGTTTGGGATCGCTGGAACCCAGCGCTCGGTGGACTATACCGAGCTGGGATTCCCCGAGATCGGCGAGATCCCCTTCTCCTGCATCTGGACTACCCGCGGCAAGCTGCTGGCAGGCGATGACCCCTCCACAGGCGCGGTTGAATCCAGCTACGTGATGTGGGCCAAGCCCGAGCGGCTGACCTCCGGGCGGCGGGACGCCAACCTGCCCGCGGTGGACTGCGCCAAGGACGCCGGCTGCATCCTCACCTGGCAGGAAGACCCCGAGGGTCTGCGCCCCGGTCAGGGGTTAGGACCGGGCGAGGGCTGGAGCGGCGCCATCGCCAACCAGAAGACTGATATCTGGTATTCCTATATCAGCTACGCTGACTTCGACGAGGTATTCGAAGTCGATAACGTTGTCGGTGCAGTTGCTATGGAAGACTACCTGGGCACGACCATGCCCAAGTCCTACGTACCGATGGCCATGCCGGTACGCCTGACGGATAATAATATGTGCAAGGCAACCGGCAGCGACCCGTACTGCTACGTCGATTTCGACGACCTGGCTTCTCTCGATCCGCTCGCCCTGCCCGATGCGCCTACCGGCGACTTCGGACTTCTGCACGACCCAGGTATCCTGGACCAATCCAGGCGGCACATCACTGATCCTGTGCGAAACGGATGATAACCGCCTGCTGAACGGCCGTGTGGCTTCTACGCGCGTGCGCCTGAACCTCAAGCCCTACACCCCGGTGGGTGCTGTGGATGAGGATGGTGACGGGAATGTGGAAAAGAGCGCCTGGGTGGTGATGGCCTACGAAGAGACAAAAGCCCTCGGTGATATCGTCGACCCGACCACTCTCGAGCCGATCGATATCGGCAAGGACGTCTGGTATCACAGCTTCGACATGTTCGATCACGACTTCGTCGCCCAGGGCGGAATGCTGAACCAGCCCGCAATCGACATGACCACCGACGATTTCTTCCCGGTCGAAGTCGATACGCGTGGTTATGAGTACTATCTGACCGAGATCTCACGCCGCTTTGCACTGACCACTAACTCGGTAGATGCAGCCTACAATTCGACCAGCGGTCTGTCTGCCATGCTGATCTACAAGCAGGGCATCATCAACCAGGGTGGTCCGGCGGACATCATGCTGCGCCGCGTGCTCGTACCGGTCGGCTTCGATCCTGCGGTTGATAACCCCTATGCCTTCGAGAATATGGAGTGCGGGAACTGGGTTTACGACGACGGCTTGAACCCCAACTACCTGCAGGGCGTGTGCCTCGACCCGGCCATCAGCATCTCCGGAAGCACCATCGTCACCTGCGACGGCGCCAGCGGCAACGATCCCTGCGCGGCGATCTTCCCCTGGCTCGGCGGGACGACCAGCTTCCCGAAGGTGACCGAATGGCGGCAGTGCGATGGCAGCGGGGCGATAGCGGGCTGCGAAGGTGACAGCGACCTGGACGACCAGCCCTGGGAGAATCCTTTCGACGTTGCCAAGGGGCACCGCGGCTTCCTGGACGGCGACATCGTTATGATCATGTACGCCTGGTCGCCTAACTGGAAGGCCAACTCGGTCGGCAACGACCACTACAACCTGTACGTGCGCCGCTCCTTCGACGGCGGTCTGACCTGGACCACCACACCTGGCTCGTTAGGCGGTGCCGGCGTCACCACCACCGAGAACTACTGCGTTAGCACTGCGTCCGGCGACTGCGTGGGCACCGATTTCACCTACGCGGCCGGCGCCTTCGAGCAGGGGCGCAACGTCTCGCAGCTCATCGGCAACAAGATCACAATCCTCGACCCGCGCTATTCACCTACCGGCGGTCTTAAGCTGTACAGCACCATCAGCACAGACTGGCTGACGGACAACGGCATTTCCTTTACCGATCTGCCGTACACGGATGATGCAGTGCGCGCCCCGGATAAGTTCTTCATGGTCTATGAGACCGGCGACAACACCACCGTAGCCGAGGGCGAAGCCGTACCGCTCGATCTGTACTACAGCCGGGCGACGATCTTCGGCGACGAGTATGAGCTGATGGATTACACCACCACAAACGATGATGACCTGATCGACCGCTGGCCGTGGCTGGAGAACAAATCCGACGAGCTGTCCGGCGAAGCCAGCATGCTCGCCAACCCCGGCGGCACCTTCATGTACGCGGTCTGGAACCAGTGGAAAGAGGAGATCGACGAGGACGGTCACGAGCTGATCTACGACAGCGACATCATCTTCCGCCGCATGCTGTATCTCCCGGATGGCTCCACCCAGGACTACATGCCCATCGCCGGCATTTTGTATGTCAGCGACGGCGTGGTTGCCCACAGCCGCGGCGGCGACCTGGTGCTGGCAGGCACCGGCAGGGACCTCGACCATATCGGCGACGGCATCGTCGAGATCCAGTGGAACTCCGACCTGCAAGGCGTGCTGGGCGGCGAGAAGGTAATCCGCATCCCGGTCACCAGCCTCAGCCTTGGCACGCATACCATCACCTTCAAGGTCAAGGACAATGAAGGCAACTGGTCTGTAGACCAGGTCACCAAGGTGGTTGTGCTGGAGAGCCTGTACCAGATCCACCTGCCAACCATCGTACGTTAATAGTACCTACCAGGACTGGCAGTCCTCTTTGATGGACTGCCAGTCCTCAGGCAACTAACCGGGGGTGCCCGCTCGCAGATCTTCTCCCCGATCTCGAAACAGCCTGGTCCAGCAGGCTCAGTCTCTCTCCAGGCGAGCGGGCACCCAAATACCTACCCAGACCCTGAGGGTCTAGGAAAGAAATATGTCTCGCACACTGACGCTATCCGCACTCATCCTCATGCTGCTGCTCCCGGTCGGGCTGACCGGCAGCTTCGCTACGCCTGCACTCGCTCATCCACCGGTAAACCCGCAATCATTCGTTTCTAATATCATGACCCTCTACCCGGACTGGATCACCGATGGCGTGCAGCAGAGCGCCGAATATGGCTACTCGGTCAGCAGCGCCGGGGACGTGGATGGCGATGGCTACCAGGATGTCATCATCGGTTCCTCACAGTATTCGCTCGATGTCTACCGTGAAGGGGTGGCATTCCTGTTTAAAGGCAACCCGCAAGGGCTGTCGGAGGACCCGGTTTGGTCCGCCGGCGGCGGGCTCAAAGGCTCGCGCTTTGGGCATTCCGTCTCCACTGCCGGGGATGTGAACTGCGATGGCTACGCCGACGTTGTGATCGGTGCGCCGCGCTTTAACCAGGACCATCCCGAAGAAGGCGCTGTATACGTCTACTACGGCTCGCCAGCCGGTCTATCCTTGCTGCCGGATTGGAGCGTCCAGAGCGACCAGAAAAGCGCCCAGCTTGGCGCTTCGGTCAGCAGCGCCGGGGACGTGAACGGCGATGGCTGCGATGACCTGCTCGCCGGTGCTCCGTACTACAGCAACGGGCAGGCCTCCGAAGGGGCAGTTTTCCTCTATCTCGGCTCTCCAGCCGGGCTGGGGACTGTGCCGGCGTGGACTATCGAAGGCGATCAGGGTGAAGCCCTGCTCGGCAGCGCGGTCAGCCGCGCCAGGGATGTGAACGGCGATGGCTATGATGACGTGGTCATCGGTGCTCCGCTGCACGAGACCGTACAGGTCGAGGAAGGCCAGGCGTTGGTCTTCCTTGGCTCTGCGAGCGGTCTGTCTGCTCTACCGGCACTGGTAGTCAACGGAGAGCAAAGCTACGCCCGGTTGGGCGAGGCGGTCTCGACCGCCGGTGACATCAACAACGACGGCTACGCCGATATCGTCATCGGTGCACCGGGATACGACAACCCGTCCGGTCTAGGTGATGAGGGCGCTGCCATCGTATATTTTGGCTCTTCTGGGGGGTTGTCCGCTTCAAATCGCTGGATCGGCTACAGCGGGCAGGCAGGCTCGGGATTCGGCGTCTCGGTCGCCTCTGCTGCCGACCTGGACGGCGACGGCTGTGACGAGGTGATCGTCGGCGCGCATCACTACACGCAGGACCAGCCCTACGAAGGTGCAGCTTTTATCTACAAAGGCAGCCCGGCGGGTTTGGACACATCCCCGCATTGGCTGGTGGAGGGCAATAAGAACGATTCCTGGTTCGGCTTCTCGGCTGCAAATGCCGGTGACGTGAACCAGGACGGCTTCGCCGACCTGCTGGTCGGTGCACCGCTGTACCGCAGGGATGAAAAGACCATCATGGGGCGAGTATTTGTCTACCACGGACTGGAAGGCGTGGAGCAGCCCCCTGTATATCCGCTGTACTTACCATTCATCCATTTAGAGAACTGAAAGAAATGATTCTGGGGAGAGTCCAATGGCTGAGAGAGCACGAACAAACTGGAAGCAACGCTTGATCTATACGGACAAGGGCGACCGGAGCAACCTGCAGCTGGTCGCTAACAACCTGGTGCTGCACCTGCACCCGGTCAATGTGCCCGCCAGGGCGCTGCGCTTCACCTATACCTGGGGGCTGGGCGGCATATCGGCGGTGCTGGGGCTCCTGCTGGGGATCACCGGTCTACTGCTGATCTTCCGCTACGACGCGCGTGTTGACTACGCCTATATCAGCATCCAGCAGATCGAGTTGCAGGTGGCCTTCGGCTCGCTGGTGCGCGGCGTGCACCACTGGTCTGCCAACCTGCTTGTGGTATCCGTATTCCTGCACCTGCTGCGGGTTTTCTTCACCGGCGGCTATAAGGCTGGTCGCACAATGAACTGGATGGTCGGTGTTGCCCTGCTGCTGCTCGTGTTAGGAGCCAACTTCACCGGCTACCTGCTGCCCTGGGACCAGCTGGCCTACTGGGCGATCACGGTCAGCACCAGCCTGCTGTCGTACATCCCGGCTGCCGGGATCGGCTTGCGCAGCCTGCTGCTGGGCGGCTATACCGTCGGGCAGGGGGCATTGAGCAACTTCTACGCCCTGCACGTGGTCTTCATCCCCTTGCTGCTGGTGGGCATGAGCGCTTACCATTTCTGGAAGGTGCGCAAGAACGGCGGCATCTCCCAGCCAATCGGGGTGCCCGGGGAGCGCCAGGAACGTCTGACCACCCTGCCGCACCTGGTGGAGAGGGAGATCGCCGTGGCATTGGTGGTGCTGATCGCGGTCCTGATCTGGACGATGCTGCGACCTGCGCCACTGGGCGATCTGGCAGACTCCTTCGAGTTGCCCAACCCGGCTAAAGCTGCCTGGTACTTTATGGGCTTGCAGGAGCTGCTGCTGCACATGCACCCGCTGGCAGCGATCCTGCTGGTTGGGCTGCTGACAGGATTAATCCTGGCTGTCCCGTATATCGACCGCAAATCAGAGGATATCGGCGTCTATTTTCGCTCAACTGGAGGGCGCTGGGCTGCGCTGATGGGCAGCCTGCTCGCGTTGGTTGCCGTACCACTGGCAGTGGCTGCCGATGAATACTGGCTCGACCCCGAGACCTGGCTGCCCGCTCTGGCGCCGGCTGTGAACGATATCGTGCTGCCATTGGCGCTCACACTGGCAGCTCTGGCGCTGGTCTACGCCCTGATCCGCCTGGTCCTGCACGTTACTGGTCGAGAAGCGGGTCACAGCGAAGCGATGGTCGGCCTGGTCAGCTTCCTGGCAGCCAGCCTGGTTGTGCTGACCCTGATCGGTATCTTCCTACGCGGTGAGAATATGGCTTTGATCCTGCCGTTTTGAGCATTGACGAGAGACTGGATAATGTTGCTGAAATTCTGGGAGAGACTGCAATGAATAAGAAAAGATCATCTGGAAACAGGGCTCAACCGGTCGAGGAGGCACAGCCTTCACCGCTCACCCGGCGCAATTTCCTGCGCATTGGCCTGGGAGCGTTGGGAGCTTTGGCTGTCGTGGAGACCGGTGCAGCCGGATTCATGTTCCTGCGTTCGCGCAGCCTGGAGGGAGAGTTCGGCGGTACGATCAAAGCCGGTCCGGTCGAGAATTTCCCGCCCGGTACGGTGACCGAGTTTCCTGAAGAGAACTTCTACCTGGTCCGCGAGCAGGGAGGCGGCTTCCTGGCCATCTACCGCCGCTGCCCGCATCTGGGCTGCAGCGTCAAATGGGACGGTGCGAACGAGCGATTCTCTGTGCCCGTGCCATGCCTCCAGCTTCGATGTTTACGGCGATTTCGAGAGCAAACCTGTACCGCGTGCCCTGGATATCTTCCCGGTACGCATCGACTCGGCGGTGGTGAAGGTGGATACCAGCCAGCTCCAGCGCCGGGAGAGCTACTCCCCAGACCAACTGGTCTACGGTTAGCCGGGAAGCGAGCAGATCATCATGAACCGCTACACCTTCATTACACTGATCGCCCTGGTCGTTTTCATCATTGCCCTGCCGGTATATGCCCTGCAAGAGGACGCACGCATGCAGTCCGTCCAGGGGGTATACCGCCAGCAGGCGGTTGTGGAAGGCGCACAAATCTACACCAATCACTGCCGTCTGTGCCACGGGGACGACGGTCAGGGAGTAGGCGCAATGCCCGGTCTGGACAACCTCGCGCTCTGACCGAAGTCGACCCCGACCTGCTCTTCCGCACCATCGCCCGCGCCGCCCACGGCTCGGAGATGGCTGCCTGGCACATAGACGAAGGCGGCATGCTCAACGATTACCAGATCTCCGAATTGGTCGATTTCATCCGCTACGCCGACTGGGACCTGGCAGCACAGATCGCCGAGCAAGCCGGCCCGCTCGAGCTCGTGCCGACCGCCTACGAGATGGGTGAGGCATACCTGGAAGTCGCCCCACACGACTGCGTCGCCTGCCACGAAGATCCGCCCATCCACCTGGGCACCTTCGGGCTGAGCTGCGAGCGCTGCCACACCACCGTCGCCTGGACTCCGGCTTATCTCACCCGGCATACTTTCTATCTAGATCACGGCGGTCAGGGTAAGGTGGATTGCCAGACCTGCCATGTCGAGAACTACTACACCCATACCTGTTATGAATGCCACGACCACCAGCCGCAGCCGATGGAAGAAGTCCACCTGGCGCAGGACATCCTCGATTACCAGGCCTGCGCAGATTGCCACCCCACTGGGCAGTCTGGTGAGGCTGAGCGGCTGATGGTCGAAGGTCTGATCGGAACCAGCGGCAATCCGTTAGAGGACAGCCTGGCGAGTGGGTTGATCCCCGCCTTTCCGGTCAGCAAAGTGAGGAGGTAAGCTGCCATGAAACACCCGCTTATCATCTGGTTGATCCTGTTCCTGCTGGTCACTGCCCTGCTGGCAGCCGGCTGGACAGAACGCCTGTGTAATATCATCGACGGTCTGAATGCCTCCAGTGACAGCCCGCAGATGCTGGCAGCCTCCAGCGGCAGTCCGGCGTCTGCTCAGATCGCGCTCATCCACACTGCGCCTCGCAGGTCTGGTCAGCACCTCCGGCGACCTGCTCCAGTCAGGCAGTGGGGATGGCGGACCGGCTATCCCCACCGGCACTCCGGCCAGCCCGTTGGGCGAGTCACCGCCCAACGTCTCACCCGAGGTGGTCCCCTTCCTGGATAAACCGGTCTCCCATCAAGACTTCCCGCTGGACGGAAGTCACGACGATTCGCAATGCCTGAACTGCCACGGCGATGGGCGCTACACGGGCACCAGTTCTACCTGTGAATCCTGCCACGGCATCCCGCTCACCGCCGATGAGCTGCTCGACCGCGCTTTCGTCGAGATTTACAAGCGGGTCGAGCAGCCGGATCCCGCTCTGGCCAACGACTTATATCCAGACCACTTCGGCGATCGCTGTGAAGAATGCCACGACTCCGGAAGCTGGAAGCCGGTCTCCTTCGACCATAAGGGGATTTATGAGTGCATCTCATGCCACGCCGGGGATATCCCCCTGGTGCGCATCGAGCCGGACCCGATCTTCCTGTCGCTGTATGAGATGCTGAGCTTCGTGGAGGTCATCCACGACCCCGACCACTACCCCGGCGACTGCCAGCTATGCCATACCAGCACCACCGATTGGAGCGAGGCCTACTTCGGGCATGAATACGTCCTGGAATGCGAATCCTGCCACCTGGACCAGCTGCCTGAGAACCACTATCCGGGGCGCTGCACGGACTGCCACTCGAACTACGACTACTGGCCGGATGCCATCGTCAACCACGAGCACCTGGAAGACTGCCTGCTCTGCCACAGCACGCAAGTGCCGGACGGTCATATCCTGGGCAGCCAGCCGGGCCAGTGCTCGCTCTGCCACACCACCGTTGCATGGGAAGTACACCGCTACAACCATGTATTGCCAATATCCTGCACCACCTGCCACTCCAAACCCTCCGGGCACTACAGCGGGGACTGCAGCCAGTGCCACAACACCCGCACTTGGGTGCCGGATGATTTCTACCACAGCAATGCCGGTGACTGCCAGGGATGCCACTCCAGCCCGGATAACCATTACAGCGGCAGCTGTTCTACCTGCCACACCACCCGTGGCTGGCGGCTGATCTCTTACAACCATTCGGAGGTCAGGGAGTGCGCCACCTGCCACAATCCTCCTGGTGGACACTACCCGGGGACCTGTTCCACCTGCCACAACTTCGAGGATTGGGGTGCAACCAGCTTCGACCACCTTGGCTACCTGTACTGCATCGACTGCCATGCCGCAGACGAGCCGGACAGCCACTACAGCGACGACTGCTACGCCTGTCACGACGTGAACAGTTGGGAGAATGCCTCCCGCTACCACTCCAGCACCAGCGACTGCTTTGCATGCCATGCGCCACCCGCCGGGCACTACGGCGGGCAGTGCTCCAAGTGCCATAATACAGTTGAGTGGTATGCCGTCGAATTCGACCATTCCGGTTATACCCAATGCAGCACCTGCCATACCGCCCCCAGCGGGCACTGGCCTGGAGCCTGCAGCGACTGCCACACCACCACAGATTGGTCGGACTACACTTTCAACCACACCGGCTACACCACCTGCAACGCCTGCCACGCACACCCGCAAGGGCACCCGCGCGGCCAGTGCTCGAAATGCCACACCACCGATACCTGGCGGATCATCCTCACACCTACCGCAACGCTGTCGGTATCGCCGACCTATACCAACACGCCTACCCCGAGGACGAAGCCCGGTCAGTCCGCCACCCCCGCGCCAACTGCCACACCGCAGCAGACTGCCACACCGACGCCACAGCCCACGCCCACCCTGGGGCTTGCCAGCACACCAACGCTCCCGCCATCGGACGTCGATCCCACGGCAGCGCTGACGCCGGTCGTCGGCACCCTGCAGCCGGACCCTGTCACCACCCTGACCGCCTACCCCACGCAGACACCCGCCTTGCAGCCGCGGGACCCGAAACTCATACCCACCCCGACCCCCCAGCCCGGGATCATGCCGCGGCCAGGTCTGACCCCCCTGCCGCTGCCCGTGAGCACGATCTGCCTGTCCGGGCTCACCCCGGCACCGCTGGCCGGCTCCGGGACACCACCTGGGGAGAGCTATCTGCAGGTCATCACACGTGTGTTTGACCAGACGATGCGCCTGATCTTGACGAGCTACAATTCGAGCTGGAAAGACGACGAGCCGCCCCCCACATGGCGCCGCCCTCATCAGCCCACCGTCCGGTGAACCCAAGCCCCTCTCCTGATATAGATCAAGAGAGGGGCTTCTTCCGCGGTTATTTCGTTCGATCTAATTCTATAATACAATAGGGTGGAAACTATCTGGCAATATCAATATTGGCTGGAGATGGCATGGTTGACCTGTCGATATCGTTGTTCTTACTGCTAATCCTTTTGGGACTGATCAACGCCAAACCACCCAACCGATTGCTGTCCATCATTTTAATCGCCGTGGGGCTGCTGCTTGCCTTCATCCCCTCGCAAATTAAGGTAAATCTCCCCTGGGACATGATCATTGGGTTTAGCATCCCGCTTCTGCTCTGGCAGAATGCCCGCCGCATCTTCTACAGCGACTGGCAGAGCAGCTATATCGGTGTACTCTATTGGCTGATCCTCGTAAGCCTGTACAGCCTGCTGTTTGCCATCGGTGACGTGCGGCTCTGGCCAGGTGCCATGCTCTTCGGCTTGATCGTCGCCAGTGTAATCTGGCGGGCTGGGGAATCCGAGAGCTCTTCCAGCTACTTCAGCCAGGTCGGCCCATTGATCTTGATTATCTTATTGGTAGAAACTGTACCTACTTTGGAAACTCCAGGGCAATACCTCGGAAATGTCTTCAGCGGAGCTGCTATTGGTGTCGCAATCGCCTTGCTTGCATACTACCTCTCCAGGGACCGTCCGCCCGCCATCCGCAATTGGCTGGCGCTTGGTCAGTTGTATGCCGCCTACTGGCTGGCATACCTGATGGGTGCTTCTGCGGTGAGCGCGACCCTGGTCGCTCTCATCTGCTTCGTGGGAATAGGTCTATACAAAGGGTTTTGGGGTCAAGGAAGGCTGACCCCACAGCCGCTGAACTCGTGGGCAGGCTTCGGCTCGCTGCTGATCCTGTTCTTGTTCTTGGGCTGGCAGACCCATCAGGCTCTCTCGATTCGGCTGCTCATCGAGCTTGCAATCGGCCTGCTAATGGGCGTCCTCGCTATCTGGGTTGGCATGCGGCTGGGATTGCCCTCTTTCATACATCTAAAATCCCTGTGGCAGGCAGTCGTACGTGTGGCTGTATTCCTGCTGCCGGCTCTGCTGCTCTGGCCGCGGGATGCTCTCGAGCAGCCGATTTTAGTCGTTGTTGCCACAATCATCACTGCGCTGATCCTGGTGCTTTCCAACCGCATCGCTACTGATTACCTGCAAAAGATACCCGAGGACTAACCCGGAACCATCTTACAATTCGATGGAGATCAAGCTTATGTCATATTTAGTCATGCTCATATTGGACGACGTTAACCGCCTACCACAGATCTTGAAGGTCTGGCGGGAGATTGGTGTGCCAGGTGTGACGATCCTGGAGAGCACCGGCGGCTACCGGACGACCTCCTGGCTCAGCCAGGTCGGTCTGGATTTCTTGGACCGGCTGTTCGAGACTGAGGAGCTCACCCGCCGGACGCTGATGGCGGCAATCGAGGAGGAGAGCCTGATGGAGCAGGCAGTCGCCGAGGCAGAACGGGTCATGGATGGGCTCGACCGACCAAACAGCGGCATAATCATGGTGCTGCCCATCCACCTGACCCGCGGCATATACAAAACCAGACCCAAGCAGAAGGTGGTCGAGCCAGCCCCGATCCTGCAATCAAGCTGGTCTCTACACCGCAATACCAAGGTGTCTGAAGTGCTGGATTGCCTCACGCTAGCACCAACCATCGTGAGCCCTGATACATCCCTGCAGGACGTGGCGAAAGAGATGTTCTTGCACCCCACAACACACGTCGCCTGTGTCGTGGACAAGAATGGACGGCTGCTCGGTCTGCTCAACCTCAACGAGCTTGCCAATGACGTCTTCTTCCATATCGACCCGGAAGAATTCCTCAGCGAGATCACCTCTCTCGAGGACGTTATGCGCTATGCCGATGAGAGCCGTAAGCGAACTGCGGCAGACTCCATGCAGGACCCGGTCTGGGTAAAAATGGATGATCGGATCAAAGAAGCCTTCGAACGCATGCACGAAAATCGCGTCCCGGGGCTGCCGGTTGTCGATGACCAGTATCACATCATCGGTTATGTCAATCTGCTGGAATTAATGGCGGTATGCCTGGAGTTCGACCAGGATGCCTTTCCGGAAGAGGGCGAAGAATGAGCCTGGTCTGGATTGTCGGAGGAATTTTCCTGGCGACATATGCAGTCATCGTCTCAGAACGTATCGACCGTACTGTCATAGCCTTGTTAGGGGGGATCATGATGATCCTGATCGGTGCAATCGACCAGGAGACCGCCTTCCATTCCATCGACTTGAACGTGATCTTCTTGCTGGCAGGTATGATGATTATCGCCAACCTGCTGCGAGAGACCGGCATATTCCAATGGATCGCGGTTAAAGCGGTCCAGCTGGGGCGCGGCCAGCCCTTCCGCATCCTGGTGATCTTATCCCTGGTGACAGCAGTCGCGTCTGCGCTGCTGGATAACGTGACCATCGTGATCCTGGTAGCCCCGGTAACTCTATTTACTGCCGCCAGCTTAAAAGTCAGCCCGGTGCCATTCCTCATCGCAGAGATCCTGGCCTCGAATATCGGTGGGTCTGCCACACTCATCGGCGACCCACCGAACATCCTTATCGGCAGTGCGGCTGATATCCCATTTTCTACATTTGCATTGAATATGGCGCCGCCAGCAATTGCCATCCTGGTGGTATTCGTCGGCCTGAGCTGGTTCTTATTCCGGCGCGAATCTGAGCATAAACGGGGCTGTTTCGCTGGATATCAACGCCCTGGATACGACAGCATTGATCACCGATAAAAAGCTGCTTGCTAAAGGCGCAGTGATCACCTTTATGATGATCTTCGGCTTTCTGTTCCACGGTGCATTGCATATCGAGCCGGCCACGATCGCCCTGACCGGCGCGACGCTGCTGCTGCTGTGGGCTCGCAGCGATGTCCACCATGCGCTACGGGATGTGGAGTGGACAACGCTGTTCTTCTTTATCGGATTGTTCATCATGGTTGAGGCGGTGGTGACTGTGGGGATCATCGATACAGTCAGCCTGGCTCTCCTGGAGTTCACGGGTGGTAACCTGGCGTACACATCCATGCTGCTGATCTGGATGTCCTCCATTGCTTCCGGCATTATCGATAACATCCCCTATACTGCCACGATGATACCGATCGTTGAAAATCTCGGGAGTGCCATGCCCATCATGCCACTGTGGTGGTCGCTGGCATTGGGCGCCTGCCTGGGCGGCAATGCCACCCTGGTCGGGGCATCTGCCAATGTGGTCGTCGCCAACCTGGCCACCCGCAGCGGATACCAGATCGGCTTTGGTACCTTCCTGCGCTATGGTCTGGTGACAACGTTCGTGTCGCTGATCATCGCCAGCGTTTATGTGTGGCTGCGCTATCTGTGATCCTCAATTCAGGATGCCGAAGATTATGACACCCCCGCGACTATACGCTGACCTGGCTCCCTGGTGGCCGCTGCTCTCCTCACCGGAGGAATACGCAGAAGAGGCCGCATTCTATCGCAATATACTGTTGGAAACCGGCATCCCCGCAGGCAGCAGCCTGCTGGAGCTGGGCTCCGGCGGCGGGAACAACGCCAGCCACTTGAAGCAGCACTTCCGGATGACCCTGGTCGATCTCTCGCCGGGAATGCTGGCCGTCAGCCAGGCGCTCAACCCCGAGCTGGAGCACATCCAGGGCGACATGCGCAGCGTGCGCCTGGAGCGCCAGTTCGACGCCGTCTTCATCCACGACGCCATCGTCTACCTGACCAGCGAAGAGGACCTTCTGCAGGCGCTAATTACTGCCTATACGCATTGCCGCCCAGATGGAACAGCGCTATTCCACCCCGACACCACCCTGGAGAACTTCAAGCTCAGCACGGATAAGGGCGGTCACGATGGACCAGAGCGCTCAATGCGCTACCTGGAGTGGACCTGGGATCCCGACCCTGCGGACAGCACCTACCAGGTGGATTTCGCTTACCTGCTGCGTGAAGCGGATGGCTCGATACGCTGCGAGCACGACCGGCACGAGTTCGGGCTGTTCTCCACCGAGACCTGGCTGCGCCTGATCGCCGAAGCCGGCTTCCAGGCGGAGACCAGACCCTTCGTGCACAGCGAAGTGCCTCCGGGGGACGTGGTATTCCTGGGGCGTAAAGGGGCGAGTGAGGAGGAATTAGGAAGTAGGAAGTAGGCAATTGGGTCTTTGGGCAATTAGGTAAATTGGTTACCAAGGAACGAGGCACCCAGGAAACCATAAAAAGGAACTACATAGTTCACCTGGCGGCGAATTCCCTTTTCCCCTACCTCCCTGATCTCCTTGTTGCCTTGTAGCCTTCTTGCCTTATTGCCTAGTTGCCTTATCCCCTAAATCGCCAGCATCCGTAAAATCGCCAGTATAACAGCCAGCACGACCAGCACAACCCACAAGTTCCCAACAAGCCAGGCCAGAGGTCCAACGCGATAGCCGAGTGACTCGAGCTTGTTCCTGAGCTGCCCGGCGGAGGGCTCGGTCAGCGTGCTGCCGTCCGGGAAGACCAGGGTTGGCACGCTTTCGTAGCCGCTGTTGATCTCGCGCACTCGCAGTGCCGCCTCTGGGTGCTGGCGGATATTGATATATTCGTAATCCACATTCGCCTGGGAGAGCATGCCGCGCACCGGGGGTACATAAGGGCAGGTAGTGTGGCCGTACAGGGTCACTTTAGCTGTCATCGGGGGATATTATACCAACCCTGAGATGCATCGGCCATATTATCCGGCGTACTTGTTCATCATCCCCCCATTCCGCCCTCAGGTCATCTATGATCAGCTCTATCGGATGCACACCTTTAGCGGCGATGAACTTCAGCGTGGCGGACCAGCTTGCCAGGAACCCCAGCAGCATGCGCAAGTCCCAGTCCGCTTGCATTTCGAAAACTGGTGGCTGTATTTCATCGAAAGGGAAAGGCAGTGTCCGGTAGTGCTCGTCCAGATAGTGCAGCCGGTCGTCCCAGTATCCACCCAGGGTCTCGCGGTAGTAGCGATCCAGCAGGCGCACCAGACCAGGTGTAATTCTCGGAAAGTAATACGTCCATACTGCTATGACTGCACCCGGCCTGGCGACACGGCGCACTTCGGCATAGAAAGCATCGAAATCGAACCAGTGAACCGCCGTTCCTACAGTCACCAGGTCAACCGAGCCACGCTCGATTGACGTATTCTCAGCAGGCTCCACTCGGTAGTCCACCATTGGGTGCTGGAACGCGTTGGCAATTTGCTCCCGACTAGCGTCGGTGGCGATCACGCGCCGGAAATGACCGGCAAGTGCCACGGCTGCCTGCCCGCTCCCGGTGCCGCAATCCCAGGCCAGATCATTTGAAGGACTGATCGAAGCCAGATATTTGAAGAGCTCTCGAGGATAGCCGGGCCGGTAGCGCGAATATTCCCCAGCCAGCTCAGAGAATTGATCGTTGAAGGTCAAGTTTTATCCGAACCAGGAAAGCCAGCGCGGCCCGTGTGGGATGCTCAGGACCGTGGGTTAAATGGACCAGTATCTTCGCCATAGCTGTCCTCCTTTTCCTGTACAGCCGGTGACAGGTGACAGCGTGATTACACCGTCACCTGTGCCAACTGGCAGCCTATTCTGGCAGACTTCTGTTATTCCTCGGGATTATCCGCCCAGATGGTGATATCGGATACGGATTTCAACAGCTCGTTGCTGAAATTGGCACCCAGGCGCACATCACCAAAGGAGCTGAACTCCTCCAGCAGGCGCGCCAGCTGTGGATTTTTCCCTGCCGCACTGGCGAATGTGTCCATCGCTCCGTAGTTGTCCAGGCGCACCACGATTTTATAGCTGCCACTCTCTTTCTCGGAAGAGAAAATGGATGCATAGATGCCAACCAATTGGTTTCCTTCCGGCATCGCTGCGGCAAATGCATCGAAATTCTCCCTCACCCAGGCTTGAAACTCTCGGTTCTTTCCAGGGGGGATGTCAAAGCCGCCAATATTTAGAAACTCCATCTGTAACTCCTTTGGCTGAAATATGATTCTATCTCGACCGTTCGTCTATCAAATGCCGTTCGATCTCCACTTCACCTCCAATTCTCCGATACAGCCTCCTTTCATCTGGTGTTTAAGCAAAACCTCCCACGGGAATCTATATCTTCGGGAGGTTGGCTGCAGTAATCCATCACTTATCCTGAGTAACTATGACCAGCTAAAATGGGCGGAAGAACATCAGCCACAGCACGATGACAGGCAGGATATAGCCGACGACCACCGCCGGCCTGACGTCCAGACTGCGCACGTGCTCGGCGATCTCCTCGTCGCTGGCGGGCGTCTCTGCCGGCTGCTCCTTGTTGCCCACCATATACGGCAGCCCGACCAGCTTGCGCAGCACCTTATACGGCTCGCTGATGCGCACCATCCAGAAGAACACGAACCCGAGCAAGATAATCGATGCCCAGATCCAGCCTTTCGCCCACAACCGCAGCTGGAAGGTCATCACAATACCGGATAGGACCAGCAGCACAAAGGAGATCATATAAACCATCGTCGGCGCGCCCGAGAGATCCAGCATGGCGCGGATGCGGTCCAGGTTGATCTCCTTGCGGATGCGGAAGATCATCGCAGCTGAGGCACCGTGCGCAAGGAAAAAAGTGATCGCGGAAAGAACGTGGATGAATAGAAACCAGCGACCGAGCATAGACCCCTCCAAATCCAGACAAAGTGTACCAATATTATACACGTATTCGTGATGAGATGGAGACCCTTCTGGCTCTCTGGGAATCACCGTGGTGCAGGGATTCATCTGCCACCTGTCACGGCAACTCCCAATGACCCACCCTTCTCAGGCGGAAGAGTATTGTCCATATTGGCTGAAACGCATGTCTATACGCAAATTGGGGATTTCAAATACTGCTCAAAGGGGGGAACGCAATATTCCATCAGCAGACCTGACTGGTATAATTCTCGCAAGATATTATTGGCAAACCGCCGAAAAAATCTTAACTATAGGCGCCAACTTGAACGGCGATTTGCTCGAAAATGACCTTTTGCCAGCATTTCGCTGGTAATAGCAACAGAGTTTGTCGTATTTCTTTCAGCGAATTGCCTGACATCAGCTTCAACAATACTCCCCCGCAGAAAGGAACACAGATGGACTCAGATCAGGACGAGCGCATTACCGAACGGACCTCCAGTGAGGACATGGAGCCTGCTGACAACTCCCATTCCCTCCCGGAACCGCAGCCCGATACGAATTCGAAGAACATGACCGGCGTTGGGATCGCCATCGGGGCCGGTCTTGGGGTGGCTTTGGGGCTTGTATTCGACAATCTGGCTCTGGGGATTGGTATCGGGGTGGCTATTGGGGTCGCCATCGGCGCGGGCATGAGCCAGCGACGCAGTTCTTCTTCAGATGACCTCCCAGGCAGGAGAAATTCTCCCATGATCGCCATCCTGATTGGCGGGCTGGTCTTACTGTTAGGTATCGTCCTGATAGTCTACCTGCTCGTGCGCCAATAAAGCTTAGCCGCTTTCAACCAGCCTGCCGGTGATGTACTTATGCAGCACGCTGGCAATTAAAGTTTGGTATGGTATTCCCTCCTCCAGCGCTCTGGTTTGAATTGCTACCAAATCTTTGGATGAGATGCGAATATTGATCCGCGCATCTTTACGAAATGTCTCGCGTGCATACTCTCGATACCGGTTTAGTTCACCATCCAGAATCCCAGTGGACTTCCACTCACCTCGCTCGTAGCTATTCAGGACATCCTGGTCTTCTGGATCATTTTTCCTGTCATTCATGCTCGCCTCTTATGTAATCTCTGGTGGCTTTTCTGCTAGGGATAATGGTTATGAGAAATATGGTCTCTTCAGTCTCGAGGAAAGGCACCAGATAGGCATAATCATTAATATCGACGACGAAAAGCTTCTGGCCCTGGTATCTTTCCTGGTTCGGGTGTTCGAGTATATCCAGTAATTTGCCTTTCTCGATAAAAAATACAACTTCTTCGAATGTAATATTCCGCTTAGCTTTCAATAACAAATTCTTTTCATCATTCCAAGAAAAGAATTTCATTCTCTGATAATATCACAATGTGTGCCTTTTGGCAACACTTTAAAGGGGTTCCCCCGGCAGGATCAAGTGCAGGTCGCCGAACTCGTGCCATAGGTACCCATCGTGCAGCGCCTCGCAATAAGCCAGCTCCAGGTGCTCGTAGCCCGCTAAAGCAGCCAGCATCGCCAAATGGCTGGATTTCGGCTCGTGGAAGCCGGTCAGCAGGCCTTCCACCGCCCGCAGACCGCGCTGCGGGGTGATGATCAGTTCTGTCCAGCCGTCGCCTGGGTGCACGATGCCGTCTTCGCCGGTCACGCTCTCCAGGGCGCGCACCGAGGTCGTCCCTACCGCGATCACCCGCCGCCCATCCTGGCGCGCCTGGTTGACAGCACGCGCAGTACCCGCCGGCACACGGTAGTATTCCTCATAGGGCGGTTCATGCTCCTCCAGGCTGGCAACCCCGGTGTGCAGCAGGAGCGGAGCGACCTGCACACCACTCGCCACCAGACGTGTGATCAGTTCTGCTGTAAAAGCCCTGCCTGCCGAGGGCATCTCGGCGCTGCCCTTCTCGGTCGTGTAAACCGTCTGGTAGTACGCCGGTGGCCACTCATCGCGCACGTATTTATAGCGGATCGGGTGACCGTACTCTTCCAGATAGCCTTCCAGCGCTGTGGGGATATCCAGGTGGCTGAGCCACAGGCGTATACGTCCGGGGTCTTCTCCAAAGTATCGCTGTTTGCTAACTCGGAGGTCGCTGCGGTAGGGCAGCAGCAAGGTGACCTCGCCACCGCCTGGCAATGAATAGCTCTCGCCGGCACTGGCTGCTAAATACGGCTCGCTTCCGGTTGGCGCCGGCTTGCGCAGCTCCACGACCCACAGGTCACCGGGCAGGTGGGTGGACAGGTGCAGCTCGAGCTGTGCGCCGGTCCCTGCGACCGCCGGCAGCGCCGCGTTCAGCGTGCCGCTGGTATTGACCACCAGCACATCCCCAGCCCGCAGATAATCCCCCAGCGAGGTAAAGCGTGTGTGCTCCACGTGCCCGGTGAGGTAAGAAGTCACCATCAGGCGCACCTGGTCGCGCCGCAGACCGCGCGCTTCAGGCGGCTCGCCGGCTTCCAGGTGCGCGGGCAGCTCGAACTCGAAGCCTGCCGTCTTGACTGCCGGCAGCAAGGCCGTCTGAACGGCCCGCAGGTCTGTAGGGCTGGATAACAGCATCAGGCGCTCTCCGCCAGGATTGCCTGCACCTGGTAGCGTCCACCGGGCAGCTCACCATCCACCAGCGCTATGAAGACCGGCACGCTTACCTTGGGCAGCGGGCGGTCGCTGATATCCTCGCCCGGGAAGGCGTCCTGGTGCATCTGGGTGCGCATATCGCCCGGGTCGACCCAGTACACCTGCCATTGCGGGTTCTCCTGCGCCAGTATGGCGCTGAGCTGCTCCAGTGCGGCCTTGCTGGAGCCGTAGCCGCCCCAACCTTCATAAGGCTCCACCCCGGCGTCGCTGGTCACGTTGATCACCCGTCCCTTGGGTTTGATCCACGTCTGCAGCTCCTGAAGCAAGCCCAGGATGGCGAAGAGGTTCACCTGGAACACCGCCTCCAGCTCGTCCAGTGGGTATTCCAGCAGCCTCGGCATCGGGCTGGGACCCAGGCTGCTGGCGTTGTTGACCAGCGCATCCAGCCCGCCCATCTCCTCCGCTGCCTGTGCCAGCTCATTCCGGTGCAGCGGGTCACTCACGTCTCCGGGAATGGCGATAACATCCGTCCACTGTGCGAGCTCCCGGCGCGCTTCTTCCAACGCTCCTGGCTCGCGGGCGTCTATGATCAGCTTCCAGCCGTTTTGCGCCAGCGCGGTCGCCAGCGCCAGCCCCAGCCCAGCGAGGCACCGGTGATCAGGGCGGTTTTTGATTGGCTTCGAGACATTTTGTCCTCCTTTATTCAGGGCTGGCAGTCATACCAACATGTAGGATTGTAAAGAATTTCTTGCACCCGACGTAATCAATGCCAAAGATAAAACTAAGCATGACAGCCAGACCTATCAGATGCTACCAGTATAGTTAAAAAACACACCCGCCGCATCGTGCGGCGGGTCAGTATTCAATCTGGACCTTGGGGAAAATTAGAGCCTGTACGATGGTACAGGCAGGCGACACCCGCAATAAGCGTAGAAGTTAAGCGATCATTATTATTACGCCTGACAGGCTACTGCATCCTGCCCAGTTCGGCCAGCTTGGCCATGCCGATCTCCGCTACAGCCTCAACGCGAGCAGCGGCATCCACAACGTCAGGGTCGCTGGCCCGCTCAGCCGGGATGCGAGACCGGTACAGGCTGGTCGCATGCGACCAGTGCTTGACATCCGGTTCCATGGCCAGCGCCTTTGATCCTTGGGCACCCTGGACGATCACCCGGGGCCAGTCAGCCGGCGTGTTCGGGAGGGGATGCGGCGGGCATAGCCGGTTTTTCTCGGCGTCGTCTTCTCGGGTCGCTTCCACGTAGCCTGCGAGCGCGGCACCAAAGATCGGCCCGGTTGCAACGCACTGAAGCGTGATCGCCTCAGGTCCCCAGACCGGCACCAGGGGCGGGTACTGCAGACCCGAGGCGGCGCAGTGAACCACCAGCGCATCTCGGTCGATCGCGGCCTCGCCACCCGCACACACGACTCGACCCGGCTCCACGTGGTGGACGTGGCCCAACCGCACCACATTCTCAACAGTCCTCAGGCGGTCCAGCTCCCAATGCGCCAATGTCGGGGTCTTCGCCATGCTGGGAGTTACCCGCGGATCGACACGCAGCATCACGCCTGCCGCCTCCATGCGCAGGAAGAGTTCGTCCGGCGACGTCGCCTCGCTGGCCGCCTCCAGGACGTCGGCAACCATGCCCAAATTGATGGCCGGATCGGGCTGCACAACCGCGCGGTTGAACATCCAGGGGTCTCGTGGGCGCAGCCAGCAGACCGCGTCCGGATCCACCCCGTTGTCGAGCAGCCAGACGATGGCGTCTGTGGCGGTCTTGCCAGAACCCACGATCACGAACTGGCCGGGTATCTCAGACAGCCGGACCAGATCGTTGACCGGGATCACCTGTACGCCGTCTGCAACGCCGAAGGGTGCGGGGGTTTGGGCCGGAATGTCCGGTGCCAGATAGTGGGCGTTGACGACCCGGCAGCCATCCGGCACAGCGAATTGCTGTCCCGACAGCCGAGAAGTCCAGCGTCGTCCGCCGAGGTACTCGCTGTTGGGGTAGAAGGTGACCTTGCCACTGGCGACCATGCTCTCCAGTACGCGGTCATAGTAGGCCACGATGTCTGGGGCGGCAGCCCGCTCATGCATTCCGGCCTCAGGACCGTCAGCCTGCAGCGTCCCATTGCCCAGCGGGGTCGAGACTACGCCATAGAACTCGGATGCCTGATGCAGCCTGACGAACGGATAGGCGTCGAGCCAGTGACCGCCAGCGCTGTGGCGTCGGTCCAGTAAGGCCACATGGACGTCGGCGTTGTGGATGAGGGAATCCACGAAAGCCATGCCTGCAGCACCTGCGCCGACGACCAGGTAGTCAGTCTGAACCAGTATAGTCCCGTCCTGAAAGATGGCGCCCTCGGTTACGGTTTCATGTTCCACCGGGTTTCCACGTTTCATGGATTTTGCTCCCATTTGCCTTCAATCAGGTGATCAATTTGGATAGATTTTATCGCAATTTTATAAATCCACCAATCCCAACTGCGCGGCGATGGTCACCGCCTCGGTGCGGTTCCCCGCGCCCAGCTTCCTGAGCAGCGAGCTGACGTGGAACTTGACCGTGCGCTCGGTCACCACCAGCTCTTCGGCGATCTCTTTATTGGTCAACCCGCGAGCCAGTAAGGCGAGCACCTCCCCCTCCCGCTGCGTTAGCTCAGGCGGCTCCGGGACCTCCCCTGCCACGTGCGCCAGCAGCCGCGAAGCCACCAGCGGCTGGAGCAGCGAGCCGCCCTGGCTGACCACCCGGATGGCAGCGAACACTTCCTCGCGCGGCGCCCCCTTGAGCAGGTAGCCGGCAGCGCCCGCTCTGACCGCCCCCATGATGCGCTCATCCGTATCGAAAGCGGTGAAGACGATCGCCTGTGCTTCTAGCTGCGATTCCCGCACCCTGCGCAGCACTTCGACGCCATCCATCCCGGGCATCTCCAGGTCGAGCAGGATCACGTCCGGCTGCAGATCGATGACCATCTGGTACGCCCGTTGGCCATCCGCAGCTTCGCCCACCACCAGGAAATCGGCCTGAGTGCTCAGGATCGCCGAGAGCCCATCCCGCACCACCGGGTGGTCGTCGGCGATCAAAATGCGTATCCTATCGCTCATCCATTCCCCATTCCTTGGGCATCGTAAGGCACCCGGACATCGATACGCGTGCCCTCGCCCGGGCTGCTCTCGATCAGCAGCTCGCCGCCCAGCAGGCGGGCGCGCTCGTTCATGCCCACCAGCCCGTATCGCCCCGGCGGGATCGTGCCCGGATCAAAACCCTGCCCATTGTCAGTGATAACCAGCCGTACCCGACCTGGAGCGAACTCCAGGCGCATTCCCGCCTGTACAGCCCCTGCATGCCGGGCGATATTTGCCAGCCCTTCCTGGGCGATGCGGTACAGACCGGCCTCCAGCCGCGCCGGCAGCGGCTGCTCCACACCGTCCACCTGGAAGTGGATGCTCAACCCCTGCTCGGTGGCTGCCGATGCCGCCAGGGCGGTAAGCGCCCCTGGCAGGCTGCGCCCTTCCAGCGGGGCGGCGCGCAGGTCCAGCACCGAGCGGCGTGCATCCTCCAGGCTGCGGCGCGCCTGCTCCAGCGCCCGGGAGATCGAACGCCGCGCTGCCTGGGTGTCCTGGTTGGATTCAAGCAGCGCCTCGGCGCTCTCCAACTGCAGGGTGATGCCTGCCAGGCTCTGCGCCAATGTGTCGTGGATCTCGCGCGCCAGCCGGTTGCGCTCTACCAACGCTCCGGCCTCTGCCTGGCGGGCAAACAGGCGGGCGCGCTCGATGGCGATGCCGAGCATATCGCCCATCGTATAGAGCAGGCGCAGGTCGTCAACCGTCAGCTCGCGCCAGTCAGCGCTGGCGACGTTCAGCACACCCAGCTCCCGTCCATGCGCGTACAGCGGCACGCTGGCATGGTAGCGCAGCCCGTCCGTACCGTCGACCAGCTTCTTCAACCGGCTGCAGGTGATCACGTTGACATTCGCCGCGCCGCCCATATCACCCGCATGGTAGGTATCCAGGCAGTAGCACGAGCCCTGCATCAGCTCCGGCTGGCGCACAAGCGCCGGCGGCAGGTTCTGCGCCGCGGCCAGGTAGGTGCCGCCACCGCCTTCCTCCAGCAGCCACACCCAGCCGGTGTGCAGGTCGAAAACCTCGCCGGCTTTGGAAAGCGCCATCTCCAGCGCTCCCTGCAGGTCCACCGAGCGGTTGAGCGCCTCGGCGAAGGCATTCAGGATCGAGAGCTCGCGGTTGCGCTGCTGGAGCTGCTCAGCATCGGAAGGCATAGGGACAGTTGACATTGCTGGCTGAAAGACCTCGGATATAATGCTCTTGAAGTTAACTACTACCGCGAATTACACCGCTCAGACGGGAACTTGACCGCGGGTAGGGATTACCTGCTGCGACATTGCCAACCAGGATCGCAGGGGACATCAATTTCATCGATAAAACAGCGAACTCTTGAACCCCTTCTGGGTGAACGAGGACACATTCTCACGAGAATAGATTCATGCTTACTTACATCTCCCTACTGCGCGGCATCAACGTCAGCGGGCAAAAGCTGATCAAGATGGCCGATCTCAAAACCCTGTATCTGGGATTAGGCTTCGCGAACGTGCGCACCTACCTGCAGAGCGGCAACGTTGTCTTTGAGTGCCCGCACCAGGATCCCGGCGAGCTGGCTGACCGCATCGAAGCCCAGATCGAACAGGTCTATGGATATCCGGTGACCGTGTTTATCCGCCGCCCCGAGGATTTCCAACGCATCCTGGCGGAGAACCCCTTCGTAGATCGCCCTGGTGCAGAGCCCAACCGGTTGCTGGTCACTTTTCTACACCACCAGCCAGTGAATACCAAACTCACCGACCTGAGCATCCCCCCTGGAACAAGCGACGAGCTCTATATTGGGGAGGCAGAAATTTACCTCTTCTGCCCGGGCGGCTACGGGAAGAGCAAGCTGTCAAACAACTACTTCGAACGCAAGCTGGGTGTTCCCGCCACCACCCGCAACTGGAAGACGGTGAACGCGTTGTTTGCAATGGCAGTTAGTTAATTATTGGCGTGCGATTACAAATCCGGAGGAAGTAAATGTCAGCTAGCGAGCAGCAGCACGGTGGTAATTTCAACCCAGAGGTTGACGAATGGTTCGATAAGCTCGACCACCCATTGAAAAGCACCATGCAGCTTGTCAGATCGGTGATCTTGAGTGCTGATGAGCGGATAACCGAATCGATCAAGTGGAGCGCGCCGACCTTTACATATCAAGGCAACCTGGCCAGCTTCCAGCCGAAATCTAAGCGTTTTGTCAGCCTGATGTTCCACCGCGGCTCGGAGATCCCCGGCAGCCACCCGGACCTGGAAGGAGAGGGCGCGCTGGTACGGGTCATGCGCTTCGATGATGATGCCGATGTCGAAGCTCATCGGGGTGCACTGGAGGCGGTCGTGCACGTCTGGTGCGATTGGAAGAGCGGATGACCCGATGGTGCTGATCATCCCACACCTACCCGGACGTCAAAGACCCATCGGTAGACCTGATCTACCTGGCCGCCGAAGACTGGGCAGAAGTAACGAATTGGCAGCCTGGAGCGTCAGATATATTGATTTAAGAGGATGACGATGACCGATGAAGACCATTACATCCCCGCCATGGGCTATTTCTCCCTGGCGCGCTTCTACGACCCGCTGATCCGGCTCTTAATCCGAGAGAAGAAGTTCAAAACCCGCCTGATACAGAACGCCAAACTCTCGAGCGCCAGCGCCGTGCTCGACGTAGGTTGCGGAACGGGGACGCTGGTGATGATGGTCAAGCAGGCTTATCCAGGGGCGCGAGTGGTCGGGCTGGACGGCGACCCGAAGATCCTGGTTATCGCCCGCCAGAAGGTCGAACGCCAGGGTGTCGATATCGCCATCGACGAGGCTATGTCCTTCGATATGCCTTACCCGGACGGGGATTTCGACCGCGTGCTGACCACCCTGATGCTGCACCACCTGACCAGCGAGAACAAGCTGCGCACATTTGCCGAGGTCTACTCGCGTGCTGCAGCCAGGAGGGGAGCTGCATATTGCTGATTTTTCCACCCCCGATGGCCAGATGGGGCACCTGACCTCGCACATCCAGGCGCGCTCTGAAGAGACCGCAGCCAATGTCCGCGGCCTGCTGCCGCATATGATGGAGCATGTTGGGTTCGATGCCGTGCAGTACCACGGCGGTCTTTCCACCCTCTTCGGGACGATCGGCTACTTCAGCGCGGTGAGACCCACCTGAGCATGAGTGTGGACGCCGGTCGCTGGCGCGTGCTGGTAGCCCTCTCCCTGGGGGTGATGCTGACCTTCAGCCTGTGGTTCTCAGCTTCGGCGGTCGTACCGGAGCTTACCGCGCTGTGGGGACTGGATGCCGGCGGGCAGGCCAGGCTGACGATTTCGGTGCAGGCAGGGTTCATCCTCGGCTCGCTGCTCAGCGCCATCTTCAACCTGGCGGACGTCTTCCGCACCCGCCGTCTGATGGTGGTATCAGCCCTGCTGGCAGCCGCCACCAATGCCGCCGTAGCGCTGGCAGCCGATTCCGCCGCCCAGGCACTGCTGTACCGCACCTTGACCGGCGTCTTCCTGGCGGGCATCTACGCCCCGCCGTCAAACTGGCACGCACCTGGTTCCGGCGCGATTTCGGACTGGCGCTGGGTATCCTGATCGGCGCGCTGGTGGTCGGCTCGGCTGCACCCCAGCTCATCCGGGTCGTGGGTATGCCCGCCTGGCAAGGACTGGTGCTCGCCACCAGCGCCCTGGCGTTGGTTGGCGCAGCCCTGATCGCCACGCTCACCCGGGAAGGTCCTTACAGCCAGCCCCAGGCGGAGTTCCGCTGGCGCTACGCTGTCGAAGCCTTCCGTGATCCCGGCGTGCGGCTGGCCAATTTCGGCTACTTCGGGCATATGTGGGAGCTGTACGCCATGTGGGCCTGGGTGCCGGCTTTCCTGGCTGCCAGCCTGGAGGCTTCCGGGGCAAGCCCGGCGCAGCTAAGCGTCCTGCCCGGGGTGATAAGCTTCGCGGTGATCGGCGTCGGCGCCTTGGGCTCGGTGCTCGCCGGCGCCTATGCCGACCGCATCGGGCGCCCTGCCGTTACCATCGCCTCCATGGCAGTCAGCGGCGCCTGCTGCCTGTTGGTCGGATTCCTGTTCGGCGCCAGCCCCTGGCTGCTGGTCCCGCTGCTTCTCGTATGGGGTTTCAGCGTGGTCGCCGACAGCGCCCAGTTCTCCGCCAGCGTCGCCGAGTACTGCCTGCCCGACTACATCGGCACCGCCGCCACTACCCAGCAGCTGATCGGCTTCACAATCACCATCTTCTCGATCCGCCTGGTCCCCGAGCTGGTTGATTTCGTGGGCTGGCGCTACGCCTTCGCCGCTCTGGCAATCGGTCCGCTGCTTGGCTCCATCGCTATGCGGCGCTTGCAGCGCATCGAAGCGGATAGACTCCCCTAAACCGACCCCTTGCGGTCAAATCTTCCAGTATTGATGTAAAAATTACTTGACATTATGTAAGATTTATGCTACTATATGTCTGTCTAACATTACTATTAGTAAAATACAACAGACAAATGGAGAGCAAAATGTCCTTTCAACAGAAAAACATCGCCGTTTCTTTAGGCAGCTTCGTCCTGATACTGGTTGTTTACCTGGTCAGAATGGCCCAATTGATCTCGAGCGACAGCTTCACTTCTGCGAATGTATTCCGCCTGTGGGGGATCATCATCGTGCTGGCGATAGTCTTTACCATTATCGCTACCATCCTCACCCATATCATCTCCGCCATCATCCAGGCCATTTCCACCGGCACGGATGATCCGAAGGTGGAGGACATCGAAGATGAGCGCGACAAGCTGATCGACCTGCGCGGCACCCGGGTGACCTATTTTTTCTTCTCGATCGGGGTATTCCTGGCCATGATTACCTACGTCCTGGGGCAGCCGACGCTGGTCATGTTCAGCCTGCTCATCCTGGCAGGGGTCGTGGCGCAGATTATCGGTGATATCGCCCGCCTGGTCTTTTACAGGAGGGGATTTTAAGATGGGCAAATCCCGCATCAGCAACAATATTCGCACACTGCGCTTTTTCCATAACGAAATGACCCAGGCAGATCTGGCTGAGAAAGTGGGCGTGACCCGCCAGACCATCATCGCCATGGAGCAGGAGAAATACTCCCCCTCTCTGGAGCTGGCATTTCGCATCGCCCTGGTTTTCAAGGTGCCGTTGGAGGAAGTGTTCTCGTATGACCCGGAGGACGTATAATCGAGAGGCGCGCAGCTACGTGGACAGAGTTTATTAAAAGGCCAATGGTTTCAGAACCGTATATCGAAACAGTAAAGGATAAAGAGGAAGTACAGATGGAAATAAAAAAAGTTTGTATCGTAGGGGCTTCCGGAAAGCTCGGGCAGTACATGGTGCAGCACGCGCTGAGAGCGCGGCTACGAAGTGGTCGGCGTGTGCCGGGAGAGCAGCGTGGGCAAGCTGGACCGCTTCAAGGGGCGCATCACAGTCATCCCCGGTGCAACGAATGACCGGGAAGTGATCAAGAAAGCAGCTGCAGGATGTGACGGCGTTCTCACCGTGCTGGTGCCCTGGGGAATGAACAAATATTCAACCGGCACCGCCCAGGCCGTGCTCGATTACGCCCAGCCCGAGGCGCGCCTGGTCTTCTCCTGCGGCTGGCATATTTCCCGCGATGGCAAGGACGTATACCCGGCGTCTTTAAAGTTTCAGGAGAAGGTTGGACGTTGGATCGGGCGGCTGACCCGTATGGTGGATATCGACGACCAGATCGAAGCCTGCCGGCGGATATTTGCCAGCGACAGGCTTTGGACGGTGGTGCGCGGCAGCGACCTCGAAGAGGGCGAGAGCCAGGGATTGCCCGTCTGGAGCCGGCATGTGGGCGACCCCATCCTGGAGAGCAACATGACCCGCCGGGTGGACTACGCCCTGTTCATGGTCGCAGCCCTGGAGAACGACGATCTGATCCAGGAAGCCCCCGCTATCGTCGGCTGTCAGACCCCGTCGGCGCTCGCTCATGCAGCCAGTATTGGAAATATTACCGAATAAGATAGTATGAAACCGTAAACGAAGGCTTTTCTAAGCCGGGAACACCTCCCGCAGGTCCGGTCTCATTTCTTCCGACAGCCTGCGGGAGGTTTGCTGAGAACCGCTCCTAATCCATTGAATAAGTGTATACTTTATGTATGAGCGCCGTCTTGCAAAGCATCCTGGCAGGCCTGGGGGGCATGTTCGGATGGGGGTTATATGATTTCTTCGGCGGGCTGTATTCCAGACAGATCGGGAATTTCAAGACTTTTTTTTGGTCCCAGCTTTCAGGGCTGGTTTTCGCTATCCTGCTCACATTTGTCTTTGCCGCTCAATTGAGTATCCCCGCTGGGGTCGCTTTTATGATTGCTGTGGCAGCGGTTATTTATGCCGCCGCGTACCTGCTGTTCTTCAGAGGCTTCGAGCTGGGCAATGTATCGATCATCTCCGCGACGATGAATTTATACGCCGTCTTCACGATGATTTTCGCGTTTCTCTTCCTCGGTCAGCGGCTGACCAGGTTCCAGCTCCTGGGCGTCGTGATGATCCTTGCCGGTGTCACCTTAGTATCTTTGAAATGGAGTGATATTAAAGATCGAAATGTGGGTCTGCTGTCGGGTGTAAAAGAGACCGTCCTGGCGGCAGTGCTGTTCGGTTCATTCTGGATCTTCAGCGAGATCATTTCCGAAAATATCGGCTGGGTGTCGACAACGCTTTTTGTGAAGGTTGGAATCGTCCTGTTTATGATGCTGTTCTCTCTGCTGATAAAACGAGAGTTGAGCCTTGCAAACATCGCTCCGAAAATATTGATAATGATCCTTTTAGCTGGAGTTCTGGAAGCAGCCGCTGTGGCAGTAGTAAACTGGGGGCTGACGGTCGGAGAAGCGATCCTGGTGACGCCGATCTCCTCCGCCTTATCCATCGTAACGATCAGCATGGCAGTCATCTTTTTGAACGAAAAGATCACCCGGCTGCAAGGCTTTGGAATGATCATAGTGATCGCCGGGATCGTAATGACGGCTTTTTAACTTTGGCTCTTCGGGAATTACCGTGATGTGGGAGATCCCAATGAACCTTAACTTTTGAGGGCTGAGCATGATAGTACCTCAGATAGAATTGATTATAATTTTTACACGGAGGTAATAATGGGCAAAGAGCAAAAGATATTCAAGAACGAAGAACGCCGCAGCCGGGCGGATGTAAGCGCATTCCTGGGGCAGCTCGCCGAAAAAGTGGCCGGCGGAAACCTCGTGCTGCGTCAGGGCGGACAGGAGATCAGCCTGGACCTGCCGCACAACCTGATCCTCGAGATCCAGGTAGAAGAAGAGGACAAGAAGAGCAAAGGCACCCAGTACAGCCTGGAGGTCGAGATCAAGTGGTTCGAAGGCGACGACTTCGGCGGTCCGTTGGAGCTGGGATAAGCGCATGGCTATGGAACCCAGGATCAGCATCATCACACTTGGCGTGGCAGATCTGGAGCGCTCGACCCGCTTCTACCGCGACGGATTGGGGCTGCCCCACAACCCCGAGTATATGGATATCGCCTTTTTCCCATTGCAGGGGTGTTGGTTGGCGCTCTACCCGCGCCAGGCGCTGGCCGCGGATGCCAAGGTGGACCCGCAGGGATCGGGTTTCTCCGGTGTGACGCTGGCACATAACGTGCGTTCCAAAGCTGAAGTCGACCGCACCCTGCAGCAGGCTGCCGCCGCCGGGGCGCAGATCACCAAACCCGCCGAGGAGGCTGAATGGGGCGGCTATTCGGGCTATTTCGCCGACCCCGACGGGCATCTGTGGGAGGTGGCCTGGAACCCGGATTTCCCGCTGGGTGGTTAGAGTGTCAATTGGTCCGGTGACATGTGCCAGGTGATGGGTGATTTGCGGTAGGTACACAGTCAGTGCCGGTCATCAAAGAACATCAAGCCAATGGGGATCGTCGTCCGGCGAACCTCATTCTTCGGGGATCAAGAAATTTATAGCAATCCAGCCCCTGCGACCATCAGGAAGCACCACGAGCTGCCAGGTGAAACCATCCACATCCTGGCTGTCTTCCAACAATGTCACCCGGCTGTCGTCAGATATTTGGGCGATAATTGTTGCGCCCAGACCAGGGTCGGAGCGCACATTCACCCCTGCACCACTGGTATTGCCCACTTTCGCGAATATTGATACAGGTGTGGCTGGCTGGGTTGGGATTTGCTCCTGTGTGGTTGTCCCGGGGGAGAGGGTAGTTCCAGGAGCGGTTTGCTGCAGAGTTGGAGCAGTCGGCGCCGCAGTCGTTGGAGTAGGGGCAGCCCTTACCTCATTCCCACCATTTGTGTTCATGATCATATAGCCCAGGGAGGCGACCAAAACCAGGCAGGAACCCACCAGGATCCTGGCGCTGACCCGGTACCGGTGCGCGTTATCCTCGAGCCGTAGGCTCCGGTCCATCGCCAGTCTATAGTAGTACAAGAAATAGCGGAAGGACAGGACAATACTCAACAAGCTCGCAAATATTATAGAAATAACAATGGCGTTATTAATGCTCATTTATTTCATGCCAGGCTACAAGTTCCATTCAACGGATGTCAATGCAAAGTAGAAATGTCCCCTATTCTGCAAAGTAGAGATGTCCCCTTCGAAAGGGGAGCTAAAAAATATGCTAAACTCTCCATACTCGTGCGGAGGATACGGCTCTGCTGGAGAGCAACCGGAGCGCCGCCACGAGGCCGAAAACTGGGCAGAGCGGGTTACGCTCTGCTCTTTGCTTTCAGCCCAGTTTTTGGCCGAAAGCGAAAAACTCATCTGCCCATCGGGCTCAATCTGCGCTATGGGGAGTTGGCTCTGAAATGGGTTTGGCATGGAGATGTTTTCCATAACGCCGCCAGGGGTGATCGGGGGGCGGTGTCCAGGGGGTCTTGATCTGGTGGTCGATGGATTTGCTGTCAGCGACTTCGGCCTGGCGGGGAGCCTTATGGTAGACGGTGTAGGCCAGGGGTTTGTTTTTGTAGAGGATCGTGATTTCTCCCTTGGCGTTCTCGCAGACAGTGACTTTTGCATTGCGCAGGGCGTAGTCTGGGCGGCTGGTTTGGATCTGGTAGACGACGTGCTTGAATTGCACGGTCAGGTTCTTGGAGAGGGTGCGAGTTTCCTGGTGGGTCAGGATGACATCCAGGTGATCGGTTTTGAGCAGAGGCCGGTGAGCATCATGGTTGCTGCGAGGTGCCACCGCAAAACGCCGGTTGAAATCTTCCCGAAATTCGGGCAGATAAGCGTTACCGGCTTCCATGTCGGAGATGCCGCGCAGGCGCAGTTCTTTCACCAGGCGATCTTGCAGGGTCAGGTTGGCCCGCTCAATGCGTCCCTTGGCCTGCGGGCTGTTGGCACAGATAATCTGGATATCCAGCTCTTGCATCGCACGTCCAAACTGGGTCAAACCGCTACTCAAGCCTAACGGTCGCTCCTGGTTGACCCGGAAGATGCCATGTTTGTCGCTGTAGAAGGCCACTGGCTTGCCGTAACGCTCCACATGATGCCGGGTGGCTTCACAGTAGCCGAAAAAGCTCTCGCTGGGCACGAACCACAGCTCCAACAGCTGTCCGGTCGCATCGTCGATATTCACCAGCAACGTACACTTAGGGCCGCGCTCTTCAAACCAGGCATGCTCGGACCCATCGATCTGGACTAGTTCCCCAAAACACGCCCGCCGTTCCCTCATCTGGTGCACGCTCGGCTGTTTGGCTCGCTTCGGTTTCCAGATCCCTGCCTCGATCATGATCCGGCGCACACTTTCCCGCGAGATCGCCAGATGATGCGCCTCGCTCAGCTTCTCGTGGGCCAGTGTCGGACCAAAATCCCGATACTTCTCCTCGATCAAATCCAGGGCTTGCTGCACCACCCCAGCATCCAGGCGATTGTTGCTCGCTTTGCCGCGCCGGCCGCTCACTAACCCTTTGGCGCCCTGCTCGCGGTAGGCTCGCCACAGCCGCTTGATTTGCCGGGTGCTCAATCCTAACATGCGAGCCGCTTCTTTCTGGGTCAATCGTTTCTCTGTCAGACGTTGCATGATTTCCAATCGTGTGATTTCTCGTTTGCTCATTGTTAGTAGTTCGTCCATTTTTATGTCCCTTTCGAAGGGGACATTTTAACTTTGCCATTAGGGGACTCTACTACTTTGCGCTAACAAGTTCCATTCAACGGATTGACAAATGCTCAATCAGGTGATATATTCGGATAAAGGGTGGCGTAATTATCGTATTTCACAGTTCCCTTCGTAGCGCTCGTCTTTCAAATTATATCTCCCTGCTGTAGGTACGCAGGACGCCGCCCGTTGAGAGACGCGCACATATACTTTTTCGTCTGGAGGATTGTTTCATGAAACGTAAGATATTGGTTAGTTTGATCGTTGTAGCACTTCTGGTCGCGCTTCCTATAGCGGCACTCGCCGATGGGGTGCCGAGCTTCGACTTCTCCACGCCCCTCTTCGGATTGGATGCCGCTCCCGACGGCAGCCTGCTGGTAGCAGATGGCGGATCAGGCATCGTAGAGCTGCGTAATGGAGCAGGCAGTCTGGTTGCGGAGCTGCCTGGCGTGGCAGATGTTGCCTCCATCGGGCGCGGGAACATGTTTGCCCTTGCCAACGGACAGCTCTACCGTGTCTCGCGGGGCTCCATACGCCAGCTTGCTGATCTGGTTGCTTTTGAAGCCGATGTCAATCCGGATGATGGGGAGATCGACTCGAACCCCTTCGATGTAGCGGCATTGAATGGCGGGCAAGCCCTTGTAGCCGATGCCGCCGGGAATTCCCTGCTGGTGGTCGACCAGCGCGGCAACGTGGATTGGGTTGCCACCTTCCCGGACGAGCTGGTGCCGACCGATAATATCCAGAACCTGCTCGACTGCCCCAACGCACCACCGGAGCTGGCATTTGTGTGCGGTATCGATATGATGCCCGCCCAGGCGGTAGCTACCAGCGTAGCCGTAGGTCCTGACGGTGCTTATTACGTAGGCGAGCTGAAAGGCTTCCCCGGTCCATTGGGGATGTCGCAGATCTGGCGTATCGAGCCAGGCACACTTCACGCCCAGTGCGGAAGCAGCCCGGCATGCAGTGTGGTTGCCAGCGGCTTCACTTCGATCGTTGATCTGGCTTTCGGACCGGATGGCACGCTCTACGTGGTCGAATTCGATGAAGCCAGCTTCATGGCAGTGGAGCTTGAATTCTTCTTCGGTATCCCAGGTCTCACTCAGGGCGGTACGGTCAACGCCTGCGACCTATCCGCAGGTACGTGCTCGGTCGTAGCTGGCGGGCTGCCGCTGCCGATTGCCGCTGCAGCTCACCGCGACGGTACGCTGTATGCAGCCATCGGCTCGCTGATTCCTGGCGCAGCCCAGGTGATCACCCTGCCGTAAGTGCTAACAGGGGCGCGTCCCCCCGTTTTTATACTCAGATGACAAGCCGCCAGGTGGAACGATTTTAGAGTGTTCCACCTGGTTGGCGTTTACACCACAAGTGTGCCTGATTGACATTATCTCAGGCAAACATATTCCCCATGACCTCGGCATACGCCGCCCGCTCTCCATCGAATACGTTCAACTGACGAGCGAGCGGCGGTCGAATCCCGCCCCGAGGATCACCTGCTGGTCTAAGCCAGTATGCAGTGACCTGATCAGCACATCATCGATATAACGTGTCCGGCACAGGATCGCCCCCAATGAACCAGGCATGCGCCTTTCGCACAAAGCCAGAATCAATTCCCGCAAGCCTGGCAGGTATAACAGTCTGAAGAGCACCTGCCAGGAAAACGGGAGCAGTTTGAGGGCAAAGAGTATGAGTAGAGAATTGCTTGTGTGTTTCCTGAGACTTCACTGAGAGTAATTTGCTACACTGGAATATATCAGAGCATGCGCTCTGCCAAATCATTAACCACTCATGCAAAACGAGCAAACCATGAAATCTTTCCGCGATGACTACCGCTCCTACCTGCTGCGCATGTGGCGGGTACAGGTCGAAGAGGGGAGCGACTGGCGCGCCTCTTTGGAAGAGGTGCAGACGGGTGAGCTGCACGGCTTTCCAAACCTGGTCACATTGATTGCTTATTTAGAAGGGCTGGCTTGCTCGGAGCGTGAGGATGAAGAGCTCCAGCAACAACCTGCAAAATTACGAGATTGACCCGATAACAGGTATATAATAAATGTGTAAGTCTATCATCTGGGCAATTCGCGGCAACTCGATAGGGAGGTTTTGCTATGAATACTCAGAAATCTCGGTTCAATCGTATTCTGCTGATCATCCTGATGCTCCTGTTCGTGCTCACCATCGCCGCCTTCAGCTACGCCAACTGGGCTGCCGACCCGGAATTCATGCAGTGGTGGATGATGCTGCTCAACATCCCAATCCTGGGGATCCCGCTCATGCTGCTGTACGGGTCGATCTATGTGCTGGCTGTCGGCTGGCGGGAGCATTCCAGTCTCGGGCAGGTCAACCCGCGGCTGGCTGAGAATCATTCACTGGGCGCCGCGCGTCGCCGCCATCCTGATCATCTTCTTCGTGAGCCTGTTTTCCCTGGATGTATTCGAGATGGACGCGGCTCCGCTCGAACTGCTGGGCGGCTTCCTGATCCACAACATTCCGTCAATCGGCATGCTCATTCTGCTGATAATCGCCTGGAAGCGACCCGCGGTGGGGTTTGTGGCTTTTCTAGCTGCCGGCGCCATCTTCACCTTTTTCTTCGTGCGCGACATCTCATCCCTGCCCAACCTGCTGCTCTTCGTCCTGCCCATACTGCTCATCGCCTGCCTGTTCTACGCCGATTGGCAGTGGCTCAACCCGCAGCCCCCAGCGCAAATCGATGCAGCGACTTGAGAGATAATTTCTCGTGTCGGTTTCCCGTATCACCTGCTACAGGTTGTTAAACGACTGGATCAAGGATTGCGTTTGGGGCTATGATCATCTCGGGCTGATACAACAGATCGGAGCAATCCACAGCTGGCTCCTGGCAGCAAACCTTAAAGCTGATTTGATTCCATCAGCAGCTTCAGCGTATTGTGATCGGTATCCATCTGCTTTTCAAGCTGTTTACTGATCAATCCCTCCGCCAGCTTGAACAGTCCGCCGAACTCGGCACGACCCTTTATGATCAGGTTCGTTCCACCATCCTGCGGTTCGAGCTCATTGGTAACTTCCATGGGGATCGGTCCGTTGGCAGTCTTGAAGCTGACCAGTTTTGGAGAGTCCCAGCCGGTAACTACGAGTTCAGCTTCGAGATTGCGCCCCAGGAATTTATTCTGCGATTTCCAGGTCGAGCCGACCCCATAGGGAGCCGCACTGCTCCATTCAGCAGCCTCAGTCCCACCTTGCCATAGAGGTGATTTGCCGGGGTTGGTTATGATTTCAAATACATCCTGCTGGGGTCGATTGATAAAAACTTTTTGTTCGAACTCGATCATGGTATTACTCCTCTGGTTTATACAAATGTGAAATTACCGGCGGTGAATTGAAACACGGGTGAATATCCCCAATACCGCTGAAAGAAAGGAGCTAAGATGATCCGGCTCGCCTGGGGGCGAATAAATTATACCCTATATTATGATAAATACGGGAGTATTTATAGCAATATATGGCGACGAATTTTTTTTATCGTCTTTCTACTCTTATCCGCCCTTTGTTGGGTCTCCTTTGACCTGGTTCAGCTCTACCGCCTGCCTGACGAAGTCTGCAAACTGCGCTGCATCGATATCCTCCAGGCTGGTCAGCTTCACATGGCGCATCTTATCGCCAGAGCCTTCCAGAATGCCCTTGGGGTCATCCAGGTCGATCCCACGCCAGAACCCGAAGTTGACCGCCTTCTTGAAGGCTTTCATATACGCGAACGGACCACCGCTCTCATACACCGGCTGCGCCCACTTGATCGATTCCTTTGCATGCGGCGCGGCTTGAAGGATGATTCCCCGCACCTGGGAGACGATCTCCGCCTGCCAGCTTTCCAGCCCGGCAATATAACCATCCACTGTCTTGTCTGCCATCTTTACCTCCAATATCGTTCGATCAAACAGATTCTCAACCGATAATCCTTACAAATTAGGGCTTACGCAGTTGGCGGGAAGGCTGTTGCAACCAGGCATCCTTATACCTGATCCCCTTCTACAAGATAGTCCAAAATCTCCTCGATATGATTATTGATCGTCGAGAAATGCCCGCCGTCCTCGACCTCATTCAAGAAGCTGCCGCGCAGCTCCTGGTGCAGGTAGCGACCCATGCCAACCGGCACCTGGCGGTCGTGCAGCCCGTACCACAGATCAACCGGGATGCGGATATCGCGCAACTGGAAGCCCCAGGGATGCACATACATGCGCCATTCCCAGGCATCGCCCTCCAGGCCCTTACGGTGAGCTTCCTGCGCAGCGCGGGCAAATATATCGATGATCTCTGGTCGCCGCTCCATCAATTCCACATCCGGGGGCGGCATGGCCTGCTTCATACGCTTCTTCATCTCGTCCGGGTTGCTGTAGAAGCCCGCCATCGCCTTCAGCAGCAGGCGGTTCACGGATGGAAGATGCCTGGCGGTGAGGAAGATCAGCCGCACGGGAGGCCACATCCCGCTGAAGCGATCCGGCATCTCTGGCGGGGCGGTGCCGCTGACCACTGCGGCGCGGGTGATGCGCCCGGGCAGCTTGCAGGCCGCGGCCAATGTGTGCGGCCCGCCTCCGGACAACCCGAAGACGGCGAAGCGCTCCAGCGCCAGCCGGTCTGCCAGGTGGGAGATATCCTCCGGCCAATCCAGCAGCCTGCGCCTGGGCTGGAAATCGGACAGACCGAAACCGGGTCTGTCGGGCACGATAAGGTCGACGCCCAGCTTCTGCGCAGCCTCCGCGAACCACTCGCCTTCGATGCGCGAGCTGTTGCCGCCCGTGAAATAGAAGACCGGCCTCCCGCCCGGAGCCCCGTAGCGTGCGTAAGCCAACCTGCGCCCGTCGTAGAGCTGGATCGTGTGTTCGTCACCAGAACTGTTCATATGCACGCCTATGGCTGCACCTGCTTCAATACTACGTAAAGCGAGTCACCTTCGTCCATCTCTGCGTAGCGCCCGACCTCCACCAACTTGTACTCACTCCCGACCAGCGCCTCGAAACTATCTTCTGTATAATAGGCGCTGTACAGTCCGGCGTGCACCTCCTCGCCCTCACCATACCATAAGGTATGGAACAGGATCCCGCCCTGCAGCAGCACCTGCGACTGCTTGTGCAGCGATTCCCTCAGTTCGGTGCGCGTAAGGTGCTGCAGGACCTTATTCGAATAGATGCAGTCGAAGCTGCGCTCGATATCCATCCGCCGGGCGTCCAGCAGCACCAGGTCTGCATCCGGATGATTTCTACGGTAATGCTCCAGGAAGCGCGCCGATTGGTCCGATCCGGTAACGTGGTATTCATTAGCCAGCAGCTCCAGATCCACGCCGGGGCCCATACCCAGCTCAAGCACACTGGAACCAGGCTTCAGATGTTCACGCAAGATGGGCAACAGCTGGCGACCGTCATACCCGGCTGCCATCTCGATATAAGCCTCGACGTTGGCTGCATCCTCATAGTAATCCATCCGCTCAAGCCTCCTTTACGAACACCTGGGTATAGGCGAACCAGCTCCCTGCCCGGTAGCTTGGGACGAAGTCGGCTTGGGCTGCCCTGCGCACCAGGCCGCCGCGCGTGGGGTAGTCCGGGTCGGGGAAGAACTCGCTGAATGCCAATGTTCCGTCGGACGTTGTTGCCCGCCGGAACTCCTGCATGGCCCGCACCGGCTCAGGGATCTCGCCGATCACCGTGATCAGGTAAACGGCATCGAAGGTATCGTTTCGGAAAGGCAAGGCGTATACGTCGGCGATCAGCCCATCCACATTACCCATCCCCGCCTGCAGGAGCGTCTGCTGCAGGCGCTGGATCATCTTCGGCTCGATATCCACTGCCACCACACGCCCGTCATCCCCAACCGCCTGCGCCGCAGCAAGTGTGTAGCGACCGTTGCCGGGTCCGACCTCCAGCACGCGCATCCCCGCCTGGATGCCGTGCCGCCAGGCCATCTCCTCCGGCGGTTGGAACCTGCGCCGGAAGGGGTTATCGATCAGCGGTGCCATGAACTGCGGCATGGGGAACTTGTAGAAATAGCGCACCACGCGCACAAATGCCAGCCACCCCAGCACCACAAGCGGTACCGCCAGCAAACCTCTGATAATTTTCCTCAACAGCATATCCAATTCACCTGATCCCCATATCGCCTTGTTGCCTTGTTGCCTTGTTCATTCCCTGTAGAATATAAAATCAATATCGCGCGGCGACTGCCCTTTCGCCGTCAGCAGCTGGGCGATCTCGGTGTGGTGCTGCATGCCGTGCATCACCACGTGCTGCAGGATGCGCCAGACCTTGAAGGTATATACGTCCCCGCGCCAGCTGGCCAGCTCGATCTCCCCTTCGATCTGCTCGCCGCTTAGCCCCTCCAACAGAGCATCCCAGGCTGCCTGCTCCTCAGCGAAGCCTGTGTGAAGTGAGCTCAGATCTGGGTAATCCTCATCCTCGATCCCCGATACCTGCCTGCCGGTCTGCAGCGCCATACGCCAGCTCCTCTCGGCACGCAGGATATGCAGCAGCAGGTCGTGGATCGAGCCGTGCCCGTAGCCCGGGTGTGCGTGGTATTCCTCGTCGTTAAGATGCGCGGCACGCTTCATCATCCGGCCGGTTGTGTGCCAGTGGTAGGCGAACAGGGTTAAATATTGCTCTTTTATCGACATCGAAAGGTATCTGCTTTCCGTTTCTCTTTGTGGCTAACGATAATAATCCAGAGCTGGAATATTAAAGCCGGCCTTGGATAACACACCAGCAGTGCCGCCATATGTGGCTTACCCGCTCAAAGGCTGTGCGGCGCTGAGCGCGACATAACGAGACGCAGCAAAAGCCCAGACATTAACCCCAAGCGCGCCCAGCATCCCGCCAACGAACAGCCAGGTGCCCCACTGCGCCCACTGGATATCGCCTGCAGCCGGGACCATCGCCACGAAGATGAGCACGATCGAGATAGCCTGTGCCCCCATGATCGTGCGTATCGAGCTCCAATGGCGGTCGTAGCCCACCTCCATCCCCACCAACCCAGACAGGGCGAACATGGCTGACATGACGCGCGCCGTCAGCGGGGTGAGAGTCCAACCCCAGGTGGGGACCAGCAGACCCGGTGAGATGAACAACGCCAGGCTGACCAGAGTCATCACCGCCCCCAGGGCAGCGGAGGTCATGGTCAGGGCGCGGGGCAGCTCTCCGCGGCGCGGGTCCGGCTCGCCGCGGTTGTGGCGCTGGTTGATATACCATACCACCGGGATGACGAAGGGCAGCACGAAATACAGCAGCGCCCACAGGATGAACGAGATATGCCCCTGGGTGAACTTATCCCAGTGCAGGATGGTGGAAATGCCCAGGATGGCGGCAAAGGTGGTCACCGGGATAAAACCCAGCCTCACAGTATGCCATCTCTTGGTTAGCACTACCATCGAAAAGAAATATGCCCCGCCGATGTAGGTCGCCCCTAGCATCATGGCGCTCATCATTGGCTTGACCGGCCAGGCAAACAGCTGCCCGCTGTTCCTGGGGAACAAGTACAGCATGATGAAAGCTGCCACCAGCACCGGGACGATGATCACCGCAAGCACGCGGGTGACCGGTAAAACTACGTCATGATAAGGGACTTCTCCCATGCTGCTGTCCATTTTCAGATCTCCAGGGTTGAAATTATGGCTGCACTCAGCCGGATCGCCAGTGCAGAACTGAACACCCTTTCAGCGAGGCTTTGTGTCACCGGCGCCCTTGCATCTTTACCCCTTTTACCGCCCAGGCGCGCGCGATGAGCGTTATCGAGCCGTCCTTTGCGGTTGGCAGGGTGACTCTGAGCCGCTCGGCAAGGGCATTGCGGCCGGAATCGCTCAATCCGGCGACATAACCTGGCGCGGGTCCCACAGCACCCAGGAAAGGCTGCCAGTAGTCGTCGAAATCCCGGAAGACCGCCTGAGCATCGATCGCCCTGACGCTCACATCCTGCAGACCCCCCTCAAGGAACAACTCGGTCAGCGCCTGCGGATCGCATATCGGGAAGCGCTCGCCTTCGTCCAACCGGCGCGCCTGGGGGTCCAGGGCGATAGCAGCATCCCAGAAATAGCGCAGCATCTGCATGCCGCCGGCGTAATCCCAGACGTACACTGCCACACTCCCGCCGGATCCGGTTACGCGCCTCATCTCCGCGATCGCATCCTCCGGTCGGGGGATGAAATTGAGCACCAAACCGGAGACCGTGTAATCGAAATGCCCATCATCTGACGGAATCGCCTCAGCCCCGGCGGTCTCGAAGCGCGTGCGCGGGTCATGGAGATTGCCCCTGGCGTACTCGACGAACTGGGCTGATGGGTCCACGCCCAGGACCTCGGCTGGTTCCTGGGTATCCAGGATCAGCTCGCTCAGCGTACCCGTACCGCAGCCGACATCCAGCCAGCGATCACCGGGGTTACCGGGCTGCCAGCTCAGGAATTCAGCCGCCACCAGGGCGCTCCAGCGGCCCATGAAGCGCTGGTACGGGCTGCCGCTCTCCCAGGGATCGGTAATTGTCATAATGGCAATGACACCTGCATGAATTTATCCCACATAGGTGTGAATACGATAATTATAACGGAGATTGACGGGATACTGGTAGGACTTTTACGGATTCTCCCCCACAATATCGCCCCCAGGACGATGAACCCGATTCCTTGCAGGAATACCCGCACTGTTTCCGGGTTCAAGCCATAACCGGTTGGGTCGCTAATCCAGGCCAGGAATGCCAGTCCCATGTAAAAAGGCACTACGACCCGCCAACCAGGCAGGCTTTTCGCCCGCGCGCTGGCAGTCCCCCACACCAGCCAGCCGGTGAAAACCAGCAGCCCAGCAATCAGCCCAAACACGAAACCACCAGCCCAGAGCGCCTGGGATTGAATATTAAATACACCCGGCAGCATGATGACCACCATCGAAATATACCCAGCAATCGTCAGTCGGTATCCGGCTGTTCCCAGCCCGCCGTAGCCACCCCGCTGCCTCAGGTGCAATAGGCGGATGCCGGTCAGCACCAGCAGCAGACGGATTGCTTCGTCGGGCTGGCGCCCTCCTCGCAACGACTTTTTCGTCTTAAGCATTGAATCATTCAGAAGCGAGTTAGGGCGCAGTTTCTTTATCGTCGCGCGGAAAGAACATTCGCAGCGGCATGAACAGACCGATCAGGGTCATGATCATCATTACTGCCAGGATCGGGATCGTCCACGGCCAGATGAACATGTGGATGGCGATATGTACCGGCAGGTACAGCAGGCTGTACCATGCCCAACGCTGCCCTTCCCGGTAGCCGGTGGCGGAGATGACCAGCACGAATACTGCCACCGCCAGCACCCAGATGCCAAAGTTGCGGAACCAGGATTTGATGTACTCGATCACCTGCGGGTCGGACGTAAGCCACGCCCAACCCCGGTCAGGGTCAGCCGGATCAAGAGCCGGGATAACGACGATGTTATCGTACGCATAATAGAGCAGGGCCAAACCTATTGTGAAGAGGATAAGCCATGAATATTTCGCAATAGAGTTCATGACATTACCGCTCTAGGTGCTCAGAGAGCCCTCCGGGCTGCATATCCCCCTGTCCTCGCAGCGCCAGAGCACCGATCAGTATCGCCCAGAGCGCCGGTGCCAGAAAAATACCAACCGTGAAAAAGAACAGGATATCGAACGCCAGGTACGCCATGATCGCTATGGAGATGCCACGCGGAAGGAACCGGCTGCGGAACAAGTCAACGCCCAAAAAGAGCAGCCCCACCCAAACCAGAAGCCCACTGAGAGAAAAAACACCAAAAGCCACCTGGCGCATATTCTGCTCGCCGTAAGACAGATCCGAATACAGCCAGAACTCTGCCGCCGTCCCGGCAGCCATGCCGATCCAACCCAGGATAGCCGCGACCAGACCGATTTTGCCCAGCCAACCCAGGCGCCTGCTGTATGCCATGGAGAACGCGATCAGCGAACAGACCTGCAGGAGCAGGAAGAAGCCCATCGCCCGGTTGAAGGTCTCGTAAATGCGGTACTTTTCGCTGCCCGGGAGACCGAATACATCCCCGGTAATGAACAATGCCGCAAAGGCTGCCACCCCACCGGCGATGCCAACTGCGCTGAGTATTTTCATTCGGTGGTCACCATCTGCTTCACACCGCTTGCTTCTCCTCTGCGCAACATCCATACCCCGAGCAGGATCCAGCCCAATCCAAAAGCAAAGTGTGCCAGGATGCCGTACAGCCTGTAGCCGCCGAAATCATCGGACACTTCTTGTGGAACGAATGCCGAAGCAATGGCAGTGATCTGGAGAAGGCCCAGAACCATCAGCAGGGAATGGCTCCCCCTTGGTATGGTTGGGTTACCGCGATTTCCAACAACAGTCAGAATCAATCCAATCCCAACGAGCGGCACAAATATGGGTGGTCCTAATCCGCCAGCGAATATATCGATAACGGCAGGGATGATGAGCCCGATCAAAGTGAGGATATAGCCAATTAGAGCCAAAAAGCCGGCAGACTTCACCAACGTGGGATAAAGAAGGATCAATCCCAGGGCAAGCAGCAGGTTTGGAAAACTGCCCAACAAGCCGCCCCAAAACAGCGTCGAGCGCCCCAACACGACACCGGTGCGGTCGAAAGATGTCGGTCCGTGCACGGTGGTATAGATGATCCACAGCAGGATCATCAGTACACCCCCGGCGATAAAACATACCCAGGTCCAGCGCAAAGAACGGTTATCAGACATTTTTTCTAGGCAAGCCGATAGCGATCAGCAGCGGCACCAACACCGCCGCTCCCAGGATGTGCATGGACATCAGGCTGTATTTAGTCGCCATGGGCACCGGTGGCGTGGGTATGCGCAGCGGCAGCAAGAAGGACAGTACGAGAACAACCGTACTGATGACAACAAAGGTCCGGGCAAGCCGGCGGGCGGTGTTGGCAACGACCAGGAACACCAGGCTTGCCCCGGCGGAGAATATCAGGCTGAAGAGAATGACATCGCTGGCGGGCAGCGGGCTGAGCTCTGGCGGCGGGAACTGTTCCGGCGCAAGGAACGGTACTCCGAATATGTCTTTCAAGATGAAGTACAAGATGACATTCGCTGTAGTCGCCGCCAGCGAGGCGATTAAGATTGCGATCAGCTGCCTGGCAACCGGCGCAGACCGGCGGGTATTGAGGGTCGGGGTTAGTATTTGTTCCTCACTCATAAAAACCTTCTTCAGGGCTGGTAGTCCTTATCTCTCAAGCTCGTGCAGCACCCAAACGCCCGGCTCGACGTATTCCCCAAGCTCGCCGCGCACATCCACAGGCACCAGCCCGTGCGGGATCACGTAGCTGCCATCGCTGGGGAATGCCATGCCGGTCCATTCCGCCCACTGGGCTGCCGTCCCACTCACGCTCATTGCCCTCTGGCAGACTCCCAGTATCTTTCCGCCTGCCCGCACGTGCACCCGCAGCCACGGGTCGAACGGGAGACCCTCCGCCGTCTGCCACCGTAGATACTCTTCCATCGGGATCAGCGGGTAGCGCTCCTTCAATGACGGGCGCACCGGGGCGATCAGCTGCTGGAAGCCCTTCTGCCTACCGATCTGCCGCATCACGCTCAGCGCCTGCGCGCTGACGCCCTGGCCGCGCTGCGCCTCGGCCACCTCGATGTACAAGGCGCTCATCAAGGTCGGCTGCCTGCCAGCCTCACGATCCAAGAACCCCTGCTCCAGCACCCAGTCCAGCCCCTCATCAGGCAGTTCAGACAGCACCCCGCTGAAAGCCAGCGGGAGGCTGTTGCCAATGGCGACCGGCTGCCCGCTCGCCTCATCCAGCAGGCAGAACTGGTGCTCGGGGAAAGTCTCATCCAACAGTGGCCACCAGCGCTGGACCGCCGCATCGTAATCCAGGCACACCGGCCCCCCGCCGGTGTGCACCTGCTTACTGAGTGCCTCGAACTCGGCATCCCGAGCCGTCACGATCGTATAATCCGTCACCCTCTAGTCTCCACTCCCAAATCTCCCTTATCCCTTATTGCCTTATACCTTATTGCCTTATCCCTTTACTCCAAATCCGCGCAGGCGATGCGCGCTCCGTCCGTATCGTGGATCACCACCGCCTGGGCTTCCGGACGGGCAGTATAAGCATGTACTGCCTTCCCATTCCCGACTCCTGCGGCGTTGGTGGTGAAGAGCGGCCAGATCTCGTTGTATGAGTCCACCGCGCCGCCGACCTCGTTCTGGTAGTGCCCGCCGCCGTTGGAGTCGTTGCAGGCTTTGTTGTGCACGTGCACGCCGTAGGCGGTATTCGCCGCCAACCCGGCTGCATGCGTGCTGACGATGGTCTTGCCGTCTGCAGTGCGGGTCATGTGGGCATGACCGGAGATAGCATAGCCGCGCCCGACACCAGAGGCGAAAGTGTGGAATGCCCCGCCGGTCACCTCAGCGCGGGAGGCCAGCACAGGCATAGCAAATGCCATTACCAGCAGGATAACGATGATGGTCACCAGTATCCTGGCAAGTGTTCTATTGAATAGAGCAGATTGAATGGTTTTCATAACGGTAATTCCTTTCGGTTTTCCACCACTGAGTTTGTTGATATTGCCATTGGCTTGCTCACCGCTAAGACGCCAAGGCACCAGGTATTCAACTTAGGTTCATACACCTCCCAGGTGGTAATAAGCTGGTGCCAAGCACATTTACATGCGTGGCACCTTTATCACCTAGGCAGCTCCTGCTGCCGGCGGGACAGGCTGCGACTCCGTCTGAAGCAGGTAGCCCAGCCCTGCAAACCCAACCGCTCCGACAGAGAAAATAAAGATGAATATAGCCTGCCCCCACGGCACCCAGGTGCCGGTCAGCGATTCGTAGGCGGTGGACACCAGGAAAAAGCCGGGCAGCCAGATCCCTACCAGCAGCGGCAGGCCGTTCCAACGCGGCAGCACCCGGCGTCGCAGGCAGACGACGCCAAACAGCGAAAGCATCAGGTATTGAGCTGTCCATCCCAGCCAGAACATCGACCACCAGGGGCCGCTATCATTGAGCGCCAGACCTGCCATCCCGATCGCGCTGACCAACCCGCAAAGGGCGCCGAGGCCGAGCGTTAAGCGTCCAATACCACCTGCTTTCTCTCCATAGCGAGCCATCAGTCCCAGCATACCCAGACTGACCAGCAGCATCCCCATGATGACGAGCGGTTCCGAGACCAGGTTGGCGTAGCGATCGATAGGCAGGCTGGCGGCGTTGAACCGGTTGTACTCCGGGCGAGAATCTGCCAGCCAGCCGATAAAGATGGCTAATGAGCCGACCAGCAGCGCCCAGCTGCTCAATTTGATGAACTTCTCGCTTGTCATGTTCGTGCCTCCTCTGGCATATTCTTCAATGAGTGTCTTGAGATAATCCAGCCCCGTACGCGCCCACAAAGCCAGCAGCGCCAGCCTACCGCCTTCCAGGTAGGCCCGCTTGCAGCAGTCACAGAAGACCTGTGCCATAGGCTCGCCATATTCCGCTTTGAACCGCAGCGGGTATAGCGAAAGCATAGCACGATATACCGACATCGATATGGCTACGAGACCTGGATCAGGAGAGGTTTTGAGCATCGTTTAAGCCTGAAGCGGGCTGCCGGGGGTCACTGCCGGAATGTCCTTCTGCAGTATATAGCCCAACACGATCGAGCCGACGAACAGGAACAGCAGCGCCGCGAACGCCATATACCCATCGATGCCGTTCGTACTGATCCCAGATAGTTCAAGCATCCATCCGATTATGAAAACCAATGGGAACCAGATGGCGGTCAGCAGCGGCAGAGCGTTCCAGCGTATCAGCGGCTTTGTGCGCAGCGCAATCAGCCCGAACAAGGATAGACCCACCAACATCGCCAGCATGCTGTAAATCATGAAATACCACCACTCTCCTAACCAGGGAGTCATAAGCGCGTACAGGGGGATGGCGCTGAAAAAGCTCAACACGCTGCCGATTACTGCGATCACCAATCCGGTTTTACCCAGACTGCCGGAGATTCCTCCATAGCGAGCCAGCAGACCGGTCATGCCCACGGCGTACAATAACATGGCGACCGGGATGAGAATGAGCTGGCCGTACTCATAGAAACCATCCGGCCCGCCCAGCGGATCATCGTAATATTTCTCTCCACCCCCGATACTAACTCCAGCCACAAAGACAACCGCTGCCAGCATCAATGCCCAGCCGCTCAGTTTGAAAAATTTCTCGCACGTCATTTCCGTTCCTCCTCGAGCATATTCTTCGATGATTGATTTGAAATAATCGTAGCTCGTGCGGATCCACAGGGCGATAAGCGCTTGTGATCCACCTTCCAGAATAGCCCGCAGGCAGCTATCGCGAAACACCTGCAGCATCGGTTCGCCATACTCACGCCGGAAATCGGCGGGATAAGCCGATACCAGCCGCCGGTACAGGCGCACCGATCGGGCCACCGCTTGCGGGTCGTGCGTATGCTCCAGCATGGTTTACCTCCCTCAGGTATAGTTCAAGACGTGCTTCAGCCGGGCAACCGACACCTGGCGTGACAGCCGTTCTGCCTCGGCGTGCAGCGCCCGCTGCCCTAGGCCGCTCAGCCGGTAGTAGCGCCGACGCTCGTCGTCCAGCTCGGGGTCGGGGCGCTCGTCCGTCTCCTCGATCAGCCCGGCCCTCAGCATGCGTTTGATCGAGCCGTACAGCGTGCCGGGACCCATCTTGACCTCGCCGCCGGTATTCGCCTCCACCTCCAGCATGATGGCATAGCCGTGCTTCTCGCCATCCGCCAGCGCCAGCAGGATGTTGAACACCGCCGGTGTCAGGGGCAGCATTTCTTCGGGCATGGGTGTTGTGTTGGTCATATAATTCTCCAGTTGCGAGTTGCGAGTTGCGAGTTAGGAATTAGGTGATCAGGCAATAAGCCAATTAGGTAAACGATGTTATGTCAAGTCCTGATCCCAGATTACTGATTACTTTTCACTGATTACTACTGCCACGGATATATTCCTTGCGGATATAATAGCAAATAAGATATAATTTGTCAAGTATTAAAAAACTATCCCCAAACCTTGCTCTGTACGCTGGTACACCAAAGCCGTTCAGCTGGACCAGGAGGCGCGCTGAGATCGAGCTCCCCCCGGTCCGGTCACCCATCCGGGTGAGGTGAGCCTGGAATGAAAGGAGGTGATTTGGATATGACAATTCCTTAACGCAATGTCAATAATTATCCCCAAAAATTTTTATTGTGAAGAAGGAAGGAGGTTATGCGACACATTACGCGAGATGCCATGCTAGCTACCGTCTTATTAGCCAGCATGGTGCTGGGAGCCTGCCAGCCGGCTGCAACTGAAGTGCCTGCCGCGCCTACTGAGGCGATGGAAGAGCCGACCGAGGTCATAAAGGAACCGACCGAGGCCATGGAGGAACCGACCGAGGTTATAGAAGAACCAACCGAAGCCGTGGAAGAGCCAACCGAGGCTGTGGAAGAGCCGTGCGAGATGATTGAGGAACCCATGCTAGATTTCTCCAATGAGCCGTACGTCCCGGATGGGCATTGGCGTCAAGTGCTCGACGTTTACCTTCCCCCCGAGGGGGAGGGTCCTTATCCTACGATTTTGGCGTTTCATGGAGGTGGCTTCATCGCCAGGAGTAAAGACCTCTATGCGCCGTACGCACGCCATTTTACCGACCAGGGTTATGCGCTTGTCCCGGCAAATTACCGGTATGCTCCGGCAGACACTTACCCAGCACAAGTTGAGGACGCTTTTTGTGCGTTCGCTTGGATTCATGCCAATGCTTCAGAATTTGGGTTTGATACCGATCAAATCTTTGTCATGGGCGACTCGGCAGGCGGCTATCTAGCCGCCATGCTCGGCACGGTGGAAACACCTGATACTTACCAGGGCGAGTGTCCATATGAGATGCAGCAATCTAACTCACCACTCGGCGTTGTCGTTCTCTACGGCTTCTTTGACCTTACAAACATGGACGGTTTCGACCCAGAACTCAGTTGAAGCTAGTCTGGAGAAGTACATGGGGGCCTCGGTAAGTGAGGTTCCTCAGGAGAAATTGGCCGAGATGTCACCGCTGTCGTGGATCGATGGCGGCGAGCCTCCATTTTTGGTCATCCATGGAGTTGAGGATGAAGATACTCAAAGTTGGGTCTCCGAGGAGTATGTCAACGCCCTTGAAACCGCCGGAGTGGATGCAACCTTACTCTTGGTAGAAGACGGTCATGCATTCTTCCTCGATCGGTCTAGCCAATCCGTGCTGCTCTCGCTTGAGGAGATCGATGGCTTCATGGGGAATCTTGTTGGCCGGTAATTCCTAAGCTCGTGTCAACAACTCGTCAGGATGTGGCGGCCGGTTTCAGCAGATACAAACTCTCCGTCTCGGTTTGTTGGCAGCTAAACAACTCGCTGCAGCGGAACCAGAGCGCAGCCTGGGTTAATTATCGGGCTGTTCGGTTGGCATGAGTGTTTGGGTGTGCGATAAACTGGCAGGCCATGGTGGGCGACGAACGGCTCCAGCTCATCGAAATATTGGCTGTCAGCAGGGTAAAACTTTGCCTGGCTGATATCTTCGCCGGCAAACTTCCGGATCGCGTCTTCTGATTCCCATAAAGTGATCATCAGAAATACCGCCTGCCCGCCTTCATCCTTCCGCAGTACAGTTACACCCAGGTTTCCTTCCGTCGCTTGATACTCGGCGAGTCCAGTAATCCGGAAGTACTGCATATATGCATCGGCTTTTTCGACCTCTGTTTTCCCGTGTCATATACGAGCGATCATGTTTCATCCTTTATTATCAGTCTGCGTGATTGAGCGAACCGATCCCTAATTGCGAATTGCTTTCTCATCCTGCCGCTCATTCCGTGGTCATTGCCAGCAGCTTATTGGTAGTATTCCAGTTGCGGATTGTCATGCTCTGGTAGATCGGCATGCTGGCAATACGTGATAACCGGCTTTGGGTTGCTTTGCTGATCAGCCGTGAAAAATACAGCACACCATCCCCAGCAAAAGCCTGGTCAACGCCCTCTTTAACGAGCACACTCTGCATGGCTTCAGACGAGGTGAGCGGCTCTTTTAGATAAATAACATCATAGCGATAGGTGTCCGGCTGGTTTCCAAAGCCCTCCGGTGCATTCGAAACGATATCCTGCAGTTCCTCAGCCGAGCGCAGAACCACACTTGCATCATATTGGAACGCTTTGGAGAGAGCCTCTTCCAGCAAGCCTGCCAGACGGGATCTGTCGGTCTCGTCTGCGCTGAACAATACATTGCCGCTCTGGATATACGTACGCACATCTGTGAAACCCAGATCCTGGAAGCAGGCTGCCAGGTCCGCCATCTTGATCAGGTTTTTCCCTCCAACGTTGATGCCGCGCAGTAAGGCGATATACCGGCTCACGGTACCGCCTCACCTAACCGGAATAACGCTGAGCTGCACGAGCCTGCGCCTTGGCGATCTCATCGAGGCGATTCCTAGGCGGCGCGTTAGTCTCGAGGGAGCTGAGCAGGTCTGCTGAGGTCGCTGTGATCGATTCCACAGCGGCCCTAAATGCAGCTTCGTTGACTTTCGACGGTTTGCTGAAACCGGTGATCTTACGCACAAACTGCAGTGCCGCCTCGCGTATCTCCTCGTCAGTTGCTGGCGGCTCGAAATTATAAAGCGTCTTGATATTCCTGCACACGACTGGTCTCCTACTTTACGATCCGAAAACTGAGATGCGTCCTGCCGGCGGGCAGCTCCATCAGCGATAGCCTTTCAATCTGCGGCAGTTCTGCATTATTAATTCCAAACAGCCGCAGCCCATCACCGAGCAGCACGGGCATGATGTCGAAAAGCAGCTTGTCGATGTCTTTTCCCATAATCGTATCCCCTATCACCCTGGATGCTCGTTCGCCGGTGGGATGTTATGGTTGTGTGTGTTTCAGCCAGTAAGCGCAAACTATCCTGTCCGCCGTTCCCTACATTTCATTTTCCCTGAGCTTTTGTACGATCCCGGAGATGCGCCGCTCAATCCCCAGGCTGCATCTCGTAATCCACCGGGACGATTCCGGTTGGGGCGCGGGTGGGTAACCGGTTGAAGAAGATCCACACGCCAGGGATCGCCATCAGAATCCCGGTCAAGATGAGCAAGATTTCGATCGTGATCACATCGGCAATTGGACCAAAAACCAGCATTCCCAGGGGCATGATAGTGCTGATGATCAGCTGTTGGACACCAAATACTCTGCCCTGCAGGTCCTGTTCGACCATTTCCTGCAGCAGCGTCGTGGTGGAGGCAGTGAAGAAAGGCATGGGAATACCGATAAGCAGCATAAACACCAAATAAAGGATGAATGTCGGCGCAATCCCCAACCCGACCAACAATATCGCCCATAACATGCAGCCCAGCCCGATGGTTCGGAAATGGTTCTTGAACCCACCCCAGGCTGTCATAATCACCCCACCAGCGATCGAACCCAGGAAGAACACAATTTCGTTCGCCGTAAGCCTCCAGACCTCGCTGCCGTAGGAGCGGGCTATCAGCAACGGGGTCAGAAAGGCAACCGGCGCTACCAAAAAGAAGATGAAGGCAAAAAAGATAAACAGCGTCCTGATGGTCTTGTTTTGGCGAATATATGCCAGACCTTCCTTGAGGTCGTCAAGGTAGCCGGTCTTGCCTTCAATGGCGGCCTTTTGGTGCGCAGGTACTCTCAGGTACACCAGCAGAACTACAGCCAGCAGGGCGGTGACGACATCGATAAAAAATATTGCCTCCAGACGAGAAATAGAGAGCAATGCTCCAGCGAGCAGCGGTGTAGTGAGCATGATAATCGGCTGCAGCGTACCGTTGATGCTGTTGACTCGGATCAGCTTTTCGGTGGGAACGATCTGTGGCAGCAGTGAATTCACTGCCGGTGCCTGGATGCCTGCTCCGACCGATCGGATGGCGGAAACCAGGAAGATCAGCCACAGCTCCTGGTAGCCCACCAGGAAGAATACCGCCAGGATGAGTGTGCTGACCGCCGTCAGCAGGTCAGATGAGATGATTAATAATTTACGCGGGTAGCGATCTGCCCACACCCCGGCAAAGAGCGAGATGATGATCTGCGGCAGAAAGCCAGCCAAGGTCGAAATGGTCAGGATGGTTCCGGACTGTGTAGTAAGGGTGACGTACCAGATGATCGCATACTGGACCAACATAGACCCAAACAAGGACAGACTCTGGCTGGACAGAAACACAGCCGTCTTTTTCCTCCAGATATATTCAGTTCCATCGTCGCGCTGAAGTATTTCAATGTTCTCTACCATTACTTAGTTACTCCATACACAAACAGGGGTCTGCTGTGTGAGCCACCTATACTGGTAAATACCTGCCAGTCTGGCAAATAAATGTGTTTAGCCTCCCGCCATCGCACCTACCACGCGCAGCGGCTCTCTGCCTTCTGCGACCGCCTCGGGCAGCAATGTCTCCGGCGGCTCGTGCGACCAGTCCTCCTGGCAGGTGAAGAAGCGGATGAATGCCCGGCGCTCTTTGGTGCTGTTGTCGCGGATCGTGCCGCGCAGGGCAGGGTAGCTGGCTTCCAGCGCATCCAGAACCGCCGCGATCGTCACCGGCCCATCCACCTGGACCTCAACCTCGCGCTCCACTCCCGCCAGACGCCACAGGTGCGTGGGCAGCACCACTCGGATCATGGCAGCGTCTGCACTTCGACCGACAGAACAGCGGGCAGGTCTCGCACAACTGCCTGCCAGCTGTCACCTGAATCGGACGAGGCGTACACCTGCCCGCCCGTGGTGCCGAAATACAGCCCGCACGGGTCGAGCGAATCGACCGCCAGCGTGCTGCGCAGCACGTTGACGTAACAATCTTTCTGTGGCAGCCCCTTGGTGAGCTCCTGCCACTCGTTGCCTCCTGTACGGCTGCGGTAAACGCGCAGCTTGCCTTCCGGCGGGTAGTGCTCCGAGTCACTCTTGATCGGAACGACATACACAGTATCCGGCTCGTGGGCATGCACCGCGATCGGGAAGCCGAAATCGCTCGGCAGGTCCCCGCTGATCTCGTACCACGATTCGCCGGCATTGTCGCTGCGCATCACATCCCAGTGCTTCTGCATGAAGAGCACCTCCGGGCGCTCCGGGTGCATGGCGATGCTGTGTACGCAGTGCCCGACCTCGGCGTCGGGATCCGGCAGCTCGAAATCGGATTTCAGTCCGCGGTTGATCGGCTTCCAGGAAGTTCCGCCGTCATCGCTGCGGAAAGCGCCAGCAGCCGAGATGGCGGTGTAGATGCGCCGCGGGTTAGCGGTGTCCAGCAGGATCGTGTGCAGGCACATCCCGCCCCCACCCGGCTGCCACAGCTCCCCGCGAGCGCTGCGCAGTCCAGGCAGCTCCTGCCAGCTCTGCCCACCGTCGCGTGTTTGGAAGATGGCCGCGTCTTCCACCCCGGCGTAGACCGCATCCGGGTCGTCCGGTGACGGCTCAAGGAACCACACACGGGTGAACTCCCAGGGATGCTGCGTGCCATCGTACCATTGGTGTGTACCCGGGACGCCTTCGTAAGCAAACTCGTTGCCCACCGTCTCCCAGGATTTACCGCCGTCATTCGAGCGGTGCATCACCTGCCCGAACCAGCCGCTGGACTGCGAAGCGAACAGCCGGTTTGGGTCAGCCGGCGAGCCCTTGATATGGTAGATCTCCCAACCCGGGAAATGCGGTCCGCTGATATCCCACTGATCGCGCTTACCGTCCGCGGTCAGAATGAACGCGCCTTTGCGCGTGCCAACCAGTACCCGTACTCCAACTCCAGACATGTTAGTCTCCATTATGGTAGGGCAAATTGTCCTACATTGAAATCATGATACTTTTTGAAGCTTTGACACCCCTATTCTAACCAAGTTGGTCGTATTTGTCAAACATTTGTTCTAACCATTTTTTGTGACAATCGTGGCAAAAATACAGGTGCGGCGCATGTCTTGCGTGCGCCGCACCGTTGTTCGTCATACAGGATCAGGGGGTTGAGCCATCCCCCTTGTTTACGGGCTCAGCTGGTCCTCCGGGATGATCGGCATGAACACCGCATTACCGGTGATCTCCAGCGTCACCGGTAGCTCGAACGGGCTGTTGGCTGCCTGCGGGGAGCTGATCGTGATTACCCCCAGGTGCAGCCCAATCCCCAGACCGCTCGGGTCGATGGTTAGCATCAGCTCAGAGGGCGTCGTCCCGGCGTTCGAGACCAGGGACAGCCAGGGGATGCTCTCGCTGGCGGTCCAGTCGAGCTCGGTCTCGCTCGAGCTGCGCAGGGTGGTCGAGTACGGCTGTGTCGGGCTGTTGAAGCCTGCCACCGCATACACCAGGTTGGGAGCGGATTGCAGGTTGCTCGCTTCAGGTGCGTCTTCCTCGGCGATCTCGATCATGCACGTGAGCCTTGCCGGTCATTGCGTCGCTGTCGGTCACGGTCAGCGTGATGGTGTGCACGCCTGTCGCCAGGATGCTGGTGTTCAGCGATGCTCCACTGCCCAGGACTCCGTTAATGCTGGAATCCCACTCGTAAGCCGCGTCCTCCGGCATGCCGTCTTCCAGGTCGTAGGCTGTTCCCTGCAGGGCGACATCCTGGGTCGGGTAGAACACCTGCCCATCTTCCGGCAGTACGAGATCGACAGTCGGGGCGTGCAGCGGCACGCTGAAGGCCGCCGCTGGTGTCCTGACCGCTCAGCAACGCCGTCCGATGCCAGCACCCGCAGCATCCCCGAGCCGCCCGGCAGGTTGTCGGTGTTCAGCTCGAGCTGCTGCTCTGTCAGGCCGGTTGCCAGGGTCTGCCAGTTTGTCCCGCCGTCATTGCTGTACAGCAGGCTGTAGGTCAGTGCGTCGCCGTCCAGGTCGCTGCCGCTCCAGGAAGCCGTGAACGGTCCATCCGCCAGCAGGTGACCTGCCGTGGGCGTGTCCATCGTCACAGTCGGGGCGTTGGCGCTGACGCTGCGCGAGTCCTTCACCTGACCCTGGTAGCGGATCTCCACCTTAGCCGTGCCAGTAGACCAGGGCACGATCTCGGCGATGATCGCCGGGCGGGTCGGGTTCTCTTCGCCGTCCGTCAGCTCGTCCGGCTCGAACGGGTAGGTCGCCAGGTCGCTGTCAGCCGCATCCACCAGGGCAATCGTCCAATCTCCCGGGTCGGGCAGCGGCACGGTAGCCGTCTGGCTGATCAGGTACGCGTCGTCCATATTGGCGCTGTTGTCCGCCAGGTCTGGCCGATCCCACCACCGCCAGGTACTCATCCGCAGTGACGGTCTGGACCGCCTCAGCCTGCTCGCCGACCCCCACCAGGTAGCTGCGGATGCCTTCGTAGGTGAAGTCCGAGACCCACTGGTTGTCGCAGTAGGTCATCACGTCCTTCCATGTAGGCCCGTAGATAGCCCGGGTGGTGATGTCGAAGCCGTAGATGGCGGTGTTGCCGCTCGGTGGCAGGGCTGATGCGCCCGCTGGTGTACGGGTAGGCTGCGCCTCCGCCCGCCCCGCAGAATTCGGCGTGGTAGCGGTTGCGCGTGTGGCCGATCTCGTGCCCGCCGTACCAGTCGTTGTACGAGCCGTCGTAATCCCAACCCCAGTTATCACGTGCCCGAGGGTCCGGCGGCGATGGTGCTGGGGATATCCAGCGCCTTGCCGCGCATGAAGCCGCCGCCGTCATCCACCACGCCATAGTACACCACACGCGGCGTCCTCGCCGGAGAACAAGATGCGGAGCAGATCTTGCCCAGCGCCAGCTAGCCGTGCAGCGTGTCCACGTTCGGCAGACCGTTGGTCGGGTAAGTGTAGGTCTGGCGCGTCACCTGCAGGCTGTTGATCGGGTATGCTCGCCGCAGCCAGGATTCGAGCGCATTCAGGTGGAAGTTGGACTGCCAGGTAGGTGGTCCCTCCGGAGGTGTAGCGCACGTTGACGATGCGCAGGCGCAGCGGCGGCGTGGTCTTGAAATTGACCGTCACAGCTTTGGAGTTGTTGGTGGTATTGGGGTCAAACTTGGCCCCGTTAGGGTCTAGCTTGGCGGTCAGGGTCAGGTTGCCAGCGGTCGTCCAGCTGGATGGCAGCTCGTACCAGAAGCTGTCGTTGATCTGGCCGCGGTCGGGCGCGGTGCGCACGGTGATGTCGCTGCCGGGGTTGCCCGGGTTGAGCACTGGGGTCAGGCTGGTGAAGCCGCGCCTGCCGGACAGCGTGGCGAAGACGTCCGCGTACGTTGGCCGGCGAGTTGGCGTGCACCCGTACGTAGGTCTTCTTGCCCGCCACCAGATCGACGCTGTTGTTCAGGTCCTGTATCGCCTGGGTGACCTCGATGGAATTGACCTGCATATCCGGACCCGGCGGCGGTCCGGCGCCTGCCCACAACATGTACACCGGCAGGAAGGCCTCGAAGAGCAGCGTGGTCTGGCCGTCATCCCACATCTGGATGCGTACCTTGTCCACAACCACCGGACCGGCGGTCAGCCGGAAGCTGCCGCTGCCGACCCCTGAGCCAGCCGGGTAGACCGGCGAGCCGTGCGCGGCGTAGTTCGGCGATAGGTTCGCCCCGCTGAACGGCCGCGCCCAGATGCGCACCCCGGCTTTGATGCTGTGGTTATAGTTGAAGGTCAGGTTGGCATCCTCGCTGTACTTGAAGATATTGGGGGTATCGCGGTTGAACTCGATGTACGTAACCCGGTTGGTCTGGCCAAGGAAGCGGTAGTACACCGGCAGGAAGGCCTCGAAGAGCAGTGTGGTCTGGTCGTCATCCCACATCTGGATGCGGATCTGGTCCACCACCGGCTGCCCATTGGTAATGGTGAAGTTGCCCGAGCCGCTCCCACCGCCGATGGGATAGACCGGCGAGCCGTGAGCGGCATAACTGGGTGAAAGCTGCCCGTTGGTGAACGGCCGCGCCCAGATGCGCACTCCGCCCACCTGGCGGGTGCGGTAATCGAAGGTCAGGTCCACATTCTGATTCAGCGCCAGGACGTCCGGCGTATCCGGTGTCAGGTTGATATTCGAAACCAGATCAGCCGCATCGCTGAACAGCAGGTACACCGGCAGGAAAGCCTCGAACAGCAATGTGGTCTGGCCGTCGTTCCACATCTGGATGCGGATCTCGTCCACCACCACGGTGCCGGTTGAGATGGAGAAATAACCGCTGCCCTGCCCACTGCCCAGCGGGTATAGCTGTGAGGCGTGGGCGGTGTAGTTGGGGGTCAGGGCGCCGTTGGTGAACGGTCGCACCCAGATACGCACCCCACCTACCTGGTTGGTGATGTAGTCGAAGGTCAGGTTGATGTCCTGGTTTGTCCGGAAGATATTGGGTGAGTCCGGGCTTAGGCTGATATTGGTGACCAGGTGGTCGCCGGGGGCCTCGATGAACTGCGGCTGCGCGGGTGGCTCCGGCACTGGCTCCTGCAGGACTGGTGAGGCCTGCACCAGGGCGCCGGCTTGCGGGGAGAGCAGGGCCGCCAGCAGCAGCAGGGTGAGACCGGCACGCCAGGCAGACGCGCCATGTGGGGTGTAGGGTGATCGATCGGATTCTAAACAGCATGTGAGCCTCCTTTGGCATTGGCTGAGAGAATATGTTCAATGGATTGCGCGCAGCGATCGCCCATCTGGAAAGACTGTGAACCCTGCGGACCCATCCTAGTGACTACCAGTCATTGACTTTCCGTCATTGCGAGGAGGGCACCAGCCCGACGAAGCAAGTTGAGCGTGCGCGCAGGATGAGTGTCACTTCTGATCCGTTTGCTGCGACCGACTAGATTTAGTTCTTCATGTCTTTGAATACTTCCGCTGGCTGCCCTCCTTAATTGCTAACTGGGGATGTATTCACGAATGCCCGAGGACCCACCTGCTGCGGCACTCGAAGGTCAGAATGCTGACCTTATAGATAGTATAGACAATCTTTAGCTTAAAATCAATAAGGAAAGATTAACTGCTTGTGAAATCCCCTTAACAGTCACCACCTGTATGGTGGAGAGATCGCCGTCCGCAACGCCGGATTAATCCGCCAAATTTCACCTAGATTGCCTATTGCAACGCGGCAAAATCAATGCTACACTCAATCCACAGGAACATCGTCGCAAGTTACCCGCCACCGGGGGGAGCAACCAACGACCATTACTAATCCATCTCCCAATTGACTCAGGAGGGACTCCCATGCGAAGGCTGCTTATCCGCACGTTCACCGTTCTGATCCTCATCAGTCTCTTCCTCTCCGGGATTCAGCCCGCCTCCCAGCCGGCACGCGCCCAGGATGAGGCGCCCACCGATATTCCCACCGCGCTGGTCGCCTCCGGCGTCACCTCCTACACCTTGAAAGAACCCAAAGTCTTCTGGCACACGGGCGTCCCCCCTTGCCCGCCGACCGGTGAGGAGGAGCCGCAGGTGCAGTATCCCGAGATGGTGCGCCGGGTGGCCAGCTACGGCAGTACGACGCGCACGCTGTACTATAAGCTGCGCGACTGCGCCCAGGGCGAGATCCTCTCCAATATCGTCTCGGATGGTACGTTCCTGTACTGGCTGGACCCGGTCGGGCTGGTGAAGCTGTCCACCGACGCCAACCCGGGGGATGTGCCGGTGCTGATGAATGCATTGGTGGACGCACCCGGCGAGGTGGTGGATGGCGGCGACAAGATCTTCGTCATCTCGACCAATATCGGCGGCAGCAACACCCAGGTCTATTACGTGCGCAAGGACAACAACGCGCGTGTCTTCCTTGCAACCCCGGGCAACTACGCCTCCAACCTGCAGTACGACGGCAAGTACGTTTACTATCTGGTCGGAACCACCCTGTACCGCATCGAGCCCGGCGTAAGCGGGCCGGTCAGCATCGTCGCAAGCGGTGTCAACGGCTACTTCCCGGAGGGCAACCGGCTGATCTTCTGCACGATCAACCCCTTCCAGTGCTACTACTCGGATAACGTGTACGTTGGGATGGGCGATGACATCCGCGTCTACAATAACAAGACCGGCTCGCTGGGGGCTCCGATCTACACCAGCGTGGATAATACTGCCACCATGGTCTCGCTGGCGACCGATTTCTTCAACCTGTACTTCCTGGAGCGCCGCACCATCGCCTGCAGCCCGCAGCCGTGCTTCAATTCTTACGTGACCGTGGTACAGCGCACCTGGCGCAGCGGCGGGGCAGCCGATTCTCTCTACACCTCCAGCCCAACCATCTTCGGTGGACCCTCCAATCTGAAAACCAATGGCACCTTCATCTTCTGGCACGAGGATAGCAAGGTCCAGCGCCTGCCCAACAACGCTTCCGCCCTGCCGATGGTCAATATGTACGTCACCGGCATGGAGATCACCCAGGGCATTCAGAACCTTAGCAACAGCGTGCTGCTGGTCAAGGGCAAGCGCACCTTTGTGCGCGTCTTCGTGCGCTCTGCTGGGGATGCCGTCTCCGGGGTCGGCGCCCGGCTGACCGCACCCGCACTGGGCGGCAACCCGCTGCAGCCGGTCAACCCCGCCGGCACAAAGCTCACCGTGCGCCAGAACCCGGACAAAGACGACATCGACCAGAGCTTCCTCTTCGAGCTGCCCTGGTCCTGGACGCAGAACCCCAGCCTGCAGCTGCGCTTCGAGATGAACCCCTACAAGGTTCCGCTGGAACCCAATTACGCAGACAACAACCTAACGCAGACGTTTAATTTCCAGAACTCTCCCACCCTGTCAGTAGAGTTCTTCAACCTGAACTACAAGATCGGCGGCACGACTTACACGCCGCGCTATATCGATGACGTGGTCAAGACCTATTCCTGGATCATGCGCGCCTACCCGATCGGCGGGGCAGTCGGCGAGAACTTCAAGCCGCGCCTGTGGGACGTCAACGGCGGCACCTGGTTGGGAGGGCTGGTCAACCAGTCCAACCCGATCTGCAAGCTATTTTACTCCGGCAAGAACGACGACCCGGCCCTGTGTGCCAGCCTGATTCACCAACGGGTTGCTTTACAGCTACCGCATCCGGACCATCATGGGTCTGCTCAACGTCGGTCTGAAAGCCAACGCCTTTTACTACGGCATGATCTCCGACGCTTCGAACAACTTCCCGCGTGGTCAGGCTATGTACAGCAAGACCTCGGTCGGTCCTGCGGGCACGCCCGGGCAGTTCTTCTGCCTGGGTCAGGGCTGGGATACGGATGGCTCCTACGCCGACTGGTACGCCGCCCACGAGATCGGTCACTCGCTGGGTCGCGCTCATCCCAACGCCGGGTCGGATAACCCTGCCACCAAAAATACATCCGAGAACTGCGGTCACAGCCGCAGCGATCCGGGCTACCCCTACGGCAACACCTCCACCTCCAGGGCGCCGATCGGCCCGGCTGACGACAGCATGGAAGGCTTCGACGTTGGCGATCCCTATTTCGGCATCCAGCGCGCCGTGCTGCCCAGCGACACCTGGAATGACGTGATGAGCTACTGCAACAGCCAGTGGATCAGCGATTACACCTATACCGCCATGTACAACAACATGATCGCTAACCCCAGCGCTCTGGCAGCGAATCAGCGCCCCGCAGGTCGGGGATTACCTGGCCGCGGCCGGAGTGATCAACCCGGATACGCACGCAGCCGGTTTTTCCTACCTCAGCCGCCTGGACAGCGTGGTGAACGTTCCCGGAATGCTCCCGGGTGATTATAGCCTGCACCTGCTAGACAACGATAACTCCCTGTTGGCGTATTACGATTTCACCCCCGAGCTAAATTATGACACCGGCCTGCTGGGCTTCGGGGTAGTGGTGGACTTCGTCCCCGGGACGCGGGTAGTGCAGATCGTGTATAACGGCGACGGCTCTGTGATCGCCAGCCAGCCGGTCAGCGCCAACCCGCCTTCGGTCAGCAACGTACACCTGCAAGGCGCCTCGAACCCGGTTGAAGGACTGGTCACGCTGGCGTGGAGCGCCAGCGATCCGGATGGCGATGCGCTGACCTTCGAGGTGGCGTACAGCAAGGACAATGGCGTCAGCTTCCATCCCGTCACCGCCGGTCTCAGCGGCAGCAGCACGCAGATCGATACGGCTATGCTGGGCGGCAGCGGCACGGCAATCCTGCGCCTAATCGCCAGCGATGGGGCCAACAGCGCCTACGCCGACAGCCCGAGCTTCGTGATGGCGAACAAGCCGCCCATCCCCTTTATCCTCACCCCGCAGGACGGCTTGCAGATCCATTACGGACAGCTGGTCAATTTCAGCGGCATGGCGTTGGATGCTCAGGATGGCACGGTGGCGAACGCCGGGCTGTCCTGGTGGGATGCCGGGAACAACCTGCTCGGCAGCGGAGCGCTGCTCTCACTGGATGCTCTCCCGGTGGGCGCCAACCTGATCACCTTGAAGGCCACCAACAGCAAGGGTCAGACTGCCACCATTGCCATCACCGTCTATGTGGACGATGACCTGGACCTGCCCGGCCCGACGCTGACCGCCGGACCATCGCCGGTCTCCTGGCACGTCAACGCCGGCTCGACCGGCAGCGAGACAGCCGATGTCAGCATCAACAACGCCGGCAGCGGCAACATGGATTGGAACGCCAGCGAAGACGCCGCCTGGCTGAGCCTGAGCGCCCCCAGCGGCACGGTAACCTCGTCCGGAGACCCCTCTACGCTGACCCTGTCCGCCAATCCTACCGGGCTGGCAGGCGGCGCAACCTACGCCGCCAAGCTGACCATCACCACGACCATGCAGACGGTGACCATTCCGGTCAGCCTGAGCGTGGGCGATATCCACAGCGTGCCTGTCAGTCTGGGCAATACCGGCACCATCTTCCTGCCGGTGATCATCCGATAGCGAACACAGGTAGAGACGCCCCGGCGGGGCGTCTCTACCCTAACAACCCGGTCATCCAGCGCGATGGGTCTCATCCCATACTGTAATATTCCGCAGCTTTTGCTATAATTATCACATGTCCGACACATATTACCGCCAACAGGCTGCCCGCCGCAGCCGGTTGATCGCGATTGCTGCCGTTGCTGTGCTGGTCCTGGCTTGCCTGGCATTCGGCGTGTATTCAGCATTCAACGACACCTGCACCGGCGGCTTTGACCGCAGCCCCGAGACCGTCATCACCAGCTATGTCTTGGCTGTCACTCGCGGCGACCCGGATGCCGCGGCGGCCTGCTGGCACCACCTGGAATACATGAACGTCGAGAGCGGCTGCTCGGAGATCTGTCTCTCCCGCCTGTGGGGAACGCCCTACCAGCTCGAAGGCATGCAGCTCGCCGCGATCGAGACAAATACCGAGGGGCGCGCCCGCATCCTGGCGCAGGTCTCCATATCCTGCCCGGATGGCGCACAGCATACCGGGGAGCTCACATTGGATGGGGTGGCTTCGAACGTGCCCTGGCGGCACTGGAAGATCGTCGAGAGCACCTTCGGCGGGCCGTTATCCGAGCCGTGGTGCAAATAGCTGCTTGTGATTTAAGGAGGTTAACATGGTCAGTATTATCAGCATCGAGGGGATCGGCGAGGTATTCGCCAAGGCTCTGCGGGAGGCAGGCATCAGCACAACCGAGAAACTGCTCGAAGCCGGCTCGACCCCCAAACTGCGCAAGGACCTGGCGCAGCAGACCGGCATCAGTGAGAGCCTGGTGCTGAAATGGGTCAACCGCGCCGACCTGTTCCGGATCAAGGGCATCGGCGAAGAGTATTCCGACCTGCTGGAAGCCGCCGGTGTGGATACTGTGCCCGAGCTGGCGCAACGCAACCCCAGCAACCTGTACGAAGCCCTGGAAGCGACCAACGTAAAGAAGAAGCTGGTGCGCCAGCTCCCCAACCGTGTGCAGGTCGAGAGCTGGGTGGACCAGGCCAAAGCGCTCCCCCGCGTCATCACCTACTAAATCAAATCACCACGGAGCACACAGAGTACACAGAGTTTTTGTTATTCTTCTCTCTGTGTTCTCTGTGAGCTCTGTGGTAAGTCTTTGACCGGCTCCAGGAGCCAGACGCCGATCTCGCGTCCCCCGACGCGCGAGCGGTAGAGACTTCATACCCTGGGAACTGGCGCACCGCCAGCGCCCAGTAGCTCTCTCGCTCCGCTCCTTGGACTTTCCGCGCCCGATAGGTCCCACTTTGCCCGTTGAGCTCCAGCCCGGCGCTCGGGTTCGCACTCAGGTTGTAATGCCAGCCCGGGTATTTGCGCTGCCCCCAATTGGTCGAGATCAGGAGCGGTTTATCGCCCGCGAAGGTCAGCAGCACCGGCACCCGGCGCGGGAGACCGCTCTTTGCGCCGGTGGTAGTCAGAAAGGCTACCGGCAGTCCGGTCAGCAAGCCTGCCAGGGTCTGCTGTCCCCTGGAAAGACGCATCACGGCTCCATCCAACCGGTGTGCCAGCCTGGCGAAAAGCCACTGCCCTGCCTTCGTGCCGGTGATGTCTGAGATGAGTTGGATGACGGCCTGCCGTGCGCTGCTCACAACGGTAATTATATCAACTTCCGTCGGCAGATTAGTCCCGCACCACCAGCGGCACGAACACACACACGCCATCGCTGGTCGGTCGGCTGGCGAAGCGGTAGGAGGGCTGTGAGCCAGTCAGGCTGAAGCTGCCGCCGGCGAACAGCTGCTCGCCCATCAGGGCGATGGACTGCCCGCGGGCGTTGAAGCCACCTTCCACCGGCATCCAGCGCTGGCAGGCGGCGCTGTACTGGGCTATGCCCCACGCCTGTATATCGCCTGCCTGGGTGAAATCGCCCACCACGAAGATCTCCCCACTGGCGGATACTGCCATGTCGTAAGCAATCCCGCCATACGAACCTCCACCCAGCCAACCGCCAGGCAGAATGCTCCAGGTCTGGCTGCCGGGATCCCATAACTGCACCCGCCCGGGGAATACCCCACCCGCCAGCACGTCTGCACCGTACGGCACCAGGCTGTGCACGTTGCCATCCAGGCCGAAATCCATGGCGTGCCAGGTGTTCGTCGGCGTGTGCCAGCGGGCGACGTGTTCGTAAGTGCTGCCGGCATTCTGGTAGAACATGCCGCCGACGTACACGTTCTCTCCGTCCGGCAGGATAGCCAGTACGGTGTAATCCAGGTCGCTGCCGGCCACCAGGGTCCAGTCCTGTGCGACCGCATCCCATACGGCGATATGGTCGCTGGCGCCGACGTCGCGGATATTGGTGAAATATCCGCCCACGTACAGCTTGCTGCCTTCCACCGCCAGGGCTTCCACCCAGTCGTCGGGACCAGGATCTGTCCCCGGACCGACCGAGTGCCAGGTGCCCAACAGGGTATCGTAGCGCGCCAGATAGCTGACATCCACACCACCGGCCTCCCCGAAGCGCCCACCCACGTACAGGTTATCGCCCATCAGCGCCAGGGCATATACCCCCCAGTTGGTACCCTCGCCCAGTGCGTGCCAGGTATCCGTCTGGCTGTCCCAGCGTGCGATATGGTTGGCTTCGATCCCGCCCACACGCCGGAACCAGCCGCCGATATACACATCCGTGCCCTTCACCACGATAGAAAGTACCTCGCCATCGACACCCTGCCCATATGGCCCGTTATACAGCGCTGACCAGGCTCCCGGGTTCAGGTTGTAGGAAGCTACATGCAGGGCAGTCTGGTCGCCTGCTGTATTGAAATCGCCCCCAAAGTAAAGCCTGCCGTTGCCCGCCGCGACGGCATACGTCTCGCAGTAGCTGTAATGATTTTCGCAATCCATGCCTACCCCCAGGCGCACCCATTTCCCGCTGCTGCCGTTCCACTTGACGCCCATGTTGAAGGGTTCGGGATCGCTGACGTCGTACTCCAGGCTGGTGGTGGCGAATACTCCCTGGCTGCCGGCGGACAGTCCGTACACGCTGCCGGTCAGGTTATCGCCCATGGCATACCATTGCCCGCCATCCCAGCGCGCGACGTGGGTGACGGTAACACTTCCCGTCTCCGTGATCCAGCCGCCCGCATACAGCGAACCGGCGTAATAAGCCAGCGCGTGCACCTCTCCCCCGGTCGAGCCGCCATTCAGCGTGGCCCAATCTCCCGAGCCCGGGTTCCAGGAGGCCATCTTTCCGGCTGCCATCCCGCCGGCAGAATCGAACTCACCGCCCAGGTACAGCAGCCCGTCCCCGGCTGCCAGGGCGTACACCACTTTGTCCACCCCTGAGCCGACCGCCTCCCAGGTCTGGTTGGTCTTGTGCCAGCGTGCCACGGATGAGACCGGCACGCCATCCACATCTGTAAAATAGCCGCCGATATAGACGTAATCCCCCAGGACAGCGATGGCGCGCACCGTGCCGATGGGATAGCCCAGGTCTGTCCAGGTGCCTGTCCCCGGATCCCAGCGCGAGAGAAAGTATTCGCCACCCGCGTACAGGTAGCCATCGCTGAACAGCAGCGCTTCCACGGCGCTGTGGAACTCGCCCACCGGCGACCATTCGCCGCTGGATGCATCCCAGCGGGCAACATAAGTCGCCATCGTATCGCCCGCCGCGACGAACCCGCCGCCTGCATAGACCGAATCCCCGTCCACCGCAAGGGCACGCACCTGCCAGGAGGTGCCGCGCGGGCTGAACTGCGCCTCCCAGCTGGTGGTTGGGGCAGCTTTTGCACGAGCAGGCGTGAAGCGCGGCTCGCCGTCCAGGTCGAGGCTCATCCGCCAGCCCTCGGCATCCAGCGTGCCGCTGAAGGCGGAGGAGGTGCGCAGGTAGCCATCCGTATCCAGGTGAGCGGCTAACGGTTGTGCGGACGCCGCAACGGGTTCCGGCGCATCCGGCGCCGGGGCGCTGGCGGAGGCACGTGCTAGCGTTGCCAGCAGCAGGATGGACAGGCTCAGCCAGATGGAAAGGTGTTTGCGAGTGAAGCGCATGGGAAGACCTCCACGATGTGAGTTGTGTTGCAGTGTTCATTATTTCACAAAATGGGAGGCTTCAAAGCGATCTTACACAGGTGTAAGGCGATGAAGGGAATCAGTGGTAAGGTACTCGGAATTAGGAAAGGTTATAATTTCCCCATGCTCTGGTTGGCTTATTGCATGCTCTTCCTTTCCATCATCCTGGTGCTGGGCATCAGCGGGTTCAGCCTGGCATCCCTGCGGGAGGGAGAGCAGCGGGCAACCGGTAGAGCAGCCGGGATCGCTATCCTGGTGGGTCTCACTTCCATGATCGCTGCCACGCTGCCGCCCACCATCCAGCTCGCCGTGCTGGCTCTGACCGCGCTGATCCTGCTGGCAGGGGCTGCGCTGCTGCTCCTACCTGAGCGCCGGGACAGCATGTCCCACCAGCACCCCGCCAGTCGCTACGACGAGCGCGATATCCCCTTCGCTCGCATCCGGCTGAAACCCGGCAGCCCGCAGTATGACTCTTACTACCAGATGCGCCCGGAGAAGAAAGCCTTCGACGACCGGCTGCGCCAGAGACCCGGGCTGCTCTCGCCGCACGCCAAGCTGGCCGACCCGCTGCTCTTCGCAGCCGCGGATGGCAGCTTCTTCCTGACCGAAGCGCTGGCAGGCGCGGTGGACGGACCGATCAGCCTGCAGCGCACCAGCCTGCCCCCGACGGAGATGAGCGCCTATATCAAGTCGCTGGCGCGCCATTACGGGGCGCACTCGGTGGGCATCACCGAGCTGCGCCCGTACCACTTCTACTCGCATATCGGGCGCGGCCAGGGTGTGTACGGCGACCCGATCCCGGTGGAGGGGCGCTGGGCGATCGCTTTTACTGTGGAGATGGACTTCGCCATGACTGGCAGCGGACCATACCCGCCGGCGGTGATGGAATTGGCGCACCAGTACGTGGAAGCCGCCCGCACTGCGGTTCAGCTGGCAGCCGCTATCCGCCTGATGGGCTACCCGGCGCGCGCCCATATCGACGGCAACTACCGCGTGATCTGCCCGCTGGTGGCGCGCGATGCCGGGCTGGGGGAGATCGGGCGCATCGGTCTGCTGATGACTCCCGGGTTGGGACCACGCGTGCGCCTGGGTGTGGTCACCACCGAGCTGGAGCTGGTCGCTGACCCTGCGCGGCCTTCTCCATCCACAATCGATTTCTGCACGCTGTGCGAGAAATGCGCCGCCTGCTGCCCACCACAGGCTATCCCTTACGGACCGCAAGGTGAGAGCGATGGCATCCGGCGCTGGCGCATCGACGCCGATAAATGCTTCGGCTACTGGAACCAGATCGGCACCGACTGCGCCCGCTGCATGGCGGTCTGCCCGTACTCGCACCCCGATAGCCTCTACCACAACCTGGTGCGGCGCGGCATCCGCCGCTCACGCATCTTCCGCCGCCTGGCGCTGCGCCTGGACGATTTCTTCTACGGAGCGAAACCGCCTTCCCGCCGGCCTCCCGAATGGCTTGAAACCATAATACATTGAACCACGAAGAACACAAAGGAATGAAGAAACACGAAGAAAGCATCTGATATTATCTTCGTGTTCCTTGGCGTCCTTCGAGGTTAAAGTTATTATTCTCCGACAATCTTGGGCTGGAAGCGGCGACGGTGTAAGTCATCCCTTACCGGCGCGAAGAAGTCGGTCAGCACCGCCTCCTCCTCCCCGTCGTTGCGCTCGGCGTGCGGGGCACCCGGCGGGATGTAGAAGAACTCCCCGGCGCTCACCGGGAACTCTTCTCCGTTGACGGTGAAGATGAATTGACCTTTCAGCACGATCCCGCTCTGCTCGTGCGGGTGGCTGTGCTCCGGAGCGCTAGCCCCCGGCTCCCAGCGCGTCCACATCACGGTCATGTTCTGCCCCTCGATCAGCATGCGTGAGTGCACGCCCACGTGCTTCTCGATCGGCCATTCTTCTACCTGGTCGGGATTGATCAAATAATCCATAATTCATCCATTCTTAGTGATCGTTATTCGGCATCTGCCCGGGGCAATTTTAGCAGATAAAACATTGAACCACTATCCCTGATATCCTACGTATAAGATTATAATTGCCGAATTCACCATCACCTCTGGGAGGACATCCATGCAGAAACGTCGGCTAGGCAGCATCCTGATCGCCGCCTTGATCGCGGCCAACCTGGCACTATGGGCTATTTTCCCGCCGCTCGATGACGGGCGGGCGAACTTCACCAACCAGCTCATCGGCGAAACGCTGAGTACTTCAGCACTGATCCTGATGTCGTGCGGCATCCTGCTGACCACCCGGCCGCGCACCCTGGAGCCGCTCTTCGGCGGACTGGACAAGATGTACCTGGTGCATCGCACGCTGGCGGTCCTTGCCATGCTGCTCCTGCTGGGGCACTTCTTCCTGATGGCTGCCACCAGCGAAGGCTTCAACCTGGGGCCCTCGCTGGGCAAGATCGCCCTGATCGGACTGCTGGTCTCGGTCGTGCTGGCGCTGGCAAAGCGCATCCCCTTCATCGGCGGCTACCTGCGTCTGCCCTACCATCGCTGGCGGCTGGTGCACCGCTTCACCGGGCTGTTCTTCATCATTGGCATCCTGCACAGCTTGCGTATCGAGAACGTGATGCAGCTCTCGCCGCCGGTGAACCTTTACGTGCGGGCGCTCACCTTTGCTGGAGTCGCCCTGTATATCTATAAAGAGCTGCTCGAGCCGCTGGTCAAGCGTGGGCTTACCTATCGGGTGGACGGAGTAAATCGTCTGAGCGGCACGGTGGTGGAAGTCAGCCTGGCAGCCGCCGGGCGCCGCCTCAACCACCGCGCCGGGCAGTTCCTGTTCGTACGTTTCCCGACTACCGGGAGCCTGCGCGAGGCACATCCTTTCACCATCAGCAGCTCGCCGGGCGAGGATAACTTGCGCCTGACGGTCAAAGCCTCGGGCGATTTCACGCAGGAGCTGTTCGATATACTGCAGGAGGGGACGGAAGCGCGCCTGGAGGGCGGCTACGGCATGTTCGACTTCCGCACCGGCGGGGAGCAGCAGGTCTGGGTGGCGGGCGGGATCGGCATCACCCCATTCCTAAGCTGGCTGCGCGACCTGGATGGCAGCGCAGGGCAGCGGATCGACTTATACTACTCAACCCGCACGCCGGACGAGGCTCTCTTCAGGGAAGAGATCGAGGCTGCCGGGGCGAAATACAGCACCTTCCGGGCGCACTTCATCCATACAAACGCAGATGGACACCTCTCGGCGCAGAAGGTCGCCCTCAGCAGCGGGCCGGTCGCCGGGAAGGATATATACCTGTGCGGGCCCTACCCGATGATCGAGGCGCTCAAGGCGCAGTTCATCCAGCAGGGCGTGCCGGCGCGCAAGATCCACTACGAAGAGTTCAGCTTCCGCTAGGAACGATAACCCTAGCGCTGGTTTGGAGCCTGAGGGATGTGATAGGTGGAGTTCCGCTATTACAGTGTAAAATTTATATCGCACCACCCGAGCTAAAGGCAGCCCAGGGGTGCGACCTGCTGCCCAAGGCTTACACCGCAATCTAATATCGTCACGAGGAGGAATTCCATGGAACAATTTTTCACGATCGGCGCCTGTGTGGTTGGCATCGTATTGCTGCTTTTTGTCTGGATGGTGCTCCGCTCGGTGAGAATGCTGTACGAGTACGAGCGCGGGGTTGTCTTCCAGTTGGGACGCTACAAAAATACTCGCAACCCGGGTTTAACCATTATCTGGCCTACCCAGACCATGCGCAAGGTGGATATGCGCATCAAGACCGCCGATATCCCCCGCCAGGAGGTGATGACGCGTGACAATATTCCCATGCTGGTCAACGCGGTGGTGTATTTCAAGGTCGTCAAGCCCGAGGACGCCATCATCAAGATCGAGGACTATGTGTTCGCCGTCAAGCAGTACACCCAGGCGGCGCTGCGGGATGTGATCGGCAACGCCGAGATGGATTTTGTGCTCACCGAGCGCGAGCAGGTTGCCGAGAGCATCAAGAAGATTGTCGATTCTGAGACGATCGGCTGGGGCGTGGATGTGGAATCGATCAAGATCCAGGAGGTCGAGCTGCCGGCGGAGATGAAACGTGCCATGGCCAAGCAAGCCGAGGCCGAGCGCGAGCGCCGGGCGATGATCATCGCCTCGCAGGGCGAGCTGTCGTCGTCAGAGAACCTGCGCCAGGCAGCCGAGACCCTCGCCCGCAGTCCGGGGGCGCTGCACTTGCGCACCTTGCAGACCATCCGGGATATCGCAGCCGACCCCTCCGAAAAGATCATCCTGCTGCTGCCCTCCGAGATGGGCAAAATTGCCAGCTTGCTGGTCGATGATGACAAGAAGTGATTAACCGCCACCTTCCCGAAAGCTTCGAGCGTTTGGGAAGGTGACGGCCGGATGGAGCGCTCAGCATGCTCGACGATAAAACGCGTTACCTGCAGATCGCCTTCAACTACGATATCTCCCTGGTCAGGAAGGTCCTTCCGTCTATCCAGTACAGCCCGCGCATATTGGTCGAGGCCGGTACGCCGTACATCAAGCGAGAAGGCATGGACGGCATCCGCGCCATCAAACGCCTGTGGGACGGGCATATCGTCGCCGACCTGAAGACCCTGGACGGGGCTTACTCCGAGGTGCGCATGGCAAAGCAAGCCGGCGCGACGGCTGCCACCTCCCTGGGCAGCGCCCCGGTCGAGACCCTGGATATCTTTGTCGCCGCCTGCGCAGAACTAGGGGTCGAACTCGATGCTTGACATGCTTGGCGTGGCCGACCCGCTCAAGGTGGTGATGAAGCTGGAGAGGCCGCCGGACGTGGTCATCCTGCATCGCGGCCGCGACGAGGAGAGCACGCGCGGCAAGGTCATCCAGTACCGGCATGTCAACCGCCTGCGCAGCAAGTTCGACGTGGTCATCTCGGCGGCAGGCGGCGTGGACCTCAAGGAAGCCCGCAGCGCCATCTTCAATGGCGCCAATATCGTCGTGGTCAACCTGGTGCAGCCAGGCGACCCGTGGGAGGGCATCTCCACCGACGCCGACGTAGGCGCCATGGCGAAGACATTTTTGGAAACGATCGAGTAAGTGTTTTACCAGGACCTCCCGCAGATTTTAGAACCTGCGGGAGGTAGTTTTTAGGTCAGATGGTGGATTCGTAGAACGCACAATATTTGCTATTCTCCAGAACGCTCAACTGTAGTCTGACATCATTATATGACAACAATCCTTGACAATATGATACCATATATAGTATCATAGCAATTGGTGTTCCTATGGCAAAATGGGAGAAACGGCTGCGGAAGATTCGCCAGAACCCGAAACATGTGAGATTTGAGGATGTTGAGCTAATTCTATTGCGTCTCGGATTTGAAAAACGCCAGGAGGGCACAAGTCACGCTACTTTTACGCGGACTGGAATGTATCCTCTTCGAATTCCCAAACCTCATAAGTCACCATTCATCAAAGAGTATTACATAAAACATTTCCTTCTCCCGACATTGGAAGCTTTAGGAGAAATCGAGGAAGATACATAATGAACATGGAATTGATCGAAGAATATCTAAAAAAACCCTATACCATCGAAGTGATCAGGGATACGAATGAAGAGAATCCAGGCTGGGTGGCACGCGTGGTTGAACTGCCTGGATGTTATACACAGAGCGACACATTCGATGAACTCGAAGAGATGATTGAAGACGCAATGAGAGGCTGGCTCGAAGTAGCACTCGAAGATGGACTCCCCATCCCAGAACCGAGAGCGTACCAAGAATATAGCGGTAAATTCATTGTGCGATTGACAAAGTCTCTTCACCAGCAATTGGTTGAACAGGCAGGACGAGAAGGCATCAGTCTGAATCAATATGTCAGCACAGAATTAGCAAAGGTGGTTGGCTTATCAGTTGCAAGTAATTCACCAAAATATCAAATATCCCATCAAGACATTCGAGATTGGATTAAGGAAGCAATTCATCAATCGCTAAAGGAAATGGGTATTGCTATACAAGACAGGAAGGCTTTTGAAGCTTATCCTGTGTCTCCACAAAAAACTACTGATGAATTATTCAAGGGATTCGTGTTAGAACGCATTGATTCTGATTACAGGACATGGTTACAGGATGCCGGAAGAGATACTGTTACTCCAAAACCAGAAAGTTCAATATTGGATAACTTACTTGAATAAGCGAGTGTAAAAATGACTAATCAATATGATAATGCACAAATTGATGACGTGCAACACCTATTAAATCGGGCCCAATCTGCGAAGGATACCGGTGACCTGGAACTCACTGCAGCGATTCTCACAGATGCAGCTCTCATTGAGACTGAAAATTGGGATATTGCGAAAGAGTTACTTGATGTTGCTAAAGCTCTTGTGAGTACGAACAGTGCTGCTGTTCTGATAACTATCAATTTTATGCTGGCAAATTACGCCAGTTTCGATCATGAACCTTTATATTACCTCGACTATCCCTTATTCAATCGTGGCTGGGATCTTATTATGGCGGGTGAGATGGCTCGAGGGGAGGAATTGCTGCGAGCAGGTTTACGATTTAATCCCGACGATCCATGGTTTCTTCGATCGATGGGCTATTATTTACTCAACCAACATAGATATGATGAAGGGATATCATTTCTCGAAAAGTACAATGAACTTTATGAATATGAGGATGAAGTCCTGGAGAGTATTGAGGCAATTACATGGGCGTATTGCAAGCTTGACCAAAAGGACTATGCTCTACAATATCTTCTAGAGAATTTAATTTTTTTTAGTGATGGGGTCGCAAATATATATTTACGCTTGGTCAATATATTGGATGATAATAAAGCTATCGAAGCTATAAGTAATTTGTTGTTCAAGGTGCTTGAAGACGAAGAGCTTGAGAACAGATCAGCTATCCTTTCAGCTGTTTTTCTCGAGTCTGCTAAACTCTTTCAGAAGATAAGGGAGCCTGAGAAAGCTATCGACTTATATGCACTAGTTCATAATGATGATAAGTTAAAACCAGAAGTTTTGGTTGGATTCGGGCACGCCTTATTAGAGGCGGGTTTTCCGGACAAGGCAATGGAGATTGCGGACCAGGCAGCCGAAATCACACCTGAAAACCAAAGCATTCTTGCACTTCGTGCTCAGGCACTAATCGCATTGAGGAACTACCAGTCAGCTCTGCAAACGGCAGATGATGGATTGATGATCACCCCTCGCGGGGCATCTACCAACATAAGAGAAGAAACGCAAGATTATTTTACCCGACCAACTCTTGGTCAAATAGAGCCAATTAGATATTTGAGAGAGCGCGATGCGAGAATGGAGTTGATACTCTCAAAAATAGATGCTTTGACCGGTTTAAACCAATACGATGAGGCGATTGATCTGCTCCAGATCGCTCAGGAGGAATACTCACAGGAGATCATATTTTACAGATATGCAGCAGCAATATATCAAAAAACAGGTCATCCGGAGAGAGCCTTGGGCCAGTTTAAGAAAGCACGTAGGCGTGGATTAACCCTCGACAAACCATCCCTCGAATTGCAAAAAAGGATCAAAACTACAATCGCAAATCAGGCTTAGACAGATCACAATGAAAATAAACTCCCGCAGCTTTAGAACTTGCGAGAGTTTATTTTTTATTCGCGTATATAATCAATTATGGAACGAATAATACCTTTTGCCAGGCAGTGGACATGACACAGCTTACAAGGATAATAGAACGAACACAAAGATATCCGTGCCCATCCGTCGAATCCGTGTCCCAAAAACAACCCATCTGACCCCACCCGGAGCCGAACTCAATGACCCAAACCCTCGAAGCAGAGCCATTCCGCATCAAAGTCGTTGAACCCCTCAAGATCACCACCCCCGCCGAGCGCCAGGAAACCCTGCAGAAGGCGCACTACAATATCTTCAGCATCCCCTCCGAGGAAGTCTTCGTTGACCTGCTCACCGACAGCGGCACCTCCGCGATGAGCCACTTCCAGTGGGCCGGGCTGATGACCGGCGACGAATCCTACGCCGGCTGCCGCAACTGGTTCCACCTGGAAGAGACGGTCAAAGACATCACCGGATACCAGTTCGTACTGCCCACCCACCAGGGACGCCCGGCGGAGAATATCCTGACCAGCATCCTGCTGCGCCCGGGGAAGGCGGCGCTCTCCAATATGCTCTTCGATACTACCCACGCCCACGTGGAGAACAAGCAGGCGCTGCCGGTCAACCTGATCACCGAGCAGGGCTTACAGCCGGAAGTCGAGCTGCCGTTCAAAGGCAATGTAGATATCGAACGCATGGAAGCCTACATCCAGGAGCACGGGCAGCACCAGGTCGGGCTGATCCTGGTTACGGTCACCTGCAACAACAACGCCGGGCAGCCGGTCTCGATGGAGAACCTTCGCCGTGTGAGGGAGCTGGCAGACAAATACGGGCTGCCTTTCTTCCTTGACGCGGCCCGTTTCGCCGAGAATGCCTACTTCATCCAGCAGCGTGAATCTGGCTATGCGCAAAAGTCGGTCAAACAGATCGCCCGCGAGATGTTCTCGCTCGCCGATGGCTGCACGATGAGCTCCAAGAAGGACGGGCTGGTCAATATCGGCGGCTTTCTGGCGCTCAACGACGATGCCACCTTCCACCTGGCGCAGCAGCACCTGATCCTTCTGGAAGGCTTCCTGACTTACGGCGGCATGGCAGGACGCGATCTGGAGGCGCTCTCGGTCGGGCTGACCGAGGTGCTGGACGAAAACTACCTGGCCAACCGCGTGCGCCAGGTGCACTATATGGGCGGTCTACTCAAAGACGCCGGAGTGCCCCTGCTCCTGCCGCTGGGCGGGCACTGCGTCATGCTGGATATGAAGCGCTTCCTGTCGCACATCCCGCAAGAGCAGTTCCCGGCGGAGGCTTTCACCGCGGCCCTGTACCTGGATAGCGGTACGCGGGCGGTCGGCCTGGGACAGCTGGCGTTCGGCAGCGAGGACCCGGAGACAGGCAAGGTAAGCTACGCCCCGCTGGAGGTGGTGCGCATGGCGGTGCCGCGCCGGGTGTACACCGACAACCACCTGCGCCTGGCGGCTAACTCCGTGATCCGCATCTACAAGGAACGCGAGCAGATCAAAGGGATGAAGATCGCCTGGGCGCCGCCCGTGCTGCGGCATTTCACCGCCCAATTGGCGCCAGTGGGATGATTTTTCACCGCGGAGCACGCAGAATCCGCTAGAAGTTACGCAGTTCACGGGGTAATCAGCAACTCTATCCCAAGTGCGTAAGTCCTAACACATATAGAACAGGAGAATCCATGCCAATCCGTGTCTGTTTAGCCGGCGCGACGGGTTGGGCAGGCTCAGCCCTTGCCCGTGGGATTGCTCAAACCGAGGATATCGAGCTTGTGGCAGCCATCTCGCGCACGCATTCCGGGCGCAGCCTGAGCGAGGTGCTGGTGGAGCCGCGGCTGACCTGTCCTGTCTATGCCGCTGCCGCTGAGGCACTCGCCCACCCGTGCGACGTCTTCTTCGAATACACCAAACCCGCAGTGGCAAAAGCTAGCAGCCTGGTTGCACTGGAACACGGCGCCCACGTCGTGATCGGCACCTCCGGGCTGACCGACGCCGACTATGCCGAGCTGGCCGCGGCTGCCGAGCGACAGCAGCGCGCTGTGCTGGCAGTGGGCAACTTTGCGCTCACCGCCGTGCTGCTGCAGAAATTCGCCGAGATTGCTGCTCAGTATGTTCCCCAATGGGAGATCATCGATTATGCCAGCGATGGCAAGCGGGATGCGCCCAGCGGGACGGCCCGTGAGCTGGCTGCCCGCCTGGGAAAAATCCGTCCCTCCGAGCTTACCGTGCCTCTGGAAGAGACCGAAGGCGTTGTTGAGACGCGCGGCGCCCGCCTGGCCGGCTCGCAGGTGCATTCCATCCGCCTGCCCGCTTATACCATCTCGGTGGAGGCCATCTTCGGACTGCCCGACCAGCGCCTCACGCTGCGCCACGACTCGGGCAGCAGCGCAGAACCGTACGTCGGCGGGGCGTTGATCGCCATCCGTAAGGTCGGCTCGTTTACCGGGCTGCGCCGCGGCCTGGACAGTGTGCTGAACGATTAGGTGCATAAACCGCCGCGCGGTCCGTTGCTTTCAACGCAGCGGTCTGCGGTCTAAGGTCTACGGTCAGCGGTCAGCGGTCATCTGCTCACAACGCAGCGCTCACCATTACTGAGAATAAAATTCATGGCATCAGCTCCAGAAAAAACACCCCTGATCGATAACCTCGCCCTGAAACTCGCCCGGCTGTACTACCGCAAGGAACGGGCAGACGCCCGCCAGGTGCATCAGTTAGCTGAGCACCACAGCAATCCTGCCGCTATCCATGAAGATTTTTCCGATGACCGTGCGATCTCCTCCGCCAGGCAGGCTGTCGAGGGCGGGACGGGGTTGTGGGACATCGCCTTCATCAACGGCTCCGGTCGTGTGGCACCCCCTCCGCACGGGGAGGCGGGGGATATTACTGTCCAGGACGGTGTGCTGAAGCTCCAGGTCCGGCACGATCCGAAATTCGGCCAGAAGAGCTCGAAGTGGCGCAAGGGATTCGCCGCAGCGGAGAGATACAACAACGCTTACGTGGTCGGAATGGGCGGCTTCATGCCCACGCCCGGGCAGTCGATCCTGGTGGAGTGCCGCATGAAAATCAGCGCCGGATTCCACGGCTCAACCGGCATCTGGGTCCAGGAGGTTGATACCTTCGATCCGAAAACGGGCATTATGGTCAAGCCGTTCCGCTCGTTCGGATTTTCTTACCTCGGAGGTGCCTCCGACGCCTTTATCCGCGGCCTGGCAATCGAGACTGTTATCGGTCTGTCTATCCAGGACAAGCAGACCATAAGTGATGTCAATACCTCCGATTGGCACGCCTACAGTATGCAGTGGTCATGGATAAACGAAAGAATTCAACACGTCGAGTTCAAAGTTGATGACCAGGTGATCGGTGGATTCGAGATGCACCCATTCGGTCCGGGGGAAATCCAGCTATGGGCTGATAACTACCAGATCGGCGGTGGGCTGAAGATCGGTTATCTCAACGTTCCAGATGTGGATGAAACCTGGTACGACTGGGTCGGCATCACGGCGATCGATACGTAGAGAAGCCCCCACACGCGTAATAATCGCATAGAGACGCCCCGCCGGGGCGTCTCTACATGACAGAATTCATATGAACACAACGAAATAGTTAATTCATTCGCTAAACTAGCTTTAATCTAAGCCAGCCAATTTCACAGGTATGATAATTGGAGAATTCCTGTCTTTTTATCAGCGGCAGGATCAACAACGTTTCTTCACTACAAGACAAGACCCGGGTGAAATTTGCTGGTATGGACCGAATACGCGCCAGGCACATCTTATCCCTGTTCGTTCTCATCCCAATCTGGATTACGCATGAGAGCAGAGCACGCGTCCTGGCTGTCACATCTCTCGATAAGCACCAGGCGGTAAATGCACTCCCCGGCTCAATCGTAGACGACCATTTCCACCCGTCTGATCCCGACCTGCCGTTACAGAACTCTCCCCCTAGCGGAGCGAATATTCCGGATGCGCGCCTGCTGCTGCCCGACTTGCAAACTCTGCCGCCATCCGACCTTGAGATTGCAACTCTGCGCGATGGCAGCCGCGAGCTGCGGCTGTCGAACACGATATGGAACGACGGTCCCGGTCCGCTGGAGCTTGAGGGAGCCAGCAATCCCGCCAACCGGCAGACCAGGGTCATCCAGCGTGTATACGCATTGGCTGGCAAAGGACACGAACACCTGGTCGGCGAATTTATCCTCCACCCTACCCACGAGCACTGGCACTTCGAACAGTTCACCCTGTACGAATTATGGACGCTAACCTGCACTGGCGACCTGGATACAGTAGTGAGCAGCAGCGGTAAATTATCGTACTGCGTGATCGACACCGATGTCATCAATCCCGATAACCCCGCTTTCGAGCCACGCCGCCAGTATTACGGCTGCGGACGTTCGCTGCAGGGGCTTTCTGCCGGGTGGGGCGATGAATATAAATCCTTCCTGGACGGGCAGTCCATACCGCTATCCGGGGTGCAGAACGGCTATTTCGCCTTGAAATCGACCGCCAACCCGGGCAGAATTGTTCTGGAAAGCAATTTCAGCAACAACTCGGTCACTCTCTACCTGTTTATCTGGGGCGAACGCCTGGTTACGATCTCGAAGGAGCAGTTCTTCGAGCTGGAGTGCAGACGGATCGGTTTTTGCTGACCAAGTGGCAGAAAGGGCATCTTATTACCCAGGCATGCAAATCAGGAGGAACGACATGAATCTGTTTCAAGAGTATCTGGTCGAAGAGTTCGCCGAAGACTACCAGGAAGGTCAGCTATCCCGGCGGGAGGCGTTGAAGATGATCGCCGCCATCACCGGCAGCCTGCTCGTCGCCAACAGCATCCTGGCAGCCTGTGCGCCTCCTGCACAGGAGTTGGCTGCAACCGTGCTGGCGAGCGAAATTCCCTCACTGCAGTCGGAAGGCGGCCCAACACAAACGACCGCACCAACTTCTACGAGCGAAGCCACCCCGATTCCGGAGGATACACTGCAAGCTGATGAGACCGATGCAACGTCTATTGCTGAGGGGGGTATCGAAGCGGCTGATATCACCATCCTGGGTGAGGGCACAGAGCTGATCGCCTACCTGGCCCGTCCAGGCGGTGAAGGACAGTACCCTGTCGTGCTCGTGTGCCACGAAAACCGCGGACTGACCGAGCACATGAAGGATGTTACCCGGCGCGTGGCAGATGCCGGCTACGTCGCTCTGGCGGTAGACCTGCTATCCCGACAGGGCGGTACTGCCACGCTCAACTCCTCCGACGTGCCGGGTCACCTGGGCAATTCACCTCCCGACCAGTTTGTCAGCGATTTTTTGAGTGGCTGGAACTACTTGAGAGAGCAGCCCTACACACAGGCGGAGCGGGTGGGGATGGTAGGCTTCTGCTTTGGCGGCGGGGTCACCTGGCTGATGGCGACACGCATGCCCGAGCTGCTGGCGGCGGTGCCTTTTTACGGCCCACACCCCTCAGTCGATGCAGTGCCCAATATCCGGGCAGCCGTTCTGGGGATCTACGCGGGCAACGACCAGCGCATCAACGGGGGCATCCCCGCAATCGAAGCAGCAATGCAGGCTAACGGCAAGGTCTACGAGAAAGTAATCTACCCCGATACCGATCACGCATTCCATAACGATACCGGCAGCCGCTACAATGCGGAAGCAGCCATGGATGCCTGGGCACACACCCTGGCGTGGTTTGAGCGTTATGTGAAATCTTGAGGGTTGTAAAAAAAAGAGCCAGACGCGCCCGGGATGCAGCCAATCGAGTAGGGGGCGGCGGCTAACCGCCCCCTCTCACACCACCGGACATGCGGGTCCGCATCCGGCGGTTCACCGAGAAAGGCACCCTTCTTGGCGCTGGATTTTCCTCCGTCTCGTGTCGGGAACGACTCAGCCCTCTGCACAACTCCCACAGGCTTCACCCATTTTGCTTGCTCAGCAGTGCCTCTATCCGAGGCGTTCAGCTTTCTTTGTCGTTCCTCGAACTGCTCTTCGTACTCATCCTCTCGATGTTCAGCCCTTCCCAGCTCTCGCTGGTACTATGGCCTCTGCTGACTTCTGCCGCCTCAGCCTGACCTCTCGATCAGGGTTACCGTTCCCGGCCTCACGGCAGACCTCCCCAGGTAAGAACGCTGACTTTCCCTGCACACCTGCCCCATTTTCTGCTTCGGCTCTTGGTCGCATCGGACTTCGTTGTTATTGGCCAACTCGTCCAGCCTCACAGCCTCCTATGAGGTTCGTGTTCCTCAAGTCCCAGGTTTGCCTTCGGCTTCCTTCAGACCCTGCCTCACGACAGCGCCCTTGCCTTCAGCTAGCGGTTGGTGCGACCAACCTCCGCAAGGGTCTTTCACCCTCTAGCCAGCGCCCATGCTGGGCGCACCAATGCGTAGAGGCGCCCCGGCGGGGCGCCTCTACGTGTAAATCCATTTGATCACGGTAGATCATCAAATACCGAATATTCTCCAATCTCCATACTCTGCTCTCGAATCCCCTGATTCCCTTATCGCCTTATCCACTCTCCCCTAATACCCTCTCCCCTGGATATACTCCCCCACATCCGTATTGAACACCGCTTCATCGAACCGCACCCTCAGCCAGGGAGTGCCCTCATCCTCCCAGGTGGCAGTGAACTCCTCTACTACTGGGTCGCCGTTCTCGTCCTCCCCATAGAAGAAATCTCCCCACCAGCGGATCAAGCCCAGTTTCTCATCCCGGTAGCGCAGGGTGGTGAAACGCGTGATCATGCCTGTCCAGGGGTCGAAATCCAGGCTGAACTCCTGCTCGCCATCTTGATACGGCACGAACAGCATGGCGGAATTTTCATCCACCGCCTCCCAGCGCAGGCGCGGGTCGGTGACCATGTACCCCGGGTAGACGAAAGTCTCCGCCCACAAACCCTGGTTGGCGGCGCTGTCCACCCCGGGGTCGTCTTCCACCACCCCGAAGGGCAGCTCCAACCGTGTGTGACCATCCCGGTAAGTCTCGTTTACTCTGAGCAGCGGTCTGCCGTAGAAGGTGGTCTCGATGTAGTGCCGGTAGCCCTGACCGGAATCGTGTGTGAAACGCAGGCGAGCGGGCATAGTGATCCCCATAAAGCGCGCCGTACCTCGCCCGGACAGCACCGCCGTCCTGTAGGCAGGCACCTGATCCCCATAGACCAGCCTGTAGTAGCGTTCCACCGGCTGCGGCAGCCCATCCGGTAGGGCAACCCTGTGCATGGGTTCAGCCGTAGCCGTGTACGGCGAGAAGGGAGCAGGCTGCACCCGCAAACCGAAAACCACCGCCAGTACAAGCAGCAGCGCCAGGTCAACCAGCGACCCGCGGAATGCCACCCCCCAGTCCAGAATGCACAGCATCAGCGAGAGCAGGGCAGCGCCGAGCATGACCGGCGCCCAGGAGGACCTGCCCAGCACCGAGCGCGGTGGCGGAGACTAAGAATGCCAGCGCTGCCAGCAGCCAAAGCAGGCTGAACAGGCGCATCCCTCCGGCGCCCAGCTCCAGCCGCCCGTTGAGCAGGGCAGTCTTGTAAGGCAATCCGTCGATCGTTGCCAGCGGCCAGTAAGCGGCGAAGCCCATCAGGTGGATGAACCCGTGCACGGAGGCGACAAGCGCCAGAAATATAGATAATAAACGTACCATTTTACCCTTCCAAAAATTCAGCGACCAGCGTGCCGCGCACGAATAGTTCGACCAGCGATTGCAGCAGCTTTTGGGATGCCAGTGCCGGGGCAAACCCCTCCTGGAGCATGCCTTCGATGATCATGCTGGTCGAGAAAAGACTGTCAAAAGCCAGCGCCAGGGATTCAGCGGGGAGATCCCCCCGCACCATCCCAGCATCGATCTGGCGCTGGAAATAATCGCTCAAGTGCGCCATGTTGCCGCGCCCGCCGGCAAGCACGGCTTCACGCAGCTCCGGGACAGTGCGTGCGTCGCACAGGATCACCCGCAGCAGGTCCATATTCGCCCGGGTATCCTCCATCTGCAGGCGCGCCATGTGCAGGATATCCTCGGGGTAGCTGCTGCTCAGCCCGCTCTCGAAGCTGGCGGTAAAGCCGGAGCGGTTGAATTCCTGCATGCAAGCCATCAGCAGGTTCTTCTTGCTGCCGAAATGACGGAAAAGGGTCACCTCGTTGACGCCTGCCGCCTCCGCAATCCCCCGGGTTGTTGCCCGCGTATAGCCCACCTGCCCGAACAGCCCCAGCGCGGCTGTGATGATCCGCTGGCGGGTATCGTCTGGTGTGGCTCCGGTTTCTATTGCAAACTCCATGATCGACCTCCATCAATGCAAGTATATGCTTGCATTGATTCTACAACGGGGGCGTTTGCAAGCAAGTGATTACTTGCATATTTTCTCAATGACATTTGTCACCCGCTTGGATCGAGAGGTCATCCACGCCGATAAATCTCACCGGCAACTGCAAACATTCCCGCAGCCAGTATAATAATTGGCGATACCATGCCTGCTGGCGTAGATCGTGCTGCTGCTCAACATCTGGCGCAGGCGGATGCTGCGCGAGGGCGACCTGACAGACCTGGCTATCGATTGATTATAAAAACAAAATACCAACACCAATATTGAGGAGAGAAAATGGATCTGGATCTGAACAACAAAGTTGTCGTCATCACAGCAGCCTCGAAAGGCCTGGGAAAAGCCGCTGCCAGGCAGTTTGCCCTGGAAGGGGCGCGGGTTGCGATGTGCTCCCGCAGCGCCCTGATCGAGACAGCCGCCCAGGAGATCCGGGACGAGTCAGGGGCAGAGGTCTTCGCCATACAGGCGGATGTCAGCCGGCAGGCCGATATCGAAAGGTTCACCCAGCAGGTCCTGGATCGTTTTGGGCAGATCGATATCCTGATCGTCAATGCCGGCGGTCCGCCGCCCGGCGGTTTCCTGGCGCTCAAGCCGCAGGATTGGGAGTCAGCCTTCAACTTGACCATGATGAGCGCCGTGCGGCTGTGCTATGCCGTGGTGCCGCACATGCTCGAGCGCGGCGAAGGCAGCATCGTCACGACCCAATCCGTTTCCGTCAAACAGCCCATCGACGACCTGATCCTATCCAACTCACTGCGTATGGCGGTGATCGGTTTGATGAAGTCGCTGTCGAACGAGCTCGGTCCGCAGGGCATCCGCGTCAACTCGATCAACCCCGCCTGGACCTGGACGGAGCGCGTTGACCAACTGATGCACGACCGCGCCGAGCGAAGCGGAACAACCGTTGAGACAAAGTCTGCAAAAGTGACCAGCAGCGTGCCGCTTGGTCGTATGGGCACCATCGAAGAGTTCGGAAAGGCGATCGCCTGGCTTGCGTCGCCGGCGGCCTCGTTTATCCATGGGCACGCCCTGATGTTCGATGGCGGGGCGACCAAGGCTTCTTTATAATCTATACCGCTGTCAGAGGCTGTAATGGTAGAGACGCAACGGCATGGCTTCTTTACGCAATGATTTCCGGGTTAACGCGAAATTATAGGTCGGTCTAGGATGCCTGCGATGCCCGCAGGCCGCGCAAACGTCCGCGCATCTGCATGTGCAGGCCGCTCAGCGGGCGGCGGATCGCCGGGACGCGTGCCAGCAGCAGCAGTGCCACTGCCAGCCCGAACGCCAGCGGCTCGCGGATATCGCTCTTCACCAGCCAGACGTAATGCACCACCGCCAGCACGCCCGCCAGGTAAACCAGCTTGTGCAGGCGCTTCCAAGTCTTTCCCAGGCGCTTCATCCAACCGCGAGTTGAAGTGAGCGCCAGCGGTACCAACACCAGGAAGGTCGCCGCACCGATGATCACGTAACGTTTGCTGCCGACGTCCTGCAGGATGAGGGCAAAATCCAGGGCGTAATCGACGTAAAAGAAGATGATCACGTGCAGGGAGGCGTACAAGAAGGCGTACAGCCCAAGGGCACGGCGCACCTTAATCGCCTGGCGGAAGCCGAACAGCGTATTCGCCGGCGTTGCTGCAAGGCTGAGCACCAGCAGCCAAAGGGCAGCCTTGCCGGTGCGCAGGGTCAGGTCCTGCACCGGGTTGGCGGTCAGCCCATCCGTCAGACTCAGGTAGACGATCAACGCCAGCGGCACCAGCGATGCCAGGTGGACGAAGATCTGGAAGGGTGTGAAGTGGGGTAGTTTCATAACCAATAGTGATCAGTGATTAGGTAATCAGTGATTAGGTAATCAGTGATAAGGTGATCAGGTATTTCCTAATTGCCTGGTTGCCTTATTGCCTTGTCGCCTTATCCACGATTCTCCGCTCTCTTCTCTCGACTCTCTTATTTCCTCTTTATCGCCACTTAATAATAGGCGCTCAAATCCATCCCATTATACAACCCTGCCACTTCCTCCTCGTAGCCGTTGAACATCAGCGTCTCGCGGCGGCCGCGCTCGCCGATTCGCCGCTCGCTGGCCTGCGACCAGCGCGGGTGGCTAACAGTCGGGTTGACATTGGCATAGAAGCCGTATTCGTTCGGCGCAGCTGCCATCCACAGCGAGGTGGGCTGCTTGTCCACCAGGTCGATCCTGACGATCGACTTGATGCTCTTGAAGCCGTACTTCCAGGGCACCACCAGGCGCAGCGGAGCGCCGCTCTGCGGCAGCAGCTCCTTGCCGTACAGTCCGGTAGAGAGGATCGTCAGGTCATGCATCGCCTCGTCCAGGCGCAGCCCTTCCACATACGGCCACTCATACCAGCGGCTGCGCTGGCCGGGGAACTGCTGATCGTCCATCAGCGTCTCGAAGCGCACGTACTTTGCGTCACCAGTCGGCTCGACAGCCGCCAGCAGGTCTTTCAGCGGGAACCCCATCCAGGGGATGACCATCGACCACGCCTCCACACATCGCAGCCGGTAGATGCGCTCTTCGCTGGGGAATTCTTTGATCAGGTCATCGATGGCGAAAGTGCGCGGCTTATTGACCATACCGCCCACCTCGACCGTCCAAGGGCGGGTCTGGAAGTCCTTTGCCAGCCGGGCAACGCCTTCTTTGTCGGTAGTGAACTCATAGAAGTTATTATAGTTGGTCACCGATTCGAAATCGGTCAGCGGGTCGCCCAGCTCATCAGTCAGAGCACCGGCAGTAGCTGGCAGGGACTCTGTCGCTGCGATTGCCTCCGTCACCTCTGCTGTCTCGGTCGCATCGGATCCCGGCTCGATCCCGCAGGCAGCCAGCGCCAGCGCACCGGCTGCCAGCGCGCCGGCTTTCATGAACTGCCGCCGGTTCAGGTAGACATTTTCGGGGGTTATCTCGGATGATCGTATCTTTTGCATGCTTGCCTCCCGCAATGCGGTCCTCATTGTGTTCATTGCCACCATGATACCAGCCACATCTTAACAAAATATTACAAATTTGATGAAGATTTGCTAAGAAATATGTCAGGTTGACCCGAATTCACTGAAAACGCAACTCGAAACCCAGATGCGGGTTATTAATGCTGAAGGAAAAACCAACCGGCTGCCGCTCGCAATATGAGCATTAGAAGCTGCGGGAGCCGGGTCAAACTACCCAAGGAGAATGCTATGACTTTCGAACTCTTTTGTATGTCGATGATCGCCCTGCTGGTCGGCCTGGTAATCGCCTTCAACGGCTACCGGCTGTTCCTGGTCTTGCTGCCCATCTGGGGCTTCTTTTTCGGCTTCGGACTGGGCGCACAGACGATCCAGGCGCTGTTCGGCGGCGGTTTCCTGGCAACTACCACAAGCTGGGTGGTCGGCTTCGTCGTGGCGCTGGTCTTCGCCGTGCTCTCTTACCTGTTCTACATGGTCGCCGTGGCGCTGTTCGCCGGGTCGATCGGCTACGCATTAGGTGTCGGTCTGATGGGTTTGATCGGCTTCGATATGGGCTTCGTAACCTGGATCGTCGGCATCATCCTGGCGGTGATCGTGGCTGGAGTGGTGATCCTGTTCAATATCCAGAAATGGGTCATCATCCTGCTGACCGCGCTGGGCGGCGCAGGGGTGATTATCGCTACCATCCTGGCAGCCCTGGGAGTCGTCTCGGTGAGCGATCTGGGGGCCGGCGCGGTGAGCGCGGCCATAGCGAACTCGTTCTGGTGGCTGTTGGGTTATATTGTCCTGGCAGTGTTGGGGTTCCTGGCGCAGAACCGGGCGACCCAGGGCTTCGAGATCGAGGCGTACGAGAACCGGATCTAATCTCGCTCGTGCTGGAAGAAGATCTTAACGATAAACAGGGTAATAAACGATAACCCTAACATAATCACCGATAAGGTGAGCGCCACCGCCATATCCAGCTCGAAGCCCAGGTAGATGGCTAACGGCATGGTCTGGGTGCGCCCGGGGAAATTTCCGGCGAAGATGATCGTCGCGCCGAACTCTCCCAACGCGCGCGCCCAGGTCATCATTACCCCGCTCAAGAGCGCATAACGCGAGAGCGGCAGCGTCACCAGGCGGAAGACCGCCCAGCTGCTGGCGCCATCCAGACCGGCAGCCTGCTCCAGCTCGGGTTCTACGCTGGCGAAGCCGATTGCTGCCGAGCGGATGAACAGCGGGGCAGCGATAAAGATCTGCGCCAGCACCACCGCCAGGGGGGTGAAGGCAATCTGCACACCCCACACGTCCAGCGAGCCGCCCAGGATGCCGCGCCTTCCGAAGGCGATCAGCAGCGCCACACCCGCCACGGCCGGCGGCAGCACGATGGGCAGGTCAACCAGGGTTTCAACCAGCCGTTTGAAGCGGAAGCTGCGCCGCGCCAGCAGATATGCCAGCGGCGAGCCGAAAATGACCGTCAGAGCGACCGTGATAAGGCTGGTCTGCAGGCTGATACCGATCGCCTGACGTACCCCCGGCTCGCCAAGCGTATCCAGCAGGTTCATCGGTGGGATGCGCAGCACCAGCGCCACCAGCGGCAGCGCCAGGAACGCCAGCATGGGCAGGCTCAACAGCCATACCCGGTCGTACATCCAGCGCCGGACCGGTTTGGAGGCTTCATTGCGTGGTCTGGAGAAAATCAACTCAGACAATTCGTGACCTCGTATTGCCCTTGTATTATAACTGGCTCGCTCCCGGTCTGGATATCTGCAGCACCTTAACGGACAGGCAGGAATCCATATCTCTTCATGATATCCTGACCCTCCGGACCAAGCACAAATTCTGTGAATGCGCCTCCCAGCTCAGGCTGGTGGGAGCCGGTGAGGGCCGCAATCACGTACTCAGCCCGCGGATTCAGACTGCTCGGGGATCTCGATCACGCCCAGATTTTGCCCATCCGGGCTGGCGGCGTCAGTCGCATACACGATGCCGGCTTCCGCCTCCCCTAAGGCAACCTTGGAGAGAACGAAGCGCACTGACTGCTCGTAAGATACCACGTTCTGCAGCACCCGTTCTGCGAAAGCGCTCCCCAGAGCTTCATCCCCGCTCGCGCGCTGCAAAAACTCCTGCGCGTAACGACCGGCGGGCACCTCCGGCGCAGCGAGAACCAGCCGCAGCCCAGGCTTCGCCAGATCGGCCAGCTCCAAGATGCCGCCTGGATTGCCGGTCGGGGTAACTACAACCAGGCGGTTGCCGGCGAACACCCGGCTTTGCCCCTCCCGCACCAGCCCGTTCTCGACTGCGGCAACCATCTGCTGCAGGTTGGCGCTGGCGAACACGTCCGCCTGTGCGCCGGCAGTGAGCTGCTGCACGAGCTGGTACGAGCTGGCCAGGTTCAATTCAACATCGACCCCCGGGTGTTGGACCTCAAAGGCCTCCGCCAACGCCTGCATCGACTCCGCCAGGGATGCCGCCGCGAAGACCGTCAGCCGGGTGGTCGCCCCGCCGCCCGGTGTACCGGTGCATGCCGCCAGCAAGAAAGCAAGCAACAGAATGATTGCCGCCAATGCAAGATCACGCAGCGGCCCGAGTCTCAATTCAAAAAAATACGGGAAAATGACAGCCGCGCCAGCCTTGCGCTCGGAATTGAAACGGATAGCCATACCAAGTATGCGAGTATATCACACACCAGAGCAACCTATTCGCACCTGGGGTGTTAAAACTAAAGATGCATCCTGGTATACCGGACCATAGAAAAAATTATATAGGAGTTTCGCACTTGAAGGTGAAGTATGGAGTGTTCGGGCGTAGCTCGCCCAAATATCCTCACCCCAGGTGCGTATGTTCTATTATAATAAAGTGGGAGGAACTCCGAACCCTGCTGCATACAACTAAATCCTAATGTAATAAAGGAGAATGCGCTATGAATATCGGCAAAGCTTTTAACTTCACCTTCGAGGATGATCAATGGCTGTCGAAATCGGTCATCGGAGCCATCGTCACTGCCATCCCGATCGTCAACTTCGCCTGGGGCGGCTACCTGATCGAGCTGCTCAACAACGTCATCAACGACGAGCCTGAACCGCTGCCCGCCTGGAGCGACTTCGGCGACAAGTGGGTCACCGGCTTCATGGTCTTCCTCGCCAGCCTGATCTACGCCATCCCGGCCCTCATCCTGGCCTGCATCCCGATGGTCTTTCTCGGCGGCATGGCGGCCCTCTCCGGTGAAGGCAACCTGGCAGACAGTATGCTCGGGTTGTTCGCGGGTGTGGGCGGGCTCTTCGCCTGCCTGATCGCCATTTACAGCCTGGCGCTGACCTTCTACTATCCGGCGATCTACATCCACTACGCCCGCATCGGCAATTTTGGTGCTTTCTTCGAATTCGGCAATATCAACAAGATCATCACCAAAGATACCGGCAAGTACCTGACCGCCTGGGGTGTCTCGATCCTGGCCGGCTTCGTGGTTGGGCTGGTCGGCGTCGTCATCGCGGCCATCCTGTCGATCATCCCCTGCCTGGGACAGATCGTTGCCTGGCTGGTGATGGCTTTTATCAGCGTATATATCTTTTATATCTACGGGCACCTGTTCGGGCAGGTGGCCGCGGCTCCCGCTGCTTCTACAGCGATGACCGTGCCCCCGCCGCCCCCACCCAGCGATCTAACCGAAGAATAAAAGACCTGACACCTTGGCATCCTAAAAACGGGATGCTTAGGTGCCAGGCCTGCCCAGGTAGAGCGCAGCCGCAGAGGAGGTTTCGGCTGCGCTTTTCCTTTGGGCGAGTATATCAGGAAACCTAAAATAGCACAAGTGTTCGATGAATATCGGCCAATTTGCCGAGTAGAAGTTACGCAGTTCACAAGAGGATCGGGGTGTTTTGACGGGGTGTGCCCGCCAAAACACCCCGAACTCTCCCCCAAGTGCGTAAATTCTAGCTATAATAATGCAGGAGCATAAGACGCGGACAGGTATGAGATAGATTTATAGAAAGAACACGATGCGTAGTTTCCGTGTGTTTATGATTACGGTCTGTTGGCTGCCATTATGGGTGCTTGGAGGCTGCACCACATTCATAGATATCCAAGCCACCAGTTCTGCAATCCCTGGCAGCAATCCACCTGCATCCCCAACCCTGCCCTCACCCACCCACGACCAACATCCATACCCTTATCCATATCCTTTTCCACGCCCGGCGGAGCCATGGAACCCGTACCCATACCCCTGGACACAATCGCCTCCCAAGATCACACCTGATCCTGATCCCGGTCCCACATCTCGCCCCTCAGCAATCCCAACCTTAACACCGCTTCCTACCCCCACTGACTATATCCCCTTACTTGCCAGCAGCCTTCAGCCAGCCGACCTGAATTCCATGCTCGCCTGGGAGCAGGTCCAGACAGGCGATGGTTTCAATCTGTACCAACTCAGCCAGGCGCCGCTCGGCGTGCAGCGGCTGGAATGGGCGCCTGGCGGCAGGCAGCTCGTACTTCACGTGATCACCGGCAAACCGGACCATCTAGGCTATACGCTGACCTTCCCACTCATCGTTGATATTGCCTCCAATAATGCCTGGAGCACCCTCATCGAGGATACTTCATACTGTCTCAGGCATACCGATTGGTCGCCCGATGGACGGCGATATGCGTATTTAAAAGACCGGCAGCTCTGGATTGCCGACGCCCGCGATGGCACAAGCCAGCAGCAGGGCGTACCCCCAACCGCCGAAGGTATCTATACCCTGCGCTACTCACCGGATGGTGAGCGTATTGCGTTTCTCTCGGGACGGGTGATGGGCAACCGTGTCGTCTACGATCTGTGGCTGCGCAGCAGTGCTTCTGGGCAGGACGAATTATTAGTGGAAGATGCAGGTTACGGAACGCCGGTCTGGTCGCAGGACTCCAGCAAGATCAGCTTGCTGAGTGAGTATGGCTCATTATGGATCATCGACCTGTCAGGTGGTAAAACCAGCCAGGCAGACCTCAACCCGGTGCCCGGTTCGGGGGTGTGCCTTTCCCCGCCAGAATGGGTCGCCGCAAGCAGCGAAGTGCTAGCAGCCATAAGGGGTACGCCCAATGTCTGGCTGGTCGATCTGGACGGCAATGCCGGCCTGCTTCTGCCTGACGATGCTGGCGGAGCGAAACGTCCACCGGGGTTATCGGCACCGCTGAAGGGAGGTCCAAGTGCCGGCGCCTCTGCCTCGCCCGACGGCGCTAACGCCGTATTCTGGACACATTCGGGTGATGAACACCTGGTCAACTTTAATACCGGCGAGATCATCGCGTTGAGACGGGGGCGGCCGGGTAAAAGCAACATCACCTGGTCGCCTGTCGACCCACAGTTCATCTCGAAAGAATTTGGTGTTTCGTTGATCCTGGTCAATGCGGAAGACGGGAGCGCCAGGGAGCTCGAAATCTTTGGGATCGCAGCCTGCCTGGTCACCGGATGGCAGGTACCTCGCCTACTGGAAGTGGGACGACCCCCCAGAATACGAGGGGTTATCCCTGTGGCTTTTCGACACCGCCAACTGGCAGGCAGTCCGCCTGCTGGCACCCGTATTCGAAAACCCCTCCCCGCCAAGTGGCTGGCAGTACGATCTCACCCCGCAATGGTCACAGGATGGAGAGCGGATTGCATTCGTGTCCAACCGAGCAGGTGATCCGCAGGCGTTTGTTTTGGAGTTGAGCCTGGACGAGGGGCAGTAAGCATTCCCGAGTGGCTGCTACCTCCTGGAGCTGCGCAGCAGCAGCAAGAACAGGTTGATGAAATCCAGGTACAGCGCCAGCGCGCCGAGCACCATGATGCCGCCCATACCCTGCTTGCCCTCCAGCTTGCCGGCGAGCACCTTCAGTCGCTGGGTATCCCAGACCGTCAGCGCGGCAAATAGCAGGATACCGGTGAAGTTCATTGCCTGGTTCAGCCCCGGTGAAGAGGGGAGCAGCCAGATAAAAAAGCCGGCGAATATCCAGCCCATAATCGCCAGCAGCAGGAACATGCCGACGCCGCTCAGATCGCGCTTGATGAAGAAACCGACCAGGCTGCTGAACAGGAACATGCCCGCCGTTACCCAGAACGTATAAGCGATAGTGCTGCTGCTGTAGTAGATGAAGATCCACGAAATGGTGATTCCGGTCAATGCCGAGTAGCCCAGGAACAGCAGGAATGCCACACCCGGAGCGAGACGCATCACCGCCGCAGACAGTGTCACCACGACCACCATCTGGATGATGAACAACCCGAACGCGAGCCAGGGACTCGTGGCTATGCGTAGAACTAGCGCCTGGTTGCTGCTCACCGAAGTGGAGACCAGGGCGGTGATCGCCATCCCCGAAGCCATGATCAAATACACACCCGCCAGGAAGCGGTTGAGACGCACAGCGCTCATCGGCGCTGCGACTGCTTGTGTTTGTGCCATTGGTTACCTCCGTAAATTAATGATTTTTTGTACACGGATTTTACGGATAATAATGGTATATACCGTAATCGAAAGTGTTACATCGTTACAAAACACCCCAGATTCCCTCTTGAACTGCGTAACTTCTAACTTTAAATACTCACCCTTGCTGGGACGGAGTGTAATGCTTTCCCCAGCGGGTCGACAGCTCATCCACCTCCACCAGCTCGGGTGCCTCCGGCGGGGCGGATTCCAGGCGCTTGCTGTACCAGCCCGCCAGCGGCAGCGCACTGATGCCGTGCAGGAACACGCTCAGCAGGATCGTCCAGGCCACCATGGATGTGAACATATTGCTCTCCAGCTCAAGACCCACATGCTCGGCACCCTGGATGGCCATCAGCAGGAATACCACCGAAGCCAGCCCGCGTGGCCCGAACCAGCCCATGAGAAGACGCGTATCTGCCCGCAAGCCGCGCCGGATTAGAGCGATGGCTACCGGCAGCATGCGCACGACCGTCAGGCTCATCAGAGCATAGATGAACGCCCGTGCCGAGAAATCCAGCAGCAAGGGGATGACCAGCGTGGAGCCGAAGATTCCCCAGACGATGAACGAGAACATGGTGCCGGTGACTTCCGTATATTCGGTCACTGCGTGCAGGTGGTGGCGGCTGAAATAACCGAAGCAGATGCCCCCAATAAATGCAGCGATGAACCCATTCCCGCCTAGCCAGTGCGACCCGAAGAATGCCAGCAGCGCCAGGGCGAGATTGCCGACCTGCTGGCTGGCGGAAGAAGACCAGCCCTTGCGAGCTGATTGGCTGTAAAGCCACCCGCCGGCAATACCCACCGCCACCCCAACCCCCACGCCGATAGCGAGCTCGGAGAGAGCCCCCATCAGCCAGAAAGCTTCCGCACTCTCGTACTCGCCGATGCTCAGGGCGATGAACAGGGCCACCAGTGGGGTGGCGATGCCATCGTTCAACCCGCTCTCCACGTTCAGCGCCCGGCGGATGCGCACCGGCACCAGCGGGTTGTTGAAGATCGCCAGCCCCAGCGCAGCATCGGTAGGAGCCAGGATGGCACCCACAAGCAGCGCCAATCCCAGATCGAAAACGGGGTGCAGCAGGTATGCCAGCAAGGCACCCAGGCCGACTGTCAGCGGCATGCCGACCAGCAGCAAGCGCGCCGGCAGGGACGCATCAGCTTTGATCTTATTGAAGTGCAGTGTAGAGGCGTCCGCAAACAGCAGCAGCGCCAGCGTGACCTCACTCAGCAGTTTGACCGTCTCCGACGACAGCGGTAAAACCAGCAGACCCAGACCGTACCTCCCGACCAGCGTCCCGAGCAGCACGAAGACCATCGGAGCGGTGACCAAGAACCTGCCCAGACGCAGGCTGAGCGCTCCGTAGATCACCACTACCGCCATCAAGAAAGCCAATCCAAAATCCATGTACATCTCCCTTGAAATCCAGCCTCGGTTAATTCTATGGGAATCTGTGAATATACGCAATACCTAGAATTCATCCATGCAGCCGGTAGGATAATTTGGCAAATTGTCCTACAAAGTGAGCGGTGCAGCAGACGAATAGACCAGTAAACCTTGCATTCTATTTAGGTCAGTCATACAGACCGTTTCAGCATGTAACACCCCTGCAGCCTCAGCGTTTATCCCAGCAAGAGACCAGAAATGGAGTATGACCGATGAGCGAATCACTTAGAGCAAGATGCCTGGCGATCGACTTCGCCAGCGACCTGGCAGACGAAGAACCCGACCCGAGCAACTGGGAGCCTTACCTGATCCTGCTTCTGCGGCGGCTGGAGAAGGAAGCCAATTACACCTCCCGCCCGGAAGCATTGCAGCCGGTGTTTACCAGGGTGCGTGACGAGCTCAACTACCGTCTTGACACAATCCGGTAAGCAGGGGGACAACCGGATTGAGGCAGCCTAGCGGCTGCCTTTTATTTTAATTTGGGAGAGGAGAGAATTGGGATTTAGTAATTAGGTAAACAGGCAACAAGGGAATCAGGGAATCTTGGGGAGGGGTGGGGCTAAGGCTCACCCTTACGTCCGATGTACGGCGTGCGGCGTGCAGTAGACCTGATAACAGGCGTTATTCGTACGAGGGTGGATTATCATTTTCGGAGGCGATAACTTTGCGATAATGCACAAGGCGTTGGCGGCTGCGCTGGGCGCATTCATCGAATCCGATCAGCTCGTAGGCGTTTATCAAAGAGACCCAGGCGTCCTCATCCAGATCTTCGCCGGCTTCGCTGGTGGCGAAGGCAGCCAGCAGGTCACGCTCGGCGGCATACAGGGCGCGCGGGTCGAGCGGTTGCTCATCGCCGGCGCTGCCATTCTCGCGGGCGGCGATGCGGCGCAGGTCGGCGATGCGCGGGAACCAGGGGGATTTCTGGATATGCTCGTGCACGGCGAGGCGCAGCAGGTCGGCGGGCAGGTCGCCCAGCTCAATGACGTAAAGCTGGTATGTCTCTTCGGGCAGCATCTTGTCCGGGTAAGCACTGACCAGAACCTTCAAAACTGAAGCGAGCTCCTTATGGCTCGCCATCCGGCTCCTCACTGGCGATGCGGTCCAGGATGGCGAACGCCTCCTCCAAAGGCGTCCTATTTGCCGCCAGGGAGGCTTTGCTGCAGTAGCGGCAGCCGGGTGGTCCGCCGCGCTGGTACAGATCGAGCATGCCGGGGATGTTGCGCGGGTTCCAGCCGTGACCCAGCCAGTGCTGGACGGCAGAGCGCCAGGCGTCAAGGTCGCTGACATCATCATCGATAAGCTCTCGCTGGGCACGGTTGGGGGTCAGGTGGGTCAGCTCACGGTACAGGCTGACCGGGTCGGTCGATATCGTTGAGTGTTCATTTTTTTGAACATCATCGCCTCTCAATAAAGATTCTTTCTTAGATAAATGATCGCACTGCAATAACAGCACTTTAAAAACCGAAATAGGCATTCGGACGTGCGGAAAACGCTCTCCGGCAGGTCAACAATGCCTTCAGAAAAGAGGCAAAAGAAAGGTCTTGGTGTTGGGGGTTGGCATTCGGACCCTGTTCAGCACCCATTTTCTGTCTTGCTAGCTTTCTTTGCTCTTCCCAATAATGGTGAATGCGGCGCACGTTGGTCATGGCGGCCGATGAGACCATCAAGCAAGTCATGCGGAAGAGACCTCGGACTGGCAACTTGCCAGCCGGGAAAGGATGTTTGACTTCTCGGACCGTGCCTTCGATGGCAGCTCTGGGGTTCTTGCCATCCTGCTTGCTCTGCCGCATTTTGCGTCGTCGTTGGGACACAGCCATCTGTTTGGGCGTAAATCTCAAGCGGAAGGAGGCCCGCTTCTTCCCAGGCTGAGCCGGGCAGCGTGCTTCGAGATGAAAGGGACAGCTCAGACAGACGGCCGGGCCGAAATCCGCTTGATAACTACCTCCCCGACGGCTCAGTTCGACCGCCACAGTTTGTCCCTGGGGGCAGGTAATGCGGGTGGGAACGCCCTGCTCATCTTGCTCGATCTCGAAATCGGCTAAATACAGCTTGTTGGGGTCCAGGATTTTGCCATTGATGCCCGTTTGGATCTGTTCCACCTGGTGCTGCCGCAGGGCTTGATCGACCTCGGGACCGGCATAAGGTCCATCCGTGTAGAGCGTCTCCAAACCGGTGCGGTCCTTCAAGTCGGGCAAGGCGGCCAACAACAGGCTGTTGTCGTTGGTGTTGTTGGGGGCCACTTGTACTTTGGTGATCAACTGGACTTCATTCTCCGGGTCGCAGGTTTCGCTCAGGTTGGCCACATAACCTTTGTAGTCTTTGGAACCTTTACGACGAAAAGTGGCTTCCAGGTCATCCACTGATTGTAAACTGTCGGCTGACAACTCCTGGTTGCGCTTGGGAGATACCCTCCGCTCCTGCAACTGGAAATGGTCGTCAAAGAAACGCTCCAGCACCTGATAGGCCCGTTCTTGAGCGTAACCTGGGCGCAGTTCTTTCAAAAGATCATAGATCACCTTTCCGATCTGCTCCAGGTGGGTCTGCATGGCTTCTTTGCCTTTGATCCGGTACACGTACTGCCCTGAGTGGCCTTGCACATACGGGGCCAAGATTTCCCCATAGCGCTGCTGGTCATCTTCCGAGAGGCTGCGCTGCATCCGCTGCACCGCTTCCACCAAGAGCTGTAAGCGGCTCATCTCTAGAATGTTGCTGGCGATCTGGGTGCTGTCCATGCGCTGTTTGCCCGTCTTGACCTGCAAGGTCGTCAATTGCTGATCGGTGATGGCCTCAAAGGCTTGGGCCAGCAGGTTCGTGCCTTGTTCCAGGTTGTAGCGGCTCAGTCGCTCGCGGAAGTAATACAGGGTCCGCAGATCAAAGTCGCTCTCGTTTAGATCATGGATGCCCAAGGCATAACGCACCTGCAGATCAAAGCAGAAATGATCATATAGCTCTTCGTCGCTCCACCCAAAACCTGCTTTGAGCGTCTCCAACCCCACCAACCAGTTGACCGGCACGTTCGGCCGGGAAGGATGATCGACGTACAAGCCTGCAAAGGCATCTTCATCAATCCGGCTGAAGAAGTCGCGATAAAAGTCCTCGGCCCAGGAGGTCGCTAATCGTTTGCGTTTTTTCTCCGGCAGTTCGTTAACGTTGCTGATCAAGAGCGGTTGCAGGTGGCGCTTATTAGGTTTGTACATCTTTCAGACCCTCAGTATGGTTTCGGTCTGATTATATTAAAATCCTCGCTTTTGAGGAGGGTAGATACTGGACCAATTTGGTCTGGTCGTTTTTGCAGTGGGATCTTAGATAAATGATTATTAAAACTTTACTATCCGCTAACTGATCGAGCGGCTTAACGGGGCAATGGGCCCCAAACATGGTAAGCTTGTTTTTGACCAAAACTTGCAACCATGAGGTGAGCCCATTACCGCCATCGATCATACCATGAAAATCCTGGTCGCACTGACCCAAGGTCTCCCCGTCGGGACCAATCTTGCACTTTTACATTTCCTATGGATGCTGGTCAGCGGTGCTTTGCTGCCCCAACGGGGTGCACTCTTCCCTGCGCTGCAAGCCACTGGCCTATCTGAACAGGCTACTCGGCGAGCCTGGGCAGCATTCCGGCGTGGCGCCTGGCAGACGGCGGTTGTCTTGCGATTGTGGCAAGAGCAGATTGAAGGACTGCCCGGCTGGCAGGTGCATCGCCACGAAGGCTATCGAGCCATCACGGTGGATGTGACCGCCTTCTGGCGTCCGGCATTGCGAAACTGCCCGAGCAAGCACTACCATCCGGCTGCCAACCGGGCGCTTCCGGCGGTGATTTTCGGCGTGATTGGGGAAGTGGGGCAAATCGGTGGTCAACGCCTGGCATGTCCGCTGGCCTTCGAACGGGTGCATCCCAAAGACCCCCGCGAGAGCCGGTTGTGGCAGGACTTGCTGCGCTGGGCACGCCGCCATTTGGCTGCTGACGATGTGGCGGTGATGGATGCGGGCGTCAAGCTGGCCGATGTGCAGGATGCCGGGCTGGAGCATTATCTGCTCCGTTTGGCTACCAACTTCACGGCTCGCCGCAACCAGCCTCTGCCCTATGGTGGCAAGGGACGCAGACCTGTCTACGGCGAGAAGATCCGCCCGCTGGAGCGCAGCTACAAGGGCAAAACCATCGCCGCCAGCTCCCCGGATCGGGTAGAAACCTGGACGGAAGATGGCGTTGAGAGGCGAGCCGAGATCTGGGAAGACCTGATCCTGCCGGGTGTGATCCCCGACCCTGGGGCCAAGACTTTCCGGGTGTATGCGATCTACGACCCAGCCTACACCACGCCCTGGCTGTTGGCGACACCGCTCGACCTGAAAGCGGCTACGGTGAAAGCCATGTACCAGGATCGCTGGCCGGTGGAGCAAATCCCGCTCTCGGCCAAGCAGATGGTCGGCGCTCATCGCCAGTTCGTGCATGCCGATGAAAGCATCCAGCGCCTGCCGGAGTTAGCCTTGTTGGCTGGTTCGATCCTCAGCTACCTGGCGGCTACCGCTCCCCTGGCTCCGACTGGTTTCTGGGATCGCCAGCCGAAACGCACCCCAGGCCGCTTCCGCCGCATGTTGAGAGGCATGCCTTTTCCACAAAGTTACCCTTTGCCCAGCCAACTTCGCAAAAAGATGTCGGTGACAAGGCACTTGCCCAAGGGAATTCTGGCCCACAGACGAAAATCGACCGCTTCAGCGCCGGTTTCGGTGTCTTGAAGCGATGTATGGGCTCAATTTGTAAGGTTCGACGCTTCCGGAACTTCATTCCGGCAGCTTTGTTATCCGCTTTTAGCGGAAACTAAAGTTAAAGAGTCTTTAAGAGAGGCAGCAATGTCGTTTTTTTCAGCCATTTCGAGCTCCAACATCTCCGCCGGAAAACCGAAGACCAGCTCGGTGCGGCTGACTTTATGCACGCTCAGGTAGCCGAGATCTGACAGCTTACCCAGGTGGCTGTACAGTGTGCTGCGGTGTATTTCTGCCAGCTTGCAGAAATCCGCCCTGGAGATAGGCGGCGTTGCGGGTGCGCTGCCGGCCAGGCTCTTTAGCAGCAGCCAGGTATATCGCGCACCGGGCGACAGGCGCTGGTCGAAAAGGAGGATTGCCGGCATGAATACCCAATCAGAAGGCGACGAAACTGGATTTGAGCAGAACATTTGTTTCATGGTTGGATTGTACAGAAATATCCCGCCGAATGCAAGTCAATATCGCCCTTTTTGGGAAAAATCCCCCCAAATTCACCCCATCCCACCATGGGGTGAACCAATGGGTTAACCCGTTCGCCTTAACCCAAATAGAACGCCTTTCCGAGGGTCGAAGCCAGGTGGATGCAGCCCCCTGCTATCTATCCTGGGTTATGTGAAGCGATCGCATCGAGATGAGCTGGTCTCTCCGCCGCGTCGTCCTGTGATGGAGATATATCTACCAGTGCGTATGGGCGTACGCCAGTGATCAATCTGGCTCCTCGCTTGCGGGTGAAGTAATTCCACGCCCACTGAATCATTACCATCAGCTTATTATCATATTCGATGATGTACCACAGGTGGATGAAAATCCAGGTCACCCAGGCCAGGAATCCGGCAATCTGCAGCCTGCCGAACACAGCCACAGCAGAGTTGCGACCGATCACCGCCAGGCTGCCTTTGTCTTTATACCGGAAGCCAGCTGAGCTTCGTCCCTCCATACGCGCCTGGATCACAGCGGCAACGTACCTGCCCTGCTGCATGGCGACCGGCGCGACACCCGGCAGCAGCGCCCCATCCTCTCCGGGGAAATGGATCATATCGCCGATAGCGAATATATCAGGCCAGCCCGGGATGGAGAGATCACGCTCGACGATTACCCTGCCAGAACGGTCCAGCTCAACCCCGGTTCTGGACTGCAGCGTGCGGGTGAACGAAGAAGCCTGCATCCCGGCAGCCCACAGGACGGTCTGGGTATGAATTTCGACCTCGCTGCCGTCGGACCGGCGGTAGACCAGCCCCCCTTCATGGATGTCCTGCACCAACGCCTCGGGTTGGACGTGAACTCCCACTCTCTCCAACGACCTGCGGGCATTGGCAGAAGAGGCTCCTGGGTACGACGGTAGGATATCCTGCCCCCCTTCCATTAAAATAATCCTTGAGTCAGCCGGTGAGATATTCTCATACTCACCCTCCAGGGTGCTGTGTGCGAGCTCGGCGATTGCGCCCGCCAGTTCGACCCCGGTCGGCCCGCCGCCGATGACCACGAAGGTCATCCATGCGTTACGCTTTTCTGGATCCGGCTGGCGCTCGGCGGTCTCGAAAGCCAGCAGGATCTTGCGCCGGATTTCGAGCGCGTCTTCGACCGTTTTCAGCCCCGGAGCACGCCGCTCCCAGTCATCGTGGGAGAAATACGAATTCTCAGCACCAGTTGCTAAGACCAGGGAGTCGTAGCTCAATTCTCCATCCTTCAAGATCACCTTCTGAGCCTCAGGCTCTAGATCGACAACCTCTGCCTGGATTACGGACACATTGTCCTGACCTTTTAGGATCGCACGTAAGGGTGAGGCGATGTCCCCCGGGGAGAGCCCTCCGGTCGCCACCTGGTACAGCAGCGGTTGGAACAGGTGGAAGTTGCGCCTGTCGATCAGCGTCACGTCAACCGGGGCATTCCGAAGTGCCTGCACAGCGTAAAGACCGCCGAATCCGCCCCCGACAACGAGTACGTGATGGCGTCCTGGATCCGATCTCTGCTTCATCCGCATACCTCCTTCTCAGGGTCGCTGCATTTCGTCCGGCTCGGGCTCCGCGACAAGTCTGCCCCCACGCACCGTCCCGCCTAAAACGATGGCGGACCCGATGATCACCATGTTCTTGATAATGTACTGACCTTCCAGGGTCAGCCCAAAGGGGAAAACCGTCCAGACGACCTCGGGCAGCATGACCAGCGGGAGTGCAGTGCCGACCATCTGCGCAAACAGCAGCAGCAGTGTCAGGCGCAGATATCTGCCTGTCAGCAGCCCGACGCCGATCAGCATCTCCCAGATGGCGAGCACCGGTTGGAAGATGTCCGGGTTCACGAAATAGATCGTATTCCGCACCAGCGCCTCTGCCGGGCTCAGACCGGGAACGAGCTTCAAAGCCCCAAACCAGAAAAATACCACCCCGAGTCCGATGCGCAGGATGGTCAGTCCGTACTGCGCCATCCAGCCTGTGATTGCCCGGTCTCCCTTCTCATATAGATCTGCAATCGATTCAAAACCCATTGTCTTGTTCATGGTTATCCAATCTACGAATTTCTATACAGCCTACGATACTGCACACCGACACTGAATTTTTATGATTATTAAGTGAAATATATCACAAACCATGCAGAAGTCAATACTTCTTCGAAAAGACTCATCGATTGTTCATATCTATTGTAGAGGCGAAGGAATTACCTGACACAAAGACCACCAGCGATATTCGAAGAAATATGGACTTGATTAAAAAATAAAGCGAGCTGATAAGATCGCTCACGATATCCTCAGCTCGCTTAGATGTATATGCAGCGCTAGATATTGAAGCGCCAGATTACACTGATGGCAGTGTCACCCCAATACCTGCCAGGAGATCCTCGAATCCTCCTGAAATGGGTTGGGAGCTTACGATTTTACCGCCTTCAACCACAAACCTGGTTTTGGATGCCGGGGTTACGACCCGTTTACCTGTAGCATGAATGACGCCCATGCCCATTGCCGACAGGTCAAAATCGCCCGTGTGCATCCCTTCGAAATGGAAGGTCATTGTGACGCTGCCATCCTCTTCTTCTTGAAGGTCATGCACCACACCCTTGAAGCCTGTGAATGCATTAAAAAGCAGTTGGGATACGGCGGTAAATGCCGCTTTATCTCCCATAACATTGCCATCTATGTCTAGATTATGAAATTCGTCCGAGAGATACATCTCGTTCGCAGAGACCATGCTCGACGGAGGGTTTCTCCAGCTCTCATCCTCCCACATCTGAATCACATCCGTTTTACTGCTCATCAAACTCTCCTTTGGGGCTGGTTTGCTCATACTGGCGAGCGCACTTGAATGGGCAATACAGGCTGGGTTAGTATCCAACGCGAGCACATAGCCGGCACCTGCGATCGCCACCAATAAAATACCCCAAATTATTGCCACAATAACATGGCAATAATTTGCGCGACTAGAAATGCATCGATGAGGTCCTGGTTATTATCCCCCTTTGTTGCTCACGATCCCGTGAGTTTTACCAAGGCTGTGGCTGTGATCGTAAAATTATAGCACATAATACGATATATTAGATAAAACAATACCAATTATATGACAATACCTTCGCCAGTTAGGGCGAGAGAACCTGCACATTAACAGGATGAATACAGCCCAATGAGGCCACCTGGCCGAAAATCTGCTCCAATAAAATGGGGTCTGGTTTTTGCGGAAGCATTTTTATTGTCTCCTGGAAGTATTTGGCGGCTCGGAAGGTAGGCTTTCAGATCCAGGATGCTGCTTTCGGGGATGGTCTGACGAAGGTCGCACAGTAAGACCTGAGAAAGATTGACCATGAATAGTGACAGGTTGAGGGCATTGGTGAGCGGGACTTCATTGACGTTCATGAAATCTTCCAAGCCCCAAAACTGTTTGGCATCCCTGAAATTGAACTCGATTTGGAAGCGCAAACTATCGAAGTCGATGATCTTGGCATAGCTGATCTCCAGGCCGCTGGAGAACAGGTTGACATTGGCAAAACCACCCGTCTTGAGATTGGTTTTGGTGATGATGACCACGTTGAGCGCTTGAGCGAATTCATGATGTAGTGTCACAGCCTGACAGATGCGGGTGCGGATGTTGCCTAGCGTGCTTTGCTCAACGCTGCATACATTGTAAAAGTGCTAAAATGTTGATCACGGGCTTCCTGCGGCAGGTTGGTTTGTGGTGAACACAACTTTACTACAGGTTGCCCTATTGATTCTTTTTGGCGAAGGTATTGTCTAAGACCTCTGAATATCTATTAGCGCAATATCTATATATATTTATACATTATGCTAACAATATATTAATATTTATCGGACAATATATTATTATAATGTATACGTTTATTAACCAACACATACCCCCAACGAAAGGATTTAGCATGAAAAAATTCATATTGTTAGTCGGTGTCTTTTTGTTCGCAGCATTACTACTTGCTGTACCAGTGCTTGCAAGATTCGAAACAGATCAATCACAAACACCTGGCTCACTACCATCAGCAGAGAATCCAAATGCAAATGCACGCCTGCAGGTAGCCCATCTGGCTCCTTTTGCTGCCAGCGCTCCGGTCACAGTCACCCTTAACGGTTCTCCTGCATTGACGAACTTCGATTACGGCGACTCGACCGCTTACATCGACCTGCCCGAAGGCAGCTACCTGGTCGAAGTCTTCCCACAGGGCAGCGCTTCGGCTGCTATCTCCGCCACCGTCCATCTGGTAGGTGGCAGCGACTACACTGCCATCGCCATCGGTGACGGCGCCAACCAGCCTCTGAGCCTCAAGGCTCTCCTGGATGACAACACTGCTCCAGCTTCCGGCAACTTCAAGCTGCGCCTGGGTCACCTGGCTCCTTTCGCCGACACCCTGGCCGGCACTACCGCGGATGTGCGCCTGGATGATGGCACTGTCATCCTCGACGATGTCGTCTTTGGGGACGTGGCAGCCTATTCCGAGCTGCCTGCCGGCGAGTACGATCTCATGATCACCACTCCCGACGGAAGCACCACCCTGATCAACCTGGCTCCCGTCACCTTCACCGACGGGCAGATCGTCTCTGCCTTCGCAGTCGGTGAGGGCTCCAACCAGCCGCTGGGTGGTTTTGCTTTACCTTCTGATGCCCAGGGTTTCTTCCTGCCGCTCGATATCGCACGCTTGCAGGTAGCCCACCTGGCTCCTTTTGCTGCCAGCGCGCCGGTCACAGTCACCCTTAACGGTTCTCCTGCATTGACGAACTTCGATTACGGCGACTCGACCGCTTACATCGACCTGCCCGAAGGCAGCTACCTGGTCGAAGTCTTCCCACAGGGCAGCGCTTCAGCTGCTATCTCCGCCACCGTCGATCTGATGGGCAACAATGACTACACTGCCATCGCCATCGGTGACGGCGCCAACCAGCCTCTGAGCCTCAAGGCTCTCCTGGATGACAACACTGCTCCAGCTTCCGGCAACTTCAAGCTGCGCCTGGGTCACCTGGCTCCTTTCGCCGACACCCTGGCCGGCACTACCGCGGATGTGCGCCTGGATGATGGCACTGTCATCCTCGACGATGTCGTCTTTGGGGACGTGGCAGCCTATTCCGAGCTGCCTGCCGGCGAGTACGATCTCATGATCACCACTCCCGACGGAAGCACCACCCTGATCAACCTGGCTCCTGTCACCTTCACCGACGGGCAGATCGTCTCTGCCTTCGCAGTCGGTGAGGGTTCCAACCAGCCGCTGGGTGGTTTCGCTTTGCCTTCTGATGCCCAGGGTTTCTTCCTGCCGCTCGATATCGCACGCTTGCAGGTAGCCCACCTGGCTCCTTTTGCTGCCAGCGCGCCGGTCACAGTCACCCTTAACGGTTCTCCTGCATTGACGAACTTCGATTACGGCGACTCGACCGCTTACATCGACCTGCCCGAAGGCAGCTACCTGGTCGAAGTCTTCCCACAGGGCAGCGCTTCGGCTGCTATCTCCGCCACCGTCGATCTGATGGGCAACAATGACTACACTGCCATCGCCATCGGTGACGGCGCCAACCAGCCTCTGAGCCTCAAGGCTCTCCTGGATGACAACACTGCTCCAGCTTCCGGCAACTTCAAGCTGCGCCTGGGTCACCTGGCTCCTTTCGCCGACACCCTGGCCGGCACTACCGCGGATGTGCGCCTGGATGATGGCACTGTCATCCTCGACGATGTCGTCTTTGGGGACGTGGCAGCCTATTCCGAGCTGCCTGCCGGCGAGTACGATCTCATGATCACCACTCCCGACGGAAGCACCACCCTGATCAACCTGGCTCCCGTCACCTTCACCGACGGGCAGATCGTCTCTGCCTTCGCAGTCGGTGAGGGCTCCAACCAGCCGCTGGGTGGTTTCGCTTTGCCTTCTGATGCCCAGGGTTTCTTCATAAAATACAACATCCTGATGCCGATAATTATCCGGTAGCTGTACCCATAACCCGATCTAGTCGGCTTTACAATGGTGGTGTTCGAGTAAATGATTCTCGAACACCACCATTTTTTGTATTTTTAACAAATTCAACCCGCAGATCGTTTAATAACTGTGGGATGAATTCATATGGGATTGTATTTATTTTCCAAACTTTCCTCAGTTTGGGTCAGGATCTTTCCTTAGGATGATTATTGGGGGTAATGACATCGATGTAGATTGATCTCTCAAGTGTATGGACATTTGGTTGAGTTCTCCTCAAGTGCAGAAATGCTTCAACGAACTCTCGAGTATCCGTTGTAGTATAATCTACATGTGTAATACGCATAAATCAGGTAGGATTTATACTAATAGGAGAGCGAAATGGCGAAATATGTATTACTCTATATCGGCGGCGGCATGCCGGAAACCGAGGAAGAGACCGCTGCGGTGATGAAAGCCTGGGAGGTCTGGTACGGCTCGCTCGGTGCGGCGGTCGCCGACCCGGGCAACCCGTTCACCCCGATGGCGAAGTCCGTCTCCGCCGACGGTGTGATCAGCGATGGTCCGGCAGGCTCGATGGCCAGCGGCTATACCATCCTGGAAGCCGGTTCACTGGATGAGGCGGCAAAGATGGCGCAGGGCTGCCCGGTGCTGGATGGCGGTGCATCGATCTCGGTCTTCGAGACTTTCGATGTGATGTAGCGTCGGAGTATATTTCTAACACAAAGACCACGAAGGATACACAAAGAAACACGAAGGACTTGAATAAGGCTCTTCGTGTTTCTTCTTAACTCGTATTACGCAGGACTGGGAGGAATTTCTCGCCGCTGCGCTTCTCGATATGACAGTTAAGCGAGGGACAGTTGTTTATCCTGTATTCACGTAAATCGGGATAGGGGGGGCGGGCAACCGCCCCCCCTCCCACACCACCGGGCATGCGGGTCCGCACCCGGCGGTTCGGTCAAGTGTGACGAAGTTGATATTGTGTTTTGAAGCTGGGTAAGCCCGCCTTCTGCCAGTAGGCATTACTGAGAGCTTGTTGTATGGGGGGAGACATTGATAGCCGCCAAGGTCCCAAACTCGACCCTCCGGCACGTTGCGCCCAATATTCGGACACGCCTCGCTTTCGTAGGTTTCGATATCAATTCTTGGGGGTTTTCCATTGTTTCCACGCCAATTGACGCATTCGTCTTCGCAACCATTCATCCAGCCGGGTCGTATGGCTCATGGCATCTGCCAGAGCATAATAGTTCACCCAGCCTCTGATGTAGACTTCCAATCGGGCTTTGATTTCATGCCACGACCTGCCCTGGTTGCGTCGAGTCAGTTGTCGTATTCTGCGTTTCACCCGTTCCAGGCTCTTGCGGGATATCCGTATTCGCACCCCGCCTGTTCTTCAATAGTAGAAGCTGAAGCCCAGAACACCACCCACCCGCTTAGGAAGGAATTCAGCTGCTCGATCATAGCTGCCAGACTAATTCCCCGGTTGCGCCGCGTGATCTGCTTCACTCGCTGCTTCATGCGTTTCAGGCTTTCCGGCGCAATTGCCAGTCGCCCGTCGGATAAGATCCGGTAGCCCAGGAACTTAACTTCGCTCACATAGGCCACCTTGCTCTTTTCCCGGTTGACCCGCAGGCGGAGCTTCTTTTCCAGAAACTGGGTGATCGAGGCCATCACCCGCTCACCTGCCACTCGGCTGTAGACATAGAT
>CAVPYB010000004.1:0-125537 GCA_963709875.1 uncultured Chloroflexia bacterium | reverse complement strand
TGCCGGTTGGCCTTTTTTGAGGACGCCAACCACTCGCCCTGTCTTGCTCTGGTCCTCTGTTCTTCCCCAGGCTGCGGACTTGTTGCTCGAGCCGCCTTGACTTATTGCCCCAAATGGCACTCTTCCCCCAGATTTTTGCCTCCAATAACTGTTTCAACTCATCTATGGCGCCTGTTGGCCCCTGCTCAGCCTTTCGTTCTTCATTATCGTACTTGTTGCAGAATCCCGCATTTGCTGCTGCTTGACTTGCCTATATTTCTCCACTATACTTGGCAAGCCGTCACAAATTTCATTCCAATCTAATCTTGCTAAATGGCGGTTTTCTAGCAAATGGCTCGACATTTGCCTGACTTTATATCCAGCATCAAATATTGTGCGAAGGGAGATTTTCCGAATGGGCGTATTTCGGGATGCCGATCAATTCTACGATTGTGTAGGAGCGTTGATGGATCAGGCAAAGCTAGACCCGCAAGTGGGGCCAAAGATTGCCAAGGCCGGAATAATCATCCAGTTCCGTTATACTGACCCGGATGCAATGAATACCATCAATGCCAGGGATAAGCCCAGCCAGCCCGATGCATACGTTGACGTCATTCACGGCGAATGCGACTTGAAGCCGGACATATTGATGACGATGAAAGCCGATGTCGCTCATTCATTCTGGCAAGGTAAAGTAAACCTGGTCTCTGCTCTCTCAAAGAAACAGATCGTAGCAGATGGTCCGATTCCAAAAATCTTGAAGCTCTTGCCTGCTGTTCAGCCGCTTTACAAAGTTTATCCTGTATTGCTCAAAGAGAAGGGATACGGCGATCTGCTTGCAAAGTAGAGGTAGGCATCTGCCAGCGAGTTGATGCAGATGGATGATGGCACTAACCGATTTGCTTTCGTAATCCATCCTCTGCAAGTCAGATATATCCGAGAGCATCCATCCTTTGGATGGACCCGATTGTTACCGGAATCAGTGCTTGAATGGATCGCTGCATGGGTACCACCGGTCTATCTATCCCGTATGACGGGGGGGCATTCTCCGACGACAGGCCAAAGAGTTGAGGGGTATCTTTACACCTTGGGCACTACCCCGCGCCAGATGATGCTGCGCAGCGAGAAATTCACGTATAAGCGCCTGGCTATCGCGGCTCGCAGTGCACAGAGGCAAGGCGCAAAGATCATGGGTTTAGGTGCATATACCAGTGTGGTTGGTGATGCAGGGGAAACGGTTGCCCGCGAGCTGGATATTGCTATAACGAGCGGCAACAGCCTGACTGTCTATACAACGATTGAGTCTGCCAAACAGGCCAGCAGACGGATGGGATTAAATGAGCTCAGCCTGGCAAGGCTGATGGTAATTGGCGCGACCGGTTCAATCGGGTCAGCCTGTGCCCGGCTGCTGGCTCCACAGGTTCAAGAGGTCTTACTTGTTTCAAAAGAAAAAAGCAAGCTGGTTGAGCTGTCAAACAGGATACGGCAAGAGTCTCCTGGTACTTGCGTGAGCTTTGCCACAAGTCCAAATGGCCTGCTCGCCAGGTGTGATCTGATCATCACAGCCACTTCATCTATTGGAACGCCGGTCATGGATATATTAGAATGTAAGCCAGGAGCGGTCATCTGTGACGTTGCCCAGCCGCCGGATATCGACCCGTTAGATGCCGTTCGACGCCCCGATGTCCTGGTGATCAAAGGCGGCGAGGCCCTGATGCCTGTGGAGATTGATTGGGGATACGATTTGGGCTTACCATCCAGGAGGGCATATGCCTGCCTGGCGGAGACGATCCTGCTGGCGATGGAAGGTAAATTTGAAGACTTCACTATCGGGAGACACATCACCAAGGAGCAGGTCAACGAGATCGCCAGATTGTTTAACAAACATCAGTTCGCATTATCCGAACTGCGTTCTTACGATAAGATTGTCACCGATGAAATGTATGATTTCAAGCGCCAGCGAGCGAGAGCAGCACTCAAGATCTGAAATAGAATGAACTACCAGGAGCAATTATATGGCGGGTAAACGCGTGGTGTTAGTTACCGGGGTAGCGAATCAATGGGGGAGACGTGTTGCTGCCGCCCTGCTGGCGGAAAATGAATATCACGTGATTGGTCTGGATACCGAACCGCCCGATCCTGGGTTAGAGGGTCTGGACATGATCGAAGCCGATGTTCGCAACCCGCTGCTTGAGGAGCTGTTTCAAACAGAATCAGTCGACACGGTTTGCCATCTCAAGTTTATCGAAGAAACGCATCTCTCTGAAAGCGCTTTCGATCTGAACGTGATGGGAACGATGAAAGTGTTCGGCGCCTGTGCCCAGGCGGGAGTTCGCAAGATCGTCTTCAAGAGCAGCACCGTGGTGTATGGAGCCAGACCCGGAAATTCGGCTTTCCTTCGCGAGGAAAGTCCAATATCGGGCAGCAGGAAAAATGGCATTACGCGCGATCTGGTCGAGATCGAAGCCTTCTGTAATGGCTTTCGCAAACAAAATCCTCAGGTCAGCCTGTCCATCCTGCGTTATCCTAACATCATCGGTCCAGTGGCAGTGACACCGGCGACACGTTATCTCTCCGAGCGCATAGTGCCTGTGCTGCTGGGCTTCGACCCACTCATGCAGCTGGTACATGAAGAAGACGTAGTCCATTCACTCGTCCACTGCATAAAGAGCGACTTTGATGGAGCCTATAACGTTGCGGCAGAGGGCGTCATGCCGTTGCGCAAGCTGGTTGCCTTGGCAGGTAAATACCCTGCCCCGATCCTGCATTGGTTTGCATACTTGGGCAGTGGTCTGCTGGGCGGCGGGGGTGCTGACCGCTCAATCCCCTATGATGTGGATTACATACGCTATCCATGGGTTGCAGATACGACCCGGATGAAAGATATTTTAGGGTATGAGCCAGCCTATACATCTGAAGAAGCATTAAGAGAATTTGCAAGTAAGCAAAGAGTAAGCCAGTTCAAGCCAGGCTCAGCGCGATTAGCACTGGATGAGGAAAGGCTGCGGGACACGATGGAAAGGCGCCGGCGCAGCCGGGAGCGTAATACAACGATACCTGAGGGGCGGATGGAGAAAAATGATGACGAATGAGACTGGTGTTCGTATCCAATGCTCTGCACTTACCAAAGCAGGGGCACAATGTAAAAATTACAGCCTCGAAGGCTCTGAGTTTTGCCGGGTCCATTTACCATCAGAAGAAGGAGATGATGTCTTGGAGGCCGAACACCTCGAGACTTTGGAAGTTGCTGTGAATGTTGCGGAGGAGTCCCCAGACGCAACGGATGAGCAAGACCTGCGGAAGCAGTTATCAGCAGAGTTAGACCGGCTGATTGATCGCGTGCGGGTATTGACACCCGAGTATTCCCCGCCGCCATTCTCCCCACGTAGACTGCTGAGATTAATCTCAGAGAATCTGCAAAATATATCCCCTGAAATTGTATTAGGGATTCTGGAAAAGCTTCGCAGCTCCATCGGGGAGGATATATTTGACATCGATACCTGGAAGGGCGTCTGGTACATGCTGAACTACACGCTTGAGTACCAGGGGGACATCTTGCGGCGTAGAACTCTCTGGTGATTATGAAACGGATGAGTGGGGGCTAGACATGGAAGTCGTCGATGCCGTAAAACCGTTCTTCGACTTTATGTATTACAAATACTGGCGCGTTGAGATCACCGGCTTAGAGAATATTCCAGAAGAGGGTAGAGCGTTGCTGGTTGCCAATCACTCGGGTCAGCTTCCCTGGGATGGGTCAATGCTGGGGACCGCTGTGTACAACGAACACCCAACCCAGCGGATCGTTCGGACGCTGTATGCCGACTGGTTCCCAACTGTGCCATTCATTTCCTCACTGATGACCAAAACCGGTCAGGCATTGGCGAGTGAGGATAACGGGACACGACTGCTGGAACAAGAGCAGCTGGTTGCCGTATTCCCAGAAGGTATCAAGGGGGTAAGCAAGCTCTACAAAGACAGGTATAAGCTGGCGCGCTTCGGGAGAGGCGGTTTCGTACGCATGGCGCTGAACACAAGTGCACCGATCCTGCCGGTTTCTATCGTTGGGGCTGAAGAGACCTATGTCTCACTGGCGAAGTCTCCTATGATCGCCAACCTGTTAGGGCTTCCTTTCTTCCCCATCTCCCTTACCTGGCCCTGGCTGGGTCCGTTGGGCTTTATCCCGCTGCCGACAAAGTGGTATATCGACGTGGGAGAGCCGATCCCTACGGACAATTACGCTCCTGACGAGGCCTCCAACGTTGTGCTTACCACACAGCTATCCGACCAGGTACGGAATATCATCCAGGAAATGATCTTCCTAAGGCTGTCTCAGCGAAAATCCGTGCTCTTCGGGTGATCTGACCTCAGTCAGCGGACACCCGGACTGCCAGCCACATGACCCCAAGCTTTCCAAAATAGCAGGGTAAGAAAATCAACAAATGCCAGTATTTAAATCTTCAGACCAGTTAATCGCCGTACTACAGACAGTATTTCAATATATAGGGCGAGGAGATCCAGCCGCAGCCGACTCGGTATCAGCATCAAAGCTGATCATTCGGCTGCGCTTTACTGACCCGGTCGCAGAGCTTGCCATAAACGCTCGCGTTAAACCGATCGACATCCATTATGGTGGGTCGAAGATGCGCCCGGATTTTGATGTGCAGTTAAGCGCAGATGACTTTCACGAGATAATGCTGGGAGAGCTTCCGCTTCGCAAAGCGGTTGGCAGCGGGCGGCTGAAGGTCAAGGGGCCACTACATAAGTCCTATGCCCTTGCAGATATTTTCCACCACGGTCAAGCCGCCTATCGAGATATCCTCATTGAAAAGGGGATTGAATTTTAGGCTGCTTCCCGAAACACCAACCGAATCCCGCTTCCTAAGCCTTATCCCGAACATTAATTCGGGTATTGAGCCTCAAGGGTCATTTCCAGGTCTGTCAGCACCCTGGTCAGCCTGCAGACCGGAGTGTCGAATTTGCTGCGCCCACATGCCTTTTTCCTGGCCTCAAGAATCCGCCGTATCACTTGAGGATCGTAACCTGCTTGCTGGATCTCAAAAATCTCTTCGTTGACCAGCCTGGGCGAGATGGGTATGCCATGGCTCCCCAAGATTTGCTTATATACGGAATAGTCTTCCGCTAGGTCTAATGTGGCCGATTCGAATCCACGATGACCGAGGACGATCCTATCTGAATAGCCCATCAGATTACTTGCAAACAGGTGTCTGTCTTTGGGACTCGGTTCAATGAGGATAATGTCGACTTCTGGGTGAGCACGGCGTATCTGTTTGATGTGGTACTCGAGTCCAGAGTGAGTAGATATCCGCAGCATCTGATTGACGATGCTTTGAACGTGGTCCAGGTCTGGCTCTAATCCACCTGCATCTAGCTCACCATAGCCGATGGGTACCAGGGGGTTGATGCATACAACCAGCGAGGCGCCTTGCTCAATCGCCAAGTCGATGCTGGCGTTCCCGCGCAGACCGCCGTCCGTATAATCTCTCCCAGAGATACGTATGGGTTTGTATAGAAGCGGCAGGGCTGATGAAGCTGCCACTGCGAGAGAGATCGGTGTTTCATCATCGTAACCTGGTCCAAAGACCTGCCGCTCGCCGTTGGCAAGGTCGGTTGCGACCACGAAAAGCTTTCTATCCAGATCGCTGAAAGCATTGCTCTTACCCAATTGCTTGAGCGTTTGCCGCACATATCTCTCCAGTCCCATACCATCATACATGCCGGTTGGGAGGGTGTTGCTTATCGACCAGATCAGGTCGAATATGGTCAATTGAGTGATATTAAGCAAGGACTTCGTCCAAAGGTTGATCATCTTGAAGGGAACGGTTCTCGCCCAGCCGGACAGGTCCCTGTAGTTCAGATTGAATAGATGGCGTGGTTCTAGTGGTTCTACATCGGGATTGGATCCGTCAATGGCTTTCAGCATGGCTTCCGGGCTAACCCCGTTGGCGATGAACGTAGATACCAGAGCACCGGCGCTGGTACCCACATAAATATCGAAATCATTCACAGTTCGGTCGATTAATAAGTCGTCGATCGCTCTCAAAGCGCCGATCTCGTAGACGGCTCCGCTTAGACCTCCCCCCGCCAGTACCAGTGCTGTTCTCCCCGCGCTCATATGTATGCTCCGTCGTAGAAAGCTGGAGGAAATATAGCATTTGTAAGGATGCGTGTCAATGCTAATTCCGATATAATAATTCCTATGACATACAAAAAAATTGGTCTTGCCCTGGGTGGCGGTGTTGTGAGGGGTTGGGCTCATCTAGGTGTTCTCACCGAATTGTTATCTGCCGGTTTGACCTTCGATTACGTCGCAGGATCGAGTGCTGGATCGCTGGTTGGTGGTATCTACTGCACCGGGATAGGTCTTGAGGAGATGCTGCAGGAAGCTGCCAAGATCAGGTGGTGGCACTTCGCCCGCCCGGTCTGGCCTAAATATGGATTTATTAGCTTTGGAAGGCTCGAGCGTTGGCTGGTGGCTAAGTTTGGAGATCTGGACTTCTCAGATTTGTCGACTCCATTCGTAGCGATGGCTACCGATTTGATCACAGGCAGATCGGTCGCGTTGCAGAGTGGACGGCTGGCACCAGCGCTCTGTGCAAGCTGCGCAGTCCCGGGATTCATCGTTCCGGTAATGATTGACGGAAGGGTATTAGGAGATGGTAGTGTAACTGATAACCTCCCGGTGAGTATCTTGCGGACGATCGGGGCAGATTACGTGATCGCCGTAGATATCATGATGCCCTCACCCAGACCCCGTTTGGGAGCATTGGGAATGGGGATCAACGCGGTGGAAATCCTGATCCGCAACGCTGGACGTGGGATCGACGATGCCGACTGCCTGATATGTCCCGATTTGGCAGGGGATACTTATCTGAGGTTTTCCAGGCGACAGAGCCTCTTTAAACTCGGTCAGCAGGCGGCAAGGGAGAAAATCCCGGAAATCTTACAAATGCTCGAGGGGTGATCCTCAAGCCGTAAAGAGACAACGACTGGCACGAAGGTATACCTGCTAATGTCCCAACGAGATATTTGTTATAGAAGTTACGCAGTTCACGAGGGAATTGGGTCATCTCTCCCCCAAGAGCGTATGTCCTATATTATTAAAAATAGCGAAGGATGCAGCCGAGAGTGAAAAGCCTGTCATTGAGCGATATCATCGTTCAATTAATATACAGCCCACACATTCGCCAGCGGTTTTCAGATATTGATCTGGTGATTGGTTGTGGTGATCTGCCATATTATTATTTGGAATATGTGATCAGCACGCTGAATGTGCCGCTGTTCTTCGTACGCGGCAATCACGATAAAGAGGTCGAGTACAGCACTGCTGGAAAGCGGAATGGACCTTTAGGTGGGATCGATCTGCATCGCAGGACCGATAAATATCAAAATACACTCCTGGCTGGGGTAGAGGGCAGCCTGCGCTACCGGAATGGTCTGTACCAGTACTCCCAGGCAGAGATGTGGAGGCATGTCTTCGCTTTACTCCCGGGACTATTCCGCAATAAGTTGGAGTATGGGCGGTACCTGGACGTATTTGTTACCCACGCCCCCCCACGAGGGATACACGATGGAGATGATCTGGCACACCAGGGGATCGATGCGTTTCGATGGTTCATCAAGGTATTCCGTCCAGCATATCATTTCCACGGCCATATCCACTTGTACCGGCCGGATGCAGTTGTGGAAACATGTTATGAAGATGTACAGATCATCAACACATTCGGGTACCGGGAATCTATTCTGGCACGCATCCCACAATAACAAGATTGCAGAATTACCAATTAAGAGTGAATTCTAAAGGACGGTGCTGATTGTCATTGGACAAGATGGCTGAGATGGATTTTGATCGCGCTCGCCGCAAAGCGTTCTGGCGGAGAGTGCTCACATGGATAAGGGGTGAGAGTAATGAGCTGCTTCCGTTCGATGATGTGCGGGAAAAGATGCCCATCAAGAGTCAGTCTTACGCAGGCTTGAAGCAGGTGCCCATCGATAAGATCGTCGGCAGCTTTGGACGCTACCGGGAATTCGACCGTGCTTTTCTCCCGCTGCAAACCCGCACCAGAGGTCGTTGGCTGAGCATTGATAAAGCTCATTACGCAGATATCATCTTGCCGCCGGTTGAGCTGTATAAAATGGGGGAGATCTATTTCGTGAAGGATGGTAATCACCGTGTCTCAGTTGCGCGTGAGTGGGGACAAGAATTTGTTGATGCATTCGTTACAGAAATCGTAGTCCCGTTCTACATACCGCCGGATGTGCAGATGAGCGAACTTGCCATCCAGAAAGAAAGAGCAGTGTTCCTCGAAAAAACCGGACTGGATAAACTAAGGCCAGGTAATCAGATACTGACAGAGCGCCAAGGGCAATACTCACAATTGACGGAGCATATTTCCGTGCACCGCTGGTATCTGGGAGAACAGGAAAAGCAAGACATCCCCTACCAAACAGCGGTGCTCTCCTGGTATGAAACAGTGTATCTACCTCTCGTGAGTGTGCTCCACGAGCAAGGCATCCTGGATCTGTTTCCTGATCAGACGGAGACCGATCTGTACTTATGGGCAATAAGATACCAGTACTACTTACGCCAGAGCATTCGCGACGAAAGCATGGATGACCAGGTAAACATAGAAGATCTTGAGGAAGGCGCCAAACTTGAAGCTGCCCGGATGGTCCTGGAGGATTACCCATTGAAGCAGCTGCGGCGCCTGGTCTCTGTATTACAGAGAAGCAGACTGGTTGGATGAAGTGATCGTTGCTCAGGAGAGAGCCGAATTTAACAGACAGACCCGCTTCAACGAAGTAATCCCCGATGTGGATCTAAAGGCAAGCATCCCGGGTCAATACGAGCGGCTGCAAGAGCATATCGACGCTCACCGCTGGTACCTGGGGGAGCAGCGCGCGGTTGAGGTACAGTACGATGAAGCGCTAATATCTTGGTACCAAAATGTATACCTGCCGCTGCTTGAGATCATCCGGGAATTGGACATTATGGTGGATTTCCCAGACCGGACGGAGACTGATCTTTACCTGTGGATCATAAGCCATCAATGGTATCTTCGTGAAACCCTGGGGGCTGATCTACCTGTTGAGCAGGTGGCAGAACAGCTGGCGGAATCACAATCTGGAAAGAAATCTGAAAAGCGAGGCAAATCAACGCCCAAAAAGGGAGTTTAGTAAGGCGGAAAGAAAAATCAGCGGCAGATCAGCACAGGAATAGATGTCTCCCGCAACAGCCGGTCGACAGTGCTGCCCAGGACGACCTGGATCACAGGGCTAAAACCGTACCCACCGGTAACGATCAGATCGATCTTATCCGTTTCCACAACCCGCAAGATATTCTCAACGATCTCCCCCTTCATGGCGTGATAGCGGGCTTCTATGCCCATATCTTCAAGATAGAGCTTGGCTTTAAGCAGGGTTTCTGGCTTGATTCGCCCGTTCTTGAACACTGTGACGACCGATAGGGGTATCTTCCACTTCTCAGCCAGATAAGCCGATAGATATAATCCCTCATCGGATTTGGGGCTGCCATCGTAGGCTAACAGTGCCCGGTTCATGGGTGAAGATTGCCGGGGGGTTGTCATCACGGGACGCGGGCATCGCTGGATCAATTTCTGGAAGCCTGAGTCAAGGCGGTCAAATGGTTGTGGTCCGGGAGGGTGGAGCAAGGTCGTGACTACCAGATCGGTCCAAACCGCGCGGCGGCATATCTCATCCGTAATATCCCCTGCGGCAACTACCAAACGCCCTCTAATTCCCAGTTGCTTGCAGCGCCAGGCAAACTCCTCCTGAATCGCCATCACGTCTGGTTTTTCCTGATCTTCCTCCCATGGAACAACATGCAATCCTTCCAGGTTGGCGTCCTCCCGCTGAGCGATGACTGCTGCTTGTTCCAGGGCAAACCAGCTGGTTTCTTTGCCATCGATCGGCACGAGAATCTCGGGGAACAGGTATTCAATCGGGCGTACGGCCAGGATTTCTGTACGCCACTGACCCGCTTGCGGTCCGGCGACGAATCTTTTCGGTATGATCAGCTGGCGCAGTTTCGTCCGCAGCCGCTTGATAATACCGGCATCTTCTGTGTCAAAGGTGGTGGATAGATTACCAAGAGCTGTATCGGGGCGAACGCTGAACCCTAGATGGTTCTCTAATTCTTGCTGGTATTTCGAGATCCATATGTAAAGATCTGTCTCTGTTCGACCAGGGAAGTAGCGCAGAAGACCGCTTTTGCGGATCGATTCGACGACCGGGATGTAGACATTATCTGCCCAGTCTGTCACAGCCTCGTCGAACGGGGGTTCTTGTGGCTGATCGATGCCCATAATATATCGGTGAAGCTGGATATGCTCTTCCAGCAGGGGGAATTTTCCTGGCGTGGTGACAGTGAAATCCAACTCCGGACGCAGCACGTCCAGGCGGGTTTTTTCAAGGAAGCCCACATATTCCGACTTTATGATCAATTGGTCTGGTTGTGTGTCCGGGGTGAACTCCACGCGAGAATATACTTCAGTCACAAATGCCTGGATAAATTTCGCGCCGAGCTGCCTGGCTACCGAGACACGATGGTTGCCATCGATAACAAAATATGCTTCACCGATCTGGTAGACATCGATAGGGGGCAAACCGGTCATGCCATGCGCAGCCAGTTGAACGCGAATCCAGCGTTCCCGGTCAGAATCCCTCAACGGCAAGAAATCACGTGTGAAATCGGAATATCTGCCTACGCTTCCTACGATGGCGTTCAATGGGATCTCTTTCAAAGTGCGTTCGCTGACGCCCTCGGCGCGCAGCTTCTGCCTGACGTCCTCGTAGGAGAGCAGCTCAATAGATTTTCCGGTCAAGTGAGCTATCAGCTCTCTCAGGGTTGCCTGGCCGCGTGCCCGGTAAAAATCATTTATCGCCGAATGGCGCATTTCAGTGGTGGTATCCATGCGTATTATCCACTTCTTGGAGGCATAATTTTACTGGCTCTCTGGGAATCACCGTGGTGCAGGGGTTATGTGGCCACATCTGCCACCTGTCACGGCAACTCCCAATGACCCATTTTACATCAGAGTCACCTGGTTTCCAGGTTGAGGTAAAATTGAATATATTTCATACGTAAGAATTGAATTACAACTATATTGAAAAAGCATCGTATATTTATTAAAAGGAGAGCAATATGGGCCGGGGTACTTTGTTCTGGGGGTCTCTACTGGTAATTATCGGCGGCGTGCTGTTGCTGGATAATCTGGGTTTGCTGGGGGGTATAAACATTTGGGGCATCATCTGGCCTCTGGTGTTGATCGCGATCGGTGCGTGGATCATTTGGGGATCGTCCTTCCGGCGCAGGCAGGAGAGCGAGCAGATCAGTGTGCCACTGGACAGCTCACTGCGTGCGAGGGTGAAGCTGCAGCATGGGGCGGGGAAGCTGGTGGTTAACTCCAGCGCGCCGGAGGGCATGCTGCTCTCGGGAGAATTTTCAGGAGGCATCGAGCTGCATCAATCACAGAAAGGCGACCAATTGGATATCCGGCTGAATCCGGACAGCCTTGCATGGCTGCCCGGCTCGACACTGGATTGGGATATATCTCTCACGAACGCCATACGATTGGTGCTGGAAGTGGAGACTGGAGCCAGTGATTCTCGGCTGGACCTGACCGATATACAATTGGACGAGCTGTATCTGAAGTCCGGAGCCAACGCAACGGCGATCACATTCCCTGCCAACGCTGGTTTCACTCGCGCTCGTATTGAATCCGGTGCTGCTTCTGTGGAGATGCGCATTCCCGAAGGTGTTGCGGCAAGTATCCGCTCGCAGTCTGGCCTCTCCAGCGTGGTTGTTGACAGGGATCGTTTCCCCCGCCAAGGTGGTGTCTACCAGTCGCCAGATTTCAATGAAGCCGTGAACAAAATCGATCTGGACATTCAGATCGGGGTTGGCTCGGTTGCCATCCGCTAAGTCAGGAGAGATATACCTTGAATAAAGATCAGCGAGGTATCGCCGAAGGTATTCTGATGACCGATATGTACCAGCTGACTATGGCGCAGCTTTATTACCGCCTGGGGCTGCATGAGAAGCCCGTGCAGTTCGATCATTACTTCCGCAGCTATCCGGATTATGGTTCGCATAAAGCGGGCTTCTGCATCAATGCCGGTCTGGAAAGTCTGTTGGACTGGATGGCTGAAGCCCATTTTCGTCCGGTGGACATCGCATACCTGCGCAGTTTAAGAAGCAGCAATCAGGGACCATTATTTGGGGATGATTTTCTAGGCTGGTTGGGGAAGAATGGCGACTTCAGCGGCATCAGTATGCGCGCGATTCCAGAAGGACGTGTCGTCCACCCACACACTCCGCTGACTGTTGTCCAGGGACCGGTTGCGATGGCTCAGATCCTGGAAACCCCGCTGCTGAACCAGCTCAACTACCAAACCCTGATTGCCACGAAAGCAGCCCGCATCCGTGAGATCGGTCGCGGGCAGCTGCTGATGGAATTCGGGCTGCGCAGGGCGCACGAGAGGGGCGCTATCGTTGGAGCAAGGGCTGCTCTAATTGGGGGCGCCGATTACAGCTCCAATGTGGGCGTTTCTGCTGTCCTGGATATACCTCCTAAAGGCACACATGCACACAGTATGGTGCAGCTTTTCATTGCGCTGGGAGAAGGTGAACTGGAAGCATTTCAAGCCTTTGCGGACGTGTACCCCGATGATTGTCTGCTGCTGGTTGATACGATCGACACTTTGGAAAGCGGGGTGCCCAATGCTATCAAGGTGTTCGAGAGGCTGAAGCGGAAAGGCCATAAACCTGTTGGCATTCGTTTGGATTCGGGTGACCTGGCGTATCTGAGCATTCAATCTGCCCGGATGCTGGATGAAGCTGGGTTTGAAGATGTCTCGATCGTTTTGTCCAACAACCTGGATGAGCTGGTCATCTGGCAGATTATTACCCAGATCGCCGAAGAAGCGCCCAGATATGGGGTTGATCCAGAAAAGCTTATCAACCGGCTGGTCTATGGGGTTGGTACCCGGCTGATCACATCCTGGGGCGAACCTGCCCTGGGCGGTGTCTATAAACTGGTGGCTGTCTGCCAGGATCAGATTTGGGTGCCCGCGTTAAAGATATCTGAATCTCCCTCAAAAACGCCAAACCCTGGTAATAAGCATGTTTGGCGTATCTATGACCAACGTGGAAACGCGTCCGCCGATCTATTAAGTCTGCAAGACGAAGACCCGCACCAAATGGACACCATAATGCTCCGGCATCCGATGGACCATACCAAATATCGCACTCTGCCCAGGGAAGAAATTTCCGAGGTCGAGACACTGCATATCGATATCATGGAAGAAGGCAAGCTGGTGTACGACCAGCCTGGGATCGATGATATTCGGAAGCAGCGGATGGCTGATGTTGAGCGGCTAGACCCGGGAGTCCGGCGTATCATGTATCCGCATATCTACCATGTCTCGCTGACACAGAAGCTGTGGGATTTGAAACAAGATTTGATCGAGGCAGAAATGAGAGGTGCAAACCAGTCGATTTTGTAGTCATGATCGGAAGAAGTGGATGCCCAGGTACTGTCAAAAGGCACTGCGCATAGCCACCATTAAACTCTTGAGGATTATACATTCAACCTGAAGTGAGGAGGAATACAGTGAATAATATGCTTCAGTCCAGATTTTTGTGGGGGGGCCTGCTGATTGTCGGCGGGATCTTATTTTTACTCCAAAACCTGTTAGACTTTCAATTCGGAAGTCTATTCTGGGCATTGGTATTCGGTCTGGGAGCTTTGTTCTTTCTATCTGTATTTATATCCAATCGCATGAACTGGTGGGGGTTAATTCCTGGCATCACGCTTTTGGGTATTGCCCTTGTTATCGCCCTGGATGCCTTCGCCCCTGAGCTGGGAAGCCTTCTCAGTGGGACGATCATCCTTGGGGGGATAGGATTGAGCTTCCTGGTGGTTTATCTGCTCAATCGCGAATTCTGGTGGGCGATAATCCCTGCTGGTGTGCTGCTATCATTGGCTGTGGCTTTGGCTGTCGATGACTTCCTGCCCGATACCGGATTCGTGGCTCTGTTCTTCATCGGGATGGCGCTGACATTCGCTGTCGTGGCCAGAGTGCCAACACCGGAGGGGAAGATGCAGTGGGCCTGGATACCGGCAGGTGTCCTGGGTATTATCGGCGTCGCCTTCGGCGCTTTCAGCGGCTCCTTGATGGCGTATGCTGTACCGATCATCTTGATTGGTGTGGGTGGAATTCTTGATCATCCGCACGATGCTGGGTCGAGAAACGGGTGTCTGACGTGGTCAACATGGACGCAAACAATACTAAACCGAAACGAAAAAAGATCGGTCTTTTCTTCCCACTACTATTGATCATCATCGGTTTGTTCCTTCTCCTGAGCAACCTGGGTTACATCAGCGGGAATGTTTGGAGCCTGATCTGGCAGTTCTGGCCTCTGCTGCTGATCGTGATTGGATTGGACAGCATATTCAAACGAGAAGGATTGGTCGCCTCCACATTCATCCTCGGATTGGGTGTGATTTTCCTGCTCGCTAATCTAGGATACCTGAATGTGAGCATCTGGCAGATGATCTTCACCCTGTGGCCGATCCTGATCATTGCCATTGGCTTCGATATCCTGGTTGCGCGCCGTTCAATCTGGGCTTCGATCGCCGGGATGATCGTCATTGTGGCAATCCTGCTCGGTTCACTCTGGCTGTTCGGAACATCATTTGCCAGCGGCACTGCGCTAAACGGGAATAATTTCGAACAGAGCCTGAACGGGGCAACCCAGGCCCAGGTTATCCTCGAAGGTGGGGCAGGGGAGATGCAGGTACGGACAGCCTCCCAACCGCAGACTCTCCTGACGGGCAGTATTTCGAGTGATACGAATGATCAAGTGCAGACCAGTTATTCTGTCAGCTCAGGGGATGGGACATATATCCTCAGAGATACCAGCGTCCAGGGGTTTGTGCCGTTCAACACCACGCAAGGCCAGGAGTGGATCTTCACGCTGACGGAGGCAATCCCCCTTGAGCTGACCTTAGGTATTGGCGCAGGAGCGATGGATGTAGATATAAGGCATCTACAGTTGGAGACGCTGACCGTCAATACTGCTGTTGGCCGGACCGAGGTTCTGCTCCCCGAGCGGGGTCGTTATACGGCCCATGTTAGCGGCGCTATCGGACAGATCGTGATTGTTGTGCCCCGCGGGGTTGGCGTGCGAGTCGATACGGATACTGCCCTGGTGGATGTGGATTTACCGGAAGGGTTCCTGGACTCTGGGAATGTTTACGAATCAACCGATTATGATTCTTCTGATAACCGGGTCGATCTGTCGGTCGATCTGGCGATGGGGAATGTCGTCATCAGCCAGGAATAGTCGTAGGTAATCCATAGGTGGATTACAGGTTCAGCCATCTGGCTGCCAACTCCGGCAGTTGAGCTGAAGGTCCGACTTTAGTGGTGCAGGTCGGAATTGAATCCAGGAATAAATGCCCGTAGCGCTTGGTGATGATTCGCCTGTCAAGGACTACCACCACACCGCGGTCATATTGGGTGCGGATCAAACGCCCAAATCCCTGGCGGAAGCGCAGGATCGCTTCTGGGAGTGAATACTGATAGAACGGGTCTTCGAATGTCTCCGAACGAGCGGCTACGATAGGGTCTGAGGGGACATCAAAAGGCAGCTTAACGATTACCAACACGGAAAGCGCCTCTCCAGGCACATCTACGCCTTCCCAGAATGCGCGCGTCCCCAGCAGGACGGCTTGCTCTGTACTGCGGAAGGTATCCAACAGGCTGTGCGGGGAGGCGCCGTCCCCCTGTTCATAAACGATAATGTCGTCCTTTGCCAGAACCGGCGTTATTGCCTTTGATGTGCGCTGGAGCTGGTCATATGAGGTAAACAGGACCAGAGTGCGGCCTCCGGTTGCCTTGCACAACCGGATCAGGCTGGCTTCGACCCCTCTCTGATGCCCGTGTCGATCGCTTGGTTCTGGGATATCATTAGCAATATAGAGCAGCACCGCGCTCTCATAATCGAATGGCGAGCCTAGGGCTAATTCATACGCATCTTCAGCATACAGTCTGCTGCGCAGATAATCGAACTCCCCGGCGGCAGTCAATGTCGCGGATGTCAAGACCATGGCACCTTTTTGATTCCACAGATGCTGCTGCATTAGAGAACCGATATGCAGCGGGGCGGCATTTACTGCCAGGCGGCGGTTGTTGATATTGATTTCCACCCAGTAAATGCGTTCCGGGTCGGGCTTAAAGACCATGGCATTCAGGTTGTCATTTACCTCCGAAAGACGCCGGTACAAGTTGCTCAACCGGCTGTATACCTCCTCATCCTCTTCGTGGAAGCTCTCGATGATCTCGGCGCAGGCCTGCAGCAGTTTTGTCAGCGTGTCGATGAGTGACTTCATAGTTCGCTGGGTATCTTCCCAGGCAAGCTCCACTTCCTCCCAGGCGGGCTGGGCGCGCGTGGCTGGCAGTATCCGTTCCTGGTGAGAGTACATGCCAAGGGGTCGACCTTCGCGCTGTTCGAATATAAATTTCTCGATCGCGATGAAGAACTCTTTTGCCAGACTCTCGAACTGAAATGCATAGTCGGTCGCCTGATCGACCAGGTGATTCAGGCTGGCGAAATCTCCAGGCGAGAGGATATCTTCAGCAGCTGCCAGCAGCCAGCCGAGAGCGCCGGATTTGGGCCCCCCAAGCTCCCTCAGCATTCTATCGATAGCGGCCTGGGTCAGGCGGAAGCTCAAGGCGTTGGTGGTGGCATCTTCAAGATGGTGGGCTTCATCCACGATCAAAGTATCATATTCAGGCAGCACCCGGCTGCCTGTGGCAACGTCTGACAGCAGAAGGGCATGGTTGACGATCAAGATGTGGGCGCTTTGTGCTGCTTGGCGTGACTTGTAATATGGACAGATGCCGCCGGTACGTTTGATGCAGGTCTCCGTGGTACAGCCCTCATCCTCGGCAGAGATGCGATTCCAGGCTTCTCTCTCTACCGGACCATTGAGGTTGATCTCAGCCCTATCGCCGGTGACTGTGCTCTGCAGCCAGACCAGGATTTTCCCCAGAACACGCATCTCCTCAGCAGTCTCCGGTCCTCGCCTGCGCAGGTTTTCAAAGCGCCTCGGGCAAAGGTAGTTCGAACGACCTTTAAGCACTGTGGCGCGCAGGTCCAATCCCAAAGCAGAACGAAGGTCAGGGATATCTTTGTTGATCAGTTGGTCTTGCAGGTTGATGGTGTTGGTTGAAATGACTACCCGGGTGTTGTTTTCCAACGCCCATAGTGCCGCCGGTATCAGGTAGGCAATACTCTTTCCTGTCCCGGTGCCTGCCTCTACCAGCAGGTGCCGTCCATCGGAGACTGCCAAGGCGACTGCTTCTAGCATAGCTACTTGCTGAGAGCGGTATTCGTATTGTGGAAATGCTCTCGAAACGGCACCACCCGGTTCGAGGGTTGCGGTGACTTCACTGATATCCAGGGAGACCGGCTGGGTCAGCGGCTGAAGAGGTGCTGACGGCTGGAGATAACGATCTTCGAAGATCGGTCCGGCATAAGCATGGCGCACCTGGTCGGCTGAGACGATCTCCTTGCTGCGGGCGCGCAATACCTGGCGGAAGAACCAGTAGCCGGACCATTCAATCGGATCGCTCAGACGGATGAGCTCTGCCAGGATGCTCAATGGAAGGTGCAGCGCTTCTTCGAGAAGCTTCAGGTACACGCCGCGTGTGGCATGCGCATCGTCCAGCGCCCGGTGGGTTGCAGGGAATGGGACTGCCAGCGCCTGCGCCAGCGCGCCCAGGCTGTAGCGTCCGGCTCCAGGGAGGAGGATCGATGCGATCTCGTATGTATCAACAACATCATTGACTGAGAACAGCGCCTTCTGTTGCTTGCGGATGAAGGAAAGATCGAAAGCGATGTTCTGCCCCAAGATCGGGTCATTGCCAACAAAATGGATCAGATCGTCGAGGACATCTCTGATCGCCGGGGCTCGCAGTACCATCTGGTCGTTTATACCGGTAAGTTGGGTGATGAATGGGGGGATCCGCCGTCCCGGATTGATGAGCGTATGCCACTCGCCGTCTACCCGGGATTCATTGAAGCGGACGGCACCGATCTCGATAATGGCATCTTTGCGAGCATCCAGGCCTGTTGTCTCTATGTCCAGGGCAACCAGGGAGGTCATGACCGGGATTATACCATCGGGATATCACTGGATAATGTTTCCGGAGCATCATCGTAAGCGTGCCTATTAACGGGTGAACTTTATCGCTCGGGCAAGGGTAAACATATTATCAGCGGGTAAATGATTTGGTAAACTAGGTAATCGGCTGAAAGGGATTTGAAATATGCATCCAATAATCTCAGCCGATCACCAGGCTTGAGTATTGTGTGCGAACACAGGATTTAGAAATCCGTGTGATGGGTCAATGACGAGGATTGGTATGATCTCTGATTACGCAGACCGGTTGAGACAGAATATCCAGCAAGTAATCGTAGGCAAAGATGATGTCATTCACCTGACATTGGCAGTCGTCCTATGCGAAGGCCATATCCTACTGGAAGATGTCCCAGGTATTGGCAAGACCACCCTGGCCAGGGCGCTGGCTGCATCACTGGGCTGTTCGTACCGCCGGATTCAGTTCACCCCGGACCTGCTGCCGTCCGATGTTACGGGTTTGAACTGGTTCAACCAGCGAGATCAGGAGTTTACATTCAAACCCGGGCCGATCATGAGCCAGGTGGTCCTTGCGGATGAGATCAACCGGGCGACTCCTCGCACACAATCGGCATTATTGGAAGCCATGCAAGAGCGCCAGGTGACGATCGATGGGGTTACCTATCACCTGCCAAGACCGTTCCTGGTGATGGCAACGCAGAACCCGGTTGAGCTGGAAGGAACCTTCCCGCTCCCCGAAGCACAGATCGACCGTTTTATGATGCGCATCTCGATAGGATATCCGGATGAAGCCGAGGAGAACAACATCCTCGAGCGGTTTCGCCAGACGGACCCATTGCCTGACCTGGGGGCAGTGATTACACCGCAGGAGATTATCGAGTTGCAAGTAGAGCGCAGGAATGTGCGCGTCGTAGAGCCTGTCCGTGAATATATTGTTCGTGTTGCCAGGGCAACTCGCGACCATCCGGAAATAGAGCTCGGCGCCAGCCCGAGGGCAACCCTCTCGCTCTACCAGGCGTCTCAGGCGTGGGCGGCGATCCACGGACGTGATTTTGTACTGCCAGATGATGTCAAAGCGCTGGCTCCACACGTGATGACCCACCGGTTGATGATCTCGCCCCAAGCCCAACTGCGGGGGCGGAAAATGGAAGAGCTGGTTGCAGATGTGGTGGATGCTGTCCCGGTCCCAGTAGAGGGCTAGAATGTCAATCGAACGCTGGTATCCGATCCTGATCGGTGTAGCAGTAATCGGGTTGTTCTTCCGGATACCGTTTCTGGTTGCGCTCTCGCTCAGTTTGCTGGTGATATTAGGGCTTGCGCAGTGGTGGCAGAAACGTTCCCTCAAAAATGTGATCTACCAGCGAAAGTTCAAATATACGCGTGCCTTTCCGGGTGAATGCTACCCGGTAAAGATAGAATTCGAGAATCGAAAATTATTACCCCTATCCTGGCTGCGGGTACAGGACCCCTGGCCGAAAATGGTTGGTCCTGAGGATGAGACGATCCTCGCGCCAAGCCATGTCACCGATCTAGGCTATCTAACTCACGTATTCAGCCTGCGCTGGTTCGAGCGGGCACGCCGGACATACCCGCTGCTGTTCCGTAAGCGGGGTGTATATACACTCGGGCCGGCACAGATGGAATTGGGGGATCTGTTCGGGATCTTCAGCTCAAGTAAAAAACTCGGATCGGTCGAACAGCTCACGGTATTCCCGGCTCTGGTCCCACTGGAAAAGGTGGAATTACCGCCAGAAAATCCGTATGGTGAGCAGCGGTCACGGCGCAGGCTTTTCGAGGACCCTAATCGTCCGATGGGTGTCAGAGAGTACCACCCAGAGGATAGCTTTCGTAAAGTTCACTGGCCGGCAACAGCACGCACCGGTCAGCTCCAGGTTAAGGTTTACCAACCCACCTCAGCACGAGTACTTGTGTTGTGCCTGAACGTGTCGACTTACCATCGCTATTGGGAGGGGGTCTACCCGGCGCTGCTGGAACGACTGTTGAGTGTTGCAGCTACTCTGGTAACGAGAGGTGTCGATGATGGGTATCGTGTGGGCATGATCTCAAACGGCTGCCTGGCGAACTCTGACCAACCCTTTCGGATACCCCCGGGGCGGTCTCCCAACCAGTTATCACATCTCCTGCAGGCGCTGGCAGGCGTCACGCCAGTGGTTGTAGCTCCATTTGACAGGTTTCTCATACGTGAGGTTCCCAAGGTGCCATTTGGCGCTACCCTGGTGGTCTTGACCGCGGTAGTGTCCTCTGGTCTTATGGAAACCCTGCTGCGTCTGAAGCGGCATGAACGCCAGATTACTTTGATATCTCTGGCGGCGACAGAGCCGCCTCCTAGCCTGGGTGTGAATGTCATCCACATGCCGTTTATTGAAGAAACCATCCAGAATGCGGCTTTGTAATGATGGATAAAATAACTACAGCACCGGGTGAAAAACCCTTCCAGGATAATATATTTTTCAAACCCTGGCGAGAGATCACATTGTTATCCATGATATTAATGGAACTAAGCTGGGTGGCATTGTGGTACCTGTTGTTCATGCGCACCGGGCAGAGCGTGCCTTATTTGCAGGCATTGCTGGTCCTGGCAGGTATGATGATCCTGGTATGCCTAGTCAACCGTCTGATGTCCTTCATCGATGCCCGCGCCCGGACCCACCGGATTGTGCTCTTCCTGGTATTGGTCGTCAACATCTTCATCGGCTTGAAAATGCTTGTGTACACACGTTATGCGATCAGCCTGGGGGAACTATTGAACCGTCCTCTGCGCAGCTTTCAAGGCATGTCGGAGATTGTGCCACCAGAATTTGTTGTGATGGTATTTGTCTTGTTGGTCAGCTGGCGTGGGATCGTATATTCAGACTTCTCGATCGGCTCCGTAAATGCCCTGAATGGTTTCCGCAATGGTATCGTTATGTTCATCCTTTACGGAACCTTGCTGGCATTTACTGGTGATTCGCCTTTCCCTGCACTGTATATCTTTTTGTTTTTCAGCCTGCTCGCGATGACAACTGCACGGATCTCAGTGCTAGGTCAGCTTCGAGGAGGGCAAAGCATTCAGTTCAATCGCAACTGGATAACAGGGATTATTCTGGTGATCCTGGCGATGGTAGGATTTTCTGCACTGGTGGTTTTCATCTCTCAAGAACGCATCTTCGACCTAATGTCAACACTTTTTTCATGGCTGTTGTATCTGGTTGTGCTGATCTTCTCGCCTCTCATATTCTTATTTCTGCAGCTGTTCATCTGGCTGTTTGAATCCATCCGAGTGGGTGAAATCTTCGAGGCGTTCACGCAGCTGCTGAAGAACCTTGAGGCTATGCTCAATGGTCTGATGAATACCATGAGTGGTTGGCTGAGCCAATACAACTTCTCGAGAGCGGCCGCGTTCTTTCAATATTTGGCACAGCTCAAACCCCTGTATCTATGGGGCATATTAGGCTTGCTGGTCGCTGCCATATTATTAGGTTTGCGCAAGTATATCTTCAGAGAAGAGAGCATGGATGGAGAAGAGATGCAGGCTGAAGGGATAGACAGTGATCTTCTCCTGCTTCTACGCAACACTTTGCGCAGAAGTCTGGACAAACTGGCAGATAACCTTGACGAGCTCCTGAAGCTGCGCCGGGCAAGGAGGCTTATGGCAGCCGCCAGAATACGCCGGATCTATGCCATGCTGCTAGGATTGAATGCTCGCCTGGACAACCCCAGGCTGGCTTCACGAACCCCATTGGAGTTCCTGCCCGAGATGGAGCATGTCTTTCCCACTCTCACGAATGAGCTGACGACTATCACAGAAACTTACCTGCTGGTTCGTTATGGCGAAGTGCCTAAGTCAGCCGCGGAATTAGATCGGGTGGAGACAGCCTGGAAGCGTATTTCCACCGCGGGTAAGGAGCGTCTGAAAGCTAAACGCCGCTCCCGGCGTGTATGAGTGACCCTGGGATTTAGCCGCCTTTGCCAAACTCCTTCAAGATCCGGGCGATATGTTTTGCGCCTTTGAGGTATAGGTCAAGTCGGACATTCTCGTTCGGTGCATGTGCCTGCGTACCTGGGTGCCCAACACCGGAAGTGACGATGGGGAGCTTGAGATACTCCAGGAAAGCATGGTTAGGTCCTGACCCGCCGATCATCGGGACGATCTGCATAGGCTGACCATAGATGGACTCTGCAGCCTGGACAGTGAGCTGGACAAATGGGTCATCTGGATCGGTCCTGCCGGGTGCTTCCCCGCCGATATAAGTGATCTTGACATCCGAGAAACCCTCTGCGTCCAGATGAGCCCTGAGGCTGGCGAGTACCTGCTCCGGGGTCTGGTCGGGGACCAGGCGGAAGTCAATCTTCGCGCTGGCTTGAGCGGGCAGGACGGTTTTCGATCCGGGTCCCTGGTAGCCGGAGGTCAGACCGCAGATCGTGCAGGTTGGTTCGAAAACCTCTGCGATGCGCAGATCGACGCCGCCGGACAGGTTATTTAGGAAGTGCTTCACTCCATAGCGGCTCTTATATTCTCCTGCTACCTCCGGCATGGCTGCCATCAGCTCACGATCGCGCCCGCTTGGCGGCACAACGTTGTCATAATGCCCGGGCAGGCGGATGCGTCCATCCGGTCCTTTGATCGAATTCAGCGCCCATACCAACCGCCAGGCTGCGTTGGGGAAGATCGAGCCACCCCTCCCGGAGTGTACGTCGATGTCGGCTGTCTCTACCGAAAGCTCCACGTAGCAGATGCCGCGCATGCCCAAATACTGCATTGGGACTTCGCGGTGATCAACGTCGCCGAATTCCCAGACACAGGCATCTGCGGCGAGTTTTTCGCGGTTTTCCCTGATGTATTCTGGCAGGTGGATGCTGCTGACTTCTTCTTCACCTTCGATCACGAACTTAATATTGCAGGGCAGCTCTCCGTCAGCAGCCAGCAGCGCATCGATCGCAAATAGTCGACTGGTGATATGCGCCTTGTCGTCGCTCACCCCCCTTGCGTAGAGCTTGCCATCCCTGATCTGCGGCTCGAATGGAGGGCTATCCCACAAATCCAGTGGTTCTGCCGGCTGGACGTCGTAGTGGTTGTAGAAAATCAAAGTCCTGTCGCTGCGACCGCTGCGTTCTGCGAAGACAACCGGCGCTCCTGCTGTGGGGGTGAGCTCGGTTGTAAAGCCGCGCTTCTCCAGCATCTCTGCGACCAGACGGGCACACTCCTCGAGCCCCCAGTTCTGCGCCGCCACGCTGGGCTGGGCAGCCAGGCGGGAGAGCTCGGCAATGCTCTCATCAAAATGCTCGGAAAAATATAGATCGATATTTGTGTAATCTGTCATCTTAGATCCTTTTCTGAAGGGTTGTATTGATCATTGGAATAGGGTTATCAGGCCTGCCCCAGCATAGGCAAAGAACAGCATCTTGATTGTCTCACCGAGCCAGACCCAGAATAAGAACAGCGGCATACGCATCTTCAGCGCACCTGCGGCTACTCCAGCCAGGTCGAAGAAGGGATTTGGGACTGCAGCTAGGATGAAGACCGTCAAAGGACCATTCCGGGTCATCCACCTGGTTAAGCGATCGTAGGTATCTGCTCTCTCGACGACAGCCTGCCCGCTAAACCCTGCCAGGTAGCCGGAGAGCTCACCAAGGGCAGCACCTGCCCCGGCTGCAAGCGCAACACCGATGGGGTTAAAAATGCTTCCCATGGTAAATACAACCGCCACGCCCGGTGCGGGGAGCAGTACCGTGGCGTACGCCATGAAGGACACGATGAAGATCCCAAGATAACCGTACTGCGCTAATTGCTCAGCCTGATCGCGGATGCTGAAGATATATAAACTAAGCGCGACGACCACCCCAAGTGCCGCAATCCGGAGCAGGGTTAATCGTAAGTTATTCGTTTTCATGCGCTGAACGTAGGAGCAAAGGCGCGCTGGTCACTGTTCCAGGATGGTTATGGAATTAAGCACTACCCCGGGAACATCCGGTCGCTGCGGATCGCGGGGGGGGATTGAGAGCAGAACATCCAACCCTTTGGTCACCTTACCAAAGACGCTGTGTTTTCCATCTAACCATGGGGTAGGGACGTGAGTGATGAAGAACTGAGAGCCGTTGGTATTCGGTCCTGCATTTGCCATCGAGAGCACCCCAGGCTCATCGTGCCGCAGGCTGGAGTTAAATTCATCCTCGAACTGATATCCCGGTCCACCTCGACCTGTGCCGGTCGGGTCCCCACCTTGAGCCATGAAATCCTGGATGACGCGATGGAATATAGTTCCATCGTAATATCCTTCCTGACTCAGGAATATAAAGTTATTGACTGTGACCGGCGTCTTGTCGCTGAAAAGCTCTACCACGATCTTGCCTTTCGATGTATCCATGACAGCTGAATAGCTTTTATCAGGATCGATCTGCATTTCGGGTGGGGATGACCATTGCTTCTGAGGTGAATTCATACTTAACTCCTTTATTAAATTTAGGTGCCGTTATTGCTGCGCCTGACGCAGCAGCAGCTCCAGCCGAGCGACAACCATATCGATCGCAACAGTGTTTAAACCGCCTTCCGGGATGATGATATCTGCATAGCGTTTGGATGGTTCTACGAACTCGAGGTGCATGGGACGGACTGTGCTGAGGTACTGCTGGACAACTGACTCAGTTGTTCGACCCCTTTCCTGGATATCTCGCTGCAGGCGGCGGATGAAGCGGATATCCGCATCCGTGTCTACGAAAATTTTTACATCAAATAACTTGCGCAGAGTTGCTTCAACATAGATCAGGATGCCTTCGACGAGTACCAATGGCTGCGGATCGATGCGCTGCAGCTGCCTGGTCCGCCGGTGCTCTTTGAAATCGTAAATAGGCAGATCGATTGGTTGGTAGCTGATCAGCTGTGTAACCTGTTCGATGAGCAGCCCGGTATCCAATGAGTTAGGGTGGTCGAAATTGATCGCCGCGCGCTGGTTTGGAGGTAGATCGCTGAGGTCTTTGTAATATGCATCGTGCGGTAAATAGGCGATATTTTGCGCCCCTACCCTTTCAATTATCAGTTGGGCAACGGTCGTTTTCCCTGAACCGGAGCCGCCGGCGATTCCTATGACCAGAGGGGTTGCATGATCACGCATTTTAGAATTATACTGGACTGCGTTGGTATTGGGTACCAAAAACGTGTAGCACATGCTCAAATGAGCGCTACACGTAAGAAGCCACCGAAGGGAATCGAACCCTTGACCTAGCGTTTACGAAACGCTTGCTCTGCCGACTGAGCTACGGTGGCAATGCGTGGGACATTATACAAGGGATGAGGTTTTATTGCAAGGAATCGTTACAGGGTGATGATGAGAGTTGCAATGATATCGTACCATACCTGTCCATTGGCAACACTGGGGGGTAAAGACACCGGTGGGATGAATGTTTACGTTCGTGACCTCACACGCCAGTTGGGACAGATGGGGATTCATGTAGATATATATACCCGTTCCCAGGACGAACATGTGCCGCATGTTCTTCATGACCTGGGTTATGGCAACCGGGTTGTGCATATCCCTGCCGGACCAGAAGTTCCATTAGCCAAACAGGTTTTATCCGATTACATACCAGATTTTGTGGATGGTGTGCTTCAATTCTCCGAGAACAAGGGCATCAAATACGACCTGATCCACAGCCACTATTGGATGTCAGGTCTGGCTGCCAACGAACTGAGATCTTCCTGGAATGTGCCCGTTGTGCATATGTTCCATACCCTGGGGTTGATGAAGCAGCGAGTTGCTCGGGATCCGCTCGAAGCCGAAGGGGATTACCGCATCAAAGGGGAGCAAGAGGTGCTCCAATCAGCGGATCGCATTGTGGCAGCCACACCGGCTGAGCTGGCTCAATTACAGTGGCTGTATCATGCCGATGTGAGCAAAGTAAAAATCATCCCTCCGGGGGTAGACGTCAGCCATTTCTACCCGATCCCAGACGACGAGGCAAAAGAGTTTATCGGCGTGCTGCCCTGCCAGCAACTGCTGTTGTTTGTTGGCAGGATAGAGCCACTCAAAGGTATTGATATCCTTATCGATGCTCTGGCAATGGTGCAGAAGGCAGGAGTCACTGTGTGCCTGGCAGTGATTGGGGGCGATACTAATGACGATCGGGAGGCGGCTAACGATGAAATGGCGCGGCTCCAAATTATCAGCGAGCAGCATGGGTTGAAAGATCTGGTCGCCTTCTTAGGTAAAAGAGATCAGGACACCCTGCAATACTATTATTCGGCTGCGGAGGCGGTAGTTGTCCCTTCGCATTACGAATCGTTCGGTATGGTTGCCCTCGAGGCGATGGCATGCGGAACACCGGTGGTTGCTTCTCAGGTTGGCGGGTTGGCTTACCTGGTGCAGGACGGAATCACAGGCTTTACCGTGCCGGTGGATGAGCCTGAAGCCCTAGCAGAGCGTTTGATGAGACTGATCAACGACCCAGCGTTGAAACGAGAGTTGGGGAAGAATGCTGCCGAGCTGGCAAAAACTTACAGCTGGGAGAAAATAGCCCAGCGATTGCTATCGCTGTATGAGGAAGTGATCGGGGAATAGTTTGTCTTCTGGGGTTCCCGGAGTATCTCGTGTAAGCCTGACTCACTCACGATCTTGAGGATCAGATATACCCAGCAGCTCTATCAGATATTTTTCCCGGTTGGCTGCCCGGGCGACTTTTCCGCTGCTGGTCTTCAAAAGCCAGCCGTGCTCGACCGTATACACCTGGCGCAGTGCGATATCCGACCCCTGGGTCACCCTGGCGCGGATTTGGTTGGAGATGTATGTGCGTTCTTCGTCATCCAGGCTGTCCACCTCGGCAACCAGCACCACGTCTTCAGTCCCAGCTCGATCGTTGAATACACCGAATGCTGCCACGCGTCCAGGGTGCACACCCTCAACCTGTCCTGCCAGGTGTTCGATATCCTGGGGATAAATATTCTTCCCTCCGACGATGATCAGGTCCTTCTTGCGACCGGTAATGAACAGCTCACCGTCAGCAAGGTAGCCCAGGTCTCCGGTCATATACCAGCCATCGAGGAATGCTTTTTCGGTCAGATCTGGGCGCTTATAGTAGCCGGTGAGCATACAATCGCTCTGGATGGCGATTTCCCCAACCGCACGCTCCGGCAGGCTGTTACCGGTCGGGTCCACCACCCTCACAGATGTATTGTAGATGGGTATTCCAGCAGAGAGCATTTTCACGCCATTCGGATCAGCCCCGGCTAGCTTCACCGCCTGCCCGTTCGCCAGAGCGTACCTGTCGACCTCGTCGACGAGCACCGCCGAATTGATCCCACCCTGCGTGACCGCGAATACGTTTTCTGCCATAGCATAGCAGGTTGCCAGGGCAGCCGCTCGTAGACCATAGGGACTGAACCTTTCTCGGAACATCTCATGGCTGGACCAATACATCGGCTCGGAGCAGTTGATGAATGCCCTCAAAGAGGAGAGGTCGACACCTTCCAGGTCACGGTCGCGGATCTTCAGAGCGCAGAAGTTATAGGCAAAATTGGGCAGCCAGCACAGGGTGCCATGATATTCAGATATTGCCTGGAGCAGCCTGTAAGGAGCCCGCACCCAATCGAACGGTGATATCAATACCAGCGGAACACCAAGCATTAGTGGCAGTAAAAACCCGGCGATCAAACCCATGTCATGGTACAGCGGCAGCCAGCTGACGATCACATCCTGGGGAACCAGATCGATCGACCGGGCGTAGCTGTTCAGCTGGTTGAACACAGACCGGTGGGATAAAGCGACACCCTTTTGGAGTCCGGTTGTACCGGAGGAGTGCTGCAATAGGGCGATCTCATCCGGAGAGCTGTCTATCCCGAGTAAGTTTTCCGGCTGCTCGATTTGACCTCGATCGATGTTTTCAGTTGTAAGGATGACTGGCGGATGTGTTTTTCCTGCTGCTGCCTGCTGGACTTCTCCCACGAATTCACTTTTTGTGATCACTGCCCCGGGTTGGGTGATCTCCAGCAGCGAAGATAGCGAACTGCGGTATTGGTCGGGGGATAATTTTTCGGTCAGAAATGGCATGATTGCCGGGACTGCGCCTGCGAGTACAGCCCCAAAAAAAGCGTAAATCAGATCCTGGCTGTGATCTAGGATGATAATTACTACATCACCCTTATTCACCCCGCTCTGATTGAGAGCTGCTGCATACCTGCCGGCGCGATCAATTAACTGGGTGTAGGTTATCGTAAGTGCAGGATGTGCGCTTTGCAGGAGAACGATGCTCACCTGATCCGGTGCGCGCTTTGAATAATCGATCAGCACGCTGGATAGAGTGGCGTTTTCCATACCGGCTGACCCTGCCACGATTGCTGGGCTGATCACAACCGCTACCTTCGGTCTGCGATTATCGCTACCAGCTGTTCCAATGAATCGAACGTGTCAGCATTCAACTCAGTGTCGTCGATGCGGACGCCGTAATTTTCCTCAATGAATAGAGCCAGATCAACCAGACTGAATGAATCGACCAGCCCGCTGGAGATTAAGGCTTCACTGGCTGAGAGCGTTCGGTTGGGCTGTTTCAGGATTTCTGTAGCGATATATTTTGAAAGAGAGAGATAGATACTATTGTCCATGTGCTTCCTTGTCGCTGGAGACACCAGGGTCTACTGCTGTGCTCTGGAATGGTTCTCAATAGCCTGCCAGACCGCATCCAGCGTCTGCAGGGTGGTGAGGTTGCGGACAGGCCAACCCGCACGCATGACTTGTGGATCATCGAAGCGGTTCGGACCCCATGTGATGTGGACGCCATCTTCCTGCAGACCCTGGTTGGGCAGGTCCTGCACGGCGCGCCAATAATTCAGCAGGGGTATCTGATATTCTTCTGCCAGCCTGGCGATGGTCAGGTTGATCTCGTGATCCTTTTCCAGATTGTCCGCCTTGGTGGATAAGACAGGGATAATACCCTGGTCTATGGAGTATTCGATTATCCTTCTCATCTGGGATTCGAACGTATCCAGATGCCAGACATCATTCGAGCCCAGCATGATGAATGCCAGGATAGGTCGGTGGAGGCGGTATTCACAGGCAAGGGGAAACTCATCCGACCGGCAGAATTCCCTGTTTGCCCATAATGGCGTAAAGATCGACGAGGCATTAAACCCAGACTTGGCTGCCAGGCTGGTGCGACCATAAGAGCCTTCGAATTCTTCGATAACCGGCAGCAGATAGGTGTGTTCGCCCAGCCGGTAATAGCTCTGGTCGCGGTCGAAATCCCCCAGGAACCAGGCCGGTGTGCTCCCGCAGTCGCCGATTTTGGAAAAAGCCTTGGGGTTGTTGCCCAAACCTAAGCCGCGCTTATAGATCTCGATCACGGTGCCGCTGATCGGCGGGATGACTGGCATGGATTTCCAGTCTTCAGGGGAGAGTGTAGGGTTGGTGATCGGAGTTGGGGGTGCTTCAGTCGGAGGGCTGTTTGGCGTCTGCACCATCACAAGAGTGGTAGGAGAGGCAGCAGGAGTAAGGGAGATGACACCAGTCTCAGATGCCTGGTCAGATGCCCGGATTGTGGCGCTCGCCTGAGGTCTGGTTGGCGAAACTGTCGTGCTAACAGCAGGTGTACCGCTGCAGCCAGCCAGCAATGCAATGACCAGAACGACTAGGAAGAGCCGTATTGCAGACATAATGATCCGAATTATATCCGATTACGGTTCTTGCCCGGCAGCCCCCAGAATGGCCTTCCCGACCTGCTCTGCCAGCAGCCGGGCTCCAAGTGGGGTCACGTGGACTGCGGTATTTGTGAATTCCGTGGGGGGAATAGAATCCCATAGATCGATGTACGCCCAACCCTCCTGATGGCTGCGTTCCGTTAATATCTGCCGGTAGCCATCGTATGCCCAGCGTGGGTAGTAGAAATTGTAGCGTATATCGCTGTTCACCCCCTGGCTGATAAACATCGGCTCATTAACGATCAAGACCGGAGTGCCTGCCGCAATGTCGATGCCGGACTGCAAGATATCAAGCGCAAGGTGATCGTCATGCAGTGGTGGCTGCAGATCGTGAAACCCTTCATCATCCGATAGGTCTTCAGCTCTCAGCGTAAATTCATCCGGGATCTCTTGATCGATGCCGGTAGCAGCCCATAAGAAGCCGTAGAGCTGCAGTCTCAACCAGTCTGCCAACTCTCTGCGCGAGCCGATGATCGTCTTATCCCAGAATGAACGGCGACGGGTAACCCGGTCCGATTCAGGTAGCTGAAGGTTGTAATTACTCGCTAATGATCCAAAAGTTGAAGAATTTTGCTGCAGCAGGGGTGCAGAATACTGCTTGTCGTAGGGAAAGGATTCCAGCGTGACGAGCCAAACGATCAGGTCAGGTTCGTATTTGACAGCCCGGGAAAGGATGAGCAGGTCCTTTGCCAGGGACATGACCGGGTAGCCCAGATTGTAAGCTCGCACTCTCCGTCCATCGGGCAGGACGATTCCTGCTTGATTGAGATATGCGGAGAGCGTCTTATCCGCCGGCAGCAAGTAGCCCCAGGTGGAAGAATCGCCAATCAATACCACTCTAAACTCGTTTTCTGGCTTCGGTCCAGCGTTGATCTCGTGAGATGCAAACATGGCATCCAGGCTGGACAGACTGAGGCTGTAGGCTCGGGATGGGTTGTCTGCATAAGGAAGCCGCCCTCGACCTGGAACGATGGTGTTATACACCGAGAGGTTTCCGAGTGCCGATAGCGGGTAGAACACCGCAAAGAGCAGGTTGATCGCAGCGTAAAGAATGAGTGCCTTGAGCACCACCCGCGTGGAAAAGCGCAGATGGTTTCTATTGCGTCGACCTGTAGGATTGCCGGGGTGGGTACTCATTTTCCAACCAGTTTATAGAATGCATCTATGGCCAGGTTCACCTCGGGCAGCATAAACCACACCCAACCTAGAGCCACATAGTTGAATGTGAGCAGCCAGCCGCCGAAGCCTAACGCTGCCTGGAGCTGGCGCCGGTCAGTCATCCGTGCCGAATATGGACGTATCCAGTTAGACCAGCGGTTGTGGATGAACAACCCAATGCCGTGCCACAATCCCCAGATGGCGAAGCTCCAGGAAATCCCATGCCACAGCCCGATCAGCAGCATGGTAAGGCTTTGTCCGATTAGGATGATTACCCAGGACGGGATCTTGCGCGGGCTGATGCGCAGGCTGCGGGTCAGCGGGTTAAAGATATATCCCCGGAACCATTGTGCCAGGGTGATGTGCCAGCTGCTCCAGAATGCTGTCAGATTGGTTGTCAGGTATGGGCGGTTGAAATTTTCGGGCAGCTGGATACCAACCAGCAGCCCGATGCCGATGGCGATATCGGTATAACCGGCAAAATCGAAATAGATACGTAGAGAAAAGGCATACAGCAGCAGCCACATCCAGAGGGTGGAGCTCACCTGGGGGATGAGCTGTGGGCTCAGTGCGATCAATGCCAGGGCATCTGCTAGGACGAATTTTTTGAAAGTACCGATGATGATGCGCTGGAAACCCAGCATCCTTCTCTCAGTCGTGATCCGATCCTGGCTTCTGAGGTCTGTCTGGATAAAGCGCTGCGATCGGTCAATCGGTCCGGCGGTCAGCGAAGGGTAAAAGAGAGCATATGTCGAATACTCATCGCTCATATAGGCGGGCAGCCTGCCGGTCTGGAAGTCACGCAGTGTGTGCAGCAGGCGGAAGGCAAGGTATGAAAAGCCCAGCCAGCTGATATCCAGTGCGGTTGCCATCCCCGGATCCTGACCGGATACGGATCGCAGCTCTGAGCCGACCATTTCACTGGCTGGCTGGTATTTGAGCATAATAAACAACCCAACGATGATGAGGATCATTGCTCCTGCGAGCCGGCGGCTGGAGGGGACGACTCTGTACACCGTCAGGGTTGCAGCAACGATCAATATACTGGCGATCAAAATTTGACCGAACTGTGGCGGGCGGCTGGCGGTCAGACAGCAGATCGGGGTGATGTAGCGTGTTGCCCCCAGTACCAGGATCAATATCCCGATGGCGGCTATGATGAGCAAATTATTGCGGTCTAATGCGCTCTCTCTGGGAACGGTTACAGCCCAGACCAATAATGTCAATCCTATCGCGGCGGTTGGCAGCCAGAAATCCAGGTTGCGGATCGGGCTGGAAGGCTGCAGCCAGTAAACGGCGAGAAGCGAGAGCACGAGGATAGCGATCCGTCTCCAGCGACCTGGCAGCAGTCCTGCGAGCAAGGAGAGGATGCTGAAAGCGGCAATATGTACCAGGGTCATACCTGGCTAAAATCCCTGATAGATCCATTGCGGTGCCTGGTCAGCAATCAGGATCGTGATAGCAAGCAATACCAGGCACAGCAACAGCGCGTAGATGTTTTCTCTTGAGAACAGCCTGCGAAGCATTATCCGAACCGGGTTCTATCGGTAACCACACATACGCCACTCGCCCCCTTCATGGACGGCCTGGTATGTGCGTTCTGCCAGATCGATCTCTAAAACCTCGTTGCCGTAATTTGCGACGATCTTCCCACGGCAATCGACCAGGGTGAATTCACCATCAGCCCCACTTTCCTCACAGCTGGCGCTCTCCAGGCTGACCGTGACCGCTGAGAATGCCTCCAGCTCGGTCCTTGCCTGCCCTTCCCAGGCAGAACAGGAAGCGAGCACCACGCGATTTTCATCCCCAGAGCTCAAAGCCTGGATATAAGCCAACACGGCATCTCCCGCTCCGGCCGGCTGTCTGCAGCCGGATAACAGGACCGGACAGAGGATCAGGAATATTGTGGTGATCAGGAGCGTTTTATTCATTCGTTTCTCTTGACAATTCGAATGCATGCGCGGGTTATTTTACCAGCAGATATCCTCGTCCCGGCGTGGTTTCATTGACGAAAGTTATTTCCTAATACCAGATCGGGAGGGTTTTGTCATGTGATTGTGACAAATGTCCATTGTCAGCCAGATTAATATGATGGATAATCATAGGGATATGTCCAGGCTCGGTGGAGATGATTCTATTCGGTCGTGAAATAGACCGCAGATAATCGATCATTATACGATGTAAATTATGGAATATTTTTGTAATCACCAAATCAATAGAAGGAGATCGTAATGACAGCAAAACTCATCGATGGGAAAGAAATGGCTTTACAACTGAGGGCGGAAGTTGCCGAAGAAGTTGCCAAGTTGAAAGCCGCCGGTTTGCAGCCTCCCGGTCTCGCCACCGTCCTGGTTGGTGAAAATCCGGCTTCGAAAGTGTACGTGTCTATGAAGCAGAAAGCATGCGCCGAGGCGGGGATCGAATCATTTGGGTATACGCTGCCGGCGGATACCTCGCAGCAGGAAGTTGAAAAACTGGTAAAAGATCTGAATGCCAACCCGAAAGTGAACGGCATTCTTGTGCAGCTGCCACTTCCGGATGGGCTCGATGAAGAGGCGGTCCTCAGCGCCATCAGCCTGGAGAAAGACGTGGACGGCTTCAGCCCGATCAATATCGGTCGGCTGGCGCAGAAAGGGCGTGATCCAGTATTCGTTCCCTGCACTCCATATGGCTGTATCTACATGCTCGAGAAGCTGGGCGTCAAGCTGGAAGGCGCCAATGCTGTAGTGCTCGGTCGCTCGAATATCGTCGGTATGCCGGTTGCATTGCTGCTGGTGCGTGCCAACGCGACGGTGACCATCTGCCACTCACGCACGAAAGACCTGCCGGGTGTTGTCCGTCAGGCAGATGTGCTGATCGCGGCGGTAGGGCGTGCCGAGATGGTGCGCGGCGATTGGGTCAAACCCGGCGCGGTGGTGCATCGATGTTGGCATAAACCGCATTGATGATCCCAGCCATCCGAAGGGTTCCCGCCTGGTGGGCGACGTTGCATTTGATGAGGTGAAAGAGGTCGCCGGAGCAATTACACCCGTACCCGGTGGTGTGGGGCCAATGACGATTGCAATGCTGCTCAACAACACAGTGCGGGCTGCGAAGATGGCTCAGGGAGTATCAGACTGAGGCAGAGCTGCGAGCGAATCATATAGTATGACTTTAAAGTGGTGTGTCTTCAAACGACACGCCACTTTTTAATTGTCTGACAATTGACATTTGAAATCTTATCTGATAAACTGCATTTGTCTGACAAATTTGGGTCTAATCCAAACAAGCAATCGAAAGAAACCCATGTCAACCCTTCTTGTAAAGCATGCCGCTGTTCTGGTTACTATGGATGACCATCGTCGAGAGATACTCGACGGTGGTCTTTTCGTTCGCGATGGATTTATCGAACAGGTGGGGCACAGCGGAGACCTGCCGGATACAGCCGAGCAGGTGATCGATCTGAGCGATCACATTGTCCTCCCGGGTCTTATCAATACGCACCATCATTTTTACCAGACCCTGACACGTGCGGTCCCGGCTGCGCAGGATGCCAACCTGTTCAACTGGTTGAAAACGCTGTATCCCATCTGGGCACGAATGAACCCGGAGGATATCCAAATATCCACCCAGACAGCGCTTGCAGAGCTGGCGCTTTCCGGGTGTACGGCCGCATCGGACCACTTGTATATCTTTCCCAATGGCTCCCGATTAGATGATGAAATCAATGCCGGTCAGCAGGTCGGTCTGAGGCTGCACGCCTCGCGCGGTTCGATGAGCCTGGGCGAGAGCAGCGGTGGTCTGCCGCCCGACAGCGTCGTCGAGGATGAAGCCTACATCTTGCGGGACTCGCAGCGGGTAATCGAAGACTATCATGATCCAAATCCCGGTGCAATGGTGCAGGTCGTGCTGGCTCCCTGTTCGCCTTTCAGCGTGACCGGAGATCTGATGCGGCAGAGTGCGTCGCTGGCGCGTGAATACGGCGTACAGCTGCACACCCACCTGGCGGAAACGCAAGATGAAGAAGTATTTTGTGTGGAGAAATTTGGCCATCGCCCGGTGGCTTATATGGAGTCCCTGAACTGGACCGGTTCGGACGTCTGGTTTGCACATTCCGTGTACGTGAATGGGAAAGAAATTGAGCATTATGCCAGGACCGGCTGTGGGGTGGCACATTGTCCGACCTCCAATATGAGGCTGGCTTCCGGGATCGCTCCGATCCTGGATATGGTTGGAGCGGGCGTCAAAGTCGGGCTTGGTGTAGATGGGTCGGCCAGCAACGACGGGTCACACCTGCTCGAGGAAGCCCGCCAGGCAATGATGGTCTCTAGAGTACGTGCTGGAATATCCGGAGCTTCCCTTTCTGATTCAAGTGGTACTCCTCTGATGACAGCCCGCCAGGCGCTTGAGATAGCCACCCGGGGCAGCGCCGCAGTGCTTGGGCGGACCGATCTCGGCTCTCTAGAGGCAGGCAAGTGCGCCGATTTCACCGCCATCAACCTGAACCGGTTGGAATACGCCGGAGCGCTGCACGATCCGGTTGCTGCCACAATCTTCTGCGCTCCGGTGCAGGTAGACTACACGGTAGTCGGTGGCAAGACGGTGGTCGAGCGCGGCCAGTTGGTAACCATAGACTTACCGGTGCTGATTGAGAATCACAATAAGGCTGCCCGGCGGCTGCTGGCAGAGGGCTGATGTCTATGGGTCGGCACCATTCACAAAAGGAGTGGCAAACGCTTTCCACCGGGCTGGTGGATGTTGCGATGGGACGCAAGCCGGCCGATGTCGTGATTAAGAACGGTCGTTGGATTAGTGTCCAATCCGGGGAGATATTGCCTGACACAGATATTGCCATAAGTGGTGAGCGAATTGCTTTTGTTGGGGAAAATGCCTCACATACAATAGGCGAGCGAACCCGGGTGATTGAGGCTGATGGTAGGTACCTGGTCCCCGGGCTGTTAGACGCTCATATGCATATAGAGTCGGGCATGCTCACCGTGACAGAATTTGTACGTGCGGTCATCCCGCACGGAACCACCGGCATGTTCATCGATCCCCATGAGATTGCCAACGTCTTTGGATTGAAAGGCGTCCGCTTGATGGCAGATGAAGCAGCAGTACAGCCGGTGCATGTCTGGGTGCAGGTTCCCTCCTGTGTCCCGTCGGCACCCGGCCTGGAGACACCCGGCTCAACAATCGATGCAGAGGATGTCGCCGAGGCGATGCAATGGGATCGGATTATCGGCCTGGGGGAGGTGATGAACTTCCCGGGTGTCTATAATAACGAGCAGAAAATGCATTCGGAAATGGCAGCTACCCGCCAAGCAGGCGGCGTGATCGGCGGTCATTACGCGGCTCCCGATCTGGGTATTGCCTTTCATGGCTACGTCGCCGGCGGGCCTCAGGATGATCATGAAGGCACACGCCGGGAGGACGCCGTCGCCCGCATCCGCCAGGGCATGAAAGCCATGCTGCGTTTTGGTTCAGCCTGGCACGATGTAGATGCTCAAATCAGGGCGGTTACTGAACTGGGCCTGGACCCTCGCCACTTCATCTTGTGTACGGACGATTGCCATTCAGAGACGTTGGTGAATGAAGGGCATGTTAACAGAGCCGTTCGGCAAGCGATCTCATGCGGTGTTCAACCGGTAACAGCGATCCAGATGGCGACTCTGAACACAGCTGAGCATTTTGGGGTATCCAACGATGTCGGATTAATAGCCCCTGGCAGGTATGCAGATATCCTGGTTGTGTCCGACCTGGCGATGATGAAACCAGAGATGGTTTTCTCCAGAGGCAGGCTGGCAGCCGAAAATGGGAAGCCGTCATTGGATTTGCCGGAATATACGTACCCGTCATGGGCGACAGACTTGGTCCATATCGGTCGAAAGATGATTGCGGATGATTTCCGGCTGTCGATATCCGAGGGCAGCGCTATCGACCATCAAAGAGTGGTGGCAAATGTGATTGGAGTGATCGAGAACCAGGCGCCAACCCGGCATCTGAAAATGGAGGTCACTGCCAGCCAGGGTGAGGTCATGGTCGATATCGATAGGGACCTGGCGAAAGTCGCTCTACTGGAACGCCACCATGGGGCTGGACGGGTGCAGGTCGGGCTAGTACATGGTTTCGGATTCGATGTACCCTGCGCGATAGGCTCGACGGTGGCTCATGACAGCCATCATATGATCGTGGTTGGCACGTCAGAATCAGATATGGCACGTGCCGCGAATGAACTGGCAGAGATGAGAGGCGGGCAGATCGTAGTCAGCCAAGGTCAGGTTCTTGGAAAGATCGAGCTGCCCATCGCAGGGTTGATGTCGGATGAGCGGGCTGAGGTTGTGGCAAAGAAGGCGGAGTCAATCCTATCTGGATTTCAAAGCCTGCGGTTGTTCGCTCAACAACCCGAACATGCAGCTCAGCCTGCTCGCTCTGGTTGTCATCCCTGCTCTGCGCATATCGGACCTGGGATTGGTGGATGTGACAGGCTTCGAGATCATCCCGGTGCTGGAGACGCACTAATCTGGGTGTGAAATATGTCGGCTAATCTTTCTATTTCGAAAAGGCTGCACATCGAGTTAAGCGCATTGATCGCTGCCACGAAACCAGGCGATCGCCTGCCTTCTGAGCCGACCCTGGCAAAGGATATGGGCGTATCCCGGGCGACTCTGCGAGAAGCGATGCGGGCGTTTGAAACACAAGGGTTGATACGCAGGAGGCAAGGTGCCGGCACGTATGTGATGCAGACCACAAACGTGATTGAGAGCGGACTGGAATTACTTGAAAGTATCGAAACACTGGCCGAACGGATCGGGCTGGAAGTACATATGGGAGAGCTGCAGGTGGCTACGCTACCGGCAACAGAGGAGCAATCCAGTTTGTTCCAGACCCCTCCCGAGATCTTGATACTACAGTTGAAACGCGTTATCTACACGGATGGACGTCCAGTGTCTTACCTCGTCGACCATGTACCTGAGACGATACTCACACCAGATGATCTCGATGAAGGCTTCACCGGGTCGGTATTGGACCTGTTGATCAGACGTGGCGACCCCCACCTCTTGAGCTCGCGATGCGACATCAGCGCGGTAACCGCCAGCTCAGAGCTTGCCCGGGCTTTAGGGGTCCAGCGGGGTGACGGGCTGCTAAGATTTGAAGCTTATTTATACGAGAGCAATGGCAAAGTGATCGACCATTCTTTCAGCTATTTCTTACCCGGCGTATTCCGTTTTCATGTGGTACGAAGAGTTGGTGCGGAATCATAAAGGAATCAGGTGACCGGTGTTTAACCATCTGTCACTGTTCAATACATAATACTCACAATATATGGAGGCAGAAAAATGCGTAGTTTCTCAGGTCGAGATATCCTATCATTGAAGGAGTTCGAGCGTAACGAATTCTTCCACGTTTTTGACGTGGCGCAGAAGCTCGAACCGATCGCCAGGAGCCGCAGTAACAGCGATCTTCTGGCAGCGAAAACCATGGTAACGGCGTTTTACCAGCCCAGCACCCGCACCCGCCTGGCACATGAGGCGGCGATGCACCGCCTGGGTGGACATGTCACGGGTTTCTCAGATGCGAAGATGACCCGGGCAGGTGACTGGTATCAGGAGTTGATCAAAGATACTGTCAAGATGCTTGAATTTTACGGCGATGTGATCGTCATGCGTCATTTCCAGCAAGGCGCACCCCACGAAGCAGCAAAATGGGCTTCTGTACCGATCATCAACGGCGGTGATGGTTGGGGCGAACATCCAACCCAGATCCTGACTGACCTGTACACGGTGTTGAGCGAAAAAGGGCGCATTGATGGTCTGCGCTGGTTGGCGGTCGGTGATATGCGTATGCGTACAATGCACTCGCTGGGATATGCCTTGTCCCAATTCGATTGCCCGATCACTTTCGTCTCCCCACCGGATATGTCGCTCACTGAAGAGTTCAAGGCGGAGCTGCACCAATACAGCCTTGATTTCAAAGAAGTTGAGCATGTCGAGCAGGCGATCGCGGATGCCGATGTCATCCTGGTGGAGCCGGTTGTCCAGCCAGATTATACCCAGGCAAGGCAGGAAGCCGGGGAGCACGGCATGACACCGGCGAACTACAAGATCACCCGCGAGCTGCTGAGCAGCAAGGCGAAGTCGGATGCCATACTGCTGCATTCTCTGCCCCGCATGGATGAGATCCCCCCGGATGTGGACATCACCCGCTGGTCGCGCTACTGGCAGGAGGCTTACAACGGGGTCGTTATGCGCATGGCGTTGCTGGCGTTGGTCTTAGGTGCGATGGAATAAATGGAGAAGAGATCATGCAAACCGATCTGAGCGGAAGAGATTTGATAGGCGACCTCGATTTCAGCAAGGAAGAAGTCGAGACAGTGATGGATGTGGCGTTCGACCTGAAGCGCAAACGTGCCCTCGGTGAAGCGCATCCGTACCTGCGAGACAAGGTGCTGGCGATGTTGTTCTTCTTTTCCAGCACACGTACACGCGGTTCCTTCGAAGCCGGGATGGCGCAGCTGGGCGGTCATGCTGCGTTCATCGAAAGCAAGACGACCCAAATCTCCCACGGAGATACACCGAAAGAGATCGGCGAGATCTTCGGTCGTTATTTCGATGGCATCGCCATCCGGCACGTCGATTGGGGGGTGGGGAATGGCTATCTCAATGCTGTGGCCAAGGCATCTCGTGTGCCGATCCTCAATATGCAGTGCGATATCTACCATCCCTTTCAGTGCCTGGCAGACCTGATGACGATCTTCGAGAAGAAGGGTCGTGATCTGCGCCGGAAGAAGATGGTTGTATCATGGGCTTACGCTGCCTCTTACCAAAAGCCGATGTCTGTGCCACAGTCGCTCATCCTGCAAATGCCTCGCTTTGGTATGGATGTCGTCCTGGCGCACCCGCCGGAATTCAAGCTGATGCCTGAGATCATGGATATGGCGCAAGAGCAGGCTCGTAAGTTCGGTGCAGGCTTTGAGGTGATGGATGATATGGAAGAAGCATTCAAGGATGCCGACATCATCTACGCCAAATCCTGGGGCGCGATGGTGCATACCCCGGACGCTGATGAAGGTGCAAAGATCATCCAGAAATACGCGCATTGGATTACCGATGAGCGCAAGATGGCGCTGGCAAAGCCGGATGCGATCTATATGCATCCCCTCCCGGCAGACCGCAACATCGAAGTGACGGATGGGGTCATGGATGGACCAAACTCCGTTGTATATGATGAAGCCGAAAACCGCATGCACGCCCAAAAAGCGGTCATGGCTCTGACGATGAGGTAAGTCGATGGAACATCTAAACAAGAAGATAGCTGTGGTAGCGATCGGCGGCAACTCGCTGATCAAAGATAAGCAACACCAGACGGTAGAGGACCAGTACCAGGCGGCGCAAGAGACCACTTTCCATATCGCCGATATGATCGAAGCTGGTTGGGATGTTGCCATCGGGCATGGGAATGGACCTCAGGTAGGATTCATCCTGCGCAGGTCGGAGATCGCCCACAAGGTCGAGGGGATGCACGAGGTGCCCGTCGATGTGTGTGGGGCAGACAGCCAGGGAGCGATTGGCTATTCCCTGCAGCAGACCTTACAGAATGAGCTTCTGCGGCGCGGGATCACCAAACCGGTCGCGACTGTTGTAACTCAAGTGCTGGTAGATAAGGATGATCCAGCGTTCCGGGCGCCTACCAAGCCGATCGGTGGCTTCATGGATGAAGCCGACGCTAAAAAGCGCCAATCCGAGCTCGACTGGAATGTAGTCGAAGATGCCGGCAGGGGCTGGCGCAGGGTAATCGCCTCCCCGCTCCCGAAGGAGGTCGTGGAGCTGCCGGCAGTCAAGACCTTGATCGACGGCAGGGGTTGTCGTGATCACTGTCGGCGGAGGGGGATTCCGGTGATCGATGTTGGCGAACGGGAGCTGCGCGGGATCGCTGCAGTGATCGATAAGGACTTCGCAAGCAGCCTGCTGGCACAGTTGATCGGAGCGGACCTGTTCTTGATCTCGACGGCTGTTGAAAAAGTTGCCCTGAACTTCGGCAAGCCAGACCAGCGGTGGCTCGACCGGATGACAGTGTCAGAAGCCAAGCAATATCTGGCTGAGGGAACACATTTCGCCAAAGGCTCGATGGCTCCCAAGATTCAGGCGATTGTTTGGTTCCTCGAAAATGGCGGAAAGCAAGCCATCATCACGAATCCTGAGAATATCGGCCGGGCGCTGCGCGGTGAAACCGGCACATGGATTGTGCCGGATTGATCGTTTAACATGATTGGCGGTGGGAATTGTTCAATTCTCACCGCCTAATTATTGTAAGTGTGTGAAATGGGTAATTTTGAGACTGCGGATATTAATTGAAAAAGTGGAGAGAAGCGTCTATAATTAGATCATTATCTGCCTTATGGAATTGCCCCATAACGAGATATTGGTCTTTAAAATGACAACCGTCAGCGGGAAACACCTCATACAACATTAGACAGATCCAATTTGTAGGTGTATCCTTGCATTGTTGATGATAATTATCTATATGATTGTGGAGACATGGCAAAGGAGGTGAGATAGCAGATAACACCGGCTTGATAATATTGATCTCAGTTTACCAACAAACCCTATTCACTCAAGAGGAGAAGTACAAAATGAGAATCAAGTCCCTGTGGCACATTACTGCCCTGTTGATCATATTAGTGATGATGTTGACTGCCTGCCAGCCACAGCCGGCGCCGACTCAAGCGCCTGAGGCTGCTCCGGTTGAGACCGAGGCTCCTACAGCAGAACCACCTGCGGAACAGGCGAGTGGCTTCCAGATCCCTGAAATCCAGGATGGAAAATTCAATGTAGCTATGGTGTTGATCGGACCGCATGACGATGGTGGATGGTCCCAGGCGCACTTCGAAGGGCTGGAAGATATCCAAGCTACCGTCCCGAACACCCATGTGGCTTACGTTGAGAACGTGCCCGAAGGTGCCGACTCGGAGCAGATCTTCCGCAGCCTGGCACGCAAGGGCTTCAGTTTGATCTTTGGGACATCCTTCGGCTATATGGATCCCATGGAAGTTGTGGCAGGTGAATTCCCGGATGTAATGTTTATCCATATCAGCGGCATCAAATCCAACGAGACGAACTTCGGCAACCTATTCGGAGCGATGGAAGTGATGAAGTACCTAGGCGGAATGCTAGCTGGTGCACGGGCACAGATGGATGGCAATCCAAAGCTGGGTTACATGGCAACCTTCCCCATCCCTGAGGAACTGCGCCTTGGGAATGCAATCGCCTTAGGTATGCGCAGAACCTGCCCAGAATGTACGATGGATGTGCGCTGGATCAACACCTGGCACGACCCGATCATCGAGAAAGAGGCTGCCGCCTCGCTGTTCGATGCCGGTGCCCAGGTTGTATTTACCGGTGCAGACACCCCGGCAGTTGCTGACGTAGCCCAAGAGAAGGATAAATGGGGCGTTACCTATGACTGGTTTGGGTCCTGCAAGGTCGAACGCTGCCTGACCGCACCCTACTGGAATTGGGGGCCTGTGTATTCCGATATCACCCAGCGGGTGATCGACGGAACCTACAAACCGGGCTGGGATTATTTCGATGCGGATACCGGCGCGTTAGGTCTATATGGATTCATGGAAGGACAGGCGATTACATCGGGTATCTCCGAGCTGCCTCCGGAAGTCGTCGCAGAGGTGCAAGATCTGGTGAATAAGAGTCTTAAGGGAGAGTTCAACCGCTTCGACGTTTTCTCTGGACCTATCAATGACAATCAAGGTAATGTCATCGTCCCCGAAGGGGAGGCCCTTGAGCAGGTGGACCTGGACCAATTCCCGGAATTCGGTCTTGGCTGCACGTACTGCATGAAGTGGTGGGCAGAAGGCATCACGGCAGAACTGCCGGACACTGGGAATTAGCTGTATCCAATCCCTGGATCAGGGTGCCTAAAAAGAGCATATTCAGTTTGCTCGAAGTCCCTGGTCGCTTAACAATATAGAATTGCAGATATGCGGGCGCTTACCGCCCGCATATCTGCAAGCTAAGCTCGTACAAGTTAATCTCGAACAAGCAACACCTGTATGATTTTCGGTTCATAGCACTGTGTAATATCTTGGCATCTACCTGGCTAAGGAGAGATGATTTTGATGATGTCAGAGAATCCATCCAGTGATCAATCCAATCAAGAAGGAATACCCTTGATGGTCGAGATGCGCGGCATTGTCAAGCGCTTCCCTGGGGTGCTTGCCAGTGATCACGTGGATTTCGACCTGCGGCAGGGTGAGATCCACGCGTTGCTGGGTGAGAACGGAGCCGGCAAGAGCACGCTGATGAATATCCTTGCCGGGCTTTACCGTCAGGATGCAGGCACGATCCTCATCAAGGGAAAGCCTGTGACCCTTTCCTCTCCCAAACATGCGATCAATGAAGGGATCGGTATGGTACACCAGCACTTCATGCTGGTGCCGTCTCAGACGGTTACCGAAAACATATTGCTCGGGTTGGATGAGCCGCGCTTCCGCATGCGGCTCAATGAGTATCACCGCCGGATGGCAGAGTTTGGGCAGCACTATGGCATGAAAATAGACCCTGCAGCCAAAATCTGGCAGATCTCTGTAGGTGAGCAGCAGCGAGTAGAGATATTGAAGATGCTGTATCGCGGCGCAGAAGTATTGATCATGGACGAGCCAACCGCGGTGCTTGCACCCCAGGAAATCGAGACCCTGTTTACGACGCTGCGGGCAATGGTCGCTGAGGGAAAATCGATCATCTTTATCAGCCATAAGCTGCAGGAAGTCTCGGAAATTGCGGATCGCATCACAGTCCTGCGCAAGGGCGTCGCAACAGCCTCTGGAATAAATGCCCATGGACTCAGCCGGGATGACCTTGCCCAGCTGATGGTAGGTAGGGAAGTGCTATTCCGGCTAGAGAAGAAGGAGAAAGCGGCAGGTAAGGTGGTGCTTTCGCTTGACGGTGTGCACGCTGAGAACGATAAAGGACTGCCCGCACTGCGTGGGATTTCCTTCCAGATCCGCTCTGGGGAGGTTGTGGGTCTTGCCGGTGTCGCAGGCAATGGACAGCGGGAACTTTCTCAGGTGATAACCGGATTGCGCAAGTGCACCAGCGGCAAGATCGAGTTCAATGGTGAGGAGATCAGCAATCGCTCAGCCAGCTACACGATCCAGCGCGGAGTAGCGTATGTGCCAGAGGATCGGCACCACGTCGGGTCAGCGCCCAATCTCAGCATTACGGATAACGTGATCATGAAGAAGTACCGGTCGGCGCCGATTGCTCGCGGCTGGATATTGGATATGGGGGTTGCGACCGGCTTCGCTGAAGAGCTAAAAGAAGCCTACGATATTATCGTTCCGAACGTCGAGACCCCTGCCAGGCTTCTGTCTGGAGGCAACCTGCAGCGTGTCATCCTGGCGCGAGAAACGTCTGGCAAACCCGATCTGATGATCGCCGTACAACCCACCCGTGGACTGGACGTGGGAGCGATCGAAGGTGTTCAGCGCCTGCTGCTGGAACAGCGAGAGCGGGGAGCTGCAATCTTGCTGGTGTCAGAAGAGCTTGAGGAACTGGTTACCTTAAGCGATCGCATCCTGGTCATCTACGAAGGTCAGATCATGGGTGAGACAAGCGATGGGGACGTAGAAAAAATTGGGTTGATGATGATCGGTTCCCGTTTAGAGGAGATCCTACAAGGAGAGAAGCGTGGCTGAGAATGTATCCACTACGGAGGTCAAACAGCGCAGTTTGCTGCCGTTCAGCGTTCGTTTCGAACCACGGCTGAAAGAGCCACCCCGCTGGTACCCGCCCTTGGTCTCGCTCGGAGCGATCGTGGTTGCACTCATCATCGGAGGTCTGGTCATTGTCCAGTCAGGTGGCGATCCGATCCGCTCCTACGCTCACATCGCCAGAGCATCATTCGGCAATTTGGGGGTTTTTTCCGATACGCTGGTCAAAGCCACCCCACTCATCCTGGTCGGGCTAGCCTGTTCGGTAGCATTCCGGATGAAGCTCTGGAATATCGGTGCCGAAGGTCAATTCTTCCTGGGGGCATTCGGTGCCAGCGCAGTTGTCCTGACCGGGTTTCTGCCCGAAGGTGCATCTCTCTGGCTGTACCTGCCGTTGATGATGATCGCCGGCTTCGCTGGTGGAGCGTTGTGGGGTTTTGTTCCCGGCTTCCTGAAGGCGCGATTGAATGTCAATGAGATCATCACCACATTGATGATGAACTACATTGCTGTAGCCTGGAACAATTTCTTTATCTTCGGTGTCTGGAGCGAAGGTGGTTTCCAGATGAGCCCGATGTTCCCGCGCGGCGCATGGCTGCCCAGACTTGCGGATTATGCCCAGCAGATCCCAACCTTCCGTGGGTTAACGGTCCACCTGGGATTCATCATCGCAGTTCTGGCAGCAGTCGTGGTTTGGTTTATCCTGTACCGCAGCAAATGGGGTTACGAAATCCGGCTGATCGGCGATAACCCACACGCGGCTGAATATGCCGGCATCAATATCAAGAGGAATATCATCCTGGTGATGATGCTCTCCGGCGGGTTGGCAGGTCTGGCGGGTGCATCCGAGATCTCCGGGGTTGTCCACCGCTTGCAGGGGGCGATATCACCTGGGTATGGCTTTACCGGTATTATCATCGCCTGGCTGGCAAAACTGAATCCGTTCGCGGTGATTATCGTATCGATCCTGTTTGGAGCGTTGATCTTAGCAGGGCGAGAGATCCAGCCCTCCGGAATACCGAAGATGATCCAGGGCATAATCCTGGTGTGTCTGATTGCCAGCGATTTCTTGCTGCGATACCGGATACGCATCATACGCCGCGCTCGAGGAGACATAATATGGACCCCATCATTATCCTGCAAGCAGGCGTAGCCAGCGGGACAGTGCTGCTCTTCGCAACCATCGGTGAGATCTTCGCAGAAAGGTCCGGAATACTGAACCTTGGTGTAGAAGGGATGATGCTGATTGGAGCGATGAGCGCTTTCAGCATTGCAGTTGCAACCGGCAACCCGTGGCTGGGTTTACTGGTCGCCATGCTTGCTGCCGGGCTGCTCAGCCAGGTACACGCTTTCATCACGATCACCCTGCAGGCGGATCAGGTTGTCAGCGGTCTGGCGCTCACATTCCTTGGGGCAGGAATCAGTCTGGTGCTTGGTGAGGGTCTCAGCAAAGCTGGTACGGTTTCCCTGATGCCGGCTTTTTCGATACCTCTGCTGTCACAAATACCAGTGATCGGACCGATATTCTTTTTCGACCAGAGCGTGCTGGTGTACATTGGATACCTGTTGATACCACTCTCCTGGTATTACATCAACCAAACCCGCCCGGGGATGGAACTGCGCGCGGTTGGAGAACATCCCTCAGCCGCAGATTCGCTGGGGATTAATGTGTACCGGCAGCGTTATTTCTACGTGTTTGTGGGTGGGCTGCTGGCCGGGCTGGCGGGTGCTACGATCAGCCTGGCGATCGCACCGGGTTGGTTCAGCGAGCTGACCACCGCCGGGCAAGGGTGGATTGCTGTCGGTCTGGTGATCTTCGCTCAATGGGACCCAGTTCGGGCAGCTTTTGGAGCATATGCCTTCGGCGCGCTGCGCCGGTTAATCCTGGATATCCAAGGACCGACCGTCATCCTTGGTCTGGCCAATCCATTCTATTACAATCCTTACTGGGGTTTCTTCCTACAGATGCTGCCTTACGCATTTACGATAATCGTCCTCGTGATCGGCTCAAGAGAAGCGATTCGCAAGCGATTAGGTTCACCCGCTGCATTGGGGATTCCGTATATACGCGGGGAACGGGGGCTGTAGGGGAGTCTGGTCGAAATATATATCTGGATGGCATTTTCCTGCCGTAATTCCAATGAGTCACCTGCTTTCTACCTCGACAGCGGGTGGAGTTCACCCGTTATCTGGTCAATATATTAATTCGTAGATAGAACTGGAATGGAAATGGACAGTAAATTCATCGGTTATCAGTGCAGTTTATGTGGCTCTGAGTACGCTCCCGGAGAGGTGACTTATGTCTGTCCCCTGGATGGCGGCAACCTGGACGTCCTTCTGGACTACGATCGCATTCGCAGCTCAGGCGCCCATGATGATATCTTTAACTCTTCTGAAGCATCTCTTTGGCGTTATCTACCCCTGCTCCCGGTGGGTGACCCAAGCGGCTCTGGCACTCCTCTGAGAGCTGCCGGTTATACGCCGGTTTATTCTCCGGTACGGTTGGCAGAAGAGATTGGAATTCAGCAGCTCTGGGTCAAGGATGAGAGCCGCAACCCGACTGCATCGTTCAAGGACCGTGCCAGCGCGATCGTTGTAGCGCGGGCTCAACAGATTGGAGCAGAGGTGGTCGTCACCGCCTCGACAGGAAATGCCGGAGCAGCCCTGGCAGGAATGGCAGCCGCAGTGGGACAGAATGCCGTGATCTTCGCTCCAAAGACTGCCCCGCCGGCGAAAGTTGCCCAACTGCTTGTATTTGGTGCGCAGGTGCTGCTGGTGGATGGGACGTATGATGACGCATTTGACCTGACCATTCAGGCAGCCGAGGAATTCGGTTGGTACTGCCGGAACACCGGCTACAATCCTTTTACTGCAGAAGGCAAGAAGACCGCCGCCTTTGAGATCTGGGAGTGGATGCAAACCGGTACATCGTCGGGTGGAAGAAGCACTAGGATGTTCTCTGGACTGCCCTCCCAACTGTCGATATTCGTATCCGTAGGGGATGGCAATATTATCTCGGGTATCCACAAGGGATTCAAGGATTTGATGGCCTTAGGTTGGATCGAGAATTTCCCCAGAATATTCGGCGTCCAATCGGAAGGCTCGGCAGCGGTAGCCAATGCTTACAACTCAGGCTCTGAGCAGATTACCCCAGTCAGCGCCAGTACCCTGGCTGACAGCATCTCGGTTGACTTGCCGCGTGATGGGGTTCGGGCGGTCAGGGCAGCGCGAGAGACCGGTGGCAGCTATATTCTTGTCAGCGATAATGCCATCCTCCAGGCCATCGCCGCATTGGGTAATGTGGGTATATTTGCAGAACCTGCAGGTGCGACAGCCTATGCAGGTCTGGTAAGCGCTGTGAAGAATGGGTTGATCGGCCAGGACGATCCTGTCCTGGTTATCAACACCGGCAGCGGGCTGAAAGACACCCGGGCTGCCATGCAGGCTGTGCCAGAGGCTATGGTCATCGAACCCAGCATCGATAGTGTCAGGCGGATGATAAAATAGCTCCCATGAGTGCGCCAACTTTTTCAATCGTTGCTCCAATTTTCAACGAAAGCCAGACTATTCACGAACTGCACCGCCGCATCTCGGAGGTGATGGAGTTCTACTGGAGAGCAATGGGAGCTTGTCCTCGTGGATGATGGCTCAACCGATAGTTCTTCAGATATCATCCGAGCCATAGCAAGCCAGGACACGCGGGTCCGTCCGGTGATTTTTGCCCGCAATTTTGGTCACCAGTTGGCTGTGACTGCCGGATTGGATTACTCGCGCGGCCAGGCGGTCGTTATCATCGATGCAGACCTGCAGGACCCCCCCGAGGTGATCCTGGACATGATCTCGAAATGGCGTGAGGGTTTCGAAGTGGTTTACGCCATACGAGCTGAGCGAGAGGGGGAGAGCTGGTTCAAGCTGCTGACTGCGGCGACGTTCTACCGTATTATCTATAAAATTACGGATGTAAAAATCCCCATGGATACCGGTGACTTCCGCTTGCTGGACCGGAAAGTTGTCGAAGTGATGAAAAAGATGCGCGAGCGGCACAGGTTTTTACGGGGGATGTCCGTATGGGTGGGATTCAAACAGACCGGAGTTGAGTACAGAAGAGCAGCCCGCTACGCGGGGGAAACAAAATACCCGTTCAGGAAGATGTTTAAATTCGCCTGGGACGCTGTCACCAGCTTCTCATACCTTCCCCTGCAGGTGGCGACCTACCTGGGATTTTTCTTCGCCGGTCTGAGCATTCTGGCGATCCCTGTAGTCGTAGGCATGCGTATATCCGGATCGCAGGAAGCGTTTGCAGGGCAGGCGACTACTTTGATAGCAGTGCTACTGTTGGGCGGAGTACAGCTGATATCGTTAGGCATCCTGGGCGAGTATATCGGTCGCCTTTACGACGAAGCCAAAGGACGCCCTCTGTATATCGTTGCAGAAGCACCTGAGGACGAGGCTTGAGCCTAAACCACATCGTTCATATTACAGATAATTTATTCTCAAGAGGAGTGTTGAACAATTATGACTACGATCGACCTTATGAAGATACCAGACCGGCGAGCGCGCGCGCTTGAACGAGTGCGTGAGCGCAGCATCATCATTCCCACATTTGCCCAGATGAAGGACCCGACTCTGGTACCTAGCCGCGTAAAAGAGAAGCTGGCTGGGGTAGGATTGTGGGATGTAAACCCGCTTAATTTATTCCGCATCACCTGGAAAAATGAGCCTGTACCCCAGGGGGGTGGCTATGGGGGCGTGAATTACATGGAGCTGCCCAGCAGTCTAACGGGGACGAGCGCCCGCATCATCGTGCTGGTCGGCAAGTGGTTCCCAACCGGTGCCCATAAAGTAGGCGCGGCATTTGGCTGCCTGGTGCCAAGGCTGGTCACCGGACAGTTCGATCCGACCACCCAGAAAGCGGTCTGGCCATCCACGGGTAATTACTGCCGGGGCGGCGCTTACGACTCTGCGCTGCTGGCATGTGAGTCAATCGCAATCTTACCCGAGGGTATGAGCCGTGAACGTTTCGACTGGCTCTCGCAAATCGCTGGCGAGGTGATTTCTACTCCAGGCAGCGAGTTCGAATGTCAAAGAGATCTTCGATAAGTGTTGGGAGCTGCGCCAGTCGGGTCAGGACCTGATGATCTTCAACCAGTTCGAGGAATTTGGGAATTACCTCTGGCATTATGAAGTCACCGGTCACGCTATGGAAGAGGTGCTCAATGCCGTGATGGGCCCTCAAGACGAGTACCGCGGATATGCATCAGCGACCGGCTCGGCAGGAACGATTGCTGCCGGAGACTATTTGAAACAGTTGTTCCCTGGCAGCAAGATCGTTGCTAGTGAAGCACTCCAGTGCCCAACCCTGCTGGAGAACGGTTTCGGCGCCCACCGGATCGAGGGTATCGGGGATAAACATGTGCCCTGGATACATAATGTCAAGAACACTGATATTGTAGTCGCCATAGACGATAATGCCGTAGTAAATCTGGCACGTCTTTTCAATGAGCCAACCGGTCGGTCCTATCTCGAGAAGCAGGGCGTGCCGTCGGAAATCATCGATAATCTTGACCTGTTTGGGTTCTCTGGAATCTCCAACATGCTCTCCGCTGTCAAGATGGCGAAATACTACGAGATGGGCGAAAATGATATCGTCCTGACCGTGTTGACAGATTCGATGGATCTATATGGCAGCCGGTTGAAGGAAATGCACCATGAATTTGGTGATTATACTGAGCTCGACGCAGCCGCCCACTTTGCACAATATCTGAAGGGGGAGTCTGTAGACAACATGATCGAGCTGACCTATGCAGACCGCCGTCGCGTCCATAACCTGAAATACTTTACCTGGGTTGAGCAGCAGGGAAAGACCTACGAGGAAATCATGCAGCAATGGTATGCGCCTGATTATTGGACTGGCGTCCAGAAGCAGGTGGAAGCGATCGACGGGTTGATCGATGAATTCAATGCTGAAGCCGGGGTGGCTTAATTATTGCATTCCAAGTGATTAATTAGCGATAATATCAGCACACCTATGTAGCAGAACGAGTATGAAAGGATGAGTTCGGGCATGTCCCAACTGCCGTCCCCGTCAGCGTTGGTCCTGGTCGCAGTGGTCAACCATCCACGAGACCTGGAGATTGCCCGGTTGTTGGGCTGGTATCGCATTCCCCTGCGCAGCGCTCCCAAAGTGATCGCTGTCGACTATATTGCTTTTTACCAGACAGGAGCCTTTGGAGAGCAAAAATGGCGCATCCAATACGTGGCACCCGTGCGCGGTCATGAACTTACTACGCGGGCGGAGCTGCTGAAAGAAGAAAATAGCCATCCTTCGGCCAAGCTGGAGTATTATAAGATCCAGCTTGGCCCTCTGATTACACTTCCACATCCTATTCATGCGACTACCTGGCGCAGGATCATATTTTTCTATACAACAGGTGAGTTTTTATTATCATCCGAAACGGTCAACGACCTGATCGTAAGCGGAGATGAACGGCATTTGCTGTGGCAAGCTTTACGCGAGCGCTCCAGCATGACAGAACCATACGAACACGAATCCTTGCCAGAGATCGATATCGACTCCGCCCTGTTGGCTGAACTGCTCGGGATAGCAGATGCTGAATAAATTCTATTGAACTTGAATCAAACTCATGCCGTAATTCTTAAGGTATAGCAACCCTCATACCAACCTGGTTGATCCGATCATGATGCGTTTTGTAATTCAGCGCTTGTTAATTTTGCCGGCAGCATTGCTGCTAGCAAATTTTCTTGGCTTCGCATACGCATACTATATCGGTCCAGTCCAGGTTGCGCGCAACCCGTACGCGTTTGGCGGCATCAAGGTATCGCCATTAATCCCCGAGTATCTAAGCTATCTAAACCAGGTATTACACCTTGATTTCGGCTCGATGCCAAATGGCGAGCCGATCATAAATGTGGTTATAAAGGCGTTTGCGGCAAGCTCCTGGTTGATTGTCCTCGCTCTGCTGCTGAGTATCGTCATTGGGCTCTTGTTGGGGTTTGGTGCAGTTCGACTGGCTCCGGTCAGGATTTCTACCTGGCTGACCGGTATCGTGACAATTGGTCTGGCGTCACCCAGCTATTTCATTGGCGTTATTCTGATTGCTCTATCCATAGCTTACGTGATCTGGGGACCTGGGGAAGGTGTAACCCCTCTGGTCCCATTCCAGGGATATGGTATCGATTCACACTTGGTACTTCCGACGCTGACCTTAATGGTGCTCCCGATGGTAAAAATTGCCCAGATCACTTCTGGGATGCTGGTCGGAGAGATGGGGAAGCAGTACGTAGTTGCTGCGCTCAGCTTTGGACATCAGATGCGAAAGATACGCAGCCGGTATGCATTCCGGAATATCCTGGCGGCGGTGGTGATCACGATTGCGGCTTCGCTGCGTTTGATGATCGCTGAGCTGATCATCGTGGAACGGCTGTTCGATTGGCCAGGATTTGGTCGTCTTTTCTCCACAACCATTGTCCTGACCTCACGCTCTGATAATTTTCTCTTCCCGCCACTTGTTGCTGCACTGCTGACTGTACTGGCGCTGGTGTTTTTGCTCACCGAGATCCTTGCTGGTGTCATGGTCAGACGCTTCGACCCAAGGCAGCTCTGATGGGATCAAAGGCACACAAGGCAGGTACTTCAACTGCCATGCACGAATATCAAAATTCCTACCATACGGGAAATAAAATAGTATTTTTCTTAAAGCGCATCAATTGGCCGCTTCTAGTAGGTGCTTTGATCACAATTTTTGTGCTCCTGCTGGTGATCTTCGGTCCAGATTGGGCTCGTAATGATCCAATGAAGGAAAATTATGCGCTGAGGATCGACGGCAAGATCGTCCGCCCACCATATTCGCCCTTGGCCCTGCCCGAATACCCGCTTGGGACTGACCAGTTCGGTCGTGATCTGCTTAGCCGTCTGTTATATGCAGTACGACCGACCATGCTGCTGGTTGCAACCGTCGCGATGGTGCGTCTTGTCTTAGGATTGTTGTTAGGGTATTTAATCGGCTGGTCGACCGGGTTATGGGGGAAAATACTGGACATATTCCTCTCGATGGCTCTGGCGATCCCGATCCTGATCGTGGCTTTGATGGGTGTTTCGGCGATCGGTATCCATAAAGGGATTTGGGCATTCATTTTTGGGTTAGCGATTACTGGATGGGCAGAAACGGCGCGTATTGTAGCTTCACAGACCCGGACGATCAGGAGCCAAGTATTCATCGAGGCGTCCCAGGCGCTGGGTGCATCGGAAACGCGCATTTTGCTTAAGCATGTACTGCCTCAAATATCCCCGTTGGTCTGGATGCTGATGGCATTCGAAGTCAGCGCGACCCTGTTCGTCATCTCCGAGTTGGGGTTCCTTGGCTACTATATCGGCGGGGGGGTATGGATCGAGGTATCTGATTTTGCGGCTGTGAACGCCACCGGCCTGCCGGAACTGGGCCAGATGTTATCTACGGCATTGATCTCGTTTGTAAAACCGTTGCCGTTGATCATTGTGAGTGGTTTTGTCTTTCTCACGATCATGGGTTTCAACCTGCTCGGTGAAGGGCTACGCTTGCGGATTACACAGCAAATTCAAACTGGCTACCGTAGGTCTTTATTCGCCGGCACCAAACTCGAGGAATGGATCGAACAAAGCGTCTCACCGCTGGCTTCGGATTGGCTGGAATCGAATGCTGTGCGTGTTGGGTTATTTGCGACGGCAGTGATTATCGTCGGAGGCTGGTCGATCTGGTGGCGGGCGCAGCCATCCCGGACCCCACCCTCGGCTCAACAGCGGCTGTTTGTTCCAGGGGGGCATTACTGGGCGACAGAGCGGCACGATGCGCAAGGCACTCGCTTCGCACCGTTCGATGGGCCGTCCAATTCAAATGTGGCCTGGACGTATTTCGAGGAAGGTGGGTTTACCGGCGGTCCAGTAGTTTCTGGAGATGGGACAGTCTATATCAATGGAGCTGACAGGAAACTGATCGCGCTCACTCCTGATGGGGAAGTATTATGGCAGGCTGGGCTTGAATTTACGCCAGTGAAGTCTCCCGCGCTTGGAGCTGATGGTGAGATATACGTCACCGATGCAGCAGGTGGTCTGTCTGCATATTCTCCGGATGGACAGCTCGGATGGAGGTATGCACCGACTGGCGGCTGGGAAGCGACCTCTGGCCCGGTTGTTGCTTCAGATGGGTCTATCTATTACACGCGCGTAGAAGATATTCAAGCTGTCTCGAAGGATGGAGAACCGCTGTGGCAGTCTTTCGCTTATGATGGTTACGTAGAGACGCCACCAGTCCTTAGCGGCGGGGAATCGTATATATTCTTGCGCGACGGCGCACTGGCAGCCCGCAGTGGTGGGGAATTGGTCCTGGATGGATTACCTGTCGAGGAGCTCAAATTCACAGTCCCGGCTTTCTTTGTTGGTGCAAACGGAAAAACCTATTTCCGAGCCGGGCACGAAGTCTATGCATGGTGGGCGACCGAGGAAGGGATTGAACTCGACCCGAAGATCACCTGGGATTTTGAAGGTCAATCGCTCATTTCTCCATTTGACCAGGGCGCAACGGCGGAAGATTTGGTCTGGCTGTTTTACGCGGGTGAATTCTTCGACACACGTCTGGTATGGCTGGATAAGAACAGTAATCTGGTATCAAATTATCGACCGCCAGACCGGCAGAGCGTGCTGATCGCAGTCGATGAGCAGACGGTATCCTATGTTTGCTCGAATAATTTCAATCTAGGGGTTAACTGCAAAGCGTACCAGTTGAACTCAAACAACCCATTGTGGGTGCTCAATATGGGGGAGGGTGCAAGTGTGGCTGGCGGCGCATTGGCTCCGGATCGCTTTTATGTTGCCATGGACAGGGGAATGCTGTTCGCGATCGGTGCTGGAGAGGATGCCGCCATTGCAGCCGATTCATCGGAATACCTGCCTGCACAATCTGAAAACACGAGTACTGCAGCGCCAATTCAAGAAGTTACCCCCACCCTTGCAGCCGCTGCCATAACCGCCACGGATATCCCTGAAGAACAACCCTCCATCACCACAGTCCCGCAGCAAGGTACCCCCGTGTCTAAATATCTCATCCTGATGCCCATCATATACAATCGGTAGCGGGTTCAGTCCAGCAAGTTAATGCCAGCACATAGGCAGCCTCTGTTTGCCTGATGAATTGGGATACACGAACTCCGATCCTCCCCCACATAACCCCTGCACCACGGTGATTCCCAGAGAGCCATAAATTCTCATCATTGAGATATATAATAGTGCAAGTTGTGCCTGTAATGTGTGCTTATTCGGTTCATGTCATCCGTTATTGATTGGTATCATATCACCATCACAATACCAGGAGCCTGATAATGACTCGTTTTATCATCAAGGGTGGACAAATTATCACTGCAAGCGAAACCTATGTGGCAGATATTTTGGTTGATGGGGAGAAGATCGTCGAGATTGGTCTCGAGCTGGCTGGTGATTCTGATGCAGTAATCGATGCCAATGGAAAACTGGTCATGCCCGGGGGGGTCGATCCACACACTCATTTAGATCTGCCGATGTTCGATACTGTGTCATCGGATGATCATTATACCGGTCATAAAGCCGCCGCGTTTGGCGGAACCACAACCGTAATGGATTTTATCCCCCAAGATCTTGACACTCTCGAGGAGAATGTGGCAGCCTGGCACGAGAAAGCAGACCCAAAGGCAGCGATAGATTTCGGGTTTCACATGAATATCACCCGTTTTGATGAGCGTATAGCGAAAGAGATCCCGAATCTGCTTGAAATGGGTATTTCGACGTTAAAGGTGTTTACTGCCTATAACAACCGTCTGCGCCTGATGGATGGGGAAATATTCCAGGTCATGCGCATTGCATCGGAGAACGATATGCTGGTGATGCTGCATGCAGAAAACGGTGATGTGATCGATATACTCGTCACCGAAGCGATTGCTGCTGGGCATACCGCGCCGGAATGGCATGCTTATACTCGCCCAGCATGGGGTGCAGTTGAAGCGGGTTTACGGGCTTCGGCATTGGCGCAGCAGGCTCGGGCAACACTGTATATCGTGCATATGAATGTGGCAGGAGAGGTCGACCAGCTCAGGTATGTGAGAGACCGCGGGTTGAGAATTATGGGTGAAACCTGCCCACCGTACTTGTTCTTCACGGAGGCTCATTTGCGCAGGACCGATGGAGCAAAATGGGTTTGTTCGCCTCCCATGCGTACGATATCTGATAACAACAGGCTTTGGCAAGGGCTGTCAGAGGGTACGATACAGGTTGTCAGTACAGATCACTGCCCGTTTTTCTTCGATGGGACAAGCGAGATCATGTATGAAAACTCTCCGGTTGCCATCCCTGGGAAAGAACTAGGTCGTGATGATTTCACGAAAATCCCCAACGGTCTGCCGGGAGTTGGCGATAGGCTGCCTATCCTGTGGACGTATGGTGTGCGGGCGGGAAAACTATCACCGAACCGTTTCGTAGCGTTGACGAGCACCAACCCGGCCAAAATCTTCGGATTATATCCTCGAAAAGGAGCCATCATCCCCGGTGCTGATGCTGATATCGTAATCTGGGACCCGGAACAGCGACTTACGTACGGCACAGCATATGCACATCACCGTACTGATTACAATCTGTTCGAAGGATGGGAGCTGGTTGGATTTCCTGAGAAAGTATTTTTGCGGGGCAACTTGATCGTGGATAAAGGGGAGTGGTTCGGACGAGCAGGCATGGGCAAGTACCTGTCCCGCCAGGCTGGAACCTTGTTGATCTGATGGCAGGCCATATTCGCTCCCCGCAGTGTTCATACCCGGCATGATGGTTTACCTGGCGTTACTCCCAATCCTATTGCTGCTGGTCGCTGCTGCAGCACTAATAATCATCCGGATCATACGACCGGCAACATCCATTAACTGGTTGATCGCAGCGTTGGCTGCTTTTCTGGCATGGTTGTTAATGCTGCTTGTATATAACATCCTGCCCCAGTCGATCGGCTTATTCCGGTGGCAGCCTGAATGGCTCTTTTCACAATCACCAAGACTGCTGGTTGATCGGTATTCATGGGCATTCTCTTTTTCACTCACTTCGCTCATATTGGCTGCAATCTTGACGGATGCTGCACGTTCCGGTGCCATGAACTGGTTTGTATGGACTGCTAATCTCATTCTCTGTGCAATCGGAGTAATGGGCGTCCAGGCCGGAAATCTTTTGACACTGGTGCTGATTTGGACGGCTATCGATATGGTCGATGTATTCATATATCTGGCTGTCAATACGGGCTCTACATCGAACGCCAGGTTCATCACATCCATCTTCACACGAGCTGCAGGCACATTTTTGCTCATCTGGACGATAATGTCCACCGGAAACACCGGCATGAGCTTTGAAGAATTTCCACTCGCCAGCCAGACCGGGTTAGTGATGTTGGTGGCTGCGATATTGCGAAGCGGAGTAATACCGCTGCGCGGCGCATACCCGGCGGACAACAACGTGATACGCAGCCTGGGAACGGTATCACGGCTGACGACTGCAGCGACCGGGTTGATCCTGGTCACCCGGGCAGCGAGTGTAGGAATTCAGATACCGTCCGCTCCGGTTGTGATTCTTATTGCAGGTTTAGTCGCGATCTATTGCGCGGTATCTTGGGTTTTCTCCAAGGGAGTGTTGGATGCTCAGCCATATTGGATCCTGGGATTGACTGCATTTGCGATCGCTTCCGCTTTGCGCTCCCAGCCGGATGCCAGCACTGCCTGGAGTATGACGGCCATCCTGACAGGCGGATTGTTGGCTTTTTTTACCGTTTATCAGCGATATCTGATCGTTCTGCCGCTAATCGGATTATTAGGAATCACTGCTCTGCCATTTACTCCCGCCTGGAATGGCGTTCTATTATATACACCAGAGTTCATTCCACAGCTGGTGTTGTTCATGCTCTCGCAACCGATATTTATTCTCGGTTACCTGAATTATTCATTACGCCAGCAACCGGATCAAGGCGGTCGTGAGCGGTGGGTCAGGGCTATCTACCCATTGGGTCTGGCGATCCTTCCCGTCTCTCACTACATTGCCGGCTGGCTGGGTTGGACAGTTCAATTGAGCTTGTCCACTTTCTTACCGGGTCTGCTGGTATCGCTGATGGCGGGATTAGGGCTGGCAATTGCTTACCGGCTGGAGGAGCCTCCTCGGCTCTTTCTCCTTGTGAGGCAGGCGGTAGCCGGTGCTAATGATCGCCTGACGATGGAATGGGCATATCAAAGAGCAGGGAGGCTTTTCAGTACAATTGGTCGCTCGATATCATTCGTTACAACGGTGTTCGAGGGAGATGGTGGAGTTTTATGGGCGTTATTCTTTCTGGTGCTGTTTATCGCCATCTTGATACAAATTCGCCTTGGTGTGTGATCGTGTGAATTTAGAGATATTAGCTTATCCATTTGTCTTCCTGCTGGCCGGGACATCTATCGGGATACTGATTGTACAATCCTGGCGATGGGCAATCCTCCTGCTGGTCATACAATACGCCGGTGCGTTCGTACTTACTGCGATATCATGGCCGGTGCAGCTGGCTATGGCAAAGGTTATCGCGGGTGGGATTGCGGCAGCGGTATTGTGGATGGCTCAGACCAGCTTAGCTGAAACACGAGCGGAGAGTGATCCTGAGGTCATGAGTACAGTCGCATCCGAAATCGAGGCTCACTTCTCTGGATGGCTATTCCGCATATTTGCCGCGAGCATTGTCGGTCTGGTGGTATTATCGACCGCAGCGGCGCTCCCACAATTTCTGCCCGGACTAAGCGATGCACAGATCCTGGGTTCACTTGTGCTGATTGGTATTGGATTGCTGCAGCTGGGATTAACCTCAAACCCATTTTGGGTCATCCTGGGTCTTCTAACGGTTCTTTCTGGATTTGAGATCGTCTATGCCGGGGTTGAGTTATCTGCTCTGGTGCAAGGGTTATTGTCTGGTGTAAATCTCGGTTTAGGTCTGGTTGGGGCATATCTTATATTATCTGCTACGGGATCAGCAGAATGAGCTCACCGATAGTCTGGATCATCTTCCCGGGAGTAGTATCGGTAATTCTTCTGATTATTCAACAGAACAAGCTAACGGTTTATATCAGCGGGACTCTGGTTGCAGTGCTCCTCGCGGGTCTGGCCTGGATTTTACCGATTGGTGAGAGCATCAGCATCGCTTCTTTGACACTGCCATTCGGGGATACGTTGGAGGTGCTCGGACGTCGATTTGTACTGGATGCCAGTGACCGGGCTATGCTGCTCCTGATTTATTTAGGGCTGGCATTTTGGCTGGCAGGATCATGGTCTGTACAGGCGGGCAAATTATTCGTGCCGTTGGGATTGGCGATTGCTGGTTTATTGACCGCTGCTTTGACAGTAGAACCTTTTCTATATGCAGCACTGATCCTACAGGTCGTCGTTCTGGTAAGCATCCCTCTTATCAATCCACCGGGATCCCGGGCTGCGGGCGGAGTCGTGCGCTACCTGACCTACCAGACATTAGGGTTTCCGTTTATCCTGTTCACCGGATGGCTGATCTCCGGCGTTGGATCTACAATCCCAAATGTTGACCAATCATTGCTGGCATATGTATTATTGGGGATTGGATTCTGGCTGCTGTTAGGGATAATCCCTTTCCACACCTGGATTCCGATGATCGCAGAACAATCACACCCATACACAGCAGCTTTCTTGTTCTATGAGCTGCCCCTGGCGATTTTATTGTTCGGTCTGGGTTTTCTGGAGCGATATCCCTGGCTGCAGGATGCAGCCAGTTTTTATTCGATCCTGGAAATTGCTGGTGGAATGATGATCATTGTTGCTGGGTTGTTTGCTGCGTTCCAGAGCAATCTTGGTAGGCTGTTTGGATATGCAATCCTGGTTGAGGTTGGGTTATCGCTCATCGCGCTGCGATTAGGCATAGAGCCAGGGGAAACCAGGAATATGTTGGGATTATTCTTTGCAATACTGCTTCCGAGGGTATTAAGCCTGGGTGTTTGGGCGCTGGCTCTCTTTGTTGTAATCCGGTATGCCAATGTTCATAAGCATAACGCGCTCATCAATTCAACACAATTGAGCTTTCAAAGCATCAGCGGCTACGCTCGCCGGGTGCCGGTCGCGGCATTCTCTTTGCTATTAGCCCACTTCTCTCTCTCAGGGCTGCCGCTTTTGGTCGGATTTCCTGTGCGCCTGGCGATATGGCAGGGTGCTGCTCAAATCTCGGTTCTCTTGGCTGGTACCGTTCTGGTGGGTTATTCCGGTCTGATATTTGGTGGAATCAGAACCTTGGCAGCACTCATCGCAGGCCCGCGGGAAAACGGCTGGGAGATCAATGAAACCCGGATCGAAATTCTGCTCCTGGTCCTGGGCAGCCTGGGATTACTTCTCATGGGGTTGCTGCCACAATTGTTTACACCCGGTTTGGCACAATTGGCAGACATTTTCCTGCTGCCCAGCCCCTGACCCCTGCTTGACCTGTTTGATCCGGGAAGGCACCCTCATGCTATAATCTTCCGAACTTATGAATGACTGTTTGGACTATTTCATCCAAGGAGTATAAACATGGAGATGGAACAGATCGGAAAACGAGTGGACTGGCTGGACGAGGAGCGCCGTAAGGATAAAACTCAGCTGGCAGGTCTTCTGGATAGGTTGGCAAGCCTGGAAAATAACCTGCCAACAGTCACCAAGCAGCTGAAGGATATTGAAAGTGAACTTACACGCCTGGCTACCAAACTCGCCCGCATGGATTATTTTGACGAAAACCTGCTGCAGTTCCGCGTTGAGACCAAGCAGGCTATTGAAGAGATAGATAAAGAGTACAAGCAGCGTGAAGAAGAATCTGAAAAGGTGCGCCGGGTGGAATTGCGTTCTCTGGAAAGCTCGATCGTCGATCTGCGCCGGGACCTCTCGCCAATCCCAGAGCTTAAAAGGGCAGTCCAGGCTCGAGCCGATGAAGATATCCGCTTGGGAAAGGTGATCGATGAACAGCGTGTAAAGCTCGATAGCATACGCAGGAGTGAGGAGGAATACACCCGCACTCTGCGTCTGATCGAGGATGGCAGGCGGCAAGACAATAAGCGCCTGACGGATATGCAGGGGGAGATCACTACCCTGCGCAAGCACTCTGACGATCAACGAGGAAAGTCAGATTTATATTCCACCAACTTGCGTAAGGTCGATACCAGATTGAACGAAATGGCTGCTGTCGAGACCGAAAGGCGTGATGCTCAGGTCAAATTTCTGGAGGAGCAAGCCTTACTCCAGGTCGAACGCGAAAAAGTATGGAAGGATTGGCAGACCCGTTTCGATTCTATCGAAGACCAGACATCGGAGATCGAGACCAATCTACAGACGCTCGATTCGACCCACCGGGCTGTGAAAAGATCACAGGAGTCGTTGGATGAGCTGGCCCAAAAAGTGGATCGCCGGATTAATGAGATGACCGAGATCCAACGACTGGCGGAGGAAAGATTCCGGCAGGAGTGGGTGACATTCAAAGCCGATGACCAGAAACGGTGGACTAACTATACCCTGACCCAGGAGGAACAGAGAGGGGAAGCAACCCGGCTGTATGAAAGGTTATCTGAACGTGTAACTCACCTCGAAGATGCTGTCCAGGAGATCCAGGACTCTATGAACCAGATGAGCGAGCTAACAGGCAAACGGCTGCAATCCCTTTTAGCGATGGTGCATGAATGGGTCTCGGCGTACGAACGATCATCCAGCACGACCCGATAAGGTTTGCAATACCGAGTATTATCCGAGGTTGCCTTCCTGCTGTGTATTGGTCACGAGCAGTCAGGTAGATGTCCATGGTAAACGGAGCTGATCAATGAGGGTAATCGGAACTGCGGGGCATGTAGATCACGGAAAATCGACGCTGGTCGAAGCGCTCACCGGCACGCACCCCGACCGATTGAAGGAAGAACGGGAACGTGAGATGACCATCGATCTGGGATTCGCCTGGCTGACATTGCCCGGTGAGGAAGAAGTTGGGATCATCGATGTTCCCGGTCATCGAGATTTTATCGAAAATATGCTCTCCGGAGTTGGGGGGATCGATGCAGCATTATTTGTTATCGCGGCTGATGAAGGAGTCATGCCGCAAACGCGCGAGCACCTATCCATCTTGAATCTGCTGCAGGTGCAGGGGGGCGTGGTTGCCCTAACGAAAATCGATATGGTTGAAGATGATGAGTGGCTCGATCTGGTTGAGGAGGAGATCAGGCAGGTATTGAGCGGGTCCGTTCTGGAAGATGCACCGGTCGTGCGTGTGTCCGGACGATACCAGACCGGAATAGCTGAGCTGATGGAGGCATTGAGCCAATGCCTGGCGGAGAGACCGCCAAGGATAGATTATGGGCGGCCGCGGCTCCCGGTTGATCGTGTGTTTTCAATTGCGGGATTTGGTACGGTTGTAACCGGCACTTTGGGTGATGGATATCTCAAAGTAGGGGATGAAGTCGAGATCCTGCCACAAAAAATCCGCGGGCGAGTGCGTGGACTGCAAACCCATAAAAAGAAGGAGGAGATCGCTGTCCCAGGTTCCAGAACGGCGGTCAATATCTCGGGAGTGACAGTCGATCAGATCCACCGCGGGGACGTGATAGCTCATATAAAAGATTATCGTATCACCGGACGATTCGATGCTCGGCTGAACATATTGCCGGATGCAAGCTCGGCGCTGAAACACAACATCGAAGTCAAGTTATTTATTGGATCTGCTGAGGTACAGGCTCGGCTCAGGGTTCTGGGTCAGGAGGAGATTAAACCGGGGGAGCAAGGCTGGGTGCAGCTTGAAGTTAAGCAGCCGATTGTAACCGTAAGGGGTGACCGGTATATCATCCGGCGCCCATCGCCGGGCGAAACTCTCGGCGGCGGTGTCGTGCTGGATCCACACCCAAGAGGGAGGCACAAGCGATTTTCTGGACCGGCTTTAGATCGCCTGAAGGCGCTGGAGCGAGGGACGCCGGAGGACATATTCTTGCAGACGCTTGCAGCATCCGGCATAGCCCCTCTAAAAGACATCGCCGCTAACTCGGGTCTCGGTCAAGAGCCTCTGCAGGAGGTGATCAGGGTATTGGCTGAGGATGGTCGGTTAATTTTCCTAGATCCGGTTGAGAGAAGAAACGTCAATCCCAGTATGGATGTTCTGGCAACCAGTCAGGCGACCTGGGAAATGACCTCCAGCAAGATTATAAGAGTAATTAATGAGTATCATAAGGCTTACCCATTACGTCGCGGCATGCCTAGAGAAGAGCTGAAAAGCCGTCTGAAAGTCTCACATCGAGAACTCAATACGCTTCTGGGGCGTCTGGCAGCTAATGACGCGATCCTGGAAAGCGGACCCCTGGTCTCAGATGCAGACCACAAGATTCGCTACAATGACCAGCAGCGGATTTCGATTGATGTATTGATGGAAAAGTTTCGCGAAAGCCCTTATGCTCCACCGACTGTCAAGGAGTGCCTGGCAATTGTTGGCGATGAGGTATACCAGTCACTGCTAGACAGCGGAGAACTCTACCAGGTCGCCCCTGAAGTGGTCTTCCGAGGAGAGGATTTCGAGCATCTTCGGTCCGAAGTCAGGAGTCTTTTAGAACGGCAGGGTACACTCACCGCAGCTCAATTCCGCGATCATTTCAACACCAGCAGAAGATACGCTCTGGCATTCTTAGAACATCTTGACAGCCTGGGAATCACTGTGCGCGATGGGGATGTACGAAGGCTGCGCCGCTGATTGGATTGGCTGATATAATACTGAGGACTCACGCAGCTGCCGGGGTAGAGATAGCCCCTAGACTGCGTTACTTCTAACACAATTGAAGTTCTTGGGTTGATTCTTGTGGAGACTGTATGGAACACGAGATAAGAGCCGATCATGCTGGGGGATATAAACCCAACCGGTGGTCCTGGACCCCGCTTTTGCTATTAGCAATTATTTCCATTTTTGGGTTGGGATATCTTCAACTCATTGAGACCAGCGCGGCCGTGTTGCAGGTGTCTCAGGACATAACAATTTCCAAATCGCACCAGGGAGACTTTCTGATTGGGACCACGGAAGTCTACACGATTTCGGTGACAAACGTGGGAACGGATGTTATTTCCGACACGATTACGGTCACAGATGTTTTGACTAACGTGTTATCTCCGGTTGGTGTTACGGCGGTGGGTTGGGATCCTTGTGGATACTCAGGGCAGACTGTCACATGCGTGTACAGCAACACGTCTGGGGTGGGCGTTGGAGTGACGCTGCCGGTTATACGCTTAAGTGTGGATGTCAACCCCACCTCCCTGACAAGCATCGTTAACTCATCAAGCGTTGCAAATATCAACGACACAAATCCCTCCAACGACGTTGCGGTCGACCCGACCAACCTGGTAGGGGCAGACCTGGCGGTCAGCAAGAGCGTTGCCCCGGCTTCTCTTCCGGAGGGCGGAGTTGTCACATATACCCTGTCTGTAACGAACCTCGGTCCAAGTCAGGCTACTGGGGCAGTCTTGACTGATTCGCTGCCAGCTGGTGTTACTTTCCAGAGTTCACAGGCCAGCCAGGGTACGTATACCAGCTCATCCGGAATATGGACAATCGGCACACTGGCGAATGGATCAACTGCGACACTCAATCTGACAGCAAGTGTAAGCGCCGGTACCATTGGTCAGACGATTGTTAATGATACTCAGGGGTTATCTTCGGCAGTACATGATTACGATCTGACGAATAATTCCGCCAGCGCCAGCTTTTCTGTTCAGACCACGCAGATAAGCGGGCTGGTCACGGATGCTGCAACCGACGCCCCAGTATCCGCTGCGCAAGTAGAGCTGTTGGATAGCGCAAACAAACTGTATACGCTCAATACCGCGGCGAACGGCTGGTACACATTTACGAATACGATAACGACGCCCATTGCAGCAGGCGCTGCAACTGTGCGCGTATCAAAAACCGGCTACGTATCGAAATCGGCAACCCCTTTCCTACTGAGCGGACAAAACACGCGCCAGGATTTCTCTCTGGATACTGCGGACCTGCTGTTCACCAAGTCTGATGGGTTGACTACTGTTATCCCGGGGCAGACGATCACCTACACCATGGTAATCAGCAATATAGGTACCTTACCTGCTGCCTCCGTGATCATCACTGATGTGTTCCCATCCTATTTGACCTACATCACGGATACTCTGGGTATCACCCATACCAAACCCGCCGCGCTGACATTCGTCTGGAAGCCGACAGCAAATATCGACCCGGGCGAAGCACTACGGTTCAAGCTAAGTGTGCGTGTAGCTGATGCGCTGCCCAGCCCCACGACGGCCATCACCAATCAAGCCAGAGCAACAACCGTATCTCCTGAAGCCGTTACTAACAATAATGTTGCCTCGGACACGACAACCAGCACCGGATCGCCTAATCCGAGCATCACGATTATCCGTTTCTCCCAAATCAATTACGAGTCAATCAGAGTACTACCTATACGATACTGGCTAAAAACTCTGGCACAGCTCCGATGACGGATGTCATCGTTGATGACACATTCTCGACATTTCTTCGACCTGACCAATGCGACAACAACCAAAGGCACAGTGACGAGGAACAATTCCACGCGTCTGGTAACCGTGAACATCGGCGTACTGAAACCGAATGAGGAAGTCACGATCAAGGTTACCGCAGGGCAAATACTAACCCTTCAACGAATACAACGATAACGAATTTTGCAAAATTGACACACAAATTTGGTGGCACCACTAACTCGCGTCAGTCCTCTACTGCCAGCGTGCAGATATTCGTCACCACCACCCTTGCCGGGTACAGGAGGTATTCAGATTATCGATGCAAGGGGACGGATTACAACCCCATCTGCTGGCTTACATCAGCGCAACATTCCTATTCCTACTAGGTTAATGGCACTGCATTTCGCGATAAGGAACCGGGAGAAACAGCCGGAATGGTCTGGTTGGGCTGTCAAAATGGGGCTCATGCTCGCTGCGGTTGCTCTGCTGTTTGGGGCTGCGGGATGGCTGCTATCCCAGTATTCGCAAGCAGGCGAACCGGGTGCTCCGGTCGCGCTATAACGAGTCTGCAGTGGACCCAGGAAATGAACGTGTGGATGCTAAGTCGAAACCTACAATCTGATCTGGCCCGGAGCCACACCCCAGATCCCCGGATCGGAACTGGATAAATTGCCAGACTTTCCTATCCCTACCCCGACCGTCTTCTCTGCATCTGGAGGCGAAGACGAGACCATCGATATCACCCCGGTGACCAGAGTTGTAATTCCTGCGATTACGTTAGATACGATCGTAAAATACGTCCCGTTTGATGGCATAACCTGGTTGATTGCCGGGCTCAAACAGGAAGTAGCCTGGATGGGGGACACCTCGTGGCCAGGATTGGGCGGAAATACTGCTCTTGCCGGACATGTCACCCTGCGAGATGGCAGCAATGGACCATTCCGCTACCTGTTTGACCTGCAGTCTGGCGATGCTGTCTTCGTGTACACTGACCGCAATAGATACGAATACCAGGTGCGCGATAAATTAGCCGTGGAAGAGACAGATCTATCGGTGATCAGCCCGACAGACAATTCTCTGCTCACGCTGATCACCTGCTCGGAATGGGACGCAGACACTGGTTTTTATACCAAGCGTTATATTGTCCATGCGGACTCTGGTTAGTGTGCAGCCTGTAGATCGACCGCCACAGGGCAACTAATAGAAATCCAAGACTTCTAAAGACCAGTTCAATCTATAGGGGGATAGAGTGTTGCCGGATATCCCGGATAGCCTAACAAAATTGCAAGGTTTTCGTCAGAAATTTGTTGGAAAGTGTAACAGGCAACAAATCATTGCGTTCATATCATCGCGATCCGATATATTACCGGCGTCTCGCGATGCTGCGGGGACAGGACAATTTCTGGAGCACTCGGGTTGAAGAAACCGACCGTATTATTTGTAGATGATGATCTGGATATCCAGCAGGCTGTGGGAATCACTTTGGAAACAGCTGGTTTCGAAGTCGTTTTCGCTGAGAATGGCCTGCAAGCTCTGGAAAAATGGCGGACGACCGGTCTGGATATGATCGTACTGGACGTAATGATGCCAGTGATGAGCGGTCTCCATGTGTGTAAGATCATCCGTCAGAAGTCTTCTATACCGATATTGCTCCTGACTGGTAAAGGCAGGGAGGAGGATGTTGTCACCGGAATAGAGGCGGGCGCGGATGATTATGTAATCAAGCCGCTGCGGCCACGAGAGCTTGTTGCCCGCATCCAGGCTCTGATGCGCCGGGCCAATGGTCACGGGCAGCCCCATCGCAAGAAGCTAGCATATGATAACCTGACCCTGGATTTAGATGCTCACCGTGTGGTGTATAGGGATAAAAGCATCCCTGTCTCACCATTGGAGTTCCAGTTATTAAAGTACTTGATGCAGAATCCTGGGACTGTGTTCAGCAAAGAAGATTTACTGCGCAATGTGTGGGGTTATGCGTCCTCCGGTTCGGATATGAACATGATCGAGGCCACCGTACGCCGTCTGCGCAAGAAGGTTGAGACTGACCCATCCAATCCGAAGTACATAAAAACTGTTTGGGGATCGGGTTATCGACTTGGGGATTGAGTGATATTGGGGGGGTACGACTGGCTTTTATTCGGATACCCATTTACCGGATACCATCGTTGATACGGGACGCAAGTCCCGTAATTCATTTAATTCAACCTTATAAGGGTCTTTTTCAAGGACAATCAGATCTGCGAGATACCCTGGGAGCAATCTTACCAAGCTGGGATTCCCATCCGCCGGCATATGCCGCCCCGGATGTGTAAGCATACAGAGCCTGAGTTAAATCGATTTTTTGCTCGGGATACCAGCCGTCAGGAGATGGCGACTGGTCAGCTCTCTGTCGGGTTACCGCGGCATGCAGTCCCCAGAATGGGTTCGGCGACTCAACCGGTGCATCCGACCCAAATGCCAGGACTGCGCCGTGGTCGAGTTGAGTCCGCCAGCCATACGCCTGGCCTGACCGCTTCCCCCAATACCGGTCTGCCATCCGCATATCGGAGGTGGCGTGGATGGGCTGCATGGATGCGATGATGTTCAGTTCTGCCAGGCGGTGAGCATCCTCGGGGTGGATCAGCTGCACGTGCTCGATACGGTGTCTGAGCGGCTCAATGGACAGCTTTTCTTTCATGTTCCCGTATCTGAGCCATAGCAGCCAGCACTTCGTGATTGGCGCGGTCGCCGATTGCGTGCACAACCATGCTGAGGCCATGAGCGGCGGCCTGCCGGCCGATATTCCGCAAGCTCCTCACGATCTAACAAGAGCATGCCTCGGTTCTCCGGCTCTCCGTCGTACGGCTGCAGCATTGCAGCGGTTCTCGGACCGAGCGCTCCGTCAGAGAAGGCTTTAATCCCCCCGAGCTTCAAAAAATCATCCCCAAATCCGCTTTGCAAACCGATGGCTATCGCATGCGGAAGGTCTTCAAGAGGGATGCTCTTTACAACTCTCACAGCCAGCCTGCCGTAATTCATTCAGCCTCTGAAGAGCTTGAAAGCATTTACTGCGGTCGAAGTCGTGTACACCGGTAATCCCATATTCCAATAAGATAGACTGCGCTTTTTCTATGGCATCGGCGATCTGGTTCAGCACCTGGTTCTGGTATCTGGCGGGCGACCAGTTCCATCGCATTTTCATACAAGATGCCATCCGGCTGACCATCGCTGGCAATGCCTATTCGCCCACCGGGAGGGTCAGGTGTCTGGGATGTAATGCTGGCAAGGCGTCAATGCAAGCGTGTTTGCCCAGCCAGCATGTAGTGACTTTGCGGTCAGGTAAACAGGATTATGCGGGAGCGACGCGATCAAGTTCTGCAGCCGTGCCGAACCCAGCATTTCCATTCAGTCTGGTTCCAGCCATGTCCCAAGATCCATTCTCCACGTGGTAGATTTGCTGCCCGTTCTGCCACCCGCTGCAGGCATCGATCTTTACTGGTTGTCTCGCAATCGACCTTATGCAACCCTAAAGCGAATTGCTGGAGATGGATGTGAGCGTCTATCAAACCAGGTAGAATGGTCTTCCCAGACAAGTCGTGTGTAGAGGCGTCGTCACCCACTCGGGACAGGATCGTCTGGTTGTCTCCGATGGCAATAATGCGATCACCCAAGATCAACAATGCCTGGACCCGTGGATGGGCCTGGTGTAGAGTGATGATATTGGCGTTATATAGAGCTAGCAAGGATGGATAGCCCCGCATAGATACTACTGATCTTCTCCAAGGAGCAGATCGAGGATCGAATTCAGCTCTTCGGAAGAATAGTACGAGATGACGATGCTGCCACCTTTCTTGCGCTGGTTGACTTTGACCCGGGTTCCCAGGTGGGTGCGAAGCACTTCTTCAATGGCGACGATCTCAGGCGGAGTATCTGGTTTAGCGGAAATTTCCTGCTTTCTCCCCGGTCAGGTGTTTAACCAATTGCTCAGTCTGTCGGACTGTCAGGTCCTTCGCAAGGATGGTCTGCAATGCAGCGATTTGACTTTGGGCTGTGGGTAAGGAAAGCAGTGCACGTGCATGACCTTCAGTGATGCGGCTCTCGATGAGTGCTTTTTTAACTTCTGCGGGGAGTTTCAACAACCGCAGTGTGTTCGTGATCGCCGTACGGCTTTTACCAACTCGTGCAGATATCGCATCGTGGGAGAGACCGAATTCCTCGTTGAGCTGGCGGTACGCTTCGGCGGCTTCGAGCGGGTTGAGGTCTGAGCGCTGAACGTTTTCAATCAAAGCCAGCTCGATCTGCTGCTGTTCATTGACCTGCCTGACGATGGCAGGGATGGACTCCAACCCGGCATGTTGGGCGGCAATCCACCGGCGCTCTCCGGCGATCAACACATACTTTGACTCATCCTCGTCTTGCGATACGATAACCGGCTGGATCACTCCATGCTCGAGTATTGATGCCGCCAGCTCGGAAATTTCTTCCTCATCGAAATGGGTGCGAGGCTGCCTGGGATTTGGAGATATGCTGGACAGCGGGATGTTAAGCACGCCCGATGGTGGAGGGGTATCTCCCCCGGGGATTAATGCATCAAGACCACGCCCGAGACCAAATTTCCTTGTCATATTCAGACCTGTAAGACCGGGATTTGAACACCGTTTATCGCCAGAACCTCTCTGGCGAGCGCAGCATGAGCCAGCGCACCGCTGGACTGTGGAGCATATACCGAAATGGGCTGCCCGTGTGAAGGTGCTTCTGCCAGGCGTACGCTGCGTGGAATGATGCTCTCGAATACACGGTCGGGAAAATAGCGGCGCACTTCCGTGACGACATCATTCGCCAGGTTGGTGCGTCCATCAAACATCGTCAGGACCAGTCCAAATATTGCCAGATCTGGAAATACTGCTCCCCGCACACGATTCAGGGTCTGGGTCAGCTGGCTGAGACCTTCCAAGGCCAGGTATTCACACTGCACCGGGATAATCACACCATCCTTGGCAGCAATAATACCGTTCAATGTGAGCAGTCCCAATGAGGGCGGGCAGTCAATCAAAATATAATCATATCGGTCAGAGATTGGATCGATCGCTTTTTTGAGGCGCAACTCACGCGCCAGCTCGCCGACCAGCTCGACCTCCGCTCCTGCCAGTGCAGGCGAGGAGGGAAGCAAGGATATCTTCAAACGGGGATTGTGTAAGATGTGGTGGCTGGCGGTGGAAGACCGTATCAGTGCTTCGTATGTTCCACCCCGGATCGTGTTCTTGTCGATCTTCAAGCTGGAGGTGGCATTTGCCTGCGGATCCAGGTCAACGATCAGAACCCGCTGCCCATAATATGCCAGGTACGCACCTAGGTTTATCGCTGTAGTGGTCTTGCCTACGCCGCCCTTCTGGTTGACCAGGGTGTAGATATACCCCATTTCAGGTGACCTCTACCGTGCATTCCTGAATCTCATCCGGGGTAGGTATGCTGTCCAAACCGGTTCGAGTCACCGAAAAAGCGGCCAGGAGCGTGGCAAACCTGGCTGCTTCCCATGGGTCGCGTGTTGTGTACAGACGGATGAAGAAAGCAGCAGCAAATATATCCCCGGCACCGGAGGCATCTACTTCATCGACTTCTGGCGGTCTGAACCGCCTGACATCACCATTCCAATACAGCCGTGTACCATCAGCGGACTCGGTAATAGCTAGCACCCGGGATGCGGCGGCTAACTCATCGATACGGGCTTCATCTCCACCGATGTCCTCTGCGCTGAGCACAGCTGCCCCGACACGCTCGAGCACAAAGGATGATTCAGGCCACTCGGTTGTGGAGACCCGTTTTGTGCTGTCCCAAGTGCGCAGCCATCCTTGAGGTGTAACCCCGATCAAGGCTGTTGGAAAACTGCGCACAAGCGCCGGATCTACCTCTTGGGCAATCGGAGCCAGGTGGACGATGGGCGCATTATGCCATGGATCGGGAATGGCATTCATATGGATGCTCGGAGCGACATGATGGATATACTGGAGACGCCCTTGCTTGGAATAGACATTTTCGAATGTAGTACTTTTTTCGGCTGGGAGATTGATGATCGGTATCCCGTCTAATGTGCCAGCCGACACTTCAGCTGCCCAGGAGGTAACGATACCTACTCGTAAGCCCAGCGCTTGCGCTGTCAAAGCCGCATATGCGGCTGTCCCCCCGATTCGTGATCCTCGCGGGGTGACGTCTACCGATAGGTGACCAATGAGCAGGTAATCAACGGGTGCGAGGGGTGTAATATAGCGCATTCCTGAATTATACACGATAGACGCCAGTAAAAATGCGATGCCCACAGCTCAAACATCAAGCGTATAGTCATCGCATTCGGTAAGGCAGGTGTATCGAAAGTTCTATTCGGGATTTATGGTTACCTTCCGGCGCGGCTCTTCACCGATGCTTTCGGTGGTTACATCGGGGTTATCACGCAGCTCGATATGGATAATCCGGCGTTCATTAGCCGGCATCGGCTCCAGTACCTGCCTGCGTCCTGACTTGACAGCCTGATCCGCCATACGGCGCGCCAGGTATTTCAACTGCTGAGTGCGCCGCTTGCGGTAGCCTTCGACATCGATCACCAAAGGAATGGAATGTCCCAGTTCTTTGCCGACGATCAAGCTGGAGATATACTGCAGTGCGTTCAACGTCTCTGCCTGCCTGCCAATTAAGATACTCAAGTCCTCACCAAGAATATCGACACAGACGGGCACCCGATCGCGAATATCCTCAGGCTCGCCATAATATGATCTTACAGTGGCGCGCACCTTCATTTTTTCTAGGAGCTCAACTACAGTTTCTCGTGCTACGTAGAGCGTGATATCATCGCTGGAGGTCGTACTCACTTCATCATCTGCTGGGGCTTCCAGGCTGTCATCTACAGTCTCGGGTTCATCATCGGGGTCTTGAACTTCAAGCTCCGAGATGCTGGTGTCCTGCGTCGCATCCGGTTTCGTCTCCTGCGGATGGTTCGCTTTGACGAGCAGCCGGATCCTCGCCTGCCTGGTTCCGATCCCAAGCAACCCGCGGCTGCCGGTGTCCAATATTTCGACGTCTACAGCATCTTCGGATACACCTAATTCGCTGACCCCCTTTGATATCGCTTCCTCTACCGTCGGAGCAATGACCTCTAGCGTAGCACGATTCTCCATGTCAACCTCTTTGAAATTATTGCTGTCCTGGTTCATTAACGCGCCTTTCTCAATCGCGCAGGGATCAAGTTGCTCCAAGTGACTTTGCCCATGGCGGCATATTGCAGGATCCCGATGATATTGCTGGTGACAAAATACAATGCCAGCCCAGCTGCAAAGGAATAAGCCAGCCATCCCATCAAGAACGGCATATATAGATTCATTGCCTGGGATATTTGGGCGCCTTGCTCGCCTGTCTGTGCTGTTGGTGTCATCACCTTCGATTGCATATAGGTTGTGATCACCACAATGATCGCCAACAGGGGAATGCCGATACCGAAGATATACAGCCTCTCCGGCTGGCTCAGGTTCATCCAAAGAAACTGGTTGTTCAAAGGGATCAGCTTTGCACCATCGATGATGGGGTAGATGTGCTTGGTCAGGTCAAGCAGCTCTTTCGGAGTAACTGCCAGGGCGCGAATGACTGCCTGGTATAGGCCAATGATAATCGGAAATTGGATGATTGTCGGCAGGCAGGAACCAAATGGGTTGACTCCCATCTCCTTATATAGCGCCATCTGTTCCTGAGACAATTTTTCACGGTTATCTTTGTATTTTTTCTGAATATCCTGCCATTTTTTCGATTTTTGCATATCCTGCATCGCGGCTGCGCTCTTCATTTGCTGGATGGTGAGCGGATAGGTGATCAGGCGGATCAAAATCGTGAAGAAGATAATTGCCAGCCCGAACATGTTTTCCGGGCCGAATATTTGGCTTAGTACCGCGTAAATACCAATCAAGGTATTTACCATTGGGTTGATGATTAGGGTATCCCACATATCTCAATTCCGTTTATTTATCTGCCGGGATGAATGTCCACTTCGGGTTTCCGTTGTGGTCCAGCGCGTATACCAGCTCATCGCTATCCGTTGAAGCGACCAGGATCGCATCACCACCAAGAACTGGGGTTGTATATAATTTACCGGTGAACTGCTTGGTCCAGCGGATATTGCTCTCCATATCCAGGGCATAGAGAGTGCCGTTTTCGGTCCCGATAAATATTGTATCCTCGGTGACGAGGGGCGAGCTGATGATTTTTCCGTCGGACTGGTACTCCCATACTTTGTTTCCATTACGCGCATCAAATGAGTATACCATCCCGCTCTGGTCAGTTGCATAAATACGCTCGCCAGTGAGTACGGGTCCGCCCCAAACGAAGTCATTCGTCGCGGCCTCCCAGATCACGCTTCCATTACTGGCGCTGACCGCCATAACCTGATTTCCAAACGTGCCGACGTAGATGGTCTCACCATCAGGGCTGATTGCCGGAGTGCCAACGATCGAGCCTCCGAAACTTTCTGATTTCCATTCTTGAGTACCATTTTGTGCATTTAATGCATAAAGAGAGTGATCCATCGATGGGAGATATATACAATCGCAATCAAAACTGGTCGTGGGCTGTGCCCATAACGGCCCACCGGTTGTAAACTCCCACAGTTGGCTGCCATTAGCATTCAGGGCGTATATTTGATTGCCCGCATTGGGGGCAAAAATGGTGCCATCCTTTTCGAGAGGACTGCCAATATATCGATCAGTCGCCACTGTAAAAGCCCAGTTTTCCTGCCCTGAGGCTCAGGTTCAGGCTGTGCAGGGTGTTGTTAAAATCACCCACCAGCAGCTGACCATCTGATGAATGTGTGGGAGATGCGAAGAAGGAGACTTTGTTATCCCCTTCCAGAGGAAAGCGCCATTTTTCGACACCATTGCCCAGATTGATGGCGTAGACGAAGTTGTTGTATGCTACATATGCGGTCTCGGAGTCGGCGCTCAATCCTGGCCAGCTCGAAGCAGCACGTCCAGCGCCGCCGGCACAACCTGCTCAGCACCGCCACCAACAGCAGCAAGAAGATGATTATTGCAATCGATTTGTTTCTCATTGGTTTGATTTTCATATTTCCAATCATTTTGGTTTTATATATTTGGTCGCTGGCTCACGGCACTGGATCGTAGCCACCAGGGTTGAAGGGATTACAACGCAGTATCCGCCATGCCGCCATCAGGCTGCCCTTGATTACGCCGTGTTTATATATTGCCTGGTAGCCATAATGTGAGCATGATGGATAGAAGCGGCAGGAATTGGCTGGTAATCCACGCGAGAGTGTCTTCTGGTATAAACGGATCGATCCCAGGAGCACTATGCGCGGCAAATTGAAAATATTTAACGGCAAGTCGCGCAATTTGGGCTCGGAGGGGTAATCGTGGTCGGACAAGATGTATCCGGCTATTCGGTCATTAAACCAGACTGTTGGCACAAACTCCTGACCGCTTCTTTGGTCTGGGAGAAGCTGGCAGCAGACATAGGCTGGCGGGCGATAAGGATAATATCCCAACCTGATGAGATTTCAGGCAGGCATATATTGAGTACTTCACGAAGTAATCGCTTCGCCCGATTGCGTTTCACTGCATTTCCTACGGTTCGACCGGCTGCAACCGCAAATCGGCTGTACAGTAGATCATTTGGGTGGGCTATCAGCACGATAAGCGGGTGAGGAAAAGCCTTTCCAAGACGCCTCACCCGCTTGAAGTCGGCCGATCTGGTCAGTCGATATCTGCGCTTCACCCTGGGGAATTCTGCTGGTCAAGCTTGCCATGAAAATGTCGGAGTAAAATAATCACGGAAATCTAGCTGTTCCAGTTCACCTTCTTAACGTGATTATTCATCGGCACGGTAAGGCGATGACGCCCTTTGAGACGCCGGTTCTTTATGACTCTGCGTCCACCTTTGGTTGACATCCGGGCGCGAAAACCATGCACACGTGCTCGGCGTCGAATTTTTGGTTGGTAAGTTCTTTTCGGCATGTTTTTACCTTATCTATGTTGTATCTCTGAGGCAGCTCTCAATGCTGATCCATTTTCCGGCAACAACGCTCTCTCGGAGATTCGGCCCAACTGCGAATTCCAGGCGAGCCACAAAACTTAATTATACCCAATGCGCAGTAAAAGGTCAAATTGAATTAACAGACAATGGGCTGAACAGGATGATGAGCTGCTGGGCTCCTTCTCGATCCGTAACAGCCAGAACCTCATCACCTGCTTCGAATGTGGTAATTCCACGCGGGACGACAACCTTGCCTTGCCTGATGATGGCTGCGATGACACAGTTATCGGGCAGCGTGAGGTCTTTGATGGCCATCCCAATCGCTTTTGCTTGCGGCGGAATCTTTTCTTCGACAAGGGAGTAATCACCCCGGCGTAGTTTTAACAGTGTCAGCATATCTCCCATAGACATCTCTTCCTCAATCAAGCGTGCCATAATCTCTGCGTTATTGAGAGAGACATCCACATGGAATTTATCATCGAATAACCAGGCATTGCGTGGATTGTTCACCCTGGCAATAGTGCGGGGGGTATTATAACGCTGGCGAGCCAGGTAGCAAGCGGCGAGATTATCCGCATCGCTGACCGTGCACGCTGCAAGGACGTCTGCATGCTCGATCCCCGCCTGTTCTAATACTTGATGGTCTGTATAGCTTCCCTCGAAGATCACTTCAGTGGGCAGCTCCCGGTGAATTCTGGCGAGTATCTCCGGTCTGTACTCGACAACATGTACGCTGTGATTTTGAAGCAGCAGCATGGAAGCCAGCTGAGTTCCGGTTCGCCCGCCGCCAACGATGAGGACAAACATTTAATCTGCCTCCATGGTTGATTCAAGCAGTTGGCGAAATACCCCAACTCCACCCTTGGTTGCACTTACAACGACAGCATCGCCAGCGACCAGAGCTGTTGTTCGATCTGCCCGGGTTGCTGTACCTGCATGGGTGATGGATACGAGCGTGCAGCTTTCTGGGGGAACCAGGCTGCCGAACTCTTTGCCATCCCAGGCTTCTGGTACGATGAACTCGAAGAGAACGACATTACCATCTCCGGCGGTGTGAAGCGTATTGATACCGGGATATTCCAGCAGCGTTTCGATCCTCTCAGCACCCCATGTTGAAGAGCTGACAAAATGAAGCGAGAACACTTCGTGCAATGTCCTCCATCGGGGGTCGTAGTTTCGAGTGATCACGCGGGGGACATTATACGCGGTACAGGCGATATGAGCGACAACTGCGTTCAACGGGTCGGAATTGGTTACGGTCGCTAACCCATCCGCATCTTCAATGCCGGCTCGTTCGAGGACATCCCGATTCAGTGTATCACCCTCGATTACCCGGCCTCTAAAATCGGGATGCAGGTTTTGAAAAGCAGAAGCGGATTGGTCGATAACAGAGACTTTATGTCCTTTCGTGAACAAGGCGAAAGCGAGCTCTGCTCCGACCCTGCCGCAGCCCACAACGATATAATTCATTGCATTTCCTTATTTGGGGTGGTATCTCCCAGGTGGACTCCAGCCGTATAGCGGGCTGATTCTAGCTTGATTGCCATCAGCCGTCAATATTCTTCTTAACTTCATGTGTAATCGAATGCCGGCGAAATTTTACCCCGCTATGCTGCAGATCTGACTCCACCGGTGTGGGGAAGCAGGCGGAAAGCGATCATCCCGAAGATGAGCGGCAGCCAGAAAGTAATGCCACGATAGGCCAGGGTGATTACCGCCGCCGCGCCTATGGGCACGCCCAACGTCGTCAGGGCAAGAGTAAGCCCACCCTCGACAAAGCCAATCCCGGCTGGGGTTGGAGAGACGATGAAAAAGAGGTAGCCGATACTGAACCCAGCGATTATTGTGCCTGGAGAATATGGGACGCCAAATGAAAGAAAGACCAACAGCAGGATAAATAACAATAGAAACTTGCTCGTCAATCCCAGGATGATCGCCAGAGATAGATAGAGAGGTTTTTTCTTAATCTCTACGAGCGCCAACGATGCTTCCAGGGCAAAATTATGCGCCCGCTGTTCCGACAGGTACTGGCGCGTAGTGAAATGACCCAGGATCCGGTTTACCCGGCGTGCCAGACTCGCCAACACATTTCCGAGCGCTTCCCCGGAGCGCAGACCGATGATAACCAGGTAAGCAATAAAGGCAGCGACCGAGAAAAGCACAACCGAGGCTGTAATTTCCACCGGAGACAGGTTGTTGCGCTGATAGAGCACGAAGAGACCTGCGGTCAGCAGAAATAGAAATCCGAAATAATCGAACAGGACGAATAATACACCCGCGGCAGTTGCCCGACCGGTCGAGTTCCCCATGCGCTTCGACTCGCTGATCAGAACAGCCATACCGCCCATGCCGGCAGACGGTGCGATCACGTTCACAAAGTTAGATGCCGAGGATATCAAGATCAACCGCTCGTATCTTTCGTAAAGCCCCATCGCGTGATATATGACTTTGTAGGAGGCAGCCACGCACAGAATCCACAGCCCCTCGAAGAAGAAAGCTATGCCGATAAAACGCCAATCCCCCCCTTTCAGCGTGACCGCAATCTGTTGTACTTCGGCGAAGCGCATAAAGATGAATACGCCACCCAGAAGCAGGACAAGCGCGAAAAGGAAATTACGCATAAGGGTGATTATAACGGATAAGTTCTAAACTAAATACAGGGCTAACAATCCTGCATCAGCCGCGCCTGCGACCGCTCATGCCGAAGATAAGCGTAACGTAGTACAGGAGCTGCAGGACTGCGGTTATCAGCGCAGCCACATAGGTCAACGCAGCAGCATTCAGTACGCTATTAACGCCGCGCTGCTCGTCATCTCCGACAATCAATCCGGACTCTACCAGCAGCCGTTTGGCACGTGCAGATGCGTTCAGCTCCACGGGTATGGTAGCAAGGGCAAAAACAGCACCCGCAGAAAAGACTGCTACACCAAGCCAGGCTAGTTCGGTGACACGAAGCAGCATGCCAATGATAATCAGTATCCAGCCCAGGTAAGACCCGATATTCACTGCCGGGACGAGGGCAGCGCGGAAACGCAGCGGAAAATATTCATCCTTGTCCTGCATAGCATGACCCAATTCGTGGGCGGCGATTGCCAATGCGGCAACGGAATTGCTCTGGTAAACGCCTTGTGAGAGACGTAAAACCTTCTTTCGAGGGTCATAATGGTCTGTCAGGTTGCCAGAAACACCTTCGATGCTCACATCATATAAACCACCACGCTGGATAAGACGCTGCGCTGCCTGAGAACCACTCATACGGCTGCGAGCTGGCACCTGGCTCCATTTCTTGTAAGATGATTGAACGTACCATTGGACCACCAGCATAATGATAAAAGCCGGTGCCATAAATATTAAGTATCTTGGGTCGAAAAAAGCTATCATCTCCTACTGTCTCCAACTTGCTCTGTGTAAACCTTCCGCTCCCGGAAAGGTAATTACTGCTTGTATGGCTGGCTGAGAATTTCGATTGCCTTCTCCAATTGCGGGTCAAGGTTTTGAGAACGGTCCTCATCTGTGATAGATACATCGAAATCCGGGGTTAAACCTACCTCGTGAATCGTGCGCCCATCGGGTGTGAGCCACCTGGCAATGGTTATGCGTACTGCGCCCTGGTTATCTTTCAAGACCGTTGGCACCTGAACCGAGCCTTTTCCATACGTGACCACCCCGACCAGCACTCCCCTTCCATGATCCTGGATTGCACCGGCAACGATCTCAGATGCAGATGCGCTGCCTTCATTGACAAGGACTACGACCGGAATATCAGTCGCCAGCCCGCCCCTCTTGGCAGAGAAGGTTTTGCGCTCACCATTGCCTAATTCTTCGTACATGATCACGCCCTCATCGATGAATTCAGAAGCCACATCGATTGCCGTGGTCACGTATCCGCCGGCATTGTATCGCAGATCCAGTATGATGCCTTCCATTCCTTGAGCCTGCAAATTCTTAATTGCTGTTCGCAGCTCTTCCCGGGTATCGTCGCCAAAGATGTACAGGTGGATGTATCCAATATTGTTTTCCAGCATCCGGCTTTCCAGACCGGGGACGTTAATGCTGGCGCGGACGATTTCTACATCGAAAGGCTCTTCACCTCTCTCAATATGGTCAGAACTACAACAGAGCCCGCCGGACCCAGTACCTGCTTGCGGACAAGTTCAGTGTCAATCCCGGTCATATCCTTACCATCAATCGCGTAGATCTTATCCCCGGTGATAAGACCCGCTTTATCTGCCGGAGATCCCGGCATCGGGCTGATAACGGTCAGGTAATCGCTGGTTGTGTCTACCCATGCTCCAATGCCTTCGTATTCCGCTTCTCCTTGAAGCTCGGTAACCAGCTCATTGTACTGCTCTGGCTCAAGATAAGCAGTATGCGGGTCATCCAGGGATTCGAGCATGCCTTTGATGGCACCGCGCATCAATACACTATCATCGACCGGTTGGTCGACATACTGGTCGTGCACCAGGTCCCATGCTTGCCAGAAAGGGGTGAATGTTTCGACAATAGCCGATGGTGTACCGGTATCCTCAGGACTGGTGGTGGTGCCAGACTCGCCGATTACACCCTCGAAGAAGGAGAGCGCGGTCTGGGGTGATTTAGGTGTGATAACCTGTGCCGCGATGAATCCCGCCGAGCAGGCTCCTGCTAATAATATTGCAGCCATTGTTATCACGATGATGGTGGTCAACACCCTGGATTTCATGTTTTGCTCCTGATAGTACGATTTCTCCGCTAAAGATTACCATACCATGATTAGAATTAGATAAACACAATGATAGAAACTGATAATATCACCTGCTGGGTTATTCATCCTACAAGCTATATATTCTCTGATATGTAACGGTGGAACGACTCTGGGTCACTGACCTGGTCTGTATACGACAGGAGAGCATCGCCATCCAGGGGATAGAGCGGATGGCACGATGTGGGCAGTGCTCCCTTTTCCGCCAGGACCAGAGAATGGACTAATGGTGACACAAGGTCTGCTTTATTCAATTCCGGGACGATCTCCTCGACCGTGAGGATGACAGTTTTCGATGCCAGGGTCAGTTCCAGGTCGATGCCTTTATTGTCCCCAATCTGGGCGTTACCTTCCTCATCCGCTCGCAATGCGTGGATTACAGCGAAATCTGGCCGGATAGCTGGAAAAGCCATCAGCTCCTCCCCCGTGTAGGGGTCGATGATCGTTTTTACGTCAGGACGCAGTCTTGGCAAATCGGTTCCGATCCAGCCTCGACCTGGCATGAATCCTATGCCGGACATCTGCGCCCGCAATCCAAAAGCCAGACTGGCTTCGGTTTCCTCGATTATCTCGACAGACCCATGATTGGCATGGTGCGTGAACATGGGTGCCAGACCGAATATTTCCAAACCGAAGTAGCAGGAGCGGACGCGGGAAACCATACCAGCTCCTACCAGGAAATCACTCTCCAGACCGGCAGTGAACGCAAGCAGCGTCAAATCGGATGGCTGTCCGGTTGCCCGGTAGCGCCGGACCAGTGCTCTGACGAATGTCATAGGGCGCCGGTACAATGTCAGCCCGCCAAGGGCCAGTGTTGAGCCTGGTTCGACCAGCGCTGCTGCTTCATCAATACTCATTTGCATCGTCATTCGGTCAAGCCTCCCTGAATCTGTGGGTCACCAAGATAACCACGATCATCCTTGTGCAGGTATTATCTGCCTCTCTGATCCCAAATCTCGGGTAGGATGAGGGGTAAATCCTTCACGTTTGCGATCGAATAACAGGCTGATGGGTCTTCCTTGCTGTCTCCCACCAGGACAGTGATGATCCCCATATCTCTGGCTGTCGAAAGGTTGCGAGTGGAATCATCGAGGTAGAGACATTCTTGTGGGTTATCGATGCCTGCCAATTCTAGCGCCTTCAAGTAAGCTTCTGGTTGAGGTTTGCATAAGTACTCCAGTGCGAGTACATCCACAATGCCATCGAAACAACCGTTTACACCTAATACATCCAGCACCCGCTGGGCATGATATAAGTCCGCGTTTGTGAAGATGAATTTCCGTAAGGGCAGGCTGTTGAGCAATTCCCGCAGCGAGATGTCCGGCTGCAGGAACTCCTCCAAGGGCAAATCGTGGACATAAGTTAAATACTCGATACTATCGATGTCATGATGCATTTGAAGCCCGCGCAAGGTTGTGCCATAGGTTAGATAATAATGACGACGCAAGGAATCGACTTCTTCTGGAGGCAGATCCAGCAAGTTTTCCATGTACTTTCCCATTCTCTTACGGATTGCTTCCCAAAGCCCATTTTCACTGTTATATAACGTGTCGTCCAGATCGAAGAAAACTGTGGTGATATTCTGCATGAAGCAATTATAAGAGAAATATAGGTGTGACGTAAGACAAAACCCCTTTATAATCTAGATATGGCAATACATCTGCTCCCCGAAGAGGTTGCATCCCAGATTGCGGCTGGAGAAGTGATCGAACGTCCTGCCTCGGTGGTAAAAGAACTGCTGGAAAACGCTATCGATGCGCAAGCCAGCCAGGTGATGATAAAAGTTCAACAGGCAGGGCGGAGGTTAATTGAGGTAGCCGATGATGGTCTGGGAATCCCCTACGATGAAATCCCGATGGCTGTGCAGCGGCATGCTACCAGCAAGCTATCCAAAGCGGAGGACTTATTCAGTATCAAAACATTGGGTTTTCGAGGTGAAGCGCTGGCCTCGATCGGTTCTGTATCCCGGATGGCACTGATCTCGAGACTGGAGGGGGCAGATGTAGGTGGCAGGCTGCAGATCGAAGGCGGTCATATCAGAGAACTGGAACCAACCGGGGCACCGGTGGGCACAACGGTGCGAGTAGCAGACCTGTTCTATAATGTCCCGGCACGCCTGCAGTTCTTAAAGAAGGATATTACCGAGCGTCGCCAGATCGATAATCTGGTAACACGCTATGCGCTGGCATACCCCGAAAAGCGAATTCAACTCTGGCAAGATGACCGGTCATCCCTGATGACCAGTGGGAATAATGACCAGAGGGAGGTGATCGCCTCCCTATATGGTGTGGAAATCGCCCGCCAGATGCTGGAAGTCCTGTCTATGGAGGGGGATGTATATGTCCGGGGATATATCAGTCCGGTCTCGATCACCCGCTCAAACCGGCGGGAGATTACGATCTTCGTTAATGGAAGACCAGTGCACGATCTTGGACTTTCGACCGCAGTGGTCCAGGCGTATCACACGCTGCTGATGGTGGGCAGGTTCCCGATCGCAATCCTATTCCTGGACATGCCGCCTGAGATGGTGGATGTCAACGTCCATCCGACCAAAGCGGAAGTAAAGTTCCGTGCTGGAGATGAAATTTTCCGCCTGGTTCAAAATGCCGTGCGACGTGCTCTGCTGGCGCATACACCTGTGCCGGGAATCGATCAATCCCCCTACGTGGGACAGGCAAAATGGGAAGAGCGGACCGAATCGCGGACATTCTGGTCGGAGAGAGAAGCGGGTCATGCCTCCACAGAGCAGCCGCTGGATGGCTCGGCAGCTTCAGGGCAGCCGACAACGGTCGCGCTATCCCCTCCCCGCATCCCGTTGCTGCGTTTGGTGGGTCAAATAGCAGCTGCCTACCTTGTGGCGGAAGGACCGGATGGGCTGTACCTGGTTGACCAGCACGCTGCCCATGAGAGAGTCCTATTCGAGAAGCTGCTCACTCAGCATCAGCAGAGCGGAGGCGATCCTGCAGCTATGGGCATCGCCGCACAGGAGCTGCTTCAGCCCGTCACAGTGAAACTGCCGCCTGCCAGCTCACGCATCCTGACCGAGCAGCTGAATATCCTTTCCGAGGTTGGATTTCGTGTAGAAGAGTTTGGCAAAGACACCTTCCTGGTTCGCGCAGTCCCGGCACTGTTAGCCGGAATGGACCCCTCGGCGGCATTGCTTGTCCTGGTTGAAGATTTTGAGGAAGATGAAGCACCATTACAGAAGGAGCGCGAAGCGCGCTTAATCGCCCGGGTGTGCAAGCGTGCGGCAGTGAAAGCCGGACAGGTGCTGTCGATGGACGAACAGCGAGCGCTGATCGAGGACCTGGAAAACTGTGTCTCTCCGCGCACCTGTCCGCATGGTCGTCCGACGATGATCCACCTGTCTGTTGATCTGCTGGAACGCCAGTTTGGGCGTCGAGGAGCACGCTAACCGGTAGATACCCTGAGGATTTCGTTCAACCTAGAGAACATAGAGGAGGAAAGCGATGGCAGTACCGAGTCTCTTGCTCCGCCAGCTGTACACTTTTGGCAGTCTTCAAAACACTGCTCAAGGGATCCAGTTTTCGATAAAGAATCGTCTCAGTGATGCACGCTTCACTGGCTTATCCAGGGTGAGGATAGATGGAGAAGATATCCCGCTCGAAGCCATCCGGATGGATCTCGGGGCAGGCTCAACACTACACCCCCACGATATCACACCGGAGAACCAGATAGAGTTCCCATTGCGAAAGAGCATGGATATCCTTGCGCAGGTAAACTCTCTCGATCAGGGAAAACACTCGATTGAGATCTGGTTCGAGACACGACCTTTCGGTAAACTGAAGCTCAAGGTAGAGGATGCAATCCGCGAGGATAGAGAAGACCTGGTTCGAATCCCACGATCGGCTGATGATAACTATTCCACGGATATCATCAAGAGCAGGCAGGCGTTTGTTGCCGATCAAACCGGTGTTAAGCTGGATCACTTAGCTCAATATAGTATCGACCCACAATTATGCCAGGGCAACATTGAGAACTTTACAGGCGTCGCACAAATCCCTCTAGGATTTGCAGGACCTCTTAAAGTGAACGGCGAGCACGCCATTGGTGAATTCCTGATCCCTCTGGCTACTACCGAAGGTACTCTGGTCGCATCTTATAACCGTGGGTGTAAGCTGCTGAATCTCTCTGGTGGAGTCAACTGCACAGTCGTTGATGATGCCATGCAGCGTGCACCGGTTTTCGTGTTCGCCGACTCGCGGAGTGGGAGGGAGTTTGTCAAGTGGGTAAACGAACATATGGACCGAATTCGTGAAGAAGCAGAGGCAACCTCACAGATAGCAAAGCTGATTTACGTTGATCCATACCTGGCAAATAAATTCGCCTACCTGCGTTTCAATTTCACGACCGGAGATGCCGCAGGACAAAACATGGTCGGTAGGGCAACATTCGCTGCCTGCAGTTGGATTATAGATAATTTCCCAGGGATCAAGCATTTCTACCTGGAGTCTAATTTTGCTACCGATAAGAAGTCATCCCAGATCAATATCATGCGCACGCGAGGGAAACGGGTTACAGCAGAGGCAGTGATCAAGCGGGAAGTATTAATTCAGCACATGCGGGTAGAGCCGGAGAGCCTTGCTTACCATTATCAGGTGGCTAACGTTGGCTCGATCCTGTCAGGTGCAAATAACAATGGCGCCCACTCTGCAAATGCCATCACTGCCATGTTCATCGCCACCGGTCAGGATGTGGCAAACGTTTCCGAATCATCAGCCGGAATCCTGTACACCGAGCTGATGGCGTCAGGTGATTTATATATCTCGATTACCATCCCATCGCTCATCGTAGCAACCTACGGAGGGGGGACAAACTTGCCAACCCAACGAGAATGCCTGGAGGTGCTCGGTGCTTACGGCAAGGGCAAGGTCAACAAATTAGCTGAAATTGTCGCTGGGGTTGTCCTGGCAGGCGAAATCTCCCTGGGATCGGCGATTTCATCATCGGATTGGGTTTCCAGTCACGAGAAATACGGGCGGAATCGGTAGACCAAGGAGGAGATCATGGAAAACCTCGAAACAAGGTTCAAGGAAGCTGCCGAACAGGCGCAGAATCTGCCCAGCAGACCGGATAATAACACGCTCCTCAAGCTGTATGCACTTTATAAGCAGGCAACGACAGGTGATGTGGGCGGGAAACGACCGGGATTTACCGATCCGGTTGGGCGGGCGAAGTATGATGCGTGGAAGAAAGTCAAAGGGCGGTCCAAAGAAGCAGCCATGCAGGGGTATATCTCTGAGGTGGATGAGCTACTCAAGCGATAAATGGGAGGCGGATAGTGACCGTCGTACCCTTCCCTGCGGTGCTTTCGATGCTCATCTTCCCGCCATGTGCGTCGGTGATATGCTTGCAGATAAACAACCCCAGTCCGGTACCTTGTGTGTCTGCTTCGGCTGTGGGCACACGATAGAATTTCTCTGCCAGATGCGGGAGGTATTGCGGTGAGATCCCGCGCCCGTTATCGATTACCTGTATGATGATTTCGTCAGTTGTTGCGCGTGCATCCAGGATAATCTTCCCCCCTGAGGGGTGTATTTATTAGCATTGCTCAATAAGTTCAGCACGACCTGCTTGAGCTTGTCACGGTCGGCGCTGATATGGATAGCTCTCTCCGGCGTCTCGACGCATAATTCCTGCCTCTTTTCTTCGAATTTCCCCCGCACGACAATCGAGCATTCTTCCAGTAGCTCCCCGATATCAAAGGGTGAAAACTGGAATCTGGCACGACCGGATTCCAGCCGGGCGAGGTCCAGGAACGAGGAGGCCATGTCTGATAGGCGGCTGATCTCTTGCTGCATGGTCTCGATCATCTGGGCGCGGCGGTCTTCGGAGACTTCGGGACGCATCAGGATGTATGCTGCGGCAGTCAGGGATGCCAGCGGCGTGCGTATCTCATGCACGAATTCTGAGATCAGGTCGGATTGCTGGAATAGGCGCGCGTTTTCGATGGCAATGGCTGCCTGAGCGCCTAATGCCATCAGCAGGTCTTTATCTTCGATTGTGAAATCGCCGGACAGTTTATTGATCGCTTCCAATACACCAACCGCCCGTTCTTTACGCAAGAGCGGGACGCCGAGCAGGGAATCGGTTGTTATATGGGTGATCTTCCCAATCTTGCTGAAATGGCGGGGATCGTTTTGAGCGTTGGATATGATCACTGGATGGCGGTTGGTGATGATCCAACCTGCCACGCTGCCGCTTAGCGGGACGATCAGCTCGCTCATCAATGGCTTATCCAGGTTCGAGGAGGCGCGAAAATATAATTGCTCTTTGAGCTGGTCGTACAGCAGTATGGAGGCGGCTTCGGCGTTGCACAGCTCTGCGGCTGCCTCGACAATACGGTTCAGCAGGCTGTCCAGATCCAACGTCGACGATAGATCATGGGATAGCTCTAATAGCCGTTGATACCTTTCGGGCAATGTCGACTGAGATAGATCAGCCACCCAAAACCTCACTCGCAATCCAAGGGATAACCTGTGCTACGTCATGGCATAGTACGACGTCGGCCCGGTTATCAATATATGTCTCAGACTGGTTGATGATAATCAGATGAGCGCCATGGTCGATCGCCTGTCTTGGAAGTCCGGCAACCGGCAGAACTTCGAGTGAAGAACCCGCGACGATCATCGTGTCACACCTCTTACTCTGCTCCTGCGCCTGCAGCCAGGTGCGTGCTGGGAGCTGCTCTCCAAACAATATTACATCCGGTTTAAGGACTCCATCACATTTACTGCACCTGGGGACAATGCCATCCTCGACGTAAGCCTGCGTGTAGCCATAACCATCAACCTGCTGATAGCATTTCGTGCAGGTGAGGGTGCGCAGCGTGCCGTGCACTTCAAGAACGTGGTTTGATCCGGCCCTCTGGTGAAGACCATCAAAATTTTGTGTGATAATGGATTTTATATAGCCAGCGGACTCGAGCAAGGCTAATCCGCGATGCGCTGGGTTGGGGAGAGCCGTATGAATATCCCTGGCCAATGGACGCATCCAATTATAAAATTTATCCGGATTAAATCGAAAAGCATTCAGCGAAGCCACTTCAAATGGATCATAACGTTCCCATAAACCGCTGCTTGGCGATCGGAAATCGGGTATCCCTGAGGGGGTTGAAATCCCCGCTCCTGTCAGCACAACTGTGTTACTGCTGCTGAGTATGATTTCAGCAGTAGTCTGCACGTCACTTTTGAACTGTTGCAGGGTGGACATTATGTGCTTTGTTGGATGATCTTTTCTGCCAGCTTTTGAAACTGTTGGGCGGTCAGGCTCTCCGGCTGCTGCAAAATTACCGGGACTCCATTCACCGCAGCCTGATACGTAAGCTCAGGAGCTGGAGTGAAGATAACCGACACATTATGCTTGAGCTGTTCCTGTACCTGACTCCAGGCTAATTGAACGCCGGATCGGAAACGATTAACCAGCACGAGCGTGATCTTCCCTTCGCCAACGCCGCTGCTGGAAAGTTCATCGATCAATAGCCGGGTCTGCCGAACGGAGTGGGGGACTGGTTCGACGATAACGACCATCTCATGGAAATGTGGCGCTACCCTTTCGACTAATGGTGTAAATGAACACCCAATATCTACGACAACATGTTTTGCGAGGAACGGCAGTAAGCGGGTGATCGATTCGAAATGCGGGACGGCAGAACTATATTTGGAATCTCTCGGTCGGTGCGAGGAAAGCAGCAAACGAATGCCTGAGGAGTGCATCACAAGCTCGGATTTGATCTCATCTGTACCGATAGAATTCAAGTTATATTCCAAGAGGCGATTCAGCCCTTCAGCTTTCTGGTAACCCAGCTCCAGCCCAATCGATCCCTGTCCAGGTCGGAAATCCGCGACAATAACTTCTTTTTTGAAAACTTCCCGGATGGCGACGCCCAGGTTCATGGTCACCGTAGATACTCCCAAACCGCCTTTTGCACCCAGAACGCCTACCAGATACCCACCTGATTCTGTGGATGGTTGGGCAGTGATTACCGGTCGTTTGCTCTTGCTAGTGCGGGCGAGGACTGCTTTGATGTGCGCAAGCAGTTCTCGTGGTTGGGTGGGCTTAGTAAGGTAGTCATCTGCTCCCGCCTCGAAGCCAGCTACCTTATCATCGAGCTGAGATTTGGCAGTGAACATGATAATCGGCACTTCAGCCAGGTCTTGATCTGATCTCATCTGACCGGCGACTTCATATCCATCCATCTCAGGCATCATGATATCCAGTAGAAGAAGATCTGGTACTTCGCTCTTCATCATAGCCAAAGCCTGAGCGCCGCTGCTGGCAACGCGCACATCATATCCCTGCCTCTGCAGGATTAACCCCACCAGCTTCAATGTATCGATATCGTCGTCAACAATCAGGATCTTTTCTGGCATGACTGCTCCAAGGGATATAGTACGATTCAATTCTCTTGATTATAGGTTATCAGCAACGCGAACACCACGACGCATCCCTCTGAAGTAGATGCCCGCATTAATTGGGCTATAATGATTTCGTGATGCTCAGCACCATCCAATCTATTTTACAACACAACTGCCAGCTTGTAATTAACAAACCTGTTGTGATAGGCGTATCAGGCGGACCTGACAGTCTGGCGCTGCTCGATATGCTCTGGCGCCTGGGATATCCGGTCATCGTCGCTCATTTGAACCACAATCTGCGAGCCGAGGCAGATGGTGAAGCCATCCAGGTTCAAGAGGAAGCCAACAAGAGGAAGCTGCCGTTCGTAACGCAGAAGCTGGATATCCGGGCGTACGCTGAGGCTGGCCAACTGTCGGTGGAAGAAGCTGCCCGAACTGTCAGATATACATTCCTCTTTCAGCAGGCCAGATTATTCGGTGCGCAGGCAGTTGCTGTAGGTCATAACGCAGATGACCAGGTCGAGACAATCTTGATGCACCTGCTGCGCGGTACCGGTTCAGCTGGACTGGCTGGTATGCAGTACACCACAATTATTGAAGAGTTCGACCAGGAGATCCCGCTGGTGCGGCCTCTGCTCGGTACCTGGCGCGAGCAGATAAACGCTTATATCAGCGAGCGCAGTTTGGCACCTATCGTTGATAAGTCAAATTGGGACCGGGAATACCTGCGCAACCGGCTGCGGCATGACCTGCTGCCCGAACTGGAGAGCTATAATCCCCGGATCAGACAGGCAATATACCGTATGGCAGACATCCTCAGGGCTGATCTGGAGATAATTGAAACCGCAACCAAGGCTGCATGGGAGAACTGCTTGCTGGAGCAGGGTGAGGCATATATTGTGCTGTCTGCCTCCAGACTGCGGCTGCAAGCAGTAGGTGTACAGCGACACCTTGTGCGGCGCGGGATCGATATGCTGCGCCCCGGGATGCGGGATTTCGATTACGAAGCGATCGAGCGTGGGCTTGCATTACTCCATGCGACAGGCAGCTCCAGGTGCGACCTGGCGATGGGGTTAAACGCAGAAATCGACGCAGATCAATTTATCATTACCGGGTCATATTTTGATCTCCCCAGGGATCGTTGGCCGCAAGTCCTGGAGAGCCAGGAATTAGTGTTGGAGAAGAACGGCGAGGTCCATCTCTTAGCTGGCTGGGTATTGAGGTATGGAAGTGCAGCAGATCCTGAAGAGGCTTTCGCCCTTGCATCCAGCAACCAGGACCTATTCCGTGCCTGGATGGATGCAGATAAGCTCGTTCTGCCAGTGATCGTGAGAGGACGACATCCCGGAGACCGTATTTGTCCTCAAGGTATGGATGGGCACTCGATGAAAGTGTCTGACATCATGATCAACGAAAAAATGCCATCTCGCGCACGAGATAGCTGGCCATTAATTGTCTCCGGCGGGTATGTTGTCTGGATACCAGGGTATCGTTTGGGTCACCAGGTGCAGCTGCAAGAAGGCACAAGGCACATTGCCATCCTTGAATTAACGCAGACCCGGTTGGGATGATCTGCTGTTGAACACGAATTATCGTTGGATCTCCTGGAATCTGGGACGGAAGATATATTCTCGAGAAAATTGGAGAGAGTGAGCCATGAAGGTAAATTTCTACGCTACTTTACGGCTGATTACCGGTGTAAAAACAGTCGATTTCAACATCGAGGACGGAGATACAGTCAAAGATCTGGTGGATGAGATCGTGCTCACTTACCCCCCGATGAAGGAAGAGCTGCTGGATTCTGACGGTAATCTTTATGGTCACGTGCATGTTTTTGTAAATGGGCGGGATAATCGCTTTCTGGAGAACCGGATCGATACACCGATTTTTAGTGAGGATAAGATCGATATTTTCCCTGCAGTGGGTGGAGGTGCTCTGATTTAAACAATTCGACTCGTTTGATGCTGGTGAAGTGCTGAGCGATCGAACGAGTTGATGAGACAATAAATGATGGGCGAGCACTGCTCGCCCATCATTTATTGGTGTGCCCAGCATGGGCGCTGGCTAGAGGGTGAAAGACCCTTGCGGAGGTTGGTCGCACCAACCGCTAGCTGAAGGCAAGGGCGCTGTCGTGAGGCAGGGTCTGAAGGAAGCCGAAGGCAAACCTGCGACTTGAGGAACACGAACCTCATAGGAGGCTGTGAGGCTGGACGAGTTGGCCAATAACAACGAAGTCCGATGCGACCAAGAGCCGAAGCAGAAAATGGGGCAGGTGTGCAGGGAAAGTCAGCGTTCTTACCTGGGGAGGTCTGCCGTGAGGCCGGGAACGGTAACCCTGATCGAGAGGTCAGGCTGAGGCGGCAGAAGTCAGCAGGGGCCATAGTACCAGCGAGAGCTGGGAAGGGCTGAACATCGAGAGGATGAGTACGAAGAGCAGTTCGAGGAACGACAAAGAAAGCTGAACGCCTCGGATAGAGGCACTGCTGAGCAAGCAAAATGGGTGAAGCCTGTGGGAGTTGTGCAGAGGGCTGAGTCGTTCCCGGCACGAGACGGAGGAAAATCCAGCGCCAAGAAGGGTGCCTTTCTCGGTGAACCGCCGGATGCGGACCCGCATGTCCGGTGGTGTGAGAGGGGGCGGTTAGCCGCCGCCCCTCCTACCCGATTAATCTGATGTACTGCGCGGATTCGGGTTAGAGTACTTCGAGCTCTTTGAGCTTGCTCTCAGGTACGACCCCATCCACCCATCCACGCTCTTCGTAGTATTCAGCCAGCATGAGATCCAGCTCGCACACATGACCTTCCGAGCCAGGGCCGGTGGCCGGCTCCTTCAAGAATCGCTCGGGCAGGTAGTCGCTGCCTTCTCTGAATCCTGCAAGATTATTGTAATAGCGTTCGAGGTTATATACTCGCTCGCCAACTTGGAGCAGGTAGCCGGCATCTACTTCCTTCCCGGTAATTCCGGAGAGCTGCTCGGCGAATGTGTCCAAGTTTTCAGCAAACGTTGCGAACTTGCACAGATCCAGGCAGTCGGTCATGGTGTGGACGTTCTGGAAGATCACCGTCAGCTTGCCCTTGCCTTCGGCTACCAAAGGATCGTGCAGTGTGGTATCACCGAGAGTGTTGGCTACAACCTCAGCAGCTGGTGTATAGGCTCGCAGGTGGCAGGCGCCGCGGTTGCTGGTGGCGTAGGCAATGCCCATGCCCTTGATCCCGCGCGGATCGTAGGCGGGGATCGCTTGCCCTTTCACCGTCATCGCGATCTCAGGATGTCCAAAGTACTTTGCAGCACGTTCTGCTCCATCTGCAAGCTTATCGCCGATGCCCTCACGCTTCACCATATTATTGATGGTCTCCACCATACTGGCGTGGTCGCCCCACTTGAGCCCGCCATCTCCGTTGGTATAGCCTCGTTGCGTGGCTTCCATGTAAACTGAGAGCACATTGCCCATCTCGATGGTGTCGAATCCATAGTCATTGCACTGGTCGATCATCTTGGCGACGCTGGGGGTGTCATCATTGTCACAGTTGGCGCCTAAAGCCCAGATCAATTCATATTCCACGCTTTCCATGTGCACGCCCGCGTAGGGTCCTTCTTTGATTTCCACCTCTTTCTTGCAGGCGACGAAGCAAGCATGGCATGTAGGGTCACTCGTCAAGAAAGTTTCGCGGACTGTCTCGCCGCTTAACTTTTCGTGGGGTCCAAAGTGTGACTCCTGCGAGTTGCGGGTGGGCATGCCGCCGATGACATTGACCATATTCATGAGCACATTGGTGCCGTAGAGCGATAGACCACCTTTCTTTGGCGAAGTGACATATTGGGTGTCCATCAGCTGGTCGCGCGCCTTATCATGCGCCGCCTTAAATGCAGCCTTATTGGCGGGTTCGGGAAACTTCTTTTCCGCCTTGATGACGATGGCTTTGAGCAGTTTGCTGCCGCCGACGCAGCCAGTACCGCCGCGCCCGCTTGCCCGATCATCTTCGTTTACCCAGCAGGCGAACCGAGAGAGCTTTTCGCCAGCCTGCCCGATGCTGATGATTGATACGTCTTTCTCACCATACATCTTGCGGAAATACTTGACCGTGTCGTGTACTCCCATCCCCCAAACCGCAGACGCATCGAGGAGCTCGACCTTGCCGTCGCTGATATAGGCGTATGTTGGTCTTTCCGCTTTACCTGAGAAAACAAGGCCGTCGAATCCCGCCCAGCGCAGGCGAGCAGCAGACCAGCCGCCGTGGTGGCTGTCGGTGACCGTCCCGGTAAGGGGTGATTTTGTGACTGCTGCCAGGCGGCCGCTCATATTTGCTTCCGTCCCGGTCATGGGACCGTTCATAAAGCAAAGGATGTTCTCAGGAGAAAGAGCATCCACCTGGGGGCCATTATCAAACACATAGCGCACGCCAACGCCACGAGCACCGATGTATTTGTGTTTCCAATCTTCCGGGATCGGCTTGTAATCGATATTACCGGAGGACAGGTCAACATGAGCTACTTTATCCGCATAACCTCCGAGGGTCATTATGATCTCCTTCCGTCTTGATTAATAAGGATCAGGATAAGATTATTTATATAGGTTTTACGAGCAGGGGCACCTCCTCAAGTAATTGCAATATATTGTACTGATCCTGATAATACAACAATTAATGTAGTCTTCTAAGGCGTGATTACTACCAGTCACGAGGAGTGCTGGCATATAATCTGGTAGTTTAGTTCACCGGTAAGAGATATAGAATTTGCTATGTTTAGGACATCAAGGGCGGGACTGAATATGATATATCTATATACTAGCATTTTGTAGTTCCAGAATCAATATTAAGGAAATACTTAATAGAAACAGACTGCTGTCACCTTGATATAATGATTTTAGCCCAAGACTATCTTGGGCAGAGCCTGATCTACCCAAGGCACTAAGCGGTTGAAGGTAAAGCCATGGCATTAGATCGCTACGGACGCAGCATCCACTACCTGAGAATCAGCCTGACTGATCACTGCAACTTGCGGTGTGTTTACTGTATGCCGGAAGAGATGACATTCCGGCCGAATTCCGATCTGATGCAGGATGATGAAGTCATGACACTGGTGAAGGTATTTGCCAGCCTCGGCTTCGATAAGATCAGGCTGACCGGTGGAGAACCGACCGTCCGCGCGGGCATCGTCGATCTGGTCCGCCAGATTGCCCATACGGAGGGGGTGCGCTCGCTCTCGATGACCTCTAATGGTGTTCTGTTTTCCAGGTTGGCTCAGCCGCTGGCGGATGCCGGTCTGAACAGGGTGAATTTCAGCCTGGATACCCTCGACCCGGATAAATTTCACCGTCTGACTCGTTGGGGATCTCTGGATGATGTGTGGTCAGGGATTGAAGCTGCAGAAGCCGCCGGTCTGGCGCCGATCAAGATCAACGCTGTGGTGGTACGCGGTTACAGCGAATCGGATGCAGTCAGCCTGGCGGGGACTACCCTTGAGAAGGCCTGGCAGGTGCGTTTCATCGAGATGATGCCGTTCGGGGGAGCGACTGAATTCCAGCGTTCCAACGTTGTGAACTCAGATGAAGTGCTTCACCTGATAGAAAACGAGTATGGTGGGCTCGAGTTGGTTGATGGCGGCAGGTTAGATGGGGAGGCGCGGGTTTACCGGCTGCCGAACGGGCGTGGTACGGTGGGATTCATTTCAACAGTCAGCCAACCGTTCTGCCGCACATGCACACGTGTGCGGCTGACAGCTGATGGCCGGCTGCGATTGTGCCTGCTTCATGAGAAAGAGGTCGATCTGCTGACCCCGCTTCGGACTGGTGCATCATCTGCTGAGCTGCGCAGCTTGATCCTCGAAGCAATCTGGAATAAGCCTTGGGGGAATGGGCTGGCAGAAGGCATTATCCCCCTCAACCGGGTGATGAGTGAGATCGGTGGATGAGCTGGTGGTTCTCTACGCTTTAGACAAACTCTCCAGCTTCATACTTACCTCACGCCACTGCACCTTCGAGATACCCAGTTTTTGACGGATCTTGTCCCGTTCCATACCGCCATTCCAATCGCTAAGCGCGCAGGTCCACCGGCACATGTCAAAGGAGAGGTGCTTCTCAAGTCCGCCCTCCTCGCTCAGATCTTCAAGCAAATATTCCAACCTGCGCGGCGACCAGGGGAAGATTTTATCTCCGACCTCGTATTGGGACAAATACTCTTCGTATACGCTAACCCAGTCCTCTGTCAGGGCTATCTTTCTCTCTTTATATCGATATTGAGGATTGGCATAACGTACGAATAGCAGCGGTCCTCCTTGAGCGTCCAGAACAATATGCGCCGGGCTTAAGGCAAGGCACTCTCCCTTTTTTATACCAGTTGTCAGCAGGAGATCGACCAGTGCATAATAACGTGCGTCTGGTTTTTTTGCACTGCGGTGAGCCTCTGCGATCTGCAAAACTGTCTCGACCTCTTCCTCGGTCAAGACTTCCGGCAGCGGGCTCAGAACGGTCTTCTGAACGACCTTTTCAGCAGGGTCAGCCAGGATAGCGCCATTGTTCTGCAGCCAGCGGAAAAATGCTTTCAAGGATGTGATCCGGCGTGACAGCGTCTTTGGACTACAGGGCACGCCGCGGCCGGTTTGCATCCAATCGAGGAAGCTGTTGAGATCGGTGGTCGAGATGCTGCCAAGTGTACGGTCGGGCGGAAGGTAAGATGCCAGCAGGCGCAGGTCAGCCGTAAATGCTTTGACGGTGTGGATCGAGCTGCCTTGATCCTCGAGGTAGATACGCCAGGCTTTGATCGTTGGGCTAAGCGTGGACTGAGGGGTAATATGTGCTGGGGTCAGTTCAGGGGACATTTTTCCTCCTGCTACACCTGCTGAAGTTTCGTATAGACATGCTGACCCAAAGTTTAGCTTAAATTGGCTTACAAGTCAACAGAGATTCAAGAGCTGGGGGTCCCACAACTTAATCGTTTTTTACCGTAATCCACTGGCTTACCGACCTGTGCCAGATTAGGAAAGCTTAAGCTAGACCTATCTGAACGCTTGCAGGTCATGTATAATTCCTTTCCAGTGCTGGTCTGTCGAGGCAGACCTCACGCAATGGAAAGACAAAAGGAGGTTTTATGCGAAACAAATATGGGCTGGCAATCATTGTGCTTGTGGTCCTGGTGTTATCAATATCTGCCTGCAGCAGGGCAGCTGACCCATCGCCGGAACCAACTGCGACCGAAATGGCTGAACCAACCACTGCCAATACCCCTACATTGCCCGCAACGGCTGCTCCACAAGCGACAGAGCCGCCGGTCGAGCCCGCTCCCTCAGGTGGCACTGCATACCCAGCACCGACAGTTGCAATTTTTTACGATCCTTACCCTGACCCGATTGTGGGTGACGATATCGAATGGTCACAGGTCGAAGCGCTGCTGCAGAACGAGATTATTTCCGAAGTATTCCAGCAATTTACGCTGCGGGTGGTAATCACCCTGGAGGATGGGAGGATTTTCCTGGTGAATGAGCCGGCCAAAGACGATATTTTCAAATTGTTGGATGCTTGTGGTGAGCCTTGCAACAGAATCCGGAGAGTGTCCGAGAATTAGGCGTCGACCTTGGATTATCAGCAGAAGTCAGACCTGCTCGCAGTTTTTCTGCGAGCAGGCGTCGTTAGAGGTCTAGTCAGCGCCTCCGATCCAACCCAAGTTCGGGGGCAATCCCCCTCATCGCATCGATGACGTTTGTGACATGGACCCACAAGTCCATATCGAATTCGGCGACTGCGTGCTCGATCTCCTCGCGGTTGGCGCCGGCTGCAAAGGCTTTGTCTTTCCATTTCTTCTTTACCGATTTCGCTTCCAGATCATACAATGACCTTGATGGGCGTACCAACGCCACAGCAGTGATCAATCCGGTGATCTCATCACAGGCATAAAGACCCTTCTCCATGCGGGAGCGGCGCGGCACCCCGGTATGGTCGGCATGGCTCAAGATCGCCTGGATGATGGTCTCCGGCACACCTCGCTCCCTGAGGATCGGCGCGCCATCCTGGGGGTGCTGTTCCAGGGTGGGGTGGATTTCCCAATCGAAATCGTGCAGCAAGCCGGTAGTACCCCACAGCTCGACATCCTCACCGAACTGCTCCGCATAGTAGCGCATTGCGGCTTCGACGGAAAGCATGTGCCGGACCAGGTTCTCATTCTTCACGTATTCGCGCACGATCTCTAATGCCTGGCTGCGGTTCATTGTGCCTCCACTGGGAATATTGGCTCCGGGTCGCCTAAGATTGGGATTGGTTTGCTGTAATGGATCTCCCAAAGCGCTACCAAGGTAGCCGGCAGTTCACGTAAATTCCACCATGCGATCGATCGCTGACGGTATTGCCGCTGGTCTGCCGGCACACCAACAGCGGGTAAGCCGAGCATATTACAACTGTAAATTGCCCGAGGGAGATGGAATGCCTGGGTTACCAGGATCGCTGAATCAATACCGAATATTTCTCGTGCGCGATAGCAGGTGTCGTATGTCCGTCGCCCAGCATAATCTAGCACGATCGCTTCGTCCGGAACACCCAGGCCCAGGGCAAACTGGCGCATCGCTTCTGGCTCGTTGTAGTAGAGATCTGAATTGTCACCGCTCATGAGCAGCTTCTGGACTTTGCCAGCCTGGTAGAGAGCAGCCGCGGTCGCGAACTCTGTCTCGCAGGACCGGGGTGGGGCTCCCGTCTCGCCATAGACCTGCTCCAAAAACGATCGCAATCTGTCCGGCAGGTGCGTCCTGGGGAGCATATATGCGCGGCCTTGCATAGACCTGGGTTATGAATCTGAGGTACCAGCAGCGCAATCGCACCAAGCAGGAGCAGTGCAGAGACGACAAAAAGGAACATCTTTACTAACTTACCCAACACAGACCAAAATTTTATCATGCCGAGCCGGTTGGATTTTATCACGCTCACCTGGGGATCCAGGGAGTGCTTGCCTCTTGCATTGAGGCCACCTAGGGGTTACAATCCCTGGGCCATGAGTTATGAGTATCAGGCTGCTCTGGATTACTTGTATAGTTTTGTTGATTTCAGCCTTACCAAATCATCCCGATATTCTGCAGAAAATTTCGATCTGAGTCGGATGCATGATCTGGTCGCACGCTTAGGTTATCCTCAGCAGCGCTACCCGAGCATACATATTGCCGGGACGAAGGGGAAAGGATCGGTTGCGGCACTTTGCCAGAGCGCTTTGACAGCAGCCGGCTTCCGGGTGGGTTTATACACTTCGCCGCATCTGCATGAGTATACAGAGCGGATACAGGTAGATGGCGCTGCGATCTCCCAGCAAAGCCTGGTCGCCCTGCTAGAAGAAATCAAGCCTGTGATCGGTTCGATAGCAGAGCTGACCACATTCGAGATTACAACTGCACTGGCGTTTCTGTATTTTGAACGTGTGAAAGTGGACGCTGCAGTAATCGAGGTCGGGTTAGGAGGCAGGTTGGATGCGACGAATGTCGTGCTGCCGGTAGTTTCCGTGATCACCTCGCTCTCTCTCGACCATACTTTCCTGTTGGGTGAAACATTAGCAGAGATCGCCAGGGAAAAAGCGGGCATTATCAAGCCCGGGGTGCCGGTGGTGGTTGCTCCACAGCCGGAAGAAGCTCATCCGGTGATCGATGGTATTGCTGCTGAGCGTGGCTCACCGGTCATATGGGTTGGTAAAGATTACCAATACACCCAGGTTGAGCGTACTGTAAAAGGACAGACGATTGATGTGTGGCGTCAGGATGAGACCAAGCCGATCGCCGGGCTGCATGTGACAGGTATCGACGAATTTAGTCAGCCAGCCCGGATCTGGCTTCCCCTGGCAGGTCGCCATCAGACGCAAAATGCTGCCACTGCGTATGCTGCTCTCCGGATGTTCAGTAACGTGGCAATACCGGTTGCGGAGGATGCAATCCAGAAAGGGTTTTCCGAGGTCAGGTGGCCGGGTAGGTTTGAGGTCATGCAGATGCAGCCACCTGTTATTATCGATGCAGCCCATAACCGCGATTCGGCCCGGATTTTACGGGTGGCTCTGGATGATTACTTCCCCGAGAAGCCTGTAATTATAGTTTTTGGGGCATCAGAGGATAAAGATATAGAAGGGATGTTTGCTGAGCTGGCGCCATGCGCGTGGCAGGTGATCGCCACGAAATCATTTCACCCACGCGCTGATTGACGCGGATATGGTCGCAGATGTGGCGCGCAAGTATAATATACCCGTCAAGATCGTCCTGGATGTCGCTGATGCCCTGGAAACAGCCATCCGGGATGCAGGGGAGCAATTCTTGGTATTAGCGACCGGCAGTATTTTTGTCGCCGCGGGGCGCGCGAAGCATTTTTGACCAGGAATGTACAGGAGATCACAACCTGAGCTAGGGCGTGATATTGGGAGAAACCATGAGAGATATGCGAGATAATGACTGGTACCTGGGCGATGATGACGATAATTTCGGGGATGCCGTCCATCGCCGAACAGAGGAGCTATACGGCGTTCCCGATGCTATCCCGGATGAGGATGGGCTGATCGAGTGTGCCGTACTGCCACTGCGAGACCTGGTTGTATTCCCTCATATGGTCTCGCCAATATTTGTTGGGCGCGAAGCTTCCCTGCTGGCAATCGAAGATGCTCAGGAACTTGACACCACCGTTATCGCTTTGACCCAGCATGATCCGGACGTGGACGAACCAGGTCCGGACGATTTTCTTCCCATCGGCGTCGAGCTGGCAGTAGGACGCCTGCTCAGCATGCCCGATGGTTCCAGCTCGGCACTGGTGCAAGGTCGCCGGCGGGTGCAGGTGGTTGAATTTACCCAACTGCAGCCATACCTGCGCGTTCGCGCTCGCCCACTGTACGAGATCGTGGAAGTCGACCGCCAGATTGACGCCACCATGCGCACCGCATTGGAGCTATTCCAGAAATGTGTCCAGCTCGACCGCAGCCTGCCTGAGGAAGCCTACCTTTACGCATTGAATATTGACGACCCTGCCTGGCTTGCTGATATGGTGGTCACCGCAATCGCCCCAACCCTGGAGGAAAGACAGTACCTTCTGCTGACGATCGATCCACTAGAACGGTTAGAAAGAGTAGTTAAATTGCTGGCCAGTGAGGTCGATGTGCTGGAGCTGGAGGACGAAATCCACACCCGCGCGCAAAGCGAGGTGGACCGCACGCAGCGCGAGTTCTACCTGCGGGAACAAATGAAGGCCATCCAGACCGAGCTGGGAGAAGGTGATATCTGGTCCAGGGACATCCAGGAGCTGCGAACGCGGCTGGAAAGCGCAGTATTACCTGAAGAAGTTCAGATCCGGGCACTAAAGGAAGTGGACCGTCTAGCCCAGATGCCACCTATGTCGCCGGAGGTAGGCATTATCCGCACATATGTTGAGTGGATCCTCGAGCTACCCTGGTCAGAACAATCGGATGATAATCTGGATGTAAAACATGCTGCCAGGGTCCTGGCGCGAGATCACTACGGGCTGCCTCGGGCGAAGGAACGCATCTTGGAGTACATCGCCGTGCGCAGCCTGAAACCCAAACGCATGCGCCAGCCCATCTTGTGCTTCGTTGGACCTCCCGGGACTGGCAAGACATCATTGGGTCGCTCGATCGCAGAAGCGTTGGGGCGAAAATTTGTGCGCTTGTCTCTGGGAGGTGTACGCGATGAAGCAGAAATACGCGGACACCGCCGGACGTACATCGGCGCACTTCCTGGGAGGATTTTGCAAACCATGCGCCGTGCCGGGTCGACAAATCCGCTATTCATGCTGGACGAAGTGGATAAGCTGGGACTTGATTTCCGCGGCGATCCTGCTGCGGCATTGCTGGAAGTCCTCGACCCTGAACAAAATTTCTCTTTCTCTGACCATTACCTGGAGCTTCCGTACGACCTGTCGCATGTGATGTTCATTACTACTGCAAATACGACCATGACGATCCCATCTGCGCTGCTGGATAGGATGGAAGTCATCGAATTTCCCGGTTATATCGAGGAAGAGAAACTGGCGATTGCAGATAAATTCTTGATTCCCCGCCAGATGGAAGAGAACGGGCTGGAAGATGATGATGTTCGCTTCTCAACCCAGGCGCTGCAGCGCATCATCCGGGAATATACGTACGAGGCTGGAGTGCGCAACCTGGAACGGGAGATTGGTCGGGTGTGCCGTAAGATTGCGCGCATGAAAGCTGAAAAGAAGCGCCATCCCGACCTGGTCGGTTCGTCTGCTGTGGAACGATTCTTAGGACCACCCCAGTTTCACAACCTGGAAGCAGAACGTCAGAATGAAGTAGGCGTAGCTACAGCCGTTGCATGGACAGAAAGCGGTGGTGAGATCATGCCGGTAGAGATCCTGCTTTTAGAGGGTAAAGGCAACCTGCAGATCACCGGTCAGATCGGCAACATCATGCAGGAGTTTGCCCAGGCTGCGCTGTCTTATCTGAAATCCCGCTTGGGGGACTTGCGATTATCGGCAGAGATATTCGATCAGGTCGATATCCACATCCACGTGCCTGAGGGTGCTATTCCGAAGGATGGACCCAGCGCTGGGATCACGATTGCCAGCGCGCTGGCATCTGCATTTACCGGACAGGCAGTTCGCCGGGATGTGGGAATGACAGGAGAGATAACCCTGCGCGGCAGGATATTACCTGTGGGCGGGGTGCGGGAAAAGGTGCTTGCAGCTCACAGGGCAGGGCTTAAGGTGGTGCTGCTGCCCAAGCGCAATATGAAAGACCTGGTCGATATCCCAAGAAGGGCGCGCGGCGACCTGAAAATCATGCCGGTCGAACACATGGACCAGGTACTTGAGATTGCACTGCTGCCGCCGGTCCCGGAACCGAAATCGACGCGCTCGAAACGCAAGCCAAAACCAGCTGAAGAAGATGCAGGTAACGGGCAAGCTGGGGATAAGAAGACAACTCCACCCCCGGCTAAGGATAACAGGAACATCCAGCCAGGCGCTTAAGGGTTCCACATGAATCCTTTCTCCGGTCCTTCGTCTAAGGGGGAGATTCAATGACCCTATACAACGAGCCTGAGTTGGGTTGGCGGTCGAGCAGATACAGCTCCCCGTCCTCATCTTCGCCGAAGCTGGAGATGCTGTAAGCCTCCTGGGTCAGTTCCTGGGTATCCCAGCCAGTCTGGGTTTGCTGTGTTCCCCAGATGAATCCAGAACAAAAGTCGGCGAAGAAGTATATTCCCTGCATGCCGGGATAATCCCCTCCGCGGTATGTGAAGCCACCGCTGACCGAACAGTTTCCGGAGACGTGAGAATAATCATAGACCGGCATCACCAGCCCGGTCATGTCACAGGATAAGCTGCCATAGCACTGGCTGCCTTCCATAATATTCCAACCATAATTCTCACCCCCGCCGCTGCTGGCGGGTTGGAAATCGATCTCTTCCCGATCGCTCTGCCCGACATCTCCAATGAACAGGTCCCCGGTCGACCGGTCGAAGGAGAAGCGCCACGGGTTGCGCAGCCCGTACGCCCAGATCTCCTCCCGGTAGCCTGCCATACCGACATATGGATTGGTATCCGGGATTCTGTACGGCATCTGAGATGAGTTAGGATTGCTCTGAATGGTCACAGGTAGGTACAGGTGATGGGTAGGCGTAAACCCGGGGTCTGGCTCCATTTCGACGTCGATCCGTAGAAGTTTACCCAATAGCGAGGTCGGGTCCTGCGCGTTATCAAATGGATCACCACCGCCGCCACCATCCCCGGTTCCGATATAAAGATACCCATCCGGTCCGAATACAAGCTGCCCGCCGTTGTGATTGCTGTATTGTGGATGATCAAAATACATGATCAGCTTTTCGCTGGCTGGATCGGCTTTGTCGGGATTGCTGCTCATCGAGAAGCGCGAGACCTGGTTGTCCCCGTTCTTATTGGTGTAATAGACGTAGAAATGATCTTTCGAGGTTCCGAAACCCGGCGGGAATGCTACGCTCAACAATCCTTCCTCGCCTCCTCCTCCAGAGCTGACCGATCTGACGCGGGCTACAATATCCAAAAACGGATCGGTAATCAACCCGGTAGATTTGTAGACCAAGATTATTCCGGGCTGTTCGACAATAAACAGCCTCTTACTGCCATCGCCAGCATGGGTGATATGCACCGGGTAGTCCAGGTCAGTTGTGACCAGCTGAAAGGATAGGGTAGGCCAGGCAGCTGCTGACCGTGCGCTGCCCAGCTCCCAGGAGCTCGACGCATTCATCATAACGATAATAATTGGGAATAGGAGCAGCCAGAAACGCAGCTTTGCCTTACGGTTATTCTGAAACGAATTCATCACCTGTGAAACCTCCATTATGGACATGCATTATTCAAATGCTGTTGGAACGTCTCGGCAAATACATGTCTGCCGGAACCGTCGCAGGCAGCGCGGAAATAATAATATGGGGTTTGGGCTGGATATGCAACCGCGCGCAGAGCATCGAGACCAGGATTGGCAATCGGCCCTGGGGGTAGGGCAGCTATTTGATATGTGTTATAGGGAGAGTTAATTTCTAGATCTCGCAGTGAGAGCGGATTGGTCCACCAGGTTTTTTGATCCGGGTTGTAACCGATTGCATACTGGACAGTCGGGTCTGATTCCAGGCGCATGCCCGCAGTCAGCCGGTTAAAAAATACTGACGCAATCAGAGGCATCTCCTCAGGGACGACGGTCTCTTTTTCAATAATGGAGGCCAGCGTTACAGCCTGATGTATATCGAGATCCTGATTGGCATAACCATCCCTGATGTCGGAAGATAACTGCCCCTCAAAATTATTCAAAAAAGTAGTCATGAACTCATGTAATGGGACATCACGCCGGAACTGGTAGGTGCCAGGGAAGATGAAACCCTCCATGGTCGGATGGGATGGGAAACCCTCTGAGAAAGAGTAGCCATTAATCCTCGTTCGAGCTGAAATCAAGAATTCATCCGGCGTAATGCTCAATCCCGACGTTGGCAGAGCCTGAGCGATCTCTTCCAACCGCCAGCCGGCCAATACACGGAAATTGACGAATTCCGGCGTGGCATCCTGCAGTTTCAAAGCGATCTCCACCGGGGTTAATTGCGGGCTGAGCTCGTACACACCTGCCTGCAAAGTCGTATCCAGACCACGATATACCAGGTATGTACGAAATGCATCTGTATTCGAGATCATCCCCGATGAACTTAAACGCTCGATCACCGTAGACGTTGATTCACCCAGCTGGATCTCGAAATTGGCCGGAGTCCCCGATGGATCCCGAGGGCTGGTGAGTGACTGTTCATGGAGCAGCAGTTGTAGGGAAAGGTATATCCGCTGTTGAGTGCTCAATTGGCTGCTGGGTGTCCCAAATAGTTGGTTTGCTCGATTTTGGATTCCAACCAGCACACTGGCAGTCAGAGCCATCGCCAGGCACAACCCAACCAGAGAGAGCAGCAGACAACCACCGAGGATCGATCTATGTCTATCCATTAAGAATCAGTCACCAGATATGTCTACCAACGGGGAATCCAGAGCCAATATATTAATCCCTTGGATGTTCATCCAGGTAAGATTGTAAGATGTACGTGGCAGCCAGGGAATCTATGATGACCCTTGCGTTTGGAGCGGGAAGCACCCATTGACATGGCTGCTGAACGGGCAGCCTGGGTGCTGTAGCTTTCATCCCATAACGTTACGGGTAAATCAGTCTGGGTGCGTATGGCAGCTGCCAGCCGGGCGGCTCGCCTACCCTGGGGCGCGGGGATCCCATCGCTATCCATAGCCTGACCCACAACGATCTGGATGGCTTGTTGTTCTCTGGCGATCTCGGCAATCGTCGCTGCGTCGATGGGTCGGGATACATGTATTAGCACAGATAACGGATTGGCGATTGTGCCGCTTGGGTCACTGATCGCCAACCCAATGTTTTTTTCGCCAGGATCAACAGCCAAAACGCGCATATATGATTCTCTCACATTGCCGGACTTGCAGCCTGAGTAATAAACATTTGTCTACCATCTATTGTGTAGAGACTTCAAATCTGAACGGGAGCACCGGCAGGCGCGGCCACCACGCGGGACTGACAAGGATGACCGGCTCACCCCGGATTGGGAGCGCGTTTGTGAGTGTCTGAGATGCTGACTCTAGGGGCAGCCCTAAGACCTGGTTAATCGCCTGGCTGGCAGGTAAATTTGGCTGCATGTACCGCTGTGCTCGTATCTGCCAGCGCGTGCTGCCCTGTTCGTCACTCCTCGGTTGAGTAAGAGAGGTAATTTGCAGCGTTTTGGGCTGGGAGACGTACATCTCCGGAAGGCTTGCGTCCAGGGCGTACTCTGCGAGCTGCACCAGGTCTTGCCTGGATGCAGACAGGGCTTCAAATTCGATTCTAAGATTCAGGCTGATCTGCTCGCTGGGAAGATTATCCTCCGGGTCATAGTCCTCTACCAATACCTGAGATATGGTGATCGTCTCGGAAAAAACGATATCCCCGGCTGGAACGGAGCGGTTCATCTCTTCGAGCGCAGTCTGGCTCAGTTCAGCTTCGATCTTCTCGTATAGCTGCTTCTTGTTGAAAGGTGTAGCCTTAGACAGTATGCTGTCTTTTCCACCCCGGGTTTGATACGGATTGGTCGCCGTCATACTGGCGCCAAGGTCACTCTCGATGGCAGACAGGCGGTTTGGTTCCATGTTGCCAGCCTCCCCCGGTTCGAGCGCCACCACTGGCACGGTTGCTGTCTTGCCCACTCCGGGGAGCAGCTGGGCATCTCTTGTCGTCGCGAAATCTTACAGCTGGTTCGGTGGGAGTGCGCACGACCGTATCTGCGGGTATCCGTATCTCCTGATCTGTAAGATTGGTGAATTGAATTCTCCCCTGGGCATACTCCAGGGGCACACGTAAGATGCCGGATGTATTCGAACTGCCTCGCCCTTCAACGATGACAGTGATCCGGTGAGCAGGGATCAGACCCGAAAAATTTACCGCATCGATACCTGGTTTTGCCTGAACGTTAATAGTCAACTCTTGAATTTTATCCTCGGGCAGGAGGTGAATTTCTGCGGAAGGCACCAGAACGGCTGCAATGGAGAGCAAAGCAAGTACGCCTAGTAAGAAGAATGCCAGACGTGTGCCCGGATTTGATAAGAACCTGGATGCCTCGGGGTGAGCGGTTTTTCGCATCTCCTCGAGATTGGGGGAGGGTTTTCCGGTTATGGGTAATGTTAATTCTTGATTTTTGGAGCGGCCTTCATCTTCCCAGCTGGCTTTCTGAGCTTTTTGTATCGAGCTGTAGACCGGGATGCCGACCAGCCGCGCCTGGTATTTTACTTCCGGGTTGTCGGTTACGATGGATATCTGCGCGCCAAGGGTATTGCTGCGGCGCTGGAGCAGCTCCAGATCGAGCCTGCGGCTGAGGATATGACCACCCTCCGGATAAACGAGTAAGATCCTGCCTGCCTGGTTCCAGCCCATCTTATCCCGGGCAGATATAAAATCATCATGAGGCTCCAGCCTCACGATCTGGGTCTTCATCGGACGTTATCCATACCGCCGGAAAACAGGTTGTCGATGCCGATCATTATGCCAATTCTACCATCTGAGCCAGGGCTGGGTTCCTGTAATGATGCTTCGATGGTTCCATGCTAGTACTCTGCTCATTCACAACCTTCCCGGGTCTCGGGAATAAGTGTGAGGTCATAAGGTTTCTGGTAGATAGAAAAATATGCTTTATCATCAAGCAGATCGTAGTCCCCCCCATAATAGTGATTCAAGACCAGTCGGAAACTATTGACTGGTGAAGTGCTATGGCTACGCTCATCACTTTCAAAGCCAGGGAAATAATATGTATTGAGAATCATCAGCCTTTTGGAAGGGGGCGAGTGTATAGCTCCGTGGTCGCCTTGGATAATAATAATTGGAGGCACCTCTGATGTGCTGATCAAATCATCAACCAATTCCACGATTTCATCATTGAGGTACTCAATCTGGTTCGTGTATCCAATATCTGCATCGAGATCATAATCGGTGAACTCACCATTGGGTCCGAATACGTATGGAGGGTGGGGGATGACCAGGTGGGCAAACACAAACTTCGGTCCTGGCAGAGCAGGTAGAGAATGAAGCGTGTCGAGTGTAAATAATATCCGCTGGCGATGGATTAACCGGGGATTGTCGAGGTTCGCCTGTATGATTTCGGGTAATACCCCGCTTGCATCGGTTATAAGCAGTCCGGCGGAAGTCTCCAGCAGCAATACTTCGAAATCGTTCAACCTGCCGGTGATTTGCATTCTGTCTAATATACTGTGGCCTGGCGCATAGTAGATATCTGCGTCTTCCCACTGCGTCCCTTTGAAGCCGGTCTCAAATGCGATGGTCGTGTAGCCCAGATCTTCCAGCGCCTTGCGGACAAGGTTGTTGTTTATCAGGTCTTGAATTCCAACCCGGGATGTATTCCCAGGAGTGTATTGGTCATCCAGCGCTTGCAGGTAGTTCATGTTCAGAGACGAGGCCAGAGATAGCTGGGTTTGGGAATAGTTACTCTGACTGCACTGTGCGGTGAAAAAACCTCTCTGCTCAAGCTGGTCGAGAAACCGAGAGTTGTCCAGATTGTGGTCTGCAAGCAGCGTATCGTCACGGGCATAGGCATCTAGGATAATGTAGTAAATATCCGGCGGCACCTGCCCGGCAGGCGGGCTGAGCGCGGATAACTTTTCTTCCTCCCGGACGAGAGAGGCGTGAGCTTCGCGTGCCCTGATCTCAAATGAGCTGATCTGGTAGAGTGGGAAGAGCAGTGCGCCCAGGGCTATCCAGTTCAAGCTGCTGTTGATCAGCTGTAGATTGCTGCCCTTCCATATGACCCATCCCACGACAAGTATGCCTGCGAGAACAAATGCCGGCGCAAGAAATCGATGCCTCCCCAGGGTCATTGCAAAAGGATTGCCTGCTGATAGATAGTTGTATAAATGCCCGTACGAGAAGAAGAGCACCACTATGGCACTGGCGGATATACCAGCCTTCAGGCGGTCCTTGAGCAGATACTTGAATAAGGAATAAATTAATAAACCAATCAAGCAGCTTATAAGCAGTGCCCGTACAGCAATATCGACCTTGATCTCCTCGATATTGTTTGCCAGAAGGGCAATGACCGGATAAGCTGCAAAGAGAAAGGGGTGCAAGATCGCTGCCCGTTTTCTGGGAGCGGTCATCGCCTACAGCTGCTCCATCAGGTATACTCTCCGAGATGACTCCTCTATAGTTTCCACCCTGTGTATTGAGAAGTATCGGCCGAACGCGCTCTCAAACCCATCGATCGTGTAATCAGGGAATATATCCTCACGTGCCGCCATCAGCCGTTGGACCTGGGGATCTTCTTTTGGAATAAACTCCACGATCAGCCAGTGGGCGAGGCGCTGAAAAAATGCCGCCACTTGATCCAGTGGCACATTATTGGCGATTGCGATATGGTGTATTAGAGCAAGAGCCAGGACTGTGTCGGCATTAGCACGCTCGAAAAGTGAGCAGCGCTCCTTGCCCTGCCAACCGATAGCGGGGCTGGGATTGGTTAAGTCTTGAACAAGGGGCAGCAGCCTGGTTTCCTTAGCAGCTTTTACATCCTGGTAATTCAGGTCAACCGCTTCGGGGTCGAAATCGAACGCAATCGTGTTAGCGCCGGCTGCGCACGCGATACGGCTGAACAGCCCTGTATTCGCACCCAGGTCCCAAACGATCTTCGGCTTGATAAGCTCGAGAAATTCCCCAATAATCCGCTGTTTATGCTCCAGACCTGAGCTAGTATAGCTGTGCTCATCCTGGTAATATCCAGCCCACCCGGCGTCTCTGCCAGCGGACTTTAGGCGTTTAACCGCAGTCTGGAGACTTTCGATTAGACCTAGAAAGGCGGATTTGCTTACACTCCGGCGTGCATCTGGTTTTTTGCCAGCATATCGCTGCTGACTGGAAGCGTGCAGGTGGATATGGAGTAAGAGTGAGGGGGTGAGACGTGTACGCAGGGGAAGCAGTCGGCTGGTGAGATCCAACGGCAGCCCGTCAATATTGCTCTTCAGCAGCCCAATAAGGCGGATATCCCGGTAAACCATCAGGCTCAGTGGAGATAGAAAGTGCTGGCAGAACTGGCGATAAGCAGCCCAGGGCTTGCCTGCCTGGTAGCCCTCAAATGAGAGCGTGTCGATCAGGACCGGGCGACCATTGTGAAACTGGATATTGTACGCGCTGCTGTCCTTGAGGGACATGCCATGTTTCAATGCGATCTTTTGAATCCTCAGCGTAGTTAGTGCCGCATCTTTCAGCTGGTTGAAACTCCATTCGTATGGGTAGGAGATGAACGCGATCGGCTCAGGCTGGATGACCTTGAACGCCAGTTCTGGAACTGGCGCGGGGGCAGATGTTTCCTCGTGCGGAATTAGGAGCTGCTTCTCCACCAAGGAGTCGTAAAGCCCGGAAGTCTTCAAGTTTGAGATAGGCGTCGCGATACTGCTGGTTTATTTGGCGGTATAGAACTCTGGTTATGATGGAATACGAATCCGCTGGGATCTCGGAATGAAGCTCCGTATACCTGGGAATCTGTTTTCGGAGGGTTCGAACTCATTCTTCCTCTTCTTCTTCAGTATCTTCCTCGCTGGTATTCTTGAAGATACCAGCGATCCGCTTCCAATACGCACGGATCACAACGGCAGCACCTAATAAAGAGGCAATGATCAGTTGAAAGATAAAACTGCCCGACCCCGGGTCGAGGTATTCAAGCGGTTTTTGAGGGTTATCAGCCAGGACAGCAGCAATAATCGCTAATGTTTGTAATATCATTGTCACCTTAAAACTCCTTATTCTGTCAGTGAATATCTCATTCTACTGCCGATAACAGGATTTGTTTTTATTACTTCTCGCCCAATTTTAGTCTAATTGCAGCCGCTAAACCATTTGTGATACCAGATGTGCATATCGTATACATCAAAACCATTGTGCTGGAAAAAATTCTGAGCAAGATAGTTCTTTCCTTGGGTGGCAACTGTTACTTTCCGAATGCCCTGGCTATGATACCAGGAGAGAGCAGACCTGACCAATGACCTGCCAATCCCTAAACCTCGTGTTTCGTGGCTTACACCGATTATTCCGATCTCGCCCACGCCAGGCTTGAGATGCAAGGAGATGAAACCTTGTGCAATGCCATTGTGGTCCGCCACCAATACCTGGTCTGCGTATCCCTCGCAGCTTCTGGTAATCCAGACGTCGTACATTTCATCACATTTCTCGCGCGGGAAACAACCGTCTGTATAAAAGCGCGTCAGGGTGAAGCTGGTGCGAGCTATCGACCGCAAGCTGCTGATGTCCAGGGCTTGCACAGGTCGGATCGTGATATCAGAGACCGGCAGGCGGAATACTGCCTTCGCGCCGATCTGGCAGCGCATAGACATGCGGAGATCGACAAGCCGAAACTCGTTGTCTTCGGCGATCCGGATTGTCTCCTGATCTTTGCTGTCAGCCAGCAGGTACAGGCAATCGATACGCTGCTGCTCGCACCAGGTCTGGGCTTCTGCCATGATTGCACGATCTAGCTGATGAGGATCGATTTTCGCGATCCTCAATCCGAAGAATTCCGAATCCCAGCTCAGGAATTGATAAGGCTTACTCATCCATGATCACCCATTTCAGATGCCTCCAGGCTGCCCACCACATAGGGCGGTCGATCCAGCAGCCGGAAGTGCATGCGTGCCAGATATTCGCCGATGATCCCCAGGGCGAAGAGCTGTACGCCGGAGAAAATTGCGATCGTGGAGGCGAGAAATGGAAAGCCTGGAACGCTGCCGCCCTGGATAAGAAATCTGCCGACTACATAAATCAAAACCAGCATGCCAAATATGGCAAAGCTGAACCCCATCAGGCTGGCTACCTGCAAAGGGATTATGCTGAAGCCGGTGACCATATTCAAAGCATGGGTGATGAGTTTCATGAAGGTGTAGTTGGATTGCCCAGCTTGCCTTCGGGCATGCTCAACTGGGATGGCGGTAAAGCGAGCTGATCCCCAGGTGAGCAGGACGTCAATATTTACATAGGAATTCTGGTAGTTCGAGAACGCTTCCCTGATCCGGGTGTGGAAAGCCCGGAATGGTCCTACGTGATGTGCGGTCTCGGCGCCCATGGTGTTCTGCAATGCCAGCTTAGTCACCTGAGAGCCCAGGTTGCGCCATAAGCCATGTGTCTCGCGCTGCGGATAGCCGTAAACAACTTCGCTGCCTTTTGTAATTTCGGAGATCAACTTATGGATCTCCTCCGGAGGGTGTTGAAGGTCGTCATCCATCGTCACAATGATCGGGTATTGTGCGGCGCGTATTCCGCACAGCAATGCGTTATGCTGCCCAAAATTTCGCAGAAGGTTGATTACCTTCAACCAAGGATATTGAGCAGCCAGTGTCCTCGAAATTCCCAGACTATCATCCTGGCTGCCATCATTTACCAGGATGACTTCATAGCGGGTGAAGAGCTCAGGAAGTATCGAAGCTAAACGGTTCACCAGCTCGTCCAGGGTGTTTTCGCCGTTATAAACCGGAATGACCACCGAACAAGACGTTCTATCCAAAGTCGCACTTCCCGCAGTCATCGAAGACATGGCAGCAGCTCCTTCACATTATCCAGATCGGATTGCTTATCCGCGTCGATGGATGGGTCCTGAGATATGCGCTCCCATGCATCGCACAGCATTCGATCCATCCTCTCACTCAGCTGCAAAGCCTCCTGGGTCAGCCGGGCGGCATCCTGCCAGCGACCGGTATATGCATACCCTTCGATGTAGGTAACGAATTCAGGCGCATTGACCTCATACAAGCTGTGATCGATCTGGAAAGCCTGGTCGCCCAGATCGGCAACCCGCTGCCAGTCACCTGTTTGACGCGCCAGTTCTGCACGCTCGAAATAATAGCACCAAACATCCTCGGATGAAGCACCAAAAATCGACGCGGGCAGACCGGCGGGCTGTTCGGTGTCTGCGATGATCAGGTCCGGCCTGGAGAGCGGCATCATGTCAGAGATGAATTTTGGTTTCTGGGGTGTCTTCTTATCAGTGGCAGGGTCAACCACTTTCAAGCAGCCGGGCGGTGTAAAGTATAAGACGATTGCCTGTGAGGTCGACCCATTGAACTCGGTAGCCCGGTACGGCTGGTGTATAGTTATTCCCGGATCGAAGCCTTCCAGGGATTGTTCGTGGCGAGCTTCTGCGGCATACAGAAGATACGGCATTTCTCTCGAATTAAACTGCGGCGCATAGATCCAGTTCAATGGCGCGGTCAGCGAGTTGTCGCTGAAATATACAAACGGCAGCTCAGCGGTCAGAAGCACGGTATTCTCTTCGATGGCGGGTGCCCTCCAGGTGAGCTGCCGGAAGAAATCGACCTGCTGGTTCCATTCTCTACGGAAAAGGTTGCTGTACTGCAGGTGCAGCCCGCACGCCAATCCGATCAGGATGCCAAGTATAATGGCTTTCTGCAGCCGAGTACGCGCCAGGAGGTCTACCAAACCGGTGATCAACAAGCTCGAACCGAACATCATTGCCAGCGTAAATCGATCCCATGGGAACTCCAGCCCAATCGGCAGGTTCGTCACCCAAAAGGGAATCCCCGCCAGGAGCAGAGCCAGGGCGCCAAGGGAGAGGGCTTGAATAGCCCAGCGACGAGGCTTAGGACTGGTCTGCGCGGAATTTTCTTCTGGGTGCAGGCGGACAAGGTAGAAAATTGCTGCGGTTGTAGCAAACACGATCCCTGCCAGGTAAAGCAATGTTGGTCCCGTGCCGAAACCCATCATCCTGGCAAAATCCATGATCTGGAGCCATGCTACCACTCCGGCATTGATCACATCTAAGAACATAGTCTCAGCTATATCGAGCAGTGTGGCAGAGGGGTTGGCTGCCAACTTGTCGAAAAACTGCACATCGCCGCGCTCAGTCGGGTAATACGCCAGCCGCCAGACCAGGAATCCTGCCGATATTACCAAATAGGGTATCCAGAAAGAGAAGGTGCGTTTTATCCGCCGAGGTATGTCTGTTGCACTTCCTTCTATCAATATCCATAAAATAATAGGTCGCAGCAGTTCTAGCCCGAAAAAATATTCCACGCTTAACAGGGTGTAGGCAGATAAGACCCATGATGCGATCATAAGGGGCCAAAACAGCTCTCGCTTGCGAAATGCCCATGCCATGCAGCCAAGGGATAACAGAAAGGTAGCCTCTAGAATCCAGGCATGGCTGTACGTGACCGAGATAAATTGTTGTTTAAAGCCGGGGTAGATGGCAAACAGCAAAGCTGCCCAGGCGGTCTGGCTGGGGTGACCAGGCCATAGTGCCCTCAAGAACCACCAGAATGCAATGACGCTCAGCCAGCGAGTGATGATCCCAAATACCTGCCAGGCTGCTGCTGAGGTGCCCAGAAATGGTGTGGTGATCGAGAACAGCCAACCCAATAATGGGCGATCGACTGCGAAAACGTCACCGAAGCCGGAGGGGCCAAATACATTCAGATACCAGATGGCGGGCCAATCATCCCAATAAAAGCCCAGCCACGGAATCAGTACCCCGAAGCTGACTACGCAGAAGAAAAGGAGAGCAAAGGGGATTGACCTGCTGCTGAACTGGATATTCTTCATACCGATTGTGGAAGCGCCGACTGTCTTCCACCCGGAATCAGGCTTACTCTGATCAGATGAGTTAACCGAGCTTCTGTTCGACCCAGGCTAGGACACTGTTCAGGGCTTTCTCAAGCCCGGAAGCATCCTTACCGCCCGCTTGAGCCAGTGTAGGACGACCTCCTCCGCCGCCTCCTAATGGTGCAGACACATGCTTCACCAGGTCCACCGCGCTTAAACCGCGTTTTACCAGATCCTCAGAAACGGCAGCAACCAGCAGCGGACGGTTGTCTGCAATAGACGCCAGGACAGCGACGCCGCTGGGATAGCGCTGCCGGAAATGGTCGGCAACCTGCCGGAGTGTCTCCGCATCCGCATCGGGTAATATCGAGGCCAGCACCGGAATTTCACCCGCCAGAGGCAGGTTTTCCAACTTCCGCGTGAATTCCATACCCGCCAGCTCCCGCCGAAGGCTTGAAATTTGTTTGCGGGCATTGTTCAGTTCTTCCAGCAGCAACTCGGTTTTTTGTGGAAGTTCATCCAGACCCGCTGACATCTGCGCAGCGGTCTTCTTCAGCGTCCGAAAGCGACGCTGTACCAGATCGTACGCAGCCCGACCGGTAATGGCTTCGATTCGCCGGATGCCAGCGGCAGCACTGCCTTCACTGGTGATCAGGAAGATGCCGATATCGGCGGTTGATGCGACATGAGTACCGCCGCATAGTTCATTCGAAAATGGCTCTGGCTCGCCGATCGTAATATTCCGCACCGTATCGGCATATTTCTCACCGAACAAAGCGATTGCACCCTCTGCCATAGCTTGCTGAAGGGGTTTGAAGGCTATCTTGAGCTCGAAGTCGTTCATGATCTGATGATTGACCCCGGCTTCGATCTGCTCCAACTGCAGCGGGGTGATGGCTTCCGGATGGGTGAAATCGAAGCGCAGCCGGTCCGGCGCAACCAGAGAGCCAGCCTGACGAGCATGGTCTCCCAGTACGGCTCGCAGCTCGTGATGGAGCAGGTGGGTAGCGGTATGGTTGCGCATGATATCGTGCCGGCGCTGTACATCAACCCGCGCGAGGACCGTTTCTCCGTTCTTCGGTTCGCCGCGCACAACCTCTCCCAGGTGGACCACCACGCCAGCAGCAGGTTTGCGAGTGTCGTCTATGCGTATCTCCCAGTCTGGCGTATCTGCGGAAAACATCATGCCGGTATCGGATACCTGCCCGCCTGCTTCGACGTAGAAGCAGGTCTCAGGGAGGATGATCTCCACCAGATCACCCGGCTGTGCGCTCGAAACGCTTTCAGTATCGCGGATGATCGCAACGATCTTCGTTTCGATCTCGTGGTGCGAGTAGGGATCATACTGTACGCCGGATGAGGGCATCTTGCCCTGTTCTACCAGCATGTCCAGCAGATCCCGGTACAGCTCGGTTTTCACGTCGCCCATCACGCCGAAGGCTTCACCCGCACCGGACGCGATACGGTGCTCCTCCATCGATATCTGGAATCCTCCGATATCGACGTCCAGGTTTTGTTCGCGGGCGATGTCACGCGTGATCTCGAGCGGCAGGCCATATGTTGCATACAGGTCGAATGCTTGCGAGCCGGGCAGCACTCGATCTCCGGAAGTATTGAGCCTATTGAATAGCTGCTCGAGCTTGGTCACACCGGCTTCAACCGTGCGCTGGAAACGGATTTCCTCCCTGGTCAAGTTGTCGTAGATGGTTTTCTTATTTCTCTCCAATTCTGGATAGAACTTGCCATAGGTGCCCACGACCTCCTTGGCGACTTCTGCCAGAAAGGGTTCGTCCAATCCGATCTTGGTGCCGAACCTGGCAGCCCGGCGGATGATCATCCGGGCGACGTAATTTCGGCCGACATTACCAGGGACTACCCCATCGGCTATCAGGAACGCTGATGCCCGGGTGTGGTCGGCGATCACCCGGTAGGACGTCAGGTTGGCTGCTCTCTTTTCATCCGTATGACCTGTCAGCCTCTGCACAGCGTCCATCATCGGGCTGAGCAAATCGGTTTTGTAGTTCGAATCGACATCCTGGAGCACGGAGACGATGCGCTCTAAACCCATGCCGGTGTCGACGTGTTTGGCTGGCAGCGGTTCCAGATCGGTGGGGCTCAAGCGGTTATACTGGATGAATACCAGGTTCCATAGCTCCAGGAAGCGGGTACAATCGCCGTTCACCTGGCAGACGTGCCCGGCTTCATCCTGCCTGTTGCAGTATTTAAGTCCCCGGTCAAGGTGGATCTCACTGCACGGACCGCAGGGACCGGTCTCAGCCATCTCCCAGAAATTGTCCTTCCGTCCGAAGAACAGTATATGCTCCGGATCGATGCCAGGTTGTTTGCGCCATACGTCGGCGGCTTCGTCGTCTTGGGGAATGTCGCCAATATCGTCCTTGAAGCAGGTAGCCCACAAATTCTTTCGGGAAAGCCCCCATACATCGGTGAGCAGCTGCCAGGCCCATGCAATCGCATCTCTCTTATAGTAGTCACCGAACGACCAGTTGCCAAGCATCTCGAAGAAGGTGTGGTGGGTATCGTCGCGCCCGACGTCGTCCAGGTCATTATGCTTGCCGGCAACGCGCATGCACTTCTGCGAATTGGCAGCCCGCGTGTATGGGCGTGTGTCGATGCCTAGGAAGATGTCTTTAAACTGAACCATCCCCGCATTAGTAAACAGCAGGGTGGAATCTCCCCCTGGAACGAGAGGCGAAGATGGGACGAAGGTATGCTTGTGTTCGACGAAAAAGTCGATGAAATCCTGACGTATCTGCGCGCCAGTGGACTTGCGATCCATACGTGCTCCTGATGACATTGATCTACTGCAAGTGATGCTTGCAACCGGGCAATTATACGTGATGTAAGCTGATTGGGCAATTGTAACATCAGCTACGCCTACCGACCTTTCCCTACTTTGATATAATCCCATCGCTCATGATCACCATAATGGAAGCGACTGCAGGGCCGGGTCTATGAAAACTCGCCAGAGAAGAATTCGATGAAAACCTACCTGTATCTGACGGTCTTCTTCGGGGGTCTGGTGACTCTGGCGATCGAGCTAACCGCCTCGCGGCTTTTAGGAAGTGTGTTTGGTACCAGCAACCTGGTCTGGGCGAGCATCATCGGTCTTATCCTGATCTATTTGACCCTGGGATATTTCATAGGGGGTTGGTGGGCGGACCGTTCCCCTCACTATAAGACAATGTACCTGATCCTGGCCTGGGGGGCATTCATGGCTGGATTGGTGCCGCTGTTCTCACGCCCGGTCTTGCGCCTGGCAGCTGACGCTTTCGACCAGCTTCAGGTTGGCATATTGTTCGGTTCGTTTGCGGCGGTGCTGATCCTGTTCTCTATCCCGGTGACGCTTTTGGGCATGGTATCCCCATTCGCAATTCGCCTGTCAATCTCCGATCCGGAGCATGCTGGGAAGGTGTCCGGTCAGATCTACGCTATCTCAACGCTGGGTTCGTTTGTAGGTACATTTCTGCCTGTCTTGTTGTTCATCCCATTGATGGGCACCACGAAGACTTTCTTGAGCTTCAGTCTGCTGTTGATGGGGGTGGCGCTGGTAGGCTTATGGCTTACCCAAGGGTTGAGATATGCCCTCTACTGGGCGTGGATGCCGCTCGTAATATTGGTTCTCACGCTGATGTTTTCCGGCGGTTCTATAAAATCTACCAGCGGGCAGATCTATGAAACCGAGTCGGCCTATAACTATATCCAGGTGCTTGAGATCGATGGCTATAGGATGCTCCGCCTAAACGAGGGGCAGGGAATCCATTCTATGTGGCACCCAACGGTGATCGATTACGATGGTCCTTGGAAGCAGTTCCTCGCGGCCCCCTACTTCAACGAGCCCGATTTCGATCCTGAGAACGTCGAAAGTATGGCGATCATCGGTCTGGCTGCCGGTACCACGGCTCGCCAGGCGGTTGAGGTGTATGGTGCACTGCAGGTCGATGGGTACGAGATCGACCCCGAAATCATCAATGTAGGAAGAGAATATTTTGAGATGGACCAGCCCACCTTGAGGGCGATGGCATTGGATGGGCGCGTGGGGCTGGACCGCAGCGACCGGAAATACAATGTGGTCGGCGTGGATGCATACCGGCCTCCGTACATCCCCTGGCACCTGACAACCGTCGAGTTCTTCGAGCTGGTTCGTGATCATCTGACGGAGGACGGGGTGGTGGCGATCAATGTCGGCCGCTCACCAGATGACCGCCGGTTGATCGATGGTCTGGTTGGCACGATGCGGCAGGTATTCCCATCGATCTATGTGATGGATGTGCCCGGGTCATTCAATTCGATCATCTACGCAACGGTCCAGCCGACCAGCATTGATAATTTCTACAACAACCTGATCTACCTGTACACCCAGTCCGATGCTCACCCTTTGTTGGTGGAAGCCCTTGAAATGTTTGTCCAGCACCAGCAGCCGACGCCCTCATCAAACACCGTTTACACAGATGACCTTGCGCCCATCGAATGGATTACGAACAGCATGGTGTTGAACTATGTGTTATTTGGAGATATGGAGAGTTTGAAGTGAAACAATCCCGGCTGCACAAGATCCTTTCCTGGGTCGTAACAATACTTGTACCTGTAATCCTTGTGCTCACATCGGTGCGAGTTCTGTTATCACCTGTATTTATCAATATTGAATACAACCTGCCCGGTTTCCCGCCTGATCCGTATGGATTCAGGCGGGAAGACCGTTTGTATTGGTCTGACATTGCCAGGAATTACCTGCTGAATGAGGAAGGTATAACCTACCTGGCTGACCTGCGATTTCCCGATGGTCAGACAGCTCCTCCGGCCTCTTGCAGCTTGATGGATGACTGCACGAAGCTGTACAACGACCGGGAGCTGAAGCACATGCTCGATGTCAAGAATGTAGTGCGCAGCGCCTTGAACATCTGGATTGTGTGTGCGATCGTTTTAATCGGGCTGGGTGTTTGGGCGTGGTTCGGTGGATGGTGGCAGCACTTCCAGTGGGGATTGGGGCGCGGTGGTTGGTTGACGATCGGGATCCTAGCCAGTTTGATCCTGTTTGTGCTGCTCGCTTTCGGAATAATATTCGTTGCATTCCATAATGTGTTCTTCGATTCGGGTACCTGGACGTTCCACTACTCTGACACCTTGATCCGTCTGTTCCCGGAGCGGTTTTGGCGGGACGCTTTTCTGGCAGTGGGGCTGCTGGCAGGTGGTTCCGGGCTGGTCATAGGGCTGTTATTGGGGAGAAAATCAAAGAGACCAGAGTGAAAATCGGCAAACCCCTGCCAACTCTCTCCCCGGTCTCTACTTTGTTTCCAGTGAGGGCGTTTAAGCGCCGTATTTGTTCAGGCGCAGGGCGTGAGCGAGCGCCAGAGGCATCGCATCCATTGCTGAGATCGTCCCGAGCCCACCTCGAGCGCAAGCTCTCTCCCCGAACTGGGTCTGGTCGTCCGGTCTTGCGGTCGCTGGGGCCCAGAGCAGGAAGGGTACTGGGTGCCAGGAGTGGGTTCGCAGGCTGGCCGGCGTCGAATGGTCGCCTGTGATCATCAGGACATCCGGTTTCAGGCGCAGTAAATCCGGTAAGGCCTGATCCACCCGCTCTATATACTGAGCCTTTCCATGAAAATCGCCATCCTCCCCTTTGGAGTCGGTTTTCTTGATGTGAACGAAGAAATAGTCGTAATTATCCCAGGCTCCAGCCAGGGCGGCAAACTCATCTCCTGGATCTTCCCCTTCGAATTCGATGGTGTCCATGCCGACCAGCCGGGATACACCCCGGTACATCGGATAAACCGCAACACAGGCAGCTCTCAAACCGTAGGCTTCCTCATACGATAGCAGACCCGGATGGGTCGCAAAGCCGCGCAACGTCAATCCATTTGCCATCGGCTGGTCTGAGATCACCTGTTGAGCTCGCGCGATCCACTGGTTATATAAGCCTGCAGTATATTCAGCAGCGGGGGAGCTGGCTCTGGCTGGCAGCGGGGGGACTCCCGTTGTTTGCGGGTCGGTGTCATCTATCTCCGGGTGCAATCCCTCGCCGCGCATCACGACGGCGAAGCGGTATTCCTTCACATGGCGCACTTCTGTAGATACCCCCGGAATTTCTATCTTCTTAAGTTTCTCGACAACAGGGAGCGCTTCCGGAGTGGATATGCGCCCTGCCCGCCGGTCGGTTATATTTCCATGAGCATCAAGTGTGCAGAAATTGCCGCGGGCAGCCACGTCCCCTTTGCGGACCTGCATACCTACGCCGACAGCTTCAAGTGTCCCTCGCCCGATCTCATGGACAATCGGGTCATAGCCAAACAGTGCCAGGTGGGCAGGTCCAGAGCCGGGAGTTACCCCCGGTCGGATTGGAATAGTCTGGCCTAACGTACCCTCGGCTGCCAGATGGTCCATAACAGGGGTGCTGGCAGCTTCCAGCTCGGTCGGACCACCCGGTTCGATTGGAAGCCCTCCCAGCCCATCCATGACCAACAGGACGATTTTCGAATTATTCTTGTGCAATAAAGGGGGTATATATTCTGCGGGCATAATCTTGGTGGCGATGCAGTCGATGGTGGTGTCGATGTGCGACCACAGCGCGTCGACGTCGGCCTGCGTTGCCAGACGCGGGCGCATATCGCCCAACGGGCCGAGGCGTGCAGCGTCGGCTTGGGTCAGGAAAAGGTGGTGCGGCGTCACTTCGCACGTGATGGGCAACCCGTGCGCTTTCGCAGTCGCGATCAGTTCGATTTCGTCCTTGCGACTGACGTGGCAGAAGTGGACGCGCTGCCCGGTCGCTGCGGCCAGCCCGATGCCCATCGCGATCGTGCGTCCTTCGGCGTGCATTGCGATGACTTTGTCGTTGGGCCAGGCGTTGAAGCAGGCTGAAAGCGTGTCGAGGTTGTCCACGCGCAGTGGACCGTAGGTCTGGTCGGCGTAGATTTTCAGGCCGACGGCGGCTTTTGCTAATGCGGGGAGTTCGTCGATGTGATCCGGCGATGCACCAGCGAAGAAATGCACGTCACACAGTGCTTCGGCTTTGCGCTTGTTGCTGGACGGCATGGAGTGTTTCGAGATTGACGATGGGGGGATGCGTGTTGGGCATTGCCAGAATGGTGGTGAATCCACCGGCGATGGCGGCCCGGGTTCCAGTAGAAAAATCTTCCTTGTGCTCACCACCGGGGACTCGGAGGTGAACATGAACGTCAACCAAACCGGGAAGTCGTGCAAATTCTCTCTCTGGCATTGTTTAGAACCCGACAGATCATACCAGAGAGTGGGATTTGGCAAGTCGGGCGTAAAGCGTGAAGAACGCTTGAAACGTGACGTATTGTTTAGTTACACGTAGCGTAATGTGAAGCTGTGCATGTGTTATCACTCAGCCTTCATCGCGTTTCATGCGGCTGATAACTTGTCTGATTCGTTCGGCTAGTGCGCTCGCGCTCGCTCCGGCGCATCGCCGACGTAGTCGTGGGCGTCGATGGCAGTGCGGATGGCATCGGCGGGAAGGTGGGCCAGTAGGCGTGCATCCTGCGTGAGCATTGCTTCCAGCGGATTGGGCTGCCCGGCTTCGACTTGCGCCCACGCTTGCATCGCCACGTCACGGAGGACTTCGTGCATGTCCTGGCGGTCTGGCGCCGGCGGTGACGAGGCGCATCAGCAGCGGTTCGATGCCCGCGAAGGGGCCGTAGGTTGCCATGTTGCGCTCGACGGCGGTTTCGTTGATGCGCAGATCGCGCACCAGCCGTGTGACGACGTTCAGCAGTTCGTCGGCGGTGAGGAAGGCGTTGGGCAGGATGATGCGGCGGTTGGCAGAGTCGTCGAGGGTGCGTTCGAGCAGGGAGTGCGCGGCGTCGTCCCAGGCGACGCGGGGTAGTTGCGCCAGGTAGCGCGCCAGGCTGTTGACCTTCTCCGAGCGGATGGGGTTGCGCTTGAAGGGCATCGCCGACGAGCCGACCTGCTTGCTGCCGAACGGTTCGGCCCACTCACCGATGGCGGGGTTCTGCAAGATGCGCAGGTCGAAGGCGAAGCGGTAGAGCGTGCTGCCCAGGCCGGACAGTGCTGTCAGCACGGCCCAATCCTGGCGGCGAGGGTAGGTCTGGTTGGCGACGGGCCACGCGGGCAGGTCGAGTTCTGCCATCACCTCGGCCTCGAACTGCGCGGGCGTGGTGCGCCTTCCATCAGTAGCTTGTACGATGCGGATGTGCCCACCGCGCCTTTGAAGCCTTTGCCACGCCATTCGGCGCGCACGCGGACCAGGTCGACGCGGTCGGCGAGGATGTCCTGGGCGTAGAACGCCAGCCGGTAGCCGATGGTGGTCGGTTCGGCGGGTTGGATGTGGGTGAAGCCGATGCAGGGCGTCGCTGGCCCACGTCTCGATTTGGTCGGCGAAGGCCAGCAGCAGCGCGTCCAGCTTGCCGCAGCACCAGGTCGAGCGCGTCGCGCACTTGCAGCGCGGTGGCGTTGTCGCGCACATCCATCGACGTCGCGCCCAGGTGGATGATGCCGCCACCGACCGGGCACTGTTCCGCGAAGGTGCGGATTTCCGACATCACGTCGTGGTGGATCTCGCGCTCGATTTCGAGGGCGCGCGCGAAGTCCACGTCGTCGGCGTGGGCGGCGAGGTCGTCGACCTGCTCCTGGCGTGACGAGACCGTAGCGGCTTTGCACGCGCGCCAGTGCTACCCAGATGTGGCGATAGAGACGTCGGGCGTACAATTCGCTCCAAATCCGGCGCATTTCTGGCGTGCCGTAGCGCCAGGTGAACGGGGAAACGTAGGGGTCGGGCATTTGCATTGTTAGCCTCCTTGGCTGGAGGCGTAAAACGTATTCGTAAAACGTAATCGGCCATTACGTTTCACGTTGTCCGTTACGCAGCTACACAACAAAGCCCCCACCGGTTCGGTGGGAGTTTGTGATGAGGTGGTGCTTTGTTTTACCGTAGTGCCCCAGAGAGGACTTGAACCTCCACGCCCGTAGGCACAGGCCCTCAACCTGCCGCGTATGCCAGTTCCGCCACTGGGGCACGTGCAGAGTTGCATTATACGCAAAGTGGCTAAAGTTGTCAAACGTGGTTTGCGTCCAAAATCAACCGTGTTCTTGTGCAGCGACGTGGCACGTCGGTCAAATTGAGCGCGTTCAACACCTCATCGGGGCGACCGGTGGCGCCGGGACGGGCCTGGACGCGCAGCCAGAGGCCGATCCACGGCGAGGGTGCTTCTTCGATGTGCAATGCTTCGACTAATGGGCGCAAGTCGTAGGTTTTGCCCCGATATTTGCGCCCACGTTTCGCCATCGAGACGGCGTCTCTGCGCCGAGGAATTCGGCAACGGCGGACTGCACGACTCTTCGGGGGTGTTCGCGCAGCCAGACGCGGTACTCTGCGGCGACGAGCTGTTCGGAGAGCGCCGGTTCGTCCTCAGGGACGGCGACGACGCTGCGCACGATGAGGTCTCTGCGGCGTTTTGCCTTCTAGCGCGGCGAGGATGGCCTCCGGCGTCTCGAGGTTCGTCGAGCAGGATGTCCATCAGATCCGCTTCGCTGCCGCAGCCGACGGGGAGCGGTGCGGCGAAGTTGAGCTTGGGCCGTGGATTGTAGCCCTGGCTGTACTTGAGGGGTACGTTCGCGCGGCGCAGACTGCGTTCCCAGATGCGACCCAGTTCCAGCACCGAGACGTAAGCGAGCGTGCGCTGTGTGGCAAACGTGATCCGGTGGCGACAGGAGCTGATGCTGGATGCAGGATGCTGGATGCTCGACGCGGTGCAGGATGCTCGATGCGCTATTTGCTGATTCGCGACTCGTAATTTGTGATTCGCATCGTGATTCGTCATTTCGCCCTCACCATTGGGCATTGCCATTCGTCCGTCCATTGCCCGGAGTAGTTTTGCAGGATACCGCAGGCGTGGCAGCCGTCGCGGCAGTCGTCGAGCAGGTCGCCGCGCTGGCTGCGTTCGTAATCCTGGCGAAGAAGCGCTTTTCAACGCCGCTGTTGCAGGTGATCCCAGGGCAGCACTTCGTCGATCTCGCGACGGCGGTAGAGATAGAGTATCCTGTCGATGCCGGTTTCCTCGATGGCGCGCTCCCACGCTTCCATCGCGTGCCATTCGTTCCAGGCGTCGAAGCGCGCGCCGTGCCGCCACGCGGCCTCGACGACGGCGTTCAAGCGCCGGTCGCCGCGCGCTAGCAAGGCTTCGAGTCGCGTGCCGTCGTACTGGTTCCACGACAGGCGCAGTCCGCGCCCGCGTAGGCCCTGGCGCAGCCTGCGTCTGCCGCCGCTCGATGGTTTCGGCATCGGCCAACGGTTCCCACTGGAAGGTGGTGTGCGGTTTGGGGACGAAGGTGCTCACGCTGACGTGGACCTCGGTCTTGCGCCCGCCGATCTGTCGCGCCCAAACGCCGTACCTGGTGCGCCAGGTCGATGATGGCCTCGATGTCGTCGTCCGTTTCGCCGGGCAGCCCCATCATAAAGTAGAGCTTGATGGTGCGCCAGCCGCGGGTGAAGACCTCCTCCGCGACGGCCAACAGGTCTTCGGTGGGGATGTCTTTGTTGATGCGGCGGCGCAGCGCGTCGCTGCCGGCCTCCGGCGCGAAGGTGAAGCCGGAGTGGCGGCCTCTGCGACAGCATATCCGCCAGTCTCGACGGAGAAGGATTCGATGCGCAGGCTGGGCAGGGAGATGGAAGATGCCGGTCCTTGAAGCGTTCAAGGATGCGTTCCAGTAGCTGTTTTGATCTCGGTATGATCGGCGGAGGAGAGCGAAAGCAGGGCGATTTCCTCGTATCCGGTGGCCTCGACGATGGCGCTGATGCGTCTCCACGACTTCGTCGGCGGGCCGCTCGCGCACGGGGCGGGTGATCGATCCCGCCTGGCAGAAGCGGCAGCCGCGCGTGCAGCCGCGCTGAATTTCGACGACGCCACGATTGTGCGTGACTTCGACGTTGGGCACGATCTGGCGAACCGGTGTCGGCGGCAGCGTGGGCATCAGACGTTTCTGGATGCGGGGTGGGGCGGCGTCGAGCGTGGGTGGCATCGCCGGCGATTTCACCGGTCGGGGTGTAGCTGCGGTTGGTAGAAGCGCGGGATGTATAGCCCTTCCACGTCTACCAGCGCGCGTAGTTGTGCGTCACGGTAAATGGCGTGCTGCTTGCCACGTCTCCACCAGTTCGACGAGGACCTCTTCTGCCTCGCCGATGACGAACACGTCGAAGAAGTCGGTGACGGGTTCGGGGTTGAAGGTGCCGTGCCCGCCGCCGACGATCAGCGGATGTGTCGCGTCGCGGTCGGCGCTGCGGATCGGCAACCCTGCCAGGTCGAGGAGTTCGAGGGCGTTGGTGAAGAGCTGTTCGTAGGCGGTGCTGATCGCGAGGATGTCGAAACTGGCGACGGGACGGTAGCTCTCCAGCGTATAGAGCGGGATGCCGCGCCGTCGCGCATCTGGGCGATCATATCCGGTGCAGGCAGGTACGTGCGTTCGGCCAGGACGTCGGGTTGGCTGTTGAGGATGTCGTAGAGGATGCAAGGGCGAAGTTGGACATTCCCAGGTCGTAGACATCGGGGAAGGCCAGACAGACGTGGGTTGCGGTTTGGCCCACGGTTTGTGAACCGCGTTATATTCGCCACCCACGTAGCGTCCCGGCTTCTGCACGCGGTGCAGGCACGCTTCGATGGTTTCCCAGGCAATGGGGCCTGGGTCGGCGTGATGGTTAGCCACTGGCTGCGTCGGGGACAACTTTGATCCAGACGGTGCGGTGCCGCGGGCCGTCGAATTCGGCCAGGAAGATGCCCTGCCACTGCCCCAGTTGCAGCTTCTGCTCCTGCACGAAGATGAAGTGGTCGCTGCCGACCAGGATCGACTTGATGTGCGGGGTGGAGTTGCCTTCGCTGTGCCGGTAGGGCAGGTCTTCGGGGATGATGTGCGCCAGGAGCATCGTGACGTCCTGTTCGACGGTGGGGTCCCAGTTTTCGTTGAGGACGATACCGGCAGTGGTGTGCGGGCAGTAGACGAAGCAGATGCCTTCGTCTACGTCTTCGGCGGTAACGGCGTGCTGGACGTGTTCTGTGATGTCGATGAAATCAACTTTGCTGCGGGTCTGAATCTCGATTTTTACGAACATAACACCTCGTAATGCGTGAAACGTGAAACGTGAAACGTAATGACTTCTTGTGCGCCGGATAGGGTTACAAGTAGCGCTGTGTAAACGAGAATTCATCTCGCATCACACCTCAAGTTTCAAATATGGAATTGTGTACAATGCACCTAGCGATTACGTCAAGAAATCGCGCAGTTTGCGGCTGCGACCGGGATGGCGCAGTTTTCGCAGTGCCTTGGACTCGATCTGCCGGATGCGCTCGCGCGTGACGTTGAACGCCTTGCCCACCTCTTCCAGGGTGTGTGGGCGTCCGTCGTGCAGGCCGAAGCGCATTTCCAGCACTTCGCGCTCGCGCTTCCCAAGTTCGCTCAGGATATTCTGTAGCTGCTCGCGGAGCATCTGCGTCGACGTGGCGTCCATTGGTTCGGGCAAGTTTTCGTCTAGCAATACGTAACTGAAACGTTCAGAAGTAAGAATAGGGCAGTAAACATGAA
>CAVPYB010000003.1:0-632565 GCA_963709875.1 uncultured Chloroflexia bacterium | reverse complement strand
GACGCATCGCCGTCGTGCCAGTTGTACATGGCCAGTCCGCCCGCAACGGCTGCGGTGAGCGCCGTGACATACGCGTACAGCCCGCGCCGCGCCAGCGCGGCGTCAACGCCCGACGACGAGCAACAGCAGGGCGCCTGCCACCAGCGCGATCATCGGGCCGAGGTGCAGCCACTCGATGTCCGGCGCGAGGAAGACGTCATCTTGGGCGAACATCACTCACCGCCCTCCTCGGGAACCTCTTCGACGACGATCACGAGCGGTTGTGGCGACTCGTAACCCGTCTTGGCCTCGACGTGGGCGATCGAATGCGTCGACCGCTGGTTCGATGCGCTCGAGCATCGGCTTGGGGTAGACCCCGGCGAACACGATCACGCCGATGAACGGCAGCAGCACGATGGCTTCCTTCAGCTTCAGCTCGGGGAACCTCGCGTTGGCCTCGTCGGGCTCGCCGTGGAACACACGTTGGTACGCCCACAGCAGATACAGCGCCGCCAGGATCACGCCGGTCGCAGCGACGACCACATACCAGCGCGCCGACAGGAACGAGCCGGTCAGGATCAGGTACTCGCCGACGAAGCCGTTCAGGCCGGGCACCCCGATCGACGACAGCATCACGATCATGAAGGCCGCGGCAAAGATCGGAGCGACCGTCTGGATGCCCTTGAGATCGGCGATCTGACGGGCGTGTCGCCGCTCGTAGATCATGCCGACGAGGAGGAACAGCGCTCCGGTGGAGACGCCGTGGTTGACCATCTGCATCACGGCACCCGTGATCGCCTGCGACGTGACGGCGAACGTTCCGAGCACGATGAAGCCCAGGTGGGCGACCGACGAGTACGCGACCAGGCGTTTGAGATCCTTCTGCATCGTCGCTGCGATCGCGCCATACAGAATGCCGATCACGGCCAGGGTGAGCCACAGATGGCGGCTCCAGAGCGACGCTTCGGGGAACAGATACAGGCCGAACCTCAACAAGCCGTACGTGCCGAGCTTCAGCATCACGCCGGCCAACACGACCGAACCGGCGGTCGGCGCCTGGGTGTGGGCGTCGGGCAGCCAGGTGTGGAGCGGGAAGATCGGCACCTTCACCGTGAACGCGCCGGAACCGAAGAACAGCCAGCGTCCGGTCGATGCGGCGAAGTCGGCCTTCTCGGCGATCTCGACCAGGTCGAACGTGACATGCCCGACCCCGTTGCGGCTGGCGATGAACACCGTTGCCATGATCGACACCAGCATGAACGCCGAACCGATCATGGTGTACAAGAAGAACTGGTGGAGCTGGACGTGGCCCCTGACACCGCCCCGCCGATCAGGAAGTACATCGGCACCAGCACGATCTCGAAGAACACGAAGAACAAGAACAGATCGAGGCTCATGAACGAGCCCATCACCGCCGGCCTCGACAACACCACGCGAAGTACGGCTTGTCCTTGGCCGGATCATCGTTGTGCGGATCGATCCCCATGATCGCGGCGGGAACAGCACGCCCGTGAGGACGATCAGGAACAGCGAGATGCCGTCGACGCCGAGGTGCCAGGAGATCCCCCACTGGTCGATCCACCGATGCTTCGCAGATGAACTGGAACCCACGCCTGTTCGCCCGTCGAACTCGGCCATCAGCCAGACGCTCATGGCGCCGCGTGGTGGAGGCGATGGCGGCGACCAGACGTACTCGGGGCGCCGCTTCGACAACAGCGTGATCAAGAGCGCGCCGCCGACCGCCACGAACACGAGATACCGACAGAATCCGGGAAGCGAGAGCATCGGCGTCACACAGGACTCCCCGCGATCACGACCAGCCCAACAGCAACACGACACCGATCCCGACGATCGCGGCATAGTTGCGCACGTTGCCCGACTGACCCTTGCGGATCTCGCCGCCGGCCCCGCCGACGAGTTTGGCGACGCCGTGCACGGCGCCGTCGACGATGTTCTTGTCGAACCATGCGACCGCTTCGAACGCTTTACGGCCGGGCCCACCCATGAAGGCGCTGACCGTCGAGTCGTACTTCCAGCCTTCCGCGAGGAGCTCGGGCTCGACCGCGGAGCGAGCTTCTTCGCGTACACAGCGATCGCGACGCCGATGCCGACCGCGGCACAAGCGATCGCGAGCAATGCCAGCAACGCTTTGTTGTCGTACGCGGCGGTGTCGGTGATGTGGGCCTCACCAGCCTCGACGACGGGCTCCAGCCAATGCTCGAGCTTGGCCTGCCATTGGTCGGGGATGAAGCCGAACGACGGGAGCTGGATGAGGCCGCCGACGACCGCCAATCCGGCGAGCACGATCAGCGGCAACAGCATGATCGGTGGCGACTCGTGCGGTTTGAACTCGCCGTGCGCGCCGTGGGTGAGATCCTCCTCGCCTTCGGGTGCTTCGTCGGCGTTGGCGTGGCTCTCCCATTTGGCCTCGCCGAAGAACACCATGATCACCTGGCGGGTCATGTAGAAGGCGGTGAGTACAGCCGTCAGCAGACCGATGACGTACAGCGTCGGGCCCCAGACACCGCCCTTCGCCAAGGTGAAGAGCAGGATCTCGTCCTTCGACCAGAATCCGGCGAACGGTGGCACCCCGGCGATCGCCAACCAGCCGACGATGAACGTGGCGGCGGTGACGGGCATCAACTTGCGAAGGGCGCCCATCTTGCGCATGTCCTGCTCGTGATGCATGCCGTGGATGACCGAGCCGGAGCCGAGGAACATCAGCGCCTTGAAGAAGGCGTGCGTCACCATGTGGAAGATCGCCGCCACGAAGGCGCCGGATCCGACGGCGAGGAACATGTAGCCGAGCTGGCTGACGGTCGAGTAGGCCAGCACCTTCTTGATGTCGGTCTGGGCGACTGCGATCGTCGCCGCGAACAAGGCGGTCAGGCCTCCGACGACGGCGATGATCGTCGAGGCTTCCGGCGCGGCGGCCGCGAGCATCGGGTTCATGCGGGTCATCAAGAACACCCCGGCGGTGACCATCGTGGCCGCATGGATCAGTGCCGAGACCGGTGTCGGACCCTCCATCGCGTCGGGCAGCCAGAGGTACAACGGCAGCTGCGCCGATTTGCCGACCGCGCCGACGAACAACAGCAGAGCGATGCCGGTGGCGGTCGAGGTGGCGAGTACGCCGGCCTCTGCGGCTCCGTTGAGGGCGTGGTAGCTGACCGAGCCGACGGCCTCGAAGCCGAGGAACATCGCCAGCATGAAACCCCAGTCGCCGACCCGGTTGGTGACGAACGCCTTCTTGCCGGCGGTCGCGGCCGACTCGCGCTGGTGCCAGAACGAGATCAGCAGGTACGAACAGGTGCCGACACCCTCCCAGCCCAGGAAGGTGACCAGCAGGTTCTCGCCGAGCACCAGAACCGTCATCGAGAGCACGAACAAGTTGAGGTACAAGAAGAACTTGGAGAACTTCGGGTCGCCGTGCATGTAGCCGATCGCGAACAGGTGGATCAGGAAACCGATACCGGTCACGAACAGACACATCGTGATCGAGAGCGGGTCCGCGAGGAACGCCATGTCGACCTGCAGGGAACTCACCGGCACCCACGAGAACAGCGTCTCCACGTGAGCACGATCATGCGAATCCATCGACAGCAGGTCGAAGTACGCGCCGACGGACACCACGAACGAGGCGAGCACCATCGCCGAAGCGAGATAGCCGCTCTTCGGCTCGCCGAGGAGGCGACCGAACAGCAGGATCGCCAAGAATCCGACGAGCGGGAATGCGGGAATCAGCCAGATGACTTCGAGCATGGGTTATCCCTTGAGCTCCGCGAGGTCGTCGGCGGTTGCGCCCGGGCGACGCCTGAGGATCGAGATGATGATGCCCAGGCCGACGACCACCTCGGCGGCCGCCACCACCATCACGAAGAACACTGCGGTCTGACCGTCGATGTTGCCGAAGCGAACGGACAGCGCGACGAACGTGAGGTTCACGGCGTTGAGCATCAGCTCGACGCACATGAACATGATCAGCGGATTGCGCCGGACCATCAAGCCGATCGCACCGAGGCCGAACAGCACCGCGCCGAGGATCAGGTAGTAAGTAGTGGTCGGCACCACAGCTGCAAGGAGCGCCGCGGTCATTCGCCGAGGCCCTTCTTCTCCTTACGGGTGAGCAGCACCGTGCCGGCGATCGCCACGATCAGCAGGATCGAGGTGAACTCGAAGGCGAACACGTGGTCGCTGAAGAGGTTGCGCGCCAGCGCTCGAACGTTCTGATCACCGTTGGCGTCGAGCGGAACGCCATCGACGACGGTGTTCCTGGCACGCACGACGGCGGCGATGATCAGACCGGACACCCCGACGCCGACAAGTCCGGCGACCGGTCGTTGGATCGGGAACGGCTCGATCGACAGGTCCTCGGCTTTGTCGACCCCCAGGAGCATGATCACGAACAAGAACAGCACGACGATCGCACCCGTGTAGACGATCACTTGGACCGCTGCCAGGAAGTGCGCCCCGAGGGCCACGAAGTGCACGGCGATGCCGAACAACGTGAGCACCAACGACATCGCCGCGTGCACGGGATTGGATCGCAGGATCACGCCGAGCGCGCCGGCGATCACCATCGCACCGGCGAGGATGAAGACGAGCAGTTCCATCAGCAGTCCCCCCGCTGCCGGATGCCGGGATTCGGAGTGGTCACCGGTCGGCCTCCGCCTGGGGAGGCTCGGGGCGCGTTCGCCGTGCCCGAGCTCGTTGCTCCAACCCACGACACCACGGAACGTCGCGTCGCCGGACGGAGACGTGGCGCGCATCCAGCCCGACGTCAGAACGTCTTCGCCATCGCGCCAGTCCTCCCACGGCAGGTGCTTGGGCTTGCCGTCATCGTCGACGAGCAACTCCTTCTTGGTGTAGATCGCATCCTGGCGGTTGGTGAAACTGAACTCGAACAACTTCGATTCGGTGATCGCCTCGGTCGGGCACGCCTCGACACACAAATCGCAGTGGATGCAGCGCAGGTAATTGATCTCGTAGACGAACCCGAACCGCTCGCCCGGCGACGTCGGATTCTCGGGATCGTTGTCGGCGCCGCGCACGTAGATGCACTTGGCCGGGCAGACACCCGCGCACAGTTCGCAGCCGATGCACTTCTCCATGCCGTCCTCGTACCGGTTGAGTACGTGACGACCGTGGAGCCGCTCGGGCTTGGCGATCTTCTCGTCGTCGGAGACGTCGGGATCGGTCCCACGTCCGCGCTTTCTCGCGGAGCGACCACCGGAGTATTCGGTCGTGACCTGCTTGCCGCCGAACAGGCGGTGCTGGCGAATCGTGATGGCGAAACCGTCCAGATAGCCCATCAGTACGCGGCCCCCTCACGTTCTCGGTTGCGCCGGCTGACGGTCAGGGCCGCGTTGAACAGCAGATAGGCGACGAACAGCACCGCCACGCCGATCGCCGCCGTGAGCAACACCGGGCCCAGGCCGTCGTACTTGTCGCGGGTCATCTGCAGCGCAGCCAGCACCAAGAACCAGCCGAGCGCGACCGGGATCAGCAGCTTCCAGCCGAAGTCCATCAGCTGGTCATAGCGCAATCGGGGCAGTGTGGCGCGGAACCACACGTAGGCGTAGAGGAACGCGAGCGTCTTGAGCAGCACCCACAGCGTGCCGCCGAACGGGCCGGCCCACGCGAACACGTTGCCGTTCTCGATGAGGCCGATCAGCTCGATACTGCCCAGGCGCAGTGGCTGTGGCCCGCCCAGGAACAACGTGACGATGATCGCGCTGATCGTGATGACGTTCATGAACTCGGCGAGGAAGAACAACGCGAACCGGATCGACGAGTACTCGGTGTTGAAGCCGCCGACGAGTTCCTGCTCGGCTTCGACGAGGTCGAACGGCGGCCGGTTGAGTTCGGCGGTCATCGCGATCAGGAAGATCACGAACGGGATGAAGCCGGTCGCGACGATGTTCCAGTTGCCGACACCATCTTGGCCCATCACGATGCCAGAGGTCGACAGCGTTCCGGACATCAGCAGCACGGCGCCGAGGCTGAGACCGAGCGCTGCCTCGTAGGAGATCATCTGAGCCGACGCGTGCACCGAACCCAGCAGTGGGTACTTCGATCCCGATGCCCAACCGGCCAGCATGATGCCGTACACCCCGATCGAGCTGAGCGCGAGCACGAGCAAGATCCCGATCGGGGGATCGATCAGCTGGATGCGGGTGGTCTCACCGAACCAGGTGACGGTTCCGTCCTTGCCGTCGGTGAAATCGCCGCCGAGCGGGATCACCGACCACAGCAGGAATGCCGGCACGAACGCCAGAAACGGCGCCAGCCGGAATACCCACTTGTCGGCCTTCTCGGGGAGCAGGTCCTCCTTGAAGAACAGCTTCATGCCGTCGGCGAGGGTCTGCAGGATGCCGAACGGGCCGGCCTTGTTGGGACCGACGCGATTCTGCATGCCGGACACGATCTTGCGCTCGAACCAGACCATCAGCATCGTGCCGACCAGGCCGATCACGAAGATCGCCAACACCTTGGCGGCGACGATGGCGAGCACCTTCCACCACCACTTGTCGGTGTCGAGCAACGGATCGACGGCGAGCAGGGACGAGACGAGGGCGATCACGATGCACACCCGCCGATCGCGGTGGGTCGGGCAGCGGCCTGCGCGGCCGGGGAACGCATGGAACGGATCACGTCAACCGCTCGATTCGGACATCGGTCACCGCGGCCGAGCTGTCGACGATGTCGGTGATGTCGGCGCCGGATTGGTTGAAGGGCGCCCAGATCGACGCCGCGCTGCTGCACCGAGTCGTCGGCGACGAGCGGCAACACCACCGAGCCCGAGGCGCTGATCAACTTGACCTCGGCCCCGTCGGGCTCGCCGATGCGATCGAGATCGGCGGGATGCACGTGCGCCCCGGCCCCCATTCCCAACTTGGCGAGCGACGGAGACAACGCCGTGCCCACGGCCCGGTCGTACAGCTTGCGGCTGACGACGAGGCGGTAGTCGTAGTTGCTCGGTGCGTGCTCGAGCGCGATCGATTGCTGGACGGCGCCCACCTTGACGACCGACAGCACACCGCTCGGTTCGGCATCGATGGCCTGCGGCGTCGCACCGGCGTAACCGGGCACCGTTGCAGAGATCGCGACGGTGACGTCGTCGACCGACGCGAAGCCGAGATCGTGACCGAGAACTGCTGCGAGCTCGGCAGCGATCATCCAATCGGGCCGCTAGGTGCCGTGCGCCGTGACTTTCTGGTTGAGGCGCGAAACCCGGCCCTCCAGATTGGTCGTGGTGCCCGACTGTTCGCCGAACGCTGCGGCCGGCAACACGAGGTCGGCTTGCTGCGTCGATTCGGACGGCAGCGTGTCGATCGAGATGATCCGGCGTGCACCGGCGAGCGCGCGGCGTGCCAGATCGGCGTCGGGACAATCGTTGATCGGATCAGCACCCAGCAAGATCAGCACATCGAGGTGACCGTCGGCTGCGGCACGCAGCGTCGCGAGTGCGCCCTGATCGACACTCGCGGGAGCGAGGCCGAGTTGCAGCGCACCGACGACGTTGCCGCGACGAAGCGCAGGAAGCACCTTGGCAGTGGGCATGCCGTCGAGTGCTGCGTCGACGGCGGCGAGTGCGGTCGCTTCCGAGGCCGCCAAGTTGGCGTGCCCGGCGACCACGACCACATCGCCGGAAGCGACCTGGGTGGCGATCACCGGGTCGGCCAGTGTCCTGACGATCTCGGCCGGACCCATCCCCGGCGAATGGCGGACGCTGCGCCACGCATAGCGAGTCAGACCGGTCGACTGCGACGAGAACTCGATGATCTTGGTGCGGCCCTTCTGGACGGCATCGCGGAGCCGCAGGTACAAGACCGGCAACTCCTCCTTGAGGTCGGGACCGACCAGGATCACCGTCGCCGCGTTGACGGTTTCGTCGATCGTGGCACGAGGCAGGCCCAGCACGCCGGCCGGCAGCCCGTCGCCGAGCTGGGCATCGCGCCTCGAGATCCCGATCGCGTCGGCGAGCTGTGCCCATGCGAACGCGCCCTCGTTGGTGCTGCGCGCGCCTCCGAGCAGGCCGATCGAGTCGGCGTCGGTGACGAGCTGGCGGGCCAGCTCGATCGCGGCGCTCCACGACGTGGCAACCAGGCCGGCCTCGCTGCGGATCATCGGTTCGGACAGCCGAAGCTCGGATTCGATCGCCTCGAAGTTGAAGCGACCGCGGTCGCACATCCAGCCCCAGTTCACCGACTCGGAGTCGAGGCCCGTGTCGACACCCTGGAATCGCAGGAGCTCGTCGCGACTCGAGTGCACCGAGACACGGCAACCGACCGAGCAGGTGGTGCACGTCGACTCGACCTGTTCGAGATCCCACGGGCGAGCCTTGAAGCGGTACGGCTTGGCCGTGAGCGCTCCGACCGGACAGATCTGCACCGTGTTGCCGGAGAAGTACGACGAGAACGGTTCGTCGGGGAACGTGTTCACCTGTGTGGCGTTGCCGCGGTCGATGAAGTGGATCAGCTTGTCGCCGGCGACCTCGTCGGCGAAGCGAGTGCAGCGGTCGCACAGGATGCAACGCTCGCGGTCGAGCAGCACGTGCTCGCTGAGCGCGATCGGCTTTTCGTAGTTGCGCTTCTGCTCGACGAATCGGCTCTCGCCGGGGCCGTGGCTGAACGCCTGGTCCTGGAGCGGGCACTCGCCACCCTTATCGCACACCGGGCAGTCGAGCGGGTGATTCGCGAGCAAGAGTTCGAGCATGCCCTCCTGGGCCCGTTTGGCGGTCGGCGACTCGGACTCGACCTTCATCTCCGGCAGAACCGTGATCATGCAACTCGGCTGCAGCATCGGGCCACGGCCGGTATCGACCTCGACCATGCACTGGCGGCACATGCCGACCGAAACTCATCCGCGGGTGGTAACAGAACCTGGGGGATGTATTCGCCGTGGCGGTCGGCCGCGGCGATGATCGACTCGCCCTTGCGGGCGACGATCTCACGGCCGTTGAGCATGATCGGCACGGCATTGGGATCGGGTTCGGGTGTCATCTCCACGTCGACGTCGCTGTCGGTGTCGCTCATCACTCGCCTCCCGCCGCGGTGACGGGAATCATCGAACGCACCTCGCGTTTGCTCACCAACGCCTCGAAGTCCTCGGGGAACAAGGTCATCGCCGAATGCACGGGCACGTACGCGGATGGGCCGACGAAGCAGATCGTGGTCATCTTGTAAGGGAACGGCACGGCCTCGAGTCCGAGCCGCTCGCTGGCGGCGTGTGGCATGTCCCCCGGGCAGATCGATTCGCCGACCTGGAGGATCGTCTCGAGGTCGGCATCGGTGCCGTTGCCGGACACGATCCGCTCGAGGATGCGATACAGCCAGGTGCCGCCCTCACGGCACGGGACGCACTTGCCGCACGACTCGTGGGCGTAGAACTTGACCAGGGTCAACGCCGCTGCGGGGATGTCGGTGGTGTCATCCATCACCATGACCGCACCTGATCCGAGCATCGACCCGGCGCTGCTCGCCAGGCGCCCCTCGAACGGGATGTCGAGCTGATCGGCCACGAACCACGGGGCCGAACCACCACCGGGTACGAACGCCTTGAGCTGGTTGCCGTTCCGGATGCCCTGGGCGAAATCGTCGCCGTAGATCAGGTCTCGGAACGTGGTCGATCCGTTGATGATCTCGTAGACCCCCGGGCGCTTGACGTGGCCCGACACGGCGATCATGCGGGTGCCGGGCGTAGGTCTCGCTGCCGATCGCGGTGTAGGCCGCCGATCCGTTGGCGGCGATGAACGGAAGGTTGGCCAGCGTCTCGACGTTGTTGACGATCGTCGGCATGCCGTACAGCCCGATCGCGGCCGGGAAGTACGGGGGCTTGAGGCGTGGCATGCCACGCTCGCCCTCGAGCGACTCGATCAACGCCGTCTCCTCGCCGACCACGTAGGCGCCGGCACCCCAGTGCAACACGATGTCGACACCGAAGTTCGTGCCCAGGATGTTCCGACCGATGTAGCCGGCCGCATAGGCCTCGTCGAGCGCCTTGGCGACGCGCTCGTGGGCGACGGCCATCTCGCCCCGGATGTAGAGGAAGCACTGCGAAAGCCCGGCCGCGTAGCAGGCGATCAAGCTGCCCTCGATCAGCTGGTGCGGGTCGAGTTCCATCAGCAGGCGGTCCTTGTAGGTGCCCGGCTCGCTCTCGTCGCCGTTGACCACGAGGTAGCGCGGCCACACACCGGCGGGCGTCAATCCCCATTTGACGCCGGCAGGGAAGCCGGCCCCGCCTCGACCCAACAGGGTCGATTTCTTGACCTCGTCGGCGACGTCGGCCGGCGACATCTCGAGCGCCTTGCGAAGCCCTTGGTAGCCGCCGGTCTCGTGGTATCGCTCGAGTGTGTACGAGTCGTCGTACTTGAAACGCGACGTCACGATCTGGGGGCGCTTCCCCTTCGAATTCGATGGTGTCCATGCCAACCAGCCGGGATACACCCCGGTACATGGGATAAACCGCAACACAGGCAGCTCTCAAACCGTAGGCTTCCTCATACGATACCAGACCCGGATGGGTCGCAAAGCCGCGCAACGTCAATCCATTTGCCATCGGCTGGTCTGAGATCACCTGTTGAGCTCGCGCTATCCACTGGTTATATAAGCCTGCAGTATATTCAGCAGCGGGGGAGCTGGCTCTGGCTGGCAGCGGGGGGACTCCCGTTGTTTGCGGGTCGGTGTCATCTATCTCCGGGTGCAATCCCTCGCCGCGGATCACGACGGCGAAGCGGTATTCCTTCACATGGCGCACTTCTGTAGCTACCCCTGGAATTTCTATCTTCTTAAGTTTTTCGACAACAGGGAGCGCTTCAGGAGTCGATATGCGCCCTGCCCGCCGGTCGGTTATCTTTCCATGAGCATCAAGTGTGCAGAAATTGCCGCGGGCAGCTACGTCCCCTTTGCGGACCTGCATACCTACGCCGACAGCTTCAAGTGTCCCTCGCCCGATCTCATGGACAATCGGGTCATAGCCAAACAGTGCCAGGTGGGCAGGTCCAGAGCCGGGAGTCACCCCCGGTCGGATTGGAATAGTCTGGCCTAAAGTACCCTCGGCTGCCAGATGGTCCATAACAGGGGTGCTGGCAGCTTCCAGCTCGGTCGGACCACCCGGTTCGATTGGAAGCCCTCCCAGCCCATCCATGACCAACAGGACGATTTTCGAATCATTCTTGTGCAATAAAGGGGGTATATATTCTGCGGGCATAATCTAATCCTTATCTGTACTGGCGAAATCTCTGTCTACAGCATACGTCTCCCCACCATTCCAACGGGGGGAGACGTATGGCCTATATCGATGAGAGTTGCCGGTTAGCGTATAGCCAATTCAGTCTCTGTGTCAAAGATGTGCATATTTTCCATATTAAAGACAACCTGAACGTCCTCATCTATATGGTATCGAGATCTAGGATCAACTCTGGCAACGAAGTTGTGTTCACCAGCCTTCAAGTAAACGAAGATTTCGTTGCCCATCAGCTCTGTTACGTCAACCTTGCTGGAAACTGGCTGAGCGGTGATCCCAGGTGGAGCAAACTCAGGATTGTGGATGTCTTCTGGTCGGATGCCAAAAATGACTTTCTTTCCGGCATATGGCATATAGACATTGGTTCGATCACCTGGGATCTGCATGTTGAATGAACCAGCGTCAACAAACAGCTTGCCATCCTCTTTGTTGAGGGTTGCGTTGAAGAAGTTCATTGCCGGTGAGCCGATGAAGCCTGCCACGAAGAGGTTATCCGGTAGGTCATACAGGGATTGAGGTGTGTCAATCTGCTGCAATATTCCTTTGTTGGTGACTGCAATCCGGCTGGCCATGGTCATGGCTTCCACCTGATCGTGTGTAACATAAATAAAGGTTGTCTGCAGCTGTTGGTGGAGTTTGCTGATATTGGCCCTGGTTTCGACACGCAGTTTCGCATCCAGGTTGGAGAGCGGCTCGTCAAAGAGAAAAACTTTTGGCTCGCGCACGATGGCACGGCCAACTGCTACGCGCTGTCGCTGACCACCCGAGAGCTGACGAGGTTTTCTGTCGAGCAGCTGATGGATCCCCAGAATGTCTGCTGCGTTCCCCACGCGGCGTTTGATCTCATCTTTCGGTGTCTTGCGCAGTTTCAACCCGAACGCCATATTGTCATACACGCTCATGTGGGGGTACAGTGCGTAGGATTGGAATACCATCGCGATGTCCCGGTCTTTGGGCGGCACGTCATTGACCACCTGATCCCCGATTAATATCTTTCCTTCAGAGATGTCCTCCAGTCCAGCCAGGCACCGCAGTGCAGTGGTCTTGCCACAGCCCGAGGGACCTACCAGGACCAGGAATTCTTTGTCAGCGACTTTGATGTCAAGGTCATTTACGGCGATGACATCACCAAATCGTTTGTAGACATGGTCATAGGTTACGCTTGCCATTGATTTTTCTCCTTTCTACGAGAGTATAGTGACTAAATTATAGTATCAAATTGCCAGGATGGCAATTCACAATCCTGAATTCGTCCTCATCCTTGCCGAAACTCTCCGAACAGCATACAATCATGCTATGGCAAAGAAGGATGATGTAAGCCCGATCCGCAAACAATATCTTGAAATTAAGCGCCAATACACCGATGCAATCCTGTTTTTCCGGCTTGGTGATTTCTACGAGACATTCGATGAGGATGCTCAGATCACTGCCAGGGAGCTGGACATTGTCCTGACCTCCCGCAACGTGGCAAAAGGTGTCCGGGTGCCGATGGCCGGCATTCCCCACCATGCCGCAGAGAGCTATCTGGCTCGCCTGATCGAGCGCGGGTACCACGTGGCAATTTGTGAGCAGGTCGGGGAGCAGCCTATGAAGGGGATTTTCCCTCGCCAGGTGGTCAGGGTAGTCACACCAGGGACAGTTGTCGAGCCTGGCTTGCTGCCATCCGAGAGCAATAATTATCTGGCATGTGTCGTTATCAACGAGGGTGAGACGAGATCAACCGGTGCAGCCGGGATCGCCTATGTAGATATCACTACCGGTGAATTCGCTGCAGCGGAGTTGAGTGGTGCGGATATTCACGCTACTGTCCGTGCGGAGCTGGTGCGATTAAGGCCGGCGGAAATTTTACATCCGGATGATTTGAGCGTGGAAAATGGCGTACCGGGGCACCTGACTGCCTGGCCGGGCTGGCGGTTCGAGCCCGGGCGCTGCCGGGAGACACTGACCAGCCATTTCGAAGTAGCTTCTCTGGATGGATTTGGGTTGCAGGGAAAGAATCTGAGCATCCGGGCTGCAGGTGCAATTTTGCAGTACCTGACAGAGACGCAGCCGTCCGCACTTCAGCTGCTTACCCGGCTGAGCAGCTACAGCCTGAGCGATTTTATGATCCTTGACTCAGCGAACTCGGCGCAATCTGGAACTGACCGAGACTTTGCGCAGTGCGGAAGTCAGGGGCTCGTTGTTAGGTGTATTGGACCGGACTGTGACACCGATGGGGAAGCGCATGATCCGGCAGTGGGTCAGTAAACCGCTGTTGAATGTAGATGAGATCAGGCAGAGACAAGACCAGGTCGGAATATTTTTCAAGGATGGGCTGCTGCGAGCAGAGGTACGCGAGTCCCTAAAGCCCTTCGGCGATCTGGAGAGGCTGGCGAACCGGTTTGTGGGTGGAACGGCCCAGCCGCGCGATCTGGTCGCACTGCGCAGCACCTTACTGCATCTACCGGAATTTATCAACTTGGTTCCAACTGATGATATCCCTCTGGACCCTGTTCTGCGGGAGTACTCGCTTTGTGAGAACGAACTGGAATTGCTCCTTTCAGCGGTTGCAGATGATCCGCCCGCTACTCTTCAAAATACCGGCGTTATCCGATCGGGATATTCTGCCGAACTGGATGGCGTTATCGATCGCTCCAGCCACGCGCGTGAGTGGATCGCGAGCCTGGAGGCAGTGGAACGCAAAAGAACGGGGATAAAGACTTTGAAAGTTGGCTACAACAAGGTCTTTGGCTATTACCTGGAGATCACCAAAGCTAACGCCGGGATGGCTCCGGCTGAATATATCCGCAAGCAGACCCTTGTCAATGCAGAACGCTACATCACTCCAGAGCTGAAAGAGTACGAGACCCTGGTTCTAAATGCAGAAGAGCGAATCCGGGAGATCGAAGCCAGATTATTCCGCGAGATCTGTGCCAGTCTGGCACAATCATCCGCGATAATGATCGCTACGGCACGAGCGATAGCCAAGATCGATATTTTGACATCCCTTGCAGAAGTCGCTGCCCTGGGTGGATATATTCGACCAGATGTGGAAGAAGAAGATTGCCTTGATATCCGTGATGGTCGCCATCCGGTCGTCGAGCAGACCTTGAGCGGGGAAAGGTTCGTTCCGAACGACACCGTTTACGAAGAAGGGGAACGGGTCAGGGTAATTACCGGACCCAATATGAGTGGAAAATCCACATACCTGCGTCAGGTTGCCTTGATCGTCTTGATGGCACATATCGGCAGCTATGTGCCTGCCCGCTCAGCCCGCATCGGTCTGGTTGACCGGATATTCACCCGCATCGGCGCGCAAGATGAGATCCATGCCGGACAGTCAACATTTATGGTCGAGATGGTCGAGACTGCAAATATTCTGCACCATGCAACTTCACGCAGCCTGCTGATCCTGGATGAAATCGGCCGCGGCACGAGCACTTACGATGGAGTATCCATCGCCTGGGCAGTGATCGAATACCTGCATAACCACCCGAACCTGCGCTCGAAGACATTATTCGCCACCCACTATCACGAGCTTACGCAGCTGGCAGATCTCCTGCCTGGAGTGCGGAATTATAATGTCGCGGTGAGCGAAGCCGATTCGAAGGTGGTGTTCTTGCATAAGATCATCCCCGGTGGCGCGGACCGGTCCTACGGCATCCACGTCGGGCAGCTGGCAGGCCTGCCTAAGCCGGTGATACAGCGTGCATCAGAGATCATGGGACAGTTGGAGGCCTCATCAGGCAAAGCGGTCAAGACGCGACCCTCCTCACCGCACCAGATGGCATTATTTCCGAAGACGAACCCTCTGATTGAAGAGCTGAAATCATTGGATTTGAACTCGATATCCCCCATCGAGGCGCTGACTCATCTATACGATTGGCAGCGTCGTTTCGGTGATAGCGATCAAGCTAATCCGAACACTCAATCTGAATAATCTCGTTGAACCCCCGAGGATAAATAAAAGGGGTGTTTTCCAGTGCTCGCAAGGATGGAAAACACCCCAGATAGAATACTCTAGCCCTCCGGGGGGGCTTCGAAAAGCCCCACCTTATTACCTGTCAAGTCAGAAAAAACTGCATAATGCCCCATGCCAGGGATCTCTGTGCGAGGGACAATCGTTTTGCCGCCCAGTTTTTCTACACCGGCCAGGGAAGCGTTGATGTCTTCCGTCCCGATATAGATGGCTAACGTCCCGGCAGGAAATCCATCTGTGACCTGGTTCAACCCGCCGCCAAGATCGCCTCCAGGACTGAGCATGGCATAATTCATCTCCGGCATATGCTGGATCTCCCAGCCGAACAGCTCGCTTTAAAACTTACCATCGGCTTCCGGGTTGCTGCTGGAAAATTCAAAGTGGACATTAGGGTGCTTGGACATGGCTGTTTCTCCTTTTGAAAACAATAAGATTTGGGTAACGACAGAATAGAACTAATGTTCTATTCTGTCAATAGAAATCGAGGGTCATTTAGGGTGGCGGGATTGGTGAAAAAAGTCAATCTCTAGATTTGACTGGCTCGAATCAGCTTGCCGGTCAGCATGGAGCCAGCGATTGCACAGGCATCTGTGGGCAGGTAATGATTGACAGATGCGTCGAAAAGAATTTGGTAGCTGGAAGGGAAATCTTCGTCACCCAGCCAGGCAAGTACCAGCATGCGTACCCTGGGAAGCAGTTGGAACACGAAGCCGGCGTCGCCCATACCCTGAGATTCACCACCAACTGCCAGGGCTGCCATTCGAAAAGCAGCCAGGTCGTCCGCCAATATACTCCCCAGCTTATTACCGGTATAGCCCTGGAAGGCCTGGGTGTAAAAGCGCCCATTCTGAAGTTCAGAGAAAGCGATCCAGCGATCGGACAGCGGTGTTCCATCCGCAGTATGGAAGTAATATAAAATCAATGCCTGGAATGCGACCGGCAGCTCATCGCCTGACGCTCTATCGTAGACTTTACCCTCAGGGTAGGTGAGCACAGCCGGTGCATCCCAGAAGTTGAATTCGAATGCCCCATCATTCCCGGAGTGCTCGACATAATGAGCACCTGTATTGGAGGCTGTCCGTTGGGGGCTGCGCTGCTGAAGGTCTAGCCGGAGCTCATCGACACGTGCTGAGAGCAGCTGCAAACTGCTTTCCGGGGAGCCGGAGGGCTTATTCATGCCAGCCCGCGTTCTCGGGCAAAAGTTTCAATTGCCCGTATGTGTTCGGTGGAAGTGTTGAACCCACTGCCCATCGTATTCAGGGTCAGGTGTGTGACGGCTTCTTGCTGCCATCCATCGATTGTTGATTCCCACTCTGTTGAATTACCGCTCCCATAATGCAGGCGCGCCTCAACACCGATATCTTTGCGAGTACGCCCGACCTCTTCGAGATAACGGTCCAGTTTCTGGAGAGGCAGGTGCGCATCCTGTGAGCTGCGATAGTTGGGCATCCAGCCATCACCGAGCCTGGCGATCCTGCGCAGCACCGGTTCGGCATGACCTCCAAACCAGATCGGGATGGGGCGCTGGATGGGAAGGGGGTTTATGCCGGCATCCGGGACCTCGTGCCAGCGACCGGAATACTTTACCAGGGGCTGCGTCCATAGCTCCCGCAGCAGTTCTACCTGCTCTTCCACGCGCTTGCCCCGGGTGTGGAAATCCTGGTTGAGAACGGTATATTCGACCGGATTCCAGCCGATCCCAATCCCGAGGCGCAGTCTCCCATTGCTCAGCACATCCAGGGTGGCAGCCTGTTTTGCGACCAGGGCGGTCTGGCGCTGCGGCAGGATAACAATCCCGGTGGTGAATTCAATCGACTGTGCATAAGCAGCCATGTAGCTGAATAGTAAGAACGGCTCGAAAAATTCATGCTGATAGGTGTAGGGACCCATCCAACCCCCGGGGCGTTGAGGATTGGCACCCAGGACATGCTCGTACGCCAATATATGCGTGTAGCCAAGAGACTCTGCTGTCTGTACATAATCCCGGATTGCTGCCGGGTCCGTGCCGTATTCCGTTTGGGGGTATATCACGCCGATGCGCATAGGTAGCTAAACCTTTCGATGTAGGAAATCCCTGACTGCCTGGTTGAACCCCTGCGGCTGCTCCAAATTGACCATGTGACCGGCGTCTGGGATGATCTGCAGCTCGGCTTGGGGAATCTTTGCCTCCATATCCTGCATATCTTCGAGAGGGATGATCTGGTCATCTGCACCGTGGATGAGCAAGGTGGGGACGCTGATATGCTCGAGAAATGGAGTCGAGTCAGGTCGCTCCATCATCCCAAGCTGGTCGCCGATGATAGCTTCCAGGGAGTTGTTTGCCATGATCTCAGCCAGCCTGTTTGGAAGACCAGGATGAAGCCTCTCAACCGCTGGGGATAGCAGTTTGGGGATCATTGCCTCGATAACGGGTGCGATCCCTGCTTCCCTCGCTGTTATGATCGCTGTCGTACGGTTATCCCTGGTGGCAGGTAGGTCCGCGCCTGCGCGAGTAGCTGCCAGGATCATCCCTGCAACACGTTCAGGATAACTGCGCAGGAAAGCGAAGGCGATATAACCCCCCATTGACAATCCGGCAATGACGATAGGCTGGGTTATCCCCAGCGCGTCTAGCAATGCTGCACAATCGTCCGCGTGCATCGCCATCGAGTATGCCTGTGAGTGTGCCATCGGTGGGAGATCAGCTTCCGAGCTGCCGTGTCCGCGCAGGTCGGGTGCGATGACCCTCACTTCAGCGGAAAGCGCCGATATCTGGGGTCGCCACATATCGTGGTTAAGCGGGTAGCCGTGGATCAGCAGCAGCGGCAGTCCGCTGCCCCGCTCTTCGTAGTACATTTGGAAGTTATTAATCATCGTATACATAGTGGTTGAATCTTCAGGTCTTAATGATGTCCAGGTGAATGGGTTCGGGTCAGGTTTACTCCAGCGCCTCCAGCTGCGAGCGTATCTTATCAGCTGTTACCCGGTAATTATCCAGCTTGTCCTGCTCTTTACGCACCACTGCCGGAGGGGCTTTCTCTGCAAAGGCGCCACCCAACAGGTTATCAAGGCGCTCGATCTGGGCTTTCACCTCTGCCAGGTCTTTCTCGAGACGGGCGCGCTCCTCCCCTTGATCCACCAATCCGGTCAAAGGTAGAAACACCTCAACCGGGCCAACCACCAGCCCAATATGTCCTTCCGGTTTTGCGGACAGATGATCGGTAATGGTCAGCTGGTCCATATCGAGTTGGGCGAGAGCAGCCAGTGCCCTGGATTGGCTTGAGAGCATCACTGATTTTGCCTCTGACACCAACATTGCGGGTATTCGCCGGCCGGGTTGTACCCTCTTTTCGGCTCTCAGGTTGCGAATGGCGCGCACGATCTCTTGCACCAGTGTAAACTCTGCCACTTTCTCATCTTCCCAACCCTCGAGTTTGCGAGGCTCTGGCCAGGGCGCTACAATCAGGGCTGGCGGCCAGAAGCCTTCTGGGTAGATATTCAAAACAATATCCTTACACGCCCGTTTGAGATGCCCCCACAATTCTTCGGTGACAAATGGTGTGAAGGGGTGCAGCAGACGCAGGCTGATATCCAGCACTTTAGTTAGCGTGCTGGCAGTGTAATAAGCACGGTCTCCGCCCTCATCCAACTGAAGCTTGGCGATCTCGATATACCAATCGGCGAAATCGCTCCAGAAGAAATCGTAGATCTGGCGACCAGCTTCTCCGTACTGGTAGTTCTGGAAGAGACGTTCCACATCATTGACGAGGTTTTGTAAACGCGCCCAGATCCAGGAGTCTGCCACCGTCCAAACTGCTTCAGCTCGGGGGGAGGTCGGCGTCTTTGAAATCGAGCTGGTGACGAAGCGGCCAACATTCCACAGCTTGTTGGCGAAATTGCGGTTGGCTTCCACCTTTTTCAGGCTTAGATTCATATCGTTCCCGGGGGTCGAACCGACCAACAGCGTGAAACGCAGCGCGTCGGTACCCATCTCCTCCATCACCGTAAGCGGGTCGATGACATTGCCGTAGGTCTTGCTCATCTTTCTGCCACCTTCATCGCGGATCAACCCGTGCAGGTATACCGTGTCGAAGGGGATCTCTCCGGTGAACTCCAGTCCGGACATGATCATGCGTGCCACCCAGAAGAACAGGATGTCATAGCCGGTTTCCATCATGGTGGTGGGATAAAAGTATTTTAAATCGGGTGTCTCCTCCGGCCAGCCCAGCGTCGAGAATGGCCATAACCCGGACGAGAACCAGGTATCCAGAACATCTGGATCTTGCTCAATGCTGCCTCCGCCGCAATGTGAGCAAACTGCCGGATCATCGCGCGATACCGTCATCTCACTGCAATCCGTACAATACCAGACGGGAATACGGTGACCCCACCAGAGCTGGCGGCTGATGCACCAGTCTTGGATGTTTTCAAGCCAGTTGTAATACACTTTTGTGAAGCGTTCTGGGACAATCTTAATCCGACCATCCCGGACGGCCCCCAAAGCTGCGTCTGCCAGCGGCTGTATGTTCACAAACCACTGGGTTGAGATCATTGGCTCGACGATTTCTCCGCCCCGCTGTGACCGGGGTACATTGAGCGTATAAGGCTCGTTTTTTAGCGTCAATCCGGCAGCACGCATATCCTCCCACAGATTCTTGCGCGCCTCGAAGCGATCCTGCCCTTCGTATGGTCCACCGTTGGCATTGACCCGGGCGGCTTCGTCAAGAATAGAGATTATCGGCAGGTTGTGCCGTTGGGCGATGGCATAATCGTTCGGATCGTGCCCGGGGGTCACTTTAAGCGCCCCGCCGCCGAACTCACGGTCGACATATTCATCCGCGATAACAGGTATCTCGCGGCCTAGGATCGGGACGGTCACACTTCGCCCGATATATGCCTGGTAGCGTTCGTCCTGCGGGTGAACGGCTACAGCGGTATCCCCCAGGATGGTCTCGGGGCGTGTGGTCGCCACTGGAATATACTCCTCAAAAGAGTCGGAAACCACGTACTTAAAATAGTACAGCATGCCGGGCTCTTCGGAATATTCGACTTCGAGGTCGGACACCGCAGTCCGGAGCCCCGGCGACCAGTTGATCAGGCGTGGACCGCGATAGATGAGACCTTTCTCGTACAGCCGGACGAATGCCTCCCGTACCGCTACCGATAACCCGTCATCCAACGTGAAACGCTCGCGCTGCCAGTCACAAGAGGCTCCCAGGCGGCGGATTTGCTGGGTAATGATCCCACCGTACTTTTCCTTCCAGGCCCAAGTGCGGCTCAGGAATTCTTCCCGTCCGATCTGCTCACGGGTCTTGCCTTCACGGGCGAGGGCTTTTTCGACCTGGAGCTGCGTTGCGATGCCGGCATGATCCGTCCCGGGAACCCACAAAGTGGGCACACCCTTCATCCGGTGGTAGCGGATCATCAGATCTTCCATTGAGACGAACATAGCATGCCCCAGGTGCAGCTCACCGGTCACGTTGGGAGGCGGGATTGAAATCACATATGGCTTGCGAGAAGGATCGAATCCCGGTAGGTTTGGGTCGTTAGTAGGTCTGAAATAACCGTTATCGGACCACCAGTCGTAGATTCGCTGTTCGGTGGCTTCGAAGTCATATGTCTTTGGCAGGGTATATTCGGGCATTCTTTTCTCCTGGTCGGTTTCTGGGTTCGCCGGATGGCGTGTATTATGTATAAAATTCTCCACGTATGACAGTTACTGCATGTCCACCTACTTTGATCGCCCGGATATCCTCTCTTGAACCAATTACCTGTACATAGGCTGTTCCGGGACGTCCCATCCAGTGACCTTGCTCTGCGATAAAGGAGGGCTGTTTTATCAGTCCATAACGCCATAAATATGCAGCCATGCCACCCGTAGCTGACCCGGTGAAGGGGTCTTCCGGCAAATCCGGGGGAATATCCAGATGTCGGGCGAAAGTATGCCCGGCAGCAGTTGCGCCGGATAGGCAGAAAAGGTGCGGGCTGAAGAAATCACCAATCTCGCGCAGCTGTCGGTATGCTTCGATATCCAATCGTATGCTTCTCAAGGCATTATGATCCTTGAGGGGTACCATAAGCTGGGGAGTTCCGGTGCTAACGGTTTGGATCGGTACGCCTGACAGCAGGTCGTCTGCTGTCAAGCCGAATACCGGTAAGATTGTATCCGGTTGGTAAATCCTCAAGAACTCCGGCTTTCGTTGTATCATCACCAACTGCAGTTTTCCTTGCTCAAACTTAACTTCCACCGGGATCACGCCGACCTTCAATTCCAACGTAATCTCCGACCGTTCCTGGCTGAGATCCCGTCGCCCGGAATCGATCAGCGCGAAAGCCGTCGCCAGGGTTGGGTGCCCGGCAAAAGGTATCTCCATCGCTGGTGTGTAATATGTGGCTGCGAAATCTGCTTTCTGCGAGCTGCGGACGAAGGCTGTTTCAGACAGGTTGTTTTCACGGGCGATGGCAAGCATAGCATCTGGATCAAGGTTATCTGTGTCAAACAATATGGCACATGGATTCCCACCCAGAGGACGATCTGTAAACGCATCTACTTGCATGAAAGGATATACAGTCATAGTTTCTCCTCACTCCTGGATAGAAATCCGGACCGTTTGACTTACATTTTCCGCACCGATGCTGATATCCAAACATGCCTGGACGAATATTTCCCGCCCAACCACCTGGGCGTCAATTCCTAAAGTCCTCTCAACCAGCCTCTCCGTCGGCAAGCCTTTATTGTCATATCCCATTGGGTAGTATACATTGCAGCCGCGCATTCTCCAGAATCGTGCGATTTTGTCCGGATGGGTGTATGAGTACACATGTCCAAGGTGAAGCTGCCCGGAGACTATTGGTGGGGGCGTATCAATAGAGAATACCCGCGTATCCGACAGTGGCGAGAAGTGGTATATACCCTCTTGCTGCCACCAACGCATCCAGTTTTGCTCCACTTGTTGGGGTATATATTTTTTTGGCAGCATCATCCTTGCTCCCGGTATTGAGCCATAAACGGGCTGATAATAAAAAATCCCTCCCGTCCAATTAGAGGACGAAAGGGGAAGTATTCCGCGGTACCACCTCAATTCACCGAAAGTATGATTTCGGTGCACTTAACCCCTGACCAGCATCAGGGAAACGCGCTAACGGGCGTACCCGTATCGTTCTACTCTTCCAGACAGAATATCTGAGAATTTCTTCGATAAATATCCCGGGCGACTTTCAGCAGTGCACGCTGGCGGGGGCTCCCAGCCATTGGCCACTCCTTCTCTGAAATAACCTGGTGGTGCAGCTTCCGGTTATCTATCAGCGCGCAGCCCGCTTACTCCTCCCGGTTGAAGGATATTCGATTTGACACATTATATCCAGTTTCGAGGATCAGGTCAATTCCTCGAGGTTTATTCACCTTACCAACCAGATTTATATGATGAGGAGTTATGCAGTTTGGGGGAAATTGGGTTACTCTCCTTTGGCAATTCGCCTCGGTTATCACAGGTAATAAAAATGATTAACCTAAGATTAAAATTTCTTGACTTCTGTATGCGCTTTGTGCTATCCTCCACAAGTGATTTTTACCAAGTTTCAATTCAATAACGGGAAGCCAGGTAGCCGGGGACAAGTCAGGTATCTCCGCGGTCGACGATAATTCCCTCGAAATTGGATGGGTGATAAGTGGAAGGGTTATGATCCAGCGAGAGCGTGTAGCCGATAACGTATTTTCATTTCAAAGTGATGTCTATGCCCAGGTCACGGCCGGGGCGGTCATCGGACCAAACTGGGCAATTGTGATCGATACTCTGGCACTGCCAGAGGAAACCCTGGCGATCCGGGATTTCATCGAACAGGAATTAAATGTCCCCGTACGTTATGTAATTAATACGCATTATCATGCTGACCATGCCTGGGGGAACTATTTCTTCCCTGGTGCAACCGTTATCGGTCACATGTTGTGCCGGGAGTGGTTGCTAGAGCGTGGTGTACCATCCCTGGAGAATAGCCGAAAACACAGCCAGGTATTCAGGAATCTGAAAATTATCCCGCCGCATATCACATTTGGGGATGGTCAGCTCACTCTGCGCGTGGGCAAAAAAAATCTAACCCTCTTCCCGCTGCCAGGTCACAGCGCAGACAATGTAGCCGTTCTGGTTGAGGAAGATCGGGTCTTATTCTCGGGCGATGCCTGTATGCCCCTGCCGTATATCGTCGATGGTGACATCGATGATCTGGTTTTGTCCCTTAAAAAGGTATCAAAAATGGGGCTGGAAAATATCGTCCAGGGACACGGTGATATCATACTGCGGGGTGAAATCGAAGGCTATGCCAAGGACAACCTGGCTTATTTGTCCCAGATACGTAAGGCAGTGCGCAAAGCAGGACGGCGAAAATATCCAATGGACATCCTGGATGAGGTATCGGTCGAATCCTGCGGGAAGAGTCGAGTCTTGATTGGAGGCTTGGCTAATGAGCTGCACCGGCGCAACCTGATTGCTTTATATACTCATATGTATGGCGTAGTACCCCAGAGCTCCTTCGAAGATGACGATTATTATGACGATGAGGGTGCAGAAGAAGAGTAGATTGTTCAATGATATCAGCGGGCAGCTTTACCTGAGCTGCCCGCTGTTTTGGTTAATGTCCGCCTCCTGCTTCCTGCGCCGGGCACGGTATCCGATCAAGCGTTCATTGCCTTCAATAAGTCTTTTGATATTGGGTCTCAGCGCCCACCCAAGAACTATAAACATTAGAACTCCATAGGCAATATATTCCCACGGGACCCCCCCGGTCATGGCAAGGTAAGTAAATACAACCAGGCAGATCAATGGGACGCTGAGCGTTGCCAAGGAAGCGTAACCTACAAAGTACAGGATCAACCCGGCCAGCGGCAGAATGATGATGAAGATGGGCGGCCATAGACCGGTGGCTCCACCCACGGACGGGGCGCCACCTGCGCCCCCGCGAATGCTCAACTGTCCGTTGTCATCCCTCTGTAGGAGAAAAATCGGGTAGTTGTGTCCCAAAACTGCGGCAACCGGGGCTAAAACTTCCAGCCAATGATTTCCTGGTACTGCGTAACGGGCAATGATTACGCAGAGCAGAGCTTTGAGCATATCCAGAAATGCAGTTGCGACCCCGTATGGCCACCCGGCTGCCCGCATAACATTCGTGCCACCCGTCCTGCCGCTCTCTACAGAGCGGATGTCCTTCCCGGTCCTAAGGCGTACGATCACCAGGCCAAAAGGGATAGACCCGATGAGATAAGACAGCACCAACACCCCGAGAAAGATGATTACGGGCATAGTTTCTGGCTCCTCTTAGCGGCAGATGGCATCCGATTGTTGAAACACATAATCAGTTCTTTGGTTGCTTTGGCAACTCCATGACGATCGGTATTTCACCTACTTTCCCGTCGATAATGGTATAGCCGTAGGGTGTGAAATTGGCTCCAGATCTGGAGACGATTATATAAACTGCTTCAGGATAATAGGCTTCATTGATGTCCGTATCGGATGGATAATCGGGTCCATCAGGATGAGAATGGTAGATTGCCAGCAGATCAAAGCCTTGTGCCTCCATCTGCTGGAACGCCGAAAATTGCTCTTGCGGGTCCATCCGGTACCGATATGGGCTGTGAGAGATATTCTCGACGGGGATGATAAGCATTGCGAGATTGCCTCTACCTGCAATCAAGCCGCACGCTTCTTCCGGGAGTCGTTTGCGGACATATGATTCGATCTCTTGCCACAGTGAAAGCTGCATCCTGATCATCGAGATCATGAGATTACCCTCCGATCAAGAGTGCCGTAACCAGTAAGAGGATCAGAACGATGATCGGCTCGAGGACAGCCTGGCGGAGCGGCAGCCCTTCGACCAGATTGCCGATCAGGCTGGTTAAAGAATAGATCGCAGCCAGTAGAATGAGTCCAAATGATACCGGTGTTAGCGGAGTATAATGCAGCGCTGCTGTGATTTGAGCGCCAATCAAGGCGATAAAACCTGCCAGGATGAACACCCAGGTGCCGCGTAAGCGCAGGTTCAGGGTCCGTAAGCTGGCTAACCAGGAGGCAAGCGCCAGCGGCGGAAGGACGAAGATCAACCGGAAGCCAGAATGACGTATGGAGATGGCGAGTATTAGATACAGCGCGTAAGACAGGACGACCAGCCCTGCGGCAGCAGCTGGCTGGCGTACATCTGTAGGATCAACCACGATATATTCTGCGACCAGCACCAGCAGGAGCAGTATGGCGCCAAACAAGAAACCTGCCCACCACAGCAGTCCGAGCGGAAGTTGGAACAATGGGAACCCGATTACCCAGGCAGTCAAGGCCGGCAGCAGCCAGTGTTCGACAGCGTTCTTCCCTTTTAGCTTTGGGTGCCCCCGCATCAGCCAATCCGCACCCGAGGCTGTCAGCCCGGCGACTAGAAATGCGATTATTGTATGGGTGCTAAGCTCTATTGGCAAATACAGCCCAAGGATTTGGAACTCTAACACACGGGCGGGGATATCCGCAAACCTGCTCAGCGCGTATGCGAGCAGGATCGCAGCTGCAATCACGCTCAATCGATTGAAGTCAGGGAGATGGACGGATTTCACTAAACGGATTTTACCCTTGTTAGCGGAGACTGCCAAGTTTCGATTAAAGGTAAGCTCTCGATCAAACACCAACAGCAAGCGTTGAGGAAGCGTGATAATCTCCGCTTGACTTTAAGTTGCTGATTTTGTACTATTGTGGCAGATCAGGATAAAGGCAAAATATGCGTATTGGTATGATGGCTGATATGTATAAACCCCATATCAGTGGCGTAACAAATTATATCTCTTTGAACAAAGAATATCTCGAGAAGCATGGTCACGAGGTTTATGTCTTCACTTTCAAGGGGAAAGAACAGAATTACAGGGATAACGAATCGAATGTGATCCGTTCTGTAGGTATCCCGCTGTTAGATTTTGGAATATCTATCAATTTAAGATACAGCAAAGAGACCCGTGACCTGCTGAAAACAATGGATATCGCTCACGTGCAGCACCCATTTATCAGCGGACCGCTCACTGTAAACTTCTGCAGACGGCGAGGCATCCCGGTTATCTTCACCAACCATACCCGCTACGACCTGTATGCCCAGGCCTATCTGCCTTCGATAACCAGCACAATCAGTGAGACGGCTCTGGAGACATATATGCCGGCATTTTGCCGATCGGTGGATAAGGTCATCGCTCCATCGGCAGGCATGCGAGATGTTTTACGGCGCTATGGTGTGGATGCTGATATTGAAGTCATACCCAATGGTGTCGACATCCAACCGTTCAGCCAGATTACTGGCCAGCAGGACCGCAGTCTATTGGGATTTACCCCTGAAGATATCTTGCTCATCTACGTTGGACGGATCGGTCCAGAGAAGAACCTGCCATTTTTACTGCGCGCATTTGCGGGAGTAGCCCAGGTATATGACAACGTCGGTCTGTTGCTGGTAGGGGAAGGACCAGAAATGGATAGCATGCAGGAACATGTCCGCGAGATGGGTCTTGAAAACCGAGTCCGGTTCACTGGACTGGTCCCTTATGAGGAGCTCCCCAGCTACCTGGCGATGGCAGACGCGTTCGCCACCGCTTCCGTCTCGGAGGTACATCCGCTGTCGGTGATCGAAGCGATGGCATCTGGGCTTCCGGTATTAGGCGTCAATTCTCCCGGCGTTGGCGATACGATTATAGATGGCAGCACCGGTTTCCTTTCCCAACAGGATGACCTGGCAGGCTTCACAGCCAGAATGGTACGCCTGGTGACTGATCCTGCCAAGAGGCAAGAAATGGGTATGCAGGCAAAAGCAGAATCAGCTTCCTACTCTATCGAGCGAACCTCTATGAAGCTGCTCAAGTGCTACGAGGAAGTATATGCTGACAACTCAAAACGAAAACGCAGCCTGCGGGTGAGGATCAATAGGCTGTTCGACGATTGGATCAGGTAATGAGCGACCGGAAAAAGCTCGGGAGCTGGGGAGAAGCATACGCAGCACAATACCTAACCGAAAAAGGTTACTCGATCCTCGAGCGGAATGCTAGGACTTCCTACGGCGAGATAGATCTGATAGCCGAACATCTTGGTGTGATTGTGTTCGTGGAGGTGAAGCCCCGTACATCGAAAAGATTTGGGTATCCAGAAGAATCAGTGACATCGAGCAAGCAGGCTCATCTATTGGCATCCGCCCAGGCATATCTGCAATCCCATCCACACCTGGATGGTGACTGGCGGATAGATGTCATTGCGATCGAGCGCAGAGCTGCTAAGGACCAGCCAGTCATCGCCCACTTCGAAAAAGCCGTCGGCGATCTGTGAGCATCCACATCACACAGCAACATGCTAAAAGATAGAACGCCAGTAGTTGTGATCCTCGGTCCTACCGCAGTTGGAAAAACGGAATGGGCTGTAAAGCTGGCGAAGTCCTTGGGGGGTGATATCGTATCAGCTGATTCTCGGCTCTTTTACCGGGGTATGGATATTGGCACAGCCAAGCCAACTTTAGAAGAGAGATGTGGGATAGCGCATTATTTGATCGATATCGCCAACCCGGACGAGACTTGCAGTTTGGCGCAATTTAAATCTATGGCGCATACCGCGATCGCCGATATCCATGCTGGGGGAAAACAGCCTTTCCTGGTCGGTGGGACAGGTCAATACATCCGGGCAGTTGTTGAAAATTGGACCATCCCCGAAGTAAAGCCTGATCACTTGATGCGCAGCGTATTGAACGACTGGGCACAAGAGATTGGGAGTGATGGATTGCACGCCCGATTGTCCTGCATCGACCCTCGGGCAGCAGAGAAGATCGATTACCGCAATTTTCGTCGCACGGTCAGGGCATTGGAAGTGATTTTCCATACCGGACGCCGGTTCTCAGAACAAGGCAAGAAGGGGCTATCATCCTATGCAGTCTTGAATATCGGCTTAACTCGTCCTCGTGCAATAATTTACGAACGGATCGACGAGCGGATTGATCAAATGCTTGCGGCTGGTTTTGTCTCAGAGGTCCAGACCCTGCTCGATAAGGGCTATACCCCTGCACTGCCATCATTCTCCGCGATTGGTTATCGTGAGATTGCGGCCTATCTCTCCGGCGATATAAGTCTGGATGATGCTGTAAGGAAGATCAAAAAGCAGACCAGGATTTATGTTCGACGGCAGGCAAATTGGTTCAAACCTGATAACACAGACATACACTGGTTCGATATATATAACTTAGATGTGGCTGCTGTAGAGGCCAGAATACTTGATTGGCTCGATAAGAATCGCTAGCGGAGTATAATCCTCATATGGGTGCAGTTGTAGATTTTGTACTCCAATCCGGCATTTTTTGGATCCTGCTGATCATGATGGGGACACTCGTCGGTTCATGGCTGTTGGTAATATATTGGGAGTACGGTATCTCTCGCACGCTTGAGAACTTCGCGTACCTGACAACGAGCGCATGCAGGGGGAGATAAATGAAAATTCTGCAGGAGATTCAGTCATACTCTCCTGATGACCCTCTGCCGTATGGACCGATGGTATCTGAAATCCATCGAGCGGTGGATTCCATTGCCAATCGATCTCGCTGCACTAAACCAAAAAAAACATCTAATACAGCACAGCACCACAAAATGAGCTCACGTCCGGTGCAGTATATCCTCGCTGCGCCTATATATATATATACGTGGTATAGAACGAAAAAGGATACGATAAGTATTCAGGCAGAGCTAGTGGAATTGCAGGATCTGCGTGGAAAATGCCTGGGCACAAGAGCGTGAACTTGATAAACAGGCCTGGCTGCTCGCTTCCAGGGTAAGGGCTGCGATCACCAAACAACAGAACGTCCGTCAGATGATGGACTACCTGGGTGACCAAAAATTATACGGTGACACATTTGAGGCGATGGTTGAAATCGAAGACCTGGTAATGGAAGCCATCGATCATATCCCGGATTATTTCCTATTAGACGAGGAGGATAATATTTCTGCCCACGCCGGGAAGCTGGATGTGTGGGTGGTACACAAAATATTATCAGAGTCCGAGCCCATCCTGGAGGATATGCATGAGAAGCTGTCCCTGTGGATCAGACAGTATGATCAGCTGGCGGAAAAAGTTGATCATCACATGGACCAATTGGCTCATTTCGAACACCTGGTGAACGCAGCTCCGGAGGGAGTGGATTTGGTCCCTCAGAAGACCCAATTGGCTCGCCCTACGGGACACATTGAAAGTATTATCAGATACGCTCGGTCGTCTCGAGGTCGAGAGTATCGAGACCGGTCGAGCGTGAATTGGATCAAGTTCAGAGGATAATTACGCGGATAATTCAGTACTCGTACGTCAGGGATATAATGACTTTGCCGAGCTTCAACAACAGTATCCGGAATTAACCAAACTGCAGGCAGACGTCTCCCTGGTGTTTGAAATACTTGTTAGGTCACCGACTTACCCAATTATATGGGATCGCAGCAATAAGCCCTTCCGGGATATCAATAAACGGGTGAACGAGCTTAGCAGCCCTGATAAACCTCGTACATTAGAAGAGCTGAGGGTGGATGCAAACCTCCGACAGGAATTGTTGGAAGGCATGCGGGTACTAAAATCCCAGGTCTACCGGATAAAAGGAACTCACGAAGACTTACTGGTTATCTTCACCAGTGATGAAATACTGCATGGATTGGATAAAATTCAAGAATATTACCAACTTGGCGAGCAGATATTTCAATACGACCCGGATAACTGGCTGAAGCCAAACTCCCCTTCGACATTATCTGGATGAAATACAGATCCTGAAGTCTGCGCATAATGCCTTTTTAGGGCGCGAGCATACTGCGAACATTCCAGAATCTGAGATTGGTGACTGGCTGCATAGAGCAGACGATCTTGTAAATGACCACAAGCAGCTGAAAGTTCGATCAGAGAAGCTGCTAGTTCGTCTGCAGTTCATCAAGAGCACGGAAAACGAAGCCAAAGACCTGCTCGCTATCGTTCAGAAAGCCGTCAACCAGCTCAAATGGCTGGTAAACAGCAATATCTTCCTCAAGGGGGTTGCAGCCACTGATATTGAAAAAATCACTCCCCGGTTACTCCGGTGTGGGGCACAGCTGGGTGAGTCCCATACCGGAAAAATCGAAGATAAACTCCGCAGTGTACAATCCCTGAGAGACGAGGTGGATAATGCCGGTAGAAAATGGCTGGAGCGCTTGAATTAGGATATTGACCAGCAGAGATCATTACTGACCGGTAAGCTCGAGATGATTGCCAATATTGCCAGCCTGGATGATCCGGCCGTGAGTAAAGCGAAGTACCTTTTAGAGAACTCAGAAGGGGATAAAAAGTCGAGCCCAACCGTGCCTGCCTTTCACCTACAATTTGAGGATATCATCTCAGCGATAAAAAGCGGGAGCGTGGTATGGCAGGAGTTGGTAGCAGTCCAAACCGAGCTCGAAGAGCTTGTAGAGACACCCCTGATAGATGCATATAACCATGCGGAAGACCAGCGAAAACTGGCGCTTGATGCCCTGGTAGCTGCATCCAGGATCATTCCAGAAACCCGGCAGTGGCCCCCATGTTCGGTCTCGATCTCTGACGAGCGTGTGGAGATGGAGAGGTTGGAATCAGTTCGCAGCGCGATCGCGAGCAAAAACACTCGGGCGATATGGGCTGTCCGGCAGTATGGTGAGCTGGCCGCCAGCTACCAGACACTGACCGGAAAGATCGAGCGATCCAAAGATTGGGCTATGCACGAGCAAAAGAGGATCACCGACCTGGAAAGAGAGATCGGGAAGTCTCAACAGAGGTCTACAGCAGCGAGAACAATCCTCTGCAGGCAACCCGGACTTAGTCGAGGAATACCGCCGCCTGCGTGCCCAGGCAAACCTGTCCATTGAGAGGCAGAAGCAGCGCTGGACAAAATCTAGACCGGGATTGCCGGAGGCAGGTGATTATGAAGACATCCTGCACAGCCTGGTGGAGACGGAACGTGTATTGAGGGTGTCTGTGGATACATTGATGGCAGGCAGCCGACCAGAGAGATAATTCCACGATTAACCGGAGGACTGACAGATGAAGCAGTATAAGGTCGCTGTACTGGCGAACTTGAAGAAAAACGCACCCAAATTCGAGGGGATGACAGAAGACCAATGGGATGACCTGGATTCCGAAAAGACTGTAGAGGCATTAATCTCTGCCATCCGCTCAGGTGGTCATCACAGCGAGTTTCTGGAAGGCGACATCACCTTGATCGATTCACTTGATAAGTATAGACCCGATATATGCTTCAATATTTGTGAGGGACATTTTGGTGACGCGCGCGAAGCCCATATCCCAGCTATCCTGGAAATGCAGCGCATACCTTATACCGGCTCGAAAGTGCTGACCCTGTCTTTATGCCTGGACAAACCGATGACAAAACGGGTGCTGCACTATCACGATCTACCGACACCGGAGTTCCAGACATTCGAGCGTGTCGATGAGCCGTTGAACGAGGAAATGAAGTACCCCTTATTCGTCAAACCCAGCCGGGAGGGGACCGGAATGGGTGTCTCGCGCAGTTCTATCGTCCGTTCGGACGCTGAGCTCCGTGAACAGGTCAACCATATCCTGGAACGGTACAAACAGCCCGCGCTGGTCGAGCAGTATATCGAAGGCAGAGAAGTGACCGTAGGGTTGGTGGGCAATCTGGTTGGACCTGTTGCCCGTCGTCTTCCAGTGGATGAGTCTGGCACCGCGCGTCCATTCTGGGCTGCGTTTCTTACCTCCAATGGAGGTAAACCTCTCCGCTTTCGAAGACAGCGACGTTGTATATTCGAATCGATTGAAAGTGGCTCTGGCTGAGGAGCTTGACTATCTTTGTCCGGCACCGTTGGACACTGATATGCTAGACGAATTAAATTGGCTGTCCGCAGCAGTTTTCCGGGTGACCGGCGCGTTGGATGTCTCGCGGGTGGATTTCCGACTGGATGTCAACGACAATCTTAAACCGTATATCCTGGAGATCAACACACTGCCTGGTCTTGCTCCGGGATACTCAGACCTGGTTATAGAGGCCGCGGCAGAAGGCGTCGATCATACCTATCTGGTGAACATGATCCTGGATACGGCACTAAGGCGCTACGGCATGATTTAATCGGAGAGGACGGCGCCCCTGGTTTTCTCCCAATCCTCATCGCTGACCAGGGTAACCACCCGGAATCCTTCGGCATACAGCATCTCTTTACCTTTTGCACGTTCGGCAGCCCATTCCTTAATGCGCGGCTCGGGGTCCCAATCCTTCATCTGGCTTTTATGGGCTCGTAATGCTGCAATTTTCAAGTCAATTGTGTCGGATATGTTGACATATAGATCGGACTGATTCCACCCGGTTACGTAGACCTTGCGGGGCTTGAAGGCGAAGATCCCTTCCTCTTCAAGTTCCTGGAAGAGGTTCGGTTGACCGGCTGCCGGGAATACGGCATCCAGAGCAGCAGTTGCAGCTGCCCTATGGTCAGGGTGGTTGATGTAGTCATCACCAGCCCAAACGATTGTTGGATCGCCACAGATCACAACCTCGGGACGGTGCCGGCGGATCTCCCGCACCAGCTCCTTCCTCAGTTCTAGTGTGGGCTGGAGCATACCATCTGGCTCGCGTAGGAATACAATCTCTTTAACCCCGATAACCTCCGCAGCCGCACGTTGTTCGGCCTCGCGGACATCCGTTGCACGGTCTTTGGTCATCCCATTTTCGGCAATGCCTACCTCACCGCTGGTACACAGGATATAGATGACCCTGGCACCGTTCTTAACCCAGCGGGCGATCGTTCCTGCGCAGGAGAATTCGATGTCATCCGGATGCGCCACGATGACAAGTGCACTTTCCGGAGTATAAAAACTACTCATAAAGTCAACCTCCAGGATATTTGCATTGAATTATATCCAAATATAGACCTATGCTGTAATATTGTGTTTTTCCGAGGAAAAGTGATTGACAATCTTCAGAGAAGAATCTATACTATTTTTACAAGAATAATTTAAATTGGACTTGCGCAGTTGGAAAAGTGGCGGCAATATACCCTGAACTGCGTATCTACTATCCGATTAGGTCTATCGAAAAGACGAGGAGATGGATATGGACGAAAGACCATGGCTGGGGAACTATGATGCGGGGGTTCCACATCATATTGACATTCCGGAAATCCCATTATTTTCACTATTAGAACAAACCGCTCGCAAATATCCTGACTCCCCGTGTACTATTTTCAAGGGGGCAAAGATCAGCTTCCGGGAGATGGATGAACTCAGCGACCGGTTGGCGGCTGGTCTAAGTAAATTGGGGGTTAAAAAAGGGGATCGGGTAGGTATATTCATGCCCAACACACCCCAGTTCGTGATAGCGACCTTTGCAGCTCTCAAAGCGGGTGGGGTCGTGATTGCGACCAACCCGCTGTACAGCGCAAGAGAGATCGAACACCAGGCCAACGATGCCGGCATCGAGGTGATGCTGGTGATGAGCAATTACTATAACCTCATCAAGCAAGTTCAGCCGAATACCAAGATCCGCACCGTAGTCGTAACGAATTTGAAAGAGACGCTGCCGTCAATCCTGTCCTTCCTGTTCACCCTGACCAGGGAAAAGAAGGGCGGTTTTCGCGTCCAGCTTGCGGAGGGTGATGTCTGGATGCAAGATCTGATCAGCCAAAATAAACCCGAAGATCGTCCCAAGATCGAGATAGTTCCGGACGATGTAGCGCTGTTCCAGTACAGCGGGGGGACGACAGGGATCTCCAAAGGTGCAATCGCCACCCACAGAAACCTGGTCGCCAATGCTTTCCAGATCAAATCCTGGTTTGTGAACGTCAAGGAGGGTGAAGAAGTGTGCCTGATGGCTATCCCTCTGTTCCACGTTTATGGGATGGTCGCCGGCATGCTGTTCTCCATGTTGGGCGGAGCGTCGATGGTGATGGTGCCAAACCCCCGAGATCTAAAGGACCTGCTGGACAATATACAGAAATATAAAGCGACGATCTTCCCGGGAGTGCCAACACTATATAATGCGATCAATAACCATCCCGATGTGCTGGCCGGCAAATATGACCTCAGCACGATAACAGCCTGCATCTCCGGTTCTGCTCCACTGCTGCGAGAGACGAAGGAGAAATTCGAAGCGCTTACCGGTGGAGTTGTATTCGAAGGCTATGGGTTATCCGAAGCGCCTACAGCCACTCACTGCAACCCGCTGCTGGGTGAGAACCGGGCGGGTTCCATCGGCATGCCGCTTCCTGATGTCGATGCGCGCATCATCAACCTGGATGATGAGGTCACCGTGATGGCCACCGGAGAAGTTGGGGAGCTGGTCGTCAAAGGGACCTCAGATCTTCAAGGGATACCATAATATGACCACAGAGACTGCCAATGCTCTCCGCGACGGCTGGCTGTACACTGGTGATATCGCCCGGATGGATGAGGATGGCTACTTCTACATTGTCGACCGTAAAAAGGAGCTGATCAAGCCGGGCGGGTACCAGGTCTGGCCTCGAGAAGTTGAAGAGGTGATTGCATCCAATCCCTCCGTCCTGGACGTCGGCGTGGCAGGGATCCCCGACCCGTACCGAGGAGAGACCGTCAAAGCCTGGGTTGTGGTGAAGCCAGGTGAAGAGCTGTCTGAGCAGGAGGTCAAGGATTGGTGCAAGGAGCGCCTGGCGAAATATAAAGTGCCCACTGAAGTTGAGTTTCGCAGTGAGCTTCCGAAAACCACGGTTGGAAAAATACTGCGCCGTGAGCTAGTACGCGAGCACAAAGAAGCAGCGCAAGGATAAACGAACAATTATCGGGCTGTATTCGGCGGTTGAACTGCTGAATACAGCCCTGATACCATCCATACCCCATTAATCATTCAATTTACGGGGAAATAGCACAGACCTGCTGTCCCCGGGCCGGTATGCACTCCCAGGGCTGGAGAGAGTTGGGTGATGATTGTTTCGACAACAGTTAATCGCGCTTCGATCAGACCCCTGATCTTCTCCACTTCATCCAAAGCGGCGGCGTGCACGTAAGCTACCTTGATCTTTCCCATTCTGCCAACCGCCGATTCAACCTGTTCAGCCATCATTTGGTAAGCTCGATTGCGGCTGCGCGCCTGACCGAGCGAAACGATCACGCCATCTTCCATACTGATGAGTGGTTTGATATTCAGCAGCGTTCCCACAAGATGCTTCGCTCTCCCAATCCGCCCGCCCATGAATAGGTACTTCAGCGTGTCGGCTGTCTGGATCATGCGCGTGACCGGAATCATCCGTGTGATCAGAGACAGGATTTGCTCGACGCTTGCATCTTCAATAGCGGCGCGGGCTGCCTCGATCACCATCCAACCCTGGCACATAGAGACGTTTAGCGTATCGATAACCTCGATGCGCAATTCTGGATATTTCTCTTTGGCCAGATTACGGGCGGTCATTGCTGCTTGGTATGCTCCGCTGCCCTTCGATGTCATGTGAATACTGACTATTTCGCGGTGCCCGTGTTCTTCAGCCAGAGCTGTATACAGGGTCATGTAGTCTCCCGGCCCGGGGCTTGCAGTCGTCAGGCGTTCGTTGGCGGTAGCTAGCCATGTGTAGAACGCTTCGGGCTTAATCGATGACCATATCTCGCAGCACCTCTGACTCTCGGTGGATGTAATACGGGACCCAGTGGATATTCAGCGATCCAAGCAGCCTTTCAGGAATACTGGCGCAGCTATCCGTGACGATGGCGGGTTTAGCCATTGTTTATGCTCATAAGATCCAATATTGCAGGGGTAACCCCTGCAATTGAAAGGAGATTCTCAGCAAACCGATTGCGAATCTCAGGCGGGCCAATCAGCAAGGCGGGGACGGGGTGCATCGTGTGGCGTCGAGTACTTAAATCTTCCAGATTTCCATGGTCTGAGGTGATCAAGATCAGGTCGGAGGCGCTATTCCAGGCACTTATTAGCCCGGAGAGCACCTGGTCAAATTGTTCCAGCAAGCCTGTCGCCTGTTCCATATCCTGGCGGTGACCTGCGTAGTCACTCAGCCAATACTCGAACATCGAGAAATGATACTGTGCTGCAAGGTTTGCCAGCTTTTCCCCAGCTTTTTGTGCTTCGAGGACAGGGGTATCCGCAAGTCCGAGGTGATCGCGCCATCCTTGGGCAGTGAAATCCGCAGCCATTGCCAGACCGGCTCTAAGATCGAGGTCGGTTTTTAGCTGTAATCCGGCGCTGGTTACCGCAAGAGGGACTGCCGAATAATTGCGGAGACCTGAAGCAATTGCTTCGAAATAACGTGGGGGGTAGGCGTTCAGCAACGCCGCACGCAGCCCTCTTGACCTGAGGCTGGCAAATAGGTTCCCATTGTTGAGATGTTCCACAATTGCCTTATCCGGTTTTGGCCCGTAATGGTAACCGATGTTTCCGGGCACGTTCTGCCCGGTAAGCAGGGTTGCCTGGCCGGTGGCGGACTGCGGCAATCCCGGTACACCCATACAGGCATCCAATGCCAGTAGCGTTGCCTTCGATCCGATAAATGGTGCAGTCTCAGTAACAAAGCCCTGATACTCTAAAAGACTTCGCAATACAGGCATATCAGCCCGGACGAATGGGTTTTTCTGCGAGTCGTCTTCCCCTAATCCAACTCCATCCATAAATAAAAACAATATCCGGGTCATGCTTTCCTCTGGTAAACCATCTCGCGATCTGACCGCGGTTTGAATAACATCCACACCGAGCTGCGATCTCTGCGATCAGTACCTTCCTTACGGGAGATCAGGGTTAGATTTTGCTCGAATTCTGCCATGTCAGTCTTTCTTATCCCAGTGCCGGTTTGATCCTCTTGTGTGAGAAAGCCATAGATGAGGAACGTGCCATCATCTGCTAATAAGCTTACCAGATTCGAAGCGTAAGCTCTCTTCCCGGGCGCTGTCAGGCTGTGGAAGCAGCCAATATCCAGAACGAGATTGAATGGTCCTGTCACACCGTCCAGCCGGGTTACATCTCTGACTTGAAATTCAATCTCCACTCCTGCACGCCTGGCTTTGGCTTTGGCTAAACGAATTGCACTGCTTACAAAGTCTATCCCGGTCACATCCCAGCCGTGTTCAGCAAGGGTGATGGCGTTGGTTCCAGTGCCACAGCCGAAGTCCAAAGCCCGCCCTGGGGGATGTTCATGAATAAATGCCATCAGCTCGGGAGGCGAGATGCCGGTGTCCCAGGGAGGGTGGCGCAGATATGATAGGATATAAAAAAATCTTCTGAGCATCGTAAGGATCTGCGGGACAGCGATAAAAACGCAATTTAGGCGGGCATTGCCTGACCAAATAACTCACTCTTATCCAATTTGGGCACAGGTCTATAGATTTTAACCGAATTCTCTTTGACAAGGACGCCGAGATATCTTAAAATCAAGTGCTGTCTTTATCTTCGACCTTGCGGCGAGTAGGGGTATACAACCCTGCATTGCGTGTAAAGTCATTATTCTATTGATTTCAGGAAAGGTTTCTAATGAAAGAATATACAACCGAGAACATTCGTAATATCGCTTTGGCTTCCCACAGCAGCTCTGGAAAAACCATGCTGGCAGAGGCGTTTCTTCATTTCACAGGCGCAACCACCCGTCTTGGGAAGGTCGAAGATGGATCAACCACCGCGGATTTTGAAGACGAAGAGCAGCGCAGAGGGATATCGCTTTCTACGGCTGTTATCCCTGTTGAGTACAAAGACCATAAAATAAATTTCCTGGATACCCCAGGGTACACCGATTTCGTTGGCGAGGTCATCTCTGCAATGCGTGTCGCAGATGGGACCCTGATCCTCATCGACGCGGTAGCAGGAGCAGAGGTTGGTACTGAGATCGTATTAAATTACTGCAACGACTTCAATCTGCCACGTTTGTTCGTTATTAATAAAATGAACCGGGATAACGCGAATTTTCGGAAGGCGGTTGATTCTGTCCAGACACTGACAGACACCAGATTAATCCCAGTCCAGCTACCTTGGGGTGAAAAACTGGAATTCATGGGCGTGATTGATCTTTTGACAATGAAGGCTTATCCCGGTGACGGGGGTACAAGCCAGGAAATCCCGCCTGAATTGGTAGATGAAGCAGAGACAGCACGAATGGAACTGATCGAAGCCGCTGCGGAAGGTGAAGACACCTTATTGGAAAAATATCTCGAGGGTGAAGAGCTTTCTCCGGAAGAAATCAAGCGCGGCCTGCGAAAGGTGCTGCGCGATAACACTTATGGACTCGTGTGCGTGGCTGCCGGCTCGGCCGAGATAGGGATGGGGCCGTTATTAGATGCAGTGGTTGGATTTTTCCCCTCACCCGCCGGTGCACACTCGGCCAAGGCGAATGGTAAGGGTGGGGAAGAAGAGCTGACCGCCACCGACTCAGGACCGCTGGCTGCATATGTGTGGAAGACTACCGCCGACCCCTTTGTGGGTAAGATCACCTATTTTCGAGTTTATTCCGGAATGATAAGTTCCGACTCCAGGGTGTGGAACCAGAATAAGGGAGAGGAAGAGCGTCTAGGCACCATCCACATCTTGCGGGGTAAGGAGCAGCTCGGAGTAAAGGTTGTTCACTCGGGTGATATTGCAGCTGTGTCAAAGTTAGGAGCTACCTCCACGGGAGATACGTTGTGTGATAAGGGTTATCCACTGACACTGCCTGTTCCGGATTATCCAAATGCACTCTTCCAGGTAGCCGTCTCGCCAAAAACCCAAGCTGACTCTGCCAAGTTGAGCCCGACATTAACTCGCCTTTGCGAAGAGGACCCAACCCTGTCCTGGCACCACGAACCGAGCACCTACCAGACGATTTTACAGGGAATGGGAGACCAGCATATTGATGTTGCCATCCGGAAATCGGAGGCGAAGTTCCAGACGGCGTTGTTAATGGAGATTCCCAAAGTGCCCTATCAGGAGACGATAACCAAGCAAGGTCAGGCGATGTACCGGCATAAGAAGCAGACCGGTGGTGCAGGACAGTTCGGTGAAGTCCATATGCGAGTCGAAGCATTACCCGATGAGGATTATGCCTTCTCGAATGACGTCTTTGGCGGGGCAGTATCATCAAGTTATATGACAGCGATCGAAAAAGGGATCAAGGGGGTGATGAAAGAAGGGGTGATAGCTGGCTATCCTTTAAAGAATGTGAAGGTGTCGGTTTATGATGGAAAAGAGCATCCTGTGGACTCGAAGCCTGTGGCATTCGAAATCGCCGGCCGGGAGGCTTTCAAGCTGGCGGTCAGGGATGCGTCACCTGTCCTGCTGGAGCCGATCATGGACGTCCGGGTTACCGTTCCTGAATCGAATATGGGTGATGTACTCGGGGATATGAACACACGCCGGGCGCGTGTTCAGGGTATGGACACTGAAAAAGGGCGCTCCATTGTCACCGCCCAGGTGCCGCTGGCGGAGATGCAGCGTTATACGACTGATTTGCGTTCGATAACCGGAGGGCGTGGGGTATTCTCGATGGAACTTTCCCATTATGAGGTCGTCCCCACCCATCTGGCTCAGGAGATCATCGATATCCGACAGAGAGAACTACAAGCAGCCAGAGAAGAATGATTCCTTGAGATAAGATTGAATAACGGGCTGTCTGGTTTCTGATCCAGACAGCCCGTTATTTATTTCTTGGTCTCAGATAAACTCAGTTTGATGAACAGCAGCGGAGCCAGACCGGTCACCCAAAACCCCACCAGAGCATAGCGTATGTAGCGCAGAACGATGGGTATCAGGGTTTCACCATCGGGGAAGATCAACCCCAGCCCGCTCCACAGCACCAGCACACCGATAAGACCAACTAAATAACGCAGCACGAGCTGCCACCAGAGACCTCGGGTAGCAAAGCCTCCTCGGTCGTAAATCCAAAGACCACCGACTGCAAGACCGAAGAATATCGCCGCGTTCGATATGATCCCTTCGAAGGCGAGAGGATTGATCGGCTCAGCCAAAGGGTCGGCTGCCCTGGCGTTCTCGATCCATTCAGAAGGGAGCTCCCAGCCGGTTAACATAGACCGGGCAACTGCGGCGAGTGCGATCAAGCTTAATGAGACCAGGAAAACAACTGCAATTCGTGACACCAAGCTGCGCCTATCCAACCAGCGTAGAACCGGGGTTTCGAACTTCAGAAATGCCCATAACAATATTGTTCCGATCAACCAGCCCCCGATCAGATCAGTGGGAAAGTGGACACCCAGGTACATGCGAGAGAAGCTGATCAGGATGATAATTACAACCGCAGCAATCCATGCCCACAGTTTTCCAATTGTGGCTGCCAGGCTGCCCCATACAACAACTGCGTTCTGTGCATGTCCGGATGGGATCCCGAAAGATGATTCAGTGCTCAAAGCAGAGACACGACGGTCATACCAGTAAGGACGTGGCATATGGAACAATAATTTGAAAATTACGTTTATGCCTGCGCTGAGAGTCAGGTATATACTCACCCGCAATCCAGCCCGAGCACTGAAACACCAGTACACGGCAGGCGCAATCAGCAGATAGAACACTTCAACCCCCAGGAAGGAGAAGAAAAGCATCGGCTGCTGCAGCCAGGCTCCGAGATTCTGTACTAACAGGACGAAATCGATTCCAAAGTCGAGAATTGAGGTTGGCATGTTTGCACACCCTTTCCGGCAAATGACGGTTGAGCTCCATCCATGTGGGGCTTCGAATACTCAAACGCCACACCGATAATAATGGATCCGGAAAACTGTTAAACGTCCGATCGTGTGTCACCAGACTTACCCATGAGTGGGCTCATGCTGGGATCACACGATCTTCAGGTGCCACACGTAGGTATAGGTAATATGTGTTCGCCAGGATCGCGAGCGTTATCATGATCAGGCTGACCGGGAAGATGATATTTGGATTCTGGTTGTATAGAAAACCGGCGATGAACGGAACGATTATATTTGCTGAGGAAGTGATGGTCTCACTCAAGCCATAAGCCAAACCCATATTTGCCGGGTGTACCAGGGTTTGTACCTGGGCTATTGCCAACGATCGGGCTGTCCGGTAGCCACCCACGAATAAGAATGCCAGCCCATACCATAGCATCCCTGTCTGCTGCCACAGGATAGCGGCAAAGAAACCTACCAGCACCTGTCCGAGAAGATATCCCAGGCGGTGTTCTAGGTTGCCAAGCAGCAAATTGCCAAGCACTACACCTAGAGAGCTGATCGAGTAGAGCTGACCGATCTGCACCAGGCTGAGCCCGCGCTCATTCTGGAGGAAATTTGGTGCCAGAGGTTGAGGAAGATACATGGCGAACGTTGCCAGGAACACCAGTGACATAAACCGAAGGTAGGTTCCATTATTGAAGATTTTATCGGCCTTCTGCAGGCTGCTGCGAATCTCAACCGGCTGCGGTTTGATGAAGAAAATCAAGACGGTCGAGAGCCCGAAGATAAGGGCTGCCACGGCAAAGATGCTGCGAAACCCATATGTCTCACCGATCAAGCCTCCCAGCATCGGCCCCACGATAGCGCCGATATTGTAGGCAGCAGAGGTCATTGTCAGCGCTCGTCCCACCGTCAGACGACCGCGTGCCGCAGTAACATAACTGTTCAAGGGAGAGACGACGAACATTGTCATGCCATACAGGAGCATGCCGACAATGAATACCGGAAGCGTGGTCGCCAAAGCCATCACCCCTGTCGACACAAATCCGAATATCCAGGCAAACCTCATCAGCGGGCGCCGGCCGATCCGATCTGCCAGGTAGCCAGCAGGGATATGAGCCAGGGTTTGTGCAATCCCATACCCACCCAGGATCGCCCCGATCGCGATCGGGTCAGCACCTAACTGCTGTAAATATAAAGGCTGAAAAGAGAAAAAGGCACCCTCTCCCAGCCCCCACACCATCAGGGAGAGTGAGACCAGCACCAAATCACGGCTCATGAATGATCAACCTACGATGACCAGTTCACGATTTAGATCCGTCAGGCATTCTGCACCATGTTCCGTGATGACCAGGTTATCTTCAATACGTACTCCATTGCGGTTAGGTAAATAAATACCCGGCTCGATCGTGAATGTCATCCCAGGTGTGAGGATTTGAACATTTCGTGAGAATAGATATGGGTCTTCGTGCCCTTCCAGCCCGATGCCATGACCTGTGCGGTGAATGAAGTAGCTCCCATAACCGGAATCATCGATAACACGGCGGGTGGCGATATCGATCTCCCCGGCGGTGATGGCGGGTCTTGCGGCCTCGCGCCCGGCAGTATTGGCTTGCAGGACGATCTGGGCAACCTTTCTCATCTCCGCATCAACGTGCCCGACCGCGAAGGTGCGAGTGATGTCAGAAATGTAGCCGTCGTAGGTGGCACCCCAGTCGATGACCAGGCAGTCTCCCGACTGGAGAGGGCGGGAGGAGGGTGTGGCGTGTGGGTTGGCACTGTTCGGACCAGCAGATACGATGGGTGAGAATGGGATTTCTGGCTCTGACCCTCCCCGAAGAAGCTGAAGAGTCAGTTCGGCTGCGATCTCCTTTTCCATGACCCCGGTTTTGATATATGGCAGAGTCTCTAGCAGAGCATCCTGGGCAATTTGGACAGCTTTTCGCATAGCTGCCAGCTCGGTTTCGTCCTTCTGCATCCGCAGGGAAGATATCACCGCCTCCGCGGACTCGTAAATGAGCCCGGAGGACGCACCCTCAAGCAAGCGAAACTCGAGCAGCCTAAGGCGACGAGGTTCGACTCCGATCGTTTCGCCTTTTCCCCAACCGGTCGCCTGAATAGCCTGGCTGTATATTTGCTGCCAGGTCGCCGGATCGTCACCAAATGTGAAAATCTGTACGGCGAAGGATAGGTTTTCCAGCTTAGCGATCTCCAGCTCTGGTACAACCATAATTGTCGGAGCGTCAGGTAAAAATACAGCCATGACGGGACGTTCCATCAGATGGAAATCCAGACCGGTCAGGTATTTCAAGCTGGCACCGGGGTTGAGCACCAGTCCAGAAAACTTGCCGGTCTGTAGAGCAACTGAGAGGTGCTCTTGCCGGGTGTGATATTGGGGATTATGGTATTCTTTCACAAGATCTCCGGTCTAAGCTCTATTTTGGGTTGAACTGTGGGTGGTTTTCAAATCCTAAAATTGCTACAAAGCCGCAGGTTCATAAGATTTGGGACTTACGCACTTGGGGGAGAGTTGGGGGTGTTTTGGCGAGCACAGCCCGCCAAAACACCCAAGATTCCCTCGTGAACTGCGTAATGTCTAAGATTATAGCCTTATCAGGGTCTGGATGGTAGTCCAGGATTTGCCTGCTGAAGTAAAGCCAGTCCGAGAACGTCATGTTAGAAAAATCGTGATACTCCTGGCGTAAAGAATTCGAAATGGTTGTTTACGAACTCCCGTTATTCCCATTGAATACCGTGTTATTCCCGGGTATGCCACTACAACTGCATATCTTCGAAGATCGGTCTTTGCAGATGATCAACACGTGCATCAAGCTGAGCCAACCCTTTGGATTTAGACTGCCTGAGCTGCCCGGCAAACCCGCCGCTCTGGCTTACCTGGCAGCCGTATACCTCCAGGTTGCCAATCATGATAAACAGAAATTCCTGGAGACTGAGGGCCTCCCCGATTTACTGACAACGCTCCAGAACGCTTATCTTCGTGACATATCTATATTAAGCGCATTGGAGCATAGGGCACAACCGTGAGAGTCAGGCAAGTTCTCAGCAAATTGAGTTCTCAACCAATATTATTTCATAGATCGGCGGAAATTTCAGCCTGTGGCGGTTTCTTGACAGGTTTGCTGCCCTGATTTAGAATCTGGGCGCTCGTTGGATGGGCCTGTAGCGCAGTTGGGAGCGCGCTTCAATCGCACTGAAGAGGTCGCGGGTTCGAATCCCGCCAGGTCCACTTGTTGACGAATTGTATTTTTCAATGTACAATTTCGACTGCTTAAATTGGGCCCATAGCGCAGTTGGGAGCGCGTCTCAATGGCATTGAGAAGGTCGTGGGTTCGAATCCCACTGGGTCCACCTGTTCGTAATATCAGGGATTAGTCTCCGGGTGACATAGTTCTCACAAGTAGTCGTGGCTAATTCCAAATATTCAAGAAAGTAAATGCAGGAGTAGTAAGCCATCCGGCAGCGATTCGGGAGAGCGAGGTGTGAGCCCGATATGGTGTCACCGGAACACGACTGGAAAGCACAGGGCTGAACTCGCCTGCTGTCCCAACATGGGATAAGTTCTGCTGGTGATTTTGGGCTTCGGCACTCGATTAGCCTGCAGCGGGTTTTGCCCGTTATTGCGATTTAGAGTGGTCCGGCTCGGCATGGATTGTCCCTGCTGACCGGGCAACCAGGGTGGTACCGCGAAGCTGATCTTCGTCCCTGTGGACGGAGGTTTTTTGATTTAATGGCGTGCGATTGGTATCGAGGGTAAATCAGTTCATATGCAGGCAGTATAAGAAGCTTTCAACAACGACGGGATCGAAATGCATGCCCTCAGCTTGCCTCAATTCATCGATCGCCTCACAGTGCGTGCGGGCTTTGCGGTACACGCGGTTATGCGTCATGGCTTCATAAGCGTCTACGACAGCCAGGATCCGGCCACCGATTGGGATTTGCTCACCACACAGCCCTAGTGGATAGCCGCTGCCGTCAAATTTCTCCTGATGAGTATGGATCGCAGGTGCGATATGCTCGATCTTTTTTAAGCTCTTTACCATATTCGCCCCGATGGTTGGGTGGAGCATCATCACCTGCCATTCGCTGCAGGTCAGTGGACCAGACTTCATCAGCACGCTGTCCGGCACACCGATCTTTCCAATGTCGTGGAGTAAGGCCGCCCAATACATGCCTTGCACATCATTTTCTTCCATCTCCAGGCAGCGGGCAGTCGAACTGACCCAATAGGCGACCTTAATGCTATGCTCTCCATCCAGGCAAACGCGTGAATCGATATAACGAGAAAGGTTGATATAGAGCTGAATCCAGACCTCATCAGTATAATCACACATATCGCCTCCCTTAGATTTGAATGATCGGTAGATCCAACGGAGGGGGATGCAATCTGTGTGCCAACCGGTGAATGTTTTTAGAGGTAGCGCATGAATACAGGCTCAAAACAAGGGAATAGCGCCGATTTTGGGGAATACCGCCCGCAGAAATTTGAGGCAAGATGGCAGCGTGAGTGGGAAGAGAGCGGCATTTATTTTGCCGATCGAACCAGCAACCAGCCGAAATATTACTGCCTGGATTTCTTCCCCTATCCATCCGGCGAAGGGCTGCATGTCGGACATTGCCGCAATTACATACCCACCGACTTACTCTCGCGCTTCATGCGTATGCGTGGTTATAACGTGTTGCACCCAATGGGGTGGGACTGCTTCGGAGAGCCGGCAGAGCAGTTTGCTGTATCTCATGGCGTTCACCCCAGACAATCCACGGATGAAAATACGGCAAATTACCGCCGGCAGATGAAGATGATCGGAACCAGTTACGATTGGTCGCGGGAGATCGACTCATCACAGCCCTCATTTTACCGCTGGACACAGTGGTTTTTCTTACTGATGTATAAGCGAGGACTGGCATATCGGGATCCTAGCTGGCAGTGGTGGTGCCCGACCTGCCAGACGACTCTCTCAAGCCACGAAGCGGCAGGAGGTGTCTGCTGGCGTGGGCATACCGGTATTCAGAAGCGTGAGATACCTGCCTGGTATTTCAAGATCACAGACTATGCCGATGAATTGATTTCCGGTCTGGAAGATGTCGATTGGCCTGAGAAGATCGCAGCAATGCAGCGAAATTGGATCGGTCGCTCTGAAGGAGTGGAGATCGACTTCGTTGTATCTCAGCTCCCAGGCGGCGAGAATAGCGAGAATGAGGCGTCTCACTGTCTTCACAACCCGAGCGGATACATTATTCGGGGCAACGTTCCTGGTTCTGGCCCCTGAGCATCCATGGGTAGACAGGCTGACCCGTCCGGAGAGGCGTGTTGATGTCGATGCGTACCGCGTCGAACGAGCCAGAAAAGCGAACTGGAACGGATGATAACCGAGCAAGAGAAGACCGGCGTATTTACCGGGAGTTATGCCGTCAACCCGCTAAATCGTGAACCGGTTCCAGTCTGGATCGCGGATTACGTGCTGCCCAGCTATGGCAGCGGTGCGATCATGGGTGTACCCGCACACGATCAAAGAGATCTCGAATTTGCCAGACGTTACGGGATTGAAATCCGCCAGGTGATCCTGCCTGATGATGAGCCAGGCGACCCAGCTCGCCAGATAGAGCAGGCATTCACAGGGGAGGGATATCTGGTAAATTCGGGTGAATACACAGGTCTCCTAAGCGTGGATGCCGCCCGCCGTATCGCCGATGTCTTGGCAGCCAAAAGCTCCGGTCGAAAGTCGGTTCAGTACCATATGCGCGATTGGCTGATCAGTCGCCAGCGGTATTGGGGAACGCCAATCCCAATTGTCTATTGCGATCGCTGCGGCACGGTCCCGGTTGCAGAGGGTGACCTGCCGGTCTTGCTTCCTGAAATGGAGGATTTTTTACCGGATGGGAGCGGTAGATCGCCACTTGGGCGGGTGCCGGAGTTTGTCCATACCTCTTGCCCAGAATGCGGCGGTCCTGCAGAGCGCGAAACCGACACCATGGGAGGGTTTGCCTGTTCATCCTGGTATTTCCTGCGCTTTACCAGCCCTGACTACAGCCAGGGTCCATTCGACCCGTCAGAAATGCTGTACTGGATGCCGGTCGATCTCTACGTAGGCGGCGCCGAACATGCGGTACTGCACCTGCTGTATTCCCGTTTCTGGGTTAAAGCCATGGCAGATTCCGGATTAGTCCCATTCCGAGAGCCGTTTACCAGGCTGCTCAGCCAGGGACAGCTGATGAGTACCGACGGGGTGCGGATGTCGAAATCGCGCGGCAATGTCATCAATCCTGACCAAATCGTTGAGACTCATGGGGCAGATGCCTTGCGAATCTACGAGTTGTTTATGGCACCCTTCGACCAGGATGTCGATTGGAATACGGATGGATTGAACGGAGCCTGGCGATTTTTGAATCGGGTCTGGAATCTTTATGCAGAGACGTATCATGAAAGTGCTGATGCCGCAGGACGAGATGACGAAATCGATCGGCGCTTGCATACGACTATCCGACTGGTGACCGAGCGCATCCAGGGGTTCCGTTTTAACACCATGGTGTCCAGCATGATGGAATTTGTCAATTTCTTGAAAGACAAACAGGCAGGCAGCAGCCGGCAGACTGCATCCTTCCACCTGGCGCTCGAAAATCTGCTGCTCATACTTGCTCCGGCTGCTCCACATCTCAGCGAGGAGCTATGGCATCTTACCGGACACATCGGCAGCGTCCACCAGCAAGATTGGCCTGAATGGGATCCGGAGCTGGCAGAGGAGAATACTATACAAATCCCGGTCCAGGTGGATGGGCGCCTGCGGGACGTTCTTGAATTCCCGGCGGATGTAGGGGAGGAAGTGGTAACCCAAACCGCCTTATCACAGGATAAGATCGAGCCGTATATAACCGGCCGGGAGATCGTCCGGCTGATCTATGTACCTGGAAGAGTATTGAATATCATCACGCGGCGGCTGATTTCGATAGCTCAAGCAGTTGAGGATATAATTCCTTGCAGTAATTCAGCGATCAGGAGAGAGAATGAAGGAAGAACCAATCTACAAACCTGCAGAGATCGAACCGAAATGGCAGAAAAAATGGGCAGCCGATGGGCTGTATCATTCGGATATCGATCCTTCCAGGCAGAAACATTATGCCCTGACGATGCTGCCGTACCCCTCTGGAGATCTGCATATCGGTCATTGGTACGCCATGACGCCGTCGGATGCACGAGCACGCTTCATGAGGATGCGAGGCTTTAATGTAGTATTCCCGATGGGTTTCGACGCGTTTGGGCTGCCAGCTGAAAATGCAGCCATCAAGCGCAGTATCCATCCAAAGAAATGGACGTATGCCAATATCGACCGTATGCGCGAGCAGTTGAAGAGCATGGGGACGATGATCGACTGGCGGCGTGAGGCGATCTCAGCAGACCCGCAGTACTACCACTGGTCGGAATGGTTCTTCTCACAATTGCGCAAGAACGGGCTGGCATACCGCAAGATGTCACCTGTGGATTGGTGCCCGAACTGCAACACGACCCTGGCTCGCGAACAGGTATGGGGAGAAGACAGACATTGTGAACGCTGCGGCACTCCGGTGATCAAGAAAGACCTGGAGCAGTGGTTCTTCCGGACCACCCAGTACGCCGATGAGCTGCTGGATTTTTCACATATAGACTGGCCGGAGCGGGTTCAGGCACTGCAAACCAATTGGATTGGACGCTCTGATGGGGCATCCGTGGTCTTCTTCACTGAAAGCGGCGATACATTGGATATCTTCACCACGCGCCCGGATACATTATGGGGTGCAACATTCATGGTGCTCGCACCGGAACATCCGCTGGTCGGTAAAGTGACTACGAAAGAGCAGAAGAAGGTGGTCGCTGCGTATGTCCAGCAAGCGTTGCGGCAAACAGATATCCAGCGGGAGGCTATGGATAAGGATAAGACCGGAGTATTTACCGGCGGCTATGCCATCAATCCGGTGAATAATGAGCGCATCCCCATCTGGATCGCTGATTACGTTTTGATGACTTATGGCACCGGAGCGATCATGGCAGTACCTGCCCATGACCAGCGTGACTTCGAGTTCGCCAGGAAATACGGGCTTGAGGTGCGAGTCGTGATCCAGCCTGAGGATATGCCTGTGTTGGATGGCGAGAGCATGACTGAAGCCATCCCTGCGTACGGTCCGATGGTCAATTCAGGATCATTGAGCGGCGCTCCGGGTGATCAGGCATTCGACAGGACGGTCGAGTTCCTGGAAGAGAACGGGATTGGACACTTTACTGTGAACTATCGCTTGCGAGACTGGTTGATCTCCCGCCAGCGGTATTGGGGCGCCCCTATCCCGATTATCTATTGCCAGAAACATGGCCCTGTGGATGTCCCGGAGGATCAGCTGCCAGTGCTGCTGCCGGATGACGTCGAGTGGCTGCCGACCGGCGAGTCACCGCTCAAGCTGCACCCCACCTGGAAGTACACCACCTGCCCGATCTGTGAAGAGCCGGCCGAGCGTGAGACAGACACGATGGATACCTTTATGTGCTCGTCCTGGTATCATCTGCGGTATCTCAGCCCGGATTATTCCGAAGGACCCGTCGACCCGCTGGAATACGACTACTGGATGCCGGTGGATACATATACCGGAGGCATCGAACACGCCACGATGCATCTCATCTATACCCGCTTCTTTCATAAGGCGCTGCGAGATATCGGTGTTGTCAAAGGCCCGGAACCCATGACTGCAGCTCCGCAACCAGGGTATCGTACTGGGTGAAGATTCTGAGAAGATGTCCAAGAGCAGAGGCAATGTCATTGCTCCTGATGACCTGGTAGCCCTGTATGGTGCAGATACCGTGCGGGCGTACCTGATGTTCTTCGCGCGCTGGGATATGGGGGGACCGTGGAACAGCAGCGGGATCGAGGGCAGTGTGCGTTGGGTGCGGCGGGTGTGGAATTTATTCATCGAGCCAGCTACAGCGGGCAAACCGGCACCCGAAGTCTTGCGATCATTACGCCGCAAGGTGCACCAGACCCTGCGGCGGGTGACGCACGATTTCGAGAATTTTGAATTCAACACCATCATCTCAAGCCTGATGGAGCTGTTAAACGAAATGTACCGAGCCCACGAGCAAGGTGCGGGCGGCAGTTCTGAATGGGGAGGAGGCAGTAGATATTTACCTGCGGATGATGGCACCGGTGACACCTCATATTGCTGAGGAGCTGTGGAGTCAACTCGGTAAACCATACTCAATTCACACTCAGCCCTGGCCGGAAGTGGATGAGGCCGCGGCTGCAGAAGAGCAGATCACCCTGGTTATTCAGGTCAACGGTAAGCTGCGTGAGAGGATCGAGGTGCCCGCTGCCATTTCCGAAGCTGATGCCAAGGAGTTGGCCTTGGGTAGCAGCGCGGTCCAGAAGCATCTCGGTGGTCGTGAGCCCAAGAAAGTCATCTACGTACCAGGAAAACTGGTCAATATTGTCGGATAAAGGAGTGATCAATGTCAGCGAAGCAGATCATCGTGACCGGAAAAGCACCCAAAGCGATCGGACCGTACAGTGTTGCAAATCGATACGGAGACCTGGTGTTCACTGCCGGGCAGCTGGGTCTCGACCCGGCTACAATGGAATTGGTGCCGGGAGGTATCGAAGCCGAAACCAGGCAGGCACTGATCAATATCCGGAATGTCCTCGAAGCGGCAGGATCATCCCTTGAACTGGTGCTGAAGACCACTGTCTTCCTGCGCGATATGGGTGATTTTCCGCTATGAACTCAGTCTACGGCGAATATCTTCTCGGATAACTATCCAGCCAGGTCAACGGTTCAGGTTGCTGCGCTGCCGAAAAATGGAGCCGTAGAAATCGATACAGTAGCGATCCTGAGTAATAAATGATCGCACATTCCTGTTCCAACTCGGGGTGGTAAAGAAAGCCACAGGGTCAACAAGAATCCGCCGATGGATAGTGTTTCCTGTACCAAATCCATCACACGTTTAGGACATTTAACTCCTGGTGAACTCACCGACGGCATCCATAATCGTCCCATGTTACAATGAGCAGGCGACCATTCGTCTGCTCCTGGAAGCGATCTACGTCCAGACCTATCCCCGCCAAGAGATCGAGGTGCTCATATCTGATGGTCATGTCATCAGACGGAACGCGTGAGGTCATCCAGGCATACAAGGATGAATACCCCGATCTGTCCATTCGGATCCTCGACAATCCACAGCGGAACATCCCGTCTGCATTGAATATTGCGATACAGTGCTGCAAAAGGTGAGTTTATCATCCGCATGGATGCACATGCGAAGCCTTATCCGGATTACGTGGAACGCTGTATTAGTGCCTTGAGATCTGGCAAGGGTGATAATGTCGGCGGAGTATGGGAAATACAACCTGGTGGGACGGGGTGGATGGCGGGGTCCATCGCAGTTGCGGCAGCCCACCCACTTGGGGTAGGAGATGCCCAATACCGGGTTGGCGGTGAAGCGAAAGTGGTAGATACCGTCCCTTTCGGGTCGTACAGGCGCAGCTATGCCGTGCAGATGGGTCTATACGACGAGACCCTCCTGACCAACGAAGACTACGAGTTCAATACACGTATCCGAAATTCAGGGGGAATCATCTGGTTCGATCCCGGTATACGCTCCATCTATTATGCCGTGGAAATATCCTCGCCCTGGCAAGCCAGTATTTCCGCTATGGATACTGGAAAGGGAAAATGCTCAGGCGCAACCCAGATACGATAAGGTGGAGACAGCTCCTCCCCCCATTACTTGCAGCCAGTCTGCTTCTTTTCAGCATCTTAGCATTATTCATCCCGGTGTTCAGATGGATATTACTCTTCGAGATTGGGGTCTATCTGCTGGTATTTCCTGACAGTTGGTCGTGACCTTAGCCTTGAAAAAAGCTGATTTGTCGTTGATAATTGGCTTCCCACTGGCAGTCTGCGACGATGCAAGTTTCCTGGGGCTGCGCACTGCTGTGGAGCATAATACATCGATGACCCGTCTCAAGACAACTGCGTAAATCCAATCCCTGGAAACCACGACCGGGAGAACGCCGCTACCTGCTCCTGCTGGGAGACTTTCTTGATGGCGCTGATTTCCCTGGTGATTTCCTGATCTACTGGGGCACTTCGGTGCGGTTCATTGACTTCGACCAACATTTCTTATCGAGCGTGTCCCGATCTGGTTTTACCTGTTGCCCTTTGTTTGGATCGTTCTGCTGATAGAGCTGTACGACGTACATCGAGCTGGCAACTGGCCATCCACTATCCGAGGTGTGGCGACCGCCGCGCTCATCGGTTTTGGATTGTACCTGGTGCTTTATTTTTATTACGTTGACCCGCCTCGCTCTCTCCTGCCGCGTCGAGGGGTCGCCAGCTTCTTGATCCTGGCATCGATGCTCACGCTTGTATGGCGCTGGTTGTACATTCGCATATTTACAGCCCAGCAGTTCATGCGTAGGGTGCTGGTTGTGGGAGCGGGCAATGCCGGGCTGACACTCCTGCAGGTTTCTAACGATCTGTGGCCGCCACCTTTTTTCGTGGTAGGTATTGTCGATGATGACCCTGACAAGCTCGGCAGCGAGATGGAAGGACAGCCTGTCATCGGTTCCAGCGAACAGCTGCTGGAGATCGTCGACCAGCAGAATGTATCCGATATCATGGTTGCAATTACCGGCGAAATGAAAGGGCAGATGTTCCAGGCGCTCCTGGATGCACAGCAGCTTGGCGTCGAGATCATCCGCATGCCGCGTGCATATGAAGAACTGGTCTCGCAGAGTGCCGATCCGGGTGCTGGAGGCCGACTGGATATTACGCTCGTTTGTCGACGAGGCGCGCGGTCAGCGGGTTTTACGAACTGGTAAAAAGATTTATAGATATACTGGGTGGTCTGTTCGGGACGCTGATCACGATCCTTGTTTTTTCCCTTCCTGGCACTCGCTATCTTCATCGACGATGGCACGCCTGTTCTTTACACCCAGACTCGCTCCGGTCGGGGCGGACAGCCCTACAGGATCATGAAGTTCCGCACGATGCGCAGAGACGCCGAAGCAGATGGTACACCTAAATGGGCGCAGAGAGGACGATGAACGAGCCACACGGACCGGTCGATTCCTTCGCAAGACGCATCTAGACGAGCTGCCCCAGTTCATGAATGTACTGCGTGGCGAGATGAGCCTGGTAGGGCCGAGGGCAGAAAGACCGGAACTTGTCGAGTTGTTCCAGAAGCAGGTGCCGTTTTACCGGGCACGCTTACTGGTCAAGCCGGGTATCACTGGTTGGGCGCAGATAAATTTAGGTTATGCATCAACAATCGAGGAAACAGTCGTAAAGTTGGAATATGACCTGTACTATATCAAACACCGCAACCTGCTGATGGACATAATGATCTTGCTTACGCACTCCGGCGACAGTTTTCGGATTTAGAGGCAGATAGCAATTCGATGAAACTACCCGACATCGATAGATGTGCGCCAGTTTATCAGAACCAGGCGAATACCTGCGCCGAAGAACTGGATGCTGTTCGTGGGGATCTGATTCTTGATCGGGGTCGCGGCGATTGGCAGCTTTGCACTGCGGCTGGATATTGGCCCACTGTTCATCTGGTATCTGCCCCAGGCGTACTGGTTTGTGGCAATTGCGCTAATCATGAAACCGGGGATCTACTATATCTTCGGTCTGTATCGCAGGCTGTGGGCTTACGCCAGCACTCAAGAACTGCGCTTAATCATTGCAGCAGTGACGACAGCATCAGTCGGCGTCTCAGTGGTTGTAGTTATCTTGCGTGCGATGCAGGTGCTGCCAAACTTTCCACGGGGAGTGCTCCCGATCGATTGGCTGCTGTCGCTGGTTCTGGTGGGAAGCTTCCGATTTTCCTCTGCGTCTGCTTGCAGACACACGACCTTCGACAGCCGAGCGAAACGGCAGGATGCGGCGCACGCTGATCGTCGGGGCTGGAGATGCCGGGGCGTTGGTTGTGCGGGAAATGCAGAAGAACCCGCAGTTGAACATCATTCCGGTTTGCTTCCTGGATGACGACCCTGCAAAAAACAAGCTGCAAATCCACGGCATTCCCGTCAGTAGGGACGCTGGATGACCTGTCCACGGACGATCACGCTGCGCCGGATCGATGAGGTGGTCATCGCCCTTCCCAGCGCGCCAGGTCATGTGGTTCGAAAAGTGGCTGATATCTGCCGTGGGAAAAGCGTGCCCTTCGGACTATGCCCGGTATCTACGAGTTGATCGGTGGTAAGGTAAATGTCAATCGTCTGCGAGATGTGGAGATCTCCGACCTGCTTGAGGCGTGAATCCGTAATGATGGACTATCGCATGATCGGCACCCAGCTCAGTGGACGACGGGTGCTTGTGACCGGTGCGGGTGGTTCCGATAGGGCGGGAGCTGTGCCGCCAGGTCGCACGTTGGCGCCCTGCCGAGCTGGTGCTTGCTTGGGCATGGGGAGAACAGCATCTTTGAATCGCTCCTGGAAATCGAGGAGAATTACCCTACGCTGCCCTTTCACCCGGTGATTGCCGATGTCCGCGATATCGACCGCATGGGGGTGATCTTTGAAAATCATCGCCCGCAGGTCGTGTTCCATACCGCCGCGCACAAGCATGTGCCCCTGATGGAAGTCAATATCGAAGAAGCCGTCACCAACAACGTCCTCGGGACGCGCAATCGTAACCGAAGTATCCATCAACCAGGGTGTCGAGCGATTGGTGCTGATTTCCACCGACAAGGCGATCCGACCCTCCAGCGTGTACGGGGCCACCAAGCGTCTGGCGGAGCTGCAGGTGCTGGATGCTGCCAACCGGACCGGTCTGGCATTTTCAGTCGTGCGCTTTGGCAATGTCCTGGGCAGCCGGGGGAGTGTGATCCCCCTGTTTGAGAATCAGATCGCTCTGGGGGGTCCGGTGACAATCACTCACCCGGATATGGAGCGCTATTTCATGACCATTCCGGAGGCAGTCCATCTGGTGCTGCAGGCATCAGCTATGGGAAAAGGTGGTGAAGTATTCGTGCTGAACATGGGTGAGCAGGTTCGCATCCTTACCCTGGCGGAAGACTTGATCCGTTTATCGGGTCTGGAGCCGGGAAAAGATATCGAAATCGTGTTCACAGGAATCCGCCCTGGGGAAAAATTGAGTGAGGAATTATGGGATAAGCATGCCATCTACAAACCGACCCAGCATCCCGATATCCTGCTCCTGGAAGACGAAGATTTTATCGGCGGCCAGGAGCTGCGCAGGACCGTGAACGATCTGATCCATCTGGCCCGGGAGGGGGATACGGCTTCAATCGTGCGCATCTTCGACGAGTTCGTGCCGGGAGCTGTCGTTCGCAGCACACCGCCACCAGACCTGACCTCCATCGTTTGATATATGCCTGAAGTAACTCCTGCAGCGTGGAACCAGTTCGTCAACCGGTATCCTTCTGCACACCTACTGCAAACCTCGGCCTGGGGAGAATTGAAGTCGGATTTTGGATGGCAGGCTGTCAGGGTCATCCGGGAAGAGTGCGGCGCGCAGGTGCTGTTCCGCAGGCTGCCGCTTGGTCTTTCAATGGCATATATTGCAAAAGGTCCCATGGGCGACCAGAGCTGTCTGGGATGGTTTATTTCAAGAAATCGATCGTGTCTGTCGCAAGCATAGAGCCATCCTTCTGATCCTGGAACCCGATCTCTGGACTGCAGAGGCTCCGGATGTTGGGGCTTCGATACCAGCTGGTTTTGATGTCGCATTGCAAAGCATACAACCTGCCGCGGACGCTCGTTGTCGATCTGGCTGGCTCCGAAGCAGACATCCTGGCCCGGATGAAGCAGAAGACCCGCTACAATATTCGCCTGGCGCAAAAGCATGGCGTCACTGTGAGCCAGAGCACCGATCTGGCACAATTTCACCGCTTGATGCTCGAGACTGGCGAGCGCAATGAGTTTGGGGTTCACAGCCTGGAATATTTCCAGCGTGCCTACGCACTTTTTGCTCCAGATGGCCGCTGTTCTGATCTTAACTGCTGATTTTGATGGCGCACCGGTTGCAGCATTGATGGTATTTGCGTTTGGCGAGCGAGCATGGTATTTCTATGGCGCCTCGAGCGACCGGCACCGGGAGCATATGCCAACTTATCTGCTGCAGTGGGAAGCCATGCGTTGGGCACGCCAGCGTGGCTGTCTGGAGTACGATCTATGGGGCGTGCCGGATGCTGACGAGGCTGAACTGGAAAACGATTTTCTCCAGCGCAGCGATGGCCTCTGGGGAGTATATCGCTTCAAGCGTGGTTTTGGAGGGAGCCTGCGACGCTCCCTGGGTCCCTGGCAGCGTGTCTATAACCCTCTGCTATACCTGCTGTACCGCTGGTGGGTGAAGCGGAGGCAGGTGGATTCGTAGCGAAATGGAAAAGACGATCGGCTCGTCAGCCATAAACTCCGCTGGGTGGAATAACCTTTTAAATGGTCTGCCGGGGGCACATGTCCTGCAATCCTGGGAGTGGGGATACATTAAGTCACTTTACGGTTGGGAACCTATTCACTGTATATGGGTTGAGCGTGGCGATGTAGCTGGCCTCGAACATGCGCTGCCAGAGTCGAGAGAATCTGTCGTTGGAGCAGCCCTGGTACTGAGCAGGACGTTAACCGCTGCCGGGGTCAGACTACCGGTGCAAATTATGTATGCCCCGAAAGGACCGGTGATCGCTGATTGGGCTGATGTCCCTGTACGGAAGCGGATACTGGATGATCTGGTCGGCATCGCTCGCCGGAAGGGTGCGATCCTGGTGAAGATCGACCCTGACCTGCGTCTGGGATCCGGCGTACCGGACTCTGATGGGGCAAGTGATGACCCAACGGGTATTGGCGTGAAAGATGATCTCCTGGAGGCAGGTTGGGTGTCCTCTTCGGAGCAAGTACAGTTCCGCAATACGGTGCTTGTGGATCTTAGACCGACCGAGGATGAACTGCTTGCGAGTATGAAGCAAAAGACCCGCTATAACGTTCGTCTGGCAGCAAGGAAAGGGGTCAAAGTACGTTCAGGTACATCTGATGATCTGGATATGCTCTATATGATGTACGCAGAGACTTCTGTCCGGGATGGATTTGTCATAAGGGACCAGCGGTACTATCTGGACCTGTGGCGGACATTCTTGGCTGCCGGAATAGCCGAGCCAATCATCGCGGAAGTTGAGGGCAGCCCGGTGGCGGCGGTCATCATATTCCGCTTCGCCGGGCAGGCTTGGTATCTGTACGGAATGTCGCGGCAGGAACATCGCGAAAAGATGCCCAACCATCTGCTGCAATGGGAGGCAATGCGGCGGGCGAGAGCATACGGATGTACCTCCTACGACATGTGGGGAGCACCGGACATCTTCGAAGAAAGCGATCCGCTCTGGGGGGTATACCGGTTCAAAGACGGGTTTGGCGGTAGCGTTATCCGCCATTTGGGGGCCTGGGATATGCCGGTTAAACCCCAATTGTATCGAATATACACCCAGTTACTGCCGAAGATCATTGATTTAATGCGCCGGCGAGGAATGACGCGTCTTAGACAAGAACAGAATTGATTATAAATAACAGGAGTCCCCTTGATGAAAGAACTGCCGCGTGTTCAAATCGCTCACCTTCCAACTCCGGTCGAGCCGCTGCCCAGGTTATCCGAGCACCTGGGAGGTCCAGAGTTGTGGATAAAACGGGACGACCAGACCGGGTTGGCGCTGGGAGGCAACAAGACACGGAAGCTAGAGTTCCTGGTCGCGGATGCCCGGCAGAAGGACGCCCGCACGCTGATAACTGCCGGGGCAGCGCAATCCAACCACTGCCGCCAGACCGCAGCAGCTGCAGCCAAATTTGGTTTTGACTGCATCCTGGTTCTGGCTGGTGAGCCTCCCGAAAGGTCATCTGGTAACCTGTTCCTGGATCAGGTCCTGGGGGCTGAGATTGTATGGATGCGCGGCGAGCCCCGCGAAGCCGTCCTGCGGGAGACATTCGAAGAAGCAATGATGGGTGGGCGCCAGCCATACCTGATCCCATACGGTGGTTCGAATCCTATCGGCGCAGTCGCATATGCCCTGGCAGTTCAGGAGCTTGGCTATCAGAATATCCGCCCGGATTGGGTTGTATTTCCGTCCTCCTCCGGAGGGACTCAGGCAGGTATGGTGCTTGGGGCACAGATAGCCGGTCTTGACAGCAAGATCCTGGGTATTAGCATTGATGAGCGTGCCAATGACCTGAAACAGCGTGTATCAGGTCTGGCTTCTGATGCTGCTGCTTTGCTTGGTGTGAACTATAAATTCCATCCCGACAATGTTCTGGTGAATGATGATTACCTGGGGGGAGGATATGGCGTAATCAGTCAGTTGGAGCGAGAGGCGATATCGCTTTTTGCTCGCCATGAAGGCATCCTGCTGGATCCCGTCTATACCGGGCGAGCGGCAGGAGGGATGGTCGCCCTGATCAGGTCTAGTTTTTTCCCACCCGGATCATCGCTGCTCTTCTGGCATACCGGTGGCGCGCCGGCATTATTTGCTGATAAGTACTTGCCGGAATTGACCTAGATCGTTGCCCGTGATGGCATTCTCACGAGTGCCGGGAGGCTGACTTGCCGTCTCCCTCCCTGCTGATCAGACGCTGAAACCATGCCCGGAGAGAGACAGCTCTGATCTCTTTGCTTGTTTGCTGGGCAATATTCATATCTGGGTGATAGTCCTGGCTGTAGGTCGCGCTTTGGTATTCTGCCAACAGCTTGTGTGCAGGCGAGCCAGCTGGAGGCAGCTCATGTTCGAGGGAGGCAACTCGCTCTGCGGGTGTGTCTGTCAAAGCCGGTTTCTTCCCCAGTCGTTTTAATGCAGCGTTGATCTCATGGTAAGAACGAGCCAACGGGGAGAGGCGGGCGCGGAGTGCCCATTCAAGCAAGAAAGCAGGCGGTTGCAAACCAAATCTGCGCAGGCTGCTCTCCAGCGAGATTGGGATATTCGGGAGCCTTTCATAGAGCCGATTTTTGCGGATCAGCGGCAGAGCGATCAATACCAGAACCACTATCAATCCAATGATAGCGCCGCCTGCGCCGATTGCACGGGTGGTCGCAGCACGGGCAGTAGCTCTATTGGCATCTTCCAATTCTCGCAAGAGCGTGTCGTTGAAATTATCCCCGCGATCCAGCTCAGATTGGTTAGGATTCGATCCTGGCTCTGGACCGTTGTTGTTCGTCTCACCGCTCGGGTGTATGATAGCCGGCTGGGATACGGTGGGCTCAAATTCAACCCAGCCGATGCCCGGGAAGTAGACTTCAGGCCAGGCATGTGAATCGCGCTGCAGTACGACAAAAGCGTTGGTACCTTCCACCGGCTCGCCTTGAGCGTAGCCGACTGCCAAGCGTGCAGGTATCCCGGCTGCCCTTAGAAGCACTATCTCAGATGTGGCGTAGTAGTTGCAAAATCCTTGTTTGAAATCAAACAAGAACCAATCGACAAGATCTTGATCGGTTGGTAATGCAGGGATGGTCTCGCTGTACTCGATATTCTGCCGGAGGTAGTTGGTAACCGCTACCGCAACGTCGTATGGGGTCTCCTTGCCTGTTGCCAACTGGCTGGCCAGATCCCTGGTGCGCGGAGTGATTGTCTCTGGCAGCTGGAGATATTTTTCTGTTACCCAAGTTGGATAGTCTGAGCCGGCGTTTTTCATCGCAGCAATCGAAACACTGTTAAACGATGAGCGCACATCGTACTGCTCACCCGCCCGAATTGGCGGCGTCGCACGGATAGTTGCCAGGTCGGCTTCCCCTTGATCGTTGTATTCTAGCTCCAGCTTCACCGGCCGGCTTACCCAGACTGTCTGATGAGGTGTGAGAAGAGTTGAAACCGGGGAGGCAGTTCGGAAGGTAAAGGGGAATTGACCCGGCGCATTATCTTCGGAATCTGGGAATTTCAAATCGAATGAATTCGAATCGACCAGCTCGGTAGCGAGCAATGTGCTGCTCCACCCACCCTGGTAGGTGTCGTAGTTGCGAGCTTTCCAGTACAGCCGAACGCCATCCGGAATATCTTCGGGTACCAATACAGTGAACACCTGCCGGTCGGTTAACTGTGTGCCTCTCCCTAGAGATAGGTTTGGTCCATAGTAGTCGGAGACGATGCCAACGGTTGATCGCAGGGAAGCAAAGGCGTTGTCCAGCGTATTGCGCATCTCGTTCCAGGGCTGCTTCAACCTAGTCCACACGTCTTGCGCCTGGGGAAGGGAATCAGCCAGCGCAGGTGTCGTCCAGGACAATAGAAGCAGGGCTATGGTTGCAACCAGCGCGATGCGAACGAAGTCCACCCCGATATAGGGTGGGATATACGTATTCGTTTTTGTCCAGCGGCTGCGGTTGTGCAGATAAACGAGCCGGGCGACGAGGATCAATGAGAAAAACAGGAATACAATCAGGTACCAGGCACGGCTGGTCAAATACGCATCGTAGGAGTGGATAAGAACCAGTGCCACACCCGTCGGAATGATTATCCGCCATGGATTGGCGTAGCGGGTCAATGTATATCCAGCATGCACGGTCAGCACCCAAAACAGGATCCCCATCAGGACCAGGAAGAGGAAGCTGTCGGTGACCGCCTGCCTTTTCGAGAGCTGGGTGATGATCACCTGGAGGCGGCCGCCCATGCTGATCAGCCGTTCATCCCATAAGATCGCCTCTCCCATGAGCATGCCTAACCGCCAGGGAACGACAAAGAGCCCATATGCAAACGCGAAGAAGGCTGCTACTCTCGGTGAGAAGCGGCTTTGCCCGATAGCCAACCCGGCAATCAATCCGATATACGTGATGTACCGGGTGACCACCAATCCGCGGGTCCATTCAGTAGCAATCAGACGGGAAAATGCGGTCGTCAATATAACCAACAAGATGATTGCTGCCGGCAGGTCCCACCAACGGGCACTGGTCGTAACTCTTTTCGCTTTCTCCATTACACTTACTTGTCCTCCGTTCTACAGTACATACCGTTAATCATATCTTGTGGGTTCAGTTTACCCTAAAACGGCTGTGATTCGCATGAAATTATCATGAGATGTAATAGATGTCAGACAGGTTGTGTGAAACTTGTAACATGGCAATCCATAATAGATTATGGTAAAATGTCAGCCGTTGGTCAGTCTTCAGACGATGAAAGCCAGTAACGACAAGCGGCGAGGGCATCAAGAACGTGTATGTGCGCATTCTTGATGCAGTAGCATGTCTACTTCTATATAATACAAGGAGCGTCCATGCTTAACGACTGGTTATTTATAGGTGTGTTCTTGGTACTGGCACCTGTCTTTCCTCTCTTAGCACTCCTGATCCCCCGAATAATCGCTCCACGAAAACCCAGCCCGCTGAAAAACCAGACATATGAATGTGGTATCGAAACGGTCGGAGATACCTGGGTCCAGTTCCGCATCCAGTACTATATCTTCGCCCTGGTATTTCTGATATTCGATGTGGAGCTTGTCTTCCTGTTCCCGTGGGCTATCGCATTTGAACAGCTGCCATTATTCGCTGTTCTCGAAGGTGTGCTGTTTGTCTTGATACTTATTGTTGGATTTGTGTATGCCTGGCGTAAAGGTGCACTTGAGTGGATATAAAATCAATTACAGTAACGATAAGGCTGATGGGAGCCCCCACCAGCCTTATCTATGTTAACTGACCAGAATTAAGTTCTATCAGGAGTAATTCATGGGTGATCCGGTGACTGCAGTAGGACAATGGTTGGAAAGCTTATTCCTGGGTTGGGGTTTAGCTCCAGGATGGGTGGCGGTCATTCTCGCCATTATAGGTGTGGTGGCAATTGCTACATTCGTGCTTATTGTTGATATCCTGCTCGTCTGGGTTGAGCGAAAGGTTGTCGCCCGGTTCCAGGACCGCCTGGGTCCGAACCGCTTAGGACCTTTCGGTCTGATCCAGCCGATAGCGGATGTGATCAAACTGCTCATCAAAGAGGACATTACGCCTATCGGTGCGGACAGGTTTGTCTATAACCTGGCTCCAATAATGGCACTGGCAACCGTGCTCTTGCTGTGGGCAGTTGTCCCATTGGCACCGACCATCGTCGGAACAGATCTTAACGTTGGCGTCCTATATTTCGTTGCCGTTGGTGCGCTGGGCACGCTCGGGATCATCATGGCTGGGTGGGCCTCGAACAATAAATACGCATTACTCGGCGCGGCTCGCACGGTCGCACAGATGGTTTCCTATGAAGTGCCGATGGTCATCGCTATCATGGTGCCGGTAATCTTGGCGGGGAGCATGGGGATAAACACGATCGTATTTGCTCAAAGCCCAGTGTGGTATGTAGTTGTTGCCCCGATGGCTGCACTGATCGTTTTTATCTCGGCGATCGCCGAGCTGGGACGTGCACCGTTCGATCTGGTCGAAGCCGAGTTTGAGATTGTGGCCGGGTTCCATATTGAATATACCGGCATGAAGTTTGGCTTATTCTACGCTGGAGAACTGCTGCACGCCTTGACAATGGGTGGAATTGTTGCCTCGTTGTTTTTAGGCGGCTGGCGTGGACCAGGTGCTGAGACATATCCGATACTGGGCGTCTTCTATTTCTTTCTAAAATCCTTCTTCCTCTATTGGGTCATCATGTGGGTGAAATACTCACTGCCGCGCATCCGCATCGATCACATGTTGAATTTCAACTGGAAGTTCCTGACGCCTTTGTCGCTTGTGGTTTTGCTGGTCACAGCAGTTTTGCACAAGCTGCTCTTGGGATTACCCGAATGGCAGTACGTGGTCGCGATGCTGCTCGCCAATTTGATCATGCTCTGGGGCACCCTGCAGGTCCTGCGCAGATACGCCAGGACAGAAAGGGTGCAGGTTGCCGAACCGATGCCGGTCGCAGTACCGCCTGCATCGCCAATTTCTTCATCCCGATCATAAAAGTTGGAGCAATTTCATGACTGGAATACAAATCATCTTCATCATCGTTGCGGTGGTAACGCTGGGCTCCGGCTTGATGTCCGTCACAACCCGCAACCTGGTGCATGCGGCGTTGTGGCTGGTGCTAGCTTTGTTAGGGATCGCCATATTTTTCGTACTGCTCAATGCGAGTTTCCTGGCAGTTGCCCAGGTGGTCATCTATATCGGGGCAATTGCCATATTGATGATCTTTGCTATCATGCTTACCAGACAACTGGTAGGAGACAGTCTGGATTCGCAGCTCAATGCGAATTGGGGTTGGGCGGCATTCATTGCGGTTCTGATGTTCGCCGGGCTGGTCTGGCTGGTATCTGGATGGAAAGGTTTCAGCATGACTGCTGAACAAATCAGCCCCAGGACAGATACAATTCGCCAGCTTGGGGCGGCGCTGGTATCGCCAAGCGCATACGTAATCCCCTTCGAAGTTGCTTCGGTTCTGCTGCTGGCAGCCCTGGTCGGTGCCATCGTCATTGCCTGGGAAAGAAAGTCATAGGAAGGTGTACGAATGATCCCAATATCCTGGTATCTGGTTTTTTCGGCAGCTTTATTTGCCATTGGATTGTTCGGAGTACTGGCGCGTAAGAATGCTGTTGCAATCCTGATCGGGGTTGAGCTGATGCTCAATGCAGCCAACGTCAACCTGGTTGCATTCTGGCGCTACGTTACACCACAGGCTATCGGCGGGCAGGTGTTTGCAGTAATTGTCTTTGCAGTCGCTGCCGCCGAAGTAGCTGTGGGTCTGGCATTGATTATTTCGATCTACCGGCGCCGTAATACGGTTGTGGCGGAGGAGATCGATATGTTGAAATATTAAGCGGGTCTCGAGCGATTATCTGAAAGAACACGTTTTTTTCAGGAGTAATTATGTCTACAGAATTGATTACCTGGCTGCTCCCACTCCCCCCTTTGCTGGCATTCCTTCTGGTGATCCTATTTACCAACCGGCGGAAAGCGCTTAGCCATACGATTGCTGTCGGAGCTGCCGCCCTGTCATGGTTGGGAAGTATGATCGTTTTTATACGCGCCGTGCAGGTCGAGCATCTTGGTGAGCATCCATTCCATTCCACGATACCCTGGCTGCCTACAGGCGATACGGTTTTCACAATCGGCATTTTGGTTGATCCGCTGACGGTAGCAACATTGTTCTTCGTCGCCTGGACTGTTTTGATGATATTCATCTACAGCGTTGGCTACCAAAATTACGGACAGCCGAAGGGTGACCATGATATGCCGGGCTTGCCCCCCCATGGAGCCACAGTCACCGATGAGCATGGACACTCTCACAAAGTCCTGTCGATCGAACCGATGTATGCTCGCTTCTTCGCATTTATCGGCCTATTCGCTGCCGGTATGTATACCCTTGTCATCTCCGACAACCTGCTTACCCTCTTCATCGGCTGGGAGATCATGGGCTTATGCTCCTACCTTCTGATCGGGTTCTGGTATGCCAAACCAAGCGCCAGAGCAGCGATGATCAAAGCTTTTATGACCACCCGTATTGGAGATGTATTCCTGTTGTTGGGTATTGTATATCTGTACTCCGCAACCGGAACGCTCAGCTACCGGGAAATATTCTACAACCAGGAAGTTTTGAGCTCTCTGGCTGCCACGCCATCGGGTTTCCTGGGTCTCTCCGCAGCAGGGCTGATCGGCATCCTGATCATCATCGGCACGATCGGTAAATCTGCCCAATGGCCGCTGCACGTCTGGCTGCCGGACGCAATGGAAGGCCCTACACCGGTCTCTGCTATGATCCATGCCGCCACGATGGTCTCGGCTGGTGTTTATCTGGTGGTACGCTCATATCCCCTGCTCTCAGCCGGGTTCGAGCACGGTCACCTTACAGCGCCGATGCTGCTGATGGGCTTCATCGGCTCGTTTACCGCTCTATTTGCTGCTACGATTGCTGTCGCCCAAAATGATGTCAAAAGGGTGCTGGCATATTCGACCATCTCGCAGCTTGGCTACATGATCGCTGCCCTGGGGATCGGTGCCTACGTTGCAGCCGCTTTCCACCTGGTCACGCATGCATTCTTCAAAGCGCTGCTTTTCCTTGGTTCGGGCTCGGTAATCCACGGAATGGAACACGGCGTCATGCATACCGGCCAGCATATTGACCCGCAGGATATGTTCAATATGGGCGGGCTGCGCAAGAAGATGCCGATCACCTTCATCACATTCCTGATCGGCGGTTTGGCGCTGGCTGGCTTTCCGCTGGTTACGGCGGGGTTCTGGTCTAAAGATGAGATCCTGTCAGATGCCTGGGGGCATGGTTATACCGTAGTTTTCATCACATTAGCCCTGGCAGCTTTGCTGACTGCTTTCTATACCATGCGCCAGATCACCCTGACATTCCTTGGCAAGCCCCGCACCGAGGTCGCCGAACATGCTCACGAAACTCCCTGGACGATGACCGTACCGCTGATCATCTTGAGCCTGTTTGCAATATCAGTCGGATGGACGGGCATCCCGGAAAAATTCCCTATCATCGGCAACCTTTTCCCCAACTGGTTCCACGATTACGTGGGTGGCTCACTGCTCGAGCATCCGGAAGCGGTCGAATTCAGCATTATTCCACTGCTAACCTCGTTGGTTGTATCTATTGGGGGAATTACCTTAGGATGGTTGATGTATCGGAGAATAAAAGCTGAAGATAAGGACCCGCTCGAGTCTTCACTTGGTTCTATCTATACCCTGCTCAAGAATAAATATTACTTCGATGAGCTGTACGATAGGGTATTCGTCCAGCCGGCCTACACACTCTCGAGAAATTTCACCTATCTGTTTCTTGACAGGAAGATCATCGATGGGGCGCTGCATTGGGTGGCATACGCATCGCCCATCATCGGTTCCTTCCTGCGCAATTACATCGATAAGCCGATTGTAAATGGGTCAGGTGATCTACTGGGTGAGGGCACAAAGCGGTTAGGACGGACGTTCCGCTTCATCCAATCCGGTAAAGTGCAGCAGTACATGATTGTTGCCCTGGTAAGCCTGGCAGCGTTCAGCGTGCTCTTTTACTATCTGCTGACCTCGGCGCCGTAAGCCGAATCGATGAGGAAATAACTATGGATATTATCTCGAATTACCTGCTTACACTCATCCTTTTTTCACCGGTTATCGGTGCGCTGGTATTGGTTTTGATCCCGCGTGACCAGGTGAGCCTCATCCGCTGGCTGGCATTTGCCCTCAGCATAATCCCATTGGGGCTATCGATTGCCCTTTGGTTTAACTTCCAGTCCGATCTGCCAGGGTTCCAGTTCGAAGAGCAGGCTACCTGGTATGCTCCGATCAATTCGTCATACCACGTTGGAGTGGACGGCATCTCCCTGACAATGGTCTTGCTGACTACGCTGCTGACCCCGCTGGCGATATTAGCTTCCTTCAATATTACCGACCGGGTCAAGAGTTATATGATCCTGTTCTTAATGTTGGAGACCGGGCTTCTCGGCGTTTTCCTCTCATTAGACCTGCTGGTTTTCTTCCTTTTCTGGGAGATCGGCCTGGTACCGATGTACTTTTTGATCAACCAGTGGGGAAGCGAGAAAGGCGAGCGCGAGCTGTGGGGTGGGCGAAAGATGCCTGCGCGCAACTATGCCTCGTTCAAATTCATCGTTTTCACAATGGCAGGCTCTTTGGGACTGCTGCTGGCAATCCAGATGATCGGTGTCGTATCGGGAACATTCGACCTTCTACAGCTGTATGAAGTCTGGCCTGCACTAAACCAGCCTCTGTTTGGCATTCCGATAGGGACCGTGAAAGCAATCGCATTTTGGGCTTTTGCCATAGCCTTTGCGATCAAGGTGCCGATCTGGCCGTTTCACACCTGGCTCCCAGATGCGCATACCGAGGCCCCTACCGCCGGATCGATGATCCTGGCAGGCGTGCTGCTGAAGCTCGGGGCGTATGGTTTCCTGCGACTGGTTCTGCCGCTTTATCCTGAGCAAGCCAAGACCTTTGCTGGAGCATTGGGTTTCCTGGCCGTGATGGCAATTATTTTCGGAGCCTTTGCCTCCTATGGGCAGAATGATTTCAAGCGGCTGGTAGCGTACTCATCCGTAAACCACATGGGCTTTGTCGTTTTGGGTATTGCTGCGGCTGCATTCGCCATTAACACAGACAATGCTGCCATCGCCCTGGAGGGGGCAGTCCTGCAGATGTTCAACCATGGTCTATCAGCGGCGGGTATGTTCTTCTTGGTTGGCGTGATCTATGAGCGCACCCACACCCGCGACCTGAATGAATACGGCGGTCTATTCCCGCTGATCCCGGTCTATGGCGGGATCCTCATATTTACTTCAATGGCTTCGCTTGGATTGCCGGGTTTGAATGGATTTATCTCGGAGTTCCTGGTGGTGAGAGGCTCGTGGCCGATCCTGACTGTTTACACAGCCCTGGCAATGATCGGTCTGCTGTTCACCGGGGCATATATCCTGAAAGGCATCAAAATGGTGCTGCATGGACCGCTGAACGAAAAATGGGCTGGGCATATCAGCGAGATCAACGCACGCGAGATCGTCGTGATCGCCCCTCTGCTGGTGCTGATGTTATGGATCGGCATATGGCCGGCATGGATTTTAAATGTTATCAATCGCGCCATCGCAATGTTCTTCCATGGCGCATAAAAATAAAATGCTATTCTGCTCGGTGCCTGACAAAAAACTTCATCCGAGGAGATATGAAAAATGAACACCGCTTATCGAGGTGAAGAATGCAATTTCCAATCCTGAGCGTAATCGTCTTTACCCCAATCATTGCAGGGGTGCTCATGCTGCTTTATCCAGCTGAGCGCAAGACAGAGACACGGGTTACCGCCCTCGCCGCCGCAACCATTGCAATGGCATTGTCGGTCTGGGTGTATTTCTCCTATGATGTTGGGGCAGGCGGGTACCAGTTCATCGAAAAATACAGCTGGCTGCCGCAATTCGGTATTTCCTATCATGTAGGTGTGGATGGCATCAGCGCCCCGCTGGTTCTGCTGACCGGGGTGGTCATGTTCACCGGCGTCCTGATCTCCTGGGGTGTCGATGACCGGCCGCGTGAGTTCTTTGCCTTCCTCTTCATCCTGGCAACGGGCGTATTTGGTGTATTCGTTGCCCTTGACTTATTCATGCTGTTCTTCTTCTACGAGATCGCCGTGTTCCCGATGTACCTGCTGATCGCGATCTGGGGATGGAAAGAAACTCGCGAATATGCAGCAATGAAGCTGACGCTGTACCTGTTCATCGGGTCGGTCATCGCCCTGGTCGGAGCGCTGGCGATGTACTTCGTCTCCGGTCTGGGTACATTTGACATGCTTGAGCTGGAAAGGGCTGGCTTTTCTGCTGAGTTCCAACGATTCTGGTTCCCCTTCGTCTTCTTCGGTTTTGCTATATTGGGAGGTATCTTCCCCTTCCACAACTGGAGCCCGGATGGGCACGTCGCTGCCCCGACGGCTGTCTCCATGTTCCACGCTGGTGTTTTGATGAAGCTGGGTGCATTTGCAGCCCTGCGTGTGGGCATTATGCTGATGCCAGAAGGCGCAAAGATGCATATGCCCTGGATCATACTGCTTGCTTTGATAAATGTGGTATATGGTGCCTACATCGCCCTGGTGCAATCGGATTTCAAGTATGTTATCGGATTCTCGTCGGTCTCACATATGGGACTGGTGATGATGGGCTTCGCAACCCTGAACCAGGATGGATTGTTAGGTTCCGGCGTGCAGATGTTCTCGCATGGTGTCATGACGGCACTATTCTTTGCCGTCGTCGGGATGATCTACGACCAGGCACACACACGCGAGATTAACAAGCTGGGTGGCATGAACAAAGTGATGCCCTTGGTTACCCTGGCGTTTATTGTCGGGGGATTGGTCTCAATGGGTATGCCCGGATTCTCGGGATTTATCGCTGAGTTTCCAATCTTTATGGGAGTTTGGGGACGCAGTCCGTGGATTGCCATCCTGGCAGCAGTATCTATCGTCATCACCGCATCGTATATATTACGGATCATCGGTCGGGTCTTCTTCACCAAGATGCCGGAGGAGCTGGAAGGTCATATCAAAGATGTCACCTCCCTGGACAAGCTGGCTTTGGTATTCTTATCAGCGATCCTGATCGTTATCGGTGTTTACCCGGATATCATGGTAGGGATGGTCGAATCCGGTGTGGATAATATTCTGCGCCTGTTGGGAGGTGCATAGTGGATCAGATCTTATTTGAACCCTGGATGATTGTAGCAATACTACCGGAGATCCTGGTCGTTCTCTTGGCAGTCTTCGTCCTATTCCTCGATCTGGCTCTCAAAGAAAAATTTCGACGGAATTTAGGGTGGGTGGTTGCTGTTGGTCTCGGTTTGGCACTGGTCTTGGGTCTGATCCTATCGCGGCCCGGGAATGAATCACAGCTGATGTGGGGGGGGATGCTCATGCAGGACTGGCTGGGCTTCACCTTCCGGATGCTATTCCTCTTCGCGGCTGCGATCACGGCATTATTCTCGATGGATCTACCGAGGCTGGGGAATCGCGGTGAATATTACCTGTTGATGCTCGCTTCCACCCTGGGCATGATGCTGATGGCAGGCTTCGGCGGACCTGATTATGCTTTACCTGGCAATCGAAACAACCTCGATCCCGTTATATATATTGGCTGGCTTTTTGATCCGTGATGATAAATCAACCGAATCGGGATTCAAATACCTGTTGTTCGGGGCGATGACCTCCGCTGTGATGCTTTATGGTTTTACCCTGCTGTACGGTTTCACCGGGACAACAAATCTTTACGAGCTGTCTCTCCAGGTCCAGCAAGGCGTGCTCGGGACTGCTACTCTTGTGGGCATCCTGCTGCTGGTATTGATCGGTTTCGGGTTTAAGATCTCCGCCGTACCTCTGCATTTCTGGGCTCCAGATGTGTACGAGGGAGCACCGACACCAATCGCAGGCTTCCTGTCTACGGCTTCGAAGGCGGCAGGCTTTGCAGTACTGTTGAGGTTCTTCCTGGCGGTCTTTCCAGAATATTCACCATACTGGGGTGCTGTGGTCGCTGCTTTGGCGGTCGCTACCATGACCCTCGGTAACCTGATCGCCCTGGCACAGAAGAATATCAAACGTCTGTTGGCGTATTCTTCCATCGCCCATGCCGGGTATGCCATGATCGGTTTTGTGGCAGTTTCTTACCTGGGCGCTTCCAGCGTCGTGTTTTACCTGATCGTCTATGTGGTTACCAATCTGGCTGCTTTTGGGATTGTGGCAGTTGTCGGCCGGATTACCGGAACGGATGAAATCGCATCATACGCAGGTTTAAGCCGTCGTTCTCCATGGTTAGCCATGGCGATGCTGGTTTCTTTCCTGTCTCTGGCGGGCATGCCGCCATTTGGTGGCTTTATTGTGAAATTTGCTGTATTTGCTGCCGCAGTCGAGGCAGATATGGTGTGGCTGGCTGTAATCGGCGTACTTAATTCGATTGTCGGTCTTTACTACTACCTTACAGTACTCAAGCATGTGTACCTGTTCCGCTCTGAAGATGAGGAGAAACCTCTGCCGGTTACGCGACCATATGCCCTAGGCATTATCTTCTTGTGTCTGGGGATCATCCTGGTCGGAACAGTGTTTGCGCCCTGGATCATGATCTCAAACTCCGCGGCTGCATCACTGTTTTAAGTTGGATGGATTTTGAATTTGTGATAAAATTCGCGGCGTCATGAGCCAAAAAAGCCCCCCGCCAGAGCAGTACAACTGGATGGCTGCCTTCAACACGAAGGCCATCACAGTTGGGGGAGAGGTGGGTTGCATCACACTGGTCATCGTGATTGCAGCGGTATTCGGTGGGATCTGGCTAGATAGAGTTTTAGGAACGAGGCCTTTATTCACGGTTGGTCTTGTAATACTATCCGCCCCACTCGCACTGGTACTGACATTTTGGGTTGCTAAACGGGCGACAAAAGATCTGCAGCCTCCACTTGTGAAAGAACAGGATGAAACGGACAAGGAGGAAAATTCAGGTGAGTGAAGTCGAAACGAAAAAACGTACTCCGGTCAAGCGCTGGATCGTGCTGGCTCTCATTCTGCTAGGCGTGTATTGTGCATACATCGGCCCTTCGATCCTTAAGCCGATCAGCCCAACAGTTGTCCTGCCGGCCGAGCCAGTCTGGTATGGGTCATGGGTCACGAACACGATCCTTGCGACCTTGATCACCGATGTGCTGCTAATCCTCCTGGCTATCGGGGCTTTCCGGTTTGCTCGGAGTGGTAATTTAATCCCCAGCGGAATGTACAATGCATTTGAAGCGATCGTTGAGTTCCTATGGAACACAGTCGAGGGAGCGACAGGAAAATGGGCCTGGCGCATCGTTCCCGTTGTCGCCACGATTTTCTTGCTGATCTTCGTCGCCAATATGGTTAAACTGGTCCCAGGTTTCGAGAGCATCGGCTATCTGGAAGCCCCGCATCATACCAGCTATGCTTACGCACCAGTCAAACTGTTTTCAATCGGGGCGCTGCCGGTTTATGCAATCGACCCGGATCAATCTGAAGTCTATATTGTGGATGAAGCTGAGCATGCAGAATTGACCGAGGCAGGACATGGCGAAGCAGAAGAGCATGACGTATGCGAATATTGTCATGTCATCCCATTCCTGCGTGGGTCGGCCACTGACCTTAATTTCACCTTCGCACTTGCGGTTGTTGCAGTGCTGATGACCCAGGTCTATGGCGTGATGGCAGTTGGTCCTGGATACTTTAGTAAGTTCTTCCAATTTGGTCGACTAATCCGTGGTGGAGTATTTGGGATCATCGACTTCGGGGTTGGGTTCCTTGAATTGATCCTTGAATTTGCCAAGATCCTCTCATTCAGCTTCCGGTTGTTCGGCAATATCTTCGCCGGCGCGCTGCTGCTGGCCATCGTTGGCTCTCTGCTCCCGATCATCATCCCACCGGGTTTGTATTTCTTTGAAATATTCTTTGGCATGATACAGGCATATGTGTTCTTCCTGCTCGCAACCATGTTTATCAGCATGGCGTTGGTGAGCCATCACGGGGATGAGCACGCAGAAGAGCACCATTAATCGCGGAACTGAGTTTCCGTTATCATTACAATTTCTAGAGGAGACGGGAAAAATGAATGATCCAGTTGCATTTGTTGCCGGTTTGAAACTATTAGGTGCTGGCCTGGCTATGGTCGGCGCGATCGGTGCCGGTGTGGGTGTAGGTATTGCTGCCTCAGGTGGTGTCCAGGCGATGGGACGTAATCCTGATGCTGCCCCGATCATCCAAACAAACATGATCCTGGGTATGGCATTCGCCGAAGCAGTTGCGATTTATGCCCTGGCTGTGGCATTGATTATCATCTTTGCCGCGTAAATAAGCCCTACAGAAAAGGAGCGAACTGCTTATGGCAGCTTTGGGAATAAATTTAGGTTTCTTTCTCTTCCAGGTTTTCAACTTTGGCATCGTGCTGGTTTTGCTGTACGCCTGGGCGTACAAACCGATCATCAACATGCTGGAAAACCGCAAGAAGAATATCGCTCAAGGAATTGAGGATGCCCGTGTAGCAGCAGAGGCGCGCGCCAACGCTGAAAAAGATGCGCGGGAGATTGTTGCCAAGGCACAAACAGAAGCCTCTCAAAAAGTACGTGAAGCGACCGAGAGGGCGGAAGGTGCTGCGAGAGATGTCATGGCACAAGCAGAAGCAGCGGCGACAAAGCTCCGAGAGGATGCTGTTGCCGAAGCAGCACAAGAAAGGGATCGTATCCTATCTGATGTGCGTGGTCAGATCGCTGCGTTAGCTATGGCGGCAACTCAGCGCCTGATTGGCGAAGCGCTGGACGATAAACGCCAGCATACCCTGATCGAAGAGTTCTTCTCGGGAGTTAAATCCGGTAGAGTTGTCGTACTGGAAGATGCCAGCCTCTCTGGTGCTTCGGCAGAAGTTACCAGCGCGCTGCCCCTCACATCAGATGAGCAGGAGGCTGTGAAACGAGATATCCTTTCAAAGACTGGCAGTCAGGCAACGGTTACATTCCGTGTTGATCCTTCTATCCTCGGTGGGCTTGTCGTGCGCGTCGGGGACAAAGTGCTGGATGGATCAGTCGCCGGTCAATTAAACAACCTAAGCCAGACGATACGCTAAATACTGCTTACCATCGATTAAACCATACGAGTTCTGGTATCTACCAGAGATCGTATGGTTTAATTGTTTTTAGAGCTTACGCAGGTAGGAAGGGGATGGCGGTGTTCGGGCGGGCGTAGCCCGCCCACACCGCCAATATCACCCTCAAGTGCGTAACTTCTCTATTTGTTAGGGGCCGGTTTTATGGTTGGATTCAGCTGATTTGTAGATGTTTTTATGAAGTCCTCAGATTCCCGAAGGGTAAAGCTCGAATATCTTCTCGCCAGTCTGCCAGAGGGTCTGGTTATCGATATTCGAGGGCGCCTGAGCAGCAGCGGAGCAATTAGCGGGCTGTCTTTCGATTCGCGGCGGGTTGAACGCGGCGATCTATTTTTTGCCCTGACCGGTGGAGAAAAGGATGGGCATGCATATATCCCAGAGGCCATTGATAAAGGGGCGCTCGCGATCATAGGGGAACGGGCTAGGGGATCACCGTCGATCCCTTACATCCAGGTAACCAACAGCCGGCAGGCATTAGCTTATCTTGCTGCCGCGTATTATGGTCATCCTTCCAGGCAGCTGACAGTGATCGGTGTTACCGGAACCGATGGGAAAACAACCACAGCTAATCTGATCTTCCGAATATTGCAGGCAGCCGGGTTGAGGACGGGATTGATCTCGACGGTCAATGCCATCATCGGCGAAGAGGTTATCGATACAGGTTTCCATGTAACGACCCCCGAGGCAACTGATATTCAGCATTATCTCTCTATGATGGTTGCAGAGTCGCTGACCCATGTTGTCCTTGAGGCTACTTCACACGGTCTCGCCCAGCATCGGGTCGCTGCATGTGATTTCAATGTCGGTGTGGTCACCAATATTACCCACGAACATTTGGATTATCATAAGTCATACTCGGAATATCGTTCTGCGAAAGCAAGCCTGTTTGATGTATTAGCTTCCGGTGGATCGAAGCCAATCTCGGATCTGCGTATAGCTGTCCTAAACCGAGAGGATCACTCGTTCAGTTATCTGGATGGATACGTCCGGCAGCCGCATCTGCAGAAGCATGGAGAGATCAACGTAGTAAGTTACGGAACACAGGAGGACGCCGATCTCAAAGCGATAGAAATCTCAGTCACTCGCCGAGGATTAGAATTCACTGCTTCAGGCTCGGATTTCAAATTTCCAGTACGATCGCCCTTGAGAGGCCGCTATAACGTCTCTAACTGTCTGGCCGCGATTGCGACAACTGTTGCAGCTCTGGGTATCCAGCCGGAATTTGCCGCTCAGGGGATCGAGAATCTAAGCTTTATTCCAGGGCGCATGGAGATGATTGATATGGGGGCGAATTTCCTCTGCATGGTGGATTTCGCTCATACGCCAAATGCGCTGCGCGAAGCGCTGCTCTCGCTGCGGCAGATGCTGGCTGAAGATGAGAACCCTGGCAGGGTGATCGCGGTTTTTGGGTCGGCTGGCTTACGCGACCGGGAAAAGAGGCGCATGATGGCTGAAACATCAGCCGATCTGGCTGATATCACCATCTTGACCGCGGAGGATCCCCGGACGGAGTCTTTGGATGAGATTTTGGCTGAAATGAGCAGCGGATGCCGATCAAAAGGCGGTATCGAAGGATCGACTTTCTGGCAGTTTCGCGACCGGGGGGAAGCAATCCAGTTCGCTGTTGGGCTGGCGCGCGAGGGAGATGCAGTGGTGCTGCTGGGGAAAGGTCACGAGCAGTCGATGTGCTTTGGCGAGACGGAATATCCCTGGGATGATCGGACTGCGATGAGAGCGGCAATCTCCCAGCACCTGGGTGTCGCCGGACCGGATATGCCTTATCTACCCACGCAGGATGACGTGTAGAGCAGAAACCGACTTAGCTCGCAAACCAGCCCAATATCTCTAATTTCAGGATTTAGTATTTCAGATCATCACGGGTGGGGGTGAAGATGTCCAGGACCTGGACGGGTTCCGATCCTGCAACAGCGCTGTGTCTGACGCCGCTGGGGATCATATATACGTCGCCAGGGGCCAGCAATTTGCTTTCTCCGCCGATCGTCAGCTCGAGCTCACCTTTGACCACGAGACCGGCTTGTTCATGCGGGTGGCTGTGCTCAGGGAGCGACGCCATAGCATCGATGGTGACTACTACAAGCATCAAATTTTCTCCCCAAAATGTCCTCCCCTGGAAACCTGGCACGATTTGTATTGCTTTCCTCTTGCTGGGATCATGAAAATACATCGATAAACCTCTTATCAAGAATGGATAGCCTCCACTTGGGTAAGTCAGTTCGAACGGGCCTTGTTGAATAGTGAATCACCATAGAGATGATTGATTTAAAAAGACCTTGGGTATCTACGGACAAGGTCTGTCCGTAGATACCCAAGGATTGTTGGCTAACGACTGGTTTACCTCCGGTCCCGTGGTGGGCGTCTGCCCCCTCGCTGTGAGCCCCTGGGTCCTCCCCTGCCGGAACCACCACCACCTCCGCGGCGATCGCGGGCTTTTGCTTCCTCTACTGTCCAGCCTTCCAGAACGGCCTGGCGGGACAGACGGATCTTGCCTTGCGGGTCGATGTCTGTCACCATCACGGTTAGCTCCTCGCCCAGCCTGGCGATGTCCTCGACTTTTTCTATGCGTTCCGTGTCCAGCTGAGATATGTGGACCATCCCATCCAAACCCGGAAGGATCTCTACGAAAGCCCCGAAATCTGTCGTGCGGACTACTCGACCTGTATAGATCCTGCCGACGACCGGCGTTTCTGTAAGCGCTTCGACGCGCTCTACTGCGCGTCTGGAGCTTTCTCCATCGGAGGAGGCGATATACACCGAACCATCTTCGCCGATATCGATCTTCGCACCGGTCTCATCCTGAATGCTGCGGATCATCTTGCCGCCGGGTCCGATCACTGCGCCGATTTTATCAACGGGTATTTTCACAATCGTGATTCGTGGCGCATGCGATTTGAGTGTGGGACGTGATTGAGGCAGGACAGCCAGCATTTCGTCGAGGATGGCGAGCCTCGCTACCCGAGCTTGCTCCAGGGCGATTGACATGATCTCTGATGTAAGACCTTTGATCTTGATATCCATCTGCAGGGCAGTGATACCGGTTCTGGAGCCTGCTACCTTGAAATCCATATCACCCAGGTGATCCTCAATACCGAGGATGTCCGTCAGGATGGCGTATCTTTCTTCCTCTTTGACCAAACCCATGGCTACGCCGGCTATGGGGGTTTTTATCGGCACACCGGTATCCATCAACGCCAGGGTAGAGCCGCATACAGATGCCATAGAGGAGGAGCCGTTGGAGGATAGCACCTCGGACACCAATCGCATAGTATATGGGAACTCTGCCTCGGGTGGGATGACCGGCAGCAAAGCTCTTTCTGCCAGCGCTCCGTGACCAACATCCCGTCTGGAGGCACCACGCAGCATCCTTACTTCTCCAACGGAGAAGGGTGGGAAATTATAGTGGTGGATGTAGCGCTTGCTCTCAGAGGGTGACAGGTTGTCCAGTGCCTGAGCCTCGCTTGGCGTGCCAAGGGTTGCCAGGGTCAAAACCTGAGTCTCTCCACGAGTGAACAAACCCGACCCGTGGGCGCGGGGGCTGACATCTACTTCACACCAGATCGACCGGATCTCGGTGTAATTCCTTCCATCTGGACGCACGCCCTGATCTAGGATTTGCTGGCGGACCGCTTTTTTCACTACCTTATCATATGCATCACGCACTGGATTAAGCAGGGATTCATCCTCTCCTGCGAATTCTTTGAGCAGCGACTCTCGCAATGCGTTGAGGGCATCATCGCGCGATTCTTTCTCATATGGTTGGCTCAAAATATCGATAAAGGGTTGTGTTGCCCGCTCTGCAACCGCGCTATCAATAGAATCATCTACGCCAAATGGCTCGTACGATGATTTTGGTTTACCGATTTCAGCCGCTATCTGTTCCTGAATATCGATCAGCGGTTGAATTGCCTGATGACCATACTCAAGCGCTTCGATCATGACCTGCTCAGGCACCTCTTTGGCGCCGCATTCCACCATGAGAATGGCATCCCGCGTGCCAGCCAGTCTTAGGTCCAGGTCGGAATATTCCATATCTGCAAAGGTGGGATTAATGACAAATTCATCCTCGATCAACCCGACTCTCACAGCCGCTACCGGTCCTCCCCAAGGGATATTGGAGATCATCAACGCAATCGAGGCTGCGTTCACAGCCAGGATATCGATCGGGTTCTCGCCGTCGGTTGAAAATGAGTACAGGATGACCTGTACGTCATTGCGCATATCCTTGGGGAACAACGGGCGTAGGGGTCGGTCTGTCAGCCGAGCAGTCAATATAGCTTCTTCGGACGGTCGTCCCTCACGCCTGAAAAATGAGCCGGGTATGCGCCCGCCTGCATACAGCCTCTCTTCGTAATCGACTGTAAGCGGGAAGAAATTGATCCCGGGACGGATAGAATCGCTCATCGTCGCGGATGCAAAGATCATCGTATCACCGACGCGCAGAGTGACTGCCCCCCCGGCCTGTTTAGCAAGATGTCCGGTTTCGATATTGAAGGTTTTGGTGCCAATGGCAACCTGGTAGTTCTTTACTTGTGGTTTCATGTTGTCTCCTGTAGTTCCCACCCTGTCAGGGACTGAAAGTTATCGACAACTTTGCTTATACGCTATCGGTTGTCGCCAGCTTTCAATACCCAACGGGGGGGTTGTGATTGATTATTAACTTAAGCAGGATCAGCGGAAATTGTCGCTGATCCTGGATAGTCCAATCCGAAATGACTTTCTATGATATGTTCGAGAGCTGTAAAGCCACCCCCAAAACACTTCATGGTATATAACCGGTTGAGTGAAGCTGCTCTGATAAAGAGAAGCACCAATTCGAACGTTACTTGCGGCGGATATTTAGCGCATCGGTGAGCGCCATATACCGCGGGAAATCTTTCCGACGTATATAGGACAGAAGCCTCCGGCGCTGGCCTACCATCATCAGCAGGCCTCTGCGTGAAGATTCGTCGTGTTTATGGGCGCGCAAATGATCGGTTAACGAATTGATACGGTTTGTCAATAACGCAATTTGAACTTCCGGGGACCCGGTGTCTTTCGAATGGCGAGAGAACTCCTCCATTAACTTGGTTTTTGTTTCCTTGTCTAACGACATGACGTCTGCTACCTCCTTATCTATTATTCAGCAGGTCTCCATACCAGCAGTTTTTCTTTATTGGCATAGGGATTTGCCAAATTCTGACCGCTGATAGGGCTAGTCAAGCGGGCAGATTATACCACATCTGTTTTCCGTCAAGGGGAGGGCGCGTTCTATCAAATAAAATGTTACTGAAGGATAATCGTTCTCTCAAAAGAAAATGTTACCGAGGGAACCATGTCCGAAACATTAGAAATGACGATAGACGAACGGCGCAAGTATCTACACAAGATGAGAATACGTTATTGGCAGGTCAAGGAACGCAGAAAGCGCAGCCAGTTATTGGACGAGATGGAGGCGGTAATGGGGATGCATCGCAAATCGATCTTGCGGTTGCTGCACGGTGAATTGGGGCGCAAGCCACGGCGCAAACAGCGCGGGCGGACGTATGGAGAAGCAGTGGAAAAGGCGGTTAGGGTCATAGCTCACAGCCTGGATTATCCCTGTGCCGAGCGGCTGAGGCCGAATTTAGTGAATATGGCGCAGCATTTAGAGCGGCACGGGGAGCTGGAGGTGACGGCAGAGGTGTATGAGCATCTGAAGTGGATCAGCGTGGCGACAGTACGGCGGATCCTGCAGCGGGGTAGTCAAATGACAGCCCGGATTGCCTATCGGGAACAACGCCGACCAGCTCCGAACCCGCTCCTGCAAGGCATACCCATGCGGCGGATTGCCTGGGATGAAGTCCGGGCGGGACATTTCGAAGTTGACCTGGTGCATCATTGTGGCGGTAGTGCTTCAGGCCAGTATGTGCACACTATCCAGATGGTGGATGTGGCCTCGGGTTGGAGCGAGTGCATGGCTGTGTTGGGACGCAGCTACCTGGTCATGCGAGATGGCTTTGAGCGTATCCTGCAGCGCCTGCCTTTTGCAGTGCGCGAATTACATCCCGACAACGGGTCGGAATTCTTCAACGACCATCTGCTGCGCTTCTGGGGCAATACCTTGCCCGGATTGGAGATGTCTCGCAGCCGTCCCTACCGCAAGAACGACAACCGCTTTGTTGAAGAAAATAATCACAGCCTGGTGCGTGCCTATGTGGGTTACGACCGTTTTGAAACTGTGGCCCAAACCAGGTTGATCAACCAGCTCTATGAGTGCCTGTGGCAGTATCACAACTTCTTCCTGCCGGTCATGCGCTTACAACACAAACTCAGTTCACCGCAATCCAACGGTCGCCTCAAGCGCATCTATGATGATGCCCGTTCACCCTTCGACCGGCTATGTGCTTTCGGCACCCTGACACCCGATCAGCAAGCCCAACTCGAAGCTTTGCGCCTATCACTCAATCCTTGTGCCCTCCGCCGCCAGATCGAGCACTTGATCGAACAACTCCACAATTTACCCAATCCTGAAAATGGTCTGGTTGAAGATGTCCGACTATCCTTACTTTCCACAATCGATGCTCTACCCGCTTGAAAGCTCTGAGTTTATCGGTTTTGGGCTACCAACAGGGCAGATGCAAAAAGGCAGAGCGCATGTCTGCTCTGCCCTGTCGGTAGCCCGTGTCGGCCCTCGGGTCGCTCTCCAGCGTTGCCCTGCCATCCGCACGGCTGGTTCGATCATACCAGTTCCTAAACCTTAAAAGAAAGGCGTGGACTGTTTGGTAACATTATCATTTGATAGATCTATCACCCTTCGGTAACATTATCATTTGATTTGACACGGAGGTTTATACCGACAGACATGTGGGTCGCGATCACTTTTCTGGTTGCGGGAGCCTGACCAATTCCTGGAGAGAGTTTCGCACCTCAGGTGGGAAGTGTTTCAGGTTTTGCCGGGTAAGCCAGGCAGCATCAGAGCTGTTGCTTTGGGTGATCTGCTGTCGCAAGAGATGGGCAGTCTCAACCGGTGATCGGATGGCGAGTTCTTTTATCACTGTACGCATATCAGTTCGCAAAAGCGGGGGCAGCTCTCGGGCAATCGGCGCTATCTGACGGTAGAAGATCGGGATGTTCTCGTAGCTGGCTGATCGGATGAGCGGGATTAACGCCTGTAGCCCTAAGCGTTTTACCGAGAGAGAATTATCCTCGAGCCACCTGTCAATCTGTTCGATCAAGACCTGCGGTACTTCGCTCCTGACCCGGTTCAAGCCCTTATCGAACAGCACATTAATCAGTTGGAGATCAGATAATCCTCTGCTCCAGCTGTTGACCCGATCCAATACCGGATCAGGTGGTTGTGGGCTGATCATCCCGAGCAAAGACGCACACAGGTAGCGCATCTCGTAATATGGTTCTTCCCAGAGGGCATCGCATAGCTGGTATGCGCTGGGTGAGTTCTGTGATGCCTTCGGTTTGATGTCAAGCAGAACCTGGCGTATCACAGGTTTTGGGACGTTGTAGGATTCCAGCAGCGGTGCTGGAATCCCCGTCTGTCCGGGTCGATGTGTGCGATCTGCGTAGCTGTTCAAGAACTTATGCAGCTTGCTGATAAATACCTCAGGCTGCTCGAAAAGACCGGCTAACTGAGCGCTGTTTTCCCTTAATCGAGAGATGTTGATAGCGGGCATAGCAAAGATATCTTCAATAATCACTGCTGTCAGGTTGTGTGTTCGTTCAGCAAGCTGTTTGCATTGTAGATGTCATCTGCAAAATGCAGCCACTTACGCTGCTCGTGAGGGATATAAGCATCCTGCTGAATCAAGAGCGTATCGAATGTCTGTTTCCAGCCGGGTCCAATCAATACCAAAAGACGTGGAGCTATCGATCCAGTCAACAGCAGGTTCCACATTACTGAGATCTCGGTCAGCGTACCTGGTCCCCCTGGCAGAGCTAATGCAGCATCACAGCCATCTATAAGGGCGATAATCCTTTGGTAAAGGAGTTTATAGCGCCGTTCCTCTTTCACCCATTGATTCGGCTTTACCGGGCGGAATGATTTTATTTGATCGCATGTCACACCGACTACATGCCCACCAGCGATCGCAGCACCCTGTGATACAGCTTCCATCGTACCGATATAGCCACCGGTCAGGACAGTGTGACCGCCAGAGCCTAATAACCGTCCTAACATCAAGGCGTCTTCATAGGCTGCCTGGCCGGCTTTTGGTTGTGATCCGCCGAATACTGTAATATTCATTTCCAGTCACTCTCCATTCGAATAAAGAGAATCGCGTTGATCGTTGTCCCAATCCCTCCGGTAATTATCGGAGAGTTTTCTCAAGATTGCCGATTTAAGGTCGATATCAGCGAGGCTGGCGATCTGCAGCAGGTAAAGGGCAACATCGGCGAGTTCCTGCGATAGTCCTTCCTGGTCGTAATCATTCTCCTGCCATTGGAAATGTTCCAACACTTCGTTGGCTTCAAGGCATAACGAGATAGATAGATTCCTCAGTGTCTGCGGCCTTGGGCTTCCCGGATCGTACCAACCTTTCGTGCCGACAAATTTGTGCATCGCATCGGTGAGCTCTCGAATATCCATAATCAGTCGTTGTCTTCCATCAGTATTGTCAAGGCAGCCTTGGCAGACTTCTGCTGCTCCGGGTGCCAGTCTGTCTCAGTCGCCATCCTTTTGAGATGAGTGATGATCGCATCCTGCTCTTCAGGTGATAACGTGCCATAGGCTGCATTTACGCTCTCTGGCTGCCTGGAGAGGATGCGATCCCACAGGGATTCTAAATTTGATAGTTCATTCATATGGAGTTCCTATTATGCCACGAATTATATTCACCACTGCTCTGTATTCGCCGATTACCGTTTTCACATAATGGAATATAAGAGCGGCAAGCGCCCGGATTTAGATGCTGTTGAGATGGTAGAGAATTATCGATTAAAATATTGTTGCGATGAAGATCATTCTAACTCACGAACAGGCTGATTTTGATGCTCTGGCTTCAGTGTTAGGCGCTTATCTGCTGGACGAGACCTATATCCCTGTTCTGCCACGCAAGATAAATCGCAATGTGCGCGCTTTTCTTACCCTTTATGGTGCAGAGCTCCCGTTTGTCGAGGCGCGCGATCTTCCCAATGTGACGGTCGAAGAGGTTGCATTAGTGGATACTCAATCCTTGATCAGTGTGCGTGGAATGAGTTCGGATACCTCGGTGCATGTCATTGATCACCACCCTCTCCGGGAGGACCTGCATCCTGATTGGAAAATTACTGTCTCCGGTACCGGGGCGAATACCACAATTTTTATCGAGACCATCCAGGAGCGGGATATCGTCATGAATACCGTCCAGAGCACGATGCTGCTGCTGGGGATTTATGAGGATACAGGTACGCTAACTTACACACGGACAACTGCCAGAGACCTAAAGGCAGCTGGATATCTGATCGAACAGGGTGCCAGCCTGCATATTGCCAACGACTTTTTGAATCACCCACTCTCGCAAGACCAGTGGGAGATTTACGAGCAGCTCCGTTCCAGCGCTGAAATCTACAACATCCATGGGCATCACATCATTATTACCACCGGAGATGCTCGCGAAATGGATGAAGAGCTATCTACGGTTGCCCATAAAATACGTGACTTGCTTGATCCAGACGCGTTATTTGTGCTGATCAGGACGCGCGGTGGGGTGCAGCTGATCGCCCGCTCAACCAGCGATAACATCGATGTATCCAATGTAGCTGTCCATTTTGGCGGTGGCGGTCATGAAAGAGCTGCTGCTGGCATTATAAAAGATCGCACCCTCGAAGATGTCCACGACGAACTTGTTGGAGCGCTGCCGTCCTATGTCCAACCTGCGATCACGGTTGCACAAATCATGTCTCGCAACCCCCAGCTTCTCACTCCTGAGACACAGGTGGAAACTGCTGCCAGCCTGATGCAGAGATATGGTCACGAGGGTTACCCGGTCGTCGAGGATGGCAGGGTGGTTGGACTGCTCACCCGGCGGGCGGTCGATCGGGCAGTCGCTCATAAATTAAACTACAGTGCAGAGCAGGTGATGGATGCGGGGGAGTATACTGTATGTCCGGATGATTCGATCGAACATCTGCAGCGACTGATGACCCAATCAGGTTGGGGGCAGGTGCCGGTAATAGAACCTGAAACAGGCGCGATTATCGGGATCGTGACCCGGACCGATTTACTGAAGACGCTGACGCCCAGACCGCGTATACCCAGCCGGCAGAACCTGGCTGACCGCCTGGAGCAGGCACTACCGAGCGCACAGTTGGGATTGCTTGCCGCAGTGACTCAGGTGGCTTATGAAAAACAGATTGCGGTGTATATTGTCGGCGGATTTGTCAGGGACTTATTGCTCGACAGACCCAGTCTGGATTATGACCTGGTTGTCGAAGGCGACGCTATTGCTCTGGCAAAGGCTGTCTCTTCTCAATATGGCGGCAGGGTAACCAGCCACGCTCGCTTTGGGACGGCCAAATGGCTGTTGCCGGATTCGCTCCAGCATGTGCTTATGCAAAGGGTAAATAAACTTGAAAAAGCAGCCGGCGATGAATCGGGTGACCTACCAGAATCACTGGATTTTGTTTCCGCCAGAACGGAATTTTACACTCATCCCACCGCTTTGCCGACTGTTGAGCGAGGTAGCATCAAGCTGGATTTACATCGCCGCGATTTCACAATCAATACCCTGGCTCTAAGATTAGATGGCAACCACCTTGGCGAGCTGCACGATTACTGGGGAGGTCTGTCAGATCTAAGGCGAGGGATTGTACGCGTACTTCATTCCTTGTCATTTGTGGATGATCCGACACGTATATTGCGTGCTGTGCGATTTGAGCAGCGCTTCCTGTTTGATATCGAATCACGCACCCTTGAGCTTCTTCATGAAGCGCAGCCTCTCCTGGGGAGGATATCAGGCGATCGATTACGCCATGAGCTCAACATCATCTTCCAGGAACAAAGCGCATCGGCAATGTTGGCGAGATTGAACGACCTTGGAATATTGTCTTCCATTCATAAGAACCTTTCCTGGGACAAATGGCTGGAGGTGCGCTTCGGTCGATTAGCCGGAGGCACGCTTGATCCGGGGTGGTCAGAATATCTTGGAGCGGGAGCACCAGCTTATCGGACCAGGCTGGCTTATAATCTCTGGCTGCTGCGCCTGACCCTTGCCCAAGTTAAAAGCGTCAGCGAGCGGTTAAAATTATCTGCGGAGCTAAGAAAAATCATTCTGTCTGCTACTGAGCTATGGCATAATCTGGACTCGTTAATACACGCTACGCCATCTAAGATTACAACACGTTTGGATGAGCTGAGCCCGCTTGCACTGTATGCAGTTTACATCGCAAATGACAGGGAAGAGATCGGAACATTATTGAACACATATATTCTTGATTGGCGCTATGTCGCCCCATCCATAACGGGAGATGATCTATTGGATCTGGGAATTCCTCCCGGACCGGTGTACCGGGATATCTTGAACTCCTTACGCAATTCCTGGCTGGATGGGAAAATTGCTACCACAGAAGACGAATCGAGCTTACTGGCTGAGCTAACCGCCGGACATATCCCTGATAAGAACCACCAGAATTAGCTGACAGGTTTATCGTGCTATCCAGCAAAGCACCTACCTTATTGGAACACGTTGTCCTTCGTACTGCCCAACGCAGCGACTTGCCTGCCTTGGAATGGGACGGTGAATACAGCCATTTTCGACTGCTTTACCGGGATATTTACCAGGGTGTGATGCGCGGAGAAGCAGTGATTTGGGTCGCAGAACATGGAGCCGCAGGTGTGATCGGTCAGCTGTTTGTCCAACTGATTGCCTCCAGGGGTGAGCTGGCGGACGGTATCAGAAGGGCATATCTTTATGGATTTCGAATAAAGAACGAGTACCGTCAGCAAGGACTGGGTGGAATGATGCTGGAGCATGTCGAGGCGGAATTGTCTCAGCGTGGGTATCGCTGGATGAATCTGAATGTGGCTAAGACTAACCTGCCGGCAAGAAGATTTTATGAAAGGCATGGCTACAGTGTTGTAGCCTCTGAGCCTGGCAGATGGTCGTATGTCGATGATCTGGGACATCGCCGTCAGGTGAATGAACCAGCCTGGCGGATGGAGAAGGACCTCGTGCGGAACAGGATTTGTTAGCATATTGTTAGATTAGTGCATTTCGAATAATTACGCCTTGCTCAAAGTCAAATTCCGTGCTAAAATGATCATCGGGTAAGCTGGCGTTACAGATATTGGACTGGTGAAAAGTGGGCAAACCCCACTTTTCTTTGCATAATACAAGGGAATAAGCTCATATATACCAGTTTACTCCGGAGTGATGTCGAGGAGAGATGAAGAACGAGTTTGTATTAGCATTCAATGAAGTGATCGAGGATAAGCAGCTCCCGAAGGAAGTCATCCTGGAAGCGCTGGAAGCCGCGATGGTCTCTGCCTATCGTCGCGCTGTGAATGCATCGAATGCTCAGCATATCGAGGCAAGCGTGGATACCGAAACCGGCAAAGTAACCATTTATGCCGAAAAAGAAGTGGTGGATTCAGTCCAGGACGTGCGCACTGAGGTTGCACTGAAAGATGCGCGCAAGGTAAATAAAGAGACCGGCATCGGCGAAATGGTTGTGGTCGAGTTGACCCCCAGGAATTTTGGGAGGGTAGCGGCACAAACTGCCCGGCAGGTAATCCAGCAGCGCATCCGCGAGGCTGAACGCGAGGCCCAGCACGTCCATTTCAGCAAACAAATGGGCGAGATTGTGAGCGGTATCGTCCAGGCAGTAAGCTCACAGGCACTTTCCCTTGGGCTTGACATGAAAGCCGAAGGTTTGATGCCGCGCAATCAGCAGGTGCCCGGGGAACGATTTCGCGTACACGACAGAGTGCGAACACTGCTGTTAGAAGTCAAGTCCACAAATCGTGGTCCCCAGATTATCCTCTCAAGAGCTCATCGGAACTTTCTGCGCAGGCTGCTTGAGAACGAAGTTCCGGAGATTTATCACGGGATGGTTGAGATTCGCTCTATCGCCAGGGAGCCCGGGCAGCGATCCAAAGTAGCTGTAGCTGCCCTCCAACCAGGTGTTGATCCGGTTGGCGCATGCGTCGGAATACGTGGTGTGCGTATTCAAGCCATTGTCCGAGAACTTAATGATGAGAAGATCGATGTGATCGAATGGAATCCAGACCCGGCGATCTACATCGCTAAAGCTCTCAGCCCGGCGCGTGTGACGGGCGTTTATCTCAACGAGCTTGCCAAAGGCACTAAGACAGCCACTGTTGTCGTACCCGAGGACCAGCTCAGTCTGGCGATCGGTCGGGACGGTCAGAATGCCAGGTTAGCTGCCAAGTTGACCGCCTGGCGCATCGATATTAAGAGCTTGCCCGAGGCAGCATCGGACGCACTGTATAAGCTTCAGAACGACCCGGACTTCAGCAAAATCGCCGAGCAGGAAGTTGAATCAGTTGATATCATCACTGCCATCCTGGCGAAAAAGGCTGAGGGTCGTCCGGTTCAGCCCGAAGAGTACCAGCATCTGAGCCAGTTTGTGGATCGTGTTGAGCGAGGACTGATGCGCCAGCAGCAGAAAGAGAAGCAAGCGGAAGAAGAACGCCAGCGGACCATTCAAGCACAGATACCGGAGGCAGCATTCACGATCCCCTTGGAGGAGTTGGGGATTTCTCCTCGCTTTAGCACAGTTATCGGTGGTGCAGGATATACGACAGTAGGTGACTTGATGCTCCAGATGGAATTGGATTCAGATTCAATTCTGGGTTTGAGCGGCATCGGTCCGAAGGCTATGGAAAGCATCGAAGAAGCGATCTCTGGGCTTACATTCGAAGAGCTTGAAGTGGCTGAGGAAGAAGTAGTCGATGCGGTTGAAGGTGAACCCGCTGCCGAGGTTGAGTTGGTCGACGCTGTAGCAGAAGCTGTGGAGGCGATTGCCGGTGAAGTTGAGCCGGAAGAGGGGGCTGAACCAGTAGAAGCACAATTGGAGGCTGCTGAAATTACCGAAGAGCCTGTGGCCGTCAGCCCTGAGAGTGTAGAAGCCGCAGAGCAGGAGGAAGAGGAAACTGTGCCTGAGTTGGTGGCAGAGGTTGCTGCTGTTGGTCAGGATGGCGATGAATTGGAGATCGATACGGAAGAAATGCCGGCTTCCTTGGATGAGCTGTTTGCTCTCAGACCAGATGTCCTGGAGTTCGTCGAACCGGATGAAGATGAAGAGGATGACGAAGACCCCGCGCGAAGAAAGAAAAAGAAGAAAAAGAAGAAGAAATTCGTGGAGATGGAATACGACCCAGATAAGGATGTTGTCGTTTATAAGAAGAAGCGTAAGCGCAGCGGTCTTGAAGATTGGGATGAGGAGTGGAGCGGATAGCATAGGCAGATCTACCAATGTCGTGCGGGAGCAGTGAAGCTTAGGAGCCGGGAAAACATAAAACGAAAACATGTTCCCCAAAGAACCTGTGTTGGATGCCGTGAAGTGCTGCCTAAGCGGTCTTTGATCCGGATTGTACGACGTCCGGATGGCGTACAGGTAGATCCAACAGGGAAGATGGCTGGTCGTGGAGCCTATCTTCACAACCTACAATCTTGCTGGCACAGGGCTCTAAATGGTGCCCTTGCTCGCTCTCTTAAAGTCGAATTGAACGAAGAGGAACTCTCACGTTTAGCTGCCTTTGCAGAGACTCTGATTGATGAGGACACGTAAAAACACTTGTGGATAACTGCGAACATGCACGTTTTTTCATAGGATCATGGCTGAGTTATGCATGTAGAATAACCGCCTGATAATCACTGCCCACTTATTCGTTCGGGCACACATACCTAGATAAACGTCGACCGCGTTGTTCAAGCAATGGAGGTGCCAAATGAGCGATAATGGGCATGGGATGATAATAGAACTCCCCCAAAGTCTATCAGTACGCGATTTAGCTCAATCAATAAATGTCAGCCCAATTGAAGTCATCAAAACATTGATGGCGAACGGGGTAATGGCGAACATCAATCAGCTGATTGATTTCGACACCGCTGCGGTGGTTGCTGCAGAGATGGGTTACGAAGCGACGCTTGAAACTGCGGTAGACGAAGAGGAAGAAGCTGGGGAGATTCCGTTGTGGCGGCAGCTGATCGATGACGAAGACCCGGAATTGCTGGTATCGAGACCTCCTGTTGTGACGATCCTGGGCCACGTTGATCATGGTAAGACGACATTGTTGGATGCAATACGACATACGGATGTCGTCGGGGGAGAAGCAGGTGGGATTACTCAGCATATCGGTGCATATCAGACAGAGCATGATAAACGGGTCATCACATTTTTAGATACACCCGGGCATGCAGCATTCACCGCCATGCGGGCGCGTGGCGCTCAAGGAGCGGATATTGTCGTGCTGGTAGTCGCAGCAGATGACGGTGTGATGCCTCAGACAAAAGAGGCCATCGCGCACGCCAAGGCTGCCCAGGTGCCTATACTGGTCGCAATGAACAAGATCGATAAACCGAACGCCGATCCTCAAATTGTTAAACAACAGCTTTCAGAGGCCGGTCTTATCCCTGATGATTGGGACGGCGATACGATCGTGGTGCCCATCTCAGCAAAAAAGAATGTCGGTCTGGATGATCTGCTAGAAGCGATCTTGCTGGTAGCGGATAATATGAGCATAAAGGCAAATCCCCAAGGAAAAGTTATCGGTACGGTGATCGAAGCTGAGCTTGATCGAACACGAGGCGTTCTGGCAACTCTCCTGGTGCAAAATGGAACATTGAACGTTGGAGATATTGTGGTTGTGGGCAATGCTCACGGTCGTCTGCGTGCGATGTTCGACTATCACGGCCAGCAGTTGGAAAAGGCCGGACCGTCAACACCTGTGTCCGTTATGGGTCTCAGTGATGTGCCTCAGGCAGGAGACCCGTTCCAGATCGTAGATACGGAACGTGAGGCACGCTCAATTACTCAGGAGCGTCAAAATAAACAAAAAGAAGCCGCCCGAGATCAGGGTTCAGCGGTTACATTGGAGCAGTTGTTCGATCGCTACCAATCCGGTGATCTCAAAGAACTGCGATTAATCGTAAAAGCGGATGTCCAGGGCTCACTTGAACCGATTGTATCCTCCCTGAGAGAAATGAATAAAGGTGAAATCAGCATCAACACCTTATATGCTGAGACAGGGAATATCGGTGAAAATGATATTATGCTGGCGGCAGCGTCAAAGGCCATTGTTATTGGTTTCAATGTTCAGGCAGATGCTTCCGCACGACGCCTTGCTGATACAGAAGGTGTCTCGATCCGCCTTTATGAAATCATCTACCGCTTGACAGAGGATGTCGAGAAGGCGCTGATAGGTATGCTCGATCCTGAGGAAGTTGAAAACGTACTTGGGCATGCAGAAGTGCGGGCAATTTTCCGGATATCAAAGACGGGTAAGATCGCGGGCTGTTATGTGTTGGATGGTGAAATCCGCCGGAATGCCAGGATACGCGTGCTTCGTGATGGCAAGATGGTCCATGAGGCCTCGATCTCGTCTCTACGGCATCTCCAGGATGATGTACGGGAGGTAAGACAGGGTTTCGAGTGCGGTATTGCATTGAAGAACTTTGATAATTGGGAGGAAGGCGATCTTCTGGAGTGTTATACCATTGAGAAGGTCCCAGCTTCGTAAGGCACGAAAATAATTTACAGACAGTAGTCGGAAGAAAGTAAGGATATTGTGGTATCAAAACTACGCGCACAGCGGATCGCAGATCAGGATTCGCCAGGAGTTATCAGAGCTGCTGATATATGAAATCTCCGACCCACGCTTAGAGGGTGTTACCGTGACGGATGTTTCTGTCGATCGAGAGTTGGCATACGCCAATATCTATGTCTCTGCCCTCGAAGGCTCAGATCGTGCAGAGGACATACTGGATGGACTGGTTCACGCCCAAGGATTTATCCGCAGGGAGCTTGCACAAAGGGTGGACATACGATCTTTCCCTAACCTTCGGTTCCATTGGGATCCAACATCTGAGAGAGCCGATCACATAGAAAAGCTGCTGGCTTCACTCAAGGACGAATCCAGCTACCCAGGTGAGGAGGACATGCTTGACGAACAGCAGCCCGGTTGAAGCGATACGCCGAAGAATAGCGGTAGCTGATCGGATTCTTCTTGTCTCGCATATACGACCTGATGGGGATGCTGTGGGTTCTCTGTTGGGGTTGGGTTTGTCACTGCAGGAATTGGGGAAAACCGTCCAGATGGTCATTGATGATGGGGTGCCGAGCAGCTTCCGGCATCTGACTGGAAGCGAATTGGTGCGCAACCGACCCGATGGTGATTTCGATTTATGCATTACCCTGGACTGTTCTGACCTGGCGAGAACGGGAGAAGCTCTAGCGGTTTATGGACCGCCGGATATCAACATCGATCACCACGCAACCAATCAGAATTTTGCGCGCATCAATCTCGTGGATACCCAAGCAGTCTCAACGACTGAGATCATCGCCGCTCACTTGGAGGTCTGGGGAATGTCGATCAATCTGGATATCGCCAATGCGCTGCTTACCGGATTGGTCACAGATACGATCGGCTTCCGGACTGCAAATATCACGCCCACTGCTTTACGGCTGGCTGCCATGCTGATGGAAACCGGCAGCGATTTATCCGGACTTTATCATCGGGCATTATTGACAAAGTCGTTTCAGGCTCTCCGCTTTTGGGGAGCGGGTCTTTCTACCCTGGAACGGGATGGACCTGTAGTCTGGACAACCCTTACGATGGCAGACCGGATGGCTGCCGGGTATGGAGGGCGGGACGATGCAGACTTGATCAATCTTATGTCTGCGATTGATGATGCAGAGATCTGGGTCATCTTCGTGGAACAGCCAAATGGTAATATTAAAGTCAGCTGGCGATCGCAGCCCGGGATCGATGTGTCAGCAGTTGCCATGGGTTTCGGCGGTGGAGGGCATCCGGCGGCTTCAGGAGCGGAGATTAGCGGTAGTGTCGATGAAGTTCGCACTCAGGTTCTGCGGGATACCTTCCGCCTGGTAAATGAAAATCACAAAAATTATATATTGAATGGGATGAAGAATGAATAGTGACCAGCTTAAAAATATCGTATCTGGTGTACTTGTCGTCGATAAACCGATCGGGCTCACTTCTCACGATGTTGTACAAATCATCAGGCGAGGCACAGGGATCAGACGCGCCGGACACACCGGTACCTTGGACCCCCGCGCGTCCGGTGTTTTGGTTGTGCTCATAGGACCTGCAGTGCGCCTGAGCGAGTATGTATCTGCGTCCGATAAGCGGTATCAGGCGACCGTGCGATTGGGTAGTTCGACAGATACGTATGACGCTGATGGTGTTATGACGACAACTGAAGTATCGGTAGACGAGATTACTGAAGAGCAATTTACAGAAGTGCTTGAACAATTTATTGGTGAGATAGAACAGGTGCCGCCGCCTTACTCTGCGGTTAAAGTGAAGGGGAAAAAAGCATATGAAATGGCACGCCAAGGCGAAGAAGTTGAATTAACCCCCCGCAAGATCAATGTTTACAGCCTGGAGGTTCTGGAATGGGCCCCGCCTGAGGTCGTGATCGATGTTTATTGTTCATCGGGCACGTATGTCCGCTCCCTGGCGAATGACCTTGGAAATGAGTTGGGTTGTGGGGCACATCTTGTTGGTTTGCGCCGGACAAAAAGCGGGCGGTTCACGCTGCGCGATGCGGTGCCCATGCGAAGGTTACAGGAAGCGTTCGATTCCGGTGATTGGTATCGCCACCTGATACCAGCAGCGGAAGCTCTCGCAGATTGGCCAATGGTTGAGCTCAACGCAGATGATGTCGAATTGGTTCGTCATGGGCATCGGGTTGCCGGCGATCCCGAATCGAAGGGCTGGGCACGTGGTGTCAGCCAGCAGGGCGATCTGGTCGCTTTGCTTGAATTCGATCCCGAGGCATCCGAGTGGCAGCCACGAAAAGTGTTTTTCCAATCATAATCAATACAATAAATGCGGCATTACCGATCTCTCTCAGGCGTAAAACTGAATAATGTATGGATGACAATTGGTTCCTTCGACGGAGTACACCTTGGGCATCAGGAGATCGTTCGCCGGGTTGTCGCGGGGGCCAGCCAGATGGGTGTACCTTCTGTAGTGTTTACTTTCTACCCACATCCGGCGGTTGTGTTAGGAAAGCGTAAGGACCCATTACTGCTCACTTCTCCAGATGATAAGGCTGAGTTATTAGGGAAAATGGGGGTGGACAATGTTGTCACATATCCATTCACCGTAGAGACTTCCATGCATACGGCTGAAGAATTTATCGGTTTGCTCCATGAACATCTGGGTATGCAGCGCTTGCTGGTGGGGGAAGATTTTGCCCTTGGTCGTGGGCGAGAGGGAGATGTAGCCAGGCTTGATGAGTTGAGCCAGAACTTTGGGTACAAGCTCGAAGTCGTCCCCCCGGTACGGAATGGTGATATTGTGGTCTCCTCCAGCCAGATACGCGCCCGGTTGTTCGAAGGGAATGTCACCCAGGTGAAAGCTCTGCTCGGGCGGAGGTATAGAGTCAGCGGTGAGGTCGTTCATGGGGATGCACGTGGAAAGCTGATTGGGATTCCGACTGCAAACCTGGATGTGGCTACCGTCCAGGCAGTTCCCAAAACAGGTGTATATGTCTGTTGGACGTACGTTGGGGGTAAGCGTTATGGGGCTGTCGCCAACATTGGGTTTCGACCAACGTTTGATAATGGAACGGCGCTGCCCAAAATAGAAGCCCATATTCTCGATTATTCTGAAGACCTGTACGGAATGGTGCTGTCCCTTGAATTTGTCGAAAGGCTGAGGGATGAAATGCGTTTTTCAAGCGTCGAGTCCCTGATCGAACAGATTCAAGCGGATATTTCCATAGCAAGAACGATCTTAGTTGCCCCGGAATAATTTGCCCTCTAATTAAACTCTACAAGCGTCCTGGCTGACCAGTTGTCAAACACAACCGAATAAATCACTTCGAGTGTAATGGTGTCCTGTATATATAGATATGAGGTTGAATCATGAGACAATATCTGGATTTGCTGCAGCATCTTCTTGATAGCGGTCAGCAGAAAGGTGACCGGACAGGTACAGGCACGCTATCGGTATTCGGGTATCAGATGCGGTTCGATCTGCAGGACGGGTTCCCGCTGCTTACGACGAAAAAATTACACCTTCGGTCGATCATCTATGAGCTGTTGTGGTTCTTAAAAGGGGAGACGAACGTCCAGTACTTGCAAGATCATGGCGTTAGGATCTGGAACGAGTGGGCGGACGAGAGTGGGGAGCTTGGTCCGGTATACGGAGCCCAGTGGCGCTCCTGGACCGGCGCGGATGGAGGTGCTGTAGACCAGATATCTGCGGTGATCGAGCAGATCAAGAAGTCCCCAGACTCCCGGCGGCTGATTGTCAGCGCATGGAACGTTGGTGAGCTGGATAAAATGGCACTCCCTCCCTGCCATGCTTTATTTCAATTCTATGTCCTGGATGGCAGGTTATCCTGCCAGCTTTACCAACGCTCAGCAGATGTATTTCTGGGTGTGCCTTTCAATATCGCATCGTACGCCTTGCTGACGATGATGGTAGCACAAGCTTGCCAGCTGGATGCGGGTGAGTTCGTACACACTTTCGGGGACGCTCATTTATATTTGAACCATCTCGAACAGGCCAGACTGCAGCTAACTCGCCAGCCATATTCGCTGCCGCGTATGCAGATCAACACTGAGATTCAATCCATCTTTGATTTCAAATACGAAGATTTTGAATTGCTCGATTACCAATCTCATCCACATATCAAGGCGGAGATTTCAGTTTGATAGTATCACTTATAGCCGCGATGGATAACGTGCGCGGGATCGGGCTTCAAGGCGGCCTGCCCTGGCATCTTTCAAGCGATCTGAAGCGATTTAAATCGTTAACGATGGGTCACCACATCATCATGGGGCGGAAAACTTACCAGTCGATCGGCAGATCGCTGCCAGGCAGGACCTGCGTCATTATTACCAGGAATGAGAAATTTACTGTCGAAGGTTGTGTTGTTGTCCACTCACTGGCAGAGGCTTTGGAGCATGCCCTGCAGAATGGAGAGGATGAAGTATTCGTGATCGGCGGAGGTGAGCTTTTCGAACAGGCGTTGCTTATTGCCGACCGGCTCTATCTAACGAAAGTGGATGCAATCGCAGGAGCAGATGTGTTCTTTCCAATGCTGCACCAGGAAGACTGGCAGGCAGGCACGCCTCAATTCATACCGGCAGGTCCACGAGATGACTACGACCACACCTTCACAGTGTTGAATAGGATTAAGAAAACACAGTCTATCAGCTAGCCCGATCCCTTCGCCTCACGCCAGGGTGCAGAATCAGGGATGAACAAGGGCTGACCAAAATCCTCAATACCAAACTGCTCGATCAACTCCTGAGTGGAGACTGCTATAAGCCAGTCTATGAACTGGTTGGCAAGCTGGTTCTGTATAGCCGGATCTTTTTCCGGATTGACAGCGATGACACCATATGGGTTAAACAATATTGGGTCACCCTCTACCAGAATGCTCAGATCAAGCCCTTCCTTTAGCCTTGCCAGATAGGTAGCCCGGTCGCTAATGGTATAAGACTGCCCTTCGTCTGCCATGGTGAGAACAGCGCCCATACCCTGACCGGCTGATATATACCAATTGCCTGACGGTTCGATACCGGCAGCCGACCAGATAGCTTTTTCTTTGGTGTGCGTGCCGGAGTCATCCCCACGTGATACAAACGCCGCTCCCATTTCCGAGATTTGCTGGAAAGCTTCCCCTGCACTGGTCATGCCAGAGATGCCAGCCGGGTCTGCTTCTGGACCGACGATGACGAAATCGTTGTACATCACATCTTCCCGGCGCACCCCGTGACCGGCAGCCATGAACTCGTCTTCTCTGGCGCGGGCATGCACCAGCAGTACATCGGCATTGCCATCTTCACCCAGCTTGAGCGCCTGACCGGTGCCTACTGCGATGACATCGACCGTGACTCCAGCCAATTTTTCGAACTCAGGAAGAATATAGTTCAAGAGTCCTGAATCTTCAGTGCTGGTTGTTGTTGCCAGGATCAGCTTGCCTGTAGGTTGTATTTGATCGGCTCCTGGCTCTTGCGCTTGAGCTGTTGGGGCGGGTTGTTCTGTCTGCGCGGCTGGCGCTGAACATGCTGCCAGAACCAGCACAAGTAGTGTGATGCATGCTGTTTTGAAATTGATCGACATGATAGTCCTCTGGAGTTTTTATTTTTATTTTTGTCTGATCCATTGATCAGCATTCGACATTTTGAACAATCAGTAAACCATATCCCCCCGTACAAATGCTGCCGTTTTGGGATCTTTTGGTGAGTTGAAAAAGTCATCGGTCTTGGATACTTCAACCATCCTTCCATCCAGAATAAGTGCAACCCGGTGCGCGAGTCGTCGTGCCTGGAATATGTTATGGGTCACCAGCACCAGGGTGGTTCCCCGATCCTGGTTTATCTTCAGAATAATGTTCTCGATCAGCTTAATATTGTATGGATCGAGGTTGGCGGTAGGCTCATCCAGCAGAAGTACATCGGGTTGGATAACCATCGCCCGTGCAAGAGCAACCCGTTGGGCCTCGCCACCAGAGAGGGTTGTAGCAAGTTGATCTGCAAGGGGCATAAGTCCAACAATATCCAGCACAGAGGTTGTCTCGCCATTAAGGTTCTTCTGGCCGCGCAAACTCAGCCCGTAGATGACATTTTCCCGAACGGTGCGGCTGAGCAGAATTGGGCGTTGAAAGACTGTGGTAACCCTGCGCCTGAGAGAAAGTGGAAAATCTGCATCTGCGGTAAACTCTCTGCTGTCAAAAGCAATCGATCCACTGGAGGGGTGTTCCAGGAAATTAAGCATCCGCAGCAGCGTGCTTTTGCCAGCCCCACTTGGACCAACAATTGCAAAGATCTCTCCAGGGAAAATATCCAGCCTGGGCAGCTCCAGAACCCGGCGACCGTCATAGTCTTTGGTCAAATCTCGGATTTTGTACACCGGGGGATTCATACCTGTGCCGTCCTTCCCTGCAGACGTAAAATGACCACGTTTGCCAGGAAAGTGATCGTAAGCAGGATGATGCCCAGTGAAAGAGCCAGATCGAAGTTGCCTTTCCTGGTCTCCAATACGATTGCAGTGGTCATCACCCGGGTGCGCCCCTCGATATTGCCTCCTACCAGCATCACGGCGCCAACTTCGGAGATTATGCTCCCGAACCCGGCAACAATCGCCACGACCACTCCAATTCTTGCCTCCCTGAGGATTGCCAGAGCAGCCTGTCTCTTCGTAGCGCCAAGTGAAAGAACCTGAATATTCAGCTGCGGATCGACGCTCAGCACCGCTGCCATAGTGAAGCCGGCGATCAGCGGGAAGGCGATGATGGTCTGGGCAATGATCATCGCTCCGGGAGTGAATAAGGCCGGAACGAAAGGCAGGCTCATACCGCCAAGGAATCCATTGCGAGAGAGCAGTAAATATACGAGCAACCCGATCACAACAGGGGGGAATCCCATACCTGTGTAAAGCAAAGCTGTGACCAGACCGCGCCCGACAAAACGAGATAGCCCGATCAGAATCCCAGCCGGGATTCCAAATATAGTGCTGATCAGCAGCGCGATACCTGAAACTTGAAGTGAAAGCAGGAGGATCTCTGAGATTTCTGGGAACATTTTTCGCGTAATGTGCTACTTGTATTGATACAAGTATAGTTAATTTGGGCGATTCTGTCTAGAGCTTTTCGGCGGTATTCCTGCCAAACACGCGCAAGACAGCGACTATTAGGATATGCGTTATATTAGAGAATGGAGACAAACAGCCCGGATGTGGGAATTAATTAATCCAGCTCAAGTGACCGGTCTCTTCAACGTCATAACCGCCTAAACCGGAGATCAAAACCCTGGCGGGATCCTGCTCGAGCCAATCGATCAGCGCCTGGATTGGGCCGAGTTGAAAGTTCTCGTATGGGATTACCAGATCGTAGCGGTCGTGACGCAGAAAAATGAACTCCAATCCATAACTGGCGGCTGCAGCTTCCAAGCCTACACCGGCATTTGCTTCACCATCGGCTATCTTCAACGCTACCGCGGAATGGGTCGTGGCTTCATCAGCAAAACCATGGATGGCGTGCTGGGGAATATTTAGTTCAGCCAGCGCGTGGTCAAGCCAGACCCGCGTCCCAGAGCCTTGCTGGCGGTTGATGAATTTGATATCTCCTCGCGCCAGATCTGGCAGGCCGCGAACAGCCGCTGGATTACCCGGCGGGACGATCAACCCAAGTCGTCGCTGGGCGAGGTTCACCAAACCAATTTTCCTCCCCGGTAAGATGCGGCGGATGAAGGGTATGTTGAAACTTTCACTCTCGGAATCCCACAAATGGGAGCCGGCAAAATCGCATCTGCCCTCCGATAAGGCAATCAAGCCACCCAGACTGCCTGAAAACTCGAGATCCAGGCGATACCCAGGTGAGATGTTGGCGAAATTACCGGCAATCCAGGTGATCGCAAGGTCGTGGCTGCCGGCAAACCGGACGGCTCTATCCTCTCTGGGAGATGGTTCTCTGTTGTCAGCGCGCCAGCGGTCCATTGCCTGGCGCATTGCATCCTCGATCTCATATAATGTGAAACCGGATGTCAGCATCTCAAGCAGATACGATTCAGCTCTGTGCACCAGAGCTGCTTTCCGGAGGGGAGCAGCAGAGGTTATGGCAGGTTGAATCTGATCCGCGACCCGTGTTCCCTGACCGCTGCGGCTGATGACCAATCCCTTTCCGCTGAGTTCCTGGTAGGCGCGTTGTACTGTCCCGACTGTGCAGTGCCATTGGATGGCCATCTCCCGGATCGAAGGCAATCTGCTGCCGGGCTTCAGATCTCCAGATATGATCTGTGTTTTTATCGATTCTGCGATCTTTTGATAAAGGTAGAGGTCGTCCACATCTGCAAGTATATAATTTTCTTGTGCGGATGACAAGCCAAACGGAAAATAACTTGACAAATACCATCTTTTGTTTATAATCCAACCCAACTTAATCAAGAAAAACTTTGAAGAGGACGAGTAATCTTCGGAACGGCAGTCCAGAGAGCGGAGGTTCAGGTGTGAGCTCCGCCTGAACGCCGGAGGTGAATGGACCTCTGAGTTGCAGAGCGAACGAACAGTTTTCTACTAGCTTGTGCCGGAGTTGCCACCGTTATCAGGGCAAAGGGTATAAACTGGCATTGCCCAGATCGTACCCGAGACGAGTGAGGCTGGCCTCTACGACTGATCTTCTTCCTGTCGCATCACCGATGGGATTTTTTCGTTAATGGACAGCCTAACCGGGGTGGCACCACGGACATTGCCGCGTTCGTCCCCATATGGGACGGGCGCGTTTTTATTTCGGTGGCTGAGGATGTTCATCCCAACACGATCAGCTGTTCTGACTAATCAATCCTAAAATGGAGGTTGCCATGTCTGGAAAAACACGTTATTTACTTGATGAAACTGAACTGCCGCGTTTTTGGTATAACATCAATGCCGATATGCCGGTACCACCCAACCCTGTGCTGCACCCGCAGACCATGGAACCGGTTACGCCTGATTTCCTCAGCGTGCTATTTCCGATGGACTTGATCCTGCAAGAGATCAGCGCCGAACGCTATATCGAGATCCCCGAAGAAGTCCGGGAAATCTATAAGCTCTACCGTCCGACACCGCTCATCCGGGCGCGACGCCTGGAGATGGCGCTGGACACTCCTGCCCATATCTACTATAAGTACGAAGGTGTCTCTCCGGCCGGCAGTCACAAGCCGAATACAGCCATCCCACAGGCGTTTTATAACAAGATCGGGGGTACCAAGGCGCTGACCACTGAGACCGGCGCCGGGCAATGGGGTTCAGCGCTGGCGCTGGCATGTAATTTCTTCGATCTGGACCTTGAAGTCTATATGGTCAAGGTCTCGTACAACCAGAAGCCGTATCGAAGGATGATGATGGAGACCTACGGTGCTCAAGTCTTTGCCAGCCCGACAGACCGCACCCAGTTCGGACGCTCGCTGCTCGAGCCAGGACCCAGAAAATCCCGGATCGCTAGGTATCGCCATATCGGAGGCGGTGGAGGTCGCCGCCACCTCGAATGGGGAGAAAAAATACAGCCTGGGTTCGGTGTTGAACCACGTGCTGCTGCACCAGACCGTGATCGGTGAAGAAGCTCTCAAGCAGATGGATATGGCTGATGAATACCCGGATGTGGTCATCGGTTGTGTGGGCGGTGGTTCGAACTTCTCCGGGATCGCCTATCCATTTCTGAAGGAGAATCTGCTGAACGGCAAGCAAACCCGGCTGCTGGCAGTAGAACCTAAGTGCCGCGCCATCGCTGACCAAGGGTGTCTACACTTTCGACTATGGCGATACGGCCCGGATGGCGCCGATCGTCAAGATGCACACCCTGGGTCATGATTTCGTACCGGCACCCATCCATGCCGGTGGTCTGCGCTACCATGGCATGGCGCCCAGCTTCTGTGCGCTGTACGACGCCGGCTATATCGAGGCCGTCGCTGTCCCTCAACTGGGGACATTCGAGGCTGCGGTGATGTTCTCCCGGACAGAAGGCATCATTCCCGCCCCGGAGAGCGCGCACGCCATTCGAGCGGCGATTGATGAAGCCCTGGAAGCCAAGAGATACGGGGAGAAGCGGGTGATCCTGTTCAACCTGTCCGGTCATGGCAACTTCGATATGACTGCCTACCAAGTCATATCTGGACGGTGGAGCTTGAGGATTACGCTTATCCTGAGGAGGAGGTCAAACGGGCAATGGAATCATTGCCACAAGTTGTACTGCCAGCATAAGCCAAGCATGGAACCGGTAATTGGACGCAGGACACAGGATCGATACGTCTGTGTCCTGTTATTCTAACTGCGTTCAGTACCTATGATCGGGAGATTAATTTCGGAGACTGGTCAGGCTCCTCATCTGGGTTTCCGATTAATATCACCTGGATATGCTGGTTCAGGAGGTCTGGGATCACCGTCCGGGGTGGATACTAGCTGGCCGAACGTGTAACCGCCGATGATTGGTATCTCATCACCTATAACTTCCTGTATAGCGCCAATTTCTGTGCCGGGTTGTGCCTGGAGCTGCATCTTCCAAGCGATGTCGGCAAAGATCAGCGCCAGGACGGGTTTCGCCCCCTTGAGAGCATTCATTGCCTGTTGCGGCAGCGTCTCGAGCAGATGCAATGCAATGATCTATGCTGCTAACCATGAGGTGAGCAGTCCTGCCTTGTAATATGCTGCTGTCCATTCTCAGACTTCCATCGGCCTCCAGTCTGCGGGGAGCGTGGATATGGAGATTTCGAACTACCATGGTTGGTCTTGTTATCACTCCTCAACGCCGAAGGGGTACAGGCGTACCAGGTGGTTCAGAGGTGGATAAGTCCAATCCCTGGCAGGATACCCAAATACTTCAGCATATGCTTCACACGCCCGCTTTCCATCCAGTGTTTTTATTAACATCGTCATTCACCTGAGTTATCCTCAAATACATCCCCAATGGCTGCCAGCCATGGCTGGTACCGATGCCAATGCTAAGCTTCCCGCTCAGCGCTGCCGATGCGATCCCGTTGCTGCCGAAGCTCCTGCCTCCGATCTGGTATGTGCTGTCAGCAGAAAGATCTCCTCCAGCCAGGCATCCCGCCAATGATCTATTCCCGGCGGGGGTGTTGTGAAGTCGTTTCAACATACCCCCTGACATATAGTCGGCGATAACAAGTAACCCACTTGTCTCTTGATCAGACATCGTGACAGGCTGTAGTTCTCTTGCGTCGCCATTATCACTTTGCTCATCCCACCATTGACATTTGGCTTGCAGCTGATCACCAACGATCAATGCCACCACGATAGAACGTTGATGGATACCCTCTGTGGTGAGCTGCGCGGGTGTGCTGAACCCCAGCAAGGGGGTGTCGCTCAGCAATCCTGCCACACCATTTACGACCTGGTCTACCGGGTAATCGTGTGACGCGGCTATGATTGCGAGTGAAATACGATGCCGGCCGGTCTGAGCCAGAGCCTGGTCAGTAGCAAGGATGGCTGCCTCGGTTGCATCCAGTCCGTGTGCCATGCCTATCGCTGCGAAGAGTGTCATTACAATTCTTTCCGAATAGTTGGGTTAACCTGTTGCCGAGACCGGGACGGTAAAGGAGAATGTACTGCCTTTGCCATGCTCGCTGTCAAACCATATCTGACCACCCTGCATTTCCACGAGATGGCGGGTGATGTTCAACCCCAATCCAGTACCCGGTACATCCCTGACATTTTGGTCTCCGGAGCGGAAAAATTTATGGAATATCTTTGCATTGTCTTCCGAAGATATACCAAACCCAGAGTCCGTTACGGAAACAAGTATCACCTGGGGCGCTCCCTCTGCGTCCCAGGTATTCTCAGTGACCTGGCAGGAAACACTGATCCTCCCGTGTTGGGGCGTGTACTTGATAGCGTTGCTCATCAGGTTGTTCATGACCTGGATCAGCCGGTTGTAGTCCCCCCATACATTGGGTATGTGCTCCGGAACATCCAGGCTTAAGCTCTGATCTTTTTCTGCCAGCTGCGCCTGGACCGAATTGGATACCTCATCGACGATATTTGCCATTGACACAGACCCAAATTCCAGCCGCATCCGCCCGGCTTCGATGCGGGATACATCTGCCAGATCGGACACCAGATTTGCCATACGGTTGACATTGGAGCGGATTGTATTCAAGAAGTTGTGCTGGATCTCGTTGACCGGTCCTACTGTTTCTTGTGCAAGCAGATCCGTGTACCCACGAATTGAAGTCATCGGGGTTTTTAGTTCATGGGAGACCAGAGAGACAAACTCACTCTTGGCAATATTTGCTGTTTGTAAGTCGGCGTAAAGCAGGGCGTTGGAAATAGCAATTGCTGCATGGTCACTTAGCCGGGTGAGAAATGTTATCGCATCGTCTGAAAAATTCTCTTCCGCCTGGCTCTCCAGGAGGATCAGACCGATGACATCTGTCTTCCGGCGGATGGGGACGACCACCTGAGAGAGCGAGCCATCAAGCAGAAAGACATTGTCTGTTGTATTGCTTATGCTCCCGGCGATCTCCTCCGCGCTGGTCGTCTGTGAATATAGATTATTTCTGTTTTTGCTCAGGGTGGGTTGACCACCATCAATGGCAGAGATGACAGCCGGTATTCTCGTAATATCAACGACCTTTTGGGTATCGACGGCTTTCACCTTGGAGGGTCTATTGAAAAGGATATCTTCCAAGCCTGAAGATGCGATTACCTGGATGTTCATCGCATCCTGGCTCTCATCCTTGCCGATAAAGCCAATCAATCCTGTTTCGGTGTTCGAGTAATTAAGCGACCAATCCAAGGTGATGCGCATCGTGCGTTCAGCATCCAGACTCGTATTTAGTTCGCGATCGATACGCTGCATGACGGACATCTCTTCTAATCTGGCGCTCAGAGCTTCATCGGTTTGTGTGTATAACCTGGCGTTCTCAACCGATATCGCAGCCTGGCTTGTAAAAGTAGACAGTACCTCGAGATCATCCTGGGTAAATGGGGCTCCATCCAATTTATTAATTACCTCGATCACGCCAATCGTCGATTCTTTCACCTTCATCGGCACAGCGAGGAAATCCCGGGTCAGGAAGCCAGTCTGCCGGTCGGCTTCATCAATCCAATTCTGCAGATCCTCAGCGTTATTAAGCATTACAGGCTGTCCGGTCTCAGCGACCTGCCCAACCAGCCCTGTGCCCGGCGGCAGACGTGTATCGGAGATGTCGCTAGCAGTTGGCCCAACAGTTACTTTGAAGACCAGTTCGCGAGTATTCTCATCGATCATGATCAGGCTGCCAGCTTCGCAATTCAAAATCTCTACAGCGCTGTTCATAATCCTGTTGAGCAGTGGGTTGAGATCCAGAGTAGAGGTCAGGCTGCGACCGACCTCATTGAGTTTTGCTAGCTGGCGGGCGCGTCTCTCGGACTCGGAAAGCAGCTGGGTCTTGACAATAGCACCGGCAGCCAGGTCCGAGATTGCTTGAAGCATTTCGCTCTGTCTGGGGGTATATAAAATCGATGGGTCGCGACTTCCCAGTGTGATAGCGCCAATCGTCTCACTCCCGGCGTTCAATGGTACCCCCATCCATGCGTATACACCGGGTGTATTCGGAAAAACGCCATATTTTCGGCTTTCAGAAGAATAATCTGTGGTAATGATCACTTGCTGGTTATGGATAACGATCTCTTCCAACCCACTTCTAGAGGGGATATTGATGTTCTCATTATGTGCCAGCCGTTCATCGTCTTCCAAATAGAACGCATGGAAGTGTTTTCCATCAATGGGGTTGCGAAGCGTGATCCTAAAATCGACTGAAGGGATAATCAGGTTAGTTTGGGCATAGATAAGCTCTAAAATATTGTCAAATTCAAGAGTGATATTCACTCCTTGAGCGATACGAGTGAGCACGTCCATCTCGCGAACCCGACGCTCCAGATTTGAGATCACCTGGGAGCGCTCGATTGCGACCGCTGCCTGACCGCATAAAGACTCCAACCTGGATATATCCTGCGGGGTGTAGACTCTACGGAATTTACGCGCACCAAGTGCCAGCCAGCCGACCAGGTCTTTCTGTCCCGGAAGCGGCAGAAAGAGCACTGCATCGAGTAGTGCCAGCCGTGGGTATTCACCCTTCAGTTCTTCGGGAATTGAACTTTCCACCGATATTTCAAGTGGTTCGAGTTTCGCGTTCATGTATTGGACAAATGGACTTAGGAGTGGAAAGCGCAGATCAGAAGTAGGGCGCTCGCCCGGGTAGGGCATAGCTGTATATTGATTGCTGACCGGGTTATAGATAAATAAATGGATCAGTGCCGGTGAATACGATTGGGCTACCAGCTTCTGGAAATGCCTGGCGGTGGTTTGGACATCTGTATCTTTGCCCAGCTCAATACCAGCCGCAGGCAATTCCTGGATAGTAGCTCCACCCCGATCCAACATCTGGGCAGAGTCGAAATTCCCTTTGATCCGATTATGGACCGGAAGTACTCCAGTAGCCAACAATGCCCATATCAGACCGATCAGCCAAGGGGATACTCCCACGTCCAGCCCAATAAGTAATATTGCAGCTCCGCTGATGATCAGCAGATAGGCTGCACCTACCAATATAGAGAGCAGCATATTAGGGAGCGATCTGTGCAGAGGTCGGGCTGCTTTCATATCATCCCGGGATAGTGGTAATTACCCAGAGTAAAACTATCCCTCTGGGGTTGACGGCATCTGAGGTCGAGATATGCCGGCAAGGACATTGTCTCCCACTTTATAACCGCAGATTGGCTATCCGGGGCTTCCAGAATTGCAAGTTGTCTGATTTATAGATTGGCGATATTTTCCAGGTAGTCATCGACAGCCGTGATATGGCCAACATCGCGCCTGGCCTTCTCAGATAAATACCATTTATGTTCAAGTACCTGGCAGTAGCGTTCAGCGGGGTCGAAATCTGGCTTCACAACCGGCTCCATCCGTACCAGTGTAGGCTCATATTTGGATTTCAACCAGTGATAAGCAGCCGCGCTAAGTGAGACGCTGCGATTGTTGTCCTGTGAGAGTGAGGCTTTGAGTTCCTGGATCTCATTCATCATCTTTTGTGCCTGTCTCTCTTCGGCTTCGATCCCGGTCAGCGTCTGAAGCTGGTCGTGGTGGAAGTTCCTGTCTGTAACGATTACTCGCAGACGAAGCTGATCCCCTTCGTGTGTGTTCCGCAGTGCAACATCGCCTACGGAGAATCCAAGGTCGTTAAGTGCCCTGATCCTTTCCTGTATTCGGTAGTGTTCCGATGGATTGATAACCTGCTCAACTGTGATTTCCTCCCATAACCTCTGATAACGCAGTCGGATATAACTGCCGGCATCCGAGTGGGGGACTTCGTCTTGAAGCAGACCCTCGGCTGCCAGGTCTGCCAGCTCACCAGATATATTGTCTTCCATGATCATCAGGTCATCATGGCGAAGCCTGGGAGAGATATCCTGCTCTGTGTTGACTTCTGCCGTCTCTGCATCGACCAGGTATGCCTGAAGCGCGCCGGCATCCCGGCGGAAGAGTGTGTTAGAAAGCGAGCAATCCCCCCAGTAAACATCCGCCAGATGCAGCTGAACCATAAGACCGGCAATGGCATCCAGCAGATGCTTCCGGTATTGCACGAGCCTGGTGCCGATAAATAGGGAACGGAATGGGATAGAGAATTCCAGGTAGCGGGTAATCAACACCCCCAGGGGCCTGATCCCGCCGGGCTTCATGACGTACCCCACAGGTGAGACTGCCGGAAGCTTCAGCTCCTCCAGCCTGGTCAGATTGGTATATTCCATCTCAACGGTTTCAGATGGCATCTCTTTGAGGGAATATAACACGTTGGCATAATTCACGAACGCTACGGTATGTCGAGAAACCCCTCTGGGTACTTCTTCCAACCGCTCGCACACGCCGCTCCAGGAAGCTAACGGCAAGTGCCAGGGCAGGTCAGAGAAGTCTGGATGACCGGATTTGATCGTCGATGTATATGCTGTGTCCAAAGGATGTATCAGCTATCTTTCGTCTGAGAAGGGTAGAGCGGCACTGAGTTTATAATTGCCGAATTTAGGCAGTTGTTCGGGTTTGATGCGCCTTTTGCGTTCGTTATGCGGGGAAATTTTGTAATAGCTGCGGTTCCTATGCAGGAGTACGATCGTCCTGCCTTGTTTTTTATACTTCTTACGCATCACCTGGGAATGATAGATGAAATTTTTCTCCTCATCTGGGAAGCTGCGCAAGACGATCTCGTAGGCACTGATGAACTCTCGCAAATAATTTGTCGTGATCACATCCAAGTTGCTGATCACCCAGCAGCGGTCTTCATATTCCCAGTAGTACGATAAGCCTAAGAACCTGCCATCGCCCGAATGATATGGAAAGAAAGGAAAAGCACGGCAAGAGATCGAGCGGAACTCTCTCTGGCAGAGCAGGTGTCCTTTGCATTCGATCAAGACTTGATTGACGGGGGTCATATCCTGCAGGCGCTTTGTTTCCGCCTCCGTTCGCCCCTGCCATTGATGCCAGAGGTCAGTATGGGTTTGCAGGAATTCCCATTCGCTCCGATAAGCGGTGGGGACCATAAGGCTCGTATCGCAGCAGAAAGGCACACCTCGGTCATTGTACGGAGAACACTTCCCCCCACAATCCAGGACGGAAATCGGTGAATGGAAGCCTGCATATAAGCGGGCAATGTCTTTGTCATCCATCATAACCAGCAGGTAGGATACCATAACTTTCTTCTAATCAACGGTAGATTTGCGCTACCGATACTTGTGTAGCCAGTTGGAGGTTTTCCCATTTCGCTTCCGCTGGTGAACCTCCATCGAAGATTCGCAGGTAGGCGAGGTATAATCATTGCGGAATGCTACGCGCACGCTATCGCCGGATCGTTTTTTTCTTCGCACGAGTATTGTCAGGATTGATATTTTGGGACTTAGTCCTCCCAAGAATTGGTTTCCGGAACTGGTCACGCAGGACAAGGTCGGATCGTGTTCGAAAAAGTGCAATAGCTTTCCGCATGCTGGCCGTACAGATGGGGGGTGTGCTGATCAAGGTCGGTCAATTCCTCTCAACCCGAGTTGATGTTCTGCCACCAGAATTCACCGATGAACTGCAAGGGCTGCAGGATGAAGTGCCTGCGGTGGATTTCTATGATATCCGCAAGGTCGTTGAGGAAGAGTTTGGTCGTCCTTTATCGGGAATATTCAAAGAATTCGATCATGAGCCACTGGCGGCTGCATCCTTGGGTCAGGTACATCGTGCGCAACTTATCGACAGTGACGCCTTTGTGGGATCTGCTCCAGACCAACCTGAGATCACTGACGTTGTTGTAAAAGTTCAGCGTCCGAATATCGAAAATATCATCGAGACCGATCTCGCTGCTCTGAGGACAGTCGGCAGCTGGTTGAGTAGGTATCCACCAATTCGACGGCGAGCAGATGTACCAGCTCTGATCGATGAGTTCGAACGTATCCTGTATGAAGAAATCGATTACCTGGCCGAAGGCAGGAACGCGGAGGTTTTTGCGGAGAACTTCCGTCAGGACCCAGGCATACGCGTCCCCAAGGTGGTCTGGAGCTATACCACACAAAGAGTATTGACCCTGGAGAACGTCTGGGCGATCAAAATTACCGATTACGAGCGAATCGCTGCTGCCGGGATAAATCGATCTCAAGTTGCGTCACGCCTGTTAGACACTTACCTGAAACAAATTTTCGAGGATGGTTTTTTTCACGCAGATCCACACCCTGGGAATCTATTCGTATTCCCCGTGGATGGAATAGCCATCGATCGCGGCAGCCGCCCCGCGGGATCGTGGGTGCTTACGTTCGTAGATTTTGGGATGGTGGGAAGAGTGCCGCCCAATTCTCGAGAGGGTATGCGTGAGATGCTTATTGGTGTTGCCACCCAAGATTCTGCCAGGGTGGTACGGTCTTACAAGATGTTGGGTGTTCTTCTGCCCAGCGCAGACCTTGCACTGCTGGAAAAAGCTGGAGCGCGTGTGTTTGAGCACTTCTGGGGTAAGAACATGACAGAACTGAGCCAGATCAGTCCTGAAGAGATACACGAATTTTCAAGAGAGTTCCGTGAACTGCTATATACGATGCCGTTTCAAATCCCCCAAGATTTTATTTTTCTTGCCCGCGCTGTTGGCATCCTGTCCGGCATGTGTACGGGATTAGACCCCCAATTTAATGTTTGGGATCACATCACACCTTATGCTGGGAAACTGCTTGCCGAAGAGGCTGTCTCCTCTCGAGATTTTTGGATAGGAGAGATGCAGACCTTCGTCACCGCATTGATCGCTTACCCAAAGAAGATCAATTCTGTGATAACCAAAATCGAACGCGGTGAGATTGCCGTCCAGACACCGGACCTGGTGAAGCAAGTCAACCGGCTGGAGCGGGTTATTGGCCAGATCGTGATCGGGATTGTGTTCGCGGCGTTCTTTCTCGGGGCTGTGCAGATGTACCTGGCCGGGCAGTTGGCGCTCTCGGTTGTTCTGTCGGTTATCGCTTTGTTGAGTCTGACCTGGCTGCTGCTGCGCAGTACTTCGTAAACTCGTTCTGTCTCAAATCCCTGTGCAAATAGAGACGTAATATCGTCCGGTAACAGGCCATCGATTATAATAATTGCATGCCTGGCGGAAGATCGGTCAATATCAGGAGTGAATGAATGAAATCCGAACTAATCTGGATGGATGGAGAGTTCGTGCCTTACGATCAGGCGGCGGTCCACGTGCTGTCGCCTTCCATACATTATGGAGTGGGTGTATTTGAAGGACTTCGTTGTTATGCCACCGAACGGGGACCGGCAGTTTTCCGATTGCACGATCATATTGTGCGCTTTATAGAATCTATCCATATTTTAGGGTTTAGAGAATTCGAATACAGTGTTGATGATCTTTGCCTGGCAGTTCATAAGACCATATTAATCAATGGGTTCGAAGAATGTTATATTCGCCCGGTGATGTATCTGGATGGACCCTTGGGGCTGGATATGGACCGCTCCAAGCCGCGCGTGACCATCGCAGCCTGGGAATGGGGTCCGTACCTGGGTATGGATGCCCGCGAAAAAGGCATCCATATGATGGTTTCTTCTTACACGCGCCTGCATCCTAATATTAATATGTCCAAAGCAAAAATATCTGGTAATTACGCCAATTCCATGCTGGTGAAAACGCTGGCCCTACGCTCTGGATATGATGAAGCGGTCATACTCGACCCACAAGGATTTGTTGCTGAATGTACCGGTGAAAATTTATTTATGCTGCGGAAGGGTGTGCTGTACACACCTCCACTAGCAACTATCCTGGAAGGGATCACCCGTGAGTCGGTCATCCAGCTGGCTGTTGATCATGGAATTCCAGTCGAAGAGAAACGCATCACGCGAGACCAGCTGTATATAGCCGATGAGGTATTCATAACCGGAACAGCGGCTGAGATCGTCGGAGCAAGGATGATCGATTACAGGGCAGTTGGCGACGGGAAAGTCGGGCCTACAACCAGACTGCTCTTAAACGCTTACCTGGACACCGTTCATGGAAATGGGAGACGGTCGCCTGAATGGCTGGAGTATGTTAAACAGCCTGAGACCGCCGGATAAGCATATTAACCCATTTCTAATGCAACTTTTTAACTCTCCCCGCATCCATATAAATGTGAGCTACGGATTGAGAGAGTGCATCACCGAAACAGCAGGATGAATAAATTGAATAAGGAATGAATATGGAATTCAACTTAATGGATTTTGGTAAAACCACACCTGAAAACAATGAGAAGCATGTCAGTATGCTGATCATTGGATCAGGCCCAGCCGGATTGTCCGCTGCATTATACGCAGCGCGGGCGGATCTAAATCCTGTCGTATTAACCGGGATGGAGCTTGGAGGTCAGGTTTCTTTGACATACGCAGTGGAAAATTATCCCGGTTTTCCAGATGGGGTGGGGGGTAACGAGCTGGTAGAAAAATTTCAGAAGCAAGCCGAGAGATTTGGTGCGCAGGTGGAGTTCGATACTGCAACCGAGGTTGATCTTAGCAAAACACCCTTCCTGGTAAGTACATATAATACCAATTATCTGGCTGACTCGCTGATCATCACAACCGGGGCAACACCATTACACTTGAATATTCCCGGAGAGCAGAAGCTCACCGGTCGTGGAGTATCTTATTGCGCGACATGTGATGGCTGGTTCTTCAAAGATAAAGATGTAGCAGTGGTCGGTGGGGGTGACAGTGCTCTGGAGGAAGCGATCTTTTTAACCCGGTATGCAAAATCGGTGACCATCATTCACCGCCGCGATGAGCTCAGGGCGGGGGCGATCCTGCAAAACCGTGCAATGGAAAATCCCAAGATCAAATTCGAATGGAACACGATCGTCACCGAAATAGTCGGTGAGGATGCATTGAAAACACTACGCCTAAAAGATGTTATCAGCGGCGAGGGAAGAGACCATGCGACTGATGGTCTGTTTATTTTCATCGGTCACAGACCAAACTCGGAAATCTTCAAAGGGCAGTTAGAGATCGATAATCAGGGCTATATAATTGTTGATAATAAAATGCATACCAATGTACCCGGAGTGTATGCGGCTGGCGAAGTCGCTGATCCTAATTTCCGGCAGGTAATCACCTCCGCTGGAATGGGTGCTGCAGCAGCTATGCAAGCGATCCATCATATCGAAGAGGGTTCTGTAACCGCAATGCAGAAATCACTGGTTGCTGATACGAAACCTTAGCTTCTACCAAAACCGGCTTTACACAGGTGCAGGAGTATCGATGATTGTCAATTCAAAAAGGATGGCAATTACCATTTACCCTGCGCCAGACCTTATACAGACGATAAAACCTATGGAGATGCAGAAGCATGAAGAATAAAGTTTCCATCATCGGCGCAGGCATGACCGGTTCGACAACAGCGCACTGGTTGGCAGAGCGCGAGCTTGCCGATATCGTGCTTGTTGATATCGTGGAAGGAATGCCGCAAGGCAAGGCCCTGGATCTATTGGAGGCTATGCCTGTGATTGGCTCAGATGCAATGATCGTGGGCAGCAATGAGTATTCAGCGACCGCTGGATCGGATATTATCGTTATCACGGCGGGATTGCCGCGCAAACCTGGTATGAGCCGAGATGATCTGCTAGCAGCGAATGCTGCGATCGTGCGAAATGCGACTGAAGAGACGATCAAGTATTCTCCGGATGCAATCTATGTGATCCTGACTAATCCACTGGATGTAATGGCATATCTGGCGATGAAGGTTGCCGATCTGCCGCCTTACCGTGTTGTTGGGCAGGCAGGCATACTGGATTCAGCGCGTATGCGGGCATTCGTCGCCGCTGAACTGGGGGTGAGTGTCGAAAATGTCCATTGTTATGTATTAGGCGGGCATGGAGATGACATGGTGCCGCTCACTCAACAATCGAATGTTGCCGGGGTGCCTCTCAACCAGGTTTTGTCGGAAGATAAACTTGCGGCAATCGTAGAGCGCACACGGAAGGGTGGCGGAGAGATCGTGGGCTTGTTGAAAACCGGTAGCGCATTTTACGCACCCTCGATTGCGGTTACTCAAATGGTCGAAGCGATAGTGAAAGATAAACATCTGATTGTACCTGCGGCAGCTTACCTGCAAGGCGAATATGGCTTGCAGGATATATTCTTCGGGGTACCGGTGCAGCTGGGTCGGAAGGGCGTCGAACGGGTAATAGAATACGCTTTGACGGATGAGGAAAAGGCTGCTTTAAAGGCATCTGCTGAAGGTGTTATAGAAAATATTAATAAACTGGAATATTAAGTCGGAGGGTATTGAATGGCTATTAAGGACAAATTCGCTGCAAAGCTCCCGGAGTGGCGCAGCAGAGTGGAAAAGTTGGTTGAGGAGAGTGGTGATGTAAAGGTTGGCGACGTCACGATCGCCCAGGTATACGGCGGTATGCGTGGCGTGAAGTCTCTGGTGACCGATATCTCTTACGTTGATCCAAATGAAGGGATACGATTCCGAGGGCTTACCATCCCCGAGGTGCTTGCCAAACTGCCTAAACCCGAGGGAGCAGAAATCCCGTATGTCGGTGGTCTATTCTATCTCCTCTTGCTTGGAGAACTGCCCAGCACTGAAGACGCGCTTGAGGTAGAGAATGAGTGGAAGCAGAGATGGGAGATTCCCCAGTTCGTAATCGACGTGCTGAGGGCAATGCCGCGTGATGCACATCCGATGCTGCTGTTCTCCTCAGCTATCCTTGCACTACAGCACGGTTCTGTTTTTTCCAGCCAATATCGTGAAGGCATGTCAAAAAGCGACTATTGGGAACCGATGCTTGAAGACAGCCTAAATTTAACCGCCAAACTGCCGGTCTTGGCAGCATTGATCTACCAGTTGAGATATAAAGGGGGTGGTTATGTCACCCCAAGAGATGACCTGGATTTTGGGGCAAATTTCGCATATATGATGGGGATCGATGATCCTGGCTATAGTGAGCTTTCCCGGCTGTATTTTATCCTTCTGTCCGATCATGAGAGCGGGAATGCCAGCTCTCACGCTACCCATCTGGCTGCATCGACGCTATCGGATATATATTTCGCATTTTCTGCCGGTCTAAACAGCCTGGCTGGTCCTTTGCACGGGCTGGCGACCCAGGAATCACTCCGCTGGCTGTTAGCTGCACATGAGAAGTTCAATGGTGTACCAAGCAAGGACGAGCTGCGCCAGTTGGCCTGGGATACTCTGAATGCGGGTCAGGTGATACCGGGATATGGTCATGGCGTTCTGCGCATACCTGATCCACGATACACAGCCCAGGTCAAGTTCGCCCAGAAGCATCTGCCGGATGATGAACTGTTTCAGATCGCCCAGCTGGTGAGAGAAGTCGTACCGCAGGTCCTGATCGACCAGGGAAAGGCAAAAAATCCGGCCCCGAATGTAGATTCGATCAGCGGCACGTTGCAGTACTATTATGGCATAGGAGAGTTCGACTTTTATACGGTACTGTTCGGTGTTGGGCGGGCACTGGGTGTATCGGCGAATGCTGTCTGGGCACGTGCGTTGGGGCAGCCCCTTGAACGTCCAAAATCTCTAACGACCGCTATGTTGGAGGCAATTGCTGCTGAGGCAAAAACCAAGCAATAACAAAAATAATTTTTTGACTGCATAATAACGAGAAGCACGAGCCGGATATACATCCGGCTCGCACGTTTAATCTTATGCATGTTTATTTTGCTACGGGGTCGGAGTTGCCTCCGCAGGCGCTGCACCACCAATCCAGGTAAATACCCTTGCGATGCTGGCGGTACCGGCAGATTCCCAGATCGGGTTGCCATCATCATCCGTCCCTGCCTGGCGAACCGGCTGCACCCACCATCGCATGACATGCGGGTCTATATCTCTAGGTCGGAAGCTAACCGGGACGACGTACTTGGTATCTCCCATATACTCAACCAGTTTGCGTTCCAGCCCTTCGGTCACATCCACTATAGTTACTTCATAAGCCTCATTTTGGCGCAGAGTCCCAACGGATGCCCACTGCAGGGTCACAGTATTATCACTTGCCGTGAAGGGTGCCCCATCAGCAGGTAGGAGCAGATTGGGTGCCGGGTAAGGGGGTGGAGGGGTGGGGGTAGGTGATGGGCCGGGGGTCGCTGCACGCTCGCAAAGCGGGATGACGATAACCTCGCCTGAACGGACAGTGTCGTTAACCCGCCCGTTATATGATTTTAGGACCGATATCGGAACCGCATAGTTTAAGGAGATACTGCTAAGAGTGTCGTTTTCCTGAACTGTGTACTCAATTTTCGCGCAGGCTGCATCAGTTGCGTCTGCCGGGCTGAGAGTTGATGTCGGTAAGGAGGTTGGCGTTGGTGTTGGCTGAGGGATCAGCAAGGTTTGCCCCTCAAACAATGTGTCACACGCAGCGGGCAACTCGTTGAGTAGGACAATACTCTGGATGGATACGCCAAAGTTGAATGCGATCGTAGAGCATGTATCGCCGAGCTTGACAACGTATGAGAAAGGTGTTGGCGATGGCACCGGTGTGCTGGTGACGGTTGGAGTGAGCGGGGTTGGTGAGGCGGTGCTGGTTGCAGTGATGGTGACAGTAGCGGTATTGGTTGGGGCAACTGCCTGGACAGTTGGCTGGCGCATTGCAAAGTACACCAGTGTCGCCCCGATGGCGATAAAGAGAGCCAACAGTCCAAGTGCAAGGGGTAGGTTGAGCGTTATGACGGGTATGCGGCTGCCTTGTACGGCTTTGGCAGGTCTGGATGATTTGCCTGAGCTGGTAAGGTCGGTTCCGCATACCAGACAGCGGGGTGCATCTTCGCTCAGTCGTGTGCCGCAGGTCGGGCACAGTCTGGTGGGTTTAGATGGTGTTTCTTGACTCATAATCATTTTTCCAGGAGGCTCCTTAGAGCCGGAGCTGGACTTGGCGGATTATACCAGAAAATATAGGTTGAATCTCCAGGTGGTATACTCGCTCTGATGCAGGAAACCAGTATCTATTTACACATTCCATTCTGCCGCCACCGGTGCGCGTACTGCGATTTCAATACCTATGCGGGCATAGAATCGCATATTCCAGCCTATATTGACGCCCTATGCCGGGAAATTAGGTATTTTGCAGAATCTGCAGGCAGGCGGCTGCCAGTACATTCTGTATTCTTCGGAGGCGGCACACCCTCATTGCTCCAAGATTTCATATGTCAAGGAAATTGTTGCAGAAATAAATGCCGGATTCGACCTGCGGGAGAATGTTGAAATCACCCTTGAAGCCAATCCGGGGACAGTATCCGCCGATTATCTGCGCACGATCAGGCAGCTGGGCATCAATCGGCTGAGCCTGGGCATGCAATCTGCAAGGGCTGTGGAGCTAATGCAGCTGGAACGGCAGCATGACATGTTGGATGTAATCAAATCTGTCAATTGGGCGCGGGCTGCTGGATTTGATAATATCAACCTCGATCTGATCTTTGGAGTGCCCGACCAGACCCTTACAAACTGGCAGTACAACCTGGGTCAGGCAGTGAACCTTGATCCGGAGCATCTGGCAATCTATTCGCTTATTCTGGAGGAGGGAACACCGATGAAGCGATGGGTAGATTATGGATTGGTGAACACGCCAGATGAGGATATCGCTGCGGAGATGTATGAATGGACATCGGAATACCTGGCAGGGTTAGGGTATATCCATTATGAGATCTCTAATTGGGCACGCTATGATGGCAATCGCAACCTGCTTAGCTGCCGGCATAATCTGCAGTATTGGCGCATGGGACCTTATCTGGGCTTTGGTGCCGGAGCACATGGTTTTGTGCACGGGTTCCACACATCCAACATTGCGCTGCCTTTTGATTATATAACCGCTTTATCCGGTCAGGTTGTCGAGAATATCCGCGAAGAATACCCAAGGACACCGGCTACCCATGTGATCGAGACTGTCAGCCAACGAACTGAGATGGGAGAAGTGATGTTGATGGGTTTGCGATTGGTGGCAAATGGCGTTTCCGTTCAGGAATTCGAAAACCGGTTCGGAGTTTCGATATGGGAGGTTTACAAGCGCCAGCTCGATAGTCTGGTAAAGCGGGGTCTGATTCAAATTATTGAAGAGCGCGGGGAGATGATCAGGCTGACGGAAAATGGCAGGTTGTTGGGCAACCAGGTCTTTATAGAATTTGTAGACTAAAAGTCGCGAATATCACCGGATGCAGACGAGTAATGACATCCTGCAGTTATTGATTTCGTCTAAGCAGTTTTTCAGCCAATCCAGATAGCTGCTGACCGGCTGCCCCAACCGGCTCTGCCTCGTCTAACGCATCCAGTGCTTTATCGGTAAAGCATCCAGCACATTCTAAGGTATAGTCTCTTGCTCCTTCGAGCTCTAACTGGCGAGCCAACTCAGGGATTTCATGTGCCTCGATCGGACCTTGTCGCCATCGCTCGGCAAACAGACCTTCCTGCGATAGCGCAAAGATAATGGGCAAGGATTTCTTTCCTGAAACGAGATCGCTTTCGGTAGATTTCCCTATAGCAGATACCTCACCCCACACCCCCAATAGATCATCTTGAGCCTGGAACGCCATGCCCAAATTGTAGCCAAACTCTTGATAGTGCGCTTGCACCGAGTGCTCCGTAGCAGCGATGACCGCACCCAGTTCTGTCGCGGCAGACAGCAGGCTGGCGGTCTTGCCGGATACCATCTGCCAGTAATCGTCGAGGGATATGTCGCTGCGGTTCTCAAACAACATATCCAGATGCTGACCTTTGGTCAGGCTGAGGCATGTGTTCTGTAATATCTCTGCGGCTTGTAGCGCTTTATCAAACGCAATGAACTCTTGTAAACCGAGTATTGACAGGTGGGCCAGGGAAAACATGGCATCCCCCGTGTTAATTGCCAGGGGAACGCCCCAACGGCTCCATACCGTTGGTCTACCACGACGTAGCGGGCTGCTATCTTCAATATCATCATGGATCAAAGAGAAATTGTGGATCAGCTCAACTGCTGCGGCGGCGGGTAAGGCATTTTCCCAGGTGCCGCCAGCAGCCGACGTCGTAAGCAGCAATAACAGCGGACGCACGCGCTTTCCAGCTGAGCTTGTACCTTCCCATCCCATATGATAAGCCATCAATGGGTACAAACCATCTGGTTGGGAGATGCCAGCATTGTCTAATACACGGTGTAGTTCCGCCTCGATTGCAGATAAAAGAATGTCTTGCAAAGCTGCAGGTGCCATGGGTTATATCTTTTTCAAAGGTGTATTTTGTAAGTCTTTTATATTGCTTGCCCCGACGGCGAACATACAAACCTGAATTTCACGTCCGACCTCCCGAATGGTCTGTATCGTTGCCTCTGCGGAGATAGCAGCCGCTTTTAAAAAGGGACCGGCCATTCCACCAATGCTTGCTCCCAGTGCGATGCATTTGGCGATATCGATACCTGTGCGGATACCACCGGAGGCAAAAACTGGCAGGTTAGGCACATTACGACGCACGAGCTGGATCGATTCTGCTGTGGGAATACCCCAATCGATAAATGCTGCCGCCAGTCGCGCCTGGCTCTCAGTCTCTGAGCGGTGCATTTCCACCTGGGACCATGAGGTGCCACCTGAACCCGCAACATCAATCGCAGCCACACCGGCATCAGACAGCCTTCGCGCAGTCTCCCCTGAGATCCCCCAACCGACTTCTTTAACGATTACCGGGACCGGCAATTCCTTGCAGACTTGCTCAATCTTTTTTGCCAGACCCGCAAACCTGGTGTTACCCTCCGGTTGAACTGCCTCCTGGAGCGGATTCAAATGCAGAATTAAAGCATCTGCCTCCACCATCTCAACCGCCTTGATACATTCATCGATCCCATAGCCATAGTTCAGCTGGATGGCACCCAGATTGGCGAAAAGCAGGATATTCGGGGCAATATTCCGGACCTGGAATGAGGCTGCCAGCTCCGGATGTTCGAGAGCCGCTCGTTGGGAACCCAAACCCATCGCAACACCTGTTGCTTCTGCAGCTTTGGCCAGGGTCATATTTATCAATCCTGCTTCGTCAGTGCCACCGGTCATCGATGAGATCAGTATCGGTAAACGGATTCGGCGACCAAACATCTCCTGACTCAGGTCGACAGCTTCGAGGTTAAGCTCCGGCAGCGCCTGGTGGGCGAACTGGAATCGCTCAAGTCCAGTGGTAATCGCTGAAGCGACATCCTCCTCCAGGTTTATGCGGATATGATCGGCTTTTCGGGCGCTAGTCTGCGTAACTTTTGCCATTGGATGGTGTTCCTGTCAAGTGAAGCTATATTACCAGTCGGCTATTTGCCTGTCAATAAAGCGGTATAATACAGACTTGACATATTCTGCACCGTAGATACAATTGGTGCAAATATGCACCAATCCTTACAGGAGGAAACTATAAATGGCAGAAACCTTCGATGAGATCAAAGGGATCATAATAGACTTACTCGGCGTCGACGATGAAAAGGTGACACGTGAAGCTCGTTTTCGAGAAGAGCTGGAAGCGGACTCATTGGACCTGGTCGAGCTGATCATGGCATTTGAAGACAAATTCGGTGGAGAGATTTCAGACGAAGATGCTCAAAAAATTACCACAGTGGGTGAAGCTGTCGATTATATCGACACTCACATGGGGTAAGTTCTAATATCATCTGATCACAAGAGGGGTAGCCAACACTAACCCTCTTTGTATTTAATGGGGCCGATGAGTAGAACAATCCTTCCCGGGTGATACTGCTGGGAAGGATTTTCTGTGGTGTTCCTGGCATTGCTATCGCAGCAAGCTGGGGATCTCTTCTGGATGGGTTGCAACCCGCACACCCACTGATTCCAAAGCAGTAATCTTGTCTGCCGCTATACCGGAACTGCCTTCCACGATCGCGCCAGCGTGCCCCATGCGTTTTCCAGGTGGCGCCGTGCGACCGGCGATGAACCCAACGACAGGCTTGGTCATTCTGTCGGCAATAAATTCGGCTGCCTTCTCTTCGTCGGTGCCGCCGATTTCCCCGATTAACACGACCTGATCCGTCCTTGGGTCTTCCTCGAACATCTGCAGGCAATCAATAAAATTCGTGCCGTTTATTGGATCACCACCGATGCCGACACAGGTGCTGACACCTCGATCATTCATCATCAGAGCATAAAGCACTTCATAGGTGAGTGTGCCAGACCTCGAGACAACGCCTACGTTACCGGACACGGTGATGTCTCCGGGGATTATTCCGACCTTTGATTCTCCCGGTGTAAGCAGTCCCGGGCAATTCGGACCGACCAGCCGGACATTCCTTTGGTCGAGATAATTGCGCACCTTCATCATATCCTGGACAGGGATACCCTCCGTAATACATACGATCAACGATATCCCGCCGTCAGCGGCTTCGAAGATTGCGTCTGCAGCGAAGCGAGCAGGGACGAATATTACGCTTGTGTTCGCCCCGGTTGCGTCAACTGCGATCTTGACAGAGTCAAATACCGGTATCTTACCAACCAGCACCCATTCCCCACCTTTTCCGGGTGTTACACCAGCCACAACCTGGGTGCCGTAATCTACCATCTGTTGGGTATGGAACAGCCCTTCGTTGCCTGTTATCCCTTGCACTAAAAGACGTGTGCTGTTATTTACTAAAATGCTCATGATTTATTATTTCCTGATTTATTGTCCACTGGAGATTGCAACAGCTTTTTGAGCTGCTTCGGCGAGTGTTTCGGCGGTGACCATGCTTGCATCAGCAAGAATTTGACGACCTTCTTCTGCATTGGTTCCGACCAGGCGTATGACCATCGGAATATCGGTCTTTACTTCGTCGAGGGCAGTTAATATTCCACGTGCAACTTCATCACCGCGGGTAATGCCACCAAACACATTGATCAAAACTGCATTGACTTTCGAATCGGAGAGGATGATCCTTAAGGCAGCGGCTACTTTGTCTGCACCAGCGCCACCACCGATGTCCAGGAAATTAGCCGGCTCGCCACCGAAGATTTTTATGATATCCATCGAAGTCATAGCCAGGCCGGCACCGTTCACCATACACCCGATGTTGCCATCCAGTTTGATATAGGAGAGGCCATATTTGCGCGCTTCGATCTCAGACTGCTCCTCCACATCCAGGTCGCGCATCTCTGCCAGGTCCGGATGCCTGTACAGGGCGTTGTCATCGATGATCATCTTCCCATCAACCGCGAGCAGCTGATTCTCCGCGGTGATAACGAGTGGGTTTATCTCTGCTAAAGTGGCATCGCAGCCGTGGTAGGTCTCCCAAAGCCCTCGGGCAATCTGCACGAATGTGCGCCAATGATCGCGCGGCAGGTCGATGCCGACGGCAATATCGCGCGCCTGGTATTCTCTCAAGCCCATCAGCGGATCGATATGCGCCCGAATGATCTTCTCGGGGGTCAAACGAGCGATCTCTTCGATATCCACACCACCTGCTGATGAAGCCATCATGACAGGTTTTCTCGCCGCTCGGTCGTTAGTGATGCCCAGATAGATTTCCTTCTCAATATTTGCCGCTTCGTCGACCAGCACCTTCCGGACCGGGAGACCTTTAATCTCCATTGCCAGGATTTGGGAGGCGAGATCTTCGGCTTCTTTTGAACTTTTCGCAAGCCGAATTCCACCTGCTTTGCCACGGCCGCCAACCAGGACTTGCGACTTTATCACCACATTACCGCCAAGCTCATCGGCGATCTGACGGGCTTCGTTGGCGGTGGTCGTTACCTTTCCTTTTGGGATCGGGATATTGAATTTGGAAAACAATTTCTTTGATTGGTACTCGTGAAGTTTCATACAGCCTGTCTCTCCGGATTGAAATTATGTGTTTTTATGTTTTATGAAAAGAATTCCTGTGTCTACTCGAATTGCAGTGCCAGCAGTCTGATGTAATCACCGAGAGAAGCCAGCTTACGGGCACGGGCTACCCTTACAGTTCTACCGTACTGGTGGTCCCTGATGGCCTGTTTGTAAACAGTGATTAGTTTATCTGCCTGGACGGTCATATCGAAATCTTTTGCCCGCTGTCTCGCCGACGCAGCGAACTTAGATCTTAAATCAGCATCCTCAACTAGGCGCTGAACGGCGTGGGAAAGGGCATTGCTATCGTTGGCGGTCAATAAACCTTGAGCATTCTGCTCTACATTATCTCGGGTGCCAACTGCATCCACAGCGACAACCGGCAGACCGGCTGCCACTGCTTCCATGGTGACCAACCCTTGTGTTTCAGCGACCGAGGCGAAACCGAATATGTCAGCAGCTTTCAGATAGTCAGGTATTTGTTCGTATGGTATCTTACCAAGGAAATCAACCCGCCCTGCAATTCCCTGCTTTATGGTGTACTTGATAAGTTTTTCTCGATCCAGCCCATCCCCGATTATCGCGACCCGAAAGCGCGGGTTGGCTTGGATGACTGGCGCACAGGCATCCAGAAGTGTCTTCCAGTTTTTCTCCGGTCCTAGCCTGCCGATCGAGATCAATACAACATCATCCCCCCAACCAAGTTGTTTGCGTATAGGCACCCCATCGGCGTTCTCGAATTGCTCGAGGTCGATACCTGTCGGGACTACACTCACCTTGTCTCTTAGACCGAATACATCTTCCAGAAGATCAAGCATGCTGGATGATGGCACCACAATGTGGTGGCATTTCTCCATGAATTCTACCAGACGGGTATCGATCAGGTCTTTGATAAAATCCTGGATCGTTTCCTGGTTTAGAGGCAGGTAATGGGTATACTCTGTGTACTGGCTGTGAAAAGTAAAGATAAGCGGTACGTTTAGCTCAGCAGCCTTGGTTGCCGCCGTCTTACCCAACACCACCGGATGGTGGGCATGGATGACATCCAGCTTAAGCGAGGGGAGCAGGTGGTCGACAAATGACGATATGGGTATTACCGCATGGAAGTCGGTAGGCCAGGAGATATTGAAAGAAGGGTAGCGGAAGATAAATGGTTCTTGATCCTCATAATCATCCACATGCTGAGCGAAGATAAAGACATTGTGGCCTTGATCTGATAGGGTTTTGCGAAATGACCCGATTGAGCGAACCACTCCGCTAATAAACGGGTGATAGGTATTGGTGAAAAAGGCAATATGCATGTGATCCTTAAGGAGGAGGCAATGTAAAATGCATTATGCGATGATTGCCTGCATCACTTATCCAGATGCCATCCTGAGCATCAACTGCTATACCACCCACGAGAGCAAACCCATCCGGACCACTAGATAGGTCTCCCCAGTAGCGTACAAATTCTCCCTGAGATGTGAATTGCAGCACACGGTAGCCTTCTGGATCGGTTGCGTAGATATAATCTTGAGAATCTGCAGCGAGATATGGCTTATTGTCCAGTGATTGCCCATACCATCCGACAACATCCCAGCTGCTAAGTGGTTCATAATTGATATCCACACTGCCAAGGAACGACTGGATGCGCTGGTTCCAGGTATCTGCTACGAAGACACGATTTTGAGTATCTATGGCAATTCCAACCGGTTCGTCGAATTGACCCGGCAAAAGACCAGCTTCACCAAACTCCGATATCGGATTGCCGTTTTGATCGAATAAAACGATGCGTTTGTTCCCGGTATCAGATACGTAAATAACTCCATCCTGAGATACGTGAACGTCTCTTGGTCCCCACATCGCATCCGGGGCTTCAGCCTGTCCGAAGTAGCCCCACATAGTCAGGAATTCTCCTTCAGGCGAGAATTTTTGTATGCGATGGTTCCAGGTGTCAGCAACATACACGGCTCCATCCGGTCCAACAGCGATGCCCCAGGGTTCGAAGAATGTTCCTCCGGGAGCATCTCCCTGGCTTGCGTCTGCATAGCTGCCCCAAATATGCAGCACATTCCCGTCAACATCCAGGTGCTGGATACGGTGATTATTGCTATCTGCGATGTATAGTGTGCCGTCTGGGGCAATGGCAACGCCATGTGGTTTCTGGAACTGCCCTGGCTCAGACCCTGGTGCGCCGATGATCTGATCTGCGGACACAAGGACTTGCTTGCCTTCATACGGGTCAGCAATAATCTCCTCAGGAACAGCCGATACGCCGTAGTTCCACAAGCTGTTGGCGATATCCTTGCGAATATAAAGTCGCATGCGGCTGGCAGGATACCAGTTGGGGGAGCTCATATCTTTGTTGGTTACCTGGCCGTAGAGTGTGTAATCCCGGTCCAGCCATATATCGAATAAAGCTGCCCTCATCTGGGGGTCGAGAGCAGCATCCAGGATACGCTCCCAGGTCAGATCGTAATAGTCTTGATTTGGCCACCATATGCGGATGAGGTCGAAGCGGTTGTACGCCTGACCGACTACAGGTTCTATCTTCCCGTAATTACCTTCCCCAACAATGATGATTGGAGCGTCACGTTGTGCCCTTGAGGGGGCACTGGCGTAATAATCCTGGTTGGAGAAATTTCTCAGGTACCACCAGAATGGGTAGGTGGATTCATTGTCATAGGCAACACGTAGTGCCAGACCGTCCGTCGTGCGGCGCGATATCTCTTCTATCTGGGCTAAAGCGATCTTGGGACCACTGCCAGAATGAGCATAAACAAGCAGCTCGTTAGCGTAATCATAATTGATGAAAGAGGCGGTTAGAGCAGCCCTGGCAGTGAGGATAGCAGCCAGGGTAAATACTCCAAGAGTCAGGACTCTTCCCACAAGCTGGGTTGACCACTCTCTGACTAAATATCCAATTGCAGCTCCACTGGCGACCGTGACCAGAAGAGATGTAATGAATGTGCTGGTTGCGCGCAGCTGTTCCAGCTCCTTGCCTTGGAAGGGCGGGTTCACACCCAGCAAAGAGCCCAACATGCCAGAAAGGCTCCAAAAAAATACCGGCAGAAGGAGGACTACCAGGATGCCGTTGTTGCGGCGAAATGCTCCCCAATCAACCGTATCGACCATCTGCCCCAGGAACCAGGCTGTGGTCAAGATCATCGGGAGGGTTATATGCACCGTCAACCAGGGCATTTTTTCGCCCGCAACTGTATATGCCAGCAAACTGGTAATGCTCCAAAATACCAGGAGAGAGACTGTTGTCTCTGGCTGTGGGCAATGATCCTGGTCGCTTATGGCATCGCGACTGCCCTCGGGATAATCTTTCTCAGCTCCTTGTACCTCTATATTGTCTTGCCTGATTTTAGCAGCCCGGATCAGCCGGGGACCGAAGATAATCGTGAGGAGCGTCCCTAGCGCAGGCAGGTACTCATAGATCGGGATTTGTACCGCTGCGTAGTAGTACCATGGCTGACTGCCGCGGTTGACGCCTTGCTGTTCCAGCCAGTAGCCTAACGATCCTACCAGCCCAGTTATGAACCCGAATCCATTGGTGAATATGGATGTATAAAAGACTATGAAGATACCGTAGAAGATGGCCGCGTTGATCAGCCACAGGCGCCGGTTCCAGAGCAGGCCCATGACGATGGCTCCCAGCGAAAAGACCGCGATAAACACACCATTGAGCAGTCGAATCTGTGAGCTGTTGTAATCTATCGGGTTATAGCCTAGTAATTTAACCGGGAACGGTGAGAGCATGGGTATTATAAGGGTGGTCAGAACTAGCAGAGCGCCAAATGAGCGTTCCGCACGCAAACCAGCCCATGTGAAACCAGAGATAGCAAAGTACACTGCAGCGGCTAATGCTATAAAACCGAGAGCTAATAAAGGTATCGCAAATCCTCTGGCAGGATTTGCCCCGCCAGCTGCCGGAGTGCTGACCTCTGGAATCGGCGATTCGGTGGCTGCAGGCGTCTGCGGTCCCGCGGAGCTGATGATTAAAAATCCACCTGCCGATAACAGGAGGATACCAATCATCAGTGCAATCACGAATCGACGACTCATCTGCGGCTTTGCCCATGGCTGTCTTGTAAGCCGGTAGACCAGGAATAAAGACAGGAAGACCATTGCCTGTGCAGAGTAGATGAAAGATGTCTCTTTGGCGGTAAAATGCAGCGCGTTTATGGCTGTCAGCCAGTAGAGATACCGTGGGGCGCCGGATTCCAGGTAGCGCAAGATCGCCCATATCGTTACGACCCCAAAGAAAGCCACGAATGCTTCGTTGCGCACATAGCGGCCGTAATACAGGAGATAAGGCGAGATCAGCAGGAGAACTGTGGCGATTATCGCTCCGCTACGCCCGAGCAGCCGCCGGTAATTCCACATGAAGGCAATCGTTGCAATGCTGAACAAAGCCGCCGGGATACGCGCGGTGAAGTCATTATCCCCAAACATGAAGTAGGAGAGCGCAACCAGATGGAATTGCAGCGGACCATGGGTCACAGGATCGTGAGAGTAACCCCTCCCCTGATTGAACAGCCAGGAGAAATACACATGGGAAGTCTCGTCATGGCTCATCACCCGAGCATCCAGGTCGTAGAAACGGGTGAGCACAGCCAGAACCAGCAGAAGACCAAATATTATTGTCTCCCAATTTAACTTGATGTAGGATGAAATTGGGCTCTCTAACCAGGTTGAACGGGCAGGTGATGGCTCTTGCATGAATGATCCTTGCTCTTTTTATTATAATGGCAACACAGCTATCCAGCAGTTATCAGCTATGTCAGCCATGATATCCCCATGCACTTAAGATATTGACCGGTCTGCTTTTCCAACAATGGTGCTTACTTCATCTTGAGTCAGGTTCCGCCATTGGCGGGGTTTCAAATTTCCCAATCGTAGAGAACCGATCCGGATGCGGATTATACGGACAACCGGCAGCCCTATCTGTGAGCCAGTCTCTCTGATCTGGCGTTTGCGACCCTCACTCATAATTATCCGCAGCCAGGTTCCTTTACCAAAATTAGATTCAAAAAAACATTGGCAGGTGCAGTGCGGTGTCCGTCAGATAACACAACCCCTCTGCGCCAGGCAGCGAGCTGATCGTTGTCCGGTCGCCGGGCAACCAGAACCCGATATTCTTTTTCGTAACAGTATGCACCAAGGACTGGTGATGCGGACACAATTCACTCTCAATCTGGTCGTGCGGAAGAAAGCTACCTCCGCTGCTTAGGGGGTCTATTTGTGGGGCAGTAGTTTGTTTTACCTTTGAGTTTTGAAACTTTTTCGAGATTTCGATGATGTCACTGGAGGCGGTTCAAGTTGTCAAGCTATGGTTTTGCGTAAGATAGTAGCTGAGATCATCTTTATAACCCCACGATACGGTCGAAAATTATCGTTGCATACTCCACACAAACATTCCGTACATCCTGCCATTGATGCCATCTTGGATCCAGGTTTTTATATTCCGCTAAATGATGTTCTTCCAGGTCATAAGGCAAAGGTTGTGCTAATTGAATTTGTAATTGTTGTAAGGCCGATTCTTCATTTGGCTGGGGGTAGAGTGTATCAAAAGATTCTAATGCAGCAACCACCTTCTCTGGGCCTAAATGATCTGCTAAAGCCACAAAGTCAAGATAATCACGAGTTGCATTGCGTTTTAAGATTAATACTCCCTTGATCCGTAAAATTTCAGCTTCTGTTGGCAGCGTGATTGTATCCCCCTGGTATTCAATCAGTGTAACCTCCAACGGCTCCTTCCGAATCAACTGCCGTACCCCCGTTTCGATACCGTCCAGATTACCAAGAATCTGCACGGGCCGCGTAACCCGCGCAGTAGTCCAACCCGCTACTGATTCCAATTCGACCAATACTTGGTCAAAATGTTCGACAAGATTGGTCAAAACATGATCCGCATCTGTGGAAAGTCGGTGCTTTGCATACACAACTGATGCGCTTCCCCCCACCAATACTGCTTCTGGCAAAACGCGTTGTAAGTGAGCGGCAGAAGCCAGTACCTGTTCCCAGTCAGGCAAGGTTTCTTTCGACATATTGTTTCCAAAAATGGTATCGTTGGGCATACGGGTCTGCTGTACGCACCTGACAGATGCGTAATACCTTCTCCATAACCAGATGGTCATTAAGAGCAGCGTGCCGCAGTTCAGCCCAATCCTGCCGCTTACCGCGACCAATTAAATCGTCAATCGCAGCTAGCGTAAGTTCCTGATGGTTTAAGTGGCGGTGTTTCATAAAAACATTATACCTGATTACCGTTACTCACTTTGTATTGCGCCAGCAATTCGCTCACAATCCTGTTGTTTGGAAGAAATCTACTTCCGCTTCTTAGGGGGTCTTCTGGTGGGGCTGTTGTCTTTTTTTAGGTTGGCTGGAACTAGGCGATTCGCCTTTGAGTTCTGATACTTCTTTAGGGGCTAGATGCCGCCACTGTTTGGGCTTTAAATATCCAAGTTGTAAGGAGCCAATCCGAACCCGGATGATGCGCACGACGGGCAAACCAGTCAAGCGGCCCATTTCACGAATCTGGCGTTTTCTGCCTTCGGTCAGGATCACCTGCATCCAGGCACCTTTACCATGAGTGCCGGTGACGCGCACCTTGACCGGCTGGGTTTTATAGCCATCATCCAGCACAACCCCATTTCGCCAGGCAGTCAGCTGTTTTTCATCCGGCCGGCAGGCAACGAGAATCCTATACTCCTTTTCATGCATAAATCTCGGATGCGTTAAGCGGTTGGTGAGCTCTCCATCGTTGGTGAGTAGTATCAAGCCTTCACTATCAACATCCAAGCGGCCAACAGGGTAAATATGACCAGGCACATCCACCAGATCGCGCACAGTATTGCGGTTATCTTGGGGGGAGGCCGCAGAGATCACATTACGAGGTTTGTTTACTGCGATGTAGACCAACTCTTCGCCAAGTTCAACCGGTTTTTCGTTGACTGTAATTTTGTCGGTCTGGGGATCGGCTTTCATTCCCAAGGTCGCGATTTGTCCATTGACGGTCACACGCCCTTTTGCGATCAGTTCTTCACATTTTCGGCGCGAGCCAAAGCCGGCGCGCGATAGGATTTTTTGCAAACGTTCTTCCATAAGTTCCTCTCCAGGGGAGTATTATAACCGCTGGATGAATATGAAGGTCAAATTGGATTGAAGCTAAAATTTGTTGTTCTGAGAGAACCCTATCCATTGACGACCCTGGGATTCTCCAACACACTCGAAGAACCCATGCCCACCGATTACCTGATTCTGCTTCAGCGGCTTAAAACCTTCATCCGCCACGAATATGAAACCCAACGCTATGAACTGGAAATGCAATGGGCGCAGCCGTTGCCTCAGCGCATCCGGCAGAGTAATGCCATCGAAGCCCTATCCCTGCAATCACTCAAGGGCAACGCCCTCAAAATGGGTTGCCAGAAAAATGATTCTCGCTTTCGCGATGGCGACCTGCTGGTGCTGCACCGCGGCAACGCAAAAGGGCCGGAAACCATTCAGTGTATCCTGGACTATGATGATGAAACCAGCCTCGATCTGCTGATCACCGACGGCAAGCCCTTTTTGCTCAAAGAACACCCCAAAGGCTGGATTGCCGATGAGAGTATGCTCGACCTGAGCAGCATGTTTCTGAATGCACTGGATCAGGTCAGCGACACCCTACGCGGCCGGGAATTCATCCTGCCGCTGATTTCCGGCGATCTGGCCCCCAACATCGACTACGCCCGTTACGAGCGCGCCTGGGAAGCAGCCCAGGTCGAAGGCCTGAACGAAACCCAATGTGAAGCCCTGGCCAACGCCTATGCCAGCGACCTGGCCTACCTGATCCAGGGCCCACCCGGAACGGGCAAAACCTACGTGTTGGCGCACCTGGCCCGGCTGCTGGTGGCCGATGGATTTCGCGTTTTGGTCACGGCGTTGACTCACCGAGCGATCAATAATGCCCTCAACAAAATCTACGAGCAAGATCCGGCGCTGCCGCTCTGCAAAATGGGGCAGGAGGGCGCCGCCCGCGATTCGCTACCCCCCAACTTCCGTAATTTCACCGAGGCCGATTTCGCCTACTCCGAGGGGGGCTATATTGTCGGGGCCACGCCCTTCGCCACTCGTTCCCAGCGTCTGCCCAATGTCGAGTTCGATATCGTGATTTTTGATGAGGCCTCCCAGATCACCCTGCCGCTGACGATTATGGGTATGCTGGCCGGGGAGCGCTACGTTTTCATAGAGGATGACCGCCAGCTTCCGCCGGTGGTTTCAGCGGGCGCGACGGAGATCGGATGCACCTCGATCTTCGGCTACCTCAACGGCTGCGGCTACGAAACCATGCTGGAGGTCACCTACCGCTTGAACGACAAGCTGAACGCTTGGCCCAGCAAAACCTTCTATGAAAACCGGCTGCGCCCCGCCCCGGAAGAGGCGACTCGCAAGCTGGAATTCGCGGCGATTTCGGATCCCTGGGGGTTTGCACTGGCCCCGGAGCACCCGGCAGTCTACCTGGATTTGGGGCACCGTAACGCCACCGTCCGCAGTCGGCAGGAGGCCGAGGTGGTCGTTGAACTGATCCAAAGCCTGATGCGGGTAGCCATCCACCCGCGGCAGATCGGCGTGATCGCGCCCTTCCGGGCCCAGGGAAGGGCGTACCGCAAACTGCTGCGCCAGGTGATGCCCTCCGAAGAAGCGCTCAAGGAACTGGTGGTCGATACCGTCGAGCGCATGCAGGGCCAGGAGCGCGAGGTCATGATCGTCTCGATGACCACTTCCAACCCGTCGTTTGCAGGGCGGCTGGCCAAATTCTATTTCCAGCTCTAACGCCTGAACGTTTCGATTACCCGGTCGCGCACCAAATTGATCCTGGCGGGAAGCAGTCATGTGCTGCAATCTCAGCCGGAGGACCCTGACGGGCAGGAATGGGTCGATTTACTCAAAGATTTACTGTCCCATTGCACCGTTTTCGATGTCTCGCAGGGAAGGCGCTACTGAGATGGCCACGATTTTTCTGGCCAACCCGGCCGGCGCGCTGTCGCTGGAAGTGCTCAAAACCTTTCGGGCCTTGAAATCGCTGCCTGATGATTTTTATGTCTGGCATCATTTGGCCAAATGGGAAATGGAGGCCCCCGATTTTCTGGTGCGTACGGCCCAAAATCAGGCTATCCTGATCAAAGTAAGTTTGGCTAACTCGCAGGCAGCCCGGCCCGCGGCGCAATTGCTGCTGATGGAAACGAAACAGCCACCACTGGGGGCAGCCGAGGAAGCTGTATTGCACGAATTTCTCTCTGGGGTGAAACTCTACTTTAGAGCGACCAGCCCCTCTCAAATCCGGGCGGTGGTGCTCTTCCCCAATATCGAGGCGAAAAGACTTAAACGGGGACCTCAAAACTACCAATTCGGCCATCCTGTGGTGGGGTCAGGATAATCTCAAAGTGGAAAACATGCTCCGGGACGCGCAATTCGACTCCCGTTCTCCACTATCTGAAACGCAGTGGGAAAGCCTGCGGCGGGCCTTCACCCCGGAAGTGATTGTGCCGCCTGAACTGACCGTCCGCAAAGCGCCTGCGCGCAAACTAGCCGCCGAGTTGACCGGTTTTCTGCTGGATTACGAGCAGGAAGCGGCCTTGAAGACCGATCTGGCGTTGGAAGGGAGCGGTAAATCGCTGGCCCAGGATTTTCGTCTGAATCTGGTGAATGGGGTTACTGGCAGCGGCAAAAGTCTGATCTTGCTTTACCGTTTATGCTTATTGAATGAGCTCTTTCCAGGTAAGCGATTTCTGGTGCTGACCCATAACCGCCCGTTGATCCGGGATTTGGAGGCGCGTTATTTTCGCCTGACGGGGCGGGAAGCAGACAAGATTGACTGGCAGACCTTCAACGGCTGGTGCCGCGCGCATTGGCCGGAGACTGAGGGTTGGGTTTCGCCGATTGGAGAAACCCGGCGGGAGGCCTTGCTGCGCGACATCAGAAATCATCGGCTGCGTAACCTTCGGTTGACCACCGGGATGCTGCGCAGCGAGATCGATTGGGCCAAAGATCATGCCATCACCAGTGCCGATTAATACCTGTCTGCTGACCGGCGCGGGCGGGGTTTTGCGCTCAATCAGGACCAGCTCTGGCAGGTGTTTGCGGCCATGCAGCAATCCCAGCAGCGTCTGAACCCGGGTCTCGATTGGGCCGATGTGCCCCTGCGCATGTGGGACTTCATCCGGGAAGGGAGCGTGCAGCCACAGCCTTATGATGTCTTATTGGTGGCTGAGCCCACCCAGGGATTCCTGCGTCAGGGTGTTTCCTGGAAATCATTAGGCCTGGAGGTGCGCGGGCGCTCGCATCGCTTGAAGCAAAGTTACCGCACCACGTGCGCCATCCTGGATTTTGCCACCCGCTTTTACCAGGTCCGTCTGCCCGAAGATGTCGAAGCGGCTGATATCCTGGCCCCGGATTTGCAGCGGATGCCGCCCGGCTCGCCGCCGCAGTTGGTCTCGTTGACCAGCCCGCAGGATGAGGTCAGCCGGGTGGCCAATGAGATCGCCGCGCTGGTTGATGAAGGGATGCCGCGCGAGGAGATTTTGATATTACTTGCCAACGCCCGAGGCTGTGAACAAGTGATCGCTGCCATCGACAAGAAACTGGGGCGCGGCGCGGCCCTGGATCCCAAAGATTCGCACCCCGGCAATTATGTGCGCGTCACCACCATCAACGCCGGGACCGGTCTGGAAGCGCCGGTGGTGTTCTTGATGGGCTTGCAGCAGCTTTTCGAGCAGGATCACAGCCTGCGTTTATCAAAGGATGACCGGGATGAACAGGTGTTGAGCAATACTCGCAAAATCTATATGGCCGCTACCCGTGCCGGACAGCGTTTGGTGATTACGTTTGTAGGACAGATACCGGCAGTGTTAGAATCAGTTTTACGATGAAACAACTCGGAAAACTCCCCCCTTTATACCGTTTCGCCCTGAATCCCTATGAAGATGTGCGCTTCTCGATCTGTCCTGAATGCGGTCAACGGACGCTGCTGCGGATGGTGCCGTTGGCGATCCATGTTCAACCCATTCATCCGCTGATATTCAATAAGCGTTGTCGCTATTGTCTGGATTGCGATCTGATGATGGCGCACCAGGACGAACTCGAACATTGGCTAACTGTTTCTTTTCAAGAGCGTGTGCCCGAAATTATTGGCAACGATTACTTTTATTTTGGGAACGGTTGACAAAGCGACCTGGCGCAAACAGAAAAAAGAACCGATCCCAATGGGGGAACTATCAGAATATCTGCATGACTTCAAGGAGTATTTGCAGATCTCCCATTCGCCAGCCAGGTGGTATCCCGAAGACGATGTGCCAACATCCAGGGATGAAGCATCTCAAACCGAGAAAACCGGTCGAAGCGCTCAAGAAATTTCCCAGGATTTAGCGATCGATGATCCTGGCCAGGCGGAATCACTGGTTGCCAAGCTGGAAGCTCAACTACCCATCCCGGCGGAAATTCAACGTGGTCCAGCGAATTATTTACGTTCGCAGGGGTCATTTATCACCCCGCATTGGAATGTCCAGATCTATAGCGTTTTCTATTCGGGCGATGAAGGCGGCATCTTGTGTGCGATCTCTCCTAAAGATAGCAAAGTACCTGTAGTAATTTCGCCAACGCAATTGAAAATCCCCTATCGACATCCATTGGAAAAAGAAATCCGCGCCTATCAGAGAACTCGCACAAGAAAGCTAAACGAAAGTAACCGTTGATAGAGGGATCTGTCTGTCTGAAAAAATGTACCAGTAAGCCATCGCAGTTATTGATTAGGCCACTTGGTTCTCTAATATCGACAAAGTGATCGAAGCTGTCAAAGCCGATTACCCCAAATGGGCTTTCCGACAATGCCAGCAAAATGCCGAGGCGATTAAGGATGCGGGGCAAGACCAGAATTATCGTATTGCGGCGGAATGGCTGCGGCGCGGGCGTGAGATTCTGCTATCTGCGGGGGAGAAAGAAATGTGGAGTGCTTGTCTTGACCAGACCATGGATAAGCATCAACGCAAATACAAGCTAATGCCCATGTTGAGTGAATTGCACAATCGCTGATCTAGGCCGTGTTGACATTTGAGGTTTTCTCTCTAGCAATGGGCGCACTTGAATCCAGTCCACCTCTCTAGAAAACGGTTGAAATGTCAACACTACCTAATACAGAATTTCCTCGATATAGTGGTCTTCGTGATCGCGATCAGCGCAATTTTCGCAGATATATACAGCCTCTTGGAAACGGTTGGAACACGTAATACAAATCCAGGTGGCAATTGCTTTCTTACCAGCCTTCTTACAAATTGGGCAGTAATGATAGCGCGGCTTGTTTTGCCCCACAATCCGTGGATATTTTGCGTCCTTTTCTGGCTCAACGATGGCTTCCAACTCAACCCGATGTTCGATCCAATCACCAAAATCATATACATATTTCAAGGCATTCCCGGGTTCTAGTTCGAGGCTGGCAATCAGGATGTCTGCTGCCTCGCCCCCTTCAAAGGGATTAATATTCCCCAGGTCAATCTCTCGAAAACGGCGGCTCTGTCCTCGCCGTTCCAACTTCCAGAAGCCGCTCAAGTGATCGAAAGTATCGTGTTCAAACGCGTCTCGCAGAATCCGGTCAAAATCTGCCAGGGTGTGTTCGCCCTGGATTTCGATCTGGCGCCAAAGACCTTTACGATGCCAAAGGTAGGCTTTGAAGCGATAAACCTGATTTTTTTGTTCTTTTGACAGGTGTTTTTTTGGGGAAGTAGACGGGGTAGGCGGTGAAGAAACATCGCTGAATATATTCTCAAGAGGGGATGACCAATCTACATAACGGATATCGGTGCCCGTCCAACGCATGCGAGGATCTTTTTCCAAGATTTCATACCAGTGGTCAGGGGGGTAGGCGTTTGACTCCTTGAGGCGGAGGTAAGCAGTTGGAATGGCTACTTGCCCCCATATATATTCGTAGCGCGCATTTTCAAGTGCCTGGAATAAACGATCCGCAAACTCCTGATTTTGTTGTTGGATCTCGACATCATGCTGTTGCCGGATTCGGAAAGACTCGTGTTGGAAGCAAAAGTGGCCCATCTCCCAGTTCAGAATGGTGGTCAGCAAACTATCCCCACGCCGTAATTTATGTTTTTCGTACCACCATCCTAGATCAAAAGCCGTCTGTTCGTATTCTTGCACACCAAAAATCGTTTTTACCTTGTTTTTGACCGATATAGGATTGACAGGGATGGTATGACCATCAACATCTTCAAGGTGAAATTCTGCAGCAGTAATCTCGCGGCGTTTCATAAATTCAAATGCCGGATAAACGAACAACCAGCCTCGATTGATTTCCTGGCGTGTTAATGGGATGCGAAAGCGAATTCCGGCCATAGCCAACTGCATGGTGATCAAGGTGTTTTCATCCCAAAAAAGTAGATCTTTTCCCAAATGGTCATCTCGGATGGTTTGTCTCACGCTGGCTTGAGGATTTTTTCCACTGGAAGGCCAGATTTCTAACACCCGGCGGATAAAGTCATCCAAATTCATCGGTTCATCCATCTGTGTAACAATTCGATGGATGGCTTCTGCTTGCGTGATGGTTCCATCTTGTTTCATGACTTTCCTCGCAAAAAGAATGCCAGTGATAAACGAGTGGCATCCTTGCTGATCTTATTGTTTTCTTCTCGATGTGTAATTGGTGTTTACTACCATCTGGTATGGGGATAGTGGTCCAGGATGTTCTGATCTTTGGAAATGAGAATATTATCATTGAGGGCTGCGTTCGCCACAATCAGGCGATCGAAAGGATCGCGTGTCCAGGTTAGTTTGATGGCCTGGCTGACAATCGCATTGAAATCCTTCTCGCAAACTTGAAGGCCAATACGGTCCGCTAAATCCGCGGCGATCCCATGTGCAGGCTCTTGAATGCGTTCGATCTCAAAAAGGTACGCTAATTCCAGGCGCACAATCGGGGAGATCAATATCTCATTTTCATTCAGAATGGTTTGGATGGATTGGCTGAATTTCTCCAGCAAACCGGCATATAGCCAGACAACAATGTGGGTATCAAGGTAAATCAAGGTTCACCTCGTCCATCCAATCGATTTCTACCAGATCATCGGGATCGCCCTGGATGACATCTGGTCTGGCAACCAAGTTCTTGAGTTTATCGACTTCATCAACCGGCACGATTCTTAGTTTTTTGTCGCCTTTTTTAATTTCGAGGGGGAGGCCAGTCTTCAGGATCTCGTCTAGTAAATTGTAGATATTGGTTCTTAGCTGGGTTGGGGTGACCGTTTTCATCACTGCTCCTTACGTACATGTAATTTGTGTTCGTACGTACATTTTAGCGCGTTCGATGAGTGAGGTCAAGAAAAATATTGGTTGCAAATGAGAATATGATGGATCGATTTTCCCCCGTTGATAAAAAAGTTGTGAAGGTGTATTGAAATGATATCGTTGGGATGCGACCAGTACCTTTTACTATGCAAGTACTTATTATGACAGGTCGTAACAGTATGCACCAAGGACTGGTGATGCGGACACAGTTTACTCTCAATCAAGTTGTGCGGAAGAAATCTACTTCTGGTTTTTAGGGAATTTTCGGACGGGGGGTTGCTTTTTCTAGGCTGACTACCTTTCTCATCTGTGAGGCTTGAAACTTACTCAGGTGTCAGATACCGCACTGTCGGGGTTTCAAATTCCCAAGGTGTAAGGGGCCAATCCACAACTAAATGATGCGCACAACTGGAAAGCCCATCAAGCGGCCCATTTCACGGATCTGACGTTTTCTCCCATTTGATTCTCAGGCGATGTGGTTCTCCCTGGCGCGCAGAATCCGGCCTGATAATCTAGACCACCACCGCTGGGATGATGTTCCACCCCAATCTTTCGGCGGCCCGCAAGCGGTACAGTCCATCGACCAAGAGATACCCATCTCTGCCTCGCCGTACCTCGATGGGTGGTTTGATCCCCATGAGACGGGCGCGTTCCACGGCTTTGTCCAATTTTGCAGGATCTAGGTTCAAGCTTTGGTGATAAGGGCGCAATCGGATGCGATCCAGGGGGATTTCGACGATGTCCTGGTTGGCGGTCTTCTCCCCGTGGGGAGAGACTGTTTGAGGCTGGTGGACCTTCAGTTGGAACCCGGTCTTGGCTTCGAAGGTGGCGCGCAGCTCGGAGACTTCCACCTCTCCAGGGACTTCTGCCAGAGTCACCGCGACTTCCCCCTTATCCAGATGGATTCCTGGCCCTTTTGTGACGGCCAACCCAGCCTGATCCAGCAGCTGCTGGGCTATCTTCAGGATACCTCCCTGATTGGCGTTGGGATTGATCTGCAGGGGCCAGCCGGTTCGTTTGGAAAGGGTTGAGATCTGCTCGTGGTAGCGTTCTCCCACCTGGGGCGAGATGAACGAAAGAATGATCTGCCCACCTTTCAGACTGGTCTTATAGAGGCTGCTACCTTCCAGGGTGCTCTTAATGAGCGCATAAGCTGCGTTGATCTCCCAGGGTTCTTCGGCATCCCCGGCGGACTTCGGGGATGATTACGTTGGCTGGAACGGAAACTTCTGCCAGGGTGACCTCAAGTTCGTAACCGCTGGTCTCGAAAAACCGAGCTGTCGGGCTTTGATCGCCGCTGACCGGGAATGTCTGGGCATCCTCCAGTGAAGTGGTCGGTGTAACCGTGATTGCCACCCGTTTCTCGGTGCGGTGGATGGCTGGCCCTTTGATGATGCGCCAGTCTGGCGGCAAAACTTCTTGTGCCAGGATGTTCAATGCAGCCTGGTTGGCCTCGGGTGCGATCTCTACCTTCCATCCCGTGGCCGATGCCAGGTCATCGATCAGGCCAGCATGACGCTGGCGGGCTACATCGGGGAAGTTGAAAGTCAACACCAGACTGCCCTCGGCCAGGTGGTAGCCGCACCTGCGCAGGCCGGCTTCGGGCGGGAAGTGCTGGTTGGCAAAGGCCAGGGCCTGGTTGGGTTCCATCACTTCGGGAGCGGATGGGGCGGGCAGGTAGGGTGCCAGATCAGCGTTGCTGGGGGGCTCGGGGCCAAAAACGGCCAGTATATCTTCGGGCCAGGCGTTTTGTTCCAGTCCAGGTGCCACCTCCACCCATAAGCGGTCGCTTTCGAGGGCCAGGCAACGCGCCGGGGTTGGCGGGTTTCCCTTGAGCAGCAGCCACTTTCCAACGGCGTCAGCAAACTTCTTCAGGCTGGCGCTCCGCTCCCGGGCCAGGTTTACCCAGCGGGTGCGGTATTCTGCCTCGGAGACTGCCGTCCGCAGGATTTTGCGCTTATCGAACTGAAAACTCAGGCTTTCCCCTGCGCGCGGCAGGTGGACGATCCGCCCGCGAGCATGGATGGCTTTCTCCAGACTGGTGCGGGCTTCCGTATCGCCGTGTACCAGTACGACGTGTTCTGGTTCCAGGGTTTCGACCAGGCTGATGAGCTGGCCTTCGTCGGCGTGAGCAGAGAGGCTGTAGGTACCAAGGCGGCACTGCAAATCGACTTTTTTGTCACCCAGCCGGATAGTGCCGGCGCCGCGTTGGGCCACTGCTTGCAGGCGGCGTCCAGGCGATTCTTCATCCTGGTAACCGGTCAACAGGATGGCGTGCTGTGGTTTGGTGGCCAGGGCGTGGGCATAAGAGAGCGAGGGGCCACCAGCCAGCATTCCCGAACTGGCGACGATCACGGCTGGGCCCGGTTCCCAGATCAGGGTGTTGCGGTGTTCGTGCGTTTTCACCGGGCGGATATTGCCCTCAAAGAAGGCCGCGCCGCGTTCCTGTAGCGGCAGGGGTAACTCCTCAGCGAAACTGGTGTAGGCCTGACAAATGGCCCGCACCATGCCATCGGCCCAGATCGGCACGGCGGGAAGTTGGCCGCGGCGTTGGAATTCACTTAAGATCAATAAGATCTCTTGGGCGCGCCCCAGGGCAAAAGCAGGGATGAGGACTTTGCCGCCCTCCGTCACGGTTTTGGCTACCGCCTCAACCATTTTGCGCTCCTGAACGGCCCGGTTGGCATGCAGACGGCCACCGTAGGTGGTCTCGGTGATGATGATGTCGGGGGAGAAAGCTGGTGGTTTAGCCCCGTCAACAGTACGTTGGGGCGAGATCGAAATATCCCCCGTGATCAGCAGGTTGCCCTCGCTGCTTTCCAGGCCAATCATGGCCGCCCCGGCGATATGACCGGCGGGGAAGAAGGTCAGGGCCAGATTTTCACCCAAGCGCAGGCGTTGTTTGAACGGCAGGGGCACAAAGGCAGCCATCAGGCCCTCAACGGCCACATCATCGAAGATGGGCAGTTCACCCTCCTCATCCAGACGGCTTTGCATGATGCGGCGCGAATCCTGGTGCAGCACGCGCGTCAGGGCGATTGTCGGCGGTGTGGCATAGACTGGGACATCCGGGAAGCGTCCGGTGACTAGCTCAAGAGCGCCGGTATGGTCGGTGTGGGCATGGGTTACCAGGATGGCATCCAGACCTGCTTCTCCATTTGCCGAGGCGATGATGGTGTCGATCTGGCTTAAATTTGGGAGTTGGTCGCCGTCCAGGCCCCAATTTGATTTTGGGGAGGGGCGAATGCCGGCGTCCACGAGCAAATGCTTGCCGCCAATTTCAAGCAGGATGCTGCTGGCACCGACTTCGTCCGCGCCGCCGAGAAAAGTCATCTTCATAAGTATTTCCTTTCTGCTGGTGTTCTCTAACATCACGGCGCAGAATTTGCCCCGCATTCACAAACCATAAGCAAAACTGCACGAATGATTCTGTTTATTTCCCTTGGCGAATTGCTTCTTTCAACTCTGATTGAAAAGCACGGTGCCGCGGGAAACGATCGCGAATGTCGTTCATCATTGTTTCAGCTTGAGTGTGTTTCCCTTGCAAGTGAAGCACCTCCGCGCAGGCAACAATGATCCTGGCTGCCTTGTGATAGCTTTTCCGGTACTGGTTACTCACGATAGCTGAGACGCGTTCCATTGAAATCTGTGAACACCATGTCAGAATTTCTTCTTGTTGATTAGCAGGTAAAGATGCATTGGTTATGTTTTCAGCATGTATCCGCGCCAAGTGCTGGGTGATATCATCCCACTGATCCCAATAGTGGCTTATTCCCAGGTAAAGCCCCTGTTGCCATAATTCTGCCAGATTGGGCGGCAAATCGTCTGGACTTTTACCCGAAAAGAAGACCAGAAAGAATGGCAAGACTAGACTCTGAACATTGTCACTGCTGCTCCATCCCAGGACCTTTGCATCTGCAGCCAATTCATAGGCGGCATTGAATTCATGTGCCAGGAGAAGAGCGTGCGCCAAAACAGAGCGGTCAATCCGGGCAAAGCTCTCTAGCGTGTCCCCTTCCCAGGATTGATACACCAATTGGCGGTCAGGCGGGTGGGCCAAATAATCTTTAATATAATTTGCGGCCAGTCTAAGGCTTTTTATCCGCTCAGTGTCAGGTTGGGTAGCATCCCATACATCTATCAGGCGTGGCAGCGTGGGTTTGGCGAGAAAGGCCTGCCATCGTCCAGCACTTGATGTTTCGGTCTCCCCGAGATGATCTGCGGCTTCACACAGATGGTCGGCGATGGCGGCGCGAATCGGGAGACCAACGGGCAGCCTTTCAAGTGCTTCTTGAGCAGCTGCGAGTATCTCTGCGTGTTTGCCTTCTGTACGCAGGGCAGCGAACCAATCCAGGTAAGCACGCGGACGAGTTTCTCCCTCGGTTTGGGCTAATTCTTCGAGACCGGCAACCCCCTGTGATAGGCGTACTGCTTCCCTTAGCCAGGCATCCGCAGGGGCGCTATCGATGCCTTTCAGGTAGTTAATCCACGCTGAGAAGAATTCTTCCTGGTCGGGAAGCTGGCGCGGGGTGATCTGGATCAGGTCATCGAACATGGGTTTCGAGCGATAGGGAGTCAACGATTGGGTGGACAACATCTGTCTAAAGATGATCTCAGGCCGGCTTTCGAGCGGTTCGGTTTCGTAAACGGTCCGCAGGTAGCGCGCGCGCATTTCGGGGATCTCTATCGGTAAATCGCCTGCATGAATCCCGCGCCCGTAGTCATCTTCTTGATCAATGATTTCATCAAAAAGTTTCTTGTAAGCAGAATGGGCCAGGGTTAAATCACCAATCTCAAAAGCGGCCTGAGCCCGGTCCAATAAACTCGTAAGCGGTTCGATGAATTTCTCGTATAAGCCGAGGCTGTCTTCATCATCATAATAGTTATCCCATCCATAAGCATCTTCCATCTCATCTGCGTTTTCCATTTCAACCTGAAGTTCTCTCGTTAGGTCGTAAATGTCTGATAATAGGTCTTCTTGTGATAATGCTTGCCGGAGGCCGATTTCATCTTCAATAGGTGGCTGTAATTTCTGGAGAAAGCGCTGGCGTTCTGATGGTGGTGTGTTTTGAGCCATCGAGCGTAAAATGGCGCGCAGCTCCTCGATTGTTGCTTCCGCTAATCGGGATTCTACGGTTTCCCAAAATGTCTTTAGTGAGATACGTTCTTCCATGATGATTTAATTTTATTACAAGATGGTCTCGATATAATGGTCTTCTGAGTGAGTGTTGGCATCAAACTTCTCTCAGTGCTTTTCCAATATGTGATACTTAAAGGTAGCCTTCTGCAACCTGCAACCGGGTGCGCAGATTCTTGAGAGCGCAATATTCCTCGCTGTCTTGGCTTGAATAATATTCGGGATCATCTAACACAGAATCGATCACGTCTATCAAGCATTCAATATCCCAGCGATACAGCCCAATTGGGCGCACACCCCGGTAGTTGGCAATTCGATGGTCCAGCCCAAAACTTTCGGCCATCATCCAGACATGACGCTGGAGTTCATCTAATTCCATGCCAGAGATTAAGATACTGACTTTGAGATCGTACTTACCTGGTTTTATCATATGCTTTCAACTCGAATTGGATCCGGTTTGAGTCGGATAGAAACTTTTACTTGCTTTAGATTGTTAACGAATTATACCTTGCGTGTTGTGAATATTTGATATGTCAAAAGCCGCGATCCCAAAGCAGAATAGCATAAACCCCAATCGCTTCCTACTCAAGCTTCAAATTACGCTGAAGCAAATTCACAATGCCTGGTTTTGCATCCACGAGTGCGAGATGATGAAAGAGACACTTCAGATTTCGGTCATCGGTCTTGGTCAGGGAACGTGTCCATTGGGAATGATTTTCCAGCGTTTCTAAATCTATCCAGTAGGGTTCGAAGCAGGGGCTGACATGTTTCCGCAATATAGCCAGAATGTTGAATCCCCCATAATCCAGATCAGTCCACACCCGCAAGAGGATGCCTTCTTCTAAGTTTTCTGGTTGGTAACACAGAAGGTGTTGTGAAAGATTGCGGTCTTTTATGTGTTGCGGAGCGGTTGCTCGTGACGAATGCTGCCACATGACTTTCCTGCATGGCAGACGGTCTATGGATACTTCCGGCAATGGTGAAAAGACGGTGATTAGGAAGCCATAAGTGATACAGTGCGAGAAGTGGTTCGAGTGGAAGCTGGATGTGAAGTTGAACCCAGTGCTAGGATCATCGATAGCCAGACAGTCAAAACCACTGAAACAAAAGGTGAGCGAGGCCTCGATGGTGCCAAACTGATGACAGGACACAAACGCCATATTCTGGTGGATGTGATGGGTTTGATTTTGGTAGTGTTGGTGCATAAAGCAAGCATCCAAGAGCGTGCTGGGGCCAAATCCTTGCTGCTGCGAGTCCATAAAGGGCGTTGAACGCCGGAGGTTGGATTGAACCAATGGCGGCTACAATGATAACTATTTAGATCGGAGTGGTGTTGACCTGTCAGCTCTGGTCGCCTAATCTACTAATCGGGCAGGGGAGACATGTATTTCATCGTTTACTCTCTCCCCTGCTCACCAAAAATCAAATGACCACGATGATGCCGAGGGCTTCACTATTTTGCTGCATCGTTGGGTGGTGGAAAGAACCTTTGTCTGGCTTGGACGCTATCGTCTCTTTAGCGAAGTTCATGAAGCATTGCCTAAAACCAGTGAAGCCATGATTTTTGCAGCTTGGTCAAGCTAATGCTCAGACGTATTGCCTGCAACCGTGCCGTTCATTTTTAAGAGGTTTCAACCGACCACTTTCAAAACATCATCTATGACGGTAGTAAGGAATTGAACAGGTGAATACCTTCCAGTACCTTTTACGAGTTCCAGTACTTTTTACGACAGGTCGTGTCCATACCGAGGGTGGGTCAGACGATTGGTGAGTTCACCATCATTCGTCAGCAAAATGAGCCCCTCACTATCAACATCCAATCGACCGACAGGGAATATCCTTTCTGGGACTGGCACCAGGTCGCATACCGTCTTCCGGTGATCGTCCGTACTAACCGTTGATAATACACCACGTGGTTTATTCAAAGCAATATAAACCAGCGATTCACCTGGGCTGATAGGTTTGCCATCCACCAGGATGCGATCTTTGCCAGGATCGGCTTTCATCCCCAGGGCCGCAACTTTGCCGTTCACGGTTACCCTGCCGTCGGCAATGATCGTCTCACATGTTCGCCGCGATCCTATCCCGGCGCGTGCCATGATCTTCTGTAATCTTTCCTTCATCGAAATGAGTACTTCGCCTTATGATGACCCACCAATACTCCCGTCGTCATTTTGATCAGGACCACCTGTTATCAAATTGTCATCACCTGCATCTATTTGGACTTCTTCACCTACACCCATCACTGGTTCTAATGGAGGCAGCTCAGCCAGAGAGGACAGGCCAAAATGCTGCAGGAAGTCCGGGGTTGTGCTGTAGAGTATAGGCCTGCCGGGGGTCTCAGCACGACCCACCTCCTGTATCAGTCCTTTACTCAACAGGCTCTTGAGCACACCATCACTGTTGACACCGCGAATCGAGTCGATAAATGGGCGGGTGGCAGGTTCCTTATATGCGATAATTGCGAGGGCTTCCAAGGCCGCGCGGCTCAACCTTGAGGCTGATTCCAACCCTAAAAACCTTTCAATCAAATCCGTGGCTTCCCCCGCGGTTGTCAGCTGCAATCGTCCATGGTGACGCTGCAGTCTAAGACCGCGATCCGTGCTGTGGTTAAGATAATCATTCTCGAGCTCGGAAATACCTGCTTCGACCTCTCCAGCGGGGAGTTCCAATGCAGCCGCCAACTGCGCAATCGAAATGGCTCCTGATGCGACAAAGAGAAGTGCTTCTAATCGTGCGGCGAGGGTGAGGTCTGTGCTGGTGTGAATAGTGTTGCCCATGCTATGATAAAATTTGCTGCAAAATGAGATTATACCATTTCAGCTACCGCTTATGGTTGTTATCCGGATTAATGCTTCTGCTGAGTTTGGCAGCCTGTTCATCTCCCCCGGAAACCCAAATAAATAATACGGTGAGCATATCTGTAGATGGAGAGCAATACTCCCTACAGCTGGCATCCGGCAGCACGGTCCAGCAGGCACTGGATAAAGCCGGCGTAACCTTGGAATACCTGGACCGGGTCGAGCCGCCTGCGTTCACTATATTGGCTGATGGAGACCCTATCGACGTAATTCGAGTAAGGGAAGAGTTCTATGTCGAAGAGGAGATCATTCCATTCGAGAAACAGGTGCTTCAGTCAGAGTCGCTACCCAGCCAGGAGACGCTCATTGCACAGGGCGGGGTAAATGGAGTGCTGGAGATCACATACCGCCAGGTGTTCGAAAATGATCTCGAGGTATCCAGATTCCCAGTACGGTCGACGATCGTCCAGGAGGCTATCCCGGAGATTATCATGGTTGGAATCCAGACTCCCTTCGTGCCGATCAGGATTCCTGGTAGAATTGCGTACTTGTTGGCGGGTAATGCCTGGATAATGGATCAAAATACAGGCAATCGAAAAGCTGTTGTGGTCACCGGAGACCTGGATGGGCGGATATTTAGGTTGTCAGCTGACGGCTCCAGACTGCTGTTTACCAGAGCATCAACTGAGGAAGAGCAGATAAACAGTCTGTGGGTAGCCGATCTGGATGCCGATCCGGTTGCGTTGTATGACTTGAAGGTGAACAATATCATCCAATTTGCTGATTGGATGCCAGATCCAAAGAACGATCAAGTGATCTTTTCGACTGTTGAACCAAGACCCACCGCACCGGGATGGCAGGCAAATAATGATTTAAATGTGCTCAGCTTCAGCTCGAGCGGTTGGGTATCCCGTTGGAAAATATACGTAGACGCGAACTCAGGCGGCGTATACGGTTGGTGGGGTACCAATTACGCATTGCAGCCTGGCGGGGATAGAGTAGCATACGCCAGACCAGACGGAATCGGATTGGTCAACATGGATGAAGGTACACTGAATCCCGCTCCTGGACATCCTACCGGTGCAGACTGGTGGGGATTGGGCATGGGTGCCTGGCTTCCAGTGGGGGGCGGATGGTCAGACGATCTTTCTGGCGGACCATAATGCGCCACCAGGATCGACCCAACCGGAGGAGTCACCCCAGTTTGATCTGTCTGGGCTTGTGCTGGATACCGGAGACCAGATTCGTATCGTTCCACAGACGGGAATGTTCGCCTATCCGGCGATTTCCCCCGGTCAGGAACTTGAGTCAGGCGAGTTTGGGTTTTGGGTGGCCTACCTTCAGGCAATCTTCCCCAATCAGAGCGAGACCAGTCGCTATAAGCTGGTCGTGATGGACAGGGATGGATCTAACCGTAGAGAGCTATACCCTCCTGAAGGCGAACAGGGCTCTGGAACCGCAACTTGTTGTCTGGTCGCCTGAGATACTGGAGGAGACAGAACGTTATGGTCTTGCAGTCATCTATGAGGGGAACATCTGGCTGATTGACACTGTGGGGATCGAGCCGCCAAGGCAGATTACCGGTGACGGATTGGTAACCAGGATAGACTGGAGATAATCAACCATCTAATAGTATAGGGGATTTAATATGCGGATACTAATTACTGGAGCAGCCGGTTTTCTCGGCTCTCATCTTTGCGACCGATTGCTGGCGGATGGTCATACTGTGGTTGGGATGGACAATTTTATTACGGGCAATCCGAATAACCTGGCACATCTGGCCGGAAACGAGCGATTTTCGTTTATTCGACACGATGTGTCGGACTTCATTTTTGTGCCAGGCAAAGATCGATGGCCGTGCTGCACTTCGCGTCACCGGCAAGCCCAAACCCAAATTCTCCTTATGGATATGTCAACCTGCCAATTCAGACGATGAAGGCCGGTGCTCTCGGGACGCATAACTCTCTTGGTGTAGCACGTGCACATACTGCCCGGTTCTTGCTGGCTTCGACCAGCGAAATTTACGGCGATCCGCTGGAACACCCGCAGACGGAAAGTTATTGGGGACACGTTGATCCAATCGGGACTCGCTCGGTATATGATGAGGCCAAGCGTTTTGCTGAAGCGCTGACCATGGCGTACCATCGTTTTCATGATATCGATACCCGTATCGTGCGTATTTTCAATACCTATGGTCCACGTATGCGCATCGATGACGGACGCGTTGTGCCGAATTTTCTCAAACAAGCCCTGCTTGGTGAACCGCTAACCGTATACGGGGACGGTTCGCAAACACGCAGCTTCTGTTATGTGGATGACCTGATCGATGGTATTGTAAAGCTGCTTTATTCTGACGTGCACCAGCCGGTCAATATCGGCAATCCGGTTGAAACCTCCATCCTGGAATTTGCTGAGACGATTAATGAGATGGTAGGTAACCGGGGTGGGATTGTATTTCAGTCAGAGCAGCGCGGCGAGGGAGACCCACAGCAGAGGCGACCGGACAACCAGCGTGCACAAGAACTATCTAGGCTGGCAGCCGAAGGTCAGTCTGGAAGATGGAATTGCCCGCACGATCCCATATTTCAGGGGGATCTTAGGCATTGAACAGTAAGACACTGATCTTTTCCAATGCCAAGGAGCGGGGAAGGTTTATCCGTTTTTCAATCGTAGGAGTTTATCGGCGCAGTCGTGGACTTCGGCGTTTTCAACATTCTTACAGGTATTTTATTGGTCCCTGCAGTTATGGCAAGCGTATTCTCTTTTATTGCTGCTGTAGCCAGCAACTTTACCTGGAACCGCTATTGGACGTATCCAGACTCGCGCTCTAAACCGATCTCAAGACAATTGATCCAGTTTACAATTATCAGCGTTATTGGACTGGCGATCAGGACTCCCATATTCGCTGCTATTCGAGCGTTTATTCAGCCGCTGGTTTAATGCGTTCAACATTCGAGATCGTATCCCCCGAGTTTTTAGCTCATAATCTCGCATTGACAGTTGCAATCATCGTCGTTTTATTCTGGAATTATTTCATCAATCGGATGTGGACCTATAGTGATGTCGATCCTTGACAGTAGAGTCATCCAAAAGTAGTAGTTTCCTAATGGGCTTGTGTATAATAACCTAAGCGATATCCTCATACTTCCAGGTAGAGTGAGTTCCTATGAACGAAGAGGAGAAAAAAACCGATGACCCCGTCCTGAACCCGGACCAGCAGCAGGATGTGCTGCTGGTGACCCAGGTACGATCTTTGAAGGATCTATTGGATCGTGTCACGGGACGTGGTGCCTACTCACCTAGAGTTAGCGGAGGAATTCAGGGATAGCAGAGATCCTGCCGTTCCCATTCCTGGCCATAGTCGGTCAGCGAGAGATGAAGCTGGCGCTGCTGCTTTCGCTGATCAACCCCGCAATTGGGGGAGTGCTGCTGGTTGGTCCACGCGGCACAGGCAAAACGACTGCCGTGAGGAGCCTCATCCACCTCCTGCCAATGGTGCCGCGCAGCCTGTGCTATTACGGCTGTCTACCCGAAGATATTGAAAGCGCGGGGGTCGATTCTGTCTGTCCGGATTGTGCCCGAAAGTATGCAGAAGGAGCGCCTCTGGTAAAGCTCGACCCGGTGCGACTTGTAGAACTACCACTGAACTCCCAGCTTGTTGATGTCATAGGAGGACTGGACGAACGCGCGGCTGCGCATGACCGGATGCGCTTGAAGACGAGGTTTGCTGGCACATGCTGACCGCAATTTGTTGTACGTGGATGAGGTCAACATGCTTGCAGATGATGTTGTGGATGCCTTGCTGGATGCATCTACCCAGGGCTATTTCACAGTCCGGCGTGGACCGATTGCGGCTACCTACTGGTCCCGGTTTGTTCTGATTGGGTCGATGAATCCGGAAGAAGGCCGCTTACGACCGCAGATACAGGACCGCTTTGGATTGCGTGTAGTCGTCCAGGGGTTAGATGATATCGATGAGAGGCTCGAAGCCTATAAGAGAGTTCACACATTCATCACGAACCGGCGGTTTACCATTGAGGAGTATCAGGCTGAAACCGAAATTGCAAAGGCAGAAATCCAGGCTGCGCGTGAAATTGTGAATAGGGTTGTGCTGCCGGATGAAGTCGCACGCATTGGGCTCGAGCTCATCAACAGGTTGAAGATTGATTCTTTGAGAGCAGAAATCACGCTGTTTGAATCTGCCCGTGCTCATGCGGCTGCTGATGCACGCGTTCAACGGTTACCAAGGAAGACATTCGAGAAGTAGCGTTGATGTCCTTACGCTTGAGGCGTTCTGGTTTCATCATCGATTACATAGAGCAGCAGCAGGCCGAGGATAGGGAAATCCTCGAAGCTCAACAGATTGCGTTCCCAGATAACGATGCTTAGTTACAAGCATTTATCGAAACCCATAGCTCAATTGGAGGTCCCGATGGTTGCTAACCCGACAGAATCAGTTGCTGAGATTGATGCACCTAAATCAACAGCAGAGATGATCAGCCGCGGCTGGGCACTAAAAACGGAAGGAAAATTGGAAGAAGCCGAAGGCAGTTTTTCGTCAGGCAGTGGCTCTTGATTCGAAATCCATCGAGGCGCACTTTGGACTCGGACTGACGCTAAAAGCACAGGACCGCCGCCAGGAGTGTATCAAGAGCTTCGAGGATGTTCTCGGATTGATCGGTGAACAGGTGGAAGACAGGTCTCGAGCCGAAATGCTGAAACGGCTGGCGCATGGGCATATCAACCAGCTCCGCAACGGTGATTGGGGTCTGGAAAAAGAAATCTGGAAGCACAAATAATGCGCAGAGCGGTCAATCATCGCCAACGATTGGAGACCTGTCTGAATGGTGGGGCAGAGGACGGTGTCCCGGTTGCTTTGTGGCGCCATTTTCCCGTCGATGACCAGGAAGCAGAGACTCTCGCCGGGGCGCACATAGATTTCCAGCGCAGCTACGATTTTGACCTGCTCAAAGTTACACCGGCATCCTCCTATATGGCAAAGGACTGGGGGGTAGCAGATGAATGGCGCGGCGCGCAGGAGGGTACACGTACATACACTCGACACGTGATCGAAGAACCTGATGATTGGACAAAGCTGCCAACTCTGGATCCTGATCAGGGGAGTCTGGGAAAAACTCTGCTTGCCTTAGGCATGATTACGCGTGAGTTGGGTGATGCGACTCCGGTTATCCAGACCATTTTCTGCCCGCTCTCACAGGCAAAAAACCTGGTTGGCAGGGACCGGCTGGTGATCCACCTCAGGCAATACCCGGATGCCTTGCAGGAAGGCTTGCGAACGATCACTGAAAGCACCATACGTTATATTGATGCTGCTCGCCAGACCGGTATCGCTGGGATTTTTTACGCCGTACAGCACGCTCAGTTTGGGCTGTTATCTCCGGCAGAGTATGCCACATTTGGCCGCGATCCAGATCTTCAGATATTGAATGCCGCGGGGGACTTATGGCTGAATATGCTCCACCTACACGGTGAGGATATCTTCTTCGACCAGTTCGTCGATTACCCAGTTTCGATCATCAACTGGCACGATCAGGATACCCAACCCTCGCTATCAGAGGCGAAATTGTCATTTAATGGGGTGGTTTGTGGTGGTCTGAGCAGAGACCGGACCATGACTTTAGGCACGCCGGAACTCGTTCGTAGAGAAGCGAGACAAGCGATAGAGATGACAGCTGGAGAGAGATTTATCCTGGGTACGGGCTGTGTTACTTTTACGACCACACCGCGTGCGAACTTGATCGCTGCCCGTCGAATTGTAGAAGAATAACGATCAACCCATCACCTGGCCAGCGCGTGCTATGAGCGGACTGCGAGTAATCTCCGGAAAGGCGAAAGGCAGGAAGCTGCGTCCGGTGCCCGGGGACAGCACCAGACCGATCACTGACCGGACCAAGGAATCGCTTTTCAATATCCTCGGCCCAGACGTCGACGGCTCAACGCTGCTGGACCTATTCGCTGGTACCGGGAGTGTGGGAATCGAAGCTCTCAGCCGTGGCGCCGAACACGTGCGTTTTGTGGATAACAACCAGCGTGCAATCCAGACCATCCGAGCCAACCTCGCCAGCACAGAGCTGCAGGGCAGTGCTGAGGTCATCAAGCGAGATGCGTTCAGCCTACTGAACACTCAGCCTGATATCGCCTTTGATTACATCTACATCGCACCGCCCCAGTACCTTGAATTATGGAAGCGTGCTGTGGAAAGCTTGGACAACCACCAAGGCTGGATGTCTCCGGACGCCTGGGTAATCGTGCAGATGCATCCGGTCGAATATGAAGAACTGGGGTTGAACAGATTGGTCGAATTCGACCAACGTAAATATGGCAGCACGCTTCTGGTCTTCTTTGAGCGTATGTAATAGTCACAATTAAAACAGCGGGCACACAGCCCGCTGTTTTTCAATTGGGGGTTTACCGGGTGCCAGATCAGCTGTTCAGGAAGTCGTCCAATGCTTCCTTGCTGATGCGGAAGGCGTTGCCGAGCTTCTTTGCCTTCAGATCACCGGCATCGATGGCGGCAATAACGTCCTCTTCTGACACACGTAAGTAGCCGGCTGCTTCGGCGGGGGTCATGACAGAGGGGGTTTCCCCGGCAGCCGAGCCGCCGGCCGCCGCTTTCCCCTCTGTTGCCCCGGCACCGGTCATGCCAGAAAGGGACTGGCTGAGCACGTTGCCAACACCAAGACCGGCACCAATGCCGGCTGTCAGACCAGCACCGCCACTCGGGTTCTGGGCCGCGTCTCGCATTGCATCAGCCGCCTGCAGTTGTGTATAGGTCTGCATGTCTAGCATGCCCATGGCACGCAATTCTTCTGCCGACTTGCTGGAGGGCTTCAGATTCTCGATGTAGAAGGACTTCAACGTCAGCCCAAGAGCCAGGAAGTCATCCTGTCCCTTCGCTCGCACGCCAGCGCCTAACTCTTCTGTCAGACCGATCAACTCGGGAACGCTGTTGTTGGCTGCGGTCTCACCCAGCAGGTCCTGGAGCTTCGAGAGCAACATCGCGCGCAACCGGGCATCGATATCGCTGGTTCTGTAGGCACCGGTTGTGCCCACGATCTGCGTGATGAACTGCTGCGGGTCCTGGACCTGGAAGCTGTAGGTGCCGAAGCCCTGCAGAAGCGCCACACCGAGCCCCATATTCGGGTTGCGAACGATAATCGGCTGCGGGGTGCCCCATTTTTTATCCGCAAACTCCCGCATCGAGACAAAATATACCTCAGCCGGGAATGGGGTGCGCTCGTTGAACAGCTTCCCAATTGCATTGATCACCAGCGGAATATTGTATGTGACGATGGTATGCCGTCCCGGTCCGAAGACATCCAGGGCATTCCCGTCACGGAAGAAGACCGCGGTTTGTGATCTCGCGGACGATCACCTGCGAGCCGATGCGGAAGGTGCCGGCCTCTGCTTCAGGAAAGCGGTGAACGATCTCATCACGCATCTCATTTGGATATTCAACTACATCAAATACTCTTGCCATCTTAGTTCTCCTCTATTTATCAAGCCTGCTGGTGGGTTGCCACCGGATTGACTTTATGCCTGATTAGGCACTGCTGCCCAGGAATGCTTCCTCGCGCCGGTTGTACACATCAATACAGTTTTGGGCGGTTGATGTCAGATGGCGGATTGAGGCAGGCAGACCGTCACTTCCGATCGAAGCCTCGACATTGTCGATCGCGCGGGCGATCTCATCGACGAGTTCCAGCATCGATGCATCGTATTGGTAGAGCTGGTTGAGCTCGGCTTCATTGATCTTTACGGCATCGAATAGCCCTGAGTAGCCTCTCGTCGCTCTCCGGACCCGGTCCGCAAAGGTGCGCATTTTGAGGGCGGCAGCCTCGAGATCATCGACCCAGGCAATCTCGCCTTGACTGATGAAATCGCGCTGCAGGGCTGAAATTCGCTGGTACTGTTCTTCGATCCGGTTGGCTATGGTCTCGCGCAGCAATTTGTCTGAATCACGCCTGGCCTGTCTCTCGATATACCCCCCGAAACCGGGAATTTTGCTGAGTATCGCCTTGAATGGATCCAGGTCGGAGCTTACCTTTCCGGAAATACTGTCTTGCATGTCGCTCATTCCGCTCTCCTTCAACTTTGGTTAATAATAGATCGATCTGGGTAAATTATAGCCGCACTTATCTGGCATAGCAATTATATCGCATACGATTGTCGGGTGTTCGCCATTCGTACAACCTTACTATCCATCATATATACGTTTCTAGGCTGGATTTGTCGCGAATCAGCTCGCCCATCGTTTTCCCCACATTTACTCATTCGAATATTCAGGAATGTGTGAAGCCCAAAGGCTCTTGTAAAATAACTAAGCAGGGAGGGCTGCTGCAAAGCGACCGAAAACCCCAATTGATAAGCTATCAAGTCAGCCAAATCTAGCCGCCAGCCAGTGATTGCCGGCCACACCCACCCAAGAGGCTGACATTGAGCGCACGACGGCTCACGGTTCCGATCTTCATGAGACGATACCGCTGTTTCGCGCCAACACCAATGGCGTATCCAACAATGCAGTTCAGCGATCCATTCCAAATCCTTGATATCCGTCTTTCGCCCGGGAACCGCTTTGATGTGCTGGGCGTTGACCAACAGCACTTCGAAGTTGTTCTCCAAGATATTGAACACCGGTTTCCAATACTCCCCGGTGCTTTCCATAGCTACATGGCTAACCTCACAGGCCATGAGCCAATCTGAAAGCGCTAACAGATCACTCGTCATGGTGCCAAAGGTGCGTACTTCTTTCCGTAACCCGCCCCGCTCTCCCGGAACGATGATGGCTGCTACGACTGTCTTCTTGTGGACATCCAAACCTGCGCAAGCCTTGTGGACGATCTCCATCGGAACCTCTCCTTGGACAAAATGTCGGCTGACGTGGATACCTGGAAAGACAGAGACTGTCTTACGTGCTTCCTGTGGTAGCGAGCGACAATTAGGGGTGCCTGCAAGTATCCGGATCAGTCTCATTGACAGGCTCTTAGCACCAAGCAAAATTCGATCTCTGGGTCAGCCGGTTCGCTCGTTATAGCATTTTCATCCTTCTGGAATGACGTCTCATTATCGCCGTGACCGCCAGATCCGCATGACTGCATGAAGGATGACTCCGCCACTTGCCGGTGTTCGGCTATCCTCGCCCACGCTACCATGCGTGGAATGTGAAGATCATCCCGACGACGAGCATCGCCTGTGATCCCAACAGTCCGCACAGCATGGCATTATCAGCTGCTACACTGGTCAATTCGACGGTCGAAGATGTGAGCATCAAAGAAAATGTGAGCTACGACTGTGTCTTGGGTGTCCTGGAGCGTCGGATCAGCACCAGTGTGGATTGGTGGGCAATACAGCGCCCTGGGGGTTGTGGGGATGGATGAGATTGCGCTCAAGAAGGGCCACCGCAATTTCGTAGTGATTGTGACAGCCCACCTGGCGGGAGATCGCCTGGTGATCCTGGCGGTTTTGCCTGATCGTCAGAAGGATACCCTGATCGAATTCCTGCGTTCCATCCCACAACGCTTGCAACAGACCATCCACACGGTCTGTTGTGACATGTACGAAGGCTTTAGTGAAGCCGTACGAGAAGAACTGAAGCATGTCCGCATCGTGATTGATCGTTTCCATGTCGCTAGAGCTTACCGAGATGGTCTGGATGATTTGCGCAAACAGGAACTCGGGCGTCTGAAAAAGGAGCTTCCAGCCACAGAGTACAAACAACTGAAGGGCAGCCTGTGGGCTTTGCGCAAGAAACCCTCCGACCTGACTGCTGAAGACAGACGTCTCCTCCGATTGCTTTTCCGCTACTCGCCTGAACTGAAGCAGGCTTATGACCTGCAGCAGCAATTGACCGCCATCTTTGACCAGCACATTTCCCCAGCCAGAGCCAAAACCAAAATCCGAGCCTGGATCAAACGCGTCGCTCGAAGCGAGTTGCGCTGCTTCGACAAGTTCCTCAATACTCTGGGCCGCTGGTGGCAGGAAATCCTCAACTATTTCGTCAACCGAGATAATAGCGGCTTCGTCGAAGGCTTGAACAACAAGCTGAAGGTCCTCAAGCGGCGCTGCTATGGATTGTTCAACCTGGCCCATCTTTTCCAACGTATCTCCCTCGATCTGGAAGGCTATCGCCTGTTCGCTGCCCGACCACCATATGTGGCTCAATCACGGTAACTCCCAATGAGCCCCAAATAGCATCAATTAGATTGAGTTATAATTCTGATAATATCTCTGAAAGGCATTAAAAAATCTTAGAAGGAGCAAAAAATGATCGTCACAACAAAAAAACTGTTCGAGGCAGCTTACGGGAAGTATGCGATAGGCGCCTACAATATCAATAATCTGGAACAGACGATGGGTTTGTTCCGCGGGAACCTGGACAGCCAGGCACCCTTCATTATCCAGATCAGTAAAGGCGCCCGTTCCTATACACACAAGAAAATGCTGGAAGGGCTGATCTACAGTGCCGAAGAGGTATTCCCGGATGCCATTTTCGCAGTCCATCTGGACCACGGTGACGAGCAAGCGTGTTACGACTGCATCGATAGCGGTTTTTACAGCTCAGTGATGATCGATGCCAGCCATGAACCGTTTGATGGAAATATTGCCACAACCAAGCGTGTGGTTGACTATGCTCATGATAAAGGTGTCGTTGTTGAGGCGGAGCTGGGCATGCTTGGCGGTGTCGAAGAGCACGTATCTGTGAGCGAAGCGGATGCCAAACTGACCAACCCGGACCAGGCCGAAGAATTCGTCGAGCGGTCGGGCTGCGACTCTCTGGCAGTGGCCATAGGCACCAGCCATGGTGCATACAAATTCAGCGGTTCGCAGGCTCTCAGGCTGGATGTGCTGGAAGAGATCCAGAAACGTCTGCCCGGCTTTCCCCTCGTCATGCACGGCAGCAGCTCTGTACCGCAGGAAGAGGTTCAGCGGATAAATCAGGCTGGTGGGCAGCTAAAGGGTGCGAAGGGTGTGGATGCGGATAAATTCCTTTTTGCCGCCAAATTGGGCGTGACCAAGGTCAATATCGACACAGATGGCAGGTTGGTCTGGACACGTGTGCATCGCGAGTATTTCAATGAACACCCTGAGAACTTCGATCTGCGCCCACCGGGAAAGGCATTCATGTCCGAATACGCCAATTTTATCGCCGGGAAGAACCAAAAACTTGGCAGTGCCGGGCAGCTAGAGGCGGTCCGGAATATGCTCGCGGCCTGAGTATTATTCCAGGTTCATCTACCGGAGGGGTAAGGATGGCAGATCTAACTCGCTCAGATGTTATTAAGCTGATTGCCGGCAGCAGTGGGAGAGGCGCGGGGATCGTCCTGCGGGGCGTTGATCTCAGCCAGCTCTCATTAAACGGGCTATCATTGGCTGCCGCTGATCTCTCCCTGGCTGATCTGAGTCGCAGCACCTTCTCTCAGACGGATATGTCGAGAAGCAACCTCCAACTGGCGAATTTGAGTTACGCGGATATGAGCGAGGCAACCCTCAATAGCGCAGTCCTACGTGGGGCAAATCTCTCCGGTACGGATTTCCGCGGGGCGGACCTTACGGATGCAGATTTAAGGGAAGTAGACCTGCGAGGGGCAAACTTGCGAGGAGCAGTGCTTGTCAGAGCGAACTTCTGGCATGCAAATCTCGAAGAGGCAAATTTCTTATACGCCAACCTTGAAGGTGCAAAGGGTCTGCCGGTAGATTTTGACCGGTGGACGGAGGAGAGGGGATAAGCGGCGAATTGCGATAGAGCTAAATGGGCTGGCTGCCATTCGATCCCGGTAGCCAGCCCATTTTAATTACAAGCCAGTGATTTCTTACTCTTTCTCAGGCTTCTGCGATCAATCGTTGGATTTCCTGAGATTTATCCATGGAGATGGGTTTCCCCTTGGCAAATTTTCGCAAGTAATCTTTCAGCTTCCCGACAGGCAGTGTGGGGGCTGGCAGGTCCATATTTTCATCAATGGCAATTTCAACATTTTCGTTGGTGAAGACCAGGGCGGCATTTAACGACGGAAGATCATCCTCCTCCAGCAGGTTGCGCAGGAATTTCTCAAGATTTTCGAGCTCATGCTGGATATCCAGCTCGGGTCGTCCGAGACCCTCTTGAGCAAAAATCCTCAGATAAGTCATCATCACTCCACCACCCCGCTGACGCCAGCGTCCTTTTTCGTATGTTATTACCCCCCTTTGGCTGCGGGTCAAGAGCACCCAGATACCTGCAGGTCCCACAAGCAGATGAGAGATGGGTGTGACATAATGATAAATGGAATAGCGACCATCCAGTCCTTTCAGCGCAGTGTTGAGTATTTCATCCGGGCGTGGTCTTCGTCCCCAGCGGTTACCGTAATAAATACCTATCTGGGAAAGGGCGAATCCAACCAGTAAGGCTGCCAGAGAAAGCCCGAACTGTTCGGCAGAGCGAAAAGAGAGCACCATGCCTCCGACCAGGACCAGCAGTCCTGCGACCATGCTGATCTGTGCGATACGCGCATTCCTGCGGATCAAATTTTCATTGGTTTCAATATTCATTTGGATCTTTAATTCTCCTGATACCTGCCTAATACGAGGCAGGCATTTTGTCCTCCTACGCCGAATGAATTCGAAAGGATCGTGTTTACTGTTTTTCTCCGTGCCTGGTTCGGAACGTAATCGAGATCGCATTCGGGGTCAGGGGTTTGGTAGTTTATTGTTGGTGGGATTAATTCTTTCCTTATTGCCAGGGCGCAGGCGATCGCTTCGAGCGCACCCGAAGCGCCCATCGGGTGACCAATCATAGATTTTATCGAGCTGATCATTACCTTGTAGGCGTGATCGCCGAACACCATTTTGATGGCTCTTGTCTCGGTCTCGTCGTTCAGCGGGGTTGAAGTACCGTGTGCGTTTATGTAATCGACCGCTTGTGGATCGATCCCAGCGTCCCGCAGTGCCCAGCGCATAGCGCGGGTTGGCCCCATCGCCTCAGGGTCAGGCGCGATGATGTGAAAACCGTCGTTAGATGAGGCATGACCGAGTATTTCGGCATAGATCCGGGCGCCGCGTGCTACGGCATGCTCTAAGTTTTCCAGAACAAGGCTGCCAGCGCCTTCAGAGAACACGAAACCTTCTCTTGCAGCATCGAACGGGCGCGAGGCTCTCTCAGGCTCGTCGTTATAGTTTACCGGCAGAGCTCGCAGTACGGAAAACCCACCGATGGAATAGATCTGGATCTGTGCCTCTGTCCCCCCACAGACAACGATATCCGCCCTACCACCCCGGATCAGCTCGGCGGCTTCACCGACAACCTGGGTGCCGGTGGCGCACGATGTGACGATGGTGCTGTTCGGTCCAAGGCACTGGAACTGCCTGGCTATCAAATAAGCGGCTACATTTGGAACGGCGCTAGGCAGGAAGAAAGGGTTTATCTTGCTCAATCCGTGAGTGCGAAGGATCTGCATCCCTTCATCCATCCGATCCACACCGCCGATGCCTGTCCCAAATATCACTCCTGCACGCTCTGGATTGGGCATTGTATCCGGGAGACCAGCATCCGCCACAGCCTGTGTGGCGGCTGCCAGAGCGATGTGGGAGCTGCGTGTATAGCGGCGCGCCTCTTTGCGCTCCATGTACCCTTCGACATTAAAATCAGGAATCTCACCGGCAATTTGGCATGGCATCTCGGTGGCGTCGAATTGGGTGATCCGGCGGATGCCTGACCTGCCGTTGATGATGCCATCCCAGAACAGCTCAACCGAGCTTCCGAGAGGGGAGATCGCACCTAGTCCTGTTATCATAACCCGCTGTCTGTTATTTATGGCAGCACTCATACGGCAACCTTGGGCTTGGATTGAGCAAGGCGCTCCTGGATCGCGGCACGAAGTGCCTGGAGCAATTCCGAGCTGACAGCCTGCTTGGCAACCCGGATGGCGTTGACCAGTGCGCGTGCAGTTTGACCTGCCGTGTCCGATGAATACCAGTCCATCCACACCCAGCAGCGGAGCAGCCCCAACCTCTGCCGGATCCATCATCTTCTTTATTCCGGCGAAGGCAGGTCTGGCAAGCAGCGCGCCTGCTTTTGTGCGCAGGCTGCTGGTCAGCTCTTCTCTGAGCAGCTCTGTGATCAGCTTGGCAACCGCCTCACTGGATTTCAGCAAGATATTCCCTGTAAAACCATCTGCGACAACTACATCTACCTCCCCTCCAAACAGCTCCTTACCCTCTACATTTCCTATAAAATTCAGTCCACTGGCTTGAATCAGAGGAAAGGTTTCCTTGACTAATTCATTCCCTTTTCCAGCTTCTTCCCCGTTGGAGAGCAGGGCAACACGTGGGTTTGATATGCCCATGACCTTATTGGAATAGATCGAACCCATGATGGCAAACTGCATCAGGTACTCGGGTTTGCAATCCGCATTTGCTCCGATGTCGAGGACTGTGCAGTAACCATTTTTTACCGGGAACAATGCAGTCAATGCAGGTCGCTTGACGCCTCGTATCCTGCCGAGCTGGAATAGTGCCGTTGCCATCGCCCCGCCGGTGTTTCCTGCTGTGATGAATGCATCTGCTTCACCGTTCTTGATCAGGCTCATGCCAACCGACATCGAATTTTGCGTCTTCCTCCTGGCATTCTCCGCTGGCTTATCACTCATCTCGAGTACTTCAGGGGCGTGTACGACCTGGACAAATGGGTATTCTGGTGTTATACGGCGCAGCCGGTCGTGCAGCTCTTGTTCCGGGCCAACCAGGATGATTTCATCTTGAGAGTCACGGGTAGCTTCTATGGCTGCCTGAACTTCTGGGGCTGGGTGTGTATCACTCCCCATTGCGTCCAATACGATGCGCATGGTCGGTTGTACTCCTATTCTCTGCTCGCTTGACAATGTTCCAGAGCCGATTATAATACTTCTATTCAAGCGCTGGTGCTGGAATTGGCAGACAGGCATGGTTGAGGGCCATGTGCCGCAAGGCGTGTGGGTTCAACTCCCACCCAGCGCATTAAAACCGCTTAGAAGGCGGTTTTATTTTATCAAAGGATGTAAAAATGGCAACATTCCCAAACGAAGCCTGGCTGCAGGCATTGATGGAAAAGCTGAATTCGGATGAAAAATATGCCCAGATTGCACGAAATTGGGAAGGGGATATGACCTTCGAGATCAATCCAGGAGGCTCACTCAGTGAGCCGGTCAGATTCTATTTGGACCTGTGGCATGGCCAGTGCAGGGAAGCACATCTCATTGAGGAGGCAGGCGAATACAAATCCGTATTCACTTTGAACGGTCCATACGAGAATTATATACGCCTGCTAAAAGGAGAGATTGACCCGATGCAAGCCCTGCTCACCCGGAAACTCGGTGTGAAAGGGAATATGGCCGTGCTGATGCGCAGCGTGCCAACGGTTTTGGATTTCGTGCGCTGCTGCAGGGAGATAACGGACGGCTATATGTAGCTGCCTGAGTTGACCTTTGCAATTCTACTTATGGGGGGAATCGTATTCAGCATGGATAGAAATTCTATGATTTCCCATATTCTCGACCCCAAAACAGCATCGTTGGAACTGAAAGCATCCTAGATTCGTCCTGTTATTTGATATGGCTAAACCGGATATCGTCTCAGCGCGCCAAAATCCAGGCTTGAGAAAGAAACGCATCATAACCTGGCTGATCTGGCTGTTTATCGCCCTGGCGGCTTTTATCAGCATGGCTGCTCTCGGCGCAGCGGGAGGCTACCAGGTCGGACAGGCTAATTGGCATAGCACACAATCAGCCATTTCCAGGCTATCTCTTGCAGAACAATACGCGTGGGGAGTGGAGGATTTTGACCAGGAACAATATGATATCGCCCGTCAGCGATTTGAGTACATCCTGTCACAAGACCCGGGTTTCCCAGGAGCAGCAGATAAATTGGCTGAGGCTCTCGCTATAATTTACGCCACTGCTACCCCAACCCTGGTACCGCCCACTATTACCCCCATTCCCACCCGCGATCTGCGACCGGTAGAAGAGCTGTACTCCCGGGTGACCTCACAATTCGCTCAGGACGATTGGGATGGGACGATTAACGCGATCCTGGCTTTAAGACAGGCAGACCCTGGATACCGTGTGGTCGAGGTTGACGGCATGCTCTTTCGCTCACTGCGAAACCGTGGCATTAGTAAGATCAAAGATGATGGCAACCTGGAGGGTGGCATCTACGATCTGGCGCTGGTTGAACGGATTGGTCCATTGGATGCAGAAGCCTTGACTTATCGCGATCTTGCACGTTATTACATGATGGGCTCTGGTTTTTGGGAGGTGTACCCGGAGCAGGCGGTATATTACTTCGGATTGGTGGCTTCGGCTGCCCCGTTCCTGCGCGATGCTTCGGGATGGACGGCATCTGCCCGTTATCAGGCAGCGTTGATCCAACTGGCTGATCAGCTTGCCAGGGCAGAAGAATGGTGCAGTGCCCAGGCTCAGTACGAGCTGGCAATCTCATATGGCGGCGGTGGAGGCATCCAGCCCACCGCCCAATATGCTGCTGAGAAATGCTCGCCACCGACAGAGACGCCTGCGCCTCTCACTGAAACACCGACACCTACGTATACGCCCAGCCCGACGCTTTTGGCAGGCTTGACTCTCACACCGGTGACATCGGCTACTCTAATATGGACTCCTGCTGTCACCCTCCAACCATCGACCACGCCTACTCCAATGTTCTCTGTGACCGCAACTGCAGGGCAGTCTCCTGTACCGACCTCGACCTTAAGCTCAACACAAACGCCAACTCCAACTCCAACCGGGACTACCGCTGTGCTGCCAACACAAACCGCCGCATCTACGAGTACAGCGACGGTTACTCCCGACTTATTGCCAAGCCAGACACCTTAGTGATGAGCCATATATACGAGAGATTCCTCAGTAATATCGAAAAATACGAATCCGTGTTGATCCGCTTGGGATTGGCGGGGCTGATCTTTATTGCTGCGCTTGTTGCTGGGCTGGTAGGGTTTGGGGTCGCTCATGAGATGGTACTTTTGTCGAAATCGCCCCCAGGCAGCAGCCTGCAGTTAAGTGAGAGCCAATCCCCTCTGCCGCCCAGTGAAGCATCCGCTGCTGCTCTCGGTGGGCAGAACATTCCAGAGGTCGAGCCAGAATTGACTCCCTGGGATGGTGCCGGTCGGGTTACAATTCTACTTTTGGGATTGGATCAAAGAGACTGGGAAGCGGGGAATGATTATTCTCGCAGCGATACCATGCTCCTTCTGACCCTGGATCCACTGTCGCAGACGGCGGGGATATTATCGGTGCCTAGAGATCTGTGGGTTGCAATCCCCGGATTCAAGCATGGAAAGATAAATACGGCCTATTATCTTGGAGCGGCATATAAATTGCCTGGAGGCGGGCCAGGGCTGGCTGTAAAAACCGTCGAACAATTCCTGGGCGTGCCGATCAACTACTATGCACAGATTGATTTTGGTGCATTCATCCAGTTCATCGACGAGATCGGTGGGGTTAAGATCGATGTGCCGGAGGCTATCACGATCGATCTGCTCGGATCAGGCTCAGCGACAAAAAAGACTCTCCAGCCAGGTGTCCAGGTGCTGCCTGGTGAATGGGCTTTAGCCTATGCCCGGGCGCGCTACACAGAAGGCGGTGACTTTGACAGGGCCCAGCGGCAGCAGCAGGTGATCATGGGGATTCGGGATCGAATACTCAGCTTGGATATGCTGACTGTGCTGCTGAGCAAGGCACCCGTACTATACCAGCAGCTGGCTTCAGGCATCCATACCAATCTAAGCCTGGAGGAAGCAACCAAGCTCTCTATTTTGGCAAGCCAGCTACCCAGAGAAAATATCCGCCAGGGGATAATCGGAAAAGACCGTGTGTTGTTTGGAAAATCGCCCGATGACCTCAGCATTTTGATCCCACTTATTGATAAAATTCACTTGCTGCGGGATGAGATCTTTACCGCCAGTGGTGCCTTGGGATCGTTGGCTCCCGGCACAGGTCAGGAGAAGATGATCGCAGAAGCAGCCGGAGTATCGATCCAGAACGGCAGTTCTCATCCTGGTTTGGGTCAAAGAACTGCTGACTATCTGCAGGGATTGGGCGTAAATGTTGTAGAAGTGAATGAATCAGGGCAGCGCTCGTCGCTCACCAGCATAAACGACAACGCAGGCAGACCACACACGCTTGGATATTTGGTGGAATCGCTAGGGATCAGACCGTCTGGGATCAGTGTCGGAACGGCTGGATCCGGGCAGGTTGATATCGAACTTATCCTGGGGGACGATTGGGCGACAAGCGGCATCCTGCCGTAATTGTGGAATGAACGGAGGGAGTTAATGGACAGTCATATTGTCGTGGTGGGCAGTCTGAACATGGACCTGGTGGTGCGCACCCAACGGCACCCTAAGATTGGTGAGACGGTCTTGGGCTATGATTTCCAGACATACCCGGGTGGCAAAGGCGCCAACCAGGCAGTTGCGGCAGCGCGCCTGGGAAGCACGGTGAAAATGATTGGGAAGGTGGGCAGCGATGCTTTCGGGGCGACACTTCTCGAGAAAGTTAACGATGATGGAATTGATGCCACACATCTCTTGATCGATCCGAGCTCATCTACCGGTGTGGCGTTCATCACTGTCGATGACTTGGGAAAGAATACAATCGTAGTCGCTTCGGGAGCCAATGGACGGCTGGCACCTGAGGATATTTCAAGAGCGGCCAATATTTTCGAGTCGGCGGCTGTTCTTCTATTGCAGCTGGAATGCCCGCTGGTCGCGGTAGAGCATGCAATCAAGCTTGCCAGGAAAACCAACACCAAAATCGTCCTGAATCCAGCACCAGCACAGCTGCTTGACGCCGAGCTGCTGCAGCAGGTTGATTATTTGATCCCCAACCAGACCGAGCTGACATTACTGGCAGGGCAGGAGAACATTTCTTCCGCTGTCGATGTGCTGCTCGGTATGGGGGTGAAAAATATCGTAGTCACCCTGGGTGAGGCAGGGGCCTTGGTCGTTGACGGTCGAGGACAGGAACATATCCCGGCATTTACTGTCCCCGTTGTAGATACGACTGCTGCGGGTGACGCCTTCGCCGGTGCGTTCGCAGTGGCTTTGTGTGAAAGCAGGTCAGTTCTGGATGCAGCCAGATGGGGGAATGCTGCCGGTGCGCTGACGGTCATGCAGGCCGGTGCTCAGCCTTCCCTGCCATATCGGGATGATTTCCTGACTTTTCTGAGTGAGAACTAACACCATCACAGCAAGCGCATCTGCTGAGTGGTATCCTGAAGGGGGTCCAGCTCGAGCTGGGCATCGATATTATCCCGGTCGAGCAGGGGGCTTTCCAGCAGGCGGTAAACATGCCTGAATTTCAAAAACCGCCAACCTTGGTTGAATAATTGGTCCAGATACAGGTTGTTCTTTAACTTAAGGCGGGCGAGGTTGGCGCGGCTGCCGGGGAGCACGATAATCGATCGGGATGCAGGATGCGGGCAGGTGATCAATAACTCACCAAATGCCGCCGACCCAATGATGTAGAAAATATAAACACTTTCGCCTTGTTCATAATTCCATATCAGCGGCAGATCACCATGGGCAGTGAAGCCTAATCTATCGCCGATTTCGATCAATATCCAACGGATCTCCCGTATATGTGCCAGACGTGCCTCTGGAACATCTTCCGGCCGGATGAACCATTGATCGCTATCTTTGGAAGATTGAACTGCATAGGATTCTGTCGCTGTATGCACCAGGTCTCCCCCCGGTGTAAGAGTACCGGGGAACACAGAACAGATGTGGCGGTCTATCTCCAGTAATTCCTCGCCCGGGTGCTCAATGAGATAATCCACGAGTTTGCTCTCTACTCTATCGGCAAGTGGAACCCTTGCTTTTTTCCCCTCGAACTCCCCAGTCTTCACCCACCACTGACCGGTTTCGATTGATTTCTCACTACCGCCGAGACGCACCAGGCCTGTATGATAGGTTAATGAACGCTCGATCGTACTGGTCAGCTGATTGTATAGATTAGATGGGGACTGATCTGAAACAGGTGGAGCACCCTGGGTGAGGGCAGTACTCCTGGAAAGCTGACAAAGCGCGGCTGCATGGAACTGCAGATACCCGGCCGGCTCTGCACGCTGTTCCAGGTATTCTACAGCGGTGCGGCCGATGATGTCTCCCCAAGACTGCTCTTTGCCCGTGCTAACCGCAGCCGATTTCACCGGTTTTCGCCAGATTAGCTGGACCTGGTCGCTCTCTGGTCGCATCGCATACCCTTCCAGAACCAGCCCGGCCATCTCCGTGGCTGCGATCGTCGAGGTCAGTAAACCCGGCTCTGCCTCACCGACCAATCCAAAGAAAGGTACTCCTGAACGGAGTACCCGTCCCAGATTCTCGAAGAAGGAATGCAGGGCAATGCTGTGCCAGTTCCAGTCGTAACGTCGCCTGCGCAGCACGCTTTTAATGTGCCGGATGGATTCTCTGCCCCACAGCCAACCCGCCCAGAGTGCAGAGAATGTCCAATAAGCCTGATTTGGCCGCGGTATAGCACTGATCACACCCTGGATATCGACCTTATGCAATTCATCGGAGATATCTTTTAACCTGCCCGTATATATGGATATTCCGCCTTGATCAGAGGGTAAGTCCGGCCACTCTGTAATCGTTATGTCCTTCTGGACGCTTTGATAATCTGAGATCCATTCCTGGAGTCCGGCTTCGAATGCGTTCCAGACGTTGTATTCGTAATATTTTGGTGAGAGGGTGAGCTGTTTCGGGCGCGTCCGCCCACCAGGATATGCCCACAGGCTGTTTGTGCGGTCGAAAGTGCTCAACAGGAGCATCTCCATATTTCGACGGCGAGTAGGGCTGAGGTCCATCCTGTCCAGGCGATTGATCAGCGTAAATATGGCATACAATGCCCGCGGCTGGTACATTGCCAGGGCTTCTTCGACATGATGCCTATCCGGATCATCGAGGGTGACGACACGTTCCAGCGCGCGAGCACGGTTCAGCTTGTCTAGGGCGAACGGTGCCACGAGGCTTTGATCCTCTCCTGAGGTGGTTTGTACGGCAGATTCTGCACAATGTGGGCAGTTATATTGCCTGGCAATAGGCAACTCAGCCTCTCGTTCCCATATGTAAGCCCCGGCTTCGATTATCTGGTCACAGTTGTCACACCGGGTAGCATACAGACTGCGCAGGTGGGGTTCGAGACGCTCATCTCCGCGAAACGAGGCAGCCACATCGGCGATCAATGCCTGAAGATCGGATTCTGATGGCGGATTAGCCATCGATCGGAGAACGAATTGTGCGATGGGATTGTTGGCAGTGACGATCACCCGGTAGCCAGCCCTGGCGGCTTCGACGGGCAGCCGCGGCACCGAACAAAAGGGATCCAGGATCAGAGCACCTGAGGGCAGGGTGGAGGTTAACCAGTGCGGGACAACACCAACCGGAACCGGAGGCAAGAACCTGGCTAAGGGTTCAAGTTTGACTGGGAATCTTCCTGGGATATACGTGTAGGTTTCAGTCATATTAGGGCGTATTAAGCCCCCTGTTTACTCTCCAACGGTATGCAGGAGTGCCATATTCGTTGGTCTGACCATATGAACAGGAAATCCAAATATTAATACGACTTGTTGTCCAGGCTGGATCGAACGGGAGGAGAGCATTTCTTTCTCTACTACCTGAATCATCTCTTCGATGGTATTGACGTGAGGGATCCTGTATGGTGATACTCCCCAGAACAGCTGCATCCGGTTATACGTTTCGAGCACAGGGGTGAATGCCAGGATCGGCACGCCAGGACGGGTTTTCGACATCATCAAAGCCGTTCGCCCGCTCTTGGTGAATATAGCTATAGCTGCCACATTTCGGTCGTGAGCCAGCTCCCGGGCGGCCAGGGTCATAAAATATGTGTCGTCATGCTGCTCGACTGCACCATGAGGTCCGCGCCAGTGTCCCCAGCGAGACATATGGCTCTCAGTATGAAGGGCGATGGCGTCCATCATCTTTACAGCGTGAACGGGATATTGGCCGACTGCCGTCTCTCCGGAGAGCATTACGGCATCCGTGCCATCGAAGATGGCATTGGCTACATCCGAGGCTTCCGCTCTGGTTGGTCGCGGATTATGGATCATCGAATCGAGCATCTGGGTGGCTGTTATGACTACTTTTGAATGGCGATTTGCCGTCTCGATGATCCTCTTTTGGGCAATAGGAACAGCCTCTGGTGGCATTTCAACACCCAGGTCGCCACGAGCGACCATCAGTCCATCTGCAATATTTACGATGGCTTCAAGGTTTTCCAGTGCTTCCTGCCGCTCCAGCTTGGCAATCACCGGGATGGCAATCTCTCTTCTAGAATAGCGGTTGATGGCTTGGCGGATCAGCATCACATCTTCGCCCGTGCGCACGAACGATGCGGCGACAGCATCAATTCCTAGATTGATCCCAAATTCAAGATCAGCTTCATCTTTCTCGGTAAGACTGGGTATATCAATAGTCGCCCCAGGCAAATTGACACCTTTATGGGGCAGCAATATGCCCCCTTGCACGACCTGAGTATCAACATAATCATCTCCCAGGGCATTTACGCGCAGTTCAATATTGCCATCATCTAACAGGATTGTGCTGCCGGAATCCAGGCACTGGGTGAGGATGGGTAGATCTACAGAGACCTGATTTGAGTCACCGATTATGTCCTGGGTCGTCAGCCTAATGGATTGACCGGCGACAAGCTCAACATTGCCTCGACGCAGCTCGCCTGTGCGGATCTTTGGTCCTTGTAAATCCTGGATGATCGTCAGCGCTTTGCCCAACTTATGTGCGGACTCGCGAAGTATACGATAAGCTTCTGCATGGTCTGCACGGGTGCCATGGGAGAAGTTCAACCTGGCAACATTCAACCCACTCTGTATTAAAGCCAGGATGGTTTTCTCATCCTGGCTGGCTGGTCCAATTGTAGCGACGATCTTTGTGCAGCGTTCCATCTCTTTGACTTTTATAAATAGTGCAGTTCGCTTGCCTCTCGGGTGAGCCGAGCGCGAAAATCCGGGTGAGCAATATTGATCAATGCCATTGCCCTTTGGCGGATCGTTTTACCGTATAAATCTGCGACGCCGTACTCGGTGACGACATAGCGAACATGGTTGCGAGAGGTTACAACTCCAGCGCCAGGTTTCAATGTGCTGACGATCCGGCTGAAGGTCTTCGCTGTGCTCGGCAAGGCAATCACGGGTACCCCACCCTTGGAGCGAGAAGCGCCATAGATGAAATCCAGCTGCCCACCTACGCCGCTGTAGAATTTCGGTCCAATGCTATCCGCACACACCTGACCTGTCAGATCAACTTCAATGGCTGAGTTGACAGCGATCATGCGCTCATTTTGAGCGATGACGAAAGGGTCATTGACGTATTCGGTCGGATGGAGCTCGATAAGCGGATTGTCATCAACCCATTCGTATAGTCGTTTGGTGCCGAGGATAAATCCTGCAATGATTTTACCAGGGTGGAGCGTTTTCTTCGCGTTGGTAAGCACTCCTGCTTCGACCAGATCGATGACACCATCGGAAAACAATTCGGTATGGATACCCAGGTCGCTCTTTTCGAACAGGAATTTTAGTACCGCATCAGGGATGGCACCGATGCCCATCTGCATAGTCGCACCGTTGGGAATCAGATCTGCGATATAGCTGGCGATATTCTTAACGATCTCATCATCCCCGTCACTGCCCATAGACAGCTCCGGTAAGGGGTAATCGACGGGGATTACGTAATCCAATTTGCTAACGTGCAGGAACGCATCGCCCAGGGTGCGAGGCATCTTCTGGTTGACTTCTGCGATGATGATATCCGCCGATTCTGCGGCGCTTTTCGTCAGACCCACTTCGATACCAAGGCTGCAAAAACCATGCTCATCGGGTGGTGAGACGTGGATCAAGGCGACATCTATGGGCAGGTGCTTCTGCTTGAAGAGGAGGGGAAATTCGGAGAGCAGCACCGGGGTAAAATCTGCCCTACCTTCCTGTACCGCAGCGCGAATATTCGCGCTGATAAACATCGTGTTTACGCGCAGGTGACCTTCCATCTTCGGATCGACATAATCTGCAGGGCCAATAGTGAGCGCCTGGCAGATTTCTACATTTTCCAGGTTCGGTGCATGCCTCACCAGGGCAGCCAGGGTTTTCTGGGGAACAGATCCGTTGCCTGTAAGGAACACCCGCATCCCCGGCTGAATGACTTTAACAGCCTCATCCGCGGTAACGATGCGCGATTGGTAGATTTTATTCCAGGTAGCCATCGCTTACTCCTCCCAGGCTTCGTGCTGCGCTCGGGAATAGTTAACGACCTGCCCCTGGTGAGTTTCGACGGCACGTTCCAGGGCTGAGTGCCGGCTGATGGTGGTATCAATTCCATTATCCACCAGCTCCAGGATGAATGGCAATGCGGCGCTGATGTAGGCATGTGTGGATGTTCGCGCTACGATCCCAGGAATATTGGGGACACAGTAGTGGATAACCCCCTCTTCAATAAAGGTTGGCTGGTCGTGAGTAGTAGGGCGGGATGTCTCAACGCACCCGCCTTCATCAATGCTGATGTCCATGACGATGGCGCGCGGTTTCATGGAACTGACCATCTCACGCGTCACAAGCACCGGCGACCGCTCGCCAGACACCAGAACAGCACCAACCAAGACATCCGCGTATGTACACACTTTGGAAAGGTTGAAGCGGTTCGAGACCATCGTTACGATATGTGGGAAGCGTTCATAGATTTGCCGCAGAGCATCCAGGTCGTTATCCAGCACGGTGACATGGGCGCCCAACCTGAGACATGCCCGGGCGGCATTTGTGCCGACAACTCCTGCTCCGATGATCACGACTTCAGCAGGTGGGACCCCAACCATGCCTCCCAGCAGGATGCCTTTCCCACCAGCATCGTTTTGCAGCAATCTGGCTGCTATCTGGGGGACCATCAAGCCACCGATCTGAGCCAGGGGTCTGCGGACAGGGAAGGTACCATCATCGAGCTGAATCTTCTCCAAAGCAATGGATGTGACATCGTTTGCCAACATTGCATCAATCTTGTCAAGCCGGGCAGAACTCAAATGCAAGAGCCCAGCGATAGCTGCCCCAGGGCGAAGCCACATGATCTCTTCCAATAGTGGTCGGGCTACTTTTATTAATATATCAGCCCGTCCGAAGACTTCATGCCCGGAATATACAATACTTGCGCCTGCTTTTTCGTATTCTTGATCGGTGAACCCGGCACCCATACCGGCGTCGTGTTCGACGTAGCATTTGTGATTATGCTGGGTGAGTATATTTACCGCAGATGGCGATAACCCAACACGAAATTCGAAGGGACGTCGCTCGCGTGGAATTCCTACATTCATTTTGACCTCTATATTAATTTGAATTAAGCCTAAGCCATAAGCAGCACATCTCGTATCCTTGGTGCTGCCCAGTCTATCGTAGCCTTGTCAATTATCAGCGGTGGTGCAAACCGGATTACATTCTCGTGGGTCTCTTTTGTAAGGATGCCCTGTTCTTTGAGGGCCTCACAAAAGCGACGAGCACCGCCGGCTTCCTCATACAGTTTCACCCCAATCAGGAGTCCCTTCCCTCTAACTTCTTTGATATGCCTGCTTGGAATCTCAACCAGGTGATCAATGAGATATGCGCCCATTTTCGAGGCATTCTCGATTAGGTTTTCCTGGATAATCACCTTCAATGCTGCCCTGGCAACTGTCGCGGCAAGTGGATTCCCGCCGAATGTAGAACCGTGCTCTCCAGGTTGAAATAAACCCATGATGGGTTCATCTGCCATTACTGCTGATACCGGGTAGAAGCCACCTGATAAAGCTTTGCCGAGGACCAGGATATCCGGTCTGACCCCTTCGTGATCGCAGCCGAAGAGCTTCCCGGTGCGTCCCAGCCCTGTCTGGATCTCATCTGCGATTAGAAGCAGATTATACTGGGTGCAGATCTCCCGGAGACGGGTGAGAAAGCCATCCGGGGGAACGACTACCCCGGCCTCACCCTGAATGGGTTCCACAAGGATGCCAGCCGTATGCTCGGAAATGTTTCTTTCCACAGCATCGCTATCGCCATACGTCACATTCTTAAACCCAGGTGTGAACGGTCCGAAATAATCCCTGTACAGTGGTTCTGAAGAGGCTGAGATTGCGGTTATCGTACGTCCATGAAAATTCCCATCAAACGTAATAATCTCAGCCAGGTTTCTGGGGATGCTTCTAAGCGTGTATGCCCATTTGCGCACCAGCTTGATCGCGGTTTCAATAGCTTCTGCGCCGCTGTTCATCGGCAGGCAGAGATCGTAGCCAGTCAGCTCGGCTATCTCTTTGTAGAACAGACCGAGCGATTCATTTCGAAATGCTCGGGAAGTCAGGGTAAGCTTGCTTGCCTGTTCAATGAATGCTTTTAGAATTTGGGGGTGTACATGCCCCTGGTTCAGGGCTGAATAGGCGCTCAGGCAGTCGAGATAACGATTTCCCTCAACATCATATACCCAAACACCTTGCCCATGGGTCAGGACAACGTCTAGTGGTCGATAGTTGTCCGCCCCGAATTTTGATTCAAGTCCAATTAGATAGTTTGAGTCCATAGTACCGAGCTGTGCGCTTGCAGTATATCATATGAGATTGGCTGTCGACACCGCCAATGAGCAGGGATGGGATTTGAGATTCGCCATACCATAATGAAAAATATTAAAATAATTGCAGAATCATGTATAATCGTGAATGTAGATTTTTCTGGCGGGAGATGAAAGATGAGAGCGAAAATATTGGTAGTTGATGATGAAGCTGCAGTACGTGAATCACTTCAGGAGATATTAATCCTGGATGGTTATGATGTAGAACTGGCAGATTCAGGTGAAGCTACACTAAAAGCCATTAAAACCGCGGATTATGACCTGTTGCTGCTTGATATTCGAATGCCCGGTATGTCCGGAATCGACGTTTTGCGCCAGGTCAATCAGTTGTTGCCGGAAACTAAAGTGATCATGCTCACCGCTCATGGCACCGTAGAGACTGCGATTGAAGCGCTGCGCCACGGAGCGCATGATTATATATTAAAACCTGTCACCGCTCAGAATATCTTATCCAGTGTCGCTCGCGGTCTGGCATATCGCGCAGAAAAACAGCAGAAGAAGCTTCTACTCGAACAGCTCGAAAGCTCGCTAAAGAGATTGAAGGATGCCGAGGGTATTAAAATTGTTCCTGACGCTACCCAAGCCTCGATCGAGCTGGTAGAGGGGATGGTGTTTGACACACTGCGCAGGGATATTTGGCGTGGGAACCAACATGTCAGCCTTACCCCTACTGAAAACAAGCTGCTCCTGTTCCTTGTGGAGAACCGGGGGAGAGTGCTAACCCACCGGGAACTGGTTTATTCAGTGCAGGGTTATGATGTCAGTGAGAGGGAGGCACCAGAGGTTCTGCGGCCGCTGATCAGTCGCTTGCGAAGAAAGTTAGGCCACTTCCCCGGGGCGGAGAAGTGGGTGGTTAACATACGCGGAACGGGATATCTGTTCGACACTTCACCAGCTGCATAGAATATAGACAGTATATGTCACGGTTGATGATTAATCGTGCAATCGCCAGGGCACGTCCGATTGGTAGCCTGGTGGTCTCAGCCAGCCAAGCCAACCAGCAGATGGTCGCTTCTTACCTTGTTGTTTTTCGAATACGACCAGCATCAAACTGGTAATCATGAGCAATGCCCCAATCCACTGCTGCGCGCTCAGGCGTTCTCCCAGCCACACATAAGCGAAAAACAAAGTTATGATGATCTCGCTCAGCCCAAGCAGTGCCGTTTGCATGCCCCCAAGATGCTTCACACCTAAAAAGAGAGTGAGGCGTGAAAAGAATGTCACAAGGGTTAATCCAAGGATTGGTGCCCAAGCTTGCAGATTTACCGCAGTATCTGCAGCAGGTGAGAATATATAAACCGGCAGCACAACTGCGCTCATTGAGAGCAGAGTATACAAGGTTACTGTCGGGGCAGGCATATCGTACAATACCCGCTGGTTGATCGGAATATGCAGCGCATACAATGCAGATGCAATTAACATCGCAACCACGCCGATGATATCGATAGGCTGGTTCTGCACACCGGTAAGCAGGAAGACCGCGCTGATTGCCAGGATCAACCGTAGGAGCGTAAGACGCCCGGGCACCTGATGGTCCAAGGAGAGCCACAACACCAGGAATAACGGGTAAAGCGAGTACAAAAGCTGCCCAACGCTGGCTTCTATTCTCCCTAGCGAACTGTAATAGAAAATAGAGCCAATCCCATTGATCATCCCCGCCAGAACGCACCCAAGCAGCCCGGCAGGGTAGATATACAGATGTGGTCGATAAAATATCAGCATCACCACCAGCAGTAGTATCGACGCAAATGCAGTCCGGAAAGCAACAACTGCCAGAGGGGAGGCTCCGAAGAGTATCGCCTGTTTACCGAAAATGGGGGTCATGCCGAGGAAAACTGCCGAGGTCAGAGCAGCCAGAATGCCAAACATGCGAGAGCTACCCGGTAGACTTGCGGCTGTCTTCCCCCGGTCCGTTATCCCTTCAATTTGCAGATTGTTGGCAGGTCTGGTCTTTTCCATAATTTCCACAGATCTCAGTCGCTGGGTCAACCGACCAGGGTGTTTATCTCCTCCATAAACTCATCACTCATAAACTGGCCTTTTTGCATGAGCGAGTGTACGCGGCCGCGCAGGAGTTCATTCTCCATAGGAGTCAGTTCCTTGGCGGTGACCACGATGACCGGGATATGCGAGGTTTTGGGGTTTGCCTTAAAGTTCATCCAAGACCCCAAAACCATCGATCTCCGGCATCATCAGGTCGAGAATGATGAGGTCGGGCAGCTCCGATTGGGTTAAATCGATTGCTTCCCGGCCGCTGCTCGCTTCTACAATCGAGAAATCTCCCTGGGATTGGAATATACGTCTGATCAAGCGTCGTGCATCAGGTACATCATCTACAACCAGGATTTTAGGATAGCGATCGGAGGAGATGCGGTTGAAAGCAGACAGCAAGCCCTCCTGCGGAGTTTCCGCGGCCGTGGTACTCGGTACGGCAACATTTTTGTACCAACCATCGCCAAGGATCATTTTTTCGATTGGCATCGTATGCCCGGTACAGTTGATAACGATCGTATCCGTTGGATTTATCGCTCCTGCCGCGAACAAGTTTGATCAACCCGGCAAAGCAGACCGCAGCAGCAGGTTCAACCGAGAGACCCTCCATTTTAGCCAGAATATGAATCGTTCGGAAAGTCTCCTCATCGGTAACCGATTCGAACACCCCGCCCCCCGAGCTGCGCATGCGTTGTGCTAAAAGGCTATAGGTTCTACCTGGGTCTCCGGTTGCCAGGGTAGTTATATGCGTGCGGGGAGAGTCTATTGGTTCTGCTACGTCCAGACCATTCTTCCAGGCTCTCACCATCGGTGAGCAGCCTTCTGCCTGGATAATCCCAAGACCGGGCATGCGATCAGTAAGCCCCATCTGCTGCAATTCATTGAAGCCCTTCTGAACCCCTAAGGGACCCAGCCCTCCACTGACCGACTGAAAATACCAATCGGGCGTTTGCCATTGGGGTGAGCGAGTATTCTTACCCTGCGCAGGATTTCCTGATATCTTTGTGATCTGTTCCGAAATCTCGAATGCGATGGTCTTCATCAATTCAATAGATGGGATGGTTCTGGCACCTGCTTCCAGGTAAATATTCCGCTGCTGGGCAAATTCAGCGGCCACTTTTTTTACCTGATCATAAGTGGCGGTCACCTTTACGACCTGAGCACCATATATAGCTACTTCCCTCATTTTCTCTGGTGGAACAAGACTGGTGAGGAATGCCCAGACTTTGATCCCAGCTCGGGCGGCATGGGCTGCATATGCGATAGCGACATTCCCAGTCGAGGCAATCACAACCTCGTTGATCCCGGCCTCTTTGAGGGCGGCGATGCCCAGCGCAGCCTGGCGGTCTTTAAATGAGCTGGTAGGGCTTTGGCGTTCATCTTTGATATACAGGTTGGGGCAGCCCAGCATCATCCCATAATTGTTTGCTTTAATGAGAGGCGTGCCGCCATCTCCCATCGAAAGGGATGCGTATAGGTGATCTAAGGGTAATAATTCCTTGTAACGCCACATGTCGAATGGGCGATCCCGAACTCGCTCCGGTAGATATCGCCCTAGAGCTGGATAATCATAACGGGCCTCTCTCCACGAGCTGCCGCATTCAGGACAGCCAGGAGATAGCGGCGAATATGGGGCGCGGTTGCCACAATCCAGGCATTCAGCAATACAATTGAAATTCAATTAGCCTCCAATTGATGACTATTGACCGGGGAACTCGATCCGATGGATGATATTAAGCAGATCTTCTTCAAGAATGGGCTTCAAGAGGTAGCTGTAAGCTCCACTTGTCGCTGCCTTTACTTGTTCGTCTTGAATGCTGCAAATGATGACCGGGATGCTCCATGTTGCCGGGCTGCTCTTCAATTTCTGCAGGATTTCCCAACCATCGGCATTCGACAGGGCGATATCCAGGGTGATCGCCAGAGGCCGCAGCTGGCCGGCAGCCCGGACAGCTTTTTCAGGGTCTGTATATGGCAGGACTTCGTACCCATGCGGTTTAAGGTAGCGTTCGTATAGCTGGATCACTTCCTGATCACTGTCAATGCAGACCAGTGTTCTCGATAGCGGTCTTTCATCAGTAATGCGCTCTTTTATATTCTCATGGGAGGCAGGCAGTATGAAATAAAACGTGCTTCCAACGCCAACTTCACTGACGACCCCGATCTCTCCGTTGTGCATGTCGATCAAGTGACGGCAAATCGAGAGACCTAACCCACTGCCACCGGTCTTTCGTGTTGGCGAAGCATCCACCTGCGAGAATGGCAGGAAGAGCTTCTTTTGGTCTTCAGTTGAGATACCGTATCCGGTATCGATCACACTTATTTTCAGTGTGGGGTTATTCTGATGGTCCACCTGCCTGTCAGCTTCGATCGTGATCGAACCTTGATCGGTAAATTTTGCAGCATTCGAGATCAGGTTCAGCAGCACCTGACGAATCTTCAGCGGATCAGCTCTCATCAGCGGTAAATCAGATGGCAGCTCGCAGATAATTTCGATAGGTTTGTCTTTGACCAGCCCTTTTGCGGTAGAGAGTACACTCTGGATCAGCTCCCGTATGTTGACCCCGTTCTCAAATGAAAGTTCCATTTTCCCGGCTTCAATTTTCGATAGGTCGAGAATATCATTGATCAGGCTTAGCAGGTGCTGTCCAGAGCTATAGATCGCCTGAAGATCTTGCTGCTGGGTGTCATTGATCGGACCATCGATCCCTTTTAGGATAACTCTTGAGAATCCGATGATTGAGTTTAAAGGCGTTCGCAATTCATGGCTCATATTCGCCAGGAACTGGCTCTTCAGCTGATCAGCTTTGCGCATTTCTTCCATCGCGTGCAAGGAGATCTCATAAGAGCGAGCGTTCTCAACTGCCACAGCTATCTGGTCTGCCAGCACCTGCAAAACGGAGATATCGTTCAGGGTGAAGGCATTTACACGCATCGATTGGACGTCTAATGCACCGATGACCCGATCACCAATTTTTAGAGGTATGCCCAATTCTGCACGGGATTCGGGCAATAAAGGATTGGGGAGCCGTAGTGGGTCCTGGCTGATATCGTTGATCAACAGGTGCTCGCCTACCTGTGTCACGTAGCCGATAACTGAATTCGATCCCACCGCGACCCTGGACTGGTGGCTGATTTGGCCATCACTGTTCTTGCTGGTTGAGGCTCTGGGATATGCAAAAGTGCCTCGCTCATCCAGCAAGAAGATTGTTGTATGGTAGTAGCTGAACTTCTCGCGGATGAGCTGTGCTGCTCGGTTTAGGAGTGTGTCCAGCGAGAGGGTGCCTGTCGTGTCACGGGCGATCTCGGCTGCTGTTTGTAGCTCATCTGCTTTTCTGCGGGTCTCATCTAACAGGCGCAGGTTCTGCACACCAATTGCTGCCTGTCCGGTGAGGGCAGTGAGCCGGCGTACAGCAAACTCCGAGAAACGAGATGGCTGCTCGTAGATCGCGGTTATATGCCCGATCCATTGTCCGGCGCTTACTAATGGTGCAAACAGGACACTGCTGGCATTGTAACGATCGATATATTTCTCCCGAGCCTGTGGCCCTAAGCGGTTATCGCTTGATATATCTTCGATAATCGTCGGTGCGGAGGCTTTCAGAATTCTGCTCGCATATGGGATCGAGGAGAATGCATACCTGCGAATATTCTCGTCAGTACCTTCTCCAGGAGTCCATCTGGCAACCTGTTCGTACCATTCCGGTACGGTCGTCTTATCCCAGTGACGATCATAAACATTAATGACCACCTCGCAAGAATTTGTACCCAGTATCGTGTAGCTGAGTAAGATGTCGAGGATTTTTTGGTATGTAATACTGGCATTTAATTCGCCGCTTGCTTTATATAACAGGTCTGTCTCTTCAAGGGCGGATTGGGTCTGGTCGAATAACATTGCATTCTGTATGACAGCACCTGCCTGCCCTGCAAATAGTTCGGCGAGATGTCTCTCATTTGAACTGAAAATTTGCTCGCCATGTTTGCGGCATAAGAGCAGTACTCCAGCAGCTTGAGCCTGCCACTCGAGCGGCACAGCGATTGCTGGAGAAGCATTATCAAGCTCCTGGATCAATGTGGGTTTTACCCAAGGAGAATAGTCATTGACAACTAATGTTTTCCGGTTGCTGAAGGCAAGCTCAGGCAGCTCCTCTCGTGGCGTGATGTCAGAAATTTCACGGAACTCTCCGGTGGAGAGGTGGATGCTCTTTACCACCAGCCGGTTCAGATTATCATCCCAAATCCAGATTGCCGAGCTCTCGGCATTCATCAATTCCGCAGCCCGACGGTTTATGATATCGAGCACGGATTGCAGATCGTGCTGTTCGCGCGCCAGTTCAAGAGAGACCTGGCGCAGAATGCTCAGTTCCTCAGCCCGCAGCTGGATCTGTTCGAACAGCTGGGCGTTTTCAAGCGCCAAAGTCAGCTGGTCTGCAACGTGTTCAACGAGCAGGATCTCATCTTCACTCCAGTGGCGGATATCCTGGTTGTCTATGATCTCCAGCAGCAGATTCTCTGCACCATCACGGGATGAAACTGGGAGTGCCAGAGCGGCTGGCTCATTTTCACCCGTATTCTTGTAAAGCAGATGTTGTACTTTGATGCTCTCATCACCCAGGTTGGTCAGAGATGTGCTGACAGGTATCACTTGAGCCTCATCTGCCAGGAATCCTTTTGTCCGTCTCCGAGCCACCCCAGAGGCGGGTGGGACTGGCTTTGCAGGGAGAGTGTCAGGTTCGTGGAAAATGGTTTGGACAGGTTTGCGGATTTGTGGAGATGGTGTTTCGATATATATGCTTACTCTTCCCTGCCACCCATGGTGGGAATTATTAGACTTCCCATCAGGAGATGGGGCAATCGTGGTGATGGTCTGTACAACCTCCCCGTCTGCTTGTCAGGTAGCTGAGAGAGATTTCTCTTCTATCCTGGATATTTGCGAGTACAGACGAGAGCAAGGCAGCAGAATCGGGTATCAGTCGAAAACTATCGACTCTATTTCCCAGAAATTCATCTGCGGAGATCCCCAAGAAGTACTTGACTTCCGGGCTGCAGGCGGTGATGCAGCCATGAGAATCGCATTCCCAGCGCCATCCTGGGGAGTTATCGATTCCTTCAACGTGGTAAGTGTCCGAGCCTCTGGCAAGATCGGTGAACAAACCATCGAGCCGGATGAGCATCCGCTTCTCAGACATCTTGTTCTGACGCCTCGATATCCATTCCAGCCTGGTCGCCATTTTTCCTGAGGTCAGACAGATTTCCCTTCCCAGGATTGCTTTTCAGGATTACTTGAGCCTGTGTAGCTTGAAGCGCGTTGCGCAGTTCCCTGACTGCAACCTGAAGGATCTCTTGTGGATCGTTGGTTGCTCTCATCCGGGCTGTAATCTCACCAGCCAGGCGCTCTCGCTCGGCGCGTCGCTGCGAATCATCAAATAAACGAGAAGCTTCCAGTGCAATGCTGACCTGGTTGGCAATCGACTGCATTAGGTCGATCTCATCGGGTTTCCATGCTCCGGTGGATTCTTTTTTCTGCAGACGAAAGGCTCCAATGACGTGGTCGCGCAGCCTGATTGGTATTGTGACAGTATATTCACTATCCTGCTCTGCCAGAGATTAGATTTTTCATGGACAGCGTGCTCAGAAGGACTTCGTTTTTGAGCGGACCGGATTGTGGGGTTGTCTCTCGATACGACAAAACCGAGCTCAGGTCTGGTTTGCAGGAACTTACCCCATACCTCTTGTGATAACTCCCCATACGCCCGGCGGGATACATCCAGTGCTTTGCGGTTTTCGTCCAGTAACCGGGCATTGTCAATGGCAGTTGCCACCTGATCTGCCATGATCTGCAAAATTGAGGCATCCTCATCAGTAAATGCCCCTGGGCGGGTACTCTGCACGTCCAATACCCCTAGCATCACTCCTCCAACTCCAAGCGGCAGGGCGATCTCAGATTGGGTTTGGGGGAGGTGAGGGTTTTTATGGTGGATAGTGTCTGTCCCGACATCTTGCGATATCCGGGGTTCCCCGTGGCTGGCGACATAGCCCACCAGACCTTGGGTTCCAACTTTCAGCCTGTATTGTTCCTGGAGCATCCGTTTTCCACCCTCACTGTTGGATGCTTTCAGGATCGCAAATTCCCCAATTTCATCAATCAGAAATATCCCGACATGATAGACATCGAAGCGAATGCTGATCAAACGTGTCGCTTCCGGAAGCAGGATATCCAGGTCACGGATTGTGACGGCAATACGTCCTACATCCGCTGCTGCCTGGAGCTGCCTGGCTCGTCGTTGAAGGATCAGTGTGCGTTCAGCGACCGTCTTCTCTAGCCCTTTGAGAGTTTGGTTCAATTCACTTGAAAGCTGGTTGAACGTATCTCCTAGCAGTTGGAATTCATCGCTGGTTTTAAGCTCTGTCCGGGTGCTCAGATCGCCGGATTTCCAGCGCTCGGCTACCTGAAGCAGCCTGGAAAGGGAACGAGCGACCACCCGGTGGGTGAACAACCAAAGTGCCCCAAATGCTAACAGTGTGAAAACGATAGATAATAGAAATGCAATTTGTTGGTTGGTATTGTTGCGCAGCCAGGTCTGGACGCCGGTTATTATGATCAAGCTCAACAAAAAAACGATATTAAGTTTGGTCGAGACTTTCATGCCGCGCTTTGTCTTCGCCATTATAGGGGCTCCTGACCGCCGTTTGGTGACATGTGCACCTCTACCTCGTGCAGGTCCATTGCCGATTGCATCTCGATCACTGCGGTCTTGAGGACGGTTTCGATGTCTAATGTTTCCCTTACACGGTTGGCAATCTGGCTGATCAGCCGCTCCCGCTCTGCACGTGTCAACGTCTCTTCAAACAACCGGGCGCTCTCCAGTGCGATTCCGAGCTGCTCGGTTAGGGTCAGCAGCATGTCTTTCTCTTCCTCGTTCCAATATGAGCGATCGGGCGGTTTGTGCGCGTTTAGAGTGCCGATTGCGACGCCACGTACAGTAATGGGAACCTGCAGGACACCATTTTCGCCGTTCTCCTGGGACTTTGAGTATTCGACCTGCGGGAGCTCTGTCGAGGTATTTTGAAGATCTACGACACTGATGCCCCGTTCATTACGGACAGCCTGGATGGGTCTGGCGCTGATTCGCTCTAACCATGCCTTGCGGCTCAGCTCTGCATATGCCAGCCTGGATGTTTCGAGGGTGCGCTGGACCTCCTCGAACAGCCTGGCATTGTCTATTGCGACAGCAATCTGGTCAGCCATCGTCTGGAATGTCGCCAAGGAAGCATCGTTGAATGCATAGGGTGCTTCGCTTTGGATCGTAAGCGCTCCAATTACCTCACCCCTGGAGCGTAAGGGTATGGCTGCTTCGGACTGTGTCTCTGGAAGATCAGCAGTTGATAACCTGACCGGATCTTCTGCCACCTGTTGAGAAACTCGGGCTTTTGAGTTCAGAATGCTCCAGCCGATCATACCCTCACCCAACTTGATGCGATGGTTGCGGGCGACCATTTCTGCGCCGGCTTCTCCGGTGCCTGCCTTCAGAACAGCATATTGATTGATATTGTCAACCAGGAAAAGGCCTACATAATACAACTTGAACCGGTCTTGAATGAGGTCGACAACCTGTTGTACCAATTCATCTACATCCAAAATGGTAGTAACAGTGTTGCTTAATTGGGAGGCGATGATCAATTGTGTGTTCCGCGCCTCTACCTCCACGGTGCGTTCTGCAACGCGTTTCTCCAGGTTCTCGATCATGATTCGCAGCTGTGCAGTCATTTGGTTGAAAGCGCGGGCAAGCATCGAGATCTCATCATCCCGGCTGCTAATCGGTGCTTCCAGTTCGAGGTTACCTGTAGCGACTTCTTGTGTGATCTTCGTCAGAGTTCCCAAAGGTCTGCCGATGCTGTTTGAAACAACCAGACCGAACACGACGGTTGCTGCGATAAGTGCCAGTGATATGGCTGAATTGACCACAATGGTTATGAGTGTAGGAGAAAATACCTCTGCGCGAGTTTGTTCAGCGAAGATCGCCGCCCCGAGCACAGGCAGCCAGCGGTATGCACCGATAACTTCGATCTCCTGGGTGTTTTCATAAGTTCCCGTCCCATCTTGCTTGCCCAGGATTGCATCTATCGCTCCACGGGTCAACGCCATATTCTCTTTCGGGATATCACTCCCCGAACGGGTCCCGGTCAGGTAAGAAAAATCTGGTGCAACCAGGTAGACCTCCCCGGTTTGACCGATATCTCCACCCTGGCGCATGATCTCGGACAGATTACTTAATGCGGCTTTCCCAGTAATGACACCGAGCAGCTGGCCTTTGTTGTAAACGGGGGTTGAAACCAGAAGAGCCTGACCACCCATTGAATCGATTGTGGTGATCGGGTTGATGATTTCCCCACTGAGTGCTTTCTGGAAGAATGGCTCACTCCCATAATTCAATCCTTCCAGCGCATTATCTGTTGACAGAACAACAGTTCCTGAGCGATCGAGTACCAGATACTCATCAAACTCATAACCAGTTCTCAAAGCGTTGAACAGCTGCCGACGCTGGGCGTTGAGAATTGTCCGATAACGCTCTGAGTCAGGGGACTCGCTCAACAAGGAAGCAATATCTTTTCCTGCCGGATCAGGGCTGGCTTGATCTGCCAGGCTGGCGCTCAATTCATCCAGCCAAGATGTTATGGCTGCCTCTTTCAGGTTTACTACAGCCTCCATAAGATCAACGGCGCTGTCTATAGTTGCCCTGGTCCCGATGATGCTTGCTGCACCGGCGGCGATGGCCAATGGTAAGACAGCCACGACGATGAATGAAGCAATCAGGCGGACACGGATACTACTTCGTTGGATATTTCTGATCAGCAGGTATGCAGCGGTCAGTCCGAGTATAAGGGCTGTCGCTGGCAAGAAAATACTCAGCGCTGTGGAGCTGCTAATATCATATCCGGCAAAAAGCCTGGTACTGCTTGCGAGCAGTGAGAACAGCAGGAAAATGGCTGCAGCCCCCAATCGCTGCATCCGGTATTCCACCAGGTAGCTCGATGTGATTAGCACGGCCAACATGCCGCTTGTTATAAGGTATCCCTCAGCATTTTCGAGCATCAGGATGGGTGCTGCAAAGAGGAATAATAGAGCAGTGAACGTTAACAGCAGAGATTTTTTTTGCTTGCCTTGTTGATACTGCAGATAGCCGATTTGAGTGAGTATCAATCCCACCAGCAGGAAGAATAAAACGACCAGGATCTGCACGGAGCCTGAGCGCAGGAACAGCATTCCGAATATAGCGATCCCGACACCTGCACCGGCCTGGATCAGCCTGAATAACACTGGCGCAGGGGAGTCATCGGTATGTCTTCGACTGGGACCGGCTGGGGATACGTTCATATTTGTGTGGCTCATGGTGTTCCGCCAGGGTCTTTTTGGACATCCAAAACTAGGCTATCCGATGGGGAGAGGTCCACAGAAATCTGGGATAGCTTGAATGTGTTATAGATGTCTTCCACAGCAGTCCGGAGAACGCTCTCTATATCGAGAGTTTCTCGCATATGGGTTGACGCCTGCCTGACCCGCCGTTCATTTTCAGCGCGCCGTTGGATTTCGTTGAACAGGCGGGCACTTTCCATGGATTGGCTGATCCGGAGGCTGATCTCGTTCAAGAAGTTGATATCATCCGGCATAAACCCCTCCGCCGTGGGCCAGACAGTCAGGGTGCCAATCTTTTGGTCTCGAATACACAAAGGAATAGCAATGGATTCTCCTGTCTTGTGACCGTTATCCCCATCGTCCACAGAACCGAACGTCAGCGGATTTGTACCCGATACGTCGTATTGGAAGCCCTGGATCTCCTCGGCTAGTTCTATCTTCTGCCAGGCATCCTTTCTGAGGACACTATACAGGTTCTCCAATTCGTTCAGATTTTCTTCGGAGTCCCGGATCAATTCTGCATTCTGGATCGCCACTGCGAGAAGATCGCCCAGGATCTCAAGGACATATAGTTCGCTTTCCTTGAAGGTTCCTGGGACATTGCTCTGGACATCCAGTACACCAATGACATCGCGGCTGATTTTTATCGGGATTGCGATCTCGGTGCGCGTTTCCGGCAGTAGAGGGTTCTTATAATAGGATCGATCCAGATCAACATCCAGAGCAATGCGTGAAACACCCGTCTGAGCTACATTTCCGACGATACCTACTTCGCCGACCTTCAGCTTATGCATTCCTGACAGCATATCCTTACTGGATGGTCCAGATGCAGCCCTTAGAATGGCATACTGCTTCAAATCATCCAGCAAGAATATTCCAGCATGGTAATAGCCGAAGCGCCGCACGATGAGATCGACGGCAGTATCGAGCAGCTCTTGTGGGTTCCTGAAGGTGGATATGTCGCGGGCAATCTCGGCTGCGACCTGGATCTCAATATTCTGTCGTTCAAGTTCGGTGGTGCGATCGACGACACGCTGTTCCAGGTTTTCGTAAGACTCGCGCAGCCAATCGGTCATCAGTGCGAACGATCTGGATAGGTTGCCGATCTCGTCCGATCTCTTCAATGGTTCCATGGGCTGAAAATCCCCCAGGGTCACGCTCTGGGCTGCTTCGGTCAGCTCCTGGATCGGTACGACAATGCTGCGGGTAACGTTGATGCCCAGGAACAGGGCAATGACGAATGAGGCGAGGCTGGAGGCGATAGCCACTGTCCTGGAGAATATCTGAGTTTCCTCCGCATCGTTGAAAGATGTCTGCACATCAGCACGGATATTCGTCACCAGGAGCTGCAATCCGCTGTTAAGCTCAGCTTGCTGGCGAGCCAGCAATGTTTCGCGCATGTCTCGAGCGATGGCCCACTGACCTGATCCGGCTAACCGGACAATCTCATCGATCGTATCGCTGAGAGCGGAAAATTCGAGATCGATTTCCTGGACAATGGTCTGGTTCTCGGCAATATTATTCGCCTGAATTCCAGGCGGCGCTTGCAGCCATGTGTCCAGCTTTTGATTGAAGATTTTGATGCCGGTGTTGATCCTTTCCGCTGTCTGATCGACATTGCGGGTCAGGAATAATACACCGACCATCTCGGAGATACTCTGCCAATCGGACTGCAGCTCGTTTATGCGCTGGATCTGGTCGATTCCATCTTGGGTAGCCTGGATCGCCTGATCTACAGATTTTGCGTAGACGAACCCGGCGCCACTGGCGAGAAGCACAAGTACGGACATACTCAAGAATGCCAGGGTCAGTCTTCGCCTTAATGAAAACCTGGTGCTCATCATTTCACCCCGCCATCTCCTGATCTGAATCTGTTCCGGGATTCCCATTACCTCCCAGCATTATCTGTACTTTCTCCGCATTTAACGCCTGCCCGATCTCCTTCACCGCACGTCGCATCACAGTCTCCAGGTCCAGGGCGGACTGTGTTCGCGCTGTGATGCTGGTGATCAGCTTATCTTTGTGCGACCGGTTGCGCTCGAGCTCGAGAATGCGTGCACTCTCCAGAGCAAGTGCCAGGTGGGAGATGATGGCATCCAGGATATCCTGATCGTCTGAGTTCCAAACAGAGGAGTTCTGCATCCCTGATCAGCTGCAAGGTGCCTATCCTGTATCCATGCAGCAGAATTGGAGCTGTCATCTGGCGTTCAGCCTCTTGCTCTGCGAACTTGTCCTCACCCTTTGATTGTGATAATCTGTCTGATGAGATGCGTTTTACACCGAGAGGATCGTAGTAATACGTCAAACTGGTTTGCTGCAGATAGCCTTGCCAGGCGTGACCGATCTGCTGTTTGTAAAGCTGCTCCAGATCAAGAATGGATTCCTCTCTAGCCTGGATCAGGCGGGTATTTTCCATCGCCAGTGCGATCTGGTCGGCTAATACTTGCAGAATATCGATATCCTCTTCAGAAAATGCAGATGGCTCGACGGATTGAACGTCCAATACGCCGGTCACCACCCCGTGCGCTTTCATCGGCAATGCCATTTCTGAGTGTGTCTGCGGCAGGTCGGGATTGTTGAAATAAACCGCATCCTTACCCACATCCAAGGCGATACGCGGCTCTCCGCTGGCTGCTACATGACCAACAATACCTACTTTGCCGAGCTTTAACTGGTGCCCGCGTGCCAACATCCTGCGCCCACCTTCGGACGATGCGGCTGCCAGTACGGCAAATTCTCGCGTCTCATTGATGAGAAATATTCCGGCGTGGTAGAAGCCAAAACGATCGGAGATTAACATTACAGTATGGTCGAGTAGCGTGGCGACATCTCGGATCGAGGCTGCTTCGCGGGCAACATCAGCCGCCACCTGCAGCTGGACAGCCCTGCGCTCGAGGTCCTCCCGTCCGCTGGGCTACTCTATCCTCGAGCTCGTTGATCAGACCTCTGATCTGGTCGGTCATACTATTAAAGCTCTGTGCAAGGATACCGATCTCGTCGTCGCTCTCAACAGGGGCGACCTGTTCCAGATCTCCGGCTGCGATTGCAGTGGTTACCCTGGTTAAACCGCGCACTGGATGGATGGTCTGGCGGATCATTAACGCTGCCAGGATGAAGAGTAGCACTGCTGCCGAAGCGAGGGTAAACCATGCCAGACGGCTGAATAGCAGGAGTGGTGCGAGCAGCTCGCCCTCAGGAACCTGGGCGATCACTCCCCATCCACTCGGGAGCAGTCTTGCCTTCACCCTCCAGCGGAGACCATCCTGGTCGGTGTAGGTGAACGGTCCCAAGATTCCCTGGCGAAGCATAGACACGGCCGGATGGGCGCTAAAATCTAGCGTGCCTTGAAGTTGGACATCTACCGGATGAGCCACGAGTTGATCTTCAGAATTGATCACAAAAACATATCCGCTGCTGCCGATGACCCGGGGGCTGATCTGCTGGTTTAACAGCGCCAGGTCGGTTGACAATGCCGCCACACCGAGGACATTGCCGCTATTACTTCTGATAGGTGTAGCCGCGGTTAGTAATGACGCAGCACCACCAGCTCCTTCATCGATCGAGAATGTAATTGGGGCACCAGAAACTGCACTCTCGAACCACGCGCTGCCCTGATAATTAGTGTAAGGCGGACCATCACTCCCGGCGATCTCCCGGCCATCTTTGCCGATAATACTGGCAGAGGAGATCTCTGGATACTCATCCGCGATCAGTGAAAGGATCGGTTCCACCCTGCGAGCATTCAAGGCAGTTGTATCCGGGCGGGAGGCGATATCCTGAAGCAGGCGTTCGTGGTTTTCAGCCCACAGCAGCACGGTAGCCTGTGTTTGCTCGCTAACATCGGACAGGTTCTGATTGGCGTTCTTCTCGAGAATGCTCTGCGCCTGAAAAACAATAAAAGCGGTCAATGCCATCATCACAGGCAGGGATACGATCAGGACCACCGCAGTGAGCCGCAGCTGTAGGCTGCCCCTTTGCCGGCTGCGTTCTGAGATCATCTGCTCGAAGGCTGCATACGCATAGGTTGCCACAAAGATTGTGTTCGCCAGCAGGACGGAGACTGATGGCAGGATGACCTGCTGACCGAGATATGCCAGAAGTGCGCCGGCGAGAAACTGCTGCAGCAAGAGGATCCAGGCAAGCTGGCGATCCTGGCGGCTGGATCGCTTATCGAAGATGGCGACGAAAAGCAGGATGGCGGTGATGATCAAGAAACACAGGATGAAGCCGGCACGGACGAGAATCGACAGCGATCCGCTGGTGAAATCCGGTGTAATGATGAAACCACCTGCATAAGTCGCCGGGTTGATGCCGGAATACCACAGCCGGGTGCCGACTACCAGGTCGATGATCGTCAAGGCGGCAGGCAAAAAGACCAAGCCATAGACCGGCCACCAGAGCCAGCGACGTTTGCCATGCAGCCAATCTGGCCGCAGGAGCGCGACGGATGCCAGCAGCAGCATAGGCTCGGTCGCGGATGTGGTAGCCGCCAGGATAAGCGCTGAGAGCCGCGCCTGTCCCGCGGAGCCTGCAGTGACCATCATACCGAGGGCATATGTGTTTATCGCCGCAAGGATGAGAAAGATCCCCACATGCCGGTTGGCAGTGTGGCGGGGGTTTAGCACCAGAATGTACAAGCCGACGATCAGCTCAGCGATAGCCAAAAACCAGGCGATGTATTGTATGTTTTGGTTTACGGTTAACAGGTCCACTGTGCAGTCCGGTTTATGGTTGGTTCAGCCTGGTGTCTACCTTGGGTGCCTCACTGGGAGGAGCAGCCAGCGGTTTTTCGAGGTGGATCTTTGCGCTGCTGGCATGCAGTGCCTGCCCCAATTCTTGGAGGGCAGTTCGGGTGACGGATTCGATATCCGGGGCAGCCCAAATCTTGGCAGTAATGTTGGCGATGATCTTTTCTTTCTCAGCCCGGCGTTCTGCATCCTGCAGCAAGCGCACGTTACGTATCGTGATGGCGACCTGGGAGGCGAGTGTGGTCATCAAGCGCAGGTCGTCATCATCGAAGCGCTGTTCCCGGGCTGTATCCTGCAGGATAATTGCTCCCAACACCTCGCCTGAGACGATCAGCGGGACGCCCAGCCAGGATTTCGCAGATGCACCAGAGATCCTCGCTCCAAGTTCCAGGGCCTGGCGTTCGGTATCATTAACGATCATCAAGGGCTGTTTGCTGCGAATCAAGTATCGATGTCAATCCCTGCCCCAGCGGGAAAGGATCGATCCTGATCGTTTCTCCATCCTCGTGGGCGTAAGGAATTGAGATCAAATCCGCCGTCGCATCGTACAGGGCAACTGCCAGATCGACCTCCCCGATGACCAGAGAAACCTGCTCGTGAATTGTGCCGAAGAGCTTTTCCAATTCTGTCACTGCGGAGATCGCCTGACCGATCATCGACAACGACTGTAAAGCAGCCACCCGGCGCTGCAATTTTCCGGTGGCGGTGACTTTTTCAAGGGTTGTAGATGCATACCCTGCCAGGCTGGCATACGGCTGGATCGAGAAGGGGGTCAGATGGTCCGGAGTGCGGGATCCAAGGATGTACAGCGCTTTCAAACGACCGTTGAGGTGTACAGGCAAGTATGCGGCGCTCACCCAGCCAAGCTCACGCTGGATGGCAACCAGGTCATCGGGCATATCCTGCTGTTCTTCGACATCCAGCGGTGCAAACGGGTTATTGGTTACCAGCCTCTCGATGCGGTCGATGGAGAAATCGAACCTCCGTATTTGTGCCTCGGCGGCATACTCCGGGTCATTTATCGCATCCAGGGTTAAGTTCTCATCTTCTACGATCAAATGGATTGACGGGAAGGTTGAGATCCTTAACGAGTTCCTGACGATGGATAGGATCTCATCTTCTCTATTCGCTCTGGTGAGCAGGTTGATCGCCTGGTTTGAGGCGGAGGTATTACCTGGCTGTATCTGACCGGACATGGATAGCAGCAGGTTCAATATCCCCAGGCCAAGCAGCTGGGCGCTGGTCTTCAGAGCTGTAATCTCGGACTCTGAAAATGCTTTCCCCTGGTGCTTGGAGATGCTCAAGAAGCCAATCGTTTGGGCACCGGGGGCAATGGGTATCCAGGCTGTTGCGAAATTACCCGCCTCGATATCGCCGTTCCCTGGAAGCCTCCAATCAATGATGATTTGTCGGGGATGCTCGCCTGAGATTGCCTGCTGGACTGATGCTGGTGCATCGTCTGTATCGATCACCTGGCTGTCTTGAACCCTTAGCCCGTTCTCGTCGATATACTGCCGGATGTGGTCATACGTAGACCCATCTTGTGTGATATATACCTCGGCTTGCTGATAGCCATATAACTCTACGAGCAGGTTGACAAAACGCTTTAATAGTTGCGCCTGTGTTCGGGCAGTTTCCAGCAGACCGATCGTATCGATAAAGGATTTCTCATACAGTAGATGGGCTTCATAGTCTTGCGTGATTTGGGCGACCGTGTGTTGGAAACGTGATTTTTGCTGGTCGGAGTGCCGGATTAGCTCATGCCACAGGTTGAATGCCCGGGAGGTGCCGGTGCTGTACAGCGCCAACGTGACGATCAGTGGAGCGGAGGCGGTTAGCGACAGCCCCACCCATATCAGTAAGGATAATGAGCCTCCCACCCCAAACTGCACCAGAGCGTATCCTTGGGAAAGAAAGATCGGGCTGAATAATGTCACAAGGCTTGCAATGCCCAGGGCAGCGGTGATCAAGCCGGCTTGCCAGCCTGCCAGCAAAAAAGAGAAGACAACCGTCGTGAATAAAAGGATCAAACCGATGGACGGTGTTGCGGAGAAGCCCACCAGTGCCAACCCAGCAGCGAATGTCAGCACCAGCAGGCTCCCGGCTCTGAGCGGGTACGGCAGCCGATAGTATCCGGCGGCTAGCAGCAGCCAGGCATAAGCGCCAAGCATGATCAGAAGGCTGCTGTCAGCCCGCAAGCGGTGGCTGACGAACATCGTCCCCCAAAAGGCGATCCCACCGCAAACGATCGCGCACCACAATGCCACATTGAGCAAATGCCCGCGCCAATCCTGAAATTCATGTTCACGATCGGGGTTAGCAGTAATCGTATAGCTATTGGACGCTCGAGTTATTGACATACCGGATTTCTTGGGCACCTTCTATAGTCAGAATATATTCAAACAAGATAATGACCATAACGCACGCTGCACAGCGACCTGACATGTGGCGCGCAAGGCCTGACTTCAATTAAATCAAGAATATGCTGGCAATCAATCGTTATAACGAAATTGATGGTGCTTCTATCAATTATGCAAACTTGCTTCACCGGGTCTTAATAAATCAGGGAGCAGGCAATTTGGGGATTAGGGATTGGGATTTGTATTGTCCGCAAAGCAGCACCCACTGGCTTCAGTATGGGGAGGTAATGATTATCAAATCTAGCCTGAAACGTATAAAATAAAGCTCCCGGTCGTATGCTGTCGATCGGGAGCGATAACGATAATGTTCCGGTTAACTCAATTCCCAGACCGAATCGCCTGCCAGGATTTTGCGAATTTGGTCTGGGAAGCGGTCGGGATCGAGAGGTTTCCCAAGAAAACCATCAAAGCCGGCTTCCCTGGATTTATTCATCTGCTCCAGGCTTGCTTCGGCAGTTACAGCTACCACCGGCGTCTCCTGCAGTCTTCGAGAGGCGCGGATCTTTTCCAGGGCAACGAAGCCGTCTTCATACGGCAGGCGGATATCCATCAGGATCAGGTCCAGCCTGGGCAGCGTGTCCGCATATTCCACAACCTCGTAGCCGGAGGTTTTCCACTCGCAGTGGATGCCCATATAGCCTAGCATACGGGCGATCAACACAAAATTGGAGACGTTGTCTTCTACGACCAGGACGGTGGCGTCTTTGGGAAGAGAAGCTTTCTGAACGGGCTGTGTTTTGATGTCGGAGGAGGCAGTCATTTGTTGAGCCATATCTATGTCAATGAAATTCCGGTGGTGTCTCGGCAGATAAGTAACCCTGGATAAGCATCGGGAGGCTGTCCACATCTACCGGTTTTTGGATATACCCGTCGCAGCCGGCTCGCATGGTGCGTTCCCGGTCGCCTTTCATCACATTGGCCGTCAATGCGATGATGGGCACGTTGTCCATCCCGGGTAGGCTTTTGATCTGGCTGGTCAGAGTATAGCCATCCATTTCTGGCAGATTGATATCCATCAAGATCAAGTCCGGGCGCTCGTCCTGCAATGTATGCAGGGCGTCGGAGGCATCTTCGGCTTCGAAGACCTGGTAGCCCTCAGCCTGCAGGATGCGCCTGATCAGCAAGCGGTTTTCCGGGTTGTCTTCGATGTACAGGATTTTGCCAGCTATATTCAATTGCAGCCTCCCTCGTGCAATTATTCTAACAAAATCTCTCCCCAGTTTCACTAACAGCATTGCAAGCTGGCGGAATTAATCAATTGATATTGGGGAAAAGAACCTGTATGGGTTATTCGGATTGTTGCGGCGGCTTTGGGAATCCGTTCTCAGGCAGGCTTTCCAACCTGCCCTGAGAACGGAAATTTATTTATATTTTCAGGCGCGGCTGGTATTTTGCCCTGAACTTGCTCACCTTGGGTGCGATGACCACCTGGCAGTAGCCTTGATAGGGGTTCTTCTCGAAATATTCCTGGTGGTAATCCTCAGCCAGGAAGAAATCCTCTAGCGGAGCGATCTCGGTGACGATCGGGCTGCTGTATGCACCCGAATCCTGCAGCGCCTGAATAACTTGCTCTGCGATATGTTTTTGTTCGGAGTTGTGATAGAAGATCACCGACCTGTACTGCGGGCCGACATCCGCCCCCTGGCGGTTGAGCGTAGTCGGGTCATGGACCGAGAAGAACACCCCCAGGATGTCCCGGTAGCTGATCACCTGCGGGTCGAAGAGCACCTGGACGACTTCAGCGTGCCCGCTGGTGCCGGTCGTGACGAGATGGTAGGAGGGGTTAGCGACCGAGCCGCCGGCATAGCCGACGGACGCATCTTCCACGCCCTGCAGACTGGCAAAGAGCGGCTCCAGGCACCAGAAACAGCCGCCGCCCAGGGTGGCGGTCTCGAGGTGAGGTTGGGTAGAGGGATTGGTTTGTTGAACGTTGGACATTTTGTGCTCCTGATAACAATATGATTAGTTCTTGCAAACAATTAACCGTTCCACAAGTATAGAAGCAGGATAGAGCATCTGTCTTACCTAGGACTAATGGAGAACCTGCGGCATATCTTTCGGAGTTGGACGAGCCTCGACGTAGGACAATTTGTCAAATTGGCCTACTATACCATGAGTGAGCATTATACATCTGCTGTGGGCAAGAAAGGAAATCCGGCAGGTTAGGTTAAACTGCCGGGATTAGAGCGGGTGATGGGATTCGAACCCACGAATGGTAGCTTGGGAAGCTACTGCCTTACCACTTGGCAACACCCGCATGCGTTAGGGATTATAGCCAGCCCGGTGGGGAATGTCAAGGAAGTGTGCCTAGCACCCCTCCAGGGGCGTGTAAAAGCGCTCCCTGCCCTTTGTACCGGCGATCTGGAGCCATCCTATCTCCCGCAGGCTGTACGCCATCTGCTGGGCTAATCTGCGGGGTATGCCGGCATTTTGTGCCAGATCCAGCGTGGAAAACGGCATTGGCAGATCACCTGGCAGCAGCCCCAGATAATCCGTTGAGGAGAGAAGCTCAATGCTCTCGACGACCTCCAGCAGAACGCGTTCCGCCACGCGCCAGCCCTTCCTGCGCCACGAGCCGCTGCCATCGTCCACCCAGTGCTCCTCCTCGCGGGTCAGCAGCACCTCCAGTGAGAAGTTGGGCTCCCGGACCAGGTGAGGGATGAATACCAGCTCTTTGAAGAGATGCTCCACCCGGCCGCGTTTTGGGGATTTGCGCCGTCCCCCCGGCTTTGATTTGCCGTCACCCTGGCGCACGATCCACTTCTCCTGCGCAATCGGGTGTACCAGCCGCACCGGGTGGTGGGGCAGCAGTTTTTCGAGCTTGCCCCGCAGGCTGGAGAAGCTGCGCGTCTGGATCTCCACCAGCAGCTCACCGCGTAGGATATCGATCATGTAGCCATCAACCGGCGCTTCGATGGCATCCCCCGGGCGCGGCGTACCAGGTTTTGAGCTGGCTGTGCAGGCTGGTCTCAGCCACTAACGGCGATCCCCTCCAGCTGGTAACTGGTCTGCGGTTCGGTCTTCTGCGGCGAGCCGCAGCTTTCGATGATGGTGTAATCGGTGAGCTCTTTGCGTACCTTCACCAGGTAGTTCCGACCTTCACGAGACTTGAAATTGATCTGCCAGCGATCCTCACCTGCCTGGGTCGAATCCAACAGCTGCAGGTCGCCGGCCACGTTGTTGCCTGTATGCTGGCGGAGCAGGTACTCGGCGGCTTGTTGTTCGGCACTGTAGCGGGTGCGGCCGCGGTAATAGGGCAGATCGATTTCGCCGTTCGTGCAGTGCTCGACGAACGACTCCGCACCGGAGATAGGGATGCGACCATAATAGATGCCATACGGTAGGCTGATCACGTTGGCGGCGAAGCGGTGCCCGCCGACGTGCGAGGACTGCCAGACATGCCCCCGACCGTGTTTCTTCATCTCATTGAAGAGCGGCAATCCATTCCGGGCGCAGCAGGCGTCACGCTTCCCATTCGTGCAGACCAGGATCAGGGGTGCGGCATCCTCTTGAGGGGGACGCTTTGCAAGCTGTGCGAACTCAGCTTGTAGGTCGATGGACAGGATCTCGGAATAATCTTTCACCTGCAAGCGGGTCAAGCGCGGGTCATCGAACCCGGATAATACCAGGAACAGGTTGATGCCCGATCCTGGGACGCGGTTGCTCTTTTTGATCATAAGGAGTCTGGAATGGGGTAAGACGTCCAATGCGGCGGATAGGTGCTCTTTGATCTCCTCGGGCAGCTTGCTCTGCGGTAGCGCTTTTGCCGGATGTACGTATGGGTATTCAAGCAGTATCCACGCTTCTATCCTGGGTGCGGTGGCAAATGCCGGCTCTCCGAGCGATCGGGAGTGATCTGAGCAGAATTTATGATCGGTAGTAACCATGGTGACGTATGCCCCTCCACGAGCAGATCGTTGTAATAAGGGCTTTGTTCCAAAGCCTTTGGAACAAAGCCTATTGCATTTTCGTTAAATATATTGTAAAGTATCCAATACAAGAAGGGTGAATATCAATTCTTAATAAATTCCTTCAGGAGTCCAAAAATGAGAAACGTCTTTTCGATTGTCGTCGTTTTATTCTTGTTAATGGCACCGTTCGGAGTGACGACTGCGCTTGCAGCTCAACCCGGGTATAAGGGCCATCCCTATATCGAGATCGTTGCCGTCGATAAGAACGATACGGTCACAGTTCGTGCGTACAACTTGCCGCACAACGATAGCTTTGCTGTCCTACAGAACTATATGGGCACCAAAGGCAAGAATGGCGTCGAAGTAGGGACCTTGAAATCTGGGACGAATAACGAGGTCACTCAGACGTATTCGATTGCAGATGCGTTCAAAGACCAGAAGCAGATTGCCATACGAATCCAGAGCACGACCGGGTCAGGCTACTTCGCCTATAACTGGTTTAACCACAAGAACAGCGGCGCGCAACCCCCCGGCACAACGCCGCCAACCCAACCGCCTACCGGATACCAGGGCATCCCGACTTTCTCCATCAACTCGGTGGTCAGGAACGTCTCAGTGACGATCGTCACCAAGAACCTTCCGCCCAATGATACCTTTGCCGTCAAGATGAACTATATGGGGACGCGCGGTGTGAACGGCTGGCAGGTAGCCACCCTGAATTCCGGCACAGGCGGGACGCAAACCCTGACCTATAATATCCCGGCAGAGCTTCAAGGTCAGTACAAGATCGCCATCCGGCTGGAGAGCACCTCGGGATCAGGCTACTTCGCCTACAACTGGTTCTACAACAATACATATCCGTAAACAACTAACCCAGGGATCTCCTCGGTTATAAAGCCACCTACCTTAAGTCACGTATCCCAACCATGTGGTTGGGATACGTTTTCTCCTTAGGTCGCCCGATTTTTACAGTTGATGGAAGATGTATATCTGTTGCTATGCCTTTATGCCCACGCGGCTGCAAGCTGGACCCTCGTGTAGGACAGCCGTTCCATGATCGCTTTTGAAACCTGCTGCATGAAGAGATATCCCAGTTCGGTGTCTTCACCGAGCAGCTTGCGAATATCCTCAGCATTGATTTTCAGTATGCGGCTGTCTTTTGTAACCGTGCCTGCAGCACTGTACTCGTAAGGTTTCACCAGCGCACTGACCCCGAAGACCTCCTCCGGGTTGATATCTCCGACCGAGAAAACCTTCGCCGACTTCGGGTGATAGTCCTCTTCCGATTTATAGCTTAGCTCAACATTGCCTTCTAACAGCAGGTAAAACGTGTCCGCCTGCTGGCATTCTTCGAACAGCTTCGTACCGGCCGCAACCGTGATTTCATCTGCGATCATGGCGATGCTCTTGATCTGTTCCGTATTCAATACGCCAAAGAATGGGTAGCGTCTCAGCAACTCAGGAGAGACCATAGACTTTCCTCCAGTTCGTATAGGTATCGACGTAAGCAGTCCTCGGTGCCGCCAGCATGCACCTGAGCTGCATTATGTCTGTTGTTAAATTTTGCTCTCGTACAAGATATCCAACACCATCTGTACGGCTTGAGGCACTGCTGCCGAGACAGGTGGGGTGAGCTCTTCGGAGAAATCGTACACATAGGGCGATTCGATCCCGACAACGGTGATTTCTTCGGGAAGATGGGCGCCCATCGACCTGCCGACACGCAGGGCTGTCTGAAGCGATGTATCGTGTATAGCGGTCAGGTGACCTCCCGAGTTATCCGGCAGCCCCTCCAGTGGGAAGCAGTGCACAGAGCCATGCGGCCCGGCACCCGTTTCGACGGCGTCGATAATTATCGCCCGGTCGTAGCCGATCAAGTGCTCCATCAGGCTCAGCCCACCCAGGGAGAGGAATTCAATCGCCAGACCTGGGATCGCTTGCGGGCTGTTTCTAATCGCCTGCGAGACCTGCTCGGCGACGTGCCACCCAACCCCATCGTCACCCAGGATCGGATTTCCGAGCCCGACAACAATGGTTGCGAATTGATGCTCCGGATCTCTTTGCATCGCAACGCCGGTCAATTGGTGAAAGGATCCTGGGGATGAGTAATCCATCACCCGAACCCTTTCACCTGGAACTGCTCTTGTCAGCGTGAACCTGTGCATAACACGATCAGCAGAACTGTTTCAGCACCTCGACCGGCTCGCCGTTCGCGTCGCGGATGGTCACTTCGAGCGGCATCTGACCCGGGAGCGAATGCGTGGCACAGCCGAAGCACGGGTCGTAAGCACGGAAAGCCATCTCCACCATGTTCAGCAAGCCCTCATTGACCACTGTGCCCTTCTTGATCAGGCTCTGGGCAGCTTTCTTGACCGACATGCTGATCGGCGCGTAGTTGTTGGTCGTTCCGACAATCAGGTTGACCTCGGTGACGACGCCGCGCTCATCGGTCTTATAGTGGTGGGTGAGCGTTCCCCGGGGAGCTTCGACGATACCGACCCCTTCCGAGGGTGTCTCGGTGGGAACCGTGTGGTAGTCATCGGAGGTGATCTCCGGATCGGTCGCCAGCTCGACAATCCGTTCGGCGGAGTAAAGCAGCTCGATCAGGCGCGCCCAATGGATTGCCAGGCGCTGGTGTACGGGTTTGCCACCCAGCGTCTCGTAGAACTTCTCGTATTCGGCCTGGGCGAGAGGGGTCGTCATTCCATCGGCAGCGTTGAGACGGGATAGCGGTGTAGCGAAGTACACGCCTGAATCCTTGCCATCCACAAACCCCTTCCAGCCGACTTTCTTCAGGTAGGGGAATTTGAGGTAGGTCCAAGGCTCAACTCTTTCCGCGATCCAGTCGGTGTACTCATTAGGTGCATACTTGCCGATGCGCTCTCCATCAGGTGCGACGACACTGACTTTGCCATCGTAGAAATTGACTTTATTGTCCTCGTCAACCAGACCGATAGAATAGGTCTGGTGCGTGTAGATATCACCGAGGATCAGGTCTACGTATTCCTGGTTGCCCAGCACGATATCGTTGAAGAGCTGCAGGCTGAACTGGGCAAACTCGATCGCCCAATTGCCCATCTCTTCGATCTCTTTGCGCTCGTCCTCGGTGATGCCTTTGGTTAGACCGCCTGGGATGGAGGTGCAGGGGTGTACTTTGCGGCCTCCGATGATCTCGACGATGTGATGACCGTACTTGCGGGCCTGGATCACTTTCCCGCCGATCTCCAACCCGACCTTATGAATGACACCTAGGATGTTGCGTTCTGCGACCGGTGCGGTTGGTCCCATGACAAAATCAGGACCAGCCAGTGCATAAAAGTGGGTTGTGTGATCGGTGAAGTAGAAACCCGAGTAAAGCAGCTCGCGCAGCATCTTCCCGGTGCGTGGCGGTTCGACGTTATAAACCGCGTCAGCAGCCTTTGCACCCGCCATATGGTGGGCCTCCGGACATACGCCGCAGATCCGGTTGGTCAGCAGAGGCAGCTCTTCGACCGGGCGACCGACGCAGAAGCGTTCAAAACCGCGCAGTTCTGGTATCTGGAAGTAAGTGTTGGCGACATCGCCTTCATCATCGAGGAAAATCTCGATCTTTCCATGCCCTTCCAGGCGGGTGATTGGGTCTATCGTTACTCGCTGCATGTTATCATCCTCCTTCAGAGCCGTTGCCTCTCCAGGCGGGAGTACCGGCACGCATGATCGATCCTGCCAGGTTGAAGCGATAAAATTGACCGACGGGATCGGGTATACCATCCAAGATGCGATCGATCTCTACTGGGTCGTTGCTATCGATGACCGAAGCGAAGGCAGTGATCAGGCGTGCGCCATAATCCACTACCCCATCCGCGGGGCCGTAGCAGCCGATGCACTGAGCAGAGGCTGTTGGGCACAAAGCCCCGCAGCCGTTGCGTGTGGCAGGTCCATTGCAGGGAATGCCCTGCTCCAATAGGCACAGCGTTGGGTCGATGCGCTCCACATCCTGGATGCGCACGAATTTTGTGATCGTCTTGACGTTGCGCTCGCGCGGGCAGTCATCACAGACGGTCGATCCCCCCGCGCCGATTGTGGCTCCCGCAGGGGGTAGTGTCGCCTCGCCGTTCAACACCTGGATTACCAAATCGATTACTGCTGCGATCTGGTGCGACTCTGGCGGGCAGCCAGGCATGTAGTAATCCACCGGGACTACCTGGTCCAGGGTCTTCAGGACAGGGTAGAACTCTGGGATGTGGATCATTCCCTCCGGCATCTGGTATTCATACTGCGGCCGGATTTGATCTGGGTTTTCAGTGGACACAGTCGCATAGGCTGTATTGAAAATATCTTCAGTCTTGCTCAAGTTCGCCAGACCCGGGATGCAGCCTTCGCAGGCGCAGGAGCCAAATGCCACAAGGATCTGTGATTTCCGGCGCAGCAGGTGGGCTAGCTCTTCGTTCTCTTTGTTGCGGATGCCGCCATTGAAAAGCGTAAGCAATATCGACTTATCCGGCATTGCTTCGACATCTTTGTATTTTGCATCCATTGCAACCGGCCAGAAAGCAACTTCGAAGTTGGCATCTACATCCAGAATTTTCTCGCCGATGTTCAGCACCGCGATCTCGCAGCCCCCACAGGATGCAGCCCAGTACATAGCAAATTTCGGTTTCCCATTGCTGCTCATGCTGCCACCTCCTCAGTCTGGACAACGACTTCTGCCTTATGTCCATTCCCTTGCGCCCAGTTTGGCCAGTTGAGAGGTCCCAAAGCTCTAACCTCTTCGACCATCTTGGTGATCTCTGCTGCCAGCCGGACGCCCTCGGCTGCTGAAGCCCAGACGAGTTTCACACGCTCGGGCTCGACACCCAATCCTTTGAGTGTCCTGCGGAGCAGCAGGTAGCGGCGCAGTGCTTTGTAGTTCTGTTCGATATAGTGACATTCGCCGGGATGGCAGCCGGTGATGAGAACGCCGTCCGCCCCACCCGATAATGCCTTGAATACAAAGGTGGGATCTAAGCGACCGGAGCACATCAGGCGGATCAGGCGGACGTTGGGCGGGTATTTCACCCGTGCGGTCCCGGCCAGATCGGCTGCACGGTAGCTGCACCAGTTGCAGGTAAATCCGATGATCACGGGTTCAAAAGTGTCTGACATGATTACCTCCTCATACTATGCCAGCTCAGCGACCAGTGGATGTTCAAGGTTCAGCATCAGCAGACCTTCGATCTGGGATAGTATCTGCTCGTTGCTGAAGCCAGTGCCGGTGATGGCGCCAGCTGGACAGGCTGCCACGCAGGTGCCGCAGCCCTGGCATAAAGCCGGGTTGATCTCGGTCACCATCCGGTCTTCGTGGAACAGGATTGCATTGAAGGGGCACAGATCGTTGCAGATCCGGCAGCCGGAGCATTTATCCTCGATGACGCTGGCGCGCACCGGCTCCAAGGCGATCTCGCCTTGCTGGATCCTCCCGAGAACTCGTGCGGATGCTGCTGCACCCTGGGAGACGCTGGCAGGGATGTCCTTCGGCCCTTGGACGCAGCCGGCGATGAAGATGCCTTCGGTCATGGTTGCGACAGGGTCCAGTTTGGGGTGCTTCTCGATGAACCAGCCGTTCGCGCTGCAGGAGATGCCGAACAGGTGTGCAACTTCTTTCGCATCGACGCGAGGCTCCATTCCGGATGAAAGGACGACCATATCGACCGGGATGCGCCGCTGTTTGCCAGCCAGTGTGTCTTCTACCTGGATGATCAGCTTGCCTTCTTCCCCTGGGAGGCGGGTAGCATCGGTCACTTCTGCTACTTTCCCACGCACGAACAATGTGCCTTCTTCCAGCACCCGCTGGTAGAACTCATCGTACTCCTTGTATGCCGTGCGCATATCGATATAGAAGTTGTAAACCGTCGCTCCGGTGCGCTCGTGGACCAGATGGGCAAACTTCAAACTCTGCATGCAGCAGATTGTCGAGCAGTAATTGTTGTAATTCCTGTCTCGACTACCGACACAGTGGATGATGCCGACCGATTTGGGTACGGTGATCCCATCTCTCAGGACGATGTCCCCGTTGGTCGGGCCGGCAGCATTGGTCAGCCTTTCGAACTCCAGACTGGTGAAGACGTTTGCAAGACGCCCGTAGCCGTAATGGCTGATGCGGCGTGCATCGAAGAGATCGTAGCCGGTAGCCAGGATGACATTGCCCACCTGTACGGTGATGTACTCATCCTCCTGGGTGAAGTCGATCGCATCGGTCGGGCAGAACTTCTCACAGGCTTTGCAGGTGCCCTTCTCGAAGTAGGTACAGTTCGGTTTGTCCAGCACCGGAAATTTGGGCACAGCCTGGGGGAATGGGGTGTAGACCGCTTTGCGGTAGCCCAGTCCGGCTTCATATTCGGTATCGATGATTTTCTTCGGGCATTTCTCCTGGCAGATGCCGCAGCCGGTGCAAAGCTCCTCATTGATATAGCGGGCTTTTTTGCGAATTGTGACCGTGAAATTGCCGACGTAGCCGTCAACTTTGGTCACTTCGCTCCAGGTCAGTAAGGTGATATTCGGATGAGCACCAACAGAGACCATCTTTGGGGTCAGGATGCATGCGGAGCAATCCAGGGTGGGGAAGGTCTTATCGAACTGCGCCATGTGACCGCCGATGGATGGCTCACGTTCTACCATAATGACCGGGTAGCCTGCATCAGCAATCTCCAATGCAGACTGGATGCCTGCGATCCCGCCTCCGACCACCAGCGTCGTGGGATGGATGGGGACGTGCAGGGGTTCCAGGGGTTCGTGATGGAGAACACGCTCAACCCCACCGGACAGCACTGCTTTGGATTTTGCAGTCGCGGCAGCCTTGTCGGTGTGGACCCAGGATACCTGCTCACGGATTGAGACCAGTTCGCATAGATAAGGGTTCAACCCGGCGTTGCTGGATGCTTTGCGGAAGGTTTGTTCGTGCAGGTGAGGGGAGCAGGCGGCAACGACGACCCTGGTTAAGCCGAGTTCTTTGATGTCGTTTTCGATCAGTTCCTGCCCCAGGCTGGAGCACATGAACTTATAATCGCGGGATACGACGACCCCACGATCTTTTAATTCCTCTCCCGCCCAGGTTGCTACGTCCTCTACATCCACAATCCCGGCGATATTGGTGCCGCAGTGGCAGACATAAACGCCAATTTTCTCTTTTTCAGGACCGGTGTCTTGGGTCATCAATTCACCTCCTCATCACCAGGCATCTGCGGCATTGGCAGCCCGGTTTCCTTTTTTCGCTTCGGCCTGGCTTTCTTTTCATCGGGTTCGGGCACTTCAACACCAATCTTGCCCAATGCTGCGCGTGAATCTACCAGTTCCCGGCCAATTCCAAGCTCAATGGGGTCCTTACCGAATGCCAGACCCATCAATTGGGTGAAGAAAAGGATCGGCATGTGGTAATCCGTGTGGAAGTAGCGGTTCGTTTCTGCCTGGTAGGCATCCAGGTTCATCTGGCACATTGGGCAGACGGCCACCATCACATCGGCTTTGTACTGGTCTGCTGAGCTGACCAGCCGGCGTATGAGCTCGAATGCAGTCGTCGGCCCGATCTGGGTCATATGCCCGCCGCAGCAGTGAGTCTTCAATGGGAAATCGATCACTTCTGCTCCGAGCGCAGCAATCACCCGGTCCAGCTCGTTGGGGTGTTCATGGTCAGACCAGCGCTTTTCGTAATCCGGACGGGGCACCATGCAGCCCAGGTAAGGGGCAACACGCAGCCCTGTCAGCGGTTTGACAACCTTGCTGCGGATGGTGTCCAGACCGATGTCATTGATGATCACATCCAGCAAATGGCGAATTGTCAGCGATCCCGGATTGTAAGAGAGCCCGCCGGCGGAGAGGGCAGCATTTACATTATCATTCAAGAGAGGTCTCTCTTGCATATAGTGGTCCGCTTTGGCAAGGTTCAGATAACAGGCACTACAGGATGCCACCAGGGTGTTCATCCCGTTGGATTGCTGACTCGCTAATGCCAGGTTTCGCCCGATCAGGGCATAAGCCGGAGTGAGGCTGATGCCGACATACTCTGTTGCTCCGCAGCAATTCCAGTCCTGGACATCGACCATATCCAAGTCAAGCGTAGGTCGGATCGCATCGAGCGATTCTTCGTATGCTCTTGCGCTGGTCTCGCTTGCGCAGCCGGGGTAATATAGATATTTTGTCATTGTACGGCCTCCAGTTCCTTCGCGTGGTCCAGGATTGCAGTCAGCTGGTCGATCCCTTTAATTCGCTTTGGAGTGATATCCATCCTCTTTTTGCTCAGCATGCCTAAGCCCATCGGAGCCATGCCGGGAAGGCGCAGGGGGAAGTGTTTGAGGTAGTGCCGGGTTGCCAGACCGAACTCGTAGCTGCGACCATAGGTCTCTACCATGTCTACGAACGTCATAGAGAAGTCAGGAGCCGTCGAGTCCTTATACATCTTGGTGCGAATGGCCATACCCTTCAGGGTATACATCACATCGGGGATATGGACGTCCTGGGGGCAGCGTACGACGCAGTGGTAGCAGGAAACGCAGATCCACGGCGTATTGCTGCTCAGGGCTTCATCTCTCATCCCGGCACGTACCATTGCGAACAGCATTCGGGGTGTATGGTCCATGTCGGATGCAACCGGGCAGGACCCCCCGCAGGTGCCGCATTGGATGCACATTTCCAAACGTGAGACACCTGCAGTTGCCTGGCTTACTTCTTCGAGGAATCTTAAATTGGGATTGGTTGGATCAAAAAAACGGGATGTGGGTTTGATTGTTTGTATTGCCGTGGTCAAGGGCCACCTCCTTCATCGGTACACTAGTGTGTCCAATGCTTGACAATCCATTGTTGACTTAAACAGTCTTTACGATACGGTATGAGAGTGAGATTTAAATGCGGTTACTGCCGATACCTCCTTGTTTGCTCTAAAGCCTTGCGGGGTAACGTGGCATGTGCGATATTGATGACAAATCCATCTTAATGTAAAGTATCAAGAATACTCTCCGAAAGGTATAGTAACAAAGAGCACGCTGTTGCGATGACATCTGTTACTACCTTCATTATACAGTATTTGGTGAAAAATTTCACATATTGAATGCGTATTCGAACGCGAGTTTTAGGATTGCGTTAAGATATAATTCTTTCGGAAGGGTTAAAAAACTCGTTGAGGAGTCATAGATGCCGATAACTGAGAACCTGCAAGACCGAGCAATCAATACGATCCGGTTCCTATCCGCGGATGCGGTCCAGCAAGCCAACAGCGGACACCCCGGGCTGCCGATGGGTGCCGCAGCCATTGCTTATACATTGTGGACCCGCCACTTGCGCCATAACCCGCGCAACCCACATTGGCCGGCGCGCGACCGTTTTATCCTCTCCGGCGGGCATGGCTCGATGCTTTTGTACAGCCTGTTGTTCTTATCAGGCTATGACTTATCTCTAGAAGAGTTGAAGAGCTTCCGGCAGTGGGGGAGCCGGACCCCAGGACATCCAGAGTATGGACTTACACCAGGAGTCGAGGTTACAACCGGACCATTGGGTCAGGGGTTTTCAAATGGGGTTGGCATGGCGATCGCGGCCAGCCACCTGGAGGCGAATTTCAATAGGGATGGGCATGATCTCTTTCCCCAGTATATCTATGCCATCGTGACGGATGGCGATTTGATGGAGGGCGTTGCATCCGAGGCTGCATCCCTGGCCGGGCATCTCTCCCTGGGACGCTTGATCTATCTCTACGATGACAACCGGATATCGATCGACGGCAGCACTGATCTGGCATTTACCGAGGATCGCGGAAAACGCTTCGAGGCTTATGGTTGGCATGTCCAGATAGTGGCTGACGGGAATGATGTTGATGCTGTTTCGCAGGCGATTGAAGCAGCCAAGAATGATCCCAGACCATCATTGTTGATCTGCCGTACACATATCGGCTATGGACTGCCAACCCGCCAGGATACAGAGAAAGCCCATGGAGAACCTCCCGGAGAGGCTGAGCTATTGGGCGCAAAACAAAACCTCGCATGGCCAGAGCAGCCCCGGTTCTTCATCCCCCAAGATGTCTTAGAACACTTCCGCCAGGCGGTTCCAAATGGCGAGAAGCTGGAGTCTCAGTGGCAGAGAGAGTTCGAGAGTTACCGTAAGCAGTTCCCTGAGCAAGGGGAGGAGTTGGAGCGGCGTTGGAAAGGGATCCTGCCTGAAAACTGGTCGAAGGGGCTGCCCGAATATCCGGCTGATGAGAAGGGGATGGCGACACGCGCATCTTCTGGAAAAGTGCTCAACGCTCTCGCCCAGCGCATCCCGGAACTGATCGGCGGTTCGGCTGATCTGGCGCCCTCCAATAAAACCTGGATAGACGGTAGCCCGGATTTCCAATCCTCTACGACTGCAGGGAGGAATTTTCATTTTGGGGTGAGGGAACATGCCATGGGCTCAGTCGTAAATGGGATGGCTGTTCATGGTGGAGTTATTCCCTACGGTGGCACCTTCCTGGTTTTCTCCGATTATATGCGCCCTGCAATCCGGTTGTCGGCGCTGTCCCATTACCCGAGCATTTGGGTCTTCACCCACGATTCGATCGGTGTTGGGGAGGATGGACCGACCCACCAGCCTGTAGAACATCTGGCAGCCCTGCGGGCTATCCCGGGCCTGGTGGTGCTGCGCCCGGGGGATGCAAACGAGGTCCGCGAGGCCTGGAAAATTGCCATCAGCCGGCGGGACGGACCGACTGCATTGGTATTTTCTCGCCAGAATGCTCCTACATTAGACCGTGAGATATTCGCACCCGCGCAGGGAGTCCGCTATGGCGCTTATGTCCTGGCTGACCTGGGTGACGGAGACCCGGAACTGATCTTGATGGCATCAGGGACGGAGCTTGGATTTACTGTCAGGGCAGGCGAGATCCTCGCAGCTGATGGCATCAACGTGCGTCTGGTTTCGTTCCCGAGCTGGGAGCTGTTCGAAGCCCAGGATTCCGGCTACCGGAACAGCGTTCTCCCCGCGCACATACCAGCGCGGCTTGCTGTAGAAGCTGGTATTGCAATGGGATGGCAGAAATGGGTTGGGGATTTGGGCGAGGTGGTCTCGGTTGAAAGGTTCGGCGCTTCAGCTCCCTACAGCGTAGTTTACAAGGAATATGGGCTTACCGTTGAAAGTATATTATCCCGCGCACGTACAATAATGCGTGAAGCTACGATATAATTCAAATCTTCAGACAGGCTCCGGCAGAAAGGTTAGTTGCATGGAACTGGACGATCTGATCCTTAATCCAAGCCAGCCAACGTTGTTCGATCTGGGGGAGAGCGCACAGGGAATGGTGGAGCTGTTCCCTGCGGTCTGGCATTTAAGTGAGGCAGTGTTCGGTCCGGATGTGGCTGTAAGGCGAGCGGCTGTTCAGCAGATTGTCGAGACAGACGCGGCGCGCCTGCTGCCGCTGGTTGCTTACATACTTGCTACACGTATTACGGAGAAAGATATCGATATCAGGACAGAAATTATCTTCGCGCTCAGCGAAGCCCTGCTTCCGGATAAAGATGGTCTGCCCCCTCCTGAGTCGGTTCGTCAGTGCCTGTCGGCGTATATGGCTCAAATGCGCACCCGACAGATCTACGCGCTGCTGCAAGTACTGCCAGGACGACCGGACCTGGAACAGGGTGTGGCACGCCTGCTGAACGCCTGCCCGTATGCGGGCAACCAGCTGGCTGATATCCTTGCCTCACGCAAAGTGCCTTTGGATATACGCCGCCATGCAGTCCGGCTGATTGGGCTGGTCGGCTACCTGGATGCAATCCCGGCACTCGAACGCCTGCTTGGTAGACTGGAGTCTCGGCTGAATGGGCAGCAATCGATGTCCTTCGCACCGGTAGATATGGTCGAGGACGCGGTCTTAATCCCCGATATCCGACGTGCTTTGGCCTTTCTGCAATCTCCATAATGTCGACCATGAGTACCGATAACAATCCTGAAGCTGCGCCCACAGCAGCGATTATCTTTGGCGTAACCGGCGACCTGGCATATCGCAAGCTGGTCCCGGCGCTATATGAACTGGAGCTGATGAACCAGTTGCCGGGCAATATTCCCATCATTGGGTTTGCACGCCGGGACTGGGATCGCGAATATATGCAGCAGCATTTCCGGAAGGCTGTTCACGAGTACGCGCGAACCTCACCGGTCCAGCCAGCGAAGTTGGAACGCCTTCTAGGGCAAATGTATTACCTGAAGTCCACCTTTGGAGACCTTGATGGCTATAACAGACTAAACGCGTTGTTGGCAGATCTAGGCGTCAAGAATAGGCTGTATTACCTGGCGGTTCCACCGGAATCCTACCCAACGATCATCCATAATCTCGGAGAGAGCGGGTTGTCTCACCAGGGTGACGGATGGACGCGGGTGGTCATTGAGAAGCCGTATGGCTATGACTTGAGCTCAGCACAAGCATTGGACCAGCAAGTACACCGGGTATTCAATGAGGAACAGGTCTACCGGATCGATCATTATCTCGGCAAAGAAACGGTCCAGAACATCCTGGTGTTCCGGTTTGCCAACGGAATCTTCGAGCCACTCTGGAACCGTCGCAATATCGATCACGTGCAGATTACCGTTGCAGAAAAAGTCGGAATTGGCAACCGGGCGGGATATTACGAGGGGGCAGGTGTGATCCGGGATATGTTCCAGAACCACATCCTGCAATTATTAGCGTTAACTGCCATGGAAGCACCTGTAGCCTTCAATGCAGATGCAGTCAGGGATGAGAAAGTGAAAGTATTCCGTGCCCTGCGCCCACTGCAAGGTGAAGAGGCGCTTAAATATACCTACCGGGCACAGTACGTCTCGGGAATGCTCGATGGTGAAAGGGTCTCGGGCTACAAATATGAGACAGGGGTGGCGACTGATTCGATCACCGAGACTTATCTGGCTGCCAACCTGTTTATTGACAACTGGCGATGGGCAGGTGTGCCTTTCTTTATCCGCTCCGGGAAGCGGCTGCCGCGCCGGGTCACCCATATCGATATCCATTTCAAGATGGTTCCGCTCTCTCTTTTCGGCTGGCGCAACCTGGCCGGGGATGCGCCCAATATACTGACTCTGAAAATCCAACCTGATGAGGGGATTGCGCTTACGTTTGGCGCTAAAGCACCGGGTCACGTAAACCAAATCGAGCCGGTGAATATGACTTTCGATTATGTATCCACCTTTGGTGGTGAGCCGCCCGATGCCTACGAGAGACTGCTGCTGGACTGCATGGCAGGCGATGCGACGTTGTTCACGCGAACAGACGAAGTACAGTCAGCCTGGGCGTTTACGACAAAAATTATCGAGGCGTGGAAGTCAAAACCGGCGAAGAACCTGCCGGTTTACGAGGCGGGGACCTGGGGACCGGAAGGTGCGGAGGAATTCGTTCGCCTGGTGGATGATCACGGCTGGCACGACGAATAGTCGCCGGCAGTCCTTGATCAGACCGTAGAGAAGCCGCAATTAGGGCAGACTTCTTCTCCTTTGATCAGGATAAATCCGCAATTATTGCACGTCCGTGGTTGGACATTGCCCAAAGGAGCGCCGCAGGCGATGCAGCGTGGCTCGCCAACCGGATTTGCAGTCCTGCAGTACTCACAGACCATCCGGCGGAGCCTCTCCGAGAGCTCAAACGTGGCTCCTGCGGAGCGAGCATACTGTTCTACCGTTTCCCAGACTTGATCTGCCAACTGCAAGTTCTCGATATCCTGAGCCAGGTCATCCAGCCGGGAGAGGATGTTCCACGGGTTATGCCAGGCCCACAGTGCAGTAGTCCCCAGGCTGGCAGCCACACCTAACCAGGATTGTTTACCGATCTGGACAGCCACCCCGTCTGGGGCTTGTTCAAGGTTTACCGTCATCGCCGTAGGACCTCCGGAGGCAGGCCGGGAAGGCGTTGCAACCTGGACTACGACGTGCCTTCCGCCGCCGAACTGCTGGGCACGCAGGCTGCCGCGGTTGAAACGTGCGAGCAGAGCGCGAGCAACATCGTTGGGTGTGATCTCTCCGTGAAAAATTCTGGGTTCCATTTTCTTGACAGCTTGATATGGATCTGGCTTGGACGGTTCTGGCTAATATACCAGGGGACCTCACTGCTCGTCGGGTGGATTATAATCGCTCTGGCAAGAATTGTAGCATAGACGCTGCCATGGAGAATTTATGAAATACGGATATTTGGGAATTATTTTATTATTTGTGTGCTTGGCTATCTTGACGACAGCCTTTAGTTGGATCGAGAATTACGATTACCTGTCACAGATACCTACCGTGTCGATCCCTACTGTGACTGGAACGCCACCCGGGGCGATCGCGATTGTCACCATGGAACAGGATCAGATCAATGTTCGCAGTGGTCCGAGCACGGATTATCCAACGGTTGGCGTGTTGATTGCCGGTCAGCAGGTCCCTGCCCTGGGGCGCTCGATCGGCGGCGATTGGGTACAGATTGCCTATCCGGGCGTTCCCGGTGGAGTTGCGTGGGTATATTCACCCCTGGTTGAGCTGGTGGGGGGCGTGCCGGTGGTCGAGCCACCGCCTACACCGACTCCTCGCACAACCCCTACCGTTGATCCAACTCTTGCAGCCCAATTCATCATCGATATCCCCCCGACACGCTTGCCGACATTCACCCCACCGGGTCCGTTGGTGCTGCCATCTACACCAGCCTCCGGGCTGGCAGGCAGCGCAGCCCGTGTGCCGATGGGTTTAGTCATCGTCGGTATGGGGGTAGTCGGTATGTTTGGTCTGCTGATCTCATTCCTGCGCGGAAGATAAGCTGAAAGAAAAAGACCGGCACATGTTGGCCGGTCTTTTGATTCATCACAGCAGCTTATCAGCAGCCGCTGCAGCCGCCAGACTGGTTCGAGTAAGAATTGTCTTTGGTGCGGAAGGAACTGCCGCAGCCACAACTGGAGACGGCGTTCGGGTTCTCGATCTTGAAACCGCTGCCCATGATATCGTCCACGTAATCGATGGTTGCGCCATTGAGGTAATTGATGGATACCTCATCGACGACGACTTGGATATCCTCGTAATCGTAGCACATGTCGGTGGGGCGGATATTGTTCTCTAATGCCATGCCGTACTGGTAGCCAGAGCAGCCACCGCCGGAGATGAAAACGCGCAAGGCGTACCCGCTCAGCTCACGTTTTGCCAGCAGATCGCGTACTGCCTGCGCCGCAGTGGAAGTTAGAATTACTTTCTCGGTCTGAGTTTGTTCAGCTAACATAATAAAATCCTCGTCCTCGTTGTTGTCTTATATATCCGGATTTTTATGAATTTTATCAGGAATTTTCAAACGCGTCAACCTCCATATCAGGGTGTGATTTGCTAATGCACAGGATACACGCGCTTTGATTACTGGATCGAACCAGCCGAATAGATCTCTAACCCTGTCTTGGCAGCGTTGTAAAGGTGAAGTCTAACAGCGCGGGGACCGGGATGGGAGTGCCATTCTCTTTCTGTGGCTTCTCTGCAGTTCCTTCCAGGCGTTCCTTCAGCAGGTTGTTATAGATGTCATCCAGCTCGGTATGCAGGCGGAGATTTATCCCTGCACGGGCGGAGTTTATCACCAGGGCTTCTCCTGCTTCAGTAGTTATCTGCTCGAATGCCCGCACTACCTCGGGGTCGAACTGGGTACCGGCATTTTTCTCGAGCTCGATCAGGATTTGATCCAGCTCCATAGCACGCCGGTATGGCCGGTCGGATGCCATGGCTTCGACAGCATCCGCCACCGCCACGATCCGGGCTTCAATTGGGATACCCTCTCCACGAAGTCCATCCGGATAGCCTTTCCCATCGTATCGTTCGTGATGATGGCGGATGATGGGGATCAGATTGTGCAGAGATTGGCTGGCTTGCAAGATCTCCGCTCCCAGCACAACATGTTCTTTGACAATCATATACTCGTCGGCGGTCAGTTTGGTGGGCTTCAGCAGGATGCGTTCGGGGATACCCAGCTTGCCAATATCGTGAAGTAAGCCGGCTTTGCGGATCAGCTCGACCTGGTCCTGACTCAATCCCAGGGTTTTTGCCATCAGGACTGCGTAGTTTGTCACCTGCTGGGAATGACCCAAGACGAATGGGTCGCGTAGGTCAACGACTTCAGCCAGGGTCTTCAAAAGCCCTTCGTTTAGAGTGGAGATCTCAGTCGAGCTGCGCTCGAGGATGACGTTCTTTTCCTTGAGCTCATTGACGATAGCCTTGGTGCGGTCTATATATTGTTTCTGGCTGAAGCGGAGTAAAAGTAATGGAAAAGTAACTACCATTGCACCGACCATCCCGGCATCTGTATATCCAAATACCAGCGCGTAGGCGATCATTCCCATGACGACGTAATATGGTGCCAGCCAGCCGAACTGCTCCTTCCAGGTGCGCTTGATAGACATCCCTGTACTTAGATAGATGGCAACGGAGACCAGGGAGGTGGTGCTGAAATACAGGATCATGCTCATGAACAGGCTCATGATCAATTGGACTACCGGATTATCTATTGCGATGTCAATGCCGGTCAACGATAAAAATCCCAGGCACAGCATCCCGGCTAGCAACTGGTTGCTGAAATTGAATACCAGCCGGCTGAGTGGGCTGTTGTGTTTGAGATAGGCTGCCAGAGCAAATGAAAGGCTGAGTAAAACCGCCCCGGATGGCCCAAAGAGGATAAACCCTGCCAATAGTGGTGCAGCCGAGACAGACACTGCTGTATTGCGGACATATATATCTAACGAGAACCATTCTGCAAAGAATACAATGGCAATGAACAATAACAATCCCGGCAAGGGAACTTGTTCAACCGGGTCGAGCTGAAGCAGCAGCAGCCCTCCGGATACTAATGTTACCAACAAGATAAACGAATATATCATCCGGTTCGGCAGCATGGTTACCGGTGGAGAGGATAATTTTGGCGGGTTTACTAGGGGCTTCATCGGCTTATGTTCCACCAGCTCCTCTGGCAGCTCGGGAAGATCAGTTGGGATAGAATCGATGGCATCGGGGGTAATGTTTACGACTGATTCCTGCGGTCCGAACGGTTTGAACAGACCTTGATAGATTTGATCGGAGAACAAATAGGTACGATTACGCCCGCGCAGCTTAGAGTGATATACAGCTGCATCTGCATTGTGCAGGATCTCCTTACTGGTTTGGGAATCATTTTCGCGGTTGGCGATACCGAAGCTCATTGTGGCTTTGATCGGAGTAATGCTGGTCGGTACCTGGAACTCAGCCAGCTCGATCTGGATCCGTATTTGTTCCACAATATGGTAGGCTTCATCGGCGGTTGTTTCTGGGAGCAGTATAGCGAACTCCTCACCGCCGAAACGAGCAACGACATCATATTCGCGTGCATTATCACTCAATATTTTCGCAACCCCAATCAGCACCTCGTCACCTGCCAGGTGACCATATGTGTTATTGATATTGCGTAGCAGGTCGAGGTCCGCCATGACGATCGCAAGCGGGCGGTCGAAACGGTGGGCGCGGCTGAGCTCCTCCTCTAAGGCTTTTTCGAAATAGCGGTGGTTATAGATATTGGTCTTGGGATCGATTTCGGTCTGGCGTTCGAGTGACGGAACTCGCAGCGTGCTGTACAGCAGATAGAGGGGGATGATAACGAATATAATCGCAATCGGATCGAGGGTCCAGATCAATGCCACCCCAGCCCCCATACTGAGGACGGTGAAATCGATCATTAAAGGCAAGAAATCGAAGATGCCAGACTGTTTGAAGTTCTCCCCGCGAGCCAGCCACACAATGATGCCGATCATCAGGTGGTTGACGAGGGTATATACCCCCATCGCGACGAGCATTGTGATTACTCCTAACCAGGAGAATAATATCCCCGACGGGTTCGCCCAGGTGAATACCATGCCGGTGATCTGGATGGTTATGATGTAGCAGCCGATGTTGAATGTCTGGATATACCAGGGATATTTGTGCCAGGCCCACTCGACCAGGTTTGAGATCACAATCACCAGCATAGCCTCTGGAGTGCCCAGCAGGAAAAATGCGGCGCTGTAAACCAAGAAACTGAAGTTATAGTGCGAGCGTTGGGTTGTCCCCTCGACTTTGATAATCAGCGCCAGGGAGGCAAGGGCTGCCAGGAGCAGCGTTTCCAAGACCTTCTCCATGCCTATATTGGTCATATTCCAGCCGAACAGAACAATTGCGACCAATATCGTTCCAATGATGTAGATCCGGGCGTTGGTTGATAAATCTTTCATCGCTTATTCCCTGTATATATTTTCTCCTGCGACCGCAACAATCGACACCAATATTCCTTGATGATTGATTCGGATTGCCACCTGTATAAACGCTGATGTTTTTTCTACATTACACCAATCGTAGCTGGTCTTCAAGCACTCAGCTACGATTGGATATATAACTTGCAAGACTGTAATGCAACCTGCACAAAGTTTTCCTGATTCACCCTCCTACGTTTTATCTGCCCGGTCTCTCCCCCTAGCAATATTTCAGAAGGAACAAAGCAGGTCTGCCTATACCGGTAGTAGATTCCAGCTTACGCTTGCCAGTTCCATAAACCCCCAGAACAGATGATAGTACGCGCCTACGGCCAGCAGAGTGGTGAACAAGATCACACTCAGTGCGAGAAAAGCTATTGAAAAGCGGACATCTTTCATAATTTCACCTCAGCTGATCATTTAAGATCATGGTTCCCAATAAGTGCTGTTCCAGGCAACCGAGTTCCAGGCGACGGAATTCCAGGCTACACTGTTCCAGGCGACCGAGTTCCAGGCAACGCTGTTCCAGGCGACGGAGGTCCAAACGACCGGGTCAGGGCCTGTCCATAGCAGCTGGCTGGCAGCCAGGTCAGTGTTTGCGTTGCCGGTTGTATCAGTATGAATGGCCTGGTATAGGTCCATATAGCCAGCCCCGTTGCCGCCGGAGAACGGTCTGGCGGTCTCTATCAGGCGGTACTTGACCTGGTCGGGGGTGAGATTGGGCTCATCTTGCAGCAGGAGGGCGACAGCGCCTGCGGCCACACCGGAAGCCATGGATGTGCCGGACATGCGGAAGTAGAAAGTGCCGTCATCACCGGGGACGGCGTGAGTGGGGTGGTCGATGATCAGGTTGCAGTCATCGCTGGCCAGCGGGCTGATGATATTGCGCCCCGGGACAACGATATCCGGCTTGGAGAAGCCATCGTCGGTGGTGCCAAATGCTGAGAAGGAAGCCAGCACATCATCGGTGGTATCGCGAGAACCCATATCATCCACTGCGCCGACGGTGATCACGAACGGGTCGTTGGCTGGCGGGAAAACCACCCCGCTGGCGTAGGTGCCGTTGTTGCCGGCGGAGACGACCACCACGATGCCGTTGAACCACAGCACTTCCAGAGCGGCATCCAGAGCGCTGGTGTGGTAGGTCTCGGTGACAGTGCTGTTGAGCGAAAGGTTGACGACGCGGATGTTGTAGAGGTCTTTGTTATCGTAGATCCACTGCAAGCCTTCGACGACGCTGGAAGTGGTGCCGATACCCAGGTCATCCATGACCTTGACGTCGACCAGGTTCACCTGCGGGGCGACGCCGGGGTACTTGCCACCGGAGCGAGCGCCATTGCCGCCGATCGAGCCGGCAACGTGAGTGCCGTGACCGTAGTAGTCATCCAGAGCTGCACCAGGAGTGATGAAGTCAACCTGCGCCAGCAGGCGAGACTCTCCATTTGCCCCCATGAAGTCCTGGTGGGGCGAGATGCCGCTGTCCACCACAGCGACGGTGACACCCTGCCCCTGCAGGTAGTTGCTCTCGTTCCACAAGACATCTGCGCCAAGGGACTCGGCAAAGGTGCTTTCGAGGTTATCGGTGTAGAAGCAGTCCGGGCAGTCGCTCTGGAAAGTGATCTGCGCGTTGTCGATGTAGACATATTCGCCAAACTCCCAGTATTCACCGATGTTGCCCAGCTTGAGAGTGGTATTCTGTGAGATATAGGGTGAGATATCGAAGCTAAAAGTACCGGTTTGGTTGCCGACAAGCATGCCGATCTCGACAAATGGTGCCGCACCACCTTGAGATACAAGGATGGAGAATTTCTCGCCTTCGTCCAATCCAACTGTCTGCCAATCCAGGCTCAGTATTGCTTGGGAAGATCCGAGTAAATTCATGCTTCGCTGGATATACTCGTACCATAGATAGTGGAAGGTCAACTTGCCTCCAGTGGCAATTTTGACGTAACCGCTGGCTGCCCCACCACCATCATATTCCACCCAGGTGTTGGACCATTGTGAGTTGCCGTTATTGTTCTCATATGATATCTGGGTGAACTCGTCACGTACAGATTTATCCATCTTGGGCGCAAAGGCAACCTGTACGTTATCAACGATGAAGAACCCATTGCTGTTGTGATAACCATTTAGCAGGCGAAAACGCACCTGGGTATTCGCAGACATATACCGGGTCAAGTCGAATTGTGCACTGCTTGAGTACGTCCCGCTAATCCCTGTATAGGTTTGCAAGACCGAATATGTCTGCCCACCATCGGCGGAGACCTCCGCGACGACGGCATCTTCGGCTTTCACCCCAGCTGTGGTGTGGAAATCGAATCTCAGCACAGCTGCGATGGCGGTAGATAGATCCACCCCTCTTGCAACACTTGGTTCTGTTCCAGTATCGGGAGAGTCCGTTAACCTTAGTTCTCCATTCAGGACGGCCACCGAACCGCTCTGTGGACCGGCAGCGGCAGCATCATCTTCCTCCCAGTCTCCAATCCAAGGGTGCGAGCCGTTATTACCGCTGAACGTATTGGCTGTGAACTCATCCCGCAGCACGTTGACATAGTTGAACAGGATGCCGTTCTGCGCCTGCTCAGGTGCAGCAGTATTATGGTTGTAGTTGACAACCATCGGTAGGCTTATTCTGTAGGGCAGGAGCGGTTCTGGTTTCTCCTGCGCGCGGTAGTCGATCTGGATGAAGTCCAGGTAGAACCTGCTGGATTCGACGAAGGCATCCGAGCTGACCAGGCGCAGGGAGACTTCGCCGGGCAGGAAAGGCTGCAGGTCGAAGGAAGCGAAGGAGAGCACCGGGTCAGTCCCGGGACCGGAGATGCGACCGAGCTCAGACCACAGCAACCCCCCATCCGTAGAGACCTCGATGCGGACAAACTCAGCTTCGGTAGCGAGACCCTTGCGGCGATATGCGAAGCTCAGGGTAGCAGCTTCTGTCTGGTAGAGATCGACCGAGCTTTGCAAACCCCTGGCCGCGCCTTGCAGGCGCACGCCCTGGGCAGTACCGCTGAGGAAGTTGGTGACGATCACTTCGCCGGCTTCGGCGCCGTCGCTCTCACCGATCTCGAGCCAGGGCATGATCCAGTTAGAGGAAGCATCGCTGAAAGATGGCTGGTTGAAGTCAGCTCGCAGGCGGACGAGATTGCTCTCTTCCAGACCGTTGCTGTCCAGGACAGGTGCATCCAGGCTGATCCAGCGCACGCCCGGGTCCAGGGCCAGCTCGACCGCTTTACCTGCCGCCAGACGGGCAGCGAAGGCGTTGATCAGGCGCAGGTTTTTGGTCACTTCACCACCGAGCTGGGTGACGCGGTCTTCGAGGCGGTTGTCCTTGGCCAGTTTCTGGACGATGACCTCCACCTGCTGGTCAGGATGCTGGGAAGCGATATCGAGCAGCAGCGGGTGCGCCCTGGCTTGGGAGGCGAAGTTGGGACCTACAGTGGCAGCTGCCAGGCTGACCAGGAGCAGGAGTGGAAGAAGCGCTCGTAGAAATCTGTATAGTTTACTCATAAATCATGCTCCATATCTCAGAATGACAGCAAGTTCCAGCTCACACTGCCAATAAAGAGCAACCAGGGCATGGCGCTTGAGATCAGGTAGCTGACCACGACCAGAGCCGCGAAGACAAATAATTGCTTGAATAAAATAAGTCGTTTAAGTCTTTTCACTGTCCACCCTCCAGTCAAAAAATAATCCCCTTGGGTTCCGGTCTGCCCAAGGGGTTGGTTATTTCTACACTCGCTTAGGCAGCCCGACTGTCATATGTTCTGCAGATGTATCTGCGATAACACGTAGACCGAAGCTTTGCGCCCCTGCCTTTCGACAGGTTTGCCGTTTCTGTGCGTCTATTATTTGAATTAGATTATAAGTTAGTTAAGAAAATATTAAGTGCCCCCTGTCACAGAATCGGTTGGTCAATTTATCAATATTGGTTTGATGGATGGATCAGACCGAGGATCACCTTGGTCCTGCGACCAGGGGAGCGGGTGGGGAAAGGATATCTGTACTTACGATTGTTACTCTAAAATCGAAATCATTGGTAAGCGTTTCAAGCCACTTCTTTACTTGCCGAGGGTTGAATTCATCCAGCGTGCCCAAGACAGCGCGCTTATCCTGCCCGGCATCCAGAACGACTACAACACCGAGACGTGAGCTGACACCATGCAGGTATTCTCGGTCAAGGCTGTATTTTCGAGCGTTTGAAGGGTTATCCTGGTCCTGGAGAGTTCTGGCGAACTCCCGCCCTTCGCGCCACACAGTCATGCGGCTTAATTCGACGCCCAGCTGCTTGAAGATAGACACGACATCCCTGCTGCTCAAGCCGATCACGTAGGCCAGAGCTGCCAACTTGCGCATGCGTTGTGACTGGGTGGAGCGATCCACGCCTGGGGGGTATTGCCTGAAAGTCCTGCCGCAATCCGAGCAGCGGTAGCGATGCACTTCGGCAATGCCGTATTGAATGTCCTGCAGGTTTTTCTCCGCCTGACCCCAGCTCTGCAAAATCTCAGACGCGCAGTATGGGCACTTAGCGGGTCGTCCGTTCGGGCAGGTTTCGTATTCGGGCAATTTGATTGTCACAACAGGCATTTGGGTAAACTCTCCAATCAGAGTGGTCTCCAATTGGTATAACGCCGCGCTAGGAAATTTGTAACACAGGATGGTTGGAATACAGCAGGCATTACAAAATCGTAAGTCTGTAATAGCTATCTGGGATACTTAATTGTTTGGGGAGAGCGAAGATTATGGAAGCAGCAGGTGACCTGTCAGCAAGGCAGCCACAGTGATGGTCAGGTTGTCGATATCACGCAGGGGGAGCGATTCGACCAAGGTGCCAACAACGGCTATGATCGTCAACGGGAATACATATGCTGATAGCGGTCCGGTGAAGATCCCGGCTGCCAGATACAGCGCTATGATAGTCAAGGAGGAAAACCATCCCCCGAGGAACATCGCCAGCGACCCAGCCCAGGATTTTTTCGCATTCCACGGCAGACGAGAGCTCCCATACCGGCGACCGATGATGTCTGCAAGGCCATCTCCCCCGCACATAAGCATCAATGCGACGATGCCTATCGAGGAATCGTACCAGTAGAACGCTGTGATCACGACGAAGACCAACCCATAATAAAGCGGGCCGCGCAGGATCTCGCGCCGGTCACCGGTGCGTGACATGGCTTGCACAGCCGCCTGATCGCGGAGGATACCTGTCCCGACCAGGATGAACTGGGCTGTGATCGCCAGCGGCACCAGTGCCGCAAGAAAGCGGGCGGCAGCAGTGTTATTGAATAACAACCAGCATGCGACGAAGATTGGCCCAGTCCCAATGTGAATGAGCTTCCGGCTGAGCGCGCTGCTAATCCAGCCACGATGTGCAGCAAAATCATTCAGTCTCAACCAGAGGATGGCACAGATGAATGTGATCCCTAACGCCAGCAGGTTGTTGGTGAGCATTTGTAGCCTTCTCTGCTACCAGGTACAGCCTTTGCAAGTAGCCAAACCGGCGGATTTTCCGATGTCCTTATACATGGTTACGTTGGTGAACGGCTCTCCGAGGATGCCGTCATGAATCGCCCAGGAACGCAGACGAATGCTGCCAGCGGCCGATGGCAGGCGGAATAGGGATGAACCATCCAGTCCTGGCAGCAGCTCTCCACCACCTGCAAAGCCTGCCTGGATGCTTTCCATGAAGCGGCGCCCTTTCTCGTAATTGAAACCATAGCCTTCGAAAATCACTGCGTTGTGATAATAAAGCGGTTCTACAAAGTATAGGTCATGCCCCAGGCTGCTTACGAAGGTTTCGAATGCCCGGATGGCTGCGCCGAGCATACGCAGGCCGCGGCGAACCTGTCCAGGTGCCAGCCCATAATCTAGAGCAGCCTGTTCGGCCTCCAGGTTGCGACCCTGAGTGCCGTAATTGGTCGGGCTGCCATCTGGCAAACGATCGATATCGAAGCGCGGAGAGGATGGGTCGTTCAGCACATACAGCAGCACGTGGATCTGCCCGTTGAGCGTATCTGTAATATGCCCGTACTGCACCGGATCGGGGAACCCCACCTGATGATAGAGTGATATCTCGGTCGTGGTCATTCCCGGTGAGCAATCAAGCCCCAGCAGATCGTTACCATCTGGGTCAATAAAGTCTTCTGGTATTCCCAAGCGCTCGACCAGTTCGGCTGGGACAAGCCGGCTGTAAATTTCCCGTTTTTCCTCAACCGGCAGCAAGTTGATGCCGCTGATAGTGGATAAGCTCGCTGTAGATGAAAAGTTCATTTGCTCACCTATCGCGCCTGCGTACCTGGCGGTCGATCTCCCGCTGGGCATCCCGTTGTGCAATCTCATGGCGTTTGTCGTATTGTTTCTTGCCTCTGGCTACAGCGATCTCTACCTTCGCCAGACCCTTTTTCAGGTAAACACGCGTCGGTACGATAGTGACACCTTTCTTGCGCACATCGTTCCACAGGCTGCGGATCTCAGTGCGGTGCAAGAGCAGCTTGCGGGGACGGCGGGGTTCGTGGTTGAAGATGCTGGAATGTTCGTAAGGGGCGATGTGGGCATCCACCAGCCAGGCTTCCCCGTCTTCGACCTGTACATAAGCTTCGGCAAGGCTGATCCGGCCGGCACGGATGGATTTGATCTCACTGCCCATCAAGGCAATACCCGGCTTCGAATCTGCTCACCCAAGAAATAATTATGTGCGGCTTTGCGATTGGTGGCGACTACTTTGACATCCATGATCGATTGTATTCTATCATGGATTATGACGCACTGCGTAACGTTTGCAGCGCTCAGATATTGGATACAGGCTGAACAGGGCAGAGTTGGGATAGATTTTAGCAGCAGTTCGAATTAACCGCCAAACATCTCTGCTACCAGCGGGTGTATTTGGCTCCAATCCGGCAGCAGGATGCTGGCACCTAGGTCTGTGGTATAGGGTGTCACCATCGATCGCTGGATGGTGCGGCTGTCGATGCCATCTGGTCCCGCACGCAGCAGCGCCAGTGCCAGACGCGGCCAAAGCACCACGGGTACGTTCGTGTCAACCGAGCGCAGGAATGCTAGGGTAACAGCAGGCAGCCGCGGCCAGTAAACCGGGTTGAGCATCTGGCTCACTACGGATTTGACCACTATTTGTCCCTGCTCCATGCGGAAGAAATCATCCGTCCCCGCTCTGCTGCGCGCAAAAGCCAGGGCTTTATTGCCGGTCAGATGGTGGCGACCGGCGGGGTAGCCTGCGGTAGGTTCTTGCAGGTTGATGACTACGCCTCCAAGCGCGTCCACGACATCCTTGAAACCCTCGAATTTGACGCGCAGGTAGTATCCAACCCCTAAACCAAAATTGCTGCGTATCGTTTCCAAAGCTTTCGCAGGACCGGCGCCTGGCTGCTGGGCTTCCGCAAAAAAGTGAGCCGTGTTGATGCGGTTCTCACCGATACCCGGGATATTCACCCACAGATCGCGGGGGATAGATAGCATCGCAACCTCGGGTTTCAACGGGTTGATGGTCAACAGGATGATGGTATCGCTGCGCCCGGCCATGCTGCCAGGAGGAGCATAATCGATGCCTAATACGAGCAGGTTTGTACGCAGAGGCGCGAGGAGATACAGTGCCAGCAGTAATACAAACGGGATCAAACCAAGCATAAACAACCCACAGCCGGTCCCCGAACAACCAGACCGTCGCCGCTTGAGGCGTTTCCGCCTTGGGGGCGGCACCGGTCGTCGGGGTGCAGGCTGTGGGGGTGGTTTAATGACCTGAGTAGGCGCCCAGGGGTCGGTAGGATCTTGCGGCTGATATGGTTCCGGCGATTGAGGAGGCCGGTAAGGTGTCTGGTAGTTTGTCAAGGTGTACCTATATTCAGAAGTAATGAAGCGGCTGCCTGTATGTAAGGATCTGAACCATCTATGGCATCTGTGATGCCATCTGTGATGCCATCTGTTTCTATGACGATATCCGGCAGTAAGCCGTTCCCGCCCAAAGATGGCTCCAGGTTTGGTATCCACCATTTGGCCGAGGTGACGTGCAGGCTGGAACCATCATCCAGGTCGAAGATAAGCTGGATAGAATCTTTGCCATAGGTGCTTGAGCCGATCAGCTGCGCTCTACGATGTGCTTGTAGAGAGCCGGCGATGATCTCGGAAGCGCTGGCGGTATTGTGATTTACGAGGATTGCCAGGGGAACTTCTACCAGCGGTCCGGGTTGTTCGACGCGGAAGACCTCAATATCTTTACCTTTATACTGCTGCTGGATGATTTCCCCTTTGTCGAGGAAAAGGCGAGCTGTGTCGATCCCCGCAGCAAGCAAACCGCCATAATTATCACGCAGATCCAACACATACACTTCCGCTCCACGATCTCTGAGATCACCAACCGCGGTCACGATCTCATCCGGGGTGCTGGCAGCAACGACGTTAACTTCAATTACGCCCATGCGCGGTTCATCGGCATCGATATGCCAGGTCACCGAGGGGAGGGGTATCTGCGCTCTTTTAATCCTGAATACTTTTTGGGTTGTGTCTGGTGGCCGGGAAATGCTGATCTCGACCCACTCTCCAACCGGGCCGCGCAGTGCCGCCTGGATCGCATCCATCGTCGTCTCCGAAGTGATCAGCAAGCCATCAACCGAGATCAAGCGATCACCATCAAGGATGCCCTGCTGCTCTGCCGGAGCGCCTGGGATCGGGTGAAGAACGACCCGATCCTGGCTGTCGTATCCAAGGCGAACCCCAATACCACCAAAACTGCCTTCCAGAGTATCGCTTTGGAGCTCGTGTTGTACGGGCTCGACGAAAACCGTATAAGGGTCGTCGTATGCCTGCACCATACCATGTATCATGCCATATTCCAATTCTGGTACAGCAGGCAGATCTTTCAATCCGTTATCTCGCAGGATGCGGTGAGCGTTGTTCAAGATCTGCCAGTCAGTTGAATTGTCATTTATAGTCGAATGAACCAGATAACCGGCAGCGAACCCGGCTGCGGCGACGATCAGGATGAAAATCGTCAGTAGGTAGGCGCGTTTAAAATCCATATTTCACATCGCTTATTAAGAATAGGACTTACGCACTTGGGGAGAGTTGGGGTGTTTTGGCGGGCACAGCCCGCCAAAACACCCCCATTCCCTCGTAAGCTGCGTAACTTCTAAAGAAAGTAACCTGCCTTATAGAGACAAGGGTGTAGTTTATCATAACTGCCCGCTGTGGAGAATTTCTACTCCAGAATAATTTGTGCGGGTACTATTCCCGGGCTAACCTTAAAAATTTCCTTTGCGGGCGAATCGTTATTGACATTGGAGATAAAATTCTGTATATTAATTATGCCGGAAAGGAGTTCTGGGTAACACACCGCCTCCTGGAAGGCCAGGGAGCCCCAAGGAATTGGAAGGCGAACCTGCCGGAGCACAGGTTTGAACTGGATATATTGGATGACCTCTTCATGGGTTCACTCCAAAGGAAACCCACTTATGGGTAACGAATTCCAGGAAAAGCCGGTGCACCTTGAAAGCGAGTGAGCTTTGTTGGTGAGTTGGTAAGCCTTTTCGCAAGCAGTAAAGGCCCAACAGCAAGTCAACAAACGATCGCAGACAGGGATCCGAAGGAAAGGGATATAACCTGCAGTGCTTCATGCATAATGGGGCATAGTGCGGGACACCCGCCGGCGGAGAGGCAAGGGAGCTATGAGGTTACTCGGGGCCCCTGTCTTTTAATATATGGGGGTTATAGCTCGCTGTAATTTTTATTTTGGAAGATATGCGGCTTGAGCAGGCCGACAAAGGGCAGGTTTCGATATCGCTCCTGATAATCGAGTCCATAGCCTACAACAAAGCGATCTGGCAGGTCGAACCCTACATACTCTACCGGCATATCGATCAGACGTAATTTGCTCTTGTTAAAGAGAGCGCAGACGCGCAGACTCTCGGGTTGGCGCATGCGCAAGGTTTGCAGAAGATAGTTCAGGGTCAGCCCTGTGTCAATCACATCCTCCACGAAGAGTACGTGCCTGCCGGCGATGGGTGTTTCCAGGTCCTTCACCAGACGAACAAGACCCTGGTCGCGCGCTTCAGGGGAATAGCTTGAAACAGCCATGAAATCCACTTCCACCGGAACCGTGATCGCCCTCAACAGGTCGGCCATAAAGAACAATACGCCCTTCAAGACGCCAACCAGTAAGGGGGTCTTATCAGCGTATTCAATCGATAGCTGAGCGCCCATCTCGGAGATCCTGGTCTGGATATCGTCTTCGGAAAGCAGTACCTGCGAGATATCCTCGGTCAGCAGGCTGAACTTATCAGTCTGGTCGGGTTGCATGCGTCAGGATGGATCCGATTTTATGATGGGTTCTGCTGCTGTCCCGGAGATGTTCGCAGCTTCTTCTTCCAGACCGTACTTGACCATCAAGTCTCGCATCTCGCGGCGCTTGAATAACTTGATATTGATTTCAGGGTAGAGTTCTTTCATCCGGCGCACTTTACGGTTCTTCTTGGTGGTCAGTTCCGGTCGCAGGGTGGTTAGCTCGATAAATAGGTCCTGTTGGGGCAGGTAAAAATCGGGTGAGAATGCCTCGATCACCTCCCCCCGTTCATTCCATTGCAAGGCGAAGGTGCGGGGTTCGTAAACCCACTCAATCCCATAGTAATCGAGAATCTTTGCAAATGTGACTTCAGCCGGGTGTGCAAATTCTGCTGGCGTGTTAGATTGGTCGGCTGTGGATACTGGATTTTCAGTTTTCGCGGTCGATGCTGGCATAAGTGTCATCTATTATGCATTGTGATAATGCCTGGCAGATTAAGCAAGCTGCATGGTCAGGTGTCAGGCGCTCGGTATTGACGATCAGGTCGTAGAGCTCAGGGTCATCCCAACGTGTTTGGTAGTAACGCTTCAGATAATTCCTTCGGGCACGGTCGCTGGTTTCAATTTGAGCCCAAGCAGCTTCGATGGGAATATCCAGGGTATCAGAGATCCTTCTGGCGCGGACTTCCGCGGGAGCGATCACTTTCACATGCAGCGTGTTTGGGAAATTGCTCAGTATGACCTGACCGGCGCGCCCGATGATGATGATGTTATCCCTGTTGGCGGCCTCTTGCATGACCTCCCAGATCGCCTGCTGATATGCCTGACGGGTCTTGGGTGCTGGGCGGATACTCAATAACCCCAGATCATCGATCGTTGCCAGCGCCATATCCGGCGCGCCAGCGCGAATTGCCGCCTGGTTGATCAGCTCCCGGCATATAACCTCATAGTCCAGGCGGGAGGCGACAGCCTGGGCAACTTCGTCTCCCCAGCTGCCCAATTGGCGAGAGATTGTTATCACTGCCATCTTATGCGCATTATAGCATATGGTAAGTTCGTAATCATCCCCCCGGTAGTCCTGCAATCTGAACTAAGTCGTCGGGGTCCAGGGCAGTGAGGATTGGATTTCTGTTCAGGGCGACCCATTTCCAGAGCGGTTTTTCCCATCCCAGCAGTGTCCAAGGGTCGGCCGGGTAGTGACCTGGACGGGTACCAATATTCACCATATCCAAACCCTTAAATAGGGATTCCCATTCCATCCAGGGAACGATATCAGGAGTCAAGGAATAGGTCCCGAGAGGAGAGAAAAATACCGGTTTGCCTGGGGGAAAGCTGGAAACCATCTCTCTCAGGAACTCCAGGCTGTCACGAGTGTTGTAGATCAGCCATACTGGGAGCAGTCCGCTCATGACCACAGAGGGTGCGTCAAATTGGGTGAACATCTCCACCAGCACTCCGGCAGGCTGACGTGCTTCCCGTTGGAGTTGACGGGCGACAGCCTGGAAGGCGAGCCTGGAGTAATCGTGCGGTTCTGGTAGAGAAATACGAACGAAACGATAACCGTTGTGCTCACAGAAGTCTTGCAAGGCGTCCATTAGCTGGATTTCGCAGCCCCATTCGGATTCCGCTCCGGTTTCCAGGTTAAATCCATCCAACTGCCAGTTTTGGTGCTCTAAGCCTGCATCCTGCCGGTAGCGCTCGATGCGCTGGCTTCCCTGGATGAATTCCTGGGCGGTTATATCTCCCCACCCGCCGACCTGGAAGAAGCTGCGTTCCCCTACCCGGTATCGCAGCCATTGCGCTCCGCAATCCAGATAGCATAGCGATCCTTCGGGTTTCAATTTACGCCTCAAGAATTCTGTATAAGCGGCGGGAATGTCGACAAGTTTCACTCGCAGATGATTGACGTATTTGGTCAGCCATCCATCGTGAATGGGATCAAAATGCTGGATGGTGATAATCTCGGGATTGCGGTCTGCAATTTTCAGCGCCAGGTCAGCTGAGCGGTGGAAATACGCCCGAGCGTCGCCTTCTACCGATCCACCTTTGAGCGTGAAGACGAATGCAAGCGGCAGGAATAGGCTGTGCATCGACAGGGCGAGATGGGCACTGGCGCCGCCCAAGGCTGAGCCGATGGTGATCGTATCTAACTGCTCGTGAATACCGGCATAATCCTCCAAACGGTTGCGAATCACCCGGTCCAGGCTGATATCTTCAAGCACCTGCGGGTCGAGCCCGCTAAATGACTGGAACTTGGAGATGCTGTAACGAGCCACACTTTGGGGGAGATAACCAAGCATGCGCAGCACCGGGCGCTGCCACGGAAGTATATGGTAAGTCGGTTGAGTTACGTCCAATAGACCGGCAGCTACTGCCCGGGTTACGATCGGCGATGCGCTATCGGGGCTTTCGAGCAGCATGTCAATTATCGGGGACCTGGATTCGCCATCACTCTGGCTATCTCGCGTAAGGCGAGCCACCACTGCTCCTTGGGGCGCTGGTTTTGTAGATCAGCCATGCGAGGAAAATCATCCAGGTCGTGGAACTTGATCTCTCTGCCCTGGAGACCGATAAATGCGCTCTTGTTGGATGCGCTCTCAGCCTGTAGGATCAGATAGTCGATGCACCGGGTTGCCAGCCGGGTCGCCTGTATTCGGTCAAAGGGTGAAGGGTTCCCGCCCTGCTGCAGATGCCCGAGGATCGACTGGCGTACGTCGAATAAATCTTTACCCTCCTCCTCGAAAAGCGAGCACATGAAGGCTGTGGAATAGATCTGGTTGGCTTGCTCGTTGCGGATAATAAGACCTAATCGCTTGCCGCCGGAAAAACCATCGACTAACAAGTCCAGGTCAGTCTTCATGTCTCGAAGAGTGATCCCTTCCTCGTTCATATATACTCGCTCAGCTCCGGTTGCCAACCCGCTCATCAACGCCAGATATCCACACGAGCGCCCCATCACCTCTACGACGAAACATCGCCGTTGTGCAACCGCGGATTGTTTAATCTTGTCAACAGCCTCGACGATATTGTTGAGGGCGGTGTCAGCGCCAATGCTCAGCTCAGACCCAGGCAAGTTGTTGTTTATGGTTGCGGGGAGCAATACGATGGGGATGTCGAAGGCAGGAAAATTCGGCCTCTCCAGGAGCATTTGGTAAGCAAACTCATAGCCGGTCCACCCGCCGATGATCATCAACCCATCTAGCTGGTGATCCTCTATCGACCGGGCGATGGCGTACAGGTCACTTCCGGAAGGGACATGCCTGTTGGTGCCCAGCTCAGACCCACCCATCGGTGCATATCCATTAACGCTCATCCAGTCCAGTTCTTCGATTTCGCCTTCTATCAGCCCGGGGAATCCGTTGCGTATTCCCAATACGAGATGCCCTTTATCGAGAGCAACCCGGACAGCCGCCCGGACGGCAGTGTTCATACCTGGAGATGGTGACCCCGAATGCATAATCGCCAGGCGCAGACGTCGCTGATCCTGTTGAGGTGAGCGAGGCAATGCTCGCAGCATTGTTTTAAGGGTTTGAAATGCCTCCTGAAAGCTGCTGCCTCTCAGCTCCATGGCATGCTGGTAATCGTGTGCGTCCATGGCTCTGGTGGCATCATGGGATTTGTCTACGCACTCCATCAGCGGCATATGCGTGACCCGGTTGCCGCGCATGCCAATAAGCTGAGGTTCACTGTCCGGTTGGGCGGATAAAATCGTGTCTACGGCTGCACTGCCAAGCAGGGTGCCCAGGTTGCGATCAAACACACTCGGTGCTCCGCCACGTTGGACATGTCCGAGCACTGTGACACGGGCTTCTTCTCCCATGCATTCTTCCAATATATTGGCGACCTGCGTGCTGCCGATAATATTGCCTTGACGGTCGCGAGCTCCTTCAGCCAGGATAACGATCGTATCCCTTCGACCGGCTCTTCTACCAGCCATGATCCGTTCGCACATCACCTCTTCCCAATTGTCAACATCTGGGGGGCTTTCGGGAATCAGCACCCAATCTGCACCGGTTGCCAGAGCGCCCATCAATGCCAGGTAGCCGCAGTTGCGCCCCATGACCTTGACAACAAATGTCCGCTGGTGGCTGGCAGCAGTGCTGCTGATCGCGTCGACGGCTTCTGTTATGCGATGCAAAGCGCTGTCAGCACCTATGGTCATGTCAGTTCCGTAGGTATCATTGTCAATAGATCCCACCAACCCGGCGATGAGCAGATGAGCATGTTTATCTGCTTCCTGCTGAGTGATCCTGCCATCAACTACCAGCTCGTTTAACAGGTCAGGCCACTCCTGGCGGAAGATATTCGCCCCTGTCAGGCTGCCATCACCCCCGATGATGACCAGACTATCAATTCCGTGGACGATTAAATTCTGCGCAGCTTGCTTGCGCCCTTGTCTTGTGCGGAATTCTTCGCTGCGTGCCGTGCCTATTACAGTACCACCCTGTTGTAATATGCCGCCCACAGAATTCCAGTTCATTTCGCGAATATAGTCACCCCCCGCGACCATCCCTTGATAGCCTTCATATATAGCATAGACCTCAACGTCCTTAAACAGCGCAGTGCGGACCACAGCCCGGACCGCCGCATTCATCCCCTGGGCGTCACCACCGCTGGTCATTACTCCCAATCGTTTCTTCGTATGATGCTGCATTGGAACCCACTCCGGTTTTATGGCATAATCGTTTTGTTGCACCGACACCTTGATTATATCAACCACTGCCTGCAGAGGAGAAGATGATGCTAGTCGTTCATGTCTTTGTTAAAGTGAAAACAGAGTATGTGGAGAAATTCATTCACGAGACAGTTGAAAACGCGCGCAACAGTGTGAAGGAGCCAGGGATAGCCCGGTTTGATGTGATCCAGCAAACGGATGATGCCTCTCGATTCGTCCTGGTTGAGGTGTACCGTGACGAGAATGCACCCGCACGGCATAAAGAGACCGCGCATTATTCTCGCTGGCGAGATGCTGTGGCTGAGATGATGGCCGAACCGCGGTATAGCGTCAAGCATTCGAATATTTATCCGGACGACCGCGGGTGGGGTTGATGGCAGGATTCGAGTTCGCAACTGCTAACCGGATAATTTTCGGTGATGGCACAATCCGTCAAGTTGGCGCACTTGCAGCAGAGCTGGGACACACGGCTCTGGTTGTTACAGGCAAGGATGCCAGCCGGGCGGACCAGCTCTACACGTACCTTCACAGCTCCGGATTGGAGACGCAGTCGATCCAAATCGCAGGCGAGCCGGTTGTAAGTGGTATCCAGGCAGGAGTGAACTTTGCCCGCAGCAACCGGATCGACCTGGTGATCGGGTTTGGCGGGGGCAGTGCACTGGATGCAGGGAAAGCGATTGCCGGACTGGTAACCAATCCTGGTGAGGTTTACGATTACCTGGAGGTGATCGGTGCAGGCGCACCACTGAGCGAGAAGCCGGTGCCTTATATCGCAATTCCGACGACGGCAGGGACCGGCTCAGAGGTAACCCGCAATGCAGTTATTGGCGTGCCGGAGAGGCAGGTCAAAGTAAGCTTACGCAGCCCATTGCTGCTCCCGAAAATCGCACTGGTCGATCCAGAACTTACACACAGCCTGCCGGCAGATGTGACCGCAAATACTGGGTTGGATGCCCTCACCCAGTTGATCGAACCCTATGTATCGTCCCAGTCAAATCAGCTCACAGACCTATTCTGCATAGAAGGGACCAAGCTGGTTGGAGCCTCGCTTGAGCGGGCTTTCGTTGATGGCGATGCTGCCGCAAGGCGAGATATGGCATTAGCTAGCCTGTTCGGCGGCATGGCGCTGGCAAATGCGAAGCTTGGTGCAGTTCATGGTCTGGCAGGCGTTATTGGCGCTATGTTCGACGCGCCACACGGAGCAATTTGTGCCAGGTTGCTGCCAGAGGTAATGCATGTCAACATTCATGTTATAGGGAACGGTACTCCAGAGAGCATCTACCTGGACAGGTATGCAATAATCGCCAGGATCTTGACCGGCAATCCGCATGCCGCAGCGCAAGATAGCATTCACAGAGTAAAGCAGCTTTGTGAGAAGCTGCATATACCGGGACTGGCAAAATATGGTGTAAGCGAGGGGTTGTTTCAGGTTATTATTGAGAAAGCACAGGGATCGAGCAGTATGAAAGGGAACCCCGTGGTATTATCACCAGATCAGCTTGCGCGAGTATTGCGTAACGCGCTACCCTGACTATTGACGAATTCAGACCTGATGGATAAAATAGCACCCGCCCTGCTGCTGATTCTCCTGCAGCAGTTATTGGAGTATAAACACCGAGATGACTGAGATGAGTGATTTAGGGAAAGTCAGCCAGACAGCCGCGAGCGCATCCGATGATGCGGCTGCGAGTGCGGAAATAGTCAATATCAATAACTCATCTGTGTCAGACGTCCAGGCAGACCTGGTTCGCATGCTGAACAGCAGTGCTCAGAATATTCGTGCTGAAGAGGTAGAAATTCGTCAGGGAGCAGCGGCCGAAATCCAGGCTGGTCACGTCAACATGATCAATGGAGTGTCGCTTAATGTCCAGGGCAACACTGTTGAGTTGGGGACATCCGGTGCAGGCATCTTGAGAGCAGGCCAGGCAACGATGAACGACAGTCGTGCCGCCGTTGTATCCGCCGGAGCAGCACGGATCGAAGAGTCGGACGTCGGTATCTTGATCTCCCGGAACGTCCAGGGTCAATTGATCCGGACCGGCGTGCTGCTGGCCGGAAATGTGGAAGGTCAGGTTGAGACAGTTCTCGATACTCCAAGAGCCCTGCTGGCAGGTCTGGCAGCCGGCGTAGGGATAGGGTTGATGTTCCTAGTGAGCAATCTGTTCAGAAGAAAGTAAGAATAGTATGGTTGTAACGGCGGGTCCTTGATAATTGAGGTAAGACCTGCCGATAATATTGGAGCGGGCCAGACCGCATTAATGATCAGAGGAGCAAGGGTAACCAGGACCGGAATGGTGGACTGGTGAGAGGTGCTCCGAGGAAGGATAAAATGGAAGAGTTCTTAATCAGTGCAAATGTAAGGAACGTGATCGGCAAACAGGTGAAGGCATTGCGGAGAGAAGGGCGGCTACCGGCGGTCATGTACGGATACGGGTTGGAGCCGATCGCTATCGACCTTGATTACAGGGAAGCCAGCCGGTTATTGGCCGGTATGACATCCTCTCAATTTATCCAGATCGATGTTGAGGGAACTGCCCATACAGCCTTAATTCGCGAAAAGCAGCGCGATCCGATACGGGGAAGCCTGCTGCATGTGGATTTCCTGGCTGTTTCGATGACGGAAAAATTACGCGCTTCAGTCGGGATTGAGCTGGTAGGAGAAGCTCCGGCTGCACGCGAGTACAACGGGATCATCGTGACCAATGTGGAAATGCTGGAAGTTGAATGTCTGCCAAAAGACCTTCCAGAGCGCATCATCGTTGACCTATCCGTCCTGGCAGAGATAGGTGATGCCGTCTATGTCCGGGAGATCGACCTGCCAGAAGAGGTGGCGGTACTGACTGACCTGGATGAGGTGGTAGTATTGGTGACTGCGCCAGTTATGGAGGAGGAAGAAGAAGAGGAATTAGAAGAGGAAGAACTCGAGCCAGAAGTAATCGAGAAAGGCAAGAAGGAAGAAGGGGAAGAAGGCGGAGAGCAGGACTAATATTGCTCTGTCAAAATCAGCAGCCCGGGAAATTCCAAAATCCCCCGGGCTGTATTTATTGCACCAGTACGCTGAGTAATCCCTGCGTGAATTCTAGCGCTCGCTCCCCACAGCACTTCACCGTCATAAGGTTGGAAGTAAATTACGGATATAGGTTTGTAGGGTGGTGGGAGTTCACGTACACGGATTTCAGAATTCGCCGGGTCGGCCAGCCACTCTATCGGAATGGTAAATACCCTGCTGACTTCATCCTGGGCGATTTTGAATGTGTATGGCCAGGGTATCACCCCGACGACAGGGGTTACAAGATAGCTACTGATCGTTATGAACTCGTTCAGCCTGCCCAGCAGACGTACATCCCGGGGATGTATCCCTATCTCTTCGAAAGTCTCCCGCAGAGCGGTGGACTCCGGGTCAAGATCACCTGGATGTGCGCCGCCGCCAGGGAAGGCTACCTGTCCGCTGTGAAGATCATCCTCGTGTTCTGCCCGGCGTATCAATAGCAGATGCCATTCATCTTCCACCCGGACGAAAGGAATCAATACGGCGGCAGACCGCAAAGTATCCTTCAATAATCCTTTGGGATAAGGACCGTCGGTTGGGACGTTGGCGGCTGCCAGCCTGTCAGAAATATCTTTTACGGTCAGGTCTGATAATCTGGTTTTCACTCTGCTGGTTGATTGTTCTCCTCAGCATCTGGCTGGGCCTCATTGACCTCGACGGAGTTGAACTGGCCGGGAATAATGGGACGGGAAAAGATCAGATAGCCTGTATGAGCGACCATTCGATCAGTAGGTCGCAGGCGGTCGTAGACGGGCTTGTAATGGCGCAGCATGATTTCACATACTTCTGAGAAAGCAAAGTAATTTTGGTGCAGCTCTGGCAGTAATCTCTGCACCTGGTTGACTGTGGGAAGAATGCAGCCAAAGAAGCCCCCTGGTTTCAGTGCTTTCCGTACCTGGAAAATATAATCGAAGGGATTGGGCACATCCAGAAATAATGCATCTGCATCATTCTGGTCAAATCCGTCATTAATGTCCTTCAATATCATCGTAACGCGTCCATCAAGCCCAAGTCGGGTGATATTCTTGCGTGCCAGATGCTGCATTTGTGGGCGCAACTCGTAAGAATAAACGTGTCCGGTTTCACCTACAGCCCATGCCAGAGCAGTTGTCAGCGCACCAGAACCCGTCCCGGCTTCCAGGACACGACGCCCCGGTCCTATCCCCATCTTGACCAGGATATAGCCGATATCCTTGGGATACATGATCTGAGTATTCCGGCGTGTCTCCTCGATCAGATCGCCCAGAGCGGGCGGTAGGAGGAAGAAGGTGCTGCCTTGGTGGCTGAAGATCTGGCTGCCCCAGGATGCTCCGATGAGATCGTTGAAACGAACTATGCCGCGATGTGTTTGCAGATCACCATCCGGCATGACACGAACGAAATATTTCTTATTGCTCGGACTGACCAGCTGAGCCAAATCGCCCGCCTGTACGTAGGGCGAGGTCGGGTGGAAGTCATTTGGCATATTTTTTCAATTGCCTTCCCAAATTCTGCAACCTCAGATCAGATAGGACTTACGCACTTGGGTGAGAGTTGGGGGTTTCGAATTACTGTAAGTGCTCTTTGAAGAAATCGGTGATCGCGTTATAACAGCGCACCCGGTTCTCGAATTTCAATACGTCGTGCCCTTCGTTTTCGAACATCAGATAGTCGACTTGTTTTCCAGTCGAGCGGAGGTTTTCGACGACATCTCTTGATTCACGTTCAACTACCCGGGGATCGTTCTTCCCTTGAATGACAAGCAGGGGACTGCCAAGCTGATCAAGATATGTCTTCGGAGAGCGTTCGGACAGGAACTCCTTATCGGAAGGATTTTCCGGGTCGCCAAGCACGATCTTGAAGTAGGGTTTCCAGGTGACAGGTATACGGTCCAAAAAAGTGACCAGGTCGTACGGTCCGAACATGTCGACCGCTGCAGACCATAAGTCCGGATGCCGCCCAGCAAGTGTCAGGCTCATATAGCCACCATAGGAGCGACCTACCACGCCTGCCCGATGTACATCCAACCTGTCATCTTTCTGGAGAACAGCCTCCATTGCGTGCACGTGATCCAGGCGATCCTTACCACCCCAATCTTTATCAACCTGTTTCGTATAGCTTAATCCGTAACCGGTGCTGCCGCGTACATTAGGCACAAAGACGGCGAATCCGTTCAAGGTCAGGAACTGGATTAGGGGCATTGAAAACCAGGCGAAATCCGGGCGCTCCTGACCCTGCGGTCCTCCATGTACGTAATAGACAACCGGTCGTTTCCCCTCATAGCCCAGCCTGGGTGAGGGCAGGTATAGCCGTGAGGATACCCGCGTTCCATCGAAGGATGAGTACGAGGCATCTTCACCTGGAGAGAGCAATTCCACCGGTATACCAAGTAATCGTTCGTTTGTATGCTTCAGGACTGTTAAGCGATCTGACCCTTCGACGCTGTAAATCTGTGTGGGGGAGGTTGCAGTCGAAAACGCCAGAATAAACCTGTCTCCGGCTTCATCGTAGGATACAGCTTCGAGAACGCCACCGGATAGGACACCTAATCCACAGATGACATACTTCAAGTCCATCCTTCTGGCACTGCTATCGTAAGTGCCTTCATACAGCCAAGAGCAGCCATCGATATTGAACTTCAATAAATAACGCTCTCCATTGAGATGGATCAGCTCTTCGAATTCGCCAACTCCTTGGTGCTTTATGCCGCTAATACTGACAGGATTGACGCGTGAAGGATTATCCAATTCGATATGCCCAATACCGAATGTATCGCTGAACAGGGCTGTTCCTAACAGGACAGCTTTATCGTTCTCGACAAAATGAGGCGAGAAGAATGCACTAAGTGATACCGTTTGGTCAGGTGCACGCTGTTCAAGCGGAGTGCCGAATAACAACTCCCGGTCATCCCTATCCTTTTTTCGGATATACAGCACATCATCGCCCATCGAATAGCCATCGATTAGGACCACGCTGGAATGGTCACTGGTATTCCCAGCGGGTTCGCTGCCCCACGGGCTTGCGCCCAGATTTTGCAATTCCCCACTGTCCAGATTTCCTCGGTATGCGATGATATTTTCATCCTGACGCGATTCAGCAGAAAGATAGACGATATTATTATCAGCGTCACATTCACCCAGGTGACAGCGGAAATCGGATAGTTGGTCATCAAAGGTGGGTTCAGGATAGCCTCCATCCATTGGTATGAGCATTGGCTGGTAATTCTCATCGCCATCCTTATCGATCATTACAAGGATTTTCCCCAATTTGGGAAAGACGTAGAATGATTTCCCTCCGATGAGGTGGGGATTCTGCAATGCGAGCTCCGGCGGGAGTAGGGGTTCCGGAACGCTGCCGCCGTAATCCATGGCATACAGGCTGAGATGTCCGCTCAGGTTGCTGATAAATATTATCCGCTCATCGATGAGCTGTGGTTGCAGAAAGAGTCGTGCTGATAGAAGTGATTCGATCCTATACATATTTGGGTATCCTTAATAAGCGAATTGGTTGGTAGCTATGATATCTATCTCCGGTTCTGTCAGCTCTTGAGCAAGCATAATCGTGGAATCACGCATCAAGAGGGTAACCCGGGAAGGTATTATATTACCACGAAGGAAGGGTTGAGACAGCAGATTTTATTATTGAGGGATAGTGCAACAAGTCGGGGGAGAAAAAGTCAACTCAAGAAGAAGGGCAAAGTCAACTGAATAGACAAGCGACACCTCTTTAGGTAAATTAGGTTTACCACGAACCGAAAACCCAAGGAGGTGTCACATGGATATTGTACAACACCGGGATGCCGATCACCCCGGCGAATTTGGCTGCGCCCAAGATGGATGTAGGGCCTGCCTGGAAAAGCTGCTCCAGGAACACGAAGGGCTGATCCATTACATGGTGCGGCGGCAGTGCCCCGGGGAAGCCGACTACGCCGATCTGATCCAGGAAGGGCGGATCGGGCTGTGGCTGGCGATCCTGCGCTACGAGCCTGAACGCGGGTATGCCTTCTCGACCTTTGCGGGGAAAGCGATCCGCAACCGGGTGTGGCAAGCGGTGAGACAGGCAGGTAAGGCACAAGGGTGGCTCGAGCCGCAGCGGGGCGGGGACAGCCTGGGGGCGATCCTGGCGGCCTGGCAGGCGGAGCAGGTGCATCAGGCGCTGCAGGATGAACTGGCTTGTTTGCCGGAGCGCTTGCGGCAGGTGCTCGAGCTGGCCTGCGGCTGGGGCGGGGAAGCGCCGCTCTCCCTGGCTGCCATCGGGCGGCAGTGGGGCGTGACGCGCGAGCGCGTGCGGCAGCTACACGACGAAGGCCTGGGACTGCTGCGATTACCGGTCTTCTCGCTGGGGCTACGCAGCCTGTGCGAGCAAGACAGCCGCTCGGTCTATCGCCAGGCGCGGCGTGGGTATGATGCGCAGCGGCGCAAACGACGGGCCAGCCGATGAACACAATCTGGGTCCCCGCCACCCCGGTTGTTCCAGAGGCGGCCATCCCCGACAGCCCCTTTCAAAGCCTGGCCAGCTTTTCCAGGGCGGAATTAGCCGCCACTCGCACCTTGCCCGCTGCCCAGCGGCGTCTGCTGATCCCCAACTTCGTGGCCCTGTTTCGCTGGGAGGCCATCCGGCCACTTTTGCCGCTGCAGCTACCTACTTCTGGCGATCCCCCGCCCTGGGCCGGGCGCTGGTGTCGCTCGCACTACCGCTGGCAGCCCTCCCCAGACCTGCTCAGCAGCGCCGAGCTGGACGGATTGGACGAATTCGACCTCACCTTGCGCCTGTTCGACTTCTCGCCCTGGCGGCCCTACTTCGCCCAGCGCTTCAAGAGCCAATTTGGCCCACCCCCCTTTGATCCGGTGAGCCTGGGGTTGGCCGCTTTTCTGGCCGTCTACCAGGGCTGGGACTGGGAAAGACTGGTAAAGGAACTGCGCTCCACCGAACGCGGCCGGGGCTACTGCAGCCGGTTGGGTTTCGATCCAGCCGATTTGCCCAGCCCGTCCACTTTTCGGATGGCGCTGGCCAACACCCAGCTGGATTGGCTGACAGACTGCCAGACCAGCCTGGTCTTGGGCCTGATGGCCTACGGCCTGATCCCCAGCCAGGCCACCTTCCCGGGCGACCCGCCGGAACGGGGCGTGAGCCTGTCCAGCGACTGCCAGCTGGTCCAGGCTCGCTCGCACCAGAGCTGTATTCACCAAACTCCAGTCTGCAGCTTGCCCGCCGCCAGGCGGCCTTGTCCGGCCCAGGACAAGGGCAAGCAGGGCTGTGCCTGTGACAGCGACGCGTGCCGGGAGCACTGCCGTTTCGCCACCCCACGCGATCCCCAGGCCGCCTATGTCTACTACTCGGGCTCCAACCGGCCCGGTCCCAACCCGAATGCCACTCCTCAGCAGACCGCCAGGCCACCCGGCAAACACCACTTCGGCTACAAATCCAAGGCCTTTAGTATTGTCGATGATCGCCTCTTCCAACTCTGGCCCCTGACCGGGCCCTGCACTCCGGCCAATGTCAATGACCACTTGCTCACCGTCCCCGGGCTCAAGTGCCTGCGCAACCGCTTCCCCAATCTCCAGATCGGGGAATTCCTGGGCGACGCCGGTGAAGGCTACGAAGCGGTCTTGCGCTACGTCCATGACGAGCTGAAGGCCCTGCGTACCATCCGTCTGCTGCCTATGCATGGCGACGACGATCCCCTCACCTGTCTCAAACGCGGCTATGACGAGCACGGCAATCCGCTCTGCCCTTTGGGCTACCAGATGTTTACCAACGGCCACAACTACGAGCACGGCACTACCAAGTGGGTCTGCCGCCAGAAATGTGTCCGCCAGCCGGATCCCGATATCGCCCTGCCGGAGGCTGCCTCTCCACAGACCCTGCCGCGCCAGGCCTGCCAATTCGCCGATCCAGAGCGCCCCCTGGGCTACAGCCTCACCATTGGCCTGAGCCTGCCGGATGGCTGTATCCGCCTGGCCCGGGATTTCCAAGTCGGCTCGCCTACCTGGAAACTGCGCATCGGTCGCCAGAGTTATGCCGAAAGCCGCAATGCCAGCCAGCAACGCCGCGGTCTCAAACGCTCCCCCTGGTTCGGCTTGCCCAACACCGCCAAGGCCACCCTGATCGGCGATACCCTTTCCCTGGCCTTTAACCTGGCTCGCCTGATTGGCCAGGCTTCTCGAGCGGCCTGCCAGGAGCTGGGACCTTGATGGCATGAGTCCGCCCCCCGTTTGTTCCAAGCTGCTTTCAGCTGCCCTGAAGGCTTGTTCCCACGCGCCGGTTGGCCTTTTTTGAGGACGCCAACCACTCGCCCTGTCTTGCTCTGGTCCTCTGTTCTTCCCCAGGCTGCGGACTTGTTGCTCGAGCCGCCTTGACTTATTGCCCCAAATGGCACTCTTCCCCCAGATTTTTGCCTCCAATAACTGTTTCAACTCATCTATGGCGCCTGTTGGCCCCTGCTCAGCCTTTCGTTCTTCATTATCGTACTTGTTGCAGAATCCCATTGAGGGATAGTGCAACAAGTCGGGGGAGAAAAAGTCAACTCAAGAAGAAGGGCAAAGTCAACTGAATAGACAAGCGACACCTCTTTAGGTAAATTAGGTTTACCACGAACCGAAAACCCAAGGAGGTGTCACATGGATATTGTACAACACCGGGATGCCGATCACCCCGGCGAATTTGGCTGCGCCCAAGATGGATGTAGGGCCTGCCTGGAAAAGCTGCTCCAGGAACACGAAGGGCTGATCCATTACATGGTGCGGCGGCAGTGCCCCGGGGAAGCCGACTACGCCGATCTGATCCAGGAAGGGCGGATCGGGCTGTGGCTGGCGATCCTGCGCTACGAGCCTGAACGCGGGTATGCCTTCTCGACCTTTGCGGGGAAAGCGATCCGCAACCGGGTGTGGCAAGCGGTGAGACAGGCAGGTAAGGCACAAGGGTGGCTCGAGCCGCAGCGGGGCGGGGACAGCCTGGGGGCGATCCTGGCGGCCTGGCAGGCGGAGCAGGTGCATCAGGCGCTGCAGGATGAACTGGCTTGTTTGCCGGAGCGCTTGCGGCAGGTGCTCGAGCTGGCCTGCGGCTGGGGCGGGGAAGCGCCGCTCTCCCTGGCTGCCATCGGGCGGCAGTGGGGCGTGACGCGCGAGCGCGTGCGGCAGCTACACGACGAAGGCCTGGGACTGCTGCGATTACCGGTCTTCTCGCTGGGGCTACGCAGCCTGTGCGAGCAAGACAGCCGCTCGGTCTATCGCCAGGCGCGGCGTGGGTATGATGCGCAGCGGCGCAAACGACGGGCCAGCCGATGAACACAATCTGGGTCCCCGCCACCCCGGTTGTTCCAGAGGCGGCCATCCCCGACAGCCCCTTTCAAAGCCTGGCCAGCTTTTCCAGGGCGGAATTAGCCGCCACTCGCACCTTGCCCGCTGCCCAGCGGCGTCTGCTGATCCCCAACTTCGTGGCCCTGTTTCGCTGGGAGGCCATCCGGCCACTTTTGCCGCTGCAGCTACCTACTTCTGGCGATCCCCCGCCCTGGGCCGGGCGCTGGTGTCGCTCGCACTACCGCTGGCAGCCCTCCCCAGACCTGCTCAGCAGCGCCGAGCTGGACGGATTGGACGAATTCGACCTCACCTTGCGCCTGTTCGACTTCTCGCCCTGGCGGCCCTACTTCGCCCAGCGCTTCAAGAGCCAATTTGGCCCACCCCCCTTTGATCCGGTGAGCCTGGGGTTGGCCGCTTTTCTGGCCGTCTACCAGGGCTGGGACTGGGAAAGACTGGTAAAGGAACTGCGCTCCACCGAACGCGGCCGGGGCTACTGCAGCCGGTTGGGTTTCGATCCAGCCGATTTGCCCAGCCCGTCCACTTTTCGGATGGCGCTGGCCAACACCCAGCTGGATTGGCTGACAGACTGCCAGACCAGCCTGGTCTTGGGCCTGATGGCCTACGGCCTGATCCCCAGCCAGGCCACCTTCCCGGGCGACCCGCCGGAACGGGGCGTGAGCCTGTCCAGCGACTGCCAGCTGGTCCAGGCTCGCTCGCACCAGAGCTGTATTCACCAAACTCCAGTCTGCAGCTTGCCCGCCGCCAGGCGGCCTTGTCCGGCCCAGGACAAGGGCAAGCAGGGCTGTGCCTGTGACAGCGACGCGTGCCGGGAGCACTGCCGTTTCGCCACCCCACGCGATCCCCAGGCCGCCTATGTCTACTACTCGGGCTCCAACCGGCCCGGTCCCAACCCGAATGCCACTCCTCAGCAGACCGCCAGGCCACCCGGCAAACACCACTTCGGCTACAAATCCAAGGCCTTTAGTATTGTCGATGATCGCCTCTTCCAACTCTGGCCCCTGACCGGGCCCTGCACTCCGGCCAATGTCAATGACCACTTGCTCACCGTCCCCGGGCTCAAGTGCCTGCGCAACCGCTTCCCCAATCTCCAGATCGGGGAATTCCTGGGCGACGCCGGTGAAGGCTACGAAGCGGTCTTGCGCTACGTCCATGACGAGCTGAAGGCCCTGCGTACCATCCGTCTGCTGCCTATGCATGGCGACGACGATCCCCTCACCTGTCTCAAACGCGGCTATGACGAGCACGGCAATCCGCTCTGCCCTTTGGGCTACCAGATGTTTACCAACGGCCACAACTACGAGCACGGCACTACCAAGTGGGTCTGCCGCCAGAAATGTGTCCGCCAGCCGGATCCCGATATCGCCCTGCCGGAGGCTGCCTCTCCACAGACCCTGCCGCGCCAGGCCTGCCAATTCGCCGATCCAGAGCGCCCCCTGGGCTACAGCCTCACCATTGGCCTGAGCCTGCCGGATGGCTGTATCCGCCTGGCCCGGGATTTCCAAGTCGGCTCGCCTACCTGGAAACTGCGCATCGGTCGCCAGAGTTATGCCGAAAGCCGCAATGCCAGCCAGCAACGCCGCGGTCTCAAACGCTCCCCCTGGTTCGGCTTGCCCAACACCGCCAAGGCCACCCTGATCGGCGATACCCTTTCCCTGGCCTTTAACCTGGCTCGCCTGATTGGCCAGGCTTCTCGAGCGGCCTGCCAGGAGCTGGGACCTTGATGGCATGAGTCCGCCCCCCGTTTGTTCCAAGCTGCTTTCAGCTGCCCTGAAGGCTTGTTCCCACGCGCCGGTTGGCCTTTTTTGAGGACGCCAACCACTCGCCCTGTCTTGCTCTGGTCCTCTGTTCTTCCCCAGGCTGCGGACTTGTTGCTCGAGCCGCCTTGACTTATTGCCCCAAATGGCACTCTTCCCCCAGATTTTTGCCTCCAATAACTGTTTCAACTCATCTATGGCGCCTGTTGGCCCCTGCTCAGCCTTTCGTTCTTCATTATCGTACTTGTTGCAGAATCCCATTGAAAATAGCCTCTTGACGATCTATTTCCAGACTGATAAACTTTCACCGTAAGGTGGCACGTGAGTTCTGTCTACAAGTCTTTTGGACCCGGTCTGAACGAGTGCACTGTTTCAGACCTTTTTTATTTCCTGGCTTTGAGTAGTGATCCAAGACAATGAAGAACTGCGTGAACGCTAATTTTTTACTATAGAATTTCAGGATGTTCAAGGAGAAAGAAAAGCAATGAACGAACGTATTTCTGGCACTGTGAAGTGGTTTAACGCCAGCAAAGGCTATGGATTTATCGAGCGCCAGGGCGGACCGGATGTTTTTGTCCATTTTTCTGCCATCCAATCCGATGGGTACCGCACATTGCATGAAGGTCAGGTCGTCGAATTCACAATCGAGGATGGCCCGAAAGGCTTGCAGGCTGCCAACGTTACTATTACCGAGTAGGATTTCACTTATCAGATTCAGTCCTATCGCTGGAGCCAGGAGCGATGGGACTTTTTATTTCCTCTCGACCTCAACCAGGCTGAGCCAATAACCACCGAAGAGGAATATGGCGCTCATTAGCGTTGCCAAACCAAGATGTAGCGATCCCAGACTGGCGAATGTCCATCCCAGCTGCATGGCGATAAATTGACCCAGCCAGAAGCCTGCCCATCCCAGCAGCAAATATAAACCTAACCGCCAGGCATTACCGCCGCGCCATAGGTGAAATGCAGTGCCGTACAATGTCGATAGGAGCAACCCGAAGATGATAGCCGGTAATGTCATTGATATCGATCCTTACCCAGAAGATATTATCCCACCACCTATGCAGACATCGCCTTCATAAAATACAGCTGCCTGTCCAGGGGTAATGTCTCTGATATTCTCATCGAAAATTACCTGGACCCGATTGTCAGGTAAGGGGAAGACAGTTGCCCATGTCAACCTTGCTGAATATCTTGTCTTAACTTGTGCCCGGAAATCTCGAGCTGGTTGATCACCGCTCACCCAGTGTACATCGGTGGCGAGTAGCTTATCCCTGCCCAGGGATTCGGATGGCCCCACGATCAGGGTATTGTCTGAAATCTCTTTTGCGATAACATATTGCGGGAGAGCGGAGGATATGCCCAAGCCTTTACGCTGACCGATTGTATAATATGCTAGACCGTGATGTCTACCGATTTCTTCGCCATGTTGATTCATAATCGGGCCTGATGCAAGCAGCTCCCCAGCGTTGCGTTTCAAAAAGTCTCTATAATCTTCACCTGCTAAAAAACATAAGTCCTGACTGTCGGGGCGGTCGGCGAGGTGGATGCCGAACGTGTGGGCAAGTTCTCTGATCTCAGTTTTCGTATATTCTCCGACGGGAAATAATGATCGGCTTAGTTGTTCCTGATCCAGTACATGTAGAACGTAAGATTGATCTTTCTGCGCATCCACACCTCGCATAAGTTTATATTCCCCATTTCCAGGAGAGGCCACGCGTGCATAATGCCCTGTCGCCAGGTAGTCTGCCCCGATTTTCATCGCGCGATCTAGCAAATAACCAAAACGAATACGGCGATTACACTCCAGGCATGGATTGGGAGTAATCCCACTGGCGTACCCGTCTATAAAATATTCTACAACACTGTCTTTGAAATCGCTTTGAGCATCAACCGCATAAAATGGTATGTCTAATCGGGCTGCCACACGCCGCGCTGCTGCCATGGATTCCGGTGTACAGCACTTATTACTAGTCTCTCTCCCTGGCTCACTCCAGATCCTCAACATTATGCCAACGACATCATAACCCTGCTTCTGGAGCAAGGCTGCAGCGACAGAGCTGTCTACACCTCCGCTCATAGCAACCACGACGCGTTTTGACATGCTCACGAAACTCCCGCCAGTTGCCGATTGCGCTCGATCGTATGTGGCAGTATCTGCAAGAAATCCTCAACCTCATCCGCCGTGGTCTGGTTGCCAAGTGAAATGCGCAGCGATCCAAGCGCCCACTGCCGAGGATATCCAAGCGCGAGCAGCACATCGGAAGGCTCTGGATCACCGGTTTTACATGCTGAGCCAGATGAGCATGCATATCCTTCAATGTCTAACATCATCAGCAGCTCGTTCCCATCAACACCCTGGAAGACGAAACTGGCATGGTTAGGCATACGCTGCTGTGGATGCCCGGTCAGTTGTACACCTGGAATGCTCGCCGGAATCCCGGTGATAATCCTTTTCTGGAGCGGCTGTACGTGATTGCGCCGTGCATCTCTTTCTTGTTCGACGAGATCAAGGGCTGTTGCAAAGCCAACGATATACGGCACGTTCGATGTGCCCGCGCGCATACCGTATTCCTGTCCTCCGCCAGTCTGTGTGGGCAACACTGGGGTGCCCATCCGAATATACAACACCCCAATTCCCTTCGGCCCGTAGAACTTGTGCGCGCCCAGTGACAGCATATCAACGTTTAGATGATTGGCGCTTACAGGTAGATACGCAGCAGCCTGAACTGCATCCGTATGGAAAGCCACCTGGCGTTCCCTGCAAATCGCACCGATCTCAGCGATTGGGTTAATCGTTCCAATCTCATTGTTGGCATAGATAATCGAGACAACAGCAGTCTCCTGTCTCAGTCGCTTTTTTACCTCATCTGGATCAACCTGACCGTAGCTGTCAACGGGCAGATACTCTAACTCAAATCCAAAGCTGGAGCTTAATTGTTCTGCGGTGTTAGATACTGCGTGGTGCTCAGTTGGAGAAATCAGGATATGGTTCGAGCCGTTTTTTTGGTGCATGGCGTGAGCAGTTCCGCGCAGCGCCAAATTATCACTCTCTGAGCCGCAAGACGTAAAAACGATTTCCTGGCTGCTGCAGCCCAGTACGCCTGCCACTCGCTCGCGAGCGTCCTCTACTGCAGCCTCGGATCTCTGTCCAAATCTGTGAACGGAGGAAGGATTGCCAAACTGCTCCATAAAGTAAGGCAGCATAGCATCCATTACACGCGGATCCACTGGTGTAGTCGCGGCATAATCCAGATATGTTCGTTTTTCGCTCATCAGGCTGATTATAACGTAATCCCGGGGAGTAGTATTTCTCCGCGGGCAGCGTAGTTCTACAAATAAAGCTTGTCGAGAAAGTAGGGCATCATCTGCCGCCACCAGGGCCAGTCGTGATTGACATCATACCCCCAATAATCGATCCAGTGAGGTATGTTCTTCTCGGAGAGAATCCGCTGCAGCTCCCGAGCATCGGCAAGCATATCATCTTCCCAGGCTCCTTGACCGACCCCTACAATGATACGGCTTGTACGGTATCGATCCAGATACCAGGGGTCATCCAGTTTCGGTAGATAGTATAGCGGTGAGTTGAAATATACGTTGTCATCGACGTAATCCCCAATGAACATTCTCAGCTGGAACAATCCGCTGATCGCAATCAAGGTATCAAATACGTCAGGGTGGCGGAAGAAGAAGTTACCAGCATGGTAGGCACCCATGCTGACACCTGTGACAATGAAGCGCTCAGAGGTGCCTGCACAGTTTTCAATAATAAATGGAGCGACTTCCTGAGTGATATACCGGTCATAGTCCTCATGACGACGAGCCCGGTCGGCGGGATGGATGCCATAATTAGCCCAAGACTGATTATCGATGCTGTCCATGGTGTACACTTTAATTTTTCCAGCTTCGATGAAAGAGCTGATCGCATCGATCATTTTAAAATCTTCATACTCGTAGAAACGCCCGCCTTGTGCAGGGAACACCAGCATGGGTTTTCCATACCAGCCATACGTTTTTAGTTCCATGTCGTGCCCTAGGCTTGGGCTGTACCATTTATGGTATCCGATCTTCATTGGAGCTCCCTAAGATATCGTTTTGTGTACATAATCCACCATATTATAAATATCCTCCATCTCTGGTGAACGAACCAGGTAGCCGTAATCACCCAGAGCAGCGCTGAATACCCCGCTGATGCGTTCATGATGGATGAGCTTCTCGCCCAGGCTGGCAATTACCTGTTCGTGAGAATGAAGATATTGACGTATATTCTTGCGACCTACATAGCAGCAGTGGTATTTCCGGTTGTAGCCGGAAGAAAACCGGTTGTGTACAATGATATTTGCCCATTCCTTATAGACATCGATATCGTTAGCATAGTTGAACATATCCGTTGTCAGCCCACCGGGAGGGCGGATATTCACCTCGAGAGCAACGATCTCATCCTGCGGAGTACGGAAGAATTCAAAATGGAAGAACCGCTCACGGACCGCGAACGCTTTTAATACCAGTCGACCGGCCTCTTCCAGGTCAGCGGGGATCTCACGCAGAGAATAATAGTAAATGTCTGACTTTTCATTTACCGTCTCCATGATGCCCTGGCTGTACTGGTGAGAGGTATAGAAAACCAGATTGCCATCACGATCGGTCAAACCATCAAAGGTACAGATTATCCCCTGGACGAACTCTTCCATGATGTAGTCCACAGGGGGTTTTTGATCGAAGAAAGCCTTTAACTCAGTGTCGTTCTGGATCTTGTAAGTTTTGGCAGCTCCGACCCCAATATCGGGTTTAGCCACCACAGGGTATCCAACATCCTTGGTGAAGCGTTTGCCATCCCTGTATGTGCGTACAACCTTACCCCTTGCGGCGGACACACCTGCCTTCACAAAGGTCTGCTTCATGCGCGATTTTCGCTTTATCTTCGCAATGTCACCAATCATCAATCCTGGGATATTGAAATCCGTTCTCAGTTTTGCTTCTGTTTCAAGCCAGTATTCGTTGTGGGAATCTATTCGGTCCAGCTTGCCATAACGGTGGGTGAAGTAGCCAAGTGCCCTGAGCAGCTCATCATAATTATGCATATCTCCAACGTGATAATATTCTGTCAGGGCGTTCCGTAATTCGCCGCGCAGCTTATCGTAAGGCTCGTCGGCCAACCCTAATACATTAGCGCCTAATTGGTGGAGATGGACACCGAACAGATAGTAATTAGGGGGGAAATGGGGTGATAAGAACACGATATTCATCTTGTCTTTCCTTGTCGATATTGTTTGTATTGGCAGGCTGAAATTCCACCGGAGATCACCTGCTGGTCAATATTCTTAACCGACCGACATGGTGAGTTGGGAATGAGTACAATTTATACGATATTATCGATAAAAAATCAACTCTTTTAGGGGTTACTCAGTTCGTAAGATAAGCGTGAAAAGGATTTAATACGACCCTAATGAAGATATATTAAACCAACTTACCTCACATACGTATCCCTTGATATAATACGATTGTTATTATTCTCACTTATAGGGAGTTCTGATGACTCGGGAAATAAAGTTTGGTACGGATGGATGGCGGGGGCGGATTGCAGAAGATTATACATTTGATAATGTTCGTCGATGTGCTCAAGGGCTTTGCTGAGTACCTGCTCGACCAGGGAAGCAGTGGAGAGTGGGTGGTTGTTGGTTATGATAAACGCTTCCAATCCGAATATTTTGCCGAAACAGTAGCTGAAGTACTTGCAGGAAATGGGCTGAGGGTCTATCTTACATCGGGGGCAACCCCTACACCAGCGATCTCCTATTCTGTCGTCAACAAACAGGCTGTTGGAGCGGTAAATATTACCGCCTCACACAACCCGGCGTTCGATAATGGCTTCAAGGTGCGCAATGAATTTGGTGGTGCGATCGATCCAGATGGTCTGAAAAAAATCGAATCGCGGATCCCGAATTCGCAGGAGAGTGTCAAGCGGGTCAGCATCTCTGAGGCCGTCGATAACAAACAAGTTGTATATTTCGACCCTGCACCCGCGTATACTGATCAGCTTAAATCTTTGATCAACCTCGAACCGATCAAACGTGCAGGCCTGAATATATTGATCGATCCAATGTGGGGAAATGGCGCTGGCTGGTTCCCAAACCTGCTCGGTGGCGGGCGGACGAAAGTTCAGGAAATCCACAACCTACGCAATCCGTTGTTTCCAGAGATGAGCCGTCCTGAACCAATTCCGCCAAATGTCGATGCGGGGCTTTCGGCGACCCTGGAGCAACATGCTGATATTGTTATTATCACAGATGGAGATGCAGACCGTCTGGGTGTTGGTGATGAGAAGGGGATGTTCATCGACCAGCTACGCGTTTTTGGCTTGCTTGCGTATTATCTCCTTGAAGTGAGAGGGATGCGCGGTCCTATCGTCAAGACCCTCTCGACGACAACAATGTTGAACAAACTTGGCAAATTGTATGATGTACCGGTACACGAGACAGGGGTTGGGTTCAAATATGTTGCCCCTAAGATGTTGGAAACCCATGCCATGATCGGTGGAGAAGAATCCGGTGGTTATGCATTTCATGGTCATGTTCCGGAACGAGATGGTATACTTGCTGGATTATATATGCTGGATATGATGGTACAGATGGGTAAGAAGCCATCTGAGCTTATTGATATATTATTTTCGAAAGTTGGCACGCATTACTACGATCGAATTGATACACAATTCACTGGTGACCGGGCCGAAAGAGAAGCAACAATCCTCAGCGCAAATCCGGTAACCATCGGTGGACTGGGCGTTACAAATCTGGATGCCACAGATGGATATAAATATTCGCTCGAAGACGGTGGTTGGTTATTGATACGCTTTTCTGGCACAGAACCGATTATCCGTGTCTACACCGAAACCACATATAAAGACAGGGTGCAGGCGATCCTGCAAGATGGTTTGAAGGTGGCAGGTTTGTGATTCGTGACAGGTCTTGTCGACACACACTGCCATTTGGACTTTAACTCATTCGATGATGACCGGGAAGCGGTCCTGGAACGTGCAGAAAGTGCCGGTGTTGTTCGGATATTAAATCCTGGTATCGATATCCCGTCGAGCAGAGCGGCAGTATCCCTTGCGGATAATCATGTCATTGTCTATGCTGCGATAGGCGTCCACCCGAACGACGCTCTGAGTTGGAGTACTGATTCCGCACACGAGTTGGAGGAGCTTACCGAACACCCAAAGGTGGTTGCTGTTGGTGAGATCGGCCTGGACTATTACAGGGATCGAGCGCCTCGTGAGCTGCAAAAGAAGATATTTATCGAGCAGTTGTCGATCGCGGCAGACAAATCCCTTCCTGTCGTCATCCATAACCGAGAGGCAACAGAGGACATCCTCGCCATACTGGAGGATTGGACATTTGATCTAAAAAGGTCAAACGCCACCCTGGCGCAGTCTCCAGGCGTGCTCCATTCATATTCAAGTGACATCGCTTCAGCCAGGAAGGCAATCGCCTATGGATTTGATATCGGGTTTACCGGTCCACTGACTTTCAAGAATGCAGACGAGCTTCGGGAAGTAGCTGCATCGATCCCGGTTGAAAAGATACTCATCGAAACCGATGCTCCATTTCTTGCTCCCATGCCCAAGAGAGGCTCACGCAACGAGCCGTCCTATGTGAGGTTTGTAGCGGAAAAATTAGCAGAGCTTCGAGAGTCATCGCTCGAAACGATCGTACAGGTGACAACCAATAACGCAAATAATGTGTTGAAATGGTGAGAAGTACATTGATACAGGTAAACTTTCAATCTCCTATCCAAGAGAGTTTAATTCAGGTCGACAAGACTATGCTGGCACAAGCAGACCGGCACCATCCGGATCTCGGCGCGGCTATCGAACACTTGCTTTCATCCGGAGGCAAACGCATCCGTCCGGCGGTGGCCCTGCTGACAGGGAGCATGTTGGGTGGGAGTGTGGATAAATTGGTCATCCTCGGTGCTGCAATTGAGCTGCTGCACACCGCAACGCTGGTCCATGATGATTTGATAGACGGCGCGATCCTGCGGCGAGGGATCACTACTCTAAACGCTCAGTGGATGCCAGCTGCCACCGTACTAACAGGCGATTTCATATTCGCCAGGGCTGCCAAACTCGCTGCGGAGACTGATTCGATACCTGTCATGCACCTTTTCGCTGAGACGCTGGCAACAATCGTGAATGGGGAGCTCACCCAGCTATTTTCAAGCCGAGGATTGGTTAGTAAGGAAGATTACTTACTGAGTATTCACGCTAAGACTGCATCGATGTTTGAGCTTGCAACTGCAGCAGCGGCGCTGCTGAGTCCTGTAGATAACGATACAGTGGAAGATTTACGTACATTTGGTTATGACATCGGGATGGCATTCCAGATCGTGGATGATGTTTTGGATTTTACCGGTGAGCAGGCGACAGTGGGGAAGCCCGTTGGCAGTGATCTAAGACAGGGGTTGATCACACTTCCGGCGTTGTATTACTTTGAGGAACAGCCTCGCTCCGCCGATCTGGAATGGCTGAGCTCGGATAACCGTTCCTCAGATGACCGGATGGAGCAAATCATCGAGTTCGATCCGCAGCAGCACGGCAATTGAACAAGCTCTCCAGGAAGCCCGTAATTATATTGATTGCGGATTAGAAATTCTTCAAAAATTCCCGGAATCGGAAGAAAGATTGGCTCTGGAAGATCTGACGAATTATATTGTCCGGAGATCAATGTGATTATTCGGGAGAGTATTTACCCGCTCATTCGGGTTTGAGAGTTAAGTGCAGATTTTCGTAAATTATGCGCCCCGATCTTGGGGCGTGTTTCATATGAAATAGGAGAATCCCATGTCTGATCTCACATCACAAGACCAGCCTGTTTATGCCGTGGCAGAGAACACCCTGGTTCCTGTCAGCGAACACCTGTCTCGAATGTCCCCAATTCCACCGTCACGGATGTTCCTGATCAATAAATCATTGAGAGTATATGCCCAAAATAATCCGCACAGCCCGCTCTATGATGCTTCGCAAGGAGATGGAGGAGCAAGTCTACCAGGCGTGCCGGGCGATATCCTCGAACGGGCTGCAGAATTGCAGATCGCGCACGGAACTGCTTATGACATGCCATTTGGCAGCGACGATTACCGCCGGTCGGTGATCGAACAATACTGGAAAATCGACCCAGACACTGGATATTCGCCGATGAACGTACTGGCAGCCGTTGGCGGGAGAGACGCATTGATGAAGGCTTATCAGGCGATGTTGGCTCTTGGTCACGGCAGGCAGGGAGATGCCATCGTGGTCTCGCGTGTTCCCTGGATATCCTACAACTGGGGTCCATATGGTATAGGTGCAAATGTGCTCTATGCCCCAGGTGAAGCAGATAAGGGGTGGGCGTATAGCGAAGATGGATTGCGTGCCTGCATTGAGTATGCAGCCAGGAGCGGGAGAAAAATCGCAGGATTGGTGATTACATCCCCAGATAATCCTACTGGTCTGACGATATCAGCTGAACGACAAGCAAGATTGGCGAAGACTGCCCTCGAATCCGGCGCTGCATTTGTGCTCTTCGACTGGATGTATCACTATATTACGGATGGAGAGCCGATGGATTTGAATTACTTTGTTAGTCTCTTTGAGCCAGAGGAACGTAAGAGACTGATGTTTCTGGATGGGATCACCAAAAGCCTGGGTGCATCCAACATCCGTAACTGTCACCTGATTGCATCTGAAGAGGTAATCAAATTCATTGTTGCCCGTGCATCTCACACAGTTATTCCGCCGTATTATTCGCTTGCCGTAGCCATGGCAGCCTACGAGATGGGATACAAGAACGCCAGTCGATCGATCGTATACCCCACGAATGAAAGCCGAATTGTACTGAAACGCTTCTTGGATCAGAATGAGTTCAAATATATTCTTGGAAAAGGATATTATGCATTCATAAATATCGGGAAATGGCTCCACTCACGTGGCTGGGATGATAGCGAACCCATGGGTCAATATATGGCCGAAGAGCACGGTCTAGCTGTTGTTCCTGGAGCGTTTTTCTCACAGTACGGCGGTGAATGGATTAGATTCTCATATGCGACCCCTCCGGAGAAAACCAGGGGTGCATTAGAGAGATTGGTTGAGGGTCTTTCCACCCTGGAATGAGACATTATGTTTGACCCTATCCTATTCGCAGAAAAATATAAACTTGCTCTCGATACCGCATTGCGGGATAAGCCGGAAAACGGTGTCTGTGGTATGGAGCTGGAGTGGAATTTGCTGGATGACCAGCTCAGACCGTTATTGACAGTCGGATCCGGTCCCGGTAAAAAATCTTTCGTAGATTATCTGAGAAGCGAAGCTTTACCGAATTGGGTGGTAGATCACAGCCAGCTTGAAGTGTTTCACTGGATGATCGAGTGGGCAACCCGACCATATTACAGCCCGAAAGGCGCTGTATATGAAGCCCGGTTGATGGAAGGCATATTGCTAAACGCGCTTAACAAATCAGGTCGCCAGTTCAAAAAAGAGCTGTATACCTGGCACGGAAATCTGTTATATAAAACAGAGATCAACAAGCAGGCAATCCCTGATTCTTGGCATCTTGCAAAGCGGCGTTATCTGGAGCGATGTGTCGACCTGTACGGAGAGGATCTAGCCACTGCCGGCACACATGCCAATCTTTCTCTGCCAGAGCCGCTACTGGCGTGGGATTTTATGCACATGCCTGCTACTAACCGAGGTGACTCGCAGTTCGATGATTACAAGAATCAGGTATACATCACAGCTACTCGATTGATGCGCGCATTTGCGGCACTGTTTATCGCTACCAGCGCTTCGACGCCATTCCAGGCTGATATGCACGGCAACCAGCCGGTTGTCATCCTCACAGAGGTCGATTCTATCCGCAATCTGACATTCCCCAATCCGGGCGGTATCGATTTACCGATGCTTTATCGCTCTTATGATGACTACATTCATCTATCCTATGAGCTCGTCAGAAGCGGAGTCCGCTTTGGGAATAATAACTGGACGCCAATCCGGGCGAGGTCGTTTGCGGAACCGGTTGAGCGATTGATTGCTGTTACCAGTGAACAATTGGATGATATTTACTCGCGGGGTTTATATGTCTTGGATGCCGCGCCGAGCCTGGAGGAGATGGCTGAGCAGATAGAGAAACAAAACCTACGTGCCCGAATTAACCTGCCAATGTCACGTGTTGAAGTGCGGACGGATGATGGCGGTCATCCGATGGATATCGATATCGCCAATTTGACGCTTAAACACCTACTGCTCATCCGGTTTTATGCTGACGCTCAATTCGGGCGCGCCTTCAGGTACGAAAAGGAGGATATCGAGCTGGCACGCCGCAATGAAGAGATTGCTGCCCGTCACGGTCTCCACGCGGAGATCGAGAACCCATTCACCGGTAAGCCGGTTGCCATGCGTGAGTTTTTGAGCTGGACATTGGAGGAACTACGCCCGCTGGCAGAAGTATTGAACCTGTGGCAAGACCTCACTCCACTTGTCTCGATGTCCGAAGGGATGCCAAACACTGCTGAACAATTCCGGGATCGATTAAAGAGCCAGATCGGTGGGGATGATATTGTCCCTACAGATTTGCTGCGTATGCTGGCACAGGAACGCAAGCAGCAGGTTATTCAGGATATTGAGAACATAGCAGTGGAGTACCGGAAGCTCTATGAGGAGTCGACTAAGTTCAGCGAATTCCTTCAGCGTGCCAGGGATGATGTTCATGCAGATCCACTAGCTCCAATCCGCTTTCACCGGCGTATGGATGATTTCATTGAGATAAATTTCCCTGACAAAACCTCAGAGATTCTCCCATTAGCTCAGGAACTGATCCGAATTCCATCCGTGACTGCCTGTCCCAATGAACGACTTGATGAGGTGAAACGAGCCGCGACTTTGGTCTATGACTACGTGAAATATCGTGGATTGGGTGTTCGCTACTATTATCAGGATAAATATCCTGCCTTGCTGATCGGATTTCCAGGTCAGATGCATGCACCAGTAATGCTGGCAGGTCATTTCGATGTCGTCGAGCCAGACCCAGATGAGAGTCAATTCGACCCCCGTATCGATGGAGACTATCTGTGGGGGCGCGGAGCCGCAGATATGAAGACCGTTGTGGCAACGTTCCTGGTCTGGATGAAGGATATGCTGATAGCCGGCCCGCCCTTCCCACCGGTCAACCTGCTGCTGGTAGGAAACGAGGAGAACGGTGAAACCGAGGCGATGGGTACGCCGCACGTGCTGCGTATACTGGCTGAAGAAGATAACTACCAACCGGAATTGTTCATCGCAGGAGAGCGAACCGGAGAATCTGGCACAGACCTATGGGGAGAGGTGTGCATAGAGAACCGGGGTCTGATGCGGTTTACCATTCTCGGGAGAGGGCAGGCGGGATCATACTGGCGTCGCGAAGCCAGAACGCGATTTAACCGAGCGGATGCTTTTGGTTAAGTCGGATATGGAAAGAATTCTGAGCAAGCATCTCAAACTTGTCAGTTCAGACGGCTGGATATCCCAGGTGAAGTTCCCGTTCATCCAGGTGGGCACTGAAGGAATATATAATATAAGCGCTGATCAAGGCATCCTGGGGGTGGAAGTACGCCCGATACCTCAGGATGATCTGGCGGCGCTGCATGGTGAGATCAACCAATATTGCCAGTCGAATGAGCTGGAGATGAACATTTTAGCAATGGAGAATGGGATCGCCTGCCGGAAGGACAACCCCTACCTTATCGCTTTGATCGAATTCGCTGCGCATAGCCTCTGGGAATGAGCCTGACTTGGGGCGCAAGCTGCCTGGCACCAGTTCGCGATTTGCACCAAACGGTCAAGGTGTTGTGTGGGGACAGAGCGGACTGGGTCCACACGCCAAGGATGAAAAGCATTTCATCCCCAGCATCGAACCCTATTACCGGGCATTATGCCAATTCGGCAGCACGCTGGTTGACAAAATCGTATGAGCATAGTAAGATTTTGCCGCTTCAAGAGGGAGCATTCAACTTCGGCGAGGTAGCTCAGTGGTAGAGCAGGGGACTCATAAGCCCTTGGTCGTGGGTTCAAATCCCACCCTCGCCACTCTTAACCCCCAATCGGGGGTTTTTGTTTTTTCGCTCCTCATCGTAGTGAAAAATACTTATCGCCAACTATTGACGTTTACGATAATTGGTTAAGCTCGTATACCGCATTTTGATAGCTCTGAGACTTGCCCAATTTATCTGAACGTCAATAGCGCAATTACTCTGTGTAGTAACCAGACCTCTGCCTGAATAAGTGGTAAAAAAATTTGGGGATGCCCAGGAGATAGCGCCTCCAAAATCGGAGGGGATTTACCAGCAGCCTGCCCAGCCATTCGAAGCCGTGATCGGTCATCCAGCGAGGCGCACGCCAGGCAGTCCCAGCTAGATAGTCAAAGGCAGCACCAACCGGCAGCGCTACCCTGCAGCTAAGCCGGTCCCAGTTCTCCAGCAGCCACTTTTCCTGCAGCGGGGTGCCCAAACCCAGGACAAGGATATCGATCTCCCGATCATTCAATAATTGGATAACTGCGGTATTTTCAGGACAATTGTATGCAGTATCAAAGTAACCGTGATGGGTATCGATAACCTGTAAACCTGGTTCTAACCTGGATAAGCTTTGTGCTGCCCGCTCAGCTACTCCCGGTTCTGCACCCAAAAAATACATCGTATAACCTTTGTGAGCACAAGTTGACGCCAGATCTGGAAGCCAATCGGGAGCCGTGTATCGTTCTGGAATGTGGTGACCAAGGATGGAAGCACCCAGCTTTACCCCATACCCATCACAGTATGTTCGAGACGCTTTATTGAGAAATTCCCTGTACCAGGGATATTTTATTGCCTGGTTGATGGCGTGGATATTGATATAAGCGATTATGCTGCGATCGCCATGATCTATACAATCAGCGATGAACTGGATTAACATACCTGATGTCTGGGTTCCGACGGGAACTCCAAGAATATTGATCGTATGGTTCAAGCCGGAATCCATCGTCGATTAAGTGCCTTTAACTCTGCCGGTATTAATCCAGTAATCTGAGTACTTCATCCTTATCCAGCTCCCTTGAATAGAACACTCAACTCCATAAACCCCTACGTGTTCATGCATAATAATTCATAATGCTGGCAATTGCCAGGATGTCCAGCGCTGCCCAGAATAAGATAAATATCCCCACCAGGACACCGTGTTTAATTCTCGCGTTCAACGGCCGGGTGATCTCAAGCCAGCCCATGTTCAGTGCCAACGTTGTTGGTATTATGGCTGGGTATGCATATCTGGCAGAAGGGATGAAAAGGATATCCATGATCGAAGTCAATCCTCGCAGCATCGTGAATAGCCAGATTATCACACCCGAGATAAAAATGAATAGATATGCGTTCAATGGCAGATCATACCATTGCCGAAATATAGAAATTCCTGCTCCGATAAGACCAGCGAACGCGATCAACGCGAGCATGGTGTAGGTATAATCGCCGAGCAAACGAACGTGTCCCCAACCAAATTTTGCCCAGAAAGTCTGATGCAGGTTTTCGAGCGTTAGTTCATAGTACCAGGCTGTACTGCGCCAGTCTTGAAAAAGACTTAAGTACAAGCCAATCGTACCAGGAACGTAGTAGTCCAGCAGCCTGTCTACAGCCGGACGAATGACGATCCAATTCCTTTCAGATGAAGCATTGCGGATGTAATTCCTAAGCTCGGTCCCGTTCCACGAGACACGGCTGGCATCGACGTCTTTCGCCAAAGGTATACCTGCCTGGCTGAGATCGCCTTCCACGAGGACAATCCCATCGTAATATATTTCCCCCCCCTGCTCAGCAATATTACCCGGGCTTATTGTGAGGCGGAGCTGCGCTAGGTTATCGGGCAGAGATACACTGTGTGCATGGAATACCGGTTTGCGGTTGACTTCGACTGTCTGTGTTGTCTCCATACCGTGGTATTTTAGAAATGGCGTCCGAGCCTGGGTGGGTTTGTCTGCCCAGATCCAGGCTCCGACGGTAACTATCTTGCCTTGTAATTCCCTAATATCCGAAATCGGGATGAGCTGTACGATCCCGGCGGTGCTGTTTAATTGAAAAGCATCTCTTCCGATTGGCGCCTCAACCTTGGATGTGCTTGTGCTTATTGGCTGCCCGGTCGAGCGATGCCAGCTAGCCGAATCCCCGGTACGTATTGTTGCAAAGATCAGCACCAATCCTATGACAATAATTCCCGACCACAGATAACGTCGCCGGATACTTCCAAATAACCTGATCAGGATGGGGATCATCGCCAAGATCAGCGCGATGATTACGGTATTTTTAGTGAACGCACAAGCTGTCGTTGTTAGAATAAGGGCAGCGACTCGCAGCCATGAAAATCCCTTCTGGATGATGCGTACTCCAGCCCATAGAAAAAGAGAGAATGCTGCTGTTGCACCGACGTCATCGTTCACTGCAGTCATAAGGTCAACAAACCCCGGCAATAGGGCCAAGGTGAGCGGCACCATCCATCGCAGCGGATGCTTTTCAGGTGTGATCTCTCGAACGATCCCGTAAGCTGCTATGATCGTAATTAAATATAGGAATAGTGAGACAGCCCTTCCTAAATACAGCTGGAAAGTGATATCAGAATACCGGATCAGGCGCAGGGGCAGCGCAACGAATGCGTAATACAGCGGCAGCCCGAAAACTTGCGAGTGTCCGATCCAGATCGGCTCGTTTTGGGAAAGGAGATTTGGTCGGAAATCCAGGTTCTTGAAAAAATCGAACTCAATCATCGATGCAGCCATCTCCCTGCGCATTGATTGATCGAAGTCACCTAATTCGGGGATACGTAGGCGGTCGGCAATCAGCCAGGCATATTCTACATGTCCTGGTTCGTCATAATGCTGCCAGGGTGGGACAAGCCGGAGATAGATTATTCCATGGATAATCCCAACAAGGAGCACCAGGATTAATATCCGATGCTCCTTGAAATAACTTTCAACTAATGTCTGGCGTTTGGTTTCCGCCATAATATTGCGATTTAAATCAGCCTCAGTCTAACGCATCGGTCAGGTTGAACTGTCTCCACCAATATAACCCCACAACGAATATTGTCGCAATGATCACCCCTACAACACCGGCAATAGCTGTCTTTTGTACCGTACCGCGGGGATCGGGCGTCTTCGGCACAATAGCCTGGCTGGCCAATGTGACCTGGTTGTTTGTCAGGGTCGCGTTTTTGATCTCTGCCTCTTTCTGGGATAATGCCTGATAAGCTTCCCAGGCCAGATCGCGACTGCTCGACAGCTCCAGCTCAGTAGATCTTGCTTCTTCGATCTGCTGCTCCAGCGCCTGGATTTCATCCCCAGCGCGCGCTATGACCGCTAAACGGGATGGGTCAGGATCGACGACTTGCTGCATCAACCGCTGGATATTCTCGTCGGCTTTCTTCTTCTCCTCCTGAGCGAGATCGATGATCGCATCGATCTCAGCACTGTATCCTGTTGTCCCATTAGATGGAAATTTCCCGTCAATTTGTAAGTTTATTATCGCATTCTGCTGAGGGAGCACATTGCTGGTAGGACCTTGTGGGTTGGGATTTGTGGTGGAGCCTTGAATGCTGGTAATGATGCTCTTGGATGAGATGGCATTCATGCGAGCTAAAATGACTGCCAACGCATCTCCAATGTTACCAGCGGCAGAACGATTGCCGCTCTCTAACTGGCCTTTCAATGCTGTTGCTTGTTCTTGCAGCTCTTGCATCGCCTGTTTGCGGTTGATATAGTAGATCATTTGAACCGCAGTCTCGTTGCCATAACTTGTCAGAACACTGGTGGCCTCGTTCAATCTTGTTTCGAGATCTTTTTTGGGATTCTCTCGAATAAAATTTTCCAGAGACTTCTGGGCTGAATCATACTCTTCTTCAGCCGTCTGTAACCTTTCCTGGATCTTGATCAATGGCTGCTCACCGCTGTATGCAATATTAATGGTCTCAACAATATGGTCGGTCCAGCTATTAGCAATATTTGCAGATAATTGAGGGTCGTTGGTCGTAGCCGAAACGCTGATGCTGTCGCCGTTATTTTGTACAGATACGATCGAAATGATGTCCTCAATTGAGCGATAATTCTCTGGAATGGAATCGCCCAGTGACTGCAGTGTCATATTGGCAATCGCATCCCCCTTTGCAATTGCCATCAGGGCATCCATTCTGGAACGCGAATCAATGGGTTCAGTGATGGTGGGGAACTGATCCGCTAAGGACAGCATGGATCGGCTGCGGGTTAATAACAAAGTAGCAGTGGCGGTGTAGACACGCTGGGTCAATAAGGTGGCAGACAAAGCTACAACCCCGAATAATATGCCAAAAAGTATGATCCACAATTTATTGTTGAGCAATATGGAAATATATGGTCGCAGGTCAATATCACCATCGTTCATGGTTTTCCTCACTTATTTATGAAGTTGCGTAGAGAATTCATTGGAAGCTAGGGTAGTTAGAATGCCCCCTTCCCGCGCAAGACTACCCAGATGGTTTTCAATAAGATCTGAATATCGAGTAAGAGGGAGTAATTTTGTACGTAATAGAGATCGTGTTCCGTGTTGAGGTGCATTGGCTTCTCACTGCGCCCGTTCACCTGCCACCAGCCGGTGACCCCCTGTGGGACGGCGAAACGCTTGTGCTGCCATGGCTCGTACATTTTTACCAGATAGGGCAGCTCTGGTCGTGGTCCGACCAGGCTCATCTCGCCTTTGAGAATGTTGATTATCTGTGGCAATTCATCCAGGCTGGTCTTCCGAAGAAAGCGACCGATGCTGGTGACACGTGGATCGTTCGGTATTTTATGAATCAGGTGACCATCGTCATCGTAACGCGTTCTACCAAGATGGCGCAATTCTTCAGCTTCGAGCAACCATACTGCGAAACTTGAACATCTCGAAGACACGTCCGTTCTCACCAACACGCTTCTGGCGCATGAATATCGTTCCAGGACCTTCAACTCTGATCAAGATTGCAATTATCACCCATCAAGACCGCAACAAAAGGCAAAAGAATGGCGGTAAAGAATAGATCGAATGCACGTTTCATCATACGCTGATAATCGTTCAAAGCCGGAGCTCTCAAATCCAGCATTGGAATGCCGGCGAAATCATCGGATACCGCTTTGTGCAATGCCAGATGAAAATAATCCGGGATGACCCAAACTTTTACCGGTAGGTCGTGAAGCTCGGCTACCAGGTTGTTGACCTCTTCATAAGCACGGCGGGGCAAGGCGATTACGATATCGTCGATATGATTTTGCGACAATATAATACGTGCATCTTTCAATGAACCCAGTACATCCTTTTGAATAGCGAACGTTTCGTTGGATCGTCATCTAAATATCCCACCAATCTAAGACCCAGATATGGTAGTGCATCGATTTTCTCCTGCAAGCCTCTCCCAACCGGTCCAGCACCGATGATCAGAACCTGTCGGTTCTGAATTGCTTTTCCGTTTAGCTTACGAAAAACAAGTCTAACCGCCAATCGCCAAGAGATCAGGCTCCCATAACAGACCAACACGAAGAATATAAATAATAATCGCGAGACTTCCCTATAGGATAGATATAGAGCACCCGCTAAAGCCACCCCTGCGAGGAGGGTACCTGCGGTCAGGCTGGATAGTTCATCTGCTAGATAGACGTTGCGGCGACCATCGTATACTGACAGCAGGAGGAAGACCAGAACCCAAACAGCAGCAAATATTGGATAAAGTATCCCAGGCACAGGTAAGTACATGAGGATTTCCTGTGCAAAAGGTAGTTCGCTCAGGAGTGGGCCGAATGTAGGTGGCAATTGCTAGCGACGCCACGACAAAAATAGCATCGATGCCCATTGACAGCAGAGCGAAATTTACCGAATAGCGGCGAAACAACCTTCTCCTCCAGGTGTTAGTCAGCCAAATCTTACTCACCGACTCGTTTGTTCTGCATCGAATGAAAGCTACTTTTAGTTTAGATTTGAATTACGGCAGGATTCATTATAACACCTAGAGGTTGCTTGCAGAGGATGGGATTACCCAGGCGACTGCTGCTGAACTACTTACTCATTAACAAAGATACTGATTTTGCAGAATATGCTTGGTTCTACATAGGGTTCAACGCTCGATTAGGAGTCGATCAAACGTAGAGCCGATAATATCTCGATCCTTCGTCGAGTAATACCAATCAATTGTTTTGTGCAACCCATCGATAAAATTTGTTTTTGGTTTCCAGCCAAGTAGGTTTTTAGCTAATTGGTTATCAGCAACCCTGTTAAGCGGTCCTGTTGGCATATCTCGAAGAAGTTTTATTTCCGCCTTATGTCCGGTATAGCTTAAAATGCCATTAACTGCATCAATTACCCGTATTCGTTCTTCAGTGCCTAGATTGATGGCGGTTGCATCATCGATCTTCTCTCCGGCCAGTATCATTCCTTCAACAATGTCGCCAACATAAGTCCAGTTGCGAATTTGCGTTCCATCTCCCCAAACCTCAAAGGGGTTTTGCTTCAGAAAAGCTCGACCAATCATTGCGATAATGGCGTGATTTTCTGTACATCGTTCACCATAGGCAGTAAAAAAACGGCAAGATACAGAATTTAGCCCAGTATCGTGATAATAGGCTTCTAATGATATCTCTGCCATCAATTTTGCCCAACCATAAGTATCGTCTGCCTCATAAGGAGGACCAACCATGGCTTCGGTCAAGTATACTTCCCTGGCAGTGTCCATTTGCATGCTAACAGGATATACGCACCCAGAGGAAGCAAAAATAAACTTCTCTATACGGGCTTCACCTGCTGCTTTGATAATTTGACCATCAATGATCAGATTTTGGGCGCATTTTGCCTGGTGAGAATCAATATAGCCGCGCCCGCCGTGGATGGCTGCCAGGTGAAACACTACGTCCATACCCTTAACTGCTTCTTCAGCAACTCCAGGCTGTAATAAATCCTGGTTATTAAATTCAATTAGTCCTTTCTCGATCTTACCTTGGATATTTTCTAACTTACCACTACTTAGATCATCGACAACGCGTACTTTAGCCTTTCTCTCAACTAATGCATCAACAAGATGTGAACCAATAAATGATGCTCCTCCTGTAATTAGTACAGACCGTTGAGTCCAGTCCATGGTTATCTCCTCTTCGTTGTGTTTTCATGATTATCAAACTTAATAATACTCAATAACTGCAACACAAAAGCAACCATAAAAACAATATTATAGATCGTATAACGCTTCCATAGTCTACGAAAATCCTTGGTTAATCGATACAACCATTCGAATCCAATATTTCGGATCCATTTTGGAGCTTGTTTAATATTGCCGCTAAAGAAATCGAAAGTTGCTCCGGAAGCTATCATTATGGTTCCCCTTATTTTTTCTCTATGGTCATTAATCCAGATGTCTTGCTTTGGGGATCCTAGGCCAACCCAAATGATGTCTGGGTGGGCTGAATTAATCATATCGCATATTGCTTCATCCTCCTCGTCGGTAAGAGGTCTGAATGGGGGAGAGTATTTCCCAACGACTTGAATTTCTTCGAAATGCTTGTGGAGGTACTGTTCCATCTTCTCAGGTGCATCAGGATATCCCCCGTAGAGAAAAAAAGTATAGCCGGTATTTTTCACACTGCTGCTCAATTCGAACATTAGGTCAGGAGCATAGAATTGATCGGCACCTTTATGGTAGAAAGTGCGAGCCCAGTATAAGAAGGGCATGCTATCTATACCAACCAAATCTGCATTGTTATAGACACATCTCAATTTCTTATCAAATAATGATGATACACAGCAGTTGACATTGATTAATGCTATTGAATGTGATCGTTCACTCTTGTCTTCTAGCCATTTATCAAACAATGGATACATATCTTCATAGGATAGACAATCCATGTTGATCCCGAGTATATTCATTATCTTGTATTCAAGATGTTCAGCGTCATGCGGTTTATTACATAGGACATATATCGATGGCGCAGTAATATCGAGCAGAAATTTTGAAGTAATTGCTGATAATAATAGCCTGGGTATCCTGGATTTATACTTGTAATGCAAATAATCTGACGTTAGCCAATCTATATTAATATAATGCTTTAGCAACATTTGCTCTAACTCACTTTTACTGAAACCTGCATGAGCACCTTGTTCATTACTGAATTTTCCCATCAATCTGGCTTTATAATCAACAATATTATTGCGGATCTTACGCCGCGTTGAGACCTGATATGCCCCTATGTATCCGATAATACGGTGACGATTTGGTGTTCCAATGTATAGTAGTCCTCCGGGACGCAACACTCTATCGATCTCGAGCAAAGAAGTTCGTGCATCAGGTACATGCTCTATTACATGATGATAGAAGATAAAATCGAATGAGTTATTAGGATATGGCAGCTGAAGGGCACTAGATAATACAGGTAAAAATATAACCTCTTCCCCTTCTGGAATTCTTAAATTTTTGTCAATTCCAATAATTTTTGTTCCCAACTCACGGGAAAGATAGTTCGCTTCGTGGCCTTCTCCAAACCCGATGACCAACCCGATTTTATTTGTTGTATCAAACCCACGGTCAGAAATCGTTTTGCAAAAATGTTGTACCCCAGCATGTGATGTAGTATCTATCATTCTTGTCTCAATTGATTTGGTAGCTTTGTTTTTATATTAACTGACCGAAAAGATTGAATAGTAATCTTCTTTTTGAAAGATTTGGCATCTCCCATCGATTGTCGCGTCGATTACTTTTCTATTATCAGCTTCAAAAGCATCACGTGCTAATTTGTATGCAACCTCAGAACGGAGCAAATCTGGTAGCTGCCATTTTGTGCCTCGTGGAAAGTAATTTGGATGAAAATGACTTTCGTCCTTGTCTGAGGATCTAATTTCTAGTTTATTCGGTGTACCTTTCTCTTTGTAGCTATGGTCAAGGCCGATTATTACCACTTCTATGAATCCCATATAATAAGCGAGTTGCAGAGCATTATATGTTACAGTTCCTCCACTTGCTAACGGCTGCCTTGGGTCCTTGCCGAAGTAATCCTTAATTCCCATGCTCAGACGTATGAACTGAGTATTTTCATCATCGATATCAAATAGAAATCTTTTATTCCAGTTCAAGAACTTTGGCATCGGTAGCATTTTGATGTCATGCGCAAATTCGTTTATAACAAATTCATTAACACAGACATAATAATATGGTGTAAAGACGAGTTGATCAAATAACAAATATATCCGATTCATTCCGAATGTAATTTCCTCCTTCAATGGGGAGAGATCCATTTCAGCTAAGCTTGGACCATTTGCTATTATGATGCAACGTTCTCCCTTGTGCTTATTGTAATATTTACCTAAGCGAAATTGATTGGAGCTCGAGGTGTGATTCTATCTTATTCCACGCGATCAAATGTGGAAGATCTTGTATCCTTCTACTTATCGCAGAAAAAAATCTAGCTAGAGTCATCTCACTGAATTTGAACCTATTTAGCATCAAAAACCTCCGATCCAGTAAGGGCCATATATAAATTACTCTTTGTTTTACGTATGGATACTATGGCTATTGGATACTCGTTGCTCTTCAATCCGTGGTATTCTCTGACATAAAAAACCATAGTAGATAAGTAGCCAGTAAAAGATATTACCATTATCGAATAGTCCTTCTAGTAGACTTTGGCTGAAGATAAATATCATAAAGGTGATCATCAATAATCTATATTGACCAATATCATTGCTCATTGATGATGGTAAAGAAGCTATAGATTTGACAAGGGAGTAGAGTAATAGGATTAGGCTGGCAGCCCCGATGATTCCGGTCTCGATAATCGGCTCAATATAGGCATTGTGCGCCCCTCCAAATATCCCAACGACCCCTGATTGGATAATTACCCCATTATTTGAGTAAAAGAGAGTTTTATAGCCGATACCGTTTAGGCTTATCGGAAAATTTTTAAGTATTACTAACCAAAGACCTGTTCTACCAGTTAAGGTAAACAATTCTTCTTGAATAGTCAATACTGAAGAGTGAGGAAAGAATCCAAATGAACTGATTAGTAATTCGTATAGATAATTGCTTGCAGTTATAGTTCCAACAATAATAAGTGGAGTTGTAAGGATAACAGCGATTTTTAGATGTTTGTGTTTTTTCCACAACATATATGCAATCACCAGGAATAATCCAACTATTGTTGACCTTGATTCTGTCAATATTATTATAAGAATCCATAATGGAGTTGCTAACCACAGTAACCACATCTCCCAATTCCGTAACCAATTCTTTGGGAATAACCATGTAAACAACAATACTAATACTGCAAATCTAGATGCCATATTTGGATATGAATAGATACCAACGAAACGATTTCGGGAACCTGATATTGCAAAGTCTGGGATTACGAGCGCGAGTATCACCGAGCTAACCAAAGACAATACCAACACAAAAAATATTGTCCGCTGTTGGGTGATAACGTCTTGATTATTAAGTACTAATAGTGTAGCTACAGGAGCAGATAGTAAATACACCAAGAAAGATGTAACTCTTACTAGACTATAGCTAGAATATATTGATATAACTGACGAGATTAGAATTGAGATTATGTATATTATTAGGAAAATGAATAATCTAGACTTAAAAACTGATTTTATGGGTTTGTTCAAAAATATAATTGCTGTAATACCAAAGACAATAAGCCAGAGCAGTCGTGAATACATATTGCCCTGACCGCTTATGATCATTGTTGTAAAATCGGAAAGGTTATATCTACTCAAACTCATTGGTGTTGAGCTCAGAAGTAGAAGGGAGGCAAACAGGAAGGAAAATAGATATATTCTCTTAATCATTTAGGCCGAATTCTATCCCATTGTTCCTTTTGGTAAGCCTGCATACTCAGCTTTTTATATAGTCTTACAAATTTCCGGTGAATATAAATCGGTAACAACAACGAAGAAGCGATGCCAGTCCAGCCCTTCATGTAGGATAAGTCATTTGATGTACACTTGATATATTCTTTTAATGCCCCTAATCGATTTCCTGATCTGAGTAAAAAACCAGCCCTCTTTGCATAAAAGACCGCATTCAGACGCTTCAATCCTTTCTTGGTTTTTTCGGTTTTCTTAAGCTCGATTATCCGATGGAGATATTGTTCGCGCAGAGCAAGGTTCTTCCATCCTACTCCTTTATGTGCTCTTTCTCCTCTTTCAATTAATGCCAGTTCCATTAATGGATAAAGATAAACCCCACTATATGAGAGTCCATCCTCGATGCTTAAAACACGCATAATTAGGTTATCAACATTCGATATATTTGCCACTAATGAAATCCGGCACCACAACTCGAAATCTTCTCTGCCAACATAAAACGGATCATAGCCCCCAACCATATCTATGACACTCTTACGGATCATTGCTCCCGTATGTGAAATTGAAGAATTTCCAAGAAGGAGTTCTTGTATAGTCTCCTCAGGTGTCGTTGGGTACTTACATACACCAAGATCCTTACCATTCTTATCGTATAACATCATGTGCCCACTTACAACGCCGAGTGAACTATCACTGCTGAGTGCCTGAACCTGATATTCAAAGCGTTTTGGGTATGCAAAATCATAACAGTCTATACGTGCAATCAAATCGCCACGACATACTTTCAATCCATTGTTTAATGCTGCGGTGATCCCAGAATTAGGCTGATGAATAATATAGGCTTCTGGATATGTTTCTTGAGCAATTGAAACACTGTCATCAGTAGAACCATCATCGAGAATGATAACTTCAAAGTCTTGATAAGTTTGATTAGCAATGGAATGGAGCGTTATACGGATCCCTTCGCCAGCGTTATACATAGGAATGAGAACAGAAATCAGGGGCTGCATATTTATCCAATCATCTTATATAAATTCAACTTGATGTAGAAAAATTGATCAATTTCTCCCCATAATGATTCGCAAGATAAGAAAAGCGATCAAATGATGTGACATGGTTCCCGGAATTGCTCTCAGAGACCTTTTGTCTAAGTTCTAATTCGAGGATTGTTATGGGAAAATAAATCTCTCCAAATATTGGATCGATTCCTCTCCTTTCCATGTAATCTAGAAGGAACGTTTCAGATGATTTCGATATTATTCCGGGAGTAAAGAATGTTTTACGAAAACTATCAATGACTTATTGTCTCCGGCAGGCTCAAGACAAAGTCCATAACCCAAACAAAATATGAACAAATCCAAGAATGGAAGTGCGTTATCTTTGCAGTGTTCCCAATCGATAACAATGAAGGTGCTATGGTCAACCAGAATATTGCGCGGCCAGAAATCTCCATGAATCCAGCCGATTGGGATGAGAAGCCCGATACTTTGCCTAGCTTTTTCAACTATATTCCGAATTAATGAATTCTCGATCGGAGAAAACATCCCATTTCTTTGCCCGTCATCGACCACCTTAAGAATGGTTGAATTAATTATTTCAGTATTATAAGGTGTGAAATGTGATGTCGTAGCTTCATGGAAGGCTAACAACCATTCCAGGCTATCTTTGAATTCGTTTATTATCTGCTCACTTTCCGTTGAGGAGGGGATCATAGGAGGCAAATCATTTATCAATGAAACGCTGAAATGGATATTGTTCACTTCATAAATACCGAACTCCTCTGGCAAATGTGAGATAAACGTATCGTTCAGGAGAGATTTTATTTTTCGGAAATTAGCATCTTGCGCCAATAAGCGCTCTATTGATTCAGGATCTCTGGGTATACGAAGGAGCAATGTAGGTTCTGGATTATCTTCCCAAAATATGAATAGGTTTATATAACTTCTGGATATTAGAGAAGATGTGGTTTTTAAATAGCGAATGTATCTCGGAGCCGGCCAACCTGAAAACCACTGGTTCCAATGTTGCTTTATGAAAGCAGAGATTTCGTCTATCATGTGTTGATTCCTTTTTGAGCAAATACACCAAAACAGGGGGCAAAAATGCGAGGAAGGACTTTTATTCGTAGCTTTAAGAGTTTTAGAAATAACTTACTTTTTGAAGATGTAATTAACAGGTTGTTGAGATAATAACAAAACGAGTTAAAATCGTCGGAGCGAAACATAACATAAGGCTTATTGTAACTTGGGATCATGGTATATATATCTATATCCATATACCCGGCTTCCTCAAATAATTTCCGATATCCAATATCAGTGTAGGTATATGTTCTATAATGAGACATATTATTAACCAGTCGATATGGGGTGTCTTTTAAGATTCGAGATCTTGCACTTAAATATAGGCTTGCCATCCATCTTGGCATAATACTCGTATAGGCGTGACCGGTGTGGTCTGGAGCTCCTAAGAAGAATTGATAACCAAGCCGATTCTCTATTCCCACATAAATCTGCCCATTTTGTTTTAATAAGGACCTTAGATGCTTGAGTACTTCAATCTGAGCATGACGGGGCTTGCTTTCCGGTTTTGATATCGGAATCCATTCGAGCAAGCCATTCAAAACAATCAAATCAAATTGTTCTTCTTGCAGAGGGAGACGATGTACATCGGCGTGAATTACCGATATATTTGTAAGATTTTCTTGAGAACATCTAATAGCTTGAAACTCAGCTCTTTCAATTACACTCTCAACAGAGGTTACTTGTCGTGAATGTTCGGCTAGGATACAAGAAAGAGACCCCCAACCACTTCCTAAATCTAATACCTGGCTGTCATTGTCGATCTTCGAGAAGTATAGCCAATCAGCTCTACCTTTCGCCGTTATATACTCGGGTAAACCAGGGTAGTTCGGTTGGACGATATCTGTAAGGGCTTGCCTCCAACCGAGATCTTTGGAATGAGCATTAACTGCCCGCATCAAATCCTGGGGGATCTCGCCCCAGTAAAAATCATCTTTTGTGAAAGACGGGATGCCGGAATTAATTCCATAATAATATCCGCATTGAGGACAATTGGAGGTCGCCTCAATAATCGAAGATAATTTACAATCACATTGCGGACAAGCAATAAGGGGTAGGGTGGTGTCATTCATTATATTCCTTGTGCTCATGTCAATTCGCTGGAAGTCTGTTGATTTTTTCCCTTAAGATATTGGTGATTATCTGGATATCCTTTTCAGAAATTCCACCTATTAAATACAAGGTGATTGTATAGATGATTGGGGAAAGTCCGAGGGCAACCCACCAATACCGAGTTCCGAAGATTAAGAAAAGTAAAGGAATTATCAGGGCACAGAGGAAGCTTCTCCAGGTCGATCTAAAAAATGAGACTTTGTGGATTTGAGTTGAGGCAAATAGTTGTAATAAGAGAAATATGGTAATCTCTGTTATTACGGTCGTAATGCTGGCACCGATAAACCCCCATTGCCTGAGAACAACCAAGTTAGCAGTAATATTTAGAATGGTACCTATAGCAATTGCTATCGTTCGTTGCTTTTGATGGTCGATGGAGGTTAAGCTTACTCCCAATGTATTATTGACAAATCGTAGAGGGATTGCTAAAGCGAGAATTTGTAGTGATGGAATTGAAGGAGAATACGCATCGCCGAACACAATAGTAATAATGTAGGGTGCAAGAAAAATAATTATTGTTCCTAATGGAATACCTAGCGCGAATAGGTATTGATAGGATTTACTGAAGGCGAATACCAACTTGCTTTTTTCATCAATGTAGGACCTTGATAATACAGGAAAGAGTGCTCGATTAATTGATGTTGCTATGATCGATAAAGGCAAAAAAAAAGTGGTGGCGGCTTTGTAATAGCCAATATCTTGATCACCTCGGAACCAGTGCAGTAATACGACATCCGATTGAAGATAGATATTTGATAGAAAAATATTGAGAGCAAATGGGAGGGAAGTCAGGGTTACGGATCGGATGAGTCCTGTTTCAAATCTTACAAGCCTGTGCCCCATACGCAAATATAGGAGTATACTGGCGAAAATACTTAAAATTCTTGAAATAACGAGGATCCAAAGGAATCCATTTAGATCAATAAAAAAATTAAAATAGATCACGATTGTTATTAATGTAAATAATTTTTCCAATATTACAATTGAGGTGCGTATTCCATCATCTCATGACCCTCAAACACCCCCATGAACATAGCTTGGATTACTCCGAGGATCATCCAGAAGCCAATAATACCTATTTGTTGAATTAAATCCTGAGGAAAACCAACCAGATTCGCAACGACCCACATGAGGATTATCGTGATTGTCGAAGTAATCGCAATTATAAAAAGGCTATTTGTGAATAGCTTGGATGTGTTGGGCTTATCCCTGGCAACGTTTCGTATTAATAATATATCCAATCCAAAGCTGCTTAAGAAGATAAACTGCGTAGAAAAGGTCATTATTAATGAGTATCTACCCAATGTATCGACACTTGTTGTCCTCGCGATAATGGTGGTGATTACGAATGAAGATCCCAAGAGGATAGAGTTTGTAAAAAATTGAAAAAATGAATTTCTCGCAATTTTTAGCAAGGCTAGTACCTGATATGCGTTGATTGATATTTTGATCGCGATTTCTTAAGTGGAAAAACCATAGAGTGCAGGAGATGTAGAACAGCAATGTTCTCAGCTATTTCAGAGGGTTACTGACCACAATCCAAAACCCATTTTGCCTTTGTTTGTATTCCCACGCATTGACACCTAAACCCAGTAAAGAGATTAATTGTTACTCATCATTTGATAAATTATTCCTGATCAATTTCTGCAAGTAAATTTTTGACAGATTCATCGTTAGGCCAAAGTTTAAGATACTCTTTGTATTCATTTGTTACGTCATCGGTATGGCCTATCTGATTCATGATATCTGCTAAGTAGAGATAAATATTTGGATTGGTTGGATCTTCGGATTTCGCCTTTCGCAGATAATTAATTCCCTGGTCAAACTTTTCTTCAGAAATATAAACATGGGCTAAGTCACAATAGATTTTTGAACGCAAATAAGGATAACTACTTGTTTCAAGCGCTTCGGTAAAATAATAAACAGCCTGATTTGGTTGATTTTCTAGCATAGAAATTCGGCCCATAGCCCAGTATGAGTAATCTCCCCATTCCAGATAGATATCGTTAACCAGCGCAGATTTAATAATTTCCCTAGCCTTATCTAAATCTCCTAACCTGATAAATACTTCCCCCAACTTATATCTGGGCCAAACAATTTTTCTTCGATCTTCTTTAGAATTTATTACAATTTGACTACTCAGCTCAATTGCTTTTTTATAGGCCATCATCGCGTCGGTGTTTGCGCCCAATCTATCTTGAGTTGTACCAATACTGATAAATGCATCGATCGGTATGGGATCAAGAAATGCAGCAGTTGTGTACGTCTTAAGAGCAGACTTAAAATCCTCTAATTTTGTTAAGTACAAATCGCCGAGTTTATAATAAGCATCCACATGACTTGGATCGATGTCAATTGCTCGCTTATATGCTTCAATGGCTTTTGAATACTCTTCTGTTTGCTCAAATACTGTACCAATTGATAACCAAAGATTCCCAAGAATTTGGGTCAATAATGAGTGCGAGCTCAAAGAATTCCATGGCAGTTGCGAAATCGCCATTGACCAATATTTGTGTACCAGCTGCTATATAGTCATTAGTACTTACTCCTGCGACTTTATTCATATTGCGTATATCCGATAAAAAATCAGTGTTTTTGCATAGAGATATATCCTGTTGGGGGACCTCAGTATGATTGGCAATTTCGATATACCCACAGGTTTTCTTATAAGCAAAACTTAACTCTATAACCCCAAGAGGATTGTTGGGCTTCAGGCGTGTATATTCCTGATAAGCTATCATCGCCATTTCTGGCTCCCCTATAAGGTAATATGCTTGCCCGCTCAGTAAGTGAGCTTTTGCTAAACCTGGATTGTATTGGATAGATTTCTGTGCGTATACAAGTGCTTGACTGATCAGATCACGGGATGTTTCATCATCTAGTGGTTCTTGAGTATAGGTAATGCCTATCGCCGGATTGTTATCGTTCATATTCAAGACCATGGCGATAAGTTGTCCTCCCCTTGTTTGATAATATAAACCAAGCGCACGTGGGGTCTGCCAGGCAATTAAGCCTATGATCGTAATTGCGCTCAAGAACAAGATGGTGAGATGAGGCCGAAATCCAACCTTGCCCATCTGATCGCCCTCATTATTAGATCCTACCAGGTGTATTTGTCCTTGTTGATTCGGTCTCACCGCTGAGTCCTTATCATTTAATTTTCGGTAAATTGGGCGAACTAAATATGGCAATCATGCGTAAGGCAATTGGCCGATTGTCCTTATCATATATCCGGCATTGATGAATGGTATTACATCAAGAGTTTTTCTTCCATCAATGATTATTAGCGAACTGAGCACTGAAATTAATTTCTTGGAATCCAATTCCATATATTCCTTATGAGCGACCATGATCACCACCGCACGACATCCCTCAGCTTTCTTATAAATGTCACCTTGATACTCCTCAATGTAGGGGTCATGGATCACGACATCAGCTCCAGCCTTACGGAGCAGCTCGTCTAGAGCTGCGCTGGGACTGTTGCGGGTATCATCCGAATCAGCCAGATAAGTATATCCCAGGATGAGTATACGCGCTCCTGATATCTCTCTGCCAACTGATTTTAACGCTTCTTTTATCAGGTTATACATATGCTGCGGCATGGAATCGTTGATCTCGCGAGCTGCCGGGATCAAACGCAATGGCACATCTTTATCCGCCACGCTGTGCACCAGCAGCCAGGGGTCTTTGGGGATGCAGTGACCACCAACGCCGGCACCGGGCAGATGCATCTGGCGGTGGGGGGTTTTGTTCACCAGCTCGCGCACTTTCCACACATCCCCGCCAACCGCCTCGCAGATCAATGCTACCTCATTCGCGAAGGCTATTTGAACGTCTCGGTATGTGTTCTCCGTGGTCTTAACCAATTCAGCGGTAATACAATCTGATGGATCCAAGTCTGCCTCGACCACGTGCCGGTACAGGGCGATCATCGTTTGCGCTGTCTCGGGGGTCATACCACCGATGACCCGACTGACATATCTTAAGTTAGCCAGCAGCTTACCCGGCATGACGCGCTCAGGACAGTGACCCAGGAAGAATCCTTCGTTCAATGTGCTGCCTGTGCTGGCTTCGAGGGTGGGAAGCACCAGTTTTTCCATCGTCCCTGGGGATATGGTCGACTCAACGATTACCAGAGCTCCTTTCTTCATGACCTTTCCGAGACCTTCTACTGCTGATCGAAGCGCTTCGTATCTAGGGATATTGTTCTCGTCTACCGGGGTCTCAACGGTGATCAAGATCACATCCCGGTCACGCAATTCAGTGTAATCCGCGGTCGCTCGTAATCTCCCTTGGGCAGTCACTTCGTTGACAAGCTCTGCTAACCCCGGCTCATTCCCATCGATCGGGGACCATCCTTGATTGATCAGATCGATGCGGTCATTATGAATATCCACACCCAAGACATCAAATCCCGCTTTGGCGAACTGGCATGCGACCGGGAAGCCGACATACCCCAGGCCGATAACTGCCAGGAGGGCTTCGCCGGCTTCAATCTTATCCTGTAATAGACTCAAATTCACTCTCTACCTCGATAACTTTGTGTTTTTGACCCGACTCGACCAGGTCTAATGCAAGGCTGAGCGCTGCCAGTCCGTCCGCGCCGCCTACCGGAACTGGTGTGTCATCCATGACCGACCGGATGAAAGCCTGTAATTCAGCCTTAAGCGGCTCGTAACGCTGGATGGCATAGCGGGTCATGCTCCCTTCGCTGACACCCTTGAGATTTTGGAGTGTCGGCCAAATCACCTGGTCAGCGTGTGCATTTTCAAAGAAGTACAAGTCCTGGGTGAGATCGTCCACCCGATACAAACCTCTTTCAGCGAGGACTAACACTTCCCGCACTTTTGTTGGGGTCAGCCAATTGATCTCTAACGTCCCTGTGATTCCTTCTGGGAAACGGAGCAGTCCCAGAAGCAGGTCTTCATGATCGGTGTGGATGCGCTGCTCCGTCTCTGCATACAACCGGATTGGATTAGAATTGGTCAGAAATCGCATAATGTCAAGGTCATGAGGCGCCAGGTCAATCACGACCCCGACATCCCTGATGCGGGCAGGGAATGGACCTATCCTTCGACAGGCGATTTGGAATATCCTGCCTGCTTCCCCTCGTGAGATTCTCTCTTTCAGAGCCTTAATGGCTGGGTTAAAACGGACGATATGCCCGACCATCAACTTCTTGTTCAACTCGCCAGCTTTCTGCACGATCTGCCAACCTTCATCCAGCGAGCTGGCAATCGGCTTTTCAACCAGAATGTGGGCACCAGCTTCCAATGCGTCAATGGACACTGCACAGTGCAATGCCGTTGGCACAGTAACCGAGACGATATCAGGGCGCTCTTTCTCGAGCATCTCAGGATAGTTTGTGTAGCTTCGTATCCCTTCCCGAGAGGCTACCGAGCGGGCGATTTCTGCATCTGGATCGGCTATCGCGACCAGGTGTACATCTGGAAGATCATTGTACACCCGGGCGTGATTCCTACCCATTGCTCCGACGCCGATTACTGCAGCTTTTAACATCTGTTCATATCCGTGGTCATAATTATAGATAGAAGTGATTAACAGCTGTGACGATCGCTTCCAGATCCGTCTGGCTCAATCCAGGATGCACCGGGAGCGAAAGTACCTCCTCTGCTGCTCTCTCAGATTCAGGCAAAGTCTGATTGTACCCTAACTCATTGACATAGTAAGTTTGTTTGTGGATCGGAACGGGGTAGTAGACACCACATCCAATACCACGCTGGTTTAGATGATCGATGAGAGCGTCTCGTCTGCCTTCTGGAACACGGATGGTGTACTGGTGGAAAACATGCTCATGCCCATCCGGTATCTGCGGCACACGAACGTTTTTCAGGTTTTTAGTAAGATAGCGGGCATTATCGATGCGTCGCACGTTGAATTGACCGAGTTTTTTGAGCTGTGCCAGACCAATTGCAGCATGTATATCGGTCATTCGAAAATTGAAGCCCAGCTCATCATGGTAGTACCTGCGGCGCATGCCGTGTTGGCGGATCACCCTGCAGCTTTCTGCCAGGCTATCATCGTCTGTTGTGATCATCCCTCCCTCAGCCGATGTCATGTTCTTGGTAGGATAAAGGGAGAACGTGCCTGTACTGAAGGAGCCGACCTTTCTCCCGTTGTAGCTGGCGCCATGGCTCTGGCAGGCGTCTTCGATGACTTTTAGATCATGCCTGGAAGCGATATCCATGATAGGGTCCATATCGCAGCTCAGCCCGAACAGGTGGACAGGCATGATCGCTTTGGTATGTGGCGTAATCGCTGCTTCGATCAGCTGCGGGTCGATATTGAAAGTAATTGGATCGATATCTACAAATACGGGTCGAGCGCCTACGTAAAGGACACTATTGGCGGAAGCGATAAATGTGAATGGGGAGGTGATGACTTCATCCCCCGCCCCGATATCTTCCGCCAGCAGTGCCGTATGAAGAGCTGTGGTGCCGGAGGTTGTTGCGATGGCATATTTTACTCCGCACATGCTGGCAAATGCTTCTTCGAATGCTTTCACTCGAGGACCTTGAGCGAGGATCCCTGACTCTAAGCACTTCCAGTACAGCCTGTTTCTCTTCCTGGTCGATCATTGGTTTGGCAATGTTGATCATGAAATTTTTCCCCATTCTTGAATGTCTAATTCAACTATTCTCCCGCAAGCCGGACAGCGCATTTTCGCGGTTTGGTTATTTTTCTCCTCGAGATCGAGGCGGGTGCCGCATGAACACACGAACCCTCGCAGGCGGGCTGGATTCCCCCAGACGAGGCCGTGATCCGGGACATCCTTAGTGACCACGCTGCCTGCGCCTACCATGGACCAGGCACCGAGGGATGTACCGCAGACGATTGTCGAGTTTGCTCCCAGGGCAGCGCCTCTTCGTATCAGCGTGCTGCTCAGCTCCCAATCGTCAGCAGCTTTCAAGCTGCCATCAGGATTAACTGCCCGTGGATGCAGGTCGTTGGTGAAACAAACATGCGGACCGACAAATACACCATCCTCAAGCGTAACACCATGAAAAACAGATACATAGTTTTGGATCTTTACATTGTCGCCAATCACAACGCCAGCGTCAATATAGACCCCTTTTCCGATGATACAGTGTTTGCCTATGGTTACTCCCTCCCGGATCTGGGCCTGGTGCCAGATGCTCGTCGCATCGCCAATCTGTGCCTGCTCAGAGACGTCGGCGGTAGGATGTATGCGGATCGGCATATTGTTGACCCTTTCTCTAAATCTAATAAAAGTGATGTTATTTCAGGTTTTCGTGTCAATCGACCCCTTCGTAGACCTTACTGCAAGTGCAATCATACTAGGAAATTGGGGTGCGTCAAGGATGTGGTTTAAATAGGGGTCCATAAAACAACGTGAAGCATCATTTTCTGGTAGACTCTGCGTGATGCAAGCTGAACTGATAGGTAAAATGGTACGGAGGAACCTCTATGCAGCCGGTCCTGAGCATCGATCTGTCGACGGGCTCACATGACCTCCTGGATCTCCCACAGAGCTGGGTAGAGAGCTATCTAGGAGGTGCATCCCTCGCTGCACGCATGTTGTATGAGCAGCTAGAGCCTGCTATTGATCCTTTCGCTGAACAGACCCCATTGCTGTTCCTTACCGGACCATTGACAGGCACTGCTGGTCCAGCGGTAGGACGGTTCGTGATCTGCAGCAGGTCACCGGCAACCGGTTTATGGGCGGAATCGAACTGCGGGGGCTTCTGGGGACCGGAACTGCGCAAGGCAGGATTCGATGGGCTGCTGGTCACTGGTCTCAGTGAAAGCCCAGTCTATATATATGTCAGAGACCAGATTGTTGAAATCCGCAGCGCCGATCACCTTTGGGGTCTGGATACTTACACGACACAATCGGCCATAGAGAAGGAGCTCGCGGCTGGAAAGGTGCGCACGGCAGTAATCGGACCTGCGGGCGAGGCGCGAATACCTTTTTCGCTGATCCTGGCTGACCATGGTCGCGTGGCTGGCAGGACCGGTCTGGGAGCTGTGATGGGATCTAAACGGCTCAAAGCAGTTGCCGTGCAAGGGCATGGCAGCGTGCCCGTTTATGATTTAGAGCGCTACCTGCCGCTGCGCTCCGACGCCAATCGAGCGCTCAGGGATGACGCCGTATCCAGTGTTGCACGCGAGTTGGGTACAGCCAGTGTTGCAGATTACTTCGATTACCTGGAATTGATGCCGAAGAAATACTACCAATCTGTTAAGTACCCTGAAGCGCTGGAAGTCACCGGCGCGGTGATTAAGGAGACTATTCTTGCCGGGGTGAGCGTGTGCCATGCATGTGTTATCGCATGTGGGCGGATTGTAAAACTCGACGATGGGGTTAAACGCAAAGGTCCTGAATACGAGACGCTGGTAGGCTTTGGGCCAAATCTTTGGCTGAACGATAATGTTTTCGCCACCAAAATGGGAGAGCTCTGCGATCGCTACGGGCTGGACAGCATCAGCCTCTCCAATACCATCGGTCTGGCGATAAAACTTTTCGAAAATGGGACCATATCCGGAAGTGATACGGGAGGTCTTCATCTCAGATGGGGGGATAAGGTAGTGATCGAGGAGCTGGTCCACCTGACAGTAAGACGAGATGGCTTTGGCGCCTTGCTCTCAGAAGGTGCGAAGAAGCTCGCAGAGCGATTTGGGGCGGAGGATGAAGCTGTACAGGTGAATGGCTTAGAGCTGGCGTACCAGGACCCCAGAGGCGGTACCGGCATGGCTTTGGTTTATGCCACCTCGCCAAGAGGTGGATGCCATAACCAGTCTGATTATTTCATGGTTGAGATCGGACAGGTTGAAACCAGCCTGGGTTTCCGGCGATTCTCACCATTCGACGGAGGAGAGAAAGCGGCGAATGTGGCTCTTCACCAGGACTGGCGCACGGTATTTAATTCCCTTGTCTTGTGTTTTTTTGCCAATCTGCCCCCTTGGAGGCTGTTGGACTTGATCAATGCTGCCTGCCCGGTTGAATGGGATATAGACGAGATGTTGAAAGCCGGAGAGCGAGGTTGGAACTTGAAGCGGGTGATCAACAATCGTCTCGGATTACGCGCTGAGCATGACCGGATTCCGAAGGCATTTCTTGTTCCCTACCCAGATTCAGATGATGCGAGAGGTTACGTCCCTGATTATCCCGATATGATTGCTGCGTACTACAAGGCAAGGAATTGGGACCCAGCCACAGGATTTCCTTCTCGGGAGAAATTGACGGCTCTGGATCTGGATTGGGTAATCGAAGATATTTGGAATTGAATTGTGCAGGAGAAATCTCGTATGAAATATGTCAGCGTCGCAGAAATGATCGCTATCGAGAAAGAGGCAGATCGGAGTGGTCACACTTATGACATTATGATGGAAAATGCCGGTCTGGAGTTAGCTCGGGTGATACACAAGCGCTACCAGCATCGAAAGCCAGGTCCGGTGGCAGGATTGATTGGCTCTGGCAATAATGGAGGGGATACGCTGGTATGTCTGGCATATTTATCGGATTGGGGTTGGCAGACCAGGGCATATCTAGCACGCCCAAGGGGAAAGAATGATCCTCTCTTGGATAGATTTATCGAAGGAGGTGGTGAGTTAGTTGACGGTGCACTGGACACAGATCACCAGCATTTGGAGAGTTTTCTACAAGGGTCATCCGTCCTGTTAGACGGCATACTTGGTACCGGAATCAAGCTGCCTTTACACGGACCTTTAGCCAGCTTGTTGACAGCCGCAGGAAAGATAATTGCAGGTATGGACTATCCATTATCTGTTGTTGCCGTAGATTGTCCCTCCGGTGTAGATTGTGATAGCGGTGAAACTGCGCAGGAATGTCTGATGGCTGAATTGACCGTCACTATGGCGGCGGTCAAGATGGGGTTATTGAAATTTCCTGCATATAAATATATTGGTGAATTGCAGCTTGTAGGGATTGGGCTGCCGGTTGGGTTGAAAAGCTGGGAGGCAATTCAACGCTTTGTAGTGGATGAAGGTTACGTAAGCCATAATTTGCCGCCTCGCCCAATAGATGCCCACAAGGGTACATTTGGGACAGCCCTTATTGTTGCTGGTTCAGCGAACTATACCGGAGCTGTCATATTGGCAGGAGAATCTGCTTACCGCATTGGTGCTGGGTTAGTCATATTAGCTGTTCCAGAGCCATTACAAGGAATGCTGGCAGGCAACCTTCTGGAAGCAACATGGCTGCCCTTACCGCATGAAATGGGGCAATTTCCGAATCCGCTGCCATTGTGATCTCCCAGAATCTAGACCGTCCGAGGGCTGTTCTCGTCGGTCCGGGATTGGGTCAGGCTGAGTCAACCCGGCAGTTTCTATCACAATTACTGGTAACTAAGCAGCTAGATCAACCAGACGCGGGCACAGATGGAGGGCTGATAGAAGATGACCGCACGTCAATATCCAAGTTGGTCATCGATGCTGATGGGCTGAGATTGCTTGCTTTATTGCCTGACTGGCCGGATAGACTGCCCAATCAAACCGTTCTAACCCCACATCCTGGTGAGATGGCAGCGCTAGCTGGTTTACCGGTTGCTGAAATACAGGCAGATCGCTTGGGAGTAGCCGAGAAATATGCCTGCCTTTGGGGGCATGTGCTAATACTAAAAGGGGCATTTACTGTGATAGCATCGCCAGAGGGACGAACTGCGATTGTACCGATTGCTACGCCTGCGCTCGCTCGAGCAGGTACGGGAGATGTGCTGGCAGGATTGGTTGTCGGGCTGATGGCACAAGGTGTGGATGCGTTCCCAGCTGCTGTTGCTGGCGCCTGGATCCATGCTCGTGCGGGTCAACATGCTGCAGCAGTATTAGGCAGCACAACTTCTGTCCTGGCAGGGGACGTACTCCAGGCGGTAGTTGAAATCCTGGCTGAATTTGCAGAAGTTCAGGCAATTCGTCTGGATAATACATAAAATCGGTATGTTATATTGGCGAACAAGTGTGTTCCGGTGAGAATGAAAACCCCGCTCTTGAAATGGAGCGGGGTTTATCCTTAACTACAATAATAGAGTTTACTTAGGGAAAGAAAACCTAAGTGAGGTGGGGATCTTATTCCTTTTCTTCCTTCTCAGCAAGCTCCACATCGACTTCTACGCTTTGTTTTTGCATTGTCTCGGATAACTCATCGACACGTGCCCGCAAGTCATCCATGGACTCCACCAGCCGTGAGCGAGTGTCATCAAGGGCTTTTGTAGCTTTGTTCATGGCTTCTTCCGCACTCTCTGCGGCTTTGTCCTTTAGCTCGATGCTTTTATCACGCAGCATTACGCGCGTCTCTTCGCCAGATTGTGGGGCCATAAGGAGTGCTGCAGCAGCACCGACCAGACCGCCAACTAAGAATCCAGCCAGATAGGCTCCGAAGCTCGAATCGTTGTCAGACATTTCTCACTCTCCTTGATCGTAAGTTTTTTGGGTTGTTTTTCTTCGTTTGGGTGTAGCTCTAAACAGGCTAAAAAACTGCGTGAATCCGGCCAAATATTCGTTCAATTTGATGACCGGCTCAGTTACATTCTCACTTAAAAAGGTAGCTGTCCCTCGCAGAGTGCTCACCGTCTCATTCGTCGAGCTGATAATTGGCTTAATCTCATTCTGAAGCAAGTTGATCAGCACTGATAGCTGGTAGATCAATATGATCAGGATCAGCATCATTATCATCGAGAGCAAAGCCAGGAAAATGATGAAGACATCTCTGATCTTCTCTGTATCTGTGCTGGGCTGAAGCAGGAAATAAACACTCGCAAGGATGAATACGATAAATACCGTCAGCAAGCCGGCCAAAACGAGCATTATTTGGCGCTGCTGCTTCAGCTCCGCAGGAGAAACTACTGGTTCCTGAGGGGGAGGGGGGAGTACTGCTGGGGGATTTGTGTCCGCTTGCATGATATTTTGATTTTACCATAATTCACAATTTCTCAGTCTCCTGTGTTGTGCATAAACAATCCAATATCTTTCTATATATAGTTATTTCGCATAGATGTCAGCATTAAGCTATCCGCAATACGCAATAATCAACGCCCGATTCAGGCAGGTTATTCGGACTTTGATTTTGGACTATAATTTAATCGTTGACCTGAGTTGACTTAACCGATCTGGAGCAAAGTGCTATGCCGCAAGTAGTCTCATTTGGTGAGCTATTAATCGATTTCGTGCCTACCATTTCGAATGTTAATCTGATAGATGCCCCAGCCTTTAAGAAGGCACCTGGAGGGGCGCCGGCAAATGTGGCGGTAGGATTAGCCCGCCTCGGCGTCTCAACCGGGTTCATGGGCAAGGTCGGTGACGACGCTTTCGGCCATTTTTTAGTAAATGTGCTTTCCGAAAACCATGTGGATGTATCCGCGATGCGGTTCTCTAAACTCAGCGCGCACCGCTCTGGCATTCGTTTCTCTGGATGCAAAGGGTGAGCGTGAGTTTATGTTCTACAGGCATCCTAGTGCCGATATGTTATTTTCCCCGGATGAGATCGACTCGAAATATATCCTGGGCTCTAATATATTTCATTTTGGCTCCATCACATTGATCAGCGAGCCGTCAAAGAGCGCAACAATGAGAGCCTTGGAGATCGCCAGGCAGGGTAAATTGTTGATCTCTTATGATCCAAACCTGCGCATCAACCTTTGGCAAGATGAACCCACCGCCAGAGATGGGATCTTGAGCGTTTGGACAGAAGCCAACATCATAAAGATTAGCGAGGAAGAACTGCAATTTTTAAGCGGCACATCTGATGTCGCTCTCGGAACGGAGGCGCTGTGGCACCCGGGTATGCGCCTTCTGGTCGTCACCAAGGGGAGCAAAGGATGCACCTTGGTCATGCCGGGATTAATACGTGATGTGCCCGGCTTTCCAGTCGAAGCGGTGGATACCACTGGTGCAGGAGATGGCTTTATGGCAGGATTGATCTATGGTTTATTAGAGAATCAGGAAGACTGGCACGAGGAGACGACATTATCCTCACTCTGTAGCTTTGCCAATGCCGTAGGAGCTTTGACAACAACTCAAAGAGGTGCGATCCCAGCATTGCCGACGAAACAACAAGTATTAGAATTCTTGGAAATACAATAAATCCAGGGGATTTGCTGCTTGACAAATTGTTGTCTTAGGTGAAAATATCAGCAAGGCAACATGTGTGCGGATAAAGGTGAATTGAGATCTACCTGATGCGTATCAATCAATTGATGGATAGTTTACCCGAATCATATTCTCCGGCAGATAAGGAGCTAATCCAGCGCGCATATAAAGTGGCCGAGCAGGCGCACGAGGGTCAAAAGCGTGCCTCTGGTGAGCCATACGTCAATCACTGTTTGGCGGTTGCATCGATCCTTGCAGACCTCAGAGTTCCACCGAATGTGATCGCCGCCGGCTTGCTGCACGATACGGTTGAAGATACAGAAGTCACGCTGGACGACCTGGAACGAGATTTCGGAGAGGAGATCGCCCAGCTGGTAGATGGGGTTACAAAATTAACTCAGCTGCCGAGAGTATCCCGTGGGGATCAACATCAAGGTCAACAGAGCCTTGATGAGGAAAAACGTCTGGAAGCAGAACGACGCGGTTTGCCCGATCCCGATGAAGAGGCAGCCCAGAAGGTCCGCAGCCGCAAGCATGATCTGGTGACCGAGACGCTGCGCAAAACTTTCCTGGCGATGGGGGAAAATGTCAACGTCGTGCTTATCAAGCTGGCAGACCGAATGCACAATATGCGTACATTGGGGTATATGCCCGAACACAAGCGCAAGAGGATTGCCCAGGAGACGTTGGATATCTTTGCACCTCTGGCGAACAGATTGGGTATATGGCAGATAAAGTGGGAGCTGGAAGACCTGGCTTTCCGGTATGTTAACCCGCAAACATATCGGGAGATCGCCGAGTTCCTGGACGCACGCAGATCTCAGCGTGAGCTGGAGATGAACGAGATCAAATTGAAACTGAATACACTCCTTGCACAACATGGCATCGATTCAGACGTGTCTGTTCGTCCCAAGCATATATATTCGATCTATAAGAAGATGGCCCGTAAGGGCGTGCCATTTGACATGGTTTTTGATGTACGCGGAGTTCGAATCCTGGTAGTCGATGTCCCGGCTTGTTATTCCACTCTGGGGGTCATCCACACCCACTGGCGTCCAATCCCCGGAGAATTTGATGACTATATCGCTGTTCCTAAGGACAATTTTTATCGCTCGCTACATACTGCGGTTATGTATGCTGACGGGAAGACGCTAGAGCTGCAGATAAGAACTCCTGAAATGCACCATAATGCCGAATATGGCATCGCAGCTCATTGGCGTTATAAAGAAGGGGTCATATCAGGACGAAGATTATCAGCGCCGTATTATATGGCTGCGTTCCCTAATGGAATGGCGGCAAGACATTGATGATGCCCGTGAATTCCTTGACAGCATGAAGACGGATGTTTTCGAAGATCGTGTATATGTGTTCACGCCAAAGGGAGACGTGATTGACCTGTCTGCGGGGTCAACCCCCATCGATTTTGCATACCATGTACATACGGATATCGGTCATCGCTGCCGGGGAGCAAAGATCAACGGCAAACTGGTTGCTTTGGACTATACACTAAAGACAGGAGATAAAGTTGAAGTCCTGACAGCCAAGCGAGGTGGTCCAAGCAGGGATTGGCTGAACACCAACTTAGGATTGGTTAAAACACAGCGGGCGCGCTCCAAAATCCGCCAATGGTTCAAGAAACAGGCACGTGACCAGAATATCGGCCAAGGGAAGCTGATGCTCGACAAGGAACTGCGGCGTCTGGGATTGGCAGATGTCGAACCTCGAGCGGCTGGCGAGAGAGTTCGATTACAAGAATGTGGATTCTCTGTACGAAGCAATTGGCTGTGGCGACCTTGGTTTTGGTAGGTTGGTCAACCACCTGACGTTAGGTTCCAAGGAAGAAGAGCAAGATTTTATCATTACGCAAAAAGCACCTTCGCAGCCTGCGAAAGGTGATGATCTGGTCAGCGTATTGGGTCTGCGAGGTTTGCTTACCAATATGGCACGCTGCTGTAATCCTGCACCTGGGGATGATATTGTAGGCTACATCACCCGTGGACGAGGAGCTACCATCCACCGCCAGGATTGTCCAAATATTCTCCGGATCAAGGATCGGGAACGATTGGTGCGTGTCTCTTGGGGTGAAGCGAAGCGGACGTATCCGGTCCCGATCCGGATAAAGGCTTACGACCGGAATGGATTGATGAAAGATGTATCGACATTGATTTCCGATGAAGGCATCAATATGACTGGTGTGAATGTAGATGTGAGCAAAAATCGGGCCACGTTCGATCTGATCCTGGAAGTACGCGATATCGCCGAACTGAGCCGAGTATTGGACCGCCTAGAAAACCTACCCAATGTTCTGGAAGCGCAGCGGGTTAGACCTGGATAGACATGATTGATGTGTTGGGGGATCGAGATAGAGAGCCAATTTGGAATTGATTTCCGAGCCCTTCTGCACCATTGTCATAAATAGAATCTCTCTAGCAATGTGAATTAACAATGGTATAATCTTTCGCCATGATTGGCGAGAGACGGCAAAATTATTCAGTGGGAATAAGCCGGAGCAGTAAATGAGCGATCTGCTCAGCGTTACAGACGCTCAACAGCGAATATTAAACACATTTTCACACACACAACCCGTCAGTGTACCAATCGAGCAGGCAGTAAACCGCTTCCTGGCACAGGACGTTCACGCCACGATCGACTTACCCCAGCTTTTCTAATTCTAGTATGGATGGTTTCGCTGTCCAGGCGGAAGATCTCAGACGTGCAAGTCAGGAACACCCAGTAAGCTTGCATGTGATAGGCGAGATAACCGCCGGCGAAAACGATCCAATTGAGCTGGGATCTGGACAGGCTGTCAGAATAATGACCGGAGGGCCGATTCCTCCAGGTTGTGATGCGGTCGTTCCGGTCGAGCAGACGAAGTATTTCCCTCCAAAACCCGCCTCTGATGGTCAGGCAATGGTTGCTATCTACCGGTCAGTGCAGAGTGGAGATTACATACGTCCAAGAGGTGAGGACGTTAACGCCGATAATCTGGTATTGCGCGCTGGATCCAGGTTGAGACCGCAGGATATTGGCTTTTTGGCGATGCTCGGAATTGGTACGATAAGCGTCCATAGACCCCCACGAATTGCTGTCTTCTCATCCGGGGATGAGCTGCTTCGGGTAGGTAGAATCTGATTTCCTTTGGTAAGATTTACAACTCGAACTCCTACATGCTGCACTCCCTCATAGAAAAGTATGGGGGAGAGGTGATTGATCTGGGTATTGCTGCAGATACATTCGAACTCTGTTTACCAGCTCTTGGAAGAAGGCGTAAGCCATGGTGATAGATCTTATCCTATCATCTGCTGGAGTGAGCGTTGGTGAACGCGATTACATTCGCTCAGTGATGGAAAGCCATGGTGAACTTGGATTCTGGCGTGTGAACATGCGCCCAGGCAAGCCCTTCACATTTGGGCATTATAAAGAGGTACCGTTTATAGGTTTGCCGGGGAATCCGGTGTCTGCATTTGTCGGATTTGAAGTGTTTGTCCGGCCTGTTTTATTGAGGCTGAGCGGGTGCGCATGATTGGCAGCGCCATACGGTGCAAGTTATCCTGGATGACCCTATCGAATCCGATGGACGTGAGAGTTACTTAAGAGCCACGATTGAACAGAGAGATGGCGTATGGCGTGGTGAGCTTACCGGGCATCAGGGGTCGGGAAATTTGTTTTCGTTAGTCAAAGCGAACGCTTTGCTTTTAATCCCATCTGGGGTAAAATCACTGCCGGTTGGTTCAAAGGTTAGCGGATGGTTGTTGGATGTCTGAGTCGCTGGTATGGATTAACGATACGATGAAGGATCAATGGACTGCGCATAATATCAATGATCTTATCCGTCATTGGCCTGATTAGACTCGATCTACCTATCGTGGGAAAAAATATTCCACATTGATATTTTTTGTGGTGGTTCCGGCGACTGCCAGACGGTTGCTAACAGTCCCTATTCTGAAATTGCTGGTATCCCAATCGCATATCTCGGTGTCGGCGTATATCTCGTGATATTGGCTCTGCTTGTATCTAGAAGGACGAGGTACATTCTGGCGACAGAATTCCCCCTTGATAACGTTCGGTATCACACTGGCGGGGACGATGTATTCAATATACTCTGACATATCTCGAAATAGCAGTGATCTATGCTATCTGTCCGTACTGCGTCATATCAGCTGTCGTAATGATACTTCTATTCATAGTTGCAATCATCCGATTGATTTGGGATAGTCTCCGAAACAACGTAAAAAGCCAAATGAGGAGATTGATATGCCCAGAATACGCTGTCACTATATTGATTGTATTTTACTGGATGAAGGATATTGCGGTGCTGCCGCCACAGAGCTAGACCCGGATGTTGGCTGTATGACGTATAAACAATCAGATAATATCAAGAGATGACGACGATTGGGATGATGACGAGATGATGAATTGGTTGAGTGGGACGACCTAGATGCAGATGATGACGATGATTTATGGATAGATGATGACGACTATTGACTCCCTGAATATATTGACAATCTCCCGGCTGCCGATAAAATCTTCCAAGCAAAGATATCAGTTGGTGATCATCCTCCGGCATTGGTTTAGGGAGCCAAGCCACGACGTGAAGGCTCCTTCTGAATTAACTTCCCTTGCTCCTTAGCTCACAAAACCGAATAACTGAGAGCTTCAGAAATAGTTGGGAAAACCTTCGCTCCTGCCTTGCTGAAGTGCGGTCACCTTTCCTTGATGGTTTTTCGCTATACCCCAGGCGTAAATCTGGTTAGATACGCCAACAGAACTCCAATATCTCGCCGGCATTGAAAAGCGGCATCAATACCCCAACGTGTGTCTTCATAGACATGGACCTGGATTTCCTCAGATAGTTCTCCGATGAGCTGGTTCATTTAGGGTGGAGGATGCTATTGTTCCTGCAGTATGCAAATCCCAACCTAATCGTAGCTGCTGTCCGGATTGAGGAGATATTCCTGACCAGTGATAGCGGTAAGTATGGCGGAGAGAATGTGCACCGGTGACGGTTTTATTAATTCCTCGGTATCTCGTCCGAGCTGTTCGGCCACGTAGCGCAGCCGCCCAAACCCGATCAGCGGAATATGTTCTAAGCCGTTCAATTCCAGAGCCATCTCGGCCTCTGGTGGATATCCAAGCATATTCTTGGTCACTTCCTTGGGCGGATATGAAGGCCGATTGGTTATTGCTGCAATAGCGAGCTCTCCCCTGTTCGTATATGCGATAAAAGTCGGTCTCGCATATCTGTCATCCAGTAAGGGTCTGTCACAGGCCATCAGCTTGCTGCTGGTGCTCAATATCTGGATCCATTCCGTAAACCTTACTGAAAACCTGGCTGCCTAGAGTATAGCTGTTGGAAGATTCGAGTAATCTCCGACCGGTAGGGATCTCGCGAGGCGGACAATAATTCTTCCAATAAAGCAGACCCTGCAAGTTGCGGGAAAACCCCCGGGTGCATACTGCCACCCTTGGAACGATGTGGACCAGATATTCTTAAGGCAGTCGTGGCAGGATATTCCCCATTTTTCAGCTGCCTGCTGATGTACTCAATAACCTGACGATAATCAATTTCTGTTAAGTTGTAAGAGTCAGGCGACCTGAGAAGCTTATCAAGGGATGAGGGAAGTGCGATATCCTCTGAAGAGCTGACCAGACGATCCAGCAGTACAGCCAGAACGATCGGAGCCATATCCCACTCGCTGGTAATATGCATCGCTTCGAAATATTCAATTGTGTCCTGATCGGGCAGGGTTGAACTGTCGATCCCTAACTTTTCGGCGAAGTGCTGGAGGGTTGCCTTCAGCGCCGCTCGATATCCAAGCGGCTCTACCAGGACACTATCAATGTCGAATAAGAGTATCTTCCGGGTCATCATTTCGGTTGATGGCGGCGATACAGCTCGGTATAGATGTCTTCCAAATCGATACCCCGGCTCACCAGCAATACCAGAGTATGGTATAGCAGATCAGCCACTTCTTCCACCAATCTTAGATTTCCCTGGGAGACGGCAGCCAGGATCACCTCAACCAACTCTTCGCCTACTTTCTTCAGGACGCGATCCTCACCTTGGGATAAAAGGGAAGCTGTGTAAGATCCAGACGACGGGTTATCTTTTCGATCACGGATAATGGCATATAAATCTTCAATGTTGAAATTCGGTTTAGAATCCAAAGTTAAACTCCGGCAAATCGTTTCGGTATATTGGGTGTCAGTCCTTGATCGGCAGCGATTGTCGATAAAAACAGGACATCTGTCCTGTATGGCATGCTGGGCCGTGGGGGTTCACCAGAAGTAAGAGCGCATCCTCATCGCAATCAATGCGTATCTCCTGTACTGACTGGAAATTTCCAGAAGTGGCGCCCTTATGCCATAAGGTATTCCTGCTGCGTGACCAAAAATATGCCTGACCGGTACGCAGCGTCTCCTGGTAGGCGGAAAGGTTCATGTATGCTAACATGAGCACTTCTTTGCTAACCGCATGTTGGACAACTACCGGGATCAACTCATTGGTATCGAAATTGGGGAAGGATGATTTTGACATCGTTTATATTCCCTGAACGCGATTTGATTTAGGAGCGGATAGGTATATCTATTTCTGACAGGTAGGTCTTCAATTCCGGTATGGTAAGGATGCCGTCATGAAATAATGATGCCGCCAGGGCTGCATCGGCATCTGCTTCCCCGAGCACATCAGCAAAATGTGCTGGAACTCCTGCGCCACCAGAAGCAATAACCGGGACATTTACCGTAGATGTTATTGCCCTTGTCAAGGAGAGATCATAGCCAGATAGCGTTCCATCGGAGTCCATGCTGGTAAGCAGGAGCTCCCCCGCGCCCAGTTTTACCCCACGGTCTGCCCATTCAAGTGCATCTATACCAGTCGGTGTGCGGCCGCCATCGACATACACCTCCCAGCGAGGCGCTTCATTCGGCATGGACACCAGTTTGGCATCGATAGCGAGTACGATGCATTGTGAGCCAAATCGTTCAGCTCCCTCTGTTAAAACTTGTGGATTCTTTACAGCTGCAGAGTTAATGCTGATTTTGTCTGCACCTGCCAATAGGATCGCTCGCATATCCCCGACCATACGGATCCCTCCACCCACAGTCAGAGGCATAAATACCTTATCGGCTACCCGGCGTACGACATCGATTACGGTGTCGTGACCCCGGTACGTGGCTGTGATATCCAGGAAAACCAGCTCGTCGGCGCCTTCAGCATCATAGATGCTTGCCTGCTCTACTGGGTCACCGGCATCACGCAAATTGACGAAGTTTACCCCTTTAACGACTCTTCCGTCTTTGATATCCAGGCAGGGAATGATACGTTTGGCTAACATCTCTCCACCTTTATGAAGCGTTATTATTTACCGGCATTTGTATATTGGACACACTCATCGACCGAGACAGTGCCTTCATAAATTGCCCGGCCGACGATAATCCCGGCTAGACCGGCCTCCCGGGCAGCTGCGAGATCGCTGGGGTACTTTACACCGCCCGCGACGATTACATTCAGTCCGGTTGCTTGCGCCAGTTGAGCAGAAGCATCGATATTCGCCCCGCTGCCCATGCCGTCCCGGCTAATATCAGTATGAATAGCCCATCTAACACCCTGAGTAAAAAGCTGATTACCGAGTTCGATCACCTGGATAGGTGTCTCCTGAAGCCAACCACGCGTCATGATAATACCGTCCCTGGCATCCAAACTGACAACGACACGAGATGGACCAAATAATTCAATTGCACGTACCAACAAGTCGGGATTCTCTATTGCTATCGTGCCAATTATCACTCGTGTAATCCCGAGATCCAGGGCGGTGGTTATAGCGTCTATAGACCGCAAACCACCACCAAACTGTACAGATGCCCCGTTGGCGTTGATGAGTTGGACAATATTCTCAATCTTCATATAATTCGCCGATGATCGCTCGCCAAAGGCACCATCGAGATTAACTATATGCACCCATTTAACACCTTGATCCAGCCATTCTCGTATGACCTTAGATGGATCGAGCGCATACGTAGTCTGCTGGCCGGGGTCCCCGCGTTTGAGGCGTACGACCTCTCCCTTACGCAGGTCGAGCGCAGGGTAGACTGTGAAAGTCGGATGGGTTGTCATCTGATCATAGCTTTCATGGGTGGGTGATGATTGCCATATTCCCTAACGCCGACCAGGAATCCAGGAACTGCTCGACTGTGCGTGTATAAATCGTGTCACCATTCAGATAATACACCTTGCTGTCACTGTATCCAGTAACCACCACAGTATGCTCGTAGCTGGCCACAATGGTGCTCAATCCATCCGATGGGGTGTAATAGACGGGAATCCCATTATTTACCGAGCCGACGATCCAGACAAATACCGGTCTACCGGCGGCGATCTCTGCCTTCAGGTGTTCCCAGCTTAGCGGGCGATGGGCATAGGCAGGCACACCATACTGGCGCAAGAGGGCAGCGACAGGTTCGGCATGCACTCCATACGGGTTTGGGGGGATTTGCCCCCAGGTTCCGTTCACATTCCCCACGAAACCTTTGTCAGGATTGTCAGAATGGGGAAGCTGACTGTAGAATGCTAACTCACCGATATGATATCCAAAATAGGCGGCCCAATCCACTGCCGACCGGGATTCACAGTCGAGCGGCAAAGCCTGACCCTTGCCGGTTACGCCGAATATCTGCGCTTGTGCAGGGGCAGGTGGAGGAGGTGGGACTGGCGTAGGTGTCTGCCCGTATGGGCTGATGCTCGCCACCAGGCACCAGCTTGATAAATAACCAGTGTCGTTCTGGTAGTTATCAGACAGGTTTAGCCGCCAGGTCCCGGCTGCAGTAGCGCCATCGAAGATGCTCAAGGGATGGCTGGGCTGATAAACTCCAGAGATAGCAGCCGGGCTGGAGGTGCATTTTCCCTCCACAGGTGAGCTGATCTCGTCATCCAAAATCGTAAAGATATTGTCCTTCTCACAGCCCTGGTTTGTTGCTGGGATCCCTGGACGGTCAACCAGCGTGGCTGTCCTTCCAGACTCCAAATGGCTTAAGCTCACGAACAGATCACCAACCCAGGTGTGGTTAATCCTGAGAGCAATATCGAGATCGACGATCAGCCGCTGATCATAGGGTGTTATATCGTGCGATATCCCATACGGGTTATTATCCGGTATATAGAGCGGAACGGCTAGATTGTCACAGAAAAGCACTTTTTCAGGCGGGATGTAAGGAATTGGTGTCGGTTCACGGATGATCAGGGGCAGGAAAGAAAATGGGTTGGGGGTGAGTGTGGGTGTTGGTGAAGGCAGTGGCGTATCACTTGGTGTGGGGGTGAGGGTCGGAGTAATTGTTAAGGTTGGTGTGACCAATACAGTATCGGTGATGGTAAGCGTCGATGTGATCGGCGCGAAAATCGGGTTGGCATCGCTGTCACTCAGGACACGCGTAGGTGTAGGGGTATTCTCTACTGTGCCTGTCTGATCGCTGGATGCGGCCTGGGCATATCCAACTTCGTTGGTTGAGAATGACCGGAAATATATTAGACCGGACAGGAGGGTCAGTGTAAATACCAACAATTTGATATCACGGCGATGCGTCCTCATATATCCTATTCCTCAATCATCAAGCTGAAAGAATTTTGGTCTGACTGACAGCGTCTATAACTGCAAGAAATTTGCCAGAACCTGCAGCCCAATGCGCTGTGATTTTTCAGGATGGAACTGCACTCCAAAAATGTTTCCGCGTTGGACGGCACTGGCAAAGGTGAACCCATAATCTGTGCTTAGGATCACAGGATCCGGATTGGAAGGGGAGCAGTAATAGGAGTGGTTGAAGTAGGCGTAGGCGCCGGGATCGATCTCCTGCAAGAGGGGAGACGGGCAGGCTGGCCACAGCTGATTCCATCCCGTATGGGGGATCTTAATATTGGCTGCGTCCGGGAACCGCTCTACCTGTCCATCCAGCAATCCTAGGCCTTGATGATCTCCCATCTCCAACCCAACCTGAAATAGTGCCTGCATACCCACGCAGATGCCCAGCAGTAAGGTTCCTGAAATAGATTTTTCGATCAGGACCTCGTCCAGACTCAGGCTTTTTAATCCTTTCATGAAATCACCGAATGATCCGACCCCTGGCAATACCAGCTTGTCCGCCTGTTTGACGACCTCGGGCTCGTTGGTCAGTACTACGCTTGCTCCAAGGCTTTCAAATGCCTTGAGCACAGAACGTAAATTTCCCGTTCCTGCGTCGATCAGGGTTAATTGGGCTGCCATAAATACGTCACCATGGATACCTTAAGCGGATAATGTGCCTTTTGTAGATGGGATATTGCCGGTTCTGCGTGGTTCGATCCGTACAGCAGTGTCGAGAGCGCGGCCCAGTGCCTTGAATAGTGCTTCCGCTTTATGGTGATCATCCCGCCCATAACGCACTGTGGCGTGTAAGTTGGCTCTTGAATTGACAGCGAAGGACTCCAGGAAGTGGGGGAACAAAGATGTGGGAATGCCGCCGACCTGGGGAGAATCCCAGTCGGCATGTATCACAGAATAGGGCCTGCCGGACAGGTCGACTGCAACCTCCGCCAGAGACTCGTCCATTGGGACGAGTGCATAGCCCATACGCTGGATGCCTTTCCGCTCGCCGAGCGCTTGATGGAATCCTTGCCCTAAGGCCAGTGCAACATCTTCCACTGTATGGTGAACGTCAACGTGCAGATCTCCTTCCGCATGCAGTTGTATGTCGAATAGCCCGTGTACGGCTAGGTGGCTAAGCATATGATCCAGGAATCCTATCCCGGTGGAAATGTCATGCCTGCCAGAGCCATCAAGATTTATGGTTAACATGATTTGCGTCTCGTTGGTCTGACGATTTAGAGTTGTAGTGCGGAAGCCTGCAGCAATCATAGATTTACCTCACCGAGGGCATCATACAGGATCAACATATCCTCCGGGCGACCGATACTGATGCGGATATGGTCTGCTAACCGAGATGTATTGAAATATCGCACCAATATACCATGTGTGGCAGCCAGCCAGGATTTAAGTTCCGCTGCACTTCCGTTAAGGACCTGGCAAAGGATGAAGTTTGCCTGCGAGGGATATGCGTGTAGCCAATTAATTTGTGCGAGTTTATTGGAAAACTGATCGCGTTCATTACATATTCGAGTGACCAGATCGTCCAGATAATCAATATCTTCCAGGGCAGCTATTGCAGCTGAGCTGGCAGCTACATTGATGTTGTAGGGCTGTTTTGCTTTCCACAGCGAAGGCAGCAGCCAGTCAGGAAACGCTCCATAGCCGACGCGCAATCCGGCTAGCCCAGCCCACTTGCTGAATGTCCGCAGTACAATCAAATTCTCTAAATCAGGAACGGACAATATGCGTGTAGCCATATTACCCAGCTTTCCACGCTGTGTGAACTCTATATAAGCTTCATCCAAAACGATGATTACAGGCAATTTTATGATCTGTTCGAACTCTTCTGAGGTTAGCGTAGAGCCATCCGGATTGTTCGGTGATGCCAGAAAAAGGATCTTCGGTTTATGAACGTATACGGCGTTCTGTATAGCGGTGATATCCAGATGAAAGCCAGCATCGCGCGGTATTTCGATCAACCTGCCGGCATTCAATCTGGTATCAAACGGGTACATACCGAAGGTTGGCGGAAAGCTGATAACACAGTCCCCCGGTTCGATCAGCACACGCAGGATCAAGTCAATCAACTCATCAGCGCCAGCCCCTGCCATCAGATAATCTACCGGCAATCCGGTAAATTCGGATAGGGCAGAGCGTAATGCCCGGCTCTCGGGGTCCGGATATATGTGAGGGAACTCGAGATCAGCTAGAGCCTTGCGGACCGATGGTGATGGGCCATAGGGGTTTTCATTGGCATCAAGCTTCACGATCGACTGCGGTGTTCTTGATAATCGTGCTGAAAGCACCTCAAATGGCTCAATTGGTACGTAAGGCGGAAGTTCTGTCAGATGCTCCCTCACAAACGTTAAGAAGTTTGGATGTGACATAGAATTTCTGCCTACCCAGGTAAGGCTCTTGATCTCAGCCGTATTTCCGCTGCCATCGCATGCGCATCAAGCCCTTCTGCATGGGCGATTTCTATCGCATGCGGGATGATCTCAGAAGCTGATTCAGGACTCAGAGCTATCAGGCTGATGATGTGGACGAAATCCCAGACGTTCAGCGGGGAACTAAATCGAGCAGTGCCTCCGGTTGGCATTACATGGCTTGGGCCTGCGACGTAGTCACCGAGAACTTCAAATGAGTGTTCGCCGAGGAAGATGCCCCCTGCGGCTGTGATACTTCCTGAGAGCTGCCAGGGCTCCTGGACAGCCAGGCAGAGATGTTCTGGGGCATAGGTATTCGCCAACTCGACAGCTTCTTCGATGTCACGGGTGACGACTGCACCGCCTCGATACGCCAATGAGCTGGAGATTATCTCTGCGCGCGATAGAGATTCCAGCTGCCGGGCGATCTGCAGCTTTACCTGGGACGCAAGCTCCTCCGATGGGGTAAGCAGGATAGCTGAGGCGAGGACATCATGTTCTGCCTGAGCAAGAAGATCGGCAGCAACCCAATCTGGTTTCGCATAGCTATCGGCGATTACCATAGTCTCAGTTGGTCCTGCCAGCCCATCGATACCAACTTTACCGTAGACCTGCTGCTTCGCAAGGGTGACGAACAGGTTTCCTGGGCCAAATATCTTGTCGACCGAGCGGATGCTCTCAGTTCCATAAGCCAAAGCCGCGATCGCCTGTGCGCCTCCCATTTGATAAACTTCCTTGATTTCACAGATTGCACAGGCAGCAAGGATAATTGGCGCGATTCTATCCGTCCCCCGAAGTGGGGGTGCTGTGATGACAATCTCCGGCACACCAGCCACTTTTGCCGGGATGGCTGACATCAAAACTGAAGATGGAAGTGGGGCAGTACCCCCCGGAACGTAGAGCCCGACTCTCTGGATAGGCCGGATGAGCTGCCCGAGTGCCCCGCCGCCTTCTTGTTTAATCCAGGAATTCAGCGGCTGTTGCTGGTGGAAGTCAAAAATGCGTGTAGCCATAAACTCCAGGGATGTACGCTGACTTGTTGGTAGTTGATCTAATGCTTTTGTCAGCGTATCATGCGGTACCAGGAATGCGTCCGGTGCAGAACCATCGATCCTGGCGGTCCACTCTCGCAGCGCTTCATCGCCACGGTCCCGGATGGATCGTACCAGTTGTTTTACCGCATCATCAGGGGATATCGGTGAGCCGAAAATGCGCTCAATCCCTTCCATCAATGTTAGTGGAACAGGCAGATCGTCTGGTGATGTCCTGACGAGAAGTTTCTCCCTGGCTGTGGCTGTATCATAAATCGGGAAGATTTCATTCTGCATACGTACCGTCCTCCAATGCATCCAACATAGCTTTATAACGCGGTGGTTCTTCCTCAAAGATATACAGCACAGGTGAGACCACAACGCCGCTCCCCCCGATGTCTCGCAGCTCAGATATCGCTTGAAATAGCTGGTCCCTGCGCACGACAATGTGGACGGCGAACCAATCCTGGGTATTATCACGGACAACCACTCTGGAGATTGTAGGTCCCTGCAGCCCTCCGATTGTTCGCTGGGTAAATATCTTCTCGGCGATCGTCTTGGGATCTTCTCCGCGGATATTGGCGAAGATAGCGACGTTCTCCACTGCTCTTAGATGAGCTTCAAAATATTCCAACAAACTTCGAGCGACTGCTAGTGCATGCGAGTTTCCTTTGATTACACTGCGGTTGGCGATCAAGCCTGCCTGCGAACTCAAGACCCTGCCATCAGCGAGCGGTCGCAGACGATTATCACGCAAAGTTTGCCCAGATGAGACAAGGTCGGAGATCATATCTGCATATCCAATAGCTGGGGCTGTCTCCAAGGTGCCCTCAGCAGAGATCGTGTTATAGGGAATGGCGTGTGTTTTGAGAAAAGTTGATGTGAGGTTTGGGTAGCGTGTCGCGACCTTCAGTGGACGACCGAAACTAATGGCATAGTCGCGCAGATCTTCCAGTGTTTGGACGCTCTCCCAGGATTCTGGCACCGCAAGGCAGAGTTCGCAATGCCCGAAACCAAGCGAATCATGCAGGACGATGATTTCCCCATTCGTTCCCCTTCGCTCCTCTACCAGGTCGATCCCGGTGATACCAAAATCAACACTGCCATCACGGACGCTTACCACGATATCGCCCGGTCTCTGGAAGAGGACTATGATTTCCGGCAGGGAAGGTATATGCGCTTCATATTGGCGTGGATTCGTTTTTACAACCTTCAAGCCGCAATCCTCCAAAAACTTCATGCTACCTTCTTCCAGACGTCCTTTGGAAGGCAGTGATAAGCGCAGTCGAGTTCGTGTCATAACTCTCTCCAACGAAAAACCCCCGGTTTACCGGGGGCTGATTGATAGTGCAATACCAAGAATACCAGACAACCGGTCAGGTTTGGTTTATAAAGCTATGATGATGGACCAGGTTGTTTGCCGATACTGCCATAGTGGCGTGAGTTTATCATGTGATGATTAATGTGTCAATGTCACAGGTCTTGCTTGTTAGCGCAAAGTAGTAGAGTCCCCTTTATGGCAAAGTTAAAATGTCCCCTTTGAAAGGGACAAAAAAGTGGACGAACTACTAACAATGAGCAAAAAAGAACTGACACGATTGGAAGTCATGCAACGGCTGAAAGAGAAACGACTGACCCAGAAAGAAGCGGCTCGCATGCTAGGATTGAGCATCCGGCAAATCAAGCGGCTGTGGCGAGCCTACCGCGAGCAGGGAGCCAAAGGGTTGGTGAGCGGCCGGCGCGGCAAAGCGAGCAACAATCGCCTGGATGCTGGAGTGGTGCAGCAAGCCCTGGATTTGATCGAGGAGAAGTATCGGGATTTTGGTCCGACACTGGCCCACGAGAAGCTGACCGAAGTGCATCATCTGGCGATCTCGCGGGAAAGTGTGCGCCGGATCATGATCGAAGAAGGGATCTGGAAACCGAAGCGAGCCAAACAGCCGAGCGTGCACCAGATGCGTGAACGGCGAGCCTGTTTTGGGGAGCTGGTCCAGATCGATGGGTCCGAGCATGCCTGGTTTGAAGAGCCGTGGTCCTAAGTGTACGTCTGCTGGTGTATATCGACGATGCGACCGGGCAGCTGTTGGAGCTGTGGTTCGTGCCCAGTGAGAGCTTTTTCGGCTACTGTGAAGCCACCCGGCATTATGTGGAGCGTTACGGCAAGCCAGTGGCCTTCTACAGCGACAAACACGGCATCTTCCGGGTCAACCAGGAGCGACCGTTAGGCTTGAGCAGCGGTTTGACCCAGTTTGGACGTGCGATGCAAGAGCTGGACATCCAGATCATCTGTGCCAACAGCCCGCAGGCCAAAGGACGCATTGAGCGGGCCAACCAGACCCTGCAAGATCGCCTGGTGAAAGAACTGCGTCTGCGCGGCATCTCCGACATGGAAGCCGGCAATGCTTACCTGCCCGAGTTCCGGGAAGATTTCAACCGGCGTTTTGCGGTGGCACCTCGCAGCAACCACGATGCTCACCGGCCTTTGCTCAAAACCGATCACCTGGATGTCATCCTGACCCACCAGGAAACTCGCACCCTCTCCAAGAACCTGACCGTGCAATTCAAGCACGTCGTCTACCAGATCCAAACCAACCGCCCAGACTACGCCCTGCGCAATGCAAAAGTCACTGTCTGCGAGAATGCCAAGGGAGAAATCACGATCCTCTACAAAAACGAACCCCTGGCCTACACCGTCTACCACAAGGCTCCCCGCCAGGCCGAAGTCGCTGACAGCAAATCCCTCGATCACCAGATCAAGACCCCCTGGACACCGCCCGCCGATCACCCCTGGCGGCGTTATGGAAAACATCTCAATGCCAAACCCATTTCAGAGCCAACTCCCCATGGCGCAGATTGAGCCCGATGGGCAGATGAGTTTTTCGCTTTCGGCCAAAAACTGGGCTGAAAGCAAAGAGCAGAGCGTAACCCGCTCTGCCCTGTTTTCGGCCTCGTGTCGGCGCTCCGGTTGCTCTCCAGCAGAGCCGTATCCTCCGCACGAGTATGGAGAGTTTAGCATATTTTTTAGCTCCCCTTTGCAAAGGGGACATCTCTACTTTGCATTGACATGTCACAGGTCTTGCTCAAAGGAACGGATTAAGCGGCACGAAACTTGTACCTGATGGTTACTGTACAAGAATACTCGCCTCTCAGTTCAGGAGGTTCGCATGCGCAAGCATACTACCCTATTGATCGTTTTTTTGATAATTACGCTAGCTGCTTGTTCTTTTCCGGCACCGGACCAGCCATTAACTCCTTCGCCGCCTGGGTTTGCGACAGATCCCAGCCCTTCAGAAACATTGCCAGAATTTACCGCCGCAGAGCCAACCCAAATCGAGGGATCGATAATAACCCTTGAGGTAACCCCTACAGGAACTCAGGTATCACAAGCACCAGCACCAACAGCAACTCATGAAGTGATTGAGACATCACAGCCAGAGGATGTGTTCAGATTCGCGCCTCAGAGCGGCACACCGGTCGGGACGACAAACTTTATCCATCCAGAAGCCGGCTGCAGTTGGATGGGTGTGGGTGGGCAGGTATTCAGTCAAAACGATAGACCCATCAGCGACCTCATTGTTGAGGTTGGCGGATCACTGGAAGGCTCACCGCTCTTGCTGTTGACGATGACGGGTGATTCGACTGCCCTGGGACCGGGGGGTTACGAGGTCAAACTCGCCGATCGGATGGTCGCTTCTCAGGACACTCTCTGGCTGCAGCTGCATGACCTGAATGGGAAACCTCAATCGGAGAAGATTTTCTTCGATACGTATGGGGGTGAGGATGCATGCGATAAGAATCTGGTGATTATCAATTTTAGCGAACTAAGAAAAGGTCCGGTTGAGCAGTACTTGCCCTCTATCTTCCGTGGTCCATAGCTACATTGTTCTGGCTGCATTCAAATAGGGTGTCCGGAATTCAACACAATTCGGGCACCTTTATTATTACCGGTGAGCAGATTGCCCGGTATAGGTGATGAATATTTAATATCAATGTGATAAAAATCACTGATATTGAGGGGGTAATATGGATATAATCTGCATGTATAATCAGATTATTCCGCCGGTTCGATGAGGATTTAATGGATCTTTCTGAAGTTGGTAGTGGTGAGTGGGTTAAATTCATTCGTTTCATTGGCGGAGTGGGGGTATCCACAAAGCTGCGCAACCTTGGGATCATGCCGGGGGATATAGCTCAGGTGAAACGGATGGCGCCCTTCGGTGGACCGATCCTGGTTGAGATCGATGGCCGAGAAATCGCTTTGGGACGTGGTATCGCCAGGCGGATCGAAGTTGAAGAAAGCACTCCCCCATGAGATTTGCTCTGATCGGACAACCTAATTGCGGTAAGTCGACCCTGTTCAATCAGGTGTCGGGTTATAAAGCTGAGACAGGCAATTTCTCGGGTACGACTGTAAGTTATACAGAGAGTAAAGTACGTGTGCGTGGGGAGGTACTCGAGCTAATCGACCTCCCTGGCACATATACGCTCGCCGGGTCAAATCCTGCCGAACGCGAGACGACAAAGTATCTCTCTTCTCATCAAGTCGATTTGATCGTAAACGTCGTCGATGCTTCCCACTTATCTCAAGGATTGACATTAACACTGGAATTGCTTGCATTACAGCGTCCTACCATCGTGGCTTTGAACATGATGGACGAGGCTGCCCGTATGGGTATGACGGTCGATGGGCCAAAACTGGCCGAGATCTTGGGTACAGGTGTAGTGCCACTGGTAGCCAGTAAAGGACGTGGTGTACGCAATCTGTTTGTCACTGCATTGGATATCGCTCACAGAGGGATCATCCCCAAACGTCAGCCGTTTGATAGCGTTATTGAAGAACCATTGCAGAAGCTGGTGGAGCAGATGAACGGACACGGAGACCGTTCAAAGGCGGAGAGAACCGCATTGAAGCTGCTCGAAGCCGAGGTGGATTCAGGCGTTGACGAAGTGGATACTGATCCTGACCTTAGCGCCATGATCGATGAGTTTCGCGCCAGCATATACAACCTATACGGTCAGGACGCAGCCTGGGTCATAGGCTCCGAACGGCGGAAAATTTCTGGCGATATATGTAAACAAATTGTTCATACCGGTGAACGACGAGTCTCCGTGCGAGACAGGCTCGATAATGTACTGCTGCATCCATTGTGGGGATATATATTTCTCATCCTGATCTTATTCCTTTTTTTCCAGATCATTTTCGAAATAGGCAGTGCGCTGGAGCAGCCGTTATTGGCACTCTTTGACCAGCTGATTGCACAGGTATTAATTGCCTTGAATGCCACCCCTTTCATTGCCGAAATGATCAGCGGTGTGCTGCAGGGGATAGCCGGTGGTGTCGCGATTGTCCTTCCATACCTGCTACCGTTCCTAATCGGCTTGGGTTTTCTAGAAGATGTCGGTTATCTCCCCCGAGTAGCGTTTTTGATGGATGCCTTGATGAACCGTATCGGTTTGCATGGCAAAGCCATCGTGCCTTTTATCCTGGGGTATGGCTGCAACGTTCCGGCAGTGATGTCAACGCGCATGCTTGAGGATCGCAGGGAGCGCTATCTGGCAGCCGCCTTGGCTACTCTGGTCCCGTGCGCGGCCAGATTAGCCGTTGTTTTCGGGTTGGTTGCGTTCTATCTTGGACCTACGCTGGCGTTGGGCATTTATCTGTTCAATCTGCTCGTAATTGCTCTAACAGGTCGCATTATCTCAAGTATGCTCCCTGAAGATACCCCCGGGATGATCCTGGAGATGCCCGTCTATCGTCTGCCGACCTTGAAAACTGTCTTACAAAAAGCTTGGTTCAGGGCTCGTGAGTTCACTGTCGAAGCCTGGCCAATCCTGATCGTGGGCAGCATCTTCCTTTCATTTCTGACTTACTTCAACTTGAGTGCACTATTGAATGCCCTGGTCCTGCCAGTCACCTGGCTGCTGGGGCTGCCGAGTGAAGTGGGAGTGACATTGATATTCGGGATCCTTCGCAAAGAGCTATCCCTGATCATGTTGCGACAGGCATTGAACGTATCTGATTTCTCGCAGGCGCTGACCGAGATACAAATGATCACCTTCACCGTGTTCGTCGTATTCTACGTGCCTTGTCTGGCAACGCTGGCGATATTAAAGCGAGAATTGGGCAGGCGCGATATGCTGACGATAGCAGGTTTGACAGTAATCATCGCCATTATTGCGGCTTCATTTGCCCGAATATTCGCATTCCTCATCTATAGGGTATAGAGTTCCGGGATATTGATATGCCATTCATCGATCACTTTGGTCTCATTGCCCCTTTTTACGACCGTGCGATCCCTGTCAGGTACGCGGACAGGATAATTAATATGTGCGCGTTACCGGTTGATGGAGTGATATTGGATGCCGGTGGCGGAACTGGTAGGGTTGCAAATGTATTGAAAGATTACGCCGGGGGGGTAGTCGTATCCGATCTATCCATGAAGATGCTGCTCCAAGCCAAGCAGAAAGATGGGCTGCGCCTGACTTGCGCACATACAGAATGCCTGCCATATCCCGGTTATTATTTCGAGAGAGTTATTATGATCGATGCCCTCCATCACGTCTGTGACCACGCAGAAACAGCGCTGGAAATGTGGCGGGTGCTTAAACCGGGTGGGCGGATAATCATCGAAGAACCGGATATCCGGGAGTTCTCGGTTAAGCTGTTGGCTATCGGAGAGAAATTGGCGTTGATGCGCAGCCACTTCATCAGTCCGGAAGTGATCGCGTCCTTGTTCGATTACCCGAATGCGACGATAACGTTTGAAAAAGACGGTTTCAACGCCTGGGTGATAATTGAGAAACGGTAAAAGAAATCTGTGGTGTTTCTAGGCAAACCGCCGAAAATATCTTAACTGCGATTATCAGCGTGAACGGCGGTTTGCTTAAGCAATTCGCTGATAACAGCAACAGGGTTTGTTAAATTTCTTTCAGCGAATTGCCTAGAACAACTCAGGAGCGGTTAACAGATCCTGGGCAGCATCTCACCCGCTAAGACATCCACGACCCGTGTGCTCCCGATAGCGGTCTTCATCAATACTCGACCGGATGGTTCCGAGCGTACTTCTCCGATGATGACCGCCTGCTCGCCATATTGTATTGCTTGCATGGCAGTGAGAATCTCGTCTGCGAATTCTTGTTGAACGATCGCGACCAGCTTGCCTTCATTGGCGACATACAGCGGATCGAATCCCAGCATCTCACATGCGGCAGATACTGCTGGGCGTACGGGAATGCTGTCTTCATACAGATAGCAATCCAACGTCTGATTGGCGGGCAATCTCATTCAGCGTGGTCGCCAGACCGCCACGTGTGGGATCGCGCAGCACATGCACGCTGCCGGGATTTCCAGCCAGCATCGCCTCTACCAGCTGGTTGAGTGGGGCTGTATCGCTGACCACCTCGGTAACAAAGCCAAGTTCGCCACGTGCGGCCAGCACTGCGATCCCGTGATCGCCGATAGGGCCAGATAGGATTATCACATCCCCGGGTCTCGCCTTGCTCCCGCTGATATCGACCTCCGTCGGGATAAGCCCGACTCCACTGGTGGTGATGTACAGTCCATCCGCTTTTCCCTTCTGGACCACTTTCGTGTCACCAGCGACGATTTGCACCCCGGCTTCGATGCGCCGCAGCTGCATTGATTCTGCCACCTGTCTGAGGATATCCATCTCCAGACCCTCTTCCAGAATGAAGCTGGCAGTCAGATACAGGGGTCTGGCGCCCATCATGGCGACATCGTTCACCGTACCACATACAGCCAGTTTTCCGATATCTCCGCCAGGAAAGAACAGGGGTGCGACAACGTGGGAATCGGTGCTGATCGCCAGACGCGTGCTTTGGTCGGGTAATACAACTGCAGCATCGTCACCGGCGCGTAATGCCGGATTATCAAAGGGCGGTAGGAATATCCTCGCAATCAGATCATGCGACATTTTCCCACCGCTGCCATGCCCCAATACGATCTTTTCGCTGTGATTCAGCGGCACCGGGCAGACAGCACCTTCGAAGCTGGTGATCTGGGACTGTTCATCAGTCATGGGTACGGTTCACCTGCTGGATTGAATAACGATAATAAGCCGCACAGGCACCTTCCGACGAGACCATCGTCGCTCCTAATGGGTTTTCGGGTGTGCAGATTTTTCCAAAGGCGGGGCAATCAAAGGGTTTTTTGATCCCTTGAAGTATCTGTCCGGCGATACATAGGGATGACTCCTCGGCGGTGATATCTCCACCGAGAATCTCTTCTCTGCATCGAACTGGGAATATTCGGGTCTTAGGCACCAGCCTGAGGCCGGTATCATGCCGATCCCGCGCCATTTACGGTCACATTCAATGAATACCTGGTCGAGAATCTTCTGTGCGGGTTGGTTGCCATCCTGTGTAACTACCCTTGAGTAGGCATTCTCGACTTGTGCTACCCCTTCTTCTAGCTGGCGGACAGCCATCAAGATGCCCTGCACCAGGTCCAGGGGCTCGAAGCCAGTCACCACGACCGGAATATCTGATATTTCTCAGCAATGTGGTGGATATTCCCAATATCCCATCACGGCACACACATGCCCTGCAGCCAGGAATGCCTGAACGCGATTGTGGGGTGAGCTTAGAATGGCGTGCATTGCCGGCGGGCACGCGCACATGCGAGACGAGTATGCTGAAATTTGCAACCCCGAGTGATTTTGCCTGGAAAACGCTCATCGCGTTTGCTGGGGCAGTTGTCTCGAAGCCGATCGCAAAGAATACGACTTCTTTATCCGGGTTTTCCTGGGCGATTTTCAACGCATCCAGTGGCGAATACACTACCCTGACATCACCTCCGGAAGCACGCACAGCGAACAAATCACCCTTTGATCCTGGAACCCTCAACATATCGCCAAAGGATGTGAAGATCACTCCGGGCATTGCTGCGATAGCCAGCGCCTTATCGATCAGCTCCAGAGAGGTCACACATACGGGGCATCCGGGACCATGCACCAGTTCGATTTCTGGTGGCAGGAGCTGGTCGAGCCCGTGGCGCATGATCGCATGGGTCTGCCCGCCGCAAATCTCCATCAGCACCCAGGGTTGTGTCACAGTCCGGCGTATTTCTGCCAGAACTCCCTGGACAAGTTTTGCATCTCGATACTCAGTTATATGTTTCATAGCACCGTTATTCTATGGAAGATGGATCGTATTCTGGTCAGTTGCTCTGCTGTATCTCGGCCAGATGGTCCTCACCGCCCATCTCAGCAATCTGGTTGAGCAGCTCTAGGGTCTCCTGGGCTTCCTTTTCGCTGATCAGATGCAGAGCAAATCCAACGTGGATTACGGTGTAGTCACCAACCTCGGCCTCTGGCACGTAGGTAAGACACGCTTCTCTCACCACCCCACCAAAATCGATTTTTCCCATCATCAAGCCGTTGGCTTCGTATATTTCAGTAATTTTTCCTGGTACACCTAAACACATGGAACGATCCTCCGATGTTTATAACCGCAATATGTGAGCAGCAATGGCAGCCTGCCCTAAAGAGACACCACCATCATTGGGCGGTACCTGGTGGTGTGTATACACACGAAATCCAGCCCTGCGCAGCAGATCCCAGCTCCTGGTAAGCAACGCAGTATTTTGCCATACCCCCCCGCTCAAGACTACATCATCGATCCGGTGACTTTCTCGCAGCAGCTGACAGACGTCCAAAACCATTTGAGCCACGCCATTGTGAAATCGGGCTGATATTACCGGAATCCCTGTCCCGGAGTAAATGTCCTCCAGTATCGCTGCGAACAAAGGATTCATGGAGATCAGCCAATCAACCGGATTATGCGTAACTCCCGCTGATGCATCAGTCTGGATATTTGTTGACCGGCGGATATCAAATGGATAAACTTTGTTCTCTGCGGGAGCGATTAATGCTTCGAATTCTATTGCCGCCTGAGCCTCGTAGTTTACCTGCTGGCGCACACCTGCCAGGGCGGCGGCAGCATCGAACAGCCTGCCCATGCTGGACGTGAGCGGGCTGTTCAGTTTAAGTTCCAGCTGCGACCTCAGTGCTGTTCTTTCTTCGGCACATAGCGCCTGGACAGGAGCCAGATCGGAATCCCATTCTAAACCAAGCTGCCAAAGATAGCTCAATGCTGTGCGGGATGGCTTGCGAACAGAAGCGTCCCCACCTGGTAGTGGTACATAGGCAAGATGAGCAGCTCGCTGGTAGCCCTGATAATCTGCGATCAGGAATTCACCGCCCCAAATGGCACCATCATCGCCATACCCTGTTCCATCGAAGGAGACACCGATCACCGGAGATTCTCCTGACATGCGGTGCTCAGCCATGCAGGATGCGATGTGTGCATGGTGGTGCTGGACTCCGATGGAAGTTAAATTCTGTTCTTCTGCGCGGGCAAGGGCATAACGTGTAGCCAGGTAGTTGGGATGCAGGTCGTATGCTATTGCGCGTGGGTTGATCCTGAATAACCCTTCATAGTGGGTAATACCTTGTTCGAAAGCCTGCAGAGTCTCGTAGTTTTCCATATCTCCGATATGGTGGCTGAGAAAGGCATATTGCTCACGTGCCAGGCAAAAAGTGTTCTTCAGCTCTGTGCCGGTCGCGAGCAGATGAGGCAATTCCCATTTCAGTCGGATTGGATATGGGGCATAGCCTCTGGAGCGTCGTAAGGGCTGCTGAGTATTTTGGTCGGATTTTTCGAACTGTTCTCTGGCAAGAAGGCGTTCTTGACTAGCCGCGATAGCTGCCTCTGAATGCGAGACCATTCTGACCACCGAGTCGTCGCAGCGTGTGTGGATATCCCGGTTATGCATCAAGAATGCGTCTGCCAGCGAACCGAGGCGCTGGCGGGCATCCGAATTCTGATAAGCGATCGGTTCCTCGCTCAGGTTGCCGCTTGTCATTACCAGAACGGAGAGATTATTCTCACCTTTTAACATATGGCCATCTGCCGGGGATACAGAATACCGGTGGGCGAATAACAAATAATGCAGCGGCGTGTAGGGCAGCATAACTCCCAAGGTGCTTTGCTCTGGACCTACCTCCACGCTGATCGCCGAGTCAGAACGTCGTTCCAATATCACGATCGGTCGCTGGCGAGATTCTAGCAAGGCTTGTTCGTCCTTGTTGATGTGGCAGTGCTGACGGACGGTTTCGATATCCGGCATCATCAGTGCGAAGGGTTTGTCGACCCGCAGCTTCCGTTTTCTTAATTCTGAAACCGCCAGATCATTCAGTGCATCGCATGCCAGGTGAAATCCCCCTAATCCTTTAATTGCCACAATACCCCCGTTCGCCAGCAGGTCCTGGACGGCATAGATAGCTGCGTCTTCCCGGATATCAGGTGAGGTTACACCAGACAGGTCAGCCTCAGAATGGCCGGCTTCCAGCCAGATATGAGGTCCGCAGACCGGGCAGGCCACCGGTTGGGCATGAAAACGCCGGTCCAATGGATCAGAGTATTCCTGGGCGCAATCCGGGCACAGTGGAAATCCTGACATTGTCGTGTTGGGGCGGTCGTAGGGGATATCCTGGATGATCGTCAGCCTTGGACCACAATTTGTGCAGTTGATGAAAGGGTAGCGATAGCGCCGGTCAGCAGGGTCGAACAGCTCAAGTAAGCAATCCGGGCAGATGCTCATATCCGGGGATATGGGTTGGAATGCGTTGGGGATGCTCTCAGATTGGATGATCTCGAAACTTGAAAAGCCATTGGTTTGGCGGGGCAGTATCTCGATGTCATAGATGGTGGCAAGAGGAGGAAGCTCATCGATCAGGGCACTCTTGAACCCTTCGATAGCCTGCGGTGTCCCATCAATCTCGATGTCCACGCCAGAGGATGTGTTCCGCACCCACCCTTTGAGCTCCAGCCGCTCTGCAAGGCTGAATATAAAAGGCCGGAATCCAACCCCTTGAACGATCCCGGTGATGTGGATACGCAGTCCGGTTATTTCCATACCTGCGAAACCAACCAATCCAGCCAGGGTTGTATACCTTCACCCGTCTGGCAGGATAACGGGAAGGTGATAAGATCAGGGTTCAGGATCTCAACACCACGTGTAAAATATTCCATACGGAATGGTATGTAGGGCAGCAGATCAATTTTATTGATCACCAGGGCGTCGACACCGCGGTACATCCCGGGATATTTATAAGGTTTATCGTCGCCTTCTGGAATGGAGGCAATGAGCACATTCTTGTGGGTTCCTAAATTGAAATTTGCCGGACAGACCAGGTTGCCAACGTTTTCAACGATCAGCAGATCGATCTCCGCCAGGTCTATCTGCGGAATAGCTTCGCGCAGCATGACCGCATCCAGGTGGCACTCGCCACCAGTATTGATCTGGACGGCGACTGCACCGGCAGCCGCGGCCCTATCGGCATCCAGGCTGGTGGCAATATCCCCGTCTATGACTGCGATACGGAGACGACTTTTGAGATGTTTCAAGGTTTGTTCGATTAATGAAGTCTTCCCAGCTCCGGGAGAAGCCATAAAGTTGATCGAGAACACTCTTTGATCGTCGAGCAGCTGGCGGTTTTCGGCAGCAATGCGGTCGTTGGCGCTGAGTATTTTTTCTACAACGGGTATACGAGTGGTCATGGTCTTGGCATCCGCACCTGATTCAGGAAGGTTGATGATGATCATTCATCGATATTGATCGATTCTAAAAAAAACTCGTCTCCAGAAGTTATCTGGATTTGGGTGCTCTGGCACTCTGGACAAGCAAAATCGTCGCCTGATGGCGAATATTGATGTCCGCAGGCGCGACACATCATACGAGTAGGGATGCGGCGGAAATGCAGCAAAGCTCCCTCAGCGATGGTGTCTTGAGAGACGATGTCCCAGTAAAACTGGATTGAGTCATCGATGATCGAAGATAACTGACCGATTACCAGGTAGAGGTCTGTGACCTTTTTGGCATTTGCCTGCCCGGCGTGGCGGAGTGTAATCTCTAATAAGTTTTCTGTTACTGGCAGTTCATGCATCTCTTCTATCTGATTTGAGCATACCATAATGCGCTGATCTGCCATAGTGAGAGATGTCACCCGGAATTCATACCATCTTTCTCGAAAAAGTATGATTGGTGTAATAGTCAAAATACCAGGGAGTACGGCAACCCATGTCTTCCTGGAAAGGAGAGCACCTGTTTCTTTCGGCTAATCCGGATTAGAGATCTGGCTCCAGGCGATTTTGGCATCCTTGCTGGTGGCTAAGAACAACAAAGTGATCACAATGGCAGATGTGATGCACCATGCACACGTCGCGCCGATCACGAACGGTTCCAGGAAGGTCAGGTAGATGGAAAACAGGACACCGCCCAGGGTTAGACCCCAAAGGAGCAGCGCCAGTATGCCGCGCCAGTTCTCTGGTCCCAGTTCGTGCAGCAGCCAGGTGATGCCGATCAACAAATAACCGAAGATACCCAAGACTCCAACTGGGATCAATCCAAACAGACGCGCATAAGGACTTTGCTGAACGGCGTTGCAGTTCCCAACCGGCCCGCAGATCGCATCTGTATGTGTGACCTCCACGTAGCTCAAATATACGGAGACCCCCAGGCCGATCACTACAAGCAGTGGGACGACCCAGCCTGGCCACGAACCGGGAAAGCTTAATTCCGTCTTGGTGTAGCTTGCTCCCACCGCGAATACAGTGCCGATCATACCGAGCAGGACAATAACAGAAACCAGGTTGCCCGTCAGGTCTGACCTGAATCGTTCAATCATTGTCCGCTGTTCAGCAGCAAAATCTTCCTGCAGAAGCTCGCCTGCTCCAGATATTTCGGATTGCTCCCCTGAAGGAGCGTTTTGCTCTCCCTGAGAATTACTTTCAACGTTGGATGAGCTGGATGACGACACCGTGTTATCTGCATTGCTTGTATCAGCAGTATTCCCTTGAGAAGCCTCTGGGTTTCTGGCAAGCGCTTCTTTCAAGCCCGGAACGTCCGGCAGGGAGATACCACCTTGAGCAAGACCGGTTTCGATGATTCCCGGGAATTGTTCCGGTATCTCAAATCTCCCTACCAAAATTGTCTCGCCGACAATCAAACACGGCACGCCAAGTTTATCTTCAGGGATATTGAAACGCTTAACGGCTGACTGGTACAGCTCCTGACCTTCCTGGATGCTTACATTCACTCCGATGATATTCAACTGGGAGCCGTACTTCTCAAGCAGAGGCGGCAGGTCCTCCTGAATAACTTTGTGGCAATAAGGGCAGGAAGGGGAATAGAAAAATACTGCATTGATGACCGGGCTCTGCGCACGGACGATGGATGCTGGAAGTAGGCTGCTGAAAACAAGCACGATGAGACCTATCCAGGCGTAATACACAAGCTTATAGTTAGATTTGATCATGGGTATCGGATTTATTGAGAGTAATAGGGGGAAAATGTGAGAGTAGTGGTTTGATTATATTTTGAGCCGCGTCGATCAAGTGTGTTCATTACTTAGCAACAGGTCAAATATAATCGCAGCGGGATTGCTGGCGAGATATGCTCTGAGGAGAACAGCTAGCTGCTGAATTTCCCTCCAAGTAACAGCATTTTATAGGTGTCGGTAATCTCCAGGGATTCTTCTAGCCTTCGCCGGTCTCCTCACTTTCGACCTCTTCAGATTGTTCCTCTTCATCGCCTTGCAATCCTTCTCGAAAGGCGCGGATACCACTGCCCAACTCACCGGCAATCCTACCAATACGGCCTACGCCAAATAGAACCAGGACAATCACCAGAATAATGATCAGCTCAGTAGGTCCTAAACGCATGTCAGTACCTCCATCAAGGGTATATTATTTGACTTCATGATCTATCCGGTATATATTATACTACTTCAGCCGCTGGTCTTGATCTGCTGGTAAAATTTATTTGATTTGTCGAAATCATAAGGGTAGCGAACCGGATCTTATCATTATCGGAGGTGGTTTGGCGGGGAGTGAGGCCGCCTGGCAGGCTGCCGAACGTGGTTTGCGCGTCCGTTTGTACGAGATGCGCCCGAATGTCCAGACCGGTGCGCATACTGGGGGATATCTGGGGGAGCTGGTATGCTCCAATTCTCTTGGGTCGTTCTTGCCGGATCGTGCACCAGGCGTCCTGAAGGAGGAAATCCGCCATCTGGGTTCGCTTTTGATTCGTATAGCGGAGGACACAGCTGTACCCGCCGGCGGTGCGCTGGCAGTAGATCGTACAGCCTTTGCCGGAAAAGTAACTGAGGTCCTCAGTCAACACCGCAATATTGAGATTTTTCGTCAGGAGGCGACACAGATCCCTGATGGTTTGGCGATCATCGCATCAGGTCCACTAACATCGCCGGCGATGTCTCAGGCGATCATCGAGCTGACGGGTAAAGAACATCACTATTTCTTCGATGCCATAGCTCCCATTGTCAGTCTGGATTCCATCGATATGAGCATCGCATACCGTGCTTCCCGTTACGGTAGAGGCGAAATGGAGCACGGGGATTACATCAATTGCCCACTGAGCAAAGAAGAATACGAACAATTTGTCGCCGAATTGCGCATGGCAGAGCGGATAGAGCTGCGTGAATTCGAGCTCGAGTTGGAGAGTGGCGTTCGAGCCGGCGCCCACCAGTTTTTCGAAGGATGTCTGCCGATAGAAATACTGGCACAGCGCGGACAGCAGTCATTGGCATTTGGCCCCATGCGCCCAGTGGGTTTGATCGATCCACGCAATGGTATGAGGCCGTATGCAGTCCTCCAGCTGCGTCAGGACAATCTCGCAGGCAGCCTGTACAATATGGTTGGTTTCCAGACGAACCTGACTTTCCCGGAACAGCGCCGAATATTCAGGATGATCCCCGGGCTTACAAACGCAGAATTTGCACGCTATGGGCAGATGCATCGCAATACATTCATCTATTCGCCCGCGCATTTGCTGCCAACGCTTCAGTTCCGCGGCAGGGAAGCACTCTTTTTTGCCGGGCAGATTACAGGTGTCGAGGGATATGTGGGCAATATCGCCACCGGGCTGCTGGCTGGATTGAACGCTGCCAGACTTCACCAAGGTCGGCAACCGGTTTGGCTGCCTGAAACCACGATGTTGGGGGCTTTATGCCACTATGTGACCAGCGCCAGCCCGGCGGATTTTCAGCCGATGAAGGCAAATTTTGGCATACTACCACCCCTTGATCAGGCATCCAGGATGGGCAAACGTGAGCGCGCCCGGGCGTATGCCGAACGGGCTGCTTACGATCTGGCTGTATTTATGGAAGGCATTGATGTCCAGGTTGTCGTCTCGTAGACTGCTGCTGATCTCGGCCTCTTTTGCCATCTTGGTGATTGTTTTAACTGCCTCGGTGTATTTTCCGATTGCATATTTCAGCGGTGATCAGCCTTTTGATGGCCATAGAGCATTCCGGGATGTCCAGCAGCAATTGTCTTTCGGTCCACGAACGCCAGGAAGCATGGGACACGATCAAGTCCAGAACTGGATCCAATCAGAGCTTATTGATGCTGGCTGGTCGGTTGAGGTCCAATCACTTGAATATGCCGGAAAACCGGTCCAGAATATTATCGCCAAAAAAGGACAAAACTCCCCATGGGTGATCGTGGGGGCGCATTACGATACTCGATTCTACGCTGATAGGGATCCTGACCCCTCCAAGCGAACCCAGCCGGTACCAGGAGGTAATGATGGCGCTTCCGGCGTTGCGGTCCTGTTGGAGCTAGCGCGCACTCTACCTGATGACCTGGATGGGGAGGTATGGCTGGTCTTCTTCGATGCCGAAGATAACGGTAATATCCTGGGTTGGCAATGGATTATGGGATCTACGGTATTCGTCGAAGAGCTCCAGGAAAAACCTGATGCAGTGGTCATTCTGGATATGATCGGTGATGCAGATCTTAATATCTATTACGAGCGCAACTCAGACCCGGTTATTTCGGCTGCGATCTGGGGGCAGGCGGGTGACCTGGGGTATGGAGAGCAGTTCATCCCGGTAGAAAAATACAGCATGTTGGATGACCATACCCCCTTTTTAGCTGCTGGTATTCCGGCTGTGGATATCATTGATTTCGATTACCCATACTGGCATACAACCGAAGATACAGCCGATAAAGTATCTGCTGCCAGTCTAAAAGCGGTAGGTGATACCATTAGAGCCTGGTTGTTGGGGATCCAGTAGTCCTCACTCAGCTCGATGTCTATCTGAGCTCGCATTACCTACCGCAGGATGCCCAGCAGGTAATCTGTGAATATTGGCAATATTTCGTATTTATCGTAAACTATACTGACATGCCTGTTCTGGAAGATCTGAAAAACGTACGCCAGCCATGGATTGATAAAACACTCCTGCGCATGGCTCGTGGGGAGAATCTGAGGGAGAGCCTTCACCCTCAACTGGATGGTTTCTACGACCGGCTGATCCAGTCCGTTGAGAGCGGCGACCCTACCTGGATAGAACCGGTTTTGGATGATTGGACTAAGAACCGCACAATCACAGAGCTGGAGGCGCGTGAGTTCAGCTTGTTTTCCGTATTGGACACAATGCAGACAGCTGCGTATGAAGTGATCCATGATGAGCTGGCCAGCGCTGCAGGTATGGCGCTGATCGGTGCGTTGATGCCTATGTACGCCTTCATGTTCGAATATGCATTTCATAAAGAAATGGATTTGCGCATAGACCATATAATCAGCAATCTGGACCAGTCCAGGGATGTGCTGGAACGCCTGGACAAGAGCAAATCAGACTTCATCGCCATTGCAGCTCACGAGCTGAAAACGCCACTAACCCTCATCGAGGGGTATGCATCAATGGTTTCAGAACAGATGCATCAAAACCCTGAACAGGCCTCCATCATGCTGAAAGGGATTAACAACGGAACGGTTCGACTGCGTGAGATTATTGACGATATGATTGATGTGTCTCTGATTGATAACAATATGCTGGCACTGAATTTCCAACCGGTCTGGATCAATCGTCTTTTAGGCATGATCGTCCAAGAAGTTATCGATACGCTTTCAGACAGGCACCTGAGCATGGATGTAGCCAGTTTTCCAGGCAGTGAGGGGATGTTTTTTGGCGATCCAGAGAGACTATACCAGGCTTTCAGGAACCTGATCCTGAATGCAATCAAATTTACCCCAGATGGAGGCAGTATTACTCTCGATGGACGGCTGCTCCCAGGGTTCATTGAGGTGACAGTATCTGACACTGGGATCGGTATTGCACCGGAGAACCATACCAGCATCTTCGAAAAGTTCGGTCGTCTAGGGAATGTCTCCCTCCACTCCAGCGGCAAAACAAAGTTCAAAGGCGGTGGACCGGGTCTAGGGCTGCCAATTACAAAGGGAATTGTGGAGGCGCATGGAGGTGCAATCTGGGTCGAGTCCGATGGATACGACGAGATAAACTGTCCGGGTACTACATTTCACGTGCTCCTACCTCTGCGGAAAGAATCACCAGACGAGAAGATTGCCCGGTTGTTTAAGAGTAATCCGGATGCTATGCTGGATCAAGATTATCGGGTAGAAAATTGAACGCCAACAACCAGGTACAAGTAGGTGCACATGACTAAGAAACTCCCCGAACCTACCATACGACCGCGAGAAAGGACATTTCTTGTTGGGGTTGAGATCCGTGGCCAGGATGATCTGCTCTCCCTGGATGACTCTTTAACCGAACTTGCCCTGCTGGCAGATACTGCAGGGCTGAATGTAGTTGGTCAGGCAGCGCAGCGTCTTAACCGTCCGAATTCACAGACGTATATTGGACCTGGAAAAGTAGATGAAGTCCATGCGTTTGTAGAGGATTTGCGAGCAGAGGTGGTGCTGTTCGACGAAGAACTCTCACCTCGCCACCTGCGAGAGTTAGAGAAAGCCTTTGGCGATGATGTTCGGATACTCGACAGGACCGCATTGATTCTGGATATTTTTGCCCAACATGCCGCAACCAGGGAGGGGGCGCTTCAGGTTGAATTGGCGCAGTATGAATACCGCCTGCCCCGCCTGACACGTGCCTGGACACACCTTGCCAGGCAGGCAGGGGGTGGTGGTGGTCGTTCTGGGAGCGTCGGGGGAGTGGGACTTCGTGGACCTGGTGAGACTCAGCTCGAGGTTGACCGGCGGGATATCCGCCGGCGCATCAGCCATTTGAAAGACGAATTAGAAAAAGTTCGCACGCACCGCCAGCAGTACCGATCCCGCCGTAAGCGTTCGAGGATACCGGTAGTTGCTCTGGTCGGATATACCAATGCTGGAAAATCAACGCTGTTGAACCGCCTGGCTGAAGCAGATGTATATGTGGCTGACCAGCTATTTGCTACACTTGACCCTACCACGCGCCGTGTCGAACTCCCCACCGGACATCTGGCGCTATTCACGGATACTGTCGGGTTCATCCAAAAATTACCGACCGCTCTGGTCGCAGCTTTCAGAGCAACTCTGGAAGAGATTGCCGAGGCCGATCTGCTGCTGCACTTGATCGATGTCACCCACCCGAACGCTCATGCTCAATCTGAAGCTGTCATGCAGACCTTGAAAGAGATCGAGGCTGACCACATACCCGTTGTAACGGCCCTGAACAAGATCGATCGATTACCAGAGCCGGAAGTGGCGCGCTCGGCTTTGGGTTTATACCCCTCGTCGGTAGCGATCTCTGCCCTGACCGGTGAAGGGACTAAGGATCTGTTGGAACTGGTTGAGCGTCACCTATATGAAGATTTTGCAGCGGTAACAGTAAGGCTGCCTTATCAAGAAGGCAGTTTAATTGCCTTATTTCATGAACAGGGGCAAATCGAGTTAGTGGAACAATACCATGGGGGCACGATGATCCGCGGCAAGCTGCCCGGGCGCTTATTAGCCAGATATCAATCATTTGTGGTTCCAAGCTGAACTCCCCCACACCTGCTGCACCCGGACCTGGAAAAAGAGACCATGATACACAGAATCAATCAAATGTTGGACTGGATGTCCGAGTACCTGGCAGCGCGTAAAGGTTTACTGCCAATCATCGGCCTGATACTGATTGCAGCAAATTTCATCCTCCAATTTTTCTCCCTGGGAGTAATTGCAGAGAGCAACCTGCTTCTACACCTGGGAATAATGCTGGCGATATTCGGCTTTTTGCTTGCCTGGGCGCTATAACTTGGGACCGACAGCCAGGACTTCTGCAGGGACACCCTCCTCGAAGCGCTTGAAATTATCTATGAAACGCGATGCCAGCGACCGGTAGCGTTTTATATAACTCTCCCGACTGGGCCAAGACTTCGCCGGATCGAGGACATCCTCCGGCACGCCTGGACACTGCTTGGGAACCTGGAACCCAAATACGGGATCTGTACTGTAATCAACCTCTAATAGTTCTCCACTCAACGCTGCGCTGAGCATTGCTCGAGTATAGCGGATGCTGATGCGCTTGCCCACCCCATACGCTCCACCGACCCAGCCTGTATTGAGCAGCCAGCAATTGACACCATAACGTAATATTTTTCGCTTCAGCAGATCTGCATAGAATGCCGGGTGATGGACCATGAACGGTCCACCGAAGCATGCGCTGAAAGTTATCTCCGGCTCTTCTCCCAGACCGATCTCGGTACCGCCAACTTTGGCTGTGTATCCGGATATGAAATGGTATAACGCCTGGTCTGGAGTCAGCCTGGCAATCGGCGGCATTACCCCTGATGCATCACAGGTCAGCAGGATGATATTTTTCGGATGCCCGCCCATCTTTTCTGGCAGGGCGTTATCGATGTACTCCAACGGGTACGAGGCGCGAGTATTCTCGGTCAGGGTATCATCATCCAGATCGATCAAGCGTGTCGCAGGGTCGTAGATCACGTTCTCAAGGATAGTCCCAAATTTGCGTGTGCAGGCGTAAATTTGAGGTTCTGCAGAGGGCGATAGTGCGATCACTTTTGCATAACATCCTGCCTCGAAGTTGAATACGCCTTCATCACTCCAGCCATGTTCATCATCGCCAACCAATCGCCGGTCCGGATCTGCAGATAGTGTTGTCTTGCCTGTCCCGGATAGTCCGAAGAACAGAGCAACATCGCCATCTTTACCCATATTTGCCGAGCAGTGCATCGTCATGACCCCTTCCAGCGGCAGGAGGTAGTTCATGATGGTGAATATCGACTTCTTAATCTCCCCTGCATATCCCGAGTTTCCGATGATACATAATTTCTGCTCGAAGTTCAGAGCAATTACGGTTTGGCTAGGAGTGTTGTCAATCTGGGGAAATGCTTTGAATCCAGGAACGGCGATCACAGTAAAGTCGGGTATATGACGGTGATATTCATCGCTCGTTTTTGGCAGGATGAACATATTACGCGTGAAAAGGCTGTGCCACGCGTATTCGGTAATGATGCGAACGGGAAGCTGGTAGTTCGGATCAGCACCGGCGTAGCAGTCCTGGACAAAGGCATCTCGAGCCTGTACATATCCCTGCACCCGGCTGAACAGCTCACTAAATTTTTCCGTGCTGTACGGTCGGTTGTACTGTCCCCACCATATCTTGCCCTCGGTGCTTGTCTCAAATACGATGAACTTGTCACTGGCAGCTCGGGCGGTGTGGGCGCCGGTGTTCACGACAAGCGGACCCAGTTGTGAGATCTTTCCCTCATTCCGAAAAATTGCCTCTTCATAAAGGGCTTCACTGGGTAGATTCCAGTATACTTTGCGAAGATTTGTCAACCCGTGATGTTCTAAGCCATAATCGCTGCGCAGAGCAGATGCCTGCTGTTCCGCAGGTGTTCTGATATCCAGAATATTGTTCATAACCAGTCCCGGATCAATTTCCTGTCTCCGATGAATATCTCATTGGGTGAATTTGGATCCAACGCCCACTTGATTCGTTCGATGCCGGTCATAATATCCTTAATGTTGCCGGCATAACTTAATCTCAGATGTCCCTCCATGCCAAATTCCTTTCCGGGGACAGTGACCACCAAGGCTTTCTTCAGGATGAATTTCGACAACTCCAAGGAGTCTTTCGCCAATCCTGATGGGCAATACGCACGAAAATCCGGTAGACAATAGAAGGTCCCTCCTGGTTTTATTACTTTTATTCCAGTAAATGAGCGCAGCTCCTGGACGACGACATTGCGGTTGTTCTCGAATGTCAGCCTGAGGTTCTCCACCATACTCTGCATGCCGGTCAGTGCACCTTCTGCCGCAGATTGCAGGACGACTGATGTACATGATGTTGTTTGCGCCTGCACGTTATACATCACCTGGGTTAGCTTTCGAGGTGCGACGACCCACCCGATGCGGAATCCAGTCATGCCGTAAAGTTTGGAGACACCGTTCACGATAATGAGCATCGACAATTCTAGATCGGTCTTGGTATATTGATATGCAGTGGGTGCTCGGCGTCCATCGAATACCAGCTTATGGTAGATATCGTCCATGATCAGGTAAATCTTTTGCTTCTCACAGAAGTCCACAATCTCTGCAATGAACGCCTCTGTGAACAAAGCACCAGATGGGTTATTAGGGCTGTTCACGATAATAGCTTTGGTATACGAGCTGACAGCCCTCTCGATATCTTCCATCCTTGGTTGGAAAGTACCATCCTCAGGTGTGACGATCACCGGTATCCCGTATACCATCTTGACCATTTCGGGATAGCTTACCCAGTAGGGAGCCAGGATAATGACCTCATCTTGAGGATTAATGATGCTGAATAAGATATTGAAGAGGGATTGTTTCGCTCCCGCTGAGACGATGACATTCTCAGGCGCCACCAGTTTGTCGTAGTTCTCTTCTGTGTAGCGAATAATGGCTTTCTTCAGAGAGGGTGTACCGTCCGGCGGGGTGTATTTGATGTCCCCTGCGCTTAATTTGGCCGCAGAGCTAAGGATAGCTGTGATTGGGGCTTTATTCTTGGGTTCTCCAATACCCATATTGATAACCGGTTCGCCCTTTTCACGCAGTAAACGAGCTTCTTCGTTCAGAGCAAAGGTAGGTGATTCGGCGATTGATCTGGCAAGCTGGCTGATGCTCATATATATCTGCCGCTCCTATGTGAGTTAGATATGCTGTTACGCGTGATTCTGCTTAGGAATTACCTGTCCTGTGATTGAAGTATGCGCAGCAAAGCATCGAATTCCTCCCGGCAGTCGCCGCACATCTCCAAATGGTGCTGTACAAGGGGCATCAATCCGGCGGCATCTTCCTGGCGGTGAATAAGCTCCGCGAACTGATCGAGCAGATCATAAACCTGGTCGCAGGTGTATTCTTCGATATTGGTATTCTCAAGCGAGGTGATTACTTTTGGAATCAAATCGGTCGGTATCCGACCTCCATTCTTGCCCGGCTTGTTGTCCGACCTAAATATATTTCTCAAATAGTCAATTAAGCTCATAGCTTCCTTCACATTGGGCTGGCTGATCCGCTTTTAATGTCCGCGTACAGTAATTTTACAACATTCCGCCGGATGCGGCGAGTTGCTTAAGTCATCGGCAGAGATCAGTTTACTTTACTTCATAACAATTACAACCAATTACTCAGAAAAGTCAATGTATAATCTGGATATATCCAGACGGCGCGTGTTGATCCCAATAAGACCCCGAGGTGGAGCACAGGATGGAAAAAAAGGCATTCCAGGATTACTATCCCGACGATATGAGCTACTGTTATGGTTGTGGTAGATTGAATGAATCTGGGCACCAGATCAAGAGCTATTGGGAGGGGGAAGAGTCGGTTTGCGAGTATCTGCCTGAGGCATACCATATGGCGGTACCCGGATACGTATATGGGGGATTGATCGCCTCATTGGTAGATTGTCACGGAACCGGAACAGCTGCAGCGGCTGGATACCGGGCAGAAGGCGGAATGACCGCGAGCGATCAGTTCCCACGCTACGTCACTGCTTCACTGCATGTTGACTATCTGAAACCAACCCCTCTGGGAGTACCCCTCGAGCTGCGCGGGTCTGTCAAGGAGATCAAGGACCGGAAAGTTATCGTATCGGTCCAACTGCTTGCGAATGGTGAGCTGTGTGTGAAGGGTGAGGTCATCGCAGTACAGATCCCAGAGAATATGATGCCGAAGACACAGGCCGGTGTAGTCGATTGACTATCGCAGAGCAATGATTGAGAAGAAGGTGAGGTAAATATGTTTACCATGAGATCACGAAGTGAGCCGCTCTCACCGGTTGATGCTGCCTGGCTGCAGATGGACACACCTACCAACATGGCAATGATAACCGGGGTATTGATGTTCGATGAAGCCATGGATATAGAACGCCTGGAGGCAACCATCGAGCGTCGTTTGCTGCGATACAATCGATTTCGACAGCGGGTCCGGCAGTATCCTGGCTCGCTGAGGCGATCACGCTGGGAAAGGGACCCATATTTCAATATGAAGTCCCATATCCACCGGATCGGCCTGCCCTCTCCAAGCGATGACGCTGCTCTGAAAGATTTTGTCGGCAGCATCATGGGCACCCCGCTCGATTTCACCAAACCACTCTGGCATATCTACTATGTAGAGAATTACAACGCCGGCTGTGCGTTGGTTGTACGACTGCACCATTGCATCGCGGACGGTATCGCATTGGTGCAAGTGCTGTTATCTTTAACCGATGAAGAACCCGATGCGCCATTGCCCGAGCCGATAGAGGACGTGGATGGACAGAGCACGTGGTTGGGGAAGCTGCTCATCCAACCGCTGTTTCTGGCCAGCAAGGGGCTGGGCATCACCGGGCGAGTGCTTCAGGATGGATTGGACACCCTTGACCAACCATCACGTATCTCAGACGCCGCCAGATTGGGTCTGGATGGGGGATTGGCATTCGCAAAACTGCTCACCATCGGTGCAGATCAAGAAACCATCCTGCGGGGTAGGTGTGGGGTTGAAAAACGGGCTGTCTGGTCCATGCCCATCCCATTAGACGATGTGAAGGCGATTGGTCAGGCGTATGATGCGACGGTAAATGATGTCCTGATCGCTGCCACGACAGGGGGGTTGCGCCGCTATCTTGAAGCTCACGAACAATCTGTGGACGCCTTGAATATTCGTGCTGTCATACCGTATAACATTCGCCCTGTTGATGTTGTCCCCAAGCTGGGAAACAAATTTGGCCTGGTCTTTCTCGATCTCCCGGTTGGGGTGCAGGATATATCTCGGAGGCTCCAAATTATCAAGCACCGCATGGACCAAATAAAAAACACACCAGAAGCAGCGGTGGCATATGGGATATTGCAAGCGGCAGGCATGACGACGGCGCAGATTGAGGGTTTGATCGTAGATATCTTTGCGAAGAAGGCAACAGCCGTCATGACCAATGTACCCGGACCCAGGTTGCCGCTCTATCTTGCTGGGAGCAAGCTGGCAGGCATGATGTTCTGGGTTCCTCAGCCGGGAGGTCTGGCGCTGGGGGTGAGCATCCTTAGCTATAACGGACAGGTGATGGTTGGGGTTGCTGCAGATGCCGGTTTAATTGCTGATCCAGATGAGATCATCACCGGGTTCCACCAGGAAATCGATGGCATGCTCACAATGGTCGATTCATAACCGATCATAGTTTGCCGATCAGCAGAATACAATACGCCGCTGGTTATATTCCAGCGGCGATTTCCTTCCCGCGCAGATATATTATGGTGAAATATTGGTAATTATGGGGATATATATCCGGCTGAAAGGTGTCTCTACCAACCGGATAGCTACATTTATCACATGTGGAGAGCATTCAATCCCCATGAGCGAGTTGGCGCTGACCGTAATCACGCCGGTGGTGGTAATTTGCGTTGGAGTGATAAGCGTGCTGGGGATGATCTGGAAGACATCCGGAGTAGTGCCATTCGTGGGTTCGATGGAAAACCAGGTGCTTTGGGAGCTTACCTCCCAATATAGTGGGTCATAATTACCAACATTGAGCGGAGACTGCTCGGCAAGTTCAGGTAGATACTGTTCCGCAGGGATGCTGTAGGTGAATGTGATCGTATCGGGCAGATTCCCTAATTCTGGGTCGGAGGGCTGCGCTGATAAATAGATCGTATCGCTGCTGGCGGTGGACGTGCTTGAATTACGCATCTCAACGCTTACCGTGTGTTCTCCGTTGTTAGAGGGCAGAAGCCAATCCAGTGTGTTTTGAAATGCCTGCCAGCTCGTCCAAGCGCCATCGTCGTTGCGCAGCCGCATCTCATCCCATTCACCATAGATGTATAAATCTACCATTTGCTCACTTGTTTGAGCTGCTTCACCGTTAATGACAATTGGGTAGACACTACCCCGGTCTCCAAAATCTTGTGTCCAATACTTGTAATACTGCCCAGACCCTTCGTAATAACCAACCCCGATTTCATCGCTGTAGGCGGAGAGCATGTTTTGCCGGTGTCCAGGGCTGTTCATCCAGGCTGCTACAACCGATGCCGGTGATTGATAACCCGCGGCGATGTTCTCCGCTCGTACATTGGGGTAATAGTTTTGTATTCTTACCCACCATAAGCAAACAAAATTCAGCTCCCCAGCCACACGGTCATAGGAGTCGTGCTCGAAATAATCATCCTGGGCAAGGTCAGCAGAGTGGTATCTTGCTGCCTCGTCCAGAGAATCAACCCTCTTGAGAGGCGGTAGTCCACGCGCTCTCTCTCCAGGTTTACCAATTCGACAACCTCCTGTTCGTAGTCCCAGTTGCTGATAGGGGCTACTTGGTTGCCGCAGGAGAAATAGTCCGGGACCTGTGTCGGCGATTCCAGCTTGATTGAGCTTATCCAGGGGATTGGCTCACCCTTCGCACGAGCGATTGGGAGTTCGGGCAGCCCAAATGGAATAAGGAGAAGCAATATCGAGGTGATGTGCAACAATAAGCGTGTTCGTGGCATAGTAAGAATCTTCCAAACCATTTATATATGACTTCATTTTGAGTATACTAAAGGTGTTCAGGAGATAAGTTAACACAGTTGACAGTTTGCCTTAAGATATTGTTAGGATCGTCAAACAATAAAATTTTAATGAACTATGAAAACAACAACAAGCGTTACGGACAATTTGGATCAACTTGATGTCCCATATCGGTTTTTTCAACACCCTGGACCTGTGCATTCGTTGGAACAGGCAGCCAGCGAGCGAAACCAATCGCCAGAACAGGTAGTGCGGAGTATATTATTCCGAATCGGACAGGGGGATTATGTGATGGTACTTATCGCCGGTCCATCCCAGGTATCGTGGCCAGCCCTGAGAAGCTACCTGGGATTGTCGCGGCTGACGATGGCGAGCAGGGAAGAGGTGCTGGATGTCACCGGATACGAGACCGGAGCAGTTTCCCCAATTGGTCTAAGCACTCCACTGCGTATTCTGGTGGATGAAAGTGTAACCGCATATCCAGAGGTATCGATCGGCTCAGGCATCCGCAACAGCACGATAATTTTGAAATCAACTGATTTGCTGCATGCTCTTGCCGGCGCGGAGCTTGGAGCATTCCGTAAAAAGTAGGCTAACTCGAAACGGTTTCGCCCCGATCGCGTTGGGGTACAGTAATCCGCTTAGCAAGTTCGCTCTCTGACTCGTGCCATTGCCACGAGTTGATCTGGTGCAGGGCTGGATATGAGGTTAGATCTAACTGCAGTGGTGTTATGGACACAAAACCTTTCTCAAGAGCACCAATATCTGTGCCAGATTCCGGAATACCGGTCGGTGCATCTCCGCCAATCCAATAGTAGGTTCTCCCGCGCGGATCGATTCGTTCGTCGAGTCGGTCATGGTATACTCTTGTGCCCTGACGGGTGATACGAATCCCTCGGAAATCCATATCGGGAATGTAAGGGAGATTTACATTTAATAAAATCCCTGCTGGCAGTCGGTGTCCGAACACCGTACGTATAATCTGTTTTGCCATCTTGGCAGCAGGATCGTAATCCTGTACGCCCAGGTGATTATCATTCGTTCCGAGAGAGAACGCGACCCCAGGAACTCCCCAAATAACCGCCTCCATCGCTGCGGTAACTGTGCCAGAGTAAGTAACATCATGTCCAAGATTTGGCATCGGGTTGATGCCGGAGACCACCAGGTCAATCTTCTCTGGTATGTACCCTAATAACGCCAGCGCAACACAATCAGACGGAGCACCATCGCTTGCCAGTGCAGTCGATCCATCTGCGAGGACGACTTCTTTTACACGTAAAGGGTGATCCAGTGTTTTTACGTGCCCTCGTCCGGACCAATTTCGATCTGGTGCGAGAATAGTGACATGAGCAAGCTCTCGCATTGCCATCGTCAATGCCAGCAGGCCCGGAGCTGTAACCCCATCATCATTTGTAACAAGAATGTGCATAACTTTATTAATACCTCCCAATAGTGAATTGTATAAAGTAAAAATACCACATGCAATTTAACGCTGTGTAAACCATCGTTTAACAATCTGCAATGAGGTTGTAAATATTGTTATTTTTATGCTGGCGGGGGGGTGCTGACTCATAGAACTACCAGGAGAAAACAATTATATTACTGGACTCTGGCGAAAAACATGGATAAGTTGAACATGGGAAGCCTCCTGAGTAGAATAGCCAAAAGGCTAACTACCTGTTCCAACAGGAGGTCATCCCATGCTCACCCGTGTTGTACACAATTCTCCCAAAATATGCGCATTTTTCGACTCGTTGAACCTGGATTTGTCCAAGCCGCAGCGCCAGCACATGCTCAACCTGATGGATGTCCTGCTGGTGTGCGAAGACACCAAGACGTTGGCGGCGTTGCAACGGCAATTTATCGCAACGCCGGATGCTTCTAATATGGCCGATTATCTGCGCATCAGTCCCTGGCAGGCCGCCGCTGGTCAGGCGGCGATCCGAGCCAGCCAGGTGAATTGGGCGGTGGCACAAGCGGACCGTCTCAACCTGCCCAAGGTGCTCTACATCAACCTCGACGACTCCTTAGGCGAGAAAGACCGGGATACCCGCCATCTGGAACCGGTGGACTGGTTTCACGATCATACCGAGTGCATCAAAACCAGACCGGTCTTCAAGAACGCCTTTTGCTATCTGGAAGCAACCCTGCGCATTGGCACCCTCGTCGTCACCGTCGATCTGCGCTTGTACGTGCGGGCCAAAACCGTCCGGCGGCTCAATCGTCACAGTTCCCCTCAGCAGCGCATTCCTTTTCGTTCCAAGAACAGCTTGGCCCGCGCGATCCTGGAGGATTTGCGGCCTCTGTTGCCGGCTGGATGGACGGTCTACGTGCAGTTCGACAGTTGGTATGCTTCCGATCAATTGATCAACTATGTCCATCGCCAAGGCTGGCAGGTCACCTGCGGTCTCAAGCACAACCGCAAACTGAATGGCAAACGCATCGACCAGCTGGCTTCCGCTCTCAGGCACCGGCGGTACCTGCACGTTCAGGTGACCACTGCGGACGGGAAGAAAAGGTGCTACTACGTGCGCCAGACTACCGGTTATCTGGAAAAAGTTTCCTTCGAAGTCCGCGTCTTTTTCTCGAAACGGCATCCCAGGGAGAATTCCCCGGCGTACATTATGAGTACGGATCTCACTCTTTCGGCCCAAGCGGCCTTGCAGGGTTACAGCGGACGCTGGTCATGCGAAACGGCCAATTTCTACTTGAAAACCCAGCTGGGGCTGGCCGATTTTCGGGTGCAAAGATACGAAGCGGTGGACAAATATCTGGTCGTCGTGCTCCTGGCCTGGGCCTATGTCGAACGTCGTTTCGAGCTTGAAGGCTCAGCCCAGATCAAAACCTACGGCGACCTCATCCGGCGGAATCGGGACGAACACGCGGTCGAATGGCTGACCGGCGCTTTGGAGATGATGCGAGAGACCGGCGATCTCCAGCAGGTTTTACAACGCTACCTGCGTCTGGAAGCGATCCCCGCTTAATCCCATCTGCCGGATTGGGCGCAAAATGGCCGGGCCTCATGCCGGGTAAGTATTGCGCCCCCCCGATTGCCTGGGAAGGCATCCATGTCTTTCGCTGTTAAAGTTCAAATTCGCCAATGTCCAGTAAAGTATAGCGATAGCCATCAGAACGGTAATCAGATGCCCAATTTTTCTGACAGGGTTTTTGTACTGGGTTCGACTAGGATCGATCCGTCATTAAATATGATCGTTGGAACACTTCGCATTCCATTATTAGTTTCTAACACAAATTTCTCCGCGACTTGATCTCTGTCAATATCGATGTATTTGTAGACGACTTCATGCTTGTCCATGAACTGCCGGGTGCGCTTGCAGTCCCAACACCATGCTGTACCGTAAACAACAATTTCTGTGTCTGTCATGTATAACCTCCGGAGGGTGTAGTTTGGCTATCTCTATGTTAGGGCATTACCGTTTGAACAATTATAATAGGACTAAGATATAGACAAAGACGATAATCGCGAAGAGTTTATCAGACAAAACAAATGATTGCCGATTAGGAGTGTAAATGCAGTTGAATAGCTATGCAAAATATGCCTGGGGAGTGTTGGGGTACAACCTCCTGGTGATCTTGTGGGGAGCTTATGTGCGGGCAACAGGTTCCGGGGCAGGGTGTGGCAGTCATTGGCCGCTTTGCAACGGCGAGGTATTACCAGGCACCTCTGAAGCCGCCACCCTGATTGAATTCACTCACCGGATGATGAGTGGAGCTGCTTTGCTTCTTGTAGTCGCATTATTTATCTGGGGATTCCGGACGTATGGCAATGGTCATCCAGTGCGCATGGGGGCAGCGCTATCTCTGGTATTTATTATTTCCGAAGCACTGGTCGGTGCAGGTCTGGTGCTGTTTGAATTCGTAGAATACGATGCCTCTGCTGGGCGAGCAATTTCGATCGTCGTTCACCTTTTGAATACTTTTATGCTCCTGGCAGCACTAACGCTGACAGCCTGGTGGGCATCTGGAGGGCAAAAACTGCAGTTGCACACATCACGGAGGTCATCCATATTGCTAGGAGTAGGTATCCTGGGCACAATGATGATCGGTGCAAGCGGAGCGCTCGCAGCCCTTGGGGATACGCTCTTCCCAGCCCAATCGCTGATTCAAGGCATCCAGCAAGAATTTTCATCCACTTCTCACTTTCTGCTGCGATTACGGATCTTACATCCGACGATATCGATCATGGTTGGGATTTATCTAATATTGTCCGTCGGATTCACCAACTTAAGAGCAGTAAACCAGACCACGCGTCGACTTGCACGCCTTGTGACGATACTGGTAGCCGTACAACTCGCTGCCGGTTTTCTCAATGTACTCCTGCTGGCACCAGTCTGGATGCAGATCGTCCACCTGCTGCTGGCAGACCTTGTATGGATTGGTTTAATACTGCTGACTGCCTCGGTATTGGCGATGAAATCCGCTTCAGTCACCGGTCAGATATCCGGTGAAACAACTCCGTACCTGACAGGTCGCGAACCAGCCTGAGATCTAGCCCCTACCACGGGAAATCCCAATGAACCGAGATCAAGACCGAAACCCCATGCCTAATATGGGCTATAATAAGCGACCATGAAGATAGAGGCGGACCGCGCCAGGCTCGAAGGACGTCTTGTCGAGCTGCGCCAGATGATTAACTACCATATCTATCGTTATCATGTCCTGGATGCGCCGGAAATCAGTGACTACGAATATGATCAGCTTCTCATCGAGCTGAACCAGATCGAAGCCGCCCATCCGGAGCTTGTGACGTCAAACTCTCCATCCCAACGCACGGGCGCAACCCCACTGGATAAATTTACCAAAGTACGCCATCCTGCGCCGATTTTGAGCCTGAGCAATGCATTCAATGAACTGGATGTCCGCGCCTGGTATGAACGCATCCTCAAGCTGGACGAGCGTGTCGAGGGTGCCGGCTTCGTCGTCGAACCCAAGATCGATGGGCTGACGGTCGTCCTTCATTATGAGAATGGTGCGTTTGTTTTGGGAGCCACCCGTGGTGATGGCGAAATAGGTGAAGACATCACCCATAACCTGAGGACCATCCGCACCTTGCCCCTGAGAATCCCGGTTGTACCCAATGGTCCTACCGCACCGGGTACCTTGGTCGTGCGTGGTGAAGCTTACATCTCACCAGTAGATTTTGCAGAATTGAACCGCAGGATGGAAGCTGCCGGAGAGAAGACTTATCTAAACCCACGCAATACTGCGGCCGGATCTCTGCGGCAGCTCGACCCTGGTCTGACCGCATCTCGACCGCTGGCGCTTCTCAGCTATTCGATCATTGCTGTGGATGGAAGGGCAGGGGCACCGATTACCACCGAACGTGAAGCGCTGACCTATCTGCGAGAGTTAGGATTTCCAGTGCTCGATGAGGTATTTTGTCCCACACTGGAGCAGGTTTTCGCAGCATATAACGACCTGGTGGAAAACCGGGACCGGCTGCCTTACGAGACAGACGGAGCGGTGATCAAACTCGACGACCTTACATTGGTGTCCGACCTGGGTTTTGTCGGCAAGGACCCCCGGGGAGCAACTGCTTACAAATTTCCGGCGGTGGAGGTGACGACCAGGCTGTTGGATATCCTTGTGAATGTTGGCAGGACTGGCGTCCTCACACCTTATGCAGTCCTGGAACCGGTCAATATCGGCGGTGTCATCGTTAAGCAGGCCACCTTGCATAATTTTGATTACATTGCCGAGAAAGATATCCGTGTTGGAGACCGGGTGGCTGTCAAGCGAGCTGGAGATGTGATCCCGTACGTGATCGGTCCGATCAATTCTGTAAGAACTGGCGATGAGCAGGCTTATATCCCACCTGAGGTGTGCCCGGTTTGCGAACAGCCGGTGGAGCATTTCGATGGTGAAGTCGCCTGGTACTGCGTGAATGCAGCCTGCCCAGCACAGCTGATCCGCAACCTGGAGCATTTTGTCTCCCGTAGTGCGATGGATATCGTTGGTCTGGGGATAAAAATCGTCGAACAATTTGTCGATACAGGATTGGTTCACGATGTTGCCGATCTTTATACGATTCGGCGCGAAGAGCTTTTGGAATTAGAGGGTTTTGCTGAAAAGAAGGCCGACAACTTGTTAGCTGCCATCGAACAATCAAAAAGCCAACCTCTCTCTCGCTTGATCAATGCGCTTGGAATGCGGGGTGTTGGCGAGGTAATGGCAGCCGACCTGGCACGTAATTACCCAAACCTGGAAGTGCTCTCAGCAGCGACATTTGAAGAGCTGCAGCAGCTCGATGGGGTCGGCCCGAACATCGCCCAGGCGATCGTCGACTGGTTCGCCAGACCAGCCAACCGTGATGTCCTCGAGAGACTTAAGCGCGAAGGGGTTTGGCCTATCCAACAGCTTACCCCGCCAGGCGAAATGGTCGCAGCCCGACCGTTGGATGGAATGACCTTTGTCGTAACCGGTACTCTGGCGGGATTTTCCCGGGATGAGGCCAAAGAATATATCGAAACGCGCGGTGGCAAGTTGATCGGGACTGTGAGCGGCACGACAAGTTATTTAGTCCTGGGCGAAAACCCTGGATCAAAGCTGAATAAAGCTCAATCGCTCGGGGTGAGGGTGATCGACGAAAATGCACTGCGCCAGCTGGCTGGTGAGTAAAACAAAAAACAATCAGGAGAATAGAATGGCCGATTTTGATGATGCAATCACTGAACGCATCCAGGCGATGAACGACCGGGTGGATGGTTTGCAGGCACTGGATTTATATTTTTACAACCAGCCGATTACCGAGCTGCGCGGCGGGGCGCGGGTGTTGGTTAATAACCGGGATATGGGAATGTACGCCTCATACAGCTACCTGGGTCTGGTTGGGCATCCAAAGATAAATAAGGCTTCGTTGGCGGCGATTGAAAAGTACGGCACCGGTACGCATGGTGTTCGCTCTCTAGCCGGCAGCCTGACCATTCACGATGAGCTGGAAGAGACGATCGCTGATTTCAAGGGAGCTGAATCTGCTATCACTTACTCATCCGGTTATGCGACAAACCTGACGGTGATATCCACCCTGGTCGGGCGGGGTGATTACGTCATCTCTGATAAGCTAAACCATGCCAGCATCGTCGATGGGTGCATGATGTCCGGTGCAAAATTCCTGCGTTTCCGCCATAACGACATGGAAGCACTGGAGCAGAGGTTGCGGCAGGTACCAACAGGATCGGCCAAATTGGTCGTAGCTGACTCGGTATTCAGTATGGATGGGGATGTGATCGATTTTCCAAAAATGGTAGAGGTCTGCCAGAAATACGGCGCCTGGTTGATGATCGACGAGGCTCATTCTGTGGGTGTACTTGGGAAAACTGGTCGGGGTATCGAAGAGCATTTTAATATGCCAGGCACGATCGATATCAAGATGGGGACGTTGAGCAAAACAATCCCGTCCGTAGGCGGATATGTTGCCGGTAAGAAAGAGCTGATCAAATACCTGCGCCATGCCAGCCGCGCATATATATTTTCTGCTGCACTTCCTCCAGCCCAGGCAGCGGCGGCTAAAGCAGCATTTGATGTCATCCTTGAAGAACCCTGGCGGGTGGAAAAATTGAACCAGAACTCACGGCAGTTCATTTCAGGTCTTAAGGAGTGTGGCTTCGATACTCTGTACACACAGACTGCCATTGTCCCGGTTATCTGCGGGGACGACAATACTGCCTTCGCAGTCACGCAGGCAGCACAGCGTAAGGATGTCTTTGTCCTGCCGGTCGTTTCTCCAGCAGTCCCACCGGGTCTGGCCAGGCTGCGTGCAACAGTGACTGCTGCTCACGAACCGCACGAGATAGACTATGCGATGAATGTCATCTACGAGGCCGGTAAAAAGATCGGTCTTGTAAATTAGGTCAGGGTTGGTGTGAGCGTAAACGCGATCCTTACGCTTAAAACCTGGACGAGAAAAGTCCATTCTCCGCCACCACCCCTGGGTATTTTCAGGAGCGGTGGCGGATGTGTCTGGCGGCCCATCTGCTGGTGATACGGTAGAGATTCAGGATACAAGAGGGAATTTCCTGTGCTGGGGTGCATACAGCCCTCAGTCCCAGATACGCGCCAGGGTCTGGTCGTGGGATGAAGCTGAATTGATCGACGGGAAGTATTTCTTGCGCAAAGTTGCAGAAGCCAAAGATCTGCGCCAGTCATTTCCTGACCTGAGTGATTGCACTGCTTGCCGCATGGTGCATGGAGAATCGGATGGATTACCGGGCCTCATCGTTGACAGGTATGCAGACTGGCTGGTAGTGCAAATCTTAGCGAGTGGGGTAGAAAGATGGCGAACTGAGATCGTAAATGCGCTAATGGAAGTGCTCCCTGATCTCGGCATGTACGAGAGGTCGGATGTCGACGTGCGTACCCTGGAAGGGCTGCCCCTAAGGAAAGGTCTTATTTTGGGGCAGGAACCGCCCCCTCAGGTTAAGATCGAAGAAAATAGGCTTTCCTATTGGGTAGATATTCGTTCGGGTCATAAAACCGGTTTTTATCTTGATCAGCGAGCTAACCGGCGGCAAATTCGGCAGCTCTCTACAGGCAAGGATGTCCTGGACTGTTTCTGCTACACGGGTGGTTTTAGTGTCGCTGCGTTATCAGGGGGTGCAAAGAGCGTAGCTGCGGTAGATGTTTCCCCAGATGTGCTACAGATTGCGGGTGAAAATATACGTTTGAATAACCTGCCGCAGGAGAGAGCAGAGCTGATCGACGGCGATGTGTTCCAGGTGCTGCGTGGTTATCGTGACGCGGGAAAGAGTTACGATCTAATCATACTTGATCCGCCGAAATTCGCTTCATCCGCGAGTCAGGTCGAGCGCGCAGCCCGGGGATACAAAGATATCAACCTGTTGGCGTTGAAGCTGCTCCGACCAGGAGGTATGCTGGCTACATTTTCCTGTTCTGGGAACATTAACACGGAGCTGTTCCAAAAAATTGTCGCCGGTGCTGCGCTGGATGCAAAAGCGGATATCCAGATTCTCGAACGTCTACACCAGCCACCCGACCATCCGGTTGCATTGAATTTTCCTGAGGGAGCTTATCTCAAAGGGCTTGTGCTTTATAAAAAATCCGGAGGGTAATATCCCTCCGGATTACAGGTGGAGATGTCGGGATTCGAACCCGAGTCCGAAAGATTCGTCCCGCGAACATCTACGAGCGTAGTCAGTCGTTCAGTCTCACCAGAGGCTCCACGAATGACAGGGGAGCATCCTGGCTATCCGCTAGGACCCGAAAGCCCCTCTTTCACCTGATTAGCGGCGTACTTCAGGTGGCACTCCAGCATTTTGACGCCCGGATCCTCCACCGGCTGGAGGACGGGGAGGGCGGACGTGGTCCGGTTTAGGGACCAGCTACTCGATCATCGCTTATGCAGCGAGGGGGAGAGTAGCGTAGCTAGTGCGGTTGGCACTTGTCGTTTTGCGCTGATTTTTCGAGGTCGGCGCCTCTCGGCTCGCAGTTCGGGGCCAGCCTCTCCCGTCGAAGCCTGTCATCCCCGCAGCTTGATTATATCAGAACCTAACAATTTTGTTGTTCATGTTATACTCGTAGCAACCAATTACTTCTGGCGGGGTTTCTACTCATAAGAATACCTCGCCTATTTCGGTGAGGTGTATGCTCGACCTGGATGATGAGGTTGCTCTGACCCTGGCAGCTCGGGGTGATGTCGAAGCGTTTGGCGTTCTCTACGAGCGTTATGTTGGTCGGATTTATAACTATGTTTATTACCGTACCGGTAATTACGAAGACGCCGAGGACTTGACCGCGCGTGTATTCTTCCGGGCGATGCGGCATATTGGGAACTATCGCTATCGAGGCTTACCTTTCTCTGCCTGGCTGTATCGTATCGCTCACAACCTGGTGGCAAACTGGCACAGGGATAACAGCCGTAGGAAGGAAATACCGCTGGATGAAGCTTTGATTGTCAGACATATCAGCGATCATCCAGAGCTGGAGCTGGTAAACAGTGAAGAGAGAAAACATCTGCTCGAGCTGATCCGAGGATTACCAGCTGATCGCCAGCAATTACTGATCCTTAAATTCGTTGAACACCTCCCGAATGCGGAGATCGGGAGAATTATGGGCAGGTCGGAAGGCGCGGTAAAGAGTCTCTACCATCGCACCCTGCTAAATCTGCGCCAAGAATATGATTTGACTTTATTCAGGGATAATGGATCGAATACAGGACAAGAAATAATTGGTTAGAGGTGACAAGATGAAGCTAATCAAGTGGGGCAATAAGAAGAAAAACCAGGATATTTCTCACCTGGAGTCGCTGTTAGATCGAACTCTCCAGCCAGAAAACCCGCGCGAGGAGTTCGTAAACCGACTGCGCTACCAGAATTCACAGCCAATACCAGCCGATCCGTGAGGATGTCATACAGAATAAGCAGCGTACCGTTTTACTTGTCGGTGCTAGTGTTGTGGGTGGACTACTGACCCTGGTGATGGGGATCCGGATCGTGATGACGCTTATAGCAGCAATCGCATTGATGCTGCAGTGGAAGAGACATCTCCCGCCGGAGCAGGTGATGGCGGCTCGACGGGTCAAGTAACAGAATCTACGGATTGTATAAACACAGGCGCGTGACAACGCGCTTGTTGTCTTTTTAACTTGGGCGCAGGAGTAAGAGCAGCATGACGGTACTGGTCTCAGCTTTAATACTGTGCGGAAGATGGGGTTCCATGTGTACATATGTCCCCGGTTGGGCAGCGAACGAATCATTGCCTAGCTTCATCTCTGCCTGTCCAGAAACAATATACAAAGTAGCTGCGGTCGAGGCGGTGTGTTCAGATAGCTCTTGTCCGGGTGCAAACCCAAACAAAACCGCTTTCACCTGATCATCGGAGAAGATCGTCTTGCTGACGATGCTATCCGTGGGGATATCAGGAATCTCATCGACAAGGTTATTCAGGATAGTGTATTTTGATGCCATATCACCTCTTGTGTGTGTATGCTTATTGGATTTGATGCGATCTTCATTCAAGCAGCTTTTCGATCAGCCACCGGGCGTCCTGAAGAAGGTCGGTCTCCAGCGGCAGGTTGTGGTCGGGTGTAACCCGCACCAGAAAATGTCCTGCGACCTGCCGGATCTCAATAGGTACAGCACGATACTGAGAGAGAAATTTCAAACGATCGTATGCGCTAGAACCTGAGAAGGGGAGTCGGTTCTTGGCTATATACTCTCCCGCCGCCAATCCAGCGGCACGTCTGGCACAAACTCGGGCCATACCCTCGTTACCATCTGTGCGGGCATTTTCCGCTCGCGCCAGCTCTGCTTGGATCATTGGATAGGGGTTGATTCTTTCCATAACCGACTAATTCTATCATGCCAATATTAGCGATTTAGAAGGCAATACTGAACATTCTCTGCGGGGACTGCATGATAAAATCTTGGCGTGACACGCGATTTACGCCGCTATGCCCGTCAGACAAACATCCGTTTGCTGGCTGGCTTCATCTTGATCCTGTTCTTGATCGGTATTGGTTTGATCTATGTTTTCTATGGTCAGCAAGCGGCAATCCTGGGTATCATCTGCATGATCTTCGGTTTATCCCCACTACTCGTCATCTGGTTCTCTTTGGCAATCATCGATTGGGTTGTGAAGAGGGCAAACCGGGAATAATATTTATTAGGGCTCAATGGCGAAATACGAACAGACAATAAGGGAGATCGACGGTTGGATTGTACGTGAGCGCAAACCTCTCGGAGATGGTCCGTTCCCAGTGATCCTGCTCTTGCATGGTTGGACAGGCGATGAAAATGCAATGTGGGTATTTGCTTCCCGGCTGCCGAAGGACGCCTACTTGCTCGCGCCGCGCGGGCTGTACTCTACTCCATTAGGGGGTTTTGGCTGGCATGAGCACAAGACGAAAATCTGGCCATGGGTGGATGATTTCCAGCCGGCGATCGATGCTCTGCAGGAGTTATTGACAGAAAAAAACTACCCGGAGGCAAGCCTTGGAAAGGTTGACCTGGTGGGTTTTAGCCAGGGTGCCGCCTGCGGATTTTCTCTGTCACTACTGTATCCACAGCGTGTTGGCATCCTTGCCGGGCTTGCGGGATTCCTTCCGGATGGCGCTTCTGCTCTGGCGCGCAATATACCCCTCGCAGGCAAGCGGGTTTTCATCGCACACGGTATTCAGGATAAGCTTGTGCCGGTGGAGAAGGCACGCGATGCAGTCAAGGTATTACAGAAAGCAGGCGCCTCCGTCATCTACTGTGAGGATGACGTTGGGCATAAACTTAGCTCAAACTGTTTTGGAGGTCTGGAATCTTTCTTCTCCAGACAAGAGGAAAGCTATAAATAACTCTCCAGCATCCCGCCGACCTCCTGCATTGTGAATACGGGTCCATCCACACAGACCAGCTTTTCCCCGAGATTGCAGCGTCCGCATTTTCCAAGACCGCAGTGCATGCGGGCTTCTAAGGTCACATAGTTTTGCTCTGGGAGAAAGCCAAGTTTTTCGACCAGCATTTTGTTGACATAATAGATCATTATCGGAGGGCCGCAGGTAATAGTTATCGCGTTCTCTGGCTCAGGCGCTACTCTTTCCAGCAATTCAGTGATCAGTCCGACGTTATGATCCCACCTGGAATCCGGCTGGTCGACGGTCAGGTGCAGTTGGGTGTCTGGCGCATCTCTCCATTCATCGTATTCATCGGTGAATACCAATAAGGATGGGTGTCTGGCAGCCCAAAGGATGGTTAGCTGCCCGTAATCACTGCGCTCTTTCAGTACGGTCTGGATGACCGGGCGTAAGGGTGCGCCTCCAATCCCTCCACCGAGCACGATTAGGTTCTTGCCCTTGAATTCCTGCATCGGGAAGTAGTTGCCCAGCGGACCACGAATGCCGATGATATCACCTTCACCCAACTCGTGCAGCCTGGTGGTGACCGAACCCAGCCGGTGGACAGCGAACTCCAATGTTCCACCGTTGCTGTGAGCTGATGCGATCCCGAATGGTGCTTCCCCAACTCCGAATGCGGAGAGGAAGGCAAACTGCCCGGGGAGGTAATCGCTTCTCCCGCCGTTCAGCAGCTTGACACTGAATAGTTTGATCTCCGCCCCCAGGTCTTCAATTTTGGTCAGGCTTCCAAGTTCGGGCAGCATATCGTTGTGAGCTTCGGCATTCATAATGCACCTACCTCTGCAGGATCCTTCTGCTCTGAAATCTTTGCACCTGCCATATGCTGCAGCACTTCTGTGATATCTACACCCACCGGACAGACATCGATGCAGCGACCGCAGCCCGTGCAGGCGTCCGGACCATATTGCTGCGAAAAGTAATGGAATTTACAGTAGAAGCGGTTGCGCAATCTGTGAGATTTTTCAGGCCGAGGGTTATGCCCGCCAGCAATGCGCCGGTATGCAGTGCCTGTGCAGCTATCCCAGCAGCGAATTCTTGCGTATGTCTGCGCATGGCTTTCTATCGTGCGTACTTCATCAGCAATACGTACTTCATCAGCAATACGTACTTCATCAGCGATATGCACTTCATCGCGGACATCGAAGCAGCGACAGGTTGGGCAGACGTAAGCACATGCGCGACAGCTCAGGCAGCGTTCTGCGATTTCATCCCAATATGCATCGGAAAAGCTATCAGACCACGTCTCCTTCGCTGGGGATTGATATCTTGGGATGGACGGCAGAGTTTGAGCTGGTTTCGATGCTGTAGAATCATCCAGGACTAGCTTGGTGCGCTCCAACAGCCGGCGACCTCTATCGGTGATAATGTCCAGAGAGTAGCCGTCATCGACCTCAGTAAGCATCAAATCCATGTATTGGCCATCGTCCGGTGAGCTTCCCATCTCCGTACAGAAGCAGGTAGGACCCATCTCACGGCATGCTGTACCGATGAGAACAGAATTTTCTCTGCGTTGTGTGTAGTTGATGTCACGCGGTTCTGCATCGATGAATACAGCATCCAGCGCCTGCAGCCCATTCGCATCACAAGGACGCACACCAAAGAGCACCTGTTCTCCGGATTGAACGGCAGGGGTTAACGTTAGTGCTCCGGATGAATAATCTACAAGAAACAACTCTTCTGTGGGTGGAAAGAAGGCATCTTTTATCGATAGTACGGGTTTTGCATAATCCAGAATGACCTCATCTGCATCTGCAACATTACGGTAAAGGATATAACCATCGACATCCTTTGGAGCGATAAGGGTCATCTCACTGGCTATTTGTTCCAGCCATTTATAGACCTGGTCCCTGGAGATGTAATTTGTCTTTCGCTTAGCTGCTATTATGAGGCTCATGATAAATTCTCCTCACCCGATAGGATTGTGACAATGGGCGATGGTGCCAGGGTTGTGCCAGCCTTGTGATGGTAGAGAGTCTCCATCTCGCTGGTGAGCATCTGGTTCAAAAAGCTGATCGGTATCCCCACCGGACAGGAGCGTTCACACTCATCGCAGCCAATACAGCGTCCCGCCAGATGGTAGGCACGTCCCAGGTGGAAAGTTCGTTTCTCGTTTACGCCGACCCCGTCCCAGCCATTGGCAGCCCCGACCCATAGCGAGTCATCTCTTTCATACAGGCAGGTTGGGCAGTCGCACATTGGGCAAGCCTGCCGGCAGGCGTAACAGCGTATACAACGGTCGAACTCACCCAGCCAGACATTCATTCGTTCAGCAGGCGACATCGCCTGCAATTGGGTCATCTTTAACGCTCGTGGGGAGATGCCGCTGCTATTTGGGACCTTCTCCCGCGCTTCTCCGACCAATGTGTCATAGACCAGGGGAACTCGCTGGGTACAATCCAGACAGCGCGCCTGTAAGTGTGGTGTTTGAGTAGACGATAGACGACCATCGCTGCGAGGCTGCTCTTGTACGCCAGAGCAAATCATGCCGATAATGTGCACCTGCTCGCGTTTATACACCTTCTCTGCCAACTGCACATTGATGGTCCGGCTGTCACAGGGCTTGACGATCACTGCCACACGCTGAGCTTCTCGAGCTGAATTGTTCTTAACCAAGGATTTCAGCTTTTGGTTGAGATAACCTGTCAGGTTATGCGTACAGTTCTGGTTCCAAACCAGCCGGGTGCAGTCATCGGGCTGGTAAACGAATGTTGGTCTAGTCCTGCCTCGCTGGTCTTCTTCATACCCGATCACGCAGTTCACTTGTTGACTGCTGAGCAGCTCTTGGGCTGCCTTTCGAAGGTCTTCGGTTTGATTTTCGAATATTGGTTGATCGAATTGTGCAGGTTCAAAGTCTGCGATAGGTGGTCGTTTTGCTAGAGCTGACCGGTAGCTTCCGCCATTAACTCTCCAACGAACAGGACCCAGTTCGATGATTTCATCGCAGAATTCTGTCACGATTCGGCTGAATCGTTCTCCTTCCGAAGCCGAGACCCAGTCCAGGCGCAGGCGCTGAGGTTCCAATCCGGCAATTTCAAGCAATGATCTCAGTACGGGTAAGCGCTTGGCTGTACGGTGATTGCCGCTGTCGTAATGACACTCACCGATATGACATCCAAGCACCAATACGCCATCTGCTCCTTGATCGAAAGTGCGCATGATCAGCTCAGGGGAAACTCTCCCCGAACAAGGTACCCGCAGCGCACGGAAATGGGCCGGGCTTTTCAGGCGGGCAATCCCGGCCGTGTCGGCACCTGTGTAGCTGCACCAGGTACATAAGTAAGCGATAATTTTTGGTCTATACATAGAGTAATCTCCGATCAGTATCGCCTGGACGCGCTATGGATTACATTAAAGCTCCGACCATCTCGTTGACAAGCTGCTGGTCGTTGTAATGGATCAGCGACATGGCTTTATTCGGACAGGCACCGGCACATGTGCCACAGCCCTTACATAGATAGCCGTTCACCTGTGCGTGTAGATGCACTTTACCCTGGTCTGCTGCCACCAGTTCGATGGCGGCATATGGGCAGGCTTCCACACAGATTCCACAGCCTTTGCAATGAAGTGTGTTTACTTCCGCGATCGACGGATCCATACAGATTGTGCCTTGATCGATCAGGGAGAGTGCAGCTGCGGCTGCCGCGCCTGCCTGGGCAACGCTATCGGGGATATCCTTGGGACTCTGGCAGGCTCCAGCCAGGTAAATCCCATCACTGGCTGTTTCGACGGGGGCAAGTTTAGGATGTTTTTCCAGGAAATATCCATCCCGGCTGCGGCTGATCCCGAATAGATGGGCAACCTTTCCGGCATCATCCTGCGGCTCGAAGCCGGTTGCCAGGATTACCATATCCACTTCGATGTGGTCGGGTTGGTTATAAAAGGATTCATCCCAGCACACCCGCAGCTTGTCGTTAAGTCGTTCGACACCCTGTACCCTGCCGTGATAGAAATTTACACCTTTGCGGCGAGTGCGGTTGAAAAATTCTTCATAATCTTTACCAAAGGTGCGCATATCGCGATAGATCTCGTATACCTCTGCATCGACGTAATCGCGCACCAGCTGCGCCAGCTTGAGGGAGTACATGCAGCAAGCCCGTGAGCAGTATTGGTGGTATTTCTCGTCTCGGCTGCCGACGCAGTGCAGGATTGCGACACTCCGAGGTGACTTGCCGTTTTTCAACAATACTTTGCCTTGCGTTGGACCGCTGGTATTGACCAGGCGTTCGAATTCCATGGCAGTGATTACATTCTCCAACTCCCCATAACCCAATTCGGGAGCACGCACAGGATCGAAATCTTTGAACCCGGTCGCCAGGATGATCGTGCCCACTTCAAGGTCGACGATGCTGTCAGCCATGTTGTGATCGATTGCCCCCCGGTCGCAGGCAGCCAGGCACTCCAGGCACTCTGAGCAGATGCCACAGCTCAAACAGCGTGACGCCTCTGCCAAAGCCTCTTCTTCCGTCATCGCCAGATCGACTTCGTTGAAGTTGTGGAGCCGTTGCTCGACTGGTATGGTGGATATTGGAATGCGAGATTGACTGGAGGCTTCTCCAAGGTCCAGTTTTGCCTGAACCTGCTGCTGGCTCAATTCGACCACCGGCATTCTTCGCGGCTCGGGTACTCCTTTGTCACCTCTCAGGTAGCGATCGATGCTGCGTGCGGCTTTGTGCCCTTCGCCGATAGCATCCACAACAAAGAAGGTCACCCCGCGGTGAACATCACCGGCGACAAAGACCCCATTCATCGTGGTCATCATCTGGGGATTGCTTTGAATGCCAATGGGGAAGCGGGTGTTAATGCTGCCATCTGGAGGCAGGAAGGAAAAATCTGGCCCCTGACCGATTGCCCAGACGACAACGTCCGCGGGCAGGATGTGGTCTGTGCCTGGGATCTCATCCATATCCGGGCGGCCGTGCTTGAACCCGTGGAAGTTGACCTTCACACTACGCACACCGGTTATGCGGTTGTTCTCGACGACAATCTCTTTGAAAGTCCGCCCGGGATTGAGGATCACACCCTCTTCTTCAGCGACCGCGATCTCCCACTGGAAACCGGGCATTTCCCCGCGCGGCTCCAGACATGCCATCCGGACCTCACTAGCACCGAGTCTGAGCACGGTACGGGCAGTATCGAGGGCAACATTTCCACCGCCAAGTACAACAACCTTCTTGCCGCGCAGATTGAGGTCTTCTCCCAGGCAGGCCTGTCTTAGCACGTTGAGGCTGAGCAGGTTGTCCGGGTGGTTTGAGTTGCGTATAGGCAGCTTTTTCGCCTGATGAGCACCGGTTGCGATAAGGACCGCGTCGTATCCTGTCTTACCGTTCCCGCCTTCCTTCAGGCCAGGGATGTCATCGATCCTGGTGTTCAGGCAGATCTCAACCCCTTCATCGATGATCTGCTGGATTTCCCAGTCCAGCAGATCGGTTGGCATGCGGTGGGGTGGTATGCCAACCCGCATCATCCCGCCTGCGACCGGGAGTGCATCGAAGACGGTAACCGCATGTCCTAACCGTACCAGGTCGAGTGCAGAAGTCAGTCCTGCCGGACCTGCGCCGATCACTGCAATCCGTTTTCCGGTTTCAGGCGGGTACTTGGAGAACGGAGTCCCGACGATGGACTTGTCGCGCATGTTGGGAAGTTCATCCCTGTGGTGGTATGCCCAGTCGGAGACAAACCGCTTAAGCCCCATAATATTGACCGGCTCGTCATATTTACCGCGGCTGCAGGCATCTTCGCAGCGGTGGTTGCACACTCTCCCACATACACTTGGGAATGGGTGTTCTCGGCGGATAGCCCAGTATGCATCCGCGTATCGTTTCTTATGGATCAGTGCGATGTAACCCTGGGCGCGTTGATCAGTAGGGCAGGCATCTCTGCAAGGAGCAATGCCCTTCTTTTGGATTGTGTAGCTGCCAGGAACGGATTGAGCGGAGAAGCGGTAGGTAGCTTTACGCTCACTCAGGTCCAAGTCAAACGGATTGCTGACCCCAACAGGGCACACATCGGCGCAGTTGCCGCATCCTGTGCACTTGGTCTCATCTATGTAGCGTGCTTTGCGGCGTACCCTTACTTTATAGTTGCCAACAAAGCCCGAGACTGTTTCGACTTCACTATAGCTCAGCAGATCGATTTTCTTGTGGCGTCCAACGGACACCATTTTAGGTGTGAGTATTCAAGCCGCACAGTCCAAAGTTGGAAAGGTTTTGTAAAGCTGGGCCATATGCCCGCCGATGCTTGGTTCGCGCTCGACGAGATAGACCTGCTTTCCTGCATCTGCTAGTTTCAACGCAGCCTCGATGCCAGCGATGCCTCCACCAACCACCAGCGCAGATGGGTTCATTTCCACCTGGCGCATTTCCAACGGACGGTGGTGGTAGACCCGGCTCACCGCGGCGGAGACCAGCCCATTGGCTTTGATCGTCGCCTGATCTTTGTCGTCTACCACCCAGGCGCAATGCTCGCGGATATTTGCCATCTGGAAGAAAAAGGGATTCATTCCTGCTTCCTGGCACGCCCGTCTGAAAGTTGGCTCGTGCATCAAGGGTGAACAGGAGGCTACTACGATCCGGTTCAGGCCGTGTTCAGCGATATCTGCTTTGATCAGGTCCTGACCTGGGTCGGAACACATGTAGGTGTAATCTCTCGCCAGCGCAACACCTTCTAACGTGCGTGCATAATCAGCAACTGCACCCACATCGACCGTCGCGGCGATATTCGTCCCACAGTGACACACATAGACCCCGGTGCGGGGTTTCGAGAGGTTCATCTAATCACCTCCATCAATGCACCTTCAATCTCAGCCATAACCTGCTCCTCAGTAAATCCATGCTGGATGGCTGCTCCTGCCGGACAGGCGGCTGCGCACGCTCCACAACCCTTGCAGAGTACTTCATTGATATGCGCCACAAGACCGCTGCCGAATTCGACCATCTCGATAGCGCCATACGGGCATAACCCCTCGCAAGTCCTGCAGCTGCCGCACTTTTCCGGTATGACATAGGTTGTGAACGGTTCTAGCTCTACGACACCGGCGTCCATAAGGGATAACGCGGCTGCCGCGGCAGCACCCCCCTGAGCAACGCTGTCAGGTATGTCTTTCGGTCCCTGGCAGGCGCCGGCCAGGAAGACGCCGTCGGTCGCCGTTTCGACAGGCGCTAGTTTTGGGTGCCGTTCCAAGAAGAACCCATCCGGACTCAAGCTGATGCCGAAGATCTTGGCAACTCCTAGATGATCGCTCTGGGGTTCCATGCCGGTGGACAGCACTACCATATCTACTGGATAATCGATCTGTTGACCGGTATAGACATCTTGGGTTGAAACCTGCAGGCTGCCATTGTGCTGAGATACACTTATATTTTCATCGTAGCGAATGAACTCAACGCCATCATTGCGCACCCGCTCGTAAAAGGCTTCGTAATCCTTACCGAATGTTCGCATATCTCGGTAGAACTCAACCACATCGGCACCCACATAATGCCGTATCAGCTGGGCGAGCTTGAGCGAATACATGCAGCAAACCCGAGAACAGTATTCATGGTGCTGCATATCACGGCTGCCCACGCAGTGGATAATGGCGATCCGGTCAGGAATGCGCCCGTCTTTCAGCCGTACTGCACCATTCGTTGGACCACCAGTGTTTATCAGGCGCTCCATCTCCATAGAGGTGATGACATTTTCCAGATTGCCGGAGCCGTAGCGTGGTTCTAGATTTGGATCGAAATCTTTGAATCCGGTTGCCAGGACGATTGTGCCAGCATCCAGTTCCACGATTTGATCCTGCTGGTCGAAATTGATCGCACCGGTTGGGCAGAATTTTTCGCATGCCCGGCATTTCCCGCGCAGGAAATATGCACAGCTTTCTGTATCGATGACGGGCACCCTCGGCACGGCCTGGGGAAACGAGAAATAGATCGCCGGTCGATTGCCTAAACCCAGATCGAATTCAGAGGGGATCTTCTTCCAGGGGCATTTCTCCGCACAGGTACCACAGCCGGTGCACAGGTCATTGTCAACATAGCGTGCTTTTTGACGCACTTTTACCCTGAAGTTGCCCACGAAGCCGGAGACGGACTCGACTTCGCTGTAGCTCAATAAGGTGATGTTTTCGTGGCGTCCGACGGACACCATTTTGGGGGTGAGTATTCAAGCCGCACAGTCCAGAGTTGGAAAAGTTTTATAAAGCTGGGCCATGTGGCCGCCGATGCTGGGCTGTCTCTCGACCAGATACACACGTTTGCCAGCATCAGCCATGCGCAGTGCAGCTTCGATTCCGGCGATTCCGCCCCCAACAACCACCGCAGCCTGCTGGACATCTACCTGCCGCGATTGAAGCTCTTCGTGAAGCCCCACCCGCCGGACAGCCGCCCCGACCAGCGCCCTGGCTTTCTCTGTAGCTGCTCTCCGGTCATCCGACACCCACGAACAATGCTCCCGGATATTGGTCATTTGGAAAAGGTAAGGATTCAATCCGGCTTCGCTGCAGGCCTGCCGGAAGGTGGTCTCATGCATCAACGGTGAGCAAGAAGCCACCACAACGCGATCCAGGCCCTCATTCAGGATATCATCCTTGATGAGCGCCTGGCCTGGGTCAGAACACATATATGGATAATTGCGAGCGACAGATACCCCTGGGAGGGTGGCTGCGTAATCTGAAACGGATTCTACATCCACCATGCCGGCGATATTCGTGCCGCAATGGCAAACATATACACCAATCTTCGGGCTACCGCGTGATGTAGGCTGCATACCCCAAACCTCCTTGTCTGGACAATTTGACCGTAACCTCATTATAGCACTATTTGTGCAAAATTGCACAATCATTTGTGCAATTTTGCACAAATAGAACTTAAAAGTTTTCAAATATCCAGTAATGATGCTATTAACCCCGAATACGAATCTCCAGGATTGGTTTTCGATGAGCGTTCCGTGTATAATAAAAGCCGTTTGGATCAATTCCCGGTGCGATGTACCTACATGTGGTACAACTCACCCTGATCTATAAACTCTCATTACCTTGGATCGTTGGATAGCAAGCGGATTATGAAATTACACTTGTATGACACTTACACTCGCAGTATGCGGGAGTTTGAACCGCTCAACCCTGGTAAGGTGGGATTGTATACCTGTGGACCCACGGTCTACGATTACGCTCACATTGGCAACCTGCGAACATATATCTTCGAGGATGTACTCCGTCGCGTGTTGGAATATAATGGTTATCAAGTCAATCACGTCATGAATATCACGGATGTGGGGCACCTGGTGTCGGATGCAGATACCGGCGAGGATCGCATGGAGAAAGGCTCCCGGCGCACAGGTCTGTCCGCGTGGGAGATTGCTGATCTATATACAGCTGAGTTCAAGATGGATATGGAGCACCTGAATATCCAGGAGCCGACCACTTGGTGCCGGGCAACAGACCATATCCAGGAACAGATAGACTTCATCCGCTGTATCGAAGACAATGGATATACCTATCGCACCAGTGATGGGATATATTTCGATACCTCAAAATTACCCGATTACGGCTATATGGCGCGTTTGAATATCGAGGGCATCCAGGCCGGCGCCCGCATCGATATGGGCGAGAAGAGAAACCCGACCGATTTTGCCTTATGGAAGTTCAGCCCAGAAGACCAGAACCGCCAGATGGAGTGGGAAAGCCCATGGGAGGTTGGGTTCCCGGGCTGGCATATCGAATGCTCGGCAATGTCGGCGAAATACCTTGGCCCATTCTTTGATATTCACTGCGGTGGGGAAGACCATATCGGCGTACACCATTCGAATGAGATTGCCCAGACCCAGGCGTGCTACGGCACTCGGCTTGCGAATTTCTGGATGCACGGTTATTTCCTGCATATTGACGAGTCCAGGATGGGAAAATCTGAGGGAAATTTCTTGCGCGTCCAGACTTTGATCGATCGCGGCTTCGATCCATTGGCATGGCGCTACTTCTGCTTGAATGCCAATTATCGGACAAAGCTTAGTTTTTCTTGGGAAGGTGTCGAGGGGGCGAGTACCTCGCTGGATCGCATACGCAACCAGGTATATGATTGGGGTGAGCCTGGCCAGGTAGACCAAGAATATCTTGATAAATTCGAAATGGCAGTAAATGACGACTTAAATATGCCGCGTGCCCTTGCGATGATGTGGGATCTGGCTCGCAGCGAGCAGCCCCCATCTGTCAAGAAGGCGACTGTCCTGGAGTTTGATAAGATCCTGGGATTGAGGTTGGGTGAGTGGCAGCCCGTCGAAGAAGATATCCCGGCTGACATACAAGAATTGCTCGCTGAACGCCAGATTGCCCGGAGTGAGAAGCGCTGGCAGGCAGCCGATGAGCTGAGAGACCAGATAACAGTTGCAGGGTACGAGATCGAGGATACCCCCCAAGGGCCGCGGATTAAGAAGAAGAAGGTACTTGTAAAGGAATAGGTAAACAAGGTATGAAAATCGCAATCACAGGTAAAGGCGGGGTTGGAAAGACGACCCTGTCTGCATTGCTTGCGCAGGTCTATGCAGACCTTGGGCGGCAGGTGCTGGCAGTCGATGCTGACCCGTCCCCATGTCTGGCAGGCGGGTTGGGTTTTCCTCCTGATCTACGAAAAACACTGAGTCCAATCTCTGAGATGGATGATTTGATCTACGAAAGGACCGGAGCTAAACCCGGCACCACTGGAGGCTTCTTTACTCTCAATCCGATGGTTGACGACATTCCAGAGCGATTCAGTGCAGTGCATAGGGGTGTTCGCTTGCTCGAGATGGGGGCTGTGGATATCGGTGGTGCAGGCTGTATCTGCCCGGAAAGCGCCATGTTGAAGACATTGTTCACGCACCTGCTTTTCAGGAAGGATGATGTGCTGATACTGGATATGTATGCCGGGGTTGAACATTTAGGGCGCGCCACGGTGGATTTTGTCGATGCGATGCTGGTTGTCGTCGAGCCCACTCGCCGCAGCCTTGGGACTGCAGCTCAGATCAAAAAACTTGCCAACGATATCGGATTGGACAGGCTGTGGCTGGTTGGAAATAAGGTTCGAAATCGGGATGAAGCGGATTTCCTTGCAGAGGAGACCCCAGGAATACCCGTGCTTGGCACCTTGCCAGCAGATATGGCAGTTCAGGATGCAGATCGATTGGGGTTGGCTGTCTATGATCACGTCCCTGCACTTAGAGAGAATGCAGAGCGGATGGCAAATATTATCAGTGGAGAATTCGAGCTACACGTACGGAGTTTAGAGGAATGACAACAACTATCGCATTAGCTGGTAAAGGTGGCGTTGGTAAGACGACAATATCTGGAATGGTGGTTAAGTATCTGGTGCAGAACCAGGCTGGAGCTGTGCTGGCAATCGATGCTGACCCGAGCAGCAATTTGAATATGGTCCTGGGATTGGATCTGGATTGGACTGTGGGGGAAATTCGGGAAGATATGCTCAGCCAGGTTAAAGAGTCGCTGGTTGTGGGCGGGGCAGCAATGGGGACGATGCCCGGAGGTGTATCAAAAAGAGAGTATCTGGATATGCAAATCCGATCCTCATTGATCGAGAGCGACCGCATCGACCTGATTGCGATGGGGCGTTCTGAGGGACCGGGCTGCTATTGTGCCGTAAACCATAATCTGCGCGAAGTGATCGATTCAATCAGCCGGAATTATGCCTTTGTCGTGATCGATAATGAGGCCGGCATGGAACATCTAAGCCGCAGGACTACGCGTGATGTGGATCACCTGCTGATTGTAAGTGACCCCACCCAGCGAGGCATCGTCGCCGTGGAACGGATCGCCGGTTTTCGCAACGAATTGGATATTCGGATTGAAAATGCATACATCATCTTGAATCGTTTGAGTGGAGAAATCCCCCCAGCCTTGAAAGAACGGATGGATAAGCTGGATATTCCCCTTCTGGGTGTTGTACCGGCAGATAGTGAACTTGCAGAGTTTGAATTCAGCGGCAAGCCCCTGGTCGCTTTAGGCGATAGCTCTCCGGTATATCTGGCCGTGGAAAAGATGATGAGACAGATACTACATTCTTGATTGGGATTTATCCTATATCCGTTTGCAGCAGGCGCAGCAACGATTTTCGCGCCAACAAGTCTGCTGTAATCATCCCCTCTACACATCCTTTTTCTACAACCGGCATCGCTGAAATCTCATGATTTTCCAGAGTCTGGATCACATCCAGAAGGCTATCATTCGGGTCAGCGGCAATCACCTGGCGGCTCATGATCTCATCCAGCGGCTGGTCATCCGGTGAGCCAAGGGCAGTCGCGCGGGTGATATCCCATTCGGTAACGATCCCTGCCAGCGCGCCATCCTTGTCAAGCACCGCCAGCAACGGGCTTTCTGCTTCTACAAGCATATTAGCAGCTTGCTGAATTGTAGAAGCTACCGGGATCGTCGAGATGGGTACCATGATTTCTGCTGCCGTACGGTCTCGTTCTCTGGATGCAATCCGCCGGACACTGATCCGCTCTGCTGCCTCACAGGGCAGCATGTCTGCGTCTGTAATCAGCAAATCGACCAGTTCACGCATATTGCGCCGGATGACTTCTTCACGTGCTGCCTCAGCAGCCAGGCGTCTTTTTTCAGCCAGGTCAGCTAATTCATCGGCATGTCTCTGCAGCCAGTTATCCACTTCGCGCCGGTTGCCGAGGAGTTGGTCCGGAATGCGCAGCTCGCCGGGCGTCTTTATCAGCAGCTCCTGAGCAGCGAATATCACACCGCCGGAATTCACCAGATAATCGGTGGCAATGAGCACCCCCTGCTGGCGATAGACTTCCCTCTCCATCCGCGCCCTGGCGGCTTTGCGAACCGGGTCAGGCGAATATGTGTTCGCCCCTTCGATGATGACAGACCAATCACCCATACGCTTGACTGTCATTGAAGGTCGCGTCGTGGTCTCTGTATCCAGGTAGTTGGAAATCGGCGCTGCAGGGATCAAGCAAAAGGCGGACTCCCGCAGAAGGTCGTCTGGGTTGGTTCCGTACTTGGTAGGCAGGATAAGACCTTCGGGTGTGAGCAGGTGTTCCAGATAGTAGTTGCGAGTGACAGTGCCCCGTTCCTGCCAGATGTGAAAGAGCTGGTCGACTGGAAGCCCTACGGCGCTGAAAAGATACCCATGGATGTCGCTGGCACCGATCACCCGTGCACCAGGAATCCATTCCTGGATGATGCAGGCAGTATGCGCGCCTACCGCTCCATACCCCTGGATCAGGATCGAAAGCTGATCGGGTTGTGGCAGGTTCAAGCCGGTGAACTGCGGCAGGTCGCGCAGTCGTGGCATTTCTTCCAATAAAGCCCGTAGAGCTATGACCAACCCGCCTGCAGCTGCGCCGAGCTGGTCGATCCTGTTGCCACCCATGTCAACGGGTTTTGATAAAACACAGTCCAGCCCATTCTCAATCGCTATCGTTTTCATATCTGCATCGTTCGTCCCCACGTCTGGACCAGGCAGGTAAATGCCGGTGTAACGGTGCAGCAAGCGCGCGAAACTTCGTACGACTTCGGTATGCGTTTCTGGGGTAAGCTGACGGTCGGCAACAATGCCGGCTTTCCCACCACCAAATGGCAGGTCAGCAGCTGCGTTCTTCAAAGTCATCCCCCGGGCCAGGTTGTGGATTACAGAAGGGCTGATCTCTGGCATCATGCGAATGCCGCCCATGGATGGGCTGCCCATAGCCAGATTATCCACAACCAGATATCCTCCAACTTCTAGCGGCGACTGCTCATCCCACATGCACACAACCAGGCTTGGGCCTAAATTATCGACTTCTATGCCCAATCGCGACAGCCTGTCGACGTCGAGTGCGTTGAACTCCAGGTAGCAGCGACCGTCATCGCATATCAGCCGGTTCTCCCATGTCCGGTCGGGGAGCCGCTCGCGCAGATAGACATCCATTTGTTTCGGGATCATGTCGCTCTCCAAGGTGTATCAGAACAGGCTGACTGCAGCAGCATGGCGCGGGTTACGAGCGCAGGATTAGCAATGCAGTCTCTGGGCGGCAATAAAGGATAGCCCATTTTCGGTCAGTGCCCAGGCAGTCTGGTTAGTAGCCCTGATTTTATCTAAGAAGTTAACTGTCAGATGGTCCCAATCTCCGGACTCGATTATTTCGCTTTTGTCACGGAAGTAATCCAGTATGTCTGATGGATGCGCGCGTTGCTGGTCGATCTCTGGGTCTCCGCCTTCGTGTTTAGCAGATATATTTTTCACATGATCAGCGATATCGACCAGTTCTTGCCGGCGGTTGTACGGCTGGCGGACGATGTTCTTCCAGGTTTCGGTGATATGGTGTTCGAAGCGCACCACTTCCTCGAAGCCAAGCGATTCACGGAACTGGGCTGTGATCTCCATTGTCTCGTTATTTACCGAGTTGCTCCAGTTGAAACCGATCAATGGGGAACTGCCGTCCTCCCGGGAGAACAATTTGGCTCCGATTAGTGTCCATAACCCAGCATAAGGGTTATCATTGCCCATAAACACCGAGATTTTAAACTCGATATCCACACCCAGTCGATGCAGCAGATAACCAAGCAGTACGGTGCCAGGGTTGAGGTTCAGCACCTGACGAACGCCATAGTGCGTATAGTAATATAGGTACTCATCCAGCCATTCTATCGGGTGGCTGTTGGGTTGTCCCACACCACCGAAATACCCGGTAATTGTTTCTGGACCTCCCAAGTGTACATTCGATCCATCCGTACCTTTGGTATCCAGTGTTTCTACGTAACTGGCACCGATGATTTGCATGGCAGCCGCGATAGCTGCGAGGTCTCCATCAGCTTCCTGCTCCTTCATCTTGCGGACCTTGATGAAACGCCCTGGAACCAGGGTCTGCTGGTCAACCGCCAGTCTGGCGGTGTCGATCACCCATGGGAAATACTGGCACCCACTGACCTCAAGGGTAACTGCATACGGATCATTAAATTTCATGCTGCGGGCTCTTTCACCAAGAACCTTACGGCGATAATCCTGAATAGATATAAAGGCACGCCTATCGCTCTGCTCTTCCAGCCATTTCAAATCTTGCAAGTATTCTGGTTGGGTTTGTTCTACACGTTTCAACAAATTGGGAAGCAGGCGTGCTTCGTTAGCCTGCTGGTTAATTTCTTCGGGAGAGCCGTATTTATCAATGACTTCCAGGAGATCATTAACTACCTGCATGTCCGGATCGAGTAGCACAGCGTTGATATCATCCAGACGCTGGTAGGGTATCTTTAGTCGTTGGCGGATGTTTTGGGACATAATAGATCTCCTCAGGATTGCAATCTGCCTGTTATTTCTATGTGTTTTTCCAAATCAGCTTATATCAAGGATAGCAGTTCTTCGTATTCGTCATCTGGCATAGTGAACCAATTTTCCGGCTGGGGGAAAGTTTCGTTTCCAACCTCCTGGACGTACTGGACCAACCCATCTAGTATCACCTTACCTGCATCTCCATATACCTTCGCCATGCGGGGCTTGAAACGTGGGTAAAGTCCGAACATATCATGGTAGATGAGCAATTGCCCGTGAGCGTGGGGTCCAGAACCGAGACTCATAATAATACAGTCCTCAGCCTTCTCAGTGATTAATTTGCAAACCCGATCGGGGACCATTTCCAGCAGGATCATAAAAGCGCCTGCATCCTCGATGGCTTTGGCATCCTCCATGATTTTCTTAGCCTGCAGTGCCCCCTTTCCTTGAACACGGAAGCCACCCAGAGCGCTGACACTCTGAGGTGTCAATCCAAGATGTCCGATTGCCGGGATACCCGCGCTGACGATACCATGGATGCGATCAGCCATTTCTGCACCGCCCTCCAGTTTGATGGCATCACAGCCGGTTTCAGCCATAAAACGACCGGCGTTGCGTATAGCAATTTCCACACTGGGCTGGTAGCTCATATATGGCATATCGCCGATCAGGAAGACATTCGGTGCTCCTCGCCGAACAGCTTGCGTATGGCGTATCATATCGTCCATTGTCACCGGCAGGGTGGATTCGTACCCCAGCATCGTCATACCAAGACTGTCACCGACCAGGATCATGTCGATGCCAGCTTCTTCCTGCAGGTAGGCTGTCGGATAGTCATAACATGTCAGCCAGGTGATTGGCTCTTTATCAGCAACCTTCTTGAATAATGCGGGAAGGCTCAGTTTTTTCTTTGCACTCATTTATCAGCTCCAAAAATTGAATAGGGTAATAGATACATGGTTCCCAATTATTGTACGTGAAAGCTGTCACGATTTCAACTGATATATGTCACGGGTTTTCGAAGCAGGTCAGCAGATTAAAAGCAACCCATCAGGATGAAAATGAGGAACAAGCCAGGCAAGGTGAAGAATTCGTGATTGAATAAGGGCATCTCAAGAAAAGGAGGTGCTCAATGGAAAGCAAGGAAAGAAAAGGGAGTGGCTTGGGCAGGGACGCCGAAGCCACTCTGTACGAACAGGCGCAGGCGGGAGATACAGAAAGCCTGAATATGCTGTTACAGCAGCATGAGGGGCTGGTACGTCTGGTAGTAAGCCGTCAATGGCTGGCGGGTCTCCCCGAAGAAGAAGCCCTGCAAGCCGGTCGCCATGGATTGTGGCGGGCGGTGTTGGGCTACGATCCCCAACGCGGGACTGCCTTTTCGACCTACGCCTACAAGGCCATTATGCGCTATGTTTGGGCGGCTGTCCAGGGTGAATTACGGCGCAGGCGGCGGGAAATGCCGCGGGCGGTGTTGGGCTTGTATTTCAATACCACAGTCTCGGACCCAGCACGGGAGCAAGAGCAGGCTGAGGTGGAGCAGGCGCTGGGGGAACTGGTGGCCCGCCTGCCAGGACGGCTGCAGGTGGTGATTGAGGCCCGCTATGGATTGGGAGCGTGCGAAGCGCAAACGCTGGCCCAGGTGGGGTTGCAGTTGGGGGTATGTGGCGAGTGGGTGCGCCAGCTGCAGCAGGAGGCGTTGGTCTGGCTGCGCCAACCGGCGCACAGCCAGGAAGTGCGCAGTATGCTGGAAAGACACACTCGTCAGCAATATGAGCTGGCTGAGCAGCTGGCAGCCGCCTGGAGAGGACGGCGGCATGGGCGCTAAAGGCACCCCCCAACAAACGCGCCTTGGGGATGAGCAATGGGTAGGAGCGGTTAGGTTTTGCAGCCCTGCAAGCGCGCTTGCCGCTGCGCTGGCCCGCCCCGCCGGACACCCCGCCCTGCCCCAAGCGGCGCATGCGCTCGGCTTATGTCTATCCCGGCTGGCAGCGCTTGTTGGAAGAGACGACCTGGCAGGAGCTGAGCCTGTTCGAACTGCTCCTGTACCTGGTGGACTTCAGCCCCTTGCGTCCCGTGCTGGCTCAGCGGCTGGGTTGGCGCAATGACCGCGGCTTCCGACCCTACGACCCGCTGTCGATCTTCCTGCTCAAGCTGTGGCAGCTGAGCCAGGGCTGGAACCGCAGCCAGGTGGTGCACAACCTGGGCCTGCCCGCTTATGCCCACCTCGCAGCAGCGATGGGCTTTGGGGAGCATTCCCCGACCGAAGGCGGCCTGCGCTATATTGAAACCCGTTTGGGGGAGCAGAGTGAAGCGGCCGGGCAGTTGGTTTGGGTGCAGAGTGAAGATGGACAGCCGTATGGGGTGGCGGTACAGGGTTTGAACGAACTGATTGTGCAATCGATCGGGCTGTTGCAGCAGGCAGGTGTGATCCGAGAGGCAGCCTGGCAGCAGGCATTGCTGTGTCCGGACGGACAGCTGCACCCGGCGGCGTCGCGGCTGAAGTGCGCCTCGGTGCGAGCGGAATGTTACCAGCCGCTGCCCCGAGAGTGTGCCGCTCGGGAGAAGGGAAAACGGGGCTGCGCCTGTGAAGAGCCGGAATGCAACCTGGCTTGTCGCTATGCCACCCCCCGAGACCAGCCGGCTCGCTTCGTCTGGTACAACGCCAGCAATCAACGCCCAGACAACCCCAACCAGGCCGTCGATCCGAACAAGCAGAAAGTCGGACGAGGCCAAGGGGTATACGGCTATCGCAGTCTGGCCCTGCAGTGGTGTGATCTGCAGCAGCGCTTCAGCCTGACCCTGCTGTGCGACTACCAGGCGGCTAACTTACCCGAGTGGCCTTATGCCACCGCCCAACTGCTGCCGTTGCCCGGCTACTATCCCACCCTGCAGGTCGGCTGGGTGGCGGGGGATGCCGCCTTCGGCTTTGAGCCTTTCCTCATGGCGGTGCGCAACCAACTACGCGCCCGGCGGGTGGTCGATCTACGTGCCCACGACTGTGATCAAGACCAGACCGGCTGGCTGCTGCGCGGCTATGATGACCGCGGTCGTCCGCTGTGCCCTTTTGGCTATCCCCTGAAAGCCAACGGCTACGACCCCCAGCAGCGCCGCCAGAAGTGGATTTGCCGCAACGCCTGCCAGAAAGGCCTGCCCCCACAGGTGGCAGTACCGCAGACGGTCTATCCACCGCCGGAGTGCCCCTACCAGGTAGTCGCTTCAGACCTTGGCCTGGTAGTCAACCTCGGTGAGCGCTTTGGCGATGGTTCCATGCGCCTGCTGCGCGATCTGCCCGTGGGCAGCCCGACCTGGAAACGCTGCTACCACCAGGCACGCAATGCGGCCGAAGCCCGCAACGCCTGCCTGCAAAGGCTGGGTCTGAAGCGCATGCCGGTCTATGGTTACCACAGAGGCAAAACGGCCATCTTCCTGGGCGACGTCTGGCGCAACCTCAGCACCCTCGCCCGCCTGATCCGCGAAGCCACCCTGGCCAGGCAAAGCTAGCAGATCAGCCTCCTTCCTGCGACCTGTACACGGACCGCACAAGGCGCCCGTGGGGTTTCACGCGCCCATCGCTCCTCCCGCAGCCACTTTCTGCCCCATGCCAAGCCATTTTTGGCCGGCATTACCACCCCTGCGATGCTGTTCAGAGGCGCAAGATGGCTTTCTGCTTCGAATCGGTGTGGTGATTATCGGTACCGCACCCTGATCAACCCTCTTTCTCATCAGTGACAGGCGGTGACATCCCTCGACCTGCTTCGAAAACCCGTCACTCTACTGGGTATAAAAAAAACCGTAGGCAACTTCGATCCCACGGGATATCTTGAGTGGTTAACCAAACCTACTCCTATTCAGCAGCAGGCCGAATATGATGATGATTATGATCAGAGTACCAAAAGCAATCATCAGCTGGTTCATATTGGGATTGGAGGGTGGCGGTATGATCGGTGGTGTAGCTGTGGGTCGAGGAGGGCGAGGTGTTCTTGTCGGGCGGCGGGTCGGTGTTGGGGTAAGAGTAACCGTTGGGGATGCAGTAATTGTGGCGGTAGGCAGTGGGGTTGCTGTAGCAGTAACCAGGATGGGGGTGGATGCCTGGACAGGTATAGATAATATATTATTGATATTTGTCACAATGGGTTCACCGGGAGCAAAGACATCCAGTAAGCCATTTGCGATCACAAACGCCCGGTTTTCACCGCTGTCAAGTTCTGCATTTCTCAAATCAAGCGTCACAACACTGCGATCACCGACAACATGGGCGCCGTCCTGGCTGATTTCGAGTGCTGATCCCAGGTTAAGTCCTATTGCAATATATTCTGGATGGTTATATGCCAAAGAAAACAATCTCCCCCAGCGATTACCGTCCATCAAGCGAGACTCGATCGTGATGGGGAGCAAACCCAGACCAACCTCGAAAACCACCTGTCCGGTTAAGAACCCACGCGAGGCAGCCGGTCCTCTCAGTGTCAGACTCTCATTAGGGATGGGGTTGGCTGCGTGAAACAGTCCAGCCCATGTCGCTGCAGCATCATCCAGTAAGAGCGTTGTGCCAGCCTTCCAGGCGGAAATGACTGGTGCGATTCCCTCCTGGGGAAAACTTTCTGGATCGATAGCGGTCACCAATATTCCCGCGTATTCTTCAGGCTCAAATGACTCCAAAGATCGTCCACTGGAGAGGGTAATGATCTCGCTGCTGCCATCGATCACAGCTCCCAGGCGCTGTGATACTTCACGAGCCAGGTTCTCATCAGCATATCCGACTGTGATAATCAGGATCTTCTCATCCCCTGCTTCACTCAGCTCTTGAAAACGGCTTAGGACAGGGCTGGATTCAGGGTTAATACCCACCCCTCCGCTTAGCAGTAGTGCTCCGGATGCGGAAGGAATTTTATAAGGTGGGAACCCTCTCGCGGGCACAAGTTCCGGTGCTGCCAACGAGTGTTCCCGAGTGAACAGGTCATAGGTGGAATCTCCCGGTGCGAGCATGTGGACGAGAATGTTGCGCAGGCTTAGTAACGGGGTGCAAGGGAGTACTGCCTGCTGCGCTTCCCCGCATCCGGTATATTGGACGCCTTGAGCGGCATAATAAGTTTCCGCATCCAGGATTAGTATCCCGGTTCTACCGAAAACTTCCTGGACAAACCTCCCATCGGGAGCGTGCGCACCGGTTCCGGAATCTACCCCAATTCCCAGATGTGGGTATCCCGGTTGGCTGATCGCATTCAGCAGCCGACCAACGTTGCCGTCTGAGAGAAAGGCTGTATCGACGATCTCGTGCTGAAAGCCAAATAGAAGACCATGTTTCTCTGCATCGCCCCAAACCTCAATCGCGTTGTAGTTCAGTGCATCATTGGTGCTGTAGCCTGGCCTGTAGCCGACCATCATCGCCACAGATTGCAGCGCACCACCTGCACCAGTCCCGGCGATTAATACATTCTGTTGGTGAGCCCGCACAAGTGCTCCTTCGATCAGTGTTCCACCGATGATATGAGTAGCAATGTCCTGGGAGCCTTCTGGGATGAAGATTGCGGATAGCTCGGAGTTGAAATACCTGAGCAACTCGCTATTTTGCGCATCCTCTCGGGTTAGCACCGGTGCTACTTCAGCTGAACAAATGTAATTGAATCCTGCAACCTGCTGGCAGGATGCTTCGATTTCTGCACGAATATTTTCTGCAACCCGCAAGACCTGCAAGCGCTCGGTGAGGCTAATGCTTTCCGGATCTGAGGCCATGGTGATCGGAAGGATTACGATATTTACGAATCCCCGCTGATGGTTGGCAATCGCTGCGCTGGAAAAGTTCTGCAAGATTTCAGTATAGCCTCCCCCTATTGGCATAAGGAGCGGGACCGGAGCGTTTACTTGAGCATTGGCGCTGTAGTTCCCACCAACGAGCGGCATCAGCGCTACGACCAGAAGAATTACGATAATCACCAATCGTCCGGGTAGGGTGAGGTGTAATTTACGTTTCAGGGTATAGGAGTACTTGTTCTTTAAACTCAGGATGATAGATGAGGGCATAGATATATTCGAAGCCAGGATAACGGACTTCTCGCTATGAAGAGGATTCCTTGAGATAGCTTCTACAACTTATTTTACCTTGAGAATTGTCCTTAGGAAAGCCGCTCCCCAATACATGGAAATGATCCTCTTCAGATTGATTGGTGTGGTGCTGCTGCACGATCATCCGGCCAGGAACGTCAATTATGGGGTTTGAAAATGAAAAACTGTGATCTCCGGTGGGCAGTTCAGCCTTAACTGCAGTTCTGCAGTACCCAATCCCCGGTTTGTATATAGATAAGTACCATTGATTTTATATAAGCCTGACGGATATTTACGCCCATGTTTTGGCAGATACAGGGGACCGACTGCGGGCAGTAAGATCTGCCCGCCATGGCTGTGACCGGAGAGCTGCAAATCGAATGCGCCAGTCGCGGCGCTAGTCTCTATGAAATCCGGTTCGTGTGCCAATAGAACTGAAAACTCGTTCTTCGGGAGCTGGTTTAATATCAGGTCAAGGCGGTCTCGCTTTACATAATGGTCGTCGATCCCCGCGATATGGACCCTGTTATTGCTCCTTTCGATAGTAACCACCTGGTTAGACAGGATCTCAACCCCGGCAAATTTTAGGTTTGACCGGATTAGAGCGGCATCCGTCCAGTGGTCGTGATTACCCAGAACAGCGAAAATCCCATCTGGTGCGTAGAACCTGCTTATGGCTGCGGTGATACCGTCAATATATTCTTGTGGGTTATATGAAACGAAATCGCCGGTGATGGCGATCAGATCGGGTTTAAGCTGGTTGACGATCTCGACGGTATCTGTAAGAGTGTCGACCGTTAACCAGGTACCAACATGCAGATCGCTGACCTGAACAATGCGATATCCATTGAATTCATCAGGAAGCCGGTCGAATATCAATCTCTGGTGGCTGATATCGACCCAATCCTGGCGGCCGTTTGGGTAGAGAATACGGCTGTATCCCAGCAATTTAATCGCTGCAGGAGTATGTATCAGGGGTGTGAGTAGCCTGAAGAAATTTCTCTCTTGTTGTTCAGTCTTTGGTCTACTACCGTTCGAATTTCCGTTATTTTTCAATTTTCTGTTTTCCCCTTGATTTGAGTAGTGTTATCTGGTCATCTATGCTGAAGATAGTAAGTCTAGCTTCGTCTTCATCCAGCCACTTGTATTATGAAAATCTGCTACTGCACTCCCAGGAGGCACGATTTCATCCATCGCGGAACTCATCTCCTGTGTAAGGCTTAGATTTGCAACATGCAGCGCTTCTTGAAGATGGTCCATGGTACGCGGTCCGATTATCGGTGAAGTCACTGCCGGTTGGTCCTTGACCCACAATAATGCTAACTGTGCCGGTGTTAGATCGAATTCTACGCGCCAGCTCTGCAACTGCGTCCCCTTTAGTGAGCGCTTGTGGTGTCACACGTTCGCTGACGAAGCTACCGAAACGCCCTGCGCGTGAGTTGGCAGGATGGACGTCACCCTGTGTGTATCGCCCAGCCAGAATTCCCATAGCTAACGGTGACCAGGGCAGCAGCCCGAGATTATAGCGCAGTGCAAGGGGTACGAGTTCATTTTCGATCCGCCGGTCCAACAGGTTGTAGGGCGGTTGTTCGGTGACGAATTGTGCCAGACTATGCTTTTCGCATATCGATATAGCCTCCATGATCATCCAGGCCGGAAAGGTGGAGCATCCAAAGTAGCGAATTTTTCCCTGATGGACGAGGTCATCCAAGGCGCGCAGCGTCTCATCCTGAGGGATATCCATCATCGGCCGGTGAATTTGATATAGATCGATCCAATCTGTGCCTAATCGGGTCAAAGATTCTTCGACTGCATGAAATATATGCCGGCGTGAGTTCCCGAAGTCGTTTGGGTCATCCGATTGGGGAAAGTGAAATTTTGTGGCCAGGATTGTTTTTTGTCGGCGATTGCCATCCAATGCCTTCCCGGTGACTCTTTCGCTATCACCTCTGTTGTACACATTTGCTGTGTCGATAAAATTGATCCCTGCATCGAGAGCTGAATGGGTGATGCGGATGGATTCTTGTTCTGGCGTTGGGCCGCCAAAATTCATCACACCAAGGCAAAGAGGGGAGACACGAACGCCTGTGCGTCCTAGATTCCTGTATTCCATTGCGACCTCCTAACTGGCGTTGGGTTCTGGCGCGTCACGACCAGGTCCAGGCCATATCTCATCCAATTGGGTAAATAGATTCAGATCAGTATCAACTCGACCTGAGGCGTGCTGAGAAATTCAGATCCACTGTCGGTTATCACCACATCCTCTTCGACACCAATGATCCCATATCCCGGAACGAATAATGAAGGTTCAATGGTATACACCTGACCGCTTTCTAATTTGTAGTTGGGTGTATCACCATATCTTTCCCAAAGCGGTCCAAGGACTCCTGCTCCATCGTGTGCGAGTTGTCCCAATTGGTGCCCGGTAGCGTGCTTAAATTCTTCATAGCCTCGTTGGGTGACATACTGTCGTGCAGCTGCATCGATGTCCTTTCCCGGAACGCCTGGTTTCAATACTGCGACGGCCGCCTGGACCGCTCCAACGACGGTATCGAAGCCATGTTGGACTTCATCAGGTGAGACGCTTTCACCTGGACGCAGTATGTACGCAACGCGCTGGATATCTGAGCAATAATCCTCTTTTTGAATTCCGAAATCGATATGCAGAATGTGACCTGGCTTGAGAGTGAGCTGAGAAGGTCCGACGTGCCCGGCTGAGGAGTCAGGTCCGGTATTGACGATCGGGCAGTTCTCAAGCTCCCAGGCAGCTGCGACGTTGTTTTCGATGAGCTGCTGGTGCATATACTCGCCGATATCAATCTCAGACATACCTGCTTTCGCATAGCCAAATGTGAGTGTAAATATTTTTTCTGTTAGCTCAACGGATGCCCGGATACGAGCGAGTTCGTTAGGTGTTTTCCGTCCTCGAAGTGCTGAGATAAGATCCTCTGCAGATATGAGTCGGTCAAAGAAAGGGGTACCCCCCAAATATCCGGTTAGCACCTGGTACAGTCCGTGGGTGAGGCCATCCGCTTGAACATCATTCAGCGAATAGTTGATAGCGATCTTCGCGGGGTTGATCTCCTCAATTGTGTTCAAGAGAACGTTTCTGATCGATTGATCGTAAGGGATAACCTGCGTATAGCCACCAATGCGCCTGGCAGTTTCAGCTTCAAATCGGCCTAATATGGCTATCTTTTCTCCCTTGCGGGTGAATAACAGTGCACTTTGCCAGGTAAGATCGTGACCGTATATCAAGGGCAGAACAGGGTCACTACCCGCCATTGTCTCTCGAACGAAGACCAACCACAGGTCAAGCTCTTTCTCATTGAGGATTCCGATCACCTGGTTCATCTTCTCTAATGTGAGTTGGTTCATATCTATCACCTCGATACTCTCTCTTTGCTTTAAATACGCTGAGTTGCGCTCTTTCTATTCAGCCCGAATACGTGCAATACAAACAAGGAATAACCAACATTGGATAAATTGATTTATATCCGTCAGGTATTATAGCCTGTTGTTGAAAGGCTGATGGGGAGGGTGTATTTAAACTGGCAAAAAGATGATTAGATTACAAAATAGATTCGGCAAGCCTCGTCTATCAGTTCAGGGGTGAGCTGGACAGGCGTTTTTTCATAATCGCAAATAGCCATCAAAGCTATTAGAATATCCCTCGGGTGAACGGACTGCAGCTTACGACCGGTTTGGACATACCAGCGTTGTAGAAGGTGAACGAAAGCCTCCCGGTTGAAGGAAATATTGTATTGCTTGCACAAATTGATAAAGATCTGGTAGAAGAGCTTCTCATCTGGCGAGCCCACTTCCACTTTCATCTGGATGCGACGTAGGAATGCATCATCGACCAAAGAGGCCGGATCAAGGTTCGTACTGAAGACAAGGAACATTCGAAATGGTACAACGATGGATTGTCCGGTATTGAGGCGTAAGAAATCAATCTCGTTCTCAAGCGGGACGATCCATCGGTTGAGCAGGTCTGCCGGTCGAATTTGCTGGCGCCCGAAATCATCTATCAGGAACAAACCGCCATTGGCCTTCAGCTGTAAGGGTGCTTCATAGAATTTAGATATCGTCTCGAAACGAAGATCCAGGAAGTCCATTTTAAGTTCACCGCCCACCATCACAGAGGGGCGTTTAAACAGACCCCAACGTTGGTCAACCCGGCCCACTTCGGCCTTGCGCGCTCCATCCAAAGGAACCGGTCTATGCACCAGGCGATCGTGGATCTGGATGATCTGACCACCTGCACTGATGGAGTAGGGGATCCAGATAGGGTCGGTACCTGAGATCATCTTACCAATCGCCTGAGCGATTGTAGTCTTGCCATTCCCAGGAGGTCCATACAGGAATAATGATTTACCGGAGTTAACTGCCGGTCCAATCATTCTATGAAAATCTTCAGGCAAAATCAGCTCGCGGATTGATTCCTTGACCTGTGCAGGGGTGATCTTGCTGTGTCGCTTGGTTTGTAATTCAATGCCCCGGTTGTAATTAGGTATCGATACCGGTACCGGACCGATATAAGAACTTCGCTCGAAGGCGTCTCTGGCTCTCTGCTCTCCAGCATCAGTAAGTGTGTAGACATATCCTAGCCTGCCTAACTCCGAAGCAGCTTTGGAGACTTCCACCAGGTGCTCTTTCTGCATCCAGTGAAGCAATGTGTCGATGATCCTTGTGGAGATCTTCATCACATCTACGAAGCGGCTTAGGGAAACATTACCTTCGTTGAACAGCAGTCGGAAGATCAGCTCGATGGCGATACTCTGGGGGATGTGCAGGTCGTCGATTTCTTGCGGCTCGGCAAGCAGTTCCTTCAAATTCATTTCACCAACCATGGATCACTCCTGGAAAGAGATTCATTTCTATGTCGATCACTGTTACCTTCCCTGTATGAACGACGCCATTGAGATTTTAACACTCTCTTCCTGCGAAATTGTTGGAGAATACCGAAATACACATTCCAAATATGTTAGTTTGAGATCTTCTGATTGCATAGGAAATGGCGGCAGCCCATGCTAAAATTACAGGAAGTATTTCTTCCATGGGAAAGGTAATTATGAATTCAACCTGGATGTTAGTATTACGATCATTAGACGGTAAGCCGCGTGAATATCCGATCCATACCGGACGGACGACGCTCGGAAGACGTGCTGATAACGATATCGTTATCGCTGACCTTTCGGCATCCAGATTGCATGCAGAGGTGCTGTACGATATCGAAACTGACCAACTAAGCATTCGGGACCTTGGGAGCACCAACGGTACGTTCGTGAACCGAGACCGATTGAATGGACCACGCCAATTAGGTGCCAGAGATACAATTCGTATCGGTGAGCACTTGATCAGTGTATTCAAGAGTGAACCCAAACAGATTTCCACTGCTGGCCTTGGCAGCACACAACTATTGACCAGAGATGTTGTGCTGGAGTCAATTGACCAGCATGCCGTACTGATGTACGAGGCGGCACGGAAGCTGAATACTGTACTGGATACCGCAACCGCGCTCAAAGAAGTCTCATCGATGATCAAGCTTGCCCTTGGAGCAGACCGCTGCGAGGTAATCGTTCCGGAACACTTCGACCATCTCAGGGAGCATGGATTTCCGGTCACGATTGCACGCATGGCAATCGAAAGACGCTCGGTTGTCAATATTCCGGATATCGCTTTAGAAGCCGACCGTGTTCGGGAAAGTGCTTCCTTGCTGAGAATACGCTCCGTATTATGCGTTCCAGTCCTCGGTGGTGATGAAGTCATCGCTCTGATTTACATGTATAAAACTGTGCCCGCCGAAAGACCATTCGATCATCAAGATGTGCAGCTTGCGGTGGCGATCAGCCACCAGACGGCTCTCACCTTGCAGCGTATGCAGCTCCTTGAACAGGTTACCGAAGAACAGCGCACCAGAATGGTTCTTCAAAGATTTATATCACCAACAGAAGTCGACTATATCATGCAAAATTATCAGCTCGCGGGTGCTCTGCCTGCACTGGCCGAACACCGGGTGACGGTTTTGTTTGCAGATATTGCGGATTCCACCGGTCTTGCCGAAAGGTTAGGTCCGAAGAAGTTTGGGGAAGTATTGGCACGCTACTACCAACAAATGACTGATATCGTCTTCGACTTTGGCGGGTTGATCGATAAGTATCTTGGAGATGGTGTCATGGCGGTATTCGGGATGACAGTAGGGGTCAGCGATCATGAAGAAAAAGCAACCCGCGCAGGGCTAGCCATGTTGGATAATATCGAGAACATGTTCGAAGATATCTCCGAAGGAATTAATATCGGCATTGGTGTGAACACAGGGGATGTAGTTGCTGGCTATGTCGGGACACGAGAGAGAGTTGAACTCAGTGTTCTTGGCGATACGGTCAATGTCGCTGCGGGGCTGCAGGATATTGCGCGTCCAAACAGGCTTTTGGTTGGCCCAGCCACTCAGGCAGCTGTGGTCGATCTCTTCGAGACAAACCGGGTTGGTTCGATCAGTGTAAAAGGGCGTACGAAGGAAGTCCAGGCATACGAGGTCTTGCGAACACCCAGAACTGCGTAGACGAGCAAATTATCAGTACAGGGGGGTTTTCTACTATTATTTCTCCAGCTGTTGCAATAGGTTCGCGGTTGCCTGAACGAGCATAATCTGCTGCTGCTCCCGGCTGATTAATGCCGGATTATCTCCGGGCTGGGGACCATACCAACCAAATTGAGCATGGTTGCCGCCGGTTATCTCTACCCAAGAAGTATTATCTGGGAGCAGTTCGTCTGCGGACAAGACCTCAAGTGGAGATGCGAGACCATCCATCGACCCATAAATCGATGTCACCCGAACGGATGTATTACTGAGATCGGCACTCTCCGGAGGGTATGCAGCCCAGAGGAACAAACCTTGTGCAGAATCCGCCTTGAGTATGTAATCAGCTGCCATAGCCCCACCCAGGGAATGTCCCCCGATTGCCCAATTCCCGATTTGAGGATATGCAGCGATTACGCTATCTGCACTACCCGGATCGAAAACTGCCAAGTTCAAGGGCATTGGAACGATCACTGCAAGGAAACCCTGTCTGGCCAGGGCATTGGCAGCCGGTGCGTAGGATCTTGGATCGATACGCCCACCGGGGTATATGATCACGCCGGTTTCCGGTATGTCCACAGCAGGTTGAAAGACCAGCCATTTATCGTTTGTTACCAGAACGGCTTTATCGGATTGCAAAGCCTGCAGGGCTTCGGGCATGGGACCCAGAGGTGTGCTTGCCCAGACGATGAAAATAATCAGCCCTAATCCCACAATGAAAACAGCTAAAAGAGTAATGCGTCTTATTAATTTCATGCTGTTTAAAACTCTCCTGCCATTGACCCAGCATACCCGGACAGCTCTACATACCCATTCCCCGTAATAGGTGTATGCCCAATATGTCCATTGACTGATACTGCGCCTTCCCAGTAGGCAAAAGTTAGGTTCATCTCCTGGTCCTGGATACGAGGTGTAAGCTCAATTTCGATCTCCCGCTCGGGTATGCGCAGAATCCAACCAGAAGGATAAGTCGCCCCAGTTTGCGCGCTTATCCAGCTATCCAGTTCTTCGATTTCAAATTCGAATCTATCCAGATAGATAAGGCTGCCATCCGGCTCTATCAAGGTGCCGCTCGAGTATTGATCTATAGTACCATCTTCACGTCGCAGTTGGAATACCATTATCTCAGAATAATCGCTGAGTTGAATTGAGAACCAATCCCAACCAACCTGTCCTTCCGACAGGGCACTGGTGCTGTACTCGTGATCGTTCCAACTCAGCCCCCTAACTGGGTATGAAGATCCGTTTATGGTGATGGTGCCTTCGGTATCCAAACGTGTCTGACTGTAATAATAAGAAGCATTTCCCAGTTCCGGACCCTTCTGGCTATAACCCTTTACCCCGTGGAGGACCGGTCCTTTGAGATCTTTTATAGCCAGAGAAATGGTTATATCTTCTTGACCGGCAACCAGCAAATATGTACTGGGACCAGTCTGCTCGACACGCCAATCCTTAAGCCAAACCTTATAAGGTTCAGCTTGCGCTCCGGCGATGCCCGCAGCGCCACGAGATAGTCTTTCGTAGGCGTGATGTTTATTCGATGCTGTGTCGGTCAGGGCGAAATGTGCCATATAAACCTGTTCGGCTGCCCAGGTTGAACTGCGTGCTGATCGTTGTTCCGCAGGAAGGAGTGCACGGCGAAAAAAGGTAAGCTGGTAGCCGAAATGACGCCCTTCGGGCGTCTCGAGATTCCCGGTGTAGTACCACCACTCAGTCTGATAATCTGGATGTGGGCCGTACTCGTCCGGAAATTTCAAATCAACCGGACCTGTGGCTCGCTGAAAGCCGGCTGTGCTATCCTGGATACTAATATTGTTATCAGTTGTAAGAATGAGGTTGGAGCGTAAGTTGGTATCTTTATTAGAGGAAATAAACCCTGTCCAGATCAGTCCAGCGGCGAAGATACACAGGAGAATTATCATGAGCTTCAGCGAGTTGGTGAGGTTTATGCTTTGCTTATTCATAACGAATTGCATCTGCAGGCATCATACGGCTCAAACGCATGGCTGGATAGATGCCAGCTAAAATGGCGGCGACTACAGCGATTAACAGGGCGATGATGAATGGCTCCAACTGTAGCTGCATCTGGAGAGTCCAGCCAAACGATCTTCGATTGATAATATAGATCAAGATAATCGCCAGGATATAACCGGTGGGGATTGCCAGCAGCCCTGCAGACGCACCTAACAGCCCTGTCTCCAATAAAATTAACCCCCATAACTGTCGCGTGGTCAGACCGACAGCACGGAGGATACCGAATTCCCTTTGTCTCTCCAACTCAACTGACAGCAGAGCGCTCAATACCCCTACGAAGGCTACACTGGTTGCAAGTAGCTGTAAGGCACCCGTGATGGTAAACGTACGATCGAATACTTGCAAGACTTCATCCCGCAGGATACGGTTTGGGCGTATTAATAGCTGCTGCACGCCAGCAAGCGCTGCATTGAGCTCTTCGACGACCTGGTCAGCATTCCTATCAGGAGGAAGATTTATTGCAGCAGCCGTGATCGAATTATCCTCCCAATAATTCTTGTAGATATCCAGGGACATCAGTACAGTCCCCTGGCTTGAAGAGTAGTCATAGTAAATGCCGACGATCGGAAAACTTTTCTCACCTTTATCTGTATATAAGAGCACCTCACTTCCTGGCTGAGCAATCCCGGTTCGATTGGCATAAGGCTCTGAAATAATCACCGCCCCGGATTGTAACGCAGGGTCGATTTGCGCGGTTGGGATACTGGTGGATCGAAACAACCTCTCCGCACTTACCAGAGGATTGCTTGTGGCAGCGATATGAGTCATACCCTGGGGCGAATCAACCTGGACCGAGCGCAGCGTATAAAGTTCCTTTACTCCAGTCCAGCCTTCCAATATATCGATGACTTGAGGATCCAGAGGGGCAGAAGACTGCGTGGATGTCAAGCTGGGTGCGGAAATATATATATCACCCTGGAGAGTCTCTTCCAACCATGTAATTACCGTATATCGAAAACTGCTTACCATCAGGCTTACCCCTATGGTGACTGATACAGCCACCATCAAGGCTGCTACCGCGATTGAAGTCCTGCTGAGCGAGCTGACCACATCCCTGGGAGCCATTCGTCCCAGACTTCCCATGAGTCTCCCAAGCGGTCTGGAGGAGGCTCGCATAAACCAGGAAGTCAAAAGCGGCGCTTCAAGAGAGCAACCGATGATCACGATAAATGTTGCTGTAAAGCTCAGAATAAGATTACGTGAAGGCACCAACAATGCGCCAGAACCGAGCAGGATGAGCACTACTCCTGCGATTGCTGCCAGGGAGACCGCACGTCGAGCCTTTCTTTCTAAACCGGAGCGTGATAAAGCCAGATTGGCAGGTACCGAAGCAGCTTCCCACGCGGGTGGTGCGGCTGCCATTACAGTCGCTAAAATACCCACAAGCGCACCTTTGATTACACTCCAGAGCGGAATTTGTACACCCGTTACCGTAAGCACAAAATAGAGATCGTTTATTGTTTGAGTGACCAGGCGCACTGCGATCTGCCCTATCAGGGTCCCCAGAAAGATCCCCAACAGCGCACCAATGAAACCAACGAGTAGTGCTTCACTTATCACCAGTGCGAATACTTCCCGTCGAGTAACGCCAATGCTGCGCAGTGTGCCAAATAACGGTCGCCGTTGCACTACAGAGAATGTCATAGTGTTGTAAATGAGGAATAAACCAACAACCAGCGCCAGCAGACTGAGTGCAGTCAAATTTATCCGAAATGCAGACGTCATCTCCTTGATCGTCCCGCTACGTGCCTGAACGGGTTCCAGCCTGGCATTTGTGGGGAGCATTTTTGTAATTTCCGCTTGGATTACGCTGCTCCCTGTCTCGGGCAGTATCAGGTCGATACGGTCGATGTACCCTGCTCTACCGGTGAGTTCCTGAGCAGTGGCAATATCGGCAATAATAAGACTTCCTAATGCTCGCCGGCTTAGGCTGTCTTCAGGATGAATGTAGCCGGTTATATACGCCGGCATTTGGATCCCTCCGACCTCTACTGCAACGTGGCAGCTCTCGTCTTGCATCGGACAATTCAGCATACCACTACGCTCTGCAATATCGGCGGAGATTAGAATACCCCCCGGTATGCTGAGCAGCTGGAGCAGATTGCTCACGGGCTGACCTGATTGCTCACCCGTTTCGCCTCCCAGATAGTCCCGAAAAGAGGCATCCTCGAACGGATCAATGCCAAGAAGCTGTACTGGCCCATTGAACAGGGACGGTGCTGATACATAGTCGCTAATTACAGGCGCGGCAGTCTCCGCGATGCCGGATAAAACCAGATTGGTATATACATCTTCCTCCAGACCATTGGGTCCTCCAACAACTTGGTGGGTCGCTCGACCTGCTACCGCCTGAGTGCTCAGATCGAAGGCAAGACTTGCGCTCGCGTTGGCGATATCGATAGCCACTACGACTGCAACACCTAATGAAATGCCTAATATCATGAGGGCGGTTTGCCAAGGGTGGCGCAGCAAATAGTGACGACCGATATTAAATATTGGGCGAGCGGCGAATGGCGTTGAGATTCCCATGACCCGGCAATGCTCTAAATTCGTTTGCGGTACACTCGATGATTCTTATAGGCTTTACCACCAAGGTTTTCTAGATCATTTCGCATTTGCACAGCGGTTTCGGCGACCTGGGTCAGATCAGCATGATCGAAATTATATTCTTGGATTGTATTTTCCATCTCGGAATATAACAATGCGTTGCCCCCGCGACCATGGAAATCGGGGAGTATACCTGCGCCGTTCAATGCCACCCATTTGGTGCGCCGCATGTCGAGCAATATATGGATCAGACCGAACGGGAACAGCCGGCCTCTAGCTTGCTGCAACCCCTGAGATAAATCGCGCCAGCCAAATAAGAACCCGATTACCTCATCTTCGTGGGTGATTATTTTGATCAAGCGTGGGTCCGCGACACTCTCTACATTCTGCATAACGAAGTCTATTTCGTTTTTTGTCAGTGGGTAATATTCCCAGTTATTTACAAACGCCTGATTGTATGCCTGTCCAATACGAGATACCCATCGTTTCAATTCTGTCTTCGAGTTGAAACGGACAACCTGCAAGTTGCCCCTATCCTGTATGCGCCTGGCAATCCTGTGTACACGCTCCGGCAGTTGAAAATCTTCAGCGCTCAAATAGCAAGAGACAAAATCGACTTCTTTCTCAAAACCCAATTCTTCTACCAGACCTGAATAGTAAGGGTAGTTGTAGTTCATCATGGTCATCACCTGGCGGTGCTCGAAACCGTCTACCAGGAGACCATATCCATCCAGTGGACCGAATCCCTTCGGACCGATGATCAGGTCCAGGTTTCTTTGAGCAGCCCATTGAAAGACCTCCATGAATAATGCTGAAGCGACCTCGGCATCGTCAATACAATCGAAGAGATAGAATTGGGCAGTGTGGGTTTGGTGATATTCGTTATAACGCCGGTTTTCCAGTGCTGCTATCCTTCCGACGTCGATACCGTCTTTGGAGGCGATGAAAAAATCCGCATCGGAGTGTTCGTAATATGGATGCTTGTTCCGGTTAAGCTGCATCTCAGCATCGATATCCAAGGGCGGCACCCAGAACGGGTGAGCTTTGTACAGATGAAATGGGAACCGGACGAAGCGCCGCACCTGGGATTTTGATCCAGTATCGATTTTCTGTACGGTGATCATCTATACTCCTCTTGCTCCGGCTAGAAAGGTTGACTTCGACTCGCGCCGCCTGTTTCCTGAGGGCTCAATGCAGTGGTCAATCAAGATTCCATCTCGCAAGCACAGTACTCGGTCTGCAATTCTGGCAGCTTCCTGGCTGTGGGTGACCATAATCAGATTTCTGCCGGTCATACGGGTGAGCTGGTCAAGCAGCTGCAGGACTTGAGTACCGGTCTCTTCGTCAAGGTTGCCGGTCGGTTCATCAGCCAGGACAAGCACTGGATCATGTACCAGAGCTCGTGCGATCGCGACCCTTTGCTGTTCGCCTCCTGACAGGCGATCAGGAAAGGTCTGTGAACGGTCTTCGAGTCCAACTGCAGCCAACATTTGCTCTGCTCGGAGCCTCGATTGCTGGCGAGATACGCTGTTTAATTCTAATGGGAGCGAAACATTCTCGATCACACGCAAGGTCGGGACCAAGTTGAAGAATTGAAATACAAAGCCGATATTCTCACGGCGAAATATAGTCCGCTGATGGTCACTAAGTAAATTAAGATCTTGACCATTAAAATATACGCTACCATCGTCAGGTCGATCTATCCCGCTGATAAGGTTCAGCAAGGTGCTCTTTCCACTCCCGCTTTTTCCGATAATGGCTACAAATTCGCCACGAACAAACTCAGCACAGGCATTCATCAGTACAACCCGGTTTTGACCGCCCTCTTGATAGGTTCTCAAGATATTGGTCAGGCGCAGGAAATTGCTATTATCCTTGGAGTTATTCACGCTCGCTCCTGGATGCTGAATTCAAGTCATGATCTCTTTGACCTACCAATTGGAGATCACCCAAGGGAGCTGGATATTTGTAATTCACTGCTCGTAATGCAAGATTATCGGTCAAACGATGTTTTCGTCTGACCTTCCATAGCTTAGTTATCATGTGATTATTCCAACTGCTGGATGAGGTCAAGCAGCAGGGAAGCACTCTTTCCTAATTGCTCTCGCTCCAGGTTATTCATGGTTGGGTGGAAAGTGTTTAGTACTCCTTGTCCACCTAATAATCTAGGGAGTGATATCGTAACGTTCTGAATACCAACGACCACATCGGTGGGTGTGCAAACAGTGAGAATTGCACGTTGATCGCGCAGAATGATTTCGACGATCCGCGACAGGGCACTGCCAATTCCATAATAAGTGGCTCCCTTTGCCTCGATGATGTGGTAGGCTGCATTACGCACCTGATCTTCGATATTTGCATTCTCCGTGGGTAAGCTCAGGTTTCGGAGTTTGCAGAAGTCATCCAACGGGATGCCGCCGACCGTCACAGAAGACCAATTCAATACCTCGGAATCGCCGTGTTCACCGATCACATAGGCATGGACGTGCTGAGGATCGATGCCAATAAGCCGCCCGAGCAAAGCACGAAACCTGGCGGTATCGAGGGTTGTACCGGAGCCAATGACTTGATTGCTCGAGACTCCATAATCTGAGGCAAATCGAGCAGCCAGGTGGGTCATTATATCCACCGGATTAGTGGCTACCAGCAGTATAGCTTGCGGGGCATGTTCCAGGATAGCTGGAATCACGCTTTGAAAAACCTGAGCATTACGCTGGAGCAACTGCAAGCGGGACTCGCCCGGACGCTGGCTGACTCCTGCGCTTATGATTACTACCTTGCAGCCAGCAAGATCAGAATACTCACCCGCATAAACATCAATTGGATGGGCGAAGGGGGCTGCGTGCAAGATATCATCCGCTTCTGCATTGGCTCGTTTGCGGTCAAGATCGACAAGGATGATTTCCCTGCCTACGCCGCGCATCAGCATTGCATACGCTGCCGTTGATCCAACCAACCCACTTCCGACAATACCTGTTTTCATTCAGCCTCCATCGAATTATAAAACATCGACATCTTCATTCAATGTCAGTGATACATTGTAAATATGCACAAATATTTGGAGAGGAGGGGTTGCTGCCTTATATTGGAAATACGCTTGAAAGACACGTAGATCTGCCTGCGTGGAATCCGGAATGCATGTCTGCCTGAAAGTTACTGCGTTAACACTACCGTCCAAGAAATTGATTTAATGTCTGTCTGGCAGAAAATGTCCGCATATAAGGTGCGATGTTTGCAGCTGTGAACGGGCGCGGCTGTTTTACAAATTCGTACAACGCATTCTTGTCGGTCACATTCTTGACAGCCAACAGCTCCAACAGGCTGCGTGTAACGGGCGGGTTAGGTAATACCGCTTCCATCAAGGATACGATAATCCGCAGGAGCGACATTGGGAAGTGGATCATGCGTCGCTTTGCACCGATAGCGTCCAGAGTCCGGCGTTCAATCTCCTCCAGAGTGAGGATCTCGGGTCCACCCAGCTCCAACTCTTTACCGGTGGTACTCTCATCGTCCAGCGAATTAGCGACCGCAGCCGCCACATCTTCGACCCATACTGGCTGGAATGTTGAGCTATCATCGCCGATTATTGGATAAATGATCGGGCTGAAAGGCACCAATCTGGCAAACGTATTGGCGAACTCATCTTCAGGTCCCCATATGACAGACGGACGGAAAGCCGTCCAAGCAAGGCTGGATCCTGCCACATATTCCTGGGCTTTCCCTTTTGAGGCTAGAAAGCGGTAAGGTTTCTTTGAATCAGCACCTAGTTGGGACATATTGATAAAACGACTGACACCAGCTTGCTGGGCAGCTTCCACGACGTTGACGGTGCCCTGGTAATTCACTGGGTCGTATGCTCTGCCACCTGTTTCTTTGGCAATCGCGACAGTATGAACGATCCCAGTGGCACCCTGGAAAACGGGTAGGAGTGTCTCCGGGCGGGTGACATCACCTTCCATAAACTCTATTGGTAGATCAGATAGACGTCCTTCTTTATCCGCATATGATTTATTCCTGACCATTGCCCTGACTGGCATTCCAAGCTCAGCCAGCTTGCGGGTTATATGGCTGCCGACATACCCGGAGGCTCCAGTAATAACGATCATGACGAACTCCTTGATATATACCTATATAGCTGATATCGACTGTTGATGAAGATTATAGCCGAGTCATCTTCGAATGTCAATGTATTGTACAAGTTATGGCACATATTCTTGACAGATATTGTAGGGAATGATAGTATTTATTGGTCAAAATTATACAATGATTGGGAGATGACCTATATGGTTGAACTGGATGCATTCAATGATGAACCCTTGTACAATATCGGCGTGGTGTCACGGATGACAGATATCTCTATGGCAACCCTGAGAGCTTGGGAGCGACGTTATGGATTCCCTGATTCCGAGCGTACACCAGGAGGACACCGGTTATATTCTGAGAATGACGTGCTGCGCCTGCGCTGGGTAAAAGCGAGGATCGATGAGGGCATGCAGACAGCCCAATCGATCAATGCCTTGCTCCATCAGGAGTCGACCGGTCATCTGATCCTGACTGCAGGCTCCGTTGCTCCGACACAGCCAGTATCTCCCGAGAAGCTTGCTGAAATCAAGTCTAATATCAAGGATGACAGAGTTGTCTACCTGGAATTGTTTCGCCAGCGACTGACTGAATATCTTCTGCAGCGTAATTTAGCACAGGCAGATGATGTGCTAATTGAAGCATTGGCCGTCTCGTCGCCGGAAGACCTGATCTTGAAAGTACTCGCTCCATCACTTGCTGATATTGGGACATTTTGGGAAGAAGGGGAGATCAGCGTAGCTATCGAACACTTATGCACAAATTATCTAAGGCAGAAGTTGCTCTCATGGATCCTCAGCGGCCCTCCACCCAGAAATACGCGCCCTATTGTTATGTCTTGTGCGCCGGATGAATGGCATGAAGGTAGCTTATTAGTTCTTGGGGCGCTGCTTCGCCGGCGTAGATGGCCAATCGCATACCTGGGTCAGGCTCTACCGCTTGAAGACCTGGCAACCTTCACCGGTCAGATACAGCCTAACCTGATCGTCCTTGTGGCAATGACAGAGATGACCGCAGAAAAATTGGCTGATTGGCCTTCACATTTACCTCAGGTGGCGGAGAAAAAATATCCCATTCTAGGTTACGGGGGACGCGTATTTGTGGAGAAGCCAGAATGGCGCTTGAAGGTCCAGGGTATGTACCTGGGGAACTCATTCGAAGATGGGTTATCTACGATTGAGCGCATTCTTCTCCAACAGAGATAGCGGTCAGATGGTGGGTTGACACCCACCCCCTTTACCTGGAGGTAGGGATAAGGTGGGTTTCTCACAATCATAATAGTTTTTAACGCACCGATAATCAATATTTAATGTATAATATTCTAAACTTACAAAAATATTAGGTATTTTTCCCCGGAATCACGATAAACTTCATATATATAAAAAGGGGGAGAGTGGTAGAAGCCAATTTCTGTGAAATCTGGCCTCTGGCTGGATTTCTGTGACATGCGAGGATGGGTAGATTGCTAAGAATATTACGTTGGTTGAAGACGGTCATTCGCAGAGATCTGTCAAGAGGGCAATCTCTAGTTGAGCTTTCGCTGATCGTTCCACTAGTGTTGATCATGCTGGTGGGTATGATCGAGGTCGGATTCTTGATATTCAACTACCTAAACGCAATGGACCTGACGAGGGAAGCTGCGCGCTTTGCGTCCACGCGAAATTTCCAGAATGCTACTCCCGGCACGATCGGTGGATCTGATTGCTCCGATGCGGTATTGGATTATTACAAAGATACCGCGTGTTTCTTTGTTGATCCCTCCTTGAATCCAAATTTACCGCTTGACGCAAGTCGATATGATGACGCAACCATCTCAGTGTTTACGGTTGTCTCGGGTACTGTTGCTACGATATCCGACCGATGGCCGAAATCGCCGATTGACCCCGATAATGATGGCGTCTGGTCTCTTTATAACAATAACTGGAAGAAAGACTGCCAGGGGGCAGATATTCACACTCAGCCAATATTTACCAACGCTGAGGTGGAATCATTATTCCTCAGCTCCGCACCCAAATCGAAAGGCATAGTTCTGGTAGAAGTGCATATTTGCTACGACCAGATGATCTATATCCCGTTCCTTTCTGACTTTATCGGTTCTCCCTTCCGTATTCATACGTATTCGTTCATGCCTGCTCCAGAGGCGATCCCAACTCCAACTCCTATCCCTTAACACTGCTTGGGGTGATTATGCCGCTAAATATAAAGCAAAGAGATTACATTATGGCACTAAGAGAAAATATCAGTAGGAAAAATTCAATCACTCCAGGAACGAAGGAACGCGGCCAGGCATTACTGATCCTGGCAATCGCATTTGTTGCATTGCTGGCGTTTATTGGGCTTGTCACAGACGCAGGATCGTTATACATCACATATACCCAGCTGAAAAGAGCGGTGGATGCAGCCTCCGTCGCGGCCGCGAATAATGTGAAAATCACTTCCCCCGGTGAGCCGTATTCTGTACGTAAGCAAAAGGTAACCGAAGCAGCCCGTGAAATGCTGGCCATGCATAATATAACCGATGTCTCTTTATTAGAAGTGTATCTCTGCGACGACTCGGTCATGCCGGCTGATTTTACTGCCATGTGCCCGAATCCGGGTGATCCACCCCGCAAGCTGGCGTACGTAAAAGCAGTCCAGGAATCGCCTGTCTACTTCCTGCATCTGTTCGGCTGGTCTGATGTGCCATTGACGACTACTGCTGTTGGCGAGGCAGCCACAGTAGACCTTGTCCTTGTGATCGATACGTCTGAATCGATGGCATCGGATGTCGATTGCGGCAGCGATAGCTCATGCACTCCCGGCTATGACCCCAACAATTTCAACCCGGCCGCCTGCAACCTGGCGAATAACTGCTACCCAGCTCGGCAGGCTAAGAATGCTGCCAAGGCGCTCATCGCTCGTCTGCTGCCCGGCTACGATCAGGTGGCAATTGTCCATTACGACTACCGGGCGCACCACATATTCGGGCTTGACTCAGATATCACTGCAGCAATCGCTGCAGTTGACACAGTCTTTGTGCACGATGACGCCCCGGCGTCTCTATTGGAATGGTCAAAACCGAGCCCGATGGGCGGCTACCGCACATTCAACCCGATCTTCCCTGACGATCGCGATGGCAATGGTGCGGACTCTAGACCCGGGTGCGCCTTGCACAGACTTGATCGATTACCACACCGGTGGTGCAGGACAGGATATGTGGGACGACACTACCGGCGATCCCTGTGATGACGATACTATGCTCGATGCCTACGATTGGGATGCGGACGGGATCTGGCATGATGTTGACGACCACAATGTCGCAGTTGGCAAGTCTCGTGAGCAGAACTCCCAGGTATCCACTTGCATCGGCTGCGGTATACGTCTGGCAACCGATGTATTGAAGAACGGTGGTCGAATGGACAGCGTTTGGGTGATGGTTTTCCTGTCAGATGGTTTGGCCAACCTGAGTGACACAAATTCTTCTAACCCGGACATCCCGGCCGGTTATGAGTACGGTTTCTGTGGGGATGATCCTTCTACCGGGTTCTGGGGCTCATTCTGCATTGATAAAAACCTGGGAGCCAGTGCGGGGCGCTTCTGTCTCGACACGGCATCGAATGAGTGCCCACCGGGTTCTACTCATACCACGGCCAGCGGTCCATATAGTGTTGAAGACTACGCGTTTGATATGGTGGATGCAGCCGCTCTGTTGTATACCACCAACCCCAATGAGCCAACGGGTGAGGATATGGTCATTTATAGTGTAGCGCTGGGAGCCGCCAGCGCTCAACCACAGGTCCTTCGATATATGGCTAATCTTGGGGAAGATGGAGATAGAGCGAATGACAGCTGCGCCGGGCAGCCTGCGACATCCAATTGTGGTAATTATTATTTCGCACCTACTGGAGCTTACCTTGACCAGATTTTTGAGAGCATTGCTTCACGCATATTTACCAAGATCAGCCGGTGAGCGAAAGGGGGAATTGATATGTTTATTCGGTTGAGATCAAGATCATTATCCAAAGCCCAGGCGATGCTCGAATTTGCCCTGGCTTTGCCGGTGCTGCTCCTGCTATTGTTTGGGATTGTCGAATTCGGCCGTCTCGTGCAGGCATGGCTGGCAGTACAGAATTCAGCGCGCTTTGGTGTTCGTTATGCAGTTACGGGCGAGCTGAACCCAGGATATTGTCAGTTAGCGGCACAAACCCTTGGATTGGAAGCCGCAGACACGTTCGGCACCAGCCCGGCTGCTTATGACTGTCAGGTGCAGCGCGCCTACTGCCTATCGCTATCCCCTCCGGACCCAAATTGCGATGCCAGCGATTACACCTCGCAATTGGAGGACTGGGCTCGCCTGCCATCGATCCGCGATTCTGCGCGTGCAGGGGTTGCGGGAGCCGCTGTGACTGACAACCCTTTGGTGTCAGGTGATTATCTTACCTATTTGATCAGCCACAATCTTTTTGATCTTGGTGATGCTACCCAAAGCCAGTACTATCACGTGATGACCTGCAGTAACCGGGATTCAAATGGCGATGGGACGAGTGATTTCGGACGCGACGCGTTTACCAACCCGGAAACCTGTATGCATATGTCCACCAGCACATACATGGATGATGCCGGCGGTCCCGGCAACCGGGTGCGGGTGACGGTCACGAATATGCACCCGATGATCCTACCCCTGATCAGCAATATTTGGCCACAGGTCCGGCTTGTTGCCTGGAGGGAAGGTATCGTCGAGAAATTCCGCGTCTCGCGCATCAGCGGTGTCGGTGGTGTAATCCCGGATGTGCCAACGCCTACTCCATTACCTACCAATACGCCAACTGTTACACCTTCGCCGACCTCAACGCCTACACCGATTCCAACAGACACACCGACTCCGACGGATACTCCGACACCTACTGAGACGTCGACTCCCACAGCTACGCCAACTCCATCCTGTGCCGATTTGCATATAGACGGGCCGCTGTACTTCAACAGCGATGATATCCAGATTCCTCTTACCAACCAGAGTGGGGTTTGGCCGGTCACCATCAATCAGATATCGACTACATGGGATGAGCTCGAGTCCCAGCCGTTAGGACCCTGGCACGACCAGATCGACCCGCTGCCGAACGACCAGTACTTCGATCGCTACTGGTGGGCGGGAAGTACGATTCTGGATGTCAACCCGAATATATATCTGAACAGCCCACCAACCACCTACAGCCACGCATTGGGTCTGACCATCAACCCATTCCAATCCGATAACCTGGGTATGGACTTCTACCGCAGCTTTACCAGCTACTATGTCTATTACCATGCCCGCGACTTCGAGGTGACTCTGGATTATCAGGTGGGTTCTCTGGTGTGTCCTTCCGTGAACATTACCGGGCAGTTTGGACCGATCGTTGAGATCACTCCCCAGCCGCCCAACCCGATCACCGCGCCTTTCTTTATCCAGGCGGATGCCAGCGACCCGGATGGCACGATAAATCGTGTCCGCTTCGAGGTGTGGGATGCTACCGAGACCAATATCCTTGGCTACAACAATGAATATGGGGCACCATACTGCCTGTTTGGAGATTCAGGGGGCACCTGTACCACGGCAAACCTCGGCGGCACCTGGCCGAACAGCACCAATGTCATACAGAACGGCACGTATGTGATCTACGTCCAGGCGCGAGATAATGACTCGCCGCGCCAGTATACGCGTATCAAGACGACCATTGTGCTCAATCTCCCTGCCCTAGTGCCATGTAATAATACCGGTACCGGATTGCTCGGTGAATACTATACCTGGACAGGCAGCCCATCACCAAACTTCTCATCACTCACCAATCTGGTACTGGCGCGGGTTGATCCACAGGTCGATTTCGATTGGGGCAGTGGCTCCCCCGATCCTGCTGTGCCGAGCAACCGTTTTGCTGTCGGCTGGCGTGGGCGTGTACAGCCCAAATATGATCTGGCGGAGACATACACGTTTTATCTCCGCACCGATGATGGTGCCCGTTTATGGGTGAATGGGGTGAGATTGGTAAATATGTGGAGAACGCAAAGTGCAACCGAGCGAAGCGGTACGATAGATCTTCCTGCAGGATGCAATCTCTACGATATCCGGATCGAGTATTTCGAGTACACCGGTGGCGCGTCAGCAGAGCTGAGCTGGCAGAGCTCCAGCATCCCCAAGGAGATTATCCCACAGCCGAACCTATACCCGCCTACTGGACCGCTGCCGCCGACCTCAACACCATCACCGACGCCACGGGCAACGGCAACCCGAACGACCACCCCCACGCGGACCCCGAAACCGCCGGATACGAATACACCTGTGCCGCCTACCGGTACAACTGTTCCGAGAACGAATACACCAACCCCGACCGTCGCGGCGCCGAGGACATCTACACCCACGCGGACCCCATCACCAACGCTGCCTGGGCCGCCGACCGCCACGCGTACACCGACAATCACCCCAACCCCCTGCATGACGCCGCCAGATCTGGGTGGCTGTAAGTAGACTCCCAGCTCCAACGATAACCATCGAGTGTGGTTATCGTTGGAGCGATGTGGAATTTAATTCCAACAGTAGGATAGGGTCAGAGATGAAAAAGCAAGTTGTAATCCTGTCAGTATTAATCATATTGCCCGCTATAATATGGGGGAGGGGGGACGTATTGCGGGTGAAAGCTGACCAGTCGTCTGGCGCGGCATTAGACCTGAAAACATCCATGCCTCTGGTGCTGTTCGGTTTCAGCGATGGTTTTGGCTCCGTGACGGGCACGGTGTTCGATGCAACCAGCATCACCAGGGAGCCGTTGAGTGATGTCTCGGTATGTTTTCAGGGTCAGTGTGATGTGTCTGATAGCTCTGGGACCTATCTGATAGAGAGCCTGCCGGATGGATATCAATCCCTCAGCGCAAAACGCCTCGACTTTTATGACATGGTTGAAGCAGTGTTGATCGAACCGGACAAAACGGCTGTGCAGGACTTCGCCATGACCCCGCTCTCTGAGATCACCGATGTCTATATGCGTGTATTGCTTACCTGGAGTGAGACCGAGACCTGGCCGCCGGATGGAATTCGCAACGATCTTGATGCGCATATGTGGTTGGAAGCGCCGAACCCACCCACACATATTGACTTTGTAGACCGAGGGGATTGCACAACCTTCCCGAACACCTGTCTGGAGGTTGACTACCAGAAGGGATATGGTCCGGAAACCTTGGCCCTCCGAAATCTAGAGAGCACTGTATATTACTATGGAGTGTTGAATTATTACGCCGGATATAATGGCGTTCCGGATATCACCCAATCTCAGGCGAAAGTCAGGCTGTACCAGGAAGGTGGTAATATCTTGGAATATACTGTCCCGACTGTAGGAGTTGGCGATTTTTGGTATGTGTTTAAAGTCATCTCGAATGGCACCACTGCTAATGTGCTCGAAATGAACTGTATCACCGCCTATAATGGGGACCCACCAGAATGCGGGACGCAGAGCATCCAGATGCAGCCTAAAGTACTGCGACCAGTCAAGTAAACATTAGCCAGCCGAAAGGCTGGCTTTTCGTTTAGTAGAAATCCTTCAATCCGATCAGCTTTGGGGTCTATAGGCTATCAGAAGAACGCCCAGTGCCTCTTCCAGGTTCCGGAGCTGGTTGATCTGTTCACTGCTCAGCTCAGCCAGCGCATGATGAGGTTCCAGGGCGAGGATCAAGGTCCCGTAGGCCTCTTCCATCTGGCGCAACCTGTTCAGGCTGGCTTCATCAAGGTTGGCGAGTTTCATCCGCCTTGTGGTCATGCGATTCTCCATCAATTCATCTGAATAATTGGAAAATACGAGTGCAATTATACACCCAATCAAAAATATCTAGAGAATAAGTGTAAAATTGCACATAACATTTTCTACGATAAGGGTTCAGATATATGAGTCATCATCCAATTCCCGTTGCTGACGGACAGACTGGTCTGTATATCCTTCGAGGTTTGCTTAGAGAGAGGTCACTGCTGGCTGCGCTTAGCTTGATGTACAGATATGTAGGCAGTGCTTTCCAGATAACACTGCCGCGATTTTCACCTGTCGTGGTTGTAGGTGCTGAGACCAACAGGCAGGTTTTGGTCAGTGAGCGGGATAAACTCATCTGGAGGAATGAGGATGATCCGGTCACTGACCTATTGGGGCGTGGCGTTCTGGTTGTAGACGGGGATGAACACGATGGGTTGCGAAGCACGATGGATCCGCTACTGCAACGCAGACATGTTGTCCCACATATCCCTGCATTCTGGTCGTATACCGACCAGATCAGCGATGGTTGGCAGGAAGGTGAAATTCAAGATATGCTGGTTGAGATGCGTAAGCTAGCATTGCTGATTTTATTTGGGACTCTATTTCGTGTAGACATTACACATGACCTGGACCGGCTGTGGAAGCCAATCCTGAACCTGATTGAATACATCTCCCCAGGATGGTGGATTATCTTTCCGAAGATGCCTCGTCATCCGAAATACCGCCGCGCTCGCCTCATGGTTGATGATTATTTATTACAGCTTATCCACAAGAGGAGGGTGGAGCTCCAATATAACCATGATGAGGGATTGAGACAAGATCTATTAAGCAGATTGGTATTGAAAGAAGGAATGGATGACCAGTTAATACGCGACCAGCTGCTAACGATGCTTATCGCCGGACACGATACGAGTACCGCTCTATTGGCATGGACTTTTTATCTGCTGGGATCGCACCGTCAGGTGATGGTAGATGCACAAAGGGAGGTAGACAGGGTATTAAGTGGAGAAAACCAGCCTCCCAGCATCGAACAGATCAACAGTCTGGTGCTCATCGACCAGATAATCAAAGAAGCATTGCGATTGTACCCGCCGATTCACGTTGGAAACCGAATGACCGCTGAAGATCTGCAGCTCATGGGTTATAAAGTTCCTCAGGATACTCGGGTCATGTATTCAATCTATCTATCCCACAGGCAGGAAGAATACTGGGATCAGCCCGAAGAATTCAAACCCCAACGATTTGACCGGGGTGAAGATGCTCAACGCACGCCATTTACTTACGTACCATTTGGTGGAGGGCCGCGCAACTGCATTGGCGCTGCCTTTGCCCAGGTTGAGTCCAAAGTCGTTATTGCACGTCTTTTGCAGCTATATGAGTTGGAACTCATTAATGGTAATGAGATCAAGCCTCATATGGGCGCAACACTGGAACCACGTCCCGGAGTAAAAATGATCATCAAAAGGCGTCACGTTCATACCAGGCATGATTAATTACAAAGTTTCTAACGGTTTAGCCATGCTCTCACTCCCGCTCGGTCTGTTCGCTGAGCGAAAATTACGACGGCTTCTATTCCTGCCTGATGATGAAATTTCTGACAATCTGCCAACTTTGTCGATCATTATCCCGGCACGCAATGAAGCCCACAATCTGCCCGGGTTATTAAATTCATTAAAAGTACAAAATTATCCAGGTGGATTTGAGATTCTAGTCGTGGATGACCATTCGTCAGACCACACTGTCGAAACCGCCCAGGAGTGTGGTGCCAGTGTATTGTCGCTCAAGCACGGCATTCCTCCGGGATGGTTGGGTAAGCCACATGCCTGCCACCAGGGAGTTCATGCAAGCCAGGGGGAATGGCTCCTGTTCACCGATGCTGATACAGTGCATACCCAGGATGGGGCTGCGAGAGCTGTGTCATATGCTCTGCAAAAGAAACTGGATGGGTTGAGCCTTTTCATCTCACAACACCCGGATCACTGGTGCGATCGCCTGGCGCTGAGTACAGCGCATGCGGGCTTGTTCGCTGGCTATCATCCTTCCAATCACCTGCTCAATGGGCAGTATATTCTGCTGCGAAGACAAGTCTATCTCGAGTGCCGGGGCTTCGCTGCCGTTGCTAGCGAGCCTTTAGAGGATGTCGCCTTGGGGAACTACCTATACAGTCTGGGTTATCAAGTGCCGGTGCTGAATGGTGAGGATATTGCATGGGTCAGGATGTACAGCAACCGGCGGCAGATGTTCTTTGGGCTTTCACGCCTGGCATCTAACTCTCTGCGCTGGGAAGGTTTCAGTGCGGCTTACACAGTGCTCTTGATCACTGCACTGATGTCACCCCTCATTGTCTTGTATGGTGGTATACGCGGCCATCTTCCGAGACGCTGGCTACCGCTGTCTTGGAGCGCAACGACGTTGGGCCTGCTTCCGTGGACAAGGCGATTTGGAATGCCTGTCCTGGCACTGATTGCGCCACTTGGCGCGCTGCTGGTTCAGGCGGCTGGTATCTATGGCCTTATCAGACAGCTGCTTGGTATTGGCATACCCTGGAAAGGAAGAAAGGTTTAAGGGCAGCGATAAGAGCAAGAAATGATGCTAATAAATATCATTTGGGTTATCGCGGCATACTTCTGCGGGTCACTGCCGCTATCTTACTGGTTAGGTAAAGTATTCCTTAATGTGGATATCCGAAACTTCGGAGATGGCAACCCCGGTGGGACGAATGTATGGAAAGCTGGTGGAGCCAGGTGGGGCATCCTGGCAATGATTCTGGATGGTTTGAAAGGTCTTGTGCCGGTTGCTTTAGCGTACTACTGGGGGAATGTTAATGGAATATTTCTGGTGTTCGTCTCTATAGCTCCTCTTTTAGGACATATCTACACTCCTTTCCTGAATTTCCAGGGTGGCAAGGCGCTTGCCACAACATTTGGTGTCTGGACCGCACTCACACTTTATGAAGCCCCAATTGTACTGGGTGTGGCTTTTGGGATATGGACATGGCTGCTGAAGACCGATGGATGGGTTGTGCTGGCTGGTATGCTAACCTTGCTGGTCTATCTGCTGGTCTGGCATCCAGACCCGGTGCTCATAGGAGTGTGGATTGGGAATTGTATAATTCTGCTGTGGAGATATCGCGAAAGCCTTCGCCGAAGACCAGATATTCACTTCAGACGCTCAGATTGAAATAAAAAATAAAGAACCGGCAGAGATGCCGGCTCTCATTTTTAGGGTGCCAGAAGGGGCTCGAACCCTCAACCACCTGATCCACAGGTGTCCCTGGGCAATTCCTACCCGAACATATGGCGCTATGAAGCCCAATGTCCCACATTCCGCACCTGAGAAACAGGGTTTTGTAGAATAATGTCAGAGCTCGTCGTTAGGATGAGCTTCTGCTCGAACGGCTAGAAACTCTGAGCTATCGCCCAAATGGAATTTAATTCTGCCTCTTGCTTTGTTTTTTCCAGATAGCCTAAGCCAGCCACTGCCGGAAGCCGGATCCATTTCGTCTTGCCCTTCCCAAGTAAAATCAAAGCGTTCCAGGTTACCAGTTTCGACCACTTCGCCATCCAGTCCACCCGAAACCAGGCCGAATTGAAAATCACCGATGCCGTTTGAGCCGATGCGGATGTACGCCTGAACCTCCATGTTGAAATAACCTTCGTCCCACAGATCCATCTCCAGAATATCCCAGACCCCTTCATATTTCATTGGCCACCTCCCTTCCCGCTTGAACTGGTCAGTCAAGTCGTAGCGGGATCGATCAGGTAACATCTCTGGATTTGTGGGCCAAACAGGCGCAGAACCTGGATGTGTACTGGACGTAAGTTGAGCGCTTGGCGTTGAACGCGCTGATCCCCGACCCATATTGAGAGGATGTCCAGACCTTCAAAGATCTGAAAAACCCAGCGTAAGGTTGGCTTTTGGGTCGGCTTGCCCATCTGATCGGGAAGGGTTTCGTTCTTCTCTTCCAACGCCAGGCGCAACCGTCGTTCTGCCAGCGCATAGACGAGCAGCGCCAATCCCATGATCATGATCAGCGCCATGATCCGCTCCGATTTCTTCAAGAACAGGCTGTGGGCGAAGAACAGTGGGTCCTTGAGAAAGCGAAAGCCGCGCTCGACCGTGACGCCCTGGTCGGTGTAGTTGGCCAAAATTTCACCAGGTGGCAAACGCTGCGGGTCTAACTCGTTGGTAGCGATAATGAATTTGCCCAGACTACGCAGGGCTTCGTCGATCCCGGGTTGGTGCTCATGGACTTTGCCGCTAAGACTGTAGCCCACCACTTGCGGTTCATCCTCGGCTGCTGGCCTGCCTCGCCGGGCATTCTGAGTGATCGGGGTAATCTGGACCGTTACTTGGTGGTATTTCCAGCGCAGGTTGAACTGCACAACAGCCTTTTCAGCGTCGGTTTCACAGTTGAAGGCGGTCTGGCATACTATGCGCCAGCCCTTCTCCACCGCTTCCCGTTCTCGCTCCTGTGCCCGTCCCAGGGTTTTCAGTTCCCGGTCATAACCGGCTTGGGAAAATACTACCAGCCAGCGTTGCCCGATCCCACCATACTCGCTTTGGACTTCTTTGCCCCAATAGCCATCCGCCAGTTGGGTCATGACAGCTCGATCCGCTTCTTTCACCAACGCTTTCGCATCGGCCAGGGTCTCTGGAACTCGCATCAACCAGCGCATCTTTTTCAGTGTTTTCAAGTTGTCTTGGGTGTACCCGGCGCTGTCCGTCACGAAGTAAGGCTGTTGGTCTTCTCCTAGTTGTTGGCAGTAGGCTTCTACCGAGGGGGCAAAGCTCACCTTGTCGCTGTTGTTCCCGCTCAATACTTCTAACCAGACGGGTAACGCAGATCTCTGGATGGTGATGAGCTGCACCACCGCCTGTTTCAGATCCGGTCGATGATCCCGCGAGTAACCGTGAGTGATGGTAATGGCCTCAATATTTGGCTCACTGACTTCGTACTGCCCGTGCAAGTGGAACGAACTGCTATCTAGATGCACAAAGCGATGTTCGATGCCATACATTTCCAGTGCCCGGCTGGCCACTTTGGCGAACACCTCGGTGACCCCTTGTTGATAGAGATCGTCCAGGCTGCGCCCTAAGCTGTCATCGTTGAAATCTTTTCCTTTCAGGGTCGGATCGATGAGCAAATCGACCGGCTTGTTGCGCAGATAATCCGGCATCAAGTACAGCGCTCGCCCGACAAAGCCCAGGGCATTCAATACTATTGCCTGGACTGCCTGACCGCAACTCACTTTTCGGTCGCCCTGTCCCACTCGCTGATCCACCTCTTCTACCAGGCCAATTTTTCGACATATCCCTGCCACCAGGCCGAGATGATCGATCCGCTGTGTCTCATATCTATGCTCGGGGTCCATACCCCTAGCTTACTCGATATTCCCCATAGACGCTACTTTCGGGTGCGGAATGTGGGACATCCTTTTCATGTATCATAAATTGATCCTCTCTCTAGTTCTGATTTCAGTATACAGAAAGTCGAGACGGAAGTTAACCTACAGGAGGAAGGTTTTGGAAAATCGGCAGGTTGGTTTTGGATCAAATGGCTGATTGCGACCAGCCCGGCATTCGGGGATTTTCTTTCGGGGCTCGAACAGGCATTTGCTGTCTTCCGGGGTAGCTCGGAGATGATTTGTTTATCTTCATTGACCACCGTACGATACTCTTCTGGCACAGTTTCATGCAGTTCTTTCAAAGCCCGCCTGACCCAGCAGCGGACATGAAATTGGCAGATTTGGTGCTCTTTTAATGATAATCGTGGCTCGCTTTCAGGGTTGATTAAAAGCGAGCCCGTTCAATAACCGATTGGGCTTCGCGCTGGGTTTATACCGGCGCCAGTGTCCCGGTCCAGATCAGCCAGCACAGCACGGTCTTAGCTGACAAGCTCAAGATGATATAGACGCGTTCCCCGAACAGGTAATCCTTCCAGGGGCCAATCTTCTTATACTGCAAAACCATGTTGATAGCGAAGATATTAAAAAAGACGAACAAGGTCGGAACAATGGCATATACAAATGCCGGCGGCTTGGCGTCTCCAGAATTGACCGCACCCACGAAGTAGAGCATGATCACAATCCACGGCACGATCCCGGCGATGCAGCCATAGATAAAGGCTGTCCAGTTGGTTTTCTGGGTGTGCTGGTTGTGCAGCTCCATCATGATGCCAAACAGGTTCATCGTGGCATTCACCGTGAAGATCAAGATTATTGCGCCAAGATCCCAGATGCCGATCAGCATGCCGATCAGAACGATCATCAGCGAAGAGCTGAGGGCATATTCATAAAAGCGAACCGGGTTCATACCTTTCTTCAGGTTTACCACATAGCGCTTGTAGCCAACCGTTGCCAGGTAGAAATGTGCAACGGCTGAAATCAGCAAGAAGAAAGCCACGGCGATCCCAAACGGGACCTCATAGACAAGTTCCGGGTTGGGCATGAGCGAGCGGGTGGCAGGATCAAAATTCAAGAAATTGGTATAGATCGGGTAAGTGGTGTCATTGCTGATCAAGATCATGAGCATGCCCTGGATCAGATGCAGGAATCCCATGAACAGGTTGAAGCGCCGCAAGCTGGTGAACTTGCGTTCCTCTGCGCTTGCTGCATTGTCTGCTACGTTGCTGATGACTGTCATAATATTTTCTCCTTTTCTGCAAATAGATTAATCAATGATTACATTATAAGCCACTTGCCTGCCATAAAGCTGACGTAGATTTAAGTAGTAAGTGCAACTTTGCAGGCTGAACAGCGCGGGCTAATCTTTCAGGCTCATGGGTTGCGATTGTTTATTGGCCAGGTATTGGATGATCACATAAAGCTGATCCTTTAGCGTTTGCAGCGCTTCCATTTCTACGTTGCCAGAAACCAGACCCGCCACTAACTTCTCTGGGATTGAAGCAGCCTCAATTTGCAGCTCCTTGCCTTTGGGGGTGAGGGTGACAATCACTTTGCGCTCATCCTCCTCCAAGCGTTGCCGTTTGATGATGCCGTGCGCTTCCATCTGTTTCAAGACCGGGGTGATGGTATTGGTATTCTGGATCAGCCGGCGCGTAATTTCGCTCACGGGGATGCTGTCCGTTTCCCACAAGACCATGAGCACCAGGTACTGTAGGTAGGTTATTCCCAGTTTATCAAGATCGGGCTGGTATGCCTGGATGACTAGGGTCTGTATGCAAACTCATCTAAAGCCATAAAAAGATCATGGCAACCGTCAACATGGCTGCATAACTACTGGCCAGCTTGTCGTAGCGGGTCGCCACTCGTCGATATTGCTTCAGGCGGTTGATCAGCCGTTCCACCTGATTACGCTGCCGATATAACTCTCGATCAAAAGGCCCGGTCTGATGTTCGTTCTTCTTCCTTGGGATCGTCGTCCGAATGCCTCGCCGCTGCAGGTACTGGCGATATTTCCGGAAAGCATACCCCTTATCACCCGCGACCCGCTTCGGACGGATGCGCAGGTGACCATTGCCGCGCCGGATTGCCCCTTGTTCCAAAAGCTGTTCAGCCACGGTGATCTCGTGCTGCTGCCCCGGAGTTAGGAGAAACGTGATCGGTTTGCCCTTCCCATCGCAACGCACATGGATCTTGGTCGAAAGCCCACCCTGGCTGCGTCCTAAGGCTTCAGCTTCGGGGGTGCATTTTTTGCCCCGGCAGCATGCTGATGGGCGCGTACGATGCTCCCATCCACAAAATGGATTTCCCAATCCACCTCGCCCAGGAAGTCGCCCTGCGTCTGCAGTTCGGCCAGCACCCGATCCCAAACACCGGCTTCTTTCCATCGGCGAAAACGGCTGTAGACGCTGGGCCAGGGGCCATATCGCTCCGGTAAATCCCGCCAAGGCGCACCGGTGCGTAACACCCACAAGATCCCATTCACCATGGTGCGATGATCCCCGGCTGGGCGGCCGGTGTGGGGCTTTTGGGGTGGCAAGAGTGGCTTCAGACGTTCCCATTGTTCATTCGATCAAGTCGCCTCGGTTCATGGCGACGCATTATTCCGAACCTTTTATGAGTTTGCAAACACGCCCTAGTCGAGAAGCTGCATACAGGGGTATTCGTTAGCGGCCAATGGCCTTTGATAAGATCGTCCGGAGGTTGAATTTTGCGGCGCGTAGCGCACTCCAGGCACCCGTGGCCCATAAAGCCCAGATCACTAGCAGCGGCTGGAAAAACAGACGAATGAAACGCACCTGGTCGGTATTGAGCCCAAAGGCATCAATCCGGTTGATGTACTGCGAGATATTACCGGGGAATATGAGCACAAAGAACGCTGCCGTAGCCAGACCCACCAGCACGCGCTGCCTGGACAGCAATACCAGGCCAAGCCCCAGCGCGATTTCCGCAATGCCGGATAAGACCACCACCAAGTCGCCATCCAGCGGCACCCACGGCGGAACCTGGGCCAGGAATTCCACGCGCGCAATGGTGAGATGATTTACTCCGGCAAAGATCAGGAATGCACCCAGCAAGATTTGGAAGATTGTGGGTACAATACCAGGTTTCTCCGGTTGTAAGGTTTTGCCGTCTGTTTTCATCAAGGTTTCTTTATTCACTATCTTTGCACTTTCGCACTTTAACAGAACTTGAATAGAAAGGCATGACCAAACCGGAGATAATAGGTTTGCCAAGAACCATATCCCGGAGGTTGAGTCATGCCCAAGCCAATTGTATGCCTATCTGAGCAACTGTGCCAGTATCTGGAAGCCTTTCGTCCGTGTTTCAGCAAACGCCAGTGGAAGTACTTCGTCACCGTACTGCTGGGGTTGGTCGAATGCGAAGAACGGAAGACCATGACCGGACTGTTGCGAGTAGTAGGTGAGCGCATCAGCCTGTCGGGACTATCCCGGTTCTTGAGCAAATGGCCCTGGTCAGCCGACAGAGGTAGCCCAGACCTGGCTACTGCGTTTTCGGCAGCGATTGGAAGGGTCGGTGCAGGCCGAACATGATCGTCTCAAGGCAGAAAGGCCGAAATGCGTGGGGCGTCCCAAGGCAACCGTTGTGACAGGTTACCTGATCTTCGACGACTCGGTGCACAGCAAGCCGAAGGGACGAAAAATGGGCGGTCTGGGTCAGCATTACTCCAACACAGATCGAAGTGTGGTGACCGGCCATTGCTTGTTCACCGGCTTATATGTCTTACTCGGCCAACGCTGCCCACTGGAAGCGCAGATGTATCGCCAGAAGTCGGTCTGTCAGCAGGAAGGCGTGCTCTTCCAGAGCAAGATCGATATGGCGGTCAGCCAGATCGAAGACTTTGAACCGGTGGCAGAAACCCATACGCATGTGCTGATCGATAGCTGGTACCACTGTAAGCAGGTGCGCAGAGCAGCTCAGAAACGGGGCTGGGATGTCAGTGGTGGTCTGAAGAGCAACCGGGTCATGCGCCGGATTGCGGCTGACGACAGCCGGGAATGGCTGCCGCTCTCCGAGTATGCGGCTGGCTTAGGTCGAGATGACTGGCAGGAAGTGGTTTGGCCTTCGGATCAAGGTGGACAGAAGTTGTATGCTCACCTGGTACAGACCTGGATCCGCAAGCTGGGGCCAACCTTGCTGCTCATCACTTGCCACAATCTGGACGAACCTCTCAAATCCGTGCGCTACTTCGGCAGCACCGTGCTCGACCTGGAGGCACAAGAACTGGTCAATATCCTGGCAGTGCGTTGGGAGATCGAGACCTTCTTCGAGTATGACAAGGATCTCCTGGGCAGCTGGAGACAAAGAAAAGACAAGGTACACTTAATTCGGAGGAAGGAACATGTCCCAAAAGCAGAAGCGGCATTATAGCCGGGAATTCAAACTTGAAGCCATACGGCTTTACGAAAGCACCGGCAAATCGATGTCAGAAGTGGAGCGCGAGTTAGGGATCACTCCCTACCTGCTTTCAAAGTGGGTTCGCCAGTTTCGCCAGGAAGAAGGGCAGGCATTTCCGGGTAAAGGGAAGTTGACGGAGCGGGACGAGGAGCTGCGGCGACTGAAGCGAGAAGTCGAGATTCTCAAGCAGGAGCGAGAGATCCTAAAAAAAGCAGTGGTCATCTTCTCACGAGCAAAGGGCTGAGGTTTGGGTTCATCCATGATCATCGAGAGCAATATGCCATTCAAAGGATGTGTGCGGTGATGGAAGTATCGATCAGCGGCTACTACGCCTGGCGAGATCGGCCGCTCAGTGCCCGAGCGCAAGCCAACCGAGAACTCGTGGAAGAAATTCAAGCCATTCACACCCAGAGCCGGAAAACCTACGGCAGCCCGAGGATCCACGCGGAGCTGGTTGCCAGAGGCTTTCGAGCCAGCCAAAACCGGGTGGCACGCCTGATGCGAGCCGCAGATATCCGTGCCCAACGGAAAAAGAAGCGTAAAAGAACCACGGATAGCCAGCACGATCACCCGATCGCGCCAAACTGGCTCAATCGAGATTTTCAGGCCGAGGCTCCTAACCAGAAATGGCTTGGCGATATCACCTTCATCCCGACCCGGGAAGGTTGGTTGTATCTGGCAGCAATCCTGGATCTCTTCTCTCGTAAAGTGGTTGGCTGGGCCATGGAAGATACCCTGGAAAGCAGTCTGGTGGAGCAGGCCTTCCACATGGCGGTGCAAAACCGCAAACACGTACACGGTTTGCTGCACCACACCGATCGCGGCAGCCAGTATGCCGGTGGGCTATACCAGAGCCTGTTGGCTGCTCACAACATGCAGGTCAGCATGAGTGATACCGGCGATTGTTATGACAATGCTCCGATGGAGAGTTTCTTCAGTACCCTGAAATGTGAGCAGGTCCACTTTCAGGAGTACCTTACCCGGGCTGATGCCAAGACCGACATCTTCGCCTACATCGAAGGTTTCTATAATCGAGTGCGTCGCCATTCATCTCTGGGTTATCTCTCCCCAGCGGAGTTTGAGCGGCTATACTATGACAACTTGCCTTAACTCACTCTCTAGACCATTACCAGCTGATGACGGCTCAGGCCATCCTGCGCTTCTGGACGCTGACAGCTTGCCTGATGTGCTTTTTGGAAGAGCTGCGGGCTTCTTCACAACCCCAGCTGAGCACCTGCGGGGATGCCAGACGCATACTCCAGTTTGAGCACAGGAGAAATCTGCTCATTTGGCTCAAAGACCTGTTCCAGGCTGGTTGTACAGTCGATCAGATCAGCGTGCAATTGACTCTATGAAGTTCTTAAAGTGCAAGGTTAGTGAGCCTGTTGAAAAACCCCAATTGGGAAAGTTATACTGGATAATTCTTCAGGTCCCTTATCGGCCTCGAGTTAAGACAGCCTTTCCGTGAATCAGATTTGCAGCCAATTGGCTCGATGAAGCTCCTAGTGTACTTCGTGGTTAATCCCAGGCAATTTCCTCTTTCTAACATATATATTACATATGTATGATGGGATTCTTACAACCTTCGATTATGCTTAAGAAAGAAGAAAAACCAGACAAAGTATAGGAGATAACAAAATGCTTACTCGATACGATCCTTTCCGAGAAATGTTAGCCATCCGTAACACGATGGAGCGTCTGCTCGACAGCGCAGTGACCGGCACTTCGACCTTGCAGCCGGCAACCTTAGGCCTGGCCCTCGACATCGCCGAGAGCGAGAACGAATACGTAGTGAAGGCCTCCCTGCCAGGGATCTACCTGAATGACCTGGAGATCACCTACGCCAACAACACCCTGACCATTAAGGGAGAGGTCCGGGAGGAGCAAGAACTAGAAGAAGCGCGCTACCACCTGCGTGAGCGCAGCTACGGTTCCTTCGCCCGCAGCATCACCCTCCCCGCCGGGGTCGAGTCCGATAAGATCGAGGCCAATTACGAGGCCGGCGTGCTCACACTCCGCCTGCCGAAGGCCGAGGAAATCAAGCCGAAGAGAATCGCCATCAAAGCTGGCGAAGCCCACAAGATGATCGAAGCCGAAGTGATCAGCAAGAACTAAATTTAGGAGTGAATCCTTATTCGATGGACTCCCGGGCTCTAACGCCGGGGGTCTTTTGTTTGGGGGAGTGGAGAACAGGGGGAGAGGGTAGGGTTGGGTCTAGTAGATTGGGTGAGTTAGGCACCATTACAACCACTTCAGGCAAGAATTCCTTGCAAGGTGTGGAGACTCGCCCTTAAGAGCACGGCCAAACCATGAGCCGGCTCGAGAGGGAGAGGCGTCCAGAATGTGCAGTTGTTAAAGTGCAAACATAGTGTTTATTTTACTTTTTCTTTCGCGGTTTGGTTTTTTGATTTTTGTTTATCTCGCCATAGATTATGGCGTACAAGATTTTTACGGCATTTATTCTGGAATTACAAGAGGGTCTTTGTCGAATTTGGATTGGCGCGCGGTTGGCATCCTGGTAAACGACTTATTTTTCAGTACAGCAAGGATAATGTGGCTTTCCCATTATTCTTCAATTTTATCTACCAGCAATTGGAACACTTGGGCAACCTGCTGCTTTTCCTCGCCGGTCAGCCTGGTGCCGAAACGTTGGATCCATTCGTTGCGCACCGCTATGCTTTCGGCAACCAGTTGCCGGCCGGGCTCGGTCAGATAAACGCGCCGCACCCGACGGTCGGCAGGATCGTCCAGGCGCTCCACCCAGCCCTGCCGCACCATCCGCTCTATCAACTGGCTGGCGCCCGCCGGTGAAAGGGAAAGCGTATGGGTGAAGGCCAGCACTTCGCATGGTCCACGATAGTGCAACTGATGCAGCACATTGATCTGAGCCATTGAGATGCCCTTGCGGTGAATGTAGCCCATTAAGTCTTGGAGTGAGACCCGCATCAAAAGCGCCATTCCGTCGAGCAGGCTGCGTGAAAACTCTTCTGTTTCCATATCTAATTATTCCACCATGTTCCTTGCATTGACAAGCCATTGTAACGGGATTATAGTTAACGATAGTGAATAATATATACATATGAATTATATCAGATAGGATAAGATATGGGTACATTGGACGGTAAAGTAGTGGTAATTACAGGCAGCACACGCGGGATCGGGCTGGGGATTGCGGAAGCGTATGCCCGCGAAGGGGCAAAGCTGGTGGTTTCCTCCCGCTCGCAGGCTGCCGTGGATAAGGCAGTGAATCATCTACGGGAGGCGGGCAGCAAGGCGGTTGGCCAGGCCTGTGATGTATCGCAACAGGAGCAGGTACTGGCGCTGGCAAATTTTGCCATGCAGAACTTTGGCAAGGTAGATATTTGGTTCAACAACGCCGGGCTGGAGACAGCCTATGGCCCGACGATGAGCTATTCCGTAGAGGATTTTACCCGGGTCGTACAAACCAATATCATGGGGGTCTATTACGGTTCGCGCGCCGCCTTGCAGCTCTTCCTGCCCCAGCGCTCAGGCAAATTGCTCAACATGGTGGGAAGGGGCTATAAAGGTCCGGTGCCCTATCAGAACGCCTACGGGGCCTCCAAAGCATGGGTGCTTTCCTTCACCAAATCGCTGGCGCAGGAGTACGCCGACAGCGGGGTCGGCATCTTCAATTTCAGCCCGGGGTTAGTCATCACCGATATGCTGACCCAGATCGATGTGGTCGAAGGCCACGAACACCGGCTCAAGTTCTTTCCGGCTGTGGTGCGGATGCTTGGCCGCAAGCCTGATTACCCCGCCCGTAAGGCCGTCTGGGCTGCTTCGTCTGCCACAGATGGCAAGACCGGCCTGTTGATCAACAGTTTTTCATTACGCGGGGCGTTGGAAGGTGTGATAAAAGAAGGGGCTCGCCTGGTGACCCGCCGATCTGCGGATATACCAGAGATTCGCATGCGCAGTGTACCGCCGGTTAAATAACGAATTAGTAAAATTATTCTTGCCCACTGATGGTTTGGCCAAAATACACGCATTCCGCCGCGTGAACGGGCACACGGCAGCGGAGTGCCAAGTAGCTCACCGGGCAGCCATCAAGCGCTGGAGATCCCCGTTGATCTCCAGACCAGCGTGGCGTCCGTGGCCTTCAAAGAGCACGCGTTCGCCGCGTTCACTCAGGCGCACCCGCAGAGAGGCATCCAGTGTTTCATCCACGCGGCGGCCCATGTTATGCTGCGTGGGGCCATAAATTAGCCCCCCGCCTGCCTGCACGGCTTGCATTTCCAGGCGTAGGCGCCGATCGCTCACCACCCAGTCCACCTGCTCATCTTGCAGCATCAGGCTTTCTGTGCGGGCGCCGGTGTAGGTTGCAAAACGGTACAGACGCCCATCCAACCACAGCCCAATGATGAAACCGCGGAAAGCCGATCCCAGCCAGGGAATCATGGCAATGGATGCGGTTAGGCAGACGCGGGGGGCATCAAAATGGTTGCTCTGGAACCAGATGTAGCCAGCCGGGAAAGCTTTACCCCAATCTTTTTCGATATAGCCGCGCCCGCCGTCAAAAATATGTCCCTGGCCTTCCACTTCCAGCACGCCGGAGATGCTGTGATCGAAGCTCAATACCCCGTGGTAACATTCCATCCAGGGTAGCCAGGCATACCAGCCCATGATCCCTGGCGCAGACCAGCGCACCGGCCAGGGCTGCCCGCCCTGCAAACGCAGCTCTCCGCGGATCTGTCCCAACGGCTCAGGCTGGTCAAGCGCCAGGCTTAAACTCTCGCGGGTGAAAATGCTCTCACCCACGCGCACTTCAAAACGCTGACGGTCTGCCTGGAACTGTTCCAAAGGGAAAGTATGATATGCCGTGCGCCGGGTATGCCCCTCCAGAACCTGGATGAAGGAGTGCCCCTCCGCACCAAGAAAGACGCCCGGGATGATGGCGTAACGCTGATCCTCGGCTGCATTGATCAGGCGATAGTACCAGCCTTCAAAGTACGGTGGGCGGCGATCATGGCCATGATAAATTTCCGGATGCAGGGTTTCATAAAGCCAACGCTTCATCAATCAACTCCGTTTGGTGGTATGGGAAAATCTTACCTTATCCCTATTTAAGCAAAGGATCAGGGTAATCAATTCAGAGCTAGGGTAAAAAATCCTCTGATCGTTGTTCATCTAAAGCTCGTTCTTGACCTGGATCATAACTTCGTTGTGCGCCAGAAACCCCGGCACCCAGGGAGGGTTATATCCAGCCACGATGAAGTCCCCTTCCGTTTCAATGCCTTGTTCCTGCAGCCATTGGCAGAGGCGCTGCTTGTTTTTTTGGATCGTATCTTGCCGGAAAAACCCAGAAAACCGGATGGCGGCCAGCGAGCGAGCGGGGATCAGCCTGAAGCTAATCCGGCTGTCTTTCGGCTGCGGCAGTGTTTCCAGGGTGTATGCGGAGGGCATGATGAAAGCCACCGTGAAACTGGATTCGCCAGTGACAGTAACCGGCGTGGTCATAGCTATTTTCTCAGATTGAGATGCCTGGACGGGGGAGGTCATCTCGATATTTTGTTTCGAGACATTATTGCCGAAAATATATCCAGCCAGGACATTAAAACCTTTTTCAATGGCAGATTTATATTGCTTTTCGTCAATGACCACCTCGGCTTGGATGTAAGCGGGGTAATGCCGGATTTCTATCTCGTTTTGTTTCTTAATTACAGAATATTTCGGGGTCTCTGTCATTCATGCTTTTCTTTCATCGTTATTTCCATCGCGCGCTGGGCCAGGTTGCGAATCATGCCAGCAAAAATCAACCGGTGGAGGGGATATAAAAGATACCAGTAGGCCAGCCCCAACAGCCCTTTGGGTGCAAAGAAAGCTGTTTGCACCAGGCGGGTTTGTTCCCCCGCATGGGAATAGGTTTCAAATAGGAGCCAGGCGCGGCCTGGGAGCTTCATCTCTGCACTCAGGAGCAAGCGCTTATCCAGCTCTACAGATTCTACTCGCCAGAAATCAATTGCATCCCCGATCCGAACTGCCTCAGGGTCGCGCCGTCCACGGCGCAATCCCACGCCGCCGACTAACCGGTCAATCCAACCGCGCAAGCGCCAGGCCCAATTCAAATACAGCCAGCCCGTTTGCCCGCCCAAGCGGCTGATCATCTTAAATACGATGGTCGGAGGGGTTGATACCATCTGCTGCCGGCGTTCAATGATCATACCTTCTTGGGTGGACAGGGCAACCGGAACAACATCACCCTGGCTGGTCACTAGCGCGTCACTCCAGGATGTTTCGATATGGTGGGCTTCTAAATCAGCCAGAGCCAGCGAGACCGCTGATGGGTAGTCCATCGGCTCAATTTTGGGAAACAGTTCCCGCGCAGTCTCTTCCCGCACAATGACTTCATTGCGCAAGCCATCAATTAGCGGGCGAGCGATACTTGCAGGAATGGGCGTAACCAGGTGAACCCAGTAGGATGAAAGCCGAGGGGTGAGCACCGGAACCGACAGCAACCAACGGCGTAGGCCGCGCGCCCGCGCATATCCTACCATCATGTCCCCATAAGTAATTACGTCAGAACCGCCAATTTCGATAATCCGACCGCTGCTTTGCGGTGTTTCGAGGGCGGCCACCAGGTAATTGAGTACATCACCGATCGCGATCGGTTGCACCCGGGTGAAAACCCAGCGCGGGCAGATCATCACCGGCACACGCTCCGTCAAATAGCGGATCATCTCGAAAGAAACGCTGCCTGACCCCACCACAATGGCTGCTCGAAATTCAGTAACGGGCACGCCCGCTTCCTGAAGCGCTTGCCCCGTTTGGTGGCGTGAGCGCAGATGTTTCGAAAGATCGGTTGCCGGGTCGCCTAACCCTCCCAGGTAGATGATACGCTCGACACCGTTAGCGCGGGCCGCATCCCCAAAATTGCGGGCCGCCTGGATGTCTCGCTGATCGAAATCTGCACTGCCACTCATGCTGTGAATCAAATAATACGCTGCGCTCACGCCGGACATAGCCGTAACAAGTGTAGCCGGATCGAGAACATCTCCTTGTACTACTTCCACTCGGTTGAGCCATGCGCGACCTTGCAAACGATTTTGGTCACGAACCAAAACTCGAACCCGATAACCGGACGCGAGAAGCTCAGGCACTAAGCGCCCTCCAATATATCCGGTAACACCGGTTACCAACACAAGACTATTTTTCATTGCCTCATCCCTTGAACTGCTCACTGCGCGATCTCACAAAATGGGGAGGTATAATTGCGCTGCCCCAGATGTGTATAGTTATTGTCAACTTTATTATAACATATTGTATAATGTAATGGTTAAAACAGTCAAGTTAATAATTCGAGATTGGAGAGAAAATGAAAATTGTGAGCTGTTCTTTCATTGTCAATGTCACCGGCGTGTTCATAGGGTGACATTTTCGCTGACAGTCAAGGGGTGTCAAATTCGCTGAACAACACCGAAATGATCGGATGATAAACTCTTTGCTCGAAACTCTATTCACCATGCAAGGCAACCTAGCCTAAGGTAACTATCAGGTAGGAATTGGCTGCCAGGAATTATAATATTCGATATTGGGTCCGTGTAGAAAGAAAATGGCTGCTTTAATCTGGGTACTTCCCTTCATACTATCGATGCTCTTAGGCATATCTGTAGTGAGTTACTTAACCGTTTCTCCCCTTCAGATGAGTTTCTACCTGTTCATCACCACCGTCGTAATGTCGGCTCTGGTATGGGTGCTCGCCAGCCTGTTTCGAGGAAAAAACCTGCTCCTGGCAGTAAGCCTCTCGCTCCTGTTCTTCTCAGCTGGTTACGCGCTGCGGACCCAGTAAGTGTTATCCCACGAGGACAGTAGCTCTGCGCCCAAGCTAACACGGCTCAAAGGCGATCCGGGGGATGGACACAAGGCGGTCATTTACATCACTCACGGCGAACCCGAAACTTTCAACCCGATCGGCTGGCTGAACCAATTCAGGGAATTCGACCAGCAGGGTATTCCCTTCGTGCCTCGGGCGGTCCGCCCGCTGTTCATCTTTCAGCTCCGCCAGGCCAATTTGCAGGTCGGCTAGAGCCATCACCGGCAGATGCACATCCAGATGTTGAAACAGTTAGAAGGGGCTTTTCGAGCAGAAGGGGATACGAACACCAAATTTTATCTGTCCTTTTTGGACGACGATCCCCGGCCAGATGCCGCTCTCATCCAGGCGCTGAATGATGGAGCCAGCCGTATCGTCGTGGCCGAAGTGTTCGTTTCGATCTCCAACCATACCGCAGAGGGTGAAAAGCTGATCAAAGAAGTGCATGCCGAAGAGCTTGGCGCGCCGGTGGTATTTACCAATCTGTTATGGGATTCCGCTCCTCTGCAACAAAGCTTTGTAGTAAAGCTGGGCGCTGCATTGGACGGGACCGACAATGCGAAGGTGGGCGTGATCCTGGTTGGCCATGGCCAACCCGCTGAGTGGGACCGAGAATTCCCAACCGAGACCGAGCAAGAACTAAGCTTCCGTGAAGAGATCCTAAAAAGGCTCGAAGCTGACGGCTACCGGATGGAGAATATGGGACTGGCCTGGATGGAATTTAGAGAACCCCAGCCGGCCGAGAAGGTTGAAGCATTGATCATGAACGGCGTCGAAAAGATCTTTTACTTCCCAGCCGCCATCAGCGCTGATTCAATTCATTCTCAATACGATATCCCGGAGCTGATTGGAGAAGCGGATGTCCCAGCAGGCTTCCAACTGGGTAACCTGGGAGCCTGGAATGATCATCCGCTGGTAATTCAGGCGATCAAGGAAAAAATCCAGTCTGCGCAGAATATGAACAGCCAATAATAGGAGCCAATGCTCTGGCTGGGCATTGAGGCATACATGGGACCAATTGTGATTATCGGCGGTTTCTTATCTTATGCCCGGGCCTACCGGGGGATGCAACAGGAGCTATCAGCCCACACGGGCCAGTCTGTTTCAATCGCGGACATCCCAGGCCACGAGTGGCTGCTGGCAGTCAGCAGCCAGTGCTGGGCCAGGCTGTTGGCTGGACTCGACCGGGCTGTGCAGCACGCCGCACAGAGCGCGCCTGGTGTAAAAATCACCCTGGTCGGTCACAGCGCTGGGGGAGTGCTGGCGCGGCTGTAATTGAGCCCAGACCCTTTCCTGGGTCGCGCTTATCAAGGGCTCGAAAGGATAAACCACCTGATAACTCTGGGAAGTCCCCACCACAGCCAGGGGAGCTGGTGGCGGGGCGGGCGGCTGTCTCGCTATATTGAAAAACACTACCCTGGAGCTTACTTCCAGCCTGAAGTGCGTTACACCTCCTTCGCTGGCAAATTTTTGCGCGGCGATCGTGCTGGCTCCAGGTCCCAATGCTGGGCGTACGACAGATATCAAGAGATCTGTGGGCATGGAAACGCCTGGGGGGATGGGCTAATCCCAATCCAGGCCGCTTTATTGAAAGGTTCAGACCAGGTGATCCTGGAGGGTATCAGTCTTTACTCTGTCTTCGGGGATCCCTGGTATGGAAGTAGTCCAGCGATCCCAAGATGGTGGGATGAGCGCGAAGATTATGATGCATCTGGACAATCAGAGCAACCAGGTGTTGGGAGCTGGCCCGTATTCGGCCAGGCGCCTGGGATTTCTACGATGAATTCGAAGACAAGTCAGTATTTTTTCCTGTCCATACTGCAAGTGCACAGACTGGAGAGCCCTTCGTCCGAGTCCCATCTACCAGAGCAATTACGCCTGTAGGTGCGCTTCCAGGAACCAAAGCCACTTATCCAGGTCACGCACAATCTCGATGAACAGGTCATTGGTGCCCATGTCATGCAGCATTTCAGCCTGGTCAGCAGCGGCGCGAGTTGTTTCGGCAAGTTGCGCCAGTTGGTCCGCCAGGAAACGCACGGTTGCCAGATCTTGCACAATTTCCAGCGGGTAATCCGCCAGGCGTGATGAAGCTGCGGCCATGCGCACCGTACCCAATGCAGTGCCTCCCAGTGCAGTGGCGCGCTCGGCAATCATATCGACATAAGCCAGCAGGCCCTGGGCAATTTCGTCATAGAGTTGGTGCAGGGCAATGAATTGCGCTCCCTTGACGTTCCAGTGCGCCTGCTTGACTAGGCTGACCATGTCAAAAGTGTCGGCCAATTGGGCATTGAGGATTTTAATCATCTCCTGGCGCTTCTCTAATTCAATATCGATACTCGTCTTAAACATTTGCTTCATAAGATTGTTCATGTGTGTCTCAAAAGCGGTTTCATTTATCTTTCTTTGATTGTTGTTCGCTGATGCCTGCAATCACCAACGGGCCGATTGCTGCGATCGTTGCAATCAGGCCAAAAATAAAAAGAAACGTTTCGTTCATTTTGCACTTCTTCCAGAATGCATTAAGGCTCCAAAGGATAAGATCGATGGCACCCAGATGCCTACAAACAGGCCGGTTTCTCTGTCACCGGTGAACCACAGGTAAACAGATAGCAAGAAGGACATACCGGCTGCAATTAATATCGTAATTTTGCTGATTCGCATGTAGTTGTTCATATTACTTCACCACTCCTCTGAAATGGAAATATATTGATTTCATTATATCAATAAAATCAGTAATTGTCAAGGTATTGTCTAAGTATTTATATAGATATTTGCGTTGTAATTCCTCAGCCAGGGGTTGCCAGACAAAGAGCTGGTGCTCCAGGAAGAGTAGATTTACTGGTCCGGGTTAAGGCTATCTCCTGACGAGAGAGCCAGTTGCGCCCTCTACAAGCTGAATCCAATTAGCCAGGGCGGTAAGCAAATCTTGAAGATAGCCGCCCGTCGCTGGATCTACCAGTTTCCCTTCGGCGTTGAATACCTGCTCGGCACGCGCAACCAATACTTCAGGCTTACCAAGCGGTAAAGCGCCAATGTGTGTCAATATCTGGCGCAGATGCAATTGGGCTCTCAGCGTACCAAAATTGCCTTTGCTGGTTCCCATAATTGCTACAGGCTTGCCGTTCAATGGATTCTGCGGCGGACGAGATGCCCAATCGAGAGCGTTTTTTAGGACGCCGCTGATCGAAGCGTTATACTCAGGTGTGGCGATCAAGACAGCATCTGCTTGTGCCAGCCGGGCGCGAAAATGGATCACTGATTCCGGAAATGGATTTTCGAGTTTCCTGGGAGAACATGGGCAAGGGCGAAAGGTCGAAAATTTCCATGCTCATATTGGTGCGCATGAGCTCTGCAGCTGCCCTCAATAGAGCAGTGTTGTAAGACGCTTGGCGTAGGCTACCCGAGATTCCTAGGATATCGAATGTGCGGGAATAAATCATTTGAATTGTTCCTTATCGTTATTCATTGCGTCGTCTAAAATCCTGCAGGGCAATGTTAACTTCTTTTGCACCAGCGCAAAAAGATGTGCATATCGCCCTTTATATGTCCAGTTGTCCCTGGTGTCCCTCGGTATAAGCCTGGATGATCCGGGCGGCAACTTGTTCCGGTTTCAGGTGGTGCGGCAGGTAGTTTGAAAGGGACCTTGCTCCAGAAAGCGGGTATCTACTGCCCCGGGACGCACAACGGTAACCTTGCGCCGGCTTTCCTTGCGCACCACGTCGGCGAAAGCCTCCAGGCCAGCTTTGGCAGCCGCGTAGGCCGACAACCCCGGCAGGCGCATACGTTCGCTGACCGCTCCCAGGTAAAACAGGTGGGCTTGCTCGGAGAGCAGCGGCCAGGAAAAATGAGTGGCCAGGAACGCTCCGGTCAGGTTAGCCTGTATAATACGCTGCCAGTCGTGCGGGCGCATCTCGTTGACTCGCAGCGAAGCGATGTCGCCGGCGGCGTACACCCACAAGTCCACCTCGCTCACCTCCTGGCTGATAGCAGTGATGGCCGACTGTACCGAAAATGCGTCGCTCAATTCGACATCGTAGACCTGCCCGGTGAGATCAGTGAAGGAATTTAGATTGCGTCCAGCTGCCAGGATTTGCCAGTTTTCTCTGGCTAATTGGCGGGTGATAGCCCGGCCGATTTCGCCACCCGCGCCCCAAATGAGTGCAGTTTTCATAGTCACACCCTATTAGTCATCAGGATTTTGCTGGAAATTAATCTTATCGCATTTATCCTGGTTTGTCAATATAATATCTACTAAATGTTGACTAAATATTGACAAAACGACGGTCATGGATCATGGAGTATACTATATGTAATTTACGCAGTTCATGGGAAAATTCGGGGTATACCCTTATCCTACCCCCAACTGCGTAAAGTCCTACTGTACTAGATGTATCAATATCCTTTTTTGCATTTTGAACTGCTTATTCACATGTCCCAAAACATTACCCCGCTTCTTAATATTTTGGATGTCCGGATAACGCGCTGGATGGCGCATTATGGCATTCTATTGCTCTGCATCAGCATGGGGCTAGTCTTCCTCTGGTTTGGCACCCTAAAGTTCTTCCCCGGTCTCAGTCCGGCTGCTGACCTGGCAACCCGCACGATCGAACGCTTGACCTTTGGCTTGATTGCGCCGGATGTTTCAATCCTTTTCTTAGCGGTCTGGGAAAGCCTGATTGGCCTGGGGCTTATATTTGGGATTTTCATGCGCGCTACGCTACTGCTGCTGTTCCTTCAGATGCTTGGTACCATCACGCCAATATTTCTCTTTCCGCAGGAAGTGTTTACTGCCTTGCCCTATGCGCCGACCCTGGAAGGGCAGTACATCTTTAAAAACATGGTATTAATTAGTGCAGGATTGGTGATCGGTGCAACGGTGCGCGGCGGCAGGGTAGTAGCTGATCCAGCTGTTGCCCGTAGGGACGTTTGAATTAAGCACAGCCTGACCCTTATTTTTCCCCTGTAATATTGATGCGTACCACGGTTTGGATTCTCGGTGACCAACTTTTAGAGCAGCATCCAGCCCTGATGGCGGCTGTAGCTGAAGCCGGGGGTGATTGTTTGCGCGTGGTGCTGGTCGAGAGCCGCGCCCGAGCTGCCCGGCTGCCCTACCAGCGCAAGAAGCTGGTGCTTCTGTTCAGCGCGATGCGCCATTATGCCGCCAAGTTACAGGAGCAGGGCTACGTGGTGGAGATCTTGAGCGCCGGGGATATGCTCTGTGGGCTGCTCAAGCACGTAGCTACCTGGCGACCAGATCGGATCTACTGCATGGCAGCCAGTGAATATCGCGGGCGGCGTTTTCAAGAGCGGCTTGATTCGCGCCTCGGAGTTCCAGTTGTAGTGCTGCCGAATACTCAATTCCTATCCGGCCAATTTAACCCAATCCCTGAGCCGCAGTTCGGTAAGCGCTATGTAATGGAGACTTTCTACCGCGCAATGCGGCGGCACTTTAACCTTCTGATTGAGCAAGACGGCAAACCAACTGGTGATCGGTGGAATTACGATGCTGAAAATCGGCGTCCGCTGCCGAAAGGCAGCCTCCCACCGGAGAGATTGGGCTTTGAACCAGACGAGATCACCCGTCAGGTGATGCAGGAAGTAGCAGTCATCGACAATGGCGTTGGTAGCGTTGATGGTTTTGATCTGGCAGTCAACCATCGTGAAGCCACACAAGCGCTCCTTGATTTTTTAGATCACCGCCTGGAGAATTTTGGTCCTTTTGAGGATGCGATGAGCAGTCGTTCAAACCTCCTGTTCCACTCTCTGCTTTCCCCATATTTGAATATTGGCCTTTTAGAGCCGCTTCCGGTTGCCCAGATGGCAGAAGCAAGATTTCGGGATGGACAGGCCACATTACAATCGGTTGAAGGCTTTATCCGCCAGGTGATCGGCTGGCGCGAGTTCATCTACTGGCAGTATTGGCGCTGGATGCCCGGTTTGAAAGAGGTTAATTTCTGGAATGCCCGCTGCTCGCTGCCCGGCTTCTTCTGGAACGCCGAAACGGACATGAACTGCTTGCGAATTGTGCTTGAGCGTGCCTTGCGCTATGGCTATACCCACCATATTGAGCGCCTGATGGTGCTGAGCAACTTTTGCTTGCTGGCGGGCATTTCACCGCAGCAGGTCACCGATTGGTTTACTGCTTGTTTTGTTGATGCCTACGAGTGGGTTATGCTTCCCAACGTGCTTGGCATGGGACTGCACGCCGATGGGGGCATAATTGCCACGAAGCCCTACATTGCCTCGGCCAATTACATCAACAAAATGAGCGATTACTGCGCTGCCTGTCGCTACAATCCCAAGCTGCGTTATGGGCAGGATGCCTGCCCGTTTAACCTCCTTTATTGGAATTTCCTAATCCAGCACGAGCAGATATTACGCAGCGGCCCACGTATGGGGCCTAACGTGCTCAGCCTGGGGCGGATTGGAATCGAGGAGCAGCGGGCAATCCAGCAGCAGGCTGGTGAGTTATCAGCGATCTTTTCTCTGGTCGATCTTGATCCACCGTAAGATCTTTGCAGGCAGCAAACACCTCCTCCTGCCAACAGGGGGCTGTTCTGTGTATCCATCTACTCTAACGTAACATTTGTGCAATCAGAGAGCAAACAGCTTTTTTTCGCAAAAAACTGCACTTTTACAATTGAACCTTGATCGGGTAGGCTCATGGCAGCACCAGGAGGAGAGCTGCCATGAACCAAAACCATCCTGAAACTCTGACCCAGCACGCCATGCTGGTGGTGTGGGGCCAGTTTGCCCAGAGCATCAGTCTGATCGATAAGCTCCAATCCATTGCGCTCCACCAGAAAACCATGACACACAGCCCACAGAGAAAAGTTCTGGAATTTCTGGTCACCCTGCTGGCCGGGTTGGAGCATCTGCAGGATCTCAGTCGCTCGGCGCATCCAATTGACCAGGATCAGGCGGTTGCCAAAGCCTGGGGACAGTCCGGTTGGGCGGACTACAGTGGGGTCAGCCGCACGCTGGCAGGTCTCACCCAGGCGGAGGCCGAGCAAACCGAGGCGGTTTTGGAACAGATCACCCGCCCGATCCTGGCGGAAGAGGTCATGCTGGCTTTGCAAAGTTCAGGCCGACTGACCTACGATGGGGATCTCACTGGTCGGCCGGTCTCGAATACCAGCACGACCTATCCGGGGGTGGCCTACGGGCACATGGGGGATGGCTTGCAGCTGGGGTATCAAGCGGCTATGGTCAGCCTGCACAGCCCCACTTACGGTCGCTCCTGGCTGTCGGTGGCTCCCCACGCGGGTGATACAGTCTCCTGTACCCAGGCGGAGGCGATGATCCGGGCCGCCGAAGCCAAGACCGGCTTACGCCCCTGGCGGCGCACCGATTTGCTTCGTAAGCGTATTGGCACCCTGGAAGGTGAGTGCCAGAAATGCCATGCCAAGGCGCAAGAGTCTCAGGAGGCTGTGGAACAGGCTCAAGCCCGACTGACGGAGATCCAGCAGCAGTACGATGAGCAACGGGCGATGCTGCTGCAGCTGGAAGCTCATTACCGGGAACGCCAGCGTCCCGAGCGGCCTTACAGCGCTCTTGCCAAGGCCCGCCAGCGATTGAGCATGCTGGAACGCCGACACGGGCGGCTGGAGAAGCAACTCCCGCAACTAGAGAAGCAGTTGCGCCATCGCCAACAACGATGGCTGGTCCCTCAGGCGGAGTTCCACCGCCTTCAGCAGCGCCTGGTGCAGTTCGAAGAGCAGAACCGCACCAATCTTTGCCCTATCCAGGCTGATTTTCGCCTGGATGCCGGGTTTGGCACGCGAGAGAATGTGGCCTTGGTCATCGAAATGGGTTACGAGCTTTACACCAAACCCCACCGCAACTGGCTCACCCCGCGCCTGAAGAGACGCGTGAAGAAGCCAACTCAGTGGACCCAGGTAGGTAAAAACGCCGAGATGGTCGCCTGGAATGGCGAGCGCTTCTCTGATTTTCCCTATCCCCTCGATGTCGCTCTGGAACGCTTTCACACCGGTCAGACCCAACGTCACGCGACCCTCATCCACTTCGGCAGCGATCCGGTCACCAGCGACCTGCCGGGCTGGTTTCACCGCTACAACGCCCGTCAACTGATCGAAGCCGGCATCAAAGAAGGCAAAAACGTGTTCGCCATGCACCACCTGAAAGTGCGCTCGGCCCCGGCCCTCTTTCTCCAGGAACAGTTCGCCGTTTTCGCTGCCAATTTCGTGCGCTGGGCGGCTCGCTGGCTCACCCAACAGTGCCCCCAAATCCCCTCCGTATGGCAGAACAGCGCCTGTCCCAAGGTGAAAGAGCAGGTCAAGGTGGGCGCTCATACTTCCGCCTGGGTTGACTGGCAAGATCAAGGTTGCTTGTTAACGTTCACGGATCACAGCCTGTTCGCAGGCCGGTCCCTGGCAGTGAAAAAGCAATGGGTTGTGCAACTCCTGTTGCCATTTTCTGAAAATGCACATTTTTGACGATTTAAGCACCTTGTGCCCTGGTTGCACAAAACCTACGCTAACACTCCCTAACACTCCCTGCTTCATAATCATCAGCGCAATCCCATGCATCGTCAATATTATCGTTATAAAACCTATACAATACATTGACAATCTGGCGCGATTATGCTAAGATATTGGAGTAAATCAATAATTTCAAGTCAAATTTTGGAGGTAGATGTGTCGTACATCGTTCTCGTAGTCTCACTGATCGTCGTTGGGATTTTCTATTTATCAGTACAACGCAAGCCAGCGTCCGCCCTCTTACCCATCAAAACAAGCATGAGCCGGCGCAGGAAAAATTAAGTTGGTGGTTTTTAGACTGGTTGGAGTATTGTATGAGATTTCCTCAAGTCACAGGTTCTAATCTTCTGCGCCAAAAGGTCGCCTTGCCGGATGATCTGCAAGGAGAACTCAACATACTGTTTATCGCGTTTCAACAGTGGCATCAAGCCTGGGTAGATTCCTGGGTTCCCATGGCTCGCCAGCTCGAACAATTCTTTCCGGGCGTGCAGTTCTACGAGCTCCCGGTCATTTACAAGATGAACTTCTTTTCGCAGACCTTCCTTAACGAAGGGATGCGAGCCGGTATTCCCAATCCCACCACGCGCCAGAAGACGATCACCCTCTACCTGGACAAGCCATCTTTCCGGCGCGCCATGGACATTCCGCATGAAGACACCATTTGGGTGCTCTTGCTGGACTGGCAAGGGAATATCTTGTGGCGCACAGACGGGGCTTACTCCCAAGAAAAAGGTGATGCGCTCTTCAAAACAATCCGGGAACATAAATCTGTAAATAAGACGGCGAGCTCATCGTACACAAAGACCAGAATTGCGGTAGACACCTTTAACTTGACCAGGCCCCATCTCCTAACTGCACCACCTCACCCAAACGCGCCGCGTGCGCCAGCGCATCCAGAATGCGCATCTGGTTTATACTATCCCCTGGGGAGATAGTCGGCTGCGCATGTCCTTGAACTGCATCCGCAAAATGCTCGATCATTAACTGGTATTCATCGGCGCCGGGTACTGTCACTATCTGCCCTTGCTCGTCATGGACTCTCCGCAGGATGAATGTGGCGTCCTTCTCCCAGGGGATAAACGCGTCATGGGGCAACTCAATTGCCCCATCCCAACCAATAACCGAAAAAGTTTGCTGTAGAGCAGCGGTGAAGCTGCATTCAACCACTGCCAGCGCGCTGCTGGCGAAGCGCAACGTGCCAGCAAAATTCACATCCACACCACTTTCGCTGTAATCTGCCTGGGCGGAGACAGCAGTGGGTTCTTCACTGAGCAACCAGCGGGCAAGGCTGACCCCATAGCAGCCCACATCCCATAACGAGCCGCCGCCCATCTCTGGCAAGAACAGACGCTCGTTGCTGCCATCGCGCTTCACCGGGAAAGTGAAAGCGCTGCGAATCAGCGAGATCTTGCCTAGAGCATCTTCCTCCACCAGTTGCTTGATACGCTGGGTGCGGGGATGAAAGCGGTACATAAAGGCCTCCATTAACAGTCGGCCATGGCGCTGTGCGGCTGCCGCCATCGCTTCAGCTTCCCCGGCGTTCATCGCAAACGGTTTCTCCACCAGGACATGCTTGCCAGCTCCCAGGGCTTTGATCGTCCACTCTTTATGCATTTGATTGGGCAGCGGGATGTAAACTGCGTCTATCTCAGGGTCTTCCAGCAATGCAGCGTAACCCTCGTACGCAACCCCTTGTCGGTGTTTCTCCACCAAGGCCTGAGCCTTCGCCAGATTGCGACTGGCGATTGCCTGCAGCACCCCGTTCTCGGACTTCAAGATAGCCGGTATCATGCAAATTTTTGCAATTTGAGCCGTCCCGAATACACCCCAGCGAACCATAACGGATCCTATATTTCAACTTTTTCTATGCAGCCGCCCTGCTCGGCAGAGCGCTTTGCGGTCTCCAGCACCGCGATCACCCGGGCAGTATGCTGGATCGGTACAGCCAGGGGCTCACCCAGCAGAAGGTGGTCTGCCAGATTGTTGTGAAAAGGGAAGCTCATCTGAGGCGGTTTCGGCAGGTTTTGCTCGATGACCTGCTCTCTACCCTGCAGGCGCCGTACGCTTATGTCTGCGCCGAGCTCAGCCGGCGGTATCTCACTCGTTTGATAATAGTGCAGTGGGTCGAATGCGTAGATGGTCATATCTCGCCATTTGCCGATAATCGTGCCCTGGGTGCCCAACAAATACCATTTCGGTTTGGGGATGAAGGCCAGGTCTGAATGGGTAAACTCGGCCTCGTACCCATTTGCATAGCGCAGTTGGATGCGCTCCTGGTCGGCGTTGGTGATATCGTGCCACACGCGGTTCTGGCGTGTGCTGCGCACCTCAGAGATTGTGCCAGGCATCAGATCGAGCATCCAGTCCAGGTAATGGGCACCCCAATCGAAAGCTGTGCCGCCAGAGATGAGCTCTTCTGAATGCCAGAACCCGCACGGATGCCCGTAGCCTCCGACAAATGTTTCCATATAGAACAGCTCGCCGATCAGACCCTGGTTCAGCACAAGCTTGATGGCGCGATAGTCGTCGTCCCAGCGCCGGTTCTGGTGGCAACTTATCAGCAGGTGATTGCGCTCTGCAATATGACGCAGGGCGTTCACTTCTGACGAGTTCAGTGCCAGTGGCTTCTCGACGATAACGTGTTTACCGCTTTCCAGCATCTGTAACGCCAGTCGGGTATGACTGTTGGGTGGCGTGGCTATGATAACCAGGTCGATGTCCGGGTCGTTCTGCAAATCAGCCGAGTCCTGCGTGTAACACAGCTCGCCAGAAACGAATATTTCCTTTGCAGCCTCCAAACGCGCCTGGCTGAGATCGCAGATCGTACGCAGCTTTAGCCCGTGCGTGCCTGTCGCCGTGGCTTGTGCGTGCAATTCACCAACCGAAGGTGGGTATCCCAGCAATCCAACCTGCAGGGGCTGACTGGGTTCTTCCAGGCTAGCCAGGCGACGCAGCAACCGGTAGATGATGCGTCGGAAGGTGGGGTGGTTGAGATCCTGGATCGTGGTCAGGGCTGCAGTCCCCTCACCGAAGGAACGGCAGGTCAGCATGGACTGGTGAGTATTGCGCCAATCAGCGTATAGTGCCACTTCCACATTGTCATCCTGCATAGTAAGTGGCAGAAATTGTCCGCGTACATAGAAAGCGTCTGGCAGGCGCGCTCCTAGCGGATTGGCGCGATTTGTAAATAGGACGCGGACTTCACATTCAAGACCAGCATCTTGTGGAAGAGCCCCAAAGATGTGTGCTGCACTGCCGTCTCCTGGGATCGTAGATGTAATCCCCAAGCAGCCTCCACCCGCCTCTACAAACTGATGAAGCCTGTGAAGCTCATTTGCTCCGATATGGAACGGATCAATGACGATCACCTGGTATGCTGCCAGGTCGTCAGGCAGCAGGGGTAATTGGGTCGGGCAAGCGAGGGTTTGTTCCAGGTAATCGATCAGGTCCGCTGTTCCCGGAATCTTGAAATTATTCACAACGAGGACAGAAAACGTTAATGGATGCAATTCAGATTCTCTTTTTCTTTCTCAATGTCGGTTGTTTTATAACAAGAAATCCATAAGAAATTCTACCGCAAGAGCAGTTGTCCAGGGACCACAATCGCTCAGAGCCAGCCAGAACGCCTTCAGATTATGGCCATAGTGTCTCCAAGAGGTCAATGGATGCACGAATTTCTGGTGAAAAAGAATCGTCCGCACCCACGACTGGCCCCAGATGAGAGTTTGATTAATAATGCAAAACACGCTTGACGTTGTACATGTTTTGTGTATAATTAGAGAAGATATCTGTACAATATCTATACAATACTTAAATGGAGATGAAATGAAACGCTTACCACTTTTTACCCTGTTCGTACTAATGATAGCTTCGCTGGTTTTGGCTGCTTGTGCGCCAGCGGCGACCCCCACCGCCGCACCTACCCAACCGCCTGCTCCTACGGCAACCCCCATTCCTCCTACCGCTGTCCCCGCGCCCAAAGACATCGTTGACACCGCCGTGGCAGATGGTCGTTTCACCACCCTGGTGGCTGCAGTGCAGGCCGCCGGTCTGGCTGATACCCTCAAAGGTGCAGGACCCTTTACTGTCTTCGCCCCCACCGACGATGCTTTCGCCAAGCTGCCCGACGGAACCGTAGAGGACCTGCTCAAGCCTGAGAACCTGGAGACCCTGAAGAGCATCTTGCTCTACCATGTGGTCGCTGGAAAAGTCATGGCAGCCGATGTGGTCACCCTGGATGGAAAGACGGCGGACACTGCCCTGGCAGACAATCCGCTCAACATCTCGGTCAAGGATGGCAAAGTGTACCTGAATGAGAACACCGAAGTGATCATCACCGACATCGAGACCGCCAACGGCGTGATCCACGTGATTAACGCGGTGCTCCTGCCCGAGGAAAAGCTCTCGGATGTCGTTGACACCGCTGTAGCGGATGGTCGCTTCACCACCCTGGTGGCTGCAGTGCAGGCCGCCGGTCTGGCTGATACCCTCAAAGGTGCAGGACCCTTTACTGTCTTCGCCCCCACCGACGATGCTTTCGCCAAACTGCCCGACGGAACCGTAGAGGACCTGCTCAAGCCTGAGAACCTGGAGACCCTGAAGAACATCTTGCTCTACCATGTGGTCGCTGGAAAAGTCATGGCAGCCGATGTGGTCACCCTGGATGGAAAGACGGCGGACACTGCCCTGGCAGACAATCCGCTCAACATCTCGGTCAAGGATGGCAAAGTGTACCTGAATGAGAACACCGAAGTCATCATCACCGACATCGAAACCGCCAACGGCGTGATCCACGTGATCGACACTGTGCTCTTGCCCCCCGCCAAGCTCTCGGATATCGTTGACACCGCAGTAGCGGATGGTCGCTTCACCACCCTGGTCGCTGCGGTACAGGCTGCCGAGCTGGTTGATACCCTCAAAGGGGAAGGACCTTTCACCCTCTTTGCCCCCACTGACGAGGCTTTCGCCAAGCTGCCCGCAGGCACTGTAGAAGACCTCCTCAAGCCGGAAAACCTGGAAACCCTCACAAATATCCTGCTCTACCATGTAGTGCCTGGTAAGGTCATGGCTGCGGATGTCGTCCAGCTAGATGGACAGATGGTTGACACCGCCCTGGAAGGCCAGCAGATAAAGATCACCGTCAAAGACGGCAAGGTATATCTGAATGATACCGTGCAGGTGATCATCACCGACATCGAAACCTCGAATGGCGTGATCCACGTGATTGACTCGGTACTGTTGCCTGAATAACCATCGCTTATTGTAGTATTTTATCGGTAGGTTAGAGGAAGGAGCCGGAGCCCCGGCTCCTTTCGATTTCCAGCATTAGGTGGTTTACTGCAAATATTTTTTCAGCAAATCGATCGCCACTTTCAAGTTTGCATCGGTGCTGAACTGCGAACCGCCGTGACCCGCGCCGTCAATCAACGTGTAAGTGACTTTATCTGCACCAATCACCTTGCTCAGCGCATCGGCGAAGTTCTTGCTCTGCATCGGCGGAATATTGCAATCCGCGGAACCAATCTGGATCAGGAAAGGCGGGTCGGAAGGATTAATGTAATTCGTCTGGTTGGTAGTTTTGACCACATCCGGCACAGTCTGGATGGGTGCGCCAACCAGCATTGACTCGGGCGAAGAGGCGTCGTTGTGGTTGGCTGGGCAAGCAGTTCCAGCAAACTCTTGATCCATGGTCAGGAAGTCGATCGGGCAGAACCAGTCCACCACCGCCTGAACGCAGCTCGAGACACCGGCGTTGCCCAGGTCTTCGCCTTCCAGTTCTTTCACGCCGCAGGTGGTGCTTAATAGCGCCGCCAGATTCCCGCCAGCGGAGGCTCCAAATGCGGCGAATTTATCCGGGTTGAGCTTGTACTGGATGGCGATGGCTCAACGTATTCTGGTGGTCGACGATGACCGGTCCATTGTTAAAGTGCTCAGCGCCTATCTGGAGCAGTCCGGTTACCAGGTTCTTCCTGCATATGATGGAGAAATGGCGATCCACGTGTTGCGCCGGGAACGGCCTGACCTGGTTATCCTGGACCTGATGATGCCGAACCGAGATGGCTGGGAGGTAACCCAAATTGTACGGGCAGATCAATCACTATCTTCCACGCCGATCATCATGCTTACCCAAAATTTATAAACCACGTTAAAAAGTATTTCCCTGTGTCCGGTCCGCTCGGCAGCAGCAAGCATCGCTAGGCTCGCGACTCCCGGACGTTATGTGGCCCGGGCTGAACCTTCGCTTCAGTCTCGGTTCAGCGCAGCCGCGCCAAAAAACAGCTCCGGCATTGGCGGGGAAGCTTACGCAGGTCATGACGGCTGCAGAATTGCATCGGCTGTTCTCAGGCCAGAGATGATCGCGCCTTCGATGGATGCGCTCCAAAGATGATCACCGCAGAGGTAAACGCCAGCTTCCGTGCGAAACCCCGGTCCTGTCAGTCCGATGCCAGGTTCCTGCCTCGGGAGCGCTCGCTCGATCCGATAGGTCCGGAGGTGCCGCCATTCGCGAACCGTACTGCCAAACCAAGCCTCTAGTTCGGCTAGGACCCGCAATTCCAGGTCATCTGGGTCCACGGTTCCGAGGACGCTAACAGAGACCAGCGCCCGGCCCGGCGGCGCATAGTCCGGCGAGAGATCTGAAGGGACGCAGACGTTGTTCACCAGGCCCGAGCCTGTGCCATTGAGAGCGATGATCGCCTCGCTAAGGGGCGAGCGAGCGGCGGAAAAATACAAACAGGTGACTGACCGCCATACGAGCTCGGCGGTCGCCATGGCAGATACCAATCCTGCTGCGGTCGATCCATCCGTGGCGACGACCACGGCATCGCCTTGGATCTGCTCGCCCGAATCAAGGGTGATACTTCCCGGCTGGATCGCCATGACCCGCGCGCCGAGACGAATCGTGCCCGGAGGGAGGCGGGAAGCCAACTGACGCGGAATTTCCCCCATCCCTCTCGACGGCAGCGTGGCGCTTCCCTGTGAGAACATCTTGAACGTGAATTCGAACATCCGGCTTGAGGTGTGAAGTTCCCGTTCGAGAAAAATGCCTCCGTAGAACGAGCGGAAGAAACCATCGATCATCGGTGGAGTGAATCCCGAGCGCTGGAGATAACTCTCCGTGGTCATGTCTTCATGCCTGGCGATGTCTTCAATGGAAAGACGCATCAACCGCACCTTGAGTGCCGCCACTCGCAGTTTGTCAGCTAACGATCCAACTGGGGCGAAGATGCTTTTGATGAGGTGACGCGGTTCACGCAAGACGTCCATGATCCGCCATAGGCCGGAATTCTTGTAGATCAGGGCACCTGGTTTGAATGCCCGCAGATCGAGGCTCTCCTTATCCAGCAGATCTCCAGCTTCCGGGTAGGCGTCGAGAAATACCTGGAACCCGCGGTCCAGCAGAAACCCATCCATCGGATCGGTCCTGACCCGGCCACCGACGCCGTCACTTCGCTCGAAGATGAAGGGTCGGGCACCGGCTTCATGCAGGCGGATGGCACACGCCAGACCTGCCAGTCCGCCGCCCACGATCAGCACCTTCTTCTGCGAAGCGATCATTAGCGGAACTCCAGGTCGAACTCCGGCGGGCCGACCGTGACGATGCCCAGGTGCCCATCCACAGTGACCAAGTAGCCATCTCGAAGCTGCTCTACCGCGCGGGCTACCCCGTTGACGCAGGGGATCCCCATCTCGCGCGCGATGATGGCCCCATGGATCAACATGCCGCCCCGCCGCTCCACGACCGCGGCCGCCAATGGCACCAGGTGGGTCATCATCGGTTGAATCGCATCGCACACCAGCACGTTCCCGGCGCGGAATCTCCCGATGTCTGCTCCCTCCGTGATGCGGCAGACCCTGCCGCTCGCCAGGCCCGGCGAGGCCGGCTGACCGATGAGCTGTCGGGGAGTTCCTGCGAGAGGATCTCGACCTTGGCGTCCTCTGGCGTGGCGGCAGGCAGGTCGAGCACGGCGCCCGGTTCACTGAGTGCCGTGGCGATGGCGCGCACCAAGTCGTCGCTGCGTCGTGGCTCCCGACTGAGCCGGCCTTCCGCGCGCAGCCGGTCGAGCGCCACCGCGACGGCGCGATTCAGCTGACTCTCCACGCGGCTGAGCAGCAGGTTGTCATCGTCGCGCAGCCGCCAGCTGACCCTGCCGATTCGCAGCACCTCGACCGCCTCTTCGCGGCGGGCCGGGCCGACGGCGTCGAACAGACGCGCCTCCAGCTCGGCCCGGTCGAAGTCCCGGTGGGGCTCCACAGGACGGGCATCGCGGGGCGCGGCGTCCGCCAGTTCGAGCAGCGTGTGCAACAGGAGATCCGGGCGGTCCAGCAGCCGCTCGGTGCCGTACATGACGTCCATGAACCGGGTCGCCAGTGAATCGAACGCGTCGAGGAACCCGGGACCGCCGCGAAGCTCGCGCAGCGGCTCCAAACTCCGCTGCCACGTCCTCGCATCGGCCCCGGCCATTGCGGCGCGGGCGTCCGAGACGGCGAGCCTGAGCCGCAAATCCTCCCGCAGCATTGCCGCGAGATCGGCCATGACCTGGTTCCGCCGCGTGGCGAGCATGTCCTCTGACTTCAGCAGTCCGATGAACTCGTAGGGGTCATCCGGACGCACGCTATCGGTGTAGTACTGGGCGAGCTGCCGTACCCCGTGGGCCAGCGGAATGAACTCGTCCCAGTAGGTGTTCTTCCACCGGCGCAGTGAGTCGGACCGCTCGAGCAGGGCCGCAGCCAGTTCGGCGTCGGTGCAGAAGGCAAGATCCTGCGCCGCGAAACGCACGCCTTCTGATTCGAGGACAGGAATCAGCTCATCGGTGACGCGTGCCGCAAGTGCCGAGAGACGTCGCAGAGTGGGGCGCAGTGTGAGGTACCAGCCGCGCTCGTCTTCAGCGTCGGGTGGCGTGCTCGTGATGGGCCGGGCCTGGAGCACCACCGTGTCCGGCGCTCGACCCGTCCATTCGACATCGGGCGGCCACGCAAACAGTGTCTCGATGTGGCTGAGCACGCCGAGCAGGTGTGCCAGATCCCGGGCGTCCAGCAGCGGTGTGTCGTGGTCCGCTCCGCGGCGCCCGGGCCGCCACTCGATCAACTCGCCCGAGCTTCGCGTCAGGGTCCAGCGATCCGGGTCCACCGAACCGTCAACGAGGAGCGCGCATGCGCCCGGCACGGCCTCGATCACGGCACAGTCGGCGTCCAGATTGCGCGGGTCGCGATTGAAGGCCACGCCCGAGCAATCCGCCAGTTCCACAGCCTGGACGAGTACCGCCATGCGGCTTTGGTTCGGGTCGAGCGACAGCTCGCGTCGATAGAGCAGCGCAGCATCCGACCACAACGAGGCCCAGACCGTCCGCACCGCATCGAGGACGGCGCCGTCGCCATGCACCCCGACGATGGACTCGTGGAGCCCGGCAAAGGACCGCTGCTTCGAGTCCTCCCCGGGTGCCGACGAGCGAACAGCCACAGCGCTATCGCCGACGTGGTCCGCCAGGGCCTGGCGGATCTGCACGGCGATGGTCTCCGGGATACCAGTATGCAGGAAGGTGGATCGGATTCGCAGCGCGGCGTCCCACAGTTCCTCCCACCGCATGGCGTCCAGGGGCTTGCGGCCCAGCTCTATCGCCACGTGCCTGCTCAGGCCGGCTTCGGCGATGAACTGCTCGTACGCCAGGGTCGTGATGCAGAAGCCTCGGGGAACCCTGAATCCCGCCTGGATGAGCAAACCGAGGCTGGCCGCTTTGCCGCCAACCAGCCCATCTCCCGCAAGAGCGGCCTCCGCCAGGGGGACTATGCAGGACGGGTAGGAACCCACTGCCGCACCTCCTGAAAACGGGTGACATGAAAGTACCGCACGATGTCGATGCGGAAGAGCCCGCAGGACGCGGAGCGGACGAACGTGTTGAGGTAAGGGTGCCGGTCGGTGAGAAGACGGGACCACCGCTCGAACTCAGCTCCCTCCGGCACTTCATGCGCGTGGCCGGTCGCTGTCACGGCTTCGACGGTCATGAGCTGATCGGGAAGGGCCGATCGGTTGTCGACGACGAGCGCCACGTGGGCGCACTCCGAGAGCAGGCGGTACTTCCGGGTGGCCTTCTGCGTCGCGAAGACCGCTGAATCGAGCTCAGGGGTCATGGCGTACGCCACCAGCGATCCATAGGGCTGTCCATGTCCTTGCGTGCATAGCACGCCGTATAGCTGGCTGCCGACAAGCCGACTGATCACCTTGTCGAGGTCCTCCCCCAAACCATGGTCCGGGGCGGGCTCGCCCGCGATTTCGTCCGGGATGTACATATCTCTCTCCTTGCTGCAGGCGGCTCCGCCTAACGGCCTCGAGCTAAGCTGCCCGGCGGAAGGGGGCACACTCAGCAGAATTGTGCGCCTCGCCGGCGGGCATAGCAAGCGGCACCTTCGGCCCAGCCCGCCGCGTCAGCTTCAGCGAGTTGTTGGGCTGCTCCCACCACGCTTTTGGCTGGGCTCTGAGCTACTCATGCGAATGCGCTTCCAGCCCGCCGTGAGAATGGAGATCGACGCTGTGGACATTCTCGCCGGAAGCCTCGTTGGGGTCAACATGAACCACGACATTCGACAGGTACGCAACTTGATGCAGGATCTCGTGGCGGGCTTCCACCGCAACACTATGAGCTTCCGCGATCGAGAGCATGCCATCAACCGAGAGATTGACTTCAGCGTGCATCCGGTGCCCGAGCCATCGGACGCGTACATCGCTCACACCTGTGACAGCGCTCACCTGCCGCGCTGCATCGGCTATCTCGTCGACCACCTCAGGATCAACACCATCGAGAAGCCGCGCAAACACCAACTTCGCCGAATCCCACACGATCTTGAGTATCGCGACGGTGATCGCCAGACCAACTATCGGATCAGCCAGGGGAAAGCCGAGCCAGACGCCGACCGCGCTTGCCAGCACGGCCAGGCTCGTTAGGCCATCGACCCGGGCGTGGTATCCATCGGCCACCAGTGCGGCACTGCCAATTTCTTTGCCTACTCGAATGCGCAGGATTGCCACAACTTCATTTCCGGCGAAACCGATGATTGCAGCTGCCGCAACCGTTCCGATGTTGCGAACAACAGCAGGGTTCAGCAGCCGCATTACTGATTCGTAGCCCGTCACGACCGCGCTGAGTAGGATCATCAATACGATTGCGGCACCAGCCAGGTCCTCCACGCGCCCATAGCCATAGGTGAACCGCTTTGAAGGCTTCCTGGTTGCCAACGCAAATGCTACCCAGAGCGGAATTGCTGTCGCAGCGTCTCCGAAGTTGTGGATCGTGTCTGCCAGGAGGGCAATGCTGCCTGAGAAGTAAACAACCACGACTTGCATCGCGGCGGTCAACGCAAGCACCACGAGAGACCACTTGAGCGCCCAGATCCCACGCGCGGACGTTGTGATCCTGGGGTCAATGGTCCCATGTGTATGCGGCTGCCCGCCATGCGTGCCAGAGTCATGGGGATGGGCCGATTCACTACTGTGATGGTTCATATTAGGCGTGAGTGCTCCCGTTCAGGTTCTACAACGGATCATGCAGGGATCGGCGGCGATAGTACCAAGAAGCCGCCCAAGGGATTGGCTGAGCAGCAGCGGCATAATAGTCAAAATTCAAACTCATTATAGTGCCATTTCTAGAAAAACGCACCCCGTTTGCAAGCGGCATAGCCGCTGTCCGCTGAAGCCGGTGTTAGGCACCCGTTTCACGGATTCAAGCGTGCCAGCGACGGTGCAACTAAACATGGCAACTGAGCCGACCGCGCCAACGATGAAGGCCGCAGTGCAGATCATAGCGATGATTATACTAAAGGCATCGACGACGGGGCTCTGACCCAGATCTTGGAGCGCACCTGCGGTTGCTAGATCCTGGGCAGCAGTATCCCGAATCCCGTAATGAGGTGATCGGAGCCTGGCGTTGGCGAGCCCAGCTCCTTGCGGGAGATCAGGTTTTGATCGGGAGGGAGAGAGATGGCCGGGCGTCTGTTGAAAAACTCAGAATTTTGTACCGGTAAAACCGACCCCCTCGATGAAGGATCGCTGTGCAAAGAAGAAGATGAAAATGACTGGCAGGGTGACTACAAGCGATGCAGCCATCAGGTAGGCCCACTGCACATTATATGCGCCGCGGAACAGGCTCAGTCCGAGCTGAAGCGTGTAAAGCGATTGGTCATGCAGGAAAATCAGGGGGGCCAGAAAGTCATTCCAGGCGGCCTGGAAGGTGAAAATCGCCACAGTCGCAAGCGCAGGGCGTGACAGTGGCAGGATCACGTTCCACAGCACCTGAAGAGTGCTGGCGCCATCCATTCTGGCGGCGTCCTCCAGGTCGGGGGGGATTTGCATGAACGCCTGGCGCAGCAAAAAGATATAGAAAGCATTGCCGAAGAATGCTGGCAAGATCAGCGGGGCAAAACTATTGACCAGTCCCAATTTAGAAAATACGATGAAAAGCGGTACCATGGTGACCGGGTAGGGCAATATTAGGGTGGAAAGCATCAATATAAAAAAGAACTCTTTGCCTGGGGCGTGTAGCCGGGCAAAGCCGTAAGCTACGATGGAGCAAGACAATATATGCCCGACAATCGAGCTGAAGGCGATGATCAAGGTGTTGACAGCAAATCGACCAAAAGGCAAGGAGGTCAGCGCCTCGGCATAATTCTGCCAGCGCGGGTTGCTGGGCCACAAAGTGGGTGGGGTCGCAAATATCTCGTAATCGGGCTTGAGCGAAGAAGAGATCATCCACAGAGCGGGAGCCAGGAATAACACAGCGACCGCGCTCAGCAAGAAAAAGCGCAAGATTCTGCGCCAGCCGCGCAGCTGTAAAATGGGGGTTGAATATTCATTCATTCAATTTACCGCCATTAGCAGCCAATGAAAACCAGAGCTTTTTCATTCGCTTCGCTCTCCGAGATAAAACACCCAGAACTTCTGGGTGCGCATCAAGATCAGGGTTAAAACCAGGACTATGGCGAACAACACCCAGGCTAGAGCAGCAGCATAGCCCATGTGAAAGAACTCAAAGGCTTGGCGGTAGATATACAAGACGAGAAATAGGGTCGAATCGAGTGGTCCACCGTTGGTCGCAACAAAGGCACTGGTGAAGGATTGGAAGGTGGCGATCACGCTCAGCACCAGGATGAAAAAAATTGTGGGTGAGAGCAGAGGAAGTGTGATTGTAAAGAACTGGCGGACACTGCCCGCGCCATCCATGGCCGCGGCCTCGTAAAGCTCACCAGGGATGGTCTGCATACCGCCCAGGTAGAGCACCATGGAACGTCCCCAGCCCCAGAAGCTCATCATCACCAGAGACCACAGGGCTAAGTTCGGATCGAGCAGCCAGCGCGGCCCGCTAATGCCAAACCAACCCAGGACAAGGTTAATCAGCCCGCCGTTGGGATTAAGCATCCACAGCCAAATCACCACAAAAGCCACGCCGGAAAAGACAGTCGGCAGGTAGAAAGTGGTGCGAAAGACACCAATCCCCTTGAGATGCGGGCGCACCAAAAGCGCCAGGAGCAGGCCGCCGATCAGGTCAAGCGGAACATACGCCGCGGTGTAGGTCAGGGTTACTTTCATAGATTGGATGAAAAGCGGGTCGGTCGTTAGGTTGCGATAATTGTCCAGGCCTACCCACACCGGATCAGTCAGCAGATCCCAGTCAGTGAAGCTGACAAGAAGCGAGATCAGCATTGGCCCGGCAGTGAATGCCAAAAAGCCCACCAGCCAGGGCAAGATAGTTAGATAAAAGCTGAAGGCTTCTTTTCTTTGGAGTAACCGCAATGTTTATTTATTTCCCTAATTTATCCAATGCAGCTTGGGCCTCTTGGGCGGCTTGGGCCAGGAGGGCATTCACATCAGCATCTGGGTCGAGTATCGCCGACTCGAGTACCTTACGCAAAGCTGGGTCAGCCGTTTCATTCCAGTATGGGGTGAAGGTGTAAGCGCGTGGCGCCAGGTGGTTCAGCTCGGCAATCCATACACCTTCAATTGGATCTTTAGAAAGCCCGGAAGAATCTGCCACACTCTTGACCGCCGGCAGTGCCCAATCCTTCCACACCTGGGCGCCTGGCTCTCCGGATACATAGCTCAGGTACTTGTAGGCAGTATCCGGGTCCATGGAAGATGTAGCAATACCAAAACCACCCCAGAACAGTACGTTGGCGCGCGCCTTATCCTGTGGCGGAGCCACAACACCTAGAGTAATATTGGGATTTTCCTTGAATCCGCTTTGTGGCCAGCGCCCGAAAAGCATCATGGCGGCTTTGCCGTTGGCAAACTCGCTGTTTCCGCCGCCGAAGGAATTCATGTCTGCCGGTGAGGGGGCAACCTGGTACTTGTTGTACAGGTCGGCATAGAATTGTACGGCTCGAGCCACTTCGGGCGAATCCATAAAGCCAGCAAAGCTCTTGCCATCCTTGCTGATCAGCGAGCCGCCGGCGGTAGCTACCCAATATTCAAAGCCGGTCGTCCAGGCAGCCGGCAGCTGGATTCCCCACTGGCTCACATTGCCAGAGCTATCCTTCACAGTCAGCTTTTGGGCGGTAGCCAGAAAATCATCCCAGGTCCAGCCATCCACCGGGTAGGGAACTGAAGCTGCATCAAAAAGCTTCTTGTTGTAATACACTGCCAACGGTGAATAGTCCTTAGGGAGGAGATACTGCTTGCCATCGATCTTGCCGGGATCCAACAGCCCGGGCAGGTAGATGCTGGTGTCAAAATTGCTATCCTTAAGGTAGGTATCCAGAGGGACGAAAGCATTCTTGGTTACGAATGATGGCACGGCATCATCCCCAATCTGCATGATATCCGGAGCAGCCTTGGCTGAGAGTTGGGTCAGCAGGCGGGCATAATAATCGCGCCCGGAGACCGGCTCAAGCTGGACAATCACATTTGGATTCTCGTCCTCAAAGTTCTGGATGATCTGTTGATGGGGAGTCAGGCCAGCGCCACCGTCACCCGTGCCAGCACGGATTACGATCGTGTCCCCAGCCTCTGATTGTATGGTGGGTGTTGTTGTTGCGCAGGCAGATAGAACCATGCTTAGCAACATAGCGACAGTCAAGAAACGGAATAGATTCTTCATTGTTTTTCTCCTTTTATAACTTGGTTTAAGGAACGTTCGTTTGATTGCTTTCCGCACCAGAAGCGCTTCCAATCGCCGCCGCTGGTTTGCAGGGCGATAAAGGTGTTAAGCGCACCGGTCTAGAACCCCAGTACCATCATCAAGATAACCCAGATGACCGAGGGGAACAACGTTTTCTCTCGGAACACGATCAAGCAGGAGAACAGGGCGAAACCTACATACAGATCTACAAGGGACACAATCCCCCAGGGCATCGCCAGCAGCTTGGCCCCTTCGGCAAAAAAATCTCCAGCCGTGAATCCGTAGATCAGAACAACGGTCATCGCCAGTAAACTGGCCAGGGCAATTAGTTTTGCGATCTTCAGAGTACTTTCCTCTCCTCAATTGAGATTACTCCTTACGCGGAATCCACGGAATAAATATGCTGGCCTTTTCAACATCCGCATTTTACCCTGGTTTCTCTCTCTTGAGATTTTTTCGAGCATGGTTACACCCGATACGCGGAGCAGCAAGGTGGTCATGAGTATCGGGCTGAAAATCGTTCACCAGCCGCTGGCAGCATCACCCCAGGTACTCCTTCTCCCATAGCGGCTGGACAAGCCTGGCTTGCTCTGTTTCGTAGGCAAGCATCTTTTCACAGAATACCTCGTTCGTAAGCATTTCAGGGGCCACTCCATCCTGGGGTTTAAGGTCCTGGGATTCGATCCAGGTCCTAAAAGTGGCAAAGTGATCGCGAAAGGGGCATGGCAACATCCAATCGTCCGCTTTGGACAACTCCCGGCAGCCGTAGCCATAATCGCGTTGCCAGCACTGGCGAACAGCACTGAAAAGAGGCGTGGTCCACACATCATTCAGTGTTCCACCTAGATCGTAGAGTTCAGTTAAATTCACCGATACATATGGCATAAACACACACGGTATGACATCGCTGTTCCAATCGATGTGCAAATATCCTTTCTCACGTCCGGCAGCAATACATCCTTCCACCGATAGCCCATGATTCCAAAAATCCAGCAGGAAATAGTGCCGATCGCGCACAACCTCCCGGGACCGTTTCCAGAAAGGAATACGCTGATCCGGTGTAGGCATCCACTCAAGGTTGGGAAATCTGCCTATGGGCATGTATTGAAAGATAAACGCATAAAAAGCGCCCTGCTCTTCAAAGTAAAAATTTAGTACCCGATCTGACGGTACCTGCTCACAGTTTGAACATGTTGCAGTTATGGAGATGCCAAAGGGAACCCCTACCTCGCGTAATTGTGCCATTGTATTGAGAATACGATTGAAGATACCTGATCCCCGACGCTGCTCAGTATGCTCGTATAGACCTTCAACAGATAAAGAAGGGGTCAGATTGCCCAGTTTGGCAAGACGTTGAGCTGTCTCACTCGTGATCAATGTCCCATTGGTAAACATCAAGAACAGGCAGTCCTTATGCTTCTCGACAATATCTAAGAGGTCCTGTAGTTTCGCCAAAGTTGGCGATAGGACCTTAAAAACCGCCACCAAAGACGGCAAATGAACGGGCTAGAAGAATGGCAAAGCAGGAAGGCTGGCTTTGGACCTTCCGAGTGTCATCTGCGAAAGACCGGTGTCAGACAACTGCCCAGGGCGATGCCGTAAAAACATCCTGCAAGCAGGTCTCAATTTGTTGCGGCTGAGCAAAGGGATGTAGGACCAAACGCAACAAGGATTGAAAGTGCTCGAGACGATGTTGGCGAATAAAGTCTGCCAGGGAAGCCTTGGAAGGGTTGTGGCTGTAGGCCAGCGCCAGGCGATATTGCAGGTAGTTGAGGGCCAGCATGACCACGGCGAACCATTTCTGAGTGGCTTCAAAGGATTGCAGCCGGAAATCGCCCAGTCCCAGGGCATTTTTCAAGTAAGTGTTATCAACCTCCACCGGCCAGCGCTTCTGGTAATATCTCAAGACTTGCTGCACCGACAAGGATAGATCAGTACAGACGAAGTACTTGGGGAATTTATCCCCGGGGCGTTTTTTGGAGATGATTGCGTGGACAGGTTCTGCAAAGCCTTCCAGATGTCCCTGGACGAGACGTGTGAAGTAGGTGGGTGGTTTGTGCAGTTGGTCCACAGCCTCGAGCGTGATCCGCTGATAAGGCTTGTGCCTGAGCGCCAGGTTGTGTTGGTCAACACGTACTTTGTCAATCCGCCGGTTCGACTTGATGGCACAGATGACCTGCCACTTCTGCCGCCGACAATATCGGATCAGTTTTTTGGAAGCGTACCAGGAGTCAAAAAGCACATAGACTTTGTGTCCTTTGGGCAAGAGCGTCTCTAACTCCACCAGCATCTGGCGGGCGAGGGCATACTTGCTGCGATAATGCAAACGTTTGTCAGCCGGTCGCTTCCGATTGAGATGGCGCACGGTCTTTTCGCGCAAGAACAGACGCGTGTCGAACAGAAAACCGAACGGCCCAATTTGCACATGCACTTCGACGTACACATAACCGTTGGTGTAAGCCTGCTTTTTCTTGCTGCTCTCGCTGTGATTGTGATGATAATCCACCGCTTCCAGATGCCGAGTGGCTTTGCCTTTCTTGCCCAGACTATCATCAATGCCGATAAATATCTCGAAGGCAACGTTCAGCTTTCGGGCCAGTTCCAGAAATTTCACCACCATCCAGCGTTTGCGCGGCCCACTGATATCTTCTGGCTCCCAAGGGCTTTCACGCAGAAAGTCCGCCCCGCTTTTCGGGTCGGGCTGGCCTTTCAACAGACGATAGAGCCCACTGATGGTCTTGGTCTCGTTGCTGGTTAGCAGCGCATCCACCATCTGGATCAAGTGCCGTATTTGTGGTTGGTAAAGTGCCATGTTCAGAGCATTAATAAATGCGACAAGTTCTTTAGAGTGTTGTACAATTGCTGTGAGCATTGGTTTCCTCTGGTATCTGGATTTGTAGACAACTTATCCTACCAGATTTTCCAGTGCTCATTCTATTTTGGCGAAACTAAAGGAGGTCTTTTACCTGAGACCGATAGGTTAGTGGCTCACCAGCAGAAAAGGCAAAGAGCGCTACACCCCATAGTTGCTTGGCTTCCGTGATGATGCGGTCCAGCACTTCCCAAGACAGCTTGGCTGTCTCTGGGTACCCTGTTTCGGGTCGTGAGTTTGCATAGCAACCCGTGCACTTGAGATTACATGAACGGGTCGGACTTATCACGAGAAACCAAGGAGGCGCAGAACCAAAACCCTCGCGGAATCGTTAGGAAGCGATTTTGCGTTCTTTTGATGGAAAAACCGCTCGTCCCCACAAATCGAAAATCAACCGCCCTACATGCGGCGCTAGATTGCGTTTTCAATTGCTCTATCCAGGGAATGGAGCACAGCGAGGGATATCTCCCTATACTGTTGTTGGATCCTATGCCAGCCAGCGCGGTCTAGTCCAGCCCAAAATCTGGATTCCTGTAGCAAACGGTCAGCAGCATGGATCAAAGGTTTTCGCACCGAACTGAGATAAAACAACCTTGTCGTAGCGTCTAGCACATACTTGCCTAATCTGCTATCCAATAGATGGGAGCCATGTTCTTTGGTAATAATCGGCTTGATATTTATTCCTACAATCCTTACATTCGGAATGCCGTCTCCCAAGTAATTGAAATTTAAAGGGAAATTCTACTTCGTCTTTGTATTCTCCACATTTGGAACATCGCCTCAGCGCCATAATAACCTCTCTCTATAACCGACAGATAACCGACGTTTTAAACAGAAAACGACCTCAGATAGTTTTTCTTTCTGAGGTCGCTTCCTTTTTGTCACAAATATTGTGACTTTTAGGGGTGCCTAACGGGGCTCGAACCCGTGATAGCTGATCCACAGTCAGCTGTGTTGCCGCTACACCATAGGCACCATGGTTGACACTCTAATCCACAGTCAGGTGCTCTGCCATTGAGCTACTGGCACCATATTTTGGCATTTTTGGTATTTCTGACCCATGAAAAAACGAATCAGATGCCCTAGGAAATGCCTGATTGCGAAAGGGGGAGGATAACGAATCAGATGCTCCCTATTTTGGACATTCGCAGACACTGATTATAATCGAAAAGTGGAAACCGCTCAAATAACTTTATACCCATTCATGATAACCTTCCTCCCCTTCAAGTGAACATCTCAGGATTCTGCCACGCTGATAATACTCAACCGGTAAGTCCTTGATTTCATCCTCTTCCACGAAAGTTCTGGCCTCTTGAATCCCCCATGCAGCGAGTAGTTCCAAGGCGGCTAACCTCAAATCCCAGTTGGAATCCTTCCTGGTATATTCTAGTATTACCTTGGATAACGCCTGCTGACGATACGTGAAGGGCATCCACCTTATCACAATCTTTCTATCAGGATGTAAACCTCTCAAGGCAGAGAATGCATGTTTTCTGCACCAGGGATTATTTCTGCTGCTCCGGTCATAACCTAATGCTATTTCCAATGGGTGTGTCGGATCTGATTTTGATGAGGCCATATATAACACTAGACCTGCCAAATAATCTTGAGATTGAGAAGTTGAAGTAATTTCGCATAGCCATGTAATATTATTAAGTCCTTTCACAATAACACTTATATGCCCAATATAGCTATCCAAAACAGCTGATATCGGGGTCTCGCCCAGTATTTCAGCAAGTTGTCTCCAGGTACCGGATATATATCCTGGAAGTGATCCTCCTGCATTCCACAAGACCAATCCAGCGTTCTCGTGATTGCCATACTATATCCAATGAGCAGCCATCCAGTACAGCCAGGTGGACAATGATATTCCTGAAGGGGGATTAGGGTTGGTTGAGTGCAGACGCGTGATGGAATTCATCGATAGAAAGAAATCGTGGATCAATTGCTGACGAAACCGGACACGCCCATCCTGACCTGCGATCTGCAGCAGTTCTCCCCCCAGCAAGGCCTTGACAAGAGGTACGGGATCTGAGCTGGGAAACTGCCTCCAGCGAAGTTCAATACTCCGGAGAGAGATACTTTGGTCAACAGGATTTTCAAAACATATCCAATCCGGTAGATACGACAACAATTCCATGGCTAAGGCTTGCAGTCCGACATCCAGATTTGATGTCTTCAGCTGGCGGTCGATGATCAACCTGGCGACCTGGGTCAAAGGGGGATCTGTCCGGCTATTTTTCCGGAGATCAAGGAATGTCCGGGATAATTAAATGTTATCCAAATAACGCTGAAGAATTGGAGAGTTGGGCTGGTAGTTTTCAGCCTTGCTAGCCTCATTATATCTGCTAATTATGGATATTATTTCAGCTCGGGATTTCCAGCCATCTTGATTCCTACCCTGATCATCCTGTTCCGAATCCGTGGGAGATTTAGATCTCCCTTCAACAACACGCTGTCTCTATGATCAGGTAGAGTTTGTACCACTGCCAGGTAGATGGCGTGATACAGACGCTCAAAGCCATCTTTTATCCAGCGGCTCAGGTTAGTGGTGTTTTGCTTCAACTCCAGATAAGAGAGCAATCTATTCTCTGGTTCTTCGATCTCCAGCTCCGCAAATCCCGCCTCGCGCATATCGGTATCCAACAGCCAATGAATAGCTTCCCCCTGGTTGACTCGCGACCTGGCTGGGAATTCTCCCAGTATTTAGGTACGATACGAGGGCCAGATGGAAAGCGGCAGCAAAAATGTGACATTCAGCTCATCCTGGATGGACGAGCTGTTGGAACGGATCGTATCAACCAACAATCAGCGATAGTGATAGGTAATCAGAAGGGTTACAACAGCCAGACTACTTGGATCCTCAGGTAATGCACCCAGAGCAGTCGAACCTCGATGAGCAATGCGGATCGCCTAAGGACGCACATCCCATACTCTCTTTCAATTCGCTGCCCACTCCTGGTCTCATTCAGAACTCTCCGGAGATGATCCTGTGGGCAGGTATGTTCCAGATGTTAGCCGGGTCGGTGAATGCCGTGCTCCAGGCTCAGCCAGGCACTGTGTTATTCCCGGCGTCTCCAACTGATGTTTCCGGATGCCCTGAATTGCTTCCGTTACAAAAACCTTCTGCACGCCAGGGATAATGATTCATCCCATTACACGGTAGCAGCATTCTCGGTTCAAGGTCCTTCGAAACGTAAGTTGGTGATCAAACGCTGAGGAGATTCACAATCGGTAACCTAATCCAGTAGACAGCTGAAAGGAGGTCTTCTATCTCAGATATCGATCCATATCTTCTCGTCATCCAGCGGCTTTTGACGCCCTCCCGCTGGAAGCGCGTGCCTTGGGGGTTCGGTTGCTCCCCCAGGCCGTGGGCTTCAATTTAAGCAACCCCAGCCAATAATGGTAGCTCTCCCATACGGGAGTGCAGCTGGAAGGCTGCCTGAACGAGGTCTGGCGTCTTGAAAGCAGACTGTACCAGATAGAGGAAACATAGGGAAAGACCTAAGCAGCAGGTCACACTGCTGTATCACCTTGGAGAGGAGATCATGAGCAAAAGAGGCAGTCTCGTCTACCAGATGCAAGAAGCTCTGAAAGGCGTCTTCCGACCCGGGCGGCGCCGCTACCACGACAAGAAATATGGCCGGACCGGTATGATCCGCAGCATCGGAACGATGCAATGTATGGTTGCCGACACCAGCCAGTTTGCCCATTTCATCAAGAACCCCTGGCCAGAAGTGCGATACCTGGAAGAGGTTACTCCCGAGATGGCCCAGGCTTTCATCGCCGATCATATCCGCCGGGAGAATAGTGGAGGCTATATCGGTCGGGTGATCGCTTCGCTCCGCAAACTGGATGACGCCTGCCGCAAAGTCGGTATCTTTACACAGGATCACCCGCCGCTCCTACAGCATGATGGCGAAGATGCGGTGATCGGATATCATTCCGACCCGCGTCCCCTGCCTTATACGGATAAACATGCAGAAGTATTGATCAAATCCATAGCGAATATTGACCCAACTGTAGCGCTCGTATTGCGGACGATGTGGGTGATCGGGCTGCGGGTAAGTGAAGCCACCTACCTGCGCGCCCAGGACATCAACATCGAAACCGGGGTTGTAACCCTTGCCGGCAACTTGAACCACACCAAAGGTGGTCGTCCGCGAGATGTTAAGGTGCAAATGGGTGGTCGCAAGTTTTTGGCCGAGCTGCGAGCGATGGGTGAAAAGCGACCTGATGGGCATATCTTCACCAGTCGCAAGGCCCTGCCAGATCGCGCCCGTCAGCAGGTCCGCAAGGCGTGCCGTGAACTGGACATTCCACAACTGGGTCCACATGGCTTCCGCAAGACCTTCGCCGTGGATGATTATCAGCGCAACCGAGCAGCCGGCCAGAGCGACCCCGAGGCGCTGCTAAACACGGCTCGGCAATTGGGACATAACCGTGCTCGTGTAACGAGCGTGAGCTATGTGTCAGCAGATGTGCAACGATTAGATTAAACAAAAAGACACAGATGAACACACCGTTTCAGTTTTCTGCGTCTTGCGTGTGCCTGCCGGAGCAGGATGGAATTATTCGGTTTGTTCGCTTATCAGTAGGGCGTGGATTTCATCGGGTCGTTCCGAAACTGCACGCCTTATTCGATTGCTGCCTGCATTATCGTGCAAATCCACCATGCAGGCAAGAGAGATTTCGACGCTGAAACGAAATCAATTGTTTCCTGATTGCTGAGACTTGATTCTGTCAAACAGCTCTCCCCAGAGTCTGGTTAATCCTTTGTCGTTGACCCAATATTCGATATAGTTGAAATCTAGCTCGTCAGCAAGGGTCAAAACGATGCTGGTGATGTCTCGGATATGCTTCGTTTGCTGGCTGATACTGTAATACCAGAGCTTATAGATGATGAGATCTTCTGGAGAGTGAAGATAAACTTCGCCAAGAGGTTCTCCCAGGTCGATTTTCTGTCGCCGCTCAAAGGCTGAAACACGCAATTTGTCACCTTCTCGAATTGGATACAAGTCTGCTTTGTAGCCGCTGTGCATGTGGATGGCATTGATGGGGAGATCTGACCGAGTTTCAAGGATGTTGTCAAGAATAATATCCTCGGGGACAAGCATGCCGCGCTTTTCCAGTTCTATCGATAGCCGATGCACTGCTTCCAAGGGAATATTGACAACAAGGTCCAGGTCCAGGGTTGCACGGGGTTCACCCCAAGCCCAGGTCGCAACTGCACCGCCAATCATATAATCAACACCAGCAGCTTCTAAGGTTGCGATTACCTGGTTCACGAAATCTTCATAATTCATGATCTCGTAGGTCATTGTTGTACACTTTCCTGGATTGCAAGACGATGAGCTTCATCAAGGCCAAGTTGATGATTTCTTTGTCGGATACGATTTGCCACAACCTGGCGAGCAAGATTGCTGATTGAACAGCCTTGGTGGAAGCGCTGCCTGTATGACAAACGTTTGAAGATGGCAATTTGAGATGCATCGACTTCAGCAATGCAGCCATTCAGAATGGAAGATAAGTCAGAGCTAATTGTAGGCCAGCCACGAAGATAATAGCCGGGCCGCTGTAAGCTGCGACTGTATTCGATATTGTAGCCGGCAGCTCTAAAGGCTCGCTTAACAACCTTCATGTCGCGGTAAAACGTGTCAACCCAGGCAGAATCGCCGAAACAGCCTCTGCCCAATCTCCCTTCAACCCGCACAATCAAATGTTCTCGGGTTAGATAACGTTCATTAATAAGAATATTCAATAAAGCTGCGCGCCGAGCTGTTGTTCTATCGCGGGTGATCGCATCATCTAGTAGAACATTGAGCGCTGCCGGAGAAATGTCCATGATTAGATTATATACCAAAACTGATTTAGAAATCAGTATTTATTGGGAGACTCAACCCTAATTTGCTTCTACACCGGGTCCTTTATCAGGTATGTCCAAGTGACGGTAACGGCGGATGATGTCGATAAATGTGAGCAGTATAACGATGCCATTGAGCTACTGGCACCACGTGCTTTAGAAGCTGGTAGCATTATCACTAACAGCAGCCAAGATTATACTCCGAAAGTAGGTTGTATAGCAGGCCGTAGGCGGTGAATCGTCTTTACAGGTTTGTCGCTTGTTGCAGAATCCCATCAATCGTAGTGACTGCCTCAATCCGCTGGATTGATATCTGGCTGCCATTGTACAAATTCTTAACGGCAACGGTCCCGGCCTTGATCTCATCCGGTCCAAGCACGAGTGCGATGCGGGCGCCGATACGATCGGCATATTTAAACTGCTTGCCTAATTTGGCAGGCTCCGGGTAGCAGGTAACATTCAGACCCTCCTTGCGCAGCTCTGCGGCCAGCTCGATAGATTTGAGCAGGGAGTCCCCATCGAACACCGTTACAAGCACCGGAGCCGGTGATGCGGCAAGATCATCGGGTATCAGTCCGTATTTCTTAAGCAGCAGTGTGATCACAACGTCCCCCATCGCAAAACCAACTGCCGGGAGCGGATCACCGCCAACCGCTTCTACTAGGTTATCGTAGCGTCCACCGCCAAACAATGCCCTGAACTCGCCTTCTACATCCCAGGCTTCGAAGACGGTTCCAGTGTAATAATCGAGGCCACGTACGATATGTGGTGCGTAGCGTACATAATCCACCACACCTAGCGCCTGCAATGCTTCGAACAGGCGGGTCATGGTCTCAGATTTCTGCCACAATTCCTGGTTGGAGAGCATCTCTTTCAAGGCATCGGTCTGGGCTGAATTAATACCCATCTCTTGCGCATAGCTTTCCCATTCAATGGGTTTCATCTTATCTCGCCGGTCGATCAGCCGCAGCATCTCAGGGCGAATCTCAGGTTTGATGCCCATGCCATCGAATTCAGCGTCCATTAGCCTACGGTTGTTGACCAGGATAACCGCCTGGGTGGGGGAGAGGCCGGCTTGGATGAAGAATTCAACTGCAACTGCGATCAGCTCGGCATCCGCCTCGGGAGTATCTACACCGATCATGTCGATATTCCACTGGAAGAATTCACGTGAGCGGCCTTTCTGAGGACGTTCGTATCGCCAGAACGGACCGAAGGACCACCAGCGAAGGGGATATGCCAGCTGCCTCTGGCGCTGTGCAACCATGCGCGCTAGGGTGGGGGTCAGCTCTGGACGCAGTGTAATCAAGTCACCACCTCTGTCCGGAAAGACAAAGGATTGCTCCTTGACCAGCTCTTCACCGGATTTGGCTGCGTATAAATCGATCGATTCCAGAAATGGGCCTTCATACTCCTGATAGCCATATGCCTCGGACACTTTACGGATATTCTCATACAGCCAGGTGCGTACAGCCATATCTTCTGGATAAAAATCTCGGGTGCCTTTTAGAGATTGAATACGTGTCGTCATGGTTTAATATCCATTCTTGGGCATTCCATGTACCCACACACATGGAATGCATGTAAAATATACCGGATTTTAGCACAGATACAATCTTGTTGCCTTATCGCCAAATTGCCTTATCTCATTAATAAAGGAGCATCCTTGAAAATCATCACCTGGAATGTCAATGGCTTGCGTGCAGCGATAAATAAAGGCATACTTGAATGGCTGGTCAGCCAGCAGGCGGATGTCATCTGCCTGCAAGAGATAAAAGCCCGCCAAGAACAGGTCACAGAGGACCAGTTATCATTATTAGGCGGCTACCAGGCGATCTGGAATTCTGCCCGGCGTCCGGGTTACAGCGGAGTGCTGACATTTACACGTGAGCATCCCATCGAAACCAGCATGGGCCTGGGGTTGGAAGAATTCGATAACGAGGGACGGTTGATCGCTGCTCGTTATCCCTCCTTCTGGTTATTCAATATCTATTTTCCAAATGGGCAGCGAGATCACAACCGGCTGGATTATAAGCTGCGCTTTTACGCTGAGCTCCTGGATCAGTGCGACCAGATGCATGCAAGCGGGGAGAAGATCATCCTGACAGGCGATTTCAACACTGCACATAACGAGATCGATCTTCGTAATCCGAAACAGAACGTGAATACTTCGGGCTTTATGCCGGTTGAAAGAGCCTGGGTCGATCGTTATCTCGAGCAGAGCTTTGCAGATGCCTATCGAGAGCTGTACCCGGAGCGAGTCCAGTACACATGGTGGACATATCGAATGAATGCACGCCAGCGTAATGTCGGCTGGCGCCTGGATTATTATCTTGTCTCAGAGAGTCTGATGTCAAGTGTCCAAGATGTCATCATCCACGACGATGTCCCTGGATCAGACCACTGCCCGGTTACACTGATTATATAAAGTGTCGCTTTGGGGTCTCCTCATTCGAGGTGTAGAACGCAGACCCAGCCCTCACCCTGGGCTGCAGCACCTTCTTGAAGTGGGAACTCCATTTCACGCGTCTGCATCCCTTCCCAGGGATAATCCTGGTTGAATCCATCTGAACGCACCTCTACCAATTGCGATCCCGACATTGTAAGGGTTGCGTGTAGTATTCCGCCTGCGCTGGTATCGCTGCATTCGCCGGCAAGAGTGGTATCCATCTCCAGCATCACGGTATAAGTGCCCCAGTTTTGTGTCAAAGTCTCCTGGTAGCTTATTGGTCCACTGCCATTGATCGTGTATGGTGGGGTACTGCTGTTTACCGAGAATGGTATGAAGCCGACAGTTGTTGGAGTTAGCCCCACGGCATCAGCCGGTCCCACGAGGATTTGCAACTCAAGCTCTCCGGACAAACTCTGACATGGTGATATTTGTGCTCGAGTGGGTTCTGGTTGAGCCTGCGGCACAGTTGTCGGTGCTGCTGTAGGGGTTGGCTCCGGCTCCGGCTGTAGGACTTGAGTCGGTGTGCCTGAGCTGCAGCTGACCAGCAACAACAATGCGATAGGGATCACAGCTGGCAATGTGATTCCATGCGTATGGATACTGGCTCTCATGTTGTCACCTCCCCATAGTTGCTGACTACAAAAACAAAACCCCGCCGTATGAAGTATAGGGCGGGATTTATCAGTTGTCAATTACTGTGTTTATCTTTAAAATATTGTGATTTACAGCACTCTCAACATGTGCACTGAGCACAGCATTCCTGTTTAGGGTAGTAGTCGATAACACCCCCGCGGCGGTCGTATTCGAAGTGGCAGCAATCCAAGAGAGATTGCTTCAAAAGGTTACGCCCACGCTGGATGCGAGATTTTGCACCGCTCAATGACAACCCTAGCTGGACAGCTACTTCAGCCTGCTTCTCGCCCTTTATCTCACTCAAAATCAGGGGCTGCCGGTAAATTTCCGGCATGGTGGCAATCATGTCTTGTAAGCCAACCGATAGCTGGGCTATGGCATCCTCCCCGTCGTTATCGTCTGGCACCTCGGGCAAGAAATCTGGTAGCTCGACCAGGAGTTCGTTTTTGCGGTAATAATCGGTGATTTTATTGCGGGCAATCCTGTATACCCACGCGGCAAGCCGTTCCTCATCCCTAAGCGTATGGATGCGAGTATGTATTTTCAGGAATACGTCCTGCAGAAGGTCTTCAGCATCCTGCGAATTCGCCACGCGACGGAATATGAATTGCCGCAAGTCACCGCTAAAACGCTCCCAGACTTCAACAGTGATCATACTTTCTCCGCCTCGAAGGTCAAGCTGGCGTAGGAATACCCTTTATTTCTATCTGGATCATAGTCGACGAACTGGCGAACATAGATATTGCTGAAGCCAGCATCTTCTACCAGCCTCAAGTATTCATCTTTGTCCATCGCTCCGGCCACGCAGCCGGCCCACATGGACATATCCTTGCGGATATTCTCCGGTACAGTCCCGGTAGTCACGATATCGGATACTGACATCCTTCCCCCAGTTTTCAATACCCTGTAGATCTCATCGAAGACGCGCTTTTTATCAGGAACCAGATTGATTACGCAGTTCGATAGCACTGTATCGACGCTGGCATCATCAACGGGGAGGTTCTCAATTTCCCCCAGGCGGAAATCTACATTGTTGTAGCCCCCTTTTTCAGCGTTCGCCCGTGCCCGTGCGATCATTTCTGGCGTCATATCAACGCCGATTACAAAACCCTCCTGACCCACGGCATTCGCTGAACGGAAGACATCTACACCTGCTCCGCTTCCCAGGTCAAGAACAGTATCACCGGTTTTAATGCCGGCATATTCCGTGGGCAATCCACAACCTAAACCAAGATCGGCATCGGCGATCAGGCTGTCTTCGGTCAAAGTGATCAGGTCGCTCGGATTGCAGCACGCGCTGTCGCTCGCACAGCAGCTCTGCCCGCTCACAGCGATGTCAGCATAGTATTTTTGGACTTCTTGTTTGATGATTGTGTCATCCATGTTCATTCGTCTCCATTGTCTGTGTATTGGTTAGTATTGTATAAAATCACAGACGGAGTTATGTCGAAAAAGATGCAAATTCGTTCTGCGTCTTTTGTCGGATGCGGGACGTCTGATAGTAATGTACATCCGATTATCAGTAAAGGAGTTGAATATGTTGATACATCCAGATACATTACTGCAAATGGCAAAGGATCGACAAAACGAGCTGATCAAGACAGCCGCGAGCTCACGTATTTGCAGGCAGAATGCAGACCAATTATACAAGACGGGCAAGCTGCGTACAAGCATGTTCTTCCGGATAGGTAGCATCATCGCTGCATTTGCTTCCAGAATGGCCACAGCCCATCCTCCTGCTGGACCAAGCCAGCCATGTATATGTGTTGAATAGGCGGACTACTCTTTATTGAATATCTGTTCATAGCCCATATCAAGTTCGTCGTCCGAAAGGTGTGCGTTACGCTGGGTAACGGCGATGTTGCGGTGACGGGCCAGCTCCTGCGCCAGTTTCAGATTGCCAGATGCACGTAAAACTGTGGTAACGAATTAGTGCCGGAACGAGTGGGGAGTGATCGAGCCAATGCTGTCCTTACCTAATGCTTCCCCAACGCGCTGACGGATAAATTTCTGCCCGGTGCGTGTAGTTATAGAGATGTTCTTCGTATTATCGTTTTGCCAGTAGATATATGTGTTCAGAATTATATGGCCAACGCGCTAGCTTCTTTGCTCCTGAATTCAAGTGAAGCATTGTTTTAGCGATTGTAGTACCTACTTCGAGTGGAAATCTACCTTCAACATAACCTGATACCTCTTTTCCTTCGTATGTCATTACTGACAACTCAATCGGATCATCAACATATATTTCTCCGTCCTCGAATTGAGTCCCTCCCCAAAATACACCACGAAACGGATACCATAATTTCTTGAGTTTGATATTCATCTCATGAACTCTCTTATCACGACTTGGTATTTCTCCTATAAATAATGTGGCGTAAATTATGTTTCCTTTTCCGATTTCGGAATGCAGACAAGTCAGCCCGTAGGCGTCATAAATCGAAAATTGAGACTCTGGAAAATCACATTGGAATAGCATAGAGATGTACAATTCCGGAAAGAAATCAGAATCAAATTTATTTATGCATGACAGAAGAGATGATACCCAATAGGAGCTTTCTAACTTCTTATGGACAACGCTGAATGTAGACCGATTTAATATTGTGGCTGCCATAATGTTTAGGATCGTAGGATAGGGTTTCTGCTTTGCGAACCAGGGTGCGGGTTTTGCGGGCCGGGCTATTGAGGCGTTGTCGAAAGGTGGCATTGAGCCGTTCAATGAAAGCGGTATTGATCATACCCTGTCCCTGGGTTTTGTGGATCAGGCTTTCAACCATCTGCTGAGTACCCTGGACAATCTGGCGGGTGATGGTAAGTTGGCCCTCGGTTCGCTTTTTGACGACTTGCACGATGGCGATCTGTGGCCAGGAAAACAGCTTGGGGCGTCCCTTTTCACGCTGACAACGGGGTACAGCCGTGCGAAACGCACTGCGAAAGGCGGTCACATAGCTGGCCAGACCATCTACGGCCAAAAGCAAAGGCCGGCACAAGGCCACCGCTTTGATTTGATCGGCCAAAGCCTGGATCAAATCCAGATCACGATGAACGCTCACCACCCTCCTAACCATAAGCGGGTCGATACCATGATCGCTAACGCCATCCAAAAATGCCCTTCCTGTCGCTTAACCTTGATTTCGTCTGCTTGGATTTGCTGTAAATCCAACTGCGCCTGTTCTACTTTGTGTTCATGGACTACCTGAGCATGTTTACCTGCCCGTTGCCACCAATCCCGTACCGTTCGTTCGTCAAATCCAAAGGCTTCGACGATGGCCTGGATGGGGCAGCCATTGGCCAACAACACAATCACCAAAATGACCGTCTCGGGGGCCGTTCGCAACCGGTAGAAGAGCGTGCTTTTCGTCGTGGTAAAAGTTGCTTGACATACCTCGCAAATGTACCGCTTCTCCTTCTGGCTATGGATGGCGATATTCCCTTTTCCGGTTTGACCCCTTGCAGGGCAGGCGATATTGGGGCAAAATATCTCGTGGGGGTTCATGGGCTCCTCTCCAGGTTTGGTCACCAAGAGAGTTTGCCATTGAACCCCTATTTTTGTAAAGATCTAACTCAAACCACGCTTAGATGGAGTGGTACCACCATTTATGATAGCTCTTTAAACCTGCGATCATGAGGGATATGGTAGATTTCGAATAGACGGATTTATTGATAGCTTCATTGATAAAAGCTGGGATTAAAGTTATGCTCATATTGGAGACCGGCGAATTTAAATTTATCCCCTGTAATAACAAATATTGATGGTATTTATGAATGGAGCTTTCATATGACCGAACAGTGTTACTTGAGTGCTTTACAGCGAGATCGCGTAGATATAATTGATATGCTTGCATGTAAGATAATTGTTCGGGGTCCATAGAGAAATAACCTTGAAAATGGTTTAATTATCAAATATCTCAGTATATCTGCGATCTAATTCATCGTCTGCTAGATGCGCATATCTTTGTGTTACGGTAATGTTTCGATGTCGTGCTAGCTCTTGTGCCAGCTTGAGATTACCTGAGCTTGCTAATACTACCGTCACGAAATAATGGCGAAAAGAGTGCGGTGTAATTTTTCCAATATAATCCTTACCAACTGACTTTGTAACCCTGTATTCTATAATTTTGCGCCCAGTTTTTGTGGTGATCGGTTTGATATTCTTCCCAGCACCCTTGTCATGTCGGGCAAAGACCGGAAGAGAAGAAAGTGGCTTACCAGAAGCTCCATCGAATTTTGAACGTTCATGTAAGTAATCTTTTATGGCTCGTATTGAGCGTTGGGAGAAACGGATGACTGATTCTTGGTTGCCCTTTCCAATAATAATTGCTCGACCCTCGTTCCATTCAATGGAACCACGCCTCAAGGCGCAGGCTTCATGCACCCGGAGACCTGTATCTGATAGAGTAAGTATAAATGCGCGATCTCTCATGTTGCGCAACCTTTCTTGCACATTTTCAGTCTCAACGTTGCTGAGTGTGAATGAATATACAATCACTTTTTCAATAATATCCCTTGGGAATTGAGGCAAACGTAATCCTGGACGTCGTGCACGCTGGCGTATAAGGAGTTTGATGCGTGGTAGGTTAGGGGACGTGATCCTTTCTGCAGCAAGATATTCGAAAAACCCGTTTGCAGCCGTTAAATATAAACGTTCAGTATTAGAAGAGTAGGTTTTTAGGCTCGCTGCGAACCACGCTATAGCATCTTCTGGCAATTCTTTAATATCAGTCGTTTGAACAGGAAGATTATGATCTTCTAACATTGTGCAAAACATGTTTATGCCATTGCGGTAAGTACGCGCAGTGTTTTCACTTCGCGAGAGTATTATTGCATCCAGGTAGAGATTTATCGCTTCTTTAATAGTTGTAGGTTTCATATAATCTTGAGTTAATCTGTAATACTTTATTGCGTACGATAATGATAGTTATCAAACTCTAAAATATTATACATAATCATGCAGTGGTTGTCAATGACATTATTAATTTATCCCTCTCCCTACCCCACAAGTATTCTTTTTACGTATTCTTACAGTGGAAAGCACCTATCCATAAGTTATAGCTGGATATTTGACAATTTCGACCATTCTCAATACCATAATAATTCTCTACATCCTCCCTACCAGTACCCCATTTCTTTTTCACCATTCATCTTTGTATGTTAAGTCAGATTTTATATCCGATTTCTGGGTGTAATAACTCCAGTAATACTTGATTAACTGCCTTAATAGTAGTACAATTGTTCTGGTAATTACCGCCATTACCTGATAGCCTATGGAACACCTGCAAAAACTCCAACTCCTGACTGACCAGATGCACCTGGAACCCGCCGAAGATGTTGGGTGCCCGAAGCTGCCTGCTACTTCGCATAAACCCGAGAAGGTCGTCCTCAGCCAGGCCGTGCTGCCCAACGGGAAGCGCATCAATCTCTTAAAATCGCTGCTGACTTCTGCCTGTGAGCGCAACTGTTATTACTGCCCATTCCGAGCAGGCAGAGATTTTCGACGGGCGACATTCAAACCGGATGAGTTCGCCCGCATGTTTATGAATCTGGATCGTGCGGGAGTTGCTCAGGGTGTATTCTTGAGCTCCGGTGTTATCGCTGGTGGAGTCTATACACAGGATAAGCTGCTCGATACCGCGGAAATTCTCAGAGGGAAAATGGGCTACCGGGGATATATCCACCTGAAGATCATGCCAGGAGCAGAGCACAGTCAGATCGAGCGTGCCATGCAGTTGGCTGACCGCCTTTCTGTGAACCTGGAAGCACCAAATACCCATCGCCTCGGCATTCTTGCACCCGGGAAATTATTCGTCGAGGAGCTGATCCAGCCCTTGCGCTGGATAGACGAGATACGCCGGACTTCTCCCACCCAATCATGGTTGGCAAGGCCGATGGCCATCTTCAACTACTCAATTTGTGGTAGGAGGCGCCGGCGAGAGCGATTTAGAACTTATTACAACCAGCCAGCATCTCTACCGGAAACTGGGTCTCGGTCGTGTGTATTATTCTCGCTTTAATCCTGTTCCGGATACCCCGCTTGAGAATACCCCGGCTGCCTCTCCACAGCGTGAACATCGTCTCTACCAGGCTTCTTTCCTTCTCCGCGACTATGGATTTGAGCCAGAAGAGCTGCCATTTGATCCTGAGGGCAACCTGCCTCTGAGCATCGACCCTAAGCTTGCCTGGGCGAAAGATAATCTTACCCACCACCCCCTGGAAATCAACCGGGCAACACGGCAGGAACTGCTTCGCGTGCCAGGAATTGGTCCCAAATCAGCTCAAGGAATCATAAGGGAGCGCCGTCATAAGATGCTGGGAGATTTGAGTGCCTTGCATCGACTTGGTATCAGTTCTGCGCGCGCTGCTCCGTTTATCCTCCTGAACGGCTCCCGTCCTGAGTTCCAACTCTCCTTGCTGTAACTCTCTGTTGGCTTGTCATTTGCTCCTCCTTGCTCTATACTTGTCTGTATTGTGCCAGTATTGCCTGCCCAATCCACTCAAGCTGCTCCGTTGACCCCGGCTGACATTCGCATCGGCATCGACATCGGTGGTACATTTACCGATTTCGTAGTATCGAATGATGCTTCCCGTGTATTGTATTCCTTCAAGATCCCATCCACGCCTGACAATCCTGCACATGCAGTCCTGAATGGTTTGCTCCAGATACTTGACCGGGTCGATCATAAGCACGATTACACCATCAAGATTACCCACGGATCAACCGTGGCTACGAATACGCTCTTAGAACGGAAAGGCGCCAAAACTGCCCTGCTGACGACGCGGGGCTTCAAAGATGTTCTGCAGATCGGACGCCAGAATCGCCCGTCTTTATACGATCTATATGCGGAGCCGCCCCCAGTATTGGTGCCGGAAAGCCTGCGTTGCGAGGTCAGCGAGCGGATAGATTATCGCGGCCAGATTGTCACTCCGCTAAACCTGGATGAGCTGAATACGCTGGTGCCAGATCTACAACGTTCAGGGGTTGAATCGATAGCCGTGTGTCTATTATTCTCATTTCTGTATCCCGAGCATGAGAATATATGCGCCGAATACCTGCGCCAGGCTGGTTTTACAGTCTCGGTATCGTCCGAAATACTGCCTGAGTATCGAGAGTACGAGCGCATGAGCACTACGGTTGTGAATGCCTATGTGTCCCCAATCTTGAGCCGTTACCTGGCAGAACTGGACAGTTCAATTACAGAGCTCTCCCAGACATCCAATAGAGCTATCCAAAAAGTTCACCTGCGGATCATGCAGTCCAACGGTGGAGTGATCTCGCTACCAGAAGCACACCAGAAAGGAGTACGTTGTATCCTTTCTGGTCCGGCGGGAGGCATAGTCGGCGCACAAATTGCTGCCCGCCAACATTTGAAAAGTGAATCAGTTATTCTGAAGTTGATCACTTTCGATATGGGTGGCACCTCTACCGATGTATCACTTGTGGATGGTTCTCCGCGCATTGCATCAGATATGATTATTGGAGGATGCCCGATTGGGATCCCCGTGCTCGATATCCATACCATAGGCGCCGGCGGTGGATCGATTGCGAGTGTAGACCTTGGCGGTGCGTTGCGGGTTGGACCACAAAGCGCAGGCGCCGATCCAGGACCTGCCTGTTACGGTAAGACCGACCTGGATACCGCCCTGCCAACTGTTACCGATGCCAATTTGCTGTTGGGGCGGATGTCCGCAGACCACTTCCTGGGTGGGCATATGCAGATCTATCCCGAGTTGTCACACAAGTCGATCAAAAATTTAGGAGAGCTGCTCGGTATGACGCCGGTAGAGACAGCCCTAGGGATTATCGATGTCGTCAATGCCCATATGGAGCGAGCGCTGCGAGTGATATCGATCGAAAGAGGCATAGATCCACGCCAGTTCACCTTGCTATCATACGGTGGCGCTGGTGGTCTTCATGCGGCTGAGCTGGCTAAGCGCCTGGGTATCAGCAGGATACTGATTCCAGGCAGAGCCTCCACAATGTCTGCTTACGGAATGCTGGCTGCCGATGTTGTAAAGGATTATTCCCAAACGGTCATGCTTCGTGAAGCGGTGCCCTCAGAACAGCTCGAATATCTATACCAGCCGCTCTTGATTAGAGCGATCGAAGAAATGGAAGATGAAGGCTTTTCACAGCAGGAGCTGAGTTTTCAATATTCCTTAGACGTACGGTATGCGGGTCAATCATTTGAATTATCCTTGCCGTTTAAACCTACCTATGCCGAAGATTTCCATCGATTGCACCAGGTTGAGTATGGTTACCAGCGTCACGATGTGCCGCTGGAGGTCGTAAATATTAAACTTCGCTCAGTTGCCCGCTCGGACGCCCGCTCGGCTGGGTATACACACTCCCACCCTCCACTTGATAATAAAAGTCCACAACCGATTACAAGTGCATTGCTCTTTGAGCGCCCGGTATACACTAATAAAGGCTTGAAAACCCTCCCTTTCTATGATGGTGAGGCCTTACAATTGGGGGAAAACGTACTTGGCCCTGCGGTGGTCCTGGGTGCTGATACTACGGTGTTGGTTGGAGATGGTTTTTATTTGAGTGTAATTGGGTCTGAGGATTATTTGATGATTAATGGCTATGCGAATTAATATATATTGTCCGGGTAGGTAGATGTCTTTTGACCCGGTACTGCTCGAGGTTGTGCGGCATGCGCTGTCTGCTATCGCGGATGAGATGGGCGTCGTTCTGCGTAAAGCAAGCTACTCCCCCAACATCAAGGAACGCCGTGATTACTCGTGCGCTATCTTCGATGCACAAGGACAGATGATATCCCAGGCTGCTCACATTCCAGTTCATCTTGGGTCTATGCCATTATCCGTTGCCGCCGCGATCAAGGAGTGCAGTCCACTCTCCCCCGGTGACCAGGTAATTCTCAACGATCCCTACCGTGGCGGAACACACCTGCCAGATGTCACCCTGGTCGCTCCAATATTCATCGGGGAAGGGGATGCTCAGAGCCCGTTTGGGTTTGTCGCCAGTCGTGCACACCATGCAGACATTGGCGGTGCCGCAGCAGGGTCAATGGCAATCTCGCGTGAGCTCTACCAGGAAGGCTTGATCATCCCGCCGATCAAATTGATCGAGCGAGGCAAGATCAACCAGTCCGTCCTGGACCTGATCCTCGCCAATGTGCGCACTCCAGTAGAACGTTCAGGTGACTTGATGGCTCAGATCGCTGCAAACTTGCGCGGGGTCAAGAGGGTGAAAGAGACGGTAGACCGGTACGGGGAAGAGGTCATTTCCGACTATGAAAAGGAGCTCCTCGCCTATACCGAAAGGATAACCCGTCGATTGCTAGAAAAAATCCCCAATGGTGTTTATTCTTTCGCAGACTACCTGGATAACGATGGGATTCAAGACGAACCGGTGAAAATCACTGTACAGATCACGATAGAGGATGATTCAGCCTGTGTGGACTTCAGCGGATCAGCAGAACAGGTTGCAGGCAGCATGAACGCCGTGCATGCGATCACCCTTTCCGCTGTCTATTACGTGTTTCGCTCATTGATTGGATTGGATATCCCGAATAATGCCGGCTGCATGCGTCCACTGAGAGTTATTACTCCACCCAGGAGTGTAGTTAATGCCAGACATCCCGCCCCGGTTGCGGGAGGCAACGTTGAGACCTCTCAGCGTATCGTGGACGTGCTGTTCGGCGCACTTTCTTTGGCGATTCCAGCGATTGTCCCCGCTGCAAGCCAGGGGACAATGAATAACATCACGATTGGCGGTAGGGATCCTGTTCGTGGTGCTCCATTTGCCTATTATGAAACCATCGCCGGTGGTGCCGGAGCGCTTCCATCGAAGGACGGGCTCTCTGGCGTACACAGTCACATGACCAACACACTCAACACACCGGTTGAAGCACTTGAGTATGAATATCCATTGCGAGTGCTCCGGTATGAGTTTCGTAGAGGATCAGGAGGTCCTGGAAAATATTATGGCGGAGATGGAATCATTCGCGAGATCCAGCTCCTTGCGCCCGCCGAGATAAGCTTGATCACGGAGCGGAGGCTAATCCAGCCGTATGGACTCGCTGGCGGATTGCCTGGCAAATGTGGAATAAACAGACTTCTGCGAAAAGGTGAAGTACTCCCCCTCCCTGGAAAGGGAAGGCTGCAGCTGGATGAGGGAGATGTGTTGCAGGTGTTTACCCCAGGTGGAGGTGGATTTGGGTTGATAGCTGATGAATAATGGCTATGCGCACTATCGCACGGCTAACTTATCCAGAAGTTTAGCAAATGATCCCGTCCAATATTCCTGACCCTGCTTGGGATTCATTCCCTTAAACTTTTCCAACTTTCCGCCAATCTCTACTGCCAGCTGGACAACTCTCCCCCAGTCTTCAGCCAGAACAGCCTGCCCTATTTGGGTGCCGTAGTTTTCCGTCCATATCCACTCCATCCGGTACCGGTCAGCCTTGACCCAGTAGCCTCTTTTTTCCCATGCCTCTACCGTGGAATCGATGGTGTCAGTAATAGCAAATAGCGCCAAGGGGATATACGCCGCCAGGTCGCGCGTCACATCGTTCACCTCTGCCTGCTCCCCCAGCCGCCGGATCGCGCCTACAACAGATCTTGCCAATCGATTGCGCTCTTTACCTGCCCTCTCGGGATTGATCACCCTGCTCAATTATTCCCTCCACGTGGATTATTTGGTCACCCAAGATGGGCATTATATCCGATTATTGACTTGCTATCTGTACTTGGTATAATTTCTCCACCCCAATTTATGACCGGGGAAGTGCTGGAATTGGCAGACAGGCGTGACTTAGGATCACGTGCCGCAAGGCGTGAGGGTTCAAGTCCCTCCTTCCCCATATACGATCTCATCCATCCACTCTTGCACCCGCGATGTTAGGCCAGTGGATGGATATTTCATACATAACTCATACAATCCCCAAAAGAACACATGTTATAATCCAGCGCGTCTTAGCGAAGAACAATGTATGGATTGTAAAGGAATTTAGCATTGAAAATTGACAAAGAGCTTCTAGATGACCACCAGGTAAAACTTGTCGTTGAAAGTGATCAGAAACCGTTCGATGATGCAAAACAGCGCGCCGCGCGAAAACTTGCTAAGAAGGTCAAGATCCCTGGCTTCCGCCCTGGCAAAGCTCCTTATCACGTGATCGTCCGCCACATCGGTGAGAGCACAATCGTTGAGGAAGCGATCGAAATACTGGTTAATGATATCTACCCAGATGTAATCATACAGGCGGAAATTGAGCCGTACAGCATTGGCAGCCTGGAAAATATCCCCAGCCTGGATCCTCCTGTTTTCGAGTTTGTGGTCCCCCTGAAGGCAGAGGTAGAGCTGGGAAATTATAAAGAAATCCGGCTGCCATACGAGCAGCCAACCGTCGAAGAGACAGATATCGAAGAAGTCATCGAAAATCTTAGGGAACGGCAGGCGGTAATCGAACCGGTCGATGCGCCAGCAAAGGAAGGAAACCTTGTACGCATACGCCTGCAAGGAGAACGCACCACTCCCGCAGAGGGCGAATCGCCAATTCTCGTCAACGACCGTGAATATCCCGTCGTCATTGAGCCAGAGGCAGAAGACCAGACCGAATGGCCTTTCCCCGGGTTTTCCAGGCAGCTCATTGGGCTAAGTGCAGGTGACAAGAAAGAGCTTGATTACAGTTTCCCTGAGGACACCGAGTTTGACTCCCTAAAAGGTGAGCAGGCGATCTTCAATGTTAGCGTTGAGCAGGTCAATACCCGCACGCTGCCAGAGCTCGATGATGAGTTTGCCTCATCTGTCGGTGAATATGAGACCATGGATGATCTGCGCACTGCCATACGCCAGGAACTGCAAGGTCAGGCCGAGCAGTCCTATAACGAAGGCTATGACGAAGATCTGATCGACCAGATCGTCGATTTATCTTCGATAAAGTATCCGCCGCAGATGATCGAGCAGGAAATCGAGAATGTCATCAACCGGCTTGGAAATAATATTGCCCAGCAAGGTCTGGACATGGATTTGTATCTTAAGTCTCGCCAGATGGATATGGATGCCCTGAAAGAGGAAGTTACCCCTGTGGCGGAAACGAGATTGCAGAAGTCTCTCGTCTTATTGGAATTGGCCGATGCAGAAGGGATCCAGATCGAGTCGGAGGAGCTCCAGACAGCGACCAACCGGACACTTGGAGAGCTCTCTACTTATATGCAGGAGAAAGACTTTCAGCGCATGATCCAGACTGACGAGGCTCGCAGCAACCTGGTCGGAAATGTCATGATGGACATGCTCATCGACCGCACTCAGGCTCGCATCCGGGATATCGCTCGTGGTTTGTTTGATGAACAAGACGCACAGACCGATGATGGCCCAGCGGAAAGCGTCCAAGGACCACACCAGGATGCTGAGGCTGAAATTGTTGCTGCTGATTCTGAACCAGTAGCCAAGAAAGTCAAGCAGCCTGCCAGGAAGACAACCGCTAAGAAGCCGGCTGCCAACAAGACAAGCACGAAACAGAAGACAGCTAAAAAGCCGAAGCCTGTTATAGAAGAACCATCAGAAGCTGAGGCAGCCGCTCAGGAGAAAGAGAGCTGATCGCTGCCTAAATGCAGATAGTATAGAGAGGAAACATGGAGAACACATTACCAAAATCATTAATACCAATGGTTATCGAGACATCCCCGCGTGGCGAGAGAGCCTACGATATCTATTCGCTGCTCTTGCGCAACAGGATCATCTTTGTAGGTACCCCTATCAACGACCAGGTATCGAACGTGATCGTCGCTCAGCTGCTCTACTTGAGTGCAGAAGATCCAGAATCGCCCATCCAGATGTACATCAACTCCCCCGGGGGAATGGTTTATGCTGGCATGGCGATATACGATACCATGCAAATGATCCCCAACTCGATCAGCACACTAGCCGTGGGAATGACAGCTTCTTTCGGCACCATTCTGCTTACCGCAGGAACGAAAGGTCAACGTTATGCCCTGCCGAACGCTACAATCCACATGCACCAGCCCCTTGGCGGTGCACAGGGACAGGCTTCGGATATAGAAATTCAGGCCAGAGAGATCCTGCGCTTAAAAGACCGGCTGAATGAAATTCTCGCCGGGCATACCGGTCAAACCATCAAGACCATCGAGGCCGACACCAACCGTGATTTCTATCTCGATGCTGCCGCTGCAGTAGAATATGGGTTGGTTGATCAGGTAATGGACATCCCAGAAGTGAAGCTGATCAACCCTGTGGAATAACGAACACCCGGGGTAATACACTTTATCTGTCAACAATTTGAGCCGAGGGCATTGCTCTCGGCTCAGTGGTATAGATCACTAAGAATAGGATTCGAAACCTTGGGTAAAGACATTCAGGCATTGATTGTGGATATGGATGGAGTCCTGTGGCGGGGCGACCAGCCAATAGGCGACTTACGAAAGACCTTCCACTCTATCTCCGCGCGTGGTTTGCGCATTTCCCTTGCGACCAATAATGCCACATTGTCTATCTCGCAATATGTTGATAAGCTGGATAAATTTGGCGTACAGCTCAAACCGGACCAGATCGTAAACTCGTCACAGGCAGCAGCCTATTACCTGCTGAAAACCTACCCCCAAGGGGGAACGGTATTCATCGTTGGTGAAGAAGGGTTAGCGCATACATTACAGGAGCAAGGCTTTTCTGTGACCGATTCTCTTCCAAATATATTCGATGCATCCGCGACTAGCGAGATCATAGCGGTCGTTGCAGCGATGGACCGCAAGATGACGTACGATAAAATTTCTGCTGCCACACGTCTGATCCGGATGGGAGTACCTTTCCTCGGTACAAATCCCGACCGCACCTTTCCCACGCCTTTAGGTCTGACCCCAGGCGCAGGAGCAGTCCTCGCGGCGATAGAAGCCGCAACGGACGTCAAGCCCATCATCGTGGGAAAACCATCGCCGCAGATGTATCTCGTCGCTATAGAACGAATGAATGTAAGTCCAATGCAGACACTGGTGGTCGGCGACCGCCTTGAGACCGATATCGTCGGTGGGCAAATGATCGGATGCCGAACCGCACTCGTGCTATCCGGTGTTACCACTCTGGAAGCAGCACATGCGTGGGAGCCTAGGCCAGATTATATCTACCGGGATTTCCCGACCCTGGTAGAGGAATTCGATAGCATTATCTGACCAATGAGAGTTCTATTCGTTACCAGAATTTGCTATGCTTGATGAGCATAACAAGGCATTGATTTACGATCTCAGCCTCGAGGACCTGTATGCACGGCTGGATGCGTGGGGCGAGCCGAAATACCGTGCTGCCCAGATTTGGAATGGCACCTATCGCTCGCTCTGGTCGCAATGGGAAGATTTCACTACCCTATCGCAATCTCTTAGGGGCAGGCTGGCGGAGCACTACACATTCTCACACCTTGAACCTTCCGCCCGGCAACAATCAAACGATGGGGAAACTGTAAAGACACTGTTCCAACTACATGATAGACAGGCAATTGAAGCAGTCTTAATGGGCTATCATAAACGGCGCACATTATGTATATCTACCCAGGCTGGCTGTGCGATGGGCTGCGTCTTCTGTGCAACCGGGCAGATGGGCTTTCGACGCAACCTGAGCAGCGGTGAGATTGTGGAGCAGGTGTTGTATTATGCTCGCCTGCTTGCCGGCAAAGACGAGCAAGTCACAAACATCGTATTCATGGGTATGGGTGAACCATTCCATAATTATTCTGCCACAATGTCAGCCATCGACCGGTTGAATCAGCCGGATGGGTTTAATTTCGGTGCCCGCCAATTCACCATTTCCACGGTTGGTATCGTGCCTGCAATTCGCCGGTTTACCAAAGAGCGGCGGCAGGTGAACCTGGCAATATCCCTACACGCCGCTAACGACATGCTGCGTAGTTCTATGCTTCCGGTTAACAGGAAATACCCACTGGCTGATTTAATGGATGCCTGTCGTGATTATGTCACTCAAACTGGCCGGCGTATCACTTTCGAATGGGCGCTGATCGATGACATAAATGATTCAACCGAGCACGCCAATCAGCTCGCCCGTCTGGTAAAAGGTGTATTGTGTCATGTGAATGTGATCCCTCTGAACCCGACCCAGCGTTATCTTGGCAAGGCTGCATCCCGAGAGCGAGTTATCAATTTCAAAAATATTCTAGAGACCAACGGCATATCTTGCACCGTCCGGACCCGGCGGGGGATTGACATTCAAGCTGGATGCGGACAATTGGCAATCATGCAGGATTAATGTTAAAATTCTCTTATAAAGCGCCCCAATAATATATATTCGGACCTACTAGCTGTAAATCCAAATCTTTGTCCTCAATAATCCGGGAGGAAATCATGTCTGACCAGGTTGTCCGCCTTGTGTATCCCCCAGCCCTCTTGAGTGTGCCTGTCATCAACCAGCTGATACGTCGCTATGACATCACAGTGAATATCCTGCGCGCCCAGATCGGTGGCGAGGAACGCTGGATCGAAGTCCAGCTTGCGGGAAATGCTGGCGTCATCGACGACTCCATTAATTGGTTGAAAGAGATCGGCATCGAAGTACAAACTCACATAGCCTGACTGCTGCCATGCCCGAGACATCCACTGACCTCATCGTTGAACGAATAAAGGCTGCCCTCGACACCCAGCGGATAGACGATGCAGTTAGCATCCTGGTGGAACTCCGCCCTGTTGACCAGGCGGAGGTTTTTAATTCCTTAAGTGATGTCGAACAGGATATTCTATTGCCCGCGCTCGACATCAGTACGACTGCCGATTTGCTCGAAGAGCTGGAAGACGAAGATGTGCTGGAGGCTATCGAATCTCTGCCCACTGAGATCCTGGCAAACGTTTTGGATGAAATGGAGCCGGATGAGGCCGCCGACCTCCTGGGAGATTTACCCCCGGAGACCGTATCCGAAGCCCTGGCACAGATGGAAGATGCGGATGAAGTAATCCCGCTGCTGGGCTACCCGGATGAGACCGCCGGCGGCCTGATGACCACCTCGTACATCGCCCTGCGTAAGAATACCAGGGTGCAGCAGGCGATCGCCTTCCTCCGTGAAATTCACCTTGACATCGAGGTGCCTTATTATCTCTACGTTGTTGACCGGGACAAGAGATTGATCGGGGTAGTCGGCTTCCGCGAGCTGGTGCTTGCCGATTTCGACTTAACCATCAACCAGATTATGGATCTGGAGGTCATATCGATCAGCGTGGGTGTCGATCAGGAAGAAGTCGCCCGGATCATGACACGATATGATCTGGCAGCCATCCCGGTCATTGACAGCCAGCACAGGCTGGTCGGCGTGATCACTCATGACGACATCCTGGATGTGGTCGAAGATGAGGCAACCGAGGATATCTACCGGCTCGCATCGGTCAGCGATACGGACCTATATCCGGAAAGCCCGGTGATTGACCAATTGAAAGGGCGCTTGCCATGGCTTTACTTGAACATGATATTAGCCCTTTTTGCTTCCTGGGTGATCAGCCAGTACGAGAGTGTTATCGCCAGGGTGGCGATATTGGCGGCATTCCTTTCAGTGGTTGCTGGTCTAGGTGGCAACTCCGCCAGTCAGATCGTCGCGATGCTCGTCCGTGCCTTAGCTCTGGGTAAGGTAGAGACAAGTGATCTCTTGCGGATTGGAGCACGCCAGATATGGGTTGGCTTGCTGCAAGGATTAGGAGTAGGAATCATTATCGGTATTGGCGTAGCTTTATGGCAAGATGATCCATACATCGGATTAATTATCCTTCTGGCGGTGGTAGGCAATATGATCGTAGCCGGATTTATTGGGACCTTGATCCCATTAACGTTAAATGCATTTGGTTTGGATCCTGCGATTGCATCAACGGTTGTTGTGACAGCAATTACAGATGTATTCGGCTTCCTGATTTTTTTAAGCCTGGCAGTAATAGCCCTGCCATATCTGAATTGAATTAGGTGTTTGAGGTAAACAGGATGAACAAAGCAAAGGTGATTCTAAACCCATATGCAGGGCGTTGGTTAGCGAAGTCGCAGCGAGATAATGTTGAAAACGAGCTGCGTGCTCTAGGTATCGATTACGATATTGCATCAACCGATGGACCAGCACATGCTACCCGGATAGCGCGGGAGGCTGTCGAGCAGGGGTATTCGCCCGTCATCGCTGCTGGTGGCGACGGGACGATCAGCGAGATCGTCAACGGAATGCTCCTGGCCAGCGGCGAGCATGAGCCTCCCCCACTCGGTATTATCCCATTGGGATCAGCCAATGACTTGGTTATCAACCTGGGCTTGCCCATCGAACTGACCCAATCCTTGAAGGTTATATCCGCAGGCAATCTGCGCAAGATCGACATCGGCGAGGTGGTCTACGGGCAGGATTCTCAAACGCGATATTTCGACAACAACTCTGCCATTGGGCTTGAACCCACGGTCACGCTAATTCAGCAGAGTATGGGGAACTTGCGCGGTATTCTGCGCTACGTTATAGCCAGTGTCAGGGGGATAATGAAGAATCCCAGCTGGCAGATCGAATTGGAATGGGACAATGGTCGTTACGATGGCCCTATGACCCTGGTTACGGTAGGTAACTGCCCGCTTACAGGTGGTCTCTACATGGCTCCGCATGCCAATCCTTATGATGGCAAACTCACCTTCGTTTACGGATATATGAGCTCACGTATGCAGATGCTTATGCTTCTGCCGAAGACGATGAAATCAGGTCCTGGGAACTATGTAGAACATCCCAATATCCACGAAATCCATACCGAATGGCTCAATATCCGAGTTGATTCACCCACTCCTTTGCACGCCGACGGGGAGATCCAGTCAGTAAATGCGACCGATTTGAGTTATAAGATTTACCCTGCCAGGCTGCCGGTTCTCTTACCTGGTTAAAAATTGGTTTGCCCGAATACTCACCCGTCTAAACGGTCCAGCCGTTCCCGTCATTGTATACACACGAACGAAGCTCGCCCTCTATACCAATTGCAATCCTGAATTCATTTCTAAAGGTATTCTTTTACCTCCTTTACCACCAATTTGCCTGGGCATACGACTACGTCGCCGCGATCGTCTCACTAGGGCTGTGGAAGCAATGGGTCGCTGCCGTCCTTCCCCACCTCAAAGGCAACTCAATCCTGGAACTCGGGCATGGACCTGGCCATTTGCAAGCGATGCTGCTCGAGCTGGGTAAGTTGTCGGTCGCAGTCGATGAAAGCCTACCCATGAATAAGTTGGCATTCAAGAAGCTGCTTTCAACGTCATGGAATCCACTGATTATTAATGGCTATGCGCAAAGCATTCCTTTTCCTGACCAATTCTTCGATCATGTTGTGACCACATTTCCTACCGAATACATTTTTGATCCCGATACACTCTCCGAAATTAAGAGGGTTCTGGCACCCGGGGGTACCCTGATCGTGATGCCAGTTGCGGTGTTCACTGGAACCAACCTCCCGGTAAAGGCTGTGCAGCTGCTCCACCACCTCACCGGGCAGGCTCCTGCTCGATTGGATAAACTGACGACAGACCGAATCCTGCAGCCAATTGAGCTGGCTGGTTATCATATCGATATCCATCTTCCACAGGTTGGTATTAGTCAGGTATTGATTGCAGTAGCCCACCCTGTCGACGAGATTTGAAGCGGATAGTACCCATCCAGACCATTAAGCTGCCTCTACCCTGTAAAGGAAAATAATGGTAAATTTATCGCATGGAAGTACGCATCGCCGTAGCCAAGGTCAAGAAATATGCTACATCTAACAGCGGAGACACCGTTGAGATTGTAGAGCGCCCAAACGGTGGCTTGTCGGTCGTAATGGCAGATGGACAGAGCTCCGGGCGCGGTGCTAAATGGATCTCAACCCTGGTGGTCCGCAAGGTGATCACCTTGCTCGCTGAGGGCGTTAGGGATGGTGCCGCTGCCAGGGCTGCTTCCGACTCGCTTTTTACAGAGAGAAGTGGCAAAGTTTCCTCCACCCTAAATATCCTCTCGGTCGATAAGCAGACCAATACTCTAGTCATCACGCGCAATAACCCGGCGCCGGTCCTGCTCGCTGAAAATGAGTCAATATATGTTCTGGATGTTCTTTCTCAGCCCGTTGGTCTTTACCGCGATACACGTCCCATTATCAGTGAAGTGACCCTGAAAGAAGGGCTTACCGCGGTATTATTCTCTGACGGTCTTGTTCATGCCGGCTCGAGAACCGGAGAATCTCTGGATATCGCCAGCTGTCTACAAGAATTGCTGATTGAAGAAAACCCAACACCGGAGCTGATCGCTGACGACCTCCTTCACCTTGCTGTTACCCTGGACCAGGGTCGTCCAGTCGATGATGTGACCGTAGTCGTATTACGCGTAACGGGTTCCTCTGGAGACCTTGTCCGGAGAATGACAGTCCAGCTCCCCCTGGATAGCTGAGAGTAGCCAGGGTGTTTCTCAACAAATTACCTCGCCACACCCAGGCAGCCATTCGCGATAGCTGGCTGTTATTTATTCAATTTCGTTGGCCATTAATCGCGTTTAGCCTTGCGATTGTTGGCGGCGGGCTGCTTTACTATTATTTGTCGATCATTGCGGGTGAGCCGGTAGACAGTCTTGTTGAAGCCGTTTACCAGGCACTTTCTCTTACTTTCCTGCAATCTATCGAAGAGTTTCCGGACGCCTGGTATCTGGTGCTTTTTTACTTTCTTATGCCGGTTATCGGGATTGGAATTTTAGCGCAGGGGGTGGCAGATTTTGGTTATATGTTCTTTAACCGGCGTGCGCGTCACAAGGAATGGGAAATGACTGTTGCCTCTATCATGAATAACCACATCATTTTGATCGGATTGGGCCATCTCGGCTACCGGGTTGTGCGCAGCCTGGCCGAGATGGAATTGGATATCGTCGTCATCGAATTGGACCCCAGTGCGGATCTGGTGGAAAACGCCCAAAGGTTGGGCATACCGGTAATCCAGGACGACGCCACCCGCCAGGCTGCGCTGCTTGCTGCAGGTGTAGAGCGGGCAAGGTCGATTATCCTCTGCACCCAAAACGACAGCCTCAACCTGCAAATTGCGGTGAAAGCCCGCAGCTATAATCCAAAGATCACTGTCGTGATCAGAATATTCGATGATGATTTTGCGGAGGCGCTGCAAAAACAGTTTGGCTTTACCGCTTTAAGCGCGACCAGCATGGCAGCACCAGCCTTTGCCTCAGCTGCCGCAGATGTAGAAATTACCAGACCGATCACTATCGAAGGCCGGTCGCTCAGCCTTGCCCGCTGCAAGATAGCCGAGCACAATTCACTGATTGGGCTCAGCGTTGGGGAGATCGAAGAGCACTATAACGTCAGTTGTGTACTGCTGCGTCGTGATAACGATATGGATATGCACCCGTCCCCGGACAAGCACTTAGATGCCGGGGATACAATCGCAGTTTTGGGGGGAATAAAAGAATTGAGTACCCTGATAAACGACAACAGTCAGGTGCTCCAGCGATGAAGCGAAAGATCGGCGTGGTTGGACCTTGTGCCGCTGGGAAATCTACGCTGTCTAAAGGATTAGAGAACTACGGAATTTCTATCAGTCATATCGCACAGGAGCATTCTTATGTCCAGGAGATGTGGCAGAAAATCTCGAAACCAGATATCTTGATATTTCTGGATGTTTCATATCAGGTGAGCATCATTCGTAAAAACCTGAATCTGACCGAAGCTGAATTCAATACACAACTGGAACGGCTCTCACATGCCCGCCAGCACGCCGATCTGTACGTTCAGACCGACACCCTCTCAACCGAGCAAGTCCTGACTGGAGTGTTGCAGTTTTTAAATGGGGAATAACCCAATCAATATCCTGCTTGTGGTTATGTCCTTTTACGCTGTTGGACATTACCTTTGATTGGGAGTATAATGCCGTCTGTTGCCAGCGTCAGGCTGGCATTTGTGTGGAATTTGGAGGAAAGATAGATAAATGCGAAGATATTTACGCCCACTGATCCTCATCGTTGTTATCCTTTTGCTTGCTGCGTGGATAAACTTCCCCAACAACCCAGGCATCCACGGGTTTGGGTTCGATCGTGACATTCAAACCCGCCTCGGACTCGACCTGGTGGGAGGGGTGCAGGCACTCCTGGAAGCAGATCTTCCCGAAGACACCCAGATCGAATCGCAGTCGATGGCCACTGCTCGTACAATTGTTGAGAACCGTGTAAACGGGCTTGGGGTGACAGAAGCTGTCGTCCAGCAAGCGGGCGACAGGCGCATCGTAGTCGAGCTGCCTGGTGAGACAGATCCTGAAAAAGCGCTGGCTACATTAAGGCAGACCGGTCTGCTGGAATTCGTCGATATGAGCGGCATACCACCCGAACAAGCTATCTCCCTGGTGGGTGCTCGCATACAGACCGATATCCCCACTTCCTCGGATTTGGAGACGGGTGAAGACGAGCTGCCATTGGATCTGCCTCCTTTTCCAACTGTGATGACCGGCAGCGGATTGAACAACGTAAATGTCACTCGAGACCAATTAGGTCAATATCAAATCCAATTCGAATTGAACAGCGAAGCCGCTAGAACCTTTGCGGACTATACCGCACAGAATGTGGGTAATATCCTTGCTATCGTACTGGATAAACAGGTAATCTCAGCGCCGAGTATCAACGAGGCGATAACTGACGGCCAGGGGATCATTTCTGGCAATTTCGACCTGGAGAGCGCCAACGCCCTCGCAGTCCAGCTGCGCTATGGCTCGCTGCCCATCCCCCTCAAGGTTGTTGAGGTGCGCACAGTTGGACCAACGCTGGGTCAGGACTCCTTGCAGAAAAGTCTGCGTGCGGGTCTTATCGGCTTCACCATCGTCATCTTGTTCATGGCGCTGTACTATCGTGTTCCAGGAATTGTAGCCGACGTCTCTATCCTAATTTATGCTTTGATCGCGCTTGCCCTTTTCCGCTTCGTTCCGGTGACACTAACCCTGGCAGGTATTGCAGGATTTTTGCTCAGTACGGGCAGCGCTCTGGACGCCAACATCCTGATCTTCGAACGCATGAAGGAAGAACTGCGGGCTGGTAGGACGGTAGCGCAATCGATGGATTTGGGATGGCGTCGAGCCTGGCCTTCGATCAGAGATTCGAACATATCTACCCTGATCACCTGCGGGATTTTGTTCTGGTTTGGGAGCACCTTCGGAGCAACCATTGTCAAAGGATTTTCTCTGACCCTTGCGATTGGTGTCTTCATCAGCGTTTTTGTTGCCATCATTGTCACAAGAACCATTCTTGGCATCGTCCTGGATGCTGCCAAGCCTACCAACCTTGAAAGATGGTTCGGTCTGTAAAGAGGGACGAATAATGATCAATATCATTGGAAAAAGATATTACTTTTTTGTGCTTTCTGCCCTGCTGATTGTACCCGGGCTGATCATTCTGGCAACACAGGGATTGCCTCTGGCAATTGACTTCACCGGAGGCTCGCTGTTTGAAGTCCGCTTCGAATCTGGTTACGTCCCACAGCCTGCGGAGATCATCGCAGTGTATCGCGATCTTGGCATAGAGGATATCCTCGTGCAGACCACGGGAGAAGGATCTGTAATTGCCAGGTCCAGCTTCCTGGATGAAGAGCAGCGCCAGCAAGTGATCTCTTCTCTTGAAGACACATTTTCAGACACTCTGATCGTCTTGCGTTATGACAGCGTTGGACCAACCATTGGTCAAGAAGTTGCCTCGCGAGCAGCACTCGCCATCGCGGTCGCAGCCATTATCGTAGTTTTGTACATCACCTACCAATTCCGAGGAGTCCAGAACGCATTTCGATTTGGCATCTGCGCCATTCTCGCAATGTTCCACGACGTATTCGTCGTGATCAGTCTGGCCGCTATCGGTGGACTTCTCTTGGGCTGGCAGATCGATGCCCTCTTCCTCACCGCTTTGCTGACAGTGATCGGCTTCTCCGTACAGGACAAGATCGTTGTTTTCGACCGCGTAAGAGAGAACAGCACCATCCACCGCCGGCTTGATTTCGAAGTCCTGGTCAACCATTCGATCGTGCAGACCTTACAGCGCTCGATCAACACCCAGCTGATGACTGTCGAATTCATCCTGCTCTCTCTGGTGCTCTTTGGTGGGGTTACCCTTCAGCAGTTTGCCCTCGTGATGCTGGTTGGGCTGCTCAGCGGTACCTATTCATCAATTTTCATCGCCGCTCCGACTTTGGTGATCTGGGAAAAGCATGAGTGGCGAAATTGGTTTGGGCGGGGGCAGGCACAGGCATCCGCGTAGCCTGACGCTCAACTGCAAATTAATCGAGTAGGGGGTGGCGGCTAACCGCCCCCTCTCACACCACCGGACATGCGGGTCCGCATCCGGCGGTTCACCGAGAAAGGCACCCTTCTTGGCGCTGGATTTTCCTCCGTCTCGTGTCGGGAACGACTCAGCCCTCTGCACAACTCCCACAGGCTTCACCCATTTTGCTTGCTCAGCAGTGCCTCTATCCGAGGCGTTCAGCTTTCTCTGTCGTTCCTCGAACTGCTCTTCGTACTCATCCTCTCGATGTTCAGCCCTTCCCAGCTCTCGCTGGTACTATGGCCTCTGCTGACTTCTGCCGCCTCAGCCTGACCTCTCGATCAGGGTTACCGTTCCCGGCCTCACGGCAGACCTCCCCAGGTAAGAACGCTGACTTTCCCTGCACACCTGCCCCATTTTCTGCTTCGGCTCTTGGTCGCATCGGACTTCGTTGTTATTGGCCAACTCGTCCAGCCTCACAGCCTCCTATGAGGTTCGTGTTCCTCAAGTCCCAGGTTTGCCTTCGGCTTCCTTCAGACCCTGCCTCACGACAGCGCCCTTGCCTTCAGCTAGCGGTTGGTGCGACCAACCTCCGCAAGGGTCTTTCACCCTCTAGCCAGCGCCCATGCTGGGCGCACCAAAAAAGGGTGACACTCCGGTGTCGCCCTTTTTCTAAAAACTGACGGTACACTGCCAGTCAGTTATTAATCAAGCCGAAATCATTTGATCACCTGCAGCCACCCAGATCTGGCGGAGTCAGGCATGGGGTGGGCGAGACAGTCGTCGTAGAAGTCCCTGTGGGGACTGGAGTATTGGTCGGAACCGTTGGGCTTGGGGTCGGCGTAGCACCAGGCGCGGTAGCAGTTGGAATTCCCCCAGGGGTTGCAGTGCTGGTTGGCGGAGGCGGTTGGGTCGTATATGTTGCCGTCGGCTGTATCGTCGGTGTTCTGGTGCTGGTGGAGGTCGCGGTTGGCGCCGGCGTCGAGGTCGCAGGCAGCGGACCTACCGGGGGATATAGATTAGCAGCCGGGATAATCTCGTATGGAATACTCGAGCTCTCCCAACGAAGTTGGGCAACCGCATTGGAATTGTTTTCATAGTATCTGACTTCGATCGCATATAGTGGACAACCTGCATCCAGGTTGATCACCCCGCTGTATTCACGTGTGTTATGGTCGTACCACTCATTGACCAGGAGCTGTCCATTGACTCGCAGCTGGACGCCATCATCGGTGCGCACATAAAACCGGTAGGCTTCCGGCTGGTCAAACTTCGGCTGTACAAATCCCGACCAATAGACTGCAAATCCGTCTGACGGTAGGGACGGAGCAGGAGACCCCCAACCCCACGAAAAATTAACTGTCGGGTCTATCCGCGCGAGCACAAGATTGTTGATCTGTGAGCTGCTCGGGGGCGAGCCGCCCGACCAGGTATAGTACTCCCCGAGCAGTCCATTTCCACCATTGTTGCAGGGCACAAGGTTAGGTAAATTCAGATCGATCGTTGTGCGGATGCGCGTGTATTGCCACGGAGAGTCATTATCACGCCCTTCGATATAGACCACATAACGACCGTTGGCGATGGCTGTCGTCCCATTGGGCCAGATATACCCTAGCCCGCGGTCGATGCAACCACCTCCGGCGTCATCGAACAGGCAGTAAGGAGCCGCTGAATCATTGAAATAACCCAGCATGATGGTCTCAGTATCGTTCCATACCTCGAATCGCACCCTGCCGATCGACCCGTCTGGATCGGAAGCGCTAGCCTGGACAGTAAACGGCGCGGTAACCGGATTTGGCAGTGGATTGGTGATGCTCACCGTTGGACCGTATCTGCCGGTAATCTGCTTCGCCGGGCAAAGCAGCCCACCTACCGAATAATTCAACGCCATTTCGAAATCCCTACCATGATAGTAAGTAGGGATTGCAGTGAAGCTGTGACTGAAATCCAGTCCAAAGAACCCGCTTTGTACAGGGCTGATATTCAAACCGATATTATGGCCGATTACAGTGCCGGGGTGGTCGATATAGATATCAGGCGAAGCGTCTAAAATCGTACTGCCCCCGAAAGTGTAGACGTCGAAATAGACATTCGTTGGCAAGGGGGTGACCTGATCATGCCATGGACCACCCGGCTGACCCTCGAATTCATCCCAGGTCGTGGTGACCAGACCGATTGTCACAGGCCACACCGTGCTGGCGTTATATAACGGGACTACCAGGTTGTCATCACTAAATCGCAGGAAGTCATATACTTCCAGATCATCACATGACGGGGTAGGTGTCGCAGTAGGCGTTGCTGTATTGGTTGGGGTGGAAGTATTTGTCGCAGTGGGTGTAATTGTAGGTGTTTGGGTATCGGTTGGTGTCGGGCTGCTGGTAGAAGTTGGTGTCAATGACGGCACAACACCGATCTGGCTGCCTACGCCGGTAATGCGTGAGACACGGAACTGCTCAACAATCCCCTCGCGCCACGCAACCAGCGGCACTTCTGGCCAGAGGCTGCTGATCAGCGGCAAGAGCATCGGATGTGTATAGCTGACGGTCACCCGCACACGGTTGCCTGCGTCTCCTGCGTCATCCATATACACAGCTGGGTTTGGTGAGATATGCAGACAGGTTTCCGGGAGGGTCGTGTTATCCCTCAAAAAGTCATTCCCCGGAACACCATCCGCATCTCTGTTGCTGCACACCATGACGTGGAAATAACCGCGCTGAGCGGGGTTGCCCAGGTAGCTCAGTGCGTTATTCAGCAGGTAGCTAATGTAGTCGCCAGAGATAGACGGATTCAAATTCAACGCCGCACCGGCAGCACCGGATTCGGAAGCATCGCGAATAGAGGGCAGACGCGCCCAATCGATCAATTCTGCGGTCATCTGCTCAGCATCACATGTCGCCTGCTGTGCCGGGGGTAGTGAAGCGCAGTAGGAAGGTGGAACCCTGCAATCATATGTGCCGGTGCTGTATGTATCCCCGGCATCATAACCCAGGGCAAAGGCTGCCATGGAACAGTAGCCAAGATCATACTCCCCCGTCACAGCATAACGCAGTCCAAAACGAGCCGCGTTCTGTATTGCCAGCCATGCCTGGACCAGACGGCCGAACTCGATGATGCCAAATATCAATACCAGCAATAAAGGTAAAGCGAGGGCAAACTCAAGGATTGCCTGCGCTCTCGCCTTAGGGCGAGACCGGAGCCAATTCAAAGCTATTTCTCCCTGGTTCACATTGGCTGCTCACATGCAACATTATAACACTTGAAGTAATTAATACAATTTACACGTTTTTTAGAGGTTTTCAATGCAGCATCTCACGGCAGACCGGCTATCGGCTTATCTTGGTGAAGATCCTCGATGCGATGCTCTCGAAAATCTGATCAAGATAGGCACCAGTAGGCGCGTAATAGTAATTACCACAGTTGCTAGTTGCTGCCATGCCAAGGCAGGGATCGGTTGTACGGTCGCCATCCTCACCGAGATTTGCCATATAACGCAAGATATCTGCTCCAACTCTGGCAGCATCCAGGCCGACTGCATAGATCACCATATCTTCCCCAGATGGCTCGTTCATATTAGTTGATATGAGCAGGGCGGCTTCATCCGTCAGATCAAAAGCATAATCCTCAACGCTGTATGGACCGCTTTGGGTTGTGTGGGATGTTCCCGGTGGGCACTCGGAAAATGACGAATCAATGCAGTGCCGGCCCGCGCTGCTTCCCTGGTTTCGATCGATGCAATATGACCCCCAGAATCGTGTTGCAGGGTCATCTCCACAGAATCCGTAGATAAAGCTTGCGGGTATTACCGGATTGGTGGCATTTGTATCGCTCAAGTTGGCAATTCCATCCGATAAAAATACCGTCACCCAGACACTGTCCGGTCTTCCGCCGCCCTTGAGTACATTTGTTGCCTCACGGATGCCGCAGCCTATGCAGGTAGAGACCTGGGAAGTCTGCTCGAACGAAGCGATCGGTACGCCGCCATCGTCGGTAAAGTCTCCATTGCCATTCCAGTCATACGCATCCAGATAGGTGTCATCGTCGCACGGCTCCCCGGTTATATCGTCCCAAAGATCTTTTCCAGCTAGGCCGGTTCGGTAATCAATTAGGTCCGTGCAGAGTGCGCTGGGATCTGAATCCTGTCCATCTCCATCTCTATCATCGGGAAATATCGGGTTGAACTCCCTGTATCCGCCCAGCGGACTGGGTTTCGACCATTCAAGCTTGGCGGCTGGAGCATCGTCGTGCACCTGGATCGTGTCTACTGCCGCCATCGCCGCGACGATATCCGACGATAGACCAAATACATGGTGCGCCTGAAAATCGTAATGCACCACTGCCACCTGATCATATCCTGGCAGCAGCCGGGCAATCAGGGATTTGGCAGCATCCTTTGCCTGGCGCAGCGGGTAGCAGTCATTTGCGGCATTGCAGGCTGCGGGATTGAAATCGTTCGGGTCATAGTTGGGCGTGCAGGGCGGGTCGACATCCCCGGCGGGTGCCTGGTCGCAAGAATCCGAAGCCATCGATTCGGAAGTATCGATTACCAGCACTAGGTCAACCGTTGCTGCCTCCCCTACCGCGCTTGTAGAGAAAGGCACTGTCTGGACCCCGAATAAGTGCAGGAAGAAAACCGGGGCGTCCTGGACAGCTTTGACATATGCTAGCTTTCTTGGCGGGTCGCCGGGAGGTGGGCACATGGCTGCAAAATCTGCCGGTTTGGTGGCATCATCACAAAGATACACCTCCACCAGCGTCAAGTCAGTGATATCGTGCAGGGAGAGCAGTTCTCTAGCTGCTTCGGTCACCCGCAGCTTCCTTGCACTGTATGATTCGCCAGGCGTGGTGATCTTTACGTTGTTGGCTGCGGCCACTGCCGCGGCGTCAACCGCCCGTTTGAGCTGTGTATATGTGATATACAGTGAACCAGCATCGGTTACCAGGCCGATAAATGCAAGCAGCGCCAGGAAGCTGATCGCCAGCAGCAATAATGCCTGACCGGACTCTCGCCTTCTCGGAAATAATCTGGAGATGCGCAAGTTCATAAGAACTGGATTGCGTATGCTGATCAGCCAACGATATTGCGACATTAACCCTCCTGCCAGGCAGTCAAGGGATAGGCGTGGGCGTTGGGATCGCTTCCGGTGCCGGCATGAACGTATAGGTATGGATACGGAATGGAGATCCGATATAATCCGATAGGATCGGGATATATATCAACTGGTCGTAACATATATGCGCCTCCACCAGGACCAGACCTTTCGACTTCGGCGCGGAGGAGAGAAATTTCGCCTCCACGTCCGCATTTGTATAGATCGGCTGGCTGTGGATAACATTTCCCTGGCAATCCTTCGTCCAGTTATTATTATACTGCGACCACACGCCATCTCCATCAGTATCGATGGGTGCCTGCGGCCAGCGGTCTGAGATTGTCGCCGTCGTACCAGAGACAACGGTGAATACTGAAATCGTAACATCATCGTACCTGTTTGGATCTAGGGGGATATTCGGGTTTAGAGAGGGGTCGATGAAGAAACAGGCGGTGTCTTTATAGTAATCTAGCAAATTGTCCGTACAGTCCGCGCTGGTCGCCGAGCCTGTCGTTGACGTATTATAATCCCGGACTGAAGCGAATCTTGCTGCCTCTCGGGTCAGGTCGAGGGCATTCAAATAATTGAATACCAGGAAGCCCACTTCGATCATCCCAACCAGCATGATTAAGATCAAAGGGATGATCAACGCCAGCTCTACCAGACTCTGGCCTTCTCCCCTGGAAGATATCCTACGACCAGCCACCATTGCTACTAGCTCAAACTACCTGTAAAGTAGAGCAGCCATATTGCACTCGCCACCAAAAATGGTCCGTAAGGGATAGCCAGGCTTAAGTCATAGCGCTTCCGGATCAGTGTCCAGACCAGGTAAACCAGGCTCAATGCTCCTGCCAGGATCACAGCCAAAAGCAAACCGGCGACAACCCCGGGCCATCCTAAGAGCAGCCCCAGAATCCCACCCAGGTTGACATCCCCGAATCCCAGGGCGTCTTCAAATTGCAACTCACCACGTCTGCGTGCCTGGAATGCCGAGAAAAGGATACCGAACAGGTACAACACCAGCATCGTTCCGAATCCAGCCATCCCGCCAATTACCGTGCTCCACACGCCGTGTAGCTGCATGCCGTAGATCAGCCCAAGTATCCCACCAACGATGCTAACCGGGTGCAGGATCAACCTGTGCTCAATGTCGATCACAGTGACGACGCCGAAATATGCCAGCAGTACAAGCCCTTCGATAAACGCGAATCGTGTGCCCGGGTCCATCCACAACCAGATTGATACAATGATAAAAGTTGATTCGACGATTACAGTCCTCGTAGTTCGTCGCTTACCGCACGTTTGACATACTCTCGGCCAGAATAAGTAGTTCAATAACGGTTGTTTTGTCTCACAGTTCAGGCATATTGGAGGGGAAAATCTGCGCCTGACCGGCAATTGATCCGCGGTGTAATTCACCAATATGCCAGCCATCCAGCCGGCTGCCGCTGCCAACACGAGTGGCAAAATATTTGACATAGGTGTATTATAGCAGTACTGGCGAGGACAAACCTGCCTTCATCTCTCAAAATCTTCCCCCAGGAGGCGAATTTGGATAAACTCATCATCCAGGGTCGCGCGCCCTTATCCGGAGAAATTACTCCATCAGGAAATAAAAATGCAGCCCTGCCGCTGCTTGCTGCCTGCACGCTCACTCAGGATCCCATCATTCTACATAACGTACCCGACATTCAAGATGTCCGTACCATGCAAAGCCTGCTGAAAAGTCTGGGTGTGGAGATATCCGTGCTGGGCGATCACACATGGCAGGTACACGCAAGGGATGTGCGTCCGTCTGACCTTGATCCCGAGATGTGCCGTAAGATCAGGGCATCGATCCTGATTGCCGGTCCGATGATCGCCCGATCGGGAGACTTGCTTCTCCCACCGCCTGGAGGAGATGTCATCGGTCGCCGCAGGCTAGATACGCACATCCTGGCGTTCGAAGCTTTGGGCACTAAGGTTGATTACCATCGCGGCGAGAAGCGTTTCCATTTCCAGGCAAAAAACCTCAAAGGCGCCAACATCCTGCTGGATGAAGCCAGCGTGACAGCCACCGAGAACGCCATCATGGCTTCCGCAACCGCCCAGGGCGATACAATTCTGCGCAATGCTGCTTCGGAGCCGCATATCCAGGAGTTGTGCCATTTCCTCAATAAAATGGGCGCCAAGATCGAGGACATCGGGTCGAACACCTTGCATATCCAGGGTGTACCCCGCCTGCATGGGTGTGAGTTCACAATTGGACCGGATTATCTGGAAGTAGTCAGCTTTATTGGCGCGGCGGTGGTAACCGGCAGCACGATCACCATCCGCAATGCCGGACCCGAGTATCTGGACATGATCTCCGTCGTCTTCAAACGGCTGGGCGTAGAGTGGGTTACAAAGGGGCAGGATGTGATCGTGCCTGAGGAGCAATTATTAAGCGTCGAGCCAGACCTGGGGGATGCCATCCCGGAGATCAGCGTGATGCCCTGGCCGGCATTCCCTACCGACTTGATGAGCATCGCCATCGTGGTTGCGACCCAATCAAAGGGCAGTGTATTATTCCACGACTGGATGTATCCCAGCCGTATGTACTTCATCGATAAGCTGGTTGGAATGGGTGCGCAAATCGTGCTTTGCGACCCTCACCGTTGTATCGTGCAAGGTCCGACCATGCTCTACGGTGAAAACCTCGAGAGCCCGGACATACGTGCCGGAATGGCACTGGTGATCTCAGCCCTGGCTGCAGAAGGGAAATCAACCATTCGCAATGTCGGTCAGATCGACAGGGGCTATGAAAGGGTCGATGAGAAGCTGAGACGAATCGGCGCTCAGATCGAACGAGTGGCAGGGGATTAAATACAAAGATGGCGGGGAAAAATACCCGCCATCTTATATTATTTACTCTGGTTGTCTTACTGTTACTACGTCAATAAACTGTGTAACAACATCGCGCAGCATGGGCTCGGGTAATGCCCCTACCTGTCGGTGTACGATTTTGCCCCCAGACACAAACAGCATGGTTGGTATACCCTGCACACCATACTTTCCCGCCCATTCAGGGTTTTCATCGGTGTTGACTTTGGCGACCAGCAGCTTGCCAGTATATTCCTTGGCCAGCTTATCCAGTGTTGGCGCAACCATCCGGCATGGCCCGCACCACGGTGCCCAAAAATCAACGATTGCCGGTATGGGAGATTGTAAGACGACTTTCTCGAAAGCTGCGTCGGTGACATGAACCGGTTCATCAATCATGTTGTGATCCTCCATACGTTCTAGTATAGCACGAGCTAGAGGAATTGTCAGGTATAATCGCCAAAGATGGCTGACGAAGAGATTGACCTGCAAGCACAGGCTTATCGGGTTGAGACACCTGTCTACGAGGGACCCCTCGATCTACTGCTCCATTTGATCGAGAGGGCTGAGTTGGATATTACCAAACTCTCCCTGGCTCAGGTGACAGATCAGTTCCTTGCTCATATCCACAGTCACAGCATTCTCGCTGCGGAGGAGATGTCCGGCTTTCTGATTATCGCGGCTAAGCTGATCCAAATAAAGTCTGAAGTCCTGCTGCCTCGACCTCCACTGCGCGAAGAAGGCGAAGAAGACCCCGGAGAAGCGCTCGCCCGGCAATTACAACTGTATAGGAAGTTTAAAATAGCTGCAACCCATCTGTTTGACTTAGAAACGCTTGGGCAGCATACCTACCTTCGCCTGTCGCCACCCCCAAAGATCGCTGGCAGCCTGGATCTCAGCGGTATCACCAAGGATGATCTCATCGATGCTGCCCGGATCATCTTATCAGGCAGCACAATTCAGGATGAATTGAAGACCGTTGTAGCTCCTTCCACAATTACGATTCGCCAGAAGATCAATCAAATCGTATCCAGGCTGAGACTGGCTGGTAGATCGACATTCCACTCATTCATACAATCTACCCGATCACGCCTTGAAATCGTGGTTACGTTTCTAGCCATGTTAGAGCTGATCAAACGTGACCAGATTCAAGTATCCCAACAGTCACTTTTTGGCGAGATCGACATCGAACCAACCGGCATGAGCAATCTCGAAGAGGATTTCGAGCTGGAATTTGGAGAATAGTGGTGCCTAATCGATTGGTTGACCAAAATTCGCCCTACCTTTTACAGCATGCCAATAACCCAGTTGATTGGTACCCGTGGGATCAAGAAGCTCTCGACGAAGCTCGCAGACAGGATAAACCGATCTTTTTGAGCATCGGCTATGCTGCCTGCCATTGGTGCCACGTTATGGCACATGAATCTTTCGAAGATCCGGGAACGGCTGCCTTGATGAACGAAAACTTTATCAACATCAAGGTGGATCGTGAAGAGAGACCGGACCTGGATGGTATCTACATGAATGCTGTTGTTGCCATGACCGGGCAGGGTGGATGGCCAATGTCTGTGTTCCTTACTCCGGGCGGAGAACCCTTCTATGGAGGCACCTACTTCCCCCCAACAAGGCGTTTCAACATGCCGGCATTCAGCGAGATCCTGCTGGCAGTCTCCCGTACCTGGAAAAGTGACCGCCATGGAATAGATGCCTCTGCCCGGAAGATCAGCGAGCACCTTGAGCAAGCCAACCAGATCAATGCAGCCTCGCAGAGTTCTGAGCGCCGGAGACCTCGAAGGCGCTGCCTTCACCCTTGCCCAGGCGTATGATTGGCAGAACGGCGGCTGGGGCAGCGCACCAAAATTTCCCCAGGCTATGGCAGTTGAGTTCCTCCTGCGCCGGGCTAACAGCGGCGACAAACTGGCCAGAGATGTTTGCGTGCACGCTCTCACGGTTATGTCTCGCGGTGGCATGTACGATGTAATTGGCGGTGGATTTGCCCGCTACAGCACGGATAATGACTGGCTGATCCCGCATTTCGAGAAGATGCTCTACGATAACGCCTTGCTCGCGAGCGCTTATCTGCATGCATACCTGGTCACCAAAGATGAACAATTCAAGAAAGTATGTCAGAGCACCCTCGATTTCATCCTGCGCGAGCTGGCACACCCAAAAGGCGGTTTCTTCAGCAGCCTGGATGCAGATTCCGAGGGCGAAGAAGGTAAATTCTATGTCTGGTCTACAGATGAGATCAAGAGCGTACTGAAGGATGCCGATGATTTCCAGCTCTTCTCCAGTGCCTATCTGCTCCCCGAATTAGGTAATTTCGAAGGGCAGATCATCTTACAAAGAGCAGCCACGAATATTGAGCTAGCAGAGCGGTACACCATCCCTATCCAGGAGATTGAAGAACGGCTTGATATCATGCATTTGCAGCTCCTCAAGGCTCGCGAGCCGCGCATCCGTCCAGCCACAGACGATAAAGTGCTCACTTCCTGGAATGCGTTGGCCCTGATCGTGTTTGCCGAATTGGCTCGATATCTTGGTAGACCAGATTATCAGGCAGCAGCTCAGCGCAATGCTGCATTTCTAGTGGATGAGCTCTATCAAAATGATCGTTTGCTGCGCAGCTGGAGGGATGGGTCAGCACAGCACAACGGATATTTGGAAGATTATGCCAGCCTCATCCTGGGGCTGTTGGCTCTCTACCAGTCCGATTTTGATCTTCGTTGGTATAACGCGGCTGAAAAGTTAACCTCCGAGATGATCGAAAATTTCGCAGATACCGGGAATGGTTTTTACGATACACGCCAAGACCACGAAACTCTACTCACCCGCCCTAGAGATATCCAGGACAATGCCACTCCCAGCGGGAATTCGCTTGCCTGCCTTGCTTTGATAAAAATGGCGGGTTATACCGGTAATCAAGCGTGGCTCGAGACTGCCGGGAAGATGCTTGAGCCGGTAATTACCCAGGCTGTACGCTATCCAACTGCATTTAGCAATTGGCTATGCGCAGCAGATGCATATATTTCAGGCATCGATGAAGTCGTCCTTATCGGCGAAGCCTCCAGCCCCGCTTTGAAGCCGCTCGCAGACGTTTTGTGGAGCAGCTACCGCCCAAACATAGTTGTAGCTCAATCCGCTGCGCCTGTACCAGTGAACTCTCCGCCTCTCTTGAAAGATCGTGTTATGCTCAATGATCTGCCAACCGCGTATGTCTGCCGCCAATTTGTCTGCCAGCAGCCTGTAACCTCAAGCTTAGATTTCAGCGCCCAGTTAGATAAATCGCCAGCCTAGCTTCCATCTTATACACTTTAGAGCCAAGAGTGGTTCTTGTCGAAGCATCAAGACCACATTGAAGCCCCCGAACAGATCAGTTCAGCTCCACTCACTGTAATGTAGTAGAATTGGCAGGTAATTCGCCCCGAGCCATGGCTGAATGGAGCCTTCTGTATGCAAGACAATCAAGAAAATAAATTCAGACCCAGTTTCCCAAAACGCTTGTTAATCGCTGGTGTTAACGTTCTTATGCTGATCAGCCTGGTAGTCCTTGGATTTATCGCCTGGTTCAGGCTGCCGGGGCTCATTGAAAGATTGAACAAGACAGGTGCCGCCAGTTTTGCAACTGAACTCGAACCCATTGGCTCGCCTGTAAGCACCCTGGAATCTGGCGAGCAGTCAGATCCCAGTCCCGCCAGTGACAGCGTGTTCAACATCAAACTGGCGAAGCTATCACTCGATGGTGCGAGCGATATCAACGGAATCCTCCGTGTTCCGCTGATCAACACCACCATTCCCAACCGGCCGCGGGTGGATGTGATCACCTACACGGTTGAAGTTGGTGACAGTTTATTCAGCATCGCCGACGTGTTCAATTTAAAGCCCGAAACAATACTGTGGGGAAATTTTGATACCCTGGAGGATAACCCTCACCTGCTGTCTCAAGACCAGGTGCTGAATATCTTGCCCACCGATGGTGTATATTATCAATGGAATGCAGGCGATAGCCTTGCAGGAGTGGCTTCATTCTTCCAGGTAGACCAGGCTTCGATTATCAGCTATCCCGGAAATCGAATCGACTTAACTGTCGCCGACTCCAGTGATCCTGGCATCGAGGCAGGATCCTGGTTGATCGTGCCAGGAGGGATACGGCAGCTAAAGGATTGGGGTCCTCCAGCTATCTCGCGCAGCAACCCGGCTTCAGCACGCTATTATGGTGATGGATACTGCGGTTCTGTCTATGAAGGAGCGATAGGGACAGGTACCTTTGTCTGGCCAACCCCTGCTCACTCGATCTCTGGATATGGCTATTCGGGCATCCATCCTGCTATCGATATCGCCGGAGCGGTGGGCAATGCAGTGTTCGCTTCTGACAGTGGCGTGGTCGTCTTTTCAGGATGGAGCAATTACGGCTATGGCTATATGGTGGTGATCGACCATGGTAATGGCTGGCAGACCGCATACGCCCACCTGAGCGCAGTCGCGGTTACCTGTGGGCAAAGCGTCTTTCAGGGCGGCTATATTGGCGCAGTAGGTAGTACGGGTAACTCCACTGGCTCACATCTGCACTTCGAGATGGTTTATAACGGAGCTAAACCCAACCCCCTGAATTACCTCCCTTAAAGTCGTGCCTACCCTCAGCGATAAGCTCAAATCATTAGGCGTTAAAAGTAGGGACTGGAGATATCGAACAGATTCCTGATAGGAAGCTGCCCAGTTCTCTGGATGACATCCTGGAAGGGCAAGCATACCTCACCCAGACCGGTGAGACCTACCTCGTAAAGAAAATTTATACCGGCAGCCTTCCGCACGGCACCAGTGCCCTCCAGAGTGATGCGCCTTTGAATGCGTTGGCCGATTGGGCCGGAGACTCACGTATCAGCGACTTCACAATTGAATCATTTGCCTTTCTGGACACGGAGACGACCGGATTATCTGGAGGTACAGGCACCTACGCTTTTCTGATCGGAGCCGGGCGCTTCATCAAGGGCGAATTTCACCTTCATCAGCTGTTCATGCGCGACCCAGTTGAAGAACCGGCCCAGCTCTATGCCCTTGAAGAATTCCTTGCACCTTGTCAGGCTCTTGTGACGTATAACGGTAAAGCCTTTGACATCCCCCTGCTCATTTCCAGGTATACAAGCCATGGTTGGCAGACACCATTCTATGACTATGCGCATGTTGACCTTCTGCATCTTTGCCGCCGTCTATGGCGGGACCGCCTACCCAGCCGAACACTTGGGTATATCGAAGCCCACATCCTTGGCGCGCAGCGCTCGCAAGAAGATGTCCCCGGGTGGATGATCCCTCAGCTCTACTTTGACTACTTACGAAGCGGCTATGCCGAGGCATTGAGAGGGGTTTTTTATCACAACGCCTTGGATGTCGTCTCGTTGGCAGCTCTTCTGGCACATACTTCAGACGTCCTCTCCAACCCCTTAACAGAGGGCAGCACGCATGGCGTAGACCTGCTCTCGCTGGCGCGCCTCTTCGAAGATATTGGCCATATCGATTCGGCCACCCAGCTTTACATCCATGGTCTCGAGCATCCGGATATTCTGGATGGCGATATCCCGGATGAGATTATCTTCAAGGCAGTCGAACGCCTGGCACGGATCTACAAACAACAGGGAGATTTCGAGTTCGCCTTACCGCTATGGCAGAGTGCAGCCGGCCACGGCCATATCGATTCATATATCGAGTTAGCAAAATACTACGAACATCGGTCTGAAGACATCCAGCTGGCGTTGTACTGGACAGACGGCGCACTTAGCTGCCTTAACTCGCCTTCTGCAGGGGAATTCATGAGGATTCGCTGGCTGCCAGAAATTGAGCACCGCAAAAGTAGATTACTGCGGAAATCTGGCAGCTGATTACATGAGTTATGAAACAAGAAACCCTAAAAAATCTCCGTTATAACTATATCCTCAACGTCACCGATGGAGCATTCTTCGGGCTTGCACTTGGGTTTGCATCTTTTGTCACTATAATTCCGCTATTCGTCAGCACCTTGACCAGCTCACCCATCTTGATTGGGCTGATCCCCGCACTTCATTCCGTCGGCTGGCAGCTGCCGCAGGTTTTTATTGCCAACCGCGTATCTCGGCAGAGCCGGTATAAACCCATGGTGTTGGTAATCAGCACACAAGAGCGTTTACCATTCTTAATATTGGCTTTACTTGCCCTGGTATCACCTCGTTTAAGCCCCCAGGTAACCCTGCTGCTAACATTTTTGGTGCTGATCTGGCAGGCACTTGGAGGAGGCTTCGCAGCCACGCCCTGGCAAAGCATGATCGCTAAAATTATGCCCCCCGATCGGCGGGGCACTTTTTATGGCATCCAATCCGCAGCAGCTAATTTGCTTGCAACCGGGAGTGCAGTCGCTGCTGGCTACATCCTGACACGCCTGGATACACCGTTGGACTATGCACTTTGCTTCCTGCTTGCCAGCATCGCCATGCTGGTCTCGTGGCTGTTCCTTGCTGGAACACGCGAGCCCGAGACCCCTTCACCCAACCTGCCCGAAAGCGGTCTCTCATTCTCACGTAAGCTGGTGTCAATCCTCAGGCGTGATCGCAATTTTCGCTGGTTCCTCGCAGTGAGGATGCTATCCCAATTCGCCGTTATGGGGTTTTCATTCTATACTGTGTATGCTGTTACCATCCTAGGAATGAGCGAGCTAACTGTAGGGCTTATGACCGGGGCACTGATGGGAGCTCAGATTATCGCCAACCCGCTCATGGGCTGGCTTGGAGACCGCTACAGCCATCGTATGGTTATGACCGGCGGGCTTCTGGCAGCCTCTTTAAGCGGTCTGCTTGCCTGGTTCGCGCCACAACCAAATTGGTTTTATTTGGTATTCCTGCTGGCAGGCATTGCCAATGTTGCCCTGTGGACAATAGGGCTGGCAATGATTTTGGAATTCGGCTCCGCTCCAGAACGCCCGGCATATATCGGGCTGGCAAATACCTTGATTGCCCCGGCTACGATCCTGGCACCCTTGCTCGGCGGTCTTCTGGCTCAAGCAGGCGGTTACCCAGCCGCGTTCATCGCGGCTGCTGCCGGCGGAATCATCTCAGCGTATTTTCTTCACAGCCGGGTGCTTGACCCCCATTCCCGTATGAATCAAGATCAGGGAGCAACGATATGACCCAATTCTTCCCTTACGAAGATCTTACGTATCCGGAAGTAGCAGCCTTACCGTGTGACACACCGCTTATCATACCTTTGGGCACAGGATACACGCTCGAGCTGGTCGCAGCTGCAGTATCTTCCCCAGACCGAATTGGTTTGCTGCCACCCATTCCCTACGGATGGCGAGGAAGTACGCTGGCTGTTGATGACAGAATGTTCTCTCCAGTTGTGAGAAACCTGGTTGCCAGCTTGCGAGAGGACGGTTTTACAAGGGTATATGCCCTTGTACCCTCGGGTCTGAATCTGGATTTGGGCAGTTCATCAATCACCATGATCCCAGTGAACGAAGAAGGTGCACATATGCGCACCCCGGGATACAACTGGCCGGCGGAGACTGATGTTGATAAAGTAATCTTGGTCCCAATAGGGCATACCGAGCAGCATGGACATCACCTGCCATTGAATACTGATTCTGTGATTATCAGTGCAATTGCGCAGGGAGTTATCTCAACAGTCCCGGAGAAAGCTGCTGCCTTGCCCGCCATGCCCTATGGCGTCAGCACCCACCGCCAGTCGTTCGCAGGAACGCTCAACATTGGTGGACGCGCCTTCGAGGACTTCTATTTGGCAGTGGTCGACCAGCTCGCTTGGCGCGGCTGCCGGCATATTTATATGATCAGCGGTCACGGGGGCAACTGTTCGTTTCTGACTTAGGTCGCCAAATACTCGGGTGAACGGCATAGGCATGTATTCTGCGCGACAACCTGGCTGTACCTATCCGGTCCCAAAGGTGTTGAAGCCCTCACTGAACACCGCTCATCGAAGATTGGAGGCATGGGGCATGCCGGAGAGCTAGAGACCGCCCTTATGCTCCACCTCCGCCCGGATCTCGTCCACATGGATCGTGTTATCGATGAGACCGATTTTATTGCTACATCTTCGTATTATATGGATTGGGTCGAGGGTGGAGCACTTGTGGCGAACCCTCCCTGGGATGATGATACAGCCACTGGGTCTTATGGAGCAGGCAGTCTGGCAACAGCCCAAAAGGGCAAGCGCTGGCTGAAAGCCGCCATAGATGAAAAGATTGACCATGTTGATGAAATACTGGCGCAGCTTCAACGAAGGGAATCCCGCCGTCGAAGCGGATATGGGTTGTGGGGAAAGCCCCGCTAGGCTTCAAGACTGGAAGCTATTCTTCCAGCCCGGCGGCCAATCAAGAGTTCAGATGATAGGTATGGTAGCTGCTGGTACACGGATTGCCCCAGGCGATATGCATGGCCTTTGAGCTCAGATCGATAACCATCGAGTTGATCGTCTTCTCGCGATCCAACGGATTGAGATCGTTCTCCGCGTGGTTGCAAATCGAATCCGGATAGTTGATATGATCCGATAAGATGCTCTGCAAAGACTTTATCGAGTGATTAGATGCAGACTTTAGCAGCCCTAACCCTCGATAGTAGCGAACCCGAGTGGCGATCAGCTCGTCAGAATCGTCTTCGATGGCCCGCATCTCAGGATCAAGATAAAAATTAGTGTGCATCACATACCCATCTTCGCCATATAGTATAGCGAATCGCCTTGCAGAGACCTCCACGTTATATAATTCCCCACTTTCATGGACCAATAAATGGTTGTACCCGGCAGCGCGCTGCGGCGTGAGCATACAGCGCATCGCTTCTCCGAGTGACTGAGCACCCAGGACTGCCCGGGAAACGATCACCCTGGGAATGCCAATCCGGCTGTCATTGGGATAGACAGAATCACAGCATTGAGCAATTCCTGCGGCATTGAATCCGATATTAGGCAGCAGCCCTCCGTAGGTCATCGCCAGGAAGGGTGGCTCGTCGATCGGGGTGGCGTGCACTAGATATACTTCAGGCTCCTCCTCCGGAAGCCAATCCTCATTATGCCCGATTAGCACGTGCTCATCCGCTGTATGTCTCCCATTCACCGCCAGGCTGGTGCATTTGGTCAGGTGCAGGGCATCCATGGTGACAGCCTCCATGGCATTTACGACTGCCAGGTCATCGAACTTTACCCCTGCACCTTCTGCCATCCCAATAATCTCTTCCACATACTGAGGGTATCGCTCTTGCGCAAAAGGAATATACTTGCGTGCTTGAATTTCCGCGCCGGCCCAATCAAGCTGCAGCTCATCGTAGGCACTCATCAACAACGAGCGAGCATTTTCGATGCTGCGCCGCACCTGCTCCCGGCAGCTTTCGCCAATCTGTTGACCTATCTCCTGATGGTTACCCTTTACGGTTACCATTGGGATCGGATTGTCAAATACTCTTGTTTTCCCTTCGCTCATCCAGATCTCCCTATTCGATTTGCTCGAACTCTATGCGCAAGCTGTGCACCCATATTCCCTTCGCCCGGCAAATATCGAGGATTTTTTCGACACTTCTGCTGTCATCTAACATTCCAGGGGTGATGATGACGCCAGCAATATTTTTTTGGTCAACGATCTTTTCCAACACATCCACATTCCCCAGTATGTCCACTCCGTGAATTTGTCTGCCGGCAATCAGTGGATCCTGATCGAGAAATCCAATCGCCCGATACCCGAGTTGTGGGTTGGTCATAATCCAGCGCACTGCAAGCTCACCTGAATCACCAGCCCCGAATATCAGTATCCTGTGTTCTTCACCCCGAACCTGCTGCCCACGTGCCTGGTCCAGAATTCTAAATGACGAACGTGTCAGCGCCAATCCAAGGAATATATAGATCCCGAAGAAAATAAATATAGAGGGAGGATACTGATCGAAGGTATATATCAAAGCCACCGCACCCATAACCATCAGCATGCTGCCAATGGCAGCTTGACCGTAGCGGATCAGCTCCTGTATACCAACGTAGCGCCACACTCCCCTGTACACACCGAAGACGATAAAGGACACATAAGAGGCTGCGTAAGCTATTGGTAAAGAGTTCAGAAAGAGCTGTATCCCTGTTTCCGTCATCGAAAAGCGGTTGTAAGTCAGGAAGCCTAGGTAGTATGCCAACCCGATCAAAAGCATGTCCAATGCAATTTCCAGCAGTCTCCGCCGGTATGTCAGCTCGATGACCAATCTGGAGATCATCCCCCCATTCTTGGGTGCAGAAACGACTACTTTCAACCTGCCCAGGTATGCGGTGAGCAAGGCAAACAGCAAGACCAGTACAGGCACCAGCACCAGGCTCAGCCAGTAATCCAGGGTCTCGAGCGCCAGAGCAACCACACCCGATACGATAGCGACCGTATATAGCACCAGAACTGCCTGCCGTTCGGTTAAACCAAATGCGATAAGCCGGTGCGAGGTGTGGTCCCTGCCTCCTTGCGTCGGCGATTGGCCCCGCAATAATCGGGTAAGGGTCACCAGCGTGGTATCCAGGATCGGCAGCAAGAAGATCAACGTTGGCACGCCCATGATCGCGAATACATTGGATGCCTGCGGCTGGCGCGCAATAGAAAGCACAGCCAGGGTAAAGCCGATGAATAGGCTGCCGCTATCACCCATAAAAATCGACGCCGGCGGGAAGTTGAACACCAGAAAACCCAAAATGGCGCCTGCCAGACCCAGGGAGATGATCAACAAGCTGGTGTCACCCAGGCGCCAGAAGAAGAAACTTAATATCAACGCGGTGATTAGAGAGATCCCCCCCGCCAGCCCATCCATATTGTCCAGTAAATTAATCGCGTTGGTGATCCCAACCAACCAGAGGAAAGTCAGCCCTATATTCGGGATCTGAGCAACTACGCTGTTGGCAATCCTGGGTGTGAAGAAATCGGTGGTATAGCCGAAATAAATAGCGATGGATGCTGCGATAAGCTGCCCAATTAACTTGGCTGGGGGAGTTAAATGCTTGATATCGTCGTACAGACCAAGGAAGAACATAAAACTGGAGGCTGCCAGCAATCCCCAGTGTGGATAACTCCAACCATAATTTATATATATACTGAGGATGACGCTGACCAATGCAGCCATGTAAATCGCTATTCCCCCCAACGTTGCAGTTGGTCTGTGATGCCAGCGGTCGGATCGGGGCTGCACAACTTGCCCGTACTGGAAGCTCAGGTTTCGAACAACGCGCACGAGCAGCAGACTAAGGGCGAGAGATACCCCAAACGTCAGAACATTCATAATTGCTACATTGGTTTAAGAACCACTGATCTGATTAATGATGTTCTGCAATCTTTCTTTTTGATCATCGGGAGCGAGTGCCAGCGCATTCTGGTAATGCATTAAGGCAGCATTCCCATCACCCAATTGCAGATACAGCGTCCCGAGGACCTCTTCGATTCGCCATCGCTCATTATCCTGCTGCGCAAGTTCCAGTGCCTTTTCGTAAGCGACGATAGCGTCAACCGTATTTCCTAATTGGGCTTCCAGTCCTGCGATAGCAACCGCATATCCAAATTTTGCTGCCGGCTCACCGGGTGTCGGCAGATCCAGGGCCTGGCTGTATAAACCCACCGCCTTGATTAATGCGTCCCTTTTCTTCTCTTCGTCCTCGATTGTTTGGCTGCTGCGGTTGTGATAATCTGCCAGGAGCGCGTACGTCCAGTGGTACTTCGGATCGATACTCATAGCTCGATCCAATCGCTCAATACCCGCTTCCGGGTCTCCTATTAAGTTGAGATAGAGCAAGGCCCATTCATCCCAGATGCGGGCGTTGTTAGGGCTTAATGTGACAGCCCTCGAAAAGTATTGATCTGAATCTTCGATCTTCTGCGCCCTCTCCTCCGGTGTGCCTGCATATGAAGCCCATAGGCTGTTCAGGCGTGCCAGGTTCGCAGTATGGTCGGTATTCAGGGGGTTGATCGTCTGAGCTATTTGAAGATCGCTCTCAGCCTGAGCAATCAGTGCCTCCCTCTCATCAGGGTTTTGCAGTGTTTTGGCGTGCTCCAGATAGGCTCGTCCCAAAAATAGATAGTAATAATCCTCCGCTGGCGCAAGATCGTTGGCTCGGTTGTAGATAGCGATTGCAACCGGCCACTGCCCTGCACGTGAAAATGGCTCTGCCAGCTTGAAGGCGATATCAGCCTGGACAACCCTCAGGTTGGTATAGGCAGTCAGTGCAAGCACGATGATTAACCCGGCAACCCCTGTCACAGCCCCAGCGATAGTGAGCACCGGCTGCCTGCCTGTGATGCCATCCGGCAGCAGGAAACCGAGGCTGGCCATGATTACGAAAGTGTACACGTAGAACCCAGCCAGCAGGCTTTCATAGCGATGCACCTGCTGAAGCACCTGCGCAAGGTCATTGGCAGTCGTGCGCGCCATTGATGCCAGGGTGCCCGCCTGCCATACCCAATAGAGCAGGCTCACCGCTCCGGAAATCAGCAATGATAAACCGAGCACTTTCAGCCAGGCACCGGCGCTCTCATACCTTTGCGCTTCAGCTGTAAGGACCATCGATACGAGCAGCCAGGTTAACAGCATTAACGCCAGGATGCCATAGGATGTAGAAAATTTTTGAGTTGGGAGCTTTGTCAATGCCGAGGCGATGACCCCAACAGCGGACTGCAATCCACTGGGATTAGAAATGTAGTTGTAAGCAAGCGTCACCATTACGAAGCTTACGAGCAGTGCCGTTATCACGCAGCGACCCTCCAACTGACTTGTGAGTCTGCAGACGACCTGCCGCCAGTTCGCCCGCGACGCTTCTTCGAAGACTGCCCGCCGCGCCCACCTTTCGCAGCTTGCTGAACGGCTGTGCCTGGGTTCGCCTCAGCCAGGCTGCCAGGTTCGTACTCGCCATACAGGGGCAGGATGTACCCAACACACAGCAGCAAAGCCGAGAATACCCAGAAATACGTCCTGGTAACAGCGATGGCTATACCAAAATTTATCTCTACGAAATGGGCGATAATTCCCGCCAGCAGGACGATCAAAACAAGCGATCGGGTAGCTTCACCTGAGTTGGATGGCATTTGGTATTGAGAAAATATCGCCACCTGGGTGATATACAGCAGCAGACCGATCAGCATTCCGAACGGCATCCCAACCCCAAAATACTCAACACCCCGCCAGATCCCGAGACCAACAGCCCCGATAACCCCGCTTGCTAAGATCAACAAGAAGAAGAGCGTGCGCTGCCTTTTATTTGGCACCAGTCCAACCCACTTCAAACCATAATAAAACACCGACAGGAATACAGACAGATAAACTATGATCCCCCCAGCCCCAGTGATGACCAGTGAATCCCAGGTTTCGTTATGCGACCTGTCGGGTGAGGCGTTTCTTTTTTCCACATGGGCGAGTTCGGGCACGTAAAACGGGTTGTAAGCGACATACATGCTCTCCGGCCCGTAGCCTATCAGTGGTCGCAACAGATTGAAGCTGTCTCGGCTGCCATCCGGGAATTCAAGAGGCTCATGGATCGAAACCAGGTCCGCTGCTCCCTCCCAGATATACTTCCTAACCAACGCACTGTTGCTCTCCGCATCCAGCAGGCGTCCAAAGCGTCCGATAGCGGGGGATTGACGCAAGCCTTCCAAAGGTCCACCCTGAATATTGAACACGACCAAAAATACTGCCATACCCGCTGCAACAGCAACCGTGGTGATCGTCAGCCAGCGTTTCCCCCAATACAAGGACAGCAGCAAAAACAGAAAAAACGAGCTTGCCATCCAGCCCAAAGCGGGTCCACGGCTTCCGCTGAAGTATAAGGCAACAACCTGAAGTGCAGCTATAAAAATATAGATTGTCGCCCGCACAACCGGCAGCAGAAGCTGGTCGCTGTCAGTGAGGATCGCTTTGAAGGCGTCTACGATGCGACCCACGGTCAGTGGAAATACCATGATCAGGTATGCAGCGACAAAGATCGAATTGCCCATATTTGCTGCAATACGCCGGGACGTATCACCACCCCAAGGCACAGGGTCGAGTTTAAACCGCTGCAGTACACCGTATAACATGATCGGAAGACTGACCATGATAATCACCGTGATGAGCCTGTCAACTTGAGACTTACTGCGTAGATTAACTACCAGTGCCGCAAATAATACAAGATAAGATAGCGTTGTGTATGTGCCCTGCAGCCTCTGGTAAGAACCCCATAGGCTTACACTGGGTGAGACCGAGAAAAGGGTGGCAATTATATACATAACTGCCAGTGCCAGAACAGGAGCGATTAAGGGAATCCGAAGAATCGACTTAATTCGAGAGCTTCCTGGATCAATACGCTCCCATCTAAATCCCCTCGTTTCAACAATCTTCACAAGCCACGCAGCCAGCACCAGCAGTGCCAGGCTGCGCAGCATGGTGATTTTATCTGGTTCGAATATCCTGCTCGAATAAACGTTAAAAAACAAAGGGACCAATATTACAGCTGCAAGCCAGCCAGCCTCCATGATCCCATCGCAGAAACGGCTTAGTTTTGTCGGCATGATGCTTTTCCAAAAAACAGTGCGGTATTTTCAGGAACATCCTTGTGCAATACCTGCCCAGGACCTGCTTACAATATCATAGATTTGCTCAGATAGCAAGACGGGCATGGTCTGACTGGGTGACAGGGCAAACTCGCCTGGTGGAAGTCTCCGAGGCTTACTTCCTGCTTGCGCTTGTCTATTCTCTCGGTTATGATTTGCCCATGCTTGCACGTGTAAAAGTCCTGGGTGGTCAATCAATCATTTATGGATTAGGGGGGGTGCTGCCAAAAGCAATTGGTTTCTTTCTTATCCCGTTATACACAAGATATCTGACTCCGGCTGATTATGGGATATTAGCGCTTACCACGACAATCAGCTCCATCCTTGTCATCTTGTACGAAGTTGGTTTAAGTGGCGCAGTTACGCGTTTCTATTACGACTATTTGGATCAGCCGAAAGAAATGCGTGCCTATTACGGTACTGTCTGGGTATTCTTGACAGCCTTCTCCTTTGCGCTATCACTGCTCCTGACATGGCGCGGCAATGAAATATTTACATTGCTCTTCAATGAGATCGAATTTTATCCTTATGGACTATTAACCGTCTGGATCTCATTTTTTACCACTGCTTCGGTCATCCCCCTGATGTTGTTCCGTGTTCGGGAGCAGGCACCTTATTACGTAGTGATGACAGTTGGGCGATTCCTGGTGATGACTCTCGCCATCATCTATTTTGTTGCTATATTGTTTCAAGGAGCATACGGCAGCCTCAGAGGCCAGTTGCTTGCCGGAATGTTATTTTTTGCCCCATTCACATATATAACAATACGCAACTCAAGCATCACATTACGTAAAAAGATGCTTGCTGCAACGCTTCAGTTCAGTCTTCCGCTCGTACCCCACCAGCTCTCCGGATGGGTCTTGAGCGTATCAGACCGAATTCTGCTTGAGAGATACGTATCCTTGGACCAGTTAGGCTTATACTCTCTAGGCTACCGTATGGCGATGATACTCGACCTGCTCTTACTGTCCATCAATATGGCCTGGGCGCCGTACTTCTTCCGTGTTGCATCTACGGAAGAAGATGCCCCTCACACAATCGCTCGGATCATGACATATTTCACGGTCTTGATGCTGGTCTTCAGCCTCCCAGTCGCACTACTCTCACAAGATCTGATAGAGATCATGGCTGCTCCGGCATTCTGGGACGCTTACATGGTCGTCCCGGTTGTTGTGCTCGCATTTATCGCTCATGGATTTTATTTTATGCTCGTAAATCAGCTGTTCTATGCAAAAGCGACGCGGCGCCTAGCTTTATACACGCTCAGCGCGGCAGTTGTTAATATTTTGTTGAATATACTCCTCATGCCAAGGTATGGCATCATGGCTGCAGCATGGAACACTGTGATAGGATACAGCCTGCTCACCATACTGGTCTATTTTGATTCTAGACGTGTGTACCCGATACCGATCGAATATCGACGGATAGCTATCGCTTTGCTATCGGCATTGTTCAGCTATCTGATCTGCGTTCAAATAGATGTTACCAATCCGTTCCTGAATATCTTTCTAAGAACTATGGCTATGTCCATATTCCCTGTCATGCTGTTATTATTGCGCTTCTTTTCGGTAAAGGAGCTAAAAGGTATAAAATCAATACCTGCCCGGACAAAGCTTTGGTTGACCTCCAAATCGAATTTCAACTCTGAATGATTCGCTGGGTCTGGATATATAATGCAGGCTACTATTAGCAATGACCAAATAGATTCACATCGAGTAATCGCGGACGAAATGATCCGCAGGTTCGAGGTTCGCAACAAGCTGCTCGACTACAAGTTGGATCGCTGGTCCATATGGCCAATTCTACGATTTACTTTATACTCACATTTAGACAGTTTGCAGGCAAAGAAAGAGATTAAATCTGCCCCATGGAGCGTAGACGACCGGTTCAGGGCTGCCATTCACGATGCAAGAGCTGCGGCTGTCCTTCCCCAATCTGATATTATCGCCCTGGTGCAATCATCCAACCGATCTGAAAATGTGGGTGGGAAATTCAAAGATATCTATTTCGACGATCTGCTCGCAAGAACGGGATCATTCGTAAAAGTTGAAAACCTCGCCAACCTTCACTACCTGCCGCGCAGCAAGACAGCGCTGATACCCAGTCACTTGAGCACGATCAACTTAAACCTCGCTATTGCACTTATGCTCCGGTTGCCGCGACCAGAAGCATGCAAAGTACTCGCGAGCCGGCTCAGTCAGCTAATATGGGATGAATTCGGATTACCAGCCTTCACCGAAGAAAGGATATCCACACATATCGCTAATTTCTACTGGGCGAAGCGAATTTACAAATTGCTCTTCCAGCGAATCCACGCAAAATATCTGCTCTTAACAACAGCATACCGGTATCATGCTCCTGTTGCAGCTGCAAAGGAGCTAGGAGTACAGGTGGTCGAGCTCCAGCACGGCCTGGTTGATCGTTATCACAACGGATACTCTTGGACTGAAGACGCCCTTACACAAAAAAGATCGCTGCCCATACCGGATAGATTATTTCTTTACGGAGAATATTGGGAAAACGAGTTGAGCATGCGAGGATTTCTGGGATGCCGAATTACTCCCGGTTGGCAGCGTGCGCATGGACAATTACCGCCAGATAGCGCGGAACCGCACGAGCGAAGAAATAATCACTCTGGTGATTACAACCCAGAACGTGGATGTCCAGCCTTTAATTGATTTTTTCTGCCAGTTCTTAGAAATGGCTGAAGAGCGTCTTGATTGCCGGATCAGATTCAAGCTGCATCCCGGGGAAAATGACAAAAGTCGATATCTGTCCGCATTTAATGGCAATCCCCGCGTCGAGGTGCTGTTTGGGATTGAGGAGCCGTCAACATATCATCTGATAGCAAACGCAGATTTCCACCTCAGCATCTACTCCACCTGCCACTACGAATTGTTGGCACTGGGTGTGCCAACCATCATCCTGCCATTCTCGAACCACCAGACTGTATTACATCTATGCGACTCCTCTACAGCATTTTTCATCGAAACGCCTGAAGAATTGATCGCCTTGATTGAACAAAGCCCAAACCATGTTGTTCACCCAGAGATTGGAGAGTATTATTTCAAGTCGGGAGCACTGGAGAACATGCTCTATCAATTGGCGATAGGACAGCGCGATAGGTTAGATAAGAATTGAATATCGATGACAGCTCCGTGAGACACGTATTATTTATCGCGTATTACTTTCCCCCTGCAGGCGGTGCTGGAGTTCAGCGTACAGCAAAATTCGCCAAGTATCTACCCGAGCATGGATGGATGCCCGAGATATTAACCGTACAGAGCAGCAGTTACGGACTTTACGATGAGACGATTTCCAGCGAATTATCGACACATATTGCCATTCATACGCCACCCAGCGTTGAGATACCCGTCTGGCTGCCTTGGCGCTTGCGCAACTTCATGGCACGCTGGTTGCTGATAGTCGATGGACAGCTCGGATGGTATCCACTTGCCACGCGGATGGGCAATAAGTTGCTTCATCAAAGCAAGCTGGAGGCAATCTACTCAACATCGCCTCCGTACACAGATCACCTGATTGGATATTCCTTGAAGAAATCTTCTGGACTGCCCTGGGTTGCCGATTTCCGAGATCCTTGGGTAGGCAATTTTGCCAGGCGACCGCCAACCAGATTCCATAAATATGTGAATAATAAATTGGAAGCTCTGGTGATACACCACGCCGACCGGGTGATCGTCGTTAGCGGAGAAATGCGTGACGATCTCCTGAAGCGGTACCGTGATATTCCTCCAGAAAAACTCACTGTCATCACCAATGGTTATGACAGTTCCGACTTTGAGCGCCTCATGCCTAAAGGATTTTCTCAAGAGTGGATGACAATTGTCTATACAGGTTCTTTCTACAGCAGAGAACTCACCCCCAGGAGCTTCCTCGAGGGGCTTGAGCTGGCAATAGCAAGTGGTAGGATACCCAGATCGCGAATTCAAGTATATCTGGTCGGAAATATTGGTCGTGTAGCCCTGGATATTGTCAGCACATCGAAACTGAAGGATATCATCCATATAACCGGTTATCTCCCCCACCAAGAAAGCATCGCGCACCTGATCAGCGCCGATATCCTTCTTCTGGTCATTGGTGCTTCACCCGGAAGCGAATTTGTGGTTACCGGTAAAATTTTCGAGTACCTGGCTGCTGGTAAACCGGTACTCGCCCTTGTCCCACACGGAGCTGCCGCAAACCTGATCCGAGAAACGAGATCCGGGGTAGTCGTCCACCCCGGGGACGTTCAGCAAATATCCAATACTTTGGTAGAGATGTACACACTTTGGGAGCAGGGGCATCTCACCATCCATCCTGATCAGAGCTTAATAGCTAACTTTGATCGCCGTAATCTGACCGCGGATCTGGTAGGGGTGCTTGAGGATATATCCAGCAAGAAAGATGCTCCAGCGGTATGAATATCTGCTTTATAGCTGATGCAAACAGCATCCACACTTACCGGTGGGTCTCCCCTCTCCATGAGCTGGGTTATTCGATCACGCTGGTATCCTACACCCCCGTCAATCAAGGCTTGCGTTATGGGTTTCACGTTCTCGACCTCACAAAAATCACCAACCTGCCCAGGTTGAGATTTTTGATTTGGGGGCTTTGGCTCAAAGCATATCTCAGAAAGTTGCAGCCGGAAATCCTGCATGCGCATCAAATCCAGGCAGCCGGTTGGATAGGGGCCATTGCCAATTACCATCCGTTCATCGTGAGCAGCTGGGGTTCAGATATTCTGGTTGAACCTAATCGCTCACGATTTCGACGCAAGCTGGTACAAACTGTGCTGGGGCGCTGTGATTGCCTGGTAGTCGCTTCACTCGCGCTCTCGGATGCAGCCAATGCCCTCGGATTTCCAGAGGAGAAAATGCGTAAGATCCCGTGGGGAGTAGAAACTCAAGTATTCCACCCCTGGCCTCAGGATAGTGCCGAAACACGGAGCGAGATCGGCATCGATCCTGACCGCGTGTTGATTTTCTCCCCGCGCGGCATCTCCCCAATCTACCAGACACATAAGATCGTCGAGGCTTACGAACAGGTCAGGCAGCGCTGTCCAACATCGCGCCTGTTGTTGTTGAAATCCAGTTTTACCCCTGACTACCTGGCGCAGATCGAATCCTACATCAGGGCTCACAGCATGGAACAGGATGTGATATGGCTGCCGCGTGAAAGAACACTGGAGATGGAGCCAATGGCGAAGCTGTATCGTGCTGTGGATATCACGGTCTCATTTCCATCCAGTGAGGGATATGGCTTGACCGTGTACGAATTGATCGCCTGTGGCTGCCCAACGATTATCTCCGATATCCGGGCATTTGACGACGTACTCCAGCACCAGATCAATACAGTCAAAGTTCCTGCTAGCGACACGCAGGCATTGAGCAAAGCCATGATAGCGATGTGCGAGTCTCCAAATCTCCGCCAGGAAATTTCCAGGAACGCGCTCGACTCTGGTTGATGCTATGAGTGTGAAAGCTCGAATTGATAAAACCGTCAACCTGTATCGAGAGTTTGAGAAATACCGATGAAACAGGTCGCCATGCTGCTCTCAAACGCATTTCGGCCCGATCCGCGCGGTACTGAAAGAAGCCAGCAGTCTTGCTGCATATGGTTATAAACTGACGATAATCTGCTGGGATCGTGCCGCCGAGCTACTGGCCCAAGAACCACTTAAGCCAGACATTCAGGTTATTCGAATCCAAAATATCCCCTCGGAATATGGCATCGGCGCACGTCAGATCTTTCGTCTCCCCTGGTTCTGGCTGGCTCTCCAATCACATCTAAACCACCTCAAACCCGACCTGATCCACTGCCACGACTTCGACACATTGCCCGCAGGGCTGCTATGGGGGAAACTGCACCGGAAGCCCGTTATCTATGACGCGCACGAATATTACGCCGACCTTTGCAAACCGCGTTTGTATGGTCTCACCGGAGGCATCCTTTACCGGATGATCCGCTTTGCTGAACTCAAGGGTGCTAGGATGGCATCAGCGGTTGTAACCGTCGATGACAGGCTGGGAGCAATCTATCGCCGCCAGAACCATATCGTGAAGATTGTCGGACATTATCCACCCAGGAAATTTATCACCGAGACTGGCAAAGTATTTTCCAGAGACCATCTGAGTATGATTTATTCCGGCAGGTTGTCATATGATCGTGGGTTGAATTATTACATCCAGTTACTGGGTGAACTGATCGCCAGGAATATCCCTGCCAGGCTGCACCTGGTGGGGGCATTCACTCCGAAATCAGAGCAAGAATGGATTGAACGAGCGCCGGAGCATCTGAGTTCAAAGATATCATTCCATGGGTGGGTAAACTATGCAGAGCTCCCTGAATTGCTATCATCAGCAGATCTAGGTCTGGCGGTATTGATGCCGGAGCCGCGATACGTTGATGCAGTCCCGGTTAAACTATTTGAATACATGGCTGCCGGGCTGCCAGTGGTTGCCAGCAACTTCCCCCCTATTGCGGAGGTCATCGGCGAAACAGAGTCAGGAATCATGGTTGATCCATTGGGCGACCCAGGCGATGTCGCAAAACAATTGGCAGAATGGTGGGCGAATCCGGAAACCCCCCAACGGCTTGGGAGCAGCGGTCAGCTGGCTATCCAGCATAAGTATAATTGGGAGCAGCTAAGCGCCCAACTCGACGAGCTTTACCGGTTCTTGCTCAACTAAATTAGTGGCTATACGCAAATTGCGAATCGTGCGCATCCTCTACCTCTCCCAATATTTCCCCCCCGAAGTCGGTGCCACCCAGACAAGAGCCTACGAGATGGCCAGCAACTGGGTGCGTATGGGTCATTCTGTCAGCATGATTTGCGAGTTCCCCAACCACCCTTCCGGCATCATACCCCCAGAATACCGTGGAAAGCTATATGAGAGAGAAGCTCTAGATGGCATCGATGTCATCCGGGTTTGGGTTAAAGCGTCCCCCGTCAAGAACTTCCGCAGCCGAATGCTCTTTTACCTTTCCTACATGTTCAGCGCGCCGCTGTCAGGTTTGCTGCTGGCAAGAGGCAAGTACGACGTGATCTACGCCACCTCACCACCTCTCTTCGTCGGAGCAGCTGCTCTGATTATCAGCCAGGTCCGCGGCACCCCACTGGTCTTCGAAGTCCGCGACCTTTGGCCGGAATCCGCCGTCGCCCTTGGAGAGCTGAACAGCCCACGCGTGATTGCCTGGGCCACACGCCTGGAAGAAGCCTGCTACAATCACGCCAGGATGGTCGTTGTTGTCACCCGCGGCATCCATAATCGGCTGCTCGAATGCGGCATACCACCTGATAAGCTCGCCAGAATCCCGAACGGCGCAAATGTGGACATGTTCCAGTATTCTGAGTCTACGGCAGACAGAATATCCGGCAGCAGCTGGGGCTTGAAGACAGGTTTATTGCCATCTATGCCGGCATCCATGGCATTGCTCAAGGCTTAGAGACTGTCATCGATGCTGCTCGCCTGCTCGAGAACACCCAGGGCATCCACTTCCTATTCGTTGGTGATGGTCCCCAAAAAGTCAGCCTGGAAAAACTTGTCGCAGAATATGGGCTGACCAATCTAACCATGCTCCCTGAACAGCCCCGACAGCAGATCATTGACTATCTATCTGCAGCAGATATCGCCCTCATCCCCTTGCGCAAGCTGGAATTGTTCACAGGCGCTTTACCCTCGAAGATGTTCGATGCATGGGCATGTGAGCGTGCGGTGCTTTTGAGTGTGGACGGCGAGGCGCGGGAAGTTCTAGAGCAGGCTGAGGCCGGAATCTTTGTCCCTCCGGAAGATCCCCAGGCGCTGGCAGACGCTCTTACTACGAGCGATGGAATCGCAAGAATGGATCAGGCAAATGGGTCAAAGCGGACGTGCCTTCACTGAAAAGAGCTACTCCCGACGTTCACAGGCTGAGAAGGTAGTTCAATTATCCTGGAGATAATCGTTTCATGAAGATCATTCACATTGCAGGTGCGCGCCCCAATTTTATGAAGCTCGCCCCGATATTGAGAGCTATACAGCCATACAACTGAGATCACCAGCATCCTTCTCCACACCGGTCAGCATTATGACACCAACATGTCCGATGTATTTTTTGATGACCTGAAACTGCCCAGACCAGATATCAATCTTGGAGTTGGTTCCGGCAGCCATGCTGGGCAGACTGCTCAGATCATGGAACATTCGAGCCAGTGCTAAAATCAGAAAAACCCGATCTTGTCCTGGTCGTCGGTGATGTCAACTCCACGCTGGCGTGCAGCCTGGTGGCAGCCAAACTGCACGTCCCTATCGCCCACGTTGAGGCCGGCGTCCGCAGTTTTGACCGCCGCATGCCGGAAGAGATAAACCGCATTGTCACCGACACGCTGTCAGACCTTCTCTTCACCCCCTCCCGCTATGCAAACCAAAATCTGCTCCGGCAAGGCATCCCCACCGAGAAAATCCACTTCGTCGGCAACGTCATGGTCGACTCCCTGCTCGCTGCCTTAAGCGATCGCCAGAGAACGCACCACCCTGGAGGATCTACGGTCTTCAGCCGCAGGATTACGCCGTACTTACCCTCCATCGGGCCTCAAACGTCGATGATCCGCGATGCTGAGAGCGCTGATCTCTACAATCATCGAATATCACTAAAACTCTCAAAGTGGTTTTCCCGATCCATCCTCGCACACGACATCGCCTGCAGAGACGGATGTGGATGAATTAGTTGCACATTCGCCGGGCTTGCTCCTGGTGGAACCCCTCGGATACCTGGATTTTTTGTGCCTGCTAGGCAGCTCTCGCCTGATCCTGACCGATTCAGGCGGTATTCAGGCAGAATCTTCCATCCTGGGAGTGCCATGCCTGACCTTGCGCACCAATACCGAATGGCCAGAGACCATCCAACAAGGGACTAACCACCTTGTCGGCGTCGAGCGGGAGAGCATACTGCAAATGCTCGAGGAAGTGATCCAGGAATCCGGATCTCAAGCCTGTTCGCCCAGAAGGCTGGGATGGCAAGGCGGCCGGACGCATCGCAGCTGTGATACACGACTACTTCGGTCTCCCCTAAACCGATTTATGGATCTCTTCGATAAACGGATCCCACGCAGTGGTGTCATTCCCCGCCCTTAAGCGCACATAATATGCCTGGGTGATATTCCCCTGCTGCTCGGGGTTGAATTTCTTGAACGGGATCTGTTTAGTGCGGCTCTTGAGCAGCCCTTTCTCTCCGCCAAAATCATACGCCAGGGCTTTGTCGCGGAACTGGGCGCGCAGTGCCTTATACAAGTAGCTCCAGCCCATCTGCTGGTACTGCCAGGCGTGGGTCAGCTCATGCACCAGCCAGTCCAGTTTGTAGCTTTGCGGGTCGCCGAGTGGCAGCAGCGTCTTGGGCAGAGAGACTGGAAAATAGCAGTGGTTGCCCAAAGTAACTGCATTGTGGCTGTCTTCACCAGGCGGCTCCATCCCTTTCAGCTTCCGACCCAGCCGGTCGATCGCATCCGGCCAGGTGGATCCTTCGTGGATGCGGACTTTCTCATAATTTAACGAACTGCCAAATACCGGACGGAATTCCTCGATCTCCCAGGCGTACAAACCTCGCACCAGTTTTTCAACCTCATCCACCATCGCCTCACCTCCTCTAGATCAGCATCGCTCACCTACCAGCTTAGCAGCTTGGTTGGAAGGATATTCAATAACAATCCGTATTGTGTGTCGGACAGGATATCCCAATCGTATTTATTATGAAAACCATTAACTACGGCCTTTGACCATGGTGTCTCTACTGAAGCAGCGATCCCTTCGCAGATCAGCGGTGTTGATCCATCCTCCAGAGCCAGGACAACCCCAGGATTTGCTGAAATATTCCTGGCTTTCACGCTATCCGGGGCAACGCAGACCCAGAAGCTTTGCTCAATGAACACAAACCAGACCGGAACCAGGTGCGGTCGCCCATCCTTACGTACCGTTGCGAGCCAGACATTGGCTGCCTCGGCAAGCCGTTTGGCTGCAATCTTCAGAAAAGTTGGGTGACGATCTAACAGGCATTGACCATCCATCCATACAGGATTACAATCTAGCCGTACAACACACAGGGTACTGCTATGCCGCTATACGAATACATCTGCCTTGACTGTAAGACCCGATTTGACGTACTCCGTGCGATGAAGGATTCCGATTCGCCGCTCCAGTGCATCCAGTGTGACAGCGACCATACCTCACGTTTGATCTCATTGTTAATGCCCAGAGCGGTGGTCGGGTGGTCGCCGGAAGTGCGCCCGCCTGTTCATCCTGCACATCCGGTGCCTGTGCAACATGCGGTAGATAGTGCGCAGAACTGTTCGAAGAGCTGCCCTTGAGGCTGCAATTCGATAACACCCTCAGTTTCCATTTCATATAACACAATCCCAAAAATCACCATTTCTCGTAGCGCACCAATTCTGTCACCGGTTTGCGTTCTTTTGGTCCGGGTTCGTCAGCCGGGTATCCCAGCGGAGTGAAGATCAACGGCTCCACTTCGTCCGGCAGCTCCAAGATCTCCCTGGCTGCCTTTGCGTTGAATGCTGCGATCCAGCAGGTGCCTAATCCCAGGTTTGTGGCTGCCAGGATCAGGTGGTCCATTACGATCGCCACATCAACGTCCAGATAGCGTCGCATATCATCTCGCACCCAGCCGAGCCGAGGTACGCCGCAGGCGCAAATGAGGATCGGGTGCCTGGCTGAACCATTCGCGCTGGTAGATGCGCCGCAGCTCTTGTTCGCTGACCTTTCGTATGGATCACCACCAGTTGAAATGGCTGCCGGTTTGCAGCGGTAGGTGCCAGACGGGCAGCTTCCAACACTTGGGCCAGCTTCTCATCCTCGATCGGGTCCGGCTTATACGCACGCACGCTGTACCGGGCGCGGATCAGTTCCTCATACTCCATGTTTGACCTCCAACGTATTCCACCGGGCGAAGCAGCTTCCGGTCGAATTCAGCGAGACCCTCCGGTCCCCGCTCAACCAGCTTATCGTAAACATTCTGGGAATCTAGCTTCAACTGGGCAACATCCACACCCCGGCAGCTGTCCGGCAGCGGCGTTATCCACTGGCGCACCCGCAAGAACATCTTAATTGCTCCACGATAGTTCTGCCGCTCGATCTGCAAATAAGCGACCGCCACCTGCAGGATCGCTCTATAAAGCTCGCGACCTGGGGATTGGTCCTCATTCCAGGCTTCTTCAAGCGATTCGTGTGATTCGAAATACTCACCCCGGTTGAACTCCTCTATCCCTTGGATGGCCAGCTCCGACAGCCCTTCCTGGCATGTGCTCGCCAGTGCCTCATAATCCGGCAGCTGGGCGTATTTTTCGATCAGCTCCGGGAGTGCGCTCGAGAACTTGGAGCGGGCAACAACCGCATCTGCTCCCCTGCTCCTGGCATCCTTCATCGCATCCGCATCCACATGCGAGCCAAAACAGAGTACCGGTATCCGTCGAGTCGCGGGAGCTGACTTGATCAGCGCCAGCCACTCCCGCCAGGGCAGCTCTTTAATGTTCATATCAATAATCACAAGAGCAGGCTGCCAGCCAGACAGCTTGTTTATTAGTTCACTGCCTGGACCTGTCAGCGGTTCGGCGGGTTGTTTAGATGACGCCTGCGCGATATCAGGACCGAGCTGCTCAGCCCGCTCGATGAATCTCACATCAAATTTCAGCCGTCTGGCGGCCTCTTCTACCTTCACGGTGAAGAAAAGATCGCTGATAAAGCAGACGATCAACCGGTTTCGAGCATCAACATCCATGAAATGATTATAACAACTTCAATCCAATATATGCGAATGACTACCCACAATCTTTCAATGCAGCTGTACATATATAGAAGACAGCTCTCAATGTCAGGGACACCGGTGGTGCATGCTATCTCCTTGACGATGGACGGGATGTAATGTAAAATACCATCCGCCCGGTCCCGTGGTGTAGTGGCCAAACATGCGGCCCTGTCAAGGCCGAGATCGCGGGTTCGAATCCCGTCGGGACCGCCAGATGAATACCCGAAAGCCGCTCACTGAACCGAGCGGCTTTGATCTTTTAATGCTTTGGATATCACTCAATTCATGCCAAAGAATAGAGATTTGCTTATGTCCCATATGCATATTAGAGATGTATCCCTTTTTGTGAAAGTCGCCGGGCAGGGCTTCCCACTTGCAATCATGCATGGTGGACCTGGTGCTGACCACACGACGATGCTCCCTCTCCAAACCTGTGCGGACCAATTAACACTGATCTTCTATGACCATCGCTGCAATGGACGTTCAGAGGAGGCAGACGTTACCTCTATGACCTGGGAAAACCTTACTGCGGATGCAGAAGCGCTGCGGGAGGCACTTGGTTTCGATCGGTGGGCTGTTCTTGGACATTCATTTGGTGGAATGGTTGCTTTGGAGTACGCTCTCCGATATCCGCAAAGCCTCTCGCATCTGATCCTGATGGATACATGCGGCGATTCGCGCTGGGTGCAGGAAAATGCGCCTGACCTGTTGGCCAAGCGTGGCTACAGTGCAGCCGCAGTGGGTGCCGCTCGCCGGTTTTTCAACGGAGAGCTTCAGCCGGACGAGTTCCTCCCCACTATGATGAAATTTGGCAGAGCTTACTTCTACCGCTCGAACTTCTTGTCACTGGTGCGCGAGGTTCTCTCAGGTGGGCTCCAGGTGCAGATACGACCTGAAGCTCAAATCTTTGCTTTCAGCCAGCTATTACCGGGCTGGACAGTGATGGACCGGCTTGGGGAGATCCTTACCCCTACCCTTGTGCTTGCCGGGCGTCACGACTTCCAGTTCCCGCCCGAACACCAGGCAATCCTGGCGGATCGAATACCGAATGCTGAATTAGCGCTGATCGAGCGTGCAGGTCACAATCCACAACAGGAGCGACCCGCCGAAGTTATCGAGATCATCTTACGCTTCTTGAAGAGTGCGAATCACGATTGATCTGAAGGGGAGCTCAAATTGAGGAATTACGAGTGAGGTGTAGTTCACGCAACAGAGCAGAATAGCTTGCAAGAGGAGGACAATTTGCCGAATTGTCCTCCTCTTTTTAGTCACTTGACCAGGTAAAAACTATCCGGGGGACTCAAACTTTACTGGCTTCCTGACTGTTGCGCAAAGCGCCATTTCTACACTATCCTATGTGTGAAACTTATAACAATCTGATCTGAACACACATCTATACTAAAAGGAAGAGGCTAAATGTCCGAAACGCCGACGGTCCCACCAGCTTTAAATCGTGCCATGAAATTCATCTTGCGCTCACCCGTCCATGGTATCGTCAGCAAATCCGTCTTGCTGATAACTTTCACGGGTCGCAAGAGCGGTAAGAGCTACACCACCCCGGTCAGCTACTCGCAAGAGAATGGTCAAGTGAATATATTCACTCACGCAGGGTGGTGGAAGAACTTGCAGGGTGAGGTCCCGGTAACACTGCGAATGCGGGGTCGAGAACTCGAAGGTCTGGCAGAGCCAGTGGCTGAGGATAAGGTTGCCGTTGGAGCCGGGTTGATCGAGCATCTGCGGAAGGTGCCCAGCGATGCCAGGTATTACGGGGTGACTTTCGACGACAATAACGACCCAAGAGTGGAAGAAGCGGAGAAAGCCGCACAAACTACAGTGATGGTGCGCATCCGGCTGTGCTGACGATCCTGCAACGCGTACTCGTTCAATCGAAGATTTAGGATGAAGAGGAGGGTCTCGATGGGTAAAATAATATTTGCGGTATTCCTGATTTTGCATGGCCTGGTCCATCTGCTCTATTTAGGTCAAGGCGCCAGGCTCTTCGAGCTGCAGCCCGGGATGGTCTGGCCGGATGGGTCTTGGGCATTCTCGAAGCTGCTCGGAGAAACAGCCACCAGAAACACAGCCAGCATTTTACTGATCCTTGTGGCTGTTGGTTTCATAGTCGGTGGGGTAGGCGTTCTCCTGAACCAGGGCTGGTGGCAGCCGGCAGTAGTCATATCCGCGCTGCTCTCAACCACAATCTATATCTTGTTTTGGGATGGTGCCTTGCAAGGCCTGGATAACAAAGGGGGAGTTGGCATTCTAATCAACCTGGCAATTCTTGCCCTGCTGCTTATTTTTCGCTGGCCTACCTGAGTACCGGGTATGCACTGCTGTAAATCGGGACGGTCACCGGCTATTTGGTCTTCCTGGCACCGTAGCTGTTTTGAGATAATGCAGATCAGCTCCTGCTAGATTCCAACTTTCCCAATTCATAAACCGCCTGGCAGTGTGCGAAGTAACCCGCCAGAGTCTGGCGGTTGCCGATCTGGTAAAAGGCAGCCAGCTCCGGTACGCCGACAGCCGCAAAGCCATCCTGTTCGCAAACAACCTCAGTCCCACCCTCGATCGGTTTGAAGGACATTGTGATTACCGTCCTCCCGGGCCAGGTCGGGTCGCGCCAGATATAGACCAACCGTTCAGGTGGCTGCCATTCCTGGATATGGCCGATGACATGTTCTGAGCCATCGGCAAACGTCTCATAGTAACGCCCGCCCAGTTTTGCCTCGAAGCGAATGTGCTGCGGCAGCGTGGGTTTCGGCGCGAAGCTGTAAGGGAACACTCCCATGCGCGGCCATCAGGTATCCATCTGGTTGACATAGATATCGAATGCTGCACCAGCCGATATAGGTACTCTCCCCTGGACTCGGGTTTCTGCCATATTCCACTCCTGCTAATAAGCTGCCTGTTTATGCATGAAATCTGTAAGCAGTATTTTAGCGCAAATTAAACCAGCCTTGCATTAAACCAGCCTTGCTTGACGAAGCCGGGTTTCCTCTTTATAATCAATTACAGATTTTCTTTGTGAAAAAACTACGATAACAGCCAGCTCCAGGGGACGCAACGATATAAGAATACTGGTATGTACTGATTTTCTGTCATGCTTGTCAGCCATCGATATAGTCAACGGTCCAAGAGGGAGTTGAAATGTCAAATATCGCTCAGCTTTGGAACAAAATAAACACCACAATCATCAACAGCCCGCGGGAGATGCCAACTACGGTTACCATCCCACACAACCATATCGACCAAAACCAGGCGGGTACTCAGGAATGGAATTTCAAGAAAGACCAGCATTATTTTCAGGTCATCATCAATGAGATGTTCCTGGTCAATTCCCGGCAGTGGTTCAACCAGATAGACCCAGTCGTCTACATCGTCTCCGAATTCATCTACAACGGTCAGCCCCAGGTCGTCCCCTTCATTGTCGGCCCTGGTTTGATCAAAAAACTGGGCGTGCCGGATGAATTCAACAAAGGCATCCTGCTGCGAAACACCAATGTCTCAGGCATACGACCGTACCGCGGCGGCGGGCTGACCCTGACAGTTGTACTGTGCCAGTCCAATAACAACTTGCTGCGACCTCTCCTGTCGGTGATTGAGAGTGTATCCGGGGCGCTCGATTTCTCACCGGTCCTCGCCCCTTATATGAAGGTTGCCAATGTCCTGATGGACGGCTTCCAGATGCTGTATGACTCCGACGGTGTCACCCCGATTGTCGGGCTGCGTGATTCGTTCGGCCCAAGCGTCAATGTGCCCTTCCAACCAGGATATTATGCCTTGATCGACGCTACAGAAGTAGATCCAAAACAGCTGTGGGTGGTTGACCGCCAGCTAAAAGTAGGGGGCACACTCGAATCGGCAGTCCCGTTCCGCAGTGCTGATTACGTGCTGTATAGTATTGTCAACCCGGTTGAAAACACCCGGGATGACACAGACACCTTGCCCTTCGGCGAGATGTGGGAGCGAGTAAAGAAAGAAGCCGCCACCCCGGTCGATGACCCGGATTATAAGAATGCCAAGATCATGATGGTGAACCTGTTCCAGAATATCGTGCTCAGCCCGGACCTCACCGAGCCCCAAGCCGACGCTCTGGCAGACAGCTTCAAAGACCGTATGGTTGCTATCCACCAGCGGGCTGTCAGCCTTGGAATGCTGGCTGGTGAAGAAGGCGACGAAGAAGATAATCGGGCTGCCAACGCTCGCAAGAATGCCCTGGACATCCTTGACCTTGACTGATGTTTTTTGGATTGGAAGATGGTATATACTCGTCCGAGGTAGTTGTTGATAACTGCCGTTAGGACGCGAAGGTAACCCTATGAGCGATTTCACGTATTTTGACTGTGCTTTGACCATCTCCGATGAGGAAAACATCTCGATCGAGTGCATCATCGACGGGAAGACCAAAGAGACGGATGGCCACCTCAGCAGCGACAAGTTCGCCTACCTGACTGTGGAACGCCTCGATCACTGGGTCAATTACGCATTGCGCATGCAGGATAAGGGTATTACGGAGAAGCTGTATGACCTGCAGGATCTAAAAGTTATCGGCCTCAACCTGTACAGCATCCTGTTCGCCGATGAGAGAATACGCACCTGGTTCCATGATGCGTATGACTATTTCGACCAGCAATACCATGAAAAGAAAGCTGAATTAAATAATGAAGATCCGCATCTGCGTTTGCGCCTGAAGCTGATCTTCCACAAATCAGCTGAGGATCTCGGACGATTGCCCTGGGAGTTCTTATTTATCCCTGCTGATAAGACGGATATTGAACGTGGCTTTTTCTTTTCCGGTCAAAAGACAGAGTTGATCCTGACTCGTTTCGTACAGCCGCCTAACCTGATCCAGAAGCAAGTAATGGAGAAATACCTGGAGCAGTTCGAAGCCAAACAGGAGGATTTACGCATACTGATTGCCGTCTCCCGCGCCGAGGTTGGTCTTGGCAAGATTGACGAGATCGAGACCGATGCACTTATAAAGGAAATTCAAGACCGTGTGCGTGCCGATTTAACTGTGCTGAAAGACCCCAGCTACGGCGAGCTCCGAGAAAAAATCGATAGAGACGTAAAACCACACATCCTGCACTTCATCGGGCATGGTAAACCCGGAGGTCTGGCAATCTTCAAAGATCCGGGGGACCCAGATTATGATGTCGACGAGGGTGGCAAGCAAGTGCGCTGGATCACCAGCCAGCAGTTCCGCAACCTTTTCAACAATACCAAACCCAGACTGGTCTTCCTGCACGCCTGCAAAGGCGCAGCCCCGGATTTGCACGAAGGCTTTAGCAGTACCGCCCGCGAGCTGGTCTATGCCGAAATACCGGCGGTCGTCGCCATGCAGTACAGCATCTCGAATATGGATGCGGGTAAATTCGCCCGCAAGTTTTACCAGGAGATCGGCAAGGGACGCGATATCGATGAGGCGGTAAAAGCCGGGCGCATGGAATTAGGAGAGACTTTCCCACCCTGGGAGCACCCACGCTTCGGTACGCCGGTTGTCTATCTCCTGACTGAAAAGCCTATCGTCCTGTCCTTTCCGGAAGAACCGGAAGAGGAGGAGAAAGAACGAATTACCACAACAACCGGATCCAAATCGGCAGTGGCCGGGCAGGTTGCCGGAGACCGGCTCGTTTCTGGTGGAGTGAGAATCAGCCGGACAGATCCTTCTGCACCAGCTGCTGCTAGTGCCGATCCACAAAGTGGTAATTGAGGAAGCCAGAATGGGAGTTGTATCCTGGGTAGAACTAACCCGCTATTTTGCCGATGCCTATTGCGACGCTGCACAGGCGGGTGCAGAGATGCGAGCAGCCACAGATGCCCTTGAGACATTGCGTGATACGGTATTGAGCCTTCGAGCAGGCACGTCGATCATGGGTGCCTGGGCGGCTTTCGACCGGCAAGTCGGTCTAGCAGATCAGGAACGTCTGATGCCGGTTCTGATAGGTTTGCGAGATAGGTTTGCCGAGATTGCCACCGACCGGGAGGTGTTCCGATTGCTGCGCGCGTTCGATGAGGATAAATCAACCGGCTGGAGCAAGTGGCTTGAGACGTACGTCAGCGCTTTCTCTCACCGTGGCTGGCGCACGGAATTTGGCAGCCAGATCGCCCAAAAAGGCCTGCGGTATTCGCCCTCACCAGAGTGGCCGATAAAACGGATCAGGGAGGTCGCAGAGCTGGTCAGTAAGAGCCGCTGGACAGAGACGTATGATTGGTTCATTTTTCTGTCCACACAGGAGCTCTCTCCTGAGGCGCGCGTGCAGATGCTGGCAACCGCAGCTGAGATCCAGCTGTACCATTTCTTCCAACCCACCAAAGCGAGGATATTGCTCGAAGAGGCCGATGGAATCCTCCCGGACGACCCGCGGCTGCAGATCGCGTGGGGCGAGTACTGGATGTATAAAAAAGAATACGAGCGAGCCAGGGTATATTTCGAACGTGTTATCGAAAAGATGCCGGATATCCCAGATGGATTTGTAAATATGGGCGATTATTACGACAATACCGGGGAGCCTGCTCGCGTGGAAGATTATTACCAGCAGGCGACAGTTAATGCACCCGGCGCAGTGGACGGATATCGCCGCCTGTTGAATTTTTATGGGGATAAAGTACGCATACATGAGAGGGAAGATCGGCTTCCGCCGATTTTGACACGTGTCCTTGCCCTGGATCAAGATCACCCTTACACATTGGTCTCGATGGGCATGATCTATAAGGAAATTTCCCGCTTTGATCAGGCGATTGAGTATATAGACCAGGCCCTGAAGCTTGACGACCGTTCAGTCATGGCAAATTTCTGGAAGGGTTTGACCTATCTGGACATGTACCAAGATGATCCAACAGATAACGCTAACATCGAGCTTGCACGCAGCAGTTTTGAGAAGACTGCTGAAATTGCACCTAACGCCATCGATGGGACCTGGGGCATCATGCGTCTGGAAATGCAGCTCCAGAACCCGCAGGCTGCATTGGATGCCTCCAACCGCTGTTTTGGCATACATCCGGAATGGGAGAGCTTCCTCCTGGCAGGACGTGCAGAAAATTATAACGATCTCGAAAGATACGAAGATGCCTTAGCGGACCTGCTGAAATCATTGGAGATCGAGCCGGACAACCCTGGCGCGATATCCGTTCTTTCCACACTCGCAGATAGCTACCAATCCAGCAGTGAGAGAGACATCTCCCTCCGTGCGTTGGATATTCTACGCCAGTATAACGGGGAGAGCTACGAGGATACCTACCAGAACCGCATTGGCAATATGCACTATTATTTCAACGAATTCACCCTCGCCGCCAGCCGCTACCGCCTGGCAATCGAAGCCGATCCGGAAGATGATGTGCTGCATTCGAATCTCGCACTGGCGCTTGAAAATCAGAAAACACCCGGCGCCCGACTTGAGGAGCTTGTCGAAGCCATTTCCCATTTGAAACAATCAGCCGAGCTGAATCCCTCCGAACCGGAATACCCTACCCGCATGCATGCTCTGGAGTCAGAGTTCAAATTTATTAACCTGTACGGCGAAGAAGCGCGGAATTTAAGCCCGGTCGTACCCGGCATCCGCATCCGGGTCAGCGATAATCTTCTGGCAGACATCCTGAGTGAAGACCAATCCGACCTCTCAGAAAACACCCGCAGCGCTATCCAGGTCCTGCGCCAGAACATTCTGGACAAGATGGGAGTGGAGCTCCCGGGCATCCTGTATTCATACCTGGACCCGGAATACAGCCAGAGTGGGAGATATGAAATATACTTCCAGGAAACCTATCAGGATTTTGGCTATGTGGAACCCGGTAAGATTTTCGCCCAGGTTGGGGGTGAATATGACGGGTCAGACTACCCATATGACACGCCCTACGGTCACTGGATTGATGACCGCGATGATATCGACGAGCAAGATCGTGACAGGATCATGGGATTCTACACAACCAATGAATATATCTTGAACCACCTGGAGAAATTAGCCACAGATGACCATCATGATTTGCTTGGTTTCCAGGATATGGTAAACCTGCTGTCAGCTTGCAATGATGATACCGTCAATGAGATCGCCCGCTCGCAGGAAGAGCTTCTGCGCTATACATTGGTATTAAGGAATTTGTTAGATAAGAAAATATCCTTGAAGAATATCCAGCAAGTCTGCCAGGAGTATATTAACCTCCGGGAGGATGATCAAAGCATTACGGACCTCGTCAATCTATTGGCAGGTAAGATAACAGCTGAGTAGGGCAAAGTGTGAGTGAGGTATCGAGTGATCAGAATTAGTATAGATAGGCGATAATTGTATGGACGCTATCCAACCTTCTATCCAGGTCAAGCTTGGTAAACTGCCAGGTATCGATCGAGAGCAGATTGCTTCCGAGATATCCGGATTTCAGGAAATGTTCTTCGACGAATTCGGGATCATCATCCCGATGATCGAGATCATTGAGGACGATGAACTGGCAGATGATATATTCCAGGTGATCATCAATGGTGATGAACAATCTCCAGTGGAGAGTTTGCAGGAGGGAGAGTTTTGGCTGTATATGGAGGTCAGCCAACTCAAAGGGGAAACCTATTTCGAGCGTATGTGGGAAGCTCGCCCTGGAATTGAGCCCAACACGATCAGTGAAGCAGCCATTGTGCGCGGCGATGAGGCAGACCGCCTGCTGTGGGCAGAAAACGGCTCCGACACACGATCAAGGCAGGGGTATGTGGTCTTTTCTGTGGCTGCCCAGATTCGGTCACAACCAGCCGCATTCCTCACCCCCGACCTGCTGCACTATTATCTGACCCGGTTGAATGAAGATTATCCAGACCTCATCCGAACCGTAAATGACCTGCTCGATAACGAGATGCTTCTGGAAAGCTTGAAGTCTCACCTGAATAATGGCTTCTCCATCCAGAATTTACCCCGTCTGCTCGAAGAAATGCTGGTAGAAAAAATCTGACCGGTTTGAATGCCGGTCAGATATCTAGCCGTTCTTTCTAGAAAGCCCCAGATATTGGTTAGTTTTGCAGCCTGCGACCGATTGCTGCCATAAAGATCAAAACCAGAAGAAGTGCCCAGCCCGCTATCACCAGCCAATTGGGGGAAATCGGCAGCACAGATGCCTGAATTACCGTCAGCCTCACATTGGTGGGCGTGAACTGCCAGAAATAATCCTCCACCTCCCCATTTGACGCCAGCCCAAGATATTCGCCTGCATCCAGGCTGCCACCGGGCAGGCTGGCCGGGTCGAATGCCCGCACACGTACATACAGCGAGTCTCCAACAGTGTATACCAGGCTATCTGGGACGGTGATCTGGACTGTATTGGTGACACCAACGGTTAAGCCGCTGAACGGAAGGAAATCGCTAGCCGGGTCGAATGTGCCATCATTGTTCCAATCGATCCACACTCCCACGTCTGATGTCCCGCTGCCAGTGCTTCCCTGCAAATCGATCACGATATCAACTACCATATTGTTCTTCCAGCCCTGGTTAACCCGCGTAATCCCATCCTCGTTCGTGTCCCCGTCGGCGATGATATCTTCCTGACCATCATGGTCGGTATCGATCCCGGCGCCCAGGGTCAGGCTGCCCACAAGATGGCGAGCGCCATCATCCATCAGTAGTGAAACTCCGTAGCCGGGCGGAAGATCACCGTAATCCAGGCTGGAAGTCGCCAGACCGGCATCCACATCCGGGTACGAGCTGCCGGCCACCAGAGCATATAACCCGGTATGCCCGGTAGTCGTATCCGGGTCGCTGTCCAACGAATCATCTCCGCCTGCATCCTGTGTGGTGAAGCCGTAACCACTCGGCAGGACGAATTCTACGTAATACGAGCTTGCCAACAAGTTGTCGAATGAGTAGAGTCCACTTGCATCGGTCGCCGTTGTCCCGACCGCAGTATCATCCCCACCGCCTGGCTGCCCATCCGGACCGGCATCGAAGAGGTTTACGACAACTCCGGAGACGCCTGGTTCACCCGGGTCCTGGATGCCATCGCTGTTCAAATCCATCCAGACGTAATCACTGATGCTGGAACGTGGCAGCTCATCTCGGACGGTATCCTCCAGCGGGTCGCGCTGCCGGTCTGTTGTCACACCGACAGTATTGACGATCTCAGACTGCCCGGGAGGAGTGGGATTATCTACCACCACCTGAAAGGTCACGGTCATCCTCTGACCAACACCCAAATTGTAGCCATCCGATGCAGATACCAGGTCCGGCGGTGCCCCTCCAGGGTTCGTCACCGGTGCCCCGGGGGATTCAAACTGAACCTGGACATTATCCACAGCAAAATTCTCATTGAATCCGGAAAATCCTACTACACCGAATCTGATTTGTGTATTAGCATTTGCCCAAGAGGTGATATCCTGGCTGAAAGTATGTGGACCGCCAAAATCGTTCGATAAAGTCAGTACATCATTCCAGGTGGTGCCATCGTAAACGCTGACCTGGACCTGGTCGCCTGCCTCCAGCGTACCGTCTTCGTCATAGCTGAACGAAAGCACGGCGCTGTTAACGCCAAGGAGATCAGTCGCCCTCTGAGCGGAGAAGGCACTCGAAACTGCGCTCCCCCGGAAATAGAGTTCTCCGCCGGTGATCCTCAGCTGACCGGTAGCCGGGCTGCCATCATCGCCTGACTCCACCCATGAGGTGCCGCTCCAGTCTGCAGTACCGTTGCTGTTGTTATAGTTGGCCGCGCCGAATTGGTCCAGATAGGTATCTGTACTCAACGAAGGGAATGTAATCCAGGTGCTGTTAGGCACATAGGTCGTACCTACCGGGAGCGTATCGCTGACTGCAACATTATTCTCGATAGATGTTCCGCTGTTTGTTATCACGACTGTGTAAGTGATTGTTTGACCAGGGGATGCATAGCCACCGGCACTCGAAGTTTTGTCTATGCGCAAGTTGGATATATAGATCAATGCGCTGTCTGTCGCGGTGAATGTCATACCTGCCATGCTACCGCTTGTAGCCGCTTCATTCCGGCTGAACCCTTGGGTGGGGATTCCGGTTGTCACCGCCTGGAACACGATGCTTAGCTGTTCGTACGGGTTCATATCCACATCGATATCCCAGGTCAGGATTTGTCCTGCAATCGATGGGTCAGCCGGGTTGCCGGAGACTGTGCTGGTATCGGGGAATGTAATCACAGTACTGTCATCTACATAACCCCAATTGGGTGGAAGGATATCCTCAATATCGACGTCATTTACCGCAAAACTATCCGTTGAAGTGACTAAAGTAAAGGTTACCACCTGCCCGACCTGTGCGCTGACGACATCAGGGTCAACGGATTTATCGAAATCGAGAACGATGTCGACAAAATCATCTAACAAGGGCAGGGTTGTATACCCCATGTCCAGGTATGGATTCGTGATCTGAGATGCTGCCCCATCTTCTCCCCACGCAACCGCGATAGGTCCGCTTGCCCAAATGTGCATGCCTGTATTTTCATTATCCGGATCGAATACCCGGGTCACTTCCAACCTGTCGATAACGAATGATAGATCGGCGCTGCCATCCGTTGGGCTGTAGTCGACGAATACCGTCGTGCTGTCCTGGACAGGTGTAATCCAGGCTGGAGAGCCATTATTGGTAGGTGACGCCTGATTATCACCGGGTGCCCAGCCCAGGAAGTATTCATCGGTTAGCGAATTGGCAGGCACCAGGCTGAAACCCCAGTCGTAATCGTAATCTTCGGCATCCCCGGAGCCAATGCCCCAGAATAGGTCGCTGGAAGACAGGTAGACGCCTGAATTTTGCGGCACAAATCGCCCTGTGCCATCCGAGTATGACAGCGTGCTGCTGCTCGACACAACGAAACTTCCGGTTCCGGAGCTGTCGGCATAGCTGACAGTGATATCGGTGGTGTTCGGGTTGTAGATATAAATATCCACGTTATGGTTATTTCCATCCCCGCTGATCCCAAAGCCTGCCACCGGATTGTAGTATTCGTTATCCCATAGATTCTCCGGCACGGAGGTCAGCCCGCGCGACTCCGATGCCTCTCCTGCGTGTGCCTGCCCGACGATAAATTGGGATTGCACCGGGTAGCTGGCGTCGACCGTCGTGCCGGTGTTGACATGGAACAGCTCGCTGACCTCTCCGGCGTCTAACACGATATTTACATCGGGTGTTGCTGGTGTAGTTGGGTCGTCAATTTGAACAGGGTTGTTGTCGGTCGTAGATTGGACCAGAACGTAAACCTTATCAAAATCATCGTAGCTGGCAGGCGCAGAAGCCAGGTTTTCACCCACCGGAATGGTATAGTGGGTCAGGTAGGGCTTGGTCGGGAACAACTCCCATGCCCAAGCATATACCGTCCCTATCGACTCAGGCCAAACCGCCCTGGTTACAGTTGCAGTGCCACCAACCACGTATAGACGATCGCGGCCATCATAGCAGGCTGTGGTGCCCCCCAATGGATTAGTGCTGGTACACACATTCAACCCCGTCCCGCGCGGTATAGGTACAGCGCTGCTTTCCAGCTCGATCACCAGCCCGGTGTTCCCGGAATACAATTCATCCTCGCCCGTAAATGTCGTTCGGTCAAACGTATAACCGTTCTCCCAATGGTCATAGAATATCGTCGTGTTATCCGTCGAGATGGTGATGGCGATAACTTCGTGCAGCCCCTGCGATCCCACCAGCACTGGATCGTTATCGAGATCGGTGAAGATGCTCCAAAGTTGATCTGTACCACCAGGGATGTAATATTCTGAGACCCCAGTCGAAACACCCGCCTGGACATTTGTGACACCACCAAGTGGGGATAAAGCTGCCGCCAGGATGGCAAATAAGCACAGCCAGATTGTGGAAAGCTTTTTGTGTGAGTTTTGGTTCATACTACAGCTCCAAATGATGAAAGTAACCCCAATTTGTTATAGAGTTTCTGTAGATAAGCGAAATAATCGAACACCAGGAAGACGCGCCGGTGACAATCATCAACCAATTACAACACAAACTGCAATCTATTGCCTTACATTTTTATCAGGCTGCATAAATACTTGCATTATTGTATTGTTAGGAGATAGGACTGTATTTACAATATCTGGATTTTTAAGAGAGCGGCAAAGTGGCCATCGGGATCAATAGCCCACGCTCAAAGTGGTTAGAACAATGAGGATATTACCAGTCTCAGCCCCATCACGATCAGCACCACCAGCACGATCTTGCGGAATACAGGCTCTCGGATATATCGGTCCAGCGCAGTACCGATGAGAATTGCCGCTGCTGTTACCGGCAGGCTGGGTAGATAATAACGCCACACCTCAGGCGTAATGCTGCCGCTGAACAAATGCGCAAGCGCGATCATCATGCTGCTAATTACGAAGAACCCCTGCAAATTGCCTTTGAACTCCTCCTGCGGCCATCTCCTGCAGTCCCCATAGACGATTACCGGCGGTCCGGACGTGTTGTACGCGCCTCCCAGGATACCCCCGATCAAACCCGCTCCAATCCCCCAGGCTGGATGGTTCAGGCGCGGTGGATGTAATTTCAGCAAAGAATAGGTCGCATACCCAAGAATTGTTGCTCCTAGTATCGTCAGTGTGATGCGTTCATCGATCCGGCGCAGGAATAGGATGCCGAAGGGGATACCAGCCATCGAAGCGATGATAACATTCCGGATCGCAGCGATCTTGATCGTTTGCCGGTAGCGATACAGCAGGACAATTTCCATGCTGATCGCTACCAGCGCCACAAGAGGGGTAGCCAACTGCAGACCGATCACCGCCGGGAGGAGCGCCATAGCCACCAGCGCAGAACCAAATCCGGATATGCTCTGGGTAAGTACAGCAAGGAATAGGATAATCAAGACACATGCGAGCTGCACGTGTAAATTCTATCCGAAATAATAAAAACATTACATTTTTGTTTGATTATTGCAGGAAGAGAATTTTTCGCTTACACTAGGTATGGATTGCGCCTTCAGAGTGCCCGTTTCTACATTGCTGTTTGGAGAGTGATTTGATGTCGAACTTAACCGTCTTCCAGGTGTACGATTTGCTGAACAGGCCGCGCCCGTTGTGGCTGGTAAAAATTAACTTGAGCGATCTAAGTCTCTGGATGGCGGATCTTAGCGAGTGCAACCTGAGCCACTCCGATCTGACCCGCTGCGATCTGAGCTGGGCAAACCTGTATAAAGCGCAGATGATCAAGGTGAATATGAATCAGGCCAACCTGTTCGAGGCGCAGCTCGTCCAGGCGAATCTGTTCGGCGCCAACCTGACCCGGGCGAACATGACCCGCGCCAATCTTGACCGAGCTAATCTCGATGGAGCCATGATTGTCGAGGCGAACTTGAGCCGTGCGGTCTTAAGCCGCGTAAACTTAAACCGCGCCAATCTCAGCGGATCGATCCTCAGCCGAGCCGACCTCGGCAAATCCGACCTGGTTGGCGCCAACCTTCACAGTGCCAATCTTGCGCATGCCAATCTCTTCGAAGCCGACCTCACCGGAGCAGATTTACGCCACGCAAACTTCGAGAATACTGACCTTACCGGAGCCGACCTGACAGGGGCAAACCTTCGCGGCACCCATTTCATCAATGTTGACCTCAGTAATGCCATCATGCCAGAAGAGAATAAAGAATCACAGGTAGATCTCAGCCGGTAGCTGGATGAATATCATTTACCCGGAACAGCACCGGCTGCACGACACTTCTCACATCGTAATATCAGGGAACTTATTCGAAACTGAAGAACTGCCACAACGGGGAGAGATTCTATTCACAGCGGTACAACAGGCCCGGATCGGAGAAATTTTCGCGCCTATAGATCATGGTATGGACCCACTGGTCGCCGTCCACGATACCGATTATATTCATTTCCTGCAGACAATCTACACCCAGTACACTCAATACTACCGCTCTCCTATTCCCGCTCTCCCGGCAACCTTTTCGGGGCGGCAGATCCGCCGTAAGTCGGAGCATCCTGACGGCTTACTGGGATATTATGCCTTCGGGACCGGCACGCCGATCCTTGTCGGAACCTGGCAGGCTGCTTACTGGAGCGCCCAGGCAGCGCTAACCGCTGCGGACAGGCTGCTGTCTGGTGATACGAGCGCCTACAGTATCTGCCGCCCTCCCGGTCACCATGCTGCTGCAGCCATGTACGGCGGGTTCTGCTACCTCAATAATGCTGCCATCGCTGCTCGCTACATGCAGTCTATCGGCGGTCAAGCATACCGAAAACTTGCCATTCTGGATTTCGATTACCACCACGGCAACGGCACGCAGGAAATCTTTTATGAAGACGCTTCTGTGCTATACTGCTCACTGCACGCCAACCCAGATCAAGACTACCCATATTATTGGGGTGGAGCGGACGAGCGCGGCGCTGGACCTGGTCTTGGTGCCAATCGCAACTGGCCCCTGCCCATCGGCACAGATGACACAACGTACATAACCGCGCTAGACGAAGCACTGCGCCTGATCGCAGGCTTCGCGCCGGGCTGTCTGCTGCTATCTGCCGGCTGGGATATCCGTCAGGGCGATCCAGCGGGTGGGTTCATACTGAGCCGCGCCTCATTCTCGGAGATTGGCCGCCGCATCGCCTCCTTGGATCTTCCTGTGCTGATCATTCAGGAAGGCGGATACCTCCTTGACGAAATCGGGGCCTGTGCCGTGGCTTTCCTCTCAGCCTTCGCCTGATCCCTTACGGGCCCCAGCGCGGCTGGTCTGGATTGCCCATCTCACCGCTGATCCGGGTTGCCTCCGTCCCATCTATGCGCATAATATAGAGGTCATCTGCACCGCTGCGACCGGATACGAATACGATCCATCTCCCATCTGGCGAGAACGCCGGCGCGTAATTATCCCCCCCTTCGGTCAACTGCCTCAGGTCACGTCCATCGACGCTGGATAAATATATCTCCCGCCCTCCCGTTGGTCCGGCATAGAAAACCAGCCATTCACCATCCGGCGACCAGTCGATCTTCCCGGAGAGGCCTGAGATCCCATGAGTAATCTGCCGTACATTGCCTCCGCTGGCCTGGATAGTATAGATCTGCGGCGAGCCGTCTTTGGTGGAAATAAAAGCAATCCGGTTGCTGTCCGGCGCCCAGGTCGGGGACCTGCCTTCAATCGGAGATGATGAAACCGGGCGCGCATTGCTTCCATCCTGTTTCATAATCCAGATCGTTTCTTGACCCCCGCTGTCGGAAGCAGCCACGATCCGGTTCCCATTGGGGGATATCTCTCCCGAGGAAAGGTTGCCGATTCCTTGTGTAATCTGTACCAGATTCGATCCCTCTGGGTGCATGCTGAAAAGATTTAATCGCCCATCTGCCGAAGCTGAGAAGATGACCTGTTTGCCATCGGAAGAGAAAGATGGGGATAGGATGTCAAATGATCCGGTCGTTATCTGGCGCCGGTTCGACCCATCAGCATTGATCATACACAGCTGAGCGATCCCGCTGACCTTGCAGGTGAACACTACTTGACCCTCCGGCGGATCAACCCACACAGGTGGAGCGAAGGTCGGTGTCGGAGGTGCGCTGGTGTGCGTCGGTGTCAGCGTCTTCTCCACCGCAGCCGTCACAGGCATATGAGCGGTAGCCGTCGCCCCCCTGCTCCCCTCCTGCCCAGGCTCAGACGTCTGAAGCGTCTGGGACGTGGCAAACAGCATCACCAACGCCGTCCGGGTCTTCGGGTTGTTGGGCAGCACGTTATCGCGAAAACCGATCCCGGCAGCAATACAGATACCGCACAGCAACACCAGGATTACCCCTGCAAGCACGACGATCAATATTAAACTGCGGCTGCTGCTCCCGGACGCTTCATCCATATATTGATTATAAACCTCTGTTGCGTCCGATCGGGGTAATTGGGAGCTGCCGTGACAGGTGGCAGATGCGGGGGTGTTTTTCGGGTATGCCCGAAGAACACCCCCGCATAACCCCTGCACAACGGTGATTCCCAGAGAGCGTCTGATCGGGAGGTGAATCTTGGGTTAGAATCGCTATATGATCCAAATCGATGGCTCCATGGGGGAAGGTGGTGGTCAGATCCTTCGCAGCGCACTATCGCTCTCGATCCTGACTCAAAAGCCATTCCGCATCGAAAACATACGTTCCCAGCGTCAAAAACCAGGCCTGCGTCCCCAACACCTGAAAGCTGTCGAGGCAGCTGCCTCCATCAGCCATGCGGAAGTTCAGGGAGCCGAGCTCAGCTCGCAAGAATTGGTCTTCAAACCGCGGAAGATCAGGACCGGTCGCTACAAGTTTGAGATTGGAACGGCAGGGTCGACCTCTCTCGTCCTGCAAACCATCTTTACTCCACTCAGTATGGCCTCATCAGCCTCTTCTGTGATCATAACCGGAGGCACACATGTACCTTGGGCGCCGTGTTTTCACTATCTGGAAATGCAATGGCTGCATTATATGTTGCTGTCCGGATTTCACGCTCAGGTAGCTCTGGAGAGCGCCGGTTTCTACCCCCAAGGCGGAGGGCGTATCGATGCCACCATCCGCCCGGTGCAGAACATCGATCCGCTCATCCTTCAGGAGCGAGGTGAGGTCACAGCCATCAAAGGCATCTCCGCTGTCTCAAACCTGGATGCCAGTATCGCCGATCGCCAGAAGAGGCATGCACTTCATCGGCTGCTGCCTCATTTCCCGGTTGTGAATATCAAGACGAGACGGATGCCCGCCCGCAGCAAAGGCACCTTGCTACTGTTATCGGCAGAATTCGAAGTCGTACCTGGCAATCATCCCGGTAGCGCATGTTTTTTTTCCCTGGGGGAGCTCGGAAAGCCCGCTGAACGGGTCGCCGATGAAGCTGTGGATGCCCTTCAGGCTTTCATGGCAGGTGATGGCGTTGTTGATCGGTATCTTGCCGATCAATTGCTCCTGCCGCTATCCTTTGCCGCAGGTCCTTCCCATATCCACACCTCCCGCGTCACAGACCACTTGCTCACCAACGCCCAGGTGATCAGCATGTTCACGAGCACTGAGATCGACATCCGGGGAGAACCGGGCTCACCAGGAGATATCCACATCACCCCGCAAGTCCTATAAGCGCGTATGGTTCACGAAAAGCAGGCAAATCCACCGTTGTCTCGCACCATCATCCACCTCGACCTGGACGCTTTCTACTGCGCAGTGGAGGAGCTCCACAATCCTTCCTTGAAAGGTCGTCCTTTTGCCATTGGCGGGCGACCTGAAGTGCGCGGCGTGGTCGCATCCTGCTCTTACCCGGCACGGAAATTCGGTATACGTTCAGCGATGCCGATGGGCAGGGCGATACGACTGTGTCCCGAGCTGATCGTCATACCTGGCAGGTACAGCGAATATTCGCGCATGTCTCGCCAGGTGATGGGGTACCTTCACGAGATTACCCCACAAGTGGAGCAGATCTCGATTGACGAAGCCTTCCTGGAAGTAACCGACCTGACCGAGGCCGGGATAGCCATCGCCCGCCGCCTGCAGGTGAGCATTCTGGAGGATTTGGGGCTGCCCTGCTCTTTGGGCGTGGCCTCGAACAAGATGGTAGCAAAAATCGCTACCGATTTCGGTAAGATTGACACCCCACGCGATAGCCCACCCAACGCGATTACCATAGTACCACCTGGCGAGGAAGCTGGTTTTCTTGATCCACTGCCGGTTGATGCTCTGTGGGGTGTGGGACCGAAGACAGCCGCACGCCTTGGAGAGCTGGGGGTTAAGACCATTGGCGATCTCGCTCAATACCCAGAAGTAGAGCTTCGAAAGCTGTTTGGCAAGAATGGGCTTGACCTGGCAAGGCACGCACGCGGGATCGATGATCGCCCGATCGAAACCAGCCGCGAGGTCAAATCCATCTCCCAGGAAACTACTTTTGCCAGGGATATTGCCGATAAAAGCCGCCTATTTGCTACGCTGCAGAGCCTCAGCAGCCGGGTCGCCGCCAGGCTGCAGAAATCGGATCTCAGCGGGTCGACGATTAAAGTGAAAATCCGCTGGCCTGATTTCACAACTATCACCCGGCAGATGACCCTTACGCAGCCTACCGACCAGGAAAGCCAGATATTTAATGCCGCTAGACAGTTATTTTTACGCGAGTGGAAGCCGGGCAGAGCTGTCCGCCTACTAGGTGTTGGTGTGAGCAGCTTGCAGGAGAGCAGCCTCCAGCTCAGTCTATGGGACCCAAACCAGGATCGTGACGATCCGCTGGCTGGCTTACAGAATGATTAACTCGCATTTGCCTGTTATTGTGGCAGTATAATTAGCCAGCTTATGGAAGGAACTGTGCAGACCGTACCCGAATCTCGTCTATCTTCCATCTGGAAGTGGACGGATATTTTGCTTATTGCTATCTTCAGCTCGCTCATCATTGTGCTGGGTGCCTGGGCTCTGGCCGAAGTATACGAGCCTCAGCTCAGGGATCAGGCTGGGCTGCCTCTTCTTTACACCGCTGCCCTGACCGCCCTTGAAGCGCTGGGGATTATCCTCAGCATCGCCATATTCGGTGTCTGGCGGAAGAAATTGTCCTGGGAAGATATCGGCTTGCGGTCAACCAGCAAGCCCTGGCTACTGTGGGCAGCCTTGACGGCGGTCCTATTCATCCCTATCATCGGACTGATCGCCATGGCAATCCAGATCGCCCTGGGTCTACCGATGGAGAACCCGCAGCTAGAATTTCTCGTCCCGAAGGATCTCACCTGGTACGGTATACTGGGCATGGTATTCTTCGGTGGGTTCGTTGTCCCAATCGCAGAAGAGCTGTTCTTTCGTGGTGTCGTTTACCGTTGGATGCGCCAGTTCCTGGGGATGTGGGTTGCTATCCTCATCAGCTCAATCATCTTCGGCTTGCTGCATGGGGATATCGCTGTAGCCGGCGCGACATTTGTCATGGGAATCATCCTGGCCTGGTTCTACGAACGCAGCGGGTCCTTATGGGCGCCGATCACGATCCACATCGTCAACAATGCTTCTAAGCTTTTACTTTTATATATCCTGCTAGCATCTGGTATTGAATTTCCAACCATCGTTTGAGCCATCTATCTATCCCGAAAATATGAATCCCTTAAACATCGATCGCCCAGACCTCAGCCTTCTTGATCCAGATATCCGCCGCTATATCGAAGCTCTTGAAGAGCAGCTGGAAAATCTACTGGAACAGGCAGCCGGAACCAGTTCGGCCATATCGGATTCCCAGACACCGGTTGAGCCCCCGACCCCATTGAACATCATCGCCGCCACTGCCTCCGGTCTCGCCAAACGGACTCCTGCCCACTTTTACGCCCGCCAGCGGCGCGGGGGTATGGGCATATTCGACATCGAATCTCCTAGCGAGGATCCACCTGCCCTATTATCTATTGCCGAAGACACCCAGACACTGCTCGTCATTACCAGCCTGGCGCGGGCATTCCACCTGCCCGCCAGCGCTGTCATGGAGACCCCGGTCAGGGGGCGCGGCGTGTCGATATCCACTCGACTCAACTGGAATGACGATGAATACCTGGTAGCTATCCTGCCGGTCCAGGCGCAGGGATATCTGGTTTTGCTCAGCTCATCCGGCATGGTGCGCTCGTTACGGCATCACATCTTCGGAGACTACATGAAACCTGGGCTGCCGCTCTATGATATCAAGTCGTTCGGCCCGTTGGCTGCAGCAACCTGGACCCCTGGGGATGGCGACCTGTTCATCGCCACCCGTCAGGGCAAGGCAATCCGCTTCTCGGAGAAGCTGGTCCCTCCTCAGGGATGCTCAGGTATCCGCCTGGCTGATGGCGACCAGGCCATCTCTGTAGCTCCTGCATATCCTGATAGCGAGATCATGCTGCTCGGATCGGATGGACACGGAACGGTGCGCCATATGGCTGGTTTCAACGCCAACAAATCACCCGGATCAGGCGGCAAGATCGCTATGTCAACCAGCCAGCTTGTTGGGTCTGTAAATATCGACGCTGCGGATGACGTATTTATCATCTCGAAACTGGGCAAGATTATCCGTTTCAAGCTATCGGAAGTGCCGGTCAAGGATGGCGTTGTCCAGGGGGTAAATTGCATCGGTCTGCGTGGCGACGAAGCCGTTGCACTGGCTGTACGAAAACCCCCGCCAGCCTATTAAATGATTCCCTGATGCAAAGCCCGGAGATCAATTGGGATGTCTGCGAGGAGTGCACACCCTGCCTGGCGAGTGCGGCGTGCAAGACCCGTGCGATCATCCAGATCGATATAGACGAACCGCCGTATATCGAGCATGCCCGTTGTACTTTCTGTGGGCTGTGCGTGGATGCATGCCCACATTCGGCAATTGAAATGAATGGTCCACATATCCCCAAATTAACTGCATAAACTGCGCTCGATAAAGGGGAGAACTGCCTCCATCCGTCCAATCACCAGATTTCACTTATCATTCTTGTTAGAACCGCCTTACAATCACCTAAATCGGACATAGAGTGATTGTTTTTATATCCCCCTTCGGATATACTGGACATCAGAAAGCACTCGTGGGGCAAGCTGATTGATTTCTGGGAAATAGAATGGGCATACCTGGACCAGAATACCTACATAACTGCCAATCAATATGAAACAACAGACTATTCTTGTCGTTGATGACAACCGTCAGATAGCTGATTTCTGTGTGCAGACCCTGCTGCCAGAGTTGGGATTCAATGCCCAGGCTGCTTACACTGCCCAGCAGGCTATGGAGTACATCCAGGGCAACTCGATTGCCATGATGCTGCTTGACCTGCACCTGCCAGACCGAAGCGGATTCGACCTCTTGCACGAGCTGGTTGACAGGCAGATCGAGCTGCCAACCATCCTGATCACGGCTGAAGGCTCCGAGCAGATCGCCGCCGAAGCCTTCCGGATGGGAGTGATCGACTACCTACCTAAACCATTCGACTCCGAAAGGCTGGAAGCTGCTATCACCCGCACACTCGCTCAGGCGCGTCTGGTGCAGGAAAAGGAACAGCTCACCTTCCAGCTCAAGGAGCAGGTAGCCATGCAAACGGTGCTCTCAAGGGTGGGTAGGAGCGTAACATCTTCACTGGAGCCTGACGAGGTGCTTCGCCGGGTAGTCGAAGCCGGAGTGTTCCTGACCCGGGCAGAAGAAGGGTTTTTAGCCCTGATCGATCCCGAGACAGATCAACTCTATCTGCGTGCCGTTAAAAATATCGACGAAGATCAGAGCAAGACCATTCGCATCGCTGTACAGGACACACTGGTCGGGGAAGTATTCAATACCGGCAAACCGATGCGCGTAAAATCAGACCCGGTGAACAACGACCTGATCAAGGTGAGCACGGGCTATCTCGTTCAAAGCGTCCTGCATGTGCCCATTTCGCTCAAAGGAAAACCGCTGGGAGTTTTATCGGTTGTCAATCACATCAGCGATATCGCCTTCAGGGATAAAGACGAGACTCTGCTGCTCTCCCTGGCGGATTATGCTGCCATCGCCCTGGAAAACGCCCAATTATACGAGCAGGCACAGCAGGAGATCAAATTCCGTTCGCAGATTGAAACTGCCCTACGTGAGAGCGAGGAACGCTATGCCCTGGCTGTGAAAGGGGCGAATGATGGCATCTGGGATTGGGACCTGGTCTCAAATCACGTCTACTATTCACCACGCTGGCGGGAAATGTTGGGCTACCAGGAGCAGGAGATCGGCTCGACCCTGGAAGAATGGCTGAACCGCGTCCATCCCGAGGATGTAGAACGTCTCAGGCTCATCCTAAAAACGCATGTCGAGGGGACTTCCGACCAGTTAGAGACAGAATATCGCATACTTCACAAAGACGGGAGCTACCGTTGGATGTTGTGTCGTGGACTGACTGTGCGCGGCAAGGATGGCATCGCCGTCCGCATGGCAGGCTCCCAAACCGATGTCACAGACCGTAAATATGCCGAAGAGAAGCTCCTTCACGATGCCTTTTATGATCTGCTGACCGGATTGCCCAACCGTGCACTCTTCAAAGACCACCTGGGACTGGCGGTAGAGCGTGCCAAGCGCAAAGCGGATTATATGTATGCGGTCCTGTTCCTCGACCTGGACCGCTTCAAGGATGTGAACGATAGCCTGGGGCATTCGGTGGGTGACGAACTGCTTGTCTCAGTGGCGGAGAAGCTGGAGCAGAGGATGCGCACCACTGATACGATCGCCCGCTTCGGTGGTGATGAGTTTGTCATACTGCTGGAAGACCTGCAGGATGTAGCCAATGCTTCTCAAGTTGCAGAATGGATCCTTAGCGAGCTATCGGAGCCGTTCATTTTCAGCGAGAGAGAGGTTTATATCAATGCCAGCATCGGTATCGTAATAAATTCAATTCCCTATTTGCGGGCTGAAGAAGTGCTGCGGGATGCCGATATCGCCATGTACAGCGCCAAATCCCGCGGCAAAGGACGCTATATTATCTTCGATCCTTCCATGCGTGAGGATATCCTTAACCGCACCGAGCTTGAACACGACTTGCGTAAAGCCATCGAATTGGACCAGCTCAGGGTGCACTACCAATCGATCGTCTCCCTGAAAACTCAAGCGATCGTCGGCGTAGAGGCACTCGTACGCTGGGAGCATCCCAGGCGCGGTCTCGTCCCTCCTGGAGATTTCATCCCCCTCGCAGAGGAGACCGACTTGATCGTCAGCATCGACCGCTGGGTGATGCGTGAAGCCTGCCGCCAGTTAGCCGCCTGGAAGAAATCGATCCCTCTGGCCAGAGATTTAACCGTCAGCGTGAACCTGTCAACCAAGCATGTCTCAAAACAGGATCTGGTCGAATATGTAGAAAGCGTATTAGAGGAGACCGGTCTGCGGCCCAGTGATCTCAAGTTGGAGATTACCGAAACAGCGATCCTCGAAAAGAGCGACCTCACCAATGAGGTGTTCGATAAGCTCCGGGAGAATGGGATCCAGCTGCAGATCGACGACTTCGGCACTGGCTATTCAGCGCTTAGTTATTTATCCAAATTTCCGATCAATGCATTGAAGATTGACCGCAGCTTCATCCGGACGATGGTGGAAGACGATAACAATTCCAAGATCGTTCAAGCTATTCTGATGTTATCTCAACGTTTGAATGTTGGCGTGATTGCCGAGGGAGTCGAGACCCAAACCCTGTACGACCATCTCAATAAGCTGGGATGTGAGTACGGGCAGGGTTATTTCATATCGAAGCCCCTGGATCGCAGACATGTCACTGCCTATCTTGAACAGCACCTGGTTGCGGCAGGCTGAGCGCCAGTGGCAGCCTGGGAGCAGTCCTGGCTCCACGAGCCGCTCGTCACTCGATAACGATCCCATCCAGCTGCTCTTCTGGTTCAGGATATTGCATTCCCATACCCTTCAGAGTATTCACGATAATCGAACCGATCACAAAGTTGCGGTACCATTTGCGGTCGGCAGGGATGATATACCACGGCGCCCACTCGGTACTCGTCTTGCCAATCGCATCTTCGTAAGCCTGGGTATATTCCTTCCACAGTTTTCTTTCCGCCAGATCACCAATACGGAATTTCCACTGCTTACGGGGATCATCCAGGCGTGCCTGCAGGCGCTCTTTCTGTTCATCCAGGCTGATGTGAAGGAAAAATTTCAGGATTGTTGTGCCCTCTTCAGCAAGAAGTCGCTCGAAATCGTTGATTTGGGCATATCGCTTTTTCCACACACTTTCCGGCACAAGTTTGTGAACTCTAACGACAAGCACATCCTCATAATGACTTCGATTGAAGATTACGATCTCGCCCTTCCCAGGTACCTTCTGGTGGACTCGCCAGAGATAATCATGCGCTAACTCGAGCTCGGTCGGAACCTTAAAATTCGCTACACTGACTCCTTGCGGGTTGACACCATCGAAGACGTGCCGGATGGTGCCGTCCTTGCCGCTTGTATCCATGCCCTGAAGCACGATCAACAGCTTCCGGCGGTGTTCGGCATACATCAGCTCCTGGAGTGCCTCCAACCCATCGTTCAGGCTATCTAGGACTGCCTTACCTTGCTCCTTGCCCTCCGGCAATTCGCTCATGTCCTGTGGATCGTAGTCGCCAAGCTTGACATTGCTGTCGGGTTTCACGCAATATTTATCCATGCTCGCACTCCTGCATTAGAATAATAGGATCTGGTGCTCGCAGGAATATTACCACACGCTGGCCTGGGAGCAGCTCGATTGCAGCAGCTCGTATGTCAGTTCCTACCGCCCTCCCGCCAATATATCTGTTAAAATATAGATATACCCAAGAGGATGGGCGCGTAGAGATTCACGTATTGGTGTTAGATTAGCGTTTTCGAAGGTGTTGGAATGATGAAGCCAAAACTACCCGTCATGTATTTACAATACGCCGCGCATGAACTGTCGCCAGTCAGCGCAGATATCATTGTCGAGACCCCCGTTTCGCTGACCGTCAACGGAGAAGTCTGGTTGACTTTCATGTGCACCCCCGTGGATTTGGAGTTCCTGGCAATCGGCTTCTTGTTCAACGAGGGTATCGTCACGACGAAAGACGAGATCGTTTCGGTTCGTCTATGTGCGGCTGGTGATAATGTCGATATCTGGCTGGACCACAGCGCAGAGAAACCCGAGAAATGGCGTCGTACATCTGGCTGTACTGGAGGCGTCACGGCTCTTGAAGAGAATTCTCCCATACCCCCGGTTGCCAATGGTGGTGTGATAAGCTCTGCGCAAGTGGGAGTTATGGTCACCCAGTTATTCGAAGCCCAGCTGCTCTACCGCCTCTCCGGTGGCGTACACACATCCGGCTTGAGCGATGGGCATACGATCTTAGTCTCTGCTGAAGATATCGGGCGTCATAATACCCTGGACAAGCTCGCCGGACGCTGCCTGATGGATGACATCAATCCTGCCAGGAAAGTGATCCTGACCACTGGTCGGATCAGCTCTGAGATGCTCCAGAAGGCGGCCCGAATGGGTGCTTCCATACTGATTTCGCGCACCTCACCCAGCTCGCTGTCGATTGAGCTGGCCCGGCGGTTAGGCGTCACAGTGGTTGGCTATGCTCGCAGGAATAAATTCAATGTCTACGCTCATCCGGAGAGGATCATTAGCGAGCCGCTCACCGGTGTCCCTGCCGGCAGCGCTCGATCTGAAATGTACGAATAATGCCTGCCGTAAGATAAGCGATTACTTTAAGTTCAACTGCCTGACGCAGGTTCATATTGAGTGAGGAGATAACAAGCTATGACTATGAGTCCCGGAAGGATCGTCATCTTAGCCCTCCTGGGTTTAGCTGCCCTGGTTGCCCTGACCGTGCTGTTCTACCTTGTGTTTATTGCGCCGGGTGCCAGCCAGCCGGTTGATGAAGGGCGCGGTAATCTTCACTCAGGCTGCCCAGACGTTGAGCGTCCAACTTACTCAGGTCGCGGCCAATGCCACCGGTACAGCCGGAGCGATCACCCCAACATTAACGCCCACATTGACGCCTGTCCAACCGACTTTCACGCCCAGACCGACGAATACACCGCTTTCGATTGCTTCCAACACGCCATTATTCACTCCCACACCGTTATCAACTTCCAGTTTGCCGCGCACAGCCACACCCATTCCTGGCGGAGGCGGGCAGACAGGAACGCCTGGAACTCCCGGCGTATTCTGCAATGCCGCCAGATTCATCGAAGACGTTACCATCCCGGATGATACCAAAGTCAACCCCGGTACTGGTTTTGTCAAGACCTGGCTGTTAGAAAATTACGGTTACTGCACATGGACGACCGGCTACAAGCTGGTATTCGTCAGCGGAGACCGGCTCTCTGCGCCGCAGGAAGTCCCAATTCAGGAAGAAGTCAAACCTGGTGACGAGGTGGAAATTTCAGTCAATATGATTGCGCCCCTCAATCCGGGCAAGTACGAGAGCTACTGGAAGCTGAGCGATGCCTCCGGGACGCTGTTCGGTACAGGAACGTTTGCCGAGAACTCGATCTGGGCGATCATCCAGGTGCGAGAGGTCGAAGGTGGTCAAGCCTTGGATTTCGTCGCCAGCGCATGCTCGGCATCATGGTCCAGCGGTGCAGGTGATTTGTCCTGTCCTGGGAAAGAAGGTGATAGCGGCGGCTATGTTCTCCTATTGTCCAATCCTCCACTTGAAAATCGAAATGAGGACGAGCCCGGCTTGCTGACCCACCCTCAGGCCGTGGACAACGGCTACATCACCGGTATTTACCCGTCATTTTCTATCAAGAACGGCGATCGCTTCATTGCTGATCTCGGCTGCCTGGCAGAAAAAGAAAAATGCAATGTGACTTTTCGGCTTGAATACCGCAACAATAATGGCGCTGTGAAAAAGTTGGGAGAGTGGAACGAGACGTTCGATAAAATCCTGACCGCAATTAATATCGACCTATCCGACCTGGCAGGAAAGAGAATAGAATTCATCCTCACCGTAAAGGCTAACGGCTCCTCCTCGGATGACAGCGCCGTCTGGTTCGTCCCGCACATCGACCGGGATGAATAACATATTTCCATGCTAAATCAATTTTCATAAAGCGACAAACTCTATGTGTGGTATCTTCGGAATTGTATGTGAATTCAGAACGACCGCTTGGCTCGCTTCTGACGGATGCCGGGCGCCGGTTATCCTACCGCGGCTACGACTCAGTCGGCTGCGCTACCCTGCACGAGGACCAGACCATCGACCTCCGCAAGGACGTCGGCAAGGTCGAGGATGTTTCCGAGCGCCTGAACTTCTCCCAGATGATCGGGAAAAGGGGCATTGTGCAGCTCCGCTGGGCGACATTCGGGCACCCCTCCACGGAGAATGCCCAACCACACCTGGACTCGGATGGCGACCTGGTCGGTGCTCACAACGGCAATGTGGTCAACAACGTGGAGCTTCGCAGGCAGTTCATCGAAGAAGGTATGACAGTCCGCTCTGCAAATGATGGAGAATCTTGCGTTCATGCCGTAGAGCGCTATCTTGACCAAGGTTATGAGTTCATCGAAGCCATCCGCTGTGCCTACCAGGATCTGGAAGGCGACTACGCCTTCGTCATTGGTCGTGCCGGTGAAGAGGAATTGTATGCCATCAAGAAAGGCTCCGGGCTGGTTGCCGGCATCGCGGATGGGTTTACCTGCGTATCCTCGGACCTGCCCTCTATACTACCCCTCACCAGACAGATCGTGCGCCTTCAGGATGGAGAGATCATTGTCCTCAGATCCGATGGCGTTGATCTCTACTCAGTTGCCGATGGCAGCCCGATCCAACGACCGGTCGAAACCGTAAAAGAGAGCATGGAAGCCGTACAAAAGGGTGGCTATGCGCATTTCATGCTCAAGGAAATCCACGAGCAGCCTGCAGTTGCTGCCGAACTCCTGCATCTTCTCGATAATTCCATTCACGTCAACCATGTCGTGGAGCGTATGGCGAATGCCCGGCATCTCTACCTTGTCGGCTGCGGCACCAGCTTCCATGCCTGCACGCTTGGCTCTGTCTACCTGGCTCAGCTCGCCGGGCGCTCAGCAATACCCGTACTGGCTCCCCAGTTCATCGCCCAATACGCTCCAACCCTCACCCCCGATGATGTCGGTCTGTTCGTCAGCCAGTCGGGAGAGACAAAAGACGTCCTAAATGCGATCAACGCCTCCAAACATCACGGGATGGGTATCCTCGGTCTGGTCAACGTCATCGGTTCGACCCTGACCCAGGTAAGCGAGCGCTATATCCCGCTGGCTTGCGGCTACGAGATAAGCGTACCAGCGACGAAAACTTATACCAACCAGGTCATTGCCATGCTCTATCTAGCGATGCGCATGGGGGGGCACGACACTCGCCGCCTTGATAACCTCCCAGAGCCTAATCGAGCAGACCATCAAGCTTACCGACCCCATTGTTACCGGCCTGGGACCTACCTTGACTGCCTGGGATGACCTGTATTGCGTCGGTTATGGCGCTACATATCCGGTGGCGATGGAAGGTGCCTTGAAGCTAAAAGAGATCACCTACGCACACTGCGAAGGCATGCTCTCCACCGAGTTCAAGCATGGACCGTTGTCTGCCGTGCGTGAGGATTATCCAGTCATATTCATTGCCGGTCCCGATGACATCCCTTTATTGATCAGCGGGATAAACGAAGTCACCTGCCGCAGCGGTCGCGCCATCGTGGTAGGGCAAGAAGATTCCCGCCTGCGCACCAATGCCCACGACCTGGTTGTCCTGCCGGACAGCGACTCGGCTATCCAAGCCATACTTGCGGCCATCCCCCTCCAGCTGCTCTCTTACCGCATCAGTGTTGCCCGAGGTCTAAACCCCGACTTCCCTCGCAATTTAAGTAAAACCCTCACAGTAGACTGAACCCGCAATGCAGTATGATACGACGCTCGTAAACCCACAGCTCCATGGTGAGCCATTCGATCTGCCAGGTGGGTCGCTTGGCGCTCTGCTGATCCATGGTTTTACTGCCACAACCGCAGAAGTGCGTCCACTTGGGGAAATTCTGAACCGCAGCGGGTACACCATCCATGCGCCGTTGCTGCCCGGTCATAACACCCACCCCGCAGACCTGAACAAGGTCGCCTGGCAGGACTGGGTTGGCGCAGCAGAAGCCGGCTACCAGCGGCTGAGGGAGCGCTGTGAGCGGGTTTATCTCGCTGGCGAGTCGACCGGTGGGCTGCTGGCGCTTTACCTGGCTGGCCAGCATCCGGAGGCTGCCGGGGTGTTGGCGTATGCGCCAGCCCTGAAATTAAAACGCAGCCCGTTAGTCCGGGCGATCTTGCCGTTGGCAGCGTTATTCGTCCCATACGCAAAGAAACCCGGCAAAGATGATAATCTCCCCTGGCAGGGCTACAGGGTGAACCCTCTCAAAGGTGTGATGCAGCTGGTAAAACTGCAGAAGGTTGTTTACGAACGTCTGCCATCTGTCCGCCAGCCGCTGCTCATTGTCCAGGGCAGATTGGATGCCAGTGTTCACCCTTCAGTGCCTTCTACAATAGCTGGTCGCGTCTCCGCGGACGTGATCGAAATCCACTGGATGCACAATTCATCGCATGTCGTCGTGCTTGACAATGAATACGAGCAGGTAGCACAGGTTACCCTGGAATTTTTAAGTCGTATTCAAAGCCTGTCAGAATAACCTCCTTACTCTGCTCACCAGCGTATCTTACGCCTGGTTCAGGTGTATAAACCTGTAGTACAAAATAACACCCTTCAGGAGCCATTTACATGTCAAGGTATATCGCCGCGGTCGATCAGGGTACAACCAGCACTCGCTGCATCCTCTTCAACTATCAGGGAGAGATTGTCGCCTTATCCCAGAAGGAGCACCGCCAGATCTACCCCAGACCCGGCTGGGTCGAACACGACCCGCTTGAGATCTGGAACGCCACCCAGGAGGTCTGCCGGCAGGTTCTCCAGAAGGGCGGTGCTGCACCCGGCGAAATCGCTGCCGTCGGGGTCACAAACCAGCGTGAAACAACCCTCATATGGGATCGCCATACCGGGCAGCCATTCTATCCAGCCATCGTCTGGCAGGATACCCGCACAAAGAGCATCTGCGATGAGCTTGCCAGAGAAGAAGGTCAGGATCGATTTCGCAGCCGCGTCGGTCTGCCGCTTTCGACATATTTTTCTGGACCCAAAATCCGCTGGATATTAGAGAACGTTCCCGAGGCCAGAATGGCTGCCGAGCGAGGCGATGCCTTGTTTGGCAATATCGATACCTGGATCATCTGGCAGCTGACCGGTGGCATAAATGGAGGCACGCACGTCACGGATGTCACCAATGCCAGCCGCACCATGTTGATGGACTTGATGACGTTGGATTGGAACACCGATATCCTGGAAATCCTCGGCATCCCAGAGAGCCTCCTGCCGCGTATTGTCCCCTCCAGCGATCCGGGCACCTGGGGTACAACCGCCAGCAGCGGCCCATTCGGAGCGGCAATCCCGGTCTGCGGAGACCTTGGTGACCAGCAGGCCGCCCTGGTAGGACAGACCTGCTTCAACCCTGGCGAAGCGAAAAACACCTACGGGACAGGATGTTTTATGCTTTTGAATACAGGCAGCGAGGTTGTCCAATCACAGAGCGGCTTGCTGACTACCCTGTCCTATAAATTCGGCGACTCACCAGCTGTGTATGCCCTGGAAGGTTCTATTGCTATCACCGGAGCACTGGTACAGTGGCTGCGAGACAATCTGGAGCTCATCGCCGAGTCATCCCAGGTCGAGGAGCTGGCCGGCAGTGTCGAAGACAACGGCGGTATCTATTTCGTCCCCGCATTCTCGGGCTTATTCGCTCCACATTGGCGCTCCGACGCACGCGGCGTCATTGTGGGTATGACCCGTTACATCACCAAGGGGCATTTCGCCCGCGCCGCGCTGGAGGCCACTGCCTACCAGACTCGGGAAGTGCTGGATGCCATGGAACACGATTCCTCGGTCCGTCTCACCGCTCTGAAAGTGGACGGTGGTATGGTGGTCAACGAGCTGCTGATGCAGTTCCAGGCGGATATCCTCGGTGTGCCGGTCGTACGCCCGAAGGTTGCCGAGACGACCGCTCTCGGTGCGGCTTATGCGGCGGGTCTGGCGGTCGGCTTCTGGACGAATATCGATGACCTGCGAGCGAACTGGCACGCCGACCGCACATGGTCTCCAGCCATGGCTGCCAGACAGCGAAACGATCTGTATTACGGCTGGCAGAAAGCCGTTGAGCGCACCTTGGATTGGGTTGACTGACCGTTCATGCCCCCGCTATCACGCTCCGGTCTGGTCTTCTACTCCATTATGGCAGGGCTGATTGCGTCCTGTACTCGACCGGCCTCGGCTCCACCTTATACGCTGGTAGAGACGCCAGTTATTGAGCACACCATTGCTGCCACCGTCACCGTTCAGATATCGGTGGAATCCATGCCACTGCCATCCGAAACCCCGGTTGCAACCACTTCGCCCATCATGGAGGTAGCTAACCCAACCGCATCCCTTGCTGCACCTACCAGCCCGCCAACGCAAGCAGACCTTCCATTCGAAATCCCGATAATAATCTTGCCACTGGATGGTCCAATTACGGGCAGCCAGGCAGAGATTTCGGGCATGGATTGGTACGAAGATAAGCTGCTACTATTGCCGCAGTATCCAGAGCGATTTGGGGACGGCGATGCGGGGGCGGTCTTTATCCTGGAGAAGTCGGATATCCTGGCGTATCTGGCAGGCGATTCCAGCGGTCCGCTGCAGCCGCGCCCGATCCCATTTATCTCTTCCGGTCTGCCGGATAGGATTGATGGTTACGAAGGCTTCGAGGCGATTGCTTTTTCTGGTGAGCGGGTCTACCTGACCGTCGAAGCATCCCCTGATGGCATGCTGGGATACCTTGTGACAGGGTTTATCGGGGGTGACCTGGAATATATCAGCCTGGAGACTGGCAGCCGGCAAACTCTTCAACCCCAATCCGAGATCCCCAATTTCAGCGATGAGGCAATCGTCGTCTTTGGCAACCGCCTGGTTACGGTCTATGAAGCCAATGGGCGCCTGGTAAACCCCTCTCCGGTAGTGCACCTGTTCGATGTCTCTCCTCAAGCCCTGGATACACTCACCTTCACGAATATCGAGTACAGGCTCACAGATGCGACTCAAATCGATGACTTTGGCCGGTTCTGGATGCCGAATACTTTTTTCATCGGAGATATCCAGCTCATGACCCTGGATGATCCTATAACGGAAGAACACGGAGAAGGAGAAACACACAGCCGAGAGATCATCGTCGAACGCTTGCTGGAGTTCCAATTCAGCGAGCAGGGCATCGTCCTTTCCGATTCCCCACCCATCCAGCTTCAGCTTTCAGAGGATGGGGTGACGCGCAACTGGGAGGCTATCGCCCGCCTGGATGATCTGGGCTTCTTGATCGCCACCGATGAGCACCCCAAGACGATGCTGGCGTTCGTAGCAGCTCCACCATAGTCAACCGACACCCGGTTCCATCCCAGGCAGTTAATCGTCGTATAGGAGCCAAAATGCAGAAACAATCTCGCTACCGTTGGTTTGTCGTAAGTGTTTTCTTCATCTTCATGCTGCTACATCAGTCCGACAAGCTGCTCATCGGCCCGCTCACTACACCGATCATGGAGACTTTCGGCATCGATGAAGTACAGATGGGGGCGGTGTTTACCGGTGCTCTGCTGGTGGGAGCAATCCTTTACCCGCTGTGGGGGTATTTATACGACCGTTATGCACGTTCGAAGCTCCTGGCACTGGCATCCTTTATCTGGGGTTCTACGACCTGGTTAAGTGCCATCGCCCCGACCTACCCACTATTCCTTGCCACTCGTGCCACGACCGGTGTGGATGACTCCAGCTATCCCGGCATCTTCAGCCTGATCTCGGATTATTTTGGACCGGAGATACGCGGCAAGGTATACGGCATCCTGCAGCTCACCCAGCCGCTGGGCTATATGATCGGTCTGATCGTTGCCACCGTGCTCAGCGGGGTGCTGGGATGGCGTGGCGTATTCTACGTCACCGGATCGCTCGGTCTGCTGCTGGCAGTTGTCATCTTCTTTGGGATCAAGGATGCACCGCGCGGCGGCAGCGAGCCGGAACTGGCGGAGTTGGAGCAGATGGGAGTCTACCGTTTCGACAGGCAGGTCGCCCTTGGCTTGTTCCGCAAACGCAGTTTGCTCCTGCTCTTCGCTCAGGGGTTCGTGGGTGTCTTCCCATGGAATGTGATCACGTACTGGTTCTTCCGTTATCTTGAGACCGAACACGGCTATTCCTCCAATGAGGTGCTCATCACCATGGCTCCCGCGATCCTGGTACTGGCAGCCGGATACTTCGTTGGCGGCGCAATAGGCGACTACCTGTTCAAGAAAAACAACCGTGGACGGGTGATCACCGCCCTGACAGGGGTGATCACCGGAGCGGTGCTGCTGTTTTTCACCCTGCGTGTGCCAGTGCAGAACCAGACCCAATTCATGATCATGCTGCTTGCCACCGCCCTGTTCATCCCCTTCTCCTCGGCCAATGTCATCTCTACCGTTTATGACATCACATTGCCGGAGGTTCGCAGCACCGCGCTCTCCATCCAATACTTTATCGAGAACGGTGGCGCTGCCCTTGCACCCCTGTTGGCGGGCTTCATCGCCCGGAAGTCGAATCTGGGCACCGCTATTCTATTGATATGTATTGCCGCCTGGGCGCTTGCAGCGGTATTCCTGGCGCTCACCGCCTGGCTGGTGCCGGAGGATATCGCCGTCCTCCGCTCCCAGCTCCACCAGCGCGCCGAGATCGAACGCGGCGCACTCGAAGCGAGACGATGATAGTCGATAATGAGTCGATTTAAAGATAGCCTATGAGCACACAACAAGACGCTAATTCAAACTCGATCGCCGAACCGGCTTCCAATTCAGGCTGCTTTAGATGGGTCTTGATATCCCTTGCCTGGTTCTGGGTGGTATCAGTCGTTGCTGGCAGGCTGACATCCCAAATACTGGCTTCCGCAGCGATCACCACCATTCAGGATGCCTACTGGCTGGCGTTCCCGCTGGTAGAAGGGGTCCTTCTCCTGGTCCCGTTGGTACCTCTCGCCTGGCTGGTAAAATCCCAGCCCTGGCGATCGATCTACCACACCTGGCTCATCGCTGCCCTCTACGTACTGCTGCTTGCACCCATCTCGCTGGTGTTTTCTTCGGCATATCAAATGCAGGCATTGCTGAACATCGGTGGGTCGTTGCTGGCCGCGGCGGTTCTGGTCGCTGCGTCACGCCGCAGAGCCAGCCGTACTGCTCACGAACACGATCCAACTAAGACCATCACTGGAGCTGGTCATTCCCCTCCATCCTCTCCAATGGCGCTGTTGGTCGTGGCTATCTTCGGTTTACCATGGGTGATGATCGGTGCTCTCGGCTCGCCCATTGATACCCTACTTGGTACGCTTTCCGGTCTGGCATTCGGTCTGGTTACAGCGTTACTGCTCGCCTACATGGCGCAGGGGTTTCAGAGCGCCGGCTACAGCCCTGTGCGCAGCCTGCTTTTTGCTGGCTTTGCCGCCGGAGTGGCAATATTGATCCTATGCAGTGCGGTGGGTTATCCATTCGGCGCAATGCAGCTTCTTTTGGTCATCTGCCTGCCCCCATTAGGCTGGCTCATGATCTACCTGGTCCAGGCTGGATTACGGGGAGGGAGATCGGAGACCAGGTCTCGCAAGCTGGTGCCAGCTGCTCTCTTAGTCGGTCTGGCAGCCGCCTTCCCGCTTATATTAATCGACCCGGATGAGCTTGCCCTGGTGATCACCGCCAGTACAAGCGAGATCCTGACCTGGGCACTGGTTGCAGCCGGGTTGTCGGCAGTTGTGGCTTGGGTTTCTGCCGGTGCAGCAGCCATTGCCACCAATGCTTCCGCCAGGAGGACGAGCAGCCTGCCGGCTACCAGTGCCCAACCTGAGCAGCGCTGGATCGCCCCCGCAGCAGCTCTGGCATGGTTGGTGCTGCTAGGCATATATTTGCTTGTCGGGCAGCCCGGATTTTACGGCGAGCAGTTATTCGTCATACTCAATGAGCAGGCAGATCTATCCTCCACTCATAATATCGTTGACTATGCGCAGCGCAGGGCTTTTGTATACGAGACCCTTGTCGAAAATGCTGACCGCACCCAGTCGCCCCTACGCCAGGACCTGACCCGCTTCCGCATCGCCCACACACCGTATTACCTCGTCAATGCTCTGGAGGTTCGCGGCGGACCTTTCCTTAGAGCTTGGATCGCCAACCGTCCGGAAGTCGACCGTGTCTTGGATAGCCCAATCATGCGACCTCTGCCTCGCACGCCTCCAACAGCTTCCGGCACCTTTCCCAGACCTGAGCAGCCGCAGTGGAACCTGACCCAGATCGGCGCAGACCGTGTCTGGTCGGAGCTGGGGATTACCGGTCAAGGTATCCTGGTCGGTCAATCCGATAGCGGAGCGCAATACGACCATCCAGAGCTGGAAGACTCTTACCGCGGTACCGCTGAGAACCATAACTACAACTGGTATGACCCCTGGTACGGCACTTCTGCCCCTGTCGATACCGGCGGGCATGGTACGCACACCCTCGGCAGCGTGCTCGGAAATCACACCGGCGTGGCACCGGACGCACAGTGGATCGCCTGCGCTAATCTGGCTCGCAACCTCGGCAACCCTGCCAGATACCTGGACTGTATGCAGTTCATGTTGGCACCGTTCCCCCTGGACGGCAGCCCATTTGCAGATGGGGATCCTTTACTCGGTGCAGATGTTATGAACAATTCTTGGGGCTGCCCGGAGATAGAGGGCTGCGACGTGCAATCTCTCCAGCCCGCTTTCAAAGCCCTGGAAGCAGCTGGCATATTCGTTGTTGCCTCCGCAGGCAATGATGGACCGTTCTGCAGCAGCCTCGATCACCCGCCGGCAATCTACCAGGCTGTATACACGGTAGGCGCAAGCGACCCGGAAGGCGCACTGGCGATATTTAGCAGCCGGGGTCCTCTGGAAGGCGCTGATTGGGTCAAACCCGATATAATCGCTCCAGGCGTAGAAGTGCTTTCTGCAATGCCGAACAACACTTATGGGATATTGAGTGGGACATCCATGGCTGGTCCGCATGTAGCCGGGACGGTCGCGCTCATGTGGTCAGCCAAACCATCCCTGCGCGGTGACCCGCAACGTACCAGGCAGATATTGAACGACACCGCGCGACCCAATCCAGCATTGTTAACCAGCTGCCCCGGTGCTGAGGATACACCAAGCACATCCTCCGGTTACGGTCTATTGGATGCATTCGCCGCCGTCCAGGCGGCAATGAATACCCCCTGATTATTTTCCTAATGTTAACAAGGCGTTGACCCGCTGTTAACGCAATGCTGTTATTATTCCCAGAAGAGAGTTTCGTTGGCCCGTAGCCCACGCGAGCACGAACTGCCAAGGCTGATAGAAGGGATAAAACTTCTCTCCTCCCGGCGCCGCCGGCTGTGCTCCCGCAGCCGGCGGCTTCAACTTTATTCGTCGCTGCACTGTTTACCTTCGGTTAAATGCTCAGGGTTCGATTATCCCCTTGCGGATGGCATATTTTACAAGTTCGGTGCGCGAGTGCAGGTTGAGCTTATTCATGATATTTTCGCGGTGGCGGGCGACAGTCTTGGGGCTGATCGTCAGCTTTTCGGCAATCTCGGTATTATTTTCCCCGTCAGCCAGTAGCGCCAGTACTTCCTCTTCACGAGCTGTTAATCCATTCAATGTATCACCAGCTGAATCCTGTTCCTGCTGGTTGAGGAAATCCCGCACCAGCAGCTTTGCCAGCGAGGGATACAGATAGACTTCTCCGGAATTTGCAGCCCGGATGGCGCTGAGCAGCTCTTCTGGTGCAGCCCGCTTTGGCACATATCCGCTTGCGCCTGCGTCGAGCATTTTGAAGAAATATTCTTCGTCCTCGTGAATGGTTAACGCCACGACAGGTATCTCCGGGAAAGCGCGTTTGATCTCGCGAGTGGCATCGATCCCGGTCATATCCGGTAAGCCGATATCCATCAAGATCACATCCGGTTTGTCCTGGGCAGTTTTCATGATCGCTTCACTTGCCGTAGACGCCTCGCTGCAGATATCGAATTCTGCCTCGCTCTCCAGCATCATCCTCAAACCGGCTCTCACAACGGCATGATCATCAACCAGCATCACTCGAATTTTCATTTTCGCTCTCCACCGTAGAGTTATAAGGTATCGTCATTTTGATCCACGTCCCTCTTCCCACGCTGCGAGTCTATATCCAGGTGCCCACCTAATAATGTGGCGCGCTCACGCATCCCAATTAATCCCCAAGATGGACGGCTGGTTCCCTCTAACTTTTGTAGGTTGAAACCAACTCCATCGTCTTCCACACTTACCGATACCTCATTGTGCTGATAGAGTAACCTTAGCTGAGCAGTACGGGCTTCGGCATGTTTTATCGTATTGTTTATGGCTTCCTGTGCCACTCGAAACAAGGCAATGCGCACTTCGGAAGGCAGCGGTCTCGCTTCCCCCGTGACCTCAAATTGGACTTTCAAACTGGTCCTGCTCTCGACTTCTCCTGCATACCAACGCAGGGTAGCTACCAGACCCAGATCGTCCAGGTGAGACGGACGCAGATCGGCGATCAACCTTTGTAGCTCGGTAAGTGAGTGCGCCGCCAGGCTTTGAAGCTGCTTTATATTGGTGCTAGTCTTGTCCATATCCTGCAGCATCGTGGTCGAAATACTTCTTAATCCCAGACCGATCGCAGTGAGCGATTGACCCGTCTCATCGTGCAGCTCCCGAGCGATGCGCTGCCGTTCAGCTTCCTGGGCTTCCACCACCCTGCGCAGCAGCTCCCCGCGCAATGCCTCACGCCGTCTAGCCTCTTCGAGCTGGGCTTCCTGCAGCGCAGCGATCTGGTTTTGGGTCTCCACCTCGAAAGCGCGCAGGAAGCGGATCACGAATACCGCCGCAGCAACTGCCACCCCTGCCCTCAGCAGCTGCACCGGGAAGCCGAACATATCCAGGAACAGCATCTGGTTGATGATGTTCGAAGGCGGCAGCGGGCTTACCCGGGTGAAAGTCTGCCCGATCACGCCGTACCAGAAGAATGCCACGGCTGCCCACAGGCTGTCTCGTCCGAAGCGCGCCAGACCTGCCTGCCGGAACCGTCTCTGCTGCACCACCAGACCTGCACTCGCTATCAGCGCTGCTGGGATCGCCAGGACGTAACGCGACCACACATCGGCTACGGCGAATATAACCGGCTGGCTGTAATTCCCGCGCAGGATCATCAACCCGAATGCCCAGATGGCGCTCAACACCAGCGGTAGCAGCAGGCTCAGCCGGCGCCAGCGTTCATCCGGCGCCATCAGAGATGAGCCAAATGCTGCCAGCGAAAGGAAAGAGAATGCCAGCAGGAAGATCCTCAAACCTTCGAAAATGATCGCGGCTTCTGCCGAGAGGTTAATCATCCCCGACAGGATGAACATTTCCAGCCACTCGTGCACTCCATGGATGAATCCAAATGCTGCCAGAGGGCGAAGCGCATGCCGCAGGCGTTCGTCGGAACATTTGCTGTATTCCAGCAGGATCGCCAGACCCATGCTGAAGAATGCCAGACCGTAGAAAAAGTAGATCAGTGCAATGATATTATTCTGCACGTGATGCCCTTAGGTGCTAATTGAGAACGGGAACCGGAACGTGCTCGCCAACACGGACGAAATCCCAGAATTCCTCCTGAGCGCGTGTCTTGGGAATGCGCCGGCAGCGTGCCAGATAAAGGTTGCGGCTCAAGGACATGCCGCGCACATCCACTTCCACGACCCTGCCAAGCTCCAAATCACGTGCAGCTGCCAACCGTGAGATAAACGCCACTCCGATACCTTCGCTGACTGCCATCACAATTGCTTCTGCGTTGCCCAACACCATTGCTACGTTGAGCATATCAGGCGAGATATCCTGAGCAAGCAGGGCTTCCATCATCACCTCCCGCGTGCCTGCATATTCTTCCCGCAAGATGATCGGTTCATCCAACAAATCTTCAGGGTAGATGTGACGGTAGTTTGCCCATGGGTGATCTGAAGGCGCGATCAGGATAATCTCATCCTTGAAAAATTCGATGAACTCCAGGTCTCGGTGCTCAACTTGCTTGCTGGAGACGCCAAACGCCGCCTCTCCGGAAAGCAGCTTATTCACAACCGAGTGCCGGCTGGATATTAGGATATTGATCCTCACCTGTGGATAAAGGCGCCGGAAACCGGCCACCAACCTTGGCAGCAGGTATTTGCCGGAAGCTGTGGAGCAGCCGATCTGCATCTCGCCGATGACTTCCCCGTGCAGGGATGCCATGGTCGCCTCCAGGCGGTTAGCCGATGCCACTAGCTCCTGTGCCATCGGCAGCAGCGCCTGACCGACTTCGGTCAGGTTCACGCTCCTGCCTTCCCGGCTGAACAACCTGGTGGCAAAATATTTCTCCAGGTTTTCGATCTTTTGGCTGATCGCAGGCTGTGAGAGGTTGAGCTTTCGTGCAGCTTCACTGAAGCTGCTGTGTTCAGCAGCGATCATAAATACCCATAAATCGTTCAGGTTAAGCATAGTGCCTCATCATTCTCCGTAAGGGCGGCATAATAGTTACGCGCGGATTATAAGTAGAAGTTATCAATCCTATATCTCATTATAAGTATTAATTTTGCACTGCCTATGGATAGGTGTCACATATATTGGAGTACACAGTTCTTAACTTTGCTCTACTGCCTCACTGAATTTCCACAACCCATCCTGTGTACAGTGTTTTTGGACAATTTATTAATATCCCACAATTAATGCGACAGGGAATCTCCAGATATGACATTCTGCTGTCAACTACGAGATAATCGTCACTATTGTGAAGAAATACTCAAGCATAGAATATGCAGAGTTGTATGTACGTATGTTTGTATGTGAATACATAGGCAGGTTGATGATGGTCACAGATACCCTCGTAAAAGAAATAACCCAGCTTCACGCAGATATCTGCTCGGCTCTTGCTGACCCGAGACGGATATTGATACTGTATGCTCTTGCCGAACAGCCGAGAAACGTCAGCGACATCGGTGAAGCGGTTGGGATCAGCCAGCCGGCAGCCTCCCGGCACCTAAACCTGCTCAGAGAGCGCGGCATGGTGGTCGCAAACCGCGACGGGCAGTCGGTGGTTTACCAATTGGTTGATGAGCGCACAATCCAGGCTTTGGATCTGCTGCGTGCGGTCCTGGGTGATACTCTGAAAAGTCGAGGCCAACTTGCACAAGCCGTCCTAGAATCCGAATAGAACTACATATATAGAAGTTACGCAGTTCACGGGGTAATCGGGGGTGTTTTGGAGGGCTGTGCCCGCCAAAACACCCCCAACCCTCCCCCAAGTGCGTAAGTCCTAAAATAAATAAATCACGGAGCAATTAATGAAGACATTTCCTCATCCTGGGTTCAGGCACCGGCGGAACGATGGTAGCCAATAAGATGGCCGAGCACCTCGATCCGGCAGACTGGCGCATTATCATCGTAGATCGCGACGAGAACCACTATTACCAACCCGGTTTCTTGTTCATCCCCTTCGGCATATACAGCCAGAACGATGTTGTCAAACCCAAACGCAACTTCCTTCCCCCCAACGTGGAAATTGTATTTTCCGATATTGAGGTCATCGAGCCTGACCAGAACCGCGTGACCCTCGCCAGAGAAAACCGGGTGATCCACTACGATTATCTGGTGATCGCTACCGGAAGCCATCTCCATCCGGAAGAGACGCCCGGCATGGTGGATGGTGGCTGGCGCAAGAATATCTTCGACTTCTACTCGGTCGATGGAGCTGCAGCCCTGGCTCGCCATCTCAAGTTCTGGAAAGGCGGGCGCCTGGTGTTGAACATCGTCGAGATGCCGATCAAATGCCCGGTTGCACCGCTCGAGTTCCTGTTCCTGGCAGATTGGTTCTTCCACGAGCGTGGGATAAGGGATAAGGTGGACCTGGTCTTCGCAACACCCCTGCCAGGTGCCTTTACCAAACCACGTGCCTCATCGATTTTAGGGGATATGTTGGAACAAAAGCACATTGATACCGTGCCAGAATTCATGATCATGGAGGTAGACGCCTCGAAGAACGTGATCCGCTCCTACGACGAGCAGGAGGTCGAGTACGACCTGCTGGTGACCATTCCACTGAATATGGGGTCCGACGTCATCCAAAGATCGGGCATGGGAGATGAGCTGAACTTCGTGCATGTTGATAAGAACACCATGCAGTCTTCCAAATGGGAGAATATCTTCCTGATCGGGGACGCCAGCAATGCCCCAACATCTAAAGCAGGCTCAGTTGCGCACTTCATGCTGGATGTGGTCGTCGACAATATCTTACGCCATATGGAAGGGCTGCCGCTGCTGCCCAAGTTCGACGGGCACGCCAACTGCTTCATCGAGTTCGGGTTTCGAGAAGGGCATCCTGATCGATTTCAATTACGATGTAGAGCCGTTGCCGGGCAAGTTCCCGCTGCCTGGTTTTGGTCCCTTCTCATTGCTGAAAGAGTCTCCCGCCAACCACTGGGGCAAGATGATGTTCCGCTGGGTCTACTGGAATGTGCTCCTCAAAGGTGGCGAGATGCCGTTCGAATCCCAGATGAGCATGGCAGGCAAGTGGGCTTAGGAGGCGGCATGGAAAACGAGCTGGCACAGTTGAATCAAAAAATTGATGCCCTGACCACTATTGTGACCGCCCAGCAGCAGCGCTTGATGGAGCTCGAAGGCAACGGCAACGGTCATATCCATGAGAAGCTCGATTATCTGGTCGTCAAAATGGAGGATTACTGGCGGCGGCAGGGAGAGTTCGAGGAGCTAAAGAACGACTTGATCCCGGTTGCCAACCATATGATCAAGCTCTCCATAGACGAGCTGGCTGAGATTGGCTCAGAATTTCAGCTCGAAGACCTGCTCTTCCTGGTCAAGCGGCTGCTGCGCGATACACACTTGCTGGTGGACTTGCTGACCCGCGTCGAGAGCATGGCAGACCTGTTCGATGAGATCGTGCCCATCGGCAACCAGGCGTTCAACCAGGGCGTCGAGCTGCTCGACCACTTGGAAAGACAGGGATACTTCACCTTCGCACGCGCCGGCTGGAATATTGTCGAGCGCATCGTCAGCGAGTTCTCCGAAGATGACGTGAATGCTCTCGGAGACAATATTGTCTTGATATTGAATACCATCAAGGAGATGACCCAACCTGAGATCATGAATTTTGTCAGGAATACGCTGCTGATCGCGGAAAAGGAAGTCGATAAACCGGTGGATACATCCTACCTCGGCCTCCTACGCCAGATGCAGGATCCTTCCGTTCGGCGTGGTCTGGCGCTCACGATGCGCGTGCTGCATGTCGTCGGCGCCCAGGCAGAGGGCAATGGGGTTGATTCCCCCAACTAAGACACAATTACAAGCATTTGAAGAAACGATCACGAAATTCAACAAAACAGGAGAGAAAAATGGAAACACTGGTTTTTGCAGGACAATCGGTTGAAGTAAACGAAGAAGGGTTCCTGGTGAACCCGGATGATTGGAGCAAAGAGATCGCTGTTGATATCGCCAAACAGGAAGGCATCGAAGAACTGACCGCCGAGCACTGGACAGTGATCGAGTTCTGCCGTGAGCAAGCAACCGAAACCGGCAGCGCACCCACCCTGCGCCAGATCACCACAGGCTCTGGGATTTCAACCAAAGCGCTCTTCACCTTGTTCCCTAAGGGACCGGCGAAGAAAGTCGCCAAGATTTCCGGCTTGGGCAAGCCCGAAGGCTGCGTATAATATTCCGCTTTTACCTTACTGGCATCCGGGCTGGATGCAGGAGTATATAAATGACTGAAGATAACCGCCACATAGCATTCATTTGTTCCAAAGGAAACCTCGACATGGCCTACCCTGCCCTTGTTATGGGCTGGGCTGCGTTGGGAAACGGCATCGACGTGACCATATTCTTCACCTTTTGGGGTCTGGATTTGATCAACGAGAAGCGTGTTGACCATCTTGAGCTTGCACCGGTAGCCAATACCAGCATGAAAATGAGCATGATGGGCGTGGACACCGGCAACCTGGGCATCCCCAACTTGATGGGCGTCCTGCCGGGCATGACTGCATTTGCCACCAAGCTGATGAAAGACAAAATGGACAAGCTGGAAGTACCCCCGGTCCGCGAGTACCTGCAAATGCTGGTCGACGCCGGTGCGAACCTGTATGCATGCAAGATGTCCGTCGATATGATGGAACTGGAAATGGACGATTTCGTCGAGGGTGTACAGGATATCGTTACCGCCGGCGATTTCATGGATATGACTGATGGCGCCCAGATAGTCTTTATCTGAGCCTGTTATATCCGCACAAGGGGCGGGCCTCCCCTCCTGCCCCTAAATAATTTATCAACTCCTCGGGCAGTCCCAGCAGCTTTGACGCTCAACACTGCTCATCACAGACACAACCCACTACACCGAGATCCAACACCCGGGACGTCCACGAGTTGCAATATCATCGCTGCCCCGCCCTGTCAATCGACAGGGCGGGGATTTTTTCTCTACACCACTCATTTTTTATTCATATATATGACATCCATCTACCTTATTTGTGATACGTATCACTAATAGTACACCGGGGTGTATTGTTAAAATTATCACACATTCATGTATGCATGCATATGAATACATATAAAGATAAAAAGATGGAAATCATTAACACGCTTACCTCAGAGATCACGGAGCTTCATGCAGGGATTTGCTCGGCGCTGGCTGACCCCCGGCGTATCCTGATTCTCTACGCCCTGGCAGAGCGCAATCTCAATGTCACCGACCTGGCTCAAGAGGTCAGTATCAGCCAGCCGGCAGCATCGCGGCACCTGAAAACACTCCGTGCGCAGGGGCTGGTGACAGCTGTCAGGCAGGGTGCCAGTGTTGAATACAGTCTGGCTGACGAGCGTCTGATTGAAGCGCTCGACCTGCTGCGCAGCGTGCTGCACAGCCACCTGACCTATCGCGCAAGCCTCCTGGAAGAGGAAGCCACACTATGAAAATCAATAAATACATCTGGTTGATCGGCCTGGTTGCTACGTTGGCAGTGATCATCGTCCCCATTCTTATCTTCTATCCAATCCAGACCAGCGCCTCGCAAGACCCATGGGTAGGCGTGCCGCAGCGCAGCCACCCCACCAGCCACAAAGATATCGTCCAGGGTCCTTTCGAGATCGGGCAGGATGTCACCCGCGCATGTCTGGAATGCCACCAGGAGGCAGCATTCGAGGTCATGCAGACAGTCCACTGGACCTGGGAGAGCAAGCCATACGACATCGAAGGGCGTCCAGAGCCGGTAACCATTGGCAAGAAGAACGCTCTCAATAATTTCTGCATCGGCATTCAATCGAACTGGCCTGGCTGTACTTCCTGCCATGCCGGCTACGGCTGGGAGGATGCCGAATTCGATTTTTCGAACCCCGAGAATATCGACTGCCTGGTATGTCACGACCAGAGCGGCGGTTACGCCAAGACCAAAGCTGGGCTGCCCATGGAGGAAGTTGACCTGCTGGCTGCTGCCCAGAGCGTCAGCTACCCAAGTCGTGAGAACTGCGGCTCCTGCCACTTCTCCGGCGGCGGCGGCAATGGCGTCAAACACGCCGACCTGGACGAGCACCTGATCCACCCGCCGGAAAATATCGACGTGCATATGGGCGGTCAGGATTTCCTGTGCATCGACTGCCACCAGGCCGACGACCACCAGGTTAAAGGGCGGGCGCTCTCGGTCAGCCTCGATATGGAGAACCAGGTCTACTGCACCGACTGCCACGCTCAGGACCTGCACCAGGACGAGCGGCTCAACAACCACACCCAGACGGTCGCATGCCAGACCTGCCACGTACCGGTAAGCGCGGTGAAAGATCCAACCAAGACTACCTGGGACTGGTCAACCGCCGGTCAGGACCTCCCTGAAGACCCGCACGAGTACCTGAAGATAAAAGGCAGCTTCACCTATGAGGATGAGCTGTTGCCGGAATACTACTGGTTCAGTGGTGTAGAAGATCGCTACCTGATCGGCGATCAGATAGACCCCACCCAGCCTACGCAGATCAATACGATTTCCGGGGATATCGATGACCCGCAGGCTCTCATCTTCCCCTTCAAAGTCCACCGTGCTAAACAGCCCTATGACTCGGTCAACAACTACCTGCTCCAGCCTAAGACATACGGAGAAGGCGGCTTCTGGACCGAGTTCGACTGGGAGCAGGCATTAAAGCTTGGATCACAGGCGATTGGCCTGAATTTCAGCGGTGAATACGATTTTGCAGAGACAGAGATGTACTGGCCAATCACACACCTGGTCGCGCCCACACAAAACGCCCTGCAGTGTGTTGACTGCCACTCACCAGATGGGCGATTAGACTGGCAGGCGCTCGGCTACCCCGGCGATCCAATTGAGTGGGGCAGTCGCTTCAACAGCAGATAATCTGGTCAACATGTCAGCTACAGGAAAATCTTTTATGCGTCTGAGCAACTTCACGAGTAAGTCACGCCTCCATCGCTTGCTGTTCACCAGCTCGATCCTGATCCTGGCGCTCTCGGCGCTGGTCTGGGCAGTGGATAGCGGGCTGGCAAGGACTACTGCCCTCCCGCAATCACAGGTATCTCCGCTCCACCCCGCCTATGCATTGTTGGACTTGGACGGTATTCCGGTGATCGAATCCGGCAACCCGGTATCTACCATGCAGACCTGCGGGACATGTCACGACACTGCATTTATCGCCGACCACAGCTACCATACCGATGTCGGTCTGGATTCGTTCGGCGAGCCGGGCAGCACCTCCAGCCAGCGTCCCTGGGATGCCAGCGAGGGCTTCTTCGGCAGGTGGAACCCGATCGTCTACCGTTATCTCTCACCGGAAGGTGATGAGCGCATTGACCTGACAACAGCGGCATGGATCATGACCCTGGGCGCGCGCCACGTGGGCGGCGGTCCGGCGGTCAGCAGCCGGGAAGGTGTGCCGCTTGCAGAATTGGATCACACTCCGGGGGATACCCAGACGAACATTGTCGATCCTGAATCCGGCAGCTTGACTGCATGGGATTGGCAGGAGTCAGGCGTGGTCGAGATGAACTGCTTTCTGTGCCACACTCCGAACCCGAACAATCCCGCCCGCATCCAGGCGCTACAGGACGGCAATTTCCAATGGGCTAATGCGGCAACGCTTCTCGGTACTGGCATCATCGAAAGGCAAGCTGATCAGTATTCGTGGAACCTGGCTGCCTTCGACCGGGAAGGTCAGCTCGAGCCGGATTACATCACTATCCAGGATCCCTCGAACGAAAACTGCGGTCTCTGCCACGGGCTTGTCCACACAGATCCAGAAGAACCGCTGATCTTATCCGGCTGTTCACCGGAGCGCTACCGCACCGAGACCAGCGGGCAGATCATCTCCTCCGAGCGCATCTCGGAATCCGGTGTAAATCTGGAAAACAAAGCAGATATCCAGCGTTCCTGGGATGTACATGCCGAGCGGCAGCTATCATGCACCGACTGCCACTATTCGATCAACAACCCGGTTTACTACCAGGAATCGGATGCTACTCGACCCGGACATCTGGAGTTCGACCCGCGCCGGTTGGAGTTTGGCGAATACTTGCAGCAGCCGCTGCACCAGTTCGCACGCGGGCAGAGCGCCCAGGGCACCGTCTCTCCGGAACTGCGCGATACCATGCGGCGCTGCGAATCCTGCCACTCGACCGAAGTCACACACAACTGGCTGCCCTACAAAGATTCGCATTTCAGCGCCGTCAGCTGCGAGACCTGCCATATCCCCAAACTGTACTCCACAGCCTTTCAGCAGTACGACTGGACGGTGATCGAGCCGGATCTGACAGCAAGCACCGCCTGCCGTGGCATCCAAGGTCCCAGCGGTTCGGTTAATTCACTCATCACCGGATTCGATCCATTGCTTGTGCAGCGGGTTGACGACTCCAACAGCGACGCCAGCGGCAGCCGCATCGCTCCATTCAATACGGTCACATCCTGGTTCTGGGTGTATGGCGATCCTGAACGCCCCGTCCGCTTGGGTGATCTGGAAGCCGCCTGGCTGGAAAATGACAGCTACCACCCGGATGTCCTTGCCGTTTTCGACCAGAATGGCGATAGCAGCCTGGACCAGGCTGAGCTGCAAATCAATACTCCAGAAAAGCACGGTTTGATCGCTGCCCGGTTGTCTGCACTGGGTCTCGAAAACGTCCACATTGCCGGTGAGATCCAGCCTTACAGCATCAACCACAACGTCACGCGCGGAGAATGGGCGATTAAGGATTGCCAGACCTGCCATACCGAAGATTCCCGGCTGAGTGCGCCTTTCAAGCTCGCCTCCTATGTTCCCGCGGGAATCCTCCCAGAATTCGTGAAAGACGCCAATATATCCCCCAACGGCACAATCTACCAAAATGAATCCGGCGAGCTGTATTTCCAGCCTTCCACCGCGGATGGCGAGCTGTACCTGCTCGGTCACGATAATGTCGGCTGGATCGACCTGCTTGGTTCGCTGATGTTTGCCGGCGTGCTGCTTGGAGTATTCGTCCATGCCGGTATCCGTGTATATTCTTCTATCCGCCAGCCGCACCACGAGCCGCAAGTCCGCAAAGTGTACATGTACTCGGTCTACGAGCGTTTCTGGCACTGGGTGCAGACCTTCGTGATCGTTGGATTGCTGTTCACCGGGCTGATCATCCATAAACCGGATACCTTTGGAATCTTCAGCTTCACAGGCATGGTGGTCGTCCACAACATCCTGGCTGCCATCCTGCTGATCAATGCCGTGCTGTCACTTTTTTACCACCTGGCGAGCGGTGAGATTAAGCAGTTTATCCCGCGATCTTATGGCTTTGTCGATCAGGCGGTAGCGCAGACGCTGTTTTACATGCGCGGCATTTTCAAGCGTGAACCACATCCGTTCGAGAAATCACCCCAGAAGAAGTTCAATGCCCTTCAGCAGGTGACATATTTCGCAATATTGAATATCTTGCTGCCGCTGCAAGGCATCACCGGGGCGTTAATTTGGGGTGTCCAGCGATGGCCGGACCTGGCTGCCCGCCTGGGAGGCCTGCCGTTCCTGGCTCCCTTCCACACATTGCTGGCCTGGACCTTTGCCTCATTCATTGTCCTGCATGTCTACTTGACCACCACCGGGCACGCCCCGCTGGCTGGGATCAAATCGATGATGGTCGGATGGGACGAACTGGAAGTAGCCCAGCCAACCGCCAAGGAGGAAGCAACCGCATGAGTACTGCGACCCAAACACAATCAGAAAGGAAGACCTTCACCCTGCCCAAAGCCCTCACCAAAAGGGAAACTCGCCCCTACGTGCACCCCTATATGGGTGGCACGCTGCTGGGTGTTGTCCTCTTCCTGGCATTCTTTTTGACCGGCAACGGTCTGGGGGCCTCAGGTGGACTGAACCGCATCCTGGTCTACTTCGAGGACTTGATCGCCCCCGGTCACATAGACCAGGTCTCGTACCTGATCACCATGGCTGGTGGGGAACTTAATCCACTGGACAACTGGATCGTGATGCTGACAGTCGGTGTGCTGCTGGGCGGCTTTACCGCCGGCTGGATGAACGGGCGCTTGAAGCTCGAGACCGGCAAGGGTCCGCACATCTCCAGCCGCTCGCGCTGGCTGTTTGCCTTCATCGGCGGAGGCTTCATGGGTTTTGGCGCCCGCATGGCGCGCGGCTGCACCTCCGGTCAGGCGCTCTCCGGCGGTGCAGTGCTCTCCGTTGGCAGCTGGGCGTTCATGTTCGCCGTCTTTGCAGGCGCTTATGCACTTGCATATTTTGTCCGCAGGCTTTGGAACTAGAGCAGGAGACAATCATGGCTGCTTTCCCTCTTCCGATGTTTGAAATATTCACCAAATTTGGCGCTTATCTGATCTTCTTATTGATCGGATTCTCCTTTGGGTATGTGCTGGAGATCTCCGGTTTCGCCAATTCCCAAAAGCTGGCAGCCCAGTTCTACTTCAAGGACCTGACTGTGCTGAAAGTGATGTTCACTGCCATTGTGGTCGCCATGGTGCTGATCTTCGGGGCTTCTGCTTTGGGTCTGTTGGATTACAACCTGCTGTGGGTCAACCCCACATACCTGTGGCCGGGCATCATCGGTGGTCTGATCATGGGCGTCGGCTTTATCGTCGGTGGGTTCTGTCCTGGCACATCTCTTGTAGCGCTCTCTACTCTGAAAATCGATGGGCTTTTCTTCGCCCTGGGCAGTCTCTTCGGCATCTTCATGTTTGGCGAGACAGTCGGTTTCTTCGAGGACTTCTGGTACTCTTCCTATCTGGGACGATTCACCCTGCCGGACTTGTTCGGCCTGCCGACGGGTATTGTAGTTGTGGGCGTCGTGCTTATGGCGCTGTTCATGTTCTGGGGCGGCGAGCAGCTCGAGCGCATATTCGGAAAGAAAGATCTCAAAACTGAACCAAAAGTTCGCTACACAGGGGCGGCAGTGCTCCTGGCGGGTGCCATGCTGGTTGCCTTCATCGGCCAGCCGACCACCTCCGACCGCTGGGAACGCATCGCTCCCCAGAAACAGGCACTGCTCGACCAGCGCGCCGTCCAGATCCACCCCGGCGAGCTGCTCGGCCTGATGCACGACCATAAACTCAAGCTGGTCTTGCTGGATGTAAGACCCGAAGCTGATTACAACCTGTATCACCTGGCAGACGCTCAGCGGGTAGATCCAGGTTCGTCTGTCGACCTGGTTTCTAGCCTGCGCTTGGAGCCTGCCAACACAGTGATCGTGGTGATGAGCAATGATGAGGCCGCAGCCACGACAGCCTGGAAAACGCTGATTGCGGAGAGCGTGCCCAATGTATACATCCTGGAAGGTGGGATCAACAACTGGCTGCAGACCTTCGCCCAGGACGAGCAGCGAATGAGACCGCTTCAATCCAGCGCAGAGGATGAACTGCGTTACGAGTTCATGGCGGCTCTGGGCGCGGCCTACCCGTCTGCCGCCCCGCACGTCGAGCACTATCATCTGCAATATACACCGAAAGTCAAGTTGGAGGGCAAACGCGGCCCATCCAGTGGTGGCTGCGGGTAAGCAAAAATTGAAAATAAGGAGTTATTATGCCGATCTACGAATTCCACTGCCTGGATTGTGACCACGATTTCGAAGAGCTCGTACGAAGCTCTGATGACACGCACGGGCTGGTTTGCCCGCAATGTGAGCGCACGAAAGTAGTGAAAAAAATATCCGCCTTTGCGGCTCCGGTTATCAGCGGGGGCAAAGTCTCCACCTGGGCAAACTCCTCCAGGTCTTGTAAAACCGGCAGCACCTGAGGCTTCTAAGATCTGCCAGCCGTGTGCTGGTGCTAGTTTAGAGAAAAATCACATTCAAGGTCAGACCTGAAGAAGGATCTGACCTTGTTTCTATTCTCGGGGTCATATTTGCCTTCACAGTGAGCATCGGATATAATCACCTAATGCTTCCCCAAATTGTAGGCAATCCGGTACGCAACGTTGCCATCCTCAGCGTAGGTCAGATGCTCGGATTGATTGGCGGCGTAATGGGTGTCTTTATCGGGGGTATTATCGGCATCTCGCTGGCACCTACTCCGGTCCTGGCAACCCTACCGATCACCACCAGCATAGTCGGGGTAGCCACCTTCACCGTGCCGGCTTCTTTCTTGATGAAACGCATCGGTCGAAAACGCGGCTTTCAATCTGCAGCTTTCATGGCCTTCCTGGCAGCGCTCCTGGCAGCCTACGCCATTTACCTGGGCAATTTCGTTCTGTACTGTACAGCTATGTTTTTCATCGGTGGCAGCTCAGCTTTCACTCAGCAGTATCGCTTTGCAGCGGTTGAGAGCGTTGATGCCCATATTTCTGGCAGAGCCGTCTCGATCGTCCTATTAGGTGGTGTAGCCGGGGGACTGCTCGGTCCAGAGATCGCCCGCAGGACCAAGGATCTGCTTCCATATGGCGAATACACAGGCTCCTATGTCGCACTGGCGATAATATACCTGGGTGTGATCCTGCTGATGGGTTTGCTGGCAAAAATCCAGGTCTCCGAGCAAGTCCCCGGGGGAGAAGAACGACCGCTGCGCAGGATCATTGCCCAGCCCGGCTTTCTCATTGCCGTTCTGGCAGGCGTGGTCTCCTACTCTGTGATGAGCCTGATCATGACTGCTACGCCGATCAGCATGCACAGCATCCACGGGCATTCGCTGGCAGCGACAGGCTTCGTCATCCAGAGCCATGTGGTTGGGATGTACCTGCCTTCCCTGATCACGGCTGCGGTCATCACCCGCCTCGGCATACATCGGGTGATGGGCATCGGTGTTCTTTCCATCGCCCTATGTGTGGTCCTGAACTTGATTGGCACCCAGCTGTACAATTTCTGGTCAGCCCTGGTGCTGCTTGGAATTGGCTGGAATTTCCTGTTCGTTGGCGGTACTGTATTGCTCACACACTACTACCTGCCATCCGAGCGCTTCAAGGCCCAGGCATTCAACGATTTCAGCATCTTTGGAGCTCAGGCGCTGGCTTCGCTCAGCGCCGGCACGTTTATCGTCCTCACTTCCTGGAGATTTCTGAATGCATTCACACTGCCAGCACTGATGGTGATGATGGTCTTGATTCTATATGCTTCTCGCTCAACTTCGCAGACGGCTTCGGTCCGCTCAAGGCTGGTAGAACCGAAATAAGCCAGCTCAGCCCACCCAATACCAGTTTGCAAACATCGCCGTGAACAACCCCAGAGCCAGCAGTGAGAGAACAAAAATCGTCCGATCCACCCAGGGGTTATTCCCCCACCTTCCCAATAATATGAAAGCTGGAAACAGCACCCACATATAGCGTCTTTAACTCATCAGCAGCCCCGAGCTTAGGGGGATGATTGCCCCGAGCAGTACATAAGCTCCCTCGCTCCAACGCCTCTGCACAAGCAGGACAATTCCAATTACCACAAAAACTACTACGAAGAAAAAGTCAACCCAGTTATCCAGTGGTATTGCACCTGCAGCTAGTGCCGCACTCCAGCCTTGTACTGGACGCGTTAAGATTTCAGCGACGGTTAATAAAGGTGATTCTGGCTGTCGCGCCCATGCCTGGGATGCACGAACAAAAATTAGAGCGTCTCCAAAAGTCAGTTGCGAGTAGAGCATGTAGAGCAGTGTCCCAACCGGAGCCAGCGTGGCTCCGACCAGGTCTTTCCACCCTGGTATGGGCTGAGGTTCATTTTCATCAACCATCCGCTTTGCCGCATTCTTCCGCTGCTGCAGCCACTCGATCACCAGGACAGGCGCCAGGATAATGCCTACGAAGCGAGTCAGGGAGGCCAGCACGCTGACCAATCCGGCTGCCCACCAGCGATCTTTACGAGCCAGATACAGAGCGGCAGTTCCCAGCAGTAGAAACAAAGACTCTGTATATATCGCTGAACCAAAAAATGATGCTGGGAAGATCAGTAAGTACCATATAGCTCTATCCGCTGTTCCCTGGTCCCATTCATCTGCAGCCAGCCGGTAGAGCAGGATCGCTCCAGCCAACAGCGCCATGTTGGAGATCAATATACCTGCTGAAAGCGGATCTCTGATCAAGACACTGGCTGCTCGGATCAGCATCGGGTAGAGAGGAAAGAATGCCCCCGAAGGCAGCGGCACATTATCAAACTGGTATCCCTCTTCCGCGATGCTCAAATAGAAACCAGTATCCCACCGGCTCCCGAACACATCGATCAATATGTTATCAGGTCGAATATGGTAAGGGGGGACATTTGAGTCGGTTATGATCGGCGTGGCAAAATATGCTGCCGCAGCTACACCCAGACGCGTAATGATGAATGCTACCAGCGGCATCCAGAGCCAATGATAGTGTTTAAGCCAGGTTTTTCCCCTCTCGCCATTCATGTTGCTGTCCTAACAACCCATCTCACAGGTGGCATTTCCACCTCCCGCAAGATGGGTTCATGTTTGCCGCACATTGTCTGCTATGATTTCACTGCTCAATCAACGGCATGAAAAGTAATTCGAAGGGGACCAACCCGGGGGAATTGAGGCTGAACACAGTACCCTCATCCTCCTGTGACCACAGAGTGCCAGTAGAATCTACAAGCAATTTGGTACCAGCAGTCTCAGTACCCTGCACCTGGATAAGGTAATACCCATCACCAGCGCCGGTCGAGTTGATCAGGAATATAAGCTCACCAAATTCACTTGTTTCCAAATTACCGAGCAGGACTCCATTTGCAGATATGCTTACCTTCGTTTGAGAGGAAAAATTGCTTCCTGTGATGGTAAAGAAGCTTCCTGGCGCTCCACTTTCATGGTTGATCTCCAGTGTTGCCTGCTGATATACATTTGCGTAGCGCTGCCAGTTGAATCCTTGGGTTGGCAGCCCCATTGCAGGTACAAGCACAACGCCAGATAAGAATACCACCAACGCTACCGTTATCCGAATTAGATTTTTCATAGTTCCTCCTAAATTTGCCAAATTTGCTTTTCTGGGTCGCTGTGTTGATCTTATGTACCAGCAGCCCAAGCATCCATAACCAAATTTCTGCCCTGTGATGGATCTAAGACCGGGTTCATAGTCTTTCCCCCGACTTCACTTATGAGTTTGACGCGGCACAACACGATATACCGGTCCGTCTGGCTTTGCTACCAGTTTTGCTGACATATGTCTGGGTAATCCATCGATATAGATCGGTCGATTGTTGGCCTCCTTTTGGATGGCATCTGCCAGTTCTTTTTCGCTGATCAAGAAACGGTTTACAGCCTGAACATCCGGGCGCTTGCCTTCAACAAATTGGAGATACTGCACCACGGGTATGCTGTCCCACCATCCAAAGATGATGGCATCAGCCTCTACACGCTCCAAGATTTCCTCTCCCCTCTCTCGGGTCGTCCAATCATTGGATAAATCAACGATGCGCCAGTTCCAGACCATTGCAAACAGCACAACACCAACGATCAAAGCCCTACCGGCAAGCTGGGCGTACCGCAGTACTCTGTCAGTTTGAGCCTGTTTCAACCAATCCAGCAGCCCCTGGTAGCCTATCGCCAACCACAACGCCCAGACCAGATATGCTGGCAGGTACATTGTGTCTTTATCCAGCACTCGGTAATTGATGTAAAAACCAGCGCTGAAGATAAACATTCCCAGGAGCATCAAGGCCTCTCGCCAGTTGCGCCTGAACAATAGCACAATGCCGAGCAGCCCAGGTCCAATCCCGGCAGCAAAAAAAGCTCTTCCAAGCTGAACCAGGAATGATTGCGCCTCACGCCATAGCTCTTCCCCTTGATAAGCCATCATGACACCAGAAAATGCGCGGCCTGTGATCAACCAGAGAAGGCCATCCAGAGTAGTTAGATCGACTGGATGAAATATCAAATTTGCATCGAAAGATCCCGCAGTAATTAAATGCGGGATTTGCTAGATATCGAAGTGGAAGATATATGTATGCGCTTAAGCCGAGCATAATTCCCGCTATGGCCGCTCCTATCGTGGAGCGTTTTACCAATTCGCGCGGGTGACTCAGCAGGACGAACAGCACTCCGGCAGGAGCCAATAAAACCATAGCCGCATGGTGAGCAAGTCCCAGACCAACTAACAGGCCGACCCAGAACATCCGGGCAGCTGCAGGTCGATCACTCCAGCGCAGCAAAGCCAGGATAAATCCCGCCATGAGGGCTGTATGCAGGGTATATACCTCTGCTACCAGCGACAATCCCCAGAAATATGTTGAGGTCGCCAGAAGGCCGAGGGCGCCAAAGGTCGCTATATTCCCTATCTTCCATCTTCTTAGGATGCGCTCAGCCAGCAGGATGGTCAATGCACTGCATACCGCAGAGAACAGGTTCATCCTGAATCCAACATCCCCTACAGGCAGGTGTGACCAGAGACTGCCGAACACCAGGTAGAGTGGATAGCCAGTTGCCCTCACCAGACCGCCGGTATATGCTGCAGTAGTCAGCTCAGCGCTGTCTAAATTGTAGATCGTCGGAGCCATCGTTAGCAGGTAAATTGAAAAGGGGAGGCTGAAGGAAAGCAGGGTGCGCCAATCCATGTGAGAGTAAATCGATTCGATAATATCGGAGATACTGTATGGCCTGTCCGTCACGGTGCCCCATGCTGAGAAAAGCGCATATATACTGGCTGCTATCCGATCTGTCATATCAACTATTGATACGGAAGAACCCGACGAATTGGATTTTAAGAGTTTGTTATCGATCCCCAATTACCAGTGCAGTATAATCAGATAAATTGATAGTATGCTGCACATCTATCCCACCCAATCCCCTAAAGGTGTTTACAAATGTCCCCAACCCACTCACCCGAGATCCAGGTCGAAGCGGTTCCCATGCTACAAAAACAGCGGCACAAAGAGTCCATCGTCTGCTACGAGGTAAATCCTGCTGCAATAAAGGCTGCCGTACACAAGCCGAAACTGGAGCTGCATCGCGGCACGATCGCTATCGGTCGACAAATCTGCTGCCGTCGAGGTGGGTCCTCAAATATACCTGCCGGTCCTGAAGTGCGAAGAGTGAGCCTGGGGCAGTTGGTTTTTATCTCCGCCAGGAGGAAGTGATCGAAATCCCCGCACTGGGTCAGGCAGTAAGTCGTCCTGGCTCGCCGGTAAGCTGAACCTGCGCACCATCAAGCGCGCCAATAAAGCTGGGAAACCGATTATGGAAATCGCTGGTGTAAAACTGTTGCAGGGCACACGGTTCCGGATTTCGACTGTCCACCGGGTCACCGGCTCGGACGCGGGGAACGGGGTCATCGATGCCGACGGTAATCTCGATTACTTCCTGGTTGTCAGAGTGCATCGTCGGTGCCCGGTGCCGAAGGTCTGTTCATCAAGGAAGGTGAGTTCACACCGTGGAAGAACCAGAGAAATCAGCTGAGGAACCAGATCCCAGGAATCTACGCAGGACGGCACAGGTGGATCTGGTCGGAGTAAGAATCTTTATGTCTGATTTTCAAGATAATTACTTTAGAAGATCAACCAAATCTGCTCAACTCCAGCAAGCCCTCAGTAAGCCCTATATAAATTTACTCCGCAACCAGCTTGATTTCACGCGAGTTCCTTTCAGCGATCGTGGCTCACGTCTGCTGATCTATCAGACAGCATTTCAATGCCAGTTCTATGTAAAGTTAGCCGAACGTCTTACCAGCATCGATCCCGGAATTGAGACTTACCTGCACCGCCCTCCTTTTATCCACAACCTCCATCTGATCGATGAGGAAGGTGAGTTAATAGAGTTTGAGGTGACCACTTACCCTCATATGCTCTATCTGAACACCCGCCTAGGCGAATTCGGTCTGCTGTTCACGGACAATAATACGATTACATTCGGAATTCCCCCGGAAGTTACCGCAGGAATTAGCTTTCACGTCTCTCCTCAGCTCTGGAAAACGCTTGACAGTGGGGGGAATTTAAATCTATACGCAATCTTGCTTATACAACCAACGGTCGACAACTACGCAATGAAATCATGCCGGAAGGCGGTGGGTACACAGTAAATTTTATTATTGATGCTTGTGAGGATTGTACAATCAATCTGTTGGTAGGTGCAGATTTACCTACTCGTGGTGAACCCAAGCGCTACTCGGAGGTGATTTCTACTGCCGAAGGGCGTTGGAAGGAGTGGTTCTTCAAAGTTCCTCCGGTTGCAGATGAATATCTACGATCGTACGCATATGCATGGTGGATCATGGGTAATAATCTCATCAAGCCATCTGGCAGTATCGCCTACGAGGCAATGATGCCCTCCAAGAATTCATATGTTGGTCTCTGGCTCTGGGATAGCGCCATGCACTCGCTTGCCTTTCGCCATATTGATCCAGAGCTAGCGCGCAACCAGATTCGCAGTATGCTTGCCTCCCAGTTAGAAGATGGCATGCTACCGGACGCCATATATGATGAGGGGGTGATCTCCATGATCGATCACCCCTATACATCTGAGGTCACTAAACCGCCGATCCTCGCCTGGGCTGCGCTGAAGCTGCACGAAACCAACCCTGATTTGGATTTCTTGAAGGAAATATATATCCCATTAGTCCGCTGGAATGCCTGGTGGTTCAGCCAGAACGATGATGACGTGGACGGTCTGGCTCAGTACAACCATCCTTATTCATCTGGTCTGGATGATAACCCACTTTGGGATTATGGCATGCCGGTTGAATCTCCGGATCTGAACACTTATTTATGCGTCCAAATGGGATCTCTGGCTTTGATAGCTGAAGCACTGGGAATGGAAGCTGAGGGTGCAATGTGGCGTCGCCGAGCAAAAGCCATCGTCGGACGCATGATCAGCGATTTTTGGGATGAAAATTCTGGGATATTTCGAGCCACCTTTGATCACACACCTGTACCGGTCGTTACTCCGTTTAACCTCTATCCGCTCTGGACAGGGCAGCTCCCCCATAATATCCGTGATGCTTTGCTTGCACACCTGACTAATCCGGAAGAATTTTGGGGGGAGCTTGCGATACCTTCTGTCTCTCGCAGGGATCCTCACTTTGAGCCTGATACAATGTGGCGAGGCCCTATCTGGGTAAATATCAATTACTTCTTCATCGAAGCTCTGATGCAAGCAGGTTTCGACGAACTGGCTGACACACTGCGTACGAATACCCTAAATCTGATTACAAATGAATCCAGTATGCATGAATACTACAACGCCGAAACCGGTCTTCCTTGCCCCAAAGCCGCCGATGCTTTCGGATGGACCGCAGCCGTGTTCATTGACCTGGCAATAGCTGCCAGTGAGAACTCATGTGCTTAAGCAGCAAGGGCTTCCGAAGAGAGAGATTCAATGACCCGTATGAGCAAGTTCCATCTTGATACAGAACGCAGGGTGATCATCGCCTCCAATCGCGGTCCGGTATCAATCCAGGTAGACGAAGATGGGGAGCTGCAGGTCCAACGAGGCAGTGGAGGGTTGGTAACTGCACTTTCCGGCTTAGCCCACCAGATCGACATAAGCTGGATTGCATGCGCCCTATCGGATATGGATTCCGAATTCGATCATGGAGAAGTTCCGCTGAACGACCAGGAACAGAAAATCTACATTAAATTCCTTCAACCAGATAAGGACACCTACGAAGGCTATTACAATGTGATTGCCAATCCACTACTCTGGTTTCTACAGCATTCTATGTGGGATCTCCCCCGTGCTCCGATCATAGACCAGGCAACCTGGCAGGCATGGGAGAGTGGCTATGTACCGGTCAACAAGATGTTCGCAGAAGAGATCGTGAATCAAATCAATCGACGACCTCAAGAACCAATTATTATGCTGCAAGATTACCACATGTACTTGACCGCACGCTATTTACGAGAATCCTGTCACACTCCCTGTCCAACTGTCATGCATTTCATCCACATCCCCTGGCCTGGACCGGAGTATTGGGGGATGCTGCCCTCGACGATGCGACAGGCGATCCTGGATGGTCTGTGCGCAGTAGATTTATTAGGCTTCCAAACCCGTGATGACGCACTGAATTTTATCCGCACCTGCGAAAATTACCTTCCCTCAGCAGACATCCACTATAAGCGCGGCAGGATCTGGCACAAGAACCATACGACGTACATTCGGGACTTCCCGATCTCTATTGATGTCGATGCAATCAAGAATACAGCCGCATCACCCGATGTATTAAATTTCCGTTCAGAAATTGATCAATTTAAAGCTGATCGCCGTCTGCTCCTGAGAATAGACCGCATAGAGCCGAGCAAAAATATCATACGAGGATTTCAGGCGTTTGAAGAGATGCTGGAGCTGCACCCAGAACACATCCGGCAAATTGTATTCTTGGCGTTTCTGATGCCTTCACGGTTGGATGTCGAAGAGTACCAAAGCTATCTGGATGAGTTGATGGCAGCCGCCGGCAGAATCAATGCCCGCTTTGGTGATCATGAATGGGAGCCGGTCAGAATTATCGTTGGCGAGAATTACCCTCGTGCGATAGCCGCCTTACAAGTCTACGATATTCTGCTTGTCAATACCATCGCGGATGGTATGAATTTGGTCGCCAAAGAAGGTCCGATTGTGAACCAAAATAATGGCGTCTTGATCTTATCTGAGCGTGCTGGTGCGCGCCAGCAGCTCGAAACAGGCGCAACCGTGATATCACCCTGTGATGTATATGCCACTGCCGAGGCAATTCACCAGGCATTGATCATGCCCGAATCAGAAAAGGCAAAACGTGCCCACAGGCTGCGATGGCTGGTAGAGCGGGAAGATATTAACATATGGCTGAGGAGCCAGTTGACAGCCTTGCAGGAGTTAAACCTTTAGGTTTATGAAACCTACAGCAGTTAAAAGAAGAACGGGGTTTATCCATTACAGCGCACCACCGGTAGTTGGTGGCGTGGAAGCGGTAATGAGTGCTCACGCTCGGACTTTTATCCAGGCTGGCTATCCGGTATCTATTTTGGCTGGTCGCGGTAGTGCACAGGCGCTGCCAGACGGAACGGAGTATGTCCCCATACCAGGGATAAACTCGCAAAGCCCGGAGCTGACCGAGACCAATGCGCTGCTGGAATCCGGTACTATTCCTGAAGAGTTTGAGCAGCATGTTGAAGGCATATATGATTCCCTGCATGATGTTGTCCAGGATTTTGGCAGCCTTATCATTCACAATATTTTCACCAAGCACTTCAACCTTCCGCTGACGGCAGCTCTCCACCGATTGATCGATGATGGACTAATCGAAAATCCTATCGCCTGGTGTCACGACATAACCTGGACCAGCCTCAATTCACGCTCTAAAGTACACCCTGGCTATCCCTGGGATTTAATTCGCACTTACCGGTCGGATACTACGTATGTCGTCGTCTCCCGGCAGCGCCAGCACTCACTGGCAGACCTGTTCGGTTGTGAACCAGAGCGCATATCCGTTATATATAACGGCGTGGACCCGGTTAGCTTGCTTGGGTTGACAGCAGAGGGTCAAATGCTGGTCGACCGTCTGGAACTCTTATCTTCTGATCTTATAATTCTGATGCCTGTCAGAATCACGAGGGCAAAGAACATCGAGTTCGCGCTTGAAGTCGTTGCAGAATTAAAAAAAATCTCCGGTAGACCAAAACTGGTCCTCACTGGGCCACCAGACCCGCATGATGAGCAGAGCATGGCATATTATGCATCTTTGTTGGAGCTACGGGATGATTTGGGGGTGAAGGATGAGATGTGCTTTGTTTTCGAATTTGGTCCGACCGCCAGTGTTAGTGATGAACCTTATCTCATCAGCTATGATGTAGTCAGCCAATTATACCGGTTATGCGATCTGGTTTTCATGCCCAGTCACCGGGAAGGCTTTGGTATGCCAGTATTAGAGGCAGGTCTGGTAGGTGTGCCGGTAGCGTCCACCGCCATCCCCGCGGCACAAGAGATTGCCGCCCAAGCAATACTTAATATTCTTCCCACCGACAGCCCAAAGCGGGTTGCACAAGGGATATTTGATCTTCTGGAGGGCAATCCGGTCAGCGTTCTCCGCCGGCGAATACGTCGTGAATACACCTGGGAAGCGATTTTTCACCAGGAGATCATTCCCTTACTTCACAAGCAGGAAGAGGATTAATGATTTGCAATTCAGACAAGGCAGCCCAACAGCTTAGGGAAGCTTCACGAATATGGCTATTTCTAGATTATGATGGAACTCTGGCAGAATTTGCTGCTACACCAGACACGATCATTCCCGATCAGAAATTGGTGGAGCTGATCAGCACGCTCATAGCAGATCAAAACTTTCGGTTGGCCATCGTTAGCGGGAGAAGACTGGCACACATACGTACCTTGTTGCCTGTTCAAGGTTTATGGCTGGCAGGAACCTATGGGGTCGAAATTCTGAACCCGAAGGGTCAATTGATCCACCGTCAGAGCTATGAGGCTGTACGAAGCAATATAGAGGAGTTTAAACCAGAGTGGGAGAATCTGCTTTCTGCTAGATCAGATATGTATCTCGAGGATAAAGGCTGGGCACTGGCGATCCACGCAAAAGATGCTGCTGATCAGCAAGCCAATGAAATCCTGGGTACTGCCCGAAATCTGGCATTAGGATTTGTCGACACCAATCTTTCTTTCAGCGTACTTGGAGGGCATAAATTTCTGGAGATCTGTCCTATAGAGGCGAATAAAGGACAAACCATTAAATACCTGTTAGATCTAGATCCATTCGACAGATCTCTGCCGGTATATATCGGTGATGATGACAAGGATGAAGATGCATTTTCAGTCATCAACGCTGCGGGGGGCGTATCAATCGTTGTAGCTCAAGAATTCGCGCCAGACAAACGCTCTCTGCCGGCTTAAAAACCCAGGTGATGTTCGTGCCTGGCTCAAGCGGAGATGGTCAAGTCTCGATAGGACCAAAATAGTGGCTAATTCGGCATCCCACTGACATCAATAGCAGGAGTGTACAGCTGCCTGAGTAATATCTCCAACTCATGCCACAAGTTCATCAGCTCTATATCCAGCTTCTTCTTAATTTCACGTGCTTTAAATCCAGCGTCATCCAGCGCTCGCAGGTAGTAAATATATCTCCACCCTTCAGCTTCGTCGCGATCCAACGCAAGAATTCCCGGTCCCTGCGCGCGCAGCAGGAAGCTGGTGGTCTGGTTGCGCAGCTTGTACACCAGCTGGGTCACCTGCTCCACTTGACTGGCAAGCTTCCGGTCGTGGCTCTTGACAGCCTTGAGCGTGTCGGTGGCGTTATCCCGCAGGCGGAAAAGCTTCAGATCGACTACATCCAGGACCTGACCGATATCTTCCGGGATTGCACCAGGATCGAACAGTGTCTCTCCGCAGGTCTCGGAGATTTGCAGGCAGGTCTCATACCAGACCTGAACGCTCTCCCTGATGCGCTGCTTGCGTGTGAGCTCTCTCCGCTCTCGATACTCCTTGATGGCGGCAGAGATCGTATCTGTAAGGCTGAGGTCGTGGCTCATGGCGGGCGATTATATCATCCAATCGCCCTGAGATTGACTATCTTAAACTCTTATAAGCAAACATTAATGGAGTATTTAGATCTGATTATCTGCCGTGCTGATAAGTCCTTCAATATCCTGCCAGATAAACTCGATCTCACGATCCAGATTAGCCTTTAGTGACCTGGCTTTCACCCCGCTATCGCCCATAGCCCGCTGGAAATATGCATCTTTCTCTGAGCTTGCCTCCCGGGATGCACCAAATGGTCCTGGACCCTGGGAGTGGATCAGGAAGCTGGCAGTCTGGTTGCGCAGCTCGTAGACCTGTTCTGTGATGGTTTCAACTCGATTGGAGAGGGCCGGAGCGATACGCCGTAATCCTCGCCGGGCATCGCTGGCATCATTCCGGTATTGGAACAGCTTACGGTCTGCCCGGTCAAGCAGGACTCCGATATCATCTTGGATTGGGAGCGAATCATCGAGTGCCTCGCCACAAAGGGCACAAACCTCTACACTGGTCTGATACCATAGGTGAACGCTCTCCACCAGGCGCTGATACTGGCGCCTCTCAATGCGAATTTTCAACTGCTGAAAGAAGTTGGGCATTATGTGATTATAGCATTCCAGGTCAGGTCAGATAGCTGCATCTATTTTTTACAACCTCAGTAACCATAGCCGATAAACGGTGTTAACTGGTATAACCAAATAATCCTGTTACAGAGTTGATTTTCCATTACATATCAGCCGGTTGTCAACCAACACATGATATTTAGCTGATGGTTTCAGGATAAATGTAACAAGACTTTGCAAAAATTTTCGCTATTATCATATTCAGCACTATATTTAGCGTTATCTCCATACGAATAAACTTATACCACTAACCAGTAACCACCTTTACAGCCGTTTATCGTTTATCTTCTGGTTGTAGCTGAAAATTACCCGTTAAACGTAAGGATTGGGTATGCCAACCTACCTGCATAAACCGCTGTACCTCCAGATCCAGGAATACCTGGCCGAAAAAATCGTTTCGGGCGATCTGAAACCTGAGACACGTATATTATCCGAGCGTGAGCTTGAGTACAGAGCTGGGTGTCAGCCGCATGACTGTGCGGCGGGCGATCACTGAGCTGGTCAACGAAGGTCTGCTAGAGCGTGTCCATGGCGCGGGTACATTTGTTGCTCGGCCTAAGGTCGATTACAGTGCCTCTGAGCTGGTAAGTTACAACGATGCCATGCTCGTCCGCGGCCTGCACGTTACCCGCCAGCTGCTGGAGTTCGATGAAGTGCCTGCCAGTCGCCGACTCTCCGAACGGCTGCATGTCAGCATAGGACACAGCCTGTACTACATCATCCTGCTTAATCTCGCCAACCGAATTCCAGTCATCCTGGAGCGAACATACTTCCCTTGTGAACGTGTTCCAAATTTACAGGATTTTGATCTCGAAAAAACTTCGATTTATGACTTGATGAGCGAAGCCTACCAGATATGCGTCTCGCACATCGACCAATCGATCGAGGCTAACACAGCCAGCGAGATCGTTGCCCGCCAGTTGCGTGTTGATGAGGGCTTCCCCTTGCTGATGGTAACCCGTGTCGTGTTTCGCAGGGAGGACAGCAGGCCGGTCTTGTACTCCCAGGATCTGCTCCGCAGTGATTACGCCCGGGTAAGCTTTAGTATCCAACTGGAGGAGAATGGATAGGAAGGAGGATATGAAGGGAGAGAGGATGCGATTTCACCCGGCTAGAACCTTAACTATCAATATTTTCTTGACCTGGAGGCACAATTATGACTGAGATGGTTGCTCCCGCGGGAGCGGGAGACCGAAAACTATATGCTCGAAAAAGTTCAGGCTTGATCCGCACCATCGGCATCTTCGGTGCAATGGTGTTTGGCGTCCACTGCATCAGCCTATCTTCATCTGGTCTGATCCCATATTCATGGGTTGCCGGTGTCTGGCCGGGGAGCAGCATTATCGGAGTCCTCACCGTAGCGATGGTGCTCTGCTTGTTCCACGCATATACCTACGCTACGATTGGTGCTACGATGCCGCGCTCGGCAGCAGATTACACCCTGGGCAGCCGAGTGCTCAGCCCTCCGCTGGCGTTCGCTGCCAGTTGGACACTGGTGATCTTCAGCGCCATGGTTGCCGGTGCGTTGATCGCCTGGATCCCCAATACCGCTGTGCCGGTATTCATGCAAACCATGGGGATTGTGTTCAACAACCCATCGATGATCACGTTTGGCGAATGGTCGGCCAGCCCTGCTGGCATCATCGTCATCGGCACGATCTGCGCCGCCATTACCTTCGGCACCATGATCCTGTCGACACGTACGATCGTCCGCATCCTGGAGATCGGTTTCTTCCTGGGTTTGGCTGCCTGGCTGATCATCTACTTACAGCTGCTGACCCCGGTATCCTCCTTCCCGGAGGCGTGGGACCAGTTCATGGGTGCAGGCAGTTTTGCCTCACGCATCCCAGAGGCACAGGCGTTGGGGATGGTGACCAATCCAAACGTGGCCTTGATGACCCTGGCAGGGCTGATTATGGGCTTCTGGATCTTCTACGGCTACTATATCCCCACCTTCTTCGCCGGAGAAGTCAAGCAAGCGGATAAGACGTTGCTGGCAGGTAGTTGGTCATCGCTGATCGTTACCTGGGCGATCTTCGTTTTAGGAGCTTTGTTGATCCAACGCCTGGTACCACTGGAATGGCTGGCTGCCGAGAGCTTCCTGGGACAGTCAGATTTCGAAGGCACTTCCATGCCCTTCATCACCTTCTGGGCGGCAATCCTTCGCCCCAGCTTCCCACTGGTGCTGATCGTCTTCGTCGCCTGGGTCTACACCCTGATCAACCTGGCGCAAACCTATTTCTTCTACTGCTCGCGCATCGTCTTCGCCTGGTCCTTCGACCGCCTGATCCCAGAGAAAGTGTGCTGGATCCACCCGAAACTGCACAGCCCGATCATATCGATCATCATCATCAGCATCATAGCAGAGATCGGTGTCATCGATGCTGCCCTGGGCGGCGTTATGGGTTCTCAGCTCAACTTCGTCTTCTTCGCGGTATGGACTCAGCTCGTTCCTGTGACGGCAATGATGCTCTTCCCCTACCTGAAGCCAGACCTTTTCGAGAACTCCAGCGCTATGGTCAGGCGCAAAGTAGCTGGGATCCCGGTCATCACCATCGTCGCCGGTATCACGCTGGCATACCTGGTCTGGATGATCGTGGCGTCTTTTGCCTTCCCCGCCGTCGGCGGACGCATTGGCGCCAGCACAATCGGGACTTTGATCGGTTTCTTTGCCACCGGTTTCATCGTCTTCTATGTGGCGCGCTGGTACCGCATGAAGAACGAAGGCATCGATATCGGCTGGACCTTCCAATCAGTCCCCCCGGTTTAGTTTTGATCCATCTGCTCGAGTGTGGTATGCGGTCAATTTCCAGACCGCATACCACATATTTATCGGCTTAGACCTGCCTCGATAAGATAGGCTATACGAAGTCATTATTTATATTTGACTGATAGGATTTTGCCCATGTTCTTCAAAAAGAAGAAGACCGATAAAAGTGACCACACACGGATTCTCTATGCTTCTGATTTCCACGGCTCTGAAGCGTTTTTCCGCAAGTTCCTCTCCGCTGCGTTGAAATATGAGGCCAATGTGCTCGTCACCGGCGGCGATTTAACCGGTAAAGCCATGATCCCCATCGTCCACCAGGGGGGTGGAAAGTACCAGGGTTATCTGTTTGGACGTAAAGAAGAACCCTCTTCGAGCGCTGAGCTGGAGAAGTTCTCCCAGACCATCCGCAATGTCGGTTTCTACCCTATCATCCTGGAGCAGGACGAAGCACAGGAGCTAGAATCCGACACCCTCAAGATGAGCCAGCGCTTCGAGCAAGAGATGTGCGACCGCATCAGGAGCTGGCTGGACCTTTATCTAGAGACCGTCGCCCCTAAAGGCGTCCCGCTGTATTTCCTTCCTGGTAACGACGACCTGTTTTCCATCGACGATGTCATCGCAGAGTTCGAGGAGAGTGGTGTCCATAATCCGGATGGAAAAAGATACTGGCTGGATGACCACCACGAGCTGGTCGGTCTGGCGAATGCCAATATGACTCCCTGGAAATGCAACCGGGATGCTGAAGAGGATGAGCTGCAGCTAAAGCTTGAGGCGCTCGCCGCCCAGCTTGAGAAGCCTCACCAGGCAGTTATGGTGCTGCACGTCCCGCCTTTCGACTCGGGTATCGACATCTGCCCGGAGCTGGATGAGAACTTGCAGATCGTTGCAAGGGGTGGTCAGATCATGATGAAGCCGGTCGGCAGCACAGCAGTACGAAGCACTATCGAAAAAGTGCAGCCGATGCTCAGCCTACACGGGCACATCCACGAAGCCGCAGGGCATAACCGCATTGGGAAGACTCTGGTGATCAATGCCGGCAGCGAATATGCCGAAGGCATTATGAAAGCTGCTATCATCAATTTGGACCCCGACCGTGTTAAAGGGCACGTTCTGATCTCTGGTTAATTTCAATTCACAAATTCAGGAGCATTATGGGTATTCACGGAGAGATACAGCAGGATTTCTACACCGAACGTACTAGAATTCTGGATGCGCTGGCGCTTCCGGAGAACCAGCACATGATCTTGCGACTGATTGGTGCGCTGGCTTTCCGGACACACTGCCCCCAATACGGCTATTTCCAGGATTCTCTCGGCAGAGTCTTTACCGATATCGATTTTGCTTCGTACCGGGAACACTTCAAAGACATCGTACGCCTGATGTCAGAGCTAGGCTACGAAGAGGACAAGATGGTCACCCGTCTCTTCAGCGAGTTCCGCTTGCTCTTTCACGACCCATTGTATGGGCGCCATATTGACATCTTCTTTGATAAATTGGATTTTTCGCATGTCATTCCACTTAAAGCCCGGTTAGAAGCAGAACAGCTCACCTTGCCGCTGGCAGAGCTGCTGCTGGAGAAGATGCAGATCGCCCAGATCAACGAGAAAGATCTGATCGATACCATCATGCTGCTTCGCGAACACCCAATTGGGCAGAGTGACAACGAGACCATCAACTGCCAGATCGTCTGCGCTCTGCTGGCCAACGACTGGGGGTTCTGGCGTACATTCACCGGCAACCTGCAGATAACGCTGGAGTACCTTGATCGCTACGATCAGCTCACCACAGAAGACAAGCAGGTCGTCAATCAGCGCATCGCTGAACTCCAGCAGCGCATCACAGATCACCCAAAAACCACCCGCTGGAAGCTGCGCGCCAGGATAGGCGAACGGGTCAAGTGGTACAAAGATGTCGAAGAGCTGGCACACCGCTAGGTAGGGCATTTGCAAAATCGCCCGAGAACCCAATAAATATGTTCATCCGAAACCAATTGATATGCTGAGTTTGCAAATCGACCGGAATGGAGTGATATGAAACCCCTCAACGAATTCGTCGTACCCTGGGTGCGAGATTCTGAAACCTACAGCGACCGGCACATGGACTTCGCCTGGGCACACCCAGAGATCCTGCGTTTGATGTCTAACGAGAACCTGCTATCTCCATCTCAGAATGTGTTGGACGCAGTCGTGGAGGCAGGCAGATTGGGCAACCTCTATCCCGGATCGGCAGAAGATCTGCGCAGCGCCCTGGCAGAGAGAGCTGGTCTTTCCCCCGAGCAGGTCGTGCTCGGCAACGGCTCGACGGATGTGATCAATTTCACAGTCAGCACATTTGTCGCCCCGGGTGAGGAGGTCATCATCCCGGTGCCGACATTTTCGATGTACGAAGCCAGGGTGCGCATCCAGGGCGGAGTTCCTATCTTGGTCCCGCTTTCCCCCGCCCCCGAGTTTTACTGGGATGTCGATGGCATACTGGCAGCGATTACCCCGAAGACCAAGCTGATCATTATCTGCACTCCCAACAATCCCACCGGCAACCAAATCGACGAGGCTGACCTGCGCCGTATCCTGGATGCGAATATCCCTGTGTTCATTGACGAAGCCTACTACGAGCTGGTCGCAGAGCCACACTCGATGGCGCGCCTGATCGCGAAATACCCGCACACCATGGTCAGCCGCACCATGTCCAAGGCATTCGGTCTAGCGGGTTTCCGCATCGGATATATCTTTGCTTCCCCTGGGATCGCCAGCTATCTAAACCGTGTCCGTTATCCCTGGAATGTCAGCCTGGTATCGATTGCCGCTGCCCTGGCAGCCTTGGATGACTCAGATGACCAGCAAGCCAAGCGCAAAAACACATTGGACGGCCGCGATTATTTGATGGGAGCGATCAACAAAATTCCTGGATTGAGAGCGTACCCCTCACAGGGTAATTTTGTGCTGATCGACGCCAGTATCCTGGACAAAAGCTCTGAACAGATCAGGGATGAGATCATCAATCGCGGCATCTTTATCCGCCCTATGTCATCCCATCTGATGAAGGAAGGATATATTCGTGTGACAGTTGGTACTCCAGAGCAAAACGTGCATTTCATCGAGATTTTCAAAAACTATGTCATGGAGAACCTGGTCAAGTAAGCACGTCCAGGACTCTGGTCAAGATATTTCTGGTATATAAGCCCGAACTCACATGCAAAAACGATACATTCTCGCCCACGATACAGGCACCGGTGGAAATAAAGCCGTGCTCACTGACCTGCGCGGTCAGGTTATCCATTCGCGCTATATGGATTATGGTCTCAGCTACCCACAGCCAGAATGGGTAGAGCAGGATCCGGACGAGCTGTGGCAGGCAGTCGCTCAGACCACGCGTCAGGTGATCCACGAGACCGGTATTGATCCTGCCGAGATATTAGGGGTAGGCATCTCCGCCCAGATGTTCAACCTGTTACCGGTTGACGAGCATTGCCGCCCATTGACCCCGATCATGAGCTGGCTGGATATGCGCAGCATCGCCCAGGCAGACCGCCTGCTCATCGGTAGTACCCCGGAGGTGCTCTTCCACCATACCGGCAATATCCCCACCGCCAAAGATATCATCCCCAAAGTGCTGTGGCTCAAAGAGCAGCGACCCGATCTCTGGCAGCGCACCTACAAACTGCTGGACTGTAAGGAATTTATTCTATACCAGCTGACCGGCAGGCTGGCGATCGATTGGCACGGTGCATCGGTCTACTTTTTATTCGATCCGTTCGAGAAACGCTGGTCCCAGGAAGCCTGCCGGCGGTTGGACATACCGGAGGAGTTGCTGCCAGACGCTTTCCCCTGCACCGATATCATTGGCGAGGTAACAGAGGAAGCTGCGAAGGCAACCGGGCTGCTCCCTGGCACGCCGGTTGTAATTTGTGCTGGCGACGTAGCTGTCGCCCAGACCGGCTCCGGCGCAAACGCAGATGGCAAAGCTCATCTTTGTGTGGGAACAGCTACCTGGATCGGTCTTTCGACCAGCCAATTTCGGAACAACCCCACCACTCCCTTTTGGGCGCTGAACCATATTGATCCCAAGAAATGGATCATTGCCGGGGAGATGGAAACCGGGGGCGGAGCTCTGATGTGGCTGAGGGACGTGTTCTTCCAGCACGAGACAGAGAATGCCAGGGCTGAAGGCATCTCAACCTACATGCTGCTCGGAGAGATGGCTGATAGTGTTCCTTCCGGGGCGGACAAGCTGCTCTTCACGCCCTGGCTCTCCGGGGAACGAGCCCCCGTACTTGACCATTATGCACGCGGTGCCTGGCTGGGGATATCGCTCAGCCATACCCGGGCACATTTTGTGCGGGCTGTCATGGAAGGCGTCGCTTACCACCTGCGCTGGATCATCGATGCCCTGGAAGACAGCCATCTGCCGGTCGGTGTGATGAACGCAATCGGCGGTGGGAGCACCAGCCCAATATGGACGCAGATTATATGCGATATCACCGGGCGCGAGCTCCACGTAGTCAAGAACGCGCTGGAAGCCGGTGCGACCGGTGCCGCGCTGACCGTCGCCATCGGCATGGGACTATATCCAGATGTCGAGTCTGTCGACGAGATGATCGAGATCAGCCATATCGTCCGGCCCGATGAGCGCCATTACAACCGCTACCAGGGACTGTACGAATCCTACCGCCAGGCGTACCAGGCTCTTGCACCCCTTTATCGTCAGCTCTATAAGGCGACTTGAATGAAAACAGTCATCGATCGTGCCGCCATACGCCGCCGGGCAAATCTCGCCCATACTGCCAGCCTGGGTGGTCTGCTGGTCCTGTTGGGAAGCGTTGCCGTCAACCTCTGGAAGCCTGATATGACCTGGCTCTCCGGAACGATGCTCTTCGCCGGAGGGGCTGCTGCTATGGTTGGTATATACTTTGCCAACCGATGGGTGCGGAAACCGCGACCTGAAGACATATTGGACAAAGCATTGAAAGGGCTCAGCGATCAGCACCGGCTTTACCACTACACTCGCTACGGAGACCACCTGCTGCTGACACCCAACGGCGTCGTGATCCTGGAAACGGTCAATCTGGAAGGTCAATTCAGCTACCAGGAAGGGCGCTGGCAACAGAAGATGTCGCTGGGTCGTGCGCTGCGGTTTTTCGTTGAAGAGCGGCTTGGTGACCCAAGCCGGCGAGTGCAGGAGCAGGTCACCAGTCTACACGGTTACCTTATAGAGGGTTTACCCTCAGGGACCACACTGCCTATCCAGGGGATGATTATCTTCACCCACCCACTTGCGGAAGTCAAGGTGGAAAAACCACCCCTGCCTGTCGTGCAGCCAGATAAACTGGCCAAAAAAGTCCCCCATCCTTCTCCAAAGCTCCCATCCGAAGATTACCAACACGTGAGATTACGTCTGGATACACTCATGGATTTAAGAGACTTGTAAGCTTTCTGTCACAGGCTGATAAGACTTAGGTTGTATAGTAGAGCCGTAAGTTCAATCCAACCAAATTTTTATCGAAAGGAGTTTGTGATGTATAAGAAAGCAGTATTGGTCTTGCTGGTTCTTGCTGTATCCCTGGTGTTTGCTGTGCCTGCCCTGGCAGCCCCAGGCGGTCGCCCGGCTTCCGGCGGTGTGGTCTACGTCTCCAGCCAGGGACTGTACTATGATACTTTCGTTGCTGTTGATCCTCTGCCTTTCAAAGGAAAGTTCCAGAAGATCGAGAACGGTGTCACAGAGTTCGGCCCCGGTGATCCGGGTTACCTGGGTGGTCGCTGGTGGGTTGACACCAACGGAGATGGCCACCAGGACGTAGGCGATCACTTCTTCCTCTGCCCGCTGCTCGGACCTGGACGACCTCATCCATAAGCACCTAAATACACTCGCTCGACGCCAGATGGGTGCATCTGGCGTTGAGCCCGAAATATTTCCGAATTGGTAAACTCCGGCTGCACCTGGTTTATAATGAAACCAGGACGATGTCAACCCCACTGTTATCTACAAAGCTATATTTCCCCCCCGACCGGGAGAAGTATATATCCCGCGGTCGGCTGATAGAACGACTGAACGCTGACTTATGGGAACAGCCTGCTTTTATTCGTAAACTGACAATCGTATCCGCCCCGGCCGGCTTCGGCAAGACAACTCTTGTGACCCAATGGCTGCGCAGTGAAAATTTTCCCTGTGCGTGGCTCTCTTTGGACGAGAACGACAACGACCCAAGGCGCTTCTTAGGCTATTTGATCGCCGCAATCCGTCAGATCGATCCTCGCATAAGCAACAATTCCTGGGCATTATTCGATAATCCCCAGCCACCACCCTCGAACGTCGTATTGACAGTTTTGGTTAACGATATAGCAGCTCAGAACACTGCCCTAATCCTGGCAATCGACGATTACCACTTGATCCAGGAACAGTCAATCCACCAACAGCTCAACTTCCTGCTTGAATACCAGCCGCCCAACCTGCACCTGGTTATCATGACCCGCGAAGATCCCCCGGTGCCGATCTCAAAGCTTCGGGCACACGACCAGGTCATAGAAATCCGTCAGGTCGATTTATGCTTCACCGAGCAGGAGACGCGCGCTTTTCTAAGCAAAGAGCAAAGCCTTTATCTTCAGGATGAGGATATCCAGGCACTATTGCGCCGCACGGAAGGATGGGCAGCCGGATTGCAGCTCGCAGCTCTCTCGTTGCAGGGACAAAATGATACCAGGCAGTTCATCCAATCGTTTACAGGGAGCAACCGCTATATCCTGGACTACTTGATGGATGAGGTATTAAGGGGGCAAACTTCATCTGTCCAGGATTTCTTATTGAAAACAGCGCTCCTCGAACGCTTCTCCGCCCCGCTCTGTGACAGCATCTGCGATACGAGCGAGAGCCTCTATTTGCTTGATACGCTTGAGTCAGCCAATCTATTCATCATCCCACTGGACTCCCAGCGTGAGTGGTACCGCTACCACAGGCTGTTTGCCGAGCACCTTCGCCACCGTGTGCGCATTTCCGATGATATTAACGAACAGGATCTGCATGTTAAAGCCAGTCTATGGTTCGAGCAGAACGGATACATCCAGGAAGCTGTCTGGCATGCGATCCTGGCTGAAGATTGGCCACGAGCTGACGGGCTGATGCTGGGTGTCTTTCAAGAGATGCTCAAACGGGGCGAAGTGATCACCCTGCTCGGATGGTACAGGAGATTGCCCGAACAGGTTGTGCTCCAACACCCCAAACTGTGTGTGGACTTCACCTGGCCGCTGGTACTCACCGGGCAGCTGGATGCTGCCGAGACCCAGCTATCAAGAGTAGAACCACTCCTCAGGGAAGGAGATAGGCTTTTGGGCGATATCGCCGCCCTGCAAGCCTATATCGCCCGCTCGCGAGGTGATACCCGACGGACGATATTGATGTCACAGCGGGCACTATCCATGATGCCAGATGACGAACAGGGATTCCGGGATGGGCTGGCGGTTAACTTAGGCATCGCTTACTGGCACGAAGGCCAACTAAGTGAGGCAAAGCAGGTATTTACCGAAGCTCTTGGGATTGCGGCAGTGAACAACAACCGCTACGTTGAGCTGACCGCGATGATATTCCTGAACCGCATACAGGCTGCACGTGGGCATCTGCGCCAGGCATATCAGGCATATCTGCCCCTGCTTGAGCTGGAAGGAGATATCCCAATTCTGGCGCTGGTCCATCTGGACCTGGGCGCATTACTCTATGAATTCAACGAGCTGGAAGAGTGCGAGAAGCAGATCAAAGCGAGTATTGCCATGAGTGAGCGCACTCAGAATGGGGAGTTCCTAATTGGGGGTCACGCCCAGCTCGTGCGATTAAGACTTGCGCAAGGCGACATGGCTGGGGCGATCAAATCACTCCGTGAAACCGAAAGGCTGCTCCAGCAGCTTACCATCACCCCGCAGAACCGGAAGCGCAATGCCGCGCTGCATGTGCAGGTTGCCTTGCTCCAGGGGGATATCGCCGGTGCTGAAGCCTGGGCTGAGCAGGCGGGCGATGGCGCAGACGCGCACAACTTCTATCCCTTCCTGGGTCTGGCGCCAACTCGCATCCTGCTCGCAAAAAATCGTAGTGCTGAAACGCTAGAATATTTGCAGTCATGCTATCAGGCAGCCTCATCGGCCGGTTGGGGGTATGCGAAGGTCGCCATCCTTGTGATGCAAGCCCTGGCAGCCGAGAAGACAGACGCAGCACTGGAATTCTTATCCCAGGCGCTGCACTTTGGTGAGCCGGGGGGACTCTTGCGCACATTCATCGATGCTGGGGACCAACTGTTGCCGCTGCTGCAAGAAGCATCTTTGCGGGGGATCTCAACGGAATATTCGTTGAAGATTATCTCTGCGATGGGAAAACCAACTCATTTGGCAGTCTCCGCCCACGCGAGTATGCTCGAGCCGCTCAGCGAGCGCGAGCTCGAAGTGCTGCGCCTGGTGGCAGCCGGTCTCTCCAATCGGGAGATCGCAGATAGGTTGATCCTCAGCCTGGGTACGGTCAAAAGCCATATCCATAATATATATGGCAAGCTGGATGCCCGCAGCCGGACGCAGGCAATCGCCCGGGCGCGCGAGCTCAAGCTGCTGTAACGCCACAACCCTCTAAACCCCTAAATAAACCCCCCAATCTATCCTCCGATAGATGACATGTCGCATCCGGTTTGCTACACTGGATGTGGTTTTCATATACAACAAAGGAGGATGGCAATGGCTGATACAAAAATTCAATACCCGATTAAGGACCGCTGGTCCTATCTGTGGCTGGGCATCGGGACGCTGCTCGGCTTTTTCTGGGCTGTACCGATGGTCGCCTGGATATCAACCGCGTTAATGATCCGCTTCATGCGCACGCAGAAGACCTGGCGCGGCTTCCTGCTCGTCTGGCTGTCGAGCCTGCTGACCTTGGGGATCACGATGCGTAAGTTCTTGCCGCTGCCGATGCCGGTTTATATCGTCACGGTTCTAATCACTACCTTAACTGCTGCAGCCTTACCTTATCTGGCAGACCGTCTGCTAGCGCCGCGCCTGGGAGGCTTCCTCGCCACCCTGGTTTTCCCGCTGGCTGTGACCAGCGTTGATTATATCGGCGCCATGACCAACCCCCAGGGCAGCATCGGCGGGCAGGCTTACGCGCAGAGCGGCGACCTGATGCTGATGCAGCTGGCCTCCGTCACTGGCATGTGGGGGATCGTGTTCCTGGTTAACTGGCTCGCCCCGATCGTCAACTGGGGCTGGGAGCGATCCTTCGAATGGAAAGCGATCCGGCGCGGCGTGGCGCTGTATGCTGCCATCCTCATCGCTGTGATGATCTACGGAGGCGCCCGCCTGGAGTTCGCCCGCCAGCCGACCCACACGATCCGCATGCACGGTATAACCGAGGTAGACATGCGCCAGGAGCTCGAAACGATCCACAACGCTCAGAGCGTCAGTTGGGATGAATACCGCCGGGTGACTGCCGGACTGCGCGAGCCATACCTGGAAGGGACGTTGAGAGAAGCCCAGAACGGCGCCCAGCTCGTTCACTGGCCGGAGATGGCGGTTTTCCTGCCGGAAGAAGACGAAGCCGCCTTCATCCAGCGTGCGGCGGATATCGCCCGCCAGGAGAATATCTACATCTCCATGGGGTTGGTGACGGCCTACAACGACGGGCGCCGTGCGGTCAACAAGCTCGTGGTCCTGGATCCTAACGGGGAGAACATCCTGGAGCACCATAAATATGGCGGCGCTGCTGAAGAGGGCTTCGAGCCCGGAGATGGCGTTTACAAGACCGTCGAGACTCCCTTCGGAACCCTCTCTGGCATCGTCTGCAACGACACCGACCACCAGGAGATGGTCACCCAGGCAGGTCGCAACGGTACCGACATCCTGCTATCACCCACCCTGGAGTACCGCGGCATCGATCCCATTCACGCCACCATGGCTGCCTACCGGGCGATCGAAAATGGCATCACCATCGTGCGTCAGGCTGACAACGGTCTCTCGGTGGTCATCGACCCCTATGGGCGCACGATAGCCGCTATGGACCACTTCATCGATGGTGAGCGGGTGCTGGTGGCGCAGGTGCCGGTTGGCAAGGTAGCGACCCTGTATCCCTATACGCCCGATCTGTTTGCCTGGCTGGCTATCCTGGGTTTCGTCACCATCACTATCGTTGCGATCGTGCAAGGACGCAGGGCAAAGGCAGTTACGGCCGCGCAGCGGGATGCCCAACCCGAGCAGCAACCCGTATCCTGAACGAGATAAATGGTTGAACAATAATGGGTCTCTGCCAATTTACAATATTGACGCAGAGACCCTCTATGAAGAAAAGGAGGCTGAAATGAATAGAGGGAGACTTGTCGGAGGGACCATCTGCCTATTACTAGCAGGATTATTGGGCGTACTTTATCTCAGGCTGCCAGCAGAGAATATGATGTTCATGTTGGGTGATGCAAACCTGCCCTGGGTCCCGGCACTGGTGCTGGGAGTCGTAGGGGTCGTCCTGATCGCCACAGCATTTCGCCAGAGCGAGGATAGCGTGCAGGAGGCTCCTGTCGTCATTGACGAGAGTAAGTCGGCTCTGAATAAACGGCTGGAAGCGATCGGTTGGGGCTGTTTCCTGGTCATGCTCGGGGGCTTCATGCTGGTTCCGCACGAGCTGGTCAATCAGGGCTACTGGTCGATCGGGGTAGGGTTGATCATGCTCGGCTTGAACGCTGCCCGTTATCTCAACAAGATACGCATGAGCGGCTTCACAACTTTCCTTGGGGTCGTCTCGCTGCTAAGCGGGTTTGCCCAGCTTCTCGGCTACCAGGAGATAGGCGGGGCACTGTTCTTGATCATCCTGGGTGCTTACCTGATCCTTACGCCCTGGTTCGATAAGAGACAGCTCTTCGGCAAAGCCGAGCAGGCCTAAAGGCTACCCAGGTTTAAAGATGAATTTTCGGTCCGGCAGAACAGCCTCAGCACATCGGAGCCGCACGATGCAATGCGTCGAGATCAAGGTTAAGGGGCAAATTGACCAGCAATGGTCCGAATGGTTCGAAGACCTGGAAATATCCAACCTGAATGATGGGGATACGCTGCTCACAGGTCAGGTTCGTGACCCTGCCGAGCTATATGGGCTGATAGCCAAAATTCGCGACCTGGGTTTGCAGCTCGTTTCAGTAAGCACAGAGTAGAACGGCCCCAGGTATATTATTAGATACACTGACGCCCCAGCGCTTGCCGGGGCATCATCCTTCAAGTGAACCAACACTTATTCTCCCAGCGAATAGAGTTCATCCACCATCTCCACCGGGGAATTAAATAATGCTTGCAGCTTCTCCGCACCCGCCATGCTCTCGGCCATTTCGAAATTGCTGGTACTGGCCAGGATCTCGATCTGAGCCGGCTCTGTTAGGACACGGGTGACCTTCCCGTCGATCATCTGGATCACTTTATCCACATATTTTGTCATGCGCAAGTCGTGTGTGACCATGATACCAGCCCGGTTCTGCTCGTGGATCAGCCCTGCGAATGTCTCCACTACCTGGTAAGCGCGTTCCGTATCCAGGCTGGCGGTAGGCTCGTCAGCCAGCACGACGTCCGGACGGTGTACCAGTGCCCTTGCGATCGCCACCCGCTGCTGTTGGCCTCCGGATAGCTGTTTAGGCAGGTTGTTCAGGCGGTCTTCCAATCCCAACCGTACCAGCAGCTCGCGCGCCCGGCCGCGGCCGATCTTGTCCAATCTTCCATTCAGTCGCAGCATCAGCTCGACATTCTCGAGGGCTGTCAGGTACGGTACCAGATTGTTTGCCTGGAATGTAAAGCCGATCTTTTCGCGCCTGAACCGAGCACGCTGCACCTCATCCATCTCGCTCAGCTCATCTCCTCCGATCCACAATTGCCCGGCAGACGGCGAAAGCAGTGCTGCCAGCATTGCCAGCAGCGTGGTCTTCCCGGAGCCGCTGGGTCCCACCAGAGCAACGAATTCGCCCTGCTTGATATCGATATTGACATTATCTACCGCATAAACTGCTGCTTCATCATTCCCATATACTTTCAGTACATCCTCAGTCTTCAATGCTGTCGTCATTACAATTTCTCCAATTACCTTATGAAAATTCCTCAAAACACAAAAATGTTATCTATACAGGCGCAATTATGCTCCAATTGCCGTAAGCGGGTCGATCTTCAGAGCCAGTCGTATGGATACCAGCCCGCCGAGCGGTCCAATGAAAAGGAGCAAGATGATGGCTGTGATTACCGATGTGCCGCTGAAGATGATCGGGATGTTCCCCGGTAAACCAAGATACAGGCCATAAGTACCCAGGCTGCCGATCAGAACCCCCAACACCGTCACCAACACGATCTGGATCAAAGCCGCGCTGGCGACGCTGCGGTTGGTACTGCCGATTGCCTTCAGCATCCCAATCTGAGGCACTTTCTGAAGAGTCTGGATCTGGAAGAACCCGCCCAGCACCAGCACGCCGATCAGAAGAGTAAATCCTTGTTGGGTATTGAGCGTGCTTTGTTGGGCGGTGTAGCCAGGAATTGCCAGGATGGCTTCCTGCTTATCCGCCGTTTCGATCCCATCCACCTGGGCTGATAACATTGCACCAACCAGTTCGGCGGCATTTTGATCCTCTAGCTTTACTGCAAGTAGATTGAAGATCAGTTCCTGATTGCCGGCATTGGCTGCCGCCTGCGGGCGAATCTCATTCCATTTATTTAGCGGGACGATGATCGATGGCTGGAAGAAGTACTGCCGCCGCTCGGTGATGCCGGCGATTTCCAGCTTATAGAACTCCTCATCAGTCCCCTGGATAGATTTGATTAAGATCTCATCACCAAGGCTCAAACTGCGCGCTGCTGCCAGCTCATCGTCGATGATGACCTGGGAGTCACGACTGGAACGCAGACCTGTACCGCTGAGCAGCGCCGGATCACCGGGCTTACCCGGCTCGACGCCGATAAGCGATATGTCCACCGGCTCCTGTCCATCGGTGAAAACGACACTGGCGGTGCTGAAGCCAATCGGACCGGCTTCAGCCACACCGCCAACCCGCCGCACTCTGCGCAGGTCGCTTTTGCCCAGCCGGCTGGCAGATGATTGCAGATCCACATTCTCCTGGTAGACGAGTAAATCAGCGTCCAACAGGTCGATAAACTGCCGGTTGGCAGTCGCCAGACCGCCTGCCAGAGCCGCGATAAACAGCACCAGAGTCGTGATCAGGGCGATCACCATGCTGAACAGCAAGTACCGCCCCCGGTTGCGTAAAACTTCCTTGACTGCTAAATAAATTGACATAATCTCCTCTTCGTTTGTAATATCGGAGGAGATTGTACATTATTTGTACAGGTTTGTCAAGGGTATGTGTATGTTTTGTACAGTTTTTGAAGTGTTATTGATCGTCCCACCTGTGGCAAAGATCTCTCCCAGTCGCTAACCCGAACTCCCAACCGGCAGAATCCCAAGGGGTATCTCTCCCTCTAACAGCTCTAGCGCGCTTTGCACCTTCAACTCGTAGAATGCCCCTACGAATACCGTCCCGAGTTCCAACGCGACTGCTTGCAGATAGATATTCTCCGCTGCTGCGCCAACTTCCATATAAACATAGCGAATAGTGCGGTCTCCGTACTTGATATTGGTGCGTGCATATACCGCTGCAATCACAACCATAGCAGGCGCCTGCGCCATCCAGTCCTGGTTGAGGGCGGCTTCCGCCAAGTCAGGACGCTTATCGCCTGAAGCGGCCATACGCAGTGTATGGCTGCCGGGGAGGTAGTGATACACTCCCGGTTCTAAACCGCTCACATTTCCGGCGATCAGGTAGACCTCCAGAGGGTACAGTGCCCCAGCAGAAGGAGTTGTGCGCCGCCCATCCTGGTTTCCGACCCCCTGAGCTGCCCACAAGAGCTGACCCGCCTGCTCCAGGGTGATTTGCTGAGGGCTGAAGCCGCGTACTGACCGGCGTGCCTCCAGAGCCTGCTCGACGGAGACCCTCCCGGTGCGCTGCACCGTGGGCAGAGCGATCCGACCACTTTCTTGATCAATGCTTGCGTTCTCATGATTGTGATCCGACATGCTCACCTCCGGCGGTCATACTCTCTGGCTGCATTCTCCAACAATGTGTACCCCAGCTTCAACAAGTTCTCAAGCTGTGTTACAACCTGGCGGCTGGCGGTCGGGTCTTGCAGCCAGCTGCAGTCGTTTAACTGCTCTAAGTTCCGCAGTAGAGCTCCACGGACTCCACTTGCCTGGTGTGCCCAGTATGAATCGGCGGACATTCGCTCCAGACGTGCTACGATCCGCCGTGCCTGTACAGTGGTTAATGAATAGTCGATTGGAGAGTTCCCCGGTAGACAGCGAGGTCTTCAGTCATTCTCAGAAGGTTGAGCCCCTGCTGTCTCTTCATCGACTTCTCCGGAAGCAGATGAGGGTGCATCTTCGGATGCTTGCGCCGCTGGAGGATCATCACCTGCTTCGATCTCAAACGGTCTGGCAACATGCTCTGCATCTTCCAGCAGCCCTTCACTTGTGTAATCCGCCAGCACCGGTCTGCGATTGCCCAGCATCGTACGTGCAAACAGTCCGTAAACATACGCCAGGTAGTTCAGGATATGCAAAGAGATGATGGCGAAGAATACGCCGATCACCAGCGCTATCCCCGCCTCGAACAGGTTGTCAATCGCCCACACACTCGGTCCGAACAGCTCCACTGTCACCGGGTTCCACCAGAAGAGCAGGGGGGAGAGCAATAGCGCTAGGCTGACTGCGCCAACTGTCACCAAAACAACAATGGCGAACACCCCAAAGATGGGTTTCAACAGCAGGTAGACCAGGCTCTTCCAGGTGACCGGATTAGTCAGCAGGCTGGTAAAAGTATCCCAGGTGCCATCTGGTTTCGATCCCGGCTTGCTCATCGGAGGGATGTCTATGCGCAGAAGCCAGATCGCCAGCAGCCTTTCGAAGGTTGCAAATACCCACCAGCCCAGAGCGACGATCCCCAGGATGACGATCCCGACCAGGATAATCGTCAGCGGCAGACCTAACGATATGCCAACAATGAAGAAGATCAGATATGCCAGACCCAATGGAAATGCCAACAATAGGTACAGCAGGTTCAGATAGGTCTGACTCTTGAAAAGTACCCGGAAAAATCTCGCCACTGGATTTGCAGAACTATTCATCCGTAGTCTCCTGGCTGTGTCTCTCGAGCATTTCATCTGTCAGCTCTTCCTGCACCAGGATCCCGCCCAGATGCCCGAGTGAGGCCTCCAACGCCGGCACTCCGGCGCCGTCCATCAGCACAATCATGGCCGAACTTCCAGGTTTCAGATTCTTGGCAAAGGTGTCCAGAAATTGATTTGATAATCCTCGATCGATCTTATCAGCCGTAAACCCACCTACACCAGCTCCTGCCAGCGCGCCGATAACCAGCCCGACCGGTCCGCCGACCAGCCCAACCAGACCTCCCGTCACGGCTCCGAACAACCTGCCGTGACGCTTGTCGATATCTGCAGTCTCAGAGAATGAGTACTCACCGTTGGCATGCCGCACCAGTATAGCTGCGCTGTGCATAAATCGGGTCGTCTGCCCCGACCACACTTGTTTCCAATCCTTATAGCCTTCTTTTGCGCCATCCTCGGTTTCAAAGACGACTGCCAGCATGTTGTAGCGGATCTTGCCAGAGCTTGTATATTTGACTGGCACGGACGGCAGAGACTCGAATTCATTCTTGCTCATCTTCAAGTAAACCGAGTCGACCTGCACCCGGTCGATCATGGATGCTGGCAGCGAAACCTCGTGCTTGTCTCGCCCCTCGGTATGGATCACGATCTCGACTGCTGCACCGCTTTTCGGGTCGATCCCGATCTCTTCGATCGTCCCGACCATCCCATCACTGGCCTCGACAAAAGCGCCACGGATCAGAGCCAGGTCTTTCTCCAGGGGGACGACCGTCCCCTCACCCAGATCAGGCACGAAATAAATCTTTTGCTTTCCAGATTCTCCCGCTTTGAAGAAATCGTTTTCCTCATCCGTGCCGGCGAGATATTGATTGGCATCGAATTCTGTCAGCTGGCTGAACTCTTCTGAAGTCAGACGTAAACGTATCTTTTCATCATCTCCATCGATGACAAATTTCAGCGGCACCAACCACTGCTTGTTCCCTGCATCACGCAGGATAAAATACTGAACCGTACCTTGCGCCGGGTCGATCACAACTGAGGTTATATATGCCTGCATTCTATCGAGAAGCTCTGCTCTACTGTCCGGGTTAAGGGGGAATTTGATCATATTGGCTGACCCTTTCTCTAAATTTGTTTTATAGCTGCCGGTTGGTTCCGTCGGATGAACCATTTTACCACCTCAGCCACGAGGAACACGATCAGGGAAGCGATGATCGCGATCAATAGATCGGTCGCTGTCAGGCTCGTGGTCGAAAGGGCACCCTGGAAGAGCGGCACATAGATGACAACCAGCTGCAGGACGAAAGTTATCCCAATGGCACGCACCATCTGGATATTGGAAGTGAAACCGATCCTGAACAGCGATTCGTGGTCCGAGCGGGCAGCCAGGCCAGCCGCCATTTGCGACAGGGTCAGCGTCGTGAATGTCATTGTCTGCCACACTTCACTACCCCGGCTCCAATAATAATAGCCAATTCCCAGCGAAATGACCGCCATCAGCACACCCATCCACAGGATATCCCGCACCATCGGTCGATCGAAGATATTGGCGGACTTGGGGTTTGGTGGTCTGCTCATCACACCGGGTTCGGCAGGCTCCATTCCCAACGCCAGAGCCGGCAGCCCATCCGTGACCAGGTTCATCCACAAGATCTGCAAAGGCAGCAGCGGCAGCGGCATACCCAAGAGCGGACCGACCAGCATCACCGCAATCTCAGCGGAGTTGCAGCTCAACAGGTAGCGGATGAACTTGCGGATATTATCGAAAATCACCCGCCCTTCTTCCACAGCAGACACGATCGTGGCAAAATTATCATCCTGCAAGACCATGTCGGATGCTTCTTTAGACACATCCGTGCCGGTGATCCCCATCGCCACGCCGATATCAGACTTTTTCAGCGCCGGGGCGTCGTTCACCCCATCGCCTGTCATGGCTGCGATGAAGCCTCTATCCTGCAGGGCAGTGACAAGCTTCAGCTTATGCTCGGGTGATACCCGGGCGAAAACGTTAACATCCAGCGCCGCCTGGGAAAGCTCGTCAGGGGTCATACGATCCAGGTCGCTGCCGATGATGTACTTCCCGTCCGAGGAGATGCCGAGCTGCCCGGCGATATGTCTCGCAGTCAGCGGGTGGTCGCCGGTGATCATCACCGTCCTGATCCCCGCTGACTGGCAGCTTTCCACTGCGCTCTTCACTTCCGGTCTGGGCGGGTCGATCATCCCCACCAAACCCACCAGGATCAGCTCATTTTCGAGGGTCTCTTCACTGACGGCCTTCGGAATGCTGTCCATCAACCGCACAGCGATGGCCAGGATGCGCATTCCGTTCTGTGCCATGCGGTCGTGGGCGGCCGTCACCCGCTCGCGCCAGTTATCATCCAGGCTCTCCAGGCTGCCTTCAACCAGCACCTGGCTGGAGATGCGCACCAGACCATCCAACGCGCCTTTAGTGCATGCCAGGAAAGGGGCTGGGGCATCTTGAAGGCGGCGCTCCCACAGCGGCAGCAGGCTCGGGGGCAGGTCTTCGGGTGATTGCGGCGTCCGGTGCAGGGTGGTCATGCGCTTGCGCGCTGAATCGAACGGCACTTCATTGATGCGCGGGAATGCTGTCTCCAGATCGAATTTGAGCATGCCCATACGCGCGGCTGCCATGACAAGCGCCGTCTCGGTCGGGTCGCCTACCGTCTCAAAACGGTGCTCCTCCCCGTGCTCGATCTGGAGGATGGCATCGTTGCACAGCGCCCCGGCGATCAGCAGCAGGTCGATCGTCGGCCGCGTCCCACGCACGGGCTTCTCACCCTCAACCTGTTCGACCTCCAGCTCACCTCCCTCGCCCTGAACCAAGTCGAGCTGGTGGTTGGCGATATCCAGAACCGTCACAGACATCTGGTTCTTGGTCAGCGTGCCGGTCTTGTCGGAGCAGATCACGCTCACCGACCCCAGGGTCTCGACTGCCGGCAGCTTGCGGATCAGTGCCTTGCGAGCCAGCATACGCTGGGCGCCGATTGCCAGCGCAATGGTTGCAACCGCCGGCATTGCCTCTGGAACTGCGGCGACAGCCAGGCTGACCGCGGTCAGGAACATCTCTTCCAGGTTTTCACCTCGCAGCAAGCCCAGGACAAAGATGACCGTTACGATTGCGATCGCAACCACCGCCAGCACTTTGCCCACCTGATCCAACCGCTGCTGCAGCGGCGTTGGTTCCTCGACCACCGACTGGATCATTGTAGCGATATGCCCCAGCTCTGTACTCATCCCGGTGTCGGTGATCACCACCTCGCCTCGTCCATAGGTGACGATCGTGCCCATGTAAACCATATTCCGCCGGTCGCCGATAGTCCGGTCGGTCTCGTACTTGAGCTCCGATTCTTTCTCGATCGCTACCGACTCGCCGGTTAATGCCGCCTCTTCGATCCTCAGGTTAACACTCTTCAGCACGCGCCCATCTGCAGGCACCAGATTGCCGGTTTCCAGCAGCACGATATCACCCGGCACCAGCTCTGCAGAAGGTACCTCGTGGACCAGCTCATCCCTGCGTACCTTGACCATCGGCACTGCCAATTTCTTCAGGGCAGCCATCGACCGCTCAGCCCGGTACTCCTGCCGGAATCCGAGAGCCGCGTTGAGAATGACGATCAAAATGATTGCCGCAGCGTCATAGTAATCCCCCAGGAAGAGAGAGATCAATGCTGCCACAAACAGGATGATGATCATTATCCCGGAAAGCTGTTCCCAAAGGATGCTCCACGGGCTGCGTCCCTCCTGACCGGTAAGCTCATTCGGTCCGGTTTTTGCCAGGCGGCGGGCTGCCTCTGCCTGAGCCAGACCGTGTCCCTCGTCGGTATTCAGTTCTTCTAGCACCTGCGAAGGTGATTGTTTATAAAATTCGCTCATCGATTAATTCGTCTCCTGCGGCTACCAGCCTCCGGATTTCAGCCGGTTCCGTATCGCCGAGCTCAGGGCGTACAGCAGTTCCTGGTAAGTTTCCTGGTAAACAGGATTCACGCTCAGCGCTTCTTCGTCTAACTTTTCCATGAAGAAAGTGATCCAGCTCAGCCAGGTACGAGGGTTACCGCTGAAATCGGCAATCTCCTCAGCTGCCTCGGTTAGTAAATCCCGCAGTTCGTCTTCATTGCGCATGGTCTGCTCCTTCCCTTATATACTTATAGAAGTTACGCAGTTCACGGGGTAATCAGGGGTGTTTTGGCGGGCCGTGCCCGCCAAAACACCCCCAACCCCCCCAAAGTGCGTAAGTCCTAACTTAATTATTCGAATCGGATGATATCCGCTTGCGATTATACCAAGTTGCGGCGTGTATAATAGTTGCGATCATTCAGAACATATCTTGCACAGAAGGAATATCCACAGATGGATCTATCAGGCAGATACGTGTTGATCACGGGTGCGGCGCGCCGGCTAGGCAGAGAATTGGCACTTTCAGCCGCCCGTGCCGGAGCAGGGATCATGCTCCATTACCGCACATCCGAGTCCGACGCTCGCTCTGTTCAGGCGGCGATCCACGCCATGGGTAAGGCGGCACACCTTTTCCAGGCCGACTTGAACGATCCAGAGCAGACCGAAGAGCTGGTCAGTCGCACATCTAAAATCCACCCCCTATACGCCCTGATCAATAACGCCTCCATCTTCGAGCCGCTCGATTGGGATAGCACAACCCTCGAAGCCTGGCAGCGCCACATGCAGGTCAACCTGACCGCACCCTTCCTGCTCAGCAAGGCATTTGCCAGGCAGCTGCCTGCCAGTGAGAACGGTCGTATCATCAACCTGCTCGACTGGCGCGCCCTGCGCCCGGGTGCTGACCATTTCCCCTACACGATCAGCAAAGCCGGATTGTACGCTATGACACGCTCGCTGGCAGCCGCTTTGGCACCATCCATCACCGTGAACGGCCTTGCCCTGGGCGCGATCTTGCCGCCGGTCGACAGCGCCGAGAAGGAGGATACCGGTCGAGCGGATATCCTGAAAGACGTTCCTGCAAATCGCTGGGCAGAAATTGATGAAGTCTGCCAAACGATGCTCTTCTTGCTAATCGGTCCGTCCTACATCACCGGTGAAGTCATCCACATCGATGGCGGGCGGCACTTAATTTAATCAGAGAGGTATTTTATGGACCAAATCTTCATTCGTGATCTGCTTGTACGCGGCATTATCGGTATCAACGATTGGGAACGAGAAAAACAGCAGGACATCCTGATCAATATCACCCTTTTCGCCGACCTTCGCTCGGCTGGCGAAAGCGACGATCTCGGCCTGAGCGTGAACTATCGCACCATCACCAAAAAAGTGATGGCGCATGCGGAGACGATCGGTCGCTTCACCGTCGAAGCACTGGCGAACGACCTGGCGAAGATCTGCCTGGACGAGAGCAGCGTAGAAAGGGTCCGTGTCCGGGTCGAGAAACCCGGTGCGGCACGCTTCGCCAGGTCTGTTGGGGTGGAAATAGAGCGTTCTCGGGGATAATGTCCGGGGATAATATTATGGACAGAAGCTACCATCGTGTCTGCCTTAGCCTGGGTTCGAATATCGAGCCGGCTGAGAACCTGAGCGCAGCCGTGGCGCTGCTTCAGGAGCAGACCAACGTGCTGGCGGTTTCCAGAGCCTGGCGCACGGCTGCGGTCGGTATGAGTGGACCGGATTTTCTGAACGCCGCCGCTCTGGTATTGACCGAGCAAACGATTCAGCGACTGAAGGAAAATGTATTAAAGGAGATCGAAGCACGCCTGGGACGCGTTCGCAGCGAGGACAAATATGCCCCGCGTACGATCGATATCGATATCCTGCTGTATGACAACAAGGTGGTGGACCCCGAGCTCTGGACGCTGGCTCATCTCGCCCAACCGGTCGCGGAGCTGCTGCCCGATCTTTCCGATCCGGCCAGCGGCAAACCTCTATACCATGTTGCCCGCGATCTGGTGCGGCAATCCGGGATTACCCCTTGCCCGGATATGTTGGAATGTATCTAAATAACGTTAGTACAGGATTTAGTAGTGTTTCGGGCAGTGAAGCCGCCCGAAACACCAACAATTAACGTCAGGTCGAAGCGTATTACAGGATCGGATTCGAACCGCGGGCGATGTTCGCCAGAAACTCCTCCCGGGTGGGCGGATGTTTGCGGAAGGCACCCAGCATGCTGGAAGTGGTCATGCGTGCATCGTGCTTCTTCGCCCCGCGCATTGTCGCGCAAAGGTGAAGACCCTCGATCACAACCGCCACACCCCATGGGCGCAGCTGCTCGTTCAAATATTCAGCAATCTGGCGGGTCATGCGCTCCTGTACCTGCAGCCTTTTAGCGAACATATCCACGATGCGCGGGATCTTCGACAGACCGACGATATGCTCTCTGGGCAGGTAGGCTACATGCGCACGCCCTAAGAAGGGCAGCATATGGTGCTCGCACAGGCTGTAGAACTCGATATCCCGCACGATAACCATCTCATCATATTTTTCTTCGAACAGGGCGCCGTTCAAGATCTTCTCGGGATCCATGCGGTAGCCCTCTAACAGCTCCAGGTACATGCGTGCGATGCGGTCCGGCGTGCGTCGCAGACCATCCCTGTCTGGATCCTCTCCTATCGCAGCCAATATCTGGCGGATCGCCTGCCTTATCGAGCCCTGATCGATCTCGGGCAGCTCGAGCAAATCCGCTAATTCAAAAATATCGGGTTTATCATCAGCCATACATACCTCTTAAATCAAGTGTTTTCAATAATACGTGGAGCAATTTTAACACAGGCAAACTCCAACACTTATATCCGGTTCGGAATGACAAATCAAGCATGACTTCGTGATGTAATCTTTTGTGCGATATGCCCAATAATAAAAGGCGGGAACCAAATATCGGTTCCCGCCAATATAGTGTTGCGGCTGTGGTCTGATGATAGGCTACTGCTGCAGCTCGCCACCCAAATGGTCGGGCTTGAAGTTGCCCTTGCCTTTTAGGCCATTGATCTCCTCAGTGTTCATGGCATACTGAAGCACAGAGTATGCGACTGCATCCGAGTTCACATCCAGAGCGTGCAGGTTGATATTGTCATAGGTATCGCATGCCTGATGGTAGCAGGGATCGTACTGGTCTCCCGCGGTGCCGCCCCAAATAGCGGCTTCATCAGCTGTCTTGATACCCTCTGCGCCAGTGAAGAGCCCGCCGGAGGGGATGCCGACCGCGATGAACGGACCATAATCCGATCGACCGCTGAAGTCTGTACCCTTGAACTGCTCTCCAGCAACTGTGGTGAAGTACTTTTCGAATAACTTCTCGATCTGAGCGGAGCCTTCAGGACCCGGTCCCGCACCGACGCCATCCGAGTCATCGCCATCGTAGATGAAGAAGACGTGGTTCGGAGAGCCGATCATGTCGAAGTTGAGATACAGGGTAATCTGGTCTTGCTCTTCCTGGGACAGGCTGTTGACATAATATGTCGAGCCTACCAGTCCGGATTCCTCCGCACCCCACCAGGCAAAGCGCACCCTATTACGCAGCTTCACTTTTGCCATCTGCTCGGCGACTTCGAGGATGGCGGCACTGCCCGAGCCGTTATCCTGGATGCCGGGGCCTTCGTTGACAGAATCCAGATGCGCGCCAGCCATGATCACGTTGTTCGGGTCACCACCCTTAGATTCAGCCAATACATTAAAGGTTGTGGCAATACCCCGGAAGGTATCGGTTTTCAAGCGCATGACGAGGCCCGGTGTAGCAGCCAGCTGCTGCCCGACATCCTGGGTAACCGCGGTCACAGAAATATCCAGCGTGAAAGTACTGGATAGTGTACCGTTCAAAGCGCCTGGCTGATTATTGTAGATGATCACCCCGGCAGCTCCGGCATTGTATGCGTTGGTCGCTTTGAGCGCGAAAGTGCATGCGCCGCGGCTGATCAGAGCGATGTTCCCGACCGGGAAACCTGCGAAATCGCCAGCACTACACCCAGTAATAGCGTTCACAGTACTCACCGCTGCGGTATTGTCACCGCTGCCCGAGTAAGACATGATGCGGTTGACAACTGGTCCTGCTGGTGGTGGCGAAACCTGCTCCAGGACACTCGGAGAGAGCGTGATAAAGGTCTGGTACTGGAAGTCCTGGACGGTCACGTTATATCCTGCCGCAGTCATTCGATCTACGACATAGTCAACCGATCCATCATAACCAGGCGTCCCCGAAGTGCGTATGCCGTTATTGGCATCCGCGATTGCCTGGAACGCTGCCTGGTGCTCGCGCACGCCATCCACTGTCACACATTCCAATAGCTTTCCAAATGTATTGTTTACCCGAGTATCACACGCTGCCGGTCCGGCCAGCGCTGCGGTCACGACGACGAATAGCGCCAGAAGACCAACCAGAACTACTGAAGTGAAAAGTACTTTCCTGGACATCAAATATATCTCCTTTGGTTTACAGGTGTTGCCCTGCTTGGTGAGCGGAGCATTATGGCGTTAGCTGCCCGTTTGCTCCAGATTCCCGCCTGCTGAACTTAATTTCCAGTATGTCGTCAGTACTCTATCTGTATTATTACCTCCCTTCGATAAATGCTCTCTGCCGAAACAGCAGAGATAATTACTAGACAATCTTGACCTATATTATTGTATACGATAACGATTCAATGATCAATAGTGAATTTGAATTAGGGGTTACGAAGTTCACGAAGGAATCGGGCGGGCTGTGCCCGCCATAACACCCTCTTCTCTCCCCCATGTGCGTAAATCCTATCAAATATTGGCTTTCGAAATAATTTGGATATTTATTCTGAAAGTATTATAATAATCAATAGATTGCTACATGAAAGGAGGGTTTTGCCAATTTTCGAACTACATGCACTTTGCTCGCCAACTATCAGTACGAATAAAGTCAACTTTGTTCTAAATAGGAGAAGTCAGAGATGAAGAAGAGTAAGCTTTTCATGATCGTATTTGCTGCATTGATCATCGCCAGCATGATTTTGGCTGGTTGTGGTGGTGCGGCAACACAACCGCCCGCGACAGAGGCACCTCCCGCAGCTACCGAAGCACCGCCCGCTGAAACTGAGGCACCACCGGCTGCAGAGTTATCGGTTGGCGTGGTGCTGCCGACCAAGGAAGAGCCGAGATGGCTGCAGGACGAAGCTCGTTTCAAGGAAGCCTTCGATGCTGCAGGCTACGAAGTCCAGATCCTGTTCAGCGATGGCGATTCCGCCAAGGAGCGCACCAACGTCCAGACCTTGATCTCCCAGGGTGTCTCTGTAATCGTGATCACCCCGCATGACGGCACCGCCGCTGCTGCAGCCGCAGCAGGAAGCCCGCGATGCCGGCGTCAAGGTGATCTCCTACGACCGGCTGATCCGCGAGACCGAAGCGGTCGACTACTATGTAACCTTCGACAGCGTTTCGGTAGGCGAAGCGCAGGCGCCAGTACCTGGTCGACAAGGCCAGCGGAAGTGGGCTACCCGCTGTACCTGTACGCTGGCGCAGCCACCGACAACAACGCCTTCCTTTTCTTCGAAGGCGCCTGGAACGTGCTGCAGCCCAAGATCGCCGATGGCACCTTCGTCATCAAGAACTCCAGCGAAGCCGTCGCCCTGCAGGACAAGGCCACCCTGACCCGCGACGAGATGGCCGCCGATCATCGGTCAGGTGACCACCGACTGGGAGTTCGATGTCGCCAAGAACCTGGCCGAAGCCAACCTGACTGCGGCCCCTGCTGCCGACAAGGGCGATGTCTTCATGCTCGCCCCCAACGACGGCACCGCGCGCGCCATTGCAGATGCCTTCGCCGCTGACGCCGATGTCTCCAGCTATGTCGTCACCGGTCAGGATGCCGAGATCGCTTCCGTCCAGTACATCATCGACGGCAAGCAGTCCATGACCGTCCTCAAGGACGTGCGCACCCTGGTCGCAGACGCTATCGCTGCTGCCATTGCCTACCTCGAAGGCGGCACTCCTGAGGAGACGGCGACCTACAACAACGGCGTGATCGACGTGCCCGCCAAGCCGTCCGTCGTGATCACCGTCGACCAGGCCAATGTCCAGGAAGCTGTCATCGACTCCGGCTACTGGCCCGCCGAAGAGTTCACCGGGCTTGGCGAAGCTGCCGAGCCAACTGCAGCTCCAGAAGTGGGCGGTAAAGTTGGCGTGGTGCTGCCGACCAAGGAACGAGCCGAGATGGATGCAGGACGAAGCTCGTTTCAAGGAAGCCTTCGATGCTGCAGGCTACGAAGTCCAGATCCTGTTCAGCGATGGCGATTCCGCCAAGGAGCGCACCAACGTCCAGACCTTGATCTCCCAGGGTGTCTCTGTAATCGTGATCACCCCGCACGACGGCACCGCCGCTGCTGCAGCCGCGCAGGAAGCCCGCGATGCCGGCATCAAGGTGATCTCCTACGACCGGCTGATCCGCGAGACCGAAGCGGTCGATTACTACGTAACCTTCGACAGCGTTGCGGTAGGTGAAGCCCAGGCGCAGTACCTGGTCGACAAGGCCAGCGGAAGTGGGCTGCCGCTGTACCTGTACGCCGGCGCAGCCACCGACAACAACGCCTTCCTTTTCTTCGAAGGCGCCTGGAACGTGCTGCAGCCCAAGATCGCCGATGGCACCTTCGTCATCAAGAACTCCAGCGAAGCCGTCGCCCTGCAGGACAAGGCCACCCTGACACGCGACGAGATGGCCGCCATCATCGGTCAGGTCACCACCAACTGGGACTTCGATGTCGCCAAGAACCTGTCCGAAGCCAACCTGACTGCCGCCCCCGCTGAAGATAAGGGCGATGTCTTCGTGCTCGCCCCCAACGACGGCACCGCTCGCGCCATCGCAGATGCCTTCGCCGCTGACGCCGATGTCTCCAGCTATGTCGTAACCGGTCAGGATGCTGAGATCGCTTCCGTCCAGTACATCATCGACGGCAAGCAGTCCATGACCGTCCTCAAGGACGTGCGCACCTTGGTCGCAGACGCTATCGCTGCTGCCATTGCATACCTCGAAGGCGGCTCTCCTGAGGAGACGGCCACCTACAACAATGGCGTGATCGATGTGCCCGCCAAGCCTTCCGTCGTGATCACCGTCGACCAGGCCAATGTCCAGGAAGCTGTCATCGACTCCGGCTACTGGCCCGCCGAAGAGTTCACCGGGCTACCGTAATCTAAGACAGTTCGAACAAGCAGGAATAGTGATGGCTGCGTCCACCACTATTCCTGCAGTAAATCTAGCCTGTGTTCTTTGACAGAATAAAATGAGGGTCAAGCCGATTTGGTTTGACCTTTTTCACAAACCAGGAGCCATGGGCTCTCTTGCGTAGCAGTTCCTTTGAATATCTCGGTTCAAGGAGACAACCATGGAACAAACAACCGAATTAACCCCTGTAGTAGCAATGCACAACATCAAAAAGAGCTTCGGTGCTGTCCAAGCGCTGCGGGGGATTGACCTTGTGTTGGGTAAAAACGAAGTTTTGGGATTGCTGGGCGACAATGCTGCCGGTAAATCTACCCTGATGAAGGTGCTCAGTGGTGCGTACGTTCCTGATGAAGGGGAGATCTTGCTCAATGGTGAAAAGGTTCATTATACCGATCCGATGCAGGCACGCCGGTTAGGGATTGAGATGGTGTATCAAGACCTAGCGCTTGCCAACAACCTGGACGTGACCGCCAATGTATTCCTCGGGCGCGAGGTTGTGGGCAGCCAGCTCGGCCCGCTCGGTGTGATGGACGGTCACAACATGGAGCTGGAGACGCAGCGCCTGCTGGGTCGTCTCAAGATTGACATCGCCTCCGTACGCCAGCTGGTGGAAAGGCTGTCCGGAGGGCAGCGCCAGGCCGTGGCAATTGCCCGGGCGACAGCATTCGACGCCAAGGTCATCATCATGGACGAGCCCACCGCAGCTCTAAGTGTCGCAGCCATTACCAAAGTGCTCGATCTGGTTCGCGAGCTCAAGGCGCAGGGTTCTTCGATTATCATCATCAGCCACCGTCTGGAAGATATCTACCAGGTCAGCGACCGCATGATCATCATGCGCCATGGACGTAAGGTCCTTGATCGTCCAGTCGAAGGCGAGCTTGATGAATTTCGTGAGAAAGTGGTGGCTTATATCATCGGTGCTCGCGATGATTTTGCCCAAAATACAGCTGAGTGATTCATTGTAAGAGGCCCCCAATGACCTTCATCAAGAACATGCAGAATATCTTTCGAGAAAACATCCGTGACTACGGAATGTATCTCGCCTTCCTGGCAATCATCATATACTTCACAATCCAGACGGATGGCATCTTTCTTTCCCCGAGAAACATCGGCAACCTGGTGAATGCTACCAGCTATATTGCAGTATTAGCGGTCGGTATGACATTGGTGATCGTCATCCGACATATCGATTTATCTGTAGGTTTCCTGGCAGGTTTTCTTGGCGCGATCGCAGCAATCGCTATGAAGTTCTGGGGGCTGCCAGTATATCTGACTATTCCGCTCGTCCTGGTGATTGGGACGATCGCCGGGCTGCTCACTGGTTTTTTGGTAGCCCAGATGAAAATTCCGGCATTCGTAGCTACTCTGGCTGGAGCACTCATTTACCGGGGGCTACTGCAAACTGTAACCGCCGGCACCGGCACAATCATCATCAGCGATGATTTTTTCAATGCTATCGGGAATGGTTTCGTCCCCAAACTATCCAGTGTTGGGATTCTGTCAGAATACAACACCTCAACCCTGCTCCTGGGATTGATTGCTATTCTTTTATTCATTTATGGCGAAATCCGAGAGCGCAGAAGTACACAGTCATACAACTTCGAAGTGATGCCGCTCAGCTTTTTTACCCTGAAATTGGTTTTTGTGTCGCTGCTTATTGGCGGCATCACCTGGCTGCTGGCAAGCTACCAGGGTCTTACCTGGGCTGCGGTAGTGCTGCTGGTGGTGGTCATAATATATACATTTATCACAAACAGAACGGTCCTCGGCAGGCATATCTACGCGGTGGGAGGCAATCCTGAGGCGGCCGAGCTAAGCGGTATCAGTGTAAAAAATATTACCTATGTGGTATTTGGGTCGATGGGTCTGCTCACGGCTGTGGCGGGGATCTTATATGCTTCCTGGCTGCGGTCCGCAACTACCGTCGCCGGGACTCTATTCGAACTGGATGCGATTGCTGCAGCCTTTGTCGGTGGTGTTGCCGTATCCGGTGGTGTTGGCAAGGTGACCGGCTCAGTGATCGGTGCGTTGGTGATGGCATCGCTGACCAATGGGATGAACCTGATGGGCATCGATATCTCCCGCCAGTACATCGTCCGAGGGCTGGTGCTGGCGATAGCAGTTATTTTTGATGTCGCCACGCGCAATAGAAGTAAATAACCGGCTGGTATAGTCAGGCGGCTCTTCGCCGTTCAGCATCTTCCGCGTTCCGGATCCCGGCCATGTGTTCGCTACGCCGAAGATGTACCAGACCACCGGAGTAAACTGCCAATTGATTCACCCGCATACTACCCTGAAAGTGATCGACTCCCACGTTGGCAATGGCGTGGTTGCCACCCTCGATATTCCCGTGGGCACGATCACCTATGCTTACGATGCTCTGGATATCTTCATCCCCCCTGGCAACCCGCTCCTGACGGACCCTCTATATCACGATATCATCTATAAATATGGGGTGATCGAGGCCGATGGCAGCTTCTCGATCTGTTGGGATATCGCCAAATACCTCAACCACTGCTGCCATTACAACACCCTCAGCAGCGGGTTTGGCTTCGACATCGCTATCCGGGATATCCCCGCAGGCGGGGAGATAACACAGGATTATGGGGCCTTCAATATGGACGATCCACTCGTTATGGATTGCAATTACACAGATTGTCGCCTCAAGATAACTGCGGACGACTTCGATTTCATGGCTGACCAATGGGACCGCGACATCCGTCAGGCGCTGACGTCCTTCCGCTCTGTGCATCAACCTCTCCTGCCTTATCTCGGAGAGGAGATCATGCTTGAGCTGAATAATTTTCTGGATACGGGGGAAGGCTACAAGTCCATCAATCTGCTGCGCTTCAAGCACTGAAAACGCTAAATAATCCTCCTCGCAGCCTGACTTTCAGCCTAGAATACTCAGAAATCGAAGTAATCCGGGTTGGCCCCCACACGTTTGTTCTCGTCGAGTGCGTTGATTGCCCGAATATCCTCTGCGCTCAGCTCGCAGTCGAACACCTGCGAGTTCTCTTTGATCCGGCAGGGCGTGTTTGACTTTGGGATGGTGACCACCTCTCTTTGTAAGTCCCAACGGATCAGCACCTGTGCCCATGATTTCCCATATTTATCGCCGATCTGTTTTAGAAGTGGGATCTCTGCGCCATAGCCCTGGATGAGCGGTGCCTAGGCTTCTAGCTGGATCTTGTTGGCGCGACACAAATTCTCCAAGGTGGGCATCTGCAGCCAGGGATGCCATTCAACCTGGTTGATGACCGGCGTCACATCGATGCGCGGCAGCAGGTATTCCAGATGGTGATCCAGGAAATTGCTGACCCCGATTGCGCCTACTAACCCATCCTGATACAGCTTTTCTAATACCTTATAGGCTTCAATGTACTTCTCCTGTACTGGCCAATGCACAAGGTACAAATCGATCACATCCATATCCAGCAATTTGCGGCTTGTGTCGTAAGCCTTTCGGGTGTTGCTGCTTCGTATGTCGTCGTTCCAAACTTTGGTAGTGACGAAGATCTCCTCGCGTGGGATACCGCTGTCTTTGATCGCCTTGCCCACATCTGCCTCGTTCTTGTAAACCATAGCCGTATCGATATGGCGGTAGCCGCAATCCAAGGCTATGCGCATCGAGTTGTAAGTCGTGCTTCCCGGTGGAGAGAGGAACACACCAAAACCCAGCCAGGGAATCTCCAACCCATTGTTTAATACTGCACAATCGGTGATGGTTTTGATCATCTATGCCTCCTGACTCGCATTTCCTGTTTCCCCTACCACTTCTGGTGTACGTGCTCGCGGATATACCGGTCGTAGACCTCGACGGTGCGCTGCATCGTCGCCTCGTCCAGCGTTGCAAGGTCCGCTGCTGCGGTATTATCCGCCGCCTGAAGGGCATTTTTCGCCCCAGGGATCGCTAGGCTGACAGCATCGAACATCAAGACCCAGCGCAGGGCAAACTGCGCCATGCTGGCACCCTGCGGGACAAGCGAACGCAGCTCTTCTACTGCCCTCAAGCCGCTCTCATAGTCCACGCCGGAAAAGGTCTCACCGATATCGAAGGCCTGACCGTCACGGTTGAAGTTGCGATGGTCGTTCTCCGCAAATGCAGTTGTAGGCTTCATCTTGCCGGTCAGCAGACCGCTGGCGAGCGGAACACGTGCCAGAATGCCCACCTGGCGCTCTTTTGCCAGCGCGAAGAACCGCTCTGCAGGTCGCTGGCGGAAGATATTGAAGATGATCTGTATGCTCTGAACATTGGGGAATTCAATCGCCTTGAGCGCTTCCTCGACCTTCTCCACACTCACCCCGTAGTAGCGCAGCTTGCCGGATGCGACGATGTCATCCAGGATTCCGAATACCTCCGGCATATAGTATACCTGGTTGGGTGGGCAGTGCAGCTGGACCAGGTCGATCGTCTCCACCTCCAGGTTGCGCAGGCTGCGCTCCAGGAATGCAGTCAGGTTCTCCCGGGTGAAGCCCTCTGCCACATGCGGGTTCAGCCTTCTACCTGCCTTTGTCGCTACATACACCCGGCCTGTACGTGCTTTCAATGCCTGGCTCACCAGACGCTCGCTGCGCCCGTCGCCGTACACATCGGCGGTATCGATGAAATTAATCCCTGCGTCAATCGATGTCAGCAGCGCCGCGAGAGCATCTTGCTCGCTGACCTCCCCCCATTCTGCGCCGATCGCCCAGGCTCCGAAACCGATCTCAGAGACCTGCCATCCGGTCCGTCCAAAAGGTCGATATTTCACTTGTCCTCCTGCACCATATGTTTTCTTGTCATCCTGTAATTACATCTATGATTTATTATACAGTGCTCATCTTCACGTTGTCAATAGTGACGATGTAAGCTCGTTTTCCTTCCAGAATTCCACAATCCAACTGTTTATAACCAACTATTCGTTACAAATTACCTTGTTTGTCATATATAGTTTATAGTCTTGCTCATTATACACGCTTCGTTCTGTTGGATCACCCGGACAGCACCGAGAAATATTGCCCATTTTTTGCTTCTGTTGCCCGACGAAACCAGATCATTCCCACGGGAGATGCCATCGATCGAGGGAATGATAGTAACCGTATGTTGAGTAGACGTACCTACCGGGTTGCCGGCTCGCTTAAACCACGCCGCGATCAACACGTCTCAATGTATCAATTGCCACAGTGAAGACGCACCTGAGGATCACTACGATGGGCAGTGCTCCGAGTGCAGCTCCACGAACAACTGGGACTTCGATCACGATGGAGTGCGACGCTGCAATGCCTGCCATGAGCCTGGAAGAAAGGGGGACGATTAGTTTGACTGAAAATCAGGTATTTGCTATAATTGTAAGGACTTAATTACAAGAATACAGCTTAATCCCGTTTCTCTAGTCGATTGGAGCAAGTTGCCAGATGCAGAAAAAGAATCCTTCCATTGACTTCGATAGCAATATCCCCTATTACATCCAGCTTATCGATCTGCTGAAAGGCAAGATCAACAGGGGTGAGTGGCAACCTGGTGACCAGATCCTCAGCGAGCCTGAGCTGTGCGAGAAATTTGGCGTCAGCCGGACTGTCGTCCGCCAGGCGCTGCGTGAGATCGAGCTGGAAGGGCTTATCGTGCGCCGCAAAGGGAAAGGCACGTTTATTGCCGAGGCGAAAATCAACGAAAGCCTGGCGCAAAAGCTGACCGGCTTCTATCACGATATGGTCGAGCGCGGCCTGACGCCTGTTACGCAGGTACTGCACCAGTCGGTGACCAAGGTGCCCAATAAAGTGCTCGACTACCTAGAGCTGCCCCCAGATGCGGATGTCATCCAGCTGTACCGATTGCGGTCGGTCAACGATGAACCCATCGTTCTGGTTACCAGCTACCTGCCCTACCATCTCTGCCCCCAGGCTGCGGAGGCAGACTTTTCGAACCAATCTCTGTATGCATATCTGGAACGAGAGTGCGGTTTACTCATCGCTCACGGCAGGCGTTATATCGAAGCGGTGCTTGCCAGCGAAGAAGAGGCAGAGCTGCTGCAAATTGAGGCAGGTGCTCCGCTGCTTCAGCTGAACAGTGTCAGCTTCCTGGAAGATGACACACCCATCGAATACTACGAAGCGCTACATCGAGGTGACCGTTCGCGCTTCGAAGTCGAGCTGGTGCGGGTGCGCGAGCTGGGCGAGATCCGCGAGACCATCGGTCCAGAACCCAAAGACCTGCCCTCCTCGAACTGACCCGACCGCTTTCTATTCTCTATTCTCTGCTGTCTACTGTGGTTTTAAAGCGACGGGCAGCCCGTAGGCCACCCGATGACACTCGCCCAAGTGTCGTTACCATAATACACCAATATGCTTAACTCGCAGTTAACATCGATGTAAGGTCGCCGCACCTTGCAATCCTGTAAGGTGTTTCGGTATCCTATCCGCCTCCACGTGCGATGCTAGGCGTACATCTTGCACCCGGGACCGGGTCTTTCTTATGACGACCGACCCGCCGGGGATCAGATATAATCCGCTGCATGAGTAGGCTGCTATCCGGATATCTGCTCTGGCTGGTGATCACTGCATCTATATTAAGCGCATGCAGCCCCTCACCCGCACGACCGACCCCGCAGATACCCTACCAGACTTCATGGAGCTACGCCGACCTGCGTTTGCTCGATCCGGCAGATGCACCTGAACCTGCTCAAGACCTGCTAGCCGTCTATATCAATCGCCCCTCCGGGCGAAATTCTCCGCTGATCGATATCCGCCTGGACTTTTTAGATCTATCGACTCACAGCCAGCCGGATGTATATATCGCCCTGGATTACGCCTACGGGGGACATTCAAAGCTCCCACTGGACAGTCATACCAAGCTGGCATGGGATGTTCTGTTGGTTCTTCCCGCGGCAGGCAGGATCCTCGCCGTGGATAAGGAAAACCGCCCCCTTCATGATCTGCAGCTGCGTGTGATCCGCGATACCGGGTTGGATAGTCTGGATATCCGCCTGGATGCATCAGCGCTATTTCCATCCTCAGACAACCTGACACTGCCTGAGTTCAAGCTGCAGGTATTCGTCACCTCTGCCGGGTTAAGGCGTGTTTCCGACGCCAGCGCGGTCGTGCGCTCGTTCGACCCCCTCCCGAACCGGCCAACTTGCTGCTCGCCTTCTGGAACACTTATCCGGCGTACACACCTGCACAGGCACTGCGCCGTTGGGATGGCGCCCATACCGGTCCGCTGGGTGGACGTCACGGTTTGGCCAATCTGCTGCGCGCCGCCCACAGTGCTCGGATGCCGATCGTCTTGCTGGATTTGAAATATCCCGCCTGGTTGTCAGCACTGGATTATGGTGGCGATCTGCAGATGCTGAACTCCCTCGTGGCCGAAGGAGTAGTGTCCTTACCGGAAGTGATCCCCCCATCACCCAATCCACTCTGGCATGCGTATTCTGCACAATTAGCCGGGCAGTTCGATCAACCCGCCCAAAATATTGGCTACACGCAATTTGCTAATATAATTCCGGCAGATTACGCCCTGATTGCTTTCCCAAAACAACAAGTCAGCCCTGTTACCCGCATATACAGACACTCCGGACAAAGCCTGCTTCCCATCCCCGATGCAGCCGCTCAAAAACCCGGTCTTCAGCCTGACATCAACGGTCTCACCCTAGACATACGGCGCTTGCTGGTAGATACTGCGGTCAGCGGCAACAGCTCCCAGCTCGTAGCTCTCGGTGGTGACCTGACCGGCTCAGCCTGGGGTAATCCTCAAGTCGCTCGGGCTGCGTTCCGGTACATTCGCACGCACCCGTGGATACGCCCACTCGACACCCAGGCGCTGCTTACTTTGCCGGCAGGAAATGACAAGCCAGGCATTGCAGAAGATCTGACAGCGCACTTTGCCCGCCTTCCGCAAAACGAAACTACCCACCAGTTGGCTGAATTCGCCCTTAAGCAGCGGGCTCAGCCGCAGCCTAACCCGCTCATTGAGGCCGCTGCCCAGGCTTACCTAGCTCTGGCGCCGCCCTCCGCCTTAGCCAGCCCCGAATTCGACGCCCTGCAGCAAATCTATCTCCGCCAGATCAATGTCCTGCTGGCTGCTGCTGAATGGTCGCAGAATCCGGTATCAACTTCAACCTGCAGCCTGGATATCGACGGGGACAGTGGGACGGAATGCGTGCTGGCATCCGAGCACGTATATGCCGTGATCGAGCCGCAGCTCGGCGTTTTGACCCACCTGTTTGCCATCAACGAGACTGGAGTACACCAGATCATCGCTCCCAGCTCGCAGTTCACCTTCGGAACTGGGGATCCCTCGACTTGGGACCCACAGCTCGACCTGGCTGCCGACCCGCAGGTACTACCCGGGGCATTCTACGATAACGGAGGTCCGTACGATGCACATCTGTCCGAAGCTGTACTGACCCTCAACAAGCATGACGACAGCAGGATGAAATACTTCACGCTTAATCCCGGAGGTATCCAAATTGAGTACATCTCAGCGGAACCAGTATCCACACAAATCCATTTGGCATTGGACCCCTGGAATTGATTCTATCCCGATTGGGAACAGGGCTACAATGGCAGCTCCATTCCAGGAGGCTGGTCTTGGAGTGTAGCCCCTGGCATAACTGTCAGCATCAATACCATTGGCAGATTCAATCCATCAGCGTTCACTGACACGTTTGGAATGATGAAACAGGTGGAAAATCCTAATGCAGAGATTCTACCCGGTCACTACCTGCCTTTTCCATTGGGAATATTGGATATATCAGGTGTGGTGGGTTTCTCGGTGGACATCGAGGTCACACAAGGAGTAACATACTAATTCTATCGTGAGTGCAGGATAATGTTGGTGTTACGCGTGGCTTCGCAGCGCGTAACACCAACAACCCTCTTTTATCACGAATTGAGGTTAGTTCTAATACTGGTAGGTGTTTACTAAATCGTTGTTATCATCCCTGAGATAGGCGGTATCGTGAGTATCTTTCCAAACCTCAGTAGATAAATTCCAATATAGGTTGGTAGAAGTATCTGTCCCTACTTTGGACCACACTTTTACGGTTTTACCGCCACCCAGAGTGAAGTCCGGAAATACGTACCTTTCCCCGCTCCAATCCGCCTTAATCGCCCATTCTTTCATATCCACGCCATTGCTGCTGGTGTTTTTAATCTCTATGTATTCCTCTGTAGTTGGATTGGATACAATATCGATGATATACACTCCCGGCTTTGGCGTGGGTGTACGAGTAGGCGTGGGTGAAATCGATGGAGTCTTGGTTGCTGTGGCAGTGGCAGTCGCCGTCACAGTGGGCGTGTAGGTGGGGTGTTTTTCGATTACCGGCAGATAGATCGTGTTCGCCCATGCAGTCACGACACCGATCAAGCTTACAGCTGCCAGCAAAGCGATCACAAGTTTGGTAGTTCTAGTCATTCGATAGCCTCCTTCAAATGGTACCTGTAATTAGCCTTGAACACCCCCACGCCAATTATCTTCTCTCTTATTGCCTGATCAACTCATCCCTATCCCACATTATAGTACATATCCCCCTTCTCCTGGTCATTGACAGTAGGAGAAGGGGGATAGGAAATCAGCAGATCGGTAATATACGAGCTGCCCCTGTGCGGGTCAGCTCAATTGATCGAGTGTATTCCTAATAGCTTGGCACTCTTACATCGATCCACACCAGGCGGTGATCCGAGCTGGGGAACGGGAAAGTACCCACCAGCGAGAACAGCGGGTCTGTGTTGAGCGGCCAGAAGACTCCCGCATCCAGGATGCGCAGGTTCTTGCGCGGCAGCACATAGTCTGCGCGCAGGTTGCCCGGTGCAGTATCTGAAAAATCTGCCGTGTCGTAAGCCGGATCGCTGAGATGTGTCGCATTCGCGCCACCCTGCAGCGCTGACTGCTGGACTGCTCCCTCGCTGGACGGTGTGACCCTGGTGTTGACCAGCGGATGCTCAATCAGCTGCTGGATCGAACCGGGTATGCTGTCACCGTCCAGGGGGTCGGAGTTCTGGTCGCCAGCGATTACGAACATCGCTCCGGGTGCCAGTCCGCCGTAATTCCCTTCGTCATCGTAGATATACCCGCTGCGGGAAGGTATGACATAGTCGGCCCAGAAGCGGATCTCGTCGTTATTGCGCGTCCCATTCCGATCCTCCGGCCCATCAAAGACAGGCGGCGTCGGGTGGCTGGTCAGGAAATGGACCACCTTTCCCCCGATCTGGACCGGCACATCCCAGTGGCTCTTGGAGGATAGCCGGAAGACATCCAGCTCGGCAGGTGAATACCAATCCGCCGGCTCTGGGGTGTTCGGGTCGTCTGGCAGCAGCGCTCCCGGCATATCCTTCCACAGGAAGAGCTGGAAGGTGCGGATTTTATCGTAGTCTATCGGGAACATCGAATAGACCGCCATGCCATATTGCCCTGGGAAGAAACCGAAACCAAAGGCATCGTTTGGACCACCCACGCTTCCGTTGTTGTCGAGATCGAAGCCGGAGGGGATACCCGTGTTGGACGGTGCGATGTAGGAGTAGGGGTAATAGATCGGTGCCGCGCTCCCATGCGCTACCGACAGGTAGTTGGTCTGGAAATTGACCAAAGCGGCAGGGTCGTAATCGAACTCGTTGATCAGCAGCACGTCCGGTCTGGTACGCTGGATGATCTCAGCAACAGCACCCGGCTGGGGGCTGCCCGGAGACGCCAGCTCGGTCGCCAAATCTCCGGCATTGAAGCGGTTCAGCGAGGCATTGAAGGTGGCAAAGCGCACCGGTGTCGGTCCGCCTTTTGCCGGGGAAGCTGCTAGTGCACTAGGCGCGATCAGCGCCAGGAGCAGCAGCAGGACGATCACGAACATAATTTTACGGATAAGATTATTCTTGCGTGACATTGTTTCCTCCAGTAAGATTAGTTATTAATGTCCTCCCTCCGCGGGCACCCTCGCCCCCGAAGGGAGGTTCCATCAACTGAATTACCCTTACAAACACCCGAATGGGTGTACGTACGTTCCGTCAAGGCTATTCCACTATGGCGTAATACGCCCTTCACCTCCTTCTGGGTATTGTGCAGCGGTGATTGTCCCTCCCAGCCCTGCTGAGCTTTGAATATAGCTGCTCAGCGCCTGCTGGTAGGAGGCACCCAGTGATGTAAATGGAGCGCCTCGGTACGGGTACTGGTCCCCACCCCGAGCGAGGAAATCGATCGTCGCGATATTGATCCCTGGTCCCGCGACCACAGCACCTCCAGAAACGATCGAGGTGCCATCGGCGAGCGTGAGATCGACAACGCGAGTTCCTGGGGTGACCACATTGCCATCTAGGTCCAGTATCTGAGCGGTACCGGTTGGATCATAGACCATACTAAACCCGGATATTTGGGCGAACCTGCCGTCAGAGAACTCAACCCGGGATACGGCATTCTCCATGATCTCCTTGAACTGGTCGCGCGGGATATTTTCCAGCAACGATACGAAGTTCGGGAATGGAACCATGCTGAACGTATCCAGCTCTGTGATGTTGCCGGCTGGGATAAGCGTATTGTTGCGGATGCCTCCACCGTTCTGCAAAGCAACGTCCGGAGGATTGACGCCATAAATCGCTGCTACCTGATCCGCATACCAGAACAGCGAATCTGCGATCAGATTCCCCTCGTTGGTCTCTTGGGTGCGAACACCAGGAGCCCGCCGTCCTTCAAGATCCACCTCACTGACCCCTACAATAATATTCGCTAGTTCGGCGACGTATTCTTCAACAGGATTCACTACAAAATACTGCATGAAGGGATCTGGGAATACTGTATCATCGCAAGGCAGCGTGCCGTTGCAATCATCCGTGGCAACCCGTTTCGGACCGGAGCGCTCTTCATGGATCTGAAGAACATTGCCGTGGCGGTCGAATCCGACCACCAGCTGACCGACATAGCGGTACTCGCCGGAAGTGGTTACTACCGGCACAGAGTCTCCGTTGAGATCGGCTGCCACCTGGGGATATGCACCAAACACGAAGGCATCGTCACCGGGGATCAGCACATCGTCCGGGTTAGCCAGCAGCTCATCTCCGCCGCCGGCGATAACCACATCCAGGCCTTCGACCTGTGACACAAGGTCGAGCTCGTTCGCAATGCTCTGCAAGTGAGAGGAGAGGACGATGATACCCACACCCTCGGCTTCCAGGATATCGATCTGCTCCTGGACGATCTCCACCAGGTTGGGATCGACGACGACATTGCGCGGCGATGAGATGAACGGCAGGTTGGGGGTTTCGAGACCGATCACGCCGATTTCCTCACCCCGCTCGCGGATGATAGTCGATGCCACGATCACACCCTCGTCAACATACGCCTGCAGTCTCGGCTCACCGCTGAAGTCCAGGTTGGCAGATACATAAGGCGGTGGACCTCGAAAGCCGAAGCTGTCCAGGAAATTCGCCAGCACGTCCGGACCGAAGTCGAAGTCGTGGTTTCCCAAGTTGATTGCGTCATAGCCGATAAGACGCATGGCGATTGCATCGTAGTAGGGGACGCCATTGGCCAGGCTGGCGGCAAACTCTGGTCCAGCCAGGAAGTTATCCCCTGAGGACACCATGATCACGCCGCGCTTGGCGCCTCGGTGTGTCCACGGGCCGGTCAAGGCGTGCCATTTGAGCTTCTTGACCAGGGTCCTGAAGCGCGCCGCCCCACCGAAGTCCTCCAGACCTGAGCCAGCGTCGATCACCTGTGATTCACCATCGTTATTGTGCAGGATGGTCAGCCAGAAATGGACCTTTGGCTTGAAGCTGCGCGCCGAGACTGTACTCGGGCCGACAAAAAGCGGCAGCACGAGGGCTAAGATCACAATCAAAATGGTTGCTCGGGTTATCCGTCCCTTCATTTGATCATCTCCTTTAAACAGCGAACGTTTATACTCGATTGAAGTGTTATCCGGATGGAAATAATATTTTCGTGCGCGATACAGCATGTGAGAAAAGAACTGGTATCCTATTCTATGCACCCTCCTTTGCAGTTCTAATTATGGTTTTTCGCCCAGTGTTCACTCCAGGCGCGAAAACCCCTTTCAGAATTGTAAGATTCTGATTAATTTATAACATAATTTCTGGAAATTTCTACTGCCCGCGGGGTTAATATTCGGTTAATAGTCCTTAAATAGCCCGAGATATCAGCTATTGGCCAGCATCCTGCCCACTACTTCGGATAGCTTCTCCAGGTTGGGAGGTTTCTCGATCACCTCAACCAGCCCGCGGTTGCGCAGGGTTTCGATCTCCTTGCCGGGGAAATGTCCGGTCAGTAGGATGATGCGAATATCAAGCTCGTTGTCGATGATCTCACGCACCAGCGCCAAGCCACTCATCTCCGGCATGATTACATCACTAACGACCAAATCGACTTGATCGCTGAGGCTGCTTAATATGTCCATTGCTTCCCGGCCATTCGAAGCGGTTAGTGTGCGGTAGTTGAGTAATTCCAGGCTGTCAACCAGCGCCTGGCGGGTGAATGGGCTGTCCTCTACCACCAGGATCGTCTCTTCTCGCCCTCTGACCAGCGGACCGGTATCCAGGTCCGGCAGGTTGGAGAGATCCTTTGGCAGGGCAGGCAGGTAAATGGTGAAGGTAGTCCCACTGCCAGGGGTTGATTTTACGTCGATATAGCCATTATGCTGGGTGACGATTCCATAAACCTGTGCCAGTCCCAGTCCTGTGCCCTCGCCAATGCCCTTGGTCGTATAAAACGGCTCGAAGATATGCGGCAGTGAATCCTCTTTGATACCGATACCTGTATCGCTCATGGTTAACTGCACCCAGGATCCTGGGGACATCTCCGGAAGGGGAGTAACGCCCTCTTCGACCTCGATCAGGTCCAGCCCGATGATCAGGGTACCGCCATCCGGCATTGCATCCCGGGCGTTCAGCGCCAGGTTCATCAGCACCTGCTGGATGCGGGTAGGGTCGGCGTTGACCACACAGCGTTTGGCCATCCCTTCCACCTCGATGCTGATATTCTCTGCCAGCGTGCGGTTGAACATGCGCACTTGCTCTTTGATCAGCGGGCGCAGGGAGAGCGGCTGCCGCTCGAGGACCGACCGCCGGCTGAAATCCAGGATCTGGCGGATCAGCTCGGTAGCGTGCATCGCCTGGTGGTAGATCGTCGACATGCGCTCCCGGTCCCTGCTGGAGACCCAGGGAGACTGGTTCGACATCTGTGCGTACAGTACGATAGTGGACATGATATTGTTGAAATCATGGGCAATTCCGGCGGCAAGCTGTCCTACCGTCGCCAACCGGTCCTGCTGTTGGATGCGGCGGCTGGTTTCCCGCTCCTGAGTGACATCCCGGATCACAAGCACCCAACCGGTCTGTGCTGGGCCCCCTAATATCGGTCTGGAATCGACTTCATAGGTATGTTTGCCGGCATTCACTTCATGCCAGATGCCACCCGGCTGCTGCAGAAGGAAAGATTCTAGATTTTTATCACCCAATCGTGAAAGCTTACCGTCATCGGAATAACCGGCCAGCTCTTCCAGATAGCTCTCTGCAGCCAAATTTACAGTCACAACCCGGTGGTCATCGTCCAGCAGCAGCATCCCTTCAGGGACGGTCTGCATGATCTGTTCGATCTGCCTGGCAGATTGGCGAGCTTGCTCCAGCAGGCTGGCATTCTGAATGGCAACCGCCGATATATTTGCCAGTGCCAGAAGCAGCTCGGTATCCTCTGGTTTGTAGGCATCCGCCTGGCGGCTGTGCACCATCACAACGCCGATCGTCTCCCCGCCAACCTTCATCGGTACTGCCAGCAAAGAACGTGTATAGATCTCGATTAACTTCAGCAGGTGGCGGTGACCTGGCGATACCTGTTCTAACAGTTCCTTCGGATGAGGGTGTTCTTGCAGGAATTGGGCATAATTACTGATGGTCAGGTGCTCACCGGTTGTCAGCACCGTTCGCTGGATGTGATGCCCTGCCTCACCAAGTGAAAATTCCGGCAAATCCTCCGCCTGGAAGACTTCCCCGAATGCGCGGGTGTACCCACTCCGGACAGACTGTTTTCTCGCATCGTACAGGGTGATGACGAAGGCATCCGCATCCATTAATGACTTCACCATTTCCCCTGTGGTGCTGAATATTTGGTCATGCTCGGTCAGGTTGCCCAGGTTTAGAGCCAGGCGGTTGACTGCGATCTGCTGCTCGAGTAGGCGCTGCATGCGCAGCTCGGTGAGCTTTCGCTCGGTGATATCGCTGAAGACCGCCATCGTCCCGGAGAATCCGTCCAGCTCTAGCAGAGAGATTCCATTGACCCAGGCAGTGATGCGGCGCTGATCTTTGCAAATCATCTGCAGCTCGTAGCTGTCAGACACACCTTTGCCGCGCCGCTTATGTGCCGACCTGACCTTCGAGTGTTCGTCCTTTGGAATGATATCCGTCCAGTGCTTGCCCTCCAGCTCCCCATACTCATATCCGAGGATTCTGGCCGCGGCTGGGTTGGTAAAGGTGATAACGCCATCCGGGTCCTGCAGGATGATGCCATCGTTGACGTTGAGCACGATGCGCTGGTTGTGCTCCATCAAACGGGTCAATTCTTCTTCGGCTTGTTTGCGAGCAGATATCGTGCGCACGGTAATCACAAGTCCCTGCACGGTCGCAACAGCCAGACGGTTGCTGCCGACTGCCTCTACCGGGACCCACTCGCCGGAAGCTGACAGCATACGAAATTCGGATGGTATAGAAGAATTCTCCCCCCGAACGACTTCATCAAGATCATTTAGAACTGCCTCCATATCGTCCGGATGGATGAATTCAGTTCCTTTTTTTCCAATGAAGTAGCCGGGAGGATAGCCAAGTGCCCTGGAGACAGAGGGTGTCTCATATTTGACACGCGTCTGCTCGTCGATAATAAACACCATATCGGACAGGTTTTCGACCAGCGTACGGAAATGCTCCTCGCTGCTTCGCAGAGCATCTTCAACCTGTTTACGATGGGAGATATCGCGCACGAAGACGAAATCAGCCGGGCGACCGGTGTAGCTGATGATCCCGGCGTTGACCTCTACTTCAATTTTCTGACCCTCGCCGTTCAGGATCGCCGTTTCGTACACTTGCGGGACATCCTGCCCTGCCAACCGGCGTGTGTAGATGTTCACCACTCGCGCGAGTTCATCGGGATGGATATAGCGGGTAAATTCTGTATTCAGAAGCTCTGGGACTGGATAGCCAAGCAATGCCCCCAACTGCGAGTTTGCATAGACCAGCAGATCATCCTGGATAATTGCGACCCCGTCATTGGCGCGCTCGATCAGCGACGACTGAATATCGCCAAACTGGTTAATACCCGTCTTCATTTGATCTTGCAGCAATTCGTCAACTCTGATTTCACGCTTGTCCGCAGCCTGAGCGTTAACCATACCACCCTCCGGGTTACGACACCGCTATATGCGACCGGCATTTACTTCATCCCACTAAAAGAAAACTGTGTTAATGCGCGGAGTGAGGGTCTCCTTCTGCTTCGTACGAAGCCCCATGACCACCACCGATCTCCGGTGCCTGATATGCCTGCGTATTCCAGTATAAAGCGATAACAAGGATCGCAACCAGGAGGATCAGCAGCAGCAATGCCTGCCATCCAGGGAGAGTCGGGACTTCGTGAAAGGTCGGTATTCCCTCTGAGAGTATTCCACCAGACATATTCGATAAATCAGACATAGCGATTGCCGCAATCATTGTATGGCTCCTTATAGGGGGATAGCGGTTATTTTAACACGGTCTAAAGGAGGCTCATTGGGAGTTACCGTGATTCGGCCAGATATGGTGGTGCACCTGCAAACAGGCGATAACCTTCCAGATCGAGGAAAATGCGTTGAAAAAGATGCTTCAGGTTGAACAAACCATAGCAGCGCCGTTTGAGCACCTTGAGTTTGTTGTTCAGACCTTCAACAAAGCCGCTATTGTCACGGTTGACGAAATAGTTGATGATTTCCTGCCACCACCGGCCGAGGGTGTTGATGAACTTATCAAAGCAGCGCAGCCCACTCTTGGCGACGCGTTTGATCCAGGCTCGGATCCTGGTTTTGGCGCTGGCAGGGGAGAGGTGCTGGTCAAAGATGTCTGTCAATTGCTGCTGCAAATCGTAGGCCTGCTTCAATTCAGGCGAGTAGCGGAAAAGAAGCCTGAGGGTGCGTCTTTCTTCGGGGGTCAGATCCGCGGACTTCTTGCGCAAGGCCCACATACTGCCCTTCAACTGCTTGTACTTGACGTCTGGAAGCTCCTTCTTCAATCGTCCCAACTCTTGTTTACGCAGGTCGTTCAGACCATCTCGGTAAGATCGGGCGACATGGAAACGATCAATCACAATCTGCACGTGGCTCAACTCTTCCCGCACTGCTTCGCAAAAGCCTTCGTACATGTCACAACACACGGTATGGATGCTCTCTTTCAAGCGTTGTGGAATGGAACGCAGGAATTCGACGACGGTTTCCTTCTGGCGATCTGGCAATACCGCCAGGATCACCACTCGACCTTCCGCCAGGCGCGCCGTCACAATCGTCACATAGTTGCGGTGGCCTTTCTTGAGCGCAATTTCGTCCAGCCCGATCACCCCCAAGGAAGTGTATTGCCCCCAATCCACACTTGCGCTGATCCGCCGCTCCAACACACCCAATACGCAATCATAGGCCACACCTTCCTTGCGGCTCACGTCTTCCACCGTCGCATTGACCAGCTGCAGCAGCAGGTGATCATCAAAGACCATACTATGCGGACTGTTGCGCTCTCGCCAACTCAGTTGCTCCGTCGTTGTCGGATGTCCCTCACATTCCATGCATTGGTAGCGCCGGGGCCGATAGCGCAGATAGCTCGGCCGCCCAAAGACCGGCAAGTGGCGGATGATCGTCCATTCATCATACCCATGACGCTTGCGGATCTCGCGCCCACACTGGCGGCAGATCGCCCCTTCTTTGACGCTCTCGATCGTGATGATCAAATCGCCAACTTTGTTGATTTCGGTGCTCAATACCCGTACATCGGGAATATCCAACGGTACCATGACTTGTGCTTTTTTCATCGAGGTCATCCACCTATGCGATCATTTTTGCACTATTTTACCCCCCATATCTGGGGGGTACCACGGCTTCTCCCAATGAACCCTAAAGGACAAAAACGGAGAGATCCAAGCAAGCCAGAACCCAATATCTCTTACACAGCCATCGAATTACGCATGTATGGCTCAATGGATTCATATTAGCTCACGCGCTCGAGCGTTTAGGATAGATCGGTATATAGCTCGTGCTGCTGAATGATCTGGTGGACCCGCTCCGGAATGAAATAGCGGAAGTGCCCTCTTTTGGCTATTCGCTTGCGTATATCGCTGGACGAGATCTCCAGCAGCGGCGTCCCGATGAAACGCACTTTCTCTGCAATACCAGGCAGCTCTTGCTCCAGCCTGGGGATATCGATCACCGCTCCCGGTCGCAGCATCACACCCAGCCCGTCGCACTGCGTGATAAACTCCTCAGGCCGATGCCAGTCCGGCAGCTCCTTGAGCGAGTCGCCTCCCATCAGATAGATCAGTCTATCCTCAGGGTAGACTTCCCTCAACAGCAGCATTGTATCCACGGCATAATGCGGCGCGGGGCGGTCGATATCAACACGAGATAGCTCGAAGAATGGCTGGTCTGCTAAGGCGGCTTCAAGCAGAAGCAGGCGCAGTTCGATATTGGTTATTGGCTTATCAGGTTTATGAGGCGGATGAGGTGTGAGCACCCACAACACACGGTCGAGTTCCAGCTGCTGCGTGGCTTCTGCTGCCAGCACCAGATGGGCGATATGGGGTGGGTCGAACGTACCGCCGAAGACTCCAGTCTTCATAGTTTAAGTACCGCGCTAACTATAGTTTCTACCAGTACCAATGCCCTGTTAACGATCTTTCAGTCCTGCCACTCAAGTTCGTAGTCGCCGATCTGTACGGTGTCCCCGATCTGTACACCTGCCTGGCGCAGCGCTTCGTCCACGCCAAGGGTCTGCAGGATGGTCTGGAACCTGCGCACAGACTGGTCGTATTCCCAATAAGTCATGGCAGCAGCCCGCTCGATAGCCGCACCTGAAACCCGCCACCCGGCAGGCTGGCGTGCAATCTCGAACGCGCGCGGGTCGTCTTCCACCCGGTAGACCGGCGTCTCCTCCATCTCTTCTAAAACCGGCACCTGCTCCAGCAGCTGAGCAGCCCGGTAAAGCAGCTTGCGCACTTCCGTACCGGCCACCGCTGAGATCGCAATCGCCTCATAGCCGCGTTTCTTAAGCGCGCCCGAAACCTCCGGCCAACGCCTCTGCACTTCATCCAGATCCATCTTGTTGAAAGCCACGATTTGCGGCTTGTCACCTAAGCGTGGGTCGAACAGCGAGAGCTCACTGTTGATCTGTGAAAAATCCAGCAGTGGGTCTTTGGCCAACCCGTCCAGAACGTGGATCAGCACCCGGGTGCGCTGGATGTGGCGCAGGAAGCTGTGCCCCAATCCCACTCCCTGGTGTGCACCTTCGATCAGACCGGGGATATCTGCCAGCACCAGATTTGTATCTTCGTCCAGCTCGGCGACACCCAAGTTGGGAACTAGAGTTGTGAATGGGTAGGCTGCAATCTTTGGACTAGCGTTTGTGACCGCCGCCAGCAGTGTGGATTTACCCGCATTTGGAACGCCGACGATCCCGATATCTGCGATCAGCTTGAGTTCCAGACGCAGGCTGACCTCCACCCCAGGCTCGCCATGTTCAGCAATGCGCGGCGCCTGGTTGCGGGATGATTTGAACCTGGTATTCCCGCGACCGCCCCGCCCACCTTTTGCTACCACAAGCTGCTGCCCGTCAGCAACCAGGTCTCCAATGACTTCGTCGCTCTCAGCATCGTAGACCACCGTCCCCGGCGGCACCGGGATTACGGTATCTTCTCCCGAGCGCCCGGTCATATTCTGCTTCCCGCCTCTGCCGCCATCCTGGGCATTGAAACGGGTCTGGTGGCGGAACGCCGACAGCGTATTGAGGGTTTTTTTCACTTCCAGAATGATGTCTCCACCTTTTCCGCCATCGCCGCCATCCGGTCCCCCAAAGGGAACGTATTTCTCCCGCCGGAAATGCACAACCCCATCCCCGCCATTCCCGGATATTATCTGGATTACTGCCTCGTCACTGAACACGGTAAAAAAATTATACCATTCGGGCTCTTGGATGGTATGATACCTGCACCACCTGGCAGCATCCGACGACATCCCGTGGGGAGCATATCCTGACCAGAACCCTCGTAAGATTTTTTATTCTCGCCAGTATCATATTTTCAGGCGCGGTCGTCGCATCTGCCCAAGCCTTGCCAGAGAAAGTCTTCCTGCCGTTAATTCACCGCACCTATCCCGGCTACGGGGAGATGGTCAGCATCCCCGCCGGCAGCTTCTTGATGGGCTGCGACGGCAGCATCCCCGGCGTTGCCTGCATAAGTGACCAGCTGCCCCTGCACCATGTTCACCTCGACGGGTACGAGATCGATAAGTACGAGGTCACCAACCAGCAGTACCGGGTGTGCATAGAAGAAGGACACTGCTCGCCGCCGGAGTACAGCTACTCCCGCACCCGTCCAGCTTACTTCTACAACCCTTCGTACTACGATTATCCGGTCATCTACGTCCGTTACGATCAAGCCTGGGTGTTCTGCCAGTGGGCAGGAAAGCGCCTGCCCACCGAAGCCGAATGGGAGAAGGCTGCCCGCGGCCAGGCAGACAGCCGGCAGTATCCATGGGGGTTTATCGACCCGACCTGCGCCCGCGCGAATACGAATGAGTGCGTTGGCGATACGACCAGGGTCGGGAGCTACCCAGATGGCGCGAGCCCGTATGGTGTGATGGACATGTCCGGCAATGTGTGGGAGTGGGTCGCCGACTGGTACGACGCGGCTTACTACAGCTACTCGCCGGGGGCCAACCCGCCCGGTCCGTATGTAGGCACCCACAGGGTGATCCGCGGCGGCTCGTACTTCCACGACATACCATACACCCGTCTGGATTTCCGCTTTGCATTCGAGCCGGGTCGCTGGGCAAGCTTTGGGCTTGGCTTCCGCTGCGCTCGCTCACCCTGAGGTCTGGCTGATTATGTTCTATTTACTGACTGTCTTGCTGGCGGCAATCTCTCTGTTAAATCCGGACCGCCCTCCCAGCCCAAAATTTCATTCTCGGCTGACCAATCTCGATATTGCCGCCACGCTGTACTTTCCGGTGATCTTACGATCACCTCCGCTGCCCGAGATGGTGACAATACCCGGCGGACCGTTCCAGATGGGCTGCGGCAGCCAGGACCCAGACTGCCATGCCAACGAGCGCCCCTTGCATACCGTCAGGCTGAGTAGCTACCAGATCGACAAGTACGAGGTTACGAACGCCCAATATGCTGCCTGCGTAACGCATGGTTACTGCACTCCACCACCCACTTACGCCTCAGTCACCCATCCCGACTACTATACCAATCCGGATTTTGAAGATTTCCCGGTGATGGCTGTAACCTGGTACCAGGCAAATGATTATTGCGCCTGGCTGGATAAACGCCTGCCTACCGAAGCCGAATGGGAGAAAGCTGCTCGTGGGGCTCAGGATGAGCGCAGATTCCCCTGGGGAAATACCTGGCCGGACTGCTCCTGGCTCAATGCCCGGGTTGAAGGTGGCTTCTGCGTCGGCGACGCGGTCAGGGTGGGCAGCTATGAGCAGTCCGGCAGCCCGTACGGCGCGTTCGAGATGGCCGGGAACGCCTGGGAGTGGGTCGCAGATTGGTACGATCCCGATTATTACAACAGCTACCCGCAGGAGAATTGGCCGAAGAACCCCCTGGGACCGGAGAGCGCTATCTATAAATCGATCCGCAGCGGAGCCTGGGATATCAGCATCGATGGCGCTCGGGTAAGCCGCCGGGTGGGCGGTCTGCCATACGATCTGGATACCAGCACCGGCTTCCGCTGCGCGCGCTGAGAAGCACCCTCCCTCATCCTATCAGAACTGCAAGGCAGAACTTAACAGATCGATAATACGATTCCTGACTAAATGCAATATGATACCTGGGTAAGATGTCATCAGCTGATGATTACACCGCCGCTCTCCTACTTTCGTAGGAGAAATACGTCGTCCGAATGTCCACCTGCAATACTCTACTCTGGCAGGGCGAAAATTCGGTCAATTTGGTTTATAAACCATCTGATAAGCGGCAATCGAAAAAATCCAACTATAACCAACGCTCAAAATGGAGGTCTAAATGAAAACCAAACCCATCACTCGTTTTATCCAGATCGCACTTGCAGTTGCAGTTGCTTTCGCATTCTTTGGGGCAGTCAAACCCCAGACTGCTCAGGCGGGTGTTTGCAAGGACGAACATACTGTAGAAGCGGGCAAATCCATCTATAGGATCGCTAAAGAATATGATGTGACAGTTTACAAGCTCGCCAATACGAATGATTTGGAAAAACCGTACCACCTCACTGTCGGTCAAGTGCTTTGCATTCCTAAAGCCCCCGAGCCAAGCTCGGACTACACCTGGACCGCGGTGGTGAAAAACGGCAACGTGTACGTGACCGGTGAGGACTTCAAGAAATCTTGGCCCTTCTTCATCAAGGTCCGCGAAGACTTCGATGAGCCCTGGTACAAGCTGGAGAAAGTCGTAACAGACAAGAAGGGTTTCATGGACGAAGAAGACAAGCTGCCCAAGGCAGTTGCCAAAGCCCCGATCCTGTATGTCTGTCTGAAAGACAGCGTAACCAACTACCTGGACTGCAAGCGAGTCTTCAAACAGTAAGCATTATCTATTCAGAGACAATCAAGCGATATTGAACGGGCAGCGGTTTGCTGCCCGTTCAGTTTTTTCTCTCCGGTCGGGGTGCACCTCAAACGAAGTTGTTTATTTACTTCGGTTTTGTGTTAAGATTCTAGCTCATGGTTAATAAAGTTTCCGGTACGGTCTACCCGCTCTCCGCTCTCAGGGCAACCGTGCTTCATTCCCAGCTGCTCACAACCTCCAATGAGGCATCACCGGCTCCCATCCAAGGAACAATCATCGATCTGGTGAAGGAGCTAGGCTATGTACAGATCGATACCCTGCACGTGGTCAACCGAGCCCACTACCTCACCCTCTGGGCGCGCATTGGGTCGTATGATATCAACGAACTCAACCAGCTGATCTATACACCGGAGCAGCGAATGCTCTACGAAGGTTGGGGGCATGCTGCCAGCATCATCCCACTGGAACACTATCGCTACCACAGATGGCGGACAGATCGCAGGGTCAGCTTCAATCCCAGCTTTCAGGAATGGCTGAACAAGAAAGGCAACCGTGAGCTGGTCGCTCAGACGCTGGAACGTATCCGCTCAGAAGGTGGGCTGCGGGTTGGGGATTTCGAGTACAGGGGCTCCCAAAGTGGGCAGTGGTACGACTGGAAGCCCTCGAAGACGGCTCTGGAGGTATTGTTCGCATATGGTGATCTGATGGTAGCAGATCGGGTGAACTTCCAGCGCGTATATGATGTCAGGGAACGCGTGCTGCCTGAATGGGTCGATATCTCACCAGTTGACTCCGACGCAGCGCGCCGTTATTGTTTGGAGAAGGCGGCGATGGCGCTTGGTGTGTTCCTGCCGCGCCACCTGACCCAATACGCTTACATGCGTGCCACCCCCGCCAGATCTATCGTCAAGGCGCTGGACGAGGAAGGCGTGCTGGTCGAGATTCAGGGTCAGTCAACGAACGGCGTTATTCCGTGGATGGTCCATCGCGACAACCTGCCTCTTCTCGAGCGCGCTGCCGATGGCGGTCTCAAAGCCAATCGCATCACTTTCCTATCACCCTTCGATTCCCTGTTCTGGGCAGCAGATCGGGATCGAATGCTGTGGGGTTTCGAGCAGGTTCTGGAGAGCTACAAGCCTGCAGCAGAACGAGTCTACGGGTATTTCAGCCTCCCCATCCTGTATAAAGACCGGCTAGTGGGGCGCTTCGATCCGAAGCTGGATCGCAGCTCGGCCACGCTGAAACTGAATTCCCTCTACCTCGAGCCAGGCATTGAACCAGATGCCGAGCTCCTGGTAGGGATAGCTGCTGCCATGCGCGATTTCCTCGCCTGGCATGGAGCCGAGGAGATCAAGATAGAGAAGAGCGATCCAGCAAGTTTCGGTAAAAGGTTAATCGCCGCCTTGTAGAAAACCTGCCAGATTACAACAATATTGCCAAAAATGATGTTTTTGTGGTAAATTTCATTAATCGAGTTTATCCCGTTTGAATAAATTTGTCCTGAACGGATTACATCATAGGTGAGGAGAGCAACATGGGCGAAAAAATCATCCCGGATATCGTCGTCGGTCGTCTTCCGCTGTATCTACGCACCTTGCAGCGCATGCAGCAGGAAGGCCCCTCCGTAACCTCCTCGCAAGACCTAGCAAACCGGCTGGGCATCTCAGCCGCCCAGATAAGGAAAGATCTATCGCAGTTTGGCGAGTTCGGCAAGCAAGGCACCGGTTATGATGTCGGATACCTGGTCGAGCAGCTCAGCAGCATCCTGAAGGTCGACCGGGTATGGGATGTGGCAGTGATCGGCGCCGGGGATATCGGCAGTGCTCTGGCACGCTATGCCGGTTTCATGAACCGCGGCTTCCAGGTGACCATGCTCTTCGATAACGACTCGCGCAAGATTGGCACAAAAGTCGGTCCATTCATCGTCCAGGACGCAGCCAACCTGGTCCCGGTGCTGAAGAAAGCAAAGATAAAATTAGCCATGATATCCGTGCCGGCAGCTAATGCACAGTCAGTCGTCGATGAGCTGGTCAAAGCCGGTGTAACGGCGATCCTGAATTACGCCCCCATCAATATCAATGTACCTCCGGAAGTCCACGTCCAGCACACCGACCCGGTCACTCACCTGCAGCGGATGACCTATTATCTAGACTGAGTCACAGTATTGAATACTACTTGAAGTCCGATACAGACCTGATAACCCGTCAGGTCTGCTGATTCAATCTCAGCGCTTCTCCAATTCACCTTTATAAACACATTTGATCCTTTGTCCTCTGGCAGGCGTATTTCTAGTGGCATATCATTACGTATAGGCCGCGGGACTGCCGGGGTGGTTGTCTGGACGCCGCCCACTCAACCACCCCCCCCGCCCACCCAGGATTCCCAGCGATTTGGCATGAGTAGCTCCCCCAGACTTACAAGGATAATTCAATGCAGCACAGTCTATGCACCCTCACAGGCTTTCTCGCCCTATGCCTCGTTTTCACCAGCTCGGGCTGCAGCGTAGGGGCTCCTGCATTAGCAACTGAGAACTCCACACCCCCCCAGTAAGACAGCACCGGTAAGTTCCCCCACTCAGACACCCGCACCTAAGTTAGACCCAACTGCTGCTCAAGCACAGCCGACCACCGAGAGCCTCGCTCCACAGGAGGAGGACTCTATCGAGTTCGATCGTTGCCTCGCTGCAGGGATTACCTTTGCCTGCTTTCTTCGAGGATTCGTTCATGCAGCTGATGCTGCGCGATCCAGAGCTGGTCACCGAATTAGGGCTCGCCGACCAATTTGGCATACGCAACGACCGCCTCAACAACCTGACGGAAGAGTACCTGCTGGACACCCAGAAGCTTCAATCAGCCGCCCTGGAGCAGCTCAGATCATACCCAAGCGAGACGCTGTCTGCCGATGAGCAGCTATCCTACGATGTCTACGAATGGTATCTCGATAACCTTGTGCAAGGTCACCCTTACCTGTATCACAATTATCCCGTGCATCATTTCTTAGGTGGGTATCATTTCGACCTGGATTTCTTGCTGACCAATGTACACCCCCTCGAAGATGAAGGCGATGTCCAGGATTATATCGACCGCCTGTCACAGGTCGACGACCAGGTAGCACAGCTCCTGGCCGGACTCGAAAAGCGAGAAACCCTGCTGGCAGTTCCACCCAGGGTAATCCTGGATATGACCACCGAGAATATGCTGGCATATCTTGGCGCGCCGGAACCCAATGCAGCCTATGTCGACCCCCAGGCTCTGCTTGTCTACACGAAATTGAGTGAAACAATCTCCGGGATTGAGAGCATTTCCGATGCAAAAAAGGCTGAGTACCTTGATTTAGCTGAGGCAGAGATCGCAGAATCGTTCATCCCTGCTTATATTGACCTGATTGTCTATATCGAGAATCTTAAATCAGGCGCCCCCGATGAAGACGGCGTGCTGAAAATGCCGGAGGGAGCGGAATATTATGCCTATCTTCTCCGCAAGGAGACCTCCACCAGTCTGACTGCAAATGAGATCCACGATCTCGGGCTGGCGGAAGTGGAGCGCATCCTGGAAGAGATGCAGACTGTGTACTCACAGCTTGGGCTGGCTCAGGATGCAGATATCTCCAGTCTGATGCCCCGGGCAATCGACGCTTGCGGCTACATCGATACCCGCTCCCAGTCCGGGAAACAGCAGGTGGTTGAGCGGTACGAGCAGCTCCTGGCAGATATGGATGCCCGCCTGGAGCAGGTATTCGATATGCGGCCTGTAACTCCGTTGGTGGTTGTGCCAAAGAGTGATTTTGGAGGCGGCGGGTTCTACGTCGGCGCACCGGCGGATGGCTCCCGCCCGGGTGAATTCCATGCAGGTGTTGGCGGGTCTCAGATCCCCAAGTTCAATATGCCCACGATTGCCTACCACGAAGCCATTCCCGGTCACCATTTCCAGATCGCCCTCGCCCAGGAACAGGAACTGCCGACCTTTCGCAACCAGTTAGCCTTCAACGGCTATATCGAAGGCTGGGCATTATACGCGGAGCGCCTGGCATTAGAGCTGGGCGCATATGATGACGATCCCTGCGGAAATCTCGGTCGCCTGCAACTGGAGCTGCTGCGCGCTGTACGCCTGGTAACCGACACTGGCATCCACGCCAAAGGTTGGTCTCGGGAAGAAGCCCAGACATATATGATGGATACCATGGGTTCAGGTGGCTGGATCCATGAAGTCGACCGTTACATCGTCTGGCCTGCTCAGTCGACCGGATACATGGTCGGGATGTTGAATATCCTCGAGCTGCGCCAGCGTGTCGAAACGGCTCTTGGTGAGGATTTCGATATCCCTAAATTCCACAAGCTGGTGCTGGCAAACGGCAGTATGCCGCTGGAGATATTGGAGCAGGTTGTAGAAAGCTATATTGAGGAAACCGGCGGGGATAATTAGACCGGCGGCAGATTGCGCTTGATCATCGGATACAGGCTCAGACCACGCGCCGCCCCTTCGGCCACACAGGTCGTCGGGTTGTCCACCCGGTACGCCGGTACGCCCAGCTCCTTGGTCAGCAGCTGGTCGACCCCGCGCAGCAGCGCCCCCCCTCCGGTGATCGCCACCCCGCGGTCGATGATATCCGAAACCAGCTCTGGGGGCGTCTTCTCCAGCACCCGCCTGGCGGTCTCGACGATATCCATCAGCGGCTCTTTCATCGCCTCTACCACTTCACCGGTGGTCAATGTCACCGGGCGCGGCAAGCCGCTTACCTGGTCCTGCCCCTGGATCTCGGCGCTCTGCTCTTCTTCCTGCGGCACCGCCGCGCCGATATTGATCTTGATCTGTTCGGCCGTGATCTGTCCGATGATCATGCCATACTTCTTGCGCACGTAACCGACGATGGCATCATCCAGCGACATACCCCCCTGCCTAAGTGTTTCAGCTGCCACAATACCATACATAGCCAGCACTGCCGCCTGCGATGCTCCCCCACCCAGGCAGATGATCATATTGCCGGAGGGCGTGCTGATCGGCAGGTCGACCCCCAGGGCGGCTGCCAGCGGCTGCTGGATCAGGAAAGCTTCCCGCGAGCCTGCTTGCAATGCAGCCTCGTGCACCGCCCGGCTCTCGACGCTGGTCACTCCGTAGGGGACGGTAACCATCAATCGCGGGCGCAGGATGCGCAGCGGACCGCTCAATTTGCGCAGCAGCGCTTCCAGAAGATATTCAGTGACTTCGTAATCGGCAATGACCCCATTCTGCAGCGGTCGAGTGACTTCCATGCTCTCTGGAACACGACCGTACATTTCCTGGGCTTCTGTCCCCCAGGCGACCATCTTCTGCTCGTCAACGACGATGGCAGCCATATTGGGCTCTTCCAGCACGACCCGCTCGCCTTCGGCGACCCGCAGGTACATCGTGCCCAGATCGATGCCCAATTCCTTTGAAAAGAGCGCCATGACCGGCTAGGAGTCTCCCTCACCCATACTGAACGGTCGTCTGGTCCTGCCGCGCCGGTAGCGCCGGGCGGCCTCCAGGCGCAAGTTAGAACGCTTCAAGGCCGCTTCCATCGCCAGATAGGTATCCGTATCCGGCGGCGGACCTTGCTTCAGGAATTCCTCAGCCCGTCTGCGGGCAGCCTCCGCCCGCGAGATATCGATCTCCTCCACGTTCTCAGCCGCATCCGCCAGCACGGTGACGATGTCCGGCTGGACTTCGACCACCCCGCCAGCAATCGTGAATACCTCTTCTGCATCACCGCTGCGTACTTTCAGGAAGCCGAATTGCAGGGTCGAAAGCAGCGGGGCGTGGTTGGGCAGAATGCCCATCTCACCGGCTTCTCCCGGCAGGATGACGATATCCACATCCCCTTCGTACACCAGGCGGTCTTGAGAGACGATTTCACAACGTATAGGCATAGAACTCCTTGCGATGCAAAGTGATTAGGCAACCAGGAAATCAGGTAATTGGGTGATCAGGCAAAATTGTCGTCAAGTCTGGCGGTTTTACCCAATCCCTTATTGCTTATTCCCTTATTACCTTCCCTATAAACTCTCCGCCTTCTCACGCGCTTCCTCAATCGTGCCAACCATCATGAATGCCTGCTCCGGCAGGTCATCATGCTTGCCGTCCAGGATCTCGCGGAAGCTGCGCACGGTATCGCGCAGGGATACATAGCTGCCTTCCAGACCGGTGAACTGCTCGGCGACGAAGAACGGCTGGGAGAAGAAGCGCTCGATCTTGCGGGCCCGCGAGACGATCAGCTTGTCGTCTTCGCTCAGCTCGTCGACGCCCAGGATGGCGATGATATCCTGCAGGTCTTTATAGCGCTGCAGCACCTGCTGCACTTCACGGGCTGTGGTGTAGTGCTCCTCGCCGACCATATTCGGGTCCAGGATGCGGGAGGTAGAAGCCAGCGGGTCGACCGCCGGGTAAATACCCTTCTCGGCGATCGAGCGCTCCAGGGCGATGGTTGCATCCAGGTGGGTAAAGGTCGCCACCGGAGCCGGGTCAGAATAGTCGTCCGCCGGCACGTAAACCGCCTGCATCGAGGTGATCGAGCCGGTGCGGGTGGAGGTGATGCGCTCCTGCAGCTCGCCCATCTCGGTCGCCAGGGTCGGCTGGTAGCCGACGGCGGAGGGCATACGCCCTAACAGCGCCGAGACCTCCGAACCGGACATCGAGAAGCGGAAGATATTATCGATGAACAGCAGCACGTCCCGGCCCTTGATCGCGGAAATATTCCGCCATCGAAAGCGCGGTCAGCGCAACCCGCAGGCGCACCCCAGGAGGCTCGTTCATCTGCCCGTAGACCATCACAGTGTCCTTCATCACGCCCGATTCGAGCATCTCACGGTAGAGCTGCGTGCCTTCGCGGGTGCGCTCGCCCACACCGGCAAACACCGAGTTGCCCTGGTGGACCGTGGCAATCGAGCGGATCAGCTCCATGATGATCACCGTCTTGCCCACCCCGGCGCCGCCGAAGATGCCGGTCTTGCCGCCCTTGGTGAAGGGCGCGATCAGGTCGATGACCTTGATGCCGGTCTCGAAGACTTCAACCCGGGTGGATTGGTCGGCAAAGATCGGCGCAAGCCGGTGGATGGGGTAACGACAGCTTGGCATCCACAGGTCCCAGGCCATCCACCGGGTTTCCCAATACGTTGAATACCCGGCCCAGGGCGTCTCAGGCCCTACCGGTACCTGGATCGGCGCGCCGGTGCCGTATAGCCGGGCGGCCGCGCTGCAAGCCATCGGTCGAGTCCATCGCCACACAGCGCACCCAGCCATTCCCCAGGTGTTTCTTGTACTTCCAGCACCAGCTTGGCAGTTCGCCGTCCATCGGGACATCAATCGCGTCATAAATCTCTGGCATGCCGTCCGGTGGAAATTCGACATCCACCACACCGCCTAAAACCTGTACAATCCGTCCTTCTGCCATTCAGTCCTCCGGTAATATTTCGCTGTTCCTAATTCCATCGCAATTCCTAATTCGCTCTTCCAATTCCAATTCGCAATTCCTAATTCTAATTCCTAATTCGCCTTCCTTATCCCAGCGCTTCCGCGCCGCCGACAATATCCAGAATCTCGCTGGTGATCGACTGCTGGCGGGCTTTGTTGTATTCCAGGTGTCAGCGCTTCGGCAGAGCTCGGTGGCGCTGTCGGTGGCGTTCTTCATCGCCACCATGCGGGCGGCGTGCTCGCTGGCGAGCGATTCCAGGATCGCCTGGTAGACCTGCAGGGGGGTGAAGCGCGGGATGATCTCGTCCAGGATCTCTGTCTTGCCCGGGCTCGTAGATATAAGCCGCCGCCGGTCCGCTCGTCGCGGCTGCGAAATCCTGCACCCGCCCTTCACCGGTATCGAATCTCCAGCGGCAGCAGCTTCTTGATCGTCGGTATCTGCCTGACCATATTCACGAAGTCGGTATACACCAGGTAGACCTCGTCGCACGTGCCTCATTCAGGAACTCATCCACCGCGATACGCCCGATGGCGGAAACATCTGCAAACGATGGCGCCGCCGGCAGGTTGCTGAACTCTGCCAGGATCTCCTTGCCCCGGCGGAGCATCAGGTCACGGCCTTTACGCCCCACCGTCAGGTAGACGCACCGGCACAGGATAGTTGTCGAAAGTTCTGGGCTGCGAAGCGCACGATATTGGTGTTATACGCGCCCGCCAGCCCGCGGTCGCCGGTGAGCAGCACCACCAGCACACGCCGCACCTCGCTCGCGGCTGGTCAGCAGCGGGTGCAGCTTCTCTCGGCCCGGCTGCGCGGCGATATGGGTCAGCACCTGCCAGGCTTTGGTTGGCGTACGGGCGGGTGTTGGAGCACGGCCTGCATCGCCTTGCGCACCTTGCTGGCGCTGACCGCCTGCAGGGCCCGTGTCACCTGGGCGATATTCTTGACGCTGCGTGATGCGTAGTCTTACTTCTCGTGCAGATGGCATAGTTTATCCAGTCGTCATCGGTCCGCCGTCGGCGGTCTGCGGTCTTTCTATGACCAGGTGCTGTTGAATGCGTCCAAGGCTTCACGCAGCTGGGCTTCGTTTTCTTCCGTAATGCGCTTCTCCTTGGCGATGCTCTTGCCGATCTCAGGGTGGGAGGTCTCCATATAGCGCAGCATCTCCAGCTTCCCAGCGGCGCATCTCGTCCAGCGGCACCTTGTCGGTGAAGCCGCGTGTGCCGGCGAAGATCGCGATCACCTGGTTCTCCAGCGGCACCGGCTCGTACTGCGGCTGCTTGAGGATCTCCTGCAGGTGCTGGCCGCGGTTGAGCTGCGCCTGGGTGGATTTATCCAGGTCGGAGCCGAACTGGGCAAAGGCTGCCAGCTCGCGGAAGGAAGCCATATCCAGGCGCAGACGCGCCGGCCACCTGCTTCATCGCCCGGGTCTGGGCGTCACCGCCCACGCGTGAGACCGAGATGCCCACGTTCACCGCCGGGCGGATGCCGGCGTAGAACAGGTTGCCTTCCAGGTAGATCTGCCCGTCGGTGATCGAGATCACGTTGGTGGGGATATAGGCCGAGACATCGCCCAGCAGGGTCTCGATGATCGGCAGGGCGGTCAGCGAACCGCCGGTGCCGGCTACCTTGACCACTTTGTAATCATCTGCGTCTGTCCATTGCCTTCACGGCTCGCTCGGCATCATGCTCAGCCAGCGGACCGCCGTAGACCTTGCCGTCCACGGCATCGCTGGCTTTCGCCTGATCTTGCCGTCGATAGTCTGCTGGTACGATCACAAACTGGTCGGCCAGGCGGGCGGCGCGCTCCAGCAGGCGGGAGTGCAGATAGAACACATCGCCGGGGTAAGCCTCGCGTCCCGGCGGGCGGCGCAGCAGCAGCGAGACCTGGCGGTAAGCCCAGGCGTGCTTGGAAAGATCATCGTAGACCACCAGGGCATCCTGGCCGTTCTCCATGAATTCCTCGCCGATGGCGCAGCCGGCGTAGGGGGCAATATACTGCAAGGCGGCCGGTTCATCGGCCGCAGCCATCACGACGGTGGTGTAATCCATCGCCCCATACTTCTCCAGGATGGCCACCGTGCGGGCGATGGCGGCTTTCTTCTGCCCGATCGCCACGTAAATGCAGATCAGGTCTTTGCCTTTCTGGTTGATGATCGTATCGATCGCCAGGGCGGTCTTGCCGGTCTGGCGGTCGCCGATGATCAGCTCGCGCTGGCCGCGGCCGATCGGGGATCATCGAGTCGATGGCCTTGATCCCGGTCTGGACGGGTGTATCCACGTCCTTGCGCTGCACCACGCCGGGAGCAATGCGCTCGATCGGGCGGAAGCTGCTGGACTGCATCGGGCCTTTGCCGTCGATCGGCTGGCCCAGGGCATTGACCACCCGGCCGATCATCCCGTCACCGACCGGCACAGAAGCAATTCGCCCGGTCGAGCGCACCCGCATGCCTTCTTCGATCTCGGAGTACTCACCCATGATGATGACGCCGACTGAATCAGCTTCCAGGTTGAAAGCAATCCCCATCACGCCGTTGGCGAACTGCACCAGCTCCTGGGCACGCACATCGGTCAGCCCGCTTACCGGGCGATGCCGTCGCCGGCTTCGGTAACCGTGCCGACATCGCTGACTTCCATCTCGGGGGTAAAATCATCGATTTGCTTTTTCAGATCGGCGGTAATTTGATTGATCAGATCGGACATTAGACCTCCAATGAGTTAATAATTGCGAATTGCGAGTTAGGAATTAGGATAATCTCTCCGGCTCAAGCATAACCTGCCGTCTGCGGTCTGCGGTCAGCGGTCTGTTTTATTCCGTCAACCCCTTCACCGTCTCGGCGTCCAGCTTACCGATCAAAGCCACCAGCAATTTGAGCGCCGCGTCATAATCATCGCGGTGCATGATAGCGCTGTGCGAGTGGATGTGGCGTGCCGCAATCCCGAGCACAACCGTGGGCACTCCGGTGCTGTGCAGGTGGATGGCTGCTCCATCCGTGGCGCCTGCTTCGATAGCAGAGGTCTGCAGCTTGATGCCCTGCTCTTCGGCTGTCTGGCGAACCAGGTCACGCAGCTTGAGGTTGGGGATCATACGCGCATCGTAGATCAGCATGGTCGGTCCCGCTCCCAGCTTGATGGTCGATTCGTGCTCTTTGATGCCAGGCACATCCCCGGCGATATCCGACTCGAGGATGATGGCGACATCCGGATCGACTATGCGCACGCTAGTCGTTGCGCCGCGCACCCCGATCTCCTCCATCACCGTTGCCACACCGTACACGCTGTTCGGATGGGCAATCTGCTGAAGCTGCTGCAGCACGGAGATCACCATCGCCGTGCCGACCCGGTCATCGAACGCTTTCGATAAGTAGGTCTTGGAATTTGCCAGCACCACAAAATCGGCTCGCGGCACGACAGCATCACCCGGTTTTACCCCCGCCGCTTCCGCCTCTTCCTTGCTGGTAGCGCCGATATCGATGTACATATCCTTCTTCTGCACTGGCTTGCTGCGCTCTTCTGCCGGCAAAAGGTGGATTGGTTTGGCACCGATCACGCCGACAACATCCCCACTGTCGGTCTTGACCACCACTCGCTGCCCGAGCAGCACCTGGTCGAACCAGCCGCCCAGCGGCAGGAAGGTCAGGAAGCCTTCCTTGGTGACGTGCTTGACCATAAAGCCAATCTCGTCCATATGCCCGGCGAGCATCACCCGCGGCGCTTCTGCCGAGCCTGGTTTGCGGCAGATCACGCTGCCGATCTTATCCTGGGACAGCTCACCCAACGAGCTCATATATTTACGAACCACGGCCCGGACAGGAGCTTCGTATCCGGGCACGCCGTGTGCTTCGGTCAATTCTTTTAACAAATGTAAAGTATCATCCATATTTGGGGGGACACCTCAAGGTAAAGTCGTCCAAATGATACCTGAAACAAGTTATCTTGTAAAGAAGTTCACGATTGGGAGGCGATACGACTGGCAGTCCTTGAAGGACTGCCAGTCGTTAAACTACAAACCTCCCGCAGGTTCAAACCTGCAGGAGGCCGCCGCATTCCGGTCTTAAGCCATCACCCGCCGCGAGGGCTGACGATGAAATATGCCACAGCGCCCATAAGGGGAATGGCAACGATCAGCCCGGCATCGGCGCATCCGGGTCAGCCTGGTGCAGCCCGACGATGATCCCGGCATTATCTTTGAAGTACGCCTGGAAGCCGACCCCGGGTATAGCTTGCTTCTCCAGAGCGATCTCGCCGCCATTGGCGAGCACTTTTGCAATCGCTTCATCGATATCATCTACCTCGATGGTGTTGATCGTACCTCCGAATTCTCCGCCTGCCGGCATCAAGCCGCCGTTGATGCCCGGCGTGCTCTCGTCGCCGCTGCTCACCATCCAGTAATCGACCGGACCTTCCCACTTCTCCACGTGCCATCCAAATACCTCGCGGTAGAAAGCCGCCGTCTTTTCAAGATCGTCCGAGACCAGCTCGAAATGTGTGAATCGGTTCATGATATATTCTCCTTGTATTTAGACAGATAGGGTCTGATTATCTGTTATTATATACAAGAACATATGTTCTGTCAAGGATATATTGCTTGTTTTTATGCTAGCCAGTACAATATACCAGTTGGGATAATTAGGATAATAATACTCATAAAATCTGGAATAATTCTGCTTATCACGGTGTGCACTTGAAGGAATCTAAACTACAAGGGTTGAATGATGAGCCAAATCGAAAAACAGCAAACCGAGCCTAAGGACGAGAAGAGCAAGACAGAGATCAGTATCGCGAAGATCGGTCTAATCAGTGCTATTGCCGTGGCTGCGATTGGACTATTGAGCACGGCTGTGAGTGCATATTTTTCTTCTCAGACCGTACAGGCTCCGATCCTAATCCCAATCCAGGCCACCCAGACGGCAGAGGCGAGAAGTATCGAAAATTCGGATTCGATAATTGCAACTGCGATAAGCACACAGACACCTGCGGTGAGGATCGAACATACCTTAACCCACACTCCGGGGATATCAACACCAACTGCAACTCCTACTCAGCTTCCCACATCTTTACCAACCGATACTCCCTCGGATTGGAGTAATATCTTTCAAATATATACGGGAGGGAGCTGTGACGAGCCAGTAGTCATCCCCTCAGAGTATGATATCGAAGGAGATCCAGAAGAGGCTATCCAGCAAATTGTTGAGGATAGGAACAGCAACGAAAATGAACCATGGCTTATTGGCCCAGGTGGGAGACAATATATCTCGCTGGCACGTAACATCGTAAGCAAGAACGAGAACCAGGAATGGATACAGCTCAGCAATACTGTCCGGGTTTCCATTCGGGGCAGAGATACCTCACCAGACCATGCTAATGTGATGATGAATTGTGCAGGTGCAGGGAATAAGCGCGTGTTTCCCTCAATCGAGCTTGACCCTCAGTTTAACCAGTATGAAGTATCCACGACCTATCAAGAGGCGGATTTTTTCTCGTTACAGCCTGGAGAGTTTGAAAGTCTGCACTTTATTTTCCAGTGTAAAACACCTGGAACCTATTCCGTGAGGTTAAGCATGGAATATTTATATTTAGGCCAACCAGGTGCAATAACGATCGATTCTCCTGATCTTTTATGCCCCCGCTCGTACTCACTTTGGGAAATCTGGGAAATGCCACCATTCCCATCTACCAAGTTAGGCGATTTTGTCTGGGACGGATCCGGGTACATCGAATCCCCGTGAGTGTGAATTGGACGTGCTAACAAGCAAAGACCAATATCAACCCTGGATAACCGTCGCCTCGATATTTTTTGGCTTTCTCGGTCGCGAGAACGCCCCCAGCCACACCCCGAAGAGCACGAAGGCCCCACCTAACAGGAAGCGCGGCGAAAGCATTTCGTCCGCCAGCCAGGAGGCCAGCAGGATCGTCCATACAGGGAAAAGCAGGAAGGAGTAGCTGGTCGCCGAAGCCGTCCATCGCTGCAGGACGTACAGATATAGGTAGAAGAGCACCACCGTGCCGCCAAGCACCAGATATGCGTAGGAGATCCAGGTTGCCGTCTCAGCCGGCAGGCTGCGCGACTCGCCAACCACCAGGGAGATGACAAACAGTATGGCAGCCCCAACGGTCAGAGAAACGGCATTGACCATCACCGGGTCGCTCTTGGGATAGGATTTGATCAGCACGGACCCCTCAGAGAGGGCAATACCCCCGCCGAGCAGCGCCAGCAGGGGCAGCAGCGCGACCGAAGTGCCGAGCTCTCCCGCCACGCCGATCAGAATGCCGCTGAAGGCAACCAGCGCACCCAGCAGCCCGCGCCAGCGGAACTGTTCCTGCCCGTGTGCCCAGGCCAGCAAGAAGGTAAACAGCGGCACAAGCGTACCGACCATCATGGTCAGGCTGGCGGTGACAGATATCAGCGCCCAATATAAGAACGCATAAGAGACTCCAACCGTCAGTGTGCCGTAGATCACTAACCCCACCAGCGTCTTCCCGCGCGGCAGCGGCATTCGCCGTATGGCGACGATACCCCAGAATATCAGCGCGGCGGTTGAGAAACGAAATGCTGCCCCCCAGAACGGAGGCAGCTCAAGGTTGCTGAAGCGGACTGCTACAGCATTGCTGCCACCCAGGAGTATCAGTACCGCAAATGCCAGCAGAGTCAACCCATCTGTGCGCTTGCTTTCAGCCATTATCCTCTCTCAATCAGCTGTCGGTTTGATGTTCTGGTTCAATCGAAACAGGTTATGCGGGTCGTATTTCGCTTTCAGGGCCGCCAGCCGGCGGTAGTTCTCCCCGAAAGCGTCGCGCATCATCTCGTCGCCCTCTTCCAGGAAGCCGGCGAAGTTCATGTAGCGGCTGCCGTCGGAGAACTCACGCATCGCCTCGATGAATTCACGCGCCCATCCGATATTGGCTTCGTCGTCTTCCGGGTGGTGCCAGTTGGCTTCTGGGTTGATCAGGAACGATGCATGCCGTCCGTAAAACGCGCCGTGATCCGCTCCAAAGCGCTGCACCGCTCCACCGATGTGCCAAAGGTCAGTCGTGCTGTGGGGTGAGGGCTGCCGGCGGGCGTGCTCGACAAAGCGCTCGATAGCTTCATCTGAAAGTTCCAGCAGGTTGAGCGACTTCCAGTAGTACCGGATCCCATCCGGGTAATCCTCATCGTAGGCCTGTTGAGCTTCCAGGTAAGCCATCTCCCCGCTCAAGTCCAGAAGAGGCTCACGGAAGCTGCTCAGCGGGTCCAGGACGCGCCGGCCTTCTTCGACCGTGCCGGTGTACATGCCAACGAAGGCGATAAAATTCCTGCCGTGCAGCTCTTCGGGGTACATCTCCGCTCCCGGCGGGAAGATACCTGCCGCTGCCAGCGTGCTGACCTCGTCCGGCGCTTCAGCACAGTACTGGCGGTAGAATTTCAGCGCCTCCGCCATGTGGTCGCCATCGTGCAGAACGAAAGTGAAGTAGATCTGCGGACCGATCGGGTAGGCGTTGAACTTGAAACGGGTCACGATGCCGAAATTGCCGCCGCCGCCGCGCAGCCCCCACAGCAGGTCGGCGTTCTCACCCTCGCTGGTCATCACCACGTTCCCATCCGCAGTGACGACTTCGGCTGCCAGCAGGTTGTCGCAGCTCAGCCCGTACTTGTTGCGCATCCAGCCGAAACCACCACCCAGGGTCAATCCGGCAATCCCCGTGGCGGTGACCACGCCCAGCGGCACCGCCAGGCCGTGCTCCTGTGTGGCTGCATCCAGCTCGCCGATGGTGACCCCGCCTTCCGCCCACACCGTTCTCGCCTCAGGGTCCAGGTCGATGCCCTTCATCAGCGAGAGGTCGATCATCAAGCCTCCGTCCACGGTCGCCAGCCCGGCGACATTATGCCCTCCGCCGTGCACCGCGATCTCCAGGTTGTTGGTGCGGCCGAAGTTCACGCTCGCCATGACGTCGCCCACGTTCAGGCAGCGGGCGATATATGCCGGGCGCTTATCGATCATCCCATTCCACAGCTGCCTTACATCGTCGTAATCAGCACTCTCAGGTGTGAGCAGGTCCCCCTCCAGGCTGGTTGCAAAACGCCGCGCTGCTGCGCTCGTGATCTGGGTCATTGCTTCATTCCTCTCCATCACGCCTCCTAGCTCAAATGCCTTCAAATACGACTATTTTTATCATATTTTTATAATAGATCGTTTTCGAATTCACCTGCAATTCTCTCATCCTATACTCACAATAGGGAGGTACATTAATAATTTATTAATGGTACAATCAGATAATGAGGGTGGAAACAGTCCGAATAAATTTCAACCAACCCAACATATATAAGGAGAAATATTATGGCAAAGAAAACGGCAACAGTTATTGTAGATAATGCTACAGCACAAGATCTGGTAGGATGGGTAAATGGAAAGCCGGATATAACGAAAACTAGTGACAAAATCGAAAACTATGTAAATAAGTGGTTCAAAACCGGAACGCTTGAAGTGGATGACGGGGTCATCACATCAAAAGATGGTATTAATTTCTATTGGATCATGGGTGGCAAATATTATATAAAAAAGGATGAAGTGAAGCTTAGTTGATTTAGGCATATTCTTTTTCCAGCTTTTTTTCAATCCCATTGCATTGCAGCGCGAACCGAATACTCCACCTTACACCCAACAAAGGTTGGGTGTATTCGGTGAGGGGAGATATATAGATCACTATGCACTTCTTTAAGATCATGCTGTAAGGTCGCTCTCCGGTTTAGCGCCATACAGCACATTCACGATCACCCAACGCCCGTCCATCTTTACTAAGTGCAGGTAATCGACCCAATGCGGATTATCTGCCCGCACCGTGGCTATCTCTTGAAACACATCTAAGATGGCAATATCGTAAAGACGCTGACCTACCGGGACACGGCTGCCGCCGTCGTTTGTGGTCGCAGCGACCATTTCTTCCCGGGTAAGGTAGTTGAGGTACAGCGCACCGGAAGGCAGTTCTTGTTTCAGCCCTCTCTTCACAAGACTGGGGTGCAGGCTGCGACCGATTCTGTGGGCATCTCCCTCGTACCACCCTTCGACGTAATCCAGCGCCGTCTGCCGGATTGCTTCAAGGTCATCGGCATGTGCTGAGAGTTCTACCATGCTGGCCTCCCAATATATATATACTATACAGATAATATTTATCTTATTTTACAACAGCTCAACTGGATTTACCAACCGGTCTGTTCGCAGAAATGTAAAAAGGGCGTTATGCGGCATCTGATCCACCCCATAACGCCCCGGATGAGATATCAATTGCAGGCAAAAGCTCTACGGCACCACCTTGTTGATCTCTGCCAGCATCGCCTCTGCCTTCTCTTTCGTCAGCCCGTACTGCGCTGCTTGCGGTAGGGCAAGGATCACATTCAGCGTCATGCCCCTCGCCATGACGACGATCGGATTATCCGAAACACCGGGCAGGTGCTGGTCGAAGACTGCCTTGGCCTGCGGGTTGTCCAGCAGCTCACCCAGCGTCGTTTCGAGAGTTAATGGCATGGTTATTCTCCTTTTCTAAATGGGTTTGATATTTTCAGCCGATGAGCTGTCCGCCATCGGCTTCGTCCGGCAGTGGAGCATCTTCGGCTGCCGCTTCACTCTCACCCAAGTCGGCATCGGACGCCGGGATGTCTTCGCCCTCCATCCGGTTGGCAGTACCCTGGTACAGCTCCCAACCCTGGCTCAGGATCACCACCTGCGCCGCCAGCAGCCACAGGAAGAACAGGCTCAGCAGGATGGCGGCAGTGTTCAGGATGGTGGACAGATTGCTCTGGAGGTTTTCGAGCATTCCCAGCAGGCTGTCCATCGAGGATTGCGACTGCGCCACCATGGTCTGATATTCGCCCAGGCTGCCTGCTATCAGGCCCACGCTGTCAGACATGGTGATCAAGCTTTCCTGCACGGTCTCCAGGTTATCGTCCGCATTATCCAGGTCGCTCGCCATCTGGGTGAACATCTCTGGCAGCCCTTCCAGGTTGGCAGCCAGCTCTCCTAGTGAATCCGCCAGCGGTTTCTCCGGGTCGTAGGGCTGGTCGGGCTCTTCGATAAAACCACCGATCAGCGGTGCACCGCTCAACACCGTGCGAAAGGCGTCGAACGAGCGGATGGCGCTGTCCAGCACCTCAGCACCTTGCTGGGCGGTACGGATCGAATCTGTCGCCGATCCCATGGTCTCCGGCAGGTTCGTTCCCAGGAATGTGTTCATCTGGGCAAGCATAGGTTGGGTGTCCTGCAGCGAGGCGGCCGTTGCACCCAGCATGGTTGACAGCGCATCCACGCTATCGATAGTTGCCTGCAGCGCCTGCTCTGTGATCTGCATGGCTTGCTGGCTGGTGCTGATGCTGGTGGTAAGCGTGGTGATGGTGGCGTCGATCAAGCTGGCGGCAACCGGCTTGACCACCCACACGAACACCAACCCTGCCAGGCTCAGCAGTAAGCCGAGAACCCCGGCACACATAACCAGCACCCCTAGAATGCGGCGAAAAGCTGACATCGCTCCTCCTTACCTTTCAAATCGTATCAATATCGAGAGACGCATAATTATATAACGAAATCCTGCTGCCGGCATACCGTTCATGCACTCCCCGACCTCAAAGCGATAAATGCTCCGTCACTGCGAGGAGCGTCCTTTGCGACGAAGCAGTCTTGTGCTCGATGAATGTGCAGGATTATTCCAAATGGGTGATTTACCAACTATTTGGTGTTAAAATCCCAGGCAGCCATGATCGCCAAACTCAAGAGCAGCTCCGTCTCTATGCCTGTCCCCCAGCAAACAGGGAAAAACCGCCTGTGGTGGCGGCTGTTCCTGCTGACCCTCTTCTCGAGCTACTTATACTTGCTCATGGAGTGGCTGTTCTTCGTCACCAAACCATCCTTTATGGATGTCATGCCGTTTGGGAAAAAGCTCGACCTGCTGCTCTCCAGCGTGGTGTTCCTGCTCCTGCTCTGGCTGCCGGTCATGCTCCTGCTGTGGGGGTTGAGCTATCTGCCTTGGTTGTCGCGATGGTGGTATCTGTTCGTTTACACTGCGGGACTGGTTCCCGCACTGATCCTCTCGATAACCTCCCTGCTGCTGATCGATAATTTCACCTACACAGTCTTCCGGGTCGGCATCGTCGCCTCCCAAGGGATAACCCGCCTGGCGTACATGTTCATCTTTTTGATCATACTTGCCCTGTGGTACCGGTGGGTTATTTTATGGCTGATCGCAGACGTAAAACCTCGAGGCGAAGTGTGGCTGGTCTATCTATCGGTACTGGGTCTAGGCGTACTGCTGTTGTCGATAGGGTTGAATATCCCCCGCCTGCTGGCAGCTGACCTTTTAGGCGTTGAGCGGGCAGCCGCGAACAGCGGCAGACGACCCAATATCCTGATCATCGGCAGCGATGGTGTCGACGCAGATCACACCTCGCTGTACGGCTACCACAGGGATACCACCCCCAACCTGCGCCACATTGCAGATGAGAGCCTGGTGGCTGAGAATGCCTTCGTCAATTCCGGGAATACCTCCGGCTCGATCATCTCCATCTTCAACAGCAAGCTCCCAACCAAGACCCGACTGATCTACCCTCCGGATATATTGAGGGGCTCCGATTCCTACCAGCATCTGCCCGGCATCCTGCGCAGCCTGGGATACGAGGGGGTCGAGATCAGCACCTCGCATTACATCGATGCCTACACGCTGAACCTGCGCGATGGGTTTGATATCGTCAACGAACGTTCGTCAGATCAGGCTGGGTTCCAGGTCTTCGGCAGCTCGAGGGCTTTTCAGGACAGTGGTTATTTTCTCTCCGTGCTGGTGGAGCGCGTCACTGACCGGCTGCTGCATATCGCCTTTATCCGGGAGATGTCCAACCCCTACCTGGAGGTGACCGGCGAGCAGCTGCCCAGCGGCGATCAATATAGGGTCAGGAAATTTCTCAATACCCTTAAAGAAGCCGAGGGGCCGCTGTTCGTTCACATGCACCTGATGGTCACCCACGGGGACAAGTTCCCGATCAGCGACTTTGTTTTCTCCAATGGACAGTTCCAGGATTACCCCTGGATGACAGATTTCTACGATGATGCCATCCTGGAATTCGACAAAAACGCAGGACATATCCTGAGCGAGCTAACAAAGCTGGGCATCCTGGAGGACACCATCCTCGTCATCTACTCCGACCACGGGCAGCAATACTTCACAAACCGGAGAGTCCCGCTGCTGATCCGATTTCCAAATGGTGAGTATGCCGGCAGGATACGGGGCAACGTACAGAACCTGGATATCGCCCCTACCATCTTGGATTATCTCGGGCAGCCGGTGCCAAATTGGATGGAAGGCGAATCGCTGCTCGCCTGGGAGCCCGATCCCATGCGGCCTATCTTCAGCGCCGGGATTTTCAGGAAGAGGCTCGATGAGGGAGGGTATTACATATTGGATGAGGCACGCAATGAAGCGCCGTTCTACCAGTTCGGATTCCTGCAGGCGATCATCTGCCAGAACTGGTATCGCCTGGGTTTGAAGGACTTTACCTGGGAGCAAGGGAAAATCGATGACCACACGGCACCCTGCCCGGATGATTCCCTTCCAACGGCAGAAGCTGTTCAGAGGACAATGGTCGAGCGCCTGGCAGGCGACGGCTTCGACACCGCCGAGCTTGAGCGCTACCTGAGCACGCAATCTCCGTGATTTGGAGGCCGGAGCTCGGCTACATCTCCCGATAGGCGATCATATTTGCCAAGGACTCATTCCCGCCGCACAGCAAGAGTACAACCTTATCTTCTGGATGAAAGCGGTAGGCTATTTTTTTCGCTGCCGCCAGCGTGCAGGAGGCCGCCAGCTCGGTCAGCACCTTTGCACGTTCCAGCAGGAATCGCTGGGCGTCGATCGCCTCTCGATCGGAGACGACGTGATACCCCGCCAGTTGCTGCTGGGCGATTTCCAGGGCATCCGGGGCTATGCTGGGCGCGCCCAGCGTTTTAGCCAGCGAGGTGGGGACAATATCGACAACCCTGCCCGCTTCCAGCGCTTTCCCCATCGTTTCTGCACCTTCGGTCTCCACACCCCATATCCGCACCCCAGGCTTAAGCGCTTTCACCGCCACCGTGATCCCGGCAATCAGCCCGCCGCCGCCGATGCTGATGATGATGTCGGTCACATCCGGCAGGCTGTCCAGGATCTCCAGGCCCACCGTCCCGTTGCCTGCCATCTGGTTGGGATTGTCGTACGGGTGCAGGAAGGAGTACCCGCGCTGGATATACCCCTGCGCCAGAGCCATGATGGCTGGGAAATCCTGGGCAAGCTCCACTTCCGCACCGTAGGATCGGGTCGCCTCCAGATAGTTAGCCGGAGTGTATTCCGGCATGCAGATCACCGCTTTCACCCCCAATTTCTTCGCTGCATAAGCAACACCCTGGGCAAAGTTCCCACCGCTAATTGCGACGACACCCTTCGACCTGGCGATATCATCCAGCTGCAGGATCTGGTTGAACGCCCCGCGCGGCTTGAAGGAGCCGGTTTTTTGGAACAATTCCAGCTTTAAATAGGCAGCACAGCCCAGCAGCTCGCTGAGTGTTCGGCTGTGTTCTATGGGCGTGTGGATGATATACGCTGCAATGCGTTCCTGCGTAGATTGGACGTCCTTGAAATCGATCATACACCCTCCACACGAACAAAGAATGTACAGCTGGCACGTTCCAATCATAATTCTAACCGCAAAGGACAGGCTGAGCGACCTCGCTTACAGCCTGTCCTTGGATTCTGCCTGGCGACAGGGATTCGATCAATCGTCCGGGAAGAAGACCCCGTTGCGCTCGCGGCCTACTTCGGCAAACAGGCTCTGCGAAGTCGAACTGTCATCCGTTACGTAGCGGGCGACATCCGTCTCCGCACTCCACCATGCCTGAGCGGTGTTGAAAACAACCCGCGCATCAAACTGGCTCTCAACGTGGTGGAAATGGTGGCGATCTCTTGATCTGGTCCATTCGCCCCGGAAAGAGCATGTGCCGGGCAGGTATGGTCCCTCCAGTAAAGCATTGACAATATAGCCGTAATCTTTTGTCGGCAGGTTCTCGACCTTGAGCCTTGCCCGCCTAGTGAACGGATTTACCCACACCGATCGATAGCCTACATCATCGGTCCAGAACAGAACATTTTCTCCGATCTCGGGGTTGAAATCGTGGATTTGGAATTAATTTTCGTAGTCAATCAGGAATCTGTCTTTCAGTCAATGTCAGAATTCCCTTGCAGACCAGGGTATCATATACAGCATGGAAATAAGCACCTTCCACCCTGTCAAATCTGCCCCCTGGAGGCGAGCTAGATGACACTTGCCCTGGTTGGCAGCGGCGAGTACCTTCCGCCCATGCAGCCGGTAGACCGCGAGCTGCTGCGCAGGCTCGGGCGGCCGGCGCGCGTGGTCTGCCTGCCAACCGCTGCAGGGATGGAAAACCCAGCAAGGATAGACTACTGGTCGCGGCTGGGATTCGGTTATTTCAGCCGCCTGGGAGCGGAAGTCGAATCGCTTCCGGTCATCGACAGGAAGAGCGCCGATGATCACCGGTTGGCGGAAAAGGTCGCGGCTGCTAATTTCGTCTACCTCTCCGGCGGCAGCCCGGGCTACCTGTACAGCAGCCTCTCCGGCACGCAGGTCTGGGCAGCAATCCAGTCTGTGCTGGCAGAGGGCGGCACGCTGGCTGGATGCAGCGCCGGGGCGATGGTGATGGGTGGTAAGATCTTCGGCTTCCCACGCTCGACCAGCGCCTTCAACCTGCTGCCAGGCACCGCGGTCATCCCGCACTTCGATGAGCTACCCGCCTGGATGGTGCGACCTCTGCGCTGGCTGGCAGGCTCGAGCACCACAGTTGTCGGCATCGAGGCGAACACCGCCCTGGTCGTCGATGGGGATGTGATAGAAGGGCTCGGCAGCGGGGGTGTGACGGTGATGGATCGCCGCGGCAGCACCCGCTTCGTGCAGGGGGAGCAGATATCCTGGTGATTTGAAATTTAATCAGATTCACCGTGAAGAAGCGAAGTGCGCTAAGGCAATCTAATATCCTTCGCGCTCTTTGCGTCTTAGCGGTGAATCATTACAATGACTGGAGAGCTGGCCGCTTAGCTTGATAACCAATGGTGCTAGTACCTCATCAAAAAAATTTTGTTAGGCAGCACGATTTGAGTAAAATCTGGCGCAGCTCGATAAAGTTTAATGTATGGATGAAAACCACAGACAAGAAAAAACCTTGAACAAACAACTTTATTCATCCAATGGACTGCGCACGGCGTTGGGGCCGCGGTTAAGCACGTGTGTGTAGATCATGGTGGTTTTGACATCCTTGTGACCGAGAAGTTCTTGAACGGTGCGGATATCATAGCCCGCTTCAAGCAGGTGGGTAGCAAAGCAGTGTCGGAAGGTATGGCAGCCAACTTTTTTAGGAATACCCGCTTTCTGCACCGCCGCCTTGACGGCTTTTTGCAGCCCGGTTTCACTCACATGAAATCGACGAATAACGCCATCCTGTTCATCCGGTGTTATCGAATGAGAGGGAAAAACGTACTGCCAGATCCATTCCCGATTGGCGTTGGGGTATTTCTCGGCCAGTGCAAATGGTAGATAAACGGCGCCATATCCCTTGGACAGATCCTCTGCGTGAGTTCTTCTTACTTGAGTCAAATGCTCCTTTAGTGGCTCCATCAGGCTGGCGGGCAGAAGTGTATAACGGTCGTGCGCGCCTTTGGCATCACGCACGGCAATCTGGCGATACTCAAAATCCAAATCTTTCACGCGTAAACGGATACACTCCATCAGACGCATGCCGCTGCCGTACAATAAGCGAGCCATCAGCAGATAAATGCCGCTCATTTCATGCAGGACGGCCTGCACTTCAGCACGGCTGAGCACGGTGGGCACGTGTTGAGATGGCTTGGCGCGCACCGAGTTCGACTGGATTAAGCTCTTGGCATAGGACATTGCGGTACAGGAAAAGCAACGCGCTAAGCGCCTGGTTCTGTGTAGATGCCGAAATATGCTCTTCTAAGGCCAGGTGGGTTAGGAAAGTCTGAACTTCGCCAGCACCCATTTCTTTGGGATGGCGTTTATTATGGAAGAGGATAAATTTTTTGATCCAGTAAACGTAAGCTTGTTCGGTATTGCGGGCGTAATGTTTGACTCGGATAGCGTCGCGCACCTGGTCCAGCAGTTTTTTGGGGCGGCTTTGCATGTTTTATGCTCCAAGAATTTGCCTGAAAGATCAAAGGATTGTATAATAATTTTCAGCAGTCTTTGATTATATAGGAAAATTCTGTATATAACAACGAAACGGCCATATATACGGATATTTTCTGTATATATATTGTTAGCTGGCAGAAACACAGGCACTATCGCAAGAGGGCAAGAAATGAAGATCGTAATCCCTACGATTGGCTCACGAGGTGACGTGCAACCTTTTATCGCCCTGGCTCAAGGGCTTTTACAGGCTGGGCATAGGGTTACTTTGGCATCTCACCCGATGATGCAAACCCTGGTTGAGGCCCATGGCGTTCCCTTCGCGCCTATCGGTCCTGATATCGACCTAGCTCGGGAAGTGGCTGCCATCCGCCACCAGGCCTCCAATGCGGGTTTGGGACTTTTGCGCGGGATGCGCTTCGGCTTTGACATGTTGGAGCGCTCCCATCGTGATATTCTGGCTCACTGCCGGTCGGCTGATCTGGTGATTGTTCCTGCCGCAATTGCGGCTGGTAAGAATGAGGCGGACCTATTAGGGTTGCCTTACCTGAGTGTATCTTTTATGCCCTGGGCCATCCCTTGGGATGACCTTCAGCGACCGCTTTTCAAGCGGATCGTGTACCGCGCCATTGATGGATTAGTAGGTTTGCTTACCACGCGACCACTCAATCGCCTTCGCAAAAGCCAAGGGCTTCCACCGGTAGGAGCAGAAGGCCTGACCTCCCCCCTTCTAAATCTGGTGCCGATCAGCCCAGCGGTCTATCCTCCTAATCCCCTTTGGGGTATCCGCCATCAAATGGTGGGTTATTGGTTCGCCGAACCACCGGATGAATGGGAACCGGTCGTTGATTTGCTAACATTTCTGGAAAAGGGACCCCCACCGGTATTGATAAATTTGGGGGCGATGAGTCTGGGTGAGAGCGATGCCTTAGAATCTGTGCGCCTGTTTGTGAATGCTATTCAGCATGCCGACGTGAGGGCGATCATCCAAGGCTGGGAAGCGGGAATCAACCAATTAACCCTGCCCTCAACCATCGTGGCCACCGGCGCGCTGCCCCATAGTTGGCTTATGCCTCACTGTGCTGGGGTGGTCCACCACGGGGGCTTTGGAACCACGGCCGCGACTTTACGAGCTGGCCTACCGGCGCTGGTCATCCCCCATGTCGCGGACCAATTCTATTGGGGGCAACGAGTTTACGAGTTAGGTGTCGGACCGCAACCTATTCGTCGTACAAAACTGGACGAAACCGGTTTAGTTACTGCCCTGGATGAATTGGTTCGGAGTGAACTGTTCCATACGACGGCTTCCGACCTTGGCAATCAGATTCGTTTGGAACAGGGTGTTGAAAAAGCGGTTCGCCTGCTTGAGACGACCTTTGTCTGATCAAGCCATTCTGCAGCGCCGGGACGATTATCAACGGCTTGCCAGCTAACACCTGCTGCAGCCGACCGGGCTGCGCCCGTGCGGTCGGGGCCCCAAAAGCAGAGGGTGTGGGTTTGAAGATTTTCGGGGTTTGCGAGCGCCGCCCGGCGGCTGAGCTTTTCCGTTATCCCGCGGAGAGTACATGCCGTAAACTGTTTTCGCCTGACGGCTTTTTTTCCAACGCAAATTCGAACGGCAGCATTTATCCGCCCATATCGACTGGAGGAAATATACCATCATGCCTGATTCCGATCTTGACTTGCGCACTGAACTTACAAACATGCGAAGAGCTTCCAGTCTATCGGCTCTCTGGGTCTTTGTCCTCTTGAGCATGCTGTTTCGGGATATCCATGAGCTTGCCAATCCGGAGTTTGTGGAGCAGATGCTGAACCAAACGGTGCCAGAAAGTCTCCTGTTAGTCGCGGGAAATCATTCTCGCTATGCCCATCCTCATGGTGCCCTTGAACCATTTGCTTCTGCCTGTATGGAGCCGTAGGGCAAACCTACTGGTCGTTCTCATCATCGCGGTCGCTATCATCACGAATCCGCCAGGGGACTTGGATGACTACTGGTTCACGGCACTGGAGTTGGTGGGGCTCGTCGTAATCGCCTGGCTGGCGTGGAGATGGCGCCCGGAGGTCACTCTGCCGACCCCTGAATGACACAGGCCATCTAAATCGGTAAACCGCTCGCCCAGAGTCCATGCTTGTGATCCGTCAGTATGGCCCGAAAGAGCCGGATGCATCCATCGACTCGGTGACTCGGTCAAGCTGGCGCGGGATAACAACTCGCTGGAGCGGACGCCAAAACAGGACCAAGATTTTGATTGGAATCGATAGAGTTGATGCGGGAAAATGATTGATGAAGGCGTTTGGCGCTGCTCAGCTCGAGGCCGTTAGGCCGCTTACATATTTAAGGTCGTTCAGATAATGGATACTAAGCTTTCAAAGGTAATTCTTCGGATAAAGAAATCCTAATTACCAGCCGCATAACCAAACAGCGCCTACGGGCGTAAATTCGAAGGAGCGCACCGCCTGGCCGAAAAGATGAAATTACCAGCCATCTTGATTTTATTAGCGCTTTGTTTTGCTATCCCCACATCAGGCATTGCGGACGGTAGCCACGATCATTTAACCGAACCGGGCAACCTGCTGCCGAAGAACACCATCATCATTGCCAACGAGACGGATGCGCGGTTCATTCAGGATTTTTCATTATGGCTCAGGCAATTGCGTTTGGAATGGGTCATCCTTGAGGGCTCCGTTTTGCCCGAATCAGTAAAGGACAAGAATTTGATTCTCTTGGGTCATCCCGATGATGTGGTTACTGGCGAGATAATCCGTGGGATTCTGACGGCGGAGGAGATCGAGACGCTCCGCACGGCCACAGACCGCCACGTTGTCATCCAAAAGGAGAGCCCTTGGACGGAGGGGCGGACCGTTTACATCTGCTCCGGGGCAGATATGCTTCTGACGCGGAACGCGGCCGAAGAAACCGCCCGCGCCATCATCGCCGCTGCACCACCAGCTTCCGATTGGATTCAGACCACGTTCGACGCCGATCTGGATGAGGGCGTGCGCGACTATATGGATCAATTGCTCTTTGAGTGGGATGACGTGGAACTGCCGCTGGCGGACTTGACAATGGACGTTAAGGCCAGGCCCCGCGGGAGTATTTCCACCTCGCAGGCGGTGGAGGATGTGGAGCGCCTGTTCTATCTTTTCTCCCACGGTTATTCCGGGTATGCGTTCTTCAACCAGAATGGAGAATTCGAGCAGGCAAGGGAACGCATCCTGCAGGATCTATCGTCCCAATCCTCCTGGTCCAGCAACGCATTTTCCAGCTTAATTCACGACCATCTTAGTTTTATTGTCGACTGCCATATGAAGATTGGGGATTTTCAATACGCCAGTCATCAAGATTTCTGGTATGACACGCGCCTGGAAATGACGCTGGAAAGCGGCGGATATCAGTTTGCAATCGATGACACAGCGTACACAGTAGTGTCGATCAACGGTGGTGATCCCGCTCCGTTTGTTCTTCCCTCACTCAACGATCAGGGGGAAGCCATCTATCGCTTGGGCTTGCTCTCTTCGGCGGAACCGGCACCTTTGCTGATGACGGCCGCGAACGAAACCGGGGAGCGCCAATTTGAGATCAAGCTGCAACGATCGAATTTCACCTACTTTTCGGAAGATATTTTCCGTGAGGACATCATCGGTGGCATTCCAGTGGTGCGTGTTCGTTCTTTTTCAGACCCATATGCTGATGCGCTCAACCAATTTGTCAGAACGGCCAGCAACCATCGGGGTGAGCCGGTGATCATTGTCGACATCCGCGGCAACCATGGCGGTAACGAACGTTGGCCCATCAGTTGGATCCAGGGTTTAACCGGCGAGCGAGCGGAATCTGTGTTTATCTTTTCGGAGCTAAATAGCAAAACCACGATGGCTGCCCGCGCGAATTTGTTCAACGACTTATATGATCAAAATCCTGATGCCGCTATCTACAGGGATGATGCAGAACGGCATACCAAAATTGTCGAGGCCTTCGAAAGCGGGACGCGCCAACCGAGCTGGGTGGGTCCGTACTTCCCCCTGGTGCCTTTGATCCCCAACGACACTACCGTAATCCTGGTGATAAATGGCAGTACTGCCTCTGCGGGAGAAGGCCTGATCATGCGCCTTTCACAGGCGGAGAACGTGGTACTTGTGGGCGAGAATAGTATGGGCTGCCTCACATTTGGCAATGCTGGCGCTCACCAACTGCCACATTCGAAATTGATGGTATGGCTTCCCATCAACTTCGGTCTCTATCTGGATAAGGAATTCCGCGAGGAAGAGGGTCTAATGCCTGATCTTTGGGTGCCAACAGCCGATGCGATAAATTATGCTGTGGCTGCCGTCCGCCAGGGAACAATCACCATTAGCCAGCCGCTGCCGTCCACTATGCTGCAGCAGGACTTTGTCCCTGAGAGTCCTTGGACCAGGTTTCTCAGCCTACGTTATGTAGGGTTTGTTGCCTTATTTTTAGCGGGTGGCTCAGTCTGGGCCTACTTCATGCGAAAGAAACCACGCAGCGTAGCGGGGAGCGGGGTTGTCTGGCTGGTCTTCGGCAGCATATGGGTGGTCATGGAACCACAGAAGCCACTTGGCTTCGGGCTCCTGATGGCAGGCGTCATTTGTCTGGTTTGGGGTGGGATCAATCTGTCGAAAACACGACAAGCCCCTTTAGAATCTGATGGCTGAATCAATATTGATCGCACTGCAATAACAGCACTTTAAAAACCGAAATAGGCATTCGGACGTGCGGAAAACGCTCTCTGGCAGGTCAACAATGCCTTCAGAAAAGAGGCAAAAGAAAGGTCTTGGTGTTGGGGGTTGGCATTCGGACCCTGTTCAGCACCCATTTTCTGTCTTGCTAGCTTTCTTTGCTCTTCCCAATAATGGTGAATGCGGCGCACGTTGGTCATGGCGGCCGATGAGACCATCAAGCAAGTCATGCGGAAGAGACCTCGGACTGGCAACTTGCCAGCCGGGAAAGGATGTTTGACTTCTCGGACCGTGCCTTCGATGGCAGCTCTGGGGTTCTTGCCATCCTGCTTGCTCTGCCGCATTTTGCGTCGTCGTTGGGACACAGCCATCTGTTTGGGCGTAAATCTCAAGCGGAAGGAGGCCCGCTTCTTCCCAGGCTGAGCCGGGCAGCGTGCTTCGAGATGAAAGGGACAGCTCAGACAGACGGCCGGGCCGAAATCCGCTTGATAACTACCTCCCCGACGGCTCAGTTCGACCGCCACAGTTTGTCCCTGGGGGCAGGTAATGCGGGTGGGAACGCCCTGCTCATCTTGCTCGATCTCGAAATCGGCTAAATACAGCTTGTTGGGGTCCAGGATTTTGCCATTGATGCCCGTTTGGATCTGTTCCACCTGGTGCTGCCGCAGGGCTTGATCGACCTCGGGACCGGCATAAGGTCCATCCGTGTAGAGCGTCTCCAAACCGGTGCGGTCCTTCAAGTCGGGCAAGGCGGCCAACAACAGGCTGTTGTCGTTGGTGTTGTTGGGGGCCACTTGTACTTTGGTGATCAACTGGACTTCATTCTCCGGGTCGCAGGTTTCGCTCAGGTTGGCCACATAACCTTTGTAGTCTTTGGAACCTTTACGACGAAAAGTGGCTTCCAGGTCATCCACTGATTGTAAACTGTCGGCTGACAACTCCTGGTTGCGCTTGGGAGATACCCTCCGCTCCTGCAACTGGAAATGGTCGTCAAAGAAACGCTCCAGCACCTGATAGGCCCGTTCTTGAGCGTAACCTGGGCGCAGTTCTTTCAAAAGATCATAGATCACCTTTCCGATCTGCTCCAGGTGGGTCTGCGTGGCTTCTTTGCCTTTGATCCGGTACACGTACTGCCCCGAATGGCCTTGCACAAAAGGGGCCAAGATTTCGGCATAGCGCTGCTGGTCATCTTCCGAGAGGCTGCGCTGCATCCGCTGCAGCGCTTCCACCAAGAGCTGCAAGCGGCTCATCTCCAGAATGTTGCTGGCGATCTGGGTGCTGTCCATGCGCTGTTTGCCCGTCTTGACCTGCAAGGTCGTCAATTGTTGATCGGTGATGGCCTCAAAGGCTTGGGCCAGCAGGTTCGTGCCTTGTTCCAGGTTGTAGCGGCTCAGTCGCTCGCGGAAGTTATACAGGGTCCGCAGATCAAAGTCGCTCTCGTTTAGATCATGGATGCCCAAGGCATAACGCACCTGCAGATCAAAGCAGAAATGATCGTACAGTTCTTCGTCGCTCCACCCAAAACCTGCTTTGAGCGTCTCCAGCCCCACCAACCAGTTGACCGGCACGTTCGGCCGGGAAGGATGATCGACGTACAAGCCTGCAAAGGCATCTTCATCGATCCGGCTGAAGAAGTCGCGATAGAAGTCCTCGGCCCAGGAGTTCGCTAATCGTTTGCGTTTTTTCTCCGGCAGTTCGTTAACGTTGCTGATCAAGAGCGGTTGCAGGTGGCGCTTATTAGGTTTGTACATCTTTCAGACCCTCGGTATGGTTTCGGTCTGATTATATTAAGAATCCTCACTTTGAGGAGGGTAGATACTGGACCAATTTGGTCTGGTCGTTTTTGCAGTGGGATCAATATTGTATAACGTGAGGTATTTTATTTGCTGTATTCGCCGTAGGATGGACGCCCTAACCCCGCGTGAACCATGACCTGCTTCGCAGCGGAGGCCTGGGCGTAAAATGCAAGCATTGGCTCTGAATGAGCAGCGTCCTAAGCCAAAACGCAGGCAGGTTACGCCATCGTTGGGCGGCTTAATTTCATGTGCAAAAATATTTCTTCGATCAAGATACGAATTGGTTTCTGAAGGAGAGCGATTATGAAGGACTCAATATTCTGGGGCGTCACCGTTCCACGGATTATGAGCACCTACGCCAACATGGTTTTCGTGGTGCTGTGGGTTGGATTCGTCACCGCATTGGTTGTGAATCGGGAGTGGCTGGATGTACTCTGGAATTGGGGCCAAGCATTGCATCCAGTACCAAAGATTATCATCTGGGTAATTTTTACCCCTATCATGGTAGGGTTGTGGATATGGGAATCCTCTTGGCCAGTTCTTGGACGCTTGGTGGGATTTATCGGTATCATTGCTTGGACATTACTCGCCGTGTCCAGTTTATATAAAGCCTTTCGGTAGATTTGCTTTCACAGGGCAGGTGCCGAACTCTATGAAATCCAATAGAAATTAGAAAGAAGGATTAAAAAATGAAATATCGAGTTCATCGGCTTGAAGTTAAAAAAGACACAGCACAAGAGAAATTGGAGCAGTTTTTGAACCAATTGGGTATCCGTTCAGTTGGTATACACGATGAATCGAGAAAACGACTTAATAGACTGGCAACAAGGAAGGAGCCGCAATGCCGAGCGTACGAGCTTTGCAAGCTGCAGTCAAATAGTCCAGGACATCCCGGTATTGTTGGCGCAAGGTCGTCACAACCGTCAGGATGCGCTCAACAAAGCGACTTCCGGCCTCACTTTGGGTACCGAAACTGCGTCGCCGCCAGATGACGCCCCGCCGCAAGGCCCGTTCGGCAGCATTGTTGGTCGGTTCAATGCCATCCTGGTCCACAAAAGTCCAGAGAGCCGCTTCCAACTTGAGGATATTCAGGCAAGTTTTGCGGGTTTGGGTGTGTTTCACGCAGGTTCCGATATGCAGCAGGCAGTGGATTTCGTGGCGGATCGGCTGCATGGCGGCTTGGAAATCGAGACGGGAGAGGGTGCCATCCCGAACCCGATGCCACAAGCCGAAAAACAGTTTGACTTGAGCCAACAGCAGACGACCGATCGTCTTAGACTGACCACCTCGCTCGACAAGCGCCTGGAAATCCCGCTTCAAATGCGCCCAACAGGCTTGTCTTTTGGCTGGATCCAGCCAGTTGTAAGCGCTGTAGCGATCCGACCCCACAATCCCATCGAAATCCTCGCCCAACAATTGTGCGGCACCTGCCGCTCCGCGGGTTTGGAACAAACGAAAGACGGTCACAGATGGCGTACTGCACACCCACAGCCAGAAGTTGCGGCTCAACTCATGCCAACTGGTCTCGTCCAGGTTCACAGCCGCTTGCTGTTGGACATGTTCTTGAGCTTTGTGCACTGCTTTTTCCAACGCCTGGCTCACGCAGCGTTCCTGAGCCGGAATACTTCCCAGACTAATTTCGACGTGAAAGATACTTTGCAGCATTTCGGCGATGTCCCGTTGGCTGACCCCGAAACGCCCACCCAAATACCCGATCAAAGCTTGCAGGCGTTCCCCAAAACTACCCCTGGGCATCTCCGCCGGCCAATCGGCTCGATTGCGGGTGCCGCAAACACAACAACTCAAGGTATGTCGTTGGTATTCAACGATCTCTGGCTCAATTCGGGGCAGCTCACTCACCTGATGGCGCTCCGGATGCGGGTCCGCTCCCAGCAACAAAGCACCACACCCGCAGCAGGCAGTCGGCTTACTCACCACCACTCGGCTCACTTCCTCCGGCGGCTTCAGTTTCCGACCTCTGCCATGATGCCCTTTTTTACCACCCTTTTTCTGTCCCGTCGCTTCTCGCTTGGGATATCTCCGGCTTTGCGGTGCATCCGAAGAGGGCGGTTTGGAAGAGTTGCGCGAATTCTTGTTGACCCGCTCGCTCAGTTTTTCCAGTTCTGCTCGCAACTCCGCGATTTGCTGCTTGAGCGTCAGGTTCTCCTGCCACAGCGCAAGCAAAACCACTTGCACAGACCGCGGCGTGCGCTCCCAATCTTCTTCGGGTATGGACAATTCGGGCGGCAGTTTCATAGTCCCAGTTTACTTCCAATCAGCCATTTTCCCAACTGCTTTTCCTCACCTATTTTCAAACTCTTTGGCACTTGTCAAGATCGGTTTTTACCCAACTGAACGGATACTATAAACATGAGTTTTCGTGAGTTATTTTTCGGTTTACTGCAAGAGTCTCCTATCTCTATGTAGTTATAGTATTTTTTATGTATCCGTTCAGTTGGTATACACGATGAATCGAGAAAACGACTTAATCGACTGGCAACAAGGAAGGGGCAGGTATGCCGAGCGTACGAGCTTTGCAAGCTGCAGTCAAATAGTCCAGGACATCCCGGTATTGTTGGCGCAAGGTCGTCACAACCGTCAGGATGCGCTCAACAAAGCGACTTCCGGCCTCACTTTGGGTACCGAAACTGCGTCGCCGCCAGATGACGCCCCGCCGCAAGGCCCGTTCGGCAGCATTGTTGGTCGGTTCAATGCCATCCTGGTCCACAAAAGTCCAGAGAGCCGCTTCCAACTTGAGGATATTCAGGCAAGTTTTGCGGGTTTGGGTGTGTTTCACGCAGGTTCCGATATGCAGCAGGCAGTGGATTTCGTGGCGGATCGGCTGCATGGCGGCTTGGAAATCGAGACGGGAGAGGGTGCCATCCCGAACCCGATGCCACAAGCCGAAAAACAGTTTGACTTGAGCCAACAGCAGACGACCAATGGTCTTAGACTGACCACCTCGCTCGACAAGCGCCTGGAAATCGCGCTTCAAATGCGCCCAACAGGCTTGCCTTTTGGCTGGATCCAGCCAGTTGTAAGCGCTGTAGCGATCCGACCCCACAATCCCATCAAAATCCTCGCCCAACAATTGTGCGGCACCTGCCGCTCCGCGGGTTTGGAACAAACGAAAGACGGTCACAGATGGCGTACTGCATACCCACAGCCAGAAGTTGCGGCTCAACTCATGCCAACTGGTCTCGTCCAGGTTCACAGCCGCTTGCTGTTGAACATGTTCTTGGGCTGTGTGCACTGCTTTTTCCAACGCCTGGCTCACGCAGCGTTCCTGAGCCGGAATACTTCCCAGACTAATTTCGACGTGAAAGATACTTTGCAACATTTCGGCGATGTCCCGTTGGCTGACCCCGAAACGCCCACCCAAATACCCGATCAAAGCTTGCAGGCGTTCCCCAAAACTACCCCTGGGCATCTCCGCCGGCCAATCGGCTCGGTTGCGGGTGCCGCAAACACAACAACTCAAGGTGTGTCGTTGGTATTCAACCATCTCTGGCTCAATTCGGGGCAGCTCACTCACCTGATGGCGCTCCGGATGCGGGTCCGCTCCCAGCAACAAAGCACCACACTCGCAGCAGGCAGTCGGCTTACTCACCACCACTCGGCTCACTTCCTCCGGCGGCTTCAGTTTCCGACCTCTGCCATGATGCCCTTTTTTACCGCCCTTTTTCTGCCCACTCACTTCTCGCTTAGGATATCTGCGGCTTTGCGGTGCATCCGAGGAGGGCGGTTTGGAAGAGTTGCGCGAATTCTTGTTGACCCGCTCGCTCAGTTTTTCCAGTTCTGCTCGCAACTCCGCGATTTGCTGTTTGAGCATCAGGTTCTCCTGCCACAGCGCAAGCAAAACCACTTGCACAGACCGCGGCGTGCGCTCCCAATCTTCTTCGGGTATGGACAATTCGGGCGGCAGTTTCATAGTCCCAGTTTACTTCCAATCAGCCATTTTCCCAACTGCTTTTCCTCACCTATTTTCAGAACTCTTTGGCACTTGTCAAGATCGGTTTTTACCCAACTGAACGGATACCTTGTTTATTTATGGATTTCCTCTCATATTTAT
>CAVPYB010000002.1:0-669628 GCA_963709875.1 uncultured Chloroflexia bacterium | reverse complement strand
TTACCATTCGCCGATTTTGAGCATGATCAGCCCTTCGCTGCCGAAGAAGGTCTTAGCCCCAACCATTTGGTGTCCACAGTGACTCCCTCACTGGAGGCCAGGTAGGAGCCAGACTGCACCAGCAGCGTCTCGCCGCGCATCTCGATCACGGCGATATCACCGGGCAGCGGAGGCGCCAACAGAATGCTGTCCCCATCCGCGACACCGGTGTAGGTGTTCATAAAAAGCTCCTCGCCGCCGAACATGGAGCGCGTGATGGATTTCGAGACCACCTTGGCTTCGGTTTCCATAGCGATATCCGGAGACATGCCGACCATGGCCCCGCTTTCGACCTGGATCTTTTCATTGCGGTCCAGCCGGACCCTGGCTACGGAATATGAGGGTCTGGTACAGAATCTCGATCTGCATGGAATTTCCTCCTACGGAAAATTATACACAATTCAATCTATGGCAGCCGGATCAGTTCTACCCAGCTTCGCCCTGAAGTATAGGAATATTATTAAATTTACCCTCCTTCTGGCAATCTGGAAGCTGGTTGTGTTAGAATACTTATCTGATAACTCCAAAATCCAATATTGAAAGGAAGAAATGAATATGGCAACATTAAGTGTTTGGAAATTCAACACGCCTGAAGGCGCACAGCAGGCTCTCGCCAAGCTGGAAAGCCTGCAGAAGCAGCAGCTCATCACAGTCCAGGATGCAGCCACCGTTAGCTGGCCGGAAGGCAAAGACAAGCCCAAAACCAAGCAGGCAGTCAACCTGGCCGGTGTCGGCGCGATGCAAGGCGCATTCTGGGGCATGCTGTTCGGTCTGCTCTTCTTCGTACCGTTCTTCGGTCTGGCGGTCGGAGCAGCGATGGGCGCACTGACGGGAAAGTTCGCCGATTATGGGATCGACGATAAATTTATTAAGGAAGTCCAACAGAAAGTCACCCCCGGTACCTCGGCACTGTTCGTGCTGTCCAGCGGCGGTGTGCTGGATAAGGTGGCGGATGCCTTCAAGGGAACTGAGATGGAGCTGATCCAGTCCAATCTGTCCGCTGAGCAGGAAGCAGAACTGCAAGCGGCATTCGGCGAGGAAGAATAGAAAGCAGCTTCCAGTCAAACAGCATGGAGCGGTACCGGTAATGGTGCCGCTCCTTTGTTTAACGACCTAAGGGGGTGATGGCAGCTTGCCCGCGCCTGTGCCGGGATGTATAATTTGAAAAAACCGTTGAGGAGTACATCGATGCAAATTGAGAAAGTCACCTATCGCGACTGGCAGAACTGCTACCGCATGGATAATGACCGGGTGGAGGTGGTATTAACGGCCGACGTTGGACCGCGCATCATCCGCTTTGGATTTTCAGGCGGCGAGAATGAATTCAAGGAATTCGAGGCAGATGTAGGGCAGACGGGTGGCGAGGAATGGCGCAGTTATGGCGGTCACCGTCTGTGGCATGCCCCGGAAGCGCAGCCTCGCACCTATGCCCCGGACAATTCTGCGATTGAGGTGTTGTCCGGTTACACGGGGCTGCATGCTATCCAGCCGGTTGAAGCGCTGACCGGCATACAGAAGGAGATCGAGATCTCACTGGACGAGACGGAAGCCCATGCCCGGGTCGTACATCGCCTGCGCAATCTCGGGGTATGGCCTGTGGAGCTGTCGGTTTGGTGCCTGTCGGTAATGGCGCCGGGTGGCACAGCTGTTCTTCCGCTGCCCGCCCGTGGACCTCACCCTGATAACCTGCAACCGGCCAGCAGCCTGGCCCTGTGGGCTTACAGCGACCTGTCTGACGAGCGGCTGAGCCTGGGTCGTGAGTATATCTTGCTGCGTCAAGACCCGCAGGACAGCACGCCGCAGAAGATCGGCGCCAGCGTGCCGGATGGCTGGGCGGCGTACGCCCGGGGAGGGCACCTGTTCGTCAAGAAGTTCCAATACGAACCGCAGGCGGTATATCCGGATATGGGCTGCTGTTTCGAATGCTTCCTGAATGACGAGATCCTGGAGATGGAGACGCTGAGCCCGCTGACTTTGCTCGACCCCGGTGAGGAGACCGAGTACATCGAGGATTGGTATTTGCATGGCGGGATACCCGTCCCGGTAAGCGAAGCGGATGTCGCTGCGCGGGTGCTGCCCGCAATCTAGACCTCGCCCGAGAATGAAGGGATCACCGATGCCTACGCAAGACCAGATCACTGGATACTTGAGCTCTGAAGCTGGAGAGGCTTACCTGGCCAGCCTGTACGGCAGACAGGCGCGAATGATTTAGCAGCACAGACAGCGCTATCTGGACCTGGTGGAAAGCTTCGCTGCCGCGTTTCCAGAACATGAACAGATGCAGGTCTTCTCATCCCCGGGGCGCAGTGAGGTAGGCGGCAACCATACCGATCACAACGCCGGCCGGGTGCTGGCAGCCGCTGTCGATCTGGATATTATCGCCGTGGCGGCCCCCAATGATGCAGGTGTAGTGCGGGTGCATTCGCAGGGCTACCCGCCAGCAGTGGTGCATCTGGACGATCTGGAAGTTGTAGAGACCGAGAAATACACCGCCGATTCCCTGGTGCGCGGTGTGTGCGCCCGTTTCGGGCAGCTAGGCCTGCAGCTGGGTGGTTTCGATGCCGTTGCTACCAGCCTGGTGCCGAAAGGCTCCGGGCTGAGCTCCTCGGCTGCCTATGAAGTCCTGATCGCAATCGTTCTGAGCCATCTCTACAACCGGGGAGAAGTCGAGGCGGTGCTCCTGGCCCAGATCGGGCATTATGCGGAGTACCACTATTTCGGCAAACCCTGCGGGCAGATGGACCAGACGACCTGCGCGGTGGGCGGTTTCGTGACTATCGATTTCCAGGATATGGAACGACCAGTCGTTAAGAAAGTCGATTTCGATTTCACTGCCTGCGACTCCTCGATGGTGATCGTGGATACCGCCGGCGACCATGCCGGGCTGAGCGTGGAATACGAAGCTGTGGAGAACGAGATGAAGTCGGTTGCCAGAGCACTGGGCGGGCAGGTGCTGCGTGAATTCTCGTCCGATCAGGTGCTGGAGCGAGCAGCCGACCTGCGTCAGGTAGTGAGCGACCGGGCTATCCTGCGGGCGCTCCACTTCTACGCCGATGACCGGCGTGTTATAGAGCAGGTGAATGCGCTGGAAGCGGGAGACTTCCCTCTCTTCCTGCAGTTGATCATCGAATCCGGGGAGAGCTCATGGATGTATTTACAGAATTGCTATTCACCTAAATCGGTCGATCAGCAGGGGATATCGATCGCGTTGATGATCAGCGAAGCAGTCTTACGGGGCAGCGGGGCCTGGCGGGTGCACGGAGGAGGCTTTGCCGGGACCATTCAGGCATTTGTGCCAGATGATCTGTTGGGTACGTATGTCGCTCAGATCGAGCGGGTTTTCGGAAAGGGATCCTGCCACGTGGTGCGCGTTCGGCTGGATGGGGCGATCAAAATGCCGCTACCCGCTTGAGTCCCATTGGTCGGTCTGGACCTGGTTGACCTCGACCCGCACGGTCATGCCCCAGCGCAGGTGGGGATCGCTGCCGTCAGGGGAGATATAGGCGGTGTAATAAACATCTTCATCCTCTTCGGTGGACAGCAAGTCGATCTTTTCTACCCGGCCCTTTAGCGATAATTCGGGGATGGCATCCACCGTCAGGATGACCATATGACCGGGCTGAAGGTCGGGCACCAGCATTTCGTCGAGGTCTTCGGTTTCGACCATCCACTGTCCGAGGTCGGCCAGCACGACAGCTGTCTGCCCGTTGGGCAGCCATTCGCCGGGCTTGGCTTTCAGTTCCACAACGACCCCATCCATCGGTGCGCGCAGCTCGGTTGATGCCAGCGCCACCTGCGCGGCTGCCAACCGGCTTTGCGCTGCTTTCCGGCGTGCCTGGGCGAGTTGAAGTTCATCTGCATCCGGTCCACTGAGCAGATCATCGCGCTTATCCTGGATGCGCTCCAGATCGACATTGGCCTGCTCCAGCCTGGATTGGGCCAGTGCCAGGTCGACGGGATCGGGCCATGCGAGAAGGTCCTGGTGTTTGTCCTGGGCGTCCTGGAAGCGCCGCTGGCAGTCTGCCAGCTCTGCCTCTAGCAGGGTGATGCTCAGCTTGAATTGACGCCGGTTGATAAAGAGCCAGTAGATACTGTTTTTATTGATAAATCGCTTCTGCACTTTCTCGAGGTCATGGTGAGCTTCTGCAAGCTGCTTTTCCGCCAGCATCAGGTTTGCATATGCCTGGTCGATATCTTGCTGTGGTACGGGCGATGCCAGGCTGTCGTAGCGATCCTGAGCAAAGGCCTGTTCTCGGACTGCTTGTGCGAGATCAAGCTCGGTCTGTGCCAGCTCCAGTCCGGCTTCTTTGTAAAGCGTGTCGATCTGCTGGTCTGCCAGGATCAGGTCGAGCTGTGCAGCCGCGATTTCGGAAGCGCTGGCTTCATGCCCTTCAAGCTGAACCAGCACATCCCCTGCAACAATCTGCTGACCTTCAACCACGATCACTTGCTCGATGCGGCTGCCCACCGGGGAGGTCAGGGTGACGTAATTGCGGGGCACCAGGCGACCTTTTACCTGAACGGCGGTGGGCTCATCCGCAGCAGCTAAAACTACTGGTACGCTGCCCTGCGCCTGCGGAACAGCCTGGCAGCCTGCCAGACAAAGGCAGACCAGCCCGATCAGGGCAGCCCAGATTCCCCGCGTCGGGGGAAATTTATTGGTGTACCGGTCGTGATGTACTGAATTCATGCCAGTCTTTCTTTACGGTTATCAAGGCTGGAATCGGACTTTGATGGTCATGCCCCAGCGCAGGCGAGGGTCATTCTCAGCGAGGGTGATGCGGGAAGTGTAGGTCACATCGCCAAGTTTTTCCTCGTAAATCTGGCTGATGGATTCCACCTGTCCGTCCAGTTCCAGTTCGGGCATGGCATCCGGGATCAAGACCACAGACTGACCTTCCTGAATTGCGGGGACTTCCATCTCGTTTAAATCCTCGGTTTCCACCACCCATCCGTTGAAATCCGCCAGGACAGCGACAGTTCTACCCGGGACAGCCTGCTCGCCTGCCTTGAAGTCAAGACGCACCACAGTGCCAGAAATTGGCGCTGCCAGCTCTGAATCTGCCAGGGTGGCCTGGGCGGCGGTTAAAGCTGCTTCGGCAGCTGCCAGCCGGGCTTGTGCGGCCTGCAGATCGTCCGGGTCGGGACCGGACTTCACTTCTTCGTAATCCGCTTCCGCCAACGCCAGCTCAGCCTGCGCCAGAGAGAGGTTTGCTTCGGCGACTGCCAGGTCGATATCGCCCGGGGTGCCTTGCAGGTTGTTGAGCAGCAGCACCGCATCGTCGTATTTGCGCTGGGCGTCCGCCATGCGCGAGAGATACGTGGCGCGCTTCACGTTGTCTTCAGGCTTGTTTTCATAGGGAGCGTAATCTTCACGCGCTTTGTCCAGACGGTCTTTCAGCAGCACTACGTTGGCTTCAGCTTTGTCGACATCCGTCCCACGGCTGCCGCTGTTCAGGTTGTTCAGGTAGCGTTCTGCGTAGCGCACAGCGTCCCTGGCGGACGCAACACGCTGCTGTGCGGCGGCGCTGGTCACATTGACGTTTTCCTGCAGCGTCTCGAGCGCCTGCTGGGCAGTAACGACTTCCAGCTCGGCAGCCGCAACTGCGGATGCAAGACGCGGTCGCTGGTCCAGACGGGCGAGCACCTGACCCTGTTCGACGTTCTCGCCTTCAACAACCAGCACCTCAGTGATCAGGCCTGGCATGTTGAAGCTTAGCTGGACATCCTCCAGCGGCACGAGCTTGCCCTCTACGGTCACTCCACTCTCTCCGGTCACAACCGGTATCTGAGTGGGTTCCTGAGCGGCCTGGGTGTTGATCTGGCAGCCTGCCAGCAGCAGCAAGATTGGGATGAATAGTAGGAATAGTTTAGGTTTCATATTATTTTTTACCATCATGTTAGATTATTCATAAGATAACACCTCCCGGATTGTAAGCCGGGTGGCGTTGCGAGCAGGGAGGACACTGGCCAAAACCGACAGGATGATGACGATCACCAGCCAGACGATGAATCCAGTTGGAGTAAAACCGAAGTTTGCAGGACTGCCAAACAAAGCCAGGGTGATACTATCGGACATGATCTCGCTGATAGGAAATGCAGCCACAGACGCCAGTATCCAGCTCAGGATACCGATCAGGGAACCTTCTACCAGCACCATGCGCATAAGAGCCTGGTCGGTAGCACCAATCGCGCGCAATATGCCGATCTCGCGGGTGCGCTCCATGACGTTCAGACTCATTGTCCCTGTCAAACCGATAGAGCCTACCAGAGCAGTCAATAACGCCAGGAAGAGTAGAATGGCAGTCAGTATCGTGAAGCCATCACTGGCTTTTTTCGTTAGCGATTGCCCAGCACTAACATCTACCACACGGATGCCGGATTGCCCCAGGTAGGTTTCAATCGCTTTGCCCAGGGCGTTCTGCTGTTCCAGTGTCAAGTCGGATTGCTGGGAGACCACACGATATCCCATAGCCCGCCCGGTCTGATGTGATAGCTCGGATAGATACTCATAGCTGGTATAGGCTGAAAAGCCGCTCACCTTGCCGCCCATCTGGAAGAAACCGACCACCACCCAATCAGTCTCTTTACCATTCACCCTCAGGCGAATTGTATCCCCCACCGGAGGTCAGGAAACTCTTCCAAGAATAACTCGCTCAATGCAATCGCATTACGGTCGCCTGGCACAATCCAGCGGCCATCTACTAAGATGGGCTCGATCAAAGGGCTGTCAGCAGGCGGCGCCAGCAAGGAGACGCTCTCGCCGATCGATCCATCCTGCATCACCAGCTCGGTGCGGGCAAACATCCAGCCCTCGACCTGCGAGCTGCCCCTGGCACTTCGAGAATTTTTTCTGTAGACTTCGTCGATATGATAGGAGCGATCCAGGGTGACATTGACATCCGCCACGAAATACTGGATGATCTGCCCGATATAGTCCATCATCGAGACGCGCACGTTGAAGGTTGCAATGAAAACCGCCCCGCCAAAGGTCAGCGTGATCAGGGTTAGCACCAGGCGCCACTTTCGGCGGAAAGTGTTGCGCAGAGAGACCACCAGCAGCAGAGAGAAATTGCGCAGACGGCTGATTTGGCGGTCCAACCAACTGCGCTCCGGGGGATTGCTCTGGCTGTATCCGCTGAGCGCCTCCTGGACGCTGATGCGTGTCCCCTGGCGTACCGGCAGCAAGGCCGCGATCTGGGGCATCAGCACGGCAATCACTGCCATCAGAGACCGCCACCGGTACGAACCAGCCGAGGACCGTAGAAGATGTAATTCATCTGGACGGTGAGGTAATCGACGATCGTAAACCCACCAGCATGAGCAGCCGGCAGTGCGACAAGATAAGCCAGCACGCCGAACAACAGGCTAAGCAGCAGGTAAAGACCAGCGATCTGCAAACGGCGCGCCCCGACTGTTTTCAGGATGCCGATCTGCTGCACCTGCTGGTTCATAATTGCCTGCAATGTATTGGCGATCAGGAACCCACTCAAGAAAGATACCAGCAAACCGATTACCACCAGCACCGCCAGGATCGCCCGACCAGATACAGGTTGGGGTGATCGTACGAGCTGCGCAGGGACCATGCTGATAATCTGCTCATTACAATGTTTTACTTCTTCGCGAACTGCCTGGGCGGCCGATTCAAGGTTGCGGCGATTGTCGGTATCTCCCTTCCAGAGTAACGTACAGCGATTATACACGTCAGGGAGCGGCTGTTCCAGCCACTCCAGCGCTATCCATGCTGATGTATCCCTGCACAGGGGCAGTTAAAAAAGCCGCCTGCATCGCCGTCAGCGCCAATGCTCAGGTCCTGCATCACCCCTACCAGTTTGAGCTGACGGTTTTTTCCGGAAGGAAGCTCCAGGGTGACCATATCACCGACACTGGCATTGGTGTCTTCAAGTTTATAGCTGTCGATAACGATCTCCCGCTCGTCGGGCGGCCAGACGCCCATCCACAAGGCTGAACCTGGTTGATCTCTCACCTGCCCGGGATCCCTGGTCGCCTTCAGTCGATGGAAATCCACTTGCCGGGCTCTGCTTCCAGCCGGGTGCTGAGAAGTGCGTGCCCCTTCAGTGCGACGTACACCGGGTATTCCCCCAATATGTTCTACCAGGCAGCGGTCAAAGGGGGTCGCCAGGATAGACAGATTGGCAGGATTTGTAGGCCGAGTAACTGGCCTGCATATCTTGCGGACCGATCACATAAATTGTGCCAACGACACCAATGGCAAACAATCCGACCACGATCGAAGCCAGCACAAGCAGCGAGCGCTGCCGGTTGCCCCACAGGTCCGAGAAGACCTTCTGAACGCGCGGCCGTGCCATCAAACTGCCTCCTGTGGGACTCGGCAGAAGGGTGGATTGCACTGGATGTGCGCAGCTGCTCCCTAAGGGATGGTTCTTCCTGGAGCCATATTCCAGCTGTGGCTCGCTCCAGAACAGCAGAGTCGCCGGTCTCTGGTTACCTGCCTGAAGATGGAGATGTCCGGCCGATTCAGGCTGCTAAAATATCCCCAGGGCACAACCTGGCAGCTCGTCCTCGGACTGCCCGGATGGCCGTTGGGCGGGTCTCCAGATGACCGCCTCGTCCACCAGAACGACCCCGGAAGGGGTTGGCCTGCTCTCATTGATCAGCGCCGTACCCGGCGCGAACCGTAGCGAACCTGCAAATGGTGGGTGAGCCACAGCATGTGGTTGTGGTTGAGCCCCGGGAAGGAATTCGCTACCCAGGGGTGTATCAGTTCGCCGTCCGACAGCAGCAGCGTGCGATGAGTCCTGCGTGCCAGGCTGCTGTCATGCGTGACCATCAGTATCGTTTTCCCTTGGTCGACCAGACCGTCGAAAATGGCGAATACCTCATCAGCTGTGCGGGAGTTCGAGGTTGCCGGTGGGCTCATCGGCAAAGATGATCGGCGGGTCATTTGCCAGCGCCCGGGCGATGGCGGCACTCTGCTGCTGCCCTCCCGAGACGGCCGCCGGCAGCTTGTCTGCGAAATCGTGCAAACCCACCAAGTCCAGCAGTTCCAGGGCGCGCTTCTCCCGCTCTATCGGACCGCAGTTCCCACATAGCGCCATAGGGAGCATGACATTTTCCAGCAGGTCAGAGTGGGCATCAACTGGAAGAACTGGAAGACGATCCCCAGATTGCGCCCGCGCCAGCGCGGACATATCGTTTTCGCTCAACTTGTGGATCAATGACTCGCCCACTCGCACGCTGCCCGAGGTGGGATGGTCGATGCCGGTCAGCATATTGACCAGAGTGGACTTCCCGCTGCCGGATTTGCCCACAATGCTGACGAACTCACCCTCGTAGAAGCAGGCAGTCACACCTTTTAGGGCGGTGAATTCGGTATCGGCGGTTTTAAACGTTTTAACTATCTCCCGCATCTCGATCAATGCATCATCACTGCATCGATCCAGGGGAAGATAGCGAACGGAGTCGCTGGCGCAAGGTCTATCCATGGGAATTCGGGTTTCAGTTCCGGGAGTTAGAGTGAGTGATCAAGCCATCGGAAATTTGCAGCGTGCGGCTTACCCTTTGTGACAGGCTGCGGTCGTGAGTGACCATGATAATCGTCTTGCCCTGCTGCACCAGGTGGTAGAAGATCTGGAAGATCGTCTCGGCGGTAACCGAGTCCAGCCGTCCGGTTGGCTCATCGGCGACGATGATCGGGGGATCGTTAGCCAGGGCTCGGGCAATGGCGATGCGCTGCTGCTGACCACCGGAGATGGCGGAGGGCAGCTTATGCGCGTGATCTTCCAATTCGACCATGCGCAGCAGCTCCAAAGCGCGCGCCTCGCTTTCCCCCCTCTGGTACAATCCACACACATCCATTGGAAGCATGACATTCTGGAGCAGCGAAATGGTGGGGATCAGGTAGAACGACTGGTAGATGATGCCCAGGTTGCGCCCACGCCATAGTGCCAGTCGGTTTTCATCCAGCGTGTGGATAGGCAGTTCATTTACCCACGCCTCTCCTGTGCTGAGGCGATCTACCCCGGTAAGCATATTGATCAAGGTTGTCTTACCGGCCCCGGAGGTTCCAAACACGCCCACAAATTCGCCGGGATATACATCCAGGTCTATACCTTTCAAGGCGCTGAAATCCCCGGTATTGGTGCGGTAGTGCTTTGTCACCCCTCGCAGCTGGATGAGAGGCTCGCCATTGCAGCCCTGCAGACAGGGTAGTGGAGCCGGCGGGCGCGGCTGTCCGCCGTTCCTGCTCTGGGGTGTGATTTGAAGTGGTGTTGAAGACATCGCTATGGCTTATCTGAATGTGCTATAATAAACAAAGAATACAATTCTAAACACAGTGTTCAGGAATTATAGTATTATTTTGCCAATAGTCAACGGTAAATACTCCTAATTCTCCAAACCCTAACGAAATACTCATAATGTCCAGTCTCCCCACCCAGAAGATTGACCGCCGTGTCAGCCGAACCCGGCGCAAGCTGCAGCAAGCTCTATTTACATTGATCCTTGAAAAAGGATATGACTCTGTCACGGTCGAGGAGATCACCAGCCGCGGCGATGTTGGACGGACGACTTTTTATCTGCATTACCGTGACAAAGAAGATCTGCTGCTGCAAACCGTGAGCGATGTGGTGGATGATCTAGTTGACCAGCTAGCCCGGTACCCGATCGAGGATTTGAAGCATCGCAGTGATACTGAATTGGGAGAGCTGCTAGTACCTGTGATCTCCCTGGCTTTCCAGCACGTGGCACAAAATGCTGACCTGTACCGGGTCTTGCTGCGGGGAGAGGGGACGTACGATGCGCTGCAGCGCCTGCGTCTCATCCTGAGCGATGCGATCGAAAGCCTGATCCTGCACTTTACCACCCGCGAGAGCCTGGTGCTGAACCCCCAGGTGCCGTTGGATGTAATCTTGAACAGCCTGGCTGGAGCCTGGATAGGACTGCTGGCCTGGTGGCTGGAAGAGAATATGCCTTACACCACGGACGAGATGGCGGTCATGTTCCAGCTTATGTTCATGCGCAGCACCCGCCAGGTCCTCGGATTGCTTGGACAGAGCCCCGACGGCGAGTTACCATACAATCCGGCAGACTGATCTCCCCACGCATTTAGCAGCAGAATAACTCTGCAATCTATTCTATCGTTTCTGATTTATTAATGTCACTCGGATATCCTCGATAAAGCGGGTGATCTGGTTCGTGTGGGCGCCATTGACAATCATAGTGATGGCGCTGTTCTTCTTCCCGTTGCGAGGGATCTTCAGGTTTTCTATGGATGAAGGTCTTGCATTGATTGTGGGGGTGCTGATGGATCGAGGATATCTTCTATACAGCCAGATCTGGAACGACCAGCCGCCTCTGTTCTTCTATCTGGTAGCTAATCTGTTCCCGGTATTTGGCTATGACGTAGGACTATACCGGCTGGCAGAACTGTTGCTGTCTGCAGAACTGCTGTGGGCTTCGTTCCAGTTCCTATCGATCGTTTGGGGGAAATGGATCGGTATGATCGGGGTTATTCTGATCCTGCTGCTGCCGAAGTACCTGGTGCTGAGCCTGTCGGTGATGGCGGGGCTGCCGGCGATAACCTTCGCCATGCTTTCTCTGCTTACTCTCGCCAGGTGGCATCTAGACGGTAAGCAGATGTGGCTGGTGATTTCTGCGCTTTTGCTGGCTGTTTCAATCCTGACCTAACTGTTTACAGGGTTCCTGGCACCGGTTTTCCTGGTCGGAATAGTCATCGCAGAATACAGCCGCAAGCAGGGTAGCCGCTCCTGGCTGTACACACTGATCCCAGAGTTCATTTGGGGAGCGGTCTTCGCCGGGGCAGCCCTGGTGCTGACACTGGGGCTGGTAGGCATCGAGCATTCCCCTCAACTAATCCGTGCTCATCTGTTTGCCAGGGAGGTTGAAGCTTTCAAACATCCATCGTTAACAATAAACAACCATCTTCTGGCGATCTGGCCGCAGATGCTGCTCGCAATCATTGGAACGGTCTACTCAATCTACGCCCGGCGATGGCTGACCCTCTACCTGTCCGCCTGGATGGCGCCTGCCTATATCCTGCTGGCAGGACATACCCCGGTGTGGGACCACCAGCAGGTGCTGGTCACCATCCCTGCCGCCATGCTGGCAGCCATCGCCATTTGCGAAGGGCTCAGGTATCTGTGTCGCTTTCTCCGTCGAGATGATTCCACAATGATCGAAGAGCAGCGCCCCCCAGGGATATTGGCAGGTGTCGCGGTAGTGAGCACGATCCTGCTGTTTATCACCTTCCGAACGCCGGAAGCTATTGAACTACTCAGCCCACTCCCATCACTCAGCCATTCCGGTTTGAGCCTTGACGAGGACCAGGCACGCATTCTAGCGATCATGAGCGACTACGCCCAACAGACCGAGCTCGTTGTCAGCGACCAGCTGATGTTCCCCTTCCGCACCCGGCTGCCGGTACCACCCAATCTGGCTATGTTTACCAGCAAACGCGTGGAAACAGGCGAACTGAGAGAAGAGGAAATTATCCAGACGATATCCAGTGAGAGTCCAGAACAGGTATTGCTCTCTCGATTCGGATATCCAGCGGTGAATGCTTATCTTGAGCGAAACTATGAACTGAAGTACGCAGCGGGGAGTCTCAAATTATATGTGAGAAAAGACCTTATAGGGTCAGAATCCTGATCAGTGCTTGATCGAATCCCAGACAGACATCGTATCTATGTAAGCTTGAGACGCCTATCCTGGCTGCTGTTGTTTAAGGCTGGCGCTGTGCAGTTTTAGGCAATTGGCTTGATCAGTCGAAATATTCCCACTTGGTGCGCAGCACCCAGCCGACGATCACGAACGGAAGCACCATGTAAAAGACCGACCATACGCCGACCGTCAACAAACCCACCACCATGGCCACGATTGTGGAGGCGGCGTAGACATATAACGCCCATTTCTTCCAGTACCATATCCCTACTGCAGCGATAACATTCGCCAAAGAATGCAAGACCATCAGGCTCAGTATCATCGGTCTGTTCAGGTCGGCTTCCTGGGTGCGCACTGTATAGTAGAAGTAGGTGGCAAAGATCCCGTGCAAAGCCATCAAGACCAGCACAATTGTCAGGAGCGTTCCGCGTTCTTTTTTCTGGACTGCTTTTTTGGTGTGTTTGGCTTTATTCGATTTGGATTTCGATGACATAGATCGTGCCCTCGGTTTGTTGGGATAATCGTTCAGGGGATGAGCAGTACACGGCGCTTATTGTACCACCGGTACGTGTTGGCTCAGCACCAGACAGGCATTTTGCCCGCCCATGCCGAAGGAATTGGAGAGCACTGTGTTCACTTGCGCTGCGGCGCGGTCTATCGGGGACGTAATCCAGGTCGCATTCCGGGTCTGGATATTCATACGTCCAGGTGGGGGGGATGATGTCCTGGCGCAGGGTATAAATGCTGAATATGGCTTCGATCGCTCCGGCTGCCCCCAGGGCGTGCCCAAGAACGGATTTATTGCTGCTGACCGGCAGCTGGTAGGCGTACTCCCCAAACACCTTCTTGATCGCCAGCGTTTCCGATGAGTCGTTGAGCAGGGTGGCGGTGCCGTGGGCATTGATGTAATCGATCTGCTCCGGCTGCATCCCGGCATCTTGCAGCGCCCAGCTCATGGCGCGCACGGCGCCGCCTGCTTCTGGGTCGGGTCTGGCGATGTGGAAGGCATCCGAGGAAGAGGCATAGCCGGTCAGCTCGGCGTAGATGCGCGCCTTGCGCTGCAGGGCATGGTCCAGACGCTCCAGCACGAGCATCCCGGCGCCCTCGCTGATGACGGTGCCATCGCGTTGGGCATCGAAGGGGCGGCAGGCCTGGGCTGGGTCGTCGTTGCGGGTCGATGCCGCACCTGCCCGGGCGAAGCCGGCGATGGAGGTCTCGTGGATCAGCCCTTCCACCCCGCCTGCCAGCACGAGGTCTGCTCTACCATGACGGATGGACTCCAGACCCTCCCCGATGGCCTGCGTGCCGCTGGCGCAGGCTGTAACGATGGTGCTGATCGGCCCCATTGCTCCTGCGATCAGGCTTACGTGGTAAGCGGGCATATTGGGCAGGAAACCGGTCAGTGCAAATGGGCTGATCTGATTGTAGCCTTTAGAGCGCAGGTTTATCAGCTCGCGGTCCACGACTTCCAGCCCTCCGGCGCCGGTGCCGATGATTGTCGCGGCGCGCTCCCCATTCGGCAGTGGCTCTGGCAGCCCGGCATCTTCTAATGCCATGCGCAGTGCAGCGATGGCGAACTGGGAACCGCGCGAGATACGCCGGGCCTCTTTTGGACTCATAAACTTGCTGGCGTCGAAATCCTTGACCTCCCCGGCAATCTTCACCGGTATCAGGCTGCTGTCGAAATGCGTAATCGGTCCAATGCCCGACCGACCGGCAAGCAATCCTTCCCAGCTCTCCTGGGCAGTATGCCCAAGCGGGCTGATCGCGCCGATGCCGGTGACTACTACACGCTGGTGATCAGAATTATTCATTGGCAGTCCATGATGTCATTACACACTTTGTGTCAGAAGAAAGGATAACCATTAATGTTTTCGCCGTAATTGAATTAGTCGATAAAAAAGATACTACCGGCGAATCGCCTCGTATCTATGCGTATTATAACCTCTCCCGTGGGGTTTTCTCTGCATCACTCCTTATCTACGGCAGTTTGTCGCCCGACACTAAGCGTGTATACTTTGGATATGGAATATCCAAATCCGGCACAGGCAGTACCATATTTGTCTACCGCGCAGATGGTCGAGGTCGACCGGGCGATGATCGAGGACTACCACATCGAGCTGATCCAGATGATGGAGAACGCCGGTCGCAATCTGGCACATCTGGCGCGCACCCGCTTCCTGGATGGCGATCCGCGCGACCGGATAGTGCACGTCCTGGCAGGTACGGGCGGCAACGGCGGCGGCGCATTGGTGGCAGCCCGCCGCCTGCACAACTGGGGAGCGCAGGTGATGGTGGTCACCACCAAATCTGGGGATGCGTTTACCCCGGTCCCAGCGCACCAGCTCGACATTCTGCAGCGCATGGGGGTATCTATCCGCACAGCGGAGGACGAATCAATGCTGGGAGTCCCGGACCTGGTGATCGATGGGATCATCGGCTACGGTTTGAAGGGCCCCCCGCGCGGGTCTGCGGCGGCGCTCATTCGTCTTGCCAACAGTTCTGGGGCACCGGTGCTCGCCTTGGACACACCCTCCGGGTTGGATGCCGGCAGCGGGGCAGTGTACGACCCGGCGATCCGCGCCGCGGCCACCCTTACCCTGGCGCTGCCCAAAGAGGGACTGCGCTTTGAGGGGATGGCAGCTTACACCGGCGAGCTGTACCTGGCGGATATCAGTGTCCCACCTGAGCTGTACGCTGGTCCATCGCTGGGACTTTTTGTCCTCCCGTTGTTTGCCCAGAGCGAGATCATCAGGCTGGCCTAGCCAGGTTTCAGCATCCCCTCAAGGAACTCCCTCCGGATCAATCAAACTGGTAGCGGGCGGCGATGGATTTTGGCTGCTCGCCGGCCAATAGGCGAGACATGCAGACCGCGACAATATCGGCAAATACCGGCTGGTTGATATGCGCGTCGACCACGATCAGCGGTACACCTGGCTGCAGCGCATCCTGCAGCACATTGATCACCACCTGGTTGCCCTCCGGGAACCACAGCTTGCGTCCGGGGTGGTTGAAATCTGAGAAACCGACCGATGGCACTATCACAATCGCAGGTCCCAGGGCGTGGTTCAGTTTCTCAGCCAGGTAGCGGGCGCCTGCCTCTATTTCTGCTTCTGAGGGCTGAAACACCGTCATCCGGTCGTTATGCGCGATGTGTGGGCGGTTGTGGTAAGCTGCCGGTGCACTTTCCAGCGATTCGAACTGCAAATAATCGCAGTCTCCCACCGAGACTACTGCCGGGATGCGCCTGCGGGAAAGTGATTCGAGGCGGTTTGGAGCGCCTGCAGCACCCCCGAATAGGTGATCCATGATCTCGTGAACGCTCAAGTCGATCACTGCGTTAAATTTATCCGCCAGGATCAATTCTTCCATCGCCGGTCCGCCTGACCCGCTGGCAAGGAAAGGTACGATCTTGAAGCCCTGGTTTTCCATCAAACGCTTTAGACGCTTCACGCAGGCTGTGGTCGTGACCGATTGGGTGATGCCTATGGTTGCCGCCGATTCCTGATCAGTCGAGGTCCTTTTGATCACCATGCCTGCGATGGCATTCGCCGCGTTGCTCAATATTGGTTGGCTTATGGGGTTTAGATCCAGGATGTCGGCGACGGAATGTATCATGCAGATATCCTTTGTGCCGACATAGGGACCGAACCGGTACCTGCCTGTTGCGATGGTGGAGATCATCAGCTTGGGCACGCCCACCGGCAGCACGCGCATCGCTGCCGTGCCGATGATCGTGCCCAGCTCACCGCCCAAGGCTGATAATTCCATCCAGACTGCCCTGGTCGTACAGCCCGCTCACGATGCGGCACAAGCCTTCCGTCTGGCTGGCGATGCTGAACTGCTTTTCACCGCCAGCGATCAGGGCTTCCAGCGTGGTACCGGCGGTCTCGGCGACCTGCCAGCGGGTGATATCCGCCGGGAAGGCAGGTGCACCCAGTATTCCCGGGTCGATCAGGATGGTATCCAGCCCCCAAGCAGTGATCTCATCGCGCAAGAACTGGGCCGCAGGTGCTTTCGTATCCAGGGTAACAACGATCACTACCGTTCGTTTGTGCTCCATAACCTCTCCCGGTCGCAGGTCTCGACGGATATTCCCGGCACATCGCCATGCAAGATGCATGCAAAGTAGAGCTTCAAAGACAAGCTGATTATACTAACATCTTGCCGGCAGCCCCACATCTAACACCTGTCACGGCAACTCCAATAGACCCAAAATTCCCAGGCTGCATTTTTCACTATATAATGGTAGGGGCTGCGTGATTGAGAGGAGAAGGGGTGTCTGGGGGGAGTCGCCTTCAGAACAGAACGGATCAAAACTGTGGAGCAATATCTACTAAAGACCAAGCTGCTGATCCCCCCGATCCATCGCGCATTGGTGAACCGGGAACGGCTGGTCGAGCAATTAGACCAGGGTCTGGCGGGTAAGCTGACGCTCGTCTCAGCTCCGGCGGGATATGGCAAGACCACCCTGCTGAGTGAATGGGCAACCCACTGCCGGATGCCGGTCGCCTGGCTGTCATTGGATGCCGGCGATAACGACCCGGCCAGATTCATCACCTATTTCAGGGTTGCTCTGGCAGCGGTGGAGGAGTCCTTCGAGAACGCTGACCAGGCAGCCGGAATGGTTGAGCCGGATGCCAGGATCGACTATAACGCGCCTGTCCGATGAGCTGCAGGTCGTATTGCTGAACGAAATCTATTCGATATCGACGGATTTCGTTCTTGTGCTGGATGATTACCACCTGATCACCAATCAGACCATCCACCAATTTTTGGCCCTCCTGGTCGAACATATGCCGCCGCAGATGCACCTGGTGATCTCGGCTCGGGCTGACCCGTCTCTGCCGCTGGCTCGTCTGCGGGCGCGATCTGAGCTGTGCGAGCTGCGCGCCGCGGAGCTGCGCTTCTCCGAAGGCGAGAGCGCCGACTTCCTCAGCCGTGTGATGGGGACTGCACTGGGCGCAGACGATATCGCTGCCCTGGCTGGGCGGACCGAAGGCTGGGCTGTGGGTCTGCAGTTGGCAGCCCTCAGCATGAAGGAACAGGACGACCGCTCCGCCTTTATCCAGGCTTTTGCAGGCAGCAGCCGCTATATCCTGGATTACCTGCTCGAAGAAGTATTGGAACGCCAGCCAGCGCCGGTGCAGGAATTTTTATTGAAGACCTCGATCCTGGAGCGTATGTGTGGTCCGTTGTGTGACACCCTGTTGGGGGGTGGACAGCCTCTCTCTGTTGATGGAGATGTCCAGGGCTGGCACACCTCCAGCCAGCGCATTCTGGAGCATCTGGAGACATCGAATTTATTTGTCATGCCGCTGGATGACAGGCGAGAGTGGTACCGTTATCACCGCCTGTTTGCCGACATCCTGCAGAAGCAGTTGGTCGATCGACACTCTGACAGCATCCCCGGCCTGCATTCCAGGGCAAGCGAGTGGTATCGGCAGAATGGGGAGCAAGCAGCAGCGATCGAGCACGCCCTGCAGGCGGGCGAGATGAGCAAGAGCGTCGGCATGATCGAACGCCATGCAGAGACTGCCCTGCAGCGCGGTGAGATGGCGACCCTCCTGGGCTGGCTCGACCGGCTGCCGGAAAGCAGTATTGACGAGCGCCCGTACCTGGATCTTATCTCGGCTACCTGCCAGATCTTCTCCGGGTATTCCCAGGAGATCATCTACCCGCTTCTGGAACGGGTTGAACGGGAGCTGGTGCAATATGGCCGCGAGCTCGGCTATCCTGCGTGCATATCTGGCGATCTACGAGATGCAGTACCAGCTGGCTGAAGAGCTGGCGGTCGATGCGTTAGAGAGCATCCCTGAAGGTAATTCCTTCTTTCGAGGTGCAGGGGAATGGATTGTGAGCATCTGCCGGGTGAACGACGATGACTATCGCCAGCGGGCGGAAGTGCTCGAGAGCCTGGTGCGCAAGAGCCAGTCCATGGGGAGCCAGTGGTTCGTTGTCGGCTCGCTCTCACGGCTGGCGGATGTGCGCATGAATATGGGGGAGACTCATCTGGCGAAAGATCTTTACGAGCAAGCGCTGAGCCTGGGGACAATGAATGATGGCAGCCTGCTGCCGGTTGCTGGTGTGGCGCTGACCGGTCTGGGGCAGCTGATGACGGAATGGTATCAGCTCGACCAGGCGGTGCAGTATCTGGAGCAGGGCATTGCGATGAACAAATTGTGGCACCCCTTTGCAGTGCTCGAAGGGTATATGTCGCTGGCGATGTGCAAAAACCTACAAGGGGATACGCAGAGCGCCTTTCGGTCGATACAGAGAGCCCGCCAGGTAGCCACGGCCTTCGATGTTACCCAGATCGATGACCAGGTCGTCGCCCTGACCGAGGCGCGCCTCAGGCTAAGCCAGGGGGATGTGCAGGCGATATTCCGTTATCTGGAGCAGGAAAGGGCAGCCTTCACCAGTCCGAGTCGTTTTGATGTCCACATACGGAAATACGAACAGATCTCTGTGGCTCAGGCTTACCTGGCGATGGGCAGGCCGGGAGATGCTCTGCAGGTCATCGAGGCTTTACAGCCGGTAATGGAGGCGAACCACCGCACGATGATCCTGATCGAGCTCGACATCCTGAGATCTCTGGCGCTGCAATCACAAGGGGAATCTGCCCTCGCCCAGCAGGCATTCGAGCGCGCACTAGTCCTGGCAGCCCCGGGTGGTTTTGTGCGCCTGTTCGTCGAACAGGGTCATGCACTGCTCGAGCCGCTCAAGAGGGCTATTGAGCATGGAGTCTGTCCTGAATTTACCGCCTCGCTGCTGAGCATTCTGGAAGAAGGTTCCAGCCGGCCGATGGCCCAGGCAGTGATGTTGCAAGATGGTTTGGTCGAACCGCTCAGCGAGCGCGAGCTGGATGTGCTGCGACACCTGAACAGCAGCCTGACCGTGCCAGAGATCGCGGTCGAGCTGTATATCTCCGACAGCACGGTGCGCAGTCACGTCAAGAATATTTACGGCAAGCTCGGCGTGCACCGCCGGTTGGATGCGATCCGGCGAGGCGAGGAGCTCGGGCTGCTGACTGGATATCCGCATGATTGAAATCAAGAACCTGCAGAAGATCATCGGGCAGCAGACCGCCCTCGACATCGATTTACTGCACGTGGCGCAAGGAGAGGTCGCCGCCGTGGTCGGGTCGGCGGGAAGCGGCATCGATGCGTTATTCGACCTGCTGATCGGCAGATCAAACCCATCTTCCGGGACCGTCCGGTTAGCGGGGATCGATCCCAAAGACAGGGCTGCGTTCAGCCGGGCGGTAGGTGTGATGTTTTACGAGGATGGGCTTTACCAGCGCCAATCTCCAATTGGGAATTATTCGTTGATCTGCCGCTTCTACGGGCTGCCCAACTCCCGGGCGGTAGAAGTATTGGCGCAGGTCGGAATGGCAGACCAGGCCAACACCAGATTGAGCAAACTCTCCAGCGGTATGCTGCGCAGGCTGGCATTCGGGCGCGCCATCCTGCACAAGCCAGGGGTGTCTGCTGCTCTACGAGCCCTTCAACCGCTGCGACGAAACGGCGATAGCCATGCTCAGCGGTCTGATCCGGCAGATAGCTGCAGAGGGTGCGGCGATCTTGATGATGGCAGATGATGCCTCTCATCTGACCGCGCTCTGCGAGTCGATTTACGAGCTGCGCCAGGGACGCCTTTCCGAAGCGCCTAACACGGCCGAATCAAGACAGGAATTCTTCGGATTCAAGATCCCGGTGCGCATCGACGAAAAGGTAGTCCTGCTCGATCCTGTCAGCATCCTGTACGCCGAAGCGGAGGGCGGGCGTGCCCGTCTGCAAACAACGGACCGGAGTTTGCCTACCCAATTTACATTGAGCGAGCTTGAGCAGCGCCTCGCCCGCAGCGGGTTCTTCCGCGCTCACCGCTCCTACCTGGTCAACCTGCAGCACGTCAAAGAGGTCATCCCGTACACCCGCAACAGCTTCACGCTGCGGCTGGACGACCAACCTGGCACCGAGATACCACTCAGCAAGTCGGCAGCCGGTGAGCTGCGAGAGCTGCTCGGCTACTAACTGGCTGTAAATAGTCCTCCATTCGATCTCCCTAAACCGCCATTCAACCCCCAAAGAGCGCCTTCCGGCGCTCTTTTGTTGCAGCGGCTTTCCTTATTTTATATACTGGCTGCAGAAGTCGGATGAATTAGGAAAGGATGAACAGCATGTACGCGATAGAAGTTCAAAATTTAGTCAAGGACTACAAACACCTGCGGGCTGTAGACGGTATCAGCTTCGCAGTGCAGGCAGGAGAGATCTTCGGCTTCCTGGGACCCAACGGCGCCGGGAAGACCACCACGATCCGTATCCTGACCGGGCAGCTGCGCCCGACCTCCGGGAATGCCCAGGTGATGGGCTGCGATGTGGTGGCGGAGAGGGATCTGCTCAAACCCCAGATCGGGGTCGTGTTCGAGTACCAGAACCTGTACCAGCGTCTATCGGCGCGGGACAATCTGAATTTTTCTGCCAACCTGTACGGCGTGCCGAATAGCAGGGTGGACACCGTACTGACGCAGGTGGGGCTGGCAGACCGGGCAGGTGACAGGTTGAATAATTACTCCAATGGGATGAAGCAGCGTTTGTTGATCGGCAGGGCGCTGCTGCACCAGCCGAAAGTGCTCTTCCTGGACGAGCCGACGCGCGGCCTGGACCCGAACGTGGCACGCGGTATCCGCAGCCTGGTGGCGGACCTGGCAGCACGTGGGGTGACGGTCTTCCTGACCACGCACTATCTGGAGGAGGCTGACCAGCTCTGCAGCCGGGTGGCGATCCTGGATGAAGGATCTATTGTCGCCCTGGATTCACCGGCCGCCTTGAAGGGAGCATACCGCCTGGACGACCGCACCACGCTGGAAGACGTCTTCGTCCGGCTGACCGGTCACGATCTGACGCTATAGGGTGGCGATAATGATTTGGGAGTGGTTGACATGAAGAAGCACAAGCCAGCGCCTCTGCACACGATTATATGGCGACAACCGAAATTTGGGGTGGATCACTACCAACTGCTGGATGGGGAAAAGCTGATCGGGGAGCTGTACTGGACCAGGTGGCTCTCAGACCGGGCGATAGCCCACTGCAGGCAGACTGCCTGGGAATTCGACCGGGTAGGCTGTCTGCGGCAGCATGTTGTTGCCATGGACAGCCGGACAGAGGTGCAAGCCGCCAGCTTCGAGATCGGCTGGCTCTATGAGGGCGATATCCGCGTGGCGAACGGCCGGGTTTACCGCTGGCACAGCACCAAGGCTTTCCGCAACGCCTGGGCTGTGGTAGATGAGAAAGATGAACTCGTGTATGAAATTGAGATCGGGACGCGCTGGTTTAAGCATGAAGCGAGCGTATTCCTGGCAGTAGATAATTTGTATCCAGACCTGGATTTGCTGGTTTGCCTGGGCTTGTACCTGGGCATCTGTACGATGCAAGATGCGGCTGCAGCCGTCGCAGCGACGGCGTCGGTTGCCGCAGTGATGTAAAATTGGAGGGTAGATATGAAGACAACTATGCGACAAAAAGAAAGCCTTAGAGATAAGCTGAGGATTGTCTGGGCGATTGCTGCCAAAGACATCCTGGAAGCCTTGAAGAACAAGAACACGATCGCGGTGCTCCTCACTTCTCTCTTTGTAGTATTTTTCTACCGGGGAATCCCCAACCTGACGAGTTCGGGTGAAAAGACCGCTCTGCTGGTATTTGATGCCGGCGATTCGGCGCTGATCGCGCTCCTTGAGAACGCGCAGAACATCAGGGTTTATGGCTTCGCATCTGAGGAGCAGATGAAGGAAGAGATGGGGGATGCCGAGATCCCGGAGCTGGCAGTGACCATCCCGGAGGGCTTCGACCAGGCGCTAGAGCGCGGTGAATCGCCGGAACTGCGGGGATACGCCATCAACTGGCTGCGGCAGGCAGATATCGATGGGCTGAAATCGAGCATGGAAGCTGAGATCTCTGGCTTGCTGGGCAGAGATATTACTATCCAAATGCAGGCAGAACGAGTGTACAACCATCCCAAATCGGGTGGTATCGGGATGTGGGCAACGCTCAGCGTGGTATTCCTGGTGATCATGATCGGGATGACTCTGATACCGCACCTGATGATGGAGGAGAAGCAGACCCATACATTGGAAGTGCTGCTGGTCTCTCCTGCCAGTGCCGGGAAGGTGATCAGTGCCAAAGCGATCGTCGGTCTGTTCTACTGTCTGGCGGGTGCGGCAGTGACCATGGCGTTGTACCACCGTCTGGTGGTCCACTGGGGGGTAGTCGCTCTAGCGACCATTGCGCTGGCGCTGTTTGCAGTGTCCATTGGACTGCTGCTGGGAATCATCGTCGATAACCGCGGCCAGCTCACTTTATGGGCATGGGTCTTCCTGATCCCCTTCCTGCTGCCAATCTTCATCTCGCAGCTTGAAGGGCTGCTGCCGGATGCGCTGATCCAGGTGCTGCGATATATTCCAACCGTGGTGGCGTTCAACCTGATCCGCACTTCTTATGCCGGATCTGTCCCACTGATTAAATACACTGCTGCAGCTCCTCTGGCTGGTGTGTTGGGCCGGGATGGTGCTGATCGGGGCAGCATGGTTGCTCAGCCGCCGGGACAGGGAAGGCACCTTTGTACTCTCAGGTTGGCAGGCCCAGCTCGAGACCCCTCAGGCAGGTGGCACGGGTCTGTTTGCGCCGCTGCTCAGCTACATGCCCTGGGCGCGCAGCGCTGGAGATGCTGCGCACCCGGCTGATGAAACTTGGCAGCCTGGTGCAGAGCCAGCAGAAGCCTCCAGTGCTCCCCAGGGCTCGCGTATCGTGGGGGCGATTGCCGGCAAGGATATCCGTGACGCATTGCAGAACAAGCTGGTCATCTCGATCATCCTTGGGGCGATGTTTATGGTGTTCACCAATTCCGCCCTGCCACTGCTGCTCAGGCTGCAGGATAGACCGGCTGCGCTGGCTTACGACCAGGGGCGCTCCACGCTGCTGCGTGGGCTGACAGGTCAGGATGAGTATGTGCTCGGGTTGAGCAATACTGCCCAGGAGATGGAGCAGCGAGTGATAGAGCTGCCGATGTCGCCGATCGGTCTGATCATCCCATCCGATTTCGACCAGAGGGCGAGCCGCGATGAAGTGATAGAGATCGAAGCATTCGCTGCTCACTGGGCTGACCCGGAGAAAGTCGCCCAGACGATTTCGTTCTTCGAGCAGACCTTGAGCCAGGCCAGTTGGAGTCAGGTTGAAATCAACCTTGCGGTTGACAGGCTGTATCCCACGTTGGAGACAAACGGCCAGCCGATGACCATCTCACTGCTGCTGGCGATCGGGCTGCTGACGATTGGGATTGCATTGGTCCCGCTGCTGATGGTAGAGGAGAAGGAAGCGCACACATTCGATGCCTTGCTGGTCTCCCCTGCCAGCCATGCCCAGATCATTTCCGGTAAAGCGCTGGCTGGCGCATTCTATGCGCTGCTGATGGCAGTGGTGATCATCCTGCTCAACGTGAAGCTGTTCGTACATTGGGAGGTCGTGCTGCTGGCGACCCTATCGGGGGTTGCATTTGCCGTTGGGATCGGCCTGCTTGTCGGTGTAGTCTCAGACAGCCCGACGACCGCCGGTCTGTGGGGGACGTTGTTGCTGCTTGTGATGATAGTGCCGGCGGTGATGATTGGTCTGGTAGATCTCTCCAGCTGGTCGCCTGTAATCCAGAGCTTGCTGGAATGGACACCGGGGGCGATCATTTTGAATATGTATAAGTACGCCATGTTGGGAGAGCTGCCGGCAGCCCAACTGATTTACGCACTACTGGGCATCGCAATCTGGGCGGTCCTATTCTACAGCCTGGTGTGGTGGTTCATCCGCCGCGCGGACCGCTGAGCGGAGGCTGCGATCATGATGAGCCTACGCCGCTGTGCGGTTTTTCTGAGCGCGCTAGTCGCCCTGGGTCTGGCTGCCTGCACTCCGGGTGCGGCTGCCCAGACCACCCCAAGTGCGGCAGCCATTCAGCCCGCCGCTCCGGCAATTTTGCCAGAGCCTGGAGTGCCAGGCACATTGGTGCCATCGGCCTGCCGGTTCGTCCTGCCGGATGACATCGTACAGGGGCAGGATGTGGACTGCTACTACCTGACGGTAGAAGAGCAGCGCAACAGGGAGGAGGCGGCATCATCCGGACGGGTCATCCGTCTGGCAGTAGCGGTGTTCCGCCCGCCAGGTGGTGCCACCCGCCCAGATCCTGTGATCTATCTGTCGGGTGGGCCTGGTGTCGGCGTGCTAGAGATGCTACGCTGGCAGTACGAAGCGATGTCTGAGCCGGTATTCGCTAGCGGGCGCGAGCTGATCTTCTTCGACCAGCGTGGGGTAGGGCTTTCACAGCCTGCGCTGGACTGCGCGGGATACGACCGGCTGGTGGTGGATTTCCTCGATCGTCAGATCGACGGGCGAGTGGTGGGGGAGAATGAGATCACCGAGCTGCTCCTGGAGAGCCTGCGCGCCTGCAGGGATGAACTGTCGCAGGTGACGGACCTGAGTGCATATAACAGCACTGCCAGCGCAGCCGACGTGGATGACATCCGGAAGGCATTGGGTTACGAGCAGGTCAACCTGTGGGGCGGTTCCTACGGCACGCGTCTGGCGCTGGAGGTAATGCGCCGCAATCCGGATGGGCTGCGCAGCGTTGTGCTGGATGCGGTTTACCCTCCAGACGTCGATCTGTACCTTGAGTCGCCGGCGAATTTCAACCGCGCCCTGGAGCGCCTGTTCGAGGCCTGTGCCGAGAATGCCGTTTGTAGCTCTGCTTACCCGAACCTGGAGCAGATGTATTATGCTACCGTTCGCCGGTTGGAGGCTGAACCGGTGCTGAGAGAGATCCGCAATCCCATGACCGGGGAGGAATACCAGGCCTGGATGGAGGGCAGCACGCTGATGGGGCTGACATTCCAGCTGCTGTACGACAGCAAGCTGCGCTACCTGCTGCCGAAGCAGATCGCGGCTGCCAGTCAGGGTGAATTCCGGGATTTCGACATGATCCAGGGGGTAATGATCGCACTGCTGGATTACTCTTACCGTGGGATGATGTTCTCGGTGCAGTGCCATGAGGAACTGGCATTCAGCTCGCTGGACGAATTCCGGACGCGCTTCGAGGGGTACCCCGAGCTGGCGCAGATGTACGACAACGCCGTGCTCGGTGAGCTGGCATTTCGCGCCTGCCAGGAATGGGGTGCAGGTGTGGCAGAGGCAAGCGCCAACCAGCCGGTAAACAGTAGTATTCCTACTTTGCTGATGAGTGGTGAGTTCGACCCGATTACACCCCCGGAGTGGGGCAGGCATGCGGCTGAAACACTGGAGAATGGTTTCTATTACGAATATCCAGGTGTCGGACATGGTGCCAGCCTGGCTGACGACTGCCCGACGCAGATGATGATGGAATTCCTGGTGAGTCCGCTATCTCCTCCGGACGATGCGTGCATCTCCGGGATGCGGTAATGATATTGCCTACTGGCTGCTCTCCTGCAGCCGGCGGGCATATTCTGGCAGGTCGATCATCGGGGGTCGTTCTTGCTCGGCGATCCTCTCGATCTCCAGGAAGAAACGACCCGGCTCGTAGCGGATCAACTTCATGGTTTTATTGACATCTGCGATCATATCCCTGCCATAACGCCGCTCCAGCTTGCGGATCACGGTCTGTATGATGGCAAAAGACATCTTGCTGAGCGACTCAAGCGGCTGGTTGTGATGGATGCGCTCACGCAGGTCTACCTGGGCAATAGAATGCAGCCCGAAGCGTTCCAGTAAATCGATCAGCAGACCGGTCTCGACGCCGTAGCCGGAAGAGAAGGGCAGCTGCTCCAGCGCGGAACGGCGGCCTCCATATTCCCCGGAGAGCGGCTGGATCAGGCCGGACAGCTCTGGAAAGAACAGGTTCAGCAGCGGGCGGGCAGTCAGCTCGGTCACCCTGCCCCCGCCGCCAGCCTGGATGCGATCCCCAACCTTGATCGGACGTCGATAAAAGCCTTTGACAAACTGAAGCCCCGGGTTAAGCAGCAGGGGTCCCAGCAGTCCATAAATGAAGCGAGGGTGGATATTTACGATGTCCGTGTCGATCCAGACCAGGATGTCGCCTTGGGTAACGTAAATGCTCTTCCATAATGCCTCGCCCTTGCCCGTGCGTGAGCCGTATTGCGAGAGTGTCTCTTGATGGACATACACCGGAATTCCCATCTCACTGGCGATCTTTCGCGTCTGGTCGGTTGAGTTGGAGTCCATCAGGACGATCTCATCCAGAATCGGGACTTCATCCATGAGGGCAGTCTTGACAGTCTGGATGACCTTGCCTACCGTCTCTTCTTCATTCAGCGCCGGGAGAGCCAAACTGATGGTCACATCCTGGTCGCGCTTGAGCGCCAGCAGGTATTCCTGGTTGGAGAACTCGTCCGCGTGGTAGGTATTCTCGGCGAACCACTTATCCACCAGGATTGAGATCGCGCTGTGCCCCAAAGACTCTCCATCCCGCTCTACTGGGGAGGGCCGGCAGGCTTTCACCACCATCACCGCCACCGGGCTCTCCTGGATGATATGCTCTGCAACAAGGCCGAAATCTTCCCGCTCTGCGGGCTGGGCAGAGGCGCCAATGACAACCATATCGTATTCGCTGGCTTCTGATAGGATGGCTTCCACCGGATAGTCGGTATGGATCTCTATGGGATTGATCTCGGGCAGCTGGGGGATCACGTGAGCAAGCCCGTTGAATATGCCGGCGCTGTCAATGCCGGCAGTAGTGGGTGTGATGTGAAGTGTGTTGACGTTCGTATGTGTAGAGCGAGCGAGTGCCAGGGAGATGCGCACTGCCATCTCTGCAAACGGGCCACCGCGGATCGGAACCAGCAGGTTCTTCAGCTCTGCAGGCAGCGGTCCGCGGATTACAGCCAGGTCACAATCCGTCCAGTGCATCACCTCTTCCAGGGATACCCCAAAGGCCTTGAAATGACAGGGCCATTCCAGCAGCAGCAGGTTGGACTGTGGTTTATCTTTCAGGTAGCCGATCAGCTCTTTTACTACATTCGTGGAAACCTGGACGTTGCTGATGCTGCGAACCCGTTCCTGTTTGGAATAGCGGCGCATCAGCTTGCGAACCTTGCGTGCCTGGTTGGCGGCCGCGCTGAGCGGTTCTCCCTCCTGTGCCTTGACCAGACCGATCAGGACGACATCACCCCGCCCGGCGATGAGCCGGGCAGTATTCACCGCCCAATCACATTCACAATCCTGTAAGATGGGTACGATCACTCTCTTATAAGCGGGTGCGCTGTATTTTCTCATATTGCCTGCTGGTCTTTCAAAAGCGGCTCGATCTGCTCCTGGTAGACTTTCTCCCAGGTGTACCGGGCGCGTGTTTTAACTCGAAGCTGGTAAACCGGATTCGTGGACAGATTGTTGTTGATCAGCTCAGCGACCTGCTCCGGGCTTGCATCAGGCCGGAAATAGACGGCACTGCCTCCGGCAATAGAGCGCAGCGGGGGGATATCGCTGCAGAACACCGGCAGACCCGAGATACCGGCTTCCAGGATGGGAATGCCGAAGCCCTCCTCGCGGCTGGGCAGGATCAGCCCGTCTGCCAGATGGTAGAAGTCGAAGACCACCTCGTCCGGCAGGAATTCCGGGGTTATTTCGGCCAGGAAATGTACTCTCTCCTGTAAGTGTAACCTATCTCGCAGTTCTTTCAGCCGGTTGAAATAATGGATATTCGCCGGGTTGTGCGGTCCCATCGGTCCGGTGATGACCAATCTGGCCCCCGGTATCGCTTCCCGCAGGGCTGCCATGGTCTGGATCGCCAGCTCGATATTCTTGCGCGGGGTGATCCTCACCGGCAGCAGAAGCAGCGGTGCGGCAGCCAAAAGGTCGAGCTGCTGGATGAAGCGGATCGTCTGGTCTTCGAGCTTGAAGAACTGGTGGAGGTCCAGCCCATTGGGAATGACGGCTATTTGTGCTGCGGGTACATCGATTAATTCCGCGAGTTCTGTATGGCGCAGTTCGGAGACCACCACCTGAGTGGCAAAAGGCCAGTTCTGGCGCAGCAGGTCCCACGGGTAGCCATTGTGCAGCTCCGAGCGGTAGCGGGGCGTGGTCCAGGCCAGGTCATGGTGCCACAGGATCATGTGCGGCAAAATTGAGCGCTGGCCCAGCCGGTGCAGCGCCGCGGTGAGCGCCAGGTTCTTGTTCAGCGAGCAGACGTTGTGGGCGATGAGCACATCCGTCTGGCGTGTGATTTCTTCCAACTGTGAGGTAAGCTCAACAGTCAATGCATCGAAGTCCTCAGGCAGACCTCCCTGATCCAGCCGGCGCTTGGCTTCCAGTATGCGCGGGTGGCGCGAATCAGCCAGTGGGAGATTGATGACCGGGATGCGCGGGTCGCTGGACTCGCCTCGTCCGGCAAGCAGCCGCACTGCGTGACCTGCAGCCGTCATCAATCGAGCGTGATGAGCGATCACGCTCTCAACCCCACCCACCACGGGTGGTGCTGAGTAATGCAGGATGTCAATCTTCATGGTTCTATTCCCTGCCCGGTGCGATCCAGATCGTCTGGTATGGGCGCAGCTCGAGATATTCATCTATAGTGGGGCGCATCAGGACATCAGCCACCAGGTCGACCGGGTGCTCCCCAAGCTGGGGTAGGTCGAGATGGTTGGGGGGCACCAGGACCTTTTGCGTGCTGATATTCTGCAGACAGATGACGCTCTGCCCTGAGCCGGGTGAAACTCGACGAACTGCAAAGATGCGCCTGTCGATATCCAGCACCTGCTGCCTGCCATAAGGGTTGAAGGCGGGTTGGGCGGCACGCACCTCCAGCAGGTGCTTCATGTGCTGGAATACCTGCGCGCGAAGCGAAACGGGGTCTGCCAGCTCTCTTCTCAGCATATCCAGCTCCAGCTTCTGGCGGTTGATCGTGCGGTTCCTGCCGGTCTGCAGTACGCCTTCCTCCCAGCCGCGCGATCCGGTCAGGCTGTGGAAATAGATCCCAGGCACCCCTACCAGCGAGAGAATGATGGCATAGGCTGCGATGAAACGCTCCACCTGGATTAGCTGTGCTTCACCCGAAGATGGATCGGACAGGGCGTCGAAATAATTGATATTCAGCTCGTACGGGCTTTGTGAGCCATCCGGGTTGGAGCGGTAGGAGACCCTACCGCCGTGTGCCAGGGCCTGGTCCACCAGGGCTTGGATATCTTCAGGTGGGATCAATCCCTTGGCCGGGGTGACCCCGATCCCATCGTGAGAGGCCAGGAAGTTGAAGTAGGTGACCTGGTCAGATGGCAGGCTCAAGCCGGACGCCCATCTGGAGAGAGCCGTCGCGTCCCCGGTGTGCAGGCTGTGCAGCACCAGCGGTGGCAGGGCGAAATTGTAAACCAGACCTGCCTCGTTCGTGCCGTCGCCAAAGTACGAGATGTTCTCATCATGCGGGACGTTGGTCTCTGTGATGATCTGGACGTGCGGGGCGACCTCGTCAAATGCGGCACGCATAAGCTGCACCAGGCGGTGAGTTTGGGGCAGATGGATGCATGCGGTGCCGATCTCTTTCCACAGGTAAGCGATCGCATCCAGGCGGATCAGGTCTGCTCCGTGCAGGACGTAGAAGAGAAGTGTATCCAGGATCTCGAGCAGCACCTGGGGATTGTGGTATTTCAGGTCGATCTGGTCGTCGCTGAACGTGGTCCAGACCCTCTTTTCACCAGAAGGGGTGGTGAAGGTGCTCAGCAGGGGCAGCGCCCTTGGTCGAACAACCCCGGATAGATCGGGGTCGCCATCGATGACGATGAAGTAATCGCTGTAAGGCGGCTCGTCGTGCAGGAATCCGGTGAACCAATCGCTCCCGGCGGAGATATGGTTGATCACAGCATCGAACATCAATTTAAAACGTTCGCCCAGGCTTTTGATATCCTGCCAGGAACCGAGATCAGGGTTTACCTGCCGGTAGTCGATCACCGAAAAGCCATCATCCGATGAGTAGGGGAAAAATGGAAGGATGTGGACTGTGCTGATCGTTCCCTGTAAGTAAGAAGTGCAGAAATCGGCCAGCGAACCCAGGGGTGGGACATCCGGCTGGCGAACTTGGTCGCCATAGGCGATCAGGATGGCATCCCGTTGGCTCAACCAAGCACGCTTAGGGATGGGGAGCAAAGGTCGATACTTTTCGACCAGCCGCATGTATCCTTCGTATACTTCAGCACCGGTTTCTTCGCCGTAAATCGCGATCAGGTGATCCAGAGGGGTTGGCTTGATCTCAGACATTGTTATTATGGCAGCTTTGTGTTCCGGAGGGATGCTATTGGTCAAGATATCCTTGATGAATATGTCATCCCGATGTGGAGTAAACCGATGGTGAGGAATCCCTCCTGAATAATCTTCAGGAGATATGCAGCCCGGAAGGCAAGACACCTACTGGACCATTCCTGCTATATGAATTTGATTGAGAAAAGGCGCTTTTGCGAAGTGACGAATTGAGGATTGTAAAACAAACACACAAGCGCAGTCAGAACCTGACACCCGGACCCGGGTGTGCCTGTGAAGATCATATCAGATATGATTTAATGGGTCAAGCAGGCTTCAGCTTTACAGGGACGCCGATTCTGTTTATTATTCATCAGATGTGTTAAACGGCTGCAAACTTGGAGGTGAAATCGATGATTGCCTGGGCGAACTTTGCTGTGCTGGTTGCTTCCTCAATGCTCCTGCTTTATTTTTACGTCCGCAGCGTCAGCCCGGCGGGGCGCGATCTGGTCGTCGGTCCTGTGGCGTATGAAATGTGCGCTCGCGACCGGGTGATCGCTATGCTCTTCGAGCTGGTCACTACGGTCAGCTACGTGGTGTATTATTTCTACCCTCTTCCAACGCGCCTGCCACGCCATTTCCCCTGGCCGTGGTGGCTCTCGATCCTGATCGCCCTGGCTATCGGCATCCCGGCTGTCGCTCTGATGGTGCGAGGTATGCGGGATGCGGGAGAGGAAGCTTTGCGACCGATACAAGAGCAGGTGCTGTTCGGCGGGATATATACTCGCATCCGCCATCCCCAGGCAGCCGGCGAGGTGTTCCTGTGGTGGGTGATCGCCTTCTTGCTGAATTCCCCCTTTCTGGTGCTGTTCTCATTCTTTTACATCCCAATCTTCCTGGTCATGTCCTGGGCGGAAGAGCAGGACTTGCTGCTGCGCTATGGGGAAAGCTACGCGGCATACTGCCGTAAGACAGGTGCTTTCTTCCCGCGCAAGGCTGTAGAGTAGAGGCTGGAGTTCAGAGTACGATGAACTGAAACCGACGGGTGCAAGCCCTCAGGTTTAAGAGCTAGACAGGAGCGTAGATATGCCTGAAAAGATCAAAGACATCCAGCCGCCCAGCGGGTTGGCGAGACTGGCTTTCCGTGCCCCCCTGTGGCTGTACCGCTGGGGGCTGGGCTGGCTGCTTGGCAGCCGGTTCCTGCAGCTCACCCACACCGGGCGCAAGTCAGGACTGCCGCGCCAGACGGTGCTGGAAGTTGTGCGGAATGACCCGCAGAGCAACGTTTTCTATGTTGTATCCGGTTGGGGGGAAGCCTCAGACTGGTACCGCAACGTGATGGAAAACCCACAGGTCTCCATCCGCAGCGGGCACCAGCACTTTCAAGCGTATGCCGAGCGCCTTTCCCCGGAGCTGGCGGGGGACGAAATGGTGGATTACCAGCGCCGCCACCCACGCGCGCTGAGCCAGCTGGCGGGGTTCATGGGCTACCGTGTGGACGGCAGCGAAGGCGACGCTCGCGCCCTGGGTGAGCTGCTGCCGGTGATTGCCATCCGTCCACAAGACGCCCAACCTGTCTAAAACCTCTTGCTGCAGCCATAAATCAGGCGATCTTGCTGAAAGCCTCTCTGATCTGCTCCAGGGCACGCAGGATGTTTTCCATAGAGTTGGCAAAGCACAGGCGCAGATAGCCTTCGCCATACTTCCCGAAGGATGTACCCGGCAGCAATGCCACACCGGCTTCTTCGAGCAGGTATTCTGCCAGCCACGCAGAACTGCGTCCGTAAGAGGCGACGTTTGGGAAGGCATAGAATGCCCCTTGCGGTGTGCGGCAGCGGATCCCAGGGATATCGTTCAGACCGCTGACAAGCGCATCACGCCGCCGGCGGTATTCAGCGACCACTGATTCGGCTTCGTCCTGTGGCCCGGTCAGCGCTTCGAGGCCGGCGACCTGGGTGAAGCTCGCCGTGCAGCCCACTGAATGGGTCAGCAGCAGCTCCACCCGCTCAGCCAGCGCTGCTGGCATGATGCCGTAACCCAGCCGCCAGCCGGTCATAGCGTAGGTTTTGGAGAACCCGTCGCAGATGATCGTGCGTTCTGCCATCCCAGGCAAAGAGGCGATGCTGGGGGCGGGCGTTTCGTATACCAGCCTTGAATAAATCTCGTCGGAGAGCAACCAGATATCTCGCTCATGGGCCACGGCAGCGATATGCTCCAGCGCAGAAGGCGCTATCACGCCGCCGGTTGGGTTGCCGGGCGAGTTGATCACGATCATGCGCGTGCGCTCGCTCAGCAGGCGGTCGAATTGGTCCAGGTCGAAGCTGAAATCCTGCTCCTCGCTCAGTGGAACAGGTACAGGGACGCCGCCTGCCACCTCGATCATCGCCCGGTAGGTTGGAAAGCCAGGGTCGGGATAGATCACTTCATCGCCAGGGCGGATGAGAGCAAGGGTGGGAAAGAACAGCGCCGGTTTGGCACCCGGGCCAATAACTACTTGTTCGGGGGTGAACCGGACGCCGATGCGGCGGGAGGCGTCTCCGGCGACCGCTTCCCGCAGGGGGCGGATGCCTGCTGAAGGTGTATAGCGGGTGTAGCCCTCCTGGATGGCCTGGATGCCTGCCTGGCTGATATTCTCGAAAGTAGGCACATCGGGCTGCCCGATCTCCAGGTGGATGATCTCCCGCCCGGCAGCTTCCAGCGCCTGGGCTTGCGCAAGCACACGGTAGGCTCCTTCGGGCTGGAGTCCTGTGACACGTTCGGCAAAATTCATTTCCATATCTCGGCCCTTGTAGATAGGATTATTCTGTGGCTGTAATTCTACCCCTTGCCTGGCATGTGATGAATATCTGTGGTCAAACTGCCTTTTGTAATCTGCGGTGGCCAGCGCCTGAATGGTATACTGGAGCGGGCAAAATAACCTCTACCGTTGCCCCCAAAGCTCACACAATGCGGAAAATACCACCCTGAGGATAAAAATAAAATATGGAGACCAGGTTATCATTCAAAGACAATCACGCCATCATCAGTCCCGACCAGCCGTTCACGGTCATTGGCGAGCGTATCAACCCCACCCGGCGCAAGAAGCTGGCTGAGAGCATGGCGCAGGGCGATTTCTCGATCGTCCAGGAGGATGCACTCAAGCAGGTGGCAGCCGGCGCCCAGGTCCTGGATGTCAACGCCGGCATCCCGGGTGCTGACGAGCCTGCCCTGCTGCGGGGCGCAGCCCAGGCAGTGATGGAGGTTGCCCAGGTGCCGCTGTGCTTCGACTCGGCCAACCCGGATGCCTTGAAAGCAGCCCTGGAAATCTACCCGGGCAAGGCGCTGATCAACTCAACGACTGCCGAGGAAGAGATGATGGCTAAAGTCCTGCCTCTGGCGAAGGAGTATGGAGCGGCGGTAATCGGGGTGATCACCGACGAGAGCGGCATCCCCGCCAGCGCGGAAGACCGTCTGGATGTGGCGCGCAAGCTGGTGAACCGGGCCGCGGATTACGGCGTCCCTGCGGAGGATGTAGTCATCGACTGCCTGGCGCTGACCGTGGGGGCAGATCACAAAGCCGGGCAGATTACGCTGGATGCGCTTGAGCTGGTGCGCCGTGAGCTGGGGGTCAACTTGAGCCTGGGCGCCAGCAATGTGTCGTTCGGATTGCCCGATCGTAAGACGATAAACCTGGCATACCTGGCGCTGGGTATCGCCCGCGGCCTGACCGCAGCCATTACCGACCCGACTGTGGACGAGATCCGTAATATCCTGCTGGCATGCGACCTGCTGATGGGACGCGATGAATATGCCATGCGCTGGATAAAAGCGTTCCGCAAGCGCTCGCAGGCAGCCTGATCAATTGGGGGACAGGACTAGAAAATCGTAAGCGCGGAGAGTTAAGTCCCCTTCTGATAGTGACTCTCCGCTCAACAAGTTGCGGCAGCAGTAGCCTTTACCGTACAACCGCAGCAGGTTGGCGGGCAGGGTTTGCTCGCTTTCGCTGAAGTTGACGAAGAACAGCAGGCGCTGGTCGGCGGCCATGCGAGAATACCCCAACAGGTGCGGGCTGCCGGTATCGATAACTTGCATCTCTTGCCCGGCCAGGACCGGCTGGTTCAGGCGCAGCGCGATCAGCCGCTGCAATCCCTGGTAGATGCGGCCCTCCACAGTGGATGGATCGCTGCGCAGGGCATATCTCTCCCAATCGGCATGCGGTCGATGCACCCAGCGGCTGTCATCCGCCTTGTCCGGGTCATCCAGGTAGCTGTAATCGTTGAGCGTGCCGATCTCGTCTCCCAGATAGATCAAGGGGATGCCTCCGATGGTCAGGATCACGCCGTGGATCAGCAGGAGGCGGCGGATGGCCAACTCGACCTCGGTGGCTGTTTCCTCTCGCAGCGCTTTCTCCAGACCCGCCAGCGAAGCGCAGGTGCCGGAGATGCGCGCATCTCCTGTTTTGGGGTTCTCCTGGAAGGGCAGTCCACGGGCAAAGCTGCCCTCGAAACGCCCACTATAAAAGGAATTCAAGAATTTGCGGTGGTCGTAGCCGTTCATGCCCAACCTGGCGGCGTCCTCGTCGGAGAACGTCCAGCCGATATCATCGTGACAGCGCACGTAGTTGACCCAGGCGCTGCCTGGATGGATCTTGAAGCGCTCGCGCAGCGCCTGGCTGAGCATAACGGATCTTGCGAGTCGCCAGCGCTTCCCACAGCAGCGCCATCAGCAGCGGGTTGTATGAGAGCTGGCATTCTTCCGGGTGGATATACAATGCGACTTCATCCGGATGGACGATGGCCTCGGATTTGAACAGCAGCGCTGGGGCGGCGATGCGGGCGGCAGCGTTGAAAGCCTGGATGAGCAATGCGCCTCGGGCAGGTTTTCGCAGCTCGTACCCAAGCTGCTTCCAGATAAAAGCTACTGCATCCAGCCGTAAGACTTCTACCCCGGTGTTCGCCAGGAAGAGCATCTCCTCCGCCATGCGGTTGAAGACCTCCGGGTTGGCATAGTTCAGGTCCCACTGGTAAGAATGAAAAGTCGTCCAGACCCACTTGCCGATCTCCGGGAAGTAGGTAAAGGCTCCCGAGTGCTCGTCGGGGAAGATCTCGCGCAGGTGCCTCTCGTACGCATCCGGTATGTGCCGGTCGGGGAACATCAGGTAGTAATCCTGGTAGTCCGGCTCTCCGGCGATGGCTTTCAATGCCCAGGCGTGTTCGTTGGAGGTGTGGTTGAAGACCAGGTCCAGCACCAGGCTGATGCCGTTCTGGCGCAGGGCAAGGGCCAGCTCGGCCAGCTCCGGCATTGTTCCCAATGCCGGGTTGACCTCCCGGTAGCTGCTGACCGCATAACCGCCATCGTTCTCGCCAACAGGCACACGGAAAAGCGGCATCAGGTGCAGGTAGGTCAGATCAAGTTCTTTGAAGTAAGGGATCTTCTGCCGCAATCCCTGGAGATCGCCTGCAAACAAGTCAACGTAGCATACGCCACCCAGCATCTTGTTGGATTGGTACCAGGTCGGGTCTGACTTCCCGGTTTTCGTCGAGCGACTGTAAGTCCGCAGGACGGGCGAGCCACATTTCCGCCAGGGTTGCCAGCAGGTCTTCCAGGTGGAAGTAGAAATCATAGCGGCTGGCATACAGCCGGTAATACAGATTGAACAGCGGTGGGAAATGCGCAGCCAGCCTGCGCTTGAAAACAGCCCACGCCTGAGGTCGTTCGGAGGCTGGATCCGCAAAGCGCTCTTCAAGGCGCGGTATCAAGCGATTGAAGGATGTGGCGGTTTGGCGCGGGGTAGGGTTCATTTGGGTGGGGCAGTTGTCCGGCGAATAATCAACTCGGTTGGCATCACATCGTATTTCACCGCCGCGCCCGGGTCGTGCAGGATATCCAGCAGCAGCTCGACCCCCCGCTGACCGGACTCATACAATAACTGCCGCATAGTGGTCAGTTCCAGATATTCGGCAACTTCGATGTCATCATAGCCGATCACAGACAGCTCCTCCGGCACCCGCAAGCCCAACTCGGCGGCTGCCTGGAGGACTCCCATTGCCTGGGTATCGCTGGCGGCAAATATCGCCGTGGGTGGTTCGGGGAGCGCCAGCATTTCCAGCACCAGGGTGTATGCTTCGTGCCTGCCGTGCTCGGCCTGGCGGTGGTACTCTGGGCGGAAGCCGATCCCCGCCGCGTTCAGCGCCTGGCGGTAGCCATTATAGCGGTCGCGGCTGGATGTGAAATTGAACGCGTTCTCCAGGTAATCACTGATGATAGCGATCTTTGTGTGACCCAGGTTGATCAGGTGCTGGGTCGCCTGACGCCCTCCCTGCAGGTCATCGACGATCACACGGTTGAGCATGGTCAGAGAGGGATGGTTAGCATCCACCAGCACAATGGGCACATCCGCCTGCACCAGGTAGGGGAGGTCCTCCGTGCGCGGGGAGAGCGAGATGATGATCACGCCATCGGCACGTTCTTTGCGGGGGATCTCACGAATGCAGGCATCCCGGCGCTGGACGGTCTCGACGTTGTATATGATCAGGTCGTAGTTGCTCTCCGCCAGAGTGCCTTCGATGCCCCGCAGGCGCTCGATCTCCGCCGGACGGGTGAAGAATGGCACGATCACCGCAATGATCAGCGTCTTCCCCGTTGACAGTCGTCTGGCGGTCGGGTTCGGGACGTAGTTGAGCTCGCCGATCGCCTGCCGGACTCGCTGGCGGGTGGTTTCGCTGACGTGTGGGCTGGCATTGATGACCCGGGATACCGTGCCTAACCCGACGCCCGCCTTCCGAGCAACATCCCGGATGGTGGCTGGTTTCATGGACTCACCCCCTCGAGCCAGAGATACTGGTATGGCTGTAATGTGAAAGATAGCCATTCCCTCTCAGCTAATGGGATTAATTCCCCGGTCAGCATGTCCTTCACAGCAGAGGCCCGGTATCCCGTAAGGTCGAGGCTGAATTGCTGCATTTCCCGGGAAAGGTTGTTGATGATCCATGCCTGCTCTCGCTCGTAGCTGCGCCGGTAGGCCGCGAGTGCTGGGGTGCCGGTCTCCAGCCAGGCGAAGTCACCCCAGCCAAAGACCCGGTGCTCTTTGCGCACAGAGATCATGTGCTTCAGCGTGTTCCACAGCGAATCGAGGTCTGCCTGCTGAGTGCTCACATTGACGGTTTCCTGCCCAAAGGGGTCTCGATGGATGACCGGGGCATAAAGCGAGTCAGGATCCGCCTGAGAGAAGCCGGCGTTGAGACGACCATCCCACTGCATAGGGGTGCGCACACCATTGCGGTCTGGCAGATCGATATTATCTCCCATACCGATCTCGTCGCCATAATAGATGACCGGTGAGCCAGGTAAAGTGAACAGCAGCGAGTTCGCCAGCTTGATCCTGCGAGCAGTCGTTGTCCAACAGCGGCGCCAGCCGGCGGCGGATGCCAAGGTTGAGCCGCATGCGCGGCTCGGGGGCGTACTCCTGCCACATCCACTGCCGCTCATCTTCGGTGACCATCTCCAGAGTCAGCTCGTCGTGGTTGCGCAGGAAGATACACCACTGGCAGTCTTCCGGGATGGGTGGGGTGCGCGCCATGATCCATACCAGGGGTGAGCGGTCTTCCCGGCGCAGCGCCATGTATATGCGCGGCATGACCGGGAAGTGGAAGCCCAACTGGAACTCATCGCCATCCCCGAAATATGGGCGCACGTCCTCCGGCCATTGGTTGGCTTCGCAAAGCAGCACCCTGCCGGGATATTTACGGTCGATGTAGCGGCGAAGCTCTCTCAGGTAGGCGTGTGTCTCGGGTAGGTTCTCGCAGTTGGTACCTTCACGCTCGAATAGATAGGGCACCGCGTCCGCCCTGAAGCCGTCCACACCCAGGTCGAGCCAGTGGTCGATGATCTTCAATATTTCTGCCCGCACAGCCGGGCTGTCGTAATTGAGATCGGGCTGGGAGGCATAAAAGCGGTGCCAGTAATACTGCCCTGCTTCCTCATCCCAGCTCCAATTGGAGCTCTCCTGATCAAGGAAGATGATGCGGGCATCTTGATAACGTTGGTCTGTATCGCTCCAGACGTAGTAATCGCGGTATGGGGAATCTGGGCTGGAGCGGGCTGAGCGGAACCAGGGGTGCTGGTCGGAGGTATGGTTGAGCACCAGGTCGGTGATCACGCGCATGCCCCGGGCGTGGGCTTCGTCCAGCAGCTTTTTGAAATCATCCACAGACCCATAGGTATCCAGGATGTTGTAGTAGTCGGCGATATCGTAGCCGTCGTCCTTGAGCGGGGAAGGGTAGATGGGCAGCAGCCACAGGCAATCCACGCCCAGCTCCTGCAGGTAGTCGAGCTTTTGGGTCAGCCCGCGCAGGTCGCCATGACCGTCGCTATCACTGTCACAGAAAGCGCGCACGTAGACTTCGTAGAAGACTGCATTTTTATACCAGAGTCTATCTTCCATGGAATTAAATTGACACCTTGATCGATCTTATCTCGAATGCTTGTTTTCCTATGTCTCTTCTGGCTCTGCGGGCGGCTTTGGATTGGACAGCAGCAGCATCAAAGCGAAGCCGGTTACAGCGCCTGCCATTACCCCGGTCAGCATCACGCCGGGCAGCAGCGCCATCCCGGTCGTCCAACCGACCACGCTGATGGCGATCCACCAGCCCGACCAGTACACATGCTGGCGCAAGACCAGCCACTGGGCTGCGCCGGTTGTCAGCCCCATCAGGACGCCGACGGGGAATTCGCCCATCCCGGGCGCGATTGCCAGCAGAAAGGTCGCGCCGAATCCCCAGCCGAGGGCGGTAGCGATGATCCAATGCCAGGCGTGCTTGATGCGGTGCTGCAGCACCAGCCACTGCAGGACACCCAGGGCGATCCCGATGACGATAAAGGCCAGGTTGGGCAGTAAAAAGCGTCCCAACACCCACCCTAGGGTGGTTGCCATGATCCACAGGAACCACAAAGCCCAGTCGAGGGAGATGACTTTTGGCTCAGACATGAATCATGAGGCTGGCTGCAGACGTTATGAACTTGTCGTTCATTTTACGCAGCAATAGAACGAGCTCGGCTGCCCTTTCAGATCAGTGGTTCAAATATTCCTGATGACCTAATACCTGGTTGTCCGATGCCTATCCTTTCACCGAGCCTGCCAGCAGGCCGCGCACGAAGTAGCGCTGCAGGGCGATGAAAACCACCAACGGCAAGAGCATGGTGAAGAAGGCCCCGGCGGTGAGCAGGTGCCAGTCGTTGCCGAAGGTGCCGGTCAGGTCCGCCAGCCGCTGGGTTACCACTTTGAAATTCGGGTCGACGCCGAGGAAAGTCAGCGCTACCAGGTAGTCGTTCCATACCCACAGGAACTGGAAGATGGCGAACGATGCAAGCGCTGGTACCGAGAGCGGCAGCACCAGACGGATGAAGACCGTGAAATGTGAAGCGCCGTCGATGAAGGCCGACTCCATCGTCTCGCGTGGCAGCGTGCTGATATAGTTGAACAGCAGGTAGGTCGCCAGCGCCAGCCCAAAGCCTGTGTGCGCCAGCCAGACTGCCAGAAAGGTACCGTTCAACCCCAGCGTGTTATAGTCGCGCAGGATCGGGACCAGTGCGATCTGCAGGGGTACTACCAGCAGCCCGACGATCAAGACAAACAGGACGCGCCGGCCGGGAAAGTTCATCCAGGCGAATCCGTATGCTGCAAAGGCGGCGATCAGGATGGGGATGATGGTGGATGGGATCGCCACCGCCAGGCTGTTGAGGAATGCCTGGGTCATGTTCTGCCCCGGTACCGTCTCCGTCGAGCCATCAGGCCTGGTAATCTCATAACTGCTCGGCGAAAGGATTTCCCGGTAGTTATCCAGGGTGAAATCCCAGGTGACGGTCCACACCTGCTTTTGCACTTCAATGCGCCCCAGGCGCTTGTTGCCTATCCATGTTACGCGGGTATCTCCACCCGGAGAGGCCACGCCTTCACGGAGCTCTTCGAATGTGCCCTGTACACCCTCCACGGACATCACGCTGTCCGGGTCAAGCCCCAGCTCTTTGGGGTCGAACACTGCTACCGTCTCCCACTCTCGATGGGGGAATATATTCCACCAGCCTGAGGTCTGGATATCGAAACGGTTGCGGAAGGAGGAGATGAGCAGCCCGAAGGTGGGGATGCTCCAGACGACGACGATCAGCACCAGGATGGTGTTGACCAGGATCACGTTGGATCTAGATTGTCTGCCCATGTTAAAATGCCTGCCCTTCCCTGAACTGGCGCAGGTTGTAGATCATCACCGGGATGACGGTCAGCAGCAAGATGATGGCGATGGCTGAGCCGACCCCCGAGTTCCTGGCGGTGAATGATTGACGGTAGAACTGGGTGGCGATCACGTGCGTGCCGAACTGCCCGCCGGTCATCACCCATACCACGTCGAAGATCTTCAGGGTGAAGATAACCACAGTCGTCCACACGGTGATGATGGTGCCCATGATGTAAGGGATCATGATCCTGACGAAGACCTGGATCTCACTTGCACCGTCCACCCGGGAGGCTTCAACGATTTCCTCCGGTATACCCTTCAGCGCGGCGGAGAAGAGCACCATCGAGTAGCCGGACTGCAGCCAGATCACGATCAGGATCAGGAAGAGGTTGTTCCACGGGGCGATCGAAATGGCTTTATCGAAGGCGAAGGGTTGGCCCCCCAGACCGACGATGATCGCATTCAGCAGCCCGATCTGGGACAGTTCTGCAGGTCGTAACTCGTACATGAAGTTCCAGATCACGCTGGCGCCCACGAAGGAGATCGCCATGGGCAGGAAGATCAGTGATTTGGATACGCGCTCGAACTTACTGCGGTCTGCCAGAACTGCTACCAGCAGACCAACGATCACCGAGAATGTGCTGCCGAAAACGATCCACATCAAGTTATTGCGCAGGGACTCCTGCAAGAGGCGCTCGGTAAACAGGTTTACGTAGTTTGCCATGCCGACGAAAGCCTCGCTCTGCAGGGCTTCCAGTATGCCGGCTCCACGCGGCGGGCCATCGCGACCGAACAGGCTCAGCCAGAAGGTGCGCCCGACCGGGAAGGTCAGGTACCAGAGCAGGATGGCAATCGCCGGACCGACGAATACGAAGGGCTGCAGGCGGTCGCGCCACAGATCGGGCAGGCGCTCGACGATGCCGTTGAACACCCAATACAGCAGCGCTACCCCGCCAACTCCCCACACAATGGCGACCGAGGCGATCACCCACCTGGGTGCATCGCTGTCTCGAAGGAAGATAAAACCATAATAGATCACCGCAAAGGCGATCAGTGGGATGATGAAAGCTACAAGAATACGCCCGATCCAGGAGATGATCCCGGTCAGCGCATTGCCTTCTTGATCTGGAGTCATATCAAGCTGTGACATAGTACAACTCCTTTTTTAGAAAGACTGCCAGTCCTTTACGGACTGGCAGTCTTGATTATGGTGGTTATCTGGGCCAGGAGGCGTCGATCTCGCTGAGGACGGTATCGATGTCAGCGGCGCCGGAGACGTAGTCGACCATGCCGGTCCAGAAGGAGCCAGCGCCGACTTCGCCGGGCATGAGGTCAGAACCATCGAAGCGGAAGGAGGTCGCCTGCAGGACGAGTTCAGCGATGCCGCGCTCCAGGTCCACGCCGTACATATCGGGTGTGGCGGTCTGGTGAGCGGCGAGAGCGCCACCGTTCTGCAGCCAGCCGGAAGCGGACTGCGGGGTGGTGAAGTACTCCATCAGGGCGCGCACTTCAGGGCGGTCGTTGAACATGGACATCATGTCGCCAGCCACCAGGAAGGGTTTGCCGAAGGAGTCGTCGACGGGCGGCAGGTAGAAGAAGTCGTAGTCGACGCCGGCTTCGGAGCCTTCGGGGAAGAAGCCGGTGATGAAGTTGCCCTGCTTGTGCATCCAGCACTTGGGCGGGTCTTCGAACATGGGCGCCGGGGAGTCGCCGAAGAAGGTGGAGACGATGGCATCCGTGCCGCCGAAGACGTAGTCCGGGTTGAACCAGACTTCACTCCAGGTCTCGATGGCGTTCTTGACTTCTGGGGAAGCGAAGGGCAGGGTGCCCGCTACCCAGGCGTCGTAGTTCTCCAGCGAGGTGGTGCGCAGCATGAACTCTTCGGTCCAGTCGGTGGCAGCCCAGCCGGTGGCGGCGCCGGATTCGAAGCCGATGCACCAGGCGGTGTCGCCGTCGTCGGCGATCTGCTGGGTGAGAGCCAGCAGATCATCCCAGGTCTCGGGGATGGTGTAGCCGGCTGCGTCGAAGTCATCCTTGGGATACCAGACCAGGGACTTGCCGTTGAAGCGGTGGAAGACGCCGCCGGTCATGGGAGCGCCATCCGGGCCTTCCAGGGTGGTCATGTCGATCCAGGACTGGTTGTACTGCTGCTGGAGCCAATCGAGAGGCATCCAGGTGGTGGGGTCGACGATGTAGCCCTGGCGGGCATAGCCGGCAGCTTTGCCGGGCTGGGGGAAGTCGGCGATGTCGGGAGCGTTGCCGGCGTCCACCGCGATGGACAGGCGAGCTTCGAATTCCTTGTCGCCGATGTAGTTGACGGTGATGCCGGTGGCGTCTTCGAAGGCGGCCATCGACTCGAAGAAGCGCAGGTCATCTGGATTGGTGAACGGGCCGTCCACGGTCACTTCCGTGCCGGCAAAGTCACCGTTGATCGCCTGCTCCAAAAAGCCGCCAGGGTAGTACGGGAAACCGAATTCGGACATCTCTCCCATTGCCTCGCCGCCGCTGGGCGGGCTGACCTGACCGCTTACACCTTCTGGCCAGGAGGCGTCGATCTCGCTGAGGACGGTATCGATGTCAGCGGCGCCGGAGACGTAGTCGACCATGCCGGTCCAGAAGGAGCCAGCGCCGACTTCGCCGGGCATGAGGTCAGAACCATCGAAGCGGAAGGAGGTCGCCTGCAGGACGAGTTCAGCGATGCCGCGCTCCAGGTCCACGCCGTACATATCGGGTGTGGCGGTCTGGTGAGCGGCGAGAGCGCCACCGTTCTGCAGCCAGCCGGAAGCGGACTGCGGGGTGGTGAAGTACTCCATCAGGGCGCGCACTTCAGGGCGGTCGTTGAACATGGACATCATGTCGCCAGCCACCAGGAAGGGTTTGCCGAAGGAGTCGTCGACGGGCGGCAGGTAGAAGAAGTCGTAGTCGACGCCGGCTTCGGAGCCTTCGGGGAAGAAGCCGGTGATGAAGTTGCCCTGCTTGTGCATCCAGCACTTGGGCGGGTCTTCGAACATGGGCGCCGGGGAGTCGCCGAAGAAGGTGGAGACGATGGCATCCGTGCCGCCGAAGACGTAGTCCGGGTTGAACCAGACTTCACTCCAGGTCTCGATGGCGTTCTTGACTTCTGGGGAAGCGAAGGGCAGGGTGCCCGCTACCCAGGCGTCGTAGTTCTCCAGCGAGGTGGTGCGCAGCATGAACTCTTCGGTCCAGTCGGTGGCAGCCCAGCCGGTGGCGGCGCCGGATTCGAAGCCGATGCACCAGGCGGTGTCGCCGTCGTCGGCGATCTGCTGGGTGAGAGCCAGCAGATCATCCCAGGTCTCGGGGATGGTGTAGCCGGCTGCGTCGAAGTCATCCTTGGGATACCAGACCAGGGACTTGCCGTTGAAGCGGTGGAAGACGCCGCCGGTCATGGGAGCGCCATCCGGGCCTTCCAGGGTGGTCATGTCGATCCAGGACTGGTTGTACTGCTGCTGGAGCCAATCGAGAGGCATCCAGGTGGTGGGGTCGACGATGTAGCCCTGGCGGGCATAGCCGGCAGCTTTGCCGGGCTGGGGGAAGTCGGCGATGTCGGGAGCGTTGCCGGCGTCCACCGCGATGGACAGGCGAGCTTCGAATTCCTTGTCGCCGATGTAGTTGACGGTGATGCCGGTGGCGTCTTCGAAGGCGGCCATCGACTCGAAGAAGCGCAGGTCATCTGGATTGGTGAACGGGCCGTCCACGGTCACTTCCGTGCCGGCAAAGTCACCGTTGATCGCCTGCTCCAAAAAGCCGCCAGGGTAGTACGGGAAACCTACTTCCGGCATTTCCTCCGCCGGTGGTTCAGTGGGGGCTTCGGTCTCAGCCGGCGGGGGTGGCGCTTCAGTCTCAGCCGGCGGAGGCGGCGCTTCAGTCGTCGCTGCTCCGCCGCAAGCCGCGATGACCAGAGACAGAGCGACCAGCATGCTGATTAGAAACCAAAATTTGTTCTTGCTGTACATATCTTCTTCCTCCATATTAGAGAATAGGGTTAAATGTTTGGTGCTTCAGGGTAAATGGTTGAGATATTTTTTGTCGGTCTGTACTCCTTTCTCTATTGTTTCATGCGATGCTTGCAATGTTGGTTTGAACGATCTGCCGGTAATTAAAGGAATAACCTGACCATCAGTTGGCCAGTGCAGCGCCGCAGGATTGGCGCACAACCAGGTGTGTGTCCAGGATCAACTGTCTCTGCTCTGGTTGCTCTTCTTGCAGGATTTGGAAAAGGATCTCGGATGCCTTGCTGGCCAGGTCGACGGCCGGTAAGTGCATCGTGGTGAGCGGCGGGTCGGTGTAGCGCGAAAGGGGCAGGTCATCCATACTCACCAGGGCAATGTCCTGCGGGATGCGCAGACCGTGATCGCGAATAGCGGCTTTTGCCCCGTATGCCAATGTGTCGCTGGCGACGAATGCGGCGGTGAAGGAGCTCCCGCCCTCCAGCAGGCTGGACATCCGTTGATAGCCGCTCTCGGAGTCGAATTCCCCATACCGGACCAATAATTCATCGAAGACTACGCCTGCTTTTTCAAGTGCCAGGCGGTAGCCCTCAAGCCGCTGCCGGGCCGCAGTATAGGTGACCGGGGCATTCGTGATGCAGGCGATGGTCGTGTGCCCCAGGTTAAGCAAATGCGCCACGGCTGTTTGAGCCGCGGCGCGATTATCTACGTCAACGCTAGAAAACCAGCTGCCAGGCATCTGACCCAAGAGGACGGTAGGGAACTGCACCTGCTCGAGCTCGGCAAGCGCCTGATCGTCGATACGCGGGCCTGACAAAATGATGCCATCGATGCGCTTGGCGCGCACCAACTGCAGGTAAGTCTCTTTCTGGTGTTTGGGATCAACGATATCGATCAGCAGGCGCATGCCCTGCTGGTGGATGCTTTGGATCAGCCCATCCAGGGTCTGGGTTAAGAATGAGTCAGCCGCGATCTGGTGGGGGGTGCGGATCAGGATCAGGCCGATGATCTGGGACTGCCGGCTTGCCAGCGCCTGGGCGGCGGCGTCCGGGACGTAGTTGAGCTCTTCGGCTGCGATCAGCACGCGCTGGCGGGTGGCTTTGGTGATCTGGACGCCGGGGACGTTATTCAATACCAGAGAGACCGTGGTCCGTGAAACCCCGGCTCGGTCGGCAACATCCTGGCTTGTCACACGGTGGGCAGTCAAGTGGCACCCTGAGAAGTCTTAGGAAAGTAGTTAACGCGTGTTACTGACACGCGTTACTAATGTAACAAAAAAATGAACAGTTGTCAATACGGTCTGCCTGTCCAGAATACGGTCTCTCATCGCAAATCCATATTTGGAAACGGTTCCACGACCGTAGATAAAAAAAGTCCGTATTTGGAACCGTTTCCATTATAGCAGATTATACATCAATGTCAAGCCGTCCTATCCGCCGTTTACCGGAAATCGCCTTGGCGAAGAGAATATATTTTCTCCCACGAACAGCCCCAAAGAACCCAAGCTGCCAGGTCTACAGCCAGACACTCCCATCCTGCTTTGTGAGTATAATTGTCCTGTACTTCGTTCTTTATACAATGTGTCTGGAGTGGTGAGGGCAATCACACCCAATCCAACCCTGTAAATTCGATTTAATGTAGGATCTCCGAGGAGGATATCATGGCTAACTCGCATCTGCGTATTGTTGGTGGTTGGGCACTCGTGCTTCTCATGTCCCTGCTGCTGGCAGCCTGTACAGGTTCATCGTCACCAGCTACCCAGGCTCCCGGGCTGGAGCTAGGAGAGACCACATGGCAGCTCGATACTGTCAACGGCGTGCCTGCGTCTTCCGAGCAGCCGGCGGCGATCTTTTTCGGCCCGGAAGGTGGGCTGTTTGGTTACACAGGTTGTAATGTAGTCTCCGGGGGCTACCAGACCTCTGGCTCGCAAATCGATATCAACGTCGATGTCGTTACCCCCTTTAGCTGCGCGGATGTTTTGAAGGTGCAGGAGGAAGCCCTGGTGCAGACAATCACCAAGGCTTCCAGCGCCCAGCGAGAGGGCGACAAACTGACCCTGAGCAATGTGGATAACAGCCTGACGGCGGAATTCAGCCTGCTGCCACCTGCAGGGCTCGAGGGTACTGCCTGGCTGCTCAATGCGTTCAACGATGGGCAGGGTGCATTTGTCAACATTATCCAGGAGTCGCAGATCACGGCTGAGTTCGGCGGTGATGGAACTCTGACCGGCTCGGCAGGCTGCAATAATTACAGCACAACCTACACCACTAAGGGCAGCTCGATCACTATCGGACCAGCAGCTTCTACACTGATGGCATGCCAGGACCCGCAGGGCGTGATGGAGCAAGAGAGCCAGTACCTGGGCGCTTTGGAAGCTGCCAGCCAGTATATTAACCTGGGAGGCGTGCTTTATCTCTCGGATACCAATAATGATCCAGTTGCTCTGTACCTGACCGGGCAGCCTTAGTAGATCGACTATTCATCGATGATCTCGACCGGGTAAAAAGGGCACCATATCACCGTCACTTACTTGAACCGCCATGCCAACCAACCTGCCTCCAGATTATTTCGAGGTTGACAAGCGCTTCCGCGCGGCCGAGTCTGCCGCGGAAAAGGTCGCTCTGCTGGAGGAGATGATCAGCATTGTCCCCAAGCACAAGGGGACTGATAAGCTGCGCGCCGACCTGCGCCGCCAGCTGTCGAAACTTAAGGTAGAGGCGCAATCCCGCAAGAAGCACGGCACGCATACCTCGGCTTTCCACATAGAGAGCGAGGGCGCAGGTCAGGTAGTAGTCATCGGGACGACGAACGTGGGCAAATCCTCCCTGATCGCCAATCTCACCAACGCAGACCCGGAAGTATCCCCTGCGCCTTTTACGACCTGGAAACCAACCCCGGGCATGCTGCCGATCGAGAATATCCAGGTGCAGCTGATCGATACGCCGCCGATGAACCCGGAATTCGTAGAACCGGGGCTGTTCGACCTGATCCGCCGGGCAGATATTGTCCTGCTGATGGTCGACCTGCAGGCAGATCCGCTGCAGCAGCTTGAGGACACGCTGGCGATCCTGGAGGAGCATCGCATCGCACCCATCCACCACGCGAGTGCCTATCCGGATGGCGCCCGCATGACCTTCGTGGACATCGTGCTGCTGGTGAACAAGTGTGACCCCGGTGAGGAAGATCTGTATGAGGTTTGCTGCGCGCTGTTAGAAGGTGATTGGGTGCGACTGCCGGTATCCGCGACCACCGGCCAGAACATCCAGGCTTTCAAAGAACTGATTTACGAGCGGCTGGATATCATCCGCGTGTACGCCAGACCGCCCGGGGAAGAGCCAGACCTGCAGCGCCCGTTCGTGCTGAAGAACGGCAGCACGGTGATCGAGCTGGCAGCCAAGATCCACCGTGATTTCTACGATAACCTGAAATCCGCCCGGGTATGGGGCAGCACGATGTTCGACGGACAGATGGTGCAGCGAGATTACGTGCTTCAGGATGGCGATATCGTAGAGTTCAAGACCACTTGAGCAAAAGTAGGGCAATTTGTCAAATTGCCCTACTAGATTTCTTCGCATGTACATAGACTGTCAGGTCTGCTGAATAAGCGACTTTCAGCTGATCACCTAGGATTTATCTCTGTATGTAATTAGCCAGAGTGCTGCTATCTGCATCACGCAGGGTCAGGCCGTCCCCACGCCGTTCGAAGGTCGCTGCAGCCTGGATGGCAGCCAGGTAAGCGGCTTCCTGCTCCATGATGCCCTCGGGTTCAGCGCACATCTTGCGCGTGCTGGCGGGCGGCCCGATCTGGATCGAATCCCCATCGATAGTGTAGGTGGCGGTGTAGTTGTTGCAGCCTGCCAGACCGCTGAGCGTGCCGCCCTCTCCAAATTCGGCGCTAATTTCGCTGCCACCCAGCAGGCTGGTCACCCCACCCTTGCCGTTGTTGTATGCAGTGGCCGTCCAGCTAGTGCCGGATAAGCCGGACTCGCCGGCAGTGTAGGTTAGCACGCTATTGCCGCTCTGGTCGATGATTTCGAGCGTGTCATTAGTAATTTTATAGCGGCTGGCGCTCGCCAGGGCTGCCATGTATCCCTGCGCCTGTTCCATGATCGGCTCAGGACAGGCCATCAGGGTGGTTATCCCGGGTTGGATGGAGATTCTGTCACCATTGAGCTGGTAGGCAGCCGAGTACTGGTTGCAGCTATCACTGCCCGACACCTTGCCTTCACTGAAAACGGCGTCGATCGAAGTGGATGGCAGCGGACTCTGTCTCTCACCTTGAGAATCTACGAAGCTGCTCAGCCTCCAGTATGTGCCTTCCAGCGGGAGAGCCGGGGCAGCACCAGGGGATGCACAGGCGGTCAGCGCGACCGAAAGCAGGGTCAGCGAGGCGATCAGGGTGGGCAGAATTGTTGCGATCTTCATTTAAGTCCTTCCTCCTTGAAGCAGTATGGAATCAATTCCTTATGTAACGGAGGTAAGACGTCAGTAAGCCCGCAGGGGTTCCGGTTATTGGATTAGAGCTCTGTGAGTGCTGTCTCTTCCACGACAATGCGCCGTTCACGCAGCGTCATCCAGATCGCGCCCATACCCAACAAGGTGGCGATGATGCCGAACACCCAGCCAAGAATGGGCAGAGCGATAACCAGGATGTAGATGAAGGTGCCCAGCAGGAGCGGCAGCACCCGGTAGCGCATCGATGGCGTCGCCGGCGGCGGTGCAAGCCGGTCCAGGATCAGCTTGCCGACCAGGTAGGCGACGATCGCCTTGCTGATATAAATCACGAAGATCAGGAAGATGGTGAAAACCAGCCCCAGGCTTAGATACCCCACCGCCAGCCAGGATGCTCCCAGATCCGTGAGGGTCAGGGCGAAGAAGAACAGCGCGATGGGCAGGATCAACATTGCCGCCAGGAAGGCGGCGCTGAAGCCGAATACCACCACGACCAGACCCCAGGCGGAAGCAACCAGCGGGGCACTGCGCACTTTCTCCACCCAGGGTTCGAACCAGCGCTTGAAGAGCAGCATTGCCAGACCGCCAAACACCAATAGGGTCACCCAGTCGCGCAGCCGGGCTGACAGCCAATCGAGCAGGCGAGGTGTATCGATGCGCCCGGTCTGGGGAAGGACTTCCCGCGCTGGGTTGCTCTCGGCAGAGGTAAGCTGCTGGAATGATGACCTGCGCAGGTTCACCCTGTCGACAGCGTACTGTGGGTGCCGCCAGGATCCAACTGCGGGGATCGAAGCCTTGCTGAGCGGTGAAATACCGGATACCAGATCAGCAGCGGCCGCAAGCTCAGCAGCGGCCAGGTTCGAGCTGCTGGAGTTGAGGACATCCTGCAGGGTCTTGCCCTGCGTCATCTGCAGGAACGCGTTGAAGATATCCAGCGGGCCGATGATGGCGCGCAAATTGCGGCCCACATTCCCGCCCAACGTCGCACCAAGGCTGATCGCCAACAGGTCGCGGTTGATCTGGGCGCCTGGCTGTAAAGTGAGCTGGACGCCGATGTAATACAGGTCACGCCCCTGCATAGCCGCCTCCCCAAGCTCCTGGGTGAGCGATGCGGCATAGGTGCTGCCATCCACTTTTCCATTGTGGGTGATATTGCGCCCTGCGGTGACCAGGCTGCCGCTGATCTCCCCATTGATGGTGATATTCGAGCCTACGGCCAGTACATCCCCATCTACGTCTCCATCGATGGTGATGCGATCGCCGATCAGGATGATGTTTCTCTCCACGGTTTGTCCCGCCGGGACGTCATCGCCGTAGATGATGCCTTGCGCCCGGGCTTGGGGGACCAGCACCAGGGCTGCCAGGATGGTGATCAGCAGCGTGCTGACAATTATCTTCCAGGTATGATTTTTCATTTGAATTCTGTCCGATCGCGTGTCTGAGGTGGTTTGGATGGATATTTGTGGTTCAGGGAAATTTTACAGGAAAAAGGTGAGAAAAGCAACCGAGTAGAACAAAAACGCGCCTGGTTGGAAGGCGCGTTTTTGTTTATTGTTGAGTATAGATTGCAGATTAACTGACCTCGAAAGCGTCCTTTACACCGGGCAGCATGATGTAGATCAGGATAATGGCATTGACAATGAAGCTAAGGCTGACGTCCGACCAGGAAGCGGCTCCCAGCATGACGGTGAAATCCAGGATCAGGTTGAAGACCGTGATCACCGCCAGGAACAGCCAGGCCTGCTTGTCCACCTGCCAGAGCATGCGCACCAGCCAGACCCACACCCACACCATCAGCGCCCACATCAGGAAGGACCAGAAGCTGAACGAATGGACGGTGAATGGACCGATGAGGTAGGGGAAGATCCCCAGTGCCTGCAAGGCGTGCAGCGCCGCCAGCACCGCAGCCACTCCTGCCAGGATTGCCAAAACGGTTACACCAATGGGTCGATCTTTACTCATTTTCTTACTCTCCTTTGCTAAACAGATTGATTTTACCGGCATTGAGCCGGTCTTGTTCCTCAATTGGATAGAACACTGAATAGTGGAACGCGTTACGCAGGAGGTTTTTTCTATTTGAGCGTGTGAAATCTGCCAGCGGCCGCGCAAACTCAGCTGTCTGATAGGCAGAAGACATGTACTTCGCGCGGCCCGTGCACACCAATCGTCAGCGTCATCTCGATGTCAGCGGTGCGGGATGGGCCGCTGATCAATGCCCCGAGCGTGGACTGGCGGATGCCCGGGATCTGCAGCGCTTCCGGCATCGCTCCGTAAATTACGCTCGCCGGGAGCACGGCGATATGGACCTCCGGCAGCAGCGAGGCAGTGATCGGGCGTCCCGGGGCGTCGGTCAGGAGCAGCGTGCCGGTCTCGGCGGTGGCTCCATCGGCGCCGGTCAGCCCGGCTGTGATTTCCGGATCTGGATACAATTGATGCCTAATGCCTGCGCCTGCCAGGTGCTCCAGCAGCCCTTGCGGAAGATGGGCGCTCTCCCAGGCCTGGATGCGGGTGACGCCGCGTTGGTTCAGGAAATCCAGGACCAGACCCGCCAGTTCGGATGAAGTGCAGGTGGTGCAGGTACCGCCGAGCGCCTCAAGCTCACTGCTGAAGTGCTCCAAGAGGGGCAGCGCTGCCGGGCTTGGTGCTTCCGGCTCTGCCGCCTGAGTGCCGGGAGGCTGGGGTTCCCGCTCCACCGCCGCTTCAGCAGCGAAGGATTTGCGCGCCTTCCAGCGGGCGTGGAAGGTCTGCGATGCCGGTCGGGCGATATCCTTGGAGTAGCCCCAGCCTGTGAACGCCGGCAGGCGGATCCAGGGCGCGAATGGCGCTGCCAGCCGGCCAAATATCCCTGCCAGGCGCTGGGCAGCCGCGAAACGCCAGGGTGAAACGGCGATCCAGGTGTACATGCGCAGCCCCCAGGCCAGCAGGGGGGGCGCGTTCGGCTTGCTGACTGCCGGCGGTTGCTCTTTCTCAGGGAGCGGAGATTGCCCGGCGCGCACGCGCAGCAGCAGCTTGGGCAGGTCGATATCCACCGGGCAGGCATCTTTGCAGTCGCCGCACAGGCTGCTGGCGCGCGCCAGGTGCCCGAATTCCGATCCGCCAAACAGCGCCGGGGAAATGACCGAGCCGATCGGGCCGGGATAGACGCTGCCCTGACCGTGGATGCTGACGTAGGCGTGACCGCCGATCTCGCGGAAGACCGGGCAGGCGTTCAGGCAGCTCCCGCAGCGGATGCAGTACAGCGCCTCCGCCAGGGGAGACTGGCTAACCCTGCGCCGCCCGTTATCTATCAGAACGAGATGGCGTTCTACGGAACGGCGTTCTGTCGAACGCTCTGTTGCACTCGTCAGATCATAGGCCGGGGTAGGTCCGTTCACCAGGCTGACGTACACCGAAAGCTTCTGCCCGGTCGCTGAGCGCGGCAGCAGGTAGAGCATCAGCGCTAGGTCATCCAGAGAGGGCACCAGTCGCTCGATGCCCATCAGGGCGATATGCACCGGCGGCAGGCTGAGCACCATCCTCCCGTTGCCTTCGTTGCTGACCAGCGCCAGCGTACCCGTCTCGGCGACGCCGAAATTGACTCCTGAAATGCCTATGTCGGCTTCCAGGAAGACCCGGCGCATGCGCTGGCGGGCCGCGGCGTTCATCACGGTGACGTCCTCGGTATAGGGCAGCCCGAGCTTATCCTGGAAGGTGCGCCCGACATCTTCTTTACGCAGGTGGACGGCGGGGGTGATGATGTGGGCGGGCATCTCGCCGCGCAGCTGGACGATATACTCGCCCAGGTCGGTCTCGACCACCTCTATACCGGCGGCTTCCAGCGCCGGGTTGAGGTGGATCTCCTCGCTGACCATGGATTTCGATTTGGCGACCAGGCGAGCTTTTTTCTCTTGGGCGATGTCGAGAACGATCTGCCTGGCTTCCGCGGCGTCGGAGGCATGGTGGATAACCATCCCGTTGGCGGACGCGTTGCTGACGAACTGCTCCAGATAGCGGTCGAGATGGGCGATCACCTCTGCCCGCATCGCATGAGCGCGCCGGCGCATCACCTGCAGGTTCTCCGGCAGTGAGGCGTAGGCCAGCATGCGTCCCTCCCGCCGCCGCTGGCTGTTGTTGTCCAGCGCGCTCTGCAGGTTAGGATCATCCAGAGCGCTGAGTATCCTGGATTTAAATGGGGTGGGCATATCTGCGGCTCACACTTCCGGTCTTACCTGATTATCCAGCAGGTCGGCGATGTGCACCACGCGCTGGGTTTTGCACTGCCGGTGCAGCCCGCCGTTGATATGCGTGATGCAGCCGGCATCGCAGGAGACGATGGTCTCTGCGCCGCAGGCCTCGATATTTTCGATCTTGCGCTCCAGCATAGCTGCGGAGATTTCCGGATGCTCGACCGAGAAGACGCCTCCGAAGCCGCAGCACTCGCCCGTGCCGGGCAGCTCGACGAGCTCGGCATCCCGTACGCCCTGCAGGAGCTGGCGCGGCTGCCGGTTCACACCCAGATCGCGCAGCAGGTGGCAGGAGGAGTGGTAGGATATCCTCCCGGGGTAATTTGCCCCGGCGTCGAGCACGCCCAGGTGATCCACCAGGTACTCAGTGAACTCGAAGGTGCGCTCGGCCAATGCCCGGGCACGCGGCAGCCAGTGTTCGTCGTCTGCGAACAGCTCGAGGTAGTTGTGACGGATCATAGCGGCACACGAGCCGGAGGGGATCACTACAGCTCCTGGCGCTGTCTCGAAGACCTGGATGGTGTGTATCGCCATTTGGCGCGCCTCGTGGCGCATACCGGCGTTGAAGGCCGGCTGACCGCAGCAGGTCTGCCCGGATGGAAAACCTACCTGCACTCCGGCTCTCTCCAGCACGCGCAAAACCGCTTCACCGGTCTGCGGGTAGAGCGTATCGACGATACAGGTAACGAAGAGTTGGACTTTTTCATTCATGTCGGATCAGGGGATGCCCGGCAGGCGATTGTAGGGTTCCTGCAGGCGGTCGTGCAGGTCTTTGAACAGCTCGAAGAGGTAATCGTAGCGCCCTCCCAAGCCCGGGTTGGGGGTGAATTCCTTTGCCACACGAAGGCAGTGCTCTACCCCGGCTGCCGGGCTCTCGTACAGGCCGGCACCGGCGCCCGCCAGGATGGCCGAGCCTAAGATGCCGCCTTCGGAGGTCTCGAATACAGCCACCTTCTTCTGGTAAACGTCGGCTTTGATCTGCGACCAGACGTCGCTGTACGCGCCGCCGCCGCTGTGGTAGATCACGTCTACTGTATGACCCGCATTCTCGACGATCTCCAGCGTGCGCCGTAGCTCCAGAGTGATGCCTTCCATGATCGCTCGTACCATCTCACCTTTGCCGGTGCGCGGGGTGATGCCGAAGAACACGCCCCTGGCATACGGCGTGCCAAGTGTGCGCTCGCCCATCAGGTAGGGGTAGTACAGCAGCCCTTCGCCGCCTGGCTCTACCACGGACGCCAGGCTGTTGAGGATGTCGTACACCTCGCCGCCGCTGCTGCGCGCCTGCTCGACCTCGCTCTGGCAGAAAGAATCTTTGAACCACTTGAGCGAGCCGCCGCCCGAATCGATGATGCCGAACGGGATCCAGCCCGGCATCACGTGGTGCAGGTTCATCAGCCGCCTGTCGAAGACCGGCTCTTCGGTGAAGACCGAGAAGATGGAGGAGGTGCCGGTCACGTCCGAGGCTGTGCCCGGGCGGGTAATACCCGCTGCCAGCAGCATGCATAGCATATCTCCTGCCCCAGCAACGACCGGGGTGCCCTCCGCCAGACCGGTCAGCTCGGCCGCCTGCCGGTTCACACTCCCGACCACGTCTGAGCTGGCGTGGATGGGCGGCAGCAGGGAGGCGTCGATGCCTACATGATCGATCAGAGTTGGCGACCAGTCATCTTCGAAGGCATCCATCAGGAAGGAGCCGGAGGCTTCGGTATGGTCGGTGGCGATAGCACCAGAGAGTTTATAGTTGATGTAATCTTTGGGCAGGATGAACTTCCAGGCTTTTTCGTACACCTCTGGCTGGTGCACCTGCACCCACTTGATCTTGAAGCCGAACCAGTTCGCCACCGGCGGGCTGCCGGCGATGCGGTATGCCTGGGAGGCATCGGAGCGAGTTTTGAAACCCTCGACCAGGTCGGCGCTGCGTTTATCGCACCACAGCTGCACACCGTGGCTGAGCAATTCCCCGCTCTCGTCGATCGAGACGCAGCCGTGCATTTGCCCGCTGACCCCTATACCGGCGATCTGCTGCGGGGAGATGTCCGCGCTGCGTAGGGTGCGCTGGATATTTGAGACCGTGCTGTCCCACCAGACCTGCGGGTCCTGCTCCGCCCAGCCCGGGCGCGGGGTCTGCATGTCCTGGGCGGTGCTGGCGCTGGCAACCACTTTGCCATCCAGGTCCAGCAGGGCGGCGCGGGTGCTCTGTGTTCCGATGTCGATCCCCATCAAGTATCTTCCAGCCATGTGTGAGCCTCCATTCAAGTTGTCATTACATGATTATAACCGAACAGCAGGCGCTGCGAACCGGTTGCCATAGGATATAATGGGAAACCATACCTGACGATTCCTGTTAATGATTTGGATATCGTAGTAGGTGTGGAAATCCATGATGGACGGTGCATGATATGCGAATACTGGCGATCATCTCAGGGGAGTACGGTTCCCGCCACGTCGAAAATATACGCCAGCATGGCCCGGAGGGATGGCAGATCGAGGTCTGGAAAGCTCCGGCTGCCTTCCCGCTGGTGATCGATTACCCGGAGGACTACCTGCCCGATTCGCTCCCGCAGAGCGACCTGATCCTGTCGTTCGCCGAGCATAAAGGCGTCGCCGAGCTGCTTCCGGAGGTCGCCGGGATGACCGGAGCACGAGCGGTCTTAGCGCCGGTGGACAGCGAAGCCTGGCTGCCGCGCGGCCTGGCGCGACAATTGCGCGGTTGGTTGGAGAAGATGGACGTGGAGTGCGCCACGCCCAAGCCGCTGTGCTCGCTGACTGAGAACGACTATGGGGTGACGCGACGCCAACGCCTGTCCTACGACAGCCCGTTGATCAGCGAGTTCGCCCGCTACTTCGGGCAGCCAGAGCTGGAGATTACCGTCGACCCCGAGACGCGCCAGATTACTGCCGCCGAGGTGCGCCGGGATGCGGTGTGCGGCTGCGCCCGCTACGTGGCGCAGGGACTGGTGGGTCTCTCAGCGGACGAGGCCGAAGAGAAAGCCGGTCTGCTGCACCACCACTACCCGTGCCTGGCGAGCATGGGCAAGGACATCGACTTCGGCGATACGCTGATGCACATCTCCGGCAACGTGCTCAAGGATAACGTCGCCGCGCAGGTGAAGCCGTTCAAGAGCGTGCAGTACCTGGAGCCGGGCACGCGCAGCGATGAGGCATAATTGAGACCAAAGCTATCTGTACGCGGATAAACACGGATCGAGCGGATAAAAAACGCTGTGCAAGCCTGTCAAAATTAATTCCAAAGATTTGAATAACTTCGTGTCTTGGTGGTGAAAATAACATCCCGGCGAACAAATGCAATTGCTATGGCACAGTGGTTGATAGAAAGAGGGTGATATTATGAAAAGGATTAGCATCCAGGCTGGGAGCGTGGAGATGCGCGCCGAGCTGAACGAGGACCCGACCGCGCAGCAGATCTGGGAGGCGCTGCCCATCGAGGGCAGGGCGAATATCTGGGGGGACGAGATCTATTTCTCGATCCCGGTCAAGGCCGGCGGCGAGCCTGACGCACGCGCCGATGTCGAGGTCGGCGAGCTGGGCTACTGGCCGCCGGGGAACGCCTTCTGCATCTTCTACGGTCCCACGCCGGTCAGCACGGGCAGCAAGCCGCGCGCCGCCAGCCCGGTCAACATCCTGGGGATGGTGGACGGGGATGCAACTGTATTCCGGGCTGTGCGCAATGGGGAGCTGGTTGTGCTGTCCCGGGTGGAGGAATAGCTCTATTGAAAAGATAGAGAATACCGCCAAGCCGCCAAGCAGGCGAAGGGTTTATGATCAGTCCCTACAAGTATTCAAGACCCGTAGGGTCGATATCATCCGCTGCATTACTTCTTCTCTATATATTCTACACAGATGAGACCCTTGAAATGCTCATCCTGCGTCCACAGAGTCGCTTCGTGAGCATACGCGGTAGCAAGGATAACACTGTCTGCCAGTGGAAGCTTATGGTCAATGGATAGCAGGGCAGCCTGCAATGCAATCTCATCGTTTAACGCCGCCAGATGCCCCCGGTATAACAACCCCATCGCCTGCAGAGCTGCTTCCTTGCCCAGCTGGAGGCTGAGCTTGTTGAATACTTCATAAATGCAGATCGTCGGCACAACCAGACTGGCTTCATCGGTGATGGCTGAGGCGTAAAAATCTGCTTTGTCCCCATCTGCAAAATATTCCAACCAGCCGCAGGAATCGACCACGTTCATACACGATCCTCATCTTCGCGCTCGATGGAGGTGTCAATTCCAGGGACCATGCCGCGCGCCTGCTCGGTCGAGGTAGCAAAGAGCAGCCGCAGGCTAGATATATGTGACAAATGTCACTTGACGGAGTGTTTTTTTTTTGGTAATGTGCGAATGAAAGTTTCCTCTTTTATGCCAGGATAAGAACCAGGCTTTCCATCTTCTCAGGAGAAACCGGTATGAACGCCGTATATACTGCCCTGCGTAGACTCGCCGAACTGGCTTTGCTGGTCGCGCTGGTCCTGTTTGTCGTATTTGCCATTCGCACCGTGGCGGAGCCTGGGGGCGCCGACCAAACGTTGCAGCAATCAGGTGAGGCTGCGCTCACGCCGGAGATCGCTGCGGGCACACCGTACGTTGCCCCGTACCAAGACGTCAGCCAGCCCACGCCTGTCGGTGATCCTGCGCGGCACGCCAGAGCCGACCGCTACCCCCTGGGAGCCAGAAGGATCGATGGTATATCCCGGACCGCTGCCCGCAGCGACCTTCACTCCATTCCCTAGCCCGACCCTGCGCCCGGGACCGACCGATACGCCCCTGCCGCTGGCGCCAGCCGCGCAGGATGCCTCGGGGGTGATCCGCTACCTGGCGGCTGGCGACGCAGGGTCTGCGTCCCTGGTCTCGCTGCCGGTGGATGCGCTTGGCACGGCGAAGAGAGCGCCAGAGCAGATCAAGCTAATTGATAAGATCCCAGTAGACCAGGTAATCTATCCCTCCCCTGATGGGCACTATTTGGGTCTACTCAGCTACTGGGAAGGTGGTTTCTCAGGCATACTTATCGATACAACAATAGGGGAGGCATTTCCTTTTTCGGAAATTGCAAACCAGGAAAATTTCTATTCTTGGTTTCCAGATAATAGGCATATTCTGGTGCGTGCAAATTATGGAAGCCTTTGGTCTGTGGACCCGTTCACAGGAGATTATGTAGCTTTGGCTGTACCTGATTTTGGGGGGATCTATGGTGGGGCAGTATCCCCGGATGGTAAGCGAGTGGTTTACTCTTATTTCCGAGGGGTCGATTCACCATACACACAAATTAGAATCGTCAATTCTGATGGCCGCGATGATCACCTGCTTCTTGAGACTAATTCCCCACCAGCGTACTTTGCTTGGTCGCCGGACGGCAAAAAAATCGCTTTCTTGAAGGACGGCTGGATTGTGGTGGACATTGATGGGTCCAATCTGCGCCAACTAATCCATCTCGGACCTCCTGGTTGCCATATCAATCCCATTTCCTGGTCGCCTGATAGCCGTCGCCTGATAATCGTTTCCACCACTGAAAGGCTGCCATGTACAGACTGGGAAGGTAAGCAGTTCAAGAGTAACGACATTTACATAGTAGATGTGGAGAGCGGGGAAGTCCATCCTTTGCTGGAGGACGGTATCTTGGGCAACTACGACCCCGGCCTGGTCGCCGGATGGCAAGCAGATCGCCTTTGTCTCCACCCGCAGCGGCGTCTCGGAGCTGTGGGTTGCCAACGCCGACGGCAGCGACCTGCGCCAGATGACCAACACCGGGCAGCTGGTGCGATCCCCGTTTTGGAACAGCCAATAGTTGTTGGTTAATCCGCGATATCTCAGGGATAGAACACGGACTATGGGTTGAAATTCCTGGAGGGAAGTTCACATCGATTAAACTTCCAAAGATAATAACGGACGCTAAGGCTTTCAATTTACACACCTTAGCGTCCTTCGCTTCTTGGTGGTTATGCTTTAGCCTTTACCTCGCCAGCACCGCCCCCTCCGAGACCGCCTCCAGCTCGCTGCGCAGCCGCCCCAGGCGGGCCTCCCGCTCGTCGGCGAACTTGCGGATGCCCTTGAGCACCCACTCGGGGGAGAGGTGCGCTTCTTCGATCACGTCCTCCACGTTGCCGCCGGTGCGCCAGCGGTCGTCCCAGTCGGAGGACAGGGCGTACTCGTCCGCCAGCTTGTTGAACAGCCAGTCGTGCATCAGCCAGCGCGCCTGGGTGGTGATGACCGTCGAGTTGGCCCGGTCGGCCGGGGTGACCATCTGCGCCCGGTAGCTCTCCGCCTGCAGGTTGAACAGCTGCGTGCTGGCGACGTAGACGATCTTCACGTTCAAGCCCAGCTCGTCCAGCTCCGGCAGGATCTTGACGATGGATGCCATGCTGCTGGTGCCCTGCACGTAGAACGTGCCCATCTGCGGCAGGTCGGGGCGGTAGTCGCGCACGATGTAGGCGCCTTTGGCGGCTTCGAAGTGCGAGGCCATGCCCAGCGCAGCCCGGTCGGGGATGCCCACCGGCGGGCGGGTCAGGTGCAGCGCCACGATGGGGGCGTCTTGTTTGAGCGCTGCACCCAGCAGCACCGGCACTTCGTTGTGCTCCCAGGGATGCAGGTTGATCACATCCCCATCCGGGAAGAGCTGTGTCACCCCGGGAGCGAAGATGCCGAAATGCGTGCGGCTGTCATCCGCCGTCTCCGGGCCGGAGTGCCCGGCCACCCACAGCACCTTGCCCAGCTTGAACTGGCAGTCCTGCTCCAGCTGGCTGAACAGGCGCAGCATGCCGTACTTGAGATACGAGAACGAGCCGTAGGTCGAGCATGCGCCCCAGAAGCCGTCGAACTCGGCCTCCACGTCGGGCGCCAGGTTGACGGTCGCCATGCCGGTCAGCATGCCGGCGTTGGCGAACTCGGTGATCTCCTGCGGCAGCATGGCGCCATCCTGGTTGCCCTCCCGCTCCCACCAGCCGTAGCCGGGGAAGTCGCCGTAGCCTTTGCCGAAGCCGCTGATATTGGTCGAGTCGGCCAGGTCTGCCGAGCAGGCCAGGAAGAGCGGCCGGCCGTAGTTCTCGGCGCCGAAGGCGTTGGCCCAGGCAGCCCACTTGCCCAGCGCAGCCCGGTTGGGGGCCGAGGCACCGGGCTGGACGAACAGGTCTGCGGGGTAGCTGTGGTAGTCGTATAGACGCTCGTCCGCAAACGGGTTGCCCTTCATCCCCAGCTTGAGGGTGGCAATCTCCCCCGGGACGCTCTCACCGATGGCGACCAGCGTATCCGCCAGGTAGTCGAGCAGCGCCTGGTCCTGCGCCAGCACCGACATGACCGCCTGCAGGTTGGCGGCGAACTCTTCCTGCCGCGCCTGTGGGTCGGTAGGGGCCGCCCCGCCGAAGTTGGCGAACTGCACGCCGTACTTCTCGGCGAAGGGCTGCTTGGTCTCCCAGAACAGCTCGGAGTTGGTGGCGTGCGGCGCACCGTGCGAGAAGTTGTCGTACTTGAGGTAGCCGCGCCCCTTGCGGGTCTTGAACCAGCCGGCGTTGGGCGCTTTGTGCGGGTTGTCGCCCTGGGTCAGGCTCAGCAGCATGCGGGTGACGTCCTCCCAGCGGCTGCCTTCTTGTGTGCCGACCACCCGCCAGCCGTGCGAGCCGAACCAGTCCTCCGGTGTGCCATATACCACTTTGCTGACCGGTTGGTCGTCGATGCCGAAGTCGTTCCAGTCGATCAGGAAGTACAGGTTGTCCAGCCCCAGGCCCCAGGCGGAGTTCATCATCTCGTGGTTCACCCCGGGGGTCAGTCCGGCTTCGCCTTCCACGGCGAAGACCTTGACCCCCTGCGCTCCGGCGCGCTTGAGCGCCATCGCCTCCCCGGCTGCCGCCGGGCTGCCGTGCCCGGAGGGGCCGGTGTTGAACTTGAGCAACAGGGTCTTGCCTTCCATCTCGGCGTGACCGGACAGCCCGCCGCGGCGGCGGAACTTGAGCAGGTCCTCCCAGGTCAGCATGCGCTCGTCCGCCTTGGGCACCAGGTAGCGGGCGTCCTTGGTCTGGCGGTATTTCAGGCGCAGGGCTTCGTTGAATACTGCCAGGGTGCAGTAGATCAGCGGGATGGTGTGCCCGCCGGAGAGCACGAAGCGGTCGCCGAAGCGCTTCTCCGGGTGGCGGATGTCCCAGCGCATCTCTCCCGACAGCAGCAGCGCCACCAGGGCGTGTACCTTGGAGCGCGAGCCGCCCGGGTGCCCGCTCTGGCGGTAGTTGAGGATCAGGTCGATGGTGTTGTCGATCAGGTCTTTGATCTTCTCCCAGTGGGCGAAGTTTTGCTCAAGCTGGTGGTAGCGTTTTTCGATTTGTTCGTGGTGGTTATCGGTCATGTTCTCTCCTATGCCAGCGCCCAGGCCTGCTGCCAGGTGCGCTGTGTGCCGGCGATGACCAGCCCCGGGTTCTCAGCGGCGGACTGCGGCTTGACTTCGAAGCCGACCCACGGTTTGACCGGCTTGCGCTCATCCAGGTAGCCGGCGTCGAACAGGGCGCGGATGAAGTCCACCAGCTCGGGCACGTCGTTGCAGCCGCCCGGCCAGCCGAAGCGCGGGTGCAGGTCGCCGTATCCGGGCACGCCCGGGTCGCGCACGGCGTTGCCCACGTGGATGTGCACAAGGTGCTCTTTGAGCGTGCCCAGGGCGTAGCCGGCGCTCTCGTACAGCAGCGGCTGGTGGCTCAGGTCGTACATCAGTCCGAAATCGGGGTAGTCCTGGCGGATGACCTGGCTGAACTGCAGGGCGTATTCGCTGGGTCCGATCAGGCATTTCTTGTCGATCGTGCGGTCGAAGGTCTCCAGGGTCAGGGCGATGCCTTTCTCGCTTCCGTATGCAGCGGCCTGTTTGACCGACTTGACCAGCGCCTCGAAGGCTCTGGGGCGGTCAGTGTCGCCGGGGTCGCCTCCGGAGAGGAAGCCAACCCGCCGGGCGCCCATCTCTGCCGCTTCGTCGATGCTGCGGTACAGCTGCTCGACGGCTTGCATCCGCTCAGCCTCGTCCAGGCTGTTCAGGTCCAGCTTCTGCAGCAGCAGGGCGGACTGTGCCCCGTGACCGACCTGGATATGCGCGCTCTCGACGATCTGTTTGACTTCCGCCCGCACGGCAGGGTCTTTGATCCAGCCGATCTCGATGGCGCCGAAGAACGGGTCGGCGGCGATCTGCGAGACGGTCTCTGCGATCGGACCTTCCCCGCCGATGGTCTCCGGGTAGGCCATGAAGTGCACGATGCTCATCGTGCAGTAGTTGTTCCAGTGCTTGTCCATATACTAAGCTCCACTTACTTATCGGGGTGCACGCAAGCGCGTGCCCACGTGATTCGTAGCTCATCTCCTGGTAGACGGTCTTCCACTCAAGGTATTCATCGATGGCGATCGATCCTTGCTCGCGCCCGATGCCGCTCTGCTTCATACCGCCGTAGGGTGCCTGCAGGAACGATCCGTGGATGTCGTTGATCCAGATCGAGCCGGCTTCCAGGCGCTGGGCAGCCAGGTAGCAGTTGCGCATATCGGCGCTGAAGAAATACGAGCTCAGCCCGTAGATGGTGTCGTTGGCGTAGTCGATCGCCAGGTCCAGGTCGTCTCCGACCTTCATGAACGCCAGCACCGGTCCGAAGGTCTCCTCGACCATCACCGCCATCTCGTGATTGCAGTCACCCAGCACGGTTGGCGCGTAGAAGAAGCCTGTCTCGCCGATGCGCTTGCCGCCAGCCAGCAGCTTTGCACCTTTGGCGAGGGCGTCCTCGACCTGGCCGGATACCCAGTTGAACTGGCTCTGGTTGACCAGCGGGCCGATATCGATGCCCTCCTGGAAGCCGTCTCCGGCGACCACGCGCGAGGCCAGCTCCGCCACCCGCGCCACTAATTGATCATAGATATCCTCGTGAGCATAGACGCGGTTGACCCGGTTGCAGACCTGACCCGCGCTCCGGAACGCCTGGAAGGTGAGCGCATCGGCGGCTTTGTCCAGGTCGGCGTCGTTCCACACGATGCAAGGGCACTGCCCGCCCAACTCCAGGGTGACGCGCTTGATGCCTTCAGCGGCGGCGCGCATGACGTGCTTGCCGCCTTCCACACTGCCGGTCAGGGCGATCTTGCGCACCAGCGGGTGGTGGGTGAGCGCCTCGCCGGTTGTGCCGCCCGAGCCAGTGATCACATTGAACACGCCCGCCGGGAAGCCTGCCTGCAGTGCGATCTGGCCCACCTTGATGGTCGTCAGCGGTGTATCGGAGGAGGGCTTGGCGACGACCGTGCATCCGGCTGCCAGCGCCGGGCCGATCATGCGGCTGAGCAGGTGCAGCGGGTCGTTCCAGGGCGGGATAGCGGCGATCACCCCCAGGGGATGGCGCAGTACGTACACGAACTTGTCGCGCGCATCGGATTGCAGCACTTTGCCCTGGATGCGGCGTGCTTCCTGGGCGTAGTATTCGATGACTGCGCAGAAGCCGTTGATCTCGCCTTTCGCCTGCCAAAGCGGCTTGCCCTGTTCTTGGGTCAGCGTGGCTGCCAGGTCGTCGATATTGGCGCGTACGGCCTGGATGAGCTTCATCAATGCCCCGGCCCGCTCGGCAGCCGGAGTATCGCGCCAGGTTTTGAAGGCTTCGTTGGCAGTCCTGACGGCCAGGTCGACCTCTTCTGCAGTCGCAACCGGGACGCGGCCGACCACTGCCTCGTTCGAAGGGTTGATCACCTCGATGTACTTTCCGGATGATCCCGCCACCCGATCGCCCCCGATGACCATCGGGTAGGTGGCGGTCTCTACAGTAGTTTCCATTGCATGCTCCTTATCTGAGTAGCGAATAACCTGTGCTCCGTGGGAAGCGAGGGCTTAAGCCCAGGGCTCCAGGATGATTTTGATCGAATCCCGGCTGCCCGAGGTTAATTTCTTGAAGCCTTCATCGAATTTCTCCAGCGGCAGCGTATCGGTAATCACCGGTCTGGGGTCCAGCTTGCCGGTTTGCAGCAAACCATCCATCACGATCCAGGTATCGAACATATGCCGCCCGGCGACGCCGTGCACGCGCACCTGGCGCAGGATGATGTTGTAATTGAAATCGAACTCCGGGATCGGTTTGGGTGACAGCCCGAACAGGCTTACCCGGCCGCCCTTGCGCACGCTTGCGAAGGCGTTCTTGAGCGCCGCACCTGAGCCGGACATCTCGATGACCACATCCGAACCCAGCCCGTCCGTCTGATCCAGCAGCTTCGAGACGACATCCTGTTCCTCGGTCACGTTATACACCTGGTTAGCGCCCATCTTTTTGGCGACTTCCAGCCTGGAGGGCACCATTCCCACCAGCGAGATGTGGCTGGCGCCGGAGACGCTGGCGACTCCTACCGCGAAGAGCGCAATCGGACCATCGCCGTAAATCACCACCGATTTGGCAGTTACCGGCTCGATCAGGGTCGCCTGGACAGCCCCGCCCAGCGGCTCCAGGACGGCGCCGATCTCCGGTGAGATGTCGCGCGAGATCGGCCAGAGTGAGTTTTCCGGGACGGCGATATATTGGGCAAAGCTGCCGTCTACCTCGTTGCCGAAGATCTTCAGGTTCTGGCAGATGTGCTGCAAGCCCAGTTTGCACACCGGGCAGACGCCGCAGGAGATATGGCTGTCGGCGGCTACATAATCCCCGACTTTATAATCCCTGACATCTTTGCCAACTTCGACAATATCGCCGGCGAACTCGTGCCCGATGGTCAGCGGCGGCTTGATCCTGCCCTGGGCGTATTCATCCCAATTGTAGAAGTGCATGTCCGAGCCGCAGATGGCGGTTGCCTCTACCTTTACCAGCACTTCATCCGGATTGAGCTGCGGGATGGGGACCTCAACCAGGTCCAGTCCTGGTTCCCTGCGTATTTTGCGTACTGCTTTCATTAGCTCTGCCATGCCTGCCTCCTATAAGGTTGTATAGGTAAGACAATTTGCCAAATTGTCCTACTAAGGTGAATTTATAATAATCCCAGCTCGACGAGCAGATTCTTCAATCGCTCGCGTTGGGCTTTTGTCATCGCGCCGACCGGGGAGCGTGCCGGACCGGCATCGAAGCCGAGCAGGTCCAGTGCTTCTTTGATCACAACCGGGAATGTGCCCCAGGTGAAGGCATGGCGCAGGGGTGCCAGGGCTTCCTGTGCTTCGAGGGCACTTTTTAGGTCGTTTTGCTTGAACTTTTCGTAGATCGAGACGACCAGGGCAGGGACGACGTTGGCAGTTGCGGCGATAGCGCCTTTGGCGCCGTGCAGCAGTCCGGCGTAGATCAGCGTATCGCGCCCCATGACGACCGAGAAATCGGCGGGTGTTGCGCTGATATAATCAGCGCTCAGGGTTAGGTCACCGCTCGAAGTTTTTAATACCGACGATATTGTCGATTTCTGCCAGCCGGGAGAGCAGTGCTGATGGAATCTTGACGTTCGTGCGGTCCGGGTTAGTGTAGAGCAGCACCGGCAGGTTGGTAGAGGCCGCGATCGCCCGGTAATGCTCGTACAGCTCTTCCGGATTGGGGTTGACGAAGAACGGGGTCAGCACCGACACTGCATCGATGCCGACTTTCTCCGCCGTATGGGTGAGGGCAATCGCCTCGCGGGTGGTGACGGCTGCCGTACCGGCGTATACCGGGACGCGCCGGTTGGTCTCTTCAACCACGATCTCCCAGGTGCGCTTCTTCTCCTCAGCCGAGAAGGCCCAGAATTCCCCCTGGCTTCCGGTGGCAAAGACACCGTGCACGCCGTTCTCGACCAGGAAGTTGGTCAGCTTGCGCAGGGCGGGCGGGTTGAGCTCGTCTTTTTTGGTAATAGGTGTCACCATTGCCGGGATGATGCCGTAAGGTTGTAACATGTTTTTCTCCAGATTTTTTCTGTGTAATTTTGGCAATCGGCTGAAAATATCCACGATGTTTTCAGCCGATCGCTTTTTTTTTACCAGGCGGTATAACCTCCATCGATGACCAGGACATGCCCGGTGACGTAGATGGATGCATCACTGGCTAGATAGATCACCGCGCCTGAAAGGTCGGGCGGGTTGCCGAAGCGCCCCAGCGGGACGCGCCCGACCAGCTCGTCGTAAAAATCCCGGTTGATGTTCTTCAAGCGGTCGGTCATCGGCGTGGCAAAATAACCCGGGGCGATGGCATTGACACGGATGCCCCGCGGCGCCCACTCGACCGCCAGGGAGCGGGTCATAGCGATTACACCGCCCTTAGTGGCGCAGTAATGGCTGTTCAGCCCTCCCCGGTTGCCGACAAAGCCCGAGATGGAAGCAATATTGATGATAGAGCCGGGTTTTTTCGCGTCGATCCAGTAGCGGGCAGCCTGGCGGGAGCACTGGTAGGTGCCGCCCATATTCACCTTCAGCACGCGCTCCCAATCCTCTTCTTCGAGGTCCTCGAAGGGCGAGCGGCTGGTGATGCCGGCGTTGTTGACCAGGATATCCACGCCTCCGAAGGCGTCAAATGCCTGCTGGATGCCGCGCTGCACCTGCTGGGCGTCGGTGACATCGATGTTTGCCGCGATCGCTCTGCCGCCCGCTGCCACGATCCTGGCTGCGGCTTCTTCGGCATCGGCGAGGTTAATGTCGAATACCGCGATCTGGGCGCCTGCGTCCGCCAGAGCAGATGCCATGGACAGCCCCAGGCCGCGCCCGGCTCCGGTGACGACGGCTGTGCGCCCATCTAGCCGGAAGATTTGCGTAATCCCGGGAGCTGCTTCAGCCTGCGAATGGCTTGTGGAGTTGGCTGCCATCACTGCTCTCCTTTTCCAGTATTCATCAGTCGAACCGATGGCTAAAATGTAATATGTAATATGTAATATATTACAGAATGATTATATAAAGGCTGGCACGCTTTGTCAATACCCGGTGGCTGTTTTAGCAGGGCTTTTTCGTAAAACGTCTCTGCAAGGAGAGTTCTTTGCGACGAAGCAGTCCCTGGCAGGGCGTGAGATCGCGCCATCCGGAAGATTCTCGTCGTTAATGGAGTGAGAAAGCCTGGATGCGCTATGAGGATGTCAGTTTATGTCAGAGAGGGTAAATGGGGGAGGTAGCGATCTGAGTCAACCTTCCCGGCGTGCGGCGATGATCTCAGCCATGATCGATAGGGCGATCTCTTCAGGCGATTTGGCGCCGATATCCAGACCGATCGGGGCGTGGATGCGGTCGAGCTGAGCTTCTGTCAGCCCTTCAGCCACCAGGCGCTCGCGCCGTGCCTGGTGCGTTCGGCGGCTGCCGAGGGCGCCGATATAGAACGCCGGGCTGTCCAGGACGATCTTTATGGCCGGGTCGTCGATCTTTGGGTCGTGGGTCAGCATGGTCACGCACGTGCTGCGCGTCAGGATGATCTCTTCGAAGGCTTTCTCGGGCCAGCTCTGGATGAGCCGGTCGACTCCCGGGAAGCGCTCCTGGCTGCTGAACGTGCGGCGCGGGTCGATGACGATCGTATGGTAGCCGAGCGTTTTGGCGATAGCCGCCAGGGATACGGCGATGTGCACACCGCCTACCATCACCAGCGTGGGCGGGGGCAGGATGGTGTTGATGAAGACCCGCATCTGCCCGCCGGCTCGATCCTGCAGCGTGACAATCCTGGACTGTCCTTCGAGGATAGCCTGCTGACCGGCTTCCAGGATCTTCTCATCCGGGCCTCCACCCACAACCTCTTTCCCGGTGATGAGGTATTCCTGTCCGGTTTGCTCCGGCGGAGCCTGAAGGATGGATGCAATCGCAAAAGGACGCTGGGCGTCCAGCTCGGACTTGATCCGATCGAATAATTCCCGGTCGAGAGGTCTGACGAAGATATCGATATCCCCCCCGCAAGCCAGACCTACCTCGAAGGCGGTCTCATCGGCGACCCCAAAGTGGAGCAGCTGCGCCTGGTGGGTGCTCAGCGTCTGCAGGCCGCTCTCGATCACGGCGCCCTCCACACAGCCGCCGCTGACCGAGCCGGCGACCTTCCCGCTGGAGGTAAATGCCATCTGAGCGCCGGTCTCGCGCGGTGACGAGCCCCAGGTGTGTACTACGGTCGCCAGGACCACCGGCTCTCCGGCGTTGATCCAGCTGGATGCATCGCGCAATATGTCTTGCATGCCTACCTCAGCGCTGATAATACCACAACCCCCTATTGACAAGGGGGTTAAAACTTGGTAACATATCACATGTAACATATTACATGTTAGTGGCGCAAATTACTCCGATTTATCAGCACCATATGGACCGATAGCACCTTCCAAAGGATTTCCCGGAGTATGGTCATAGAGTACCCATCCATCAAGCATCTAGACCTGACAGAACAGACCTATCGTTTCCTCAAGGAGCGGATCCTTAAGCGTGAGATCAGCCCTGGAGAGAAGATTTCTGTTGAAGATATCGCTCATGGCCTTGGGGTGAGCAGGACACCGGTTGTCAATGCGCTGAAAATGTTGGAGAGCGAAGGTCTGGTTGAAATTCAGCCCCGCCGCGGCACGTTCGTGACCCATCTCACGGCAAAAGATGTCGCCGATCTTTTCGAGATCCGCTTGTTGATCGAGCTTCACGCAGCCAGGCAGATCTTCCAGGATGGGAAGATAGGCTTGCTGCTGAAGGAGCTAGAAGAGCCGCTATCTCGCATGCAAGATGCTATGACAGACGATGACTATATCGATTACGAGTCATTTATCAGCGGGGATCGTGATCTGCACATGAATCTCGTGCGCCTCCTGGAGAACCAGAGATTGGTCCAGATCTATACCGATTTGAATGTCCATATGCAGGTAGCCAGGGCTCATTATCTGGATACGGTAGAAAATGCCTATCAGGCACAGCGAGAGCACGATGCTATGCTGCTAGCTATAAGAACACGCGATCTTGACGCGTTGGAAGCTGCCCTTACCGAGCATATTTCGACGGTGGAGAGCAGGATCCTGGATATGCTTGCGGAACGCGGAGGCCAGCTCTAGATGAAATTTGGTGTAAACACATTTGTCTGGGTATCGCCGTGCACGACCTCGGCAGTTGCTGACCTGGCTCCCAAGGTCAAAGGGATGGGCTTTGATATCTTGGAGATCGCCTGCGAAAACCCAGAATTGATTGATGTGAAACAGGTTAAAATCGATCTGGAAAAATACGGTCTGAGGCCAATCGTGTGTGGTGTTTTTGGACCTACCCGGAACATTTGCAGCACAGACCATAAGATTGTCGAGAATGCCAAGAGCTACATCCGCTGGCTCATCGACGCGGCGGCTGATCTCGGCTCTCCGGTTGTCGGTGGACCCATGTATTCGGCAGGAGGCAAAGAGCATATCCAAGATGAAGAGGCTCGCAAGCTGGAATGGGACCTCTCTGTGAGCGGCATTCGTGAAATGGCGCAGTACGCCAAATCGAGTGATGTAAAGCTTGCGCTTGAGCTCTTAAATCGTTTTGAGACGGATATTCTCAATATCGTCTCCCAAGGCCTGGAGTTTATCGACCAGACCGGTATGGATAATGTCGGTTTACATCTGGATACCTTCCACATGCTACTGGAAGAGAAGAACAGCGCTGATGCCATCCGCCTGGCCAAAAATAAAATCTATCATTTCCACGCCTGTGAGAATGACCGGGGCGTTCCCGGGACGGGTCAGGTGCATTGGGTTGAAGTTGCGCAGGCATTGAAAGATGTGAATTATGCTGGTCCGGTCGTAATCGAATCATTCACATCACAGATAAAAGAAATTGCCAGCGCGGTCTGTATCTGGCGCGAGATAGCACCCAGCCAGGATGCGATAGCGGAGCAAGGATTGAAATTCCTGAGACCCCTGCTGGTATGAGTGCTTCCTAGAAGAGACGGACGCGTTATGACCCTTGAAACGAATCTTCCTACCGACAGACAGACCATGACCGAAGCCCCCATCATCGAGGCTCGTGATATCTCCAAGCGTTTTCCTGGTGTCGTTGCACTGAACAACGTCTCCTTGCAGTTTTTCCCTGGGGAGATCCACGCTGTCGTAGGTGAAAACGGTGCCGGTAAATCCACCTTGATGAAGATCATGGCCGGCGCATATACGCCTGATTCAGGGGAGGTTTACCTGCAAGGGAATAAAGTCTCGTTCTCCCATCCAAAAGAAGCCCAGGAAAAAGGGATCAGCATCATTTACCAGGAATTCAACCTGCTGCCCGAACGGACGGTGGCTCAGAATATCTTCATGGGCAGGGAGCCGGGAAAATTGGGGATCCTGGATGTACGCGAGTTGAATAAGAAAGCGGCAATGGTGCTCAAAGAACTGGGTGCGGATCAGATCATCTCGCCGTCCGCTATGTGCAGCACATTATCCGTTGCGGAGCAGCAGATCGTGGAGATTGCCAAAGCCATTTCCTTCGATTCCAAAGTTTTGATCATGGATGAGCCTACGGCATCCCTGACATCGGTTGAGGTAAAGATCCTCACAGACCTGGTAACGAAGCTGAAGGCGCGCGGCATGGCTGTCCTCTTTATCTCGCATCGCTTGATCGAGGTATTCGACCTGGCGGATAAGATCAGCGTCTTAAAAGATGGGGAGTTGGTGGGTACTGCCCTGACCGAAGATGTTACACCGGAAAAAATTGTGTATATGATGGTAGGGCGTGAGTTCGACCAGTATTACCCGCCCCTTGGCAGCAAAGAAGATCTTGGTGAGGTCGTCCTTCGGGTCAAAGATGGTTCCAACGATTTGCTGAAGGACATTAATTTCGAGCTCCGAAAAGGTGAGATTCTGGGTGTAGCCGGGCTGCAGGGTTCTGGACGCACAGAGTTAGCACAGGCCGTGTTTGGTGCGGTCCCATTCAAGAGCGGCTCGCTGGAACTATATGGCAAAACCAAAATAGTAAAAAGCCCCTTGGCGGCCATCAAGCTCGGCATGGGGTTCGTCACCGAAGACCGCAAAGCCGAAGGACTATTAGCAAGACAGCCTATCCGGGATAATATCTTGCTGGCGGTGCGGTCTTTACAGCCGCTATTTGGCTTCATCCTCAATGATGGTGTGCGCCAGTCGAGAAAAATGGTACCGACCCTGGCAGCACAAGTTGACCTGCGGACGGACACCTATGACAAGGAAACCCAATTCCTGAGCGGTGGCAATCAGCAAAAGGTTGTTCTATCCAAGTGGCTGGCATCAGACGCGGATATCTTTATCTTCGATGAGCCGACGCGTGGGATCGATGTGGAAGCCAAAGCCGGAATCCACGATATGATCCGAGATCTGACCAAGAAAGGCACTGCAGTTTTGATGATCTCATCCGAATTGCCAGAGATCATCGGCATGAGCGACCGGATACTCGTCATGGCAGATCACCGGGTGGCTGGAGAGCTGCCTGCACAATCCACGGAGCAGGAGATCATGCTGTTGGCAACCGGTCATGTTAAACGGGAATAATTCAGAGACGGTAGACCCGCTGGGAGAGGAATGATATGACGAGCGTTACTGCTTCCAATAGCTGGTTTAGACGGACTACTCGTTCCATCCATATCCCCCCGGTCTATTTCTTCTTGATCGTCATCTTCCTGGTTAGCGGGCTGTTGGACCAGTTCCTATCCGACGGTCAAATCCTTTCGAACCCGGCTATCATGCTGAATATCATCGTCCGGTCGGTTGCTCTGGGGATCGTGGCAGTCGGGCAGACTATGGTGATCATCGGTGCCTCCATTGACCTGTCGGTTGCATATACGATCAGCATCACCGCCGTCATGTCCTCCTACATCATGCAGGGAGAAACCGCCAACGTTCCAATTGCGATTCCGGCTGTATTGGGAATTGGATTAATCATCGGTCTGGCAAATGGGCTGATCGTCACGAAGCTGAAAGTCAATCCCTTTATTGCCACGCTCGGTACCAGCCTGATCATCAAAGGGATTATCAACGCCACATTTTCCAACTACACAGGCAGCGTCCCAAGATCATTCGAATACTTTGGCTACGGCACCATCGGTCCGGTACCGGTATCCATCATCATCATGTTATTGGTTTACATGGTGGGCTGGTACTTGCTCGCCCGGACCAAATTTGGCGCTCATCTCTACGGAGTCGGCGGGAATGCCGAAGTTGCCCGCCTCTCCGGGGTCAGAACCGACCGTGTCTTGATTGGCGCACACATCCTATGCAGTATGACAGCTGTTATATCGGGATTCTTCCTGGTCAGTCTGATGCGCTCTGGTGCGCCATGGGTTGGACCGAATGGTTTATATGATCTTGAATCGATCGCTACGACTGTAATCGGCGGGACCGCTCTCTCCGGCGGGAAGGGAGGCGTGTGGGGTACGCTTGCCGGGGTATTGATCTTCGGCGTGCTGGACACTACGTTCAACCAGCTGGGGGTTAACCCTTATCTCAAGATGGTCCTGCGTGGCGCGATCATCGTTCTGGCTGTTGCAAGCTACACCATTCGCTCGAAGAAAGAAGCCGCGTAAGGAGCAGATCGAATGACGACATCAACTGTTAGCTCGCCCGGAGGATTCTCCAACGCCCTCACAAATACGTGGAGTTGGATCAAGAGAATCCCGCCTGTGTACCCCGTCTTCTTCATCATCTTTATCGTCCTGGGGTTCCTCAATCCGGTCAAGTACCAATCTATGGACGGGATTATGACCTTCCTCCGGACGGCATCGCCGCTGGCAGTGCTTGCTGTGGGCGAGATGTTCGTCCTGGCAATAGGGGGGTTCGACCTGACGGTTGGAGCTATCGTCACTTTTGTCGTCCTTGTCAGCTCGAAATTGCTGGCCAACGACCCTTCCAATGCGCTGCCCGCTATACTGATCATGCTGGGGTCGGGTATTCTGATTGGGCTGGTGAATGGGGTGGTCGTCAGCTACCTGAAAGTCCCATCCTTTATCACCACGCTCGGAATGATGCTGCTTGTGCGCGGCAGCGCCCTATATTATGTAGGTGGTGCACCGCAGGGCTACCTGACCGATAACTGGCGCGCTTTTGGGCGCAATTATATCGAAGAGGTTCCCTTCTTCAGCAGGGTCCCCTATGCGCTGATCATCATGATCGTGATTGGGATCATCTCATACATCATGTTCAACCGTACCAACTTTGGAAAGCAGATCCTGGCAGTTGGCGATAATGTGCGTGCAAGCCAGTTATCGGGTGTTCGGGTCCGGTTGGTACGTGTGCTCACCTTCATCCTGTGCGCCGTCTTTGCAATTATCGGCGGGATCATGATCGGCGGGTATGGCGGGGTGAATGTGACCATCGGGGAAGGGCTGGAAATGCAAGCCATCGCCGCTTGTGTTGTCGGCGGCGTGCTGCTGGGCGGAGGCAAGGGATCGGTGCCAAACGTTATATTTGGTGCATTTACCCTGCAAGCGATTGTTAACCTGCTGAACCTGCTTGGTTTACCCAAACCTTATACAGATGTTGTCCAAGGTTTGATTATCATTGGTGCTGTTGCTTATGTTGGACTTACTTCGCAGAAGAAACAGTAAATGCAATTGGTAAACTTGCGCTTCCCATTGGTTTGTTAGATACGCAGGCAAGGACTGATTTGTGTTTAGGAGGTGCGCATAAGGCAATAACTTGTATACGTATGAACTGATTGGTTACTAAAATATCTCAAAACCTTTTGGAGGAGATCTACAATGAATAAAAGTTTGTACATCGTACTTTCGATCCTGGTTGCCATGAGCATGCTGTTAGCTGCGTGCCAGACGGCCGCCACTGAAGCTCCTGCCCCGGAACAACCGGCAGCAGAACAGCCAGCGGCAGAAGAACCCGCCGCGGCGGCGAATCCTGGTCTGCAGATGGAGTCAGCTACTGTTGCCCCGCAGTTTTGGAGCGAGGAACAGTTCGATAAAGAAATGCAGCTGATGACTGCGGCAGCGCTGAATCCGGATGCCCCCATCTATCTGCAGTACCTCGAGGATAGCTCGACCGACATCAGCCAATATCCTCAATATGCAGAGTTTGCTGCAAAGGAACCCCCATATAATGTCTGCTTCTCCAATGCAGGCGTTAATAACCCCTGGCGTGTGGTCGGTTATATCGACATCCGCGAGCAGGTTGAGGAGCTGCGGACCGAGGGCCTGGTCAACAACTTCTACCATCTCGATGCCCAGGGCAACGATGCCAAGCAGATTGCTGACATCCAGGATATCATCAACACCCCTGGAAAATGCGATGTCCTGATCGTTGCATCCAACACCAGTGAAGCTCTGACCCCGATCGTTGAGAAGGCGTGCGAAGTCATGCCCGTCGTCCAGTTTGACCGCTATGCTCAGACTGACTGCCCGGTCGTCTCCGAGCGCACCATCGGTGGTTATGCCTTCGGTATCTCCGGCGCCCAGTTCGTCGTTGACAACCTGCCCGAAGGCGGCAACGTGCTCGCTTTCCGCATCCTCCCGGGTGTGGACGTGCTGGAGCATCGTTGGGGTGCAGCCCGCAAGATCTTCGAAGAGAATCCGCAGCTCAATATCATCGGTGTGGAATTCGTCGGCTACGACTCCTTCAAAGCCAACACCGTGGTGAGCGACTATCTGGCGAAGTTCGGTACCATCGACGCAGTCTGGATGGACGCCGGCGGCACCGCTGTAACCATCCTCGAAGCCTTCAAGGATGCTGGCGCTCCTTATCCGAAAGTCATGGTGGGTGAAGATCAGCAAGACTACCTGGCATATTGGAAGGAGAACAACCTGACCGCTATTGCTCCCACCTTCCCGACCTTCCAGTGGCGCACGGCAGTTCTGTCTGCCGTTATGTTCCTGCAGGGTGAGACCGTGCAGCATGAATGGTACCTTCCCCAGCCGGATGTCGATGCATCCAACCTGGACCAGTACGAGAATCCCGAAATGCCACCACTGCATTACGCTCTGTGCGGCTGCGAGGATATGGTGAACTTCCCGGATGCCTGGAAGTCCCCAGACATTAACAAATACGTTGATACTCCGTAACATCCGTATCGGCATCTGAACTAGAGTTGAGCCCGCTCGATTTTCGGGCGGGCTCAAATTATCAGGCTAATCTGCGTCTGAAAGGAGTTCAATTTCCATGATCGAGATCGGTTTTCATACAGATGCTTTTAACAGCAGCTATTGGAATTTCGAGCAGTGTCTGCAATGGGCACAAAAGAATGATGTCCATTGGATTGAATGCGGCATGATCGATGGCGTGAGCTGGATCCACGGTCTTGGTTACCAACCGCATGTTGCTATCTGGGAAGATCCCATGATGTGGAAGGATAAAGCTGCCAGCTACGGCGTGCAGTTTTCACAGATCGACGCGGCTTTCCCGATGTCGAAACCAGAAGGGGCCTCCCTTGGCGTGGAGTATGCCCTGCGCACCATCCGCTGGGCATATCTGGCTGGCTGCCACCACGTTGATACCACCGATGACCGCTATGCACCCGAAGGGCTATCCCACGAACAGGCATTGGAAATGATGAAGCGATCTTACGGTCAGATCATGGAAGTAGCAGAACGCTACCAGATGATCATCAATATCGAACCGCACGGCTACTACACAACCAAACCTGAATTCATGGAAAAAATGCTCGCCTTTGTTGACAGCCCCTACCTGCGCTTGAACATGGATACAGGGAATACCTTCATCGCCGGGCAGGACCCTGTCGCTTTCTTGAATAAATTCAAGGATAAAGTCAGCCACCTGCATATCAAAGATGTGAGCGATTCACTGGCAGCCACGTTGCGCGGCGAGCTGACCGGCATCGCGGTCAGCCAGTGTGCCATCGGTGAGGGTGTCAACGTTGAGAATATCAAGAAGTGCTTCGATATTCTGGTCGACATTAAGTACGATGGCGTTGTCAGCCTGGAATGCGAAGGGCAGGGTGGGCCGATGATCGAGCAGAGCCTTGCATTTTCACGTGAGATCGTGGCTGACGCCAACCGGCGAATGTCAGGGTAAAAATAAAAAATACGTCCGATCCCGAGGAGATTGATATGGGCAAAATGTATCTGGGAATCAACATGGAATTTGTGCGCCACCACGACAAGCCATTTGCGTGGGGTGTCGAAAAAGCTGCCGAGATCGGCTACCAATTCATCGAGCCGATGGTTCACCTGGGTCGTGAGCTGCTCAGTGAAGCACGCTACTTCCACAGCGTATCGATGTACGATGACCCCCGCTGGGTAAGGGATCTGTGTGACAAACACCAGATCGGCCTATCGGGGCTGTCAACGCACACCCCACTCGGTAAACCGGAGATCAGTGTAGAGTATTTGAAGCAGGCCATCCGCTGGGCATCCGATGCCGGGGCTCCCGTCGTCAACACGGATGAAGGTCCCAAGCCTGATTGGACCACCAAGGAGATGGACTACACGCTGATGACCTACACGTTGAAGGAAGCCTCGATGGTCGCTGAGCGCTACGGTATCAAGATCGGGCTCGAACCGCACCAGCAGTACAGCAAATCGCTCAAGGGGCTGGACAGCATCTACGATCTGGTTCAATCTCCCGCGATTGGGATCAACTACGATACCGGCAACAGCTACCTGGCCGGGACGGACGATACCTACGAGTGGCTGGATCATGTTGTCCCCCGTCTGGTACATCTGCACGCCAAAGACATCAGCTTTTCGCAGAGCGATGAAGAGCGCGGCAAGGTGACCGGTACGCCGGTCGGCTGTGCCTGCGGTGATGGTGTCGTTGACTGGCAGCGGGTGATCGAGAGCGTGAAGAAATGCCCCAATGACATTGTATTCAGCGTCGAATGTGGAAACGTGCCTGACGCGATCCGCAGTTACGAGTATCTGAGCAAGCTGCTCTAAAGCCCGCTGCTGCAGCTTTTCGCACTTCTAATTCGTACGGCGCCTCGTACGAACTGGCTGGTCTAAAAATGATATCTTTCGCACCCAATATCAGCTGGCTGCTGCCCCAGTTGCCGTTCAGCGAGCGCCCGGCTGCCATAGCCAGGGCAGGCTTCAAGGCGGTTGAATTCGGCTTCCCAAGTCATGCCGACCTGGATGCTCTGGATGCGGCTTGCCAGGAATACGGCTTGCAGATCGCCCTCTTCAACCTGGATGTGCCGGTTTGGGACAGGGAGAACCGCGGCTACCTGGTCGACCCGCGGCGCCGGGATGAGTTCCACCGCAAGCTGGATGAGTCACTGCAAATCGCTGACAGGCTGCCGGTCAGGAAAATTATGCTGCCCTGTGGTATTGAGCTGCCCGAGATGACTCGCCAGGAGCAGCGTGACTGCATGGTTGAGAACCTGCTGTATGCTGCTGCGCTGGCTGCAGATGCCGGGATCCTGCTCACAGTTGAAGCCCTGAACCCGGAAGATAACCCTGGTAATTATCTGACCACCAGCCAGGAGGGCATCGAGATCGTCAAGCAGGTCGATCATCCCAATGTCCGCTTTCAATTCGACACCTACCATATAGCCCTGGTCGAAGGCAATCTGGTGTCCAGGTTGGTTGAAAACAGCCGCTGGATTGGTCATATCCAGTTTGCCGATTTCCCGGGTCGACACGAGCCTGGCACCGGTGAGATCGATTTTGACGAAATACAGACCGCAATTATTAACTCAGGATACCAGGGCTATATTGGACTGGAGTATATCCCACTGGCGGATGGTATGGAAACCTTCGATTGGGTGCCGCCGGCGTTGAAGACATGAGTCTAATCCGAACATATGGATAGGAGCGATGAAATATGATCAAGAAATTCAAGGTTAATTTCAATGGCGGGCACCAGGCCGTACTGAAGATCGGGGAAAACAACTCCTGGCTGGGTCTGGAGGTGCTCCGCCTGGCACCGGGGGAGGTATGGCAGAGCGCGTCGAAAGAGGATGAGGTGGCTCTGGTTCCCTTCAGCGGCAAATTCTCGGTCGAGATCGGCGGGGCTGAGAGCGCCGGCTGGCAAGGCGTTGGCGGGCGGGCGGATATCTTCAGCGGGTCGCCTTACGCGGTTTACGTCCCCAGGCACTGTGAGTTCACGATTACCGCCGAGACGAAACTGGAGCTGGTGATCGCCAAAGCGCCCTGCGATGGCGACCGTGTGCCCTCACTGGTAAAACCGGAAGATGTGAAAGTCGTCTCCGCGGGTGTGGCGAACTGGCGCCGGGATGTCCGCCTGGTCATCGCACCGGGTTCGCCGGTCAGCCAGCGCATGATCATCGGTGAGACGATCAACCCGCCGGGCAACTGGTCTGGCATACCACCGCACAAGCACGACGAGATCACCGGCGTAGAGAACATCCTGGAAGAGTTTTATCTGTTCAAGGTAAAGCCGGCCAGCGGCTACGGAGTGCAGTTGGGTTACAAGGAAGGCAACGAAGAGAGCTTTGTCATCCACGACGGTGATGTGTTCCTGATGGAGAATGGCTATCACCCGACCGTGGCCTCGCCCGGGACAACCCTGGGCTATTTCTGGGTGCTCTCCGGGGATGATAAAGCCTATAACATTACCATCGATCCGCGCTTCGATTGGGTGAGCAGCGCCGAAGCTGTACTCAAAGAAACTCAGAAGTAGCAGTCTGGTAAGTGGACTCGAGGAAGAATAAAGCTTAGCGATAATTAGAGGTTACAGATAGCAAGGAGAGTACCCATATGAGCACAAACGGACGTGAATACGATATCGATGATATCAAGATTGTCGGCGATGGTCGCGGGACGATGCAGGGAGACTACCTGCTCAATAAAGACCGGCCGATCGACCGGACGCGCTGGATCCTGGAGTGCTTCCCGGAGTGGGGCCAGTGGCTCAACCGGGAGATCGAGGAGACGGTGGTGCCAGAAGGCAATTACGCATTCTGGTGGACAGGCGGCATGGGGTTCGTGCTGAAGTCTCCCGGCGGGGCTGTGCTGCTGGTGGACAACTACGCCGGACCCGCCCATTATACAGAATATGAATACTGCGGAGTGTGCCGCACGAGCGGGTCACCGACGATAGACTGGCTGCGCTTGAATCCCCAGGTGATCGATATCTTTGGCTTCAAGACCCTGGACGGCGTATTCTGCAGCCACCAGCACGCCGACCACACCGATATCTATACCTTGAAGGCAGCCACGCAGACTGCCGACTGCAAATTCTACGCGCCGCTCTCCTCTGTCGAAAGGATGCGCATATTCCAGGTCCCGGAAGAGCGCATCGAGCTTCTCCGTCCTGGGCAGAGCTTCCAGATCAAGGATGTGACCATCGACGTGCTTCCCAACTACGACCGCATCGCCACCATGACCGGTGGACCGGGGGTCGAGGTGAAGCCAGGTATGCGGCGCCCGTTCGATGACGTGGCGGTAACCTTCTTGTTCAAGATTGGCGGGGTAAATCTCTGCCACCTGGCGGATACGCTCTACCAGAACGCTTACGTCACCTTCAAGAAATACAATATCGACGTGGTCACATTCAATATCGGCTCGAACGCTCCGGGCGCTACCGACAAGATGACACCCTACGATGCCGTGCGCGCCACAGAGATGGTCGGTGCAAAGGTTGCTATGCCGCTGCACTGGGATAACTGGGGCAACACCCAGGTCGATCCTGCAGAAGTGGTCGAGATTGCCAAATGGCGCCTGCCGGATATCAATGTGATCCTTCCGCAGTGGGGCGTCAAGTGGCTCTACCCAATGCAGGCGGACCTGCCCAAGATGAAGTACAACGACTGGCGCGAGCGCTATCGCCCGGAATACTCGTGGGAATATGGTGAACCAGCCCGCAAGGCTGCCGAGGAGCGGGGTGAGTTCATCCCTTATTAAATCATCACCTCCGCAGAAGATCGCGGCTGCGCCGATCGAGGTTTGATGGCATCTATCGTCTATTGGCAGGCTCTGCAGGATTGAGAAAATGATCCAATCCAGCAATCTGCCAGGAGGTTAAAAAGTGAAGAACGTTCAATACTTCTCACCGGCATCGCTGGAAGAGGCTCTCCAGCTGCTTGCAGAGCATGGTTCAAGTCTCAGTGTCTTAGCCGGTGGCACTGACCTGGTCCGCGATATGAACCTGGAGTTCAAGATTCCAGACGGCATTCTGTGGATCGGAAAGCTGGATCTCGAGTACATCATCGAGGAGGCGGACGTCATCCGCATAGGAGCGGGGACGCGCATGCAGACCGCCGCAGCCTCGGCGGTCCTGCAGGAGAAAGCCAGCGCGGTTGCCAGAGCAGCAGGAAAGCTCGCCAGCCCTCCCGTACGGTCATTGGCAACGCTGGGTGGCAACCTGTGTACAGCCTCCCCGGCAGCGGATTGCGGCTGTGCCCTGCTGGGCTTAGGCGCGCAGGTCGTGCTGACCAGCAAGGCTGGACAGCGAGTCGTGCCGCTGGTCGATTTCTACACCGGTCCCAACCAGACCGTGATCCGTCCGGATGAGCTATTAACCGAGATACAGGTCAAGCCGCATGTAAATGGGGAAGGCTCGGCGTACATGAAAATCGGCCGGCGACAGGCGATGACCCTGGCGGTCATCAATGCCACCTCTCGAGTCAAGCTGGATGCAGCAGGCAAGTGCGAGTCTGTCCAGATTGCAGTGGGTGCGGCAGCCCCGACCCTGGTGCGAATTACACCCGCCGAAGCAATGCTGACCGGTCAGCCGCTCACCGAGGCTGCAATCCGGGAAGCTGGGGAGTTGGCAGCCAGTGAGATCAAGCCGATCGACGATGTACACGGGACAGTCTGGTACCGCCGGAAGGTGGTGCCCGTACTGGTTGAGCGCACACTGCGCGAAGCAGCCAATATGAACGGAGGCATCCGCTGATGGGTACTTACACAATCAACTTTACATTGAATGGGCGTCCGGTATCGGTGGATGCCCCGGCGACAATAAATTTGCTCACCCTGCTGCGAGATTACCTGAATGTCACCAGCGTGAAGTTCGGCTGCGAGCAAGGGAACTGCGGTGCCTGCACCATCATTATTGATGGCGAGGCGGTCAATTCCTGCCTGGTTTTGGCACAGACCGTCGAGGGTCGTGAAGTGGTAACGGTGGAAGGCATCGGGACGCAGGAAGAACCGCATCCGCTGCAGGCTGCTTTTACCGAATATTATGCTTCTCAATGCGGCTTCTGCACGCCCGGGATGCTCATGGCCTCCAAGTCACTGCTGGATCACAATCCCCACCCCACCCGCGACGAGGTCGTGGATGGCATCGTGGGAAACGTCTGCCGGTGCACTGGATATAACAAGATTATCGAAGCTGTGCTGGCCGCGGCAGAAGAGCTGGGCTAGGTGGAGGAAGCCAACATGGATGAATATACGTATGTAGGAAAACGTCTGCCCAGATACGATGGGATGCAGCACGTATTGGCGAAGACGCGCTATATCAACGATATCCGCTTGCCCGGTATGCTGTACGTCAAAGCCTGGAGAAGTCCGGTGCCGTCTGCCAGGATACTCAATGTCGATGTTAGCAAAGCAGAAAGCCTGCCAGGTGTGGTGAAAGTCATCACCTGGAAAGATGTCCCCTATAATCGCTATGGCTTTGCCGCGGACTACCCGGTACTGGCAGAAGATGAGGTGCGCTATATCGGACAGGAAGTTGTGGCAGTGGCTGCCGAAGACGCGGACACTGCAATGGAAGCTGTCTCGCTGGTCGAAGTTGAGCTGGAAGAGCGCGAGCCGCTGCTTGACCCTCTCAAGGGCATGGAGCCGGGTTCTGTACAGGTGTCGCCCAAAGGCAACTTCGTTTACTTCGGTGACAAACCGGTTCGCCAGATCCGCAAAGGTGATGTAGAGACTGCCTTTGCCCAGGCAGACTATATCATCGAGAACTATTACCGCACGGCTGCCCAAGAGCACTGCCCGATAGAGACGCAGTGCGGCATTGCCCAGACGGATGCCATGGGACGCACGCACGTTTACAGCATGAGCCAGGCGATCTGGTTCAACAAGATGTGGCTGGCGCCGATATTAAAAAAACCCCAATCCATGGTTCATATCATGGGCGGTGTTGTCGGCGGCGGTTTCGGTTCGAAGAACGACCCGCACACCGACTTGATCTGCTCCGTGCTTTCACTGCACACAGAAAACCGGCCGGTAAAATGGCTCTGGACGCGTGAAGAGGAGTTTACTTCCTCCACCCACCGCGGCAGCATGCACATGTTCTTCAAAGATGGGGTGATGAAAGATGGTCGCATAATCGCGCGCCAGGTGCGTTCTGTTCGCGATGGCGGCGGTTATATCCTGACCAACGATTATGTAGGCTCCAAGCACGCCTATGGGGTTGCCGGACCTTATAACATCCCCAATGTCAAAGTTGACACCTACGTCATCCTAACCAACAAACGTCCGGTCAGCTCGATGCGCGGCTTCGGTCTGTATCAGGCGTCATTTGCCGACGAAGTGCAGATAGAGAAGATCGCCAAGACGATCGGCATGGACTCCTGGAAGATTCGGTTCATCAACGCAGTACGTGATGGCGATACCTCGTCAACACAGGCAGAGCTGCACAGCTGCGCCTTGATCGAGGTCATGCAGGCTGCCGCAGAACGAGCCGGTATCGAGCTGGATAATGATCTCCTGACCATGTCATCGAAGGTCGGGTTGGAGGTATAAATGGCTAAGAAACGTGGAACAGGTATCGCGGCGGTCTGGTATCCAACCGGCTTGAGCGGTGGTGGTGATCCCAGCCAGGCGATCGTGAAAATGCAGCTCGATGGCAGCGTGGATGTCGTCATCGGCAGCGTCGACATTGGCGAGGGCATTCGCACGGTTGTGCGCCAGTTTGCAGCCGAAGAGCTAGGCGTGCCCATCGAAAAAGTTAGCGTCACCCTGGTCGACACCGACAGCAGCCCCTGGGATACAGGTACATTCGCAAGCCGCCTGACCCACCAGACCGGCAACGCGGTCTTGCAGGCGGCGCGCGAAGCGCGTACAGTCTTATTCGAGATTGCCGGAAAAAAACTTGGGGTAGAGCCGGAGAAGCTGGTGGCAGAGGACGGCATGGTGGTCGTGCGCGACTTCCCGGAACAGGCCATCCCGATTGCCGATATCGCCGCTTCATCCATCTGGGATGAGCAGCTGATCATCGCCGGGCGCGGCTCTTTTGGCTGGCCAACAGCCGTCGTTGACCCCGAGACCGGGGAAGGCGAGCCCTTGCACAATATGGCATATGGTGCTACGGTTGCAGAGATAGAAGTGGATACCGAGACCGGTCAGGTGGTTGTTCTGAAACTGGTCAGCGCCTACGACTGCGGTAAAGCCATCAACCCTCTACTGGTAGAAGGGCAGATCGATGGAGGTGCAGCCGGAGGTTTGGGTTCGGCGCTTTATGAAGAGCTGCACCCCTACTACCCGACCCTCGATCATTATCCGACCGGTTTCTTCTCGTATATGCTGCCCACTGCCAAAGATGTCCCGGCACTGGATGCAGTCATCGTGGAGATGACCTCTGAGACCGGTCCGTATGGTGCCAAGGGCATTGGTGAGATGACAGCCAACTCTCAGGCGCCTGCCATCGTCAACGCCATTTACGACGCAATCGGTGTCTGGATTTACGATGTGCCGGCGACCCCAGAAAAGATCCTGCGCGCTCTGGAGGAGAAAGAGGCTCAGCCTGGATAGGCGATCATAAGAGGAGAGTGTATATGACTGACAAGAGCCTGAAAGTTGGCGTAATTGGCACCGGATTCATCGGCCCGGCTCACGTGGAAGGCTTGCGGCGCTTGGGTATCGAGGTCACCGGCGTGCTGGATATTAGCCCGGAGGTCGGTCGTGCTAAGGCGGAACAAATGCATCTCGAGCGCGCCTACAGCAGCCTGGAGGAGATGTGTTCCGATGCCGATCTGGATGTAATCCACATAACTTCTCCGAACTACCTGCATTACGAACACGCAAAAGCAGCCCTGCAGGCAGGCAAGCACGTGGTCTGCGAGAAGCCGCTGGCGATGGATTCAAGCCAATCTGCTGAGCTGCTCGAGCTGGCGGAACAGCACGGGCTCGTGAACGCGGTCAACTTCAATCTGCGTTTTTATCCGCTCGTTCAACAGGCACGCGCCATGGTTCGGACCGGTGAGTTGGGTGAAGTGAATATTCTCCAGGGGTCGTACCTGCAGGATTGGCTGCTGCTACCGACGGATTGGAACTGGCGTCTGGAGCCCGAGCTGGGGGGGCAGATGCGTGCGGTAGCCGATATCGGCTCACACTGGCTGGATCTGATGGGCTTTATCAGCGGGCTGAAGGTTGAAGCAGTACTAGCAGATTTTGCCACCTTTTTGCCTGTGCGTCAGAAGCCGAAGTCAGCCATCGAGACGTATGCTGGGAAGGTGCAGTCGGCGGTTGAATATGAGCCGCAGACGATCCATACCGAGGATTACGCCAGCATTCTGCTGCGTTTCAAGGGCGGCGCTCGGGGAGTGGTGACCGTCTCCCAGGTGAGCGCAGGTCGCAAGAACCGCTTGTATTATGAGCTCGATGCCGCAAAATCAGCCCTATCCTGGGACTCTGAACGCCCCAACGAATTATGGATCGGTCACCGGGATCGTCCGAATGAGCTGCTGCTGAAGGACCCCTCTCTGCTCTCGGACGAAGCGCGGCAGTTTGCGTCCTACCCCGGCGGGCACAATGAGGGCTTCCCAGATACCTTCAAGCAGCACTATATGGCTGTTTATCGCTATATCAAAGCCGGCGATTTCACTGCCGAAGCCGATTTTCCCACATTCAAGGATGGGCATTACGGCCTGGTCGTTGGCGAGGCGGTCTTGAAGAGCGCCTGGGAGGGGCGCTGGGTCGAGGTGCAATAAACCGGCGTGCCAAAGTCCGGCGTGCCATAGCCCGGCAGGACTTTAATACGATAAATTAATAATCAGGAGAGCTACTGTGAAACTTGGATTGATGAGCGCGGCTTTACCCAACCTTTCCCTTCAGGAGCTGGCAGATTGGGCTGCCGAAAATGGGTTTGAGATGCTCGAGATCGCCTGCTGGCCGCCAGGCAAGGCGGACCGCCGCTATGCAGGCGTAACCCATATCGATGTCACTGACTTCGACGCCTCGAAGGCCAAAGAAGTCCGCCAAACGGTAAGTAATGCTGGATTGGAGATCTCGTCGCTCGGGTATTATCCCAACCCGCTGCACCCGGATCCCGATCATCGAGAGATGGTGATCGCCCATCTGAAGAAGGTCATCCTGGCTGCGGAGTTGTTGAACGTTCCCATCGTCGGTACTTTTGTGGGCCGGGATAAGGTTAAAACCCTGGAGGATAACTGGGTTGAGTTTGAGAAGGTCTGGCCGCCGATCGTGCAGTTCGCCGGCGAGCATAACGTGAAGATTGCCATCGAAAACTGCCCGATGATCTTCTCCAATGATGAATGGCCCGGCGGAGATAATCTGGCGGTCTCACCCTCCATCTGGCGCAAGATGTTCGAGATCATCCCGGATGAGAATTTCGGCCTGAACATCGATCCTTCCCACATGATCTGGCAGTTTATCGATTACGTCCGGGCGGTGTATGACTTTGGCGAGCGCATCTTCCACGTCCATGCTAAAGACCTGCGCATCGACCGCGAGCAGCTCTACCAGCGGGGTGTCACCTCCCTAGGGATGGGCTGGCAGATCCCCCGTCTGCCGGGTCTGGGGGATGTGAACTGGGGGCAGTTCATCAGCGCTTTGTACGGCGTCGGCTATGACTACGTGGTCAGCATCGAACATGAAGACCGAGCTTTCGAGAAGACCGAAGAATTGGTCAAACGCGGCTTCCTGATCTCGCGTGATGTGCTCAAGCCTTACCTGCACTAAGGAACCAAGGAACGGCTCTGAGAAATTGGGTTATTAGGTGGTTTACTGGTTGGTAGTATATACAGACCTGGCAGGTCGCATCATGCGTCAAGGGACTGAGAAACCCTTTGCCAAGAGTTTCATCGTGTTTGCGGAATTAATATCTGCCAGGTCTGCTAATCCAGTTCCATACAGCCGCTCAATTAGGTAGAAGGTATATAATATTGTCCAATGTCTGATATGGCTCCCAGTGAACAGAATGTGCAGACGGTCGGTTCGATCCAGGTGCCGGTGAACGCCGGAAATTCCAGCCAGTATATCCCCGCGAGCAGTTTTACATCCAACCCCCGCAAGGCTACCTCGAGAAGCTGGCTTATGGCGTAGCCCACAATTTGCCGGTACTGCTGATCGGCGAGACGGGCGTCGGGAAGACGATGAGCGTCCGCTATCTGGCATCTTTGACCAATAACGGCTTGAGACGGGTGAACCTGAACGGTGCCACCACCGTCGATGAGTTCCTGGGCAAGCTGCTGATCAACGAGCAGGGCACCTATTGGGTAAACGGCGTCCTGGTCGATGCCATGCTGGCAGGTGACTGGATCCTGCTGGACGAGATCAACGCCTGCCTGCCTGAGATCGCCTTCAGCCTGCATTCTTTGCTGGATGACGACCGCATGGTGGTGCTGATGGAATATGATGGGCGCATCGTCCGCCCGCACCCGGATTTCAGGCTGTTTGCCAGCATGAACCCCAGCGAGGAAGGTCGCTACGGCGGGACCAAAACCTTGAACGAAGCCCTGCTGGATCGTTTCCCGGTCGTGGTGCGCATGAACTACCTGCCGGAAGCCGAGGAGATCGAAGCGGTAATATCCCAAAGCGGGAACACCGACCGCGAAGTAGTCGAGCGCATGGTAAAGGTCGCCAGGGATGTGCGCGAAGCGATCCACAACGAGAAGGTCTTCGGCTCGTTCAGCACGCGCCGGGTGGTGGATTGGGCGCGCATGTCGCTGACTTTCGATGTGCTCGAAAGCGCCCGCTATACTGTGTTGAGCAAGCTGAGCAAGTATGATGCAGAGGCGGTGGAGGACATTATTGGCCTCTACTTCTGAGAACACCCCAGAGCCAAGCGTAGAAAACCGAAGAGTCCGCCTGGAACGGCTGCTCCAGATCGCCAGCCGCGATTTCGAGCTCGTTTTTGAGTTCGGCTCCCGCGAGCTGGTCGGGGAAAGCCAGATCGTGATGAAAGCCGGCGCTCAAGAAGCCGCAGGATTGCACCTGGACCTGCTCAAAGGGCGGGCGCTGAACCTGTTGGGTCACCAGCTTTCCCAGGGCTGGACATGGTATGAGGCCGCCTTGAGGCAGGAAGCCCAGGGGCAGCCACTGTTCGCTGCCTTCTGGCACGCTTTGGAAGATGCCAGGGTGGACAATTGGTTTATCAGCCGCTGGCCGGGGAGCGTGAAGTACTTCGATGCGGCGCTTCTGCCGATCCGAAACAGTGTGTTCTTCCGCAGGCAGCCGGTTGCCGGGCAGCTCGAGCAAGGCATCTACCTGGAGGGGCGCGGCATCCGGGAGGTGAACTATATTCGCAAAGTTAGATCCGCGCTACAGCAGGTTAGCGCTGAGATCGCACGCGCAGCGCATGGTGCGAGTGCCCAAGATTCGTACGCTGCGATGCTGGTCATTTACCCGGCCCTGGCATTCCTGCTGCAGCCGGAGCTGGAGCGCAAGGTGGAGCGGAATCAGCGAGACGAGCAGGCAAGTCCGATGGCAGGTGACGATGACAACGAGGCGCAAGCGGATGCACCGGATGGGCACCAGCCAGAATTCGAAGAAAGCGACCAGATGTATGCGGTCAGCTTGCAAGCTGCGCAGCGGGAGTATCCCGAATGGTTCCGCCTGGGCTCGGCACCCTGGTTCGAGCGCGACCTCGGCGTGAAAGCGGTGCACCCCAGCGCCGTGCGACCCCTCCGGCAGACGATCGTCGATCCCCCGCATGGCGACCCGCGTCTCTACCAGCAGATCAGGATCGAGATCCAGCGCGAAGCCGGCTACCTGGCACACCGGCTGACCAACCTGATCCGGGAAGAGGTCTATCTCAGGTATGCGGGCTACTACCGCTCGGGAAGGCTGAACAAAGCCAAGCTGTGGAAGCAGCGCATCGGCAACTACCGTTTGTTCCAGCGCATGATCACAGGGATGAGCCAGGCGGTTGCCTTTTCCCTGCTGGTGGACGAGAGCGCCAGCATGAAGGGCGGGGAAAAATATAAACTGGCGATGAAGGCTGCCATCCTGCTGGGGGAGACATTGGATTTCGTTGGCGTGCCGGTCGAGATCATCGGCTATACCACCCAGGATTATGAAGCCCGGGCAGCCATGCAGCTGGGACTCGTTCCTGCCAGCGATTACCGTACTACGCGCTGCAGTCCGCTGGAACACCGCATCTACAAGAGCTTTAACGAGCCGTTCCGCATCGCTCGCCATCGCCTGACTGGCATCGAGCCTCGCCACAACAACTGGGATGAGGAGCACCTGCTGTTCGCCAACCAGCGCCTGCAGGCGCGTTCCGAGCGCAGGAAAGTCCTGCTGGTCATCTGCGATGGGCAGCCCAATGGCGATGCGAATTACCTGATCGAGACGGTCAAACGCATCGAGAGCGCTGGCTCGAAGATCGTCGGGTTTGGCATCGGCGCTGAGTACGTGAACGAAATATATAAAAACGCCATCGTTGTCGAGAACTTCCGCCAGATGGCTGATGAGTTATTCCAGGTAATGGCGATCGAGTTCCGTTCGATCGCTGTCTGATATTCCCCGTAAATAACCCTGAAAAATCGAGCGATACTGTCCAGGTGACCAGTTGCATTTCCTGCCATTGTAGGATGTGCTGAATCTAGGATTCTGATAGGATTAATCTGGTCATAATCCTTTGATATCACTGCCTGGGATGCAACTTATAAATGAGATCCCCGTATATTAATGGTGATAGACCCGGGTGAGGTGTGTTTCCGACTGTCTCAGCGATCAAGTGATGGTGTTGTGACTATCTATGTATGCGGGCACGGTATGATCGGGAGGTCAGCAGCGTATGGCAAGATTATTCGCTCGTAGTAAGAAGAACGGAAAGAATGGGGAAGCCCTCCCCAGTGTTGATAATGGCTCTTTGATCCAGCTACGAGATATTGTTAAAACGTTCTCGACCGCAGCGGGAGATTTCACTGTTTTAAAAGGGATCGATGTGGATTTCAATCCCGGCGAATTCGTGGGTGTTATCGGTAAATCGGGCAGTGGTAAATCCACTCTGATCAATATGATCACCGGTATCGACAGGCCGACCACGGGCGAGATTGTGATCAATGATTTCGCAATTCACACCATGAGTGAAAACCGGCTGGCAGTCTGGCGCGGACGCAACCTGGGCATCGTCTTCCAGTTCTTCCAGCTCTTACCCATGCTCTCTCTGCTGGAAAATATCATGCTGCCGATGGATTTCTGCAACATGTACACTCGTCGCGAGCGCAAGGAGCGCGCCCTGGGGCTGCTGCGTATGGTGGAGATGGAGGAACACGCATACAAACTGCCCACCGCCATCTCAGGAGGGCAACAGCAGCGGGTAGCGATCGCCAGGGCGCTGGCCAACGACCCGCCCATTTTGCTGGCAGACGAGCCGACCGGCAACCTGGATTCGAAGACCGCTGAGGTGATCTTCAAAATGTTCGAGGATCTCGCCAGTCAGGGCAAGACGGTGATCATGGTCACACACGATGCAAGCCTTGCCCAGCGGGTCTCCCGCACCCTGTTGATCGTAGACGGAGAGATCGTCAACGAATTCGTCGCCCGGGCGCTGCCGCAGCTCAGCCACCAGCAATTGCTCGACGCCACCCATGACCTGGAACCGCTGACCTATGCCCCCGGGGAGACTATCCTAAAGGAAGGTGAGCCGGGCGACCGCTTCTACATTGTCACCAAGGGGCGGGCAGAAGTAGCACTCAAGCACCCCGGCGGGGCGGATGTGGTCGTCATGCGACCGGGACCGGGCGAGTATTTTGGAGAGGTTGAGCTGATACGCGGCGGGCATAATATCGCCACCGTACGTGCTTTGACCGAGGCGCCGGTCGAGGTCGTCACTCTGGATCGGGAAGCATTCGTGAATTTGATGTCCGAATCGGATGTCACCCGCGAAGCGCTGGCGCATATCGCCGACAGCCGTGCTGCGGAGAACGTCGACCTGCGCAATGGGAGCGCAAAATGAACCGCCCACGCTGGTCGAAGATATTCCATGACCTCTGGGATCATAAGGCGCGTACCTTACTAGTGATGCTCACCATCGCGGTAGGCGTATTCGCGGTCGGTTTTGTCGGCGACCTGTTCTTTATCACCCTGCCAGACTTGGACCGGAACTACCAGGTAGCCAACGCACATGGGGCGATCATCTACACCGATCCCTTCAATGAGGACCTGCTGCCATCCCTGGCGCGAGTGCCAGGGGTCGGCGAGGTGGAAGGGCGCAGCGGAGGATCCGGTCGTGTGCTCAGCCCGGCGGGTGATTGGATCCCGCTGAGCATCGCCGGCATACCGGGTGCAGACCAGCTCCAGATATCCAGGCTCCAGCCGGAAACTCCTGGAGGTACTATCCCTCCCCTAGACGAGAAAGAGGTTTATCTGGATCGCTCGGTGCGCTCGATTCTCCAGGTAAATCCGGGAGATTTCATCACCATCGAGCTTGCTGATGGCACCCGGCGCGAGCTGCGGGTGGCCGGCTTTGTCTTCGACGTGACCGTACCTCCTTACATATTCGCACAGTCTGTCTATGCCTATGCCAATCCGGACACACTGGTCTGGCTGGGCGGCTCGCGCGATTACAGCCAGGTTTACCTGACCGTGGAAGAGAATAAAACCGATGAGGACCACGTCCGGACGGTCGCGGAAGCTGTAGCCGATAAGATCGAGGAAGGCGGGCGCACGGCATATTTCACCTTCGTCTTCCAGCCCGGCAGGCACTTTGCCGCCGATATTACCACTTCTCTGGGGGCGATGATGATGTTTTTGGGATTGCTGTCGGTTGGTTTGAGCGCATTCCTGGTGGTCAATACCCTGAACGCATTGCTCAACCAGCAGGTGCGCCAGATCGGTGTGATGAAAGCCATCGGCGCTGCGACTGGGCAGCTGGTGGTCATGTACCTTGTGTTGACCGTATTTTATGGGCTGTTAGCCCTGGCGGTTGCCATCCCGTTGGGGGCGCTGCTGTCCACCGCCACCGGAGGGGGAATCGCCACCTTCTTGAATTTCAACCCCAGCCCGTTCCACCTCGCACCTCAGAGCATTGGGTTGCAGGCATTCGTTGCCCTGGTCATACCGGTTGCGGCTGCGACCCTGCCGGTCTATAAGAGCACCCGCATCACTGTGCGCGAAGCCATCACCAGCTATGGTCTGGGGCGCGGCACCTACGGCAGAGGTCTTCTCGATCGCATCATGGAGCGGATCAGGGGGCTGCCGCGACCGTTCCTGATATCGATTCGCAATACCTTCCGCCGTAAAGGGCGCCTGATCCTGACCCTATCCACACTGATCTTGGCTGGCGCGATATTCATCGGCGTCTTCAGCCTGCGGGCTGCCATGACCAGCGCCATCAACGAGACCTTCGGCTATATCCTCAGCGATGTCAATGTAGGGTTCGGTCGTCCATACCGCCTGCAAAAGGTGCACGCCATGGCAATGAGCGTGCCTGGCGTGGTCAAGGCAGAAGCCTGGGGCGGCGCGCTGGGCTCGCTGCTGCAGGAGGACCAGGCGACAGGCACCCAGGTCAGCTTCCTCGCCCCTCCAGAGGACTCCAACCTGATCAAAGCCACTCTGATCGAAGGCAGATGGCTGCTGCCGGGTGATGAGAACGCCATCGTCATCGGAAACCACCTGATCGCGCTACGCCCGGAGCTGAAGGTGGGTGACGAGGTTGTGATCGATATCGATGGCGTCAAGACAACCTGGCAGATCGTGGGCATGTACCGTCTGATAGGGAATGCCATCCCGCCTATCGTTTATGCCAATAACGAATACTTGTCCCAAGTCGCTCACTTCCAGAATATGGCCGGCTCTCTGCGGGTGGTTACCGAACAGCATGACCCGTTGTTCCAAAAACGCGTCGCCCGCGATCTTGAAGCGGTGTTCCGCGCGGAGGGCATCGAGGTGAGCCAGGTGATCATCGGCTCCGATCTGATCCGCGCCAACACCTCGACGCTGGACGTGCTGGTGCTCTTCTTGATGATCATGGCAGTACTGATCGCCGTGGTAGGCGGTCTGGGGATGACCTCGACGATGAGCATCAACGTCTTCGAGCGCACGCGCGAGATCGGCGTCATGCGAGCGATCGGTGCTTCGAACGGGGCGATCCTGCGCCTAGTGATCGTGGAAGGGATGATCATCGGCGTGATCAGCTGGCTTTTTGGCACTGTTCTCGCAGTGCCGATCGCGATATTATTGGATTATGTGGTCGGCATCAGCATCCTGCAAAGCCCGCTGAAATATGTTTTCTCGCTGGACGGATTCTTGATCTGGCTGGCATTGGTGATCGTCATCTCGGCGCTGGCCTGTGCGCTGCCGGCGCGCAATGCCGTCCGGCTTACCGTTCGTGAGGTTCTGGCATACGAGTAGTCAGGATTCATACTATCCATAATCAGGAGAAATTGGTCATGAAGAACAAGGTCATGAAGAGCAAGGGTCTTTACTTAACTATCGTAGCGCTGGTCGTGTTGGGGCTGACCCTGGCAGCCTGCCAGTCCGCGGGGCTGACCGGCGCGGGGGAGGGCACGCCAACCGCGGTGCCGGTCGTTTTGGCAGACACCGGCATCGTCGTCGACGGCCGCTTGGTGCCGCGCGAGACTGTGGCGATTGCATTCAACAGCGCCGGGGAAATCGCCGAGGTGCTGGTTGAAGAGGGGGATACAGTCAAGAGCGGTGATGTGCTGGCACGCCTGGGCAACCGCGAGCCATTGGAAGCCAGCATTGCCGGTTCCAGGCTGGAGCTGGCTGCAGCCCAGCAGGAGCTGCTCGCCGCCCAAAAAGACCTGGACCAGCTGTATAAGGACCTGCCCGAGCGACAGACACAGGCGCTCCAGGCGCTGACAACCGCCACGGACGAGCTGCGCAAAGCTAATATCAAGAACGACAATATCAACTCGCCTGCATCGACGGCAGACCTGAACGAGGCCAAAGCCAACCTGGCTGTAGCCCAGGACCGCCTGGAAAAAGCCGAAGACGATTTCAAACCCTATGAGAACAAATCGGAGACCAACCTGCAGCGCGCCTATTACCTGAGCCGGCTGGCCGACGCACAGCGCAAGCACGAAGCAGCGGTGAAAAACCTGAACAAGCTGCTCGGCGGCACCAGCGAGTTTTTCGAGTTCGCAGGCCGAAGCGGAGCTGCGTATCGCGCAGGAGCGCTTCGATCTGGCGCAGGAAGATTACGACACCCTGCAGGCAGGTCCAGACCCGGACGATATTGCCCTGGCTGAAGGGCGCATCGCCACTGCTGATAGCCGGATCGCCGCCGCCGATGCTGCCATAACATCGGCAGAAGCCGCCCTGGCTGACCTCGAGCTGCGCGCCACCATTGACGGCACGGTGGTCGAGATGGACCTGATCGCCGGGCAGCGGGTGAGCCCGGGGGTGGAAGTGCTGCGGCTGGTGGATTTCTCGCAGTGGTACGTCGAGACTGACAACCTGACCGAGATCGAGGTCGTCGATATCGCTGATGGAGACCAGGCGACGATCACCCCCGACGCCCTGCCGGACCTGGATCTGAGCGGTGAGGTGGAAAAGATCAGCGACCTGTATGAGGAGAAGCGCGGCGATGTTACCTATACCGCCCGCATCCGCCTGACCGACGATGACCCACGCCTGCGCTGGGGCATGACGGTGGCGGTAGTTTTCGCGAACAAATAAAACGCTTGACTGGAATTCGCCTCCTCCTGTAGAATCATCTCAGGGGAGGGGCGGATGAAGCATGGGTTTGGAGGTCAGACTGGTCGATTTAGAAGTGTTCGCCACACGCTGAGACTGGTTCGGTATTGTCTGTTCGCAATCTGCCTGGCGTATCCGGGATTACCGGATACGCCAGTGTTTATTAAAGCCCGCAGCTTGACCCCTGCATCTATTTCCATCTGTGCCATCCAGGGGTACGGGGATATCTCACCCTACGCCGGTCAGCTCGTGAGCACCTCCGGAGTGGTGTACGCTGATTTCGAAGCCCTCCCGGCGCAGGGTATCTACCTGCAGCATGAAGGCTGTGACGGCGACAGCAGCACCTCGGATGGCATTTTTGTCTACCTCGCAGATGGTTCGGATACCCTCCAAAGCGGCGATTATGTGGAAGTCAGTGGGACAGTGCAGGAATACCACGGGCAGACCGAGATCAATTCGCACGCCACCGCTGTGCAGGTCGCCACGCATAGCAACCCGCTGCCCACCCCTGTGGAGCTGGCACCCCCGCAGGAGAACCAGGCCGCCGGTGCCTACCTCGAATCTTTGGAGGGCATGCACATCCGCATGGAACAGGCGCGTGTAGTCGGACCCACTGACAGCAGAGAGAACACCTGGGTTGTCAACGCACGCCTGGGCATTCATAGGTTGTTCAATGACGATCCTCAGGGGACTGGCGCGATCCTGCGTGTGAGCAGCCAGGGAGCATTCCAAATCACCCCTAAGGCTAAGGTATCCGACTTGCTCGTGAATATACAGGGAGCATTGGATGGGACAGACAACCTATTTACCCTGCACCTGGTCGAACAGCCCACCCTCTACCCGGGAGATCTACCCCAACAGGTGCGCGTTCAACCGCTGGGGCAGGGCTTCACGCTGGCAACCTTCAACCTGGCAAACCTGTTCGACAGCCTCGACGACCTGCAGACCGACGACACCGTTCTCACGGCAACCGAGTACCAGCGCCGGCTGGAGAAACGCGCCCTGACAATCCACGAGATGCTGGCAGAGCCGGATATCCTGGTCGTCCAGGAAGCTGAAAATAACTCTGTGCTCCTGGCATTGGTGAACCGCCCGGAGATCGAAGAGCAGTACGATATCGTCTGGGAGGATGGTCCAGACCCGCGCGGCCTGGATATCGCTTTGCTCTATCACCATGATAGGGTGGAGTTGCTGGGATACCAGGTAATGCAGGGCTGTACCGGTCTTATCGACGGGCTGGGACCGGACGGCAATGGGGACGTACAGGACCCCGCAAACAGCCTGACCTGTGATCTGGACGGTGATGACGTCCTGGACGGCAACCACTTGTTCTCACGCCCGCCGCTGGTAGTGAAATTGCGAGTAGTGAGCGGCGAGTTGCAGAATATAGGCGCATTGCGAACGACCGACCTGACTGTAATTGCGAATCACTGGAAATCGAAGATCCAGGACAGTGCTGAGGTTCAATATACCCTGCCGCGCCGCATCAAGCAGGCGCAGTTCGTCGCCGGGCTGGTGCAGAGCGAGATAAGCCGGGGGGATAGTGACCATATCATCGTCGCCGGAGATCTGAACGATACGCCAAACTCAGAGCCGGTATCGATTCTGAAATCGACCGGTCTGCGGGATCTAACTCAGGATATCGAATGGAGCAGCCGCTATTCCATGATCTATCAAGGGGTCTCGCAAGTGCTGGACTATGTCCTGGAAATGCCAACTATCCAATACGGGGCCGCGCAGGTGGAGATACTGCATATCAATGCCGATTTTCCGGTTGTATTCGGGGCTGTTGATGGGATCGTGTTCCGCAGCTCCGACCATGATCCGGTGTGGGGCAATATGATCCAGTTCTCCAGCTATGTGTTCTTCCCGCAGATTCTGCACGAAGAGCAATTGAACAACACCCGCGCCCCCGCCAAACGATGATCATGGATGAATGAGCCACATGGGCGAACGCTCTCCTGACCCGGCTCAGATGAAGGCTAGAAATCTTCTGTTGGTGAAAACACTCCGGATTCTCGCTGCATGCACTGCTGCCGCTGCTGGGGCTCTCATGCTGGCTCTGGCAGTCCCTGGGGCTGTGGGCAGCCGCTTCGCTTCTACGCCGAACTTCCTGCCGGAGATGTTCCAGCGCTGGCCGACACCGACCGCCACACCGAGACCTGGCTATTTGCTGATCAGCGAGGTGATGTACGACCCGGACCGCAATGAGCCGGGCGCGGAATGGATCGAGATATACAACCCGGGTGGCACTGCGGTCGATTTGCGATACTACAAGCTGGGCGATGAGGAGACCTTAGGCGGTCCGGAGGGTATGTTCCAGTTCCCTCTGGGTGCTGTGCTTGGACCCGGGGAAGTGATCATCATCGCCAACCTTACGCCCGCGTTTTTCGAGGTTTTCGGGCTGCTGCCTGATTATGAGATGTATGAATCGCATCCGTTCATCCCTGTGATGCTGAAATATACTGCCTGGACCGGCGGCAATGTCGAGCTATCGAATGGGGGTGACGAAGTATTGCTGCTGGATATGCACGACCAGCGAGTGGATGAGATTTCCTGGGGTGATTCTCCATTCTGGTTCGATCCACCAATCAATAAGGTACAGCAAGGTCATTCGCTGGAACGCCTCCCTGCAGATATTGATACCAGCACGGCATACGATTGGATTGACCAGGAGCTGCCGGCTCCCGGCAAAGTCGATCTGAGCCGCCCAACTCCCACTTCCACAGCGATCATCATCGGGACGCCAATCCCCAGGGTCCACTCAACCTGCTGCTCAGCGAGGTGGTCTACGACCCACTGGGGGTGGACCCGGATGGCGAGTGGTTCGAGGTCTATAACTACGGTGCGATTGCAGCCAGCCTGGATGGGGTTAGGATTGGTGACGAAGAGACACAGGGAGACGGTGAGGGAATGCTGGTCTTTCCGACCGGCTCCGGCATCGAATCAGGTCAGGCACTGGTCATCGCCAACCAGGCAGTTGTCTTCAGTAGCACCTTCGGGATCAACCCGGATTACGAGATATACGACAGCGACCCAGGGGTACCGCAGATGTTGCGCGACACAGCTTGGGGTGGCGGGGCGGTCATCCTGGGCAACAGCGGTGATGAGCTTGCTCTGCTGGACGGGAGCTATACCCTATTGGATGCGCTCTCGTGGGGTGATTCGACCTTCGCATTCGATCCCTCTGTGCAGCTGGTCTCTACCGGTCACTCGCTGGAAAGATACCCACCAGGCTCGGATACCGACAGCGTCTCGGATTGGATGGACCAGCCTATACCATCTCCAGGGGAAGTCGATCATACCCCTCCGACCCCGACACCTACCGCAACAGCTACACCACCTCGATTATCCGGGGTTGTGATCAACAAGCTACAAGCCGACCCAGACACCACGCAGGGGGACGCAAACGGTGACGGTGTCATACACTCTTCACAGGACGAGTTCATCGAAATCGTCAATTCGGCTGGTATCCCGCTTGATTTCAGCAATGCCAGCCTGCGTGACCTGGTAGGTCTGCGCCACACCTTCCCGCCGGGGTCGCTGGTAGCGCCAGGGTGCGCCATCCTGGTTTTTGGTAGCGGGACTCCGGTGGGCAGCTTTGGAGGCAGCCTGGTGCAGGTCGCTTCCAGCAGCATGTTGGGGTTGAACAACGATGGCGATACGCTTAGCCTGTACGACTCCAATGGTGTCGAGGTCGCAGCCTATACATATGGGTCGGAGGGCGGCGATGACCAGTCCCTCACCCGCAGCCCGGATATCAGTGGTCCGGAGCCTCTGATCAAACATTCCCTGGCAGCCGGGTCGGGCGGGGTGCTGTTCTCGCCAGGCACCGGCGTCGATGGGGATGCTTTCCCGGGCTGTGCACCACCGTAGGATTAAATAAAAGCCCGGCTGGGTTGACAGCCGGGCAGGGTAAATCTAGACTTTATCCGGGGTTACGATGGGCGACCCTGCACCTGGCGGATCACCATCACCACCTTGCCCTGGATCTCGACCGTGCTGGGGTCGTCGATGTAGATCGGCAGCATGGTGGGATTGGCTGGCTGCAGGCGGATGCGCCCGTTCTCCAGGTAGAAGTATTTCAATGTGGTCTCGTCGCGGTCGTTGAGCCAGACGGCGACCATCTCGCCGTTGCTGGCATCTTGGGCGCGCTTCATGACGACGATATCGCCTTCGTTGACCATGGCATCGATCATCGAGTCGCCCTGCACTTCCAGGGCAAACAGGTCGTTGATGTGCTCCCGGGCAGGGAGCAGGCTCCTTGCCACGTCGACCATTGAGTCGGCATCATAGTACGAGAAATCGGAGGCTGGTATGGGCATCGGAGAGCCGGCCACGATACGCCCGAGCACCGGGATTTGCAGCACCTCTTCGACTGCCTGGCGCACTGCCTCGGCAGATCTCTTGAGCTGTGCACCGACCGAGCCGACCGCCTGGGGTGCAGACATCTCGGAGAGCGGCTTAATCAGGCGGATGCCGCGCGAGACGCGTCCATCCCGCTCGATGTAACCAGAGTCTTCTAACTGGTTCAGGTAGTAGTTGACCACAGAGGTAGATGAGATATCCGTCTTGTCACAGATTTCCCGGATGGATGGGGGATAACCGTTCTGGTTGCTGAAGCGTTCCAGCACTTCGAGGATCTTGATCTGCCGCTCGGTTAAACCTTTGGCACGTTTTCTAGCCATCATGACAGCATCTCCTTTTGGCGCATTCCAACATTGCTGCGCTGTGAACATTCACCGCTCCAGAGCATTAGGGATGTCACCCGCTCCGAGCTCGAATTATTCGTTCATTTGTGCTAAAAATATAATACCCGAACATTCGTTCTGTGTCAAGGGGGTTTTGTGATCGTTCCAAAGCTGGTAAAAGCGTGGTTAAATGGTCGTGAGGCAGTCCGACAACCGCCCCACAACCCACGAACAAAGAGGCACACTGACATGCGCCTGAACCTGATTCTACCAAAAGTTGAGCCGACCCAATTTGAATTCCCAAAGAAATGCCCTCAAAAAGGGTGCCGGGGAATGCGATTTATCCCACGGCAGGAAGTGAGCAAGAAGATCGTGGATGCGCAGCACCCTGAGGTAACGGCGTGGAGATGTGAATGTAAAAAATGTGGGCATGTATTCCGCGTCTATCCCAAAGGGGTCAGTCAGAAGCAAATCTCGAAACGGGTGAATGGTATGGCAGTGATGATGTACATTCTGGGATTGAGCTACGGAGCCGTAGAGATTGTGTTGAATAGTCTTGGCATGGGGATTGGAAAAACGAGTGTGTATCGGGCAGTCCAGTCGGTAGCCAAGCAAGTGCCAGGGCTGAAGCGCGAGAAGCTGTTGAGCGGCTACAAGACCAAAGCTGTTGGGGCAGATGTGACCAGTGTGCGCTGCAATGGGAAATGGGTGACGGTCGGGATCGTGGTAGATGCGGTCAACGGGATGGTCTTGAGTATCGATGAATTACTGGGCGAGGATGCCGAACAACTGCAAGCCTGGCTGGCACCCATCCTGGATGCGGTAGATGCCGATGTTGTGGTGAGTGATGATGCGGACGCCTTCAAGAAGGTTAGCGATGAGACGGGACGCTCGCAGCAAGTGTGCAAGAGTCATGTGGTTCGCAACACAGAAGCTCTTGTTGAAGAACTCTCAGCCATGATTGGCGCAGGACAGGACCATTCTTTGGATGCGATTGGCATTCCTCCCGAACAGGCCTTGGAGGACCTGGCTTCACTCCAGGAGATGATCCATTCCCGGCGTCCGGAAGATCAGTCGCGCCTTGAAGCAATCTATCTACGCTATGCCAACGCTCGCAAACCAGGGAGAGGCCACAAACATGATGTTGCTTACCGGATGCGCAATCTATTCATGGATCGCTGGAACCTCTGGCCACGCCTGACTTTCTATCGGGATTGGAAGGATGAAGATGGAAATGAGATTTTAGACGGTACCAACAACCATTGCGAACGCGCCATTGGATGGTGGATCAAAGAGCGCTACCGCCCGATGCGCGGCTACAAACAAGTGCAATCCGCTCTTGCAATGAGCCGCCTGATCGCTTTGGCCGGAAATCATCTGTCTCGTGGCCTGCGTTTGGCCGATTTGATGGCGTAGCCGGGTAAATTGCCAGCGGGGTTGCCACGAACCTTGTTACGTTCACCCATCATTTACCAATTTTGGAACAGTCACGGGTTTTTTATAGCCGAACGGTCATTTCTGGATGGTTTGGCGCTCTTCTCTCACTAATATGCCTGCCAGCCGATCTGCCGAAAAGATATCCACCATTGCAGTTTTCCTGTGGCATAATTGGATGGCTGAAAATCGGCTGCGAATCACCGCATGACCAAGGCGATTGTAGCGAACAGGAGAAACAAATGGCTTTTGAAAAGATCTGCGTACTCGGTCTGGGGTACACCGGTCTGCCCACCGCCTGTACATTTGCCACCCACGGCTCGCAGGTGATTGGGGTGGATACCAACCCACAGGTCGTCGAGACCTTGCACAACGGCGGGCTGCACATCTTCGAGCCGGGTCTGCGCACTCTGGCACAGGCAGCGATCGGCTCAGGCAGTCTGATCATATCTGATTCGCCTGAACCAGCAGATGCCTTCATCATCGAAGTGCCGACCCCATTTTACGACGACAAACGGGCAGATATGCGGGCGGTGACCTCAGCCGCAGAAGCGATCGTCCCGCACCTGCGGCGAGGAAACCTGATTGTGCTCGAATCGACCTCGCCGCCGATGACTACGCTCAACCTGCTGGCGCCCATCCTCGAGAGCTCCGGCCTGCGGGCTGGAACCGATTTCCTCCTGGCGTATTCCCCCGAGCGGGTTATGCCGGGGCAGATCCTGCGGGAAATTATCGAGAACGATCGGGTGATTGGCGGGATCAATATAGCCTCCGCCGAGGCCGGTCGCGAACTTTACAAGATCTTTGTGCGCGGCGAGATCGTGCTCACCGATTCCACTACCGCCGAGATGGTCAAGCTGATGGAGAACACCTACCGGGATGTCAATATTGCCCTGGCAAACGAGTTCTCCCACCTGGCCGAGCGGTTCGGGATTGATATCTGGCAGGCGATCCGCATAGCCAACCGGCACCCAAGGGTGAATATTCTCAGCCCCGGGCCGGGAGTGGGGGGGCATTGCATCAGCGTCGATCCATGGTTCCTGGTCGAGGCGGCACCGGACCAGACCCCGCTGATCCGTACCGCCCGCCAGGTCAACGACCTGCAGCCGGCTCACGTGGTCGCGCTGATCGAATCGGTCGCCAAAAAATCCGGACTTGCCCCCCGGACAGGTCTCCAGGGAGTCAGGATTGCCCTGCTCGGGCTGGCATATAAAGCCAACGTGGATGACCTGCGCGAGAGCCCGGCGATCGCCATCGCACACCTGCTCATCCAGACTGGCGCAGACGTGCTGGCTTACGAGCCGAACCGGCTGGATGCCTCCCTGGAAGGCATTCGCACCGTATCCAACCTGGATGATGTGCTCGCTGGTGCAGAGATCATTGTGCTTCTGGTCGGTCATGTGGCTCTCAAGAGCTTAGATCCTGCCAGGACTGCGGCCATGACCCGCGCCCGGGTGCTGGTGGATTGCGTCAATGGCTGGGACAGGCAAGAATGGGTTGAAGCCGGGTTCAGGCTGCACAGGATCGGAGACGGTATGTTCCTCATACAGGCGCAGGCTGCGAACGAGCAGCAGGTTGAGGATCAATGAGAGTTCTTTCGATCTTTGGAACCCGCCCGGAGGCGATCAAAATGGCGCCGGTGGTGCAGCAGCTCAAGCGCACCGAGGGGGTCGGATCTTTTGTCTGTGTCACCGCCCAACACCGCGAGATGCTGGACCAGGTGCTCGATCTGTTTGGGATCGTCCCGGATATTGACTTGAACATCATGAAACCGGACCAGACACTTGCCCAGGTCACTTCAGCCGTGTTCAGTGACCTCGACCCGGTCATGTCCGATATCAAGCCGGATTGGATCCTGGTGCAGGGCGACACGACGACGGTCATGGCAGCGGCGTTATTAGGCTATTACCACCGCGTGCGCGTGGGACATGTCGAAGCCGGGTTGCGAACCAACGATAAGTGGCAGCCTTTTCCTGAAGAGATCAACCGGCGCGTAGCAGGCGCAGTAGCCGACCTGCATTTTGCACCTACGGAATGGTCGCGACAGAACCTGCTCCGCGAGAACGTGCCTGACGAACGGATCATGGTAACCGGCAACCCGGTGATCGATGCACTGCAATCGGTTGCCGGAATGCCAACCCCGCCGGAGCTGCAGGCGCTGCTCGACCGGCTAGGCGTGTCCGGCAAGTCCTCATCCAGCAAACTCTCGAATGGTAATCGACTTGTCGTCATCACAGCCCACCGCAGGGAGAGCTTCGGCGAGCCTTTGCAGCGTATCTGTGCGGCAATCCTGGACCTGGCTCATCGCTACCAGGAGCAGGTGCAGTTCGTCTATCCGGTACACCTGAACCCGAATGTCCGGGAGCCGGTCTACCGGTCCCTCGGCGAGCAGCCCAATATCACCCTTCTTCCACCCATGGATTACCTGCCGTTGGTGCAGCTGATCAAGCGCGCCGCCCTGGTGCTAACCGATTCCGGAGGCCTGCAGGAGGAAGCGCCGGGGCTGGGCGTGCCGGTGCTGGTCCTGCGCGAAGTCACCGAACGCCCGGAGGGGATCGAGGCCGGGACGGTACGCCTGGTGGGGACCGACCGGGAGCATATTGTTACCCAGGCATGCCGGCTGCTGGATGATCCGGTGGCCCACGCCGAGATGGCGCACGCCGTCAATCCCTACGGCGATGGACATGCCGCCCCGCGTATTGTGAAGGCAATCCTGGATTACAACCTGTGACCGTTGGTTGCTTCCTGGCTGCCGGTGCAAACCTGGGTGAATGGCAGGAAGAGGTCTAACTTTGGCGAGCGATTTGTATACCCGCCTGGTCTACGCCCGGCATACGCCCTTGCTCGGCAGGCCGGCGTATTATCTCCTTAAAGTGCTAGGGATCGAGCTGCCCCGCAGTGTGCCCGTAGGTAAAGGTTTTGAGCTGGCACATGGCGGTTTCGGGGTTGTCATCCATTCGAAAACAAGGATAGGGAAAAGCGTGAAGATCTACCCGGGCGTTGGGATCGGGAGGGCGGACATTTACCGCCCGGCAAGCGCATCGCGCTTCGAAGGCATCGTGATTGAGGATCATGTGATCCTATCCACCGGGTGTAAAGTGCTGTGCAATCAGGGGGTGCTGCGGGTCGGGAAGGGGACGGTGGTCGGGGCAAACGCGGTCCTGCTGCAGTCCACCGGCGAGTACGAGATCTGGGCTGGGAATCCTGCAACTCTGGTCGGTCACCGTGAGATAGAAGGGGATGGCGGGCTGCTCACCTAACCGCCAGATTTTTCGGATATGCTGAGATGAACCCGGAGCGATCAAAGGTCTGCCTGCTGCCAAGGTTAACCGGAGTGGGCGGCATGGTTTCCTTCCAGGTCAAGCTCGCCAGGGGGCTGCAGAAGCGCGGGGTGGATGTAGGCTATAGTCTGGATGGCGGCGCCTGGGAGGATGGCGGCGCCTGCCAGGCAGTCTTGGTGGTTGGCGGGACGCGCTATCTAGGGGCGTTGTGGAGAGCCAGGAAGCGCGGGGTCCGTATCGTCCAGCGGTTGGACGGGATGAACTGGCTGCACCGCAGGCTGCGCACCGGTCTGCGCCATTATTTGCGGGCAGAATATGGCAACTTGCTGCTGGCATTTATCCGCTCCCGCCTGGCGGATGAGATCGTCTATCAGAGCCAGTTTTCTAAGCAGTGGTGGGAGCGAGTTCGCGGCCCGGCGTCCATCCCCGACCGTGTGATCTATAACGGGGTTGACCTCGACGATTATTCTCCGGCGGGTGAGAGCCCTCCGCAGGACCGCTGGCGGGTTCTGATGGTGGAGGGCAGCCTGATGGGCGGCTACGAGATGGGGTTGGAAGCTGCTGTGCGCCTGGCCGAAGGGCTGGCGGAGATGGTGAACACGGACTCATTACCTTTGGGTGATCGGCGTCCGGTCGAGCTGATGGTCGTCGGTCGTGTAGCCGCCGAGGTTCAGCGCCAGACCCAGCTTCGAACGAGCGCCCAAATTCGCTGGAAAGGTCTGGTCGAGCAGGAGCGCATCGCTGCCATCGATCGCTCGGCCCATATGCTCTTCGCCGCGGATCTGAACGCCGCCTGCCCGAATTCGGTGGTTGAAGCCCTGGCATGCGGTCTGCCGGTGATATCATTCGAAACCGGAGCGCTCCCGGAAATGGTCACCGCAGATGCCGGTAAACTGGTGCCATATGGAGGAGACCCGTGGCGCCTCGACCCGCCAGACCATGCGGCGCTGGCGGAGGCTGCTTACGCGATCGTCCAGAATCAGGACGCGTTCCGCAAAGCAGCTCGCCGCCGGGCAGAGCAAGCCTTCGGTCTGGATAAGATGGTGCAGGATTATATGGATGTCCTGGCAGGCGATTCGTGACCGTTATGGTCTCGCCACAAAGCCATTCGTTGGGATCCGAGAGGTGAGCAATCTAATGCTCTCTCTGGCAGGGTTCGCAGCCCGCTGGCTGCCCATGAGCGTCAAGCGGGGCATCTACCGGGTACCCTGGCTGTCCGGCATGCTGCGCAGCGGTCTGAACAGGGCCGCTCCACCGGGCACGACCCAGGTCAGTGTGGCTGGCGGCATCCTGAAAGGCTACCAGATTGCGGTGGATATGCAGAGCGAGAAGGATTACTGGCTGGGGACCTACGAGCTAGAGCTGCAATCCGGGATCCAGAGGTACCTGCAGCCGTGGATGACAGTGTATGATATTGGGGCGAACATCGGCTATGTTAGCTTAATGATGGCGGAGATGGTAGGCGAGAATGGCCGGGTGGTTGCGTTCGAGGCGTTGCCGGAAAACCTTGACCGGCTGCGTCACAACCTGACCTTGAACGGTTTGCAGGACCAGGTGAAGATTGTAGCCGGGGCGGTGGTCGACCGTTCCGGACCGGTGACGTTTTGGATTGGCCCGAGCGGCGGCATGGGCAAGGCAGAAGGGTCTCAGGGGCGCAGCAGCATACCGTACACTGAATCGATCCCGGTCGAGGGCTGGGCGCTGGATGATTTTGTCTACCGGCTGGGCAATCCTGAGCCGCAGGTGATCAAGATGGATATCGAGGGCGGGGAGGTGCTCGCATTGCTCGGGATGAGGCAGGTGCTCGAGCAGGCTCGACCGCTGCTGTTCATCGAGCTGCACGGTCCTGAGGCCGCCAGCGTCGCCTGGCAGGAGCTTAGCGCGGCTGAGTACCGGCTGTGTTACCTCGAGCCAGGCTGCCGGGAAGTCACGGATTTCAAGAGACTGGATTGGAAGGCTTACCTGGTGGCGTTCCCTCCAGGTTTCGAAGCCGAGTAATCTTATAATGAAGCAACCCTTGGATCCAGCCGCGAAGAATGAGTCCTCTGTGAATCAAACGCCGGTGGTTTACGGCGGTCGATTGGCGATCCAGCAGCGCGTACTGCCGGCATACCGGGCGGCATTCTTCGATGCGCTGGCGGTTGGCTGCCGGAATGGCTTAAGTGTATTTGCTGGGCTGCCGCAGGCCGGCGAGTTGATAGCTGTCACAGGCCAACTTGACTCTGCCATTCACGTACATGCCCGTAATTTACACCTCGGCAGGGCAGGCCAGGGTTTCTATGCCTGCTGGCAGCGGGATATATCAGCCTGGTTGCAGGACTGGCAGCCGGATGTCTTGATCGTCGAAGCCAACCCGCGCTACCTCAGCACTAGAGCCGCAGTCCGCTGGATGCGCAAACGGGATCGTCCGGTGCTTGGATGGGGTCTGGGCGCGCCGAGAGCTACCGAGCAGAGCGGTGGAATATTTGCCGCAGCTCGCCGGGCATTCTACCGCATGTTCGATGGCATGATTGCCTACAGCCGGCGCGGCGCTGCCGAATACGCTGCGCTGGGCATCCCATCCCAGCGGATCTTCGTTGCGCCGAACGCGGTGAGTCGTCGACCGCAAGCAGAGACACCAGCCCGCCCTGATCGCTTCGGATCGCCATTATCAGTGCTGTATGTCGGTCGGCTGCAAGCCCGCAAACGCCTGGATAACCTGCTGCATGCCTGTTCGGCATTGCCGCCTGAGCTGCGACCGCAGCTGGTCATCGTCGGCGATGGTCCGGCCCGGCAAGAGCTGCAGCAGCTTGCAGAGAGAGTCTGCCCGCAAACCGTCTTTCCTGGGGATGTGCGCGGTGCTGCTCTCGAGCCGTATTTCGGAGCCGCGGATTTGTTCGTCCTGCCGGGGACGGGCGGTCTGGCGGTACAGCAGGCAATGGGCTATGGGCTGCCGGTGATCGCCGCAGAAGGGGATGGCACGCTGGAAGACCTGGTCGGTCCTGGCAATGGCTGGCGGGTGCCCCCCAATGACCTGCCTGCCCTACAGTCTGCTCTGCAAGATTTGCTCTCAGACCCCGATCGATTACGGAAGATGGGCAGGGAATCTTACCGCATTGTCTGCGAAGTGGCGAATATCGAGATGATGGTGGCCGGTTTTTTGGAAGCTGTTAACTGGGTCTCGACGAGAGGCTGACCGGTGAAACTGTTGTTTGTCGCTGATGGGCGCTCGCCAATCGCATTGAACTGGATCGGCTACTTCATTACAACCGGGCATGAAGTCCACTTGGCTTCCACCTTCGCCTGCTCACCCGATCTGCAGCTGGCATCTCTGCACGCTGTGCCGGTCGCCATGAGCGGATTACGGGGCAGCCGCCTGGATCACGGCGCAGGACCAGGCACAGGCAGCAGGATGGGCAGGCTTGCCCCGGTCGGTCTGCGTACCGCGCTGCGCCGCTGGCTCGGTCCAATGACCATCCCACGCGCGCCTCCACCAGGCTCAGACAGGTCGTCGCTCAGGTCCAGCCCGATCTGGTGCATGCCATGCGCATCCCCTTCGAGGGGATGCTGGCCGCCCAGGCACTGGCAGGCCTGCCGGATATGCCGCTGGTTGTGACGGTGTGGGGGAATGATTTTACACTGCACGCGCCATCGACGCCCTTGATGGGAGAATATACCCGGCTATGTCTCCAGCGAGCCAATGTGCTGCATGCAGACTGCCGGCGTGACGTGCGCCTGGCCCGGGAATGGGGCTTCGATCCTGAAAAAAGGGCCTTCGTGCTGCCTGGAGCAGGCGGCATCCAACCTGATCTGTTTCACCCGCCGACTGAAGACGATATTGCAGCCAGGGGGGAGAGCGGGTTCCGGATTATCAACCCACGCGGCATCCGGTCATATATTCGCAATGACACTTTCTTCCATGCGATCCCGACCGTCGTGAAGCAGTACCCTCAGGTCAGGTTTATCTGCCCTGCAATGGCTGGTGAACTGCAGGCAGAGAGATGGGTGGCAGCACTGGATATCGCGGAGCAGGTCGAACTGCTGCCCAGACAGTCGCGCCTGCAGATGGCAGAGCTGTTCCGGGGGTCGGACCTGATTATTTCTCCCAGCGAGCATGACGGGACTCCGAACACACTCCTGGAGGGCATGGCCAGCGGCTGCTTTCCGATTGCTGGCAATATCGAATCGGTCAAGGAGTGGATCATCCCAGAGATGAACGGCCTGCTCTTTGACCCACACAGTCCGCAAGAATTGGCAGACCAGATACTCAGAGCCTACGCTGAGCCTGACCTGCGCAGATCGGCTGCAGCTTACAATATCCGGCTCGTTGCTGAACGGGCGGAATACCAGCGTGTTATGGATCAAGCTGAGGGGGAATACCGGCGCACCCTGCTAGCGGATGCGAGGTCCGGCTGATTCGTCCACGCTTCTACCCTGCTCGGCGATCTGGATCAGCCTCTGGCGCACCTTCTCCGCCAGATCGAGCACAGCCCTTGAAATGGGCTGCGGTTTCAAATCGCTCCTCAACATAAAGGGGATGCCGCGGTTGATCGAGGGGATGACAACGCGAACATTTTTTGGAACCATCACATCGATATCGTGCCGGATGCTCTTTCCGATAACTTCCGGGTTGATATCACTTCCTTTTTCGTATTTATTTAGAACAACCAGGACCCGCTCCGGTTTGATGCTCAGCAATTTTATGGTGTCAAAGAATTTCCGCACCCGTGCGACCGTGGGAATATCCTGCGTGATGAGCAGGACGATCAGGTCGCTGATTTCCAGAGCCGCGATGGTTGGCTCCGTAAGCTGGCTGGTAGTGTTGACGACCACGTAGGGGTATAGATCGCGGATATTTTCGATCACCTCGACGAACTGCTCTGTATCGATATAGCCTGCCTGCTCCGGTCCCGGGGGTGCAAGCAGGTGTATGCCGGATTCGTGAGCCACCAGGGTTTCTTCGACCATCTGGAAATCCAGATCATTTCCTCGCATCGCCAGGTCGTAGAGCGTATTGGCGCTCTGCATATTGAATAGATCGATGATGTCCCCGAAGGTCAGGTCGCTATCCACCAGCACGGCTTTCGTTTCTTCATTGTGCAAGGCAGCAGCGAGATTGACCGCGATTGTCGAACAGCCGACGCCGCCTTTTGGACTGTACACGGAGATGATCTTGCCCCGGGATAACAGAGAAGGCGAATATCCGGACGAGGCCATTATCGATTGGGCGGCTTTCCTCTTTTCCTGGTGGGCGACTTTCCCAGCGTTCTCCACTGCGCTCAGCAGCTCGTCTAATCCCGGGGGTTTGGTGAGGAAATCATGCGCTCCTGCCATCATCGCTTTACGCATGTAATCGGGATCATCCTGCACAGTCAGGATCACGACCTGAGCGTGGGGTACCTCGTGGAGCACCCCGGCTGTAGCGGTGATGCCATCCATATCCGGCATGTTGATGTCCATCAAGACGACATCGGGCATGGTCTGCTTTGCCAGTGCAATTGCCTGAGATCCATTCTCCGCTGAGCCAATGATCTCGATCTCCCGCTGGAAACTCAAAGAACGGATGATCGTTTCTCTCGTTTGGGCTGTGTCGTCGACTACGATGACGCGGATATTGCCGGATCTCCCCTGGCGAAACGGCAGTGACAGGGCTGCGGTTTCAGGAGTTAGGATCGTTTGGCCGGATTGAGGATCGACCTGCCTGGTTTGTTGCTGCGGAGATGTTCGTTCTTCCTGTGGAGGTGAGCTGAGCCGGCCTTTACGGGCGAGTGGTGTAGTGGGAGTTTCCCCTGCCCGGCTGATGAGCTCTATCTGTATTTCGGTGCTCCGGATGGGTGGGGATTCGGGTCCGATCCCAGGTGGGGTATCTGCCGCTTTCTCAGGTGACCTGCCGCGAATTGAAAATATCCGCCGCAGCAGAGACGAACCTTCATATCGACCGATTCCGGGCTGTGCGCCTTTCGTTTGAGCTAAGAGAAGGTCCAGCTTCTCAGGAAAATACTGCTCGGTGAACTCTCGCTGGAAATCTTGAAGCTTCTGGCCGCTGCCGTATTCACGATATAGCACCTTCCAGGTCCGCCGGTGGGTATAGTTCTGCCGCAGGATTTTATCGATATAAAATGCTGCAGCACCTCTGTCTCCAGCCTTGTAAGCTCGCTGTGCTTTTTTTAGCAGCTTGCCAATGTTCTCGGGCACCGGTAAAGACCCTCATCTCCGGATGCAGCGTTTATATATTAATTGCATGACCTTCAGCACCATGGGCTGCTTCCATAAGCGACTCGCTCAGTGTTGGGTGTGCGTGTACATTGCGGGCGATCTCTGCCGGGGTCAGCTCCATCATCTGAGCGATGGTCAGTTCCGGCAGCAGCTCGGTCACTTCTGGACCGATCATATGCGCGCCTAAGATCTCACCGTATTTTGCATCCGTGACTAGCTTGACCCAACCGGTGCTCTCTCCCAGACCCAGCGCTTTGCCGTTAGCCTGGAAGGGGAAGCGACCCAATTTGACCTCGAAACCGCGTTCTACTGCCTGGGCTTCGGTCATCCCGAAGGAAGCGATCTGCGGCTGGCAGTAGGTAGCGCGTGGCATCATCTCATAATCCAGCACAGTCGTTTCTACTCCGGCGATGTTCTCCGCGCACAGGATCCCCTGAGCGGAGCCGACGTGAGCCAGCATCAGCTTGCCGGTCACATCCCCAATAGCCCAGATCCCCGCGACATTGGTTGCCATGCGCTCGTCGATCTCGACCATCCCCCGCGCCGAGAGCTGGACGCCGACTTCTTCCAGCCCCAGGTTTTTGCTGTTTGGTGTAAAGCCGATCGCCAGCAGAGCCTGTTCGGCTTCCAGCGATTTTTCGCTGCCATCGCTGGATACGGTCACCTTCACGCCGCTTTTGCTTCTCTCCACTGTTTCCACTTTGTGGTTGGTCAGCATGCGGATGCCTTTCTTCTTGAAGGCTTTCTCCAGCTCCGCACTGACCTCTTCGTCTTCCAGGGGCACCAGACGGGGCAGCATTTCTACGATGGTCACCTCTGTACCGTATGAGTTCCAGACCGTGGCAAACTCAACCCCGATCGCGCCAGAACCGATCACGACCACCGATCCCGGCAGCTTTTCCTGCAGGATGGCTTCACGATAGGTGACGACATTCTCACCATCCATCTCCCAGCCGGTCGGGACGATGGCGCTGGCGCCGGTAGCTATTACGATATTGTTTGCTGTTATCTGCTTGCTTTCTCCAGACTCGTCCGTCACGCCTACAGTATCCTTCGCGACCAGCCGGGCAGCACCCATATGCACGTCGATATTGTTCTTCTTCATCAAGAAGCCGACCCCTTTGGTGAGCCGGTTGGATACCTGGCGGCTGCGCTTGACAGCCACGCTGTAATCCAGGTTCAGATTTTCGAAGGAGAAACCGAATTCTTTCCCCCGCTCGCGCAAAGTATGGGCAACGTCGGCGTTCTTCAGCAGAGCTTTCGAAGGGATACAGCCGACGTTCAGACATACCCCTCCCATCCATTCTTTATCTATGATTGCTGTCTTGAGACCCAGTTGGGAAGCACGGATGGCGCAGACGTATCCCGCTGGACCTGCGCCGATCACAATTACATTGTAGTCAGCCATCTAATCTCCTGATAATCGGGTGTTGGTATTGGATAAACTGTTTTTCAGCTTATGCTTTTTAGTTTTCGTTCCAATGGCAAACCGCTGAAAATTGCTCAAGTGCTACGCATACTCAAAAAGCGGTTTGCTGAAGCAATTCTACCACCTTACCCAGGAAGTAATCCGCTATTGCCCCATCCAGAATGCGGTGGTCGAAGGTAAGGCTGAGATAGGCCATCGGGCGGATGGCGATCGAATCGCCGCTCTCATCACTGATCACGACAGCCCGCTTCTGGATGGCTCCGACTCCCAGGATGGCGCACTGCGGCTGGTTGATGATCGGGGTGGCGAACAGCGAGCCGCTGATGCCATGATTGGTGATCGTAAAAGTGCCGCCTTTGACTTCGTCGGGCTGGAGTTTTTTGGCACGCGCCCGGAATGCCAGATCGTTGATCGTGCGTGCCATCCCCAACAGCGAGAGTCCGTCAGCGTTCTTGATCACCGGGACGATCAGCCCTTCTTCTCCCAGCGAGGTAGCCATGCCGATATTGACCTGCGGGTGGAGGCGGATGCCGGTCTCCGTCCAGGATGAGTTGACAATCGGGTAAGCCTGCAGTGCAGTGACGGCCGCGGCGGTGAAATAGGCAGTGAAGGTGAGGTTGACGCCATCCCGGGAATAAGCGTCTTTATGCGCCTGCCGGTGGGCGACCACCCGGCTGAGATCGACCTCCATAACAGTGCTCACATGGGGCGATGTGCGCCGGCTGAGGACCATATGCTCCGCGACCGCCTTTCGTACCAGGGTCAGCGGGAGTATCTCACCAGCCTGTGCGGATGGCTGTACGGGAGCAGAGGCGTGTACAGGTGTAGTGCTGGGGGCAGGTACAGGTTCACGTACCGGGGCGGGCTCCGGGCGTCCTTCGATATAAGCTAGGATATCTTTTTTGGTGATGCGACCGCCTTGTCCCGTTCCAGGTACCTGCGCCAGGTCTACTCGATGTTCGCTGGCGATGCGGGCTACCACCGGAGAGATGAAACCTAAATCCCGGTCCCGCCCCGGCTCCAGTGTTGGAATCGAGACTGCTGCCGGCGCGGGGAGCGGAGCTTCGTCTGGAGGGGGCGGGGATGTCGGAAACCTGGACTGCCCGGTCAGCTGCGGCAGGGAAATCTTCACCCGCTTCGCCGATCCATGCCAGCAGCGAGCCAGCCTGTACGGTCTCCCCTTCCGGGATGAGGATGTCCAGCAGGACCCCGGAAACAGGGCTTGGGATCTCTGTGTCGACCTTATCGGTATTGACCTCCAGTAAGGCTTCGTACTCTTCGACCGGATCGCCTTTCGCTTTGAGCCATTTGGTCACTGTGGCTTCGTCGACCGACTCGCCCATCTGGGGCATGAGAACTTCAACGGGCATAAGACCTCCGCTTGGTTTGGAACTCACCCATCTAACGAGGGGTATGATACAGGGTCGGTTTCGCGCATCATCTCGTAAACCGCATCGAATACCGTCTCCCGGTTGGGTTTAGACCAGTAATCACCGTCTGACCCGTAAGCGGGGCGGTGTTCCTTGCCAGACAGCGTGCGGGGAGGCGAGTTCAAGCCAATAGAAGCCGCCCTGCACCTCGATCACCTGCTGGAACATATACGCACTGGTGCCGCCGGGGACATCCTCGTCTACGAACAGGATGCGGCTGGTCTTCTTGAGCGACTCCAGGATCACCCCCTGCAGGTCGAACGGCAGCAGCGACTGCACATCGATCACCTCCGCCTGGATGCCAACCTGGCTCAACCGCTCGGCAGCTTCCAGCACGATCCGGCAGGTCGCGCCGTAGGTAACGATGGTTATATCGCTGCCGGGCAGGATTACTTCCGGGATGCCGGGCGAGATGCTGAACTCGCCGATATTGTCTGGCAGCTGTTCCCGCAGGCGGTAGCCGTTCAGCACTTCGACCACGATCGCAGGCTCATCGGATTGCAGCAGCATATTGTAGAAGCCGGCTGCCTGGGTCATGTTGCGCGGCACCAGTACGTGCATGCCGCGCAACAGGTTGATGATGCCGGCCATCAATGAGCCGGAGTGCCAGATGCCCTCCAGCCGGTGGCCGCGAGTGCGTACGATGACGGGTGCCTTCTGCCCGCCTTTGGTGCGCCACAGCAGGGTTGCCAGGTCGTCGGACATGATCTGCAGCGCATACAGCAGGTAGTCCAGGTACTGGATCTCAGCGATCGGGCGCAAGCCGCGCATTGCCATCCCGATCGCCTGCCCAACGATGGTGACCTCGCGGATGCCGGTGTCGGAGACCCGCAGCTCCCCGTATTTCTCCTGCAGACCGCGGAAGCCCTGGTTGACGTCGCCCAGCTGCCCGACATCCTCCCCGAAGGCGATCACCCGCGGATCGCGCCCCAGGGCTGCATCGAAACAGGCGTTGATCACTTCGAAGCCGTACAGCAATGGCGAGTTCTCCGTGTAGATGGGTTTGATTTCCGGGATGCTTGCCGTCCTTTGGGAGGACTGGCTGTACAGGTGTGAGCTGTAACGCTCTGCGCTCTCGAGCTCGTGCTGTTCTCTCCAGGCGACCAGATCGCTTTTCTGTGAGCCATGCATATCTGCAGCCAGTATCAGGACGTCCTGGATGGCAGCCATGATATCGCGCCACAGAGGTGTGGGGCTGTTCAGCAGGCGCTGCCTGATCCTCAGCAGCTCATCGTTTTTGGGGGTCTGGTCAGCCAGCCGGTCGATCATGGCGACCACTTCACGGGTATCTTTGCGGATCGGGGTGATATAGTCTGACCAGGCCGCTTTGCGCAGCTCTTCTACTTCTTTCCGGTCGCTGATCTCGATCTGTTCCAGCGCTTCGGAATCAAAGATGTCATTCTCGATAATCCACTCACGGAACCTCCTCAGACAGTCATACTGATCTTCCCACTGCAGCCTGTCCTTCGGTTTATAGCGCTCGTGGCTGCCCGATGTGGAATGACCCTGGGGTTGGGTGAGCTCGATAATATGCAGGATGGCGGGTACATGCTGATCTCGGGCGGTCAGAGACGCCCTTTCGTATGCTTCCAGCAGGGAGATGTAGTCCCAGCCGGGCACGGTGTAAAGATCATAACCCTCTCTGCTGCCGGGCGCACGTTGGAACCCTTTCAGCAGCTCGGAGAGGTCCCGTTTGAGCATCTGGTGCTGGTTCGGGACGGAAATGCCATACCCATCATCGTAGATCGTGATCAGCGCCGGTGATTTGAGCACACCGATGGCGTTCAGCGACTCCCAGAACATGCCTTCCGAGGTGGCTGCATTGCCGATCGTTCCGAACGCGATCTCGTCGCCATTCTTCGAGAACTGGCTGAACTGTTTGAGCTCCTCCAGCTCGCGGTACAGCCGCGATGCATATGCCAGCCCGACCAGGCGGGGCATTTGCGAGCCGGTTGGAGATAGATCGGCTGAGGAGTTGTGTATCGCCCGGAGGTCCTTCCAGCTGCCATCCGGGTTCAGGCTGCGCGTTGCGAAGTGTGCGTTCATCGACCTGCCGGCGGTAGCCGGCTCGAACGCCAGGTCTGTATTGGCATACAATTGGGCGAAGAACTCCTTGATTGTATGCTCTTCAAGCGCAAGCATCAGGGTCTGGTCTCGATAATAGCCCGAGCGGAAATCTCCCTTCCTGAACACCTTCGCCATGGCGATCTGTACCAGTTCTTTACCATCCCCGAAGATCCCGAACTTTGCTTTCCCGCTCAGCACTTCCCGGCGACCGATCAGGCTCACCTGGCGGCTTCGAAAGGCGAGGCGATAATCCTGGAGTATCTCATCCGCAGCGGTTGAGAGATTGTCGTTCGTTTTCTTGAGCTCCAGAAGCTCTTCGGTCATTGTGAATGCTCCCTCCTGACACAGCACACGGTTCGGAGCCTGAAAATCCCGGCTTCCCTTCTTAGATTATATCGCCCTTTTTTGTGAATATTCCCGCTCTTTGAGATCCGCCGCGTCTGTCTCGCAAGCGGTCACATCCGTGACAGGAGCGAAATTGAACGCGGGATTGAAAATGCAGCGCCTTGATTGCTGTTCGTAAGTGGGATTTACAGGCTGTACCGAGGATACTGCCCCTGGAGGGCATCGAGTAGCGAAGCCTCCACCCATCATACGGTATTTCCGCTCAGGGCTGCGGCGACGATCTCGGCAATGTCCATGACCTGCATGTCGCTGCCGGAATCTTTCCTGGCATCGTTGAACATGATCATACAGAATGGACACCCCAGGGCGAGAGTCGTTGCTCCGGTCTCCTGCGCTTCCTTAAACCGGTGGCTGCTGACGCGCTCGCTGCCGTGCTCCTCTTCCTTCCACATCTGCGCTCCCCCCGCGCCGCAGCAGAACGATTTGGCTCCATGCAGGGGCATTTCCAGCAATTGGGCGCCGGAACTTTGCAGCACCTGGCGCGGGTCGACCGTGATCTGGTTCTGGCGACCCAGGTAGCACGGGTCATGGAAAGTGACCTGGCTCATCTCAGACGGGTTTAAGACCAACTTGCCTTGCGCGACCAGCTCATTGATCAGCTGGGTATGGTGGATGACCTGGTAGTTCCCGCCGAATGCCGTGTATTCATTCTTGATGGTATGCAGGCAGTGCGGGCAGGTGGTGACGATCCGTTTGGGTGCTACTTCGTCCAGGATCTCGACGTTTGCAGCTGCCATCTCGTTGAACAAGAATTCGTTACCCGCCCGGCGGGCAGAATCGCCGGTGCATTGCTCCATCTCACCCAGCACTGCGAACTTCACCCCGGCATGGTTCAGGACTTCCGCAAAGGCGCGGGCGATCTTCTGGGCGCGGGCGTCGGTCGCCGGCGCGCAGCCCACCCACCACAGCAGGTCCGGCTCGAGCAGCTCTTCGATGGTCGGTACGTCAAGCCCCTCCGCCCATTTCATACGCTCGGTGGGCGGCACGTTCCACGGATTCATGGTGCGTTCCATGCCGCGGAAAGCGGTCTGAAGCTGCTCAGGGAAATTGTTCTCCATCAGCACCATTGACCGGCGGATATCCAGGATATCGCGCATCGGCTCGTTGCCCACCGGGCAGATGTCGATGCAGGCGCCGCAAGCCGTACACGCCCAGACCGCCTCGGGCGTGATGGCGAATTCGAGCAGGCTCTGCTGGCTGGCTTCTCCCGCGGCGAGCCGTGCCCCCTCATTGTTAAGGAAGTAGCGCTTGTTGATCTCCAGGGCCGCCGGCGAGAGCACTTTCCCCGTGTTGTAAGCAGGGCAGACCTCCTGGCAGCGGTTGCACATGATGCAGGCGTAGGCGTCCATGATCTGTTCCCAGCCCAGGTCCTCCAGGTGGGTGGCGCCGAACTGCTCGATGCTCTCGTCGTCGAAATCCAGCTTGCTCAGCTCGCCGATAGATCGCCGCTCGGGCTTGAGCAGAAAGTTCAGCGGGGCAAAGAACAGGTGGATATGTTTCGAATACAGGAAGTAGGGGATGAATGCCAGTATCGTACCCAGTGCCAGCCAGAAGCAGATATGCTCTCCGATCACCAGGGCAGTCTTGCTCCATCCGGACCAAAATCCGGCGACCGTGGAAGCGAACGGCTGCCAGGGGTCGGGTCCTTCTGCAGCCAGTGCAAAGGATGCCCCCAGAAAACGAGAGCCGACATGCACGAGGATAAAGCCGCCTACGATGGCGGAATCGCGTCGGATGCCTTTCCTGGCCTTTGGGTGCAGCAGAATATCATCGCGTGCTGTAAGGCTCGCCGATTTGAAAACGAATCGGCGCAGGATCAATGCCACCATCCCAGCAAGCGCTGCCACGCTCAGAATATCTGCGCCCAGGCGGTAGAGATCACCGGTCGTGCCCGGGATGTGAAAGCCCGGGAAGAACCCTGCCAGTGCATCGAATAAGTTGACTAGCAGGTAATAGATGAATGCCCAGGCAACAAATCCATGGAATAGGCTGGGCCAGAAACGGAACCGGAAGACAGGTTGGAACGTGATCGTTTTGTACAGCGTCGAAGCGATGCGCTTCTTGAGCAGTCCCCAATCAACCTTACCCTGGCCTCTGGCAATGATCCTGATAATGCGCCGGGCTGCATAGAAGGCAGCATAAGCGGATGCCGCTACAGCCAGGATGAAGAGGATTTTTTCGGGAAGGGTCAGCATGCATCCTCCTGGGGGATTGGTTTGCTGCCGGTGATCTTCGGCAGGGATGTTATGCCACTCGTAGGCAGAGATTATATCACTGCAACCGGTCCGAATGGCGCTGTGGAGGGCATAAATCTATGTGGGGTGATGCGCTGCTTGCCGGGTTACTGCTGCATATCCATATAGTCCAGAGCGGCTTGGATCAGCGGGTCTGTCTCGATGGTGACTTCATCCCAGTTGCTACTCAGGACCAGGTCGGGGATAATCCCGCTCAATTCCCAGTCTTGCTCGGGGTGGTTGATAGGCCGGAAAGTCTCGCGTGCGAGCCAGGCACGCGAGCCGTCCTCGAAATCGTAGCTCCAAAGCAGCTCGATATTGCCGTCTGTCTGCTCACCGATCAGATACGCACGACCGGTGTCCTGTAGTATCCCTGAAAATATTTCGCCGAAGCTAACCGTATCCGCTCCCACCAGCACGACCAGAGGGGTGCTGTTCGGGAGGTAAATCCGATCGCCTCTCACCCGCAGCGGTCGCCGATACTGGTTGCGATCGACGAAATACCCCACGCGACCGGAGGTGAAATACGACAGCACACCCCGGGCGACGGTATCCGCTCCACCCGAGTTGTGGCGGTTGTCCAGGATCAACCCGTCCAACGCTGAATCTGACATTAGCTGCTGCAGGGCATCTCCGATCTGCTCGTCGATCGTGTCGTCGGCGAAGGTTGGGATCAGGATATAGCCGATCTGTTTTCCCCCGCCCGTAGCCAGCCGGGAATACGGGACCGGCATGGGTCCCGATACCTCCCCGCGTGTGATCATGACCTGCCTGGGTTCTTGGCCTGGGGATTGAACGGTCAGCGTGATATCTGTGCCAGCCGGACCCAGCAGTAATTCCCGGCGGAAGCCGCCCTCATCCAGGATGGGAATTCCATCCGCTGCCAGGATGCTGTCATGGGATTGCAGCCCGGCCTGCTCCGCTGGGCTGCCCGGGAAGGTGAGGATAACGACGATACGCTCGCGCTCGGGGATCGCCGTGGTAAGGATGCCAATCCCGACAAAATTATTATTGCCTTTGAACTCCTCTTCTTCCTCCTGGGCTTGGTTGGGACTCAGGAATATCGAGTGCTGGTCACCCAGGCCTTGCACCAGTTCCTCCATCGCGGCGTAGAAATTTGCATCGGTTAATCCTGTCGCAATGCGGCTGTGGTACTCGTCATAGACTGCGTTCCAGTCCTGACCGTTGAAATCTGGGTACAGGTAATCGTCGTAGATCGCCTGCCATAAATCCTGGAATATATTGAAATGCACCAGCGACGGCGTGGGGACCAGGGTCGGCGTAGTGCTCGGAGTCGCAGTGCTGGATGGTAGGGGGGTAAGGGTAGATGTCGGGGTTGCGGATGGCGGGATGGGTGTGTTTGTCGCCCGCAGGAGCTGATGATCGAGCTTTTGCAAGCCCTGGGAGGCTGCCGGCAGGGGTAGTCCAGAGACTGTCTGGCAAGCTATGCCGGACAGTATCAGCAGGAGCAGGGCATATCCACTCAGCCGGGATGCGTTCATCCGGCGTCCGTTTAAGCGCCGCCCGCCGTGTAAATGCTCGGGTCTACGGGAGTCTTGCCAGACGGGTCCCACACGTAGACCCAGTCGCCCATCTCAGCCCAATCGAACAACCAGCGCGAATCGCCTACGGTCAGGTTAACGCAGCCGTGCGATTGTGGGAAGCCCAGGTTGGCCCGCCAGTAGGCACCGTGCAAAGCGCGCGCCTGGTCGAAATACATCGTCCAGGGGACGTCCTCCAGGTAGTAGGCGTCGGAGCGGTCGGCCTCGAACGAGCCGCGCATGGGGGTGGTCTCCAGTTTCTCAAAGATCTGGAACAGCCCCGGGCGGGTCCAGAACGGGTCGAGACCGCTGGCGATCAAGGTGGCGAATACCAGCTCGCGGTCCTCGTAAACTGCCAGAGTCTGCTCGAACAGGTTGATCTCGATCCAGCGATCGCCGTCTGCACCTTCCGGTGGGGTTGTGTTCGGGATCACTCTGGCAATTACCTTCTCGTTGACCCACTCGTCCGGTCCAACCATGTACCAGCTCTCCTCACCCACCAGCGCTTCGTTGTAAACCTTTACGATCTCGTGATGGTTGAGAATGTGACCGGTGTAATCCTGCTCCTGGTAGCCGGGAGTGCGCTTAGTCTCGACCGGTCCAGGGCTGAGGAAACCCAGCACCCAGCCAAAAGCGGTCTCCGGCGTGCGGGAGAACGTCTGTCCCTGGAAAAGGGGTACCGAACCGATCCGGGAGATATCGTTGGCGGTCATCCACTCACCGTATTCGACCATGTAGAAGCGTTTGCCATCGATCTCCGCTTCATCGGTGTAAGAGATGTAACTGAAGGGTGAGTCGATCCGTCGGGTTGCCGCTTTCTTGTTGCCTTTCAAGGCTTCTTCAACAGATGGATAGACCGGGGCGTTTGGAGTGCGCACCTCGCCGTAGCGGTAATCGACGTATGACAGAGCTGGGTCGGGTTTGCTGGTGGACAGGGGAGCGAGAGGGAAGGTGATGCCCATGGCGCCCATGCGGGTCAGGTACGCCGATGGACCGAGCGGCGTGCAATCGCCCTGGTCGCCGGTATAGATGCCGGGCAGACAGATCACGCCCTGTTCAGCCCCGGGCGCACCGCTGGCCGCGATTGGCTCAGCCTGTCCAACGGCTGAAGCGCCCTGGTAGCTAAGGGTGAAGATGATGAGCATAAAGAGTGCGGACAATAAAAGGTGTTTTTTCATATCACAAGGGTCTCATTAAGTCACTGGGGCAAGTAGAGTGCCCCCAGGATAGATACGAATAAAGTGATGCTGATATAGCTGTTGATATTAAAGAAAGCGATATTGATGCGGCTGAAGTCTTCCGGGCTGACCAGGGTGTGCTCCCAGATCAATAGTCCTATCACGACCAGCAGACCGATCCAGTACGGCCAGCCGAGGGGCACCAGCAGCCCGAGGAGAACCAGCAGCAGGATAGTCCCCAGGTGGCAGAGCTCCGAAAGCCGGAGCGCAATTGCCGGTCCGAAACGAACTGGAATCGACTGCAGCCCTTCATCGATATCATGCTGGATGTCCTGACAGGCATAGATAATGTCGAAGCCGCCGATCCATAGCGTTACCACTGCCAGCAGGATCCAGGCGGGCAGATCTTCAGATGTGAACAGCGAGCCGCGAATGGCAGCCCAGGCTCCCATGGGTGCCAATCCATCGGTGAAGCCCAGGATGAAATGCGACATCCATGTGAAGCGTTTGGTGAAAGAATAACCGATCAGGAAGACGAGCGCCCCTGGCAGCAGCCGCAGCGGTAGGGGTCCCAGCTGCCATGCAGCCAGCGCCAGGACCAGGGTGGCGATTGCGGTGCCTCCCCAGGCTGTTTTAACGGACACCGCACCGGTGACCAATGGGCGGTTGGCCGTGCGTGGGTTTCTTGCGTCGTACCAGCGGTCAGCAATGCGGTTGAAGCCCATCGCTACTGTGCGGGCAGCTGCCATGGCTACCGTGATCCAAAAAAACTGCTCGAATGTGGGCAGCCCGCCGGCTGCCAGGAGCATACCCAGGTATGCAAATGGCAGGGCGAAGATGGTGTGTTCGAACTTGATCAGCTCTAAGAAATCACGCACCGATTTCATCGACTGGCATTATACCAGCGCAAGATTAGCGTTCGATTAGTCCTGTACCGCGGCGAAAGTCATTAAAAATCAATGCGCCCCGGCATGCCGGGGTGCATTGGGGTATGTCGTATGTTTGCTCAAGCTCAGCACGAATGAGATGAGTCAATCTCGATTTTATGCTGCGGTCACTACTTCTCCCTGAAGAAATGTCTGACGTTCTTGCAGATCACCTCGTCGCTGGTGCTGTTCTTCAGGCAGACTTGGAAGTAGATCGAGCTTTTCAGCTCTTTGGGAAGCAGGTATTTAGCCTGGTTAGTCTTGTTCCGCAGGGCTTTGAACGTCCCGATCTTGTACCATTTCCCGGCGCCGGAGGAGATGTCCCTGACCCGGACGTAGTATTTCCCGGTCTCGTTGAAGTCTGAAGCAGTGATCTTGATCACGTTGTTAACATTGCTAACGGCTACGTTGTTCTTCAGGCTGACACTGTGCTTGAATGGGATGCACAGCTGGTCTCCAACCACCAGCTTGGTCGGTCGCTCCAGGTCGTTGGCGGCTGCGATCTCGATCCACTTGACGCCGTACATCCTGGCTATTGTGCCGGTTTTATCCCCTTTCTGGACGGTGTGGTAGGCTTTACATGAAGCAGCCTGGGCAGATTGCGGCAGCGCGGCAGCTGCCAGGACCAGGACCAGCAGCACGCTGAGCGTTATCCTGAATGTGCGATGTACAGTATTTGCTCGCCATCTATTGATCATGGGTACACTCCTTTTCTACAGCTGTAGTGCGGTCAATTACGGTAGCTCTCTTAAAACTGTATAGCTGCAATATGCGCGATTATACCTCATTGCCACCGTGCCGGAGTGCAGCTTGCCGTCCGGGCATGCTGGGGATTAAAATTTATTCTGCCAGGGGGCAACCCGCCGCTCCATCCAGTCCACCGTAAAATACAGGCTCAGACCAAGGATGCTCATGGCCACGATGCCGGCATACATGGCGGGGTAATTGAGCAGCGTGCTGCCGTTGAGATAGATATAGTAGCCCAACCCGCGTTGGGTTGCATACAGCTCGGCAATATACAGGACAGCCACTGCTGTGCCGACGGACTGTCTCACCGCGGTCAGGATGGCGGGTAGGCTGGCGGGCAGGTAAACGAACCGGAACAGCGCCCGGCGTCCTGCCCCCAGGCTGCGCACGCTCTGTACGAGCTCCGGTCGCAGCCCGGCAGCCTGGTCGCGCACAAGCACCAGGATCTGGAAGAATAAGATCAGGAAGATGATGATAATCTTCGGCCAATCACCCAAACCAAAGAAGAGCAGCACGATCGGCACAAAAACCACCTTCGGGATCGGGTAGATCAAATAGATCACCGGCGAGAAGATACTATTCAAGCGCCGGGATTGCCCCAGCACCAACCCGGCAGGGGCAGCGATTGCAATCGCCAGGGCAGTGCTGGCGAGCACCCGCCACAGGCTGACAAAGAAGTGCTCCACCAGGTCACCCTGCAGCCCAACAACAAACGCTGCAGCGACCTCGCCGGGCGGCGGCAGGATTGGCCGGTTGACCGCCCAGGAAGCGATCTGCCAGATGACGACCAGTGCCAGGATGGCGAGCAGCAGGTCACGGCGCTTCATCGTTTATCCACTTCGGCAGCGGTTTGTGCGGACTGGGTTTCATCGAGCATCGAACGCAGCACCCGGCACAGGTCGAAATACTCCCCACTATTGCGGTAATCTGGTTCCAGGATGCCGTCATGGACGCCGTCAGAGACGCCGGGGTTATCGATGACGACCGTCTGGCGATTGGGAGGCTGCTGGAGCATCAGGATCTTACCTCCCATAACGGCAGCTTCCTCGATGGCGTGCGTGACGATAACCAGGGTCAGCTTCTGCTCGGCTCTTCAGCTCCAGGGTGAGGTTCTGCAGGCTCTCGCGAGTGGGCGCGTCCAGAGAGGAGAAGGGCTCGTCCATCAGCAGTAAGTCGGGTTTGAGCGCCAGGGTGCGGGCGATAGCCGTCCGCTGGCGCTGCCCGCCGGAGATTTGTCCCGGGTACTTGTCCGCTACCGGGAGCAGTCCCAAACGCTCGAGCCAGGGGTCGACCTCCAGGTCGGGATGGAGGTCCTCCGGCGAGTGCTTGCCATCCGGCCCGTAAAAGCTGCGGATGCGCAAGCCCAATTCGGCGTTCTGACGCACGGTCGCCCAGGGCAGCAGTCCGTAATCCTGCAAGATCAGCCCGGTGTGCGGTCTGGGGCGCGACAACGGCTGCCCGCCGATAAGCAACCGGCCGCGGGCAGGAAATCGAAGCCCTGCCAGCAAGTACAGCAGTGTGGTTTTACCGCACCCGGATGGACCCAGCACCGCCCATGCCTCGCCCTGGTCTACCTTCCAGCTGTAATCCTCGAAGATCGGGTTTCCCTGGGCGTGGGCATATGTCAGTGTATCGAGAACAATCATTTACCCTCAGGGCAAATAGTCTGCACTCACCGAGACATCATAAGAGACATCGTTCCCGACTATGCCCTTAGCTTTTGCCCAATCGAGCGCGTCCTGCCACTGAGCCTGGCTGGGCACGCTGGGCGCCGGGAATGGCGGCGTTGTATAGCTTCCAACCAATGGGGTGGGGATCAGGTTTTGCTCGGTGAGCACTGTCTCCCATTGGGCGGGGTCGGCGTTGATCATCTCGGTTGCTTTCGCAACGGCTGCCAGAAAGCCGCGTACGGCCTCTGGGTTCGATTCGATGAATGGGATGAGGAAAGAGTATGTGCTGTAGCCAAATTCTGGGTGGCTGGAATCGTCCAGCACCACGTGGGCACCCCCCTGGATCGCCAACGAGGATAATGGGTCCGGCAATGTGGCTGCCTTCAGCTCTCCGGAGCCTAACAATGCCATACGGTCGGTGATCTTGGGGACGGCAATCGTGCTGATGTCATCGCTGGAGAAGCCTTCTGCTTCTAACAATCGATCGGTGATATATTCGATGATCGTTCCTTCGGATATGCCGATCTCTACACCCTTCAGCCCCTCGATCGATTCGATGCTGCTGTTGGCGGCGGTGAGGATCGAATACTGGGCGTTGGTGGGTGTGGCAGTACGCGAGAAACCGACGATCTGTACCTGGGGCTGGTCCTGGTTGTAGAGCAGGGTCGAGATCGTCTCATTGATCATTCCGTCTGCCCTGCCAGCCACGATCACCTGGTCGCGCTCCGCGGCTGAGCCGACGGGGATGAACTCGACCGACACGTTATTGTCTTCGAACAGCCCTTCTTGCTGGGCAACATACATCGGCAGATTATCCAGGATTGGCAGGATCGCCATCCTGATCGCAACCGGTTCTGCTGGTGGGGGCGGGGTAGCCTGCGAGCAGCCGCTGATGAGCAGCGCCGCAATTAAGATAAATAAAACACCGATACCGATAAGACGTTTGTGAATCATAGTAAGCTTTCTCCTTGGCGAATTTCGCACAGGCAGTCCTGCATAAGATGTTTTAAACCGCAGTAGGGATAGGATTATATCTTCAACTTATCCCAAATTTCGTCAATCCTGGCTTTTGTACCTGGGTCCATACGTGCCACATCAGGCCAGCCGCGCCGGTAGCCTTCCTCGGGCAGTTTTGCAGTGGCATCGATCCCAATTTTACCGCCAAATGAGTGTTGGTGGGATGCATGGTCGAGGTGGTCAACCGGACCATCGACGATAATAACGTCATGGGACCAATCCACGTTGCCAAGCGCCTGCCAGGCGACCTGCGACAGGTCTTGTACATCGACCCACTCGTCGACGATAACGATCGTCTTTGCCAGCGACATCAGCGCCAGCCCCCATAACCCAAATACAACCTTGCGAGCGTGACCGGGAAAGCGTTTTTTGATCGAGATCAGCACCAGGTTGTGGAATACACCCTCGGCGGGCATATTTACATCCACAATCTCGGGCAGAAAAAGGCGCATCAACGGCAGGAACAGGCGCTCGGTAGCCTTGCCCATCCAGACGTCTTCCATCGGAGGGATACCCACGATCGTGGTCGGGTAGATGGGTTTCTTCCGGTGGGTGATGGCTGTTGCGTGGAAGACGGGGAATAGCTCGACCGGCGTATAGTAGCCGGTATGATCGCCAAACGGACCTTCGGGGCGATGGTCGTTGGGATCGACGTATCCTTCTATGACGATCTCTGCCTGGGCGGGCACTTCCAGCGGTTGGGTAATACAATCGACGAATGAGATCGGAGCGCCGCGCAAGTAGCCTGCCAGGAGATACTCGTCGATATTGGGCGGCAGCGGAGCGGAGGCACACCACATGCTGGCAGGATCGCCGCCCAGGATGATGGCTGCCGGGATGCGCCCTCGGTCAGGGTGCTCGGATCGGGTAGATTCCCGCGCTTTGCGCTCGTGTTCTGCCCCGCCTTTATGGCGCTGCCAGTGGACCAGCAGCGTGCGGTCATCCACCACCTGCAGGCGGTACATCCCGACATTGCGCAGACCTGTCTCGGGGTCACGTGTGATCACCTGCGGCAGGGTGATAAATCGACCGCCATCCTTGGGCCAGCACTTGAGGATCGGCAGCTTGTTTAGATTCAATTCGTCCGTGTGCACCACCTGCTGGACCGGGGCGCGGCGGATTTTTTTAGGTTTCAGCCCTACTGTCCTGAGCACATCGTAAAGGTCTCGCCCACGGCTCACCACCTGCCCAACCCCTTTGGGCAGGCGCAGGTCGATGATCTTTGCCAGGTCGTGGTTCAGCTCGTCCAGGTCATCCACCCCTAATGCCAGGGCCATCCGCTCGGCCGAACCGAAGGCGTTGATCAACACGGGCATCTCGTAGCCGGGGAGGTTCTCGAACAGCAGAGCTTTATTGCGCTCCGCCGGGGCTTTGCTTACCCGGTCGGTGATCTCGGTAATTTCAAGCTCGGGGGACACCGGCAGTTTTATACGTGCCAGCTGTCCGCGTTTATCCAGTTGACCAATAAAATCGCTTAAGTTAGTAAATACCATATCTTACCCTTGGCAGTTGGCGGCGGCAGTGGAGGAATGGCGTGCAGATCTGCCCCCAACCGGGGGCTCCCCCGTTGAAAAAGCCCTGAAAAACCGGGCTGTAGCGGTCATTTAATCGGGTTAGCCAGCCCTTGATCTGCAACGGGCCAACCTGGCTGACAAACCTGTTAATTATAGCATGATTGGCTTGACACAGCCTATTGCCTATGCTACATTTAGTTTGCGCTCCTGGCGTCGCTTTCATGAAATTTTGTAAAAATCTGGCGGCGACGGGGAGTGTCCCATTTTATCGAGTTCTGGTTGGAAAGATAAAGGAGTGGCAGTATTGATGAAATCTCGCTCCCAACTGATGGTAGAACGCCTGCGTGACCTGCAGGCTTCCTCACCTGATATCGAAGCTTCAGCCGTGGTCAGTGTTGATGGATTGAGCATTGCCTCAGCGCTTCCACAGGGTGTGGAAGAAGACCGGGTATCAGCGATGTCGGCAGCCATGCTCTCCCTGGGTGAACGGATTGCAACTGAGCTTGGTCGTGGTACGCTCGATCAGGTATATATCAAAGGTGAGAAGGGCTATGTCATCCTGATGTCGGTGGGTGAGGAGGCAGTCCTGACCGCGTTAGCCCGCGAGCAGGCCAAGCTGGGCCTGATCTTCCTGGATATGCGCCGTGCTACCGAGGATCTATCGAAATTGATCTAGAGAAATACCATGGAACCAATCCCAAAAAGCGACTATTTCTACGCCAATAAAATCGTGCTCATCTCGCTCAATTCCCTACAGGAAGTGATGGGGAAGAACGGGGTGAATGCGATCTTGAATCTGGCGCATCTCTCCTATCTGATCGACAACTACCCCCCGAACAATCTCGACCGCGAGTTTGATTTTGCCGATTTTTCGGCCATCAACCTGGCCTTGGAGGAGATGTACGGGCCGCGCGGCGGACGAGGGCTGGCGCTGCGTGCCGGTCGGGTGGCTTTTGCCGATTCGCTGCGCAATTTCGGCGCGTTGGCCGGGGTCGGTGACCTGGCATTTAAAGTCCTGCCGCTGCAGACGAAAATGCGCATCGGTATTCCCGTCATGGCAAAGATATTCAGCCAGATAAGCGACCAATACAGCACCGTCAAGGAGAGAGAAGAAGATTACGTCTACACCATCCATCGCTGCCCGGTTTGTTGGGGGAGGAACCACTCGGATAAGCCGGTCTGCTTCATGGCTATCGGATTGCTGCAGGGCGGTCTGAAGTGGCTCTCCGGAGGGCAGGAATTCCGTGTCAATGAGGCCAAATGTGTCGCTATGGGGGATGAAGTCTGCGAGTTTATCATCGAAAAAAGACCCATGAGCTAGAGGCCCAACCGTGGCTGATAGTAAGCAATCGATCCTGGTTGTTGAAGACGACACTGACGTGGCGGATATGCTGAGCGCATATTTCCATATCCAGGGTTATCAGGTTGATACTGCCAATTGGGGAGCAGCAGCTCTGGACGCCTGCCAGGCTCACCATCCCGACCTGATCATCCTGGATATCCGTTTGCCGGATATCGATGGCTACCAGGTTGCCAGCCAGCTGCGCAGCAGCCGCCGGACGGACGACATCCCGATCATTTTTCTAACCGAAAAACGCACCCGTGCCGACCGCCTGCAGGGATTGGAGCTGGGGGCGGATGACTATATTACCAAGCCGTTCGACATTCAAGAGCTGCGCCTGCGAGTACGGAATGCACTGCGCCGGTCTTCTCATGGAACCCTGACCAACCCGGTAACCCAGCTTCCTGAAGGGAAGTTGGTGGATGAACGATTGCTGGAACTGCTGGATAGTGACAGCTGGGCACTTCTGACCATAAAGCTGGTCAACCTGGAGCACTTCCGTGAGGCTTACGGGTTTGTCGCCTCGGATGACGTTGTCCGGGCCGTCAGCCTGATGATCCAGAATGCGGTGCGTGACCTGGGCAGCCCGAATGATTTTGTCGGTCAGCTTTCACTGTCTCAGTTTATCCTGGTCACAGTGCCGGACACATCAGACCAGATAGCCACCCGGCTGGATGCCCGGCTGGAACAGGCGTTGGATTATTTTTATCCGTTGAAAGACCGTGAGTCCATGAAAAAGAAGGGCAGCCGGCTGAAAGTCGATCTCCAGCGTCACTACCCTGCAGATGGTGGTCATGTTGACCTGTACACCCTTAAGCAAAACCTGGTATAGTAATTTACGCAGACTGGATTGATCCATGCGAACGATTATCGTCATCCCGACCTATAACGAAGCAGAAAACCTGCCCAGGCTGGCAGCCGCGATTTTCGAGCTGCCTCTGGACGATTTCCAATTACTGGTAGTCGATGATAACAGCCCGGACGGCACCGGAGTGCTGGCAGATGAGCTGGCAGAGCGTTATCCGGGGCGCCTGAGCGTGCTGCACCGCTCTGGCAAGATGGGGCTCGGTACTGCATACATTCAGGGCTTCAGCCAGGCGCTCTCGATGGGTGCCGAAGCTGTAGGGCAAATGGATGCTGATTTTTCTCATCCCCCGGAGAAGCTGATCGAGCTGCACGAGACGCTGCAGTGCTGTGATATGGTGATGGGCTCTCGGTACGTCCCCGGCGGCGCGGTTGACGTGCGCTGGCCGGCATGGCGCAAGGGACTCTCCAGCTTTGGAAATCTGTATGCCCGCACCATCCTGCGCATGCCCATCCGGGATGCAACCGGCGGGTTCCGGTTGTGGCGCCGTGAGACACTCTTGGGGATGCCGCTCGACCGGGCGCGCTCGAATGGCTACGCGTTTCAAGTTGAAATGGCTTATATCGCCCACCGGCTGGGCTTTACCTTTACTGAAGTGCCGATCTATTTTGCTGACCGGCGCTGGGGTCAGTCGAAGATGTCTTTCCGCATCCAGCGTGAGGCCGCGATTAGGGTATGGCAGCTGCTGGTCGAGTACCGCGACCTGACCAATCACGCGCCGGTTGCCTCTCCACCCACGGTTTACGATAACGCCAGGTAAGCCTTCTGGGTTAGTTCCCCCCACTCATCCAGGCTGAGCGTCTCTGCTCTGCGCATCGGGTCGATCGCTGTCGAGAGCAGCAAATCAGCTGTCCAATCCTTCTGCCAAGCCATGCCTCCCGCCAGCGCGTTGCGGAGGGTTTTTCTTTTCTGCGAGAAGCCGGCTTTTGCCAGCCGGAAGAACAGGTCCAGCCGGGAGGGCGGTATCTGCGGTTCTGGGTAGAGATCGACCCGGATTACTGCAGAATCCACCTTTGGAGTGGGATAGAACGCGCCTGCCGGAATGCGGGCTCTGATCTCAGGGTGACCGTAGACCTGCACGCTCAGCGCCAGCAGGCTAAGTTCTCCCTGTGCGGCGCAGATTCGCTCTGCCACCTCGTGCTGGACGGTAAGGACCAGCCGCTCTGGCGGGTACTGAGATTCGAGCAGCTGACGGATCAGAGCTGATGTGATGTAGTATGGGATGTTTGCAACAACCAGGTAAGGTTGGCTGCCCATCAGGTCGGCAATGTCCAGGCTCAAGATGTCCCCCTGGATGATGCGTACATTATCTTGGTCTTGCAGCACAGCTTCCAGCGGAGGGATCAGGCGGGTATCGATCTCTACCGCAGCCACCTGCCTGGCGGCCGCGGCCAGCAGGCGGGTCAGGTTTCCAAGCCCCGGTCCGATCTCGAGCACATCTTCCTCCGGATCGATCCCGGCAGCCGCGATGACCTTGTGCAGCCCAGCGGCATCGATGAGGAAGTTCTGTCCCAGCTTACGGTCTGGGCGCAGCCCGTACTGCCTCAGCAGGGCGGGTACATCCAGGGGGGGCAGGTCTTTCATCTCCACACGATCACCCCGGGTAGATCAATCCCATTCATCGTTTGGGCGTTTATGGGCAGGTAGGCTCATTTGGCTCGGACGGCCAGGTTCCGGCCGTGAACTGCGCTGCATAATCCCGGATCACCTCGAAATCCGCATCCATGATGAAAACCTGGTCTTTCTGCTGCGGGCTGTAAACCCGACCCGGTGTGAGTATCTCTTCCGGTAGGCTGGTGAAGAGCAGGTTCTCCCGCTTTAATTTTGGCGCAAGGCAGGCAAGCTGAGTGAGCTGTTCCAGGCTCAGATCGGTCAGCACGGAATCCTGGAAAGCGGCGATGATCGAGGGTACCTTTGGCAGCACTGCGGGGCTGGTGACCTTCTCTTTCAAAGCGCAGATGACCATGTTTTGGTGGTCCATGCGGGTGAAGTCGTTGTACTTCTTGCGAACGCGGGAGAACCGCAGCGCCTGGTCGCCGTTGAAGTGCCGCTGTCCGGCGTAGAAGTATCCCATATCCTCGGTCTTGTCATCAATCGGTCGCCCGTCCACGTCATACGGCAGGTAGAGATCGATGCCGCCGACTGCGTCGACCACCCTGACGAAAGTCACCATATCCACCGCGCCATAATGATCGACCAGCAGCCCAAAGTTCTGGTACAGCGTGCGTGCCAGCAATCCTGGTCCGCCGCCCGGTCCGGGATAGTAGCCCATACCTGGGCTACCGTAGAAGTAGGACTGGTTCAGCTTGCCGTGAGTAATGCCGTACGGGTTTTCTATCTCAGGGATCTCCACCCACAGGTCGCGTGGCATGGATAACACGGTGACTTTGGGGGTGGCAAAGTCCACCCGTACGATGCGGATGACATCCGCCAGCCCGTAGAGATAGTCCGGACCGCTGTCCGCCCCGACTGCCAGGATGGTCATGACCTCCGGTCCCCCGCAGAGCGGCTCAGGTTTGGGCGTGGCTGTTGAGGATGGAACCTGGCTTGCAGGTGGTGTGTGTGAAGCCTCACCCTCCAGTCCGGCAGGCTCCTGCGGCTGATCTTCCGTCGGCAGGGCGGTAGCTGTTGGGTCGAAGACCGCCGCCAGCTCCAGGATTGGCGTGCGGGTGGGCATGCCCAGATCGGGACCCAATGGAGCCGTCCAGCGATCGCTGAGGCGCGGGTAAAGCAGATACCCCGAGACCAGCAGCGCCGCGATTGCGATGACGCCAATGATGGCGATCCATTTGCCTCTTTGTGTGACCATAAGCGGCGTGATTATATCATCACCCGCCAGGCAGCATGTTGGACTCTGGGATATGCTGCGGCAGCTGCCTTCGACAGCAGCGAGACCCAGGGGCGAGAGGCTGAGGACTGGCGGTGAGGTATAATTCAGCGGTAATCCGATGATCAAACGCCCGTTCAGAGTGTCCCAGAATAGCACCCGTTCGACCCCCTGGCTTGTGCTGCGCAGTGCCTTCGGTGGGCTGTTCTTGCTGGCAGCCCTATCGCTTGCCGGGTGGTATGCGAACAAGATGTTCCAGGTACAGCAGCCACCCCCCGGGGGGAGCCTGTTCCTGTTCATTTTTTACACCATCCTGGCGATACTCATCGAACGTATCCTCTCCTTGATGCCCGTACGCCGGGACTGGCGCTACCGGCTGGCGTTCCTGGGACCCAGCCTCCTTTATATGACCGTGTGGCTGGTGACAGTCATACTTGTTGGGCAGGCCAATGTGATCTGGCTGCTGGCTGCCTGCGGGGGGGCGTTCACCGGGGGATTGCTGGCAACCAGCATTATCGAAGGTTTGTGGGAGAACAACTCGCCGCCTTCGATGCGCATCCAGGGCGAAGTTCACCAACGTCACATAGAGATTATCGGGAAGGCGCCTCGAACTCCGACTGGAAAACGCATCTTTGACATCCTGCTCTCGGCGGGCGGGCTGGTATTTTCACTTCCGATCTGGCTGCTGATGACATTCCTGCTCTGGCTGGAAGATCCGGGGCCGATCCTGTTTGTCAAGAATTCGGTCGGTAAAGGTGGGGCTAACTTCCACCAGTATAAATTCCGCACCATGGTGCTTGGAGCAGAATCGAACACCGGACCGGTGCTTGCCAGCCATGCTGACGAGCGCGTTCTGATCGTCGGCAGCCTGCTGCGCAAGACCGCACTGGACGAGCTTCCCCAGGTGATCAATATCCTCAAGGGTGAGATGAGCTTTGTCGGGCCGCGGCCGCAGCGCACGGTGCTGGTGCATGGCTACCTGGAAAAGATGCCAGAGTATGCCGAGCGCCACCGGGTTGCGCCCGGATTATCCGGTCTGGCACAGGTGGCGGGGGATTACTACCTCACACCCCGGCAGAAGCTGCGCTTCGACAGGATTTATATCCACCATACCGGTCTGGGCTTTGATGTCAAACTGCTGGTGCTGGCATTTCTAATCACATTCTGGTACCGTTGGAAGAGCAGCTGGGACGGCAGGCTGCCGCGTGAATATCTGCGTTGGGGCAGCTCTTAGGTCATCAGGCGCTTTTCTGGGGTTCAAGCCTGCGTTTCAGAGCAAACCAGGCGTTCCATAGGACGATATTGACCACCAGTGCGTTCAGCGCCTGACCGGCGATCGTGCCGTAGACTCCCCAACGATAGATCATCCAAATTCCTACGCTGAACATCAAGATCATCGCCAGCAGGTTGGCGATAAAGATCGGTCTCGAAACACGCGCTGCCTTGAGCGTGGTCTGTAAGGGCCAATAGGCGAACAGCAGCGCGTAGAAGATTGCCATTAAGATGATCCCGTTGCTGTATTCCAGGTAAGTATCCCCGTACAGCAGGCTGAGAAGCTGTTCAGGGAACATTACAGCCAGACTTAAGAATAACAGCGTTGGTATGCCCGCCAGGATATAGACCAACCGCATGGTGCGTTCCAGCGCTCGCTCACCATTCTGTGTATACAGGCGTGAGGCGCGCGGCGTTAGGAAAGTATCCGTCGCACGCAGGAGGATATGGATAGGAGCGACCAGGTTCTGCAATGCACGGTACGCGCCCGCAGCGGCAAAGCTGACCATGCCCGCGGTGAGGATGGGGTAGAACTCAACCGAGATCCAGCTGGCAATGCCGCCCCCCAACACCCATCGTCCGAAGCTCCAGTTGCGCTCCCAGGTCTCTCGCAGACCGGCATATTGTCGCGTCCAATATGGGCGGGTGAACCACAGCCCGGGGATCAATGCGGCCACCGCCCCCCAGGCAATTGCATCCAGCCCGGCAATTCCGCTCAGCAGTCCCTGACCGGCCCACCAGAGCATCAATCCAAGCCGAACCGTGTTGGCGATGATGGTATTGATCACTGCCTGGGACACTCGGCCGCGCGTGTACAGCATGCGGCGGATGTATTCCTGCAACTGCCAGGCGAGAAATGCGAACCACAACGAGTAGAGCGTTGGTCCGGCGGTGTCGTTTCCCATCAGTGTGAGCACCCAGCCGCTGATGTAGACGACCAGGGCGGTGCCTGAGGCCAGACCGATCTGCAGGAGACTGGTGCTGGTCGCATAGGCTTTGAATCCGGTTTCATCCATACCTGCGCCGAATACGTTCAATGGCTGGATGATGATGCCCTCCTGCACGGAGCGGATCAGCCGCAGCGTAACGAAGCCGACCCCATAAACGCCTAACTGGGTTGGGTCTACGCTGCGCGCCAGGATGATGGTCGCCAGGAAGTTAGCCAGGCTGATGACGCCCTGGTCGATGCCCGCCAGGTAGCCTTCCTGGGCGCCTCGGCTGGAGAAGAGCCGGAGAAGCTGATGCGCGCGAGATTGCAGATCGGTTAAGAGTGGTGGGGGAATATTGCCCTCAGCATATATAAAACTATATAATAAGGTAGATCATTGATATCTGGCGATGGGACATCGCAGCTGACTGGGTGGGAGTGCTCTTTTTTCCTGTAAAAATAACCTTCGCGATGTCTTATGCTCCCGGCAAGGCACTTGATTCTAACAGAGAATTAAATCTTAGCCCGTATCTTTTTGCCCGTCCCGGCGTCATAACTGGTGAGGAAATGTCAACCGAAAAATCATTGCTGCAGCGAGCACAACAATACGATCTCGATGCTCTTGCTCAAATCTATGACAAGTACAGTCCGGGGTTGTATCGTTATGCGATGCGTCTGGTAGGCGATGAGGACCTTGCGGAAGAGTGCGTCGCCGACACTTTCGATCGTTTCTTGACCGTCTTAAAGGGAGGCCGCGGACCGCAGCAGTATCTTCAGGCATATCTGTACCGGGTTGCGCATAACTGGCTCACAGACTACTACCGCCGCCAGCCGCCGCCCACGCTGCCGTTGGAGCCGGACCGGCAGCACAATCCCGGTGCCGATCCGCAGCAGCTCTATGCGAAGCAGACTGAAGCAGAGCGGCTGCGCGATGCCCTGAGACTGCTGACCCCCGAGCAGCGCCAGGTTGTCGTGCTTAAGTATCTGGAGGATTGGGATAACAAGAATATCGCCGAAGTAGTGGACAAACCAATTGGCGCTGTGAAAGCTTTACAGCACCGCGCTTTGAGGAGCATGAGGCGGATATTGATAAAGGAAGAAGTACTATGAGCTTGCAGGACGATGAATTGAGAATGGAATTTGATGAGCTACTCGAGCCGCTGCGTCAGATGCCGCAGCGCAGCCCGGATAAGGTGGCTGCCGGGCGAAACGCTTTCCTGGCGAAAGCTGAAACGCTCTCAGCCGGGAGTTCTCCGCGATTACCCGTATCCGAAACGCCCTTTCGGCGTCTTAATGGGTGGATATCAGGAATCATCAACCCATTAAATAGAAAGGAGCGTGTTCATATGTTCAGCATTCTGACTGCATTTGTCGTGACCGTAGCGCTTGTGTTCGGCGGGGCAGGAGCCACCGTCTACGCGGCACAGGAGAGCCTGCCGGACCAGGCGCTTTATCCTGTAAAGATTTACAGCGAGGAGTTGCGTTTGAACCTGGTTGCCGATCCGGAGGGGCAGGTTGACTTGCTGCTCAATTTTGCCGACCAGCGCGTGGACGAGATCGCCGCCCTGCTCTCCAAAGGTGAACCTGTGTCTCAGGAAGTGCAGCAGCGCTATCAAGAGCAAATGGCCTCCTCCCTGAGGATTGCTGCCGGGCTGGATGATGAGAATATGGTCAAGACCATGGCGAAGATCCAGCTCCGAGCGAACAACCAGCTGCGGATCATGACCCTTGTCCAGCCGGTCAGCCTGGGGCAAGGTGCGCTGACCCAGGAACAGGTACGGGCGGTCATCCGTGAGCAGCTGCGCATCCTGGCACTCGGTCTGCAGGAACCGCAGCAGTTCCAGAATCAGTTCCAGCACCAGTTCCAATTCCAGCAGGGTGTGACGACGACGATCACCAGCACCCTGCCAATCAGCGGCACATTCGGAACCCAGAACCAGTTCCAACACCAGTTCCAGCACCAGCAGGGCATCTCCGGTACGATTACCGGCACAGTCCCGATCACCGACACACCCGGAATGCAGTACAGCCCTGGTCCATATTACGGCCCCGGTCCGGAAGCAGGTCCGGACGCCAGCCCAGACCCCGGATACGGTCCTGGACCGGGTTCGGACGCCAACCCCGATCCTGCTCCGGGTACTGGCAGCGGTAACCCAACCCCCGACCGGGACGCCCAGAACTCCGGCGATAACGATAACGGCGGCGGCGGTGACAATGGAGGTGGGAATGGAGGCGGGAACGGGGGCGGAAACTAATAGCCTCCTCTGAATCTGATGATGTGATACAGCAGGCAGGTCAATACGACCTGCCTGTTTCTCTTTTTTACACCTTCCAATTATGAAAAGTGCGATCCTGTAAGCCATTCATTCAGGATTGTTTGATATCATTGCAACCGAGTGCATCATCGTAGTAACCAAAATAGTTAGATATGATACGTCAAGAAAGTAATCGTTGATGTCCAATTCGCCCGCTGTTGAAGACCATCAAGGCCTTGAAGACCATCAAGGTCTTGAAGACCATCAGAGTCTTGATGGCCAACAAGGTCTTGAAGATCTCCAGCACATAGAAGACCGCCAGCTGCTGAGTTCAGCAAAGGGCGGGGATGCCGAGGCGTTTGGCAAGCTGTACGAGCGGTACGCTGACCGGGTATTCCGCTATCTTTTCGCGCACCTGGACAACCGTCTGGATGCAGAGGATATTACCGAGGACGTATTCTTGAGGGTGTGGAAATCGCTGCCCAAATACCGTGAACAGGGTGTCCCGTTCCTGGCGTTCTTGTTCCGCATCGCCCGCAATGCCTTGATCGATCACTACCGCCGTTCGAACCCGGTCAAGGGGCAGCTTTCCATCGATGACATGTCCCTGCGCGATAACCGGCCCGGTCCTGGGGAATCGGCGCTGTCCAGCCTGGAGCGCGAGGAGCTGCGTGCCTCGCTCGAGCAGCTGCGCGATGACTACCAGACGGTGCTGGTGCTGCGCTTTTTGAGCGAGCTTACGCCGCATGAGACGGCGGAGGTTATGGGGCGCACGCCTGGGGCGGTCCGGGTGCTGCAGCATAGGGCGCTGGCTTCGCTGCGGACAATGCTTGACGGGAGTCTCAGATAATTATGTCTGCGCACCGTGACGACTTTGAACTGATCCTGCAGGAAAGTCTGGAGCAGATCCAGAGCGGTCAGGCGACGCTGGAAGGGATACTGGATCGTCATCCCGACCTGGCCGAAGATCTGCGCCCGCTGCTGGAGACTGCGTTATGGTTCCGCATGCACAAGGCGACCGTCGATCCGCGACCCGGGTTTGTGATGGCCTCCCAGCGGCGTCTGGTGGACCGGATCAAAGAGGAGCAGGCAGCCGCGGCAGAGCCGGTATACGCGGGTGGGATAAGCGCAATCAAGCAGTTCTTCGAAGGGCTGACCGCCCGGAGGCTGGCATTCCAGCTGGCGGTGGTGGTTTTGCTGGCAGTAGGAATGGTTGCAGGAGGAGCCGGGGTAGGACGGATGGCGACCACGGCGCTGCCCGGGGATCCATTGTACGGGGTGAAGATCGTCATGGAGGATGCCAGCCTGGCGCTGGCAGGTGATGAAGCCTCCAAAGCAGAGCTGCACATGCGCTACGCACAGCGTCGGTTGGATGAGATCCGGGAATTGGCAGCTCAGAATAGCCCGGACGAGATAGCCGAAGCGGTGCTGATGTACGAGGAGCATATCAATCAGGCGATCCGCTCACTGCTCGCCGTCAAGGGATTGGACCAGGGACGGGCGAACGAGCTGGCGTTAAGCATGCACACTATGCTGGTGAGGAATGTCGACCTGCTTCAACAGCTGGCACTGACTGCCCCTCAGGGGATATGGGATCAGATCGAGCGGGTGCTGCTGGTTTCGGCAGGCATCGTCGATCTGCTCGGGAGCAGCATTGCAGACATCCCGCTGCCGCCGATCTTCACCGCCATGCCAACCCTGGCGCCCACTTCGCTGCCTGGAAAGACGCCGGCCGCCTTCGATCCCACCCCTGTCCCGGCCGCGACGCGGACGCCTCTCCCACCGCCTTCTCCGACGCGACCAGCCTCGCCGACCACCCCGCCGACCCCAGCTTGGAGCGCGACTCCAACGCAGCAGGTTAGCTTGCCTCCGGCACCTCCGGCGACCGCTACCCCGACGCGCAAGCCGGACCACGAGCCGCGTGCGACGGACACCCAGGTACCCACCTCCACACCAACGCCACAGCCCTCCCTGACGCCGACAGCGACAGCCAGCCCGTCAGCCACATCCAGCGCGACCGTGCCTCCAACCGATACCCCGACCGCCAGCCCAATGCCTACAGCCACGCCGACCTACACCCCGACCAGCACGGCTACCACTGTGCCATCTCCAACTTCGACTCCGACCAATACACCCACTGCGACCCAGATCACACCGGAGCCGATCGAGACCCCTACGCCGCTGCCGCCCCCTCTGGGCTCCCTTCCGTGACGCCGGTTCAGGCTAAGGCTTAACTGCTACCAGCTATTATATCCAATCCTCAGCTGGGGTGAGGAATCCCTGTCATGATGGGTTCTTCTTAATCTCACCAACGATTTCTCTTCGCTGTGCTCCCCGAAAAGACAAACCTTTCAATTTGCTCAATTCATAACTCGCGCCCTGGTAATATAATCCAGGCATAGGGGTGTTTGGGATCACCGCAGCGGAGAGCCTGCTGGACAAGTACGATCTGACCCCCCGATTACCCCGTGAACTGCGTAACTTCTAGATCATTAAGGTTGTGTAAAGGTCATAATGATATACGTAACAACTCCTGTACAGATTTGTTATTAAGGTTGGCCTTGATGTCTGAGTGGGATAAGGTTGGATTTGAACAACCCGGTGGTGTCCATCGATGAGTTCTCACTGCGAGATCACAGTCCAGGATCAGGGGAGTTTGAATTGTCAAATTCGGAGCGGGAGGAGCTAAGGGCGAAGCTGGAGCAGCTGAGAGATGATTACCGGACGGTTTTGGAGCTGCGCTTTCTTGCCGGACTCTCTCCGGATGAGACGGCCGAGGTCATGGGTCGCTCGTCGGGAGCGATACGGGTGCTGCAGCACAGGGCCCTGGCTGCCCTGCGTATGGTGTTGGAGGGAAGCCACTAGGTAGATAGATGTCTGCGCACGAGGTCGACATAGAGCTTATCCTGCAGGAAAGCCTGGAGCAGGTCCAGAGCGGGCAGGCGGCGCTGGAAGGGATTCTGGAACGGTATCCCGACCGGGCGGACGAGCTGCGCCCTCTGCTGGAGACAGCGCTGTGGCTGCGGGTTCGTCGGGCGACGCTGGACGCGCGACCTGGGTTTGTGCGTGCCTCACGACGGCGTGTACTGAATCAGATCCGGCAGGAGCAGGCAGCCCCACCAGCGCCGGTCTACTCGCGCGGGGTTGTCGTGCTTGGACGATTCTTCCAGGAGCTCACCTCACAGCGGCGTCTCGCATTCCAGTTCGCACTGGTATTCCTGCTGGCTCTTGCGATGGTAGCAGGCAGCGCAAGGATTGCCGGAATGGCGCAGAGCTCGCTGCCGGGCGACCCACTCTATAAGGTGAAGATCGTTATGGAAAATGCCAGCCTGGCGCTGGCGGGGGATGACGCGGAAAAAGCGCAACTGCACATCCGCTACGCGCAGCGGCGGCTGGAGGAGATCCAGGAGCTGGTCGCAGGCAACCGGTTGGAAGAGATCGCCGGTGCGGTCGTGATGTACGAGGAGCACATCAACCAGGCGCTCCGTCACATGATCGCTGTACAGGGAACAGACCAGGAGCTGGCGAACCAGCTGGCGCTCAGGCTGCACGCCATGATGGAAAGGGACGTGAGTCTGTTCCAGCAGTTGGCAGGAGCGGCTGCTGAAGTCGTCGGCGAGCAGATCGAGCGGGTGCTGCTGGTCTCAGCGGGAGTTGTCGAGCTGCTGGAACAGACCGTGGCAGATGTCCTCCTGCCGGGGATCGCGATCTATACACCGGCCTCAATACCTGCCTCATCGACACCCAGTGCTACCCAGGCAGAAGTCGCCATCGCAACCCTTGCTCCTACCGCGACAGCAACTGCACTGCCATCTGCTGCTCCCAGTCTGACAGCCACTACCCTGGTTACTCCGGCTGCAGAGACTTCATTGACAGCTACTCCCATGGTGACGGCTACTCTCACCGCGGTCGAGGAGCAGGACAAGCCGACCAAGACTCCAAAGCCAACAAAAACGCCCAAGCCAAAGAAGGACAAGGATAAAGATCTACTTGAACCCAGCCACAGACACATCAAGCCCCCCAAAGAGCGATAAAACCAAATAGAGGACTTGCTCAGATGGCAAGGATGGTGAGAGTGTTTGGCGAGCGCTGCCCGCCGAAGCACCCCTGAGTTAAACAAAAACCCGGGCAGGCAACCCGGCGGCACCCAGAATTTCCTCCTTACTGCTGCTTCCTCTCGGACCTGACAGGGTTCGAAGGGTTCTGCCGCGCCGGACCCACCCGGGCGTCTGGAATATACCTCAGGTAGATGGGCTTGTCAATAAGCTCACAGCAGGCTGCGAAGCACGCTGTGCAGGATGCCGCCGTTGCGGTAGTACCCCACTTCGATGGCGGTGTTCAGCCGGGCGATAACCCTGAAGACCACCTGGCTGCCATCCTGGCGCTCTGCACGCACGGTGACCCGGCTCTGCGGTTGCAGACCATCATCCAGCTCTTCGATATGGTAAAGCTCCTCACCAGTCAGCCCCAATGTGTCGGCGTTCTCGCCAGGCATGAACTGCAGCGGCAGCACGCCCATCCCGATCAGGTTGGAGCGGTGGATGCGCTCGTAAGACTCGGCGATCACCGCCTTCACCCCCAGCAGCAGGGTGCCCTTGGCAGCCCAATCGCGGCTGGAGCCGGTGCCGTACTCCTTGCCTGCCAGGACGATCAGCGGCACGCCCTCCTGGCGGTACTGCATCGCTGCATCGTAGATGCTCATCTGCTCGCCATCCGGGAAATGCAGGGTAACGCCGCCCTCGGCGCCGGGCACCAGCCGGTTCTTCAGACGAATATTGGCCGAATGTGCCGCGGGTCATCACCCGGTCGTTGCCGCGCCGCGAGCCGTAGGAGTTGAAGTCGCGCACGTTACACACGATGTTCGACCAGGTATGCGCCCTGCCGGGCTGTCCGCTGGGATCGACCCGGCCGGAGAGATATGGTCGGTGGTGATCGAGTCGCCCAACAGCGCCAGCACGCGCGCCCCGTGGATCTCCTGGATGTCCGGCGCCTGGCGTGCCAGCCCGATGAAGAAAGGCGGCTCCTGGATGTAGGTGGAGTCGGCATCCCAGGCATAAAGATCGCCCTCCCCACCCTGGATGGCGTTCCAGGTGGGGTTGCCGGTGAATACGTTGGCGTATTTGCTTCGGAACATCTCCGGCTGGACGGCGGTAGAGATCACCTGCTGGATCTCGGCTGACGAGGGCCAGATATCGCTCAGGAACACCGGGCTGCCATCCGGGTCGGTCCCAATGGGTTCGCTGCTCAGGTCGATATCCACCGTGCCTGCCAGGGCGTAGGCCACCACCAGCGGCGGCGAGGCCAGGTAGTTGGCGCGCACGTAAGGGTGGACGCGCCCTTCGAAGTTGCGGTTGCCGGAGAGCACCGCCGCCGCCACCAGGTCCGCGCTGGTAATGGCTTTGACCACCTCACCGGGCAGCGGACCGGAGTTGCCGATGCAGGTCGTGCAGCCGTAGCCGACTACGTTGAAACCCAAGCTCCGCCAGCGGCTCCAGCAGCCCGGCCTTTTCCAGATATTCGGTTACCACCCTGGAGCCGGGCGCCAGGCTGGTCTTGACGTAAGGCTTGACCGTCAGACCCCTGGCGAGCGCTTTCTGTGCCACCAGCCCTGCCCCGATCATGACCGAGGGGTTGGAGGTATTGGTGCAGGATGTGATGGCGGCGATCACCACGGCGCCGTGCTTCATCTCTACCTTGCCGCCGTTGGTGCCCATCACACCGGTCTGCTCCAGCGCCTGCGGCTGCAGGGCATAGCCGCGCTCGCTTAACCGGCGCGGTCAGTGCGCTGCGGAATGAGCGTTTTCATCCCTTTGAGCGTCTCCCGGTCCTGCGGGCGCTTGGGACCTGCCAGGCTGGGTTCTACCGTGCCCAGGTCGAGCTCGAGTATGTCGGTAAACTGCGGGTCGGGGGTCTCAGCCGTGCGGAACAGCCCCTGCTCTTTGCAGTAGCGCTCCACGCGCTGGATCACTTCCTCCGGTCGCCCGGTCAGCCGCAGATAGCGCAGCGTCTCCTCGTCGACCGGGAAGAAACCGATGGTTGCCCCGTACTCGGGAGCCATATTGGCAATCGTCGCCCGGTCTGGCAGCGACATGTGTTCCAGCCCAGGACCGAAGAATTCGACAAACTTCTCCACCACCCCTTTCTGGCGCAGCATCTGGGTCACCGTCAGGGTCAGGTCGGTGGCGGTGACGCCATCTTGCAGCTCGCCGTACAGCTTGAAACCGATCACATCCGGTGCGACCATGTCGATCGGCTGCCCGAGCATGGCGGCCTCGGCCTCGATTCCGCCCACTCCCCAGCCGACGACGCCCAAGGCCGTTGATCATCGTGGTGTGCGAGTCGGTGCCGACCAGCGTGTCAGGAAATGCCAGCGGCAGGCCGTTCTCCTGGCGTGAAAGCACCACCTGTGCCAGATACTCCAGATTGACCTGGTGCACGATCCCGGTCGCAGGGGGTACCACGCGGAAGTTGTCGAATGCTTTTTGACCCCAGTGCAGGAACTCGTAGCGCTCCCGGTTGCGCTGGAACTCCAGGTCGGCGTTGCGCATCAGGGCATCCGGGCTGGCGAAGAAATCCACCTGTACGGAATGGTCGATCACCAGATCGACCGGCACGACCGGGTTGATCTTCCCGGGATCGCCGCCCATGCGCGCCATGGCCGAGCGCATGGCTGCCAGGTCGACCACTGCCGGCACGCCGGTGAAATCCTGCATAACCACCCGCGCCGGCAGGAATGGCAGACCGGGGCGCTCAGCTGAGCCGGGATTCCAGGCTGCCAGGTTGGTGACGTCTTTACGGGTGATCTCATTTTCGTTGCACTGGCGCAGGACCGACTCGAGCATAATGCGGATCGAGAATGGCAGCCGGTCCAACTTGGTCAGGCCTTCCTCCTCGAGCACTTGAAGGCGGTAATATATGTAATCGCCGTGAGGTGTTTTCAATATATCCCTTGCGCCAAAATAATCCTTGGGCATTCAAATCTCCTTAAATTACGTGGATTGCTCGAGCGGTTGTGCCTCTCTCCGCAGGATGGCATCTGCCATCCTTGCGACCCGCAGCATGAACTCGACGTCGTGCACGCGCGCGATGTCGCCGCCGCGGACGATGCCGATCGTCAGCGCCGCCGCGGTGCCTTCCAACCGCTGCTCGGGCGGCAGGTCGAGCGTATAACCGATAAAAGATTTACGTGATGGACCGTACAGCACCGGATATCCCAGATCGCGGATCTCATCCAGGCGGCCCAGCAGTTCGAGGTTCTGCTCGACAGTCTTGCCGAAGCCGATCCCCGGGTCTAGAATGATCTGCCCATCAGGGATACCTGCCGCGTGGGCGATCTCGACGCTCTCCAGCAGCTCGCCTCGGATATCCTCGAGCAGGTCATCGTAGGGGATGCCGATGTAGCGGCCTCCCAGGCGTTCTACGATGTCCGCATTCGCCCACGAGCTGCGGTTGTGCATCAGCACCACCGGGACGCTGTGCCTGGCGGCGACGTGGGCAAGGTCTGGGTCGGCTTTGAAACCCCATACATCGTTGACCAAGCTCGCACCGGCGTGGATGGCGGCTTCGGCTACCCCAGCCCGGTAGGTATCGATCGAGATTGGAACGTCCAGCCGGGATGCCAGCAGCTGGATCACCGGTATCACGCGCTCGATCTCTAGCTCTTCGCTGACAGGCTGCGAGCCGGGACGCGTGCTCTCACCACCGACGTCCAGGATATCCACCCCTGCCTTGACGAAGCGCTCTGCCTGGGCAAGCGCGTTGGTAAGCAGGCTCGCTTTGTCATCCGACCCGGGAGCACCAACCAGCCCATCCCCGGAGAAACTGTCGGGTGTGATATTCAATATCCCCATCACGTAGGTGCGTGAACCCCAGACGAATTCCCGGCCCCGGACGGTCAGGTTGGACGCAAAGAGCTTGGATCCCAGGGATTGCGGCATCATTCAGTTCAAAGATCAATTCAGGCTGGTGAGCAGTCTATACCACCATGGTTAGTGGTCTGTTCAGCCAGGCCTCAGCTTCATCGATATTGGAGAATAAACTCATCTCGACCCCGCCTGGGGTGGTCAGCGCAGCAATCTGGCGCAGCTTCTGCGCAACCTCATCGCTGCTGGCGACAACTGCCAGACGGATATTGCGCACTGACGGGTCATTGTTCACTTCGACCGCGTACTGGACCGCCAGATCGGGCAAATCCTTCAGCGCACGCAAGTCGTACAGGTTGCGTGTCAGGCGGTCGGAATCATACAGGTGGTCGAGCGAGAATTCGCGCCAGTGTTCCAGCGTGGCGGCTGAGAGATCGGAAAAGACGAAATTCATACCGCCATCGGGGCGGCGTGTGACCGTGTAGCCAATGCCGGGGGCCGGTTTCCAGTTGAGGGGCTTTACTTCTACATCATTCATGCTGTTTCTCCTATTCCCGGTGTACTTGCTTGCGCTGACAACCATGCCTTAATTCTCCCAGGTTATCAGCGGGTCTATATTTTATACGATTTTCCACCAAAAATGAACCTATCTATTGGGGTTCTCTGGGAATCACCGTGGTGCAGAGGTTATCCCCCACATCTGCCACCTGTCACGGCAACTCCCAATGATCCTCTATTGGAAGGGTCAGTCTAATGGGTTGGCTCCACGCCGGAATCGACCCGTATGATCTGGCTGCTATCCACCTGGGCGAGCATTTCAGATACGCTCATGCCTGTCTGTGGATGGCGCAGGTTGGGAGCCAGCTCGTTGAGCGGGACGAGCACGAAAGCTCGCTCGCTCATGCGGGGATGGGGGATATCAAGATTGGGGCTGCTGAATACCAGGTCGGCGTAGAGCAGGATATCGATATCGATCAAGCGCGGCCCGTATTGGATGGTTGGCAAGCGCCCCATCTGGACCTCCAGACCCTTCAGATACACCAGCAGGTCCACCGGCGGCAGGTCGGTCTGCACTTCAATTACCATATTCAAGAAGGCCGGCTGTTCCTGGTAGCCCCAAGGCGGCGTCTCGTACACCAGCGACTGCCTGATGACCTCTACCTCAGGCGGAAGGCTTTGGATGGCGTTCTGCAGGTTTGCAGGACGGTTTCCCAGGTTGCTGCCCAGCGCCAGGAAGATTATTTTTCGCGAACGTTGACCGGTGCCTGTCACAGCAAGCCTCCTGTCTCAGGTCATCTCAAGGATCGTGGCAGTCGCCATACCATGCCCGATGCACATCGTCTGCAGCCCATACCTGCCGCCGGTGCGCTGCAGCTCGTACAGCAGCTTGGTCATCAGGATCGCCCCGGTTGCCCCGAGAGGGTGCCCGAGGGCGATGGCACCGCCATTCGGGTTGACTTTCTCCATGTCCGGCTGCAGTTCTTTCGCCCAGGCGAGCACTACAGAGGCAAACGCTTCGTTGATCTCGATAACATCCATATCCGCTAGTGCCAGCCCGGCGCGCCGGAGCACCTGGCGGGTTGCCGGGATTGGTCCATCCAGCATAAGCACCGGGTCCGAACCGGTGACGGTGCGGGCTGCCAGCCGCGCCAGCGGGTCCAGATTGTAGCGCCCGACCGCTCGCGGCAGACGCCAGCACCAGGACGGCAGCCCCATCGCTGATCTGGCTGGAGTTGCCCGCGGTGATCACACCGTCCTTGCTTGAATACCGGCTTGAGCGCAGCCATCTTCTGCCGGTCAGGCGGCATGCGCACGCCTTCATCGAGCGTCAGCTGGGTCCCATCCGGGCTGGGGAGTGGTAGGACCTGCCCGTCAAATCTGCCATCCTGGATGGCAGACATAGCTCGCAGGTGGCTCTGGAAGCTGAAATCGTCCAGCTCATCCCGGCTCAAGTGCCATTTTTCGGCCATCATCTCGGCGCTGATGCCCTGGTGCACCAATGGGTAGGGGAAATCTGCCGGCCATTCCTGCGGCCAATCGCTTCCGATCGGCTGGTGCGACATCATCTCTGTCCCGCCGGCGATGACGATATCCATATCTCCTGCCAGGATGGCCTGGGCTGCGAAATGGATGGCTTGCTGTCCCGACCCGCACATGCGGTTCAGGGTCACGGCGGGGACCTCCGGCGGGAAGCCGGCTTTGAGCACGGCTAAACGGGCGATATTGGCGCCCTGGTCGCCAATCGGGGTGACACAGCCCAGGATGACATCATCCACCTGCCCAGGGTCGATGCTGGCTCTGTGCAGGGATTCCTGCAGCACCAATACGCTCAGGTCGACCGGATGGAAGTGAGAGAGCGCCCCGCCGGGTTTTCCAACCCCCACCGGCGTGCGCACTGCCGACACAATGAATGCTTCGCTCATAAGGACAAGCATACCATTAAGTGCATCCTTCACACTCCGCATTTGGGGGAGATTTGGGTCACCAAACAGCGGGTGACCTGTGTCTGATGGAGGGTTTGCAAAAAGGACGCCCTACGGCTAAAATATAGCCTGGCTGAGGGGCATCCGACTCTCGCGGATGAAACCAGGTCAGACCGGTTCAAGGAAGGATCATGGCACAGGCAACATTTCAATTTCCGCGTCGTTTCCTCTGGGGCACGGCAACCTCCTCACACCAGGTGGAGGGAAATAATCTCAACAACAACTGGTGGGCATGGGAGCAGCAGAGCGGGCGCATCCGCAATGGCGACCGATCCGGATTGGCGTGCGACTGGTGGGGCGGTCGCTGGAAGGAGGACTTCGACCGTGCTGCCAACGCCGGGCAGAATGCCCACCGGCTGTCGATCGAATGGAGCCGCGTGCAGCCGGAGCCGGACCGCTGGGACGAGACGGCGATCGACCGTTATATTGCAATGCTGCGCGGGCTGTGCGAGCGTAAATTGGCTCCCCTGGTGACCCTGCACCATTTCAGCGACCCACTCTGGCTGGAAGAGCAGGGCGGCTGGGAAGATGAAAGCATTGTCAGGCGATTTTCGGCTTATGTCGAGCGGGTGGTAGAGGCACTGCGTGAGTACACCAGCCTGTGGGTGACGATCAACGAACCGAATGTACTCTGCGTCAGCGCCTATCTGGCAGGCAGCTGGCCGCCGGGCAAGAAGAGCCCCACCTCCATGGTACGCGTGATGTCCAATCTCGTCCGGGCGCATGCGGCGGCCTACCACATAATTCACCGCTTGCAGCCCCAGGCTCAGGTAGGGATGGCGATCAACTACCTCCCGTTTCAGCCGATCAGCTCCTGGTCTCTCTTGCAGCGGCTGGCGGCAGGGCTAGCCGACGGGATCTTCAACGAGTTCTTCCCGGCTGCTCTGCACAGCGGCAGGCTGCGTTTCCCGCTGTGGTCGCGGCGCATTCCGGAGGCCAGAGGCACACAGGATTTCCTGGGCATCAATTACTACACGCGTGGATATCTCTCCAGCAAGTTGACCAATCTGAAAGAGATGATCGAGACGCCTCCCTTCCCGCCCGGCAGCCAGGTCAGCCCCAGCGGCATGATTGCCAACGAGCCTGTGGGCATCTTCGAAGCCCTGAAGTGGGGCTTGAAATTTGAGCGTGCCGATGATCGTCACCGAGAACGGGATCGAGGACCGGGAGGACCAGCTGCGACCGAGCTACCTGATCCAACACCTGCACCAGGTCTGGCGGGCGGTGAATTTCAACTACCCGGTGCAGAGGTTATTTCCACTGGTCGCTGGTGGATAATTTCGAATGGGAGCGCGGCTGGGCGCAGCGATTTGGGCTGTGGGAGCTGGATGTCGACACCCAGGCGCGCAGCAAGCGCCCCAGTGCCGACCTGTACGCAGAGATCTGCCTGGAGAATGGTATCTCCTCGGATATGGTGCAGCGCTACGCACCGCAGATCACCGCCAGCATGTTCCCCGATTGACCGGCAGAGGCAGGTTATGGATACCGCTCTCAGCCGAGCTTCCGCCCTATTCCGGGTAGTGTGCCGTCCTGCCCTGCCCAAGGATAAAGCCGATGTGCTGGCGTTGACCCGCGATATCTGGGAGGGCAACGATTACGTGCCTGAGGTATGGGACGAATGGCTGGCGGACCCGGAAGGTCTGCTGGCGGTCGCCGAGTACGGCGGGCAGGTAGTCGGTCTGGTTAAGCTCTCCCGGAAGGGCTCCGGCGATTGGTGGCTGGAGGGGCTGCGCGTCCACCCGCAGTATCAGGGTCGCGGGATCGCTTCACATATGCACGACTACATCTTAGACTCCTGGCGGCGCGATCTGGGTGGGGTTATCCGCCTGGCGACCTCCTCGAAAAGGCTGCCGGTGCACCGCCTGTGCCAACGGACAGGGTTCGAATTGGTGGGCGATTACCGCCTGTTCACGGCCCCTTCGATGACCGGCGAAGGGGCGGCTTTCCGTCTGGTACAGGAAGATGAGGCTTCACAAGCTCAGGAGTATCTGCTGGACAGCCAGCTTTTCGCCTTGTGCGGCAGTCTGCTTTATCTCGACTGGTCTTGGGGCAGCCTCTCAATAGAACGCATCACGGAGATCATCCGCGGCGGGCAGGCTTATTGGTGGCTGGGGGAGAGTGGTGAGGTACGAGGTATGCTTTGCATCGCCGTCGACGAGGACGACGAGCATGGCCGGCATCCATTCGTGCAGTTGCTGGGTTGCGAGCAGCACGACCTGCCCGAGCTGCTGCTGGCTTACCGCCGCCTGAGTGGTCAGATGGGGTTCGGACGGGTTGAATGGCTGGCTCCCAACGAGCAGTCCGTCGAGACGTACCTGCAGGGCGCCGGCTACCAGAGCGATTGGGAGAGCAGCCTATATCTGTTTGAAAAACGGGCTTAGGGGACCGGCAGGTAATGAAGAACAATAAACCTACTCACCGTCTTGCCGTGCCCCTACCCGTGGTATAATCTCGGGCGCTAAAAAGCATACAACTGCATAGTTTATAACGGAGAGGTTGCGTAGTCTGGCCTAACGCGCACGCCTGGAGAGCGTGTGAGCCGCAAGGCTCCGCGGGTTCGAATCCCGCCCTCTCCGCCTTTTTTATCCCGCGGTAGATATCGCTCGCAAGATCAACATAGCCGACACAATCAGCGCCGACCCATAGATCAGCATCACCCGGCGCTCTTCGTCCCCTTTGGTGTAGGCATACACCCCAGGGATGATCAGCGCGGTGACGACGCCGTATAAGATATGGATGCCGCGCTCGGGTCGCTCGCCGATAATATACAGGTATGCGCCAAGCAGCCCCTGGGCGAGGATCAGGATCTCCCCGACCACCAGCGCCCCCCAGTAATTACTATCCACCCCCTGCTTGCGGAAGTAGCGCCATATACCCCATAAAGCCAGGAGCACCATGAAGTACAGAGCGGTATATCCCAGGCGGCCATGAATCTCTCCAAGTGCCATGCAGCCCTCCCAAAAAAGGATTCCCGGCATGCTATACCGGATGAATCTGATGATACCATACCCCCGACAGCGGGTCGGGGTAATTCGTTGGGGCGTGTCGCGACACGTCCCAACGAGGGTGATCGGTAGATCACCCTTTTGGTCTATCCAAAATCACACAATAATATTTTTGTGATGTATGACAGAGGTGTTATTTTTTGGTAAACTCTGGCTGGCAGATTGTGTATTGGTTATTATCCGTCAAAATTATCATGTTCAGCTATAGCTTTGTGATATAATTCTCAAACATAGAATTAATATCCGAATTGTCTAATTATAAGCAAGGAGAGCTGGTTATGGCAAAGACACCTGAAGAATCAACCCCTGAAAAGGTGCCGGTTAGCCGGCGTGAATTCTTGAATTTTGCCTGGTTGGCTTCCCTAGGATTTCTCACCGTCAGCCTGGGAGGAGTCACATTCCTATTTGCCATGCCTCGGTTCAAGGAAGGCGAGTTTGGGGGCGTGGTCCCGGTTGGGTCGCCTTCTGAACTTCCAGCCACCGATGCACCGCCGGATAATTATCCTAAGGTGAAATTCTGGCTGTCGAACACAGACCAGGGTGTCGTAGCCATCTACAAGGTATGCACCCATCTGGGGTGCCTTTACAATTGGAACAACCAGGAAGATAAGTTCATCTGCCCTTGCCACGGATCTCAGTTCCAAAAAGATGGCATCTATATCGCCGGACCGGCGCCGCGCAACTTGGACCGTTTTGCCATGCAGGCGGTGGACTCATCGACAGGGGCTGTACTGGCCGAGTTGAGCGATGGTACACCGATGGCTGTGCCGGATAACCCTAACACTGTCATTCAAGTGGATACAGGCAAGCGCATCAAGGGTGACCCCCACGCTTAATATTATGATCTCATTTCCAAACAAATCGATCTGACGGGGTGCTGATGAATAAGACACTCGATCTTCAAGATATGCGAAAGAAAATCGGCGGTGCGGTGGACAGCCGGGTGCGGATCATCACCGCCGGTCTCGGGTTAAACGAGCTGAGAGCCATCCTGCGCGGCGATCCGCCGACAGAGAAGCCCAACCCCCGCTATCGCGTCCACACGACCAGCTTCTTATTTCATATCCGGCCGCGTTATTATGAAAAGGGTTCCACGATCTTCACCCACACGTTCCGGCTGGGTTTCTTCACTTCCTTTTTCTTCTTCGTGGAGCTAATCACCGGCCTGATCCTGATGATTTACTACACACCATCGCCGGCAGAAGCTTACCCTTCGATCTTGGAGCTGCTCAGCAATGTCCCCTATGGAAAGATGCTGCGCGACATCCACAAGCTGGGCGCGGAGGCGATGGTGATCTTCTCCGTATTACATCTGGTGCGCACCTATATGACCGGGTCGTATAAGAAGGAGCGCTCCTTCACCTGGCTGACCGGTGTGGTTCTGTTGGGCGTCACTCTGTTCCTCAGCTTTAGCGGCTACCTATTGCCCTGGGACCAGCTGGCCTACTGGGCGGTGACCATCGGTACCAGCATGGTCGAAGCGGCGCCTGTTTTCGGCGAGCAAGCCAACTTGCTCTGGCGCGGCGCCCCTGATATCGGCGCCGGAGGTTTGCTGCGCATCTACCTGCTGCACGTCGTCCTGCTGCCAATGGTTGCTATCCTGGTTGTCAGCATCCATTACTATAAGGTTGCCCGCGAGCACGGCATCTCCCTGCCCGCCAAATTCGAGGAGGGCGGAGCCACTCCAGACGAGCTGAAGAACGCCAAAAGGCGGATCGACTATATCCCCGACCTGCTGACTCACGAGGTTTTCCTGACTGCGCTGGGACTGTTCGGATTGGTAGCTGCGACCTTAATATTTAATTACTCAGCACCGCTGGAGCACATTGCCGATCCCCAGGTCACGCCGTTGGACACCAAAGCGCCGTGGTACTTCTACTGGCTGCAAGGCATGCTCAAGCTGGGCGACAAGACCTTGATGGGGATCATTATCCCGACGATTATCGCGGTTCTGTTGATCGGCATCCCGTACATCGACCGCAACCCGTACCGTAGCATGTACAAGCGACCGGTCGCGGTGGGTGTGGGCTTGCTTGCCGTGGGAGCACTGATTGTCCTCAGCTATATGGGGCTGCCGCAGTACGGAATTGAGATGCCCGCGGCAACACGTATCGTCCAGGACCTGGCCCCGGAGGAAGGAGTGGGAGCGCTGCGTGCGATCCCATATGACCAGTTCCAATCCGGGGTATACGAGGTAACCGGAGCGGTGCCGCGCGATCTGTGCCCGAACATCGATTTCGGCTGCCCTGAGCTGACAACAGTGTTCAAGGAATTCTCCGATCGTGTGACAAACGCCGCTACGAACGAGGATTTGGCTGATTACCAGAGATTACCGAATGCCAACGCGGTCATGCTGGTCGAGGACTGGCAGGAGGACTTGAAGAAAGTCACCCTGCGTATCACCTGGGATGACGTCAAGACTGGCAAGAAGCAGACCTATGAGAAGCATTTTTTCATACACAACGATCGTGAACGGTGATGGACATACTGGAGCGGAGGGCGTAGGGCGATATGTCTCGGGTTAATATTGAAATAACGCTGGGTGTACTCCTGGTGCTGGTTACCGGGGTGTTCCTGATTATATACGGCATCCAGGAAGAGCAGCGCATGGAAGAGTTCGCCGAACACCAGCAGGCTCAGGCGATCGAAGTGGGCGCCGAACTGTTCGATATCAATTGTTCGGGCTGCCATGGCAAGCAGGGTGAAGGTGTGCTCGGACTGTGCCCGCCGCTTAATGACCGCTACTTTTTTGATGACCGCATCAAGGATGTCGGTTGGAGCGGCTCGTTGGAGGACTATGTTGTCGCCACAGTATCAAGTGGCAGGCTGAATTCCACCCGCCCAGAACTGTATGCCGGGCAAGGCGTCCCGGCAATGCCTGCCTGGTCAGATGAGTACGGTGGTCCGCTGCGAATTGATCAAATTCGTGATATCGCAGCCTTCGTCGCCAATTGGGAACCTACCGCGCCTGACCGCAGCCAGGATTTCGTGATTGAAGGACCACCGGTTGGGGCCGATATCACTGTCGAGCTGCCTGAAGGTGACCCGGTGAACGGTGAAGTGCTGGCGACGACCAAAGCCTGTGCCGGCTGCCACGTGAACACGACCACCGGTCCCGCCTGGCTGGCCGACGGGAGCACACCCGGTATCGGAGCGCGGGCAGAGACGCGCTATTCCGAGGCAGGCTATAACGGCAATGCAGAATTCGGCGCAGCAGTACCTGCTGGAGTCGATAACCGCGCCGAATATTCATGTTGTCGAGGGATATTCGGAGGGCATCATGCCGGGCATCTACAGCCAGTCGCTCACAGCCCAGGATGCCGCCGATCTGATTGCTTATATGCTTTCCCTCCGCTGAGGTGACCATGTCGTTTTCCAGCACGCTCCGCACCCTTGGGTTGGGATTGGTAATAGTGCTCGCTGCCTGGCTGCTGGTGATCAAACCGGTCAAAGCGCAGGACCAGACGCAGATCGAGCTGGGTGCACGCCTGTTCGCCGAGAACTGTGCCGTATGCCATGGAGAATCTGGTGAGGGCCGGGTGGGGGCAACGCTGGATAAGGACTGGCCTTCCATCCGTCCTGACCTGCGCTTGAGATCCACCATAATCAACGGCATCGCCGGGACTCCGATGGTACCCTGGGGGCAAGCCACAGGTGGACCGTTGAACGATGCGGAGGTGGATGCCCTGGTAGCTTACATCCTGACCTGGGAAACCGGTGGGACGCGCATCATGGGTCCCACACCTACCTTTGCTGCCAGACCTATAATCACCGCCATACCGGATGTGGAAGGTGACCCAAACCTGGGCGCGCAGCTGTTCGACCAGAACTGCGCTGTATGCCACGGTCCGGACGGGCAGGGACGCGTCGGCGCCGCGCTGGCGAAAAATTTCTCATCCATCCGCCCAGACCTGGCTGTCAAGAGCACCATCTCCAATGGTATTGCCGGCTCGCCCATGCCGGCCTGGAGCCAGACAAAAGGTGGTCCCCTCTCCGAGCAAGATATCAACCATCTGACCGCGTTCGTTTTGACCCTGGCAGATAACCCGGTTGTTTTCGAACAGCCCGCCCAACCCGATACGACCCTGCAGCCCAGCTGGCTGCGTGGGTGGGGTGGCGTGCTGTTGGCAGTGCTGCTTTTCGGTTTGATCGTCGGGTTCGCCCTGTGGATCCAGACTCGGGATAAGGCTTCCCCCCCTGACAATTAAAAATATACTGGTTACCAACGATGATGGCGTCACCGCGCTAGGTTTGCTCGCGCTGGCCCAGGAATTGCGCCATCTGGGTGATGTCACGGTCCTGGCGCCGGACCGCAATTGGTCTGCTTCCGGGCACGTGAAGACCATGCACCGCCCCCTGCGAGTGCAGGAGGTAAAGCTTGCAGATGGCAGCACCGCCCTGACGACTGATGGCGCGCCCTCCGACTGCGTATCTCTGGCGATCCTTGGGTTAGTACCGAAGCAGATCGATCTGGTTGTCTCGGGGATCAATCCCAGCGCCAACCTGGGTCATGATGTGACCTATTCAGGAACGGTTACCGCGGCGATGGAGGCGGTGATCTGGGGCATCCCCGGGGTAGCGGTCTCCCTGGACACGCCGGATAACCATCCGGCAGCGGTGGACTACCGGCCAGCCGCCCAGGCTGCCGGTAGGCTGGTGAAGGAGATTCTGCTTTCCGGACTGCCGGAGAGGACGCTGCTGAATATCAACGTGCCATACCTGAGCAGCGACCAGATCAAAGGGGTCAAGCTCACTCGCCAGGGAATGCGGGTGTACCGGGATTCACTGGTCACCCGCCACGACCCGCGTGGCAGACCGTACTATTGGATCGGCGGCGAAGCGCCCACCGGCATACCCGAAGATGGCTCCGATTTCGGTGCCCTGGCACAGGGTTATGTCTCGGTAACGCCGCTCCAATTGGACCTGACCGATTACAAAGCCCTGGAGGCGCTCCGTTCTTGGGAAACTTCTAAGGGAAATTGAAGCTGAAATTATACGCCCCGGGATCGAGCGGCTCGAAATCGGAGCTCTCCCCGATGATCTCGAACCAGACATTCCCCGGTTTGAGCGAGTAGCTGACGCCGTTCGGAAGCTTAAGCTCGACCAGATCTTCAGGTGCCTCGTGCGACCAGATTACCGGGTACACCTGACCGTTGCGAAATGCAAACCCTTTGCCCTCCCCCAACATGGGCTGGTCCAGGATCTCGGTAGAGTTCGATTTCAGAAAGTGCTCGTGCGGCACGAACAGCACGACCACATTGTCTGCGGTTAGCTGGCTGCCCGTAAGCCCGTCGGTAAGGGGTGCATACTGCTTTTCAGCTCCCCCGAGTGCATTGTCGATATCCTGGAAGCGGAAATAACGCCCACTGGCTGGATCATATTCCCAGTAGTGGTAAGACACGCCGGAATATTCCAGATAGAGCTTCTCCCCCGGATTCCCGCTCTTCGGTACGCTGACATCAAAACGCAGCCCATCCAGATCCTGCCGCTCGTTGTTCGTGCCCCGGTCTGCTAGGTATGGGCCGATCTGGGCGGTATCGGTTACCAGATTGTTGTATGCCCCTTTTGGGCCAACCCGGCAGAGGGGCGGGCAGTTATCCGGTCGCTCGACGACCAGATGAGACTTGATATCCGGGGCAAGCAAGAACTCCAGCACCGGGTCGTCTGCCCAGCCGAATATAAAGATGCCATCATACATGCGCATCACGTGCTCGTCGAATATGCGCGCCGAACGGATCGGACCGACCTGGCTGGCATCCTTGCCGTAGAAGATGCCGATAAATCGCGACATGCTGTCCCCGATGTAATACTCGAAGACGTGGTCTGCCAGGGACAAGCCCCACTGCGGGCGTACGCTGCGTGGGAAGTTGGTCACTTTGATCACGATCGGTCGCCGCTCCAGCAGCTCACGATCCTGGACGGGCAGACCGGTTAACGGGTTGATGTCCGGTGGGAAGTAATACGGACCGTAGGTGTATGTGTAAGGCGTGGCTGTTGGCGGTGATGGAGGAACCGGGGTGGGGGTTGCTGCCGGTGTAGGTGGCTGTTCCGCAGGGGGTGGCTCTTGAGTAGGCTCTGAGGTTGGTACCACCACCTCTGTGATCAGCCCATCGGATAGGATCGCTTGTGAGAAAGTGACCGGTGTTTCCTGGAACGCATAAGCCACCGGCTGCATGGCAACCCCAACACAACCTGTCAGGAAAATACCGGCGATCGTCAATACGAGTAAGGGCTTCATCGGGCTTCAGCTCTGTTTGCAAGATGTATGCCGCAAAGTCAAGAGCTGCAAAATGCGGCAAATCTACCTATTAAGATGATACCGCATTAAAGCATCGCGAGCCGTATTAATTGCCCGATAAAATTGTTAGGTAGTAAAAACTTGTAAATTAATATGAATTCGAGCAGGAGATAAAATGCAGGCAGATGTGGGTGATTTGGGTGGCGAAGCCGCCCAAATCACCCACACTTTATTATCCGGTATGTAGTTTAAGTCACATTACGGGAAGCGGAACTCGAAACGCATGCCATTTTCTGGGATCAGCTCGTTCGTCGATCCCTGCCCTACCACCTGGAACCAGGTTGTGCCGGGTTTGAAGGCGTAAGGAGTTCCATCCGGAAATGTCAGTTTGAGCATCTCCGGGGTAGGGCGGCTCCACTGCAGCTGGTATGCTTGACCATCCCGGAACGCGTAAGCCTCTCCGGTACCCCCCAGCAAAATGTCAACGATCTCGCTGTTGCCGGATTTGTAAACATACTCGTGGATGACCTTCAATACGACCACATTATCGGCCGCGACCTGGGTTTCATCGATCCGGTCCACGAACGGTTCGTACTGCTCTTCCTCACGTGTGTGAGCTTCGGCGCTGTCCTGGAAGCGCAGGTACTTCCCACTCTGCGGATCGTATTCCCAATGCACGTAAGCACTGATCGAGTACCTGACGAAAACGTTCTCTCCCTGCGGGTTCGCGCCGGGCTGTGGCTGGTGCTTGAATGTCATCCCCTCCAGGGGTTGGCGGGTATTGTCGCCGCCTTTGCCCTCAACGTACGGACCGATTTCCTGGGGGTTGGCGATCAGGAAGTTGAATCCATTGGGGTCCTCACGGCACATGGCGGGGCAGGAGTTGCTGCCCTCTACAACCAGGCGGTCGGCATATTCGGAGTTGAAGAGCCGGTTCAGGATGCGCTGGTCACCGCCCCCGAAGGCAAAGATGGTCTCGTACATGCGCGTCAGGTGGCTGTCGAAGAGCCGCGCCGAGCGGACGGGACCGACCTTCTCCGGGTTGTTGCCGTAAAAAATTGCGTATAGCCGTGTAAGACCGTTGTTCTGGTAATAATCGTAGACGATATCCGCCTGAGTTACGGCGTAGTCCGGACGCTGGGTGCGCGGGAAGGTCTGGATCTTGACTGCCACCGGTCGCCGTTCCAGGAATGCCGCTTCCCCCGGAGGCAGGCAGGTGAGCGGGTTGAAGCCAGCCGGGTAGTTGCCCGGGCTGCAATCCTGCAGTGGGACTTCAGTTGCCGTGGGTGTGGCGGTGGGTTCGGTTGTCGGTGTGGCGGTCTCGGTTGGCGGCAGCGGAGTATGGGATGCCGTTGCAGTGGCAGCGGCAGTGTTCGTGACTGCAGCTGCGGGTGTCTCTTGCGGTTGAGGGACGGATGAGCTGCAAGCTGCCATCATCAGCACCAGCACCAACATGGATATGAATGTAAAGGACTTGGTCATAAATATTTCCAGTATCAAATAAGATATATGTCCTGATCGACAATTAATTGGCGGATATAGGCAGCACTGTTTGTCTCATGTCTAGCACCAATTTGCCAAGGCACAATCATACCGCAATTGATCACCTTTGCCAACACAGCTTGCGTTTTGGGTAAAATGCCCTATAATCGAGCTTATGGATCAAGCTGCTCCTCGAGCGAAACCGGCAGCGCCCCCATGGAAGGGGCTGGTTTTTATTGCTGTCCTGCTGCTGCTCATCGGCTGGCTGCTCAGCACACCCGCGGGATTGTTGGGCAAGGCGGATGCAATCGGTTATGCCGTCTGTCATCGCATCGACCTGCGCTCATTCCACCTGGGAGAGCGCCAGATACCGCTGTGCGCGCGCTGCACCGGTATGTACCTGGGTGCAGTGGTGGCGCTGGTCTTCCAGGCAGTCATCGGTCGCAGGCGAACCGGTCTGTCATCCAAAGCAGTCCTGGTCATCCTGGCGCTCCTGGCGATGGCATTCATCGTGGATGGGTTGAATTCATTTATCAGCCTGATCCCCGGTTTGCCCATTCTGTACCAGCCTCAGAATTGGTCCCGGCTGCTGACCGGCACCGGGATGGGGATCGTCATTGCCGTGGCGCTGTTCCCCGGCTTCAACCAGACGGTCTGGGAGAATTATGATCGCCGACCGGCAATCAGGGGCATGGGTGCCTTCCTGCTGCTGCTGAGCATCGCTTTGCTGTTCGATTTGATGGTCCTCTCCGGGAATCCATACCTGCTTTACCCGCTATCCCTGGTGAGCGCCGCGGGGGTGCTCGTGATCTTGACGATGGTCTACAGCATGGTCTGGGTGCTCATTCTGCGCTCAGAGAACCGCTATGCGCGCCTGAGTGAGATGCTCTTCCCGTTGGTGGGTGGCTTCGGGTTTGCTTTGCTGCAGATTGCCTTGCTGGATGTAGGCAAATTCCTGCTCACTGGCACCTGGGATGGGTTTCATCTGGGGTGAGCCAAGATTGCCCGTTACGCGGCAGGCAGAGGGTCACTGTTCGGAGAGAATCGGACCGGCATGCAATTTTGACTTGATTTCAAGTAAAATAGTTACAGGGTTCACGCAGAGCTATCTAGTGCAAATGGCTGTCCGGTCGGTCGCCGCCCACCGGTCATCCATCACAGCCATCTGCAGATAACCTGATATTATCGATGCTTAGGAGGTGAACGATGGAAGCCTTGGGCAGTATCCTCACTGCATTTGGTCTCTCGGCCAGCGCCGGGCTGAATGCATATATACCCTTGCTGGTCATCGCGCTGCTGGCCCGTTTTACAGATCTTATTAAGCTCAGCGCTCCCTGGGATACCCTGGAGAACCCCTGGATTATCGGTCTGCTGGGGGTGCTGGTACTGGTCGAGTTCTTCGCCGATAAGTTCCCGGCAGTCAACCATGTCAATGATGCAATCCAAACCTTTGTGCGCCCGGTTGCCGGCGCACTGCTCTTCGCAGCCAGCGCCAGGGTCATCACCGATGTCCACCCGGTCATATCCCTGGGAGCAGGGCTGCTGGTAGCGGGCAGCGTGCACGCAGTCAAATCGCTTGCCATCCGTCCTGCGGTTACGGCAACGACCGGCGGAGTCGGGAACACTCCGGTGAGCATCCTAGAGGACATTGTTGCGGGAGTGGTCTCGATCTTCTCGATTGTGATCCCAGTGTTATTCACCGTATTGGCTATCATCCTCACATCCTGGATCGTGTGGAGGATGTGGTATCGCCCTCGGGCAAAGCGACCTGCATAATCGCTCGGTCTATCGGCGATCGTTTAATCAGGCGTATTCGTCTCAATTTATCAAGATCTGATCTCTGATGCGGATGCGCACATTACTATGGAGGAGTTGGCATGACAGACGATTTTGGTACACCCTATACACCTATTGAAGCGCCTGCGAGCAGGAACAATACGCCGATCATCATTGCGATCGTGGTGCTGGTCGTGATATGCTGCTGCTGCACGCTGATTGGGGGCGGTCTGGCCTGGAGTTTCGGGGATGCCGTGATGCAATCCCTGGGGGTGTATTGATCCGCATTATCAAAGCATCTGGCCTAACCCTGGCTAATTGATCCCAGCCTAAAATCGAGCTGCCCGGCAAGCAGAGGTTATTAGCTTGCCGGGCAGCGATTTCTATTTACGCAATGGACGGCTATCTGATCCCGCTGTCCAGCAGCATTTCGAGGGGGGTAAATTGGTTCGGCTTCACGTCGACTTCCAGCGGCGGGCCGGAGGGGAACGGCTTCCCGGGTGGCGGAGCAATAATATATTGTCCTGGGGGCAGGTTTATCTCGAAGCTTCCTTCCGGAGTGGTTGTCACCTCTGCTACGATCGATCCATTTACATCTGAAATCACCAGGATTCCCAGGAAGGGCTGGTCGGGGCAAGGTTTGTCCGGGGAGACCGGACCCGGGCAGGCGGGTCCCACCATCACTGTGCCTCGAATGCCGCTGGTGGGAGCCAGGATATGGTAGTTCGTCCCATCCCGGTTGGTATGAACTTCAACCGGTCCGTAAGGGGTATCGAAGAATAGCTGGAAGCCCGGGGTGATCACGTCCATGCAGGCTATCCCGGACCTGTGCACGCCCAGGCAAGAATCAGGCCACTCCACAGCGGTTTGGGAGATCAACCTGACCTGCTCTGGCTGCAGCCCGTACCGTCTTACCACGCCTTCGTGTGCATCCACAAAGAGTTCGGGGAGGATGACCGGCGGTAAAGTATCCGTAGGTGCCGGTTCGGTGGGGAGTGGCAGCGGTAAGGTGGGAGTTGGCTCAGAACTTGCGCTTGTTGGCAGCGGTTCCACCCCGGCGGTGGGGGTTAGCAGCTCGGGGCTCTGGCTGCAGGCGGCTGCCAGCAGCACAGCGATTAACGCAACTATCAGGCGGGAGAGAAAGCTCATCGGTAAAAACCTCATCAAATAAGATCACAATCTTATCGTAAGACGGTCTTTACCCCTTTCTGGTTCCCCAACTTTGTGTCATGGCGGTTAGGTCAGCGAGGTCAGTCTACTTGGTTCACTGAGGTTTTCAGCTCAGCGCTGCAAGGCAGCCTTGGAGCAGTTTGCCCGGCGAGAACCGTGTTACTGTTTGAGGATAACTGGCATGTACAGGTAGATATCAGCCATCTCCACAATGTGATCATCGGTATCGGTGCTGGAGGCAAAGTCCCCGAGATTGCTGACGTAAGCGGCAGTCAGGGTGTAAATGCCAGGTGTAGAGAGGCTGAGTGAGCAGCTCCCCATCCCCCCAGCAAGTGCTGCCGCGCAGGCTTGCGGACCACCGCTGGCAGAGACTGTCACTGTGCCTGATGGAGTGCCCACGGTGGAAGTCACCGAGAAGCTCACCGTGAACGCCTCACCTGCCTTGGATGGGTCCGGCGCGTCGGACAGGATGCTAGTCGTGGTGGGAGTTTGGAACTCGAACGCGCCGATATCGCAGACCGCCTGTCCGTCGCCGTCACCATCCAGCGGACGCGGCACACCGCGCTGGTCGCTGTGACTGCAAGCCGCGTTATCGCCGGAATCGATCGCCGGGCTGTCGCCTGCCAGGGAGTGAGTGGGGGTAGCACCGCCATTGTATCCCAGCGTGTTGATCTTCGCCGGCGTGTTCGACATGTCGGTCGGGTGGCTGAGGGCGCAGGTGCCGCCATCTTCCAGGTTGTGACCCTGAGAGGACATCACCCCCAGGCAGTTGTCACCGGTATTATCGGCAAACAGCGAATTCACCGTGTTGACCAGGCTGGCATTGAAGAACCCGGCTCCAGCGGTGCTGACATTATCGGAGACAGTGCTAAAGTACAGATTGACGACATCGAAGTTGGCGATCCCGCCGCCCATGCCGCTGGCGCTGTTGCCGCTGACGGTTGTGTTTGTGACCGAGATCAAGCCAGAATTGAGGATTGCCCCCCCGTCTCCTCCGGCAATATTGGCGATGGTCGCACTATTGGTCAGTGAAATGGACCCACCGGTGTTGATAAAGATCCTCCGCCGCCGGCCACAGCCGTATTGCTTATGAACAGGCCGCCGTGAATCCGGGCAGCCTGACCGTCGTTGTACAGGCCGCCGCCCTCGTCTGCTTTATTGTCCTGGATCAGTATGTTCGATCCGTTGAACTCACAGCAATCATCGATCATCCCGCCGATGAATATGCCGCCGCCCTGGACGGCGGTGTTAGCTCGGATCAGGCTGCCAGTCCCGGTGAGGTTGCAGCAGTCTTGAAAGTTCCCACTGATGTAGATGCCGCCGCCTGCGGCAGCCGTATTGCTGATCATGGCGGTGTTTTCCAGGCGCAACTGCCCGCTGGCAACCGCTATCGCACCCCCGAAGCCGAATTTCTCCGGCGCGCCACCAGCATCGATAGAGGCTGTATTGCTGATCAGGAAATTGTTCGTGAGGAAAACCTCGCCCGTGCTGGCGCCGGATACGCCGATGCCGCCGCCGAAGCCGTCTTGAGCGAGGACTGCATCGGTTGCATTAAGCTGGATTTTGTTCCCGCCAAGCGTTACAGAGATAAAGGCACCAGAGGAGATGTGGATCCCCCCTCCATAGGCTGAAAGCCCGCTGGCACGGTTGGCGGCAATCGTGTTGGAGATCAGTCCCGCGCCGCTGTTTTCAAGCTGCACCCCACCGCCGTACGCCTCCTGCCCCAGACCGAGAGACTGGTTGTTCGCAATGAGGTTGCCCTGCAGCATGGGCGCGCCGCGCTGCACCCACACCCCGCCGCCCAACAGGAAGGCGTGGTTGTCCCGGATGGTATTGCTGATCACCAGAGCATTGCTGTCTCTGATCTGCAGCCCACCGCCGTGATTGCTGCCCAGGTCGGCGCGACCGCCGGTGATCACGAAGCCATCCAAAGTAGGCACCACCGCGCCCGGGTCCGCAAACGTGCCCTGGATGGCCACCACCGATTGGGTATTATCAGCGGGACGGATTGTTGAGCTGAAGTTGGTGGTATCCCGCAGGGTGAAGTCAGAGCTCCAGCCTCCCTGCAGGGTCACCGTCCGGCTGATGTATACGTTCTCTGTGTAGGTCCCTGCGGCGACCTGGATGGTGTCGTCGTCCTGGGCTGCCGCCAGGGCATCGCTGATGGTGGCGTGGCAGCCGTCCCCGCCGCCGGGTTTGACGCACAGCGTGTCGGCACGGGCTGGGCGGGGCGAGGCCAGCAGGAACAGTGTCAGCGCGATTGTGCCCACGCTCAGGATTACGATTGTGATTATTATGATGAAACGCGAGAGCAGCCTATGTGGGTGGTCTGTCCGGGTATGACTCACGATATCCTCCTTTTGAACATTACCCCCCTGGATTGTTATTGGCTGCCGATGAGCGTGATCAGCCCATCGTTCGTCGCGATTTGTCGTTGATTATTTCAGCATGGCAGCTTATTTTTCAATCGGGGCGTTTACCAGGTTGCCCCATTCCGTCCACGAGCCATCGTAATTCCTGACATTCGGGAAGCCGAGCAGGTAGGTCAGCACGAACCAGGTATGCGAGCTTCGCTCGCCGATGCGGCAGTAAGCGATGATGTCCTTATCGGCGGTTATCCCTTTGCCCTGGTACAGCTGGCCGAGCTCTGCGGCTGTCTTGAAGGTGCTGTCATCTTCGTTGGTCGCCTGGGACCAGGGGATGCTGACCGCACCGGGGATATGACCGCCGCGGGTAGCCCCCTCTTGCGGATAGTTCGGCATATGCAGCAGCTCGCCGGTATATTCTTTCGGCGAGCGTACGTCAACTAATGGACTCTTGTTGGCGATATGCTCGAATACGTCCTCCCGGTAGGCGCGGATGGCAGGATCGGGGTCCTGGGCTGTATAGCCAGTCTGCTCGTACCGGACGGTATCCTTCGTCAATGGACGTTTCTCCTGCACCCATTTGGTGCGCCCGCCGTTCATGACCCTCAGGTTCTCATGTCCGTAATACTTGAACAGCCAGAAGGCGTATGTGGCGAACCAGTTGCTCTTGTCACCATAGAAAATGACCGTTGTGTCGTTTGAAATTCCCAGTTCAGAGCACAGATTCTCAAACTCCGCTTTGGTCAGGAAATCCCGCCGGACTGGGTGCTGCAGGGTGGTGAACCAGTCGACTTTCACGGCTCCCGGGATGTGCCCGGTCTCGTATAGCAGGTAATCTTCATTCGATTCGACCAGCCGGATACCGGGGTCGTCCAGGTGTTGGGCGACCCAACCGGTCTCGACCAGATATTCTGGGTGTGCATATGCGCTGCTCATAACGTTAAATCCTCCAATATATATCTACTATATCTATATTCATTATATAAAATACTACCCTGACAGTCAAGCTGTCGTAGAGAACCGGTGATTTTCTCGTTCATACCTCGGCAGTTAAGCTGAGCTGTGCTCGGGGAATATCTGGATGGCGTGCAGCGGGTCGAAGCGCAGCTGGATTTGCGAGCCTTCTTCGGGCAGCTGGTTGGTGAAGGGCAGATCGAAGACCAGCTCGACACCGCCTGTCTCGACCAGCGCGCGGCAGGTGTTTCCTCTGAATGAGCAGCTGACCAGCAACCCTTCCAGGGTACCTGGGGCGTGACCTTGAAGGTCAACCGCATCCGGTCGCAGCAGCACGGTGGCTTTTCCGGCTGGCTGTGGTCGCACCGGGTATTTCCCGATGGGGGTCGAGACAAAGCTGCTTCCTTCCACCTGGTAGATATCCCCAGGCAGCAGGTTGCCGAGACCCAAGAAGCGCGCCACGAACACGGATGCTGGGCTGCGGTAGATCTCCAGCGGGCTGCCCGCCTGTTCGACCCTCCCGGCATTCAAGACGATGACGCGGTTTGCCAGCGCAAAGGCTTCTTCCTGGTCGTGGGTCACGTAAATGGCGGTCTGGTTTGTACGGCGCAGGATCTGGCTAAGCTCCAGGACCAGCCGTTCGCGCAAGGTCCTGTCCAGCGAGCCCAGCGGCTCATCGAACATCAGCAGCCGGGGTGCTGGTGCCAGGGATCGTGCCAGCGCCACACGCTGCTGCTCCCCCCGGACAGCGTATTCACATCCCGCTTCCCAAAACCAGATAAGCCGACCAGCTCCATTACTTCGGCGACGCGCTGCTCTGCCAGGTGGGGTTCCATATCCATCATGCGCAGACCGAAGGCGATATTGGCATGTACATTCATGTGCGGGAAGAGCGCGAAATCCTGGAACATCAGGCCGAAACCGCGCCGATGAGCCGGGATACCTTCCATATCGCCCCCCATCCACAGCACACGCCCCCGGTCGGGCGGCTCGAGGCCGGCGATGATCGACAGGATCGTCGATTTGCCGCAGCCGCTGGGTCCGAGCAGTGCTACGACCTCTCCTTGCTGTACGTCGAATGAGACACCCGCCACGGCATGCGTCTGGGCGTATGACTTGTGGATATCGACCAGCTCTAAGCCATCCATCAGAATTCGCCGACATCCGCGTACCGGAAACGCTCGATTGCAAGCATGCCCGCGGCTGTGATGAACATCAGGATCGTGCTCATCGCCATGGCCTGCCCGTAGTTCAGCGCCCCGGGTTGGGAGATGAAGCGGTAGATCATGATCGGGATGGTAGGATATTCAGGCCGGGCGATCAGTGCGGTGGCGCCGAACTCACCCAGGGAAATGGTGAATGCGAAGGCTGCCGCAACGAAAATCGCTCGGGCAACCAGCGGCAGGTCGATGGCGCGCAGCACCTGCCAGCGCGGTGCTCCCAGTACGGCAGCGGCCTCACGCAGGCGTGGGTGGATGCGCACGGATGGCTGGGGTCAGGCTGCGCACCACGAACGGGAAGGCCACCAGCGTGTGGGCGATGGGGATCAAGACCGGCGAGGCGCGCAGGTCCAGCGGTGGTCGGTTTAGCGCCACGATAAAACCCAATCCCAGGGTGACTGCGGATGTTCCCAGCGGTAGCATCAGCAGCGGATCGAGTGCCTTGTTCAGGGGCGAGCCGCTCCCGCGGGCGAGCGCCCAGGCCACTGGCATCCCCAGGCAGAGCGCCAGCAGGACGGTGGCTGCCGCATAGGTGAGCGAGACCGCGATTGCCTGTGGTGGGGGGCACGTAGAACAGGGACTCCCGGCGGTTGATCGTCAGCTCCCGGTAGTAAGCCAATGTCAGACCACGCTCGACTGTCAGCAGTCTGGCCGCGTTCGGCATCCAGGCGCGTGACCGATCGGGCTGCCAGGGCTGCCAACGGTAAGGTCTCCAGCAATAGCAGGGGGACGATCACCATAAAAGCCAGCAGGCGGCTGCGCCAGCCGGTCAGCTTCCGCTGGGTGAGCTGCCGCGGGCGCAGGCTGAGCGGGCGGGATAGTGCGCTCGGATAGCCGGGTATAGATCACCGTCATCGCCAGCGTGCAGACCAGCTGGATGACGGACAGCGCAGCAGCCAGCGGCAGGTTGAACAATCCGATGGTCTGGTAGTAGATCTCGACCTCCAGGGTGGCGAACCGTGGCCCGCCCAGCACAAGGATGACCCCAAAGGAGGTGAAATCGAAGATGAATACCAGCAGCGCGGCAGCTGCGATTGCGGGCATCAAGAGCGGCAAGGTGATTTTCCTCAGGGCTTGCCCGGGCGATGCGCCAAGCACGTTTGCCGCCTGCGCCATCCTGGGATCGATGCGTGACCAGAAATCGCCCACCAGCCGAAGGACGATGGTCAGGTTGTAGAATACGTGCGCGACCAGGATGGCTGTGAAGCGTGTTGACGAATTGAACCGGCGGCTGCGAGAGGTTGAAAATTTCCATCAAGGCCAGATTGATCCAGCCGCTGGGACCGAGCAGGGCATAGAAGGCTGCCGCCACGACCAGGGTGGGCATGACGAAAGGGATGGCAGTCAGGGCCAGCAGGAGCGCTTTCCCCCGGAAGTCGTAGCGCGCCAGCAAATATGCACCTGGCAGACCGACGACCAGGGTCAGGATGGTTGACACGAGTGCCTGCCACAGGGTGAACCACAGCACGCGCAGCTGCGCAGGGGAGGTCAGCGCCTGCTGGAAGGGGGCAGCCCACCCGTCACCGGCGCGCGATAAGCTGGTGACCAGGATATTGCCCAGCGGGTAAAAGTAGAACAACGCCAGGAATGATAGCGGAATAAGCCAGACGGCGAACTGCCGCCAGCTCTGGCGCAGGATTCTTGATATCCGGAGCGCAAGCAGCATCCTTACCGCAGCACCGTTTCGGTCCATGCGTTGATCCACGACTCCCGGTTGGCGGCGATATCTTCAGGCTCTAGGCTCACGGTACGTTCTGGGGCCTGCAGGAAGCTGGTAAAAGCCTCGTCCAGCCCTGCTTCAGAGTTAACTGGGAATACGAACATCTGCAGCGGCATATCCTCCTGGAAGGGCACCGACAGCATATAGTCTACCCAGGTCTGAGCTAGTTCGATATTCTGGCTACCTTGCAATATTCCGACGAACTCGATCTGCCGGAAGCAAGTATCGTTGCTTACCACCGCAGCTGTTGGCGGCTCGTCCAGCGGTTCCTCTGCATAGATCACCTCGAAGGCCGGGCTGGAGTTATACGAGACCACCACCGGTCGTGGCCCTGCGCCGCTCGACCCGCTGAATTCAGAATAATACGCAGTCTCCCAATCGTTTACTACCAGAACATCATTGTCGACCAGTCCCTGCCAGTAATCCAGATACGCCTGTGGACCGAAGTGCCCGATGGTCGCAAACAAGAATGCCAGACCAGGGGAAGAGGTGGCTGGATTCTGCACGACCAGCAGGCTTTTATACTCCGGTTTCAGCAGATCATCGAGCGATTGCGGCGGTGCAAGACCTTTTTTACTGAAATATGCTTTATCGTAATTCAGGCAGACATCCCCATAATCCACCGGTATGGCGCGCGCCTGTGGGTCCAGCTTGAAATGGTCCGGGATGCTGCTCAGTACGGGCGATGAATAGGGGATAAAGATACCCTCGTTTAGCGCCCGGCTCAAGAAAGTATTGTCGACCCCGTAGAATACATCCGCCAGCGGGCTGGTTTTGGACAGGATGGCCTTGTTCAAGGCAGTGCCGGTATCTCCGGCTTTTAAGAACTGTAGTTTTACGCCGTACCGGGTCTCGAAGCCCGTGACCAGCGGCTCGGATATGGCGAACGAGTCGTGGGTCATGACGGTGAGAGTCCGTGGTGTGCTGTCTGCTGGCGGCGGGCTGCCGGCTGCCTGGCTGCACGCGGTGACCAACACCGCCAGTGCTATCAGAACGAATATCGTTTTATACATCTCGTACCTCATTTGCCCCTACTATGCCTGGTGGATGACCACGCACAGCAGGGAGCCTTGTCCTATGGTCACCGATCCCTGTCTGCCGGTCAGTGTGTTGCTGATGCCACGCGTAGCTCCGAAGTGGAGGGTCTCACCGTCCAGGGGGTATTCCAGCCCCTGTGTCCTAACCCCATGCACGTCGCTGCTGACCGGGATGAGTGATACGATATCGCCCGGCGAGCCCTGGATCGAGAACTGCCCTTTACCGTGCAGCATAGTCAGCACCTGCCGGTTATCCACCAGACGAATCTGGATGTCCATAAGAGCGGGTGAGGCGGGCAGCAGCAGGTTTGCCAGGGTCTGGTCCCACCTTGCGCCCAACCCCCCGAACACCAGGATATCCTTGATCCCAAGCGACCTGGCGTGCAGCAGCGCTAGCTCCAGATCGGTATAGTCCTTACGCGAGGGATGGCGGATCACCACGCTCCCTGCCTTGATAAACCGGTCCATGTCAGGTTCGGGGAGCGAGTCGAAGTCGCCAATCAGGTAGTCTGGGTTGATGCCGAGTCTGGCGCAGTGCAAAGCGCCGCCATCAGCGGCAATGATCACGTCTCCGGTCTCAAACAATCCGCGGACGCTTCCATCATCGGTTATCAACCCGTTGGCGAAGACCAGTGCACGCATTCGTTCAGCCAAGGAAAAACCCTCCTCTTTGCTGGAGGAGGGTGCTTGTTCTATTCGTGCAATCCCTCCGCCGGCATTACCCGGATCAGGTTCGCGGGTCGAGAGCTATTGGCTCTCCTCTCAGCCTGGCAATACCAGGCTCCCCGTGCGTTATAAATTGTCTATCGCTACCAGTATACTATTACAGACTACTGCCTGTCAAGCTGGATATTAGCGTATGCGTCTCTTCCATTCATCTTTCAACTGCAGCTGCCTGGGGCTTTCGCCGGATGCTAAGCTCAGGAAATCGGTCAGCAGGCGGTTGAATTTACTGGGTTCGTCGAGCATGGGAAAGTGCGCTGAGCCTTCCAGGATAACCCAGTGGGTGTTCTCTCCCCACCCTATGACTTCATCGAGCTCGGGGGTGTTGACTGCGGGGTCATTTTTACCGTGGACGAGCAGCACCGGTCGGGAGGTACGCTCTGGCAGGCTCGGCAGGTCGAGATCTCGAATAGCCTCCAGGGTGGCTGCAATGGCTTTGGGGTCGCTTTTCCCTGCCTCCGACCAGGCAGCCTCGGTCGCCTGGCCGCGACCTAACAGCCAGTCGGCCAGTTCGACTGGATTGGAGCTGCGGAAGCGTGAATTGATTGCGCTGTCTTGGTGTGGGTAGCTGACTGCCAGCAAACGGTCGACCGATTCGGGATGTCGCTCAGTGTATACCAATCCGGCTACTGCACCCAGACCGTGACCGATGATGGCAATCTTAAGGATGCCCATGGCATCCATGAACTCCTCTAACAGCAAGGCTTGCTGGTCGATTGAATAATATTCGGGATTCTTGCCCGAGTCGCCAAACCCCCACAGGTCGAGGGCATACGTGCGGAAAGACTGCGATGCAGCCTGCATGGTCGAGATCCAATAACGCCATGAGCCTGCCCAATCGTGAAGGAAGAGCAGCGGGCGACCGCGCCCGAGCACCTCATAATGTACGACCTCACTGTGCAGGATTACCGCGCTCATCTGCTTCTTTATGCCGTATTCTGCGGAACCGGCTCCCCCTCATCGTCTGGCTAACCCTCTTTACGATCAGCCAGGATAGCGTTCACTCGTTCGGTCAGCTGGTCTGGAGCAAATGGTTTCAATATATATTCTATGGCTCCAACATCCAACCCGGTCTGGACCTCTTTCTCCTGCCCTTTTGCGGATAGGAATACAACCGGTATGTGCCTGGTGGTTTCATCAGCTTTTATCTTTTCACAAGCCTCGTAACCTGTCATGCGCGGCATGCGTACGTCGAGCAAGATCAGGTCGGGGGAGATTTCCCGGGCTTTTTCATATGCTTCCTCACCATTTGCGGTCGCGGTGACTTCATGACCGGCAAAACTGAGCGTGAAATTGATCAGATCTCGGATATCTCGTTCGTCTTCAGCAATCAAGATTCTTGCCATAATACCTCGTCAATTTTCTGGATTGTAAACAGGCAGCGTGAACGAGAAGGTGCTGCCTTCTCCGGGAACTCCGCTGCTTTCCAACCAGATCTTCCCCTTGTGCATATCTACCAGGTGCTTAACAATCGACAACCCAAGTCCTGTACCCGAGGTCGCCAATACAAAAGGATGCTCGCCGCGGTAGAAGCGCTCGAACACCCGCGGCTGGAGATCGAGCGGTATTCCAATACCGGTATCCTGAATATCGATCTGGACGTACTCACCCACCCGCCGCATCCGTACCAGGATGTGACCACCCTCCGCCGTATAGTAGTAAGCATTCTCCAGCAGGTTCTCGATGATCCGGCGCACCTGTTCGGGATCACCCAACACCCTGGGCAGTTTACGCGGGATATCGGTTTCGACCTGCATAGACTTCCCGTCTTCCTGGGATCGGCGCGCCAGGTCGGTTGTGGTCTCATGCGCCAGTGGTGCCAGATCGAAATGCTGCATGGAGAGGTTAAGCCGCCCGGATTCTATCCTCGAGATATCCAGCAGGTCATTCACCAGGATTGCCAGTCGCTCGGAATTGTTCTTGACGATCTCCAGGAAGTGCACCTGTTGGTTGGTGAGCGGACCGGCGGCACCCATGAGCAGGATATCGACATAGCCTTTGATCGAGGTCATCGGCGTGCGCAGCTCGTGGCTGACGGTTGCCACGAACTCAGACTTCAACCGGTCAACTTCAACCTGGTGGGTGATATCCCGAAATATCGATACAGTACCCAGGAAATTATCCCGCAGGCTTACTGGAGCCAAATGGACCGAGACCACTCTGCCATTATCCAGGTCGATCTGTTCGGCGTACGTGTCCCCATGGGTGAAAGTATCCGGGTTTTGAGACCAGGTCCGGATGGTGCCCATCCAGGCTTTGGCTGCCTTACCGAAGATGCCGATGAAATGTTCCAGCGACTTGCCGATGACATTCGACCGGTTGAGCCCCAGGATTTCCTCCGCAGAGTCATTGAACAGTGTGATCCTCATCGTCTCGTCCGTCACCAGGACGCCATCCGCCACATCTTCCAGCATCGCCTTCGTGCGCTGTGTTTCGATTTGCTGGCTTCTGACCATATTGCCAAGGTCTTCCGCCTGGTCGCGGATCAGCCGGTACAGCTCGGCGTTGTTTACTGCGATCGCAACCTGGTTCGCGGCTGCCTGCACCATGTCTAGCTGGTCCATCGAGAAATGATCTACCCGGCGGTGGAAAAACAGCAGCGTGCCCAGTGAGACACCCCCGATCAGCAGCGGAACGCCGATGGCGCTGCGATATTCGACGGTGCTGTTGGGCAGCTGTACCCATCTCGAGTCATCGCGGACATCCGGGATGAGGACAGGCTTGCGCTGTTGGATGATCCAACCCGCCAGGCCCTCGTCTGGGTCGAGCGATGTAAAGAATTCATCCGTGGTTAGCGCAGTTTGGTAGCCGACCGAAGCCAGGTGATGGAGTTTTTTCTCCCCGGTCCGGGCGAGCAGCACGGTGATATGCTCGGCATCGATAATCTGGTTGAGCACCTTCAGGGTGCGGGTGAGAACCTGTTCCAGGTCCAGGCTGGCGGATAGCTCGGTGATCAGCCGCAGCAGGGTCTCGGTACGCTGGTGGGCGCGCGCCAGCTGCTCTGTACGCTCACGCACGCGCTGGTCGAGTTCGTTCGTCAGGCTGGTTGTCTCCGCATATAGGCGTGCATTCTGGATAGCGATGGCAGCCTGGTTGCTGATCGTTTTTGCCAGCCCGACTTCATCGGCGGTGTAGTGGTACGGATGGTCCGAATGGATCAGCAGGATGCCGTGCAGGTCGCTGCCGGTAGCCAGCGACAGTGCCAGGAGGGACTGCGTGCCGACTTCATCCAGATATTCCTTGAGTGGTGCCAGCTCTTCTTCCGTACTCACATTTTCGCTGTAAAAGACCCCCAGGGTCTGCCGCAGGCGTTCGAAGATCGGCGCTTCCGGTAAGCTGCGTGGCAGCGTCTCTTCGCGCGGGGGGAGCTCAGCTTTCAGTACCGCCTGCCCTGCCGCATCGAACATAACCGCGGTTACAGCCTTGCAGTTGAGTGTATCGATGATCTCCTGGAGAATAATCGATAGCAAATGGTCCGGATCGAGTGACCCGCTCAGCTGCGTCGAGAAGCGATTGAGCATTTCCAGTCGCTGCGAGCGCTGGTCGAGGTCCGTTGCCCGGGAAACGATCTGCTGGTAGAGGTTTGCATTTTCCAGAGCCACCGCCGCCTGCCCTGCAAACGCGATGGCAATCTGGATATGCTCGGCGCTGTAGAAGTCTTCCTCGTCCTTCTCCAGGGCAATCACACCGATCACCTCACCGCCTGCGACCAATGGGAGACCCAGCCAGGATGGATTCGGGTTTTCCACCAGCGCCGGGAAGCGCGGGTCGTTGCGCACATCCCCCACATAGATCGCCTGGCAGGTATCGATCATTTCACGCAGCAAAAGGCTGTCTTCGATCGAGATCGATAAACCGGTGCGGATATCGCTGTCTGCAAATCCCCGTGTACCATGTACGAACATCTGGTCATCCTGGCGCAGCCACAGCGTGCCGGTATTGAAAGGCAGGATGTCTTCGAGCTGGTCCAGCAGAGAGCCAACCAGTTCGTCAGGCTGCAGGTTGGAGGAGATGATCGCGGCAGCTCCGGTGAGCGCCTGCAGTTGGTTGGCGCGCAGCTCTGCAGCCCGGAACAACCGGGAATACTCCAGGTTCAGCGCGGTTTGCTGGGTTAGTGATGTCACTAACGCCTGGGCATCGATGGAAAAGGCTTCTGCAGCCTTAAAGTTCTCGACGACTAGCACGCCTAACGGCTCGGTGCCTGGGGCTTTCTGCAGCGGCACGGCCATGCTGGAGACCGGCAGCAGCCCATCGGTGGCATCGTGATAATTGAGCAGCATATCCGAGGAGAGGTTATACAGGCTGGGGAAATTCACTTCATCCACCCGGATAGACTGGTTCTTGGCGAACGCTTTGCCAGGCAGGGCTTCGTCGGGCTGGTAGTGGATCTGCATGATCTTCTCCTGATCCACATACCCAACCGCCGCCTGTGGTATCAGCAGCTCTTTCTTCGCATCCCAGATCACCACCAGGCTGGCCTGAGCCGACGGCAAGACGTGCAGGGCGCTCTCTACAAGAGTCTGCAAGATGCGTTCCGGCTCCAGGTTGCTCAGCTGGCGGTTGAAGTCCAGCAGCAGGTTCACTTCTGCAAGATGCTGGCTGATCTCCAACAGCAGGTTCAAATTCTGCAGCGTGATAGCAACATTCCGCGCCAGCAAGGAGAATAGCTGCTCATCCTCCGCCGAAAATGGTGCCAGGGGTTTCTGGCTGATGGCTAATATCGCCGAGTCCAGTCTCGCTCCAATAAAGATCGGTATGCAGATGAACGACTTTGCCTCCAGCGTGTGCAGCAATGGGGAACCAGACCACTCAGAATCTGTCTCCAGGCGGGAGACCAGGATCTGCTCGCCGGTTTGCAGGGTGTGCAGCAGCGGGTTGCGCTGCCCGATGAGCGCCTCGATCTGGATATTGCCCGGCACACGCCCCAGGCTGTTCAGCAGGTGGGGTCCGTGATTCCCGGGCTCGACGATCAGGGCAATATCCAGATCCATACGGGTCAGGATCTCTCGCCCAAATACCATCAATGCACTGGAGCGGTCGCCTTGCCGGCTGATGATCTCGGAGATGTCCATACCGGAACGGATGCGTGCTGCCCTCTGGCTGAGCTGCTGGACGGCGATCGTTTGTTCCAGGTCTTTATGCATCAGGATTGGCAGGTGGCTGTGGGCGGTATGCACAGCCTGCTCTGCTCGAGCCAGGTCTTCTTGAATACGCTCCGCCCGAGATTTCAGCCCGCGGATATTCCTGTGGCTTGTGATCACGAAGGCGGTCTGCTGGATGAAAATTTCAAGTGCTTCCATCGTCTGGAGATCAGGACGCAGGTGATCGCGTGGCTCTTGCAGGATAATGACGCCCAGTGGCTGCTCTTCGTTGTCGGTCAATGCTATGAAGAACAGGTCTCCGGTCTGCCAGACATAGCCGGGCTTCGCTTTACCGGCGCTTTCACCAGCAGCTGTTGGGGTTTCTTCGACTGGGACGAAGGTCGCTCTCCCAAGAGAGAACTCAGGCCGGACAAGGTCGTTGTAGCTTTCCCACGCTAAATGCGCACCCCTCGCCTCCAGGTCGGAGTCTTGGCTGCCGTCCACCCCGGATGCAGGCCTGGATGCAGGCCTGCATGCAGGGATCAGCTGTTCCCTTACCGGGTCGTAATAACTGATGGAAACCCAGTTGAACTGGGTTGATTCCTGAATTGTCAAGGCGATCTTTATCAGCGAGCTTTCCAGCGCTTCTATCGATCCATCGTTCAGGGACGTCTCCAGCAGTTTGGCCAGGGATTCAACACGCTGGTTGAGGATCTCGCTCTGCTGGACACGCTCCTGGTAGCGATAAGCGTTGCCCAGGGCAACTGCGGCTTGCAGAGCCAGGGCTTCGCAGATGTCCTTTGCAGTCTGGTCAAACAGGCGCGGTGTTCTCGAGTGCAGGTGGATCAGACCGGCGATTTTGCCCTGGTATGTAATCGGTACGATCAGTGACGAGCGGATATCGGCGTGGGGAGGCAGGTAGGCAGCCTCAACCTTCTCTATTTCGGAAGCCGGCTCCTGTTCGTAATCCTCGATGATCAGCGTTTCTCCGTCCTGCAGTACCCGCGTCTCAAGCAGAGGAATACTTGCCAGAAGCGGATCACCGAGCTGCAGCAGGATTCCGGGCCAGGCTGGTTGCTGGTCGTCTTCCTGTGTGCTCAGATCTTCCCCTTCAATTTCAAAGAGCACGATACTTCCGCAATCAGCGTGCGTAGTCTCCAGCACTTCGTCATACACCTGCCGCAGGATTTTTTCGAGGTCCAGGTTGGTATTCAGCTCCCTGCTCAGGCGCGTCAGCGAGGTTAACTGGTCGACTCGCCGGCGTAGGGATTCATCCGTTTGGGTATACAATGCAGCCGATTCGATCAGGCTGGCAAGCTGTCCGCAGGCAGTGATGACTGTCTGCACGTCGCTGTGGGCAAAGTAGTGCGGCTGGTAGCTGCCGAGCAGAAGCTCTCCAATGCCTCTGTCACGCACGACCAATGGTGCGATAATCGCAGATTTCAAGCCCAGGCTGAACAGCAGGGGGTGATACAGTCCTGGCAGACGGGGATCATCCTGGATGTCATCGCTGAAAAGATAGTTCTGTGTGCGGGAAATGCTGTCAGCAAAATCCGGGTCCTCGGATGAGATCGGCGCCATCCGGCTGGCAAATTCCGGGGAGATTCCGAACAATGATGGCTTGTGCAGGCGCATCTCACCGCGCTCCTCATCGAAGATCAGCACCCCGACCTTGTCTGCGCTCAGCAGGCGACCCAGGTCTTGAAGCGAATATTTCAATACTTCGTCCAGGGTAGCAGATGACCCGGTCAGGCTGGCGATGCGGCGCAGGGTTTCTGCACGCTGAGCACGGCGGTCCGATTGGCGGATCAGCTCGGCGTTCTCGACGATTGGCCCGGTTTGCCCGGCGATGATCTCGAGGAGCCGAATATCGTCTGGATTGAACGGGGATTGATCCTGTTTATCCCCCACCAGGATATAGCCGAGCATCCTACCACCGGAGGTCAGCGGCATCAGCACCAACTGGGTGATACCGGCTGCAACCGCCAGGTTATCGAATCCGAAAGCCTGGAGTTTGGGATCCGATGCTGCCTGTCCGGAAATGATCGTCTCTCCTGACAGCCACAGCTCCTCCCCCGGCGTCCCGGGATTTATCACCGTGCTGGCCCATTCGATCACGTCTTCATGCAGACCCGTGAAGGGATGCTGCCCTTCCAGGGTGCGGCGGAATTCGTCGTAGAGGATAAAACCAAGGAAATTCACGTCGATCAGCGGTGCAATGCTGTCGATGAGGTGCGCAAACAGGTTCTTTATGTCCCTACCGGTGCCAACTGCTCTGGCAAGATCGGCCAACCCGGCAAGCTCCTTCCCTCGCAGCTGCTCATCTTTGTATAAAAGGGCATTTTTTAGAGCGCTGGATGCAGGGCCGGATAGTATTTGCAGGATTTCCAGATCATTCTGGCTATAGGCCTCATGGGACAGCGAGCCGATCTCGAGCGTGCCGATTAGATCTCCGCCATTGACCAGCGGGACACCCAGGAATGATTGTGCCGGAAGGATACTTAAGTCCGTGTTTGCCTCACCCGCTAAGACACCGTTCAATGCCAGCTTGATGATCGGGGTGCGCTTTTCTAGCAGTTCCTCAGAAAAAACACGCCCGCCGGGTTCGCTGAAATGGACTTCCAAAGCTGTTCCATTCCTCTGAGCCATATTTGCCAGTCTATATACGGTCAGCTGAAATTTGTCCGCATCGAACAGGGCGATCTCGCCGCTGTCGTATGGGATCAGCGTTTCGATATTCTCCAGGATCGCAGATATGGTGGTCTCGATGTCCAGGCTGGCAGCCATCGCCTGTCCCATCTGGTTTAGCAGAGAGACCGCGCTGCGAGCAGACTGGCGGTTCTCCTCCGGACCGCCATGATCGTTATTAAGCTCTAAGAGCGGCTGTACGGGATGGATCGCGAGCAGGTTGGCTTTGTTATCCCCATATGGAATCGGGTATGTGGTGATCTGGACGGTATGCCCGTTCAGGTGCAGGCGGTGCTCGCCGGCGGTTGAACAGCTCTCGATGAAGGCATCGCTGGGTCTGAATTTACGGCTCAGATCTTCAATGGATGGCGTGTCCTGCGCAGCATCCAGGTATTCTCTGGCACGGCTGTTGATATAAGAAATCCGACCGCCGGCGTGGACGATGATCACCCCTTCTTCCATCTGGTCGGGCTCATCGATCTGCGCTAAAACCGGTTCAGTCTGCGTGGTCTCTGGATCGGCACGTTTTACCCTGCGCACCAGTACCAGGGTCGCCAGCGCGGCTGACAATCCAAGCATCACGAAGATAGTACCGAGGGTGAGTAGATCGATTTGTGACATTACGTCCCAGGTCTGCAATAAGCTCAACTTAGATAAAAGTTTAAATATCCGACCGTCTGGCCTCTGCTGCGATTTCGGTTATCTCTCGAATATCGGCGAAGTCATACTGGGCTGGTGAAACGACCCCTACCGAAATTGACATTAATGGAGTTTTGACCTGCTGCCCGGATTCGTTGATCGTGACAACATAGCCCTGTTCGCGGTCGATAAAGCTGTAATGGGCGAGCACATCTTCCGAGAAACGTGATTTTATTGACTGCCGGATCTTCGGGGCGTGTTCGTCTGTCGTAATGATGATGAAGCTGTCTCCACCTGAATGACCGATAAAATCATTCTGAGTGCCCTGGGTGTCGATCACTTCACCGATCATCATAGCGGTGAAGCGCAGCACATCGTCGCCTGCCACGAAGCCGTAGACATCCTTGAAGGTATCGAAGTGATTGATGCGCACATCCATCAGTGCCCATGCAGGCTGCCGGATGATGCGCCGCAGCTGCTCCTCGATCAGTCTGCCGGATGGCAGCCCGGAACGAGGGTCGGTTAAGCTTTGCTGTTCGGCACGCGATATCGCCCGCTGGACGCGCAGTTTCAGCTCCTCGATGTCAAATGGTTTGGTGATATAGTCATCCGCACCCAGCTCGAGACCTTGCAGCTTGTCACTGCGTTCATCTTTCTGGGTGAGAAATATAATCGGCACGTGACTGGTGCGCGTGTGGGTGCGTAAGATTCGGCATACCTCGAAACCGTCGATATCCGGCAGCATAATATCGAGCACAATCAAGTGCGGCAGACTCTGGCGCGTCTTCTCCAGCGCGTCATTGCCGCGTGGTGCTGTCTCTACTTCATAATCGTGCCCGGTGAAGTAGATCTTTAACATATTCAATATGTCGAAATCATCTTCGACGATCAATAGGCGAGGTTTACCCATCATGGCCTCCATTGAGATTGCGATAACCTTCTACATTGCTTGCTGGATACATTTCGCAGTATTGTTCCAATCCAATAATGATTTCAACAGCCGCCCGGCACTCACCAGGATTCGATCGCCAGCTCCTCGATCCTGGGATATAAACGCGGGTGCAGGTTGGCGAATGATAGCTGGTGGTGGTCGCTGTCCTCGAAACGGACGTCGTGCTCGATCACGCGCCGGTCTTGGGTGGCATATAACACGACGTCGGATTCGATCGTACGGGCAGGAAAGATGATCAAACCCGCACCGATACGGCTGTTATGACCGACACAGCCGCCCAAAACAGGGCGGTTGGAATAATTTAGCTGGCAATTGCCGTCTCTGGCGCGGATGGGTGTCAACAGCAGGTTGAAATCTGTGAAGGTTGTCCCTGCGCCAATGAACGTGTTGCGACCGACCACACACATTTGCAGGCAGGTGTTCTGGGCCACCATGCTGTTTTCCATCAGCGTGGTCATGAACAAAGAAGACCGGAATGGCAGAAACGAACCATCTCCGACCACGGACAGCATAAGCTGGCAGTCCTGGGAGATATTGACGTTGCTGCCGATGATGCAGTTTTCGATCACAGCACCGGCATTGATCGTGACGTTATCGCCGATGATCGTCGGACCGTGAATGGTGGCGTGCGGGTCGATGACACAGTTGCGACCGATGTGTACGAGCTCGGAGCTTTCCAGCACCTGTTTCCCTTCCAGCATGGCTTTGGCGAGGATCTTCAGCTTGTAGAAAGGATTTTTATCCAGCTTCTCCTCGAAGCGGGCGCCGCGGGTAAATTGTCCGAAGACAATGTCTGCGATGAAGATATGCACCCAGGAATCAATCGCAATCAGGCTGCGCCGCGGCACCTGGAAAGTCAGGTCACCCTGTTCGTAGGCCATATAGGTGGGGACGTGGTAATAACCGGCCTCTGTTGAATCCAGGTCGATCACAACCGGCTCGGCAGACATCGGGTCGATCTCGGAATGGATCCCATCCGGGAAATACCATAATTCAGTCAGATAAATGTCGCCATCCGGTGTATAGGATGTAGAGAGAGGCAGGGCGTGTTCTCTGAAAGCCGGGTCATTGGCTGAGCAAGCTGCCTGGCAGGGTCGCCGGCGCAGCTTTGCTTCTGCGAGGAAAGCTTCCAGATAATAGTCGTCGAAGTACAGGTTATCCCGGTAGAGCAGGCACTCTTCGTCTACCCGGGGGAAGTCAGCGCCAAACGGCAGCTCCATCTCCCTGTGAGTGTGGGGCGCCAGGACATCCCTTTGCGCCAGCCAGAGAGGTTTATTCTGGATGCGTAAGTCCCGCGCCCGCTCGTTGAACGGGTATATATGGCGTGGGTCTTGCAGGATAATCTTAATCATATCGCTTTACCGGTGCCTGCTGCTATCATTCGATTGCCAGCTTATCAATGCTGATCGTGCAGCTTGGATCGCCTTTGGCGATGCACTAAGTCTCCACGATGTTATAGAATTTGCCTCCGCTTACCCAATACAGCGCCTCTTGCAGCATCCCGACGGCCAGATGGCAGGCGGGCTCCTCCACATGGCGATGGTAGCAGAGCGGGCAGTTCGTCATCTGCCAGTAGAAGCTGGCTTCGTCTTCCTCCAGCCGCACCTGCTGGTCGGTATGCTCGTTGAAGATCCCGGCAAGAATACTGCCCCCTCGACGGATCTTCGTAGTTTGTGGCAGTAATCGAAAATCCTGGTCCGAGATATCGAGGGCCTGCCCGAATAAGCGTAAGCCGTACTTGAAACTTGTCCTGCCTGACTGTACTGCCAGACCACGACCACCGCGCTCACCATACACAGCCTCGAGGGAGGACATCAGCAGGCTGATCTGGGAATAAGGCACCTCACGATCCAAATTCTCCGGCGGATAGTTCTCTACCAGATGTGCCAGATTGGCGTGCTCAAGCAGCGACTGCAGCCCGGATTCCCCGAGGACCTCCTCCAATCCCTGGAGGATGACCTTCGCCATCATATTCGGATAATACAGCTCAGCAGCTTGTGCGCTCATTGGGTTGGTATCTCTTCATCCAAGAAGTCTCGCAGAGTCTCCATAAAACGCTGCGGTTCGTCTAACATAATAAAATGCCCGGCTGCCGGGAACAGCTCGATGCGAGCGTGGGCGATGCCTGCTTGCATGGGCTCCCACTGATTGGCGCTGACAACGATGTCTTTTTTGCCGTACATACCCATGGCAGGGATCATTATTTGGGGTAGCAGCGGTCGCAGGTCGGTGCTGCGCAGGGATGCAATGCTCAGCAGGAATGATTCGAGCGAAACACGGGAGAGGTCTTGATCCATCATGGCAGGCCAGCGCTTATCTTTCGTGTAGAACGGAGCCAGTGCCCGGTAGCTGAGTTGGAACGCCCATAAGTTGTTATAAACCAGCCATGCAATTGACCGGTAGCCAAATAGTTTCAAAAGTATGGAGAGCGACGAGCCTTCTATCGGGGAACCGATCACAGCTACTTTGCGAACCCGGTCTGGATGGTGGATAGCGACCGACAGCCCGACTGTCCCCCCCATGCTGTGACCGACCAGCGGAGCGTGGGCGATGCCCAGCTGCTCCATGAATTGGTTTACCATACTGACAAATACTTGGACCGAATAATTCTCCAGTTTCTTTCCAGATTCACCAAAGCCCCAAAAATCTAACGCGTAGGTCCGGTAATGCTGGCCCAGGTAGGCCATTGTCTCCTGCCACAGACCCCATGATCCAAGCCATCCATGCAGCAAAATAACCGGGTTCCCTCTCCCGTAAACTTCATAATGGACGATCCCTTGATCGGTAGTAATTGATGACACGGCAATAGTACTATCTTCGTCACTTATGCCTCGCCCTGATCCATCTCAGCCAATATGCTGTAGAGCAGTTCCAACAAGACCGACTTGACATTCTCTCTGTCAACTGCTACACAGGGCAGCAATTTCACATTCGGGTCCAGTCGCAAGGCGATCCGCATGTCCTCCGAATCCCAGGCATCTTCTTTGTCTTGTTTATTGGCTGCAACGACATAAGGGGTGGGGGCGTAGGCGCGGAATGTTTCCAGGATGCTGCGCGCTTCCCGAAAAGTCTCGGGTCGTGTGCTGTCAACCATCACCACGAACCCCAACATGCCCTCCGAGAGGATTTCCCACATGAAGTCGAAACGTTTCTGACCCGGTGTGCCGAAGAGATACAGTACCAGGTCGTCATCCACAGTAATGCGTCCAAAATCCATCGCTACGGTGGTGGTCTCTTTGACCCGTTCGGCTACTGAGGAAATCTTGCGCTCCGTCGAAACTACATCGATCTCGCTCACGGAGCGGATAAACTCGGTTTTGCCAGCATTGAAAGGTCCTGTGACCACCATTTTAACTGTTTGCATAGTACGCTACCCTTACACTTGTGTAAAGAAGGATCGACGATGTTGATTGGGCCATAATTTCTCTCATAGTGAGCGGATGCGGCTGATGAGCCTGTTGACCAGTGATTTCTGCTCTTCCGGCGAGCCTCTTTGAGCGGCCTGCCGTGAGGGGAGCTGAACCGGACGTACGCCTTCTGGGCGCACGATCTCCACCAGACCGGCCTGCAGCAGGCTGTAAGCGATCCGCCTGATCTCGACATCATTAAGCTTTGTAGCTTTGGCGATCTGGCGCATCGAGTTTTTCGGGTTGATATAAGAGACAACCCGCCATTCCTCTACGCTCAGGTTGAGGTTGCGCAGATTCGCTCCCGGACGGTCGGAAAATTTGAGTGCCATATCCAGGCTGGGGATCTCGTCTTGCAGCTGCTCCACCTCGCGCATCCGGCGCGTGCCCTCGATGATGATATTCTCCAGGTTGATGCGTACAGTGATCTTGTCGCCGGGTGGAAGCACATCGCTTTCAAATCGGAACAGCCCTTCAACCAGGGTGAACAACCGGTTGAGGATGCCGATGAAATGGTTCTGCAGGCTGATCAGGATATCCTGCTGGCTGATGTAATTGGCGTTGATCAATAGCAAGCCTAATTCTTTGTCGCTCATCTGACCGGCGCGCTCCTTGATGATCTTATGCTGAGCGGCAGACAGCTTTTTGGCACGGTACAGGATTGTGGCCAGTGAATTATCCTCTTCACCCACCCTGGCATATGCGAGTTTGCCTTCCCTGAACGAGACCTGGATCGCCACATTTTGCCCGTCGACGATGAGTGTGCCAGTCTTCTGCGCCAGGTTGATCAAGTTCAATAATTGCGAGACGGTGAAGTCCCTCAGGTTGCCTTTCAATGCCATAGTGGCCTCATCACATGTCGGTATCCCGGATTATCCGGTTTGTATAGTGCAGCTGTGTTCGCCATCTGGCTGACCCTATCCTCTAAAATCATAATTCCTTGACACTGCTACTGCTTGAGTTTATAATCCTGTTCGCAAAATTCCTCGGTAGCTCAATTGGCAGAGCGGGCGGCTGTTAACCGCTAGGTTCCAGGTTCGAGTCCTGGCCGAGGAGCCTGGCAGGCACTACCGCTCAAGCTTTCCCCCGCGATCGTAGCGCGGGGTTTTTGATTGCGCAAGCCTCAACTCTCGTTCTCCTGAACAGTGCGGTTGCGCCCGGCCTGCTTTGCCGAATACAGTGCCTGGTCTGCGCGTTCGATCAAAGTCTCCAACGACTCAGATGTTTTCTTCAACGAAGCGATCCCAATGCTGACGGTGATCCTGACCGGCTCATTTTCCGTCGGGTAGATCACCTTTGCAATGCTCCGCCGTAAGCGTTCAGCCGCCTGGTACGCATTGAACAGATCGGTCTCAGGCAGCAAGGCGATAAATTCGTCCCCGCCGTATCGCCCCGGCAGATCGACCTGCCGCAGCTGGCGTTCGATCTGGGATGCTACCCCTGCCAGCACCTGGTCTCCGATCAGATGCCCCTTCGTGTCGTTGACCTGTTTGAACAGGTCGATATCGATCATCATGGCAGTCAGCGGGCGGTCGAACCGGATGGCGCGTTCTACCTCACGCCGTCCCAGCTCGAAGAAGCCGCGCCGGTTGTACAGCCCGGTGAGTGGGTCGGTAATCGCCTGTCTCTGCACCTCGGTGTACAGCTGTGCGTTCTGGATGGCGGTCGTGGCGGTGGCCGCGAAGCTGACCAGCAGCTGCAGGTCGGATTCGGTGAATGCATATCGCCGGTAAGAATCCAGCGAGACCGCACCCAGCGTCCTGCCGCCCAGCACCAGCGGGGCAATGATCATAGAGGCGATGGCGCGCAACTCGGGGATGTCGCCCCCATGCCGTGACTCTGGATCGGCGTGAGCATCATGGATGAGCAGCGGTTTGCGCTCCCGTACAGCGTTGGCGGGGAAGCTGGCGCTGTCGGTTGGGTTGAAGGTGCGGATGCGCGGGTCGGTATAACCCTGCACGGCGCGCAGCTGCAGCTGACCGGTATCCCTGGCAACCAGGTGCAGGGTGCCTTTTTCCGCTGCCGGGATGGCGCTGATGGCTGCATCCAGGATCTGTCCGAGCAGCACCTCCAGATCCAGGGTAGTGAGCAGGGCGGAGGTCGCTTTCTGCAGCGCGGATAGCTCCTGCGTGCGGTGCTGCAGAGCATCCATCGCCCGGTACTTGGCAATCGTCAGGGCAAGCTGGTTGGTAGCCTGTTCAGCCAGGGCGATCTCGCGCTGGATGAAGTTGTGCTCAGATCTATAGGATACCAATGCCACACCCATCTTCTGGTTGTCGGCGACGAGCGGTACAGCCAGCAGCGATTTGAGCTGCAGCTGGTTGGAGAGTCTGGGGCTGATATATGGTGAATTGCTGGTGTTGCTCACTTCGAGAAGTTCCTGCCGGCATTCAATACCGAGGGCACCAAGGGCAGATCGCCGCTGTCGAAGTGGATCGATCTGTATATCTGGCGCAGAGGTCCGTACGCTGCCGCGGGGATCATCAGCTTGCGCACCGGCTCCCAAAGGATGATCAGGACGTTATCGGCCTCCAGCAGCTTTCCCAGGTATTCGACCAGAGACTGCAGCATTGCCTGGAAATCCTGGGTCTTCAGGGTGGTGCGGGTGATCTCGTTCAATAAGCTGAGATACCGTTCACGGACGCGCAGCTCGGCCTCCCTGCGTTCTGCATCCCGCTGGTAGTTCTTGTGTTCGGCGATCAGTTTGGCGTTCTCGATCGCCAGCGCCGCCTGGTTCGCTACTCCATTAATAATTGACAGGTTCTCCTCGGTCAGTTTATTGCCGTTCTCCGCTTCGACGATCAGCTCGCCGACATACACTTCTCCGACCTGCATCGGTATGTTGACCGTTCGACGCTCGACAGGCAGCCCTTCCTTTGATATCCCCGGCAAATCCATGACTTCGCGTGGCTGTGCAGCTGCGTATTCGATAATACCGCCGTCCAGGTCGATGAACTGGCACAAGACCCGGAGTTCGCTGCCGAGGGTTTCCTGCAGCTCTTGTGAGATGATCTTGCAGATATCCTCCGGGTTGGTTATCGCTGCCAGTTTATCACTGAGCCGGAGCAGAGATGTCTGCTGGCGGACAAGCTCCTGGCTTTCCTGGGAGACATCCTCCAGCTGCCCCTGGATGGCGGTGATCCGGCGGAATGCGATCTCGATGATCACCACCGCTGCCGCAATCCCGGCAATCCAGGTGATAAAATGCGTCAGAAAGTTGTTCTGCTGATAGGCATGGATTATCTCACCGGCTGTGATGGTGAGGATTGTGATGAAAATTATCAGCCACTTCAGCCGCCGAAGCCGGACGGCGGGAAGGTGGATTCCGTTCATAGGTTGGATAATATCCTGATGCCTGGAATGGGTGTAGTTAAAGCCACGCGACCCGCTTATAATCTCTGCCTGGTTTCCGTTTGCTTAACATTTCATAATTATAGCTTAACTCGTTTAGGCCGATCCATCCGTTAATTGTACGTAATAAAACTGACCAGATCGGTCAGCTAACCAATCTGCAAAGGTGCCTATCTGTTATAATCTGCTGGTTCATTATCCAAGGGAGTGGTTGGGTCCCGGTGGGCTCCCCGGTCTTCAAAACCGGTGGCGGGTCGTTCTGCGGGCCGCGGTGGGTTCGACTCCCATCCACTCCCGCCTTATTCAGGTTTAGCATGCTTCCTAAGGATACCCCCGAAACGACCGATTACGACCGGCTTACCTCAATCGTCGCGCGAGTCTTTGTGATCGAAGACATCACACATGGCGACCTGAGGAAGCAGTACCTGGTCCGTTATCGCGGTCACCTGCGCGATGCTGACTCGCAGGCGGCTTACGACCAGCTCTCTTATGCATTGAAGCCGGTCGAGATCATCCCGATGTTCCGCAAGGACGGGGACCGGCAGACCATCCTGCTCATCCCAGGAGTGATCAACCCCGGCAAGTCGCGCACCTGGATCAATCTGGTGCTGTTCATTCTCACGGTGCTCAGCGTAATCTTCGCCGGGATCATGTATACCCTGGGGGGAGTGTACGACGGTCCATTAGATCCAACTCTCCCGGAAATGATTCCTTATGTGATCGACAGCCTGGGGGGTGGTCTGGCGTTTGCGGTTAGCCTGCTGGCGATCCTGCTGGCGCACGAGTTCGGGCATTACCTCGCTGGGCGCTATCACAAGACCCACGTGACGCTGCCCTACTTTATCCCTTTTCCATTCAGTGCATTCGGCACGATGGGTGCCTTTATCCAGCTCAAGGAGCCGCCCAGGAACAAGCGCATCCTGCTGGATATCGGTATCGCCGGTCCACTAGCGGGTCTCGTCGTCGCCATCCCGGTGGTGATTATCGGCTTGAGCCTCTCCCGCGTCGGTCCGATACCCAGCTTTCTACCGCCTGGGCAGGGTCTGACCATCGAAGGCAACTCGATCCTGTACATGTTGAGCAAGTTTTTGGTGTTTGGGAGATTGCTGCCGGTGCCGGTGAGCTTCGAGGGTCTCACCCCACTGACCTACTGGGTGCGCTATTTCTTCACCGGGCAGCCGCTGCCTCTGGGTGGAGTCGACGTGCTATTGCACCCGGTCGCCTGGGCCGGTTGGGCAGGTCTGCTGGTTACCGCGTTGAATTTGATCCCCGCCGGGCAGCTCGATGGCGGTCATATTATTTATGTGCTGCTGGGCAAGCGCGCCACAGTCTTGCTGCCTTTCATCCTGGTAGCCTTGGTCATGCTGGGATTCTTCTGGTCTGGCTGGTGGCTGTGGGCATTGCTGATCTTCCTGCTGGGGAGGATGCACGCCGAGCCGCTGGACCAGATCACCCAGCTCGATCCGCAGCGGCGGCTGGTCGCCGTGCTGGGGATGGTGATCTTCGTGCTGGTCTTCACGCCTGTGCCGCTGCTTGCGGTTGGGCTTTAACACCCCATTTACTTACCTATCAGAGTTGATAACCGGGTTGCGGCGGTTTTGTCTTGTCGGCATGGCGCGGCTATGCTAAACTGCTAAGAACCGATCCGAAATATGTTGGCGGTAATGAAGTCACAATGCGTATGGAAGTCTTCACTACCTGATGGAGCATTATAGGATAGGTTCTAGCGGTAGGTGATGGAATGTCCGATGATGTCATGCTGCGCGAGGCAGTCGAAGCCATTTATGCAGGCCAGCGGGCGCGGGCCACGTGACCTGCTGACTCGCCTGCTGCGGGCAGACCAGACCAACCCGACTTACTGGCTGTGGATGAGCTCGGTGGTCGAGTCGGCCAAAGAGCGGGTCTATTGCCTGCAGTCCGTGCTGCGCTACGACCCGGAAAACCGGGCTGCCAGGCAAGGTTTGCTGATCGCGGGGGCGATCCCCGCCGACGATTCGATCACTCCATTCCCTCCCAGTCCAAGAAAATGGGCGGTGGCGCTGGAAGAGGAACCGCCGGCCGGTCTGAGAGGCTTATGGGCCAGACCGGTCTTCCGCATCAGCGTGCTGGCTGCTGTGGCTTTGATCGTTACCGGATTGATCTTCGGGGCGATCTTCTTACCTGGGCGCAGACCCGCGCAAGTGGCTGCCAGACCCACCAAAACCCCCGGTCCGGCACCCACCTTCACCAGCACTCCAACGCTGATCGGCGCCACCAAGGTGGTCGAGAACACTCCCCTGCCGCGCAAAACCGGCCCGCCGCCGCTGTGGACGCTGCTGGAAGCGACCTACACCCCGACCCCGCTTTACGTAAACACACCCCACCCGATCAGCGAAGCCTACCGCCTGGGGCTGCGCGCCTTCGGGCGTGGCGACTGGGAGAATGCCCTGCGATACTTCCAGCAGGTCGAGCCCGTCGATCCCGACATCCTATACTATATCGGTGAAGTCCAACGTCTGGAAGGCGATCCGGGCGAGGCGATTAAAACCTACAACCAGGTCATCGCCGATTTCCCCGATTTCGCTCCCGCTTATCTCAGCCGGGCGCGGGCCATGCTGGCGCTCGATCCCCTGGCTGAAGTGATCGATGAACTGGACCTGGCGATCGAGTACGATCCCGGTCTGGCTGAAGCCTACCTGGAGCGGGCTGCCTACCGGATGCATATTGGTGATCTGGATGTGGCTGCTGAAGATCTGGACGCGGTGGCAGAGCTGATGCCCGAATCTCCGCTGCTGTACTTGTACCAGGCACAGCTCGCCTTAGAGGCTGATGATCTACCCGCCGCCTTGGAAGCTGCAACCCAGGCGCATGAGCGCGATCTGACCCTGCTCCAGGCTTATCTGGTATTGGGGCAGGCTGCCATGGCAAATGAGGAATATGAGACAGCACACGAGGTTCTGACGACTTATGTGCTCTACGACCCGCAGAACACCGACGCCTGGTCTTCCCTGGGCATCGCAATCTACCTGGCACTGGATGAGCACGATTCGGCTCTGGAAGCGCTGGACGCAGCCATTGAGCTGGATAAAGAGCATTCCCAGGCATTTTATTATCGCGGGTTGATTTACCTTGACCAGGGTGAGGGGCAGAAGGCGGTCAACGACCTGCTGGCTGCTCGGCGCTATGAAACCGGGTCGTTCGATATTACCCTTGCGCTCGGCCGCGCCCTGGTGGTTGCGGAACGCTACGAAGACGGTCTGGCGGTTATCGATGCCACTACTCCGCTGGCGGAGAGCGATGAACAGCTGGCCCAGCTCTATTACTGGCGCGCCCAGGCACTGGAGCTGCTGGGTCGCGGCCTAGATGCGCTGGCAGATTGGAGAGCGCTGGTCAGGTTGGGAGCGGACTCCTTCCCGGAGGAATGGGCGCTCGAAGCGGATGTGCGCATCGCGACCCTGACCGTCCCTACTGCCACGCTGACTCGCACGCCCACACCGACCAGGACGAGAACACCGACCACAACCCCCACTTATACGCCGACGCGTACCTATACCCCTACCCTCACATCGACCCCTACCCCGACCAGGACTTCCACTCCAACTCGGACCTTCACCCCTACTCGCACTCCGACTCCCACTCCCACCTCTACCCGGACACCGACCCCTACGAGGACCCCTTCCCCAACCCGCACCCCGTAATCCAGTCCTCATCTCAAAAAGGTAGATAAGGGGTGTTTTGCGGCAGCTGCCGCAAAACACCCCAATCACTTTATGTTGAGATAGCTTGTAGCAAAACTCGGTAACAGCTTGGCGAGACAAGGACTGAAGTTATAATTGGGTGAAAGGCTGAAGTCGCTCGTGCTGACAGCCTGGATACCCATATGCCCGATCGACCGCCCCGCCCTGTCTGGTACTTCCGCCTGGTCCTTATATTGGCCGGACTGGCTGTCCTGATCTTGTTGGCTGTCAGCGCAGCGCCGCTTCGCGATCTGCTGTGGGTGGGTTTGCTGGTCGCTCTGGCTGCCGCGCTGCTGTACTATTTCCAGCGCACCCAGCAAGGCCACGACAAGCTCGAACAAGACTTAAACACGATCAACCAGGTGAGCCATGCGATCCAGACGACGCTGGACATGGCGGTGCTGCTGCCAAACTTACAGCGCCTGATTAGCGAGCATTTCGGAGTGGATAATTTCTATGTGGCCATCTACGACGATGAGAACCAGGCTATCTGGTATCCGCTGGCTGTAAAGCATGGACAGCGCCAGGCATGGGCAACGCGCCAGAAGGCAGACCGGCTGACCGACCGGGTAATTTTCGACCGCAAGCCGATATTAATCCCCACGCAGGCGCGCCAGGAGCTGGCTCGCATCGGTCTGCCCGTCGGGGAGGACGCCCCGGCTGCTTGGATGGGCGTACCGCTGCGCTCTTCCGACCAGGTAATCGGCTGCCTGGCAGTTTTCACTTATTCACAGCAAGTATCCTTTACTGCGGCAGACCTGGACTTATTCAGCACGATTTCCGGGCAGGTAGGTGTGGCGGTTGCCAATGCCCTGCTGCATGAGAAGCTCAGCCAGCGGGCGGCTCAGTTGGAGGCGATCAACCAGTTCTCGATCGATGTCTCGCGCAGTTTGGATATGGAGCACGTCTTCTCATGTGTCTGTCAGGCGGTGACCAGCGTTGTAAGGGTGCGGCGGCACGCCGTGTTTACACTGGACCTGGAGCGAGGGTTGATCCTGCTTGCTTATTCCGAGGGCTTATCGGATGCGTTCGTGCATGAGAACCGGAGCTTCCCTTTTGCCGATGACGCCCGCGCCCGCTGCCTGCGCAGCGGGAAGCCAGACCTTGTCCAGGATACCGGCGAGGCGGATTACGAATCTCAGCACGCAGAGCTGCTGCAGCGCGAAGGTATCGCTGCGCTGGGCAGTTTTCCGCTGGTCTCACCGGATGGGCAGATCGGGTATCTGGCGGTGTATTATGATGAGCGTCACATCTTCAGCGCGGAGGAACTGGAACTGCTGGGATCATTCGCCGCCCTGGCAGCCCTGGCAGTTTCTAATGCTCGCCTCCACCAGCGCACCGATATGGCCTTATCGCGGCGTGTCCACCAGCTCTCCGTCCTGGAAGCGATCAGCCGTGAGCTGGCCGCGGCGATCCATTCCGACCTGCTGGGCGATTTGATCCTGGATTCCGCCATGGAGTTTACCAACTCTACCTGGGGGATGTTCAGCATCTACGACCCTGAGACTCAGCAGCTGGAAGTAAAAGTCCAGCGCGGCTACCAAACCGCATTTCCCTCTCCGCTGGTAGAGCAATGCACCCCAGTGTATTCCGCCCGCCAGCAGATGCCGGTCAACCTGCCCGAAATCCACCTCGAGCAAGGCCACCATGATTTCACCCTTGGCAGGGCAAGGTCCCACCTGAGTGTGCCCGTGATGCACCAATCCTCCGTAATGGGCGTTCTCAGCCTGGAGAGTGAAGCGGAGCACGCCTTTGGCGACAGCGATGTGACCTTCATCAGCCAGTTAGCCAGCCAGGCGGCAGGGGCGCTGCAGAACGCCCGCCTGTTCTCGGATATTTCTACGATGCGGGAGAGGCTGTCTGTCGTGCTCAATTCCGTCCGCGAGGGGATCGTGCTGTTCGACCGGGACTGGCGCGTGATATTGACAAACCAGGCGCTGGAAAACATAACTGGTCTCCAGGCGTCTGAAATTCAGGGGTTGGATGCGGGTGGGTTGCCAGAGCTGGCACGCCGGCGGCTGGGAATCGGGGATGGAGTGCCGCTAATCAGCGAGCTGTACAGACCATCTACCCAGCGGGTGGTGATCGATAGCCCAACCGGCGAGCTGGTAGTTGAACGCTCGATCGTTGCAGTACATGGGGAGTCTGACCGGGCGGTCGGCTGGATGCTGGTACTGCGCGATATGACTGATGAGCAGCGCGTCGCGCAGGAACGTGAGCTGATCACCGAGACCCTGATCCACGACCTGCGCTCTCCCATCAGCGCAGTGCTTGGCGCACTGGAAGTGGTGGAATCGACCCTGCCAGCCGAACAGGTCGATGACGTCGAAATGAGCCTGCAGGGAGTACAGGTTGCCCGTCGCGGCGCTCAGCGAGTGCTGGCATTGGTCGAAAACCTCCTCGATATCGCCCGTCTGCATTCCGGCAAGATGGAGCTTAGCTGTACCCCGGTGGACCTGCATAGCGTGGTTTCTGGGGTTGTTAGGGAGTTCTTACCGCAATCGCTGGAATATGGCGTCATCTTGCAGAACAAGAATTCCCTCCGAATGGCCCAGGCTTAATATCGATCAGGTTAAGATCGCGCGTGTGTTGACCAACCTCGTTGATAATGCCCTCAAATACTCACCCTCCGGGTCGCAGGCGGTCATCTCGGGAGAGATAAGCGATATATCCGGGATGGCCTGTATCCGGGTTAGTGACAGTGGGCCCGGTATCCCGGTGGAGTACCGCGAGAAGATCTTCGAACGCTTCGGTCAAGTCCCCGGTTTGCGCGGCCGCCGGCGCGGGACCGGCTTGGGTCTCACCTTCTGTAAGCTGGCGGTGGAAGCCCATGGGGGCAAGATATGGGTGGAGACGAGCTCCGCTGGGGGCAGCGATTTTGTGTTCACTTTGCCCTTAATTACACCAATTGGCTAAGTTTTACATACTTCTTATATTATCCAGCCCTGCCTAGGCTTGCCAATCCCTACTGAGCGCGCTATAATCAACTTTTGTGCAAAGCGCCAGCATCCAATCTGGTGCCAGTTTTTTGAGGTCCATCTATGCCTACGTACACGTACCGGTGTGAAAATTGTGGTGTGCAGTTTGACCGACAGCAAAGCTTCAACGACACACCGCTGACAAAGTGCCCGGAGTGCAAGAAAAAGGCTCTCCGGAAAGTCTACTCGCCTGTTGGGATTGTTTTCAAAGGGTCAGGTTTCTACACGACAGATCATCGCTCTCCATCCGGTGCAAGCCGCACGGGGTCTGGCGAAAAATCAGTCGAAGGGAGTGAATCGAAGGTGAACTCGGAATCGAACAGCAGCAAATCCTCCGAGAGCAAGGAGCCGCAGACCTGAACAGCCGTGCCAATAGGCACACGTGACAGTTGGGGGCTTTTGTAGAACCAGCACAAGAGACGTCCACGTCCAAGGCGTCTTTTTTAATATATTTCGAGAAGTAACACAGCTTGGTGAGCTCCCCTCCACCAACTGTGAAAGGCATTTTATATTTTGGAGGTTAGCAATGAACAAGGATGAACTGATCGCTCAAGTAAAAGCGGATGATGTTAAATTTATCTCGCTGCAATTTACCGATGTGACCGGAGCAGTGAAGAGCGTGGATATACCTGCCCAACGCTTAGAAAGCGCGTTGGAAGATGGGGTCTGGTTCGATGGCTCCTCCGTAGAGGGGTTTGCCCGCATCCAGGAGAGCGATATGCGCCTGGTGATCGACACGGACACATACGCTGTCCTGCCCTGGAGCCCGGCAGAACTCAGACGGGCACGGGTATTCTGTGATATCTACCAGCCTGGCGGGGCAGTATTCTTAGGTGATCCGCGCAGTGTCTTGAAACATATCTTATCAAAAATCAAGCAGCGAGGTTGGACCTTTAATGTCGGTCCAGAACCAGAATTCTTCCTGTTCCGCCGCAATGGGCCGGATACGATCCACCCGGTGCCGCATGACGTGGGTGGATATTTTGATTTTTCAGCCAATGACGAGGCTGTGCGCGTACGGACGGAGCTGATGGCCGCCTTGTCAGGCATGGGGCTTGAGGTCGAGATGGGTCATCATGAGGTTGCGCTTGGGCAGCACGAGATCGATTTCCGCTTCACGGATGCCCTGCGCGCCGCCGATAACATCCTGACGCTTAAATATACCGTCAAGGCGATTGCTGCGCAGCACGGGCTGATCGCTTCATTCATGCCCAAGCCCATATTCGGCATCAATGGCTCGGGGATGCACTGCCACCAGTCGCTGTTCGACGACCAGGGCAATAATCTGTTTTTTGATCCTCAGGACGATTTCCATCTCTCGCCGCTGGCTTATGGCTTCATAGCCGGGCAGCTTACCCACGCCCGGGCTATGGCGGCAGTCGTGGCGCCCACCATCAATTCTTATAAGCGGCTGGTTCCGGGTTACGAAGCGCCGGTATACATCGGCTGGGCGCAGATCAACCGCTCGGCGCTGGTGCGCATCCCTAACTTTACACCGGGTCGTGAAAAGTCTATGCGGGCTGAGCTGCGCTTCCCCGACCCATCTGCTAATCCATATCTGGCATTGACGGTAATGCTGGCAGCCGCTCTGGATGGCATCGACCGCAAGCTGCCCTGCCCAGAGCCGCTGAACAATCTAAACGTTTACCACCTCACCCCGGAGGAACGCCAGGCTCAGGGTATTGGGGAGCTGCCCGGCTCCCTGGCAGAAGCCTTGCGGGAGCTGGATGACAACTCGCTGCTCAAGGAGGCTCTGGGTCCGGTCATCTACGGCACCTTCCACCGGGCGAAGTGGAGCGAGATCGAAGAGAACAGGATGCGCGTCACCGACTGGGAGGTCGAACGCTACCTGGAAGTAGCCTAGAAGATGCTGAGAAAAAGGGCGGTCAGTGCGACCGCCCTTGATTTTAACGTCCTTAATCTGCCAGGTTGACTGGGAGATAGCCTGCTCAGCGATGGACAGCCACCATCCGGCAGAAAGCGCATTCCCCACCGGTAGAGGTCGGCTGACCGCAGGTTGGGCAGGCGAGCAGCAGCTTGCCGTCCACGCCGATCTCCGTTGAGCTGTCCTGCTCAAAGTCCGGTATGTGGAATATCCCGTTTGCCTTGGCCTGCAGGAATGAAAGATAGAAGCTCAACTTTGCCCCCGGTCGGTCGGCTTCGAGCCTGTTGAGCAGTTCTTTATAGTAGATCGTTTTCGACCCAACCGCGTGCGGACACTCGTCGAAGATATACTCAATCCCGCGTACCAGTGCATAAGCTGCCATCTCACGCTCGTATAACCGGCATAAAGGCTTGGCTTTCCGCACCAGGCCTGGTCTGGCCTGCAGCACAGGACCCTGGCGCAGCATGTAGCCGGTGATCCAGTTCAGCGTATTACCGAACAGGACCGCTGCCTCATCATCCAGGTTATGCCCGGTCACCAGCACATCGTAGCCGCCCTCGACTGCAGCCCGGTTCATGATATGCCGTTTCGACAGCCCGCAGACAGAGCAGGGCTTCCCCTTCCCCCGGTAGTTCTGTAGCGCCAGCTCCGGAATCGTCCTGCCGTATTCGTGTTCGACATCTACGACAAGCAGGTTCAGGTCGCGTTCGGCTGCGAACTGCTCAGACAGGCGGCGGGACTCCTCCGAATAGCCGATGCCCTCATCGATACCCAGACCGATATACAGCCCATCAGCCTGGTAGCCAAGCTGCCACAAGATATCCCACAAGGATAGTGAATCTTTCCCCCCTGAGACCGCCACCAGCACCCGTTCCTGAGGGGTGAACATATGATATTTCTCGATAAAGCGCTGGGTCTGCTCGACGATCCACTGCGGGTAATGAGTCTTGCACAGCGCCAGTTTGTGCTGGCGCATATTGATCACTGCCTTCTCAGCGCACTTCCTGCACTTCATGCGCTGCCGCCAGAGATCACCGGTACCAGCTTGATCACATCCCCCTCGTTCAGGATCTCGTCATCGGTCAGCAGCTCCCCCTGGCGGGTTGCCAGCACCGAGTGGCTGTCCATACCGATCTTTTCCAGAGCATGCTGGACGGTCATGCCCGCTTTTACCTCGAATTCTTCTTTGCGCAAGATCAATTTGACCATCTGGTGTCAGATAAGGGAAGCAATGTTTATTGGTTCACGACCATACTTCCCGGGAGACGGAAGTTGGGAGTGATTCCAGGTACTCGATCACCAGTTGGTTGACCTGGGCTGGCTTGCCGATATGGGGTTGGTGCCCGCAGTTGGCAATCGTGTGACCTTCCGCTACGGACAGAAGATCGACCAGTCTGGGGAAGGAGTTGGGGTTCAAAGTCATGTCTCGATCGCCCCAGATCACGCGGGCGGGATGCCGGATGCCTGGGAGGATAGGGGTGAGATTGGGGATATCTTTGGTAATGTACACGAAGTGAGGCGAGGCACGCTTGTAATCATTGGCGATCTGCTGGCGAGCCTCGCTCGAAAAATCCGCCGTGCTGGACTGGTCCCAGCCGAGCACCGTATTGAGCAGCCATTCCGGGACCCAACGCATGGTTTTCGATCCCAGCGCTGGTCTGCGCCGTGCGATTTGCAGGACGGTCGAGAGCTGGTCTGGTGTATAGAATGGGTTGATCAGCACCAGCGCCTGCACCAGATCGGGGTAGCGGTCGGCGTATGCCAGGCTGAGGTAGCCGCCCAGTGAATGACCGACCAGTATGGCAGGTCGCTGCAGGGCGAGCGAATCGATCCAGCGGCTGACCCGCGACAGGATGACATCGATATGGTACTGCTCCGGGTCATCCGGTTTATCGCTCTCGCCGTGCCCCGGCAGGTCGGGTGCATAGGCTCTGTAGCCAGCCTGTGCCAGTGCCGGGAGCAGCCTGGTCCAATCGTGAAGCGAGGCGGCTACCCCGTGAAGCAAAATAACCGCAGGTCCATCGCCATCCACAGCATAATGAATGCCATCGATTTGTTCGAATTCTTGAATTGAGTAAGTGGCCATAAAAACGAATATCTACGAATAAGGTGTGCAGCTCTATTAACCTGCTTCGACCGGCTCAGTGTCCTGCCCGTCGCTGGTATCTATTTGTTCGAAACGGCGGGCAAGCTCCCGTCTCAGAACCTTGCCGATAAAAGTGCGCGGGAACTCGTCCACGAATATCACCAGCCTGGGGACCAGGTGGGGAGGCAGCCTGCGTTTGCCGTAAGCGATGACCGATTCGGCGCTCGGGCGGTCCTTATCCGCGATGATAAAGGCGACCGTCTGACCGGCGATATTCATAACCGCGGTCTCTTTTACCTGCGGGATCTCGTACAGAACCTCTTCCACATCCCGCGGGAAGGCCGGGTCGGTCTTCTTCTCAGGATACCACAGATCCGCCTTGCGGGCGATGATCCGGAAGTACCCGTCGGCGTCCATCTGCGCCACGTCCCCGGTGAGCAGCCAGCCCTCCGCGGACAGGACGCGCTTCGTCTCCGCCGGCTGCTGCCAGTAGCCCATCATCACCTGTGGGCCGCGGATGGACAGCTCTCCGATCTGACCCTGCGGGACGCTGCGCTGACCCTTGCGCAGGTCGACGATGCGCGCCTCGGTGTTCGGGAAAGGGACTCCGATGCTGCCGATCTTCCGTAAGCCGCTCAAAGGGTTTGCATGCGTGACCGGCGAGGCTTCGGTGAGCCCATAGCCTTCAACCAGCCGCCCGCGGGTGAGTTTTTCGAACGCTTCCTGAACTTCTACCGGCAGGGGCGCTGAGCCGCTAATGCAGAACCTGATCGAGCTGACCCCGTATTTCCTGACCCCGGGGAAATCCTTGATCGCCATATACATGCGCGGCACCCCTGGGAAGATCGTCGGGCGGGTGCGCCTCACGGTTTTCAGCAGGTCGAAGGCATCGAACCTGGCTTTTAATATCAGCGTTGCCCCGAGGGAAATGGGTACATTGAGCGCAGTGGTCAATCCATAGCTGTGCGTGAAAGGCAGCACGCACAGGAACTGCTCGCTGCCTTCGACTGCATCCGGTATCCAGTGGCGGGTTTGCAGCGCGTTTGCCACCAGGTTGTAGTGCGATAACATCACCCCCTTGGGGAGATCGGTTGTGCCGCCGGTGTAGATGATGCAAGCCAGCTCGTTCGCAGACAGATCGTTCTCTGGGGGTTCTGGGCTGGAATCGCGCAGCAGAGGTTTGAACACGTGCATGTCTGCCAGCATGGGGATGTTCAGCAGGTGCTGCCGGCGTTTCTGGGGGGATAGCCCGAATAGGATGCGTTTGTAGAAAGGCAGGTAGTCGACCACGTGAGTGAAGATCACGTGTTTCAGCGGCGAATCCTCATCCTCGCTGAGTTGGCTTTTCAGCCGGTAGATCAGCTCGTCGAATTGGGTCAGGGTCACCAGCACGGTGGCACCCGATTCGTTCACCTGACGGATCAGTTCATCGACCTCGGTGGTTGGCAGCGTGAATACAGCCACACCGCCCGCTTTCAATGTGCCATAAAAGGCAATCACCAGCTGCGGCAGGTTTGGCAGCAGCAGCATTACCCGGTCTCCTTTCTGGAGCCCGGAGGCCAGCAGCGCGTTGGCAAACCTGTTGACATGTCTCTCGAGCTGGCGGTAGGAGACTTTCTTGCCCTCGAAGATCAGTGCCGTCCGGTTGGGGAATCGCCTGGCAGCCGACCGGAGCAGGAATTCCAGGGGGATGCGCGGGATAGCGATGGTGTGCGGGACTCCCCTGTCGTAATAGGGCAGCCAGGGTCTCTCAGCGACCAGCTCTGGGCGGTCGATCTCTCCGGTTGGGTCATCGGATTGCCGCCAGGTACGGGTCGGAGTCTCCAGGAAGCGGCTGAAGGCTCGGTTGACCGCCTCGCGCCGTTCGAGCATGACCATATGCCCGGATGCGCCAACATCGACCTCTTCGGCAGCCGGAATTGCTCGCGCCACCTCCTCGAAGGACGGCTTCTCGAAGACCCGATCCTGATGGCCCCGTATAACCAGCGTTGGGACGGTCAGGCGGCGAAATATATCCCAGCCTTTCCACCTGGCGAGCGCCTGGTCGTACCAGGCTTTAAGGATGTTCGGTGGCGCGCCCAGCCATTGGCGGGTGAAGGGTGCCAATCCCTGCAGCGTCGTCCCTGGTAGTTTGAGTAAAGTGCGGTAGAGCGGGTTGAGGCTGAACTCCCCGGCTGTGGCGATCAGCACCAGCTGGCTGACACGGTTGGGGTAGTTGGCTGCGAACTCTGCGGCTACTGCACCACCGAACGAATGCCCAACCAGAATGATCTTCTCCGTAATACCCAGGGCATCCAGCACTGCCAGGATATCCGCCTCGAGCACCGGGACGCGATAGTCGGTCCCATTCTTCCCGGACTGACCGTGGCCGCGCTGGTCGATAGCCAGTACGTGGTTGGACTCTGAGAATGCCTGCAGCTGGTACACCCACTGCGTCGCCCGGCCGCCAAACCCGTGCAGGAACACGATCGTCTGCTGCGCATGTTCGGGATGGATGTCGATGATAGACAGTTCCAGACGCGGATCGGATGATACCTTGATCTCCCGCCGGTATAGCTCGATATCGATTTGCATATTTGAAGTCTACAACAATTATCGGAAAACGTAAAGCTCCCGATAATGGCTGCCCATCCCTCGATTCATACAGCTCAGTCTCGCAGTCCTGCATGCTATAATTTTTCTGGTCCTGTTGGGACCCAGATAGGAGGTCCGATGGCAATCATTACATCTGCGGTTCAATTGAGCACGCGCGGGGATGCCGATATCATCGACATCACCGGCGAGATCAGGCGTGCAGTGAAAGAATCCGGCCTTGGGGATGGGGTCGTGACCGTTTTCTGCCCTTCCTCGACCAGCGCCCTGACCACGATAGAGTACGAATCGGGTGCGGTCAGCGATCTCAAGCGCCTGTTCGATGAGATCGTACCGCCGGATAGGCACTACGCCCACAACGCCCGCTGGGGAGACGGGAATGGTCACAGCCATGTGCGCGCCGCGCTGTTAGGTCCATCGCTGAGCGTGCCTTTCGTCAGCGGAGGGCTGACCCTGGGGACCTGGCAGCAGATCATCTATGTGGATTTCGACAATCGCTCCCGCCGACGGGAGCTGGTTGGTACAGATCATCGGCGAGTAGCTAGGAAACCCCCCAGGTAATTAGAAACAGCTTATGGGCCATCCTAATATCATTCCGTCATTGCGAGTGAGCGTTCTGTGCGAGCGAAGCAATCTCATTCTGGTAATCTTGGCCACAGCTGCGGGATTGCTGCGATGTACGCATCGAGGCAGAGATCGCCTCGCAATGACAGGAGCTAATCGTCGCTGCTGATTGGTCCTGCGTAGATACCCAGGTGGTTGCCCACCACTCGCTGACGTCCCGGTATGCCGTGCTCGATAGGTGAGTTCAGCAGCGTCCGGCACCCCACCGCGGCCCGCCCTTACCAGCGTGCTGGATCCCCCGCCGTCCAGATTCATCCCCGTATAACCGCCAAGTTCTAAGATGATGTCTGCCAGCTCGACCAGCGTCGCCCCCTGGCTGTATCTGGGCTGCCGTCCATCCACAACCACGATGATCAGGCGCTTGCCGGCTTTATCCAGAGCCACCGCGGTGCGTGGTTGGGGGGAGTCATCCGGTAGAGCGCTGGCTGGCCTCTTTCGACCAGCATGATATTGCCCGAGATGGCATTGTACACCTTGCCGATGGGTGTGTTGAAGCGTGCCCGGTTGGTGCGGGCGATATACAGCACCGGTTCGGCATCCGTCTGGCTGGAATAGACTTCTCCCCTGGAGGCTGCGAACCCGGTCGGCGCCACCCGGTCTCCGCTGTGTGGGTAGTAATCGAAGAAGCCGTTAGAATGCCAGGGTGAAAAACCGTCCCCGTTGATAGCCAGCTGCAGGTCGAATTCTCTCTGGAACTGGGAGGTCGTGCGCGCCTTCAGCGGCAGCGGATCGTCCGCATCGCCTGGGGTCACCAGGAAGCTGATCTCTGGCGAGCGCAGGTCGACCGTGACGATGTGGATGACCATCGCTCTCGGGTCGCTGCGCACCTGGCGGGTATATTCGATGCCCTGGTAGAGCTCCTGGTTAACCGGGGCAGGTTGGGGGCGAAAATTGATCCAGGCATAAGAGGCCGGTATCAGCAGCGCCAAACCCCCCATACAGATCAGTCCGACCAGAAGGAAGACGGCGATTCGTTTACGGGATACGCTCAAGGACTAAACTCATCTCATAAAACAGGCCAGCGTCCGTGCAGCGCTGGCCAGGGTGTAATTTCGGTGGTCGGATCGATATTTACAGGCTGACCGGCTCTTCTCCGCTGCGCATAGCATTGAATGCTGCGATTGAGACCTCCAGCATTTCCAGGCTGGGCTCGCGGGTGGTCAGGTTCTGCAGCGCCAGGTTGGGCTTGATCAGTGCCCGCACCGCCGGGGAATCGATATGGCTGGCCGTCCAGCGGGTGTATTCGTATGCGATCCCTGCCAGCACCGGGATCAGCAGCACGCGGCTGATCAGCCGCCAGCCCAGGGGCAGTGGACCGAGCAGAGAGAAGATAAGCACCGAGAGCAGCACCAGGGTCAGCAGGAACGCCGTTCCGCAGCGCGGGTGCTGCAGAGAGAAGTGCGAGACATCTTCAGGGGTCAGCTCCGAGCCGGCTTCGAAAGCGTTGATCGTCTTGTGCTCCGCGCCGTGATACGCAAATACCCGGCGGATATCGGGGATGAAGCCGATGCCCCAGATGTACCCGACCAGCAGGACCAGACGGAAGATTCCTTCTGCCAGGTTCCCCCACCAGGCGCTCACCCCCAGGAGGCTTTCGATGAGCTGACCCGCCGCCGCCGGGAGCAGGAAGAACAGCCCGATCCCAAATCCCAGGGAGATTGCCAGCGTCAGGTACAGCGCCGGTCCCTCCAGCTTCTGGTCCTCATCGGTTTGCGTGTTGGCGGAGATGGTCAGAGCGCGCATACCCAGACCGAGTGCATCCCACAGCACGACCATTCCGCGCAGGAAGGGTACCTTCAGCCATTTGCTTTTATAAATCCTTCCCAGCTCTTCGGTGTGGATGACAATCTCCTGGTTGGGTGCGCGCATGGCAACCGCGAATGCCTGTCTGCCGCGCATCATTACCCCTTCGATCACTGCCTGACCGCCATATGTTGGCAATTTTAGCTCGCTCATAAGTTCCCCTAACTCTCTCCCAAGTGCCTAAGGCCTATCCAAATATTATCCTGCCAGGCTGTCGAAGTAATAAATGAAGGTATCGATACCCCGCTGCCAGGTCGGCAGGTGCAGTTTCTCGTTGGGCGCATGGTAGTTGTCGTCCGGGAGCCCGAAACCGGCGTTGACTGTCTCGACACCCAGGATCTGTTGGAACTGGCCTACTACCGGGACGCTGCCCCCTTCACGGCGGAAGACCGGGCGTTTCCCCCAGATCTGTTCCATTGCACCGGCCATCGCCTCCACGCTGAGTGAATTCCTGTCGGATATGGATGCCGGCGCGCCGGCCAGCTTGATCAGCTCATATTGGATTGTGTCCGGGGCGTTCTTATCCAGATATTCCAGCATCTGCTGGTAGACCTGTTCGGGATCCTGGTCTGGGACGAGACGGCAGGATATCTTTGCCATTGCCTTGCCGGGCAGCACGGTCTTCGACCCTTCACCGGTAAATCCGGAGAGCAAGCCGTTCACTTCCAGGGTGGGGCGCGCCCCCAGCCGTTCGACGGCTGTATAGCCGGCTTCACCCCACAGCACCTCAATGCCAGTCTGTGCCTTGTAAAATGCTTCGTTCACCGGCAGGCGGGCGAGCTCGGCGCGTTCTTCCGAATCCAGGGGGCGCACGCGGTCGTAGAACCCGGGCAGCGTGATGCGCCCTTCTGCATCGTGCATCCCCGCGACCAGCTCGCAAAGCGCCTGGGCAGGATTGTGAACGATGCCGCCAAACACCCCCGAGTGCAGGTCCTGGCTTGGCCCTGTCACCCGCAGCTCGAAGTATGCCAGCCCGCGTAAGGCGTACGTGATGGACGGGATATCGGGTCCCAGGATGCCTGAGTCCGGATTGACGGCAAAGTCGCATGTTAATTGCGCTTTGTGTTCGCGGATGAAAGCTCCCAGGTTGGGTGAGCCGATCTCTTCCTCGCCTTCGATGATAAATGTGACGTTCACCGGGAGGCTGCCTGCTTGCATTATAGATTCTATCGCCGCGATGGAGGCGATCACCTGCCCCTTCATATCACTGGCGCCGCGCGCGTACAGGTTCTCCCCGCGTACGGTCGGCTCGAAGGCGCCGCTTTCCCACAACTCCAGGGGTTCAGCCGGCTGCACGTCATAATGCCCGTAGATCAGCACGGTCGGAGCTGATGGGCCGGCAATGTGGGATTTGGCGAGCACCACAGGGTGTCCTGCCGTCTCGATTACCTGCACACCGGTTAACCCAATTTTCGTCAATTTCGCTGCCAACCACTCCGCTGCCTGGCGTACATCTCCCTTCTTCTCCAGGAGAGTGGAAACGGATGGAATCTTGATCAGGTCGATAAGCTCGCCCAGGAACCGCTGCCGGTTCTGGTGGGCGTATTGAATGGCGCGATCAGCCAGTTCGGTCATGAATATCTCCTCAATAATCCTTTGATTTGTGACTTACACAATTAGTGGAGGGCTTGGGGTCCCCCCGAACTGTGTAACTCTATTCTTATCGTCTGGCAAATTATACCCGCCTTAAGATATTGTGGAGTGCTGTCTGCGGTTAGATTTTCATGAGAACGTTGAAATCGTGCTGGCTTTCAGCGTTGAAAGCCCACCGGAGCGTGGCTCAGTTTAGAATATCTCCCGGTGATAGAATATGCACATGCCGAAGAAAGTACGCGTAGATGTGCTGATGGTGGAGCGCGGGTTGGTCGAGAGCCGCTCTCAGGCGCAGCGCCTGGTTATGGCGGGTCAGGTGCGGGCAGATGGTCAGGTGGTGCTGAAGCCGTCAGTAAATGTGGAATCCGGTGTCAGCCTGGAAGTGGATGAAGGACCGCCCTATGTTTCCAGAGGCGGTGAGAAGCTCGAGTACGCGTTGCGCGAGTTGGCTGTCAATGTGAGTGGGTATATCTGCGCCGATGTCGGCGCTTCAACCGGCGGGTTCAGCGATTGCTTGCTGCAGCATGGCGCTGCCAAAGTCTACGCCATCGATGTCGGTAAGGGGATCTTGCACTGGCGCTTGCGCCAGGACGCGCGTGTGGTCGTAATGGAGCAGACCAACGCACGCTACCTCGAGCACCTGCCCGAGCCCGTCAACCTGGTTACCATCGATGCTTCATTTATATCCTTGAAGCTGCTGCTGGGCGTTGTACGGGGTTGGTTTGGCAGCCAAGGATCACCGCCTCCTGATTCTGAGGCAGGCGATATCGCCCCGGATCGAGGTCAGACCGGTACCGTGATCGCCCTGGTCAAACCCCAGTTCGAGGCCGGTCGTAAGCAGGTAGCAAAAGGGGATGGTGTCATCCGGGATCCGCTGGTACACCGCCAGGTGCTGCTGGAAGTGCTGGATTACGCTCAGCAGGCGGGTTATGCGGTCACAGGATTGGTGCGCTCACCGCTAATGGGGCCGAAGGGGAATGTTGAGTTCCTGGCGGGGCTGAGTTTTCCGGGCATAGTACGGGATGACCTGGAGGCGCTGGTCGATAGCGTCGCCACGCCGCAGGGGGAGGATGAGCCGGGGCTGTGAGCTGAAAATCGAGTATACTTCAACCCGCTTATGAGCACAGAGCATATACGGAATTTCTGCATTATCGCCCATATCGACCATGGAAAGTCGACCCTGGCAGACCGCATGCTGCAGCTGACCGGTACCATCTCGGACCGCGATATGACCGCCCAGGTCCTGGACAGCATGGATCTGGAGCGCGAGAAAGGCGTCACCATCAAGGCATCTGCCGTGCGCATGCTGTATGACGCTGCCGATGGTGTGCAGTACGAGCTGAACCTGATCGATACCCCGGGTCACGTCGATTTCGGATATGAAGTCTCACGCGCCCTGGCGGCTTGTGAGGGCGCCATCCTGGTCGTAGATGCCTCCCAGGGTGTGGAAGCCCAGACGATCGCCAACCTGTATATGGCGGTGGAAGCCGGTCTGGAGATCGTGCCGGTCATCAACAAGATTGACCTGCCGGCGGCGCACCCGGATGAGGTCGCGGAGGAGATCAGCAGCTTATTGGGGACGCCGCAGGACCAGATCATCCGCATCTCCGCCAAAGCCGGTATGAACGTCGAAACTGTCCTGGAAGCTGTCGTGCGGTACATCCCGCCGCCCAAGGGTGACGAGGGATCACCTTTGAGCGCCTTGATCTTCGACTCGCATTACGACTCATACAAGGGTGTTGTCGCATACATACGTGTGGTGGATGGCGCCATCCGCTCTACGGAGACATTGCGGCTGATGGCCAGCCGCGCCGAGCTCAAACCGATTGAGATTGGTGTCTTCACACCGCATATGAAGCCTGCCCCAGCCTTATCCACCGGTGAGGTCGGTTATATTGCTACCGGTTTAAAAACTGTCCGCGAGTGCCGGGTTGGCGACACGTTCACCCACGCTTCGATGCCGAGCGCGAGCCCATTGCCGGGCTACCGGACACCCAAACCGATGGTTTTTGCGGGCATATATCCTGTCGAGGGTGAAGAGTACGGGGACCTGAAAGACGCTTTGGAGAAGCTGCAGCTCAACGATGCCTCATTGATCTACGAGCCGGAAACCTCCCAGGCGCTCAACTTCGGCTTTCGCTGCGGATTTTTAGGCATGTTCCATATGGAGATCATCCAGGAACGGCTGGAGCGCGAGTATGACCTGGACATCATCGTCACCGCTCCCTCCGTGGAGTACGAAGTCGTCCTGGACGATGCTGCATTGGTGCGGATCGACTCCCCGGCAGAATTACCCGACGAATCACGCGTTGTCGAGATCCGCGAGCCGTGGATGAATATCCAGATCTTCACACCAACCGATTTCTACGGGACGGTAATGGACCTGGCGACGAAGAGGCGTGGCGTTTTCGTCGATCAAGATTATCCGGCGCCCAACCGTGTGCAGCTCAACTACGAGATACCGCTATCGGAACTGATCGTCGATTTTTTCGACCAGTTGAAATCTCGCAGCCGCGGCTACGCTTCATTGGATTACCAGTTCCTGGAATATCGCGTGGACGATCTGGTGAAGCTGGAGATCCTGGTGAACAACGAGCCGGTGGATGCCCTGGCGACGATCGTGCACCGTGATGACGCCTACCATAAAGGTCAGGCGATCATCTCCAAGCTCAAGGATATCATCCCGCGGCAGATGTTCGTAGTGCCGATCCAGGCATACGCTGCCGGGCGGGTGATCTCGAGGGCCAACGTCAAAGCACTCCGCAAAGACGTGCTGGCGAAATGTTATGGGGGCGATATCACTCGCAAGAGGAAGCTCCTGGAAAAGCAAAAGAAAGGGAAGCGGCGCATGAAAATGGTGGGGAGTGTAGAGATCCCTCAGGAGGCGTTCCTGGCCGTACTGCGTTATGGAGATGAATAAACCTGCCGGGCTGGATGCAAATGACCAGCCCGTGAAACAGAACAAGGGTGGAGACTGGCGGCGCATCCTCCCTGGTGTGATCATCAGCATCCTCTCGCTGGCGGTCGTATTTTACTTTGCAGACCTGGGCGAGCTTCGGGATGCCCTGGTGCTGGCGGATGGTCGCCTGATTCTGCTGGCGGTGCTGCTCATCCTACTCTGGCTGGCTGTGCGCGGCCTGTTTTGGCGCACACTGCTGCAGGATAAAGCCGCCTATATGGACGTATTCTGGACCTTGAACGAAGGCTACCTGATCAACAACCTGCTGCCTTTCCGGCTGGGTGAAGTGGCGCGCGCCTTCCTGCTGGGCAAGAAATCGGGGCTCAGCTTCTGGGAGATCCTGCCGTCCATCCTGATCGAGCGCATCATGGATATCACCTATGCCATCGGGCTGTTCTTCCTGCTGCTGCCCTTCGTGGTAGGGGTCAGCGGGCAGGGCTCCTTCGCAGTGGTGATGGGCGCCGGGATTTTGCTTGTCTTCCTGGTGCTCTTCTTCCTGGCGCGCAACCGGGATTGGGCGCTGCGGATGAATGACAAGATCGGCGAACGCCTGCCGTTTATCCAACGTTTGACAGCCAAGATCGTGCCATCCTTTATCGCCGGTCTGGCGGTGCTTACCGACGGGCGCCGTTTCCTGCGCGCAATCGGCTGGGTCACGCTAAATTGGGCGATCGCCTTCATGGAGTACTATGTGCTGGTGCGGGCATTCGTCCCCGAGGCGAAACCCCTCTGGTCGAGCTTCAGCTTGATCGTCGCTGCGTTAGGGATCGCAGTGCCGTCATCCCCGGGAGGCTTGGGAGTCTTCGAAGCAGCCATGGTCGGTGCGCTGGCTATATTTGGGGTCAACTCCTCGGCAGCTCTGGCAGCCGCAATCACGGCGCATGTCATCCAGTATGCCATAACCGGCGTGTTGGGGGTATTCGCCCTCGTCCGGGATGGTGAGTTGCTTACCGGCTTGTACAGGCGCATGCGCAGCATCCAGCCCGAAGCGGAGGTTCAACCCGAATAATGGCCAAGAAATACCTGGTGACAGGTGGGGCTGGATTTATCGGCTCGAATTACGTGCACCGGCTGCTGAAGCGCGGCGAGGACGTTACGGTGTACGATAACCTGTCTCGTGTAGGTGCGCCGAAGAACCTGAGCTGGCTGGGTGCTGAGTACGGCAGCGGATCGTTCCAGCTGGTGGTTGGAGATGTGCAGGATGCAGAGCGCTTGAACGCCGCTGTACGGGATGTGGACGTGATCGTTCATCTGGCTTCTCAGGTTGCCGTTACCAGCTCGGTATCGGAACCGCGCCCCGATTTTGAATCCAATGCGCTGGGGACTTTCAATGTGCTGGAGGCGGCGCGCGAGTTCTGGTCGTCAGCCGGTTGTTATGTACGCCTCGACAAACAAAGTATATGGCGGTATGGAGCATATCCGGGTCTCCGAAGCTGACACCCGCTATCATTATGAAAGTCTGCCGTATGGCGTGCCGGAGACAATGCCGCTCGACTTCCACTCCCCTTACGGATGCTCCAAAGGAGCCGGCGACCAGTATGTACGCGACTATTCCCGCATCTACGGACTGCCGACGGTAGTCTTCCGCCAGAGCTGCATTTATGGCCCACGGCAGTTCGGGATGGAGGACCAGGGCTGGGTTGCCTGGTTCATCATTGCCGTGCTGGCTGGCAGGTCGATTACCATCTATGGGGACGGCAAGCAGGTGCGCGATCTGCTGTATGTCGATGATCTATTAGATGTGTATGATGCCGCCCTGGATCAGATCGATATTGCCGCCGGGCAGGTCTATAATATCGGCGGTGGACATCAAAACACCATCTCGGTGTGGCAAGAATTCCAGCCCCTGCTGGAGCGATATTTTAGTAAGGAGATCCCCGCGGTGGTGGGCAGCTGGCGTCCTGGTGACCAACGAGTTTATATCTCAGATATTCGCAAAGCCCATTCCGATCTGGGGTGGGCGCCGGAAGTGGGGGTCGAGCAGGGGGTTCGCCGGCTGATCGATTGGGCTGAACAGAACCGAGAGATCCTGCTGTAGCATGCGAATCCTGACCGTTCTAACCTACTACCGCCCACACACAAGCGGTCTGACGATCTATGCCGAGCGGCTGGCAAAAGCCCTGGCAGGGCGCGACCACCAGGTCACCATCTTCACAACCCAGTACCAAGAAGACCTGCCGCTGCGGGAGGAGGGCGATGGAGTGCAGATCGTACGCGTCCCGGTTGCCCTGCGGGTCAGCAAAGGGGTCATCGCACCATCCTTTGGTAGGACTGCAACTCAGTTAGTGCGAGAGCATGATGTCGTCCAGCTTCACCTTCCCCAATTCGATGCTCCCGGAGTAGCGCTGCGGGCGCGCAGGATGGGCAGGCCGGCAGTGCTGACCTATCACTGTGACTTAAGCCTGCCGCCCGGTCCATTCAACTTCATCGTCAACCAGGTCGTCCATGCCATGAACCGCATGGCAGCCAATCTCTCTGACCGGATCATCACCTACACCCAGGATTACGCCGACCACTCGGATTATCTCTCCCGCTACCCGCACAAGTTGGAGATCATCCCTCCGCCGGTCGTCCTGCCGGTGCCTCCCAATGGTGCGGTAGAGAGCTTCGCCAGCCGGTTTGATACCCATACCCGGCGTCCGGTGATCGGGATGGCGGCGCGCCTGGCGACCGAGAAGGGCGTCGAGATCCTGCTGAACGCCCTGCCGCGTATCCTGGAAGCATATCCGGACGCCCAGGTACTCTTTGCCGGTCAGTATGAAGACGTATTGGGTGAGCAGGAATATCACGACTGGCTGATGCCTACCATCCAGCGCTACCAGACAGGCGCTCACTGGCAGTTCCTGGGTGTGTTGAAGCCGGAGCAGATGGCATCCTTTTATCCCAACCTGGATGTACTGGTCGTACCCAGCCTGAACTCGACCGAGGCGTTCGGTCTGGTGCAGATCGAAGCCATGCTGAACGGCGTCGCCTGTGTCGCTTCGTCCCTTCCGGGTGTGCGCCAGCCGGTGATCACCACCGGGATGGGGAAAGTGGTTCCGATCGGTGACCACGAAGCCCTGGCGGGTGCCATCCTGGATATCCTGGCTCAACCGGAGCAGTACCGTGCCGACCCGGTTGAGATCGGGCAGCGATTTACACCGGATGCGATAGCCGCCAGGTACGAGAGCCTTTTCGAGCGGCTGCTGCAGGAGAAAAGACGCCAGCGATGAGCCTGAGAAGGCAAGCTGTTGAACCCGGCTCGCCGCCGGGTAAGGATTTCTTGTGGCTGCACCTGCGCGATCTGCCGTACTTCCGTGCCCTTGTCAGGGCAGTCGAAGCGGAGTTCTACCAGGATTACGCCCTGCCCCCGCCCCGTCTGGATATCGGCTGCGGGGACGGGCATTTTGCCTCCCTGGTCTTCGATGAGCCGGTTGAATGCGGGATCGATCCCTGGCAAGCTCCCATCCGGGAGGCCGCCCAACGGCGCAGCTATAATGGGCTTGTGCAGGGTGATGCCGGTCAATTACCTTTCCCGGATAACTGCTTCGGCAGCGCGTTCAGCAATTCGGTGTTGGAGCACATCCCGCATGTCCAGGATGTGCTGTGCGAAGCCGCCAGAGTGCTGCAGCCGGAGGCACCGCTGCTGTTCTGCGTGCCCAATGAGCGCTATCTGAGCGAATTGTCTATCCCCGGCTGGCTGTCCCGGGCTGGTCTCTCGCGCCTGGGCGATGCCTATACTGGCTGGTTCCGCCGTATGTCACGCGTCCACCACGCCCAACCCCCAGAGGTATGGCAAGGCTGGCTGGAAGAGGCCGGGCTGGTGCTGGAGAAGTGGTGGCATTATTTCTCGCCGCAGGCGATGCGTGCCCTGGAGTGGGGGCATTATTTTGGTGCCCCGTCCTTGCTCCCGCATGCGTTGACCGGGCGTTGGCTCTTCGTCCCCCGGCGCTGGAACCTGGCGCTCACCGAACATCTCGTCCGCCCACACGCCACCCCTGACCCGCATCCACAGGGCACGTTCACCTTCTATGTCGCCAGGAAGCCGGCAAGCTGATACACATAACCCAAGATGCCAGACACACACAACCCCTTCGACGACACGTACTTCCAGCGGGCTGCCTACGCTAACGTATCCTTCGATCGCTACAGCCAGTACTGGTGGTCAAACCGCTACTATGCGACGCTGGCTCGCCGGCACGGACCTTCAGCAGGCCGCGTGCTGGAGGTCGGCTGCGGTTTGGGGCATCTACTCGCCTGGCTGGTCGACAGCTACCAGGTGTACGGGGCGGATATCAATCCCTGGGCTTTGGCAGAATCGCGTCGCAACGTGCCGCAGGGGAGCTTCCTGCTGCTGTCGGCGGAAGAGTTGGGGGCTTTTCAGGATGGCTCGTTCCAGATCGTCATCTCGAAGCACGTCGTCGAGCACCTGCCTGATCCGGAGCGGTCGATCGCCGAGATGAGCCGCGTGCTCGCTCCCGGCGGTCTGCTGCTGCTTGCCACGCCGAACCTGTCTTCGCCGATGCGTGGGGTGAAGCAAGAGCGCTGGATTGGCTACCAGGACCCGACCCATATCAACATGCGTCCACCCGAGCTGTGGCTCGATCTCCTGCGCTCCTTTCACCTGCACCCAAAGCGCATATTTTCGGATGGTTTCTGGGACGCCCCTTACATTTCCTGGCTGCCAACAAAACTGCAAAAAGTGATCTTCGGCGCTCCGGGGGGGTTGCAGGCAATTTTGGGATGGAGTATCATACCGCTTAGATTAGGCGAGAGCATGATCGTACTGGCGGATAAACAGTAGACTATGGATGAGCCGAGCGTACTCGACTATTTGAAGGCAAAGCTGACGCCCTGGCGTGGGCCGGCGCCTGAAATCCCCCCTGCTGCAGCGGAAGGCAATGATATAACAGGACCGCTGCCAGCCGCGGCTCAGGGCGAGGTCCAGGCACAGTCTGAACCCGGTGTCACTGTTCAGGCACGCAGCAAGTCTGCGATTCGTGCGGCATCGATCCCCTGGCTGACCCTGCTGTCTTTCACGCTGGCATTTTTTGCGCAGGCTTCCCTCGAGCCGGGACCAGACCGCAGCTGGACCTTCGGAGCAGCCCTCTACCTGATCTCGGCAATCGGCATCGTAGCTGCCAGCTGGCGCGGGGAATGGTCGCCGGCTGCCCTGCCGGAAATACAGATCAGAAAAGACCCGCTGACCCTGCGGCTTTACGGCTTCATCGCAGCTGTATTCGTGGCCGGGCTGGCTTATTATCTGCTCGCCGGGAACCGCTTCACCACGCTGAATGTCAGCCTGTGGCTGCTGGCGCTGCTGCTTCTGATGTGGTCGCTGTGGCTGCCCGACCCCCAGGCGATGCCCTGGTGGCAGAAGCTGAGGGCAGCAGTGACACAGCGCGAAGTGGAAGCTCACCATCACATGGAGCACTCTGGTGGCGCTGGCTGCTGCTGCGCTGGTTCTCTTCTTCCGGCTGTACCGGCTGGATCAGGTGCCCCCGGAGATGTTCAGCGACCACGCCGAGAAGCTGCTGGACGTCTGGGACGTGCTGAATGGTGAGCCGAGCATTTTCTTCGTGCGCAACACCGGGCGCGAAGCCCTGCAGATGTATATGACAGCCGGCGTCATCCAGCTCTTCAATACCGGGATATCACATCTTAGCCTGAAGATCGGTACTGCACTCGCCGGTCTGCTCACGCTGCCTTTCCTTTATCTGCTCGGGGTAGAGATGGGCAGCCGCAGGATCGGCTTGCTGGCGGCGGTGCTGGCAGGTGTCGCCTACTGGTCGAATGTGATCTCCCGCGTTGGCCTGCGCTTCCCGCTCTACCCGCTGTTCGTCGCCCCCACGCTGTATTTCCTGCTGCGCGGCATCCGCAGGTCAAGCCGCAATGACTTCATCCTCTCTGGGTTGTTCCTCGGTATTGGTCTGCATGGCTATACACCCATTCGCATTCTGCCCGTCGTCATCGTGGTCGCAGTGGGCATCTTCCTTCTTCACCGCCAGTCTCAAGGCGTGCGCCGGCAGACACTGGTATTCCTGGGCATCCTGGCTCTGGTCTCCCTGGTGGTCTTTCTGCCCCTGCTGCGCTATGCGTTGGAGAATCCGGAAGGCTTCGCTTTCCGCTCGTTTTCCAGGCTTGGAACGGTCGAACGCCCGCTGCCGGGTCCGGCGGCACAGATATTCCTCCAGAATTTGTGGGAAGCGCTGACCATGTTCGCCTGGGATAACGGCGATATCTGGGTGGTCTCTGTGACCCATCGCCCGGTGATGGACGTGGTCACCGGGGCACTGTATTTCTCGGGGGTCATCCTGCTGATCGTGCGTTACGTGCGCAGCCGGCATTGGCTGGACCTTTTTATCCTGCTCTCGATACCGCTGCTGATGATGCCATCGGTCCTCTCGCTGGCCTATCCTGAGGAGAATCCGGCACTTAACCGTCTCTCGGGCGTCCTGGTGCCGATGTTTTTGATCGCTGCAATCGCCCTGGATGGCTTGATGACCGCCCTCTCCACCCGGTTGGGAGATAATCTCGGCCCGAAAGTTGCATGGGGATTTGGGATCGTGTGCATCCTGCTGGCATCCGTACAGAATTACGGTCTGGTTTTTGATGAATACCAGCGCGTGTTTGTAATGTCATCCTGGAATACTTCCGAGATGGGTGAAGTGATCGGCCAGTTCGCCGATACGGTCGGGACTCCGGATACCGCCTGGGTGCTGGCTTACCCGCATTGGGTGGATACGCGGCTGGTAGGAATGAACGCCGGTTTTCCGCTGAAAGATTATGCCATCTGGCCGGAGGGGCTGGCGGAGACTGCGGCTGACCCGCGCGCCAAGCTGTTCCTGATCAAACCGGAGGACAGCCAGGGTCTGCAGGCGCTCCAGTCACTTTACCCGCAAGGTGTGCTCAATGAGTACAATTCACAGGTTGCGTTCCACAACTTTTTGATGTACTTCGTTCCACCCCAACAATAATCCCTGGATTGTTATACCATTCTATCTGGATGGACTAATCGACTCCGACTCATGCAAGAAACTGAAGTTCGCGTAAAGAAAAATAGATCTGCGATCATATGGATAGACATCCTGCTCCTGCTGGTATTGGTGGCCGGGGCTTACTTCCGGCTGGTCGGGATCGATTGGGGCGAATACCAGTATTTGCACCCGGATGAGCGCTTCCTGGTCTGGGTGGGGTCGGATATCTCTCCGGTTAAATGCCTGGACCCCGCATACAGCAACTATGACTGCCCGGATGACCAGAAGGGTTGGATGGGTTTCTCCGAGTATTTCGATACAGTCAACTCGACCATGAACCCCAACAACCGCGGTCATGGTTTCTACGTTTATGGGACACTGCCGATGTTCCTCACCCGCTATGCTGTCGAGTGGGTGTATGGTCACTCCGGGTTCAACGAGATGACCAATATCGGCCGGGTGCTGTCCGCTCTGGCGGACCTGCTGACCGTATCTATGGCGTTCGCCATTGCCTCGCGCCTGTACGATCGCCGGGTGGGGCTGCTGGCGGCGGCGTTCTCTGCTGCTGCTGTGATGATGATCCAGCAGTCGCATTACTTCAGCATGGAACCTTTCCTGAATTTATTCATCTACCTGGCGATCTACTTCGCAGTGCGCATTGCCGGTCTGGAATGGCAGCCGGACCTCCCCGAAGTGGTCGAGGCGGTCGGCAATCCCGGTGAGCCGGCTCTCGCTTACAGCTCGCCTGCCTCTGAGGCGGCTCTTTCCGGACCGGAGAGCCTGGTTGCCAGCTCGCAAGGAGCACACCGCGCATCGGCATGGAGCTGGGCGCTGTTTTTCCTGCGCAGTCCAATGTTCCTGCTGAGCCTGGGTTTCGGGGTTGCGCTGGGCTGTGCGGTCGCCTCCAAGCTCAACGCCGCACCGGTGGCGCTGCTGCTGCCTGCTGCTTTTGCGCTGCAGTGGCTGCGGCTGCCAGCCAGCCAGCGCTGGTCGCGCCTGGTCGAGATCGCCGGCTACCTGGCTCTGGCAGCCATGGTCAGCCTGGTGGCTTTTCGCCTGTTCCAGCCGTATGCTTTCAGCGGACCCGGCGTCCTGGGCATCACGCCCAATCAGCAGTGGGTCGACAATATCCGTGAGCAGCGCAACCAGGCCGGGGGGGACGTGGATTTCCCGCCGGCGATGCAGTGGGCGAGGCGCCCATTGTGGTTCTCCGGGCAGAACCTGGTGCTGTGGGGTCTGGGGCTTCCATTGGGGACCCTCGCCTGGGCTGGATTTTTGTGGGCCGGCTGGCGCATGCTTGCAGACAGGAGCCGCGAGAGGATCGAGCTGCAGCGTCACGCCCTACTGTGGGGCTGGACGGCATTTTACTTCACCTGGCAGTCTCTGCAGTTCAACCCCACCATGCGCTACCAGCTGCCCATTTATCCCGCGTTGGCGATCTTCGCGGCATGGGCGGTATTCGCCTTATACGATAAAGGGCGCCAGCGGGAAGGCGGGAAGGGTCGCTGGCTGAGCGCGGTGGCTGTGGTCATCGGCGCTGCTGTACTGCTTGCAACCTATGCCTGGGCGTTCGCTTTTACGCGTATTTACGACCGGCCGATCACGCGAGTGGAAGCCTCGCGCTGGATCTACCAGAACATCCCCGGTCCGGTCAACCTGCGCATCGATAACCAGCAAGGCACATACAACCAGCCGCTGCCGTATATCAGCGGCTATACCATACAGCCGGACCAGCCATTCAGCGCGGATTTCGCTGCCCGCTCAGGCGGCAGCCTTGCAGAAGTCCACCTGCCGCACGTGTTGGACGTGGAAGCCTCCCCCGGAGAAAAGACACTGTCGCTGACGGTCGAGTCCGTCACCGACCCACAGGTCGTCGCTTCCAGCAGAATTCGTTCCGAGTTCAGCAGCAGCGGCGACCCGCGCGGCGATGGTTATTCCTTCACCATCGATCCGCCCCTGCCTGTGGAGCAAGGGCAGAGCTACCGGCTGTCCATCTCCCTGGACCAGGGGCTGGGAACGCTCTCCATTTCTGGAGCCGCGCCGTCCAACGAAGGCGATTGGGACGATGGACTGCCTCTGCGTCTGGAAGGTTACGACGGCTTTGGCGGCATATACCAGCCGGGTTTGAATTTCAATATGTACACGGAGGATAACCCGGAGAAGCTGGAGCGCTTCCTCTCCATCCTGGAGCAGGCGGATTACCTTCTGATCAGCTCCAACCGCCAGTGGGGCAGCCTGCCGCGCTTGCCGGAACGCTTCCCGCTGGTCACGGCTTACTACCGCAGCCTGCTGGGCTGCCCGGAGGATAAGTCTATCGAATGGTGCTATCAGGTTGCCCAGCCGGGCATGTTCACAGGCGATCTGGGCTTCGAGCTGCACCAGGTGTTTCAATCTGACCCCTCGATTGGACCCGTTCGCATCAACGACCAGTCGGCTGAGGAAGCTTTTACCGTTTACGACCACCCCAAGGTGCTGATTTTCAAGAAGAGCGCAAATTTTGACATAAACCGTGCTGGCGAAAAACTCAAATCAGTCGACCTGTCCAAAGTGGTGCACCTGACACCCAAGCGCGCTCGGCTCCAACCCAGCCAATTTGCTGCTGCCCCTGACCCGCTGGGCAGGGCAGCAATCCGGCGGCACCTGGTCGGAGCTGTTCAACACCGATGGTTTGATCAACCGCTACCCGGCGCTGGCAGCCGTCGTATGGTACCTGGTCGTCGGTCTACTGGGTTGGTTGAGCTACCCGCTGCTGAGATTGGCGCTGCCCGGACTGCCTGACCGCGGTTTCCCAATGGCACGCATCGCCGGGCTGCTCCTGCTGTCTTATCTCGTCTGGCTGGCAGGTTCATTCGAGATCCCCTTCAACCGGCTGACGATCAGCGCTGCGATCGCCTTGATCCTGCTGGCGAGCCTCCTCGTTCTGCTTCGCCAGCGCGGTGACCTGATTGCCGAGCTGCGCCAGCGCCGCGGCTATTTCCTGTCAGTCGAGTTCTTGATCCTGGCTTTCTTCCTGGTCGACCTGTTCATCCGCTTCGGCAACCCCGACCTGTGGCATCCCTGGAAGGGCGGCGAGAAGCCGATGGATTTCGCCTATTTCAACGCCGTGCTCAAGAGCACCACTTTCCCTCCCTACGATCCCTGGTACGCTGGCGGCTACCTGAACTACTATTATTACGGGTTCGTCCTGGTCGGCGTCCTGGTAAAGTGGCTGGGGATCACACCTGCCATCGCCTACAATTTGGTCATCCCGACCCTGTTCGCCCTGATCGCTGCTGGCGGATTCTCTATCTGCTGGAACCTGGCGGCAAAGACAATCTCCAACGGGGTTCGCCTCCCATTCTTGAGCCGGCCTTTCTGGGTCGGTCTCGCCGGGGCAGTCGGGCTGGGGCTGTTGGGCAATCTCGGAATGGTTCGTATGATCTACCAGGGCTACCAGCGGCTGGCCGCGCCCGGTGGCGTGATCGAGGGGGCAAATATCCTCATGCGCCTGGTTTGGGCATTCCGCGGCTTCATCCGCTCCTTTGGCGGGGCAACGCTGCCCTACAGCCTGGGTGACTGGTATTGGATCCCAAGCCGGGCCATCCCGGCTCCCAATGACGTCGAGCCGATCACCGAGTTCCCGTTCTTCACCGTCCTGTACGCAGACTTGCACGCCCACCTGCTGGCTCTGCCGATCACCCTCTTGGCGCTGGCGTTTGCCCTGGGAGTTGTCCTGGGTCGCGGCCGCTGGGAGGGGAAGTTAGGGGCATTCTCTGGCTTCATTCTGGGTGGGCTGGCCATCGGTGTCCTGCGACCGACCAATACCTGGGATTTCTATACCTATCTTGCGATCGGCTGTGTGGCGGTTGGCTATGCCTTGTGGAGGTACTACACACCCAAACTGGAGAGCAAGAACAGGATTGTTGCCTGGTTCTCGAGTTTGCCGATTCTCAGCCAGCGCACTCTCGCTGCGTTGGGTGGAGCACTGCTGCTGGTCTTCCTGTCGATCGTGCTCTTCCAGCCCTATATGGACTGGTATGCCTTGGGCTACAATAAGCTCACCCTTTGGAAGGGCACCCATACGCCGCTGACTGCCTTCCTGGTGCACTGGGGCGTGTTCCTATTCTTCATCCTCAGCTGGATGTCCTGGGAGACGCGTGACTGGCTGGCATCCACCCCGCTTTCCTCCCTGCAGAAGCTGGCCCGCTTCAAGCTGCTGATCCAGGCTGCCCTGGTCGTCCTGCTGGGGCTGGTGGCGGTCTTGCTGCTCCTGAAAGCTGGCATCGCCTGGTTTGTCCTGCCATTGGCAGCCTGGGCAGGGGTGCTGCTGCTGCGCCCGGATATGCCGGACTCCAAACGTTTCGTGCTCTTCCTGGTCGGAACCGGGTTGGTGCTGACTTTGATGGTGGAAGTCATCGTGCTGGTCGGCGATATCGGGCGCATGAACACGGTCTTCAAATTCTATCTGGCGGTCTGGACGATGTTCTCGATCAGTGCCGCAGCCGGACTCGGCTGGCTGGTGCGCGATTTGCTGCTCTGGCGACCGAGCTGGCGTGCGGTTTGGCAGGTAGCTGCCATGCTGCTGGTGGCGGCTGCGGTGCTCTACCCACTCATGGCCAGCCTGGCTAAGATCGAAGACCGCATGACAGCCTTCGCCCCCAAGAGCCTGGATGGGATGGCATTTATGCAGCACGCCAATTACCTGGATGAATGGGGTGATATGGACCTGAGCCAGGACTACCGCGCCATCCGCTGGCTGCAGGAGAACGTCGCAGGCTCACCGGTGATCGTCGAGGCGAACATGCGCAATCTTTACCATTGGGGCTCGCGTTATTCGATCTACACTGGATTGCCGGGAGTCGTGGGCTGGGAGTGGCACCAGCAGCAGCAGCGTGCCATCCTTCCTGGCAATTGGGTCAGCGACCGCATCAAGGAAGTGGATGAATTTTACCTGACCACCGACTTGCAGCAGGCGCTGGATTTCCTGCGGAAGTATAACGTGCGCTATATCGTCCTCGGTCAGCAGGAACGTGGTCTCTACAACACTCCACGGCTGCTCACCGAGAGAGGCTATTCTTCAGCCCAGGGTTTGGAGAAGTTCGAGATGTCGGATGGCGTCTTGTGGCGGGAAGTCTACCGCGATGAGGATACCGTCATCTACGAAGTCCCTGAACAGATGGGACCGGTATCGCATACCGGTGGTTGATAAGCAATGATACTGCATCCCGTGCTCTGGTATCTCATTATCACTTTGCTGGGTTGGCTCACCTTCCCGCTGGCATACCACTTGCTGCCCGCCCTGGCGGATCGTGGCTACGCCTTCAGCCGCGCCTTGGGATGGCTGCTGTGGGGCTACCTGTTCTGGATGCTGGCTTCCCTGGGAGTGGTGCGCAATGATGCCGGAGGGCTGCTGTTCTCCTTGCTGCTGCTGGTTGGGCTGAGCGTCTGGGCGCTGCGGAAGCGCACATTCGAGCAGCTCCTCGGCTGGTGGCGCACTCAGCGGCGGCTGGTCATCTACGTGGAGCTCCTGTTCCTGGTTTCTTTTGCAGTGATTGCCGTCGTCAGGGCAGCCAACCCGGAGATCCTGGGCACAGAGAAACCCATGGAGCTGGCCTTTATCAATGCCATCCTGAGCTCGCCGGAATTCCCGCCGCATGACCCCTGGCTGTCCGGGTATGCGATCTCGTACTATTATTTCGGTTATGTGCTGGTTGCCATGCTGGCGAAGGTCGCCGGCACACCCGGCGGCATTGCATTCAACCTGGGCATCTCATCGGTTTTTGCCCTCAGCGCCATTGGCGTGTACGGCCTCGTGTACGATCTGCTGGCACTCCGCAAGCGTGAAGGCAGCTCGAAGGAGCCTGAAACCCGCAGCCTCTCACTTTCCTTCCTTGGACCGGTGTTCATCCTGCTGGTTGGCAACCTTGAGGGGGCGCTGCATGTGCTGCACACGCGCGGCATATTCTGGAGCACAAACGCTGCCGGTGAGCTGGTATCCGCTTTCTGGCGTTGGGTCGATATCCAGGACCTGAACCTGCCGCCAGCCCAACCCTTTGCCTGGGTGCCGGCAAGGTTCTGGTGGTGGTGGCGCGCATCGCGCGTGCTGCAGGATTACGACGCTGCCGGCGGCAGCCGCGAGATCATTGACGAGTTCCCCGTCTTCTCATACCTGCTTGCCGACCTGCACCCTCACGTCCTGGTGATGCCTTTCGCCTTCCTCAGCCTGGCGCTGGTTTTGAACCTGCTCATAGGCGGCGGGGCTGGACGTCTGCAGGCGTTCAATCGCAGCCTGCACGTCCGCACGCTGGCTTGGATCGGGCTGATCTCGCTTGCCATCGGCTTTGTGCTGCTTTGGACGGGTGCTGCGGGCTTGAGCCTGCGTACCGCTTTCCTGGGCGCGCTGTTGATGGCAGCCGGCGGGGCGGCGTTGATCTACATCATGCAGCCGATCAGCCAGCTGGGGATAGCCGTGTTCCGCCGCGCCGACAGTGGGGTCAGACCGGTGGGATTGGCTTTCGATATCAACCCCCCGTTCTTGCTGCTCAGCGCAGTTGCCCTGGGGGGTCTGGCGTTCATGAACACCTGGGATTTCCCCTTCTATGTGGCTTTTTTCGCAGCCGGATATGTCGTTTATCGCTATCTCCAGGCGGGGTCCGCTTCACCGGGGTCAGATGGGGACGCCGAGAGTACGGGCAGTTATCCGGCTGCTGCGCTGGTCAAGGATTATCTCGGTATTGCTGTCATGCTGGGCGTGATAGGCGTAATCCTATATCTGCCCTTCTACCTGGGTTTCTCTTCCCAGGCGGGCGGTGTGCTGCCCAGCCTGATCTTCATCACCCGCGGAGTCCATCTTTGGGTGATGTTCGGGGTATTGTTAATTCCAATCGCCTGCTATCTTGGTTATCTGTGGCTGCGCCAGGGCAGCCGCGTTAACTTGCGCAAGAGTACGCTGTTCATTGTGGCTGGTTTCCTGGGGCTGCTCGGCCTATCGATCCTGCTCGGTGTCCTGATCGCCCAGCTGCCCGTCGTGCGAGACCTTTTCCTGAACAACCTGGCTGCCCAAAACATCTCTTCCTTGCTGCGTGAGACCCTTCTACGCCGCCTGGTCAGCCCTGGAGGCTGGCTTACGCTGCTGGTCGTGTTGGTGTTCACGGCGGCACTGCTCCTGCCCCGTGCGAAGGCAGGGGGACTTTCCGGGAACGGGTCGGGCTGGTTATCGCCCGAGAATGGGTATGCCTTGCTCTTGGTGTTGTTCGGCTGCTTGCTGGTCCTTGGACCGGAGTTCTTCTACCTGCGAGACCAGTTTGGCTGGCGCATGAATACGATCTTCAAGTTTTATTTCACGGCATGGATGATGTGGGGAGCGGCTGCCGCATATGGCTCCGCCGTATTGATCAGGGATCTGTCTCTCTGGAAGAGCAGGCTCTATACCGCAGTATTGCTGCTGGTGATCGGTCTGGGACTGGTCTATACTGTCTTCGGTATCTTGAACAAGACCGAAGGATTCTCTCCCTCTCAGGGCTGGACGCTGGATGGGACGGCATATATCGACCGCCAGACACCCGGTGAGATGGACGCCATTCGTTGGTTGGCAAAGGCACCTCTCGGAGTGGTTGCAGAAGCGGTCGGCGGAAGTTACTCGAACTATGCCAGAGTTTCGACCTTAAGCGGGCAGCCTACCGTGCTTGGCTGGCCGGGTCACGAGAGCCAATGGCGCGGCGGGGCGCGTGAGATCGGTTCACGCCAGACCGATATTCAACGTCTGTACTGCTCCAGGGAATGGGCGGAGGCGGAAGCGGTCATCGACCAGTACGGGATCGAATATATATTTATCGGTCCATTGGAGCGTTCTACCTATACCCCCCAGCTCTGCATAACCGGGCTGAACGAAGCGAAATTTGCACAGCATCTGTTACCTGTCTACCAGGGTGGTGATGTCACCATTTATCAAACCCATTGAGGCCTCAGGTTATAATTGAACCCGAATATGGACAGACCTCCCGTTAGCATTGAAAGGATCCTGTGGGTCGTTATTCTGGTCCTGGCTTTTGGAGTGCGCTTCATAGACCTGGGCGTAGAACCGCTGGCTGACCTGGAAGCCGGTTATGCCCTCCAGGCGTTGAATGTCCTTTCGGGGGGAGAGATCCCGGAGTCAGCCTCCACAGGATCGCAGCCCGTCTATATCACTATCACCGGTCTGCTTTTCTGGGTCTTCGGCAGCAGCGACACCATAGCACGCCTGCTGCCGGCTCTGGCGGGAACGCTGCTGTGCTTCTCGCCGTTCTACTTCCGCCCTTGGCTCGGTCGCCAGGCTGCCCTGATCATGGGTGCAGGGTTAGCCCTCGATCCTGGCCTGGTCGCAATATCACGCCTGGCCGGTGGTCCGATGCCGGCGATCGGGTTGCTCCTCTTCGGTTTAGGACTGTTGGCAGCTCGCAATATCGTATTATCCGGCGCTGTATTGGGACTGGCACTGCTTGCCGGGCCGGCTGCCTGGCAGGGAGCAGTGATCATTGCTATCGGTTTTGCACTGGCGCAGCTGGCTGAAAAAGCCGGTTGGATTGCATCTCCCATCGACTCACTAGGTGAAGAGCAGAGCATTTTCCCGCCGCCATCCGGCTGGAAGGTTGGGCTGGTTTCCGCCGGATTGACGGTTCTGCTGGTCGGGACACTTTTCGGTCGCTACCCGCAGGGACTCAGCCTGCTGGGCGCTTCGATAGCGGAATATTTGTCCGCGTGGCTGGCTGCAAGCGATGTATCCGCTTTACAGATGCTGGCGGTATTGTTGGTCTACCAGCCTCTGGGGATTATCTTCGGTACTATTGGGGGTGTTCGTGGCTGGGCAGACCGCCATATATTCGCCCAACGCATCGTCATCTGGCTGTTGGTTGCCTTGGTGGCTGTATTCCTGTATCCTGGCAGGCAGATGGGTGACCTGATCTGGGTGCTGGTGCCGTTCTGGGCTCTTGCCGCGATTGAGCTTGCCAGGTACCTGGAGGTGGAGTCCAGCAGCCGGGTTGTTGTTTTCGGTCAGGCAGCGCTGGTTTTTATTATGCTGTGTTTGTTCTGGTTGAACCTGGCCGGGTTCAACCAGAGCTTGCTCGACCAGCGTGGCTACTGGCTGCGGATTGGTGTACTGCTGGGGGTATTGTTCCTGGTGGCTTTGACCACATTCCTGTTGGGCTACGGATGGACCTGGAAGGCAGCCGTTCAAGGTCTGGTCTGGGGGGTGGTAGCCGGTCTGCTCGTCTATCAAGTGGCAGGCATCTGGGGATCCTCTCGACCGGCAACTGCGCAGCTGCTGAATATCTGGCATCCCAGCCCGCAGAGCGGGGAGAACCGCCTGCTCATGAAGACGGTGCAGGACTTTTCGAAGGGCAATCCCGGGTTGGTTGACGAGATCGATGTGGTGGTCGCGGTCGATTCTCCATCGATGCGCTGGTCTTTCAGGAATTATCCGAACGCAGCTTTCGTCACCGAGCAGGAGGCATCTTCGCTGGGTAGCTCTCCTTCGATCATCATTACGCAGATATATGAACAAAACCCGGCCCTGGCTGCCAGCTACCGCGGGCAGGACCTGCCCTGGTGGCGCACGCCGGGCTGGAGCGGAGTTTTGCCACAGGAACTGCCCGGTTGGATTGCTTACCGCAAACACCCGGCCAGCCTGTCCTCGGTGATCCTCTGGGCGCGCGGTGACCTGTTCGTTGGTGGCTCTTCCATTGATGGCGAAACGACTTCCTCTCCGGATTCTCTTGATGTCCCCTTGGGAGAGGACCTCCCATAAGGCTGCTGCAGTTTACCCGTCTTTCAGTCACTCGAATATCATCCAGACAGGTGTCTGAGCGCATATCCCCGGGTTGTATCCCAGGCAGGTGCTTATGCCAAACATGATCGCAATAGATGGACCGGCGGCATCGGGAAAATCTACGCTGGCGAAGAAGCTGGCGGAAAATTTGGGATATCTTTACTTTGATACCGGCGTTCTGTACCGCGCGGTAACCTATTTAGCTCTGCAGAACGAAGTCCCGGTAGTTGATGAGGCGGCCGTAACCCGACTGGCAGAAGAGTTGAAGATCGATGTCACTTCCTCGAGCGTCGCAGATGGACGGGATTACGATGTATGGGTCGCCGGACAGGATATCACCTGGGATATCCGCAAGCCGGAGGTGGAGGCCGAGGTCTCGCGCGTTTCAGCTTATGCCGGCGTACGCCGGGCGCTGACTGCCCAACAGCGCCGCATCGGTCAGCGCGGCCGGGTTGTGATGGCGGGGCGGGACATTGGCACGGTCGTTTTACCTGAGGCCGACCTCAAGATTTATCTGGACGCCTCGGTCGAAGAGCGCGCTCGCAGGCGATTCGCGGAACTTCAGCAGCGTGGAGAGGCGCTACCTTATGAAGAGATCCTCACCGCAATGAAAGCCCGCGACGAGATCGACTCCAGCCGGGAGATTGCCCCCCTGAGACCTGCACAGGATGCAATCATTCTCAACTCGGACGGTATGCCGGTCGAACAGGTCCTTGAACGCGTCCACCAGATCATTGCCAGACAGGCTCAAGGCGGCTGAGGGTCCTCAGAGGTGGGTGAGCAGTACGAAGTCGCCGTTCGCGCCAGAATATTCAGGACGATTTTCCGGCCCATATTCCGTGGTATATTCCATTTATTAAGTCAGGTCCGCATAACGGGTTTGGGCAATGTGCCCAGGAGTGGGGCATACCTGGTCGCCATGAACCATGTCTCGATATACGACCCCCCGTTTGTGCTTGCCTTTTGGCCTGAAGCGCCGGAAGCAGTAGGCGCATCCGATATCTGGAAGAAACGCGGCCAATCGTTCCTGGCAGCCTCCTATGGCGGCATCCCCGTACATAGGGGCGAGTACGACCGCCAGGTGATCGATGCATTATGCCGTGTGCTGCGCTCGGGTTATCCTTTGGTTATCGCTCCTGAGGGAGGTCGCAGCCATGAGCCGGGAATGCGCCGGGCGCTGCCGGGTGTAGCCTTCATCGTAGAGAAAACCGGCGTACCGGTCGTGCCGGTAGGGATTACCGGGACGACGGAAGATTTCATCCAGCTTGCTCTGCATGGTAAGCGCCCGCGCTTGGAAATGATGATTGGCGAGCCATTTAACCTGCCGTCCGCAGAGCAGAGCCGGGCCAAACGAAGGGAACATCGCCAGCAGAACGCGGACCTGATCATGTCAAAAATTGCCGCATTGGTACCCCCGGAATATCGAGGAGTCTACGGAGCAGATGTCGACAGCTTCCAAACCGCGCAGTGAAGCCATATTGCCAGAGATCACCCGCCTGCCGGAGCGGTCTTTGGGGCGGCGCATCCTGCGCGGATTGTTGCGCATAGTATTAAAGCTGGTCGTATGGCTGTTCACCTCCACCGAAGTGAGCGGTCTGGAGAATACGCCGCAGGATGGACCGCTGCTGATGGTGTCCAATCACCTGGGAGACGCCGATGCAATCGTCGGGCTGGCGTTTACACCACGCCCGGTGGAGGTGATTGCCAAGTCTGAGCTTTACCACATACCCATGTTCGGGAAGCTGGTCGATGCATATGGGGTGATCTGGGTGCACCGCGGTCAGCCAGACCGGCGAGCGCTGCGCGTTACTCTGGATGCTCTGAAGCAGGGTAGGGCGGTAGCCATCGCTCCGGAAGGGCGCGAGAGTCTCACCGGTGGTCTGGAGGAAGGCACCGGCGGCGCGGCCTATATCGCCTACAAGTCAAAAGCCCCCATCCTGCCGGTGACGATGACTGGCACAGAGAACAGGCGTTTACTTGAAAATATAAAGCGCTTCAAACGAACTCGTGTGACCATGACCATCGGTCCCCCTTTCTACCTGGACGATTATCCGGACCGGCGTGAAGCGGTCAGCCAGGGGACGCTGCAGATCATGCAGGCGCTGGCGCGACAGCTCCCTCCCCAATATCAGGGAGTATTCAAGGAAGGAGATGCGCCTGGGATGGATAGGCCTATACAGCAGCCTCAGTCTAAGCGTGCCCAAGATGACGGTTAAGAGCATAGATACGGATCAGTCCACCAGCAAGGGGTATGATCATGCCAGCTTCGAGAAGCGCAGGCGGTTCCTGCGGTTCTTGCTTAACGAGATCGGGTTCAGGCTGCTGGCGAAACTGGACCGGGTGGAAGGGCTGGAGCACGTGCCGGTGGAAGGTCCTGCCCTCCTGATGATCAACCATATTGCATTTATCGACCCGATCGTGGTTTTGAACGTGACGCCCCGCAATATCGTCCCGCTGGCAAAGATTGAAGTGTATGACTATCCTGTTGTCGGCATCTTTCCAAAATTATGGGGTGTGATCCCTGTGCGGCGCGAGGAGGTCGATCGCCGGGCAGTGCAGCAGGTGCTGGAAGTGCTGAGAGCCGGGGAGATGGTGCTGGTCGCTCCGGAAGGCACTCGCAGCCCTGCCCTCACAGAAGGGAAAGAAGGGGTCGCATTTCTCGGCAGCCGGGGCGGGGTCCCGATTGTCCCGGTAGCCATTGACGGTACGATTGGATTTCCTGCTTTGCGCTTCACCGCTGCCTGGCGTAACGAGGGGGCTGTGATAAAGTTCGGCAGACCGTTCCGATTCCGGGCGGACATTCACCGCCCCGGGCGTTCAGAGCTGCGCAAAATGACCGATGAGGCCATGTATATCCTGGCGGAGATGCTGCCCCCGCACCGCCGGGGAGTGTACTCAGACCTCTCCAAAGCCACCCAGGAGACGGTCGAGTGGCTGTAAATGCTGACCCCGGCTTATGCTATAATCAATTTACCTTCGATTACCTTTCTTCACCAGACTGAGATAAATGGAAAACGTCTTCTCTCTGCTCTCCTCGACGCCCTCTCTGAGCGTTCATCAAACCTGGGCAGGTAGATTGATCGCGGGCCTGGGCTGGCTCCTGCTGGCTGCGCTTATCCTCGTTCTGCTCTGGAGGCTGCGCCGCTACAACAAGCCACTCTCCCAGAGGTACTGGGGGATTTGGATCGCGCTGGCGCTGCTGGCTCCGGTTAGCAATTTGTTTATCGGGTTCCGCCTCTCTGCACCTGTAGGTTTGCCGATACAATGGATCCCTGCAGAAGCCACCATCCCGGTCTTGATGGTCTTTTCTGCTCTGCCCTGGATGCTTGCCGGGGGTTTGCTGGGTCCGGCAGGGGCAGCCTCCATCGCCGCGATCGCCGGTGTGGTCAGCGCATTGTGGAATACACACAATCCCTTCACCCCGCTTGAGTTGGCCTTCATGGGGACATTGTTCGGTGCGGCAATGATGCAGCGCTACCGGACTCCCTTCTACCGGGCTCTCCGCCACCCGCTGCTCGCCGCCCTCGGGCTGGCACTCTTTTATCCTTTCATTTTCATCCTCACCGCCACCGCAGCAGCCGATAACACCCTGGCAGTGCGCCTGGATTACGCCCTCAGCCTGTTCGTCCCGACGGTGGCAGTCGTTGCGGTAGAGCTGCTGGTGGGTGGGTTGATCGCTGAAGTGGTCGCGGTTGGCATGCCTGCCATGTGGGGTGGGCGCGCTCGAGCTGGTCCCGTCCCCGGCGGAGAGAAGCCTGAGGGCGCGCTATTTATCTGCACTGATCCCTTTGATCTTCTTACTGTTGTTGACCCTGTTGGTTGGCGATTGGGTCATCGCCGGTCGCGCTGCGCAAGACATCCTGCGCGACCGCATGCAGGATTCGGCAGTCATTATATCCAGCGGCATACCCTTCTTCTTGGACGTGGGTCAAAATGAGCTCGCCAAGCTGGCTGATGACCCGCGCCTTGTCGATGCCTCGTCTGAAGAAATGATCGATATCCTGGATGAATACCTGATCCGGGTACCATTTTTCAGCCAGTATTACCTGCTGGATCTCGAGGGTGATCTTGTCGCGCAGTACCCGGATGAAAATTTCAAGGAGGCGGTCAATTCACCCGAAGAGATCAGAGGTATCGAACGCGCTATTCTGGGTGTTACCTTCCAGGCGTTCGCTGTGCCGCCAGTGGAGCAAGGTGAGCCTGCACAGATATCATTTATCTATGAGCTGCAGGACGAAGAGGATCAGACCCGCGGTGTAGTGGTCGCCCGCACCAACCTGGAAATAAATCCGTTTACTGTGCCAATCATCGAAGGCGTGCAGCGCATGACCGAGCTAGAAGGGGTCGGGATGATAATGGATGACAATGGAGTCATTGTCTATCATACAGACTCGACACAGGTGATGAGTGAGTACACCAGCAGGATCCCCGAAGCTGCAGAATTCTATGATGAACCAGGCAATGATGGGACCAGGCAATGGGTCTATTTCCAGCCTGCTGAAGGTCCATCCTGGGCAGTTGTCCTGGCTGTTCCGGCGCGCGCAGTGCAGCAGATCGCCATCGATATCGCTTCCCCGTTGCTGGCCGTGCTTGCGCTGGCAGCGGCCGCTTCAGTGGTGTTTTTAACCTTGAGCCTGAACCGGATTACCTCCTCATTACGCGATCTGGCAGCCCAGTCGCAGTTGATTGCTACGGGTCAGCTGAACGAGTCGTTGGATATTCACGGGGAGGATGAGGTTGCCCAGCTGCGGCGTTCCTTCGAGCAGATGCGGCAGAGTCTGAAAGCCAGGTTGGATGAGCTCAACCAGCTGCTGGTCGTTGTGCAGGGCGTTGCCGCCAACCTGGATATGGACCAGGCTGTCCAGCCGATCCTGGATTCTGCCCTCATTCCTGGCGCATCGTCTGCGCATGTCGTGCTGGATCCTGCTATGGTTCCCGAGCTGCAAGGCGATAGCAGGACTCCGGCGGCGTACGCTGCCGGCGAGAAGGCGGATCATTACAGTAATCTGAACGAGCAGATCCTCGCCCTGACTCGCCAGCAAGAGAAGCTGGTTTTGAGCAATGTGCTCAGACCGCGCCTGCTCCAGTTCCAGCCTGGTGAGCAGAGACCGGAAGCGATAATGGCTGTTGCTCTCCACCAGGAGCAGCAGTATTACGGTGCGTTGTGGATAACCTACGACCAGGTGCACACTTTTTCGGAAGAAGAGGTGCGCTTCATAATCACCCTGGGTGGCCATGCCGCCATGGCTGCCGCGAACGCCCGTCTCTATTTGATGGCTGAGACCGGTCGCCAGCGTCTATCTGCGATCCTAACTTCAACCCCCGAGCCTGTTCTGGTCACCGACCAGAAGAACCGCCTGCTTCTGGCAAACCCGGCGGCATGGCGCGCACTTGGGTTGGGCGCGGAGTGGGATGAAGGCAAGCCGATAGGGGAAGTGATCAAACACCCAGAGCTGCTGGCATTGTTGGATGGGAAATCAGATAAAAAAGGCAATGCAGAGATCACCCTGGGGGATAATCGGGTTTATTTTGCCCTGGCAACATCTGTTATTGCCGATGCTCGCCGGGTCGGGCGGGTATGTGTATTAAGGGATATCACTTCCTACAAGGAACTGGACCACTTGAAATCCGAGTTTGTGGCTACAGTCAGCCATGACCTGCGCTCACCGCTGACCCTGGTGCGCGGCTATGCTTCGATGCTTGAGATTGTTGGGGAGCTGAACGACCAGCAGAAGAGCTTTGTCCGCATGATCGTCTCAGGTGTAGAGAATATGACCAAGTTGGTGATAAACCTGCTCGACCTGGGCCGGATCGAAGCCGGTGTTGGTCTGAAGCTGGAGATGGTACCGGTGCAGGATATCCTCCATAATGTCACCAACAACCTGCGGCTCCAGGCTGCCCAACAGCGTATCCAGCTGAAGATGGAACTGGCACCTGATTTGGCGCAGTTTATCGAAGCTGACCAGGCTCTCCTGCAGCAAGCGCTGCATAATCTGGTTGATAATGCAATAAAATATACCGAAAAGGGTAAGGTCGTAGTCAGGGCGGAATCACGACAGGAAGAGATGCTCTTCACCGTCAGCGATACCGGCAGCGGCATCGCTCCGATCGACCAGCCACATTTGTTCGAGAAATTTTACCGGGGCGCCCATGCCGGCAGCAAGCGTACCAGCGGCAGCGGTTTGGGACTGGCAATCGTGAAATCGATCGCCGACTGGCACGGCGGAAGAGTATGGGTTGAATCACAGCTCGGTAAGGGAAGCACATTTTACCTTGCGCTCCCGATCAAACAGTCCAAATAATACGCCTGTTGACCAGACCCGGCGCTGTGGTGGGGAGAGAAGCTGTAAATACGTTCTCTGGTATAATCCAACGCTAGATTAGATGGGTGGGTGTGCATACCGCCCCTTAAAATTCTGTATCCAGAGCAGCAGGCACTCACAAGCGTACGTCTGGCCAGAACTCTGCTAAGGAGCCCATATTGGCATTCAATCCCCTAAACTGGCTTCTGGGATTCTTCTCGCTAGATATTGGCATCGACTTAGGTACTGCCAATACCCTGGTAAATGTTCGGGGTAAAGGAATTGTAATCAGCGAACCCTCCTGGGTGGCGATCGATAAGCGCTCCCGCCAGCCGCTTGCCATCGGCGCGGAAGCAAAAGAAATGGTTGGGCGTACTCCTGCGAATGTGGTCGCCGTGCGCCCGTTGAGAGACGGCGTGATCTCTGAGTTCGAGATTACTCAGGCAATGCTGGAGTATTTTATCGGCAAAGCCCACGAGCAGAGCCTCGTCCCTGTCCCCCGTCCAAGGGTGGTGATCGGTATCCCATCGGGCGTAACCGAAGTGGAAAAACGTGCCGTATATGATGCGGCGATGTCCGCCGGCGCACGTGAGGTGTTCTTGATCGAGGAGCCGGTCGCAGCCGCCCTGGGAGCTGGTTTGCCGGTGGCTGAGATCCGCGGCAGCATGATCGTTGACATCGGCGGAGGCACCTCTGAGGTTGCGATCATGTCTATGGGCGGCGTAGTAGTCTCCCGCTCGCTGCGCGTGGCAGGGGATGAGATGGATGAGGATATCGTCCAGTACATGCGCAACAAGTACAACCTGCTGGTTGGATTACGCATGGCTGAGCAAGCGAAGATCGCCATCGGCTCTGGATACCACCTGCCCGAAGAAAAGACGATGCAGCTGCGCGGGCGCAATCTGGTAACCGGTCTGCCGGAGGCGGTTGAAGTGTCTTCCGTCGAGCTGAGAGAGGCGATCTCTGGCTCGGTTCAGACGATTGTCGATACGATCAAGGACGCCTTAGACGAGGCACCACCGGAGATCGTCGCCGATCTGATGGAGACAGGCATCTGTCTGGCTGGTGGTGGTGCGCTCCTTCAAGCCCTTGATAGAAGGCTGACAGACGAGCTGCACGTGCGTGTTTGGGTGGCGGAAGAACTCGATGAGCTGCGTGGCACGCGGCGCCGGGATGATCCTGGAAGACCTGGACCACCTGAGCAGGTTATTGGTTGGTTTAGAGCGCGGCAGCACGAAGCATACATAAGCCGCTTTTGCAGGTGTACAGCGCATATTCTTAGCAGTATCCAGCACCTGCACACGTAAGTTGTAAAACATGTCGTTTTCTCGTTCGTTGCAATCGGTAATTTTTGTCCTGATCGTGCTGGGTATTGTCGCCCTGGCATTGGGTGGCTTCCTGACTCCATTTTCCCGGGTTATTCTTACACCAGTTGTTGGCGCACAGACCTGGATAGCCACACGCTACCAGGCGGTGCAGGGCTTTTTCCAGGCTCCGCAGGATATCGTCCGGCTTCGGCAGAGGAACGTCGAGTTGGAAGCCGAAGTCTCCCGGCTGCAGGGTCAGGTCATTGAGCTGCAGCAAAGCCTGGCTGAGACAAATATCCTCTCTGCACTGGTGGATTTTGCCCGCGCCAATCCTGAGTACAGCTACCAGGCAGCCGCGGTGATCGGTTATGACACCAGCCCGTTCGTGCGATATGTGCTGGTCAACCGCGGCTCCGATCACGGGCTGCAGCGAGGCATGCCGGTCGTCACCCAGCAGGGTCTGGTGGGGCGGGTTGCCGCGGTCACTTCATCTGCTGCGCGCATCCAGCTCCTTACCGACCCAGCTTCGACGGTTAACGTGCGCCTGGACCCCTCCGGAGCTCAGGCTGTTCTCAACGGGCAGATTACTGGCGAGGTTGTCCTGGATATGATCCCACAGGACGCCAATGTCCAGGCAGGGGATCTGGTGCTCACATCGGGTCTGGGCGGCGGCTACCCGCCGAACCTGCTGGTCGGTCAGGTGACCGGCATCCGCAGCCGCGATCAGGACCTGTTCCAGAGCGCTTCTGTCCAGACGGTGGCAGATTTTTCGACGCTTGAGATTGTCCTGGTGATCACCAATTTCAAGCCGGTCGATATCGACCCGCTGATCCCCTCCCAGCAGGGACCCTGAGCCAGCGTACGGTCGAGCCAGGGGTTTCCGGTGAGTTGTCTCCAGTCGATCTGTTGATATGGCAGTATTGATCTCGATTCCGGTGCTCGGTCTGCTGGCGATCTTGCAATCCAGCCTGATCAGCCGGCTGCCTTTGCTGCAAGGTACACCCGACCTGATCATGCTGGCACTGATCGCTTGGTCCTTGCAGAAACGGGTGCAAACAGCCTGGCAATGGTGTATAATCGGCGGTTTAGTGGTAGGTTTGTTCTCTGCGATACCTTTTGGAGTATATTTGGTAGGATATGCAATAACAATAGGGTTGGCTCTCGTGCTGCGCAGGCGGGTGTGGCAGGTGCCGGTGCTGGCAATGTTCTTGGTCAGCTTCCTTGGAACCTTGATCACACAGGGGATAACCTTCCTTGTGTTGCGCCTGGCTGGCAGCTCGATACCCCTGCTGGACGCGTTGAACCTGATCATCTTGCCCAGCATCCTGATGAACTTGCTCTTCGCCATCCCGATCTACGCCGGTATTAGTGAGCTTGCTGGTTGGCTTTATCCTGAAGAAATTGAAGTATGAACAGTTCTCCCTCTCTGCATAATCATCTCCAGCCGTGGCGGATCGTCGTCTTCGCCATCGTGCTGCTGTTGGTCTTCCTCCTCTATCTGGGTCGTTTGTTTGCCCTGCAGGTCGTCCAGGGTCCGCAATTCCTGGCCCAGGCCGAGGACAATCGAACACAAACCATCAATACAGACGCGCCACGCGGTGTGATTTACGATCGCCTGGGAAACGTTTTAGCACGCAATATCGCCTCGTATAATGTGGTGCTCACCGCGGCAGATCTGCCGGATGATCCAGGTGAGATCCAGGCAGTATTCCGCAGCCTATCAGATATACTGGACATCCCCGTTAACGGCGAACAGCTGACCCCGGAAAATCCTTATGTGCCGTGTATTTCCGACCACGGGATCGCCGAGATCGCAGATTATGGCGAGACCGCCACGCCATTCACCCCGGTAAAGGTGAAGTGTGATATCAACAAGCAGCTGGCGATGGTCATCCAGGAGAGAGCAGTAGACTTGCCTGGGATAGGCATCGAGATACAGCCGATCCGGGATTATCCGACCGGCTCGCTGACGGCGACCCTCTTGGGCTTTCTTGGCCCCATACCTGCCAATCAGGAAGCGGAATTCCGTGCAAATGGGCTGGTCCCGGATAGGGATAAGGTCGGCTACGCCGGGCTGGAGCTGGAGCATCAGGACCTTCTTGCCGGCAAGAATGGCATCCGGGAGGTCGAGGTGGATGTTGCCGGTCAAATCCTGCGCCCGGTTGGCGAGATTCAGACATTAGAGCCCGGAAACAGCCTCAAGCTGACCATCGACACCCGCCTGCAGCAGGCAGCGACAGCAATCATGGAGCGGGAAATCAACTATTGGAATACCTACCTGCAGTCTATCCGCTCGACCAGCGGTGTGGTGATCGCCATGAATCCCAAGACCGGTGAGATCCTGTCGATGGTGTCCTACCCTACCTATGAAAATAACCGTATGGCGCGTTTTATCCCGGAGTATTATTACAACCAGCTGATCGGTGACCCGGCGAACCCGCTGTTGAATCACGCCGTTGGAGACACCCTGCCTGCCGGCTCGGTATTCAAACTGGTGACGGCAGTGGGCGCCTTGAACGAAGGTGTGGTTACTCCGGAGCAGATTATTGACACACCGCCAAAGATCACCGTTATCGAGAAATTTTTTGCCAACGACCGTGGGAACCCGAAAGACTTTCCTGATTGGAATGAAGCGGGTTTCGGTCAGCTGGATTTCCTGGGCGGCATTGCCAACTCCAGCAACGTGTATTTCTACAAGCTTGGCGGAGGTTATGGGAATGAGATCCCGGAGGGTCTGGGTGTCTGCCGCCTGGGAACCTATGCCCGGGCATTGGGGTATGGCGACTATCCCGGCGTCGGTATGCCTGAAGAAGAGAAGGGATTGATCCCTGACCCTCAGTGGAAGCGCATCACCCATGGTGAATCCTGGTCCACCGGTGACACGTATATCGCCAGCGTGGGGCAGGGATATGTGCTGGCGACCCCACTGCAGGTGCTGATGTCGGCTGCCACCGTAGCAAACGACGGGAAATTGATGGTGCCGACTCTGGTGCGTGATGTCCTGGACAGTGAGGGGAATGTTGTGCAGGCATTCGAGCCTCAGATGAAGTGGGATATCACCAATGAGCCGGTCATTCAAGAGTTTTACGATACGACCATCCGCGGCTGCGAGCCGATCGAAGGGCAGACCAAGCCGGTTGAAACATGGGTGATCGACAAGGTGCAGGAGGGCATGCGCCGGGCGGTCACCGATGGAACGCTCACCAAAATCCAAGATTTTTACAACCTGACCATCCCGGTTGCCGGGAAAACCGGCACTGCAGAATATTGTGATATCTACGCACAAGAGAAGAACCGCTGCATCCCTGGCGAGTGGCCCACTCACGCCTGGACGGTCGCCTATGCCCCGTATGACGATCCTGAGATCGCCGTGGTTGCGTTCGTGTATAACGGTGGTGAGGGCGCCAGTGTTGCCGGACCGATCGTCTGGCAGGTGTTGGACGCATATTTCGAGCTCAAAGCCATCGACAACGCGCTGCAAACACCTTGAGGCTTCATAGTTCAGGTTAACCGTAATGGAGCCGAAGATTCAGATCAAAGGAATTCGCGATGGGCTGCTCGTCGTTCTCGGTGATGGAGAATGGGATGACGTCTATGCCGCAATGCTCGTCCACCTGGAGGACCAGAAAGAGTTCCTGCGCGGCGCCAAATTGGCGCTGGATGTCGGCAACCATATTCTGAAAGCTGTAGATATGGGCAGGCTGCGGGATGAGCTTTCGGAGCGTGGGCTTTCGCTGTGGGCGGTCCTGAGCAATTCCCCGACCACTGAGAAGACTGCCCAGACCCTGGGTCTGGCGACGCGCATTGCAAAGCCCGCACCCGACCGCACGGTAGCCCCGGTGGTCACCAGTTTGAGCGGCGGCGAAGGCGCAGTGCTCGTGCGCCGTACCTTGCGCTCCGGTTTCAGCATGAAATACCCCGGGCATGTGATCATCATCGGCGATGTGAACCCGGGTGCGGAAGTCGTAGCTGGAGGGGATGTCCTGGTCTGGGGACGCTTGCGCGGTATGGTGCATGCTGGCGCTGGGGGTAATGAGAGTTCAATCGTCTGTGCCCTGGACCTGACCCCGACACAGCTGCGCATCGCCGGGTTTATCGCCACCACACCCAAGCGACGTGGCAAGCCGCAGCCTGAGATGGCGAGAGTTGTGGATGGTTATGTGCAGGCTGAAGTATGGCATACCAAGGCTAAGGTATAGTATTCGTCAGATGCGTTCTTTATACCGGAGTTCTCCGGTTCATCTTTAATGGATAATATGGGAAGGGGAGTATGCTTGGAAAAGTCATTACGATAACCTCGGGTAAAGGCGGCGTCGGGAAGACCACTGCTGCCGCCAACCTGGGTGCCGCTCTGGCAGCGGATGGTGATAAGGTTGTATGCGTGGACGCTGATATCGGGTTGCGTAATCTGGATGTCGTTCTCGGTCTTGAGAACCGCATCGTCTATGATCTTGTGGATGTGGTCGAAGGGCGCTGCCGGCTGCGGCAGGCGATGATCCGCGATAAGAGGCTGCCGGAGCTCTTCCTGATCCCGGCAGCGCAAACCCGCGACAAGACCGCCGTCTCGCCCAGCGATATGGTCCGGCTGTGCAACGAGCTGCGCGAAGAGCATGATTGGATTTTGATCGACTCCCCGGCAGGCATCGAACGCGGCTTCCGCAACGCTATCGCTCCGGCGGATGTGGTGCTGGTCGTTACCAACCCGGAGGTCTCCGCGGTGCGGGATGCCGACCGCATCATCGGGCTGGTGGAAGCGGAAGAGAAGGGCCCCGCCCAGCTGATTATCAACCGTATCCGGGCCAATATGGTGCGCCGTGGTGAAATGCTGTCCGCGGAAGATGTGCTGGAGCTGCTGGCTATCGAGCTGATTGGCATGATCCCGGAGGATGAGCATATCGTCTCCAGCACCAATCGCGGTGTACCGGTGTCCTTGAATGGAAAAAGCCGCGCCGGTCAGGCATACCGCAACATCGCCCGCCGTCTGCATGGCGAAGACGTACCCTTCCTGGAAATGGAAGAAGCCGGCTTTTTCGGGCGCCTCTCTCGTCTCATACGTTCTGGAGGTGATTAAGATGAGCAGCTTCCTAGACCGGCTCCTGGGACGTGACCAGAGCAGTGCCCGGCAGGCCAAAGAGCGCATGAAACTGGTGCTGATCCATGACCGCACCGATCTCTCGCCTGCAGGTATGGATCGCCTCAAAGACGAGCTGATCGAGGTGATTTCCCGCCATATCGAGATCGACCCGGACGCAGTTGCCATCAATATTACCCAGGAGGGGCGCGAGCAGCGGCTGATCGCCGATATTCCTCTGCGTTCTGTGCGGCGCAGGAGGGTAGGGTAGGCGTTTGCGAAATACTGTAGCATCGAACTGGCGATATTTCGATTTTTGGCTGCTGGGTGCGGTGGCGGTCTTGACCATCTTTGGCATTACCATGATCCGCTCGGCAGTAGCCGGCAATATCGAGCTGACCACTGAAACCAATCTGGTCAGCCGCCAGATCACCTTTGCCCTGGTTGGCTTCGTCGTGATCATCCTTGCAGCCGGGATCGATTACCACCTGTGGGCTTCGATCAGCCGCACCATGTATCTGGGGATGGCGATCCTGCTGGCCGTCCTGACCGTGGTCGGTGCCACCGTCTTCGGCTCGGCGCGCTGGTTCGAGACCGGTTTCTTCAACATCCAGCCCTCCGAGCTGGCAAAAATCGTCATGATCCTGGTGCTGGCAGAATACTTTGCCCGCCACCAGGGACAGACCAACGATCTGCGCTGGGTGCTGCGCAGCTTCCTGATGACCATGGGGATGGTGATCTGGATCCTGCTGCAACCCAACCTGAGCACGTCGATAGTGATCTTCGTGATCTGGTTTGCCTTGCTGTGGGCTGGTGGACTGCGGTTGCTGCACCTGGCGCTTTTTATCGGGGTCGGGGTCGTCCTGCCTTTTATAAGCTTCCCCCTGTTAGCCGATTACCAGCAAGACCGCATCACTAACTTTTTGTTCCCCAATCCGGAAGCCAGTTACGGAGAGATATACAACATCCAGCAAGCCCTGATCAGCATCGGATCGGGCGGCTGGTTTGGGCAGGGTTACGGACAGGGCTCCCAGGTGCAGCTCAGATTCCTGAAAGTACGCTGGTCAGATTTCATCTTCTCTGCTATGGCGGAGGAGTTCGGCTTCGTCGGCATTGCGATCGTGATGGCGCTGCTGCTGTTTGTCATCTACCGTTGTCTGCGTGCGGCCCGTCTGGCACGCGACACCTATGGCGCGCTGATCGCTTATGGGGTAGCGACCCTGATTGCTTTCCAGGCGGTGGTAAATATCGGGGTCAACCTCAACGTTATGCCGGCTACCGGATTGACGCTGCCTTTTATCAGCTATGGCGGCAGCTCGCTGCTTTCGGCGCTGCTGGGGATCGGGCTGGTACAGAGTGTGGTGCTCCGTCACAAAGCATTGGAGTTCTCGGCGGGGAAGAACAGCAATTCTTAGCTGTATAATTGAATATATAAGACAGGTATAATCCTGTCGCACTGTGAGGCGAGGGACAGATCTTTTCTGTCCCATCCTCCTGAGGAGATTTCGATTGACTGATAGCTTACGACCGGTGCGCGTGCGTTTCGCACCCTCACCTACCGGGCGTACCCACCTGGGGAGTGGTCGCACCGCGCTGTACAACTACCTGCTGGCGCGCCAGACCGGCGGACAGTTCATCCTGCGCATAGAGGATACCGACCAGAAACGCTTCGTCCCCGAAGCGGAGCAGGAGCTGGTCGATAGTTTGCACTGGCTGGGCATCGATTGGGATGAAGGACCAGGCGTGGGCGGTCCGTTTGCCCCCTACCGCCAGTCAGAGCGCAAGGAGATCTACCAGCATTACGCACAGCAGCTGGTAGATGCCGGTCGGGCGTATTACTGCTTCTGTACGCCGGAGCGCCTGGCGGAGGTGCGTAAGGAGCAGCAGGCGGACAAGCAGCCGCAGCGCTATGATGGCACCTGCCGGCTGCTCTCGACAGCCGAGGCTGCCCGGCGCGCCTCATCCGGAGAGCCTTACGTGGTGCGCTTCAAGACCCCTCGGGATGGCAGCATAACCGTACGCGACCTGCTGCGCGGAGAGATCACCGTCGAGAACCGCGTGCTGGACGACTTCATCCTGGTCAAGTCGGATGGGCTGGCGTTGTACCATCTTGCCGCCATGGTGGACGATCACCTGATGAAAATCACCCATGTGATCCGCGGCTCCGAGTGGCTCTCGACATTCCCCCTGCACGGGCATATTATCCGCGCCTTTGGCTGGCAGGAGCAGGAATTTGTTCACCTTTCGGTCTTCCTCAAGCCCAGCGGCAAAGGCAAGATGAGCAAGCGCGAATCATCCCAGCTCTTGCAGGATGGGCAATCAGTGTTCTTGAACGACCTGCGCGATCTGGGTTATCTTCCGGAGGGTGTGGTCAACTGGATCTCGCTGATGGGCTGGAGCTACGATGACCGCACCGAGTTCTTCACCTTGCCGGACCTGGTGCAGGTGTTCAGCCTGGGGAAATTGAACCCCTCCCCGGCGGCGATCAACTTCACCAAGCTGGACCATTTCAACGGGCTGCACATCCGCAATCTGTCCGCTGATGACCTGGCGGAACGTGTGCAGCCTTTCTTGGAGGCGGCCGGCTATACGGTGGACCGTGGCAGGCTTGCCCAGGTGGCGCCGCTCATCCAGCCTCGCATCGTAACGCTGGAAGATTCGGTGGCGATGGCTGGCTTCTTCTTCCAGGAACAGGTCCATCCAGAGCAGGAGCAGCTGGTCGGTAAGAAGATGACCCCCCAGGAGTTTGCCGAAGCCGCCCGGCGGGCGCACCAGGTGCTGAGCGGAATGCCGGTAATCGACCACGAGACCGCTGAGCAGCCGCTGCGCGATCTCGCCGATGAGATGGGTTTGAGCGCCGGTCAGCTCTTCGGTATCTTGCGCGCTGCGGTGACCGGTCAGACAGTCAGCCCACCGCTCTTCGAGAGCATGGCGGTCATCGGCCGGGAAAAGGTGCTCGAGCGCATCGCAAACGCGGTTGCACTGTTATCAGCTTGATTATCTATTTGCTCGCATCGATTGCTGGATCTTGGCCCAGGTGTCTCTCAGCGAGACCGTGCGGTTGAAGACCAGCTTCTCGTCTGTCGAGTCCGGATCGACGCAGAAGTAACCCTGCCGCTCGAACTGTACGATCTCCCCAGGGCGGGCAGCCTTGAGACCCGGCTCTCCCCTTACCTTTGTAACAGTATCTAAAGAATCCGGGTTGATGTAATCGACGAAGTCCTCCCCTTCCTCCAGGGCCGAGGGGTCCTCCGTTGTGAACAGACGGTCGTAGAGGCGCGCCTCGACAGGGACGGCGTGAGCTGCCGACACCCAGTGTAGGGTCGCTTTTACCTTGCGCCCGTCCGGCGCGTCCCCGCCGCGTGTCTCCGGATCGTATGTGCAGTGGATCTCGATCACCTCACCGGTAGCATCGTCTACTACGACATCCGTACAGCGGACGAAATACGCGTAGCGCAGTCGCACTTCACGCCCCGGAGCCAGGCGGTAATATTTCGGCGGCGGCTCCCGGCGGAAGTCGTCCCGCTCGATATACAGCGTGCGCGAGAAGGGTACCTTGCGGGTGCCTTTGGATGTGTCCTCCGGGTTGTTCACTGCATCCATCTCTTCGACCAGGTCCTCAGGATAGTTATCGATGACCACTTTCAGCGGGTCGAGCACGCCCATTACTCTGCGTGCGCGCAGGTTCAGGTCCTGGCGGATGCAGTGCTCTAACAGAGCGATATCGGCCATGCTCTCGTTCTTTGCTAAACCCACCCGGTCGATGAAATCGCGGATCGCCTCCGGCGTGTAGCCGCGCCGGCGCATGCCGGAAAGCGTGGGCATGCGTGGGTCGTCCCAGCTGCTGACGTAGCCCTCATCCACAAGCCGTTTCAAGAACCGCTTGCTCAGGATGGTGTAAGAGAGTTTCAGCCGTGCGAACTCGATCTGCCGCGGCTGGAAGATCTCCAGCTCGTCCAGGAACCATTCATATAAGGGGCGGTGGTCTTCATACGCAAGGTCGCACAGCGAGTGCGACACGCCCTCGATAGAATCGCTTTGCCCGTGAGCGAAATCGTACATCGGATAGATGCACCAGTCATCGCCTGTGCGGTGGTGGGTGGCGTGCAGGATGCGGTACATCACCGGATCGCGCATATTCATATTGCCGGAACTCATATCGATCTTGGCGCGCAGCACGCGTGTGCCATCCGGAAATTCGCCCTTGCGCATGCGCTCGAACAAATCTAGATTTTCTTCAACCGGCCGGTCGCGATAAGGGCTGTTCCTGCCCGGCTCGGTCAGCGTGCCCCGGTACTCGCGGATCTCATCCGCGCTCAGGTCATCTACGTATGCCGCACCCTTCTCGATCAGCTTGACCGCCCACTGGTAGAGCTGCTCGAAGTAGTCCGAAGCGTAATATTCACGCTCTTCCCAGTCATATCCCAGCCAGTGGATGTCCTCTTTGATGGATTCCACGTATTCAACGTCTTCTTTGACCGGGTTGGTATCATCGTAGCGCAGGTTGCATTTGCCGCCAAAATCCTCCGCGATGCCGAAATCGATGCAGATCGCTTTGGCGTGACCGATGTGCAGGTAGCCGTTCGGCTCGGGCGGGAAGCGGGTCTGCACTTTGTCGAATCTCCCGCTCTCCAGGTCTTCCATGACGGCTGCCCGCACGAAATCCGTGGGTATTGGTGACTCTTCGAGCACCGTCTTGGGGTCTTGGTTGGTATCACTCATTATGTATCCTTAAAATATTGTATGGTACACGGGTTAATCCCACCCATTATAACAAAATCGGTCGCTCCTCCCGCCGGATTGTTTGACGCTCACCTGTACTCATGGTACAATTTCGCTCGCTCAGGCACAAATCCCTGAGCACCAGAACAGATCGCTGGGGGCTCGTCTAACGGTAGGACAGCGGACTCTGGATCCGTATGTAGAGGTTCGAATCCTTTGCCCCCAGCCATTGGAAACCGGATTTTGCGTGCTGCAAGATCCGGTTTATATATACCTGCGCATGCTATAATCCCCTCACGATGATTCTGGTCACCGGCGGGACGGGGTTTATCGGTCGGGCATTGGTGCGCAATCTGGTGGAGTTGGGTTATCCGGTGCGCACGCTTGTCCGGCCTTCAGCCCAGACACCCAGACTGCCGCGCGGCGTTCCGGTTGAGGTGGCAGTGAGCAGCCTGACCGATGAGCGCAGCCTGCGCGGGGCAATGGTCGGAGTGGATGTACTGTATCATCTGGCCGGGGTCGAGCGCGGCAGCCCGTACGCCAGCCTGTCAGGCGTTGATATCGACGGCACACGGGCAGTAGTCGACGCAGCTGTGGACGCTGGGATTGGTCGGATTTTCTTTGTCAGCCATCTGGGTGCTGACCGGGCTTCTGCATACCCGGTTGTCAAGGCTAAAGGTATCGCTGAGGAGTTCATCCGCCGCAGCGGCATCGATTTCACCATTCTGCGCTCGGCGATTACTTTCGGACCGGAGGATGGATTTACCACCGGGTTGGCATCCCTGCTGCACGCCCTACCGTATATCTTCCTGGTGCCTGGTGATGGGAAGACCTTGCTTCAGCCGATCTGGGTGGAAGACCTGGCCGTCTGCCTGACCTGGGCGCTGGACGATGACACCACCCGCAACGAGACCTACGAGGTCGGCGGTCCCGAATATTTCTCCTTCAACCAGGTTGTTGAGATGGTCATGCAGGCAACCGGCATCCAGCGCAGGCTGGTGCATACCCGTCCGCCTTACATGCGCTACCTGACCCTGTTCCTTGACTCGATCTTTCCCGGTCTGCCCAGCTCGATCTACTGGTTGGATTACCTGGCGATCAACCGTACCTGTGCGCTGGATACCGTGCCGCGGGCTTTCAACCTGATGCCGGCGCGTATATCTCAGAAACTTGATTACCTGGAGCACCGCAACTGGCGCGGCATCTTGCTGCGCAACCTGTTCCGACGGCGGTAAAGATGAAGCGGAAGGACTGGTGAAAATTCTCCTGCAAGTAATAGAAGAGCCAGATGGGCTGGCCGCTGTGGAAGATATTCAGCGCCAGGTCTGGTCTGGCAGTGAGACCGAGATCGTCCCGGCGCATATGCTGATCGCAGCGTCGCATAACGGCGGTCTGGTCATCGGGGCTTTCGACGAGGATGCAGGTGCGGCATCCAGGCTGGTAGGCTTTGTATTCGGCTTTCCCGGTCTTTATTCCACGCCGGATGGGCCGCGCCCCAAGCACTGCTCGCACATGCTGGGTGTACTGCCAGCCTACCGAGACCAGGGGGTCGGCTTTGCTCTCAAGCGAGCCCAATGGCAGATGGTCCGCAACCAGGGTCTTGACCGTATTACCTGGACGTTCGACCCCCTGCTCAGCCGCAACGCCCACCTTAATATATCGCGGCTGGGTGCAGTGTGTAGTACTTACCTGCGCTCGGTATATGGCGAGCTGCGCGATGATATCAACGCCGGTATGCCCACCGACCGCTTCCAGGTCGACTGGTGGGTGAATACGGAACGCGTGGCCCGCCGTTTGAGCCGCCGGGCGCGCACCAGGCTGGACCTGGCGCACTTCCAGGTAGCCGGCGCTCGGGTGCTCAATCCCACCCGCATGAATGCGGATGGCTTCCCTCGTCCGGGCTCCTACCAACCGGCTGTGATCCCGGATGCAGATCTGGGAGAAGACCAGCCTGCCATCTGGTTGGTGGAAATACCGGCCCTCTTTTCGGCTTTGAGGGATGCGCATGCACAGCTGGCCCTTGAGTGGCGGCTGCACATCCGCACTATCTGCGAGGATCTATTCGCCCGCGGCTATCTGGTGACCGATTTCGTCTATGTACCCGGCTCCCAGCCGCGCAGCTTCTATGTCCTCAGCCATGGAGAGAGCACTTTATAATCCCGGTTTAGTCGGCCGGATTTGCCCAGTAAGGATCGGAAAGCAGTTATGAAGATCGAAAACATCACCTTATACCATCTGCGCATGCCGCTTGTTGCCCCGTTCGAGACCTCCTTTGGACGGGTCACCGAGCGAGAGTGCATCCTGATCGAGCTCCGCAGTCAGGGCTTACGCGGCTATGGAGAATGTGTCGCCGACCGCGACCCAGGCTATTCCTACGAGACCGCTGGTACAGCCTGGCATATCTTGCGGGATTTCATTGCTCCATCTGTCTTGAGCCTCCAGGTTGATCGCCCTGCCCAATACCGGAGGATTGTACGCTCCATCCGCGGACACCAGCTTGCCAAGGCAGGCATGGAGATGGCGCTTTGGGACCTGCAGGGCAAGCGCGAGGGTCGCTCGCTGCGCGATCTGCTGGGCGGTATTTATGATCAGGTGGAAGTCGGGGTTTCGGTCGGCATACAGGACAACCCTGATGCCCTCGTGCGCACGGTCGCCGGTTATCTGGATGCCGGCTATCGCCGCATCAAGATAAAGATCAAACCCGGCCGGGATGTTGCCGAGAGCCAGGCGCTGCGCCAGGCATTCCCCGGAACTGCGCTGCAGGTGGATGCCAATTCGGCGTACACCCTCGAGACCGCCCGCTCCCTGCTGCCGCTGGACGAGCTGGGCTTTCTGCTTATCGAACAGCCCCTGGCGGAGGATGATCTCTGGGACCACAGCCGGCTGCAGGAGCAGTTCAACACCCCGCTCTGCCTGGATGAGAGCATCCACTCCGCACGCCACGCTCGGCAGGCGCTGGAGATGCGCGCCTGCCGGGTGATCAATATCAAAGCCGGCCGCGTGGGTGGTCTGGGCGAAGCAGTCGAGATCCACAACCTGTGCCTGGAACAGAATGTGCCGGTCTGGTGTGGCGGGATGCTGGAGACGAATATCGGTCGGGCTGCAAACTTGGCGCTGGCTTCCCTGCCCGGTTTCGTGCTGCCGGGTGATATCTCTGCCTCCGATCGCTATTATTTCCAGGATATCACCAATGAAACCTTCCATCTGAACCCCGACAGCACGATCTCCGTGCCGTCTGGGCACGGGCTGGGGGTGACCATCGACAGCCGGGCACTGAAAACCTTTACGATAGATCGTTTGAAGATCGACAGCTAGTCCAGCCTGGCCCAAAACAACCCTTACATAAGCTCACCAACTTTGCGATAGTTGTTGCATTTTCAAAAGCACTAAGCTATACTTTTTGTATGTGAGGAGGATTTATGCGCATTTACGATATCACTCTGCCTGTTCATCCAGATCTACCGTCCTGGCCTGGCGATCCGCCCATTGTTGTCGAACGTTTCGTGAAGATGGAAGATGGGTCGCCCAATAATGTCACCCGCATTGCCATGTGCGCCCACACCGGCACGCACATCGATGCCCAGCGCCATTTCCTGAGCGGGGATGTGGAGACCGTTGAAGAGATCTCCCTGAAAACCCTGACCGGGCGCGTGTATGTACTCGAGCTACTGGATAAAGATTTGATCACCGCCAAGGTGCTCGAGAAGGCGGAGATCCCGCCTCGCACCCGCCGGCTGATCTTCAAGACGCGCAACTCTGCCTTATGGGATTCCCCGGATGGCTTGCCGCGAGGCGCGTTCAAAGAAGATTTTGTCGCCATCAGCCCGGATGGTGCGGAATTCCTGGTCGAGCGCGGGGTGAAGCTGGTTGGGGTCGATTATCTATCTGTTGCCGCCTATGAGAATCCGGTACCGACGCACGAAATCCTGCTCAAAGCCGGCATTGTCATCATCGAAGGCTTGAACCTGACCGAGGTCTCGCAGGGTCGCTACAGCCTGTACTGCCTGCCGCTCAAGCTGGCTGGGTCGGACGGCGCCCCGGCCCGGGCGATCCTGATCGGCGTGTAGACGCAACCCGTCATTGCGAGGCAGCGTTCCTTGCGACACGGCGGTTCATTTCAGGTGCACCTTTTCTTCTTCCCCACGATCCCGTCATTGCGAGGAGCGATCTTTGCGACGAAGCAATCTATATCCAATCCCCGCTGTTTTCCTGCCCATTATCCTGATCCTCTTGGCCATCTCGATCTCGAGCTGCCAGGGCGAGACCGCGACGCCAGCCCCGCAAGGAGGTGCTGAAATGACCATCCAGTTCGCCAGCAGCGCATTTGACGAGGATGGGAGCATCCCTCGCAAGCACACCTGCGATGCGGAGGACCTTTCCCCGCAGCTCGATTGGTCCGGCGTCCCGGACGGGACGCACAGCCTGGCATTGATCGTCGACGATCCCGACGCGCCGCGTGGGGACTGGGTTCACTGGGTACTGGTTGACCTGCCGCCGGACCTGGATGGGCTGCCGGAGGACGTGTCAGGTACCGGGACGGACGGCAAGAACGATTTCGGTCGCCTGGGCTACGGCGGACCCTGCCCGCCCAGGGGCTCGAACCATCGCTATTTCTTTAAGCTCTACGCGCTGGACGTAGTCCTGGGGCTGCCATCCGGCGCCACGAAGGCAGATGTCGAGGCCGCCATGGCAGGGCATATCCTGGCGCAGGGTCAGCTGATGGGGAGATACGGCAGATAGGCGTTGGACCCGTTTCAACGGGTTTAGAAAAATAAGCCCTCGATTTCAATCGTGGGCGTTTGCATATACTTGCACTTCTTTACCCAGACGGTCTTTCAAGCGATCTTTCTCAACTTCAAGTTCATACCGGGCTTGAAGGTTTACCCAAAATCGTTCCGACAGTCCAAAATATCTTGATAATCGCAGTGCCGTATCTGGCGTGATTGCCCGCTTGCCATGAACAATCTCATTGATCCGGCGCGGAGGTACGCTGATATCTTTTGCCAACCGATACTGGCTGATCCCCATCGGTATTAAGAATTCTTCCATAAGGATTTCGCCTGGATGGATCGGAGTTAGTAATTTCTCGTCGCTCATCTCTCAACCTTTGTGATAGTCCACAATCTCAACTTCGAAAGCATCACCACTTCGCCAAACAAAACAGATACGCCATTGGATATTGATACGGATGCTGTATTGACCTTTTCGATCTCCCGAAAGTTTTTCCAACCTGTTACCGGGCGGAATTGTTAGATCTTCGAGAACTTCGGCTGCATCTAAGATATCCAGCTTCATGCGCGCTGTGCGTTGAATATCTTGCGGCAGCTTCCTTGATAATCTTCGCCGGAACAGCTTTTCGGTTTCCTTATCGGCGAAGCTCTTTATCATAATCTCATAATAACACGACACAATAATAACGTCAAGCGTTATAGTTGTGTCGTTCCTGGTCCAGGCAGTGTCGCCCCGCCATCGACAACGATCACCTGCCCGCAGATCATACTGGCAGCCGGTGAGCACAGGAAAGCCACGATCTCGGCGATCTCCTGCGGCGTGACCAGCTTTCCGGCCGGCGTGTGCGCTACCGCGCGCCGGACGATCTCCTCCTGATCCCATTCTACGTCGAAGTGCTTCAAGGCATCCGTCAGCACCACGCCGGGCGAGACGGCATTGACCACAATATTCTCAGTTGAAAGCTCGACCGCCAGGTAGCGGGTGACCGCCTCCAGTGCGGCTTTGCTGGCGCCCACCACCACGTAATCCGGCAGCACGCGCTGCGAGCCTGGGCTGGTCAAGCTGACAATCGCCCCTCCGCCGCGTGTTTTCATCAATGGGACCGCTCGCTGGGCGGCAAAAAGCAGCGAGCGGGCGTTGACCTTCATCGTCCAGTCCCAGCCCTTGGGACGCTGCTCCATCGCCGGTCGGTTGAAGCCCGAAGCGGTGTTGTGCACCAGGAAATCCAGCCCGCCGAACTGGGATTCAACAGCGTCGAACAACCTATTCAGCTCGTTGATCTCGCCGATATTGGCCTTGATCATAAGCGCCTGCCGTCCCAGTTTGCGTATATCCCCCGCCGTCTCTTCCGCAGGTGCCCGGTTGCGGAAGAAGTTGACCGCCACGTCCGCACCCAGCCTGGCGAAGTGCAGGGCTATAGCGCGCCCGATGCCGCGTCCCGAGCCGGTGATCAGGGCAGTTTTGTCTTGGAAGGGGAGGTTGGGTGAGGTAGGGTTATCGGTCATGCTGGGGAATTATATACCAGGACGACCGCTGGCAGCGGACCGCAGACCGCTGGCAAGGGGAATACAGAGCAGTCCCTGTTAATCACTGCCTTCTGTTTACAGTCAAAAGATCTACCCGAAGGTGCATTTTAACGTCAGTTCAGGATAACGACGAAAGAAGTGACAGGTGTTGTCTTTTGGCGGCGCAGCCGCCAAAAGACAACACCTGAGTCATCTTATCCCGAATTCACGTTATTTTATTAAACCCTTGGCGTCCTTGGCTTCTTAGCGGTTCAAATAGATGTTATAGAAGCATCCGTTTCACACCCCCCGATCGGTGCAGCATCACCACCTCTGCTCCTATCCTATCCTCTCCCTCCACCTGCAACTGCGTCCCCACCTCGAACTGCGGCCTCTTTACCACTCCCAGGGCGATCGGACCAAAGCGCGGCGAGACCGCCGCTGAGGTAATCTCGCCCACTGGTACGCCCTCGGTGAGCAGACGCATTCCGGGCTGGGCAGGCGCATCCAGCTTCAGCCCCGCCATCTGGCGGGTCACCTTGTCGTAGGTGATCTGGCGGGCGATCACCTCCTGCCCGGGATAGCAGCCTTTTTCCCCTGAGACGGCGTATCCAAGCCCCACCTCCAGCGGGGTGTATGCCTCGACCAGCTCCGCACCCGGGCCGGGCATCCCGGCTTCGATGCGCAGGATCTCACGGCTCTCCCGGCTCAATTCAGCCGCCTGGTTCGCCAGCAAAGTCTCTCGGATGCTGCCTGCTGCCGCGGATAGGACCAGCAGGCGCACGCCCAGCCCAGCCAGCCCTTGCTGCCCAATAGCATTCAGCCCAGAACCCTGCCAATCCGTTGCCAGCACCTCATCCATATCCGGCGCACGGTTGAAGCCCAGCCCGCGCAGCGCGCCCTCAAGCGCCGGACCTTCCAGGTCGATCTGGCTGAACTCCGTGCTGGCGTCCTCCAGGCGTACCAGGTCATTGAAGAAGATGCGCCGCCGCATATAGTTGAAAGTGTTCTCGCCGTGCCCGGGCAGTGTTAGGGCCAGGATTTCGTCGCCCTCCTGCACCAGCTGCAGCACGTCCAGGGTGCGCGCTGTGGATGAGACCAGCACGGTCAGCACCGATCGCCCGGTGGCCAGCCCGCTCAGGTCGTTAGTCGTCTGGCGCTGCACGAAATCCAGCCGGTCCCGGTCACCCAGTCGCAGGCAGCCTGCCGTCTGCAGGGGGAAGAAAGCCGCCCCCTCCAGCACCGCCCGGTAATCGTTTAAGGATTGAGTCTCAATACTACCCATAATAAATTGCCCTGAACTCTCTGATCTGTTATTCCTGTTGAGGCATTTATTCACCACCAAGTCACGAAGGCACCAAGTTTTTAATATTGATCCTTCGTGGTGAACTATATTCTTCCATATAAAAAACTCTGCGTTCTCTGCGTACTCTGCGGTGAATAAAAAAACGTGAAACGAGTAATCGCACCTCGTCTCACGTTGTCGTCTCACAAATACGCCTTTGTCAGGCTGCCATCGGGATCGGCGTGCCGCTGTTCTTGGGGATCGGCGGCGGGAAGATGCTCTCGAACTCATCGCGCGAGATCGTCTCCACTTCCAGCAGGCGTCTGGCGACCGCATCCAGCTTCTCGCGGTACTCCAGCAGGATGGAGCGCGCCTTCTCGTGGGCTTCGTTGACCAGCTTGCGCACCTCTTTATCGATCTCCTGTGCGACCGCTTCGGAGTAATCGCGCTGCTCAGAGATCTCGCGGCCGAGGAAGATCAGCTCCTCTTTCTGCCCGTACACCATCGGGCCGAGTTGGCTGCTCATGCCCAGGCGGGTCACCATGGCGCGCGCCATGCGGGTTACTCGCTCCAGGTCGTTAGAAGCGCCGGAGGTGATATCGTCGAAGACCAGCTCCTCTGCCGCGCGCCCGCCCAACAGACCGATCATATCCGCCATCAGCTTCTTGCGCGCCATCAGCGTGCGGTCCTCTTCCGGCAATGCCAGGGTGTAGCCTCCCGCCATGCCGCGGGCGATGATCGAGACCTTATGCACCGGGTCGGCCTCGGGGATGGCGTTCATCACCACCGCGTGACCAGCCTCGTGGTACGCCACGATGCGCTTTTCCTCTTCGCTGATCAGTCGGCTCTTCCGCTCCGGACCGGCAATCACGCGCTCGATAGCTTCTTCCAACTCGGACTGGCCGATGGTTTTACGGTTGCGCCGGGCTGCCAGGATGGCTGCCTCGTTTACCAGGTTCTCCAGGTCTGCCCCCACGAACCCAGGGGTCGAGCGGGAGATCACACCCAGGTCGATCTCCGGAGCCAGCGGCTTGCCTTTGACGTGCACCTTCAGGATCGCCTCCCGGCCGCGCATATCCGGGCGGTCCAGAATGACGCGGCGGTCGAAGCGTCCCGGGCGCAGCAGCGCCGGGTCGAGGATGTCCGGGCGGTTGGTCGCCGCGACGATGATCACGTTGGTATCGGTATCGAAGCCGTCCATCTCCACCAGCATCTGGTTGAGCGTCTGCTCGCGCTCGTCGTGGCTGCCGCCCAGCCCTGCGCCGCGCTGGCGACCGACGGCGTCGATCTCGTCCACGAAGACGATGCACGGCGAATGGCGCTTGGCCTGGTCGAACAGATCGCGCACCCGGCTGGCGCCGACGCCGACGAACATCTCTACGAATTCAGAGCCGGAGATCGAGAAGAACGGCACCCCGGCCTCACCGGAGACGGCCTTGGCCAGCAGGGTCTTACCCGTGCCGGGAGGTCCGACCAGCAGAACGCCTTTGGGGATGCGCGCCCCGAGCGAGATGAACTTCTCAGGCTCGCGCAGGAACTCGACCACCTCTTGCAGCTCTTCCTTGGCTTCCTCCACACCGGCTACATCTTCGAAAGTGACCGTCGGCTGGTCGCCTGTGAACATGCGGGCGCGGGACTTGCCGAACGAGAGGGCAGCGTTATTGCTGCCCTGCGCCTGCCGGAAGACGAACCAGAACACACCCGCCAGGATGATGAAGGGCAGGATATAGCCCAGTGCTGTGGCAATGCCCAGCCAGGCACTTGGCGGCTTGACCTCGAGCTTGATGCGCTCGGGGTTGAGTTGCTCCGGTGAGACGCCCAGCGCAATCAGCTGGTCGATCAAGGTCGCGCCTTCTTCTTTCTGTGCAGCCCGCTCTGTGCCGTCTGAATATATCACCTTCAAGCGGTTATCGTCTTCCTCGATCCGTTCGATTACACCGCTTTGAACATCTGTAGCGATCTGGTTGATCGGCAGAACATCTGGTGTGATTGACTGCTGCTGGAAGTTATAGACTACCATGACGATAATGGCAATAAACAGCAGCAGGTATATTATCGATGACCTGTTTCTAGTTGGATTCACTGAAACCTCCAAATATTAAATGCGAATCCGGATATTGTTAATGATTATACCAACCTATTCTCATGCCTGGTAGCTGAAAAAGAGCAAAAAATAGAATTCTAACGTCGTTCTAACGTTATCGAAAAATGGATAAACATGCCCCATCCCTAATTTTCTATCCGAACAAACGCCCTCCCCCTAGAGGGGGAGGGCTGGGGTGGGGGTTGAAGCAAACGCTTAACCCTGGAAAAATTATATTCGGAGTTGATCATGTTTACATGGATGAAACCTTCCCGAAAGGTGAACCCAGCTAGCAGATCAGAAATAACCCTTCCAGATCTTACCCTCGATCTTGCGGATTAGCCGCCGCAGGGCAGAGCGGATCTTGGCCCAGATGCGCAGGCTCCTGGGGCGGATCTTGCGCTTGGCGGGCAGCGGTCCGGTCCAGTGGATCACCGCAGCTCCCCAGGTGAGCCCTGCGCCAAACCCGACGAAGATAGCTTTCTCTCCCGGCTTCAACCTGCCATCCCGGATGGCTTCGCAGGTCGCGATCGGTATGGATGCCGTGGAGGTATTCCCGTAGCGGTCCACATTGACGACCACCTTCTCCATCGGGAAGTTCAGGCCGCGCGCAGCGGCTTCGATAATGCGCGAGTTCGCCTGGTGGGGGATGATCAGGCTGATGTCATCCATCTTGAGCTCAGCCCTCTCGACCGCCTCCTGGCTCGAACTCGCCATGACCCGGGTAGCAAAGCGGAAGACTTCGCGCCCATTCATGTGGATGTAGTGCTGCCCAGCGGCCAGGCTGTCGTAGCTGGTAGGTATCTTGCTCCCCCCTCCAGGCAGACTCAAGGCGCTGCCCCCTGAGCCATCCGAGCGCATCACCGCCGACAGCAGCCCTCCAGGGTTTTCGTTAGCCTGGAGCACGAAAGCGCCTGCCCCATCCCCGAACAGGATGCAGGTGTTGCGGTCCTTCCAGTCGACAAAGCGCGACAGGGTCTCGGAGCCGATCACCAGCGCATTGCGGATGGAGCCGGAGCCGATCGCCTGGGTCGCCACGTTCAAGGCGTAGATGAACCCCGAGCAGGCCGCCGAAAGGTCGAAGGCGCCGGCATTTACCGCGCCGATCTGGTCCTGCACCAGGCAGGCTGTCGCCGGGAAGATGTATTCAGGCGAGGAAGTGGAAACGATGATCAGATCGAGCTTGTGCGGGGGCAGGTTGGCAACCGACAGCGCCTGTAAGGAAGCATCGACTGCCAACGATGCGGTGGTCTCATCTTGCTCGACAATGTGCCGCTCGCGTATCCCGGTGCGGGATACGATCCATTCATCATTCGTATCCACCATAGCTTCCAGGTCTTTGTTCGTCAGGATTTTGTCAGGAACGGCCATCCCCCAGCCGGTGATATGGGCATGTCTGGTCATAACTTACGCTCCAGCCTGCTGGCCAGGATACTGGCTGATGATGATCGTGGCGTTATGCCCGCCGAACCCGAAGGAGTTGCTCATGATATGCGTGACGTCTGCCTTGCGAGCGCTGTTCGGCACGTAATCCAGGTCGCAGTCCGGATCGGGGTATTCGTAGTTGATCGTCGGGGGCAGGATCTGATCTTCCAGGACTTTGACGCATATCAGCGCTTCCACTGCCCCGGAGGCACCCAGGAGATGCCCGGTCATCGATTTGGTGGAGGAGATCGGGATCTGGTAGGCGAGGTCGCCAAAGACGAATTTAATCGCGTTCGTCTCGCTCTTGTCATTTAGCATCGTGCTGGTGCCGTGCGCGTTGATATAGTCGATCTGCTCGGTCTTGAAACCGGCATTTGCTAGCGCGTTCTGCATGCACAGCGCCGCCCCGTCCCCATTCTCGGTCGGCGCGGTGATGTGATAGGCGTCGTTCGTGCTGCCGTAGCCGCTCACTTCTGCTAGGATCGTGGCTCCCCGGGCGAGCGCATGTTCGAGTGATTCGAGCACCAGCACCGCCGCTCCTTCGCCCATGATAAATCCATCTCGTTCTCGGTCGAACGGTCGCGAGGCGTGCTGGGGGTCGTCATTGCGCGAGGACAGGGCGGTCATTACGCCCAGCGCCGAGATGGCAAGCGGGATCACTGCTGCTTCTGCACCGCCTGCCAGGATCACATCTGCCTGGCCGCGGCGGACGGATTCTGCGGCTTCACCCACTGCATTGGTCCCGGTTGCACAGGCGGTAACCACCGCCATGTTCGGTCCGCGTACCCCCAGGTGGATGGCGACCATACCGGCGGCTGTATCCGGCAGCATCATCGGCACCATGAACGGGCTGACACGGGAGGGTCCTTTGTGGATGAAAGCCTGCATGTTCTCGAATAGGGTCTCCATCCCACCGATGGCAGTCCCGATGATCACCCCAATCCGGTCTCGGTTCGCATCGTTGATCTCCAGGCGCGCATTTTCGACCGCTTGAAGCGAAGATGCCAGGGCAAACTGGGTGAAGCGGTCCATGCGCCGCGCCTCGCGGCTGCCGAACATTGCCTCACCGCTGAAGCCTTTGACTTCGCTGGCTATTTTTATCTTATGTTCATCAGTCTTGTAGTGGGAGATATAGTCAACCCCAGAGGTGCCGGCGATGATATTCGACCACATCGTTGGCACATCGTTCCCAACCGGGCTGACGCATCCAAGACCAGTAATTACGACACGTTTGCGCATAAATTCTCCTATTCGGAAGACGATCCCAGCTTAATACGAGGTGTCCTCAGACGACACCTTTGTCAATTTGAGGGCAGAGTTTGGGATCGCCTTGGTAGTCATAACACCATCCATCCAGAAGGGAGGCGAAATATTTTCACCACTCAGACCGGCTTTATTATATTAGAACTTACGCATTTGAGGGTAGGATGGCTAAAATAACCTTCAAGTGCGTTACTCCTTACCCCGCCGGGGCTCGGAATGACAGGCCAGCGTATATTAAAAGTCCTGGTCTCGGACTTCCGTTAGTATCAGAACGCCAGCGGCTAGATGGAGGCTAGTGTTGAGGTGGTGGGGTGGCGTTTGTTCTGGTCCCTACCCGGACGGGCTGTCCGCCTCGGGTGGGTTGATGATAGCGTACAGCTGCCGGATGTGCAGCCGGTCGTGACCGGTGATGATCCTGACCAGCTCCTGCAGGGTAGTCGGGCCGAAAATCGCATGCCGCGCCGGTCGCTGCCATTCGTCCTCATCCAGCCGGGAGATCATCTCGATTAATTGGATGCGCGCGGAGATATAGCTGTTGAGCGCCAGCTCGCCATTCTGCTCCTGGTAGGCGCGTTCACCCGCCCAGGCGTCGGTATCCAGCCCGGGGATGAATGGGTTGTGCTCACCCAGCACCTTTTCCAATCGGGGCAGGTTCACTTCTTGCTCCACATCCCGCAGATGGCAGAATATCTCCGCCGCGCTCCACTCATCTGGCTCGAGGCGTTGGTTCCACGTGCCGGGCACGATCTGCCTGCACAGCGTGTTGAGCGCCGCCGGGGTAGAGCGCAGCACCGCCAGCAAGGCGCTGGGGCTGGTCATGTCTGGCTTCAGCTGATCGGCGGGTACGGAATCGATCCAATCCAGCAGCCCGCTCAAACTACCCGCACCATGCGGGGCTTGCAAGTTTCCAGGATCACCATCTGGAGAGCTGACCGCATAGGTTGGCAGCCCGAGCGCCTGCGCACAGCGGATGTCGTTCTCTAGGTCATCGCCGACCATGATCGTCGCACCCTCCGGCCACCCCATCACTGCCAGAAGCTCCGCCAGGAAGGCCGGGTTGGGTTTGGCGAAATGTACGCTCTCCGCCCCTGGCACGATCGCGAATGGATATTTCCCGGGGGATAATCCTGCCCATTCCAGCCGCTGTTCGATTGCCGTCAGCGGGAACAACGGGTTGGTAGCGATTGCCATGCGATATTTACGTTCGAATGCTTGCTGCACGAGCTCGATCGCTTCCGGGCTGCGTGCGGTCAGGTGTTTCAGCCCTGGGTACACATCGCTGAAGAACTCAGCCAGCACTGGCGCCAGATCGTCGTCAGGTACACCGACCCGTGGGTAAAAGTTGGCGTCGAACACATCCAACAGGGTGCAGTTCGGGTCCAGGTTTAGGGTCATCTGCCGGGTCGCGGTCAACAGGGCATCGTTCAGCCGTTCGGGATCGACCCGCGCAGCCAGATGCCTGGCGATTTCCGCCATGTAGGCAGGCACAAAGGTTCTGACGGAATTGTCGAGCAGGGTTCCGTCCATGTCGAGTAACAGTGATATCGTCACTTTGTATCCAGGTGCGCAGTGTCCTCGTTCAGGAACGCAGGTGGGAGTGGGTGGCATTCACCGCAGCCGATATGCGGGTCGAACCCCAAGCGATGGTTTTTGGAACAATGTGCCTCGACCTGCACCTGCTGCTTTAGGAACGGGAACGGTCTGGTCAGTCTTGGGCGCAGCATCATGTGCGAGCAGGCGTTTGCCATCAAGATTTCTGGCACCGGACAGGTAGAGCAGAAATCCGGTCTCCAGGTCAGGGGAGGCGAGGCATCGTTCAATAACCGGCACTCCTCGTCGCTGCGGCCGCGGAAGTAATCTCCATAAAAGTATCGGCATTCTTTTCCAGCAGGTGTTCGCATGGCTTTTACTTCGTGATTGACTGTAAGCTTTGTCAGCTCTGCTGTGAACGCAGCGCCGCTAGACCCGGGTGAGGTAGCTGCCGTTGCGCGTGTCTTACGCGGATCGTATCGCCTGATTCGACGAAATTGGGTACCTGGACTTCCACACCGGTTTCCGTGGTCACTTTCTTGGTCACCCCGGTGGCGGTATCGCCGCGCACGGCGATACCAGCCTGGGTGACGAGCAGATCGACCGAAGTTGGCAGCTCGATATCCAGCGGTTCACTCTGGTAGAAGGTGAGTTTGACCTCCAGGCCTTCCTTTAAATATAGCGTGCTGTCTCCGAGGATCTCCGCATGGATGGCAGGCTGTTCGTAAGTCTCCAGGTCCATGAAGTGGTACAGGTCGCCATCTGTGTACAGGTACTGTACGTTGTGGTAATCCAGGCGCACATCTTGCACGCGATCCCCTGAAATGAAAGATTTATCCAGGGTAGCCCCGCTGCGCAGGTTGCGCGCTTTGATGCGAATGGTTGCCTTGCCTCGGCCTGGTTTGTGATGTTCGTAATCCAACACCTTGAACAGGTCACCATCCAGTTCGAAGGTCACACCCTTTCGCAGAACATTTACATCGATCATAATTATTGCCTCGCGGTTAATTCGGTTTTCGCTTCGCATGATGTACGAAGCGGGTGCACTTGCCGGTCTCCTTACAAGAAACGTGAAACGTGGACCAGCTTTCACGTTTCACAGGAAGCTAATCATAGATCCGGCTTGGGCTGAATTATAGCCCAGCGGGTGGGGTGTGGCAAGGGCTTACACCTGTGTTAGCAGCGCGGCTAGATCGTATCCAGCAATGATTGACTGTGGTAAACTTGGCTTTGCTTAAATTGATCTGAATACCTGGAGATCCGGATGAGCGGAACCGGCAAAAGCATTCTGTATATAGAAGATGAACAGGAAATGATCGATCTGGTTCGCCTGATCCTGAACCGTAAGGGCTTCGAGGTGAGGGGCGCTACAGGCGGGCAGATGGGTCTGGATAGCATTCATGCGGATGCCCCCGACCTGGTCTTGCTGGACCTGATGATGCCGGATATGGATGGTTGGGAAGTTTACCAGCAGATGAAAGCCAACGAAGCCTCTAAAGGTATCCCCGTAATCGTGATCACCGCCAAAGCCCAGAATATCGATAAGGTATTGGGCATCCACATTGCCAAAGTTGATGATTACATCTCCAAACCGTTCAGCCCGCAGCAGCTGATCGAGAGCGTAGAGAAGGTGCTGAATAAGGGGGCGTAAGATTTCTTTATTCTGGCACTCTGGATCGTTGTGATCTTTCCGTCTGCACCATCCCCAGGATATTCGTTTGCCAGATAAATACGTATGCCGCAGATCATCGTTTCTAACCTTTCCCGACCCCAGGTAAGCCCAATCGAAGCCAGATACTGTGAATCGTTCCTCTGCCAGCTCAGGGGTCTGACCTTCCGCCGCTCGCTGGCGAAGCAGGAAGGGCTGCTGCTCGTGCAGAAGCATGACTCCCGGGTGAACGCGGCCATCCATATGCTGTTCATGAGCATTGATCTGTCTGTCGTTTGGATCGATTCGGCGTATAATGTGGTCGATATCCGCCTGGCGCGCCGCTGGCGACCGGTGTACGTGCCGGTCGGTCCGGCGAGATACGTGCTGGAATGTTCCGCAGACAGGATCGATGATTTTCGAGTTGGAGATTTGGTTGAGTTCTACCCGCACCCCGACAGTTAAACGATTGCTCAGGCTGGTTTTATGCCTGGCAGCCCCGGCATTACTGGTGATCCTGCTGTGTTTGCCGTATGCCCGGGCAGCTGCCCAGGATGCCGAGCCGGAGCGACCGGTGTATGTCGTCCAGGAAGGCGATGCACTCTGGGTAGTTGCTCAGCGCTTTGCCGTTTCTCTGCAAGACCTGGTGCAGATAAACGGCATTCAAAATCCGGACCAGGTGCCGGTCGGAACCCAGCTGATCATTCCCGGGCTGGAAGGTATCTCCGGGGAGCTGGTTACCCAGACGGTGCCATATGGGGAGAACCTGCGCAGCCTGAGCCGGCGCTATCAGCTCCACAGCGAGCTGCTGGGTCGTCTGAACCACATCTCGAGCCCGTCGGAGCTCTACGCCGGTTATTCACTGGTGCTGCCGCAGAGCAGCGCTGTCATCACCGAGACCGGGCGCGCCATCGTAGGCAGCGAGCAGTCGCTCTTAGAGCTCTCGGTGCTGCGCGGTGTCAATCCCTGGCAGGTAGTGCGCGATAACGCTCTCGCCGGAACCTGGCAGGCGCTGCCCGGCGATGTGCTGCTGGCCTCGGCTGCCGGCAGCGGCCCCGGAGGACTGCCGGATGATATCCAGGCAGTAGAGATCGACGGCTTCCCGCTCCGCCAGGGGAAGACGACTTCCATCAATCTGCATGGCAGCGATAGCTTGAGCCTCAGCGGGCAGTTATTAGGACGTCCGATCAATATCTTCAAGGACGGTCCTTCATCCTACGTCGCCATCCACGGGGTGCATGCCATGATGGAGAGCGGGCTGTACCCGCTGACGATCTCGGGCACGCTGAGCGATGGCACGCCGTTCACCTATACCCAGAACCTCCCCCTGCAGGCAGTTGATTATCCGTTCGACCAGCCGCTGGTCGTAAACCCCACCACGATCGATCCGGCAGTCACCCGCCCGGAAGATGCCCAGTGGAATGCGCTCACCGATACCGCCACGCCGGACCGGCTTTGGTCGGGTAAGTTCCGCCTGCCTTCGCCGCTGGACGAGGCCTACTGCCTGGAGACCAACGAGTGCTGGACCTCCACCTACGGCAACCGGCGCTCCTATAATGGCAGTCCTTATAACTCATTCCACACGGGTCTGGATATCGCTGGAGGCTCGGGGACAAGGATCTATGCCCCGGCAGCCGGGGTAGTCGTCTTCGCCGGTCCGCTGACCGTGCGCGGCAACGCCACCATCATCGACCACGGCTGGGGCGTATATTCAGCCTATATGCACCAATCTGATCTGAAGGTCAATGTTGGCGACCGGGTCGAGCCGGGAGAGGTGATCGGTATCGTGGGGGGCACCGGGCGGGTTGAAGGACCGCACCTTCACTGGGAGGTCTGGGCAGGCGGGGTTCAGGTTGACCCGTTGGACTGGCTGAACAGGGAATTTCCCTGATCGCCCTCAGGGCGTGCTTGCTGCCTGAGCGAGCATCGTTGCGCCTGGATTAGGCTCTAAAGCTCTTCGCCCTCGCCGGCATCCAGCTCAGGTTCGTCCTCATACCTGCCGGAATAATAATCCCGCAGCAGCTCTTCGGCTCTGGCTTTATAGCTGGTCGGGACCAGGATCTGCACTTCACCCAGAGATCCCACGTTCAATCCCATCGCCCTGCCGGCGCCCTCCTGGGACAATAACACCGGAATCCCCTGCGCTTCCAACAAACTGCGGATGATCTCGCTTTGCAGATCACCGCTGGCCTGGTCAACAGCTTCCCATTCTTCTTTCGCCATAATTTGCTCCGCTTTGCATCATCTGCTTCCTGCCTCTTTGGGAATTGCCGTAACTGGAAATCCTAAAGCCCCGGCAGCCTTCAGGGCGATTATAATACATCTATCGAGTATAATATTCTAGCGAGATAATATCCTAACGATGGCTATTATCATCGCGAGGATATTATCATTGCCAATATATACGCAGTCTTCGTGTGGGGGTGTGCGAACGGGCATCACCCGCCGGGTATCCGCGTCCCCGCCTCTCCACCAACTGTGTATGGACGAAACCAAATCAACAGAGGTATAGATCGATCATGGCAATAGCTGCACTGTCGCTTCGAGAGGATTATTGGGAAAGCCTTGAACTCCTCGAACACGACATAGAATATATCTACAATTATTTGCTCGAGTCAGAGATACCGATGACGACGCTGGAGCTGGTCGAGATCCTGGTGCATGAGCGCATCCAGAAGGAGAAGCAGCAGATCGAGCAGCAGCGCAGTTCTGGTGGGGATATCTACCGTCCCATTGAGACTTTTAAAGTCAAACAGGCGCTTGTCTTCCCGGCGCTGAACTGGCGCAAGGGCAAGGTTATCGAGGTCCGCCCCGGGCAGAACCCCGATGTGGGGGGGTTCGATGTCATCAAGGTGAGCTTCGAAGATAGCGAAGAGCGGGAATACGCCGCCGGGCTGCAAGAGCATAAATTGAATGACTTGCCGGCAGTGGAGATCGAGGACGATAACCTGGATGCCGCCTACGTGCTGGAAAATTACACCGACGACCTGGTGGATGTGCTCGAGCAGGACTTGGAGACCAACCCGGATTTCGTGCGCATCGCCGGTCGCTGGTTCCCGCGTGCGTTATTGGTGGACATTAACATCGGGCATCTGAACCTCGCCGAAGCCGTGCTGGATATGGCCGGCGGCGGTCCGCTGCCCACCTTGGATCTTCTCGAACAGGTTGAAGTCAGCGCCAATGTCAACCCGAAGCTGCTCGAGTTCTCGATGGACCATGCCCTTCAAGAGGACAGCCGCTTCGACGAGGTCGGGCCTGCCGGCAAAGTGTTGTGGTTCCTACAGCGCCTTGAACCCCCCGAAGTCCTCGAGCCGCCGCTCTTCCTGCGCTATGCCGGGATGGACTACGAACGCCCGTCGCTGACCGAGGATATGCTTGCCCTTGAGCGTGACCTGGACGACGAGCTCTCCCCGCTGGAGGCGCGCATCCGCCTGGATGAGGTGGAGATATGCCTGATCTACCCGCACTGGCGGGTAGGTACCATGCCGCTCTCGTCGCGGCTGCGGCATCTCTTCCCCACGGCGTACGAGGCCCCGCGCATCCAGTTCACCCTGGTGGATGGAGAGACCGGCGACCGCTTCCCGGCCTGGGTCGTACGCGAAAAGCGCTATGTGTACGGTCTGCGCGAATGGTACGACGATCAGAACCTCCAGCCCGGCAGCCTGATCACCGTCCAGCGCGGCGATAAGCGCGGTGAGGTGATCGTCAGCAGCGATTCGCGCCGTTCCAGCAAGGAGTGGATCAGGACGGTATTGGTCGGCTCGGATGGGGGGCTGGTCTATGCCATGCTCAAACAGAACGTATCATCCACATTCGATGATCGCATGGTGATTGCCATCCCGGATGCGGGTGCCATAGATCAGGTGTGGGAGCGCATGAATAAAGAGCGACCGCCCTTCGAAAGGGTGGTGGTGAATACGGTCAAAGAGCTGGCCAAGCTCAACCCCCAAGGTCACGTGCATGCCAGCGAGCTGTACGCCGCCCTCAACGTGGTCCGCCGCACGCCGCCCGGACCGCTGTTCGCGCTGCTGGCTTCCCGGCCCTGGTTTGCCCATGTGGGTGACCTGCACTTCCGCTTCGTGGATTCCGAGCCGGCATAATGACCGTAACTGTAGGAGGAGCTAGTTGACAGAAGGGAAACGTTTCAGTCTCATCAAGCCTACTCTTCAGACGAGCTTCCACATCGATTTCGATTGGTGGCGCAAGAGCGACCGCAGCTGGCGTGTCTTCTTGCGCAGCAACCTGTGCCCGGAGCACCAGCAGGCTTTCGGGGGGATGGAGGTAGATGAGGAAGTTGACTGGATTGACCCGGATACTGCCGAAGTCCAGCGGGTGGATGGCTTGCAGCATGTGCTCATCACCCACTGTGCCCGGCAGCCGGACTTCATCCCCGAGCATTCCACGCTGGTGGATGCCGTATTCCGCATCTTCCTCGCCAACGGCAATATGCCCCTGACGCCGCTGGAGCTCAGCGACCGGGTCGGCAGACCGGCGGAGACCATCCTGCGCACCCTTTCCGGCGCGCGCGTGTATAAGGGCATCCGTCCCTGCATAGAATAAACACAGCCCGGCCCCTGTAGCTCAATGGACAGAGCACCTGCCTTCTAAGCAGTAGGTTGTGGGTTCGAGTCCCGCCGGGGGCGCCTGACAACACAATATGTGGTGGTAGATTACAACAAACCCCTATATCTGGCGTGTAGGGGTTTACTGTTTTTAAGCGTTCCCGGCGAGTAGGACAATGGCGATGGAATTATTGGAGGGATTGGATGGAATCTGTTACTAGCTAGTCTTACACGGATGTTGCGGAGATATTGGACAGTATAGATGATTTGACCCTCTGTTTTTGTGACAGGTGGTCAAATAATGATAAGTTTCCTTGATTGGTAATCTTCGTGCGCGCACTACGTTTTAGCCCCATGATAGGCGATTGAATACTTGAAATTGAGCTATCCAAACAGTTTTCGCGACTACACTCAGACACTCTGAGCGAATTGTCGAATCACCCGGTGTAAAAGTCTTTCTAGATGAATACGTCAGCCTTAGCCACCGTGGGTTCGAATCCCATCCACTCAGCAAAGATTGTGGATGAATTTGAATAAATCCTCCCTGGCGGGATGAAATCTTCGTTCATGATTTGAGTCTAACCATTCTCCACCAACAGAGCTGTTGCCCCCAAAGATTTCATTGACAACGAAAACCTTTTGATATATTATTTCTATATGATAGAAAACAAATGGATATCCCGGTGGTCCAGCGATGAAATAAAAGCCATGCTCATAGAGCAGCATCAGTTTTTTTGGCAGCGTGATACCGGTATCGAGCGTGTCCAATTGGAAGAACTCGAACGTGCCGCCTCACTTCCGCATGCCGTGATAATCTCGGGATTGCGGCGGGTGGGAAAATCCACGCTCCTGGCACAATTGGCTCATCGCTTGGGACGAGACTCTTTATACTACGTAAACTTCGAAGACGATCGTTTCCTTGGATTTCAGGCAGAGGATGCCAACGATTTGTACCAGGCGCTAGTAGAACTCTTTGGGGAGCGGAATATTTTTGTGATTGATGAGGTGCAGAACGTGCCTGGGTGGGAGCACTTCGTCCGGCGCCTTATGGACATGGGGATAAAATTCTATATTACTGGCTCGAATGCCTCACTGCTTAGCCGCGAACTGGGTACCCGCCTGACGGGTCGCTATGTTCCAGTGGAGCTGTTTCCCTTCTCGTTCATTGAGTTCTTTAATTTCAAAGGTTATACAATTCCTGATCTGTCTCGCCTGACCACGGTGGAGAGAGCTCATTTGCGACAGCATCTGAGTGAGTACTTGCACCTGGGTGGGATACCCGATCCGCTGAAATATCCGGAGCTGCCCCTGCTGCGCACTTTGTATGATGATGTTCTGTACCGCGACATTGCCACGCGCTACCGCATCGAGGAAGTCCGGGTGCTGAAAGAACTGGCCTTTTACCTGATGAGCAATCCGGCGAGCCAGGTTTCATTTAACAAGCTTAAAGAACAATACCGTCTGGGCAGCGTGAATACGATCAAGAATTACATTGAGTACCTGGAGAATAGCTGGTTGATATTCACCATAAATGTATACGATTATTCTGTCAAACGCCAGCAGATCGCTGCGAAGAAAGTGTACAGTATCGACACCGGGCTGTCGAATGCGATAGGCTTCATGTTCTCTCCGAATACTGGCAAGCTGCTGGAAAACCTGGCATTCCTGGCATTACGGCGAAAGACGCGCGAAATCTATTATTACACGACCCCTGCCGGGTATGAGGTGGATTTTTATCTGCCTGAGACGCATCAACTAATCCAGGTAGCCCAAAACATGGATCATCCTACCACGCGGGAACGCGAGACAAGAGCATTGATCGATGCGATGAGAGCGCTTGGTATACCCACTGGTCTGGTCCTGACAGATACCCGATCAGATGATGTGAAGGAGAACGGGTTCGCGATCCAAATACGTTCAATGTCTGAGTGGCTAATAGAAAGTTGAGCCGCATTAGGGAATTGGTGGATAGACCGAGCGAAACCGTCTCCCACGTGGATTTGTTGGCAGGATAGTAGGACAATAGGATTTTGGATGTACGCACTTCCAATTTGGTGGATATGATCAGCAACGACACAGTCATACCATATGCTTATAGTTCCTCCCTTCGGCAGGAGTACGCTCATGTATGGTCGGTAAAGTAGGACAATCGTAAGACAAACACGCACGAAATCATCGGACAGAGTGGAGTTATCGGAGATCAAGCCTATAAAACGAGCGCGATTTTTACACCAAACGGACAGTTTCGACTCATTTGACACAGTGACGGACGATTTTTTGAGCTGAAGATAATTACCCCTTCTCTTCTAAGCAGTAGGTTGTGGGTTCGAATCCCGCCGGGGGCGCTACATACCCAATATATGGCGGTAAGCAACGAAAAACTCCTATATCTGGCGGTACAGGAGTTTTCGTTTTCTTACGCTCAAGGCAAGTAGGACAATGGTGATGGAAATATTGGCGGGATTGGATGAAAACCCCACATTCCGCACCTTAAGAACCGAATAAATAGCATTTTTGGATTTGAGAACCGAGTAAAGTAATGACCTGCTCTTGAGCGGGGCGTAGGTTCAAAAGCTGTCGGAGCATCACTTCTCCATTTTACTTCACTAGCGAGAGCCCCATGATCATCAACAAGGCCATCAGCCGTTCTGGTTTTTTCAAGAACAGGCTGTGAGCGAAGAACAATGGATCTTTCAGAAAGCGAAAGCCTCGCTCCACCGACACACCCTGATCTTTGTAGTTCTCCAGCATAGCCCTGGCGGATAGACGCTCGGTATCTAAATCGTTGGTGGCAATGATGAACCGTCCTAAGGAGCGCTTGGCTTCTGCGATTGCCGTTGCGTTTTCTTCCAGGCTGCCTTCCAGGTTGTAACCTACCACCTCTTTTTGATCTTCCGCAGTTGGACGGCCACGCCTGGGATACTGCATCACCGCAACCGCTTTGGCATTCGCCTGATGAACCTTCCATTTCTGGTTGAACTGCTCCAGCGCCTTTTCGGCATCTGCCTGGCAGTTGAAGCTCTGTCCTTCCAGCTTGCGCCATTCTTTCTGAGCTTTCTCCAGCTCTTTGGCCTGCGCCTTCTCCAAGGTTTTCAATTCACGCACTTGAGCGGCCTGTGAAAACACCACCAGCCAGCGCTGTTGGATCCCAGCGTATTCACAGGTCACTTCTTTGCCCCAATACCCTGGCTCCAATTCCACCATCTCTTCTGCCGGCGTTTCTTTCACCAGTTTCTTGGCCTGCGCCAGGGTTTCGGGGACACGCATCACCCAGAAGATATCCTGCGCTTCTTTCAAGGTGTCTTCCGAGAACCCAGCGCTGTCCATGACCATATAAGCCTGTTCTTCGGCGCTCAACTGCTTGCAATACGCTTTGATCGTGGCTTTGAAGGTCTTTTTGTCGTTGCTGTTGCCGCTCAAGACCTCCAGCCAAACCGGTAAAGCCGATTTATGGTGCGTGATCATCTGCAGGACGACTTGTTTCAAGTCTGGACGGTGATCCCTGGAATAGCCGTAGGTGATGCTGATCGCTTCTCGCTCCGGCTCATCGGGTATCATAAGCACCGTGTAAATGGAAGCTGCTGCTATCCAAATGTACATATCGAGAGTGGATGCCATACACTTGCAGTGCATGTGTGGCCACCTGGTAGAACACTTCGGTGACACCGGCGGCATACAGATCATCCAGACAGCGTCCCAGGGTATCATCGTTGAAATCATCGGCCGTCAAATCCGGATCGATCAGCAGATCCACCGGCTTGTTGTGCAAGGTAGTCGGGCATCAGGTACAAGGCTCGGCCTACAAAGCCCAGCGCGTTCAAGATCATCGCCTGTGTGCCTTGGCCACAGCTGACCTTCCTGTCACTGGCTTTGACGTGCGCATCGATCTTTTCGATCAGGCAGATCTCCTGGCAGATCCCTGTGACGATCCCTAAATGGTCTATGCGTTGGGTTTCATATGTCGGTTTGGCGCTCATGCACCAGGCTTACCCGATATTTCCTAAAAATGCTATTTTAAGGTGCGAAAGGTGGGAAAACAGTTATTGCATGGATCTCCACAGATGTTATAGAAATCTTGGAACGTACGGAAGACCTGACACTATGTTATTTCGTCAGATGGTCAATTGACTGGGAGGAGCAAGATAGTGAGGAGAATTCATAATGCGTGATTTCCACGCTCGAGATCTCTCTTCTCCAGTTGAGCGATCTCACTTTGATCTTGCCATCATAATTAGAAGCTAACAAAACTTCCAAGTATTTTGATTGTAAGAAAACTTATACCACCAACCACAGCAGATGCACAAAGGCCTACCAGAAACGGTTTTACCCCTAATGCCTTGAATGAGTGGAAATTCGTGCTTAAGCCAACTCCGGCGAGTGCTACCACCAAGAAGATCCCAGCCCAATCCTTGACGAAGTCAATTAGATCGGACCAGGCATTTACTTGTATGAAGCCAAAAGCCACTCCGCTCGAATTGATCCCAGCATCACCTATAGAGCGTATAGAAGCCATTGCGAGAAATCCAAAGATAAATACTGGAAACAGTTTTTTAAAACCGGGTTTCCCTCCCTGAAAGTTCCTATCACCGGCTTTCCGTGCATAATAAATTGCCATAAATGGGATTACAACTACCATAAATACATTACGGACGAGCTTGGTTATTGTTGCTACATCTAGAGCTATTGGCTGTGAGAATATGTCTGCATATATTTGTCCGGCACCAACCACTTGTGCTGTCTCATGTACTGAAGTGCCCAAGAACATGCCAACCTGAATGGCTTGTGCTGCAAAGATCGTGTGCGCAAGGTATGGATAGACCAGTGTGGCAAACAGTCCAAAGATGGTAATCACCGTTACTGCATAAGCGGCTTCCTCTTCGTCTGCATCGATGGCTGGGCTGGCTGCTACAATCGCAGTCACCCCACATATAGAAGTTCCCACAGCAATCAGGGTGCCTAAACGCTCTGGTAACTTGAGCTTGTTGTTTATCCAGGTTGTGATCACCAATGCCCCGATGATACAGACAGCAACTATGGGAATACCAAATATTCCGAGTTGAAACACATCAAAAATCGTTAATCGTATCCCCAACAAGATAATACCGAGGCGCAGCACTTTTTTAACGGAAAATCTTATCCCAGGAGCGAGAGTATCTGGTATACGGACAATCATTCCGGTTAGCAAGCCTATGACAATGGCTAACATAACTGGCGACACCGGACTTTTTTCGAAGCCCATAACGTTTACACCCAAGAATTCACTGGCTAAGATGCTTACCCATGCCAATATCGATACTGCTATTAATCCAGGGAGAAGTTTGGGGAGTTCGCTGAGCTTCACCCCAAACAATCTCTTATCTCCAGCGGTCGATCTTTGGTTTTTTTCCTTTATACTCATGGTGGTATCATTCCTGGCCGCCACCCACCGCAGGGAATAATTTCACTTCATCTTGTCCTGATACCATCGTTTCGCCAAGCTCTACTAATTCTCCATTAAGGACAAACAACTGCACATCACCTAAGGGGATTCCGAGTTTCTCAAGAACCTCACTCAGTTTTGTTGGCTGATCCAATTCAATTTCCAACCAACCCCCGGACTCAGGGTTGTAAAAATCTAGATAACCACCAAGATACAGCCGCATATCGAAAAGCCCAGATATCATTCAATGAGATCGGCGATCATCTCGATTGCCCATCCCAGAGATAAGGCTTCGAGCCGTTCGGGTTTCGGGTTCCCAGTTTCGGGGTCCCAACCTTTTAGACCATACAAGACGGTGAGTGCTTGCTCGAATTCCTCTCGTGGCATGCTATTACCTTTCAGCGCGCCGTTCTCTAAACCTTGGAATAGTCGCTCCGGTAACACATCATCTCGGCGCGAGAAGCCTTCTCGGGCATTGAATATCCGCGCCATATTCGTTGCACGTTCACCGATCAACAGTGCATCTTCTAAAGTCAGGTTCCACCCGGTGGCGGCGTTGATAGAGAGCAGCATGTCTTCAATTTCAATATATGACCGCGGCGCAGGTCCGAAGAAGCAATAACCGATCACCTTTTCCAGGCTGGTCAATTTTTCCATGATGTAGAATTGCTTCATTTTTTCGTCACTAAAGCTACGGGCGGGTTGCGCCTCCGTAATCCCCAACGGACGGGCATTCTTAAATGGCACTGAATCAGAATTGGCAAGCATTGGATCATGCGCAACCACCAGATGGTCTGCGCCAATTTCCGAGTATCGCGTAACCGACTCCAACATTATATTTGCCGCGCGGATCGTGCATGGGTAGTTCCTGTCCCTTTACTTGCATCGCGAAGAAATGGGCATCACCGCCAATCTGCCGTGCGGCTCGGTGGCTGCCCTCGGCCAGTAAATCACCGATGCCCTGACGTTTGGCAATACGCTCAACCATGGTCAGCATGGCATCGGCGTTGCCAAAGCGTAGATCAAGACCGCCGGTATCCTCTAACCCAATCAGACCATGCTCGAAGCATTCCATGGCGAAAGCAATCGTGGCGCCGGTTGATATGCTATCCAGCATATAGGCATTGCACATTTCGTTGGCTTTGGCAATGACCTGCAGATCACTTACTCCACAGTTGGGGCCGAAAGCGGCTACAGTCTCATACTCAGGGCCGCCGTAAGCCGATATTTGACCGTCAACAGCAACCTCGCGCTTGCAGCGTACTGCACAGGCATAACAGCTTCGTCGAGCGGTGAGCAGATCTTTTTCATAGGCTTCCCACTTGATCTCATCGACATTCTCGAAAGCACCTTGGCGGAAATTGCGGGTCGGCAAAATCCCACTACTATTGAGAGGCTCGACTATTCCAGGTGTACCGCGTTGTTGTAAATCCCAGCTTTGGGGGCTCTCACGTACTCCCTTGGCCAGTTTACGCCCTAGTTTCAGGAGTGTGTCAGGATCATACGCCAGGGTTTGGTATCGTTGTCGGCCGCGCACGGCTACTGCCCGCAGATTTTTTGAACCCATGACTGCACCAATGCCATTGCGACCGTTGAAGTGGCGCAGATCGTTCGTAATGCCTGCATAGCGGACGAGATTTTCACCTGCTGGTCCAATTTGAAGCACACGTATTTTGTCATCGCCTAACTCGGCGCGAATTGTTTCCTGGACGTGTGCCGTCAGTTGCCCCCAAAGATGACCGGCAGGACGAATTTCCGCCTTGCCTTCCTGTATCCAAATATATACCGGTTCTGATGAGCGTCCATTAATAACAATAGCTTCCAGACCAGCCATCTTGAGTTCGGGACCCCAGAAGCCACCTGCTTCCGATTCACCATAACCCATCGTTAGAGGAGAACGAGCTGAGACCACGTAGCGAGTAGCCGTCGATACGGGAGCGCCAGTTAATAACCCATTTGCGATTACCAATACATTCTCTGGAGCGAACGGATCGGTATGCGGCTTCATTTCATTCAACAAGATATTGCCTGCCAGCGCCTTGCCGCCTGGATAAAGCCTATAAAAATCTTCACTGAGTGCCTCAGTCTCAATTGACTGGTTCGATAAATCAACTCGTAAAATTTTAGCAGTCGTTCCGTAAATCATTAAATACCTCTTAGACTCTCATTGGTAATAAATTCAAAAACTAAGAAAATGCCACAGAAGCCAGGGGTACACACCTCTTTCACCGGAGAGGGCGGGGCTTGATTGTGTTCTGAGTTTCCCTGTCGCTTGTAAGGTATGGGATCACAGAAGCCGCATGCGGCATCACGCCGATGTGATTGCCTGGCTGAAAATCCACCAGGGCTGTGTCAACAGCATTCTGTAAATTTCGTACCGGATTGAGCAGCAAGGCTCTTGCAAACTCCTCATCCATATTGGAGTAGAACAACAGGTGAATATTCGAAGCATCGCGAGCAATCTGGAAGGCTTTATGGGGGCCGATACGGAATCCCTCCAATCTGAACTGCTCGATAACCTCAAGATGAGATTTTTTACCCAATACCCAGCGCTCATAGTGTGGGCTGCCAGATCCCTCGGGACAGGCTGCAGTGAGTATGATCGTACCACCATGACTGGCGATCCTCGCCGCATGTGCCAACCCCTTTTGGGACTGATAAAGGTTGATGTCCTTGGGATGCCCACCAGGAGAGGAAATGATCAGACTGTACTTAAAGGGCACAGCCACCTGACAAGTTTGCCGGGAAATTGGCACACCCGCCTGCATCACGGCGACTGGCTCTCCAGCCAGAACATGTACGATCTTTCTTTCCTGGTTCAGAATAGCATTCAAGGCCAAATGGATGCCCATCTTTTGACCAATCTCTTCTACATCCTGTCGTGCTGGATTGGTTTCGTATTCTCCCAGCTGTGAAGCTGGGTGAGTCATCAAAGCATGATTGCGGTTGATAGTTCTTGAGCCTGACAGCCCGATGGCTGCACTTTTAACACCCCCTGAATAGCCGATGAACTGATGCGGCTCGATATTTCCGATCACAATTTTGAATTCGGAATGGACATAACCCTGATTTGACCATATTGGTATACCCCGCGAGGTCTCGCCGATGTAAGTCAAGCTATCCTGATCTTCTGCGTTATGGGAGACTACTCTATACTGCTGCAATATGCTTGCAGGCAATATAGCAGGAAACTCATCAGGTGTCATTGGGGGGTGGACTCCACCAGCCACATAAAGTGTTATTGACTCATCGGAGATGCCCAAGGAAGTCAATACCTCCATCAAAGGAGGCAACAGGTGCTGGTGGGGTACCGGACGCGTCTTATCATTGATTGCAATCGCGACAGATTTTGCCCCTGCAAACTTAATCCAAGCTACATCCCCAAGTAAATGATTTAAGGCAGACTGTACCACCTCCATGGGGTTTTTAGCTGCCGGAATATCTGGCGGTTCGATCATATCCACTTTGTAAATATCGGGGATATGGACCGTCAGGAAAGATAATCCATACGGGATGCGAATAGGCATAACGAGTAAACAAGGTAAAAACCAGGTCCTAAACAGACACGCAGTCCATCTAGGACCTGACTAGGGGTTGCGAACTATGCGCTGCGGTATAACTTCGTCAGAACGAAATCATCATGGCGCAAAGCTTCTGCGCTGGTCAATCGTCCGTTGATCGTATGGGCCATTATTTCCATAACACGGTCAGCAGCACCATCCAGGTTATATTCGAAGCGCAGGAGCCCAGTGATGTCTACATCGATATGCTCTGACATGGTTTCGACTGTTAGAGGATTCCCAGACATCTTGATGACCGGCAGTACCGGGTTGCCGACGATGTTACCCTGACCGGTAGTAAAGAGGTGCACCGTTGCGCCTGCTGCACAGCACAGTGTAACCATTTCGGCTGCTGCGCTGGATGAATCCATAAAGTGTAAACCCGGACGACTAGGCTCTTCTGCTGGTTCCAGGAAACCTATCATCTTGCAGTGTCCCATCTTCTCGATATTACCCATGGCTTTTTCTTCAATGGTAGAAAGGCCGCCGCGGATATTGCCTTCTGTGGGTTGAGAGCCCATCAAGTTGACCCCTTGCGATTGAACCAATTCCTGATAATCATCAAAGGCAGCTTTAAACTGAGCGGCAACCTCTGGTGTAGTGCAGCGCTCCATGATAATATCTTCGGCGCCAGTAACTTCAGTTGTCTCTCCGAAGATCAGCGTATTTCCTTTCTTCTCTAAACGATCGAAGATACGCCCCACTGTTGGATTTGATGCCAATCCACTGGTGGTGTCGGATTCACCACATTTGGTTGAGACCCACAACTCATTCCAGTCCACCGGGACGCGCAGCAACGCTGAAGCATAATGTACAAACTCTTTGGCTTTGCGAGCAGCCTTCTCAATGGTCTTGAGATCACCAGAGCGTTCAATGCTGAACCCAGCAACCGGCTTCCCGGTCTCGGCAATCTTATTTGTTATGTAATCGGTCCAGTTCGGTTCAATACCGATTACGACCACGGCAGCCACATTTGGATTCCTTCCAGTTCCGATCAAGGTGTTGAAAGTCAGATCGAGATCATCCCCAAATTGCAGCCTGCCATAGGGATGGGGCAGTGCAAAAGTGCCGCGGATCAGGTGGGCTACACCTTCAACGGCGGCATTGGAAATGTCGTCGACGGACACGATCAAGACATGATTGCGGATACCAACTCGGCCATTTTCACGGCGATAACCTGTAAGAGGGATATCGGAATAATTCGTCATGGTTAATTCTCCTAGTGATCAATGATCTGCGACTTACCAGCCCAGCGAAGGCTTTTTATATTGTGAGTATGGACATGCGCGCCAGCAGCGATTGGTTGGGTGGCATATCCGATGGGGCGACCGTATTCGATGATATGCTTCTGGTTCTGCATATCCCGCATGGCAACTTTGTGTCCTAGGGGAACATCATCCACCAAGTTAATTTGGGTGACAGGTTCACCATCCAGGGTCACGGCTTGTACGACTTCTCCAGCCTTCAAGTCCATGGCGGTTACGCCAACATCGTCTCCTGCTTCGTGTAACAATATACCCTTTTTCATGATCTATTCTCCTTTCTAATGAATTCTGAAAATATTCGATTGTGGGTTGTCGCCACTTTTCCAGGGATTTATCTCTACTTCCATATTTTTATCTTTACACCATCTGGAAGATTCGAAATCATCTTATCTTCAATCTTCAAGTCAAATCCGGGTAAAGTCAGACCCTTTTTGAGCTCGCCAAATTGCCAAACCTCAGCCAGATGAATATTTGGTTTCAATTCGCCGGTATGCTGGACTGCAGGTCCAAGGGGGAGTATCGTTCCCCCCAGTCCATATATAGGAATATAATCCAGGGGAACCGTGCGCTCGATCAGTAAGGGGCCCTCGATACGATCCCCATTCCACAGATCGTACCATTCACCATCAGGTAAATAAAAACGCACTTTACTCTCAGGGTTTAAGATTGGCACGACTAATAGAGATGGGCCAAACATATATTGCTCGTCAAAACCCCAGGCTAAAGGATCATCCGGAAATGCAAGCGGCATGGCGCGCATTATTGGAAGCCCATTAATACAAGCTTCTTGAGCGCATGCTTGTAAGTACGGGATCAGTTGGTATCGCCATGATAACCACTCTTTTACAATGGTTTCGGCCTTTTCGCCGAATACCCAGGGCTCACGTTGACCGATCCCATGGAAGCGAGTGTGCGACATCATCACACCAGCCTGAGCCCAACGAATGTATAAGTCTGCGGGTGGGTCGCCAACCGCGAACCCCCCAATATCATGGCTGTAAAATGGTCCGCCGCTCATACCATATGATAGTCCCCCGCGTATACTGGCTGCCAAACCTTCCCAGTCACATTGGGGATCACCGCCCCATTGAATTGGGTAGCGCTGGCTACCAGCCCAACCAGCCCGTCCCCAAACTATGGCACCATCGCTGGAATACCTCTTGGTGGCATCATAAACGCATTGGTTGTATAGAAGCGAATATACATTATGCAACCGCGAGCCAGTATCACCATTATAGGCAACCACATTTTCTGGGATTGATTCACCATAATCACTCTTCATCACGCTAACGCCGACATCGAAAAGCGGTTTATGGGCTTCAAGATACCATTGGTATGCTTCTGGATTTGTGAAATCGATAATCCCACTTGGTTGCAAATGGGGATAAATAGAATCAAAGGGGTAAGGTAGCCAATGGTGTATAAACGGTTTTCCCTCCTGGGTTTTTAGCAAATATCCCTTTTGGGCCAACTTGTTAAATTGTGGATTCTTGACTGAAATGTACGGGTATTCCCATAGACATAGCCTGAAATTATTTTTCCGCAATTGGGTAACGAATTCAACGGGGTCGGGGTATCGCTCCTCATCCCATTGGAAATCAAATCGGGTATCCATCTTGTGCCATGCCCGACCATCCAGTACCAGGACATCACATGGTATTCTGTGATCACGTATTTTCTTCGAGACATCCAGGATATCTTCTGAAGTTTTGTAATACGCACGAGATATCCAGGTGCCATAGCTCCAGCGAGGTAATTCCTTGGTTCTGCCTGTCAAGGTGGTATATTTTTCGAGCATCTCGGATGGTGTTCTGGCAGCAAATAAGAAAATATCCAGACCCTTTTCTTGCACTCTCAGGATATAGCTGCGATGGGACCACTGAGGATACCCTACAGCATGCACTACTCGCCCAGTGGTATGGGTGAAAATCCCCCAACCCCTGGGGCTCCAGGCAAAGGGGACATTTTTGTAGGAAAGCTCCGAATTAAGTGTCGTCGCATCTTCATTCCAGGAATCGATCAGTTGTCCTTTCCGGTCGAGGGGGCCGAATTTCTCTCCCAGACCGTAAACCGGGAACCCACTTTGAAGTGCGAAACTCGCCAGCCAGGCGCTGTCGTCCCTGGCAAATGGCGACCAGCGTAGCTTTCCAAGTATTGTCCGGTCAGTGACTGACTCTAATAATGATTGATCACCCAACTTGAGTGCCACCCGCATGGGTGAGGTCAGCAATTCCAAAGCCACATCCCCAGACTCAATCTGGTATCCATGGTGCGTCTCACTAACATTTACAACAAGGTTGTCATCCGGAAAACTTGATAGAAGACCGTAATCTGGTTTATCCTCAGCATCCAATTGCAATCGGACGACCCCAGGAGCATAGAAGGATACATCGAATGCCACACCCAGGGCAGAAAAACGCGCCCCGTTCGGCAACTTTTCCAGATAAGAAATGGCTTCGATGGGTTGGAAACCCTCTTGGATGTTCAAACTTATTTGGTTCAGGAACATGGTCTAATTCTCGTACTGGGTCTGATCCCAGAAGCTGCTGAATTTCCGAATACCTTCTTGAGTATAGGGATGTTGGAAACCATCTTGGTACACTGACAACCCAGCAGTGACAATATCGGCACCAACGAGGGCAGCATCGATGATCTGTCGGGCATTTCGGACGGCTGCCACGATGACCTCAGTGCTGAAATCGTAATTGTCGCGAATGGTCACGATCTCATCAATAAATCCACGCGTTTCCTCTGCATTAGCTTCCTTCCATCCAATAAATGGTGAAACATAATAAGCACCGGAGCGCATTGCTTGTAGGGCTTGCATGGAGGAAAAAACTAGAGTGCAGTTAATGCGGATACCCTGCTTGGTCAGGGTTTCAATAGCTTTAAAGGCGGATTCCATGCATTGGAGTTTAATAACAAAATTGGGGGAGATTGCAGCCAGTTTCACAGCTTCAGGAATTATTTCTTCATACGTCAAGTAGTGTGGGTTTACTTCCACAGATACGGTCTTATCAGTCCCTTCGACCAGTTGGGCGATCTCTTGGATCACCGTCAGAAAGGGTTTGCCGGAAACCTGCACGTGGCGAGGGTTGGTTGTCACCCCGTCGATGTTAAAGGCATCCAGTGCGTATTCAATTTCATCAACCATGGCGCTATCGAGAAAGAATTTCATAGATTACTCCTTAATGATTGTTGCGACCAGTATTGTGTGCTTTTTGGTTCCTCTTTTAATTTGTATCAGCGATCAACACACCAATGAATCTGCTCGCTTCATCGGCTGTCATAGAATCTGTGATGTAAAATGCGAAACCATGTCCTCCGAGTTCACGAACGATCGTCAGCGCTTCTTCTGCGCTTACATATAGCTGGCATAGTTTCCCGGCATCAATGATCCGCTTTAGCAATGAGAGCCAAGATGAGGGAGGTGGTTGACCTTCGCCAGGAATCCATTGGATTCCAGCCAACTCCTCCAATGACAGCAGCAGGTCCAGGTGATTGATTTGTCCTTTGCCATCCAGGTGATAGAATGCATAACCAATTTTTTCACAGCATGTGGCGAGATCTGGAAGCACAAACATCTCAAACATCCTTGGAGAGATCAAAGCTGAGAAGTCGCTCTGCAGCATATAGCACCGTCCCGGCGCCCAGATGGGCGCCCAGGGCGTAGTTCCACGACCTGTATTTTGGATGGCGGCGAACAGATCTTCGTAATACTGCAACCAATAGTGGGTGATTTCTGAAGAAATCTGCTTGACGGTGTCGGTGTCATCGTACAGATTAAAGAGTAGTGTCTGCGAAGTCTGTAGAGAAGACAGGATATCGAGATTTCCACCCAAATCTGTAAAGCCAACGCAAACCCGGTCACCCCAGAAGTTAACTGCTGCTTCGGTCAAGGTCATCACACGCTTCCACCAAATATTGTTGGGATCATTGGTAAGGGATTTAGCACCAGTCAACGATGAATTCGGCGGTTCAAACCAGATAGTTTCCACTTCCGGGGAGCAGTGCAGTTTTGCACCCAGAAATGCTGCAACTACTCCCGCGCCGAAGAAAGGCAACCATTTAGGCCAAGCATCACCAAAGATCTGCCTGGTTTCCAAACGAGATTGATAATACTCCAGCATCTCCTCGATTGGTTTCTCCAATAGAAACTCTTCGCTGAGTTCCTGAGGTAATCGTGAAAAAACAGGCTTGTCAATAACAACTATTGGGCGATCAAGCTCGCCTGCCCACCAGGCAGTCCAATCATGCTCAATCCGCAGCCAATCTTGCTCTGTAAAGCGTAAAGCGAAGGTCATCTCTTCTTGAATCCGAATGGATCAGCTCCAAATTGCAGGGCATATACCCATAAATATCCTTCTACGATCTGCCACGATGGTCTTGTGTTCAGTGATCTCCAATTTTTCTCACATAAGCTCCCGAAGCGTTTTATAACCGATAATATTAATGCCAAGCTTCCTTATGTGGTTGCGCATTTCCTCGCTAAGGAATACATCATAATCGCCTACCCGAGACTCCCAAGTAGATGGCGTAGCAGCGCGCAATTCGTGTGTATCTTTAGCAGGATGGATCGGAAAGTGGGTTAGACCAGGTTGCAGCGAGTCGAAAGCACTTTTGGTCTGAGCGAATCTCTCATGAGGTTGATCCAGCCTCAATCCGATTACGTGGTCGATAGGCAAAAACCCATTAGTGTCCATATCTTCTCTAACAAACCGAGCAGCTTTGGCGGCGGTCTCGGGATCTAGACCCAATGCCTGCCAGTTTTCCCGTCCATCAACCGGTATCATCACCGGGAGATTTTGAGATTGGGCTAATGTAATATATAACGGTAGTAATTTGGGGTGAGCTAAAGCTCCCATGTGGCTATCAACATGGGTTACATCAATGCCTGCCTCCTGAGCCTTGCGTAGTTGAGCTACCAGCTCGAGCTGGACTGCGTATGGACTAGCATTGTGATGAACCTGGTGCACACGATGGTGAAAATAACCTTCTCCGTCCAGTAATCCTGTGGATGGATCGCATGTAGATATTGGTCCCCAGCGGTAGGTGCTCCATTCACTGGTCAGTGTCAGGTGTACGCCCATATCGGCTTCAGGGTGTAACTTGCAATAAGCAGCCACCTCCAAGAACCAGGGACAAGGCACCATCACTGACCCAGATGACACCAGGCCGAAATCCACCAGATCAGCAAAAGCTGTGACGGATGCCTGGCACATACCTACATCATCAGCATGGATAATCACCACACGATCATTTTTGTCAAAGCCAAGCTGCTTAAGGAAATTTTTGGATTTCATATTTCATGCCTCAAGCAGCAATGGTTAATCCTGGCGATTGGGCTGTATTCTCATCGGTTATGATGACATAATCCCGGTGGTTTTGTGCCAGGGTTACAGGGTAGTCAACGTCCTCTTCGCCTAATAGGGCAATGCGCAAGATTGTGCGCTGCCAGGCTCCTCCCTGGCAGTAAAGCCGCAAGCGTCTGGCTGCCAGAATATCCTTCATGCCTAATGTAATCGCCATGGGTGGCAGGGCAGTGAGATTTCCATCCGCCGCCCGCACACTATTCATAACAACCGTTTCTGGAGCCAGGGGAACGATTCGCGTCAATGATTGACGGAATTGGTCAGGGGTCAGCTTATACCATCTGGAGATGGGAGGCTCGTTGAAAGCTACATGCCCATGGAAGCCGATGCCCCCGTAACAGGTATCTATGCCCCCCAAACCTGCAATTTGCCGACTGATAAGATCAAGATTCCGGGGATCAGGGAAATGAATCTGCTTTTCCGGGATGCGTAATTCGGGATCGAGCTGAGCAAACACCTCCCGTCTCATATAACCCTCAAAACTCAGCGGGTGCTCCAATGACAAAGAACGACCCTGCCAGTCCAGGTAATCGTCCATATTAAAGGAATGCACGTTCTGCCAGCTAATCCTTTCCAGATTGCAAATCTGCACCAGCAGGGGGTATTGCCCAATCGGACCGACCGGGAGAATCAGTCGTGTAGGCTCCCCAGCATCATTATGAGCCTTGATCTCGTCAGCGATACCACGAGCAAAGTGTAAGTAGAGATCCTGCACATCGCGCACAATCTGCAAACGCACCTTGCTGGCACGGGTTAGTTGATCTCCCGGGATGGTGAGAATGGCTGCTATTTGCTCGTTTGGCATATGAAGTCTCTTATGCGAATTGGGGTAAGTACTCAGAAAAGGCAAACAGGAAATCATCCAATATCGACCGGGCACGGTCGATATCGTTCATCATGGGATCCAATAATAAGGATTGCAGAGCTAATTGTCGATCTCCTTTTACGGCAGCATCCACTACTAACGAGCTGAGTGCCAGCTCACGTCGACACAACTCGGCGACACCTTCTGGCAGAGGGGGACACCCGATCCCTTGAATACCATAGCTAGAGATCACACCGGGCACTTCAACGATAGCATCGGAGGGTAGGTTGGGGATCAGCCCATTATTAGGTAGGTTGAGCTGTTGGTGATAACGATTGTCATTGAAAACCATTGCCTCGATGATTTCTGGTACACCCTCACTGACAACACCACGGAGTTCCTCGACTGAACGTTCTCCAGCCACAATAGCACGGGCCTGTTCCCAGCGGTCTACGCGCCGCTGGCGGTTTTCAGCCCAACTCTGCAATTTAAGATCATACTTCTCCCAGGGCATGGTGATAGGATCATGTGTCCAAGACAGATACTCAGCCAAGTGACTATCACCAGCAGTAGGCATAAGGCCAAAGATCTCGAAAAGCTCGCGGGTCAACGGTTCAAAATCGCGCCTGAATTCATTAAACCAACGTTGTCGCAGCAATGGATAAAGATCCTCTCCGGTTTGCCTGTCACGGATATCATAGACCCATGAGAAATGGTTTAGTCCAGCAGCCTTAATATCAATGTGAGCATAACCCTGAGAAATACCCTGGAACAGCTGCTGGACATTGCTGTAGTCAGTGTGGACATGGAAATCATCGGGATATATCAGGCCCCAGCGGTCTGCCAGCACTGCCCCCGCCATTGCGTATGCCCAATAAAGTTGGTGGCATAAACCAACCACCTTGATCTTGGTATAACGCGACACTGCCCATGTCAAGCGGATCATAGGATTAGTGAAATTAAGATACCAGGCATCAGGACAAAGTGCTTCCATGTCCCGAGCTATGGATAGGATCAATGGCACGTTGCGACAAGTGTGGGCAAAAGCTCCAGGTCCACTGTTTTCGGCGTAGGGTTGTCGAACACCATGTTTTCGAGGGATCTCCCAATCAAGCTCCCAGACTTCCTCGCGTGGACCGACCTGTACAGAGACAACCACGAAATCAGCTCCTGGTAGCGCCTCGGTGCGATCTGTTGTGCACCATATCTTTATACGTGCGCCCCAAACTTCATTCATCTTTTGAGCTAGAGCTGTTATGGTGTTCAAACTTACTTCATTGATGTCAACCAGTACAATCTCAGAGCCATGTAACCGCTCACTACCTATAATGGTAGCCAGGTTACTCAAGCCAAAGACAGCACTGCCAGCACCGATGCAAACAATTTTTGGAAGTTTAGCCATCAGTTATCTTATTGAGTTCGCGGAGGGCGAAAAGAGTTTTTATCAATTACTTCATACCGGTTGTCGCAATTCCAGTCGTAATATTTCTCTGCAAAATTGCAAAGACAAACGTAATTGGCAGCAGGGTCAACACCGTCATTGCCAGGATCAGGTTCCACTGTACGTTGAGTTCTCCCTGAAACGAGTTAAGCCCGATTTGCAGGGTGAAAAACTCGCTGCGGCTCAGCACGATCAGCGGCCACAAGAAATCGTTCCAGCGCCACATGACTGAAAAGATAGTCAAGACCGCAAGGGCCGGCTTTGATAGGGGTAATATGACCTGAGAGTAAATTCGCCACTCACTTGCCCCATCCATACGAGCAGCATCAATCAGTTCATCGGGGATAGTCAGCATATACTGGCGCAAAAGGAACAACCCTGTTGGAGTAGCAGCCGCCGGTACGATCACACCCAGCAGGTTGTTATTCCAATTAATCGTGGTAATGACCAAAAATACTGGCACCAAGATTACAGAAAGGGGCACCATAAGCGTACTGAGCATGATAAAAAATATCGCCTCACGGCCTTTAAATTGGTATTTAGCTAATGCAAAAGCAGCCATACTATTAATAAGCAGCGTCAGCAACGTGGCAAATATCGTTACTATTAAACTGTTGCGTAAATAGCGGGAGAAGTTGAAAGATTGCACACCTTCAATATAGTTTTCCAGATTAAAAACAACTTTTTCAATAGGCTCACGTTGATCTATGGGTACCTTAATGATTTCGTCAGGATTTTCAGGATCGACTAATTGGGATTCGAGGCCGATGCGTCGAACCTGGGCTAATTCAGCAGTCGAGCCATCTTCCATAGTAACCGTGTATAGGGGGAGTGGTTCCTCGTATCCATCGACCACAACGGTCTCCTGACGGTATGGCAGTAAGCGAGGAGGAAACTTAACAATTTCGGCTTGCGTTTTAAACGAGGAGAACACCAGCCAAATCACAGGCCCAAACATCAGAACCGTACCCAGTATTAAATATACGTAGGTGATGATGTCAGTGAAGTGTAGTCTTTTAGTTCCCCGTGTTCGTGTCAAGAAGGATCTCATCGAGTTCATAATCCTTATACCTCCTCTCGCCGAAATCGGAGCTGAATCAGAGTCAACACGACCAATGTTCCGGCCATCAGCAAGGAAGCACTTGCAGCCAGTCCATACAGCTTGTTCGGGCTGGAAAAACCATATTCATAGATATACTGAACAATGTAGAATGTTGCCGTACCCGGACCACCGCCTGTAAATGCAAACACGATATCGAAGACCTGCACCGCTCTGATTAGGGATAAAACTAATACGACGATCATGGTTGGCATCAGAAGAGGCAGCGTAATCGACCAAAAGGAGTGCCACTCGTTGGCGCCATCCATCGAAGCAGCCTCGTACAGATCGGCTGGAATTGATTGGAGTCCAGCCAGTAAGATAAGTGTATAGAATCCCATAAATGCCCATACGCTAATCCCTATCACCCAGAAGCGTGCCCATTGGGGATCAACCAAAAAGGGTAATTTTTCATAACCCAGCGATACGATAATGCCATTCAACAGTCCATTTTCTTGCAGAATCCATTTCCAAATCAAAGCCACTACGATGGGTGATAGAAGCACCGGATAGAAAAAGACGCTTCTGAAGAATCCTCGACCACGGATACTCCTGTTGAGTATCAATGCAGTGATGATAGAAATCACCACCATCCAGGCTACCTGGCCAATGACATAGATCAGCGTGCCGAATATCGAGCGCCAGAAACGATCCTGGTTGCAAGTGTTGGGATCTAAATAATTATCACAGGTGAGAAGCTGCTCGAAATTCGCCGTCCCTACCCAGGGACGTTGATCCAGGAAAAACTCCGAACCACCTGTAAAGGCGTAGACAAAATTGAGCAGCATAGGAAAGAGTATAAAAATCCCAAAGACTAGCAGATTCGGCAGCACAAACACATAGGGCATGCTTTTTATCCCGATCCAGCGTTGAATTGCGCTGAAGAAGATATCTGGTATCGAGACAAACCAGTTACTAATGTTATAGGAACTCCGATCGTAAACATCCTTAAAGAAATTCTTAGTTGTGTTCACTGTCATATCATCAGGCCCTATCTGTAGGGGTGCAGACCATGATTTCAGATTGATCTTGCACCCCTACAACTCATCTAGACTTGATTATCCGCCAGCTTCAGCGATAGCATCATCGATATCTTGCTGCAGTCGTTGGAGGGCGTCGTCGAGGGTCAGCTCATCGGTCAGGTATTGGGCGATGCGGTTGGCGCTGTTGCGGTAGTATGCAAAAGCGAAGGGATGGACGTTCAGCGCCACGGCTTGATCCTGCAGTTTGGGGATCTCGGCCGTGTAAGTCGAGAGAGCACCCAGCACAGATTCGTTATCCGACTGGAAGTCAACTCCTGCAGCCGCTACTTCGCTGTGGGCAGGCAGGAAGAGCACGTTGGAGACGTAGGTTGCGTAGTTTTCAGCCTGCATCAGGAACTCCATCAGCTTGCCGACCGCTTCGGGATGTTCGGTATCGGCAAAGGCTGCCCAACCAGCCCCACCTGCCACGCCTGTCGAGCCACCCGCGCCGGTCGGGTTAGGCACCACGACCCAGTCGAAGGCATCGCCTACATCGTTAGCCAGACCGTTGATCTGCCAGGAGCCGGACATGCACATCACCAGATCGCCAGACTTGAAGAAGTCGATGCAGCTGTTGAGGCTATCACCTACCAACCAGACCTCAGGGGGGGTGATACCATCTTCATGCCAGCCTTTGAGTGTTTCGGCAAATGAACGGAAGCCGGGTGTATCAACGGTGAAGTTGCTATCGGCATCGATTAGCGTAGCTCCCATGCTCATAGCAGGACCGGCAAAGCGGTGACCAGTGCGATCGACAGAGATGGCGTACTCGACACCGGTAGCTTCTGCGACCTGCTTGGTAACCTCGGTCCATTCTTCCCAGCTAGCTCCTTCGCCCAGCAGCTCGATACCAGCCTGGTCGAAGAGAGTCTTGTTGACATAAGGACCGGTCACACTGAGACCATCTGGGAACCCCCCATAGCCCATAGCCTCCAGAATTGGGGCTGGGAAGTTGTTCACATAGTAACCCGGATCCTGCAGGTAGTCACGCAGGTCCAGCAGTTTGCCGCTATAGGCGCCAAAGTTGGTGATGCGCGCCAGGTCGGGTCCTTCACCGGTCTCCACCTGGACGGGCAGCTGCTCGTCGATCGTGGCATAGGGCACCACGTCGAGCACAACGCTGATTTCGGGGTTCTCGGCCATGAATTGATCCAACAAACCCTGCATCACATCTGCTTCGTTGCCATCCGCATAAAACGTGAAGCGCAGCTCGGCCGGTTCCATGGCGACTTCCTCCGCAGGGGCAGCGCCCGTAGCTTCGGCGATGGCGTCGTCGATATCTTGCTGCAGTCGTTGGAGGGCGCCGTCGAGGGCCAGCTCATCGGTCAGGTATTGGGCGATGCGGTTGGCGCTGTTGCGGTAGTATGCAAAAGCGAAGGGATGGACGTTCAGCGCCACGGCTTGATCCTGCAGTTTGGGGATCTCGGCCGTGTAAGTCGAGAGAGCACCCAGCACAGATTCGTTATCCGACTGGAAGTCAACTCCTGCAGCCGCTACTTCGCTGTGGGCAGGCAGGAAGAGCACGTTGGAGACGTAGGTTGCGTAGTTTTCAGCCTGCATCAGGAACTCCATCAGCTTGCCGACCGCTTCGGGATGTTCGGTATCGGCAAAGGCTGCCCAAGCCAGCCCCACCTGCCACGCCTGTCGAGCCACCCGCGCCGGTCGGGTTAGGCACCACGACCCAGTCGAAGGCATCGCCGACATCGTTAGCCAGACCGTTGATCTGCCAGGAGCCGGACATGCACATCACCAGATCGCCAGACTTGAAGAAGTCGATGCAGCTGTTGAGGCTATCACCGACCAACCAGACCTCAGGGGGGGTGATGCCATCGTCATGCCAGCCTTTGAGTGTTTCGGCAAATGAACGGAAGCCGGGCGTATCAACGGTGAAGTTGCTATCGGCATCGATCAGCGTAGCTCCCATGCTCATAGCAGGACCGGCAAAGCGGTGACCAGTGCGATCGACAGAGATGGCGTACTCGACACCGGTAGCTTCTGCGACCTGCTTGGTAACCTCGGTCCATTCTTCCCAGCTAGCTCCTTCGCCCAGCAGCTCGATACCAGCCTGGTCGAAGAGAGTCTTGTTGACATAAGGACCGGTCACACTGAGACCATCTGGGAACCCCCCATAGCCCATAGCCTCCAGAATTGGGGCTGGGAAGTTGTTCACATAGTAACCCGGATCCTGCAGGTAGTCACGCAGGTCCAGCAGTTTGCCGCTATAGGCGCCAAAGTTGGTGATGCGCGCCAGGTCGGGTCCTTCACCGGTCTCCACCTGGACGGGCAGCTGCTCGTCGATCGTGGCATAGGGCACCACGTCGAGCACAACGCTGATTTCGGGGTTCTCGGCCATGAATTGATCCAACAAACCCTGCATCACATCTGCTTCGTTGCCATCCGCATAAAACGTGAAGCGCAGCTCGGTTTTGTCCATTGCCTCTGGCTCTTCCTCAACAGCAGGCTCTTCAGTTACTTGGGCCTCTTCTGTTGGTGGAATTTCAGGGGCTTGCGTGGCCTGCTGACCACCACAGGCAGATAATAGCAGTGCCAACGCTAAGAACAAACATAATACTAATCTCTTCATTATCTTTCTCCTTTTATTAGATATTTATACGCCAGATGGATTTGAAATAAAATAGCTCTCAATAGAAACCTCCTCATTTGGTAAGATGCAGGATTGGAATATTCAGTAACTGTGCAAATGTTTCAAGGGCTTCAGTGATATCACCATACGTTATTGAGATATGGTGTTCCAATCCTTCAGTCAGGATTTTGTCTAATACATCTCTCGCAGGACGGTCGAATTTCAGCAATCCAGATGTGCCGGAAAAACTCTTGGGGGCTCTAATGATTTCCCCGTGGCTTATAACCAACCTATACTTATTGGATGACTCGGTTAGTCGGGCAATGGTCACGGGTCCTGGTTTTAGGGTGAACTCGAATAATAATGGCAGCTTTCGGTTCGAGTGAATCGTGACTCCAGGAGATTTCTGTGGATCTGCCATGGAGAGGGGCGCCAAACCACAATGCCAAATCACTATAGCATCCCGTTCATCATCAATCGAAACAATGTCGGTTCCAAAGGCCGGATTCTCGCTGATCGATTGTAGGATCAGTTGTGTGATTGTGCCATTGACATCGGCTTCGCAGCTGCAGGGTATCATCTCATCGCTCAATAAGGACATGGCTCCGCAAGCTGCGCAGCCCAGTTCAGTAAAAAACTCAGGCCAACAGCGTATTGCAAAACCATGGATACTCTTTTGAGCTGATATTTGCTGTAATGTGGCATATACGCTCAAGGTCCCGTGTGTGGCATTCTGATCAAGCTCGTCGAGGCCAGTCACTTTTTTGCTGAGTTGTGCCTGGATGTTGTCGATTTGATCTTTCTCGATCTGCCGGGCTGGTAAAAATAAATCATCTTCGAGATCAAATTGCGCTACTTCCAATCCAAAAACATTCCTGATGCTGTCGGGATCGAATAGACAGGTTTCGAAACCATCTGGACTTTCCCCTACACGGCCAAGTTGGGTGTTTCTTATTGCATTACGAGCGCGCCCTGCCAGAGCCATATTATGAATCTTCTTCAGGACCTGAGGGTCACTGGGGGGAGCGAAAATGGTCTCATATTGGTGTCCCATGCGGGTCAGAGCATGAGCAGCCAAGTTGATCCCACAAAAAGAATTCAGCCGCAAACGTCCACCAGTATGTTCTTCGGGAACTGCCCAGAGCAGAACAGGTGCGTCTATTTCTTCTGCGAATGTGGTGATCAAGGTGCTGTCTGAAAAGGTGGCCTGGAAAATCAGTAGAAGGTCGGGAGGATCGGATTTCAGGGAAAGGGCAATTCTCTGGGCGCTTTGAATATCTGTTATCAATTCTGCAGGATCGTTTACGGTTACAGGGATCTGCGCAATGTGTATACGTGCTGAGTCAAACACTTCTTTGGCAAGTCTCACGTCGAAGGTTATTCGTGCGATTGGTAGAAACGCGACGACGGGCTTTCCCATTAGGCGTCCTCAGATTGCTGATAAAAAAATGTTGTCAGAGAGAGTGCTGCCGCGCCGATTACACCAGCTCGCCAACCGAAGCTTGTGGCTGCAAGTCTCACATTTTCACCTAACCGTGCGAACGCTGCTTGCCTCATTTTGGCTTCCGCAGTTGGTAGGATCAGTTCACTTCCCTGGGCAAACATTCCTCCCAGGATGATCAATTCGGGATTGAGCACGTTTACCAGATTTGCAAGAGCAATACCGAGATAGCAAGATCCATCTTCGATGAATTGCTTCGCTAATTTATCACCATCAGTAGCTGCGGCTAAGATCAGCTCAATTGGAGACCGTTCATCCTCTTGTCTCATATATGAGGCTAGAAGACTATCCGGATGAGATGCAGCAAGTGCTTCTGCATTTCGAATCCAGACTGGTTCGGACAATAATGTCTCGAGGCACCCAGTATTCCCACAGGTACAGGTCTCGCCACCCCGTGGAATGACGGTTGTATGTCCTATTTCTCCGGCGCCTGCTCCACTTCCACGGAATACCTGGCCATTGACGACAATGCCTGCACCAACACCGACTCTTCCGTAAACAAAGGCTAAGACCCCGACCCCCCGACCATCTCCAAAGATAGCTTCTGCCAAGGCCATTGTGCGAACGTTGTTGTCAACACAAACGGGTAATTCAAGTTGAGCTTCCATTAATTGCTGAATAGGAACACTTTCCCATCCCAGCCGGGGAGCCAAAACGATAATGCCCTCTTCATAATTCACCAAACCCGAAGCGCCCACACCAACACCAATCACGCGCTCCCGATCAACTTTGCTCTTTCTTATGACGACATCGATTAGCCGAACGATGTCTTTAATTACGATATCTGGTGGACTAGTGAGATCAAACGCTGCCATCTCGTTGTAGATTATCTCGGCGATAAGGTTTGTGACAGCAACTCTATATACCCCCACACCAATATGTACACCGACCGCATAGCGAGCAGACGGTGCCAGGCGCAGCATTCTTCTTGGTCTACCAACACGCCTCTGGTGCTCAGGGACCTCAACGTGTTCCTCGATAACAATCCCGAGGTCAAGGAGTTCGGAAATTAAGTTTGTGATTGTTGTGTTGGAGAGCGAAAGCTTTTCTGCTAACTCAACCCTGGAAATTGGACCATCATGCAAAACACTGAGCAGTATTGCCTGGCTGTTATGAGACTTAACCAGATTGATGTTACTGCCTAAACTATTATCCGAGTGTGTCATGAGTATGGTAAATTAGGTGGGTTAGACAGAGATCGCTATAATTAATTTATCAAGTTGATAAATTAATTATAGACTAACTAAATTTGGTTGTCAAGGAATATCTGCTGTATTCGTGTAATTAAAGACTTCTCTGGGAATCACCGTAGTGCAAGGGTTATGTGGGGGTGTCTTTCGGGCTTCGCCCGAAAGACACCCCCACATCTGCCACCTGTCTCGGCAACTCCCAATGACCATAAATAAATTGTGCTTGTTGGAGTTATAATGGCAGGTAATTGACGAATTGGGGCGTGTTGCAGCCGACACCATGGACGACATAGTAGGACGAAGGGATTAATAATCTTCGGATATTATTGGCTCATTGGAGATTAAGCCCCGAATATAGGCGTGATTTTCGGACCAAACAAGCTGATTTGAAGTAATTGACGCATTGAACGGTGATTTACCGCAAATGAAATACCCGCCCCTTCTCTTCTAAGCAGTAGGTTGTGGGTTCGAATCCCGCCGGGGGCGCCAAAACACATATGCTCGACCTGCGTTCAGATACCGTCACCCTGCCTTCCCCGGCCATGCGGGAAGCCATCGCTGCCGCCTCGGTCGGCGATGACCAGTTCGGCGAGGACCCTACCATCAACCTGCTCCAGGAGCAGGTTGCCGCCCTACTGGGCAAAGATGCTGCGCTGTGGCTGCCGACCGGCACCATGGCCAACCAGGTTGCCTTGCGCGCCCTGACCCGTCCCGGCGATGATGTGATCGTCAGCCAGGAAAGCCACGCCGTCTGGCATGAGACCGGTGCTGCGGCGGCAAATTCAGGTGTCCAGTTCACCTCGTTGGGTGCGAAAGGGCTCTTCACCACCGAGGACTTCCTGGGGGCAGTCAAGCCGCGCGGCCACATCATCTACCCGCCGACCACCCTGGTCGAGATCGAGAACACCCACAACCGCGCCGGCGGTGTCATCTTCCCACAGCAAGAAGCCGAGCGCATCTGCGCCGCAGCCACCGGTCGCGGCATCGCCACCTATCTGGATGGGGCGCGCCTTTGGAATGCGGCCGTTGCCACGGGACGTACGCCCGCCGAGCTGGCGTCACCGTTCGACCTGGTCTCGGTGGCGCTCTCAAAAGGGCTCGGCGCTCCCGGCGGCTCGCTGCTGGCCGGGTCAGCCGAGGTCGTGAAAAGCTGTGTTCGCAACCGCAGGATGCTGGGCGGCGCCATGCGCCAGGTGGGGCTTTTCGCCGCGGCCGGGCTTTACGCCCTCGACCACAACCTCGAGCGGCTGTCCGAAGATCATGCCAATGCACGCCTGATCGCAGGACGGCTTGCCGGCAGCAGCAGAGTCCTGCTCGATCCAGACTCGGTCCAGACCAATATCCTGGTCTTTGACCTCACCGAAGACGCCCCCGACGCTCCGGCGGTGGTCTCCCGGGCCAGGCAGCGCGGCGTGCTGATCTTCGCCTTCGGCCCGCGCACCCTCCGCCTCGTCACGCATCTTGACGTATCCACTCAGGATTGCGAACAAGCGGCGGCGATCATCCTGGATATCGTGGAGGAGTAGTCCGTAGGTTGGGTTATCTTATGCCCGCACCCGCTCGCCCTTTGGATCGTACATCGGGCGCAGCGAAGCCCTTGCCGCATAACGCACCCCCGCCACGTCGATCTCATACCTGCCGCTGCGCACGTAATCCCCTGTCACCCCATCCGGGTGGTTGACGTGCCCGGCGGCGACTGCTGCCCCCAGGCTGTGCCCGTAGCTGCCCGCCATCACGTGACCCACGAATACGCCATCCCGGTAGATCGGCTCGCTGTAGTACAGCAGCGGCTGCGGGTCCTCCAGCAGGAACTGCACCAGCCGGTATTTCGATGGCCCGCATTCCTTGCGCCGTAACAGCGCCTCGCGACCGGTGAAACCGCCGGGTTTATCGTAATCGACCGCAAAATCCAGCCCCACTTCGACCGGCGTGTCCGTGTTATCGATATCGTGACCGTAATCCCGGTAAGCTTTTTCCATTCGCAGGCTGTCGAGCGCCTGCAAGCCTGCCAGCTTCAGCCCCACCTCTTCACCTGCCTGCATGAGTGTATCGAAGACCTGCACGCTGAACTCAGGTGGGACGTACAGCTCCCAGCCCAGCTCGCCCACGTAAGTGATCCGCATCGCCAACACTGTTGCGTAACCGATATCGATCTCCTGCGCCGTCAGGTAAGGGAAAGCCGGGTTGGATAGGTTGGCATGCGTCACCCGGCTCAGCAAGTCCCGCGCTTTGGGTCCCTGCAGGTTGAGGATGTTGTATCCGGCGCTCACGTCTGTGACGCTGGCATGCGCTTCGGGCGCGATATTACGTTTCAGCCAGTTGGCGACGCTGGTCCGTGTGCCTTCGGCGCTGATTACCAGGTAGGCATCTTCTCTCAGGCGGGTAACGGTCAGGTCGGCTTCGATGGTGCCGCGCTCGTTCAGCCACTGGGTGTACACGCAGCGCCCAACCGGCACGGTCACGTTGTTGGCGCAGATCCGGTTGAGTGCCTTTTCGGCGTCCCTGCCCTGCACCAGGAATTTGCACATCACGCTGTAATCGAACAAAGCCACACCCTCCCGGGCGGCCTTGTGTTCGGCAGCCCGGTATTCGAACCAGTTCTGGCGTCCCCAGGTGTACTCCACCCTGGGTGCCGTTCCCTCGGGGGCGTACCAGTCGGGATATTCCCAGCCCGCGTAGCAGGCAAAATAGGCGCCGCGCTCTGCCAGGCGGTCGTGCAGCGGGGTTTTGCGTACACCGCGCGCCGAGTTGAACTGGCTGTTGGCATAGCCCGGTTTGTACATGAAGCCCAGCACTTCGACGGTTCGATCGTGCAGGTAGCTCGGGTTGTTCTGCCAGGGCTGCATGCGAGCGATATTGATCTCGCTGGTATCTACGGACGGGTAGCCGTCCACGATCCACTGCGCCATGATCTGCCCCGCCCCGCCTCCCAGCAGGATGCCCAGCGAGTTGAACCCGGCGGCAACGTAGAAATTCTTTAGCTCCGGCGCTTCCCCCATCAGGGGTCCCATATCCGGGGTGAAGCTCTCCGGTCCGCAGAAGAACTTGTGGATCCCCGCCTCCCTGGCTGCCGGGATGCGCCTCATGGCCTCTTCGAGGTACGGCATCAGCCTTTCCCAGTCGGGCTGGATCTCCCCGAAGCTGAAACCCTCCGGTATGCCGTCCATCCCCCACGGACCGGCGACCGGCTCGAACAGTCCGATCATCAAGCCGCCGGTCTCTTCCCGGAAATAGGCGTAGCGCAGCGGGTCCTCCACGATGGGCAGGTCGTGACGTATACCCTCGATCGCTCCGGTGATCAGGTAATAGTGCTCGGAAGCGTGCAGCGGGATATTCACCCCGGCCAGCTTGCCCAGCTGGCGCGCCCACATCCCAGCGCAGTTGACCACCACCTCGGCATCGATATTGCCTTTATCCGCGATTACCCCGGTGATATGACCGTTCCGCTTCAAGATGCCTGTCACGCGTACACCTTCGATGATCCGCGCTCCTCCCATGCGTGCGCCTTTTGCCAGTGACATAGTGGTATCCACCGGGTTGGTGCGCCCATCCTCCGGGCAGAAGAACCCGGCGATGACATCGCTCGTGTCGAACAAGGGCCACATCCGCTGCACCTCGGCGGCGGAGATTTCCTCCACGGTGTGCCCATATGTGCGTGCGTAGCCTGCCACTCGGCGCAGCCCCTCCAGCCATTCCCGGTCGGTCGCCAGCTCCAGGTAGCCGACTGGCTCGAAGCCCGTGCTCAGCCCGGTCTCGGCCTCCAGGTTTGCGTACAGATCGCGCGTGTACTTCGCCATATTGATCGTGGTCTCGGATGAGAACGTCCCGCTGACCACCAGACCGGCTGCGTGCCATGTGGTGCCGGAGGTCAGCTCCGATTTTTCCAGCAGCACCACATCCCGCCAGCCAAGCTTGGTCAGGTGGTATGCCACGCTGCAGCCGATCACCCCGCCACCGATAATCACAACTTGAGCCTGGGTAGGGAGTGCGTCAGATGATAGTGTGGATGAGCTTTCAGCCATATGGAGTTCCTCGATGATGCCTTTGACTGGATAAGACGGATTACTGGCCTATGCGTGGATGCATGCCACCCAATGACCGGGGCTGTGCTCTTTGAACTCCGGTTCCTGCTGCTGGCATTCCCGGGTTGCGATCGGGCAGCGTGGGTGGAAGCGGCAGCCCGAGGGTGGGTTCAGCGGGCTGGGCACCTCTCCCTGCAGGATGATGTGCTCGCGCTTCGATCTGGGTTTGGGGATCGGTATGGCGGAGATCAACGCCTGGGTGTAGGGATGCAGCGGGCTGCGGAACAGGTCAGCCTTGGGAGCCAGTTCGACGATCTTGCCCAGGTACATCACTGCCACACGGTCGGAGATATGCTCCACCACCGACAGGTTGTGGGCGATGAACAGGTAAGTCAGCCCGAGCTCATCCTGCAGGTCCTTGAGCAGGTTGAGCACCTGGGACTGGATCGATACATCCAGGGCGGATACCGGCTCGTCGCAGATAATGAATTTCGGGTGCAGTGCCAGGGCGCGCGCGATGCCGATGCGCTGTCGCTGCCCGCCGGAGAACTCGTGCGGGTAGCGGTTGGCGTGGTACTCTTCCAGCCCGACTTTGTTCAGCATCTCCAGGACGATCTCACCCCGTTCCCGGGGCGTGCCGATCTTATGGATATCCAGACCTGCCATGATCGAATGACCGATCGGTCGGCGCGGGTTGAGCGAAGCGTACGGGTCCTGGAAGACGATCTGCATATCGCGCCGCAGGTTCTTTATCTCCGAACGGCTGAGCGAGAAGACCTCCTGGTCGTCGAAGACCACATTCCCGCTCGTGGCTTTGATCAGGCGCAGCATCGTCTGCCCGATGGTGCTCTTCCCGCAGCCTGATTCGCCCACCAGCCCCAGGGTCTCTCCCTGCTTGATGGTGAAGCTGATCCCGTCGACTGCCTGCACCCATGCCACCACCCGTTTGAATACGCCCGCCCGCACCGGGAAATACTTAACCAGGTCTCTGACCTGGACTAGGTCTCTGCTGCCGTTCATATTCGGTGCAGTTGTCATCGGGATCTCACCCATCCCTGCTCACATTCTTAGCCGGTATTGGAGCCTGGTGTCCTTCGCCATCCTGGTAGAGCCAGCAGCGCACAGAATGCCCCGGTCGGACGGATAGGTTTTCCGGGTCGGCTTCCATACAGATTGAAAGCTCGTACTCTACCCGCGCGCTGCAGCGTGGTGCAAAGCGACAGCCCGGTGGTAAGTTGATCATATTCGGCACCACCCCTGGGATCACGTCCAGGCGCTCCCGGCTCTCGCCCAGCACCGGGATAGAGCAGATCAATCCCTGTGTATAAGGGTGCAGGGGATTCTCGAAAAGCTCGACCACCTCCGCATGTTCGACGATCTGTCCGGCGTACATGACTGCCACCCGGTCGGCGGTCTCTGCGATCACCCCCAGGTCGTGGGTGATCAGGATGACCGCCGTGCCCAATTGATCGCGCAGGTCCAGCATCAGCTGGAGGATTTGAGCCTGGATGGTCACGTCCAGGGCGGTGGTGGGCTCGTCGGCGATCAAGATCTTGGGCTGCAGCGCCAGTGCCATGGCGATCATCACCCGCTGCGCCTGCCCGCCGGACATTTCGTGCGGGTAGGCGTATGCTTTCTTTTCCGGGTCTGGGATTCCGACGGTGCGCAGCAGCTCGACCGACTGCTCCCATGCTTTGCGCCTGTCCAGCTCCGTATGGATGTCGAAGGTCTCGGCCAGCTGGCTGCCGATCGTGTAGACCGGGTTCAGGCTCGTCTGCGGCTGCTGGAAGATCATCGAGATATGTTTGCCGCGCAGGTCTCTCATATCTGCGTCCGGCAGCCTCAGCAGGCTTGTCCCCTCGAACGCGATCTCGCCGCCCACGATGCGCCCCGGCACGCCGATCAGGCGCATGATCGACAGCGCGGTGACGCTCTTCCCGCTGCCCGACTCGCCGACGATGCCCAGGATCTCTCCCTTGTCGAGGTAGAAATCGACCCCGTCCGCACCCCGCACCACGCCATCCTCGGTGAAGAAATACGTCCTCAAGTCCGCGACCTCCAGCAGCGGCGGGTCGTTTGCCTGGATCGGCGTTCTATCCATCTTCCGCGGCCTGTGCTTTGTGCAGGATCAGCTCCAGCTCGCCCTCGATCTCGGCACTGAATGGGAGAGGTTTGTGCGTGGCCAGCAGGCTGTCAACCTTCTCCCTGGCTTCGTCCCTCAGCGAGGGCTCTCCCGCAGCTTTCCAGGTGTTGAAGGGCACGTGTACGCCCAGCCGCTCGACCAGCCAGCCTCCCGAACGGATGCCCTGCACTGTGGAGCGCTCGGCTAAGTAATTGCCCGCCGGTCCTACCTTGTCGATGATTTCATCCAGCCACCTGTCACCATCGGTGTTGATCCCGAGGTGCGCCTGGCGGTTCATGTGAAAGATTTCGATATCGATCAGGATCTGCTCCAGCGAAAGGATCATCGAGCCGCCCAGCAATCCAGGTCCCACGAACAGGTCTGGCCAGGAAAGCACCGGCATGATCGATGTTAAGGCGCGTTCGTAGCCTGCCTGGATGCCGGGGGTGTAATGGTCGGTCCCTCCACCGGACCCTTCGACTGGCAGCCCGTAGTAGCGCGCCATCTCGATTGCCGCGCTGTTCATCACCGCGTTCTCGATGGCTCCGCCGCTGTACAGACCCGTGCGCGGGTTGATCACGGCCAGCACGGGGGCGTAGATAACCGGCACACCCGGGTCGGCAGCCTGTACCAGGGTCAGCATAGCCAGTGTCTCGCAGTTCCCCAATACGATGGTAGAGATTTTATTTCCCGGTGCAGTACCCCCCATCAGCGGCATGGGCATGATCGCGGCCGGGATATCCCAGCCTGCCAGCTCCAGGTAAACATCCGTGAATTGCTTGTCGATCACTAACGGCGACTGCGGGCAGACCAGGAACGAGTAGGGGTGCGTGGTCCGGATCGCCTCCCGGTCGCCGAAGATGACCTGCAGCACTTCCAGGAACCACGGCACATAATCCACTTTTGTGATCGGTTCCTGTACGTGCTTGGAGAAATTCCTGAACAGTTGCTGCCAGAACTTAACCATCTCTGGTACGGTCCCGATGCTTTCTGGTCCCTGCGTCATCGTCCAATACACGCCGATCTCGTCCAGGGCGTCGATCAGACGGGTGGCCTCCAGCCAGTCCTGGTATGTGGTCGGGCGGTGTTCTCCTGTTTTTCGGTCGATGACCGAAATTCCGGCTCCGTCCGCGACCAGCGAACACTCACCGCTGTTCATCGTCAGGCTCCAGCCCGGTCGTCGTGCCCCCAGGGACAGGTTTTTCGGTACCTGCCGCAGGGCAGCTTCGACCAGATCGCGCGGCATGTGGACGATATGGCTGCTTTCAGAGACTGACGCCCCGGCATCTCTCAGCAGCTCGCGTGCCCGGGCTGAATCCACCCTGACTCCTGTGTTTGCCAGGATATTCAGGCTGGTATCGTGTACCTTGTGGCGCTCCTCATCGGAGAGCACGCGTATCAGGGTTTCCAATCGCTGTTTCCTTGTCTATGTTGCGCCGAACTCCCGGCTGGCGGCATCGATCACGCGCTTAAGCTCTGCCTGCTGCTCGTCGCTCAACGGCTGCGGGTGGTGGTTTTCCAGGATCGAGGCCGCTTTCTCGCGTGCCACCTCCACAGGGTCTTTATAGCCGCCTGCAGGACCGGGCTGCGCGCTCAGGTCGGAGAATTCCAGCTTGCGCATATGCTCGCGGGTGTGTTTGTGGCGCAAGAAATGGCCGCGCGGTCCCACTGCACTGATCACATCCAGCGCCATTGCGCTGCGGCTGGTGTCGATGCCGCGTGCCTCGACCCGGATCTGGTGGTAGATGTCTGTATCCAGTACCACGGCTTCCGGGTACAGCAGGGTGCACGACTCGACCAGACCCAACCCGGCTCCGGTATCCGCGCCCACCAGGGCGCACAACAGCAGGTAGGCGGCTGCCTCTGCCGCAGACTGCCACCCGGGCACCATCGCATCTGTGGCGAACACCCCTGCCAAGGTGGGCACACCCCAGCGATGCGCTAGCTCCACACCGATGGCGTAAGGCAGCTCGCCTTCCCAGGCGGTTGCCAGGTAGCCGCCGGTGCGCGGGTGCATGATCCCGGGCATCATCGAATGGTAGGTCGGCGCGCCCGGGAATGCCATCTGGATCAGGACCATCGCCGCCACGATCTCGGCGTCCGCTGCCACCAGCGTCCCCGCAATGGTCGCCGGTCCGGTCGAGCCCACGTTCGCCATCGACATGAATCCGACCGGCAGCCCGGCTTCCGCGAACACCAGCGCCGATTCCATGCCGCCTTTATCCTGCCCCAGCGGCGCGATGGTGCAGACCAGGCTGGAGAGCGGTGGTCGTTCCCGCCGCGTGGCCTCATCCCCGGCGATGATGGTTGCCATCTCGACCGCATAGCGCGCCATGCTCTCATCCATGACAGTCTCAGTCTGGATGTGTTTAACCGTGTTATTAAAGAAGCCTCCAGCTCGTGCAAGGGGGCGATGGCAGGGTAATCCTGGGCGCTGACCATCGGCCAGTAGAACCCGATCGAGCTCAGGTAATCCGCCATGCGCGCCATCTGGGCTACGTCCTCCTTGGTGGATGTGCGCCGCTGGCGGGAGTTGAAGTCGATCACCTCGGTGCCGCAGCCATCTGTCGAGCAGTAGAAGTGCTTCCCGTCTAGCACCAGGTCGAATTCCGGCGACCGTGCCCCCATCCTGTAATGGCGCGGGGCGTGCGAAATTGCATCCAAGACCACTTCAGGTGACAGCTTGACAATCTGCGTCTCGAAGTCCACCGCCGCCCCGTGATCCGCGTAGATATGCAAGGCTTTCTCGGAGGGACAGTGGATGCCGGTCTCCTTCAGGATCTCCAGGGTAGCAGATTGGAAATCATCCAGCTGCTCGTCGCTCAAGATCCGCAGCCGGTAGCTTGGGGCGATGGGTTGCAGTTTAGGTGTTTCGCTGAACGTCATGGGTCTCTATCCTTGGATTTCGCGCGCAGCAGTTTTGATGATCCACTTCAGTTCTTTCTGGATGGCTGCCTCCAATGGTTCTGGTCGGTGGTTCTCCAGGATCCAGTTCACATTTTCCCGGGCTACCTGGCGTGGGTTCCGGTATTTGCCTTCGGCATCTAATTGGTGGGTGACTGCCCGTACCAGGGCATTGCGCATATGCGTGCGGGTGTGCTTCTGTTTCAGGTAGTGACCAGCCGGTCCAACCGCGGCAATCACCTCTACTGCCAACTCTTCAGGGCTGACATGCATCTCCATCAGCGAATAGCGTGCCCGCTGGTAGATATCGGCATCCAGGATGATCGCCTCCGGGTAGAGCAGGGTATAGGTATCCCGCAGTCCGATGCCGGTGACGATCTCTGCGCCTGCCAGCGCCACCAGCAGCGGGTCGCTGGCGATCTCCGCCGCGGATTGCCAGCTGTCCAGCTCGGGACTCTCTGTGCCGAATGCCCCACCCAGGGCTGGCATACCCCAGTGATGGGCCATCTCCACCGGAGCATAGCGGGCGCGCGAATCCAGCGGGTAGCCCACGTAAGCCGCGGTGCGCGGGTCTGCCCAGGCGTGCAGCAGGGAATGGAAGACTGGCGCGCCCGGGCTGGCAAGTTGCATCAGCACCGCCGCGCTGATCACTTCCGCGTCACCGACGGTCAGGGCGCCTGCATACGTTGCCGGCGCTGTCGTCCCCATCGTTGGCATGGACATGAACACCACCGGCAGACCGGCCTCCGCGAACACCAGCGCGCTTTCGATTGCTTCCTGGTCCTGGATCAGCGGGGCAATCGTGCAGCAGATCATCGATAGCGGCGGTCTGCGGCGGACTTCTTCAGGGCTTCCCCGCAGCACCGTCGCCATCTCGACTGCGTAGCGGGCGCGATCTGCGCCCATCATGGTCACGCTCTGGTAGTGCTTGCTGCAGTTCTGCCAGGCAGCTTCGATCTCGTGCAGCGTGGCGGTGTGCCCGCAGTCCTGCGCGCTGACGATCGTCCAAAAGAACGAGATCGAGGGCAGGTAGTCTTCGATGCGCGCCATCATCGCCACGTCTGCCTTGGTAGAGGCGCGGGTCTCACCGGTCACGAAATCGACCGTCTGGTGACCGCAGCCATCGTTGGTGAAGTATGTCACTCCCTCTTGTGTGACCAGGTCCAGACCTGGGTCACGTGCTCCCAGCACCGGGTAGCGCGGCACCGTGGACATGGCTTTCCGCACCAGTTCGCGCGGCATCCTCACCGTCCGAGTCTCTTCGTTTACATCTGCGCCATGCTCTGCAAATATCGCCCGCGCCAGCTTCGAGTGGAACTGCACCCCGACCTGCTCCAGCACGGTCAGGGTGGCCGACTGCAGGTCGTCGAGCTGCATCTCGCTCAGGAAGTTGAGTTTGTAGGCAGTCACGATCGGTTCGATGGGTGGGTGCTCCATGATGTTTCTGCTCCTTGCTTCAGATTTCTGGCTCTCTGCGAATTGTTGTGATTCCCAATGAATTAGATTTCATCGATCTGCCGGAGGATTTTGTACGGGTCGAGGGCATCCCGCAGCCCGTCGCCGATATAGTTGACCGAGATGATGGTCAGGAAAATGAAGATCCCCGGGAAGATCGCCAGCCAGGGGTGCTTGACCAGATGTTCGACCGCGTCGTTGAGCAGGTTGCCCCAGCTTGGGGTGGGTGGCTGGATGCCAAACCCAAGGAAGGACAGCCCCGATTCCTCCATGATCGCCCACCCGATTTCTAGCGTCGACTCGACGATGATCGGTCCAAACCCGTTGGGTAGGATCTCGCTGGCGATGATGCGGTAGTTCGAAGCGCCCAGCGCGCGTGCAGCGGTGGCGTATTCCATCTCCCGCAGGGTGAGAAATATTGCCCGCACCAGCCGGGCGATGGTCATCCACGACAGGATGCCGATCACGAATGCGATCGTGAAGACGTTGTTGCGCTGCAGGAAGGGCGCGTCAATTTCGCGCAAGATCGCAGAGAGCAGGATCAAGACCATCAAGGAAGGCAGCGCCAGCGCCGAATCGATGATCCGCATCAGCATGTCATCCACCCAGCCGCCGTAATATCCGGCAATTGCACCCAGCGGCACACCGATCACCAGCGTTATGACAACCACCATGAACCCGACCAGCAGCGAGATCCGCCCTCCATACAGCACGCGGGTCAGCAGGTCGCGCCCCAGGGCATCTGTTCCAAACGGATGCTCCAGCGAGGGTGGCTGCAGGCGGTTGCTGATGTCGGACTTGACCGGGTCGTACGGCGACAGGAATGCCAGCAAACAGCTCAGGATGATTACCACCAGCACCACCGTACCCGCCAATGCCCCGGGGTGGCGCCGGAATCTGCGCCACACCAGCCGCCCCATGCTGGCTTGCTGCAGGCGGTCCTGCAGTTCCGGGATGCCGGGATCCATCCCCGGTCCGCCGGGTGATCGCACCGCCGCCTCAGTCATAGCGCACCCGCGGGTCAAGGTAAGCGTAAGCCAGGTCGGCGAGCAGGTTGCAGATAATAATGAATCCGGCGCTGATCACCAGGATGCCCATCAAGAGCGGGTAATCCCGGTGCACGGCGGCATCGTAAAACAAGCGCCCCATGCCGGGCCAGGAGAAGATCAGCTCGACATAGATCGAGCCGGTGAAGATATATGGGAAATCCAGCGCGAATAGGGTCACCAGGGGGATCAAGGCATTCTTGAGAGCGTGGTTGAATATCACCTTGCGCTCGATCTGCCCCTTGGCTCGCGCCGTGCGCACGTAATCCTGGTGGATGACCTCCAGCATGGATGAGCGCAGGAAGCGCGAATACCACGCCACCCACCCGACCATGCCCATCGTCACCGGCAGGATCAGGTGCCTGACCCGGTCGAGCACGGAAAAATCCGCCCCCAGGGTGTACATCCCCCCTGCCGGCAGGAGCGATTCTCCCGTGACCGGGTTGTCCAGCCAGGTATAGAAGACCAGCACCAGGATCAACCCAAGCCAGAACTCGGGGATAGCCTGCCCCATGAATGAAAGCGTGGTGGCGCTGATGTCGAACCATGAATACTGCTTGATGGCTGAGATAACCCCAACAGGGATGGCAATCAACGCCACCACCAGCAGGGTGATGCTCATCAGATACACCGTGTTCTTGAACCGGTCGCCGATCTCCTCCATCACCGGCTTGCGGCTGCGGAAGGAGAAGCCAAAATCCCCGCGCAGGATGCCGCGCCGCTCGCCATAGCTTTCTTCAACACCATCCCCATCCGCATCGATGCGCATCCAATCGTTGCCTGCCAGCCACACCAGATACTGCACCGGCAGGGACTTATCCAGCCCGAACTGGCGTTTGAGCTGCTCGATCTTCTCGGGGTTGATGCGCCGCGTGCGCCCATATCCCGCCAGCGGCCCGCCCGGGACAACGTTCACCAGGGCGAACAGCAGTACGCTCAGCAAGAGCAGCATCGGGATGGCTTGCAGCAGGCGCCGGATGATGTAATTGAGCATGTGCAGTCAAATTAAAGCGACAGCCACCGAATGGGTGGCTGTCGCGTATTTCAGCAGGCTACTGGGTGATCTTCCAGTCCGCCACGTTCCAGGTCGGGAGGTCGTTGGTGGTAGACTGCCCGCCTTCCAGCCGTGTGGAGAACGCATCCGCCGCGATCGCCGACCAGAGCAGGATCTGCGGCAGATCGACGTCCATGATCTCAGCCATCTGGCAGAACAGGTCCTGGCGGTACTCTTCGTCCAGCGTGTAGGCTTCATCCAGCAGGGCATCGAAATCGGCATTCGACCAGCGCCCAACGTTCCAGCCGTAATCCGGCTCAGCCGCAGCCGAGTAGTAGTAATACCACAGCTGGTTGTCCGTTGGGTCGATCCCCGGATAGCCGTCGTCGTACAGGTTCAGGTCGAAATCACCGGTCTGCTCGAGACCGCCGCTCTCGTAGTCCGCCCACAGCACCGAGCCTTCGATGACCGACAGGTTGATCTTGAAGCCGATTTCTCCGAGCATCTCGCCGACCAATTGGTGAGCCAGCTCTAGCTCCTCGCCGTACTCACCATAAGTCATCAGCTCGATTTCCATCAGCGTGCCCTCCTCCGCTGTGCTGCAGCCGTGGCATTCACGCACGCCATCCCCATCCGTATCGCTCCAGCCGGCCTCTTCCAGCATCGTCTTGGCGGCCTCCGGGTTGTACTCCGGGCGCGGCACATCGCAGATATAAGGCGGGCGGAAGAACTCCGTCCAGACCGGCTTGGGATACCCCAGGAAGACCGAGTTGATGATCGTATCGCTGTCCACCGCCGCCTGGATGGCCTTGCGCACCTGCACGTCACCCAGCACGGGGTGCGGGGCTCCTGCAGGGTCGGTGCTGCCGCGCTCCACCAGGTTGGGGATCAGGCGGAACACCCATCGTTCCGAGGGCGCGTTGCTCACATACACATTCCCGAGTTCAGACAGCTCCTGGGCTTCGGCTTCGGACAGCCACATATTCATATCCGCATCCCCTTCACCCATCATCGTCTTGCGTACCGACTGCTCTGGGACGATGCGAACGATGATCTGGTCGATGTAGGGCTTCCCGTCTTCGAAATAATTCTCATTTCGCGAGAAGGTCAGGAAGTTCCCCGTCACCCATTCATCCAGGATGAACGGTCCATCGCTGAGCGGCTCGCGGTTGCAATCCCAGGCGGTAAACCCCTGGGAGGGGTCGCAGTAATGCTCGGGGTAGACGTTGAAATTCTCACCGCCGAATTGGGTCTGGTAGGAGGTATACACGGTGTTGTAATGTACGATGAAAGTGAAATCATCCACCTTTTCGATGCTGTCCGTGTAGTCCACGCCGTCCACCCAGATGCCCATCTCCGGGTCGGTGATCGCATCCCAGGTGAAGATCACGTCATCTGCCGTCACCTGTTCGCCATCCGCCCAATACACATCCTCGCGCAGCCTCCAGGTCACATCCATCGTCCAGGCATCTTCGTCCATCACCACCCCGCCGTTATCGAGGGATGGGATCTCCACTGCCAGCTCGGGATACACATTCCCGTCCGGATCGATCTCCGATACCGCCAGCATCACCAGCTCGCCGACCATCGCCTCATACCCGGTGTCGGCAACCAGACCGTTGAAGCCTAACGGGTCCTGTGGGATGATGATCACCGCGCTGCTCGTGGGCTGCTCTTCGACTGCTGGCTCCTCGGTGGCAGCGGGTTCAGCCGTCTCCGCCGGCTGCGCGTCAGTGGGCTGCTCGACAGCAGGCGCCTCTTCCGGCGCGCTGGTGGCTTCCGGAGTCTGCCTTTGCCCGCAGCCTGCCAACCCGAAGGTCAGCAGCAGGACGATCGATACCAGCAGTTGGACCTTGTTTCTTCTTATGCTCATCTCCTCCTCCTTCATAATGCGTATGATCTTATCCTTTTCGATTTCATGACAGTTTTCCACTTTACGCCGGTGCGTCCATCAGCCGGTATGCCACGTTGACCGCCGAGATGGCATCTTCGGCATACCCATCCGCACCGATCTCACTGGCGAAGCTCTCCGTTACCGGCGCCCCGCCGATCAGCACCTTCACTTTTTCCCTCAGCCCGGCTTCCTGGATGGCTACGATCAGCTTCTTCTGCTGCAGCATCGTCGTCGTCAGCAGCGCCGAAGCCCCGACGATATCCGCCTCCAGCTCCTGGATCGCGGCGATGAATTCGGCCGGCTTCTTGTCGACCCCGATATCCATCACCCTGAAGCCATTCGCGGTCAGCATCGTGCCCACCAGCGTCTTGCCGATCTCGTGCAGGTCACCTTCCACCGTCCCCAGCACCACTTTGCCGACCACTTCTCGCTTCTGACCCTCCAGCAGGGACGGCTCCAGCACGTCTAATGCGCATTTCATCGCATCCGCGCCGATGATCAGCTCCGGCAGGAAATAATCCCCGCTGGCAAACAGCTCGCCCACCTTCTGTATTCCTTTCACCAACCCTAGATTGATGCAGTCCAGGGGGTCCACCCCTCGCTCCAGGGCCTCTTGGGCGAGCGCCTCGGCATCTTCTGGCTCACCATCGATGACTGCCTGGGCGAGTTGTTGGAAGATTTCTTCAGACATATTGTGCTCCTTGGGCAATGATTTGGATTGATGCGTCTGTTTTAATGGATTTGGGATCAGCTCTGGAACCTGAAATCCGGGATATAGCGGCGGATGATGCTTTCCAGCTCAGCTTCTATCCCGGGAGATAACCGCGCCGGCTTGTGATTGCTGAGAATTTCCTGCGCCCTGCTGCGGCAGAGACTTCTCGATCGTCTCGCCTTTCTCCTTCCAGGTCTCGTAGGTATCCCGGCTGATGATCTGCGGGTACCAGTGCGTTTTATAGTTTCTGCGCGTGTGTTTTGCCGACATGAAGTTGCCCTTCGGGGTCAGGGATTTGATCAGCGCAACCTCCTCGCTCACGTCGTGCAGCGGGATGCCCTGCCACATGCGGCGCACCCCCGCGATGATCTCGTCATCGAAGACCATCTGCGTATAAGAGATTGTCGAACCGGCATCCGTCGCCCCCACCCCGTAAATGATCGTGGCTTTCTGCTGCAAGAGCGGGATGGCGGTGTTGACCTTCTCGAAGCCTGCCTGCGCGTCCATCTGCTTGGCATCCGAGGACAGCCCCCCGCACATCGAAGGGATGCCGTAATAATGCCCCATCATCGCCGCCCCGCTGTTGATCATGCCGCGCTCCGGCGCTCCCAGCGGCAGCAAACCCGTGCGCATGTCCAGCACCGCCGAGACACTGCCGTAGATCAGCGACGTCCCCGGGTATAGCATCTGCAGGGCGACGATCCATGCCAGGATATCCGCGTTGATCACGATCAGCTCGCCCAGCAGCGTTGCCGGCGCCGATGCCCCGCCCATCGCCATGCTCAGCAGCGTGATCGGCACCCCGTGCTCCGCCCAGCGCAGCATGCAGTGCACGTTCTCCGGCGTGAAATACCCCGGGCTGATCGGGCAGTACAGCGTGGCAAAATTTGGCCGCTCACGGAAGGCTGCTTCGCCGCCCGCCACCGCCACCAGCATCTCGACCGCCGCCTCCACCCGCTCCGGCGAGAGCGTGCGGTGCACGACCGGCTTGGCGGTGCTGCGCAGCGCCTCGGCGATCTCCACCAGGTCCGAGCTGGCGCCCAGGTCGGTTGCTGTCACCGTCGGGCGCACGATATCCACCTGCGGCAGGGCATCCTGGATGGTAGTAAGCTGGCGCACATCCTTCCAGGTCGCCGCCCGCCGTTCGCCGCTCTCCAGGTCGAATACGTTCACCGGCGTGCCCGCCCCCATAAAGCACGATTCCAGACCGAATTTACCCACCGCCTCCCCGCCTCTGCCGTACAGACGCACCTCTCTTGGCAGCGTGCGCAGCGCCTGCTCCAGCAGCTCCGGCGTGACCCGCACCATCTTCGTTTCCATATCGACCGGCAACCCAACCGACGCCAGCCGCCTCAGCACGCTATCCTCAGGCACGCAGAACCCAACCTCCTGCAGGATCTCGATAGATTTTTCATGCACGAGTTCGGCGACGGATTCGGCCGCATATACCTCTGTCATAGACTGCTCCCGAGATTATTGAACCTTCTGCTCCGCTGCACTTTATGGGCTTGGAGGCGTGCCAGAGCCCTGCTGCTCCAGTTCGGGCGGCTTTGCCTCTCCCCAACGATAGGACAGCTTGTGCATCTTCAAGATCAAGAAGGATTGCGTGCGTTCGACGCCGGGGATCTGCTGCAGCTTATTGTTCAGGAAAGAAACAAAATGAGCTCGATCTCTGCAGTACACCTCTGCAAACAGATCGAACTCACCGGCTGCCTGGAACAGGTACGTCACCTCCGGCAGCTGGGCGATATCCTCGGCCACCCTTGCCAGCACGTTGGCCTGCACCGAGATGCCGATCATCGCCGCTTCGTTCCATCCCAGGTCGCGCGGCTCGACGATGGCTACGATCTGCAGCACGCCGTCGTCGGAGAGCTGGTTGACCCGCCGCCGCACCGTCGCTTCCGTGATCCCCAGCTCGGCCGCGATGGTAGTGAACGGCATGCGCCCATCATACTGCAAGAACGAGATGATCTTGCGGTCGAGTTCGTCTAACACAAATCCATTATAACGAATATCGTCATTAAGTCAATTATTTATCACTAATTTCGTCGTGCAGATTGCAAAATTCAACGAATATAGGCAATTAGGCGCTGAAAGACCTGCTTTATGGTATCCTTGCTCCAGGGAGACGCGCGCCATGCAGGAGAACGTAGTTAATAAACCCCAAGCCAGCCGGGTGACCACCACCACTGCCCAGGTTCAAGCCAACTACGACCGCCTCAGCCGGTTCTATGACCTGCTGGCTGCCAGTGAGCTGCCCTACATCGAGCTGGGTCTCCAGCTCCTGGACCTGGGTGCAGGCGAGACCGTCCTCGAGATCGGCAGCGGCACCGGGCGCGCCCTCCTCCCCATGGCGCAGGCGGTCGGCGGCACCGGTCGTGTCTGCGGTCTCGATATCTCACCGGGCATGCTCCTCGCCGCCCAGGAGAAAATAGACCCGGCCGGTCTGGGCCCTCGCCTGCAGCTGGTCTGCGGTGGCGCCTCCGCGCTGCCCTACCCCACGCATACCTTCGACGCCCTCTTCATGAGCTTCACCTTGGAGCTGTTCGACAACCCCCACATCCCGCTCGTCCTCGCCGGATGCCGCCGGGTGCTGAAAGAAAACGGCCGTATCTGCGTCGTCTCCCTCTCCAGGGCCGCCCCCCCAACCTCGCCGTCCGTCTCTACGAATGGGCGCACCGCCGCTTCCCGCTCCTCGTGGACTGCCGCCCCATCTACCTCCACGAAGCGCTCCTCCAGGCCGGTTTCCTCCCCCTCCAGACCCTCCACCGCTCCATGTGGACCCTCCCCCTCGAAATCATCCTCTCCACCCCCGCACCCCGCACCTCGCACCCCGCACGTCGCACGTAGAACCTGACACCTGACACCGGAACACTTGACACCACGCTCCCCCTGATTACCTTGTTGCCTGATTGCCAAGAACTTAGGGCGCAGCGGGAGTGGGATGACGGCCTATTATTGACTGGGAGCTGCGCCCCTACGCCCGCACCTCGCACACCGCACGTCGCTTGCAACGCTGCCGTCCATCGCTTGCGACGCCTTTGCTTGCAACGCCGCCCTCTCCCCCCTCCCCTTATCCCCTTATTGCCTTATCCCTTATTTCCTTCTTTTTTTCGGCATCTCCATCGGCAGCTTCGTCCTCCGCACCCCATCGTACTGGAACAGCGCGTTCGCCACCGCCCCCGCCGTCGGCACCAGCCCGATCTCGCCCACCCCCTTCGCCCCATACGGCCCGTACTTATCCGGCACCTCCACCCCGATCACCTCGATCGGCGGCGTCTCCTTGGCGCGCAGGATGCCCATCTGCCGGAACTGCGTGCTCTTCGGGCGCCCCTCCACCATCTCCATATTCTCGCTGTACGCGTAGCCCAGCCCCATGTGGATCGAGCCTTCGATCTGCCCCTCGAACAGCGTCGGGTTGAAGATCTTCCCCGCGTCGTGCGCCGCGATCACCTTGACGATCTGCCCCTCCTCGTCCAGGATCACCAATTGCGTGGCGTAGCTGTACGAGTAATGCGTTTTGATCTCATCTACTTTTGCTTCCGGCTTCGTCGTCCAGTCCACCCGCCACTTCCCGTGGTACTGCCTGCCTGCCAGCTCGCTCAGCGTGTGCCTCTGCAAGTCGGATTTCAATTCTTTACACGCATCGATCAGCGCGTTGCCCACCAGCGAGGTCGCTCGCGACGCTGTCGTCATCCCCGCCTCCTGCCGGGAGCTGGTATCGATGCGTACTTCCATCAATCCCGGGTCCAGCCCCGTCTCGGTGCATACCACCTGGATCGCGATCGTGTTCACCCCCTGGCCCATCTCCGTCCAGCCGTGGTCGATCACCACCCGCTCCGCCGAGGCGATCGTGATGCGTGCTTCGCTTTCGTCCGGCATCCCGTTGCCGATGCCGGTGTTCTTGATCCCGCACGCCAGCCCGCTGTATCTCGCCCCGCCGTTCTCCGGCGCAGCGCTCTCCGCCGCGTAGAACTCGTCCTTCACTGCCAGCAGCGTCTCCCGCAGCCCGGCCCCGTCCTCGATCACCTGCCCGGTCGATGTCACCCCGCCTGCCGTCAGCGCGTTGTCGTAGCGGAACTGCCAGCGGTCGAACCCGCCCTGCGTGCACAGGTCCTCGACGCAGCTTTCCATCGCGTAGGTCGCCTGGTTGACGCCGAAGCCGCGCATCGCCCCGCACGGGATATTATTGGTATACACCGCCACGGCATCGATAGCCACGTTCGGCACGTGGTAAGCCCCGGTCGCGTGCCCTGCCGCCCGTTCCAGCACCTTCATCCCCACCGAGGCATACGCCCCCGTATCCCCCAGGATATCCGCCTGCACGAAGGTCAGCTTGCCCTCCTTGTCGCAGCCCACGCTGTATTTCATCCACATCGGGTGCCGCTTGGGGTGCATCATGATCGATTCAGCCCGCGTCAGGCGCACCTTCACCGCTCTGTCCAGCAAGTATGCCGCCAGCGCCGCGTGCCCCTGCACCGACAGGTCCTCCTTGCCGCCGAATCCGCCCCCGTTGGGCACCATCACCACCCGCACCTGCTCCTGCCTCATGCCTAGCAGTTTGGCGATCTGCACACGGTCCTCGTAGATGCCCTGGCTCTGCGACAGCACCTCGATCCCTCCAGCGATCGGGGCCGCGATCGCCGCCTCCGGTTCCATATAGCCGTGCTCGATCATCTGCGTCTCGTACTCGGCCTCCGAGATATACGCCGACCCAGCCCGGGCCGCCTCGATATCCCCACGCTGGATCGAGGTGCGCGACAGCAGGTTGCCGTCCTTGTGAACCGCCGGGCTCCCCTCCTTCATCGCCTGGTGCATGTCCGTCACCGGCTCCAGCACATCGTATTCCACCACGATGCTTTCCGCCGCCTGACGGGCGGTCTCCTCGCTCTCCGCCGCCACCACTGCCAGCACGTCCCCCACATAGCGCGTGGTCTCGCCGACCGCGATCATCAGCGGCCAATCCTGGCGGATCAATCCGATCGTGCGCTCGCCCGGCACGTCCTCCGCCGTGAATACCCGCACCACGCCCGGCATCGCCTCCGCCGCTCCGCGATCGATGCGCATCACCCGCGCCCGCGGGTGGTCGCTGAACTTCAACGCCCCGTGCAGCATCCCCTCGATCTCGATATCGTCGACGTACTCGTGCTGGCCCAGCGCCAGGCGCACCGCCTGGTACTTGGTCAGCCGCTCGCCCACCTTTCCGTTCGAAGCCGGCGCGGGGATCTCCTCTTCGTTCCGGATCGCCTCCGCCGCGTACAGCACCAACTCGATCACCTTCTTATAGCCCGTGCAGCGGCACAGGTTCGGCGTCAGCGCCTGCTCCACCTCCTCCCAGTCCGGCTCCGGGTTCTTGTTGATCAGCGCGTTGGCGCGCATCACGATGCCCGGGATGCAGAACCCGCACTGCAAGCCGCCCTTCTCGGCGAACGCCTGCCCGTACACCCGCTGCCGGTATTCCCCCAGGCCTTCGATGGTCGTCACGCTGCCGTCTGCCACCTTTTTCATCGCGATCACGCACGACAGCACCGCCTTGCCGTTCAGGTCCACCGTGCACGACCCGCACGCCGCCTGCGGCGCGCAGCCGTTCTTGGGGGATTTGATGCCCTCGAGCTCCCGCAAATAAGTCAGCAGCGGCAGTTCCGCATCGCCGTGATATTCTTTTACTTGCCCGTTCAGTGTAAACTGCATGGCCCTACCTCCATACTGCTTTCTGTAGTATGCCTATATAGCCTATTTATATCATAATCATCTGCTATTCCCGCAATAACTTGACCTGCTTTTTACCACCCAACTGCCTTGCTGATTGGCATGAAATATGTTAAAACTATGCTTGGATATGGAATACAGTCAGGTCGCCATTATTTTAAACCATAACCGGTATCTACTTGAGGGTGAAAACGGGGGTATTCGGGCGGGCGCCACCTGCCCGAACACCCCCCTCCCCTTAGCTGCGTAAGCTGATACCATAAAGGAGTGAGGTGCATGCTATGAGAGAACGTCTCAGCACCCTCGGCGATGTCATTCTTCCGCCCCTGGTTGCCCTAACTGCCGCCCTGCTTGTCGGCGCGATCATGCTCTACGCCCTCGGCGCCAGCCCCATCACCGGCTATGCTGCCCTCCTGGAAGGCGCCTTCGGCAGCACCAATGCCATTGCGGATACCATCGTCAAGGCCACCCCGTTATTGCTGGTCGCCCTGGGTATCTGTATCGCCTTCCGTGCCGGGGTGATCAATATCGGCGGTGAAGGACAGATGATCCTTGGCGCGCTGGCTGCCACCGCCCTGGGTCTGGTCTTTCCCACCGCTCCCGGGCTGCTGGTCATCCCGCTGGCGCTGCTGATCGGCTTTGCTGCCGGGGGATTCTGGGGCGCAATCCCCGGCTACCTCAAAGCGCGCTTCAACGTCAACGAGATCCTCTCCACAATCATGATGAACGCCATCGCCGTGCAGCTCATGAACATGATGCTGCGCGGTCCCATGATCGACACCACCCAGAAAGGCGCCGCTCGCATCCCGCAGACCCCCCGCCTTCCGGTTGACTTCGATCTTCCCCGCCTGGTGCCCACCCGCCTGCATCTGGGTGCCTTGCTGGCGGTCGTCCTGGCGGTCGTGGTCTATTACTTCCTCTGGCGTACCACCGTCGGCTACCGCATCCGCGCCGTGGGCAAGAACCAGTACGCCTCCCGCTACGCCGGCATCCAGGTGGAGCGCCATATCGTGCTCTCACTCCTGCTGAGCGGTGCTTTCGCCGGGCTCGCCGGTGCAGTGCAGGTTTACGGCGTCAACCATTTCATGATCACCGATGGCACCGCTGCCGGTTTCACCGGTTCGGCCGGCTTCAACGGCATCGTCGTCGCCCTGTTCGGGCAGCTCCACCCCTTGGGTGCTATCCCGGCCTCGTTCTTCTTCGGGGCGCTCTTGGTCGGCGCCAATAAGCTCCAGCGTGTCACCCAGGTGCCCGCCGCCCTGTTGACCGCCATTAATGGACTCGTAGTCGTCTTCGTCGTCTCGAGTGAGATCTGGCGCCGGCGGCGGGCCAGGCGGCGCGCCGTCGAGAAAGTGGATCTCACCCAGGAAAAGGTTGCCGCATCTGAAGCGGCTGCCTGACCGGAGGGGAGGAATTTATTATGCTGGAAGATCTATTCTCTGCCACTGTGCTGATCGGCATCCTGGCTTCAGGCATCCGCCTGGCGACACCCTACCTGTACGCCGCTATCGGCGAGACCTTCGGGCAGCGCAGTGGAGTCCTCAATCTGGGCGTAGAAGGCATTATGCTGATGGGCGCCTTCTCCGGCTTTTATACCGTCTTCCGGACCGAGAACGTGTGGCTGGGCTTGCTCTCCGCCATCATCGTCGGCGGGTTGATGGGATTGGCGACTGCATTTGTCAGTGTTACCCTCCAGGCGGAACAGGGCATCAGCGGCATCGGTGTCTTCCTGTTCGGGCTGGGCATGAGCGACCTGCTTTTCCAGAAATTGATCAACAACGTGGTCACCATCCGCGGCTTTCCGGACCTGCCTATCCCCTTGCTGAGCGAGATCCCCGTGATCGGCGAGATTTTCTTCGATCACAATATCCTGGTCTATGGCGCTTATCTTATGTCAGTACTGGCGTGGTTTGTCTTCAATAAGACTACAGTTGGGCTGTCGATTATGGCGGTCGGTGAGAACCCTGCCGCAGCCGATACCCTGGGCGTGAGCGTGACGGTGGTGCGTTATTTCACCGTCACCCTTGGCGGGGTGCTCTCCGGGGTCGCCGGCGCTTCCCTTTCGATCGCCTTGCTCAATGTCTTCCAGCAGAATCTCACCAATGGCATCGGCTTCATTGCTGTCGCCCTTGTGTATTTCGGTGGCTGGCGCCCGCTGTGGGTCTTAGCCGGTTCGTTGCTCTTCAGCATGGTCAACTCGCTGCAGATCTGGGTCCAGGTGATCGGTCTGCCAATCCGTTCGGATATCGCCGTAATGCTGCCGTATATCCTGACGATCGTGGTTTTGGTCTTGACAGCCGGGCGCGTGCGGGCGCCTTCCGCGCTCACAAAACCGTACGAACGCTCCGGCTGAGACAAAAATCTATTCTATTTGTAACAAGGAGGCTCGAAGATGAAAAAACTGTTTATTCTGATGTCGTTGTTGATTGTTGCAGCCGTTCTTACCGCCTGTGGCGGCATAGGTGGGGGGGGTGGCGGTCAGGAGGGACCTTTCAAGGTTGCCGTGGTCATGCCCAGCGCCATCAACGACCTCGCCTTCAGCCAGAGCATGTACGATGCCCTGGTGAGTATCCAGGACGAGATGGGTGAAGAGAATTTCGAGATCGCCTATTCGGATAACCTCTTCGTGGTCGATGATGCTGCATCCGCCATCCGGGACTACGCCAGCCAGGGCTTCAACCTGATCATCGCCCATGGCTCCCAGTACGGCGCTTCCCTGCAGGAGATCGCCCCCGACTTCCCTGAGACCAGCTTCGCCTGGGGCACCGCCGGAGACACGATGGGCTTGCCTAATGTTTTCGCCTACGAAGCTCTCTCGCAGGAGGGCGGCTACGTCAACGGTGTCATGGCGGCTGCCCTCTCGCAGAGCAACACCATCGGCGTCGTCGGTCCCATCGAGGTCGGTGATGCCAAGCTCTACGTGGATGGCTTCAAAGCCGGCGCCGAAGCCACCAAGCCGGGCATCCAGGTGAACGTCAACTACATCGGCTCCTTCAGCGATGTCGCCCTGGCCTCCGAAGCCGCACAGACTCACGCCGAGGCTGGCGCCGACTCCCTCACCGGTACCGCACAGATGGTCGTCGGCGCGATCGGTGTTGCCGAGGAGCGCGGCATTCCATGGTTCGGCACCCAGGCGAACCAGACCACGCTGGCGCCGTCTGTGGTGGTTGCCTGCCAGGTGTATGACTGGACGGTACTGCTCGACGAGATCATTGACTTGGTCAAGAAGGGCACCTACGGCGGGAATGCTTACGTTGTCACGCTGAAGAATGGCGGTCTGGTGATCGAATACAACGATGGATATGACCTGCCAGCGGAGGTTAAATCGCTGGCTGAAGATGCGATTAAGGGCATCCAAGACGGTTCGATTACGGTGAATGTTGGTCAGTGATAGCTGATGGTTAAGGGCTGCTCCCGGTCTTCTGCGGAAGGCTGGGAGCGCTGCCGGTAATTGGCAGCAAACCGTTCGTATAGCCAAAATAGTCCTGGCGGGCGGCACTAAATGCCGGTATGTGAACAAACTATGCCTGCCTGAATTGTTTGTACCGAAGGGATATTGGGACCGATGCAAAATACTGATCTGCTACAGTCGGGTCGCCCTAGGATCGATCATATGGAGATGCAAGGCATCGTCAAACGCTTTCCTGGTGTACTCGCCAACGACCATGTGGACTTCGACGTCTCCGCCGGAGAAGTCCACGCATTGTTGGGGGAGAACGGTGCCGGAAAAAGCACACTTATGAAGCAGCTTTATGGTTTGTACCTCCCGGACGAAGGGCAGATCCTCTTCAACGGTGAGGAGCAGCTGATTCACTCTCCATCCGATGCAATCGACCTGGGTGTAGGTATGATCCACCAGCACTTCATGTTGGTGGATACCTTGACCGTCGCCCAGAATGTGGCTCTTGGCTTGACATCATCCCGGCGACCGCTGACAGACCTGGACCGCGTCTCAGCCCGCATCGCGGAACTGGCAGAGCTTTATGGGCTGCAGGTCGATCCGGACGCGTATATCTGGCAGTTATCGGTCGGGCAGCAGCAGCGCGTCGAGATCATAAAAGCGCTCTACCGCCAGGCATCTTTGATGATCCTGGATGAACCCACTGCCGTGCTCACCCCGCAGGAAGTGGATGATTTCTTTGTTATCTTGAAGCAGATGGCGACCGAGGGCCATGCCCTGATCTTCATATCCCATAAGCTGGATGAGGTGATGGCATTCACCGACCGGGTAACTGTTTTGCGGGACGGGCGCAATGTTGGGACGGTCGAGACTTCACAGACCACCAAGCGAGATCTGGCTGAGATGATGGTCGGTCGCCAGCTGGTCTTCAACCCCGAGCGTCCGGCTGTGGATATCGGACAGCCTCGACTGGAGCTGAAAAATCTGCAAGCGATCAGTGAGTGGGGGACAAAAGCCTTGCGAGGGGTTGACCTGCAGGTAATGGCAGGCGAGGTGGTCGGGCTGGCAGGTGTTTCTGGCAATGGTCAGCCGGAATTGGCACAGATCGTTGCCGGATTGAGCGCTCCTTCAGGCGGTCAGGTGCTGTTGGATGGCGAGGATATTACCGGATTATCACCCAAACAGCTGATCGAAAAAGGGCTCTCGTTTATCCCCGAGGAGCGCAACAGGGATGGGATGATCCGTGATTTCACCGTTTCGGAAAATCTGATCATGCGAGAGATCGATAAACCACCGTATTCGAAACGCGGTTTCTTCGATTTCAGGGCCATTTCAGGGCAGGCATCCGAGCTGGTTGCGCGCTTCAATGTCAAGACGCCTTCGATCGAAACGCCGATGAAGAACCTTTCTGGCGGGAACGCCCAGAAGGTCATCCTCGCGCGCGAGCTGGCGCGCCAGCCGCGGGTGCTCCTGGCAGCACAGCCAACCCGCGGTGTGGACATCGGAGCTACCGAATATATCCATGAGCTGATCATCCAGCAGCGCGCCGCCGGCACGGCTACATTGTTGATCTCTGAAGACCTGGATGAAGTATTAGCCCTATCGGATCGGATTGCCGTCATCTTCCAAGGGCAGATAATGGGGATATTGCGCCGCGAAGAAGCCACAGCGGAGAAATTGGGCCTGATGATGGCAGGCGAAATGGCGGAAGATACAGCGGAGTAGGTCGAATATTAATATCTTCGGATATAATATATCAAGGTGAATACGGACCGCGCTATGCCTCATCCTGGATGTTTACCCTCTAGGCTGGGGTATTTGCACGGTATGGAGCGAAGGAGGTAATTATGGGACTGGAGAGAAAGGGGATATTCCAATTTAAAGGGCTCACGGTGACCGTCATCGGGGAAGACATTAAGGCCGGGCAGCAGGCGCCCGGTTTTACTGCTACCACCCAAGAGTGGCTGCCGTTCAATGGCTTGGAGGACACGCGTGGAAAAGTGCGTATTATCGCCTCTCTGCCTTCACTGAGCACATCGGTATGCGATCGTGAGACCAGGCGATTCAACGAAGAAGCCGCCAATCTGGGTGAAGATATCGTCATCCTGACGGTCAGCATGGACCTGCCGTTCACAGTGAGGAACTGGTGCGCCGCAGCTGGGATAGACAGCGTTATCACTCTGTCGGATCACAAGGCTGCAGAGTTCGGCGAGAAATACGGCGTTCTTCTCAAGGAGCCGCACATATTCCGCCGTGCGATATTTGTCGTCGATCGCAGTGGAAAGGTGGTATATGCCGACTACATGCCGGAGCTCGGGGTTGAACCGAATTATGGCGATGTCCTTGCAGCCGCTCGGTCAGCTTAATATTAGATGTTGAAGCCGGTGGGCTGGATGGTATCTGGCAATGTTCTTGGGATGCGTAACTACTGGTAGGAGCAGGAGAGTTGGCTTATGGTGGCTGTAAAATTATCCCCCAACCCATACAAATCCGTCCAATTTGTGCTGTATGAAATGCATAACCTGAGCGAAGAACAGTCGCGCAGCCGGCACGCCCTGCGCTCATATATGTGGCGTCCACCGACGGATGTTTACGAGACCGAAGATGCGATAGTCGTTCGTATTGAAATTGCCGGGATGGATGAGACGGATTTTACAATCATTCTAGATGAGCGCTACTTGATGATCCGCGGGGTGCGCGCCGAGCCCGCAGAACGCCGGGCTTTCCACCAGATGGAGATTCGTTTTGGGGAATTTGGTACAGAGATAGAGCTCCCATACCCGGTCGTTGCCGATCAGGTAGAGGCTTTCTATGGGATGGGATTCCTGCGCGTTGTGCTGCCGAAAGCCGGTCCCCAGCAAATCCGCATCGATTAGATTGAGGCAGAACTACGGATAGGAGCAGTTGATCAATAGTCGTTATGCCAGCTTCACGATGGAATACAAACCTTTTGTTTGATATGTTTGACTTTTTTGACCCGGATGATATCTCCTTGGATGAGCTCGAGCTGAACCCGATCGTACCGCAGGTAATCCAAGAAGACGAAGCCGAAAGCCAGGAGCCGGCTCAGGATGCGGACCTTCAGGAATCGAATATTCCCGCGGAGCTTCCTGTCCTTCCGCTGCGCGGCGTTGTAGTATATCCCCAGACAGCAGTCCCGCTGACCATCGGGCAGCCGCGTTCGATCCGCCTTGTGGATGATGCCATCGCCAGCGATGAGCGCCTGATCGCGCTGGTCGCCTCCCGCGATCCGGAATTGGAAACACCGGGTCCGGAAGACCTGTATTCGATCGGCACAGTAGCGGCGATCCACCGCCTGTTTAGAGCGCCGGACGGTACGATCCGGCTGGTCGTACAAGGGATGGCGCGCTGCCGGATCGAAGAATATCTGGATACCGAACCGTACTTGAAGGGTAAGATCGAGATCATCCCTGAAACAGTGGAAGAGGGGGCAGAGATCGAAGCTCTGGCGCGCAATGCGCGCGAGCAGTTCGGGCGCATTGCCGATATGATCCCCTCGATCCCCCGCGAGCTGGTGGCTTCGATCCTGGACCTGGAGGACCCGCTGCAGACCGCTTATACTGTGGCGAATTTCCAGCGCATGGACCTCGAAGACGCCCAGTTCCTGCTCGAGATGGATTCGGTCTCCGAGAAGCTGCACAAGCTGGCGAATATCCTGGTGCGCGAGGTTGAAGTCTTGCAGATCGGGCAGAAGATCCAGAATGAAGCCCGTTCCGAGATCGAGAAAGTACAGCGAGAATATTTCTTGCGCGAGCAGCTCAAGGCTATCCAAAAAGAGCTTGGCGAGGCGGATGAGCAGACCGCCGAGGTAGAAGAATTCCGCGGCAAGATCGACGCGGCAGAGATGCCGGCGGAGGCGGATAAACAAGCCCGCCGCGAGCTGGAACGTCTGTCACGTCTGCCGACTGCAGCCGCTGAATACGGTGTAATCCGCACATACCTGGACTGGCTGGTCTCACTGCCATGGTCAATCCTAACCCAGGATAATCTGGATATCGCCAACGCTCGTAAAGTCTTGGATCAGGACCATTACGGGTTGGAGGATATCAAAGAGAGGATCCTGGAATACCTGGCCGTCCGGAAGCTGCGCCAGGAGCGCGCCGATGAGCTGGTAGAGGACGATGTAGACGAGATCCGCCGCATCCGCGAAGGTGCGATCCTTTGTTTTGTTGGACCGCCCGGGGTAGGGAAGACTTCTCTAGGGCGATCGATTGCACGGGCGATGGACCGCAAGTTTGTACGCATATCCTTGGGCGGCATGCGTGACGAGGCTGAGATCCGCGGCCACCGGCGCACGTATATCGGCGCTTTGCCTGGCAGGATATTGCAGGCATTGCGCAGGATCGAGACCCGCAACCCGGTCTTCATGCTTGACGAGGTGGACAAGCTGGTCTTCGATTTTCACGGCGACCCGGCATCTGCGCTGCTCGAAGTGCTCGATCCAGAACAGAACTCCGAGTTCCGCGATCACTACCTGGAGGTCTCCTTCGACCTCTCACAAGTCATGTTCATCACCACTGCCAACTCGTTGGAGACCATCCCGGGTCCACTTCGAGACCGAATGGAGATCATCCATCTCTCAGGGTACACGGACCGGGAGAAGACCGCCATTGCAGAACAGTACTTGATCCCGCGCCAGATACGCGAGAATGGACTGCGCCCGCAGGAAATCTCATTTACCAAGCTGGCCCTGGAGACCATCATCCGCTCCTATACGCGCGAAGCAGGGGTGCGCAGCCTGGAGAGGGAGATTGGCGCAGTGTGCCGAAAGGCTGTCACTAAGATCGCTGAAGGGATCTACGATCAAGTAGAGATTACCCCGGACACGGTGCGCGAGTACCTGGACAGACCAAAATATTACAGCACCGAGGAGATTACCCTGCGCACGTCAATCCCGGGAGTGGCTACAGGACTTGCCTGGACACCTGTTGGGGGCGACATCTTGTTCATCGAAGCCACTGCCATGCCGGGCAGCAAGAACTTCCAGGTGACCGGCTCGATCGGCAATGTAATGCAGGAATCTGCCAGGGCGGCGTTATCCTACGTGCGTTCGCGATCTAAGAGCCTGGGTCTTAATCCGGATTTTTTCAACGAAACCGATATACACCTGCACGTCCCGGCAGGGTCACAGCCGAAGGATGGCCCTTCTGCAGGGGTCACCATGGTGACTGCCCTGTTATCGTTGGTCAGCGGCACCCCTGTCAAGAACGACGTTGGTATGACCGGAGAGATCACCCTGCGCGGGCAGGTGCTACCGGTCGGAGGGATTAAAGAGAAAGTGCTGGCGGCCCATCGCAGCGGTCTCAAATATATCATTCTCCCAGAGCGAAATGAAGCCGATTTAGAAGACCTTCCGGATGAGGTGATGAAGGATATCAGCTTTATATTTGTAGAAACAGTGGACGATGTCTTCGAGGCTGCTCTGGATGTCAAGGCAAAATCAAATCCGAAAAAGCGGTCCGCGCGCCAGCAGTCAGAAAAGGTGGGGAAATAACCAGTATGCCAAAGGTGGCAATCGTCGAAGACGACAAGACAATGCTCTCTCTGCTGCAAACCCTGATGGAATTTGAGGGTTTCCAGGTGGTACACTTGGAACGTATGGACGATCTGGATAGGATCATCAAGACATTGCGTAGTGAAAAACCAGATCTGCTAATTATGGATGTGTATCTGGATCAATTTGATGGCATCGAGCTGCTGCGCAGTTTGCGCAGCGATCGAGAGTTCGATTCAATACGCATCCTGGCTTCTTCCGGTCGTGAATTAAGCCGTGAGTGCTCCCAAGAGGGCGCAGACGGCTTCATTATGAAACCTTACATGCCGCAAGAATTAATTCAACACATACATACAATATTAGGAAATTAACCCTTGGGAAAGAAACGCAATCGCGCCACAATGCAGTGGCATACAATGGATTTACACATCCACACTCCGGCTTCCGTCGATTACCAGCAGCCGGAGATAAGTATCTTAGATATCTTAAAGCGGGCAACCGCGCGGGGTCTGGATATCATCGCCTTCACCGACCACAACACCGTTGCCGGCTACCGGAAAATGCAGGAAGAAATCCAGCAGCTTGAATTTCTGGAACAGTTGAATCGCTTGCTGCCGGAGGAGAAACAGCGCCTGGGTGAGTACCGGCGTCTGTTAAGCCAGATATACGTGCTGCCTGGAGTTGAGTTTACGGCCACATTTGGATTCCATATCATCGGCATATTCCCCCCGGAAAAACCGATCAGAGAGATCGAACACCTGCTGATCGATTTGAATATCAACTCAGAACAGCTTGATGAAGGCTCGGCAACCGTAGGTGCTACTACCGATGTGCTGACTGCCTATCGCCGTATAGCTGAGGCGGGCGGGCTGGTCATCGCCGCGCACGCTAATTCCACCAATGGGGTTGCGATGCGAGGTTTCCCATTCGGGGGTCAGACCAAGATCGCCTATACACAGGATCCCAATTTGCACGCCCTGGAAGTGACCGACCTGGAGCAGAAAGGCAAACGTTCAACCGCCACCTTCTTCAACGGTACAAAACCAGAATATCCCCGGCGGATGCACTGCATACAGGGTTCGGACGCACATCGCCTGGTCATCGATACTCAACGAAGAAAGAATCTGGGCGTGGGCGACCGTGCAACGGACGTACTGCTCTCGGATTTGAGTTTCGAGGCGTTGTTTGAGCTCTTCCAGAGCAACGATTTTGCCCGCACCAGACCGAACCGCCATAAAGAAGAGCCGGTGTTTGACTTTATCCGCACTGCCCAGGAAGAGGGTTCCAACATCATCCAAGGCTTCCACGAGAGCATGTCGGTGCGCGGTGGGAAGCGATATGCGATCCTTGCCGACGTGTGTGCATTTGCAAACACGAATGGCGGCACACTGTACGTTGGTCTAAGCGCAGACGCGCGCAAACCGGTGGCAGGTGTGCCAGAGGCAGAGCAATCCGGCGTCCAGCTGGAAAAAGAAATCAGCAACCGCATCAACCCGCCCCTGCAGGTAAATCTGGATGTCCACGAGACTGGCGGTAAGAAGATCATCCGCATTTTGATCCCACGCGGGGAAGAACCGCCCTACGCGGTTGATGAGCATAAGATCTATGTCCGTTCAGAGGCTGAAACAGGGCTGGCAGTGCGCGATGAGATTGTCGAGATGGTCACTCGCGGTCCGACCCAGCAGGTGACACAGTCTGAATCTGCCGCAGCGACCATCCCATCGGGTGGGGAAGCGCAGGTTGAGTCGGTGGTTGAGGAATCACTGGCACCGCCCAGGACCGGTGTCGAAGTGGTATCGGTGGACGAGCGCAATGGGGTGAGCTACTTCACCGTGCGCGACCTGCGCAACAACAATGTTGTCAAGAATGTCACCCGCAAATCGGCGCGCCGATTATGGCATTATGCGATCACTAGCTATGCCAATCTTCCGGAGGATGTATCCCGGTCGGTCTCACAGTGGCAAGGCGACCTGGGCTTGCTAGGGCATCAGAAACAAGGCAAAACCATCCGCTATGATCTGGTCCAGCGGACTTCAGAGGGATTCCGGTATTATTTCGGTGTCACTGAAGACGGTATCCACGGTCACTGGAGGTCCCTGGTTGGTGTAGAGGATGAGTAAGCCTGAACTGACGATACGCCAGTTTATCTATCCCGATGATTACCAGGCAGTACGTACATTGTGGTCGAAAGCCGGCCCGGGTATTCACGTCCGCAAGTCCGATGAGCCTCAGGAAATCGAAAAGAAGATCGCCAGGGACCCCGATCTCTTCCTGCTAGCAGAGTTAGACGGCAGGATTATCGGGTCGGTGCTGGGCGGTTTTGATGGTCGGCGCGGCATGATGTATCACCTGGCGGTCGCTCAGGAACACCGCCAGCGTGGGGTGGGCGAGGAATTGATTCAGATCCTCGAACAGCGATTACGCGAGAAAGGCTGCATCCGTTATTACCTGCTGGTTACACGTGATAATGAACAGGCGATCCGGTTTTACGAGCAGCGAGGTTGGAAGCTGCTGGATGACCTCTACGCCTACGCAAAAGACCTGGTTTGAGGAGTGATTACGCGCCGATGACCCTTCGTTTTGGCATACTCACCGTATCGGATCGCTCCTGGCGCGGGGAACGCCCCGACCGGTCTGGACCTGCTCTTGAAGAGATCCTCATCGGTCAGGGGTGGGAGATAGCCAGACGGGAGGTCGTCCCGGATGATCTGGATGTATTAAAGAAAATTCTGGTTCAATGGGCGGGTGATGAGCAGGTTGATGTGATATTGACCACCGGCGGTACGGGATTCGCGCCGCGCGATGTGACACCCGAAGCCACCCAGGCGGTTATCGACAGAGGTGCTCCCGGTATTGTCGAGGCGATGCGCGCCGCCAGCCTGGATGTTACCCCACATGCCATGCTCTCGCGTGCAGCAGCCGGCATGCGCGGGCGAACGCTGATTGTTAATCTGCCAGGCAGCCCGCGCGCGGCGGTTGAGAATTTACAGGTTATTTTACCGGTGCTGGCTCATGCCGTCGATCTGCTGCATGAGGACCCAGGCGCTGAATCCGGGCATCGCATCCCGCCGGGGGCAAATTAGAAGTTTGTTAGATCAGCAACCAGTGCGTAGACAATCCCCGCCAAAGGGTTATAATAAGCAGCCAGAGGGCTACTTAGAGCGTCATGGATAATTTTCGCAGCGAGCACATACCGGATTATGATACTCAGTCACAGGAAGGAAAACGTGGCGGGGTGCGCCGATTCTTCATCGATCTTTTGGAGACGCTGGTACTGTCCTTGTTCCTCTTCCTGGCGATCAATGCAGTATCTGCCCGCATTCGGGTCGAATTGATCAGTATGCAGCCCACACTCTTTTCTGGGGATTTCATTATCGTCAACAAGCTTGCCTACCGCCTGGGAGAACCCGGTCGCGGGGATATTATTATCTTCCATTACCCACCTGATCCAAACCGGGAGCCATATATCAAGCGTGTGATCGGCCTGCCCGGCGAGACCATCCGTGTATCTGGGGGGGATGTCTTTGTCAACGAAATCCCCCTGGATGAGCCATATATCAGCGCCCCACCAAACTATGAAGGCACATGGGATGTACCCGGAGACGCACTGTTCATGTTGGGCGATAACCGCAACAGCTCTTCGGACTCACACAGCTGGGGGGTGGTGCCGCTCGAAAATGTGATCGGAAAGGCGGAGGTGGTTTACTGGCCGCCGACCGACTGGCAGGTGCTCAACCAGGCGACCGCTGCTGCGGCTGGACCGTAAAACGAACCGATAAAGGGCGCTCCGGCGCCCTTTTCAATTCTCATCCAGCAGGTGACGGGCGATCACCAGCCTTTGGATCTCGCTGGTCCCCTCTCCGATGGTCATCAAACGGGCGTCGCGATATATGCGTTCGACTGGAAACTCCCGGCTGTAACCGTAACCCCCATGGACCTGGATAGCGTTCCTGGCAACCCGCTCTGCCATCTCGGTGGCGAAAAGCTTTGCCTGAGCGGCGGCTTTGTTATATTGGAGACCCTGGCCTCGCAGCCATGCTGCATGGTATACCATCAGGCGGGCCGCCTGTATCTCCGTGCTCGCATCTGCCAGCATCCATTGGATGGCCTGCTGTCCGGCGATCGGCTGTCCGAAAGCATGGCGCTCCTGGGCATAGCGAAGGGCTTCTTCGAACGCCGCTTGCGCCAGCCCAACCGCGAGCGCACCGATGCCGATGCGCCCTCCATCCAGCACAGTGAGAGTTTGTGCCAGTCCTCGACCTGGCACGCCGACCAGATATTCCTCTGGTACCCGAACGTCCTGGTAGGTAACCGCATGCGTGGGCGATCCTTTTACGCCCATCTTCTTTTCAGGTGGAGCGATATGCAAGCCGGGTACGTCGGTTGGCACCAGGATCATGCTTAAAGAGCTGGCACCGCCCTGCGGGTCTGTCCGTACCAGAGTGACGATGAAGTCGGCGATGCTGGCGTTGGTGCACCACATTTTCGCACCCTCTATCACCCACTGGTTTTCTTGCAGCTGGGCACGGGTACGTACCCCGCCCTTCAGGTCCGATCCGGCGTCCGGTTCGGTCAGCGCCAAAGCTGCCAGCTTGCCTCTCCCACTGGCGGCGCTGGGAAGGAAGCGCTCTTTCAGCGCGGCTGACCCGAACAGTGCCACCGACGCGCAGCCCAGGCCATTGTGTGCTGCAATTGCCAGTGCAGTGCTGCCACAGCCCCATCCAAGTTCCTCGATGGCAATGGCTGCGCTGATGGCATCAACCCCCGCACCGCCGTATTCAACCGGGACGTTCAACCCCAACAGCCCCAAAGGACCCATCTTGCGTGATGCCGCCCAGTTGAACTCGCCGGTTTCATCAACCTGACGAGCACTGGGCTTCACTTCTCGGGACACAAAGTCGTGCACCGTGTCACGCCACATGCGCTGTTCTTCACTTAATTCGAAATCCATGCAGCCCCTCCCTATATTATTCTCAGCGATATACCAGCATGCAGATCAGCCCGATCCCAAACGCGATCAGCAGTGGGATCAGTGCTATCGCGATGATATAGATGCTAAGCCAGGCAATTTCTCGCCCACTGCCCTGGCCATCCTTGTTCTTGCCAAGCTTGGCACCGCAAACCGGACAGCTTTCCAGTCCAGGGGCAAGCATAGCATTGCATTTCGGACACCAGTCTGGCATAGATCATCCCGAGTTCGAGCAGTCTCCCTGAATTACGAAGTTATAAAATCCATTAAATTGTATCAGGTCTGAGTGAGCACTCGGATGGATTTGCGATAAAATACCCCCGAACACATAATGGCTGGTCAGGCGGGCTGGTGTATTTCAGAGCAGTATTCCGCTGGAACACCAGATACAAAAGCACTTATTCGCTAGGATAGCAGGATGGATATCTTCACTTTGTTGTTTCAGGAAAATGGCAGCATCACGGTAAAAATTTTACAGACGGCATTGATTGTGATACTGGCATTACTCGTCACGAGAGTTGTCAGAACGATCATCCGCCGGTTCGAACAAAATCTGATCCATCCTGAACTCGACTCGCAAACAGCAGCCCGCTACAAGACGTTCCTGACCTCCGGTATCTATGTGATCAATATCGTCGTGCTGTTTATCGCCGTTCTGATGATCCTGCTGGTATTCGGTATCGATATCACACCCCTGCTGGCATCTGTGGGTGTGGCAAGCCTGGCGATCTCGCTGGGTGCGCAGACTCTGATCAAGGATTACCTGGGCGGGGTGCTCATATTGATCGAGGACCAGTTCCGGGTTGGTGATTCTGTTACCATCGGAAGCGAAAGCGGTGCTGTCGAACAGATCACCCTGCGCTATGTTTCCCTGCGTGATGCAGAGGGAAGGCTGGTCATTATCCCCAACGGAGAGGTGCGGATAGTCGCGAAGGTGGCAAATGACTGGATGCGGATTCTGGTGGATTTCAATATTCCCTTCGATGCGGATATCGGTGAGGTGGTGAACGTGCTCGCAGATGCCATGCAAAAAGCCCAATCTGATCCAGAAATTGTGAATGATCTTCTCGACAAGCCGGACATACTCGGGTGGAACAGCTTCTCGCCCTGGGCAGTCCAGGTACGTATGTCTGCAAAAGCCAGACCGGGTAAGCGTTTCGAAGTCGCCAGCGTCCTTCGCCGCTATGGGCTGGAGGCGCTCAAACAGGCTGGCTTGCAGGTAGCGATACCCTTGCCTGAGAGCATCAACGGTTGAGCAACCCTCCGTCTGGGACTAATTAATCCATAATATTTGTTGATGCCGTGGGGAGTTTCAGGTATAATGTGGTATAAGAAATGTATACCACTTTACCGCAGGTCTATTCGCTGCCTTTATATATCCAGATCGCCGAAGGATTGCTCAGCCAGATCGAGTCCGGTGAGCTGTCACCAGGTGACCGTCTGCAGCCAGAGCGCGAATTAGCGAATCTCTGGGAGTCAACAGGATGACTCTCAGACGAGCGCTGCGTGTGCTGGAAGCTCAAGGCGTGGTGGTCCGCAGGCACGGGGTGGGCACATTTGTCAGCGAACCCAAGATCGACCGGCAGATGGATGTCGTCTTCCGTTTTACGCGTGGGATGCAGCACCGTGGTCTGACCCCTGGGGCGAAGATCATCTCTCTGGAGCAGGTACCTGTAGATGGCTCGCTTTCGCGCGATCTTGACGTACCAGTCTCCTCGATGGCGTACAAGATCCTTCGGCTGCGATCGATTAACCAGGAACCGGTCATGCTGGAGAGCTATATTATTCCTGCGGGACGCTACCCAGGTTTGGAAGGTTGTGATCTCGAAAACCGGTCGATATATGAAGTGATGGAAGACGATTATGGGGTCAGGATTACGCGCGCCAGGCAAAGTTTCGAGCCGGTTGTGGCTTCACAGTTCGAGGCCGAGCTGCTGCAGGTATGGGTTGGTGCGCCGCTGATGCTTGAGAGAAGGATTTCCTATGATGACGATGGTCGCCCAGTAGAGTACGGGAGGGACCGCTACCGTGGGGACCGGTTCCGGTTTGTTACCGATGCGGCCCCGTTCGACTTTTAAATATTCTAAATGTGGAGTGTGAAAATGATTCATAACTTTGCCGAATTGCTGTCTCCAGATCAGGTAAAGCGAGTCCACGAGGCTTCGCTGGAGATTCTCGAGCGGGTAGGCTTGCTGGTACGCAACCAGCGCGCCCGCGAGATCTTCGCCCAGCACGGAGCGCAAGTGGATGAGGCGACCTCGATCGTGCGCTTGCCTCGTGATGTGGTCGAACGCTACCGGGTAATGTTTCCGCCGAAATTTACCTTCAGCGCTCGCGATCCTCGCTATGACCGCACCCTGCCGGATGACAGCCCGCTGATCCTGACCGGCAGCTCTGCCCCGAATATCATCGACCCGGTCACTGGTTATGAACGGCGAGCCCGTTCCGATGACCTGGCAAGGATAGCGCACCTGATTAATGAGCTGCCCGGGTATGATGTATTCTCAATATCAACCCTGGCAGATGATGCCCCCCCGGACCAGTTCAGCCTGTCCCGATACTATCCCTCCATCAAGAACTCGGTAAAACCGGTACGGGCAAACACGCCGCCCAATGAAGCCGAGGAAGTGCTGCGCTTGATCTACACGATTGCAGGTGGTGAGTCAGCTTTCCGAGATCATCCCTTTGTCACACACCATTACTGCCCGGTGGTATCCCCCCTGACCATGGATTTCGATTCGACCCAGGATCTTATCGTCTTCAGTGAGCTAGACCTGCCCAGCTATTTCTCTATCGTGCCGAATGCCGGCTTGACATCGCCCCTTACTATGCTGGCGACACTGGCGCAGTGCAACGCCGAGTTCCTGGCGGCTGGCGTGCTCACCCAGATGATCCGCCCGGGCAAAGCCGTGATCTACAGCACGCTGCCGACCGTGGCTGACATGCGCACGGGAGCCTATTCCCCCGGCGCGGTCGAGACGGGTATCCTGCATATGGGCTGCGCCCAGATGGCTCGGTTCTACGATATCCCCTCCGGCGGGTATATCGGTCTCTCAAATTCGAAGATAAACGATGCCCAGTCCGGGTATGAGACAGGTATCTCTGTCGTTGCCGGGTACCTTGGTGGAGTGGACATCTTCAATATGGGTGGGCTGCTTGATTCACTGATGGCATTCGACTTTGCCAAGGCAGTCATCGACAATGAAATTGCCCTGATGGTAAAGCGCATCCGCCAGGGGTTCGAATTCAGTGAAGAAAATTTTGCCCTTGACCAAATCGCAGAGGTCGGTTCGGGAGGTATGTTTGCCGGAACAGAGCATACACTGGAGCGAATGCGCAGCACGATGCTGCTGGCGGAGGTTGCCGACCGTGATCCGCGCGCCCAATGGCTGGAGCGCGGTGGTCTAGATGCCGAAGCGCGCGCCATGCAGCGTGTGAAGAAAATCCTGACCCGTGAGAACCCCGCTGCTCTACCGGCAGAACTGGATGCCAGGGTGCGGGATGCATTCCCGGGCATCGTAGCTGGTGATTCGCTGCCACCGGAAGGGTGGAAACGGGTCTCCGACGTTGAGGCTGAAGATACTGCAGGGCTGCGCCGCCGCCGCCAGAGACAGACCCGCGTAGCGGTATCCTGAGCAGGGGAGTATCGAATTGGTGCCCGTTAAGAACGAAGCCCGCGTAGAGGAATGTAAGATCGCCCTGATGCCATCCGGTCGGCGTGGCGTAGTGCCGCGCGGCACGAATTCTACTGAGAGCCGCCCAGGAGCTGGGTGTCGAGCTAGAATCGATCTGCGGCGGGCGTCAAACCTGCATGAAATGCCAGGTTATTGTTGAGCAGGGTCAGTTCCCCAAGCATGGCCTCCTCTCGGAGGCCAGCCACCTGACCCCGCTCAGCGCACAGGAGATCGAATTTGGTCTCGACCGGCGTTCTGACGGGCGCCGTCTGGCCTGCGCAGCTGAATTGACCGGCGATGTATTGGTCAGCGTTCCAGAAGAGAGCCAGGCGCGCAAGCAGATCATCGCCAAAGAAGCTTCCGACCGGGTAATTGACATCGATCCAGCTGTCAGGCAAGTCTTCGTCCAGATGGCACCTCCGGAGCTGGGCGATACGCTCGGCGACTGGGAGCGTCTGCGTGAAGCGCTGGAAAGCCAGTGGGGTTTGGTTGACCTGAGCATCGATGCCAGGGTGCTTGCAAGCATACAGGCAGTCCTGCGGGAAGGTGATTATTCGGTTACGGTTAGCTTGTGGCAGGATCGTGAAGTGCTGCGCGTGCAGCCTGGCTACCAGGAGGGCGTTTACGGTCTGGCATACGATATTGGCTCCACCACTGTAGTTGCACATCTCTGCGACCTGCGCAGCGGTATTGTGCTGGCTACACAGGCTGCGATGAATACCCAGGTGCGTTACGGTGAGGATTTGATGAGCAGGGTCAGCTACGCCACTTCGGACCCGCAAGGTCTGGCGCGCCTGAACCGGGCAGTGATCCGTACAATAAATGAGCTGGCAGAGAAGGCTGCCGCATTTGCTGGTGTAACGGTAGAAGATGTCCTCGATGTTGTCATTGTCGGTAACCCTGTCATGCACCATATCTTGCTAGGCATCGATCCTGTCGAATTGGGCGGGGCGCCTTTTGCGCTGGCTCTCAGCTCCGGGCTAGATATAAAAGCACGCGATATCGGTCTGAACCTGCACCCAGCTGCAAGGCTGCATTTGCTGCCCTTGATCGCCGGGCATGTCGGCGCTGACAATATTGCAGTGCAGCTCGCCGAGTCCCCGCACGAGCAGGATGATAACCTGCTGATCGTTGATGTGGGCACGAACGCTGAGATCGTCCTCGGCAGCCGCCAGCGAGTGCTGGTGGCTTCCAGCCCAACCGGACCGGCCTTCGAAGGCGCCCAGATCACCCATGGACAGCGCGCTGCACCCGGAGCAGTCGAACGAGTTCGCATTGACCCAGAGACGCTAGAACCGCGCATCCGCTTGATTGGACACGAGGAGTGGATTGTCCCAGGCAGCGCGGCTGGTCTGCTTCCTGAGAGCAAGGCAACTGGGATATGTGGCAGCGGGATCATCGAAGCCATCGCCGAGATGTATCTATCCAGCATGATCGATCCCGGAGGGCTGTTCCGGGAATCTGCGGCTGGACGTACCCGGCGTGTTCGCTACAAGGGAAGGACTGCCGAGTACGTCCTGGTGGATGAGGAACTGACAGCCACGGGTAATGCGATTGTGATCACCCAGAACGATATCCGCGCTATCCAGCTTGCGAAAGCGGCCCTGTATGCCGGGACGAAGCTGCTCATGGCGCACCTGGGACTGAAAACAGTGGACAGGATCGTGCTGGCGGGTGCCTTCGGCAGTTTCATCAGCCCCCTTCACGCCATGGTGTTGGGCTTGATACCCGATTGTGAGCTGGATCGTGTGGTCGCGGTTGGGAACGCAGCCGGGGACGGTGCCAGGTTCGCCCTGCTCAATAACGGGCTCCGACAACAGGCTGCCTGGCTGGCCGGCTGGGTGGAGCACATTTCCACTCCGCTAAAGTCATCCTTCCAGGATGAATTTGTGGCGGCTTTGAGCCTCCCGCATCTCAAGGATCAGTTCCCCCACCTTGAGCATATCCTGCCTAAGCCTGTTGATGTGAACAAGGATGGACGCAGAGGCAGGAGCCGTCTGCGCGACCGGCTGAAAGAACAGCAGACAAGTCTGGAAGAATCTTGAAACTGGTAGACAATTCATAGCTATTATCAGCAATCTGCATGTATAATCACCTACCATATGGAGCTTAGAAAACATGAGTGAAGACATCGATATTACCCAATTAGAAACCCCAGAGCTTCTTGAGCTGATCCAGGACGACTTATACGACGGTCTGGCGGATGAGGTGGTGGCTTCGGTGAAGGAGCTGCTTAACCGTGGCTTGACCCCTTATGATGTGCTGACCAGGGGATTGGTCGCCGGCATGGATGTTGTCGGGGCAGACTTCAGGGATGGCATTTTGTTTGTGCCCGAAGTCCTGATGGCAGCCAAGGCGATGAAAGCCGGTATGGAGATACTCCGTCCTCTGCTGGCGGAGACAGGTGCTCCTCAGGTGGGCACGATGGTCATCGGCACCGTCAAAGGCGATATCCACGATATCGGAAAGAACCTGGTGGCGATGATGATGGAAGGCGCAGGCTTTACGGTGGTTAATCTTGGTATCAATGTGGATGCGGATACGTTCATCAAGGCAATCCATGAAAATGACCCGGTAATCCTGGGGATGAGTGCGCTGCTCACAACCACCATGCCGTATATGGGGGTGGTTATCAAAACCCTGAAGGAGCAGGGTCTGAGGGACAAGCTAATCGTCCTGGTGGGTGGTGCGCCACTGAATGAAGCGTTTGCCGAGGATATCGAGGCAGACGCTTACTGCCGGGATGCGGCAGTTGCGGTGGAGACTGCCAAGAAGCTGTTAGCGATCAAGCGCGGAGAGATGATGGTATAAGCACAGTGAATAAATTACAAGCGTTCCTATCTGAAAATGACTATTTGCTGGCAGATGGTGCCATGGGCACCATGCTGTTCGCCTCTGGATTGGAGCACGGTGGTGCACCCGAGCTGTGGAATGTAGAGCACCCAGAGCGGGTTGCGGCTGTTCACAGGGAATACCTGGAAGCAGGATCGCGGCTGCTGCTTACCAATACCTTCGGCGGCAACCGCTACCGGCTGATGCTGCATAATCTGGAAGACAGGGCGGCGGAACTTAATCGGGCTGCCGCCAGCATCCTGCGCAGCGAGGTGAATGCCAGTGGCGTGAAGGCATTCGTGGCGGGAGATATCGGTCCCTCCGGAGGTTTGCTGCAGCCCCTGGGAGAGCTGACCTATCCCGAAGCGGTCGAAGCCTTCCGCGAGCAGGCTGCTGCTTTGATTGAAGGCGGTGTGGATGTGATCTGGATCGAGACCATGGCAGACCTGGAAGAGGTGCGGGCTGCTGTAGAAGGAGTGCATCAGGCATCGGATGACATCCCTGTGATCACGACCATGACATTCGATACCCGCGGCTACACCATGATGGGTGTTGCACCGGAAAAAGCGATCAGCGCATTAAGTTCTTATGGGGCTGTGGCAGTAGGTGGCAACTGCGGCAATGGACCGGAGGAGATCATCCAGGTGGTCGAGAAGATGCACGCCACCGATCCGCAGGCAATTTTGGTTGCCAAAGCCAACGCCGGCATTCCCGAGCTTGTGAGAGGCGAACCGGTTTACCGCGCTTCGCCCGAGGCGATGGCCGAGTACGCAGTCAAGGCTTTCGATGCCGGGGCGCGTATCATTGGTGCCTGCTGCGGCAGCACTCCAGCTCATATCCAGGCGATCTCCGATTCCCTGGCAGCCCGCAGCTGATCCTTAAACCGATGAAAACCGCTCTGATCGTATGCGGCGCACTGGCCAGAGAAGTGCTGGCACTCAAAACCAGGCATGGTTGGCAGGTTGACGTGCTGGGTGTTCCATCACTGCTGCACAACGAGCCCGAGCGTATCCCCGAAGCTGTCCTTGGCCGCATCCGCCAGGCGCGCGAAGATTATGAGCGGGTGATCGTCGTATACGGCGATTGCGGCACCGGCGGGCATCTGGATCGCATGCTGGAGAGGGAAGGCGTCCAGCGAGTCAGCGGACCGCACTGCTACGAGATGTACGCCGACGGCAGCTTTGACAGCCTGATGACAGAAGCACCGGGGACCTTCTTCCTGACCGATTACTTGGTACAGTCATTCGATCATCTCGTTCTGGAAGGTCTGGGTCTGGACCGGCATCCTGAACTGCGCGGTGAGTATTTCAAGAACTATACGCGGGTAGTTTATCTTGCCCAACGAGATGACCCAGCCCTGGAGGCAAGGGCACATTGGGCAGCAGGCCGCCTTGACCTGCCTTTAGAGGTACGCAAAACTGGCTACGGAAAGCTTGAGACTCGACTACAGGAGCTGATCAATCCATGACGACCTCATTCCAGATCGTATATTGGCGAGATATTCCGGCGCAGATCAAGGTGCGCAGTGGGGGACGGCGGGTTAACCGCCAGCTATCACCTCGCTTCCAGGAGGCGATCGATGCTGCCGCGATGCGCGCCGATGCTGTTAGCACGGATGATTATCTGGCGGACTGGCGGTCTTTGGACTGGCAGCCGTCTGATGCGGACCCTGATAAGCTGGCAGATTCCCTGGTGGCAGAGGTTGAAGCAGAATACACGACGGAACGCCTGATGAAACTGGTTGTCAGCAGGGGGATTGAGGCTTAAACCGCCAAATTCTATACCTATAATGTTTCGCCGCATGCAGGATTCCCCCCACTTATTAGAAATTGCTTACCAGGCTGCTAACCGGCTGGTAATCTCATTCAGGAACTGGCTGCTTCCTAATAGTTGGGCGGAGACGGTCTTCATCCCGGTGGAGGTGTTGAGCAAAGGGGCGATCTTCGGCTGCCAGATGTGCGGGCAGTGCGTGCTGCACCATACCGGCATGACCTGCCCAATGACCTGTCCAAAGAACTTGCGCAATGGTCCCTGTGGTGGGGTACTATTGAACGGCAACTGCGAGATCTTGCCAGACAGACTATGTGTTTGGGTGCAGGCCTGGGATCGCTCGAAGCACATGCCGGTTTATGGGAAGGATATCCAGCAAATCCAGGCTCCACTCAACCACCAACTGCGCGGTTCTTCAGCATGGATCAACGACCAGCACCGACAAACAGAAATGACCCCCAAAGGTTGGGAGAACTGAAATCCGGCTCACGCCTCGAGCGCGTCTTACGCTCGGGCAGGTTCGCAGTGACAGCGGAGCTCAACCCTCCGGATAGTGCCGATCCGCAATCGGTATACGACCGCGCGCTTGTACTGGCTGAGGTATGTGATGCGATCAACGCAACGGATGCCTCAGGTGCCAATGTACATATGTCCAGTGTAGGGGTGTGCGCATTGCTGACCAGGGCGGGTTACGAGCCGGTGATGCAGGTCTCCTGCCGGGATCGAAACCGCATCGCAATCCAGGGCGACATGCTCGGTGCAGCAGCCATGGGGGTAAAGAACGTGCTCTGCCTGACCGGAGATGGGGTGCAGGCCGGCGACCAGCCGGAGGCTAAGCCGGTTTTCGATATGGAATCGACCACATTGCTGCGTACCGCACGGATTATGTGTGAGCAAGGCAAGTTTTTAAGCGGGCGTAAACTGGAAGTCCCACCTCGTTTTTTCCTGGGAGCCGCCAGCAACCCCTTTGTGCCACCCTTCGAATTTCGCCCGCTGCGCCTGGCCAAAAAGGTCCAGGCGGGAGCCGATTTCATCCAAACACAATACTGCTACGACATCCAGCAATTCAACCAGTTCATGGAGGCAGTCCGTGGGCTCGGTCTACACGAGCAGGTTTATATCCTGGTTGGTGTCGGACCGCTGCGCTCGGCCAAAGCTGCCTTATGGATGCGCCAACATGTCCCCGGGGTCATCATTCCCGATGAGGTTATCTCCCGTCTGGAGGGTGTGCCCGCATCGAAGCAGCAGGAGGAAGGAAAGCGCATCTGTGTCGAGATGATCCAGCAGACTCGCGAGATCCGAGGCGTGAGTGGTGTGCACGTCATGGCTTACCGGCAGGAAGAGCTAGTGGCCGAGATCATTCACGAAGCTGGATTGCTGCCCAGGCGCTGGCAGCCCCACCGCAGACATACATACGAATTCGAGGAGGTTTTCGAGTAATGCATACAGTTATCACATCGCCAACCCAGGAGGTCCATATCGGACCCGGTTACCCATTTGTTATCATCGGTGAGCGCATCAACCCCACTGGGCGGAAGAAGCTGGCAGCCGAGATGGCTGCCGGAGATTACGACCGGGTACGCTCAGACGCGGCTGCGCAGGTGAAAGCCGGCGCCCAGATGCTGGATGTCAACGCAGGCATCCCGCTTGCCGATGAGCCCGCCATCCTGGCGGAGGCGATCCGCATCGTGCAGAGTGTTGTCGAGGTGCCTATCAGCATCGATTCTTCCATTATTGCAGCCCTGGAAGCCGGTTTGAAAGCCTATCAAGGCAAACCCCTGGTGAACTCCGTAACTGGAGAAGATGAACGGCTGGAAGCCGTGCTGCCGCTGGTTGCAGAGCACCATGCTGCCGTCATTGGGATATCTAATGATGAGACCGGTATCTCAGAAGACCCACACGAGCGATTTAAGATTGCTAAAAAAGTTGTCGAACGAGCAGAATCTTTCGGTATTCCCCGCGAGGACGTGCTGATAGACCCCCTGGTTATGCCAATCGGCGCTGTTCGCTCCGCCGGTACTTCCGTCTTTACCATCGTGCGGCGCGTTCGCGAGGAACTGGGAGTCAACACCGTCTGCGGGGCATCGAATGTATCCTTCGGTCTGCCGGACCGGGGTACTCTGAACGCGACTTTTCTTGCCATGGCGATTGCCGCCGGAATGACCTGCGCGATCACCAACCCGCTTGAGGAGCATATCCGCAAGGCGATCCTGGCAGCGGATGTGATGATGGGGGTGGACGAGAACTGCGAAGCCTGGCTGCGAGCACAGCGTATGGCGGAACATGGAGTGGATGTCACCGACCGCCGGAGGCGCCGCCGGGAGCGCGGCTAAAGCTTATCTTTCACACAGCCTTTTGACCTGGAGAGGCAGCATCGGGTTCCCCAGAGGGGCTCGCCTCGGCATTTGGAGATAGCTTGACCAGGCTGATGAAAAAGCCGATTAGCATGATCACTGCACCGCTCAGGTACGGGTAGATCATATTGATATCATAAAGAAATCCAGCCCATAACGGCCCAATAATCCGCCCCAGGCTCATGAAGGAATTGCTCAGACCCATCGTGACACCCTGGGGCAGGTTTGTATATTTGGAGGTCAGCGAACTGACCGCCGGGCTGAGCAGGGCTGTGGCGAGGGCGAAGAAAGCGGTGGCGATAAGGAGTGCCGGTGTGGAGGCTGCCAAAGCCATTCCCGCAAAACCGATCCCGGCAGCCAGCAGTGATACCTGGATCAGCGGCTTTTCTCCCCATCTCTTCGTCAGCGGACCGGTCAGCAGCCCTTGCACGATTGCAGAGACCAACCCGACGACCATCAGCACCATCCCGACCATGCTGGGTCCGTATCCGAATCGGTCCAAAGCATACAGACCAAAGATGCCGAAATATGTGGTTACGGCAAATGCCACCAGGAGCGCCATGATCAGCATGACCCCGACCGGGCTGTAAAGTGCCTGCTTTATTTGGCGCATATTGATGCCGCTGTGTCCCGGTTTTACCCCCTGGCGCTCTGATCTGGGGAGAGATTCGGGGAGCAGCAGCCAGATCAGCAGCAGCGCCAGCAGGGCGCTAACGCCGGCGATATAGAACGGCAGGGAGAGTGATGCGCGCGTGAGCGAATCACCGGCCAGCCAGCCTCCAATGCCAGGTCCGAGAACAGTTCCGAGACCGACTGCTGCGCCAAGGATACCCATCCCGCGCCCTCGGTCTTCCTCCGAGGTGCTGTCGCTGATATACGCCATCGTGGTCGGTGAGGTGGCGGAGGACAGTATGCCGGACAGAGAACGTGCCAGGAACAGCATCCACAGCTCGGTCGCCAGCCCGAACCAGAACATCGTTATTGCATAGCCCAGCATGCCAATCATCAACACGGGCTTGCGACCGATGCGGTCTGATAGGCTCCCCCAGAAAGGACCGAACACCAGACGCATCACAGCATAACTGGCTACCAGCATGCCAAGTTCGGTGCCGCCTGCTCCCATCAATTCGACATAATATGGGATGATCGGGATCGCCAGCCCGAAGCCCAGCATGACAACAACAAGTGTGAAAGCCAGGATATATAGATTCTTGCTGCTGGTTTGCATTATAGCGTGACGGTCCCTGCGCTGCCATCGACGGTGATGATCTCTCCGTTGAGTATCCGCTTGGTGGCGACCCCGGTGCCCATCACAGCCGGGATACCGTACTCGCGCGCCACAATGGAGCCATGGCTCAGCGGACCTCCGATATCCGTCACGACGGCGGATGCCATAGCGAATAGCGGTGTCCAGGCAGGGGTTGTCGTTCCGGCGACCAGGATGTCACCAGGTTGCATCAGATCGAAGTCTTCCGGACCGTGCAGCACACGGGCTGGCGCGGTGACTTTGCCTGTGCTGGTTGCAACGCCTTTGAGGACATTGCCTTCCAGAGCGTTTTCTGTGTGGGCGATAAATACGCCTGCTTTGATACCCATCACGCGCTCCTTGACTGGCATCATGGGCGGGGGCGTAACTTGCTCGACTTGCTTGTGGAACGCCCGGCGTTTTTCTACGTGCTCTCTCAAGTCTTGTAAGGGTCGGCTGCGTTCCAATACCTCAACGCAACTGTCGATCTCCTGCTTCTCCAGCCAGAATATGTCCTCGGGCTCCTGGATGGCGCCCCCTTCGACCAGGCGGCTGCCCAATTCGTACAACAGCTGGCGCAGCTTTGGGTATGCCAGCCCGATTTCCGCCAGCGCATCCTCGCGCACTTCTGCCATCGATTGTCCCCAGTTGAGGGCGATGCGGAATGCCCAACGCTTCAAGCCTTTCAAGCGCTTGAGCATAGTTTCGGTGGTTTGGATGCGTTTTTGCTCGCTGGCTTCCTGGCGTTCGTGAGGGTCTTTGCCCTCGCCACGCAGGTACATCTTGATGTTTTCCAGCATCATTTCGGGGTGGTCGCGCGGCAGCGGCTCGGCAAAATCCAGTTGGAAGATGATGTACCCGAACTGATCCAGGTGATCCTGGAAGCGAGATGCAAATTCTGGAAAGAGCGGCAGAGGAGCGAGATCAGGACTCTTAACTCGGGCTGACAGGATATCGGACGGAGTAGTAACCACGTATTCAGCCAGACGTACGTCTTGTGCAGCCCACACGGCGATGTCATAGAGCGACTTTTCAGCGCGCACCGGAATGTTGTCCCAGCCCATCAGCAAGGTGGAAGCGTCCGGATCGCCGTTCTGCTTTGCCAGCCGGTTGTAGGCTGCGGTGAGCAGACCCTCGGAACCGGCCGAAGCTCCCATGGTGGCAAACATCAAGCCGCAGACATAATAAGCAGCCGCATTCACCAGCTCCTGCGCCTCGCGCCACAGATCTGGAGTGGGCATGCGCGCCTCTGCCAGGTCACGCTTGCTCGCGACAATGGCTTTATACTGCGGGTGCAGATTGTCGCGCCAGAGCGGGACCAGCTGTCTAAATAACCTCGGGTAAGCAGGGATCATCCCAGTCAGATACCACCACATGGTCCTTAGCGGGGTGGCGGCGTTGACATAAGCATAGGTGTTGATGGCGGTTAAGTAGTCCTCGACCAGAACAGGTTCCGAGCCAAGCATGAACTTACCTAACGGTCGCATCTGCTCTACCTGGGTGGGGATCCACAATGTCTCGAACAGCGTACTGAGAGGCTCAGGCATCAAGTCGGCGACACTGGCGCGCATATATATACCCTTCGGGTTAGGGAGCACCCAATCTATAACCTCCTCAGGTAAGGCAGTCACCGGTCGTGCTTGCAGGATGGAAAACTCTCCATCCAGGAGAGCCCATTCGATATCCATCGGCACTCCATACAGCCGCTCGATTTGAATTCCTAGAGCTGCCAGCTCCAGGGCTGCCTGATCGCCAAGGGCAGGCACCTGGCGCAGATTATCAGGCACGGGCTCTTCTCGGGTACCGCCGTTAATTCTCACCGTCATCACCTGCTTGTCTGCGACTTCGCGACCGATGATCCGGCTTTTCGATTTATCTATTGTGACCGTATCCGGGGTGACCGCGCCGCTGACCACCGCCTCGCCCAACCCCCAGGATGCGTTGATTACGGCCTGGTCGCGCCTTCCGTTCAACGGGTTGGCAGTGAAGAGGATGCCGGCTGCCTCAGCGGGTACCAGAAGCTGGACGACAACAGCCAGAGCCACCTGATCCGGAGATATTTCCCGCCTGGCACGATACCCGATCGCACGTCCCGTCCAGAGGCTGGCCCAGCATTTTTTCACAGCCTCCAACAGGCTTTCCGGACCACTGACATTCAGGTATGTTTCCTGCTGCCCGGCGAAGGATGCTTCCGGCAGGTCTTCGGCAGTAGCAGAAGAACGGACGGCCACGGCCGGGTTCAATCCGGGCAGAGCTGCATAGCTCTCCAGGATGGCGTTTGCTGCCAGGGGTGGGATCCGACCGGCGTCGAATTTGTCCCTGATCTTCGTGGAAGCAGCTTCAAGAGTCGATGGTTGGTTCAGGTCGACGAGAGCGAGCTCATCATGGATGACGGATATCAAATTATTCTCGGTGACAAACTGCAGATATGCCGAGGTGGTCACATTGAACCCATCAGGGACGGGCAGCCCATTGGCAGCCAGCTTTACCAGCGATACCCCTTTCCCACCAACACTTTCCAACGTGGCGGTTGAGGCAGTAAAAAGTTGGATATAGACTTCGGTCATCACGTCCTCCCAGAATAGCCTTTAGATTGTACTTGTTCATTCTCCAGAAGCGCAACCGATATCAGCACCAGGTTGAGGTCCCACAGCCGGGTCAGAAGACCGCGCAGCTGCGCCTGGTCGGTGATCGCTCCAGTGATCGTTGTGCTCGTCTCTCCAGAGGGGTCTTCATCAATCGCAACGGTCAGCCCATTCAGCCATTTCGACCAGCCGCGATCCAGGCTCCCTTGCACAATAATCCGGTACTTGCACTTCGCCGTCATTGGATCATTTCTCTTCAGCCGGTGGCAGTTCTACAGATACGATCAGGTCCTGCTCGCCGCCTGCTGTAGTTCAGTTATACGGGTTTGTAGGTGATCTGTCATCCCCCAAGTTGGGGAGCAGCTGGGGGATTTAGGGTATCGACTTCGGAATCCTTACAGTACGTACGATAATTTCGGTATAACTATCCTGGGTATGGTATGATCGACAAGATCAGTCTGATTTATCCTGGAGAGTAGATGAGCAACCCAGATACGATCATGCCCCCTCAGATACCTGACGATTACGCCGGCATCTCGCGTGCCGTCCTCAGCGCTCCGCTCATGCCAGAGCAAAGACCAGCCAATGCTCCGCCGTATTTTCATATACTGACCAAACCGACCGGGGCGATCTGTAATCTGGACTGTAAATACTGCTTCTTCTTATCCAAAGAAGAGCTTTATCCTGGCAGCCCCTTCCGCATGGCAGATGACACGTTGGAGATGTATATCCGCCAGGTGATCGAGTCCCAGTCCGCGCCTGAAGTGACGATCGCCTGGCAGGGTGGTGAACCGACCCTGATGGGATTGGAGTTTTTCCAACACAGCATGGAGCTGGTAGAGAAATACCGCCGTCCGGGCATGGAAGTCCAGCACACGATCCAGACTAACGGCACCAGGCTGGATGAGGACTGGTGCTGGTTCTTGCGTGAGAATAAATTCCTGGTCGGGCTTAGTATGGATGGTCCCCAGCAGATGCATGACGCTTACCGGGTGGATAAGGGCGGCGCCGGGACATTCAACAGGGTGATGCAGGCTGCCCGCCTGATGCAGCAAAATAATGTGGAATTCAATATCTTGTGCACGGTACACGCAGCCAATGCCGGTTCACCTCTGGAAGTGTATCGTTTCTTCCGCGACCAGGTTAAGACCCAATTTGTTCAGTTCATTCCGATTGTGGAACGTGCGACCACAGAGACGTTAGACCTGGCTAATCAGGGTTGGGGAGCGACCCCCAAGCACCAGCGACCTCTGTACATCCAGGAGGGCGGTCTGGTAACAGAGCGTTCGATCAGCTCCGATAAATGGGGTGAGTTTCTGATAACGATCTTCGATGAGTGGGTGCGCCGCGATGTCGGCAAAGTATTCATTCAGATGTTCGATGCAGCCCTGGTGTCCTGGGTTGGTGCACCGGCTTCAATGTGCATCTTCGCCGAAACCTGCGGCAACGCTCTGGCGCTAGAACATAACGGCGACCTGTATTCCTGCGACCACTTTGTGGAACCCAATTATTTCCTGGGCAATATCAAGCAAGAGCATATGCTCGACCTGGTGGCTTCAGAACAGCAGCGTAAATTTGGGATGGATAAGCGCGATTCCCTACCGAAATACTGCCGGGAATGTGAAGTGCGCTTTGCCTGCCATGGCGAATGTCCACGCAACCGCTTCATCCTGACGCCAGATGGAGAGCCCGGTCTGAATTATCTCTGCGCCGGGTACAAGGCGTTCTTCAACCACATCGACCGACCGATGCGGATTATGGCACAGCTCTTGCGCATGAACCGTGCACCGGCAGAGGTGATGGGAATACTTGTGAACGAGGAGCTGAACCGGCTCCGGCAGGCGATGGCAAGCGCCAAACCGGATGATCCCTGCCCGTGCGGCAGCGGGAGGAGATTTAGTGATTGCCACGATGGCTCGAAAAGCGAGGATTCCGGTCAGACCCGCAGCAGACAGCGGCGCAGGCGGGGGAAGTCTGCGGATAAGTAATCAATTCCTAGATGTGTGCAGCGAGCAGCCGGGCTAAAGCCTGGCGACCTGCTCGAAAATATGGCAGGCAGCACCGAACAGCGCAGCATCCGGTTTCAAGATAACGTAAACAGGGATCTCCGATAGCAGCTTCTCGAAGCGACCTTTGTTGATAAAGGCACGCATAAAGGCATCACTTTCGATCAGCGGCAGGATGCGGGGTGGGATTCCGCCGCCAAGATAGATGCCGCCGGTCGCGAAGACATTGAGCGCCAGATTGCCGGCTTCATTGCTCAGGATGGAGACGAAGAGTTCCATGGTCCGTTCACAGATCTCGCTCTTTCGGTCCAAGGCCGCCCTAGCGATGACCGGGACAGGGTCGGCAGCGTTTTCGAGAGCCTCTACCAGCCAATCGGGCTCTGCAAGCATATGGACATCGCGCAGGTAGGCGTACAGATTCGGGATACCCACCCCAGAGCAGACATTTTCGTAGCTTACATGACCGATTTTATGCTGTAAATACGACAGCAGCCCGATCTCTAGCGGGCTGGTGGGTCCGAAGTTCGAATGCCCGCCTTCCGATGGGATGGCGATGTAGCGATCCCCGTTCCAGACCAGGACGGCCTCGCCCAGACCTGTGCCGGGAGCGACGATCCCTATTACACCGCCCGCCGCAGGCATACCGGGCTTGAGGGTATGGATGTCTTCTGCAGCCAGGTTCGGGACCGCCCTGGCAGTCGCGATCAGGTCGTTTAACAGCCACACATTGGAATTATTGAGCACTGCAATTAAATTATTGGTTTCGATTACCCACGGAAGGTTGGTCGCCTGGACGCGGTTGTCTTTTACCGGTCCTGCCACGCCGAAGCAGGCTCCCGAGATGCTGGTCTCTCGCTCTGCCAGGTATGCCTGGATGATCTGCTCCAATGAGCCAAAGCTGCGGCTGGGGAATACCTCTCGGTCGAAGGGCTGGTCAGCACCCGCATCACCAGTGTAAAGAGCCAGGATCGTTTTCGTGCCGCCGATATCGCCGGCAAGATAGGTGTCTGTCATGCTGAGCCATATTCTAACATCCGCCAGAGATATTCACGGGTGAGCTGCACGCTATTGGAAAGATCATTACTCCTTGCTGTCGAGTAAGAATCCTGCGAACTCGTGTACTCTAAACATCATAGATCGCCCAATGGAGGATCAAATGAGTGATTTAACCAAATTCCGGATTGAAAAAGACGATTTCTTTGCACACCACCCACACAGCCCGCTGACCCGGGCGCAAAAATCGGAGTTCACGGGACTGGACTATTACCCCGAATCCCCTGAGCTGCGGCTGGAGCTCCAGGTCGAGCAGTTAGATGACCAGCAAGAGATCAAGATCCAGACCTCGACCGGAGACACCCAGACATACGAGCGCTATGGAAAGCTGCGCTTCCAGGCTGAGGGTCAGAAGGTGGAGCTGACATTATTTAACAACCACCATGGATATTTCTTGCCGTTTGTCGACAGCCTCGCGGGCAAAGAGACATACCCTGCTGGTCGGTATCTTGAGCCTGTCCCGCTGCCGGATGGCAGACTGCTGGTGGATTTCAACCTGGCTTACAACCCTTACTGTGCTTATAACGATGCCTGGTCGTGCCCGCTGACGCCATTCGAGAACCGGCTTAAAGTACCGATCCGGGCAGGCGAAAAGTTATTCCTCTTGAAATCGGCAGAGACCATCTCTGGCTGACCGGCATGCAGGATGCGATTAAACCGACCTTGATATCGAGCGTTACCCAGAGTGAAGTTCAGACCCCCACTCGAACGATGGGGGTCTGGATCCGCCTGCGCGAAGGCCTGCTGGCTGCGATCCTGCCGTCCGGTCTGGAGCAGACCTTGAACCCTCCAGCAGAAATAGGAGCACCCGTGACTTTCCCGGGCCTGGCAGCCGATCTCAAGCGAGCCATGGACGAGATGATAACCTCCGCCATGGACCCGCAAGGGATGAGCGTCGATTACAGACACCTGCGTGAGAGTACGGCCTATGCAGAATACCGCCGGGAATGCTCTACCAGGCTGGGAGAATTCCGCCCCCAAGACCTGCCTTCGGATGGTTCTCGGCGGGCGTTCTGGATCAACCTGTACAATGTGTTGGTCCTGGATGCTGTGATCGCTTTCGGTGTGCAGCGCAGTGTTAAGGAAGGGCGCTTCGGTGTGCTCACTTTCTTCCGTCGAGCGGCGTATAACGTAGCTGGGTTGAGAATGAGCCTGGATGATATCGAACACGGTGTCTTGCGCGGCAATCGCGGGCATCCGTTCCTCCCCGGTGTTCATTTCGCTCCCGGTGATAAGCGCCTGGCGTGGTCGCTGCCGGTGGACCCGCGCATCCATTTCGCCTTGAACTGTGCCAGCCGTTCTTGCCCTTTGATCCAATCCTACTCGCCTGATCAGATCAATACGCAGCTCGACTTGGCTGCGCGCAGCTTTGTAAACGCGACGGTGGAAGCATCCCCGAATGGCAGCCGGGTTATTGTGTCAGAAATATTCCGCTGGTATGCTGATGATTTCGGCGGGAATATGGGGGTGATCGATTTCTTGGTCCGCTATCTCCCCGATGATGACCGCAGGCAGATGTTCAAGGACTCTGGCCGTGGGACGCGTCTGGATTTTTCTCCTTACAATTGGGGATTGAATACAAAATAAGCCGACTTGTACCAACCTGGGCAGCAGGATTAACACAAAAACCCCGTAACTGCCGGGGTTTTTGTGAAGGAGGAGAAAGATGATGAGCCATGTCTTATACTTTGACGCATTAAATGTTCAGAACTTACTCTGATCCTGATCTGGAAGATCTTTCAGAGGTTTTGATTTCCAGGTAAGATTCTACAAGACAACGTCAGGTAGCTTATGGTGTCAACTAAACCCTATTTACACTCTTGAAGGAGATATGTCAACCTCACTTAATACCCTGGATCGCTATCCGGTGATGTCGCCAGGGATGGCACCCGGTAAGATCGAACTGGTCGAACCTATCTATACAAATAGAAGCTACGTAGTTCACGAGGAATCGCCTTCCCAAGGGCGTAAATCCAGCGCCAAGAGGGTGCCTTTCTCGGTGAACCGCCGGATGCGGACCCGCATGTCCGGTGGTGTTAAGGCGGTTGCCGCCGCCAGATCTACACCGAGCTGCAATAAAGCTCATCTGCAGGGCTACTCGATGATCGAGGGCAAATATATGGTCGCAGACCTGCAAAAGAGACGATAATCATCGACTGGGGATCAGTTCTATCAGACTCGTCGCCCTGGCAGTGCTTCCTGGCGGCCAGGCTGCCAGCAGCGTGCATAACTGGCACCCATTCTGAGACCGCAGTGCGGATCGGCACCGCGTTTGGTGATACAGTCCCGGACCTGAATTTTTTCCACCCTCGATGGGGATGAAATCCGGGTCAGTGAGTTCCGTGGCCGGGTGGTCCTGGTGAATGCATTTGCCTCCTGGTGCGGACCCTGCCGGGCAGAGACCCCCGAGCTGGTCTGGATCCAGGATAAATATGCGGACGAGCTGGCTGTAATTGGTTTGAATGTCGAGGAAGATAGTGCGGCGGTCGAAGCGTATCGGGATGACTTCCTGATTAATTACCCGTTGGTGCTGGATCCTGGGGGAGCCGCAGCGGAACACTATCGCCCACGCGGGCTGCCAACCAGCTGGTTCATCGATGGCAAGGGCATCGTACGCTACGTGCACTCCGGACCGATGAACGCAGAGATGATTGCGAAGATATTGGCTGATATCCAGGCAGGCAGACAGCCGGAGCCTTTCTAGTCCCTACCCCTTCTCGAAGACTGCCAGCACGTCCTCGGCGGACAGCCCCTCCTTCTCCAGACGTCGCTTCAGACGCAGACGTGTATCGTGCATCAATTTGTACAGGGCGTTGCGGTTGGTATCCATGCGGCGGGCGACTTCTTCCAGCGGCATGCCTTTAATAGCTATGGCGATCATAGCCTGGCGCTGTTTGTCGGTCAGTTCCTCGGCAATGATGCGCTGGATGCGGGCAATCATATCTGCACCTTCGGTCAGGTCTTCCGGGGTAGGCGACGGATCGGACATGATATGCAGCGCCGGAGGTGCCTCGTCCCCTTCCACCAATTCGTCCAGGGAGACGTTTTCCCAGCGTTTGCGGCGCAGTTCGGTCAGCGCGATGCGCACAGCGATTTTATGAACCCAGGTTGTGAACATGCTGCGCCCTTCGAAGGTGTGCAGATATTCCAGGACTCGCAGCAAGGTCTCCTGGGCGGTGTCTTCCGACAACGCCTGAAGACGCGGGTCGCTGACCGGCAGCCAGCTGCTCAGGGCATATGGCAAACCTTTGAGGATGATCTGGTGTAGATCTGCCAGCGCAGTCTCTTTCTCGGGGCCGTCTGATCTCAGATCGGACAGCCATTGTTCGTTGGTCCTCTTTGCCATTGAAGTAATTATACATTGCAAACAGCAGGTAAGATATAAACCTCCGATAGCATCATTAACCCTGTAGAATCCCCTGATTGAATCGTGCTTTGCTGTTTTGGTGAAGCATTAATAAATTATTACTGGAGTATCTATATGCACTTTTCCTGGCTGACCCTTTTTCGATATGCATTGATGATCATCCTTACAGCAGTCCTGGCTGCCTGTGCTGTTCAGACGCCAGATATCGCAAAGCCAGTTGAAATTGCTACCGCGACGGCTCAGGCACCTACAGAGGCAGCCACGCACACGCCGGAAAGCAGCGATCCACCCCAGACTGCCAGCGAACCTGCCGCACCGGCTACAGGGACGCCAGTAGCATCACAAACGCCGTTGGCGATGCTCTTCCACGGCATTCCGCACGGTATGACCGAAGATGGATTCCCATACCTTGGAAATGCGGATGCCGGCTTAACGCTGATCGATTACAGCGATTTCCTTTGACCGACGTGCCGCCGCTACGTGTTAGCGATAGAACCTCAGATCGTCGACCAGTACGTGCGCACTGGCAAAGTCAGGCTGGTCTTCAGAGATGTGCTGAACCATAGGGAGCGAAGCCAACGAGCATCCGAAGCTGCAGCCTGTGCCGGGCAGCAAGGATTTTTCTGGGAGCTGCATGAGATGCTTTTCAATAACCAGGACATCGTCTGGGGCACATCTAATGACGACCTGCCAAAGCTGATGCTCGAATTCGGGAGTCAGGTCGAGGGATTGGACCAGGTAGCGTATGGCAAATGCATACAGGATCGCAGCACATTAGAAAAGCTGATCGACTCCGACGCAGAACAGCGCAGCCGTGGTATTTACGCCCAGCCGATATTCGAGATGAATGACCAGCGGCTGTATGGGCTTCAGACATTCGAAACGATGTCGGCACTGATAGAAGAGGAACTGAAATGAACAAAGGCATTAGCAGTAAGACTGGTGCTGCCAGTGAAAAGATCCCAAAACGAGCGCTGCTATTGGTGGGTGTCCTTGTCGTTGCGGTGCTGCTGCTGTCACTCTTTCCACAATAAATCGTGGGGCACCGGTTTCGATCTTGGGCGGCAACCTGCTGGTGCTCTCGATTGCGGCTTTCTTTGCCGGGCTGCTGAGCTTTCTCTCCCCCTGCACGCTCCCCATACTGCCGGCATATTTTGCGTTCACTTTCCAGGCGGGTAAGCAAAACGTGGTGGGGATGACAGTCAGCTTTTTCCTGGGTCTGGCTACCACGCTTACTCTACTTGGCGCATCCGCCACTGCAGTCAGCTTTCTGCTGCTGAATAATATGCGCCAGATCACTGTCATAGGCGGTCTGTTGATCATGGTTTTCGGTGTGATGAGCGTGTTCGGAAAGGGATTCTCCGGGCCACAGATCCAGGAGCGCCCGGCAACGACCGCACTGGGTTCGTATCTGTACGGCGCTACTTTTGCCCTGGGTTGGACAGCCTGTGTCGGGCCGATCCTGGGCGCCATCCTGACCCTTCTAGCTACGCAGGGGGTGGCGGTAATCCAGGGAGCGCTGCTGGCATTCATCTATGCCATCGGGCTGGGTCTGCCGCTGATCATTGTCTCCACATTCTTCAGCAAGATGGGCCAGGGCAGCCGCTTTTGGACGATCATGCGCGGACGCGGTTTTATGCTGAAGTTGGGTGGGCGCGAGGTATTGCTGCATTCAACCAATGTGCTGAGCGGCTTGCTGCTCATCGGGATGGGTTATCTGCTGGCCAGTGGGCAGCTCAGTCTGATCACACAGCTGGCTTCGGGGAGCGATGTCTCTCTCTGGGTGGTAGATATGGAGGAGCGGCTGCGGATGTTGTTCGGATTGCGCTGAAAAATCCTGGGCTAGCCATTTTGCCCCAAACTCTCAAAAGGGCAGCTTCAAACTTGAGGGGGTGAGCAATATTTGACAAATCGCTCACCGAGGGGGATAATAACGTGTGATTATCCCAATCTCGTCTGGAGCGATCATGGCAGAGGATTTCAAAACCCGTTTCGAGCAGCTGATCGGTCGACCGATCATTCCTATGCGGATTGATGCGCAGGATTTCGCTCATTTTAAGACCCTGTATATCGATACGCGCAATATGATCGACAATGAGAAGCTGCTGGAGTACTACATCAGTTTTCGCTGGCTCGAGTTCAACGCCGCTGACACCTATATCGATGTCGCCGCCCAAGATTGTCCATTCGCATTTTTTATCCGTGACCGGTTTAACTGCCGGGTTTACCGCCAGGATTTGTTCTACCTGAAAAAAGGGATCCACGGAGAGGATATCGGCGGGGATGCGTCGAAGATCCCGCTGCCCAGTGATTTGGTGTCTAAAATCTCTCTCCACAACTCTTTGGAGCATTTCGAGGGCAACAGCGATATTAAATTTTTCCGCGAAGCTCAACGTTTGCTACGACCGGGGGGCAAACTGCTTATCATGCCGCTGTTCATCGGCGATGACTACATGATTGAAACCGATGCAGGCTGGGTGGATGAAAAAGGGGTGAAGCACCTGTGGGGTAAAGGAGCGCGCTTTGCGCGCATTTACGACCTGCCAGAGTTTAATTCCAGGATACTGAAGAACAGCAATAAATTTAAGCTGCACGTATATCACCTGCAGAACGCATATGAGATCGACCCGAAATGCTACGCTGAATACTTTGCAATCTTCGAGAAGTTGTAAAAATCTCTCATTTTGAACTGACTGAATTGGTAGAGCCACGATGAAAGGAGGCGGACATGATGTCATCACGGGCTCAACTGGCCGCGGATAGCTCGCAGCTGCCCATTACACGAAATCTTTCGCAACCTTATCTTCTCACACTTGTAACCGGTCTGCTTATGGCTGGCGCTTCCCTGGCTGGTCTGTTGTTCTCAGAAAGAGTTTATCCAGATATTGAGCTGAGAAGCGCCTTCGTTGCCAACGATGTCGTCAATCTCCTGATCGGACTGCCTATCCTGCTTGGCTCGCTGTGGCTCACCCGGCGCGGCAGGTTGGTCGGGCTGCTGCTCTGGCCTGGGGCGCTGCTGTACGTGCTCTATAACTATATCGCTTATATTTTTGGGTCTCCTTTAGGCGTCTGGTCCTGGTTGTATTTCTCAATTGCCCTGTTGAGTGCCTATATCTGCTACGATCTGTTACGGAGCCTAGATGCAAGAGCTGTTCAAGATCAGCTGTCCGGAGCTGTGCCGGTCAGGATGGCTGGGTGGGTGCTGATCGTTTTCGGGGTACTGTTCATTTTTCGGGCGATAGGTATGCTGACCCAGACGAATGCCTCTGAAGGTGCGCTGGCGGCCTCCGATTTCGGCACGTTGATCGCTGATTTGGTCCTTTCGACGGCCTGGTTAGCAGGCGGTGTCTTGCTGCTCCGGAGGAAACCCCTGGGTTTTGCCTGCGGGTTAGGCCTGCTCTTTGCGGGCAGTATGTTGTTCGCCGGTCTGATCGTGTATCTACTGCTGCAGCCTGTCCTGACTGGCATACCATTCTCCACTGTAGATATCCTGGTGGTATTTGGCATGGGGTTGGTCTGCTTCATCCCGTTCGTTCTCTTCCTGCGCGGTATTTTCTCGAAAGGACCATCCTGGAAAGGGGAGATAAGTACTGGCTGATCCATCCAGCTGCATGACCGGAAATGCTGTCATTCTCCGTATGTTGTGCATTTCCTCAGGATGTTCGATCCGCTGGTTCCTGGATAACTTGGATGCGTATCTGTATATCCGGCAGGTCAGGGACTCGGGTTTGATCGCTGAAGAGATTGTACGTGAATCTGAGGAGTATTTCGATTATTACTTCACTTTCATCCAAAAAGGACTTGCTGAAGGCAAGATCAAACCCTACCCGGTTGAATTGATCGGCGGCATGCTATACCAGGATATCGTCGCAGTAATGGACCTGATCAGGGCACAATCGGATCCTGAGCGGATTGAAGAATACATAAGTACCGGCTTTGATATCTTTTGGAATGGCATCAAAGCCGGCGAATGATAGCCCAGAAATGTGATTTAAGGAATTTGATGAAATATAAGAGTGTCATCGTAAGTGAAAGGGGAGGGCCTCAGGTATTAAAGGTCATAGAGAATGAGCTGCGCCCTCCGACGCCCGGAGAGGCACGTATCAGAGTCCTGGCCGCGCCGGTCTGTGCACCGGATATCTCATCTCGCTATGGTCAATCCCCGTTCGTGCCTAAACCACCTTTCACGCCAGGTTATGCCGTCATTGGGATCGTAGACGCCATCGGCGAAGGTGTCAAAAGCCCTGCCGTTGGGGACCAGGTTGCAGCCCTCACTGCGTATGGTGCCTATACAGAGTATTTGTACTGGCGGGCAGATCAGCTGGTCCCAGTCCCAGCGGCACTGGACCCGGGAGAAGCTGTCACGCTGATCTTGAACTATATCGTTGCATACCATGCCATGCATCGCTGGGCTCGGGTGAAGGCGGGGGATCGAGTGCTGATTATCGGCGCAAGTGGGGGTATAGGAACGGCATTCTTACAGCTCGGTAAGCTGGCAGGACTAAAAATGTATGGCCTCGCTTCCAGGAATAAACACCACGTTTTGAAAGATTACGTGGCGACGCCGATTGATTACCGCACGCAGGATTTTGTCGAGGTGATCCGCCAGGAAGAACCGGACGGCCTGGATGCCGTCTTCGATGGCATGGCTGGGGATTATTTCAAGCGCGGCTTTTCTGTGCTACGGCGTGGAGGTACACTGGTGGGATACGCCAATCCCATGAGCTACCTGGGTATGCTGAAGGTGCTATCGCAGGTAGCCCTTTTCAGCCTGCTCCCCAACGGCAGATCTGCAAAATATTATTCAACAGGAATTTCCAGGATTAATTGGCAGATGTTCGTGGATGACTGGGGAGTACTTTTTCAGCTGCTGAATGAAGGAAAGATCAAGCCCGTCATCGCAGGTCGCTTCCCCATCCTGGAAGCAAATAAAGCCAACGAGCTGCTCGAAGGCGGACAGGTGATCGGCAACGTGGTGCTGCTGACACCTGAATTGTTATAAGCGATTCTTACTGGTAATACCCCACACGTCCACTGCATCTAATAGATAGATGGGTTTCATGCACACGCTCCCTCGATCTTTGCTGCTCTATTTCTGGATGGCCCCCCCGGCACAGGTCGCAGCCGAATTCCCGGCATATACCTTGGGTGAACACCATCTTGTGTGCGTTCATCTAGATTCCTTGTCGGTAAGCCCAAGTCCGCTTCTTAAATAGAATGATTCTCCAAGCATAAGCTTGATATCTTCTGTGCTGCTGTAGCGCCCAAATGTAATCCAAATTCGGAAAAAAGCGACCAGGATCAATGATCCTACGATAAACTCTACCAACCCACTCATCCACGTAGCTCCTTACTTACCGACTAAACCAGTACAGATTCGGAAACCAGATACTCAATCTGACAAACAGGATACAGTAAATCTAATTTTTGCGCATCGGGAAGTACGCCCTATTTATTGGATATTGTTCCCTATATGAAGTTCTGCAAGGCGAGATGCCCGCTTTGCAGTAAAATCGTACTCTTCTGGGATACCTCCGTCAGACGCTCCAGAGTTTATGAAGGTTTGTTTAAATACTCGTATCAAACGTTGTTGAACTATTGTAAACTGGCCGACTTTAACCTAAAATAATCCCATTACTCATTGATATGAAACTTCTTGAACGAAAACCACAGCTTGATGCTCTGAATGCTGCATTGGTGGAGTCCAGTGCAGGGTCAGGTCGTGTTGCATTAGTCAGTGGTGAGTCCGGGATTGGCAAAACGTCCCTCGTTGAGCAGTTCACCAGTGCCCACAAAAATGCTCTGCGGGTGCTGTGGGGAGTGTGTGACTCGCTCTTCACTCCACGACCACTTGGTCCACTGCACGATATGGCTGAGCAGATGCAGGTGGAGATCTCTGAGCTGCTCGACAGCGACGCCAACCGGGCAAGGCTGTTCTCGACGGTGCTGGTCGAATTTAAGCGCAAGCCGACGATTGCGGTCTTCGAAGATGTTCATTGGGCAGATGAGGCCACGTTGGATTTGCTCCGTTACCTCGGACGACGGATCGCCCAAACCTCCACTCTCCTGGTGATGACCTACCGGGATGATGAATTAGGTACCCGCCACCCGCTGCTGACCGTGCTGGGGGATATCGGCAACACACCTGCCACCCGCCGTGTGCCACTTTCCCGGCTATCTAAGGATGCGGTGCGCTGGTTGCTCCAGGACCACAAAGTGGATCTGGCAGCGCTCTACCGCCAGACCGCTGGAAATCCATTCTACGTTACCGAGGTCCTGGCAAGCAAATCCTCCGGGGATCCAGGAGGGACGTCTGCTGGGATACCGGCTTCGATACGTGATGCTGTCTTAGCCCGCACTGCCCGTTTGTCGTTATCAGGGCAGGCAGTTCTTGAGGTGGCTGCCACGATCGGCATGCGAGTTGAGCCCTGGCTGCTGGAGCAGACAGCTGGTTCCGAGGTCGAGGCTGTGGATGAAAGCATCCGTGCTGGCATCCTGCTGCCCAGCGGGGATGCGCTAGCGTTCCGGCATGACCTGACCCGCCAGACGATCCTGGAAGTTATTTCTCCGCAACGAAAACCGATCCTGCATCGGTTGGTGCTTGATGCGCTTAAGAGCTCATCCATAGCCGACAAAGACCTGGCGCGGCTGGCACACCACGCAGAAGCCAGCGGAGATTACCAATCTGTGTTGGATTACGCACCTGCAGCAGCTAGGCAAGCTGCTGCGGCAGGCGCACATCGTGAGGCCGCAGCCCTGTATAATCTGATCCTGCGCTTTTCTGCGCACCTCAGCCTGGCAGACCACGCCTCCACCCTGCAAGATTATGCTCGCGAATGCAACGTGACCGCCATGCAGTCTGAAGCAATTGCTGCTCAGAGAGAAGCTGCTGTTGTCTGGGAACAGCTCGATCAGCCAGCCAGACAGGCGGAGACTCTCTCCGTGCTGGCGATCATGCTCCGCAATCATGGTGAGAACGAGGCTGCCGAGCGCGCCAATCAGACAGCGGTAGATATGATGGAGGCGCTCCTGCCGAGTCCTGAGCTGGGGATCGCTTACCGGGTGCAGGCGACGCTAAATTTATCCAGGAGAGACTACCATGCTGCAATCGCTTGGGGAGAGAAGGCGTTAAAGTTATCTGCGGCTTTCGATGACCAGAACAACCTGGTAATGGCGCATGTGGCCATCGGCGCTGCCTGGCTCTTCATCGATTATGAGCGCGGCAAGGAATATCTGGATAGAAGGCTCCAGTCAGCCCTGGAATCCGGTCAGGAGCGGCATATCGCCAATCTATACGCTTATATCACCTCCTCATCGGTTGAGCTCTATCGCTTCAGGGAGGTTGAGCGCTACTTGGAGGAAGGGATAGCTTTCACATCAGAGCGTGGTCTTGATATTTTCACCCGTTATATGCTCGCTTTTCAAGAATTGATGTACATCTACCTGGGTCGTTGGGATGAAGCTGCCGAGGTGAGTGCTCGACTGCTTCAGAACCAAACCCATCCGGTGATCAGCGGAATCACGGCATTGGCAGCTGCCGGAAGGCTGCGCAGCCGGCTCGGCGACCCAGGAGCAGCTGCTGTGCTGGACGAAGCGCTGCGGATGGCAGAACAAACCGGTACACTTCAGTATCTGGGCTTTGTTCGAACCGCGCGCGCAGAAGCAGCCTGGCTAAGGGGAGATCGTATAGGTGCATTGGCTGAAGCTCGGGCAGCCTACGAGTTGGCCAACAGCAAGAGACATCCATGGTTTGCAGGTGAGCTTGCTTACTGGCAGTGGAAAGCTGGTGAGGTTGTATCACAATTGGATTGGTTAGCCAGACCGTACGCTCTACAGATCAAGGGAGACTGGCACCAGGCAGCAGAAGAATGGGAGAGGATGCGCTGCCCTTACGAGCAGGCGCGCGCTCTGGCGGAAGGGAATATCGAAGCGCAAACAGCAGCACTGAAGATCTTCGAACGCCTTGGCGCAATCCCTGCTGCCGATGAGACGAGGCAAATCCTGCGCTCTTCAGGCGCGCTGAGTGTGCCGCGCCTGCCGCGCAGCTCTACGCTCCAGAATCCTTTCGGGTTGACCGACAGGCAGCTGGAAACCCTGGCACTGCTCGTCGAAGGATTGAGCAATGCTCAAATCGCCGCCCGTTTGCACATCTCACCTAAAACCGCCGGTCACCACGTGTCAGCTATCCTCGCTGCGCTGGAAGTAAACTCCCGCGATGCTGCGGCAGAACTAGCACGCCAACACCCCCATTTCAATAAATAGGGAAATGTACGGCAATAAATAGGGATATCCCCCGATTGCGAGTATTTCAGGGGTAGTGTATCCTTTTTGTCGTATAAGCTTGCCAGCAGCATTGACAGGGAGGAAGCGGGATGCCGCGTTATCTCATCGAAAGAACCTTTCAGGAAAAGGTTGATCTGCCCGGCATAGAACAACAGGGTTCTGATAGCCAAACCTTCATAGAGAACAACTCACTTGATGGGGTGACTTGGGTGCAGTCATACATCGTGCCTGGGAAGAAAAAGTCTTACTGTATCTACGATGCCCCTAATCCGGAAGCAGTGCGCCGTGCTGCCCTCAGGAACGGTATACCCGTCGACCGAATGATCGAAGTGCACCTGCTTGCCCCCTATATGTTCACCAGCGATGATGAGTGAAGCACCTGTGCCCCAGAGACGTGCTGTGCACCGGGTAATTTCCAGCGAATTGCCTACCTGTAACCGTATCCCTGCTAAATGCAGAGCCTAATTGTTGAGGTGAGTTATGCGAAAGACGAGACTATCTTATCGGATCGTTGTCCTGTTGGTGGTTGTATCCATGATCTCCGGTTTTTTACCAGCTTCCGGGGCAAGCGCGCGAAGGATCAACCAGCCGCAGGTGAGGCAGAACTACCAGACTGGCACCGGGTCGGAGACCGAATCCGTCCAGCTCAGCACAGCGGGTTCCGCCTCTATCTCCGTCTCGCGCGTCCAATCCAGCTACCTGGCCAGCCCACTCGATGGCACGCTGACAATAACCTACACAGTCGCAAACAATCATCCGCCGACTGTGTTCCCAGTTGTACCTCCCGGTGCGACCATCACGGAAACCCTCAACCTTACCAGCGGTTTCAACAGCAGCCGTGATCCGAACACTATCCGCGATGTCTTGCTAGCTGCAGAACTGACCCCCGCTGCAACTTACAGCTCAGCCGCGCCATTGCCTGACCGGGATGGCAGCAGGCTGGCATGGAGCCTGGGTGACATTCCTCCGATGACCAGCAAATCCGCCGTGCTTACTATCGCTGTGCCGGCCTCGGTCACGAATTTCACCAACCTGGACAGTGGAGCGGCTGCCTGGGGTGTGCAGTACGGTCGCTCTGTGTCTAACAGTGCCCGCCCCGCCGTGTTGATCCCGGGAAGTCTCAGCCAGTGGCTTATCTGGACTGTGGATGCCGACCGGTTCGATGAATCCATGCTGGAGAAGTCTGCTGAGCTGGGTCAGGACCCAAACGCCTTATTCGATTATGTACGCGGACTGGGATACGAATCGTATCCTGGCTCCCTGCGCGGCACACCCGGGACGCTGTGGAGCGGAGCCGGCAACAGTAACGATCAGTCCAGCCTGCTGATTGCCATGCTGCGTGCTGCTGGCATCCCTGCCCGATACCGGCACGGTACGCTGTCCACTGTGGATGCACAGGCGCTGATTGACAGCATGTTCCCCACGCCAACCCAATATACCGGATACGTACCTGTCGGAACGAGCACTGCCGATCCATTGAATGATGCAAACCTGCTGGCAGAGGCCTCTGATCACTGGTGGGTAGAGGCATACCTGCCGGGTCAAGGCTGGGTCGATATGGATCCCTCATTCACCAATGCGGCTATCGGTCAATCTTTCGCCTCACCTGCCGCGGGTGGCACTGACCGCATTGCAGAGCTGCCGGACAGCCTGCGCCATAAGGTCCGTATTCAACTCAAGATCGAAGACTACTACCCGCTCAACACCGGGCAGGGAAATCTGACATACTCCTACCCCCTGGATTTCACTTTCAACAGCGTAGAGATCGCCACCCAACCGGTCTCATTCGCAAATCTGGTCGATACCGAAGGTCAGCCCGGGCTGGTCTTTACAGCCGTCACCCATACCTACACCCCATACCTGCTGATCGGTGAGCAGGCATTCCTGGGTCAATCCTTCCAGGATGTGTTCACCAACTTCCCCCTGGGTACCATCTTCCACACCGGTCTATGGCTCTCTTTCGAGCTGGTCCACCCGGATGGCAGCAGCGAGATCCACGAGCGAGAGCTGGCTGACCGCATCGGTGTGGCCGCGCGTCAGGCAGGGGGGACATTATCAATCAATCTTGCGGTGAACAGCAGCACGCCGCCGCTCGTGACACCATTCGATATATACACCACGGGATTCTGGCCCAACCTGGTGCCGGATGGCACGCTGGAGCATTCGAGGGCATCTGCCCTTACGACCCTGGATGAGATCAACGCCGATGCCCAGCGTCTGATAGAGCTGGACGCGGCTTCCACGCTCAGCCCGGCGGATGAGGATGACCTGCGCCGGATTCGTTATAACTTCCAGGTCAACATGGCTCGCTATCTGGGGGATGTCGCGCTGACCTTCGCCGAGGCGGCGGACCGGTTGCTGGTTGACACGCAGGCGGGTGTTTTTGTGCGCGCCTACTACGACTCGCCGCGGCTGGTGACGGTTGGCGTGCAGCCGGGTGATGGCAGCAGCCCGGTCTTTTCAATAGACTTGCGCGACACCTCCGTTCGTGCGCTTCCATACCCCGGTCAGGCGGATACGGCAGCCTTTGGCTTCAATATGGTCAAAGGCATCGTTGAGTCTGGCCTTGAAGGTGCGGCTCTGTCCAGCGCGCTGGGACAGAACGCTATCACAACGGCTCGTCTTTTCGAGGCTGCCACCGCCCAGGGGATCGGCTCGACCATTGTCACCGAGAAAAACTTGCCCTGGCTGGACAGCCTGCCGATATCCGAGCAAGCTAAGGCACGCATCGTGTCTGCCGCCCTAAAAGGAAAAATTCTTATTCTGCCAGAGCAGCCGGTATTGATCGATGGTGAAACCCAAGTCGGTTGGTGGGAAGTGGATGGTGTGAGCGGAGAAACGATTGGTGTGATGGAGAATGGGCTGCACGTGGCTCTGCTGGAGTATCTGACGGGCATCGGTGTCAATGCTGTCATCGGCGGGCCAATGACTGACTTCATCCTGGGGTTCACGTCCTATGCATTGGGTTTTGTCGCCGACCGCATCGATAAAGCCCTTGGCAATGACACGTTCGACCTTGACATGTACCTGTACCAGGTAGGGCTGACTGCCACTGCAGCTACCTGCCTGACCGGCCTGGCGTCAATCATATTCGATCCGGATGTAATAGCCTTTGGAGGCTGCGGTGCGGGTTTGTTTGGGGCTGCCGGGGGACCGGGCAGCTCCCCCACCGACTTCTTCGGTTTGGGACAAAGCACTGCCCAGGGATACCTTGCATCTGCAGTGGACTATGACCCCCCGCTGCCGCAGAACTGGCAGGCAGTTGCCCCGCCGAACCGCAGCCAGGCGATTACTGAAACCGTCATATCCGTGCCGGCTTCGACTTCGGCAAAAAACCTGTCTGCCACGCTGAATGCCGGGGACCTGACCCTGGCTGGCACGGTCGATGGAGGCTGGAACTCCTCCTCCCGGCATAGTTTCATGATTGACAGCATGACTGCCAACGGCACATTGCGTGACTCTAACGGCCTCTCACTTGGCAGCGGGACAGTCTCGGCAGTCCCCGCAAGCGGGTCTGCGTTCAGCCTTCAGGCCAGCCCATCCAGCGTTTCTCTGGACGGCAGCGGACGGTTAAGCTATTTCGCTCCGGCTATGAGCGGGCTGGGTAGCAGCGCCAGATGGGTTGGGTTCACAGCCCAGTTGAACCCAGGCGGTGCGGATACCCTGGTCCTGCAGGATGCTTCGGTGACCCTTAACGGTATGACCCATACCGGCAGCTTCACGCTGGACACCAGCAGCACGATCAACGTCAGCGGTCTTGGGTTGGGGGCATCGGCAAACTTTGCCTCCTCAGCCAGCTGGCAAGCTACCGCCGCGCGCGTGAGAGTTGGCCCTGCCAGTGGTACCGCTGTGCTGGGTGGTGCTCCGCTGGACGTGAGCAACGGGTTGGCAGTGGCGCGCTGATGATGGTGTGCTGCCGGTCAGCGAGAATTCTTCGACCGACGATCAGGTGACGTTGAATGACAGTGTGGATCTCTTTACATTAGGTGTGACAGGAACTCCGAGCACTACTTATCCTGATGCACCGGTGATTATCCAGACCTCCATCTTTGCCAATGTGACCGACTACTATACGCTGACCGTGAAGGCGCCAGCCGGTTGGGATGTGCAGCTTGCCAGCGACGGCCAGGCCTCAGTGCTGCCACCAGATGGTGCCGCACCTGGGGATTACGATATACGGGTTACGGCGCAATCCGGGCGATATCCGGACCTGGCACTGTCTGCCTTCCAAACCATCAGGGTACTTAGCTTTGATGACTTCTCCCTGGCGGTGGTTCCGGATGATGATTTCACCGTGGCAATGGGACCGGTGCTGGATTCTCATGCGGTAACTGGCAGCACCAACACCGGGCAAGCGCAGATCCCGGGTGCAGCATATACAATATTCATCACCAACACAGCCAATATCGAGCGCACATATAGCCTGACGGTGAGCGGGCTGCCTGCCGGATGGACGCTGCTCAGCCGCGATGGGCGCAGCACGAGCGCTTCATTGACGCTGCCTCCAGGTGAGCTGGGCATGCTCGGGCTATACATCGACCCCGACACGGATGTGATGCCTGCCCCGGGTACGGTTTACCCCTTTACGGTGTCGGCTGTATCGGACAACGGCTTGAGCCGCAATAAAAATCTCTCCTTTTCCATGCCCACGGTGCCTTTCAGCTATGTCAGCGTCGATCCCCCTCTCCACTATGTTGAGCAGGGCGGCCAGACAACGCTCGACCTCGGCTTAACCAACGTGGGCAATGCCGCTGGGAATTTCCCACTGCTGGTTACCTCACCTATTTCTACGATAACACCGATTGCCCCGCTGCAATCGCCTCTGCAGCTCAATCCAGGCGAATCACACCATCAGCAAGTCACGCTGGATGTCGGTGCTGCGCCGCTCGGGCAGATGTTCCCGGTCTGGTTCAGCAGCCCATCACCTGACGGGGTATATACCCAGACCCTGGCAACCCATGTGCGTGTAGTGGACCCTGTCATCGGTCCCATATTTGCCGCCGCGCAGTGTACGTTAGGGTCGGCTGCACTACCGGAATCCATCAACGCTCTGGGGGTGGCAGTGATCCAGCTCCGGCAGTGGTGTGATACCGGTGAGTGTCCCATACAGCTGCGCGACAACGTGGTCGCAGCCGCGCAGAGTGTCGCGGCTTACGCCGCTTCTGCGTCCAATATGCAGGTCAATGCAGGTGCTGACGTGTTGGCTGCCGCGTCCGTGCTGAGCACCCACATCGACCCAGCGGACATCAACTCTGACCTGCAGGATTTAAGCGATGCTGTCGCTTTGCTTGGCAGCGAGATCTGCGAGATCGAAGAGCACATGCCGGAGGTACGTTTCAATCCATATGTAGATGCCATACTGCTGGGCGATACGGCAAACTTTAGTCTGGAGCTGACAAATCGCGGCACTGTGACGACGACTTATATCGTCACTACCACCACCCCCACAAATAGCCAGACATTCAACCCGGTCGTTGACCCCGGGGCTACTGTGACGCTTCCAGCCAGCACAACTCCGCCAGCTCTGGGTATATATAACATCACGGCTGAGGTCATAGCCACAGCCCCGGATGTGCAGGTGGACATCCGCACCCAGACCCAGGCGCGCCTTAACGTGGTCGATCGCTTCGTACAGCTAACCTCAGTCAGACCCGACCCGGAGTTTGTCGATACCGGCACCAGCGCGACCACGGTCTACATCGACGTCAGCAATGTCGCCAATATCGTGCTGCCGGTAAATGCACGCACGACGATCCAGTCTCCATCCGGTACTGTCGGCTATACCGCTGACCAGCCGGTCACTGTCTTGGTCGGCGCCCCACGAACTTACCAGCTGCAAACAGTTGACACGTCGGGCTGGGCAGCAGGGGTTTACACCCTCACTGTAGCCCTGCTCGATACTGCGGAAAACCCGATCCCGGATGGCGTTGGATACGGCTATCTCGGCGTTGGGCAGTCGCTGGGAGTCTCGCATGCTGTAGCGCCTGCGATTGTCCCGCCTGGTACGGTGACCGTCACCACACAGATCACGACCGAAATTCTCAGCCCCACGATCTTCCCGCTGACAGGTCCAACTCAGTCTCGGGGGGTCAGCCTGGGTGGAGATGACAGCCAGGCGGCAGCGCCAAAGACAATGGATGCTGTCGTATCGACAGGATCGGGTGAAGCGGTTCTTACTACCTGGGCGATCACGCGTACGGAGGATACAGACCCAACGATAGCATATACTGGTTCGTGGACGGTCGAGACCTTGCGGGCGTATGCCGGTCAGGCTAGCAACGCCGATTTCACATGGTCTTCCACTGCCGGGGATACCGCAGTCTTCAATTTCTCTGGCACATGGGTACATGTCGGCTTCAACTCCAGCACACAAAGCGGCAGAGCCGAGATCCTGATAGATGGGATCAGCCAGGGGATTGTTGACACATACGGCGCGGGACTGGCATTCAATTCAAGTGTTGCCAGCTTCGTCTATTCCGGTCTGGCGGATATGTCCCACACCCTGACGATCAGCGTCACCGGCACCAGCAATCCCTTTGCAAATGGTCAGCGCATCGGTTTAGACCATATCGATACCTGGGACGGCACCTTGATGCCGGATGGGGCATTCGAAGAAAGTGCAGCCCGCATCTGGTACAGCACCGATTGGATCACGCAGACCAGCGCTATTGCTAGCGGCGGCAGCTACGCGGATACAGCCTTCCAGGGGAATCCGACTGCATGGTTCCCCTTCACCGGAGACAGCTTCACCTACCACGCTATCGGAGATAGTGCCGCAGGCGTGGTGCGCTTGCTCGTCGACGGTCAGCCGTTGAGCACACTCGACCTGTACAGCACAGACGCGATAACACGCACCTTTTCTTTCGACGGTTTTGGCGCAGGCCCTCATGTTCTCACCCTACTGCATTTCTTATCCGACGTGACCCTCGATGCTTTCAGCACCCCAGGCACACCGCCGTTCTACCAGGAGCCTGTATACAGTGGGATCGTGCGTTATGAAGAATACCACCCCGGAATCAGCTACAGTGCGGCGGACTACTTCCATAGGCCGCGCACCTGGGGAGTGAGCACCACAGGTGGAAATTCGGGTCTGGCTGATGTCAACTCGAATACAATCAGCGACACAGTCAGCCTCACCTTCGATGGACGCTGGGTCAACCTGGGTTTCCGTGCGCGCAGCAACGGCGGTCAGGCCGAGGTCTTCATCGATGGTGTCAGCCACGGCATCGTCGGTCTATACGCCCCAAGCGAAATCCTGACCTCATTCCAGTTTGGCGGTCTGGTGACGGGCACGCATACCCTGGATTTGGTCCTGTTGGGGCAGCCCGACCCGCCTTCAACAGGCAGCTACGTCTACCTGGACTATATCGACGTCTGGGATGGCACGCTTATGCCGGATGGTTACGTCAATGTACAGCGCTCCGTTCCTTCAGGAAGGCTGCATTACAGCTCCGGGGGTGTGGATGTAAATGACGCCAATGCATACCAGGGGGACTACTTGGCGACAACTCTGCCGAATAACCGGGTCAATGTGTGGTATGCCTTCACCGGGGACTCTTTCACCTACATCGCATTCAGCCGTACCAGTGGGGGCACTTCCGAAGTCTATGTCGATGGTGGGCTGGTGGATACCGTCAGCCATGCTTACCCGTTCAGCCAGCAGCCGATCGCATTCCATTACACAGGCTTCAGCAATGGTCCGCATGTGGTCCGGGTGAGCAATGTCCTCAGCATGCGTGTAGATGCCTTTGCCTCAAACCCCGGCTCTTTGGCGACCTTCCAGCCCATGGTCGAATGGTATGACAATATCTCGGGAGGCGGGTCGATCTGGGGGGGGCTGCACGTGCCGGTCGCAGTTGGAGACGTGACAGGCGATGGCAGTGTGGAGCTGGTGGTGGCTTCCAGCGATATCAGTAATAATGGAACGCTGTTCCTGATGCGCGGCGATGGTCAAGATACTGGCGATGGTGACCCGATCATCTGGAGCATACCATACAATATTTTCAACGGCTTCGAGGATGTGGCTGCTCCCACGATCGCCGAGTTGGACGGACAGCCAGGTGCCGAGATCATCCATGCCACCAACGAAGGCTTATACGTGTACCACAGCGATGGCAGCACTTTCTGGATGACCGATACGCTGCACTCCCACGTCTTTTTTGCCTCCCCGGCGGTTGGGAACCTGGATTTGGATCCCGACCCGGAGATCGCCATAAACCTGTCCAACTCGCTTACTGTCTTCGAGGCGGATGGCAGCGTGGCGTGGTCGCGGCCGACCGGTGGGACGCCGAGCATGCCGCTGTTGGCCGATCTGACCGGCGACGGCGTGCTGGATGTCTTGTTCCAGGATGGGAATACGCTGAACCTGTACGACTACAACCTGGGAAGCCCGGTCCTGGCCTGGTCCCAGACATTCACCACAGCACTAGGCGTATATGGCGCGCCGGCAATCGCCGATATCGATGGTCAGCAGCCCGGCGGTGACCCGGGTCCGGAGATCGGCATCTCCAGCAATGGCTGGACGCATGTCCTGGATGCGGACGGCAGCTTCATCTGGTCCACACCCCTTGATCCGGGCGATCCGGGCGGTGTTTCCATCGCTGATCTGGATGGTGATGGCGAGGTCGAACTGGTCACCACCATGCTGTTCAGCGGCGGTCGTATCTATGCACTAAACGCCGATGGCTCTGTGCTCTGGAACCAGCCGGCACTGGATAACTCCACCCTGACTGCCTCAGTGATGGACCTAGATGGAAACGGTATTTACGAAGTTGCCTGGAATGGTGCTGTTGGCGGCTTTACGATCTTCAACGGCGCAGATGGCTCGGTGCTTTTCAACGAGCCACACCCCGCGGTGATCTCCAAGACCGGTTCAGATTACCCTATCTTTGCGGATGTGGACCTGGATGGCTATGCCGAAATCGTGGTCGCCTCACAGCTTGGCGTGCGCGTCTTCGGTCATGACACGGTCTGGGGACCTGCCCGACCACTTTGGAACCAGCACAGCTATCACATCACCAATGTAAATGACGACCTCAGCATCCCCTTTGGCGAGCCGAACAGCTGGGAAGTGCATAACACCTATCGCACACAGACGCCCCTCCGCAGCCCGATGCCGGCCTATTCTGTATCCATCACCCACACGGTAGGCATTACCGGCGTCAGCGTGTTGGCGAACACCTTCTCTGTATTACCTGACGTGCAAGCACATCCGGACTATGGCTGGAATTACACCCAATCCTGGGCGGACGTGGTCATCACGCGCACTTTCGACCTGCGCGTGGACAACCTGCAGCCAGGTGAGACACGCATGGTAGGGCAGCGGACGGTTGCCGACTACACCCTTCCTTCTGGGTCGAACCATCTCGTCCTGCCGCCGCTGTATGTCAGTGCCCCTCACCTCATAGGCCTCTCTCCGGCGGCTGTGACAGTCCCGGCAGGTGGTACAGTCCAGTTTGCCATGCCATTGCTCAACCCGGACCTGAGCAGCACGGATATCTATACGCTCACTCTCTCCGGCATCCCCAGCGGGTGGGCCGATTACCCCAGCACGGTCCAACTGGCTGCCGGTCAGCAGGTGACCGCGACCCTGACCATCTCGGTACCTGTTGGTGCCGGTCCGGAGACTCTGCCTGTCATCGTGGACGTGGTCAAGGAAAGCGGTGGCGCTGATCAAGCTATGGCCCAGCTGACTGTCTTCGACGGGGTGGACGTGTCGATCACGCCTGACCAGCTCTCGGCTGCCGGAGGGCAGGAGATCACTTACACCCTGACGATCAGCAACCTTGAGAGCGTGCAGCGCGTTTATGGGCTCAGCGCCTCGGGATTGGCAGATGTGAGCCTGCCTGCACCCGTGACTGTCGATGCCGGCAGTACGTCATCTGTGCTGTTCACGGCCTTGGCTAACCAATCTGGTCCGCAGCCGTTCACCGTCCGCGCTGGGGTTCCCGGTGGGGCTGCAGACAGTGCGGATGCGGTGCTGCAAGTGAGCGGCGCTCCGGTGGCTGCCCTGTCGCTGGCCCCAGACCCAGCTTTTGCCGGTCCCGGCAGCATCGCAGTGATGACCCTGACCGTGACCAACGTTGGCGATCTAAGCGGCACCTTCGACCTGAGTGTAGGTGCCCCCCCTGGTTGGAGCTACGAACTGCATGCTAACGGGCAGCCGCTGAGCAGCTTGACTCTGCCCGCCCATCTTTTCAACTCCGCTGACCTGGAGCTGCTCGTCAGCCCCAACACCAGCACGGCACCCGGGAGCTACGCTGTCTCCGCGTCTGCAAGGCCTCAAGGCAGTTCTGCCACACCGGTTATCGCCACCGGTACGGTTCAGGTGCTGAACCAGGGCGTGCAGGTGCAGATCATCTCCGGCCCGGATTCGCTGGACCCGCGCCAGACCGGCACCTGGGAAGTGCGGGTGACCAACACTGGGCAAACCGCCGGTACGTTCGACTTACAGGCTGCTGGCATCCTGGCTTTGGGAGGTCATTTATCGCAGGACTTTGTTACCCTGAATCCCGGTCAAGAGACGACCGTGCAGTTAATATCCGACAACCTTGAATTCCTGCTGCCGCAGACCTACCTGGTGGTTGTGTCAGCCGTATCCCGGGCAGACAATCGTATCGAGGACCAGGCAGAGAGGGCGGTGACACTCACCGGCTATGAACAGCTGGAGATCGCCTGGCGTCCGGAGGATCAAACCGTCAGCGGCACGCTCTCTGCCTCCTTCTCGCTGGTGATCACCAATACCGGCAACTTGAATACGACCTACACGCTCTCCGGAGGAGTCTCTTCGGGTGGTACGGTTAGCTTCGGAGCCACAAGTCTGGATCTGCCGGCCTACAGCACTGCCAACATGCGGGCAGTTGTCAGTGTACCGCACGATGGTGTATACCAGGTCAACGCAACCGCTCAGGGCGGGCAGGCGCAAGCTAGTGCTATCGCATCCCTGACCGTGATCGACGCGGGTGAACCCCCCAGACTGTTCCTGCCGTTGGTCATACGCTGATCTCGACCGTATCGATGGAACCAAGATCGCCGGACACCTACATTAAGGCGCCCGGCGATCTTTACCCGTAATACTATCTGTTTCCATTGCGTCTAATGGATAGATGGGTTCAAAACTCGCGTTTACTCGTCATATCCGCCTGCTTTTCTGGATGCCCCGCCCGGCACAGGTCGTTGCCGTGTTCCTGGTATACATGTGGGGGGTGATCCTGGCCTGGAATATCGAGGGGATATTCGACCCGGCAATTTTTCCATTCAAGGGTTATTTCCCGCCCCTGGTTCTAACAGGCAGTCTGCTGTTGGTTCCGTTCTCGATCTGGGCGTGGAGGGCGTATACCCGGCAGCACTCCCCAATACCGAGCGTCTCGGTGATGGTCATCTTCTTGCTGGTCCAGATCGTGGGCTGGCTGGTTTAGGGCTGCCAGCCTCTATCCGGTCAGTTTTTCTTGCTGTGGTTCGTCCTATAATCCCAGGTACGCCTGGCGGATATGTTCGTTCTTGATCAGCTCGCGGGCCGGACCCTGGAGTTCTACCTTGCCCTCAGCCAAGACATAGCCATAATCGCTGATAGCCAGAGCCATCTGCACGTTCTGTTCGACCAGCAGGATGGTGATCCCTAACTCGCGTAAGGATTTGAGGCTCTCGAACAGATTAAGGATCAGCACTGGCGCGAGACCGAGGGAGAGCTCATCGATCATCAAGACGGTCGGGTCGGCCATGATCCCCCGGGCTACGGCTAACATTTGCTGCTCGCCGCCGCTGAGCGTGCCGGCTTTTTGTTCCTGGCGTTCTTTCAACCGAGGGAACATCTCATACACATGCCTCAGGTTTTCTTTTAACTTAGGCTTGGCGCGCTTGTTGGATGCTCCCATTTCAAGGTTCTCATAAACACTCATGTCTGTGAACAGCTGGCGTCCCTCTGGAACGAGGATCATACCCATCTCAGCTTTCGTGTATGCAGGTGTACGGCTGACATCCTGTCCATCGAATGAAATCGATCCCTTCATGAGACGAAGTTGACCCATTACAGTCCGCAGTAAAGTTGTCTTCCCGGCACCATTCCCGCCTACCAGACAAGTTAATTTGCCTTTTTCTAGCTTCAGGCTGGAACCCCACAGGATCTGAACTTCTCCATAACCGGAGGAAATATCGTTGACTTCTAAGATTGGCATGTTCATTCCTCCCGCAGCAGTTTCTCAGCCAGTTTTGGGTCACCGAGATAGGCTTCGATGACCTTTTCATTCGAGGAGATCTCTTCCGGCGTGCCTTCTGCAATCTGTTCGCCGTAATCCAGCACGACGATGCGGTCGGAGACGTTCATAACCGCTTTCATCACATGCTCGATCATGATAATCGTGATCCCACGGTCGCGGATTTTCTTCACCATTTCGACCATGCCGCCGATTTCCGAGGAATTGAGACCTGCCAGCACCTCGTCCAACAGCAGCAGATATGGACGAGACGCCAGTGCACGCGCCATCTCGAGCCTCTTCTTTTGGGCCACATTGAGACTGCCTGCCAATTGAGTTCGATCTATCCGCTAAGCCGACGAATTCCAATACTTCCTCGGCGATCTGGGCAGCATTCCCCAGGCGCTGGTTCTCGCGACCGAAGCAAGCACCTACCATCACATTCTCGCGCACGGTGAGCTCGTTCAATGGCTGAACGATCTGGTGAGTGCGAGCCATTCCCATACGGGCGTGATGGTATGTTTTTGCCGTCGTCACATCCTCGTCGCGGAAGATGACGCGGCCTTCATCGGGTGGATAAACCCCATTTATAGCGTTGAATAGGGTTGTCTTTCCGGCGCCATTGGGTCCGATCAAACCCAAAATCTGGCCTTCAGGCAGATCGAATGTGACGTTTGAGAGGGCCTGTAAACCGCCAAAACGCTTGGTTACACCTTGTATCGATAATAATGTCGTCATGCCAGTACCCTCCTGAGGGCTGGGAAGCGATGGCGCAGCCAACCGACCGCTCCGGCCGGGATGAACAGCACGATCAGCAGCAGCAGTACACCCGATACGGATAGCTGGATGTCCTTGAAAAACTCACTGGTTACGAAATAACCCCGCATGCCTTGATAGGCGATTGCGCCCAAGATGGGTCCGAGAACTGTACCCTGACCACCCAGCATCACCATCACCAGCAGCTCAACGGACGAGTGCAGCGGAAAAGCCACATGCGGCTCAACGTTGCCGTTCTTGAAGAAGAACAGCACGCCTACCATACCGGGAATGATGGCCGAGATCACATAAGCCCAGGTCTTAGCATTCGGGGCGTCAACCCCCATGACTTCAGCCGCATCTTCATTTTCTCGGATCGCCAATAAACCCAAACCGAACTTCGAGATACGAATGATATAGCTGATGATGACCGCAGCAAGAGCCAACCCGGTCATGATATAAAACGACATCTCCAGTGCCTGGGCTGCTCCACCGTATGCTTTATATACCGAGAAGTTCAACGTCATTCCAATAGGGCCACCGAACAAGTCAAGGTTATTAATTAGGGCTTTCATGGCTTCGTTTATGCCAATAGTTGCCAGAGCAAAGTAAGCGCCGCGCAGACGCAATATCGCCTTACCCAGTAAAAATGCCAGTAAGCCAGCTGCAATCCCACCCACCAGCAGGCTTACCCAAATCGACCAGCCTTGCTCGTTGAGGAAATACAGGCCTACATAACCACCAAAACCATAGAAGACAATCGAACCGAAGTTAACATAGCCAGTGTATCCGAGCAAGATATTTAAGCTGGATGCTAACGCAATGGCCTTGAGAATGGTAAATACAACCTCACGATTGGAGACATTTTTCGTGAAAACCGGCCACAGAACCATCCCAATCACCACCAGCAGCGGTATGAGAAGACCGATGTGATTTCGCCAGTTTTTCATTGCTTTGCTCCGAAGAGTCCGTTAGGACGAACCAGCAATATGACAACAAAGAGGGCGAACTCGATCACCGGAACCCAAGAAGTCTCCATAAAGGCCGGGATGATGCCCTCCAGAACGCCCAGGATCAAGCCGCCCAGCAATGCGCCAATCGGGTTGCCCAGACCGCCTATTACAACAATCACGAAACTCTTCAGCTCATAGCTGCCCCCGGAAAGTATATTGAAGGGGAAGAATGTAGCGATCAAAGCGCCTGACACGGCTGCCAGCATGGTCCCGATCCCGAAGCTAAGCGCCAGGATGCGGGAGGAGGGCACGCCCATCAATTCAGCTGCGGCACGATTGTTGGCTACCGCGCGGATGAACTTCCCAGGTTGGGTTCTGTATAAAAATAGATAAAGCCCACCTGTGAACAGAAAGGCGAACAAAGCCGCGATCAGGCGCGTACCGAGAATCGTTGTCGAACCGAGCCGGAAGCTTCCCATATTGAAGTCGACATTGTAAGGCGAGGTGGTAAGAACAGCAGTCCCGATACCGATGATGATCATGCTTACGGAGAAGGTTGCCAGCAATGATGACAAGTGTGGGGCATCGATCACCCTGTGGACTGCCACGATATAGATCAAGACTCCCAATAATAATCCGAGCACTGCCACCAGGAACAGACCAAGGTATGGATTAATGCCCAGCCGTATGAATAGGAAGAAGGTCCCAAACATTCCCAACGCGATGATCGGTCCATGTGACAGGTTGATTACGTTCATCACACCCCAGATCAGGGTCAATCCCATGGCTGCGATACCGTAAACGAACCCGAGTAAAATGCCATCAGGCAGGGACGTAAGGAGCAAGCTAAGTTGTTGCATATCTACTCCCGTGGTATTGGATGAGCGTAACTACCCGAGGCGCTTGCCCTGAGCAGATACGGTTGAGAGAGTACATCCCACCGGGGAAAACCGGTGGGATGTATATTCGAGATGGGGTTATGGAGCCGGAATTGGGTAGAGGGGATCGGCTGTGGCAACATCTGCAGGAGCGATGATCACACGCTCAAGCTCACCTGCCTCATTCAACTGCCACTGAGCCACGACCATCTTGTGTGCGATCTGCAAGCCGTGCGCTCCTTCAGAGGTATCGTATTGGATACCACCATAGAAAGTGAACATATCCATCGCGTTCAAGGCAGCTTTGACAGCTTCGGGATCCACGGAGTCGGCATCGATGATAGCCTTCTGGAGAACCAAACCTGCCGTATATCCACCAGCAACGTGATACGTGGGTGGATCGCCAAAGGCAGCTTCGTAAGCGGCAGCGAAATCTTCTCCCGTAGGACCGAAATAAGGTTTCCCAAAGTTGCCGGCTTCTTCTTCTGTGTGGGTCGCTGCCAACTCCCATTGGCTGGATGTAGCAATACCCAAAGCTGCGTCACCTAGCTCGGGGAATTTGGTGTCTGCCGGGGCTACCAGCAAGTAGGCGAATTTTAGACCGACCTGGCGCTCGAAGAGGGCGCGGGCAAGGGCTGTGCCGTCGTTATAATGGCCTCCCCCAAGTAAAACGGTCGCACCAGAGCCAGCGATCTTGTTTACGATTGGTCCAAAATCTGCTGTATCCGAGGCATATCCTTCTTCGAGCACAACTTCGAAACCGTTTGCTTCAAGATAGGGTTTGATACCTTCAACCACGCCGGTGGAGAATTTATCACTTTCGTGTACCAGCGCAATTTTTGCACCGGGATCCAACTCCTTGAGCATGTCAACCGTGCTTGCCATATACAAGCTGCCCGGTGTATACAGCTGGAACAGGCTAGTATTGCCGGTCTTATATGCATCATCATCTGCTGCACCAGCGGTGATCATCACCTTACCGTTCTGTTCGGCTACGATCGATGCTGCTGAGGTCAGGCCAGAAGAGTATGGGCTGATCAAAAAATCGGCGTTGTCTTCGGTGATCAGTCGGGTGTACAGTTCTTGCACCCGTTCGGCGTTGGATTCATCGTCATAAGTCTGAAAGTCAAACTTTACCACTGTACCATCGCTCAGCGTGATGCCGCCGGCTTCATTGACCTGGTTCATCCATAAGGTGAAGCCGTTCACCTGCCGTTTAGATGAAACCTCTTGACTTCCGGTCAGCGAAGATGTAAAACCAATCACCACAGTCACTTCTTCTGCCATGGGCGCTTCGGTGGCTGCCGGCTCCTCAGTCGCGGCGGGCGGGGCTGCCGGCTGCTGTGCACAGCCAGCGACCAGTAGCAAGCTGAGAATAACCATGCCAAGTGCCAGTAGACGGATTGCGGGTTTCATGCTCTTCTCTCCTTATCTATGTTTAGAAATTGGGTCGGATACGTAATTAATAGTATGGATGGGATCACCGTTTAGGTCAAATGTCAAAAGTCATCGAATGTGGAGGAAATAAATCAGATCGGATTGCTCCTAATTTCACAAACCAACAGGGTGATAACCATTTTTATCTAGTCGCTCCAGATCTCTGGATAGATTGGCGTCACACAACGTAAGAGAGAGCTCAAATTTGGATTTATCCGATATAAAATTGACAATTTCAACACTGTGTTATATCATGCACCTACAAACGATTGCGCTGGAGGGCTGCCCTGGTTTTCTCAATTTTTCCTTTCAAAGTGCGTGCTCATGGAGTTGAATTGATAAAGTCAGAACCTGAAGCAAGTAGGTAAATCTGCGATTATGATACCGAGACGCGCCCTCATCAAGGTCTTGCGCAACAAACCCCAACGCCATTCCCCACCCAGCCTTCAGCCATTGTAGCCCCCGAGTGTGACCTCACTCCCCCTTTATGGCGTTTATTCATATTACGGGCTCATAACCAGCGGATCCTAAGCCCATATCCTAATTTCGTCGGTAGCTGTCTCGGACATTGGGGTAAAAGTACCAGTAAGTTCCGATGAGTTGACCGATCGTTTTCCCCTGTTTATGAATTGGCGCTAATCTCAATATGAGAACACATACACTCCAACCATACACGTCGTTTAAATACAGAACAATTTCTCATCAGCAGGCACCCAACTGCACCAGAAATGAAGAAGGGATGGCGGCTCAAAGCTTTCCTTAGCCGGGGGAATGAAATATTTATTCGCTAAGATACCCTAGTAATGAATAAGGAATAGGCTCATGATGATTGGGACATCTTTCTAGGAGACGAGTGTCAGCACGAAAGGCTGGTATCTCCCTGACCATGAATAGAAGCTAGCGACTGACCTGAAGGATAGCGAATTCGACAGAATCCCATCAGGATCGAATATAATCTAATTCATTGTCATACAAATTCAGCAGTCATATCATTCCCATGTGGAGGCCTGCGAAGGGGAGGACATCCCTCGAGCGTCTGATTTGAAAATTTATGCATTCATCCTGATACTCATCACAGCGTTTGCCCTGTATTTTCCTGCACTTGCGCAGGACAGCGAACAGCCCGAGCCAGAACCCCTCATTCTCACCGACCAGCAGGGAGAATACCCCCTGGGGCTTTATCTTGATATCCTGGAAGATCCCAGCGGCGAGCTGACCATCGAAGACGTCACCTCCCCGGAACACGTCTCTCAGTTTGTACGCAGCCAGGCGGCTGTGCCCAACTATGGTTATACGGATTCAGCCTATTGGCTCCGACTAAGTCTCTTAAATGAAACTAGCCTGACCAACCGGTGGTTCCTGGAGACAGAATTCCAAAACCTGAATTATGTGGATTTATATATTCCATCAGCAGGCGGTGGATTCGTAAAGAAAGAATCGGGTGCCCTGAGACCATTTGACACACGTGACATACCCTACTATCATGTTGTCTTCGAGCTGCCGCTTCCCGGTACAGAAGAGCAAACCATCTATGTGCACGTCGAGAGCGGCTCTTCAATGACCTTGGCGTTCACCATCTGGTCGCCTGAGAGCTTTGCCGGTGAAAAGTTCGAGGAGATCTTGCTCGTGGGCCTGTTCTACGGCTCTCTGATCTTGGCGATCGGTTATCATCTGTTATTATATTTTTCGCTGAAAGATCGCACTTATTTACTATTTGTATTGTTTCTCGCCAGCGCGACCTTATTCTTCGCCACTTATGAGGGAGTTTCCGACCAATTCCTTTGGCCCGGTTTTTCTCATGAGAAACAATTTCTGCTTAACCTCACGATGTCCCTGTGCTTCATTACAGCCCTGATCTTCAGCGATCACTTTCTGGAGCAAAAAATCCAGGAGCCAGGCTATCATTTTATCTTCAACCTATTTGTCGGATTCTGGGTGATCAAAGCCTTACTCGGTTTCTTCACCGGATATCTATTCTTGGCCCAGCTATCTATCATGGGCCTGCTTCTGACACCCAGCCTCACCGCCCTGGCCGGTCTGCACCGCTGGAGGAAGGGGTACCTCCCGGCCCGACGATATCTGATCTCCTGGATGGGGTTCACCCTGGGGATTATCTGCGCCGAATTGGTGCGGGTGGGCGCCTTACCCAGCACACCTCTCACCGAAAAGTCCTTACACATCGGCATGTTCTGGCTGGTTTTGCTCTCCTCCCTGGCGCTTGCTGACCGTATCAACCTGATGAAAGCACAAACTGAGATCGCCAACCTCACCTTGCGCAACAGCGAGAACCGGCTGTCCCAAATCCTGGAAGGCTTACCTCTCGGGGTGGTTGTTTACGGAAAGGATCAAAAGCCCTCCTATATCAACCAGCGTACGGTCGAGATCCTCGGCAACCCTGCCCGTGGTATCCAACCCGACCCCTCTGCCGGACGTACGCTGATCCAAGCGATGGATTATTTCTCCTTCCGGGTTGCAGGCAGCGATCAACCGTATCCCATCGAAAACATGCCGGTACAGCGCGCCCTGCAGGGCGATCGAGCCATGGCGGACGATATCGAAGCCGACCTGGTAGATCGGCGCGTCCCGTTAGAAATCTGGGCCAACCCGATAAAAGACGATCTCGGAAATGTCGAAACCGCTGTGGTTGCCTTCCAGGATATCACAAGACGTATCAAAACAGAAACAGAGCTAAATGAATACCGTCATCATCTCGAACTATTGGTTGAGCAGCGAACTGCAGAATTGAACGTTATTAACGATCAGTTAAGCAAGGAGGTTGCGGAGCGTAAATTATTGGAGGAGATGCTGTACAAGCGCATCGAATGGCTGTCTGCCGTCAATCGTATCCACCAGTCGATCAACAATACCGCGGACCTGCCCAATGCTTTTAGACAGCTCTCAGCTACGATAATCCAGCTGCTCGGAGCGGAAAATGTTTTCATCGGCCTGTGGGATGGGCATAGCGACTATATCGAAGCGCTTTGCTGCCCACAGTCGGATGGGTTGCCCCAAGCACTCGAAAGATCTGCCTTCATTTTCCAAAAAGATTCTTCGTTACGCAGGGATATCGAGGGAGATAGGCTCATTATTATACCGGCCGACCAGGTTGGTGAATTACCCGATCCCATAGGTGCGTGTTTACATTCCGAGGGTCTCCAATCGATCATCCTGAAACCCATGAAGGCTCGTCAGGCGCTTACCGGGCTGTTGGGCATCGGGATACAGCGGCCCTTGCAGGAAGTTACTCCTGAAGTAGCCAATTTGATCGATAGAATTGCTCTCGATCTGGCTGATCTGGTTGAAGATGCGCGCCTTTTTGAAAAGGCGCAGGCTTTGGCAGCCTCCGAAGAGCGCAACCGCCTGGCGCGTGACCTGCACGACTCTGTGACCCAGGTGCTGTTCTCCGCCAGCCTGGTTGCAGAAGTGTTGCCCCAGATCTGGCGTCGCGATCCTGATATGGCACAAAATAGCCTGGGAGAATTGCGCCGCTTAACGCGCGGCGCGCTGGCAGAAATGCGCACCATGCTGCTCGAGCTGCGACCCTCGGCGGTGATCAAGACACCCCTCGATGAGCTGCTGGCGCAGCTCACCGAGGCGATCACCAGCCGCAGCGGGCTGCCGTTTCAGCTTTTTATCGAACGGGTCCCCAGCCTCCCAGAGGATGTGCACACCAGCTTTTATCGCATTGCCCAGGAAGGTCTGAACAATGTCGTCAAGCATGCCCAGGCCAGCCTGGTTACAGTGAACTTATACGCAACTCACGATAGCTCCGGGACAGGAGATGGGTGGAATGGTGAGGTAAAATTAGTGATCAGTGACGACGGGCAGGGCTTCTCACCCCAGGATGGTTATACAGAACACATGGGCATCAGCATTATTCGCGAGCGCGCCACATCCATAAACGCCGAAGTAAGCATCAGAACCCAACCCGGATCCGGCACTGAGCTGACCCTCGTCTGGCATAATTAGAATGGGCAAACCAATGGCTGAATCAAAACCCATCCGCATCTTGATCGTCGATGACCACGCTATGCTTCGCAACGGGTTGAAGAATTTCATCTACGGCTTTGAATGGATGGAACTGGTGGGGGAAGCCAGTAATGGAGCTGAGGCGGTGGAGTTCTGCTCGGCGCACGAGGTGGACGTAGTGCTGATGGATATGATGATGCCCGGGATGGATGGCAGTGAGGCCACACGGCGCATTATTGCCCTTGACACGCCGGTGAAAATCATCATCCTGACCAGTTTTCACGAGCAGGACCTGGTCGAGCAGGCGCTCAAGGCAGGCGCGACCAGCTACCTGCTGAAGAACGTCAACGCCGAGGATCTGGCAGCGGCGATCAAGGCTGCCCATAGCGGGCACGCGACCCTAGCGCCCGAGGCTACTGAAGCGCTGATCCAGTCCACCCGTAATAGACCCGGGGTGGGGTTCGATCTGACCGGGCGAGAGAAGGAAGTGCTGTCGCTGCTGGTAACGGGTAAATCGAATACCGAGATCTCCACCCAGCTTTCAATCACCTCCGCCACCGTTAAGTTTCACCTGACGAATATTTATTCAAAACTGGGGGCCAATAACCGCATCGAAGCTGTAACCATAGCTCTGGAGCATCACCTGGTCTCGAAGAATTCATAACCTATACTATCGGCTAGTCACCAGCCTCGCTCCGCGGATAGGAAATTAACTGGCCTGCTGTACTCCCTGTGGGGTTATTGCCCACAGGGAGTACTTTTGCTATACTCTGGCTGAGAATGACGGATCAATCCATCGAATCCAGTCCCTGCTCCAATTTTTACTCGCGTACAATCGAAGAACACACCAAACGAAAGAACCTCCTATGATGCGTATTCTGCTGGCGGACCATCATACCCACGCCCTATGGGCGCTCAGGACGATGCTCGAGGAGGAATCAGGCATAGAATCAGTGGGTGAGGCAGTAGATGTGGAGAGTTTGCTTGAACTGTCTGAGGAACTGCATCCCGATCTCATCTTGATCGACAGGGAATTGCCCGGCAGGTCGTTCGAAGACCTGATCGTTGACCTGCATCTGCTCGATCCAAAACCCATTGTGATTGTCATGAGCAGTGATGCTGGATACGAGAGAATGCTGCTCAAAGCCGGCGCGGATGCATATGTGAGCAAAAGTGATCAGCCCGATTGGCTGCTTCGATCGCTGCGTAAATACAGGACAGAGACACAAAAAAAGGAGGATTTGGGAAGAAACAAATCACCTTGAGCCGTTTGCAACCTCGGACAGAGGATAGTCCTGGGATTGTCTCCAGTTCCTCTACTTCTCGGAACAAATCCTACACATTAATCCATATAACTTTAAACCACGCCATAAAAAAGGAGAACTCAACTCATGAAAGCAATCAGGTCAGTCGAAGTCAAATCATTCGTCCTGTACGGCGCAGTCCTGGCAGCTTTCTGGACCTTCGCCTTCGGTCTGTATTACTGGATCCTGGGCTGGATCTTCGGCGCCAGCTCCTGGTGGATCGATATGAACCTGGCTAACTGGTCAGTATACAGCTTCACCACGCTCTTGGCGGTGATCTGGCGCAGCCTGATCAATGCCCTGGGCGGCGCTCTGGGCGGTCTTATCGTGGCATTGGTCTACAACGCCGTGGCAGGCATGATGGGTGGCGTCAAGCTCAACCTGGAATAGATACCAGCATTACCCATTCATTAATTGGAGTTATAAGATTAAATCACGTCCGTTTGGTGTAACCATCCTGGCAATATTAGCCGGGATAGCGGCTGTCCTGGCCGCAATCCATGCCTTGCAGGCGCTTGGGATACTACCCTATTTCATCGGGCAGTTCTCTGTACACGCATTCAATTTCTGGTCGTTCCTGATGTGGGCGCTGATGGTCTGGGTATGGGTGTGGGTGGTGCAGATGCTGTGGCGGGTGGACAAGCAAGCCTGGCTGTTCCTGGCGGTGATCACGGTATTCAACCTGATCCTGGATTTCACCGTCATGCTTGGCGCAGGCGCCTGGTCGGATGTCAGCCTGAGCTTCATCGTCAATGCCCTCATCCTGATCTACGTCATGCTGCCCGGCGTCAAGTCAGCCTTCGATGTCGATTAAGGTTGGTCAATCAAGAATACCAAGGAGGAAAGTGTGAGTGCAGAACTGATTGTGATCACCTTTAATGATACCCAACAGGCTGGAGCCGTGTTCGAAGCGATGAAGAAACTCCAGCACTCGGGGGTGCTCAAGCTTGACGACGCGGCCGTGATCGTGAAGGATGAGAGCGGCAAGGTGCGGGTGAAAAACCAGCTCGACACAGGCGTCAAATGGGGTGCACTCGGCGGCGGCGCACTTGGCTTGCTGCTGGCAAGTGTGTTCTTCCCCCTGGCTGGCATTGTGATCGGCGCACTGGGCGGCGCTTTGGTCGGAAAAACCCTGGACCTGGGCGTAGATCAGAAGTTCGTCAAAGACGTCACTGAAAGCCTGGAACCCGGCTCGTCGGCGATCTTCCTGCTCGGCAGCGGCAATTCGGATGCGGTGATCGCATCCTTGGGACCTTACCAGGGCACCCTCTACCAGACCACCCTGCCAACCGAGGCAGTCGAAGCGCTGGAGAGAGCGCTCAAGAAGAAAGAATAAGATAGTTTACGGTTGGGTGGACCACCCGACAACGCAACAAATTCTATATGTATGGAGGTTTATAACCAGTGGCAACACTAACCGCACTCAAGTTTTCCACCCCGGAAGGGGCACAGCAGATGCTGGACAAGGTCCAGTCCCTGCAGAAGATGCAGCTGATCACCGTCCAGGACGCAGCCATCGTCACCTGGCAGGAAGGCAAGGATAAGCCCAAGACCAAGCAGCTGGTCAGCATGGCAGGTATGGGCGCCATGCAGGGCGCCTTCTGGGGCATGCTGTTCGGGCTGATCTTCTTCGTCCCATTCTTCGGACTGGCAGTCGGCGCTGCCATGGGCGCCCTGGGCGGCAAGATGGCCGATTACGGCATCGACGACAACTTCATCAAGCAGACCCGTGAACAAGTCACCGAGGGCACCTCGGCCCTGTTCCTGCTGACCAGCGACGCCGTGCAAGACAAAGTGCTGGATGAGCTCAAAGGCTACCAATTCGAGCTGATCGCTTCCAACCTGACCAAAGAGCAAGAAGAGCAGCTGATGGCTGCTTTCGCAGAGGAATAAACCAAATCTGGACGCTGGCAGGTCGAGCAGACCTGCCAGCGTCCGGCATAAGGATTACACAATGAAAGCAAAACGCAATCATATTTTTGTTATTTTTATCTTATTGATGGCAATGAGCCTGGTGCTCAGCGCCTGCGGTGGCGCAGCCACACCCGCCCCAACCCAGGATACAACCCTGATCCAGACCCAGGCAGCCCAAACCGTGGTGGCGGACCTGACCCAGAACGCACCCCCGCCGCCGACCCAGGCGCCCCCACCCACGGCAGTACCTACGGTGGCGCCTACCGAAGCTGCGCCTCCACCCGGTCCAACCCCTGATCCGAGCATCCCGGTGGCAGTGGTACCCACTGCAGCTCCTGGTGAGCCTTCAGCGATCGCCAACTTCAACACGACCATCTTCAGCGGACCGGGAACGAATTACGTGGTGTATGCCACCTTCCTGGGCGGGCGGACCGCCTTGGTCACCGGCAAGAGCGAAGACGGGTTGTGGTGGGCGATCAGCGTGCCGGTTGCCCCGGATGGCAACGGCTGGGTCAGCGCCGGCTGGGTGACGGTAGCCAATGCGGACGGTGTACCCGTGCTGCCTACGCCGCCGGTACCTGCCACGGTCGAGTTCGTCGCACCCGGACCGGATGACCCGCAGGCTGTCGCTCTCGCCAACGTGTACGTGCGCACCGGCCCGGCCACCAACTTCCCGGCATACGGCATCGCCCAGACCGGCGCAACCGGCCGGGTGATCGGAGTGAGCGAGGATGGCTTGTGGTGGGTGGTGCGCCTCAACCCGCAGAACGTCGGAGCGGGCTACGGCTGGGTGATGGCACAATACACCCAGGCCAGCAATGTCGAAGGCGTGCAAACGATCGCCATGCCTGCTGCGCCGGTGTCTGCTCCGCCCCCTGCTCCGCCAGCTGGAGCGCCGGTAGCCACAGCCATCGAGCCGGTCAATGTGCGCAGCGGTCCGGGGACGAACTTCCCGGTGCTGGTGGTTGCCCCGGCAGGCGCCTCGGGTGAGGTCAGCGGGGTGAGCGCGGATGGCGCCTGGTGGCAGGTGATCATCGCCACCCAATACTCCCCGAGCGGTTTTGGCTGGGTCTCGGCCAGCTGGGTAGTGACCCAGAATACGCAGACCGTCCCGGTAGTTCAATCGCCCCCCGCTCCGCCGGTGGTGGAAACGACCCCGCCGCCCAGTGGTGGGACAGGATGTGCGGTGGTATCGCAGACACCTGCGGATGGCACGGTCTTTACCGCCGGGACGGCGTTTGATACAACCTGGGTGCTGCAGAACAACGGCAGTGATCGATGGGACAGCGGCGAGTATGACCTGGCATTCGTGGGTGCGGCGGCGAACGTCCCCCTGCACCAGGGCGCCGACCGCTACGACCTGACCAGCACAGTTGATCCCGGCTGGACGTACAACTTCAGCGTGCCGATGATCGCTCCGTTCGACCCGGGTGTGTATGGCGAGCTGTGGCAGGTTGTGCTCGGCAATCAAACCGTGTGCGAGTTCTATGTCTACATCACGGTCCAATAATTGTAGGACTTACGCACTTGGGGGAGGGTTGGGGGTGTTTTGGCGGGCTGTGCCCGCCAAAACACCCCCGATTACCCCGTGAACTGCGTAACTTCTAAATTGATAATCTAGTGCGGGTTTTACTACAAAGGAGAAATAATTATGCCAGGCAGACGACAAGAACGACGCGATGACCGCCAGCTCGGTCGTCCTGGCGGTGGCGGAAACCACTACCAGATGCGCCAGAAGATGGTCGCCATCGGCGACGACTTCTGGATCGAGAACGACCGCGGTCAGAAAGTCTTCAAAGTGGATGGCAAGGCGCTGCGCGTGCGCCAGACATTGGTCTTCGAGGATGCCCATGGCACCGAGCTGGCTAAGATCCAGGAGCGCATGTTACGCATCAAAGACAGCATGGAGATCGAAGGACCGAAGGGCGAGAACCTCGCCACGGTCAAGAAAGCCCTGATCACTCCTGTGCGCGAGCGCTGGGTGGTCAAGATCAAGAACGGGCCCGACCTGGAGGTGAAAGGAAATATCCTGGATCACGAGTACACCATCGGAGAAGGACGTGACAAGGTGGCGGAAGTCTCCAAGAAGTGGTTCCGCCTGCGCGACAGCTACGGCGTGGCGATCGATCCCGGCCAGGACGATGTGATCATCCTGGCGGTGGCAGTGTGCATCGACGAGATGTCCCACGAAGGGCGCTAATCCGCCGGGTGAATGACGCTCTCGAGGATGGCACGAGGAATTCCCCATCCCTGAGAATTAACCCTATCAGATTCTATATTGAGGAGGAGTTACCAATGTGTTGCTTTTTTGCTGCTCTGGTTTTCTTCGGTCCACGACTGGGCTTCCTGGTCTTCTGGCTGATCGCCCCGCTGCGGGTGAGCGCCTCGTTTGCAGCTTTCAACTTTCCCTGGCTGGTCGGCCTGATGGGTCTGATCTTTGCCCCCTGGACATCCTTGATGTACGTGCTGATCTTCCCGTTGAACGGCTTTGATTGGGTCTGGCTGGGTCTTGGGATTATGGCAGATGTTGCCGGCTATATCGGCGGCTACCACAACCGCCAGCAGGTGCCCGGCTATCCAAGCAACGATCCGCTTATGAATTACTAAACCGTGTTTAACCTTCCAGTGGGCTGGATGGTAGGTTGAGATGATGCAGCGCGAAGCCACATTGGTTCATAAAAAACTGACTACACCGCGCGCGGCGGCTATGGCCGGCATCCTGTTCTCCATTCTGCTCATCACCAGCCTGGTGCTGATCCGGCTCTCCGTGCCGGATAATCCAGCCCAAATCGGAACATGGTTAAAAGATAGCTGGAAATCCGTCAACCTTGCCCTGAACCTGGTGCCTTTCTCTGGCATTGCTTTCCTGTGGTTTATCGGTGTGGTGCGCGATCGCATTGGAGATTATGAAGATCGCCTGTTTGCCAGCGTGTTCCTGGGCAGCGGGCTGCTTTTTCTCGCCATGCTGTTCTCCTCGGCAGCGGTGGCTGGTGGTACTATCTCTATCTATGGAACCTACTCACTCGATAAGCTGATCGAATCTGGCATCTATCCGTTCGGACACGCCGTTACGCACGAGATTATGAACGTCTATGCGATGAAGATGGCAGGTGTGTTCATGATCTCCACCTGCACGCTGGCGCTGCGCACCGGTATTCTGCCACGCTGGATGTCAATCCTCGGTTACGCACTGGCAGTGCTGCTGCTGCTGAGTATCGGGTATATCCTTTGGGTTTCGCTGGTCTTCCCGCTGTGGGTGCTGCTGATCAGCGTGCACATCCTGATCGCCAATCTCAGCCAACCTCCCGGGATCACTGATCCACAACCAGATATGAATATATCAGATTAGGAACAAACGACAATCTAGAAAAGAAGGAGTACACTATGACATACGGTCCGATCGACTTTCTCGCACTTGAATTCAAGACCGACCAGCTCACAGGCGAAGGCATGTCCGAATTGCTCAAGCTGGTAGAAAACAAGATCGTCCGCATCATCGACCTGGTCATCATCCTCAAGGATGAGGATGGCAACCACGAGGTGCTGGAAATCGAGGAACTGGCGCCCAATATGCTGGCTGTTTTCGATCCGCTGGAGGTGGAAATCAGCGGCATCATCCAGATCGAAGATATCGAGCTGATCGCCGAGGCGATGGAAGCTAACACCACCGCCGCACTGCTGCTGTTTGAAAACCTGTGGGCAATCAAATTCGGCGAGGCTGTGACCCGCTCGAGTGGTCGCATGGTGATGTATGATCGCATCCCCTTCGAGGTCGTGAACGAAACCCTGCAGATCTTCGCCCAAGCCGAATCGGCCGCTGAGTAGGCCGCTGATGCGTAGCAGGGACCGATACTTAATCCAAACGAATAGTATAGGAGGTTGAAATGCCTAGAGCAAGAAGAGCAATGAGACGTAGAAGAGTTGCTCGCGTCGCAGTCGGCTCAGCCGTCATGGCTGGCACTGCCGGCGCGGTCCACCATCACCAGAACCAGAAGTGGGCAGCGCAAGATGCCCAACGAGCAGCAGTACGACGGAAGAGGAATATTATCCAGAGGAAGAGTACGAGAACGAGGCTCCGCCGCAGAGCGCCTGCGTCGGACCTGACCGCCCAGCTGCAGCAGCTCTCCCAGCTGCACAATGCGGGCGTGCTGAGCGACGAAGAGTTTGCCGCTGCCAAGGGTAAACTGCTGGCAGGCTGACCGGTCGCCTGCTGTTACCAATTCATGCAAAATTGATCGGTCTAGATGAGCCAGTAGCTGCTGGCTCATCCAGACGTTGAATTATTCGAGTCTACCATTCAAGAGGAGAAAACCATGTCAGAAAAATACAGTTTCATCGTCGTCAAGTACCCGCAGAAAGAAACCGGAGAGGCCGCCCTGCAGGTAGTCAAGGAACTGGCCAAGGATAAGGTCGTCAAGCTCAAGGACGCCGTGGCGATCACCAAGACCGAAAAAGGCAAGATCAAGCTGCACCAGACCAAGGACGATCCCGCCAGGCAAAGGCTTTCTCAAGGGCGGCGTCATCGGGATCATCTTCGCCGTATTGTTCGGTGGAGCTGCCTGGATCGCCGTCGGCGCGCTGTTGGGCACTGCGTTTGCCATGTTCGATCGCGGCATCAAGAACAAGCTGCTGAAGGAACTCGGCGAGAACATGACCTCAGATGAATCGGCGCTGGCGGTGCTGGTTGAAGAAGCCAATTGGGATGTCGTGAAAGAGCGCATGGCTGCCAAGAACTTCCAGGGTGAGGTGGTGGTCTCCGAAATCGTGGAGCAGCACCTGGAGGAGGTCGAGAAGCTGGCAGACAATGCCGAGGCAGTCGAGGTCGTGCCCGAAGAGGTCGAACTTTCGGAAGAGTAACCAGATAAACGCATATTGGGTGTCATTGCTGACAACTACGGCTTTCTTAATCGGAAAGGAGAGTCCGAAATGGCTGAGGTAAAAAATAAGAAGAAATTCACTTTCCCCACCGCCTTCACAATCCTGTTCATCCTGCTCATCCTGATTGCTCTCGCCACCTGGCTTGTCCCCGCTGGCTCGTATGACTATGATGCCGATGGCGCACCGATATCGGGCACTTACCACGCGGTGGAGCAAAACCCGCAGAAACTGCTTTCTAGCGCCCTCAAGGGACCCATCAACGGCATGTACGGCATCGAGGATGACACCGGCAACGTGGACGTATGGAACTACGGCGAGCTGTTCGGCGCCATCGATGTCGCCATGTTCGTGTTGATCATCGGCGGCTTCCTGGGCGTGACGATGAAGACCGGTGCCATCAACACCGGGATTGCCTGGGTGGTGACCAAGCTGAAGGGCAAAGAGAAGTGGATGTTTCCGATCTTGATGACAATCTTTGCCATCGGCGGCACATCTTACGGCATGGCCGAAGAGACGCTGGCTTTTTATGCTCTCATCATCACCGTCATGCTGGCTGCCGGTTATGATGGTCTCACTGCCGGAGCCCTGATCCTGTTGGGAGCGGGAATAGGGGTTATCGGATCCACGGTCAACCCCTTCGCCACCGGCATCGCCTCAGGTTTTGCCGGGACGACGATCAGCGAAGGGCTTATCGGACGGGTGGTCATCCTGGTGGTCGGAACGATCATCGGCGTGGTCTTCGTGATGCGCTATGGTGAGCGAGTGAAGAAGGACCCATCCAAGTCGCTGATATACGATCAGAAGGCTGATAACGAGAAACAGTTTATGTCTGCAGGCTCAGGAGCGGAGTTTGGAGAGTTCACCTCCCGGCACAAGGTGATCCTGTTGATATTCTTCCTGGCCTTCGTCACCATGGTTTACGGAGTGATCCCATGGGAAGATCTGGGCCTGGCTATCCCTACCTGGTGGTGGTGGTTCCCGGAGATGACAGCCAATTTCCTGTTCTTCGGCATCTTGATCGGAATCATTGGAAGGTTATCCGAAAAGAGCCTGGTTGACACATTCATCGATGGAGCCAGGGATATGCTCGGGGTGGCGCTGATCATCGGGGTGGCGCGCGGCGTCACTGTGATCATGAACAACGGCTTGATCACCGATACGGTTCTGTATTGGGCGGAGCAGGCCGTCTCTGGGCTGGGTGGGGTTGGCTTCATCATCGTCACCTACCTGCTCTACCTGCCGCTCTCTTTCCTGATCCCTTCCAGCTCGGGTCTGGCGACTGTGTCCATGCCAATCATGGCTCCGTTAGGTCAGTTTGCCGGTGTGCCAAGCTATCTGATTGTGACTGCATACCAGACTGCCAACGGGCTGGTCAACCTGGTCACCCCAACCTCGGCCGTGGTGATGGGCGGGCTGGCGATCGCCCGGGTGGGCTACGGCGTGTGGTGGAAGTTCGTCTGGCCGGTGCTGATCTTATTGATGGTCCTCAGCATCCTGGTGTTGGGCATAGGAGTGGTTATATAAACCAGCGTAAACAAAGGACAAAGGATCTTGTTTGAAGTTCTAGATAAATCGACTGAAACTTGCCTGGTTGCTCGCTTCAGCGGCAAGGTGACGGGTGATGAATACCAGCAATTTCTCGACGCCGTCGACGAGCGCCTGAAAACCAGCGATAAGATCAACCTCGCGCTGGTGCTGACCGGTTTCGAGTTCTACGGCGATTTCGCTGCCGCTAAAAAAGACCTGCAATTTGGTCTTAAAGAATACCAATACATCCACCGGGCAGCTCTCGTCGGTGACCAGAATTGGATCGAGTGGTTTACCCGCCTGATGGGTCCCTTCACTCGGGCGGAGGAAAAGCATTTCCCTGAAGACCAGCTAGATGCAGCTATTAGCTGGGCGTGTGAATAATGCACAGCAGATAACAGTTTATCGAACAAGGAGAAGTAAAAATGGCATTCAATTTACGCAACCGAAGCTTTGTCAAAGAGCTCGACCTCACCCCCGAAGAGCTCAAGTTCCTGCTCAAGCTCTCCGCTGACTTGAAAGCTGCCAAGTACGGCGGCTATGAGCAGCCCCGGCTGAAGGGCAAGAACATCGCCCTGATCTTCGAAAAGACCTCCACCCGCACGCGCTGTGCTTTCGAGGTGGCAGCCTACGACCAGGGCGCCAACGTCACCTACCTGGGTCCAAGCGGCTCGCAGATCGGGCACAAGGAGTCGATGAAGGATACTGCCCGGGTGCTAGGGCGCATGTATGATGGCATCGAATACCGCGGCTTCGGGCAGGAGCTGGTGGAAATCCTGGCCGAATACGCCGGCGTGCCGGTGTGGAACGGTCTGACCGACCAGTTCCATCCCACCCAGATGATCTGCGACATCCTGACCATGATGGAGCACAGCGACAAGCACCTGCACGAGATCGCTTACTGCTACCTGGGCGATGCCCGCAACAACATGGGCAACTCGCTGATGGTGACCGGCTGTAAGCTGGGTATGGACGTGCGCCTGTGCTCTCCCAAAGCGCTGTGGCCGGAAGAGAGCCTGGTGAAGACCTGCCGCGAGATCGCCAAGGAGACCGGCGCCCGCCTGACCCTGACCGAGAGCGTTGACGAAGGTGTCAAGGGTGTCGACTACCTGTACACCGATGTGTGGGTCTCGATGGGTGAGCCCAAAGAGGTGTGGGACGAGCGCATCAAGCTGCTCAAGCCCTACCAGGTCAACATGGAGGCGGTCAAGAAGACCGGCAACCCCAAGGTCAAGTTCATGCACTGCCTGCCGGCTTTCCACAACCGCGAGACCAAGGTCGGTGCGGACATCTACGAAAAGACCGGACTGGAGAGCCTGGAAGTGAGCGAAGAAGTGTTCGAGTCCGAGATGTCGATCGTCTTCGCCCAGGCGGAGAACCGCATGCACACCATCAAGGCGATCATGGTCGCCACGTTAGGAGACTAGTCATACGACAGGTGCGACGCACTTTAAGCAACCGAAGGTTGCCCAACCAAAGGTTGCCGTGCGTCGCACCTAACCGGCAATGGTGAGGCTAACCATGCTCGAAACCATAAACTCCCATCTCGCAGCCCAGCAGGCACCCCGGATACGCTGAAGTCGGTGAAGTTCAGGAGCTGACCGAGCACCAAGTCAACGAGCGAGCAGTGCTCGAGGAATTGTACAAAGCAATGGAAATCTATGCGCATGCCATTTACGAGCTTACCCGATAAACGGACTAAACGAAAGGAGCAGTATATATGTTGCGTAGAGGTGGTGGTCTGGCAAGAACAAGCAGAATGATCGGACCTGCGACTGCTGCCGGTGGATCAACGACAAGAACGCAACCCCCCGGCGGTGTCAACCGCTATATCATGCGCCAGCGCATCTTCGCCCTGGGACAGGATTTTACAATCAACAATGCCGCCGGTCAACCGGTCTTCAAGATCGATGGCAAAGTACGCTTAGTCAAGGAATCGTTGAAGTTCCGCGACCTGCCGGGCAATCTGCTGTATAAGCTGGATGAAAGGGTCATCCGCATCCGCGAAATCTTTCGACATCCTCCGTCCGGACGGAAGTTTAGCCGCTAAGGTGCATAATGCGATCATCGACCCACTGCGTGAGCGGTTCACCATCGAAATCCCCGGTGGGCAAGACATGACCACTATGGGCAAGGTCATCTGGGCGCAGTACGATATCACCCGCGGCGGCAGACCGGTGGCGAAAATCTCCAAGCAGTTCTCCTGGATCGGTCGCGACCAGTACGTGGTGGATGTGATGCAGGGCGAAGACGACTGCCTGATCCTGGCGGTGACGGTGGTCATCGACATGATGGTCAGCAACGGGAGGTAGCCATGACAGTCGGACCTGTGCAAGTCATTTTCTTTGGTTTTGATCGCACAGACCAGTTCCGCGGCGAGGTCCTGGAAGAGCTGGCAAACCTGCGCGGGCGCGGCCTGATCCGCTTGATCGACCTGTTTTTAGCGCTAAAGGCAGCCACCGGAGAAATCGCTGCCGTGGAATTAAATGATTTGACCGAGCAGGAATCGGTTGAGTTTGGTCAGGTGGTGGGCAAACTGTTGGGTGTCTCGAATGTTAACGCGGGCGAGCTGGCTGCCAGTGCGATTGAAAATATCCTTGCCTCGGCATCCCATTCAGTTGGGTTGGATTACCCCGGACTAAAAAAGATAGTCGAAGATTTGCCGCCGGGTCAGGCTTTCGGAGTGTTGATGTTTGAGCACACCTGGGCGATTCCGCTGCGCGACGCCATACGTCGCGCTGGTGGTGTGCCATTGGCACAGGGATTCCTCACCCAGGAAGCGCTGGTGATGGTCGGTGAGGAGCTGCGCATGATAGCCGAAGCAGAGCGCACCATTGAAGTGGCTCAGATAGTACAGAGTGCAGCGATATTGGATACACTCGCCACGCTGCAGGAGGCCGAAGCGATCAAGACCGCCATTGCAGCGGATGTGTTGCGCACGCTGGCGGTGGCTGAATTGATCGAAGAAGCTGCGGTGAGCGAGGCGATTGAGACCCTGGCTGTAGCCGGCTTGCTGGAAGCCGAATACCTGGATAATGCTGTGCAGACTGAAGCCCAAGAAGCTGCTGAAGATAAAGAGTTCTTCTCGGAAGCTGAGTAACCCATCTCCATGAAACCCCTGACGGAAAATGTGACCTCACCAGAAGGAGCAGAGAACCATGACGAATGAGCAGCCCACAATTGAAAGGGAAATCCGTGAGCCGTCCCTCATGGATGCGCTGATCCCGCTGGTCTTCATGATCGTGCTGCTGGCGATCTCGATCGTGCTGTTCGGCATCGATGCAGCCCTAGGCCCACTGCAGGTCGCCCTGCTGATGAGCGCGGTTGTCGCCGCCATCGTGGCCCACAAAAACGGTCATTCCTGGGAGAGGCTGGGTGAGGAGATCGTCAAAGGCATCTCGCTGGCGATGAGCGCGATCATGATCCTGCTGATGGTCGGGGCGCTGATTGGGGTCTGGAACATGTCCGGCACGATCGCCACCATGGTGTATTACGGGATTAAATTTATCGATCCGAGCTGGTTTTACCTGGCAGCCGCCCTGCTGACCGGGGTCATCGGGATTGTCACCGGCAGCTCCTGGACAACTGCGGCAACGTTGGGTGTTGCGTTCGTTGGCATGGCCAATGCACTTGGACTGTCGACAGCCATTGCTGCCGGAGCAGTGATCTCCGGCTCGTATTTTGGCGACCTGATGACGCCTCTGTCTGAGACCACCATCTTAACCCCTCAAATCGTTGGCAGCAACGTTTATGCACATATTCGCAGCCTGACCAAGACCACCGTACCAGCCTACCTGGCGACGCTTGCCATCTTTTTCCTGATTGGCAGAAGCAGCGATGTGGTTATCCCACCTATCGATACAGACGTGGCGCTGCAGGCTCTGGCATCAGCCTACAATATCAGTTTATGGAACTTGCTGCCCGTGCTGGTTTTGCTGCTGCTTGGCATCCGCAAATATCCTGCTTTCCTGTCCATCCTGATCGGCACACTGGTAGGCGCCCTGGTTGCGGTGATCCTTCAATCGCAGGTCGTTGCGAATTTCGTAAACGATCCGAACCTTGGCGTGATGCTCGTCTCCCTGAAAGGTGTATGGATGACCATGGCAAATGGTTTTACAGCAACGACGGGCGTTGCAGAGATTGATAAGCTCTTCTCGGGCGGCGGCATGAGCAGCATGCTCTTGACGGTCTGGTTGATCCTGGGGGCGATGTCTTTCGGCGCCATGATGGATTTTGGCGGTTTTAACAGCAGGTTGATCACACCAATCATCAGCCGGGTGAAATCCGTAGGTGGCACGATTGCCACAGTGATGCTAACCTCCATCGGGTTTAATATCATTGCTGGCGACCAGTACATCGCCATTGTGCTGCCGGCGCGCATGTTCATGGTTGAGTTCCGCAAGCGTGGTTTGCATCCCGAAACGCTGGCAACTGCCGTGGAAAACTCTGGGACGGTGACCTCGCCGTTGGTCCCCTGGAATTCGTGCGGTGCATACATGTCAGCCACACTAGGTGTTTCTACGTTTACCTATTTTCCTTACTGTTTTTTCAACTTTATCAATCCAATCCTCGCAATGATCTTCGGCTTCGCTGGAATTAACGTGCAGCGGTTGGCGCCAGAAGAACCGCTGCCTGTGGAACCGTTGACTCAAGCTCCATTGATTGTGCAGGATAAGTAATGGACTTCGATCAAACTCGACGACTTTTGACCTCACTTCGACAGAAGAGTCGGAGTTGCTCGAAGACATGCGTAAAATCGGCAAAGTTACGTATCGCTTCCGGCAGTAAGGGAGACACATAATAACCGTATGCTAACCACATTGCTGTACATCATCCTGGCAGTACTGGTTATCACCACTGTGATCGTGGTAGCGCGCACGATTCTGTTCGAGAGGTCGCAAGGCACCGTCGAGAAAATCGATGGTGTGCCGGTCGACGACCAGCAGCTCGCCGAGCACCTGGCGCAGGCGGTGCGCTGCCGGACGGTGCCCCTGGACGAAGGGGGCACACCCGACCCGGAAGCCTTCGTCCAGCTTCACAAGTTCCTGGAGGAGACCTACCCGCTGGTTCATAAAAAGCTGAAGCGCGAGGTCATTAACAGCTACAGCCTGCTCTACACCTGGCAAGGGAGCCGCGCAGACCTGGAGCCAGTGATGCTAATGGCGCACCAGGACGTCGTCTCGGCTGACCCTACCGAGTGGACCTACCCTCCCTTCGACGGGGTGATCGCCGACGGGTTCATCTGGGGGCGCGGCACGCTGGATATCAAGAACCAGCTGATCGGCATCATGGATGCGGCTGAAGCGCTGCTGCAGCTTGGCTACCGTCCGGAGCGCACCATCCTGTTCGGGCTGGGGCACGACGAAGAGACAGGCGGCGTGAATGGCTGCAAGCTTCTTGGGCAGACGCTCAAGGAAAAGGGCATTCATCTGGCAGGCATCGTCGACGAGGGCGGCGGGATCATGGCCGGTCTGGTAGCCGGCGTGCGCGGGGAAATCGCGCTGGTGGGGGTGAGCGAGAAAGGCTACCTGACGGTGGAGTTCACTGTCCACGGACAACCCGGGCATTCATCAACTCCCCCGCCGCAGACTTCCATCGGCGTCCTGGCACGTGCCCTGGCGCGCCTGGAAGCCCACCCCATGCCGTCCCACCTGCGCCGGCTGCGACCGCTGTATCACGGGGTCGGCAGAGCCGCCCCGCTGTATATCCAGATCCCCTTCGCCAACGTCTGGCTGTTCGGACCTCTATTGAAGCGCTGGCTGGTTCCCAAACCGGAGATGAACGCCAGCATGCGCACCACCACTGCTTTGACCATCGTCAACGGCGGTGTGGAGGACAACACCATCCCCGCCGAGGCGAAAGCGGTCGTCAACTTCCGTTTGCTGCCGGGCGACACCATCGCCGAAGTGCTGTGGCATGTCAAGAAAGTCATCAAAGATGAACGGGTAAAGTTCAAGCCTATTGAAGGCAAGTATAACGAAGCCTTACCGGTCTCGCCTACCAATGTGCCTGCGTATCAGAGCCTCAAGCAAGTGATCCGCCAGGTGTTCGACAACCCGCCGGTTGCGCCATTCGTCATGCTGGGTGGCACAGACTGCCAGCATTTCGTGCCGGTTTGCGACCATATCTACCGGTTCACTTCCGTGGTGATGGATCAAAGTTTTATGGGGTTGGAGCATGGCATCGATGAGCGCATTCCGGTCGAAGCAATGGGAAAAATGGTCAAATTTTATGCCCAACTGATGCAGGTTTGGGGCACCAAAGACATGAACCTTCACGAAGAAAGGAGCAAATCATGAGAATAGTAGTCGCACTGGGAGGCAATGCCTTGCTCAAGCGAGGCGAGCCGATGACACACGATGTTCAAAGGGCGAATATCCAGGTCGCTGCGCAGGCATTAGCGCCGGTCGCCCAACAGCACCAGCTCTTGCTGGCGCACGGCAACGGTCCACAGGTGGGCCTGCTGGCGCTGCAGGCGTCGGCGTACAAAGATGTGGAGGCATATCCTCTGGATGTGCTGGGAGCACAGACCGAGGGCATGATCGGCTATATGATCGAGCAGGAGTTAGGCAACCTGCTGCCATTCGAAGTGCCCTTTGCCACCATCCTGACCATGGTCGAAGTCGATCCTGCCGATCCGGCTTTCCAGAATCCGACCAAGTTTGTCGGTCCGGTTTATGAGAAAGGTGAAGCCGACCGGCTGAAAAGCGAGAAAGGCTGGGTCTTCAAGCAGGATGGAGCCAAGTGGCGCCGGGTAGTGCCCTCGCCGCTGCCCAAGCGGATATTTGAGATCCGGCCGGTGAAGTGGCTGCTGGACAAAGGCACTGTCGTGATCTGCACCGGCGGCGGCGGCATCCCCACCATGTACGAGCCAGGCAAGCAGCGCTACCTGACCGGAATTGAGGCTGTCATCGATAAAGACCTGGCGTCTGAGCTGCTGGCGCGCGAAGTCGAGGCTGACCTGTTGGTGATCGCCACCGACGTGGAAGCCGTTTACTTGGACTGGGGTAAGCCCGAACAGCGCAAACTGGGACGGGTGACCCCCAAGGAATTGAGATCCTACCCATTCCCGGCTGGCTCGATGGGACCCAAAGTGGACGCAGCGGTCCAATTTGTCGAGAAGACCGGAAAACGGGCTGCCATTGGATCTCTGAAAGATATCGAGAAGATCGTGGCAGGTGAAGCAGGCACGAATGTCTATCCGGCATGAAGCGGATGCCAGGAAATTCATCCGCAGGAGATCCTTAAGAGTTTTTTGACGATCCTATTGGAAAAAGAAGGAGAAAATTCAAATGAGCAACAAATTTGGTGTCAATTCAGAAGTTGGCAAGCTGCGCAAAGTGATGGTTCACCGTCCCGACCTCAGCCTGAAGCGGTTGACCCCCAGCAACCACGATGACCTGCTGTTCGACGATGTGCTATGGGTGGAGCGCGCTCAATACGAACACGACCAGTTCGTGAAAGCCATGCGTAACCGTGGCGTTGAAGTCTTCTACCATCTGGACCTGCTTGGCGAAGCCCTGGCGGCGTCCGAAGAAGGTCGGAAGAACGTGATCCAGCTGGTTGCATCAGAGTACACCGTCGGCTGGTCTTTGGTGGATGAGGTACGCGATTTCCTGGCGAAGATGCAGCCGGATGTTTTGGCGAAGCACCTGGTAGGTGGTTTGACCGTCGGCGAGATGGAGCAAATGGGCTTCGACCTGCCGAAGTACAAGCAGATCTCTCTGGGCGCTGCAGCAGCGGCTGAAGAGCCGGGTTATTTTGTCCTGCCTCCAGTACCAAACTCGCTCTTCCAGCGCGATCCCTCGTGCTGGATCTACAACGGTGTGACGGTCAATCCGATGTACTGGCCTGCTCGCCGCCGGGAATCGCTGAACATGCTGACCATCTACCGCTACCACCCCATGTTCCAGGATGCCGGCTTCGAGTTCTGGTATCCGGAGCAGACTCAGGATGGCGGCTTCAACATCCAGGACTTCGGTCGCGCATCCATGGAAGGCGGCGATGTGCAGCCGATCGGCAACGGTACGGTAGCCATTGGCATGAGCGAGCGCACCCAGGGACGCATGATCGAGATGGTCGCCAAATCGCTATTTGAGAAGGGCGGGGCGGAACGTGTGATCGTGGCGGTGATGACCAAAGATCGAGCCCACATGCACCTGGATACCGTCTTTACCCTGCTGGACCGGGATATCGCCACCGCTTTCCCCAAGGTAGTCAACAATATCCGCGCCATCAGCCTGCGCCCGGGCAAGAAATCTGGCGATTTCCACGTGACAGAGGAGAAAAGCTTTGTGGGCGCTGTGGCGGATGCGCTCAAAATCAAGCAGCTGACCATCGTCGAGACCGGCGGCGACGAGTACCAGATGCAGCGCGAGCAGTGGGATGACGCCAACAACACGGTGGCATTGGAGCCTGGTGTGGTTGTCTCCTACGAGCGCAACACGTTCACTATCAGCAAGATGCGTCAGGCGGGGGTCGAAGTGGTCGCTATTGCCGGCTTCGAGCTGGGCAAGGGGCGCGGTGGTGGTCACTGCATGACCTGCCCGATCTTGCGCGATGGCATATAGGAGGTGTTAAAATGAACAAAGCCTGGCCCTGGATCGCGGGTATTCTCGTTGGCTTGATGCTGATTGGTTTGTTGTTTGCCGCCAGCTCAAACCGGCAAGCCTACTGGGTTGCCAGGGGGACGGTTCCAAGAGCCATTCAGGTGACCCGTGCTGAGGATATCACTATGGTCCGCTTCCCTTGTGGGATGCGAGCAGGATCCATCCGAGAAGCAAATGAATGTGGTTTTTATGTCTGGAAGAAGTAACTTAACCTTTACCAGCGTTCCGGATTGGGAGAACCACATCGATTGAGCAACTCGATCTTGGAAGCATTCATTTGGGGCGGGTTGGCAGCGACTTCGCTGCTGATCGGCTTTGCCCTTTCAGGCCGCGGTCTCTCCAATCGCACCATTGGCATAATCATGGGGATTGGATCTGGGGCGATGGCGCTGATCAGCGCCATCGCCTACGAGCTGGTGCCTGAGTCGATGCTGGTGGGTCCGGGCATGGCGCTGGCTTTCGCTTTGGGCGCTCTGGCTTTTTTTGCAGGCGATTGGCTGGTAGACCGCCGCGGCGGCGCAGATCGCAAGGATATCGCCGGAGACCAGGCAGGCGGCTCAGGCTCCGCGATATTCATCGGCACGTTGCTCGATAACGTACCCGAATCGATCATCCTGGGCATGAGTCTGGCTCTTGGCGGGGCGGTTAACCTGGCCTTCCTGGCAGCTGTGTTCGTCTCGAACCTGCCGGAGGGTGTGGCTGGCTCCGTCAATCTTCAAGCTGTGGGTCGCTCACGGCGGAGCATTTTCCGGATGTGGGCGATGCTGGTGTTGGTATCAGCCGGATGTGCTGGCCTGGGTTATGCCCTCATCAACTGGATGCCGGGTTCAGATGGGCACATCGCCCAGGCCTTCGCCGCCGGCGCCATGCTGACCATGCTGGCAGATGCGATGATGCCGGAGGCATTCGAGCACGGCGGTATGCTGGTCGGCTTGTTCACCGTGCTCGGATTTTTGGCATCGGCAATCCTGTCGGTAGTAGAGTAACGCTACAACTATTGCCGGGTTATAACAATATCCAGAGTTGAAACACAGACGTTGAATCAATAGCAATGGAGGAGAGAAACATAGATGAGAACAAGCAATGGAAGATGATGTGGTGGATCCTGTAAACAGGGACGTTTATAAGTAATCGAGGGCGGAGTGGATTTGCTTCCGACTGTCCGCACTTTTCATAATAAAGGAGACAACGATGGCCAAGGATAAAGGCAAGAAGAAAAACAAGAAGAGAAAGCAGGAACAGGAGCTCGCCGCTGACCAGACTCAGGTTGAAGCCAGCGAGGCGCCTGGCGAACCCAAACCCAACCTGAGCAATAAGGAATTCGAGAAAGCCCTCGAGCCGCTACAGGTCGAGCTGGTCAAAATGCAGCAGTGGGTCATAGCGACGGGCGCCAAGGTGTGCGTGCTGTTCGAAGGACGCGACACGGCCGGCAAGGGCGGCGTGATCAAGCGCATCACTGAACGCACCAGCCCACGCGTTTTCCGTCACGTGGCATTACCGGCTCCGACGGAGCGGGAGAAATCGCAGATGTACTTCCAGCGCTACATGCCTTACTTACCGGCTGCCGGCGAAGTAATCCTCTTTGACCGCAGCTGGTACAACCGCGCCGGGGTGGAACGCGTGATGGGCTACGCCACCGAGGAACAAGTGGAATACTTCTTGAAGTATGCCCCTATCGTCGAAAGGTCGATCATCCATTCCGGTGTCCACCTGATCAAATACTGGCTGGAAGTGGACATGGACGTTCAGGATGAGCGGCTGCGGGCGCGCGACAAAGACCAGCGCAAGATCTGGAAGCTCACGCCCATGGACCTGCGGAGTTACAGCCGCTGGTACGATTACTCGCGGGCTCGGGATGCCATGTTCGCTGCCACTGATACCCCCGAGAGCCCGTGGTACGTGGTGAAAGCCAACAACAAGCGCCAGGCGCGGCTGAATCTAATCACCCACTTCCTGAGCCTCATTCCCTATGATGAAGTGCCGCGTGAACCGATCAAGTTCCCCAGGCGCCAGGCGAAGGGCAAGTATGTGGAGCCGGACTATCCCTATCGCTATGTACCAGAGAAGTATTAAGCATCCGTCGTTGCGAGGATCTGCGAATCAGCGATGGAGAAAACTCCCTCCATTCGTGCAGGAGACTGCTTCGCAAAGATCGCTCGCAGATACAGGAATATAAATTTAAGGAGACAGAGCATGGCAGATACAACTGAAAACCGAACCAAGTGGTACACCTTGACCCCGGATGAGGTTGGGGTACAGCTTCAGGTTGACCCGGCTAAGGGTTTGAGCGCAGCCGAGGTTCAGCAGCGGCTGCAGAAATATGGCCCGAATCGTCTGGAAGAGAAGAAGAAGAAATCGGGTTGGCAGTCATTTCTGGAGCAATATCAGGACCTGATGCAGTTCGTCCTGCTCGGCGCAGCGATCATCAACCAGGTCTTTACCGGAGAATGGGGTACCACGCTGGTGCTGATAGGACTTACGATTTTTAACGCCATCCTGGGCATGCGTGGGGAGGCCAAAGCCGAGGCCAGCCTGGCAGCGCTGGCATCATCGATGAAGAGCATCGCCCGCGTGCGCCGGGATGGTCAGGCAGTCGAGGTGGACGCCGAGGAGCTGGTACCTGGCGACATCGTGTTGATGGAGGCGGGCAATCGTGTCCCAGCGGACGGTCGCCTCTTTGTAACTGCGAATGTCGAGATCGAGGAAGCCGCACTGACCGGCGAGAGCGTAGCTTCACCCAAGGACACCGAGACCATCGCCAAAGCCGATGCTCCTCTGGGCGACCGCCACTGTATGGCTTATATGAACACTTCGGTCACGCGTGGTCGCGCTGAGATGATCGTCACCACCACCGGCATGGGCACCGAGATGGGCAATATCGCCGATCTGCTCAACAAGACCGAGGCGGACAAGACACCCCTGCAGAAGCAGCTCGACCGGCTGACCGTGATCATTGCCTCATTGGCTGGACTGGCGTTTATCCTCATGGTGATCATGGGTTTGCGTAACGGGCAAGCCATGGAAACCATCTTCATCGCCGGCGTGGCGCTGGCGATCTCTGCCATTCCCACCGGTCTGCCGGCGGTGGTCACCACCATGTATTCCTTGGGCACGCGTGCGCTGGCGGCCCAGGGCGCTATCGTCAAGCGCCTGCCATCGGTCGAGACGCTAGGCTCGGTCTCTGCCATCTGCTCCGATAAGACCGGCACGCTGACCCTCAACAAGATGACGTCGCGCGAGTTCACCATCCCCGGTCAGAACCGTTTCACTGTGACCGGCGAAGGCTACGGAACGCAGGGGACAATGACCCTGGCAAGCGGAATTGCAGACTTGCAGCCCTGGCAGAAAAACACCCTTACTTACAGCACCGAAGGCAAGCTGCTGAGCGCAGGCGGCGCCAAGGTCGATCTTGAGCAGATCCTGCTGCCTATGGCGCTGTGCGCCGACGCCCGCCTCGACGATACTGGCGCACTGATCGGTGATCCCACCGAAGGGGCGCTGATCGTGCTGGCGGAGAAAGGCGGTATCAGCGTTGACGGCGCCCGGGAGATGTACCCCCGCGTGGCCGAGGTACCCTTCGACTCGGACTACAAGTTCATGGCTACCTTCCATAACATGCAGAATGAGCAAGGCAAGCCGGTAGTGCGCGCCTTCGTCAAGGGTGCGCCAGACGTGCTGATCGCTCGCAGCGGTTACTACTGGATGCCAGGCGAAGAAGATAAACCCGTCACCGACGATAACCGCAAGCTGGCGCTCGAAGAAAATGAGCGCATCGCCAAAGCGGGTGAGCGGGTCATGGTAGTGGCGCGGCAAGGACTTTGACACGCAGACCTTCGATCCCAAAGCCAAGTTGATTGACTTGATGAAAGACCTCACCCTCCTGGCCATGGTCGGCATCGTCGACCCACCGCGCGCAGAGGCCAGGGACGCTATCGCCAAGTGCCACAGTGCTGGCATCCAGGTGCGCATGATCACCGGCGACCATGCCGTAACAGCAGCCGCCATCGGCAAGGAGCTGGGCATCACCGGCATGGCGCTCACTGGAGCTGAATTTGCTGCCTTGAGCGACGATGAGCTGAAGAAACAACTGCCCGATATTGGCGTGGTGGCGCGCGTGTCGCCGGAAGACAAGATCCGCCTGGTTACGATGCTCCAGCAGCTGGATAACATTGTCGCCATGACCGGGGACGGCGTCAACGACGCGCCTGCCTTGAAGAAGGCTGATATCGGCGTGGCGATGGGCATCACCGGCACCGAGGTCTCCAAGGGCGCGGCGGTGATGATCCTGACCGATGACAACTTCGCCACCATCGTCAAGGCGGTGGAGTTCGGGCGCGCCATCTACCAGAACCTGTTCAACTTCGTCCGCTTCCAGATGGAATCGCTGGTGGCGTTCATCATTTCCTACCTCCTGGCAGCCTTCTTCGTCGTGCTCGGGGGAGCACCTTTCACACCCTTCGTGGTCCTGTGGATTAACTTCCTCGTGCAGATCCCGGTCGCCTTGGCGCTGGGATTCGATGACCCGGCGCCAGATCTGATGGAGCACAAGCCTCGTCCGTTGAAGCAGCCGATCCTTACAACTGCACAATGGGTGCGGATTGCCTTCATCGGTCTGCTGATGTCGATCGCCACCATCTATCTCGAGGGAGTTTATCAATCCACTAGCGCTTCAGTTGCGGCAACGATGGGAATGGTTGTCTTCTCTTTGATGGTCATCGTGCTCGCCCTCAGCGCCCGCAGTGAGACCGCCAGTGCTTTCAACCGTGATATCATCAAAAATCGCCAACAGCTTATGCTTTATGGAATATCGCTGCTGATGACCATCATACCGGTCCGGTTTGGCTGGTTGGGCCTGACCCAGATCACCACCGAGCAATGGCTAACCTGCATCGCTTTCGCCTTCGCATTGCTGCTGGTAGACGAAGTGATCAAGTTCTTCATGCGCAGAAGCAGGAGCCAGCCTCAGGGCGATCAGCTAACACCCGCGGTAGCGCCGGCTGGTGATTAATCAACACGGGTAGCAAGTACCGATCAATAAGTCGAGTGTTAGGTGTTTTGCGGCTCGCTGCAAAACACCTAACCAAGTATGTTTCGATCTGGTTTACGGAGCCAACAGAATTATTGGTTTTGACTGGGTCTGGGTTGGTCTGGCGCTGGTGGCAAATATTATGAGTTATACCAGCGGTACTTATAAGCGCAGGGCGATCCCCTGTTACCCAGAGACCGCTCCATGATCGGGTGGATCATTTTCAATAGCATAATTATCAAATAGCAATCCATACACAAGGGTGTTTGATGGTAAAGAGCGCCATTAAACACCCTCCACGTCTACAAATATGAATCCGGTTTCCCGACTCTCCAATGTTTTGCTATTCCTGGTTGGTTTTGCCAGCCTGGGTGTAGCCGTTACTTTTTTGAGCAACGCGAACAGAATCTTTAATGCTTTCTTCGTCGCACTAATCATCGTCCTCACAATTTCACCCGTCATGTACAATCTCAAGAAGAGGGGTGCTCCGACCTGGGTAGCTTTTACTTTGACCCTATTGGTATTACTCGCAGCGATACTGGTTTTTGTTGTGATTGTAGTGGGCGCAGGACAGCAGTTCATTCAAGCTCTGCCAGAGTATACCGCCCGGTCTGTGAGTTCCATAGCCTCGCTCGAATCGACCTTCAGTGCCAGGGGTATTGACAATCTCGGGCTTGACAGCGGTGCGATAGCAGCGCTTTTCGCTCCAGTGGAGATATTGGACCAAACCGGCAGGTTCATCCAGGGTTTGGTAGACATCTTCTCAGATGTGATCCTGGTCGGCGCGCTCATTATTTTTATGCTGGTCGATGCCACCGCGGTGCCCTCCAAGATGGCTGCTTACATCAGCGTGGATAATCCATTCATTGCACGACTGAGCCAATATACCATTTTGGTCAGGCGTTATATCGGGATCACGACCATTGTAGGTCTGGTCACCGGTGTGCTGGATACAGTGCTTTTCTTGATTATTGGAGTAGAGTTTGCAGTTTTATGGGGCATCATTGCGTTCCTGTTCAGCTTCATACCTACGATAGGTTTTTGGTTTGCTGCGATACCCCCGACCATCCTGGCGTACTTACAGTTTGGTTTTCCAATTGCATTGCTTGTGTTCTTAGGAATCGTCATCATTAATGGATTTGCTGAAAACATTGTCAAACCGAGATATATGGGGATTGGTCTGGATTTATCCTTCTTTACCGTGTTTTTCTCGGTTATAGTCTGGTCCACGATCCTGGGCTCCATGGGCGCCATCCTGGCAATCCCACTGACAATCGCCTTCAAAGTCCTGATCCTTGAAGGTGATGAAGGAGGCAGATGGTTTTTAGACCTGATAAGCGACAAGAAGGAAATCGCAGACAAAGAGAATCAATCTCGGTAATGAGATGATGGGAATCGATTATGCCTAAATTCAAAGCGTTCATCAAACAGTTCAACTGGAAAATATTGCTGATTCGCATTCTGGTAAATGCCGCCGCCCTGTCCTTGACAGTGCTGATTCTCCCGGATATCTACTTCGTTGCACCAACCTTTCTCAAGATTTTACTGATCTCAATTGGGTTGGGAATTCTCAACGCTGTTGTCAAACCGATCATATTGCTCCTGACGGGCCAGTTCATCTTTGCTACCTTCGGCTTGCTGGTGGTGCTGGTCAATGCCCTGATTCTATTCCTGCTCGAGCGGTTGTTCCCGAACAGCTTCGTGGTGAACAATTTCTTCTGGGCGCTGGTTGGCGGCGCAGTGCTTGGGGTGGTAAGCAATGCTCTGGAAAATCTACTTGGATTGACACCGCCCATTGTGCCAGATGAAGACCTGGAGCTGCGCAAACGCATTGAAGCCAAGCAGCAGGCGTCCCTGGTTGTCCTGGTGACAAAACCACCCACGATTGTGCAGCCCGATGTTGAGACACAATCGGTCTCTGAGCTCGCGGCTGCCAGTGCTGCCCTGGAAGTTCTCCAGGGTGAGGCTCCACAAGGTACGAATTCTCTTGCGAGTTCTGATCATATCACCGAACCTGACGAGCCAACCGAAGCCAGCCTGCCGCCTCCCGATGAAACTCAACTACCAGAACAAGAATCTCACATGGACGAAAAAACGGACTCCGGACCAAGTGGAGGTGAAGCATGAGGCGCTCAACCCTGGATAAGTTACGTGAGAACCTGCGCTTGCAAGAAGTCTATAACGTCATGCTGCGTTACGCCTGGGATGTCGGCGTGTACGATCGCTTCGATTTAGTGGGCGACTTCCATCGCATGATGCAGCGTTGGATTTGGGGGGTGCCAGAATCCCTGGCGCCGATACCTACACCGGTCAAAGTGCGCATGATGCTGGAAGAGCTTGGCCCAACTTACGTCAAAATGGGTCAGATCATCTCCAGCCAATCATCGGTAATCCCACCAGAATGGTCGGTCGAGTTAGACAAACTGCAGAGCAGCGTTCCGGCTTTCCCCACCGAACAGGTGCGTGAAGTTATCTATGAAGAATTAAAAGCATATCCCGAGGATCTGTACGCCTCCTTCGAAGAGCAGCCTTTTGCCGCTGCTTCCACAGCCCAGGTCCACCGCGCCACCTTGAAAGACGGTACGCCAGTTGCGGTCAAGGTACAGCGACCAAACATCTACAGTCAAATGAAGGCAGACATCGGCATCATGCAGAACGCGGCCCGGGTGATCGCGGCGCGCTCCGAGCTTGCCAGGTCGATCGACCTGGTGGGTATGCTGGAAGAGTTCGGCAGCAGCGTGCTGCGTGAGCTGGATTATACTGGTGAAACTTACAATGCCCTGCGCCTAACCCAAAACCTGGCAGGGATCCCTGCGGCACGTGTCCCAAGCGTTTACACCGAGTTTTCCACTTCGAAAGTGCTCACACTTGAATTCATCAAGGGAGTCAAAATCAATAATATCGCCGCCATCGAGGCTGCCGGTTTGGACCGCAAGGAACTTCGCGCGCACCACGCTGCGGGCGCTGATAAAGATGCTGATGATTGATGGCTTCTTCCATGCTGATCCGCACCCTGGCAATGTGCTGGTCAATTTAGAGACTGGAGACATTAACTTCATCGATACCGGTATGGTCGGTGAATTGGACCTGCCGCAGAGGATAAACTTGATCCAACTGCTGGTAGCTATCCAGCAGTTGGATATCCCGGGGATGGCTCAGGTCCTGAAGAATATGAGCGTTCCCTTTGTGGCTCTAGTGGATGAGAAGAGCTACTACCAGGACTTCGAGCGGACCATTGGGCGCTATTTTTACAGCGGGGTTCGCGCTGGCTTTGGGGAGATCGTCAATGTCTCGCTCAACCTGCTGCGCGAGCATGGCTTGCGCCTTAACCCGAACCTGACTATGGCGGTCAAGGCGCTGATGCAGGCTGAAGCCATCTCGACCGCGCTCGCACCCGAAGGCGGCATGTTGGTTGATGGCGTCCAGATCGTCCAGGACGAGGCTGTGAAAATCATGACCGCCGACCGGATCATTGATGAAGCGAAAAAACAAGTCATGAGCGGGGCGCGTGAAGTGTTCTCTAACTTGCCCGACCTGTCAATGGCAAGCGTCAAATGGCTGAACCAATACAAGAAAGGGCGTTTTGAGGTCACCATTGATACATCGGAGTTGGCAAAAGAGGTAGATAAGATCGGGAGATTCGGTCGCCAATTGGTCATCGCCGTTTTGTTGGTCGGGATGCTGATTGGCACTTCAATCGCCACCGGAGCGATCGCATTATCAAACCAGCAAGGGGATTTCTGGGATACGATGTACCGGGTTGTGCTGATAGGCTTTCTGTTCGCAATGTCGGTCAGCATACTCATCACTCTGCGCTTGATCTGGCGTTGGGTACGCGGCTATAGATTTTCGGAGGATTAAATTCTGGTCATCCATGAATAAGGTTTTACAGCATCCAGAAAATATTCATCATATCTAAATAAGGGGCTGACATGAGCACCCCCTTCAACAATATTCTAGTCATTATTTACCCAGCCGCGGGAAAAGATGAGCCGATTCTGAGAGTACTTATCCATGTGTTCAAACAAAACAATATCGAATGGGAAGTGAGGATAACCCACAAATCTGGAGATGCGACCCAATTCGCCAGGGAAGCTGCCGCGTCCGGGATTGAGCTGGTCGCCAGCTACGGTGGTGATGGCACGCAGATGGAGGTCGCGAGCAGATTGGTCGGGACAGATATCCCTATGGCAATCTTACCTGGCGGGACAGGCAACTCTATGGCGCACGACTTACAGGTCCCCAATAAGCCGAAAGAGGCGGTGGAGCTGATCTGTTAGAGCCGGAATCTGCGAGGTATTGATGTTGTGCAGGTGGATGATCAGTGCTTTATCTTGCGGGCGAACACCAGCACCGATGAGTCCTAAAAGGCAAACCGCAAATCAAAGGACCGATTTGGCAACTTTGCGTATGTGATGGAAAGAGCCAGACTATTAGAGCATAAACCGCATGCCTGCTATCAATTGACGGTCGATGGGCAGGAAATCGACGAGCAAGGTGTCAGCTGTATCATCTTCAATGCTGGCAGCGTCGGTCAATTTATGCAGCTGACATCGGATATCCAGCTTGATGATGGACTTGTGGATATCCTAATCGTGAACAACAAGCTCAAGAGTGTGCTTGCCTTTGGCAGTTATATGGTAAATATTCAAAATAGGAGTGCCAGTTTGCACCATTGGAAAGGACAGCAGATCACTGTGCATGCAGATCCATCGCAGCCCCTATGGTTGGATGGAGAGCCCTATAGTAATCCCCCCTTTACCGTGCACCCTTGAATCGAAAATCGCCGGGTCACCCATTTTTAGGTAGCCCGACGATCTGCGATTGCCTGCTTTCGGACTTCGAAAGCCTATAGTAGCGGGGAGAGGATTCGAACCTAGGACCTTCGGGTTATGAGTGAGAAACCCGTTTCCGCAACCCCTGACCTTCAAGCCCGTCTTTTTGACCCAGCCCGACGAAGGGTGGTTCTCGCAGACCTGACGAGGAGAGATTGGTTGCTTGATGGGTAAATTGTAGCACGATCGGAGGTTTCGTGCTAAGACAATTTCACTGGTCTTTCCGCCAGGCTTGCCAGGGGGACAGCCTGAATGTTCTCATCCAGAGGATAAGGGTGTGGTCCAGGGTAAATGACCAGTATTTGGGCGAGTTCTAAATCTTTGTAGGCTGTGCGCATCGAAGGCGTCAGTCGAGGCGCATCCACGCGTTTGCACTCCACGCCGATGCGCTGCCCATTCTTGATGAGCAGCAGGTCCAGCTCTGCCCCAGAATGAGTTGCCCAAAAATAAACCTCATCCGGCATGACCGCCCTGATGGTCTCCTCGATGGCGAAGCCTTCCCATGAGGCGCCGCTGCGCGGGTGCAATAGCAATTCCTTCTCACTGCGGATACCAAGTAAATAGTGCAGCAAGCCTGAGTCTCGAAAATAGATTTTCGGTGTTTTGACCTGGCGCTTGCTCAGATTGGCATACCAGGGCTGCAACAGGCGCACCATGAACAAATCCTGGAGCAGATCGATATAACGGCGCGCTGTTGCTTCACCAACATTCAACGTGCGCGCCGCTTCGGCGTTATTCCAGACCTGTCCATGGTAATGGGCCAGCAGGCTCCAAAAACGAAACAGGCTGGTGGAAGGGATATTGAAACCAAATTGAGGGATATCGCGCTCAAGAAAAGTGCGCACGAAATCTTTGCGCCATTCAAGGCTGGTTTCATCGTCGGCAGCCGTGAACGAGAGTGGAAATCCACCCCACCTCCAGAGTTGGTTCTGCGCTGCGGCGCCCACTTCAGCCAGGCTGAAGCCGCTCATGGTGATGATCGAAATTCGCCCGGCTAGCGACTCCGATGACTGGCGTAGCAGGTCAGGTGAAGCGCTGCCAAGGATCAGAAAACGCGCCGGCAGTGGTGTTCGGTCTACCAAGACCCGCAGTATCGGGAACAGGTCTGGACGGCGTTGGACTTCATCGATGACGACCAGGCCGCGTAGATCCTGCAGGGCCGTCATCGGTTGGTCCAGGCGAGTGAGGCTTAGTGGGTCTTCCAGGTCAAAATAATTGATCGAGTCAGAAGGGACGAATAGACGCGCCATCGTCGTCTTACCACACTGGCGTGGACCGATCAGAGCTACCACCCGGCTGCGATCCAGCGCATTTTGGATGGTTTCTTGAAGAACTGTTCGGGCAATCATGAGACTATGATACCATGAAAATACGCCATGTGACGGCGTATTTTCATGGTAGTTCAGAATCCAGTCGAGAAATGGCTATTCGTGATTTCCATCAAACTGACAGTAGATAAGGAGTTAAAACATCTCCAAACCGCCAGGGGTGACAGTTTCGTCCCTCGACGCCCAGGTTGATATGCATTGCTTTTAACTCAGTAGTCGGGCCATTATGGATGTGACCGTGTAGATGGAAAACAGGAAATGATATTATGGTGTTACGATTTCTCCAGATAAATTCTCACCAGCGCCTGGAAATTCTCGTGAAAAGCCTCCAACCAGGCCTCGATGTACTGCCGAGACTCAAACATCGGCAGCAAGTCAATCGCCAGGTCGCGAGGCGTAATGCGGGCAACTTTCTCCTGCAGCGCAAGCATCGCCGACTCAACGCTGTAATGCTGCTGACCATCGCGGGCCAGCTTCTCTTCGAGCGGCTGAACCCGCTGCTGCATGAACCACAGTAAATCATAGAAGTCGCGTCCTTTGATTTGTACTCCACCTCGACCGCGCTCGAAGTTGCGCTCCAAGCAAGCCAGCATTTTCCCGGCCATCATGGTCTCCAGTGAAAAATGCGCCGCAACCAGGCTGCGCCCATAGACGAAAACCGGCGTATGCTGGATGACCGCCACCTGTTCATGCTGGCTGACTTCCACCTTGAGGTGCAGTGCCTCACTCGGATGAGGCGATAAATCCAGGACATTCAACACCGGAAACTTGAGTGTAATCCGCAAAATTCCGCCTTCGCCCCGCTGCGTCTTTGCCGATGCATCCCCATACCCGAATGATTTTTGAAAATACTCAGCTAAGTCAGCTGCAAGATGGCCCAGTTCCAGGCCGGCCTGGTTATCGAAGTCCAGATCTTCCGACAAGCGGTTCAGCCCATAAACCACATGCAGGCAGGTGCCGCCATAGAAGTTCAAGTGGCGGTAACTGGTATGGTTATAGAGATAATCCAACACGTAGGCTTGCAGGACTTCCTTTAGGATGATGCGTTTAGTTTCAGGAGCGAGTAGCGGATCTTTACTAACCAGGACGTTCTGTAAAGACTGGATCAGCGTCGCCATACGTTAACCTCCAGATTATTCTGTACGCGCCGCATTTTCGCGCCGCCCTTTCGGACCGTTTCACTCTTGAGGACATACTCGGCAAATTCTTTGCACTCATCCCGGGTGAACTCATCCAAGTTCAGGCGCAGATCCTCGGCCAGGTTGTAGCGCTGCGGCTCCAGGTTCGCAGGCAGCGGGCGCAGATAGAGATAATCGAACAAAGCTTTGGCTACCGATGCCTGGGCATAGGGCACGCCGTACGCTTCCATGATCTGGAAACCGGAGTATAGATCGGGCTGGATGTGCTGGTAAACAAACGTTCCCAGGGAATTGACAATCGTGCGTGTGTTTTTGATAGTGATTGCCGTGACCGGGTATGTGATTTCCGTCAGGACGCCATGCTGCTGCAGGACATATTCCAGCGAGAGGTATGATTGGGGCAACAGGATCGTGCTGACTGCCGGTGCAAAGGCTGCATCCTGACGGTGCAGCTCATAGAAGCGGCGGTGCATGTACACCCCCTTCTTGAGGGCGATCAAATGCCCGGCTTTAACCCAACGATAGAGCGCTGTGCGTGCATGGGCATCATCGACAGCATCGTTTCCAGCAATTTGCCGGAAGCCTTCTATCGTGAAGTAGGGCAGGCGTTCAAAGGCAGATAAGATCGTGTATCTCATAAAACATATCGGATAATATACATTTGTTGTATATTATCCGATATGTTTTCTATTTTGGCAAGGGAATAAGCGGCCCAAGTCCAAGTAATATATTTTTGAGTCCTCATGCTGTCTACCTGGTTATTCGTTCAGGTAGACCATCGCAGATGTGAGAAACGCTTCTTCCGGAGTACCGATAAACTGACCATTCGGATACATGGATAGCTCGTACTTCTCGTTGCTGTAGGTATAAAAGGCAAAACCCCACCGGTCGTTACCGAAGTACCGTAAACGGCAGAGGTGGACAGGAGTGTTGCGCATCCTATCCAGATATTCATCTCTGGTTTCCGGCCAATTTGGCGGCGGCCAGTTTTCTGAGATCCGCGGTTCGGTATAGGCGTCAATATAGCAAAACTGACCCCGAAAGCGGATATCCAGGTGTTTATATCTACCCTTGAACTGCTCGCTGGCAATTGCATGGATACGCCGTTCGATATCTCGCTTTACAATCTCTGGGATTTTCTTGCTTCCCGAATCAGGATCGAACACCCATTGGCCTTGTGCTGACATACTCACCTCACTTTAAAACAACTCAAAGAAATCATCGGTTCCCAGTTTTGGGATCAGCCGGCGGGCCAATTTTTCCAACCTTCCTGATTCCCCGGTATCGATCCAATCATCCATATCACCCAAATAGCTCCAGCGTTCGGCTGTAAATTTGCGTTCCCCCTGATCAACGAGTATAATGCGCAGGATAGGGCTGAAGCGCGCCATTTTGTCCAACTGTTCCTGGAGGCGCGCTTTCACTATATCCGATTGAAATTCACTAATCTTCCCGAATATGGCGCTCAGTGTATCAATGTCCGGTCCGAGCCGTTCATAGATAACCATCTGGTTTTTCTGCACGCCCACGCGATAATCACGGCCTTTGGGATGGCGAGCCAGAAACGCCTCCACACTTTCAATCTCCTGTGGCAAGATGAGTTGAGGTCGGTCTTTAACCAGTGATACGATCCCGTTGACGCTCTCACTGATCTTGTAGCCTTCCGGAATCTGGTCAGGGGACCTTTCTTTTGGTTTGCGGACAAAGTAGTAGCGCAACTTGCCAGTGTTCGTCAACCCCTGGCACAAGTAGTATGTGTGCCCCTTGCGGTTGGTGTAAGTGACAGGCATGTTTTAAGTCCCCGGCTGATTAAACCCAGCCGCGTTTTTTCCAGCGATCGATCAAGGACGGCCGCGAGGCGTATTTCTGAGCCAGTTGATGCAGACTCGCCTAAAAAACATCTTGCGTATCCTGGAATTCCGATAAATGTTTGAGCTTTTCCAGTAACGCCGTGGCTTCATCGTAAACCGAAGCAATCTTGCGCCCGGTGTCCAGTAGAACTTCTACGTGCTGCCAGACCCCTGCCTCACGCGCCGCCAAAGCCTTCATCTCGGCGATGTATTTCTGGCGGGCGGCTTCTGCCCGGTGCTTCTTCTCGTCGTTTTCGGGCTCTTCAGCGCGCTGGAGCAATTGCCGGATGGTTCGCCGTCCGGCTGGCTGAGGGCGTTCCTGGGGTAGAAATGCGCTCAAGCGTTTGCGCAGGGCTAATCCTACTCCGGGATCACCTTCTGCAAGGCGCGCCAAGAAGTCATCACATTCTTCCCGCGGCAGGCGCGCGATCAGCTCGCGGTAATCTACCTTCAGTGCTTTCTTAGGATCTGGGCTTTCTTCGGCGGCGGCCTGCACCAGGAAGGAATCGATCTCGAAGATCTGGACGAAGTTCTGCAAGGGTGGGGACAGTTTCTTCAATCCAGGTGGAACCGGCGGTTCGCGGTCGTAAGCGGCGACATTGGTATCATCGTTGTCGTACCCTTCATCAGCATACGGGTCGCCATACATCGTCATTGCCTTCAGCCAGGCAAGGTAGAGCAGGCGAAAGTCGCCTTCCAGTAGGTCGGCGCGCAGGCGGATAAAGTGCGAGAGGCCAGTGTCGGCTTCCATCCAGCCGCCGTCTTCGGGGTTGAAGTCCAGGTCGAGAACTTGATATTTGCCGATCGTTTCAAAGGTGATGAACTCATCGGTGCAATAGGGGAGAATGTCAGCTTCGTCGAGCAGCCCTTTCGGGAAGCGAAACATCAGCCGCAGACTGCCCCAGTTCGCCAGATAGAAGTAGGCATCGAAGTATTTCAACAGCACCTGCTTGGGATCGTGGCGGAAGTCGCTCCAATGGTAGGTGACCACTGCCCGGCTGGAGCTGACCTCAATATGGCTAGAAAGATCGTTAACGGCATCCTGCTCTTCGTGGGTCAGCACCCGGTCAACCGCCTGCCATTCGTGGTACTGGGATTCGCTCATGGCTGGTCCGGCTTCATGGCACCATGGATCGCTTCCACCAATCCTTTGCCGAAGGGCGTGATCTGTAAGGTAGAAAGCTGAGGAAAGTCAGCACCAAGCGTCTTGTGCGGCTCGTATCCTGTTTGCAGAATTTCAAAATCAACCAGTGGAGTGATCACCGTGCGCTCTATGATACTGCGCAGGATACGGCGGGCGCTGTCCTGATCTTGGATTGCCCAGACCATTTTGGAATCTTCTATCACCCGGTCGGCGAATTGTTCAAAGGAAGCCGATTCCCCTGATGGAATAGCCAGCAGATGTTTGAGCGCGAGCCTTGTAAATTCAGGCGGCATATAGCCATCCTCGAAACTATATGGAGCAGCAATCGCCCAATTGGTTTGCGTCCACCAGGTTGCCAGCAAGAGCCACACCTGCAAAGGAGCAGGCGCAGCCAGGAAGCGCTCCCCCAGTGGCGTAAGTCTCCAGCGCTGGCCCGGGCCGCCCGTGACCAGGCCACCAACCGCTGCCAGGATGTGTCGGAAGTGGAGCGGCCAGACTTCGGTTTCACTGCGGACGCGATAGACGTGCTCTCCAATGGTTTCGTCCAGTTGCGGAGGATCGGCAAACCGGGCGCAGATCTCGCGGACGGCCTTCAGCGGGAGGTTCCCGGTGGATTGGGTGCCGGTGACCTTGTGATCGCGCAGGTACGTTAGCAGGGCGACCACATCCCGACGCAGCGGAAGTTCTTCCGCAACCTGCCGTTGCTCCTCTGGAAGCGTTTTTGACCAGGGTGAATCGAGGTCAAACTTCAATGCGGTAAGATCATCCTCATATTTCGACCAGGGATTCAAGGCATCGGTGCTTCTGCCGCGTCCCATGCTGCGCAGCTGGGTATTAACTTCTTCCAGGTCGAAAGCTTCTGGGTCGAACTCCCCACCAATCCAGATCAGGTATTCCTGATGTTCGTCGTGGTCAGGGTTACCGATCGCCTCCAGGAAGTTTTCATAGCCCCACACGCCGCCTACGTCTTCGGGCGGGCAGGCGCGCTTGCCCTTCAGGCAAATTGGGTAACGAACACCTTCCTGTGTTGGGAGGATCTTCTCCACCAGCAGGGTATGATCCCAGCTATCGCCGAAATCATATTCGTAGCTGAGCCGCTGCCCCTCTCGAAATATCACCTGGTTTAGCTTAAATCTAGCTTCGTCAACAGTTCCAAGGTCGCCATATTCGTCATCCGCAGGATCCCCGTAAATCGATCCTTCGATGGTGAACATGTGCAGGTGATAATCCTCCCAGCCCATTACGATCTGCAGGATGTCGTGCAGCTTGAGCAGGGTGGTATTTGATGACACCTGAATGCGCCGCCAGATAGGCGGATGGGTATCATCCAAGGTGACTTTGATCTGGTAAATCTGGTTGGATGGATTGGGCATATTTATTGATCCTTCTACTCGATGCTCATTGGAGAGGGGTTATCCCATGCGCCTCCAGCCAGTCGAGAATCCGTTTGTGCAAGCGCTCCTGCTTGAACTGGAACCAGCGCTCCCGTTCGGCGGGGTAATCCAGGAGCACATCTTTGAAATACCGGAAAGCGCCGCGCCCACTGATGGCGCGTTCCAGGCGCTCTTGCAAACGCCGGTTGCGCACGGTGGCAATGAAGGCTTCCATATCACGGTAACCCTCATGCGAACCTTCTGATGGAATGGAGATAAAACGGTCGCCAAAGCCTGCCTCGACTCGATCAGCGTTTTGCAATTGATCGCGCTGCCAGTCAGGAACGTGCTCTTTTTCGAATGCATTTACCCAATCTACAGTCTCGGATTGATCATCGTAATAGGACTCGTAGATGCTCTCCAACAAGCCGCGCTTCTCGTCGCTGACGCTGATCACCTCGCCGGTTTCGAGGTCCAGGTAGTAGGAGATCATCTCACCATAGCTGTCGAAAGCCATTTCGAGCTCCGACAAGTCAATTTTAAGTTGACGCATAAGCGGCTCGATTTCTGATCAAGCAGGGAGATAAGCCATCTGGACTGCCCTGGCCGCCTCGATCAATTGGCCGTCGAAAGATGCCAGGGTGACCGGCCTCCCCAGGGTTTCCTGCCAGATCAGCGCACAGGCCAGGTGAGTGGCGTCATAGCCCCTGAGGTTATGCTCAACTGCCAGGGCGTCGCCACGGATTACCGTATTCTCAGTGATTGGCAAGCGATGGAAGCTCTCCCATTCCGAGCGAAACTGGCGCAGTGCAGCCAGGGTTTCATCCGTTGTGATGAGCTTCATCCGACCGGCGCGGGCAATCGCCACGGCGGCCTCGACCCGGGTGATCAGTCCGGTCACGACCATATCGGCTGCCTCGATCCAGGCATTGACATCTTGCGAAGCCTTTTCCTGGATATAGCGTTTCACCAGCGCGCTGGCATCCAGATAGAGGATCACTCGCGCATCTCCACCAGGATATCCGAGACTTGCCGGTCGCCGCGGTTTACCGCCGCTGGCGTGACCGGTTTCAGCTTCTGTCCATTCCAGGCGACCAATCCGGCATCCTGCAACGCCTTGAGCCGTTCAATGAGAGGTTGGTCCACCGGAGACAGGCGACCGACCGGACGTCCATGATCGGTGATGATGACCGTCTGTCCCTGGCTGACCTGGCGCAGGTACTCGCTCAACCGCGCTTTCAAATCCCGCACGCCGACCCGTAATTCGCTCAATCTCACCTCCAATTGTGACCATATTATATCGTTAATGGTCACACAAGACAATCCAATGAGATTCCTTGTTGGCAAGTTGAGGAGTGAGTTATCGGATGGTATAGGATGTCAAAATCTCGTCAAGCCTCCATGGACGATAATCTCTGACCTCCACGCATAGGTTGACGTGCCTGGCTCCCAGCTCAGGAGCTACACTGTTGTGAATGTGACCGTGTAGATTGAGTACACCCGGTTCCAGGGGGACGATAGGCCGGTGCGAGAAGATCAGCGTCCCTCCAGAGGGGTGATCCATTCGATATGGATCTGGTACCAGTGTGATCCCCAGTCGCTGATAAAAACCGTTGCTACGCCGGTCATGGTTGCCGCGCATCAGGTACAGCTTGCCGTTGAGCAGCGGCACTAAGCCTTCGATGTTTTCCCTCTTACCCAACGCCAGGTCGCCAACGTGGAAGACCACTTCCTTAGTTTGGATGAGACGGTTCCAGTTTTCAATGATCTTCTCCTGCCAGCCATCCGGACGATCGCAATAGCGACCGATGTTCTCATGGAAGAAGTGGGTGTCGGAGATGATCCAGGTATAGTCATCAAAGGGTAATTGCGTCTGGGGCAGTAACATGGTTGAGTGATCACCGGTAGGCAAGATTTACGAGATTATATCCTGCCAGCGACTGGTGGCTATATTGGGCTTTATTAAATACCTAAAGAAAGCCCTGAAAGTAGCGAGGGGGGTTTACGTAAAAGGGATGCAAAAAGAGACCGAAGTTGGCATCCTACTGAAATGGAATTCGGTTTACTGCTCAGTATGGTGGTTCTGCCGGCACACGAAGCCGCAATTCCCTAGTCGAGGCGAATTAATAATTGCGATGGAGTCACCGCTTATGTTGTGTAGGTGATCACCGTGGGTTGCATGGGTGGCCTACCCACGGTGAGTATAATTTTTGAACAAAAGCCTGTAACTTCCTATATTTATGGGAGTACAGGCTTTTTAATAGAGATTCCCCAAGCCGAAAAATCGTCAAAAAAAGAATTCTCGCCGTCTGATACCGGTTATTGATACTGGATCGTCCCCCAGAACATTACCAGGCCCAACGAGCCGAAACCAATTGCTTGAAAAAGTCGTATGATCGTAAAGCCCTCAATCGACATGACTCCCACGAAAATTCCAGAGGCCAACAACCCGCCGATAGCCAGGATCGCAAATATCCATTTGGGGAATGATCCATTTCCAGTTCTTTTCATCTTATTCTCCTTATGTTCTAAATTTTTCTTACTGTGTAGGCTTAGAAATCTTTATCAATTCTGCAAGTGTTTCATCTGGATACCACCTGCCAGCTGTCATCACACCAAGCAGTTTTCTAAGCGCAGATATATTCTCAAGTGGGTTTGCTCCAACTAAAATCAAGTCGGCTCGCATGCCCACTTCGATCGTGCCGAAATCCCCTCCTCCCGTCATCCTTTGAACCACAGTGGCGGCATTCACGGTTCCGGTCAGGAGGGCTTCATAGGGTGTAAAACCGTTTTCGACCAGAATGCGTAGCTCATCGTGGATCGAATATCCCGGTATGATGCCCATGCCGCCCGTACTCGCATCAGTACCCAATAAAAGCAGCACATCACTGCTATGCAGGTTCTGCAGGATCCAACGATCGATTTCATATTTAAAAGCACACATCCCTTCCACACCTCGACACTGGACCTGGTGCTTCTCTTCACCCTGCAGGAAGCTTTCCAGATAACCCGCTTTGAAATAGATGCTCTCCGGACGAGCTAAGAAGGCTTCTGGCTGAAAGAGCTTCACCTGGATGACGTCATCAATTACCAGAGTGGTGCAAACTGGCACCTGGGCCGTGCGCAGTTGCTCAGCAATATCGGCCATGTGCGCGCTATATTCCAACTCAAAATCGGCTTGTAAGGTGGGAGAAGCTAAACCGAACTGAAGCAAAGCGGACTCGGCAATATACCTGGCCCATTCAGGTGGGGATAACGACTTACTCCTATCAAAGTCGATGAATTCATAAAGCAGTTCCTCCACGTGAGCAATCTCATCCATCCCCTCTGCCAGCACCCCATCCAATCCCAGCGCATAAGGGATGTGCCCAGCGGTGTACATGCCCAGTGCTTCAGCCTTGGCAATGGCTACATGGAAATCTTCTCTGGACAGGTAAGAATATAGCTTGAGAAAGTCGAAACCCAATTCATAGTTCTGGCGTACGATGCTCACCGGATCATCCAGCGGACTGGCATAGAGTAGTTTGCCAGAGGCGTAGATGGTGGGTCCAATGCGATCACCAGCATTGATTTCTTGCCGCCATTGGAGAGCATAGTCGATTGGAGATCCGGAAGGTGCAAAATCTCTGATGGTAGTCACCCCATTGGCGAGATACAACTATAAGGGGTGCACCGGCCATACTTCTTTGTCTTCCCAATCTGCCCGGGTATGCATATGCATATCTGCCAGAACTGGTAGCAGGTAAGCACCATCGCCATCAATCACCTGGGCCTTCTTGGGAATGGGAATTTCGCTGAAATCGCCAATTGCAATTATGGTTGATCCTGCGATCAGAACCGTCTGGTTTTCAATCACGTTTTCAGACATCATCGGGATTAAGTTCACATGCGTGAAAGCAATCGTTACATCCGTCCTTTGATCACAACTGGAAAAAATCAATCCTGCCAATGCAAGAACCAGCCAACGAAGGATTTTCATCGAATTCATAACGATTTTCTTCCCTTATCACAACTGCGTTCATATTCAATCCCCGACCAACCCAGGTCAGGATCAACTTCAGTTTCCCTTATTTTGACAAACCCCAACTTCTCGTAAAAATGCTGATTGCGGATGGTCCAGGCGGGTGTCCCCAAAGTCCATTTCTTGACCTCCCCATGCAGTTTGAACATCGCTTGCATAGCGGCTTGGCCGATGCCATGGTTTTGAAACTCGGGATCAATCCAAATCCGACCGACTTCAAAATGATCATCGCCCAGATCAAAGAGGATGAGCCCGCCAACGATCTCTCCAGCAGACAAAATCTTATAGTAGGGTGTGTGCTGGATCCAGTGTGCGTTCCATTTCAGCGAGTTGTATCCCGGTGGGCCTTCCAGGCTGCATCCGGGCGGTTTATGCTTGTTGTCATCGATGAAGGTGCGGATCTGAATTTCCGTCAGCGTCTCCAAATCCTTCATGTGTGCTTGCTTGAGTTCAACCATCATTCTTTACCTTGTAGATTTCTCCAAATACCTTGGATGAGATTGAAGCGCGGTACGCGCCTGAGATAGCGTGCATACGGTTCTCCATACTGGGCAAGACAGTGTCTCTCTTCCTGGACAGCTTGTACATAAAAGAAAACCACGCTCAAAATCGCTAATAGAACGATAAACCAGTGTTGTGATAACAGTGTAAAGCCGCAAGCCAGCAGCATGTAACCAAGATATTGCGGGTGTCGTAGGAGCGCATAAAGACCTTGCTGAACAACTTCCCCGGCCTGCATGTACGTCTTTCCAACCTGCGTCTTGCCATGTTTTGAGAGCAGGTAAAAGGGTGTGAAGATAAACACTGCAGCTGTTAGCAGCATCACGACCCCGGCGATCCGTAAAATTTGGTAATCCCCACGCGGCACAAGCTGGACAACGATAATCAGGAGCACCGTGGTAAATGATGCCAGCCAGGCAAACAGCTTGGGGGTGGTTTTCAATTGAACAGTGGATGATGGGTGATTTTTCTTGATGGTTTGCATCTCTATCTCCTAACTTTTTTAAATAATTCTCAATGCTGAGTCTCAAACTTGGCCCGCTTAGACATCTTGATAACGATCCCTGAAACCAGTAGCAGGACTGTTAGAACGACAGATCCACACAAGATACTGCTACCGCCCAATAACGGGAGACTGATCTCCCAGACAACCCGGAGAAACTCCCAGAAATAGTTAGGGCCCAGGGCGACCCGAATATCCGGTTCTGTACGTCCATCTTGATAATTACAGGCAAAGATATAGGTGCCCGGTTTGACGACTGTGAGGCTCATGATCAGAACGCCAGCATGAAGGTCTCTTGATGTATATCGATTCGTTTTGACATAATCAGGCACGGCTTCGATCACAGCTCCGTTTCCTTGGGAGGTCAGCGTGCAGTCAAGAACTGGGGGTATTTCCACATTCGGGTAGATTGAACTCGTCAGGTCATTTTCGAAATATATCCCGTAGGCTCCCGTCCGCGTCAACTTTACTTCCATATCTCCCGGGACCACCAGATGATGTTGTGTATCTTGATAGGCAGCGGCGATCAGAGTTGGATAGCGGTTGAGGTGTGCTTGTTTGAAAAACAGTGCAGTCATTAACAAACCTGCCAGCAGGATCAAGCCCGCGAGGCTGAACAACCAGCGATGTAAAGTTTGTTTCTTCATTTTCATGATTCTTCTGTCCGGAAAAAGATGGTCTGCCAATTTGTCGGTTTGGGAATCCAGCGCTGACTGAAAACTTTAACCCACCCGATCAAGATCAGCGTGGCAACCGGGAGATTGATCAGGGTATACAGGATCTGTGTTCCGGCAGGCGCATAGTTTTGGAAGTAATCCGTAAACGAGCCAATGAACATATTCACCAAATAGTGGAAGAGCATAGCCGGTATCAAGCTGTCCGAGCGCAGCACTAGGTAGCCATAGAAAAATCCCAAGGCTGAACCAAAGATGACCTGCTGGATCACAAAAGATGGATCCCCTCCAAATATCAGGTTGATGAAATGGAAAAATCCAAAACCGAGAGCGGTGATCAGGATCGACTTTTTGACGGAATATCTTTTCAGGAACAAGACCAGCATTACCCCGCGCCAGGAGACCTCTTCGAAGATAGCTGGGAAAGACATGATATAGCTCAGCGATTTGGGCGGCAGGTTAACTGTAAGGTTGATCATCCTGCGAAGGAAGGCTGGATCCAGGGGCAGCCCCTGGGTAATACGATAGACGAAGGAATTGACACCCAATACCAGCAACATGATCAAGGAGCTGGAGATACCCAAAATCAGCAAGGGGAGAAATGGCCGGATGCGGGATAGCCGGATATCATCCAGGTACTTTCGGAAGGCGGTCTTTCCATTCGGGAGTTGCAGTCCAAACGGCACGATGAGGAAGAGTACCAGGATATGGGCCAGCGTTGGTGTGACCAGCGGGCGATAGGGTGCATCTTCTGGTATCCCAATCAGGTTTGCCGCGCTGGCCACCAGAATCAACACCAGGATTCCGGTAACCCATAGGGCAGCCAGGCTGATCCACGGATGGTTCGATAAGCGAAATCCGATTTTCTCCTGCAGGTGGATTTCTTCGGTAATCATGTGTTTCTCCTCACGCTTTTTCGATTGCGCAAATAGCATAGCACGCCGGCGAGAGAAACGCACGACTCCAGGGAGATGTTTCGACCTGACCCCTGGAGCGGTCTTGAACCCTATCGTAGGGGGGTGGTTCTGGTATGGATAGTATTGGATTGGATACTGTGAGCTACCCCCAGAGAAACGTATCCCAAGTAGGGCGATTTATGCGCTTATTCGCGCCGCACAATCCCCTCTTGCCAGGCGTAAACTGCTGCCTGGGTGCGATCGGCCAGATGCAGTTTGCTCAAAATATTACTGACATGGCCTTTGACCGTGCCAATACTGATCACCAGATCTTCAGATATTTTTTGATTGGTGTACCCTCTGGCAATCAGGGTTAACACTTCCAGTTCCCGCTCGGTCAACTCAGTAAAGAGATTGCTGCGCGTTGATTCCCCACTGCTGAACTGTTTGATCACACGAGCCGCCACCCTGGGGTGCAGCGTGGCTTCCCCTTTGGCGGCCCGGTGGATGGCTTCGACTAATTCACTGGCTTTGACATCTTTGAGCAAGTAAGAGATGGCACCAGCCTGCAGCGCGGGGAAAATATGTTCGTCCTGGTGGTAGGAGGTCAAAACGATGATCTGTGTGCGCGGGCTGACATCTTTCACCTTACGCGTGGCTTCCACTCCATCCATGCCAGGCATCACTAAATCCATCAGGACCACATCTGGCACATGCTCGCGAGCGAACCTCACCGCATTTTCCCCAGACTCTGCTTCCGCAACCACAATAATATCAGGTTGAGCTTCCAGGTATCCCTTGGCCCCTTTCCTTACCATTTCATGATCATCCACGATCATAACTGTGATTGGTTCTGGCATAAATCACTCCTTCTAGTCCTTGAGTGGGAAAGCCACAACGATCTTCGTTCCCTGCCCCGCTTCACTCTCGATTTTGAAATCCCCTCCCAGCGATTCCGCCCGTTCTCGCATGGAGTGCAGCCCGATCCCATCGTAGTGCTGCTGGGTGTCGAATCCAATACCATCGTCGCTAATCGTCAATTGGACAGTGAGATCCAAATATTCAATAGCGACCGCTACCAGTTCAGCAGAACTGTGCCGGCCTACATTGGCGAGTGCTTCCTGTATGATGCGGTAGATCGCCTGCTTGATTTCCAAGGAAAGATTGAGGAATCCTTCCACATTCATAGTGACCTCGATGCCAGTCTGATGAGCCCACTCGATTAGATATTCGTTAACCGTCTCATCAAAAAGGTCACCATTCATCGAAAGCGGACGCAGTTCATGGATCAAATCCGTCAACTCCCCGCGCACCGAATCAACCAAATTGTCCGCTTCGATCAGATGGGTTTTGGCGCTCTGAGGGTCGCGTTCGAAAAGCGTCAGGGCGGTGCCCAGGTGGAATGAAGCCGCCAGGGCTTCTTGCTTGGCACTGTCATGTAAATCGCGCGCCAGGCGGTTGCGCTCTTCTGAGACAGCCATCTCCTGGCTCATCTTGAGGAACTGCTGCAATTGCTCTGCCATATGGTTGAGCCGGGCCGCCAGCTGGCTGATCTCGTCCCCAACAGGGTCTTCGATAAATTCGGAAAAATCGCCTTGGCTCCAGTCATCGGTCACCTGGGAGACACGCTGGAAGCGCTTAACCATGCCTTTGGCCGTCAGTGCCCCGAAGATGGTGCCGATCAATCCGGCAGCCAGCAGCAAGATCAGTGCACTTTGGCTCAGTAATGTCAGTATATTGGCCGGGATATCATTTTCGGTGGGTAAACTTTCAAAGTAAATAATCCCAACTCCCAAAACCGTCTGATTATCCTCAGCAAGATAGGGAAGCGTGAAATAAAAACGCTCGTTTGGTTCGATGGTAACGAACAAGCGCTCCGGATCAATTTCCCCACTTAAGGCGGTTCTTAGGGGTTCTTGTAGTCCAGGTAGAATCCCCAGATCGAGAGGTTGCCCAATGGCATCATCAGAAACGAGACCCGGGTTTGATGATCCTAGTAAGACTCCCTCCGGATCGACGAGTAGAACAATCCCCTGGCCTGTGGTCCTTAATCGGATTTGCAGATCGCCGATCCGGAACAAATCAATGTGGGTGATCTGTAACTCCCCATCTCGCAGCAGCATAGAGACTAACTGCGTATCGATGGGTTTTTGTGACAAAATATAACGCCATTCGGGTGGTGCGCTTTCGCTGACTATCTGAATCCAGGCTTTGGGGGAGAGTACGCTGTTAAGAATATCAATGGGGACCAAAACACTTGAAAACAACCAGTAGCCCAGTATCAATACGATAATAAACAATGAACCCATCGTAACGGCGGTATAGCTCAAGGTCAGTTTCCACTGTAAGCGGCGGAAGGATTGTTTGACTCGTTCGAAAAACACCATGATTGTTTTCAAGAAAGAACGTGATATTGGCGCAGATCTCATTTTTAGTATAACCGAAAACGATTTTCAGCTCACCTGACCTGGGACCTGTTTTTGATCTATCCAGAGAAAGTTTCACCTGGAAAAGAGAGCTTGCTCGAAATTGCGTCGCCCAAGAGCATCCAAGGACTCGATTATTTTTGCGCTCGTAAAAATCGTCTGCCGATCCCCTACCAAAATACCAGGTGCAGTCGTACAAGATACTCAATTTGTGAACATCAAACAGATGGTGTTGTTCCAGCGCACTGAGTGACCGATATTTTCATATATTTGGATTAAAGTCAATGCCTTGAAGGAGAAACTCGATCTCCTTACCTGGGTGCCAGAGACAGCAATCGAACGCGCTGCCAGAACGTTGCTCGATCTGCGTGAAAGCTGGGAGTGGTCTACCAAAGAGGAGCGGCGGGACCTGGTGCGTATGATGATTCAAGAAGTAGGCGTAGATGTTGCTGCCAAGCAAGTCGGGTGGGTGAAAGCCCGCCCGGACTTTGACGTACTTTTCCTACTCTTACACAACTTGCGGGTAGACGATCGACGGCGCTTCTGGATTTTGTATCCTTTGGCAGATGAGTACATTTGTGACATTGAGGAAGAATGGGAGCAGATAGCGATGGAAGTCAAAATCGCCCTCCCGATGTCGGGCCATCGAAGCAGTAGCTGAGGTAAAGCCCCCAAAATGGTCCAAAATGGGGGTTGACGCAGGTGATCACGACATGGAAAGGGGGTAAGAACGAAGCAGTAGGCCAACTAACGCCGGGTAGATCGGATCAGCCGGGGATCACAGTTGAAAAACGTCTGTCCTGCGGAGCAAAAAGCCGGGCGAGCCAGGCAAAAAACCGCTTTCCAGGCGCGTGAGCAGAAGCGGGGGAGCACCCCGGGGAAAAGAAGGCGGAGAAATGCGGACGAGCTCAGGCGGTCAGGTCAGCCTGAGTGGCTTCCCGCACCAGGCGGGCCAGGGTAGTCAGGGTGTCAAGGACATCGGCGAGGAAGATTGCAGCTTTGGCCCGCAGCAACCCAAAGACGGAAAGGCGTTTGAAGCCCCAGGCTTGGAGGGTTGCATTGCGGCTTTCCACGGCATTGCGGGCGCGGTGATAGAGGGTCTTCCAGGTCGAAGAACCCACGGGGACATCGCGGACCAGGCGCAGCGAGCCGTCGGGGAAGGTTTCGGCAACATTGATCACCCGTCCATGCCGGTGCTGCTCGGCCTGATAGGGACATTCGGCGGGAGGGTAGCTGACCTGAGGCAGGGCAACACAGGGCGGAAGACCTTTGAGGCAGGCTTTGTCGCAGGCCCATTTCTGGCGGGCACGCTGGCGGTCATAGCCGAAGGAGGAGAAGGCGTAGCCGAAAGGGCAAAGCAGACGGCCGCGGTTGTCGTAACCGCGGGTCACCCACTGCTGGTGGTCCCGGTCGGTGGCGTGGGCCCGGCAGTCGACCACCCGGCGGGCTGCCAGGGCGGCATACACGGTATGCAGGAAGAGATCGAAGCCGTAGGCCGCATCTCCGGCAACGGCATCGATATGCAGGTCCGGGTAATTTGGCTTGAGCTGCAGCAAAAGTGCGGCGGCAGGCAGGTCTTCATGCAGATTGGCCGGGCGGAGATCATCCAACAAGGTCAGGCTGAAGCGACGGCTGGGATCCGCCAGGCGTAAGGGCAGGCTGCGATAGCCGTAGCGCGGCTCGCCATACTCACCTTTCGCTTTGTCCAGAGCTTTGGCAGCATTGGGGCTGTCTGCGGACTGGTTGGAACCGGTGTAGACGATGAAGCGTGCCTCTGAGTCGCGGGGAGTGGCATGCCGGCAAACCTGGGCGCAGGCCAGGCTATCACAGGCGCAGCCCTGCCGCTCTTTGGCTTTGGCCGGGCAGCCCCGCGGCTGGTGCGGGTCACACGGCTGGTAACAGCTCGCGCTCACCGAGGTGCAGTGCAGCCGCGAGGCGGCGTCATGGATCTGCCCATCCGGACAGACTAAGCCTTGCTCCCAGGCCACGGGACTGAGCAGCCCTGCCTGGCGAACCAGTTCGACCGCCTGGACGAGCAGCTGGTTGAGCTGCTGGACGGCGACCGCCATCTGGTTTCCCTCCAGCTCCACCATCACCTGCTCCCCGCTCGCCTCAGACTGACGTCCCAGCGTGGTCAGAAAATAGCGCAGCCCGCCTTCTGTGGGATACACCCCGTTGCGAAAGCCAAACCAGGCGGCGTAATCGGCATAGCGTTCTTCGGCCAGGTGGATCAACATCTCCTGCCGGGTCCAGCGGTTGCTGGTCTGCCAAAGGTAGAGCAGAAAGAAGGACACCGGATCAAAGGGTTCCCAGCCCCGCCCCGACGTCCACCCAAGACGCTGTGCCAGCACCGGTCGCAGCCCGCTGAAATCTACCAGGCGCAAAGCCAGGTCGAAGTCACCCAGTTCCAGCCAGGCCTGCACCTGCCCTGGGGCCCGGCACACCTCCGCCCACGGGTAGCGATACCCCGAGCGATAGCTTTTCTTCGGCGATGCAGGCTGCCCCGCTGGGGTCGGCCAACTCAACGGCAACTGCTGACTCAGCTGCCTCAGGCTGCATTGCTGTACAAAGGCCCTATCCTGCGCACGCGTCTGCTGTGGACTACCTTCAGCCCTGTTCACGGCGGCCTCCTCGGCGGCGCAGATACGCCTGGGTCACCCGTTCCACCCATTCATACTCGCCCTGGCTGTGCCGCTCCAGCAGGCTGCGCAATCCCTGGCTCTGCCCAGGCTGCCGCAGACGGATCAGCGCGGCCTCTTCGATTTGATAGACCCGCTGCCTGCTGACATGCCATTCTCCCCCAATCTCCGCCAGCGTCTCCTGTTTTGCGGCGGAGCCGCAAATTGCCTGCCCCTCCAGTCCATAGTGGCGCCGGATCACTTCCGCCTCCCGCTCTGGCAAGCCTGCCACCATGCCTCGCAGTCTGTCCTCCACCGCCTCCCATTCTGCTTTCTGGCGGTCATCCGCACTATACGCTTCAAAATACACCCCCAACAGCTCTTCCGGAATCTGCCGCCTTTCCCAGGCACACTCCCTCCTGACCGCTTCCCACACTTGGCGTATAATCGCAGGGTAGGCGTAGGTGCTGAAGCGTGTTCCCCGCTGTGGATCGTAGCCCTCAATCGCTCGCCACAGCCCGATCCGCCCGGCTTGGAGTGCCTCTTCAAACGCTAGCCCACACAACCGCTGGTGTGCTACGATCTGGCGCACCAGTCCTTCATGCTGGCGTAGCAGCCGATCGAGGCTTTCTGGACACCCCTCCTGCGCCATTCGATATAGGGCGATTTCAGCCCGTCCGCTGAAATCGCCTTTTTTCTTTTCTTCCATTGGGACACCTCCTCTTTGAGATGCCCTCATTCAATCAGATTTCTGCTTCCCTGTGGGGTTGATTTTAATCTCCTCTACTGCTTCGAAAACCCATGTCCCACAATGTCTTGACAACTATAGAGGAGTACGTACAATGAAAGGGTATCGCTTAAAAGTTGAGATCGCCCAGCGCGAACTGAGCGATCTCGGGTGTGGCAAGCATACTCGTATGCCCCACACCGAAGCGTAAAACCCCGTACATTCACATCCGTTTTTCAACAGATCGAGAGCCGGCAGACCCCGGCGAAATCAAGAATTTCGCACAGACTTTACGCTCAGCGGAGAGGGTGGGTGCCCTCTCAACAGCACGGAAGATAATCTAGCGGTGTAATAGATTGCCATTATCGCCGGCACTCAGTCGATATCGATTGAGTGCCGGCTTTTTGATTCTCCCTAAACAGCAAGTTGACGAGGTTGCGTCAAGGCCGGCGGGAGAAAAGGAGATGACCACACAATCTGCACACCCACCACCGGGCACCTGGAATGCCCGGAACCTGCTTACTGTGCTCGAAGTAGCGGAGTGGGCACGGGTTCACCCAAAAACCGTTTACCGCTGGATCAAGGAAGGCAAACTTGAAGCCATTCAATTTGGACCAAGAACCTTCCGTGTCCCGGAAGATGCCATCGGCAAGTTTCTGCAACAGGTTGGCTACAACGAGGAAGATTCGCTTCGCAAGAGAAACGGAAGAGGTCAGTCGTGAATGGCTCTTCGATCCAACCAGAGCGAGCCTGGCAGATGACACTCAGCCAATTACAGATGGATATGCCGAAAGCTGCATTTGATTCCTGGGTACGTGATACCAGTTTTGTGTTATTCGAAGCTGGAGTATTTACCGTTGGTACACCGAACGCGTATGGCCGTGAATGGTTAGCGAGCCGACTAACCAGTACCGTGACACGTATGTTGACCGGAATTCTAAACCAACAGATAGATGTTCAATTTATCGTAGTGAACGAGCCCGATGATCTTGAAAATGAGCCAGAAGATGATGTTTTATCTGACGAGAGCGCCTCCCTGGAAAGCGGTTCAGATGTGCTGTCGCTCCAGGCGGAGTACCAATCGATCTACGACGAGATCGTCCGGCCTGACCAGGTGATTGTCGTACCAGGTTACTTTCTCCGGTTCATCCCATTGCTTGGCCCGGATCTGGCCTGGTTGTACATAGGCTTTCGCCAGGCTGCGTATGAAGCGGGCGCGTCCCGGCAGCCCGGTAAGAAGTTTGGCGCGCCGGCAAAAAAGGTTGCCAGATTTGCCGGGATGAGTCTGCGCACATTCCGGCGTTGGTCGGCAAAACCGGACACGTGGCAGCATTTACAAGGCCTGGTTACGCCGGCTGAAGATAAACCACGATGGCACCACGGCAAAGATGGTCACCCACACCGCACCCCACGCTTTTACCGGGTGTCAATGACATTACCGCTCACGCCAACTGACGAACTTTCTCTCCGAGCCTGGTTATACAAACGACTATCTGAAGGGAAAAACCCACTGACTGTAATTCAGTCCGCTTTGGACACTCCGGTAATGGAACTAATTCCCTGGCTAGAGAACACGGCGCATTTGAGGGACTCAGACATCGAACTGCACTCCGTTCAAGATGTGCTTCACAGTGTGTGCGGTCCGATCTTAGAACATGATCGCGCGCAGTTCCAGGAACTGGCCGATAGGCTGGCGCAGCACCTGATGCCTCCCAAAGATCTGGTCGTACTCACACACTACTTCGTAACCCGCTGGTTGCCCATACTGGGTTACGGGCAGGGGTGGTTCGTGGTGTTGCTGCGAGATAGGTGTTACCTCAACCAACGTACAGGCGAAATTCGGGATGAAGTGCAGGTAGATCAAGGTTATGCTGAAATCTCTCATTGGTTGGGGTTGAAACGTGTCAAAACCGTTTGGGAATGGCTGCGAAACGATGATGTTGGGAGATTCGTTCGGGAGATAAGCCATGAGATCGGTATTTGGGAAGAATCGCCGCGGCGCTTCAAAATCTGTATGGGCGAGCCGCTGACCGAGGAAGATCAGGGCCAAGCCAACCTATTATTAGCAGGACGAGAGATTGGCGTAGATGACACCCATAGCAATCCGATTGGCGCGAATGACACCTATAGGAGTTCAGGGTTTGATGATCCGGTTGGCGCGAGTGACACCCATAGTGGCGTAAATGACACCATTACTGGCGCGGGTGACACCCATAGGGATATGAATGGCGCGATTGACACCAATAGGGATGGACAGATCGACACACCCAATGGCGCGATTGACATCAATATTGGCGCGAGTGGCATAAATAGTGGCGGAAGTGACACCCATATGATTGGCGCGGGTGTCACCTTTGATTGGCGCGATTGGCACAGTTTAAACACCTTAGCACTTGGTTTAAATCACAAGGAAAACACACCAACCACCACCGACGCCGGCGATGGTTCTGATTTGGAGACACTAACTGACAGGCCCGGGAAGGGGGTGGTGGGCATGGAATGGAATTTGAAGGACTTACTCAATCGAAACCGGGTAAGTGCAAAGAACCAGGAACTGCTACTTGAAAACGGCCTGACAGCCCAGGCTTTCGTCTCCTGGCTGCTCTATGCAGCCAGTCCGGGCGGGAATGGCATCCGTGATCCCATTGCGCATGCCATCAGCCGCCTGATTCCTCACCCAAATCGAGGCGCGGGTGATGTTTATGACGAGCTTGCCGAATTGCCGGCAAACGAACTGGCAGAAATGCTCACCAAGGAGCTTACAGGACACCGTCCTTGGAACCGTATCTGGCGCAAGGCAATAGAAAACTCTCCGAGTGAGCGTTTGCAAAAATTGGCAGACCATTTGGGCGTACCCGTTCCCGACTCGGGTTATTGGTAATTCATTCAAAACATGGAGGTGTGACATGAAAAAGATTGGTTTCTTCATCGCTCTGGTTTTGTTATTTTTCCTGGTTGTGGCCGCGTGCGGGCCAAGCGACAACGCTGTGGAGATTGCTCAAGCTCAGAGCGTCATCGAGGCCGCAAGAGCCGCTCAGGATGCCGCCCGGGCCGCGCAGATCGCTTCGCAAGGTTTGAGCGATGTCGGCCGGGGTCAAACCTTGGTCCTGGTGCTCCTGTCACTGGTATTGGTCGTCCTGGGTGGTCTGGCTGTTTATGTCGTCATCCAGCGACAGATCTGGAAACACAGCCATATTCAAGAGAAGGGTGCCGGTCGGTGGGTGAACGGACCAAACGCACACTGGAAACGCGTGGAGGGAGTCTGATCCTTACCAACAGATGCTCCTTCAACAGCAAATGATTCTTACTCAGCTTCTTCAGCAGAGCCAGGCCGCAAATGAGGATGATGATCAACCTCAGCTTCCAACCGGATGGTGGGGATAGCCCTAAGGGGATAGTGATATGAATACTCGCTGGTTGACCTTACTATTCCTGATGTTGCTGGCCGGATTGATTCTGGTCGCGTGCGATGATGCCGCGCTAAGCGGCGCGGACCCAAACGTCTCCGGTGTGCAAGCGCGTGCCACCCTGGAATTCGTTCAGGCAGTGCAGACCTCCACGGCGCAGGCGCAGTATGCTGCTGAATGGCAGGCGACCAATCAGGCTGCGGCGACTCAGGATGCTGATGCAAGCTGCTTACCTGGCTGCCCAGGCAACTGATGAAAGCATTCGCGCTGCGGCGGCAGCTACCCAAACCCAACAGGTGTGGAACGCCACCGCCACTGCCGACAGCAGTCAGGCAACTGCTACGGCCGCAGCCAATGCCACCGCAGTGAGCTGGTCGAGCACCGCTACCCAGGCAGCCTGGAACAGTCATGGCACTGCTGAAGCCGCCAGCCTGCAGGCGCTGCAGACTGCCCAGGCCGCCCAGGCTGATATGGCCCGTATGGCGGCGGAGCGGCAGCGCACGATCAACAAAATTCAGGCGGCTGCTCCCTGGGTTATCCTGGCGATCGCCGTTCCTTTGGTGGCTTATCTGGCCTGGATCTGGGGGAATACCGAAGCTCTCCGCCGGCGCGCCATCCCGCGTGACCCGCGTGGCGATGCACCGATCCTGATCCTGGATGACCACGGCCGGCGCAATGTGATCGACCCGGATCTGTTCTTTGGGGCGGTTGTCTCGATCGATAAGAGCGGCAATCCGGAAGCCCCAGCTTTGGCCGCGCCCGAACTCCAATCGCAGGTGAAAGCGCGTGACCAGGCAGTCGATCTTGTGAGCCGCGGCTTGCCCGGTCAGGTTCATCGGCGGCGTGCGTTGCCATCTCTGACCCAAGCTCAACTCATTCCACCCTTGGCCAATGTCAGGGTAGTTGAGCCTGATGAGGTGAAGGATTGGATCTCGGATGTGCTGCCGCGTATCCAGCAGCAGGCCTCCAGGAAGGAGAAATCGACGATGATTGAAACTGAAATCTTTATTTCAAGGCGCTACCAGCTCCAGGCGCAGATTGTCGCCAGGAGGCTTCCGCAAGTACTGTCAGCGGCGTGGTCTGGATGCGCCATTTACCGAATTTCTGCTCACCTCGACCCAGGGGATCGTGCTGCTCTTTGCCATTCTGGATCTTGCCGCAGGTCAAGCGGCTGGAAGCCTACACCACTCCCGAGCTGCTCCACCATCTGAGCACCGATCTTCGAGGGCCTGCCGGTCTTCCTCTCCAACTCGAACGGATTGCGCTATGCCATTCCACTCTCGCCTCTCCCACGCCTGCCGAAGTTGGTTCCCTTCCCGGGAGTGGAGCGCGGCCGGGCGTTGCTGGGTGTCAACCACGCCGGCGAGACCATCAGCCAACCATGGTCGAAGCTCGGCCATCTGCTGGTGGCGGGGAAGACGGGATCGGGAAAATCAGTCTTTCTGCGTTCGTTGGCTGTACCAGGCCTGGCTGAAGGCGCTCAGTTGCTATTGGTAGATCTGGACGGCGCCACCTTCCCAATGCTGGCCAATCACCCGGCTTTGCTGGCTCCGATTGCCTCCACACCTCAGGCCGCTCAGGAGGTCGTAGAGCGCGCTCTTGGGAGAATGCGACCACCGGGCAGCGTTGTACATGCAGATGGACGGCTACCCGGAAAACCTGGAAGAATTTAACCGGATCAGCGTTCGACACGGTGGTGAGCCGCTCCCTCGGCTGCTGGTGGTTCTGGATGAATTCAGTGCCCTGGTGACGGCTCTTGGGCGGTCCGAAGAGCAGTTTCGCCAACCAGGTGGCCGAGCTGGGCTGGCGTGGGCGCAAGTTCGGCATTCACCTGGTGTTTGCCGCCCAGGACTTCACCAAGCAGGTCGTTGGACGTGTGCGCGACCAGGTGAGCTGCGGTGGTGTGCTTCCGGGTACGCAGCCTGGAAGCTGCCCGGGCAGTGGGCTGTCCGGAGGCAGTGCGCATCCCTGAGAGCCGTCCCGGTTTGGCTTGCACTGACCGCTGGGGGTTGGTGCAAACTTTCTACCTGGATAAGCGCCTGTTAGCCCAGAGCCTCGCCGCAGGTCTGCGCTCAATCCCCATGAGAGCTGCACTTGGTCAGCGATGCCTTGAAAGAAGCTGACGGAAAGATGTCCATCCCGCTGCTAGTTTCGTGGGGTATGCCGGAGCGTACCGCTCGTTCGTTGGTCGAAGATTGGGAGCTGCGCGGTTGGCTGCGCCAGGATCCGTCCCGCCAGAATGCCCGTTACATCACCCCAAAATTGGATGGAATGATCCTGTCAAACGGTCAAAGTGGTCAAACTACGTCAAGCCTGTCAAACAGTTGAGGAGAAAGATTATGCATACGACGATGGCGATCTTGAATCAGAAAGGCGGCGTCGGTAAGACCACCACTGCCGTCACCCTGGCATCCGGCCTGGCCAGGAATGGCTATCGTGTGCTCCTGATCGATCTGGATACACAGGGCAACGTGGCTGACAGTCTGGGCCTGCCGCACGGTGACGATCTGCGCCGGCTGCTCTCACCGGATCTGCGCTCCCGCTCGATCAAGTCATCACCCCCAGCGGACAGGAGCGCCTGGATGTCATCCGCTCCGACAAGAGCACGACTGCCCTGAAACAAACCCTGGCCGGTGTGACCTTGCGTGAGTACATCCTGACGGATGTGCTGGAAAATGCGGCTTATGACCTGATCCTGATGGACTGCGCTCCATCCGCCGATCTGCTTGCACTTTGCTGCCCTGGTTGCCGCCGATTATCTCTCGATCCCCACCCGCCTCGACAAGCTGGCCGTAAATGGTGTGCGCGACGCCCTGCAGACCCTGGCCGCTCTGAAGCGCATCAGCCACTGCCAGGTCGCCGGCATCCTGCCCACCTTCTACGAACGAGTGACCCTGGAAAGCCATGAGCAGCTCATCCACCTGGCGCAGACCTTCGGCAGGCTGGTGCTGCCGCCCATCCCCCAGGACACCCAATGCCGGGTAGCCAGCCGTTACGGCAAGACGCTGTGGGAGTATTCACCCCAGGCCAAAGCCCTGCTCGGATACGAACAAGGCAACCGGCGCGTGGGCGGCTATCAACAAGTCTTAGAACGAGTAAAGGAATGGATATGAAAAACGACACCGATGGATTCACAAGTTTTGAGAATCTCCCTGGCATGGATCCAGCCGTTGAGTCTCTGCTTGGCCAGGGACAGCGTCGCCAGGAAGAAGCACGCTTGCCTCGCAACGAGCGCTCCCGGAAGAAGAAGGAGCGCGAGCGCGCCGAGAAGCGCAAGCCCAACCGCATCAACCTCGACATCCCGGTTGATTTGAAAAAGCGTCTGGAGCTCCTGGCAAAGAAGGAAGGTGTTCCGGTCAGCCAATTGGTGGCCTTCCTGCTCTACGAACCGGTCTACCAGCTGGAGAGCCGGGCGATCAGCCTGTGGGGCTACAAGACCGCCTCTGGCTGCCCTAAGTTCGAGTGCAACCTGGATCTGAAACGCCGTGCGACAGAAGTGGCGCATCAGAACGCGTCGCGGAAATCGTGAAAAGTTCGTTGTGTAGGGCGTCCTACGGTGATTTGTAGGGCGTCCCACTAGGACATCCTATTAGGGCGTCCTACTGGAGAAAACCCAAAAAACAGTAGGGCGTCCTATGAGCCACCAGGAAGGCCCAGGAGCCACGGGAAACACGAGATGGATATCTTGGGTCATTCAACCGAAAACTGCCCTGAGAAGGGCCAAACACACGAAACAAGAACGGAGATCGAAAAATGACGGACATGCTGCATCTAGACGAATTCCAGGCATATCTGTTGGCCGAGGATCGCTCGCCGGTGACGATCGCAGGATATTTGGGTGATGTACGCCTATTTGCGAAGTGGTACGAGGAACATTATGGCGAAGCTTTGACACCCGAGGCTCTGACGAACGAAGCCGTACGCGGTTACAAGCAATACCTGCTCGATCAAGCAGCTAAACCCAAAACGATCAACCGCCGGCTGGCTGCCCTAGCGGCTTATGCCCATTGGTTGGAACAGGCCGGATATGTCAGAAACGCACGCAATCCGGTGCAAGGTGTAAAGGCAGTGAAGGAAGTTGCGCTGGCTCCTAAATGGCTGGATAAAAAGCAGCGGGCGGCTTTGCTGCGGGCTGTAGATAAGGAAGTTGAAGATGCCATGCGCCGCTACCCGCGCCTGCGGTTGATGTACCTACGCGATGCGGCGATTGTGAAGCTGATCCTGTTTGCCGGCCTGCGGGTGGGGGAAATCGTCCAGTTGCGCATGAGCGACATGATTTTGGATGAGCGCAAGGGAAGCGTGATCGTCCGGGAAGGGAAAGGGACGAAGACGACGCGAGGTCCCATTGAATGCCAAAGCGCAGGAAGGCTATTACTCGATTATTTACGAATGAGACCAGATGTGGAAAAGCGACGATCTATTTCTTGGCCAGCGCAATGAAGGCGTGCAGAGCAAGACCATCCAGCGGGCTGTGCAGCGTTTTGCGAAGAAAGCGGAGCTAAAGAATGTTACCCCACATACTCTCCGTCACAGTTTCGCAAAGTCATTGATTGATGCAGGGGTGTCCCTGGAAAAAGTTGCGACGCTGATGGGGCACAGCAATCTGAACACGACCCGGATTTATACTACGCCGGGCGTGCAGGATCTGGAAGAGGCAATAAAAGAGTTGGACAATTTTTAGATTAAACCAAACGACTGGTTGGAGATGTGCGAAAGGACAATTATTTCTAGATTAGTGTTTCAAGAACATAGGCCTAAATTTTCTGCTCTACTCGCTTTGTTTTATCGCCGCTTATTTAATAGTGTCAGATGTTGGATCATTGCCAGCAGGCATTTTGGCGTAAATATCATCAAGTGTAATTTTGACTGTCCTGGGCTGACGACTGCCACTTATATTGCTTGAGCCGAGATCAATCGTAATTGGATAAATTGTCCAGCGGTTCATTTCTATCTTTTCAGGCCAATCGTACAATGGACCTCCTAGCCTGAAGACAACATAATAAACTTCTCGAATGCTGCCTGCATCAGCTTCTAGCCCATTTATATAAGAATGAAGCTGCGATATTCCATTAATCATTCGGGCTTTATCACCAACCGAATACTCCTTGGCTTCCACAAAAAGGGATGGCGCGACTAGATCATATTCATGCACCCCTCGTTTTATTCGATACATTGCCGATACTCCATTATCGAACAGATATAAAGCAAGTTCTCGTGTCAGGGCATCTTCTTTTTGACGACCAGCGTTTTGGATCAAAAATTCGAGGCGTTCTCGATCATAGAACATGCAGCGGATTTTGAATCTTTCAATAAGTTCATAGTGAGACAGATGAGAACCAATGTCTGCTCTAAGCCGTTCGTATACACGACGGAGATGAAGAAGGCAAACTTCTAGATCGACCTGAGGTTGAATGATTTGATTAATCGACTGATTAACTGTTTCTGACAAGAACTCTTGAATTGTGTTAAATTTTCTGGGAGGAGGATTAATTCTGGCTGTCGCTTCTCGGAGAAAGTCCAACGATGCTGGAGGCCAAGTTCTACATTCAATCAAAAATGTTCTGTAGATGTGGCGATGGCTTTCCTGTAAAGTTTGGAATTTCAAATATATATCTTCAGGAATTTGCTCTCTGGGCAATTTAGCAATTTTCTCCCCCAATATAGATAGCAATCTACTAACCTCGGTATGATCTTGGTTATTTAATTTTGTATTACGAGACCATAGGGAGGGACCGTCACGATTGACTGTGTCGATCGTTTCATCGAACCAAGCTAGACTCTTGAAATATGGATCTGTGTAAACGGTTTCCACAATATCACCTTCAAGTACAGGGCGGGGAGTTTGACTATCATCAAGGTCGGGGAACTTGGTAATTAGCTCATGGCGTATTTGATGAGCCTGATGGATTTCATTAGCCAGCATCTCACGGTAACCCGACAACCAACCTTCTAATTCCCGAAGCAAACGGCTCGTATATGGTTTGAAGGTCTCATCCTCAATGTTAAAACGAATGAAACGATCAAGTTCAAGCCAGAAGTCTTCTTGTCGGGTTTCAGTGACAAGCCGATATTTTCGATCTAACAAATCAATTAATCTATCTTGATACCACACTTAGATTTGCTCCTATTGAGGAACCAACAATTTTGAGATTCGATCATCTTGATAGAGGTAGTTGGAGTAAATGCAATTTCCGCTTTGATTAATTCAAGCCATAATCCGATTTGCTTCACCAACTTCGTTTTCCGGTTCCTGACTCTTAGGTTTTAATTAGTCATGCCTTTCGTTCAGCCTTCTTTGCTTTCTGATCTTGCACCAATTCCTCGATACTTTTCACGACATCAGGCTGCTTCTTCCTAAAGCGCTTGAAGTAGATCTCTTCGATGAATTCAGGTAGAGGTTTTTTCCATGGTTCCTGCTTTTCGTTCGCCAGCTTCCCAAATTTACGCGGGTTCAAGCCTAACTCGCGCGCCATCTGGATCTGCATATCGGACAAATGGTATCGCTTGCGCGCATCGATCCATGCCTGATATTTTTGCGGAATGACTTGTTTTTTCGCCATCTTATAACTCTTTCAAGTCCTTATCCAGGGTTTCCAGGCCTACTAGCAGCCCGTTCACACTCTGTGCTTCTTCACGAGCCGCATCCGTGAAGCCAGCCCTGGCAAAAAAAGCGTAATAAACCTGCCAATCCTCGCCTGGCACAACATTCGGAGTTTTGTCGACCAACTCACGGATCACAGAACGCCCGACCGCTTTCACTCCCCACTTGCACTCACCCAGTAAGATCGCCTTATCATGCCAGTTGATCGCAACAACATCTATCTGGGCATCTGTGGACCAATGACTGCCAACCACCTCCGGAACTAATGGAAGCAACCCCGACCGAGCTTTCACCAACACCCACTCCCGGCACAAGTCTTCGAAAGCCGTCATCCCCACGAAGGCGCGGAACTGGTCTGATATTCGCTCCCATAGGACTTTCGTCAGCTCTTGCTCGACCAACTCGGCATTTGGTGCGATGAAGCGGAAGTAGAATCTCAAATAGGGATCGCTCATATGGTACTGGCTGGTCTTGGTATTTTCTCGTCGCTCTGGCGGAATAGTTGCCGGAATGCGGCGCTTGACCAGGTGCAGGGCCTCTAGTTGCTTAAGGTAAGGGCTCAGGTAGGAAGACGAGACGCCGAGCGTACGGCCAATATCCTGGGGTGTCCTGTCGCCGGCTGCGATGCTTTTTAGAACCGCTTCGTACGTTTGGGTTTCCCGGCGGATCACATCCCCAATTAAAAAGAATGGTTCGGTGCGGAAGAGGCTGGTTCGTTGCATGAACAACTCACGAAGGTTTTCCGAGAGCGATCGCGAGTCATCGAAGTGTTCCAGGTATGCTGGCACACCTCCCGTCACTGCGTACACAGCCACTCGCTCCGCAACGGAGTAGCGCGGCAAGAAATCCCTCAATGCTGAAAAGGGTAGTGGATCTACTGGAAGTTGGGCAGTGAAGCGGCCATAGAGTGGTGCCTGATAGGCCATCAAATCTACCATCATTCCGATGTGAGAGCCGGCGAGTAAGATGGTGACGTTACTGTCCTTGAACAGGTGGTCCCAGGCTGCCTGGAGGTGAGAGGCCAGAGACGGATCAGACTCGGCCGCGTAGGAAAATTCATCCAGGATTAGGATCACTGGCTGATCGCCGATCAATTGAGCAGCTGTCTCGAAGGCATCCTGCCAGGTGTCGAAGCGGGGTACAGCCTGGCTCTCAGGGTGTACCCCGCGCCAGATAGCGCGGGTGAAACCTAGCCGCACCTGGGCTGGCGTATCGCGGGTGGCCACCCAGTAGATGTACGGTCTGCTGGATGCCTCTGCCCATCGTAAGAGCAGCGTGGTTTTTCCCACCCGACGCCGGCCATACACCAGTATGAATTGAGCTCCTCGCCGAGAAGTTAATCGGTTCAGCTCATCCAGCTCGCGACTTCGCCCGACGAACTTGCTCATCTGAACCCCTTTCTAAATAGATTATTATAAGCTGCTTAGATTATAGACTGAGATTGATATAAGGTCAATCTATTTTCTGAAAAATGTGGGGTTAGGTCGAGGATAGGCTAGCTGATTCCGAATAAAGTATTATCAGCCAATAAATGGGAAGCTCGAAAGCATCGGACGGCAAAGTCAATGCCGGCTATATTAATTTCCTCCATGATACCCAAATGGTCAGACTGTACTCTTAGCCATCATTCAGTCGTGTTTCAATGCGTAACTTATTATTGTCTAAGAAGTTCTGAGGATTATCAAAGATTCTCGAAGAGGTTTTCTTTTAGGGATTCCTAACCTTTGCCATTGTTGTCCTGCCGAGCGTAATTGTCTTATGACGTAAACCCCTTGTAAGTTCCAACCATTTCGTGATGCGATATCTGCGAGTATCAAATCTACTGGTATCTCAACTCCAGCATAAGCAGAAGTACCTACAACTATCCAAGCAGATCCTCCGCGTCTCATCAAACGAGATGCTTTACGCAGTATTAACGCCATATCCACGAAGTAGGAAACAATCATATCAGGAAGATGACGATTCCAGAGCTGCCTTTCTTCTAATTCTTTTAAGAGAGGATATATCATCTGAGATTCGATAGTATGAGATGGTTCCCAGGTTGCTTGTACATGAGATCGAATCGTTTTAAGTCTGATCTTGCGTAATTCCGCGTTATTTTTTACGAATCCCCCTGCGAACAATTCGGGGCGATAAACATCTGAATAATCGAATGAATTTAAATAGGGGGGAGAAGTAACAAGGAGGTCAAATCTTCGTTGGTCGAGATCATCTAGAACCTCTCTTGCATCTCCTCTAATAATTGTTAATGCAGTAGCATCAAAAGTGAAATTGGCTAAATCAAAACGGATTTCAGCGAGATGCTGTTTAAAACTATCTCTCAATGATTTTGAATTAAATCCTAAGGATTGCCAATCTCTTCTGTATCGAAGGCATTTCCCATCACGTCTTGCATTGCAACAATCCATTAAACTAGCAAATAATGCTAACAAGATTTCTTGTTTATAGTCGTTGATGGTATACGAAGCAAGTTTTAGTGCCTCAAAACCTCTTAAAACACTTAAGTTAAATAGCCATTTATCCAGTCCTGGTTTTTCGGAGAATGTAGATAACCCTTCGATTGGTGATGCCACTTCATATTGACCTTGATTTAGTATATGCGACACAACAGAATTAAATAACTTTTCATTCCAGATGCTAGAAGAGCATTTAGCACGAGAAGCAAATTCTAAAAATGGATTGATTTCAATCCCGACACCATTCTGTTTGTGTTGTCCTGCGGTAACCAAAGTAGTTCCGCAACCTGAAAAAGGGTCTAGAATATTTAATTTTTTAACTTTTGTTTCAGCATCTTTTATCGCCTCAAGTACGAGATTTCTGGAAAATCCTTCTTTAAATTCATACCATCTATGCCGTGGCAGAGAAAGATTATCGTCAAAAGTCGATAAGAGCCGTCCATTATAAACACTCTGTTCAATTGGTTTTAATATTTCGTAATTCACGTACTATCCTTTGTGCTGATTGACTAGGTGTCTCACTTTCAAGAAAAACCAATATCGGAGAGTTGCATTTAGTATGGATTAGGTTAGTATCATATTCGGATTCATTTTCGTGTTTTTCCTTTGGTCGACCATCATACAAAACCAGGTATCCATTTACATAATCTTCTTTATCCAAATATATCTTTATCTGAATTAAACCCTCATTGATTTTCTCTTGGTTATACTCTGTATTACTTTCATTTCTTCCCAACCACTTAATTTCAATAACAGTACAGCCTTCATGAGTGACAACAGTAATATCCGTTTTACACTGACCATACCCGCCAGGTTCTGCATATACCTTTAGGTGATTTCTTAAAAATATTCTCATCCAAGTAAATAAGGATCTATGAAATATGGATTCTGTATTTTCAGGAGAAGCTTTAAGAATCCGGCCCGTTTTATCTGCCCAAATAATGATTCCCTCACAATCGAGTACATTCTCTCTGTGCTCAATAAGCAAAACATTAAATTCATCAATTGTATGAAAAAGTCCAGAGGGCCAAGGTTGCTGCGTAGTAGATGTTACTAAATCACACTCATCAATAAATTTGTTTCCCAAGATGAAATACGCATAAGAACCTTGCACTAGAATGCCAAAGGTTTTTTTATTTGAAATTGTCGATTGACAATCAGAAATCCTGATCGGCCCATCCATAGTTTCTATAAGATTCATTGCGTGATCAACAATAAATATATGATGATTAACCCCAAACCATTTTTGAACCAGGGATTCGCTCAGCGTTACAAATTCATTTTGACCGGAAGGTCTTGAATCAAGTATGATCCCACTGCAAAAACGACCAGACCAAATTGGTCCAGTATCTACCCTCCTCAAAAGCGAGGATTCTTAATATAATCAGACCGAAACCATACTGAGGGTCTGAAAGATGTACAAACCTAATAAGCGCCACCTGCAACCGCTCTTGATCAGCAACGTTAACGAACTGCCGGAGAAAAAACGCAAACGATTAGCGAACTCCTGGGCCGAGGACTTTTATCGCGACTTCTTCAGCCGGATTGATGAAGATGCCTTTGCAGGCTTGTACGTCGATCATCCTTCCCGGCCGAACGTGCCGGTCAACTGGTTGGTGGGGTTGGAGACGCTCAAAGCAGGTTTTGGGTGGAGCGACGAAGAGCTATATGATCATTTCTGCTTTGATCTGCAAGTGCGTTATGCCTTGGGCATCCATGATCTAAACGAGAGCGACTTTGATCTGCGGACCCTGTATTACTTCCGCGAGCGACTGAGCCGCTACAACCTGGAACAAGGCACGAACCTGCTGGCCCAAGCCTTTGAGGCCATCACCGATCAGCAATTGACGACCTTGCAGGTCAAGACGGGCAAACAGCGCATGGACAGCACCCAGATCGCCAGCAACATTCTAGAGATGAGCCGCTTACAGCTCTTGGTGGAAGCGGTGCAGCGGATGCAGCGCAGCCTCTCGGAAGATGACCAGCAGCGCTATGGGGAAATCTTGGCCCCGTATGTGCAAGGCCACTCAGGGCAGTACGTGTACCGGATCAAAGGCAAAGAAGCCATGCAGACCCACCTGGAGCAGATCGGAAAGGTGATCTATGATCTTTTGAAAGAACTGCGCCCAGGTTACGCTCAAGAACGGGCCTATCAGGTGCTGGAGCGTTTCTTTGACGACCATTTCCAGTTGCAGGAGCGGAGGGTATCTCCCAAGCGCAACCAGGAGTTGTCAGCCGACAGTTTACAATCAGTGGATGACCTGGAAGCCACTTTTCGTCGTAAAGGTTCCAAAGACTACAAAGGTTATGTGGCCAACCTGAGCGAAACCTGCGACCCGGAGAATGAAGTCCAGTTGATCACCAAAGTGCAAGTGGCCCCCAACAACACCAACGACAACAGCCTGTTGTTGGCCGCCTTGCCCGACTTGAAGGACCGCACCGGTTTGGAGACGCTCTACACGGATGGACCTTATGCCGGTCCCGAGGTCGATCAAGCCCTGCGGCAGCACCAGGTGGAACAGATCCAAACGGGCATCAATGGCAAAATCCTGGACCCCAACAAGCTGTATTTAGCCGATTTCGAGATCGAGCAAGATGAGCAGGGCGTTCCCACCCGCATTACCTGCCCCCAGGGACAAACTGTGGCGGTCGAACTGAGCCGTCGGGGAGGTAGTTATCAAGCGGATTTCGGCCCGGCCGTCTGTCTGAGCTGTCCCTTTCATCTCGAAGCACGCTGCCCGGCTCAGCCTGGGAAGAAGCGGGCCTCCTTCCGCTTGAGATTTACGCCCAAACAGATGGCTGTGTCCCAACGACGACGCAAAATGCGGCAGAGCAAGCAGGATGGCAAGAACCCCAGAGCTGCCATCGAAGGCACGGTCCGAGAAGTCAAACATCCTTTCCCGGCTGGCAAGTTGCCAGTCCGAGGTCTCTTCCGCATGACTTGCTTGATGGTCTCATCGGCCGCCATGACCAACGTGCGCCGCATTCACCATTATTGGGAAGAGCAAAGAAAGCTAGCAAGACAGAAAATGGGTGCTGAACAGGGTCCGAATGCCAACCCCCAACACCAAGACCTTTCTTTTGCCTCTTTTCTGAAGGCATTGTTGACCTGCCGGAGAGCGTTTTCCGCACGTCCGAATGCCTATTTCGGTTTTTAAAGTGCTGTTATTGCAGTGCGATCAAATTTGATTGTCTGGCAATAGAGTGTTGATTTCCAGTTCTCAAGCGGGAAATTGAAATAACAATGGGGATGGATTAATTGGATGAAGGTATATACCCGTTATAAACGCAAGGAGATCAGTTATGGATGAAATTATTCAAGTACGTAGCCGAGGGGTGATTACACTACCGGCGAATATTCGAGAAAAATACGGTATCAAGACCGGCGATGCTTTTCACTTAGTTGACCTGGATGGTGTATTTGCGCTTACTCCGATGGCTCCCATGGTTCCAGAACTGGCACGCGCGATTGAACAAGCTCGTCTGGAGGCCGGCTTGAGCATTGATGATTTGCTCCACAGCCTGCGCGAGCAGCGTCAGCGTTATTCACAGGAAAAATATGGCGACATAAACAATCCAGGGAATATAGCGTCCTCATAAGCAAAACGATATCGACAGCATGTTACCTGCTGACTAATTCTGCAAACATCCAACATTGACAGCCATCCCTGTATGATGTAATATACGATGTAATATATGATATAAAGGAAGAAATACGATGACTGGAAGATATGCTGTTAACTTACCGTTAGAGCTGAAGAAAGAGGCTGAGGCGCTCGCAAAACAACAGGGCGTTTCGCTGAACCAGTTCATCCTCTGGTCGGTGGCAGAAAAGGTTAGCGCCTTGAAGGCCGGCCTGGATGACCCCAATTTCCCAGGGATTGCTTATCGCCGTGGATCCTCTGGCATTCCGGTGCCCGTGCTGAGGGGGACCGGTATCCGCGTCCAAACCATCGTGATTTCAAACCGCGAGTGGAATGAGACGCCGGCGGAGATCGCAGTTCACTATGACCTATCAGAAAGCTTGGTCAAAGAGGCTTTGCGGTTCTACCAGGCTCACCAAGCTGAGGTCGATCTGCTGATCCAGTCCGACTCCCTGCTAGAAATGAGCCGGAATGGCTAAGCCTCGGCTGCACCTGGACGCGGATTCATCTCGTAAAGACCTACACGCGGCGCTGATTTCGAAAGGTCATGACGTTACCCGCACCCCAGCACCCGGGCTGGCTTTGGATGCGAGCGATGAATTCCAGCTTCTATGGGCATCCACCCATGATCGGGTATTATTCACCTTCAATATCGGGGATTTTCTCCAATTAGCCATGAGGATACCCGAGCACCGGGGCATCCTCATGGCCAGTCAGCAAAGCCATTCACTGAGGGAACTGATTGCTTTGCTAGATCGCGTCCTGACAGGAACCGAAGCCGAAGACTGGGTTGGTCAGGTGCGTTGGCTTTCTGACTGGAGATAAGGTTTTCACAGCCTCCAGTTATCCGCTGGGCTGGCTTTGTGGTGCGCCTGGGCAATATCGATCTCTGCGATCTGGGCATAGTGGCGTACCATTTCCAGCGAGTTGTGACCGAGCAGAGACTGCAAGGTGAAAATATCGCCTCCTGAACGCAGATAGGTGATCGCGAACGTGTGGCGGAATTTGTGGGGATAGGCATTCTTGACTCCAGCACGATCAGCGATGTCTTTGATCAATTGGCGCAAAGAACCCGGGTTGAAATGCCGGCCATGCTGGTCCAGAAAAACCGGCGCATCTGGATCTTCCCCATCTTCCCGGTCAACCAGGTAACGCCACACCGCTTTGCGGGTCGTCTTGCCCAGGTAAACTGTGCGCCCTTTTCTGCCCTTCGCTCCGCCGATCACGCCGTGCTTGACCTCTACCCGTCCGGTCTTCAAGTCAATATTTCCGATCAGCAGTTTGCACAGCTCCATGGCGCGCAAGCCGGCATCGATCAGCGTGAGGATGATCGCCTGGTCTCTATGGCCAAAACGCAGGCGCATGGTGAAGCTCCTTCGGTTGTTGGGACGCACCTCACGCGAGTAGACGCAGGCTTTGAGCATGCGCTGTACTTCTTCCTGGGTGAGGGGTTCGATGGGGGTTTTCTTGATGCGCGCGGGGTAGACTTCATGATCTGGTTGACACCCAATTCTTGAGCTGCCCAAGAGTAGAAAGAGGATAGGGTAACCCATACATTGCGCAATGACTTTGGCGAGAGCGGGTGAGTTTTCCCGTTATAGCGGCGCGGGGTGTATTCGTTGCGCAGCCAGCTCAGATAGGCGACCACATCCTGGGCAGTGATCTTGCCGATCTCCTGATCCCCGATGTGTTCGAGCCATTTGTTGAGCAGGCGCTCGTGTGAGTCAATCGTGCGCAGGGCTAAGCCCTCGGCTGTTTTGTAGTTGATGAAGCCAGGAATAGCCTTGCTCAATAATAACGAGCCCGACGGTGAGTGGTTCATGTCAAAATCCTCCGATTTTAAGATTTTGCCAATCTCTCACCGTCGGGCCAATCAAAAAACCATAGCCCGACGAGCTATGGTTTCAGATGAGTAGCGGGGCTAGGATTCGAACCTAGGACCTTCGGGTTATGAGCCCGACGAGCTGCCACTGCTCCACCCCGCATCGTTGCGTCGCTGACGACTCTGCTCTTCTGGAAGAGCGGCTCACATTATAGCACGCCCCTTTATATGCGTCAAGCGCCGCTAAATTTTCAGGTAATTCTCTCTGCAGGTGGCTGACTCTTCAGGATTGCCTATATATCACTGCCGGTCGACGAACAGCCACATCCAGATCTCCCAGTTGTCCACCACCGGCTGTGTGACCACCGGCGCGGGCGGTGGTGCCGGGGTGCGTTCTGCAGGTGGAAGCGGGATGACTGGATTATCCCCGGCTCGCACCATGCGACCATCTTCATAAGCCCACTGGACTACTGCTGCATCCGACGTAGCGAAGGCGATCTGGGTCGCCAGATGAGCCTGTTCCTGCTCGAGCTCGCTCAACTGTGTTGCGACCCGATCTCTCTGTATGCTCAGATTGCGCATGTTCGCCATACGACTGTTAAAATCCAGTACCAGATAAGCCAGCAGAATGATGCCTAGGATGATGATGGCGTATTTCCAGCTGAATTTCAGTGGTTTCATCGTTATGATCTTACCGCAGCCCTCCAAATGATGCAAGTAATAAATCGATCGGATGAGGTGCCGAGTTCGAACAGCTCATCTGAGTCCCCGACGACGGGAAGTAAGTTCATCATTTCTCCCTTTTGCAGGCTTACCTATTTGCAAACCAGGGAGAGATCAATTGGCCTGAAAGTTGCAAGTATGTTGCCAATGCGTGTTTGGAATGTAGTAATGAGAAGTAACATGAGGCGATCTTGAGCGAGGGAAGAAATAAATCCCCTCTCTATATACAATTGAGAGGGGATATGCCGAAGGTGGGAGTTGAACCCACACGAGCGAATGCTCACTACGCCCTGAACGTAGCGCGTCTGCCTATTCCGCCACTTCGGCGCGCTCGATATTTTACCTTGATTTGCGTTTTTGTCAACCTATACTTTATCTGCCAGTTGTGTTCAGCGTGCTATAATGGTTGTCGAGGCGGAGATGGGTAGTTATTTCCAGGACATCATTGCTCTGCTGCTGAACCCTCCCGGCAACTTAGTATACCACTTGGTGCTGGCATTTTCGCTTGCAGGTGCGCTGGCAATTTCCTTAAAATACTGGCGTGAGACTGGAACGGCGCAGAGCAAGCGTATGGTCTTCGGTCTTGGGCTGGTGCTGCTTCTGCGCCTGGTGCTTTTTGTTGCTGCTGGTCTGGCATGGCAGGGGGTTATCAACGGGAGTGTACTGCTGCCGCCGATCGATCGGGCCGTAAACTTGCTGAGTCTGGTGCTGGTCGTATGGATGTGGGTCTTTCCACTGCCAAGCCGGGCAGGGGATACCGCCAGCCTATTGCTGGCAGTGCTCGTACTGACCTTATTCGTTTTCAGCCTGGTCTGGTGGTCGTCCCAAAGCACACAGTCTGATTTCATCGGCAGCTGGCCAGATACAGCCAGCGTGATGATATCTATCGCAGTATCTACCGCCGGTGGTCTGATGCTGGCGCTCAACCGCTCAGCCGGTTGGGGATACGGGCTGGGGATGCTCTTGATATTCCTGATCGGTGATATCGCGTACCTCACTTATCCATACCCCGAGGGAGATTTTGCAGGCGCTGTACGCCTGGCGCAGATGGTAGCCTTTCCGATGCTGCTCATGCTGCCGCTGCGTTTCTCGGCTGACCTGATGGCGTTCCAGCCCGAGTCTTCTGAAAGGATTGGGGATCAAGTCGCTCCCGAGCATCAGGCAGTCCAGCCAGACCTGTTTTCGGCTTTGCTTTCTCTGCTCGAGGAGGCCGATGCGGAGAGGCTGCACCAGTCGATTGTACGCCTGATTGCCCAGGAATGGCTGGCAGACTTGTGTCTGCTGGTATCTCCACCGGGTCCCCATGGCAAGATCGAGATCCTCAGCAGTTTTGACCTCATCCAGGAGAAGCCGCTGGGCAATTCCATTCTCAACAGCCAGTCGATACCTGTTATCGCCTCCGCTCTTCGTCGAGGGCGACCATTGCGGCTGCCGGCGAGCAGCAGCTCTCCCGATCTGGCTGGGTTGGGAAAGCTGCTGGAGATCAAATCCATTGGGCATCTGCTCTCTGTGCCGGTGATAGACGAGGAGGCGAACTTACTCGCCGGTCTGATCCTGCTAACCCCCTACACCAAACATAGTTGGACCTCCGATGATCAGTTCCGGCTGGTAGATGCAGCCAGACCACTGGCACATGTCTTGCAACATAACAAGCTGCTGGCTTCGCTCACCCACGATTTAGACCAAATGCGTGTTGAGTTGAAGGATGCACAGGAGGATGCGGAACATATCCGCCGGGAGAACGAGCTGCTGATCTCCCAGTTGGGAATGGATCCGGAAGGCGAATCCGACCACAAGGTGCAAGCTGCCAGTCTGGCCGCTCTGATAGCTGCTCATGAAGCAGCCCAGGAGAAGATCGAAAAATTACAAGCGGAGAATTCCCGCTTGCAGCTTGATGTTTCGGAACAGGTCGACCGGTATCAGGCAGCTCCAGAAGGCGAGGACGGACTCGACCACGCTGCAGAGATATCTGAATCACAGGCAGAGGCCGAACTTCGCCTGGCGCTTGAAGAAGTTGCTTATCTCAAATCATTAATCTATGAGTCTGACCGCAAACTGCTCGAGATCAAAGAAGAGGTGGCAATGAGTGCGCCTGCGCCCACGCAGATGCAAGATCTCCTGTCGCGGGTACAAGACCTGCGCCAGCCGATGTCATCGATCGTCGGCTACACCGATTTCCTATTGGGAGAGTCGATTGGCATACTCGGCACCCTCCAGCGAAGGTTCCTGGAACGCATACGGACCTCGGCTGAACGGCTGACCGGCATGTTGGATGACCTGTTCGTGGTTGCCGGGTCTAACGGCACGCTGCCTGAATCTGCTGTCGATGATATTGACCTGTTGAATCTGATCGATAAAGCCATCTCGAGCACCCGGGACCAGATGAGGGAGCGGAACATCGCCCTGCGGATGGACCTACCGAAGCAAATTCCTGGTTTGTGCAACAGCGAGGCTACATTACAGAAGCTGGTCGAGGCACTGCTCGCCCGTGCCAGCAATGCTTCGCCAGTGAATGGGGAGATTACACTGCTGGTCCGGCTGGAGGGCGAGAATGGCGCCAAAGATTTCGTCTTAATCCAGGTGATCGACCAGGGAGATGGATTGGTAACCCAGGTCGTGCCGGTAGGCAAGGCCGCCAGCTCCTCTGGCGAGAGATTCGACAGTAATGAGCCTGGCGAGTTCAAGGAGAACCTGGTCTACCTGCGATCACTGGCAGAGTCCTTAGGTGGGCGTGTATGGGTTGACAGCAGTCCCATTGGCGGGTCGATATTCAGCCTGCTGTTTCCGATAACTATAAAATCAGAAGTTAATAGCAATGGGGCTGGGAGACTTGAATGAGAGAGCTAAGCCAGGCTGTTTTGGGCGTGCTGGCTGCTCTCTTATCGACGATCCTCGTACTCGGCGGTTTGATGATGTCATTAGCAGAAGGCGGGATGCAAGCAGCCGCGGTCGCTGAACAATCCCCGACGCTGACCATGACAGTCCCGACCCAGCGACCTGGCGAGCCGACATACACCCCTTCGCCGACACATCCGCCTACCGCCACCCCCACTGCGATGAAATCCGACGTATGCGATTATCCGGAAGATTGGGTCGAGGTGTTCGTCGATTTCGGTGACGATTTCTCCAGCCTGGCAGCCCGCTACGGCATAAGTGTGGAGCAGCTGCGGGAAAATAACTGTCTGGATATGCGTGCGCTGATGGCCGGAATGACCGTCCACGTCCCTTCATTGCCTCCTACTCCCACAGCTCAGGCGAGCAATACGCCTATGGCTCCTGTCGTGCAGCCAACTCAAAACACAGGCTACTGCCCGCGACCGTTTGGGTGGGTGATTTACTATGTGAAGCCCGGAGACACGTTGTACAGCATCAGCACTGCTCGCGGCATCAGTTACCTGGTACTGATGGATCGCAACTGTCTAGATCATACGCTCATCCGGGTGGGGCAGCGCTTATACGTCCCCAATGTGCCAGTGACCCTGCCCAGCGTCACGCCGGTGCCATATATCTCGCCGACATTCACACCTCCGCCCGCTACCTGGACGAGCATCCCTCCCACAGCGGTGATACCCTCCGCCACACCACTGCCCGGGACGTCAACACCAGTTCCGGCAACCTCCACACCGGTTATCTTGCCGACGGATACACCCGCCCCGACCCAGGTTCCGCCGTCGCTCACTCCGACCCTCGAACCCACTACGGCTGTACCGCCTTCGGCGACACCGCTGCCCAGCAGCACAGCAACCTCCCCGCCGCTGCCCAGTGCCACCTCGACCAGCATCCCCTTGCCAACAGACACACAGACTTCACGCCTGACAACTACAACTGAGGCCAATCCTTGACGATGTTTCCGTTATACTTGTGCCCATTAGTTCTATTTATTGGATGAAAACGCCTTGGTGATGAAACTACACTCGCTCAAGATACTGGTTGTATTCCTGCTGCTTTTCGTATGTACTTCCTGTGCAGCTTCCGGATTTGGCAGCACATCCTTCGCGGCAGCCCCGCGGGCAGCCTCAACCCAGATTGTGTTGGTCCAATCACCCCTTGGGGCGACTGCTACTGCCACTCCATTCCAGCCAGTGCCCCCTACTGCGGTCTATTACCCGACCGAGGCCCCGGTATTTGTGCCCACCACTGCGCCAACCGAGGTTCCGACCCCCTTCCCACTCGATCCGGCTGCTCCGGTTGGTGCCCTTGAGCTTCCTCCAGACCAGGTTAATATCTTGCTGCTAGGCTCCGATAAACGACCCTGGGATAGCGCCTTCCGCACCGATACGATCATCCTGCTGACCCTCAACCCTTCTCTGGGTACAATCAGTCTGACTTCATTCCCTCGTGACATGTACATCAATATCCCAGGGTGGGGTATGGACCGCATCAACACCGCCTGGGGAAAAGGTGGCTTTGATAAGCTGGCTGCGACATTCGAGCATAACTTTGGGGTGCGCCCGGAGCATTATGTCCTGATTAACTTCTCATCCTTCAAACAGGTTGTCGACAGCCTTGGTGGGCTGGATGTGAATGTCGGTGTCAGTGTCTCTGATTACCGCAATGGTTATTACTTCACCGTGCCGGCCGGCCCTCAAACGATGGATGCGGATACCGTGCTCTGGTATGTGCGCTCACGCAAAACCTCCAACGATTTCCAACGCTCCAGGCGGCAGCAGGAAGTGCTGATGGCGATCTTCCAGAGGATGCTCAGCCTGAATGCCCTTAGGCGCATCCCGGAGTTTTACGCCATATACAAAGATAATGTCACCACGGATATGGGACTGACGACATTGGTGCCTCTGTTCCCTCTGGCAGCTCAGCTGGTGGATACATCCCGAATCCATCACTATTTCATTGGACCGAACCAGGTATACGACTGGATTACGCCAGGTGGCGGGATGGTCCTCGTGCCCCGGCAGGCTGAGGTTATGGCTGTCATTCGAAAAGCGTTAAATGGGCAATGACCCACAAGTTTCTTTGGGTCATTGGTGGATTGTTCGTCTGTATTGCGTTCTCCGGGTGCAGCCAGCCGCTGCCAACCCAGGCTTTGCTAACCCAGTCGCCGACGATCGAGAAAACGCCCACACCCACGATCCCGCAGTATATGGTCCGCCTGCCGGTCATCAAGAACGGATCTGAATTAACCCCCACCCCGTTCCGACCCCACGAATCAACGCCGGTTGTTCTCCCTACGCAGGTGCCTGAAAACAATGTCTCCTCACAGGCAAAAGACCTGCAGCCCGTGTCGCCACTCGTGACTGCAGTCCCCAAGCCGATGCCTTTACTCGGAGACCAGGCTGCGGCAGGCGGTGACCTGATCAATATCTTACTGGTGGGTTCCGACAAACGATCTGGTCCGTACTTCAGAACCGATACGCTGATAATTGCCTCGATCCGTCCGCGGCAGCAGGTTGTATCTTTGATCTCGATCCCGCGCGATCTGTTTGTTTATATCCCTGGATGGACGATGCAGCGTATCAACACAGCTTATTTGCGCGGCGTCATGTCTAAATATCCCGGGGGTGGTGCCGCGCTGCTCAAAGACACGATACGCTATAACCTGGGGATACGAATAGATAAGCTGGCAATCGTAGACTTCAACGGCTTCCAGCAGATCGTAGATGTGATCGGCGGTGTTGACCTGCCCCTGGTCTGCGCGTATACAGACTGGCACGTTATCAATCCTCGGGCCAATCTCGAAAACCCTAACAATTGGAAGCTGTACACGGTTGGTCCAGGCGTTGTGCACATGGATGGCGACCTTGCGCTGTGGTATGCGCGCTCGAGGCTGCGCTCGAACGATTTCGATCGCGGCCGCCGCCAGCAGGAAGTCTTGCGAGGCATCTATACCAAGTCACTCCAGATCGGGGTGCTGCCTCGCATACCGGAGCTTTACCAGGAAGTAAGCGAAATCGTCACAACCGATATCGGTCTGAACCAGGTGCTGGCACTGGCGCCGATGGCATTGAGCCTGGATGCCCCCAGGATCCGCAGCTATTACATCAGCAGTAAGTATGTGAAAGGCTGGTGGACACCTCAGGGGGCAAGCGTGCTGCTGCCGAAACGAGATAAATTGCAAATTATGCTCGAGGAAGCGATGCTTCCGCCGGACGATTCTGAGGAGGATCGTCTGGCGCTCGAAATCGAGATAATAAATAATACGGCTAACCCAGGCGTAGATGTTCTGGCAGCAGAAAGGCTGCATTACGCCGGGTTCGAGACGGCGATACTGCCGGGCACTGGAGAACCGGCCAAGAAGACCTGGCTGTACGCATTGGCTAGTGAATTCGACCCAGAACAGGGAGCCTATATTCTGGATGTCCTGGGTCTGCCTGCAGACCGGCTCAGCGTGGAGGCTGCATCTGGCAGTCAGGCAGCTTACCGACTGGTATTAGGGAAAGATTACAACCCCTGCTTCAATCCATCCAAGCTGAAACGCTGAGGCTGATAAGCTGCTGTTTCATTGATGGATGGCAGGGTAATCTGGAGTAGCGATGATGATACTGCGAGGAAAAGGATTCTTCATCTGGAAGATACGCGATTGCGAGAACGGGGATAGCCTGGCGATCGCAGAAACAGCCCTTCGAGCCGGTTATACCCACGTCATGATCAAGATCGCCGACGGCGCGTATAGCTATAACCTTGATCCGAGCGGGAGGGATCTGGTGACTGATCTGGTGAAGGCGCTGCACAAGCGCGGCATCCAGGCCTGGGGCTGGCAGTATATCTATGGAAAAGACCCGCTGGGTGAGGCGAACAAAGCCATCCAGCGCATCAACCAGTGCCAGGTGGACGGTTTCGTCATCGATGTGGAAAAGGAGTATAAGGAGCAGGGAAAAAAAATCGCCGCTGAGAAGTATCTCGACAGATTAAGAGCCGCCTTTCCCGATCTTCCCGTTGGACTCTCATCCTACCGCTTCCCGTCCTACCACCCGCAGGTTCCTTGGAAGGAATTTCTCGAGCGTTGTGACTTCACAATGCCGCAGGTGTATTGGGTGCAGGCGCATAACCCGGCAGATCAGCTAACCCGCTGCGTGAAAGAGTTCCAGGCTATCACGCCATACCGGCCGGTAATTCCAACCGGGTCAGCCTATAAAAGTGGGGGCTGGCAGGCTACACCCGAAGAAGTTACAGAGTTTTTAGATACCGCACTGGAGCTTAATCTGACGGCTGCCAATTTCTGGGAGTGGGCAAATTGCCGACGCTATTTGCCTGAAGTGTGGGAGACGATCAGCAGGCATCCATGGTCGGACGAACCGTCCGCGCCGGATATCGCCCGGAAGTATATCGATGCGCTCAATTCCAGGGATCTTGACCGCATCCTGGGTCTCTATGCTCCAAATGCGGTGCATGTCAACGCTGCACGCACCGTTCAGGGGATCACTGCCATTCGCTCCTGGTATGAGAATTTGTTCAGCCAGGTCATTCGTAACCCCAAATTTGTGCTGACAGGACACACCGGCAGCGGGAATACCCGCAACCTGACCTGGACAGCCAGCGGCGAGAACGGCAGGGTGCGCAATGGCAACGATACCCTCGGTCTATTGGAGGACAAGATCTCCTACCATTACACTTTCTTCAATGTGAATTAGGGGAAGAGAGGAGTAATTGACAGGGATCACCGGCCAATTACTCCTATACACCCTCAAGATCTGGTTTTCTTTGTCGCCCCGCTCTTCGAGCGGGTTGATGCTTTTGAGCCCGCGGAAGGTTTGCCGCTCGAAGGTTTCCGGGTCGCTCGCCCCGACGAGCTGGGAGTCTTCTGGCTGGGCCCGGTTATTGTTCGTTTTTTCGCCTCAGCTTTCACGATCGGGCGCTCGACTTCCCAGGGCGCAGTTACCAGGACAACCTCGTCGCCTGCTTTCAGTTCCTGGATCACTTTACCCCTTGCTGTGCGACCCTGTAGGGGTGCAGCATCAATGCGTGCCATCTTTGCTGCCAGCTCCTTCAGGTGAAGCGTAACACGTGTGGTCCCTTTTCCAGTTGCCAGACCGACCGCGTGCACTTTCGCCGGCAGCTTCCAGGCCACCACGCCTTGCCCATAGCGTCCCTGGCGCGGGAACTGGTTGACTGCGACCCTCTTGGCACTCCCATCCTTTGCGACCATCAGGATTTCGCCACCCTCCTGGATGACCTCTATCCCAACAACTTCATCGTCCGATTGGAGCTTGACACCCATCACACCCGCCGCAACCAGCCCCATCGGACGGACATCATCTTCAGAGAAGCGTATCGCCATCCCTTTGGCTGTTAGCAGCAGAACATCACTCTGCCCATCAGTCAGCCGCAGCCAGCCTAATCGATCACCCTCATTTACTTTCACCACCACAAAGGTGTTCGCCGATGGTCCGGGTATCTCTCCAAGCGAGGACTTCTTCAGCATACCCTGGCGGGTGGTGGAAAACAGGTACCAGTCATCCGCCCGATCCTGTTTGGCAGGTAGAGTGAATAATGCCGCCAGAGCATCTGATTCTCGCAGGGCAGATATCCTTGAAAAATGAGTGCCATCGCTCGGTTTATCCGCTTCCGGTACATTCTGGACCGGAAGCGCGGCGGTGGTCCCGTCTTCACATACCAGGTAGAGTGTGTCGCGGGTATTGGTCTTCAGCAGCATGAGCGGGACGTCGCTGCCGCTCTGGCGAGGTGTTTTATCATCATCCGTCCTGGAAACAAGACCTTCCGGGGAGACGGAAAGCCAGACCATCTGATCTGGAGCAAGGTCGGTAACGGTCAGCGGTGTGCTGCTCTCACCTGCTTTCAGGGTGGCAATCTGTGTGCGCCGCCGGTCGGAGTATGTATCCTTGACCAGCTGCAGTTCGTCAGAGACCACCTGGCGCATCTTTCTCGGGGAAAGCAGCAAGCCCACCAGCGATTTGATCAGCTTCTGCACCTCCTGGTATTCGGTTTCTATTTTCTTGCGTTCCAAGGATGCCAGGCGTCTGAGCTGTAGATCTAGAATTGCCTGGGCTTGTACCAGGCTCAACTTAAAGCGCTTGATCAATCTCGACCGGGCCGTCTCGGCGTCGGGTGCCCGCCGGATCAGGGAGATTACCTCATCCAGGTGATTTAGGGCGATCCTGAGCCCTTCCAGGATATGGGCGCGCTGGCGTGCCCTCTCAAGATCGAACTCGCTGCGCCGTCGTATGACCTCCATGCGATGGTCCAGGTAGACCCGCAGGGCTTGCTTCAGGGTCAGCAGGCGTGGTTCTCCATCCACCAGTGCCAGCATGATGATGCTGAACGTGCTTTGCATGGGGGTGTATTTGTAGAGGTCGCGCAGCACATCCTGTGGGTCGGCGGTCTTCACCAACTCAATGACGATACGCATACCCTGCCGGTCGGATTCATCCCGCAAGTCGGCGATCCCGATTACCCGCTCATCGCGCGCCAGGTCGGCGATGCGTTCGATGAGCGAAGACTTGTTCGTCATGTAGGGCAGCTCGGTGACGATGATACGGTTGCGTCCGCGTTCCATCTCCTCTAAGTGTGTCCTTGCCTGGACGGTGACCCTGCCGCGCCCGGTGCCATACGCGCCGGCCAGAGCATCCTCGCCATCAGCCTGCAGGATGACCCCGCCGGTTGGAAAGTCTGGTCCATGAATGTAGCGCATCAAGTCTTCGAGTCCGATATCGTCCAGCCGCTCCCATTTTTCCAGCATAAATTTGAGCCCATCGACCACCTCGCCTAGGTTGTGAGGAGGTATCGAGGTGGACATACCCACAGCTATCCCAGACGCCCCATTGACCAGCAGGTTCGGGATAGCAGCTGGTAATACGTCCGGCTCGGTCAGAGTATCATCGAAATTCGGGCTGTAATTGACCGTGTTTTTTCCGATATCGGTGAGCATATTCATCGCCGCCGAGGTGAGGCGCGCTTCTGTATATCGCATAGCCGCCGGTGGGTCGCCATCGATGCTGCCGAAGTTGCCCTGTCCGTCTACCAGAGTGCAGCGCATCGAGAACTCCTGAGCCATACGTGCCATGGCGTCATAGACGGCAACGTCACCATGCGGATGGTATTTGCCAAGCACCTCACCAACGATGCGGGCAGATTTCTTGTAAGGCGAATCGGAGCGCATACCCATATCGTGCATCGCGTACAAGATCCGGCGATGGACGGGTTTCATTCCGTCGCGTGCGTCGGGTAAGGCACGTGAGACAATTACGCTCATCGCGTAATCCAGATAAGATTGCTGCATCTCATGATCGATATCGATCTTTTGAACCATACCAACTTCCATACTGGTCTTCTCCAAGGTTCTCGAATTCTTCCAAAAAGCTGCTGCCGGGATCGGATACATTCTATCTCGAGCCAGTCACCAGCCAGGGTGGATATTTGGATTGATGCTTCAGATATTTTTCAGTGGTTTGCCTAGTTATATTAAGTGGTTATGGGTGAAAAGTCAACCCATTGATATTGGTACGCTCGAATGTGGTCATTTTTGGAGATATCAGGTTAGAATAGTTATATCCGATACAGCGGCAGCACTCCTTCTGGCTGCAGTTAAATCTTAATACTGCCGGCGAGTGGAAAGGGTGTGGAGATAATGAGCATGGAAATCAAACCGGTTGAGCTAACTGGACGGGTCGTCCGTCTGGAGCCTCTGAGAGCAGACCATGCCTTTGAGCTATATTCATCAGGTAAAGATGAGAGCATCTGGCAGTATATGCGCTACAGGGTGGTCAGGTCGCCGGAGGACATGGCTGTGTGGGTGGACGAGCTGTTATCTGCCCAATCTGCAGGCACCGACCTTCCTTTCGCGGTGATACACCAGGAATTAGGCCAGGCGATCGGGTCTACCCGCTACCTAGACATTCAACCGCAGAACAGATCGCTGGAGATCGGCGGCACATGGTATGCGGTTGCACACCAACGTACTGCGGTGAACACCGAGTGCAAGTATATGCTCTTGCGCCACGCGTTCGAGGTGCTAGGCTGCGCACGTGTGCAGTTCAAGACCGATGTGCGCAACCAGCGTTCACAAAAGGCGCTGGAACGGATCGGTGCCCGGCAGGAAGGTGTGCTGCGCGACCATATGGTCTTACCTGACGGGAGTTTGCGTTCATCGGTTTATTACAGCATTCTGCAGCGGGAGTGGCGAGAAGTCAAACACGAGTTAGAAGGAAAGCTCGGCTGGGATTAAGAGATGGCCCGTCGATTTATTTCCTGACCCTTCCGGCATCGGGTATCATAATTGCCTGGTGTATTACTGTTCAAGGGAGGTTTTCTTCTCCGGCCAATCCCGCAATACCAACAAGCCTCTCTTATCCCAAATTGTGGTGATGTGACGGGGGGTGCGATCAATCTGCTTTAGTATTCCTTATTGGTATATTCTAGCAATATATTAGGCGCCATCGAGTATTCAACCAGTTGCGCGCATGTGGGTCAAGTGTGTCTTCACCTATCAGGAAGATATTATCAAGGATGTATCTTGTGATCCGCAAAGGTGAAGTTCGATAATAGACTGGAGGCAGCATGAATAAACTCAAGCAATGGTGGTCAAACGATCTCCCAATCCCGGTGAAGGTTGTCTTTTTAATATTGCTCGCTAATGCTGTACCCGCCATCACGATCCTGATGACACTGCCGGGCATGACTGAGGAATTGTTTGTCTGGACCGTCAAGCCGGTCATCAATGCCCGGCTGATGGGCGTGATGTACGCTAACGCCCTGATCATGGTTGGCATCGGTGCATATCAAACCAGCTGGGCGCGCGTCCGGATCGTAATGCTGGTCATCACGCTCTTCTCTATCCTGGCGACTGTACTGACTTTCTTCTACCTGAAGCCGTTCCTGGCACATCCCTGGTTTCACCTGACCTACTGGCTGGGTATGTACCTGGTGCTGTTCTTCGCAGCGCCATACGTGTTTGTGACCCAGGAGAAAAAGAATGGCGGGCAGTTGCCGGTCCAGATTCCATTAAAACTCTCGACCAGCTTGCTGTTGGGTGTCTTTCTTTTTATCAGCCTGGTTTGCAGCCTTGCTCTGCTATTCCAGATTGAGGTGGTCAACCAGTATTGGCCCTGGAAGCTGCCGCCCCTGGTCGGAGGACTTATCGGGGTGCTTTTTACAACTCATGCTGCTGCTTACGCATGGGCAATATGGGACCGCGATTGGCTGCGGATCCGTCCCATCATCTGGCAGGCTCCAGCCACCGCGCTGCTTTTCATCCTGCTGCCCCTGCTCCATCCGGCAGATCTAAATCCTGAGACCAGTTCTTCTTTGGTGCTCTACTATACACTCGCAGGTCTGGTCGTACTGTCCAGCCTGGGCGTCAGCTTAAGTTATCGAGACGCCGAAAAAAACGTATCCCAGCCATGAATGCAACCCGCTCATCAGTGTGCTTAGACGTGCTGGGCCTGTTGCTGGCAGGTCTGATCAACACCTTCCTGGCATTGCTGGTTGCCGGAGTTATCCTGGGACCAGGTACGATCGCCCGTCAGCCTGATCTTCTGCAGCGTTCTGGCTGGATAATCGAGCATGCTCGACGCTGGCAGGGCGGCTGGCTATTCTGGTTCGCGGTTACCCTCAGCTTTGCATGGAGCTATTTCGCCATCGGTCGCCATCTGGACAAGAGCCTCCCTTGGGGTTCCCTGGCGATAGGTATTGCTCTGGTTGCCGCGGCAGTCGATCTTGTTGGTGTGCTGATCAACTTGACAGTCATACCACACCTGGCGCATGCCATGATCACAGCTCCCCTAGATGTAGGATTAGCCCTACAGGCAGGCTTCCTTTCCATGGAGAGTCTTGCCTATGGCCTGACCAACGTAGCAGCATTCGGTTTATATTCATTCGCTGGATTATTGCTTCTCCCGGCTGTTTATGCCACGCCAGATTACCCCCGACTGCTGGCCTGGCTCGGGACTGCAGAATGGGGAATCGCTGCACTTGCTACCACTCTGCTTGTGATTTCACCTGACCTGGCTACACTCCCTTTGTTGGTCAGCTTCGCACTTTATGCACCATGGGTGTGGGGTAGCGCAGCGTGGCTGCTTCGCCGTAAACACGTTGTTTAAAGTGCGGATTCCAGCACAACCGCGCGCAATATAAATCCTCGCACCTTAAAGTACAAGACTCATCCGAATTTTCCGGATGAGTCTTGTGGATATGTACTTCAGATTGAATTGCGGCTTAATCCGCAGCAGTAGGAGTAGTGTCTAGGGATGCGTCACCTTCTAAGATTGGCGGAGCGATCATCTCAACCTGTTCCTCAAGTTCTTCTTCCGGCTCAGGCTCCTCTGTGAAACGACCGTGGACGAATCCCGTACCGGCCGGGATCAGCTTGCCGATGATCACGTTCTCCTTCAGACCGTACAGCGGGTCTTCGGTGGAGGCGATCGCTGCCTGAGCAAGCACTTTAATCGTGTGCTGGAAAGACGAAGCCGACAGGAACGATTCGGTGCTGAGCGAAGCCTTGGTGATCCCTAACAGCATTTCGATGAATTTTGCCGGTCTCTTCCCTTCGGAGAGCAGCTGCTCGTTTCCTTGTTTGAGTTCAAGGAAATCCACCAGGTCGCCTGGCAAGTAATCTGTATCACCCGGTCGAGAGACCTGTATCTTGGACATCATCTTGCGGATGATGACCTCGAAATGCTTGTCGTTGATGTTCTGACCCTGGGAGCGGTACACTTTCTGAACTTCAGACAGCAGGTACATCTGGCAAGTCTGGCGTCCCTGGATCTTCAGGATACGATGTGGGTTCAAGGAACCCTCCGTGAGCGGTTTGCCGGGCTCGACATGGTCGCCGTCGCGTACCAGCAATCGCGCTGTGCTTGGAATGTCGTAGTCGGCTTCTTCACGGAGTCTCGTGCGAGACAATCACCTTGCCATCCTCGATCCGTGACCGTCCGGCATTCTGCGCAACGATCGTTGCTTCTTCACCATGATAGGCCAGAACGTCTCCCTGGCTGATTTCATCCCCATCCTCAACAGCGATCGTCCAGCCCTCCGGCAGGTCGTACTCATCGTTGATGAGCGCGCTGAAATTCCACATGCACAACCCGCAGGTCGCTGTAGCGATCTGAGTGCATCACCTGGACTACACCGCCGATTTCGGAAACAACTGCTTCACCTTTAGGTGTCTTGCGTGCTTCGAACAGCTCTTCCACACGAGGCAGACCGGTTGTGATGTCTCCACCGGCGGCTACACCGCCGGTATGGAAGGTGCGCAGCGTCAGCTGGGTGCCGGGTTCGCCGATCGATTGGGCAGCCACGATGCCAACTGCAGAGCCGATATCGACCAGCTTGCCACGACCCAGGTCCAGACCATAGCATTTGGCGCATATCCCGTGGATCAGCTCACAGGTCAAAGGAGAGCGAGCCAATATTTCCTGTACGCCCGAGTTGCTGATCCGCCGAGCGACATCGTGATCCAAAACGTCGTCTCTTTCTGCCAGGATCTCGCCGGTATCGGGGTCGACAACCCGGTTCGCTGCCAGACGACCGTAGAGCCTGGACCCCAGGGGTTGTCCAGCCACGTCATCAGAGCGCCGGATGAGCACGCCCTCTTCGGTCTCGCAGTCCAGGTCATTGATGATGACATCCTGGGCTACATCCACCAGGCGGCGGGTCAGGTAGCCGGCATCTGCCGTACGCAGGGCGGTGTCTGCAAGACCTTTGCGAGCACCGTGAGTGGAGATGAAGTACTCCAGCGCGTTCAGCCCTTCACGGAAGTTCGAACGGATCGGCAGTGGAATGATGCGTCCCGAGGGATCAGCCATCAAGCCGCGCATACCTGCCAGCTGGGAGATGGGACCGAAACCACCCTTGGTAGCTCCAGAGATTGCTTGAGCTGCCAGGTTACCGTTCGGATCCATAGAGCTTCTGACAGCCTCGGCGACAGTATTGGTCGTACGCTGCCAGATCTCGATAATACGTTCATTCTGTTCTTGTTCGGTCAGCAGGCCGCGGCGGTAATCGCGCTGTACAGCTTCCTGCTCCTGAAGCGCCTGCTGGATGATTTCCTTCTTCTGGTTCGGAACGGTGATATCGGACACCGCCAGCGAATATCCGGATCGGGTAGCGTACGCGAAACCAATGTCTTTGATGGCGTCGGCGATATCAGGGGTTTTATCCTCACCGCAGACTTCGTATAAATCTGCTACCAGGTCCTTCAAGCCACCCTTGTCGAGGACAGAGTTTACGAACTGCATCTCCTCCGGCAAGATGCGGTTGAAGATCACCCTACCAACCGTCGTATCGATGATCCGCTCTTCAGGCTGGAGCATCCGGTTATCTTCATCATCGTACCAGGTGGTCGTCTGCAGCTTGATTGGTGTATGGACATCCACCTGATCTAAGCTGTAAACCAGCTCGACCTCATCCATATTGGCAAAGATCTGTCCCATGCCCTTGTGTTTGAGGTTATCTTGCTTGGTCAGGTAGTACACGCCCAGCACCATATCTTTAGAGGGGCTGATGATCGGCTCGCCATCCGCCGGCTTTAGCAGGTTCCTGGAGGAGAGCATCAACTGCCTCGCTTCCCAGACCGCCTTCTGTGACAGAGGTACGTGTACCGCCATCTGGTCGCCATCGAAGTCGGCGTTGAAGGCTGTCGTGACCAGGGGGTGCAGCTGAATTGCGCTGCCTTCGATCAGCACCGGCTCGAAAGCCTGAATGCCAAGACGGTGGAGTGTGGGCGCACGGTTCAACAGCACCGGTCGTTCTTTGATCACCTCTTCCAAGACTTCCCAGACCTCGGGGCGGTTGCGCTCGATCAGGCGTTTGGCGCCTTTCACATTTGCCGCGTAGTTATGAGAGACAAGCCGTGAGATGACAAAGGGGCGGTATAGTTCCAGAGCCATCGTTTTTGGCAGCCCGCATTGGTACAGCTTGAGCTGCGGTCCGACGACGATCACAGAACGACCCGAATAGTCTACGCGCTTGCCGAGCAGATTGCGGCGGAAGCGTCCTTTCTTGCCTTTGAGCATGTCGCTCAGGGATTTCAGTTCGCGCCGGCCGCGGCGAGAGAGTGCCTTGCCGCGCTGCGAGTTGTCGATCAGCGAATCGACCGCTTCCTGAAGCATACGCTTCTCATTGCGGACGATCACATCTGGCGCCCCCAGTTCCAACAGACGCTTGAGGCGGTTGTTGCGGTTGATGACCCGGCGGTAAAGGTCGTTCAGGTCAGATGTAGCGAATCGCCCACCATCCAACTGGACCATCGGCCTTAAGTCCGGGGGGATGACTGGCAGCACGGTCAAGACCATCCACTCAGGTCTGTTTCCCGAGCGGCGGAAGGCCTCGACAACTTTCAAACGCTTGGTGGCTTTCTTTCGCTTCTGTTTGCTGCGTGAAGTGCGTAGCTCCAGCCAAAGCTCCTCTGCAAGCTTGTCCAGGTCAACACGGCGCAGGATGTCATAAAAGGCTTCCGCACCCATGTCTGCCCGGAAAACCTGCCCCCAGCGGGATTTAAGCTCCCGGAAGCGACTCTCTCCGAAGAATGCCAGCGGGCGCAGGTCGAGCAGCTCATCGCGCAGGCGGGAGTTCTCGGAGCGGGTGGCACTGGCCTGTTCATCCAAATCCCCGCGCAAGCCTTCCATTTTCAGGTCTGCTTCTGCACGGATTGTCTCGATCTCCAGCTTCGTCTGGTCGATCTCACGCTGTCGCTGGTCTTTGAGTTCGCTTTCCAGATCTTCCAGGCGTTCTTTTACCACCAGCTGTACAGCAGCGAGATGCTGGTTGCCGATCGTTTCGTTCTTCTCTACGATCACGATCTCCGTGTCGGGGAAATGGATCGCGCTCGCAGCGGCCTCATTCAGCTGTTCCTGCAGGGTTGTCTCCAGCCGCTGACCGGCTTTGAGCACCGGGTCAAGCTGCTCTGCCAGCAATTCATCGAAGCGGGTCTCGATCTGGTTGATGTGCTGGTTCAGCTCGCCAACCGAACGGTCGCGGATAGCTTTCGTTTCGGCGATTTGAGCATTGATCAGGGTCGCCTGCTCGCGCTCAGTTACGCTGATCTTCTCTTCCAGGCGCTTGAGCGCTTTCTGGCGTGCATCTTCATCAACATAAGTGACAACATACTGGGCAAAATAGAGCACCCGGTCGAGATTGCGGCGCGAGATATCCAGCAGCAATCCCAGATAGGATGGGATGCGGCGGGTGTACCATACGTGTGCGACCGGCGCGGAGAGCTCAATATGCCCCATGCGCTCGCGTCGTACTGATGAGCGGGTTACTTCAACCCCGCATTTATCACACACAATACCTTTATAGCGGATATTCTTATATTTACCGCAGTAGCACTGCCAATCGCGCTGCGGTCCGAAGATAGCTTCGCAAAAGAGGCCATCTTTCTCCGGGCGCAGCCGGCGGTAGTTAATCGTCTCGGGTTTTAAGACTTCCCCGTAGGACCAGCTTCTGATCGTCTCCGGAGAAGCCAGACTGATGCGAAGTTTAGTCAGCCCCTTAGTTTCCACTCGGTCGCCTCCTATGTGCGTTGCTCCACAAATGTTTCAATTTATTCTCAGGCATATCTCTACCATCACTGTGTCAAAATCAGTACTTGCCCCACATATGGGTATGTGGGTAAGGGTATCGGTTGTCGATATTTTGGGGTGATTTATAGAAGAAATAATCGTTGGGCCTGCTTTGATAAGACTGGGTCAGAATTCGAAACTAGCGAACAGTTAAATAAGACAAACAAAGACAAGCGCATTGAGCACTTCCGCTTCAAACGCTTATCTGGGAGTGATTCAAGGTATCTTAGTTTTTATCGTGGGAATATTATATCGGTTGGGATACAGGCGGTCAAGGGTTAAATATGATAGAAGTGTCAGGAATTAACATTTTTCATACAGTATAATTGCATCGCTGACCCAATAATATCAGGAGGTGACCGGCATAGAATAATCTGGGGAAGAGAGCGCATGGCCTCACCACTCGAGCGGTGAGGTGACGAGGATCAGGGTTCCTCCTCTTCAAAGGGAGGCTAACCGGTGTGCAGGCCGAAGATTGCCGCCTGTTTCCGTTCAGAGTGCCTGTCTGAGCGACCGGGAAAATCGAACGATCAGCGGAAGCCCTGCGGGAGCGCCACAGCCCGATATCTTTCCCTCCAAACAAAACTCCTCTACAACGCTGCCGGGGAGACCTGGCAGACAAATAGACCGAGAGTGGTATCAGTCGAGTGCAAATCGCTAGATCTGCATAGATCGCCCTGTTTGGCTTCGAAGTGCCAGGCTGCGATTTGTAAGTTCTTGAGAATATGGAGGGAACCTCATGTGTGGAATAGTTGGTTATATCGGCCCGCAGGATGCAACACCGATCATCCTGAACGGTCTAAAGCGTTTGGAGTATCGCGGCTATGATTTAGCTGGGCTGGCGGTGCTTCAGAATCACCATATCGAAGTACGGCGAGATGCCGGAAAGCTGGCTAAATTAGAGAATCTGGTTGCCGAGTCACCCGTGCACGGTCACATCGGCATCGGTCATACGCGCTGGGCAACGCATGGCGCCCCGAGCGCGCGCAATGCGCACCCCCATCTGGGAATGACCGGGGACGTGGTAGTGGTCCATAACGGTATCGTCGAGAACTATATGGAGCTGCGCGATGAACTGGGCGCTGAGGGAGTAGTTTTTAATTCCGACACTGATACTGAAGTGATCGTTCACCTGGTCGAACGGTATATCTCATCCGAAAACGGGCTCGTCGAGGCTGCGCGCAAGGCGATGGGGCATCTTAAAGGCGCGCATGGGATAGTCATGCTTTCCTCTCGCGAGCCGGATAAGATCGTCGCAGCCCGAATCGGCAATGCTGGCGGGGTTGTGATCGGCATAGGCGAGGACGAGATGTTCGTCGCCTCTGATATGCCTGCCATTCTGGAGCATACCCGGCAAATGGTCTTCCTAGAGTCGCGCCAGATGGCAGTGATCTCAAAAGATGAACTGGGCGTGTTCACCCTGGCTGGTGAAGCTGTTCCTTATGAAGTCCAGAATGTTGCCTGGGACCCTGTCGCTGCAGAAAAAGGTGAGTATCGTCACTTTATGCAGAAAGAAATCCACGAGCAGGTCCGCTCGCTGACCGACACTATCGCCGGTCGGGTGGATTTCGAAGATGGGCATATCCGCCTGCCGGAGTTGAACCTTACCCCTGAGCAAGCAAAGAAAATCCGCAAGATATTTATCACTGCTTGCGGTACTGCTTCGCATGCCGGTATGGTGGGGAAGATCTTGATTGAATCGATCGCCCGCATCCCTGTAGAGGTGGATATCGCTTCCGAGTTCCGCTACCGCGATCCGATCATCGATGAGGACACAGTTGTCCTGGCGATCAGCCAGTCCGGGGAGACCGCGGATACCCTTGCAGCTATGGAAGAAGGGCGGAAGAAAGGTGCCACGCTCTGGTCGAATGTCAATGTGATCGGTTCGCAGGCGATGCGAATGTCGGATGGGTATATTTCCATGCAGACCGGACCAGAGATCGGGGTTGCCTCGACGAAAGCCTATACTGCGCCTTTAGTCGATATGTACATGCTGGCCGTGCTGTTGGGCGAGCTGAGAGGCAGCCTCCCCGAAAAAATGCGCAAGGCACTGATTGCCGACCTGCGGCTGGTACCTGCTCTGGCGGGTAAGTGCCTCGATCGAGAGCCGCAGGTCGAAAAGGTAGCTCGCGCGTTAATGAACACCAGCCACTGCCTGTATCTGGGTCGAGGGATCAATATGCCAACTGCATACGAAGGTGCCCTCAAGCTGAAGGAGATATCCTATATACACGCGGAGGGCTACCCGGCGGGGGAGATGAAGCATGGTCCCATTGCGCTGATCGATCGCAGCATGCCGGTGATTGTGATTTCACCGCGTGATCCCTGGTATGAGAAAATGTTCAGCCAGCTGGAGCAGGCAAAATCGCGCGGCGGCACCGTCGTCGCCCTGGCAACTGATGGTGACGATCAGATCCCGGGTGTCGCAGACCATGTCATCTGGCTGCCAGAGACCCCCTGGATGCTGACCCCGGTGACGAGCGTGATCCCGCTTCAGATGCTGGCATATCATATAGCTGCCCTGCGGGGTCTGGATGTCGACCAGCCTCGTAACCTGGCAAAAAGTGTCACGGTAGAATAAATACTGGCGTTTTCAGCATCTAAGCGCATGTGCAGGTCGGATGATCTGCACATGTTTATTTAAATTCCTTACCGGGACGTTATTTGGGACGCACTCTGCAACCATGACGGGACGCTGTATCCGTATTATTGAACCAGATAAAGGCGCTCTCCCAGATAAAGGTGTGTGACCCATGAAAGTAATCTTGTCTCCATTCATAATTGTGATAATCGGCGTAAGTATCCTGGTCGGTAATACTGCCAAATATTGGGGAAGTGATACGGGCAAGATTGCAGACAGCACTCCGATGGTAGACCCAGCAAGTCACGATCCCGCCGCGATCATTTCTCTCTCTGAGAATAAGTACATCAGCTCCATCGAGCTGCACGCCCAATCCAGCGCCATGATCGATTTCAAGACCCACAACGGAGTGACGATCGATGGAGAGATCGCTCGGGAAAAGCGATTGGCTCATCTGGTTCTGTACCGGAATGGTGAGCTGACCGACCCAAGGGAGCGCACGCTGGTCATCACAATCAACAGCTTGCCGGCAGCAAGTACTGGAATAACCCTGACCATCCGCTTGGAAACCCAGCACCCAGATCCTGACTTGTGGAGGTCTGGCAGAGCGATAATCCCGGTCTGGGAGACCAGGCAGCAGGTAAGTCAGCCTCAAAATGGAAGCAGGACGACGATCACGCATACATTCGGTGCAGATGCGACCCTCGATGAGAACAGTATACCAACGCCAACAGACTATTACCGGATGAGTGTTCTTCTGACGGACTCGCAACACACGGAAGAGGAGCCGCTCTTCATCCATGAAGAGACCTCCGCATTCTTGTTGGAGAATCAGTGGCTGGTTGCCCTGCCGAAGATGAGCGAAGAAGTTCCGGGAGCTGCACCCGATGAGCTGGTTGTTTATTACTGTGATATGTTCGTTTATCAGCATGACCATTTGGATCCAATAACGCGTCTGGTGCGGGAAGAAGTAGATGGATTTGTGCGGGATAGTCTACTGCCCTCTATGCTGGATGCAGTCCAGCTGCAGTCTGAAACCTGGGGCTTCACCTGGTATTCTGAATGGTACAGCTACAGGGAGGGGGTCGATGCTGAACGGATGAGTGTTGCTTTGACCTCACCGGGCGTCTGGTACCACGGCCGAGCACCCTCCTCAGCTCATTCAGGCATATCGCTAAATACATCTAATCAAGGTTATGCAGAATATGACAAACTCATAGATGGGATGATGAGCGCATTTCATCACGAGCTGTTCCATAACTTGCAGCGAAACATCAATCTCGGGCAAGGTGGTGATGGCGATATCGACGCAGACGGAGATGCCTGGGCATCCGTAACGGAGGGGATGGCAGTTATGGTCGCTTCCGTCGCAATGCCAGAGATCGAGTTCTATGCGGAAGGGTCTTATCTAACCCAGGTAAACGCATTTTTAGCCGGAGGTTCTTTCTCTGAACCTGACCTGAATACCCGCTATGGAGAGCTCGATCCTTACCGGACAGCAATATACTGGCGTTTCCTTTACGAACAGTGTGGTGGATCAAAGGGTAATAACATGGATCAGGCTGCAGGTATGCGGGTGATCCGCAGGACTTTAGAATTATTATATGCAGCAGGGATTGTTGATGCCGAGCGGTTTGACATCGCCCAGTCGATGCAGGAGTTGATGGATAGGGTTTTGGATGGGCAGGTGGATTGTCCTTTCCGGACATACCGGGAGAGTTCTAGCAGATTTCTCCCGGACGATCTACACACTGAGGGTCGCGGGTATGTGCGCTCAGGATGAGTATTATGCGAACTGTGGTTTCTATAACCCAGATGGCAAGTATTCCAATCCACCAGTGGATGAGATCGCTTTCTCAGATGGGGTAGTTGAATTCGCAGGCGGCGTCCCCAGCAGCTATGGGATGGATTTTGTAGAGGTATCGTTTATGGATGACCAGGAGATGGAAATCGAATTCCATGATTTGTCCGCTGTCGCAGATTTTGAGGTTCAATTGATGCGGGTTGATGAATTGGAAGCGGGTTTGATCCCTGGGGAGAATGTTGTGGGAGAGGACCAGAGCGGCGTAAAATGGACGACCTCCAACCAGCATGTCCAGACTATTCGACTGAACGAGGCAAACAGCGATGAGCGCCTGGCTGTGATCGTGACACGGGTAGATGGCAGTGAAGTAATCGACCCGGTTGGCGAGTATTCGATCGTCTTCCGAAGGTAAGTTTAAACTCGGAGCTCAGAGGATATTGCTTCTCAGCCGGTTCACGAATATCGCCAGGATGGCGACGACCGGTGTCATCATCACCGGAACCCATACCACGTTCCCAAAGTCAATGCTCCCGTCTCCCGATGCGTGATCGAATGAGACCTGCGCATCGGGCAGACCCGCTACAGCATCAGGAGGAGGTGCGATCACAGAGGCTTCCACAACCACGGCATCGATAGACTTCGCGCTGCTGGAGGAATTGCAGCGCATTTGATGCTGCAACCACACCGATTGCTTGTGGAATTGGGCGATCTGAGCTAACCAGCGCCTCTCCCTGGCAAGAGAGTTGGGTTGAACCGCCACCATCTAACATCATAACCTGGTCCGCGCCAAAGCTGTACAGCACGTTGGCTGCATCCACCTGCCTCGAAATTCTAGAGTTGAAGATCAATATAATTTCGGTGGTTCCATCCTGGTTTCGGTCATCCACACCGACAAACGTCCGCCCAACATAGCGGTCGGACCGTTTGTTTGCCGTCTGCGTCAGCCCGGCGATGATATCCGGGGCACTAGACCCGTATAAACTCTCGTAAGTAAGGGGGGTGATCCTGGCCTGATCCGGCCAAAGCTCCAACAGCAGTTTATTGTCTGGGAACTCATTCAATCCATAGCCGTCACTGATGATCTCATCAGCTACCTTCAGAGGGAATGGGAGGCGTGTCGGGCTCTCTGGCATATAGAAGAATTGACCGTTGAGGACGCAAAATGCATCTTCATAAATCGCACTTAATTCTTTCCAGTATTTTTGAAGGCTCTGGCTGGTAAACTCAGCATCGTCGCCACCATAAGCGCCCTTCCCCTGCCGCCGCTCAACAACCTTCCCGTACATTGGGATGATCTGCGCTCCCTGGCTCAGATCCAGCACCTGCACATAATCCGGACTGCCGCCGGAATAATCTTTCCGGTACAGGTCAATGCCAGGGACGGAGGCAACCAGGTAGAAGCCATCTGGCGCTGGTGTATCAGCAGATTGTGCGTAGCCCATTTTTGGCAAAGCGAACCCAATTGCCAGTAGGGCAATCGGTATGATCCAGTAGCGAAGCATTTTACCTGACATCATTATTCATTATATGTTGATGCCGATCACGTGTAAACCGATGATATAAAAACAGGTGTATGCGAACCGCAGATTATTCATTAATCGATGTATATTCCTGAACGAATTTTGCCTCGATCCAATTACAGGATCTTAATACCAATGATGCAGGCAACGAGATATAATAGAACGCAAGTTCTATTATATCTCGTTTGTTCAATTTTGCAAGAGGTAATTTGGGGTGGCTGAACAGGCAACAGCCAGGGTTGGCACAATCAGCTAGATAGCAGACTTACGGACCGCTGACAGTCTCATATCCGCTGGCACTCCATTGCTTCAAGCCGCCGCTCATACTGGTTACATTGTCGTAGCCGGCATTGAGCAGGATATCGCGCCCGGATTGGCTGCGGTTGCCCGACCTGCAAACGACGACCACTTCCTGGTCTTTGGGGACTTCATTCAATCGTGCTGGTAGGTCACCGAGTGGTATCAAAGTCGAGTTTGGGATGTGGTATTCCTGCCATTCTTCAGGCTGCCGGACATCCAGGATGAATGCGCCTTGCTCCCTTTTTTCGGCCGCCTCGCTTACTGAAACCTCAGCCGGAAGATTGAGTGCTGATACTGCTGGGGACGCCCGATCCTTTTGCAGGAATAAGAACGCTGAAATGGCAATCACTGCAAGAACCGCCAGCCCCGCGAGCAGCCAATTTTTATTGGGTTTATCGGATTTAGTCCTGGAGGCATATCGCTTTGAGTCTTTGGGATTACTGGTCTTTTTCTTGCTCATCAAGGAATTTCCTCTCTCTTTAATAGTAAGTTGGTGGGGGATTAGTGGTATTTGGGCAGGAGATGCACGCCTAAACACTACCGATTTACTCCTGAACAGTGTAACTCCTATTATGGTTTCTGTTTAGTACGCTCACGCTTCAAATATAAATGGTGTGTATCAGACAAACCGTAGAGACGTTGACCGCTGCTGGCGGCAGCTATTTCCCACCCTTCTTGTGCTAACTGGTCGATATAAGCATGGATAAGTGGAGCGTTCATCCAGTTCTGTATCTCGACTCCGTTCACGAACCTTGGGTGAACCCCTTTGTGCTCCTGGAACGAAACCAGCCTATATTCCCAATTAATTTGGTTCGTTTTCTGGCTTTCGGATGATTTTGCAGGGTTTTTCGTTGTCCTGGTCTGCTTGCCAGCCTCAATTTGTTTGTTTGCTGGAGGAAGGGGAGGTCCGCTCATGATCTCCGATAAGATATCAGGCGTTTGTTTTCTGTCGGCCATCTTGCATAATCCTTTCAGTTAAAATGTGGTAATCTTCGGCTCCAGTTGATTTCGGGGAATATTCGTAGATCGTTTGTCCATAACCTGGTGCTTCAGAAAGGCGTACGTTATATCGAATTGGGGAACAGAGCTGTGGGCTGAAATGTGCTGAAAGTTGATCAAGTATTTCCCCTGATTTCCGAACACGGCGATCCATAAAAGTGGGTACAACATAGCGTAATGTCAATTGGGGATGGTATTGTTGAATGCTCGAAATATTATGAGTGAAATCGAGTAAGCCGCGGAGTGTCAATACCTCAAGAGAGACTGGGGCCAGGATCTCCTGCACGTAAAACAGCACGTTAATTGTTAGTAAATCCCAACCGGGTGCAGTATCAATGATTACATAATCGTAGCGGTCGTCAAGACCGTAAATCGTCTCGCTTAGCGTTTGTTCTCCTCCGAACTCCTTTTTGCTTATTGCCATTTTTAATCCTGCCAAGGAAGGACCTCCGGAGAGTAGCCATAAGTTATCGCGCGCGCTGGAGATGGCTTCTTCAAAAGACACCTCGCCCAATGCCAGCTCCCCCAGACCCAAGTGCGACTGAATTCCAAGGGATCGGGCTGCCTGTCCCTGGGTATCGGCATCAATCAACAGTACGCGTTGGTTTTTTTCTGCCAATCCCGCCGCAATATTGACTGCGCTGGTTGTCTTACCAACACCACCTTTGGCGAGTGCAATGGCGATCTTCCTCATTTGTCGGCATCTCCTAATGCGTGCGAATTAAGCCTCGTATAAACTGGCAAGCCGCCATTCTAACTGAGACTTTTCGTTACGATATTTTCAGCGGATTGCCAAAAGATAGATATAGTATACATGAATCTAGGTACCAATGATCTGCGGTGATGGGGTAATTATATTAGGACTTACCCTTTTCCCGATTAGGAACCTGCAATAAACCGCGCCTCTTTCATCTTTGGCAAGCTTATCGATTTGCCTGGTGGGTCTGGCGAGTAGTGTCTCGATCAGGTGAGTGTCGAGCACACATAACTCCGGGTGCTCAGGTAATATATTGGCGTAAGGGCAGAAACCGAAAATGAGGTAAGGGGCGTCCGCATGCGCTTCCCACCGGGCATCATAGTGCATTTCGTTCAATCTCAGGATTGCTTTATACAGCTGCTGCGTCAGACTGGATGTGTAAGGACTGCCATCATTCAATCTCTCTGCGAGGCGCATAAGCACTTGAGCGGCTTCATCAGGGGTCTTACCGAGCAGCAGCTCATCCAATAATGCACTTGACAGTTGGTCCAGGTTATGCTGCCTGGCATGACTGGATGCTGCATACAGCAACGATGGTCGACCACGACCCTTTGTGCGCCGTGTTCCTATCTCGACAATTGCCCCCTCATCCACCAGGATCGAAATATGGTGTCTGGCGTTGGCAGGGGTCATATTCATCGCGCGAGCTATCTCCGGGGCGGTTCCGATCTGCTTGCTCTCAAGGAACTCCATTATCAGCTGCCTTGTGTTTGCCATGAGCACGATTATACTACTCCAACGGTAATTTAGCAAATATATGTTTGCTATATTCTGGGTTGACAGGCGTATGTTCGAGGGTATAATTAACGCAGAACCATCTGGAAAATGATTATTCAATTGTTTGCTTATGGATGACTTTCTCAGTTGGGAAGACACATATGCTATCGCTCAGGAGCTGATCCGGTGGCATCCAGATATACAGGTCGAGAACGTTTCGTTAGGGATGATATATCGCTGGACGACAGAACTCCCAAATTTCTACGATGATAAAGAGCTTGCTAACGACTTAATCCTTTCGGCTATTTATCAAGAATGGTTAGAGGAGATATTAACCAATGAGTGAAGATGTAAATACCACCGGATACGATATCCCCCCAGAACTACAAGGGCAGGTGGCGATCACCACTTTGGACAAGATCTACAACTGGGGTAGGCGATCGTCAATCTGGCCGATGATGTTTGGGCTGGCTTGCTGTGCGATCGAGATGATCTGTACTGCAGCGAGCCGGTACGATTTTGCCCGTTTTGGCATGGAAGTGATGCGCCCCAGCCCGCGCCAGGCTGACCTGATGATCGTTTCCGGTACGGTAACGAAGAAAATGATCGTCCAGATCGTCCGTCTATATAACCAGATGCCGGAGCCAAAATACGTGGTTGCAATGGGTGCCTGTGCATCTGGTGGAGGTCCGTTCAAGGAAGGCTATAACGTTGTACCGGGTGTCGACCGCTATATCCCGGTGGATGTCTATATCCCTGGCTGCCCACCAACCCCACAGGCTTTGCTGCACGGATTGATCACCCTCCAGAAGAGGATCGATGCACAATCGATCAAACAGGTACGCTGGTATCAAAAGGAAGGCGTCGAGACAGTTCCTGTACCGATCCTGGGTCCAGATATTATCGATCCAAGACAGTATGACCTGATCAGGAAAGTGACCCAGGAAAAATTGCTCGAAGAGCAGGGGTCTCCCGTCAATGAAGAAGGTACTCCAGCAACGGAGCCTGCGTAAACGAGGTATGCAATGAGTGAACAGATCGCTGTAGAAGAAGTTCAGGAGCAGGCGGACAGCCTGGTCTCCCGATTCCCCGAGTATGTCAGCCTTGATGATCGCAAGGGATATGAAGGCTATATTGTCCAGGCTGAGCACCTGATCGAGGTGGTCACAGCAATACGCGATGAGTTTGGATACGACTATCTATCATCCGTTACCGGGGTAGATTATCTGACGGATGACTTTATCGAGGTGGTATATCACCTATATCGCAGCACGGGTGGTTCGGGATTGGTTGTAAAGACCAGGGCGTCACGAGAGGAGACTTCTGTCCCGTCGCTGGTGCCCATATATCCTGGTGCGGATTTTCAGGAGAGAGAAGCCTGGGACCTGATGGGCATCCGCTTCGAAGGGCACCCGGATCTGCGACGGATATTGATGTGGGAGGGATTCCAGGGCTATCCTTTGCGAAAAGATTGGCAGGAACCCTTTTTCGAAGAGGAGACGCAAACCATTCAAAAGCCGTTGGCCCGACGGGCAGGTCTGGCGTATCGAGGATAAAAATCCGTTTACCAACAATGTCGAGTACCCTGCCGGGTTCAATCCAGAGACCTGGGTGCCGGATAATGACGCGGCATTGTATGCCGGCGTTGGTCTGGTCGAGAAGCTGGGGGAGTCCTCGGGCATCAAGACCGACCAGGTGATCGTAAATCTTGGTCCTCAGCATCCTTCTACCCATGGGGTATTTCGAATGGTCGTTGTCATTGGATGGTGAGACGATCCTGGCACTGAAACCTGTCATGGGTTATCTGCACCGCAACCACGAGAAGATCGGTGAGCGGAATACATTCCTGCAGAACATGCCCTTCACCGACCGGCTGGATTATCTCTCTTCAATGAGCAACAACTTCGGCTATGCTCTGGCAGTAGAGAAACTGATGGGAGTTGCCCCCCCAGAGCGCGCTGAATATCTGCGTGTGATCATGGCTGAACTTACCCGTATCAGCAATCACATCTTTGCGATCGGGATGTTCCTCAATGACCTCGGCGCGTACTTTACACCAGCCCTATACGCGATCGAAGAACGAGAGTTGATCCTGGATATGTTCGAGGCGGTCAGCGGATCGAGGATGATGTGTAATTACTTTCGCTTTGGGGGCGTAGCCCGCGACCTGCCTGAAGGTACGTACGAGCAGATCAAAGCACTGGTAAACAACCGCTTGCCGCGGCAAAGTGGACGAGCTGGACCTCTACCTGACCAACAACGAGATCATACGATCTCGCGGTGAGGGTGTGGGTGTGCTGACCCCCGAACAGGCCATCGCCTATTCCGCTGCCGGCCCAGTCTTGCGTGCATCTGGCGTGCCTTATGATATCCGGCGTGCCGATCCGTACAGCATCTACGACCGCTTTGATTTCGATGTTGCGGTGCGCTACCATGGCGATGTTTACGACCGCTACCTGATCCGCATGGATGAGATGCGCCAGAGCCTGCGCATACTGCAGCAAGCAGTTCGTGATATCCCAGAAGGCTCAATCCAGGAAGGCAAACCACAGTACCAGGTGCGCGTTCCTGCCGGGGAGGCTTATGGGCGGGTGGAAGGGCCAAAAGGAGAGTTGGGATTTTATGTGGTGTCAACCGGGAAACCCAACCCGTGGCGATACCATGTACGCGCCCCATCCTTTATCAACCTGACCGGTATGGAAGTTATGTCGATCAACAACAAGATAGCCGATGCAGTGGCAATCCTCGGGTCGATTGATATCGTGCTTGGTGAGACAGATCGATAATCTAAGGAGTTACGCACTTGAAGGTGAAATTTGGGTTGTTCGGGCGGGTGCAGCCCGCCCGAACAACCCATCCTCTCCCAACTGCGTAAGTTCTAAATCTTAGGGAGCAATTTACGATGGATGGATTGGGAATAGTCAAAGGGATGGGGGTCACGCTTAAACGGTTCGTTGAGACCTACCTCGACGATATCCGCTGGTTGGGGAAGCGATACTATACGGATGAGGGCATTGCGCATCGCCGCAGCCCGGAAACACGGGGTATCTTCACGGTTCAATATCCGGAAGAAAAACTGCCTGTGCCTGAGGAATTTCGCTATATCCCATTTTTGCTCTATGAAGAGGGACCTGATGGCGAGCAACAAGACCGGTGTACGTCTTGCGGGATCTGTGCAAAGGTTTGCCCGCCCCAGTGCATCTGGATTGTGCGCACGAACAATCCAGATACAGGTCGCCCGATACCTGAGCCGGCCGAGTTTTTTATCGACGTCGATATCTGCATGAATTGCGGCTTCTGCGCTGAATATTGTCCTTTCGATGCGATAAAGATGGACCATGACTATGAAATATCGGTCTATAACCGACATGAGAAGAATATCTACAATAAGGAAAAACTTTCCAAGCCGGTTTCCTATTACGCTTCGATAAGACCCGTAAACTACGAACGCGAGGAGACGGCCAGGGCAGAGGCTGAAGCAGCCAAAGCAGCCAGGAAAGCCGGAAAATAGCTGCAGTTGGCTGTCTAGTTAAGAAATCGAAAGGTAATGATGGGAAATAATATTGTTACAGAAAAGGATATTCTGGCTGCCCTGGGGGAAGTTCAGGAACCTGAGCTGCACCGCGACCTGGTTAGTTTGAATATGATACAGGATGTGGTGATCGATGGCAGCGAAGTAAGTTTCACGATCATGCTGACTACCCCGGCCTGCCCGCTCAAATCGCAAATTGAGCGAGAAGCCCGGGCTGCCGTTGCAGTGCTGCCGGGCGTAGAGGCGGTTGCTATCAAGTTCGATGCCAATGTTCCCAGCGATGGGAGATCGCGAGGTTTGCTCGAGCTTCCCATCCGGAACGCGATAGCTGTCGCTTCAGGAAAGGGCGGCGTTGGAAAAACAACCGTTGCTGTGAATACGGCCGTCGTGCTGGCGAAGAGCGGTGCCAGAGTCGGACTGCTGGATGCGGATATCTATGGTCCAAATGTCCCGACGATGATGGGGGTCGAACAGTTGCCCCCGGTTAAGAACGAAAAACTGGTGCCTGCAGAAGCTTATGGAGTGAAGCTGATGTCGATCGGCTTCCTGGTAAAACCTGAACAGCCACTCATTTGGCGTGGCCCCATGCTTCACTCAGCGATCCGCCAGTTTCTCACAGATGTGGAATGGGGTGAGCTGGATTATCTGGTTATCGATCTGCCACCCGGCACTGGAGACGCCGGGCTGAGTTTGGCACAATCACTGCCGCTGAGCGGCGGGGTAATCGTGACCCTGCCCCAGCAGGTATCGCTTGATGATGCTCGCCGCGGTCTGGAGATGTTCCGCCAGCTGGACGTGAACATTTTCGGTGTGGTGGAGAACATGAGCTATCTGGAGCTCCCTGACGGCAGCCGCATGGACGTGTTCGGTGCGGGAGGTGGAGAACGGCTGGCTGCAGAAGCCGGAGTGCCGTTTATTGGGGCTATCCCCATGGACCCGGCGGTACGGTCAGGCGGCGATTTTGGCATCCCGGTGACAATCGCACAGCCTGATTCGCCGGTCGCTCAGGCTTTGAGCAAGGTGGCAATGGATCTGGCGGCTAAAATCAGCGTTGCAGCGGTACAAGGACCTAATTTCATACCGATCAATTTGATTGGGTAAGCAAACCTAAACCTTTACAATGTTCCGGTTGATGTGGGGTTGGCATGCTTTGCTTGCCAACCCCATTTATTGATCGTGGATTTTAATTCCCAATCGTACTTGAACTAATCTTCCACACGCCATTTCTCAGGGTGGTAAAATAGAGTTTGATTACTCGAATAAGGAGAAAAGCGCCACGCGCTGGAATAATATGCAGCAGCTAATTATTGGTATTCGATTTCAAAAGACTGGCAAAATATACCACTTCGACGCCGGTGAAAATAACGACCTGCAGGTAGGGGATTACACCGTTGTCGATACATCCCGTGGACGACAACTTGGCGAGGTGGTTCAGTTATTGAGCGACCCTCAACCCCCCACAGAAGGGAATTGGAAGACGATCCTGCGCCGTGCCACCCCGCGTGATCTGGTCCTCAGGCAGCTCCTGCAGCGTAAGGAGCTCGAGGCGACGATCAACTGCCGGGCGAAAATGCCTGAACTTGGCATACCCGGGGTGAAGATCATCACTGCAGAATATACTTTCGATGGCACTCGTCTGTCCTTCCTGTACAGTACCGAAGCCGAGCGAAAAGTTGATCTGAAGAAACTTCGCAGCGCAATGCAGCGCATCTACCCGCGCACCCGGGTGGAGATGAGGCAGATTGGCCCGCGCGATGTCGCCAAAATCATCGGTGGAATGGGTGCCTGTGGTATGGAGAACCGCTGCTGCTCCATGTTCCTCACCGAGTTCAGTCCCATCTCGATAAAAATGGCTAAGGAGCAGGGTATCTCGCTCACGCCGTCTGAAATTACCGGCATGTGTGGACGGCTGCGCTGCTGTCTGGTGTACGAGTACGAGCAATATGTTGAGGCGCGCAAGCAGCTGCCAAAGCGCGGTAAACGGGTAATGACACCTCAAGGCGAAGGGGTGGTGGTCGATATTTTCCCTTTGAAGCGCAGTGTGATGGTTGACCATGGTGGCAAAGGAGCCACCGAATATGACCATGATCTTATCCAGCCATGGGAGGAACTGCAGGCGCTGAAAGATAAAGCTCAGGCTCCATGCGACAAGCATGATGGGGGCGAATGTGATTGCGGTAAATCTGAGCAGCCTAACCAGAGAACATCCCGTAAAGATAAAGGAAGAGGACCACACCGCGGTTGATATGGCAGATTACTTGGCTGGATCGCGATCTCTGGCAGAATACACGCGGCAACTGCGCCGCGATTTCCACCGCCATCCCGAGTTAGGATTTCAGGAAGTTCGCACCGCAGGGATCGTTGCCAATGAACTTAACCAGCTTGGTTTAGAGGTGACGACTGGGGTTGCCCAGACGGGCGTAGTAGCCATGTTGGAAGGCAACCAACCAGGACCGGTTGTGCTGGCGCGCTTTGATATGGATGCTCTGCCGATCCAGGAAGAGACCGGCGCAGAATATGCCTCGAAAACTCCCGGAGTGATGCATGCCTGCGGTCACGATGGGCACACCGCCATTGGGTTGACCGTCGCAAAACTGCTTCATGAGCATGCTGATGAGCTTGCCGGTTCGGTGAAGTTCGTCTTCCAGCCTGCAGAAGAGGGGCAGGGTGGTGCGCAGGGTATGATAGATGAAGGTATTCTTGAGGATCCAACCCCCGAGCGGACGTTCGCACTGCACCTGTGGAATGAACGACCGCTGGGCTGGATGGGGATATCCGATGGTCCGGTAATGGCTGCTGCGGATATCTTTCATTTGCGACTGACTGGAAAAGGCGGGCATGCTGCATCACCCCACCTTACGATCGATCCTGTCCTGGCTGCATCTCAGGTTGTAATTTCGCTCCAAAGCATCTCATCCCGGAACATATCCCCATTGAGCTCGGCGGTGGTGAGCGTCACATCGATCCATGCGGGAGATACGTTCAATGTCATACCACAGAGAGTGGAATTAAGCGGGACGATCCGAACCTTCGAGGCACAGCTCCGCATGGAAGTGATCGATCGGTTCAACCAGATCGTCTCGAATGTTGGTGAGGCATTCGGCTGTCAAACTGAGATCGACCTGCAGATGCTGACCCCGGCGGTTTTCAACGATCCTGCAGTTGCCGAGGCAGTCCGAATGGAAGCCAGCCGCCTGTTCCCAACCGGTCAGATCGATGGAAGCTATCGCACGATGATCTCGGAGGACATGGCTTATATGATGCAGGATATCCCGGGTTGTTTCATCCTGGTCGGCTCTGCAAATTCTGCACTTGGGTTGGATGCCTCTCACCACCACCCGAAATTCGATTTTGATGAGGAAGCCTTACCGAGAGCGGCCGCTCTGATGTCCGGAGCGATCGCTCATTATCTGCACAGCGCGTGATGCCAGCCCCAGGCAATGGGTACGAGAAACTGCTGGAGTTCTCTGAACCGCCCCGCCGGGTGGTATCCCTCGTCCCTTCCCTGACCGAAAGTCTTTTTGATCTGGGTCTTGGATCAAATGTAGTCGGAATAACCGATTACTGCACCCATCCCGAGCAGGCTCTGTCGGGTATGCCGCGCCTCGGTGGCCCCAAAACCCCACGTATTGAAGACATATTAGCGTTAGATCCGGACCTCGTGCTGGCGAATATGGAAGAGAATACTCGCCAGTCCATCGAGCAGATTGAAGCTGCCGGTCTTAAGGTCTGGGTTACATTTCCGAAGACGGTCAGACAGGCGATAGACTTGCTGTGGGTCATCACTGGGATCTATTCTAGCGTAGAAGCTGCTGTGAAGCTCGAGACGCTGGAATTTACCCTGAAATGGGTTGAGACTGCTGCACAGGAGAGACCGGCTGAGAGATATTTTTGCCCGGTCTGGTCGGACAAGACAGAAGAGGGCGAACGCTGGTGGATGACCTTCAATCAGGATACGTACTGCAACGATGTATTGGGTCTGATGGGGGGCGAGAATATATTCTCCGCTAGGCAGCGCAGGTATCCGCTGGCTGCCGATCTGGGGGTGGATGAGCCTCAAGCTGTGGGAGACAGAGATACTCGATACCCGCGGGTATCGAGCTCGGAGATAATTGGTGGGAACCCGGAGCTTATTCTGCTTCCCAGCGAGCCATTTCTGTATACCGAAAAACACCGGGAAAGAATGTTCTCACTATTTCACAAGACTGAGGCTGCAAAATCAGGAAGGATTTATCTGGTGGATGGCTCTCTCATCACCTGGCATGGCACCCGCCTTGCCCGCGCACTACAAGAACTGCCCGGTTTATTCGCTGAAAATTCTCTTAAGGATTAAAGTAAGCTCAGAACAGCTAAAAGTAGCTTGACGAACTGGTTGTCAGGTGATAAACTGCGTATTAATAATAATCATCAGATTAATCGTAATAATATGTAGATTGCTGATTGAATAGGCCAATAAATTATGTCTCGTACCCTGCTGAATTATGAGTTCCTGCGCTACCTTGCATCCCTCGACCTGAAAGAATCGACCGGCGATCGAATCCCCTCCCTGAACGATCTCAGCAGCGAGCTGGGGGTAAGTGTAGCTCGTTTGAGGGAACAGCTCGAGGTAGCTCGCGCGCTCGGATTTGTGGAAGTCCGACCACGGACGGGCATACGGCGGCTGCCCTATTCATTCTTGCCGGCTGCCCGGCAGAGCATCTCCTATGCTATCGAAATGGATCGGGCGAATTTCGACGCTTTCTCTGATTTGCGCAACCATATCGAAGCTGCCTATTGGGTTGAGGCCGTCGAACGATTAGAACCAGCTGACCTGGTTGAATTGCAGAGGCTGATCGCCAGGGCTTGGGAGAAGCTGAGCAGCCCCCAGGTGCAAATACCGCATTCAGAGCACCGCCAGCTGCATCTGGGCATGTTCCGACGGCTGGACAATACATTCGTAATGGGTATTCTGGAGGCATATTGGGAAGCATACGAAGCTGTTGGACTAAACCTATACGCCGGTTACGAGTATTTGCAGCAGGTGTGGCTATATCACCAAATGATGGTAGATGCAGTATGCACCGGGGATTATCAGGCCGGTTATGATGCCCTGGTTGAACACAAAGATCTGCTTTACCACCGTCCGGTTGCCGGCCTGATGGCAAGAGACCCGCACACAATCGAGCGATAATTCGATCTAACCGCCAAATGGTTTACTGAGCTTTTGACAAGGAGATAGAATGTCCGTTACACAAACTTATATGGAAGCTGCAAAACAGAGCCTGCAAGAGCAGCGGGTAAACGATTTCTCCATCACCGTTGCCACAGTCAATGGGTCTGGGAGTCAGACCTCGAATTTGACATTGATCCGGGCTTTGTTCAAGATGGGCGTCCCGGTTTCCGGTAAGAACTTGTTCCCGTCCAATATCCAGGGATTGCCCACCTGGTACACCATCCGGGTCAGCAAAGATGGTTTCTTGGCTAGACGGGAAGAACAAGAGATCGTAGTAGCCATGAACCCGGCCACGTTTGCACAGGACCTGGCAGATGTATCGCCGGGTGGGGCTTTCTTCTATGCGGATGATATTCGCTTCCCTCTCAACCGTGAGGATATCTCGGTTTATCCGATGCCAGTAAAGATGCTGGCAAAAGGGTCGGATGCGCCTTCGAGTTTACGGGATTATGTCGCCAACATGGTCTATGTGGGAGTGCTGGCACAGATGCTCGGGATTGATCTGGATACAATTTACCAGGCACTCAACTTTCATTTCAAAGGCAAAACCAAGCCAATCGACCTAAACTTCGGCGTAGTTCAGGCCGCGGCTGAGTGGGCGGCGGCAAATCTTAATAAAACCGACCTCTTTTCGATTGAACCAATGGACGCAACCCGCGATTACATAATGACCGATGGGAACACTGCCGCCGCGCTGGGTGCGATCTATGGTGGCGTACATCTGGTCTCATGGTATCCGATCACACCCGCGTCGAGCCTGTCCGAAGCACTGCATACCTATCTACCTATCCTGCGGAAGGATCCAGAGGAGGAAGGAAAGAACACCTTTGCTGTCATCCAGGCGGAGGACGAGCTGGCTGCTATCGGTATGGCTGTGGGAGGCGGGTGGGCAGGTCTGCGTTCGATGACTGCCACTTCTGGACCCGGTTTGAGCCTGATGACGGAGTATGCCGGGCTGGCATATTTTGCAGAAGTACCGTTGGTTGTTTGGGACGTGCAGCGAGTTGGACCCAGCACAGGACTGCCAACCCGTACTGCACAATGTGATCTGAACTTCGTGTACTTCATGGGACACGGAGATACCCAGCAGGTGATATTGCTGCCGGGTTCTGCATCTGAGTGTTTCGAGTTTGGCTGGAAAGCCTTCGATATTGCCGAGCGGCTGCAAACCCCGGTATTCGTATTATCTGACCTTGATCTTGGCATGAACAACTGGATGACAAAGCCGTTCGAATATCCGGCTGTACCCATGGATCGCGGCAAGGTCTTGTGGGAAGAAGATCTGGAAAAGCTCAATGGTAAGTGGGCTCGCTACGCCGACATCGATGGTGATGCAATCCCTTACAGGACAGCGCCTGGGAACCGCCATCCGCAGGCATCTTACTTCGCTCGCGGGACAGGGCACTCGCCGGATGCACAGTATTCTGAGGATTCAGAAGTCTGGTATGAGAATATGGAGCGATTGAAGAAAAAATACCAGACGGCAGAGAAATATGTCCCGAATCCAGTACTTAAAACCCTACCGGATGCCGAATTGGGTATCATCGCTTTTGGCTCAACCGAATCGGCAATCGAGGAAGCGCGCTACAAATTGAGCGCGGCCGGCGTGGCGACCGATTTTCTGCGGGTCAGAGCGCTGCCATTCACATCTGAAGTGGAACAATTCATCAACGATCACGAGCGTCTCTATGTGGTCGAAATGAATCGCGATGGTCAGCTCCATCAGCTGCTCACCATCCGATATCCGTCCCTGGCGGGTAAGCTGGTATCTATCGCTTTCTCGGATGGACTACCTCTTACCGCACGCCGTGTGCGCGAGATGATTTTAGCTGAACTGGAGTGAGCTATGAGCAACCAAACGACGACTGAATCGAGGATCCAAGTAAATCAGGTAGGACTATCCAAGGCGGACTATCGCGGTAACCCCAGCAGCCTGTGCCAGGGCTGTGGACATAATTCGATCTCCAGCCAGATTACCGCAGCGGCGTATGAGCTGGACATCGTACCCGAATCGATCATCAAATTCAGCGGAATCGGCTGTTCATCCAAAAGCCCGTTCTACTTCTTGAACCGCTCTTTTGGCTTCAATGGTCTGCACGGTCGCATGCCATCATTGGCGACGGGGGCATTGTTTGCCGACTATACCACGCGCGGCCTCGGAGTAAGTGGCGACGGGGATACCGCCAGCATCGGTATGGGGCAGTTCAAGCACGTGCTGCGCCGTAATATGCGGCTTGTTTATATTGTCGAGAATAACGGTGTGTACGGATTGACCAAAGGTCAATTCTCCGCCACCGCGGAGGTCGGGCTGACGCTGAAAAGCCAGGGGACGAACCCCTATATGCCGGTGGATATTGCCTGGGAAGCCCTGGTCGGGCACGCGACATTCGTTGCTCGTTCATTTGCCGGTGATCCCAAACAGGTGAAAGAGCTAATCAAAGCTGCACTGAGCCATGATGGTATCGCAGTGCTGGATATCATCAGCCCTTGCGTGACCTTCAACAACCAGGATACTGCCATGCACTCCTACCAGTGGGGCAGGAACCATGAGATTGCTCTGCATGAGCTGGCATATGTCCCACCGGCGGAGGAGATATTGGTCGACTATCAAGAGGGTGAGGACATCGAGGTTACGATGCACGATGGCTCGGTGATCGTATTGAAAAAACTGGAACGCAATTACGATCCAACCGACCGCACGGAAGCCATGCGCATCCTGGAGGAAGCCAATGCCTGCAACTGTTTGCTCACCGGGTTGATCTATATCGACACCAGCCAGCCTTCGCTGAGGAAGATCTACAATCTGTCCTCGACACCCCTGAACCGGCTTCCCGAAAGCAGGTTAAGACCGGGGCGTGAAACAATTCAGCAGGTCAATGACTTGATGTTCTAGAGCATAGGCTAAGATCTGTTATTGCCGGAACTTCCGCCAGTAGCGCTGGATACCATAACCGGACATCCAGGATGGGTTGGCGGATTCATATCCCTCAAGCTGTGCTTCGGGCACGCCGTCCTGGCGTGCCCGATCCTTCGTCCACGCGAACAGCTGGGCGTTGATCGCCTCAACCGGCGGGTCAGCAGGCATGGTAGCCTCGATCCATGCCTCGGTGTCATCCAGTGTCTTTCTCAGAGAGGAGAGGTGCCAATCCCGATCAGAGAATATTCCGAAATGGGTTGGGGCAATGTAGTTGAAGTCCATGTTTTCCAATCGATCGAGGCTCAGGCGCCAATTCTCGAGATTAAATTCTGGTGGGGGCATAGGAAGGCGGATGTGCCGCGTTCCTGCCAGGCGCACACCGCCAATATCCCCCGAGAAGCAAATATCCTCTAAGAGATAAACAAAATGGTGCTCGGCGTGCCCGGGTGTATCGACCGGCTGAAACTTCAAACCATTAATATCTACAACGTCCCCGTCTTGCAGAACCGATAATCTATCTTCAGGCACCGGCAGGAATTCCCCCCACAGGGCGTCCATGAGGTCGCCATAAATCCGAGCCGCGCTGGCGAGCAGCTTCTCAGGATCCAGCATGTGCGGAGCTCCGACCGGGTGGACGTGGACGCGTGCTCCCTGGCGCGCCAGCCAGCCGGCCGCGCCGGCATGGTCCAGGTGGATATGGGTCAGGAGCACGTCGCTGATGTCATCAGGTGACAAATTGTGGTGCTTCAGGCCAGCTATCAATGCCGGGATCGTCGAACCCGGACCGCATTCAACCAGCACGCCGCCTCCTGAATGCACGACGAGATAGCTGGCGATCGCCCCTGCGATGCCCATGAAGTTCAAGTCTATAACAGCAATATCGTTGATGGTCATTCCGGCCTCGTGGTGTGGGTTTAGGAAATAAACAGCATAAATGTGCCTGGCGGTATCAATTGCCCAACCACCCACAAGTTACATAGTGGATAGTTAGCCAAGTATACAATATCTTTCCAGTACGTATCTTAAAGGCGGGCACAGGGTTAATCGAAGTGAAGAGACAGGCAGATTGCAAGTGTTAAGAAAGCTTAACTGGATTTGTGACATATCACATGTTGACGTAGACAAAAAATTGTGCTATTTTTAGATCAGCTTACAAAATTGCAAGCTGATCCCAAAGCAACAGACAACCAGATACTCATGAGGAGGTGCCCTCAACCAGACAGTTAAACTTTTAGGGGTGGGACAACTTAATAGCCTAATCAATATTATTTGCATTACGATACTTTTCATTGGAGATTTACGATGACACTCGCCCAGGTAGTCCATCAAATGTCGAACGACACGCAATTCGCTTCCGAATTGTATTCCAATCCGGAGTCCGCTCTGGCGAAGAAAGGCCTGAAGCTGAGCCAGCAGGAAATTGCCTTCCTGGTGAGCGCTCGCCACCGGGTAGAGCAGTCCAAGCTGGACGTCGTCTCGCTGGCCGATGCGCCAAATGCGAATTGGAGAGGATAAAGTTCCTCCTTCCAGTCCAGAGCAATAATAAAAGTCAGGGGTTGATCAACCGTATAGAAGAGCTGTGGGCAGCCGCACAGGCATGGCCCGAGTTGACCCAGGTGATGCGGCAGGCATTATACGGCGATGAGGATAAACCCACCTCGTCACGGAAACTGTCTCAGTGGGTAGAGCTGCCCGGACTATGCTGCCAAGCGGCGGGAGGCCGTCCTGAGTGGGCGGACGACCTCACCGTAGCTTGGCTGCTTTTTTATGCTGCAGCGGACCTCATGGATAAGGTCCAGGACCAGGATGAGCCAGCCGGATGGTGGCGCGGTTTGGGGGCAGGAGCGGCGCTCAGCGCCGCGACAGGTTTGTACTTCAGTGCCGCCTTGGCATTAAATCAACTTGCCCACAATGATAAGTACGGGTCTGCAGCCGTTGGTCTAACCCAGGATGTGTACAAGACCTTTCTGGAGATGACCGGCGGGCAGTATGCTGATTTAGTAAACCAAAACCCCACACTTGAGCAGTATTGGGAATCCATAGGCGCTAAATCAGGTGGTTTTTTCGCGCTGGTCTGCCGCGCAGCCGCCCAGCTGGCAGACCAGGATCGAGAACAACTGAATGGTTTCCAGAAGTATGGATATCACTTAGGCATGCTGGTCCAGATCCTGGACGATCTTGAGGATGTTCGACCACTTTTTGGCAGACAAATTCCAGGCCAGAGACAAGAACTGGCGCATTCGTTGCCGGTGATCTACGCGTTGTCGGTATTGTCAGACGCTGAGAACGACGACCTCAAACGTCTTCTTGCATCTGCTCCGGTCGACGAATTCTGCTGCTGCTGATGTAATCCGCATCTTGAATGAGAATAATGCCGCCCTGTACTTAGCTGCTGAGTTGGAACAACATCGAGGGTTGGCGTTAGAGGCCATCCATAGTGCGGCAAGCCCATCGCCAGCAAGGGATTCTCTGGAAGCTTATTTAGAAAAATTCTAATATCCTGCATGATCAGGATACCGGCGCTGGTCAGACGCTCTGAAGCCAGCGCTTTTTTGATTGAGATAGTTGGGAATGCCAATTCCCTGACTGCAAATGATTATGTTGGATGGGTTATTATTACTGTAAGGTGAGGGAAAGTCCGGCGGAGGGGCGATTATGTTAGAATCGCAAAAACCGTCTTGAGTCGGGCAACATGAGCACTGCACAACGCCTGTGGAGCACTTTTCCCTTTCTGATCGCTCTGGCAGTCTTGATCTTCCTGATCTGGAGTGCTTTTTTAGCTATTGATTATCCCTACGATGGCCTAATCTGGTTTGGTCCATTCGGTGAGATTCTGGATCTTGATCCATCCAGTATAAGCTCACAAGAGTTGATGGTTGGAGATCAAATCATCTCCGTCAATAGTATTCCATCGGGGAAGCACGTCCTTTGTACCCCGGTCTATCTGCTGGCGATGAAGCACTTCTGGTAATTGAACGCGAAGGGGTTACGAGTGCCGTTGTAATCCAGTTGACACAACCTGCACTCGAAGAATATCTGACGCGCCTATCTCCCTCTTCTTGTTGCGCTGATCTTCTGGCTGGTAGCGGTCGGTGTGCAGGCTTTCAAACCTGCGTACGAACCGACGACATTGCTGTTCCTTTTCTTCCAGGCCACTGCCGCACTGCTCATCGCAGGTGCAACGACGATTTATGGTCCAGCTTGGACCAGCAGCCTGCTGAGCCTGCTTCTATGGGTGATCGGACCTCTGGCAGTCCATTTCCACCTATTCTTCCCCCAGGATACCAAAGTACCCGGGAAGCAGTACTGGCTGTGGGGGTTGTACGTAGTGGCGGTGATGGGTTGCCTGCCGTATCTTGCCTATGGTGCCCAGGAAGTCCAGGCAGCCACTTGGTATTCGTACATCCTGGCAGCCAGCCGGGTATTCATGACGCTCTGCTTCATGGTTGTCGTCGGACTGCTTGTGCATGCCTACATTCATGCGACTGCACCTGGAGTGCGCGGCAAGATCCGCATCGTTGTGCTGGGGGGCATCCTGAGCCTGCTGCCGATTGTCTCGCTGATCCTCATCCCGGACGCGATCCTGGGAGAGGTGATCATCCCGTTGTATTTCTTGCATATCTTTCTAAGCATCCTGCCATTGACTTATGGGTATGCAATATTCCGCTACCGGTTGATCGAGATCGAGCGGCATGTCAACCGTGGCGCGACCTATATCCTGGTCTACTCGATCCTGGCTGGGGTTTACCTGGTCATTTATGCCATGCTGAACCGGATCTTCCCGGATACCTTCAGTGGAGAGCCATTGATCAACACCCTGGTTGTGTTGATTCTGGCGAGCATCATCGTGCCGCTGCACAGGCAGGTGCAGGTGGTGGTGGATACGCTATTCTACGGCGGGTGGTACGATTATCGCTTAGCGGTCACCGAGATCACCCAGGGACTGGAACAGGTCAACGAGCTGCAGCCGCTGGCCAAGATGGTGAGCGAGCGGTTGGTGAGCACGCTCCATTTACAGGACGCGTGTCTGTTCATCCGTGATCAGAACGGGGACTTCACAGTGATCGATGCCGCCCCCCAGATTGGGTCCCCTGACCAGCATAACTTCTCAGACCATGTGTTGCCACGCAGCAGCATCTCCTACCTGCTTGAGATTGGAGATATCGAACGTGCAACTTTGCGAGATGCCTTGAAGGATGTTTATTTCACGGTTGAAGAGCAGGAGCTGCTGAACACTGAACAAGACCACCTGTGGGTCCCAATCCTCGGTCACGGTCAGGTACAGGGTCTGGTGGCATTAGGACCCAAGTTCGGGGGTGATATCTTCAGCGGCGAGGACATGGATATCCTGCGTGTGGTAGCCCGCCAGATCGGTCCGGTGATCGAAAATGTACATCTGCTCAACCGGCTGCGCGAATACGCGGCCGACCTCGAAATAAGGGTCAGCGAGCGCACTGCCGAGCTGCACGATTCGAAAGAGCGGGTTGAGGCGATCCTTTCTTCGGTTGGTGATGGGGTTGTAGTAACCGACCTGAGAGGGCGGATACAGACCGTAAATCCGGCATATGAGGAGCAATCGCAATATATTACGGAAGAACTCGTCCGGCAGAACTTGTATTCGAACCTTGCCGCCCATAACCCACCCGTAGTTCTGGAGGAGATGCGTGCAAGCCTGGCAAACGGGTTGGTGTGGCGCGGCGAGCTGATGAACCAGCGCAAAGATGGGACATTATACGACATCCAGATCGCAATCGCACCGATGAGAGATCAAACCGGTAAAATTGTGAGTTATGTTGGCAGCTTGCGAGATGTAACCATCCAAAAAGAGCTGGACCGGATGAAAGACAACTTCGTGTCGGATGTCTCCCACGAGCTGCGAACACCGACCACCAATATCAGTCTGTATCTGGAATTGATGGAGGATGCCACTCCTATAAAGCGTGATGAGTACCTGGGTATATTGAAAGAGCAGGCTTACCAGCTCAGAAAGCTGGTTGAAGATATTTTGGATCTATCCCGCCTGACGATGGGTAAATTGAAAAAGATCGAATTTGCCGCGGTCGATCTAAATGGTTTGGCGAGGCAGGTAGTTGCTGCCCACCAACCGGTAGCCGAGGCTTCAGGCTTGAATCTGGAATTTGAGCCCTGTCCAGACTTACCAGCTGTGCGGGGAGAGGAAAATCAGCTGGCGCGTCTGGTGACAAACTTGGTGTCAAATGCGCTGCGTTATACTTCTAACGGAAGCATCAATGTCAGCACCTCATACTACGACCACCAGGTCTGTCTCTGGGTGAATGATACCGGGATGGGGATCGATGCAGAGGATATACCCCATCTTTACGAAAGGTTTTACCGTGGGAGCCGTGTGAGGCAGACCCGCATACACGGGACAGGTTTGGGATTGGCGATTGTCAAGGAGATCGTGGATTTGCACGAAGGAGATATCGATATTAAAACGATAGTCGATGAGGGATCCAGTTTCTGTGTCCGGCTGCCAGTGATCGAAGAGTGAGTATGGCTGGCGAAACGATCCTGATTGTAGAAGACAACGATGTGCTCAGGCAGGGGCTGGAAGCACTCCTGCAAGCTGAGGGATATATCGTCCTGACAGCAGCCCAGGGCAATGAAGCCCTCCAGCAGATGCGTTCTGTTGCGCCAGATCTGATCTTATCCGATATCTCTATGCCGGAGATGGATGGATATGCCTTCTTCGAACAGGTCCGCCTGCGACCGGATTGGGTATCCATTCCCTTCATCTTCCTCACCGCCCGCCGCGGACGAGAGGATATCTTCGCCGGAAAGAAGCTGGGCGCGGAAGATTATCTTGTAAAACCTGTAACCAGACAGGAGCTGACAACAACGATCCGCTCTCGGCTGGAGCGCAGCCATCAATTGCTGCTTGCACAGCTCCAACAAGCATACTCATCCACATTGATCATGCTTGCCAACGCGATTGAACTGCGAGATCAGTACACTCGTGGTCATGTAGAGCGTGTTCGCAACCATGCACAACTCTTGGGGGCACAGATCGGGTTGACCCCATCCCAGATGGAACAAATTTTTTACGGCAGCCTGCTCCATGATATCGGGAAGATCCATATCCCTGAAAGCGTCCTGAAAAAGACTGGTCCTCTAAGCGAGGACGAGTGGATCGAGATGAAAAAACACCCTGTTATTGGTGAGGAGATGGTCAAGGATATCCCGTATCTCAAACCATCGATACCGGTGATCAGGAGCCATCATGAGCGATGGGATGGAAAGGGGTATCCAGATGGGCTGGCAGGGGAGGAGATCCCCCTGGTGGCGCGCATTGTCACGATCGCTGATTCACTGGATGCGATGTGCAGCACCCGCCCATACCAGGCTGCATTATCCGCAGACCAGGCTTATGAAGAAATTTTACGCGGCAGCGGCACGAAATACGACCCGAACATCGTCCGCTCCTTCCAACTGATCTGGAACGAGATCAAGGAGAAGCTGGTATCGGTCTCAAAGTAATCCAAGACTTTTCGCTTTACCCGGCGTTACCCGCCGGTGGGAATCCCCAAGCCTAACTTTCCAATATCGAATAAACGATCTTCGGCGCCTGGCGCTCGACCAGATTGCCGGCTGCATAAGCCAGCCGCAGAAGCGCGTGTTCCTTCCAGGGTCGACCGATCATCTGTATCCCGACCGGAAGTCCTTCTGAGCTGTATCCGGCGGGGAATGATATAGCCGGGTGTCCGGTAAGGTTGGGGGCGAGGACAAAGCGCATGATTTCCGTAAGCAAACTCAGGTCCGACTCGCCATCGGGTTGGGCATCCGGACGGATTGGGGGTGCGAGAACAGCAGTGGTTGGCGTGACGATCACATCTACGTTTTTGAATGCTCCCTGGAAAGTGGCAATTGTCCTGGTGCGGATGCGTTGTGCTTTCACATAATCGCGGGCAGTAAACGTGCGCGCCAATGCCAGGTTCAGGCGTACATCGTTGCCGAAATCTTTGGAATGTGCGCTGTAAACGCTATCCAATGCGGTAGTCATCTCGGCTGTGATCGTGATAACGTGAGCAACCCTGGCCGCTTCAAGATCGGGGATATCAATCTCCTTGACTTTTGCACCCAAAGCCTGCAAATTACTGACCATCCGATTACACGTCTCGACGATCTCTGCAGTGGCATGCTGGAACCATGGTGTATAGATGCCTAATGTCAAATCGCTTATATCGGCATCGTTCAACGAATCCAGCAAGATGGAGGGCTGGAACAAGCTGTTGGGATCTTTCGGGTCAGGGCCCGCCAGCACAGCATATCCCAGGGCAGCATCCAGCGCTGTGGCGGCAATTGGGCCTAGATGGCCCATACTCCAGGTTAGAGGAGCTGCGCCGTACTCGCTCACCCTTCCATAGGTTGGTTTCAAGCCAACAACGCCGCAGAACGCCGATGGAACGCGTATCGACCCACCCCCATCTGCGCCAACAGCCAATGGACATAAACCCACCGCCACCGCGGCTGCCGAGCCGCTTGAGCTGCCTCCGGTATGGTGGTCCGGCTGGTATGGATTGCGCACGGTTCCATGGTGGGGGTTCAGTCCAGTGACTCCAAGGCCGATTTCGTGCATATTGGTTTTGCCGATCAGCAGCGCTCCCGCCGCGCGCAGCTTTGCCACGACGGTTGAATCCTGCCTAGCAGGGGCTGAGCCCAGGAATTTTGTGCCCACAGTGGTTGGGTATGGGACCTGGTCGACTTCATCTTTGACTGCGACCGGAATGCCTTCCAGATAGCTCAGCGGTCTGCCTTCCTGGAGGCGCTTTGTAGAGGCACTGGCTTGCGAGAGCAAATCTTCCCTATCCTGGGCGATCATGATGTACATTTCAGGGGAACCAATCTGATCTGGGCTGGCAATCTCGAGGATGCGCTGGGCTACTTCCTCCGGCGATGAGACCCCGTTACGGTAAGCGATGCCATAATCCTGAATTGTTGAAAAGGCAAACCCCTTTTGCTTGGGCAGGTCGTCATATAACGCCTCCCAGTATTCAGCACCTAGGGAGACTTGGCTCTCCTCACTGGTCGCATCGGTGGGATAAAGCGGCAGAAAAGTAGGTGCTTCGTCAGCCTCGATCTGGCGGAATCCGAGGATGCCGCCATTTTCGAGCAGCTGGTTGATTACCACCCACCGTGTTGCCGATGATTCAATGATATTCGTGAAAGCGCTTAAACCCGTTCCTGCCAGCCGAGGCAGTTTCAATGATTTGAGATCGTAGTGTTCAGAGTTTTCCATGTCACCCTACTTGTTGGTTACTCTTTCCAATCGCTGGCAAGCTCCAGGGTTTCCATTTCCTCTCCCAGAAGCTGCACTCCAATTGCACCCAGGTTGTCTTGCAATTGTTCTATCGTACGCGGTCCGATGATCGGGCTGGTGATAAGAGGATTGCTGAGCAGCCATGCCAGAGAAACCTGGCTGGTGGAAAGACCGCCTCTTTGAGCACCGATCTCCTTTAATCTGTCCAACAGCTCCCAGTTACGGTCCTTGAAATATTTCTGAACCCCTCCAGCCCGCTTACTCTCCGGGAGATCCCCTTTCCGATATTTACCGCTCAGGAAACCGCCTCCGAGCGGGCTGTACGGCAGCACACCCAAACCATATTTGCGGCACACTTCTGCCAGGTCACGTTCGAACTCAGCCCTGTTCACCAGGCTGTAATGCGGCTGGAGGGTATCATATCCGCTCAGGTCTCGGGATTTTGCCGTCCAGATCGCTTCCATCAACCGCCAGGCGGGATAATTGGAACAACCGAGATAGCGCACTTTACCCTGGTGGACCAGATCGCTGAGTGCGGAGAGCGTCTCTTCGATGGGGGTGTGTGTATCGTACCAATGGGTTTGATATAGATCGATGAAATCGGTGTTCAATCTGCGTAAAGAAGCATCTACTGCCTGCATAATATGGCCACGCGAGAGCCCTTCATCATTGGGACCATCTCCCATACGCCCGCGCACCTTGGTCGCAATGACGATCTGATGGCGTGGAATTTTATATTCTTTCATCCACCTGCCGATGATCGTCTCAGCAATTCCGCCTGGGTTGCCCTCTACCCAACGTGAGTATATATCGGCTGTATCGATGAAATTAATTCCTGCCTCGAATGCCGCATTGAGGATTTCATACGACAGGCTCTCATCCGCCGTCCAGCCAAACTGCATGCTGCCCAGACATAATTCCGACACCTTCAATCCGGTGCGTCCAAGATTTTGATAATTCATTCCCTCTCTCCTATGGATATCTGAGGTGAATCAGGGTTGTCTCCGGCAATAACCCTGCCAGAGACAATTAAGAGTTCGCCCTGATCCGAATTTACCTAGAGATATACGGGATATAGTTCAGTATCCTTACCTTTAGGGTGGCTGTTGCTGCCTCTCCGGGACCGTATTTAGAGGTCACCTGTTCGATCGTATTGACGTAGTCCTTTGGTAGAGGAGCGGTGACATTGAGCTGAATCTGGCATGTTTTGCCGCCCAATATTGTGCCATCTGCCAGACTGAACGAAGCGCTTCCAGCGACCGGGGTAAGGGTTGGTGTCCCACACTCGGGCGACCAGTTGAAATTTAGCGGGCTGGCAATCACCATACCGGCAGGGAAATTATCCGTGAGGGCAACGCTAAACGACGTGGCTGCAAGGTTGGGATTGTGTATCGATAGCTGAAGGGTGGAGACCCCACCGACCGGGATCGTTTCAGGATTGAACTGCTTGGTAAGCTCGAGCGGCTTCACGCCTCCCATCAATTTAATGGCGATGGTGCCAGTCATATCTTTTGTTGAGACTGTTGTCATCGTCTCTGTGTACGCGCCATTGGTTGGAGAGTAAAAGAAGGTCAGCTCGCACGTGTCTCCAGGCAGCAGTCCGCCGGCACAGCTCTGCGAACCGCTGAAGGGTGGGTTAACATTGACCGTATCAATTTTTGTTACTGTGGATTTACCGGAATTCTTGATGATAACCTTCTGGGGTGGGCTGGTCTTGCCGTTCTCTACCGGTCCGAAGTCAAGCACCAGCGGGCTGGCGCTTAGCTCCGGGCGGACACCGGTACCGTGCAAGGTAACAGTGAAATTCCCGGCGCTGTTGGTTATTGTAGATGTGGTGATAAACGCACCCGGTGCTAGAGGGGCAAAGAAATAAGTGTACTTGCAGAAACCACCCGGGTCTATACTCGGAGTACAATTTTCCGACATAGAGAACGGAATTCCCAGTTCGCTGATACCGAACCCGGAGATCGTTGAAGTAATGCTCAGGTTAGTCAGGGTCAAATCTTGATCTTTCCCCGGATTGTTGATCCCGACCGGACCAAAGTCGATCTCCAATGGCGTCGCAAGCTGACCTGAAAAAGGCAGCGATTGACCTTTGCCCGTCATGGTTATGGTAAATGGACCTCCGCTGGTGATTACGTTTGATATCTCATTGAACGAGCCGGTTTGGGTTGGTTGGAAATTGTAAAGATACTGGCATTCCTCTCCCGGCAGCAGGCTGGCAGGGCAGGTAGTGGTCATAGAGAAAGGTGCACCAACGTCCCCACCGCTGAACCCGCTCAGCTCTGCCATGCCGATATTGCGCACAACCACGATCTGCTGAGCAGCGTTGCTGTCTTCGGGCGCCTCATTGGGGTTTGGTACGACGGGGCCAAAATCAATCACCAGGGGCGACACCGAAAATTCGGGCTTCACGCCACGGGCGCGTAGTTTGACGCTGAATGGCCCCGCATTAGTGCTGATTGTGGTGGTGGCATTAAGATCACCGGCGCTGGAGGGGGTTACCCAAAAAGAGAACTGGCAGCTCTTGCCGGGCTGCACACCGGCAGCGCAGTTATTGGCTGCGTGGAACGGGAACGGGACGCTGCCGCCGGTGAAATTAGCCAACAGCGCATCTCCAATATTGGTTACTCCCACGACCTGGGTGTCGCTCGTTTCACCCACCCCGACAGGTCCAAAATCCAGCTCTAAGGGGCTTGCCCACAGGCTGGGAGCCAGCGCCGGAGCATCCGGTTCCACCGGTCCGTTTCGGAGCTCCTGTGCAGATGTGGGCTGCAGGAATGTTACCGTCCAGATTGCCATCAACAGCAAATATCCAGTCACTCGTCTGACACTTGTCATGTAAGCCATTTCCGAATTGCCTCCTCGCTATTTGGTCATCTGGGATCAAATACCGGAAAGCGCCAGCTGCCACTGCCTCGCCAGCGAAATCCGCGATCAGATACATCCAGATTGCTCGTCTGAAATCAACCACCAAAGCCATAGTGTTCAAAACGCTTAGATCCTCTCGATATTATGTTATATCGGGTAAGTGTCTTGATATCTGCAATTATAATTGAAAATATTTTGGATTACGTGAAAATAATAAAAAGAGCGGGCAGCTGACCCGCTCTCAGGACTTACTGAAGGGTTTCCTATACCTAGCGGGCTGCCTCGATGGCTTTGCTCATTTGATCCAGATGGACCCGGTGATGGTAGGGATCTTCAATGAGATTGTATGCAATCCGCCAATAGCTGGCTTTGTTCTGCACAAAATCGTCAGGGAAACTGGCAATCAAAGCGATGGTTTCCATACTGCTGCGTCTGTACTCTTCCCTGAGGTCACCCAAGGTTGGATACGCTGCTACAGTTGCATCGATCGGTGCCTGCAAATTGCCCGGTGAATCATCCTGGTAGGACTCGCTCCTTGCCAGAAGCTCTGTCATCCATCTGTGCCAGTACCGTTCACCATGGATCAGGTGTGCCAATACTTCTTTTACGCTCCATTCATTTGGATCGGGTTTGAAGGATGCTTTGGCATCGGTGACACCGGTGAAGAATTCATCCAGCTCCTGTTGGATCTTGTGGTGGCGTTCAGTTAAGAACTCAGCCAGATCCTTCGTGGTGGGCGGGATCTCCGGTAGCGGTCTGCCGGAGAGCTCCATCTGGACGCTGCGCTGATCCCTATCGCGGTAGAAGACAACCTCAACTTTTTCTCCGGCACGACGATCTGCAAGGACGGCAGTAAGGCTGTAGAATCCGGTAGTCGCCTTGCCATCCATGCTGATGATAACATCACCACCTTGCAAGCCAGCCGCTTCTGCACCCATGCCGTCGACTGTACTGTCGATACGGATTCCGGCACTAACCGGTATCCCCATTTGTTGGGCGATCTGCTCGTTGAAATCCGTGACTGTTATTCCCAGCATGGGCCGTTTCGTAAAGCGCAAGTCCTCACCCGTATCCAGGACAGATGCCAGGTTTTCGAGACTGGAATTCCAGCCTTTATCGATCTCGTTGACCGTGTCATCCCAATCCGGACCGGAACCTACCTCTTGGTGCTCCAATCGAATATGGGTGCCATCTTCAAGTTTGGTGAGCTGGATAAGGACACGGGTAGCAGCCGGCTCATCCCGCCCGAACCAGGTCAGGAGCACTTTTTCGTCTTTCTGAACATCCAGGAATTCTCCTGCGGCGTAGAATCCAGAATTCCATCCCAGGAATATACGACCGCCGGACCTGAGGTCTACCGAAGCAAAATCACAGAACCATTCACGCAGACTTGTCGAATTGGTGAATGCCTGGTAAACAATCTCCGGGGATGCTTTTACCTGCTTTTCGAATGTTAAGCTTTGTGTGGACATGTGCATTTCTCCTATTTATAGATTTATTTTAGGTAAAAAACTTCCTGACCACTGTACCATCGATTTAATCTGGAGATCTCAAACAACATTCAGCAACCGAAAGACCGCGAAATAATGGCACAGGCTTCCAGCCAGGACGAAAACGTGCCAGATGGCGTGCCGGAATGGGATTCGACGTATCAAGAGCAGGGTGACTCCTGCGGTGTAGATCACCCCGCCCACTGCAATCCAGACCAGGATATCCGTGGGTAAGTGGGTCAGCAGCTGCCGGCCTGCGATCAGGCACAGCCAGCCCATCAGCACATATCCCAGCGCAGAGAGTCTTTCGTAATACTCCAGGAATAACAGCTTATAGGCTATCCCCAGGATTGCCAGCCCCCAGATAACCACCAGCATGATCCAACCCCAGGCATTGCGCAGGCTGAGCAGCAGGAATGGGGTGTAGGTACCAGCGATGAGCAAATAAATCGCTGCGTGGTCGATACGCTGCAAGACCCGTTTCGCGGTGGGATGTTGAATACCGTGGTATAAGGTCGAAGCCAGATATAGTAGCACCAAAGTGGCGCCGTAGATGCTGAAGCTGACGAGATGCAAGGAGCTGTTCTTTAAGGCAGCGAATATCACCAGCGCAGTAAGCCCAACGATGCTGAATCCAGCGCCAATCCCGTGCGAAACGCTGTTGGCGATTTCTTCCCCGGTCGAATACAGGTTGGCGGGGTGCCGTCTATCGGAGCCCTGTGGCAGGCCGGCTTTCCAACGATTCAGATATCACCTCCATGTATCTTGATACGGTTAGTTACACCGCTCGATAGATCAGGACTAACCCGAATATGACCAGAATGATGATACTGATCAAGGTCAGGATGCGCAATGATTTTGGGCCAAGTCGCCTTGCCTGGTTGAATATTGCGACGATCAGCAGCGCGGTTCCGATAAACGCCCCGTAGAAACTTGCCAGGAATGCGACTGCATGAAGCCAGGATTGGTTAAGAGCAGAGACAAGGATAGGGCCGTTCACCAGCGTCCAAAATGTATACGGTCCTGGGCTGAGAAGGTTCATTATAACCCCTCGCCAAAAACTGCTGCCGCTTGATGTTCTGTCGGCGGTAGGAATATGGTCTTGATTTGCGCTGCGCCATTGATTCAACAATCCCCAGGCAAGGTATAGAGCAAAGAGCCCTCCTGCCAGACTGATCCAGCGCAGAAAGTTGGCAGGCAACCGGCTCAACAGCAGCAAGATAGTCAGGACAATTGGAATATCACTGATCAAGGGAGCAAATGCGATTGGAGCGCCGCGCCGCCAGCCGCCTACCAATGTCTGGTTGATCATATAGCTCTGCAAAGAACCGGGTGAGGCGCCTGCTGCTACACCGATACCTACGCCTTGAAGCAAATAGGTCAGAAAAGGGACCGCCATCATGTAAGAATTAGCAATTTTCCGAAATCTTGAACGGCGCAGGTTGTTTGCGGCGGGTTGTGCCACCAGACAGTATTCAGTGCCTCAATGTGGTAAAGATATTAGAACCCATTGTATCGCATGCTATGGTCTGTGTGCAAACTACCAGTAGGAGCGCACACAACATTTCGAGGTATAATAATCAATAATAATTATTTGTGAGTATCAATTCTCCAAAGGAATCTCATGACCGATCCAGATGTCCGGTTTAATCAACTGATAGCAGCATTGAAGGAGCACGAATTCCGGCTCACCCCCCAACGTGTCGAGTTGGTGCGATTGATTGCAACCAGCGACGGACATCCCAGTGCAAGCCAACTATACACAAAAATCAAGCGCCGATTTCCAACGATAAGTCATGCAACAGTGTACAAAACCCTCGCCTTGTTAAAAGAATTAAATCAGGTGTTTGAAATCGATTTGCGTAACGATAGCCATTATGATGGCAACCGCCCCGAGCCTCATCCACACCTGATATGCATGAAGTGTAATAAGATAGCTGATGGGGAAGTGGCCCTCGAGCAGGAATCACTCCAGAGGTTGGAACAGATGTCTGGTTATAAGATCCTCCGCCCTCAGATATCACTGTATGGGCTTTGCCCGGATTGTAAAGAGGAGAGATAGGAAACTCTTTTATTGGTACTGCGGCTAATGGGCTCGCAGTATCGCGGATCAACAATTCACATAACGAAAGGAGTAAATATTATGGAAGATAGCAAGACCCCGGTAAAGGGCATGGCGCACACACACCCGGCTGGCAGAGGCACGTCGAACCGGGATTGGTGGCCCAACCAACTGAACCTGAATGTCCTGCACCAGCACTCATCACTGTCCAATCCCATGGGTGAGGATTTCAACTACGCTGAGGAATTCAATACGCTTGACTTCAAGGCTTTGAAGGAGGACCTCTACGCGCTGATGACCAACTCGCAGGAGTGGTGGCCCGCCGATTTCGGTCATTACGGACCGCTCTTCATCCGCATGGCGTGGCACAGCGCCGGTACCTACCGCACCGGCGATGGTCGCGGCGGTGGCGGGTCTGGCAGCCAGCGCTTTGCGCCTCTCAACAGCTGGCCCGACAATGTGAACCTGGATAAGGCGCGCCGGCTGCTGTGGCCGATCAAGCAGAAATACGGCAAAAAGATTTCTTGGGCAGACTTGATGATCCTGGCGGGCAACTGCGCTCTGGAGTCGATGGGCTTTAAGACCTTCGGCTTCGGCGGTGGGCGTGAGGATATCTGGGAGCCGGAAGCGGACATCTACTGGGGGACTGAGAGCGAGTGGCTTGGCGACAAGCGTTACTCCGGTGATCGAGACCTCGAGAATCCCCTGGCTGCCGTGCAGATGGGTTTGATTTATGTGAACCCGGAAGGACCTAACGGCAACCCGGATCCGCTCGCCGCCGCCAAGGATATCCGCGAGACCTTCGCCCGCATGGCGATGAACGACGAAGAAACGGTCGCGCTGATTGCTGGTGGGCACACCTTCGGCAAAACCCACGGCGCAGGAGATGCGGCATTGGTAGGACCAGAGCCAGAAGCCGCCGGCATCGAGGAGCAAGGCCTCGGCTGGAAGAGCAAATTTGGCACGGGCATGGGAGACGACACGATCGGTGGCGGTCCGGAAGTCACCTGGACATCGACGCCCACCAAGTGGAGCAACAACTTCTTCTGGAACTTGTTCGGCTACGATTGGGAGCTGACCAAGAGCCCGGCAGGCGCGTACCAGTGGACACCGAAGCACGGGGCGGGCGCCGATTCCGTTCCGAACGCACACGACCGGTCGAAGCGTCACGCGCCAGCCATGCTGACCACCGACCTCTCCTTGCGCGTCGACCCCGAATACGAAAAGATTTCCCGGCGCTTCTACGAGAACCCGGATCAGTTCGCCGACGCATTTGCCCGGGCGTGGTTCAAGCTAACGCACCGCGACATGGGTCCCCGCTCTCTCTTTCTCGGTCCGGAGGTCCCGGCGGAAGAGCTGATCTGGCAGGATCCTGTCCCCGCTGTCGATCACGACTTGATCGATGCGGCAGATATCGCTAAGCTCAAGGCGAAAATCCTTGTCTCGGGGTTATCGATCCCGGAACTCATCTCGACCGCCTGGGCTTCGGCCTCTACCTTCCGTGGCTCTGATAAGCGCGGAGGCGCGAATGGGGCGCGTATTCGTCTTGCACCGCAAATGGATTGGGAAGTCAATCAGCCCACCCAGCTGCAGAAGGTGCTGCAGACCCTGGAGGGCATTCAAAAGGAGTTCAACAAAGCGCAGACGGGTGGGAAGAAGGTTTCACTCGCCGATTTGATCGTCCTGGGTGGATGCGCAGGTGTCGAGCAAAGTGCAAAAAATGCCGGTTACGATGCAACCGTTCCATTCGCTCCTGGACGCACGGATGCCTCGCAGGAGCAAACCGATGTGGCGTCTTTCGTCCCACTCGAACCGGCGGCAGACGGCTTCCGCAACTATCTAAATAGTAAATATGCCGTAACGGCCGAGGAACTGCTGGTTGATCGTGCCCAACTGTTAACGCTGACCGCTCCTGAGATGACGGTCCTGGTTGGGGGTATGCGAGTCTTGAATGCCAACTTCGGAAAGTCTCAGCACGGCGTCTTCACCAAGCGACCCGAGACGCTCACCAATGACTTCTTCGTAAACCTGCTGGACATGGGCACGGTGTGGAAAGCAGCGGATAAAGACGAGCAGGTGTTCGAGGGACGTGATCGTACAACGGGTGAACTCAAGTGGACCGGCACCCGCGTCGACCTGATCTTCGGTTCGAACTCCATCCTACGGGCTTTGGCGGAAGTCTACGCCTGCGCCGACTCGCAGGAGAAATTCCTAAACGACTTCGTGGCGGCGTGGAACAAAGTCATGAACCTTGACCGTTTCGACCTCGCCCGGAAGTAGTCGAAACGATCAACCCTTGGTTGGGTTGAGCAACCGCTCGTAGGGTGGCGCGAAACCCAATGCAACCAACAACCGGTTCAGCGAACGGCAAATCGCCCCGCTGAACCGGTTCGTTTTCTGAAGCTTCCGATGAAATTCCAGTAACTGCTGAAGTAAATGTAGACCATATAACACGAACCTGAATTGGGGTTAAAAGGTGCTATACTCAGCGAATATATTCCGGCATAAGGCTATCAAGTTGAACTCATTAGGAATACCCAGTATTGTAATGTGGGTGTCGTGGATAGCGCTATAGCTGGGTACTATACTAAGTCTTCACCCGATCCATATGACTTCATATTCCAGACCTCACCAACCACTATCGATAAGGGAGATCTTTAGCACCTGGTGGCCGCTGGCTTTCAGCTGGCTTCTGATGGGGGCAGAGCTGCCCGCTATCAGCGCGGTCATGGCGCGTTTGCCTGATCCGGAGATTAACCTGGCTGCTTATGGTGGTATCGTATTCCCACTGGCGCTGATCATAGAATCACCGATTATCATGCTCCTGGCAGCTTCTACCGCGCTCAGTAAGGACGGGCCATCCTATCTAAAAATCAGGCGCTTTATGATGGTAATGGGTGGGAGCCTCACAGCTCTTCACTTATTGATAGCAGTAACCCCGCTGTATGATTTTATTGTCAAGGTGTTAATCGGCGCGCCTGAGGAGATTATCGAGCCAGGTCGTATTGGATTCCTCCTGATGCTCCCGTGGACGTGGTCAATCGCTTATCGCCGGTTCAACCAGGGGATATTAATACGCTTCGTGCACTCACGCGCGATCAGCATCGGAACAGTGATCCGACTATGCGCCGATGCTATCGTACTTATAGTTGGGTACTCGTTGGGTGATGTGCAAGGGATCGTTGTAGCAACTTTGGCGGTCTCGGCGGGAGTGATCAGTGAAGCATTATATGTTGGCTTCGTTGTTAGACCGGTGGTGAAGAACGAGGTAATGCCGGCGCCGGTTGTCATCCCTGAGCTGTCCCTGCGCGTTTTCCTGGATTTCTATATTCCATTGGCAATGACTTCCTTGCTGTTCTTGTTATCTCAGCCGATGGTCAGCGCAGCATTGAGCCGAATGCCGCTTCCACTAGAGTCTTTGGCAGTCTGGCCAGTCGTGTGGGGGCTGGTGTTTTTATTCCGCAGTATGGGGATGGCATATAATGAGGTTGTCGTCGCGCTTATTGACCGGCCACACTCGTACGCCAACCTGCATCGTTATACCTTATGGTTGAGTGTTCTGAGCACAGCAGGGCTACTCTTTACAGCGGTTTCCCCGCTGTCTATTCTGTGGTTCGAGCGGCTGTCTGCGCTCAACCCACAGCTTGTAGCAATAGGGCGTCAGGCATTGTTTTATGCTCTGCCTCTTCCCGTACTGACGGTTGTTCAAAGCTGGTTCCAGGGTGCGATCCTGCATGGGCGGGTCACCCGCGGGGTTACTGAGGCAGTGATCGTCTATCTGGTTGTTGCGATTGCACTTTTCGCGGCGGGAATTGCATGGGGGCAGCTGACGGGATTATATATCGGTCTGGCAGTGACGGTGATCAGTATGTCCGCCCAAACCGGTTGGCTGTGGTATCGCAGCCGACCGGTGGTGAGAGCAGTACGTCAGAGGGATGAGGCTTTGACACTTACAGCAGCGGCTGACGCACCTGCAGATTGATGCTTATCCAGCGTCCAGCGACTTTGCTAGTGGTCGCTGCTCAGGAAGGGCAATGATCGCCGGTATGGCGAGCAGGAGTATGGCTGCGCTCCAGGTATACGCGACGTTCAATCCATAAAGATCCCCGATCATGCCTACGCCCAGGATGGCGATCGGGCGCAGGGCAAAGGATATCAGCATAAAGATGCCGTTGCCGAGGGCGCGATGGTCGGGCAATTGTTCCTGGACCATCGCCAGCAGAATTGGCGTACTGGCCAGGGATGTAAAACCCAGAGCCAGCAAGGTCGGGACAATCAACCAACCCTGTATATTGACAAATATGAACATGATCAAAGCAGCCATGAGTGTGGTAGCCAGAAGCACCGATCTGCGCCCCAGCCTGTCGCTGAGTGTCCCGCTTACCAGCACACCGGCAACCCCTGCCAGCTCGAGGATCGTTAATGCCGCGCCGGCAGCCCATAGCTCTGCCCCCTGTTGGTCCATGTAGACTGGCAGGTAGGTGACCAGGCTCTCGACCATAAAGCCGCGCAGGATTGTCAGGACAATGATTGGTATAAACAGGCGCCGCATGGCGGGCAGCGCTTCCCTGAAGCCTGTGGCTTTGTTCCCGCGCGCAGGGATGCTCCTCAAGCGCCAGAACAGGATCAGGCTGGTGCCCCAACCCAATACAACCAGACGGTAGAATCCATCCAGAGTCCACAGGCTAACAGCCCATACCGCGATCAGCGGGCTGATGGTGCGTGCCATCTCTCCCCCAGCCATAAAAATACTCATACCCCTTCCAACACGCTCGCCGGTGATCCTACCGATCATGGCCGGCGCCGGGGCGTGAAAAGCCGCCACACTGATACCTGTCATGAATAGAATTACCAGCAAGGAGAGATAGCTGGATGCGAAACCCAGGCTGCTGATCAATGTGCCCGTGATTGCTGGAGCCAGAATGACAAAATAACGCAGACTGATCCGGTCGGCGAGATAACCGATGAATGGGTTTATTACGCCGGGCAGCTGAAGTACCGCCGTCAGCGAGCCTGCCATGGTCAAACTCATCGACATTCTTTCGATCAGTACAGGAAGCAGTGGAGAAATGAACCCGGTATATATATCATGGACGAAATGACCGCCTGAGATCGTCAGAACCTGACCGGTTTGAAATTGATCACTCATTGTTATAGGATCAGGTTGGATGGAAACCGAGCTGGGGAGTGTCTGTGTTGTCGTTGGTTTCATAGAATCCTTTTGTTTACTGCCGATGCACTGCCATATATCGGTTTGTGCTTTGGCAAAGTAAACCTGCCGAGCTGATGCAAGATCCTATTATATCCTTGAACCTACCCGGCATCATTCCACATGAAGCCGCTTCGGGCTGCCAGGCGGAAGTATTCCTCGTTGGTTAATGTCCTGTCAATTTACTTGCCGGTGCTTAGCATTGGGATAGGCGGCATGTTATACTTCTGTCGAAAGCATAGCCAGCCCAATCCGGAGACAGCTAACTCATGCCCACATGCCGCTGTGCAGTACTGGCTTCCCCCTATACCCCCTCGAACTGTGTAACATCAGTTACTAAAAATATTGGCAGATCCGGCAGCTGATAGGAGCATGATCATGCACAGGATATTTGCAGTATCCGATGCAACCGGTAAGACTTCTGAGGGAGTAGTACGCGCCGCACTGACCCAATTTGTAGATCCCGAGGTTGAGATCATCCGGTATGGAGGCGTGCGCAGCGCTTCGCAAGTCCGCGAGATCGTGGCTGAGGCAGCCCAGTCAGGCGGGTTTATCGTCCATACACTGGTCGCAGAAGACCTGCGCCTGGCAATGCTGACCGAGGGCAGAGCTGCCAACGTCGATACTATTGACCTGATGGGTCCAATGCTGGCACATCTGAGTGATTTGCTGGATACCCCACCACGCTCGGTCCCCGGAGCTATCCAGCCATTCGATTCTGCATATTTGCTGCGCATAGATGCGATCAACTTCACCGTTCGCCATGATGATGGTCAGAACCTGCACGATCTGGATGAAGCAGAGATCGTTCTGGTAGGTGTCTCCCGGACATCGAAGACTCCCCTGAGCATCTACCTGGCTTACCGCGGCTGGCGGGTGGCCAATATCCCCCTGATGCTAAATGTCGAGCCGCCGTCCAACCTGTTCAGGCTGCCGAGGCGTAAGGTAGTCGGACTGGTCGTAAAGCCGGAGCGTTTGATGGGGCTGCGCAAAGTCCGTGCCGAGCATATGGGCATACCCTCTCACGGGTATGCAGACCTGGAACATATTCGCAAGGAAGTGGCTTATTCATATGAGATCTTCGAACGCCGGCGGGATTGGCCTTTGGTGGATGTCACAGTAAAACCCATCGAGGAAGCCGCTTCAGAGATCGTCACCCTGCTGGGTAAGCAAACTCATGATTGAGCTGTGAGCGCCGGATGTTATAATCGCCGCTATGTCTGAGGTCCTGCTTGACCTGGATCGGCAAAAAAAAGCCAAAGAGTACGCTCGCATCAACCGCCGGTTGTTGCTGGTGGATTTAGCCCTGGGTGGGCTGTATGTGATTGCCTGGCTGGTATTTGGCTGGTCGCAGACCTTGAAAGATGTGCTGCTCGCCTGGACACAAAATGATTGGCTGCTGGTCGCTGGTTATGCAGCGGTCTTCGGTTTGGGCTACTTGCTGCTGAGCCTCCCGCTTAGTTATTACGAGGGTTTCGTTCTCCCGCACCGTTACGAATTATCCAACCAAACCGGCAGAGGCTGGGTAGCAGATCAAGTCAAGAGCCTGCTGCTCAGCGGCATCCTGGGATTAGTCGTGCTCGAAGTGATCTACGCGGTGCTGCGCCTCTTCCCGGAAATCTGGTGGCTGTGGGCGGCTGGATTGCTGCTGATTTTCAATGTGATCCTTTCCAACCTGGCCCCGGTGCTGATCATGCCGATCTTCTACAAATTCGTTCCCCTGGGGGAGGAATACGCGGACCTGGCACAGCGGTTGGTAGCGTTGGCAGAACGCGCCCGCACAAAAGTGCGGGGTGTGTATAAGTTCGACATGAGCCGGCGTTCGAAAACCGCCAATGCTGCTCTGACCGGTCTGGGCAACACCCGGCGTATCATCTTAGGCGATACGCTACTTGAGGAGTTTACCCCGGACGAGATCGAGACCGTGCTGGCGCACGAGCTGGGGCACCATGTGCACAAAGATATTCCGGTTGGTATGCTGGTGAGCAGCCTGCTGACCCTGGTTGGGTTGTATCTGGCATCACTGGGATTGAGCTGGGGGGTGAGCTATTTCGGCTTCGAGAGCCCGTCTGACATTGCCGCTCTGCCGTTGTTTGTGATCGTCATGGGCTTATACGGTCTGGTAACCATGCCGCTGGGTAATGCCTACTCGCGCTGGCGAGAGGTGAGAGCAGATGAGTATGCTCTGAAAGCGACCGGCAACGGGGCGGCTTACGCCTCGGCGCTGACCCGCCTGGCGAACCAGAACCTCGCAGAAGTCGACCCGGAGCCATGGGTGGAGTTCCTGCTTTACTCCCACCCGGCGCTGGGAAAACGCATCGCCATGGCGGAGGGATGGGCTAACCGCTGAGGCGGCTGATTTGCGCTGTTCGTGCGTCAGTCAGCGCGACCAGCGCTTCCACCGGCAGGCGGATATTCAATCCGCGCTGCCCGCCGGAGATGTAGATCTCGTGGTGCTGCCTGGCGGTTTCGTCGATCACCGTCTGGAAGCCGCGCTGCAGCAGCGCCAGTGGCGAGATGCCGCCCGCCTGCAAGCCGGTCAGTTTCTCCGCCTCGCGCTGGGTGGGCAGGCTGACTTTCTTCTCCCTGAGAACATTGGCCAGGGCTTTCAAATCGACCTCATTTGGGCCGGGGACGACCGCCAGGATGGGCTTGCCCCTGCCTTCGCGTGTGACGACGATAGTTTTGTAGACCAGCTCAGGGGAGACACCCAGGTATTCTGCAGCTTCCAATGCGCCAAGCTTTTCATTGGGCAGCTCGAAGGCGGTGTATGGGATTTTGCGGGCGTCCAGCATGCGGGTGACGTTGGTGGGTTTCATAGAGATAACACCAAAGTAAACTCCGCCCCGCCCTGCGGGTGGTTGGCCGCGCTCAGTGCCCCGCCATGCGCCTCAGCCAGCTGGCGGGCGATCGCCAGTCCCAACCCGGTGCCGCCCTCTGCCCGGCTGCGCGAGCGGTCCGCCCGGTAGAAGCGCTCGAAGATGTAAGGCAGGGCGTCCTCTGGGATGCCCGCCCCGCTGTCGTGCACGCCCAGGCTGATCTTCTGGGCAGAGGCTGACAGGCTGACCTCGACTTTCCCTCCATCCGGCGTATGGCGTATGGCGTTGTCCAGCAAGTTGTTCAGGATTTGCTCGATGCGCTGGGCGTCCAGCGAGAGAGCAGGTAAGTTCTCCGATATATGGGATGCGATTTGAATATCACGCGCCGCAGCCTGGGGCGAGTAGCGCTCGACGGCGCGCTGCACCAGGGCTGGCAGATCGGTGGGTGTGCGGACCAGGTCCAGCCTGCCAGAATCAGCCAGAGCTAACGTGCGCAGGTCGTCTACCAGGCGGGTCAGCATCTGGTTCTGATCCAAGATGGGTGTCAGGCTGTCTGGCGTGAGCGGGTAGATGCCGTCCTGCAAGGCTTCCAGGTTGGCGCGCTGCACAGCCAGCGGGTTGCGCAGCTCGTGAGCGATATCGGCGGTCATCGCGCGGCGGCTCTCCTCAGCATGCTGGAGAGAATCGGCCATCTGGTTGAAGGCAACCCCCAGGGCAGCCAGCTCATCATCACCGCGTACCGGGACGCGCTGAGACAGGTCTCCGGCTGCCATACTTTCCGCCGCCAGGGTAAGCTCCTGCACAGGTCGCAGCAGGCGGTAGGCCAGGATGGATGCCAGGACAAGCGCCAACACCCCGGCGATCAAGCCGGCGATCAACGCGGCGTTGCTGATGCGGTTGACCAGGAAGGTCTCATCTCCCTGGTTGAACCCCATGCCGCCCTCACCGAGCAGATAGCCTACAACCTGGCTGCCAACCCGCAGCTCAACTGCACTGTCCATTTCACGCCGGGTGAGTTGGACACCTGGTGCTGTGCCGCTCAGTCCCGGGGATGCCGTGTCGGCTACCAGGCTGCCACCTTCATCTGCCAGGCGCAGGCGCTGCCCCATCATCCCCCCCTGCATCGTGCCCTGCATGCCGCGCCCGTACCCCTGACCCTGTCCGCCGCCCGGCCACAGACCGGACCCTTCGAGTCCCTGCCAGCTGCCATTGACGGCGTAATAATCCTCAAGCTGGCTGGCAAAATCGTCGATACCGATCATACTGCCGCGAAACATGAATGTGCGCACCGCGCTGGCAGCGCCCTGGCGGGCGATCAGCACCACGCTGACCACTGCCACAAGCGCTACCGTTACGAAGGCAAGGAATATTCTCAGGCGCATCAGAGGCGGGTGAAGCGGTAGCCCACGCCGAATACAGTCTCTATATAGCGTGGATTCTTGGGATCATGCTCCAGTTTAGAGCGTAAATTTTTGATATGGGCATCGATTGTACGGTCGTAACCTTCATAAGCTGCCCCCTGGCTGGCTTCCAAAAGCTGCAGCCTAGTGTATGCTCTTCCAGGCTGGGCTGCCATGGTTGCCAGCAGGTTGAATTCGGTTGGGGTCAGGTCTATTTCAAAGCCATCCCGCATGATAGTGTGTGCGTTGAGGTCGATCTCAAGATCAAGGGCACGTATAAGCTGGGTTGAGTCGGGCGCAGCATCTGCTCTGCGCAGCAGCGCCCGAACCCGCGCGACGACAACGCGCGGCGAGAACGGTTTTGTTATATAGTCATCCGCGCCTAGCTCCAATCCGATGAGTTGGTCTGTTTCCTCCACTCTGGCGGTTAACATGATAATAGGGGTGCTGGATTTACGACGGATTTCCCGGGCCACATCCAGACCGTCCATCCCAGGCAGATTGAGGTCGAGCAGAACCAGATCCGGTCGCTTATGCTCCCAGGTGGATAAGCCGCTGTCGCCTCTGTATGCCGTTAACACTTGAAATCCTGCCTGCTCCAGATATGAGCGAAGGACTTTCACGAGCTCGGGTTCATCTTCGATGATCAGTACGGTTGGCATAAGGGAATTACCTTACATTTAATCCGCAGGTCATTATAACAATCAAAGTGGGTAGAGGAACGATTCCACTACCCACTTGATTTCAATGCTTATAGTCTGGTATTACTTGTTCCAGCGCCAGCCGCCATTTCGACCCTGGAAGCCGCTGCCCATCCCTGTGCAGCCGCTTGAACCGACTCCATAGCCGCCGGACCACATGCCGTTCATCCGCTCCTGCATCCAGTCAGCCTGCGCCTGGGTGATTAAGCCATCGGCGACTGCTTGGCTGAGGGCTTTGCTGCGAGCCTCCAGCATGATCTCCTGAAATGCTTCGGCGGTCAAGCCTTGCTCTTGAGCAATATCCCCCATGGTCTCTCCAGCCGTACGACGAGCCTCGAGCTCTTCTGGTGTCAGGTTCAGAGCTTCAGCCAGGGCGGAGATCATGGTTTCATGCATTGGACCGTAGCTGCCGGGCAAACCCATGCCAGCACCGCGGTTCCAGCGGCCGTTCATCATGCCTCCGCGAAAGTTCATCGCGCCTTCTCCGGGTCCCCACGGCTGCATGCCCTGGTTGGGTTGTTCGGGCTGCGGAGGTGATTGTGTCTGGGCGAATGCCATACCAACAATCGCGAACGTGACCAGTAGGGCAACAGATATAGCAGTAAATATTGTGATCTTTTTCATTTTGGCAACTCCTAAAATATTTGATAGTAACAATCATCTGTCTTACATGTTTAATATTTTACGGAATGGTTGTGAAGAAGTTATGAAGATGGTTTGAATTGGCTGTGAAAATTTGCCGGTAGAGTGGTGAGAGACGGTTCCAATCCAAACATTTTTGTAAGGTTTGGTTCATGGGGATGCTGATCCTATAAAATCAGATCATCCCAGGGGAGGTTCTAAAAATAGAATATGATGGATGGCACTTTGCACAATTGTCAAATCGGGGTTGTCTGGACAGTTTATAATTCGGACATGAATAAGCATTATCAATTGTATAAATCCGGATAAGTGTAATTAATTCTGGTGGGGATTGTTTGCGTATGCAAGAGCTTTCTAATAAGGCGAAGATCTACGTTATCACGACCATCCTAGTCGGGGTGGTTTTATTGATCTGGAGCCTGATCCAGCTGGAACCTGGCAACACCTGGATGCTGCTGGTGCTCATTGCAGGTGCTTCGATCTCTTTGATTTTGAAGGTTGAAGGTGCTACAGAACGATCGCATTACAATATCAGTTTTTTGATCTATGCCTTCACCTTCGTGCTCTTCGGACCGGATGCGACTGCGCTGGTCATCCTGATCTCGAACCTGATCGACTGGGCATGGCATAAATATATCTGGTATATCCAGCTGTTCAATATCAGCACGTATATGATCGCTATCCAGGCGGCTGGTCTTGTCTATCTGGGTATTAACCCAGACCTTTATCTCTATGATCTGACCGGCGTGCTAAGCATCCTTGCGGCGCTGGTCGCCTTCACTCTTGTCAACCATTTGATGATCGGGGTAGCGATCTGGCTGGCGCGAGGCGAGCCATTCTCAACCTCCGGAGTATTTGCATTTTTCCCACTGGTTTTAGATTTCACCTTACTGGGCATGGGTGCCGTATCTGCGATCATCTGGATGGCAAATCCGTACGCCATGATCATGGCGCTTCTTCCTTTGTACCTGATCTTCAGCACCCTGAAGGTTCCTGCACTGGAACGGCAGTCCGAGCTTGACCCAAAGACAGGATTATTCAACGCCAAATATTTCGATCGCGCGCTTCAGAGCGAGCTCACTCGCGCCAATCGATTTGACCGTCCACTCACCATCGTCATGGCCGATTTGGACCTGCTGCGCAATATCAACAATACCTACGGGCATCTCGCTGGAGACGAGGTACTGATCGGTGTGGCGACAATTTTAAAAGATGCTGTCCGTGAGTATGATGTAGTCGTCCGCTTTGGGGGTGAGGAATATGCGATCCTGATGCCCGAAACCGGTCCCGAGGATGCTTTCCCCCGCATCGAGGCCATCCGAGAAATTATCGAAAGGACCGAATTCAGCGTGGCGACGAGCGTCGCGCCCATCAAGATCACGATGAGTTTTGGGATTGCCGGGCGGTCTGGCTTCGACCAGATGCCGAGTGATATCGTACACAACGCTGATGCCGCTTTATATTATGCCAAACTGAAAGGCAGAAACAGCACATATCTGTATTCCGAAGAGGGTTTCGTCGGTCTTGATAAAGAAGAACCGGAAGTAGCTACGCCCGATAAGCCTCCCTCACCAGATCGCTACAGGTCACAGGTTCACACCCAGCAGAGCACCCAATTCAAGCAGACTTTCCCTCTCCTGGCTGATGATGTCCAAGAGGAAGCTCAGGTCCAACCGGATATCTCGTCAACCGACCGTCCACACTGGAGGGTGCACGCTTTTATCGCGATTACATCCCTGCTAGCCATCATCCTGGTGAGTCTGGTGGACTTCAGTTTTGTAGGAGTGGATTGGTGGGGACTGGGATTCTTCGTTCTGATGGTCGTGCTGACCGAGTGGCTGTCGCTTGATATCTATGCCCGCAATACAGCCGTGTCGACTTCTGCTGCACCAATCCTGGCTGGGGCACTCTTATTCGGTCCTGTGGGTGCTGTTTTATTAAGCATGTTTTTTGCGGCAGTCGCCTTGATCAAGTACAAGAGCCCGGTAAGCCGGTTTTTCTTCAATTTCAGCAACCAGCTGATCGCTTTGATGGCATGCCTGATCGTCCTTCAGCTTGCCGGGGTCACATTTACTGCACTTGACCCTGTATCCCAGCTCCTGCTGTGCCTGGCATTTATGGGTATGGTTTACATAATCACCACAGGGATGATTTCTTTTGGGATGAGCCTCGATTTCAAACAACCTGCCCGAGATGTCTGGGTAGAGAGGTACAGCTGGCTGGCACCTTACTATTTCGCCATGGGGTTGATTGCTTATGCGCTTGTCTTCAGCTACCAGTATGCGGGCTTGTTCGGGACGATTGTTGTGCTTGTCCCCTTACTGCTGCTGCGGCTCAGCCAGATTCAATTCATCGATCGAACCAAGTCGATGGTAAAAGAACTTCGCTCGAAGAACGTTGCTCTGGAGAACAGTGCAACTGAAATCCACCGCCTGAATGACAACCTGTTGGATACCCTGGCAGAAGTAGTCGACCTGCGCGACCCGCATGTTTTTGGGCACTCGAAACAGGTAGCCCATTATGCAGTGCTGATCGCGACCCGGCTTGGACTCCCGCCAAAGCAGGTCGAACTGGTGCGCAAAGCCGGACTGCTGCATGATATCGGCAAGCTGGGCATCTCGGAGATTATCCTGTTCAAACCGGACAAGCTGAATAATGATGAATATCTGCAGGTGAAAGAGCATGCAAAATTGGGGGCAGACCTGCTGCAGACTTCGAACTCGCTCAACCCGCTGATACCGATCATACGCTACCACCATGAACACTTTAATGGCAACGGTTATCCAGATGGCATATCCGGAAATGAGATACCGCTGGAGGCACGCATCATTGCTGTCGCGGATGCCATCGAAGCAATGGCTTCAGATCGTCCATACCGGCATGGGATGACGCATGCGGAGATCATCGAGGAGCTGCGCCAGCACGCAGGCACTCAGTTCGACCCAATGGTGGTGAATGCTTTCGTCGAGATCGCCAGGTTGGATGGAGATACGGTGATCGTCAACGCAGCCCGTAAAACTCCTGCTTCTCCAAACCCTCTGGCTGGGTAGAATATAACACCTGTAACTTCTGAGGTTGCTCTTCTATATCAGAATCAGGCTACTCTTCCCCGGAGAGGATGCGGATCCGCTTCCATGGAGGTAAGTTCGACTCTTCTGCCAGGATCGAGCGCAGTTCGAAGATCTGGTCGCGCAAGACAGCCGCTTTTTCGAATTCCAGGCTTTTGGCAGCTTCCTTCATCTGTTTTTCGAGCTCCGATATCACTCTCTCGATATCCGATTTTGGCAGACCACTGGCACCTTTGACGCGGTATTCAGCTCTAGATTCGGATACAGCCTTGACCGATAGCTGGTCGGTCAGGTCGCGGACCGCTTTAAAGATGCCCACCGGTTGGATGCCATGCTCTTCGTTATAAGCTACCTGCTTCGCCCGCCGGCGATTGGTCTCCCCGATCGCCCGCTCCATTGAATTGGTGCGGTTGTCAGCGTACATGATCACCTGCCCATCCACGTGGCGCGCAGCCCTGCCGATGGTCTGGATCAAAGCGGTTTCCGAGCGTAGGAAGCCCTCTTTATCGGCATCCAGTATGGCAACCAGCGATACTTCCGGCAAGTCCAGCCCTTCACGCAGCAGATTGATACCGACTACGACGTCGAATACGCCCAGGCGCAGATCGCGCAGGATTCCAACCCGCTCGAGGGTGTCGATCTCAGAGTGCAGGTAGTGGACTTTGAGTCCCAGTTCCATCAAGATAATCCGACAGCTTCTCTGCCATACGCTTCGTCAGGGTGGTGACCAGCGTACGCTGCCCTAGCTCAACCCGCTTGCGGATCTCTGTCACTAAGTCATCCACCTGACCTTCGACCGGGCGGACACTGATCTGCGGATCGACAAGCCCGGTCGGGCGGATAATCTGTTCAACGACCTGGTCGGCGTGCTTCATCTCGTATGGACCCGGCGTCGCAGAGGTGTATATGGTATAGCCCATATGTGCCTCGAATTCATCGAATTTCAGCGGGCGGTTATCCAGCGCAGATGGCAGGCGGAAACCATATTCCACCAGGGTTTCTTTTCGCGAGCGGTCGCCGTTATACATGCCTCTGACCTGGGGTACGGTCATATGAGATTCATCCAGGATCAACACATAATCGCTGGGCAGGTAATCCATCAATGTCCATGGTGGTGAGCCTGTGGCTCGCTGGTCCAGGTGGCGCGAGTAGTTCTCGATGCCAGAGCAATACCCGACCTCCCTCAGCATTTCCAGGTCGTAGTCCGTGCGCTGCTCCAGACGCTGGGCTTCGAGGAGTTTTTCGTTGGACTTAAACCAGTTTGTCTGCTCTACCAGCTCTGTCTCGATATCGGTGATCGCCTGCTGCAGCTTATCCTGATCGGTAATAAAGTGTTTGGCAGGGTAGATATGGATTGCATTCAACTCCCGGCGCAGCTCTCCTGTCAGCGGGTCGAATTCGACCATGCGTTCGATCTCGTCCCCGAAGAAAGTGATCCGGTAGCCAAATTTATCCTGATAGGCGGGGATGATCTCGAGCGTGTCGCCGCGTACACGAAAAGTGCCCGGGCGCAGCTCAAGATCGTTGCGCTCATACTGGCCTTCGATCAGCTGGCGCAGAAGGGCATTGCGACGGTAGATATTGCCGCTCTCCAGGTTGATCACCACCCGACCGTAGGCTTCCGGATTCCCGATACCATAGATGCAAGACACCGAGGCGACAATGATCACATCCTTGCGAGACATCAAGGCTGTGGTTGCCGCCAGGCGCAGCCGTTCGATCTCTTCATTGATATCGGCGTCTTTTTCAATATATAGATCGTGGCGTGGGACATAAGCCTCCGGCTGGTAGTAGTCATAATACGAGACGAAATACTCGACCGCATTCTCCGGGAAGAACTCTTTGAATTCTGCATACAGCTGGGCTGCCAGGGTTTTATTATGCGCCATCACCAGGGCGGGCTTCTGTACGGTCTCGATCACCGAAGCGATGGTGAAGGTCTTACCGGTACCTGTAGCTCCCAGCAGAACCTGGTGTTTGTCTCCGCGACCGATCCCTTCCACAAGCTGGCGAATTGCCACCGGCTGATCGCCTGTCGGATGGTAGGGTGCATTCAGTTTAAATTCCATAGTGTACTCTTCCGGTCCTCATGCTCTAACGTATATTGGATTGCTGAAGATCCAGCCTCTCCGCCTGCCGAGATAGGGGAGATAGGCTTCAACCCGGTATGTACCGGTCTCAGAGGTGATATACGTACAATTCTCTCGCTTGTTCCAGGTTTTGACGACATTTCCATCCTTTACCAACCGGCATTCTGCCTTCCTTGGCAACTTGATCTGGATGGTAATCCCGTGCGCGGCAGAAATCTCATCTCCCATCCAGGCGACGTGATCTCTGCCGCTGGCTGTGAAGCGAAACCCATTTGTAGCTGCTGGGAGGTCGTATCCGATGAAAGCATGTCCCCTGGCTAGCGCATCTATTACAAGCGCATGGTCGGTCTCATAATCACCGCTAAACGCTTTCGGGGTGAGGATATGGGTGTTTATGCAGGCGAAGTGAAAGTCATAGGGGAAAAGGGTGCGTTTCAATGGACCGAGCCTGGCTGGGAACGCGTGAGCGTCTGAGCCCCCAACCGCCGCCACCCGCTTGCCTTCCACCAGGAGATTATCCCACAGCTTGAGTGTTTCTGGGTCCGGCCCGCGTGCGACTCTGACGTGGGTTGAAGGCATAATAGATGGCGTGCAGCTTGCTGCGCAGCAGGGACTTGAATTCGGACATGCCGTTCCATAGCTCGATGCCGGTAAATCCCTGGACGTCCCAATCCTCCCATGTGATGTCTGGTTCGTTGACTGCCGGGGCGGCAGGGTCATTTGGGTGGGCGATATAAGCTACCCCACCGGAATGATTTACTGCGTCGAGGAGCTTTTGCGTGTCATCTGCCAGGTGGGCGAGTTCGCGGTTCGCACCGATCACAAGCAAATGGTTTTTCTGTGGTTGAAGCACCTGGTTATGGACCTCTTCACCGACCATCATCAACAGCCGTTGGCTGCCATTTTGATATACATTCTGTGGACCGTCTACCAGCACATTATGGTCGGTAACGATCACGGCATCCAACCCGACTGCCATTGCTGTGTTTACAATATCGGCATGGCTGCCATGACCGTCGGAGTAACGAGTGTGCATGTGCAGGTTGATCACATATTCGTACATGATTTATCTACCATGGACAATGACCAAGGGCTGAGCTGACCTTCTGAAGTAAATTGACTATTCTTTGATCGGAAGGTATAATCCGCCTGCTTGACTTTCGAACGGGAGTAAACTGGAGGATTTTGTGGACGTATACCTGAATATTGCTTTGATTATAACGTCAATTGCCCTGATTGCCAGCGTGATATTACAAAGTAAAGGCGCCGGCTTAGGAGGCTTGACCGGTGCAGATACCGGGGGCATCTTTACCGCCCGGCGTGGGATCGAAAAAACTTTGTTCCGCATCACAGTCGGGTTAAGTGTGTTGTTCGCAATTTTGTGCCTTGCATCTGTAATTGTGGCTGGTTGATCATCGATAATCAAGACAGTAGCATTCAAATCCTGAAATATGTAGGGCGAAACAATCCATCTGCTTGTACACCGAAGGACCATGGGATAGGGTGATGTATCTGGAGGCGATAAGGATAACCCGCCCTATTTTTATTGATCTATGAAGAATATGCGTTGGCAGCTGCTGGTCGTTGTGCTGGCGCTGGCTGCGATTGGTGTACTGCTGGCCAGTCAGCAGCCAGTTGTCCCGCAGCAGGTAGCTACCGTACAGCCAGTGACCGGGGGATCATATAGTGAAGCCCTGATCGGTGCATTTGGACGGTTAAATCCGGTCCTCGATTTTTACAACCAAGCAGACCGCGATATCAACAAGCTGATCTTCAGCGGGCTGGTCAGCTTCGATGATCGTGGGTTGCCCGTTGGCGACCTGGCAGAATCCTGGGGAATCTCACAAGATGGGACTGTGTATAATTTTTCCATCCGCCCAGACGCCTCCTGGCATGATGGCACACCGGTTACCAGTGCGGATATCGTATTCACGGTAGACCTTTTACGCAGCGATGAACTGCCAGTGCCGGACGATCTCAGGGAGTTTTGGAAGCAGATTGAGATTCTCCCACTGGATGACAGCACGGTTCAATTCCGCCTGCCGGAAGCATTTGCGCCATTCCTGGATTATGCTGCTTTCGGCATACTTCCCGAGCATAAACTTGGTAGCCTATCCCCGGCGGAGATCATCGATGCGGATTTCAATCTTGAACCGGTCGGCAGCGGTCCATACCAATTCAAGCGTCTGCTCTCAGAAGCAGGCAGTATCACCGGGGTCGTCCTCTCAAGCTTCGATGACTATTACAGGGAGACACCATTCATCGATGAAGTAATCTTCTATTACTACCCCGATTCCCAGTCAGCGGTAACCGCTTATCAGGATGGCGATGTCCAGGGTATTAGCCAGCTGGACCGGGACACCTTCTATCAGGTACTCGCAGCCTCGGAACTCAGTATGTTCAGCGGGCGCTTACCCCGGCTAACGCAGATTTACCTGAATCTGGATGATCCAGACCTGCCGTTCTTCCAGGACGCATCCGTCCGCAGGGCATTATTGATGGGCTTGAACCGGCAGTGGATGATTGATAATGTGCTGGAGAGCCAGTCGCTGATTGCGGATGGCCCGATCTTCCCGGGTTCGTGGGCTCATTATGAAGATATCGAGCGAATACCGTATGACCCGGACGCCGCACTTGCTGCGCTGAAGGAGGCCGGATTCACCATTCCGTCGGGTGGAAGTACGGTACGGGAAAAGGATGGGGAGCCGCTCAGCTTCGAATTAGTCCATCCAGCAACTCCCACGCACACGGCCCTGGCAGAGGCGATCCGGCGCGATTGGTCGAAATTAGGTGTAGATGTCCAGTTAATCCCGGTCAGCTACGAGGAAATTCTTGCAGATTATTTGGTACCACGCCAGTATCAGGCGGCTCTGGTCGATCTTAATATGACCCGCTCGCCTGATCCAGACCCATACCCGTTTTGGGACCAGGCCCAGATAAACGATGGACAGAACTATTCAAATTGGGATGACCGGCAGGCGAGCGAGTTCCTGGAAAGAGCCAGGATCACGACTGATATCGGTGAGCGAGCTCAGGCTTACCGGAATTTCCAGGTACGCTTCACATCAGAGATGCCCGCTTTGCCGCTTTTCTACCCGGTATTTTCATACGTTGTTGATCAGGAAGTACAGGGGATAAGCATGGGACCGCTTTATGATCTTAGCGACCGGTTTAACACGATCTCATCCTGGTACCTGGCAGCCCAGCTAGCAGCCGCTGACCCCACGACTACCCCAACCCCGCCATAACCCCGCGTTGTTGATCGCCCCAATCTGACGGTTGATGCCCTTAAACCGTCCTGCGATCTTTTCTCGTTATTCTTAATACAGCCATCTTGGTGCTGTGGTTGAAGGGCGCTGAATCGCTTGGCGGATACCGTACCCTGGTTTCAGGGTACCCGGTGACATCTTCAGGCACAGGAATAAATTCCTCGATAGTAGCATATCCGGAAGCGCATATCCGATCTAACACCGCCATGAATTGGGCACCGCTCACAAATAGGGCGTTGTTGATAACAACCAGTAAACCGTCATGAGCGACCAACGGGCGTAGTTTATTGACCAACCGTTCACTGCCGGTCGCCAGATCGACAGTTCCCTTTTTGGAGACGGCGAAATATGGCGCATCCAGTATGGCACAATCGAAGAGGGTCCCGGCGTGTCTCAATTGGCTCATCTGAGACCAGAAGTCACCGGTAATGAAATCATCATCATCAACAGGCAGACCATTCAGCTGATATGATCGTTTCGCAATATCCAAGGATTTCCGGTTAAGATCAATGTGGAGTACGTGGGTTGCGCCTCCTGAGCTGGCAGCAACACCCAGGCTGCCGGTATACGCAAATGTGTTGAGGACATTCTTACCAGGCAAGGTTTCCTTTGCCCAGGCGCGCAGATTGCGGGTATCCAGGTACAGGCTTGCATCCTGGTCGAGCAGCAGGTCAATCGCGTAATAAACTCCATTCTCACGAATGAACTCATCCGGCGAGTCGCCGAAAAGCAATTTCCCCCTTCTTTCTTCAGGTGTGGGTGCACTGCGGGGTTTGTTGATTCCGGTCTGCAGCCAGGGATATCTGTCCCTGATAAAAGCGGTTGCCTCTCTGATCACAGGTTGCCATTTGTCTGACTTGGCAGCGTAGTCGAATAGTACGGCTGTCCTGGCGTACACGTCCACTACCAGTTCTGGAAAGCCTTCATAGAAGCCGCTGAATAGGCGGTATGCGCTTTCGTGCTCAGGATCGACCAGGTGATCCCGAGCTTTAAAGCAGCGTCCAGGCGCTGCAAGAAGGCTGAAGGGTCGTCGTTGGGTAGTGGAGATTCCAAGGACACTTCAGGGTGTCCTGTTATAGATGCGGCGGTAAATACTGTAGATCTCATATATACCGCGGATGTAATTACGTGTTTCGTTAAATCTGACAATCTCCAGGAACAGGTCCTGGTCGCCGCCGGCCAGATTACGCCATTCAATGGCATTCCCCGGACCACCATTGTAGGCTGCCAGCGCTGCGTACAGGTCTCCACCGAAGTGATCTCGCCATTTTGAAAGATATTCGCTGCCGTACAACACGCTCACATTAGGTCGATACAGGTCCTCGTCGCTGTATTCTTCCGGCCAGCGGATATCGGCTGCGATCTCCTGCCCCGTCGCTGGGATGATCTGCATCAATCCCCGCGCACCGGCAGAGGAGCGCACGAAGCCTTCGAAAGCACTCTCCTGACGTACGACACTGTACAGGAAGAGGGGGTGGAACTGGTATTGCTCTGCTGCAGGATTGATCAGGTCACCATAATAGGGTCCGAACCGGATATGGTTGAAGTAGATCGGTGCAGATAAGGTTTCTGCATCACCCATACCGGCAATGTCCAGCACCTGGCGGGCTGAAAGGATCGCGGAGCGGTACAGCCCAAGATCGAGCATGTAATTCGCCAGACGATAGCTGTTGGCAGGATCAGATTGCAGCGACAGCCGCAGCTCTTCAAACTCGGTACGTGCTAGGTCTGTTAAACCCAACTCCCACAGCTCGGTGCCACGGAACATGCGCTCATCACCCAATAATGGTCCCAGTGAAGAGAGGTCTTCTTCAGGCAGGTTGAATGTTGCTTTAACCCATTCCTCAGCCTGAGCGCGCTCTTGCTGGCGATCGAATGAGAGATCGTAGTCCTGAGGAGGCGCGAATGGCTCCAACTGGCGCAGAATATCGCGCCCGCGCTCGCTGTAGTAGCCCGTAGGGTCGATATTAGCGGTCAGCTCCCAGGTCGCCTGAGCAGCGATTGGATCTCCAGAAGCATATTGGGACTTACCGAGCCAGAATGAGGCTGCTGCCCGGTCTTGGAGCGTTGCTGCGCTCGACAATGTGCGTTGGAATAGGGATGCGGCATTTTCGTAATCTTTTAGACGGTAGCGTGTAATCCCAGCGAGGAACGAAGCCCGTTGGGCTTCATCATACAGAGGATATTCTGTCGCTACTCTGTTCCACAATTCGGCAGCTTGTTCCAGATCTCCGTTCGTCTCGGCAACCTCGGCAGCATCGTACAGGAATTCGCCAGCACGCGGGTGATTTGGCACCGCGGCAACAAACTCCAGCAGAGTCTGGATACCGAGCTCTGGGTTGTGCTGGAAAAAATACTGCGTATAGGCTTTCTGATCCCAGGCGTCATCCCAGAAGCGATCTTCTGGGTAGTTCTGGATGATGACGTCCCACTGAGCGACTGCGTCATCGTAGCCGCCCAGGGCACGCAGCGAGAGACCGTTATAGTATCTGGCAGTGGAATGGTCGACCCCGCCCGCCTGAAAATAGCGATCGAACGCGCTCATCGCTACCCCATATTGACCGGCGTGATAATCTACAATGCCCCTGTTCAATTCATCGACCGGCACACCTGAATCCACAAGCTGGACGAGAGCCAGATATGAGTCGTATGCAGTGGGATAGTTGTTTACCGCATCCTGGTAATATGCGTACGCCTTGTCGAGCTGACCGAGTGTGGCATAAATCTGTCCCATCAAGAAATTCATCGATGCTCGGGTGAAATCACTCTGTGCCTTGTCATAAATGCTTTGATAAATGCCAAGTGCGGTCTCATAATCCCCAACGGCAGCGTGAGAGCGGGCAATCTTGATCTCGATATCCAGTCCGTTCAGGTAGCTGGGGGACTGCAGCGCAGCGCGATAGTCAATCAATGCACCAGCGTAGTCTCCAGCAGCAGCCAGGGCATCACCACGCATATCGAGCACATATGCGTCCACGATCCCTGGTCTATGGATAAGATAATCCAGGTAGCCTTGCGCGCTCTCAGAATATAGTCCGAGCGCCGAGTAAGCCTGCCCCAGGCTGAAGTGAGCGTAAGGGAGCTCAGGCGATTGAGGATAGCTGGCGATCAGCTGTTTCAGAGTGTCGACCCCGGCCTGGTACTCACCCGCATCGATCTGAGCACGCGCCAATCCGAGCAGGGCTGCGCTCTGAATATCCGGTTCTGAGCTGGCTTGAAGCGCATTCAGATATTCAACCTCTGCCTGGTCCCAGTCGCCATCTGACCTTGCCTGGTCGGCATTGGTGATCCGGTTGGCCGGCAGGGGAGTAGGGGTCGGAGGTGGGGTTGGGGTGGGGGTCTGGGTGGGAGTAGCCGGTACAGTTGACGGGGAAGGGCTGGCAGTGGGGACATCCGTTACTGGGGGCGAGAGCAAGTCGGCCGCTTGAGAACATGCCAGACTGACCAACAGCAGTGATGAGAGTGCCAATATGACCAGCTTATTCATCTCTGTCACTATAACGCAGGCTTATGCGCGTGTCAATGTGCTGGGCTCATCCTTGAAACCAGGATGTGTACCTTAGGATCAGTTCGCGCAGAGTGCCCGGGGTTGATGAAGCGTTGACCCCTTCAGGTCGATCAACTATAATGATTTCGTAGGTTGCTCAGTCCGGGGGATATAACCCCCTCCGTCTGATTTAGCCCTGGTTCAGTCATAAAGGATTATCCAGCTCTTGAGTAAATCAATGAGGAGTGAATTCACCAAGTCCGAAAACCCGGTCACACAGGAGTGGCTCGAGTTACTGAGGAAGGCTTCTGGAACCGGACCGGTGCTCATCTTGACCCATGATTATCCTGACCCGGATGCGCTGGCTTCCGGCATGGCACTCTCAGTGCTGATCGCGAATGCCTGGGGCATACTAAGCACCCTGGTGTACAGCGGGGTGGTTGCCAGAGCAGAGAACCGGGCAATGCTTCAACTGCTCACTCCCAGGTGGGAGCATCGCGAGCAGTTGAGTGACTTCGATGCCTACACTGCTGTTGCCCTCGTGGATACACAACCAGGGGCCGGGAATAACAGCTTTCCTACCGAAAGGGTTGCCGGAATTGTGATCGACCATCATAACCCGCTCCGTGATCATTCGCATTCAGTCCCATTCACCGATATCCGTCCAGAAGTTGGAGCAACATCCACACTGTTATATCAGTATCTCCAGTCAGCCAACATTACACCAGACCTCAACCTGGCGACAGCAATGTTTTACGGGCTGCATACCGACACGCTCGGTCTGGCCAGGGGTGCTTCAGCCGCAGACGAGTACGTCTATTTCGAACTGCTGGGGTTGCTGGATCGGAAGAAGCTGGTGCAGGTAGAGCAGGCCGGTCTGTCACGGTTGTATTTCAAAGCCTTCAGCGCAGGGTTACAGGCCGCACGCGTACATGGGAAAGTGATCATTTCCGACCTGGGGACGATGCACAGACCTGACTTGTCGGGTGAGATGGCAGATGTGCTGATCCGGTTGGATACCGCCCGAGCGGCTTTATGTTATGGAACACACCGCCATGTACTGTATCTTTCCTTGCGGACGAAAGCCTTGAAGCAAGATGCCGGAACCATCGCACAGGCGCTGGTTGCTGGTTATGGAAAAGCCGGTGGGCATGGTAGCCTGGCAGGGGGACAGGTGCCTTTGGGAGACCTGGATTTGCATTCCTTGCACAAGACGATCGATAATCGTATGCTCACGATTATGGATGAGGATGGACCTGCTGTCCCCCTGCTGGGTGGCTGAGTCCTTTGACAAAGCCGCTTACCCATGTTAAACTCGCACGGGTTTTTTGGGGTCGACGCTCTCCAACGAGGGCGTCTTTTAGAGACTGGCAGAGATTTCACTGCAATTTTTGAGATGAGGGCGATACGCTATCGCTAAGCTATTATGAGAACTGTCGATTGGGATGAACAGCTCCACTGTGTGCGTATGATCGACCAGCGCATACTGCCCGGGGAATTCAAGATTATCTCTTTTACTACCCACAAGGAGCTGGCAGGTGCCATCCAGGACATGGTCGTACGCGGCGCTCCTGCGATTGGAGCTGCCGCAGCATATGGGCTTGCGCTGGCGGCTTTCGAATCCAACGCCGCTCAGCGGGATGAGCTTCTCATAGATTTAAACCGTGCTGCGGAGGTCCTTCACGGCGCACGACCGACAGCGTCTAACTTGAATTGGGCGCTGCAAAGAGTACTCAGGGTCGCCGGGCAATCCCAAGGTACAGCTGACGAATTGCGTGAGGGTGTGTTATCGGAAGCCCAGCGCATTGCCGATGAGGACGTCGCCATTAATGAGAGGATGGCACACGTTGGCGCAGCCGTCATCGATGAAGGAGATACCGTCATCCATCACTGCAATACCGGAGCACTGGCAGCGGTGGATTGGGGAACGGCCCTGGGAGTCATCCGTATGGCGCACGAATTGGGGAAGCGACTGCATGTACTTGTGGATGAAACCCGCCCACGGCTGCAGGGCGCGCGCCTGACTGCATGGGAGCTGGAGCGGTACGGGATCTCATACGAGATTATCAGCGATGGCTCTGCCGGCTACTTCCTATCTACCGGTCAGGCACAAAAGGTGCTGTTTGGCGCAGACAGGGTCGTTGCAAATGGAGATGTCGCCAATAAAATTGGCACTTATATGCTTTCTCTCGCAGCCAGCGATAATGCTATCCCGGCATATTGTGTTGTGCCCACTTCTACGATAGATCTCAGCCTGGGAGAGGGTGCGCAAATTCCGATAGAAGAGCGCCCTCCCGCGGAGGTCCTGGATCTGGAGTTCCAGGGACAGCGGGTTAGCCCGCCGGGAGCGCGTGCCCGCAACCCTGCTTTCGATGTTACACCCAATCGCCTGATCACGGCCTTCATCACCGAGAACGGGATCGTTCACCCGCCTTATAAGACAAATTTGCAGAAGATCGTTATGTCAGGTGGAGATTAATTAAGGGAAATACTATATCCCAGGTTGCTCGTATGAATATTGTTCTAACAGGTTCAGTCGCTTTCGATTATTTGATGATCTTCCCAGGATATTTCCGCGACCATATTTTGCCGGAAAAACTGGAAACGATCAGCCTGTCGTTCCTGGTCGAGGATATGGTGCGTCTGCGGGGAGGTACCGCCCCGAATATCGCCTACACCCTGGCGCTGCTGGGAGTACGGGCACGATTGTTTGCCACCGTGGGAGAAGACTTCGAGGAATATCGCACCTGGCTGGAATCGAAAGGGGTGGATACCACCTGGGCGAAAGTGGTCCCTGGAGTATTCACGGCATCATTCTTCGCCAACACCGACCGGTCGAATGCTCAGATCGCCAGCTTTTACCCGGGAGCGATGGCGTACGCCTCCCAACTCTCGCTGCATGATTTGAAGGATGATCCGCCGGGCTTCGTGGTGGTATCTCCAAACGACCCAGAGGCGATGATCCGCTACGTCGATGAATGCCGGGAATTGAATACGCCTTATCTGTATGACCCAAGCCAGCAGATCGTCCGCCTGACTGCCAGCGACCTGCGGCGTGGGATCGAAGGAGCACATGCAGTATTCGTCAATGACTACGAGTATGCTTTGATCCAGAAGATGACCGGTATGTCGAGCGCTGAACTGCTCAGCCATGTAGAGTTCGTCGTGGTCACCCGTGGCGAACAGGGTGCGATAATCTACAGCCAGGCTGGGGAAATTGATATCCCCGTCGTTAAGCCTGAAAAGATCGCCGACCCGACCGGGGTTGGTGATGCTTTCCGGGGGGATTCTTAACCGCCTACCAGTATAAGTTGGATTTGCAGACCTGCGGTCAGGTAGGAGCGCTGGCTGCGACATACTGCCTGGAGCAGCAGGGGCCACAGGGTCATTCCTACACCCCGCAGGGGTTCATAACCCGCTACCATAAGCACTTTAGTGATAACCAAAGCCTGGAAGTTATGCTTCAAGGAAAACGTATGGCTGAGTAGACTACTGCGCTCGGTTGCAGTTGTTGACCTCGCCAAATTCTATACAATGGAGTTAAAGGATGGATAACTACGATATCAAGGATATAAAACTGGCTGAAGGTGGCCGCCGGAAGATCGAGTGGGCGGAACGTGAGATGCCCGTATTGCGGCTGATCCAGGAACGTTTCTCGAAAGAGCGCCCATTGAAGGGACTGCGTATCTCTGCCTGCCTGCACGTTACGACCGAGACCGCGAATTTGATGCAAACACTCCATGAAGGTGGAGCAGATGTCGTGCTCACAGCCTCTAATCCGCTGTCAACCCAGGATGATGTGGCTGCCTCGTTGGTCACACATTTTGAGATCCCGGTCTATGCCATCAAGGGTGAGAATAACGTTACTTACTATAAACATATCAACGCCGCTCTCGACCACCAGCCTCATATGACGATGGACGACGGTGCAGACCTGGTCGGCACGCTGCATAAAGATCGCCGCAATTTATTGGATGGTATGATCGGCGGCACAGAGGAGACGACAACCGGTGTCATCCGCCTGCGCGCGATGGCGGCGGATGGTGCACTGTCATTTCCAGTGATCGCAGTCAATGACGCTATGACCAAGCACTTTTTTGATAACCGCTATGGTACGGGGCAATCTACGATCGACGGGATCATCCGGGCGACAAACATATTGTTAGCCGGTAAGAACTTCGTCGTCGCAGGGTACGGGTGGTGTGGTCGTGGTCTGGCGATGCGTGCTCGCGGCATGGGCTCTAATGTCATCGTCACCGAGGTAGACCCGCTGCCGGCCCTGGAGGCGGTCATGGACGGTTTTCGCGTGATGCCGATGGCTGAGGCTGCCCCTATTGGTGATATCTTCTGCACTGTCACCGGTGATCTCAATGTGATTGATAAGCACCATTTCGAGGTCATGAAGGACAGCGCGATCGTCGCCAATTCGGGTCACTTCAATGTTGAGATCAACATTCCGGCATTGGAAGATATATCCGTTGATAAACGTCTGGTGAGACCATTTGTTGATCAATATCTTCTGGATGATGGGCGGCGAATAAACCTGCTTGGTGAGGGTCGGCTGATCAACCTGGCGTCTGCGGAAGGGCATCCAGCCAGTGTGATGGATATGTCGTTCGCCAACCAGGCATTGACCGCGGAGTATCTCGCCAAAAACAGCGACAGGCTGGAAAACAAGGTCTATACCGTGCCGGATGAGATCGATCGCGAAATAGCCAGGCTCAAGCTGGAAGCAATGGGTATCAAGATCGACGTGCTCACAGCGGAGCAGGTAAAGTACCTCAGCTCCTGGGAAGAAGGAACCTAAGAATTTGGTATTTCAGAACAGCTCGCCGCACTCTGGGCGAGCTGTTTTTTGGTGTTCTTAGCATACCTTTAATTTGACTTAGTCAGGTTTGATCGCTATAATTAATCGCAGGGCGAAGCTGTGGGACCGGGTCGCCTGAAAGGAGGGCAATAATAGGGCGGAAGCTCAACCAAGATCATCTGTCGTGATCCCACATCCAGGAACAACCAACAATAAGCGCAAGACTACGTTTCGAGTTAGGAGGGCAATATCATGAAAAAAGGATTATTAGTGCTCGTTGTACTACTAATTATGGTTGTTATTCTCGTGGCTGCCAATCCATTCCCCGCTACCCTGACTGTGAAAAACAAGAGCGACCAGAATGTGATCATTAGCATGGAGTTTCCATACTCATTTCTCGTAGTTGGACCAAATTCGACCGCTAAGTTCACCATCGAGCGAGAGGTTTACAATGCACAGGTGACTGCTTGCGGAAAGACTAAGTCCGGAACAGTCGATATGAATCACAACCTCAAGCTGACTTTCACCCCTTGTGCTGCCTGGGGGAACAAGTCTGCTCCTCGCTTCCCTGGAGAGCCCTCCATGGAAAAGCCGAACTGGAATCGGGACCCGGGTGTAACCAAATTCAGGTTCGCCTATTAACCAGAACCCCGACTGAACTGGTCGGATATAGAAACTATCGTTTATCGAGGAACAAAATGCTGCGAGGCTCTATTGTGATTGTAATAGGGCCTCGTTCTGTACGCCTGTTGCTGAAGTCTATGCAAAAGTTTCAGACATCGTGGATAAGATGAGGACAATCGACCGTCAGAAATGGGGTTATGCATATCTGCTGATCCTGGCAGGGCTTGTGATAGTCATAGATCAGGTTGCCAAGCTCCTGGTGCGAGAATTCCTGGCGGTTGGTGAGGCCTGGATACCTTGGGAGTGGGTTAGCGATTACGCCGTCATCGTTCACACCTGGAATACTGGTGCGACTCTAGGGATCTTGAAAGGTACGAACGGATTGTTTATAGCGGTCAGCGAGATCGCCTGTATCGCCATTCTTTTCTTATACCCCCGGATCATCCAGCGGCGAAATATTCTGCCAATCGGGTTAGGATTAGGACTGATCCTGGGAGGAGCGGCAGGCAACCTGATCGACAGGGTTGCAGTTGGATATGTCACGGATATTTTTTTGATCGATAACCTGCCGGTATTCAATCTGGCTGATTTTAGTATTATTTTGGGAGCAGTAATCCTGGCATTGGTACTGATTTTTGACACACCCCCACCAGTTCAAGGATAATTCCACCTGCAATCGATATCAGGAGCTCGAATTCATCCTGCGAATATTGGTATGAGCTGGAAGATACCGCAGCAGGTTTGCTGAATATCCAAAAAAAATTGGCGTCATTGGAAAGCCGCACTTCAGAGGGCAGGAGAATTTTAGGACCGTATCTATGGTGGGTTGGCGGCAGGGACAACGACGACATCGATGAATATCGACTCCCCAAACGCGACCCCCTGTGAATCGTAAGCCTGCCAGGCACTACGATACTCTCCTGGTTCCAACGGAGCAGTAAAAACTATCCGGATAAGAGCCTGTGAACCACTGCGGGTGGGATATAGGGCTTGCTCGGCGGACACATTCAACGCAGGACCGGCGACGAGCTTCAGGCGATACCTGCTATCCCAATTACAGGAGCCGCTGTTCTCTACTAACCAGGTTTTTTCCAACAGTTCTTCCGGCTGGACTACCGAACCGTCTGGAATGGTGATATCTTCGAGGAACGTCAGGTTGCTTGTGCAGTCAGGCGTAGGAGTGGTGACCGGTTGCGAGGGGATCGGCGAAGCAATGGCATCGGGCTCTGCAGATGCAGGAGGAGGCACCCTGGAGGCAGACACAGTGGGCGGCCTGAATACGGGCACCTCCGTCTGGCTGGGGGACTGCCCTGCACACGAGCATAACATCAGGCACAGCCCAAGCACCAATAAGCTGTGGGGAAAACCGCGTGTCGCAGAGCGGAACGATATTTTCATTAAGCTAATTCGAGCAGTTGGTCGAGCAAGGTTTACATTTCACCATCATCCAGACTGGCCTCGTCGTCTTCCTCACCAAAGGGTGACGGCATCACCCCGCTGAGTGACTGCTCACGTATCGCCAATTCGATCTCGTCAGCCATATCGAGATTCTGTCTTAAGAATTCCTTTGCGTTTTCGCGTCCCTGCCCAAGCCGTACATCTCCGTATGAATAGAACGAACCGCGTTTGGCGATAATATCGAGCTGGGTTGCCAGGTCGATCAGATCGCCCGATTTGGATATACCTTCGTTGTACATAATGTCGAACTCTGCCGTTCGGAAGGGTGGCGCAACCTTGTTCTTCACCACTCTTACCCGGGTGCGGTTGCCGATGATCTCAGACCCCAGCTTGATCGATTGAATTCTGCGCACATCCAGACGGACGGACGAGTAGAACTTGAGCGCCATGCCGCCGGTGGTGGTTTCAGGATTGCCGAACATCACCCCGATTTTTTGACGCAGCTGGTTGGTGAACACGACAGCGGTATTGGTCTGCTTAATCACTCCAGACAACTTGCGCAGCGCTTGAGACATCAACCGGGCCTGCATACCCATGGGAGAATCACCCATATCGCCTTCGATTTCCGCCCGCGGCACCAGAGCAGCAACTGAATCGATCACGATCACTTCTACCGCCCCAGAGCGGACGAGTGCTTCGGTGATCTCGAGCGCCTGCTCGCCCATGTCGGGTTGGGATATCAATAAGTTTTCGATGTCTACACCGCAGCGAGCAGCATAAGAAGGGTCAAGGGCGTGTTCCATATCAATAAAAGCACAGGTGCCGCCCATTTGTTGTGCTTCAGCCACGATATGCTGGCAGATTGTGGTTTTACCGGATGACTCTGGTCCATAGATCTCGGTAATGCGGCCGCGTGGAATGCCGCCAACGCCTAGCGCAATATCCAAAGAAAGAGACCCGGTGGGGATGGCATCAACAACCAGGTGCTGCGCTTCACCAAGACGCATGATCGCTCCATCGCCGTACCGCTTGGATATGTCGCTGAGTGCTTTGTCAAGAGCAATATCTTTCGATCCAGAACGCTCATCATCGGATGTGTTTTTTCGAGCCATGATTGTTATCTCCTCTGCGCGTAAATAACTGTGGAAGGAATTTCGCGGTTGGGGTGGTATCAGGGCGTGAAGCGCACGCCTTCACACCCTCATAATTCCCAAACTGCGTAAATTCTAAGCGATTATACCTGTACTAAGTGTAGCACAAATGTTCTGGATGTCAAGGGGTTGGGGTTGCTGTTACTACGGGCGGCGTGAAGTCCGGCTTTGGTGTAGAGGGAGGGTCGGTTATCAGCCCGTTCTTACCCCGGAATGTGAAGTAGCTTACCATACCGGGAAAGATTTCGAGTTCGGTATTATATGTAGACCCTTCGTATGGCAGCCAAAGTCTATATCTACCAGCCGGGAGGTCGCCCAGCACGAGATTCTCACGGTAGTAAGGATCGCTGTTGACCGTTCCTCGACCGTAGGTGTTAACATACCATGTCTGCCCACTCTTGACAGAGATTACGGTGACAGTCTGCCCAGCGAGCAGCTCACCCGTGCTGTTCATCACCCGTGCGGTAAGAATACCCCAGCCCTGGGGCGGTGCCATCCACAGCTCTGGGTTGCGGCTGACGAAGTAATTATTCTTACCGATCCGGACTTCGAAATGCAGGTGCGGTCCGGTCACTTTCCCTGTTTCGCCGCTCAGACCGAGCATCTCTCCAGCGGCTACCTGCTGCCCGACAACCACGTCTACACGGTTTAGATGTCCGTAGATGGTATACAGCGTCTCCCCCTGGTAGCCAAAATCATGTTTGATCGCCACGGCGAGTCCGTATGGGTCAGTGGGATCTTCAACACCTCGGTACAGACCGTATCCAGCCCAGGTGACACGCCCAGGACCTGCTGCCAGGACCGGAGTCCAGAGCCTGGCAGGGATATCGATACCGGTATGCACCACCCCGGGAAGGAAGACTCCCCCGTAGCGGTAGTCTGCCAACGGCCAGTTGATCTCATCTGCGGCTATTGGACGGGAGAAGAAGAAGTGATCGTACTCGGTCGGTGCCCATGGGGTCGGGTAAAGGGGAGGCCGCCACGCGGACACCGGCACCGGACCGGGGGTTGGGAATACGAACCTGAGTGGATCTGAGACAGGGCTGGGGAGCGGAGCTGAAACCTGCTGCTGGCTGATGGTGGACAATCCATCTGCTGCCAGCACGGCACTCGGTGAAGGCCAAATATCTTCAGAAGGCGGGTTGGTTGCTGTTTGAATGGGGGCAGCAGCCGTAATTGTATTGATTTGCGCAGCGGGAGTCGGTGAGGGGAGCTTACAGCCCGCGGAAAGCAGAATGAGCACCATCACCGCGCTTCGGATATACCGGCTCATGGTGTAGGACTGACTTGGGTCGGGGTTCTTGTCTGGGTTGGTGTGCGTGTTGGGGTGGGTGTCCGTGTTGGCCAGGGGGTGCGTGTAAATGTAGCTGTGCGTGTTGGCCAGCGAGTTGCTGTTGGTGTGTATGTGGGGGGCAGTACCGGAGTGGGTGTTGCCAGCGCTTCAGCCGGGTAGATCTCTTGCATGGCAGATAGCCAATCGCGCCCATCGCTGACGATAAATTCGTTAAAACGGGATGCAGCAAGTGCAGAGCGCCATGTCGTTAGTGCAGGCAAGCGTTCCCACCCGTAGCTGGCTGCCAGCTGGGTGAAGTCAAGCCAGTATCCCGGTGGTATCTGTGATGTCAGTGCACCGCCCTGCTCGTAATGTACCGGGTTGCCGCTGTTGCGGGCGTTGAAATTCCAGATTTGGCGGTGGAGCGGCGCGCCTTGTGTACCGTCCTGAAAGCGTGTGCGCAGGTATACGCGCCAGTAGGTCTGCGAGCCAAAATCCTCGCGTACGACTGCCATCCATCCTGCATTTATCGGGGCGGGATTGATGGCGATCGCACGGGCGGAGTACAGCCAATCGCCGAGAAAACCAGGGAATAGAGGCGACGTCAGAGGAACGAAGGCGTTCTCAAGAGTAGAGAGGTAATCCCAGCCGATGAGATCTGCGAGGTCACCCCGTAAGGCGAGATATGCCTCGTCCACCATATCATTTAACATCGGGTAAGGTGCTTCAACATCCGGCAGCTCTACAACACGCTGTCGCCCATTGGGAACCTCGGCAACCGGGGTGAGTGCAGCCTGCCAGGCTGGTGAGGGGGTGATCTGGGCGGTCAGTTCAAAGGCCTCCATGCTGTGCTCGTCCAGAGTGTATCTGCCCCATGTAATACCCTGGACTGCCCCGTGTAAAGCAAGAGGAGGCATGAGTAAACCTGAGCCTTGCAGTTGGTAGCCGGTGAGGTACACCCGGTTCGGCGTGTTGAGTGTCGATATCACGGCGCTGCCGTCCGGGCTCCAGGCAGCCATGTCACCACTTCCGAGATTGCGAAGGGACTTCGCACCGGCATCTGTTTCCAGTACCTGGATGCTGCAGAACCCATCCATACACCCCGTCCATAACAGCTTTGTCCCATCCTTCGACCATCTGGGACTGCGATCCAATGTTAATGGGTTCTTACTGATGTTCTGGAAGCGATCATCGATCCTATCCAGGTCTGCAAGCCAGATCTCCTCATCTCCGCTGCGGTTGGAAGTAAACAGGATTTTGCGCCCGGTTGGAGACCAGGAGGGCGAAAAATCGGCAGCCGGGCTGTTCGTCAGCCGGATCGGGGCTTGCTTGACTCCATCGCTGCTGACCGGCAAGATCATCAGTTCTAGGCTTTCCACCCTTACCGGAGCAGGCGGCGTTTGGGTAATGCCAGGGCTGCTTTCCGGGGTTGCAGTAGGCTCGATGACGACGTTTTCTGTCAAGTAAGTTTCAAACACCAGCCACTGCCCATCTGGTGACCAGGAAGGAGCCCCATCATATTCCGGTGTATCGGTCAACTGTGTCATCTCCCCGCTTACCAGATCGAGACTGTAAAGGTCCCACTGCCCCGACCTATTCGAGCTGAAAACAACACTCCTGCCGTCCGGAGATGTTTCCGGTTGGATGTCTTTCCAATGTCCACTGGTTAGCCGGGTGAATGGCAAAGAGAGCGGGTGGAAGGCAAACAGGTGAGAATACTGCCCTTCATCCATAGCCAGGATGATCGTGCCTGTGTTCGATGGGGGATGAGGTAAGGGAACTGACTGGACCGGAGCAATCGCTGAAGCTGGGCTACCTGATGTGCTGGTCGGGGATGGGCTTTGTTGTTTAGTGGATTGTTCGGTTTGCCTGCTCGAGATAGTAGGCGAAGCGCTGAACGCCGTCGCGGTTTGAGTAATCTGCACGATATTGCTTGTTTTACCTTGCTGAGAGCTTCCAGGCAGCAGCCCATCAGACTGTTCAGGGGCACGCTGCGCTTGCACCAATTGTGGCATGCCAATCAATCGCCCGCTGAGCACAGCACCCGCGATCACCAGCATGAGTACCACCAGCCAAATTAACACTACCCGGCGGGTGGGATCTTTACCGTACAAAGCAAATTGCTTCTTTGGTGAGGCTCTCAATGGACCTGCCATTTTGGCTGTTTATATATATATCCCGCATTGGCAATCGGCGGAAAGGGAAGCGATCAGATGGTCAGCCGCCTGCAGGCATTGTAGCATGAGGCGGAATCAGCGTCAATTACGCGGGCAGCGATCTCACCCATCAAACTTGTTAAGTTGTTTGCAATGGATCGAATATGCCCTGGCAAGCTCACTGCATTGATAAAGGATATCCATGCAAAATTCATGCCAGGGCAGCGCTATAACGGTGTGGGGGTGATTACCAGCAGCTTAGCCACCGGCAATCACCCCCACAAAATATCTTTCGCATCGCAAGCAGAGAACGATTAATCCAGGTTAAATCTCTCAGTCACCCGGTCGACGACTGTTCGCTCGCGCTGTTCAAAAGCTAGATTGTCACCCTCCGAAGAATCGTTAGCTTCCGCGTAGTAAAAAATATATGCAGAGATGGTGAACGGACCGCGCAATTCAGCTCCACGTAGGTGTAAGGTGAACTCCATCTTGGGGTCCATCGTCTCGATGATGCTGATACTCGCCAGCTCATCGCCGGCGAAGTTGGTGATGGAAATTTCGCCATTCGGTCGCTTTTGGAAGGGCGTTACCTCGAGATAAACACGCACCCGGCGACCATCGGACCAGGGATTCACCTCAAAGCGGCGGATGCGAACATCCTCTGGAGGTAAAGGGATATCAGTTGGATCGCTGAAGAAAATATCCACGCAATACTGCTACAGCCCCGCCATAAAGGCTAACCCAACCGTTCCAGGACCGGCATGGTTAGCGACCACCGGGCTGATCTCCGAGAAAACGCTCTCCTCGACCGCAATCCGCGCGGTTGCCATATCCATAAGCCTCTGGGCATCTTCGGGTGCATTGGCATGCAGTGTAGCTAGCCTTACAGGTGTCCTGCCCGCGATCCGTTCTTCGATAATCTCAACCACCCTTTGCAGAGATTTACTGCGTGTACGGACGCGCTCAATAGCTTCGACCTGCCCTCCGGTGACTTCAAGGATCGGCTTCAGCTGCAGTGCAGTCCCAAGGAAGCGGCTGCCGCCTCCAATGCGACCGCCGCGATGCAGGAACTCGAGCGTGTCAACAGCAAATACCACCCCCGTATGCTGGGTTGAATTCTCTGCAGCCGCTTTGCACTCTGCCAGGCTTGCGCCCGCTTCCGCAGCCCGAGCGGCTGTAAGCGCGGAGAACCCCAAACCCATTGCAGTGGTTTTCAGAGTTCGACGATCTCGATTGCCGCCCCGGGCAGCATCTCGCGCGCTTGGACAGCCGAATCAATGGTGCCGGATAATTTTTCGGATATCAATACCGCCAGGATTTCCTTCCCCTCATCCAGCAAAGCGCTGAAGACATCTTTGAATGAAGCGATGGTCACCTGGGAAGTGGTTGCCATCACCGTCGCGGTTTTCAGACGAGTGTAGAACTCCTCCGGCTGGATATCTACTCCGTCCCGGTAGGTTTTGTCTGCCCAGATGAGAACCTGGGGTGCGGTTATTATTTGATATTTTTCCAGTAAATCTTTGGGGATGTATGCAGTACTGTCGGTTACGATTGCAACTTGGGACATTATTCCTCCTCCAGGTCTCAACTATTTCTGCCGAGTCGCACACTCTTCGGAAAACTTAAACCCTGATCGTATATCTAAGTTACGGAATTTCATCCTTGACCTATCCAGGCTTCCCCGGTAAAATCCTTTGCTGCGAGTTTACAGCCTTGCGACGGTTCTGAGAGCCTTTTAGATCGTTCAAAGGCACCGGCTTGCAAGGCTGAATTATTTGGATTGACAGTGTTTGAGAACCTGACAGAACGCCTGGAAAACGTATTTAAAGAACTCCGCCGGCGAGGCAAGCTGTCGGAGCAGGATGTCGATCTGGCAATCCGCGAGGTCCGATTAGCGCTGCTGGAGGCGGATGTCAACTATGCTGTGGTCAAGGATTTTGTTGCCAGGGTCCGGGAACGCTCAATAGGTCATGAGGTATCCAGAGCGCTGAACCCTGGTCAGCAGGTTGTCAAGATCGTCAATGAAGAACTTATCGCCACACTGGGACCGCCGGAACGGTTGAACTTAAGCGGGCCAAAACCGCGTGTGGTCATGCTGGTAGGGCTGCAGGGCTCGGGTAAGACAACCGGCGCAGGAAAAATCGCCCGCATGCTCCGCTCGCAAGGGGAGCGCATCATGCTGGCTGCCTGCGACCCTTACCGCCCGGCCGCAGTTAAGCAGCTCGAAACACTCGGCGAGCAGTTGAATATCCCGGTGTTTTTCGAGCCGGATACCTCACCTCCAGATTTGTCTGCACATGCTTTCCAGAAAGCGGAGAAAGGTGGCTACACCCTGCTCATCCTGGATACTGCCGGTCGCTCACAGCTGGATGATGCCCTGATGGAGGAGCTGCAAGCTATCAACCAGCGCGTCAAGCCGGCTGAGATCCTGCTGGTGGTCAATTCGATGATCGGTCAGGAGGCGGTAAACATTGCCAAAGGATTCCGCGATTCAGTGCCCCTGACTGGTCTTATGCTAACAAAGATCGATGGTGATGCCCGGGGTGGGGCGGCGATATCCATCCGCTCAGTTACCGGTGTGCCGATTAAATACCTCGGCACGGGTGAAAGTCTGGATGCGATAGAAGTTTACGATCCCAGCCGCCTGGCCTCCCGCATCCTCGGTATGGGCGATATGATTGGCTTGATCGAGAAAGCCGAGGCGGCTTTCGATGAGCAGGTTGCACAGGAGCAGGCAGAGAGATTACTCTCGGGCGATTTCACACTGGAGGATTTCTCCAAACAGCTTCGCCAGCTGCGTAAGATGGGTCCCTTGGGTCAGCTGCTGGAGATGATGCCTGGCGGGATGGGACAGATGGCGCGCCAGATTGATCCGAAGGATGCCGAGCATCAATTGAAGATCACTGAGGCGATTATAAATTCGATGACTCCGCATGAACGGCGCAAGCCAGATGTGCTGAACGCCAGCCGGCGGCGGCGCATTGCACGTGGCTCCGGCACCGAGGTGCAGGAAGTCAACCGTTTGATCAAACAATTCCGCGAAGCTCAGCGGATGTTCAAGACCTTGAAGAAGTCCGGCATGCGCGGCATGCCGCGTATGTTCGGATAAGGTGATATACTCTCGGTATAATTGGGCAGATATTAATGATTGGCGTGTCCTTCCGCGCTCCCTCAATCGAGATAGACCGCCCAGTAGATAACTTTCATCAGGAATAAAGTAAGGAGATAGTTCTATGGTTCGAATACGCTTACGCAGGATCGGCGCGAAAGGACAGCCCAGCTACCGGCTCGTGGCAGCAGACAAAGAAAGCCCACGTGATGGTCGATTCTTAGAGATACTTGGTTTTTATAACCCGCGTACCCATCCGGCAACCATCCATCTCAAAGAGGATCGCATATATGATTGGATGAGCAAGGGCGCTCAACCGAGTGACTCTGCTGAGCAGGTGCTGCGCAGTGCTGGATATTTTGATAGATACGAGCGATACAAGAAGGGTGAGGCGGTAGATGTGCTGATGGCAGAAGCTCAGGAAGCTGAGAAAGCCCGCAACACCAATCCTAAGACCAGTATGATGGACGTAGAGAAGAGCAAAGCAAGCTAGCTGAAAGTGGGATGATACGGTGAAAGAGCTAATCGAATACATCGCCCAATCGATCGTAGACGATCCAACCCAGGTCAAAGTCACTCAAGCCAAACGAGGCTCATCGGTGAGCCTACGGCTTCAGGTGGCAAAAGAAGATATGGGGCGGGTGATCGGTCGAGGTGGACGAGTCGCCAATGCCATGCGTGTCTTGCTGCGTGTTTCTGCCGCGCAGGATGGTAAACGGTCGACGCTGGACGTCGAAGACCCGCGATGAGCTCCGGCTCTGAAGACATGCAACCAGCAGGACTTACAGGCTCGCCTCCATTTGGCGAGCCTGAGTTCTTGCTGATTGGGAAGCTGGGCAAGCCGCACGGGCTGGGGGGCGAGATCCGTATGGAAGTCTGGACTGAGTTTCCAGAACGATTGAGCAGCGGTCGAACTGTCTATGTGGGGTCTGATTACGTTCCGGTCAGAGTGCACAGTGTCCGGTCTCACACACAATCCTTGCTAATTGCTTTTCAGGGCATCACGACACCCGAGCAGGCTGGGGCGATGCGCAATTCATGGGTTTATGTGCGCACGGACCAGGTGCCCCCCCTTCCTGATGGGGAGTATTACCACCACCAGATCGTGGGATTACAGGTGATCGGCGAAGATGGACAGCTGCTGGGAGTGGTTGCAAAAATCCTGGAGACTGGCACAAACGATGTGCTGTTGGTTCATCCCGAAAAAGGACAGGACATACTTATTCCGTACATCGATGAGGTGATCCTTGAGATCGATCTAAAGGGTGGATTGATAAAAGTGCATCCGCTGCCAGGCCTGCTTCCTTGACAGTATAGAAATCGCTGTGGTATTCTGGTGGCGTTTTTTTGAGGCCACCAGGATACATAACAGGCACTGGCTGTTCGATTGGGATGGAAGCTACCTCAAAAATAGAAATAGGGGGTATTTTGAGGTATGGAGATTTGTGATTGAGCGATACCCGTCGATTTTGGCTCGGCTTTAATCTGGTTAAAGGCATCGGTTCTGTGCGCCTACGCCAATTACTGGACCATTTCGGCAGCATCGAAGCGGCTTGGAACGCGCCGGCAGAAATGCTTTATGCCACGGGATTAAGCCCCAAGCTGGTCGAAAACATGCTCCAGGTAAGGGCAGAAGTGACATTGGACCGGTTGTGGGAGCGTGTACAGGCGTCCGGTGCCCAGGTGATCATCTAGGATGACGAGAATTATCCCAAACGCCTTCTGGAAATCGACCAGCCGCCGCCGGTATTGTATGTGCGTGGGGAAATCCTGCCTGATGACGATTGGGCAGTTGCGGTTGTTGGCACACGCCGTATCACCGCCTATGGCTGGCAGACCGCGGAGAGAGTGGCTGGTTTCCTGGCCAGGAACGGTATCACGGTGATCAGTGGTCTGGCACGCGGTGTGGATGCCGCGGCGCATAAGACAGCGCTGGAATCTGGTGGCCGGACTCTGGCTGTATTGGGCAGTGGGGTAGACCGGATATATCCCCCAGAGCACCGCAATCTGGCTGAAGCCATCATGAAAAATGGTGCTGTGGTCAGTGATTATGCCCTCGGCACACCGCCAGATGCGATGAACTTCCCACCGCGGAACCGGATTATTTCCGGTCTGGCTCAGGCTGTCGTCATCATAGAAGCTGGCGGGCGCAGTGGGGCCTTGATCACCGCACGCTTTGCAGCCGATCAGGGTCGTGATGTATTCGCGATCCCGGGGAATATCAATGCGCCTCAGAGTGCAGGCACGAACCGCTTGATCCAGCAAGGCGCCCATCCGCTGGTTGACCCGCAGGAGATCCTGGAAATATTGAACCTGACCATGATCAGCCAGCACCAGACCGCTCGTTCGGTGCTGCCGGCAGACAAGACGGAAGCCAAATTGCTGTCCATTGTCAGCCAGGAACCGGTTCATGTGGATGAAATCTGCACCTCTGCATCGATGCCTATCGAGACTGTCACCGCCACCCTGGCGATGATGGAGCTGAAGGGCATGGTGCGGCAGGTTGGTGGAATGCACTATATCGCGATCAGAGAACAGCCTGACAAGTATGAAGTATATGAGGGTGAATAACGGTAATGTATGACAATTATTATGCGGTGATCATGGCTGGAGGAGGTGGGACCCGCCTATGGCCGCTCTCGCGTAAGGAGCGACCGAAGCAGATGCTGCGCCTGATCGATGAGCGCAGCATGTTCCAGACATCTGTTGAAAGGCTGCAAGGGCTGTTCAGCTATGAGCGCATCCTGGTGGTCACCGTCGAAGAACAGGCTGCGAAACTGCGCCAGCAGTGCCCACAGATCCCAGTTGAGAACTACCTGATCGAGCCAATGCCGCGCGGAACGGCATCCGTTGTCGGGCTGGCAGCCCTGGCGCTTCAGAAGCGAGACCCTCAAGCGGTGATGGCGATATTAACCTCCGACCATCACATCGGCAATGAGGATGGCTTTCGGCATATCCTTGCGGCTGCATATGAGCTCGCCGGTGATGGTTACATGGTGACATTAGGCATTGATCCGCTTTACCCGGCAACCGGTTACGGCTATATTCAGCAAGGGGAGCATATTAATGACTACCGCGACCTGGAGGCTTACCAGGTGCTCAGATTCAAGGAAAAGCCGGCTGAAGAAGACGCCCGCTCGATGCTGGCTGGTGGTGACCATGTCTGGAACTCTGGGATGTTCGTCTGGCGTGTCGAACGTGTGATGGGTGAATTCGAGAGACAGATGCCCAACCTATTCCGCGGTCTCGAAGAGATATCAAAAGCATGGGGCACTCCCGGTGAGCGGGAAAAGATCGATGCAATCTGGCCAGGCTTACGTTCTGAGACGATCGATTATGGAATTATGGAAGATGCCAGACGAGTAGCCGTTATCCCTGCCAAAGGGCTTGGCTGGAGTGATGTGGGCAGTTGGGACTCTCTCTTCGATGTGCTGCCGGGAGATGAAGCTGGTAATATAGTCATTGGCGGGCAGCATCTCGGATTGGATACGAAAGAATCGCTGGTCTATGTCGACCAGGAACACCGGCTGATCGTCACGATCGGCGTTGAAGACCTGGTGGTTGTCGATACCGGTGATGTGCTGCTGGTGTGCCGTAAGGATCAGGCGCAGAAGGTGCGTCAGATTGTTGACCAGTTGAAACAAAGTGGGGAAGAGTACATCTAAAATCACGCCCCGCATGGATACCCGTTATCTGTGTTTTGGTTATTATTTTGTATTCGTGGAGGAAGTTTTCTTGGAAGCTTATTGTGTAAAGTGCAAGACAAAACGTGAAATTAGCAGTCCAGAAGCAGCATTTACCAGTGCAGGACAGCCGGCTACACGCGGTGTATGCCCCATCTGCGGTACGAACTTGTATCGAATGGGGCGCACGGACGCCCATGAAGGGCTGAAGCCGCCTGAAATCGTCAAAAACAAACCTACCCGGCGCTCCGGCAAGCTGGTCATCGTCGAGTCCCCGGCCAAGGCGCGTACGGTTGGTCGCTTCTTAGGAAAAGCTTACACTGTGCGAGCATCGGTCGGGCATGTCCGTGATCTGCTCCGCTCACAGATTTCTGTAGATGTTGACAACGATTTCACACCCAAATACCGGGTGCCGAATGAGAAGCGTAAGGTTGTCAAGGAACTCAAAGCGCTGGCCAAGAAATCCAAGCAGGTTTACCTGGCGACGGACCCGGACAGGGAAGGCGAAGCCATCGCCTGGCACCTGATGGAGTCCGCAGAGATCGATCCGGAATCTATGTACCGGGTGGTCTTTCATGAGATCACAGAGCCGGCTGTTGAACATGCTTTCGCTGAGCCGCGGGGGATCAATATGGACCTGGTCAACGCGCAGCAAGCCCGGCGGGTATTGGATAGGCTGGTGGGTTACAACTTGAGTCCGCTGCTTTGGCGAAAGGTGCGTGGGCGGCTATCGGCAGGGCGGGTGCAATCGGTTGCTCTGCGCTTGATTGTCGAGCGCGAACGGGAGATCGATGTTTTCGTGCCGGAGGAATACTGGACGATTGCGGCTGAATTTCTGCCGGAGGGTGGGAATGACAGCTTCATTGCTAAACTGGTCCGGGTGGATGGGGAAACCCCAACTCTAAGCAGCGAAGATGCTGTGAACCCGTTGGTAGCAGACATGCAAGACGCTGCATACCAAATTCAGAGCATCAAGCGCGGGGAGAGGAAACGCAATCCCTCCGCCCCTTATACAACCAGCACGCTGCAGCAAGAGGCTTCCCGCCGGCTCGGGTTTACCACCAAACGGACAATGGCTCTGGCGCAGCAGCTTTATGAAGGGATTGACGTTGGCAATGGTGGCGCGGTCGGGTTGATCACCTACATGCGCACCGATTCGACCAACGTATCGGAAATTGCTCAAAATGAAGCCCGGCAGTTCATCGCTGAGCGCTATGGAGAGGGTTTCTTACCTGAGGGTCTGCCGACTTATAACGGGAAGGCGCGCGGCGCCCAGGAGGCGCACGAGGCTATCCGCCCGACTTCCGTGCTGCGCCAGCCAGAAGGCTTGAAAAAACACCTATCACATGACCAGTACCGACTATATCGCCTGATCTGGCTGAGGTTCGTGGCATCCCAGATGGCGCCGGCGATTTACGATACACTTTCAGTTGAGGTTGTGGGTATTACCACTAAAAGTGAATACCTACTGCGAGCTTCGGGCTCAACCATACGATTTATGGGATTCCTGGTCGTCTATGAAGAAGCCAGGGATGAGGACCAGACGCAGGAAGACGAGGATACTCGAATCCCGGCCGATCTGGAGGAAGGACAGAAGCAGAAACTGGTGAAATTACTGCCGGAGCAGCATTTTACACAGCCACCTCCAAGATTTACAGAAGCTTCGCTGGTTCGTACCCTGGAAGAGAACGGTATCGGGCGTCCATCTACTTATGCCCCCATTCTGTCTACACTGCAGCAGCGAGGCTACATTTTCAGGCAAGAAAAGCGTTTGAATCCTACTGAGACCGGTTTATTGGTGAATGATTTAATAACCGAGCACTTCCCCAATATCGTCGATGTTAATTTTACGGCTGAAATGGAGGAAGATCTGGATAAAATCGCCTCTGGTTCCGAGAAGTGGACTGAGGTCGTCGCGGAGTTTTACGGACCGTTCGCCAAGCAGGTCAGCCAGGCAGAAAAGCTCATCCCTGAGATGAATAATGGCCCAGAGCCGGTTGGTCGCCAGTGTCCTGAGAGTGGTCATGAGCTGGTAATCCGTTGGGGGCGATATGGGAAATTCATCAGCTGCAGCAATTTCCCAGAATGCCGCTATACCGAGCCGTGGTTGGAGAAGATCGGCGTTAATTGCCCGCAGGATGGCGGAGAACTGGTCGAGCGGAAAACACGCCGTGGACGTGTGTTTTATGGGTGTGAGAATTATCCGGACTGCGACTTTACCTCCTGGAAAAAACCCATCGTTACACCCTGTCCCAACTGTGGTGGATTGCTGATCATTGCTGACAAGCAGAACGCCCAATGCCTGAACTGCGAACAGCGCTTCGATCTGGGGCTGGTCACTCCAGACGAGGTGACTGAGACGGCATAGAACTTGCACATTGCCATTTGTTAGCTCTAAATAGAGTTTGTTGCGAATTTTGCAACTATCGTCTACAATTAATGGCGCTCTTATGCCGGACAAAACTTCTTGTTATTTCGTCGACTACTATCGGGAGACGAGTCAACTGCATTGAGAGATCGTCATAACGGCAACCACTTGTAGGGAGAATGTGTAAATATGGACACGATCCGAGAGCAACTCAGTAAACCCCTGGTCGTAGGCATTGCAGCCCTGATCTTAGGCTTGCTGCTCGGGGTATTTTACGCCTGGGTAATTAGCCCAGTCGAGTGGACAAATGCTGATATTCCCGACCTGCGGCAAGACCTGCAGGTAGATTATCTGCGTATGGCTATCGACTCATATGCTTACAATAAGGATGCTGCTCTGGCAACTCAGCGCTACTCGAACCTGGGTGAGGGCGGGGAACAGGTGCTGTCCGAAGTCGTTGCAAACCCTGGTAGTGTCAGACCGGAGGATATAACAGCCTTCACTGTAGCCGTGGGTGCTTCTGCCCCGTTGATGCCTGGGGTTACTGCAGAACCCGGTGAGGAGCAGACTGGGACGGGTGGAAGTATGAGTCGGGTAATCCTGCCGCTCTTTTGCGTTATTGTTTTGGTCCTGGTCGCCGGGCTGGCATTCTTATTCTTCTTCCGTGGACGCAGCATCCGTCCTAGCACTGGTGCTGGGAGACCTCCAGAAGGTCAGGCTCCGGAAACTGAATGGACAGACTACACATCTGCTGGTGAAGAGATGCCCATGGTACAGTTCATGGCCTCCTATAAACTGGGCGATGATCTGTTCGATGACTCATTTAGCGTCGATTCGCCCGCCGGTGAGTTCCTGGGAGAATGCGGCGTAGGTATCTCTGAGACCATCGGGGTAGGGGAGCCGAAACGTGTGACCGCCTATGAGGTATGGTTGTTCGATAAGAACGATATCCAGACGGTGACCAAGGTGTTGATGAGCGCCCACACGTTCCTGGATCAATCAGCTCGCCAGCGCCTGGCAGCCAAAGGTGAGCCGGTATTGGCCGAACCTGGGACGGAATCGGTGCTGGAGACACAGACCCTTCGTCTCGTGGCGCGGGTAGTTGATATGGGATATGGTGAAGGCGCCTTACCCGAGCACAGTTACTTCGACCGCCTGATCCTGGAGCTGGCCGTCTGGCCGAAGGTATAATCTACCCGGTTCAATAAAATATATAAGCGGCTGTTCACTCAGCCGCTTATTTCATTATCTTCCAGGAGCGTACTATTGCTCCCCACATTTTTTGTTATCGGATCTTCTCACTCGATCTTCAGGATTTTAAATATGATTGACCCGGTAGGGGTTTCGGCAGTCACACTGTCACCCACCCGGTGACCGAGCAGTACCCGGCCGATTGGAGACTCGTTGGATATGCGCCCGTTGCGCGGGTCGGCTTCTTTGGCTCCCACCAAGTCATAGGTCTCCGGTTCTTCGCCAGGTTCCTGGATCGTAACCTTGACACCAATATCCACTACATCCCCCGAGTTGTTTTTCCGGTCGACAACAACTGCATTTTTAAGTAGATACTCCAGCTCGCTTATCCGCCCTTCCAGGAAGCCCTGATCTTCCTTCGCCTTGTGATAATCGGCATTCTCTGACAGGTCACCCATCTGAATGGCAGACCTCAATCTGCGTGCGATCTCTTCACGTTCGGGGCCCTTCAATCGTTCCAGCTCATCGTTCAAACGTTGAGCGCCTTCAATTGTAAGATAGGATTGTTCGCCCATAAGCACTCCACTTCGCTACACGCTGCACCGATAAAGATCTGCGGTCGAACAGATTGGTAGATGCCTCATCCTTACACACTATGTACGACCTGATCAGGTCATAAAAAAATTATACCGGATTTACGGTATCGTACTGGGATCGAAGAGCTTGTTATGTTCATCGCTGGCGAAGCGATCCGTCATCCCGGCGATATAGTCGCAGATCGTGCGTTCCAAACCGCGCTCTTCGATCGATGGTTGTATGTGGTCCGGCAGCATAGCAGATTCCTTCACGTAAGCGTGGAATAGATCGCCAATAATGCGCTCTGCTTTCTCTGCCATGCGTACCACACGGTAATGGCGGTAGAGGTTGTTATACAGAAAATCTTTCAGCTGCCGGTTACGGCGATGCATATCCTCGCTGTAGACAATCACATTATAAGGTAAACGCTGCAGGTCCTCGACGGTCTTGACATTGCTCTCGCGCAGCCGCTGGTGGGTTGCATTGACAATATCGGTGACCTCCAGACCGATCAATTCCCTGATTAAGCAGTGCCGGGAAAGGTCATCGAGCACATTGTCGCGCCAGCCGGTGCTCTCTACCAGGATTTCCCACAGGGTTATCCCCGCCAGCATATCTGTTGTGATCATCCCGGATCGCAGTCCATCATCCAGATCGTGGGCGGTGTACGCCAGCTCGTCGGCGGCGTTGGTTATTTGCGCCTCCAGGTCGCCATGTAGATCCGGGTTATATTCGGACGCATCGGATTTGTCATATTCCGATTCATGCTTGACGATCCCTTCGCGAACCTCCCAGGTGAGATTGAGTCCCGGAAAATCTGGATAGCGGTTCTCCAGCAGGGAGACGATGCGCAGCGATTGCTTGTTATGGTCGAAGCCGCCATGATCAAGCATTAGACGCGCCAGGCTCAGCTCTCCGGAATGCCCGAATGGCGGGTGTCCCAGGTCATGAGCCAGGCAGACCGCTTCCACCAGATCTTCGTTTGCTCCCAGGGCGCGGGCGACTGTGCGGCCGATCTGCGATACCTCCAAAGTGTGCGTCAGCCTGGTGCGGTAGTAATCCCCTTCGTAGTTGATGAACACCTGCGTTTTATACTCCAACCGGCGAAAGGCGGTGGTGTGCAGGATGCGGTCGCGATCGCGTTGGAAAGCCGTCCGGTAGTCCGGCTCATTTTCCGGATGAGCGCGTCCTTTTGAATTCTGGCTGCGCATACCATAGGGAGCCAGCATCTGGTCTTCGTATTCTTCTAGCTGTTGGCGGGTATGTATCATAAGATAATTGTAGTCTAAATTTCCTACTTGAACTTGTCAACCAAATATATTATCGCTCCGGAGGTGCGTGCAGGATTGTCCCGAGATGATCACCTCTCAAGGCTTTTTTTACGCTGCCTGCCGTGTCTCCGGAAAATATTTGGATGGTCAGACCTGGATGGCGGTTTACCAACGCCATGCTCTGCTGTACTTTACTCGCCATTCCCCCGGTGACATCGATTTGGTCCGATCCGCCGAGCAATGGGAAGATCTGAGGCAAATTGGCGGGGTTTATATCTTCTATCAGCCTGGTGCAGGTAGGATAATCAGCCCATACGCCGGCCTCGATCCCGGCCAATAAGATGCGCTCTGGATGAAGAACTCCGGTGAGGTGTTCGAAAAGATCTTCGGTGGATAGGATTGTGCCGCCTCGTACCGTATCGAAAACCACATCGCCGTGAACCACCGGCAGCAAGCCGTTCTGGAGGGCAGCAATGACCGGTTTCAGCTCCCAGGAGAGCACTGCGCCATCCTTGCTGATCGCAGATGCCGACGGTGAAAAGGCTATTACCGGGAGGCCTGCACTGGATAGGCTCTCGACGACGATGCGTGTTAAAGCGGAGGCTTCGTACCATACCTCAGAAAAACCGCGCCATTGCTCGTCGGTATGGACGCTCTGGCGGGTGCCATAGTGCTTCGCCGGTACGTGTCCAAATGACCCTGATCCGTGCCCAATTACCAGCTTGAAGCCGGGGCGTTCATCGAATACGGTCTTGATCTCGCCTGCCAGGCGTTCGAGTACCTGTGGGCGAGGGGTGTGCGGGCGGGACTTATCGGTGATCAATGAACCGCCGAGCTTGAGGAAGACGATAGGCTGCTGGTTGGGTTGTGCTTCGTTCATCTCACAAAGTATTATTGTATTTGGGTGGATGCGCCATCATCGATCTGGGTCAATATAGTTTGCGTTGCACCGGCCTTGATCAGAGAAGAAGAGATCGAAATCGCGTCTTCTGGATGCACCAAGGCGATCATATTGCCGCCTCTGCCTCCACCTGAGAGCTTTGCTCCCAGTGCACCTGCCTGCAGAGCAGCCTCAACCAGCCGGTCGAGCTCTGGGCTGGATACAGTCAGTTCTCGGAGCAGCTCGTGATTGCGGGTCATCAAGGCTCCCAGTTGATCAGGACTGCCGCTCTCGATCCGTTCTACGGCAAGCCTGGCGATGCTGCCAATCTCATCAAAATACGGCTCCCATCGCTCCGGATCGGCTTGCCATGCCCGGCGAAGGTCACCCACGGTTATCGCCGTCGGGCTGGCTATGCCGGTATTCCCGATCAGAATTGAGAAAGGTTGTGGTACCTGGAGCATCTTGATCGGGCTGCCTTTAATATACTCTACCGGTCTGCTGTACGCAACGACAGTATTATCGATCCCTGAGGGCGTTCCATGATGGATTATTTCAGTTTCAAAGGCGATCTTTGAGACCTTTTCATCGCTCAAGGGTTTTCCGATAAAAGCGGAGACCGCCCTGATCACTGCTACTGCTGCAGCCGCTCCGGAGCCTAACCCGGAAGCCACCGGGATAGTGGACGTGAGGCGCAGGCGGCAGGCGGGCAGATGGGAGATAGCGGTACTGCGCAAAGTGTTGCTTATCGTTGCACGCAGTGGGTGGAGTTCCGGCAGCTCGCTCATCTCTGCATCCAACCCGATCTCTGGTGCCTGCAGGTGTACGCTGCCGGGGGGAGCTTTTGGGTTGGCGACGATCACCGCTTTTGCTCTTATCTGCGTCACAGGCGCGGCGATCGCAGGTCGTCCGTAGACGACCGCGTGCTCTCCAAAGAGGATGACCTTTCCTGGTGCGGACGCAGATATGGCTGGCATATGGCAGTAAATGTTGGTATTCGCGCTTTGACGGACTCAATGCTGGGTCGTTACATAACGTAGAAAATCAATACCACAGACAGGCCCCACAGGATGATGGATACCTGAAGTGGCCGGTCGGATAGCAGAACATCCTCTGGTGCACCACCGCTGTGCCTGACCTGTACCAGCCATAGATAGCGAAATATGCCGTAGATCACAAACGGGATGGTCAGCATCATGATGTGATTTTCAGGAAGGTTAGGGGCTGAGAAGGTATACAGGCTGTAGGCAATAATTGTCGTGCTGGAAACGATCGTGATCAGTTGGTCCAATAATGGCAGCGTATACCCGTCAAGGACGCGGCGGTGGGCATTTGCCCCATCTGCCAGCAGCGCCAGCTCCGCTCGTCGTTTGCCAAACCCAAGATAGAGCGAACCCAGCGTAGTAACGACGTATAACCAGGGAGAAAATCGGGCGACTTCGATGAGAACCACGCCGGCAGCCACGCGCAGCAAGAATCCGAGGGCAATGGCAAACACATCCAGCAGCGGGATGTGTTTGATCCTGAAAGAATAAGCCAGGTTGAGCAGTAAGTATGTCAGCGCAATGGCAGCAAATTGAGGCGAAAGCAGGATCGATATAGGAAAGATGACGATAATTGCTCCGATGGCATAAGCACGGGCGACCGGTATCGGCAGTTTGCCTGAAGCGACCGGTCGATTTCGCTTGCTCGGATGCTGTCGGTCGGCCTCAACATCGGCGATGTCGTTTATGATATAGACGACCCCGGATAGTAGACAGAAAATAATAAAGCCGGCAGCCGTCCTCAAGATCGCTGGCAGATTATCCGGTGTCATCTGCTGATCGAAGACCAGTGCAGCAAAGATTACCCCATTTTTTACCCACTGGCGGGGGCGCATGGCCTTCACCAATGCGACACTGATCGAGAGGAACATGCAGCAATGATAGCACGAGATCAAGTGCGGGAAAAGGTCTCGGCGTTGACATATATGCCAGGTTTAGGACGATTTCGGAGAGCCGAGGATGAAATCCATGTTAAAATAGCTTATCTGGATCGGTGGTCGTCTCAGGACCCCACTGTGACGGCGTCGGGGGCCAGTGATCGATTCTCCCCGTCGAAAAGTGCCGCCGTTCTCACCCTGGCTGCAAAGGAACACGCCGATCCATGAACACCTTGATTCGCAGTGATATCGCAAAATCCCCGAATGACGTATTCCTATTGGCGGCAGCTGCGGAGTGTGCCCGCGCGAAAGATTGCCGGATGGAGGCAGTCTTGACCAGGTCAGTGATTTCATGAGATTAATTGGAATAGAGATATCCAGCGATGCCGGAAGATAAGCGAGAAAGAACACCCTCAGAAATTGGCTCAATAACACCGCGCTGGCTGGACTGGGCACGCGAAATACAAGCATTATCCCAGACCGGAGCACACTTCACCGAGAACGAATACCAGCGCGAGCGCTACCTGCGTCTTACTGAGATCGCAGCCGAGATGATGGCAGAATACTCCGGACAGCAGGACACAAACCTGGTCGAACTGTTCAGCCGCCAGGTGGGATATGCCACTCCGAAGGTCGACGTGCGCGGCGCAGTATTCCGGGATGGCAGCCTGCTCCTGGTAAAGGAAAGGATGGATAACGGCTGGACGATGCCAGGGGGGTGGGCTGACGTAGGAGATATCCCTTCTGCTGCGGTAGAACGTGAAGTGTGGGAGGAAGCCGGGTTCCGCGTCGTTGCGCGAAAAGTTGTCGGAGTGTATGACGCCAACCGCACCGGACCATTAGAAGTGTTCCACGCTTTCAAGATGGTCTTCCTGTGCGAGCTAATCGATGGAGAGCCTCGACCGAGTCTTGAGACATCTGAGGTGGCATTTTTCCCGCAGAGTGATATCCCCTCGCCACTCTCCGGTGAGAGGACGAAAGCTCGCCATATCGAAGATGCGTTTTATGCATCGAAAAACCCGACATGTGCTACAGTATTCGATTGACCTGAGAATTATGCTGGCTTTCACACAGCTGCCATTCAACCTCCCGGGTAATGTTTACCGGAGCGCCATGCCGTACGGCAGCTATGATCCAGACGGAGCGCTGTTCGACAAATATAAAGCGGAGCATGTAACCACAGTCGTCGCCCTGGCAGAGGAGGGTGAGATAGTCAGGCTATCCGGCCGAAACCTGATCGCACTCTACCAGAAGCAGGGCTGGCGTGTGATATATATGCCGGTTATAGACTTCGCTACGCCTGAGATGGGAGTGTTGAGGGAGTCGGTCTCCAAAGCGCTGCAAGCTGCATCCGCCGGTGAGAGGGTTGCTATCCACTGCTCAGCAGGAATCGGCAGGACCGGGCTGTTTGTGGCCTGTATGGCCAAACAGGCGCTTGGCATGACCGGCGAGCAGGCGATCGATTGGGTGCGCCGGTATATACCGCACGCGGTGGAGACTGAGGCGCAGAAAAAACTAGTGATCGATTATTAGAAAGGGAATGCTGATGCTGATCACCAATGGCAAACTGATCACCTGGGAAAATCCAAACCAGATTGAGGAAGGCTGGGGGTTATATATTACTGAGGGCAAGATCTCCGACATCGGACCTGACGATGAACTGGTGGCGCGCTACCCGGATGCCGAACGCGTGGATGCCGGTGGTCAGTACGTCATGCCGGGGAATATCTGCGCCCACACCCATTTCTACGGCGCGTTTGCCCGCGGGATGGCGATACCGGGTCCGGCGCCGAAGGACTTCCCTGAAATCCTTGAGAAATTATGGTGGCCTCTGGACAGGTCGTTAACCTTGGAAGACGTGCGAGCCTCGGCTGAGGTAATGCTGGTGGATGCCATCCGGCACGGGACGACGACCTTGATCGATCACCACGCCTCGCCGAATGCCATCCATGGGTCGCTGGATGTGATCGCAGAAGCTGTTGACCAATCCGGTCTTCGGGCGGTACTGTGCTACGAGGTGACCGACCGGGATGGACCCGAGAAGGCACAGGCAGGGATTGCTGAAAACCTCCGTTTTCTGGACAGGCTGAAAACGGATGCGAAGCTTTCGGAGCGCATTGCCGGCACTATTGGATTGCACGCCAGCCTGACCCTGTCGGATGAGACTCTGGATGCCTGCCGCCAGGCTGCCCCCGCGGGGACTGGATTTCACATCCACGTTGCCGAGCACGAAGCCGACCAATATGACAGCATGGCGAAATCCGGCATGCGGGCAGTTGACCGCCTTCACCGTCACGGCATACTAGGGCAGCGCACGATCGTTGCCCACGCCGTCCATGTGGAAGCGCACGAGGTCAATCTGCTCGCTCAGAGCGGGACCTGGGTAACCCACCAGCCGCGTTCGAATATGAACAATGCCGTCGGCGCGGCTCAGGTCGAGTCGCTGCTGGGAGCTGGAATTGCGGTTTGCATCGGTACGGATGGCTTCTCCCATACAATGTGGGAAGAATGGAAGACCGCATACCTGCTGCACAAAGTGTGGCATCGAGACCCTCGCCGCATGAACGGCATGGATATTGTCGAGATGGGGGTTTATAATAACGCCGCCCTGGCAGGCATGTTTTTCCCGGCTGCACCGCTGGGTGTTCTGGCGAAAGGAGCGTATGCGGACCTGATCTTTGTTGATTATCACCCGCACACGCCGCTGAATACAGGCAACCTGCCCTGGCAGATCATCTTCGGGTTCAACGAGAGCATGGTGACGACCACGATCGTAGCGGGAAAGCTGCTGATGAGAGATCGACGTTTGCTCACTTTAGATGAAAAGGCGATCACGGAGCGCGCCCGCCAGCAGGCGCCGGCAGTCTGGCAGCGATACAATCAGCAATTTGCATAAAATCACACAAGACTAAGAGGAATTTTATGAAGGGAGATAAACCAACCATCGCGATCCTGGGCGGGACGGGGAAAGAAGGACCAGGATTGGCTTTACGCTGGGCCAGCGCAGGATACTCAATCATTATTGGCTCCCGGCAGACAGAAAAGGCTCAGACTGTCGCCAGCGAATTGAACAGCCGGCTGAACCTGGATACGATCATCGGGATGGAAAATGCCTCAGCCGCGCGTGCAGCCGATCTATCCGTCCTTACCGTTCAATATGCTGCCCACCAGAGCGCACTGGACGGGCTGCAGGATGTTTTGAAAGGCAAGATCCTGGTAGATGCGACGGCCCGGGTCGATTTCCGAAATCCTATGCCGCCCTCCCCCCCGTCTGCTGCGAGATATGCTCAGACTCTGCTAGGCGAGGAAGTGCGTGTCGTAGCTGCCTTTCAAAATGTGCCTGCTCATCTGCTCAAGCAGAATCTAAATGGATCGCTGGAGATAGATGTATTGATCTGTGCCGATGATACAGAAGCCGCAGAACAAGTTGGTAGGCTGGTTGAGGCTGCTGGAATGAGGGCATACTACGCCGGCGGTCTGGATAATGCGGTCGTAGTCGAAGGGATTACGTCACTGCTTATCAGCATGAACAAATATTACGGCATTAAAACTGCCAGTATTGCAGTAACTGGCATCTCGGCAAGCTAAACAGGATCAACTGACTAAGAGTGAATAGAAAACCTAGCGCACTAACGCTTACCCCTCTCCCGGGGCTTCCTCACATCCAAAAGGGTGATGACCTGGTGAGTATCATCGTCAAGGCGCTTGACCGGGCGGGATTAGATCTCCAAGCGGGTGATATCCTCGTGCTGGCACAAAAGATCGTCTCGAAAGCTGAAGGACGGCAGGTGAACCTGGCGGATATTGTCCCATCCCCTGAGGCACAGCGGCTGGCAGTGCAGACCGACAAAGACCCGCGGCTGGTCGAGCTGAACCTCTCCGAGAGCAGCGAAGTGCTGCGAGTTCGGAAGGGCACCATTATCGTAGAGCACCGGCTGGGGTTCATATGTGCCAACGCAGGGATCGATCACTCGAACGTCGCAGGTGAAGGCGATGAAAGTGGAGAGTGGGTCTTGCTGCTTCCAAAAGATCCAGATTCATCGGCACGTGAACTGCGCAGGCGCTTCGAGGATATCAGCGGGTTACAGATTGGGGTAATGATCATCAACTCGCACGGACGCGCGTGGCGGATTGGCACTGTGGGCGTGGCGATCGGGCTAGCCGGAGTGCCAGGTGTTGAAGACCTGCGCGGTACGGTTGATCTGTTCGGGTACACGCTGCGCAACACCGAAGTGGGTGTAGCGGATGAACTGGCAGCCGCGGCCTCCCTTGTGATGGGGCAGGCGGCGGAAGGAACTCCGGTCGTGCACGCGCGCGGCTTCAGCTACCTGTTGAGAGAGTCTTCCTTGAGAGAGGTCTTGCGACCTAAGGATCAGGACCTGTTCCGATAAGAAGCGTACCATGGCAATTCGCTTAAAGAGATATGACAAAATCGATTGCTGATATCAGCGAATTGCTTAAGCAAACCGCCTCTCCAGCTTTTATACTTGGTAAAGATTCTTTTAGCGGTTTGCCAATGGATGCGCTTTCTATAAATGATAAAACCCTGACAATTTGGTCCCTTATTGGTGTTTTTCTGTTATACATAATAGTGAACAGGGTGGCGAGATGAGTCATCCCTCCCTACGAGTAGCTGCATTTGCAGGTGGGGTAGGTGGGGCCAGAATGGTTTACGGCCTGGCGAATTGCCTACCGGCAGGCAACCTGAGTGTTATCGTAAATATCGGCGATGACTTCGAACACCTCGGTCTGAAGATATGTCCTGACCTGGACACGGTCTGCTATACTCTGGCAGGTCTGGAGAATCCGGAGACCGGGTGGGGCCTGGTGGACGAGACATGGAACGCGTTGGAAGGTCTGGCAGCTCTCGGGGGTCCTGCCTGGTTCCAGATCGGAGATCGTGACCTGGGTACGCATCTGGAGCGCACCCGCCGGTTGGAAGAAGGGCAGTCTTTAAGCCAGGTGACAGGCCATTTTTGCCAGGCATGGGGGATCGGAATAACAGTTTTGCCAGCTAGTGATGACAACGTCCCAACTTGGGTGTATACTGAAGCAGGGGATATGCCTTTTCAGGAATATTTTGTGCACCATAAATGTCGTCCATCTGTGAAGGGTTTTCGTTTTGAAGGTTGCGATCAGGCGCGCCCTGCGCCCGGGGTGGTGGACGTGATACAGCAGGCTGACCTGATCATTCTTTGCCCATCCAACCCGTGGGTCAGCATCGATCCAATTCTTGCCATACCTGATATCCGCCCGCATCTGGAGTCAACACCGGTGCTGGCTGTTTCCCCTATCATCGGTGGACAGGCGGTTAAGGGACCTGCTGCGAAAATGTACGCCGAGCTGGGTATCGAACCATCTGCTGCTGCTGTAGCTGCGCATTATGAAGGGTCGCTGAGCGGTTTCGTTTTTGATCACGTCGATGCGGATCAATCGGAAACCATTGGCAGCTCCGGGGTGCAGCTGCTTATCACCGACATCCTGATGCGAGACCGGGAAGATAGGAGCCGCTTTGCTAGAGAGGTGCTCCAGTTTGGAGAAAAGCTCACCGTATAGCCGCCGGTGAGCCGGAAGACCAGCAAATGTGTATGGTGAGAGAGTATCAACCCTTCGAGGAGAGAAAAGACGCCCTGGGCGCTGGCTGCATCGAGCGAAGCGCTGGTAATCAAAGTAGGTATGCTGTTTTGGAGGTAGTCATATATGGCTTTATGGGCGATCGTCCCTGTTAAACCGTTAAGTCGTGGAAAATCTCGCCTGGCGAGTGTCCTGACTCAGGAAGAACGCTCTGACCTGAACCGGCAGCTGCTGGCACATACTGTTGACACGCTGCGTCTGATCCCGGAAATTGAACAAGTACTGGTTGTAAGCCGGGACCCGGCAGCTTTATCTCTGGCTCGTGATCATGGGGCGCGCACCGTACAGGAGAATGGTGCACCGCAGTTGAATGTCGCCCTGGCTCGGGCTACCATCCTGGCAAAGAACTATATTACCCGCGGGATCTTGATCGTTCCGGCTGATCTACCGCTGATCACTCCGGAGGACGTGCGTGCTATGCTGGACCGGGCCAAGTACCCACCGGTGGTTGTCGTCGCTCCGGACCGGCACCGCCGGGGGACGAATGCTCTCCTGGTTTGTCCCGCCGGGTTGATCGAGTATGAATTTGGACCGGAGTCTTTCCAACGCCATTGCGACCTGGCGCGCAAAGCCGGCGCCCGCCTGGAGATCTGCGAGCTGCCTTCTCTCGCCCTGGATGTTGATTTTCCCGAAGATCTTGATATGATAGGAAATGAGTTAGAATCTGAGTATTGAGGCCTGACAGCCAGCCTCAATGGTAGATTCCATCACGCAGCGAAAAGCTGGTGGTGTATTTTCGTTGGGTACTATTAGTGGTGAACGGATAGATCATGAAGGAGGAGAAATGACTGAACGGGTTGCACTTTATTTGCAAGATTCGCATGATCTACGGGACGGGCTGGATTACGTGCGCTACGCCGAAGCGCGTGGCTTTGAGGCTGTCTGGCAGGCGGAGTCGCGTCTGGTGCGAGACGCGATCGTCCCCATGGCCGGCTACGCTGCCGTCACCGAGCGCCTGAAGGTAGGCTCCGGTGTGATCAACAACTGGACGCGCAATATTGGCCTGCTGGCGGCGACCTTCCTGACCCTGGATGACCTGGCTCCCGACCGGATCATCTGCGGCATCGGCGCCTGGTGGGATCCGCTGGCGCGCAATGTTGGCATCGAGCGCCGCAAGCCGCTGACCGCCATGCGCGAGACGGTGGAGGTGCTGCGCCGCCTGCTCAACATGGAAAGCGTGACGTTCCACGGCGAATTCCACCATGTGGATGGGATCGAGCTGGACGTCGTCCATGGTCGCCGGGAGCCGCGCAATGTGCCGATCATGATCGGCGCCACCGGTGACAAGATGATGGAAATGACCGGTGAGATTGCCGATGGTGCTGTGCTGAATTACTGCGTTCCGCCGGAGTACAACGACCACGCCCTGGAGCTGCTGGACACCGGCGCTCGTAAATCCGGCCGCACACTGGACGATATCGACCGCCCGCAGCTAGTGGTCTGTTCGGTCGATCATGACCACGATGTGGCAATCGAACTCACCCGCGAGCTGTCTAACCCAGTACCTGGCGCAGCAGCCGCATATCGCCAAAGCTTCCGGTGTTTCCCAGGATGTCGTGGATAAGATCCAGTCTATCCTGGGCTGGCCGGCGACCCTGGAGCAGATCGAGCGCGCCAAGCACCTGGTGCCGGAAGACCTGATCCATCGCATCACCGCCTCTGGCACCCCAGATGAAGCGCGTGCCAAAGTAAATGAATACCGCAAACGCGGCTGCACCTGCCCGATCCTGTACCCGGTCGGCGGCGATGTCAGGCTGCTGATCGATACCTTCGCTCAATGAGACAACCCAATTCTCGCTCCTGTTTCGTCTGCGGGTTGGCAAATACGATCGGCTTAAAGCTCCGTTTCGATATCACCGCTTCTGGGGAAGTGACCACACTGTATACCGTCCCGGATTGCTACCAGGGTTTCCCGGGAGTGGTGCATGGCGGGATTGTGGCTGCCATGCTGGATGAAGTCTGCGGCCGGGCCCACATGGGCATTGACCCACCGAGATTTATGTACACTGCCGCGGCTGGAGATACGCTACCGGAAAAATGTGCCTGTCGAGCAGCCGCTGCGCATCGTCGGCAATGTATTGAAGAGCAAGTCGCGTACAGCGACTGCCAGCGGGGTGATCTACGGGCCGGAGGGCGATGTCCTGGCTGAGGCGGATGCGCTGATGGTCGATGTGCCGGATGATTTCGTCCAGAGCGCCGATCTGGAAGCGCTGGGTTGGAAGGTCTATGAGGAATAATAACGGGAGTATGGCCTTATGATCGTTGAATATCACCGCCCGGATAATTTACAGGCTGCACTGGAGCTGCTCGCCCGACCGGAGGTAAAAACAGTCCCCATGGGTGGGGGAAGCGTGCTGAATGCGCCATCGCCTGATCCCATCGCGGTCGTCGACCTGCAATCGCTCGGTCTGGACACGATCGAGCAGCGGGGCAGCACACTGTTCCTGGGTGCTGCAGCCACATTACAGGCACTTTTGGATAATCCTGCCCTGCCGGCTGAGCTGGGACAGGTGGTCCGGCATGAGGCGACCTACAACCTGCGCCAGGTAGCCACCATAGCTGGTGTGCTGCTGTCTGCCGATGGGCGCTCTCCGCTTGCGGCTGCATTGGTTGCCCTGGACACCCAGGTGACTTTGCTGCCGGGTGAGGCGCAGCTTGGAGCCGGTGAGCTGCTCCTTCAGAGGGGGGAATCCTTGCGGGGCAATTTGGTAAGCGAGCTCACTCTGCCGCTCAATGCCCGCCTGAGCTATCACTACGTCGCGCGGACACCCGAGGATCTGCCCATCGTCTGTGCTGCGGCGGCGACATGGCCATCAGGAAGGCTGCGGCTGGTGCTGGGTGGCTATGGTGATGCTCCTCTCCTGGCGCTGGACGGACCGGAGAGCAGCGGTGCAGAAGATGCGGCAGCCAATGCCTATCACAATGCTGGGGACGAATGGGCCAGCGCTGAATACCGGCGAGAAGTTGCCGCCAGACTGGCGAAGCGCTGTGTGGAGGAACTGAGCGGTGAAGCTGGATGACTCCCGAGTACACACCTGAATACTTCATGAAGCAAACTCTAAGTCTTGGTTGCCAACGCGCTCAAATACATAGAGTTTCCTATCGCCGCCGGACTTATCAATTTGTAAAGTCCACATTTCTTTGCACGCCAAGTATAATAATCAAATAATATAGGATAAAATTTACCCGATGTACGCCTTTTCTATGACAGCCTGGGTAAAGGTCAATGACTGATTCCACACTACCGGTAGATACCATTCTTAAGGGGGATTGTCTGGAGATTCTGGCAGACCTGCCGGAGTGCTCGATCGACCTGATCTTTGCAGACCCGCCGTACAACCTGCAGTTGAACGGCGATCTGTGGCGGCCCAACCATACCCGCGTCGAAGGAGTCGATGATGGCTGGGACAGGTTCGAGAGTCTCAAGGAATACGACCGCTTCACACATGCCTGGCTGGCAGCCTGCCGACGGGTGCTGAAAGACACCGGAACGATCTGGGTGATCGGTACGTACCACAATATATACCGCGTGGGGACGATATTGCAGGACCTGGATTTTTGGATCTTGAATGATGTGGTATGGGTCAAGACAAACCCAATGCCGAATTTCAAGGGGGTGCGCTTCACCAATGCCCAAGAGACTTTGATCTGGGCGCAAAAACAGCGTGGTGAGCGCTACACGTTCAACCACCATTCGATGAAGGCCCTGAATGGCGACCTGCAGATGCGCAGTGATTGGCACCTGCCGCTGTGCACCGGGCGCGAGCGCATCAAAGTCAATGGAAATAAAGCCCACTCGGCGCAGAAACCCGAATCCTTGCTCTATCGCGTGATCTCAGCCAGCTCCAACCCAGGCGATATCATCCTGGACCCATTCTTCGGTACCGGAACTACGGGTGCGGTCGCCAAAAAGCTCGACCGGCGCTGGATCGGGATCGAGAGAGAGGAAGCTTATAATAGCCTGGCGCAATCACGCATCGATTCGATCCCCGGCGCAGCACCCGACGACCAGGTATTTCGGACGGAAGGACAGCACAGAAAAACGCGTGTCCCATTCGGAGCGCTATTAAATCCGGGCTGCTGGCACCAGGTGTGAACCTGTACTTCGACGGACGACAGGATATCCGTGCGGTTATTCTCGCTAACGGGCATCTCCGCCATGAGGAGTTCAGCGGCTCTATCCACCAGGTGGCAAAAGGGATCCAGGGCTCGCCTCGCAACGGCTGGGAATGCTGGTTTTTCCTCGATCCTGTGTCCGGTAAGCTTGAGGTGATAGACTGCCTGCGCCAGCGATTGCGTGAGCGACTTAAAGACAGTACATGATTGGCCCTGAAGGGAGAGAATTGATGGAGCTGAGCCTTAATATTAACGGTGCAAGGATAAACGTGCAGGTATCTCCCGGGGATAAGCTGTTAAACGTTCTGCGTGGTCTGGGATATTTCGGCGTCAAGCACGGCTGCGAGACCGGTGATTGCGGGGCGTGTGCTGTCCTCCTGGATGGCAAACCGGTTAACTCATGTGTGCTGTTGGCTGCACAGGCAGACGGTCACCATATCGAGACGATTGAATCGGTTGGGGAGCACCCTGAACTCGGTTGGAAGACAAGCCAGGGGCTGCATCCCCTGCAGGATGCCTTTGTCGAGACAGGTGCCATCCAGTGCGGTTTCTGCACACCTGCTCAGGTCCTGGCAGCCAAGGAGCTGCTGGGCCGCAACCCGTCCCCCAGCGAGCAAGAAGTCCGGGATGCACTTGCAGGCGTTCTATGTCGCTGTACAGGTTACCTAAAGCCGGTGCAGGCAGTGCTGCGCGCCGCCGCGATGGATGCGCGGCGAGCGGGTCGAGCCCATTGAAGGACGCGGACATGGGATACCGGCTCCGACCATCTGGCTGCCGGAAGAGCCCGGTCCGGAATTACCCGGAGGGGGCGCCGGTGCACCAGTGATGCCACAGATTGGGGGCAAGCCGCTGACCAGGACGCAGATTCTGCCGCGCATCCAGGTGACCCCCGAGACGGAGACCTGGCAGCGGGTTGGCAAACCGGAAAGGAAAGTGGACGCTGTCAAGCTGGTGCAGGGAAAACCGGCTTTCACAGCCGATTTCGCTCCGCGCGGCATGCTTGTCGCCAGAGTCCTGCTCAGCCCGGTAGCTCATGCACGCATCAAGCATATCGACGCCAGCCGGGCGCGCCAGCTGCCTGGCGTCGCGGCTGTGCTCACCTATCACGATCTCCCCAGAGTGATCTTTTCGACCGCCGGTCAGTCTGACCCCATCCCGGGACCTCTGGATACATTCTCTCTGGATAATAAAGTTCGCTTTGTGGGTGATCGGGTGGCATTCGTCGCCGCGGAGACGGAAGAGATAGCCGAGCAAGCGCTCAAGCTGATCGATGTGGAGTATGAAGCGCTGCCTGCATTACTCGACCCGGCGGAGTCTATGTCCCCCGGTGCTCCGCGCTTGCACGATGAGCCAGAATTCGTGAACTTTGCGGACTCTGACCCGCAGCGCAACCTGGCTGCCGAGATTCGCATCGATATCGGGGATGTGGATAAAGGTTTCGCGGACGCCGATATGATCTTTGAGGACGAATACGAGGTGCCGAAGGTTCAGCAAGCGCACATCGAACCGCACGTTGTGATCACCTACTGGGACGAGGACGACCGGCTGGTGATCCGCACAAGCACCCAGGTACCGTTCCATGTACGGCGAATACTTGCCCCGGTTCTGAAGCTGCCCATAAAGCGCATCCGGGTCATCAAGCCTCGCATCGGCGGTGGATTTGGCAGCAAGCAGGAGGTCATGATCGAGGATGTCGCTGCCCATCTGACAATCGCGACCGGAAGACCGGTGATCTATGAGTATACGCGCGAGGAAGAGTTTATCGCTGCCCGTTCTCGCCACCCGATGCGCTTCCACATGAAAACCGGCGTCAAGCGAGATGGCACGATTACCGCCAACTCGATGTACGCCCTGAGCGATACAGGTGCTTATGGCTGCCACGCGCTGACTGTGACCGGCAATACCGGTCACAAATCGATGGCATTATACGTGGGAGATGGCCCTTACCGGGAGAACCCGAACATAAGATTCTATGCCGATATTGTTTACACCAACCATCCGCCAGCCGGAGCGTACCGCGGCTACGGCGTCCCACAGGGGTATTGGGCAGTCGAGCGGCATATGGAGAAGATTGCCCGCCAGCTCGATCTGGACCCGCTGGAATTTCGCTTGAAAAACACCCTTCGAGCAGGGGAGCTGCACCCGTTCAGTACTGCCTGGAGCGAAGGCCGTGAGCCTCGTCCGGAGACCATCGAGACATGCGGCTTACAGGAGTGTGTAATTCAAGGGAAGGCGGTCATCGGTTGGGACCAGAAATTCGAGAACGAGTCCTGGAGGCAGGTAGCTGGGTACCCGAACCTGCGCAGAGGGATCGGCGCAGCCCTGGTTATGCAAGGGACAGCCATTCCTTACCTGGATATGGGCGCTGCCAGCATCAAGATGAACGATGATGGTTCCTTCAACCTGCTGGTCGGGGCTACTGACCTGGGTACCGGTTCGGATACTGTGCTGGCGCAGATGGCTGCCGAGATCCTGGGCGTTCTGCTGGAGGATATGATCACCCATTCCTCGGATACGGATTTCACGCCCTTCGATAAAGGCGCTTATGCCTCCAGTACGACCTATATTTCCGGTGCGGCGGTTGTAAAGGCTGCGGAGATCGTCGCCGAGCGCATCCGCATACGAGCTGCCATGATCATGAATGAAGGTGAAGCACAGGTCCCGGTGGAAGCGGATCAGATCCGGCTGATTGACCGCCATGCCGTCGCACCGGACGGGCGTCGGGTATCTCTCTCGGAGGTCGCCCACCATGCCCTGCATCACAACTATCAAGAGCAGATCATGGGCGTTGCCTCTTACGTATCCCCCGTCTCCCCGCCTCCTTTCGCGGCACAGTTCGCTGAAGTGACCGTGGATGTGGAAACCGGTATGCTGGTGGTTGACAAGCTGGTGATGGCGGTTGACTTCGGGAGTGATCGTCAACCCGATCACAGCCTCCGGGCAGATCGAGGGAGGTATGGTGCAGGCATTGGGCTACGCGGTGTGTGAAGAAATGCTCTATGACTCCCTGGGGCAAGCCCGGGAGCGAGATCTGCGCGATTACCATATCTTCCGCGCTCATGAAATGCCGGATTTGGAGACGATATTCGTCGAGACCTTCGAACCCTCCCATCCTTTTGGGGTCAAGGCGGTTGCCGAGATACCGCTGGATGGCGTGGCGCCGGCAGTGGCAAATGCCGTCCTGGATGCCTGTGGGGTGGACGTGGACGAAAACCCCGTCACACCTGAGAAGATCTGGCGTGGATTGATATCTGCCGGATAGAATTGTGAAGATCGTATCAGGAATGTGGGCTTGATGGTTGACCAGATTACCGCCTGGCTGGAACAGAACCTGGGTGTCGGTGGAGACGTTCAAGTAAAACTGATCACGACACTGGTAATGCTGCTGGTGTTGTGGATCATCAGCATTCTCGTGCGCAGGTTGTTCGTAGACCGGGTTGAAGATCGTCGTTCGCGGTTTCTGTGGCAGAAGACCTTCGGTTATGCTATTTTCACGATCGGTATTCTTGCCATAGGTCGCATATGGTTCGTCGGAGTTCAATCGCTGGCGACCTTTCTCGGTCTGCTTTCCGCCGGTTTGGCAATCGCTCTCAAAGACCCGATCGCCAATTTCTTCGGTTGGGTATTCATCATCTGGCGCAGACCGTTCGAAGTCGGCGACCGCATCCAGGTTGGAACTCATTCCGGGGATGTCATCGATCTGCGCGTTTTCCAGTTTTCCTTGATGGAGATCGGCAACTGGGTACATGCAGATCAGAGCACCGGACGCGTGCTGCATATCCCGAATGGGTTAGTGTTTACCAGCACAGTTGCAAATTACACCAAAGGGTCAAATTTTATCTGGAATGAGATCCCTGTTCTGATCACCTTCGAGAGCAACTGGGAAAAGGGGAAGAGCTTGCTGCAAGAGATTATTGAAGCGCAGGTCAATGCCGAAGGACATGATTTCGAGGCCAGCTTCAAGGATGCCACCAGGCGATTCCTACTCCACTATAATAAACTCACCCCAATTGTGTACACCGGTGTCGTCTCTAGTGGAGTGCTGCTGACGGCACGGTATTTGTGCGATCCGCGCCAGCGCCGCGGCAGCACCCAGGCTATCTGGGAGAATATCCTGCGCAAATTTGCACAGCATCCTGATCTCGAGCTGGCGTATCCTACGCAGCGGTTTTATATGCAAAATGGTACCGAAATGCCGAAGGCTGGTCAGTATCAGGAGAGTAAAGCAGAGCTATGAGCCAGATCTACGTCATCGGGCATGTGAACCCGGATACCGATTCAATCGCTTCTGCCATGGGGTATGCCTGGCTGCTGCGCGAGCGCGATCAGGTCGATGCCCTTGCAGCCAGGACAGGGGTAACCAACCCGCAAACAACTTGGGTGTTGAAACACCTGAGGCTCGAAGCCCCGCTGCTGCTGACAGATGCTTCACCGATATTCGAATTGGTTATGCGGCGTTTAGATACCGTCTATCCAGATAGTCCGCTGCGCGATGCCTGGGCAATCACCAGCCGGACTGGCGGCATTGCGCCGGTCGTCGAGCAGGATGGAACTCCCTGCGGATTGATCAATGGCTCGAGTCTGTTCAACTTGTTTGGGAAGCTGGTCGGTCCACACCCTCGTCGCCAGGAGATGCGCATCAGCGAGATACTGGATCTCCCGTGTCGAGAGGCGACCGATACCAAGGTACCTCGCTTTCAAGTCAAGACCCGTATTCGAGATGTCATCCAGCAGATACTGCGCGAGGAGCACAGCGATTTCTTGATCGTGGATGAGAATGGGACATATTTGGGGGTCAGCCGGCAGAGAGACGTGCTGAACCCACCCCGATTGCGGCTGATCCTGGTGGATCATAACGAGCCGAGCCAATCCGTCGGATCGCTGGACGAAGCCGAGCTGGTCGAAATATTGGACCACCACCGGCTGGGTAATCCTTCCACTCACATGCCGATCAAATTCTCTGTAGATGTGGTCGGTTCGACAAGCACGCTGGTTTCGGAGAGGATCGAAGAAGCCGGATTGAGCGCCCCACCGGCGCTGGCGGGTATTCTGCTGGCAGGCTTGCTCTCGGATACCCTGATATTGAAATCACCAACCACCACCGACAGGGACCAGGCCGCGGCGGAGCGGCTGGGTCGATGGGCGTTCGTGCGCAACGGGACATTGGCGGGTGAGACGGTAGAGTCCTTCGGCAGGCAGGTGTTCAACGCTGGCGCCGGATTGGAGACGCGCGATGCCCAGGAGATCGTCAGCACAGACTTGAAAATTTACCAGGCAGATAATATCGATTTTGCTATCGCCCAGGCGGAGGTGAACAGCCTGGTACAGCTCGAGGAGCACCTCCAGGCGCTAAAGCAGGCATTGGACCAGCTGCGCCGGTCGCGCGGCCTGGACTTTGCTATGCTAATGGTGACCGACATCGTCAGTGGTTCGAGCCGGTTGTTGATCACGGACGAGCCACCCGAGCTAGGAGGGCTGCCATACCCATTGCAGGTGGATGGAACCCGACTGGCAGAAGGTGTTGTCTCTCGTAAGAAACAATTATTACCGGTAGTATTAGGCTTATTGGAGCGGTAAGATGAGTATTTACCAGGCTGTTGCCAGACTTGAGGATGAGAACGAGGCTGGGGCAATATGTACCGTTGTGCGCACTACCGGCTCCACCCCCCGGGGAACTGCCAGCAAGATGCTCGTCTTCCCGGATGGACGCCAGTCCGGGACGATCGGTGGTGGCGAGATGGAAAGCTTGGTAGTTCAGGAAGCCCTGCAAGCCATGCAGGATGGTAGGACGCGTGTGGTCGAATACAACCTGGGAGATACCGACCGTGGCGACCCTGGGGTGTGCGACGGTCTGATGGAGATATACGTGGAACCGATAATTCCAACACCTGCTGTCATTGTGATCGGCTGTGGACATGTGGGTAAAGAAGTTGCCCGGCTGGCAAAGTGGTTGAACTTCCGGGTGTTGGTAAGCGACGACCGGGAAGAATTATGTACACCGGAACAGATCCCGGATGCAGATGGCTATTATCCGGTACAGATGCGAGAGCTGCCCGAGCAGATAAGGATCAATCAGTGGACGTATATTGTTCTCACAACCCGTGGTGTGGATATCGATGTCCTCGGACTACCCGGTCTGCTGAATTCGCCAGCCGCTTATATCGGAGTACTCGGTTCCCGGCGGCGCTGGGAGACGACCCGAACCCAGCTCTCGGAGCTAGGGGTGTCTGAGGAAGTGCTGGGAAGGGTTCACTCACCAATGGGGCTCGACCTGGGTGCTGAAACACCCGAGGAGATCGCCCTCAGCATCATGGCAGAGATCATCGTTCTACGCCGCGGCAGGGTCAATGAAGTCTAAGAAGCTTGCGGGTGGCAACCAGACCCGAGTGGAGAAGTAGCATGTGGGCAGAGTACTACAATGTAGACAATATGGAAGATGCACTGCGGATCATGGCAGAGCAAGGTGAGCGCGCCCGGGTTGTCGCCGGCGGTACCGATCTTATCCTGGAGATTGAGCGCGGCGTCCGCAAGGGGATCGATACTCTGGTGGATATCACCCGGGTTCCAGGACTGGATGAGATTTTCCTGGACGCAGAGGATGTCATCCATATGGGACCGCTGGTCACGCATAACCACTGTGTAGCCTCACGCCTGATCGTCGAACGCGCCCTGCCGCTGGCTCTGGCTGCCTATGAAGTCGGTGCTCCCCAGATCCGCAATCGCGGTACGGTGGCAGGTAACTTGATCACAGCCTCGCCAGCCAATGACACAATCACACCCTTGATGGCGTTGGGAGCCTGGGTGACTCTGGCGTCCGCATCTGGTGAGCGGCGCGTGGCATTGGGAGATTTTTATACCGGCGTGCGCGGAACGGTGATGCGTCCAGACGAGATCATGGTGGATATCGCTTTTCCGGCCCTCAAGCCGGAACAGCGTGGGATGTTTGTAAAGCTGGGTCTACGCAGGGCACAGGCGATCTCACTGGTCAATGCCGCTGTTATCCTTACCTTGGAGAAGGCGCGGGTGACCCAGGCAGCGATCACCCTTGGAGCGGTAGCCCCAAAAATCATCCACGCCGTTGAAGCTGAAGAATACCTGCTGGGCAAAACCCTGGATGAAAGTGTTATTTCGCAGGCTGCCGAATTTGCTGTCCGGACAGCCTCGCCGATCAGCGACGTGCGCAGCACGGCAGGCTATCGCAGCGAGATGGTAAGGGTGTGCGTGCTGCGTGCGCTGCGCGCCCTGGCAGGGGAACAGGCAGGCTCGGGTATTCCAGATAGACCTGTTCTGCTGTGGGGAAATGATTACCGCGGGACCGCTCCACAGGTTGATGCCGGGAGCTATCACGTCTCCGGGGAGCCGATCCGGACCCGGATCAACGGTGCGGATTATACGTTCAACAGCGGTCACGACAAGACCTTACTTAGGCTGCTGCGAGAAGAAGCCGGACTGATCGGGACAAAAGAGGGCTGTGCCGAGGGTGAATGCGGGGCCTGCACGATATTCTTAGATGGCATGGCTGTCATGAGCTGCCTGGTCCCGGCTGCACGTGCCCACGGAGCAGATATTGTAACCATCGAGGGTTTGTCACAAAACGGGGAGCTGCACCCAGTGCAGCAGAAATTCATCGATGAAGGTGCGGTACAGTGCGGTTACTGCACCCCGGGGTTCCTGATGTCAGCCGCGAAACTGTTGGAAGAGATCAGCGATCCAGACAGGGAGGAAATACACCAGGCGATTACAGGTAATTTATGCCGCTGCACAGGCTATTACAGCATCATTTCGGCGATAGAAAAAGCGTCTGTTGAGATGAAGATCGACCACGCTTAAAGGGAGGCTGTCCATGGCTAAATACGATAAATACAGTGCCCGCAGCAGGATGTCAGAGCGCCCCTGGAAGATACACCCGATCTGGCGAGGTATCGGCTGCATCATGCTGCTAGTCATACCGATCATGGCTTATGCCGGGGCAGTCTTGCTAGTTCAGGCAAACGCTGAACAGGGTTGGCTGCCAATGCCGCGTGAGCTGACCCAAACAGTCGTGCTGCCGATACTGGGTCCGATGAAACAATTCTATGTAATTGCCATTGTGACCGTCCTGCTGGTCATCATCGGGTTTGGATTGTTTACCCTGTTCTATTCTTTGATGTACAGCATGCTTGGTCCACCCCAGTTGGGTCCCCTGGATGCACCGCCGGTCCGTACCAGTCCTAGAAAGAGACCCAAATAACCTAAAAGCATCTGGGTTTCTCTTAGGCTACGGCTGCATCACTGATATCCAGCGCTTTGTCCAGGACTGCTATCCCATCACCAAGCTGTTCCTCATTGATGATCAGGGGTGGAATGACCAGCACGGTATGCCAGTGTGTGTAGCAGTAAAGGCCGTGATCCAGCAGATAGCTGCGCAGAGCGACCATCGCCTGGCTGCTGCCATCGTAGGGGGCGAGCGGCTCTTTCGTCGCCCGGTCTCGCACCAGCTCAATCACCCCAAACAGGCCGATAGATCGCACCTCGCCGACTGAAGGATGCTGCTCGCCCAGGTCAGTGAGCATGCGGTGTAATACAAGTCCCATCTTCTCGGCATTTTCGATCAGGCGATCCTCTCTCAGCACCTGGATATTGGCGATCGCTGCTGCAAGGGATATCGGGTGGGCGTTGTAGGTCAGCCCACCCTGATAGACCCGGTCGTTAAAATATTCCGCGATCTCGGGCTTCATCGCCACCGCGCCCAGCGGGGCATAACCGGAGGTAAGCCCTTTTGCCATAGTCATCATATCCGGTACGACACCCCAGTGATCCACTGCGAACCACCTGCCCGTCCGCCCGAAACCGCTCATCACCTCATCGGCGATGAGCAGGATATCGTAGCGGTCGCAAAGCTCGCGCACACCTTGCAGGTAACCTTCAGGGGGGATGATGACCCCATTCGTTCCGGTGACGGTCTCCAGCAGGATGGCTGCAATCGTTTGAGGTCCCTCATAAGTGATGATCTCTTCGAGATGGTTGAGATAGTCCTGGGTAAACTCGGCTTCGGAGATATCGGGCTGCGTGCGGTGGAAGGTGGAACGGTAGCGGTAGGGGTCGAGAAAATGCACCACTCCGCCCATCAGATTGGGCTCCCACACCAGCCGGCGCGGGTCCCCGGTCACGGCCATGGCCCCCGCGCTGGCACCGTGGTAGGAGCGGTAGCGTGCTAGGATTTTATGCCTGCCCGTGTAGGCGCGGGCAAGCTTGATCGCGTTCTCGTTGGCATCCGCCCCGCCAAGTGTGAATAAAAAACGGTCGAGGTTTCCGGGAGTAACCTCAGCCAGCAGCCTGCCCAGCGCCGCCCGTGGGCGAGTTGCCATCGGTGGTCCGGCGAAAGGCAGCTCGCGCGCCTGGTCGATCACGGCATTGATCACCCGCTCATCACCATGCCCGATGTTCACGCACATCACCATGGAGTTGAAATCAAGATATCGCTTTCCATCCACATCCCAGAAGTACACCCCTTTGGCACGCTTAACCGGGATAGGGGAGATCCTGGACTGCGCCGACCAGGTCCAGAAGCTGTGTTCGAGGGAGAGCGGCAGGATGTCCGAATCAGGGATGTCGATCATGCAAACCTCTTCATTTAGATCATCAGTGTGAATAACCGGTCTGAATCGTATCATATTTATCCGACGCGAATTAGCGCTTCTTGACATTACCAACTATCTTTGTTAGAGTACGTTTGTTTGCGGGCAAACACCAATAATGGAGCGGAATAATGCCTGAAACTATGCGGATGTGGATCGAAATCGGATTCAATATCACCTACCTGATCGTGGTCTGGGGGTTGGTCGCTGTTATGATCCTGCAGAGGCAGCAGGTCGCAGCTAAAGATTGGCCGGCTGCACGCAGCGTCATCTGGGCATTCGCACTGCTGGCCCTGGGGGATACCGGTCATGTCGGGTTCCGGGTCCTGGCATATGCCTTAGGCGGACTCGAATCGAATGTGAGTATCCTGGGAACACAGCTTGGGCTGGTCGGTCTTGGAGCGCTCTCAACAGCAATCACAGTGACCATTTTTTACCTGCTTATGTTGGATGTGTGGCGCAAGCGGTTCAACCAGGTTTTCGGCTGGTTCGAATATACCCTGATCACGGCTGGTGTACTTCGCTTGCTTTTTATGCTGCTGCCGGTTAACCAATGGAACAGCGTCGTCCCGCCTCAGCCCTGGTCGACGATCCGCAACCTGCCGTTGACACTGGTTGGATTAGGTGTGGCTTACCTGTTCCTGAGAGATGCGCGGGCGAAAGGTGATCGGACATTCCAGTGGATGGGTGTGATGATCCTTGTTTCGTATGCCTGCTACATCCCGGTGATCCTGTTCGTGCAGCAAGTTCCGATGATTGGCATGCTGATGATCCCAAAGACCATGGCATACGTCGCGATCGGGCTGCTGGCATTCCGCGATTTCTATCGTTTGGGCTCAACCCAGTCTAAGAAGCCTGCACTAGAAACTGCAATATAAAAATAACAAACTTCATGGAGGCAATCAAAAATAAATGTACCCGATAATCTTAGCTGCACACAATATCATCCGGTGGATCGTCCTGATCCTGGGAGCAGTTGCCGTAGTGCGCGCCTTGATCGGCTGGTTTGGAAAGCGTGAATGGACGGACACCGACCGTAAGCTGGGGGTATTCTACACTTCTTCTATCGATGTACAGCTTCTATTGGGTTTGCTGCTGTACCTGTTCTTCAGCCCGATCACCAAAGAGGTGTTCCGGGATTTCGGTCAGATGATGAGCAACCCCGGGCTGCGGTTTTTTGGGCTTGAACACGCTTTTTATATGGTCCTGGCAGTCGTCTTTGCACACCTGGGGAGCGTCTTTTCCAAGCGGGCTGACGAATCCATCCGAAAGTATCGTGCAGCGGCAGTTTGGTACGGGCTGGCGTTGATCGTGATCCTGCTGGGAATGCCCTGGATGAGGCCCTTGCTGCCGGGATTTTAGACCGGAGGAGCAGGTATTTCTGATTATTGCGGAGTAGGATTATGACCCCAATTGGACAGTCTGCCAGACGAATAGACGCCCTGGGTAAGGTCACCGGTCAAACGCTGTACCCGGGTGATATCAACCTCCCCGACCAGGCGTATATGAAAATCTTGTTCGCCAACCGCCCGCATGCGGTCGTGCGCTCCATCGATACATCGAAAGCTGAAGCGCTGGAGGGGGTGATCGCGGTGTTCACAGCCCGGGATGTGCCGGTTAATGAGTATGGTCTGGGTGTTGCGGACCAACCCGTACTGTGCGGTCCGGGTTCGAGCAAGCCGTACACCGACCGGGTGCGCTTTGTGGGCGACCAGGTGGCAGTCGTGGTTGCAGAGAGTGAGCCGGTCGCTGCCAGGGGGAGAGATTTGATCAAGGTCGCATACGATGACTTGCCGGTCTTGACTGACCCGTTGGTGGCCATGCAATCGGATGCTGCACTGCTGCACCCCGACCAGGAATCGAATGTTTTTTCGCATTTCCGCATCCGCAAAGGGGATGTCGAGACCGCTTTCCAGCAGGCGGATGTGATCGTAGAGGGTGAGTACCACACGCCGGCTCAGGAGCATGCCTACTTGCAGCCGGAAGCAGGCGTGGCATATATCGATGATGAAGGACGGGTCACTATCCAGGTCGCCGGACAGTGGACGCATGAGGATCAAGAACAGGTTGCCCACGCATTGAATCTGCCGATGGAGAAAGTGCGCATCATCTATCCTGCCATCGGGGGTGCATTCGGCGGGCGGGAAGATATGTCGGTGCAGATTGTGCTGGCGCTGGCAGCCCTGAGATTGCACGAACGCGGCATCAACCGCCCGGTAAAGATCATCTGGAGCAGAGAAGAATCGATCATCGGTCACCACAAGCGTCACCCATATACAATCCATACCCGCTGGGGAGCAACCAGGGATGGCAAAGTCATCGCTGCTGAGGTAGAGATGATTGCGGACGGAGGCGCATACGTGTACACCTCCCCGAAGGTGTTGGGAAATGCCACGCTGATGTGTACCGGACCTTACGAGATTCCAAACGTGTGGGTCAATTCATATGCCGTCTACACCAATAACCTTCCCAATGGCGCGTTCCGGGGGTTTGGCGGCCCGCAAGGCGCATTCGCAGCAGAGACGCAGATCAACCGTCTGGCGGAAGCATTGGGGATGGATGCAGTCGAGATCCGTATGCGCAATGTGCTGCGAGAAGGCTCTGCGACCTCGGTAGGTACGCCGCTCCCAGCGGGCGTCAGTATGCCGCAGGTGATCGAGGACTGCGCCTCTAAGGGTGGCTGGAAGAGAAGCGTGAACGGCTGGGACCGCGATCGGGAGCCAGCGCGCACAGCGGACAAAGCCGCTCCATATCTGCGTCAGGGTATGGGCTTTGCCTGCTCGTTCAAGAATGTGGGTTTCTCCTTTGGCTACCCGGAGAACTCGTGGGCGACGGTTGAACTTTACGGGGGAGCGGAGATCGAGCGGGCAGTGCTGCATCAAGCCGGAGCCGACGTTGGGCAGGGGGCGCATACCGTCTTCGCCCAGATGGCGGCTGGTGCATTGGGCATCCCGGCAGAGAATGTCGAGCTAGTAGTATCGGATACGGCTGCGACGGATAACGCCGGCAGCGCATCGGCTTCCAGGATGACATTCATGGCTGGCAATGCCATCAAAGGTGCCTGCCAGAGAGCGCTTGAGAAGTGGCGTGCAGAGGAACGCCCTGTGATTGTGCGCTACCAGTACCTGGCACCAAAGACCACCACCTTAGACCCCGAGACCGGCAGTGGTGACCCCAATTTTTCTTACGGGTATGTTGCCCAGGCGATCAATGTGGAAGTAGACACAGAGACCGGTCATGTGCGCATCCTGGAGGTGATCTCTGCCGATGATGTAGGTAAAGCGATCAACCCACAGCTGATACGCGGACAAATCGAAGGTGCTGTCGTTCAGGCAGCCGGCTACACCATCCTGGAGAATTTCATCCAGAAAGATGGCTATGTCCAGACTCCCCACCTTTCTACATACCTGATACCGACAGTACTGGACATCCCTGAGCATATAGAATTGATGATCCTCGAGTATCCGGATCCAATCGGCCCGTGGGGGGCGCGCGGCATGGCGGAGATGCCTTTCCTACCACTCGCCCCGGCGGTCATCGCCGCTGTGCACGATGCTACAGGTGTATGGTTCGATGAATTTCCGCTCACTCCAGAGCGGGTGTTGCGCGGCCTGGGTAAGATACCATCACAATGATTGTTGTCATACGAGGTGGTGGAGACCTGGCGAGCGGGGTGGCGCTGCGCCTGTACCGGGCCGGATTACGGGTGGTCATAGCAGAATTAGCCCATCCGCTAGCGATCCGCAGGCTGGTCTCCTTCGGCGAAGCGATCCCTGAAGGTGAGATCATCGTGGAGGGAGTTGCCGGAAGACGGGTGTCTGACCCGACGGATATGCTGCGTATCCGGCAGGTGCTCGATAAAGGCGTCATCCCGGTGCTGGTCGACCCGGATGGACAGGTGATCCCGACGCTGCACCCGCATGTGGTCGTCGACGCGCGCATGCTCAAACGCAAAGTAGAGATCCCTCCCACTCCGATTCAGCTGGTAATCGGGTTAGGCCCAGGATTTGTGGCCGGTGAAAACTGTAATGCGGTGATCGAAACCAAACGCGGCCACACTTTAGGTCGAGTGATATGGGAGGGGAATGCAGCCGAAAACAGCGGCATTCCCGAGCCGGTAGCCTCGCTTAGTGAAGAGCGTGTCTTGCGGGCTCCCCAGGATGGGATCCTGGAGGCACACGCAGAGATATGTGACCACCTGGATGAGGGACAGCTGGTAGCAGAAGTGGGAGGGGAGCTGGTCAGAGCACCCTTCTCTGGTGTTCTGCGGGGCTTGCTGCACGCTGGATACGAGGTCAGGGCTGGTCAGAAGATCGGTGATATTGACCCACGTGATGATCCCAGCTACTGCCGGATGGTGTCGGATAAATCCCTGGCGATCGGTGGTGGAGTGCTGGAGGCGATCTTATCTCAGGCTGAGCTGAGACCACACATTTGGAAATGATGGGCAGAGATGGTGAGGTCCCCGAATCTGATCCTAAGACTGTGTTTGCGGGAGATAGGTCCAGAATAATCCTGTCCCATGAAGTGGAGCGGAGATGATTTTGCGGCATGCCTTGCGGCTGCCTGATTCGCCGCGGCTGGCAATCGTCGGTTCTGGAGGGAAAACCAGCGCGCTTTTTCAGCTTGCCCGCCAATTCGCACCTCCGGTGATCGTCACCTCCACCACGCACCTTGCGGTCGCACAGGCAGGGCAGGCAGATATCTGGAAAATTGCTGCCGAGCCCCAGGATGTCGTCGAGGCGATCCAGGACGGTCACGGGGTCCTGCTCTTCACCGGACCCGAAGACGACCCCGAGCGGCTGAGAGGTGTTGACCAGGTGGTGCTGGCAGAGATATATGCCCTCGCAGAGCGATTGGAATGCCCCCTGCTGGTTGAAGCGGACGGCTCACGCAGACTGCCGCTGAAAGCGCCCGCAGCCCACGAACCACCAGTGCCGCAGTTTTGCGATACAGTCGTGGTTGTAGCTGGTTTATCTGCGCTTGGACAACCGCTCGACACGGATTGGGTGCACCGGGTTGAGCGGTATTCTGAACTGGCGAAGTTGCCGGTCGGGGGCGTCATCACCGTGGGCGCAGTAGCCAACGTGCTTTTGCATCCCCTGGGTGGTTTGAAAAATATTCCAGGAGGCGCCCGGCGGGTTGTGCTGCTCAACCAGGCGGATACACCTGAACTTCAATCCCAGGCCCGGGCTCTCGGGGAGCTCCTGCTGGACAGCTTCGAATCTGTCGTTGTATCCTCCCTGGGCTCATCCGGCAAGCACGAAGAGATCTCCGCAGGGGAGCAGGAATCAGGAAATGTCCATGCAGTGTACGAGCGGATCGCCGGCGTGGTACTTGCAGCCGGTGGGTCGCGGCGTTTTGGCGAGCCAAAGCTGCTCAAGCCCTGGAAGGATGAACCGATCATCCGGCATGTGGTAAAGACCGCTCTTGCAGCCGGTCTCCACCCTGTCGTCCTGGTGGCAGGTGACCGGCTGGCAGATTTCCAGGAAATCACTTCAGAGCTTGATATCATCATAGTGCACAATCCGGATTGGCAGCAGGGACAAAGCAGCTCGCTGAAAGCCGGGTTATCCGCCCTGCCCGGCAGCAGTGGCGGTGCGATTTTCTTTCTCGGCGATCAGCCACAGACCCCGGCCAGCCTAACCCGTTCGCTGGTAGAGGTCCACGCTGCCAGTCTGGCGCCGATCGTTGCGCCGCTGATCGACGGGCAGCGCGGCAATCCAGTTCTCTTCGACCGGCAGACCTTCCCTGAATTGATGGCGCTTAGCGGTGATGTCGGGGGAAGGCCGCTCTTCGCACGCCATCCCATCGAATGGGTGCCGTGGTTTGACTCCAGTGTGCTGCTGGATGTCGATACGCTCGATGATTACTGGCGCTTGCAGAATATGCAGCCGTGAATTTCTCCGAGAGAACAGCTATTGCTTGACGGGAGGCAAGAAAACATTTTAGAATAAATGCGTTTCGAAGAAACGGGTTTAGAAAAAACGCGTTTATAAATAACGCATTGTTCCAATAACCAGGCAACACTGATCTTCCCTGCACCGCAGCCTGGCAGTGTGCGGTAGAATCATTATATCGGGAGCGTGTATGTTGGAAAACTGGTCACCGGGCAAGCTGGTTGCTGTAGTAGACGATGAACCGGATACGAACGAGATGATCTCGGAAATGATCCGTCTGAGCGGTCTAGACGTGATCAACTCCTTCGATGGCAGAAGCGCTATCCAGCTGATCTCCAACCATATACCGGACCTGGTGGTGTTGGATGTGATGATGCCTGATCTATCCGGTCTGGAAGTGCTCCGGTTCATGCGCAGGGATCCCCGACTGGAACACATCCCGGTGATCGTACTCTCCGCCCGCACCCGTCCGGAAGATATCCGGGCAGGTATGGAAGCTGGCGCTGCGGTATATCTCACCAAACCCGTAGCATATGGTGATATGAGGGAAGCGGTAACCAGTTTGGTATCGGTATCTTAAGGGTAGTGAAATCATGTCTGTAATCCGGGCTTTCATTGCGATCAATATTTCACCTGAGATCGTGCAGAGGCTCAAAGCCATCTCCAAGGATCTTCAAGCATCGCTCAAAGGCGTGCCTGTCCGCTGGGTCCCGGTCGAGAATATTCACATCACACTGAAATTTTTGGGTGATGTATCTGAATCGAACCTGGACCTGCTCAAGGAAATGATCGAATCTGAGACTGCACGACATGCTCAGCTTGAGATCAGCGCCGGAGAGCTGGGAGCTTTTCCATCGATCCGCCGGCCGCGGGTGCTATGGGTTAACGTTCAGGCACCGCCGGAGCTTATTACCCTGCAGCGGGCGATAGATATTGAGACCGCCCGTCTGGGATACGACCGGGAGGATAGACCGTTCTCACCCCACCTTACCCTGGGCAGGGTATCCCGAAATGCCACCAGCGGCGATGCGCACAGGATCAGCGAAGTGCTCGAGGCGTATATGCTGGGCTATATCGGTGCAGCCAGGATTCGTGAAGTCGTCCTTTATCGCAGTGACCTTTATCCTAGCGGTGCGGTATACACATCGATCTTCGCCGGAAAGCTCGCCAGGCGCAGTGAGCTTCAATAATCAGATCACGCATTATCAATATGAGTTCGTGATAAGTAAAGCAGACGGGGTATTGACACCCCTCTCTTATCCCGAATTGAGGTAATTTAATATCCTACTGACGGTTGGAGGTGATTCCTGGACGCATTGGAGATGGCAAGATCGATTGTCGATATTATGGAAGATAAGAAGGGAGAAGATATCATCCTGTTGGACATTCAGGGTCTGGCAGCCTTTGCGGATTATTTCGTGATCTGTTCTGGCACCAGCGATCGCATGCTGCGATCCCTGGCGGACTCTGCAGTCGAGGTCATGAAGAAGGGCCACAAAATTCCGGCCCGGGTCGAGGGTCAGCCTCAGGATGGTTGGGTGCTGGTGGATTTTGGAGATGTGGTCCTGCACATCTTTTCCCCTGACCGGCGTAATTATTATCGAATCGAAGAGCTGTGGGCGCAGGGGAAGGTACTGGTGCGCCTCCAGTAATTACCGGTGGCTGCGGTTGGTTTCAATCACAGGATTTCCAGCTGCTCTGATGCCAGGTAAACATCCGGCCACGAACTCTCTACCCATTTGATTACGCACTGCAGGGAGCGCTGGGTATGCCCATTGTCATTGCTCACCAGCGCGCAGGCGATCACTGCCTCCTGCCAGGCGTCCTGGCTGTCGTATTCGGCGACAGAGACATTGAACTCCTTGCGCAGACGGGCAAGCAGAGGTTTCAGACGGCTGCGTTTCTCCTTGAGGGATGAACAGCCGGGCAAGCGCAGCTGCATGATGAGCAATCCGACGGGCATCGCGTTAGTATAACCGCATACTTATCCCTATGCCAGTGAGGGACAATGGATGCATTATAATCTTGCGTTCCACTGCTGGTTAGCGTATTTTTCGGCCATGATCTCACCCGCTCGTGTACGCTCGATCGCAGATAATTCACCCGGCTCCAGCCGCAGGTTGAGCACCTCTTCGAAGGCTTCAATGAAAGCCCGCGCGACCGTCTGCCACCCGGGAGCGTAATCCAGGGCTGCCTCAATCGTTGTTGCTCGATCCAGTAATCGAGCTGCCGCAATGCTCCGTTTTTCACCGTTGGGGTATTCCAGCACATCAACGATGCGACTCAGGTCACCGTACAGCGGCAAGGTGCCATGCTGCAGGACACCCTCCTTTCGCCGTGCCTGAGCGCTGCCAAGCAGCTTTTTCCCACCCACAGTAATTTCATAGTTAGAAGGCACTTCGAAGCACACCGCGCCAGGATACGCATTGCCAGACGGAATCGCATTGCTGCCCTTCGATTCCGCCGGGACCGAAAGCCGTAGAAGCGCCTTCAGGAGAGCGGTTGCCAGCACCTGGTAACTTTCCAACACACCCCCGGCAAGGCGCGGCTCGCTGTGCGGGCCGATCACGGCGTAAGTCAGCTCATCGGTGTGCAGGATGGCGCGCCCTCCGGTCGGCCGCCGGACCAGGTCCCAGCCGTGAGCATGAAGCCGGGCGAGGTCCACGTCCGAAATAGGCTGCGCATAGCCAAGCGAGAGACAAGGGGGATCCCACGCGTACAGTCTCAGAGTTGGAGCAGCTTCATCCCTGCCCACAGCCATTAGCATAGCCTCATCGACTGCCATATTCCAGGCCCCGCTTGCCGGTGGATTGACCATCAGCCGCCAGGTAGAAAGTGGAAAGGTAGTCATGGAGATGGATAGGGGGAGGGAGAGGGCGCGATCGTTGCTGTCAGAGTGGGCGTCACAGTGGCATTGGGGTCAGGTGTGGGGGTCGCGGTGGACGGGGTACCGGTCACCGTCGGGGTAAGTGTTACCAAGACAGTGTGGGTCATCGTTGGGGATAGCGTGGGTGTGATCAGGGGCACCCTTAGCCGCAAGCGCGCCATGGTTGTATAAGGGCTTCTAGAGTAGTCCCACCACAAGTTTACGAGCGTATCGGTCGCCATACGCTGGTCTCCTGCCAGCTCGGATGCCAACGCTAGCAAGTAATTGTACCGGTCGCAGCTCCAGGTAGCTGTACACAGCAGACCGGGTGTTTCCTGCAATGCCAGCAGGCGCAGCCTGACCTCAGCCGGGTCTGCCCCGTTGAACAGGTCGGAGATGATTGGTCCTAATGCCTCCTCGAACCGGTTGGGGTAGAACTGTGGTAGTTCGGGGTAGATCAGGTAGGGTCTCAAGTCATCCGGACGCCGGTCCATCTGGAAGGCGGTCTCACCGTCAAGGATGAGCACCGGCGGCACCTCCCCCTCCTGGTATACGACCAACTCGGGCCGGTTTAACTCGACCGTGGAGACGCGTAAGGCTGAGACACCCTGCAGGTGGGGCGTGATGATCCAGAACTCGAGTTTTTCACCCGGACGGTGCTGCACAGTAAGCCATCTCTCGGTCTCTCCATCTCCGTTGAAATCGTAAAAGCCAGTTGCCCGTTGGGAGACGCCGATTTCCCACAAATAGGGAGCCAGGTTTGGGGCTGCGCTGGCAGGCAGGCTGCTGAACAGGTATTCCAGCGCCTGGGCAGGGTCACAGTATGGATGGCTGGTACAGGCGCGGTAGAGGTCGCCGGGTGTCTGGTACAGCTCGAGGAAGTCCTGGGCGGCTGTGCCCCAGCTGCTCTGCGCGCTGCCGGGATCGGTGATGATGCCCGTCAGAGTGCTGGCCGCGCGGTCATATTCGCCTGTCAGCGCCAGGAAGATGCCCAGGCGGAAGCGCAGCTCATCAAGAGCGTCCACCGGGTAGGCATCCCCGTCCAGGTCGCGCTCAGGCGGCCAGACGGGGAGCAGGGCTTCAGCAAACCGGGCTGCGGCTTCTGGACCCCAGGTGCGGTAGGCGTGCTCCAGCACCAGATCGCAGTAGCTAAGCGTTGCGGGATTGGGTTGCATCTCGAATTGGGCTGGCTCTGCTTCAAAGAGCTCGCCAGTCCAACGGAATGTGCGCGTTATAGTGACCGGGCAGAAGGGGAATAGCTCGGCATGCACCTGGAGGACCTGTCCGTTTGCAGGGTCGCTGACCACAGTCCATTGGGGTGTGAAATCAGTCTCGACCTGCAGATTGGCCAGCACTGGATCGAGAGGCAGCTGTTCTGCTGGCAGCTGGGTGAGGTCGAGGATCCTGGGCGGCTTGAGAACAAGATCGCCGGCAGGTGCAGGGTTGAACAGGATCACTTCCGGGATCTCATCGCCGGTCAGCTCGCTGGTGAATGTCTCCAGCGGCATCGAGTTTACAAAGTCGAAATCGCTGGTCAGCACCTGGACCTGATACGCAGCCGGAGTCTCCAGCAGGAGCAGGACCACCGCGCCCTTTTCGCTGCTGACCTGCACCAGATGGGTGCTCAGGTATCCGGGCAGCGGCTGTAGCTCACTGCTCGTCAGCGTGAGGCGTGGCTCGTTCTGCCGGAACCAATTCGGCAGGTCCTTCAAGTCGATAGCATCTTTATTCAGTGCATCGGCGATCAGGCTGGAATACACCTCGCCCGCCTGTGGGTCGCCTAACTGTGCCAGGGCATAAGCCAACCCCCAGCGCCACTTGCGTGCCTGTGGGGCGTCCGGGAAGCGCAGCAGGGCTTCCCGGTAAGCATCTGCGGCATAACGGAAGGCAGGGTAATAATTACCGTCATTCTCACCGCGCTCCTGTTTCGAGAGCGTGTTCGGGTAATCGTTTATCAGTGCGGCGACTTGGTCAGCCTTATCCGGATCCCAGGGCTGCAGGCTGTAGATATTTTCCCCAACCAGCGGGCGGGCAGGCGTCAGCGTGGGCGGTCCGAGAGGCAGTGCTGTCTGGCTTGGTCGGGGAGTGATCGAAGGGGTCAAGCTGGCAGTGGGAGTAAAAGCCGGTCGCCGGGTACGCGTAGGGCGAGGGGTCAGGGTGACAGTCGGTGTCTGGCTGGGGGTCAGGCTGGCTGTGCGCGTCAGCGTGATGGTAGGGGTCAGCGTGGGTGGGGGAGCCAGTACGAGCGGGTAGGCAGCCAGCAGCACCACCAGGGTCAGGATGAAGATCAGCATGATCCCCAGGCTGGTGAGCAGGAAGCGGTTGCGACCGGCGTTGGAGGGTGTTTCAGACATCTGTCAATGCATTCAGCGCAGCGCTAGCGGTGGCGGCAAGCTCGGCGGGCAAATCCAGCAGGGGCGGTCTGACCGTCCAGTTCGGGAAGCCGTGCCGGATGGCAAGCATCGACTTTACCAGCGGGGGTGCGGGTGGGTACTTGTCCATGATCGCCCGGCAGGCGTCCAGCTTTGCCTGCGATTCTGGGTCTGCCTCGCCGACCTGGTGGCAATCCCAGACTCGCCGCAGGAGGGGTGAGCACAGGCTGGCCATGGCGGTGATGCAGCCGGAGGCGTCCGATTCCAGGGCGGTGCTGAACAGCCGGTCGTTGCCGTTGAAGACCACCAGCTCTTTGCCAAACTGCTGATCGAGCTGCCGGGCGTGTTCCAGGCTGCCGGAGGAATCCTTGATGCCGGCGAAGCGATCCGGGTAGGCATCCTTCAGCCATGAGAGCAGAGCAATAGATAGCGGCACACCGGAAACCGGCGGGATATGGTAGCCCAACAGCCTGCCGTAGGGTGGCACGGCGCGCTCGATTACCTGGCTGAACCAGACATACAGCCCCTCTTCTCCTGCGCTGCGGTAGTAATATGGCGGCAGGACTACAACGCCGTCCAGCCCCAGGTCGAAGGCCGCGCGTGTGTTGGCGATGGTCTCTTCCAGGCTGGGCGTGCCGGTGCCGGCCAGCAGGCGGAATTCGGGATGTTCCTGGCGCACCTGCAGGGCAGCCTTCATGATCTCGACCCGCTCCTGGTGGGCGAAGGATGGTCCTTCACCGGTCGTGCCGAGCAGCAGCGCGCCGTGGCAGCCGCGCCGGGCGAGGAAACTCAGGTATGCGGGCACTTTGTCGAGGTCGAGCTGGCCTTTCGTGTCCAGGGGGGTGACCGCCGCAGCGAATACGCCTGATAGGGGGTTCAGTTCTGGCATGCGCTGATTATACTGGATTAACCTTCCAGGGCTTCACCGATCGCCGGGCAGCGTCTGATCTTTGAGTTAGGACCTACGCACTTGGGGGAGAGTTGGGGGAGTTTTGGCGGGCACAATTTGCCAATACTCCCCCAACTCCCTCGTGAACCGCGTAACTTCTATGAGTATTGATTTACACTGGCAGCTATTGTGTATAGATCTAACACTAATGAATATATTGTCAATATACTTGACAAAGTAATTAATTTAGTATATTATATTTACATACGCAGGCGATTCCCATTGCCACAGGCCTGCTGAAGGTGCAATTTGTATTTCGATCTCATTGATCTCCACGCCCGAAGCTTCAACAAACGTGCCAGTCTTGACTTAATCCGCTTCACCCCGGGGGGGATTACTCGCGCGCAGCTGGCGCGCCGGATTGGGCTGACCCGCTCAGCCATGACCACGATAGTAAACGACCTGATCGATGGTCAGCTCGTACGTGAGTCGGAGGATGGCTTGTCAACCGGGGGCCGCCGGGCGATCTTACTGGAGCTTAACCCAGATCGAGGTATCCTGGTCGGGATCGATATTGGGGCGACTCACCTTGCGATCCTGATCACTGATTTTTCCAGCCGTGTGTTGCACGAAACAGAAAAACCGTTCGATGTCCATATTCCCCCGCATCTGGCATTGCAGCAGATCGATGGCCTCCTGCGTGAGGCGCTAGCTGAGACTAATCTAAGCCTGAAGGATGTGGTTGGGATAGGCGTAGGCGTGCCCGGACCGGTGGTGGCGGAAAAGGGTATCGTCAGCCATCCGCCGATCATGCCCGGCTGGGATAGCTTTCCCATCCTTGAAACCATGCAGGATCTTTGGGATTGCACGATCACGCTGAATAATGATGCAGAGCTGGGAGCGCTGGGTGAGTGGGCGCATGGCGCCGGCAGAGGTGAACGCCATCTGGCATATCTGAAGGTCGGTTCCGGTGTAGGAGCTGGACTTCTTATGGACGGCAGGATCTATCGCGGGGCGACCGGTTCGGCAGGCGAGATCGGGCATACGACCATCGTGCAGGACGGTCCGCTGTGCAGCTGCGGCAACCGCGGCTGCCTGGAGGCATTGGCCGGCGGGATAGCCATCTCCCGGCAGGCGCAGGATGCCGTAGGCTCAGGCAGGCGCACCCTGTTGGCATCCCATGTGCCTCACGCATCGATTACAGCCAAAGATGTGGCCGCGGCCGCCATGATGGGCGATCTGGTCGCCCAGCAGATCATCAAAGACGCCGGTACGTATATTGGAATTGCTGTTGCCAGTCTGGTAAACTTGTTCAACCCAAATATGGTAGTAGTCGGAGGCGGCGTTGCCCTGATTGGAGACCTGCTCTTGCAGCCCCTCCGCCAGGTGGTAGAACAACGTAGCCTGCGATCTTCAGCGCAGGCAGTGCGCATCAATACTGCCGTCCTCGGTCGTCGCGCCAGCAGCATGGGCGCGGTCGTCCAGGCTCTCAATACGGTACTCGACCAGTGGACACAGGAATAGCCGAGCGATGAAAGGAGGTCACCAGAGGAGGAAAAGGATAATCGCCAGAAATCTGTATCAAACGAAATGGAGATCACTATATTCGTCGGAGCAAGATGAGACGAAACCGACAATAATCTAAGGATAAGGAGATAGTAATATCATGAGTAAGAAACTATGGACCATATTTAGCCTGCTGCTGATCGGCGCCATGCTTTTGGTGGCTTGCGGCGGTGGGGCGACAACCGAAGCTCCCGAAGCTCCCGCGGCGACAGAGGAGAAGATGGAAGCGACCGAGGCTCCGGTGGTTGAGGAGCCTGCCCCGGGTCTCGCCGGCACGATCACACTGTGGCACTCGCTGAAAGAGGGTGAGATCGAGGGCATGACAGGCGCTTCCCAGCTCTTCTCGGCGGCCAACCCGGATGTCACATTCGACACGCTGTTTGTTCCCTTCGACGACCTGCGCGCCAAGTACGAGACCGCGGTCGCCTCGGGTGAGGGGCCCTGCCTCTTGATCGGCGCCGCCGACTGGGGTCCTGCACTCTACAACGCCGAGCTGGTGACAGATGTAAGCGGGTTCGCCGAGCTGTCCTTCCTGCAGGGCATCAACCAGGCAGCTCTGGCTTCCGTACGCTATAAGGACGCCATTGTCGGTCTGCCGCTCGGTCTGAAGGGTGTGGTGCTGTACCGCAATTCGAGCATCGTAGCCGATGCCCCGGCAGCTTTCGCCGACCTGCTGGCTAAAGCCCAGGCAGCCACTTCTGGTGATGTGGTCGGTGCCAACCTGGAGCACGGCTTCTTCTTCTCCGCCGCGCACCTGGACGGTGTGGGCGGGCAGCTGATGGATGCCAGCGGCAACCCGACCTTCAACGACGATAAGGGCGTGGCATGGTTGAATATGCTGAACCAGTTCACCGATGCTGGTCCGGCAGAATACTATACCGACAACGATGTTAACCTGTTCAAGGCCGGCAAAGCCGGTATGATCATCGACGGCACCTGGAACCTGAACGACCTGGCTGCCGCGATCGGTGAAGACAACCTGTCGATCGATGTCTGGCCGTCGGGAATGTCTGGCTACGTGCAGAACGATAACGTGTACATGGGCGCCAACGCTGACCGGCGACGACCAGGCGGCATGCTGGGGCTTCATGGAATACCTGCTCTCCCAAGAGGCGCAGGCTCTGATCGCCGAGAACAACACCGGCTTCCTCCCGGCTGCGCTGGGTGTGGATGTACCCGACCGGCTGCGCCAGGAAGCTGTGGCAGCTTTCGAGGGCGGCACGGCTTTCCCGGTAATCCCCGAGATGGGCGCATACTGGGGTCCGATGGACACCGCTCTGAAATCGGTCTTCGACGAGGGCGCCGATCCCTGCCTTTGCCCTGGCTCAGGCTGAGAACTCGGTCAGCGCGGCTGTCGCAGAGATCCGCGGCGAGGAAGCTCCCGAGCCTGAGGTGCTGGGCACGGTAACCTTGTGGCACTCGCTGAAAGAGGGTGAGATCGAAGGTATGGTCGCAGTCATCCAGCTCTTCCAGGAACGAAACCCTGGTATCACCTTCGACATGCTGTTCGTCCCCTTCGATGACCTGCGCGGCAAGTACGAGACGGCCGTCGCTACCGGCGGTGGTCCGAGCCTGCTGATCGGTGCGGCGGACTGGGGTCCGGCGCTCTACGACGCCGAGCTGGTTGCTGACGTGACACCGTTTGCAAACACCGCCTTCCTGTCCTCCATCAACCAGGCGGCCCTGGGCTCCGTGCAGTACAAGGACGCCCTGGTCGGTCTGCCGCTGGGTTTGAAGGGCGTGGTGATGTATCGCAACTCCAGCATCGTCCCCGAAGCAGCCTCTGATTTTGAGGACCTGCTGGCCGAAGCCCAGGAAGCAACCGCTGGTGATGTTGTCGGGGCCAACCTGGAGCGTGGCTTTTTCTTCTCCGCCGCTCACCTGCACGGTGTGGGTGGTTCGCTGATGACACCTGAAGGCGATCCAACCTTCAACGATGAGAACGGCGTCGACTGGCTCGAGATGCTGAACAGCTTCACCGACGCCGGTCCGGCTGAATACTACACCGACAACGATGTCAACCTGTTCAAGGCTGGTAATGCTGGTCTGATCATCGACGGCACCTGGAACCTGAACGACCTGGCTGCCGCCATCGGTGAGGATAACCTGTCGGTCGATCTATGGCCGTCCGGGATGTCCGGCTACGTGCAGAATGATAATATCTACATGGGCGCCAACGCGGAAGGCGACGACCAGGCTGCAACCTGGGCATTCATGAAGTTCCTCTTGACACCCGATGCCCAGAAGCTCCTGGCGGACAACAACAAGGGCTACATCCCCGCCGTGGCGGGTGTAGAGGTCCCCGACCGGCTGCGCCAGGAAGCTGTGGCGGCCTTCGAGGGCGGTACAGCCTTCCCGGTCATCCCTGAGATGGGTGCATACTGGGGACCGATGGACAATGCTCTAAAAGGTGTGTTCGATCAGGGTTCAGACCCGGCTGAGGTACTGACAGCCGCAGATGAAGCGGTCAACGCTGCGCTGCCCGAGATCCGTGGGCAGTAGAGAGCCGGCAATCACGGTAATAATCCCTGTCGTGACCTCTGTCGTGACAACGATAGTGACCGGATAGATGTTAAAATATGCAGGTGGAAGGCGCAGCCTTCCACCCGCATTCGTTTATAATAAGAGAACCCATCATCGCAAATTCCTATTTTATAAAAGGAGCGCATCTATGGCCCAAGAGACCCTGCCATCGGCAAAACCCATCGATCTAGACATAGGTAAGCGCGAAGAACGCAGGCAGCTCCTGAAGAATTCCCGAACGGCGTGGTTGTACATCCTTCCCTCCGGGATCCTGATGCTGATCATCTCTTTCTGGCCACAGATATACCAGGTGGGAATGTCTTTCACAGATTACCGCATCACCAACCTGCGCTTCAACCTATTCCGGTCGGAAACCTGGGAGAAATATACTCCAGCGTTTATCGGGCTGGAAAACTATATCAAAGTGCTTACCAGCAGTCTGGCAATCGAGAACTACGACTTTATTCGCCTGCTGGTCTTCAATGTAGTATGGACTTTCAGCAATATCATCTTCCACGTGTCTCTGGGCGTAGTGATCGCCATGGCATTGAACAGCAAACACCTTATTGGACGGAAGGTCTACCGGGTGCTGTTCGTGCTGCCGTGGGCTATCCCCGGCTATATAGCCGTCCAGACCTGGCGCAACATGTACGATCCCCGCTTCGGGGCGTTCAATCTGCTGCTGGTCAAGGTCAATGAATTCCTGGGCACCAGCCTGCCTACGGATACCCGTTGGTTAGAAGTCGCCCACGATTCCGGGATACTATATTATCTTCCAGTGGCATTTTTTGCAGTCTTGCTGTCCAATATCTGGCTGGGATGGCCCTTCATGATGGTGGTTGCTACCGGTGCCTTGCAGTCCATCCCCAGCGAACTGTACGAAGCTGCCGATATCGACGGCGCCAGCGGCTGGCAAAAGTTCTGGAATGTCACCGTGCCGCTGATCCGTCCGGCGATGGTGCCGGCGATCATGCTGGGCACGATCTGGACTTTCAACCAATTCAACGTTATCTACTTCATATCAAGGGGAGGGCCGTTCGGACGAACTGAGATCCTGGTTACCCAGGCTTTCAAGCTGGTTTACGAACAAAGATTATACGGGGTAGCTGCCGCATTCAGCATCGTCGTGTTTTTTGTCTTACTGGTCATCACCCTGATCAACAACCGTGTCACCCGGGCGACGGAGGCTTACAATGTCTAGAAAAAACAAGGCCATCCTCAAACAGATTGGGATCCAGATTTTCTTGCTGGCAGTGCTGTTCACGGTGCTGTTTCCATTCCTGTGGATATTTTCGATGGCGCTCGATCCGCGCAATATCGATAAGCCGCTCGAGCTGACCATCATCCCACCTGGGGCGTCGCTGGACGCTTTCCGCAGGGTGCTCGTCGAACCCTGGGCGCTGCTCTGTAAAGATCCCGGCAAGGTGGAGACCTGTATGACCTTCGGGAAGCTGCTGGTGAACAGCCTGATCGTTTCCCTGGGGGTATCGGTCTTCGCAGTTATTCTGGGGGCGTCAGCCGCATATGCTTTCTCACGCTTCAATTTCATCGGTCGCCAGGCAGGTATGCTGGGCTTCATCGTCTTGCTGATGCTGCCAGCAACTGCTACCCTGGCCCCGCTTTACGTGCTGCTCTCCCAGATCCGTATAGGAGGCGAAGCCCTGCGGGCGACCCTGCTTGGGCTTTCGATTGCCTACGCCGCAGGGACGCTGCCGTTCGCCATCTGGAACCTGAAAGGCTATTTCGATACTGTTCCAAAGGAGCTGGAGGAGGCTGCGATAATCGATGGTGCTACGGTGACGCAGACCTTCCTCCGAGTGATCCTGCCGCTCTCTGTCCCCGCTATGGCGGTCACGCTCTTGTTCGCCTTCATGGCCGGCTGGACAGAGTTCGTCCTCGCCTGGAGCTTCCTGGAGGATCCGGGGCGCTTTACACTGGCGATGGCGCTGCGCTCGATGCTGGGTCAGTTCTCGACACCATGGTCTGATTTCTCGGCTATGTCGATCTTGATGAGTGTTCCGATCATCCTGCTGTTCTTCTTCTTGCAGCGCTACCTGGTCTCCGGTCTGACGGTCGGCGGTGTCAAAGGCTAGTCCGCCATAACCTGAATGTTGAAACAAAACCATCACCTGTTGGTAGGGCTGCTTGCCGCCGGGGTTCTGCTGGCTGCCTGCAGCCAATCCGCGCCTGCCCCCACACAAACGGCACTGCCAGAAGCCAGCGTAACGCCTCCACCGACCCAGGTTCCTACCCTCGAGCCGACGGAGCTGCCTGCCCCGCAGACAACCCTGATCCCGTACGAAACCCCGGATTGGTTCTCTGACGATACCGTCTATGAGATCTTCGTACGCTCCTTCGCCGACTCGGATGGCGATGGCACCGGTGATCTAAACGGCATCACCGAACGCCTGGACCATCTGCAGGCGCTGGGGGTGGATACCATCTGGCTGATGCCGATCTACCCCTCCCCGTCGGATCATGGCTACGATGTGACGGATTACTTCGCTGTCAACCCGGATTATGGCACACTGGAGGATCTGCAAGAGCTCGTAGATGCAGCTCATGAGCGTGGGATGCGCGTGATCCTCGATTTTGTGCCCTCGCACCTTTCCAACCAGAACCCATTATTCGAGGATGCGTACAAGAATCCCGAGTCGCAGAACAGTGAATGGTTCGTCTGGACCAACGATGCGCATACTACCTATGCCGGTTTTGCGGGCAATACTGAGATGCCGCGCTTCAACCATTACAATCCGGAGGTTGTAGATTATCTGGCGGATGCTGCCCGCTTTTGGCTGGACCTAGATGGCGACGGCGATTTGACGGATGGGGTGGACGGCTTCCGGGTGGATAACGCCACCTTCCCTCCGCAGGAGTTCCTGGTCGACCTGCGCCAGGCGGTCAAAGCTGCTAACCCGGACGCACTTCTGCTGGGTGAAGCCTGGGTGCATAACCCCTCCGATTTGAGCCGCTTCTACCCCGACCAGTTCGATGCGCTGTTCGATTTTCCATTGTATGAGCTCATGCAGGGAAGCCATGATTCGAATGGCGATGGCTTGTTGGCTGGGAAGGGGTTCCCGGTGCTGCTCACCGGCCTGCTGGAAGACGAGCAAAAACGCTTCCCGGAGCATGCCATCGCGGTGCGTTTTTTCAGCAACCACGATACCAACCGCATCACGAATGAGCTGGATTCAGATCCAGACCGGCAGCGACTGGCAGCGGCTCTGTTAGCCAGCCTGCCGGGACCGGTGCTGGTGTATTATGGGGAAGAGATCGGCATGCCCGGGCAGAAGGGCGGACCGCCGGGCTGGGATAACTACCGCCGGGAACCGATGGACTGGTATGCTGCCGAAGAAGGGGAAGGTCAGGCAAGCTGGTTCGTACCGCAGGACCGCTGGAACAAGCCAGCAGACAGTGTATCCGTGGAAGAGCAGGAAGCAGACCCCGGATCGCTGCTCAATTACTACCGCCATGCATTTACGATCAGGAACCAATCCCCGGCACTCAAGGGGGGAGAATTCGCTATCCTGGAGCTGGAAGTGGATAAACCAGGAGCTTGGGGCTTCGTCCGATCTGAGGATGGGGAGACGGTCGTGGCGCTGTACAACTTCTCCGACGATGCGGTCGAGGCAACTGTAGTCCAATTTCCATTCTCAGCCAGCATGCCTATCGATCTGCTGACCGGGACGACTTACCCGGCGGCAGAAAAGGGCCAGCTATATACGATTACGCTGCCTCCGGCATCTGCTGTATGGCTGGCGCCCGGATGATATCCAATTTGCTGAGGCGCATCCAGTTGGAAGGAAACCCGCTAATCGACGGCGAGCGGGTGACTTTCGTCTGGGTGGGCAGGCCCTCCTCCGCTGTTAATGGCAGATTTCTCCGACTGGGAGCGCGGTTCGCCAATCGAGATGGCAGGCGCAGATAGCGATATCTGGATTTACGAGACCGAGCTGCCGGAAGATGCCTACATGGAGTATGCCTATTTCGAAAATGGCGAGCGCATAAACGATCCATACAACCCCTGGCTGACCCCGGATGGTCTGGGCCATCGCAACAATTATTTTTACATGCCAGCAGCCAAACTCAGCAACCTGACCATAAGGCGTCGTAATATTGCTCATGGAACGGTCGTCCGGCATATAGTCAGCACCTGGCAACTGGCTGCTGGAGAAAGACGCGCCGTCTATCTCTACCAGCCCCCGGTAGAAGAACCCTGCCCGCTCGTTTTGGTATGGGATGGGAGGGAGTACCTGCGGCGGGCACGCTTGAATGTGATCCTCGACAACTTGATCCACCAGGGACGCATCCAGCCTATTGCGCTGGCGCTGGTTGAAAACCACAAGAATGCACGGATGGTGGAGTATTCTTGCAGTGAGGCTACGCTGGCATTTGTGCATACCTCGGTCCTGCCTTTGGCAATGGACGAGCTGAACCTGCTGGACCTACGGAAGCACCCGGGAAGCTACGGTGTCTTAGGGGCATCTATGGGCGGGCTGATGGCTTTGTATACCGGGCTGCGGCAGCCCGATATATTCGGTCGGGTGATCTGCCAATCCGGGGGATACAGCATGGGCGGGTATGAGTCGGTCGTATTCGAGTTGGTAGAGAAAGGCGATCTGCGTCCACTGAAGGTGTGGATGGATGTGGGTCTGTACGATTTTTCTACCCTGCTGGAGGCTAACCGGAAGCTGTCCGCCCTCCTGTCAGAGCGGGGCTACCCGGTTGCCTACCGGGAATACCCTGCCGGGCATAATTATCCGGCCTGGCGTGAAGAGGTCTGGCGTGGTCTGGAGTGGCTGTTCGGTACTAACCAACAATAAGCCCGGGTACACTTTGGGATTATGGGTAAAGCTGCCATAGATCGATACCAATGAAGGCGCGAAAATCCATAGCATTCCTCTTGGCGGTACTACTCGTCACCGGGGTGGCGTTTGCCCTGCGCTACCGGGCAGTTAACGACCTGCCGATCGATTATGACGAAGACGATTATCTAGGCGCGGCGATCCATTATTCCCAGGCCATCCGAGAACGGGACCTGGGTGAGATCGTCAACTACGAATACAACTACGAGCATCCGCCGCTGACAAAGATCGTCTACGCCCTGGCGATTTATCCCCTCCCCCCGGCAGAGCCGGTCGCCGAGCTGCCGCCCTCAGCCCCCATTGCCGCCAGTCTGCCCGAGCCGCATTTCCAGACCGCCAGGACGCTCTCACTCGTGTTAGGTTCTCTGGAGGTCCTGGTTTTAGCCCTGCTCGATCCGCTGGGTGGGCTGTTCCTGGCGATCAGCACCTGGCAGATCAAATACACCAGCCAGATCATGCTGGAGCCGCTGCCGGCACTTACCAGCCTGCTGACGGTATTCTTCTATCTGAAGTCGCAGCGAAGTTGGAATATATGGTTGTTCCTTTCCGCAGCCGCATTCGGTCTGACGGCTGCCTCAAAATATCCTTATGCAGTTGTGGGAATTGCCATCGCTGTGCATTGGATATCGGAGTGGCGGTCGGAGGCCACGACCCAGAGTAATCGTTCGTCAGAACTGCGCCGGCTTGCTCTGGTTGTTTTGTGGGGGCTGTTGGCGGTGGCTGTTTTCTTTGCTGCCAACCCGCGCATGTGGAGCGACCCGTTCAACCGCCTGCTGGCAACCGTGAGCTTCCATGGCGAGTATTCGCAGAGCGATTATGTCCGCCAGGCAGGTTTCCCCCCCTGGCAGCCTCTGGTATGGCTTTTTAGCTCGGTGCCATGGCACCCGGGGGTCTTCCTGGTTGCGCTGGATGTCTTTATCACTTTGCTGGCGTTTCTCGGGTTGCGGCGCTTGTGGAACCAGCAGCGCGTCTTCGCATTATGGTTGATGATCGCCCTGGGCTTTTTGCTGGTCTGGCCGACCAAATGGCCGCAGTATATCCTGATCCTCACTGCTCCCCTGAGCATGTCGGCCGCACATGGCTTCCGGGCACTGGTTTGGGAGCCATTGGTACAGTTCAGAGCCAGGCGAGTACATATCAGCGTTGAAGCTGACAAAGTAACTTTCAGAGGGCTGCGGCGTGCCCTGCCGTGGCTGCTGCCCGGATTGGTCGTGCTGTGCCTGATCGCTGTGTACCCGATGCTCTTCCAGGGTGCTATGTCGCTGACCGACTTCAGCTCGATTGCCATCCGGGATGGGCTGAATGGCGGTGTCTGGCGGGAAGCCTGGCTGGGAATTACCGGACAGGTTGAGGCCGTTGAGCCGCAAATCTTCCAGCGCTCGCAGAGCAAAGTGGTGCAGTATGCCGGTCCCTCGCTGCTCGCACAGCTGATCAGCGGTGCGGCCGCAGATCTGGTCGTTTTTGGGGTCTTGTGGACTGTGCTCACGGTGCTAACCCAAACCGGTCTGGGTGTTGTGGCAGCCGTGATGCTCAACCGGGCCGGAGTCCGTTTTAAGGGCTTTTGGCAAGCCATCTTTATCCTGCCCTGGGCGATCCCGGAGTTTGTAGCCGCCCTGATCTGGGCGCAGATCTTCGACCCGCGTTTTGGGTGGTTCAGCCAGGCTGCGCGCACCTGGTACGAGACAGCGGATTACCCAGGAGCTGCCAACCTGGTCACTCAATGGCAGGATAACCCCAATTACGCCCTGGTGGTGCTCCTGATCACAGCCACCTGGTATGGATTCCCGTTCATGATGCTGGCTGCCACGGCCGGGTTGAAACTGGTGCCTGGGGAGATCTACGACGCGGCAGCCATGGATGGGGCGGGCGGTCTGAGGCTGTTCCGCCACGTAACCTGGCCGTTGCTGCTGCCCCTGCTCGTCCCGGCAATCATCATCCGGGCGATCTTCTCTTTCAACCAGTTCTATATCTTCCTGGTATTGCAGCCGCCATTCCCCCTGGAGACATTTTCGATCGCATCCTTCTTCTTCTTCGACCAGCTGGGACAGTACGGTGTTTCCGCGGCGCTGAATATATTTACGGTGCTGGTGTTAGTGGCTCTGATCTGGTGGTTCAACAGGCTGAGCAGAGCAGCCGAGGGGTACACCTATGCGTAAGCTTTTATGGTGGCAGCAGCTGTTATACCAATTGGGCTTGGCAGCTATCGGCCTGTTTGCACTGCTGCCCATCTGGGGCATGGCGCGCATTGCAATGGATGGCAGTATCAAAGGCGCTCCAACTGAGTTCCGTCTCTGGCCGCAGGAATTTACCCTGTCGGTCTTTCAGCATGTCTGGTCGAACCCCTCCCAGAACTCTGTCTGTCCCGGGTTTGGTAAGGAACAGCCTGGTTATCGCCGGGGGAGCTGCGCTGCTCTCTGTCGTGTTCGGGGCCAGTATGGCTTATGCTTTCGCTCGCTTCCGGTTCCCGGGCAGGCAGGTGGGGTTGTTTGTGCTTTTCCTGGGGGCATTGCTGCCGCCGGTTGCATTGATGACCCCGCTGTATATCTTGCTATCCGACCTGGGATTGCGCACCTCTATGCTGGGTTTGATGATCGTCTATACGGCATTTTCGATGCCGTTCTGTATCTGGAATATGCGGGTTGCATTTCAGGCTGTGCCTATGGAGGTAGAAGAATCGGCTTATCTGGACGGCGCCAGTAATTGGACAACCTTCCTGCGCATCACGCTTCCCCTGGCGCTGCCTTCGATTGCAGTGGCCGCGCTGTTGGCATTTTTATTAGGATACACGGAGTTCGCAATCGGCTGGTTGTTTGTCGAGAGTAGTGAAAATGTTACAATGGCGATGGCAGTATCCGGGATGATGCAGCGTTCCGGCGCGGAATGGAGCAACCTGTCTGCGCTGGCACTGCTGATGAGCATCCCAGTGGTGGTGATCTTTATGTTTCTATATCGTTATTTGATGCGTGGATTACTGACCGGGACAGGCGACATATAACCAGGTGTTGGGGCTATCTCTTGTGACCACTCCAGGACGATCAAAACAAACTGCTTGCCAGCGACGATTTCTGGTCCCATTTTATTGTCTATCGCTCTGGTTGCTGCTGAGTGCATGCAGCGTCTTGCCCTCTCCCCCCGTAACAGCGGAAGCCACCGATGCCCCCACTTCAATCGCGCCTGGTGTCAGCATCCCCGCTCCTACAGAGTCAATCTTGAGCGGCACGGTGAGCATCTGGCACGCCTGGGATGAAGCCAAACTGCCCGGATTGCTCAAGACGATCGCTGCATTCCAGGCGCAGTATCCCGATGTCGTGTTCGACGTGCAGTATGTTCCGCTGCTCGACCTAAAAACAAGCTTCGAGATCGCCAGCTCCGATGGGGGCGCCCCGCTGGTGGTGATCGCTCCCTCCAGTTGGGGTCCCGACCTTTTCGACCAGGGCTGGATCGCGGATATCAGCGCGCATATATCCGTCGAGCTGGTCGAATCCTTGAACTCTCCAGCAGTCGGTGCTTCCCTGTACAGGGATGCCCTAATCGGCTTGCCCGTATCGATTGAAGGGGTTGTGCTGTATCGCAACAGCAATATCATTCCCGATAAGGCAGCTACTTTCGACGATCTGGTCAGCATGGCGCGCCGGGCAACCAGCAGCGACGCCGTGGGCGCGTATCTGGAACGCAGCTTCTACTTCTCCGGCGGTCATCTCGATGGCTTGGGTGGTGCGCTGATGGATTCTGCAGGTAATCCGGCGTTCAATGATGAATTTGGCTTGCGCTGGGTTGACCTGCTGCGGAAATTTGCCCTTGCCGGTCCGACCGAATACTTCGGAGATAATGATCTGCAGCATTTCATCGAAAACAAGACCGGCTATATCATCGAAAGCACTGGTCAGCGGAACCGGCTGGTTGAGGCAATCGGTGAGCGCAGCCTTTCTATCGATCCATGGCCGATCACCGAGGATGGCAGCCTGTCCGGTTACGTCGAAGCCGAGGCTGTCTATCTCGCCCCGGCAGCCCTGGACCCGGCAAACCGGGCGGCTTTAGAATTTGTAAACACGCTGCTCTCTCCCGAATCCCAGGCGGCATTGGCAGCGGGTGGTGCGATCCCGGCATTGAGTGCCTCTGCCGCTTTCGCTCCAGGCAGCCAGGTATCCATCGATGATGAGCTGCTCAAGCAGGCGATGATCGCCTTGGAGGACGGGGTCACGTATCCGGTCCTGCCTGAGATGGCGTATTATCCCGGCCCGCTGGACATCGCCCTGCAGTCGGTCTTTTTCGATGGAGTCACGGCGGAGGATGCGCTGCAGACTGCAGAAGAATCGATCCAGGAGGCACTTCAGGCAGCGAGTCCCGGCGAGCAGGACCCGGCAGCTCAAAATCCATAATTGTGCGGGGAGGGATATGACAGTTCCATATTGGGTACAAGATGCAGTCTTTTACCAGATCTTTCCGGACCGGTTTGCGAATGGGGACCGCTCGAATGACCCGCCGAACGTCCAGCCGTGGGGAGCTAAACCGACCGGCACGGGTTTTCAGGGTGGAGACCTGCGCGGCATCATCCAGAAATTCGATTACCTGCTGGACCTGGGGATAACGGCAATTTATCTGAATCCGATCTTCCAGGCATCTTCGAACCACCGCTACAATACATTCGATTATTTCCGCATCGACCCGAAGCTCGGCGATCAGAAGGACTTCCAAGCGCTTCTGGAGGCTGCGCACAGCAATGGCATCCGCGTAATCCTGGATGGGGTGTTCAATCACTGCGGCAGGGGCTTCTACCCGTTTGTAGACCTGCTGGAAAACAGAGAAGACTCTCCATACCGGAACTGGTTCCACCCGCTGCGCTTCCCTCTGGATGCTTATACCCCCGGAGAAGCGAAGGATTATCTGGCGTGGTGGGGTTATAAGAGCCTGCCCAAGTTCAACACCAGCGAGCCAGAGGTGCGCAAATACTTGATCGGGGTTGCCCGCTACTGGATCGAGCGGGGTGCTGATGGCTGGCGCCTGGATGTACCCAATGAGATCGATGACGATTCATTTTGGGACGAGTTCCGCTCGGCGGTCAAGTCGGTTAACCAGGATGCATACCTGGTGGGTGAGATTTGGACGGCAGACAAGCGTTGGGTGGGCGACCAGCACTTTGACGGTCTGATGAATTACCCTATCCGAGATTGCCTGCTCAACATCTTAACCGATGCTGAGGGGGAATCCAAAACGACTGCCTGCTCCGATGAGCTGGCGGCTCTGGTTAAGCACTACCCGCGGGATAATTTTTATGCCATGTATGTCCCATTGGGTTCGCATGATACACAGCGCCTGATGACAAAACTGGAAGGATATTCCGAGAAGGTGAAGCTGGCTTTCATGTTCCAATTCGCCTTTCCTGGCGCGCCGGCAATCTATTACGGGGATGAGATCGGCATGCAGGGAGGCAAGGACCCGGAGTGCAGGGGGGCGTTTCCATGGGAGCATAGAAGCTGGAACACTGAGCTGCACGGGTTTGTCAAACAGCTGGTTGCCTTGCGCAGGCGATATTCCTGCCTGCGGCGCGGCGATTACTTGGATATACTGGCGGATGACCGCCGGCGCTGTTATGCCTTTGCCGCGCTGTATCGGGGATGAATGCGTCCTATTCGCCATGAATGCCAGTCCAAAAAATGTGGAGCTGCACTTGCCAACCGATCGCCTGGGCTGGGGAGATGGCCAAATGGTTGTCAATCTGCTTGGCAGCGAAAAATACACCGTCTCGGAGGGTGGTATCAGGTTGAGTTTGCCTCCATGGAGCGGAGTGTGGCTATCTGCCAGTCAGACAGGACTTTTGTAGAAGTAGAATTATGACAGTTGGCACTATCGAAAAATATCTGAATTGATGATAATAGGATCAGGATATCTATCTAAATTTACCTAACTAATCGGAAAAGGAGCCAATTTATGCCCGTCAAGGGATGGATCGAAGTTGATCCTCTGTACTGTAAAGGGTGCGATCTGTGTGTGAATGCCTGTCCACAAGAAGTCCTCGCTCTCGATTTGCTCCAGCTGACACCGAAGGGCTACCATCCGGTGCATCTGGTGGAGGAGGGATGTACAGGCTGTGCAATCTGCGCGATCGTCTGCCCAGAAGCTGCCCTTACAGTATTCCGTGAGACCCCGGTGCGTGCCGCTCGCGCGGCGGTTCAGGAGGTCAGGAATGGCGCGTGAGTTATTAAAAGGCAATGATGCCATGGCGGAGGCTGCTGTCCGGGCCGGATTGGAAGCCTATTTTGGTTATCCGATCACCCCTCAGACAGAAATTCTGGAATATTTATCGAAACGCCTGCCGGAGCTTGGACGTACATTCCTGCAGGCTGAGAGTGAAGTTGCAGCGATTAATATGGTATACGGCGCTGCGTGCACCGGGACCCGGGTGATGAGTTCTTCATCCAGTCCCGGTGTGAGTTTAATGATGGAGGGTCTATCCTATATTGCCGGCACGGAAGTGCCAGTGGTCCTGATCGATGTCGTGCGCGGTGGTCCGGGCCTGGGCAATATTGCCCCTCGCAAGGCGATTACAACCAGATCGTGCATGGTGGCGGGCACGGCGATTACCACCCGATCGTCCTGGCACCATCCAGCGTGCAGGAAGCGATCGATTTGACTGTACTTGCGTTCGATCTGGCAGATGAATACCGCACGATCGTTATCGTCATGGCAGATGGCAGCATCGGGCAGATGATGGAGCCGGCTGAGCTGCCGCCAATGAGAGCGACGCGCAAAGAATACCCGGATTGGGCTGTACGCGGCGCCGTCGACCGAGAACGACGGATATTGAGCTCGATCTATATCGATCCTGTAGACGAAGAGGTGATGAATTATCGCCTGATGCGCCAATGGTCCGAGATCGAGAGCAAAGAAGTGCGTTATAACGAATACCACCTCGAGGATGCTGAAATCGCCGTTGTCGGCTTTGGAACTGCCGGGAGGGTGGCGCTATCCGCGGTGCGGGCGCTGCGCAGCGAGGGCATCACGGTTGGGCTGTTCCGTCCGGTCAGCCTGAGCCCATTTCCGTTTCAGCAGATCGAAGCATCTGGCTGGACGGGTGAGTGCGATGCTGGTGGTGGAAATGAACGCCGGCCAAATGCTGGATGATGTGCTGCGAGCGGTCAAAGGTCGCATCCCGGTCGAGTTCTACGGGCGGATGGGCGGGATCATGCCGTTTCCGGATGAAGTACAGGCTGAGATACTGCGCATGGTCAAGGGACCCCTGCCACTGGCTGGAGACCCAAGAAAAAGATGGCTGGAACGGTTTGCGCACGTGATCGAACACGATCACAGCGGCAACGGTTTCAAGGTTAGTCAGGGAGAGATTTAATATGGTGGCAACCGCCCCGACACAACTGGTTTACCAGCGACCCGAGTCGCTGACAGATGTACCCTCGCATTACTGCCCGGGCTGCACGCATGGTGTGGCTCACCGTCTGATCGCGGAAGTGCTGGATGAGATGAACCTGCGTGAGCTGACGGTGGGAGTCGCCCCGGTCGGCTGCTCGGTCTTTGCTTACAACTACTTCGATTGTGATTTTGTCGAAGCTGCACATGGCAGAGCGCCAGCGATGGCGACCGGCATCAAACGCGTGCTTCCCGACCGGATCGTGTTTACCTATCAGGGGGACGGCGACCTGGCATCTATCGGCATGGCTGAGATTGTCCACGCCGCGGCACGCGGCGAATCGATCACTGTGATCTTCATCAACAACGCCATCTACGGAATGACCGGCGGTCAAATGGCGCCTACTACACTGCCCGGGCAGAAAACCACATCATCCCCTGGCGGGCGCGATATCGAACAGATGGGCTTCCCAATCCGTATGTCTGAGATGCTTTCCACCCTGGACGGCGCCGGGTATGTTGTGCGGCGCAGCCTGCACGACCCGAAGCACATCCGTATGGCAAAGAAAGCCATCCGCCTGGCGTTCGAGACCCAAGCAGCGCGGTCTCGGTTTTTCAATGGTCGAGCTGCTCTCCTCCTGTCCAACCAACTGGGGACTCTCACCATTGGATGCTTTGAGCTGGATCGAGGAACATATGATACCGGTTTACCCGCTGAATGATTACAAGGTTTCGCCGGCTGTCAGCGAGCTGCGCATCTAAGGAGAAGCCAGAATGCAAACAGAGATATTGATTGCCGGATTTGGCGGTCAGGGTGTTCTCTTCGCCGGACAGGTGCTGGCTTATGCAGCGCTGGATGAGAGCAAAGAAGTGACCTGGATCCCTTCTTATGGACCGGAAATGCGGGGTGGAACGGCCAATTGTACGGTGATCATTTCGGACGAGGAGATTGGATCTCCCTGGTGCGCAATCCCAAGGCTGCCGTCGTCCTAAACCTGCCCTCCATGGAAAAATATGAGCCGCTGATCCAGCCGGGTGGGGTTCTGGTGGCGAATGCATCTCTGATCAACAGGGCACCCGAGCGGACGGATATCACGACGGTATACATTCCTGCGAATGAGATCGCCGAGTCGTTGGGGGATAAGCGCCTGACGAATATGGTTGCCCTGGGTGCGCTGCTCTCGCAGCTGCCGGTGCTCAGCATACCAGTCATCGAGAAAACGCTCGAGAATCACCTGCCGGAGCGGCACCGCCGCTTGCTGCCGGTAAATTTCCGGGCGCTCAAACAGGGAGCTGAGTTCGCGCAGAAGAGGCTAACCAGGCCGTAAGCGCCTAATCCTCTGATTGTGCCACCAGGTTTTTCGTGTAGGCTTTCAGCACAGTAAAGATTGATTATCCCGGTTCTCCAGGTATGACGGAAGGCTGCATACCTGGAGAATTCATTTTCGGGACTGGAATATGGATGCAGACTGCTATAATTGCCTGCAGTCTGTGACCTGAGAGCTGACCAACCTATGAGAACACTGCAAACAGAAATATTGGTCATCGGCGGTGGTGCGACTGGGACCGGAGTCGCTCGCGACCTGGCGATGAGGGGATTCAAAATCAATCCTGGTGGAGAGAGGCGATCTCGCAACCGGGACGACCGGTCGTTATCACGGGCTGCTGCACAGCGGCGGGCGTTATGCCGTGAAAGACCCGCAGGCTGCCAGAGAGTGTATCGAGGAGAACCGCATCCTGCGCCGGATCATGCCGCAGTGCATCGAGGATACCGGCGGTTTCTTCGTGGTCACTCCCTGGGACAACCCCGAGTATGCGCCTATGTTCGTAGAGGGATGCCGCACTGCAGGCATCCCGGTCGAAGATGTGCCGGTCAGGCAGATGCTGCGCGAGGAGCCGCTGCTCCACCCGAAGATCACTCACTGCTACCGTGTGCCAGATGCGGCAGCCGATTCATGGCTGGCGGCGGACTTGAATGCAAATTCTGCCCGTGCCTATGGAGCGACCATCCTGCGCTACCACAAAATTGTTAAAGCTGCTTCGCTCAGGTGACCGTGTGGTAGGCGCCAACTGCCTGGACATTGCCAGGGACGAGGAAGCAGCCATCCAGGCTGACTTCGTGGTCAATGCTTCCGGAGCCTGGGCAGGGCAGATCACCGGCAGCATTGGCGTATCGATTCAATATCGTCCCCGGTAAGGGGGTGATGCTGGCGGCAAACCATCGCATCTTGAACACCGTCGTCAACCGTTGCAAAATGCCAGCCGATGGGGATATCCTGGTGCCCATCCACACCGTGACCGTGATCGGCACTACGGACGTACATGTCAGCGACCCAGACCATTTTGCCATCGAGCCGTGGGAAGTGCGATTGATGCTGGAAGAGGGCGAAAAATTGGTGCCCGGCTTCAAGGATATGCGGATGCTGCGTGCCTGGGCGGGGGTCCGCCCGCTGTACCAGGAGTCCCAGATCAGTGATACCCGTGATATCACGCGGGCTTTTGTCCTGCTCGATCATGAGCAGCGCGATGGGCTCTCCGGTCTGGTGACAATCACGAGCGGGAAGTGGACGACCTACCGGAAGATGGCTGAGGTCACCGCGGACCTGGTGTGCTCGAAGCTGGGCGTGGAGCGTCCCTGCCGGACACACCTGGAGGTGCTTCCTGCTGATGACCAGAAGCATGGCTACCATATCATGGGCAGCCGCTTCGCGGCTATCGAAAAAGGGAGTGAATACGGGCAGCTGCTCTGCGAGTGCGAGCTGGCTACTGTCGATGATGTATCTGATGCCATCCTGCAAGGAAGCGCAAATACCATCGACGACGTTCGCCGGGATATCCGCCTGGGAATGGGTCCATGCCAGGGCGGTTTCTGCACCTACCGGGTAACGGGATTGCTGCATAGTCTGCGGAAGCCGGGCGTAGAAGAGTCGAACGTGGCATTGCGGGATTTCCTGCAGGAGCGCTGGAAAGGGCTGCTTCCCATCCTGTGGGGCCAGCAGCTGCGCCAGGAACGCCTGAACGAGCTGATCTATGTCAGCCTGCTGAACGCCGAAGGGCTGCCGGGTCCGGCGCAATCTCGCCTGGCGGCAGAGCTGTACGATCCGCCAGACACCGCTGCACCCCAGGCGGAGCCTCCGGTTAGGCAGCGAGGCGATCAGGACGTATCAGCCGGGACTGTGAACCCAGGAAAGGCATCTCCACTCGCGGAACCGTTGATAGACGTGCTGGTTATCGGGGCAGGTCTGGCCGGCCTGACCGCTGCCTGGCAGGCAGCTGCCCGTGGCGCACGGGTGCACGTGATCAGCAAAGGTTGGGGGACGCTGTTCTGGCACGCCGGCTGTATTGATGTATGGAATCCTTCACCTGCAATGGTTCAGACAGAGGCGGAAACCCCGATGAGAACCCTGGCTGAGCTGGTGGAGCGATATCCTGAACACCCATATTCGATCACGGGTGTCGGGATGCTGGCTCAGGCGGTGGAAGAGCTTAAAGTCTCTCTCCGAGCGCGCGGGCTATCCATTACGGGGTTCCCTGGAGAGCAGCTGGCTGCTGCCAACCGGATTGGGGACTGCCCGCAGTACATGCCTTGCGCCTGAAACGATGCTTGCCGGAGACCTGCGCGACCCTGCGCGTATGGCATTGGTCGGGTTTGAGGGATATTCTAGATTTTTACCCGCAGCTGGCTGCTGACAATCTGAAGGCAATGGGTATAACGGCCGAAGCGATAGGCCTTGATCTGGAGCGGCTGGATGCGCGCGAACCTGGTCAGCCGCGCGCTCACTGGCAGCGCTGTTCGAGCAGCCGGATTTTCGGGAGCAGGTGGTCCGGGAATTGAAGAAGCTCCTTGGGAAGAGCGGCGCGGCCCGGATCGGTTTCCCGGCCGTTTTGGGGCTGAAGCAGACCGTGGAGGTTGTGAGAGACCTGGAGGAGAAGCTCGGGCTCGCCGTATTCGAGATCCCGACCCTGCCGCCGTCGATACCGGGTATGCGCTTGCATAATCTGCTGGTGGCGGAGATCGAAAGGCAAGGCGGGCGGGTGCTGGAGGGCATGGAAGCGGTCTCGGCTGAGTGCGACGGAGATGTCGTGCTGGGTGTGTGGAGCGACGCGGCTGCACGACCTAAACTCAACCGGGCAGGCAGCTATATCCTGGCGACGGGCGGTATCCTGGGCGGGGGAGTCCAGACGGGTTACGATGGCAGGATCAGCGAGTGTGTGTTCGATCTACCGCTGGCCGGGTATTCCGAAGCTGCTGGATCACTTACACGCAGCTTCCTTGGTTCCGGCGGTCACCCGGTGTTCCGTGCCGGGGTGAAGGTGAACCGGGACTTGCAGCCGCTCTCATCCAATGGAGAGCGGATATACAGGAACCTGTATGCAGCTGGAGCCGCACTGGCTAACACAGACCCGATCCAGGAGCGATCCGTGGAAGGCGTTGCGTTGGTTAGCGGTTTCGCGGCCGGCAGGCAGAGGTGCAGAGCGATGACAGACGAGCACAGTTTGCGCCTGCCTCTCCATCCGGTTGAATTATCGCTCGACCAGTGCATCAAGTGCAACATCTGCACGACAGCCTGTCCGGTATCAGCCGTCACCGATCTGTTCCCCGGTCCGAAATACGAAGCACCGCAAGGTGGGCGCTTCCGATCGAGCAAGCAGAACACCCCGGACCGGTCGGTGGATTACTGCAGCGGGTGCCGGGTGTGCAATATGGTCTGCCCGACCGGGGTGAATATCGCGGAGATGAACGCCCGAGCGCGCGCTGCGATGGTCGACCAGAACCTGGTCCCGGTTAGGCTGCGGTTGCGAAACAACCTCATCGCCAGGACTGGAGCTGGTCGGGCAAGATCGGACAGCCGATAGCGCCACTGGCGAATGCGCTGCTTGCCAATCGCAGTGGTACGGCAGGCAGTTGAAGGCGTGCTGGGAATCCACCGGCGAGGCGCCGCTGCCGTCATTCTCCGGACAGCGATTTACCACTTGGTTCCACGGGCGTGAGGACCGGCATCGCTCAGACCGCAAAGTGGTTTACTTCCACGGCTGCTCGACCGAGTATTACGAGCCGCGTATTGGGCAGGCAGCTGTCTGTCATGCTGGAAGCCAATGGATATCGAAGTGATCGTGCCAGATCAGAACTGCTGCGGGCTTCCGCTGTTATCGAACGGGGAGTTCGGTGCTGCCCGGGCTTACCATGCTGCCAATGTGGGCAAACTTGTAGAGTACGCCAGGCAGGGCATTCCGATCGTGGGCACTTCCACAAGCTGTACGCTGACGCTAAAGGAAGAAGCGCCCGAGCTGCTGGATATGCACGATCCGGATTCCAGACTGGTTGCCCAATATACATACGATTTCAATGAGTTCTTGCTGGAACTATACGACAATGGTTTGTTAAAAGTTGATTTCAAAGCATTGCCGTACACGCTGCCCTACCATGCCCCCTGCCAGTATCGTGCCCACCGCATCGGGCTTCCAGCCCTGGATGTGCTTGAAATGATCCCGGAACTGCGTATCATCGATAGCCATGCAGCCTGCTGCGGTATTGCGGGTACTTACGGGTATAAAAATGAAAAATATGACATCAGTATGGCGGTTGGGGAAGATCTGTTCGATTTCGTACGCAATGCAGGAGCGCCGTTTGTAATCTGTGATAGCGAGACCTGCCGCTGGCAGATTGTACATGCAACCGGTATCCCGGCAGTGCACCCGGTTGAGCTGCTCGCGTACGCGTGTGGTTTCGAAGCACAGGGCGTGATCACCCAAAATCTGCGGTAGAGAATGGGTGTAAAATTGGGTCTGTTTGCTGCCAAAACGGTCATGGTGGAATGCCTCGCGTTGGTTGCCTGTTCAGGCAACGAAGGCGTACTATGAATTAAATATTGCAGAGGTTGATATTGTGAGAAAAAGCTTTCTATCTGTCATCTTCGCGCTGGTCTTATCGGCATGCTTGCTGTTATCAGCCTGTACGGCGGTCGGTCCACAGCCAACCCCAGAACCAACGTCAACCGCACTGCCGCCAACAGCTACGCAAGTCCCGCCCAGTGAGACACCCACGGCGACGGCTTCGCCAACCGCAACCGTCACGGCGAGCCCGACTGCGACGGAGACACAACAACCGCCAACCGAAACTGCTACCGCTACGCCTTTGCCCAGCGATACACCCACTGCGCTGCCCACAGATACCCCAACATTGGCAGCGAACCAGTCTCCGGCTTTGCCCTCGGCATCAAAGAGCAGTCCTTCTATGTATCTGATCCAGGTGGGCACCGGGGGGTCGATCTGCGGGGATTCCGCCATCCCGGTCAGCTCTGGCGCCAACAGCACCGGGAGCGTTGCAAGCGATGTCAGCAGCGCACTGCAGCGATTGTTCGCGATCAAGTCGGAGTATGTAGGGGGTCTGCTGAACGCTTTGTTCAGGTCCAATTTGAGGGTTAATAGTGTGAAATTCAATCCCAAGAATGGATTGATCACCGTCGATCTCACCGGTACATATAAGCCAACCGGGGACCCTTGCGATAACACCCGGGTGAAAGCGCAGGTCTGGTCAACGGTGCGCCAGTTTAAACAGGTGAAGGCAACCAATATCTATTTGAACGGTATTCCATTCGGAGACCGTGTGTCGAACGATAAGTGAGCCGATTCTACTAATCGCATCAGATGAAGAAATTCAGTCTAAAGTTATTTTTACCGGCTATCCTGGGGCTTGCGATCATTTTTCTCAGCGCCTGTAGCGGGACACCCCAGCCCGCTGCGCCAGCCAAGCCTACTGCGACGCTAGAAGCAGCGACTTCGACCCCTCTGCCTGAGACGGATACGCCTCTGCCGCCAACCGTCACACCGATCCCGCCAACCGAGACGCACACACCCACGAGCACCGAGACTCCGCTGCCAACGCAGACGCCTGCTCCCACGGAAACGCCTACCGAGACAGTCCTACCCCCAACCGCTTCGGGTGATCAGGCAATTTACGTGTATTACATCCTGAAAGACGATGGCGGTCCGGTGGGCTGTGGTGACACTGCGGTGAAGATCAATACCGGGGTATATCGCTCCGGAGATGTGGCCACAGATGTTGCCACCGCTTTGAAGCGACTGTTCAATAAACAGCAATATATCGGCAACCTATATAATCCAGTCTATCTCTCGAACTGGAGAGTCGACAGCGTAGAGTTCAAAGCCTTCGAAGGCCTGGTGAATGTATCTCTCAGCGGTGGCTATGTGCGCTCGGGAGATCGCTGCGACGACAGCCGCGTGCGGGCGCAGATCTGGTCTACGATCAGGCAGTTTCCGGGGGTCAAGACGGTATATATCTTGATGAATGGCAATCTGCTGGGGGATATCCTGGCAACAGGGAAATAAAAAAATAACGGGCAGATGATGATGGAAGCCCTCTGCCCGTTTTGATTCGTGCAGTTATCTCTACAGGTCGAGATCGATCGAGACGCCCTTGTGCTTCAGTGCCGATTGGGCTGCTGCTAAGCGTGCAATGGGCACACGGAAGGGTGAGCAGCTTACGTAGTTATTGCCTACTGTGTGGCAGAAGTCGATGGATGCGGGGTCACCGCCATGCTCGCCGCAGATGCCTACTTCCAGATCAGGGCGTGATTTTCGTCCTTCAGAAACAGCCATATCCATCAAACGACCGACACCATCACGGTCGATTGTCTGGAAGGGGTTCTGCGGCAGGATGCCATCTTCCACGTACTTCAGCAGGAAGTTGCGCTCTGCATCGTCACGGCTGTAGCCATAGGTCATCTGAGTCAGGTCATTGGTGCCGAATGAGAAGAACTCGGCTACCGAGGCGACTTCCGCAGCGGTCAGGGCGGCGCGCGGGATCTCGATCATGGTGCCAAATTTGTAGGGGAATTCTACGCCTTTCTCATCCATGACCAGTTTGGCGATCTCTTCCAGGCGCGGCTGGATAATTTTCAGCTCATTGACATGACCGGTGAGGGGGATCATAACCTCGGGCTTGGCATGGAAGCCCTTCAAGGTCGCATCGGCGGCGCCCTCGAAGATCGCCCGGACCTGCATCTCAACGATCTCCGGCATAACGATGCTCAAACGTATGCCTCGCAGCCCCATCATCGGGTTGCTCTCGTGCAGCGATTGGATATTCTGGAGCAGCTGCTCTTTCTCATCCAGACCTTCAGTCTCGCCCTTCACTCGCATGCTGATGACCTCTTCGAGGGTCTCCTCGAGAGGTGGCAGGAACTCGTGCAGCGGCGGGTCGATCAGGCGGATGATGACCGGATAGCCATCCATCGCTTCGAACAGACCTTCGAAATCCGAGCGCTGGTAAGGCAGCAGCTTATCCAGCTCGGCTTTACGCTCGCTGCTCGAATTGACCAGGATCATGCGCTGTACGATGGGAAGCCGCTCTGGCTCGAAGAACATGTGCTCGGTGCGGCACAGCCCGATACCGACGGCGCCGTAGGAGCGTGCCCGGCGAGCATCGGCGGGATAGTCTGCGTTTGCCCATACCTGCAGACCGGTCGTTGGCCAACCCTCCGGTGCCTTGCGGATACCTGGAGTTGCGCAGATATCATCTGCCCATCCGAGCAGGGTGAGCAAATCGGTCTGCTCTTCGAGGGTTGGTGAGAGTGTATCGATGCTGCCCAGGAAGACCTCCCCGCTGGTGCCGTCAACCGAAACCCACTCACCTTCCTTGACAACCAGACCATCGACGTTCATCTCGCGCTTCTCGAGATCGATGCGGATAGCGGCGGCGCCGACCACACAGGGCACGCCGAATTGGCGAGCGACCACGGCCGCGTGGGATGTCGCCCCACCCTCGCTGGTCAGGATGCCTTTCGCAGCCAGCATGCCGTGGACGTCATCCGGACGGGTGAAAGGACGTACCATGATCACATCCAGACCCTCTTCTTTGGCTTTCTGCTCTGCGGTGTCAGCATCGAAAAACACCTGACCGACCGCCGCGCCAGGAGATGCGTTGACGCCGGTTGCATACAACCTGCCATCGCTCTTGGCGTTGGTCTTGGAACTCGGATCGAAATACGGGTGCAAGAGTGTATCGACCTGCTCGGGTGTGATCTTCAGAATGGCGGTCTCTTTGCTGATCAAGCCCTCGTTTGCCATATCGACCGCAATCTTCACGGCAGCTTTGGCTGTGCGCTTGCCGTCGCGGGTTTGCAGCATCCAGAGCTTGCCTTGCTCGATGGTGAACTCAACATCCTGCATCTCGTGGTAGTGCTGTTCCAGCTTATCGCAGATGTCCAGGAACTCTTTGTAGGCTTCAGGCATTTCGTTTCCGAGATTTTGGATCTTCTCGGTGTTCCGGATGCCTGCGACCACATCTTCTCCCTGGGCGTTCATCAGGTAATCACCATACATTTCTCGATCACCGTTTGCCGGGTCGCGGGTAAATGCAACGCCGGTGCCTGATTCATCTCCCATATTGCCAAAGACCATCGTGACGATATTTACCGCAGTGCCCAGATCGTGGGTGATGCCGGCCGCGTTGCGATAATCAATCGCCCTTTTTCCATTCCAGGATTTGAAGACCGCTTCTGTTGCCATGCGCAGCTGCTCATATGGATCCTGTGGGAAATCAAACCCTTTGTGCTCGCGGATGATCGCCTGGAATTTTGTGGTCAGATTCTTCCAGTCCTCTGCGCTGAGGTCGGTATCGGATTTCACCCCTTTGTGTCCCTTGAATTCTTCAAGAACATCTTCGAATGCTTCGTCCGATAAGCCGAGCACGACTGATCCGAACATCTGCACCAGCCTGCGGTAGGCGTCGTACACGAAGCGCTCGTCACCGGTCAGCTCGACCATCGCAGCCGCCGTATCGTCATTCAGTCCTAGGTTCAGCACGGTATCCATCATGCCGGGCATTGAGAATTTAGCGCCTGACCTGCAGGATACGAGCAGCGGATTGGCAGTGCCACCGAACTGTTTGCCGGTCTGCTCTTCGACGGTTTTTAACGACTGGAGCTCCTGCTCCCACATGCCGGCAGGGAATTTTTCACCCGCATCGAGGTACGCGTTGCATGCTTGAGTTGTCACGATAAATCCTGGCGGGACCGGGACACCGATGCGCGTCATCTCAGCAAGGTTTGCTCCTTTGCCACCTAGCAGCGACCTCACGTCGTCCCATTTTCCGCCGACATGCTTTTCAGCATCATCTAATTCGTTGAACAGGTAAACCCATTTTTTCTCTGTCATGAGAACCTCCTAATTAATTGTGATTTAGGAGCTGCTCAGTTGATAAAAGAAGCAGGGGATGTTTGATTGGGCGTATCCAGCCCAAACACCCCCGTCTGTCTTCTGCACCTGATTAAGCCCTATTTTTTTGATTGTAGAATTTTTCGTAAGCGGTGTACAACCCGCTCGCAAGCGATAAATCCATACTCGATAGACCAACGTCATAGTTTACCATAATCTCTGTGAAAGCTAGTTTCATCTTCGAATTCACTCGAATTCGTTTTGATTTCATATTGACATGTATTCATCTAACCTGTATAATAATCTCTTGCCCTACCCCGGCAGCACCAGTGCTGGGGTGAAATTTTGTGCCCCCAACTTCCCCGTACATCGGCATGTGATTTCTGCCATGCGGAGGATACGGCGAAGTGAAGCTTGGAGGAAAGCTTATGAAATATGCGATTGTTGAAGATGGCGGTAAGCAATATCGAGTATTTGAAGGTGGTGTGATCGAGGTCGACCATTTCAAATCTGATATTGGCGAGCAATTGGACATGGAACGTGTCCTGCTGGTTGCTGATGACGACCAGGTTTCCGTTGGAACCCCATTGATTGAAGGCGCGAAAGTGCAGGCAACCGTGATCGGTCAGGTAAAAGGTCCGAAGATAACGGTGTTCAAGTACAAGCCCAGGAATCGATATCGGGTGAAAAAGGGTCACCGCCAGAAATACACGCAGTTGAAGATTGATTCCATCTCGGTGGGATAGGAGAGGTAGAAATGGCTCACAAAAAAGGCGGCGGCTCCAGCCGCAATGGTCGCGACAGCCAATCACAGCGTCTCGGTGTAAAAGTATTCGGCGGTCAGCAGGTGCGTTCTGGGAATATCCTGGTGCGCCAGCGCGGCACCCGCATCAAGCCCGGACGCAATGTGGGGCATGGTAGAGATGACACACTGTTTGCTACTACCGATGGGATCGTCTATTATGAGACCATCCGGGATAATCGCAAGCGGGTGAATGTGATCACTCTGGAAGAGTATACAAGTCGTATTTCCTAGGTATTTGGACAGCATACAGGTCCAGAATATCGAGAGGTTCTTAACTGTTATGAAGTCAGATATACATCCTACTTATTACCCTGATGCCAAGGTGATCTGTGCATGTGGCAACACATGGACAACCGGTTCGACAATGAAATTGATCACCACGGATGTTTGCTCCCGCTGCCACCCGTTCTTCACCGGCGAACAGCGTATTGTTGACTCCGAGGGGCAGGTTGACCGCTTCTATCGCAAGCTTCAGGCTCGCCAGGACTACCTGAATGATTTAGAATCTCGGACAACCGCCCGGACATCGCCGGACCGCCCAATTTCAGAGCTGGAGCTTGGCACGCGCGCCACTGATTCCCTGTCAAAGGCGGGTCTCGAAAACGTCGGTCAGGTTCTGGAGAAGTTCGAATTGGGTGAAGATACACTCTTGGCGATTGATGGTTTTGGGCGCAAATCCCTGGCAGACTTGAAGAAACGCCTGCGCCAATTCGGATATACGATCCCCGAAGCAGGTACAGAGATCACTGTTTGATCTAACTGTACACCCCAACCGGATAGACCAAGATAATCCCGGCACTCTAAAATTGCCGGGATTTTGTTTGCTGGAGGTGCCAGTTATGATAGAATTCAGGCGATATATTCTGTACATCAACCGAATAACAATCCCATCTAACTTGAGGTATATATGAAACATCATAGCGGCTCGATAGAAGTCATCACCGGTTCCATGTTCTGCGGAAAGACGGATGAGCTGATCCGCAGGCTGCGTCGCGCCACCATTGCACATCAGAAAGTGCAGGTGTTCAAACCCGCGATCGACGACCGCTATACTGTCGAAAAAGTTACCTCCCATGCTGGCAGTGAATTTGATGCATTTCCGATCCGCAGAGCCAAAGAGATCCTTGAATACCTGGCCAATGGCACGACGGTAGTGGCGATCGATGAATGCCAGTTCTTTGACGATGAAATCATCGGCATCAGTCACAGTCTGGCAGATCGAGGATTAAGGGTCATCGTGGCAGGTTTAGACACAGACTTCCGGGGTGAACCATTCGGTCCAATGCCGGTCCTGATGGCGCAGGCTGAACGGGTAGACAAGCTGCATGCGATCTGCATGGTCTGCGGAGAACCGGCCTCACGAACGCAGCGTCTGGTGGACGGGAGAGCAGCGCATTTTGACGAGCCAATCGTTGTCGTCGGGGCTGCTGAGTTATATGAGGCACGCTGTCGAGAGCACCACGAAGTACCGAAGGATTGAGCATGCAGCACTATAGTGAATTCTTGTCTGAAATACTGATCCCGGAAGACCAGCTGAAAAGACGCATTGCAGAGCTCGGAGCGGAGATCAGCCGGGATTATCAGGGAAAGGTCGTGCACCTGGTTTGCATCCTGCGTGGTGGCGTTGTTTTTCTTACCGATCTGATGCGCCATATTAGCGTCCCGAACACCATCGATTTCATGGCCGTCTCCTCTTATGGCGTTGGAGCGCGGCATTCAACCGGTCAGGTCAGGATTACCCTGGACCTGCAAGAGGACATCATGGACCGCGATGTCCTGCTGGTCGAGGATATTGTCGACAGCGGCTATACCATCGCGACGGTGATCGATTTCCTGGACTCACGCCACCCCAGCAGCTTGAAGGTCTGTACGCTGCTGGACAAAGAAGAACGGCGGGAGATCAATGTGGATATTCACTACAGCGGTTTTAAGATCCCGGACAAATTTGTATTTGGTTACGGATTGGATATCGATGAGCTGTATCGCAACCTGCCGTTTATCGGAGCCGTAGACCCGACCCGATATTCACCTGATGGTTAATCCTCCTCGAATCCTGGAAGAATCCACAATAATTCCCGGTGAACCCTCGATCTCCCACTCTTTCCGATTCAATTCTCCCCATACTTAAAATTGTTCGCAACGCGGTACCAGGTGAGGTTCCACTCTACCTCGTCGGTGGTGCGGTGAGAGATCTGCTGCTCCAGCGTGATCTGCATGACCTGGATTTCGTCCTGCCCGTGGATGGGTTGGGTGCAGCAAGGGCTGTGGCCGATAAGTTGAGGGCAGCGTACTACCCGCTGGACAAAGAACGGGGTACCGGCAGGGTGGTCTGGACAGACTCAGACGGTAAAAGATGGAATTTGGACTTCGCAGTTTACCGTAATTCTGATCTTGAGGGGGATCTAGTGCTCGTGATCTTACGGTTAACGCCATCGCAATAGATCTCGACGACCCACTGCGGTTGATAGACCCACTTGGAGGAGCAGCCGATCTCCGAGCCCGGCAGATCCGGGCGTGCACGCTCGGATAGCTTCACCGCCGACCCGCTGCGTGTCCTGCGCGCTGCTCGCCTGGCTGCAACGTATAAATTCAGGATATTGCCCGAAACACTTCAGGGTATGCGAGCCGCTGCTGCAGCATTGAACAGTGTGTCACCAGAGAGGCTGAGGGATGAGATATTTCGAATGATGGGCTGCCCGCAGCCATCTGCCTGCATCCAGGTATTGGAAACGATCGGGGGCATACAGGCGGTTTTCCCAGAGCTGGCAGGATTGCGTGAATTAGAGCAGCCACCGCCACACGTGTACGATACCTGGAGACACACTCTGGATGTCCTTTCCCGGCTCGAGCAGGTGCTGAGTGTATTGGCGGTCGGATTTGACCCGGAAGCAGCGTCGAATATCTATACAGCGCTTGTATCTCATCGCTTGGGCAGATACCGCCAGCAGCTCACCGCTTACCTGGCCGACGAGCTGAGTGAGGGGCGAACATTGCGATCGATGTTGTTCTTTGCTGCACTGTACCACGATGCCGGTAAATCTCATACCCGGTTTATCGAGGATGAGGGACGAATACGTTTCTTCGAGCATGATCGTGTTGGAGCAGAGATCATTGAATCGGAGGGCTCGGGGCTGCACTTGAGCAACCCCGAGATCACCTGGTTGAGCAGGGTAGTGCATTACCATCTGCGCCCTTTACTTCTGGCTCAGGGAGATGACCTGCCATCACGCAGAGCGATCTACCGCTTCTTCAGACAGGCGAAGGATGCCGGTGTGGCTGTGTGCATGCTCTCGTTGGCGGACATTTGGGGTACTTACGGACCCGGGATGCCGGCGGCAGTGTGGAGCAGGCAGATAGATGTTGCCCGGTCTCTATTGGAAGCCTGGTGGGAGATGCCGGCTGAGATTGTCACCCCACCAATATACGTCAATGGACACGAATTGATGCAAGCATTTTCACTGCACGCCTGGCCCGCTGGTGGGGAAATTGCTGGACGATATTCGGGAGGCTGCAGCAATGGGGGAAATCCAGGACCGCCAACAGGCGATTGACCTGGCGAGATCGATACTGGATAGGATGGATCCGAAGCTGGAAGAAGAATAGACCGTTACGGGTAGATCGTGTTCAGCATCGGTTCGTAGAAACACCGGCATCCATTCGGATGCGAGCAACCTTCTACGGGCAGGCGTGGGGCGTCCATTTTTTCATATGTCCCTTCTGCGCCTCGGCAGGCGGGGCAGCAATCGTGAGCGACTACGACACGGACGTCTTTCACACGCGGGTTGTTTTGAAGGCGCTTCAAGGCTGCGTTGGTACTTGAGAATTCGTTCAGGTCTGCCTGGCAGTGAATGCAATTAGCTGCGTTATCAGGGGACTGACGATTACATTGTGTACAGGTCTGCACGTGGCTGCCTCCATGTTTATAGCCCTAATTGTAATCGAGTTTCGCCCACATTCAAAAATACTCATCCCCCAGTCTAACCTAAACTGGGGGATGATCGTCCATAATAATCTTTCTAATCTGGCGGAGAAATAAGATCAAATACTATAGTAGTTCAGCTTTGGATTATTAGACTCCTGTTCGGCCCGGGCGCGGCGTGCCAGCCTTTTCAGGTGTGCGATAAGCACGCTGCTTGGCATAGGCTTGAGCAGATAATCATCAGCACCCTCATCCAGGGCGCGGGCGATAATCCCGGGTTTGCTGATCGCTGATAATACGAGAATTGGTACCTGGCTGAATGACCGTATCTCTTTGCATACTTCCCAGCCATCCATGCCCGGCATAAGCAGATCAAGTACGACGACTTCTGGACTGAGCTGGCGGGTTGCTTCAATACCCTCAGGTCCTGAATGAGCTACGTGTACGTCGAACGCGTTTGGCTCGAGGACCAAGCGAAGCATTTCGGTCATAGCTTGATCATCATCGATTACTAGAATGCGGGTTTGCCCATCCTTAGTCACTCGGGGATACCTCTTTGTTAGTGTGTCAGTGTCGGATGAGTATTCGGAGTCCTGTATTTTAAAGGCCTGGCTTCCGGATATTCAATGCTCCAATTATGCACGAAAAGGCTGGCAATTTACCTTACAAACACTTAACAGGCAAAAACTCATCTGTAAGTGAACTGCGTAACTTCTACCAGCATACTATCCTTGAATATGCCCGCAGAATCATCACAGATCCTGCGGGCAATTTGCAGGCAGCTGCGCCAGTCTATGGGACGAGTTATTCCGACAAATTAACGTAAAAGCCATTTTTAATATCGTGATATTGGTAAAAAGCCTTGCATCTTCACGCAACTAAGGATATGATTACAAGTGACCCTGACCAGAATTGGATAAACATGGGGATATATGGCTGCCTTCGTTTCATGCCCCAACTGTGATAGATCGGTAGATGCTCAAGCCCGCTACTGCGAGTTTTGTGGGGTCGATTTGGCTGTCGCAGCGGTCATGGCGGAGAGCAGACTTCAGCAATCTGTCCCAGAGCACAAAGGAATCATCGCTCCGGAAATCCTCGTTCCGAAGTTAGGGGACTACCTTCTCGAAAAGGGGATGATCCGACCGAGCGATCTTGATCGAGCGCTGCAATTCCAGAAACAGAAGCAGCTCGAAGGTGAGTCGGTATTATTAGGGCGTGTGCTGGTCGAATGGGGATTGGTCGAGCCAGAGACAATCGATCAGATCGTCACAGAACAGATCATACAGCTTCAATCAGCGCTCAGGCAGTACAACACGCAGCTGGAACAGCGGGTACGTGAACGCACCCGGGATTTGCAGAAAGCGCTGGAGAAGCTCGCCGAGCTCAACCAGCTAAAAGCAAATTTTATCGCCAATATCTCCCATGAACTCCGTACCCCATTGACCCACATGAAAGGGTACCTGGAAATATTGGCGGAGGATGGCCTGGGCGATCTGAATCCGGAGCAGCGGGAGGCGATCACAGTCATTCGCAGGGCAAATACACGACTGGAACGGCTGATCGAAGACCTGATCCAATTCTCACTTGCGTCGCATGGTGAGCTGTCGCTCGATCATGAACTCACAGAGCTAAACGAATTGGCTGCTCGGGCGGTGATATCAGCGGAACAGATAGCCCAGGCGAAGGGTGTTACCATCCGAAAAGCTTTTGCCCCGGACACATCCGTTGTCAATTGTGATGGCGAAAAAATCCTGTGGGCGTTATCCCAATTGCTGGACAATGCGGTCAAATTTACCCCTGCTGGTGGTCTGGTCGAGGTCAGAACGCATTACGAGGCAGACCTGGCAACCGTGATCGTCGCTGATACGGGTATAGGGATACCGCCCGAGCGGATGGAGGAGATATTTCTCCCATTTCACCAGTTAGACGGTTCGGCGACAAGGCGATACGGGGGAACGGGTGTCGGGCTGGCGCTTTGCCGCCGCATTCTCGAAGCGCACGGATCAACCATCAAGGTCAAATCTGCAGCCGGCAAAGGCTCAGCATTCATATTCTCATTGCCAACCGCACAACACTTCCTGGGCGATTGACCGAAATGGCTGAAGCGAAAAAGGCACCCTCAGTATTGAGACCCGAAGAGCTCGAAGCTGTCTATTCCATCAGCCGGGCTGTCGCTCGATCTATCAATCTGGATACGGCACTGGATGAGATCATCCGTCTGGCCCGACCGGTGTTCATCTTCGATAATATGGTGCTTTATCTGCAGAGAAGTGATGATCTGCTGGAAGCAGCCTATGCAAAAGCAATCGGAAGGGGACGCTCGCAAGAAGCAGACCTCGCCTGGGGTGAATCGACCGCCCAGGAAGCGATGGGGTCTGGGGCAGGTTGCCATCCGGGTAGAGAAAATGGAGGACTACGAAAAGGATCGCACCCGCCTGCGCTATTCCTTAGGCTTACCTCTGGGCTGGGCAGGTGAAGAAGCCATGGGTGCGCTTGTATTCATCCGATTTGGTGGACCATCCTTCAAATCTGATCAGATTCGTCTATCCGAATTTATCGCCGTTCATGTCGCTCAACTGCTTGGGCACACGCACCTCGTCCAGAGGGTTGCCAGCCTGGAAGCAGAGCACCGTCTTAACCGGCTGCAGGAAGATTTTATCGCCACAGTATCCCACGAACTGCTGACTCCTCTTGGCTTTATTAAAGGCTACGCAACCACGCTCTTGCGGGATGATATCGATTGGGATGATAACAGCCGGAACGAGTTCCTGACCATCATCGATGATGAGGCAGACCGTTTGCACGAGCTGATCGAGAATCTGATGGATTCGTCTCGGTTACAAGCCGGTACGTTGAGGATGAGCTTCCAACCAATCCGGTTGGATACATTCCTGAAAGACATGGTGCTGCGAGCGGGCTCACGCAACGAAGATATTCAGATCTATCTGGATCTGAAGGTCAATAGGCTGCAAATCCAGGCAGATCCGACTCGCCTGGCGCAGGTTTTCGATAATCTACTGAGCAATGCAATCAAGTATGCACCTGGATCCAGGGTGATGATCGTACTCGCGGTCGAGAAGAATCGAGCCCATATCACGGTCAGTGATAATGGTCCGGGAATTGCACCCGAACACCTGAAAAATCTGTTCGACCGGTTCTATCGAGTCCCCTCTGACAACGTTACTGTTCGCGGGACTGGTTTGGGTCTGTACATTTGCCGCAGGATTGTCCAGGCACATGGTGGTGAGATAATGGTTGAGTTTGATGTTGGCAAAGGAACAACCTTCCATATCTACCTGCCTTTGGAAAGAGAAAAAGGGAAAGCAGGATTGGAAACCAGTATTTCATTTAAGGGAGAGTAATCTATGAGTGCTCGCATTTTAATCGTCGATGATGAACCCCGCTATTTGCGTCTGATGGAAGCCAACCTGATCACCGAAGGGTTTCAGGTGATCAAAGCAACCAATGGGCAGGAGGCTGTGGATATCGTAGCCACGCAGCAACCTGACCTGGTCCTCCTGGATATCATGATGCCAATCCTGGATGGTTTTGCAGCTTGTGAGCGAATCCGTGAATTTTCCAGCGTTCCGATCATAATGGTCACGGCTCGCGGGGAAGAAAACGCCCGCGTGCGCGGGCTCGATTTAGGGGCAGATGATTATATCGTCAAGCCGTTCTCGGCGACCGAGCTGCTTGCGAGGGTGCGGGCGGTATTGCGGAGAGTAAAGACCTCCGGCGGTACCCAGCAGTCGGTCTTCACGCACGGCAATCTGCGTATCGACTTTGCCCGGGCAGAGGTGTTTCGTGGCGAACGGATTGTTTACCTCTCGGCGACGGAATATCGCTTGCTGCTGCAATTTGCCCACAATATCGGCAAAGTGCTCAATTCCGAAGAGCTGCTTACCAACGTTTGGGGACCAGAGTACGGAGAGGACAAGGAGATCCTGTGGGTAAGCATCTCCAGGCTGAGGCAGAAGCTTGAAGATGACCCAAAGAACCCGCAGCATATCGTCACCCGGTCTGGTCTGGGCTACACCATGCCCCCGATACAGGACTAGCCGGAACTCGTTATATAAACTGACCTGTCATATCTATTAGGCAGCCCATTTTTGGGTACCTGGGATATCATTTCTGCTATAATGACCGGACAGGAGAATAGCAGATCATCCAGAACAAACACTTACAAATGACCTGGCAATATGCCAATCTGTGGAAACTGGCGAAGAATCCCTGGCAGTAGAATTATTCTGATGCTACAGGATACTTCGCGGTTTTCGTTGACTCGGTGAGAGATCTAAGACAGACAAGCAGGGACGGCGATGACAGTAAAACCTCTACAACTAAGACTTCGGGCGAAAAAGCTGGGTGTGTTGATTGCCGATGCACGTATCGCTGCTGGAAAACAGATTGCAGAATGTGCCTGGGCAATCGGTGTTCAGCCCTCTGTATTCGAAAGCTATGAACTCGGTCAGGAGGCACCTTCACTGCCGGAACTGGAACTGCTGGCGAACTATTTACTGGTCCCGCTCGACCATTTCTGGGAGGAGAGCTCCTTATTGAGCGTAGATCGTTCGGGTCACGGAGTAGAAATCGAAAACCAGATTGCCAATCGCAAGAAGGTGATCGCTGAATCCTTGCTCAGAATTCGAGCGGATTCGGAAATGACCCTAGAAGATGTTGCAGGGCAGTTTGCCCTGGAACCGGATCAGCTGGAGGCGTACGAGTTTGGAGAGGCATCGGTACCAATACCGATTTTAGAGGCGCTTACGAACCTCTATGGTGCCTCATTGATGGATTATTACGCTGACAGCAGCCCACCGGTAAAACTTGATGACCAGGACCGGCTGGTCGAGGAATACATGCAGCTCCCAGCGGAACTGCGCACGTTCGTCTCCCTGCCCGTCAACCGACCTTACCTTGAGATGGCTCAAAAATTGAGCAATATGTCGGTGGAGAAATTGAGAGCGGTCGCTGAGGTACTGCTCGAGATCACCCTTTAGGACTGTAGCGTATGAAAGACACCTTATCACCGGCCCAACTGGCCAAAGAAGCCCAAAAAATGTACAAGAAAGGGGATTATCTCAAAGCGGCCCAAGAGTTCCAGGCTGCTGCAGAAGGATATCTATCGGCGGGCAGCCACCTGGAAGCTGCAGAGATGCTCAATAACAGCAGTGTGGCGTATATCCAGGCAGATGATCCCCAATCTGCACTCGAAGCCGTCGCCGGCACTTCAGAAGTATTTGCTGGCGCTGGTGATATTCGCCGTCAAGGACTCGCTTTGGGGAACCAGGCAACTGCATTGGAGGCGTGCGGCGATTTGGAGGCGGCGCTAGAGATGTACCGGCAGTCGGCAGATGTGCTGGAACAGGCGGGTGAGACCCAAATGCGTGCCAGCGTAATGCAGTCGTTATCAGCGCTGCAGTTAAAAACCGGCCACCAGCTAGAAGCACTTGCGACGATGCAGGCCGGCCTGGATGGAATTGAGAAGCCAAGTCCAAAACAGCGCGCCCTGAAGAAGCTGCTTCAGACGCCATTCAATATACTCAATGGACGCTGAGTGAGATATGGTAGCAATCCCCAAAGCAACCCAGCTTATCGTAGAACCTGCTGAATTTGAGGATCGCCACTCCCTTGCCAATCTCATCCATTTCGGATCGTACGTGCATCGCCATTTGGATTGGCGACCCCCACTGGATTGGCTTGGACAAACCCCGTTTTTGATCGCCCGGAGTGAAGGCGAGATCGTTGGTGCGCTTGCCAGCCCACCAGATCCGCCCAATGTGGCCTGGATCCGCCTGTTTGCCGCATCTCCGGGGTATCTGCTGAGAGTGTGTGGCAAGAACTTTGGGCGGAAGCCAGATTGTGGCTGCAGGGTCTAAATAACCCGCCTATGGTGGCTGCTATCCCCACTGCATGATTGGTTCGCTAAATTGCTCAAGGCAAGCCAGTTTACCAGCGACCATGATGTGGTGGTGCTCTCTTGGAATTATCGAGAAAGACCCCCGGCAGCGCGTCGCCCATCTTTGAACCTGCGACCGATGCTGTTAGATGATATTCCAGCCATCGAACTTGTCGATGCAGCCGCATTCGGAGGGGTTTGGCAAAATTCCCAATCCTGCCTGGAGATCGCATTCCGGCAGTCTACGCTTGCTACTGTGGCAGAAGAGAAAGGCCGCCTGCTCGGCTACCAGATCAGCACAGCAACGCAGATGGGCGGTCATCTGGCTCGGCTGGCTGTTCATCCAGGGTTCCAGGGCACTGGGGTTGGGTACGCACTTCTGGATGATATGTTGAACCAATGTGAGAGACGAGGCCTGAACACGGTTACAGTCAACACCCAGAGTGCCAATCGAGTGTCGCTGTCACTCTACCAGAAAGCAGGCTTCAAGCTGACCGGCGAAGAGTATCCGGTCTTTGAATTCATCACCTAATCGTTTTCCCAACCTCCACATATCCAAATCTTGTTGTCCTGATCCTTCATGCGGGGAGTAGCAACTCGCTCCGTCTAGTCTTCCCATTAATAATAAATCGCTTAGAGTATTCAATATGCACTGGACAAATGCTCTTCGGCATGGCACAATTTAGCCCGGATTATCCCTGGATTATTATTGGAGTTGAGATGACCAAGAAACAAGAGACGAAGAGCAAGCGCCAACAGATCAGAGAACAGCGCATGAAGCGACAGCGCCAGCAGCGGCTGATGGTGATATTGGCGGTAACTGCAGGTGCGTTGTTGATAGCGGGCTTGTTGATCGTACCCTCCCTAATAAATTCATTGACACCGGTAGGAGAGATAGTCAATATCACGCCGGCAGAACGTCCATTGGTGGATGGAAAAGAGATGGGCGATCCCAACGCGTCCGTACTGGTTGAAGTATGGGAAGATTTTCAATGCCCGGCTTGTAAGACCTACTCAACCGATATTGCCCCACTTGTAGTTCAAAATTACGTCGCCCCTGGCAATATCAGATATGTGTTCCGCCATTATCCATTCTTGGATGATCGTTCTGCATCGAATGAATCTGACCAGGCAGCGAATGCCAGCATGTGTGCTGCTGAACAGGATACGTTTTGGCAGTACCATGATTATTTGTTTGCTAACTGGAACAGCGAAAATGCCGGCGCATTCAGCGATAAACGCTTGATCGCATTTGCAGAAGCCCTGGAACTGGATATGGATGCTTTTAACGCCTGCTTCAGAGAAAACCGGTACAAAGAAATCATTGACCAGGATCAGGCGGATGGTACCAAGGTCGGGGTGACCGGGACGCCCAGCGTATTCGTCAATGGGCAGATCGTAAAACCCGGATTCGTGCCGTCCTATGAAGAGATCGCCCAGGCAATCGACGCGGCGGCAAGTGCAGCGGGACAGTAGACAGCCAATTTAAGCATCAACGCAGGGCTGCTAATAAAGCGACGATCAGCGGTGCGATAAACAGAGCGGGGAGAAAGTTGCCTACCCGGATTGGTTTGATCTCCAGCAGGCTGCTGATGGAGATGCCGATCAGCAAGATCCCGCCGACTGCGGTCATTTCGGTCATCATGGCAGGGGTGGTTAATGCCTGTGCCTGGGCAGCGAGCAGGCTGATCCCGCCCTGGTAGATGAGGATGACCGGAATGGAAAAAAGGACCCCGATTCCCAACGAGGAGGCAAAAGCAAGAGCAGCAAATCCGTCCAGCACGGATTTTATCGCCAGTAGGCTGTAGTCCCCTGTCAGCCCATCCTGGATCGATCCTAAGATCGTCATCGGACCCACGCAGAATACAAGCGAGGCAGTCAAAAACCCCCTGATAAAGCGGCTGCCCTCGACGTTTTCCGGGTTGCGGATGAAGCGGCGCTCCAGATATGCACCCAAGCTGCGCAGACTATCTTCGATCTTCCACCATTCACCGACCAACCCGCCTAATAGCAGGCTGCCCAGAACGATAATCGGGTTCTCAGTTTTGATGAACATCTGTATGCCGATGGCAGCGGTAAACAGACCCAAACCGGCGATCACGGTCTGGCGAACGCGATCCGGGAGGCGGCTGCCGACCAGCAGTCCCAGCATGCCACCGATGAAAACGGTGACCATGTTGATCAGGGTTCCGGTCATAGTAGGTGTGCAAGCATATCGGTGACCGATTTCTCTATCTCAGGGCTGGCTCGTGCTTTTAGCGAGTGTAGGCGCTGCTTTCCCAGCGGCCTGGTTCTCCAACAATTCAAAAGCGAAGCACAATGAGGATAAGCGATTGAAGTACCGAAGGATTTCATGATTCTCGACATCACCTTTATGGTACAGCTCGGCGATCCTTCTCTCAGATCGCCGCGAGAACGTTCTCGCCAGAGACAGCATCGCTCCAGCTTGGGAATCGCCTGGAATGATGAACTCCTGCGGCAGAGCTACTTGGCCAGCAATCCGGTCTGTCTGTTTTTCGAGCCATTCCACACGCTCTGCGCCTACTGTTCTGAAGTGGGAGGCGTTTTCCGGTGTGGCGGCTACTTCTGCCATGATATTGTACAGGTCGCGCTGGATATCGAGCAGTGCTGTTTTAACCTGATCGGTCAGGCAAAAAGCGCGCGCCGCACCCATTGCTGCGCTGGTTTCATCGATCGTACCGATTGTCTCCAGCCGTGGATGGTATTTTGGTACGCGGGTGTCACCCAATAAGCCGCTGTATCCATCATCGCCAGCTGCGGAGTAGAACTTTGCCATGCCGCCAATTATAAACGCGATTGCGGCAGGCTCTGGGTTGTACTCGCATTGGGCTACACTAATCTGGACTAGTGTTGTATACTATCGATACGGTCCTTCTTGGGAAATCGTTGAAGGGAGGCATTTATTATGCAAATCAGATGTTCGAACTGTCACCGTCCATATGCTTTGAGCAAAGAGATGGTAAACCTTGCATTGAATACCGTCCACGAGCAGAATATGAACCATTACAACGCTCAATGCCCGCACTGCCGCAGAGTAAACCGGATCTCCCAACAGGAGCTCCTACGTGCCGCGCCGGATTGGAGTCCTGAGCCCACAGAAGAGACTCCAGCTGAATAGTCCCAGGTTGATAAACATTCCAACACAGAAAGCAGGGTGCAATGGGGTTTTGGCTGTGCACGTACAGGACCGGTACCCTGTCCGTAATATAGCGAGTATTTTAATCAAATTAGGTTGATTTCATATGCACAAAACGAAAAGTTTTCGCTCATTTGATGAGCTGAGGATTGCCCTTGGCGAGCAGCAGTACATCGCCAATGATGAGATTGCCACGATCATGTACTTGAGCCAGGAGCTGGGCAAGCCCCTGCTGACCGAAGGACCTGCCGGCGTGGGCAAAACGGAACTTGCCAAAGCGATCTCTGGTGCGACGGGGAGGGAGCTCATCCGTTTGCAGTGCTATGAAGGGCTGGATGAGACCAAGGCGTTGTACGAGTGGGAATATGCCAAGCAGCTTCTATATACTCAGCTATTGAGAGACAAACTGCAGGAGACTCTATCAGATACAGCCAGTCTGGTAGAAGCTGCAGATAAACTGGCAGCTGAAGAGGACGTGTTCTTTTCTATGCGGTTCCTGCTCCAGCGCCCGCTGCTCAAAGCGATCTTGAGTGAGCAGCCGGCTGTGCTCCTGATCGATGAGATCGACCGGGCTGATGCAGAATTCGAAGCTTTCCTTCTGGAAGTTCTCAGCGATTTCCAGGTCAGTGTGCCAGAGCTCGGTACGCTGGAAGCTGTGCATCGCCCATTGGTTGTACTCACAAGCAATAACACCCGCGAATTGAGCGAAGCCCTCAAACGACGCTGCCTGTATCTATTCATCGATTATCCCAGCGTGGAGCAGGAGCTGGCGGTCGTACGGTTGAAAGTGCCGGAGTTAGCTCCCAAGATGGCACAGCAGGCTGTTGAGCTGGTACAGAGCCTGCGCTCCATGGATCTGCGCAAATCCCCAAGCATCAGCGAGACATTGGACTGGGCAAAGGCTCTGGTGACCATCAATGCACGCAGTCTGGATAGAAAAACTATGGAAACAACAATGAGCGTACTGCTTAAGCACGAGAGCGATCTACAACGAGCCAAACGCTGGCTGCAGCGCCCACCTGCATCGGGCAGGTTCGATGACAGCGATGACCCCAAGTTCACTCAATGGAAGAACTGAGCCGGGGATAAGAGATGGATGACAGGATAATCAAATTCATTGCAGCATTAAGAGCAGCCGGGGTGCGTATCAGCCTGGCTGAGAGTGCAGACGCGATGTATGCTGTCAACCATGTTGGGATCAAACAGAAAGAGCTGTTCCGGATCAGCTTGAGAGCAACGTTGGTGAAAGATTCTGATCATATCCCCATTTTTGAAGAGCTGTTCCCCCTCTTCTTCGGTGGACGCGGGAAGCCCGCCGATGATGAACGTATCCGATGACCTGTCACCGGAAGAAGCGGAGCTGTTAGCCGAGGCGCTTCGCAATTTCAGCGATCAAATACGTAAGATGCTCGATAGGTTGATGGATGGCAAACAGCTCAGCCCAGAAGAGCTGGAACGTCTGTCAAAATTCGTTGGTTTGTCCCAGGCGGATGACCTGCGCTACCGGGATTGGATGTCGCAGCGTATGCAGAAGGCGCTGCGCTTCAGAGAAGTCCGGGAGGCACTGCAGGAGCTTGCACAGCTTCTTGCGCAGATGGGCATGAACAAAGAGCGAGTTGCACAGCTCCAAAAAATGCTGCAGGCAAATTTAAAGGGATTGGAAGACCAGCTTCGCCAGTATGCCGGAGAGCGGATTGCCGAGAACATGAGCCAGCAGCCACCGGATGAAGGTCTGGACAGCCTAATGAACCGCCCGTTCAGTGCCCTGTCTGACCGTGATATGGATCGACTGCGAAAAGAAGTTCAGCGCATCGCTGCCGCGCTGCGCACGCGAGTTGCCTTGCGGCAGAAGCGCTCCAAGAGCGGGCAGTTGGATGCCAAAGCAACCATTCGGGCCAATCTCAAACACGGCAACGTACCGATCCATATCAAACACAAAGAACATACCCTGAAACCGAGACTGGTCGTTCTATGTGATATCAGCACATCGATGCGTTACTGTTCAGAATTGATGTTGAGCTTGTTATACGAACTGCAGGACCAGATCAGTAAAACATTTGCCTTTGCATTCATTGACCACCTTGAATATATCTCCCCGGATCTTGAAGGCAGAGATGCCCAAAAGGCGGTGCACCAGGTATTGGAGCGAATGCCCTCCGGGTATTACAACACCGACCTGGGGTTCAGTCTGGACAATTTCAATCAGGACTACCTGGATACGATCGATGGCAGGACGACTTTCCTTCTCGTCGGTGATGGGCGCAACAACTACAATGACCCCCGTCTGGATATTTTCAAGCAGATCACCCGTCGCAGCCGGCGGACCATCTGGCTAACACCTGAAGCCGTAGTGCTCTGGGGCTCCGGTGACAGCGATATGCTGCGTTATGCCCCTAACTGTGATGCCGTATTATACGCAAGCAATCTGGCGCAGCTGACCACAGCGGTCGATAAGCTTCTCACCCATGTCTGATGGGTTGCGCCGGCAGGTCAAAATAATCTTCAGGTACCTCTGACTCCAGCTCATCCTGAGTCGAATCTTCTATTGAATGCAGCCGGCTGTATAGATAATTGATCTCATAGATCCTATTTTCAAGAGCTTTATCCCATACGCCGGCAGAGGTGCGCCAGGTCCAGTTGCCGCTGGGGTTGCCTGGGTAATTCATGCGCGCTTCATTGCCAAGGCTCAGAAAGTCCTGCAATGGGGCGATGGAAAATACAGCCACTGAGCTCCAGCAGGTGCGGATCAGATCCCAGGGAACGTCGCTGCCGTCCCGCTGCAGATAGCGGCGGTAGAAATCCTTTTCCTTCTCAGTCACTCGCTCGTACCACCCGCGCACTGTATCATTGTCATGGGTCCCTGTGTAAACCACGCTGTGTTCTGTGTAGTTATGCGGCAGGAATTTATCAGACGGACCAGCGGCAAATGAGAACTGTAAGATCTTCATCCCCGGCAGATTGAAAGAATCGCGCAGGTCAATAACATCCGGCGTGATAACTCCCAGATCTTCGGCGATGATGGGCAGCTCTCCCAATGCTTTCTCCAAAGCAGTTAAAAAGTCTGCCCCAGGTCCGGGCACCCAACGCCCTTTCTCGGCAGTCTCGGCATCGCCCGGGATTTCCCAATATCCTGCAAACCCACGGAAGTGGTCCAGCCGGACGATATCCACGAGGCTTAATACGGATTGAAAGCGCTGTATCCACCACTGGTAGCCGCTCTCCACCTGCAAATCCCACCGGTAGAGCGGGTTCCCCCACCGCTGACCGGTGGGAGAGAAATAATCTGGCGGAACGCCGGCGACAAATTCCGGCTCCCCGGATTCCTCCAGGTAGAAAAGCCTGGGATTTGCCCATACATCGGCGCTGTCGTGGGCGATAAAGATAGGGATATCGCCAATGATGAGCATATCTTTGTCTTTGGTGTGTTTACGCAGCTCAGTCCATTGGCGGTAGAAGATATACTGGCGGAAGACATGTTTTCGTATGGATTCGTTTAAGGTCTCCTTCGCTTCCTGTATGGCTTCTGGTACTCGGTCACGTAGTTCTGCCGGCCAGCTGACCCATGATCCTCCACCATGATACTCTTTCAGCGCCATGAATATGGCAAAGTCATCCAGCCAGAAGCTGTGCTGCTCCTGGAACTGGATGTACTCATCCCGCATTTGGGTTGACCCCTGCTGCCTGAAGCGTTCGAACGCCTGGTCAAGCAGCCTTAATTTCCAGGGGATGACCGCCCCAAAGTCAACTCTCTCGTTGTCAAAAGGAGGCATGGATTCCAGATCGTCCTGAGTTAGCAGCCCGGACTCTACCAGCAAGTCGGGGCTGATCAGGTATGGGTTGCCTGCAAAAGCAGAGAAACACTGGTACGGCGAATCTCCGTAACCGGTCGGGCCGAGGGGCAGGATCTGCCACAGCCGGCACCCCGCCCGGGATAGGAAGTCAACCCAGCGATGAGCCTGCGGGCCGATATCTCCTATTCCGTAAGGGCCAGGAAGGCTGGTTGGGTGGAGCAGTATGCCGGATGACCTATCAAACCTCATAAGCTAACCTCTTCGTCTGTATATAATCCCCGCCGCGGATGATGTCCGAGGGGTAATCAGAAGGTATCACATCTGTAGCGATCACCGCTCCGGCTTCGACGGTGATGCCGGGGGTGATCAGGCTGTTTTTGCCCACCATTGTGATTGCCATAGCCAGAGCAGTGGAGGCGGGTTCTGATTTGCTCATCTTGTCCAGGGTTTCGTTTTCACTACACTTCCCACCGACGACTGCTTTCTCGCCAACCTCGACTTGCTTATCGATGATGGCGCACTCGACCACTGCGCCAGAGCGGATGATGGCATCGGTCAATAGCACGGAATTGCGGATGACAGCGCCTGGCTCGACAATTACACCGGGCGAGAGAACACTTTTTTCGACAACTGCATCCTCGTGAATCACACAGCCATCCGTGATCATGCTGTCGTTCACTCTGGCTCCTTGGGAGATGAACACTGGAGGTCGTTCTTCCGTGCGCGTGTGGATGATCCAGGAGCGATCGTTCAAGTTAACAGATGGACGGCTGGAAAGCAAGTCCATGTGTGCCTTCCAGTAGGACTCCACAGTCCCAACATCTACCCAATATCCGCTGAATGGGAAGGCACGGACGTTGAACTTCTCATGGACCATATATGGCAAGATATCCTTGCCGAAATCGTGCGTAGATCCCATATTCTGGTGGTCCTGCCACAGCAGGGTGTCAAGTATTTTGCGGTTGAATAGATAGACGCCCATATTAACCAGGTTGGATGGAGGCTGATCCGGCTTTTCAATGAATGATGTCACTCGGTAATCCTCTTCCACCGCAACAATACCGTAGCGGGATGCTTCAGCCTTAGGGACACGTATCGTTGCCATAGTCAGGTCAGCATCATGGTCAGTATGGAAGGCAATCATGGCATCATAGTTCATTTCATAGATATGGTCGCCGGATAGGATCAGTACCAGGTCGGGGTCGCCGGTCTTGATAAAACGAAAGTTCTGCTGGACAGCGTCGGCTGTGCCCAGGTACCAATCTGAAACCCCGCGGGCTTTATAGGGTGTATACATTCTGACGCCGCCTGTGAAATCCCGGTTGAGGTCCCAAGGACCGCCGGCTCCGATGTGCTCGATCAGGGAGTGCGGGCGGTATTGCGCCAGGATCATCACATCGAATATCCCGGAATTGACACAATTCGATAAGGTGAAGTCGATAATGCGGTATTTACCAGCAAATGGGACGGCGGGCTTGGTCCGCTTTGCGGTGAGGGTGCTCAATCGGGAGCCCTCCCCGCCTGCAAGAATTACAGCTCGTGTTTTCATCTTCTATCCTTGTCTACTCATAAATGCACGGACACCCAATCCCCAATATCCTGGAGTGTGGCCAAGGGGGACCGTCGGTTTAATTAGCTGGACGAATAATATTGATAGTTTGCAATAAAAGCGTAACAGTTTTCATATTTTACACGATTATTATTTCAGACGATATGAGTTATACTTTTGCCTGCACTATCCAACGATGAGTCATTCATGACGCTGCGCTCCCTCTGCATCCACGCCCATTTCTACCAGCCCCCCCGCGAAGATCCCCTGACCGGGGTCATTCCCCAAGAATCCGGCGCTGCCCCGTTCTCGAACTGGAACGAACGCATCCTGGCTGAATGCTACCGTCCGAACGCTGAGCTGGGTAATTTCGAGAACATCAGCTTCAATATCGGTCCGACATTACTCCAGTGGATTGCCACACAGGATTCGAACACCTGGAAGAATATCGTCAACCAGGACCGGGCAAACGTGCAGCACAATGGGGTAGGCAATGCCATAGCGCAAGCCTACAACCACACGATCCTGCCCTTATCTTCTGCTCGTGATCAAGAGACGCAGATTATCTGGGGGAAGGTTGAGTTCGAGCACCGCTTCGGTCGTAAACCGCAAGGCATGTGGCTTCCGGAGACTGCTGTGAACACCGGTACCCTCTCCCATCTTGCCCGGCAGGGGATCGAGTTCACCATCCTGGCACCCTGGCAGGCAGATCGCGATGATATCGATGTCAGCCAGCCGTACCGGGTGCGTCTCGCAGATGGGCAAAGCATGGTTGTGTTTTTCTACAATCGTGAGCTTAGTGGAGGCATAAGCTTCAATCCTGCCAGCACAACCAACGCAGACCAATTCGCTGCATCCGAACTGCTGCCTAAATTCCAGGAAGATAAGATTCTGGCTGGCGAGCCGCAGCTCTTGATGATCGCCACAGATGGCGAATTATACGGGCACCACCAGCAATATCGTGACCGGTTCCTGGCGCACCTGGTAAATGGTGCCATGAGCAAGATGGAGATCTCACCGACTTACCCTGGTTTATGGTTGAGATCCCATACTGTAAAGCAATCGATCGGGATCCGCGAGAATACATCCTGGAGCTGTCATCACGGAGTCGGTCGCTGGCTGGGCAATTGCCCTTGTACGTCAGGTGATGGCAGGTGGAAAGCACAGCTCCGTTATGCTTTTGAGAGGCTCTCTCAAGCCATCGACAATATTTACCTGCAGACGCTCGAACCGGTCATTGTAGATCCATGGCGGCTGCGCAACCGGTATATCTACGTGATGCTTGGAGTGGTGTCTGCCGAGGATCTGATCTACGAAGAAGCCGGCCGGCGCCTACCGGAGGGTAAAACGATCCAGATCCAGATGTTATTGGAGGCCCAACGCGAGCGCCAGCGGATGTATACGTCATGCGGCTGGTTCTTCGACGATTTCGACCGCATCGAGCCGAAAAACAACCTGGCATACGCCTCGCAGGCAGTCCGGCTGGTGCGGCTGGCGTCAGGTGTTGACCTCGAGCCGCATATCATCCAGGACCTGTCGAAGGTAATCAGCCCGAGCACCTGGCTGCGGGCTGATAAGATATTCCGGTATTATCTTCACCGGGCTGTCCTGGACGGTCGCTTGATTGCCGGTGATTAAGTCGAGTTGTTGTGTCAAATGGATGCGGCTCGCAGCAGCAGCTCCAGTTGATATTTAGATTCCTTCTCGGCTTTTTTCAAGAGTGCAATGATATCGTAACGGGCCATGATGTCTGCGCTAAGCTGATCACCAGACACGTCCGTAGTGATCGCTTGAATTACGGAGATTGCATACATCCACCACAACCATTCGTTAAAAGCTTCTTTGTTAAACCACAGCATACCCTGGTAGCGATTCACCCCTATAAATCGCTGCACATCGCTGTCCTTCAGCCAGGTCTGGAGGATATTGTAGGCTGCCCGTTTGCGGCTGATCCGCCCCGGTTTTGTCAGCTCCTGCGCCCAATCTTGATGAGAGACCATCAGCTTGGTGGTGTTTGTGGCCCTCCAGGCACTTGATTCATCCAGCCCGAGATCGACTAATGCCTGACTCACAATCTTCCCAAGCAGCCATTCATCCAGCCAGACGCGGCTCATCTCCGCATCCGGTGTCCCATTCACCAGCTCACCGAGGTGCCTGGTGAACGCCCATCCGAGCAGCGTCCCCCACAGTCCCGGGTCACCCTCTACCAATGGTGAAGCCTTACTCTTGCCGGGACCAGCGATTAGATAATTCACGGCAGTTATATATTTCTTCGAACCAGGGCGTGGATGCTGAGTGGCGATATCGGGAAGCAGCAGCATTGTAGAGATATCCTGCCGGATGCGCCCGGCGACGAGACCGGTCTCAGCTTCACCATCTGTGAATTCCACGATTTCGTCGCCCAAGATTTGTGCTTTGCGTTCAACTTCATCGAGCGTTTCCTGCATGCCTGTAAGGGTAAAATCTGTCGAGCCGTAACGGTTCTCGATCAGCCAGCGGATTTGCCCCTCATTCACAAGCTCTCGGAATGGCCTGTGGATTGACTGTAAGAATATCTCCTTCAATGCCTCTTCGATACTGGGAACGCCCCTGCCGTTGAGGTAATTTTCCAGATGCGCGAACTGGTGCCATTCGTCATCGACCACTTCCCTGAAATCTACAAATACATGGTACTTGTAGGCGTCCAGTTCCAGGTATAGACCCTTCTCGCTCAATTCTTGACTGCTGCGAATGTATTCCAGACCGCTGGCATGATCACGGAAAATGGTGAAATATTGGCTGTCGGCGTGGAGACCGAGACCTTCGCCTAGAGATCTATGCACCACCGTACGCTCGTCGCCTGCACCGGTCTTGACCGGATAGGCAGCCGATATCCTGATCCAGCCGCGGGTGTTAGCATATTTATTGTGGAAAACCACCAAAGCACGTTCATCTCCGGCGCGGTTGGAGTATGCAAACACGTCTTCGTTGACATACCCCTCCGGTGAATATAAGTCATATAGGAGGAAGTCGTGCACCTCGGCGAAAAGGTACCGCTTGCGCAGGAGCGGGAATATCTCTTTCGCATGGCGCTCGATCAGGTTTCCATCCGGGGTTTCATCCCAATATGCCCGCCGGTACTCCATGCCGTATTTTTCTGTGAAGCCTTCAATCTGCCCATGCCCGAACATCGGCAGTCCCGGCAGCGTTGCCAGCATAGTGCAGATACCGAAATATTTGTCACCTTTGCCGAACTGGTCAACGGCTGTGCGCTCGTCGGGGTTGTTCATAAAATTGACGTATCGTTTCAAAATTTCCGGATCGAACTCCAGTGTATTCTTTATAACCAGCCGGTATTCCTGGTTCTTCTCATCGCGCAGCATATTCATGAATGCGCTGTTGTACACCCGGTGCATTCCCAGCGTGCGGACAAAATATCCTTCCATCAGCCAGAACGCCTCAGCCAGCAGCAGGGTGTCCGGCAGCTCTGTAGCAACCCGGTCGACGACCTCGCGCCAGAATTCGACTGGCATGGCTTCATCGAACTGCTGTTTGGTCATGCCATGCTCAGCGCGTGAGGGGATGTCTCCTCCGGAGCCAGGCTCAGGAAACCACAGCCGTTGAAAATGTTTCTTTGCCAGTGTCATTGCCGCATCGAAACGGATGACCGGAAATTTACGGGCGACGTGTAGGATGGTTTGGATGACGGCTTCGCGGGTCTCTGGGTTGAGATAATTCAATTGCGCGGTATCGTTCCAGGGTGTCGAAGTACCATCATTACCATGATAGATATATTTTTCTGAACCGGTCCAGAAATCGACACGCTTGAAAACAACCGCGGCATCACTGTTATCGTAATAGTGGTCTTCCAGGTATAGACCGATCCGGCCATCCCAGGATAGATTTGCACCGTTAAACGAATAAGATGGGAACGGGCTGTTATCCAGAGAGATGAACCAATCCGGGTGCTCGATCACCCAGGGCGAGTCTATGCCCATATGGTTAGGCACCATATCTGAGGCCAGTCGAATGCCGCGCTTCCAGGCGCGGTCACGCAGCACCTGGAAAGCCTCATCACCGCCCAGGTCATTGGCGATGTCATAATAATACAGCGAGTAGGCTGAAGCTTCTGCTTCGGGATTGCCGCGCATGCGTTTGATATTCTTTGATGCCGGGCTGCGTTCCCAGAGACCGATCAGCCACATCCCGGTGAACCCCCGACGAGCAAGAGCGTCCAATTCTTCATCCGGGATCTGGTCCAGACGGGTGATGCGGCGCTGGTATTGCTTGGATAGCTGGTCCAGCCAGACGTAAGCGTTCTTAGCCAGCAGGACAAGGCTGGGCATCCAATCACGATCCGGGCTGAAATGTTCCGGCTCGATGTCCATCCCGGCAAATTCATACACCAGAGAAGGTCCTGGGCCAAGAAAATAGGCTTTCTCCTCTTCTTTGATCAGGTCCAGGCTGGAGAGCAGCCTGTAGAGGAACGCACCCATGATGAAACCCCAGCGAGTGCGCATATATTCGAGCTGACCCGACAAAGAATTAGGCACCGCAAGTGCCGGGCTGCGCAGCATGTCCATCAGGTTCTGGTTGTCTGGTCCGAAGGGCGGCTGGGTATCGAAGAAATCGTGCAGGCTATCGATCGCTGCACGGTAGCTGGTATTCTGGCTCAACGAGCTGTCATCGAATAGTTCGCGATAAGGGGAAAACGCAGGGTTGCTGTTTGCCAGCCACAGCATGACCAGCTCTTCCAGAACTGCCTGGCGGTGAGGCGTTCCGGCTGTTGACCCATTTAGATATTCGTCTGCACTCAGTTCTCTGCGGTACACCGCAACTGGAGGATATTCCTGCACAAATCTCTCCAGAAGCCTGTCAATCTCCCCTTGCCCAATACGCTCCTCCAGCCAGTCAACGGCTTGCTTCATAACATCCGGGCTGCGTTCCTGGCGGTACATGGCAACCATGTGATGAGAAATTTCGTCGATCAGCCCCATTGCGTTGATCTGTCCTGCCTGCACGGCACTCTCGGGATAACTGACCAGGTCGCGCTTCTGGTTGATCTTTTGTGCGAATAGGCGGGAAGCATGAAAATTGGCAAAGATGACGTTGCCATTCAGCGAAAACAGCGCTTCGTCAAACTGATAATAATCCCGCGCCGCGCGCGAAACATGGAACTCCATGGGTACTTCCTGGGGCTGTGTGTTGGGTAGAGGTGTCATGGACTGGCTCTTTTGATTGGAGGGATAAGCATTGACTTGATGATACTTGATCAAACGTGAAAAGTCAAAAACGAAAATAATATCAGGTTGGTTGTGCCTGCCAGCGCTCGCTGTAATCAGCGATGAAATGATGGTGCTCACGAGTTCGTTGACCTGGACCTTTCGAAATGTTAGACTCTTCCGGAGAGGATATCATATGGATTACACCACAATCATATCTGCCGACGAGCTGGCTGATAATTTACAAGCCGATCAACTGGCGATCATCGATTGTCGTTTTACGCTGGGTGAAGATTTGCGCGGCGGTGCGGATTATTTGCCTGCACATATCCCCGGTGCAATCTATGCCCACCTGGATAAAGATCTATGCGCTCCCATCATTCCTGGCAGAACCGGACGGCACCCCCTGCCTGATGTTGGCATGCTTGTCGATAGATTTTCAGGCTGGGGAATCGGCCCGGATACGCAGGTGGTTGCCTATGATGACTGGCCAGGGAGCGGCATACCTGTTGCAGCGCGGCTGTGGTGGTCGTTGCGCTGGCTAGGTCATCAAAAAGCAGCCGTCCTGGATGGTGGCTGGGGTGCCTGGCTGCGTGCCGGGTATCCTGTGGCTAGTGGTGAGGTTGAGAGAGCCAGGGATATATTTGTTGCGGGGGTTAATCCCAATATCTTTGCCAGCAGCGAAATGGTCGACGGACTGCGCCAGGAGCCTGCCAGCCGGGTGGTGGACGCGAGATCTTCAGACCGCTACCGGGGAGAGAACGAGACCATTGATCCGGTTGCCGGGCATATCCCTGGAGCGATCTCTCTGCCATATCAAGACAATTTCGACGCAAAGGGGTTTATTCACCCAGCGGCTGTGCTGCAGAAGAAATTTGGGGAGATGCTTGGAGACATACCAGCGTCACAAGTCGCTTTTTACTGCGGGTCGGGGGTCACTGCTGCGGTCAACGTGCTGGCGATGGCTCACGCCGGGCTGGGGGACGGACGCCTGTATGTCGGCTCCTGGAGTGAGTGGATAACCGACCCGGGGCGTCCGATAGGATAGCTTCCCTCAGTCGATGTCCTGGAAACGCGATTCTTCTAAATCCCTGCGCAGCCGATCTTCGGTACCCCCGCCGACCGGGGAAGGGTTATCTGCTGCAGCTAGTTCAGCCGCCTCTGCGTCTTTCAGAACTGCCGGAGATACACGTCTGACCATGCTCCATCTGCCGCAGTGTGGGCAGCGGTCAAGCTTCCCAACAGCCAGGTTCAGCCCCCAGACATGCATCCCGAACGGTCGCACGCACTTAGGGCAGACCGTCCCTCCCAGCAGACCGTAGCTTCGGGGAGCACCCAGGGGGAGCTGGCTTTTCCGTCCCCGACCAACGAGGGCTGGGATGGCTATTGAGATGATCACCGAGAGCAGGATGATGCCCAACAACGGCAGGATGATCTTCCCGGCTACCTGCATGCCCACCTCAGCAGGTACAAAATTCCGCCGCTGCTGGTTGGAATGCAGCTCAGCCCCCTGGCTGGTATAGCCGACTGCACTGAGCGTATGCACCCCGAGGGGGAAATCTCCGGTCTTGAACCGCAAATTGAATGGCGGCTCAGTCGCCTCTCCGATCACCTGGTCGTCGATGTAGAAAACGACCCGGCTCAAGTCTTCTGGACCGTCGACCTTTATGGTAAACGTACCTTGAATATCACCTGTTCCGGAGGAGTAGCCGAAAGTACGCGAAAGGCGGAGGGAAAGCTGGTTCTCGTCTTGAGCTCGGGCGATCGTGAACGAGCTGGAGACCAGCAAGATCAGAAAGAAGAATTTTAGACACTTGGATGCCATTTGGTTTGGGGAAAAGTGTATTTGAGGAATGTCTTTAACTATTTCCAGCGGGTAAGGATGGTCTCTCGTCGGAACAGCCTCACGGAGATATACAACACGGCGATGTCAACCAGCAGTACGATCAGGCTGATCAGGAGTACGAGGCTGCGGTTGAGGTAAAACAGTCCGGCAATCTGTCCGAAAAAAATCGCTAACAGAGGCAGTATCACGACGACTGATACCTGCTCTGCCACACGCGGGTCATTGACCCGCGATGAGACCAGGATGCTGAAATTGACTGAAAGGATCGCCAGCAGGGGACCAAGGATGATCACTGCTATCCACCACATCGGATCAAGCAAGGCGGATACGACTTGTGGTGACTCGACAATAATCCAGGCGCCGGTTATATAGATCAAAAACCCAAACCAGGTCGCCAAAACGGCCGGGATCACTGCCGAAAGGTTCTTTCCCGCCAGCAGCTCGATGGTTGTGATCGGAGTAGCCAGCAGAGGTTCGAGGCTGCGGGTCGTTTTTTCACCTACAATCGAATACGCTGCAATGTTGACCGGGATCATCAGCGGGATGATCATAAAAAGGAGCATAAACTGGTTGGTGAGCAGCGTTTGAAAGCATTCAGCCTCGTTAAGTCCGCTCTGACAGTTCTGTATAAACTGGGCAGGCAAGTCGCTGGTAAGTTCTTCGCTGCTTACACCGCGGGTGAAATAAAACATAACCAATGGGATGGCTGAAAAGATCAGCGGCATGAAGATGATCGTTGAGATGACCAGCCGGTTCTTGAAAACCTCGGCCCACTCTTTCCGTATGATTGTGGTAATTTTTTTCATAGACCTTGATCAGGCATTCCTTACCAGCTGCAGGTAAACGTCCTCTAAGCTGTGCCGCAGCTCACCGACAAATTGAATATCTGCACCGGCAGCGACGATGCGGCGGATAATGTCGGGATTATGCAGTTCGGGTTCGTCGATGGTCACGACCAGCTTGTTATCGATCACACTCACTTCTTGCACGAAGTGCATTTCACGCACTACGTTGGCGAGTGTTTCGCCTGCGGCCGACAGATGGAAGACCACCTTTCGACCGAACATTCGTGAGCGCAAGTTGGCAGGGGTATCCACAACCAGCAGGCGCGTCTTGAATACGCCGACCCGGTCGCAGAGCTTATCCGCTTCGTCCAGATTATGGGTGCAGATAAAGATCGTCCGTCCCTCTTTACGCAGCTCAGCGATGAAATCGCGCACCAGGCGGCTGGCTTCTGGATCGAGTGCAGCGGTCGGCTCGTCCAGGAAGACGATGCGCGGCTCGTGCAGCAAGGCGCGGGCAATGGCTAATTTTTGCTTCATCCCCTTGGAGAAAGTGCCTGCTTCGTCGCCTCGGCGATCCCACAGACCGAGCATGCGCAGGTATTTCTCGACCTGACCGGGTACATCGCTTACTTCGTACAGATTGGCATAGATCTGCAGGTTGAACTCAGCACTGAGGTTATCGTACATCCCTGGAGTTTCGGTGAGGATGCCAACCGAGCGGCGGATATCCTGGTCACCTGCACCCAGTGAGAAGCCATTTACAGTGGCAGTCCCTGAGCTGGGTGCGATCAGGCTGGTCAGCATGCGCACGGTGGTGGTTTTACCGGCGCCATTGGGCCCCAGGAAGCCGAATACCTCGCCTTCATTCACTTCCAGCGTAAGCCGGTCTACTGCCAGGGTGCTGCTGTCATTACCTGCCGGAAAGCTCTTCGTTAGCTCATGTGTACCGATCATGAAATCACTCGTAGATCGCGTGTAGGGCGGGATATGTGGACAGGGAATGACACTTTATTAATCGTATTTGCTCTCATCGAGGGATTCCATTGTGGTTTCCATGCTGCCCAGGTCGGCAGCAGAGGATGGCTCGGGTAATGTAGTTGGTTTTGTTTCATCCAGGGTGGGCTCTGGCTGGCGGAGAGCGAGGATCACCAATAAGCTGATGATTGCAGTCACGCCAACCACAGCTTCGGTGATGTAAGCGCTGGTTGTGCGGACGAGATATACAGCCAGTGCATCGATAATCGCATGCCAGCCGATCGCTATGACCAACCAGAGCAGACTTTTCCGGAGAAATACTTGCAGGACGAGAACGGTAAAACAGATCTGTATAATAATTGCGAAAGCCCGTTCAAGCGCGCCAAGCAATGTGCTGTACCAGGGCAGCGACCAATACACAGCCGCCTGCTGGTCGAGAATCGCAGCTTGTCCTTCGGGTATCAACGAGGATATGTCCCCGACCTGGACCGCAACCATTACTCCGTAACTGATCAATACCAGGATCCCCAGGAGGATCGCTTCTGCCCCGCCCCAGCCCGAGCCCATCATGAGCGCCTTGGACCACGAACGCGCATCCTTCGCCCACCAGCGAAATGCGCCATACCGGAAAGTCTCCTCCCACACACCTGCGCTTAAGCCACCAAATACTGCCGAGAATATCAGCCCGGCATTCTCAGCGGGGGCAGGTAAAATACCACGCTCGAATAAGAGCCCCACAGCGATATTGAAGGGGATGTGACCGACCTGGGAGAGCACAAAGGTCACCGCGCCGATCCACCACAACCGCCAACCCAATTGAAACTTGCGTCCCAGGTAAATCCCCAAAGCGATCGGCAATGCGACCATCAGCAATCCATTCAGCAGATGGGTAATGGTCAAGACTGGGTTCATAGATTCTCTCTTGGATCAATCCGCAGGTAGGGCGAATACGTATCTTTATGAGGTGCCTGGATGGACCAGGATGGTTAGATTCTTTGTGCTCCATGTCACACGGGCTAAGTATATCTTATTTGCACTACACAATACTCCTGGGATAAGGTGGTATCCGTCCCTCTACTACTGATAAGCTAATGGCTAATGGAATATTGCCAGGTATATTCGGGATATACGATAGAATAAAGGTGATATTTGTCGATGGTATTCGTGCTGCTGATTCGGAAATGGGGTTGTACGAGCAGCAGAGAGACGACGATATTTATTGGTGTATAAGGCAGGTGTCGTATGAAATGGAAATTTAACGAGATCGACCAATCTCCAGAACTTTCCTCAGATCTGGAATGGATGATCCAGAGCGGTCAGGTCAGCCGCGAGCTGCTGCTTGAGAAATTAGCAGAAGCTTATTATGCCTCGGTTTATCGTCTGGCATTATCACTGACTGGTGATATATCTGCAACGCGAACCATCGCCCGGGAAGTATTCAATTACCTGGTCTTTAACCCCCACCGTTACCGCGAACAGGCAAAGGTTGATATATGGGTTCACCAGAACGCTTACCTGATCATAAAGCGCACCCGGAGGCGCGAACGTTTCTGGCATGGGATTGAGTGGTGGATCGCGAGTCCGGGACAGTTTACCAGTCCACTGACTGTTGAGCCGAAGGACGAGTTGGACCGCACCTTGTGGAGGAAGCTCGATCAGCTGGAAGATGGGTTGAGGACTGCACTAATTTTGCGCTATGGTATGGGCTGGGAGACCCCTTACATCCACCGGATAACAGGTACTGGTGAAGATGTCATCGGCAGGAGAATCGAGAACGGGCTGCGGGAGCTGACGGATAAGACAGCATTACCGAGGGAAGGCCTGGCGTCAAAATTAAACGCCTCACTGCAAACCCGCTACCCCACTCCCGAGGCCGAAGAGGCACTGAAGTTTGCTAACCAACTGAATGAGCATACTCGCCGTCGTTTCATGCTGCGAGGCAGTCTTGCCACCGTCAGGGAGATGATGCTAGTCGGGTTGGCGATCTTGCTGGTTTTGCTGGCTATCTGGGGTGGGAACCGCTACATATTTGGCGGGGAGCTGCTGCCGCTTTCATTCGAGAGCCAGGATACCCGCCCACAAGCGGACGGCAGCAGTCTGGGTTCCCCACAGCAATCGCAGACGGCAACTCCCACCGCGACTCCTGAAAACCAGCGCGAAGGGATCGCACCAGATTCTGGTGATCCGATATTTACACCTACACCCACGGGTGTGTTTTATTACGCAGAACAGGGAGATACACTGTCATCTATCGCCGGCGACCTTGAGGTCAGCGAGGATGAGCTTAAGAAATTGAATCGCCTCCCCGATAATTTCAGAATTGTTGCTGGTCTGCCGATGTTCATCCCAGGAAGCCATCCAACATCCATACCGCTCAGAGCGACACCGGTCACACCCATATCTCACCCCAGGGTCCCCGCTCCGCCGGCGACTTCGGCAGATGTAATCAGCCTATTACACCCCAATGAGCTCCCTTATCATTCGCTTTGGGTCAGCGCGGTCATTTCGACCCATGGACCATCCAACCCAGATACTGCCTCGAATGTCTCCCAGATCCAGTTCTGGATCAGCCAGAGCCAATTCTTGCTATTGGGAGGAGGGTTGGGGCTGGAGCCTCAGGAGGTAGGCATTGGAATGGGGGGAAGAGCTTATCTCGCCAGACCGGGACATGGACAGCCCTGGTTTCAGGGTGTTTACTCGAACAATCCATTCCTGGACTCGACCTTACTGTATGGGCTTTATTTGCTGTTCGGGGAGATTGGTGATCTTGCCACGAGTGAGTTTGTGCTGCTAGGTATGTCAAAAATCGCTGAAAGGGACGTTTGGGTGATCAGCCAGCTTGACTTCTAATCGCGAGCGAATAGGAATGCTGTATCTCGATGAGCAGACCGGATTTATATTGCGCTACAGGAGAATGGGTACACCAGAGTTCAGCTCAGGAGCAGGTATGTTCTTGCCGGATGAGGTAGAGGTCACAGCAGTTGAGTACGATATCGATATTCCGCAGGATCTTTTCGATATCTCACTTCCCTGGCGGGGTGGGTACGCAGCCGACCACACCGGACAACCAGCACCACAGCATGGGACTGTATTCGAGCAGCCGGATATTAGCCTGGATTTCGATGATCGGAAGAATGACCTTCCGGAAGGATATGATCCATCCATGGGGCGCCTGGATTTCCGGTTCCCGATTGGCAGGTATAAAATCCTCTCGATGGCCGGCACAGACATCTACGCGGATGGATATTTTCTTGGCCGTGTGGATATGGGCAGCCCCTGGAATGTCACCTGCCAGCGATCGAGCAACGGACAGATCATCGTTTACCGGACAGCAACGAGCAATAAAGACGATCTCATTTCTCTGTCCAATGGACCGTATTATCTACGCCTAGACCCGCCGCTAGAGATACGCAGGGTGCTCCCAGGTGCCAGTCGAGCGTCCGAAGACTTTGCAATCTCCCCAGACAGCCAATATGTCGCAGTATGGGCATGCGAGCGCAACTCAGATCCATGTGGCGTGTACCTGCATGATCTGGAAAATCACACCTGGCGCAGGCTGATTGATATCCCAGAAGAGGCGGGAGGGTTCGCATGGAGCCCGCAAGGAGATCAACTCGCGATGCAGACAGCAAGCAATATCTTCATGGTCGTTGATACATCAGACGGGGGATTGCTGTACAGCAGTGAGAATGAGAGCACCAGCCTGACACCACCTCCGGATATGCGGAGTGTTTTTATTGAGGGTGAGACCACGACTCGTCCGCAAGGCCTGGAAGCGTGTGTAAACCCTCCATAACGAGATTGATTTTGTCATATAATTAGGTAAGAAGATGGCATTGTAACGGAGGAATCAAGTGGACGGGAGACAGTATGCCAGTTAAAGTGAGAGATTGGATGAGCAGTCCGGTTATCGTGATCGACCCTGACAGCAGCGTATCTTATGCCTTGACTTTGATGCGCCGCCGGAATATCCACAGCCTGATCGTGGATATCACATCCGGCACTCCGAGCTATGGCATCGTGACCACAACGGATATCAGGGATAAGATCGTGGGTGCGGACAGGGACCCAGCGGAAACTCAAATCCGGGAGATTATGACTGCCCCGGTATCGGTTGCCAACCCTGATTGGACGCTGAAAGAGTGCTCGAGATTGATGCAGGAACTTCATATCCACCACATGCCGGTAGCGGACGAACATGGTGCACTGATCGGATTAATATCTGTAACCGATATTTTCACAGCTGCTGAGGAGATAGGATGGGGGGAAAAGGGCTGAAACTATTTAATGGAGTGATCTGGTATAATTTTTGCGTTCCTAAGATCCTTAACGTAACACAGAAACGCTGTAACGCCGGGTTATCCCCGGTGTTATTTTGTGCGATTATATGATTTGAAAGGCAACCAAATGGAAAAAAGTGAATACCTGGAATTATATCGCCAGATGGTGGTCATACGCCTGGTGGAAGAGCAGTCTGCGCAACTATACCAGCAGGGAAAGATAGGCGGATTTCTGCACCTTTATATTGGTCAGGAGGCGGTCAGCACGGGATTGATATCCCTCCGCCAACCGCAAGACCGTGTGATTACGGCTTACCGTGACCATGGAGTGGCGATCAACTGCGGCTTAAGTGCCAGAGAGATCCTGGCGGAGCTGATGGGCAAAGCAACCGGCAGCTCTAAAGGTAAAGGCGGCTCGATGCACCTGGCCGATGTAAGCAAGAACTTCTGGGGTGGGCATGCCATCGTTGGGGCGCACCTTCCAATCGCAGCAGGTCTTGCACTCGGCGACCAGTACCAAAAGAATGACGGTATCACGATCTGCATGTTTGGGGATGGAGCAACGAACATCGGTTACTTCCATGAAGCACTGAATCTATCCAAAGTGTGGAATCTACCCGTATTATGGGTTTGTGAGAACAACCAGTATGGGATGGGGACTGCAGTTGAGCGTGCTTCAGCAGTCCCTGAGATGCGTCAGAAGGCCGATGGTTATGGGATCCCCAATAGCAGGGCCGATGGGATGGATATCATGGCTGTCCGCGAAGCCACAAAAGAGGCTATCGAGTCAGTGCGCGGTGGAAATGGACCATATTTCTTGGAGATTGTCACATATCGCTTCCGTGGACATTCAATGGGTGATCCTGAACGCTACCGGCAATCCGATGAAGTAAAAAAATGGCAGGAAAATGATCCCATCGGAATTTATCGCCGCTACCTTGTCGAGCATAAGATCATTCCGGAAAATGAACTCAACACCATCGATGAACAGATCGAGCGGGAAGTCCTGGAGGCGGTGCAGCTGGCAGAGGCTGATCCTGATCCGATTGCTGATGCACTGTTCGAGCATGTTTATGTAGAAAGTTAATCCTGCTGAGTCAGGCGAGTGATTTGAAAACAAAATAAGGGAATAAAAATGGCAAGAATAACGATGCGTGAAGCAATCTCCCAGGCATTATGGGAGGAAATGGAGCGTGACCCGAGTGTGTTTATCCTCGGAGAAGAGGTCGGTGTGTGGGGTGGTACATACGCGGTTACAAAGGGATTTTACGATCATTTCGGCCCCGATAGGGTGCGTGATACGCCGATTGCAGAGGCGGCGATCGTCGGGGCGGGTATCGGAGCTGCTTTGACCGGGTTGAGACCTGTGGCAGAGCTGATGACGATCAACTTTGCTTTTTCAGCGATGGAGCATATCGTTAATGAAGCTGCCAAACTGCATTATATGTTCGGTGGTCAATTCATCTTGCCGCTTGTCATCCGGGCTGTGGGTGGGGGTGGGCGCCAGCTGGGTGCAACGCACTCACAAACCCCCGACGCAGTATTTGCTCATTTCCCCGGATTGAAAGTAGTTGCTCCGGGTACTCCAGAAGATGCAAAAGGACTGCTAAAAGCCGCCATTCGCTCCAACGATCCGGTGCTGTTCATCGAGCATGCCACACTTTATCAGGTAAGAGCAGATGTCCCGGACGGTGATTACACTGTTCCTATCGGTGAGTCGAAGATCCAACGACCCGGCAAGGATGTCACCATTGTGACATACAGCAAGATGTTAGAGATATCCAGCAAGGCGGCAAATCAGCTGGCAAAGGATGGCATTGAAGCTGAAATCGTTGACCTGCGGACGCTTCGCCCTCTAGATATGGAACCTGTGCTCCAGTCGTTTAAGAAGACCAACCGAGCGGTCATTGTTGAAGAAGGCTGGCGGTCATACGGTGTCGGATCGGAGGTGGCTGCTCGTATCTATGAACAGGCTTTCGATTACATCGATGCGCCAATTCAGCGTGTGGCTCAGAAGGAAGTGCCGCTTCCCTATAACCGAACGCTGGAGCAGTTGGCGCTTCCCCAGGTTGAGGATGTGGTGAAGGCTGTCAAGGAGGTGCTGTGATGGCTGATATTGTTACCATGCCTAAGCTTGGTTTCGACATGGCAGAAGGGGTGCTGGTACGCTGGGTTGTCCTTGAAGGGGAAGCCATCGCCAAAGGTGCTGTCCTGGCAGAAATCGAGACAGACAAAGCAACGGTAGAGGTCGAGTCGACGTATGAGGGGATTGTGGCCCGTCACCTGGTTCCGGAAGGGGAAGTGATCCCGGTCAATGACCCGATCGCTGTGATATCCGCTCCGGGAGAGGATGTCGATTTCGACCAGATACTCGGGGAGATCCCGGAAGAAAAGCAAGCGCCAACTGGGACGACATTCGAAGAGGACCGGTCTTCTCCCTCAGGTGCAGAGGAGTCAGCCCAGGTGCCGGTGCCCGTTGAAGGCGAGCAGTATCCCGGTGGTGTCAAGGCAACACCCGTTGCCCGTCGGATGGCTGATGAGAAGGGTATCAATTTGCGGCATGTGCAAGGAACCGGTACAGGCGGTCGAATTACAAAGTCGGATATTGAAGCCTTTGTCCCAACAGCAGCTCCATCAAGAGAAGCCGTTCTACCTTCGACTCTACCTGTGATTGCCAGGGGCGAGACACAGACCATACCCCTTAACCGGTTGAGGGCTGCGATCGGACGGCGGATGAAAGAAGCCAAGCAGCAGGTGCCGCACTTCTATGTAACTAATGAATACGATATGGCCGCGTTGCTCGATTTGCGTAAGCAGGTGAACTTGCTGCTGCCGGAGGATGAGAAAACTTCTGTCAATGATTACATCTTGAAAGCAGCCGCGCTGTCATTGAGGGAATTTCCAAATCTGAACGCCTCACTGGACGGAGATCAGGTCATTCGCCATGGACAGGTCAATATTGGCGTTGCTGTGGCTGTTGAGGGGGGCTTGCTGACAGTCGTATGTCGTGATGCCGACCTGAAGCCGGTAAGGTTGATAACAGCAGAAGTGCGTACGATGGTGGCTAGAGCAAGAGATGGGAAGGTGAAGCCTGAAGATATTGAAGGTTCTACATTCTCGGTCAGCAATTTAGGTATGTTCGATGTTGATCACTTCATTGCAATTATCAACCCGCCTGAGGCCGCTATTCTTGCTGTGGGTGCAGCGCGAGAAGTACCAGTTGTAGAAAATGGGCAGGTGGTTCCGGGCTTGCGGATGAAAGCCACCATCTCAGTAGATCACCGGGTCAGCGACGGAGCAGAAGCTGCTCAGTTCATGCAAACACTGGCGAAATATATTCAGGAACCACTGCGTCTGATGGTTTAACTAGATATTCGATGGTATCTGCGGAATATGATCTCGGGTATATTGAAGCCGCACTGCCCGTTTTGGAGAGTTATCTGCTGGCGGAGGATGTGTACTGGTCACTGGTGGCAGCACCACAAGGCGGGGGTCCGACATACCCAAACCTCACGCTTGGCACATTGTTGCTAACGCTACAAAAATTACGTGCCCGAAGCCTATCGCTTGACCAGCAGTTTGAGCTAGAACGGGCCGAGAGCAAGATCGGAAGGCAGCAGGCGCAGTGGAGGTCGGCCTGGGAAAAGAAATCCTCCCGAGAGTTTGGCGCCCGACTCCGGTTGTGGCGTAACTATTTGGAGGATTACCGACGGGATGCGGAGAATAATGTCGATCGCTACGCTTATGAAGTGAGCCGCAGGGTCATGCTGACACTTCTGACGGATTTTGCAGATCCAGCAAATGAAGAGATCGAGCTGCTCCACGGGCTTGACATCATGTTGCAGTCAGTGTTTATTCCTGGAAGTTTTATTTGGGGAGAAGAATATGCCAGCGGATTTCCGGTGGATCGATTTTGGTATTTGTACGGCGAGTTAGCCGATAATCTTGATTGAGGGCAGCATATACACTGATAATACTGTATCTGCCAGAAATCTATAAGAGTTTCATTACTATAGCTTAACAATATATATACACTACATTGATATCGCTCGGAAATCATGTTACTATTGTGGTGTGTTATTGATTTATGAGGGGTTCATGGTTTGTGCGGCATTGAACCGATAACTCATCATGCCGTATAACTAGGCAAACCGCCGAGTATATTTTAATAATATGCATCAGCTCGAACGGCGGTTTGCTTAAGCAATTCGTTGATAACATCTAGAAAGTTTGTAATATTTCTTTCAGCGAATTGCCTAACCCTGATGAGAAGACCGGTTTTCTTATAGACAAGTAGTGTTTCAGGAGTTTAAAAATGGATGCGGGTATTAAACTCGGTCGCATCTTAGGCATACCTATCGGTGTGCACGTCAGCTGGTTTGTAGTATTTGCACTGCTGACCTGGTCACTTTCAAGTGGATATTTCCCAAACGAGTATCCTCAACTGACCGTCATCAGCTATGTCATCCTCGGGGTGATTACCACATTGTTCTTCTTCGTCTCGGTGCTGGCACACGAACTTGGGCATTCTATCATCGCGCTGCGTAACAAAATACCTGTAAAAGGGATCACACTATTCATCTTTGGTGGTGTGGCTCAGATCGAGCAAGAACCGCGTACCCCGGGTGCAGAATTCCGCATCGCGATAGCTGGACCACTCGTGAGCCTGGCCCTGGCTGGCATATTCGGACTGGCCTACCTTGTAGATCAAAGTGTGCCGTTCCTAGCCGCTCCCAGCTTGTACCTGATGCGTATTAACTTTATTCTAGCAGCTTTCAACATGATCCCTGGCTTCCCTCTTGACGGTGGCCGGGTTCTGCGCGCAGTTGTCTGGTGGGCGACAAAGGATTTCCAACGGGCCACCAGGATTGCCTCCTTTTTCGGACAAGTGGTTGCGTTTGGCTTCATTGGATGGGGTGTCTATTCGATATTCGGCGGGCAGTTTCTAAATGGACTTTGGCTGGTTTTCATCGGCTGGTTCTTGCAGAATGCTGCTGCAAGCTCGGTTGCGCAGACCAATATCCAGCAAGCACTAAGCGGCGTTAAAGTCACCCAGATCATGAGCCAGGATTGCAGCCGGGTGGATAGCCTGGCGTCGATCAACCAGCTAGTTGAAGAGCGTGTGCTGACCGGGGGACAGCGCTGTTTCTTCGTAGCTGATAACGGAAAACTGGAGGGGATGATTACTCTCCGTGACATATCCCAAATTCCCCAGCCGAAGTGGCGCTTTACCACTATCCGTGCGGCGATGATACCGGTCAACCGGATTATCTCCATAGATCCGGATACCGATCTACTGGCTGCCTTGCAGACGATGGACAGCGCAAATATCGCCCAGATACCCGTTCTGGCGCATGGTGAGTTAGTCGGTGTACTGACCCGCGAACAGATCGTCCATTATCTGCGCACCAGAGCTGAACTGGGAATATAAGGTATGTCGATACCATTTTGCAATGGGTAGTATATAATTCTTGTACTGGCTATGAGTGTCCCAAATTCCCCTACAGAGAGCCCGGCATGGTCGCTTACAGCGCGCTGGGTTGCGGCGATTATCCTCCTGATCTCCCTGATCTGGATGTTTATTGTTGCATTACCGCTGGTTGAAGCGGTATTTATCGGAGCGTTACTGGCATATCTGATTGACCCCTTGGTGCGGTTCTTGACCAACAGGGCTCGATTGAATCGTAGTCTGGCATCGATCATTGTAATCATCCTGATCCTTGTGATCCTCGTGTCGCTTCCAGCTGCACTGGGTGCGGTTGCATATGACCAGTTTCGCAACTTCGGTATCAACCTCAATGAAGCGATCCAGGAGATCCAAGTCTGGATCTTGCGCCCGATTGGCATATTGGGCTTCCAGCTCTCACCAGAACTGCTGGTTGACAATATAGGGCAGGCAGTGGGTGGAGTGCTCTCATTTATCCCTGGAGGTTCATTCAATATCCTCTCCGGATTGACAACCAACCTGCTGTGGGGAATGGTGATCGTTTTCTGCCTGTATTACTTCTTGAAGGACGGGCCTAAGATCAAACCCTGGTTGGTAAGCCTTTTCCCGGCTGATTACCAATCCGACGCCGCTCGATTGCTGGATGAGATTGACGATACCTGGGTTGTGTTTCTCAGGGTCCAACTGCTTATCTTCTTCGTTTTAGCGCTTCTACTCGTGCTTGGCTCGCTTGGTGTGGTGCTGCTTTATCAAGCCGGGTTGATTCCATATTCCTGGATCGGGATGATCGTGATGCTGATCATCGTTTACGCCCTCGTCCAGCAGGTGGATAACCTATGGCTGAGACCTCAGCTGCTAGGAAATCGTTTGCGACTTCACCCGGCAATTGTCGTGATCGGGTTGATCGGAGCGCTGGTTCTGAGCGGCCTCCTGGGTGCAATCATCGTCGTGCCGATGATCGCCTCGGGTAAGATTGTCGGTGCATATGTGCATCGCAAATTGTTGGGATTACCCCCTTGGCCGCCGGTGGGAGAAGCTGAAACTGCTGACCAGGCTGGCGGTGAAGCGACGCGTAGGGTAACAGAAGATGAGTTGGTCGATCTGGATACCAGCAGCCAGGTATAAACAGATCATATTGGATATGAATAAATGACACCTTTTTTACAATTCACGATTGCACTAGTAGTCATCATTGTCGCAGCAAAAATTGGTGGCTATATAAGCTATCGATTGAACCAACCATCTGTATTGGGCGAACTGATCGTCGGTATCATTCTGGGTCCATCGATATTGAATTTCCTGCACTGGCCATATTTCTCAGATGAACATCTTGCAGAGTCGATCTCACACCTTGCAGAAGTGGGAGTCCTGTTGTTGATGTTTATCGCCGGGCTTGATTTACACCTCTCAGACTTGGCAAAATCCGGCAAGGTATCTGTCTATGCAGGAATCTTTGGTGTGGTCGTTCCGATGGGGTTGGGCGCTCTGGTTGGTATCTTGTTCGGCCTGGATATGCTCGCCTCGCTCTTCATCGGTCTGGTCCTTTCAGCCACCAGTGTCAGCATCTCGGCGCAAACACTGATGGAGCTTGGAGTGCTGCGCAGCCGGGTTGGCATCAGCATGCTTGGGGCAGCGGTCTTCGATGATGTGCTGGTCGTTCTGGGACTGTCCATATTCATAGCCATCCTTCAAACTGGCAGCGATAGCAGCTGGCTGAGCATCCTGATGGTGATCGTTCAAATGGTGGTCTATCTCACGATAGCGATCGCGGCGGGGATATGGGTGCTGCCCAGATTGTCACACAGGGTCGAGAATTTGCCGATCAGTAAGGGGTTAATTGCCTTTGCTTTCGTTGTTGCACTGCTGTATGCCTGGGCAGCCGAAGCCCTGGGTAGTATGGCTGCACTAACGGGTGCATTCTTGGCCGGATTGATGTTTTCGCGGACGCGGGTAAAAGAATTAGTTGAATCGGGGATCTCCACGCTCGCATATGCCGTATTTGTGCCGGTGTTCTTTGTCAATGTCGGTCTCAGTGCGGACGCTCGCCAGCTCACTACGCAGAGCGTGTTGCTGATGCTGGTCATGATCGTCGTTGCTGTCATTGGCAAAGTGTTTGGTGCGGGATTAGGTGCCAAACTGGCCGGTTTTACCAATCTAGAATCCGTGCAGCTTGGGGTCGGAATGATGTCCAGGGGTGAAGTAGGTTTGATCGTTGCGTCGGTGGGAATTTTGGAAGGATTCATATCCCAGCAAACATTCGCGGCAATCGTCGGAGTTGTCATCGTAACAACTTTGTTGACACCTCCTCTGCTGCGGTCTTTGTTTTCTAGAAGTACAGCAGTCGCAAGCACTGCTTGAAGGAGTATTCTATGGCTTATCTGGTTGTGTTTGTTGTCGATGATCCTGGGGAATGCACCTCGATCCTGGAAGCCTGGGAAGCAGTAGGAGTTATCGGGGTGACGATACTGGAGAGCACCGGTTTGGGGCGGCTGAGACGAGCCGGGCTGCGGGATGACCTACCGCTGATGCCAAGCATACGCGACCTCCTGCAAACCAGGGAGGTCCATCACCGCACGCTGTTTTCGGTGGTAGAAGACCAGGAGACGGTCGATAAGATGGTGGACGCCGTTCAGGAGCAGATCGGAGACTTGAGCCAGCCTCATACGGGATTTCTGTTCGTCTTACCTGTTCTCCAGGTTTACGGCACTGCGAGCGGGTTCTGAGGAGGCCTGAGATTGTTTATCCCACCCAACAGACCTATACCCAAAACAGGCTGACCAGCAAGGTAAGACTTCCAACCAGCGCGCAATAAATAGCAAATCCATATAATGGACGCCGGGTGAGGTATTGGAGCAGCCAGCGAATCGAGAAATAGCCTGTGATCGCTGCTGCGAGCATTCCCGCAGCAAGTACGGTTAAGGATTCTGCACTGCCCTGCATCTCTGCCAGGTCGAGCACTGCCAACACGCCGGCAGCGACCATGATGGGGATTGAGATGAGAAATGAGAACCTGGCGGCTGGCTCGCGCTTCAGGTTGCGGGTCATGCCACCAGTGATCGTTGCTCCGGAACGCGATATGCCGGGAAAGATCGCCAGCGCCTGGAAGAGACCGATCACGAGCGCATCTTTCCAATCGACCCGATCAAGCTCTCGGGTCCGCGCACCGACCCTTTCTGCGGTCACCAATAAACCAGCAGTCACCAGCAGCAATAGCCCTGTTGCCATTGGGCTGTTGAAAACCTGTTCAACAAAATCCTTAATTAAGAACCCGATCACCCCTGCTGGGAGGGTTGCCAGCAAAATGTAAATTCCCAATCTAGAAGCCGGTTCCGCCAGCGGCTTCCTCGCTCTTAACCCGCTATAGAGAGCCTTTCCGATTGCCAGCAGATCTCGCCAAAAATAGATGATCACGGCTGCCAGAGTGGCTACCTGCACGAGCACATCGAAAACGAAGGCATCTTGCGGTGGGATATCCCAATTGAGGAAATAAGGGACGATGACCAGGTGCCCGGAGCTCGAGATGGGTAAAAACTCGGTCAGACCCTGGACGATCCCCAGGAGGATGGATTGGAGATACGTCATTGCAGGGTATCCACGGCGAACTGGTCAAACCGGTTTTCGATGATTGCCTGGCGCATCCGCTGGGTGAGGTCGATCAAATGGTGCAGGTTGTGGATCGAGAGCAGGGTAGCGGATAGCAATTCTTTGGCGCTGATCAGGTGTCTCAAGTATGCACGGGTGAAATTCTGGCAGGTATAGCAGGTACACTCGGGATCGATCGGATCGGGATCGTGTGCGAAGGCAGCGTTTACCAGGTTGAGCCTGCCGGTCTTCACCATCGCGGCATTATGGCGTGCCAGCCGGGTGGGCAGCACACAATCGAAAATATCCACGCCTCTCATGACACCGTTTATCAAATCCTCAAGCGTGCCCACGCCCATCAGGTAGCGAGGTTTATCAACCGGGAGGATCGGATCAACCACCTCCAAAATGGCGTGCATCTCGGACTTTGTTTCACCGACCGACAACCCCCCGATCGCATTCCCAGGGAAATCCAGGCTGGCAATGAATTCTGCAGATTGTTGGCGCAGGTCCGGGAAGATACCGCCCTGAACGATTCCGAACAAAGCCTGGTCCTGCCGGCGCCAGGCCTCCCTGCAAATAACTGCCCAGGCGTGTGTCCGCTGCATGGCTTGCTGGTTGTATTCCCTGTCATCAGGAGGAGCGCACTCATCGAATGCCATGATGATATCCGCGCCCAGGTTCTCCTGGATCTGGATGGATCTTTGAGGGGTCAGACGGTGTGTGGAGCCGTCGATATGGCTTTTGAATGTCACCCCCTCATCATCGATCACCCGGCTGTCAGCCAGTGAGAACACTTGAAAGCCGCCCGAATCTGTCAGGATAGGGCTGTGCCAGTTCATGAATTGGTGCAGCCCGCCAAACTCGGCCACCAGCTCGTCGCCTGGTCGCAGATAGAGGTGGTAGGTGTTCGCCAGGACCAGACCGGCACCCAGCTCGCTGAGCTGGGCAGGGGTTAGTGATTTCACAGTCGCTTGGGTGCCGACCGGCGCGAAGACCGGAGTCGGAATATCCCCATGTGCTGTATGGATCATCCCGGCCCGCGCCCTCCCATCCTGGGCAACGAGGTCAAATGAAAAGCTGTGTCGAGAATTCATGTTGTTTATTTATTTCCCACGGTCAGCCACGGGGACAGATTATAAACCGTTTTCCAGGAATGAGCATCACTCCGGCAGTCTATTAACCCGCACGTAAAGACGATATTTACCGAAATCCCCGTGTTCCGGTCGGACGATCTGGGTGAGCCCCGGACAGTTTGGTAAGTTATTTTTGATGGCAATAGGCGGTGATATAATTTCCTGGTTATGTAGAAGACACATGACAGAATATTATGATTAAAAGGATAAATCAGGAGACTCAGTATGCCGATCATGGACTTGCCTGGTACCAAAGCCAGGGAAATCGTAAACCGTGACTATAAGGTCATTTCATCCTCCTACCCACGCTATTATCCCTTTGTGATGGATCATGGTAAGGGAGTAGATGTGTGGGATGTGGACGGAAATCAGTTCCTTGATTTCGCTGCTGGTATCGCTGTCGTCTCTACTGGACACAGCCATCCAAAAGTTGTCAGAGCGATTCAGGAGCAGGCCGAAAAGTTTATCCACATCTCCTCGGATTTTTACCACGAGAAATGGGTCGAGCTGGGTGAAAAACTAAACCAGATCGCCCCGTTTGATGAAGATGCGATCTCATTTATGACGAACTCTGGTACAGAGAGTGTCGAGGCGGCCATCAAACTGGCGCGGCATTACACGGGCAGGACCCAACTGATCGGATTTTTGGGTGGGTTCCATGGTCGTACTATGGGGGCATTGGCGTTGACAGCCAGCAAAGCAGCCTACCACAGTCGTTTTTATCCATTAATAGGTGGGGTCACCCACGTTCCATTTCCCGACCCGTACCGCCCGGTATTGTCCCTCCGCCCAGGCGAGGATTATGGCGAGGCAGTTGTAGATTACCTCGAGCACCAGATTTTCGAAAAACTTGTCCCTGCTGATGAAGTAGCCGCCGTCCTGGTCGAGCCGATCCAGGGTGAGGGGGGTTATATCGTACCATCGCCCGGGTTTTTCCCCGCTTTGAGAAGGGTGTGTGATAGGCATGGTATCTTGCTGATTGTCGATGAAGTGCAGTCTGGCATGGGGCGCACCGGTAAATGGTGGGCAATCGAGAACTTCGGGGTCGAGCCTGATATCGTCTGCTCAGCGAAGGGTATCGCCTCCGGAATGCCGCTGGGGGCGATGATCGCACGCAAGCGTATCGTTACCTGGGACAAAGGTACGCACGGGAACACATATGGCGGCAACCCGTTAGCCTGTGCGGCCGCGCTGGCAACGATCGATGTCCTGGAGAACGGGATGCTGCAGAACACGGCCGAGGTAGGAGAATATCTCGCGGATGCCCTGGAAGAGATCGCCACCCGTCATGCTGCCGGTGCTTATTCCGGCATCGGGCAGGTGCGGGGCATCGGGCTGATGATCGGTGTTGAGTTCGTCAAAAACGCCGCATCAAAAGAACCCGCCGAAGAGCTGCGCGATCGCGTTATTCTGGATGCATTCTATCGTGGTCTGCTGCTGCTGGGGTGCGGCAAGAGCACGATCCGCTTCGCACCACCCTTAAGCGTCAATAAGCAGGAAGTAGATAGGGCGCTGGAAATTTTCGAGGAAGCATTGGTAAGCAGCAAGAAAGAGGCTTTAATTGTTGCCTGATTTTCGAGTTCGCCAGCGGGATTATCTGCTGGAGATATCTCGTGCGATTACACAAGAGCTCAACTTAGATGTACTGTTAGAACGCATCCTGAAAATTTCTGCCGAGATGCTGGCAGGTCAGGCAGGGTTGGTTGTACTGCGTGGAGAGCAGGGCGGGTGGAATGTCAGGGCGTCCTATGGCATCCCCACTGCTTTGCTGCGCTACCTTGACCCTTTATTAGCCGCAGTACCCGAACACAAGGACCAGGCGCTTTTCGAACTGCCCGAGATCAACCGCCTGCTGCAGAACCTTACCCGAGCGGCGAGCATGGGTCTGCTGACCGGGGTGGGTCTGCCTCTGATCGTGCGCCAGCAAGTTATCGGCGTGATATTCGTTTTCCGTAATTATCAGGGCGTGTTCTCCAAGAACGATACCGCCCTGCTGCAGAGCTTTGCCGATCAGGCTGCAATTGCCGTGCAGAATGCCCAGCTGTACTCCCAGATCAGCCGCGAGAAGCAGCGCATGGACGCGCTGTTGGATTCCGCCGCAGATGGCATCATGATCATCTCACCGGACCATTCCGTTGAGCGCTGCAACCCCGCACTGGCACGCCTGTTAGGCGTCCCCCAGCCAACGATTCACGGGAAACAGCACAGTGAAGTGATCCAATTGTTCAATCAAAAGGACGGGCTGACTCTCGAGCAGGGTGAGAAGGCAGGTTGGCCGCTCACACCCAACGCAACCCTGTACGTCGAAGGGGATTTGGAGCGCTCCGACGGGCTGACGCTGCCGGTTGGCATTACTTATGCCCCTTTGGTCGATCCGGAAGGAAATTTACGCAATATCGTCGCCACGGTAAGGGACATCACTCGCTTCCGCGAGGCGGAGGAGTTGAAGAGCACATTCATATCTGTTATCAGTCACGAGCTGAAGACCCCGGTTGCATTGATCAAAGGCTATGTGAGCACGCTGCGGAGGGAGGATGCCTCCTGGGAGCGAAAAATTGTTGAGGATAGCCTGGCGGTGATCGAAGAGGAAGCCGACCGCCTGACAGCCCTGATTGAGAACCTGCTGGATGCGTCGAGGCTTCAGGCTGGAGCACTATCTATCAACCAGACCGATCTATTGGTCAATTCGCTGGCGGAGAGGATCGCAGAGCGCTTCCGCACCCAGACAGAATCACATACGATCACAGTTGACTTCCCCGGGGAGTTCCCCATCATCATGGCGGATGAGGACCGCATATCACAGGTGCTCCAGAATATGATCTCAAATTCGATAAAATATTCCCCTGATGGCGGAGAGATCAAGATATCCGGACAGATACATAATCGTTATATCGTCGTATGTGTGAGCGACGAAGGTCCGGGGATTGCTCCGGATGATATCCCACATGTATTCGATCGTTTTTACCGGGCATCGGATGCCGCCCGGAAAACCAAAGGGGCGGGTTTGGGACTGTATCTTGCGCGGGCGGTTGTCGAAGCGCATGGGGGGCGAATTTGGGTCGATCCCAAACCAAGAGAGGGAGCGAGGATTTGTTTCTCGCTGCCGAGATAAACAGGGATTGAAGAAGTTTTATAGGAAGTGATAATTAAGGAAAGGTTGACCAGGAGAAATTCATGACAAGAACAAATGTTAGCTGCCCGAACTGCCGACAGCCTGTAACAGCGGATATTACACAATTGTTCGATGCTGGTGAAGACCCATCAGCGAAGGCAACTCTAATCCAAGGATCGTATAATTTCATCCAGTGCCCGGTATGTGGATTTACCGGAAACTTGCCGACACCTATTGTTTACCACGATCCTGATAAAGAGCTGCTTCTAACCCATGTACCACCTGAGTTGGGACTACCACGCAATGACCAGGAGAGACTTCTGGGTATCGTTGATCAATCAAGTGGTAAACAGGCTGCCACAAGAAAAACGAAAAGGGTATTTGCTGCGACCACAAGAAACTCTGACAATGCAAGGGCTTGTCGAGCGTGTCCTCGAAGCGGATGGAATCACCCGTGAGATGATACAGGCCCAGCAGAATAAGCTGAATCTCATCCAGAGGTTGTTGACGGCTCCCGATGATGCACGAGAAGAAATCGCTAAACAGGAAGATGAAACGATGGATGCGGAGTTCTTCTCCCTGATCGCACGGATAGCCGAAGCCGCTCTGGGTGGCGGTGACCAGGCAGGCGCGCAGCAGCTGGCTGAGCTCCAACAGGCACTGCTTCCGATCACGACATTCGGTAGAGAGGTGCAGGAACAATCCCGTGAGATCGAGGCAGCCGTTGCCGTCTTACAAGAGGCTGGAGAAAAACTCACCCGGGATGATCTGCTGGATATGGTGATCAAATCTCCAAACGATACACGACTGCGTGCATTTGTCAGCCTGGCACGTCCTGGAATGGATTATGAGTTTTTCCGGCTGTTGAGCGAGAGAATTGAACGGGCGCGAGGAGATGGTCGGGCGCGCTTGATCGGCATCCGGGAGAAACTGCTCCAATATACGCAGGAATTAGATCAGCAAGCGGCACGGCGCCAGGCAGCTGCACGGCAGCTGCTGAACAGCATCATGCAGGCACCTGATCCGATCCAAGCTCTAGAGCAAAATCTCGGTGCGGTCGATGAGTTCTTCATGCAGGAGTTAAATACGAGCCTGCAGGCTGCCAGGGAGGCAGGAGATCTCGAGAGGAGCGCCAGGCTTCAGGAGCTGGTTGATTACGTGAGGAGCCTGAGCTCTGCCCCGCCTGAGGTAGAATTCATCGAAGCCTTGCTCGAAGCACAGGACCCGGCTGAGCGACGGAAATTGCTGGAGGAGAACAACGACCAGGTAACGGATGAGCTTATCAGCGCGCTGACCAATATCGTGGCGCAGGTCGATGAAGGGCAGGACCAGGAGCTGACGGCCCAGATCAAAGAGCTGCACCGGCAGGTGCTGCGATTCTCGATGGAGAGAAACCTGACCGGGTAGTTGATTGCCAGGTATCCCTCGAAAGCTTAATCTTCGATTGAAGGGTTGTCCAGGCGTAGCCCGTGACCACGGACCGTTACGATAAATTGATGGTCGGAGTTGATCCCGTCCAGACGGTCCCGCAAACGCCGAACCAGCGCATCCAGGGCTTGTTCTGAGACAGTAACTGCCTGTTCTTCCCCCCAGATGGTGCGGATCAAATCTGCTCTGGTGACCACCCTCCCTTGATGCTCATAGAGCATATCCAGAAGAGTGTATTGCGCAACTGAGAGTGGGGGTGTAACCTCACTCTCGCCAATCCATACTCGCCGGGATCGTTTTTCCAGGTGGAGCAGGTTCGTCTTTAGAGGTGGATAGACCAGCCCTTCAGCATCGAGAGGCAGGGTTGCATCGGAGCTGAGATAGATAAATTGCTGGGCCAATGCAATCTGAAGTACATCGCCATCTTCGAGCACAACAGCTTCATCTAGTAATTTGCCATTGCGATGGGTGCCGTTTTTGCTGTCCAGGTCTTCTACGATGATCCCCTCTGAAGTGAGCGCGAGGGTCGCATGCTGGCGAGACACCTGCCGGTCTGCTATGACGATATCACAGGAAGCTTCGCGGCCAATGACCAGATTGCTCCGTAAGGGCCAGCGCTGACCATTCAATGGTCCAGCCTGGGCAACCAACATTGGGCTGTCTTCGATTTTTCTCTCCATCATCCTCACTCCAAGTGTATAATATTATAAAGGTTTTAAACACAAAACTGGATTAAAACCTTTGGATTAAGGAGAACGCCGCCCTCATAATTAAATGCCTACGCCGTTAAAAGCAGAAGAAGTACTAAAGAATCGCTACAAGATACGCCGCATTATTGGCCATGGTGGAATGGGGAGCATCTACCTGGCTGATGATCTGCGCCTTGCAGGTCGTCTATGTGCTTTAAAAGAAGTCGAGCACGATCGAACGATGCCGGCGGAGCTCATTAAGCAAGCTCGTGAACAGTTTTTGCGCGAAGCGACAGTTTTGGCGCGTCTGGATCACCCAAACTTGCCAAAAGTATCCGATTTTTTCTCGATCGGCGCAAGAGATTATCTGATAATGGATTTTGTTCCAGGGCAAGATTTGCGGACATTGATGTCCGAAGCACACCAAAAAGGCCAGTTCTTGGCCGAGCGAGAGGTGCTGTCCTGGGCTGGCCAGCTGGCAGATGCATTGACTTACATGCACAGCCAGAAACCACCCATCCTGCATCGTGATATCAAACCCAGCAACCTGAAACTCACCCCCAGCGGTTTGTTGAAGCTGGTTGATTTTGGTCTGGTGAAGATCCTGGCATCGGATGAGGTGACAATTACGATCCTGCAGGGTCGCGGGACAGCCATCTACACCCCCCTGGAACAGTACGGTGGTGATTAGCGGGCATACAGACAGCCGCAGTGATATCTATGCATTCGGGGCAACTTTATATCACTTATTGACCAATACGCGTCCGGTAGAAGCACGGGAGCTCTTTCTCAGGCCTGATATTCTTGTTCCCGCTCGCCAGATCAACCCGGATATCAGTCTGCGGACGGAGCGCGCAATCTCTTGGGCGATGAGTTTGCACCCAGAAGATCGCCCTCAGGATATGGAAGAATTCAGGAATGCTTTGTTAGGTGATTGGAACCCGGTCACAAAGCCACGCGCGCCACTGCCTACACCTTCGATGGCAGATCTGGTGTCTTCACCCACAGAGATGACATTGATCTGGATCACCGCAGCTCTGGTCCTGGTAAGCCTTATCCTGACCTTGATCCAATAGGTAAATGAATAGACTGCTGTTGGAAGTGATTGTGCCCGCAGGTTTACCGGCGGGCACCTTTCTTTGTCTCACGCCAGATCATGGTCGAGATCAAACCCACGAACGATCCTATCGTGGTCACCAGAATAATCCCCCAGCCACCCAGAGACGACTGCATAACATCACTGCCTGGGAGGGATAAGGCCAGATAGCAGTATGCGATCAGGCCTCCGATGAGAGCGAAGAAACCACCTCGTATTCCCCAGCGTACTTGCCCAGCCAAGGCTGATAATCGATAGAATACGAACGAGATCGTGGCAGCCAGAATGATCGCCACGAACCAGTCGAACAGGGTTAAGCCATCATCGCCGGAGGTTTCCGCGATGATTACCGGTGTTGGCGGGATGGTCGCGGTAAGCGTCGGCTCAGGTGTTGAGCTGGGAGCGACGGTTGGGGTTGGCGTACTGGGCTGACTGCTATCGGATGGAATATCGAACCTGAGGACATTGGACTGCTTTGCAGGCTCGCTCTCGACGCGCACTTCCAAAATCCCGGGGCTGGTTACCTGGAGACTGGATTTGGCTACACCGCCAACAGTGGTTTCGATCTGGGGGAACGTGCTGACAACGCCATCGGTCGATACGATGAACTGCACTGGTGTTCCATCCGGTACAGGATGCCCATTCCGGTCGATGATAACTCCTGTACGGAGTGGTATGCTGCTGCCGAGGCGGATCTCAGGTGTGGGCAGTGGTTCCGGAGTTACTGAACTATCCGTGGGCTGGTCGATGTCCTGGTCCAGCTCCAGAGGGATGACCTGGTCTGGCTCAGGAGATGTCATGGTGATTAAGTCATATCCCACTCCCGGGACTGAGACCGGTAAGACACCGGTCGGGGTTAGTTCCTTAAATAGAAGCCTGGCGGCGACGTCCACAAAGCCCGGGATTTTTGAATACAAACCATAATAGGCGGTCAACTTGGAGATGTTGGTCGCATCCAGAAAGTACGGCGCGTTAAAGGCAAAAGCGATCAGTTTCTTTTGCTGGAATAGATCCGGTCGCTCCGACAGAAACCTTAGCATCCCCTGGGAATTCGGATCATCTTTGTTGATATCTAGCATGCCGAACACGATCCATTGGGCACGTCGTAAGTCGATCTCCAACTGGGTAGAGTTTCGCGGGCTGTCAAGCATCTCCAGAAGGTCAACCAGAGAGTAAGATGTGAGATTGAAGGGCAGCACCTGACTGCCGGCTTGCGGTCCATATAACCGAAGTACTGCCTGTTCCATCGAATCGGCTGGGAATATCGGCTCGTCGGGACACTCACTACATTGTTTGGCAGTCATCGTGTCGCTGATGAAAACGATCCGGTCTGAGCGCTTTGGGGCTTCGGGCACGGCATTGTCCAGCTCAGCCACGGCGGGGCTAATCAATGTTGCCGCTTCCCGAGCAGTTTCGAACACGATGTCGTCAGACAGGCCGATGGATTCTAAACCATCGATCGGCGGGAGGGTGTTTGCTAAATTGAATATCGGATACAGGCGGTATTTCATCTTCAAGATCCTGAGCACAGATTCATCGACCCTTTGTGCAAAGGCAGGATCTTCGGTATATTTCTGGGTGAAAAAATCTAATGTGCGGATGATTTCAGCATATGGGTCGGGATTTTCGTTATCTGCAATATCGCCTAAATAGAGAATATCATTCCCTGCCAGGAAGGCATTCAGCGCGACCTGCCTGGCCTCATACTCTTGCCCCGTCAGCTCATAAAAGCTGCGTACAGCCCGGCTGCCTAAGTTGTCACTGACGATAACTCCGCCGGCATCACGCCATATCGATAGTGGGTCCAGGCTCATCAGTTGATTAAATGCCTGGGGATCGAAGCTTACCGGGCGGGTGGTTGCTCGAATGTTCTCCTGGAAGCCTTGATAGCGGATATGAGAAGCAAGCAAGGCATCTGCGGTGGCGTCAGCAGATGGTGCATCGCCTGTTACGGCAAAGAATGGTACGAGATCGATCCTCTTCAACTGGTCGAATGATTTCCGGACGGTTGATACCTCTTCCTCGGCAGGGCGGTCTGCACCACCATTTCCTGGGAAATGTTTGGCGATTGATGCTACTCGACCCTGGCTTCCCTGGTGGAGACCGGTTATGAATGCCTTTCCCATCTCACCAACCCAGAACGGATCACCCCCGAAGGTGCGCGTTCCAAGGTCACTCGAACTGTCCGGGTTTGGAGTTTCCAGCACATCCAGGGATGGACCGATCAATAGATTGATGCCGAGAGCGGCCAGCTCACCTCCCAGGATGCTCCCAACCTGGCGAGCACGCTCTGTGTTCCAGGTCGCACCCATTGCCATCCCACTTGGCAATCTCGTCACCCCGGTGAGTATTTGATCGTACGGGTGGCTGTCACCCTCCTGGTAAGTGCCGATCAGGAGCGGTGTGTAATTAATCAGATAAGTTTCGTTCGTGGCCGGATCGAGCTGCGGCTGCTGAGATGCCGCCCAGCGGATAAGCTGCAGTTGGCGGTTCATCGTTATGACCTGCTGCATGGCAGCATCACCAGTAGTGAAATTATCGTTCGCTGCCAGCAACACAACACCGCCGATATGCTCCTTAAGGATGAGGTTATGGATCGGGGAGCCTTCATCTACCTGCATGCCGGTAAAAGTAACCAGGAACAGCTGACCTATCCGTTCTTCCGGTGAGAGCAGTGCCAGCATATCTTGGGACTTCTCATCGGGAGAATCGCTTTCCTGAGCCAGGACAGCGAAACCGCTCAAGAGGGGATTAAAGACGATAATTGCCAAAAGCACAAACCACACGGCGGACAGCCAGCGAGGTCGTTTATTGAAGCGATTTCTCATCGTAGATTTATGGTTAATCTGAGTCACGAACATCTTAGCTGTTTTACCGTCCAGGATTTGCTGCTTCGTAGGACATGATATCACGCAAAGCCTGTTTCCGGGCAGCACCCCCTAAGAGCTCGAGCTTGCGGATGCCTAATGGATCGATCTCTTCCCTAAGCAGCCGAATCTCTTTGCTGGTAGGATGGGGTGTTTCCCGGACATCTGGGGCGATATCCAATTCGAAGCCTGTGCGAGCCTGGATCTGGGTGATGCTGACCCCTTTATGGTAAGAGGTCAGCCGCATACGACCATTCATGTAATCAAACTGGCCGAAATCGGAGATCAAATAATTAGGTCCGGCGCCGAGTTTGCGCTCTGCGGCATGACCCAATCCGGAGCGCACATCGAGTTCAGGCACAAATGTGACCCTTGAGTGACGTGGGACATACAGGTATATATCGCTGATAAAGGTGGTCACATCTGGAATACCCCCTGAACCGGGCAGACGCATCCGTGGACGACCCCCGGTCAGATAATCTTTCCCAAAGGCGATATTGTTGAAGTTGCCAAATGCATCGATCTGGCCGGGTCTAAAGAACTCCATGGGCCGCAATCGCGGCAGGACATCTGCTGCGGCAGTGACAAAGCCAACATTGGTCAAGGAACGGTCCAGCCAAAGGCTCTCCACTCTCGATATGCTTAACGGGGCAGGTTGGCGGCAGATGCCCTGTCCAATGGCAGACGCGAAATACAGGTTTGGGGCATGGGTCAGACGTGCAAGCAGATAGCCGCAGGCGACCAAAGGGGTTGCCAGTCCTTGCGCGACGATCTCCCCATCACGTATCTGGCGGGACATACAAACGACCATTATTTCATCAGAGGTATATTCGTCAGTAATTTCCATATAATCACATAGCCTTCTCTGTCTTTAAATGGACGGTGAAGCAGTCATCTGGATAAGTTTTCCATGCTGGTTGCTATCGATATTACCACCAGAAATCACGACCAGAGCCGGCCTAGACGAAATCTCTCCTGTCAGCACAGCTGCCAATGGGACGGCAGCCGCAGGCTCAATACGCTCCTGATACCGATTCCAGGCGTACGCCATCGCTTCGATGATCTGTTCCTCGCTCACCAGGAGCATCTCGTCTACGTGATTTCGTATGATGGGAATTGTAAGGGAATTTTTCTCGACCGGTCCTGCCAGGCCATCTGCCAGGCTGGGAAGTTCACGCACATCTTCCTGTGGGCGGTTATTGAACAGCTCGTACATGTATGGTGATGCCACGCTCTGTACTCCAACCAGACGATGGGGTCTTGATGTAGGATTGGTTTTTACAACCGCGGCGATGCCTGCCAGCAAACCCCCTCCCCCACAAGGTACAACCCACGTCAATTTATTAGGGAGCTGCGGAGTGGATAGAACTTCCAGTGCCAGGGTAGCCTGCCCGGCTATAACCTGACCATCGTTGTAGGCAGATACCCAGGTGTTCCCTTGCTTGTGGGCATATTCCAGCCCTGCTTTTTCGGCATCACCATATCCACCCGGGACGAACCGGATCTCCGCGCCGAGTTCCCGCATGGCATTGATTTTGATCGAGTGACGCGTTTTGAGAGGCAAAGACGATGACCGGCGCATCCACCAATCTTCCTGCCAGTGCCAGTCCTTGACCATGATTGCCAGCTGAAGCAGTGACTATTCCGAGCTCTCGCTCCCATGGCTGCAGAATCATCACTTTGTTGAGCGCGCCGCGCGCTTTGAACGAACCGGTTACCTGCTGGTTTTCCCACTTTAAATAGATATCATTATCCTGGTCGTATGTCAGCGGGGTTGCCAGAATATGGTCTGATATTCTTTCGGCGGCCTGTTCAAACCAGATGTATGGGATCATCGCTGATCACGCAGTACTTGTGAGCTGGGGACATCTGGCTGGGTGATAATTTGCCGGGTTAACATAGGGTCATCTGTGATGATGCCATCGATATCCAGCCGGGTCATACCCAGCAGATCGCCGGCGCTGTTCACGGTAAATGGGTGAACTCTGATACCTTTACGATGCAGTCTCTCCACAAGCCTCTCGTCGATATCCGTATAGTGAGGGTGCAGCGCCTGATAGTTCAGTATGCTGCCCAGGCGGGAGCGTGCCCAGGCACCACTCCTGCCCTTTAATGCCAGCAGCCCAACCGGGACATCCGGCAACACTCTTTTTGCCCGTATAAGGGCAACAGGATTGAAGGAAGAGAACATAATCCAATGGGTCAGTGCATGTCGCTTTACAATCTCGGCAGCCCTTTCAGGCAGATGATCGGTCTTGGAAGAATAATTGGAAAGCTCGATGTTAATATACGTCTGTTTGCCGACCGCTTCCAGCACCTGATCCAGTGTTGGGATGGTCTCCCCGTGAAAGGTGACGTCAAAATGACTGCCAGCATCCAATCTTTGCAGTTCTGCCAAAGTCATGTCTGCAACCCTGCCATCTGCACCGGTGGTCCGATTGACCGTCTGGTCATGGATGACGACGACTTGCCCATCGGCACAGAGCTTGGCGTCTAGCTCGATCGCGTCTGCACTTTGCTGGATAGCCAACATAAATGCGGCAATTGTGTTTTCCGGTGCGTAAGCACTCGCACCACGATGCGCGAAGATGTACGGGCGTTTGAACTGGTAAAGGATGTTGTCGCTATACATCAGGGAAGCCGCAATCTGTAGATTCGATTCTGGCAAATCAGAAGCTGCACTGGGTTCATAACTCTACAACGCATCAATCCGGACTGCCGCTGGGCTTTATGTCGCGCACATTGAGTTGAAGAGAAGAGCGACCGTTATACTCGTTCAGTTCAAATGTATAGAAGATATCGATTCGGGGGGGCATAACATCATGCCAGTGAGCCTGTTGAAAGGCAATCGCGTCAAATGTGATCCAGCCATCCGTCACACTGAACTTCAGATGGGTCCGATCCCGTCCGATCGCTCTGACTCCCATCGGTTTGAGCTCCCGAGACACGAAATAAGCCTGGCGATTGCCGAATCCCGTTGGCTGCAGCATATTCAAGTAATCCAGCAAACCGGGTTTCAAGTCACCCAGGGGGATTTCCAGATCGGCATTAAGGGTAGGTCGCAAATCGATTTCAGCCAGCTTATCGGCAGTGATCTCCTGCAGTCTCCTGACCAGCTCTGATAGATTTTCGTTGGCAACGGTAAACCCAGCGGCGGCGGCATGTCCACCGTGGTGATCCAGCAAATCGGCGCATTGATCCAGCGCATCTGTGATGTGGAACTCTGGGATGCTGCGGCAAGAGCCACGCGTGAACTGCTCTCCCTGGTGGGCGACGATAGCCGGCCGGTAATATAGATCGCTTAATCGAGAAGCAGCCAGTCCGACCACGCCTGGGTTGAACCCCGGGTCTGCAGCAAAGAATAATAAGGCCTCCGGATCGTGTTCAAGTACGATCTGTTCGGCACGTTCCTGGATCTCCCGAGTTTCTTTCTGACGCTCACGGTTCTGGACATCCAGTTTCTGCGCCAACCCGGCTGCTTTCTGAACGTCTGTTGTGGTCAGCAGCTCTAAGGCTGCCAGAGCAGACTCCATCCTCCCGGCGGCGTTCAGGCGGGGACCCAGGACGAAACCGATGTGAGAGGCTTTGATCTTATCGGGCTCCAGACCAGCGACTCCCATCAGTGCCATGACTCCCTGCCGCTGCGGGCGGCGCAGATATTCGAGACCGCTGCGTACCATATAGCGATTTTCCCCGACCAACGGAGCGAGGTCTGCTACCGTCCCCAATGCAACCAGATCGAGGTATGGGTCAATATCTCGTCCATCGCTGTCGCCGGTCAGTTTCTTGTGTAAGGCACTGGCAAGTTTATATGCCAGACCCACTCCCGCCAGATCTTTCTGCGGGTATTCATCACCCGGTTGTTTGGGGTTGATTATGGCAGCCGCATGCGGGAGAGAGCCTGCAGGATGGTGATGGTCGCTGATGATCATCTCCATGCCAAGCTGATATGCGTGCTCGGCTTCCGCCAGCGATCGAATGCCACAGTCGACGGTGATGATCAGGCGCACCCCTTGAGCGGAGAGATGGTCAATGGCTTCGAAATTCAACCCATAACCTTCGTCAAACCGGTTGGGGATGTAAGAAATGACATCTGCGCCGAGTGAGATCAATACCTGTGACAGCAATGCTGTCGCTGTGACACCATCAACATCGTAATCCCCATATACTGCGATTACCTCACTGTTTTTTATCGCCCGGATTATCCGCTCGACGGCCTCGGGGATGCCTTGCATATCGAATGCCTCGGTACCTTCCGGGCGCCGGGCTTCCAGGTAATCACGAGCTGCTTCCACCGTAGTGTAGCCGCGATTGAATAAGATCTGCTGCAGCACCGGGTGATAACCTGCCAGCTGGCTGCTGAGCTCAGGAGATATTTTTGGTGCTATCTTCCATCTTTTCTTTGGGGGAGCTTGCGCCATATCAGGAGAAATTATAAACTATTCTCAGTTGACGAGACATGTAAAGACTGCTATGATCGAACAGCCATGGAGAACAAATCGCCAAAATGGTACCGCGGGCTGTGGGATAAAACAAAACGCTCCCTGCAGTGGCTGGTACCTGGATTGGGTGTCAAGAGATGGTTCCTGCTAATTCTGGCAGGAACGACGCTGATCGGTGTCGGTCTGGCAATCTTGATTCTGGATTTCTACCGCACTGCGCCAGAAACCTGGTGGCTACCGCTGGTCTCGGCTGCTTCATTAAGATTCCTCGCCCGCCCCCTACGAGCAGTTATCTTCGGCGGACTGGGACTGGGACTGATCCTGACCGGAATCCTGGGGCTGAACCGCACGCTGATGACCCCTTTTATCCGTCCGGGTCGCCCGGTCGTGCATACGCTTTCACAGCACCGGCGCAGGGAGAAAGGCCCGCGCATCGTGGCGATTGGGGGTGGTACCGGTCTTTCCACCCTGCTGCGCGGAATTAAGGAATACACCTATAACCTGACAGCGGTCGTATCCGTTGCCGATGACGGTGGGTCATCCGGCAGGCTGCGGCGTGAGATCGGGATTCTGCCCCCGGGTGACATTCGCAACTGCCTTGCATCGCTCTCTAATGACGAAGCGCTGCTCTCCCAGCTGTTCCAATACCGGTTTCCAGGAGATTACTCTGGGATGGAGGGGCACTCATTTGGCAACCTGTTTATCAGCGCATTGGCTGAGATCACGGGCAGCTTCGAGGCGGCGGTTGCCGAATCGGGGCGTGTGCTCTCAGTGCACGGTCGGGTGCTGCCTTCCACCTTACATGATGTTCGTCTGGTTGCGGATGTCGTGCTGCCGCACCTGGTTGGCGAAGTGCGGGTTGAAGGCGAGAGCCGCATCCCGCAAATACCGGGCAAGGTTCGCCACCTGTGGCTCGAGCCAAGCAGCCCACCTGCCTTCCCGCAATCAATTCGCGCTATCCTATCTGCAGACCTGATCATCATTGGTCCTGGGAGCCTATACACGAGCATCCTGCCGAATTTGCTTGTCCCTGATATTACAAAAGCTGTGCAGGCGAGCCGTGCAATGAAAGTCTTCGTCTGTAATGTTGCCACGCAGCCCGGTGAGACGGATGGGTTTTCCTGGAAGGATCACGTTGCAGTCATTGTGGATCATGTCGGTGAGAACCTGTTTGATATCGTTGTGGTGAATAATAGCCAGCGTGGGAGCCTGCCGGCCGGTTCGGAATGGGTGTTCTCGAAAAATGACCTGGAAGAGGAATATTCCGTCTACTATTCTGATGTAGCAGACGATAATAATCCCTGGCGGCACGACTCTGACAAGTTAGCACGAATACTGATCGATTTGTATGAAGAACGCACCGGGCCTCTGGTAGAATAGAGTGGTTTGGCTGGAGCCAAAGCCATAATTCGTTCTCTAATGAGGCGATCAGCTCAGGCTGAAGGTCGCGCTCGTTTTTTATAGAATATAAATATATATGGAGGTTTCAAATGGCAACAAAAGTAGGAATTAACGGGTTTGGCAGGATTGGACGCCAGGTGCTTAAGGCAATCATGGATGATTACCCAGAGCAGCTGGAGGTAGTTGCTTTCAACGACATCGGTGATCTAAAAACCATGGCGCATCTCTTTAAATATGACACAAACTACGGGAGATTTGCCGGCAGTGTTGAAGTGATAGATGATGGGCTGCTGATCAATGGCAAGAAAGTGGCTGCCTTCAGGGAGACTGATCCAGCCAATATCCCGTGGGGAGATCTGGGTGTGGAGATCGTGGTCGAGAGCACCGGTATCTTCACAATCAAGAGCGATGGAGTAAATAAAAAGGGTAAGGCCGTCAAAGGTGCGGATAATCACATTACCAAGGGCGGGGCCAAGAAGGTGATTATCTCTGCTCCGGCGCAGGGTGAGGACCTGACCGTTGTCCTGGGGGTCAACGACAAAAATTACGATCCGGCAAAGCATCACGTTATATCGAATGCATCCTGTACGACGAATGGCCTGGCCCCGGCAGTCAAAGTGGTCCACGATAAATACCGGATTGCTCGTGGCTTCATGACGACGATCCATGCTTATACAAACGATCAAAAAATACTGGATCTGCCGCACAGCGACCTGCGCCGCGCGCGCAGCTGCGATGAATATCATCCCGACATCAACCGGTGCTGCGCGGGCGTTGAAGCTGGTTATCCCTGATCTGGCTGGAAAGCTGGACGGCTATGCACTGCGTGTGCCGACATCGACAGTCTCGGTGATCGACCTGACCGTAGAACTTGAAAAGGGAACAACCACAGAACAGCTCCGCCAGGATTACCGGGATGCGGCTGCAGGTCCTCTCAAAGGTATTTTGCAGGCTGTCGAAGAACCGCTGGTCAGCGTCGACTATAAGGGCGACCCTCACAGCTCGTCGATCGACCTGCCTTTTACCATGGTGATGGGCGAGGGAACCAGCTCGTTTGCAAAGATTGTCGCCTGGTACGACAATGAATGGGGCTACTCGGTTCGCACGGCAGACCTGGCAGCTATGATCGCCAAACAGCTATAAGCAAGCTGATACAGCCGAGATACACCTTTGTCCAGAGGGGAATTCTATTCCCTGTGCTGGAGGTTTGAATGCTCAATAAGAAAACAATTCGCGATGTCGACTATACCGGCAAGCGGGTGCTGGTGCGCGTTGATTTTAACGTCCCCCTGGTTGATGGCAAGGTAGGTGATGATACGCGCATCCGGGCTGCGCTGCCCACTTTGTATTATTTACTTGAACAGGGTGCCTCTCTGGTGCTGTGCTCGCACCTCGGTCGTCCAAAAGGTGAGCCAAAACCGGAATTCTCCTTGAAGCCGGTTGCGGAGCACTTGAGTAAGCTTGCTGAATCGCCCGGTCGCATTTTCCGTCGATTGTATTGGTCCAGCTGCCCGTGCAGGCGTCGCTGGCGTTGAAACCTGGTGATGTCCTCCTGCTCGAAAATACACGCTTCCATGCAGGTGAGACGAAAAACGATCCACAGATCTCCAAGGAACTGGCTGCTTTAGGGGAGCTGTATGTCAATGATGCCTTCGGGTCAGCACACAGGGCGCATGCATCTACAGAGGGTGTCGCTCACATCCTGCCAGGTGCAGCAGGATTTCTGCTGGAAAAGGAAATCCAATACCTCGGTCAGGCAATTGAAGATCCTGCAAAACCTTTCATTGCCATACTGGGAGGTGCCAAGGTAAGCGATAAGATCGGCGTCATCCGCAACCTGTTGAAGCGCGCCGATCAGGTTCTCATCGGTGGGGGCATGGCGAATACGTTTTTCAAAGCTGAGGGATATCCGGTGGGTGATTCGTTAGTCGAAAACGAAGCACTTGAGACTGCCCGCGAGCTGGTCCTGGAAGGCGGCAGCCGTTTGCGTTTGCCCGTTGATGTTGTCATAGCAGACCGTTTCGACCGGGATGCTGAATCACGCATCATGTCTGTGGGTCCGGTTCCAGATGGTTGGCGTATCATGGACATCGGTCCGGAGAGTGTAACCAACTTCGCAAAAGTGATCCGCAAGGCTGGGACGGTAGTCTGGAATGGTCCGATGGGTGTCTTCGAATTCCCGAGTTTTGCCAAAGGCACTTTTGCAGTCGCCGAGGCCGTAGCCGAAAGTGAGGCTACCACCATCATCGGCGGTGGAGATTCGGTCGCCGCGATCAACCAATCCGGTTTAGCAGATAAGATCACACACATTTCTACCGGAGGGGGAGCATCACTGGAGATGTTGGAAGGTCTGGAGCTGCCTGGTGTTGCGGCGCTTGAGAGACGCAACAGCGGCGCTTGAAGACGGAAATAATCAGGAAGGAACTAAGATATGAGAGTACCTCTGGTTGCCGGAAACTGGAAAATGTACAAATCGGTCGCAGAAGCGCGCCACCTGGTGTCTGAGCTGGTGCCAGGTCTTCAGTCTATTCAGGGTGTAGAAAAAGTGTTATGCCCACCATTTACAGCTCTGCTCGCGGTCCGTGCTTTGCTGGAGGGTACCGATATTGCCCTGGGGGCACAAAACCTGTATTGGGAGGCGTCGGGCGCTTATACCGGGGAGATCTCACCGGCGATGGTTGCGGAGCTGTGCCAATATGTGATCATTGGACATTCTGAACGAAGGGCGTATTTTCAGGAGACCAATGCCAGTGTCAACCGGAAAATTCATGCGGCGCTGGCTCATGGTCTGCTCCCGATATTGTGTGTGGGTGAAACCCTCGAAGAGAACGATGCTAACCGCACAGCTGAGGTCATTACCACCCAATTACAAGAAGGTCTGGCGCGCCTCGATCTGGAGGATGGGAACGCGGTAGTCATTGCTTATGAACCAGTATGGGCAATCGGAACTGGCAAAGCAGCTACAGCCGAGGGCGCCAACGGCGTCGTGGCGGAAGTGATCCGCCCGTTTCTGGCAGATGCCTTTGGAGAAATGTTTGCCGGTGAGGTTCGAGTGCTTTACGGCGGATCGGTGAAATCAGATAACGCCGCAGATTTCTTCGCTCAGCCCGATATCGATGGTGCGCTGGTAGGCGGTGCAAGCCTCAAGGCGGATGAATTCACAGCAATCGTTCAGGCTGCTGCCTGAAAATTGAAATCTGTCCTCCTGCAGGCAATTTTGTTTACAAAATTGTTATTTCACACCCTGAAGTGACTATCTTGTGGGCAATGGCTGGTACAATTGGGCTCAACCTGTGACAGAACCAATTGAAAAGCTGAAGCTGACCGGAGATCTTAACAAAAACTTCTATTGTCATTAAGCATACAGAGACTGCTTAGATTATTTTTATCTTAAGCCAGTGAACCAAGCCCTATGCAGAGGTGAAAAATCCCGCAGGGTGTTTTTTATTGCTCAATATTGTCACAACGCTCAGATGGGGAAAGAGGATATGACTACCAGAATACCTAAAATCCAAATATTAACCTCTAACGGAGATTCGTGTACGTTGAAGTTCATGGAGCTGCAGCAGGTCTCCATGGTTGACGAAGCACTCAGCTCATTAGGAGACTATGGAGAAGTGCGCCTGATCGTAGAAAAAGGCAGACTGAGGTTCCTGGTCACCCAGAAGAGTTTTGATGCTATGAAATGGCAGCCTGGTGAAATGTCGGGTTGAGAGGTGTTTATGTCTAACTATTGGTATGCGCTCAGGAGCAAACCGAGAAAAGAGGATGTCGTCTGGCGCCAGGTACGGATGCAAGATCTCGAAGTGTTCTACCCGCGCTTGAAGGTCCAGCCGGTCAACCCCCGGTCGCGGAAGGTCAGGCCATATTTTCCTGGATATATGTTCGTTAAGGCGGATATCGAAGAGGTGGGTCTGTCGACCTTCCAATGGATGCCGCATGCCCTGGGTCTGGTTTGTTTTGGAGACGAGCCAGCCATCGTGCCAGAAAACCTGATCCATGAGATCCAAAGGCGGGTGGATGAAATCGCCGCTGCCGGAGGAGAGGTATTTGATGGTCTGAACCAGGGTGACCAGGTGATGATCAGCGATGGGCCATTCTCTGGCTATGAAGCAATATTCGATATCCGGATTCCGGGAAGTGAGCGTGTACGGGTGCTGCTACAGCTCTTGAACAGTCAGCGGCAGGTACCGGTTGAGCTGGATTCGGGTCAGATCGAGAGGATCAAGAAACGGAAATAGGTATGGGTAAATCTCCGGGAGCGGACCAGGTATGCTGCCCTCCCGGGTGAGTTAAGATGTAAAAACCTCCCCTGAAAGCATCGCTAATGTGGGTGTGGGTGGGGGAAATAGGAAATGGCAACGACCAATAATCTCGGCATCTGCTCGACAGGAGTTATGTCGGAAGGGCGGAGCGCGGGCAATACCGAGACCACGAAGGAAAGGCACAAGAGAATTCGGATGAGAAAAGCACTGATAACCGGTATTACAGGTCAAGATGGCTCGTATCTGGCAGAGCTGCTGCTTTCTAAAGGGTATGAAGTGCATGGATTGATCCGCCGCGCCAGCACATTCAATACCCATCGCATCGACCACATCTACCACGACCCTCATAATGCCAATGGAGGCAACCTCTACTTGCATTATGGGGATGTGGCTGCTTCGGGGAACTTGATCGAGCTGATTTTCAATATCCGCCCGGATGAGATCTATCATCTGGCAGCACAATCTCATGTGCGGGTCAGCTTCGACCTGCCTGAGTACACCGGTGATGTGACCGGTTTGGGAGCGATGCGCATCCTGGAGGCGGTGCGCAAGGCTGGGATTGAAGCGCGCTTCTACCAGGCATCCTCCAGTGAGATGTTCGGCAGCGCAGCTCCGCCGCAAGGTGAGACGACGGCATTCGAGCCGCAAAGCCCGTATGCGGCTGCCAAGCTGTATGCCTATTGGGTGACGCGCAACTACCGTCAGGGCTACGGCATGTTCGCCAGCAACGGCATCCTCTTTAACCACAAATCCCCACGCAGGGGCGAGACCTTCGTTACCCGCAAAATTACCCGCGCTGTGGCGGCCATCAAGGCCGGTCGCCAGAAGCGTTTGTACCTGGGGAATTTAGATGCCAAACGCGATTGGGGATACGCGCCGGATTATGTGGCTGCCATGTGGAAAATGCTCCAGCATGAGCGAGGAGACGATTTTGTGATCGGGACCGGCGAATCACATACCGTACGTGAGTTCCTCGACGAGGCTTTCGGGTACGCCGACCTGGATTGGGGCGATTATGTGCGCATCGACGAGCGTTATTTCCGGCCTACCGAAGTGGACTACCTACAGGCCGACCCTGGTAAAGCCCAGAGTGAGCTGGGTTGGGAGCCGCGGGTTTTCTTCAAAGACCTGGTGCATATCATGGTCGATGCCGATCTGGAGCTGATCGGGTTGGAATCCCCCGGGGAAGGGCGGAAGCTGCTCGAGAAGCACCATGGTTCCTGGCACCGCTGGGACAGCCAGGTGGTCAGCATGGGGGATCATTAACCCGCGCTGCTCGACACATGCAGGCTCCGCATTGCATGAGAGGCCGACATTTCGATAACAGCTCTTCCCGGAATATACATCAATGAAGATTTCCGTAGTCATCCCTTGCTATAACGAGATCAAAACCATCGAGACCATCATCCAGCGCGTTCTGGCAGTCGACCTGGGATTGGAGCGCGAGCTTGTGATCGTAGATGACTGCTCGACCGATGGCACGCGCGAATATCTCTCCAGCATGAGCGAATGCGATGAGATCAATATCGTCCTGCAGCCCGTAAACCGCGGCAAAGGCGCCGCCCTGCGCACCGGATTCGAACATGCCGGCGGGGATGTGATTATCGTCCAGGACGCCGACCTGGAATACGACCCGCAAGAGTACCCCAGGCTGCTCAAGCCGATCCTGGATGGTCACGCGGATGTGGTCTATGGCTCGCGCTTCGCGGGCGGCGAGTCCCACCGTGTGCTGTATTTCTGGCATTATTTGGCAAACAAGGGCCTGACCCTGCTATCGAACGTGTTCACCAACCTGAACCTGACCGATATGGAGGTGTGCTATAAGGTCTTCAAGCGCGAGATCCTGGACGAGATCGAGCTGCGCGAAGATCGCTTCGGCTTCGAGCCGGAGTTTACCGCCAAGGTGGCCCGCAACGGCTACGCGGTATACGAGGTTGGCATTTCTTATCACGGACGCACCTACGACCAGGGCAAGAAGATCCACTGGAAGGACGGCTTGCGGGCTGTGTACGTGATTTTGAAATACGGGATACTGCGCAGGTGAGCGACGAGGCAGGCGGGCTGTACCGGGTGCTGTGCCTGCTGCTCTCGGAACGAGGCGAGCAGGTGGATTGGGCTGCCCTCCGCCCGGACCAGTGGCAGACGCTGGGAATACTGGCGCAGGAGCACGGCGTCGCCCCACTGGCATACCGCTGCTTCGAGAGCCAGGGTTGGCCGGTGGGGACGCCGGCTGAATTCCGGCAAGCCTTGCTGGATGCCTGCTACCAGAGTGCGGCACAAAATGCAGCCCTTTTTTCCGAATTAGAGCTTGTAGCAGGCACTCTGGATCAGGCCGGCATCCCGGTGGTCTTGCTCAAAGGCGCTCACCTGGCGGCGGTTCTGTATGCGGATATCTCCCTGCGCCCGATGCACGACCTGGACCTGCTGGTGCACGAGGCCGCCCTGGAGCGGGCGCAGTCGGTCCTGGCAGAGCTCGGCTACACCCGGCCCTTCCCGGTGATCTCGCAGGGCCTGAACAGGGAGCAGGGGCACCATATCTACCTGAGCCGGGATGGTAGCGGCCTGCCGGGCGTGGAGCTGCACTGGAGCCTGCTGCGCGGCAAGACCGACCGCCACGCCGCGCCGGCGGGCTGGTTCTGGGCGCATACCGAGCCGCTGCCGCCCTCTACACTGCCCTCCGGGATCAGGCCGTAATGCCCTGGTGCTCGAGCCCGGCGCCAACCTGCTCTACCTGGCAGCCCACCTATACCTCAAGCATTACGGCGATTCTGGCCGCCTGATCTGGCTGTACGATATTCACCTGCTGCTGGAGAAGCTGGGCGGAGAGGATCGATTGGCCGGCGGTGATCCGAGGCGGCGGCTGACTTCGGCTGGACGGAGGCGCTGTACGGGGCGCTGCGCGCCGCGCAGGAGGACCTGGGCACCTCGCTGCCGGAGGGCATCCTGGCCGAGCTGGCCGCCTCCCATCCCGGGCTGGCAGACCGGCCGCGCCGCCGGGACGCCCAGCCGGGCTACCCCGCCCAGCGCCACGCTGGACCTGCTCGCCAACCTGAGCCTCGCCGACCGCCTGCCGGTCTTGCTGGCGATGCTCTTCCCCAGCCCGGCGCACATGCGCTGGCGCTACCGACCCGCGCCCGGCCTGGCTGTGGCCGCTGTACTACCCGGTCAAATGGGCCGGCATGGCCCGCGATGGCCTGCGCATCCTGCGGGAAGGGGCGGTGGGGGGATCCCGCTGAGTGGGGCGGTGATTTGGTAGGGATTCGAACTGGATTTCACTGCCAAGGTCGCCCGCAACCGTTAGTTGTGTAGGAGGTGGGTATCCCATATTTTTGGCGCCCTAACACTGAGGGCAAGAAGATCAACTAGAGGGACGGATTGCTGGCGGTGCATGTGATATTGATGTATGAGCTGATAAGGTGATGGGAATATATAAAAATTTGATTACATTCTTACAAAAGAGGGTTTTGGGAAATCTGTTATTGACCTTTATCACCTCGTCAGCCTTGCAAGGCATTGCTGTTCTTACCGGGATCTTAACTCCGCGTATGCTTGGACCGACCGGGAAAGGGGAATTAACAGCAGTTATCATATTTCCTGCTATGCTGTCCCTGGTAGGCAGCCTGGGGCTTGTTGAAGCGATCAACTATTTCACTGCCAGCGGAGAAAGTTCCAAAGGAAAAGTTCTGGCGACGGGACTCTATATTGGCTTTTTCCAATCTATCATATTGATCAGCATTGGTTGGTTACTGACCCCAGTGTTTCTTCAACACCAAGGTGAGGATTTGATCCGCTTTGGCAGGTATTATTTGTTAGTCATCCCAATAAATCTTTTCGCCCTATATTACCAGGCATACCTTGGCGGTAAATTGCGTTTTGCTGAGTACAACTTAGTGAGACTGACAGTTTCTGGAGCTATCCTAGTAGGGCTGTTACTCCTGGTCTTCACCAGTCACGATACTTCAGTTCTGAACGTGCTTATCGTGTATCTGACAGCCAATGCAATAGCACTTCTCGTGGCTGCAACCAGCGTATACTCAAGAAGGGACGAAACATTTTATCCAGACAGACAATTTGTGCGCCCGATTTTATCATATGGTCTTAAGACGCAGGCAAGTGGCGTTACCCTGATGATCAACGAAAGACTAGACCAACTGGTAATTGTAATGTTTTTACCAGCGATCCAGCTCGGATATTATGCTGCGGCGGTTAGCCTGAGCAGCGGGGTACTCGTCATTGGAGTTTCAATGGCGATGGTTGCGCTACCTGTAGTGGCTAGTAGAAGAACAGAAGAAGATCAATTAACAGATATAATGAGGTTCTTCCGGGTCAATTTATGGCTTTCGCTTGCAACAGCAGCTTTATTTTGGGTTTTTCTGCACTATCTTCTCTTGTTTGTGTTTGGTGCTGAATATTTACCAGCAGAAAACTCGGCTCGGATATTACTTTTAGCTGCTATTCCATTGAGTGGGAATCGAGTGCTTCAGGCATCCTTGAAGGCTGTTAATATACCATTACAGGCTGGTATTGCAGAACTAATTTCCGCAGTGCTAACAGTGGGGCTTTTAATTGTTTTCATACCATCATTAGGAATCATTGGTGCTGCGCTTACTTCTTTGTTTGCATACACGGTAGCATGTATATATATGATTTGGATAATACGAACCAAACTAGGATGCTCTTTGATTGACTTGTTTATACCTACAATCAGCGACTACCGATATGCCCTCAACTTGGTGAAGAGAAGGGTTTAGGTTGAGATGAACTTATTCGATTTATATAAATCTACTCGCTTAAGTCCGATTATTTCTAAAATGGGAAAATTGAAATATTTGTTTAGTTCAGCAATGAAGCTGGCATTTCGTGTTGGATTGCGCTGCCCATCATGTGGTTCAGGTAGCAGAGAAATAATCGATCGTAAATACATATTTACTCAATTGTGTCGTTGTTTGAATTGTAAACTTTTGTATAGAACACCTACCACAGCACCTCAGGAGTTCAATCAATATTATCAATCGGGCTACAACCAAGGTTTTACAACTGATCTCCCTTCGGAAGTACAACTTAGAAAATATTTGGCTGAAGAATTCCGATACACAGAAAAGGATTATAAAGATTATCTGCTTTTATTGAGCGCAATAGGGATCCAAGAGAGTGCACAAATATTTGATTTCGGTTGCTCCTGGGGATATGGTACGTGGCAATTTGTAAATTCCGGTTACTATGCAATCGGTTATGAAATTTCGAAGAGCAGGGCGGATTTTGCGATTAACAAGCTTGGGTTGGTTGTGTATACAAGTGTCGATGAATTGAATGAACAAAGAGAATTACGGGAGTCCTTCGATATTTTCTTTTCTGCTCATGTGTTAGAACATGTTGACTCAACTCAAGATGTGTTTTCCTTGGCGTATGATATGTTGAAACCAGGTGGTTATTTAATCTCTGTTACACCAAATGGGTCTAAAGCAAGGAAACAAGTTGATTTTCATGGATGGCACCAGCATTGGGGTTACAAGCACCCCAACTTCATTGATGATGAATATATCAACACGTATTTTGGAGCAATCACAAGATTTATTGCATCATCACCCTACAATGGTGAGGTAATCAAGCTGCTGAATTCGTTTGACTCAAGAAATATTATTCACAATCTTAATGGTTCAGAATTATTGTTCATTGCCCGCAAAGACACTTACTTGAAAAATAATTGGTCTGGATAAGTAACTTTTGGGCAGTTGATGACCATTAGTCAGCTCCCAACAGCATTGCTGTATTTGTGGTTTGTGGATGGATACTCGATTGCTCATGCCCACAGCTCTATTAGCGGACAAGAGAATCTTTATCAATCCTTACTGTGGAGCTACCAGACTTGAAATGAACAGTGTAATTAACAGAAATTGGGGTGCTTTGAGAATACTATTATGGTTTATTATTGTTGGCTCTAGTTTTTGTACAATAATACTTGCAACCCCAAAATTAATTGAAAATCTAACCAACATTTATCTTCTTAGCATTATTTTCCATCCATCCCACGAGAACATTAGTCGTATATCTAATATGACAACGGAGGGCTGCCAGGCCCTGTACTTTAAGTCGTGCGATTGTTGATTATGATATAGACAAAGCAAGAATAGCGTTGCATTCTGCTAAAAATTGCAAAGATTTTGAAGGATGGAATTATTTGGCAGGAGATAACGCTTACCGAAAGAGGGAAGTTTATCGATGCCATGCACTATTGGAATAAATTAGATAGTAGAGTTCTAACCTCATGGGGGCATACTGAATATTATTTTGGCAACCATGATAAAGCTGAACTTATCTTGAATGGAGTTATAAGTAACTTAGAGGGATTTGAAACCTTATCCAAAGAACAAAAGAGTGATGTATATTCTGTTTTAGCACTTATATATCGAGATCGTGGGAATATGCAGAAATCACTTGAATACAATCGCAAAGCTTGGATTCAGAGTGATAATTCATATTATTTGTCATACCCACTAGGATCGGATTATTTTTATTTTGGCTTGGTTGAGGATGCCATAAACATTCTTGAAATTGGGTTGCAGCCCAATAATCGTGGTTACTTTTTCAATTCACAATTAGATTTCAGCTACTATGAGTTACTTGTAAAATGTTATTTGCATACAGGGGACTATGATCGTGCAGTGTATTACTTAGATTTAGCGCAGGAATCAATCCTTGAAGAGATTCGAAATAAATCAACACCTGATGTAATTGAAATGCAACAGAATAAACTCCATAATTTACAGCTATCATTAGAGAAATCCAGATGACACAAGGCATTAATCATTTGGATATTCCGAGAGCTATTCTATCGGTTGGAAATATCACTCATTATCACCATGCCGCTGTAGCATTGAGTAAAGCCGGTTATCTGAAACGCTATTTGTATAGTTTTGGATATGTTCACGCGAATGAAACATGGGTCAAATTGCTTCCACCATATTGGCGAAAAAAAATGATGGGCAGGAGGCTAGATAAGTGTCTTGATGCCGCAGCCCAATTTTCACCTTTTTCAGAGATATTTGCACGTGGTCTAGTCAATCTCGATGTCATATCACGTGAGAGGGGAAATTGGATTTTTGGTGAATTATATGATTTAGCAATGCTGCCCCGGGTTGAAGGTGGCAATATATTCCATTTCGTGAGCACAGTTGGTTTGTATGGAGCCAGAAAAGCTAAAAAGAATGGCAATATCTTGATTTGCGATCTTCGGAGCGCTCATCCTGATGTTGAATGGTCACTTCTGGGAGAAGAATATGATGTATTAGGATTGGATTACCAGTTTGTCGGTAAGCTGAGTGAAAAAAGGATCAAAGAGGAATTCTCCCTGGCTGATTATTTTATCGTCCCATCTGATTACGTGGCAGAGACACTAATCGCGAGTGATTTCGATCCCAGAAAAATTTTTGTTATTCCGTATGGTGTTGACATAAATAGATTTGCGAATGAACGCCATAGAAATAATCACAGGCATACCTCTTCCAATGATTCTTTTAATTTACTATTTGTTGGACAGATAGGACCAAGGAAAGGTGTGCACTATCTTCTAGAAGCATTTAGCAATCTTCGGATTCACAATTCAAAACTGATATTAGTTGGTGGTGTAGAGGACGGATTTCAAGATTATTTCATGAATAGGGTACGAAAAGATCAGCGGATTCAATATGTTGGATTTGTTCCGCATGCCCAGCTTCATAACTATTACCAGCAAGCTTCTGTATTCATCCTTCCCTCTCTATCAGAAGGTTCTGCGTTAGTAATCTACGAAGCAATGGCTGAAGGATTACCGGTGGTTACCACCCCAAATGCCGGCTCAATAATTTCAAACCTAATGGATGGATTAATTATTCCAATTCGCAATGTTGACGCCATTCTCTCAAGCTTAATCTGGTTGCACAATCACCCCCGGGAAAGCTTAGAAATTGGTCAAAACGCAGCTAGGAGTGTGAATAATTATACATGGGATATTTATGGCAGTCGGTTAGTTGATCTTTACCAAAGAATTAATTCCCAGAAGGTGTGATGATATCTTTCGTAGATTCTGCAGAAGGCATATTGCTGCTTACAGCAATTGTAATTGGAATTGAGCTGTTCGTATTTGCAATACTACTCATCAGAGAAAGATTGTTCCAGTGGACAAAAGCTGGCTTTTGGGCGTGGATTGCATTCCTATTATATTATGTCTTGACGCCGTTATCAGTCTACCTCACCGATGATATTCATCAGTTCAATGTACGTCTAGCAATTTCCGATGGGTTCGGTAGAGGTTTGTGGATATTATTTAATGCATTTGTCGGAATTCTTATCTACTTTCTATTTTATATCAGAACTAAAGATAAAGTGATCACCTGGGGATTGACTAAAAGTGTCTACCGATTAACAGTCCCTTCTTTTACCATACTCATAATGTGTTTTAGCTTCGGTTTATATTCAATGTTGACGTTTCGCTCGGGTTTGTTGAGCAATAGCTCCGAATTAGTCATTTCAAATGGTCGATTTACAGGAGAGATTACCGGATACCAATATGCCGGGTATGTGTTTTTGCTTGTCCCCTCGATTTTATTGTTATTCTCACCTGGATGGCGTGAGAGAGCATTAGGATGGGGGCTGTGTATCGTTTTTATCATATTATCATTGCCAGATGCCTGGGCGAGGTTCATCACTGTTTCAATGATCCTGGTGCTGTCTATTGTTGATACCTTACAGCGCAAGACCCGATGGCGTAGGATATTAATCTTAATGATCTTAATAGTCAGTGCAGCTCTATTCCAGACGCGTGGACATGTTGAATGGGAAATCACTGACATAGATAAACAGATGCTATCTCTGTTGGGTGAATTTCCAGATCAATTCACGAGCATATTAACCGAAAATGATACCGCTATGCTGGCTAGCTGGTACCTTGATAGTTATCTGCATGACAGATGGATTGGTTACGATTATGGGATTCCTCTGACAAATTACATATTGTTTGGTTTTATCCCTGGAAGAATATTTCCACAGAAATATTTTCTTGTCGACATGTTGCGGTCCGCGCAAGGGAAATCATACCCGATTATTATCGATCAACTATTATATGGAGCCAAATCGAGCCTGATTGGAGATTTCTATGCTAATGGAGGACTAATTGGAGTTTTACTTGGTGTGGCAATTGCGGGTTATTTGAGCAGGCGGCTCGATGGCATGCTCCTTGAAGATGCGCCAACCCTGGTCAAAGCAGTTGGTACAGCATGGCTATCTCTCTTATGGATAGTTTGGGGGAGTGGATCATTCTGGGGATTTACAGTATATGGAAATATTGCTATTCCTGCCCTGGGTTTGTGGTTGGTTGATAGACTCTCTAATTATGGCGAGAAACCATTAAAAATATCCGAGCTTAATTCATAAGGGAACGATACTTCATGAGCGACAATTTGAAAGACAACCAATTCGGTGAAATAAATATCGTATTCCCAAACAGAACCCATAACTTAACGCACTTAAACCGTTGATTAATAATAATGAGATCAATCCCCAAAGACGCTTTATTGATGATTTATTGGCCAGGATTCGGCCCCTATCATATTAGTAGACTACAGGCCGCCTATGATTATTTCCATCCTAAACAATATAGAATAATCGGTCTTGAAATCGCAAGTAGAGATGACACTTATATGTGGGATCAGTCCATAGCACAGGTCGATTTCGAGCGATTTACGATATTCCCCGGTAAAAGCTATACATCTATCCGTATAGCTGCATTAATCAAAGGTATTTTCAGTTCACTGAATTAGATTAGACCAGATGCAGTTGCTGTGAATGGATACGGCTCGATCGATTCACTAGCAATAATGATTTGGTGCAAGGCCTATCATGTCCCTCTTATTCTTATGTCGGAATCAAAATACAATGACGATATTCGAATCTTTTGGAAAGAAAAAATTAAGGTTGTAATTTTGCATCAATTTGGTTCTGCGCTGTGTGGTGGGTCGGAACATAAGGATTACCTGAAGAAGCTTGGATTTCCGGGAGATAGAATACACCTGGGCTATGATGCTGTAGACAATGAATATTTTATTCACCAGACAGATATTGTCCGGGAGAATCCTGATAAACACCTTAGTTTACCGGGTATACGTCGTGGTAAAAAGTATTTTTTAGCCTCTGCCCGATTTATTAAAAGGAAGAATTTACCTTTTTTGATTTACGCTTATAACCGGTATTGTCAAAAAATGAAAAAGGCTGGAGATGAGGGGAATAGATGGGACTTGATATTGTTGGGAGATGGGGATGAACGGGAGGAGCTCGAACAATTAATCCAGGACTTAAATCTAGATGGCGTGACACTGGCTGGTATTCAGCAGATAGACATGTTACCATCATATTATGCATTAGCGGGGGCATTTATCCACCCGGCTTTGCAAGACCAATGGGGACTGGTCGTCAATGAAGCTATGGCGTCTGGCTTGCCGGTGCTGGTATCGAGTGGAAGTGGCTGTGCTTCTGAATTGGTCGAAAATGGTGTGAATGGATTTATATTCAACCCAACCGACTTGGACCAACTATCTGATCTGATGTACAAAATTAGTAGTAATTCTTACGACCTTGATTTGATGGGTAAGGCTTCTCTCGATAAAATTAGGCAATGGGGTCCTGATAAATTCGCAATAGGGATTCATCAAGCAGTCCTCACAGCTTTTTGCTCATAACAATTATGAATATATTAATGGTTACTCTTGGTTTTTCCCCGGCTACTGCTTGGGGTGGGCCTGTTAAGTTAGTCCACCAAAACGCCATAGAACTGATTTGTCGGGGGCATCAAGTAACTGTTTACTGTTCAAATTTACTGGACAAACACCATAAGATTCAGCCTGGCACTTTCGAAAATTCTGTTGATGGTATACGGGTGGTTTATTTTAATACCTGGAATATACCGAGCTGGCCTGGAACATTAGGTCCGATATGGCTACCAGATCTTCCCAGGTATATAAAACGCGAAATTTATAGTTACGATATTGTCCATATTAACGGCTATAGGAATTTTATAAACCTTCCAGTGATACTAGCTGCGCGTAAAATGAAAATTCCGATAATAATGCAGCCTCATGGAGGATTGCCGAGAATAATTAATTCATTTTTTCTCAAACGATTATATGATACCGTGTTTGGGAAGATAGAATTGAATGATTTAACAGCATTGATTGCTGGTCAGGAAAGTGAAGTAAGGCAGGCAATTGCTCAGGGTGTCGACTCCGAAATCATCGAAATCATAAACAATGGAATTGATATCTCCGCGTTAAACAAAGAACCTGATTCTATAAGCTTTCGTAAGAAAATCGGATTAGATTCTAATATCCCCCTGGTCTTGTTTTTAGGGAGGATCAATCGTAAAAAGGGTACGGATATGTTGGTGGAGGCTTTTTCGATATTGAAGGATGATGATGTTTTCCTGGCCATTGTTGGACCTGATGATGGACAGTTGGAGGAGGCTGAAGATGTTAATTGACAAATATCAATTAAATGCTCGAAGTCTCTTTACCCGGGATGTTAGAAGGGGATGATGTAATTGCTGCATTTAGGGATGCAGATATATTTGTTTTACCATGTCGAAATGACACCTTTCCGATGACAATAATCGAGGCCTGTTCAACTGGCACTCCAATGGTCATTACTGAGGGCTGTGAGATTGCCCATTTAGTCAAAGGTAGAGTTGCTGACGTTGTTCCTTTCGATAGCCAGGCATTCGCAAACGGTATTCGTTCACTATTGTTAGATAAGGAGCGATACGCTTATTACAAGAGCAACTGTCCGGAAGTAATGAAAGATACGTTTTCCCTCGTGGCAGCGGTAGATAAATTAGAGTGCTTATACCAGCGGGTAGTGGACGATAGCCCAAAACATTGATATGGGATCGGTAGTCCGAAATATCCGCGATACACCCTGGAAATTTGATAACCTCCTCACGGTTTGGTTCTCTTTTCCATGGGTGAGAGCGAAATTCTTCGCCAGCAGGATCAAATGGGGGCACGGCTGGCGCTTCTACGGGGTGCCGATCGTCCAAAAACACCGCCACAGCCGCATGACTATCGGTGACAATCTGCAGTTGCGCTCAACCGCAAGCTCAAACCCGCTGGGAGCGAACCACCCGGTTATCTTGTGTACCTGGCAGGCAGGCGCAATGCTGGAGATCGGGGATAATTTCGGCATGACCGGAGGAACGATCTGCGCCGCAGAGCGAATAACGATTGGCAATCGGGTCACAGTCGGGGCGAATACGACGATCATCGATACGGACTTTCACCCATTGGATCCTGTGGAGCGCAGGCTGGACCCACAGGCAGCCCATTCGGCGCCCATTTTGATCGAGGACGATGTCTTCATCGGGATGAGCTGCCTGATATTAAAAGCGGTGCGGATAGGTAAGGGAAGCGTGGTAGGTGCAGGCAGCGTGGTAACGTGTGAGGTTTTACCGGGCACTCTGGTAGCCGGAAATCCTGCGCGTGTGATCGGGAAATTGGCTTAATGGGGCATTAAGACCAATGCGTATCATGATAATAGGGCAACATTACACTCCAGAGGAGGTGAGTGGAGCGGTGCTTGCCACAGAGTTGGCAACTGATTTAGCCAAGCGTGGTCATAAAGTAAGTTTTGTGACCAGTGCCCCTAGTTACCCTTTGGGGGTTGTTTATAAGGGCTATCGGAATGCTATCCTTTCAACAGAATGTTGTGATAGCGTCAAAATTGTAAGAGTTTGGAGTTATATCTCCCCAAATAATAGCTTTTGGAGTTGCATCCTCAATTATGGTACTTTCAGTCTATCTGCTCTATTTGGAGGATTATTCGCTAGAAAGCATGATGTAATCATGAGCGCATCTCCGCCTCTACCTTTAGGGTTTTCAGCCTATGTTCTCTCCCGATTATGGAATGTTCCGTGGGTATTACGAGTTGAGGATCTTTATCCGGATACTGCTATTTTAGCGGGGGTTATAAATAATCGCATTATTATCCGGTTATTCTACTGGATGGAAAGGTTTCTTTATGAGAAGGCTGCCCATATATCTGTGATTTCGAATAGCTTTCGGCGCATCTTATTATCTAAAGGGATTTCTCAATCTAAAATTTCGGAATTATCTGTTTGGGCGGACTCGGAGCTAGTTCGTCCAATGGATGGCGATACGAGATTCCGCAATCAATACAAGTTAGATGGATTATTCGTGGTGATGTATGCTGGTAATCTTGGATATACATCTGCTCTTGAGGAGCTATTAAATGCTGCAGCGCTCTTACAAGATGTTGTAGAGATAAGATTTGTGATTATTGGTGAAGGTGTTAAAAAGGAATTGTTAATGGAAATTGCCAATATTGAAGGTTTAAATAATGTTGTTTTTTTGCCATTCCAACCCAGGGAAATATTTGCAGATATGCTTTCGTCAGCTGATGTAGGCTTAGTTACACTAAATAACGCATCATCATTTACATCGCTTCCAAGTAAATTGTTTAATATAATGGCAAGTGAACGACCCGTTTTGGTGATTGCACATAAGGATAGTGATATTGCTAACCTTGTTAGTGATGCCGATTGTGGTGTTGTAGTGCCTCCTGGTAAGTCCGAGCTATTGGCACAGGCTATAGTCGAATTAAAGAACGATCCGGAGCGTTCTGCTATGATGGGTCGGAATGGTCGGACAACGCTTGTAAATCAATTCAATCGGCAGAGATGCATCGATAGCTATGAAAAAATGTTCATAAATATGACAAGCCAAGAACCTGAGTAAACAAAGTAATTTATGGGTATTCTTCAAACTATCACTCGCACATTTGACAATATCAAACGGGGCAAATCGAAAATAGATTTATTATTGCCATTGTATGGGGTGTTCGGGACGTTTAAGCTCATCATGAAAAACGTTCTATGGATTGAAAGAGTATACAGGCTTGAAAAGGATTTATTAACACAAGAGAGATCAGGTTATCCCTAAAATCACTCTAAATGTAGTTTCCCTAACAGACACTGATTTAAATATGGACAATTGGGGAGGTAAAGTAAAAGGATATTTGAGATCCGAGGAGAATATGGCATTGATCAATTTGAGGAGAGATTTGATCGTGGAGATGTTTTGTTTGTAGCTCGTTGGCATAAAGAAGATGTAGGGTTTGTTTGGTTAGAATTTCCACCTGGAGAAGATGTCGGTTATCCACTTGCTATTGACGAAGCATATACTTATGATGGTTGGACTTTTGAAGAATTTCGAGGCAATCGGGCACTCCCGATAATCCAGCAAGGTATTATGAATTTTATTCGAGAGAATAGATCTGATATAAGAACATTAGTCACTCATGTAGCTGCTTGGAATAAATCCTCGCTGTCTGGGGGTAGAACGCCTGGATATCTTATTACCCGTTCAGAGCTATCTGTCTCTGTATTTGGTTATCATAGGAAATTTATTCTTGCCCACCAAAATAGTCATATGTCGAAAGTAAATTCCAAGAAGTGAGCGTGGATATATTTTCAGAGTGGTTGCAGCGCCAGGAACTCCGTGTGATTCATTCCAAGAGCAGTACTTGGGTCGAAGTCACGCCCGGCATTCTCCAGGCGTTTCCCTATCACTGGCTTATCCAGCCCGATGAAAATGAATTAACCGAGCTTCTTGTATCCAATCGGGCTATTGGTTTGCGATTTTCTGCCCCAATTACGTTTCAGGAAGGCACTACCAGTTACCATGTAATTTATGATGATCCTGAGTATGATCTCCATATGCTTACAAAAAAAGCAAGATACGATGTGAGAAAGGGGATGGCTGCTTTCTCAATTGAAGAGATCTCGTTTGGTCGATTAGCCATCGACGGTTGGGAGTTGCGCGAAGATACGCTTAGTCCGGCAGGGCAGACAGGGTGCGGAGTTTCCGCTCCTGGTGGGAAAAGATGTGTAGCAGTGCAGGGGGCTTACCGGGTATGGAAGCTTGGGCAGCGATAGTAAATGACGATCTTGCAGCAGCGCTGATTGCGATATCTTGTGACGAAACTTGCAGTATA
>CAVPYB010000001.1:0-457610 GCA_963709875.1 uncultured Chloroflexia bacterium | reverse complement strand
ATTAGGCCGCGCTGGTATTCCACCACACCGAGTACACCGGGCTCACCCTCAAGCTGGCATATGCGCTTGCTCCAAACCCGCGCTTCGAGGCGGTGGGCGCGGGGAAGTGGATAAATGCGTCCTGGGCTGTGCGACCTGCCACGCCCAGGCTGCACAACCCGCACCTCGATCTCGAGCGGTAATTTCCCTGCTGCCTTTCTTCGATCTATTGCACTTGACCATAGTCCCCCGGCAAGGTAAAATCTGGTTCCCTCCAATGCGGGCGTCGCCAAGTGGTAAGGCATCAGCCTTCCAAGCTGACATTCGTGGGTTCGAATTCCGATCGCCCGCTCTGGTGATGTTCGAAGTGTGATGTACTGTAAGTGAGGACCGCATCAAGAACACTTCGCACCCCTACAACCAGGGCCCGTAGCTCAGCGGCAGAGCGGACGGCTCAAGTGGGCTTGCGGGGAGAGCACCTAGGTGACTTCTGTCAAATTCGGGGAAGCCTTAATCATGCAAGCGAAGGTATGAGCGTCGCATGACATGGTACTGAGCCAAGCCTCACCGGAATACGTGTAGAGACCGACGGGAGACCCTCCTCGGGGGCGAAGGGACAGTCCAGCCCACAAACCCGCAAGGGGCAGCGAAAGCTGCAGCCGGATGCATAACCGTTTGGTCGCAGGTTCGATCCCTGCCGGGCCCATATCGCCGCACGGCGGCGCACTGTAATGGTGCGCCGTCTTCTTGCACCCGTCCTGGTATCCCCTTGTGATGCAGCCCAAATGGTTGAATTATAGTAACTGAGCTGACGGGGTTGGTCTGCATAGTTTATGTAAGCTTGATCCCGCTACCCATGCAGCCTCCTGTCCAGGCCTTATAAAGAAGGAAACCAAAACGATGACCACCCTCTTCTCCACTTGACACGATCCAACATGCCCGACGGCGGCCGGTACGCCCGCAGTCTGCCGCTAACTTGTACTTCACCCACATGCCCAGCACATCAACGCGACCGTGCGGTGCCTAACGAAGCTGTACAAACCAGGGCTGGAACCTGACATTGAAGCGCGCTGACGCATGGTCCAGTGGAAACAGTTGACGATTGTCCCGTTTTCCGCGAAGACCCCACCTTCATAGAGCAGGTTGTCGCCAAATACATGCATGTTTGCACTGCTGAACAGGCAAGCGGCGTGTATTTCTCCCCGACCGGCTTCCCGCCCGAGATCTCCTTAAAGCCAACTCGATGGAACGCCAAGGTCCACTAGGCTTAGCGCTCTAAATGTCAAGTTTTTTTCTGAAAAGGTAAAACCACAAAGTATTAAACCTAACCAACCGGGTCAATAATCGAAACCTGCTGAGAAAATTTGAGGGGGGTAAATTAATTGCCGGTCCACCCGGTTGGTTAGGTTTAATACTTTGTGGTTTTACCTTTCAAGAACTTGACATTTAGAGCGCTAAGCCTAGTGGACCTTGGCGTTCCAGTCCGTTGGCTTTAAGGAGATCTCGGGCGGGAAGCCGGTCGGGGAGAAATACACGCCGCTTGCCCTCTTCAGGCAGTCCGGGAAGGCGTCCATGTATTTGGCGACAACCTGCTCTATGAAGGTGGGGTCTTCGCTGGAGACAGAAAGCAAGGCGAAAATATTCAAGCTGCCCTCCTCACTGGACCATGCGTCGGCGTGCTTCAATGTCAGGTTGGCGAACTTCCGTGTTTGTACAGCTTCGTTGGCACCGCACAGATCGTAAGCGGTCGCGTTGATGTCCGCTGGCATGTCGGTGAAGTACAAGTTCAGCAGCTTGCGGGCGTACCGGCCGCCGTCGGGCATGTTGATCGTCAAGTCGATGGTGAAGAGGGTGGTCATCGTTTTGGTTTCCTTCTTTATTAAGGCCTGGACAGGAGGCTGCGTGGGTAGCGGGATCAAGCTTACATAAACTATGCAGACCAACCCGGTCAGCTCAGTTACTATCATACAACCATTTGGGCTGCATCACAAGAGGGCAGACCAGGACGGGTGCAAGAAAAAAGACGGCGCACCATTACAGTGCGCCGCCGTGCGGCGATATGGGCCCGGCAGGATTCGAACCTGCGACCAACCGGTTATGCATCCCACTACGGCTTTCGCTGCCCCTTTCGGGTTTGTGGGCTGGACTGTCCCTTCACCCCCGGGGGGTGCCTGCCGTCCAGTCTCTACACCTTCCTCCGGTGGGAGGCTTGGCTCGGGATTACCATCATGCGACGCTCAACCTTCGCGCATGATTAGGCTTCCCCGAATTTGACAGGTAATCACCTGGGGATTGCTCCCCAGGCAGCCCATTTGAGCCGTCCGCTCTGCCGCTGAGCTACGGGCCCTGAGAATGTGCGGGGTGCGAAGTGCTATGGTGCGATCCGCACACAGTACATCGCACTTCGAACATCACCTGAGCGGGCGATGGGACTCGAACCCACGAATGTCAGCTTGGAAGGCTGATGCCTTACCACTTGGCGACGCCCGCGTTGGAGGGATTTCAGATTTTACCTTGCCGGGGGACTATGGTCAAGTGCAATAGATCGAAGAAAGGCAGCAGGGAGATTTCACTCGAGATCGACGTGCGGGTTGTGCAGCCTGGCATGGCAGTTGGCACAGACCAGGACGCATTTATCCGCTTCCCCGCGGACCGCCTCGAAGCGCCGGTTGGACACGAGCGCATATCCAGCTTAAAATCCTTCCCGGTGTACTCGGTGTGGTGGAATACCAGCGCCGCCAGATTCTCCCGGTAGCCGCAGATCGTGCACCGTCCACCGGCTTCATCGATCAACAGGCGCTTGCGCCTCAGCCCGCGTCCTCCGCCGAGCCTAGTAGCTCTGCAGGTCCTTATTCTTGCAGTCCCGGGAGCAGTACAGCTTCTGCCGCCCTTTTAGAGTTTTGCCGCACATGATGCAATTCCCTTTTTCACTCATGGAATCTCCACCATTTATCTTCAGAAATGTATTTATCGAATAGCTGCATTCCCGTTCATAGTCAAGGCTTCCTGCTTGCGCCGCCAAGCAAAGAAATGCTCTCTTTCTTTGCCCTCACCAGCCTCGACAATGAGAGGCTTGCTGCCAAGCCCGGGCTGCCGGTCTTTCCGGCTGCGGACGGACAGCGTAGACTAGGTGACGGACGGCAATTAATCAGATTCTGGTCGAATCGGAAAAATTCCGATACAAACGCATTTACCATAAGCAAACCACGACTTAATCATAAGCTATTTCCGCTTGCATGTCAAGTATTTTCCGTGTATGATATAAGTAATTCTTAGATCATAAGGCGCGAGCTCATTATGAATGACATAATTGTGAAACGAATTAGGGAAGTTAGAATTGAACGTGGATTCACAGCAAGACCTTGCTGATCAACTCGGAAAGACTGCCTCAGCAATATCAGATCTTGAAAGAGGTAAGGTACAAGTATCCGCCAGCGATTTATTTCATCTTGCGAGGTATTTCAAATAAGCCAATTGAGTACTTTTATGGAGAAGATTATATTGGTGAAGATATTCAGGATCTTATTGCAATTATCCGTAGAATGGATCCAGATATGAGAGCAGTTCAAATTCCCACTATCAAATCTATTCTCTTACTTCAACAAAAAACCGATGAGATCAATTTATTAGAAATCGAGGATGATGAAGAAGCTCTAAAGGCTCATGCTATGGAACTCTATAATTTCTTGATTCCTTATCTCACAAATATAACCGAACTAAGAGCTAAAGGATTCCTGGTGAAATCACAATTGGAAGAAGCCTTAGGAATTAATGATACAAACAAAACGAGCATAGAGTAACTACCCGAATCATTTGTTTTTGATAACCGCTCTTATGAAAAGCCAATGTCAGTATCAGATACCAAATTGACCGTTTATACGGATAATTTGCAGTATATCCAATAGTTATGCGTAACAACATGTCATACGATCTAGATCTAGTACATGATCAATGTAAAGAGGTTGGATTGAAAAGCGAATTTGTTGATGCGGATACGCTAACGATTCGATTGGCCGATGATTTCAGCTTACGCTTTGTAAATAATGTCACCACACATTATCCGAATGGCTCAACAATAGAGAACGATGCCTTAATCGACTTGGGAGATGCTACACCCTGGCACACTCATGGACATGAGTTTGAGTTTTCTGATCCTCGGGGTTATTACATTTCAATGGATTATCTTGGTCTCGTTGCAGGGTTAGCCTCTGGAGAAATCTTGATCGCGGAGTTATGGAACAAAGACAAACTCAAAGATAGGTGGCTGATTTACAAGGATTACAATGATGAGTTCGATTACCTAGAAAATGATGACGAAGTTAGAGTGCGAAGGATATTTCCGTCCAAACATCGGACTTCTTGAGGTTACGCATAACAAGCGCATGCAGACGGACCTGGCCTACGGCCAAGCCGCTGATGCGTGGGGTTCGATATAAGGAATACTCGTGCGTAAGATCACTGGAGAACGGGTTCACGAGCATGTCAACTGTGATGTGACACTGCTAGGCATCTCCTGGACAGAGACCAGCAACTCCGACTTGCACTCGATCTTCCAGTTAGTGGAAATGCTATGCTTGATTGCACCTGGGTTTCCAATGTCGGTGTCAGCATTGATTTGGTGGGAGGGCCGCCATTGACTTGGGAAGTGCTTTATAAACGCATCGAGAACAACCGTTGGCGGATCACATTCGACTTCGCGAGTCAGGGAAACTTGACATTCGAATGTAGTGACCTCGTATTGCACATCGACGACCGAAGACTACAAATAGAGGCGAGACATCTTCTCGACGATCTTTGTAGGAGTTCTTGATTTTTGCTTGCCTCCCGAGGCAGTTGAGCGCCTTGTAAAAGATCCTCCGCCACATGTATCTGCATTCATCGAAGCTATCTTCGAGGCGATGGAGATCGACACAGCTGCGAATCGAAAACTTTACCCACAGGTGTACACTATGGTCCAAACCGTGTTTCGGAGAGCCAGCAGTGAGGATGCGCAACGATCCGATGAAGGGGATATAGAATAGGAAGTGCGCTTAATTTCTGTACCAATGGGCATCAGCCATTTCGGTCTCGGTGAATACCAGCAACACCGTGTATCGGCTGTGACCGAAGTTCTCGATGTGTCGCCTAACTCTATCGTTTTGAACGCCCAACCGGTTGGATAATATCCTGACGCACAAAGTCGTAAAAATGGTATCCGTTCAGTTGGTATACACGATGAATCGAGAAAACGACTTAATAGACTGGCAACAAGGAAGGGGCAGGTATGCCGAGCGTACGAGCTTTGCAAGCTGCAGTCAAATAGTCCAGGACATCCCGGTATTGTTGGCGCAAGGTCGTCACAACCGTCAGGATGCGCTCAACAAAGCGACTTCCGGCCTCACTTTGGGTACCGAAACTGCGTCGCCGCCAGATGACGCCCCGCCGCAAGGCCCGTTCGGCAGCATTGTTGGTCGGTTCAATGCCATCCTGGTCCACAAAAGTCCAGAGAGCCGCTTCCAACTTGAGGATATTCAGGCAAGTTTTGCGGGTTTGGGTGTGTTTCACGTAGGTTCCGATATGCAGCAGGCAGTGGATTTCGTGGCGGATCGGCTGCATGGCGGCTTGGAAATCGAGACGGGAGAGGGTGCCATCCCGAACCCGATGCCACAAGCCGAAAAACAGTTTGACTTGAGCCAACAGCAGACGACCAATGGTCTTAGACTGACCACCTCGCTCGACAAGCGCCTGGAAATCGCGCTTCAAATGCGCCCAACAGGCTTGCCTTTTGGCTGGATCCAGCCAGTTGTAAGCGCTGTAGCGATCCGACCCCACAATCCCATCAAAATCCTCGCCCAACAATTGTGCGGCACCTGCCGCTCCCGTGGGTTTGGAACAAACGAAAGACGGTCACAGATGGCGTACTGCATACCCACAGCCAGAAGTTGCGGCTCAACTCATGCCAACTGGTCTCGTCCAGGTTCACAGCCGCTTGCTGTTGAACATGTTCTTGGGCTGTGTGCACTGCTTTTTCCAACGCCTGGCTCACGCAGCGTTCCTGAGCCGGAATACTTCCCAGACTAATTTCGACGCGAAAGACTTCGCAGCATTTCGGCGATGTCCCGTTCGGCTGACCCCGAAACGCCCACCGAAATACCCGATCAAAGCTTGCAGGCGTTCCCCAAAACTACCCCTGGGCATCTCCGCCGGCCAATCGGCTCGGTTGCGGGTGCCGCAAACACAACAACTCAAGGTGTGTCGTTGGTATTCAACCATCTCTGGCTCAATTCGGGGCAGCTACCACTCACCTGATGGCGCTCCGGATGCGGGTCCGCTCCCAGCAACAAAGCACCACACTCGCAGCAGGCAGTCGGCTTACTCACCACCACTCGGCTCACTTCCTCCGGCGGCTTCAGTTTCCGACCTCTGCCATGATGCCCTTTTTTACCGCCCTTTTTTCTGCCCACTCACTTCTCGCTTAGGATATCTGCGGCTTTGCGGTGCATCCGAGGAGGGCGGTTTGGAAGAGTTGCGCGTAGTTCTTGTTGACCCGCTCGCTCAGTTTTTCCAGTTCTGCTCGCAACTCCGCGATTTGCTGTTTGAGCATCAGGTTCTCCTGCCACAGCGCAAGCAAAACCACTTGCACAGACCGCGGCGTGCGCTCCCAATCTTCTTCGGGTATGGACAATTCGGGCGGCAGTTTCATAGTCCCAGTTTACTTCCAATCAGCCATTTTCCCAAATGCTTTTCCTCACCTATTTTCAGACTTTTTGGCACTTGTCAAGATCGGTTTTTACCCAACTGAACGGATACTAAAAATGTATCCCAATAGGAATAAAACACATAACCGCTTGGTTATGATAACCCCGCTTATAATATGCTTATAGATAAATCAGTATAAGATACTGAAATGACTGTTTATACGGATAATTTGCAGTATATACAATAGTTAGGCTGCTTTATGAACACCTTAAGGGCACTTCAGGAGTGGTACATCTCCCAGTGCAACGGAGATTGGGAGCACCAATATGGCGTCAAGATCGGCACGCTAGACAATCCAGGCTGGTATCTGAAGATAGATCTTGTTGATACTGACCTGAGCGGAAAGACTTTCCCGGGTCTCGAGTACGGCGTCGGGAAGAACAGCGAAGCGAGTGGCAACAATTGGATCGCTTGCAAGACCGAGAACGACCAGTTCGTTGCCTATGGAGGCCCTGGAACTTCGAGGAATGATCAGTGTGTTCCTCGCTTGGGCAGCAATGCAGGCTAAAAATCGCATGCACTCGGACAGCCAAAAGCAGCTCTACTCGTTCCGTCGCCCCTCTTTTGACTGCCGGTTATGTGAAGCATTAGAATATTAACCATAACAATAGCCATAATTGTAGCCATGCAGGAATAAAACTCATAACCGTTTGGTTGTGATATCCGCTCTTAGGAATACCATGTATAGCGAATCCGTAAAACTACCCCAATTAGCAGGATATACTGCAAATATTCCGTATAATTAATAGTTGGGTGCATATGAACTACATCACGGATCCTAAAGAAAAGGTGGAGCTGATAAAGAGCCGCTTCAGTGAGTTGATCGGAAAAGAGATCACCCATTATGAACTGCCGCAGATAGTGCTCGAGAGTAAAAACGAATGGGATGACTGGATGGATCTTCCCCTGTTTCTCACATTCGGAGATCGCACACTATCTATTTCTTGGGACAAATTCGATGATCTCGCAATTGAAGAGGGACGGGTTATTCCATTTTCGCTTTGTGGCTACACAGTGCGATGGCTTTGTGAAGGCGTCGAAATTCTAGAAAAAGTGCTCGGAAAAACACTGACTAGTGTTTCACTCGGAATAGGTGAAATGAATCTTGACGGTCGCGATATCGAGATTTGGACTAGAGTGTTGCTGTCTCTGAATGACGAGAGCACGCTGGATATATTCAATGCCCTTGATGAAAACGGCATTGAACTATTTTCGGAAAAGCCCAAAGGGGAATCCATAAAATGCACCTAACAAGTAGCTGCAGCGGAACTCGTCGAGAGTTCGCGGTGAAATGTGCGCCACGCTCCGCGCTCTTTTCGCACATTTCACCGCTCCGCTCACGTTCTGCTGAGCACGGCGTTATAACATTGTTATTCTATGGTTTCAAAATCACCCTTTAATTGGAATTGAATCTTTAACCGCTAGGTTAACAGCCTGACGCATTAAGTCGCAAAAATATATCCCAACAGAATGTAAACTCTTATCCGTTTGGTCGCAGGTTCGATCCCTGCCGGGCCCACACACAAGGAGCGGCGCACTTCGAGAGTGCGCCGCTTCGGGTTAACCCACCCCTAAAACGGATCGCGCAGGCTGGAAATCTCTTGCGAATTGCCCAGATTGGATGTAAGATAAGCAGCGAAACGTTCAGATTGACAAGGTTATTCTCGGGGTCCAACCGGCTGGATTCCACGCAGAGCGAATAGATACGGAGAATTTGCAGTATATCCAGTAGTTAGGCAGCAATCTACAAACGTTTCTTCACTTCCATGGGCAATTACAATGGACAAGAGATGATCATCACAGTAAAGGCAATCGACCTGAATCATCCAAAAAAGGGCCTACTCTTCAATATTGAATTCGAGGGCGATTTCACCTCTGGCCACGCTAGGATCGGCCTTCCGAGTGACGTTCGTGAATTATTTCAGCCTACACTCGAAGCTGAAGCCAGCGCCTCCAGAATCTCCGGGTTCAAACGAGCAGATCCCTCCTTGGGAATTCACTTCCTAAAAGAGCTAGACATCCCAGGCAATTATTATGCCCAAGGGAAAGTAATTGAAACTTTCCCAGAAGACCCAGATATTGATGGCGTACTCGTTGTTCAAGTTGGCCCCGAATTGTTCAATTTCACCCCTGAAGAACTAGGAGGGCTGTCTGTCGATCTGGGCGACGCAGTCGGTTTTACTATTCACGATCTATTACTTGATGTACATCCGATAAAATACCCACTCTCCGAGCCTACAGAGCTGATCAGAAAAGTGGACCCAAAGATCTTGGAGAAGTCTCACTCGCTCTCCCTATTTTCAAGAGATTGGTTCGAGAAAGATCATTCAGCAGATCGTCAACAAAGTAAAAAGTGATGGTTTCGGGGAGCCTGGTGTCTACAAGCATGAGCCGAACACGTGGGTAATCTATTTATATAAGATAGATTTTCCAATTGCCAGTGAGATCATTGACACGAACGTTTCCTAGGCACGAAATCCAGATTGCCCCCAAACCCCTCGCTGTAGCGGACGCCAAACAGGCGCGGAAAATCCGGCTGATCCGAGGCGTGGGTTGCGCGAAGGTGGTGAAAGCGAGACTTGAGAAACGTTCAACTCGAGGCTGTTAGAATATCAACCATAAACAACAGCTATAAATGTAGCCCAACAGGAATAGAACCTATAACCGTTTGGTCGCAGGTTCGAAACCAGTTTCCGATCCCTGCCGGGCCCATAGCAACGAAAACGACGCACCTACGCGGTGCGTCGTTTTCGTTGCTGTGTAAAATCAGCCAGACGCCAGTCTCTCACCTCGAAAACGGCCGGGTCAGCTCCAGCTTCAGGCGCATCTTGACGTCGTTATCCACGAACAGCGAGCCGTGGTACTGCTGCACCGGGTGGATCTCGCTGCCCTCCAGCACGGAGCTCATCTCCAGCACGGATAGAGTTGCCGGTCGGTTCCGAGCGATAGTCGATCTTGGTGATCTCTCCGGCGTCGCTCCGCTGCAGGGTCACGCTGGCGATCGTCTTCATCCCATAGCCGAAGATCGAGACCGCCGGGATGCTGGAGCGCACGCCCAGCTCGCGGCGGAATTCACGCCCGCCGCGCAGCAGCGGGATGATACTCCTCGGGCAGCCAGCTCTCATCTTCCAGGAAGTTGACCTTCGTCCCGCTGGCATCCACCGGCAGCGGGTAGGTGGGCAGGATCTGGTAGCTGGCGGGGAAGCTCATCGATCACCTGGCGCAGGCGCTCGCCCATGATGCCGAAGGGCAGCAGCTCGGGCGCACTGAGCAGGCTGGTGAGCGCTTTCACCACACCGCGGTGCGGTCCGCCCATCAAGATCACCCGCTCCACGCGCCCTTTGCCGCCCAGGTGCTCGATATAGTAGCGGCTGACCATGGTGCCCAGGCTGTGACCGATGATGACCAGCGGCTGTGCCGTCGGCAGGCTCTCCACCAGCTCCCCGAGCTGGCGGGCGGAGAGGCGCACGTCCTGGCGCCAGTCGTAGGCGAACTCGAAGAAGTCCACCCCGCGCTGGTAGCCCAGCTCCTCCACCAGGTAATCGCCCAGGCGGTTGTACTGGTCTTGCTTGATCAGGTTGGGGACGATCACCACTTCGTCCACGATCTTGCGCGGCTCGGCGGGCGATGGATACTTCAGGGTCTCCGGGTTGGTGAACAGGGTCTTGATATGCGGGAAGATGCGCTCGTTGCCGCGCCACAGCTCGCTGCCCATCAATCCGGGCACGAAGATCACGATCCGGCGGCTCTCCCCGGTCGGCAGACGTGTATCTGCCAGGGTGAGCGATTCTTCCTGGAAGCCGCTCTTGAATACCAGCGTCGCCTCACCGATCCTGAACTCGTCGCCATCCTGCAGGATGAGATGCTCGATGCGCGCCTCGCCGTGCCAGGTGCCATTGGTCGAGCCCAGGTCGCGCAGCATGAAGAGGCTGCCTTTGCGCTGCACTTCGGCATGCTGGCGGGAGACGCGGAAATGTTCCAGGACGAGCTGGTTGGAGTCTGTCCCGCCCGATGCTGAGCGTATCGATATCCTCCAGCGACACCTCCCAGGTGCGCTGGGGGGTCATCACCACCAATCGCGGCTGGCTGGTCTCGTTGATGGAGAAAGGCAGCACTTCCAGGTCGAGCGCTTTATCCAGGTCGGCTTCCTGGTCGATGACCGTCATGCCCAGCATCTTCGATCGCCGGTGCAAGCTCGTAGCGGAAGCGTGAGCCGCCCAGGCTGATCATATCGCCGGGCTGCAAGAGCACCCGCTCCACGCGCTCGCCGTTCAGATAGCTGCCGTTGGACGAGCCCAGGTCTACCAGGGTGCACGCTCCGGGGGCGCACTCCAGGCGGGCGTGGCTGCGCGAGACGCGCGCCATCCGAAAGGAGGATATCGTTGGTGGTGGCACGCCCGATGGTCACACGCGTCTTGCCCAGCTCGAATTCCTGCTCCGGACCGCCATCGGAGAGCAGGACGAGTTTGCCGTAGTTATTGTTCCATAGCTTCACCTCAACCCCTACTCTTTCAGCTTTCAAGGCGTATCTCGAAATCATCGAACTCCCACTGGCCCGTTTCGCCAGCAGCGGATGTGCCAACGAACAAGCCCGCCTGACCCTCGCCGAGGACCGGCGGGCTGTACTGGGCGACCAGTTCATCGTTTAAGACCAGGTAGACCGTGCTGCCATTGGCGATGACCTCCATGCGGTTGTCCTCGCCCGGCAGGAGCGATGCCGTGTCGCTCCAATCGATCAGCGCCGTCCAGGCAGAGTCCTGGAACAGGTACAATGCGTAGCGGCCGAAGTTGCTGACCTTGTACACCAGGTAATCCTCGTCGGCGTTCTTGCGGAAGATCAGGCCATATTCGCCGGACTGCGACCCGGAGACCTGTTTTACGGTAGCTGTCAGGTGAAAATCGAGACCGCTGACCTTATCGGCAGCCGCCCACCAGACAGATGGCTCCAGTCCGTTCACATCCCAGAGATAACGACCATTTTCGATGCGGCGGTCCACCGAGCCAAACTCGGGCGAGCTGCTCAATCCGGTGGGCCAGTTGTTCTGGTTGTCATCGAAGCTATCCTGGAAAGCTACCGGTTGGGAGCGGGCTTCACTCAACAAGGCTGGGAATGATTGCGCCGGGTCCACATCGGGGAGCGAGGCGCAGTTACCAGTCCCGGGCAGGACGGAATGGTCGGGGTTGGCGACCAACACGCACAGCTGGATGGCGCCTTCAGGCCGGTCCGCCTGGGTATAGCCGGTGAACGGCGATGCGCCGCCGAACATCAGACGGTTTCCCCCACCGTCGCTGCCTACCTGGTCGGCGGCAAAGGTATCAAAGAAGAAATGCATATGCGTGCCGGGCAGCGCCGGGGTAAAGCCGCTGGGGGTGAACGCCACCGCGTAGCGTCCCTGGTCGTCCAGGCTGATCCCGTCGATCTGCACCGACAGGCCCGCCGTGCTGCCCTCGGGCAGAGGGGGTGTCTCCGCCATGGGCAGGGTGCTCAGATCGCCGGAGAAATCGGCGCGGCTGCGCTCCAGCCAGCAGGATTGCCCGGGGTCTTGCGGGCTGTCCACCGTCCACCAGGCTTCATCGGCAGAGATGCCGGTCACTTTCAGCACCTGCCCTGCGCTGAGCTGCCCCTGCACCGGGTAAGCCGGTCCGGGTCCGGCCAGACAGGGATCGTCGAAGACCGGCTGGGCGACGCTCACGTCCGGCAGGATGAAGCAGTTGCCGGAATCGAGCTGGATGCTGTGGTTGGGATTTGCCACCAGGACGCACATCTGGGTGGCATCTTTGGGCCGGTCGGAGGTGCGGTAGCCGGTAAACGGGCGCGGACCGCCGTACAATATCCAGGGGCCGCTGCCCGGGCTGCCGGCCTGCTCCTGGGACACAGTGTCGAAGAAGAAATGCACGTGCTGTCCGGGCAGGACTTCCGTGTACTCGAAGGTCTCGTACTCCACGACGTACGCGCCGGCCTCGTTGATGGTGATGGCGTTGATGCGCGAGTAGGGCACGCCAACCGGGATGGTGGGCGTGGGGGATAGCGTGATGGTCGGCGTCGCCGTGGGCGGCGAGGTGGGCGTGACGGTGGGTGTAAGCGAGGGGCAGGGTGTGGCGCTGGGCTCGTCTAGGGGGAGCGCAAGCTGCGCCGGCTGGGTGGCGGCTGGGGCGGTTGTCGCCAGCGGCTGCAGCAGGAGGCGAGTTCGAGCCGCCCATGCCGCGCAGCACAAAACCGATCACGATCAGCAACAGCAGCGCTACGCCGGCGATGCCGCCCCACAAGACCCATTTCGGTCGGGGCTGAGCCGGTGCAGCCTGGCGGGAATTGATCAACCGCCGGTATGCCCGCCGGTATGCCCGCCGGTGGCGCCCGCCGGTGTGTCGCCCGCAGGCGAGGCGGATTGGAGCGGGGATGGCTGGGGCGGGTCGCTCCTGGATGGTCTCGAGAGGCGATTCGGGCTGGCTGACACTGCTCGACGGCTGTCTCGCCGGGTGCGGCCTCCTGGGCGGTCGGCGGCAGTGGCGACGGCTCCTGCGGCGGCTAGAGCGGCCTGCCGCTCGGGGCTGTCGGCCACGGTGGCGGCGGGCGTCAGGCTTCCGAGCGAGGCCAGCACAGCGCGCAGGGCGGCGGCGAATTCTGCCATGGAGGCGAAGCGCTCCTCACGGCTTTTGGCCAGCGACCTCTCGATAACGGCTGCCAGGGCAGGCGGCACATCAGGGCGCAGCTGGCGCAGGTCGGGCAGCGGGTCGTTGAGGTGCATCATCATCAGGGTCATCGCCGAGTCGGCTTCGTAACGGCGGGCGCCCGCTGACGGCCTCGAACAGGGTGACTCCCAGGGCATATTGGTCGGAGCGTGGGTCTGGGGTTTCGCCGCGGATCAATTCCGGCGCCAGATAGAGGGCGGTCCCGACCACCGCGCCGGTGGCGGTATGCTTCTCACCGCCGGTGATCTTGACGATGCCGAAATCCATCAGGATTGCCTGATTGTGGATGTCGATCATGATGTTGGCGGGCTTGATATCGCGGTGCACCAGTCCCCGGTCGTGGGCAAACCCGGCCGCGTCGCAGATGTTGAGGATATAACCGATGGCTTCCTTCAGAGGCATGCGCCGGTTGCTTTTGTTAAGACGCCGCAGGCGCTCTTGCAGAGTCTCGCCAGCGACGAACTCCTGCACCATATAATACAGGTCATCATCGTGGTTGAAGTCAAAGACCTGCACGATATTGGGGTGGCGCAGCTGGGCGACGGCTGTGGCTTCTTCTTCGAACCGCACCACAAACTTTGGGTCATCCGCCAGGTGGGCATGGATCATTTTGATCGCCACCACGCGTTTCAAGTTGGGGTCATAGGCTTTGTAAACGGCCGACATGCCCCCCTGGCCTAAGATATCATCGATGCGGTAGCGATCTCCAAGGGTCTGTCCGATCCAGCTCGGACGGCTCATATAATGTCCTCCCACCGGTGGATAGATAATTCCCCGACAATGGTGAGCGGGAGTGATCTCCGGCGGCAGCCGCCGCAAACCGCACTCTCTCACCTGATCTCGAGATAATTAGTGGATAAATTCGAGGAACTACCTAAAGTATCACTAGATTATATCCCAGCTATCTAGGCTGTCAAGGAAATGATCTTGCGCTGACCATAAGCAAAATCGACCCGCCTGCTATCAGCCGCTTCGGTACACGGAGATGTGGCTGGGGCTGGTATTTGTAACCGGTCTGCGCTCCCAGCTGCCCCGGCGCTTACACGAACAGCGGCACGAAATCCAACCCGGATAGATGGTCCTGCAGATCGGCTTGCCGCTCACCGGGCATATCCTGCTCGAAGCGGCTGGCCGCGTCCAGGTACTTCGGCAGCAGGTCGAGATCGCCCACAGTGATCAGGAAGATGCCCGGGATTGCCATTGTCCACCAGACGGCCATATCGATGTCCTCCTGGCGCTGCAGCGGCTGGTACCAGGTGGAATGCGTATGCGGCTGACCCATCCAGGGTCCCATGGCGATGGCTTTGATGGTCTGCACGGCGACATCCCGCTGGCGGCAGGTCTCCGCCAGGGCGTTGAAATTTAGGGCGTAATAATCGTTCTGCATCGTGATGTAGTTGCAGGGCAGCAGCACCGAGTCGAAGTCGAAGCGCTCCAGGCTGCGGCGATGCGTGGCGGCAATCTGCAGCCCGTGACCGGTGACGCCAATGCCGCGTACCAGCCCAGCCTCCCGGGCTTCTACTGCGGCCTCGATCACCCCACCGGGACTGAGAGCGACGTCCCAATCGATCGGGTCGGCCAGGTTGTGCAGCTGCCACAGATCGATACGGTCCACCCCCAGGCGGTCGAGAGAGCGGTGCAGCTCTTCCCTTCCGGCCTGGGCGGTGCGCTGCCCGGTCTTGGTGGCTAAGAAGAAATGGTCCGGGTAGCGTTTTAGCCAGGGAGCCACACGCAGCTCGGCCTCGCCGTAGCCGGCAGCCACATCAATATGGTTGACGCCGTATTCCAGCAGCAGGTCCAGCGTGCGATCGGCCTCAGCCTGCGAGACACGGCTGAGAGCGGCGCCTCCGAACAGGATGCGCGTGCTGGCATGCCCCAGCCGCCCGAACGGCATTTTTGCGATGCTCATATCATTCCTCCATGATGATCAAGCGGATAACAGGTCACAGCCGGATTCCCTTCCAGCAACCTGACCAGTGGTTATTCTACTGCAATCATATCGCTCTTTGTGGGGTGTGGGTATATGGCGCGCCTCTGTGGACGGAAATGGAGAGATTTTATCAAATTTGTGTATAATAGGATTGCGATCTGCATCCTGTCCATGCTGCCCGGCGTACGTGCGGGATGGGACATAGAGCATACACCGCTCTCGAGCCACAACTCTCGTTTCTCCACTATCTATAATCTATCTGGAGCCATGATGTACGCATATACCGACCCATCCCCCAACCAGCAACTGGTGGACGACTTCCAGAACAAGGTGCTGAGAGATGCCAGCGGATTGGCAGCCACCCTCATGTCCACGCTGGGAGACCGGCTGGGACTGTTCAAGGAGCTGGCTGCCCGGGGGCCGGCGACCAGCGCCGGGCTGGCAGAGCGGGCGGGCATCCACCCGCGCTATGCCCAGGAGTGGCTCAGCCTGATGACCAGCGCCGGCTACCTGGACTACGACCCGTTGAGCCAGCAGTTCACGCTGCCCGCCGCGCATATCCCAGTCCTGGCGGAGGAAGGCGGGGCATATTTCGTGGGCGGTACGCACCAGATGCTGCTGGGCATGATGGGCATCCTGCCGCAACTGGAGAAGGCATTCCGCAGCGGCGAGGGTGTGCCCATGCAAGCTTATAACGAGAACACCTGGGAGGGAATGGAGCGGGATATGACCGGGGTCTACCAGGCCAACCTGCTCCAGAAGTGGATACCCGCCATGCCGGTCGTCGAGGAGATGCTGCAGGAGGGCGTCTCGGTGGGGGACGTGGGCTGCGGCAGCGGGCGGGTGCTGATCCTGCTGGCGCAGGCTTTCCCCCGCTCGCAGTACGTGGGTTATGAGATCTTCCCACCGGTGCTGGAGCGCGCCCGGGTCAACGCGGCCGAGGCTGGCGTGGCAGAGCGCATACGATTCGTGGCGATCGACGAGGACGGTCTGCTCCCCGAGGAACATCAATTGATCACCGCCTTCGAGGTGATCCACGATGCAGCCGACCCCCTCGGCCTGCTCCACATGGTGCGGCGCAGCCTGGCGCCCGGTGGGCGTTTCGTGTGCATGGACATCAACTCCGCCGAGCGACTGGAGGAGAATATCAGTCCGTTAGAGACGCTGCGCTATGGCGCCAGCCTGCTGTACTGCATGTCCACCTCGCTGGCGAGCGGAGGAATCGGTCTGGGTACGATGGGTCTGCCAGAGAGCAAGATGCACGAGCTTTGCCTGGAAGCCGAATTCAGCAATCTGCGCCGGGCGACTCCCGACGAGGCTGCACACAGCGTCTACGAAGCGACCGCTTGATATTTTCACCCAACAGACCTTGCAAACCAATCACAAATAGCTGCTGACACACCGCGACGACCGGGTGCGTCCTAAGCGAAAAAATCTCCACTTCACTTGACATTCGAATTTAATTTGCTAAAATGCTAATAGACTGACCGGTCGGTTTATATTGTGGAGGTGATATGGCACCCCGTCAAGATGTCAGCGAAGAACGCAAGGACCAGATCCTGGAGGCAGCCACCCGGGTGTTCACCCAACGCGGCTTCGACGAGGCGCGCATGGACGATATCGTCGAAGAGGCCGGTCTGAGCAAGGGGGCGCTCTACTGGTACTTCGAGAGCAAAGAGGCGCTCATCACCGCCATCGTCGACCGGGTCTTCGACTGGGAAACTGCACACATGCGTGCGATCATCGAAAGCGAAGAAAGCGCTCCAGGGAAGATAGAAGCCATCATCGCTATCACCGTCCAGGATCTGGGCAAGATGAAGCCCCTGATGCCGATCCTGTTCGAGTTCTGGTCGCTTTCGCTGCGCAAGGAGAGCGTAAACCAGGCCATCAAGCGCTACTACCAGCGCTTCCTGGATCTGATCGAACCGGTCATCCAGCAGGGCATTACGGACGGGGATTTCCAGCCTACGGACGTCACCCGGGCGGCGATCACCTTCGGAGCTGTGTTCGAGGGCACCATGCTCATGTGGGCATATTTCCCAGACCTGGTCGATTTCGAAGAGCAGTTCAAAACCACCTTGGACATCCTGCTGCAGGGGTTGGTCGTGAGAGGCTGAATAAAAGGTCGCATAATATTCGCGCCGCGGGGAATGCCGCATAACGAAACACCGCTACTCAAACCTGGGAGGGAGTGTAATGGAAGCCATAATCGTAATCGTCGCCATGCTGATCGTCGGCCTGATCATGGGCTACGTTGCCGGATTGATCTGGAAAGAGGACCGCCCGATCGGCGTCGCCGGAGACTATATCGCCTCGGTCATCACTACGGTGATCATAGGATTGATGGGCTGGTACCTGATCCCTGCGCTGGGATTCAGCGATACACTCAAATATCTCAGCATCATATTCGAGCCGGCGCTGAGCGCACTGCTGGTATTGTGGATCATCCGCAAGGCGAAGCAATAAACCGGAGACGGGTAATAAGCTGTACAACCCCAGCCATTTTATCCGCTATGCCGTTGGCGTCCACCAGTCGAGTGAGAATAATTAATGAGCGACGCAACCATCATCCAGACTGAAGGGCTCAGCCGCAATTTCAAGTCCACGCGGGCGGTCGACGCCCTCGATCTTGACATCCAGCCAGGCGAGCTGTTTGGGCTGGTCGGTCCGGATGGGGCGGGAAAGACCACCACCCTGCGCCTGCTGGCGGGTCTGCTCAATATTACCGAAGGCTCGGCGTCGATCGCCGGGTACGACCTGAAAAGCCAGCCCGAGGCGATCAAACCGCATATCGGCTATATGGCGCAGCAGTTCAGCCTGTATGCCGAGCTGACCGTGCTGGAGAACCTGCACTTCTTCGCCGAGATCTACGAAGTCGACAAGGGTGACCTGGCCGAACGCACAGACCACCTGCTCGACTTTGCCGGACTGACGGAATTTGTCGACCGCCGCGCCGCCCATCTCTCCGGCGGGATGCAGAAGAAGCTCGCCCTTGCCTGCACCTTGATCCACCAGCCCGAAATCCTCCTACTAGATGAACCAACCACCGGCGTCGATCCTATCTCCCGGCGCGAGTTCTGGAACATCCTCACCGACCTGCACCTGGATGGCACCACCATCCTGGTCAGCACTCCCTATATGGATGAAGCCGACCGCTGCTCCCGGGTCGGGTTGATGTACGCAGGCCATCTGGTGATCTGTGACACACCCAAAAGCATCCGGGGACGCATCCAAGCAGATCTGGTCGAGCTGTACCCGCAAGACTGGAACGCAGCCCATGAACTGATCCAACCTCTGGAGGGCGTCATAGAGGTACAGACGTACGGTGAATCGCTGCACATCCTGGTCGATTCGGGCGAGGAACGGCTGTCTCAAATCGAGAGTGCTCTGAAAGAACAGGGGATCATCTACCACAACGCACGCCTCGCCCCAACCCGCATGGAAGAAGCCTTCATCTCTCTGATCCGCCAGATGGAAGATGAACCCGGGCCGGCAGGTAAGTGAAACCGATGTCAATCCGCCGTATCTGGGCCATCACCCGCAAGGAAACCAACCACATCATCCGCGACAGGACGACTCTCTTCCTGGTCTTGTTCACCCCGACCGTGCTGCTCCTGTTGATGGCCTACGCTCTCACGGTTGATATCCAGCATGTCCCCCTGGCGGTGTTGGACTATGACCGCAGCCCAACCTCGCGAGCTTTCGTGCAGCAGATCACTGCCGGGGACGATCTGGACCTGCACGCCCAGGTGAGCTCTCTCTCCGAGATCGAGCAGCTGCTCCTGCGCGGCGAGATCAAGGCTGCCCTGGTCATCGACCCGGCTTTCTCGAAGGACCTGCTGGCAGCCCGCGGCATGCCCTTGCAGATCATCATCGACGGCACCGAGCCAGAAAGCGGGGGGTTCGCTGTAGAACATATCTCTTCACGCGCCGAGCAGTTCATCGACCAGGCGATTGCACGCCAGATCCAGGCTCTGGGAGTCACGCTAGAATCCATCCAACCCATCGATTTGCGTGTACGCACCTGGTTCAACCCCGGCTTGAACCCACGCGTGGACCTGATCCCGGGCTTGATCTCTATCGTCCTGGGTTTCCCAGCTCTCTCCGTCGCGCTGACATTCGCCCACGAACGCGAGCACGGCACCCTGGAGCAGCTGATGGCCACCCCTATCGGACGGGCTGAGCTGCTGGTGGGGAAGATGGTGCCCGTATATCGCCGTCGGCCTGGTCAACGTAGTCCTCATCCCACTCCTGGCGATGCTGTGGTTCGATGTACCATTCAACGGCAGCTTCATCCTGTTTTTTTTCCTATCGGCAATATTCTTGTTCGCCATCCTGAGCATGGGCATCCTGATCGGGGTATTTATGCGCACCCAGGCCGCCGCCCTGGCGCTTTCATTCCTGCTGATCTTCTTCCCCGGATTCTTCCTGACCGGGATATTTTTCCCGATTGTCGCCATGCCCGAGATCGTGCGCATGGAGGCGCTCGCGCTTCCCGGCACCCACTATGCTTTCATCACACGCGGCGTATTCCTGCCCGGTGTTGGGCTGGAGGTGCTGTGGCCATATTCCGTTGATGCTGCTGGGATTGGGTCTGGCTTTTACCGCCGTGGCAGCGCTTTTCTTCCGCAAGAAACTGGCTTGACGCGAGTATGATCAGACGGATCTGGTCGCTATCCATCAAAGAGTTCATCCACCTACGCAACGACTGGTGGCTGCCAGCATTCATGCTGATCGGCGGCGCGATGGAGCTGCTGCTCATCGGATGGGCGACCTCGCGTCCGATCACCAATTTACCCCTGATGGTTCTGGATCAGGATAGAAGCCCAGCCAGCCGCCGGCTGGTCATCGCCCTGGAAAACACCGGCACCTTCAGCCTGGAAGAGCAGGCCTACGAGATCAGCAGCCATAGAGAACGCCATCGACCGCGGCAAGATCAACGCGGCCCTGATTATCCCGCCCGGTTACGCGGCCGAGCTGGCCTCCTCTACGGGACAACCGCAAATATCAGTCATCCTGAATGGTGCAGAGAGCATCCCCGCCATCGAAGCGCTGCGCTCCATCGAGGGCATAACCAGGGATATCGGCAACAAAGTTCTCGTCCAGCGCTTGAACCTGGACGCTGAGGAGTTCTCCGGATTCGAGCCCAGTCTGCGCGTCCGGTTCAACGAAGCGCTCAAGCGAGGCCCTCTACACCACACCGGCCGAACTGGCGCTGATGCTGGAGTTCACCGTTATGCTGTTCGCCGCCCTGGCGTTTTCCAGAGAGCGCGAGCTGGGCACCTTAGAGCAGCTCCTGGTGATGCCGTTCTCCTCGCTGGAAATCATCATCGGTAAATCTATCCCGGTCATCATCATCGGATTTACGGACTTTTTGCTAATGCTGGGCATGGTCAACCTGGCTTTCGGTGTCCCGGTGCGCGGTTCGCTGCCGCTGCTCCTGATCATCGCCTTCGGTTATATCCTGGTCGAACTGAGCAAAGGGATGGTGATCTCGGTGTTCTCCAGGTCCCAACACCAGGCATTCTTGCTGGTACTGCTGGTTGGAATGGTGGACTTTATGTTCACCGGCTACGCTGCTCCGGTAGAGGGCATGCCTGCAATGCGTCAGGTTCTTTGCCAACTTCATCCCGGCCAACCACTGGCTGGCGATCTTACGCGGCGTCCTGATCAAAGGCGCCGACCTGTCCGTCATCTGGCCGCATATCCTGGCATTGGCGCTCCTGGGCATCGCCATCGGAGCCGTCTCCTGGCGTTTCATCCGCAGGGCACTGGATTAGGCGATCATCATGAGCCATGAGACAACCCCTGCTATCAGCGCACGTGGTCTGACCAAGCGGTTTGATGATTTCACTGCCGTAGACCAGGTGAGCTTCGAAGTCAAGCGCGGGGAGATCTTCGGCTTTCTCGGACCCAATGGCTCGGGGAAGACCACCACCATCCGCATGATGCTCGGACTGATGCGACCGAGCCAGGGCACGATTCAGGTGCTCGGTTTGCCGGTCGATGGCGACAGCACCCATGATCCATCCCCGGGTGGGCTATATGTCTCAACGCTTCAGCCTGTACAACGACCTGACCGTGCTGCAGAATCTACAGTTTTATGGCAAGGCTTATGGTTTGAGCGGTTCAGCATTGAACGCCCGCATCCATGATGCACTAGAGATGTCCGGATTGCTGGGGCGGGAACACACCAAAACGCGTGATCTCTCCGGCGGCTGGCGGCAGCGGTTAGCCCTCAACGCGGCCATCCTGCACCGACCGGAAATCCTCTTTCTGGATGAACCCACCGCCGGGGTCGACCCGATCTCCCGCCGGGATTTCTGGGACCTGCTTTACCGGCAGGTTGCCGGGGGAGTGACCGTATTCGTCACCACCCACTATATGGATGAAGCCGAACACTGCCACCGGCTGGCTTTTATCCAGCGCGGCCAGATCATCGCCTACGGCTCGCCGCAGGAGATCAAGCTCGAGAAGATGGTTGGGCAGGTGCTCGAGATCGAGCCCAGCAATGCCATCCAAACCATACAGGTATTGCGTGCAGCCCAAGCCAGCGGACAACTGCCTGTCAATGATGTCGAGCTGTACGGCTCGCTCGTGCACGTCGTCGCACCCGAGGTGCAAGCACTCCAGCCTGAAATTGAAAAACTCTTACAACAGGCCGAGATAGATCCCGGTTCGATGGCTGTCATCGAGCCGTCATTAGAAGATGTATTCATCGCATGTATGAGATGATTGGAGGCCCTTATGAAAACCAATCGCTATAAGCACTTTATTCTCACGCTGCTCGTATCCCTGACACTCAGCGCCTGTGACGCCCTGCCTTTTGGAGGCGATGATACCATCCAGGCATCTGGCGTAGTTGAGATCGTCGAAGTGGTGATCTCGCCCGAGACCGGAGGCCGCATCGCGCAGGTATGGGTTGGAGAAGGCGACCCGGTCGCTCAAAGCGATCCATTATTTCGCATCGAGAACAGGCTGCTCGAAGCTCAGCTGCACCAGGCAGAAAGCGCTCTGGCTATAGCCCAGGCTAATTACAACATGGTGGCGGCCGGTATGACGCAAGAGGAAAGGCAGGCTGCTATTGCAATCGCACAGCTCGAACTTGCCAGCGCACAGTATGCCCTGGACCAGCTTCACGAGAATCACAACCTGGTCGCTGCCGAGACACTCCAGGCAAAAAAGAACGCTGAGGAAGCCCTTGAAGATCTGCTCAATCCCGACTTGCAGCAGGCGCTGGCGGCGAAAGCCATTGCAGATGCCAGGAAGGCGGTCAAAGATGCGGACAGGAACCTGGAGATCATCAGCTCGGTCGCCAGCCAGAAGGACATCGACGCTGCCTGGGCGCAGGTCGTACTGGCGAAGAAAGCGCTCGAGAATGCTGAAAAGGAATTCAAGAATTGGGCTGATAAGTCCGAATTCAGTGTCAACCGGGCGACTTTTCAGGCCAAATTATCTGCCGCTCAATCCAATTATGATGCCGCCCTGCGGCGCTTTAACGGGCTCTCCAGCACGGGCTCTGAGATCGACATCGGTGTCGCCGAGGCTGAGCTGGTTACCGCCCAGGCACAATTACTGGAGGCCGAGCGCGACTGGGAGGATGTCCGGGAAGGCCCCAAACCCGAGGATGTGGCTTATTACCAGGCGCTGATCGCTTATTACGAGGGGAAACTACAAGACCTGGAGCTGGGTCCCGACCCGGATGATGTGGTTCTGGCCGAAGAGCGTGTCGCCAACGCCCAGGCCCAGCTCGAGCTCGCCAAAGCCCAAAGTCCAACGATCGAACAGCTGGCGGTCGCCCAGGCACAGCTGGACACTGCCCGCGCCGACCTGGAGGCTGCTCAGGTGCAGGTAGACCTGCTGATGGTCACCGCGCCTTCGAACGGCGTGGTAATGACCAGCAATATCGAACCTGGCGAGATCATCCCCTCGGGTGCGGCTGCAATGACGATTGGACAGCTCCACGACCTGTCTGTGATGGTCTTCATCCCGGAGAACAAATATGGGCATATCAACCTGGGTGACACAGCACGGCTCAGCTCGGATTCGTTCCCGGATCAAAGTTTCGATGCTACGGTCATCCGTATCGCCGACCGGGCAGAATACACGCCCCGCAACGTCCAGACCCAGGAGGAGCGCGTGACCACCGTATATGCCATCGAGCTCTCGGTGAGCAATCCGGATGGGCAGCTCAAGCCGGGGATGCCGGTGGATGTTCTGTTTGGGGGTTAATCCAGCTATTCCATCAAGCCGCTCTCGACCAGCCGGTCGTGTATATCCTGGAATCCGTCGGCTGCCTCGCTTGATAGGGTGCTGGACTTGACCAGCTCCGCCAGGGCAGCCGATTGGCGCTCGTCCATATTCCCGCCCGGCAAGTCCGGGTTGGCAGCCAAGTAATCATCCAGCAGGCTGTGAACCAGCTCGAAGGTCTGCGCTTCGCCCGGGGTGATCACCCCCTGCTCGACAGCCAGTGCAAGCATCGTCGCGTGCCGGGCAGCTTCTGCGGTAGGGTCGAGGACAGCACCGCCCATACTGCTCTCCGGATTCACCTTTCCCTGACCCAGGGCGCGCAGGTAGTTGATCACGTCCCAACGGGCGCGTTCGTCCAGAGCATCCTTCCAGGCAGGCATCGCCGTGCCAAAGGGAATGCCACCCTCGCTAATGCGCCAGAACAGGTATCCATCACTCATCATATGGCTGGTGCGGGCAACCGGTGAGGCGGGCGGGTCCAGAGCCGCTCCGGCGGGACCGTCGCCCATGCCGCCATCGCCATGGCAGCTGGCACAGTTAGCGCTGTACAGCGCTGCACCGCGCCTCAGCGAAACATCATCCATTCGCACAGGGTTAGACAGGCTTGCGTATTCTGCCGGGACACTGGCATGGTGGCGCTCCATCATCCCCATGCCTGCCATAGGACCCATGGGCATTTCTGCCGGCTCCGATGGGATCGCCGGGGATCCATTGAGGGAAGTAAATGCGCGGCACGAAATCAGGGACATAATAAGCAGCAGGTATAATCCAAGAACTTTTTTCATTTATCACTTCCAGATCGTTTGCGAGACTACGATCAAATTATAATCAGGATCTGATGACGATGGATGAGAGATACGAACTGGAGAAAACGATCGCTGCATTAGAGGCTCGCCTGGAGGAACTGCAGAGGCGCCTGCCGGCGCACTCCATCCCACCGGTGATGATCACCGAGCTGGACGCGCTGGATGAAGAGCTCAATCAGGCGCTCGCCAGGCTGGCTGAATTGGAGAGGCATACAAAGGCCTTATATTAAGAACTTGATGTCTTTGCGACTTCGTGGTATAGGCATTTTGGGTAAGGGTGGTCTATCCAACCAAATCACAGCACCTGGCTGATATCGATGCCTCGTGTGATCGCGCGCGCCTGCAGCCAGTCGAAATCGGTCTCGGGTACGGGCAGGTTCTCCGCCTCCGGGCGGCGCACCAGACTCAACGCACCTTCCGGGCAGGCTGGCACGCACACCCCGCAGCCCACGCAGCGCAGCGAGTCTACCCTGGCGAACAGCTCCAGGCTCAGGGCGTCGAACTGGCAGTAATCCAGGCATTCTGAACAAGCAATGCACAGGTCCTCGTCCACCTGGTTGATGAACGGGGAGCGAGCTACGGCGTTGGCGATCCCCAGCTCGGAGATGCCGCGCAGGATCCCGCAGGAGCAGGTGCAGCAGTTGCAGATATACCACAGGCCGCGTTGGTTGTTGCTCACCGAGTGCACCAGACCGGCACTGGCTGCACGCTGCAGCGTTTCCAGCGCCTCATCTTTGCTCAGCGCGCGCACCACCGGGCTACTATCGAAGGCACCTGGTCTGCCGCTCAACGCCATGCACACATCAACCGGGTGTTCGCAGGGATCGCCGATCAGCGATTTCTGCACCCGGCAGATGCAGTCGAGCACGCCCCAGGCCTGGGCATTCTGGACGATCTCCGATGCGCTCTCGTAGGGGCGGATCTCTATATCCACCGGCACGCTCTCACCGATCGGGATGACCCGGTGCACCGAAGGCTCGACTTGCAGTACCTGTCCGAAGGCATTCTGGTAGTAATCCTCGAACAGGCGCGCCAGCTCGGCATCCATGCGCCCGATCTGCATCTCGTAGATGCCGACCACAAAGGGCATCAGCCCGTATCCCAGCCCACCTTCCGTCCGACCGGCGGTGATCAACCCGCGTTTGGCCATGCCCTTCAGGCTGGAGGCGAGCTCTCCAGGGTCGGCACCGGTGCGCTCCGCGATCTGCGCGGGTGTCTCCCGCGTCAGGCGCAGCTGGGCTGCCAGGTCAGCTTCCTGAGGGGTAAATAGGTTAGCCAGCAGGCGCAGCTCGCTGCCGTCTTCAGTCGCCGGGAAGCCATTCGGCAGGCTGTCCAGGCGCTGAGCCAGGATATAGTAGGGGTTGTATTCCATGTGGACGCTCCTTTTGGGCAGTTACCTTGTGCGGCAGGGGAAACTCGAAAAGTGAGGGGATTAGGCAACCAGGTAATCAGGCAACAAGGTATAAGTAGGATACAGAAGTTGTGAGCCGGAGGCAAGTGACAAATATCCCGACTTGCCCGGCGGAACGATTGCGGGTTGACAAAACGCAATAACGCGGGTATCCTATCATTGCCATAAACTCTATAGGCATAATAGGCTTTATCAGCTTTACGAACTGGCAACATCACTACTCACTTCTCTCTACTCTCTATTTACCGACCACTCAATTATGCGACTTCTCAAAACGTGGAGAATACGGCCTGCGGGCGATGATCGATCTAGCCACCTGGGAGGGCGGCGGCCCGATCGTGCAGATCAAGGACATCGCCGAGCGGGAGCAGATCCCGGCGAAATTCCTCGAGCAGATCCTGCTCACCCTGAAGAACGCCGGTCTGCTGCACAGCAAGATGGGTATCGGGGGCGGCTACTACCTGGCAAAGCCCTCGGAACAGATCAGCCTGGGGCAGATCATTCGCGTCCTGGACGGACCCCTGGCACCCCTGCGCTGCGTGAGCCAGATGGCTTACGAGCCGTGTGGTTGCCCGGACGAACGGACCTGCGGGCTGCGGATGGTCATGTTCGACGTGCGCAGCGCCATCTCCGACATCCTGGACAGCACCAGCCTGGCGGACGTCGCCCGGCGTGTTGAAGAAGCCGGAACCCAGTAAGCTGTAGAAGCAGTTTTTTTCGAGATAAAGTATAGTAAAAGACTAGACTTATTATACCTTCCACAGGCGAGCATACCCCGCCTTTATCAGGAGATCTTTTTCGTGGATGCCAACATTCTCATCTTCATCCTGGTCGGTTTCATCGCCCAGAGCATCGACGGTGCGCTGGGCATGGCTTATGGAGTCAGCTCGAACACCTTCCTGCTGAGCATCGGCATTTCCCCGGCGGCTGCCAGCGCCAGCGTTCACATGGCGGAGGTCGTCACCACCGGAATATCGGGATTCTCGCACTGGCAGCTCGGTAACGTGGACCGCTCTTTGATCAAGCGCCTGCTCATCCCGGGAATGATCGGCGGTGTGCTGGGTGCCTACTGTCTTGACTTCCATCCCAGAGCAAGTGATCAAGCCTTTCATCTCGGCTTACCTGCTGATCATGGGGGTGGTGATCCTGTATAAGACGCTGTTTAGAAAACCGCAAACCCGTCCAGTAACCAGCCACCTGGCACCGCTGGGTCTGGTCGGCGGATTCCTGGATGCCATCGGAGGCGGCGGCTGGGGACCGGTAGTCACCAGTACACTGGTCATGCGCGGCAAGCACCCTCGCTACGCGATCGGCTCCGTGAACATGACTGAGTTCTTCGTCACGCTGGCGCAATCGATCACTTTCATTCTGACGATCGGGTTGACCCACTGGCAGGTCACGCTGGGATTGCTGATCGGCGGTGCACTCGCAGCTCCCCTTGCCGCGGTGCTGACCAGGAAGCTGCCGGTGCGTGCCCTGACAGCTTCTGTGGGTGTCGTCATCACTATCCTGAGCCTGCGCACAATTTACATAAGCATCCTGACTGGATGGGCTTAGCCCATACTGTGACCTGTGGTAGGACAGCACGGCGGATTCTACGGCCGGACCTCCGGCGGATTTTCCGGCGGAATTTCCGGCTATAATAAAATCGCGTGCAGCATCAGCGCGATTGATACCCGGCATTTAACTGCTGGCTGCACGCGGGAGTCGAGTTATGAACCGGTATAGATGGATCATTCTGGTCAGCCGTCGCCGCCTTACAGCTGCTGCTATTCTTCAGACCTGCCGCCGCCCAGCAAGACGCACCCCTGGTGCTGGAGCTGACTGCAGATGGACCAGTCACACCGGCGATGGCCCAATACCTGGAGCGCGGCATCCGATCGGCGGAGCAGCGCGGCGCAGAACTGCTGGTCTTCCAGCTCAACACACCCGGCGGCAGTCTGGACTTGATGCAAGATGTGGTCGAGAGCATTCTGGCTAGCCCTGTGCCGGTCGTGGTGTATGTATCCCCGCGCGGTGCGATGGCAGGCAGCGCCGGGACAGTGATCACCTTAGCCGGGCATGCCGCAGCCATGGCTCCCGGCACAGCCATTGGCGCTGCCAGCCCGATCAGCGGGGAAGGGCAGGACCTGGGCGAGACCGCCGAGGCCAAAGCCAAGAACATCATGAAAGCCACCGTGCGCTCGCTGGCGGAAGGACGCCCGATTGAGGCGATCCAGCTGGCTGAGGCGACGATCGAGTTGGCGGAGGCCATCTCTGCCTCCGAAGCACTGGAGATCGGCCTGGTCGATTTCATCGCCCGTGACCTGGATGACCTGCTCGACCAGCTGGACGGGTTCACCATCGACCTGAAAGGCGAAGAACGCGTTCTGAACACTGCCGGAGCGCAGGTGGAGGCGATGGCGCCGACCCCGATCGAGGAGCTGCTTTCCATCCTGACCAACCCCAACATCGTCTTCCTGCTGCTGACGATCGGCGTCCAGGCGATCCTGATCGAGCTGTCCAGCCCGGGCGGCTGGATCGCCGGCTTCATCGGTGTGGTGTGCCTGGCGCTGGCAATCTACGGGCTGGGCATCTTGCCGGTTAACTATTTTGGTCTGGTATTCCTGGCGATCGCGTTCGTGCTTTTCATCCTGGATATCAAGGCGCCCACCCACGGCGCGCTGACCGTGGCAGGGATCGCTTCCCTGATCGTAGGCGCGCTGGTGCTGTTCAATTCACCCAGCGTGCCGTCTTTCCAGCGCGTCTCCGTGCCGCTGGTGGTGGGCACCTCGATTGCCACCGGCATGATCTTCTTGGGCATTGTCGGCTTTGCCCTGCGCGCCATGCGCGCTCCGGTGCGCACCGGCCAGGAGAGCCTGATGGGGAAGGTGGGCACGGTCCGGAAAGCCCTCGACCCCAGCGGCACGGTTCAGCTGGGCAGCGAGCTGTGGACGGCGTCGGTTGAGCCGGGCGAGCCGGCTATCCCCGCCGGGAGGCGCATCCAGGTCGTACGTGTGGAAGGAGTTCGTTTAGTGGTCAGGGAAGTAGTGCAGCATTAAAAAACTCCGCTAGCCGGGCGTAGAGCACCTTCTGGTTGGGGGTCTTAGCAATGCCGTGACCTTCGTCTTCGAACACCAGTAGCTCGTAGGGGATGCCGTGCTGGTCGAGGCGCTGGCGCACCTGGCGCACGTTTTCAGGGGTCACATTGGGGTCCTGCGCGCCCTGGATAATGAGCAGCTTGCCGCGGATATACTCCACGAAATGGATCGGTGAGCGGCTGTAGTACATATCCGGCACCTGCTGCGGGCTGCCGCCGATCATCTCCTCGCTGTACGGGCGCATGTCTGGGCGGGTAGTCTCGTAATCCACCACTAGGTCGGTCATGCCGCAGATCGGGGCAGCCGCGGCGATGATCTCGTGCGGGTAGCGCGTGATCTGGCACCAGCTCGAGTAGCCGCCGTATGAGGTCCCCGTCACCCCTACCCGCCCGGGGCGCGCCAGACCGCTGGCGATCAGCGCCCGTGCCCCACTGGCGATGTCGCACTGCTCGCGCCCGCCCCAGCCATCCTCTTTGATCGCCTCGCGAAACTCTAACCCATATCCGGTGCTGCCGCGGTAATTGACATCCAGCACATTGAAGCCGCGCGAGACCAGGTACTCGATCTGGGCGTTGAAGCGGTCTTCCGAATGCCAGGTCGGGCCGCCGTGCACGTAGATGACCGCCCGCTCGGGATTAGGCTGTGCCCGGTACAGCCAGCCCCAGATCTGCAACCCGTCTATCGAATGCCAGGAGAAAGCCTCCGCCGGGAACAGCCCTTCCGGGCGCAGTTTGGTATGCTCCCATACGCGGGTCAGCGACTGCATGTCCTGGATGGAACCACCAACTTCTTGGAAGCGTACCAGTTCGGTTGGCGTGGTGGCAGAATAACGCATCGCCACCCAGTCGCCATCCGCGGCACGACCCAAGGGCAGCAGGCTGCCCGGCACTTGCGGGAACGGTCGTTCAATGCCGGAAGGCAGTTCAATAGACGTGGCCGCATGACCGGCGCGAACCATCTCATCCACGATGACCGTCCCGTCAGGGGAGACCCAGGCGCCTTCGATCGAGCGAGCGGGGTCATCGACCAGCCAGCGCATCTGCTCGCTGGGCCAGTGGTAGACGCCCAGGCTCTGGTAGCCTTGCGGGCGACCGCCGGTCGACTCGGAGAGCACCAGGATATGCTCGCCATCTGGGAACCAGCGGGCGAAGACCTTGACCCGGTCGCCGAAATTAAGGATCTCGCGATCTCGCCCCCCATCCACATCCACCAGCCAGAACTGGCGTCCGGAGGGATGGCGGTCTGTGCGAGAATAGAGCAGGTGGGTACCCTGCCGGTTGAGGCGCACCTCCATGACGCATGGCCGTTCGGGCTGCGCCAGGAGCTTGCGCTCGCCGGATAGCATGTCGTGACGGTAGATCCAGGCCGGCTCGAGCACCTCGCCTGAGGCGAAATCGTAGTTCGCGCCGTAGAACAGGTGTCTGCCATCCGGGTGCAGGCTGCCGCCATGGATGAAATACGGCGGGCGGTCCTCGGTCAGCGGCTGCATCTCGCCGGGTCGCTCCAGGTCCACGCGGAACAGGCGCACGTGTTCGTCGCCGTCGTGGTCCTCTTCAACGATCACGGCCCGCGAATCGACCGTCCAGCTCACCAGCCAGGTATATTCGGGCGTGTCGGTCAGCGCGACCGGAGGGGCCGAGCCATCTACCGGGGCGAAAAAGATATCGTAATTCTCGTGTATGCGGTACCAGGCGAATGCAACCCAACGTCCATCAGGCGAGAGCAGTGCGTGGGCTACGGAAGGCAGGGAAAGGAGCTGGTCAAGTGTAGATTCAGGGTTCATAGCAGGTAGGTAAGAGTCAGGAATCAGGAGAAAGGATTTTGGGATTTTCGGGCAGGGTTTTCAAAGCCGCAGCGGAATATTCTCAGCGGCTTATTCTCAGGAACACCCGCTCGGCGAAATCCTGCATGGCCATAATTTGAGGGTTCCCGGCCTCGTTGGCGCCGCGGCCGTTGAACGTCATGAAGGAAGTCAGCGGCTCCGCCTCCTCCGCGCTGAACAGCTCGGCGTCGAAAGGCGCCAGCTCCACCAACCAGCCCAGCAGCTGGTCTTGTTCAGATTGGGTCAGTGCCCCGCTGCCAAGCTCCTGGCCAGCGCCGCTCTTGCAGGAACGAGCCTGGGCAAAGCTCTGCGACAGGCTGTCGAGCGTGATGCGCAATTCTTCGCATACTTTTTTCGAGCCGCCTCGCTGGCTCCAGACCAGCACCAGGGAACTCGCCGGAGGGGTGTTCTGGATGTGCGGGGTGAGCCAGAAGGCATTGGCTGCCAGCGGATCTCCGAGATTCTGCACACCCAGCATGAACTGCACTGCCTGCCCTGCCAGCGAGCTCAGATCGATGTTGATCGTGGTCGTCAGACCATCGTAAACCTCGCGCCAGACACCCAGGTTAACAACCACACCATCCGCACGCCGGTAATCCAGGGTGAAGGTCACATCGCAGCCCGGGCTGTTGAGCAGACAGCCGACCTCCGCGCGGAAGCGGTCGCCGGTCCGCACCACGTTGCCCGGATACCATCCGAGCAGGCTGCCATTGGCAGCCAGGTTGGGGCGCGCCCACAGCGCAGGCTCATTTTCGAGGCGCGATTCAAGGTAAGGCTGACCGAGCAGGGCGACCGAGCCGTTGGGATCATTCACCGAACCGGGGCAGGGCAGAACAGAAGTGCCGCTACTCCATTGGGCGGTGCAGTATGCCAGGGCGAAGTCATATTCTCCCCTACCCTGGGTAGGCGGCAGAGCGACCTGGATCTGCACTGTGAGCGGATCCTGAGCAAGTGGACCAGTGCCAAACAGCTCTCCGGAGGGAGCGCGCAGTAGCCAACCGCTGCTGTAAACGCCCGGTACGGATGGCGCAACCAGTGTGATGGAAAGATCGACAGTCCCACCCGGGAGCACATCGCCTGTCAAGAATATCTCCGACAGACCGCCCAGCGGATCCCCCGTCGCGAACACCATGGAGTAAGCCGGGGTCCACGTGCACGTGCCGGTATTGCGCACGCGCCAGATCTTGGTAAACACTCCACCGGGATAGAAAACCGTGTTCGCCTCGACGGTGACATCCTGCACGAATTCAGCCCAATTGCATGGCAAAGACGGCGTGGCGCTCGGCGGAGGAAGGCTGGGTGAGGCGGTAGGGCTGGGTGGCAGTTGGGTGGGCGGGACGGGTGTTTGCGTCGGCTGCTCGGCGATCTGGGTGAGCTGCGCCACGGCGGTCTCCCCGACTGCCAGTGTTAGCTGGGCAGCCAACGTGTGTGCTGCAGAGGTGTAGACCGCTTGCTGGGTACTTTCGGCGCGTGAGGAAGTGCAGGCAGACAACAGGATGAGCCCCAGGATCAGCAGCGACAGAATAACGGCGGGCTTTTTCATGATGACATCCTCGAGTAATATTATAGCGTGGGAATCCCTGGCGGACACAACGACTTGATGCAATTCCATACTTATAAAATCTTTATCAACGGCTCAGGCAATTCAGAGTAAAATGGTGAGGAAATCATCACCCGCTTAATAGGAACCAGTATGCCTTTTACACCCACCCGAGACCGAATAAAACCCGATGATATTGATACCACCCCGCGCCGCCGCCCGGAATGGATCAAAGTGCGTGCGCCCTCCGGGGAGACCTACCAGTGGCTGCAGGAGCTGATGCGCAGCAAAGAACTGCACACCGTCTGCGAAGAGGCAATGTGCCCCAACATGGGTGAGTGCTGGGGGTCCGGCACAGCCACCTTCTTGATGATGGGCGATGTGTGCACACGCTCGTGCGGTTTCTGCGATATCAAGCGCGGCCAACCCAGCCCGCTGGACTGGCTGGAGCCAGAACGCGTTGCCCAGGCGGTCAAGGCCATGGACCTGAAGCACGCCGTGATCACCAGCGTCAACCGCGACGACCGCGTAGACGGCGGCGCGCCGATCTTCGCCATGCTCATCCGCCGCATACGCCAGATCCACCCAGGGTGCTCGATCGAGGTATTGATCCCCGATTTCAAAGGCAGCCTGGAAGCGCTGAAGATCGTGATGGATGCCCGCCCGGAGATCCTCAACCACAACGTGGAGACCGTACCGCGCCTGTTCAAACAGGTGCAGCCGCAGGACCGCTACGAGTGGGCGGCTGCTACACTGACCAACGCCAAAGTAGCTGGACGGCGATGTGCTGACCAAGTCCGGCATCATGGTCGGCCTGGGCGAGACCATGGACGAGGTCAAAGAAGTGATGCGCGACCAGCGCAGCTGGGGGGTGGATATCCTGACCGTCGGGCAGTATCTGCAGCCGAGCAAGCAGCATCTGCCCATTGCCCGCTACTATGCGCCTGAAGAGTTTGCTGAGATCAAGGAATTCGGACTGAGCATTGGCTTCCAGTGGGTGGAGAGCGGACCGCTGGTGCGCTCGTCCTACCATGCAGCCGATCAAGTGCGCGCCCTGAGCGTGGTGCACCGGGAGCTGTACGGGGGAGAGGCCGGGGGGTAATAAGAGTTAGGAATTTATCAATCTTCAAATCCTTAACCGTTACTTAATCATAATGCGGGCGTGACAATATTCACTAGACAAATCGTCAGCCCGTCGCTATGATTCAAGTACAAACAGGTGTAATACAATAAGGTTTGTCCTAAAAAAGTGACGTTGTCAAATATTTAGGACAATTCACATGGGAGGCGATGATCCAGCAGCGTATCTGGTCGCTGAGCTCTTGCGGAGCGAGGCTGCTGAGGAGCCAGCGGCGAAACCGGCCCACACAGGCCGGTTTTTATTCTATAGGAACACTGCGGTATCAAGAACAGTATTAGGATAGAAGGAGGTGGGATAACCAAACTCAAGCAGCAAGTTAGCGGGAAAGCCTTAGAGCATCCAGTGTTCAGGTCCGGGAATGTTCATCACGCTGGTGATTGAGCTCAATTTCTATAATGGGAACTTTAAGAACAGGAGGAAATACTTATCATGGTAAGCAGACGTAGTTTTCTCAAGCTGGGCGGCGCGGCAGGAGCTGCGCTGTACCTGACCACCTATTTCGGCGGCGTTAAGCGGGTCTTCTCTCAGATCCCAGGCGGCACACTGGATCCTCATAGCGTCCCCAAGTACATGACCCCCATGCTGATCCCGCCGGTGATGCCCACTGCGGGCAAGATCAAGCTGCAAGGCGGCAAGAACGCCGACTACTACGAGATCTCGATGAAGCAGTTCCCGCAGCAGATCCTGCCGGCTGGCCTGCCGGCAACAACGGTGTGGGGCTACGGAGCGGTGACATCGGACAGCAAGAGCGGCCTGCTGCTGCACAACGCCCCCTCGCTGACCATCGAGGCCAAGTGGAACACGCCGGTGCGGGTCAAGTGGATCAACGACCTGGTGGATGCCAACGGCAACTACCTGCCGCACCTGCTGCCGGTCGACCAGACCCTGCACTGGGCCAACCCGCCCGGCGGCACGACGGGACGCGACACGCGCCCGGACTTTCACCGGACAGCCAACCCCCGGCCCCTACACCGGCCCGGTGCCGATGGTCACGCACGTGCACGGCGCGGTCGGCGTGGGCGACGAGAGCGACGGCTACGCCGAGGCCTGGTACCTGCCGGCCGCCAACGACATCCCAGCCGGGTACGCCGACCGACGGCACCTGGTACGACTTCTTCGCCGGCAAGGCGGCGGCCAGCTTCGGCGCCACCTGGGGACCGGGCTACGCCACCTTCCAGTACCCGAACGCCAACCGCGCCTCGACCATCTGGTACCACGACCACACGCTGGGCATGACCCGCCTGAACGTGTACGCCGGTCCGGCCGGCTTCTACATCATTCGCGGCGGCCCAGATGACGTGGTGCTCGACAGCCGCACTGGCACCCCGGCCGTACTGCCGGGTCCGGCGCCGCAAGGAGAACGACAAGTTCCCGCCCAACAAGACCTACTACGAGATCCCGATCGCCATCCAGGATCGCTCGTTCAACAGCGACGGCTCGCTGTTCTACCCGGATACGCGCGAGTTCTTCGACGGCATCGTCGGCGACTTCATCCCAGACGGCGAGTTCTCGCCGATCTGGAACCCGGAGTTCTTCGGCAACATGATGATGGTCAACGGCAACACCTGGCCGTTCCAGACCGTCGAGCAGCGCCGCTACCGCTTGCGCTTCCTGAACGGCTGCCAGTCGCGCTTCCTGATCCTGGACTTCAACCAGATCCCCGGCGTGGAGGTCTGGCAGATCGGCAACGAGGGCGGCTTCCTGGCCGCGCCGGTGAACATCACCGCCAACCACGGCAACCAGCTGCTGATGGGCCTGGCGGAGCGCGCCGACGTGATCGTCGACTTCACCAACGTGCCGGTCGGCAACTACGTGCTGGGCAACGTCGGTCCGGACGAGCCGTTCGGCGGCGGCGTGCCCGGGCGTGGACTTCGACCCGGCCGATCCCGGCTACCACCGGGCAGGTGATGGCAGTTCAACGTCGTCCCGGCGCTGGCTCCCGACCCGACCACCCCGCCGCAGTTCCTGCAGCTGCCGCCGGTCGCGCCGCTGCCGGCCGAGACCGTCACCCGCCCGCTGGCGCTGATCGAGGAGATGGGCGATGGGCTTCGACGCAACGGCGATCCGGTGGAAGGTCCGGTCGAGGCCCTGCTCGGCACGGTGGGTCCCGACAGCATCGATCCGACCACCCCGGCAGGTGTGTGGACGGAGCGCAAGTGGATGGAACCGGTCACCGAGAACCCGGCGTCTGGGCGCTACCGAGGTCTGGGAGTTCTACAACACCACCGGCGATGCCCACCCGATGCACGTCCACGAGGTGGTCTTCGAGGTGGTCAACCGCGAAGGGTCTGGTGCTGGATGATGACGGTGAGGTCGTCCAGCCGGTCCAGCTGGACGGCGTCATCACACCGCCGGAACCGTGGGAGACCGGCTTCAAGGACACCGTCACCGCCTATCCAGGCCAGGTCACCCGCATCCGGGCGCAGTTCAACACCCCCGGGCAGTTCGTCTGGCACTGCCACATCGTCGAGCACGAAGACAACGAGATGATGCGCCCCTATCGCATCGGGCCGGTGCAGCCCGGACAGCCGGGTATGTAGCCCGTAACCATTCAATTCAGAGTTGCGAAACCTCCCGCGGGTTCGAACTCGCGGGAGGTTTTTCCATCCCTGTAGGGCGCAGCATCAGCTGCCTATCTACAACTTAAAACAGCATCAGCGCCGCCTGGGAAGCCCAATTGAACAGCGGGGCAGAGAAGATGCCCAGCAGCAAGGTTGCAACAGCGGTCAATCCTGCGGTAAGCGCCAGCCAGCGCTCGCTGTAGACTTGCGGCTCGCCCTCGCGCATGTACATGTAAACCACCACGCGCAGGTAGTAGTATGCCGATACCAGGGAGGTCAGCACGCCGATCAGCGCCAGCCCGATGAAGCCGCCCTCAACCACAGTGCTGAACATGTAGAACTTACCCACAAAACCCAGCGTGGGCGGCACGCCGATGAACGAGAGCATGAAGATCGTCATGGCAGCCGCCAGCACGGGATAGCGGCGCGCCAGCCCGGCGTAATCTTGCAGCTCCAGACCGCGGTTCTCCACCTGCTCTAGGATGATCACCACCGACCAGGCGCCGAAGCTGGTCAGACCATAGGCGACCAGGTAGAAAAGCGCCGCGGCAACCACATCCGCAGAGACATCACCCTGTCCATACGGCACGATCGCCATCAGGATATAGCCGGCGTGTGCGATACTTGAATATGCCAGCATGCGCTTGATATTGCCCTGCGCAATGGCGACATAGTTGCCCAGGATCATAGTCAGAGCTGCCAGTGCCCACAGGATTGGGGTCAGGTCAACTGAAAGGGCAGGTAAAGCGGTCAAAAAAATACGCAGCAGGGCCGCGAAGCCGGCTGCCTTGGCGCCCACCGACATGAAAGCAGTGACCGCAGTGGGCGAACCCTGGTAGACATCCGGGGTCCACATATGGAAGGGCACCACTGCCACTTTGAAGCCCAGCCCGACCAGCATCAGCGCCGCGCCGACTGTCAGCAGAGCCAGGTTGGCTGTGCCGCTGGAGACTGCATCAACCACACCTCCCAAACCTGTTGTCGCCGTAGCGCCGAAGACCAGTGCGATACCGTAGACCACGAAACCGCCAGCGAAAGCGCCCAGCAAGAAATATTTCAGCGCCGCCTCCTCGGACTTGGGCTGCGGGCGGGCGAAGCCCGCCATGACGTACAGCGGGATCGAGAGCAGCTCCAGCGCCAGGAAGACCACGATCAGGTCAGATGCCTGCGACATGAGCATCATCCCGCTGATCGAGAACAGCAGCAGGATGTAGTACTCGCTGCGATCGATCTGCAGGCGCTTCAAGTAATCATAAGACAGGGCGATCGCTACCAGACCGCTGACCAGGAAGACTACTTGCAAAAAGATGGCAAAACCATCCAGGACGACCATGCCGTTGAAAGCGACCTGCTCCTGACCGACCTGTGTCAGCGCCACCACCAGCGAAACGACCAGACCCATGGCTGCCAGAAAGATGATCAGAGGTTTGCGCTGCCTGCCGGTGAACAGATCCACCAGGATGAGCACTGTCGCCCAGGCGACCAAGACGACCATCGGCAGGATGGCATAGGTGTTTTGCATTAATTCTTGAACGGTCATCGGCTCCCTCGCAGATCGCCGAAATCAATTCTGGCAGCAGACATCAAGGCATCGCCAGTGCTGCGGACTGCAGCGCCACGGTCAGTTTATCGACCGAAGCGCCCATCAGCGTAAAGAACGGGCTGGGGTAGAGACCAATCCAGAAGATCAGGATCAGCAATGGCACCAGGATGACGATCTCGCGCCAGTTGATATCTTTCAGGGTGCGGTTTTCCTCTTTGTCGACCGGTCCCAGGAACAGCTTCTGGAACATGTACAGGATATACACGGCTGCCAGGATAACGCCGATAGCTGCCAGGGCGGCAAACCAGTAAGTCCCCAACGCGCCGCCCACCCCGCCGGCTTCCCAGGCGCCCAACAAGATGGTGAACTCGCCCACAAAACCGTTCAAGCCCGGCAAGCCCATCGAAGACAGCGCAATGATCAGGGTCAGCGTGCCGTAGATGGGCATCACCTTCCACAGGCCGCCAAACTGGTCCATATCGCGCGTGTGGCGGCGTTCGTAGATCATGCCGACCACAAGGAACAACGCCCCCGTGCTCAAACCGTGGTTGACCATCTGCAGGATGCCGCCTTGAATGCCCTGCGGATTCAAAGCGAACAAACCCAGCATGACAAAGCCCAGGTGGCTGACCGAGGAATAAGCCACCAGCTTCTTGACATCCTTCTGTGCGTACGAAACCATCGCACCGTACAGGATGCCGATCACCGCCAGGGCTGCCATCCAGGGCGCGGCACGGATCGATGCCTCCGGGAACAAGGGGAGATTGAAGCGCAGGAAACCGTAGGTGCCCATCTTCAGCAGCACGCCTGCCAGGATGACCGAACCGGCGGTCGGCGCTTCCACGTGGGCATCCGGCAGCCAGGAGTGCAGCGGCCACATGGGCACCTTGATGGCAAAGGCCGCCGCAAAGGCCAGGAACAGCCAGAGCTGCATGTTCGCCGGGAATACCGCCTTTGGCGATCAAGTCGGGGACCGAGAATGTGCCCCCCTAGATGCCCAGCCACAGGATCGCCAGCAGCATCAGGATCGAGCCCGCCATGGTATACAGGAAGAACTTGACCGCGGCATAAATACGCCGAGCCCCGCCCCAGATGCCGATCAGGAAGTACATCGGCACCAGGGTGAATTCCCAGAAGATATAGAACAGGAACAGGTCCTGCGCCAGGAACACACCCAGCATGCCTAACTCCAGGAGCAGGAAAAAGATCATAAACTCCTTCACCCGCTCATCGACCGCCGTCCAGGTGGAAAGGATCGAGATCGGGGTCAGGAAGGTGGTGAGCAGCAGCAGCAAGATGCTCAAACCATCCACTCCCATGAAGTAGGTGATCTCCCAGCCCGCCACCTGGATCCAAGGGACGCTCACCACCATCTGCAGGTCTGGGTTTTCGGGTTTGAACTGTGCCAGCACTGCGATCGAAATGGCAAAGGTGATCAGGGAGGTGATCAGCGCCACCCAGCGGGCCGCATTTTTCTGCTCCGGTTTCAAGAAGAGCAGCACCAGCACGCCGAGCAGGGGGAAGAATGTGACCAGGGTGAGCGGATACAAGAAGAAATTCATAGCCATTCCTTGTCCTTCTGCAGGTATCCCGGAGCTTTATCTCCCAAAATGGTGAGGGGATTGGGCGGAGGTCCGGGAAAAGTAATCCTATCGCAAGATCAAATAACCCAAAATAATAACCACTCCCAGGAATACTGAGAGGGCATAGTTGCGCACATAACCCGTTTCCAGGAGGCGCATTCGACCCGCTATTCGCTGGGTGGCCGCGCCCAGCCAGTTGGCGACGGCATCGATGATACCCAGGTCGACCTGCACCGTCAGCAAGCCTGCCAGGGCGTTGAACCCGCGCACGAGCACACTTTCGTGGAACCAGTCGTGCCAGAAGCGCCAGTCCACCTGGTAAGCCAGGAAGCGGGAAAGGGCGATATAAGGATTCAGGAGGATCGCCCAGTACAGTTCATCCACCCAGTATTTGTTCTCCAGCACGGTAAATACCGGACCGAGCCACTTGCGCAGCGGGTCATCCGCCCGGCTGGCAGGCGGCTGCTTGAGCATCTCCTTGTAGCGGCGGTGGTAGATATACCAGGCGAGCCCGATCGCCACCAGGGCCAGGGTGGTTGCGATCGCCGCAGTCAGCGGGTCGAAGCCGGAGACTGATGCGGCAGCTTCCTCAGCACCATGCGCACCTTCTGCCGCCAGGGTATTTTCCAGCCAGTGACCGAAGGTATGCAGCACCGGCAGGTTCATCGCCCCGCCCAGGGCGGAGAATACAGCCAGGATGATCAATGGCACGGTCATCACGCGCGGGCTTTCCGTGGCATGCGCTGCCGCCGGCGTGCGCGCCTCGCCGAAGAAGACCATCAGCACCTGGCGTCCCATATAGAAGGCGGTCAGGAATGCCGCGATCGTCAGCAGGTAATAAACTGCAGGCAGCAGCTGCTGCGCCTCCAGCAATATCTCATCTTTGGACCAGAAGCCCGCCAGCGGCGGCATGCCTGCCAACGCCAGAGCGCCGATCAGGTAGACCCAGAAGGTGGTCTTCATGCGCGTGCGCAGACCGCCCATATTGCGCATGTCCTGCGGGTCGAAATGCCCATGTGCGCTGGATTTCTTCAGCTTCGGGTCATGCTCGACATGATGGTCGCCGCGCTCCAGACCCTGGATGACCGACCCGGCTGAGAGGAAGAGCAGGGCTTTGAAGAAGGCGTGCGTCACCAGGTGGAACATACCGGCCACGAAGGCGCCCATCCCCACTGCCGCAACCATAAAGCCGAGCTGGCTGATGGTGGAATAAGCCAGCACTTTCTTGATATCGAACTGGGCGACGGCGATGGTGGCAGCAAACAGGGCTGTCACGCCGCCCACCAGCGCCACGGTGTTCTGTGCCACCGGCACCGCAGCATACAGCGGGAAGGAGCGCGCCACCAGGTAAACGCCCGCGGTCACCATGGTGGCCGCATGGATCAGCGCCGAGACCGGCGTTGGACCTGCCATGGCGTCTGGCAGCCAGACATAGAGCGGGATCTGCGCCGATTTACCCGCCACGCCCAGCAGCATGAACAGGGTGATGAACAATATGGCAGTCGGGAAGAGTTCTGCAATCTCCGGGACCTGGTGAAACACCGCTTCGAAATTGAATGTGCGAAAAACTCCGAACATGGTGAAGGCTGCCAGCAGGAAGCCAAAGTCGCCGATGCGGTTGGTGATGAAGGCTTTCTTGGCCGCCAGGGCATTGCCAATGCCGTTCTCGCCTTTGTCGTACCAGAAGCCGATCAGCAGGAACGAGCACAGACCTACGCCCTCCCAGCCGACGAACAGCATCAGGTAATTATCGGCGCTCACCAACACCATCATGGCGACGATGAACAAGTTGAAGAAAACGAAGAAGCGACGGTAGCGGCTCGGGTCGCCGTTGTGGCGGACATCGTCGTGCATGTAGCCGATGGCGTAGATGTGGATCAGGGTGCCGACCCCCGAAACCACCAGCATCATGGTCACAGACAGGGTATCCACCTGGAATGCCCCAGCCGATGTGCAGGTCGCCGATCGTGATCCAGTCCGCCAGCGGCACGACCGTGCCTTCCGGATGGCCGGTAAGGGAATACGCCAGCAGCACCGCAACCACGAAAGCCAGCCCGTCGCGGCGCTGGCAATGGTACCGATCAGCTTTTCCGCCAGCCGCCCACCGATGATGACATTGATCAGCAGACCGATCAGCGGGAAGAACACTACCCAGGGTACCAGGTAGAAGAACTGCGCGCCTCCCGATCCTGCTTCGCTCAGCAACATAACAATCTCCTCATCCTTCCGAGATCATCCTACAGGAGAATCCGTTCACCACTTCAAGCTGTTCATCTGGTCGACATCGATGCTCTGCTTGGTGTGGAAGATCGTCACGATCAACGCCAGACCCACCGCCACCTCTGCCGCAGCGACTGTCATCACAAAGAACACGAAGATCTGCCCGCTCACCGCCTCGAACGAGCGCGCAAAAGCCACAAACGCCAGGTTGCCGGCATTGAGCATCAGCTCAACCGACATAAATATAACAATCGGGTTGCGCCGGATCAGGACACCTAACGCGCCGATCGTGAACAATATTGCCGATAGACCGATGTAGTATGCGATTGGTACCATGAACCTCCTCCACGTTCAATGCTGGCGTGGCAGCATGCTGCTCCCAGCTGGCATCACACCCTGCGCCGGCTGAGCACGATTGCGCCGATCATCGCCACCAGCAGCAAGATCGATGTGACTTCGAAAGGCAGCACGTACTGGCTGAATAATGTCTCGCCGATCGCGACCGGACCTCCAAATGCGGGGGGTATTTCCCCTGCAGACGGCAGTACACTGCGCTGGCTGATGACGATGTAGATGGCCTCAACCAGCAGGATCACACCCAGCACCAGTGCAGCTGGCTGCAGCCACCAGGCCGCTGGGGTGCGCCCGGTCTGCTCAGCGCCCAGGAGCATGATCACGAACAGGAACAGCACCATGATCGCGCCTGCATATACCGTTACCTGAGCTAGAGCAATAAACGGCGCACTCAGCAGGAGATAGAAAACCGCCACCGTGCCGAAGTTCAATATCAGGAACAGAGCGGAATAGACCGCATTCCTGCTGAAGAGCATACCCAGAGCGGACAGCACTGCGACTGTCGCCAGAAAGAAGAAGAGAACCAGTTGAGAAGTCATCCAGCCGACACCTTGTAATAGTCGTTCAATCCGGGTCCTGCATCAGTGGGATGGAGCGGTTGAACTTCCCGGGTTCCACTTTCTGCGGGGTGGGCCTGCCATCCGGCGACACCGGGACGATCAGCATCTCTTTGGTATAGATCGACTGGCGCCGGTCGGTAAATGAGAGCTCGTAATTATCGCCTAACACAATGGCTTCTGTGGGGCAGGCATCCTCGCAGTAGCCGCAGAAGATGCAGCGCAGCATATTGATCTCATACGTGCTGGCATAGCGCTCCCCAGGAGAGAAGCGCACTTCATCCGTGTTTTCCGAGGCTTCGACGAAGATCGCGTCTGCCGGGCAGGCCGCGGCGCATAACGAGCAGCCGATGCATTTTTCCAACCCGTTGTCATAGCGTTTGAGCTCGTGCCGCCCCTTAAAGCGACGGTGGACCGGTCGTTTCACCTCCGGGTACTGAATCGTAACCGGTTTCTCGAACATCGATTTGAACGTGGTCCCGAGACCACGCAGGATTTCCGTAAACACCCTTACCTCCTACCAATGGCGTTGCGCGCCAGATATACCGTTAAGACCAGAGCCAGGATTGTAAGCACCGGTATCAGCCAAACCATCTCCAAGGAAATGCCAACTGCAGTTAAGAAGATGTTCACCAGAGCCAGCGGGAAGAGCACCTTCCAGCCGAATGCCATCAGCCGGTCGTATCGCATGCGCGGCAGGGTAGCCCGTACCCAGATCATGCCAAACAGCAGGATGATGATCTTGACAAGGAAGTAGAACGGACCTAGCCAAGGCCAGCGATCTACGAATGGTCCCAGGTAGCCGCCAAAGAAAAGCGCTACAGCAATCGCACTCACCGCAATCATCTTGATGTATTCAGCCATGAAGAACAGGGCAAACTTCATGCCGGAATACTCGGTATGGTAGCCTGCTGTCAGCTCTTGCTCCGCTTCGGGCATATCAAACGGGGCGCGGTTGACCTCCGCCAGAGTGGCGATCCAGAAGATTAATGCGCCGATTGGCTGGTAAACCACATACCATATACTGCGCTGGGCAACGACGATATCTTGCACGCTCATCGAGGCAGCCAGCATCATCGGACCGATGAAACCGAGCCCCAGTACTAGCTCATAGCTGATCATCTGCGCCGAGGAGCGGATGCCGCCCATCATGGCGTACTTATTGTTCGACGACCAGCCGGCCAGCACGATCCCGTACACTGAGATCGAGGCAATGGCGGTGATGTACAGGATACCGACGTTGACATTGGCTACTGACAGCGCGATCTGCCGTCCGAAAATGCTGACTGTGCCTCCCCAGGGGACAACTGCCAGGATGATAAATGCCGGCACGACAGTGATGACGGGTGCCAGGATGAACATGATTTTATAGGCGTCCCCGGGGACCAGTTCTTCTTTGAAGATCAATTTTATACCGTCGGCAACTGGCTGGAGCCAGCCTCCTGGACCGGCACGGTTGGGACCGATACGCACCTGGATGCGAGCCAGTGCCTTGCGCTCATAGAAGGTGAGATACGCAAAGCCGGTCAGCAGTGCCACAATCAGGATCACCGATTTTACAACCCACTCGATAATTAAGCCAACATCCATACCGGACCTCGCATCGCGTTCGAAGTAGCGTTCGATAGGAGTATCGATTTCACCGGAACCCCAATCATCCTACGCAGCCTGCCGTTCCACCTGGCGCACCTCTACCGCCTGCGGCTGGTAGAGCGGCACACCCATGCTCCGAGGCACCAATAAGATGCTCGCCGGGACGGTCTCATCCAGCCTGATGGTGACAAACGATGTCGTACCACCCCAGCTCAGCTCTATGGTGGCACCATCCAGGATGTCCAGACGCCCCGCGTCGTCCGGGTGCATGGCGACGTAAGGCTGAGGGATGCGCTGGTGAAGCAGCTTGGATGGCAGCACCGTCTGGCCGCGGTCATACAACCTGGTGATCGGGACTGCCAGCAGCCCGTCCTCCGGCAAATGAGTTTCAGGCGGAATATTCCAGCCCAGCGGCAAGGGTTCCCCGCGCTGTGCGCCCGGGGCTAACTGCACACCCAGCCCCTGGGAGTTCTCGTAGGTCGTGCCGCCATAATAAAGGTCACCGCGCCCGATGACCGGCCACTGCTCGACCACCTGTGACAGCTTGGTATAGGACAGCGGCGCTCCATCCTCGCCGACATAATTTGTCAGGCTGGCAGCCAGCCGGGTCATAACGAGAGATGCGACCCGCGCTTCCATCTCCAAACCCAGCAGACGACCGATCTCTCCTGCAATTGCAAAGTCTGCTTTACAGTCCGAGCGTGGCGGCAGCGCCGGGTAAAAACGCTGCACGCGGCGCTCGCCAGAGGTGTAGCTGCCCTCTCGCTCGGTGTACGCCAGCGCCGGCAGAACAACGTCGGCCAGCTTGGCGGTGTCGGTCAGGAAGAGCTCCTGTACCACCAGGAAATCTCCCGTCTCAGCCAGGCCTGGATCATCTCCCGCGGGGTCGGCAGCGATGATATACAGCGCCCGGGCACTTGAAAGCATCTCAGGCAGTGCCTGCGTAGGAACAAAACCCATATCCCATGCGCCCTGATCGTTGGCGCGCTGCCAGACGCCGATCAAACCATTGTTGGGACGTCCAACATGACCGGTGGTAACCAACAGGTTTGCGCAGGCCTGCGCCAGCGCTGTGGAGGCTTCCAAACCAATACCTTCGCTGCCATAGAGGATAATGCGATTCTCTGCTTCTGCAGCAGTTTTGGCTGCGGACTGCAGCTCGTCGCTGCGCGCCAGGGTGCTGACCGACTCCGGCAGGTCGGGACGTTTGGCAGACAACGCGTTGACCATCGCCAGGACGGCAGCCCCCTCGGAGCCATAAGCATAGCGCACGACGTGCCGGGCAAATTTATCCAGCCGGGTAGGGCGTGGGTTGATCACTATCAAGGCTGCGCCGCGCTCGGCAGCCTGCTTGACACGCAGCCACCAGACCGGTGCCTCCTCCTGAAGGTCGGATGCCACCACCACGATGGTGCTTTCAGGACCGAGGTCGCCGAAGTTCGTGCCAGGCGCCACCCCGACCTTCGATACCAGGTCTCCGCCGCCCATATGGGAATACAGGACGCTCTTACCACCCAGACCGTCGGTGAGCTGCTTCAGGTTGAACAGGTCCTCATTTGAGAGCCGGCCGCTGGCCAGGGTTACCAGTCCATCGCCTGCCTCTCGGAAGCGTGCGGAGACCAGCTGCAGGGCTTCCTTCCAGGGCACCGGTGTCAGCTCGCCGTTCTTGCGCACCAGCGGCTGGGTAATCCTGGCCTTGCTTTCGGTGTAATGGTATGCAAAGCGACCCTTATCACAGATCCAGATCTCATTGACTGCTTCGTGCTGGCGGGGCATGACGCGCTTGATCGCCCAGCTCCCGCCGGATTTGGCCTCCCGGCGCACATTGAAGGTCAGGTTGCAGCCGACCGGACACTGCGCGCAGATCGAAGCAGCCGCGTTGAGCTCCCACGGTCGGGCGCCAAAGCGGAAATCTGCCGTCGTCAGCGCACCTACCGGGCAGATATCGGTCGTGTTGCCGGAGTAATACGAGTCAAACCCCGGCTCGGAGAAAGTCGACAATCTCCAGCGAACGCCCGCGCTGGTAGAAGCCAATCACCGGATCGTCAACGATCTCATCCTGGAAGCGCACGCAGCGGGCGCACTGGATGCAGCGCTCTCGATCCAGGAAGATCAGCTCTCCCAGCGGTACGTTTTTTGCCAGCCGTATTTTCTCGTCGTAGATATAACGGCTCTCGCCAGGACCGAACCCCATGGTGAGATTCTGCAGCGGGCATTCGCCGCCCTTATCGCAGATCGGACAATCCAGCGGGTGGGAGGTCAGCAGGAATTCGACGATATCCTCCCGTGCCTGCCTTCACCTTGTCCGACAAGCCGATGACCACCATCCCCTCAGAGACCGGCGTTGTGCAGGCTGTCTCCAGCTTGGGGCTGAACGATATCTTCGGCGTGCCATCCGGATTGAGCATCACTTCACCGCTGGTGCGGTCAATCGACGGTCGACCAATCTCCACCAGGCACATGCGGCACATACCCACCGGCTCCATCTTGGGGTGGTAGCAAAACACAGGGATATCGATACCGACCTTCTTGGCGGCATCGACGATCAATGTGCCTTCTGGAACAGTTACCTGTTCATCGTCGATCGTTAACGTAACCAGTTTCACCATTCAGGGTACTCCATCAGACTTGGCGGATCTGATTTTCTTATCATTTCAACTGGATGAACCTTCCGGCTGTGGGACGCCAGGAGCTCCAGGTTGGACAGGCTGGATGGCTGTCGCCTCCTCGAAATCACCTCGGAAGCGCTCGATCCCGGAAAGCACAGCTTCGATCGAAAATTCGCCCAGGGCGCACAGGCATTTGCCTTTGATTTGACCGGCGACGTCCCCGAGCAGCTCGACATCTTCCCACGTCGCCTGGCGGTTGGCAATCCGGTCGGTCAGGTGCTGCATCCAATAAGTGCCTTCGCGGCACGGGGTGCACTTACCGCATGACTCGTGCTTGAAGAAATGGATCGTTTTGTTGATCAACCAGGGAATGCTGACCGTCTCATCGATCACGATGACAGAAGCCGAGCCCAGCGAGGCGCCAACGTTGGGGACGCTTTCGTAATCCATGGGTGTATCCAGAGCCTGCTTCGGTGGCAACAATCAAGGAAGAAGAAGCGCCGGCCGGCATGATGGCTTTGATTGCCCGCTCGCCAGGAATCCCGCCGCCGTAATCGTAGATCAGCTCCCGGAATGTAGCGCCCAGGGGCAGCTCGTAATTCCCCGGGCGGTTTACACAGCCCGAGAGGGAGAATATCTTGGTGCCAGGACTCTTCTCCGTGCCGTAGGAGCGATACCATTCCGCGCCGTTGGCGATGATCAGGGGTACGTTCGCCAGGGTCTCTACGTTGTTCACGACCGTGGGTTTGCCGTACAATCCGAAGGATGGCGGGAATGGAGGCCGCAGGCGCGGCTGACCGAGCTTGCCTTCCAGCGACTCGAGCAGGGCGGTCTCTTCTCCACAGATATATGCACCTGCTCCCAGATGGGTGTAAATGCGCAGAGAATAATCCGTGCCGAAGAGGTTCTCCCCGAGCAGACCGGCTGCATGCAGCTCCGCGATGCGCTGGTCGAGCTGGTGGGCAAGCTGCCAGAACTCCCCGCGCAGGTAAACATAAGCAGCATGCGCCTCGACGGCATAAGCCGCGATAGCAACACCCTCCAGAAACTGGAAAGGATTGCGTTCCATGATCTCACGGTCTTTGAACGTGCCCGGCTCGGACTCGTCTGCATTGGCGACTACATAATGGGGCCAGTTCTTGCGGTCGACGAAAGCCCATTTCATCCCGGTGGGGAACCCCGCGCCGCCACGCCCGCGCAAACCAGATGCCTTGACGATATCTGTGACAGCGTCCGGCTGCATCGAGGTCACCACTTTGTGGAAGGCCTGGAAGCCATCATGCTGGCGGTATACGGACAGCTTGTGCAGATCGGCGGTATCGCGATGTCGGAGGAGAATATACTCGCTCATGGTTCCAGCTTCCTTACGCAGACTTCGATAAGCGCAGCGCACTTTCCAACAGTCTGGTTCTCGTGATAAGCCAACCCATCACCGGTCTGCACCTGGAACATCGGTGCATGGTCACAGGCAGCCAGGCACATCACCGCCTCAACAGTAACCAGGCCGTCTGAAGTGGTATCGCCGACGTGTATACCCAGGTTTTCGCACAGATTCTCCAGGAAATCATCTGCACCCCGCAGCGCACAGGGCAGGTCGGTGCAAACCTGGATGCGGTACTTGCCGCCCTGCTGGTCGTAATAAAGTGTGTAAAACCCAATAATGGAGCCCACCTCGGTCGTGCTGATATCCAGGATCTCGGCGATATCCTGCATGGACTGCCGGGTTACATAACCGTTCTCGCGCTGTGCCAGATATAAGCAGTGGCATCACAGCCGAACGTTTCTGCTCCGGCGGGTATTTCGCCAGTACGGATTGGATCTCTTCAGAATATTTTTCAGCCAACAAATTCACCGGTCAGCATCTCCCAAGACAATATCGATCGTCCCGATCAAAGCCACCAGGTCTGCCACGAAATGACCTTTGGAAAGCAGCGGCAAGACCTGCAAGTTAACAAAGGAAGGCGTGCGCCAATATACCCGGTATGGGTTGGGACCGCCATCGCTCTCCAGATAGACTCCCAGCTCCCCACGGGGAGACTCAACCGGGACGTAAACAGCTCCCTTCGGTACCAGGAAGCCTTCCGTCCACAGCTTGAAGTGGTGGATGACTGCCTCCATGCTGGTGCCCAGTTCAGAGCGCGGCGGGGGGACGTATTTGCGGTTGTTGCTTTGCACCGGGCCACCAGGCAGCTTATCCAACGCCTGCTGGACGATTCGCAGGGACTGGCGCATCTCCTCTATCCGCATCATGGTAGCGGACATACGTATCGCCATCGGTATGCGTGGGGACATCGAATTCATACTGCTCATAGCCGGAATATGGCTGTGCATTGCGCAGATCCAGGTTCACACCTGATGCACGCGCAGAAGGTCCGGTCACTCCCCAGCGGATGGCATCCTCTCGGGACAGCACACCGATCCAGCGTGTCCGCTCCAGGAAGAGCGGGTTCTTGGTCAGCAGAGCCTCATACTCATCGATGCGCGCCGGAAAGAGCTTCAAGAACTGCCGTACCGCGTCTGCGAACTCTTCCGGGACATCCCGCCACAAGCCGCCCGGGCGGATGTAGGTAGTCATCATGCGCTGGCCGCCGCACATCTCGATGATATCCATGATCATCTCGCGCTCGCGGAAGCAGTACAGGAAGACAGACATGGCTGCCAGGTCCAGCGACTGGGTACCCAGCCACACCAGATGCGAAGCGATGCGCTGCAGCTCCGCCAGGATCACGCGGATCACCTGCGCTCGTGGAGGGACATCCAGCTCTACCAGTTTTTCGATCGCCAGGCAGTAGACCAGGTTGTTGCCCACCGTATTCAGGTAATCCAGCCGGTCGGTCATTACGGCTGCCTTGACATAAGTCTTGGCTTCCATATTCTTTTCGATGCCGGTGTGCAGGAAGCCGATATCGGGAATGCAGTTCACCACGGTCTCGCCATCCAGTTCCAGCAGCAGGCGCAGCACGCCGTGCGTGCTGGGATGCTGCGGTCCCATATTCAACAGCACCGTATCTCCGTCGATTGCCCGGTCTGAGACCAGGTGGCGAAGCTCATCCAGGGTTACTTCAGTCTTTTCGAACATAGCTGTATCACCATTAATGGACTGATGGTTGATGATTTAAGCTGGCGCGTGACACATATAACATTTCCAATTGCATGCAGGGGTTATTCGTGGGCATAAGGTTTGCGCCGGTCGATCTCATCGTAGTTGAAGGTGAACTGCACCTCTTCATAGCCCAATGGATAATCCTTGCGCAGCGGGTGCCCTTCCCAATCGTAGGGCATCAGGATGCGGCGCAGGTCTGAGTGACCTTCGAAGGTGATCCCGAACATATCGAATATTTCGCGCTCATGCCAGTTGGCGTTCGGATAAACCCCTTCGATGGTCGGCAATGAGGGGACATTGCCGTTGAGGGGCACGCGCAATCTTACACGCACGTTTTCAGGCAGCGAATGAAGCTGGTAGATCAGGTGGAAGCGCGGTTCCTGTTCCGGCCAGTAGTCCACCGCGGTCTGCGCCGAGAGCATGTCGAAATTGAAATCATCGCGCAGGCTGCGGCAAACCTCGACGATTTGGTCCGGCATCACGGTCAGGCTGGTCTCGCCGCGGAATTCGCTGGCCTCGATCTTGAAGCGATCTGCCATTGCACTAACTGTAGATTGTAGATGATCATTCATAGCATATCTTGGTATTTAGTTCATCCGGACAGTGAAATTTCTCGGTTTTCAAATTACCGATCCAACCACTACTGTCGACACATCGGCTCAAGCCCAATCTTTGACCTTCTCGCCGCGCACTTTTTCGTGCAAGGTCAGGATCCCATGGATCAGCGCCTCGGGGCGCGGCGGGCAGCCGGCCACATATACATCCACCGGGACGACTTCGTCAACACCTGGAACGATGGCATAGTTATTGAAGACGCCGCCGCAAGAAGCACAGTCGCCCATGGAGATCACCCACTTCGGATCGGGCATCTGGTCGTATAGACGGCGCAGCACGGGAGCCATCTTTCGCGTCACCCGCCCTGCGACGATCATCAGGTCCGACTGGCGTGGGCTGGCACGCATCAGCTCCATCCCGAAGCGGCTCATATCGTAATTGGATGCCTGGGCAGACATCATCTCGATGGCACAGCAGGCCAGCCCGAACAGCATTGGCCACATGGCATTTGTCCGGGACCAGTTGACAGCCTGCTCGAGCTTCAGGGTGACCGCACCCATATTACCGAGTTTCTGCTCTACTCCCATTCCAGAGCTCCTTTCTTCCACGCGTAAATATAACCAACCAATAAGATCAACACAAAAATGACCATCTCGATCAATCCGAACACGCCCAGGCTCCTGAATACGATGGCCCATGGAAGAAAGAAGACCACTTCGATATCAAACAGGATAAAAAGTACCGCGATCAAGTAAAAACGAACCGGCATCCGTCGGGTGCCAGGTCCGAAAGGGGTCATACCAGATTCATATGGAGCAGATTTGCGCTGGGTTGGGCGGCGGGGACCGAAGAGGTGCCCAATACCTACAACCACGAAAGCAAAGAGGGTCGATATGACCAGCAAGACAGCGATGGGCAGGAATTCTGTCAGCATAGGGCATCCTTGGTACTGGCTATATACATAATATAGACCCAAGTGGTAAGTTTATCATACCCACATCTAGGTGTCAAATTTCACAAACAGATTTCGGAGCTGCTCAACCTGGCGGTTGAGCAGCCGTGCAGCAGGGTTAAGCGGTTATTTTCCCAGAGCCGCACTACCCCAGGTAGTCGCGCAGGTGGCGGCTTCGGGTCGGATGGCGAAGTTTGCGCAGCGCCTTGGATTCGATCTGGCGGATGCGCTCCCGGGTAACATTGAAATACTGGCCCACCTCTTCCAGGGTATGATCCTTGCCATCTGCCAATCCAAAACGCAGCTCCAATACCTGCCGCTCGCGGTCCGAAAGCACGGCAAGGGCATTCTTCACCGATTCACGCAGCATCTCGCGGGCGGCCGCGTCCATTGGCTCCAGGGCGTCTTCATCCTCGATGAAATCGCCCAACTGGCTGCTGTCTTCGCTGCCGACCGGGCTCTCCAACGACATAGGCTCCTCGGCTGCGCGCAGGATGCGGTTTACTTTGGCAGCGCCGCGTACCAGCCGTCGCCGTACATCAACCGGCAGCGGGGTGCCTTCCATCTGCGCGCGGGCGATTGTACTCTGGTCCTCTTCTTCTAGATAACCGGCCTCAAGCGCCACTTCCTCTGAGGTTGGGTCACGACCTAGCTGCTGGGTCAGCCGACGTTGAATGCGCAGCAAGCGGTTGATCGACTCGAAGATGTGTACCGGGATGCGGATCGTGCGTGCCTGGTCGGCAATAGAGCGGCTGATCGACTGGCGAATCCACCAGGTGGCGTAGGTGCTGAACTTATAACCGCGGGTAGGGTCGAATTTGGAGACCGCCCGAAGCAGACCGATATTCCCCTCCTGGATCAAATCCAGGAACGAGCTGCCGCGGCCGATATAGCGTTTTGCTACGCTGACAACCAGACGCAGGTTGGCACGGATGATGGTGTGGTGTGCCTCAGATGCTCTCACGCGGATGTCTTCCAGCTCCGCTTCCAGCACCGCATCCTCGACATCCGCCCAGAACCCTGCCTCATTCCCACTGTCCTGCTCTTCCGCTGCCCGCGGCTCGGCTGGCGCGGACTGATCGTCACTGATTGCCTGCTGACCTGTTGCCTCCGCTGGGGATTGGATATACACCTGCACGCCGGGCAGCGTGCTGTGTTCATGGATATATTCCAGCATCTCTAGGGCGGGCTGGTCTGGCAGCATATATAAATATAGAAAGACGGTAAAAGCGTTGCGCGCCACTCCGTCCCAAAGCGGATCGCTGCCCCACAGACCGTTATCCAGGTATGCCCGCAGATAGGAGGGGATGTCGCTGTCCCAGGTCTGGCGCAGCATCTGCGCCTCACTGAGGGTCAGGGCCAGGTCAGGGCAGTCGAAACCCAGACGATCGGTGTCTTCTACGACACGCTTCCAGGCGGTTTCCAGTTCATCATAGAGTGCGAGGTAAATGCCGCGCGGCGACAGGCGGTACTCGTCGCGGTCCAGCCCGCCGCGCGCCAGCGGGTGCAGGCGACCTAATGTGTCGATCCGGCGGGTGGCCTCCAGCCGGGTGGCAAGCCAGAATTCCCGGTCGGTATCCAGCAGATCGATGCTGCCGATCTCCTTCAAATACAGCCGGACCGGGTCCTCACTGAGCTCAACCACCAGGCTCGGGTGTTCGAGCAGGTCGAGCGGCTCGTCCTTCGCCAGATTATCGAGATCTTCCGCTTCTTGACTCAATGCCACCTCATCGGGTTCTTCATCATCGGACTCGTCGATCGCCTCGCCGCCAGCCTCGCCATCCAAATCCAGCAGCGTGTCATCTACCAGCGAAGCAGCACCTTTTGCAGCCTCCTCCTGTTCCAACAGGTCCTCAGGCTCGTGCATTTTATCTTCGATAGGGTCTTCTGATGAGGATTTCATGGCTCCACGCATCAATGAAACAGCACAGTTCAGAGCATACGATTGGCTGCTACCCGGTTTGTGAACTGGCCTAAGGCGCGGTTTAATTGCTGCAAGACTTGAGTATGTTGTACCATAGTTTGCTGGTATTGTGTGACCTTCATCTGACCCTGCTGCTGGGCGTCTTCCATCAGATAGCGTAAATATTCGATGTTCTGGCGGACAGCAGCCTGGCGCATCGTGATCAGGCCGCGCAGGATATCCTCCAGAACGCGGTCGTCATTGGGGTCGAGGTTGCCAGTCCGTGCCAGTAGCCCGTCTGCGACTTCCATCATCGGCAGCGAAAGGCTGTTGAGAACATAGTTCAGCGGTTCCGCCATATCCTGGTCCACCGATGCCTGCAGTAAGCGCAGGATAGCTTGGTGGTCGGCGTGCTGGAAATCGGCGTGCGATAAGCGGCTAAGACCCAGCTCCTGCAGGATGCGGTCCACCCGATACAGCAGGTCCGGGCGGCGCATCAGCACCCCCAGTATATGCGACTCAAGTGCATACGCACCCGATATGGCATCTCGAAACGTTTCTCCCGGCTGGACCTGAATGGAGGGCGGCCGCGGCTTTGCCCGCCGGCGGGGCGGGCGAGCGGTGGTCGGCTGGTCCACCATCAGGGTGCGTTCATCGACGCGCAGCAGCCGCGCCAGGCGCTGGCGATACGTATCGCGCTCGATCGGACTGGGGACGTCACGGATCAATGGCATAACTTGAGCCGCGATCTCGTTCTTTACCTTTGGGTCCTGTAAGTCGCTGTTGGAAGCCAGCGTCTCCATGACATGCTCGACGATCGGGCGGGCATTATTGAGGATGGAATCCCATTCCTGGGGGTCGCGCTGGACAACCTCATCTGGATCCATGCCCTCAGGAAGAGTGGTCACGCGGATATCTGCCTGCAAGCGGGCCTCGAAGCGCATCAGCCCGCGGGCATCGAAGACCGGGTCGGCTTCTCTGTCCAGGGTCTGGCGGGCGATCTGCAAGCCCCGCAAGGTGGCACGGTCGCCGGCAGCATCCGAGTCCAGAGCCAATACGATGCGCCGGGAGTAGCGTTTGAGCAGATACAGGTGGTGCTCGGTCAGGGCAGTGCCCATGGGGGAGACTGCGTTGGTGTAGCCTGCCTGGTGCAGGGCAACCACATCTAGATACCCTTCGACGATCACCGCCTGGTCCTGGTCGCGGATGGTTTTGCGGGCACGATCGAGACCATACAGCAGTCGGCCTTTATCGAAGACCGCAGTCTGGGGCGAGTTCAGGAATTTGGGCACATCCTCAGGGTTCAAAATGCGCGCCCCGAAGCCTGCCATGCGGCCGCGCTCGTCGCGGATCGGGAACATCAGGCGGTTGCGAAAGCGGTCGTAGGTACCGCCTGAGTCTCTCTCAGAAGCCAGCCCGGCTTGCAGCAGGTCTTCCTCACGGTAGCCCTTGGACTTGAAATAACTACTGGCGGCTTCCCAGGCATCCGGGGCATGTCCAAGCCCGAAGGCTTCCACCACTTCATCCTGCAAACCGCGCTGCTGCAGGTACTCCAGGGTAGATTTGCCGGCGGGGGTATTCAGCAGCTGGTGGCGGTAGAAGGTGGCAGCTTCTTCCAGCAGCACACGCAGGTGGTCGTTTTCCTCAGCCGCTACTTGCTCCTCGGGAGTCTGCGGCTTGAGCTCCACCCCGCTCTTCTCAGCCAGGAAGCGTAAAGCTTCGGCGAAATCCCAGCCTTCTTTCTTCATCACATAGCCGAACACATCTCCACCTTCGTTGCACTGGCCAAAGCAGCGCCAGGTGCCAGTTTCCGGAAAGATGGCAAAGGCAGGAGTGCGCGTATTGCTGTGAAATGGGCAGAAACCGGAGTAGTTCTTCCCCGTGCGCCGCAGCTGGACAGACTCGGAGACCAGGTCTACAATATCAATTCTGGCTTTAATTTCGTCTACTACTGACATGGCATTCGATCGTCACAATTTTTAGGAGCGTGGGGGAAGAACTCATCTCTCCCCGGGATATGAATTATACCGTACAGACCATAGTGTGGTTATAATCAAGGTCATGCAGACCGCATCTCGCAATGGTAGTTAGCCAATCGGAAAAACTTATGAACACAGACATACCCATTGAAGAAGTTTATATCTCCGTAGACATTGAAACCGCGGGACCTAACCCCGCCGACTACTCACTGCTGACCATCGGCGCCTGCACGATCGCCGAACCCCAGCAGACTTTCTACGTCGAGCTGCGCCCGGTGAGTGCCAGGTTCGTCCCCGAAGCCCTGGCGGTCAGCCGGCTTTCGATGGAGCGGCTGATCGAGCGCGGCGCGGCACCTAATAAAGCCATGGAACAGTTCGAGACATGGATCAAAGAACAGGTACAGGCAGGTGAGCAGCCGGTCCTGGTAGCGTTCAACGCTCCGTTCGACTGGATGTTCCTGAACGATTACTTCCACCACCACCTGGGGCGCAACCCGTTCGGGCATACCGCCATCGATATCAAGTCTTTCTACATGGGGCTCACGGGAGTGCGCTGGCAGCAGACCGCCATGCAGTACGTCGGAGCGCGCTACCTGGGCGACCAACAGCTCACCCACCATGCCCTGCGGGACGCGATGGACCAGGCAGTGATCTTTCGCAAGATGCTGGCCGAGGCCGGCAAATCCCGCTGACCGGCTGATGGCGGCAAGAGGGAATCCGGCCGACCTATCCGAACGGGCAGACCTGCGCAGCTTGCGAGCCCGAGGCTCGCTAATATAAGGAGGGACCCATGAACGACGAGCGTAAACCGACCCCGGCTGCCGATCTGCGACATATCATCGAGTCCGCCGAACGCCTGGGCATCGAGATGGACGAAGAGGAAGCCCTGCAGTGGCTGGCTGCCATCGCGGCAATCAAAGCCGGCGACCCCGAGATCGATATCGACGAGAAGACCGGCGTTTTCGGGCATAAGGTCAGCATGTTGGACTTCGACCCGGTAGACCTGGAGCACTTCCGGGAGATCGGGCGGTTGGTTGAATTCCAGGACCAACCGGGGGTGGTCGAGACCGCCCTGGCGCTCTCCGGCTCGGCGGCGCAATCGAAGATCCAGAGCTTCCCCGGGGACGCAGACTATTTCGAGCGCGTCAATATTCGCGCCGACAGCCGCGAGGGCGCCTGCCGCATCCTGGCTGAGCTGATCCGCCAGAAGGCGCTGGACACCGAACGCGGGCCGAGCTACCAGCTTATCGAGGTTAAATTTGGTTCCTATCCCTATGATGTGGTCCGTGAAAAGCAGGCGATCCCGGCCGGTTCCCCGATCTCGTGGAGCGCCGCCGAAGTGCGTGCCGGGCAGTTCCCGGTCTCGCTGCCGGACGGCTCTACGGGGGTCATCGACTGGCTGCAGGTCGCCGATAACCCCGGCTGGTGCAAGCTGGATTGGGTGATCGCCGACCCGGTGCGCGGCCAGCTCGCCAACGCCAGCAATATGCTGGACGTCACCTGGGAGGCCCCCGACGGCACCATCACCCCCTTGGACGGTTTCATGGACCCATATTTCCAGGAAGTCTATCTGGAGGCCGAGTCGATCCCCATCTTCTCCAAACTGGTGCGGCATGTCTCGACGGACGCGCTGGACAGCTACGTCGGTCAGCTGGAGAAAGAAGTAAACAAATACCTGACCAAGGACGTGAACTACGGCAAGGCTGCCAAGCGCATGTACAATATCTTCCGGCTGACCGGGAGCTACGAGGACGCAGCCTTCATCCGCGAGCTGTTCGACGAGCCTTCCACCATGCTGTACCAGGTCTGGTCGTTGATCCGCACCATCGACGACTGCTGCAACCCGGAATCTCCCATCACGGCAGATGAGATGCTGGCGCAGAACGACCGGCTGATCCTGGCGGTGGTGGATATTCTGGAGGGCGAGCAGGAGAGCGAGATCGTGCGCCGCCTGCTGCGCCTGAGAGACGCCCTGACCCGTCAGCAGACCAACGAGGAGCTGAGCATGGAAGCTGAGGCCGCCCGGGCGGAGGTGATCAACGTAGTCAACAACTTCTTCTACGAGCGGCTGACCGCGGTGCCGGCAATCCGGGAATATATCGAGGGATTCCAGTAGAGAGTGAAGCTGCTGTCAGGTCGAGATCGATTTAGCAGCTTCGATAGTCTCTCCTAATTCTTTTCGTGTTACCCCGAGCGCCAGCAATGATTTCACCTGAAGATCAATAGACACCGAAGGATCTCCAGCCTCCATCTTCGCTACCCGCGATTGGCTTGATCCGATCAGCTCAGCGGTTTCTTTCTGAGTTAAACTTCCGGCGTGTCCTTATATCTCGCACCTTCTGACTTAGAGCAAGTTTAATCTCAATATACTCCAGCTCATCATCCGTCAGAGAGAGAAAATCCTATAAAATATCTTCTGGAATAAACCAACAACACCAGTGCAAGCATTAACGGTGGGGCGACCAGTCCCACCAGGTTATAACCACCCAGCAGCACCAACCCATCCAGCAGCTCCATTTCGTATGCCGGCAGGCTCATCATCAGGATGATATCGTAGAAGCCGTGCCTGCCGAAAGACATCACAGACGAGACCAGCAGCAAGGAGATTGTCGCCAGCGAACCCCACCACGCCCAAGTTTTCAAGCGGATAACTCCATACATCAGAATGCCCAGCACCAGGACGCACAAGGAGAGGATATACGCTGACGGGCGCCCTAGCACGATCTGCCCGAACAGTGGAAAAGCGCCTTGAAAGAAGTATGCCAGGTGCAGCACAATGATCATGATCGCAAAGAGCAGCAGCAGAGCCAGCAGCGGAAAAGGATATCTCTCCGTCCAGTAAGTTTTCGGATCGTGCGATTCGAATGCTGACCTGACCGCTTCGCTCCTGTAGAACCACAGTGCCAGAACGGGCAGCAAGATCAGGAAGATCAACGCAGCCAGGCCAACGATACCCATGCGCACGAGTAGGACATCCTGACCGAGATCAAGCCTCGACGCCCCGGGGATAAGCAGGAGCAGGTTGACCGCCAGCAGGATGCCAGCCCCCAGCCAATACCAGCTATAAAGCTGTGCAAGGGTTAACGCCCAGCGGTGCTGCCTTAAATGTCCGATCCCCACCGGGATGCAGAGGGCGGCGACGATGTAGTAGCCGATATTCTGCACTACCAGGTAAGCAAACCAGAGAGACCCGACCCCAAATCCCTCATAGTGAAAGCGACCGCCTTCAGAGAACAGGTGGAAGACGTAGATCTCCAGCGGGCCGTAATAAGCAGCGACGAGGCCGATGAGCAGCAACACACAACCGATCAGTTTGAGAAATAAAGGGAGGAACTTCTGCATACTCTCACCAAACTCCTTGGGTGGCGAGCCGTCAGATGCGCACCGCCGTCCCGCTGACGATAATACCTCCTGAGGGGGGTATTTCGACAACCAGCCGGCTCGGACGGCCCATCGCCTCACCCTGGCGGATGGTAATGGTCGCCGGTGGGGTGATCAGCCCGGCACCCCGCATGTAGCCTCCCAAAGCAGCAGCCGCCGCGCCGGTAGCCGGGTCCTCGACGACACCACCGACTGGGAACGGGTTGCGGGAGTGGAACACCGCCTCGCTCTCACGCCAGATGAGCTGCAGGGTAGTGACTCCCTCGCGCTGCATGACGGCTTTCAACCCAGCGAAATCATAGTCCAGCTCGGCGAGACGCTCCTGTCGTGCTGCCGCCAGGACAAGGTGCCAGGCACCAGCGTAGGCTTTGGCGGGGGGTATGGATGGGTCCAGGTCGGCTCTACTCCACCCCAGCGCAGAGAGGGCATCGGTAATGAAGGTTTCGGATGGGGCGGTGTGCTCAGGCTCGACCGAGGTGAGCGAGGCCTCTCGCTGACCGTGGTGCGAGCGAACGGCGACGGGCACCACGCCGATGGCGGTTGACAGACGGTAAACGCCATCGCCGCCTTCTTCTGCAAGCACAACCCCGGTCGCGATCGTGGCATGCCCGCAGAACGAGACTTCGACCTCAGGGCTGTAATAGCGCACGAGGCGCTCGAATCCAGTCGTTGGTGCGATGAAGGCAGTCTCCGAATAGCCCACCTCGGCGGCAATGCGCTGCATGGTCTGCGCGTCTGGCAGCTCATCCCCGATCCATACGCCGGCCGGGTTGCCGCCCTCGGGGGTCGAAGTGAACGCCGAGAGACGGTGCAGTTTTCCTGATCCCATGATTGCATCCTCAGATAATCTACTTCTTCACCATTTTGCTGCCGCCGCACTGCCCGCCAGAACCTTCATTATACAGGCTGGCTCTGCTCCAGCATCCGCTCCGCCAGCCACAGGTCATAAAGCCATAGATTCACGCCGCGCTTGGCGATCCACGGTCACGCCCTCCGGTGTTCCGGCGAGTGTCACCCCCACCCAGCGCTTCGCCTTGCGCAGCCCCTTCAGCACCGAGTGTGCTTCTTCTGGCAGATCTTCAGCCAGAACGAACTTGCCATCCACTGCATCCACAATGAAGACCGGCACGCTTCCATGCACCTGCGTGGTGCAATGACTCCCGTCCACCGTGATGCGCACGAGGTGATCATGACGCATACCCGCTAGCACCTTGGGCGCAGTATCTGGCCGCGGAAATTCAACCTGGCTCAAGCCCAGCGGCGCATAGCTGGCTCCCTGGTCATCCCGCCTGACCCCCCGCAGTAGGAAATAAGTGCGCACCACCATCAGGACAGCCAGGATGACGATGGCAGGCCGGATATAGGTTAAGAAGGCTGCCTGCGAGAGAACTCCGAAAAGGTAGAGCCACACGCTCACCAGCGGGAACAGCGCCAGTGCCGTAGCCCAGGCGAACCATTCCAGCAGTGGTCGGCGCGCCCGGCGGCGTTCCGCGATCAACGCTTCAGGATTGCCGCCCCACAACGCCATCGCCTCGAACAACGTAGTCCAGCTCTTCAGGGCGGAGATATCCGGCGCAACGCCCCTCGCTCCCTCCGGGATGCGCTCTGCATCCACGTATCCTGCCAACAGCAACTGCACCCACCAGTTTGCCAGGAAGCCGAGCAGGTAAATAGTCGCACAGGCGCCGCCTGTGTATACCGGCAGCATTGTCCTGCCCTGCGGGTCGAAGAGCACGACTGTGGCGACTGTGACGGCAAGCACCCCCAGTAAACCGCCGATGACATAGCCGCGATACTGGAGCGACTCCCAGCCGGCGCGGGTGATTTTCATCTCCCACCTGCTCGAGAGGCGCTCATTGTATCAGCCTATGAAGCCGCTGACTGTTTGTGCAGGCTGGCTTCAACGTGCAATACCGGCTCGTCAACCCCGACGGCGGCCATCTTCATCACGTACCTGAACTGCTCCCCCTCAAAGTACCATTCCCGGCTGGTGCTCCTCACGCGCTCATCGTTGCCGACCAGCTCGCTATGGAAGTGCAAGGATAAGCTACTAGAGGAGGATTCCCCCTTGATAATCCTCCCACGCAGCACCTCCACCCTACCGCCGCCCTGGACGCAGGCCAGCTCGATGCCTCCGTCATCCAGGGGCTGCAGCACCCCGGCTTCCCAGTGGCTCTTGCGGATCAGTTCCCCCTGTGCGTCGACCAGCTCGGTGCTCTGTTCGTAGGTGAGATAATCCACACCGGCCTGGCGCCGGAAGCGAAGGGTCTCGGTATAGTGGAAGTCAGCGATGGTGGGGTACTCGCCATGACCGCCTCCCTGCCAAACGCCCAGGAGAGGTGCCAGAATCTCCATAATTGTTTCACCTTTCAGGCTCAATTTCTTCAGTCCTCCATCGGTCTATCACCCTTCGGAACCAGCAGTACCCGCGTATGGCTTGATTTTCTCTAACTGCCTGGCTTCTTCATATTGTGTGCGATACAAATCCCATAATAGTAGTAGTCAGCTACCTACAAATTTTGTCCCGACCAATCATCATAAACCGCCTGCATCTGCTGGATGTGCTCGGGGATATGCCGCTCGAACATATCCAGCCAATCGTCCATCGTCATCAAGCCGCTATCGGTGTGCTCGACAGTATGCGACCAGACCGCATCGGGCAGGTCCTTGATCAGCGTGTACGATTTCAGGCGCAGCCACTTGACCAGTTCCAGGGCGTCCTCGGTGCTCTGCTCGTGATAGCGCAATTCTCGCGCCCACCTGCTCTCGTCATAGCCAGGCACCATGCTGCCGGGTTCCGCAAGCAGGCGGCAGCGAAAATCGCTGCTGGCTTCGCTGTCGGTGATATGGACAATGATCTCGTGGATCGTCCAGCGCTCCGGCGCAGGTCTGAACTGCCACATCTTTCGTGGAAATCCTTCCAAAGCGGATACCAGCCTGTCGTAAGCGGTACCATAGGACTCGATTTTCCGGTTGCGTTCTTCAGATGTCATTTACAAGTGCTCCTTTGAGGATAGCGTACAAGGTCGTGCTACCCAAAGGGAGATGCCTCAAAACCCTGGGTAGTGGAACGTAAGACCAACCTCATGGTGCTGCGAATTCCCGCACCTCACGGTTAAGACGATCGCCCAACTTGTCTTCAGTGACATCTAGATCGTAATCGGTCTGTAAGCCCATCCAGAATTGAGGACTTGTCCCAAAGTACTTAGATAGCCGTAAAGCAGTATCCGCGGTAACCCTCCGCTTGCCTAATACGATCTCATTGATGCGCCGCGGCGGCACACCAATGTCCAGCGCCAGACGGTTTTGACTCAATCCCATCGGTTTAAGGAATTCTTCCAACAGCACTTCCCCCGGGTGTATAGGCGATAACTTCTCGTCTTTCATAACCGTCTCTCCTAATGATATTCCACGATCTCCACTTGGTAGGCATCCCCATCTCTCCACTCAAAACAGATTCGCCATTGCTGGTTTATCCGTATGCTGTGCTGACCTTCACGATCACCTTTGAGCTTTTCCAGACGATTGCCGGGTGGAATTCTGAGATCATTCAAATCCAGCGCATTGTTCAACATACGCAATTTCCTTAAAGCTACTTGCTGCACTTCTGGCGGAAGCCTACGCGATCGCAATCTCCGGTAGACCTTCTCTGTCTCTTTACTGCGAAATGAACGGATCACACTATGTATTGTATAACGCGTAACGTCATACGTCAAGCGTTATAGGCAGATTGTGTATATCCCCCACAGCATCATCTTAAGAGATTTATTTATTTTAGCTGTCATCGATAATCGACAGTGACGCTGCCTTATATTCCGTCCTTCTGCTCGACCCAGCTATTGGCTAGAGAGAGAATGAATATCATGCAATTAAAACCCCTCTAAGCGGCTCATGTCGGCCACGCCGTCCGCCAGGGCTGCCACCCGCTGCACCAGCGCCAGGCGGTTGGTGCGCAGGGTCTCGTCCTCCGCCATGACCAGCACATTGTCGAAAAAGGTGTTGATGGCAGGGATAAGCGGTAGGAAGGCTTCCAAAAAGTCGTCCACCGAGCCGGAGCGGCGCGCCCTGCTCTCGCTCTCCTGCAAGGCAGCGTAAAGCGCCCTCTCGGCGTCTTCTACGAAATGCTCTGCCGATAGCGGAAATCGTTGGTCCAGGTCACGCGTGATGCGCACGCAGCGGGCATAGGCCGGCAGGATATCATGCCAGTCTGAACGGGAGACCCAGGCCGAGAGCTGCTTCACAGCCTGGGCAGCCCGAGCCGGGTTCCAGCCCTGGGCAGCCAGCACGGCATCCACCACGTCGTAGCGCCAGCCTTGCTCCAGCAGCACGTTGCGCAGGCGCTCGATGATGAAAGCCAGCACTGCCGCCTGGCTCTCGGCACTCGCCTGGACGGGCAGCCGTGCGGCAGCCTTTTCCAGCACGGCGCGCAGGTCGAAATCGACCTCCCAGGCGACCAGGTTGCTCACCAGTCCCAGGGCGGCACGCCGCTGGGCGAATGGATCCTTATTACCGGTGGGCGCCAGACCGACGGCGAACAGACCGGCCAGCGAGTCCAGCCGGTCTGCCAGCCCAACCAGCAGGCCGGCCCGCCCGGTCGGCAGGCTGTCTCCGGAGTAGCGCGGCAGGTAGTGCTCGTAGATCGCCTGGGCGACCTGCGGCGGCTCGCCAGAGTGCAGGGCATACTCACGCCCGATGACCCCTTGCAGGGAGGTCATCTCGACCACCATGTCGGTCGCCAGGTCGGCCTTGCACAGCGCCGCCGCCCGGCGGGCGTAGATGGTCTCATCCGCATCCAGACCCAGCAGGGGGGCAACCTCCTCCACCAGCGCCTGCAAGCGGTGCACCTTATCCAACATCGAGCCAAGCTCGGTCTGGAAGGTCAGCGTATCCAGCTTCGCCAGGTAGGCTTCCAGCGGCTGTTTCAGGTCCTCGCGCACGAAGTACGCCGCGTCTGCGAAGCGCGCCCGGATGACGTGTTGGTTGCCTTCTGTGACTACATCCAGACCCAGATCATCCCCATTGCGCACGGCGATGAAATAGGGCAGCAATTTCCCATTCACCTCCACCGGGAAGTAGCGCTGGTGCTTTTTTATTACAGAGACCAGCACGTCTGCGGGCAGCTCCAGGTGCGAGGGATCAAATGAGCCGCGCAGAGGCCGAGGGGCTTCAACCAGGTTTGTCACCTCCTCTAATAGAGCAGAGTCAGGTGCGACCTGCCCGCCGACCTGGGCTGCCAGCGCAGACAACCCCTCGGCGATGGTGGTCCGCCGCTGTTCGACATCCAGGATGATCCCCTGGTCGGATAAGGCAGCGAAATAAGCACTTGTGTCAGCCACAGGGATCTCCTGCGGCTGGTGGGTGCGCAGGCCGTAGGTGGTGTTCCCAGAGAGCATCCCCGCATACTCGAAGCTCAGCGCCCGGTCGCCATACAGGGCTAACAGCCAACGGATCGGGCGCGAGAAGAAGACATTACTGCTGTTCCAGCGCATGGATTTATCGAAGCGCAGTCCGGCGATCAATCCCGGTAGCGCCTCTGCCAGCACCTGCGGGGCAGGCAGCCCTTCCTGGCGCACGACCGCGGCTGCGTACTGACCGCCGTCGATCTCGCGCACCTGCAGCTCGCTCACCTGCACCCCTTTGCTGCGGGCAAAACCCAGCGCCGCCGGGGTCGGCAAACCATCGGCATCGAAGAGGCGGTTGGCGGGCGGGCCTTTGACGACCTGCTCGAGGTCCGGCTGGCGCGGCGCAAGGTCCTGCACGTAGACCACCAGGCGCCGCGGGGTGCCCATGACTTGCACTACCCCGTGCTCCAGGCGCAGCTCGTCCAGCAACGCGGGCACTCGCTTGCGAAGCTGTTCTAGCGCAGCGCTCAGATCGCCAACCGGAAGCTCCTCAGTACCAATCTCGAAGAGCAAGGGGTTAGGGGACGAGTGAGAAGGGGGAGGGGGGAGGGGAGAGGGGTGGGAAGACCCCTTATCCCCTGTCCCTTCTACCCCTTGCACTTCTAGCCATGGGAACTCCAGCCGCTGGCGCTGCTCCAGGTACGCCTCCGCCACCCTGCGGGAGAGGTCGCGCATGCGGGCGAAGAAGGCCTGCCGTTCGGTCACGCCCACCGCGCCGCGCGTGTCCAGCACATTGAAAGTGTGCGAGCACTTGAGCACGTAATCATGCGCCGGCAGCACCAGATCCTGCGCCAGGCAGGCTTCAGCCTCCGACTCGAACAGGTCGAACATCTGCCGCAGGCGCTGAACGTCGGCGACCTCGAAATAATATTTGCTGTGTTCCTGCTCGGCCTGCAGGTTGACGTCCCCATCGGTCAGGCTCGGGCTCCATTGGATATCGCGGAAGCTGTCAACCCGCTGCAGGGCGATGGCAATGCGCTCCAGCCCGTAAGTGAGCTCCACCGATACCGGGTCGAGCATCTGCCCGCCAGCCTGCTGGAAATAGGTGAACTGCGTGATCTCCTGCCCGTCCAGCCAGACCTCCCAGCCCAAACCCCAGGCGCCCAGGGCGGGGGATTCCCAGTTGTCCTCCACGAAGCGGATGTCGTGCTGGCGCGGGTCGATGCCCAGCGCTTCCAGTGATTTCAAATAGATGTTCTGCGGGTCGCCTGGGTCGGGCTTGAGGATGACCTGGAACTGGTAGTGCATCTGCATACGGTTGGGATTCTCGCCGTAGCGACCGTCATCCGGGCGGATGGATGGCTCGACATAGGCCACGTTCCACGGCTCGGGTCCGAGCACGCGCAGGGCAGTAGCAGGATTGAATGTCCCGGCGCCGACCTGCGAATAGTACGGCTGCCAGACCAGGCAGCCATATTCTGCCCAGTACGCTTGCAGTGCCATGATGATTGATTGAAAATTACGCGGTTGATCCATTAATTCTCCGGGATAATTGGATTATTAATAAGTGCCCGTTCGGCTCAGGGCAAGACCCCCGAAGGGGCAATCCAGCCTTGAGAAAAAGCCAGGTAGAGCAGCAGGAAGGCGACCAGCACCAGGGTGAACAACAGGCTGAGACTGAATCCGAATATGGAGAGGGGATCGCGCGGCCTGGCTCCGCCCACTTTGCCGGTCTGCCCATTGACCAGCACCCAGTACCGCCGCCCGCGGTAAGTGTACGACCCGACGTACAATGGGAGCAGCACCTGCTTGAAGGTCACGCCGCTCCATTTCGTCGACCCGCTGCGCAGATTCTGCTTTTGGTAGCCGATCAGAACCCGGTTGTGCAGCTGCTGGCGCAGGCGGCGGGCGACCCTCTCGCGCGCTTTGAGCGAGGCTTCCGCCAGGGGCACATCGTATGAGAGCGCAGTCCAGCCCGCCAGGTGTTCCGGCTTGAACTCCACCACCTTCTTCAGTTCGAACGGTCCCACCTGCTTCAAATCGATTTTATCCATAGCGCGCACGCCGGGTACCAGTTCGTCGTCGAACATATCGAACTCCTCGCCGCTGCGCGAAACCCAGCCAGAACTGCTGCCACCTTCATTCACCTCACAGGTCCAGCCCAGCTCCAGAGTGCCATCGAATGTCCAGAAGGGGTAATATGCCGGGCGCAGCGCAGATGTCAGGGCAAGCCGGCGCAGGTCGCCGGGTACGAACCAGCCGCTGCCCAGCCATTGCCTTAAACTGCGCACCGCATCTTCTTCATCGACCTGCACCAATCCGATCACATGCGGATCGATCAGCTCGACCGTCTCGGCCAACTCGATCAGCCGGCGCGAGCCGCAGTACGGGCACTCACCGGCTTTATGCCCCGCCGGCAGGATGCTGGTCGAGCCACAGCGCTCGCACACCAGGTGGTGCTGGGCTTCTGCCCAGCGGTGGCCGCGCGTGGTGGGCAGGATAAAATCCAGCACCTGCTCGGCAGTGTCGGCAGCCAGAGCTGCTTCGGTCGGTTGGAAATTACCGCAGAATTCGCACAGCAGCCCGGCTCGCTCGGCATCGTAGCGCATATGCCCGCCGCAATTCGAGCACAGAAAAGTCTCGACCGCCTCGGCAGGCTCGGGCTGGGTGGGGTTACGCGGCGGCAGGTGCTGTCCTACAGACAGCAGGCGTGATTCATCTACCTTACCGGAAAGCAGCACCAGCCCACGGCGGGCAGCCGCGTTCCCGGGATCGGCAGCTACGGCGTGCTCCAAGTAATCGCGCTGCTCGTCAGGGTCGTCCGTGGTGGCAGACAGCCACAGCCAGGGGACCGGGTCGGTGGGCTTCATCTCGACGGCCTTGAACAGCATGCGCCGGGCGGCCTCCCAATCCTTCCCTTTTACCGCCGCAACGCCTGCATTGACCAGCTGCGAGTACTGCAGCTCGTCGAAATCAAGACGGCGGGAATATTCTGGTCGATCCACGGCGCATATAGTTTAATCGCCATGCTTCACGCTGTCAAACCAGGCAGTCGACCAGGCAGTCGATCCGCAGTCGATTCTCAGGATCGCAGAGGTCAATCCCCCGGGATAAGCTCGGCTTCGCGAGTCTCCATTTCCCCATCGGTTTCGAGCGAATCTTCCGGCATGGCATCCGGAAGCTCATCCTCCACCAGGCGGACGCGCGGGTAGAGATAGCCCGCCGCAGCAACCACGGCGCTCAACAAGCCGCTGACAATGAACAGCAAACCAGCGCCGCGCCCGGGTCCTACTCCGATTACCTGTCCCACGCTGGAGGCCAGCGCGCCGCCCTCCACCAGCAGCGGGTTGAAAACCTTGTCGGCAAGCGGGCCCGCCACCAGGTATGCCAGCGGGATGGCCGACCAGGCGATCATGCGGCGCACCGAGAAGACCCGCCCCTGCACATCCGGCGCGACCTTGATCTGCCAGATCGCCTGGCTGGAGCCGTTGATGATCGGCATAGTGAACATCGCCCCGAATCCGGCGATGGCAATCAGCACCAGGGATGGGCGCAGCCCGAGACCCATCATGAAGATCCCGGAGAGCATCAGGAAACCCAACACACCATGGATGCGGCGCTTAGGTCCGCCCCAGGCACTCATCAGCAGGGTGCCGAGCAGCATTCCCACCCCGACGACTGAGGCCAGGTAGCCGAGCATCTTCGGCGAGCTCATCTCCAGGATCATCGGCGGCAGCAGCGGGTTCCACAGGCTGGTCAGGAAATTTGTGGCTGCGAAGATCATCAGCAGCCCCAGCAGTCCCCGCCGGGCGGCAATATATTTCCAGCCGTACAGCGCCTCCTGCAGCAGAGAGCCCTTCCCCTCGACGCCCGCTTCGGTAACCGGCGGGCGTGGGACATGCACCACCAGCAAGGTCAGCACGGCGATGAGGTAGCTGGCGAAATCTACCAGCACCACCCCTTGAATGCCGACCGTCACGAAAAGCACCCCTGCGATAGCCGGAGAAGCCAGCGCCGAGATCGCCTCGCCGATCTGCACCATTCCGGCGGCGCGGCCTAACTGCGCCTTGGGTACCAGTAGAGTGGTCACCGCCGAGTATGCTGGCCACTGGAAGGTGGTGAAGGCAGCGTTAACCGCGGTGAGCACAAAAACGTGCCAGACTTCCAACTGCCCGCTGAAGTACAGCACTGCCACCAGTACCGTGCTCAACCCGGCACCCGTGTCGCTCAGGATCATCACCCGGCGCCGGTCCCAGCGGTCGACCAGCGCTCCAGCCAGGGGCGAGACGACCAGGTTCGGCACGGCATACGCCAGCAGGTTTATGGCGAACAGGGTTGTGGAGCCGGTCTCCTGATAGATCCATACGCCCAGGGCAAAACCGGTCAGGCCCGAGCCGAGGGTGGAGACCAGTTGGCCGAACCAGATTATCAGGAAGGTGCGTAGGCTGCGTGTATCAATGCTTTGTGCCATGCGATCCTCTAAAAATTAATCGCCATCGATCGAACCGGCAACAGAGTTGTTGATCAGGACAGGCAATTCAACCGGGGCAGGCATCTCCTCTCCGCGGCCATCCTCCAGGTGGACCAGTGCCGGGATGAAGAAGAGCGGCAAGACCGCCATCAAAGCAGTGCCGATATCGATAACGAGTATACCCTGTACCGTCATAAACTCCAATACGACCGCCAGACCCAGCGTAGCCGCGGCGATGACGCTGTCGGCGATCATCATGGTGATGCGCCGGTTCCAACGGTCAACCAGCGTGCCGATAATGGGTCCCAGGATTACCTGAGGCAGCAGCCCGACCAGAGAAGCTACAGCCAGGACTGTGGGCGAGCCGGTTGTTTTGGTCAGCCACCAGCTCAGGGCAAACTGTACCAGCTGGCTGCCGAACAGGGAGATTGCCTGCCCGGTCCAAATAGCGAAGAAGGGCGCTGCCCTCCAGATCCGGGCCGCAAGTTCAAGCACCCAGCACGGTATACCATCTAAGCAGATCACTACCATCTGCCCCAACGGGAACAGCTGTGTCGCCTATTCCCATCGCTTGGAGGTAACACCATGGTCATGCCTGTCATACAGTACGCACCCGAAACCTGCGCCTGGTGTGCTGGTACGGGTAAGTTCGGCGAGTATAACGATGTCTGCCTGGTATGTGGAGGACAGGGAAGCTTACTGGTAGCTCAGCCGCCGCGCAGCTGCCCTTGGTGTGAGGGGACGGGCGTGATAGATGCCGGTGATTTCAAGGATCGCTGCAAGATGTGCAGCGGCACGGGCTGGTCGCACGTCTTTAAGCAGACGCAGGCGCGTTAGGCAGATGCTGCGCTCCGGAATAACCTCCGGCTCTTCCTTTTATACAGCGAGTATTGGGATCAGCCGCCGACGAACTTGGTCTTATAGCCGAGGGAGCGCAGTTTAGCTGCTATTTTCTCCCGGTGGTCGCCCTGGATCTCAATCATACCCTCTTTCACCGTACCGCCGCTGCCGCAGGCCTTTTTGAGCAGCTTTGCCAGCGCCTGCAGGTCCTGTGGCGCGAGGCGGAGATCGCGGATCACGGTCACCGTCTTCCCCTTGCGACCTTTGCGATCACGCGAGATAGCGGCAGTCTGCGCATCCGGCGGCAGGGAGACGGGCTTGCGGCAGCGGCAGGGATAGCTGCCGCAGCGCGGGCAGCGTTTCTCGAAATCCGGGTCGGTTGAGTACACAGTCGGGCGTTCATCGATAGGCATAGATTATCATTTATACTATATTCACAAGTAAAAGTGTAGACCGGCGCAGGTGCATGCAAGCCCTGCGAGTTATCGTCTCAGGAGGTTTGCGATGAGCCAGCACGAGCAGGTACGCAGTGTAAAAGATACCCATAAAGGGATGCTGCTAGGCAAGGCCAATGTGGTCGGGGTTGGTGTCGGCGAGAAGGTCTCGCACGGCAAGAGCACCGGTGAGCTGAGCGTGGTGATCCTGGTGCGCCAGAAGGTGCCGCTGGTCGGGCTGGAGCCGCAGGCCGTGGTGCCGAGGGAAGTCGACGGCATCCGTACGGACGTGATCGAGGTAGGCGATGTGGTCGCCCAGCAGGCGCGTACCGACCGCTGGCGACCGGCACCAGGCGGAGTGAGCATCGGTCATTATAAGATCACCGCCGGGACGTTCGGCGGGGTGGTGCGCGACCGCTCTACCGGAGACCGGCTGATCCTCTCCAACAACCATGTGCTGGCCAACAGCAACGATGCCAGCCCGGGCGACCCGATCCTGCAGCCCGGTGCGGCGGATGGCGGGCAGGACGGCCCCGATACAATCGCCCGGCTGGAACGCTTCTGCCCGATCCAGTTCAACACAGAGCCGCCCTCCTGCGGCACTGCCCAGGCTGTGGCGGATTTTCTCAACGCCCTAGCCGGTGTGATTGGCTCCGGGCACCGTCTGCAAGCCATCCGGGCGAACCCGCAGGCATCCAACAATGTGGACGCTGCCGTGGCGCGACCGCTGGACCAGCGCGATATCCTGGATGAGATCCTGGAGATCGGCGTGGTGAGCGGCACCCTGCCCGCAGCGCTGGGCATGCAGGTGCGCAAATCCGGGCGCACCACCGGTCTGACCAGCGGTGAGATCACCGTCCTGGATGCGACCATCTCGGTCAGCTACGGGTCCGGCCGCGAGGCGACCTTCGATAACCAGCTGGTCGCCGGGCCGATGTCCCAGGGCGGGGACTCGGGCTCACTGGTGGTGGCTGCCGGCGAGCTTAAGGCCGTGGGTCTGCTGTTCGCCGGGTCGCAGCAGAGCACGATCATCAACCCGATCCAGGAGGTGCTGGATTGCCTGGATGTCAACCTATGAGCGAGACCGGCAGCGAGATCGATCGCGAGCAGGCAACCGCACGCGCCCAGGCGGTCAAGCAGACCTATGCCAGCCAGCTGATGGCAAAAGCCAACGTGGTGGGTGTAGGGGTAGGCTTCCAGACTCGAGCGCGGCCAGCGCACCGGTCAGGTAGGGCTGGTGGTGATGGTCAGCCAAAAGCTGCCTATCGCCCAATTGGAGCCGGGGGATGTCATCCCCCGTGAGATCGAAGGTGTGCCGGTGGATATCCAGGAAGTGGGAGTGATACGGGCACAGTGAAAGGAGAGCAGTATGAGCGACAGTGTGTATAAGGTCATCGAGCTGGTCGGCACCAGCCCCAAATCATGGGAGAAAGCGGCTGCCAACGCAGTCAATACGGCATCGAAAAGCCTGAAAGACCTGCGCATCGCCGAGGTCGTGGACCTGGACCTGCAGCTCGAGGACGGCATGGTGCGCGCCTACCGGGCCAAGGTCAAAATTTCTTTCAAGTACCATCAAGAGGAAGATTAGAGTTCCAGGGTGCCAGCAGCTTGAAGATTGAACGCCGGGTGCGCCTGTCCCCTACGCCTGGGGAAGCGTGAAGGCACAGGAACCCGGAGTTCACGCGTGGAGGAAGTACAATGGATATCGGCCTGTACCGCCGCTTCCTGGAGGAATATGTACAGCAAGCCTACGACAACAGCGACGGCACGCCGTCCGGTCTCACCGAAGGGCTGCGCTCGATCAAGCCTCCGGGGAGGTTTTCCCGCAACCGGGAGGAACGCAAGGCCGCGCTGCGCGAGGCGATCAAAGCCTTTGAAGAGCACCGCCATTGGCCGCTTGAGATCATCCTTTCGCACTTGGGGGTGGAAATCAGTCGTTAACCTCACGTAAAATGAGGATTGGCAGATCATCTCCCTGTACCGAATATAATAAACCACCTGCAACCCAAACCCGAGACCTGCGTATATATTGGTAGGAACAAGCAGAGAACGGAGGTTGCTGAAATGGTACTGATCAAATTCATCCTGGGGATTATCGGAGGCGCGATCGGTCTGGTGGTTGGGCTGGTCGGCGCGGTGGTCGGACTAGTCGTAGGGCTGGCGGGCACCATCCTGGCGCTGGTTGTGACCGGTGTGGTGCTGCTGGTGGTATTAGCCCCGCTGGGGCTGCTGCTGGCGCTGGTGCTGTAGCTAAATTTCGCCCGTCGGGACAGGGTCGAGTGGGCAGCTCCTCTCCCGCTTCGACCCTGTTTTTCGTTAATCGCCAACAGATTCAGGTCCAGCTCCGCGCCGGCGCCCTGAGAGCCGATAAAATCAGCGATGCTCTTCACCAGCAGGGTGGTGAAGAGCATCAGCAAATTCACCCAAATTAGCCTGGGACAAACGCCTAAATACGTGTATAATACGCCTAAGGGTTGGAAAGAAAAACACCCACCTATACCTGCCGGAGGAGGCTATACCATGGATTTCGAAGGTTATTGCGTGAAGTGTCGCCAGAAGCGACAGATCAAGAACGGCAAGGTCGAAGTGTCCGCCAAAGGCACCAAGATGGTCAAGGGCACCTGCCCGGTGTGCGGCACAACCGTCACCCGCTTCCTGCCCAAGGACGCGTAGTAGTAGCTCGAGTTAAGCAATAAAAGCATAAGCCCGGCCCGCCGACCTCGCATCACTGCGAGGCGGCTGGTTTGGCGCGCCTGCTGATTCCTGACGCCCAGATAAAATGAACCCAACTTAGTCATTGACAAAATCTCATATTGCCGTTAAATTAGACTTATTAGACCGAGTAACTCATCTATCGGGGCGTTAACGCTCGGTCGCTTCCATCAACCCTATATCCCTCAACCAAAGGAGAGATCATGAAACTACCAACCAAATTCCGCCTGCCAGGCATTGTACTTCTGGTGGCCCTGGTGCTGCCGTTCGTCGTTTCGGCAGCCGGACCTCCTGGCTTCCAAACGCCGGAAGCTCCCTACATCTACCCTGGACGCAGGTGCACCGGCAGGTTCCTCCGTAACTGCCATCATCAGCGTCGGTGAATTGGTCGGCGGCGTGCTCTTCGAGGGCCTCCCAGACGGCATCGGTATTGCCCCTGGCCCTGAAGATGACACCATCGATGTGTACGTCAACCACGAGCAGAGTACCGTGCCCTTCTTTGGACGGGCCGACTTCCAGGATTCCTCGGTAACCAAATGGACCCTGGACACAGAATTTGCCAGCGTGCTGGGCGCTTCTGAGCCGATATCCGCAGATAATGGCTACCTGCGCTTCTGCTCGGCCTTCATGGCCGGTCCTGAGGAGGGCTTCTCCGGCTACACCTTCTTCACCGGCGAGGAGACCAACGATATCGTCGATGTGCCCGCCGGCGCACCGTACGGACCCGATCCTTCCCTCGACCCCCAGCGCCAGGGCGGCTATGCGGTCGTGCTGGACACCGAGACCGGGGCCTTCACCCAGGTTGCCGGGATGGGCCGCCACAACCACGAGAACACGGTCGTGGTCCCTGGCGGCTGGAACCAGATCGCCATGCTCTCGGGAGACGATACCTTCAGCGCACCTTCCGCGCAGCTCTATATGTACCTGGCGAACCACGAATCCCATATCTGGAAGGATAAGGGCAGTCTGTGGGCGTTCCAGGTGACCCGCACGGACGAAGGGCGGGTGAACCGCAACGATCCGTTCAACAATGCCAACGACTACCTCGATATACAGCCCGGGGACAACTGGCAGGGCCGGTTCATCCGCGTGCCGAAGGATATCGCTCGCGGCCTGACCGGCCTGGCACCCCAAACTGCCCTCGAGCAGTGGTCCAACGAGAATAACGTCTTCCAGTTCATCCGCCTGGAGGATATCGATTACGATCGCAATAACCCGCGCGTGGTGTATGTTGCCGATACCGGCGCCACCCGGGTTGTGCCCGATCCTGCAACGGGTCGCCTGGTGCGCGGTCCCGGCGGCACGGTCGGCTTCGCTGACAACGGGCGCATCTTCAAGTTCGTCTTCAATGAGAAGAATCCCCGCAAGGTGGACAGCTTCTCGGTCTTCGCCGATGGGGATGCCCCCGGCGCCGAGGAGTACGTGCCCTTCACCAGCCCGGATAATATCGGGACTAGCGCCAACAGCCTGATGGTGCAGGAAGACACCGGCAACGCCGCGATCTGGTGGTACGACTTCAACAACGATACCTGGAGCGTGGTCGCCACCGTCAATGACCCTGATGGCGAATCCAGCGGGATCGTGGATGCCTCGCCCTGGTTCGGTCCTGGCGCCTGGATACTGGACGTCCAGGGACACGGACGCAACGTTGACGAGGAAGTACAGCCGAGCGGCGTGCTCTTCAAGCGTGAGTCCGGTCAGCTGATGCTGATGGTGATACCCGGCTCTTAGAGCATTGCAAGTTAGGATCATGCGGTGTATTGCTGGAATATCAAATCCAGCAATACACCATTCGTGTTCAACCACCCACTCCAACCGATTTGCGGCAGGTCATCATCCTGCATTCCGCCCAGGGGAGGGATGCACATCTTGGATGACCAGACCTGTATTTCAGATTTGACGCTATAATTCAACAGCAATCCCCCGGTTCCAATCCTGTGCCCGTCCGTCCCCCGACCGGTCTATCAGCATTGCAAAACGGATTCGAAGAGGAGTTTAGAATGAGCTTACAGGTGGTTGTCTTAGGTGCGGGATTCGGTGGTCTCGAGCTCAGCACGCTGCTCTCAGAAGCGCTCGGCGAGGAGCTCGACCTCACCCTGATCGACAGGAACGACACTTTCTTCTTCGGCTTCTCGAAGCTCGACGTGATGTTCGGTCGTAAGCCGGCCGAGGCAGTGCGGCTGGCGTACAGCAGCATCGCCAAAACCGGCGTGCGCTTCCGCCAGGAAACCATCACCGCCATCGACCCGGGGCCACGCCGTGTCACGACGGACGGCGGGAAATACGATGCCGATATACTGGTCATCGCCCTTGGCGCTGATTACGATCAGGCTGCCACGCCCGGGCTCCTCGAGGGCGGTAACGAGTACTATTCATTTGCCGGCGCCGAACGTTTGCGGGAGGTGCTGCCCACCTTAACCAAAGGGCACGCCATCGTCGGCGTGACCTCAGCGCCGTTCAAATGCCCGCCCGCGCCGAGCGAAGCTGCCCTGCTGCTGCACGACTATCTCAGCAGGCGCGGCCTGCGTGACGCCTGCGAGATCAGCCTGGTCATGCCCTTCGGTGTGCCCATCCCTCCCTCGCCGGACACCTCCAAAGCACTGCTGGCTGCGTTCAAAGAGCGCAGCATCACCTTCATCCCGGACCGGCTGGTGCGAGCATTGGATGCGAGCCGCCGGGTCGCCGTCCTAGACGACGGCAGCGAGCTGCCCTACGACCTGTTCATGGGCATCCCCAAGCACCGCGTCCCGGACGTGGTCGCGGAAAGCGGCATGACGGTGGATGGCTGGATCCCCGTCAACCCGGTGAACCTCGAGACGCGCTTCCCCGGCGTGTATGCCATCGGTGATGTGACCAGCGTCGGCACGCCCAAAGCGGGCACCTTCTCCGAAGGGGCGGCGCGCGTGGTCGCCGCGGCGATCATCGCCCAGGTCAAGGGTGGTGATGGACCAGCCGCGTACGATGGCGTGGGCACCTGCTACATCGAGTTTGGGGCGGGGCGCGTCGGGCGCGTGGTGGTGGACTTCCTCACCGGACCCTCACCCACCGGCAGCTTCAGCGAGCCTTCCGCCGATCTGCTGCGCCAGAAACAAGAATACGGTCTCAGCCGCCGGGTGCGCTGGTTTGGCTATTAATTTCAAGGCGGTCCCCGCCCGGCAATCTCGCGAGACTATCAGTTAAAACCCACAGATTAGTATTACAGCGCAAGGTAGGGCAAAATCAGGCCGGGTAGCCTGAAATCGAAAGGCATGGTATCTTTCTCCGACCACAGCCACGTGAGAAGGAGAAGAGAAAAACCATGCCTACGGGAATTGTAACTGAAACTTGCCCTGCGCCGGAATGCAATTTGACCGAGCAAGATATTGAACAGTTTTTGGAAGAAATGACGGGCTATATCGAAATGTTTGAACCTGCCTTTCGGCGAGCGGAACAGTTGGAATGGAGTAAAGCCTACCTGCGGGGCTTGCTGGGGGATACGCCGCGCAAGAACGTGGAACGGATGGCGCTGGATTGGGGAGATACAGCCCGCAGCATGCAGCACTTTATCGGTCAAAGTCCGTGGAAGCCAGAGCCGGTGATCGCCATTCACCAAAGGCTGGTGGTTGAGACGTTGGGAGAAGCAGATGGAGTGGCCTTGATTGACGAATCGGGGGTGGTCAAGCAAGGTGATGACTCGGTTGGGGTAGCCGCTCAATACTGTGGCTCGGTGGGGAAGGTGGCCAACAGTCAGGCAGGCGTTTACCTGGGATATGCCAGTCGCAAAGGCTACAGCCTGATTGAAGGACAATTGTTCATGCCGGAAAGCTGGTTTGATGAAGAGCACGCCGATAAACGCACGGCATGCGGTGTGCCAGAAGAGTTGCGGCCTCAAACCAAACCCGAGATTGGGCTGGAACTGCTGCGGCGAGCCATCCAAAGGGGCGATTTGCCGTTTGCCTGGGTGGCTGCCGATGAATTGTATGGCGATTCGCCGGCTTTTCGGGACGGGGTGGCCGAGTTGAACAAATGGTATTTCACCGAAATCAGATGCACGACTTCGATCTGGCACTCCCGACCCGCAGTTTATATGCCGGAGTGGCAAGGCCGGGGTCGTCACCCAACTCGTTTGCGCCTGCGCAACCCGCAGGATCGCCCGATCCACGTCCAGGAGTTGGTCAGATCGATCCCGAAAGAAGATTGGATCACTGCCACCATCAAAGAAGGCAGCAAAGGTCCCATTGTGTGTGACTTTGCCTTCCTGCGCATCACCGAATCGCGGGGCAATCTGCCCGGTCCCGAAATCTGGCTTGTCATCCGCCGCAACCTGGATGACCCTACGGAGGTCAAGTTCTACTTCTCCAATGCTCCGGTCGATATGCCCTTGATCGATTTTGTGCGGATCAGCGGCATGCGTTGGCCCATCGAAATCATCTTTGAAGAAGCCAAAGGCGAAGTAGGTCTCGACCATTACGAAATGCGTAGCTGGCTTGGCTGGCATCATCATATGCTGCTGGTGGCTTTGGCTCATCATTTCTTGGTTCGTCTGCGTGTCCGTTTTCAACACCTATCGCCCGCTTTGACCGTTTACCAGGTTCGGCTTCTGTTGACCAGCGTACTACCAAAACCCGTTTTCGATGCCAGTGCGGCTTTGCAGCGGGTGCGTTATTACCAGAAGCGTAACCATCAGGCTTATCTGTCTCATCGCAAGTCTAAGCTGGCCAGATCCGCAATTCTTTCATCCTACCTTGCGCTGTAATATTAGTAATATCATCAATGCAGCGTTCAGGCAAGCAGATTGTTACCTATCTGACAGAAAATGATATAATATGGGTGATAACCAGACCATCTTGACCTGTTAAATCCTTATTTCAGAAACAATAGTGGGACCAGGAAGCAAAGACCCTAAAATAACTCTATAAGCCATCATATCCGGTTGGTCTCCTGCCGCATTAGACAGGCGGAGGGTGTGCGATGATCAAACGCATTTTCGCTTGTGCGATGTGTGTTGTAGCTGTTGTCGTTTTGATGAGCGTCGGACGCAGCATCATGGCTCAGGCTGCTCCTGCTGTTACTGCGGTATGCGGCACGTTGAGCAGCGATACCACCTGGAACACGACGGGCAGCCCTTATGAGGTATGCCCGGGTGGGGTTACCGTGGCACAGGGGGCAACCATGACCATCGAGCCGGGCGTAACCGTGCAGTTCCTTACCGGCGGCAGGCTGACCGTCAGCGGGGCGATGCTGGCATCGGGCACGGCGACGCAGCCGATTACCTTCACCGGGGTCATCTCCACGCCGGGTTCATGGTCAGGTATACTGGGCTACAGTCCCGTGATCACGCCCGCACAGGTCACTCTGGACCATGTCACGCTTGAGTACGGCGGGATAAGCAGCTACTACGGCGCCCAGGTATACTCTGATCACGCCCACCTGACGGTGACCGACAGCGTGATCCGCAACGGCGCAGGCAGCGGCATTTACCACGAAGGCGATGCGGATCTCGCTATCCACAGTACCAGCTTCGCCAATAACGGCAACGACGCCGTGCGCATCGTCAGCACCGAACGCGGCCTGAGCCTGAGCAGGCTTACCGCTGCCGGCAACGGTCGCGACGTGGTCAATATCGCCAGCACCTCGTATCTCTCTGGCAATCATCACTGGCCAGCCCCCGGCTTACCCTATATCTTAGACGCCGTTATCGGCAATCTCTCCGGCGACTCCCTCACCATTGATCCCGGCAACGAGCTGCTATTCAGCTCCAGCAGCTACCTCAACATCGGGGGTGAGTTCAAAGCCATCGGATTGCCGGGGGAACCGATCACACTCACCGGATTGGTCAAAACGCCAGGATCCTGGATCGGACTGGTGGTTTACGGCGGGCAGGCTCGTGCGAATGCGCAATTGGACTACGTTACAATCGAATATGGCGGTCGCAACCTCAATGGTGCTAATATCGGGGTGACCAATGGCTATCTGGTCGCCCGCAATTCGAAGATACGTCACAGCCAGTACGACGGGGTGCGGTTTAACTCGAAAGGGACTGGCTCGGTGTTGAACAGCCAGATCGTAAGCAACACGGTATATGGAGTACAAAATACGCATCCTTCACTCGCAGTCCTGGCAACGAACAACTGGTGGGGCGATCCGAGCGGACCAAACTCTGATCAGTCATCCTGCGGCCAGGGTCTCGGCGACCGGGTGACCGCCGGGGTATTGTTCCGGCCAGTTCTCACCGACACAAACACAATCGCCCCGTTTCCACTCAGCGATGCGCCGATCCTCACCTTGACGCCGCGCCGCTGGTTTGCCCCCGCCGATGGGAACACCAAGATCTACTTTGACATCCTGTTGAAAGACGGCAACGGCGCCCCCCTGCCCGGACGTACCGTAAAATTGAGCGCTTCGCTTGGCACGGTGACCGACGGCGGGATTACCGACGTCCACGGTCGCACATTGGCATATCTCGTCTCGGGCATGGCGGGGGATGCTGAAGTGACCGCTGCACTCGATCCTAATTCCACCTGCGAAAGCGCGCTATCGCCCAGTTCGAACGTCACATTCAACCAGCCCATCAACGTCACCGAGCTGTTCCCAGATTCTCCAGCTTCGTACTTTGACGGCAATATCAAAATCTCACCGCTCCCAGTGGTGGTAGGAATCTCAACCTCAATCCAGGCCCGGCTGACCAATCCCTTGAACGTACCCATAACTGTGGATGTGTCATTCGGCTTCGCTCAATCCAGTATCGGGCTGGCGTTCGGGCCGATCAATGAGATCGTAGGTCAGGTCATCCCTGCCAACAGCAGTGTATTGTTATCCGCGTCCTGGCTGCCTGTCCTTTCTGGACATTACTGCGTGCAGGTTAGTTACAATATCACGGCCATCGGGGGTAATCGCATATCATCCGCGCAAGAAGGTGGAAGCGGTTTGAGACAGTACAATCTCAACGCCCAGCCAGGGGGGATGTCGCCGCCCAATGACAAGGAAATCCTGGCTAAAGCCGATAAATCGTGGAACACGGTCTCAAAATTGACGCCTAAACCCCTCAAGATCCAAAAGGCGATCATGAATGGCTGGTGGGGTTGGGCTAAGGACGCAGCAAGCACGTCTTCTGAGTCGTTGGGCGGTGATCCACCACGCCAGGACTACGACCAGTTCACACTCCCGGTCTGGCATACCTGGCCGGATGTCCAGCCGGATGCGAATATCTCACCGGTGCGAGCCGCGGCCGTTAACGCTGCCAGCGCTGCCTTAGCCAACACCAACGCTTACGGGTCAGCGGCCGCCCTGGCCCTCGACCGCTACGCTGGCGCTTCCGAGGCTCATGACCTGATTTGGGCTGCCCAGCAGGCAAATGCCCGCCTGCACTACGAGCAATTGATGGGCGCCGCGCTTTTGATATATGCCGACAATCTGGATGCTTTCGTACAGGTGCTGATCGACGAAGGGGAAACAGACCTTTTCCTCACCACCGGTGACGTGATCAGCTACCAGCAGCGCCTGGCAACGCAAGGCTTCACCCCACAGGAAACTGCCGATGCCCACTTGCTTGGTCGGACAGATGCCGAAATTGAGGAATATCGCCAGGGAATTATCACCGCCGATCCGGACGACTTGAGCGGTAATATCCTTGATTTCTACACCAGCGAAGCGGCTATCAGCAGGGAATTAGGCAACGCCATGATTTAACAGTACAGTTATGCGCCTGGCTTCAGTGTGGGAGCTGGCAGCGGGTTGCTCGCTGCAACCGCAAATGGCAACACCCTCGCTCAAATCTACAACTCCGTCACCACGCTGCAGGTCGGTAATCCGCTGACGCAAACCGCGGTGATCGATATGCGTCCCCAGCGGATTGATCTGCCTGCGGATTGGACGGTGAGTGTCTCACCGGCACAGGTCACCCTGGCCCCAGGCGAGGAGACCACTGTGACAGTATCGGTGCTCACGGGATCGCTTATTCCACAAGACTCGATTCCGCGAGTGGCTGTCGAGGGGTTCGTGGGCAATCAGTTGCTTGGCGGGGTGGCCATCGAGATCGTCGTGCCCAGATATGTGTTCTTCGACGGCTACCTGCGCCTGTACTTACCATTGGTGGAAAAACTACCCTGACACGATAGCCAAGATTTTCGGCAGGAGGACCCTATGACCGAGCAAATCACACCAAGCCAGTTCCACCAGGCCGAAGGAACTTCGAGGACTGGCGCCTGACCAGCGAAGGCGCGACGGCATTCTTCCGCACCCGGTCGTTCTCCGAGAGCGCACGCTTCGTGCAGGCAATCAGCGAGCTACAAGGAGTCGAGGATCACCGCCCTAGCATCGACGTGCGGCACGACGGCGTGACCGTTCACATGATCACGTACACCGAAGACTACTTCGGACCCAGCCGGCATGACGTCGAGCTTGCCAGGCAGGTCTCGGCCGCAGCGCAGAAGCTAGGTCTCACCGCTGACCCGTCCGCGGTCCAGAGCCTGCTCATCATTCCCGGCGCGACGGACATCGCCAAGGTGATGCCGTTCTGGCGAGCGGTGCTCGGATACGAGCCACGGCGTGACAGTCCCGATGAGGACCTGGTCGACCCGCACGATCGTGGGCCGGCGTTCTGGTTCGAGCAGATGGACGAGCTACGAGGCGACGGCGGCGGCGCGATCCACGTCGCGATCTGGGTGCCGTACGAGCAGGCGGAGGCTCGCATCGCAGCGGCGCTCGCCGCGGGTGGCCGGATGGTACGCGACGAGTTCGCGCCCGCATGGTGGACGCTGGCCGACGCGGCAGGGAACGAGGCCGACATCGCCACCACGAAGAGCCGCGACTGAGTGACCGCACCTTGCTCAGAGAAAAACAGGAATACGGTCTCAGCCGCCGGAGCGCGCTGGTTTGGTCAGCAGTGATCTCGATCCAGCATGGTGATGCGTAACAGTTATCGGAAAGGATTAACAAGTTTCACACCTCGCACTTCCTGCCCGTCGTGCATATCTTCTGAATACAAGGTGTCACACCCGCCTCGCAGGGCTGCGGCGAGGATCAAGGTGTCATAGAATGAGTACCTGGTTTCAACCTGGAGATCCAGACAGCTCTCATAAAGCTCCAAGTCCGGGTAAACCTGGCAAAGCGGATTTAACACCAGCCTGGTATACCCTTTTGCATCCTCAACTTTCATGGGAACCGCAAACTTCTGGGTGGCTACATTCAAAAATTCCTGAATTACCTGGGTGCTGATGATGCCCGTCCCGGTCTTCAGCGCCTCCTGGATCAGCGTCGAGGCGCGTTCTTTCTTGTATCTGCTGGCGGTTGTCGAAGGAATATACAAAAATGTTGGTATCGATGAAATATTTACCGCTCATTCAGTTCATCTCGCGTGAATGAATGTCCGGGCTGGACGTAATCGAATTGATCCATCAGAACAGCAAACGCTTCTGCTGTCTCAGGGCGCTCAACATACTTTTTCAACCATCTGCGGAACTCCTCGTTCAATGTGGTTCTCTCGGCTGTCGCACGCTCACGCGCTCGCCGGATCAGATCCTCTTCTGCGCTGAAAGTGATATTCTTCAACATAGGCTACCTCCGAACCGAAATGTACACTACTATTAGTGTACACGGATTATCGTGCAGTGTCAATCCGCTCCACCTCCACCCACAACTGCTCACCGTCGGTAGACAGCTCGATCCAGCCGTTGCGATCGGTGCGCAGTAGAGTGTAATCAGCAATCGCCTCCATCGTCTCAGGGTCAGGCCGCCCCTCCCGGTCGCCGGCAGTCACGCTGAGCAGCACCACTTCCGGGTGCAATCTGGCGATCCACTCCGGCGGGTTGGCAGGGGCGTAGCCGCTCTCCGCCAGCAGCAGGGCGGTCACCGGCCCCAGATTGCAGGATCAGCCATGCAGCTTCTCCAGGGTCTCGAAGTCCAGCCCCGACCGGCAGCAGAGCGCGGAATTCGCCCCACTCCAGCAGCAGCACCGCGCCGCGCGGTCCGCTCGCCAGGACGTGCAGCCGCGCACCTTCCCCCAGGTCCAGGCTGTGACCTGTCTCTGCCAGGATGGGCCGGATCCCCGCCTGGATGCAGCGCCTCCTGCAGGCGCTGCGCATCGCGCGTGCCCAGCTCGGGTCCCGCCCACAGCACCTGCTCCGGCGGGCTGCGCTCGATCAGCGGCGGCAGGGCTCCCAGCTGCTCATCGCCGGAGGCCGCCACCACCAGCCAGTCCAGCTTGTACCGCCCAGCGGCAGGCGCCGCCCCAGGGCGTCGGACAGCCGGCTCGGGCTGGGACCGCCATCCACCAGCAGAAAACGCCCGGAGGGAGTCTGCACCAGCAGGGCGTCTCCGCTGCCCACATCCAGCACGGTCAGGTGCAGGCGACCATCCGGGGCATGGGCAGCAGCACGCCAGACCAGCACCGCGGCGATCCCCAGGCCAGCCAGAGCGATGCCCGGCAGGGCGGTGGATACCCAGGACCCACCGCCTTGTGAGGCAGCCCAGAGGCGCAGCCGCCCCCCGAAGAAAGTCAGACCAAACAAGACAGCATAGAAGCAGACCACCCACCACAGCGATACCTCGCCCAGCGCCAGCGACTGCACCCGGGAACCCGGCGAACAGCTCGGCGACCCGCACGCTGTAAACCGCGAACGGCCATGAGAGCAAAGCCAGTGCCTTCCCCAGCGGCAAGGTAGACCATGCCTGCCAGAAGTGAAAGACCACCCAAGACCATCAGTGGCGGCTGGGCGGGCAGGATGAACGGGTTGGCCAGTATGGAGACCAGCGACAGGCGGCGGAAGTGGTAGACGATGACAAGCAAGGTGGTCAGCGTGGCGGCGAAGGTGAACAGCAGGTATTCTCCCACCGGGCGGGAGAGCTTCTGGGCGGTCTCGGCATGATACGCGGTTGCCAACCGCAGCCAAAAATGCTGTCGTCAGCAGACCGGCGTACAGCACCAGCCCCAGCGTCGCCATGAACGAGAGCTGGAAGCCCACATCCCACAGCACGTGCGGGTTGAGCAGCGCCATCAGGGCAGCTACGAACGCCAGGGTATTGAGCCCTTCCTGGCGACGTCCCAGCTGGGCAGCCAGCAGGGTCAGCCCACCCATCAAGGCAGCCCGCACCACCGAGGCCCCTGCTCCCACCAGCACGGTGTACACGGTTATGCAAGCCAGCGCGACCACGGCCCCGCGCCAGCGACCCAGCAGGCGCCCGAACAGGGCGGCGAACAGACCTGCCAAAATTGCGATATTGAACCCGGAGATGGCTACGATATGTGCCGTTCCGCTGTCCTGGAAGGCGCGCTCGACGGCCTCGGGGATGCCGCTTTCCACACCGAGCAAGATACCGGCGAGAAGGGAAGCCTCCGGGTCGGGATAGATCAGGTATAGCGTATCCAGAGCGCGCTGCTTGAGGGCATACACCCCTGCTAAAAACGGGTTGCCGCCACCATCTCCCAGCAGCTCGATCTCATCCGGCTGCATAGTACTGTAGATGCCCTGGCGGTTCAGGTACTGGCGGTAGGAGAACGATTCGCCCTCCGGCGGATCTTCCAAAATTCCCTGCAGGCGTAATACGTCGCCATAGCGCCAGTCCCCCAGGTCCCAATCCGTGACCAATAGCTTTCCATCCACAGCATGCTCGACGCCACCCTCCAATGGCTGGATGCGGCTTGCATGCAGACGTAGATTGGTGTAGCGGTCGCGCACGTCCGGCGGCTCGAGCAGAGTGCCCTCCACCTGAAAGGTTTGCTCGGGATGGTTGTAATAGGCGATATAGCCTGGGTCGCTTAGATCGGGCAAAGCGCTCTGGTAGCGCAGCGCGCCCAACGCCAGCGCCTGGAGCAAGGCGAATAAGGGCAGCGGCAGCCGCAGCCGCGAGAGGCACGCATTCGCCCGCAGGATGGTGAATGTCAGGCTAAGGGGGAGCGTGTTAATCGAGCCGGCGCACAGCTCCCGGGGTATCGACCACCAACCGGAAGGCCAGCGGGCGCAGCGGAGCCAGGAGCAGGGCGATCCCGCCGATCAGCAGCCATCCGAGGCGGCCCAACTGCAGGTTAGCTGCCAGGACGATGCCGCACAGAAACGCCAGGGAGAGCCAGAGAAGAGGCATCGAGAGTTAGGAGTAGCGAATTGCGATTTGCGAATTATGCGTAGCGAACTACGTGCCGCGAATCAAGAGCTGCCAATAACCTACATCCACCCACTTCCCGAATTTGAACCCGACTTCTTTGAAATGGGCAACTTTCATGAACCCGAACTTCTCATGCAGCCGGATGCTGGCTGGATTGGGTAAAGCAATGCCGCCGATGACCGCATGGATCTCCTGTTGGCGCAACTCCTTCAGCAGTGCATCATAAAGACCCGAACCATAACCAACCCCAAGTGAGTCGGGATCGATGTAAACAGCGCTCTCGACCGTGTACCGGTAAGCCGAACGATCCTTCCATCTGGAGGCGTAGGCATAACCGACGATCTCGCCGGATGACTTGGCAACCAGCCAGGGCAAAGACAAAGCCGCAACTTCACGGATGCGCTCAGCCATGGCCTGGGAGGGCACGCTGTGCTCCTCAAATGATATCACGGTGTTGTGAACGTAGTAGTTATAAATACGAGCAATGGGCTCAGCATCAGACGGCAGTGCGGGACGGATGATCATTTAGCGGTCAACGTCGGATCGGTGGTCGCAGCGGTCGACCCTTTGGGTCGCATGGATTCTACCAGAGGTGACGACTTACTGCCCCAGAGCGGCAGGTTGTCACTCGCATTGGGGGGAAAACAAGAGTATGATACATAGTGAACGCCAGAAAAGTATTGTGGGCAAGAAGCATTAACCCCCATTAGCAGATGACTGAGCAACTGGAGGCAAACATGCAAGATTTGACCGAACCCATCCTGGAGCTGGTGCGCCTGGCAGCCACCGACCTGCCGCCCGACGTGGAGGCTGCTCTGCGCGCATCGGTAGAGCAGGAAGAGCCCGGCTCGGCGGCGCGCGGCGCGCTGGAGACCATCATCAAGAACGTCGAGCTGTCGCGGGCGAACTCCACCCCCATCTGCCAGGACACCGGCACGCCCATCTTTTACGTTTACTACCCGGAGGGCTGGAGCACGCGCAAGCTGCGCGCTCCAGATCGAAGCCGCCGTGGTGCAGGCGACCGAAAAAGCCTACCTGCGCCCCAACTCGGTCGACTCGCTGAGCGGCAAGAACAGCGGGGACAACCTGGGCGGCGATTACTTCCCCAGCATCCACTTCGAGGAGGTGGAGGGCGAGACCCTGACCATCGACCTGATGCTCAAGGGCGGCGGCTGCGAGAACGTCGGCGCGCAGTATTCGCTGCCCAACAACAAGTTAGGCGCCGGGCGCGACCTGGCGGGCGTGCGCAAGGTGGTGCTGGACGCGGTGCACCAGGCGCAGGGCAAGGGCTGCGCGCCGGGCATCCTGGGCGTCGCCATCGGCGGCGACCGCGGCTCGTCCTACTACGCCTCCAAGGAGACTCTCTTCCGCCAGCTGGATGAGCCAAGCTCCAACCCCGAGCTGGCCGCGCTGGAGCAGCGTCTGACCGACGAGGCCAACCAGCTTGGCATCGGTCCGATGGGCTTTGGCGGCCAGACCACCGTGCTGGGGACGAAGATCACCAGCCTGAACCGCCTGCCGGCCAGCTATTTCGTCTCAGTGTCGTACATGTGCTGGGCGTACCGCCGCCGGCGCATGGCCTGGGCGGACGGCGCAGGCGAGCTACCAGTGATAGCGACAGAGGCAAAACAACATGCGCAACATACAAATACCCATCAGTGATGACACCATCCGCAGCCTGAAGGTCGGCGAGCCGGTAGCGCTATCCGGGCGTGATGCTGACCGGCCGCGACGCGGTGCACAAGTGGATGATCGAGACCTTCATCAAGAAAACCCGCCAGCCGCAGGGGGATGACCTGGAGGTCTACGCAGGCGATCAAGCCGCTGCTGGAGGGCGGCGTGATCTACCACTGCGGGCCGGTGGTCGCCGGGCTGGATAGCGGCGAATACCGCTTCGTGGCTGCCGGACCGACCACCAGCATCCGCGAGGAGCCCTACCAGGGCGACGTGATGCGCCATTTCAATATCAAAGGCGTGATCGGCAAGGGCGGCATGGGCGCCAAAACCCTGGCTGCCTGCCAGGAGGTGCCGGGCGTCTACCTGCACGCCGTCGGCGGGGCAGCTTCGCTGATCGCCCAGACCGTGACGCGCGTGCTGGGGGTGTACAAGCTGGATTTCGGCGTGCCGGAAGCGATGTGGGTGATCGAGGTCAAAGATTTCCCCGCCGTGGTGACCATGGACGCCCACGGCGGCAGCCAGCACGCGGTCGTCGAGCAGCAGTCCAAAGCGGTGCTAGACGAGCTGCTGGCGAAGATTTAGCTGCGATTGTTTATGAAAAGCGGGAGGCAACCAGATGCCTCCCGCTTTTCAATCAATAACCAGAATGCCCATACACAGGACATTGTTGGCTACGGAATTCCCTAAGGCAGCCCCCTCGCCTTGACCTCCTTCGCTAGTTGGCCTTACTCCCGAATAAGCTCTAAGGTGGTCAAATGGCTCCAATTCTCCTCTTTTGGGTCAAACAGCGATATGTCTTTGGTTATGTACCCCACATTCTTCACGGTGAGCTCGCATCCGAAGAGGACACCCTTTTCAAACTTGACCTCGACACCAGAATAGCACGTCAGCCAATGTGTGGGATGGAGGGAAAAGGTAAGGGAGTGGAGGTGCCTTGCTGGTTAGATGTTACATTCAAGGACAGACGGTTCCAGGGAAGTAGAGTTTCGCGGCGAATAACATATTTCAAACAACTGGTTGACGTAGACATAATGCTTAATGCTTATTCTGCGTTCTGCGCTTGATCTATAATAGGTAGCACAGCATGCTAACCGTGATTACCTGACACCACTCGTTGGATCAACCGCAAAAGGTGCTCGGTTGGCGACCGGCGGCCCCGCTGTTTGGGGGGTTCCCAGGGCTGGGGTGCAACTTTGAAGGCAAACAGCTCCGCCACGGTCCAGATATGATCGGTCAAATCCTGCCGCAATCGCCGGGGTACGCTGAACCTCAACGCAGTGCAGCCAAAGCGGCCGACGGTTGATGCAGGCGCAAACGTAGGTTCTTATGCAGGAACACAGAAGTTGGTCACAGACAGCCGACGATATACATTCCGGCGACCAGCGTAGTCTGCTTTTCGGGCCAGAGTGCGTGTGCGGCGGGTCTAGGCTGGCAAGCCGCTGGCGGAAGGTCGGCGTTGAGGCGCTCGATGAAGGCCGGCGTCTGATCTTCAACCGCCCGTCTCGCGTCTGGGAAACTCCTGGATCAGAGGCTCCGGACTCATTGCCTGACGTGCCGTTCGACCATCTCGATGCGTCGGTCGATGTGCAAATGGTTGGTCACAGCGCCGTGGCTTGACCACCTGGACGATGCGCGATGCCTTCGGCCAGCGCGATCAGTTGCGGGCGTCCTTTTTCGCCCCTGCGGGACGGGACGCAGAGCTCGTCGACGGCTTCGCTTTGGAGAGCGGTCACGTAGCTCGCCAACACCATCGACCGGCCAACAGCATGCGGCGGCACAAGGTCGCATCTTGCGCACCTGCTGCGCCAAGGTTTCGATCAAGCCCAGATCATCGCCTGGCGCTCACCGCACCGCCCAACCACTGCCGGCGCTGGAGACCATCAGCGCCAGGGCCATCCAGAAAGTTCCCTTTTGAGTCTTGACTTTGATCTCATCGGCCTGCACCTGCTGCCAAATCCAGGTGGGCGCTGCTCATGCTGTGTTCATGCACGGCTTGACAGTGCTGACCGGCCCGCTGCCACCAGTTCCGCACCGTGCGCTCATCAAAGCCAAACGCCTTGACTATCGCCTGAACGGGACAGCCGTAGCGCCAAGAGCGCCATCACCAGCAGCACCGTCTCGGCACTTGTCCGCAGCCGGTAAAGGCATATCGTTCCTTTTCGCCTGGCGCTAAAGGTTTGTTCGCACACTTCACAAACGTAACGCTTTTCCTTCTGACTATGCACCTGAATGTTGCCTTTTCCGCTCTGACCTCTTGCCGGACACTCAATTTTCGGGCAAAATATAGCTTGTGGGTTCACTCGGTTCTCTCCTGGTTGCTTGGTCGCTTCCATGAGTGTGCCAGTGAACCCCGTTTTCTATCATGTCCTTTCTTCAATCACGCTTTAGTGGAGTGCTACCCTATAATATAATTACAACAAATTTTCTCAATTATCTGATAAATTCCCATAACTAAATAGCCAGCTGAACCTTATTCGCACAATTGAACATTCGTGGCAATTCATGGTTGAAAACCATGTCGATCCAAAAACTCTAGCAAATGGAGGCCAAGCGATGTCCAAGTTTCACCTTACCCGCACGATGGTTGTCTATGTTGGCATATTTTTGCTGGGGATCCTGATCGCGCCGGTGTTTTCCGGCCTGATTCCCGCCGCCTTCCTGGCTGGCGATCAGGCAGCCCTGGCGCAATCCGGCTCGCCGGAGAGCATCCCGGCAGACCTGCTGGACCCGGATGCCCCAAATATCTCTATCTACACATGTACCCCCGATTTCGTAGGCGAGTTGAGCAATCGTGTGCACGTGCACTGTACGATCGCAGCCCCAGGAGGAGTTTATTGGTTTGCAACCCCAACCAGCGACTCGAAACGCGCTGCCCGGATTTTTAGCTTAATGCTCACTGCGGCTGCCGCAGCAAAGAATGTGCGCGTTTACTATGATGATGCTGCCAGCGGGGCTTCGTATGGCTGTGCAATAAACGACTGCCGACCAATCCTCTTCATTGAGCTCATAAAATAACCCGATGAGCAGTTATTCAATGAAAGTAATTCGGTGTATTTTGCCAATCACATTGCTGGTCGCGGGCGTTCTTCTCGGCACGCGCATAGCATCGGGTCGGGCAGCCACCGGAGAACCAGCTGGTACCGCCCTACCCTCTGATACCGCGAGTGTAATGCTGATCCGCGCGGGCGAGACGCTCGATCTGCAGGCGGCCGGGGTCGATAAGCATATTCGCCAGACTGTGACCCTCCCAAATATCGTCAGGCTGATGGAACCTCAAGCGATCGAAAACCTGCTGGCTGCGGTCGGTGCAGCTACCAGGTTGCCGCTTATGCTGGAAGATGAGCAGGTGTTTCTGCCTTTGCTCAGGCGCTGACGCGATTTGTTGACCGGCATCATTATCTTAGACTTTGACTGCGTGCTGGTGAACACACTTGCTGCTATATTTGCCATCACACGGCAGGACACTACAGTGCTCGGTTTCCTATGCTGGCCCACGAAGCCGGCCAAACGGTATTTATTCACCGTTCTCTATCGGTGTAAAAAATCCAGTGGATTAGTCCTATCCGGCGGTAACGCTCATCGATCAGGGCATCAGCCCCGGCAGCGGGTTGCCCCCTTGCGGCTGGGTGCGCCCGAGTAGCACGTCGATCAGTGCACCCTCCTGACCGGGGGTGGTACCGTACATTGCCAGGTAGTTGCTCACCTGGGGGAACTCCAGGATATCGGTGGGGGATTTGATGGCGACCACCACCAGCGGCACGCCGGTCTGGCGCAGGTTCTCGACCAGATCAGCCTGCCAGGTGTCCTCGTAATCCAGCTGGTTGAGGTGCGCCTGCCAGGTGAACAGCAGCACGAGGTCGTAGCCTGCCGCCCGGATGGGCAGGTCGTAGCGCAGCTGCTCATCCTCGATCTTCCCAAACCAGGGCACCGGATAGCGGGCGAAGGTGGCAGTCTGACCGTTCTCCTGCAGCCCCTCGCTCAAGGCCGCGTACACGTCCCAATCCTCATCCGGCCCGATGATCAGGATATCGGTCAATTCTTTGGGGATGGGCACCAGGTCGGCGCCTTCTTTGAGCACGGCGACCGACCGCTCTCCGAGCGCATATGCCAGATCCTGGTTGGCCTGCCAATCTGGGGCCGGTGAGGCATCCGCTGAGACGTTAAGATTGCATCCCTCTTTCAAAGCCAGCACACGTCGCACGGCTTCGTCGATGCGCGCCTGGGTCAGCCGGCCCTGCCTGTAACCATCCAACAGCCAGGCATAAGTCTCCTGCGCCTCCTCCGGCTGGGTCAGCAGCAGCAGGTCGATGCCGGTCTGCACTCCCTGCAGGGAAGCCTCGGCCGAGGTCATCACCTGGGTGACGGCTTTCATGCGCATGGCATCGCTCAAAATCACCCCATCGAAACCCACCTCGTCGCGCAGCAGGCTCACCACACCCGGTGAGAGCGTGGCGGGCAGCTCCCTGCCATCTTCAAGTACCGGGTAGGATACATGGCTGAACATCACCACCGGCGCACCGGCACTCAGCCCGGATTGAAAGGGAGGCAGGTATGCAGCCCGGATCTGCTCGATGGACGACCTGTCAACCGGCAGGATGCGGTGCGAATCGCCCGCCACACCGCCATGTCCGGGGAAGTGTTTCAGCACCGGGAGCAAGCCCGCATCCAGGTAGCCGCGCACCGCCTGGGAGACGAACTGGCTCACCTGCCCGGCGTCCCCGCCGTAGGTGCGCTGTGAGACCACTTCGTTGTCATAATTGGTCAGCACATCTGCGACAGGTCCAAGGATCAGGTTGACACCGCTGTAAGCCAGCTCCTGCCCCGAGGCCAACGCGGCCTGGTAAGCGACCTGCGGGTCGCCGGTCGCGCCCTGGGCCAATGCAGCCGGGAATGTGGTCGTCCCGCGCAGGAAGCGGTCGACATACTCGCCTTCGTGCGCCAGGGTCACCAGCAGCGGCGGCAGCCCGGCCTGGCGGGCGCATTCCTGCAGCCCGGCAGTGAACTGTCGCAGCGTCTCAGGGTCGGGCATATTGTCGCTGCCCAGGGTTATGCCACCGGGTCGCAACTGTTCGATATAGCGGCAGGTCTCGGCTGTAACGACGTCCCCATCGATCCCGGCGATGATCAGCTGTCCAATCTTGTCCTCCAGGCTCATGCCCGCCAAGGTAGCTTCGACCCACTCCTGCCCTGCACCCACATCAGGGGGTACCGGTGTCTGGGGGTCAGGCTGAGCAACGGTTGGCGAGGATGGGGGAGGCAGGCTCGGTTCAGCCTGGACAGCAGTCTCGCTTGATGTTGGGCTGACCCCGGTTCCTGCCGGCGGGAGCGTGGCAGTCGGAGACGATTGGGGGGACAGCCCGCAGGCTGTCGCCAGCAGGCATAGGACGAGCACTAATCGGTTCAGTCTTCTCATGACAGGGATATTTTAAACGAAAACGGGTGTCGCCGGGCTGCTGCCAGCGTGCACCCGCCTGGGTTCAGCTCGAGCAGCAGCCTATTTGCTTTCCAGCAGTGGATCGCCAGCCATGCAGGATGTGCTGGGGTTCTGGTTAAAAGTCGCCAGGCATTCCGGCAGGCAGAAATACACCCTCTGGTCGCGGAAAACCGTCTGCGGGGTGTCCTCTTCCAGCAGCATGACGCCTTTGCAGGCCGTCTTTACCATGCTGCCAGCAGGCGGGAGGGCAGGTGAGGCCGCGTTTTCCATTCAGACCTGCTCTTCTTGTAGGTCTTCGATCAGGGCGATATCCTGCTTCAGGCTGCGCTGCCTCAAGTACAGGCTGAGGACGTACAGCAGCATCGAGCCGAAGATGATAATGTAGCCGAAGATCATGTAGTTGGTGGTCTCAGCCGGACCTTGCTGAAGGATTAAGGACATCAACATAAATTTCTCTCCCATAAAGAGTATGCAAAGATCAGATCACAGACTTGCAGCTTATACGGTCAGCTCCAGCTTTTTCTGCTCGACCTCGTCCGCCAGCCTGCCCAGGCGCAGGCGGTGCCACAGCAGGTCAACGAAGATGATCGAGAAGGTCAGCAGGCTGAACAGGAAGGTCTGCAGCATCATGGATGTCATGTCGAATGCGCCTTCCGCGCCCGGTTGGTTGGTGCCGATGACCACCGGGTGGATGGTGCGGAACAGCCGGGCGGAGAAGAAAGTGAGCGGCACGCTGAGGAAGCCGATGATGGCATACACAGCGCCGAAGCGGGCGCGCCGGTCCGGGTCATCGATTCCCTGGCGCAGCATCAGGTAGGCGGCGTAGATCAAGCAGCATGATCGTGGCCGTCGTCAGGCGCGGGTCCCAGGTCCACCAGGTGTTCCAGATCGGGCGCGCCCAGATCGAACCCGTGACGACGTTGATGAAGGCGAATACCATGCCGATCTCAACAGACGCCAGACTCGACCAGATCCCACTTGCGCCTCGCCGTGCGCAGGTAAGCCACCCCGGCGCCCGCCGCTACCAGGAAACCTAGCATGCCGACCCAGCCGGCCGCGACATGGAAGTAGAATACACGCTGTACGTTGCCCATCACCGCTTCCATGGGGGCATAGAAGAACACCATCCAAGTGGCTATGGCGAGCAATAATATCGTGACGACGTCCAAGAATGTGAGCAAACGAGGTTTAGGTTGCATAGGTCCTCCAAAATCTCGAGAATCGAGAGCAGAGAACAGAGAGCGGTTACGATTCTCGTTTCTCTACTCTCTACTCTCCATTCTCTATTCTTTACTCTTCCACCACATAATCGAATACCATGAATGCTACCGCGGTAAACATCACGTCATAGGTGATCAGCAGGCTCAGCCAGGGCTGGATCTCTGCCATTTCGATGCCCTGCAGGAAACCGCTGCTGGCTTTCACCGCAGCGATCAGCACAGGGATCGCCACCGGAAAGAGCAGGATCGGCAGCAGCACATCCCGGGTGCGGGTCTGCACTGCCATGCTGGAGAGCAGCGTGCCGACAGCCACGTAGCCGATCGAACCCAGCAAGATCACCAGCAGCAAACCCGGCTGGAACAGATTGGTATTATACAACACGCTGTACACCGGCAGGACGATGATCTCCACCACCAGCATGAAGATCAGGTTTCCGATCGCCTTGCCAAAATAGATCGCGCTGCGGTCCACCGGAGCCAGCAGCAGACCATCCAGGCAGCCGCGATCTTTCTCCATCGCCATCGAGCGGTTCAAGCCCAGGGTGCCGGCAAAGGCGAATGTTACCCACAGCACTCCAGAGGTCACGGTCGAGCGCGTGCGCGTATCCAGTTCCAGGGCGAAGTTGAAGATCAAAATCACCAGCAGAGCAAAGACCAGCATCGACGAGAGCAGCTCGCGGCTGCGCAGCTCGGCAGCCAGGTCTTTCCAGACCACCGCCGTCATGGCGCGCAGGAAATTGGCTGCTGGGGACTGGGTTGAGGTCTGGGGCAGGCTTACTTCCTCGCGCATCGCTCATGCCCCCTGGATGGCCTGGCGGTAAAACGCCAGCAGCTGGTTGGGATCGATCTCGCTGCGCCGGACCGAGGCAACCATCACGCCGCGCGAGAGCACATCGAAGCGAGAAGCCAGGTCTGCAGTCGCGCGCCAGGTCGTGCGAGGTCATCACGACCGTGTGTCCCAGCTCCGCCACCTGGCGCAGAACACCGTCCAACATATTGCTGGCTTCCTGGTCCAGGCCGGTATAGGGCTCATCGAACAAAATCACTTCCGGGTCATGCAGCATGGCACGCCCAATGGCCAGGCGCTGCTGCATGCCGCGCGAATAGGTGCGCACCAGGTCGCGCCTGCGGGCGGAGAGACCCACCAGGTCGAGCACCTCTGCCATGCGCTGCTCCAGGTCTGGCACGACATACATCCGCCCGTAGAAGCGTAGGTTTTCGTCCGCGGTCAGGTCGCCGTACAGCAGCGGCAGGTGCGACACCACTCCCAGGCGCCGGCGCACTGCGGCTGCCTGGGCAGGCAGGCGGTAGCCGGCGATGGCAACCTCACCCAACGAAGGCCGTGAGAGCGACGCCAGGATGCGCAAGAAGGTGGTCTTACCGGCGCCATTCGGACCCAGGAGGGCTACGAACTCACCGGCCTCCACGCGAAAATCCAGGCCCTTCAGCACTGTTTTCAACCCAAAGCGCTTAACCAGCTTGCGGACTTCGATCATAGTGGTAGGGGATAGGGGGTAGGGATGCCTATTTGCCCTACTCCTTCGCTCCGTCTTCTGGCAGGATCGCCTGAAGGCGGGCCTTCAATTTTGCCCGGCGTTCGAGATATGCGCTCTCCGGCAGCTCACCGGCCTGGTACAGGTCGTCGAGGGCAATGATGGCGTCCATCAACGACTCGGGACTTTCAGAGACAACTTCAGAGACATCTTCAGCCACGTCTTCTTCATCGCCAAGATCATCGTCCTCGTCCGCCGTAGGCCGCGAGCGCCGGTACAGCCACACACCTGCCAGGAGCAGCGCAACTCCAAATACGCCCAGACCGATCACCAGGTTTGTATTCGAGCCGCTGACCAGGCTGGGACTTGTGCCAGCCGAGCGACCGCTGACAGTTAACCGCAGGTCAGAGCCGGATGCCATGCTCGTGCCGTTATACATGCGGTACTGCGCCCCCTGGACGTCCCGAGAACCGGCATCTACCAGCCCTTCTCCTTCGATGTCGATGCCGTTCTCTGGCGCCATGACGACCACCGCATTGACCGGCAGGGACATGGGCTGGACGAGCTCAAGTTTCCCTTCGTACGGCAGTTCGTAGGCAAACAGCAGCTCATACCTGCCCGCTCCAGGACGGATGGGGATCGTATCGCCAAACCCGTCTGCGGTTAGTACAAAGCGCTCACCGATCATGCCATCCTGGATTTCTAGGTTGGCAGCGCCCTCCGGAAGCACAAAGCTGACGGTTGGCTGCCCCCCTTCGACCGGCACCACGGTCCTATCGCCGGTATTTGAAAGGATGTAGAGCTGGATCACGCGCAGCGTATCTTCACCACCGAGCTCGAAGAACAGGTGCAGGCGATCTACCGACAGCATAGAAGCATCGGTTGTCGAGTCGTAGATGGCAACCGGCAGGTCGGGCAGTGTGGTGTCCGGCTGGGCAACGGCGATATCCGACCCATAGGTCGTTCCCCCGTATTCCACCGTGACCAGGAAAGCGCGCCCGGCGGGCATGTCCACCTCTTCAAAGGTATATTTGCCTTCTGGTTGAATGGTCGTGGTCTGGGTGATCACCTGGCGCATATCATCATAGCCGCGCAGGGTGATCTCCAGGTCGGGAGGGACTTCGCCGCCGGAATGGTTGATTACACTGCCCAAGACGATACCCATCGCCGGTAAGGCTTCCGCTACCGCCGTACCGGTCTCCGCCGAAGGCTCAGGTGACCCATCTGCGGATGGAGTGCCCGCGGCAGGGGTCTCCACCTCCCCTAGGGTCTCCGGCATGTTTTGAGAAGCAATCTCGTCTTGGGAATGGTCGAATGTCAGGGTGCGTAGGTAGGCTGCCAACGCCCAGCGCTCGGCTTCGCTCAGCCGGTCGGCATAGGCGGGCATTGCCGGTGCGATGCCCGCCGAAACGGCCTGGTAGAAATCGGCCGCCGACCTCTGGGCCATGAACTCCTGGTCGGTAAAGTCGCTGGGCGGGGAAGACAGCCCGGCTGCCTGGGGTCCATCACCATCTCCGTCGGCGCCGTGACAACTGGCACAGTTTGCCTGGTACAGCCGGGCACCACTTTCAATCTCATCTGATGTGGCGCTCAGTGAAAATGCATAGGCGACGGCATCCCATCGCTCCCGGTCGGTGAGGCTGGGGAAGGGCGGCATGAAGCGTTCCAGGTTGCCGCGGGTGACAAGTGTGTACCACCCGGCAGGAGCGGCTTGGCGGGCAATATCCGCAGAACCCAAGGCTGCCACCGGGTTGGGCAGCTGGGCAGCCCGCGGGCCATCGCCCATACCGGTCGTCCCGTGGCAAGGGGCGCACTTCTCGGCGTAGATGGCGGCTCCGTTGCCTGTGTTGGGCGGCACCAGCGGATATAACGGTCCGCTGACCGGCACCGGTTCGGTGCGTGAGACAGGCGACTGCACCGCACCAGGCGGTGGGGTGATGTCTTCCGCCAGGGAGAACGAACAGGCAGTAAGAAAAAATGTGAATAAAACCACTAAGGACACAAAGGAACGAAAATGCACTAAGTTAATATGTAGTTCAGAACTTTGTGATCCTTGCGTTATCTTAGTGTTCGTGGAATTAAATAACAAAGTCATAACCACAGTTCAGGCTTCAATGTCAGGCTCAATTTGCCAACTTTCGGCCGCACTTAGGGCAGAAAAGATCGGATTTCTGCACCGCCCCACCGCACTGCGGGCAGAACCCGGCAGCTTTCTCTTTGCGTTCTCTGCGTCGGCTGGCGATCAGCGCTTCCAGGTCGTCATCCTGCCCTACTGCCAGGGGGGTCGGTTTAACACGTACAGGGGAGCCGCTGCCTGAAACCGGTACGGGCTGGGAGCAAGTCTCTGCCCGCCGGGCTGCTATCGCAGCATCCATACGCTCGTCTTCATTTCCAGCATATCCATCAACCTGCAGTGCATCCAGCCTGCGCAGGACCTCTACACCCCGCTGCACCAGAACGGCGCGCTGGGCGGGGTATTCATCCTCCGGTATCTTTCCCAGGCTGTTGTCGAAATCCAGTTCTTCCAACGCGGTCAGCAGGCGGTCGCGCTCTGCCAGCAGGGTGGAGACTTCGTGCTCTTCCTGACTGAGAGCAGCCGAGCGCTCCTCCAGCAAAGGACGAGCGACGAAGAGACCCACGATCAGGAGTAAACCAAGGATGAGAAAGATCGAGCCAATGTCCATAACTATGTAATCGAGTGTGTATCGGCCGGCAGCTGGATTATTGTCCCAACAGGGGTTCGATCATCCCCTGTATCTGAGAGAGCGAGCTGAAAGGGCCGATCTGTACCGAGCGAAGCACATTACTCTGGTCGATGATGTAAGTCTCCGGGACGCCGCGGATGCGGAATGCTTGAGAGATGCGCGTACCCAGGTCCGGTCCGTTGGGATAAGTGATAGCAAATTTTTCCAGATATCCGAGCGCCTCGGGTTCGGTATCGACATAATCGACGCCCAGGAAAACCACATCGCCGTGCGGCTGGTAATAACGCCAGGCAGTCTCCAAGTCGGCAGCCTCCTGCTCACACGGCTTGCACCAGGAAGCCCAGAAATTCAAAACCACAACTTTGCCCTGCAGATCGACCAGCTCGATCTGCTCGCCTTCGAACGTGGTAAGGCTGAAATTTGGCACCTTATCACCGACAGTGACCGGGCCCTGCTGGGCGCGGCGCAGCCCCAGGGCCAGGATTGCTAACAAACCTAACACCCCAACCCAGACAACGATGCGCCCCCAGTGGGGGCGTCGGGAGGGAGTTTCTTGCTGTTGTAGCTCAGTGCTATTTTCGGTCATGGTTACGATCAGCTCATCAATGATTTTCCGGCAGCAGGCAGCCGCCAAGTCTCACAATTTTATCTCTTGCGCAGCTCTTCTTCAAGGCGCATGGCATACTCGTCGGTCGGGGCAGGGGCTTCCACCTGCGGCTCCTTTACCGGAGCAGGCTGCCGCAAAGACTGGAAAGCGCGGAAGAGCAGGTAAACACCGGCCAGGATCGCCAGCGGCGGCACGACGTAAACCAGCCAGTTCAGACCGCGCGCCGGTGGAGAAGCCAGCACACGGTCGCCGTACTGGTCGACAAAATACTGTTTGATCTGCTGCTCGCTCCAGCCCTGGCCGAGCTTCTGGCGGATCAGGTCGCGCCATTGGGCACAGGCCTGCGTTCCGCACACATCCAGGGGTATGTTCTCACACACCGGGCAGTAAAGCCCCTTGGCAATGGCGTTGACCTGGTCATCGGTCGGCGCGGATGGGTCTGGCTGCTGCGCCAGGGCAGCGCCGGTCAGCACGATAGCCAGGATCAGAGCAGCAAACAGAGGGGTCAAGGAGCGTTTCATCATTTCAGGCTTCCTGGTGGTGAGATTGCTTCACAGAGTACGCTCGCAATGACGGACAGGTCAGGCAGCATTTCATCATTTCACGCTTTCGCGGCGGCGTAGCTGGAACGGGCCCGCACAGCCACTGTCTCCGGGTCCTTGTCCGGCCAGGCAGCGATCAGGGTGCCCAGGATAAAGACCAGACCGCCCAGCCACATCCAGTTCACCAGCGGGTTGTGGTAGATCTTGAAGGTCGCGCCGGCGGAGGAAATGGGCTGCCAGTCTACCAGCAGGACGTAGTAATCATCCTCCCAGGTGCTGCGCACGCCGGGGATGGTCATCGGTTGCTGCGATTCAAAATAGAAATCGCGGCGCGGGTGCAGCTCGCCCACATAGCTGCCATCTTTGAACACGCTGACCACCGCCCGGGCTACGTTGCGCCCATCCGGGGTATCGAAGACTGCCAGCTCCTCGAAGCGCATGGAATAATCCCCCAGCACGAGCTGTTCGCCCTGGGCAATCGTGCCCTGGGTCTCGGTCTGGAAGAGCTCGATGCCGATGATGCCGATCGCCATCAACACCACGCCCAGGTGGATGACATAGCCGCCGTAGCGGCGCCGGTTGCGTCCGATCAAGCGCCAAAGCGCGACCGGGTAGGACTTCGCCAGATTTGCTGTGGTGGCGGGCGCAGCGCCCCGCGCCAGAACTCATACAGCGTCACCGAGGCCACGAAGGCTGACAGCCAGAAACCGAGCAGCGCAGCCGGGTGGCGGATACCGGCAACCAGCGCCAGGACCACCACGACCAGCGATGCCAGGAATGGCTTCCACATCGCCCGGCCCAGGGTCTTGGCAGTCGAATGCCGCCAGGCAGCCAGTGGGGCAATACCCATCAGCAGCAGCAGACCTGCCGAACAGCGGCCCGGTAGCCCGTTCGTAGAACGGCGGCCCGACGGTCACTTTCTGCCCGGTGGCCAGCTCCGAGATCAGAGGGAAGATCACACCCCAGAAACACACCACCAGGATGCCCATGAACAGCAGGTTGTTCAGCAGGAACAGCGCCTCGCGCGAGAACAGGGAGGTCATATGCGCTTCCGACTTCAGGCTGTTCCAGCGGTATAGCAGCAATGTAACCGAAGTAATGAAGGTCAGCCCGATGAAGACGAAGAACAGCGGGCCGATGGCGCTCTGGGCGAAAGCGTGCACGGAGGATAGCACACCTGAACGGGTCAGGAAGGTGCCGAAGATGACCAGGTCGTAGGTCAAGATGATCAGCACCATGTTCCAGTGCTTGAGCATGCCGCGCTTTTCCTGGATCATGACCGAGTGCAGGAATGCCGTTCCGGTCAGCCAGGGCATGAAAGCGGCGATCTCCACCGGGTCCCAGCCCCAGTAGCCGCCCCAGCCCAGCACATCATAAGCCCAGCGACCGCCCAGGATCAAACCCAGGGAGAGGAACAACCAGGCGACCAGCGTCCAGCGGCGGGTGAGCCGGATCCAGCGATCGTCGGTGCGACCAGTGACCAGGGCAGCAATAGCAAACGCAAAGGGGATCACGAACGAGACGAAGCCCAGGTACAGCATGGGCGGGTGGATGATCATCCCCGGGTGGCGCAGCAGCGGGTTCAGGCCGCGCCCATCCTGCTGCACCAGCAGCTCGGCGCCAGCCGGCGGGAACATCGCCACCACCGGGGTACCCAGCGGCACGCGCCAGATGCGGGCGAACGGGTTCTCGAAGAAGATGATCATTATCAGGAAGAAGCCCAGCGTGACCAGGGAGACGACGATCACCCAGGGAAGGAACTCCCGGTCGCGGTCCCATTTCCGCAGGGTGACCGCGGAGGCAAAAGCCGACATCAGCCAGGTCCAGAAAACCAGCGAACCCGCCTGCCCGCCCCACAAGGCAGTCACCTTGAGATAAGTGGGCATGCTGTTGCTGGTCACCGCAGCCACGAATTCGACCTCGTAATTGCCGTTGACCAGCAGGACGATGATGCTCAATGCCGAAAGGGTCAGCAAGGGGAAGGTGAGCAGCATGGCATTGCGGGCGCTGTCCACCCAGGCGTGCGAATTCTTGCGCGCTCCGTAAAAAGCAGCAAAGACCCCATAAATCGAGACCAGCAGGGTGATGACCAGGGCACCGTAACCGAGATTAGCGATCATAGTTTTCCACTCTATCAGACAGCATATTCCGTATCGCGTTCCGCCAGCAGGGCGGTGGGCAATACGGAATATCACTCATTACCGATAAGATTCGAACCACGCCGGGCAGGAGAGACTCATCCTTCCGATTGCTCTGGGACTGCGTCTTCGTATTTGGTCGGACATTTGAGCAGCAGCTCGTCGGCGTGGAAGACACCATTGGTATCCACCTGACCGGTCATGATCGCCTGGGCTTCGTGGCGCAGCAGGTCCGGCTTCACACCGGTATAGACCACCTGGAGCTGCTGCCGGGTGGGATCGACGACAGCCTCGTGAAGCACTGCCGCCAGACCGCCCCGCGCTTCGATATCCTTATTGTCTCCCGGCACGTGGGCGATGATAAATGTCAGGGTGAGGGTTTGAGGATCGTACTGGATCGTATCGCCGATCACCGCACCCGACACGCGCAGATCGCGACCGACAACGCTGCTGTCTTTGGCATTCAACTCATCTACCGTGAGGAAATACTGGGCGCTGGCTTGCGTGGAGGAGATGATCAGGTAAACCACTGCGGCGATGATCAGCAGACCGCCGATGATAAACTTTGCTCTACCCGAAGAACCGGTCTGTGTAGTTGAGGCTGCGGGTTGTTCCATAAAATTGCTCTCCCGTTTAACGATGCTGGAACTGCTTCTTGGCGTCCGACCTTTAAGTCTAACGTAGATTGTGACACAAGAAGATTAATGATCGCTGAGACATCCTGAATAGTAATATTAGAGCTTCTCTCACACGCGTATCAGACCGGTGCGGATGGCGAACTTAACCAGCTCGGTCGCTGAATGCATACCCAGCTTGTTCATGATCCGCTCGCGGTGGCGGGCGGCTGTCTTCGGGCTGATACCCAATGCTTCGCCGATCTGCTTGTTGCTGAAATCCTTCCGCTACCAGCTCGAGGACCTGCCTTTCACGCTCGCTGAGCACCGATAGACCTTTCCCGCCCGGTTGTGCCTTCCGCCGAGTCGACAGGGCTCTCCGGCACCTGCTCTAAAAGCCGCCGGTAATCCTCCAGCAGCCAGCGCGCCAGCGCCGGCTGCAGGTAGATGCTCCCACCCGCCACGGCATATACGGCTGCCACCAGGTCTTCGGCCGCGGACTGCTTGGTCAAATATCCTGAAGCTCCGGCAGCCATCATCTCGAACAGGTACTGCTTATCCTCGTGGATGGTAAGCGCCAGCACCTGCGTCTGCGGACACAGCTCCTTCAGCCTGCGGGTGGCCTCCAGACCATCCATCTCCGGCATGGTGATGTCCATCACCACCACATCCAGACAGCCACCGGCTGCTACCTCCAGCGCCTCGCTGCCGCTGCCGGCTTCTGCGACCACCTGTATGCCTTCCTGGCGGTCCAGGAAAGCCTTCAATCCGGTGCGTACAACTTCGTGATCATCAACCAACATTAAGCGGAGCTGCTCCATCGTTCACCCCTCCGAAATGGCTGTAATCTTCTCTACTTGCGGCACCATTGCTTTGACCAGAGTGCCTTTTCCCAGGGCGGACTCCAGGCGGAACTGCCCGCCGACCGACTCCACTCGCTCCCGCATCCCGGCGATGCCCCAGCCCGGTTGGGAGCTGTCCTGCTGTAAATCAAAGCCTGCTCCCCAGTCCTGAACGCACAGGAGCACTTCATCCAGGCGGTATTCCAATTGTACTCGGGACTTATCGGCAGCCGCGTGGCGGATGATATTGGTCAGGGCTTCCTGCGCCACCCGGAAGAGCACCGTCTCGACCAGCGGGTCCAACCTACGCCGGGAGCCATGCACCTCCATGGAGATCTCCAGCCCGGAATGACGCCTCTCATCATCCACCAGTGATGACAGGGCGGCTTCGAGACCGAGATCATCCAGCTGCGCCGGGCGCAGATCGCGCACCATCCTGGAAATGCCCTGCGACATCTGCTGGCTGAGCGACTGCAAGCGGTCCAACAGCTCGACTACTTGGGGGTTCTGAGGCTGTGTGCTGCGCAGCGTCGCCAGGTTGAGGGTCAGAGCAGTCAAAAACTGGGCTGTTTCATCGTGCAGCTCGCGTGCGATCCTGGCTCTCTCTTCCTCCTGGGCATTCACCGTATGCCGCAATAGCTGGCGGCGCAGCTCTTCCTTCTCCTCTAGCTCACGCTGGGTAAGGGCAAGGGCTTCCAGGCGAGCCTGTTGGGCAGCCTCTAGCTGGTGCTGGCGTTCATCTTCAACGATCTGGGAAGCACGTACCAGTCCCACCGTTACCAATATTGCCATCGCCGCCCGCACTGCCTGCACCGGAAAACCAGCGAACTCGTAGAAGACAGCAGTGTTCAGATACTGGGCCGGGAAAATATCCAGAGGCCTGACGACTATCTGCGCTAACCCATAGAAAGCAAACCCAAGGGCTGCCAGCCGCAGGCTCCTCGCCAGGCTGACACGCTCCTCCCGATATGCCTGGTGAGCCTGCTGGCCGAGCGCCAAGGCCGCCAGCGCTGCCCCCGGGATGGCCAGCGTATAACGGGCCAGCACATCGGCATGCGCGATCCAATGCTCGGGATCACTCGGGTGTGCCAGATTGGTGATTAAAATCAATATGGCGAACAGAGCCAGCAGCGCGCCTGCGAGGAGCAAATTTTGGCGAGCGTAAAGTTTTTCCGACGGGCGCAATATTTGTATAGCGAAGAACACTAGGAAAACAAATGAAATCACCAACATGAACAGCCGCAGCGCAGACGTATATCCCGGAACATCCAGACCAAACCAGCTGCGGATGTCCAGCAGCATCTCCAACCATTCATGCGTGCCGTGCACCAGACCGAACAATGCCAACGGCCACAGCGCACGCGCGTCGGCCAGCAGCGGGGAGCGGCGCGCCTCGAACAGCATTGCCAGCCCCATGCTGAAAAATGCTAGACCATATATGAAGTAAACTAATACGAAACTGAAGTCCATATCGTGATATAAACCTCGAACTGCACAACTCCTGGCATGGTTATCTTAACATTCTTCCGGCCTGATAAATTGCACCATTTATAATGATATTTGTCACAATCTTGGCTGGCAACGAAAATTTAATCCCATTTAAGATAAAATATTCGAGTATTATAATTGTTGTACACTGCTCATTGGAGGATAGCCTACGCCCACCCAAAAAGCGAATAGGGTGAGCGGGCATACAGAGATGAAACAATTTACACGGAAAATTATTCAGTTCTTTTTCCCACCCGCCGGGACACCTCGCTGGCTGCGCGTCCTACCTTATGCGATACTCGGCATCCTGACCCTCATCCTGTTAACAGGTGCAGCCTATGCCTGGGAATACACCAACTCCCCACCTTTCTGTGGTGAGACCTGCCACACCATGCCACCTGAGTACACTTCTTATCTGACCTCACCCCATGGGCGGATCGACTGCGTGGACTGCCATATCGGAAAAGGCTTCATCGCCACGCGCATCTCCCGCAAGGCAGGCGATCTCAGGCACGTTATCGCCACAACCTTCAATACCTATGAATTCCCCATCTCGGCTCATACCATGCGTCCGGCGCGCGAGACATGCGAGCTGTGCCACTCGCCGCAGAAATTCTCCGACGACAGCCTGCGGGAGATCAAACGCTTCCAAAATGATCAGAATAACACCCCGGTCAGCACCTACCTGACCCTCAAAACAGGCGGCGGCAGCAAGCGTGAAGGGCTGGGCAAAGGCATCCACTGGCATATCGAAAACAAAGTCGAGTACCTGGCCACCGACGTGGAAGAACAGCACATACCCTATATCCGGGTTACCAATGATGACGGCTCCATCACCGAGTTCACCGAGCTGGGCGCGGAAATCGACCCATCGGCTGTGGACGCTGGTGAACTGAAAGAAATGGACTGCATCACCTGCCACAACCGCATCACGCACCTGGTCCCGCAGCCGGAAGACGCTGTAGATGAGATGCTCTCACGCGGCATCGTCTCGCCCGAGATCCCGGATATCCGCCTCAAAGCGCTGGAAGTGTACAGCCCGCTGTACGAATCCCAGGCAATGGCGAAGAACGCCATCGCCGGGCTGGCAAATTATTACCAGGCTTACTACCCGGACTACTACGCAGGAACACCAGGAAAACGTCGATGGAGCAATCGCGAGCCCTGCAGCAGGCATACAGCGACAGCGTGTTCCCCGAACAGAACTCGAATTGGGACACCCACCCCAATAACGTCGGGCATAAGGATTCGCCGGGCTGCTTCCGCTGCCACGACGGCAAGCACCTGAGCGACGAGGGGGAGGCCATCCGGCTGGAATGCAACCTGTGCCACTCCATCCCGGTGGTAGCCGGGCCGGAAGACTTTGTCGCCAAGATCGAAATCAGCCGCGGGCCTGAACCGGAGTCGCACCTGAACTCCAACTGGATCACTCTACACCGTGATGTCTTTGACCCCACCTGCGCCAACTGCCACACGACCGAAAACCCGGGCGGCACGGATCAACACCTCCTTCTGTTCCAACAGCGCCTGCCACGGCAGCGTGTGGGAATACGCCGGTTTCGATGCACCCGGTCTGCGGGAGATCATCCTGGCTCAGATGCCCCCCACACCCACCCCAACACCAACTCCGGAAGGGATGGCGATCACCTACGCATCCAGTATCGGATCGCTGCTGCAGTCGCGCTGTGATAGCTGCCACGGGGAAGCCGGTATTGCGGGTCTGGACCTGACAACCTACCAATCGACGATGGCAGGTGGAGACAGCGGCCCGGCAGTCGACCTTGGCGATCCAGAGGCCAGTCTGCTGGTGCAGAAGCAAACCGGCGAGCTGCCTCATTTCGGTCAGCTCAACCCACAGGAACTGGAGCTGGTGGTGGAGTGGATCGAGGCAGGAGCACCTGAAAATTAAGTTCTGCCCGAAAGTTTATTGTAAAGAATATCAGTGACAAACCGCTGTTCAAGATGCTTGTTGTTAAGATATATTTCAGCGGTTTGCCAATATACATGACTGACAAGAGCTGAAAATCTTCATACACAGCCAAAGGAGGAATGTATGAGCGATGAACAGCCTGTAAGCCGGCGCAATTTTATGAGCATGGCTACCTGGGCTATTGGCGGATTTATCAGCGCCGCATTCGCCATTCCGGCAATTGCATATATCATCGGTCCGGCCATAAGAAGAGACGAACTCGAAGAGTGGGTGCGCTTGGGTTCCACAGACAAGGTGGAACCAGGTGTGCCCACTCTGTTTAAGGTCAACATCGAACGCCAGACCGGGTGGATCGTGAACGAGGAAGAGGTCTCGGTCTATGTGCTCACAGAAAATAGGCGCGAATACGCAGCCATGTCCAACATCTGCACGCATCTCGGCTGCCGGGTAAGGTGGATCTCCAATCAGGCTCAGTTCTTCTGCCCTTGCCACAATGCCGTATTCGACGAGGAGGGAAATGTGGTCACCGGTCCACCGCCGCGACCCTTGGACCGCTATGAGACAAAAGTAGAGAACGATCAGATATTTATAAAGGTGAGCTGAGATGGCAACCAGAGTTGGAAACTGGCTTGACGAGCGAATTGGCTGGCGGCAAGTGTGGGATGCGATCTTTCTGCGTAAGATTCCCAAAGTGAACTGGTGGTACACCCTGGGCAGCGCTTCGTTGTTTGTGGCACTGAACCAAATGATCACTGGCATCCTGCTGACGATTTACTACGTTCCCACTCCGGATCATGCATATAACAGCGTGCAGTTCATCACCACTCAGGTTCCAGCCGGCTGGCTGATCCGCGGCTTGCACCATTATGGGGCCAGCGCGATGGTGATATTGGTTGTGCTGCACATGCTGCGGGTTATCTTCTTTGGAGCCTATAAATTTCCGCGTGAGGTCACCTGGTTCTCCGGCGTCCTGCTGCTCCTGGTAACCATCGGATTCGGATTTACCGGCTACCTGCTGCCCTGGGATCAAAAGGCTTACTGGGCGACCACTGTGGGCACATTGCATCGCCGGAACACCGCCCTACATCGGGGAATGGGTGCTGCGCATCGTGCGAGGCGGCGATGAACTATCAGCCGTAACCCTGGCGCGTTTCTACGGGGTCCATGTATGGGTTCTGCCAACATTTCTGCTGCTCATTACTGCGTTTCACATGTATCTGGTGATCCGCATTGGCATCTCAGCCGTTCCGAAGCGCGGAGAATAGAACATGGATGAGAAAGAAAGACAGGAATACTTAGAACAGTATAAGAAAGATAAGGAGAAGGGCGTCCCTTTCTATCCTGACGTTTTATTCAAGGATGCAGTCATTTCTCTGATCATCTTTTTGATATTGATCGCGCTCGCTTATTTCGTCGGCGCTCCGTTGGAGGAGCGAGCTGACCCCGCCGACACAAACTACACCCCACGACCTGAATGGTATTTCCTGTTCTTATTCCAACTCCTGAAATACTTCCCTGGGCAGTTAGAAGTCATCGGTGTGGTGGTGATACCGACCCTGGCGATCATCACTGCTCTTCATACTGCCTTTGATTGATAAGGGTCCGAAAAGATATTTCTCAAGCAGACCGATCATCATCGGTATAACCGCTGCTATGGTCGTCGGGGTCGTCTTCCTTACCGTGCAATCTTACCTGGAAGCCCCACCACCGGTTGAAGCTGCCCAAGGAGACCAGATAGCTGCGCTATACACAGAAAACTGCGCCGGCTGTCACGGCGCTTCGATCAGCGTAGAACCCGGCACCAACCTGCACGATATCATCACCCAAGGGCAGCACGAAGGCATGCCCGCCTGGAGCGCGGATCTCACTACCGACCAGATCGACGCGCTGGCAGGCTTCATTCTCTCTCCGCTCGGCAGCCGCATCTTCACCGAGAACTGCGGAGATTGCCATGAGGCGCCCGAACTGGTTGCCGGTAACCCCCAGGAATTGAAAATCTCACTGGAGCAAGGTCGCGACTACCCGGCACACGCCGAAGTCGCTGTGCCAGCCTGGACAGAGACCCTGTCCCAGGAGGAGCGCACCTCACTGGTGAATTTCTTGATCGCTCCCGATGGTCAGCGCCTGTTCCAGATCGACTGCGCCCCCTGCCACGGTCAATCAGTCGGGTTCTCAGATGATGAAGAGCAACTACGCAGCATCATCCTCCAGGGAGGGCTGCACCTGGAGATGCCCCCCTGGCAGGAAAGGCTCAGCCCCAGCGAGCTGGATACCCTGGCGTTTTACGTTGTCGACCCCACATCAGTATCCAATGGACAGGCTTTGTTCGACCAGCACTGTGCATCCTGCCATGGGGATCGCGTTCCACGGCAAGCGGAGTTCTATGCTGCCGCGCGATACCATCGCTAGCGGCGGTGGTCATGAAACCATGCCGGTATGGGGAGAAGTGCTCACCCAGGAACAGCTTGACGCCCTGGTGAGCTACACACTGAGCGCTGCCGAAGGAACCTCTTCAGAGGTCGGACAGGAACTCTTTGCGGAGAATTGCGCAGTGTGCCACGGAGATTTCGGTGAGGGCGGCATCAATCCAGCCAGACCAGGAGATATCATCGCCCCTATCAGCACATCGGAATACTTGAAGACACGCGACGATTTCACGCTGAGAGCGATCATCTCCCAAGGGCAGCCGAACTTCGGCATGTCTCCCTTTGGCAGCGAGTCCGGTGGGCCGCTGGACGTTGAGGAGGTTGACGCTATCGTGGCATACATGCGAACCTGGGAGGAGAATCCCCCGGTAGAACTACCGCCAGAGGTAAGTGCTGCGCAGGTTGATCTGAGCGGTGAGGAAATCTATACCGATCTGTGCTCACAGTGCCACGGGGTGAATGGTGAAGGCGGAATTGGCCCGTCATTCAGTGACCCAGGGTTCCAGGATGCCAACAGCGACCAGGAGGTATTCGACACCATCAGCCTGGGTCATGAAGCCACAGCGATGATCGGCTGGGGCGAGATTCTTTCTGCAGAGCAGATTCAACAAGTGGTTGATTTCATCCGCACACTGGAGTCCGCTCCTGATTTCGGGTCCCACTCCAACCCCTGATCCTGTATCATTCTCAGCAGATGTGCTGCCGCTCTTCGATGCAGAGTGCGCCATCTGTCATGGCAATCTGGGAGGCTGGGGCGCCTCGACATATGAGTCTGTGATGACCAGCGGAGACAACGCCCCGGTTGTCATCCCGGGCGATCCGGAGAACAGCCTGCTGGCGCAAAAAATGCTCGGCACCCACGAAGAAGGGGCCATCATGCCGCCTGCCGGCAAATTATCAGACGATGAAATACAGCTCGTCCTGGATTGGATTGCGGATGGTGCTTTGGACAATTAGCAGACGGTAAACGGATATCCCCGGGTTTGAACCTCGCGGGATACGGGAATGCATGAACAATCTAAGGAATATTGTCACAAACTCAATAGGACATATTCCACTAACCAATTATCGGTTGTTGGGTTATAAACTATAGGGTAAAATACCCAAAATGCCCGTACCCAGCAACCAAGACGTTGGGCCCGGTGTTATGTTGTTTAATCAGGTTATTATGTAGAATATGAACCTGAAAGGAGATGTCTTATAAGACTATAGCGTGAGAAATTGAATCGACATTACAGTTGCATTGCGTAAGACAATCTTGAGAGGAGATTGCAATGAAATATAGACACATAATGATTGGGGTTTTGCTGCTGCTGTTTGCTCTGGCGCTGACAGCCTGCTCAAGCCCCGCCCCCACGGCAGAGGCCACGCCCTGCCCGGAGGCACCGGCCTGCCCGGACTGTCCCCAGGTAAGCTGCCCGGACTGTCCTGAAGCGCCGCCCTGCCCCGAGGCAGTGGTTGACCCGGTACCGTTTGAAGAGGAATGGGTAAGCTCCCCGCACGCGGATGCAGATGCTGAAGCCTTCCGCCACTGGGATGAGGACGATCCCAAGGAAGTTCCGACTTCATGCGCCAAGTGCCACAGCACGCCCGGCATGCTGGACTTCCTCGGTGCAGATGGCTCAGCCGCTGGCACGGTTGACGCAGCGGCTCCTATCGACTCCACTGTAGAATGCGCTGCCTGCCACAACGATGTCACACTAACCAAATCCAGTGTGGTCTTCCCCTCCGGGGCAGAGGTCACCGGTCTGGGCGGCGAGGCCATCTGCATGGAATGCCACCAGGGTCGCGCTTCTAAGCTCTCCGTTGACGGCAGTCTGGAAGAGCTTGGCCTGATAGAGGATCTGGATACGGCCAGCGCCGATCTGGGCTTCATCAATATCCACTACTACCCGGCGGGCGCTACGCTGTACGGCACCCAGGCAATGGGCGGCTATGAGTACGATGGTAAGATGTACGACGGCAAGTTCCGCCATGTGGAAGGCATCGATACCTGCGTTGGCTGCCACAACCAGCACAGCCTGGAAGTAAGGCTGGAGGTCTGCCAGGAGTGCCACGAGGGTGCAGACAGCCTAGAAGCACTGAAGGAAACTCGCATGCTCGGCTCTTTGGCGGACTACAACGGCAACGGCGATGTCACCGAAGGCATCAATGCCGAGCTGGAAGGCCTGCAAGCCATGCTGCTGCAGGGCATGCAGTCTTATGCAAATGAAGTCGCCGGCACAGCAATCGCATACTCCCCAGCAGCCTACCCGTACTTCTTCATCGACGGCAACGGCGATGGCGAGGTCGGTGATGACGAGGCCAACAGTGACAATCGTTACAATGCCTGGACCGGGCGCCTGCTGAAGGCTGCCTACAACTACCAGATGGCAGCCAAGGATCCCGGGAAGTTCGCCCACAACGCCAAGTACATGGTCCAGCTGATGTACAATTCGATCGAGGACCTTAACACCGTGCTGGCTACACCGGTAGACCTGTCTACCGCTCACCGCCAGGACCCCGGTCACTTTGCGGGGAACACCGAGGCCTTCCGCCACTGGGATGAGGATGGCGAGGTACCCGGCTCGTGCGCACGCTGCCACAGCGCCGACGGACTGCCGACCTTCATCCACAACAACGCTAATATCGCCACCGAGACCGCCAATGGCTTCATGTGCACCACCTGCCACGACGAAGAGAACTGGCCGGCACGCTACGCAGTCGATGAAGTGACCTTCCCCAGCGGGGCTACGGTGACCTTCGGCGAGGGCGAAGACGGGAACCTGTGCATGACCTGCCACCAGGGGCGCTCCTCGACATCGAGCGTGAGCAGGGCGCTGGCTGACAAACCGGATGACACAGCAGATGAAACCATCCGCTTCTCCAACATCCACTACTTCGCGGCCGGTGCCACGCTGTTCGGAGACGAGGTGCAGGGTGCTTACCAGTTCGATGGCAAGACCTATGCTGGAGTGCACCCACACGTGACCGACCTGGGATTCACCTGCAAGAACTGCCACGACGTGCACGCTCTGGAGGTCAAGGTAGAGGTCTGCACGGCCTGCCACAGCGGCGCTTCCGATCCCAACGACCCGGATACATACCGCATCGCGGCGACCGACTGGAACGGCAACGGCGACACTGAAGAAGGCGTGAAAGCTGAGATCGCCACCTTCGGTGAGCGATTGTATGCCGGGATGCAGGCTTATGCTGCAGCTGCGGGCACGCCGATCGTCTACGACTCTCTCAGCTACCCGTACTTCTTCGTCGATGCTGACGAGGATGGAGAGCCAGATGCAGGCGACAGTGGCCTGCTGGGTTATAACGCCTTCAGCCCCAACTTGCTGCGGGCTGCGTACAACTACCAGTACTGGCAGAAGGACCCCGGCAATTTCGCTCACAACGCACCGTATATGATGCAGATCCTGTACGACAGCATCCAAGCGGTGGGTGGCGATACGACCGGTCTGACCCGCCCGTAGGAGCAGCAGCACTTCTGCTCTGCTGACGAGGTTCAGCCAGAACAACTGAAGAACACCCCTATCCTGGCAGATGGGGTAAAAGAAGACAGACCTCCTGGAGCGCGCTCCAGGAGGTCTGGTTTTTATATTATTGCGGGGAGGTTTTATTCTAGCCGCAGGCGTGTCCCGCATGCCCGGCAGAAACGGTCGCCGGGACCGGCGCGCTTGCCGCACGAATGGCAGTACACGTACCCTTCTGGGATGGGTACCTCGGCAGCCGCGGCAGGCTTACGCCTCCGGCGCGGCTGAGGCGTACTTTCGCCCCGCTTGCCAGACTGCCAGTACCATACCGCCCCGCCGACCAGCAGTACCACACCCAGGAACAGCAGCCCCCACGGCAGCACCGGCTGCAGCTGGCTGAGCCAGCCTTGCGCCGTATCAGCTACGGGCGCACTGGGCTGCACCTGCAAACCGGCCGCGGTCAACCCATCTGTGGCCTTGTCATATTCAACCTGGATGTCGAATTCCTGCCCGGCGGACAGGGTCCCGATAGTGGTGCTGTGATAGGTCAGCCCGTTTGAATCGGTCACCTGCTCTCCCAGGCTGGGTGATGTGCGCAGATTGGTTGCACCAAGCGGCTGCTGCACCTGGACCTTCATATCCTGGACAGTGTAATCCCCGGGCCAGCGGTATTCGAAGCGGCGTGTGGTGCCTTCCTGGGTGATACCCGGGTCGTAATACTCGAGCTGCAGCTGCGGCTGGCTGGCGCTGAGCGTGATCTCCTCCCAATCGCCACTGACCGCTGACACATACTCGATATTGACCAGGCTGCCATCCGGCTGTTTCGCTGCCACCGCGTGCGGCTCGCCCGCCGCGGCAGGGATGCGCAGGGTCAGTTCAGCAGGCAGGCTCACATCAGGAGACAGCGTGAGGCGGTAAATAACCAGCACGCTGGGGCGATCGTATTCGGGCCACAGATCGACTTCCAGCTCGCTCAGGGTCACCGGTCGCTGCGCCAGGGCAGCAGACCAGACCAGCACCAGCATGCCGACAAGCAAAACGGCAGATGAGATTGTGCTCTTGAGAGCATTATTTTTATAAAGCATCTTTATACCTCGGGCCGGTGAAATTCAGCGATGAATCTTACCACGCGCGGCAATCGGCGGGAAGACGGTACTGGTTACTCTCATAGAAGAGAGCTCACCCGATCGCCTGGCGCACCTGGCTTGCCAGCTCGCCAAAGTCCGGCGTGTATTGAATGCTTTCGTCGCGCGGGCGCGCGAAGCTCACCGGCAGGTCCAGGCGCAGGCTGCCCGGGCGCGGGCTGAGCACCAGCACACGGTCGGCGAGGAACAGCGCCTCGGTGATCGAATGGGTGACCATCACCACGGTCTTGCGGCGCGCCTGCCAGATGCGCAGCAGCTCTGCTCCCATGCGCTCGCGGGTCAGCGCGTCCAGCCCGCCGAACGGCTCGTCCAGCAGCAGCATATCCGGGTCGTGCACCAGGGCGCGGGCGATCGCCACCCGCTGTGCCATGCCGCCGGAGAGATCGCGCGGCAAGGTGTCCTCGAAGCCCTGCAGCCCGACCAGCTCGACCAGCTCGCCGGCGCGTACCTGCATCACCTCAGCCGGGATGCCCTGTAGCTCGAGCGGCAGGGTGATGTTCTGGAAGACCGTGCGCCAGGGCATCAGGTTGGCGCGCTGGAAGACGAAGCCCACCTCTCGGCGCGGCCCACCCAGCGGCTTGCCCTGGTAGAGTACTTCCCCTTTGGAGGGCGGCAGCAGTCCGGCCAGGATGCGCAGCAGGGTGCTCTTGCCGCTGCCGGAGGGACCCAGCACACACAGGAACTCCTGCGGGTGCACCGAGAACGACAGCTCGCGCAGCGCCTGCAGCCCGCCCTCGCCGTTGGGGAAGATGGCGCTCAGCTCCCGCACCACCAGCACCGGCGCGCTGGCTGTGGGCGGCAAGGCATCGCCGGTCAGGGTCTCAACCTGTGCCGGATGGACGGGCTGGCTCACTCAGACGCCTCACTGCTCGATGAAATCATTGGTAAACGCCTTCTCCAGCTCCAGCGGCGCGCTCGAGCAGACCCATCTCCAGCAGCAGGTCGTGCATGTTCTGCCAGGCGGCAGGGTCGGAGCGCCCCAGGACATCCGCCTTCCAGAACTCGATCGAGGTAGCCAGGATCTCCTTCTGCAGCTTTTCGTCTGCCAGCGCAAGCTGGTCCACGTATTTCAGGCTGCTCTCGTAGGCGGCCTGCGGGTCGGCAATCGTATCGGCGATCCCCAGAGACAGCGCCTTGACCATACCCCGCACCAGCTCGGGGTTCTCTGCCAGGGTCTTCTCGTTGGTGATCAGCCCGTTGGAGGCCAGCTGGACGTAATCGGCGACGCGCAGCACGTCGACGTCATACCCCTGGGCATTGAGCTGGATCGGCTCGTTGGCGACGTAGCCGACCACCGCCTGCTCCTGGTCGGCTGCCAGGGCTTCCACCTGGTTAAAGCCGATCGAAGTCCAGGGTGACGTCGCTCTCCTGCAGTCCAGCCGCGCTCAGCAGCGCCCGCAGCCCGATGTAATTGGCGCCGAACAGCCCGGGCAGACCGATCTTCTTGCCCGCCAGGTCCTGCGGCGTGCGGATGCCCTGCTCCTGCTTGGCGACCAGCGCCACAGGGTAGTCCTGGTACCAGGCGAAGGTGTAGACCACCGGCAGGTTCTGGGCACGCGCCAGCAGCACCTGCTCGCCGGAGACGACGGCGAACTGCATCTCGTCGGCGCCCACCAGGGCAACGGCGTCGGTCTCGAAGCTGTAGTCCAGCTCCAGGTCGATGCCGAAAGACTCGAAATAGCCGCGGTCCATCGCCACATACAAGGGCGCGAACTGGATGTTGGGGATATAGCCCACCGGCAGGCGCACTTTGACCAGCGCCGGGGTTAGCCTGCGGCGCTGGCTCGGTCGGGCTGCCCTCCCCGCTGCCGGGTGACGTGCTGCAGGCTGCCAAAACCAGCGTGGAAACGAATAGAATGACAAACAGGGTTCTATGTCTCATATCTATAACCTTTTCAGGACTGATCCTTTGTGATTGTGATTTATTAACACGAATTACACGAAGAAAACACAAAGATCACCAAGGTTTTATATAAAAGATCCTTTGTACATACAGACTTCGTGCCCATTCGTTCCTTCGTGAACTTCGTGGTTAAATTTTTGTTGTCCACCTCGAAATGCCTCCCTGTCTGCTCAACTTAAGCTTAAAAGACCAGCAAGCTATCCCATCGTCACGACCGGCTGATCGGGGCGCTGCTGCCATGATAGCAGGCGCCTCTCGACCAGCAGTACAAAGCCGTACAGGCAGAGCGCCATCAAGATCAGGGCGAAGACCGCCACGTAAACCAGGGCGGTGTCGTACAGGCCGCGGCCCACGTTGATCAGGAAGCCCAGCCCGCGGTCGGAGCCGGCGAACTCGCCCACCACCGCCCCGATCACTGCCAGGGTGGCACCGATGCGCAGACCGCCCAGCATCACCGGCAGGGCAGCCGGGATCTCCAGGTAGCGCGCCGTCTGCCAGCGGGTGGCCTGCAGCGAGCGCATCAGGTCGTGCAGCTCCTCCGGCACCGAGCGCAGACCGACGATCATGCTGACCAGCACCGGGAAGAACACGATCAGGGCGCAGATCAGTACCTTGGAAAACAGCCCCGGCCCGAACCAGATCACCAGCAGAGGGGCGATGGCGACGATGGGCACCGATTGGCTTGCGACGATATAGGGCGAGAGCAATCGCTCGATCGACCAGGACTTCGCCAGCAGGTAGCCGAGCAGCGAGGCCGCGCTGACCCCCAAGGCCAGCCCGAGCACGATCTCCAGCAGGGTGACCGTGGTGTGGCGCAGCAGGCTGCCGTCCTGGACAGCCTGGGCGAAGCGCGCCCACACCTGCCCAGGCGGCGGCAGGATATAGGCGGTGAACCCGCCGTAGCGCGTTGCCAGCTCCCACAGGATCAGCGCCGCCGCCAGCGATATCAGCCCCAGGTAGATGCCCGAGCGCTGCAGGTAGCCGATCAGCGGCTGCGCCTTCTTGCCGGTCTGCGTGATGTCCACTCTTACCCTCTCTCATCCGGGAAAAGAAAAACCCCGGTCTGTGTTTGATCCGGGGCAGGGGTGGAGAGCGGGCAGCCACGCAGGTCCGGCCGCGTGGCGGATAAAAAAGCCCGAAAACGAGTGTTTTCGGGGCGTTCCGCGTGGGCGACCTTTCCAGCACGCTGGAGGCTGCCTCACACAGGGGTCAGGCCGGAATCCCGTGAACGATTCCCAGCCAGACCAAACCTTCTTCCATCCGGACTGTACCGTCGGCCCCGGAGTTTCACCGGATCCTGCGCGGGACGGCCGTCTGCCTTCCACGCGCTCGCGGGCTTTACCGCCGGTCGGGAATTGAGGCGGCTGCCTCTCACCCTGCCCCGAAGGTCTTGATATATTAAACGTTGCGCCTGGTTAACTATAGCACAAAACGGCGCCGCGTTCTATAGGATAAATGTCATTATACCACCGGGAGGAGGGGGGGTGTGGTGCGTTAGATACGCGAGAGTCCATATAGTCTGACCGCTGACAGCAGCTACCCTGCGGGTCGACGGCCGACCGCAGACCTCTGACCGCAAACCACGAGGGGAGGAGCCCGTGACGGGGTGGCTGATAATGACATTTATCACCGGCGAAAGTGTTTTATGATAATTGACAGCAGGGATGGGGAATAGAGTATGCTGTGAACGAGGTGTACGAGCTAAAAGAAAGACCACTATAATGATAGAAAATGATGTCGTTGAAGCATCCGCCGGATGGTTAGAGGCTGCTGGGTATCCTGGAGATCTGTCGGCGCAGGCGGCTCAGGCGGCTCTGGTGGGCAGCTACGGCATGAAAGCAGTGCTGGACGATAACGTTTCGATCTACGTCACGGATTTTAGCCCCTTCGACGAGACGCGCTACCGGGGGCGGTTCTACTTCGACCCGAACACGATCACGATGGCTAACAACAACGCCCACTATCTCTTCAACGCCCTGAACCGGGACAACGTGGTGGTAGCACGTCTGGAGCTGCGCCGCTATAACAACAACTACCAGGTGCGAGCCGGGGTGGTCAACGACGGCAGCACCTGGAGCCACAGCGCCTGGTTCACCATCACGGATGCGCCGCACAAGCTGGAGATCGACTGGCGGACATCGACCGGACCGGGAGCGAACAACGGCGGGATCACCTTCTGGGTGGACGACGTGCAGCGCGGCAATTTCACCAACATCGACAACGACACGCGCAAGGTGGACTACGTGCGCCTGGGCGGAATGGCTGGCGTCGATAGCGGCACGCGCGGCACATATTATTTCGACGACTTCGTCTCCCGCCGGCAGAGCTACATCGGCATGCTGGATATCCCCTCGCGGGAGGTGGCTCAGGATGGACTGCTTGGGGCAGCCAAGGTGCTCGCTGCGCCATTGCCGGTCCGGCGGCCGGGTCAGGCGGGGGTTGAACTATCTGTCCCGTTCTATCTGCCAACCGGCGCTCCGGAGGCAGGGACGGCGCCGGCTCCGCTCGCCCAGGGTCAAGCTGTCACCACCACGACCGTGATTACCTACACCTATGATCCCCTCGATCGCCTGATCGCAGCCGACTACAGCGACGGGACGTACTTCTACTACGAATACGATGCGGTGGGCAACCGGCTGTCGGAGGAAACAACCAGCGGAATCACCTACTACGAGTACGACGAGGCCAACCGATTGATCGAGGTGTGGGGACAGGGGTATGCTGAGTACACCTGGGACGACAACGGCAACCTGCTCGATGATGGCATCCATTCTTACACCAATGATCATGCCAACCGGCTGGTTGGAGTGAGTGGAGCAGGACTGGCAGCCAATTACAGCTACAACGGACTTGGGGACCGCCTGCGGCAGACGGCGAACAGCGTCACCACAGAGTATGCCCTCGACCTGGCAGCCGGGTTGACCCAGGTGCTGGACGATGAGACGAACGTGTACCTGTATGGCGTGGGGCGGATCGGGGAGCAGCAGCCGGACGGCTGGCAGTATTACCTGGGGGACGCCCTGGGCAGCGTGCGCCAGCTCACAGGCGAAGCTGGGGAGATTACCCTGGTGAAATCCTACCTGCCCTATGGGGAGGCCATCAGCGGTACGGGAGGCGCAGCATGAGATACAACTTGGGCAACTTATACAGCGAGGTTGCGAGCTGCCCGAAGGGAGCAGTCATTTTCTGTAGAATCAAACAGCAAGCGGCAACCTCAAGAGGGTATCCCAAGAGCCGGCGAGCCAGGCTGCCCGAGCTTTAGCAGTGGTTGAAGCCCCAGAGAGAGACCAGGAAGCACCGGAGCGTTTCAAGCGCATGCTGATGACTTGTTTACACCCGCCTTCAACTGTGCCACTGCCGATAAAGTAGTTTTCATGTCGGAAAGCTGCATAGCGCATCCGCTCAATATTGTTCTGATAGTAGGTGATCAATTTTTGAGCCGGTGCTCCGCTTGCAGTCAGCGCAGCTTGAGCTACTTGGATCACGGTTTCCACTTCTCCTTCCCAAAGCAGTGCCTTCATTTCTGCTATCCAGAGTTGTTGTTGCTCTTCGGTTGCAAAGAGGGCTTCTGACACGGGATACAGATATTGACAGGCGTGATACCAATCCACGATTTGGACAGCATCGGGGAAGTACTGTTCGACCAGCTTCCAGATCCAGGTCGCCCCATCACACACGAAGACCAGTTCCTGGGCTCGGTCGGCTTGATGCTGAACCGCTGTTGCCCAGACCAACTCGCCGAAGGAAGCCGCTTCTTCCAGGCTGGGGTAGTAATGGATCTCCTGAGCATGCCAATCCTCCTGTCTGTAGCTCTTTGCCACCTGGTACCAACTGATCAATTTGGCTTCTTTCCATTCCTGCTCAATCGGGACAAAGGCTCCATCCATCGAACCATACAGTCGCTTTGGACGTTCCAGCACTTGTTCGCGCTGTTGGAGATATGCCAGATCCTGGCTATTCTCAATCCAGCTGCGTTCTTGCTGCGCCTGCTTTTCCCCGAGTAGTTGGGTTTCTTGGCGAATTGTATTGGCACTCACATCGACCTGTAAGTAGCGCTTGATTTGTTGGCAGGCTTCTTCGAAGGCTACCGTTACTCCAGCCATTCCCAGTAAACCGCTCATCATGCGTGTTGCACGCCCTGGCCGTAGCTGCTGATTTTCATCCAGCGGGATCCACCTTTTTGCACAGCCGCTACATTGGTAATACGACCGTTTGTATTTCGCTCTGCCGAAGACACTCAACAGCTGTGCTTCTCGGCGAGAGACCCGTTTTCCTAACTGCTGACATTCACAGCGCTCTTCGATCTGATAGCTGCATTCGTCAAGCAACGTCAGCATTTCACCAAAACTGGCCTGGCCAACTTCCTGGAGCCCATTCCGCAGAGCCTGTTCAACCTCATCAGATGTGATCGTTTCTTTCCCAAGTTGCTGTATGAACTCTTCTGCCAACAGGTTCTGAATTTTTCTTAAGGTTTGTGTGCTAAACTTCATCAGGGAGTCCTTTCGGTAGTTAGGTTTGTGGTAAACCCTTTATACCAAAGGCTCCCTTTTTCTACACATTTTGACTGCTCCCTGCCCGAAAATCTTACTCCCAAAATGGGAGTTTCGTGCTATAATTCCACGGTGCGTATCATTTCTCGGAAACGCTTGATCGAATTCTGGCAAATTCATCCAGACGCGGAGCAGCCTCTCCGAGCGTGGTACACAGAGACAAAAAAGGCAAAATGGAGAACACCGGCAGAGGTCAAAACGCTCTATCGGAACGCAAGCATTTTGCCGAATAATCGGGGTGTTTTTAATATCAAAGGTAACGTCTATCGGTTGGTAGTTGTGATCGAGTATCGGCTAGAAATCGTGTTCATCCGTTTTGTCGGCACCCACCAGGAGTACGACAAAATCGATGCCACAACGATCTAGTGCTTTGTCCAGGCTCTGAGAAGAATTTGTATTCGACAATCTAATGCCTGGACAAAGCTTAAAGTGTTCCGTCTTCCACCAATTCAGGCTATACGATCAAGTTTGACGGAACAATAGAGGAAGTTTGATGGACATCAAACCTGTTCGAACGGAAGAAGATTATCAGGCTGCCCTGAACGAGATCGAACGATTATGGGGTGCAGAGCCGGGCACTCCGGAGAGCGATCGTTTTGAAGTATTGGTGACGCTGGTTGAAGCTTATGAAGACCAGCATTATGAGATCCTTCCACCTGATCCAATCGACGCCCTCGAGTATTACATGGAGAGCCATGGTTTGGACAGGCGCGAGCTGGAGGCTTATATCGGCAGCAGTGGACGGGTCTCAGAAGTGCTGAACCGTAAGCGACCATTGACGTTGCGGATGATCCGGAAACTCCACTCCGGTCTGGGAATACCTGCCGAAGTGTTGATCAATGAGCCGCAGTCGTGAAAAATCGTTGACTGACCCTTAAAAAGATCATCCAAGAGACTTTCTTTGCCAGGTGTCCGAAGGACTAGGGCAAAATGGGTAGGCTCTTGGACGGGAAAGACGATGGTGAGCTCGAGGCCTCATAAGCCCTTGGTCGTGGGTTCAAATCCCACCCTCGCCACTCTCTAATCCCCCACCATCCCGCCTAGTGCGTAACATCTATTATTAAATATCATACGACGAGAAGGCTTATTATAAAGCGCGCGATGAAACAGATTATTCGGTGTAGGAGCCAAACCTCTGTCTGAACAGGTAGTACATAAAATTCGGGATCCCCAACAGGTAGCACCTCCAAAAGCGCTGAGGTTTTGCCAGTCCGCAGGTTGGGTTGAGCGCTTCTGAGAACAGCGCTCAACCCAACCAAATAGTATATTCCTAAAATGAACGTTGGGGTTCGCTACGCTCTACCCAACCTATGGACTACGGACTGAATTGGCTAACCACCGGTCAGGATTTAATGTTCACCCGCTTAAACCCCGGCACCAGCATCGGCGTGCTCTTCTGGTACTCGGCGTAGGCCGGGCCGAACTGGCGCAGCAGTTTACGCTCCTCGAAATACGCTCCAATAACGATATACACTGTCAGCCCGAGGTTCAGCACTAGCAGGTTGACGGTCATCAGCGGCGTGAACCAGATGAAGACCAGCCCGGCGGTGTACAGCGGATGGCGCACCCAGCGGTACAGTCCACGAATCACAAGCTGCGGTTCGTCAATCCCTGCGGGACGGGCGAGCTGCTCCAGGCCCAGGAATGACCAGGCACCGGTCTGCCACAGGCCGACCAAAAGCGCCAGCAGCGCCGCGCCCTGCAGGGCTAGGGCGAACAGCGACCAGGGCATGGGGAGAAAGTACAGCCTGCTATCCGGCAGCAGGGCGACCAGCGCCAGCACAGGAAGCAGCGACACCACGGCGAAGATGTTGTACGCCAGCCGATAGCCGCGCTCGGAAGCCCCGCCCAACCAGCGCCGGGAGACGTCCTTCGCCCGGCTGGAGGCCAGCAGCGAATGTACCGCACCATATACCAGTACAGCAATAAGAATGATCCAGGGGGACGTACCCAAACTTAACCTTTTTTCACCACAGAGTACACGGAGTTCACAGAGATTGATAGTTATAGGACACGGATGGACACAGAGAGCACGGATTCAATCTGACGTATACAAACAATAAAATATCCGTGAACATCCGTCCAATCCGTGTACAAAGAAACTCTGTGTCCTCTGTGGTTTATCTCTTAAATCTCTTTTGGGCGCCAGACGTTGACCAGCTTGCCGACCGGGTCGTAGTCGATCTCCGCCCAGCTATCGATATCCAGCGAGACCTCCGCCAGGGCGGCGGTGGGCATGCGCACCCACTCATCGGTCAGCGTGGCGACCAGCTCCTCCAGCCCCGGGTTGTGCCCCACCACCATCACGTGCCCGAAGTGGTCAGGCACGCTTTTCAGGATCTCGATATACGCCTCCGGCCCGGCCGCGTACAGGTCCTCCAACCACTCGACATCCCCGTCGTAGCCGCTCTCGTCGATGATATGGGCCACCGTATCGCGTGTGCGTCGGGATGTGGAGCTGAGGATCAGGTCGGGGACCAGGTCTTGCTGGCGCAGCAGGTAGCCCATGCGCGGGGCATCCGCCTTGCCGCGCTTGTTGAGCGGGCGGTCGTGGTCGGGGATGTCGGCATCCTTCCAGCTCGATTTGGCATGCCGCAGCACATACAGCGTTTTCACATGCACCTCCGGCAGAATGAAACGGAAGTCGCAGAACTTGGCGCCTTCCATGATGGTCTGGGTGCGCGTCAGGCGCACGCCGGGATTGAAGCCGCGGATCAGTGAGAAATCCCGGTTGCAGGACAGCAGCGCGCCCAACTCGGGGATGCCCAGCTCCCGGTACATCTCAGCGTAGCGGCAGCGCTGCACGTCGAAGGAGAACTGCCGCTCGCTCTGCTCGAGGACTTCGATCTGCATGGCGTCGTCTTTTTGCCATGCTTCCATCGAAGCCGCGAAGTGCTCCAGGCTGCGACCGCCCACCTGCCCGGCAAGCTGGTCTCCCTGCCGGCGGGCGATACCGATGATCACCTGGCGAACGATCTCGTAGACCTGCTGCTCGCCAAACGCATCAACCAGCTCAGCCAGCAAAGGCGCTAGCAGGCGCGCTTCGATCTCACGCCGGGTAAGCACACCGATCTGGTTCAGCTTTGCCGGCTCGGGCGGCAGTCCCACCCGCCCGGAGGTCTTACCGCTCACCGGTGATGTACTGCTCGAGCTGCTCAATGACGAACTTCTGCTCGGAGATGATCTCCTTCACCACGTCACCGATCGAGATCACACCGACCAGCTTCTCGCCTTCCAGCACCGGCAGGTGGCGCACGTGGTACTCGGTCATCAGCGCCATGCACTCCTCGATCGATTGGTGCTGGTGGACGCAGACCACGCGGCTGGTCATGATCTCGCGCAGCGGTGTCTCCTTGGACAATTTTCCCTTGAGCGCCACCTTACGGGCGTAATCCCGCTCGGAAAAGATACCCGCCAGCTCATCCCCTTCCATAACCAGCAGCGCGCCGATATCCTTCTCCGCCATTAATTCCAGCGCATCGTAGACGGACTCATCCGGACCGATCGACCAGATTGTGCGCCCCTTGTGCTGCAAACACTGGCTCACCATGACCATCATCCACCTCCATACGAATAAGGTTATGACACACGCAAGTTTTTGGAGGAGGGGGGTTGTTTGGTCGGGCGGCGCCCGACCCCACCAATTCCCCCTAGTTAGAGGGTTATTTAACCCTTAGACTTCAGCTTCGCCGTAGCCCGGCAGCTCGATCACTTCGTCTCTGACCTGCACCACGTGGTAAGGCAGCCAGGCCACGCCGAACAGGTCAACCAGGATATCCTTCTTGTAAGGGCTTACGCTGGTCTCGCTGACATCGTCAACGATATCGCTCCATTTCCGGTTGACTTCTTCCGCGGCCTCTTGGAGTTCTTCCTCGGAGCTCGGCGATATCCTTCTCGAACTCCTGCGATGGCATCCTTCGATTCTTCGATATCCGACTTGGCCTGCTCGGTCATGCGGCGCTTGCTGAGCGAGGTGGTCAGGCGGCGCTTGCGGCCTCCAAACAGCCCGAGGATGTTCTCTGCATGCGTGCCGAACTCCTCCAGCTTGCGTTGTGAATATTCGGATTCGTCCTCGCGCAGCTCGCGCTGCTCGCGCTCCAGCCGGTCCTGGATGCGGTCCAGCTTGGTCTGGATGGATTTCTCCACCTTCTCCAGCTCCGTGTCGCGGCCTTCGCGGGCGGCATCGCTGCACTGCTTGCGGAACTCCGCCTGTGAGACCTGCGGCCCGGCATATATACCCAGCTTCTCGTTGGCGCGCACCACCACCTGAGCGTTGCGGTAGGCGTAATCTTCGAAATCGCGGCGCAGCGAGGTGAGTGTCTTGGGGTCGTTAAGTGGAGCTTCCAGAGAGGCAAAACGAGCGCGCGGGTCGGGCGCCGAGTCCAGGGACTGCGGCGCGACCGGCTCGCTCTGGTAGTCCTCCCAGCGTACCGAGCCGCGCCGGTCCGGGTCGGGCACCAACGCCGCCAGGAGCAGCTCGTAATCCAGGTTGTACTTGCGATCCAGGAAGCGGATGTCTGCCTGGGCCAGCAGCACCGGGCGGTAGAGCAACCCAAGGCTCTGCGCCTCCGGAGGGAAGGGCTGCCCGGCGGTTTTGAATGCCTGGGTGAAGCTGAGCGTGTTGGGCAGGAAATATTCCATGACCCCGCTTGGGATTGCCGGGCGGGTCATCGAGCCAAGATCGGATAATGGCTGTGCCTGCGGCTCGGGTGCGGGTGCGGCTGCCGCCGCAGCGACGGCAGCGCGGGCCGGTGCAGGTCGCCCTTCTCGGGTAGGAGCGGCTGGCGGCACCTGTGCTGTGAGAGAAGCCCCGGCGAGCTGGTTGACCGCCGGGATCTGGGCGCGGGTGAGCGGGCCTGCCAGGTAGTTCATCGCCCAGCGGGTCTGGAACAGCGCCGGGCGCTTCTCGTGGACGTTGTGCAGCAGGAAGACGCGCTTGCCGAGCGAGGAGATCAGGCGGTCGTACACCCGGCGGTCGAGACCACCCGCCATGGCGCTCTCCAGCCCGTCCAGCAGGCGTTCTTTGTCCTGCTCGGTCTGCAGCTTGCCGATGAACCAGGAGCCGGCGTTGGAGAGCGCCTTGTAATCCATATCGACCGGGTTCTGGGTGACCAGCATCTGCCCCACACCGAAGGCGCGCGCCTGCTTGAGCATGCGCAGCATGGGCTGCTTGGAGGGCGGGTTCCCGACCGGCGGCATGTAGCCGAAGATCTCGTCGAAATACAGGATCGCCCGCAGCGACTGCGTCCCGGGCTGCGAGCGCATCCAGGTTTCGACTGCCGAATAGAGCAGGGTGACGAAGAACATGCGCTCGGCGTCGCTCAGGTGGGCGATATAGAACACGCTGTGGCGCGGCCTGCCATCCGAGGCGTACAGCAGGCTGCTGACATCCAGCGGCTGGCCTTCGATCCAGACCTGGAAGGCCGGCGAGGCCAGGATATTGTTGAGCAGCATGGCCAGGTCGAAGCGGTCTTTCTCGGGGAAGAAGGTGTTCACGTCGAACACCCCCAGCTTCTCGAAGGGCGGGCTCTGGGTTTGCATGATCAGCTCGCCCAGGTCCAGGTCGACCCCCTGGCTCCAGGCGTTCTCGAAGATATTGGCCAGCAGGATATGCTCGCGTGAGCGCACCGGGTCGATATCTTGCAGCCCGACCAGACCCAGCAGCGCAGTCACCGTGCCGGAGATTTTCTCCCGCAGCAGCTCGCGGTTGCTCTCCCAGGCGATTTCCGGCGCTTTGAGCGAAGCCAGGATGCTGACCGGTATGCCCGCATCGGAGCCGGGCGTATAGACGGCAAAATGGGCGGCGTCTTTGAGGGCACGCAGGCGCTCTGTGCCGATGCCCCATTCTGCCAAGCCCTTTCTGCCACAGTGCAGCCGTATCGGCAGCCGCCTGTGCCATGGTCTTGCCGTCCCGGCGCGCCTGGTCGGCGTTGACCCATGGCTGGAAATCGGCCGGGAGCAGCTCCGGGAAGTGCAGCAGCGCGTTGGTGATATCCCCCTTGGGGTCGATCATCAAGGCGGGGATGCCGTTCAGGGCGGCTTCTTCCAGCAGGTCGATGCACAGCCCGGTCTTGCCGGAGCCGGTCATGCCGACCACCACCGCGTGGGTGGTCAGGTCACCCGGGTCGTAGAGCAGGGGCTGGTCGGTCAGCGCGTTAGCTTCGGGGTCGAACACTCGCCCTAAGTAAAAATTGCCTTCTAAATTCATCCCATCCCTTTCACTGAATTATTAGGAGTTGCCAGACCAGAATAGAATGCTTTATTTTAACGTAAGTCACACGATCCTGGGGGATATTTTACTCCATGACCTTACTGGACGTGTCGGTAGGCACCGCCGCACGGAACACCTACGCAACCTGGTTCCTCTTTCATTACCGCCCAACTCTAATTGGCTTTGGGCGTTGCATTTATTTATCATTAATGATAATATAATGCTATGGATTTTCAGCGACTTCTGGATATTGTCGGTAAGCAGCCGCTCTTCGATTCTTCAATACTTCTCTCAGGGGACGTGAATCCGGCAAGCATCCGCCTGCAGCTCACCCGCTGGGTGAAGGCTAACCGGATCATCCAGCTGCGCCGGGGATTATATACCCTCGCCCCACCCTACCAGAAGGTCCAACCACACCCATTCACGATTGCCAACCAGATTCAAGGAGCTTCATATGTCAGCTGCCAATCTGCCCTGGCATATTATGGATTGATCCCTGAACTCGTTCCTGGCACGATCAGCATGACCACCAAAAGACCAGGCAGCTGGCAGACACCGCTTGGCGTATTCGAATACCGCCACATCCAACCCAAACTGCTGGCAGGCTATGCTCAAGTGAGGCTGGATGACGAGCAGCAAGCCTTTGTCGCCACCCCAGAAAAAGCACTGTTTGACCTGCTCTACTTACAACCTGGCAGCGATTTAATTCAGTATTTGAGCGAACTACGTTTGCAAAACATGGAGCGCATTGATCTATCATCGCTTCAGAGTTTGGTTGATTCTATCCGCAGCCCCAAGCTCGAACGCGCCCTGCCGATTGTTATAGAGCTTGCCCACGATGAAGCACAGGAGTATGAATTTGCATGAAAGAATATCTGGTTGAATTGGTCCGCCGCGCCAACAACCCATTACAGGGGCGTAATATCGCACGCGAGTACCTGCAGGCGCGCATCCTTGAATTGTTCCAAAGAGTTGGGGCGATGATACCCCTTGCGTTTCAAGGCGGCACCGCACTGCGTTTTCTCTACGCACACAGCCGATATTCCGAAGATCTGGACTTCACCTTAGAACGCGACCAAGACCTGTACAGCTTTCGAGACTACCTGCGAAAAATCAGCTCCCTGCTGTCTCCAGAAGGCTACGAAATCGATATGAAGATCAGCGACAGAAAAACCGTCCACTCTGCTTTCATCCGCTTCCCGGGACTTCTATATGATCTAGGTCTATCTCCACAGCGGAGCGAAGTTCTGGCTGTCAAGATCAAAGTTGACACACAACCACCACAAGGGGCTGTCCTGGAGACTACGGTAATCCGCAAGCATGTAGTGCTCCAGATCCAGCACTACGATCGCGCTTCCTTACTGGCCGGCAAGCTGCACGCCATTCTCCAGCGCCCATTTCTTAAGGGGCGCGACCTGTACGACCTGCTCTGGTATTTGAGCGACCCGAACTGGCCAGCGCCTAATATTATCTTGCTCAATAATGCCTTACACCAGACGAACTGGACCGATGAAACGCTATCGGGTGAAACATGGAAGCAGGAGATATGGGAGAAGCTGAGCACAGCAGACCTGGATAAGGCAATCAGTGATGTACGCCCCTTCTTGGAGCCGGGTTTTGATTTCAGCCTGTTGTCCCTGGATAATTTTCGAAACCTGCTGGCTAATCAGTAAGGGGCGACTAGTCCCGCTTTAAGGATAATACACCCGGTAGATCACTCCGCCCGAGTTGTCCGAGATATACAAACCCCCGTCCGATCCGGTGACCACGTCCACCGGGCGACCCCAGGCGCTCCCCTCTTCCGTCAACCAGCCAACCGCGAAATCCTGGGCCGCGCCCGGCGTTCCGCCTTGCATGGGGATTCGCACCACCTTATAGCCGGTGGGCTCGCGCCTGTTCCAGGAACCGTGGAAGGCGACGAACAGGTCTCCACGGTATTCTTCTGGAAAGGTCTCGCCGCTGTAAAACGCCAGGCCAAGCGGCGCAGAATGCGCCTGCATCTCCACCAAAGGCAGCGGGACTCCCTGGCAGGCATCCGGCGCGCCGAAATCCGGGTCAAGGATGCGCCCGGAATGGCAGCGCGGCCAGCCGTAGTCGCCGCCTTCCTGTACTCGATAAATCGTCTCTGGAGGTAGATCGTCACCGAGCATATCGCGGCCGTTGACCGTCGCCCACAACTCATCCGTGCCCAGCCGGATTGTGATGCCGACCGCATTGCGCAAGCCAGAGGCGTAGATGCTTTCACCGCTGCCGTCCGGGTCGTAGCGCAGGATGGCTGCCCGCCGCGGGTCATCTTCCTCGCACACGTTGCAGGATGAACCCACCGAGACGTACAGCGTCGACCAGTCCGGGCTGAACAGCACGGTGCGGGTATTGTGCCCGCCGGAGGGCAGCCCATCGATGATTGCATCTCGCCTTCGATAAACTCCCGCCTCGTCTGGATCGCTCAGCCGCAGCACTCGCCGGGTCTCACCCACGTACAGCGAGCCATCCTTGTAGAAAGCCAGGCTGCTGGGCGCATCCAGCCCTTCAGCGACCACCTCGATGCTATCCGCCTGCCCATCTCCATCCCTGTCCGGCAGACGCACGACGCGACCCGCCCCGCGCTCAGCTGCGTACAAGTGCCCATCCGGGCCGGTAGCCAGCATGCGCGGGCCGCTCAAGCCGCTGGCGAAGACACCGATGGCGAATCCCGGCGGCAGGGCGATCGGGTATTTCCCTGCCGCTCCCTGCGCCAGGCTGACCGGCTGGGCCGTCTCAATCAGTGGAATGGTGGTGGGTGCTGGCGAGTCATCCAGCCTGTTCGGGCCACCGATGCGCAGCACGCAGGCGCTCGTAACGGCCAGTGATAATAATGAGGCGATCAAAAGGCTGTGCTTCATGTACATTTTCATAATGAGATTTGACCGAAATCTGTTCGGACACGGATCACACGGATATATTTGAACTGCTGTTTATACAATCCGTGTTATCCGTTAAATCCGTGTCCAGAATATAGATGTCAGGATCACTCCTGTGCCTGGGCATATACTCGGTCGAATTCATCCAGGAAGAAGGCGGCAATTTCGGGGTTGTGCAGCACCAGGGTGTTCTCGTCGTTGCGCTCCTCGGCGCTGCGACTGAAATTATACGAGCCGGTGACAACCACCTGACCGTCAATGATAAAAACCTTATGGTGCATGTTATTGGCATTGCCATCCAGGCGCACGTCCAGCCCGGCAGCGCGCAGCCGCTCGTACTCCGAGCCGATGTTGGATTCCACCTGGCGGGCTTCCATCACCCCGGCTACCTCAATTCCTGCCTGGTAGCGATCCATAAGCGCATCTGCCAAATCATCCGCAGTGAAGGAATACGCCAGGAAGTAAACACTTTGCTGGGCGCCGCCTACCAGTTCGACCAGGCGTGATGCCGTGCCGTCGTCCGGAGAGAAGTACACCTCCAGGCGGGTGCCGTCCACCGAGAACGCCGGGTAAGGCGTATTGTCCGGTGAGCCAGGGCCGAACAAGTCATCCACGAACATCTCTTCGAACTCGGCAGTATAGTTTTCTGCCAGGCGGGAGGAGCGGATGCAGACCAGGTTGTTGTTATTGCGGTACGCCTCGCTGACGGTGTAGTTCATCGAGCCGGTGCAGACATCCAGCCGGTCGATGACCAGGAACTTGTCGTGCATCAGACCTTCGCGCCGGTCGCCGAGCAGCGGGATGCCTGCCTCCCTGATCTGCTGGATCTCCTCCGTATCCAGGTAGTCGCTTTCCACGACCATGCGCACCTTCACACCACGCCGGTGGGCTTCGATCAAGGCATCGCGCAGGCTCCACAGGTCGAGGTCCATCACCGCCACGTCCACGCTCAAGCGCGCAGCGCTAATGGCTTCCACCAGGTCCTCGTCCGGACCGCCCCGATAGCGGCTTGCAGCCGGGTCGTCCGGGTCGGTGAAGAAGACCCGGTACCAGCATGCCTGGCACACCACCCGCCGGCAGCGTTTCCAGCGGGGCGGAGGTTTCGTCCAGGTCACAGCCGGAGAGCAGCAGCGCGCTCATCAGGACGGCAGTCAAGACCGCCATCTTGATGATGTGCATGGGGGTGAAATGTTGCTCTTTACGCTCCAACAAGGGCGATTATAGCAGATATAGATTTATATCTTGTGCTAACAATACTGTTGAGGACCACGCGATTTATCTATGATAGACTAATTTTGGGATGAAAGCGGATACTTCAAGCCGCCTGCTGCTGCGTACGCCGGCAGGGGTGATCACAACTGTATCCACGCTGGGAATTATCGCTTACATCGCCTGGATTTTCAGCGGTCATCACAGCTCGTACACTGACTCGCTGCTCTCCGGGATCGGGCTGGTCCTGCTCAACATGCTGGCAGGGGTTCTCGGCGTGTACATCATATCCCAGCGCGCCTATGGCATGACCTTGCGCTGGGCATGGTTCCTGCTCACCCTTGGCTCCTGGTGCTACGTCGTCGCCGAAGGGATGTGGACCTATTTCGATGTCGTCCTGGGCATCGACCCCTTCCCAAGCCTGGCAGACTACTTCTACTTCCTTTATTACCCGCTGACACTGGTCGGCGTATTCCTGCTTTCATTTGTCTTTGTCCCCCGCCAGGACCGCAGCCTGCTGGCTCTCGATATCGGCATCCTGCTGATGTTCTTCGGCATGCTGCTGTGGTACTTCTTCCTGGCCTCTCCTGATCTTCTCTCAAGCACGCTCGGTGAAAATGTAGCCCTGTTTTACCCGGTAGGGGATTTCCTGATCCTGACTGTAGCGCTGGCCTTGCTGCTGCGCGACCTGACCCGGGCAGCCCGCTGGGTATTGGGACTCATCGTATTGGCGATGCTGTTCTCACTCATAGGGGATATCGCATTTGCGGTGTACGAATTAAGGGAACTGCCGTATGTCATCGCCTACCTGAACGTGATGTGGATGAGCGCGGTGCTGGCCCAGATCCTGTCTACCGCCCGCCTGATCACTTCCGGTCCGGGGATGCTGAAAGATCCGGCAGTGCGCATCAGACCCGGGGTGCAGATGCTGCGGCTGACCCTGCCGTATCTGGCTATCGCGGGAGGCATGGGGCTGCTGCTCTGGGTTATCTCCACCAACCTGAGCCCGGACCGCAGGTTTATGGGTATGCTGGTCGGTGCTTACGTCTTGATATTCTTCGTCCTGGTGCGGCAGTACATGGTATCCAAAGAGAATATCCGCCTGTATGAAGACGTACAGCGCATCGCCTGGACCGACAGTCTGACCGGGGTGTATAACCGCCATTTCTTCAACGAGATGCTGCCGCGCGAGATGGAACGCGCCGGGCGATACAGTCACCAGCTCTCCGTGCTGCTGCTGGATATCGATGGCTTCAAGACCTTCAACGACACCTACGGGCACCTGAAAGGGGACGTGGTGTTGAAAATCATCGCCCGCCTATTCTCCACACAGCTGCGGGTTTCGGATACAATTGCCAGGTTCGGAGGGGATGAATTTGTGGTCATCCTGCCTGAGACGAACCGCCGCAAGGCGCTTGCCATCGCAGAGCGCATCCGGAACGCCGTGTCGGCGCGCAGCTTTGGCAGCGCCCGCCTGAGTGTCAGCGTCGGCGTATCGGCATTCCGGTCCGGGCTGACGCCCGAGCAACTGCTGGATGAGGCCGACCAGGACATGTACCGGCGCAAGAATTCTGCCCGAGGTAAAGAGCCGCCGCCTGAACAGAGCACTTCCATCGAAATGATGATCAGCGCATTTCGCGATGAAGAATCGCTTCCCTGATAGCACCTGAACACGAAAACCCCGAGGAGGACATCCCATTGACTGCCCACCGTGACACATACCGCGTCGAGATCGCCGGACTGCAGCGCGAGCTGCCGCTCTTCGAAGTCGCCCCTGGATTGCAGATTGCCGTACTGAACATTCTGGGCGATACCGAGCTGGTGCAGGCATGCGCCCACGCCCTGGCGGAAAAACTGGCTGCGAATGATTACGACATCCTGGTGACCGCCGAAGCAAAAAGCATCCCCCTGGCACACGCTCTATCGGTGCAAACCGGGCAGCCCTATGTAGTGCTGCGCAAAGTCTATAAGCCTTATATGGGCGTGGCGCTCTCCGCAGAGACTCTGTCGATCACGACTGGCGAGCCGCAGATGCTCTATCTGGACGAAAAAGACCACAACTTGATCCGCGGCCGGCGGGCAGTGCTGGTCGACGATGTGGTCAGCACCGGATCTACACTCAGCGGCATGCGCCGCCTGATGGAAAAAGCCGGCGCCAGCATCGTACGCGTGGCAGCGATCTTCACCGAAGGCGATATCGAGCAGTGGGATGGCATCATGAGCCTGGGGCACCTGCCGCTTTTTAAGAAAGATTGATGTTACGGGTCCAGGGTAAAGTGGCAGCTTCCCACTATCTGGAAAAGCACTAAAAGGTCAAACGCCAGCCTGAGTCGGCAGCGCGACGATCACCACCGGTCGCCCGCGCAAGTGGGTCAGGAACAGCACCCGCTCCTCATCCCCCTGCAGGCGCAGGTCGCGGATCAGCGCTTCCGGCTCCAGCGGTGAGCCGCGCTTCTTCACCGTGACCCTGCCAATCTGCCTTTGGCGCAGGTATGTGCGCAGCTTCTTCAACCCGAAAGGGAACCAGTCTTCAACCGCCCATGCTCGGGCGAATGGTGTCGGCTGGTAGTCATCCGCAGTCAGATAAGCGATATCCGGGTCCAGCTGGGCGGCATCCAGGCGGGTGCCCAGCCCGGCGACCAGCCCGGCTCTCATTACAGCCGGGTCCGGCTCGTACAGCCAGGCGCGCGGCTCAGCTAAAGGCAGAGCGGGCTGCCCCTCCGCTGCGACCTGCCCGGTCGCCATCGTGTGCTCGCCTGGCAGCAAGGTCGCCCGGCGGGTCGTGGTCTGCAGCGGTCCGAACCACAGCACAGCCTCCTTGAGCTCGCCCCCCAAGGAAATGAACTCCACCTCGGCCTGGTACTCCTGCAGCTCAACCAGGTTTACGCCAGGCGAGATCTTCACCCCGACGGACGGGAACTCGGCTAGCCAGGACTTGACTACGTGCAGCGGAGGCTGGTAAGCATACACCGAACGGAGACGCTTTCCAGAACGGCGTCGTGCAGGATCGAAAAATATACCCGCCTGCTCGCGGCCGGGTTTCCCAAGCACAGATTGGATGAACGGAAAGGATGCGGTGATGTCTGCCTGGACGAAAGCGGCGTGGTCTCCCTTCCCCAACGCCCCCAGGTTGAGGCGTGCCATCCTCAGTCGCAGCGGGTCGGTGTCGACCCCGATGGCAGGCGCGACATCCGCCAGTGCCAGGGTATCCCCGCCGACCGAACAGCCCAGGTCTAGCGTGGTGCTGCAGCCCCGGTAGCGCCGCGCCCGGTACGCGGCGATCTGCCAGGAGGATGCTTGCTCCAGCGCCTCGCGGGTCAAATACAACCGGTCAGCAAAAGGGAACTTGGCTGCCGCCTCCCGGCGCAGTATTGCGGTCTCCAGAGCCGGGCGCGCCAGGCTCTCGGGATAGCTGCGGCACATCGCCTGGAAGTGGCGCAGGAAATCCACTTCGCGCGGCTCTAGGCTGGCGGCAGCCTGCAGGACAGTCTGACCATCCTCGGCCTGTAAGGCACGCAGGGAATTTAAATCCATGCCGTATTTTAGCATCCCCCTGAGTTAGGTAAGTTCCAGTTATAATTCAAAAAGACTTCACTGCGTCCAGGCACACCTTGCGACCGGGAGAGAATTTTGAAAATCCGCTACAAGCACAGAGACCCAGAGACCATCGAAAGCATCTTGCAAACCTGCCGCACGATTGCTGTGGTGGGGCTATCCTCGAAGCCGAACCGCGCCGGTTATTATGTCCCGGCGTATATGCAGAGGCACGGCTACCGGATCATCCCGGTCAACCCGGCTCTAAGCGAAGTATTGGGGGAGGTTGCCTACCCGGATTTGAAGTCGGTTCCCGAGCCGGTCGATCTGGTGCTGCTTTTCCGCCGCAGCGAGGCCGTGCCACCGTTCGCCGAGGACGCCATCCAGATCGGGGCAAAAGCGGTCTGGATGCAGCAGGGGATCATCAATATCGAAGCATCCGAAGCGGCCAAAGAAGCCGGGCTGATGGTGGTGATGAACGCCTGTCTGATGGTCGAACACCGCCTGCGCAAGGTGCCTGCCGCTTAGCTTAACCTTGGCACGGCTATTTCTCAGCAAGCCCATCCAGCATTAAGCGCGCCGCCCGACGACCGATCTCGACCGCGAAATTAGTGCCCCGGTCCCAGGGATAGACCTGGCTCATGCTGGCAAAATACAGGTTGGCTACCGGCGTCTGGATGGCGGGGATGTTGCGCGAGTGGTTCACCAGCGGCACCGGCTGTGCATACGTCGTACGGAACAGCCAGGTCTCCCGCACCCAATCGGCGGTGAAAGCCGGGTTGATGCGTGAGAAGGCGGGCAGGAATCGCTGCAGCAGCTCATCCTTGCTCATCTGGAAGTATTCATGCTCCGGCTCGAGATAATCCCCGGCATACACGATATGGTCCCCGCCGAAATGCTCACCGGATACGAAGTTGGTGTGCTCAACCAGGGCAAGGAACGGGAAGCCGGCCGATTTGGGCAGGTTGAACCAGTAATATCCTTGCTCCGATAAGCGCTGCTTCAAAGCCAGCACCATCACCACCGCACCCATGCTCTTCAAACCCAGTAGACCTTCCAGGTAATCCGGGGGCAGACCAGGTGCCAGGCGCGCCAGCACGGCCGGAGATGTGGTCACCAGGCACTGGTCGTACTGCTCCTCGCCTGAGCCTGCCGAGATAACCAGCTTCCCAGAAGGCAGCAATTCGATTTTTTCTACCGGGTCTGAAAGACACAGCTGCACGCCCATCTCAAGCAGGCGTTGGGCAAATGCATCCGCAAATGCCTGGAAGCCGCCTTCGAACGTCCCCAGACGGGTGGTGCGTGCCTTCAAGCGTGCCCACATCCAGGACATGTTGACCTGCCGGGCATATCGCTCGCCAAACTTGCCCACCATCAGCGGCTCCCACATCAGCTCGTACACCCGGTCACCGGCCCATTTGCGCATCCAGGTATCCACCGTGGTGCTCTCCAAAGGCTGCCAGCTGCCTGTCAGGCGCAGGTACAGCCCCACCAGACCGAAGCGCAGCTTGTTCAAGCCCCAACCCAGCCCGGGGAAGAGCAGGGCGGAGAGTATCGAGTCGAAGGGATAGAATTGATCCCGGTAGTAGAGCACTGTATAAGGGCGCGGGAAAAGAACTTTCTCGCTCCACCCTAGCTCATCGATCAGCTCCAGGATATGCCGGTCGGACTGGAACCAGTGGTGGTAGTATTTTTCGACCGACCATTCCCAGTGCTCTGCTTTGAAGCCTGAGGCAAGCCCGCCGACGCCATCGCTGGCTTCGTAGATCACCACCTGATACCCGGAACGGGTCAGGTCGTAAGCCGCTGCCATGCCGCCGATGCCGGCACCCAGGATGGCGATCTTTTTCAACGCTTGACCTCCAGCTTTTCCATACCCGCCCCCAATTTCATCCCTTCGCGCAGGAAGTAATACGCTCCTAAAGCTGTGATCGGCACCCACAGGGCGATGTGCAGCACCAGCGTATAAGCAGCCGCGACAGCCTTATCCACGCCGTAGGCGGTCAGCACGGCGATCCCGGGAGCATCGAATGTCCCTACGTAGCCCGGGGCAGATGGTATGGTGGTTGCCAGGTTGACGATGCCATTCATCAACATCAGCGCATAAAAGCTAACCTGGAACGGGAAGGCGTGCATGACGAACCAGTATTTCCATGTCTCCAGCAGCCAGATGACCACTGAAGTGAAAAAGACCATCAACGCGTCCCGGGGAGAGCGCAGCGCCCCCAGCCCACCCAGGAACTTGTCCACCAGGCTCAAGGTGGTCTGGCGATAGCGCTCCGGCAGCAGGCGGTTCACCAGTCTCGAAACAAGGTCGTAGGATTTCTCCGGGTACATGGCTGCCAGCAGGAACACTAGCAGCGCACCAAAGAACGCGGTCGTACCCCACAGGGCAACCGTCTGGATGCTGCCTACGAATCCTGAATCGGCGGTCAGACGAGCCAGCTCCGGCAGGTTCAGGAAGACGAATGCCAGCATAACCACCCCATCGAAGATACGCTCGACGATGATGGTCGCCAGGGAGGTAGAGATGGGCACACCCTCCCTGCTTTTAAGGAAGAGCGCCCGGAAGACTTCTCCGGCGCGTGCCGGGTAGATATTATTGCCCATGTAGCCGATGGCCACGATGGGGAACATCTTCCGCGTCGGCACCGATTTCACCGGGCGGACCAGATAATGCCAGCGCCAGGCACGCACCCACACGCCGATAAAATATACCGCCACACCGGGCAGCAGCCAGGCATAGTTGGCTCCCTTCAGCGCCTCACCCAGGTCCTTCAACCCCAGCCCACGCAGGGCGAAATACAGGAATAGCAGGCTGATCGCCAGACCGAGCCAGAACTGCCAGCGTTTCAAAACGCTCATGGCAGCACCTGCCTGAACGAATAACAACTGCCGGCCTTACGCCAGGCAGATCGCGGTGAATGCAGCTTTCCGGGAAATGACTTATACAATATACACTTGACCGCAGTCCCAAGGATACCCAGGCAAGGACGTCCTGGTTTCCTCGAGAAAGCCAAAACAGGTGCTGGGATTATAATACAAGCATGCGCAAACTACGCATAGCACTGACAGTGCTGGCTATCATTTTGGTAAGCGTTATTGCCGCGATCATCATTTGGGGCATGCCGCGCGTTGTGGAGGTCTATCCAGAGCAAGGCTCTGATCCTGTCCAGGCTGGGACGCCGCTGCGGGTGAGTTTCTCCCGTCCGATGCAGGCAGCCAGCGTGGCTGAAAAGCTGAGCATAGAACCACCTACCCGCGGGGATTTCACTTGGGAAGGGAACGCGCTGACCTTCACACCTGAGCAGCCCTGGGCAGGCGGGCAGAGTGTCAGCGTCGTGCTGGAAGCCGGAGCCAGAGCGCAGGGCATCCTGCCGCTGGTCACACGCCAGGACACACGCTGGGAGTTCACCATCGGACATCCCAGGCTGGTATACCTGTATCCATCCAACGCGCCTGCCGAACTGTACTTGCTCGACACACACAACGGAGCTATCCAACAGCTCAGCGATGCACCCGGCGCCGTGCTGGACTACAGCCTGAACACGCGCGGAACTGCGCTCTTCTACAATACTCACCAGGGCGATGGCGGCAGCAGCCTGTACCGGCTGGAGCTTGCCAGCGGCAGTGAACATCTGCTGCTCGAATGCCCCGACGCGCTTTGCAGGTACCCGGTAGTCTCCCCGGATGGCGCTTACCTGGCATACGAGCGCACCGCTCTGACCGGTGCAGGGCAGGTGGATATGCCCCAGGTCTGGCTGCTGCCCCTGGCAGCCACTGAAACCGGCGCACAGGTCGATGTTGGTGAGCCAGCCCTAGCCGCTCCCGACGATCACAAAACCCAACAGCCGCAGTGGTCGCCGGATGGCCTGCTGACCTATTACGACTACGACCGTTCCGAATTCGTCGTCCAGGACGTGCAGGGCAGGGAAGTAGCCGCCTTCCCCAGCCAGACCGGCTTTCCGGGCGCCTGGCACCCTTCCGGTGATTACTACGTCATTCCTGAGATCTATACCGCTCCCATCGCAGATAGCGCCTCGACCGACCTGGAGGATATCCCTACCAGCCGTCTGCTGCGCTACAATCTGGACAGCAGCATGCTCGACCTGACAGCCGTGAACAACGTGGAGGACAGCTCGCCTTCCTACTCCCCGAATGGAGACATCCTTGCCTTCGGGCGCAAATACCTGGACCTGCAGCGCTGGACTCCCGGACGACAGATCTGGCTGATGCCCTCCGATGGGGGGCAGGCGACCAGCATCACGAACGACCCCTATTACAACCACTACGACCTGACCTGGAGACCGGACGGGGGGCAGCTGGCTTATGTGAGATTCAACAAGAACTCGCTGATCGACCCACCCGAGTTATGGCTGATGCAGGCGGATGGGTCCGGGGCAACGCGCTTGATCACCGGAGGCTATGCACCGCAATGGATACCCTGATCCCCACCGGCCAGCCCGCGCCGGACTTCGCCCTGATGGATATCGACGGGCAGATGCATACCCTCCGCGCACTGAGCGGGAAAGTCGTCATCCTGAATTTTTGGTCGGCGGAGTGCCCACATTCGGCACGCACCGATAATGCGCTGCAGGCTTGCCTGGCGGAATGGGGCGGTGCTGTAGTGATGCTGGCGATTGCATCGAATGCCAATGAAATCTCGCGCGCAGATCGAGCAAGCGGCACTGGAGCGCAATCTCTCCCCCCTGCTGGACCCCGACCATCGAGTAGCCGACCTGTATTCCGCACGCACCACACCGCATCTATTCGTGATCGACCCGGACGGGAACCTGCGCTACCAGGGCGCTTTAGATGACGTCACTTTCCGCAAACGGGAGCCCAGCCGGCACTACCTGCGTGAGGCTGTGACCGCAGTGCTGGCAGGCCGGCAGCCTGACCCAGACCTGACACCGGCCTACGGCTGCATCATCGTGCGTTACAAGCCTGACCCCGGTAGCCGCCCGCCAAAATAGCCGCCCACCCCTCCAGTGCCGAATACTGCAATGCGCATCAATTTTCTCCTTCAGGCATGATGGGAACTCGCGCGCCCGCTTGTTCGTCTCTTAAATGGCTCGTGCAGCAGGATGAATGCACATCCAAGCGCTACCTGTCCTCTGGCATTATAGCTTGGTTAAGTGCTGCCCGTGTTTCACAAACATCCGAAAAATGGGTTAGAATCAGACAAAATCAGCAGCGTCTCCTAACCGGGGCGCTTATGGAAGCGATATGAGCGATAAAGATAACCCCCAAGACGTGATCGAAGCTTACCGCAAGCGCCAGCAGACCGCGCAGAGAGCGCCCATGATTCTGGGCATTGCGGCTGTGCTGCTGGTTATCGGAGCGGCAGTGATCATTTTCTGGCTGCTGAGCGATAATATCAAAATGCCCTCGATAGCGCTCTTCCCAACCGAGACAGCCACACCCACCGAGACCTCGACCCCCACAGCGACCTCCACACTGACCGCAACACCCACCCAAACCGCTACCCCGACCGAAACACCTACGGCGACCCTCACCCCGACTCCGAGCGGTCCTTTTGTTTACGAGGTCGTGGAAGGCGACAACCTGTTCGATATCGCCACCAGGTTCAATGTCGACCTGGATGTCCTGATCGCGATCAACAACCTCGACCCGAACAACCCGATCATCGATATCGGCGACCAGCTCACCATCCCCGGTCCGGACACCGAGCTGCCCACCGAGACCCCGCTGCCAGACACCTTGCGCCCTGGTTCGCAGATCGAATACTTCGTCAAAACGGGCGATACGCTGGCGATCATTGCAGAAAAATTCCTCAGCACAATCAACTCGATCGTGGAAGAGAACAACCTCGAGAACCCCAACGATATCTTTGTGGGGCAGAAGCTGATCATCATCGTCCAGCTGGTCACCCCGGTGCCGACCACCACGCCCGCACCGCCAACCGCGACGGGCAGCCCACCGACGCCTACGGCAACGCCTTAGGGCTGCTTTTCTTTGCTGCCAGGCAGGCTGGGGTCTGAACTCCAGCCTGTTTTGTATTGGCCTTAGAAGCAGGGGATTGACAGGCTAACAGCCTGGATTATAATGAAAATGATTATCGTTTTCTATAGGACAACAGCTTGCGCATCTACCTCACCCTCCCCATAATATTTTTGTTGGCACTTTCCTCCTGCTCCCCTGCTGGAAGCCAGAGCCCGCCCCCCGATGGCAGGCTGCGGGTGGTCTCCACCACCAGCATCGTCGGCGACGTGGTCGGAAAGGTCGGCGGGGATGCCATCGAGCTGGTCGTTCTTATCCCGGCCGGGGGAGACCCGCACTCTTTCGAGCCGCGCCCGCAGGACATCGCCGCCGTTAGCGATGCCCAGGTGATTTTCATCAATGGTCTGGGGCTTGAGGAAGCGCTCGATGGGGTGCTGCAGGCCAATGCTGATGGCATTATCGTAGAAGTTTCTGAAGGGATCGAAGTGATCTCTCTCATGGCAGATGCACACAAAGGGGAAGAGCACGAAGTTGGAGAAGGCGACCCGCACACCTGGATGGACCCCAACAACGTGATCGTCTGGGCGGGGAATATCGCCGGGGCGCTGGCAGAGGCAGACCCGGCCAACCGGGAGACCTACCAGGCCAACGCCGAGAACTACATCGCCGAGCTGCGCGAGCTGGATGCCTGGATCCGCCAGCAGGTGGAACTCGTTCCCCCCGAGCGGCGCAAGCTGGTCAGCGATCATGCAGTCCTGGGATATTTCGCCGATGAATATGGATTCGAACAGGTCGGTCTGGTGGTGCCCGCCCTTAGCAGCAGCGCGGCCCCATCCGCGCAGGAGCTTGCCGAGCTGGTGGATGCCATCCGCTCCCAAGACGTCTCCGCCATCCTGGTGGGCACATCAGTCAACCCGGCACTCTCCGAACAGGTGGCCTCCGACACCGGGGCAGAGCTGGTCTTCATCTATACAGGCTCTCTCAGCCAGCCGGGCGGGGAGGCAGGCAGCTTCACCCAGCTCATGCGCTATAATGTGCAAACCATTGTGGACTCTCTAAAGTGACTTCCAGCCGCACTCACATTCTAGTAGTTATCGGTCGCCAGCGGGAACTCCGCCTGGAGGAATAGACGTGTACCCCCATACCAGCCACGCACACGACCAACCCATCCTCGACGTTCACAAGCTGAGCGTGCGCTATAACGGGCACTCAGTGCTGGAGGAGATCACCTTCCATCTGCACGCCGGCGAGCAGGTCGCCGTTGTCGGACCGAATGGAGCCGGCAAGAGCACGCTGTTCAAGGTAATCGCCGGGGTGTTGGCGCCGTCCAGCGGGCAGGTGAACGTGTTCGGCTCCGGACCGGTGGGGCATGTCTGCATAGCCTATATCCCCCAGCGCAGCCAGGTGGACTGGCACTTCCCGGTCACCGTGGCGGATGTGGTGATGATGGGACGCAGCGCCAAGCTGCGCCCGCTGACCTGGCCCAGCAAACTGGACTGGAAACTGGTGCACGAAGCCCTGGAGACCGTCGAGCTGAGCGACCTGGCCGGCAGGCAGATCAGCCAGCTCTCGGGCGGGCAGCAGCAGCGCATGTTCATCGCCCGCTCCCTGGCGCAGGAGGCTGAGCTGATGCTGATGGACGAGCCGCTTTCCGGGCTGGATACTCCCGCCCAGGAGAGCCTGCTGGCGCTCCTGGAGAGGCTGCAGCAGAAGAGCGTCACCGTTATGGTAGCCACGCACGACCTTGATCAGGCTGGTCGCTATTTCGACCGCGTCCTGCTGCTCAACCGGCGCATGGTCGGCTTCGGTCCAGCCGGTCAGGTGCTGCAGCCGGAAAAGCTGGTGCTGGCTTACGGCGGGCGGCTGCATATGCTCGAGACCGAAGGTGGTCTGCTGGCGCTGGGCGATGACTGCTGTGATGGCAGCGAAGGGGCGGAATGAACGCCATGCTGGATGCCCTGCTGCAGCCGCTCTCGTATGCCTTCATGCAGCGCGGTCTGGTGGCAGCAGTGCTGGTAGGGATTGTGTGCGCGGTGGTGGGCACCTATGTGGTGCTACGCGGCATGGCTTTCTTCGGGGATGCCCTGGCACATGCCATCCTGCCCGGCGTGGCGCTGGGCTACCTGGTCAATGGAGGCGCGCGCGAGCCGCTCTTCTGGTGGGCGTTAGGAGCTTCGATCGTCTCTGCACTGGGCATCGGCGCCATCGCCAGGAAAGCGCAGATCAAAGAAGACACCGCCATCGGGATCATCTTCGCCGGTATGTTCGCCCTGGGGATCGCCCTGATCTCCTCGGTGCGCAGCTACGCTGTGGACTTGAGCCACTTCCTGTTCGGAGACGTGCTCGCCGTCTCGCTGCGCGACCTCGGAATCATCGTGGTTTTTGGCGGTCTGGTGATCCTGGTAATCTTTGGGCTGTATAAGGAGTTCCTGACCCTGTCCTTCGATCCGGTGCTGGCTACCACGCTGCGCATGCCGGTTAGTCTGCTGAACAACCTGCTGTTGGTACTGATCGCGGTTACCATCGCTGTCTCGTTACAGACGGTCGGCGTGGCATTGATGGTCGCCATGCTGGTCACACCGGCTGCAACAGCATACCTGCTCACCAGACGCCTGCCGTATATGATGGCGCTGGGGGCGGCGCTGGCTTCTCTGGCAGGCGTGGTCGGTCTGTACCTGTCCTACTACCTGAGCATTGCCTCCGGCGCGGCGATCGTGCTGACCAGCACTGCCGTCTTCGCCCTGGCATGGAGCGGGCGGGCGCTGGTCCAGAGCCGCCAACAGCGCCACCCGGCAGGGGCATGAGATGAGCGAGAAAGCGGATCATTCCAAAACCGCAGCCTGGCTGGGCGACCTGCAGTCCAACGGCTACCGACTGACGCAGCCGCGCCGGGCGGTGGTGGAGGCGATCGCCGAGAGCCAGCACCTGCTCAGCCCATTCGACGTCTTCGAGCGCGCCCGCCGGGAGTACCCGCGCCTGGGACTTGTGACCGTCTACCGCACCATCGAGAAACTGGAAGAACTGGAGCTGGTGCAGCGCGTGCACCGGCCCTCTGGCTGCCAGGCTTTCATCGCCGCCAGCTCGGGGCACCAGCATTTATTGATCTGCCAGAATTGCGGCAGGGTCGAGTACTTCAGTGGGGACAGCGGGCTGATCGAGCCTCTGATGCGCCAGGTGGGGAAAGACAGCGGCTACCAGATCGGCGAGCACTGGCTGCAGTTATTCGGGGAGTGTAGGGGCTGCCAGACGGATTAAACCACCAATATCGAAAAGTGGATTGGTCTTGTCAGACGAATTTGTGGTACAATGTCTGGCAGGAGACCGAGATGGAAAAGACGAAATTCACAATCCGCATCGAGGTTGAGGCACTTGAACGAGCCCGGCGGTATGCCAGGGACCACGGCACAACGGTAACCCGTCTAGTCCGCGAATTCTTCCGCTCGCTGGACAAGGAAATGCTGGCGCAGTCAGATACTCCAGTACTGGATATGCTCACTGGATCGCTCTCCCCAGAGACCTCACTCGAAGATTACCACAGGCATCTGGAAGCCAAATACCTTGAATGACGAACTGCCAACAAAGGTGCTGTTCGACATCAATGTTATCCTGGACGTCCTTTCAAGACGTGACCCTTTTTACAAGGACTCGGCGGCAATCTGGCGGCTCGCAGAGACTGGTTACATTGTGGGCATGCTAGCAGCTCACAGCATCACAACAATCCATTATCTCTATACCCGTCAGACTTCTCCCCCTATCGCTGCGCTCTCTATAGAGAAAATGTTGGCTGTCTTCCATGTGGCTGCCATTGATCAAACGGTAGTTGAAACAGCCCTGCAATACGGGTGGGAGGACTTCGAAGATGCCGTGCAGATGGCCGCTGCGGAAGCTGCCGGCTGCAAATACCTAGTGACCCGCAACCCGAAGGACTTCAAAGAAGGTCCTGTCCAGGCTCTCCAGCCAGCGGATTTTCTAGCGATCATCAGCGATAGAAATCATCATCCAGAATCTTAAGCCAATAGCGGCCCCCATCCAGCTTCAGACCCACCACGGCACGCTTCCCCCGCGCCCAGCCATCTGGGGTCAGTTCCCCGTTCCCGGCTGCCCAGAGGGTAAAACCCGGGACGATCGGGCGCACGGAGTAGCTCACCTCGGCGCCAGATTCAGGCCCCCAGCCCCACACAACCTCGGTCAAACCTTCATCCAGCGTGATCTCTGAGATTTCGAAATCCGAGATGCGGGCAGTGTTGGTCACGGCGGCTGAGGTGTAGTATGCCAGCCACACCTCGAGCAGGTGCCGGAATATCTGCTCTCGCTCCAGACCGGCGGCCTCATCCAGGGTCATCGAAGGCAGGTAGGCGAGCGCCGGGCTCGCGCCCAGCTCCCGGCTGGCATGGGCGGTGCGTTCCAGCACCTCTGCCGCCACTCCAGCCTCGGCGATATGCACCGTCCCGTCCCGGTCGACGTGGGTAGGGATCAGGTCGTACCCGGCAAATTTCTCGCCATCGAAATACACCTTCAAGATAACGCCCTGTTGGTGGTCGCGCAGCCCCTGGTCGAAGACGAAGTTGCCCAGACCGTAGAAGACCGGCACCCCGTCGATATCCTGCAGCGCCTGCACCACGTGGGTGTGGTTGCCGACCACCAGATCGGCGCCCGCCTCGACCAGCTGGCGCGCCAGCTCGCGCTGGATGTAGTTCGGCCAGGGCACGTCCTCCGGCCCCCAATGCGGCATGGCGATGACCACGTCGGAGACCTGCCGGGCGGCCTGTATAGCCTGCTTCAGGTTCTGCTCGTTGAGCACGGCAATGCCCGGCTTATCCGGCCCGGCGAATGCCATCGGCTCGATCTGCCCCAGCGAGACGATTCCGAAGCGCACGCCGTCCAATTCCACCACCACCGGCTGCATGGCCTCGTCGTGATCCACCCCGGCGCCGACCGGGATGATGCCGGCACGGCGCAGGTTGTCCAACGTGTCGAAGAATGCCCGGTCCTCGCAGTCCATCAGCCCGCAGTTCTTGATATGGTTGGTCGCCACGCTCATCACGTCGAAACCGGCACGCTGCAGGGCAGCTGCGTTGCCCGATCCGCCCACCAGCACGTAGGTCGGCACGCAGCCAGTGTGCGGCGGGTAGTCGCTGATGGTGGCGTTCAGCGTGCCCACCGCCAGGTCAGCGTCCGAGATCACCCCGCGCACTTCATCAAAAATATAATCCGCATTCCCTCGCTCGTCGATGGCTGCCTGCACGCAGCGCGCCGGCACGATCACGCCGGTGAAGACCAAGGATGTCAAGGGGGAGGGGGAAGGGGGAAGGGGTGTTCCGGTGTCAGGTGTCCCGGTGTCATGGAGGGGCGCAGCAAGAGAATTCGTTGGTGATGGGACAGGTTGTGTTAGCTGCGCCCGAACCGTGGGGAGGGTGGGGAGGGTTCGAGTATCGGGTGTCCCGGTGTCACGTAGGGGCGCAGCAAGAGAATTCGTTTGTGACGGGACGGGTTGTGTTAGCTGCACCCAGACCGGGGAGGGAGTGTTCGTTGCAGGCTGGGGTTGGCAGGCGCCGAGCAGCAAGGTAAGCAGGATGGTGAGGGAGCGCAGGCGGTGCATTAGATGACGAAGCAGGTTGAGTATGGCTTAACCTTCGGGCGCGGCAAGCGCGGCCTGGATCTCCTCCAGCACGCCGGGGTCGCTCTCGCCTTCAGCGGCTGCCAGCAGCGCCTGGCGCGCCTCCACACCGCCGATCTGGCCCAGCGACCAGGCTGCCTGGCCGCGCACCAGCGGTTCCGAGCTCGCCGGATAGAGCTGCGGACAGAACGGGGACGGCCTGCGGATAGCCTGAATTTCCCAGCGCCACGGCTGCATTGCGCAGGTAGCCGCGCCTTTTGGCGCGCTTGACCGGGCTGCCTTTGAACTTGCGGTTGAACTCCTGGGATGTCAGCTCCAGCTCGTGCAGCAGGTCAGGGGCTGGCACATCCGGGCGCAGCGCAAATGCTGGGTCGCCCTGCGGCGCAGCAAAGCGCAGGTTCCACGGGCAGACCTGCTGGCAGACATCGCAGCCGAAGACCCAATCGCCCATCTGCCCGCGCAGCTCTACCGGGATGGTACCTTTCAGCTCGATGGTCAGGTAGGAGATGCAGCGCGAGGCCTCCAGAGTGCGGTCGGGCAGGATGCACCCCGTGGGGCAGGCATCGATGCAGCGCGTGCAGCTGCCGCAGTGGTCAGCACTGAAGGGTGGGTCCGGCTCCAGCTCGACCCCCAGCAGGATCTCCGCCAGCAGGTAATAAGACCCCAGGCGCGGGTGGATCAGGCAGGTATTCTTGCCGATCCAGCCCAGACCGGCGCGCTGCGCCAGCTCGCGCTCCAGCAGCGGCCCGGTGTCGGTATACCAGCGGCTGGGGATGACCTGCCCAACCTCTGCTTCGATGAAGCTCACCAGCGCCTTCATGCGCCCCGGCAGCACCTCATGATAATCCTCCCCCCAGGCGTAAGAAGCCACCTGCCCTTTAGTGACGTTCGCGTCATTCGCGCCAATTCGCCAACTCTCCCCTTCCCCTCTCCCCTTTCCCTTTTCCCCTATCCCTTCTCCCCTATCCCCTGGTTTTGGATACCTCACCCCCAGCACCAGGATCGACCGGCACTCCGGCAGGATAAGTCGCGGGTCGGCGCGCCTCTGTAGGGCACGCTCGGTCTCCAGGTAAGCCATCTCGCCGTTGTGCCCGGCCTGCAGCCAGTGCCGGTAGACATCCAGGTGCGCGGGCGGGTCCGGCGTGGTCACCCCTACCAGCTCAAAGCCCAGGCGCCGGGCCTCAGCCTTCACCGCCCGGGTGACAGCGATCACTGGCAGTCCAGGGTAAAGGTGACCGGTGCGGACTTCACACTCTCCGGGGCGGTGATGACGAACTGCGCCACGCCGGTCACATCATCGTTGAAATCGAGGGTGTAGCTCAGGGTATGCACACCGGCGCCCAGCGCCACCGTGGTCGGGGCAGGCAGCGTTATCGAGAATCCGGTCTCGGCTTCCAGCTCGTAGCTGACCGTCGCGGCTTCGTTGAGCGCGAAACGGGCGGCGAAGGTGAAAGTATACGGGCAGGAATCCTGGACATTGGCATTATCCACTGCCAGGGTGACGTCGGTGACTGTGCTGCCGGATGTACCGGGGGGCAGCGCCGTGCCGGAGCCATCCCCGGCGACGACGATCTGCACGTAAAAAGGCTGGTCGCCGGTGGGACCCAGCCCGAAGTTGTTGCCCGCCGGGCCGCGCAGCATCCAGAAGCTGAAGTAGCTGCCCGGGCTGCTGGGGGCGGTCAGGCTGACCGAGACGTCCCCGGTCTCCCCGGGTGGCACGCTGATCGTCAGCGGCACGGATGCAGCCGCACCCATCTGCTCCCCGCTGATGAAGATCAGCGAATGACCGCTGCTCCAAGTGGATGTGCCGGTATTCTTGAGCTTCCAGGTCTTGACGAATGTATCACCGGGCTTGATGGTGGTGCCGTCCGGCACGGTGACGTCAGCGACGAAGTCGAGCTTATCCTCCCCACTGATCTCGACGGTGGGCGTGATGGTGTTCGTCGGTGCCAGTTGCGTGGCGGTCGGACCGGTAGTGGCGGTGGCGGTCACCGGCGGAGCGGTGGGCGTCACGGCGGCGATCTCGGTCATGCGGGCGTTGGCGGTCTCGGCTGCGGCTGTTCGCACCGCCTCCGGAGCAGGTCCGGTGGCGGTCGGCTCGGCGGGCGCGGCCGAGCGGCAGGCCCCCAGCAGCAGCGCCACAAGGGATAACAAGACCCAGACGGGTCGTAGTTTTCTCACAATCTCACCTCCTGGTGGACAGGTCAGGCATTAAGTATATCGCGCGTCGTCAAGCGGTCAGCCGACGGCTGACTATCCGAAGGATCGCGGTGGTCGGTTGAAAGTCCGAGATTCTTAACAAGACGAAATTACTGCTCGATACGCGGCGAGTTCCATACCGCCCAGTCGTCCGTGGGCGCGCCTTCCGCCAGGACGACGAAGCCGAACTGCACTGTCTTGCCCTTCAGTCCGCTCAGGTCAATGTTCACGTCGGTGAAGCCGCCGGAGCAGGTCTTGGTCCACTCCTGCAAGAGCTTTGGCGCGCCGCCTTCCTTATACAAGATCTGGAATTTTACCCTGCCGCTCCCGCATACGCCGCCGGTGTAATCCAGCATGAAGCCCAGCTTGGCTTTGAGAACGTCACCGCTCTGCACGGTGTAAGCCGGGAACAGCCCCGAGACTGCGCCGTTATCCTGGCGGCGCGGGTAGGTGAGCAGGATCTTGCCGGAGGTGGCGCCCGTCTCCAGCAGAACGGCATCCTTGATCTTGGCGACACCATTGGGGTCGTCATCCGCGCCGTTGAAAGCCAGCGGTGCGCCTTCCGTGCCAACGCTGCTGATCCACTCGGCGTCTTTGGCCTGGATCAGGAAATCGTAGGTGATACCGGTCTGCACCACAACTTTGATCTGCACCCAGAACGGCTTGCTCCCGTCAGCCCCCAGACCGAATAAAGCTCCGCCGGCGCTGCGCAGCATCCAGTCGCCGCGGTAGGTTCCGGCTTTATCCGGAGCGACCATTGCCACCGACACATCCACCGTATCGCCCGGGGCGACGTTATGCGGCAGCGGCACGGGCGAGGCGGCGCTCATCGCATCCCCTTTTACAAAGACAGTGCTGTAGCCGGTCGTCCAGGTGCAGGTTCCGTTATTGCGCAGCCGCCAGGTCTTGATGAACGGCGCGCCGGGGGAGAACTGCGTGTTATCGCCGACGGTGACGTCCTTGACGAAGGTCACCGCGTCGCACGGCACGGGGGTGCGGGTCGGTGGGGGGGCGCTGGTGGGCGCAGTGGTGGCGAGCGGGGTAGTGCTGGCGGGCGGCGCAGTCGCGGTCACTAGCGGTGAGGCCGCGGCAGTGGGCGCCGGGAAAGTGGGCACCATGCCGGTGGCAGCCGGGGATGCCGGCGGGCCGCTCACCTGGGTCAGCTGGGCGATTGTGGTCTCGGCAGCCGCGGTGTACAGCGCACTGGCGCCCGATTCGGTCGGTTGGGCGACGCCCGGCATATTGCAGGAAAGCATCACCAGCAGGATCAGACCCAGAGGCAGAAATAACTTCTTGCGCGTCTGGTTCATCGGCGATTGATTCATCGTTTCTCTCCTTACGTCCTCACGCTTAAGACGGATGAGGCAGGTTCATAGTTCCAAACATCAAACGACATACCAAAAATCAAGCCAGCAGCACGAGGGCCAACCCCAGCAGCCGCGTACCAGAGCCCGCCGTTTTGCCATGAAATGCGATAAATGATCGATTCAAAGTGAGTTTACAATGATTTGAATAAAATGGCAACCGGAACGAAAAATGCTCCCCTCTCCCGGCAGAGGCTGCTGCCATGGAAAGGGGAGCTATCGGAACCGATCGCGGGATCCGGATACAAGTTAGACCAGGTTGCTGCTGCATATCAAGGCCGGAGTGCGGTCTTCGGGGGATCAGCAACACCTGCGCTCTCGGGCTACCTGGACAAGGCGGGGACACTTTCCTTGGCAGCGACACCGGCTGCCGCAGCCGGTACTGCTGCGCCCGCAACGCTGATCCCGGTCAGCTGCTCGCTCAGCGACCAAAGCCTGCGAGCCGTTTCGATATCGTATGAGGCTTTCGAAGATTTCGACCGGCTGGAGCTTTGGGCTGACGTATTGACCTGTTACGCCATCCATCTCCAGGGCAGAGGCCAGGTAAATCGAGCTCTGCGCTGCCTGCGAGGCGATCCCCAGCGTGCGGGAGATGACCGGCCACATCAGCCGGATCATCGGAGGCAGCATATCGGGGGTGGTCGAGCGCATCAGATTCGTGTCCGCGCTGCCCGGATCGGCCGCGTTGGCTGTGATGCCGGAGCCCTCCAAACGCAGTGCCAGCTCGTAGGTGAACAATACGTTTGCCAGCTTGGTGCGCATGTAAATATCGACACCGCGATACCAGTGCTCGGCCTGCAGGTCATCGAAGTCAAGCGCTGCCATCCGGTGCCCATCCGAGACCAGATTGACGATTCGCGCCGGCGCGCTGGCTTGCAGCGCCGGCAGCAGCAGGTTTGTCAGCAGGAACGGCGCCAGATGCCCGAGGGCGAATGTCGCTTCGAGACCATCGACCGTTTCCTGGCGGTGGCGGAATACGCCGGCTACATTGTTGACCAGCACATCCAGGCGCGAAAATTCGCTCTGATAATGCTGCGCCAGCCGGTGTACTTGAGCCTGGCTCGACAGGTCTGCGGTCATCAGGCAGACCTTCTGGCTGCCGCTTCCCTCGCGGATGTAGCCGACCGCCGCCTCACCGCGGGCACGGTCTTTGCCAACGATAACTACCGTCGCGCCTAAACTTGCCAGACCGAGCGCGGTCTCCCTGCCGATGCCGCCGGTGCCTCCGGTGACGAGGGCAACCTTACCAACCATGGTTTGATGCTGTGTGTTCATACGATCCTCCTTTGATTTGTGCCTGGATTGTTAATCTGCAGGCAAGGTCTGTGAAATGTGAATACGAGAGCGTACTCTTGCATTCATTAAAGAAGATGGATAGAGATCCGATTTGGGGACAGGAATAAAAAAAGCCCTCCAATCAGCGAACTGACTGGAGGGCAGTGTGCATCTATGGCTCACGGCGAGGGTCAGGACCCTCCCGCCAGCTTTAATTCGCGTGCTGCAGCGTGCGAAGCCAGAATAGGCCCGGCTGCATCTTCGAATTCCAGCTGCGGCACATGGCGCAGCTCGACACTTCCGCCGCGCGGCAGGAACGGGCAGCCCAAGGCGATCTCGGTAGCCTCATCGATATCCTGCGCCTGGATCAAGAGAAATCCCATCACGGCTTCTTTCACCTCGCCGTAAGGCCCATCTGCGATGACATTCCCGGCGCGCAGCGTTTTTCCTTCTCCGCCCTGCAAGCTGCCGCTGGCAATCAGCCGCTCTCCGGCGATCATCTGCGCGTTCCACACATCGAAATCGGCCATGATCTTGTGCATCTCCTCCGGGGAATACGCTCCGAAATCAATGCTTTCATTCCGTAATAACATCATATAGTAGCTCATTCCTGCCTCCAATAAAGTGGGGTTAGAACGCAGGGTCGATCCATGCATTCATTAGAAAGATGGTTGCAGGGTCGATTTAGGGACACTTTCAAGGAAGATTAGCCAGCTTATTGTTGATATAAGCTGCGTCCGCTTTCGTCGGAGCGTTTTTGCCCGCTTTTTCCCACTCGCTCAGTGCCTCGAGCCGCCGGTCCGCAGATTCGAGCAGGTCCGCCCGGACTGCGTGGAACAGAAACGACCGGGCGACGGTCATCGCTGCCGCGGCCTGCACCTCAGATTCGAGCGCTTCCAGCTCATCCAGTGCCGTCTGCCAGCCTGTGGCGTACTTGAGTGCGACAACCCGGCTCAGCCTTACCTCCGGCGTATCTTTCAGCAGCAGGAGCTGGTCGTATAGGCTAAGGATCACCTGCCAGTCGGTCTGTTCGAAGGATGGGCTTACTGCATGCTGAGTTGCGAGCCTGGCTTCAAGGTGGTAGATCGACGGCTGCCCGGCTGATTGCGAAGTCTTGAGGGCTTCGAAACCGGCAGAGATCATCTCTTGATCCCAACGAGCGCGGTCCTGCTCTTGCAGGCGGACAGGTAGACCAGATTCATCTATGCGAGCATCGAAGCGGGCGAATTGGAAGAGCATCAAAGCGACCAATGCGTACAGCTCGCCGAGGTACTGCCTGGGTGTGAAGCTCGTCTGCAGGAAGATATCTGCCAGGCGAATGGCATCTTCTGCAACCTCCCGGCGGAGCTGCAGGTCTCCGCTGCTAGCCGCATAGCCTTCATTAAAAATGGCGTAGAGTGTTTCCAGCACCAGCGGGAAGCGCGCTGAAATTTTGCCGGTATCCAGATCGCGGAATACCCCCTGGTCGTCTGCGATCTTTAGCTTTGCCCGGGTGATAATCTTTTTCGTCGCCTCTTCCTGCATGCCCAGCGAGCGGGCAATCTCCTTCACCGAGAACCCGCACGCTGACTTCAATGTCAGGCATACCTGGGCCTTCGGGTTGAGCTCCGGGTTGCAGCACAGCAGGATCATCGCCGCCAGGTCATCCGGAACGCTTTTGAATTCATCCAATCTGTCGGAGGGTAATGTCGAGCTGCCCGCCGGACCGGTTTCACCCTGGATCAGCTCCAGCTTCTGGTTTTCGGTTCTCGTCCTGCGCAGCGATTCATAAAAGGCGTTTCGAGCCACGGTATACAGCCAGCCGCCCGGGTTGTCCGGCATCCCAGCCGGCCATTTCTCAAGGGCGCGCTGATAGGCAATCTGCACCGCTTCCTCTGCCAGGTCGATATGCTGGTAGCCGGATTGGCGCAGCAGCGCGGCCAAAATTTCACCATATTTGGCGCGATAGAGTTTGTCTGCGGCGGATTTATAGTCTGACAAAACCTAAACCATCCCCAGCCATGGAAGTGTCGCTCTGGAGTGCATCAAGCCAGATACAGAATTAGATAGAAATAGGAACCAGCCCCAGGGGCAAGTCACTGCCGGTGCGGTGCGGCAGGGCAGCCTGCATCGACCAGGGACCGGTCCAGGTGATGCGCACATGGCGAAGTTGGCCGCGCAGGTCCTCATCCGTCTCCACGAATACCAGCTTATTGGTCGGCGTGCGCCCTTTCCAGCGGCCGCGCACCTGCTCTTCGAAAAGCACTTCCACCGTCTCACCCAGGTAGCCGGCGTTTATGCGGGCGGCGATGCCCTCCTGCAGGTCCTCCAGCAGGCGGAAGCGGCGCCACTTCTCCTCCTCGGGCACATCATCGGCCATGCGCCGCTCAGCAACTGTGCCCGGGCGGGATGAATAGCGCGCCAGGTGGGCCACGTCCAGTTCCAGCTCCCTCAGCAGGTTGTAAGTGCGCTGGAACTGTGCCTCGCTCTCGCCGGGGAAGCCGACGATCACGTCTGTAGCAATGGAGACGTCCGGGATGCGCGCTCGTATGCGGGCAACCAGGCGGCGGTAGTCATCGGCGGTGTAGCCGCGCTTCATGTTCTCCAGCACTTCATCGTCACCAGCTTGCACCGGCACCTCGATATGCGGCATGACCTTGGGCAGCTCCGCCACCGCCTCCAGCAGCTCGTCCGTCATCCAGTTGGGGTGGGAGGTCAGGAAGCGCACCCGCTCCAGTCCGTCCACTTCGTGCACGATGCGCAGCAGCCCTGCCAGGTCCGGCCCATCCGAGATGTCCTTGCCGTAGCGGTCGACGATCTGCCCCAGCAGGGTGACTTCCTTGACACCCTGCGCAACCAGGGCGCGCACCTCGGCGGTTATCTCGCCCACATGGCGGCTGCGCTCCACGCCGCGGCGGTAGGGGATGATGCAGAAAGTGCAGGCGTGCGAGCAGCCCAGCACCACCGGCACGTGCGAGGCAACCAGCGAGCCGCGCTGCTCTTCCGGCAGCACCAGCTCGCCGTCCATCATGGCGAAGCGAGACTCGGTCTCGGCCTGCTCCTGCAGGCGGCTGTCGTCCTGGGTCAGGTGGGCGACCAGCGGGCCCGGGTCGGAGGGCGGGGAGAACACATCCACGAACGGGAAGCGCTTCTGCAGATGCTCATGCCCTTTGACGCCCACCAGGCAGCCCATCAGGTTGACCACCAGGTGCGGGTTGCGTTCCTTAAGCGGGCGCAGCGAGAACAGGCGACCAACAGCTTTGTCTTCGGCGCTCTGGCGCACCACGCAGGTGTTCAGCACGATCACGTCCGCCTGGTCGGGTTTGCCCACGGCATTGTAGCCCAGGCGCTCCAGGGCGGAGGCGACGCGCTGCGAATCTGCCACGTTCATCTGGCAGCCTTCAGTCCAAATGTGATAATACATGTCCGCAATTATACCTGATGGGAGATGGAAGTGTCAGGTGTTCCGGGTTTCAGGTAGGGGCACAGCAAGAGTAATATTGCCTGTCGAATATTCCTGCCTAGCTGCGCCCAGGCGAGTTAGGAATTGCGAATCAGGATGGGCAATCTAAATCTAATCTAAATCACTTCTTCATATTTTCTGAACATTCCCTTGCTATCCTGTATATGGATCCAACGGAGTCGACTGAGTACACCCACTAACATGAAAATTTCAGAAAGGAGCAACGATATGAGTAAATGGTTGAAGATTGGTTTAGCAAGCTTACTGGTGTTCGGTGCGCTGGGGGTGCTTTTGACCGGCATCGCCTTCGCCCAGGATGACACCACCCCTACCGCGGAGATGTCCTACGGACGCCCCGGTGGTAGAGGCTCCGGCAGGCTGTTGGGAGGCCAGGCCGGGCTTGAAGCCGCCGCTGAAGCGCTCGGCATGACCGCCGAGGAGCTATCGGCACAGCTGTGGGCCGGCAAGACTCTGGCCGACATCGCCGAGGAAAAGGGTGTCAACCTGGTCGAGCTGCATGAGACGGTGCAGTCCGCCGTCCAGGCAGAGATGGAAGTCCTCCAGGCTGAGAAAGCAGAAGCCATGCGCGATGCCTTCGGTCAGGCGCTGGAGAACGGCACCATCACCCAGGATCACTACGACTGGCTGATCGAAGGTCTGGACAACAGCTACATCCCGGGCCCTGGATTTGGAGGTCGTGGTAGATTTCAAGGCGGAAACCAAGGGCGAGGCTTTAATAACTTCGGCCAGCCCGGCTTCGCACCCCAGCTCGACCCATCCGGTGGTGAATAACCAGCCGGTTGCATTGTCCTGCCCCAGGGGTGCTCCTCCTGTATGAATCCGGCATCCACTGCGGCAGCGACAATACAAACTATCTCGGGAGCGCAGCTCGGCGGCTGCGCTCCCGACTCTTAAATCGATGCTGCGTAGAACGTAATATAATGAAGGACAGGAAGACAATCTGTGGTATGTCAAACGTCTTTTTTTAAACAATGCAGCCAGGACTGGTAGTCCTGCGCTGGCAGTTGGTAAGAGCTGAAGCGCCTAATGGATCGACAGCTAACCAGTGTAACCGGTAACGTAGGACTGCCAGTCCTCTTTAAAAGATCCCGACTGCAATAGGGAAGCATATAGAACAATGGCAAAAAAAATCCTCGTCGTTGACGACAAGAAAGAGCTGCGAGCCCTGTTGAAGCAGTACCTCTCTCAGGAAGGCTTCGACATCGTCCAGGCGGAGGACGGGCAGCAAGCGCTGTACGTCGTCCGCCACGAGAAACCGGACCTGATCATCCTGGACCTGATGATGCCGGAGATGGGCGGCTACGAGTTCATGCGCACCTACAGCCGTGAAGGGGATGCGCCCATCATCATTTTGACCGCCAAACTGGACGAGAATGACAAGGTGTTGGGGCTGGAGCTGGGGGCTGACGATTACATCACAAAACCCTTCAGCATGCGCGAGCTGACCGCGCGCGTGCGTGCCGTATTGCGGCGGGCCGAGAAACAATCCGTCGACCAGGACATCCTCAGGGTCGCCGACATCACCCTGGATCGGGTTGGCCGCGTGGTCATCATTGCCGGTACCCAGATCGATCTGACCCCGTCCGAATTCGACATCTTGGCAACCCTGATGGCCGCCCCAGGGCGGGCGTTCTCGCGCCTGGAGCTGCTGGAACGGCTGCAGGGGTCGGCATACGAAGGCTACGAGCGCACGATCGATGTGCACATCCGCAACCTGAGGGCAAAGATCGAACCCGACCCCAACCAGCCGCGCTACGTCGAGACGGTATACGGCGTCGGGTACCGCTTCGCCCCCCGGCGGAGAGAGCAGGTGCAGGCATGAGGTCGCTGGCGCTCAAGCTCACGTTGGCGTTCCTGCTGGTCGGGCTGATCGGTGCGGTGCTGGTGGCAGTTTTCGTGCAATACCGCACGCAGCGCGAGTTCGACCGGCTGGTATTGGACCAGAACCAGCAGGCTATGATCACCGGCCTGTTGCGTTATTACCAGGTGAATGGATCCTGGCAGGGTGTTGAAGCTGCAATCCGGCAATCACAGCAGAGTGCTGTGCCTCCCTTCCGCAATCCCAATCCCCGATTGGAGGCGCTGCGGGCGTTGTTCGTGATAACCGACGCCGACGGGAAGGTCGTGTTTGGGAAACAAGGTACTGCCGGCAGCAGACTGTCCAACAGCGATCTGAACAAAGGGGTGGCGCTTGAATTGGATGGCGAGACGATCGGCTGGCTGATCTTCACACCCGCCATCGACCGCTGGAGGCCGGGCACGCCGGAGGGCAACTTCCTGCGCGCGGTGCAACCAGGCGACCCTATTGAGCGCGGTTGCCGCCACGGGCATCGCGTTGGTTTTGGGGGGCATCCTGGCCTACACGCTGACACGCTCCCTGCGGGAGCTGACCGCAGCGACCAAAGAGTTGGCAAAGGGCAGGTTGGGCTACCAGGTTGAGGTGCGCTCGCAAGATGAATTGGGCGAGCTGGCAGAGTCCTTCAACCTGATGAGCGCGGAGCTCGAGCACTCGAACCGGCTGCGCCGCAAGATGACCGCCGACATCGCCCACGACCTGCGCACACCGCTCAGCGTGATCATGGGCTACACCGAAGCGCTGAACGACGGTAAGCTGGAGGCCACCCCGGGGATGTTCGATGTCCTGCATACAGAGACCCAACACCTCAGCCGCCTGGTGGATGACCTGAAGACATTATCGCTGGCCGACGCCGGTGAGCTGCCATTGGTTACCCAGCGAATAGCGCCGGAGGTGCTGCTCAAGCGCACCGCCAGCGCCTACCGGGTTCAGGCAGACGGGCAGGAGATTGCCATCCAGGTTGAAGCTGCACCAGGCCTGCCCGAGATCGAGGTGGACGTCGAACGCATGGTGCAGGTGCTGGGGAACCTGATGAGCAATGCCCTGCGCTACACACCTGCCGGCGGGCGGATCACCTTAACCGCCGGTCGTTCAGGCGAGCAGGTCTGGCTGTCCGTGGTCGATAACGGCGAGGGCATCCCGCCAGAAGACCTGCCGTATATCTTCGAACGCTCTTACCGGGGAGATAAGGCCCGCCAGCACCCGGAGGGCGAGTCCGGATTGGGGCTTTCCATCGCCAAATCGCTGGTCGAGGCCCAGGGGGGTACGATCAACGCAGCGAGTGAGGCGGGAAAAGGGACTACCTTCACCATTTACCTACCGGCAGAATGACAGGCTCCAAAGGATCTACACTCGTTACAACATGTCATTCCGAAACCCTGCGCTCTTCTCTGGGGTGAGGACTTCCCCTGAAACCGGTACACCCAGACCAGACTGTCCTAATCCTTAAAATCAGCGCCGCTCATCTCAATCGATGAGCGGCGCTTTCGCAAAGGAGAAGAAAACGCAGGCTATATTTTGGCCTCCAGGAATTCGATCACCGCATCCAGCAGCGACGACGGGAACTCCCAGCCCTACCCGGCGGAGCCCGCCGCGCTCGGCTACCGCGGTCTGGCGCTGCTCGGGGGAAAGACCTTCCCCGAGACCGGACCCACCACCAGGACCACCACCAATGCCGGAACCTCTGCCAACACCAAAACCTTCGGGTGGAGGCTGTCCGCTCTCCCGGGCCGCCTGCATTGTAGCCTGCATCTCAGGGCTGAGGTCTCCAGACTGACCTGATCCAAAACCGAACTCGAACCCGTACTGCTCGGCAAGCGCATTCATATCGGCGGGATCTGTGCTCATTCCCACCAGGGCTGCCAGCTGGTCGGCTGTCATCGTGTCCTCGATCTGGTCGATCACAGCTTGCAGCTCTTCGGTCGCCACCGTCTCGCTCTGGCTCAGGCTGCGAGCCGCTTTCCACAGGGGCAGCAGCGCCGCCGCCTGCTCGGCACCCACGGGGTTATCCGTAGCTTCCAATCTAAAGATGCCCAGGGCAAGCTGCATCGCAAGCGGCTGGCTGCCTTCCCCAGGGGCGGGCGTGACAGCTAAACCTGTGTCCTGGATGGCAGCATCCCCGGAGGCAACAATCCCGGTGGATGCTCCTGCCTGTGCCGTATCGCCCTGGGAGGATGCCCCGCAAGCCGTCAATAACAGCAATCCAAGTAACACGATACTAATACAAATTGTGGTTTTCTTCATGTTGTACTCCTATTTAGAAAGTAATCAGGTGATCAGGTGATCAGGTGATCAGATATCTGGCAACAAGGTATCACGAGCCAGGGTATCCTCGCCCAGGTGTTCCCTTATCGCCTTATCCCACTGATCACTGATCCCTTGTTTTTATTCATGCCGCAGCGCTTCGATCGGATCGAGCTGCGCGGCTTTGTTGGCCGGATAATAGCCGAAGAAAATGCCCACTGCTGCCGCGGAGGTGAAGGCGAGCAGGATCGAGGTGGGGACGATCACCGTGCGCATCCCGCCCAGCTCCCCGAACAGCCAGGCGCCGCCGACACCGGCAAGCACGCCGATCAGCCCTCCGATCAGGCTTAGTAAAAGCGCTTCGGTCAGGAACTGCGAGCGGATATCGTTTGGGCTGGCGCCTACCGATTGGCGGATGCCGATCTCACGCGTGCGCTCGGTCACACTGACCATCATGATATTCATGATGCCGATCCCGCCCACGATCAGCGAGACCGCCGCCACCCAGGCCAGCAGGTCGCGGAACGCTTCGGTTGTCGCTTCCTGGGTCTGGATGATGTCCTGCTGGGTGGTGATAGTGAAATCCGGCTCATCCAGGCTGACATCGTGGCGTTTGGCGAGCAGCAGCTCGGTCTGCAGGATGATATCTTCGATTGGGATCGTGTCATCGACCTCGACGTAGATCATGCGCACGCGGTCGCCGATGATGCGCGCCATTTGAGAGGGGGTAAACTTTTGAAAGACCACCGTGATGGGCAGATAGATATTCGAGTCGAAATCGGTGTTGCCAACCATACCGCGCTCTTCGAACACGCCGACGACGGTGAACTTGGTGCTGGCCACAGTGACGGTCTGACCCACCGGTGGAGAATCGCCGAACAGCTCCTCCGCCAGGCTGGCACCCAGCACGGCGACTTTTTGAGTGCGCTCCAGGTCAGTCTCGTTGAAGTAGCGCCCGGTAGCGACAGTCATATCGCGCACCGAGGGGAAGTCCGGAGTCGTGCCCAGTATCGCGACACCCTCCAGGGTGACATTGCCGGCTTTTACCGTAGCCGAGGCGCCCTGTTCGACTGCGACAGCGGTCACCCCATTGACCTCCTCGGCGATGGCAGCCGCGTCATCATATACCAGGCCGCTCGAGTTGCCCTGCCCTGCGCCCGGTCCAAACCCGCCCCGGCTGAAGCTACCCTGGACGAAGATCAGGTTGGAGCCCAGCCCGGTGATCTGCTCTTCGATGGCCGCCTCGGTGCCCGCGCTGATCGAGATCATCACGATCACTGCGGCCACGCCGATGATCACGCCCAGCATAGTGAGCAGGGAGCGGAGCTTGTTCTTGGATAGTCCTTTTCCGGCGATCTGCACTATTTTACTGAGACGCATGTTCGACCTCCTCTACCGGCAATATTGGGGACGAAATCCCGTTCTGCTCGTCGGTCTCGATCACTCCATCCCGGAAGCGGATGACCCGCTCTGCGTAAGCCGCGATCTCATCGGAATGGGTCACCATGACGATCGTCCTGCCCTGGGTGTGCAGCTCGGATAACAAACTCATGATCTCTTCGCCTGAGCGGGTGTCCAGGTTGCCGGTAGGCTCATCCGCCAGGATGATCACCGGATCGTTGACCAGCGCGCGGGCGATCGCCACACGCTGCATCTGCCCACCCGACAGCTCTTGCGGTTTGTGATGCACGCGATCGGCCAACCCTACCGCAGTCAGTGCAGCCATCGCTTTACCCTCTTGCTCGGCATCGCTCATTTTTCCGTTGCGGCTGTACAGCAGCGGCAATGTCACGTTCTCCAGGGCCGTGGTTTGGGCCAGCAGATTGTAAGACTGGAAGACAAAGCCGATATGTTTGCTGCGGATGATGGCGAGTTGCGTCTTGCTTAAGCCGCTTACATCCTCACCCGCCAGGTAATATTGCCCCGAGGTGGGGCGATCCAGACAACCCAGGATGTTCATCAGCGTGCTTTTTCCGGAACCGGAGGGTCCCATGATGGCGACGAATTCGCCCTTACTGATCGTCAGGCTGACTGAATCAAGCGCCCGCACCTGCACATCTCCCATGCCGTAGATCTTGGTAAGTTCTACAATTACAATTATTGCTTCTTCCTTCATAGAGATCACTCCTGATCGACATCGAGGCTCCCGGTTGCGACGACCTCTCCTGCTGCCAGCCCGCCGGTGATCTGCGCAGTGGTCAGGTCCATCAAGCCGACCTCCACCGGACGCCGCTCGATGCCATCAGCTTCGATCACATAAACGTAATAGCTGTTATCGGATTCTCGCTGCAGCGCTTCCAGGGGTACCAGGACGGCGTTCTCCACCTGACCGGCGATGAGCTCAACCGATGCGTTAAGCCCGGTAGGCAAATCGTTCAGTGGGTGGGACGCCGGCTCCAACAGGACCAGCGCCTGTACTGCCGGGGTATTGCTGGATACCTGTAAGCTTGGATCGACTGCTGTTATTCGACCCTCGAAAGTCATATCCGCCAGGGCATCGAAACTCACAACAGCCCGGTTCCCTACCTGTACATTTGCCAGATCGGTTTCATCGATGTAGACTACAACCTGAAGCTGGTCCATATCTGCCAGCGACAGGATCGGCTTGTTTCCAATGCGATCACCAACGGCGGCGTTTACGGCCACAACGGTGGCATCCACAGGCGCAACCAGGTCCAGGATCAATTGCTCCCCCAGCACTAGGTCGAGTTTTGCCTGAGCTCGTGCGAGCTCCGCTTCTGCCAGAGCGATCTTCTCCGGGTCTGGACCGTCCTTCAGGTGCTCCCATTCGTCCTGAGCCTGTGAAAGCTGCGCTGCTGCCAGGGCAATCGCGCCACTCTCTGGCCCAGCCTGGACACGCTCCAATTCTTTGAGGGCAGCCTCGAGCTGAGCCTGCGCAGTGGCGAGCCGGGCTTCGGCAAGCGATACTTCAAATGGGTCTGCTGGAGCACCCAGCGCATTGTACTTGTACAGCGCGTTATCGTAATCCGTTTGCAGCTCGAGAAGCCGTATCTCAAGATTCAATAACTGTGTTTTCAGGCGGTCGCGGACCGTTTTGTCCGGAGCGCTCTTGATCTGGTTCTCGATCCTCGCCAGCTGTTTTTCAAGATCCTGGAGGTCCTTTTCCTTGAACAGCAGACTGGAATATGCGATATCGATGGCTTCCTGGGAAGGTGTGGCGTTCAGCAGGGCAATCTGCAGCTCGGCCTCAGCAATGGCTTCTTTCGCTTGGGCGACCTCATCCTGGGCACTGGCCAGTTCTGTATCGATGATTGACAGCTCATCCAGCGCCTGCTGGACATCTTCGAGCGCTGCCAGCGCCCGGGCGGCATCCAGTTGTGTGTTTTCGTAAAGCCGGTCGAGCACCTGCTGCGCAAGCACGACCGCCAGTTCGGCGCTGGCGATATCCGCCTTCTGTTCGGCTGGCGTGCGGTCAACTTCAAGGCGCGCCAGGACATCACCTGCCTGCACCTCGTCACCGGCTTTCACGTTCAGTGCCACCAGCTCGCCTATTTCCTGGAAGCTGAGATCGGTGGTGGATGCAGGCGCTAATTCCCCTGAGCCGCTCACCGAAACTATAAGCTCACCAGAGCGGGCGACCCCTTGCTGGATCGCCGTCTCATCTTGCCCCTGGTTCTGGAGGGTAGCCGCGGCCGTACCGGTCACGGCGATGTAGAGAAGACCTCCCGACAGGACCACGACCAGGATCGCGGCAGCAACCCAAAGCACTTTCTTGCGTGTCATTGTCATCCCACTCTGATTCAAAACAAGATTATTCCGTATCGACAACGCCGGTGGTGACAACATCGCCTGCTTTCAGGCCGTTGGTGATCGCCGCGGAGGTGTAATCCATCAATTCAACGGTCACAATGCGCAGCTTCGGTTCACCATTTTCCATCACAAAAACGGCATACTCTCCGGGTCCGATCTCGCGCACAGCTTCTACCGGCACCAGGACAGCATTCTCCGCCCGCCCGCCGATCACCTCGACGGAGGCGTTCGATCCAACCGGTAGCGAAAGGGGTTTGGCGAATGAGTCGGCATCCAACTGCACAATCGCCACCACCGTATCGACACCCGAGACTGCTTCCAGGCTGGGGCTCACTTCGGTGATGTGTCCGGTGAAGGTATCATCCGGCAGCGAGTTCGAACACCACCTCAGTTTCAAATCCGACCACCACTTTATCTACATCGGTTTCGTCCAGGTAAACCTCCAATACCGGCTGGCTCAAGTCTGCCATGGTGATGATCGCCCCGCTGCCAACCAATTCGCCCACGCTGGCGTCGATGGCCATGATTGTGCCGTCCATCGGAGCGGTAAGATCGACCACTGCCCGGTCTTCCTGGGCAACGACCAGCTTTGCCCGGGCATTGGCGAGATTCGCTTCCGCCAGCGCTACTTCCGCCGGGTCTGCTCCATCTTTCAAGGTCTCAAATCTTGCCTGTGCGACAGCCAGATTGGCCTGTGCCAGGGCGATATCCCCGGGGGTTGGGCCGTCCTTAATGCGATCCCAATCCCGCTGGGCTGCTGCCAGCACAGCCTGGGCTGCTGCCAGGTCAGCGGCGCTGCTCTCAAGGTCCAGCTCACTGCCGGTGCCGGTGACAGCGTTGTAGTAGCGTAAGGCGCTGTCGTATGCTGACTGCACCTGGGAGAGCTTCAACTGCTGGCTGGCTTTTTCCAGGTCGGTGTCCGGCTTGTTTATGTAATCATCGAATTTTTCCTGCTGGTCTTTGAGCTTTTTCTCCGCCAGCACCAGCTCCGCTTTTGCGGTTGCAATGGTGTTGTCGCCAGCCGGAAGGCGCACGCTGTTGTAAACCTGCTGGGCAGCCTTTACTGCTGTTTCCGCCTCGGCGATTGCCTGCAACGCCTGAGCCTGGCGCAGGTCGATGTCCTGAAGGTCTTCCAGCGCTTGCTGAGCGTCTTCGACATCGATCAGCGCCTGGGCGGCATTCAGCTCGCTGTTGGCGAAGATATCATCCAGAGCCTGCTGGGCGATAAGCAGGGACAGCTCAGCATCGGCAATCGCCAGGGCGACCTGCTCTTCGGTCTTATCGGTCTGCAGGCGAGCCAGTACCTGCCCCGCCTGCACCTTGTCGCCCACCTTGACCAGCAGCTCGCTAAACGTGCCGCTCTCTTCAAACCCGATACCGATTTCCGTGGCAGGCACCACCGACCCGGCTCCGCTGGCAAAAACCACCAGGTCTCCCTGGCGGGCGACCGCAGTCTGCACCTGGGGCGCCTCAGCGGTATCCGCGCTGATCTGCGCAGTAAACACCTGATAGGCAGCATAACCGCCGGCGACCATAAGCACTACAGCAACGATCGCGATCCAGGTCCACTTACTGCGTAGGATGCCGTTCACTCCGGAACCTGTCTCGGGTAAATTTGTCGCTACACTTGTTTTCATTCATAAACTCCTCAATAGATGTAGGACAATTTGCCAAATTGTCCTACAAACGGCGCTTGCACAAGCAGCAAAATCTATCTCAACGCCATATCCTCGCTGACGATGGTAACCGGGGCGATTCGATCTGAATATCGCAACCCTTCACAGTATAGGTCAAGGATGTTTAGAAATTGTGAAGCTGGGATTTGGATTGTGTTTAGATTTCCAGACCCATTTCTTGGCAACAGAATTCGGATAATCTACGTCCGCTATATGCTATAATCTTCTCGTAATCTGCTCCACAACACAGCACTTATTCAGCTATATATCCCACGGAGGAAAGCATGTACGGAACGGTGGCGAGACTCAAGATCAAACCCGGCACACTCGATCAATTCAGCACGGTGAACGATGAAATGAGCGCCGACTCAGGGCACGGCGAGGTTGCGGTGATGGTCTTCAGGACAAATGACGACCCGGACGAGCTGTACCTGGTGGCGGTGTTCGAGGACGAGGAGAAGTACTACGCCAACGCCGACCGCCCAGAGACCGATGCAAGCTTCCGCAAGATGTCGCAGTACTTCGACGAAGACCCGCAGTGGCACGACGGGGAGGTCGTGTTTTACAAGCAATATAAGTGAGCTGTAATTGAAAAACGCACATATCCCACCGCAATCTGCATAGGATTGTCCTGGCGACAAGCCGTGCATCGGATAACGGCCGGGTTTGGTTGTACCTTCTTCCGCAGATAAACGAGAAACTGCTAAAATAGGAGCGCGGCTTTCAGAGCTGCAGAACCCAAGACATTTGGGTCTCAGCCAGCCATCAAAAGCGATGGCATGGATGAATTCTATCCGCCGCTCAAGAGGATAGGTGAATACTCTACCGGCTCCTAACAATTCATTAACGCGGATATATTGGAGATGTGAAGGATCAACATGAATATTCTGAACTACATCGACAACCAGTGGGTCGAGCCAGACGTCAGTGAGTATGTGGATGTCCGCAACCCCGCTACGGGTGAGATCGTTGCCAAAACACCCCTATGCGGTCCGGCACAGGTAGCGGCTGCAGCGGAAGCAGCCGCGGCTGCCTTTCCGGGCTGGCGCGAGACTCCCGCCCAAGACCGCATCCAGCATCTCTTCAAGCTGCGCGAACTGCTTATTGAGAATATGGATGAGATCGGGCGAGTGATCACCACCGAATGTGGCAAGACCTTCTCTGAATCCAAAGCCGAGATGGTGCGCGCCATCGAGAACGTGGAGGTTGCCTGCGGCATCCCGATGCTGATGAAAGGCGAGATCTCCGAGGATATCGCCCCCGGCATCGACGAGATCATGCTGCGCCAGCCATTAGGGGTGTGCGCAACTATCGCCCCGTTCAACTTCCCCGGCATGATTCCGTTCTGGTTCCTGCCCTACGCGCTGGCGACCGGAAACACCTATATCATCAAGCCATCCGAAAAAGTACCCATGACCCTGCAGCTGATCTTCAGGCTGATCGAAAAGGCCGGCTTCCCCAAAGGGGTAGTCAACATGGTCAATGGGGCCAAAGATGCAGTAGATGGCATTCTTAACCACCCGGCTGTCCGGGGGATCACCTTCGTCGGCTCGACCAGAGTGGCGAAGTATATCTACCGGCGCGGCGCGGAGAACGGCAAGCGCGTGGTGGCGCAAGGAGGGGCGAAGAACCCGGTGGTCATCATGCCGGATGCGGATATGGACATGGCTGCCAGGATCATCGCCGACTCAGCTTTCGGCTGCGCCGGTCAGCGCTGTCTGGCGGTCTCGCTGGCTGTGACCGTGGCTGAGGCGCGCACGCCATTCACCGAGCTAATCTGCGATGCGGCCTCGAACCGAGTGGTCGGATATGGTCTCGATGAGAAAGTGGAGATGGGTCCGGTGATCAGCCTGCCCAGCAAGCAGAATATCGAGCGCATGATCGGGCAGGGGGCAGAGGATGGCGCTACTGTCCTGGTGGACGGGCGTGGGTCGACTATCAGGGGCTATGAAAACGGTTATTTCGTTCGCCCGACGGTGCTGGGAGATGTGCAGGCGGGTAGTGACGTCTGGAAGACCGAGATCTTCGGACCGGTACTGAGCATGATACACGCGAACACGATCGATGAAGCGATCGAACTGGCGAACAGCCACAAGTACGGCAACCAGGCCAGCCTGTTCACCTCATCCGGATCAGCGGCGCGCAAATTCCGCCATGAGGTGAACGCCGGCAATGTGGGCATCAACATCGGGGTGGCGGCGCCGATGGCTTTCTTCCCCTTCAGCGGCTGGAAGGATTCCTTCTTCGGCATCATGCACGGTCAGGGGATGGACGCGGTCGAGTTCTTTACCCAGAAGAAAGTGGTGATCGAACGCTGGCCGAAGCAGTGGTCGCGCAAATTCTAAAGAAAAAAGCCCTTCAAAAAGGGCTTTTTCAGTGAGCGCGGCAGGGCTCGAACGTTCTATGTTCGCCGAACCTGCAACCAATGGCTTAAAAGGACGAGTTCCTTGTAACCGCTTCATCCAACCAAGAGCCTAGCAGAATCGCCCCAGTCCATTGGACGAATCGTAAAAAAAGTCTCTTGGATTATGTTTTTAAGTTTCTGTCAACAGATTTACATCCAATGGATTTCGGTACTGAAAGAGATTGGTTAGCAGGCGCACCATGAACAAATCCTGAAGCAGATCGAGATAGCGGCGGGCTGTGGCTTCACCAATATTTAATGTGCGCGCTGCTTCAGCGTTATTCCATATCTGTCCATGGTAATGAGCCAGCAGACTCCAAAAACGAAACAAGTTCGTGGATGGGATATTGAAACCAAACTGCGGGATATCCCGTTCAAGAAAAGTACGTACAAAATCCTTGCGCCATTCAAGACTGAATTCTTCACTATCAGCTGTGAATGACAGCGGATATCCACCCCGCCTCCAGAGTTGATTTTGCGCCTCCTTACCCACTTCAGCCAGGCTGAAGCCGCTCATGGTGATGGTCGAAATACGACCAGCCGGCGACTCCGACGACTGGCGCAGCAGGTCTGGCGAAGCGCTGCTGAGTATCAGAAAACGAGCCGGTAATGGGATACGGTCTACGAATACCCGTTGTATTGGGAATAGATCCGGGCGGCGTTGGACTTCATCAATAACAACCAGCCCGCTTAAATCCTGCAGTGATGTTATGGGTTGATCCAGGCGAGCGAGGCTTATTGGGTCCTCCTGGTCAAAATAGTTGATTGAGGTTGATGGAACGAATAGACGCGCCATCGTTGTCTTCCCACCCTGGCGTGGACCGATCAACGCCACCACCCGGCTGCGGTCGAGGGCTTATGGATGGTCTCCTGAAGAACCCTTCGTTCAATCATGAAGCTATGATCCCATGAAAATCCTTCACCGGACGGCGGATTTTCATGGGAATGCGTGTTCTATACTCTTGGAATGGATTGACTATACAGGCCTGTAGCGTCTCTTTCACAGAGGCATTAGGTTAGTTTATCCAAGTCAGTCTTTTCGCATCTCACGGCGATGGGTAATAGCTATTCGCGGGTCATTGGTCCATATCTTGCTGATCTATTGGGAGGTCCACAATGGATCCCTGGTGTCAAGCTCTAAATCTACTCGCCACGCCTTGTAGTTATCAGTGTTGGATGTTATCCGATTCCAAATAGATTGCGTTTGATAGAAGGGTATGAGAGCAATATTTTCCTATTCGGATTACAGAATGTACTTACCACTGATGTAAAGCCGCCATGTGACTGGACAAATACTGCTGGAGTTATCTCAGACGGAGGATGATGCCTTAATCTCTTCTGCACTTTGCTTACCTGATAGAGGCGGATCCGGGTTGACGATTAAACGTCGCCAGGTATAATTCACCGTCCAGACCATGATCAGTCCACTGATTAAACCCGGCGCCCAGGCTCCTAAGCTGCCCAGCAGATAGCCCCCCGCGGAGGGTGAGAGAACCCTGGTCAGACTTTCTAATGAGGCAGAAATTCCCAATGTGCCTCCTACTTCCTCAGGGTATACAGATTTACTCAGCGCGCTGTTTAGCAAGGTGTTTAGAACCCCGGCTGCTAGAGCCAACGGGGCTAACACAATCAACAAGATGGCCAGGTTGGGCACGACCGACCAAGCAAACAAAGTGATCATCATCAATACCAGAGCCCAAAAGATCAACCGATATTCATTATATCTGGCGGCTAGCCAACCGACCAGAAAACCTTGCACGAAGACTACCAGAATGCCAACATAGGTCAAGACAAACCCTGTCCCGCGTGCATCCAGGCCTAACTTGTATAGAGCATAGAGTGGGAATATGGTTTGGAAAGTGGAAAACGCCAGCCCGTAAAAGAAGCGTATATGGAATAATGGCCCAACTCTGGGACGATTGAGGGTAGCCCAGAGATTTTTAAAGGAAAACTCTTGTTTTGTCTTTTCTGCCAGTTGAGCGCGGGCTTCAGTTGTCAAGGATTCAGGCAAGAAGAAGATCACACCCAGGATGCTGATCAGTGATACTCCTGCGGCTGCAAATGCAGGCACAGCAAAACCATACACACTCAGTAAGCCCCCTGCGGCGGGGCCGATGATGAAACCGAGCCCAAAGGCTGCCCCGAGCAAACCCAGCCCTCTGGCCCGATTACTCTCATCCGTGATGTCGGTGATATATGCCTGGGCGACGGAGATATTACCACCTGTAAAGCCGTCCAACAGCCGACTGGCGAAAAGCATCCACAATGAATTTGCAAAACCCAGCAACAAGAACCCGATGAAGGTACCCACCAAGCTGATCAATAACACCGGCCGGCGACCAAATCGGTCAGACATGCGCCCCAACACAGGCGCACCAATCAATTGAGCTGCTGCATAGGAGGCAACTAACAATCCTACCAGGAAGGGTGAGGCTCCGAAAGTCTCTGCGTAGAAAGGCAGCAAAGGCAATATCAGGCTGAATCCCAACAAGTCGATGAAGACAATTATGAATACTGTTGTTAAACTGGTTTTTCGCATATAGATTTATCCCATATTCATTCTTTACAATCGATTAACTCAAGAGCACCAATTAATCTGCTTCGCGTTGAGTCTCTAATTGTTCCTTGTGTGAAGTGTAACCTTGACCGGTTTCTGCTTGCTTGGCAATTGCCGCGATCATACCCGAAAAAACTAGGCTGTGCACTGGGTAGAGTGCATACCAATACAGAACCCCCCCCAAGCCCTTTGGCGCGAAATAAGCAGTCTGTACGAATAGGGAAGATTGCTTGGCAACCGGCTCAATATCAAACTGGAGCCAGGCGCGCCCAGGTAATTTCATTTCAGCTCGCAAGCGTAAAAGCTGAGGCTTATCGACAGCCTCGACGCGCCAAAAATCCAGAGCATCGCCCACGCGCAAATTGGCCGGATGGCGGCGACCACGTCTTAGTCCTACTCCACCGACTAATCTGTCGAGAAGGCCGCGCATTCGCCATATCCAATTCATGTAAAGCCAACCTCGTTCTCCGCCCAGACTTGTGAAAGCATCAAACACTGCTTCCGGGGTTGCCTCCGTAAGGCGATTTCTACGTTCGATGATCATGCCCTCGGTGTTTTTTAGTTCTACAGTGGACCGATCCCCCTGACTGCTCACCAGCGCGTCGCTCCAAGAGCTCTCGACCTGACTGGCTTCTAAACGATCGAGCGCCAGCCGGACGGATGTTTTGTAATCCAACAGCTGGATATTCGGGAATATATTTTTTGCCAGCTCATCGCGGACAACGACCTCATTTTGTAGTCCATCAATCAATGGGCGTGCAATCTTAGCCGGGATAGGGGTCATCCAATGTACCCAATGCGAAGATAGCCTGGGTGTCAACACGGGAACAGGGATCAGGTAACGGTGTAATCCACGTACTTTAGCGTAATCGAGCATCATATCACCATAGGTCAACACATCGGAACCTCCGATCTCGATGATTTCCCCGGCGCTTTCAGGCGTATATAGCGCCGTGACCATATATTCCATGACGTTGCGGATGGAGATCGGCTGTACACGTGTGAAAACCCATTTCGGGCATATCATAATGGGTAAGCGTTCAGTCAAATAGCGGATCATCTCGAAGGACACGCTTCCGGAACCGACGATGATCGCCGCCCGGAATTCCGTGATGGGAACACCACTCTGCCTTAATACATCGCCAGTTTGCTGACGGGAGCTCAGATGCTGGGAAAGGCCAGAGTCTGGATCACCCAAACCGCCTAGGTATAGGATACGCTTTACGCCTGCATCTTTGGCTGCATGCCCAAAGTTTTGCGCTGCAGTCAAATCCCTTTGATGAAAGTCAGCGGTATCCATCATGCTGTGAATCAGGTAGTACGCCGCCGAAACGCCATGCATGGCATTTTCCAATGTTTCCGGTTTCAGCACATCGCCTTCGCTGACCTCAACCTGTTCCAGCCAGGGACGATCTTGCAATCGACTGGCATCGCGGGCCAAGACCCGCACCCGGTATCCGGCTTCAAGTAAACGTGGCACTAACCGACCACCGATATAGCCGGTTACACCTGTAACTAATATCAGATCCTTGTCTTTCATCATTTTATAACCACCATATTTGTATCGAATATTATTGTGGAGTATTTCATCTTCTATGACGGTTAGCACCCTTCCATGCCTCAGCAGATTGGCCTCTAGACTGGCCCGGCCTTGGGTACAACTGGATGCCAGTAAAACGAAAATCTGTGGTGGCACATCCGGTGAATAGCCAGTCATACCGATCAAGATAGGTAATAATCACGACCCGGTTCTCCAAGAAGCCCATCAGGTGATAACCTCTTCATTGCTGGATGAGCGCAATTATTGGAGACGGTAATCCCGTGGCTGACCCCAATCTTCTATCTTATTCTGGTGGGATCGTGACCTCTGAAAATGAACCCAAATCGTGGCTTCATCCAATTCCGGATGGGATCTGAATAGCTTTTGATCACCATCACGGAACGACTCCAATACCATGGGCATATGCTGGCGAAAAATCGATTCGCGCCAACCGGCAGTACCAACTATTAACCCTCCGCTGACATGGCAGTATACACGCAAGCAGGGTACATCGCCCTCGATTTTCCATTCGGCCAATACTTCGTCACGCATCAAGCGAGTATACCAACCCGATATTTGGGGTATGTTGAACTTTTGAGCGATCGTCAAGAACAAATCACCGGTGCTGTCTGAATGGGTAAGCGTGTAGGCTCTGGGCACAAATGGCTCATCTTGGGTAACACCCTCCTTGAAATCTACAGAGAGTTTATGTGGGTTGAGATGGCTCATCTGGTCCTCTAATCAATCCACTAAGCGTGAGCGACTTCTGTATCAGGTGATCTCCAGTTGCGGATGAGGCGAGTCAGCCATAAGCCTAACCAGAATATTCCTGCTAACAGCAGTACGGCGATATAGTCAATCGCCGGGATGCGAATGATCTCATTCAAATATTCCAATCCTCGATCGCTATAAACCCACGTAACCGCTCCGATATATATGAACAGGAGAGCCCATCTAACCCGGCGAGATAACCCCAGCCCGTGCATTTGAGTGATGATAAAGATTCCCCCAAAGCCGAAGGCAAACATCGGCCAGATACCGTTGCCTTGCATAACCGCTACTAAGGTCCCGTGTACAAGTACGGCGAATTCATTTACAAACATCCACCACTTATTGATATGGATGCGGGTGAAGAACAGGCTTCCCTGTAGAAGAAGCAAGAACAGGTAGAGGAAACCGATCAGATGCCCGCTTGTGGAGACCATGGGGTGATACCAGAAGGTGTAGATGGTGGCCCAGGCAAAAAAGTACCCGTGATACTTGCGGGCGATACGAATGACTTCTTTGGAGATGGGCATCTTCTTGCCAAAGATCATCCCCCGACGCGAATTCTCCATCAACATAACCCACACCAGCAGTATAATCACTGATCCTTGAGAGCTAAAAATGGATACATCCTGTGCTAATCCGTCGTACCAGATGTGTGTCTGAAAGAAATGTAGCCCGATAAAGGCAGCATTAACCACCAGGGCGGCAATATTAACTTTGTGCAAGCTGGTGGTATATTTTAGCTTTTGTCGCTGGGCGTAGTAGATCAAGCCCCAAATGCTTAGTTGATGAGCAAGGTAGAAACCCCAGGCTGTCGCTCTCGTCCAGATGGTTGGATTGGGGAGTTTCCAGTAATACCAGGCTACCCCCTGATCAGGTAAGAGTTCAATGGCATCCAGGCGTCCTCCGGCCCACCAGATCAAGCCAGTAAAGGCCAGGCTGAATAGTATGCCACCCCACAATATGAGCAAATCCATGCGGTATTTGGGTTTAGCTGATAGCACTGCTTGTGACAACTTGTTCCTCCTCGTTTAATCTAGTCAGTAATCCCAAGACTGCCTGGTTATGTGGGATATCACGCATTGAATCGGCATAGTGTTGATAGCGGATCTCTCCGGCCTTATCAATTACCATCATGGCTGGCATTCGGCCAGCTCTGAGTAACTTAACCTGTTGACCGTATAGGTCTGCGACGCGGTGATCAGGGTCGGGCAATCCAATGAAGGGCATATCGTATTTTGACCAATGTGCCTGAAATTCGGCTTGACCTTCTGGTCCTACCACCAAGATGATCGAATCTTGGGCAATGAACTTGTCATAGTCTTGGCGCAACTGCGCCATATGCCGGCGGCAGTAGGGTCACATGAAGCCGCGGTTGAAAACCAGGACTACGTTCTTGCGAAAAAGATAGTCGGATAGGCTCACTGGCTGGCCAGTGTGATCTTCCAGGGTGAAATCGGGGGCAATTTGGTTTGTTTTTGGCGTCATGTTGATCCCTTGTTTTCTTGCATTAAATGATTATTTGAACTCATTATACCAAAGATTCTCTGTTTGCCAAGATATTGTCAATATTTTGTATACAATTGAAGGTTTTGTGAGCATCGTACCCTAGCACTACGAATGCTGTAGTCGCTATTTTATTATGATAGAGGAGTGAAAGCGCTGATATTATTCGATTTATTTATGCTTTTCAGCGTTTTTATACGCAGCTAGTACTCGTTGGCGCGCAAATTTGTGGTCAATTATCGGAAATGGGTAGTCCTCCCCTACCCGACAACGACTTTTTCGCTGCATCTCAATCGTCATTTCCCAAGGTGTATGTATATGAGCTGCTGGTACTTGCCCTAACTCAGGCACCCAACGGCGGATATAGCTGCCTGCAGGGTCAAACTTCTTGCCCTGCAATATTGGGTTGAAAATCCGGAAATAGGGGGCAGCATCAGTTCCGGTGCCGGCAGTCCATTGCCAACCACCGTTATTTGCAGCTGGGTCGCCATCGATAAGCTGCTGCATAAACCAACGTTCTCCCCAGCGCCAGTCGATCAACAGATCCTTGACCAGAAAGGAGGCTGCGATCATACGCGCACGGTTGTGCATCCACCCGCTTTGATTGAGCTGGCGCATGGCGGCATCCACGACCGGATATCCTGTAAGACCCTTGCACCAGGCCTCAAATTCCCCCCGATCATTCTTCCAGCGGATATGACTTAAATTCTGACGGAAGCTTTGTCGTGAGACCTCCGGAAAATGATATAGGATGGATATGTAAAACTCCCGCCAGATGAGCTCGTTCAGCCAGGTCTCAGCACCTTGGCGCGCTTCTTCATTTGGTGAATTTGAGATTGCACCTTGGGCCGCTTTGATTACCTGTCGGGGCGATATCATTCCAAAGCGCAAGTAAGGTGATAGCTGCGAGGTGCCATTCAAGTCCATGCGGTCCCGCTGTTTTGCATATCGGAAGCTGGAAGGGTTCTTACCACCCATAAACAGCCTTAACCGCCGTTGGGCTTCACTTTCACCCGCTTCAAAACCGGATTCACTTGTCAATGACAGGTTGTCCAAGAAGGACTCGTTCATCAGCCCGGCTGGTGTGCTAATTTCTGACGGGGAGGGCAACAAAGATAATTCACCAACCCTGTTTACTGCTTTCCAGGCACGCATATAAGGTGTGAAAACTGTGTATGGGCTGCTATCTTGCTTCAGCACAGAGTTAGGGTGGCTTGAGCTCGGACCACCTACCAGTATAAGATTTAATATTTCGGCGACGGCTCTATCTCTTCGCCGGGCATATGGGGAGTAGTCGTCTACGGCGTAGATTAGTTCTACACCTGTTTCCTTCACTAAATTTGTAAGTACTTGGAGTGGTGATCCGGAACGGATTATCAGATAGCTGCCTTTTGCCCTCAGGTTCGCATCTAGTTTTCGCAAACCGTCCCATAAAAAAGCAACCCGTCTTGGGCTAACATAGGGTGAGTCTTTGAAAAATGGATCGTCGACAAAGACCGGGATGACCTGACGCCCCTGCGATATGGCCGCATTGAGCGCCTGGTTATCACTTAATCTCAAGTCTCGCCGAATCCACCAGATGGCTCTATCCATTGGTCTCTATACCTACTAGCAATATCCATCCTATATGCTGTCCCTGCCCGCTCGGTCTCAGCAACCAGAGCTTTAGCCACACGTAATCCGCCCAGCAAGACCGCCGGTACGGATTGCCCCGGGAATATTGTGTCTCCAACCAGCCAAAGTTTCGGCGCCAGATGCGGGCTCCATGATCTAAACAGGTTCGTCTGAGGGAACCCGCCCACCCAGCCATTCACCCGCCGGGTGAAGCGCTGAAAGGTAACCGGCGTGCCGGGCAAGATCAACGCGGCTGAATCTCGCAGACCAGGCAAAACTCTCTCCGCCGTCTCAAGGATGGTCTGCGCGAAATCTGCTTTTTGTGCCTCATAAGCAGCCCGATCGTTTTCGAAAAGTTTCCACCATCGATCTAAATTTGTATGCGTGCTGATCGTGATCGCCCGCTTACCGGCCGGTGTTCGGACTTTATCCCAGCCAGGGCTGAGCGACAAGAAAATACTATTCCCTTCCCCTAATGGTTCGTCGACGATCACCTGATGATGCAATGCGAAATTATCAGGGATAGCGCTTGCATCTAGGCCGACATAGACCATAAAAGCTCCCCAGCTATCATCGGGTAAGCGCCCTAACCGCTCCAATTTTGCCGGAGGTGTAAATTCGATCAAGGGCAGGATGTTCCAGGGTGGCAAGTTGAAGATGACGATATCTGCTGGGAAGGTCTCTTTCTGTTTGGTATATATGCTAAACGTGCCATCAGCCAAGCGTTTGATCTGTGTGACCTGCTGGCGAAAGTGCACATGTCCCCCATAACGACGGACAGTCTGGACGAGAATATCTGCCATCCCACCAATACCATTCGGGACATGCCCCACACCCTGGCGAGCCAGGTCCAAAGCCGCCGCGCCGTATAAAGCATTTGCTGAACGACTGGTTGCCTGAGCCGATATTAACAACTGTGCATCAGTAAAAAGCCGCAGCCGATCCAAAGAGTCGGGGATGTGCACTCTCACTGGCCTGAATGCATCCGGGGCTGAAGATAATAATTGCTTTAGTTGGCCTTGTTTGCTTCGCCCATTCGTCCATTTGTAGGCCTTCTGTGCTAATGATGCCAGGTCACCGATCGAGTGTGGTGGCCAGGGAGGCAGCTGCAAGGCGAATTCCCATAAGGCATCCGCTGTGTTTTCCTGCCATCGCCAGAATGACTCTGCTTCTCGTCCAAAAATGTCTAACCTTTCTTTTTTCCAGCGTTCCTGATCCGTCCAGCGTGTTATCGGTTGTCCCCCTGGCATATGAATGACCATAGCCCGTTCTGCCTGGTGGGCACCCCATTCAAGGTCAAATCGACGGGCGATCAGATCCAAGACTGCTCCAGGGGCAAAACCACCTACCAACGTTGCTCCAGCATCGAAACGGAAACCCTGATGATAAAATGTGCTGGCGCAGCCTCCCGGGAACACATGGGCTTCTAGCACACTGACCTGCACCCCAGCGCGGGACAGCTCTGCAGCAGCTGCCAGTCCCCCAAACCCTGCCCCGATGATAACAACCCTTTTCATCTCTCTAAAACCCGGCGTGTGCGCCAGGCACGGTAAGCAAATAAGAGTGGCAAGCTGAGCCACATCATACGGCTGATTAACCCCCAAAACGGGTGTTGGCTGGGTTGTGCCTGGATGGTATCCCGAATTATTGTGCAGTTTTCATCCAAGGCTACAAAGCCGTGGCGATGAATCCAGGTTTCAAATGGACCTTCCACCTGGGTATCTGTGAAACCAGCAGCGGGATTTACGTCGGAGTGGCGAGCGATCCAGCGGACAGGGAGCGGCCCAAACCAAATGGTGAAATCGGCGGTAGAACCCTCAGCGTGGGGCTGCATCTCATTGAACCTGACAACCAACGGAGGCGGCGTCAAGTATTTCAACGCACTTGTGTCACTATGAAATTTGGCCACGCGCACCAGTGGAGCCTGCACAAGAAAGTTGTGCGAGTAATGTTTCATCGTTATTCAAATTTCTCAAATGAATCTTCCTGATCGGGCACTTTGAACTCGAAACCCGATACTTGTTTTTCTACCTAAACGTTTTGCTCAGATATTGTTTGATCGAGCCAGTTAATGATCGGCCATCCTGCTCCGCTGATATTTGCTTCTAATGCCTGTTTATAGAAGGTTAAGTAATGTGGGAGCAAATCACCTGGGATGTTATGGCTTTCCAACAAGCTCTTGAGCCAATCTATATCAACGTTCAAGAATTCCATATCGCCCAGGATTAAACCTGCCCGAATATCATTCGCGAGGAACTTATTGGCAACTACCAGGTGTTGTTCCTGCATACCATTGTTTTGCATTTCTACCCATAAATACGCTTCGATCAGCGATTGTTTTTCATTAAATTGAGTTTGTGCAATTTGATAAACATCAGATGCACCTGCCACCTCTAAGGGTGCGGGTTGATCTATCATAAGTCGTTCGATTTCCTGTACAGCGCGCTCGAGTGATTCACCCAGGAAATGACCGCGGATGCGTTCGCGTAGTTTAGGCAATAGATTGAAGATCAAACCGCCATAACCAAATACCACTTGATGATCCTGTAAGGACTTTGCAACTTCATATAACTTGGCTGCAGTGGTGAGCTGTTGGGCTGTATAAATAACCAGCGCAGGCTGAGTTGATGCTATGGTCTTTCCCAGCTGTGCAATTGGCACATTTGCACCGAGGTAGACCACATCGTAACCACGATAGCGCGAAAATAATGTCAACATAAGTGGTGAAAAGACATGATCCTCATCTGGTGGACATCCTATGAGAATCCTGTCCTTGCGGGTGGGTGCTGGCGCAGCGGCTAATAACGCATGCAGCTTCCGAATAGCCAGTGAGGAGGCAAAATGCTCTTGCTGTACTGTGCTCGCGCCTGCGTACCACAGGTTGCCGATCTCCGATAATCCTTTGCGCAGGATTTCTAAACAGACCGTCTCCAGGGAGTAGCGCGCAAATGCTTGTGCAAGTATATTTTCTGCACTTAGTTCATCAAATGCCATGCAGGCAGCAATCCAGTTCTCTTTCATTTCATCCAAGGTCTGACCGGAGATTAATCCAGCAGTTGCAACTGGCGTTTCAACATCGACTATCGACAGGGCAAGGAGAGGTTCCTGTCCTGATTCCTGCATGCTTCGCCAGAGATCAACCGCCCGGTTGATCCTCATACCCTCTGCCTGACGGGCCTGAAGCCATTTGATGGTTTCGATGTCGAATTGGGAATACAGGCGATGCCCACCGGCAGTCCGTTCCGGCACCGGTAACCCATAACGTCTTTCCCAGGCGCGCAGGGTATCAGCCTTGATGCCGGTCTCCCGCATGACGACTTTTAGATTGTAGGCTGGAGCTCTACTTGGGGTAGTCAATATAGTCTCCATTTTTATCCATGCTTGTGTTGAAAAATTGCTTCGTTATCAATTATATATAATACAATTAAACGAATTTGTCAAGGTTTTGTCAATAAATAATTCATAATAACTCGGCGCGCTTTACACTTTTTTTTTGTAAATGGGCTGGTTTTTTCATATTCGGGCATCAAACCGCCATCAAAGCTGTTAGGAGATTAACGCTTAGGTGCTGATGCCTGGCGAAAGGCTGGCCGATACATATTAAAGAAATTCCTTCGGATTTCAGGCTATGCGGCTCTGCTTGAATGAGCACATCTGGCGAGAGGCCAGTCTCTTGGATTAGAAAATTCTAACCAAAACAGACTATACAAAACATTGACAAACTCAAATAAATGTGTACATATCATATACAATATCGAGGTTCCAAAAAGGATAATATCATGAGGAAGTTTACATACCTATCACTGTTTATTGTTTTGTCTTTGTTGTTAACCTCATGTGGCGTTCAATCCACACCAGCACCAACCCAGGCTCCCCCTACACCCATGACAACAGAGAAGCCCATGGATGAACCGATGGAAGAGCCCGCCGCTGCTGCTCCAACAATCGTTGATATTGCTGTCGAAGACGGGCGCTTCACCACCCTGGTGACTGCGCTCGAGGCAGCTGGTCTGGTCGAGGCACTGCAGGGTGAAGGTCCCTTCACCGTCTTTGCCCCCACCGATGATGCCTTTGCTGCTCTCCCCGAAGGTGCTCTGGAAGGTCTCTTAGCCGATACTGAAGCACTCAGCAACGTGCTGCTGTACCATGTGGCCAGCGGCGCGGTGAAAGCCGCCGATGTGGTTGGCCTCGACGGGCAGGAAGTCGCCTCCCTCTCTGGTGAGAATTTCAAAATCATGCTCGATGGCAGCAATGTGATGATTAATGGATCTAAAGTGATTATCCCCGATATCGAGGGATCGAACGGTGTTATCCACGTTATCGATGCCGTGATCCTGCCGCCAGCTGATGAGATGGCTGTTGAAGAAGACATGGCTGAGGATAAGATGGAAAAAATGGATCAGACAATCGTCGACATCGCTCTATCCGACGAGAACTTCTCCACGCTTGTGACCGCCCTGGAAGCCGCCGGTCTGGTTGAGGCATTGCAGGGTGAAGGCCCCTTCACCGTCTTTGCACCCACGAATGAGGCTTTCGAAGCATTGCCTGAGGGTGCACTGGAAGCTCTTCTAGCTGATCCTGAGGTGCTGACTGATGTGCTGCTCTACCACGTCGTAGAGGGTAAAGCTATGGCTGCTGACGTCGTCGAGCTGGACGGGCAGAAGGTTGAAACCCTGCTTGGTCAATATATCGACATCATGATCGATGGCGAGACGGTTATGGCTGACGGAGCCCAAGTGGTTGCTGCCGACATAACGGCTACTAACGGTGTTATCCAAGTAATAGACAGCGTCCTCCTGCCTGAGACACGCAGCATTGTCGACATAGCTGTTGAAGATGGTCGCTTCACCACACTGGTCGCTGCTCTGGAAGCTGCCGGCCTGGTCGAAGCGTTACAGGCAGAAGGACCCTTCACCGTCTTTGCACCAACTGACGAGGCCTTTGCTGCCCTGCCCGATGGCACCGTAGAAGGTCTGCTCGCTGACACATAGTCCCTGACTGAAGTCTTGCTTTTCCATGTAGTCGACGGCAAGGTGATGGCTGCGCAGGTCATCGATCTCGATGGCCAGGAAGTGGAAACCCTGTCGAGCGATAATGTGAATGTGTTGATCGATGAGAATAGCGTAAAGATCAGCGACGCTCAGGTCATCTTCCCCGATCTCGAGGCTTCTAATGGCGTAATCCATGTCATTGATGCGGTGCTGGTTTCCTAATGGTGGAATCAGGAATCTCGCCTCCTTGGTTGCGCACCAGGGTTTATATCTTTCTGGTAGCTAAATGAGCCTGGGTGCGAAAGTGGAGCAGTTATTATAAGCTGCTCCACTTTTGATAAAATAATGATAACCGATACTTTTAGCGGACAAATGGGTTATTGTGGATACAAGTTTCTACCCAAAAACATGATTCCAATATACAAATGAGGAGCAAACATGAACAAAGACACACAAAGACAGGTAATTGTCATACTTGCCGTGGTTGCAGTAATCGCTATCAACATATTCGCCAATACGCTGCCGCTGAACGGCCTTAATACAGGCGAAATATCCGACCGTTTTGATATTTACTTCGTCCCTGCCGGATACGTATTTTCGATATGGTCGCTGATTTACCTTGGCCTTATCGCTTACGCGATATTCCAGGCCCTGCCAGCCCAGAAGGAAAACCCGCGCCTGCGCAGTGTCGGCTATATATTTGTATTCAATTGCCTGGCAAATATCACCTGGTTGTTCCTTTGGCACTATGAGGTGTTCCTTTTTACGCTGGTGGCTATGCTCGCCCTGCTCTTGTCGCTAATTGCGATCTACCTGCGGTTGGACATCGGTCGGGTTAAGGTTTCTGCTGGTGAGAAGTGGAGCGTTCATATCCCCTTCAGCATTTACCTGGGTTGGATCACCGTGGCTACTATTGCTAACGCCACCCAGCTATTGTATTATCTCGGCTGGAATGGATGGGGGGTCAGCCCGGAGATCTGGGCGGTGATTATGCTAGCGACTGGTGTGGTTATCTCAGCGGTAATGAGCCTCACGCGCGCCGATATCGCCTATGCCTTGGTCCTTGTTTGGGCATATGCAGGCATAGCTGTAGAGCATGCCAGCACGCCTATTGTCGCCGCTTCGGCCTGGGTTGGAGCCGGGCTGATCCTGGTGATATTGGTCGTAGCAGTGATTAGCAAGAACCGGGGCAAAAAAGCATTAATTAATGCTTGAGGCAAATACGATCGGTTGAGATCTGGGAGCTAAAATTGTTCAGCCTCGGTACTCGTCAAGGATATCAGGACTGAGCACCACATCTACCTCGACAATATGTAGATAAACACTTGACAATACATTTACATTAAGGTAATATATCCATCGGGTGGTATTCCTTTGTATGTTCAAGGAGTGAGGTATGACGATAACAGTTATTACAGACAGCACATGTGATCTGCCCGATGAGATCGTTGCCCAATATGGGATCACCGTGGTTCCGTTGTATATCAACATCGGCGAGCGCGGCTACCTGGATGGCATTGAAATCAGCCGCCAGGAATTCTATGAAGGGCTGGCTGACTACGAACCCTTTCCAACTACCGCCACCCCTGGTGTCGACGCCTTCCGAAAGGTCTATGATAAGTTGGCAGAGGAAGGTGCGTCGCAAGTGTTATCGATCCATGTATCAATCAGCCTCAGTGCTACTATTGACGTGGCAAGAGCCGCTGCCAAGGAGACATCCTCCATCCCGGTGACTGTGTTTGATTCTCAACAGCTCAGCCTGGGTACTGGTTTCCTGGTTCTCGAAGCAGCCAAAGCCGCCGCGGAAGGCCGATCCATGGAGGAGATTATTGCTTTGCTAGAAGAGCAGACCAGCCGCACGTATGTGTTCGCTGCCCTGGATACCCTTGAATTCCTGGAGCGCAGCGGTCGCATGAATACGGTGGTCGCCCGTTTGGGAACCTTTTTGCAGATCAAGCCGTTGCTCAAGATGCACGCCGGAGAACCGACCGGTGAAAGGGTGCGCACTCGTGAACGCGCTACCCAACGCTTGATCCAACTGGTAACCGATTTGGGGGCTGTTGAAAAAATGGCGCTCGTACACACGAACGCACCCGAGGCGGCTCAGGAGCTATATAAACAGGCGAGGCATCTCTTTCCGGATGAGGAAGCTCCCTTATCGGTGGATGTTACACCTGTGATCGGGGCACATATCGGCCCTGGGGTGATTGGTTTTGCCTGCATTGCCGCGGGAAAGTCGTCTAAGTAATCTGCTTTGAGTGGTGAATAAAAATGACGCTGGTAAGTTTTTCAGAGATTCAAACCGAGGAGCAAGCTGATAAGCAGGTTCAAAATGTGGGTAATCAGCCCAGCTTCCACAATCATGCTAACATCGAAGTTGCCGTACATAACATTCTCAGCAATATCGGTGAAAATCCACAACGTGAGAGCCTTATAAAGACCCCAAATCGCGTTGCTCGCATGTTCGGCGAACTGACATCTGGATATAATGTCGATCCGGTCAAGCTCATCAATGCAGCCATCTTCACCGTTGACTATGTTGAGATGGTCGTCGTCAAGGATATAGATTTCTACAGCATGTGCGAACACCATATGTTCCCATTTTATGGTCGCGCCCATGTTGCGTACATACCGGACGGAATAGTTGTCGGATTGAGCAAGATACCGCGCATTGTCGAGATGTTCGCAAGGCGCCTGCTGACCCAGGAGCAAATGACCTCGCAGATTGCCGATTTTATCCAGGATGCTCTGCAGCCCCAAGGTGTAGCCGTTGTGGTGGAAGGCGCTCACACGTGTGCCAAGATGCGCGGTGTGAAGAAGGCCAATACCACGATGACGACCAGCAGAATGCTGGGCTTATTCCGAGAAAATGATAAAACTCGTGCCGAATTCCTGGCACATATCAACCAGAATACAACCAATCTGTGAATACGATGACAATCTTAGAAATTCTCAAAATATTAGCGGCAATCGCCACAATCCTGACCGGGATGGTTTCACTGTTTTGGCCGTTACGGGTACGTGGATTTACAGGTCTAGATGTAGACGGTGGAAGAGGTGTGACAGAGATACGGGCCATTCTAGGCGGATTCTTTATTGGGCTTGGTGCCGCTGTATTGATCCTAAATGATCCAGCAGCATACCAGACTTTAGGTATCGCTTATATTGTTGTGGGTGTGATAAGAACTATCTCAATGTTTGTTGACAAATCTGTCGTTCGTTCGAATATCATCAGTGTGGCTGCCGAGGTAATTCTCGGTCTAATTCTGATCCTGTAACCACTGTTAGTGATCCAGGCAGAAAGAATCATCTGGAGTTTATTATGAAAGCAGCAAAATCCATATCGTTGCTTGGCTTGCTGGCAATGACGGCGGCGCTAATCTACGGTTTCACCGTCGGTGATTTCAGGGAGGATGGGGCCGCTCTGCTCTCTAATCCCTGGGGGATCGTTTCTATCATCGATCTTTATGTCGGCTTTATCTTATTTTCCGGTTGGATCATTTACCGGGAGAAATCTGTCATTCGCTCCATCATCTGGGTCGTCTTGATGATGGTGTTGGGCTTCTTCACTGGATCGTTATATACATTCATCGCCTTGCAGACCAGTGGAGGAGATTGGCGGCGATTTTGGATGGGATATAGGGTTGATGTAATCGATGGGTGAGCGAAGTCAGGCTAGAAACCGTTTTGATGAAATACGGGAGGAATTGCAAACTGTATTTTCCGGTCGTGTACGCTGGGCTGATTCGCTGCTACCGCCGCTCATCTTCGTTATAGTGAACACAATTTTCGGTTTCCAGGTAGCTCTTTGGGGATCACTGGGTATCGCACTGCTTCTTGTTGGTTTTCGACTGGCGCGAAGGCAGCCCCTACGCTATGCACTCGGAGGTCTGGGGGGTGTTTTATTAGCTGTAATTGTCGCCCGTTTTGTGGGCAGTGCCGAGGGGTATTTCCTTCCCGGTATCGTAACAGGTGTGTTTACATCTTTTCTCTGCCTGGTGAGTGTCGCCCTGCGACGTCCGCTGGTGGCCTGGACGAGCTTCATCACCCGCCGCTGGCCGTTAGACTGGTATTGGCATCCGAAAGTGTGCCCCGCTTACAGCGAGGTCACCCTGGCATGGGCTCTCTTCTTTACCTTGCGAACATTGTTACAAATCGGTCTATTCCAGGATCAGGCAGCAGGCGTCCTTGGTCTGTTCCAGTTGATTTCAGGCTGGCCAGCTATCATCTCATTGTTGATTATCAGCTACCTGTATGGCGTGTGGCGCTTGGAAAGCTTAGGAGGGCCAAGTGTGGAGGAATTTAAAGCTGGTTCTGAACCACCCTGGCAGGGGCAAAACCGTGGTTTCTAAGTTGGAAGTGGTCACTCACATAGAAAAATAAATAAACAAGAGGAGTAAGCTCGTGGATAGTAGAGAAATTAGGACCTTCATCGCAATAGCCATCGTCTTGCTAATTGCTGCAGTTGTTGCTTGGGCAGGCAGCCAGGGCGGTTACACCGTCAATGGAGTCCCCATCTTCGCCTTCTGTGTGGCTTTGGCATTCATTATTCAATGGATTGGGTTCATTCCTGCCTACATCAGGCAAACAGAAAAGTTTTACGACCTTGCAGGAAGTATCACCTATCTCACCGTGATATGGATTGCCGCCTTGCTAAATCCCGTGGTCGATGCAAGGACATGGTTGCTTTTAGGGATCGTATCCATTTGGGCTGTTCGACTGGGTACATTTCTATTCAGGCGGGTGCGAGCCGCGGGGGAAGATCGACGTTTTCGAGATATCAAGCCGTCTTTTGCCCGCTTCTTGCTCGCCTGGACACTGCAAGGTTTGTGGGTTTCCTTCACAATTGCGGCTGCATTGGCAGCGATAACTTCGGCTACAAGGCTCGATATAGGCATCTTTGCCCTGGTTGGTTTTCTTGTGTGGTTAGTTGGTTTTGGTATAGAGGTGATCGCCGACAGACAAAAAAGCATGTTCCACGCGGACCCGGAGAACGCGGATAAGTTCATCAATGTGGGTCTATGGTCCTGGTCACGCCATCCCAATTATTTTGGTGAAATTCTCTTGTGGATCGGTGTGGTCATCATCGCCATACCTGTCCTCAGTGGATGGCAATTGTTGACCCTGATTTCTCCTGTCTTTGTGACAATCTTACTTACCCGTATCAGTGGGGTACCCATGCTTGAAGCTAGAGCTGACGAAAAGTGGGGTGGACAGGCAGAGTATGACGATTACAAGGCCAGGACATCTTTATTGATCTTGAGACCCCCATCCCCTGAGAAATGAGGGGCTGCTAGGGTTCCATTTTCCAATGAAGTCTGGTTGATAAGCTGGATTTCTTTACAGAACAACAGTAAACTCAGCTGATCTTCGGCGGTAGGCGGCGCAACTGCTGCTCGACAGGTGTGAAAACGGCATTTGCCACCACGGCTGGAATGGGCTAGACTGGCTCAATTTGAATCCAAGTTGTATACATACCATTGACGGAAAAACATCCGAGACACTTACTCAGAGCGGTGAAAGATAACAATATTCACTGAAGACCCAACCAATGAGAAAGCAATATATCTACAACTTAACACAAGGATCTCTTCCATATTCCGTAGGGAGCAAAGCAAAAAAACTGCGCGACCTTTATGATATGGGATTTACTATCCCATTGACATACAGCTGTACCTGGGATGCGTACACCAATTTTCAAGAAACTGGCGAGCGTGTGTTGGAGCAGCTTCGAGAAGAGATATCCAATATTATCGGGATTGATAAATCATATGCAGTCCGATCATCCACCGATCTCGAAGATCAGCAAGATTATTCGTATGCAGGGCAATTCACAACTATATTAGACGCCAGGGGTCCCAATTCTGTGCTGCAAGCTATCCAAGAGGTTTGGAGATCCAGCCAGCTAGAGGGGATGCAGTTATACCAAGTAAAGGCGGGGGACAAAAAAAATATCCCGAAAATGGCTGTGATCATTCAGGAAATGGTTGCACCGTTGCTCTCTGGCGTAGTATTCAGTAAAAATCCGGTAACAGGACTTGACGAAACGATTGTCGAAGCAGTAGAAGGTCAAGGAACAGCGCTGGTACAAAAGGGCATCACACCACTCCGATGGGTCTATAAATGGGGGCTTTGTCTTAGGCAGCCCCCAGGGAAAGAGATTTATGCTGACCTAGTGCAAAAGATTGCCATCCAAACCGAGCAAATTGTCCAGGCGTATGGCAAGGATGTAGATCTGGAGTGGGTATATGATGGCGCAGAGATCTACTGGGTACAGCTGCGGGAAATCACCGCGTTGGAGAATATAAAAATATATTCCAATAAAATCTCCAAGGAATTTCTGCCAGGTATGATCAAACCACTGATATGGTCTGTCAATGTGCCACTGGTTAACGGCGCCTGGGTTGAACTGCTGACTGAGGTTATCGGAGAGAACGATATCGTTCCAAATAGCCTAGCACGTTCATTTTATTACCGGGCCTATTTCGACACCAACACATTTGGGGATATATTCGACCGACTGGGTATGCCACGTCAGGCATTGGAAATTAATATGGGCATTGTCGAGCCACCAGAAGAGAGACAAGCCATCAGACCGAACAGCAAGATGGTTAAACTAATCCCCAGAATTTTGCGACTTCTCCTTGACAAGTGGTTTTTTTCTAATAAGATCGATCAGCATTTCCCAGAGATAGAATCTCAATTCCACGAGATTGCACAGCGATCGGCCAAGAGCTTAAGCCAAGAGGAACTGTTGGATATAATCGGGCAGCTTTACCGGATTGTACAAAACGCTGCATATTACAATATTGTCGTACCCCTTCTGATGTATGCTTACAACGGAGCCTTACGGAACCAATTGAAAAAGTTTGATATCGATTTCGAGCAGTTCGATCTCACTAGGGATTTAACATCCTTAAGTGTTTACGCCCCAGATGCCAAATTGGGACATCTTAGTAAGGAATTTAGCATGCTTGATCCAGCGCTCCAAGAATCAATCCAGAATAGTGATTACGAGTCGTTTCAGGTACTGTCTGGTATCAGTGCGTTTCAAGCCCAAGTCAGCCAAATGATCGACCAGTTTGGTCACCTTAGTGACAGTGGTAATGATTTTTCTGTCCCCCCATGGCGAGAAGACCCAGACTTAATTTTAGCTCTTATCACGTCCTACCAAACTAGCGAAAGTAAAAAATCAGAAAAGTTGGGTTTTGAAGACCTGCCTGTACGAGGTCTAAGACGTTGGTTTTTGGAGCTTTTCTACCAGCGGGCGCGAAAGTATCGGTATTACCGCGAGTGGGTTAGTTCGGTGTATACCTTTGGTTATGGGATGTTCAGGAACTATTACCTGGCCTTAGGTGATCATTTTGTGCGCGCAGACCTGCTGATAGATCGCGAAGATATTTTTTACTTGTATGAAGATGAAATTCGTCAAATAGTTGCTGGGGAATTATTTAAGGATGAAATCGTAGGGAAAGTTACCCAACGGAGACTTGAGATGCGGGAATACCGGGATATTGAGCTCCCGGAGGTTATCTATGGAGATCAACCACCTGCATTTGTGTCCGTCACAGCGGAAACAATGCATGGAACGCCAACATCGCGAGGGATTTATACTGGCCCTATCCGAGTTGTGCGTGGTTTACAAGATTTCAACAAAGTTAGGGAAGGAGATGTCATCGTAATACCATATTCGGATGTGGGATGGACACCATTATTCAGCAAAGCTGGGGCTATCATTGCCGAGTCGGGTGGCATACTTTCCCACAGCTCGATTATTGCGCGCGAATACAACATCCCAGCTGTGGTTTCTGTTGTCAACGCTTGTAATATGGTTGATAATACGAAAGTTACAGTGGATGGGTTCCTCGGTGACATATTCATTCATGAGACAGAAGTGGGATGATGCAATACAATATCAGAGCACGCAATTTGTCTACACACAGTATCTATAGGAGTGCGTTATGAGATATCTGATTTACTTTATCCCCATAGGATTATCCTCTTTGTTGGGCGTGTTGCTGGTTCAATATTTTACAGTTCACCCACTTACAATGAGTCTTTACCTGGCAGCAGCATGCCTGGTGCTGTTTCTGCTTGCGGTGGTTTTGGCGATGGGTTTTAAAGGAAGACAATTGTTGATCGGCATCGCTTTTTCACTGCTATTCTTTGCAATTGGGTATGTCAGCATGACAAAGGTGTTTCTTAATCGGGATGATATAAGACCCGTTCCTGAAATCACTCGTAAAAAAGATGATCCGGGACTCGGACATACTGCAGTCGTATACTTCACACATGGAGAACCTGAAACGTATGATCCTATTGGCTGGATCAATCAGTTTAATGAGTTTGAAGAGCAGGAAATCCCTTTTGTACCGCTGGTCGCAAAGCCAATCTTCATTTACCAGTTACGAAATAAATACCTAGAAGTCGGTAAAAGCAATCATCGGCAGATGCATCTTCAGATGATCCAGAGCCTTGAAGAGGCATATCGGGCAGAAGGGGACAGCACAACAAAATTTTATATCAGCTTTTTAGATGATAATCCCAGACCTGATGCCGCAGCGATTGAAGCATTGAATGACGGGGCCAGCAGGATCGTGGTCAGTGAGATATTTCTGACGATTTCAAACCACACTGCAGAGGGAGAGAATTTAATTAAGGGGTTGAACATCGAGAAGGAATATGGTGTGCCAGTGTTGTTTACTGGACCCATGTATGATTCAACCACTCTACTAAGTATGTTTTTAGCCCGGGTGGATGCCAATATTGGTGAGACTGATAAAAGTAAGGTAGGGGTGCTTCTGGTTGGGCATGGACAACCGGATGAGTGGGACGCGGAATGGCCCACCGAGACAGAGCAGGAGATTGGCTTCCGGGAGCACGTCCTTCAATTATTGGCTGATAATGGGTATCTGGAGAAAAATATGAGTATGGCATGGATGTCATTCAAAGAACCTAAGCCTGCCGACAAGATAGAAGAGTTTTTAAAAAATGGGGTGGAGAAGATGCTTTACTTTGCTGCAGCGATCAGCGCAGATGCAATCCACAGCCAGTACGATATTCCTGCCCTTGTTCATGAAGCAAACGTTCCAGATGGATATCCTTTAATAAACCTTGGTGCCTGGAACGATGACCCAATCGTCATCCAGGCTATCAAAGAAAAGATTGACCAGCAGATGGGCAATTTTGGAAAGGATGGCTAATGCAATGGATCCTCTGATCTTCGGGTTTGCTACTTTAGTTGGCTATCTATCGGGTTCGGTCTCTTACGCCAGGATTGTAGCCCATCTGGCTGATCCTGACCGTAAAATTGGAAAAATAAAAGTTAGCCTCCCTGGTTACGAAAATGATTTTCTTGAATCGGATGTGGTGAGTGCCACCACGGTTCGTTTGCAGTATGGCGGCAAGTATGGCGGCTTGGTGGCCCTTTTGGATATGCTCAAGGCAGCCATTCCAATGTTGGCATTCAAGCTCTGGCAGCCTGATCAGCCGTATTACTTAATTGCTTCGTTCATGGCTGTGATCGGGCATAACTGGCCCATCTTTAACAGGTTCAAAGGGGGGCGCGGTTTGTCGTCCATTATCGGGAGCTTCATTGTGCTGGACTGGTTAGGCACCATCGTTACCAATATCCTCGGTTTTATAATCGGATATCCTAAACGGAATATGCTCATTATCACCGGTGGCGGCATCGTGCTGATGATTCCCTGGATCATATTGACAACCCGGGATTGGATTCTGGTAGTTTATGCGATCCTGATGAATTTCATATACTGGTTCAGCATGATCCCTGAAATTAAACAGTATGTTCGCCTGGAAAAAGAGGGGAAGCTTGAAGCATTACGAGACGTCCGTTCTTTGGAAGTGATTCAAGAAGATGGCAGCGTACGATATGACATGAATACGCTTCAGAATTTAACTGATAAGATCAATGAACTATTTCGAAGGGACAAAGCAAAGTCCTAGTAGGATCGTATAGATGATATTCTTGGGTAAAGGCTGGGAAACAAGCAACGTGGTCCATGAAATGGATAATTCAGGATGACTGTTCTAAAGTCAAATAGCCTACGCAAGTACTACGAGATCGGGGGGCATCGTGTTAACGCACTGGATGGTGTGAATTTCACGGTTGAAGAGGGGGAATTTGTCGCAATTATGGGGCCTTCAGGGAGTGGCAAATCGACTCTCCTGCACTTGCTTGGGGGTTTAGACCAACCATCAAAAGGTGAAGTGACCCTTGCTGATCAGCAACTTTCTGGATTGAGTGATAATAAGGTTACTTTGATCAGGCGTCATAATGTCGGTTTTGTATTTCAGTTTTTCAACCTCCTTCCCACTTTGACTGCGGAAGAAAACATTGCATTACCTTTGATTATCGATGGGAAAAAGAAACGCGTCTACCAGGAGCGCATCGATGAACTATTAGATTTAGTTGGGCTGACCGATCGCCGCCACCACAAACCTGATCAGCTTTCCGGAGGCGAGCAACAGCGAGTGGCACTGGCTCGCGCCCTCGTGACCGAACCTGCTATTGTACTTGCCGATGAGCCAACGGGGAATCTTGATTCAAAGACTGGCAAGGCGATTATGGAATTACTGCGGCGCTCTTGTGAACAACTCAACCAAGCCATTGTAGCCGTCACTCACGATCCGAGAGCTGCAATCTACTCCGATCGGATTGTTTTCCTAAGTGACGGCAAGATTACCCATGAAATTCACCTGGGTGCGGAGTCATCAGTTTCCGAACGCTTAAAAGTAGTGATTGATGCCCTGGAGAACCTGGAGTTGGAAGGGCAGTAATGTCACTGGCGCGTCTGCTGACCTTGCGATCATTGCGCACCCGTCCAATACGCGTCTTATTGAGCATTTTTGGCATTGTTCTGGGTGTGGGGGCTTTTTTTGCTATACAAGTTACAAACAGGACTTCATTGGAATCCATCAGCCGTCTGTTTGATACTACATCTGGCAAATCTGACCTTGTAATCACTTCCAGTGACACAAGCCGCATAAGTCTAACAGATCGCGAATTGCAACAAGTATCGTCTGCACCTGGCGTCGCCCACGCTGTTCCTTCAGTTCAGATGCGCACGGATCTAGCGACCAAAGTCGAGAACTCCGAAATTGAACTCGGTTTATTGGGATTGAACGTCAGTGGGCTGCTTCTTTTTGGAATTGACCCCGAGGTTGACAATCAAGTGCGAGATTACACGCTGGTCGGAGGAGACTTTCTCTCCCCTGAGATAGATGCGTACGATATTGTCCTGGTAGAAAGTTTTGCCCTAGAAAATGACATTGAAGTTGGAGACAGAGTCGCAATTTTGACCCCCTCAGGTGTTGAAAAACTGGATGTGATTGGTCTTATCGCTAAGGATGGACCAGGTCAGATTAATAATGGTGCTTTCGGAGTTGTTCCAATCAAGACGCTGCAATATTTATCAGATCGCTCGAACGAATTTGACCAAATCGATATCGTTACCATTTCCGAGGGTGGGGATCAGGAGAGTATAGAGCGGGTTAAGGCAGATTTACAGAGTCGCTTAGGCGATGAATATTCAATTGTATCGCCGGCATCTCAGGGGGAAAGAGTCAACCAGATGTTATTTGGTTATCAGATCGGCTTAAATTTCTTAAGCGGTATGGCACTCTTTGTCGGTATGTTTTTGATCTACAATGCCTTTTCGATGACTGTTGTAGAACGGACTCGTGAGTTGGGGTTTTTACGAACCGTTGGAATGACACGTGGGCAGATCACCCGCCAGGTGTTACTCGAAGCAATAATACTTGGATCGATAGGATCGATCTTGGGTGTCGGCTTTGGTTACCTTTTGGCACAGGGATTGACCAACTTGTTGGGTTCTGTGCTTGAAGAAAGTATGGGCAATCTACAGACCCCGCCCGAGATTATTGGTGCAAGCATTCTATTGGGAGCGAGTGTGACCTTAATTGCCGCCCTAATACCAGCCTGGCAGGCAGGGAGGATCTCGCCATTGGAGGCTCTAAGGGTACGGGGTACCCGACGCGATAGTTGGCTTCTCCGGTTTGGCTGGTTATTTGGAATATTATTACTTCTGCTCTCTACATATATTCTGATCCTGAATCCATTTCCAAACGATGTGCAGTTTCGATTGGGTACCATTACAGTTTCTTCATTGTTCCTTGGAGCCACATTGACCATTCCCATAGCGGTAAGTATTTGGGAACGATTAGTCCGTCCATTTCTCGCCCTGATTTATGGTAGTAGCGGTCAGTTAGGTGGTCGAAATATTCAGCGCTCAAAGCTGCGCACCACACTGACTGTTGCAGCTTTGATGATCGGTGTTGCCATGATTTTAATAACTCGCGGCATGACCGATTCGTTTCGCTTTGACCTTGAAAATTGGATTGATGCGTATATCGGGGGAGACTTGGTCGTAAGCTCAGCGATGCCGATGGAAGATGTTGTCTGGCGCCATATTAAATCAATTACTGGCGTTCAAGAAGCCACTCCAATTCGATATTTTCCAGTTAAGTGGGAAAGACCAGATGGAAGTATCGAGGAGTTGACATTTATGGCTGTTGATCTTTCTTCCTATTTGAACGTGACTTCTTTTGTTTTTTCTGACAGTCAGCAAGATCTAAAAATACCCTTGCAGCGGTTAGCGGATGGTGAGGCTGTATATATATCCAGCGTTTTGTCTGAAAAATACGGGTTGAATCAAGGGGATACAATAACATTACGTACCAGAAAAGGACCACGTGCATTTGAGGTTGCCGCGGTTGTGGTCGATTTCTTCAACCAAGGTCTGGTTATTCAAGGGAATTGGTTGGATATGCGGGGATATTTTAATATAGGAGATGCCAATATCATTTTGGTAAAGGTAGAGCCTAATGTTCCGTTATCTGAAATCCAAACACGTATTGAGAATACGCTGGCAAATCGGCATAACCTTTCAGTTGCATCAAACCAACTGCTGATTGGGCGGGCAATGCTTTTATTGCGCCAATCTTACAGTTTATTCGATGTGTTAGCGTTGATTGCTCTGCTAGTAGCAGGAATGGGCGTTGTGAACACACTTACGATGAATGTTATCGAGCGAACTCAAGAAATTGGCATGTTGCGTAGCATAGGTTTGACACGCGGCCAGGTGCTGACTATGATTCTGGCTGAGGCTGGACTGATGGGCCTGATTGGTGGTCTTTTGGGTCTGGTATTTGGCATACTTCTAACGCGTATCTTTCTCTCGGCTATGACAGCTATGTCAGGCTATAAAGTAACCTATGTACTGCCATTTATCGCGATTCTTGCTGGGGTAATCATTTCATTAGTGGTTTCCCAATTGGCAGCGATATTTCCTGCAAGACGAGCCGTCGGCATCCGCATCTTGGAAGCCATCCATTATGAATGAATTTGAAATTTGAACTTTAATGGGAGTATTCTATTGCCAGTGAAGTTGCTTGCATCAACACTACGCCAGAGAACACAATTGAATACTGTACTTATACCCGATTCTAGATAGATAGTAGGTGTGATATGGAAACAACACAGAAGGGTCAACCACGCGTAGTAGTCACCGGGATGGGAGCGCTCACACCTTTGGGAACATTGGATTCCTTCTGGGAGGCTTTGAAGGCCGGCGAGTCCGGAATTCGAGGAATTACCCAGTTTGATCCAGCGGAACTGGAGGTTAAGATTGCCGGGGAGGTCGATTTCGATGCACGCACTTATCTTAACCCCAAGGCTGCTAGACGTATGGCCAGAGCCTCTCAATTTGCACTCATAGCAGCTCAAATGGCGCTTGAGGACGCTGGACTGCAACAAGAAGATGTGGCAAAGGATGGCGATAGGGTCGGAGTGATAATTGGCACAGTTAATGCCGGATTCGCTATGTTGGTAGATACAGCTTATGATTTCACATTTCGTGGGCGCAAACCATTCCCCACAGCGTTGATCAATGGGCTGCCAAATATGCCAGGCTATTATATAAGTCTCGAAATGAGTGCGACAGGACCTTTAACCACGATATCCACAGCTTGCGCCAGTGGTACGCAGGCTATTGGTGTTGGACTGGATTTAATTCGCAACGGCAAGGTTGACATGGTCATTGCCGGCGGCGTTGACTGCATGATCCGTAAAGAAGTCTTGGCCGCATTTGATGCAATGACAGTGGTTGCCAGAAATAACCAGGCAGCTCCGGAGAAAGCCAGTCGCCCATTCGACGCAAACCGTGAGGGGTTTGTACTGAGTGAGGGAGCGGGTGTGCTGGTATTAGAATCACTAGCCCATGCGCAAGCACGAGATGGACGTATCTACGCCGAAGTCTTGGGGCATGCGGCATCTTCGGATGCTACACACATCGCCGCGCCGGATGCGGAAGGTCTTGGTGCGCAAAAAGCCATGCGCTGGGCACTACAGGATGCGATGATCAATCCCGATCAGGTAGATTACATCAACGCCCACGGCACGGGGACGAAGCTTAACGATTTAACGGAAACGAAAGCCATCAAACAAGTCTTTGGCCAAGGGGCGTATAAAATCCCAATCAACTCTACGAAAAGTATGATTGGTCACAGTATGGGAGCATCGGGTTCACTGGAGGCGATCGCCTGTGTGATGGCAATTAAAGATGGTGTTGTGCATCCGACAATTAATTATCAAACGCCCGATCCGGATTGTGATCTAGACTATGTTCCCAATACGTCTCGCCTGGCAAATATCCAGATTGCGTTATCGAATAGTTTTGGATTGGGTGGGCAAAATGCATGTCTGGTTTTGAGTGCAATATGAAATAGAACGCGAAGTCGACTGGCAAGTTCTGGGCATCGCCAAATATATGCTTTGGGTTTAGCTGCACTCTCAGAAGATTCTTCATGTTTTGATCCTGAAATCAAGTTAGAAGAAGGCATGCTCCCGCTGTGCCTGACCACGCGAGAAATCAATATTATTGAGAGGAAGATATGAAATTAATGGTAAATAATCAAGCCTATCAGGTTGCTGATGAGTATGACAGGATATTGTTGTGGGTGCTGCGGGATGAGCTTGGCTTAACCGGCACCAAATTCGGCTGTGGGATTGGCATGTGCGGCTCGTGCACAGTGCATCTGGATAACACTCCAACACGCGCATGCATCACCTTGTTATCCGCCGCTAATGGCAAAGAAGTGCGCACGATCGAGGGACTGGCGGAAGCAGATGCCAACGGGAAACCTGTGCTGCACCCGGTACAGCAGGCCTTCCTGGATGAGCAGGTGCCGCAGTGCTCATGGTGCATGTCTGGACAGATGATGACTGCCGCAGCCTTATTGGAACAGAACCCCAACCCAGATGCGGAGGATATCCTTCAGGCTATGAACAACGTTTATTGCCGATGCGGGACCTATTACCGCATCCGCAAGGCTGTGGCTCGCGCAGCAGAACTGGCGACGCTTTCGGGGAGCGAGAGAGCATGAGCGAACAGATTACCCCCCAAAAACGAAGGCGTCTGAGCCGGCGTAATTTCCTGATTATGCTTGGCGTGGGTGCTGCCGGGCTTTACGTCGGGGTAAGGCTGGGCACGCCGCCATTACGCCTGAGGCTGGCAGAATTTCTGGAAGAGTCGGGCGGCCCTCCTTCAAATCTTGATGCCCCTCCGGATGCCTGGTTTGAAATCCTGCCAGATAACACGGTCAATCTCTACCTGCCGAAATCCGAGATGGGCCAGGGTGTGCACACCGGTCTGGCTCAGATTGCAGCGGAGGAGCTTGAAATTGACCTGGAGCAGATCCGGGTGCACCATGCAGCGACAGACCGGCTGGCAGACCCGGTTGCCACATCAGCCAGCAACACGATTTCTGGTTTGTATGTTCCTTTGCTGGAAGTGGCAGCCACGCTGCGAGAGCTGCTGCGCGCCGAGGCCGCCTTGCAGTTAAATACCCAACCCGAAAATCTTAACCTGGAAAACGGCGTTTTCAGTTTGAAATCAGATCCCAGCCAGCAGCGTACATATGGCGACCTGTTTATATCAGCAGGTGAATGGGAGATACCCGAATCCCCGCCCGCGCTCAAGCCACCCAGCCAGTATCGTACCATCGGTCAGCCGCTGCCGCGCGTAGATTTACCTGCAAAGATCACCGGTCAGGCGGTTTATGGATTCGATGTGCGTGTGCCGGGAATGTTGTATGGTGCTGTCGCTCGCCCCGAGACCATCGATGGCAAGTTGAGGAGGGCTGCTCCGGGTCAGGCCGAAAGTCAACCCGGGGTGGTGCAGGTTGTGGCAGATGACGATTTTGCCGGGGTGGTGGCCGAGTTGCGCGAGCAGGCTTATACTGCGCTGTCTCAGATGCAGCTGGAATGGGACGCTGGCAGGTTATGGCAGCAGCAGGAAATTGAGGCCATGGTCACGGTAGGCAAAGGTCAGGGCGTGGTGATCCAGAAAGAAGGCAACCTGGATCAGGCGCTGGCACGTGGCACGTTGGTCGAAGCTGAATACCGCACCCCGATGGCATACCACGCCTATTTAGAGCCTCTGGCAGCCGTTGCTGATGTGCGGACAGAAAAGGTGGAAGTCTGGGCTTCGACACAGGCAGCTAACCGGTTGCGCGGTGCGGTTGCGGATGCCATTGGGCGAAAAGAAGAAGAGGTTGTCATCCATCCCGTTTACCTGGGAGGTGGGTTCGGGCGCAAGATCGACGAGCGGGCCGCGGTGGAGGCGGCTCGCCTATCGCAGGCTGCGGGTAGACCGGTGCAGGTGGCGATGAACCGCCCAGAAGATTTCCGCAGCGGTTTTGTACGTCCACCCACGCATCATATCCTGCGTGCCAGCCTGGCTGAAGATGGGAATATGCTGGCGCTAGAGCACCAGGCAGCCAGCGGGGAGGTCGCCTTTGCCTTCCTGCCCAGTGCTGTTGGCAGGTTGCTGGGCGCCGATTTTGGCTCCTATCGCGGGGCTACCATCAATTATGGGGTGCAGAATATCCAAACCACAGCCTGGCTGGTGAAATTACCGGTCTCGACTGGCTGGTGGCGCGGGTTGGGTCTGATGGCCAATACCTTTGCAGTGGAGAGTTTCATCGATGAGCTGGCTGCAGCCGCAAGTCTGGACCCACTGGAGTTCCGGCTGCGCCATCTGCCGGATAATGAAAAGGGGCAGAGAATTCGCAATGCCCTGCAAACGGCTGCCGAAAGGCAAACTGGGGAGCAGCCCTGCCAGCTGGTCACGCGCAAGGGCTGGCGATGAGCTACGATGTTGGTACAATAATCGTCGAAATTGCTGAAGTCTCCGTTGAGAATGGTCAGATTCGTATTCACAAAGTGACCGCCGTTGCTGACCCTGGCATGGCTATCAATCCAGACAGCGTCAAAGCCCAGACGGAGGGCGCGATCACGATGGGCTTGAGCTCCACGTTGCTGGAGGTGGTGCTGATCGAAGACGGTGCATTCAAGGCGAGCAACTTCAATGAATATCCGCTGCTGCGTAATGCCGACGCTCCGGATATCGATGTCCTGGTGCTCAACAGCCGCTCAACGCCTTCGGGTATGGGTGAACCGCCGATTGGTCCCATTCCAGCTGCTGTGGCGAATGCGGTTTTTGCTGCCACGGGTCAGCGCTTTCGCCGTCTGCCCCTGAAGTTCAGCTAAGTTAAACATTGGGATTACTTGAGGCATACCGAGCAGTCCCTTCTGGTACAGTTCCCCAGAGCCTTTCCAAGGACGATAGTGCCGTCCGATCATCATCGAATATCCTTGACAAGGCTTTTGGTGTACCGTTAACCCTTGTTGACTGGCTCGAACAAAAACGCGAACATTGGCAATAAATTCTGAACCCGATTTTCTGGCATACCCGAAAAACGGTAATAGTGGGGGATTAAACACAAAAACCCGCCATCTGGCAGGTCTTAGTGGGAGAAATCACTCGTTTTACGCCCTTTTAGGGGCAAAAGTGGAAATAGAGTGAGCGCGGCAGGGCTCGAACCTGCAACCAATGGCTTAAAAGGACGAGATCCCTGTAACCGCTTCATCCAACCAAGAGCCTGGCAGAATCGCCCCAGTCCATTGGACGAATGGAGAAATAAGTCTCTTGGATATTTTTAGTAAAGGTCTGTCAACGCGGAAGCAACCAATGGATTTGCTTCACAATGACTCAGCGAAAGACAGCGATTGAGTTCATTCTACCACATGGCGACGCAAGGTCACTCTTGCTTCAGTTGGTCCAGAAATTGACGAGCATTGATAATCGGGATATCCCGAAAGACACCTAGATCTAGCAGGTGATGGTCACCGCTCACGATTGCATCCGCCTGCCCGTCCAAAGCGCAAGCCAGAAACATCTCATCCTTTGGATCATCCGGGACACTTCCGGTGACATCGGCGTCTCCTGCTACCAACAGCGAGTCATGTTCCAAGAGTGTAATCGTCTGTTCAATATCATCATCGCTGAGATGATATTTTTTATGGATGCGCGGATATTGCATGACGGCCCGTACTTCGGCAACGATAGCAGAGGAGCTGAGCAACAAAAACCGCCGCTCACGCCAGGCATTTAATAGTTCAGCCGGCGTTCCTTTACGGCTCAAGATGCCGCTGACAATCACATTCGTGTCGATCACGATGCGCAGCATGGTGGCTAATCAGACTCTGCCCGTTCTTTAGACGCTGACTTCCTCACAACATCAATAGCCTGGCTGATATCGGTCTCAACTTCTTCTTCTGGGATCTCCGGCAGCTTGCCGCGGATGCGATCCAGCACCTGGAAACGCGCCTCACGCTCAGCCACCAACTGTTCATAAACTTCTACGGGGATGAGCGCCACCATGGGTTTGCCCGACCGCTCAACGATGGCAACCTCTCCGCCGTAGCCGACCCGCCCAAGCAAATCAGCAAACCGCCGGCGAGCCTCACGCGCACCAATAACTATAGTCATACTGCACCTCCATTCTAAACAGAACCAGTATAGCATAATGTGCACAGAAAGTAAACAATGATTATTGTGTACACAATTAGTGCGTCGATTTATAACGGCTTACTGGAGTACACCAGCAGCATTACCGAAGCGATAAATTAAGCCCTGAATGCCGGCTATTCAAAATGGGGTTCAGTAGACGGCTGATAAGGAGCTAGAATCTCCTCCAACCGCCAGGGGCGATAGTCTCGAACTTCGACACACAGGTTGACGTATTGTGCTCCCAGCTCGGGAGCTAGATTGTTGTGGATGTGACCGTGCAGGTTGAGCAAGCCCAGTTCCAGGGGGACGATAGGGCGGTGCGAAAAGATCAGGTTCAACCCCGAGGGGTGATCCATTCGATATGGATCTGATACCAGGGTAATCCCCAGGTGCTGATAGAAACCATTGCTGCGCTGATCATGGTTGCCCCGCATAAGGTAGAGCCGGCCGTTGAGCAGAGGTGCTAAGCCTTCGATATTTTTCCTCCTGCCAAGCGCCAGGTCTCCGACGTGGAAGACAATCTCTTCGGGTTGAATTAGGCGGTTCCAGTTGTCGATGATCATCTCCTGCCAGCCATCCGGACGATCACAGTATCGGCCGATGTTCTGGTGGAAGAAATGAGTGTCGGAGATGATCCAGGTCGAATCATCGAGAGGGAATTGTGGCTGGGCCGGTAGCATGGTTGTTGGACACCCTGTTAATACGGCGGCTCGGCTGGGCCATCATAACCGCACATCCCGGTGCGTGGAGAGTTGACCAAGGGCATCGGTTCGCCATAATTCTCGTGCGGGTGTTCTTCCATGTGATCGTCACAAAGATAGCCGCTATTTTCCTCTTCGTAAACACATTCGATACACAGCCATTGCGCCGGCGGACCGCATTCCTGGCAGACAAATTCTGGCATCCGATTGCGCGCCGGCAAGGCAATTGGATGTTTCGTGGTCGCTTTTCCTTCCCGGAATCCAACCACTTTGATATCGGTCTCGGACGTGGTGCCAAAGTCATACAGATGGCGCAGAACCAGTCCAGGTTCAAATATCGCATTGGCTTTACGCGCTTTACCTATATCCAAGCCACCCCACCCGCCAATCGTGAACTTGCTCAGGTGACCGCAAACATTCCAACCAGATGGCGCGCAGGTATTTATCGAGCTTATCGAGTGATACTGAGCCGACCATTTCCAGGTCGAGCCAAAAATCCTTATCGTAAGCATCTTGAACGCGTAAATGCCAGAGCGTTTCCACCGGCCGGCTGCTGGCTTCTGCAGCAGAAAGAGCTCCCTGTCTTTTAGGACATTTATCTATGTGTTTAACTACACCGCGCTTGGTAATCATCTCACCGCAATAAGCACAAGTTCCAGGGTTTCGGGTCTGCGAGGCATTGTGAGACTCCTGAAGGGAAACATAATATTCCATAATCTGTCCAGGTGAGAAAACGGATCCCGAATCGCATCTGAACGAGACTACTGGTGATCATGTAAACTTGCTGGTGCGGCTGAATGCCCGTTGCCACACGTATTTCCGCGTTGGTAGCACCATTTGGGCTCACCGAGCATAAATAATCCAGGACGCGTTCAACGTTCGTTTTCATGGTTCATGACCTTCAAGCAAGTGTACAAGACTATTTTGCCAGGTTCCTAACGCTTGCTTGATATTTGTAGCGAATTGGTAAAGTTGTTCACCTAGATCAGGGTCTGCTTTATCTGGATCATCCCATTGCCGCGGCAGATTGATTCCCTGCCACGACCTCAGAGTTACTGCCTGTAAGAACGTTTGACCTTGAGCATCAAAAGTGATTACTGCTTCCGGATTTCCATGCCAGCCAAGCGTATCCTGGTCACTATCTTCACTATAGTTCCCGCCCGGTAAGAAGGGCTCCAACTCTAAGCTCACATTTCTTTCCCAGCGCTGCCAAATTTCTAATAATGGTAAAGGGAAACGTTTATCGAGCGAGATTGTAGCATGTAAGGCCATGTCGATCCGCAACCAGGGAGGTTCAGTATCCTCATAGATGCCGAAATCACCATAGATTTGCATCAGCATATCTTCTTCGGTGGTCGCAAAGCGAGCCGAAAGCAGGGAGTCCCATACCCATGAGATTTCAGCGGTCACATGGAAAGTCTTGGTTTCAGGCGTCTCCGGCCACCGAAGATAGTTCTTATAGGTGCGATCCATGGAACGGATATCGATGGTTTCACTGGGACGCAGGAGGTGAAGACTGGGGAAACGCGCCTGCCCCAATGCTTCAAGCCACAGATTAATGAATTCCTGGTAATCCATCGCTTCGATCCTTCATACTGAACGTTCGCTGATTTTGAAAGCGAAAAAACGGATTCGGGCGTTAGCAGAAATGGACGAAACAATCTGAGTTTGAAATCCATCGTCCAGGCCAGCAAATACCCACGAAAAGGTTGAAAAACGGGACATTAACAATCACATACAAGGAACTGACGCACTACTGTCTGGGTTTTTATGCGCAAAATTGCGTGTACAGGGTATCGGGCAGCTCCCAGAGTTCCAGGATACGCAGCTGCACGGCTGTGAGGGGTGTGATCTGATAGTGCAGTTGACCCGCAACCGGTATGACGGTCGGGTTGATGTTATCGAAAGCGGCCAGCATGCGCTCCGTGGTTGGCGTGGCAGTACTGCGCATTGGGTTGCCGGGATAGATCCCCGCCAGTTCGGCTTGCGCTTGGACCAGATTTGCTTTGGCCAGATGATCGCCCAGGGCCAGCAGTCTTGCGGCCAGGGTCAGCAGATGAAACAAGTCTTTGGCATGGTCATCACGCTGCACATAGACTGGGGTGATAGATAGGATCTTGCCCTGCAAACGGCGGAAGAAGTTCTCCTCGATGTACTGGTCCCGGTAGGCTAGCACAGCCTGGTCCAAGGGCAGCTGTTCAGCGGGTGCGTTGGTGGGTAGATACGCCATCCGGCGTTGAATTCAGCGGCTGCGATGGCTTCCGGATTGCGTTCGACCGTCAATTGAAAGCGCACCTGGCGTTCTGTGCGAGCAGGCTGATCACCGTAGGCTCGCACCTGCTGCTCAGAAACCTCTTGCTCATAGTGATACTCGAAAAGCCCTGCCACTCGGTACTTCTCTTCGATCCGCTGGATGGCTGCCAGCAGGCTGGCTTCATCTTCGATTTGACGCTTGCCACGGCTTCGAGCTGGGGTCAAGCCTTTCAGCGCTTGCTCCGCTTTCTCCAAGCGATGATGCAGCCCTTTCTTGATGGTCTTCTCATATTGGTGAGAACGTACCACCAGAAGCCGCTCCGTCCAGGCCGCACCCTGACCATCCACATCGACTTCTTGGTTTCTGTTGACCTCAAAACCATGCCCAATGGCCAGCGTCGGGTCCGGATTAGGGCCATCTTCAGGCAGGAAAATGCATTCCATTTCATCTTCCCGCTCCATCCAGGGCGTCAGCAGCGCTTCCAGCAGCCCGGGCTCATCCTTGAGATGGGCCAGCGGCGTTAGGTAGAAATCCTCGCCAGCGGCAAGGGCTGCTCGAGTAAAGAAGGCACTCATCTTGCTGTCGCCCACCACCAGGACACCGTTTTCAAAGAGCACCTGCTTCACCCGCTGGTAACAAGGCAGATAGAGCGGATCATCGGCACGCTCCCCGGAAACAACGTCCACCGCCAAGGGCAGCCCCAGGGGATCCAGGCTGGCCAGCATCAGCTTGTATTGGGTCTCATACTGCCCATTCTTGGCCTTACCAACTTGGAAAAGGGTGTGTTTATCCGGGTCGTGGTTTACCGTCCCCGTGGTGGCGTCCAGCCGCACGGTCGGCTTTGCTCCTAGCCGGTACACCCGCACCAGATGCACGCCGAGTTGAGCTTCGATCTATTGCCAGGTTTCACTCTGGCTCAGCTTCCGCAAGCACAATGCCAGCCGGTCGTCGGTAAAGTCCAGCTCTGTCAGGACTTGCCCCGTCAATGCTCGCAAGACCTGTAACCGCTTGGCTACCCATTCCTGCACCCGATCCATGTTGTGGTTGTGTTCCGAGAGAATGTGGACCAGCCAGATCGTGATCAGCCATCCAGGGCTCAGCCCTTCCCAGTTGCCGTGGGTTTCGATCTCTCGATCAATGACCCCTTGTATGTGAATCTTGTGTAAATGTCCAAAGATGACAGGTATATCATCCAGTCTTTCAACCTGTACCTCGCCAACTTCGATTTTCTCCATGCTGGCGAGCATACCAGAAATTTGGTTTTTGTGCTAAAAAATGAGCGAACGTCGAGTTATGAGAAATATCTCGCACTGGTATATCGCCACGCACCTTAATAATCATGTCTCATCAAATTCACCTGGACAACGCTTTGAATAACCGGCCCGATAAGCGGGGAAGAAACAGGATTTTTCTGCGCAATCAAGTGCCAATGACGGTTTGAATGGCTTTCAAGATTTCCAAAAGCTGTTCACTAGAAATTCGACCCAGGCGGTTGATAAACCTGACCTGGGACACCGAGCGGATTTGAAATGCATCTGCGGCGGTAGGTTTGCTCAAGCCGTTCGACGTGTTCGGATCGATCCGCACCATCCACGGGGCGATCTGGTAGTGCTCTTTCCAGTCCGTCAACGGGACGATGACTCGCAGCGGTAAAATGCCAATAGCGTCTTCATTGACGATGATCGCCGGGCGCGTTTTTTGGATCTCTGCTCCAATGGTTGGATCAAGATTTATGAGCCACACTTCGCCTTTACGCATGGAAATCCTCTGCATCGAGCGCGTTGAAAGCGGTCAATTCAGAATCGCCCTGGTAATCAGGCAGTAATGCCCTCGCGGCTGCGGTCAGCTCCATTTTTTTACGTTCTTCAAGCTGCTTCCGCAACATCTCCCTGACCACATCGGACAGGCTGCGATTCTCGCGCTGGGCTATGGCTGTGAGAGCTTTGTGCTGTTCTTGTTCGAGTAAGATTTGAGTACGGTGCATACTTGGATCGCCTCCTTTTGCCCGCATGCCTGAACTACACAACAATTATACACCTTATTGTTGTGCATTACCAGACAAAAAGAGTGATATGTTCTTAATAAATTAATTCTAACCGCCAAACAAGAGATACGTTATTTGCAACTTACTCTGGTAATTTATTTTCACCCAGAAGTTAAACACAAAAACCCGCCAACTGGCAGGTCTTAGTGGGAGAAATCACTCGTTTTACGCCCCGTTTCGGGGTCAAAGTGGAGATTGAGTGAGCGCGGCAGGGCTCGAACCTGCAACCAATGGCTTAAAAGGACGAGATCCCTGTAACCGCTTCATCCAACCAAGAGCCTGGCAGAATTGCCCCAGTCCATTGGACGAATGGAGAAATAAGTCTCTTGGATATTTTTAGTAAAGGTCTGTCAACGTGGAAGTACCAATGGATTCGCTTCACAATGACTTAGAGAAAGATCATCATTTTAGAAGAATTGTACTACTTGACAGGAAGTACATTGACTTAAATTGTGGTCGAAGCTACTTTTGAAATATTTTTTCAAAGTCCGGGGGTTCAGCTGTGAAGTTTTGATGATTACCTTTTATGTCTGCTCCCCGATTCATCACCAATATGGCGATTGATTTCGTTAGCGACAAGTTGCCAGATGCAGGTACTTCTGACACTCCTTTAGAGCCAGTGAGCGGGTAAGTCGCGCTTGTGCCAATTCAGCCACTTCCATGATGTCCAGAAGATAAAGGCGTATCGTTCCATCTTGTAAACTTCCTGTAGCGAAACGTTTTCCCCCAGGGGTGAATGAAACGAAATCAATGTAACCATCATGCCCTATTAAAGTGAGTAACTCCTCACCTCCCTGTGGTCCATTCGAAATGTCCCATATTCTCGCTGTTCCATCGTGACTGCCAGTAACCAGAAGAGATCCATCTGTATTGAATGCCAAGGCGATGACTGAAGCTGTATGTCCTTCTAGCTTGAACAGATTGTTCCCACTTTGAACATCCCATATTCTGGCGGTCTGATCCATACCGGCGGTAGCAATTCGCTGACCATCTGGACTAAAAGAAATCACATAGACAGGCAGTGTGTGGCCAATTAGGGTTAATACCTCCTTTCCAGTTGCGATTTCCCATACTTTGACAGGACCATCATACTTACTTATGGCAATTAGCTTTCCATCGTGACTGAAGGCAACGCCAACAATGTCGCCAGCAAATCCTGTCAAATTCAACAATTCGCGCCCTGTAGTAGCGTCCCATACCTTTGCTATCCCGTCGTTTCCTACTGTCGTTGCTTGCGTTCCTGTAGAATTTACGGCGACACCAGCCAATGGCGAGCTCTGATCTATCAGAAAAGAAGCCACCTCTTTACTCGCCTTTGCATTCCAGACTTCCACAGTGTTATCTATATCCACGGTAACGATAAACGATCCATCTATACTGCTATTCCCAAGAATTATTGGTGCCGGATGGCTGATTAGGCTGTTTGAAATCCACCGGCTCGCTCCATCCAGCGATATATCCCATGTTTTGACTTCTACCTCATTTTGGCTGATAAATTTATTGGTAGATAGTTGTGTTTCACTAAAGAGATACCCAGAAAATCCCGGCAGCGTAGCTAGCTCACGACTACCAGCCGGAGAGACATCCCAAACTTTTGCCGTTCCATCACGGCTGGCCGTGGCAAGCCAACCTCCACACCATTCGAATGCAGCTACTGGAGGAGCGGTACATGCTGGGTTGAATGATACATCATTGACCGCACCAGCATGACCTGCCAGAATAAACAAACGTTTTCCAGTCTGCGAATCCCATATGCCCACTGTCCCATCCTGGCTTCCCGCCGCCAACTGACTTCCATCCGGATTAAACTCGATGCCTATGACGACAGCTTTAAATTCTGCCGGGGTCATCAGTTCCTCGCCGGTTAGAACATCCCAGACTTTAAACTCTTCCATTGCTGTTACAAGGCGTTCCTCATCTGGACTGAAGGCAAGCGCATTCGCGGCATAGGGAAGAGAAAGATATTCCTCCCACGAATCTGTATCCCATAACTTTGTTGTGCCATCATCCCCAGAAGTTGCAAGGTACTTCCCAAGGGGGCTAAAAGCGATAGGAGCGTGTTGCGCTTCTAAAATCAGAATTGATTGTCCGGTATTTATATCCCATACGATGGCAGTCTCGTTGCCACCGGTTGCCAGGAAATTACTATCTGCACTAAAGGAGATTTTCCAAATGACATCTGTAAAGCCGGTGAACGAACGCAACTCTTGCCCATTTAAAGGATTCCACAGCTTGACTGATTTGTCATCGCTGGCTGTCGCTAAATACCTGCCGTCCGGGCTAAATGCGATATCCTCCAATCCTTGGCTGTGACCATATAAAGTCATCAGCTCTTTTCCCGTTGCAGCTTCCCAAAGAATTACTTTTTTATCACTGCCGGCTGTTGCCAACAACTTTCCATCGGGGCTGTATGTTACTGCTACAACAGCACCACTATGCTTTGCTAGGGTGTAATGGATCCTAGAATTTTGGATTGCTTTATGAAGTGCATCTTGCACCTGGTAAGGAACCGGTACGCGTGCTAATCTGGATTCCGAAACTGCCTCTAATGCCAGAAGGATGCTGAGTTCTGCGTCCTTATCTAAATTATTGATTGATGCGAGGGCTAATTCACGCGCTGAGGCCAGATGGGCCTGTCTGTTGGCAGTATTACGCTGTACAAAAGCAGTGATGACCAAGATCAGTGAGAGAAACAGTAAACTTGCTAAATAAAAGGCGCGCTGGCGTAACTGCCTGGCTGCTCGCGTTTGTCCTTCCGCACGCTCTCTTTCAGATTCAGCTAACTTGCGCGCAGCTTCCAATTCGCGTTGTCGTTGCTCCTCCCGTTCAGCCGCTGCTTTTTCTTCTATAGATTTGGAGGTTTCTAAAAATTCTCGCTCCAATAAATTCAAATCCTCCAAATGAGCTTTAGCCCACTCCAGAGCCTGTACCAGTCGAGTACCTCGATAGACTAAACCTGGATCATACCCTTGCGACTCCCATTCCTGTGCTGACTCTGTGATATGACGATGCAATTGCAGCCATTCCCGATTCTCTGACAGCCATTCGTGAAGCCTGGCCCACTCTCGGATCAAGGCTTCATGTGCTACCTCGGCGGTCACCTCTGTTGTGGTGACAAGCCGCGCGTCTGAAAGCATTTTCAAAACGATTTCAATTGATTTACCCTGGGTCGATGTTGATTTGGATGCCGGGATAATTTCGCTTAATAAAACCCGGCGACGAGTTTCTTGCATTCCTTTTCCTAATTCTGTGAGGCGCAGGAAGATATTGCGGGCGATGAACTGTTCGCTTTCTGATAGCTGGGCATATACAAATTCAGCGGTTTTCGCGATGGCTCCATGGATACTACCTGATTCCGCGTAGCCAGCCAGGGTAAGCATTCGCCCACTTCGTCGATGCCAGGTTTCCAACAGCGCGTGAGACAGCAATGGGAGCGCACCAGGTTCTGGAGAGCGATCACCATCTGCTCCAATGTCGCGGAGCAGTAAATCCGCCAGACCCGGTTCGAACAGCCATCCATAAACACGGGGCGGTTCTTCAATCGCCCGGCTTAGCTCGCTGGCCTTCATTGGACCGATGTATTCCTGGTTCTGGCTCAGGATCCTGCGAAGGTTTTCATAAGGTTCGCATGCTGCATAAAAGTCTGCTCGAAGGGCGATGACTACAAAAGCCAATCCTTCTTCAGCGGCATTAAGCAATTTATCGATGAAAAACCTGCGCTCACTTTCATTCTGACATAGAGTAAACAGCTCCTCGAATTGATCCACAATGAAGAAAAGTCGTCCTTTTGCTGTTGGGCTGTCTATGTCGCAGGAAGATAATGAATCAAGAGGGTATTCTGTTGGAGTGATAATTTGAACAAGGCGGGGCCTGCTGTCTCGTTTCAAGGCTGGAATCAATCCGGCTCTAATTATTGATGATTTGCCGCTACCTGATGCCCCAATGATTGCCAAAAACCGCACCCGTCTTGATTTTTCCCGATACTGAATCTGTCCCACCAAATGGGAAATCAATGCTTCACGACCGAAGAATATATCTGCATCTGACTCATCAAAATATTGAAGTCCCTTGAAGGGCGGCTCGCCAGGCGCGGGAGGCTCTCGTTTTAGTAGGTGAGGAACTTTTTTAAAAGTCCCGTCACGTATTGATTCGTATAGTTGGATCGTTTCATCGCTTGGCTCAACATCTAATTCAGAAATCAGTGAACGGCGGCAGATCTCGTATTGGGCAAGCGCGGCACTTCGTTGACCGTCCAATGCGAGTAAGCGCATCAACTGCTGGTAGGCTTCCTCGAGCCAGGGTTCAAGCTCCGTCTGGTAGCGGGTAAATGGCATTGCTTGCTGGTATTCTCCGCGATGTTCGTGATAGTCAGCAATGAGGCGCAAGGCTTCGATGGCTAGCTCTTTGAAATGTTCGCGCTTGAGCAGGAGCCACTCTTCGAACATATTGCTCTCTATGGAAGGAAATCCGCTAAGGAAATCACCCTGATAGAGCGCAATGCCTTGCTTGAGTTTCTCAATATCTTTCGTATTTAGAAAATTAGCAAATTGAGAGGCGTCTAGTTCAAAATTACTCGAGGAGTTAAATTGCAGATTTCCGCGGCTGACCAAGAGGTAGGGGGGATTCGCATCATGATCTCCGATAACTTTGCGGAGGTCCGCCAGGGCGTATCGAAGATTCGCCAGTCCTGTCAAAGTCGAGCTTTCAGGCCAGAGCATATCGGCCAGCACCTCGCGATGATGCGGCCGGTCCATTTCGATAACAAGATATGCCAGGAGGGCGCGTACTTTGTTCGACTCAAACTTGTTCTGGATCGGCGTTGTTGTAACAACTTGTAGAGACCCAAGCACAGAAATTATTAAGGTTTTCATGTGCGCCTCAAAAGTGAGAAACGTGGACCTGGAGTTAATTATACAGGGATACTTCTGCACCTCCAGATATTTGTTTCACCAATTTAATAAACGAATTCAATTAATTAGGACTTACGCAGTTTAAGGAAAAATCAGGGATGTTCGGGCGGGCGACGTCCGCCCAAACATCCCCATCATCCTTCCAACTACGTAATTCATATTAATATCAGAGGTTGTATTTACCCCACGTTTTCCCAACAGCTAATTGTTATTATAAGGGCGAAAATGCGTCAAAAAATTAGACTTTCAGATTGGAGGATCCCATGAAACAAATAACGTTACTTATATTTTTTGTCATCCTGATTGCAGCATGCAGCCCTTCAACCCAGGATTTGGTCAATTCTTGGCAGGAAGCCTTGAACAAAGGCGAAATTAATGCAGCACTCTCTTACCTGGCAGAAGATGCGGAGGTAACCATTATCCCTCCTGCCGAAGGAGACGGTGTTTACAATGGTCACTCTGAAATTCGCAGCTGGTACGAGATAATTGCTTCTGGAATAGGTTCAGGATCTTTAAGGGACTGTAAATTTGTGAGCGATACCATGACCTGTATTTCTACATATACCGATGAAGGATTGCAAGCAATGGGTGTAGACTTCATCGAAGGAGAGTGGGTCGCCACGATTAAAAATGGAAAAATCCAGGCCTATACCTTCACTACAGCTCCAGATTCTTTAGCGAAATTTCCTCCACCACTTCCCACACCAATAAAGTCACTCGCCAATACGATTAATGACATCGTCGGTACTTGGTGGTACCCACAAGGGGGGTTGAAGATTGAATTCGATGCAGATGGAGCCTACCGGGTCATTTCTGGGTCGAAAAACATTGGGCAGATAGACTCTGGCACTTACAACTTTGATGCAGGAAAGGTAACATTTGATGCTGGGTGCAGTGGCCAAACCTCAACCTATGAGGCTTATGTGACAACTGAAAACAACAAACCAATTTCACTCCGCATGCAAGTTATTGGCACCGATCTTTGTGAAGATCGCGTAAACGTCCTGGCTGGTATTGGAAAATATAACCCTTGAGGTTGTGAGGTGGCTGATGAAGCCGGGCAAACATCGCTATCTCTCCTATCTACTACGTTTGTGGCTTGTAAAGCAGAACGGCGATGGGATCTGGCGGGCTTCTCTTGAGGATCCTCATACCGGCAAAAGAAATGGGTTTGCAGATATGAAAGCGTTGATGCAATTTCTTGATCAACAAACCCAGGAAGCTGGAGGTAAGATGACCGATCGTGATCCTGCGTGAATTTGCTGATATATTTTTGGTCCATGACACATCCCGAATTCAAGGATGTGTCATGTTTGCTGCTACTGGAATCTTATGTTCAGTGGATTGTGCGAGAATCGAACAATACAGAAACCTCAGTTATTAGAAACATATACAAATCAAGCTGACTCATTAATCGCCCTGCAACAGTATCCACACTGCTTCGTCGGACCTACATACTCTTACAAGTCAGGGTAAATGCAAAGGATATCGTGCTCTTTCAGATCAATACTCATCTTGTCCGGAACCACGGACGGAGTTTATCCTAATGGGTGTGCTTTCTTGATCTGTTGCTTGGCGTTGACTGATGTTGACTGATGTTGACAAGCGATAAGTTCCGCTGGTCAAGCACATTGGATAAAGAATAATTTTCCTGGGCCAAAACCATGGTTTTAATTGATAAACTCGAAGATTCCCAAGCAAGAGCCGCCATATACGGGATGTCGAAATAAATAACCCCCAGGTATGGGGGTCAGTGAGCGCGGCAGGGCTCGAACCTGCAACCAATGGCTTAAAAGGCCACTGCTCTACCATTGAGCTACGCGCCCGGTTGCTCTGAACTTGTTCAGGCGCTGTGCATTCTATCACGCCTGACACTTACCGTCAACGCCGCGCGGTTCTTAATCTAGGGTGAACGCATCTAAATTTATCTAGACAAGAACGATCTTCCTGGCTAATCATACCAGGTCATACTACCTGGGAGAAAAAGACATGGAAGACGAAATTCTGCCAACGCTCGAAAGCCATTTTGGCAACTTGACTGATCCGCGCATCGATCGCACCAAGTTGCACAAGCTGCTGGATATTCTGGTGATTGCCATCTGTGCGGTGATTGCCGGAGCCGACAACTGGGAAGATGTCGAAGAGTTCGGCAAAGCCCGGATCGGCTGGTTCCAGACGTTTCTGGAGGTGCCCAACGGCATCCCTTCGCATGACACCTTCACCCGGGTGTTTGCCCGCCTGGACCCGGAGCAGTTCCAAACCTGTTTTCTGCGCTGGATGAATGCGGTAGCTGAGGTGATTGGCGGGCAGGTGATTGCGATCGATGGCAAAGTGCTGCGGCGTTCGCATGACAAAGGGATTGGCAAAATGGCCATCGACATGGTCAGTGCCTGGGCCAGCGCCAACCGCCTGGTGCTGGGCCAGGTCAAAGTGGACGAGAAGTCGAACGAGATCACGGCCATTCCCCAGCTTTTAGACGTTTTGGAAGTTGCGGGCTGCATTGTGACCATCGATGCGATGGGCTGTCAAACCGAGATTGCCGAAAAGATTATCGAGCGAGAAGCGGAGTATGTGCTCTCCTTGAAGGAAAACCAGGGCAACCTCTACGAAGATGTCGAACATGTATTTGCCGATCTGGAAGACAGCCAGTACCAAGCCTATGCCTTCGACTATGAGAAGACGGTCAACAAGGATCATGGGCGTATCGAGATCCGCGAATGCTGGACGATTTCCGACCCTGAAGTCTTGCGCTACTTGCGCGGCTTTGCTAACTGGAAGAACTTGACCACCGTGTCCCGCATTCGCTCTCAGCGCTGGATCGGTGAAGAGAAAAGTAGCCAAGACCGCTATCATATCGCCAGTATCACCGGAGCCAAACGCCTCCTGGGGGCCGTGCGCTCGGAGAATGAGCTGCACTGGACGCTGGATCTTGCCTTCGACGAAGACCGCTGCCGAGTGCGCAAAGATCATGGACCGGAGAACTTCGCCCTGCTGCGACATATCGCCCTGAACTTGCTCAAGCAGGAGATAACCTGCCAGCGTGGCATCAAGGGCAAACGCCTGTTGGCAGGATGGAACCACGATTACCTGCTCAAGGTCCTGGTCGGTTTCACTCAGATGGAGAATTAAGATGCGTTTGCCCTGGTTCTTAATCATAGACGTTACGCAGTAAGCGGGTTAATAGTCAATTCCTCCCTGTTCTGAGTACCATGAGTTAATAATTCCATGAGAAGGTGTACCCCCCAGCCTTGACATTTGGGTGCGAACTCGGTACTATCTCTGCGGTCATACCCATCAACAATTTTTAGCTGTCTGGAGTCCACCAAATCAGACTGACCCGCCCTGGGGGTGACCGGCTATCATCGACAATATCATTCTGGAGGATCAATGTCCGAAGTTACCCACATCGAAGCAGAGGCCTTTCAAAGCGAAGTCCTGGAATCAACTCAGCCGGTGATCGTGGATTTCACCGCTGTGTGGTGCGGACCGTGCAAAATGCTCGACCCGGTTGTAAAGCAGCTGGCCCAGGACTGGACCGGGAAGGTGAAGATCGTCAAGCTGGATGTCGACACCAATCCCGAGATCGCCATGCAGTACCAGGTGATGGGCGTGCCCACGCTGATGCTGTTCGTAAACGGTCAGCCTAGCCAGCGACTTTCCGGCTACCAGCCGAAAGACAAGATCGCTGCCAAATTCAACCCGCACTTGCAGTAGCTCCCTCATCGCAGATCAGTTTCTCGGGGTGGACATAAATCCACCCCGTGCTGTTTTAATTACCAAACGTTAACCTAAATATCGATACATTTGGTATAATTCTTATTGCAAATAATTGCAATAGAGACAAGTCGCAATGACACACTGCCACACACTCCTTGACACCCTCCGCCAGCGCGGCTACCGCATGACCCCCCAGCGCGAGATGATCATCGAAACTCTTGCGCATGCCGATGGGCATGTATCCGCCGAAGAAATATTCGCCCAGGTGCATTCCCGCGCCCGGGCAATCAATATCGCCACAGTCTACCGCACGCTGGACTTGCTGGTCGCCAATGGGCTGGCAAGCCGCGCCGACCTTTGGGACGGGTGTGTGGTCTACACCACGTTCGAACACGGCGAGCACATCCACCTGGTCTGCAAGCGTTGCGGTGAGGTCCTCAACGCCAAGCACCATCTCCTGGACCCGCTCGACGAAACGCTAAGATCGGACTACCGCTTCCTGGCCGACCTGGAACACCTGTCTATCATCGGCCTGTGCGCCGACTGCCAATCTGAAATAAAGACGCAATAAAGAGGAGAGTGCAGGAATGCTCTATTCCCCTGAACCCATGCACATCCCGGATGGCTTCTTATCGGTAGCTGTCTCAATCCTGATGTGGGGAGCCAGTATCGTGGTCATCGCCTACGCCCTGCGGCGTGTCAGCGCGGACCTGGACGAGCGCAAAGTACCGCTGATGGGCGTACTGGCTGCAGCCATCTTCGCCGGGCAGATGCTCAACTTCACTGTAATCGGTGGCACATCCGGGCACCTGATGGGCGCGGCCCTGGCGACCATCCTGCTGGGTCCCTGGGCTGCTGTGCTGGTGATGACGACGGTGGTCGGCGTGCAGGCATTGATCTTCCAAGACGGAGGCTTGCTCGTGTTAGGCGCCAACATCTTCAACATGGGGGTCATCGGAGTGGCAGTATCGTTTATGGCCTACGAGACGCTGAGGCGGCTGGCGCGCGGGCAGCACTGGGGAATCTTTGCAGGCGGCTTTACTGCAGCATGGCTCTCGATTGAGATCACCGCTCTGGCTGTCGCTCTGCAGCTGGCGATATCGCGTACCTCCCCGGCCAACCTGGCAATACCGGCCATGGCAGGAGTGCATGCGCTGATCGGCATTGGGGAAGGGCTGATTACGGTCGGAGCGTTGTCTTTCGTTTACGCCATCCGTCCGGATTTCCTCGAGGCAGGGAAAGCCAAAGCAGTTAAAGGCAGCCTGGTGTGGATCACCGGAATGCTCATCGCCCTGGCACTGGCAATCAGTGCCCCGCTGGCCTCCGCCAATCCGGATGGCCTGGAATGGGTAGCCGAGCAGCAGGGCTTCCTGGATATGTCACAGGGCTCTCTCTACGAGATCTTCCCGGATTACATGCTGCCGGGCATCTCCAACGAAGCCCTGGCTACCATTATCGCCGGCATCCTGGGCACATTGATCGTTTTTGGGATCGCCTTCTTCATCGCCCGGTCTCGATCTGATCGATCAGTTACCTCGTAAGCGGATCATGCACGTCCATTTCCTGGACCCTTACCGGCCGCGCCATAGCCTGATCCACCAGCTCGACCCTCGCGTCAAGCTGGTGATGGCATTGGCGTTCATCTTCACCACCGCCCTGGTGCCTGCCGGAGCCTGGCCGGTGTACATTCTCCTGCTGGCGATCGTCATCTCTGCCATCCTGCTCTCAGACTTAGGCCTTGGCTATGTATGGAAGCGGGCGCTGCTGGCATTTCCTTTCGTGCTGGCGGCATTCCCGATCATCTTCACCGCTCCCGGGCCGAGCCTGGCAGAGATCTCCGTTGGGCAGTGGACGATATCCATCTCCGCCGCAGGAGTGGAGCGCTTCGCCAGCATCGCTCTCAAATCGTGGATATCCGTGCAGGCTGCGATTGTCCTGGCAGCCAGCACTCCCTTTCCCGATCTGTTGACAGCCATGCGCGCTATCCACATCCCCCGCCTGCTGGTCTCAATCTTCAGCCTGATGTGGCGCTATCTGTTCATCCTGGCGGATGAAGCCCTGCGCCTGAACCGCGCTCGCGCCGCCCGCAGCGGCGCGACTGACGCGCCAGGTGCGAGGTCCGGAGGCAGCCTGACCTGGCGGGCGCGAGTTACCGGAGGCATGGCAGGCAACCTTTTCCTACGCGCCTTCGAACGCAGTGATCGCATCTACATGGCGATGCTGTCACGCGGCTACGACGGGGAGATACGCTCCCTGCCCCAGCCAAAGCTGACAGGCTCTCAGATCACGACCCTGGCTGTCAGCCTGGTATTACTGCTGCTCCTGCTGCTGCTGTCGCTCCTGCTCTAAAAGGTAAGATAGACGATATGCACCACTCGATTGAGATCAACAACTTGACCTTCGCTTATCCGGACGGTCACCGAGCGCTCGAGGAAGTCTCGTTAAGCATCGAGCCCTGCGAAAAGGTCGCCCTGGTCGGCCCGAATGGGGCCGGGAAATCCACCCTCATCCTGCATTTGAACGGCATTTTTCTCGGTGAAGGATGCGTGCAGGTATGCGGTCTGGATGTGAACCAGAAACACCTGGGCCGCATCCGGGCGATGGTCGGGCTGGTGTTCCAAAACCCGGACGACCAGCTTTTCTCTCCCACGGTCTATGAAGACGTCGCCTTCGGACCGCTGTACCAGGGTCTGCCGCCTGATGAAGTCCAGCTGCGGGTAAACGAAGCCCTGAAAGCGGTGCGCATGGGGAACTACACCGACCGGGTATCGCACCACCTGAGCGTGGGCGAGAAGAAACGCATCTCGATTGCTACGGTGCTGTCGATGCAGCCGGAGGTGCTGGTGCTGGATGAGCCGACCGCCGGCATGGACCCGCGCGCCAGGCGCTCACTGATCAATCTATTGGATGAGCTGCCGCTGACCATGCTGGTATCCTCCCACGATATGCTGATGGTGCGCGAGCTCTTCCCGCGCATGGTGATCATGGACGAAGGGCGCATCGTGGCGGATGGGCCGACTCTGGACTTGATGAACGATGCAGCCCTGCTGGAAGCGCATGGGCTGGAGAGACCTTGATGGAGAAGTTGTTACTCCTTGTAAGCAGGATAAACAACCGTTCTCTATTAAGATGTCATTTCGAGAAGCGACGAGAAATCCCTGTATAGCCAATCTGAGGGTGGTCGATGCAGGGATTCCTCGCCACAAAGTGCGTGTCTCGGAATGACATCTCCTTGGTAATAAAGCTCTTTATCCTGTACTGATGCAAAAAAACAGGCGGTCTTAGCCGCCTGATTTTTGCATTTGGGTAAATACGAGTGCCGGTGTAAAGCTAGACACCCACCGTGGCGCTGCTCCGGGCTGCCTCTCGCAGCAGTTCTGCTTTGTCGGTGCGCTCCCAGGGCAGGTCCAGGTCCTCGCGGCCGAAGTGCCCGTAGGCTGCCACCTGGCGGTAGATCGGGCGGCGCAGGTCCAGGTCTCGGATGATGGCCCCCGGGCGCAGGTCGAAGTGCTCCAGCACCAGCGCAGCGATCTGCTCATCCGGGATGCTGCCTGTACCAAAAGTCTCCACATTGACGCTCAGCGGGTGCGCGACGCCGATGGCGTAAGCAACCTGGATCTCGCAGCGCTCCGCCAGCCCGGCAGCGACCACGTTCTTGGCTGCCCAGCGGGCTGCGTAAGCCGCCGAGCGGTCCACTTTCGTCGGGTCTTTGCCGCTGAAACAGCCGCCGCCATGACGGCCCATGCCTCCGTAGGTGTCGACGATAATCTTGCGCCCGGTCAGCCCCGAATCTCCCTGCGGTCCGCCGATCACGAAGCGCCCGGTCGGGTTGACATAGATCTTCGGGCTGCCGTCCAGCAGCTCAGCCGGTACTACCGGATCGATGACGTGCTCGATCAGCGCAGCGCGGATCTCTTCCTGGCTGATCTCCGGAGCGTGCTGGGTGCTGATCAGCACCGTAGCGACCCGCATCGGACGCCCGTAGCTGTACTCCACAGTGACCTGCGTCTTACCATCCGGGCGCAGCCACGGCAGCGTGCCATCCTTGCGCACTTCGGTCAGCCGCAAAGCCAGCTTATGCGCCAGGTAAATCGGCATGGGCATCAGGCTGGGTGTCTCATTGCAGGCATAACCGAACATCATCCCCTGGTCACCGGCGCCGATCGACTCGACCTCCGCCTCGCTCATCTCGCCGGTCTTGGCTTCCAGCGCCTTATCAACTCCCAGGGCAATATCGCCGGACTGGCGGGCGATCGCCACCAGGACACCGCAGCTGCTGCCATCCAGACCTTTCTCGCTGCTGTCGTAGCCGATCTCGTTGACTACCTGGCGCACCAGCTCATCATAGTTGATGCTGGCACGAGTAGTGATCTCTCCCAGCAACATCACAAATCCGGTCTTGGTGGCTGTTTCGCAGGCCACCCGGGAAGCGGGGTCTTGCTCCAGACAAGCGTCCAGCACAGCATCGCTGATCTGGTCGCAAATCTTATCCGGATGCCCTTCCGTCACCGATTCGGACGTGAACAGCAGGCTGGGCGAACTCATAAACGTAGTACTCATATTTCCTCCATGATAAAAAATACCCTCTCCGGCATGCAGAAAGGGCATAAAGACAGGCTTCAGGAACCCTCTCATCTTCCAGAACATCCGTCTGCCGGAATTGGCACCTTAATGGCAGTCAGCTATAAGCTGCCTCCCAGTTGGTTGCCGAGGTTTCGCAGGGCCGGTCCCTCCACCTCTCTGGATAAGAGCGCCGTTCAGGGCTATCGAATTGTGCCGGGATGATACCATGAGACGGTATCGATGTCAATCAGAGCGGACTCAAATAAACAGCCACAATGCCAGGTAATAACCGATCACCCCGGCCCACAGCCAGGAGTTGATGCGGTCGAAAACGCCGCCGTGCCCCGGGAGCAGAGTTCCCGGAATCTTTCATCCCTACCTGGCGCTTGATCATGCTCTCCCCCAGGTCACCCAGCGGGGTGATGATGCTCAGCACCAGCCCCATCAAAGCTCCGTTGAGCGGGGTGATATGCGAACCCGGACCCGTCCAGAACGACCAAAGATACGCCAGCAAGCGCGCTGCCAAGAACGCCCACCAGCACACCGCCCAGATAGCCTTCCCAGGTCTTCTTGGGGCTGAGGCGCGGGCTGAGCTTACGGCGACCGAAGGCGCGTCCGATGAAATAAGCGCCTGAATCGGCCAGCCAGACGGCGGGCAGCGCTAACAGCACCCACCACACTCCCTCCGGCAGCTCGCGCAGCGAGATCAGGTAGCTCCCGATCCAGCCGATATAGAGGACTCCAGCGAGGGTGATGCCGAAATCCGTGCCAGCCTGATCGCGGCCGCGCTCGTAGGCCACCAGATGGTAGGTCATGCTGAGCAGCACCACCAGGCTGATCATCCAGGGCGCGCTGTCGAATCCCGAGTAAGCCCTGCCTGCCGCTAACCCCAGCGTGCCCAACACGACCAAAATACCGGCGGGCTGCAGCCCGCCGGCGCGGAAAAGGCCTACATATTCCCAGGCTGCCAGCCCCAGGATCAAAGCACCATCACTGCGTATGCCAGACCCCCAAGCCAGATCAGCACCAGCCCAATCGGAAGCAGGATCAGCTGCTACCAGGACGCGCTTACCCAGCATGCCCGCTGGTAGCCTCGTTCGACCGGCACGCCTCCGTAACGCCGCTCGCGGTGGGTGAATTCCTGGACCGCCTTGAGCAGCTCCTCGCTGGTCGAAATCAGGCCAATAAGTTGGGGTGAAATACCACTCCGAGTACGCACCCTGCCAGATCAGGAAATTGCTGCCGCGCAGCTCGCCGGAGGTGCGGATGATCAGGTCCGGGTCGGGCACTCCGGCGGTGAACAGGTAGCTGGTTCACCATCTCGTCGGTCACCTCCTCAGGCTGGACGCCATCTTCGATCATATGCTGGATGGCGCACACGATCTCGTCCCGCCCGCCATAATTGAAAGCCACATTGAGCACCAGACGAGTATTATCCTTGGTGTATCTCAACCGCATGGATGCACTTTGCTGCGCAGGACTGGGTTCAGGCGGTCCAGGCGGCCGATATGGCGCAGCTGCACACCCTGGTCGTGCAGTTCTTGCAGCTCCCGGTCGATCACATCCTCCAAGATGCGCATCAAGCCCTGCACTTCTTCCTGCGGTCGCCCCCAGTTCTCGGTCGAAAAGGCGTAAATCGTCAGGTAGGAGATGCCAAACTCAATGCAGGCCTCGATCACACGGCGCAGGTTCTCCGTGCCGGCGCGGTGACCGGCCAGGCGCGGCAGCCCCCGCGACAGCGCCCAGCGACCGTTGCCATCCATAATGATGGCAACATGGGTTGGGACCTTATCCGGGCAAATCCTGCTGTGCGTTCAGAATCCATAATCATACCACGTGCAGAATTCTCAGACTTCCAGGATTTCCTTTTCCTTGCGCTCGCCAATCGCGTTGATCTCTTCGATGTATCTGGTCGGTAATCTTCTGCAGCTCTTCTTCGCCGCGTTTCAGATCATCTTCGGAGATCATCTTTTCCTGCTCGAATTCGCGCAAATCCCGGATGCTATCGCGGCGCACATTGCGGACCGCCACGCGTGCTTCTTCCACCCGGTTGTGCACCAACTTTGACCAGATCCCGGCGGCGTTCCTCGGTCAGCGGGGGCAGGTTCAGGCGGATGGACTTGCCATCGTTATTGGGAGTCAGACCCAGGTCCGATGCCAGGATCGCCCGCTCGATCGCTTTCAGCGAGGAGGCATCAAAAGGCCGGATCAGCAGAGAGCGCGGTTCCGGGACGCTGATGCTGGCCAGCTGGATCAGCGGGGTGGCACGCCATAATACTCCACCTGCATGCGCTCGACCAGCGCCGGGCTGGCGCGGCCGGTGCGGATGCCGGCTAGATCCTCTTCCAGCGCCTGGATAGCGCCTTTCATCCGGGCTTCCGCTTCTTTGTATACATCTTTCAGCATCGCTGGCCTCCGTGGATTATTCCTTCCTATATAGGATACTCGAAAATGCAGGACTAGAAAAGGGGGTTTTTCAGTCACTTACCAGAGTGCCAACCGGGTCTCCTTGCACAGCCTGGCCAGAGCAGTCGGGCTGCCACAGATTGAGCACCAGAATCGGCAGGTGGTTGTCCATGCACAGCGAGATAGCCGTGCTGTCCATCACCTCCAGGCGGCGATTGATGGTCTCCATATAGTCGAGCTGGTCGAAGCGGACCGCATCACTGTTTTTCATTGGGTCGCTGTCGTACACCCCATCCACCTTGGTGGCCTTGATCAGCACATCGGCGCTCGATCTCCATGGCACGCAGGGCGGCGGCGGTATCGGTGGAGAAGATAGGGGTTGCCGGTGCCGCCTCCCAAGATGACCACCCGCCCTTTCTCCAGGTGGCGGATGGCCCGGCGGCGGATATACGGCTCTGCCACCGCATGCATCTCGATCGCCGACTGCACCCGGGTGACCAGCCCCATGCGTTCCATGGCATCCATCAGCGCCAGGGCGTTCATCACCGTCGCCAGCATGCCCATATAATCCGCAGTCGCCCGGTCCATGCCGCGGTCGATCCCGATGCGGCCGCGCCACAGGTTCCCAGCGCCGATCACGATGGCCACATCCACACCCAGCTCGCGCACTACACGCACCCGGCGGGCGATATCTTCCGCCCGCTCGGGATCGATGCCATAGCCCCCGTCCCGGCCAGCGCCTCTCCGCTCAATTTGAGCAATATGCGATGATATTTCAGGTCTTCCTGCATGGTTTCAATGGCTCCTTTTTTACATCATTTAGGATGGAGTGCAATAAAAAGGCCAACCGTCTGGTTGGCCCTCCCATTTTACTCTTCCGGTGAAGCCGAACTCTCGCCCAGTTCCCAGCGGACGAAGCGCCGGATGACGATATTCTCGCCAATTGAGGCGATGTTCTGCAGCAGCAGCTGCTCGATTGTGATCGTCATCATCCCGGATGTACATCTGCCGCAGCAGACAACTATCATCCTTGAACTTTTTCAGTTTACCTTCGACGATGCGCTCGTGCAATTTCATCGGGTTTGCCTTCTTCTTGGCGAGCGCCAGAGCCGCGATTCCGCTCATTCTCCAGAACGTCCTCAGGGATATCGCTTTCGACTGACGTAGGCGGGCTCCGAGGCGGCGATCTGCAGGGCCATCTCATGTGCAAAGGTGCGGAAAGCTTCCGAGCGAGCGACGAAATCAGTCTCGCAGTTGACTTCCACCATCACACCCACACGCCCGTTGCCGTGCGAGTACAGCTCGAGCATGCCCTCGAGGCTTCCCGGTCGGAGCGCTTGGCAGCCGTCGCCATCCCTTTTTCGCGCAGATATTCCATCGCCTTATCGAAATCGCCATCTGCCTGCTCCAGGGCTTTGCGGCAATCCATAATCCCTGCGCCGGTCGCTTCGCGGAGCTCTTTAATTTGTTCAATTGTCGCTGCCATAACTAATCCTCATCCTCGTCGTCGAAGTACTCGTCGTCTTCTCCGTCGTCATCGTCGTCGTCATCGTCGTCGACGTCATCATAGTCATCGTATTCGTCTTCGTCGTCTTCTTCGTCGTCCTCGGGCTCTTCCTCGTCTTCTACGCCCTCTTCCTCTTCATCCACATCCGGCTCTTCTTCTACGCCCTCTTCCTCTTCATCCACATCCGGCTCTTCTTCTACGTCCTCTTCCTCTTCTTCCACGTCCGGCTCTTCTTCCACGCCCTCTTCCGCAGCATCAGCTTCAGCGGCCTCTTCACCCTCTTCACCCTCCTCATCAGCAGAGGCGGTCGGTTTCGGCGCCAGCTTGGCCAGAGTCGCCTCACCCAACAGTTCCTCATCCGACAGTTCAGGCTCGTCGACGAAGGCGTGCATCTGCTCTGGCATGGGCTCGATGACTTCTTCCTTGACGCTGGGCAAGCCCTTCCATGGACAGCATCGGCGATCTTGCCCACCAGCAGTTTGATGGCGCGGATGGCGTCATCGTTGGAGGGGATGACATAATCCACATTGCGAGGGGTCGCAGTTGGTATCCACCATGGCGATCACGGGGATATTCAGCAGGTTGGCTTCGTGGATGGCAGTGTCCTCACGGCGCACATCGACGACAAACAGCAGCTCGGGAACGCTGATCATACTGCGGATGCCGCCCAGCAGCATCTCAAGGCGCTCGATCTGGCGGGTGAACAGCAGGGCTTCTTTTTTGGTGATGCGCTCGAAATCGCCTTGGTCGCGCATGCGCTCCAGGCGCTCCAGCTCATTGATGCGCTGGCGGATGGTGCGCCAGTTGGTCAGCATCCCGCCCAGCCAGCGGTGAGTCACATAGGGCATACCGCAGCGGATCGCTTCGTCTGGACTGTTTCCTGAGCCTGGCGCTTGGTGCCGACAAAAAGCACCGTGCCGCCTTCGCGACGGTGTCGCGGACCACATTATAGGCCTGTTCCAGCGCTTTGACCGTTTTCTGCAGGTCGATGATATGGATGCTGTTGCGTTCGGTGAAGATATACGGCTTCATGGCCGGGTGCCACTTGTGCGTGCGGTGTCCAAAATGGACGCCGCTTTCCAGAAGCGCTTTCATAGATATAACGGCCATTGTACACTCTCCTTTGCGTTAGGCCTCCGCTTCCTTCTCTCCCGTCCGGCACCTCGGCCACAGGCACGCCCATTCAGGTCGGGAAGCGTGTGAGATAGGGTAACCCCCACAGTGGGGGCACAAACTCTCCCGCCTTGGGCGGGAGCGGGGGTAGTATATCATGCCGGGCAGGATTCGTCCAGGAGTAGATTTCTGGGGTAAAATCCATCACATGGACCAACATAGCCTCGAAAACCTGCTTGCCGAACTGCCTCTAGGGCCGGTGCGCTACTACAACAAAGTCAGCTCGACAAACGACCTAGCGCTACGCTGGGCTGCTGCCGGTGCACCTGACCTCTCTCTGGTGGTAGCCGATGAACAGACCGCAGGACGGGGTCGGCTGGACCGGCAGTGGTTTACCCCGCCGGATGCCGGGTTGGCTTTCAGCCTGGTGCTGCGACCGGAATATCTGCCGTCACAGATTGTTTCTGGTCCACCACCTGAAACAGAGGATGGCAGCAGCCACATAGCCCTCTCCCGGCTTACCGCTCTGGGAGCACTGGCAGTATGTGAGACCCTGAACAAGGCGCTGCCGCCCATGCTTCCCGCGCAGATCAAGTGGCCCAACGATGTAATCGCCACCCGCCGCAAAGTGGCCGGCGTGCTGGTGGAGCTACAGTGGTCCGGGAGCGAGTTGGACGCCGCTGTCCTGGGCATCGGTATCAATATTTCTCCTCAATCGGTGCCGCTGCCGGATGCGCTCAGCTTCCCCGCTGCCTGCCTGGATGAGGTCATCGGAAGCCCGGTCGATCGATGGGCTTTGCTCAACAGTCTGCTGGCAAATTTCTTGCACTGGAAAGGGCAGATTGCAACGCAAGAGTTCATGCACGCCTGGCTGGGACGGCTTGCATTCCGCGGCGAGTGGGTGGTTGTGCTTACCGAATCTGCGGCTGGCGAGGATACCATGCCTATCCAGGAAGGGCAGGTGACCGGCATCAACCCGGATGGCTCGCTTCGCCTGCGCCTGCGGTCAGGAGAGATCGTTCCTATCCAGTTCGGAGAGATCCGATTAAGACATGCGGATGCGGTCCAGACTTAGATAAGAGCCGCTGGGATGTTTACACCCCAGTAACGATTGCCAGCGGATAGACGGCACCCTTTAGAACAGAACCCGGGAGAACAGACATGCTGGATGATTTTCGGGATGACTCCGACAGCTCAATGATTTTCGAGTTCGAAGACAGCGGCACACCAGTGACCAAACACAAAGAGCGCTCATTCCTGGGCATGGCCCCTGTCCAGCGCTTTGTTATCGCCCTGATGCTGCTGGTGATTGCCTGTGTATTAAGCGCCTTCTGCCTGATCGTCACAGAAAAGATCGTCCTGCCTTTCATCTAAACACAAACCGCCAGGTGTTTCGCTATCACCTGGCGGCTGGCATTTAATATACGCTCTCTGCGTACCACTCAATTTTCAAGTTGCTCATCCTCTGCCGCACCCACCCGCCGCAAGTCCGCAGCCGAGGTGCGTGCCACAGATGCCACCGAATCTCCCTCTTGCAAGTTCATCAATACAACCCCGCGCGTGACGCGGCTCGAGCGTGAGATCGTCTTCACTTTTGTGCGCAGCACCACACCTACCGCGGAGATCAGGGTCAATTCGTCAGCATCCTGGACCACTCGCGCGGCAGCGATGCTGCCTACGATAGATATCGCCTTTTTGTCGATCGTCTGCACTCCGCTCGTTGCACGCGAGCGGAGTGGATATTCGCCAAGGGGAGTTCGTTTCCCAAATCCGCGCGTGGTCACGATCAGCAAATCTGCGTCCGGCTCGACAACTTCCATACCGGTGACGAAGTCACCCTTCTTCAAGCGAATGCCGATCACGCCGGCAGCCACCCGACCCATCGAACGCACCTCGCCCTCAGCGAAGCGGACCGCCTGACCCTGTTCTGTGACCAGGATCACCTCGCTGTCCCCCTGGGTCAGCCGCACCCATCCCAGCTCATCCTGATCGGCTAAGGAGATAGCAATCAACCCTGACGGGCGTACGGAGGAGAACTCGGATAATTCCACCCGCTTGGCGCGCCCTTTGCGCGTCACCATCATGCAGTATTCTGCAGCATCGAAATCCGGCACCGGCACGACCGCCGTGATCAACTCGCCCGCGTTGAGCGCCAGCACGTTTACGACGGGAATCCCGCGCCCGGTGCGGTCGGCGTCTGGGATCTGGTAGGTGCGCTCAGAATACACCTTACCCCGGTCGGAAAAGAACAGCAATGTATCCAGCGTGCGAGCTGGGACCAGCATCACTACCTCATCCTCATTCTTGGTAGCGTGACCCTGTACGCCACGCCCGCCGCGCGCCTGCGACCGGTAGGCCTTAGCCATCACCCGTTTGATATAGCCGCGCTGTGTGATGCTGACCAGGACGGCTTCATCTGCCACCAGGTCCTCTTCGGCGAACTCCTCGCTGGCGTCGTAAGCGATGAAGGTGCGTCGCTCGTCACCATAGCTGGAGACCATCTCCTCCAGGTCCGAGCGGATCACATCCAGGATCTTCTTCGGGCTGGCAAGCAACTCCTCGAGACCGGCAATTTTCTCCAAGATCTGGCTCTGCTCGTCTTCGATCTTCTGCCGCTCCAGGGCCGCCAGGCGGCGCAGCTGCATATCCAGGATCGCCTGCGCCTGCAGGTCGCTCAGCTTGAAGCGCGCCATCAGCTGCTGTTTAGCTGTCTCCGCATCCGCTGACTGCCGGATGGTGCGGATGACTTCATCCAGATTGGCCAGGGCAATCATCAGCCCTTCCAGGATGTGGGCGCGCGACCGTGCTTTCCGCAGTTCGTACTCTGATCGGCGGGTGATCACTTCCCGCCGGTGTTCGATATAATACTGCAGTGCCCGCTTCAAGGACAACAAGCGCGGCACGCCCTCTACCAGCGCAAGCATCTGGACGCCAAAAGTGGACTGCAAGGGAGTGTATTTAAACAGCTGGTTGAGGACCTTCTTAGGCTGCGCCCCTCGTTTGAGCTCGATGATGATGCTCATCCCCCGGCGGTCGGACTCATCGCGCAGATCAGAGATATCATCCAGCCGGCCCTCGCGCGCCAGCTCTGCAATCCGTTCGATGAGAGACGATTTATTGAGCTGGTAAGGGATCTCGGTGACCACGATCCGGAAGCGGCTGCCGGTCATCTCTTCGATATGCGCCAGCCCGCGCAGCACGATCCGGCCGCGCCCGGTGCTGTACGCCATGCGGATGCCTTCCGAGCCGACGATCACACCTCCGGTGGGAAAGTCCGGGCCGGGTACGAATTTGATCAGCTCCTCAACCGTCACTTCATTGGCGCGGTCATAGTTGTCGATCAAGAACGTGAGCGCGGCAATCAGCTCGCCCAGGTTGTGAGGCGGGATATTGGTCGCCATACCGACCGCAATCCCGGAAGCACCGTTCAACAGCAGGTTGGGAAGCCGGGCAGGCAGCACGGTAGGTTCTTCGAGCGAGTCGTCGAAGTTGGGCGTAAATTCAACTGTTTCCTTGTCGATATCCGACAGAAGCTCCTCGGCCGGACGTGACAGCCGGGCCTCGGTATAGCGCATCGCCGCAGGAGCATCACCGTCGATCGAGCCGAAATTTCCCTGTCCATTCACAAGGAGGTAGCGCATGGAGAAATCCTGCGCCAGGCGCGCCATCGTATCGTAGACCGCAGCATCACCATGCGGATGATACTTGCCCAAAACTTCTCCCACGATACGCGCAGATTTCCGGAACGGTGTATTGGCGCGCAACCCCATATCGTACATTGCATACAGGATGCGGCGGTGAACCGGCTTAAGGCCGTCGCGTACATCCGGAAGCGCCCGGGCGACGATCACGCTCATCGCATAATCCAGGTATGCGGAGCGCATTTGATCGTCGATATCAACCTGTTGAATAGTTCCCATTTCCATCGAGTTCGGGTTTCCTTCTACTAGAATCTCACCGTACAAAGTCGTATGCCGGTTGGCACACAACCTGTTAATTATAACGCTTATCCGTCATTTCTGACTTCCCGGTTTAGAGGTTCATTGGGATTTCCCGTGGTAGGGGCTAGATGTTCTCATCACTTTCTCAAACTTATCTGCTTCGACGACTTAAGCTATTGATAACTTCCGCAGGGCATTTTCAATATATAATTTCTTTAAGCGGATACGGGAGAAGATGAAGCTATCCCGGGGTTTGACTATCTTCGAGGTGAGTGATGATCAAAATTGGAGCGAGGTTACAGAACAGCCAGGGTAGCCATCATGTGATCTTAAGAACGGACGACCGTGTCCAGGGGGTCGAAATCCCATCCAGGGAAAATGGTTTTGGTTCCAGCGTGAGCGGAGGTGAGCTGCTTTTCCTGGCGTTAGCCACCTGCTACTGCAATGATATCTACCGTGAGGCTGCAAAACGCGGCATCACAATCGAGAGTGTAGAGGTCGATGTCGAAGGGGAGTTCGGCGACGAAGGCGTGCCAGCCCGCAACGTGGTCTACCGCGCCCGGGTGGTAGCCGCAGCCAGCGAGGACGAAATCCGCACCTTGATGCGGGTGACCGACCATCAGGCCGAGATCCAGAACAGCCTGCGGGTCGAAACCCCGGTGGTGCTCGATTCCATCCAGGTTGTCAGCCTGCAGACCAGTTGAAAGCCAGTGAGCGACCCTGGAAACAGGATCGCTCACGGCAGCGAAAGGAGGAAGGAGCTACAAGGGTCAGCGACCAGATAGCTGGTCTGCTAATCTCCCTGCAAATAAGCATCAATCGAGGCGGCAGCTCTGCGCCCGGACGCTACGGCTGTAACCACCAGATCGGGTCCGGTGACTGCGTCGCCGCCTGCATAAACACCCGGTCGTGAGGTTGCTCCAGTCTTACGATCGGTCACGATCAAACCCCATTTATGGGTCTCGAGCCCGGGTGTGGTATCACCAATAATCGGATCGGGCCAATATCCCAGTGCCAAGATGGCCGTATCGGCCTCGACGATAAAATTCGTGTCCTCTATCGGCACCGGTCGGCGGCGCCCTTTGGTGTCTGGCTCACCCAGCTCCATCTGGATACATTCAATCTGCGCCAGACGCCCATCCTCACCGGCGATAAACTTTACCGGCTGGGTGAGGAACTGGTACTTAGCGCCTTCCTCACGCGCTAGGGCCCGGTCTTTTTTGCCGCCTGGCATCTCTTTTTCCGTCCGGCGATACAGGCAGACCACCTCTTCAGAACCCATGCGCAGCGCTGTCCGCAGGCAGTCCGAGGCGGTGTCACCGCCGCCGATGACCGCCACCTTGCTGCCGATTTCGGGGCGCAGGCGCATATCATCCGGCAGGATGCTGGCGTCAGCGTTTGCCCGGATCAAAAATTCGGTGGCTTTGTACACGCCCGGCAGGTCTTCCCCTGGCACTTCCATCGGCGCATCAATCAATGTGCCTACTCCAAGGTAAACTGCCTCAAATCCCTGGTCGAATAAAGCTTCGATGGTGACGTCCTTGCCGACATAGGTGTTGGGGACGAATTCCACACCTGCCTGCGCCAGGTCGTTCCAACGGGCGAAAACAACTTCTTTGGGGAGCTTGAAATTGGGGATGCCGTAAACCAGCAGCCCACCGGGGGCAGGCTTGGCATCGTAAATGGTCACCTGGTGCCCGCTCTGCAGCAGCTGCTCGGCGCAGGCAATCCCGGAGGGTCCAGCGCCGACGATCGCCACCCGCTTGCCGGTCGGTTTGCCGACCGGAATGCTGACGCCTTCCTGGCAGCGGGCGTAATCGGTGACGAAGGCCTCTAAGGCACCCGTCAGCACCGGCTCATGGCTGTGGTTGCGCACGCAGGAACCCTGGCAGAGCTGTTCGTGCGGGCAGACCCGCCCGCACACCTCCGGCATGGAGCTGGTCTGGCGGTACAGATTGGCTGCTTCCAAGAACTGCCCTTGTTCGATCAGCCACATCGCCGAGGGGATGTCGTTATGCACCGGGCAGGCTTCCACACAAGGCGCAGGGTCGGGGCAGTGGATGCAGCGCGCAGCTGCAAGCATGGCTTCCTCTTCACTCAGAGGGATGACGACGTCCTCGAAATCACAAATCCTGTCGAGTGGATTTCTGAGATCGACTTCCGTCAGGGGGACTTTGGCTCGTGCTTTGCGGTCGATGGCTAAAAACTCGCTCGGGATCGCTTGCATATATTCCTCTCTTTCCTTGGCAAACCGCCGATATTTTCTCTTAATCCTGTTGTTCGGATATTGGTTTGCGATTCTTTCGCTGCTTAACATGTTAATGACAAGCCAGGTTTATATTCAGTCCCAGATGTCACGATTTTTTGTGATGGTTGTCACATAGTACGCCTGTTGCTCCAAAACCGGTTTGTGACAAATGTAACCTGCCTTGGTGGCTGACGCCAAACAACCCCGCCCCTCTCCCCAAAGCCCTGACTGCATCGTTAATATCCTTCTTATACAACTGGGTTAGAATTGAAGGTTGGTATGCATCACTTGGCAACAGAAGGGACGCAATGAAAAGGATCGTAATTGCTGCCATCGCTGCAGCAGTCCTGCTCCTGGGCTGGTTTGCGGTGGACAGCTATATGAAGCAGCGCAGCGCCAGCGCCGGTGTCGAGACCGAACCCGCACAGCGCGGCGATTTGATGGTCGTGGTGGAGGCTCCCGGCGTGGTGCGCTCCAACCAGCAAGCCATCCTGCGCTGGAAGACGAGCGGCACAGTAGGTGGCGTGTATGCGCGCCTGGGTGACAGGGTCGTAACCGACGAACTGCTGGCGGACCTGGAACAATCCAGCCTGCCGCCGTCTATCATCCTGGCACAGGCCGACCTGGCCAACGCGCAGCGCGATCTGGAGGACCTGCAAAGCTCCCAGGTGAAAAGCGCCCAGACGCGGCAGGCGGTAGAGCAGGCCCGGCAGGCGCTGGAAGATGCCCGCGACCCGGCGCTGATCATATCCCGTCTCCAGACTGCCCTGGCGGAAGCCCAGGTAGCTGTTGACACGGCCGAGCGCAATTTCGAGATCCTCACCCGACCGCCCTCCCAGGCTGCCATCGACCAGGCGAACGCCAACCTGCTCCTTGCAGAGAAAAGGTATAACGACACCCTCCGGCAGCTCGACCGGGTGCGCCGCCGCGCGACCAAACCCGAAGACAAATTAATGTTCTTCGAAAGCCGGGAGCTGTATGAGCGCATCCTGGAAGGGCTGGAGCTGAAAGAGCTGCAGGAACGCAGAGCCTACGAGGATTCGCTCTCCCGTTACAACCGGCTGGTCGAGCCGCCCGACCCGAGTGACGTGGCTGTCGCAGAAGCCGAGCTGGCACGCGCCTCAGCCCAGCTGGCACAGGCGCAGCTCGACTGGGAGCGAGACCAGGCAGGGACCAGTCCGGCTGACCTGGCTGTGCTGGAAGCCAGGCTGGCAGATGCGCAGCGCGAATGGGAGCGCTGGAAGGACGGGCCGGACAGCGGAGAGATCGCTTCGGCCCAGGCGCGCACCACCGCCGCTCAGGCCGCCCTGGATATGGTGCAGATCGAAGCTCCGTTCGACGCTACCATTACCAGCGCATATGCCAGACCCGGAGACCAGGTGGGTGAAGGCGACCAGGCTTTTCGGTTGGACGACCTGTCTCGACTGCTCGTCGGAGCCAGCGTATCGGAAATTGATATCAGCAAAATCAAGCTTGGGCAGACGGTTATCCTGACTTTCGACGCCATTCCAGGACGAGAATATTCCGGCAGGATTGTGGAGGTGCCCCAGGTGGGTGAAGTGATCCAGGGTACGCCAAATTTCCAAGTTGTGATCGAGATCGACAACCCGGATGAAAACATCCACCCGGAAATGACCGCTTCGTCCAAAGTGGTGGTCGACATGCTCGAAGATGCCCTGCTGGTCCCCAACCGCGCTCTGCGGCTGCTGGACGGGGCCAGGGTGGTGTATGTACTGCGGGAAGGGAAAGAAATCCCGGTCGCCTTGACCCTGGGTTCAAGGTCGGACACGTATTCCGAAGTCGTGAGCGGTGAGTTGGCGCAGGGCGACCAAATCCTGCTCAACCCCTCCAGCGGAGATTAAAGCTGAAAGGCAGCGACTTTATTAAACCAGCCGAGATTCTGGCGTGTGCAGCCCGGGCATCTAAGGCGGAAAACTTACGCAAATAACATCTCGTGCAGATGTTTTGAACTGTCAATCGGAGGCAATTTTCATGAGAAGAAGATGGATTATTATCGCGATCGTCGTCATCCTGGGGGTTGGCGCGTTCTTTGGATTCCGCTATATTCGCCAGCAGCGGCAGGTGAGCGCTGCCGCAAACTTCCAAACCGAGCCCGCCGGGCGCGGCGAGCTGACCGCCACAGTCGGGGCAACCGGAGTGGTGCGCGCCAACCAGACGGCTCTGTTGGCATGGCAAACCTCCGGCACCGTGGGAGAGGTCAACCTCGCAGTCCGGCGACCCGGTGACAGCGGAGCAGGTGCTGGCTTCACTCCAGCAGACCTCCCTGCCGCAGACGATCATCCTGGCTCAGGCCGACCTGGTCAGCGCCAAGAAAGCGTTCAACGACCTGCTCAACTCACAAATCCAGCAGGCGCAGGCGCTGCAGGCCGTTGAGCAGGCCGAGCAGGCCCTCGAAGATGCCGGCAACCCGGAGCTGCTGCAGGCCAAGGCGCAGGAAGCGATTGCCGCCGCCGAAAAAGCGGTCGAGAACGCCGATCGGGCATTGCGGTGGGCGCAATCCCCAGCCAGCCAGAGCTATATCGATGAAGCCAATGCCCAGGTCACGCTGGCGAAAGACCGCCTGGACAAAGCCGAAGAGAAATACAAACCCTACGAGAACAAACCGGAGGACAACCTGGTGCGCGCCAGGCTGCTCAGCCAGCTGGCAGAAGCCCAGCAGCAGTATGACTTCGCGGTACGGCAGCTGAACAGCATGGAAGGCACCGCCGCCGACAGCGACATCGCCCTGCAGGAAGCCAACCTGGCTACCGCCCAGGCGCAGCTGCTGGAAGCGCAACGCGAGTGGGAGCGTGTCAAAGATGGCGCCAACCCGGCCGATGTCGCCCTGCTGGAAGCCCAGCTCGCCGACGCGCAGCGTGAGTACGAGCGCCTCAAAGACGGCCCCGACCCGGCCGATGTCGCTGTGGCTGAGGCCCGGGTAGCCGCTGCCCAGGCCACCCTGAACCTGGCGCGCATCGTCGCCCCCTTCGATGGCAAGGTTACCAAACGTGAACAGCAAGCCGGGCGACCAGGTCACCCCGGGCACGCTCGCCTTCCGCCTGGATGACCTTTCCAGGCTGCTGGTTGACGTGCAGGTGTCGGAGGTGGATATCAACCGCATCCAGGTCGGCCAGCCGGTCAGCCTGATCTTCGACGCCATTCTGAACAAGGAATACAGCGGCGTGGTCAGCGAGGTCTCTCCGGTCGGTGCAACCACCCAGGGCACTGTCGACTTCACCGTAACGGTCGAGCTCACCGATGCCGATGAAGACGTACGCCCGGGCATGACCGCCGCGGTGAACATGGTCGTCGACCAGCTTGAGAATGTGCTGCTGGTGCCCAACCGGGCTGTGCGCACCCGGGAGGGCGAGCGGGTGGTGTACGTGCTGCGCGAGGGGACGCTGGAGCCGGTCGAGATCCGCCTGGGCGCTTCTTCCGAGGAGATGAGCCAGGTCATGGAAGGCGAGTTAAATGAAGGCGACCAGATCGTGCTTAAACCCGCCACTGATCTTCGAGCAGAACGGTCCACCGCCGTTCGTCCAGGGACAGTAGGATTAGATAGATGGAGACCACGATACAAGAATGTGATGACTGCGTAATCGAGACCAGGGACCTGACCAAAGTTTATAAGATGGGTCAGGTGGAAGTGCATGCCCTGCGCGGCCTCTCGATGCGCGTCCTGCGCGGCGAGGTGGTCGCCATCATGGGACCATCCGGATCAGGTAAATCCACCCTGATGAATATGATCGGCTGCCTCGACCGTCCTACATCGGGTGAATATTATCTCGACGGGGAGCCGGTCGCCAACCTGAAGGACGACCAGCTGGCGGAGATCCGCAACCGTAAGGTCGGGTTCGTCTTCCAGACTTTCAACCTGCTGCCGCGTGCCAGCGCCCTATCCAACGTGGAGCTGCCGCTCAGGTACTCCGGCGATACCAGCAAGCGCAAAGCCCGGGCGCAGACCGCACTGGAACAGGTCGGTCTGGGCGACCGCATCAAACACCGACCCAACGAGCTATCCGGCGGGCAGCAGCAGCGCGTCGCCATCGCCCGCGCCCTGGTCAACGAACCATCCATCATCCTGGCCGACGAGCCGACCGGCAACCTGGATTCGAAATCCGGAGAAGAGATTATGAATCTGCTGCTCACCTTGAACCGGGAGCACGGCACCACCCTGATCATCGTCACACACGACCCGGATATCGCCGCCCAACTGCAGCGCACCATCCACATCCGTGATGGTGTGGTGGTGGAGGCTTAACTATGAAATTCTGGCAGTCGTTCATCGAAGCGCTGGAGAGCCTGGCCACCAATAAAATGCGCTCCGGTCTGACCATATTGGGGATCGTCATCGGCGTGGCAGCCGTGATTGCCATGATCTCGATCGGCCGCGGCGCGGAGAACACCATCACCGGCTCGATCCAGGGCATCGGCACCAACCTGCTGTTCGTCTTCCGCGGCGGCTCGGAGGATGTGCGCAACCCCAAACCGATCACCCTGGGAGATGCAGACGCCATCGCCGATCCGTTCTCGGCGCCTTCCGTGGCCGCGGTAGCGCCGGTGCTGCAGGGCAGCGGCACGGTAACCTTCGGCGGTGAGACCAAGGTCACCCAGTATCGGGTGTTACCCCGGACTACGGCCCGGTGCGCAATATCACCATGGCCGAAGGCGATTTCATCCGTGAGGAGCACATCCTGGGACAGGCATCCGTGGTTCTGCTCGGTCCGGATGTCGCCGAGAGCCTGTTCGGGCGCACGCAGGGGCTGGTGGGCGAGACGGTGCGCATCGAAGGCCAGCCCTTCCGCGTGATTGGGATACTGGAATCGCAGGGCGGCTCGGGCTTCTCCAACGAGGACGATCAGATCATGGTCCCTCTGACCACCGCCCAGACACGCCTGCTGCGGCGCGCCACCCGCGACCGGGTCGACTTGCTGCTGGTGCAGGCCGTCAGCGCCCAGACCGTTCCCCAGGCATCCGAAGAGATCGCCCAGATCCTGCGCACTCGTCACCGCACGGCGGTCGGCGCGGATGACTTCACCATCCTCACCCAGCAGGATTTCCTGGATACGGCGCGCACGATCACTGGCGTGCTGACCATCTTCCTGGGCGGCATCGCTGCCATCTCGCTGCTGGTCGGCGGGATCGGCATCATGAATATCATGCTGGTCTCGGTGACCGAGCGCACGCGCGAGATCGGGCTGCGCAAGGCGCTTGGCGCGCGTCGCATGGACATCCTGATCCAGTTCCTGACCGAATCGTCGGTACTCAGCCTGATCGGGGGTCTGATCGGCATCGCCCTGGGCTGGGCGATCTCATTTGTCGTCGGTCAGATCGCGGCCGCCAACAACGCCGAGATCAACCCCGCCATCGGCATCGACACGATCCTGATGGCGACACTGTTCTCCACTGCGGTGGGGCTGTTCTTCGGGCTGTACCCGGCCAACCGCGCCGCCAGCCTGGAGCCGGTCGAGGCGTTGAGGTACGAATGATGGCAAGTTGCGAATTAGGAATTGCGGATTAGGCGTAGGGGCTGGTCTCAGACCTGCCCGTCCGGTTTGCGCCCATCCTCCAGAGCCATTTTCATGCGCTCGAGCGCCTCAGCCAGCAGCGATCTCGGGCATCCAAAGTTGAGGCGCACGAAACCCTCGCCCCCGCTGCCGAACATCGCCCCATCGCTCAATGCCACGCGGGCGTGATCCAGAAAAATTTGCTGCGGGTTGCCTGCCGCACAGGCGCGTGACTCGCGGCAGTCCAGCCAGGCCAGATAGGTGGCCTCCAGCGGCGACATGCTGACCCCAGCAAGCTCACTCTGCACATAATCAAAGAGGTAATCCCGGTTGGCCTGCAGGTAAGCCAGGAGCTGGCCCAGCCACTCCTGCCCCTCCTGGTAGGCCGCTTTTGCTGCCACCCAGCCCAGGATGTTGATCCAGCCTACCAGACCGCGTCTCGAATTCTGATATAACTCACGCAGCTCGGGATTCTGGATGACGGCGAAGGAGAACTTCAAGCCGGGGATGTTGAAAGTCTTGCTGGGCGCCATCAGGGTGATGGTGCTGCGGGCGATCTCCGGGTCGAGCGAGGCGATGGGGGTATGCTGGCTGCCCTTAAAGAGCAGGTCGCAGTGGATCTCGTCGGAGCAGATCAGCACCCCACGCTCCAGACAGATTTCCGCCAGGCGCGCCAACTCGTCACGACGATAAACCCTGCCTACCGGGTTGTGCGGGTTGCACAATATAAACAGTCGTGTACGGTCAGTGACAGCCGCCGCGAACGCTTCGTAATCGACCTCGTAGGAACCATCTGGCAGATGGGTCAATCCTGCGTCCTGGCGCTCCATACCGGCATTGTGCGGTGCTTCCAGGAAGGGGTGGTACACCGGCGGCTGCACCAGCACCGCCCCGCCCGGCTCTGCGACCGCGTGGCAGGCCAGATTGAAGCCGGTGACCACACCGGGCACGAATACGATCTCCTGCGGCTCCACCTGCCAGCCATACAGCCGGTCCAGCCGCTCGATGATGATCTGGCGCAGCTCGATCTGTTCGCTGGGCTTGCCACCCGCGCCTTCAGGGTAGCCGAACACGCCGCACGCCACCCGCTCTTGCAGGGCGCGGATCACCGGCTGCGGGGAGGCGAAATCCATATCCGCCACCCAGAGGGGAATCACATCTTCATCATAGGTTCGCCAGCGGGAGCAATCGGTGCTGCGCAGGTCGATGCGCCGGTCGAAGTCGTAGTGCATAGTATAGCCTCCCATGATATATGTAGTTATGTTATTGGCTCTGTCTCCGCGGCGATCCAATCCAGGTAGCCCTGCGAGCCCATGACCACCGGCAGGGCGATGATCTCCGGCACCTCGTAGGGGTGCAGGGCTTCCACCGCCGGGACCAGCCGCTCGTGGAACAGTTCAGCGCGCGTCTTCACCACCAGTAGGACTTCCCGGTCGTTCTGCACTTCCCCCTTCCAGGCATAGATCGAGGTGATGGAAGGAAGGATGTTGACGCAGGCTGCCAGCTTCCCACCCAGCAGGGCGGCGGCGATCTCTTCACCCACCTCCTGGGAGGGGACGGTGATCAGGACGATGATGTACTCCGTTTGCATGGCATTCTCCATGGATTGGTTTTGGGTAGAGTAATTGTACCGGAACGATTTCAGTTTTGTCAGATGTGAAGTGGTTTTTCTAAATGATTGACCCCAAGATACATATCGCTTGACAATATTATCGCACAATGATATTGTTCGAATGTGATTGACTCCTTCGCATCCAAAGAGACGGAGAAGGTATTTCTAGGCATTCTACCGAAGAAACTTCCAGCGGATATTCAACGTACTGCCCGTCGAAAATTACTTTACCTGGATGATGCGGAGGATCTGGTGGACTTGCAGGCTCCTCCTGGAAACCGCCTTGAGAAGCTCACGGGAAATCGAGCCGGACAGTACAGCACACGGATCAACGATCAATGGCGCATCTGTTTCGAGTGCTCCGATGGTAAGGCAAGAAGCGTAGTAATTGTTGACTACCATTCCTAAGAGGTATACCGATGGATGAAATCCTATCCCCTATTCACCCGGGCGAGATACTCCTGGAAGACTTCATGAAACCGCTCGGGCTGAGCCAGTATCGGCTGGCAATGGATATCGGCGTGACGCCCATTCGTATCAGCCAGATCGTCAACGGCAAGCGCGCCATCACAGTAGACACGGCGCTCAGGCTGGGGCGCTACTTCGGCACCAGCGCGGCGGTCTGGCTACGGCTTCAGGTGCGCTACGATCTGGAGCGTGCGGAAAAAGAGCTGCGTAAACGCATCGACCGTGAAGTTAAGGTGTTAATTCAGCCCCATGCTCGCGGTTGAGCGGTTAATTGGAAACTCTGCGATCATAAACCCCTGTCCTTCACCCAGAGAGCATTCTGCCTACCCCGACGCTTCTGCCTGAACCTATCGAATGGAAACCCTATCCATCCCCATAAACTAGGGCGTGTTTGCAAACTCATAAAAGGTTCGGAATAATGCGTCGCCATGAACCGAGGCGACTTATCGAATGAACAATGGGAACGTCTGAAGCCACTCTTGCCACCCCAAAAGCCCCACACCGGCCGCCCAGCCGGGGATCATCGCACCATGGTGAATGGGATCTTGTGGGTGTTACGCACCGGTGCGCCTTGGCGGGATTTACCGGAGCGATATGGCCCCTGGCCCAGCGTCTACAGCCGCTTCCGCCGTTGGAAAGAAGCCGGTGTTTGGGATCGGGTGCTGGCCGAACTGCAGACGCAGGGCGACTTCCTGGGCGAGGTGGACTGGGAAATCCATTTTGTGGATGGGAGCATCGTACGCGCCCATCAGCATGCTGCCGGGGCAAAAAATGCACCCCCGAAGCTGAAGCCTTAGGACGCAGCCAGGGTGGGCTTTCGACCGAGGTCGGCGCTCTCATCAGCAGCCGTAAGAATTCTCAGTGGTCTCTGTGTCTCCTCGAACACAGACGTAATCGTTATGCGCAGGTTGGAATTGCTGGTGGTCAGCGTCAGAGCCAGCTCTTGGCCTCCTTTCATGCGGATGTCACCGCTGGTAGGGATGGTCCAGCCGGCGTCATCCAGCAATGCTGTGCCAAGCGTCGTGCTGTAGGGATAAGTCATCGCCGGCGTGGAGTACGCCCAACTCGTGTGATGAACGAAGGTGTCCATGATCAAATCCTGGCGCTCGAAGGGCGTCAGGTGCGGGAAAGCGGCGGCAACAAGGGCGTCCTTATCCGTGCAGTGGGCGATCGCCCTGCGGATGCGGATATCGCTCAGGATCGGGTGCGGGGAAGGGCTTATGGGAGCAGTTGGGACGGTTTTCAACTCCGCTGAAGGTAGAGATACTACCTCAGCGAAAACAGTTCCAGGAGGGCGGGCAGCCGATGCTCCGCTGAGGCCTACCCAGGACAATAAAAAGGACGCGACGAATACCCATCGCGCCAGAGAAGAGATGCCCAATTTCATAGCTGCCTCCTTTACTGCGAGATGATATAGATATATGGTGGACTAAACTATCGTTGCAGGCTGTAATTCTCCACCGCATTGAGAATCGTTACACATTATAACATCGGCTTATTAAGCTATCTTCGGCGGTTTGCATGTATTTTGCATACATTTAATATAAGAATTCCTTAGTGTCTTCACTTCTTCGTGGTTATACCCATTCTGAGGTAGAATCAGTTGCCCGGCAGGCCAGGCGAACCAGATGAGCGATTGGAATGTATTAATCACGGATGGATTGGACGAAGAAGGGCAGGCGGTCCTGCGCCCTCAGGCTCGCGTGGAGGACTCCACCGGCATCGTCGCCCGCAGACCTGCTGGCGGTGATCGGCGGGTACGATGCCCTGGTCGTGCGCAGCCGCACCAAAGTGACCGCGGAGCTGCTGAAGTCTGCCGCGCGGCTGCAGGTGGTCGGGCGCGCCGGAGTGGGCGTGGACAATATCGACCTGGAAGCCGCCCGGCAGCGCGGGGTAAGCGTGGTCAACGCGCCCACCGCCACCACGCTGGCGGTCGCCGAGCAGGCGCTGGCGCTGATGCTGGCGCTGGCGCGCCACATCCCGCGCGCGGATGCCTCTATGAAAGCCGGCTCCTGGGAGAAGAAAGCGCTCCTCGGCAGCGAGCTGTACGGCAAGACGCTGGGCGTGATCGGCATGGGCAATATCGGCGCCGCGCTCGCCCAGCGAGCGGCCGCGCTGGGGATGGACGTTCTGGGGCACGACCCGCTGCTATCGGACGACGTGATCCGCGAGCGCCAGGCCGAGCCGGTACCCCTGCAGGAGCTGTACACCCGCTCGGATTACATCAGCCTGCACGTCCCGCTCATCCCTGAGACGCGCGGCATGATCGGCGCCCATACTCTGGCGCAGATGAAGCCCGGCGTGCGGCTGGTGTGCACCGCCCGCGGCGGCTTGATCGACGAAGCGGCATTATTGGATGCACTGGAATCAGGGCAGGTCGCCGGCGCGGCCCTGGACGTGTTCGCCCAGGAGCCGCCCGGGCTGACCCCCCTGGTGGCGCACCCGTACCTGATTGCCACCCCGCATATCAGCGCCCAGACTGTTGAAGCGCAGCAGCGGGCGGCGGTGGACATCGCCGAGGAAGTGCTCAGGGCACTGCGCGGCGAGCCATTGCGCTGGCGGGTTGCATGATTTGAGGCTTTCGTAAAAATGAATAAAAGGAGAAAGAAAACAAAATGCAGGAAAAACTAGATCAATTGAAAGCTATCCTGGCTGAGGTAACCGACCTGCAATTCGTAGGCTATTTGCTGGGATGGGACCAGCAGACTTATATGCCTCCCCTGGGCGCTGAGGCGCGCGGCCAGCAGATGGCAACCATCGATAAGCTGGCGCATATTAAATTCACCTCGGACGAGGTCGGCAGGCTGCTGGATGACCTGGAGCCTGCTGCTGCCCAACTCCCGGCAGACTCTGATACCGCGTGCCTGATCAAAGTCACCCGCCGCAGGTACGACCGGCTGACCAAGGTGCCGCCGCAGATGGTCGCCGAGCTGGCTGAGCTGGCTGCCGAGGCTTTCTCGGTCTGGCAGCAGGCGCGCCCGGCGAACGACTTTGCCAGATTCCGGCCCTACCTGGAAAAGATCGTGGACAACCGCCGCCGCTTCGCCCAGCTCTTCGCGCCCTTTGACCACATTTACGACCCGCTGCTGGACGAGTACGAGCCGGGTATGAAGACCGCCGATGTACAGGCCATCTTCAGCGCCCTGCGCCCACTGCAGGTAGAGCTGATCCAGGCTATCGGCGCCCGGCCTCAGGTTGACGATTCGTTCCTGCACCAGCCATACGACGAAGGCAAGCAATGGGACTTTGGGGTGGAGGTGATCAGCAAGTTCGGCTACGATTGGGATCGCGGTCGCCAGGATAAAGCCGCCCATCCCTTCACGACCGAATTGGGCCTCGACGACGTGCGCATCACCACCCGCATCCTGCCGGATTACGTCGGCTCGGCGCTGTTCAGCACCATGCACGAAGCCGGTCACGCTTTCTACGAGCTGGGCGTCGATCCCGCTCTGTCGCGCTCCCCACTGGCTGTATTGGAGTCTCTTGCGCTGCACGAATCGCAGTCACGCATGTGGGAGAACCTGGTCGGGCGCTCGCTGCCCTTCTGGCGACATTTCTACCCGCGCCTGCAGGAATATTTCCCCAGCCAGCTGGGGAACGTCGATCTGATGACTTTCTACAAAGGCATCAACAAGGTCGAGCCCTCCCTGATCCGGGTCGAGGCGGACGAAGCCACCTACAACCTGCACATCATGCTGCGCCTGGAGCTGGAGATCGCCCTGATGGAAGGCTCGCTGGAGGTCAAAGACCTGCCGGAAGCCTGGAACAGCCGCATGCAGGATTACCTCGGGCTGACCCCACCGGACGACAAAGACGGCGTTCTGCAGGACGTACACTGGTCGGACGGCTATTTCGGCTATTTCTCCACCTACGCCCTGGGCAACCTGATCTCCTTGCAGCTGTGGGAGCGCATCAACGCAGATATCCCCGACCTTACTGAGCAGATCGAGCGCGGCGAATTCGCCGCGCTGCTGGGCTGGCTGGTCGAGAAGATCCACCGGCACGGGTCCAAGTTCGAAGCGCAGGAGCTGATCGAGCGGGTCACCGGGTCCAAGATCGACCCCGCCCCGTACATGCGCTATCTGAAGGATAAATACAGCGATATCTACGGTCTTTAGCCCAGTCCGGCCATCGTCTGATAAGCCGGCAGCCTGTCTCCCCTTTCAAGGGAGACAGGTCTGTTTTCCAACCGGCATGGTAGAATCCAGCCTGGATATCCCACTCGAAGGCATTGAAAGCGTATGGCACGAATTTTATTCATCGATGACGATCCTATGACCCTGGAGACGCTAGGCAAAGCGGTCGAAGTGTTCGGTCACCAGTCGATCTGGGCATCCAGCGGGCAGGAGGCGCTGAGCTGCGCCGGGAAGGACAGCCCGGATATCATCTTCCTGGATATGAACCTGCCGGATATCGGCGGTCTGGCGCTGATCGAGAAGCTGCGCCAGGTTCCGTCTCTATCCGAAACGCCGCTGCTGGTGCTGTCTGCCAGCCCGGAGCTGGATGCCGGCGAGCTTGCCCGCCAGGCCGGCGCCCAGGCTTACCTGAACAAGCCGGTCCGCCTGCAAACCCTGCTGGATGCGATCCAAAAGTACACCTCCGCCTGAGCGCGGCGGTGTGAGGGACCCTGGTCGCATGCCCGCCAAACGAATACCCTCCAGCAAGCCTTCGCACTTCAAGGCAGGTCTCAGGCCCATGCTGACGCTTTGGCTGGCTGCTGTGCTCGTGCTGAGCGGCTGCAGCGTGCTGGTCGGACCCGCTCTGCCAACTGCCATCCCCACCCAATATCTGCAAACAGCGATTGCACTGACCGTGCAGGCTAACGGGGAGCCAGGCGCAGCCCCTGCCAGTACCGATGCAGAAGACCCTTTCGTTGAGCGGAGCACGGCTACCCCGCAGGCTACCGCCAGCCTCACCCCGCAGCCGTCGCTGACGCCCACCCGCACCCCTGCGGGACCCTCCGCCACGCCTTACACACTGCCCCCGCCGCCGACCTCCACGCCAACGCCGGAGATCCTCAACGCCGGCATCGAGATCCGCAACCTGGGCGCATTCTCCAAGGTCACCTCGCCGCTGCACATCTACGCCTACCTGAAACCCGGGGCGGGCGGGAAAGTGCGCGTCGAGCTGATCGGCGAGGACGAGCGCGTGCTGGTGCGCAATATCAAAGTGATGGACTTCGTACCAGTGGGCGCCTGGGCTGTGATGTCGCTGGACCTGGACTTCGAGATCGCCGCCACCGCCGAAGCCGCCTGGCTGAAGATCAGCGTGGACGACGAGTTCGGGCGCACGGTAGCGATGAACTCGGTGCCGCTGATCCTGCTCACGGTGGGCGAGGCGGATATCGTCCCGCCGATGGACGTGCTAGCGCCGATCATCATCCGCGAGCCCACCAGGCGCACGCTGATCCAGGGCGGCAGCCTGATCGTCAGCGGGCTGGCGCGCCCCGGGGGCGAGAACCTGCTCCTGGTGCGTCTGATCACTGCCGAAGGCCGCGAGGTCGGCATGCGCCTGGCAGGTGTGGATGCGCCCGCACCGGGAAAATATGGTGAGTTTGTCGTAGAGGTGCCGTATAATATCGTTGACCCAACCAAGGTGCTGGTCATCGTGACGGAGGGCGCCAATTCGCTCAGCGATGTGATCCATCTCTCCAGCATCGAGGTGATGCTCAGCCCGTGAGATTCCTGACCGCGGACGGCAGCGACCCTGCGGGTCGACGCCTACCGCGTGTAGACAGATCACTGCTCTCTACTCACTATTCTCAGATCACAAACCCTGATTGCCTGATCCCTTATCCCCTAATCCCTACATTATCGTTACCCAGGAGATCCCCATGACATTCAGACCCTTCACATCCAAACGTGCACCAGTCTATGCTGAGGTCCCGGACGAGAAATGGAACAGCTGGCGCTGGCAGCTCTGCAACCGCATCAACTCGGTCGAAGAGTTCGAGAAGGTGCTCCCGCTGACGGAGAGCGAGCGGGCAGCGCTATCGGCGTCGGACCTGTTCCGGGTGGATATCACCCCCTATTTCATCTCTCTGATCGACCCGGACGACCCGGACGACCCGATCCGCAAGCAGGTCGTGCCCACCGATGCCGAGATGGTGCCCTTCACCGCCATGATGGAGGACTCGCTGGCGGAGGACCGCCACTCGCCCGTCCCAGGGCTGGTGCACCGCTACCCGGACCGGGTGCTGATGCTGGTCACCACGCAGTGCGCCTCCTACTGCCGCTACTGCACGCGCTCGCGCATCGTGGGCGACCCCTCGGCGACCTTCTCGCGCGCCGAGTTCGAGCTGCAGATCGAGTACCTCAAGCGCACGCCCCAGGTGCGGGACGTGCTGCTCTCCGGCGGCGACCCGCTGGTGCTGGCGCCCAAGATCCTGGACGAGATCCTGCGCCGTCTGCGCGAGATCCCGCATATCGAGATCGTGCGCATCGGCTCGCGCGTGCCGGTCTTCCTGCCCATGCGCGTCACCGACGAACTGACCGACATGCTGCAGAAGTACCACCCGCTGTGGCTCAACATCCACGTCAACCATCCCAACGAGATCAGCCTGGAGCTGGCACAGGCCTGCGACCGGCTGACGCGCGCCGGAGTCCCGCTGGGCAACCAGGCGGTGCTGCTGGCAGGCGTGAACGACAATGTGCACATCCAGCGCCAACTGGTGCAGGAGCTGGTGCGCATCCGCGTGCGCCCGTACTACCTATACCAGTGCGACCTGGTGGAGGGCGCCGGGCACTTCCGCACGCCGGTCGCCAAGGGCATCGAGATCATGGAAGGCCTGCGCGGCCACACCTCCGGCTACGCCGTGCACCAGTACATCATCGACGCGCCCGGCGGCGGCGGCAAGATCCCGGTGTCGCCAAACTATCTGCTCAGTGTGTCGGACCACAAGGTCGTGCTTCGCAACTACGAGGGCTACATCACCACCTACGAGGAGCCGGTCGACTACCTGCCCAGCATGGCAGCCAAATACCTGGGCGAGAAGCGCCCCGAGCCAGGGCAGAGCGGCGTGCATGGTCTGCTGGACGGCGAGGAGTTGTTCATCAAACCGGAGGGCTTCGACGAGGTGCACGACCGGCACGGCATCCAGCATCGCCTGAAAGACGCCAAGAAGTGGGTGCCGCTGGGGATTGGATCCGGGGAGGAGAAAAAGGAAGAGCAGTAGTAAATTCCTCCTCACCCAGCACTGCGAAACAAGATTTGGGCTGGAAATATCCCCATCATTTCCAGCCCTTATAGAGTGACCTTCATTATCTACCGTTCTGCTCCCAGCCATTCGCTCTGCTGGTAGGCGTTGAACGGTTCGCCATTGTACAGCCGTGCCGGGAGGGCTGCAGCGCCGTGCCGCTCGCTCTGATGGTAGACTGCCATGCCCGCATCATTGGAGACCGTCGACTTGATTAATGCTGAGCTGCGTTCGCTCTGGTGATAGATGGCCATCCCACCCTCATTGGAGGCTGCTAACTCAATAGAGGCGGGGCTGCGCTCGCTCTGCTGGTAGATCGCCATCCCTTCCGCGATCACCCGGGAGGGTACACCACGGTAGTCGGCCCACTCGCTCTGGTTGTAGGCATAAATGCCAGCTTGGTTGGCGCCGGAAAGCGCGTCTGAACGAGCCGCGCTTTCCGGGTTGGAAGCCAGGACCCCAACAAAGGAATACGCAACCGCGAGCAGGACCACAACTGCCAGCACCGCCATTACACCGATAAACCTGTTCTTGAACATTTTGTCCTCCTATCACTGAATGGGTTGATATGGTTTATCCCCGATCTGAGAGGCCATTATCCACTTGTGGGGCTTTAAGGTTGACGGATGTCTAGCCGTTTACGAATGTCTCGCCGTGAATGTGGACTGGTGGCTTCGATCGTGGTCTCAGCTTAGCATCGATAACACCGCTGCGGAAGACGGGGAAAAGGAGAGGCTCAGTGGAGCAGGGGGGAGGGGAAAGGGAGGGATTTTGTTATTAACGGCAAGAATTCAGATATACTGTATGTAATTTAGTCGATTTGGCTGGGAGCGGACGGAGTGTTTCCCCCACTCCCTGCCCTGGACCTCTCCTGGTATGACTGTTATGGGATACTTCGCTGGACAAACGATAAAAGGATATGAATTAATTGAGCGAATAGGCACAGGGGGATTCGGCGCGGTTTATCGTGCGTACCAATCGACCATGGGGCGTGAAGTAGCAGTCAAGGTCATCCTGCCCGGTTACGCCAACCAGCCTGACTTCATCCGCCGCTTTGAAGCAGAAGCACAACTAATAGCTCGACTGGAGCATTTACACATCGTGCCGCTGTACGACTACTGGCGCGGTCCCGATGGCGCATACCTGGTCATGCGCTGGCTGCGCGGCGGCAGCGTGCGTGATGCGCTCATAGAGAAGCCTTTTGGAGTGGAGGCTGCTGCACTGCTGCTTGACCAGGTTGCGTCTGCGCTTGCTACCGCTCACGCCAATGGCATCATCCACCGCGACCTGAAAACATCCAATATCCTGCTGGACGAGGAAGGGAACGCCTATCTGGCCGATTTTGGGATCGCTATAGGTTCAGGCCAACGGGATAACGCCTCACGTCCAACTGAGCAGCTGATCGGCGCACCCTCTCCGGAGCAGGCGCGCGGTGAGCCGGTCACACCCCAAACGGATATCTACGCTCTGGGCCTCACCCTGTATGAAACCCTGACCGGCGCACAGCCCTTTCCCGGATTGAACGCGATCGAGCGTTTATACAAGCACATCGATGACCCGATTCCCCTGATCGAAACACTCGATCCACACGTTCGAGATGGTATAAACGATGTCCTCCAGCATGCCACCGCCAATAATCCAAAGCATCGCTATGCGGACGTATTAGCGATGGCAGCTGCATTCCGGGAGGCTGCTAAGTTGAGCGAAGCAGGCCGAGCTGCCGACATACTGGAAACATTGACCCTGCGGGAACAGGAAATCCTGCGTCTGATCGTCGAAGGCAACACTAACCGGCAAATCGCACAGGATTCGTACATAGAGCTTTCCACGGTGAAGTGGCATATCCGCCAGATCTACAGCAAGCTGGGGGTGCGCAGCCGCAAGCAGGCTGTCGTGCGAGCAAGAGAATTGAAACTTCTGATGGAGGATATCGCCTCGGAAGGAATTGACGATGCAAACATCAGGGGAATAAGCGTCCCGGCGCTGCAACCGGTCAATCCCTATAAAGGGTTAAGAGCCTTCGAAACAGCCGACAGCCGCGACTTCTTCGGCCGCGAAGCCTTCCTGAATAAGCTGCTGGGCAGGCTGGCTGCAAACGGATCACTCGAGACTTCTCAAGAATATGGTCGCAATGTGGGGCGATTCCTGGCTATCGTTGGACCCAGCGGCAGCGGTAAATCCAGCCTGGTGAGCGCAGGGTTGATCCCGGCGCTCTGGGGTGGTGCCATCGAGGGATCGGAGCGCTGGTTTATCGTGGAAATGACACCCGGCGCGCGACCGCTGGACGAATTGGAGGTGGCGCTGCTGCGTGTGGCCGCGGACCAGGCTGGCAACATCCGCCAGCAGCTGGATAGGGACCGCAACGGGCTGCTGCGTGCTGCGGACCTGATCCTGCCCCGGGATAACAGCCAGCTGCTGTTGGTGATCGACCAGTTCGAGGAACTGTTCACGCTGGTAGCGGACGAGGCCTCCCGGGCGCACTTCCTGGATATCCTCACTTCCGCAGCGACCGACATTCGCAGCAGGGTGCGCATCGTCATCACCCTGCGGGCAGATTTCTACGACCGGCCGCTGCACTACCCCAAATTTGGTGAATTGATCCGCAATCACATCGAAACCGTGCTGCCCCTCACCGCAGAAGAATTGGAAAGGGCGATCTTACAACCTGCAGAGCAAGCAGGGGTGGCATACGAGCCAGGGCTGGCTGCTACCATCATCGATGATGTGCTCTACCAACCCGGAGCCCTGCCCCTGCTGCAGTACGCACTGACAGAATTGTTCGAAGACCGCGATGACGGCACCCTGACCCATGTGGCATACGAGTCCATCGGGGGTACTGCCGGTGCATTGGCTCGCCGCGCCGAGGAACTGTACCACGAGCAGGAGAGCGAAGGGCAGCAGGCGATCCGGCAGATGTTCTTGCGCCTGGTAGCGTTGGATGATGACGCCACCGCTTCCCCCGCCACCAGGCAGCGGGTGGCTCGCTCCGAGCTCACCGCAGTAGTCCAGGATGGTGAGCTGATGGATGAGCTTATAGATGAATATGCCGCCTACCGCCTGCTGACGCTCGACCATGATCCCCACAGCCGCCGCCCAACGGTCGAGATCGCCCACGAAGCCCTGCTGCGCGAATGGCAGCGTCTGCGAGCATGGTTGGACGAGAGCCGAGACGACCTGCGCCTACGGAGGCAGTTAGCGCGGGCAGCCGAGGAATGGCGCCAGGCGGAGCAGGATCCCAGCTTCGCCCTGCGCGGGACACGGCTGGAACAGTTCGAAACCTGGAGTAAGTCCACTCAATTAGCACTGACACAAGACGAACGTGACTACCTTCAAGCCAGCGCCGCACTGCGCGACGAGCGGCAGGCTGCCGAGTTCTGCGCGCCAGGTGCGGGAGGCGAAACTGGAAAAGCGCGCCGGGCAGGTACTGCAGGCGCTGGTGGTCGTCTTTCTGCTGGCAGCGCTGGTGAGCGTGGGGCTTACATTTGTTGCCATCAACCAGCGCCAGGCTGCGCTCTCTAGCGCAGCCGATGCCCAGAATGTTGCTCTGGTAGCGGGGTCACAAGCAGCCCTCGCCAACAACGACATCGACACCGCGCTCGCACTCGCCTGGCAGGCTGTGGCGCTCAACCCGGACTCTGCTCTAGCACAAGCGCAGTTGAGCGAGGCTGCCTATGCACCGGGTACCGTTCGCTTGCTGACAGGCAACACTGATATGGTAACCTGGACAGCCATCAGCCCCGACGACAAATTTCTGTTGGGCGGAACAGATGACGGGTTTGTCATTCTCTGGGAGTTAGCGACTGGTAAGATCATGTGGGAGCAGAAAGTGCCTACCAAGGCAGACCCACCCTGGGTGCAAAATGTCGCCTTCAGTCCGGATGGACGAATTGCAGCTGCCACCGCCGACGACCTGATCATGCTCTGGTTTACAGATACAGGGCAGCTCCTTCGAAAAATCGAGTCCAACGTCAACCGTCAGAAAATTGCCTTCAGCCCTGCGGGTGATCAATTTGCGACCATCGGAGCGCAAGAGCACAGCCACCTGGTAATATGGGACTTCGCTTCAGGACAGGTCCTGCGCCAATTCGAACGCGGCTCCAACATTGAAGATATCGTCTACACCGCCGATGGATCAGCTCTCCTGATCGCCAGCAGAGAAGGCGTCTTAACCTTGATAGCTGCCCAGACAGGGCAGGTCATCCGAGAATTTGAGGAATTTCCCGGGGAAAGCTCAGCCGCGCTGCGCTACATCGCCCTCAGCCCGGATGGTACAAAGGTGATTGGCGCGCTACTCGAAGCCGGTCTGTCAGTTTGGGACTTTGCGACGGGTGAGCTGCTGCATAATTACACCTATGGAGGTGTCCTCACTGCCGCTTTCCATCCGCAAGATGGCACCGTTCTAATAGGTGATTTCAGTGTTCTGCGCACCATCGATCCGCAAACGGGTGCGGTCTTGCGTTCCAATACCGGACACAGCCGCGGCATACTCAGCCTAGCGATTACTTCGGATGGGTCACGCGTGGTCACGACAGGCGTTGACGAGACCGTCCGTGTGTGGGACCTGAACAGCGGGCAATTTATTCGCCGGTTCACCGGACCGGGTGCGAGTCAGGGGGTCGCTCTCAGCCCTGATGGTAAGACCATGCTGATCGGTTCCACAGATAGTTCCGTCACCCTTTGGGATGTGGAAAAAGGCGAAGAAATTCGCAGTTTCGTATTCGTAGATGATCAACCGATTACTGCGGTGACACTCTCTCCGGATGGGCGAAAGGCGCTGGTTGGAGCGGGCTATCCAACGGCTGAGAAGATTGAATCTGGACACGTTATCCTGTGGAATTTGGAGACGGGGGAGGAAATTCGGCGCTTCGAGGGACAGCCTTACGCTGTAGACGTCAGTAGCGTTCAGCCCTGACGGTCGCTCGGCGGTATCTGCAGGTCGAAGGCGCCATGGCGATTCTCTGGGATGTAGAGACGGGTGATGAAATTCGACGCTTCGTCGATTACTGGGTGGACAGTCCGTGGTCTATTGAATCCTATACGGATATCCAATTTAGTCCCGATGGTGAGCAGATATATACCTCGCATACCAGTCAGGTTTTCGACTTACATTCACGCGGAGTTATCATCGGGTGGGATGTGGAAAGCGGCGAAGAAATCCAGCGGCTGGTCGGACATAACAGGGTGGCAATGGACATTGTATTCAGCAACGACGGTCAGCGGCTTGCATCTGGGGGCTCAGATTTTCTAGTAATACTCTGGGACATACAGACAGGGAATATTCTGCGTCGTTTCGCTAACCACGCAGGTGGAATCGGGCGTATACAGTTCTCTCCTGATGATACATTGCTGTTGGGTGGCAGCTTAGACGGTAACACTTCACTGTGGCAAGTAGAGACAGGCGAGGAAATCCGGCGCTATAAGGGTGGTTTTATAAGTAGCCCGCACTTCACCCCGGATGGGCGTCACGCTGTTGTCGGATATCACGACGGCACGGTGGAGTTGTGGCGCATTGACTCGACGTTAGACGAATTGCTCACCTGGACAGAGAACAATCGCTACATCCCTGAGTTGACCTGCGAGCAGCGTGAGCTCTACCGCGTCGAGCCGCTTTGCGAACCCGAGATAAATTGAAGACTACTACGGCTCCGGGATCTCACCTTCCTCGGGCGGCGGCTCGGGGGTGGCCCACACCCCGTAGCTCTCCTCCCACGGGTACAGCTTGCCGGGGCGGCCCTGGTAGTACAGCTCGATGATGCGCCGGGTGATCGGCGCAGCCCACTCCGAGCCCTCACCGGCGTTCTCCACGATCACAGCCACGGCAATATCCGGCAGGCTGGCATTGCCTTCGTCCGTATAAGCGGCGAACCAGGCGTGCGGCTCGACACCCGTCTGGGCGGTGCCGGTTTTCCCGTGCACCGGGATGCTCAGGCCGCGGAACACATCCTCCGCCGTGCCGCGTGGGTCGCGGCTGGTGGTCACACCCAACATGGCATCCTGGATGGTCTGCAGGTTCTCGGGCGTGAGCGGCAGCGTGCCGAGCACCTGCTGTTCGAATGTGAAGGATGGCTCACCGTTGGTCGGGGCAATGCGCTCGATCACCTGCGGTGTGTACAGCGTGCCGCCGTTGCCCACCGCGGCCACAAAGTTAGCCACCTGCAGTGGGGTGACCTGGAGCTGTGATTGCCCGGTCGCCAGGTCGATGGCATCTTCGATAGAGACCGGATCGGGCACGTTGCCGGGCAGCTCGTCAACTCCCTGGATGCCGGTCGGGCTGCCCAGACCGAAGGCGCGCGCCATATTGGAGATGTCGTTGGGTCTGTTCGTCTCGTACAGCACCTGGCCAATATGGTAGAACCACGGGTTGCACGAGCGGATCAGCCCCTGCGGCAGGCTCAGCAGGCCGCTGGGCTGCGTCTCTCCATCTTCCAGGAAGTGTTCGTAAGTCCAGTCCTGCTTGCGGATGCCGGGGATATCGGTGAAGAAATAGCCGCAGTCATAGGTCGATTCCGGGGTGAAGACGCCGCTTTCGAGCGCCGCTGCCATGCTGATGATCTTGAACACCGACCCCAGCGGGTACTGCCCCTGGGTGGCACGGTTGTAGAGCGGATCGAGCGGGTTGTTCAGATCGGAAAGCTCGGTGAAAGCGTTGATGCTGGCCGGGTTGAAGCCGTTCGGATTGAAGGTCGGCGAGGAGACCATCGCCAGCACACGACCGGTATCCCGCTCCAGCACCACCGCGGCGCCCGGCAACCCGCTGAGGGCGTTCTGCACGCCGATCTGAAAATCCATGTCCAGGGTGGTGGTGATGTTCTGGGAGGGCACCGCTGGGTTCTCGGCTAGAGTTTGCGTCACCTGGTGGTTGCCGTCCCGCACGTACAGCGCACCACCGCGCGCCCCCAGCAACGCCTCTTCGGCCCACTCCTCCAGGCCCCTCTGCCCGATCAGCTCGTCTTTGCGGAAGCCCAGGCGGCGGAATTCATCCACCTGCTCGGGGGCCATTTGTCCCACATAGCCGAGGATATGCGGCGCGGCGCCGAAATAGGGCGAGCCGGAGTAGAAGCGCGAGTTATACACATTCCAGGTTGCGCCGGACAGGCCGTTCAATGCGCCCTCGAACGCCGCCCCCCGGCTGGCAGGATACTCGCCAAACGACAGGTACTGGATGGCGTTTGCCAGCGCAGCCTCGATGCGCTCCTCCACGTTCTTCGCCGGCTCGCCGCTCAGCCGCGCCAGAGTGTTGATGACCGACTCCGAGAACTCCGGATCGAAGGCGAACATGTCCAGACCTACGGCATAGACATCCGAATTGCCCGCCATCACGTTCCCATCCTTGTCGTAGATTACGCCGCGTTCCGGGGTGTAATCGACCCGGTTCATGCTCAGGTAGTTCTCCCCGCTCAGCGGGGACATAACCAGCGTGTCTTCCCATTTGACACGCCAATCGCCGTTCTCCAGCAGCAGGGTCATGCCGGTTTCGTCCGAGAAATCGGGCACCAGGTTGCTGTGGAAGGTCACCCGGTAGCTGGCAGCGGCCTGAGCTTCATTCTCCTCGACCGAGGTGATCTCGTAGTCGATGGATTCGAGCGCCGCCTCGATCGCCACGCCGCGCATATGGTTGGTGAGGTCTTCCAGGCTGAGCGCCGCCCGGCTCTCGGCCGAGAGCAGATCGTACATGGCGGGATAATCGTCGGCTTTCCAGGCGGAAAGGAAGACTTCCGCCCGGGCGCGCCCGTCCGGTCTGGGGGTAGGCGTGACCGTGGGGGTCAGCGTGGTGGTGGGCGTAGGTGTAGGGGCCAGCTCCGCGGTCGGCGTGGGGCTGGCCTCAGGTCCCGCGGCGGTTTTGCAGGCCGAGAGCAGAACTACGGTGAGGAGGAAGACGAGAACTCTCTTCATAATGACAAGGATGAATGAATTGCCAAAGATCAAGGAATGATTATAACCGACCCCGGATTGAGCCCAGGCTTTGAATTCGGTTAATATTTTTCCTGAGTGGTTGTGAACAGTGGGGCTTTCCCCTCTACCGCAGGTGGGAGTGGGACAGGCTGCGTTCTTTGCAGCCCGGGGGCGAGGGTGTGTGCGGCGATTTGCCAGTGCCTCGCATCCGCACCACCGTTCTACCCGGCACACAGATTTCCTTCAATCAACCTGAATCTTACTGGAACCGCAAGGGGCGCAAAGGATATATATAAAAACCCTTCGCACCCTTCGCTTCTTGGCGGTAAATCTATAAATGGGGGAAATGCTCGCTATTTATTTCCCAGGGATTGGAAATCCCCTAATCCAGAAGATGTCGTGCTGGCCCGCGGATTGCCGTAATAGGAAACGCTGCCGGCGCCGCTGATGTCACCGGTCAACTGCTCGGTCACCCACACGGTAGCGCCGCCCAATCCCGAGACGTTAACCCTGGCAGTCTGGATCTCTAAATCCGGAGCAGTCACGCTGCCGGCGCCGGAGATATCGATCTCGGCCTGAGCAGCCTGACCGGAAATTTCAATCCCGCCCAATCCACTGAGATTGATTTCCAGATTATCCGTTGTGATCTGGTCCTGCACAATCCTCCCGGCGCCGCTCATATCAAATGTCATGCTGGAGGTTGAGAGCGGCTCTATCTGGACATCACCCAGCCCGCTGATTGCCAGCGAGGTGAGATCTTTGACGACGAGTGTGAATACCATTTCGAGATCTTTACTTAGAGGTCTAATGGTGAGACTTTCATCGGTATCGATGATCAGCGTCCCATTGCGCACTGTGGTTCTGATTTCCGCTACCAGATTGTCGGGTCCGGAGATATTCAGCGACTCGACATCGCCCTGCATGATATTCATCTTCCCGAAAGTGGTAAATTCGATTGCATCGAAGCCGCTCACGTCCCGGTTCTCACTGATAATCACATCCGATGGAGTGATCGCATTGGCACCGATATTGGTCAGGAAATTGCAGCTCATGGACAACAACGCCAGGATAAAAAGGGGGAGTATTATGGTTTTGGTTTTCATTACAGATTCCTTTGGCAAATGGATTCGGATAAGTGGGTTGTATGCTAGCATCATAGCCAATTCCGCCATTTGTCGCATCATTCAAAAGGAGAGTCATCCTCTAGTCAGATGGATAGTTTATTAACCGCAGGCAGATATTTGCCCCTTGACAAGCCTCGCATCGCGTTTATAATTATTACGAATTTACTCATAAATATCTTTAATGCAGTTCGCCGGACACTTTAGATAGGTACAATTCCGAGCGGCGAATTGCACGGAGCGTTTATTCATGTACACTTGCATGTGTCTGAGGCGGGGCCAGTAACCACCGCCTCGTCATAGCACACACGCCGAAACAGCTTCCCCTGTTTCCCCGGACCGGCAGACTGGCGAGAGGTGGTTGGGACCCCGCATGCGGAATTGATAATGCGTGGCTGCGAGCCCACCACCTTTTTTGGTGTCTGCTGGTCTTTTTATTATCGAAATATGCAAGTGTAAGCTGAATGGTTGGAGCTGATCCGATGAGCGATCAAATCGTAAAAACCCAGGAGAGGCTGGCCCAGTCGCTGGTCGTCGCCCCACCGGCGCCCTGCGGCGTCGAGTTCACCGTGGGCAACACCCCCCTGCTGGTCCTACGGCGCATTACGGCCGACCTGCCCGCCTCCGTGCAGGTGTATGCCAAAGCAGAATGGTTCAACCCCGGCGGCTCGATCAAGGACCGCCCGGCGTTCAACATCCTGCGCACCGCCCTGGCGAACTGCGACCTGGTGCCCGGCAAGCGCCTGCTCGATTCGACCTCCGGCAATATGGGCATCGCCTACACCACCTTCGGCGCAGCGATGGACGTGCCGGTCACGCTGGTGCTGCCCGCCAACGCCAGCCCGGAGCGTATCTCGATCCTGCGCGCCCTGGGCGCCGAGCTGGTGCTAACCGATCCTCTGGAAGGCTCGGACGGCGCCATCCGCGTCGCCCGCCAGATGGCAGCCGAGCAGCCCGACCTGTATTTCTACGCCAACCAGTACGACAACCCGGCCAACTGGATGGCGCACTTCCTTACCACCGGTCCGGAGATCTTCCAACAGACCGCCGGGCGTGCCACGCATATCGTCGCCGGGCTGGGCACCAGCGGCACGCTAACCGGCGTCAGCCGCTATCTGCAGCAGTTCAACCCGGACGTAGAGCTGGTCGCCGTGCAGCCGGATACCCCCCTGCATGGGCTGGAGGGACTGAAGCACATGCCTACCGCCATCCAGCCGGGCATCTTCGACCCCAACCTGCCCGACCGCACCCTGGAGGTCACCACTGAGCAGGCGCACGACATGGTGCGCCGCCTGGCGCGCGAGGAAGGCCTGTTCGTCGGCGTCTCCTCCGGCGCCGCGGCTGTCGCAGCCCTGGAAGTCGCCGGTGAGCTCGAAGAGGGCGTGGTGGTAACAGTGTTCCCCGACGCGGGCTATAAGTATCTCAGCGATAGGGGCTTGTGGGAGCCTGCCGAAGAGGGCGAGTGAGGAGGGTCGAAGTAAGAATGAGTTTGCAGATCGCATCCGACATCATGCAAGAGATCGACCGCCACGGCGAGGCAGCCTACCCGGAGGAAGGCGCCGGTCTGCTGATCGGCAGGCTGGACGGTGAGCACAAGCTGGTGGAAGCCATCCTGCCGCTGTCGAACTCCCGCGAAGACGGCGCCCGCCACAACCGCTACCTGCTCAGCGCGCAGGACTACATGCACGGCGAGCAAGAAGCAGCCCGGATGGGTCTGGACGTGCTGGGTGTCTTCCACTCCCACCCCGACCACCCCAACCGCCCCTCCGAATTCGACCGCCAGTGGGCCATGCCCTGGTTCTCCTACCTGATCACCAGCGTGCAGTCCGGTCGTGCCGCCGGCAGCCGTTCTTGGCTGCTCAGCGAAGACCGTGGGGCTTTCATCGAAGAGCCAATCACCGTCAGTAGCTGAAAGTTTTTTACCACGGAGAACACAGAGAACACGGAGTTTTTTGGTAGCGGAGAAAAGAAAACAGATTACGTCTCACTACTCTCTACTCTCTTTTCACTGATCACCTAATTACTGATCCCTGATTACTACTCACTACTCACCTTTTACCGTTACTTTTGGAGGTATATCATGTCGCTCTACTTTGTACGCCACTATCACGATGCTGAGACCTGCCCGGCCAAGGACCCACGGCAGGCAACATGCTGCTCACCCATATCAGCCCGCTGAACGCCCGCAAGTTCGGCGTGCAGATCGTCGGTGATGCCGTACTGGACGGGCAGCACACCTTCGTGCTCATCCTGGAAGCCGATGATAAAGCGAAGATCGATAACTTCATGCAGCCATTCGCCATGGCCGGCCCGGTAGAGATCACCACTGCCTCGACCTGCGAGACGGTGGTCGAAAGGGAAGGCTGCTGAAATCCAATACTCGAGAGGAATTTATGCCAAGTATAAGAATCCCCACCCCCCTGCGCACCTACGCCGATGGGCAATCTGAGATCGACCTGCAGGGCAGCAAGGTCAGCGAAGTGCTGGACGACCTGGTCGCCCAGCACCCGCCCCTGCGCCCGCACCTGTTCAACGGCGACGGGCAGCTGCGCCCCTTCGTCAACCTGTTCCTGAACGAGGATAACGTCCGCGACCTGCAGGGTCTGGACACCCCGCTCAACGAGGGCGACCGGCTGCTGCTGATCCCCAGTATTGCAGGAGGAAGGTAAGTGCGGGGTGCGAAGTGCAAGGTGCGTAAGAATACTACACGCACTTCGCACATAGCACACCGCACAGAATAAATGTTGTGAAGGAGCATATGATATGCTGCCTACTTTATCTCACGAAGAAATCCTGCGCTACTCGCGCCACCTGCTGATCCCCGAGGTCGGGCTGGAGGGGCAGCGCAAGCTGCAAGGCCGCCTCGGTGCTGGTGATCGGCACCGGCGGGCTGGGCTCGCCGGTGGCGCTCTACCTGGCGGCCGCCGGCGTCGGGCGCATCGGGCTGGTGGATTACGATGTGGTGGATTACTCCAACCTGCAGCGCCAGGTGATCCACGGCATGGCCACCCTGGACGAGCTCAAGGTCGAGTCGGCCCGCCAGCGCATGCTGGATATCAACCCGGATATCCAGGTGGATGTCTATAACGAGGCCTTCACCTCGGAAAACGCCATGCGCATCGCCGAGCCATACGACATCATCATCGATGGCACGGATAACTTCCCCACCCGCTACCTGACCAACGACCTGTGCGTGCTGACCGGCAAGCCCAACGTGTACGGCTCGATCTTCCGCTTCGAGGGTCAGGTGAGCGTGTTCGACGCCCAGGCAGGGCCCGTGCTACCGCTGCCTGTTCCCCGAGCCGCCTCCCCCCGGGCTGGTGCCTTCCTGCGCGGAGGGCGGCGTGCTGGGCGTGCTGCCCGGCACGATCGGCACCCTGCAGGCCACCGAAGCGCTCAAGCTGATCCTGGGCATCGGCGAGCCGCTGATCGGCAAGCTGATGCTGTATAACGCCCTGGATATGTCCTTCGACTTCGTCAAGCTGCGCAAGAACCCCAACTGCAAGGTGTGCGGCGAGAACCCCGAGGTCACCGAACTGATCGACTACGAGGCCTTCTGCGGCGTGCCCGCGCACGATCACGAGGAGGGCGCGGTGGGCGGCGATTGGGATATCACCGCCAGCGAACTGGCCGACCGGATGAAAGCAGGGCAACCACCTGCGCCTGATCGATGTGCGCGAGCCGCACGAGCTGGAGATCTCCCACCTGGACGGCGCCACGCTGATCCCGCTGGGGCAGCTGGCGGCGCGCATGTCCGAGCTGGACAGCGCCGAGGAAATCGTGCTGTTCTGCAAGGCCGGCACGCGCTCGGCGCGCGCCCTGGAGCTGCTGGCCAGCGCCGGCTTCCGCAAGATGAAGAACCTGAAAGGCGGCATCAACGCCTGGGCGCGCGAAGTCGATCCCAGCATGCCGATCTATTAACCAAAGAACTGAATAGCTGATGGGAAATTTCGAGCGGCACCAGCGCCCTATGTCATTCCGAACACTTGCGCTCTTTGCAAAGGTGAGGAATCCCTGGAACATCAATCTAAGATTGCTTCAGCGGCAGCCTGCGCCGCTTCGCAATGACGGGAATGTCATTTGCGCCAGGCGCTGTGGAGGTACTCGGTATGACATATCCGTCAGCTAGTAACAATATGCGCTGTCAAGGTTATTGTTATAATGATCGGGATGTGCTCGTGATATAGTTACCGCGGTCCTGCCAGGCAATTTGCCAGCAGACCCGCCAAATATATAGGACAAAATGGAAGAAACTGAAAGAACGATTTTAGCCGTGCTCGCCCACCCGGATGACGAGACCTTCGGGATGGGCGGCACGCTGGCGCTGTACGCCCGGCAGGGCGTGGCGGTCCACCTGGTATGCGCCACGCGCGGCGAGGCGGGCACCGTCGACCCACAATACCTGCGCGGCTTCGACTCGATCGCCGCCCGGCGCGAGGCCGAGCTGCGCTGCGCGGCCGAAAAGCTGGGGCTGGCGGGCGTGCACTTCCTGGACTACCGCGATTCGGGTATGCCGGGCAGCGCAGACAACCAACACCCGCAGGCGCTGGCAGCCGCCCCGCTGGACGAGGTGGCCGAGGTAGTCGCCCACCACATCCGCAAGCTGCGCCCGCAGGTAGTGCTCACCTTCGACCCGATTGGCGGCTACAAACACCCCGACCATATCGCCATGCACAAAGCCACCGTGCAGGCTTTCCACCTGGCCGGCGACCCGGCGCTGAATGGCGACCTGCCGCCGTACCAGCCGCGGAAACTGTACTATTACGTCATCCCCAAGCGCTATATGCGCATTGCATTATGGCTGCTCTCGCTGATGGGCAAGGACCCGCGCCACTACGGGCGCAATAAGGATATCAACCTGGCAGACCTGGTAGAGGACGGCGATTTCCCCACCCATGCCAGGATCAACGTCCACTCGGTGGTGCAGGTCAAGGAAGATGCCACCGGTTGTCACGCCAGCCAGCTTGATGGTGACGGGCGGCGGCGCAGCCCGCTGCGCTGGGTGCAGCGCCTGTCGGGGGATAACGAGTTCTTCATGCGCGCCTACCCACCCGTGGAGGGCAGGCTGCGCGAGCACGATCTATTCCAGGAAAACTAAAAACATACTGGCTCAGGCTGAGGCACTGGCGTCGATCTCCTGCAGCAGCGCCCAGGCCAGCTCGTGGACCCTGCCCAGCGTCTCAGGCTGCAGGCGCTCCGGGGTATCGCTCATGCGGTGCCACTCCGGCAGCAGGTCGGACCCCTCCCGCAGCGCCAGCAGGGTCGCTCCACGCAGTCCGCGCTCCCAGACGGCGCCGGTCTCGGTGAAAGCGCCGAAGCCGCTCGCCGGCACCGGCTGAAGCCCATACGCTCCACCCACGCGCTGCAGCAAGGCCTCCACCTCGGGCGGGATGCGCCGCCTGCGGGCGACCCCCTCGCTCTGCAAGTAAACCAGCCGCTCCCCGATCCCGACCAGCTCGAAATCCACGAACAGCGCCCCGGAAAGCTCCTCGCCATACTTATCAAGAAAAGCCAGTATGCCATCACAGCCGCTCTCCTCGCAGCCGGTGAAGGCGAACCAGACTTCCGTCTGTGCCAGCCGCTGCTCGCTCAGTCGCTCGGCCAGCGACAGGGCCACGCCCACTGCCGAGGCATTGTCGTTAGCGCCCGGCGAGTACGGCCCGGTGTCGGCGGTCATGCCGGTGAACCAGGCGATGAAGTGCAGCACACCGAACGCCAGCCCCACCCATCCGAGCACTGCCAGCCCGGGGATCGCGAACACGATCGCGGCTGCCCGCAGCCCGTACACCAGCGGAGCCAGCGCCAGCCCGTAGACCGCCAGCGGGGATACGATGGCATACAGCCTCACCAGGAAGTCAGCCGCGAACCACCACACCGCCCGGTGGCTGTCCAGGTGGGCGATGAAGACCACCTTGCGGCAGTCATCCCCGGCGGGTGGTACGCTGGCGACCACGTTCTGGCTGGGTCCGTGCGGCAGTGATGCCCGCAGCGGGTAATCGCGGAAGGTGAACTTGCGCCACATCAGGTAGGCGGCAAAGGCGAAGGCCGCGCTCGAGAACAGCCAGGCAGCCAGGTCGCCCAGCGGTCGTCTCAGCAGCCAGTAAGCGGCATGCCCGGTGAGGGCAAAGCCGAACGCCAGCGCCAGGAAGAGCCAGATCGAGCGCAGGCCTTCGAACGGCATGCGGCGCACCTCCGCCAGACGCAGCTCGGTCAGTTGCTCGCTCACGTAGCGGGCAGCGCGCCCTTCGGCCTCGGTGGCCGAGCCGCGTCCGGGCACGTCCGGGGAAAGGGCGCTGCTCTCGACCAGCGCGCGGGCGTGAGCCAGGGCAGTTTGCCCCCAGTTGGGGGGATTGTGGTTGAGTTCAGGTGACATGAGCGTATGATGAGATGCAGTGCAGGGGCGTTTGCCTTATGTTACAATTTTCGGCGCTTGCTCATTCGAGAGTAACGCATTGTGAATCGATACCACTGGGACGCTTATTATGCCGTACGAATAGAGCACGATAAGCACAGCACCCATGAAGGAGTACCGCGTATGAAGACAGACAAACCGCAGACGGTCGAAAAAGATGTCATCGTCACTATGAATTATACTGTGAAGGTAGATGGCGAGGTGGTCGACAGCTCCGAAGGGCACGAGCCGATCGAGTTCATCCAGGGCTTGGGACATATCATCGACGGTCTGGAGAGCAACCTGTACGGCATGGCTGCCGGGGAGAGCAAACAGTTCACCGTCGCGCCGGAAGAAGGCTATGGCGAGCAGGACCCGGACGCCATGGCAGAGATCCCGCGCGCCGAGTTCCCGGCCGATATCCCGCTGGAGCCGGGCGTCGAGCTGGTGCTGAAGGACGAGGACGGCGATGAAATGGAGGCCCACATCGTCGAGGTGGGGGAGGAGAACGTGATCGTGGACTTCAACCACCCGCTGGCAGGCAAGGCGATGGACTTCTCCGTGGAGGTGATTGCCCTGCGCTGGGCGACCGAGGAAGAGCTCGACCACCAGCACGTGCATTAATATACGAACCCCGGGCATTTGATCTCGGGGTTTTTTTATTCAATTCAATCCAAATCGCATCCCTACTCACGGTTGAATAGGACCCGCTTCGATTGTGACATTCATCACCGGCGAAAGTGATAAATGATAATAGACAGCGGGGGAGGGGGGATCGTGTATGCTGTGCTCAGGCATGTGGTAACGTAGCTTTCAAAGTCTTGCCTCCCAATACCGTATAACTGTAGATGTGGTGGTCAGCCAAACGATCATCTATGACTACAATTCACTCTACCGTCAGGCGCAGACGACGCACCTGGGCGCGACCAGCTACGCCTACGATATCGCCCGGCGCCTGAGCAGCGTCAACGGCGTTACGTACACCTGGGACGGCAATGGTAATTTACTCAGCGATGGGGTCAACAGCTACACCTACAACACCGCCGACCGCCTGACAGCGGTCAGCGGTCCGTCGTCCGCGGTCAGTTTTGGGTATAATGGCCTTGGCGACCGGCTGGCCTACGAGCTCACCAACGGCATCTTCACCAGCCGGGTCGACTACACCCTGGACCTTAACAACGACCTGGCACAGGTGCTGGCGAGCAGCGGCACGGGTGACCCGTCAGGGTCTATCTACCTGTACGGCCTGGGCAGGATCGCTCAGGAGACGCCCACCCAGCGGGAGTACTTCCTGGGGGATGCGCTGGGCAGCGTGCGTCAGTTGGTGGATGCCACTGGGCAGGTGCAGTTAGCCAGGAGCTACGCACCGTTCGGGGGTGTGCTGAGCAGCGCCGGGGAGGCAGCCAGCAGCTACGCCTTCACCGGCGAGTGGCGCGAGCCCACCGGGCTGATCTACCTGCGGGCGCGCTACTACGACCCGGCGACGGGCAGGTTCTTGACCAAAGATCCGGTGCGCGGGTTCGCCAGCCTGCCGCAGACGCTCAATCCATATGCCTATTCCGGTAATAATCCTCCTCGATACGTTGATCCTAGTGGCCAATTCGCTATACCTCTTATCTTTGTGGCCGTCGCTCCGTGGGTAATTGCTGGTGCAGCTACATTAGGAGTTTTTGCTTATTTTGCGATTCCTGGAGTACGAGAAAATGTAACAGATGGGATAGTTCAATTCTGTGAAGCTTCATCGAATGGACTTAATGCACTTTTCGCGAGTCGTGGTCGTTATTCAGGCGACCCCAGGACTGCAGGCGAAATTATAGGAACTGAGAAGGAAGGCAGAATAAGAGGGAGATTCCCATCGCAATGGTTAGGTAAAACTTACGATGAAATAAAGAAAGCTGCTGACGCCGGGGATAAGAGTGCTCAAACAGCTAAAAAATTATTGGACAGAAAGGAATATGATAAAAAGAAGAAGTAGACCAGCCATTGAAGCTCAGCTACGTGCTTTTCCCAGCTATCCATACAGGATCATGGAAATGGTCCTAATATAGTTGATTATGGAGGCATCAAATATTATGAAACCAAAGTGGTATGTAGCAACGTTAATCCTGAGATGTACGGTGGGGAATCAGTCAACTGGCCCTTGGACCTGCCAGGAACAAATACGACTACTGAAAGCAACAAAGCACGATGAAGCTTATCAGAAAGCACTGGATTTGGGAAAGGGTGAAGAACATTCTTACACTAATGCTTATGGTGAGCCTGTTTTTTGGGAGTTTATTGGTGTTGAGGATCTAGCGGAATTATCTGTAGGCAGACTTAGTGACGGTGATGAAATTCGAACCCGGATATGGGAAGAAAATAATCCTCAAGAATTCATTCACGAGAAGGATGATTTCACAGCTTATCGGGCAGAAAGAAATAAAAACCGCACTGCATTAGAAATATTGCTTGAGGATGACTCAACCTGAGATAGTGTGTAGAACTATGTATAAATAGCACCTTTCCAATAATATATTTTTGGCCTGACAGCCTTTCGAACAAACCAGCTTAAGCCGCAGTGTGGTCAAGGGAGGGATCTCAGCGGTATCGCCGGTGGGATCACCCTGGCGCGCAGTTACGAGCCGTTTGGAAAAGTACTCAACAGCGAGGGTAAGGAGATCACTCCCTACGCCTTCACCGGCGAGTGGAGCGAGCAAACCGGGCTGATCTACCTGCGGGCGCGCTACTACGACCCGGCGACGGGCAGGTTCCTGTCCAAAGACCCGGTGCGTGGGTTCCCCAGCCTGCCGCAGACGCTCAATCCTTACACGTATGCCATCAACAACCCGGTTCGGTACACGGATCCAAGCGGGGAATATATTGAGACGCTTATAGATATCGGTTTCATCGGCTTCGATATTTATACCCTTATTAACCACTGGAACACCGGTTGTGGAAACATATCTTCGGACTTACTGGCTCTCGGACTGGACGTAGTAGGTGTTTTACTCCCCTTTGCCACTGGTCTGGGCTTGGTGGCTCGGATTGGGAGTAAGACCGATGATGCCATCAGGTTAGCAGCGAAGATGGAGAATGTAAGGGAGGCAGGTCTTGCCGGCGAACTGCTGGCTGGTATTACGAAGAATACAAAACACATTGATTCCCTAACAGGTACAGCCTCGTATAGAATTCCAGATGTGCTCGATCGCGGTGCAAGGCTTATCCAAGAAGTAAAGAACGTTGCCGGCAAGATTGCCTATACAGGTCAATTGAAAGACTTCGCACTTTTCGCACAAAAGGAGGGGTTCAGGTTCGATTTAATCGTACGCGAAGTGACTAAGTTTACAGGGCCGCTTCAAAAAGCAATCGATGAGGGTTTGATTAATGTTATTAGGAGGCTCCCATGAATTTTGAACACTCCCCAGAGGAACCCATTGACGCAAATGAATTAAGGGCTAAGCTAAGAGAAGATCCTTTCTATCTTGCACGATGGTCTGGAGATGAAGAAGAACTACGGCGTATCCAACAAGCAATGGAAGAATTTAGGCAGGCTGCTGCTCCAGTTTTTGAAGAGCTCGCTCAGGCAGGATACCCACTCGATCGACTGTCCGATCTTTATAGGAAAAAAACTTATGCTAACAAGTCTAGCTACCAACGAGCAGTTCCTATTCTTCTTCATTGGTTACCCCGGATTGACGATTTGCAAGTGAAGAGTGAAATTGTTAGCGTACTTTCAGTGAAGTGGGCTAAGCCCACCGCCGCGCTAACACTCATAGACGAGTTTCTTCGGGCACCAGATTATGAAGTATCTTCTTATAAATGGGCAATCGGCAATGCACTCTCCGTTGTAGCAGATGACAGTGTGTTCGAGGATATCGTAAAGCTGGCACAGGATAAACAACATGGGAAGGCCCGCGAGATGGTTGTGGTAGCACTCGGCAATATGAGCAATCCAGGTGTGGTGGACGTGCTAATAAACTTGCTGAATGACGATGAGGTAGCAGGCCATGCAATAATTGCGTTAGGCAAGCTTAAGGCTAAGAAATCAAAAGAATATATTGAGCCGTTTTTAGATCATCCAAAGGCCTGGGTAAGGAAAGAAGCTAACCGTGCGATAGCGAAGATTGATAAAGCCAATTAACTGTGATGGTCAAATCATACTCTCTCCGGTATAACGCTTAGAGACTCCTAGCACCCCCAACATATAGTTGGCCTAACCCGTTTGACGGTGATCGGCGGTCAGCGGTCCGTCGTCTGCGGTCAGTTTTGGGTATAATGGCCTTGGTGACCGTTTGCAGCAGGTTGCTGGCGGGGTCACTACCCATTACGCCCTGGACCTTAACAACGACCTGGCACAGGTGCTGGCCAGCAGCGGCACGGGTGACCCGTCAGGGTCTATTTACCTGTACGGCCTGGGCAGGATCGCGTAGGACCGCTGCGGTCTGCTGTCTGCCGTCCGCGGTCAGCTATCGGCCGTCTGCCGTCAGCGGTCGATCCGAAGCATCGCAGCTGTCATCCCTAACCCACCCCAACTCTTATATTCCTCCTACATTCCGCTGACGTGTTTCATACAGTCATCCGTTAATATTGGGGTGCAATCGTAAACACAGACTGCCAGAAAACACAAACAACTATTAGGAGATATAAAATGGCTTACATTACCCGTTGGAACCCGTATCGTGACATGGCGCTGATGCGCCGCAGCATGGACCGCCTGGTGGACAGCTTCGTTGACAATGGTGAGGACCTGCCCGAGACCGTAACCTGGGGCGTCGCCCTGGATGTAAAAGAGAGTGAAGGTGAGTTCGTGATCGAGGCTTCTCTGCCGGGCGTCAATCCGGAAGACATCGATGTGACCTTCAACAACAACGTCCTGACCATTAAAGGTGAGACTCGCAGCGAAGAAGAAAAGGAAGACGCCCGCTACCACCTGCGCGAGCGCCGCTACGGACTGTTCTCCCGCAGCATCACCCTGCCGCGCGGCATCGACGGCGAGAACATCGCCGCCAGCTACACCGGCGGCGTGCTGACCCTCAGCCTGCCCAAGCGCGAGGAAGTGAAACCCAAGCGCATCGAGATCCGCAGCCTTGCCTCACCGCAGATGATCGAAGGTCAGGCAGCCGACATCGCCACCAAGAACTAAGCAAACATATCAATATATAGAGAAAACAGCCGGAGCTTCATTCAGCCCGGCTGTTTTTTTATCCTTGGACACGGATTTTACGGAATAACACGGATACCTATTTCATGGTTTATCCGTGCCGATCCGTGCTATCCGTGTCCCAGCTCTTCTATAGGGCAATCAGCCCCTGGCGCACGCCCAGGCGCACTGCCTCGGTACGGCTGGCAGCGCCCAGCTTGGCGTAAATCCCCGAGACGTGGAACTTGACCGTGTGCTCGCTGATTCCCAACATGACCGCGATCTGCTTGTTCGCCAGCCCCTGGGCGAGCAGCTGCAGCACCTGCAGCTCGCGCTCGGTGAGCGCCTCGATCTGGGCTTCACCCAGGAGCTGCCCAACCGGGACAACCGGCTGCAGCAATGGCTCGACCATCTCCGGCGGGCCGACCAGCAGTCCGTGGTGCAGGGCGAGCAGCGCAGCGTGCAGCTCCTCCGCCGAGCAGTCCAGCGGCAGGACTCCCCAGGCGCGCGCCTCCAGACCCACCAGCAGGCGGGCCGGCGCGGGGTCCGCCTCGGTCAGCAGCAGAACGGCGGGCGGGGTAGCGCCTTCCAGCAGAGCTTCCAGCACCTCCCGGGCGCTGGCTGCGTCGGTGACCGCCGCATCCACCAGAACCAGCACATCCAGCTCGCCGGGCAGCTCGTCCAGCTCGCCCAGCCAGGCGGATTCGCCGAGCACTTCAACATCGCCCTCTTCATCCAGCAGCGCCCGCAGACCGAGGCGCACTGCCAGGGCAGGCGCGACCACCAGCACCCGGATCACAGTTGCACCCCGCTCCAAGATTGCGTCAAGCCTTTAGATATAGCCTGAATCGTTCTCTCCATCTAGACTTTCACCGACGAACTTCTGCACCACGTGGCTGGGGATCGCCACGCCCTGGTCGCCGCCGACGATCATGGTGTTGATGCCCAGCACGCCCCCGGCTGCGTTTACCAGCGGGCCGCCGGAATTGCCAGGGGCGAGCAGCACATCCGAGCGTATGATTGGCACATCGCCATACCCGTTGCGCGTCCGGGCGCTGCCCAGGCTGCTGATCACCCCGGCGGTGACGTAGCCGCGCTGTCCCCAGGGATGCCCGACGGCGAAGACCATCTGCCCGACCTGCATGCCGCGCGAGTCGGCCACCAGCGCCGGGGGAGCATCACTTGCCTCGATCTGCAAGAGCGCCAGGTCGATCTCGGGCGCCCGGTTCACCAGGCGCGCCGGGTGCTCGCTGCCATCCGGCAGGGATACCCGCACCTGCGGCCTGGAGAAGAGACCGCGCCCCGCCACGACGTGGTTGTTAGTGACGATATAGCCGCTCAGCCGCCAGACCACGCCTGCCCCAGCCCCATGGCGCCCGTTATGCACCACCACCAGGCTGCGCTGCACTCTTTGCAGCACTTCTGCCATGGCTTCGTCCAGGTCAACCGGGAAGCTCAAGCCTTTCATTATTTCCGTTCTCCAATTGTAACCGTAACCGTCGCCGGAATGCCGCCTCGCAGCACTTCCAGTGGGGTGGGGGCGCCGACCACCGAGCCGCTCAGGCTGGCAACCAGCTCGTCCGGGTCTACGACAACCTGCCCGGCGATGGCGACGATGATGTCACCGACCAGCAGCCCGCCCACATCCGCCGGGCTGCCCGATTCAACGCCCACAAGCAGCAGGCCGGAAGCCTGTTCTCTGCTCAGCGCGCTCTGCTGGGCAGGTGGGATCGCCACCGGCTGGCTGCGCACACCCAGGAAGCCGCGCCGCACGTGCCCGTGCTCCCTCAGGGTGCCCGCCAGGTTCCAGGCCAGGGCGACCGGGATCGCCAGGGAGGCGCCCCGCCCCAGGCCGGAAGTGTTGATGCCGACCACGCTCCCGGCGGCGTCCACCAGCGGTCCGCCGGAGAAGCCCGGGTAGGGGATAGCGTCGGTGCGCATGTGCTGCTCCAGCAGGCCGCCGCGCCCGGAGCGCAGCGGGCCGCCGATGGCGCTGACCACGCCCAGGCTGGCCTGGATGCCGCCTGTGGATGGACGTCCCAGCGCCAGCACGAGCTGGCCGACCTGCGCCGATCGGGAGGCAGTCTCAGCCGGGGCTGCCGCGGCGCTTTCCAGACGCAGCAGCGCCAGGTCGCTGCCCGGGTCGCGCCCTGCCACCGAGGCGGCTAGCTGGCTGCCATCCGGCAGGACGACCTGGATATCCTCATCCCGCTCGACGACGTGGTCGGCGGTCAGGATCAGGTCAGCGGCGTAAACGATGCCGCTGGCGGGCATGCGCCGCCGGGCGTTGACCATCACCGTCGCCGCGCCGGCCTTTTCTACGGCTGCCACCATGGCGTCGGATAAGGCGGTCAGGGGGTTGTTTTCATTGGACATGGGAACTCTACCTCCAGTGTGAATATTGGCTCGACTTATTGTGTGCTCCAGTATAGAGCATCACCGGCCGCGGCGCATCACCCGAAGGGATGGCTGGATACCCGGAAATTTGGGTAGGGTGGGAGGAAAGTGTCTCGATCCTACGGATCGCTGTGTTCCAGTGCCAGGTGTCAGGTAGCGGCGACACCTTCTTTGCGAGCGGTTTCGACTGCGCTCTTTGCAGTCGCCGCGAAGCAATCTCATCCAGACCAGGTTACTTGCAATTATGAAAATAATGCTGCCCGTAACCTCGAGAGGCTTATAGGGTTGATATGTCTATAAGCAAGCCATATTTGTACATAAGGAGAATGCCATGTTCAACCGTATCCTGGGCGTATTAAAGCTGGACTCGAACACCTTCGAAGAGATCGAGCATGACGAGAACGCCACCACGCAGGCATTGATCATCGTTGCCGTTGTTGCACTCATCTCCGCATTGGGCAGCGGGATCGGCTCCAGCATCGGCGGAGGCGGCTTTATCGGCAACTTCATTTCCACGCTGATCTGGGGATTCGTCGGCTGGCTGCTGTGGTCGGTGGTGACTTACTTCGTCGGGACGGCCCTGTTCAAAGGGCAGGCCACCGTCGGCGAGATGCTGCGCGTGGTCGGCTTCGCCTACGCCCCGCAGTTCATCAGCATCATCCCCTGCATCGGCTGGATCATCGGGCTGGTCTGGACGCTGGCAGCCGGTTTCGTGGCAGTGCGCCAGGGTCTGGATCTGGACAATATGAAAGCCTTCTTCACCATCGTGATCGGTTTCATCGTGGTGGCGATCGGCTACGCTTTGATCGGTCTAGTGCTCGGGGGTATCGGCTCCCTGTTCGGGTAGCTCCGGCAGGTACGACTCTGCCGTAGAGCGCAGGTCCATAGCCCGGCCGCGCTCACGGGCGGCATCGAACGCTTCCTGGGAAAGCTCGTCTTCGACCTGCCCCAGGAGCTGCATGGCATTCTCTCTGGCATCCATGGCGGTGGCGGTATGCGCCAGCGCCAGCGAAGCCAGCTCCACCGCGCGCTCTTTGTCGCCCTGGCGCGATGCCAATCCGGCAACACCCAGCAGGATCTCCAGCATCTCCGGCGGAAGCTCCTGGAGTATGGCGAGCTGCATGGCACGCCGGAAGCTTGCCCAGGCCGCCTCGATCTCACCCATCTCGGTATATAAAATTCCCTGGCGCTTCAAGTTCAAGCACAGCCCCCAGTTCTCCCCGCGGCGCTCGAGCACATCGACGCTCTGCTGGTAGTACCGGCGCGCCGCTTCGTAGTCTCCCAACGCACGACTTACGTTGCCCAGGTTCCCGTAAACGAATCCCATCTCGTGCTCGTTCTCCGTAGCCTGGCAGACCGCCAGACTCCCCTCGAATGCGCCCTGGGCCTCATCGTACTCCGCCAGCAGGTAGTGCACGTGACCCAGGCTGGAGAGCGTGCTGGCGGTCATGCGGCGGTCGCCCTTCTCCCGCAGCTTGGGCAGGCATTCCTGGTAGCAAGCCTTGGCCTGCTCGTAATCTCCCATGGCGGTAGTGACCTGCCCCAGCTTGAACAGAATCCCGATCACCTGCCACGAATCGTCCAATTGCCGGGCGATCTCCAGGGCTTCCAGCAAATAATGCTGGGCCTGTTCGTAGGAGCCGCGGCTGAAATACAGGGCATGCGCCAGAGCGAGCAGCGCAAAGGAGATACTCCAAGGGTCGCCAACCTGTCTGGCAATTACCAAACCTTCGTGATACAGTTTCAAGGCGCGCTCGAATTTGTGTTCTTCCTGTATGCTGGTATATACAAGCACATCCCCGTAAACCAGGTTCGCCAACGCCTGGCTCCAGCGGTCCCCGCTCTCGATGAATTGTTCCAGGCTGAACTGGTACAGGCTGGAGATCTGCTCATCACCGAGCAGGTCGGCCCCGAATTGTAAGATCAGGTACAGAGAGGCGCGATCCCCCGGCGGGAAATGTTCGGCAAGCGAGAGGCAATCCCGGCGGTAGCTATCAACGCGCTCAGCCTGGTCGAGATTCACGGCGAAGTTCCAGGCCCATGCCAGGGCGTATATCCTGGCGCGATGGGCTTCGCCCTCCGGTCGCAATGGGTCACCGCTTCCTCCCAAATCATCCAGGCTTGAGATTACGAGCTCGTAGTCCTGGACCGCCTCCTGAAAGCGGTTGCTGACGGTGTAATACTGCGCCAGGACGTTCCCGATCTGCACCACTTCAGCGTACTCCTCGCTGCGCAGCGACCAGCGCCAGGCAGTCCGGATATCCTCGAACTCGGCATCGATCCAGCGCGAAGCACGCCGCCGTTCAGCGCCGGTGATATCCGCGCTCAGCCCGGCGAGGGCGTCCTGGTAGTAGCTCGCGTGACCGCCGCGCGCCAGGGCAGCTTCCCGGGGGTCGCGCTCGAGCATCTCCAGGGCATACTGTTTGAGCAGCTCGTGCATCTCGTAGCGCCCATCCGACGAGCGGCGCAGCAGGGATTTGTCCACCAGGGCCGCCAGCAAACGCAGCGCTGATCCAGGCACAGACGCAGCCGGCACAGCGCTTTCGCCGCCCGCCGCGAGCGGTTCGCAGCCGAGCACTGCTTCGGCGGCCTCACGGCTGAACGGGCCGCGGAAGACCGACAGGCGGCTGAAGGCGCATTTCTCGGCCTCCGAGAGCAGTTCCCAGGAGTGCGCGAACACCGCCCGCAGGCTGGTGTGACGCTCTGACAAGCCGCGCTGCGCAGACAGGAAGTCCAGGCTGCGCTGGATCTCGGCGGCGATCTCCCGGCAGGAAAGCATCTTCACCCAGGCAGCCGCCAGCTCGATGCCCAGCGGGACGCCGTCCACAAGCTGGCAGATACGCACGATGTAGGGCTGCTCCTGTTCGGAGACCTCGAAGCCAACCCGGGCGCGACGGGCGCACTGCAAGAACAGATCGACCGCGCTGTAGGATTCGAGCGGCTGCGGTGAAGCGCCGTTCGGCACCTGCAAACTGCCCACCTGCAGCACCCATTCAGCCGGCAGGCCCAAGCGCTCGCGGCTGGTCACCAGCAGGCTCAAATGCGGTGCTTCAGACGCCAGCTCACCCAGCAGGTCCGCCCCCTGGATCAGGTGTTCGAAATTGTCCAGCACCAGCAGCGACCGGCGCGGCCGCAGGTAATCGACCAGCTGGGTCGTCTTCGAACTCTATGCCCAATCCCAGCACACCTTCGCTGCGGAACGACAGCCCGAGCACGTCTGCTATCGCCGGCACCAGCGACTCAACCGAGCTGAGTGGAGCCAGCGGGACGAAATACACGCCGTCTGCCAGCTCCCCGGGCGTGCGCCGCGCCAGCCGGGAGGCAGCCTCGATCGCCAGGCGGGTCTTGCCGATGCCCCCCGGACCGACCAGGCTAAGCAGGCGGCAGCCCGGGTCTTCGAGCAGCCCGGTGATCTCCCCAAGCTCATCCTCTCGTCCGACGAACGGGGTCGGGGGGGCGGGCAGGCGCACGGTTGGCCCGGCGGGTGGCTTCGCTTCAGCGCTGAGCTCGCCCGCCTGCAGGCGCGCATACAGCGCCTGGGTAGCCGGTTCCGGTTCCACGCCCAGCTCAGCCTCCAGGATGCGCACGCATTCCTGGTACTGGCGCAGGGCGGCGCTGCGCTGCCCTGCCTGGGCGTAGAGCTGCATCAGGCGGCGGTGGGGTTCTTCCTGCAAGGGGTCCAGTGAGTGCCAACGGCGGGCGCTCTGGATGGCAGCCTCCCATTGCCCCCCTTCGGCGTAGCGCTCTGCCAGGCGCGGCAGCGCATCCGCAAGCTGGCTGCGCAGGCCTTCGCCCTGGAAGAACTGCCAGTCGTCGAAGGCAGGGCTGTCGCGCAGACTGAAGCCGGACATGAAATCGGCGCGGTATAGATCGGCTGCCCGCTCGAGGAGCGGGACGCAGCGCGAGCAGGCCTGCTCTTGGGGGTGCCCGTGCTGTTCGCACTCCCTCAGCATCTCTTCGAACTGCCGCACATCCACCCACACTTCCGCCGCAGGGTGAATAGCGACATTCTCCCGGTCTGCTTCGACCCAGCCCTCACCCAGGACATCGTTCAGGTCCCACAGCGCCCGGCGCAGGTTGGCGTACGCCCGGCTCTGGTCGTTCTCCGGCCACAGCAGGGTCGCCAGTGCAAGCCGTGTGTAGGTCTGACCTGTCACTGCCAGGTAGACCAGCAAGGCGAGCGATTTATTGCGCGGTACTGTGAGCGGGGCGGAGTCCAGCTCCAGGCGCGGCGCACCGAATGTGAACAGCTTCAGCTCGGGCAAAGCAGTGCCTCCCGGGCTGATTATAGCGCAAATGCCTCAGGAATATAAACTGCGGGGTATCTCCAGACCTGCTGTGCCTGGAGATACCCCGCACGATGCACACAGTATGCTTCGAGCCGGTTAGGGAGCAGCCCCCCGCATCACTCCCGGCAGATAGACCTTCTGATCCAGGTTGGGCGGCGGCCCGTTCCCATCCAGAACCAGACCCATCGGCGTGTAGCCCTGGTAGCCCGGGAAGACGTAATCCAGGTTGGGATTCCCCAGCCGGGCGGTCAGCACCTCGCTGACCACGCGGCGGTAATCGGTGGTCACCGCCAGGTCGGCGCGGTCGTAGAGCTGGTCGACCGCCAGTCCGGGCCAGCTGCCATACACTTTGCCGCCGTTCACCGGTCCACCGAGCAGCAGCATGGCGCTGCCGTGACCGTGGTCGGTGCCGTGGTTGAAGTTCTCGCGCAGGCGGCGCCCGAACTCGCTCATCACCAGCAGCGTCGTGCGGCTGGCATGGCTGCTGGCGCCGCCGCTGTCCAGGTCGGTGTAGAAAGCCGACATACCCTCTGCGAGGTCGGTCAGCAGCCCTGCCAGGTAACCGCCCGAACCGTCGCCCTGGCCTTCGTGGGTATCCCATCCTCCCAGGTCGATGGTCGCCACCCGCAACCCGACGTCCAGTTTGATCATCTGGGCGATGGTCTGCAGGTTGCTCCCGAACGAGCCGTTGGGATAGACGGCCCCGTTCTCCGGCGTGTAGCTGCCCGGGTTGGCACTCTCGATCAGATCGACCGCATCCAGCGTCTGGGTGCCAGCCTGGTACAGCCATTGATCGCCGTTGTACATCTTGCGCAATGCGGCGCGCTGCATGTCTTTATAGTACCAGTCGCCCTTGAAGGAGAAATCCCCGGGACTGTCCATGGCGACCGCTTCATAGCTGCCGAGCAGGGAGATGGGCTGCGAATTGCCCGCCGAAAGGGCCGGCATCAGGATGGAGGGCGGCAGGTTGGGGGCGCTCTCCAGGTGGCGGGTGATCCAGCCGGAGGAGATGCTCTTTTCATCCGGTGTACCCAGCTCGATAAACTGCATGGCGTCGAAATGACTGCGCGTGTCGCTGGTCAGACCGACGGCGTGCACGATCGCCAGCTTGCCGCCGGTGTACAGGTCGTGCAGCGGCCCAAGAGCCGGATGCATACCGAACTTCCCATCCAGGTACAGGGCTGCGCCCTGCCCGCTGACCGGCACTTGCAGCTCGCTGCGGGCGGCTTGATAAAGCCCGCGGTCGGCTCCGGATACCGGCATGATGACGTTCAGGGCATCCCAGCCGCCGCGCAGGAAGACCACAACCAGGATATCCTGGTTGTACGCGCTCTGCTCCTCCGGGTTGGCGAACGCCAGACCGGTCAGCCGGGCGCCTGCCATGGCGGCGATAGCCGATGAACAGCCCACCAGGAACTGCCGTCGAGATAATTTTTTAGCGCTCAATGGGTCACCTCCCTAGCGGTATTGGAAATCGGGGCTCATCAGGATCAAGGCGACCATGCGCGGCGTGCGCTCGGTGCGCATCTCGTCGGGCAGGTCGAAGTCCGGGTTGCGGCCCTGGGCGATAAAATCGACGATCTCCTGGCGGTTTTCCGGCGGGTGCATCGACCTGCCCAGGATGCGGTTGATCCAGAAATCGGCGATGGCGTTGGGCGTGCGAATACCGGAAGGCATCTGGCCCATCAGGTTGATCAGCGAGCCATCGATCCAGTCTTCGATCAGGGCATTGATCAGCTGCCAGCGCTGCAGCAGCGAGGTGGTGCCGGTCCAATCCTGCTTGAAATCCGAATAGCCGTTGGGCGCGGCATGCGCGAACAGCTGCTGGCCCATGTCGTCCGAATTCCAACCGAATTCATCGCTGGGGGTGAAATCGGCGTTGGTGATGCGCAGAGCCCCGGCGGCAGCTTCGAAGGGGCGCTTGACCTTCTCCCCGAAGGTGGTGCGGAAGGCCGTCGACAGGATGATCTCGCGCACCACGCGCTTGAGCTGGTCGGAGCTGCCGGTATGCGCCAAGAAGACCGCCGCAGCGGCGTCCACCACATCCTGGGGCGGGTCGTCGCCGATCAGCCGTCGTGCCAGTTTGCGCGAGATGTGCCGGGCTGTCCCGGGATGGACGGCGATGGCATCCAGCACATCATGTCCGTCCTTGAGCGGAGCCTGGTCGGCAGGCAGGTACTTGCGCATGAAGAACTTATTGGCCCGGTCGTGCCATTCTGGATAGTATAGGAAGCCCCCGCTCTGACCCACACCCGGCTCGTAGGAGCTGTAATCTACCCGCCAGCCGGTGAAGCAGCGCGCCGCTTCATAGACATCGTTATCGACGTAGCCTACCGGGATACCGTTAATATCCAGCGGCACGCTGAACGGGTCCATCACGCCCAGGTAGTTCTCGGCGCCCAGGGTGTGCAGCTCGAGCAGCTCGCGCGCCCAGTTCTCATTGAAGCCGCCCACCTGGTTGAGGTAGTTGTCCAGGTAGTACAGCATGGCAGTGCTGGTGGCGACGGCCTCCAGCATCTGGCGGAAGTTGCCCAGCGCGTTAGCCCGGATGACATCCCGGTCGTAGTGGACGAACGCCGGGGCAACGTAGGAATGCCAGCCGTAGACGTTGAAGTGATTGTGCCAGAAATCAACCAACACCTCGAAGAGCTGGCGCTTGCTGTACACCGCCCTGATCCATGCCGCCCGCTCGCTCTCCACCAGGGGCAGCATGCGGTAGCTCCAGCCCTGGCTGTTGTTCACCACGTGGTCGGCCCACAATTGCTGGAGCGACTTGTTGAGCGTCTCGAAGTTCTGGGCAGATAGTCGGGTGTTGCAGGCGCTGTCATCGATGGCAGCCGGGTTGAGCTGCTGGTCTGTAAATGCGGTCAGCCGCTGGTCATCCGTGCTGCCCAGGCTGCGGAAAGCCGCTAGATCGCCGGGGCGCGGACCAAATGCCAGGCGGTTGAGGGCGATCACTTCCAGCGGCGGCAGGGGCAGCGGGTCGATCACCCGGCTGAAGAGCCAGCGCTCGGGTGCACGCAGCGGGGTTGGCGGCGGCGGGGAGGTCTCAGCGACCGCCGGATCCAGGGACAGACCGAACGGGACGGCTCCCAATACGCCTCCCAGTTTCAGGACCGACCGCCGGCTCAGCAGCGACCGGTTTGCACGATCTTCCATACTCTCCACTCCTTATCTATCGGATAGTGCAGCGAGCTATTTAAGTTATATGCACAGTTCTGGACTTACCCCACCTCATGGCGCGGCCCCAGTATCGAAGTTTAACCATTTACACTCCAGATTGTCAATTTTAGACCGGTTAAGGGAGAGTTGTGCTTTGATTAAGGACGCCTGGAGCTAACAGATTTATTGGCTGTTCCAGAATCTAATTTCCCGAAACGCTTTCCGCAACGCTGGGGCAACGCGGTCTCCGTAAACTGTATGCAGATAGAACGCAAAACCAGCACAAGGAACGCAGACGATGTACGAGACAATCACCTACGCCAGCACACCGGTTATCAGCTACCCTGGAGCTAACACCGCCATCGCCGGGGAGCAAGTCACGAAGGAAGCCCTGCACAGCTACCGGACGGCGCTGCTGCGCGGCCACCTGGGCAAGCTGATTTCACTGCTGACCGGACGCAGCCGGAAGCTGCTCGATCTTGAAGCCACCGTCAAGTGTCTCTCGATCGGCGGCAGACACTACGCCGGGCTGCAGGCGGTACCCATCAACAGGGTCGTTGGCAGCCTGGGGCGCAGCGGCGACTTCGACGCAGCCTTCAACCCGCTGAGCGAAGAGACCCGCGACCGCTGGCTGAGCGTTGCCAGGGCGCGCCGGACCGGCATCCCGCTGCCGCCGGTGGAGCTGGTACAGGTGGGAGAGCGCTACTTCGTGCGCGACGGGCACCACCGCATCTCGGTAGCGCGCTCACTGGGAGAAGAGGCGGTCGACGCCGAGGTGACCGTGTGGAAATGCGAAGCCTGATATATATGTAAAACATCCCGGAAGTGGTACAGACTCCGGGATGTTGAGATCGACCAGACCCTAAAGATCTCCGAGACATTTAGCTCTAATTAGTTCCCACCCACCACCTGAGCACGCGCAGGGCGCGCAGGGTATTCCAGCGCCCCGGTCGGCCACCCCTCTCCATCTCGAAGAAAATCCGCCCGCTGGGGCCGCGGTAGGCGGGCCAGCGACCATCCGACTTGCGTTTCTTTTCGAGCAAGGCAATAGCGTCCTCCAGGCGCGGGTCTCGCGCGGCGCGGCAGGCCTGGAAGTAATCCAGGGCGCGCAAGGCGTCGTAGTGCCAGCGCGGCGGGAAGGGGAAGCGCGTCATCGCCGGGCTGACCACCTCGCCGGTGCGGTGCGAGCGGTACAGCTTATGCTGCAGCAGGAACTCGCGCCCGCGGGATTGGGCTTCGTCGTACCGCATCTGCGTCCTGGGGGACGAACTGCTGGTATGCGAACAGTCCTTCCAAAACGGAGATGGTGGTGTGGAAGGAGCTGTGCGTCGCACCTTTGTACGAGTCGCAGTTCCAGCCGCCATCCGCCATCTGCTGGCGCAGCAGGTGTTCTGCAAGGTCATGCACGCGTGGGTCGGGGTAGTGGAAGTAGGCCAGGATAGAGAGCACCATGCCGGTGACGCAGGTCTCGCTGTATTTGAGCGAGGCGAACCAGTTGATGCCGCCATCCTGGTACAGGCCTCTGGAGAGCAGCCGTTCGCAGCCCTTCAATGCCTGCGGGTTATCTGCGGGCAGACCAATCATGCGCAGCGCCAGCAGGGTATAGGTAGTGGAGATCCATTTGGGGGAATACAGCCCGCCTCCCCACCTGCCATCCGGGTCCTGAAGCGCCAGAAACTGCGCCCCCCAGCCGTCTACTGCGATGCGCTCTCGCTCGGCTTCATAGACCTGCGGCGGCTCGCCGAGCAGGTCGCGCTGCGCCTGCCAGCGGATGGCGGGGTCGCCGTCAAGCAGCCAGTCGACGATTTCAGGGTCGATGTGCATAGTTCCTTTTCTCTTTCACCACAGAGTACACAGAGAAAATCCTCAATCGAGATTCTCGATATGCACCGTCTCGACCGGCTCAGCCAGCTCGAAGCCGAAGATGCGCGAGTAGAAATACAGCTCGGCATCCAGCGAGCGCTTGATATTCTCCGCCTTGCGGAAGCCGTGCTGCTCGCCCTCGAAGGGCAGGTAGGCAGCCGGGATGCCGCTGAGCGCGCACGGCGTCGAACATGGTCTCAGACTGGCTGGGCGGGACGATCTTGTCCTCCAGCCCTTGGAACAGAATGATCGGGCAAGAGATGCGTTCGGTGAAGTTGATCGCAGAGCGCTGGTAGTACAGGTCTGCCTTTTCCGGGTAAGGTCCCACCAGGCTGTCCAGGTAGCGCGATTCGAACTTATGCGTGTCGTGGACGAAAGGCTCCAGGTCGCCGATGCCGAAATGGCTGGCGCCGGCTTTGAAAGTATCCCGGAAGGTCAGGGCGCACAGGGTAGTATAGCCGCCGGCGCTGCCGCCGCGGATCGCCAGGCGCTCAGGATCGACCAGCCCCTGTTCTGCCAGGTAGCGGGCTGCGTTGACGCAGTCGTCCACGTCCACCACGCCCCAATTGCCATTCAGCCGCATGCGGTACTCGCGTCCGTAGCCGGTGCTGCCGCCGTAATTCACGTCCACTACCGCGAAGCCGCGGCTGGTCCAATACTGCGTGCCCAGGTGGAAGGTAGTCGAGGCAGAGCCGGTCGGGCCGCCATGACTCAATACCAGCAGCGGCGGCAGCTCGCCTGCTGGGGCGCTGAAATCCCGGTTGGCGGGTGGGTAGAAGTTGGCGAAGGCGGTGAGGCCATTCTCGGTGGGGAACTCGATAGCCTGTGGGGTGGAGAAATACTCCGCGTCAAGCGAAACCTCGCTCGAACGACGCAGCACATCTGTCATCCCGCTCTCCAAGTCCAGGGAGACCACACTCGAGGGTTGTGTGGGCGACCCGCCCACGAAAAAGGCGCGCCCCGGGCTGACGTGCAGGTTATTGCGCGTGTCGGTGAAAGGGATATCCAGGGGGGTAAGCGTCTTTGTGCCCAGGTCCAGGCGCGCCAACTGCCAGCGACCCGAATGGGTGTAGGCACAAACCAGGCTCTCGGCCGACTCAAAACCGTAGGTGGCCATGCCGAAGACCCACTGCGGCAGACCAAACTCGGCTTCCATCGGCTGCAAAGCTACCACCTCCCCGCCCACCCAGCGGTACAGGTTCCACCAGCCGCTGCGGTCGGAGATGAAATAAAGGGTGCCGTCCGGCGACCATTCTGGCTGGAAGATCGACTCCTGCGGACCCCCGGCGACCAGCTCGGCCTCGCCAACCGAACCATCGGTGTTCAATGAGGCGACCCACAGCTCCGTGCCGTCCCAGGGCAGGTTGGGGTGCTCCCAGCTCAACCAGCACAAGCGGCTGCCATCCGGGCTGAGGCGCGGGTTGGAATAGAAATTGGAGCCCGAGACCAGCACGGTCTGCCGGCTGCCGTCCCCCAGGTCAATGGCGACCAGGGTGTTGGTCGCTTCTATGCCTTCCTGGGAATGGTCTTCGCGCACGCAGATCAGCCGGTTGCGAGCGCGGTCGAGCACCGGGTCGGCGTAGCGCCAGGCAATCTCCGGTGTCAGCGGCTGGGGTTCACCGCCGATCTCCTGCACGTACAGGCGCTGGTCGGCGAAGTTGGAGAAATATGCCCTCTCCCCCTCGATCAAGGTGCAGCGCCCGCCGTACTCGTGGACGGTGGTACGCACATTGAACGGGGGCGGGGTCACGTCGCTGGTCACCCCGTCCGGCGTGCAGCGCACGATGACCTGCCGTCCGCCCTCTGATGGACGGCTCTCGACCCAGTAGGCATGCTCACCGATCAGGGTGGGGTGGCCCAGGGAGATGTTCTTGGAGACGATCAGTTCCGATGTGATCGGCGATTTCCACGCGCCGTAGGGGGTAGTGATGGGCATGGGGTGTTCTCCTCAAATAAATTTTTGTTTGCTGGGTTTCACAGTGTCAAGTGTTCTGGTGTCAAGTGGCTGCTTGACACTATACATATAAAGATTCTACTCGATAATATAAACACGACCCAGTATTACCCACCCCCTCGGCCCCCTTCCCCCTGCGGCGGGGAAATGGGAAGATCCCTGGAAAGAAGGCCTGTGTGCGGGCCAAACCCGCACACAGGCCTTCTTTCCAATTTACCGCTTACTCCTCTACCACTTCAGCCTGCACGACCGGGGTGAAGGTCAGCCCGTCGAGGCCGCGGTCGACGCGGATCAGGTCGCCCTCGTGGAACTCGCCGGACATCAATTGCAGCGCCAGCGGGTCCTGCAGCTCGCGTTGGATGGCTCGCTTGAGCGGGCGAGCGCCGAAATCGGGATCATAACCCACCTCCGCGATGTACTCGCGCGCCGCCTCGCTGACCTCCAGGGCGTAGCCTCGCTCCTCCAGCCGCTCGACCACGTGCCGCAGCTGGATATCGACGATCTCCGCCAGGTGCGCGCGGCGGGATTGCGGCGGCGCACCCAATTGACGAAGTCTTCGATTTGGGATAGCATGGGAATACCTCCTGTCAGACAGAATGTTGGACTGGTATCCCCATTCTACTCTCAGGAGGTTGTTTTCACCCCGCGAGGGTGTGATGGCCGGTTAAGATCAAATTGTACAACACCGGGATGCAGAACAGCCCGGCGATTTTGGCTGCGCCCAATCCGGCTGCACGATCTGCCTGGAGAAGCTGCTCCAACAGCATGCCGGGCTGGTGCATTTCATGGTACGGCGGCAGTGGCCCGGGGATGCGGATTATGCTGATCTGATCCAGGAAGGCTGGATCGGATTGTGGCAAGCGATCCTGCACTATGATGCCGGGCAGGGATACGCCTTCTCGACCTATGCCGCTCGGGCCATCCGCAACCGGGTATGGCAAGCGGTCAAGCGGGCAGGCAAGACACAGGGATGGCTGGAGCCGCAGCGGGCAGGGGACAGCCTGACTATCCTGCTAGCGAGCTGGGAGCAAGAACAGCTGCACCAGGCGCTGCAGGAAGCGCTGAGCAGTCTCCCTGAGCGTTTGCGGGGGGTGATTATGTTGGCCTATGGCTGGGACGGACGAGCGCCGCTCTGCCTGGCAGCCATCGGACGGCAGATGGGGTTGACGCGGGAGCGGGTACGTCAGCTGCGCAACGAAGCCCTGGGGGTGCTGGGTCTGCCCGCCTGGTCGCTGCGCTTGCGCAGCCTGTATGAACAGGACAGCCGCTCGGCCTACCGCCAGGCGCGGGTCAGCTACGATGCGCAGCGGCGCAGGCGGAGAGGTGGGCGATGAATACCCTCTGGATCCCTGCCATGCCGCTGGTCCCGGCGGTCGCAGTACCCGACAGCCCGTTCCACACGCTGACCAGCTTTTCCAGGGCGGACCTGGCAGCCACCCGCCACCTGCCAGCCGCCGAACGGCGCCTGCTGCTGCCCCACTTCGTGGAGCTGTTCCGCTGGGAGGCCATTCAGCCGCTATTGCCGCTGCGCTTGCCCACCCCCGGCGATCCGCCACCCTGGGCTGGACGCCGGTGCCGCTCACACTACCAATGGCTGCCGTCACCGGATCTGGCCAGCAGCGCCGATTTAGCCGGGCTGGACGAGTTCGATCTCATGCTGCGCCTGTTCGACTTCTCCGCCTGGCGGCCGTACTTCGCCCAGCGCTTCCACAGCCAGTTCGGCCCACCCCCCTTCGATCCCCTCAGCCTGGGGCTGGCCGCTTTTCTGGCCGTCTACCAGGGTTGGGATTGGCAAAGGCTGGCCAGCCAGCTGCGTTCCCCCGAGCGCGGCCAGGGCTACTGCCGCCGCTTGGGTTTCGACCCGTCGGAGGTGCCCAGTCCCTCCACCTTCCGCATGGCGCTGGCCAATACCCAGCTTGACTGGCTGACCGCCTGCCAGACCAGCCTGGCTTTGGCTTTGATGGCATACGGCCTGATCCCCACCCATTCCACCTTCCCTGGCGATCCGCCCGAGCACGGGGTCAGCATTTCGACCGACTGCCAGTTGCTCGCAGCGCGTTCACACCAGCAATGCAGCTCTCAGACCCCGGCCTGCTGCCAGCCCGCCGCGCAGCGTCCATGCCCGGCTCGAGAAAAGGGCAAACAAGGCTGCGCCTGTGACACAGACGCTTGCCAGGAGCACTGCCGCTTCGCCACCTGGCGCGATCCCCAGGCCGCCTACGTGCACTACGCCGGCTCCAACCGCCGGCAAGCAGAGCACTTGCTTGCACCCAATCCCAATGCGCCCAAGAATGGCACTCCCCAAGACCAGCCACCCGCTAAACCGCGCGGCAAAGGCCACTTCGGCTACAAATCCAAGGCCTTCAACATCATCGACGACCGCCTCTTCCAACTCTGGTCGCTGACCGGCCCCTGTACCCCGGCCAACGTCAACGATCATTTACTCACCGTCCCGGGCCTGAAGACCCTGCGCTCCCGCTTCCCCGAACTGAAGATCGGGGAAGTCCTGGGGGATGCCGGCGAAGGCTACGATGAGGTCCTGCGCTATGTCCACGATGACCTGCAGGCTCTGCGCACCATCTGCCTGCTGCCCCTCAAAGGCGATGACGATCCGCTCACCTGCCTGCGGCGCGGTTACGATCAGCACGGCAACCCGCTGTGCCCGCTGGGCTACCGCCTGTTTGCCAACGGCCACGACTACCAGCACGGCACCACCAAGTGGGTCTGCCGCCAGAAATGCGTCCGCCAGCCTGCTCCCGATATCGCCTTGCCCCAGCCTGACACCCTTCCCCGCCTGGCCTGCCAGTTCGTCGACCCACTCCACCCCCTGGGCTTCAGCCTCACCACCGGCCTCAGCCTGCCCGATGGCTGTATCCGCCTGGCGCGGGACCTGTCGGTCGGTTCTGCCAGCTGGAAGCTGCGCATCGGTCGCCAGAGCTATGCCAAATCACGCAATGCCAGTCAGCAGCGCCGCGGCCTCAAGCGCTCGCCCTGGTTCGGCTTGCCCAACACCGCCAAGGCGACCCTGTTCGGCGATACCCTCTCGCTGGCTTTTAACCTGGCTCGTCTGATTTGCCAGGCTTCCCGGGCGGCCTGTCAAGACCGGGCGCCTTGATAGACTGAACCCGCCTCCCGCCTATCCGTGCCTGCTTTTACTCTCCCTGCAGGCTGGCTTTCACGCGCCTATCGGCCTTGTTGGAACACTCTTACCGCTCCTCATTTCCCTCTCCTGCGCTCTGTTCTCCCTCCGCCTGCCGACTTGTTGCGCCAGGGTGCCAGACTTGTTGCTCTCCTTGGCTCTCCTTCAGCTGCTTTTTTGCCTGAATAACTCTTTCAACCCAGCTCAGACACCTATTCGCCGCTGCTCAGCCTTTCTTCTTCCATTATTGTACTTGTTGCAGAATCCCTGGACGAAACTCACCTTGACGATCTAGAAACAGGATGATAAACTCCAGCCCAATATGCACGCAATGCCGTTATCTGTAATCATCCGCGCCCGTCGTCCCCGAATATCCCGCTCCGGGAAGTTCGGGCTTTGGCGTTTATCCAGATAGTCGGTTATCATCCATCCTGCCAGAGGCGCCTCCCTTCCCGGGGAGGTTTTTTATTATTCAGCAGCTGCGGGATCTCACACGGCTGCATAAAATCCAGGTTATCGAACAGGAGCTACCCATGATCGAAACAAGTGTCAAGAAAGTCGTGCTGGCCTATTCCGGAGGGCTGGATACATCGGTGATCGTCCCCTGGCTGCGCGAGAACTACGGCTGCGAAGTGGTGTGCTTCACCGCCAATATCGGCCAGGAGGAGGAGCTGGACGGGCTGGAGCAGAAAGCACTCGCCAGCGGGGCCAGCCAGTTCGTCATCCACGATATGCAGGAGGAATTCGCCGAGGAATATATCTTCCCGGTGCTCTCCGCTGGGGCAATCTACGAGCGCACCTACCTGCTGGGGACATCCATGGCGCGCCCGCTGATCGCCAAACACCAGGTGGAGGTGGCGCACCAGGTCGGCGCCGACGCGGTAGCCCACGGGGCGACCGGCAAAGGCAACGATCAGGTGCGCTTCGAGCTGACCTATACCGCCCTGGACCCGCGCTTGAAGGTGATCGCCCCCTGGCGCGAGTGGGAGATCCGCTCGCGGGAGGATGCCATCGCATACGCCCGCCTGCACAATGTCGCGGTGACCGCCAGCGAGAAGTCGATCTACAGCCGCGATCGCAACCTGTGGCACATCTCCCACGAAGGGGGACCGCTGGAAGACCCCTGGAATGCTCCTGACGAGGGCATGTTCCAGCTCAGCGTCTCGCCGGAAGAGGCCCCGGACCAGGCGGAGATCGTCACGATCGAGTTCGAGAGCGGCATACCGGTGGCAGTGAACGGAGAGCGGCTGTCGCCCGCCGCACTGGTCACCAAGCTGAACCGCCTGGGGGGTAAGCACGGCATCGGCCGCGCCGATATGGTCGAGAGCCGGCTGGTGGGCATGAAGTCGCACGGGGTGTACGAGACCCCGGGCGGGACCATCCTGTTGGCAGCGCACCGCGAGATCGAATCCCTGGTGCTGGATAAGGACACCATCCAGTTCAAAGACCTGGTAGCGCTGAAATACGCCGAGCTGGTGTACAACGGGATGTGGTTCTCGCCGCTGCGCGAATCGCTGGCAGCCTTCGTCGATAACACCCAGGGACCGGTGACCGGGAGCGTGCGCCTGAAGCTGTATAAGGGCAATATCCTGCCGGCGGGGCGCAAGAGCGCCTTCAGCCTGTACCGCGAGGATTTCGCCACCTTCGGGCAGGAAGACGTGTACGACCAGCTGGACGCCCAGGGTTTCATCCGCCTGTTCGGGCTGCCGCTGAAAGTGCGCGCCCTTAACGGTCTGCCGACCTCAGGGCTGGCGATGCCCAAACCGGACTACTCACGCTTCAAGCGCGATTAGGAGCGGGTAAAATTGTGCCAATATTAGGTTCATCCGGCAGGTAGGGAAGCCTGCCGCAATCACAGCCAAGGAGGGATGCCAATGAAACTATGGGGCGGTCGATTCTCAGATAAGCTCGATGCGGCAGCCTGGAAGCTGAACGCGTCCATCGATTTCGACCGGCGTCTGGCGCTCCAGGACGTGCAAGGCAGCCTGGCGTGGGCCGCCGCGCTGGAGCGAGCCGGCATCCTCTCCGTGGAGGAGCGTACCCAGATCGTCGCCGGGCTGAATGTGATCCAGGCAGAGTTCCAGCAGGCGAGCTTTCCCTTCCAGGAGGGGGACGAAGATATCCACACAGCGGTCGAGCGGCGGCTCGGGGAGCTGATCGGGGAGCCGGCTGGCAAGCTGCACAGCGGGCGCAGCCGCAACGACCAGGTGGCCACCGATCTACGCCTGTGGCTGCTGGACCACCTGCCGCCTCTGGATGGGGAGCTGCGCGGCCTGCAGGGCGCACTGCTGGGGCGCACCCGGGCGGATATGGGCACACTCATGCCCGGCTACACCCACCTGCAGCCCGCCCAGCCAGTCCTGCTCAGCCACTGGTGGCTGTCTCACTTCTGGCCACTGCAGCGCGACCGGCAAAGGTTGGCAGAGCTGTCCGCGCGCACGTCCGTGCTGCCGCTCGGGTCGGGGGCGCTGGCGGGGACGCCTTTCGCCATCGATAGGGCTTCCATTGCAAACGATCTGGGCTTCGCCGCCGTGTCCGAGAACAGCATCGACGCCGTCTCAGACCGGGATTTCGCCGCCGAGTTCCTGTTCTGCGCCGCGCTGGTCGGGGTACATTTAAGCCGCCTGGCGGAGGCTGTGATCCTGTTCTCCAGCGCCGAGTTCGGCTACTTCACTCTGCCGGACGCTTTCACGACTGGCTCCAGCCTGATGCCGCAGAAGAAAAACCCGGACGTGTTCGAGCTGGCGCGCGGCAAGAGCGGGGCGCTGCTCGGTTACCTTGTCGGATTGATGACCACTCTGAAGGGCTTACCCTCCGCCTATGATAAGGACCTGCAGGAAGACAAAGTGCCGCTCTTCAACGCCTGGGATACCCTGAGCATTGTGCTGCCGGTGCTGGCAAAAGCGGTCGAAGGGCTGTCGGTCCACAGCGAGCGCATGCGTTCCCGGTTGGGAGCCGAGCTGATGGCGACCGACCTGGCGGATTACCTGGTCGAAAAAGGCATCCCCTTCCGGCAGGCACACAGTCTGGTGGGGGAGGTGGTCAAACTGTCCGCGCGGCTGGGGAAAAACCTGGACAAACTGCAGCCCGGCGAATATCGCTCGATCAGCCCGCATTTCGGCGCGGACGTGGCGCAGGTGTTCAGCGCCAAAAACAGCGTGAACCGGCGCCGCGCCTACGGCGGCACCGCCCCAGCCGCGGTGGAAGAGCAGATCCGCTCCGCCCAGTCTGCCCTCGACCGGGAACTTTAAGCAAGGCGCAGCCTTCCCCTTGCCCATTCTACCGGGCTGATTTATACTCACCCCCGTGATGGAAAGCATTTGCCTGGTACACCGCCTGGGAGCGGTCGAATACGAAGCCGCCTGGCGCTTGCAGGAGGAGACTGGCTGCCGAGATCGCTTCAGGAAAGCGCCCGCCAACCTTGCTGCTGCTGGAGCACCCGCATACGTATACCTTCGGACGGCGCGGCCATATCGAGAACCTGCTGTGGGACGAAGCCGAGCTGGCCCGGCGCGGCATCGCCGTGCACTGGGTAGACCGCGGCGGGGATGTCACCTATCACGGCCCCGGACAGCTGGTCGGCTACCCGCTGCTGCCCCTGACTCCCGGCGGGCTGCATGCCGGCCCGCAGGGCGGCTCGCCGCGCATGCCGCAGGCTGACTACGTCGGCTATGTGCGCCGCCTGGAGCAGACTCTGATACTGGCGCTGGCGCGGCTGGGTGTCGCCGCATTCCAGGTGCCGGGGATGACCGGGGTGTGGGTGGAAAGAGGAGTTAGGATTGGCGAATTAGGAATTAGGAATAGCGAATTAGGGATGACAGGTAGGGGCGCAGCGAGAGAAATCATACCTACCGGGAATTCATTCCAGGCTGCGCCCGAACGGGAGGATGCACCAGGGGATAATAGAAAGGGTGATGAGACGGCAGCCAAGATCGCGGCTATCGGCGTCAAGGTGGATGCCAGAGGGGTCTCCAGGCACGGGTTTGCGCTGAATGTGAACCCGGACATGAGCTATTGGGAGGGGATTGTCGGCTGCGGGCTGGTCGGCTACCCGGTGGCAAGCCTGGCAGAGTTATTGCACCCGGTTCCGGCAGTGGAAGAGGTGGCTGCGGTGGTAACCAGAGCATTCGCCAGCACCTACCAATACAACATCATCGAAGAGGAGCTGCAAACTTGATTCCCTATCCAGGCAAGGTGATCTTGCGCCTGCTGCTGGCAACATCCACCATCCTGATCCTGACATCGACCCCCGTACAGGGCGCTGTGCCCTACCAGGCGCTGCTGCGCATCGACCTGCAAAATCCCGGCCAGCTGGAACACTTCGCCGGTGTCCCTGTGTATGCCCACCTGTTCAGCCAGTCCGGGCCTGGTGAAGCCAGGCCTGGTGAAGCCAGGCCGGGATACCTGCTGCTGCCTGGCGGTCCAGCACAGCAGCGTGCGACATCCAGCCTGGGCTTGCAGGTCAAAGTCCTGGACAGCGAGAACCGGTCGGGCGGATATTACCTGCTGTATGCGCGCCGTGCGGCCGACCTGGAGCAGGTAGGGAGGTATGCCCGAGTCCTGGAACGAGAGGGGCCAACGGCCCTGGTAAAAGCCTCCTTCACCCAGGCAGAGTCCCTGTCCGCCATGGGGCTTGAGATCGTTCGTCTCCAGCTTCACCCGCTGGTGCTCCCCGACCGGCGTCCGCCGGAGCAGCCCGAGGCGATCACCCCCGACCCCGCCATCCAGGCCATGATCGACCAGGTGCCCGCCTCCACGGTCTACAGCTACGATGCCGGGTTGAGCGGCGAGTTCCCTGTTATGATCGGCGGTCTGCCATACACCATCCAGACCCGCCACTCCAGCCAGGCCATACCGACCGAAAAAGCCACCCAATACACCTACGAGCACTTCCAGTCGCTGGGGCTGCCGGTCAGCTACCACACTTACACACATCCTTCTTATGGCTCGCGGCGCAACGTTGTCGCCGAGCAGAGTGGCGCCTCCCAGCCAGAGCGCATCTTCCTGATCACTGCTCACCTGGACAGTACCTCACAAACTCCCTCCACCTATGCCCCCGGCGCGGATGACAACGCCAGCGGATCGACCGGCGTGCTGGTGGCGGCCGATATCCTCAGCCAGTACGAGTTCGACTGCACCCTGCGCTATGTGCTCTTCACCGGCGAGGAGCAAGGGCTGTACGGCAGCCATTATTACGCGCAGCAGGCTTATAACAGCGGCGAGAACCTCGAGGCGGTGCTCAACCTGGACATGATCGGCTATAACTCAGACGCTTTCCCGATCCTGGACCTGCACTCTCGCAGCGCTATCCCTGCCTCAACCGCAATCTCCAACCTGTTTGCGGATGTGGTCAGCGCCTACAATATCCCGCTCACGCCTCATATTCTGGTCGATAACTCCCTGGGGAATTACAGCGACAACGCCTCCTTCTGGGATTTTGGATACCCGGCGATCCTGGGTATCGAAGACGATGACGACTTCACCCCCTACTACCACACCACGAACGACCGGGTCGGAACGCTAAACACAACCTATTTCACCGACTTCATCAAAGCCGCGGTAGGGACGATGGCGCATATGGGCTGCCTGCTGGACACAGGCTACCTGGCAGGCACCGTGACGGATGGCGGAACTGCCTCCCCGATCACAGGCGCCATCGTGACCGCCCAGCGCGACGTCGCCCAGCCGCACTCAGCCCACAGCGGCACGGATGGCAGATACGCTCTTCAGCTGGCAACCGGGACGTACACGGTCACCGCCCAGGCGAATGGCTTCCAACCCTATATCACCGGCAGTATCGACATCACCAAAGACATGACCACCACGCTGGACATCCAGCTCGAGCCCTGCCGCATCCAGGGGGCGGATTTCAGCTACGCCCCCGTCGAACCGCTGAGCGGCATGCCGGTCGTGTTCACCGGCACGGTCGGCATCACCAGCACCCTACCGGTCAGCTACAGCTGGGATTTCGGCGACGGGCATACCGCAAGCGGGCAAGTCGTTTCGCACACCTACACGGTCAGCGATACCTACACCGTCGATCTGAGCGCGCAGAACTGCGCCGGCGTGGCTGCTGCCAGCCAGCCCGTCACTGTTACGTCCGCATCGGAGCTGAGTGTCTCATTGGAGTCTCTGTACGAGCAAGCCCTTTTCGGGCAGATTATCACCCGCACGATGGAGATAGGGAACTCGGGAGCGACATCCCTCTCCTGGAGCCTTGCAGAGCAGCCGCAGGTACCCTGGCTGGACGAATCGCCGCCTTCTGGACAGTTAAATCCCCAGGATAGAGCCGATATCCTCCTGACCCTCCAAACTCCGTTCTTGCATGGCACCTACACGACCACCCTTCTACTGCAGGCGGATAATACCGGACTGCCGCCGATAGCAATCCCGGTGACACTGGTGGCGGACTCGCCCCATACGATCTATCTGCCGTCAATGCTGGCTGCCACCCCCTGAGAGGGAACTCCCCCGGCAGGGCACCAAACAGGTTTGACATGCTTCGAAAAACTCAGTACACTTAACGCAGGAGAAAGAGCAATGGCTTCGTTAAAGTTTCATCTGATCATGCGCTCGGGACCGGAACCGGGGAAAGCATACGAGCTGACCCAAAGCGAGATCACTATCGGGCGGGATATCCATAACGATGTGGTTATCAATGATGCGGAGGTCTCCCGCAAACACGCCCGCATGGAGATACAGGCCGGCGGCTACGTGCTGGAAGACCTGGGGTCGACCAACGGCACGTTCGTCAACGGCCAGCGGCTGATGGGTGCGCACGTCCTGCGTCCAAATGAGCTGATCATGTTGGGTGAAAACGTGAGCCTGGTATTCGAGACCAGCTACGAGGCCGGGGAGACGGTGGTGGCAGCCGCCAGCCAGCCGCCAAGCTTCGTCCCCCCACCGGCGACTTCCCAGCCTCCTCCGACGCCAACCGCCCGCACCGGGGAGGTCTCGTACCCGTCTGCAGCGCAAGCGACCTATGAAAGCCAGATGCATCCCAGCCCCGCAGAGCCGTATTACGAACCCCTGCCAGAGGAGAAGCGCAGCAGCCGCACCCTGCTGCTGGCGGGCTGTGGCTGTCTGGTGGTGCTCCTATGCGTGATCGCCGCCGGGGGGATCGCCTTCGACCAGCTCAACCTGTACTGTGTCACGCCGTTCAATTCAGCGACCAACCTGCTCACCAACCTGCTGCTCGGCTATCCTGCCTGTCAGTAAGAGTGCTGTTCTACAATCGACCAGCCATCCCCTCCAGCGTCTCCCTGATGGCTGCGCACCAGATCGAATAAGACCAACTCCTGCCCGGCTGTAGCAACGGTGACATCCGTGCCCCACACCCGGGCTTTGTGCTCCTCGACCTGCAATCGCTGCACCTGGTAGCCCTGCTCAAGGAGCAGCCGCACCAGCGCCAGGCTGTCGGCTGCCAGTGGGTCTAGCAGGCTGGCATCTCCCATCCCGGTCGATAGTGCCTGCTCCACGGCGAGCAGGTATTTTTCTGCCCGTGTGTATTTCCCCTGCTTCAAATATCCGTCTGCCGCCACCAGCAGCGCTTCCAGGGCGATATTCTCCGCCTCATCCGGGTGCCGCAGGTAATCCGCGGTGATGCCACGCTCGCGCATCTGCGCACCATCCGGCAGCCAGGCGGTCATATAGTGGGCGGAAGGGTCGAGCGACTGCTGGTAGCGGCGCACCAGGTCATAAAGCATTATGCTCAGGCGCACGTCCTGGCGCTGCGCCTCGGTGACTGGCTGGCGGCGCAGCGCCTCCAGGAAAGCTGCTTCCAACTCCGCAAAACCGGTCCCGAAATGCTCTCGCAGCGCGGCATCGATGGCCTGTGACTGGCGGACACCATGCGGCACGCCGTCAGGCGCAGGCGCGATATCCCGGTAGAAATCCGAGAACGCCTCCCAGCCCCAGCTTTCGACCATGTACGCCACCAGCGCGCCGGCCTGCAGGTAGCCGGTCTCGTGCTGGGCAGGATAGAAGTCGTCCGCCAACTCTTGCAGCGGGATATACCCGCCCATTGCCAGCAGGGCAGCCGCGCGCGGCTGCAGCGGCTCGGGCTTGAAATGCCCGCCGCTCAGGTAAACCGCTAGCCCCTCCAACAGCAGGGACGGTCGCAGCTTGCCGCCCAGGTGATTGTCCAGCAAATGCACCAGCTCGTGGTGCAGCACGATCTGCGGGCTGCCTCCGGCGTAGTTGCGGTCCAGGTAAGAGACGGAGATCTCCTGGGAGGTAAAGCCGCCGTGACCCAGCACGCGCGGCAAAAGCACGATTGGCACCCGTTCCTCGAACCGTGCATCCAGCAGGCGGCTTACAGAAGCCGCCTGTTGGTCGACCAACGCGGCCAGCTCCGCCAGGTCGCGCTCGGCAGCCGTCCCGGTGACGAAATGGATGGTGCAGCACTGGCTGTTGGTCGTCTCCCAATGGGCGTCCGCTTCCAGGGATGGCAGCAGATCAGTTGGGAGCAGGGTGACGGTCTCGGTGAAGAGATGTCCGGCGGGCTCGATCGAGTAGGTCAGGGTATAGACCCCCGGCTCGAACCCGGCAGTATCCCAGGCCCAGTACAGGGTGGCCTGTCTTCTGGCAGCGATCCCGTAGCCGCCGAAGTCTGCAGAGCCGAGCTGGACCGGGTGGGGAGCGGATAATTCTATGCTTGCCTTCAGACCATCCGACTCTGTGCCCGAGGGGGCGACCACTTCGAAGCTGAGCGTGTCTCCCACATACAGGTCGCCGTCAGGGTGCAGGTGCAGGGCGTAGTTAGGAGTCAGGAGTTGCGAATTAGGAGTTAGGAGAGGCGAGTTGGGAGTTAAGCGGGTAGAGGGGGAAGGGGTGAGGGGTGGGGCGGTGAGGGTGGGGACTGCTGTGGGTAGTTGGATAGGGACAGCAGCCGTCGTTGAGGGGAATGGGGACTGGGGTGGAGGGGATGGCTCAGCGGGAGGGGCGGTGAACAGCCCGCTCACTGCCTGGCATGCCAGCAGGGTAAGGACAAGGAAGGGTAATACAAGACGGCGATAGCGCACGGCGCTAATTATAGCAGGCGCTTCACTGCTCTTTCAGCCACAGCGACAGGCTCTCCGGCTGTAGGGTCTCTTCTACCACCGACAGCAGGCGCTCGCTGAGCTGCTCGATGTCCACCTCCTCGCGCAGCCCGGCACTGAAAGCGGCAACGACCTTCTCGGCATCGTACTTCTTGCGGTAGAAGCGCCGGTCGATGTCGTTCTGGATACGGCGGCGCAGCGGGGTGAACAATGCGGCGATCACCAGGGTTGAGATCACTACGGCGACTGCCGACCGCTGACCGCTGACCGCCACGAACAATCCCTGCAGCAGCACGATGCTGGAAAAATACACCACTGCCAGTGTGGCGGTCAATCCGCCGTAGACCAGCGTGCGGCGGATGATGATATCGATATCCCACAGCCGGTAGCGCAAGATAGCGATGGCTGAGGCGAGCGCTATGCCTGAGAAACCTATAAACACGAGTCCAAGGCCAAGGAACCAAACCCCGTTCAAATCTGCAGTCAGGCCGCTTTCACCCAGATTCATAATGATTAAGCCGAATGGCAAGAACGCGGCGGCGTAGGCTACCCATTTGAGCTGCTGCCGCTCCACTCCCCGAGCGCGACGCAGGCGGATCAACAGAGAGAGTGCTGCTGCCGGGATGCAAAGAGTTACCGCAAGATTGGATACAACCCACAGCGGACCTAGAACTGCCCTTGCTGGCTCTCCTTTAACGAGCAGATCGGTTGGAAAAGGGAAGTAGCCAAAGGGGACCGGCGCTACGACGGAGATAAGGGTAGCTACGGAAACAACTCCCAGAGCAATCCAGGCTACTAGGCCCCAGCGATGAGAGAGGGGTCGTCCAGTAGGGAATAATAGCAGCAGCAGCGTAATCAAGAGCAGCCCAAGCGTTGATCGAACTTGCAAATACAACCAGACGATCAAGACATTCACACCTGGCAGTGAACCGGGATGGACGATGTAGCCGTAGTAGGCGTAGCCCCAGGCAAAGTGGTCCTGAGCAGTCAAGATGGACAACCAGATCCAGATCCAGCCAACCGGGTGTCGTGTATGACGCGACACGATCAGGACACCGACGACGACAAATACACAGACTACCGCAGCTTCTAAGATCGTTGCGAGCCAGCCCACACCGTACAAGGGGGACTGCGTGACGACCTGCAGTGCCAAACCGGCAGTTAATAAGATAACAAAGACCCCCACCAGGAGCCATGCCAGCCAGCGCAGGATGCGGTCGCACAGTAAGAAGGTCTTACTGCTCTCCATAACATATCCGCCTCGACTGCTATTACGGGTAAGTCTAATTCAGGTTGTTTTAGATATCCGACAGACCTCATATAGGCAGTCTATTTAGTATTACTTCATCCAGTATATCCAATTAGCGTCCTGAAAACGTTACGGGAATCGTTACGGCGACCCACTCTCGGCTCTCTAATCTCGTTTCTCCAACCTAACTGGTAGAATTGCCAGCATGAAATCCCTCCCCTTGATCGAGGTCGACCTGACCGCCCTGGCTTACGGCGGCGAGGCGCTGGGCAGGCTGCCAGACGGCAGGGTGGTCTTCGTGCCGTTCGCGCTGCCGGGGGAGACTGTGCGGGCGCGCATCCGGGAAGACAAGAAGCGCTACGCCCGCGCCGATCTGGTGGAAATCCTGTTGGCTTCTCCCGACCGCATTCCTCCTCGTTGCATACACTACGGGACCTGCGGCGGCTGCCACTACCAGCACCTGCCGTACGAGGCCCAGCTGGCAGCTAAGTGGGATATTCTGAAAGACCAATTGGAGCGCATCGGCGGCATCTCCGACCCGCCTGTACTGCCACCCGTCCCCTCACAGCCCTGGGGCTACCGCAACCATATCCAGTTCCACCTCACGCCAGAAGGCAGGCTGGGCTACTATACCCACGATGCCAGACAAGTCTTCCCGCTGCAGGAATGCCACCTCCCTCAGGCGCTGATCAACCAGGTCTGGCCGCAGCTGGATTTCGAAGGGCAGCCCGAGGTGGAGCGGGTTGCCATCCGCCAGGGAGGCGAGGGCGAACTGCTGCTGGTCCTGGAGAGCAGCGACCCCCTGCCGCCGGAGGTCAGCATCGAGGAGCTGGACATCTCTGCAGTGCACATCTCCCCAGCCGGGTCGCTGGTGCTGGTAGGCAGCCCGGCGATCGGCATCGAAGTGCTGGGGCGCGGCTTCCAGGTCTCGGCCGGGTCTTTCTTCCAGGTCAACACCCAGATGGCAGAGGCGATGGTCAGCTATATTCTGGAACAGGTCTCGCTGCCGGACAAGGCCGTGCTGTTGGAAGTGTATTGCGGCGTTGGGCTGTTCAGCGCCTTCCTGGCACCCCGCGCCGGGCGGCTGGTGGGCATCGAAAGCTCGCCCGACGCCTGCAATGATTTCGTCGTCAACCTGGATGAATTCGATAACGTGGAGCTGTACGAAGCACCCGCAGAGCAGGTGCTGCCCGGGCTGGATCTTCAGCCAGACCTGGTGCTGGTCGACCCGCCGCGGGCAGGTCTCTCCAGGCAAACGCTGGAAGCGCTGGTGGATTTTTCCCCGCCGGTCTTGATCTATATCTCCTGCGACCCGGCAACCCTGGCACGCGACGCCCGCCAGATCGTCCGGCATGGCTACCGGCTGCAGTCTGCCAAAGTCTTCGATCTTTTCCCCCAGACCTACCATATCGAAAGCGTCAATATCTTCAACCGGTGACCAGGCTGTCAAACCTGATCGGCCAGTTTGCAGGCACTGTCAGGACCTGCAGTCCTGGTTATAGCCTTTAGCCGTCTATGTTCGCTTACCGGAAAAAACATGAGATGGCTTCGTCGCTGCGCTCCTCGCCATGACGTGCATGGCGCGGTGATCAGAGCGAGACTGCTTCGCCAAAGTACGGCTCGCAGTGACAGGAAGTTTCTTAGGAGCAGTGCACGTTCCGCTTTTTGGAACGCAGCGACGAGGAATCTCTGAACTGAACTTTGAAGCAGTTCAAGAACAGCAGATTAATTATTGACATAGAACATGTGTTCTGATATACTGTGGGTGATAGGTTTTACGTATTCCCGCTGGGTGAATTTAAGGAGTTTGCGATGAACATCGGGATGCTGTGGTTCGACAATGATCCCAAAGCGGAGATCGCCACCAAGATCGAGCGCGCGGCTGCTTACTACCATACCAAATACGGCACTACACCCAACCTGTGTTTCGTCCACCCCAGCATGATCCACAACGGGTCGCTGAAGGGCAAGGATGATAAGATGAGCAGCGGAGCGGTGGAGGTGCGCACCACGCGCACGATCCTGCCCAATCACTTCTGGATCGGGGTGAATGGCAGCCTTACCTGAGCGCGGGCGCAGTGATACCGGCTACAAAGGCATCCAGGGCCACTTCGAACTCGACCTGGCCGGTCTTGATCGCCTCGTCGATCTCCAGCAAGCGCCGGTAAATGGCTTCCAAAGTCTCCAGAGAAAAACGCCGCGCCTGGACGGTGATCTTTTCAGCAACAAACGGGTGCAGCTTTAATGCCTTGGCAGCGCCGCCGTCCGAACCACCCTGATCCAGGACCTCTCTAGCCAGCAGGATCAGGCGGAACTGGCGCACGATCATGCCGAAGATCGACTGCACATCCTGTTCATCCAGCAGTTGGTGCAGTGCGCTCATCGCTTTACGTCCATCCCCCATACCCAATGCATCGACCAGCATAAAGATAGTGACCTGACCGGAGAGAGCGGTGACCGCGTCCACATCCTCCGGCTCGACCGGGCGGCTGTAGTTGGCATATGCCACCAGTTTGTGGATCTCCTGGTGCGCCAGACGAGTATCATCCCCCACCAAACCTCCCAACATGGCCGCCGCGCTGGTAGTAAATTCCCCGCCCGCTTGTTTTGCCTGAGCCTGTATCCACTGCTGCAGAAGGTAGCCCTTAGGCGCTTGATAACTCCTAACGAAGGCGCGCTCGCCCGCCTTGCCGGCCCATTCCAGCAGCCAGTGAGGCTTTTTCTTGCGATCAGACAGGTTGGTATATTCGACCAGCACCAGGGCTGTCGTCTCAGGCACCTGGTCCAGCAGGGTTTTGAACCTCTCCTGCAGATCAGGGTCTTTCTCCATTTTCGCCAGGGGGTGGTAAACGACGACCATTCGCCGCTCAGCCAGGAAGGGCATGGCGCGGGCGGCGTTCTCCAGCTCGGCGAAGGAGAGCGTGCGCCCGTCCAGGCGGGTCGTGTTCAGGGAGGCGGTGGCGGCATCCCCCACTTTGGCCTCCAGTTTGCCGATCTCCTGTGCCATGGAGAACTCATCCTCTCCATGCAGCACATAGACCACGTGAGGCACTTCGCTCAAGCTCAGCCCTCCGTCAGGACACGATGGGCGCGCATCCGCCCGCGCTTGCTGGGAGTGATCTTGACCACCCTGAGAGATCCAAGCTGGCCTGAGGTGGTGACCCGCTCCTGCAGCAGCAGCCCAAGCGGCTGGGAAGCGACCAGCGCCAGCGTCGCCAGCACGGCAGCCATCGGCAGGCGCTCCAGGCGGTTCCGGAAGCTGCGCCCGGCACCGAACAAGGCTGCGAAAGCTGCCAGCCCGGCAAGGACGCCGGAGGTGACGAAATTCGTTCCGCAGTTGGGATGCACTGCCAGGCTCTGCTCGCCAGCGTTCATCCGCTGCACGGCTTCGGCCACTGCCTCCTGCACTTCGTCTGTGGATACATCACCGAGCACCCAAAAGCCGCGCGTGTCGGAATGTCCGGCCAGAGGGCGCTTCGGGCTGCGCTGGGAAAGGATGTGCAGAGTGGCATGCTCGAGCCCGTGGTTGCGGCGCACGTGTGAAACCGGCGGGTAGTTCAAGATGCTCTGGATTGCATTATCAGTCATCGTTGTCCTTGGTAATCGATATGGATTGGCTCTATTCTACCACCGCTGCCCTTCCAACCTTTGGGACGAGTATCCTACCTGCGCGCACGGTCAAGATACCGATAGGGGCGCGCGGCGTGATTTGAAGATCGGGTTAAGGTTGACTTAAGCCTTCCATAAATACGTAACATTTCCCGAAAAACTACGATTTAATGGGTACGCAGGACCAGCGATGCGCCCCGGACATCATTTACCTTGGGTGTAAATAGAAGGCAAGGAGAGTGACCGTATGAAATACAACAAGATGATCTCTTTTACTCTGATCTTAGCGATTGCAGTGCTCAGCTTCGGACCCGCCCTGGCAGCGCCGAGCGCCCAGGTGGCAGCCGGTCCCTGCCCGGCAGGAACGGTCTCCGGGATAGTGGTCGCTGTGGATGCCGGCTCGGGCACGGTGACCGTTGAGCTGGCGGACGGCAGCCTGTGCACTGTGGATGTCAACATCGACGAAAGCCACCCTGTCGCCCTGCTCCTGGGCATGTATTTCGGGGATCTCAACCCGGAGACCCTGACAGCCGCCCTGCAGGAAGCCGTCGACAACGTAACCGGCTGCGCCGAGGATCCCGAGGCCGATGGCACCTGGACCTGGGTTGCCGCGGACGGAGAAGGCAATTGTCCAGATGGTGCGCAAGCCGTCAAGGTTACCAGCTATGACCCCACGACCGGTACATACACTGCCCAGCCGGTCGCCGGAGGTGACCCGATCAATTTGCTGATCGATGACCCTACCGCTGCCGGAACCGTACAAGGTGCCCTGGAGACACTGGCTGTCGAGTGGGCATTGGAGAGTGACGGCAACCTGCAGCAGGTCAGCGACCAGATCGCCGCCTACCACGACGACGGGATGGGCTTCGGTGTCCTGGTCAAGCTGTATGCCATTGCTCAGGAATCGGAGGACTGCCAGGAACCTGCTGAAGGGGATGGCACTGCCTGCACACCCGTCACGGTCGAAGAGCTGGTCGCCTTAAAACAATCCGGCGTCGGCATGGGACAGATCTTCAAAGATTACGGCAAGCCGGATAAGACCGGCGTCGGTCATGTACGCCAGGACCTGAGCGGTAAAGAAACCGGCCAGGATAAGGACAAGAACAAAGATAAGAACAAGGATGGCAGCGACCAACCCGGTGAGAATCCGGCTACAGACCAGCCGGACGCGAAGAAGAACGGCAAGCCGGCGAAAGATAATAACGGTTTAAAGGGGATCTGCAACGCGATCTCCAAGAACGGCAAGCCGAAGAAGAACGTCGTCTGCCCATGACCGGGCAGGTAGGCAGATACCGGCAGCTTAAGTCAACGCTGAAAGGGGGACATATCGAAGATTGAACGAAGCTATTAAACACACAACACCCGCCCTCTCCACGATGGAGAGGGCGGGTGGCTTTTTCCGGTGGAACACCTGTTATGAAGCTGTTACAGCAGGCTTGCTTTCCATTGCCGGTATGGCAGTCGCCTGGATGAACCCGGCATACATCAAGATCACGCCCAGGAGCTCGCTCAGGTACAGCCAATCCACCAATCCAGCCTGGATAAACGTGCCGCCCGTAGCGGGCAGCAGCGCCCCGGCGGCGATCAAGATGTTGCCAACCACGCGGTTAAGCAGCACTTTCTTGCGCCAGAAAAGGTAAGCCGAATAGATCGCCCCACCGACCAGGGTGATCGTGCCGTAGAGATTGAGAAGAACGGTCAGAGCGATCGTCAGGCTGCTGCGGGCCATGATCTCTTTATACTGGGTCGAGGCAGGCACGCCGGGGTCGTAGGCGGCCGCAGCGGGTGTCATCGGGGTGATAAACACCAACACCGCTGCCAAGACCGAGACGATGGTCAGGATGATCATCAGCGATGATGCCACGCCGCGCCTGCGTATCAGCAGGTGCACGGTGCCCTGTCCCAGCCAGGCGGCGGTAAGCATCGCCCCAGTCAGGTACCAGAGCCTCAGTGCCAGCTCGCTGAAGGTAAAGCTCAAGATCACTTCGGTCAGCGTGCCCAGCCCGTAGAACACCAAACCAATGCCCCACAGCAGTAAATGTGTGCCGCCGCGCCCCCGATAGCGGGTGAATACAGAGACCGCAAAGGCGAAAGTAATGATGGTTGAGAAGATCGATAAATAGTGCATGTTGCCCTCCACTACGGGAAATTATGCTCCGGCGACGGTCTCTGAGCCGGTCAGCCAAACGAAGTAACACCACTCATTGTTACCAGTACCAACACGATAACCACCACCAGGATGACCAGCAATAAGATCAGCAGCAGCGGGACCAAGCGTTCTGTCCTGTTCGTAGGCTGGTAGCGCCTGCTCGGGCGGCGTTCATTCATGCTCAACGACTGCCCCTTTCAAAGGCCTCGTAGGTATCCAGCAGCGCCAGCAGGATCTGGTCAGTGAAGGCATTGATCTTGCGGAACATATCGCTCCAGGCAAACGGGGATTGGACAGCAGCCGCCTCGTAAACCGAGAGCATCGATTCCAGGAGTGTGTTGCGGAAGAACAGGAAGGCGTTGGCGGCATCTGTAACGCTCAGGCCGTGACGGCGGCCGCGAGTGGCGTATTCGTAACCGAGGCCGTGCGCTTCAGCCTGCGCCAGCTTGCCATCCGATGACAGGTAATCGATTAGACCCTGCATCAACATGCGCCCGCTCTCCCGGTACTGCTGGCGGGCATCGTTGTCCAGCTTGGTATACCACGCCTCCTGCCCCAGCCGGCCTTCGCTGACGCTGAAGCGGGTGTTCTTCAGGGCGTTCTGCACCACCAGACGGGCATCGCCGGAGCCTTCTGCGCTCTGCGAGAGCATCCACAGCTCGATCTCGTCGCGCCGGTAGCGCCGGTGACCACCCTGGGTGCGGTGCACAGGCAGCGTTCCCAGGTCGGACCAGCTGCGTACCGTACTGGGGTGCACGCCCAGCATACCGGCAACATCGCTCAGGCTCAACCAATCATCAGACATACGATCTACACCTCGCTGGCAACCGCCGCCCTTTCCACCAGGGAGGGCTGTTGCGCATCGCGCTGGAACTCGGCGACATTGATCCTGCGCAGCATGACCAGCGATACCAGCAGCATGGCGGCTTCGATGCCGAAAACGATCACGTAGCCCATTACCGGGTCCTGCGAGATCCGCGTGACCACATCTCGCACCACGCCGCCCAGCACGGTGCCCAGCAGGCGCGAGATAGCATTCGACATACCCCAGGCGCCGATGAACAAGCCCACATTGCTGGCTACGGTCATATCCAGCATCAGCGACAGGTTGGACACCGTTGCCAGACCGGTGCCGACACCCAGAAATACCACCCCGCTGTAGAAGACCTCCAGGCTGGCGGTCAGACCGCTGGCGACGATCAGCAGGAACCCGATCAACGCACCCCCGCCGCCCAGCCCGGCGACCGTGCGTTTAGATACCCGGTTCTCCAGTGCGCCGGCTGCCAGCAGCGCCACCAGCACGCACACCCCCCAGATAGAGGTGATGCGCGTGGTCTGGCGCACGGTCATGCCGAAGGTCTCACCGGCGAAGGGTTCGAGCAGGATGTCCTGCCCCAGGATGGCTGCCAGCAAGATGGTCAGGTACCAGAAAAAGAGCGTCGCCTGACGGTTCTGCAGGATCGCCTGGAACATTGCTCCCCAGCTGTAGTTATCAGCCGCCGGCGCTCTCTCTGAGGAGCGTTTTTCCAGACCCAGCAGGCCCAGCAGCCCGAGTGCCAGCGCCACCACACCCACAATCCAGAATGACCGCACCAGGGCTTCCCGGGTGTAAGGATCCACCAGGCGGCTGATGGCGATGGAAGTCAGGATGATGCTGGCGATCATCATAAACCACATCACCGCCACCGTGCGGGCGCGGCCTTTCTCCCCCGACAGCTCGGAAGCCAGCGACAGGTATGAGACGGTGGCGAAATTAAAGCCCATCCCCCAGGCGCCGAAGACCAAAACACCGGCGGCGACCCCCCTCCAGAAATCCGCTTCGATGAGGAAGGCCACCTGCGGTGAGAAGATCACTCCCGCGGCGGTAAGCAGCAGGCCCAGCAGGATGTACGGCGTACGCCGCAGCCCGAATAACGGGTGGCGGTCGGAGAACGAGCCGATGATCACCTGGATCGGGGAGAACAGGTACGGCAGCGAGGCCAGGATTGCAACCAGCGTGGCCGAGATGGCCAGCTCCTTGATCATCACCCGGTTCAGGGTGCTGTTGATCGGAACCAGGGTCATGGCGACCGCCACGTGGATCAATCCCAATTGAATGCGCTTGACGAGCATGGATGCAGCTGCTGCCTCCTTGCAGGGGATGAAGTCCTCCAAATTTATCAGACAAAGTATTGGAGCGTCAATGTAAGTTTACGTAGATTTTATACTGGGAAAATGATAGTCGATTAATTTGGCCGCTGCTGCAGATCATCGAGCAAATCCATCTCAAGCCTCAGCTTCCTCCGACTTCAGCAGGGCATGCTTGAGGGCTTCGCGCAGCGAGCGCGCCTCGATGATCTGGATGCCCTCCGGCCAGGGCTCGCTGCGGCGCATGCGGCGCGGCACGACGGCGGCCTTGAAGCCCAGGCTGGCTGCCTCACGCAGGCGGGCCGGCATCTGCCCCACCATGCGCAGCTCGCCGGAAAGCCCTACCTCGCCGATCAGCGCCAGGTCGGCGCGCACCGGGCTGTTGCGCACCGATGAGGCGATGGCTGCTGCGATCGACAGGTCGGCAGCTGGTTCGCCCACCGTCAGCCCGCCGACCACGTTGACGAACACGTCCTGCTCGCCCAGCCGCATGCCCACCCGGCGGGTGAGCACCGCCACGATCAGCAGCAGGCGGTTGAAGTCCACCCCGTTGGGCGTGCGGCGCGGGTTGCCGAAGGTGGTCGGGCTGGTCAGCCCCTGGATCTCCACCAGCAGCGGGCGGGTGCCCTCCATGGTCACAGCGATCGCCGAGCCCGGGGCGTTGACCATGCGCTCCGCCAGGAAGGCTTCCGACGGGTTGGTCACTTCCACCATGCCGCGCTCGTGCATCTCGAACACGCCCACCTCGGAGGTGGCTCCAAAGCGGTTCTTCACCGAGCGCAGCAGGCGGTACGTCTGGAAGCGGTCGCCTTCCAGGTACAGCACGGTATCGACGATATGCTCCAGCACGCGCGGCCCGGCAATGGCGCCTTCCTTGGTGACATGCCCGATCAGGAACACGGCGATGCCGGAGGATTTGGCCAGCTCGCGCAGCCGGGAGGCGCACTCGCGCACCTGCGAGACCGACCCGGCAGATGACTCCAGCTCCTGCAGTGTGGTGGTCTGGATCGAATCGACCACCAGCAGGCGCGGCTTAACCTGGCTGACGTGCTCCAGGATTGTTTCCAGGCCGGTCTCGGTGACCAGGTACAGCGCCTCGGGGAAGCCGCTCTCCTCCTTCCCGGCGCTGCGCAGCAGGCGGGCGGCGCGCATCTTGATCTGGCGCTCGGACTCCTCGCCCGAGACGTACAGCACCGGTGTGTCGTGTGCCATCTCCAGCGCCAACTGCAGCAGCAGGGTTGACTTCCCGATGCCCGGGTCACCGCCAATCAGCACCAGCGAGCCGGGCACCACGCCGCCGCCCAACACGCGGGCGAACTCGGCGATCGGCAGCGGCATACGCTCCTCGTAATCGCCGCCGATCTGTGATAGGCGCTGCGGTTCGGAGCGCCCGCCAAGGCCGGATTTTGTAACCGCAGGTGTAGATGAGGCTGCGGTGACCACCTCTTCTACGAAGCTGTTCCACGAGCCGCACTGCGGGCAGCGCCCCATGTCACGCACCGAGATGCGACCGCACTGCTGGCAAACGAATTGGGTTTTGATCTTGGGCATGAGGGTATTATATCTGAGGGGAAGGGATTAGGGGGGAAGGCAACCAGGGGATAAGGAGAGCGAGGGGACAGGGGTAAAGGGATGAAGGATGAGGTTAGCATAGCTTCGCCGGCGGTAAAGCCTGGCTGGATTGTAGCAGAGAATCGATATTAGCACAAGAGTTCTAAGAAATAGTGTTGGCCCTCATTTTCCTGTGACCAGGAGAGAGAGTCCGCGTGTTGACAGGCACATAAAAGCTGGTATATTATCCTCACCTGTAAAATTTTCCTTAACGGCCACCTGAGCCTCGTCACAGAACAATAGACCCTGCAGGTTATCAAAACCCGAAGGGTCTGGGCTAGAATCCATTGTCCAGCATCCAACTCATCAAATCCCTGGAACAGATCAAACTGCTCTCCGACCCACGGCGACTGGCGATCCTGCGCCGGCTGATGGCAAAACCCGCCACGCTCAGCCAGCTCGGCGCGGCCATGGGCGAGCACCCCGCCTGGGTGCGCCACCACCTCAAGCAGCTCGAGCAGGCCGGGCTGGTGGAGCCGGTCACCGCACAGGCCACCGGCGGGTTCGTGGAGAAATACTACCAGGCCAAGGCACAGGCCTATATCTACCAGGAGACCATCCTGCCCGACCTGCCGCGCCGCCAGACCGTTGTCTTGATGGGCAGCCACGACCTGGCACTCGACCGGCTCGCCATCCAGATCGATGAAAAAGCCGGCATCCAGATGCTGGCCCTGCCGGTCGGCAGCCTGGACGGCCTGGTAGCGCTGCGCCAGGGCTTGGCAAACCTGACCGCCTGCCACCTGCTGGACGTCGAGAGCGGCGAATACAACCTGCCATACGTGCGCCATTTCTTCCCCGACCGCCCGGTGACGCTGGTCACGCTGGCGCTGCGCACGCAGGGGCTGATGCTGGCGCCCGGCAACCCGCGCCAGATCAAAGGGCTGGAGGATCTGGCGCGCAGTGATATTGCCTTCATCAACCGCAACCGCGGCTCCGGGACACGCCTGTGGATGGATAGGAAAATAGCTCAGTTGGGTCTGCCGGGGGAGACCCTGCGCGGCTACAAGCGCCAGGCGGCTACCCACACCGCCGTAGCCCAGGCGGTGCGCTCGCGCCGGGCGGATGCCGGCCTGGGACTGGAGGCAGCCGCACGGGATGCCGGGTTGGATTTTGTCCCCCTGTTCCAGGAGCGCTTCGACCTGGTGCTGCCCGAGGAAGCGCTGCAGGAGCGCAAAGTGCAGGTCATCCTGGACTACCTGCAGAGCAAGGAATTCCGGCACAGCCTGGATGGGCTGCCAGGCTACGAGCACAGCCACAGCGGGGAACAATTTTCGCCTTAAAATATAAAGGCACCACAGAGTACACGAAGTGCACAGAGTTTTTCTATACATGCACCGCCGAGCACGCAGAGTGGACTTAGATTCTTAGAATAAGCCCTGCGTTCTCTGCGATTTCCACGGTAAATCTTTATATCTCCGTGATCTCTGTGCGCTCTCCGGTAAAAAGATTAAGCGATCTCCCAGGGAGGGGTGCCGCTGCCGCCGGCACCTGCCAGCGATTCACGCACCGGCTCGCCTAACTCGGGAAGCACGTCCGCCACCGCCGCCAGCAGCCCAAAGCAGCCGGCGATCATCATGTCACCAAACGGCACGGCGAAGTAGGGGATCAGAGGAGAAGGGGAGAAGGGATCAATGCTGGCGGTCGGCGGTCGGTGGTCCGCTGTCCCTCGGAACAGATTGCGGCGCGGGCCGGTGACAGCCACGTCGAACCCGCCATCACCCAGCGCCAGTGGCTGGTCGGCGTAGATGAGCGCCCCGTGACCGTGGTCGCCGAACACGTCTTCGTGCTGCAGGCTGCCATCCGCCAGCAGGCGCAGCAGGCCTTCCAGCTTGGGGCGGTCGATCAGCCCGGTGTGGTGCTCGAAGACGCCCTCGATCCCGGATGGCCCCAGTCGGAATGCCAGGGTATGGAAGTTGCCCACGTTTGCGATCAGCACCCGCGGTAGGGCTGCCAGGCGCGGGTCGAAGGTCGCCCCCAACACCGCCGCCGGGGCGGTATCCATCACCATCACAGGCGCGTCCACATCGCCTGCCGAGGCGACCACTGCCTGCAGGCGGGTCATGATTTCGGGTACCTGCTCGGCACGGTAAGCAAAGGCGCTCAGGCGGTTCTCGGCGCGGATGCGCTCGTCCAGATAGTCGAAGCGAAACTGGCGGTCGGAGTAGTCCGGCGGGGAGTTGCCGTGGTCGAAGACCGCCACTGCCACCGCAGCCAGGTCGTCCAGCGCCACGCTGAACTCACCCAACGAGCGGGCGATGGCCTGGAAATCGAAATCGCGCAGCTCCAGGCGCTGCACCTCCTCCGGTAGTCGGCGCGCTTCGTCCTCGCTGATCACCTGCACCCCCATCTCGCGCACCGCCTCCAGGTCGTCGTTGAACGAGCGCCCTGCGTCCGGCGTGGCATACACCGGAAGACCGAGGCGGGCGTGCTCTTCCGCCGCCCACTGGCTGGGTCCGCCGCCCATGATCACCCCGGTCAGCAGGATGGGCTGGCGAAGCTGGGTGGCGCGCTTGATCTTGTGGTGCACCATCATGGTCGGCGAGGGCACCACCAGCTTGAAGTTGTTCTCCAGGTCCAGGCGGGAGTCGTACAGGAAGATGTCTTGCGTACCGGTACCTACGTCTACGGTTAAGATCTGCATCTCGGGGTCCACCAATCCACAATACAGTAATTTTGCATACGCTTGCCAGGGAATGAAATGCTGCTCTCAGGTACATGCAACCGCTGGCCGGCAGCTGCCAGCGATTCTTAGTATAGCATGACTCCATCACCACTGCGGCGCCGCTCAGTCAGGGCAAGATGTCTTTATTTCACACCCAGAGCCGAGAGTCAATTTGCCAAACTGACCTACGAACCACACACCAAGGATGGTTGCTGATCGGGTATACTGGTGCCAGCCTACCGGCTGATAGCGCTGCCCGATCTAACACACTGCCCGAGGTTTGTATATGAGCGATAACAACACACAGAAGCGCTGGGAAGAAGAGACCCTTAACCCCATCCTGGAGCGCTTCCCCGAGCGAAAACCGGAGTTTTATACTTCTTCCGGCTTCCCCATGCCGCGGCTGCTTACCCCGTCCGACCCCGGTCCGGATTACCAAGAGAAGCTGGGCTTCCCCGGTGAAGCGCCCTTCACGCGCGGCGTGCAGCCGACCATGTACCGCGGCCGGCTGTGGACCATGCGCCAGTATGCAGGCTACGCCAGCGCGGCCGAGTCCAACCAGCGCTACCGCTACCTGCTCGAGCAGGGGCAGACCGGCCTATCGGTGGCTTTCGACCTGCCCACGCAGATCGGCTACGACGCTGATGACCCGATCGCAGCCGGGGAGGTGGGCAAGGTGGGCGTCTCGATCTCGTCCCTGGAGGATATGCGCACGCTGTTCCGCGAGATACCCCTGGGGAAAGTCTCGACATCGATGACCATCAACGCCCCGGCCTCCATCCTGCTGGCGATGTACGTCGCCGAGGCAAAGCGCCAGGGTGCTGAGATACACAAGCTGCGCGGCACGATCCAGAACGACATATTGAAGGAATATATCGCCCGGGGCACATATATCTTCCCGCCCAAGCCGTCGATGCGCCTGATCACGGACGTGTTCCGCTACTGCCAGCGCGAGATCCCGCGCTGGAATACGATCAGCATCTCCGGCTACCACATCCGCGAGGCTGGCTCGACGGCGGTGCAGGAGGTCGCCTTCACCCTGGCAAATGCCATCACCTACGTGCAGGCGGCGGTGGATGCCAGGTTAGATGTGGACGGCTTCGCCAGCCAGCTCTCTTTCTTCTTCAACGCCCACAACAACTTCCTGGAGGAGGTTGCCAAATTCCGCGCCGCCCGGCGTATGTGGTCCAGCATCATGCGAGAGCGCTTCGGTGCAAAGGACCCGCGCTCATGGATGCTGCGCTTCCATACCCAGACCGGCGGCTCGACACTGACCGCCCAGCAGCCGGAGAATAACGTGGTGCGCGTAGCGCTGCAGGCCCTGGCGGCGGTGCTGGGCGGCACGCAGTCGCTGCACACCAACAGCATGGACGAGGCGCTGTGGCTGCCCACCGAGAAAGCCGTACGGATCGCCCTGCGCACGCAGCAGGTCATCGCCTACGAATCTGGCGCTGCCGACAGCATCGACCCGCTGGCAGGCTCATATTTGGTCGAGCACCTGACCGATGAGATCGAAGCCCGCGCAACCGAATACCTATACAAGATCGACGCCATGGGCGGCGCGCTGGCGGCCATCGAACGGGGTTACATCCAGGGCGAGATCCAGACTTCCGCTTACCAGTACCAGCGGGCAGTCGAACGCGGTGAGGAGATCGTGGTGGGGGTCAACGCCTTCCAGGTGGATGAGAAGGTCGAGCTGGAGCAGCTGCGTGTGGACCCTGCCATCGAAGCCGAGCAGCGCCGGCGGCTGGCTGAAATGCGAGAAAATCGGGATGCCGGGCGCGCCGCCGAGCTGCTGGCGCAGGTGGAGACCGCCGCCCACGGCTCGGAGAACCTGGTGCCGCTGTTCGTAGCGTGTGTGGAGAATGATGTCACCCTGGGGGAGATCTGCCGCGTGCTGCGCGGCGCCTGGGGCGAGTACCAGCCGCCATCTACTTTATAGAAAACATAAACCCTAAAGGTCTTGAAAGCCTTTAGGGTTTATTAGACCCGGAGTACGGAGTTTAATATGCCCAAAGTCAAACGCATCGACCATATCGCCATTCTCGTCGACGACATGGACAAAACCCTTGATTTCTGGAGCCAGGCGCTGGGGATGGAGGTCAGCCAGATACGGGATGTCCCTGCCGAAGCGGCTCAGATCGCCTTCCTGCCGACTGGCGGCAGCGAGATCGAGCTGGTCCGGCCCACCACAGACGACTCGGGGCTGGCAAAGTATCTGGAAAAACGCGGCCCGGGCATGCACCACGTCTGCCTGGAGGTGGACGATATCGGTGGGATGCTCCGGCAGCTGGAAGCACAAGGCGTCCAGCTCATCAACGAGCAGCCAAGGCTGGCCGCAGATGGCAGAAAATACGCCTTTATCCACCCAAAGAGCGCCAACGGCGTGCTGGTGGAGCTGTACGAAATTCCCCCAAATAAGAGCTATTAGCGGCTCAGTCCGATATCAGACTCGCCCTCTGCCAGGCGGCGTGCCAGGCGGGCGGCACGGCGGGCGCTGGCAGGCAGCCCGCCTCTTGCCGCGGGCACCCACAGCCATTCTCCCGGCGAGCCGGTTAGAACAATTCGCTTGCCATCGAAGGCGCGCAGCCACAGGCGCAGCGCCTCTCCCGGCGTAGTCAGCAGGTCCGCCGGCAGGATGACCGCCCGGGCGGCTGAAAAGGTCTCGTCGGGCGCGCCTTGCTCAATGGGATGCACGGCAACCGGGAGACCGGGCGCTTCCTGCTCCAGGGCAGCCACCAGGGTTTCGGCGAAGCCCTCCTCGGCGGGAGCCAGCACCAGCACCGGATACTGTGCTCGGCGGCGCAGCAGCAGACCCTCGGTCAGCAGGCTGTCACCTCGCAGCACCCAGTAATGGTAGGCCAGCAGCAGGCAGAACAGCAGCAAAGCCACCAGCAGCTGCAGTGACTGGAGCAGCACATCCTCGGCCGGCTGGCCTAACAGCAGGCGCAGAAGCTGGTAGATCAGTGGTCCAGCAGTGAACATCACCCCCAACACGCTGGCAAACAGAACCAGGTACAGGTAGCCGCGCCGCACCAGCGATCGCCGGGCCTGCTCGCCTGCTTCTCCCTCGACGGCCGCCTCCCGGACCAGTGGGCGCCAGGCCCAAAGCCACAACGGCAGCCCGACCAGCAGCGCTGCCAACCCACCACCAAACTGCTCGCGCAGTCCGGCGACTGAGGCCGCCGCTCCCTCCACCGCCAGCTCTAGCAGGGCTGCACTGAGCAGCTGCAGTCCGAGAAATGCGGCTGCCAGGACGAACAGCGCCTGAAGATAGACATATATCCTGCGTAGCCTGACCCGGTGCTCGGCTTCCTGGGGAGCCAACTGCGTAGTTATCAGCATCTCTGCCAGCAGCACGCCTCGGTAATAAAACCAGACGGCTGCCACCGGAATCCCGATGGAAAGCGGGATGCTTATGCGCTCCAGGAACTCGCTGGACGGCATCCCCAACAGCAGCATCAGCACCACTTGCAGCACCAGGACCAACGCGATCAGCCCGTATAGGGCGCTGAACAGCGTCACTCCCAGAAGCAGCACCCAGCGCAGCGTGGATTGCCGCTCGATGGGAACCTCCCAGGAACGCAGGACGATCCACCAGGTGAGCACCCACAGCGGTGCCCCGACCAGGATCAGCGCCAGACCGCCACTGAGCAGCGCCGGGTAGCGCTCAAGAGCCGGCGCAGGCAGGCGCAGTAAGTATTCAAGCACGCGCTGCACACCGATCGCTGCCATAACGAGGAAGTACACCACCGCCAGGTAGCGGAACAGGCGCCGCAGCACGGCAAAGTCATCCCCAACCGGACCGGCTTTCCAATCCGCTCGCAGCACGTAGTAGAAGTATGCCGCAGCCAAGGCGTTCAGCAGGATGGCGAACAGATTGTCGCTGAAGGTCTGGGAGCCGCCCAGCGCAGCCGTGGCAGGGTCCATACCCATAGCGATCGCCAGCAGGCGGTCGAGCAGCGCCAGGCTGTTGTTGACTACCGGCAGCAGGGTCGCCAACAGCACGCCGTACAGGAAGATCGCCCGCAGCAGCGCTGATCGTTCTCCCGGCTCACGCAGGGCCGCGCGCTGGGCAAGCCACCAGTGCAGCAGGAATACCGGGATGCCGACCAGGATGAAAGCCAGCGCCTGGGCAAGCTGGTTCGTGCTGCCCTCACCCGCCCTTCCCCCAGCGGCAAAGGCGCGTCCCAGTCCAATCGATCCCCACAGGACGACTTCCAGGCTGACGAAGGTGACTGCATACAGGTATAAGCGTCTAAGAGATTGCATGGCGGTAGGGAATTAGGGAGGTGAGCTAGACTTCGATTTGGTTGGGGAGCGAGCGGACTGGCGAGCCGAGCCGGGGCGCAGGTAAATTGCCAGGAACGGACCCAGCAATGGCAGCACAAGGATCAGCAGGCCCCAGCCGATGATCTCCAGCGTGTTCAGCTCCCGCCGGTATAGATACAGGATCGCCAGCAGGGCCATCGCGACTATGCAGGCGGAGAGCAGAAAACGCATAAAATCTGGAGTGAGAGGCATGGTTATATGATTGTATAGGAAGATAAGACGAAATGCAAGCGCCTTATATCCAGCCGCGCAGCTCCATGGCCTTGACCACCCGGTCGATGGCGACCATGTAGGCGGCATCGCGCATGAACACTCCCTGCCCTTCGGACATCTCCAGCACGCTGTGGAAAGCCTGGGTCATCTTGGTGTCCAGGCGCTTGAGTACATCTTCTTTGGTCCAGTAGTAGTTCATATCATTCTGCACACTCTCGAAGTAAGATGTGGTCACGCCGCCGGCATTGCACAGGAAGTCGGGGATGACGAACACGCCGTTGCGCTTGAAGACCTCGTCCGCTTCAGGGGTGGTGGGACCGTTGGCGCCCTCCGCCACGATGCGCACGCGATCGCTGACCCTTTTGACCGTCTCGGCGTTGATCTGACCTTCCAGCGCGCCGGGGATGAGCACATCCACATCTTTGTCGATCCAGGCATCGCCCGTCTTCGATGGTATAGCCCTGCTTTGATCGCCTGGTCCTTATCGATCGAGCCGTAGATGATCGGTGATCGACATCAGGAAGGCAGGGTCGATGCCATCCGCTTTGCTGACCGTGTAGGCAACGCGGTCTTCGCGGTCCCAGTAAGAGACGCACACCACCTTGCCGCCCAGCAGCTCGGTGAAACCGATGGCAGCGTATTGGGAGACATTGCCGAAACCCTGGATGGCAGCCACCGATTTGGCCGGGTCCATCTTGAGATGCTTCATCGCCTCGCGCACGGTGTAGATCACGCCGAAGCCGGTGGCTTCGGTGCGGCCCAGCGAGCCGCCGCCGCCGACCGGCTTGCCGGTGATCACGCCCGGCGTGTACTGCCCGACCAGCTTGGAATACTCGTCCATCATCCAGCCCATCATCTGCGGGGTGGTGCCCACGTCCGGGGCGGGCACATCCTGGCGCGGCCCGATATTGCGCCACATCTGCTCGATCCAGCCGCGGCACAGCCTCTCCTTCTCGGTGATGGTCAGGGTAGCCGAATCGACCGGCACCCCGCCTTTGCCGCCGCCCAGGGGGATATCTGCCACAGCGGTCTTCCAGGTCATCCACATCGCCAGGGCGCGCACGGTGTCCAGTGTCTCTGAAGGGTGGAAGCGGATGCCGCCCTTGGCCGGGCCGCGCGCGTCGCTGTGCTGCACGCGGTAGCCGAAGAACACCCGGATGGTGCCATTATCCATGCGCACCGGGATCATGAACTTGAACTCTCGGCTGGGCCAGCGCAGCATTTCGGCCACCTGTGGGTCCAGATTGAGCTAGCCCGGCGACATGATCGAACTGCCTCTGCGCCATCTGGAATGCGTTGATTGTGTCTGTCATTGATTTATGCTCCTGTCACTGGGGTAGTGAGGAAAGGATGGATGGGGTTAAGTATAAGCGGGCACCCCGGACGGGTGCCCGCATCGATGACTGCTGGTGCAGCGGTGATGTAAGCCTGCTGGCTCATCTCAGCGCCTCGATATCCTTTCACTTCAGCTTTACTGCGAACTTAACCATAGCAAACAACGGTAAGTACGTCAAGTGACAAATGCACTTTCAACTCTGTTACCAGAAGGCCGCGGATACAGCGCCTAAGACCCGGCAGCACCGCTCCGTTGCCGGGCGGTTAGCTGGCGGTCCAGCTCATGTTGGACAATCTGGGGGTTGGCTTTGCCGCCGGCAGCCCGCATGACCTGCCCAAACAGCCACTTTGCCAGGTTTTCCTTGCCGCCCAGATAAGCCGCCACCTGCTCTGGGTTCTCGTCCAGCACCTGCGTGACTACCGCCGCGACGGCATCCGCATCCGAGATCTGGCGCAGCCCACCCGCATCGACAATCTCCCGGGCAGCTCTGCCTGTTTGGTACATCTCAGCCAGCACCGTTTTGGCGGTGTTCTGGTTGATCTCACCGCGCTCGAGCATGGTGAGCAGCCCCGCCAGTTCCTGAGCGCTGACCCGACCGGACTCGATGCTTTCACCGGCCTGGTTGAGCAGTGCGAACAACTCGCCGGTAATCCAGTTGGCAGCGGTCTTGGGAGCGATCGCCGGCAATCTGCGACGACAGACTTCGAAATAATCCGCCACCGCCCGCTCTGCTACCAGCAGCTCGGCATCGTAGTCATTCAAGTCGTACTGCTCCTGGAATCGCTTGTATTTCGTTATAGGAAGCTCCGGCAGCGCGGCTGTGTATCTGCTCCACCCAACTCGCGTCCACCACCAGCGGCGGCAGGTCCGGCTCGGGAAAGTAGCGGTAATCGTGGGCTTCCTCCTTGCTGCGCTGCGGCAGGGTCACGCCCAGGGCTTCGTCCCAGCCCAGGGTCTGCTGCACGACCGCCTGGCCGCGCTGCAGCAGGTCGCTCTGGCGCTCGATCTCGTAGGCCACCGAGCGCTCCAGGGCGCGGAAGCTGTTCAGGTTCTTGATCTCGGTGCGGGTGCCGAATTCCCGGCTGCCGGCCGGGCGCACCGAGACATTGGGCTCGATGCGCAGGACGCCTTTCTGCATATCGCCGGAATTGACCCCCAGGTAGCGCAGCACGCTGCGCAGGCCGGTCGCATAGGCGCGCACTTCCTCGGCGCTGTGCAAGTCCGGCTCAGAGACGATCTCCAGCAGGGGCACGCCCGCCCGGTTCAGGTCGATCAGCGAGTACGACTTGCCCGATCTCTTCGATATGGGTCAGCTTGCCGGTATCCTCTTCCAGGTGCACGCGGCGGATGCGGATCGTGCGTTCGCCCTGCGGGAGTCAGGATCGCCAGGCGACCGTTGCGCGCCAGCGGCTGCTCGTACTGTGAGATCTGGTAGCCTTTGGGCAGGTCGGGGTAGAAATAGTTCTTGCGCGCGAAGATGCTGGTTGGGTTGATCTCGCACTCCAGCGCCAGCGCTACCCGCAAGGCGTACTCCACCGCCCGCCGGTTGACCACCGGCAGCACGCCCGGCATCCCGGTGCACACCGGGCAGACGGCGATGTTGGGCCTGGCAATGGTCGAATCGACCACCGGGCAGGCGCAGAACATCTTGGACTGTGTGGCCAACTCGGCGTGGACTTCGAGACCGATTACAGCTTGGAAATTCATAAGGAGAGTGGAGAGTAGAGAACAGAGAACCGTATGAGCGAATAACTACTCTCGACTCTCTACTCTCTATTCTCTCATATCCGTAACGAGGTTGCTATCCGTAGCGACGCATAAAATTCTCAATGCGCTGCAGAGCTTCCTCGATCTTTTCGTACGCGGTGGCATACGAACAGCGCACGTAGCCCTCCCCGCCGGGACCGAAAGCGGTGCCGGGCACCACGGCCACCTTCTCCTCCTGGAGCAGCTTCTGGGCAAAGATCTCCTCATCCATGCCGCTGGCTTTGATGCTGGGGAAAGCGTAAAATGCTCCGTGAGGCTCGAAGGTGGGCAGCCCCAGCCGGTTCAGCCCGGAGACGATCAATCTGCGCCGGCGGTCGTACTCGCGCGCGCATCTCCTCTACATGCGGGCGTGCCATCGTACAGGGCGACCAGTGCCGCCTCCTGGGCAGTGGTGGGAGCAGACATGATCGTGTACTGGTGGATGCGCAGCAGCCCGCGCAGAATGCCCGCCGGGGCGGCCGCGAAGCCGATCCGCCAGCCGGTCATGGCATAATTCTTGGAAAACCCGCCCAGCAGGATGGTGCGCTCCCACATGCCGCTCAGTGCAGGGAAGCAGACGTGCGGCACGTCGTAGACCAACTGGTCGTACAGCTCGTCCGAGATCACCACCAGGTCGTGCGCCTCGGCGATGCGAGCGACCTCCACCAGCACATCCCGGGTTGCCACACGCGCCGGTAGGGTTGTTGGGCGTAGCTGATCAGGATGGCCTTGGTACGCGGGGTGATGGCTGCTTCCAGGGCTTCCGGGCGCAGCCTGGAAGCCGTCCTCGACGTAGGTGGGCAGCTCGACCGGCACGCCGCCCGCCAGGACCACCTCTGCCTGGTAGGCGACGAAGCAGGGTGTGGGCACGATGACCTCATCCCCGGGATCCAGCAGGGCCGTCATGGCCAGGTAGAGCGCTTCAGATACGCCAACCGTAACCACGATCTCGGTGACCGGATCGTAAGCCACACCGTACATGGCGCTGCAAGTGGTCTGCCAGCGCCTGGCGCAGCTCGATCTGTCCGGCGTTGGAGGTGTAATGGGTGGCACCGCCCTGCAAGGAGCGGATGCCGGCCTGCAGGATGGGCTCGGGCGTATCGAAATCCGGCTCGCCGATGCCCAGCGAGATCACGTCATCCATCGTGGCGACGATGTCGAAGAATTTGCGTATTCCGGAGGGCTTTAACCCTGCCACGCGGGTTGAAAGATATTCCCGGGTCACTTTGCCTCCTTATAGATTTATTTCACCACAGATGCGATGCAAGCATCGATACAGAGTTATTAAAGATATCGGACAGTTTTTTCACCGCAGAGTGCGCTGAGTTTTTATTATTCTCTTATATTCACCACAGAGTTCACCGAGATCACGGAGTTTTTATATAACCTTATATCTCCCGGATGGTCCAGGTGTCATGGTGCTCGTCGTAGAACAGCTCGAACGTCCGGCTGTCCGGGGTGCGCACCTGGAAACCTCGTACACCCGGTGAGCGCCAGCGCCGGATGATCTCAGCCACTTCCAGGGAAGAACCCTGCCAGTTAAAGGACACCGGGCGCTCGGCGTAGGTGCTGTCGGAGCGGCACTCAACGAGATTGCCCTGATCCTCAGCTGTCAAGTTCATCTCGTCCACCACCAGCGGCCTTTTCAAGCTGCTCTACAGGGTCACCACGGTCTGGTCACCGGCGTTAATGACGCTCGTGCGGCGGTAGATCTGCGCCCGCCGCCCAATCAGCGAGCCTTCCAGGATGCCACCTACTACATGGGCTTCGTCCTCCAGAATCGAGTCGCGGATGATGCTGTTCTGCACCACGCAGCCCGCTCCAAGGGAGACATGCGGCCCGATGATGCTGTGTTCCAGGCGGGCAGTCGGGTGGATGAATACCGGCGGGATAACAACGTTGCCTTCCTGGCAGGATACCTCATCGTAATTGCTGCAACCGCTGTCCAGCAGGTAGCGGTTGGTCTCCAGCAGGGCTTCAGACGTACCGGCGTCCAGCCAGACATCTACCTTCTCCGGACGCATCTTGAGGCCGCGCTCCAGCATGATGTTGACCGCATCCGCCAGGAAGTATTCACCTTTGAGCTGCAGATCGCGCCTCATCTGTTCGTCGATGGCGGAGAGCAAGTCCTGCGAGTTCTGGAAATAATAGAAGCCTACCACCGCCAGGTTGAGGTCCATGTCTTGAGGTTTTTCGACCATGCGCTTTACCAGACCATCTTCACCTACCTGGACCACACCGAAGCGCCGCGGGTCAGGCACCGGCTTGACCCAGACAACGGCTTCGGCCTGCTCGTGCCCCAGGAAGGACAGGTCGGTCTCGATCAGCGTATCGGCAAACACCATCAGCATCGGGCCATCCAGGTACTGACGCGCCAGGTATATGGCGTGAGACTGGCCGCGTGGGTTCTCCTGGATCACATAGTGAGCCTTGATATCCGGATGGTGTTCCTGCATATAATCTTCGATCTGCTCACCCAGATAGCCGACAATTGCGACCAGCTCGATATCCTGTGGATCGGGCAGGCTGCGCAGCGTGTCCAGCACATGGTCGAGCACCACCTTTCCGGCCACGCTGATCAGCTGCTTGGGCTTGCTCCAGGTGTGCGGGCGCAGGCGTGTGCCCAGACCCGCCATGGGAATTACTACTTTTAGTTTTTGACTCATCAAATGTACTGCACCCCTAACAGATAAGTTGGTTGGATGGCATGAAAATGCATGTAAAATAGTCTTATAGTACGTGCCGCCGCCCCTATTGAGTGCCCAGCGGTAAAGCGGTGTTATTATAACCCCTAAACCAGGGCATGCAGAATTTGCCCGGATGCCGCAAACCTGGGAGCTAAAAACCTGCCAGAGCAGCTGTGCGGAAGGTCAACAATGCAGGACAATTTGGCAAATTGTCCTGCTCACTCACCAGAGCCGATAACGAGTCCAAGCTCACCATTGGCTGTTATAGTCCCTGAGGGTCGCAGCGACCCACAGGATTTGGAACTACAAGGGAGTCTTCCATGCCTTCACAACTGACGATCAAAAGGCTTATAACGCTGCTCATCACCGGGCTGATCATCGTGATCGCCGCGCCGGGTCTCGGCGCCGGTCCAACCCAGGCGGGTGAAGCAGCGCAAATCCGGGCGGAAATTCGCCTGCAGTACGCCAGCTTCGACCCGTTGAGCGGCGAGCCGGACCTGCCTGCTGACCAGACTCTACAGATAGAGCCAGGCCAGCCCGCCATGGCACTGGTTCAGCTCAGCGGCCCGGTGCTGCCGGAATGGAAAGCCGCCCTGGAAGCAGCCGGTGTGCGCCTGTATGACTACGTGCCGGATTTCGCATTCCTGACCCGCCTGGACGGCAAGACCGCCGAAGCGGTGCGCGGCCTGCCCTTCGTGCGCTGGGTAGGAGCTTACCACCCGGCTTATCGCATGCCCGCCTCCCTGGCCGCGGTCAGCGAAGCCAGCCAGACGCCCATGGAGCTGAACGTGCAGTCCCTGCCGGATGCCGATCTGGGAGCCCTAACGGCGCAGGTCACCGCGCTGGGCGGCAGCGTTGAGGAGCAATCGGCGGGTGAGCTTTCCGCTCTGCTGAGGGTGACGCTGCCGGCGAGTCAGGCCCTGTCCCTGGCGGCGCTGGACGGGGTGGTGTGGGTCGAGCCTTACATCCCGATGACGATCTTCAACGACCAGGGCTCGCAGGTGATGTCGGTGCCCGGGCTGCGCACCAAGCTGAACATGTTCGGCAGCGGGCAGACCCTGGCAATCGCCGATACCGGCCTGGACTTAGGCGTGACCACATCATCGATGAGCGATGATTTCGAGGGGCGCATCGTCGAAGGGCAGGCCATCTGCAAAGATTTCATCGGCGGGCGCACCACCTGGAGCGACCTGCACGGGCACGGCACGCACGTCTCGGGCAGCGCACTGGGCAGCGGGGCGCTATCCAGCGGGCAGTTCGCCGGCATCGCCCCCCAGGCAGGCATCGTCTTCCAGTCCATCGATAATGTCAACGACCTGAGCGGCAACCTGGAGTGCATCCCGCTCAACTTGAAGGATAACCTGTTCCAGCCGGCGTACGACAAAAACGCCCGCCTGCACAGCAACTCGTGGGGCGGCCCGACCGGCACAGTATCCAACCCGTACGGCGGCTATGACGCTGAGGCGCGCAACACCGACGAGGCGGCATGGGGATTGCCGAGCACCCCGGGTATGAACAACATGCTCTTCCTGTTCGCGGCCGGCAACAGCGGCATCGATGCCAACTCAGACGGTCTGGTGGACAGCGACTCGATGGCCTCACCCGGCACCGCTAAGAACGTGCTGACTGTGGGAGCGACCGAGAACAACCGCCCGGCGGTGACCACCACCTGGGGCAACTGGTGGCCCAGCGATTATCCGGTTGCCCCGATCTACGGCGACCCGATCTCGAACGATACCGAGGGGATGGCAGCCTTTTCGAGCCGCGGCCCGACCGACGATGGCAGGATCAAGCCTGACGTGGTCGCCCCGGGCACGATGATCGTCTCCTCCCGCTCACATGTGGCGGGTACGACCAGCGGCTGGGGCGTGTACAACGATGACTATTTATACATGGGCGGCACCAGCATGGCCACACCGCTCACCGCCGGGGCAGCTACCCTGGTGCGTGAGTGGCTGACCGAAGCGCGCGGCTTCAGCAATCCCAGTGCAGCGCTGATGAAAGCCGTGCTGATCAACGGTGCAACCGACCTGAGCCCAGGGCAGTATACCAGCCCGCAGGAGATCCCCGCCCAACGCCCGAACAACGTGAGCGGCTGGGGCAGGGTCAACCTGCCGGAGAGCATCGACCCCACCGCCCCGCGCCAGGTTTGGCTGCGCGACTACACCGCCGGGCTTGCCACCGGCTCCAAAGTGACCTACACGATCAATGTTGGTGGAGGGACGAGCCAGTCTGCCCCCGGCAGCACGCTCGATGACGGGGAAGACACCGCTCCCCAGGCAGCCCTCACCCCCGAGCCGCCCGGGACAAACATCAATCGCCCGGTGGAACTGAAGCTGGAGAGCAGCGGTATCCCGCCTGCCGCCGGAACATCCGCCGCACCGGATGTTCCGCAAGCCGCCGTTAGTCTTGCCCTGGACGACGGCTCGTATGAGGAGAATTTGGGGCTGGTCGGCTCGTCGGTATCCTACCAGTTCATCTGGTTCAACCGCTTCACCCCGGCACCCGGCGACTATCCCTTCAATCTGGAGCAGGTGCAGGTTCTGTTCGACGGCGGTGCGGGCGTACCGCTCGGCGGTGCAATCGACCTGGTGATCTACCAGGACAGCGACGGCGACCCTACTAATGGGACTCTCACTCCGCTGCGCACCATCCACGATACGGTCAAGGCGGTGGACGGCAGTACCTGGTCGGTTTACAACCTCTCGCCGGCGCTGCCGCTCAACGGTCCGGGCGACGTGCTGATCGGGGTGATCAACCGCTACGTGGTGGACGGCGTCTCGCCCATCAGCTACCCGGCTGCTATCGACCAGACCAGCGACCAGCTGCGCTCGTGGGTGGGCTGGTGGGTGGCGTCGCCGCCAGATCCGGCCCAGCTGCCGACCGATGATACGCTGTCCCTGGTAAAGGACCTGGGGCTGACCGGCGGGAACTGGCTGATCCGCGGCTACGGCAGCACATCCGGACCAACACCTACCGCCACCGCCCTCCTGCAGGTGGACCGCTGCGCCTGACCCTGGCGTGGACCGATTACCCGGGCAGCTCGGCAGCTGCCAAGGCGCTGGTCAACGACCTGGACCTGGAAGTGATCGCACCGAACGGGACGCATTACTACGGCAACTTCGGCCTGTACAGCGCCGGACAGTGCCTGCGTCCGGTAACTCCCTCCATCAAATGGGATGCCTGCAATAACGTGGAAGGCGTGCTCATCCCTAATGCTCCGTACGGGACGTACACGGTCTACGTGCACGGCTACAACGTCCCCCAGGGACCGCAGCCCTACGCTTTGGTGGCTTCCGGGGATTACGTGGTGATCCCCGCCAACCTGAACAACAAGCTCTACCTGCCCTTCATGCGTCGGTAGAACACAAGACCTGAACCACGAAGTTTAAGGAAAAGTAGTAGGGTGCGTTCGCTGAACGCACCCTACTACTTTATATCTTACGGCACAGCAGCACGCCCTTGCCGACCGGGACGACCAGCCCATCGACCCGCCTGTCGTTCAGGGCATGCTCAATGAACGGCTCCAATTTACTTTGGTGGCTGAGGGCGTTGTCGGCTGCGAAATAGCCACCGGGCACCAGCTTGGGGACAACCAGCTCGTACACCTCCGGGTAAATAACCTTTTCGGCATCCATGAAACAGAACGCCACCTGCTCGAACTCGGACAGGCGCTGGCAGGCGTCAGCCTGCACTAACCGCATGACATCCTCCACCCCAGCCAGGCGGAAGGTCTCGCCGGCGAGTGCCACCTTCTCAGGATCATATTCGAAGGTGGTCAGCCGGTCGCCGCGCTGGCGGCAGGCCAGCGACAGCCACAGCCCAGAGTAGCCAGCACTGGTGCCGACCTCGATCAGCTGACCCGGCGGGGCCCCGGCAGCCAGGATGGCTAAGAAGCGCCCGGTCTCGGGGGGCACCTGGCGCACGCGCCGCGCATTGGGTGTGCCATCCTGCCGGTCGCGAGCGTCGATGGCTTCCAAATAAACCATACGCTCGAGCACGGGTTGGGGAATGGTGTGGAACATCAGCATACCGTCATACTGGATTTAGAATACAGGGCTCTCTCCGTGAACTCTGTGTGCTCTGTGGTGATCCATTCATAACGTCTGCTGGCTTTCCAGGTCGTCCACCTTTTCCATCATCAGCTCCACCACCTCGCCCAGTGTCTCGGAATCGAAGGCGAAGCGCGCTCCGGCTGCGGTGTACAGCTCGGGCAGCGATACGCTGTAGCCCAATGACAGCGCCTTACGATAATCCGCCACCGCCTGAGACTGGTCGGCTAAAGCGTTGCGCCACACCTGCACCGCGCCCATTAGCGCCAGCCCGTACTCGATATAGTAGAACGGGTCGGTGTGGATATGTGCCTTGCGTTGCCAGCCGGTGACCAGCTCGTCCTCCAGCCCGCTCCAGTCCACGCCGGGCAAAAAGCGCTGCCACAGCTCGACCCACTTGAGGTCGCACTGCTGCGGGTCGTCCCCGCCGGGGTGAGTGTATGCCCAGTGCTGGAAAGCATCCACCACCGCCATATACGGCCAGAAGAGCAGCGAGCGCTCCAGATGCTCGACCCGGGCACGGGCGGCATCGGAAGGCGAGTAGAAGCCGCCCCGGTCGGCGGTCAGGTAGGGCGAGGCCAGCATCTCCATCGCCATGGAAGCCACCTCCATGAACTCCAGCGGCACCTGGAAGTGCTGGAAGTACGGCAGGTGGCCCGCCTCAAAGACATGGAAAGCGTGCCCGCCCTCGTGCAGCAGGGTCTGTACGTCGTCGTGCACGCCGACCGCGTTAGTGAAAATGAAGGGGCGGCGGGCGACCGGGAAATCGGTGCAGTAGCCGCCGGGAGCCTTGCCCACCCGGTTATCCAGGTCGAGCAACCCCTCCCGGCGCATGACCTCGAAATATTCACCTAACTGGGGATCTACCTGCCGGAAGATAGCAGAAGTCTTTGCCTCCAGCTCGGGGACGCTCGCGAAGGGGCGCAGCGGAGGGCGGGCCTGCGGGTCCACATCCAGGTCCCACGGTCGCAGGCGTTCAACCCCGAGCTGCTGGCGACGCTTCTCGTACAGCTCGAGAGCCGCCGGGACAGCCACCTGCTCGATCGCCCGGTGGAAGGTTTCGCAGTCCTGCGGCGTGTAATCGAAGCGCAGCTGCTTCTGCCAGCGGTAGGCGCGGTAGTCGGACAGCTCGGCATTGGCTGCCATTTGGCGGCGCACCTTCACCATCCTGCCCCACAGCGCGTTGATCGCCCCCCGGTCGGCGAGCTGGCGACCGGCAGCCAGGCGCCAGGCGCGCTCCCGGCGCTCCCGGTCCGTGTCCTGGTACACCGGCTGGAGCTGCAGGAGGGTCAACTCCTCCCCCTCCCACTGCACGGCCTGCGCCCCGGTGATCTTCTCGTGCTCCATGCCCAGCTTGAGCTCCTCGGCCAGCAAGGGCAGGTTGTCCTGGCGGTACAGCGCCGCTTCGGTCTGCAGGATGCGCAGCGGCAACTCGAAATCCCGCGGCTGCAGCCCGCTGGCGAGCAGCTTCTCCTTGAGCCCCTGCTCTGCCTCCTGCACCCTGGGATAGATATGGTCCAGGAATTCGTTATAGCGCCTCTCCGCCTGTTGGTCGGTGGTATCCACCGTGCTGGCGACGTACAGGCGCTGGTAGGCCTCGTACCACAGCCGGGTCAGCGCCGACCAGTCAGGCAGGAAACGGTTCACATTAGAATCATCCAGGCTGCGCCCTGCAAGCTCCTGGTAGAAGGGCTGGATGCGCGGCCAATCCCAGGTCATGAATTCCTGGCTGGTTTGGGGTAAGGTGAGTGTTGTCATTCAGCGGTTTTCCAATTCTCCGCTGCCGGTAGGGCGGCGGGTGTGCCAGTCCGTGACCTGTTGGTAGGCCTGGGCAATCTGGAACAGCAGCTCTTCCTGGAAGTGCGCTCCCATGAGCTGCATGCCGACCGGCAGCCCGTTGCTGTCGAAGCCGACCGGGAAAGCCAGCCCCGGCACGCCGGCCAGGTTGGCTGGCAGTGTGAATATATCCTCCAGGTACATCGCCAGCGGGTCATCGGCGTGCTCGCCGATCTTGAAGGCGGTGGTCGGGGCAACTGGAGCGGCGATCACATCCACTTCTTCGAAGGCATGCTCGAAGTCACGCCGGATCAGCGTGCGGGCTTTCTGCGCCTGTCCGTAATAGGCGTCGTAGTACCCGGCGGAGAGGGCGTAGGTGCCCAGCATGATACGCCGCTTGACCTCCGCGCCGAACTTCTCGCCGCGCGTGCGGCGGTAGATCTCACCCAGGCTTTCCGCCTCGAGACGCGGCCCGTAGCGGATGCCGTCGTAGCGCGCCAGATTGGCAGACGCCTCCGCGGGTGCGATCAGGTAGTAGACCGGCAGAGCATATTCGGTGTGCGGCAGGCTCACCACTTGCAGGCGCGCGCCGGACTCCTCCAGGCTGCCGATTGCCTGGCGCACAGCGGACTCGACCTCCGCCTGCAAGCCGCCGATGAAATACTCCTCTGGCACGCCAATGCGCAGCCCTTCAAGCGGCTTTCCAGTGGGCCGGCTCTTCAAGATCTGAACGTCGTCTCCCTCTCCAGGCGGATCGAGGCTGGTGGCGTCCAGCGGATCATGCCCGGCGATCAGGTTGAAAACTGCCCGGGCATCCGCGGCATCGCGCGCCAGGGCACCCACCACGTCCAGCGAAGAGCCATACGCCACCAGCCCGTAGCGCGAGACGCACCCATAAGTGGGTTTGATGCCGGTCACCCCGCAGAAGGAAGCCGGCTGGCGCACGCTGCCGCCGGTATCGGTACCCAGCGCGGCGGGAATATAACGGGCTGCCACCGCCGCCGCACTGCCCCCGCTCGAGCCGCCCGGCACCCTTTCCAGATCCCACGGGTTGTGGGTGACGCCGTAGGCAGAGTTCTCGGTGGACGATCCCATGGCGAACTCATCGGTATTGGTCTTGCCCAGCAGGACCGCCCCTGCCTGCAGCAGGCGCTCGACCGCGGTTGCGTTATAGGGCGGCACGAAACCCTCCAGGATGCGCGAGCCGCTGGTGCAGGGCACGCCCGCCATACACAGCACGTCCTTCACCGCCAGCGGCACGCCCAGCAGGGGCGGGATCTCCTCCCCGGGGTCGCTGCGCCAGGCCCTCAGCCGGCGGTCGGCCTCAGCGGCGCGCTCCAGGGCGCGCTCGGCGGTCAGCGCCAGGAAGCAGTGCAGCTGCGGCTCCAGGCGCTGGATGCGCTCCAGACACGCTCCTACTAGCTCGCGGCTGGAGATATCGCCGCGGCGCAGGGCTTCTACGGCTTGCAGCAGGGTCAGGTCAGTCAGGTCAGTCAGGTCTGGCATGGACGAGGTTTTCTGTCACTCGAGCACCGGGGGCACCCGGAATTGGTCATCGCTCACCTGGGGAGCGTTGGAGAGCAGCTCCTCCAGCGAGAGACCCGGGCGCGGCTGGTCAATGCGCGGCTCGCCGCTGGCTTCCAACACGCTGGCGGTAGGCGGGATATCGCCGGTGTCCAGCTCCTGAAGCTGGGAAAAGTAATCCAGGATGGCGGAGAGCTGCTGGCGGAAGCGCTCTTTCTCCTCTGCAGACAGCTCAAGGCGCGCCAGCGCGGCGATGTGATCAACTTCTTCTGGGGTCAGTGCCATGAGCGGAATTATATCACCCGGGTCGGTGGTCACCGGGTCGGTGGTCACCGAATCGGTGGTCACCAGCCCGCCGCGTACCAGCGCAAATAGTCTTCCACGTGCGCCTCCCAGTATGCCTCTTCGTGATAGCCCGGGTATAGGTGCCATTCGTGGGGGATGCCGGCATCATTGAGCAGGCCCTCGAACCACAGGGCAGACTGCATGATCGACTGGCGGTCCTTTTCGCCGATATCCAGGTAGATGCGTGGCAACGATCCGGTCGGGATCGCCGCCAGCCAGCCGCGCACCTTCCCGGTGTCGCTCCAGAACACCGGCAGGCTGTGCCCGCCGATGGCGCCAAACAGCTCCCAGCGGGAAAGCCCCAGGTGCACCGCCCAGCCGGCCCCGCGCGACAGCCCGCCGATGGCGCGGGCGCTGCGCTCCGGCAGTGTGCGGTACTGCTCGTCGATCAGGGGTACCAGCGCCTCCACCAGCACCTGCCCGAACGGGTCATCGGCAGGCTGATCCCAGGAGCGGTCGCGCGGCATGACGATGATGAAGGGGCTCACCTCACCCGCTGCCACCAGGGCATCTGCCATCTCATCCGCACCCAGCCGGTCCCACTGGTCGTTGTTGTAGTTCATACCGTGGATCATGTACAGCACCGGGTAGCGGCGCTCTGGCTGCTGGTCGTAGCAGGGCGGAAGGTAAACCGAGTATTCCATCGGCAGCTTGAGCAGGTCGGAGCGCAGGCTGCCTTGCTCGTAACGTCCGCCCTGCCCCCAGCAGGCGAGCGGGGTGAGGGTCGGGGTGAGGCTAGCTGTGGGTGTCAACGTCGGTCTGTGTGTAGGGGTGGCAGTGAGCGGCGGAAGAGGGGTTGGCGTGATTGTGGTCTTTGGAGCTGCGGTTGCAGCAGGCTGCTCCAATCCCAATTCGCTGGCTGGCGTGATCGTGAGCGCAGCCTGCGCCTGGTCTGCCGTCCGGGAATCACCGGCACAGGCAGCCAGCGCCAGTGCCAGCAGGATGCAGCCGCATCCCAGCAGCCTGCTGAGAGTCATAACCTGGTTCGCTTTTAAGAAACTCCACCTGTCCATACGCATAGCATTACCTGCAGGCAGTAATGATACTCGAGACCAGCGGGATTTTACCAGAGAGGCTGTCTTGTCACAATGAACCTTGCTGCCAGTGATAGGGGGTGGTCTTGTGGATGAAGTGCCAATACGGTATGATTGTCAAATCCCCCTGATAGGAGGTACGACCTATGCCTGAACCGATTACCATGTACGGAGCGACGCACTGCGGGGATACCATCCGCGTGCGCCGTATTCTGCAGTCCAGGTCGATCCCGTTTGGCGATGTCAATATCGATCACGACCCGGAGGCCGAGCGCTTCGTAAAGTTTATCAACGGCGGCAACCGCACCACACCAACGATCGTGGTCGGGGAGAGCAAGTGGAAGCTGGTCGTTATCGAGCCGGACAACCAGGAAGTCGAAGAGATGCTACAGCGTGCCGGCTACTTAAACAATAACGCGCCCTGAAGCCTGGCAGACTCCCGGCGCGTTTGCGCCCCCCAAAACCCACAGTTGGTTATTCTAAATATCAGCGAACGTCTTAGCGCGGCTCCACAACGAACTTGATCGCAGTGCGGATCTTCTCATCGATCTCCACATCCACAAATTCCGGGATGAAGACAACGGTATAGCCGTCCTCGGCCAGATAGCTCTTTGCAAGCGCCATCGCCTTGACAGCCTGGTTTATCGCGCTGGCTCCGATCGCTTGCACTTCGACGCGCTTATTCTCCCGAAATACGCCGGCGATTGCACCTGCGACGGCAGACGTGCGCGATTTACCGGATACTTTGATGATGTCCATGATCCCTTCCTCCCCGAGCTCCAATCGCGCTGGCCGTATAGGCAGCATTGTATATAGATTCTACAGGAAATTGCCTCCAGAATCAACAATGAATTCCGTTTTTTGTAGGAACTCGTGCAAAATTCCCTGAAGCGTCGGCGTGCGGCACTCAAAACCTCGTATCTCTTGCCACGTTCGACGGAGTGTGGCACAATACACAAGATATGTCGCGCTGGATCGGTTTTATTCTGGCAATACTCGTCGGGGCGGCGGCCGGCATGCTCTACGGCTGGGTGATCAGTCCGGTCGAATACGTGGACACCACTCCCCAGACGCTGCGCGTGGACTATAAAAGCGACTACGTGCTGATGGTCGCCGAGGCTTACAGCAGCGAGCGCGACCTGGCAAAAGCCATCACGCGCCTGGCAGCCCTGGGCTCAGAGCTGCCCGCCGAGATCGTGCGCCAGGCGATCCTGTTCGCCGAGAGCCAGGGCTATACGGATGCCGACGTGGCGCTGATGCGCAGCCTGGGGCGAGACCTGGATACCTGGAACCCAACCCTGCCGGGTCAAACGCCATGAACGAGAGCCGCGGCCCCTGGTACCTGCTCACCGGGCTGGTGATCGGCGCGGCTCTGGGGCTTCTCTATGCATGGGTGGTGCGCCCGGTGCAGTACACCAACACAGCTCCCAACTCGCTACGCGAGGAATATAAAGACCAGTACCGGGCGGTCATCGCTGCTGCATACCTGGCCAACGGCGACCTGCTGCGCGCCCGCGCCCGCCTGGATCTGCTGCAGGAACCAGACCTTTACCGGGTGCTGGCAGAACAGGCGCAGCGCACGCTGGCAGACGGCGGCTCGCCGCTGGAGGCGCGCGGCCTGGGGCTTCTGGCGGTTGCGGTGGGGCAGCCCGCCGCCACCACACCTGGTGAGGCGGGACCGCAGGAGACTGCCGCCCTTGAGTCCACCGGTGAACTGCCGGGGACGCCGCAAGATGCACTGCAAACCGGGATCACAGCCACGCTCGCCTCGGGGACAGCCGGCACGCCCGTTTCAGAGACCCCCGTACTCGAGACACTCGCTATCACCCCGGTCGTGACCGACCTGGGTCAGGTCACTGCCGGCCCCTCCGGGACCCCGCCTGCTACGGGGACCGCCCGCAGCGCCGGGACGACTTCCCCCAGCGCGACGCGCACGCCCACCCCAACCCGCACGCTGGGTCCCACCAGCACCCCGCTGCCCACCCGCACCGCCACGCCAACCCAGGGCGCGCCGTTCGTGCTCGACCGCCAGGAGCTGGTCTGCGACCCGGACCTGGTCCAGCCGCTGGAGCTGGCTCTGGTGCAGGTGCAGGTGTACGACTCAGCCGGTAAGCCGGTCCCGGGGGTGGAGTCGGTCATCACCTGGGAGGCCGGCGAGAACCATTTCTACACCGGGCTGAAGCCCGAGATCAACCCCGGCTACGCCGATTTCGCCATGCAGCCGGGAGTGATCTACAGCCTGCGCCTGGCGGAGGGCGGGCAGATCATCCCCGGGCTGACGCCGGCAGAGTGCGAGCGCACCGGCGGCGTGCGCTATTGGGGCGCCTGGCGGCTGGTGTTCGTGCAGCCGTAAAGGGTTGCACCACAGAGAGCGCGGAGAACACAGAGAGATCGGTGGAAGAGAGTAGAGAGTAGAGAGCAGTAAGTGGAGGTGATTTATGAAGATTGTGCTGGATAGACGCTCGTGCGGCTGCCACGAACCCGCCTGTGAAACGCATTTCGGCTGGCACTTCCTGCGCAAAGAGATCACCCCCATCGACTGTGTGATCGAGATCAGCGACGACGGTCAGGAAGAGATGACCTTCTTTATCATGGACCGGGATGGGGTGGATAAGACCCTGGTGGTGGACGAGAGCAACCGCGCCGAGGCATATGACTCCTGGTTGCTGGCCTGGGAAGAGCAGCAGAAAGAGTAACCTGGTCGCTTCCCGGCTTATCCGATTGCTTGGATTTCTTGCGCTGGTTGGCGAAGACCAGCAGCCCGATGCCAGCTGCCATGGCAATTGCGCCGTAGAACGCCCACTGGATCTGACCGGTCATAAAGCTCCCGGGTAAGACGTTGATGCCCTGCAGGAACCACACGCCGCCTGATAGGATCAATAGCGCGCCGATAACGTAAAGGATTATCCTCATCACGCACCTCCGAGGTGGTTAATTTTACCCGGTCCAGGGAGCGCATCCCAGGGACCGGGCGGTTTTTGTATTTGCCTGGAGCCCTCATCCCCGGCCCTTCTCCCGAGATTGGGAGAAGGGAGAGCGCAACACTACTCCCCCAGCCGCCAGTCCAGCGCGGTGTATCGCTCCGCCACCTTGTTGTTGCGCACGGCGATGCCGATGGCTTTGCGGCTGCCCACCAGCACGCACAGGCGCTTCGCCCGCGTCACCCCCGTGTAGAGCAGGTTTCGCTGCAGCATTAGATAATGCGAGGTGACCAGCGGCAGCACTACAGCCGGGAACTCGGAGCCCTGCGCCTTGTGCACCGAGACGGCATACGCCAGCACCAGCTGGTCGGCCTCGCTCCAGTCATAGTCCACGCGGCGGCCTTCGAAGTCCACCGTCAGGCTCTGGTCGATGGAGTCCAGAGCTGCCAGCCAACCGATATCGCCGTTGAAGACATCCTTATCGTAATTGTTCTGCACCTGCATGACCTTATCCCCCTGGCGGAAGAGCTGCCCGTACAGGCGCCGCTCGGGTCTGGATGCGCCGGCAGGGTTCAATGACGCCTGCAGGGCTGCGTTGAGGGCGTCCACCCCCACCGGGCCTCGGTACATCGGTGCCAGCACCTGGATATCCTGGCGCGGGTGCAGGCCAAATTTATCCGGGATGCGCCGGCAGACCACCTCCAGCACCCACCCGGCGGCCTCTTCTGGCGTCTCGGCAGGGAAGAGGAAGAAGTCCCCGGCGGTGTCCTGGGTCGCCTTAGGAAAGAGCGGCATCTGCCCCTGGTTGATGCGGTGGGCGTTGGTGATGATCTGCGAGCCGGACGCCTGGCGGAAGATGATCGATAGGCGGGTGAGCGGGGCTACGCCGCTGGCGATCACGTCCCGCAGCACGTCGCCCGCCCCGACCGAGGGCAGCTGGTCCACATCCCCCACCAGCAGCAGGTGCGTCCCGGGCTGGATGGCTTTGAGCAGGCTGTACGCCAGCGACAGGTCCAGCATGGAGGCCTCGTCGATCACCACCAGGTCAGCAGGCAGGGGGTTCTCCAGGTTGTGCTTGAAGCCCTGCCCGGGCGCGAAGCCCAACAGGCGGTGGATGGTGCTGGCAGGGCTGCCGGTGGCCTCGGAAAGACGCCGCGCGGCCCGCCCGGTGGGCGAAGCCAGCGCGTAGCGCTTCCCAGCCGTCTCCATCACGGCGATCAGTGCGCGCAGGGCGGTGGTCTTGCCCGTGCCCGGACCGCCGGTCAGCACGCTGAGCGGGTGGCTGAGAGCAGCCTTAACCGCGCTCACCTGCTGGGGGGAGAGCTGCGGGTCCAGGCTGACAAACGCCGGCGGCAGGTCGCTCAGGCGCGAAGGCAGGGCGGAGGCCAGCAGCTTCAGGCGCTCTGCCAGCCCCACCTCGCTGTAATACAGGGGTGTCAGGTAAATGGCCTGCTGCCCGTATTCGGCGGGTTCCTCGGCGATGTAATCGCCGATAGAATCGCCAGGGAAGTCCCGGCGGGATGTCCCGTACGGTACGGTCTCCTCACGGATGCGGTCAGCCTGCGCCAGGCGCTCAAGGGCAGGTGCGATAAGATCGGGGGACACCTGAAGGAGCTCGGCGGCGCGCTCCGCCAGCAGGGAACGCGGGGCGTAAACGTGCCCATCGTCGGTCATCTGGTTCAGGGCATACACCAGCCCGGCCTCGATGCGCGAGGGGTGGTCGGCGGGCAGCCCCAGTGCCTGGGCAATGCTGTCGGCGGTCTTGAAGCCCACCCCGTAGATATCCTGCGCCAGGCGGTAGGGGTCGCCCTGCACGACCTGCATGGCCGACTCGCCGTACTGCTTGTAGATCTTGACCGCCAGGTTGGTGGTCACCCCATGGCTGTGCAGGAAGAGCATAATCTCTTTGACCTGCTGCTGCTCTTCCCAGGCACGCGCGATGCGCCCTGCGCGCATGGGTCCGATATCCGTGACCTCCAGCAGGCGTTCAGGATGGCTCTCGATGATTTCCAGGGTCTGTGTGCCGAAATGGGATACGATGCGCTCCGCCAGGCGCGGGCCGATGCCTTTGACCAGCCCGGAGCCCAGGTAGCGGCGGATGCCCGCCAGGGTGGCGGGCAGGGTCCCTTCGCAGATCTCGACGTTGAAATTGCAGTCCGTGCCGGGGATGGTTGGTCCAGCGCCCGCTCAGGCGCAGGTGCTCACCGGGCGAAAGCTCGGGCAGGTTGCCGACCACCGTCGCCAGCCCATCCCGGTTGAGCCCGGGTATCTTGCGCGAGCTTTCCGGGCGCAGGCGCAGCACACTGTAGCCGTTCTCGGGGTTGTAGAATGTGACGCGCTCGACGGAACCGGATAAAGTGTCATATGTGTCAGGTGTCATGTGTCACCGCCAGATTATCAATATACCAGACTCACGATAGGGAGCCCGGTCTTGATACTTGACACTGGAATACCTGACACTTCAATTATGGCATGGGGTTATTGGCCGCCCAATCCGCGCCCAGGATGACCACCATGTCCACCGGGCTGGTCGGGTCGTAGCGGCCATAGATCTGGTTAGAGGAGACGTTCATCAGCTCGGAAAGGTAGCGCAGTGTATAGGGCTTGCCGGTGTAGTCGAATAAGTTTGTATTCGTATAGAGCTGTTCGGCGTTGCCGGTCTCGGCCACATTGTAGCCCAGGCTGGTCAGATAGTCGGTGGTGCGCGCGGCTAGACCGGCGGTCGCCGTGCCGTTCAGCACGCGCAGTTTGGCTCCCTCTGCCTGGAGCACATCGGCAGGCGGCATATCCAGCACTGGGCTGGCGGGACCCTGCTCGAAGAAGATCGTGTCGCGCATGTCGCGGATCTTATCCGCGATCGGCTTGAGCACATCATCCCCCTCCGGTGATTTGACCAGCAGCACCTGGTCAGGCGGACCGATCACGCCGCGCTTGATATTCTCTTCCGGCACTTGCTGCGCCAGCCAGGCCAGCTTGATCGCCTGCTCCAGGGTCAGGTTGGTATTCACACCCGCCGACAGCTCCTGGTACAGCACGGGAGCTTTCGTGATCAGCGTGGGCAGGATGTCTGCGCTCAGGATGCGGTCGCGGATCGCCAGGATCACTTCCTGCTGGCGCTGGGCGCGGTCGAAATCGCCGCCTTCGGTTTTACGCGTGCGGGCATAGGCGAGTGCCAGCTCGCCGTCCAGGGTTTGCACGCCCGGACGCAGCGTCTTGACGTTATCGTCGCCCAGCGGGTCGACCTTCATCTTTTGTTTGATATCGACCTTGATGCCCTCGATCTCATCGATGAAGCGCACGAAAGCGCCAAAATCTACCTGGGCGTAGAAGTCGATCGGTACGCCTAGCAGCTCTTCCACCGTCGCCATGGCTAAGCCGGGGCCGCCCCCGTCCGGGTATTTATAAGCCTCACCCAGGCTGTAGGCAGTGTTGATGCGGCTATAGTTGAACCCACCCGGGACGTTCACCCACAGGTCGCGCGGGATGGACAATATGCCCGCCGTGCGCGCCAGCGGGTCGATGGTCAGCAGGATCATCGTGTCGGTGCGCGGCGCGCCTTCGCCGGCAGCCCAATCGCGGTAGTCCAGACCCATTACCAGCACGTTCACCCGGCTGGCGCCATCCCATGCTTCTGGCTGGGGACCGCTGGGGGCTTGCAAAGGCGTTTCGACATCCCGGATGACGCCGCTCTCGTCCGGCGTGGAGGTGGGTTTCGCCGGTGCGAGTGCGATCCCCGGCAGGGAGGTAAGCTCCCAGCTGGAGACGAAATCGCGCATGGCGACGTAGGTGAAGTAAGCAGTGATCGCCGCAGCGATCACGAAAGCGATCACCAGCGCCCAGATCAGGCCGCGGGTGGTTTTTGAATACCCGGTTTGGTTGTCTTGTGTCGGTTCCATTTGTTATCTGGGAAATGCGCTGGCAGGGGTCATCTCGCTCCCCACCATCACGCTAATTCCCTGTATTCCTTCCATATTTACAGCGGGCGCGATTATATCACGGTATAATCGACCTCCGGATGTCTCTCATCAACGGCTTAAATCTGTCCAAGTCTATTGGACATATCGATATTTTCTCCCGCGTTTCGTTCAGCATCCCCCACGGAGCGCGCATCGCCCTGGTCGGTCCGAACGGCATCGGGAAGACTACCCTGCTGCGCATTCTGGTCGGCCGGGATGAGCCCAGCAGCGGGAGCTTGCAGCGCGCCCGCGGCCTGAACCTGGGCTACCTGCCGCAGGAAGCCGGGCTGCACGGCACCCACAGCCTGTGGGAAGAATGCCTTAAGTCGATGGGTGAACTGTGCCGCATGGAGGCAGAGCTGGCCGACCTGGAAGCTGCCATGGGCGACCCGGCGAAGGCGGATGCTGCGCTGGAGCGTTATGGCCCGCTGCAGGCGACCTTCGAGCGCCTCGATGGCTACACCTACGAGACGCGCATCCGGCAGGTACTGAGCGGGCTGGGTTTCGCGGCGGATGACTTCCACCGTCCGGTCAGCCAGCTCTCCGGCGGGCAGCGCACGCGCGGGGTGCTGGCGCGCCTGCTTCTGGCTAAGCCCGACCTGCTCATCCTGGACGAGCCAACCAATCACCTGGATATCCGCGCCGTGGAGTGGCTGGAAGGCTACTTCAGCCAGTGGGAAGGCGCGGTGCTGATCGTCTCTCACGACCGCTACTTCCTGGACCGGGTTGTCGATCATATATGGGAGATGCGCCAGGATGGCCTGGAGTTCTACCGCGGCAACTATTCTGCCTACGTGCAGCAGCGCCAGGAACGCTGGGACCTGCGCCAGCAGCTGTTCGATACCGAAAAAGAACGCCTGCTGAAGGACCTGGACTACGTAAAGCGCAATATCGCCGGGCAGAACACCATACAGGCCAAGGGCAGGCTGCGCCGCCTCAGCCGCCAGGTGGAAGCGATCGAGAGCCTGGGTCTGGATGCCATGCAGGGGAAGAACTGGCTGCAGATCAGCGCCCAGGCGGATATCTCCACCCACACGATGGGCGTAGAAGAAGTCGAGCGGCGTATCAAATCCCTGCGCCAGCCCAGCAACCGCCCTCCACACCTGCACATCAATTTGAAAGCCAGCCACCGTTCGGGCGACCTGGTGCTGCGCACCTACGACGTTGCGATCGGCTACCAGGATGAAGGCAAGCCGCTTTTTCATGTCCCCGATCTGGTGCTGAAGCGCGGCGAGTGCGCGGCATTGATCGGTCCCAACGGTGCCGGCAAGACCACCTTCCTGAAGACACTGCTAGGGGCGCTGCCGCCGCTGGAAGGCGAGGTCCTGCTGGGCGCCAGTCTGGATATCGGCTACTTCGCCCAGGCGCACGAGGACCTGAACCCGGAGCGCACGCTGGTGGAGGAGATCGAAGCGATTTCATCATCTGTAGCCCGTGGCATGCTGCTGGCGGAGATACGTGACTACCTGGCGCGCTTCCTGTTCACCGGGGAGGACGTATTCCAGCAGGTAGCGACCCTGTCCGGTGGAGAGCGCGGCCGGCTGGCGCTTGCAAAGCTCTCTCTCACGGATGCCAATTTACTGCTGCTCGACGAGCCGACCAACCATCTGGACATCCCCTCCCAGGAGGTCCTGCAGGAAGTGCTGCAAGACTACCAGGGTACCATCCTGCTGGTCTCGCACGACCGCTATCTGATCGACGCCCTGGGCACACAGATCTGGGAGATCGAGCCGGATGAGGCCGCCATGCGCGTCTTCGGCGGTACGTACACCCAGTACCGCGCCGAGCGCGAGGCCGAGAAAGCCGCCCTGGCGGAGGCGCGCCAGCAGAAGCAGGGCCCAGACCGCAGGGAGCGCTCTGGGCGTTCCTCAGCTGCCGAGAGGCGGCGCAAGCGGCGGCTCGAGGAGTTGGAGGGGCAGATCACTGTCCTGGAAGCTCGCCTGGAATCACTGGCAGAGCAGCTAGAGAGTCCACCATCTGACCCAGAGCAGGTCGAGCGCCTGGGGATAGATTATGTAGATGTTCAGGGTGAAATGGAAGACCTGCTTAATGAGTGGGAGATAACTCAGGATTAACTCAGCTCGAATCCAACTCTGACTTCCTTAGAGCAGAATAGATGGATTAACCCAAAAAATCGTTCAATGGTATAATATTCTAAGATGGTCATAATGACCATCTTGAAAGAGGTGTGTCGTGGAATCATTTAAGGTAGCCGAAGCCAAAAGCCGCTTCTCAGAACTGATCAGCCGGGCTGCGGCGGGTGAGCATATTGTTATCCAGCGTAGGGAGCGACCAGTCGCGGTGCTGATCGGATCAGCCGAGATGGAACGATTAGTGCGAGCGTCAAACGCTGCACGCCATCTTGCGTTAGCCTTGGGACAGGACAAAGAAATCCTTGACAAGGTTGAACGGCATGAGCTGCACCCCGTAATGGCTGCATACGGCTTGTGGCAGGAGGAAGCTGACCTGACAACCATGGCAGATGAAATCGAAGGTCAAAGACAGTCAGCATCCTCACGTCCAGATATCGGACTATGAAGATTCTGGACAGCGATCACTGTATAGCAATCCTGCGCGCCCAATTCGATCCGTCTGGGTATATTATGCCTGATGAAGAGCTTGCCATAACCGCGACCAGTGTTGGAGAATTGGTTCATGGGGCAGTAAAGTCGCAGTATCCCGCCAACAACCTGGCCCGCCTGGATGTGATGTTAGCTGCGCTTACTATACTGCCATTCGATGAGTGGTCGGCTCGTCGATTCGGAGATCTCAAGGCTCGGTTTGAGCAGGCTGGTACAGTTATAAGTGATTTTGATCTGCAAATTGCCAGTATCGCTATAGAATACAAAGGGGTGTTAGTAACACATAATCAGAAACATTTTATGCGCTTGACTAACCTTTCTGATCTAACACTTGAAGACTGGCTTGCATAACCCAATACTTCCCCAGTCCAGTTATTTAGATAACATCCTATCAATCCGCCGTCGCGCCCGCCAGGACAGGCTCATCGCCGTTGTAGCGCCGCAGCTGCGGCCAGCGGCGGGCGATCCAACCCACAGCCAGCAGGCAGCCAATTCCGCCGCTGACGATCGCAAAAACTGGCCCGAAAATCTGGGCTACCACCCCGGCCTCCACCTCCCCTAACTGCGGTCCACCCATAAAGAATATCTGGTTAACACTGACCATGCGCCCGCGCAGGTGGTCCGGCGTCTGCAGTTGGCGAATGGTGTTGCGGATGATCATGCTTACCGAATCCGAGGCGCCTATTGCGACCAGGGCGACAATCGCCAGCGGCAGGCTGCGCGCCAGCCCGAAGGTGATCGTTGCCAGACCGAACGCCACCACTGCCGAGAGAAATATCTTCCCCTGGTGGCGGATCTCGTCCATCTGCGACATCACCAGAGCCGCCAGGGTAGCGCCGATAGCCTGTGCTGCAGACAGCCAGCCATATTCGATTACGCCCACTTTTAGAACATCACGGGCATAGACCGGCATCAGCGTGTTGGCAGAAGAGAAGAAGGTGGCGAAAAAATCCAGCAGCATGGTCGATAGGATCATCGGAGAGCTGCGGATGAAACGGACGCCGTCCCGGATGGCGTTCAGGCTCACCTCCGGGCGCTTCAGCGGGTCGGCAGCCTGCGCCACAGTGCCCATCAGCAGCAAAGCGACGATCACAGCCCCATAGCTGGCAGCGTTGATCAGGTAAACAGAAGCCTGCCCCAGATAGGCGATCACCAGACCGCTCAAGGCCGGTCCGATGATCGAGCCGGCCTGGAATCCGATCGAGTTCAGGCTGAAGGCGTTAGGCAAGTCGCGCGCCGGGATCAAGTTTGGTATCAAGGCCTGGCGGGAGGGCGTGTCGAACGCAACCGCCATCGCCTGGACGGCAGTCAGCAGGTAGATCTGCCACAAGGCGATGTGTTCCTGAAATGTTAGCCACGCCAGGGCGACAGCGGTCAGCGCCATCAGGCTCTGGGTGGCGAACAGCAATCGTCGGCGGTCAACGGCATCCGCCACGGCGCCACCGATCAGCGAGAAGACAACGATCGGCAGGATGCGCGCAAGCCCCACGCCGCCCAACGCGATCGGCTGGTCGGTCAGAGTGCGGATATGCCAGAACAACGCCCAGGTCTGCATCTGCGTCCCGGCAATTGAAATGGTCTGCCCAAGCCATAGGTAGAGGAAGCGGCGGTGGTATAAGGCGGGGGGGATGTGCAGGCGCATACGGAAGATGAGGGGGAGGGGTTAGGGGAGAGGGGTTAGGGGGATCAGCTCATTACCTTGCCGCCGTCGACGTTGATCGCCTGACCGGTGAGATAAGATGCGGCATCGCTGCACAGGAACAGCACCAGGTTGACCACGTCTTGCGGCAAACCCAGGCGTCCCTGAGGGATATCCCCCAGCCATTTCTGCATCATGGCATCATCCCGGCGCAGCTCTGCGGTCATCTCCGTCTCGATCACCCCCGGGCAGACGGCGTTAACGCGGATATTGTAGGCAGCCAGCTCGCGCGCCGCCTCGCGCGTCAGCCCGATCAGCCCCAGCTTGCTGGCCACGTAGGCGCTGCGGTCTATCAAACCATGAGCGCGCCCGGCGATCGAGGCGATGTTGACGATCGCCCCGCCCCCTTGCTCGCGCATCAATCGCCCCACAGACTGGATGGTGAAGAAGGGACCGTTCAGGTTGACGTCCATCGTCCGACGCCAGTCCCACTCGTCCATCTCCAGCAGCGCAGCATGCGGCTCGACCCCGGCGTTGTTGACCAGGATGTCGATCCGCCCCCAATCGTCCATCACCGCATCGATCATCGCCTGGACGGGCATCTTCTTGGCGATATCGTAGACATAGTCTTTGCAGCGCCCGCCTTCTGCGCCGATCATGCGCACGGTCTCGTCCAGGTTGACCGGGGTGATATCGTTGGCGGCGACAGCCGCACCCTGCTGGGCAAAGGTTACGGCTATCGCCCGCCCAATCCCACGTCCGGCGCCGGTCACCAGGACGACTCTTTCTTTGAAATCGAACATCGGCATACCCTCCTGGTTATTCTACACAGACCGGGACCCCTCCCCGGTTCTCGTCAGCGTTCAGCGTTAATCCGAAATACGGGGAAGGGTCGAGCGTGTTATCGAACTCCAGCTCGTTCCGGAAACGACCCTGCCCGTCATCCAGCACGATGGAGAAGTGTAGGTGGACGCCAGTGGGATTATCCGGATCGCCGGAATAGTTGCCCTGGTAGCCGAGCAGCGTGCCGGCTTCAACATACACTTCGCTGGTCCCGGGCGGAAATTCCGGGGAGATATAGGACGTGCCGTTGGCGTCTGCCAGGTGAGTGTAATAGGTCCAGATCTGCCGTTCGGGCTGCAGCGGGTCCTGGGGCAGGCGGACGATCAGCGAGGATTTCCAGTCCGGCAGGCGGCTCAGATAACCCGGGTAAGCAGCCACCACAGGTGTCACCCCGACAGGCTGGCCTCCAAAGATATCCAGCCCCTGGTGGCGGTGCCCGATGCGGAAAGAATCTCCCCAGATAAACCCGATATAGCCGCTGGTCGGGTACTGAAAGGGTGCCTCCCCGCAGCGCCCGGAGGCGCTGATCGCCCACTCGGGGTGAGCAGCCGGATCGCTGAACCACTGCCGCAGGCGGGTCAAACGCTCCGCAGTGGCTGCTAACTCCCCGGAAGCAATCCCCCGGTACAGGTAATAACCCCCGGCGATCAGCAGGACAACAAACGCCGAGAGGATCAAGCGCACAGCCGCGCTCCCGGAGTTCATCCTGCGGGATCCTCCTGGTCTGGCTCCGGCTCAGCCGGGGCTGAGGGCTTGAATTTGAGGATATTCTCCAGGTCGTCTTCTTTATGGTCTGCCAGGAACAGCGTCATCTGTCCGCGGGTCATGGCCTGCAGCAGCTGACCCGCCGCGCTGCCGGACGGCGATTCCATGGCCTGCCGAGCGCCAGCCTGCGAATCGAAATACAGCTCGTGGATGAGCGCTACCTGTGACGTGCCGTACAGGATGGCATCCACACGGCTGGTAGCTTCCCGGCGCAGCCCGGGCATGTTCTCCACCTGGTGCAGGAAGCGCGGCCAGGCGTCGTCAAAAGCCGCCCAGTTATCGAGCGGCCCGATCATGATCACTAATTTATACATTGTTTCACTCTCAAAATCACTGCTCTCTAATGCCGATTGATCTGTATCGCCGATTGATCTGTATCGCATTATACCCGCCAAAACCCTAACCCCGTGACCGGAGCGCATGCACTTAAGCGCCGGTCGCTCGAGCTTTCATCCTGGCAAGCTCTAAGAAACGCTTTAGATTCGGGTTTGTTTTTCATGGTATGATTCTTAAGACCGGAGGTCAGAATGGAAGATAAAATCACGATAATTGAGGGGCCACCCCCTACTTTTGAAGAGATTACCGATGGTTGGGCACTTGGGCTGAGCGAGGGATCCTTGCTTGGAGATATCGCCGTCACCCGGCTGCGCACTTATAATGGCCCCGCCCTGGTGGAGCGCTGCTACCGTGCCTGGCACGAGCAGCAAACCATGCACCTGGAATACCGCACACCGGACGGTTTGCTCAACAACGCACCGATTGTCGCTGCCAGGTACGTGGATACCGATGACGGGCAGCTGCTGCTCTTATGGGTACGGCTGATCGACGACCAGGTCGAGCTGGAGCTGGGCTACTACGAGGATGACAGCGGGGAAGAATCCGACGACGATTTCGGTTTCCCCGACCTGCCTGAATAAGTCATACACGAAGGATTGAAATCCCCGGGCCAGAATCCCGGGGATTTGCTATATACATGCCAGCAAAGGAGGCGCTATGCCAGCAACGGAACCCGGGGTTTTGACAAAACTGGAGAACGGCGTGCTGAGCGTGCACCTCGAACGCCCCAAAGTCAATGCCATCAACGCCGAGATGATCCGCTCGCTGCACGATGCATTCCGCCAGGCGGAGCGGGACGCACAGGTGCGCTGTGTATTGCTCAGCGCAGCCGGAGATGTGTTCAGCGCCGGGCAGGACATGCTGGAGATCAAAGATGCCGCAGGGACCTCTTTCCGCGGCCACCTGCAGCGCACCTACAACCCCCTGATCTTGCAGATACGCAGGCTGCCTAAACCCGTGCTGGCGGCGATCAACGGCCCGGTATCCGGCGCGGCGCTGGGGATCGTGCTGGCATGCGACCTGCGCGTGGCTGCTGATAACGTCCGCTTTGTGGTCGGTTTTTCCGGGGTCGGGCTGGCACCCGATTCGGCAGTCTCTCTGCTGCTGCCGGCGGTGGTCGGGTTGGGACGTGCCAGCGAGTTCGCGTTCACCAACACACCGGTCGATGCCCAACAGGCGCTGGCCCTGGGTTTGGTAAACCGGGTCGTCCCGGCAGCAGAGCTGGACGAGCAAGCCCTGTTCATAGCATCCGCATTAGCATACGGTCCGGTTCATGCCATGGGGCTGGCGAAGCGTGCCTTCAATAAAGCCGTCCTGGATAATTTGGAACAGGTGCTGGATTATGAGGCCTATATGCAGGATATCGCCGCCCTGGGAGACGAGCACAGGGAAGGCGTGCAGGCTTTCCTGGAAAAGCGACCCCCGGTCTTTTACGCTCCGAAATAAATGCCCAAAGCAGCCAGCACTGCAAACAGGGCAAATACCCCCACTGCCCCCACCACGGCAGCCCCGGATTGTCTCTGGTCTGCCAGCGTGAAATTCGGGTAGCCGCCTTCTACGCGCAGCAGCGGTCCGGCAAACCAGGCGAACAGCGTACCACCGACCAGCCCGCCGATATGGCCCCAGTTGTCGATGCCGCTGCCGGGTGACAGGCCGATAAAAAGATTCAACACCGCTATCGTGATCAAGTTAATCAGCGCACGCTGCGAGCCGCTGCCGAACAGCTCCCGGTTGCGGTATAAGAACACCGCTTCGGCCCCTAGCAGCCCAAAGATGGCAGTGGAAGAACCCAGGGAAGGTGACTCGGTGAACAAAAATGAGGCCACATTCCCGGCAAAACCGCTCACAAAATACAGCGCCAGGAAACGCCCATGCCCATAGAAGCGTTCCAACCTCGGTCCGAAGATGAGCAGGGCATACATATTGAAAGCCAGGTGCAGGATCGAACCGTGCAGGAACATCGGCGTTATTAAGCGCCATAACTGTCCATCGATGATAAAGGGGTTGATCTTCATCCCGTACAGCGCGGGCAGGTCGGTGCCTGCCAGCAGATACTGGGTGGCTAACTGCAGAAGGTAGACCAGGATGGATATGCCCAGCAAGGTATAGGTGATCACCGGCTGTCCTTGCGGCGTCTGGACCTGGACTGTTCTGGGAGTTTCAGCCTGAGCCGGATAGCCAGCGGGGGGCGGGTTTTCTATGTTCATAATGTAACCTTTGTTTTGTGCACGCGGCAGGTGTTCTGCCCGGATTATCGCCAGGATCGAGTTCGACCGTCTCATCCAGCTCGTTTTCCTTATTCAAAACGACGTAATCGAACTCTACCATGCGCTTCATCTCCTGGCGAGCAGTGGCGATGCGAAGCTTCAGCCCCTCTGGGGTCTCTGTCTTACGTGCCTCCAATCGCGTGATCAGCTCTGCCTCGCTTTCGATCGTGATAAAAATAAACAGTGCCTTGGGGGCTTTTTTACGGATGGTGGCAGCGCCCTGGACATCCACCCGTAAGATGACATCTTTGCCGCTCGCCAGCGCGTCGCGCACCTGCTGCTTGGGGATGCCTTTATAATCGTTATAAACAATAGCGTGTTCCAGCAATTCGTCCTGCTCGATCATCCTGGCAAACTCATCATGGGAGACAAAGAAGTAATCCACACCATGCTGCTCTTCCGGTCGGGCGGGGCGGGTGGTGGCAGTGACGACAAAGTGCATTGAAGTATTGCGTTCCTTCATGCGCTGGATGACGCTGTCTTTCCCTGCACCGGATGGCCCGGAGATCACGATCATCAAGGGCTGGCTGGTTTGTGTTATTTCATCGATTGAATCAGTCATAGTTTTTTGATTATAATTCCTAAACACCCTGGCAAATCGCCGTTATAGAATTTGCATGCTATAAAGATGCTACCGGCGATTTGCACATCGTCGGGAGATATTATGCCATATTACCCACATATCTGTTTGGACTGTAAAAAAAGATTCGAGGTATTCCTCAGCTACAGCGAATATGGGAGCAAACCCGTCCACTGCCCGCACTGCAACAGCACCAATGTACGGCGGCGGATCACCCGGGTGCGCGTCGCGCGCTCTGAAGAGAGCCGGATGGAGTCTATGGCTGATCCAAGCAGCCTGGAAGGGCTGGATGAGGACCCGCAGGCGCTGGGGCGTATGATGCGCCAGATGAGCCGTGAGATGGGCGAGGACATGGGACCCGAGTTCGATGAAGTGATCGACCGCCTGGAATCCGGTCAGAGTCCGGAGGAGATCGAAGAGGCGATCCCAGACCTGGGCGGGGACGCCGATGGTTCCCCGGGCGGCTTCGGAGGCATGGACGATTTCTAGGGACGGCAGCCCTGAATGATTTTAGGGAGTCTCACATCCCTAACCATGTTTAAACTGCGCCCGCTCTAAACCAGTTCCTTTAACCTTTCCTGAACCACAGCCCGGATAGCTGCCTGGACCTCATCAGGCGGTTTTCCGGCGTCGATCAGCACCCACCTCTCAGGCTCAGCGCGGGCCATCTCCAGGTAGCCCTGACGCACGCGCTGGTAGAAATCCAGATCGTAGGTGTCCAGGCGATTCCATTCACCCCCCCGGGCACGCCGGCGCAAGCCCTCCTCTACATCCACATCCAGCATCAAGGTCAGCTGCGGCTTCAGCCCCCCGGTAGCGAAATCCACAATCGTGCGCAGCAGGTCCAGGTCGACCAGCTGGTAGCCATAGCCCTGGTAGGCGATGGTGGAGTCGGCATAGCGATCGCACAAGACCACATACCCTTCCTCCAGGTGCGGGCGGATGACCTGTTCTACAAGCTGGGCGCGTGAGGACTGGAAAAGCAGGATTTCAGCACGCGGGTGCAGGGCGGTATGTTCCAGGTCGGAGAGGATGGCGCGCACCTGCTCGCCGATGGGCGTGCCACCAGGCTCGCGGGTTGCCAGAATCGGGTAGCCCTGCGCAGCCAGGTATTCGGCAAGCTGCGCCTGCTGGGAGGATTTTCCACTCCCCTCTGATCCCTCGAAGGTAATAAACATCGCTCTGCGGCAGGCGCTTCCCGGCCTCACTCCCTGAAAATTCGCACTCGACGGTAGGGCTCTTTTCCATAGGAATGCGAAGCCAGGTTGGCCTGGCGGGCCATCTGGTGCTGCAGGCGACGCACCGAAGAAGAGGCCGGCTGCAGCTCCACCCAGCGCTCGCCGTTCAGGACCGCCTCAATTGCCGCCCGGGTTTCGCTGCGCACCATATCCTCTCCCTGCTCGTCGTACGCGTACACCGACAGGTTGAACAGGTCACTGAGGAACTGCTGCATCTGGTTGATGGTGTTGGCGCGCAGCACATAGATCGGCATGCCCCGGTTTTCTGAATCGATGATGGTACGCTGGCGCTTGCGATAATAGGAGCGCAGCGTTACCAGCACATCGGCCTGACCCGGTTCATTGACCACCACAGCCGGCACACGCAGCCGTTTGATCGACTGCATCAAACGGTTTCGGGCTACGCCGTATGGATAGATGCGGATCGTCTGGAGCTGGTTGCGCCCAGGAACAGCGCCAGGGTCCTGGAAAAAGCGGGAAGTTGATTGGGAGGCAGCATCGGCTTGCCCCAGGCGTGTGTCCTGGTCTGCTTGCCCGTTGTTGGTCGTCTGCTGGTACCCCGGTTGGGAACGCCCAGCCTGCGTGGGGCGTGGGGCGGCAGCAGGACGCTCGATGTGAAACCCGCTCTCGTCGCGCGAGCGTATCTCGGGCGGCAGGGGATAGCCGCGCAGTAAGGCGTCCACCGCAGCCAAGACCTCGGGGTGCACCGCTAAGCGGTCGCGGTTCTGGATCTCGATCAGCACGTCGAAGGTGGGAGGAGCGCGCCGCTCCAAAACTGTCTTCTGCGTGCCCCGCCGGCGTGCTTCCTCGTCCGACAGGGTGACCGACTCGATGCCGCCCACCAGATCGGACAGGGTAGGGTTGAGCAGCAGGTTCTCCAGCGTATTGCCGTGCGCGGTGCCGATCAGCTGGACGCCGCGTTCAGCGATCGTGCGCGCGGCTGCGGCCTCCAGCTCACGCCCGATCTCATCGATCACGATCGCTTCCGGGTTGTGGTTTTCCACCGCTTCGATCATCACTTCGTGCTGCAGGGAGGGCTTGGCAACCTGCATCCTCCTGGCACGACCCACCGCCGGGTGCGGCACGTCTCCATCACCACCAATCTCATTGGAAGTGTCCACAATCACCACCCGCTTCGTCTCCGCCAGGATGCGGGCGGCCTCGCGCAGCATGGTGGTTTTCCCAATTCCCGGTCTGCCCAAGAGCAGCAGGTTCTTCCCGCTCTCGATCAGGTCTTTGATGATATCGGTTGTCCCGTAGACAGCCCGCCCGACGCGGCAGGTCAGCCCGACAATATGGCCGCGCCGGTTGCGGATGGCGGCGATGCGGTGCAGCGTACGTTCCAACCCGGCCCGGTTATCGGCGTCGAACTCGCCGATGCGCTCGACCACAAAGGCAATTTGCTCATGGCTGACTTCTTTCTGGATCAGCACCACTTCACGGTCGACGAAGCGCGCCGTCGGGCACGCGCCCCAGATCCAGGATGATCTCTAACAGGTTATCAAAATCATCCGCTTGATTAACCGCCCCCTGAACCTCTGCCGGGAGCACATCCAGCAGCGCCTGCAAATCATCGGTTATCTTTCGTTGTGACATATATATCCTAAGAGTTCTGCAGCCGGTGTGATATCGGGTAGCTTTTTCCCCTGAGCTGCATAAGTTCAATACCCATTATTTTCCGTTTGTGACACCCCATTCTGAACCAGGCGAGATTGTGAGATCGGCGCAGTAACCTCCGGATGCCCACCCTCGAGGGCAGGTAAGGCAAATGTGCGCACAGCTTTCTGAGGCACTGCCAGATGTTTGACCATCACCGCCTGGAGCGGTCCGGTCTCGGCGCCGAAATCTTCCAGCGAAGACTCCAGCCAGGAATTATACGAGCGGATGCACAAATATACCGGGCGAGAACGGCGATGCGGCACCTGAGGCAGCAGATCCCACAAACCGGGAACAAGGTGCTCGGCATCTGGATCAATGAATGGCTGGGCGAATATGCCGCGGTGCCCGTATTTGAGCTCGATGTATGCCAGCACGTCCTCACCCTGGCGGAATACCATCCCATTCAAGCGTTCCACCGGAAAGGGCTCTACCTGCTGCACCAGACCCGGCACGGTGTTGGTATACAGGGACCTCACCGGGATCAAATCCTGCTCGGAGGCAACCTGCCAGGATACGGGTAGCTCCTGCCCGGAGGTCAGGTTCGGGGATGCGCCAAACTCGTTGTCGGGCATAGATAGAGAAACTGGTGCTGCGCAAGGATTCGTATGCCCGGCTGCGTTCGTCGACCTCAACCAGCAGACGAAACGCGCCATGCTCGATCACCTGCACCGACAAATGGTCCAGGAGATCGGGGAGGGAGGTAGATTCCAGCGCCACTTCAGGCATCAGGAAGGTCAGTTGGGCGGTTTGAGATGCCTGCAGATGCATGACCTGCCCGATGAGATTATGTTTTGTATCATGGTTGTTGGTGCTAACACTGGTAAAGATACCGGAAGCCGGCGCCAGGTACGACAGCAGTCGATCCCGCGAACAAATGCGCGCCGCGCGTGAGCAGCAGCGCACTGTTCAGGAACACACTTTGCTTCCGGTAACGGTGCAGAGCGGGTATATCGCGCCAGTCCAGGGGTCGAATGCTCATCCGTATGTCAGGCTCACAGACAGGTACTCCAACGCACAATATCACCCGACAGCAACAACGTCAGCGGCAGCTTCGCCGGACCCCACCAACTGTAAGAAATAGCGATGGAAGCGATCATCGCCGGTCAGTTCAGGATGGAAAGATGTTGCCAGCAGGCGATCCTGCCGGGCGGCCACAATACGACCATCTTCCAGAGTAGCCAATACCTGTGCCTCCCCCTGCACGGATTCTATCAGTGGGGCGCGGATGAACACGGCATGGTACGGGCGTGCTTCACCATCCACTTCAGACAGCGCCGGTACGTGCAGCTCGATCTCAAAGCTGGCGATCTGGCGCCCAAAGGCGTTGCGCTCCACTTTGATATCCATCAATCCGAGCAGCGGCTGCTTGCGCCGGGCATCCTTCGAGAGGAAGATCGCACCCGCACAGGTGCCCCAGATCGCTTTCTGCATCCCAAAGCGGCGCAGCGGCTCGATGAGACCGTAATCCTCCGCCAGCTTGCCGATGGTGGTGGACTCGCCGCCAGGGATGATCAGCCCATCCAAATCCTGCAACTGCTCTGGCAGGCGGACTTCAACCACCTCCACACCCAGGTTCTGCAGCATGACCTGGTGTTCAGCAAAGTCTCCCTGCAGGGCCAGCACCCCGATCTTCATAACCCACAATGCCCGCCGACTGGGGCCTACCAGCCTCGCCCGGCGATCAGCTCTGCCTCCGGGATGCTCGATATCTGGCGACCGACCATCGGCTCGCCGAGATTGCGGCTGACTTCCGCCAGAATGTACGGGTCGTTGAAGTGGGTCACTGCCTTCACGATGGCTGCCGCCCGCTGGGCCGGCGTGCCGGATTTGAATATTCCCGAACCGACAAAGACACCGTCGACACCCAGCTGCATCATCAAAGCTGCATCTGCCGGGGTCGCCACACCACCGGCGGCAAAGTTGACCACCGGCAGGCGTCCCAACTCGCGCGTCTCCAAGACCAGATCGTACGGCGCACCGATATCTTTTGAGTAAGACATCAGCTCATCCTCCGGCATATTCTGCAGGCGGCGGATCTCGCCCAAGACCGAGCGGGCATGGCGTACCGCCTCGACCACATCCCCGGTCCCGGCTTCACCCTTGGTGCGGATCATGGCCGCGCCTTCGCCGATCCGGCGCAGCGCTTCCCCTAGGTTGCGGCAGCCGCAAACGAAGGGGACCTTGAAGGCGTGCTTGTTGATATGATGTGACTCATCAGCAGGAGTGAGCACCTCGGATTCGTCCACGTAGTCCACACCAATCGCTTCCAAGACCTGCGCCTCGACAAAGTGCCCGATACGGCACTTAGCCATCACGGGGATAGAGACGGCGTCCATGATCTGCAGGATCAGCTCTGGGTCGCTCATGCGCGCTACACCACCGTGAGCGCGGATATCCGCTGGTACACGTTCCAAAGCCATGACCGCTACGGCGCCAGCATCCTCTGCAATCCGGGCATGCTCGGGAGTGACCACATCCATGATCACGCCGCCTTTCAACATCTGAGCCAGCCCTTTCTTAACCGCAAAAGTAGCTATCTGTTGTTCCATAAAACCGACCTCCTGGGTCTAATTCAGACCCATTTTACAATCATTCTACCACGCAGAAGTATGCAATGCAATCCACCCCAAGATCCCAAAAGAGGAACACGAAATCATGTCTCAGCACATGTCAATTGTCCGGATCAGGTGATACCCAACAAGATGCGCAGCTTGTTAATCGTGAAGCGCTTGCGCATATAGTGGCTGTAATCCAGGGCAACTTGTACCTCTTCGGGCTTCAGCTTCAGATCGGTCGGGCTGACCGGTCCGGCGACCATCCTTAGCCAGCTGGAGAGCTCATCAGGCGCGGGCACACCGGCTGCGATTGACTGCACCTGCTCCCATTGCTCCAGGATGCGTTCTTTCAGCGCCTCAAAGCGACTACCACTCATGTTGATGAACTCGGTCTGGGTGGGCAGGATCTCGTCCGCGATAGGACCGAAGACCGACCTGATTTTCGTCTGCTCTTCCTGTGGGTCTGGCAGGCGAGCATTTCGCAGGCGGGCCTGCTGCCTGATCTCGCGACATCTTTCTCAGCTCGGCATGCCACCCGGCGGCGATGACCGAAGCGACGCCCACTTTGGCACCATGCAGGGCTGCTGTGCGGTGGTCTGCGAGCATCATCATCTCCCATAAGTGGGCAATATGGTGCTCTGCGCCGCCAGCAGGAGAGGTGTTACCAAACTCGAGCATGCCAAAACCGGCCTCGATCAGCCCTTCCATCAGCAGGCGGACACCCTCGACCGAGCCCCCGGCGATATCCCTGACGCGCCCGGCGCAGTCCTGCGCCGCACCCAGCATGCGACCGGCGATGTCTTCGTCGATGACCTCATCCCACAAAAGATGACCCAGCTTCCAATCTGCGATCGACAGGTATTTGCCCACCAGATCACCGAAACCGGCAGCAATCAAACGGCGTGGAGCGGCTGCAAGGGTCGGCAGGTCGGCGAATACGGCGCGCGGCGCCTGGCAGACAACGGTCTGCTTCAAACCGCCAACTACCAGCGGTGCACCGATCGAAGTGAAGCCATCCACAGAAGGGGCAGTCGGCAGCGAGATGAAATCCCTGCCAACGCGGTGGCTGACAAAGCGGGTGATGTCGGTGATCGTCCCGGAACCGGCTGCCAGGAAGGTCCTCTCCTTCAGGTCGTAGCTCAGCAGCACCCGCACCAGGTAGTGCTCGTTTGCCAGGACTTCCTCGCCTTTGAGCACCACAGCAACCACGTCGAAGCCCTGAGCCGCCAACGCTTCATACGCGTCCTTACCCAGAGCCTGGTACGTGTTCTGGTCCGCTACCAGCAGGAAGTCCCGCAGCTTTCGCTGACCGCAGTAGCGGATAAATTCCGCCAACGCCTGGTTGCCAATAAATACCGGCAGCCGCTCACTCATAAAGCCCTCCATTTTCTATGTGTTTCGATGATCAATGTCTAGCCGCATTGCGCACCAGCGCCAGCAGCTCTCCCAGATTTTCCAACACATAATCCGGGGGGTAAGCCAGACCCTGGATATCCTGGCGACCTGTCACCCCGGTGAGCACGACGGCAGTCCGCATACCGGACTGCTGCCCCATGTATATATCCGTCTCCAATCTGTCTCCCACCATCATGATCCGCTCGGACGGCAAGCCCAGGCGCTGCGAGGCGACCTGCATCACCAGCTTAGACGGTTTGCCGGCGACCAGCTCGACCTCCCGCCCGGTGATATGCTCCAGGGCAGCAATCGTCGCCCCGGCATCGGGGATGCCCCCTCCGGGCATGGGGCAGATCTTATCCGCATTGGTCGAAAAGAAGCGCGCCCCCTGCACCAGCGCCTGGTAAGCTGTGTTGAGCTTGCGGTAGTCCAGCGTGCGGTCGAAGGCGACCACCACGGCGTCGATCCCGGCAGGGTCGATGACGCTTTTGGGGTCCTGTTCGTAAAACCCATCGACGATATTCAAGCCATGACCACGCAGCTCGGCGATCAGGTTCGGCTCGCCAACAACGTACAGGCGAAACTCGGGGTGAGTGTGAGAGAGATGGTAGCCCAGAACATAGGCTGATGTGATGATATCGTCTTCCGATGCCGGGATCTCCAGGCGGCTGAGCTTATCGGCATAAGCACTGGCGGGCTCGAGAGGCTTGTTGCTGATGAACAGGATTCGTTTTCCCAACCCGCGCAGCCCAGCAATACAGTCCACCGCGCCGGGGAGAGCCTTTTCCCCCAGATAGATCGTGCCGTCCAGATCGAAAATGAAACCATCCACCGGTTTCATAGGGTCCTCTTTCAGTTCTAGTTCAGAAACAGGGCAGCTGTGAGGCTGCCCGGCAGGGTTCAAGCAGGTCGTATTCCGCCCAATCATACCACGCAGCACCAGTGGACGTGCCTGTTTTTATGGTTCGAACCAGGCCTAAACTCGGTCTGTCAAGCCAAAGTAGAAATGTCCCCTGATTTCCAAAGTAGAGATGTCCCCTTTGGCAGGGGAGAATAACCGGATATGGTAGACTGAAGGCACTCGTGCGGAGGGTACGGCCCTGCTGGAGAGCAACCGGAGCGCCGACACGAGAGCCGAAGACTGGGCAGAGTTGAGCACACTCTGCCCAATTGCATTCTGCCCAGTTTTTGGCCAGAAAGCGGAAAACTCAAAAGCCGGCACAAATTAGTCTGCGCCATGGGGAGGGGTCTTGGGGATGGGCTTGCCGTTGAGGCGGCGCCCATATTGGCGCCAGGGGTGGTCGGCGGGTGGTGGCGTGGGGGTTCTGATCTGGCGATCGAGGGTTTTGGTGTCCACCACTTGGGCCTGACGTTGGGGGTTGAGAAAGAGGGTGTAATTGAGGGGTCGGTCTTTGTAGAGAATGGTGACTTCTCCCTGGGCATTCTGGCATACCGTGACCGGCGCCTTTTGCATGGCATAGGATGGGCGCTGGGTCTGGATCTGGTAGATGACATTGTTGTAGTGCACGGTCAGGTTCTTGGTCAGGGTGCGTGTCTCCTGGTGGGTGAGGATGCGATCCAGGTTATCGGTGGGCAGCAAAGGCCGGTGGGCATCGTGATTGCTGCGGGGGACGACCGCAAAACGGCGGTTGAAGTCTTCCCGGAACTCGGGCAAGTAGGCATTGCCGGCTGCCATATCCGAGATGCCGCGCAGGCGTAGTTCCTTGACCAGGCGATCCTGCAGGGTCTGGTTGGCGCGTTCAACCCGTCCTTTGGCTTGCGGGGTGCTGGCGTACAAGATTTGGATGTCCAGCTCTTCCATCGCCCGTCCAAACTGGGTTTGTCCACTGGTCAGGCCTAGCGGGCGGGGTTGATTGACCCGGAAAATGCCGTGCCGGTCGGTGTAGAAGGCCAGCGGTTTGCCATAGCGCTCGAAGTAATGCCGGGAAGCTAAGCAATAGGCAAAGAAGGTCTCCTGGGGCACAAACAACAGCTCCAAGAGCTGCCCGGTGGCATCGTCGATGAACACCAGCAAGACACACTTCGGACCTCGGTCTTCGAACCAGGCATGCTCTGAACCGTCAATCAATACCAACTCGCCAAAACAGGCTCGCCGCTCTCGTAGCTGGTGCACTTCCGCCTTCCTGGCTTTCTTCGGCTTCCACAGCCCCTCCACGATCATCAGCTTGCGCACACTCTCATCGGATAGCTTCACCCCATGTGTTTCTACCAGCTTCTCATGTGCCAGCGTCGGCCCAAAGTCCCGGTAGCGTTCATGGATCAAGTCGATCGCCTCGCTGCTCCACTTGCACATCCAAACGATTATTGCTTGGCTTGCCGCGCCGTTTGCTCACCAGTCCCACTGCTCCTTGCTGGCGATACGCACTGTATAGCCGCTTCACCTGACGCACGCTGAGCCCCAGCATCCGGGCTGCTTCTTTCTGTGTCAGCCGTTTCTCCTTGATCCGCTGCATGACCTCTAATCGGTTCAGTTCTTTTTTGCTCATTGTCAGTAGTTCGTCCACTTTTGTCTCCCTTTCAAAGGGGACATTTTAACTTTGGTAAAAGGGGACTCTACTACTTTGGGCTAACAGATAAGGAAATGGCATTGACAGGCAGCCGAAAGGAGACTATACTTCAACCATCATTGAAATATATTTCCAGTCAGGAGATCTATGCTTGATTCTGAAATCCCCACCCACAGACTTAGAACGCCTCGCCCGCTGGCTGAAGGTGCTGGCAGAACCCAGGCGCCTGCACATCTTCCAGCAGATCATGGAGGGCTACCAGTGCAACTGCGTGCTGGGCAGTGACCTGGACATGCCGGCAAACCTGGTGTCTTACCACCTGGGGGAGCTGCGCAAAGCCGGTTTGGTGGAGGCGCAGCGCGACCCCACGGATGCCCGCTGGGTGTATTACTCGGTGAACCAGGACGCCCTGACTGCTCTCAACCAGGCGCTTGGAGAGTTCTTCGACCCGCAGCGCATCCGCCCCCGGCGCACCATCTGCGGACCGCAAGAAACCATCCTCGATGTAAAAGAGATCGAACTGGCTTAATTTTTTTTATCCCAATAGTTCAATTGACATTGAACCATTCAGCCAAATGGCTGTACTTCAGGAGACCCAGCATGACCGTTCAAACCAGCCGCAGGTTATCTACACTGGACCGCTACCTCACCCTGTGGATCTTCCTTGCAATGGCAGCCGGGGTAGCGCTCGGCTACTTCCTGCCGGGTGTAGAGAGCTTCGTCAATCGCTTTCAGGTAGGCACGACCAATATCCCCATCGCCATCGGGCTGATCCTGATGATGTATCCCCCACTTGCGAAAGTGCGCTATGAGGAGCTGGGGGATGTGTTCCGCAATACGCGTATCCTGGGGCTGTCCTTGCTGCTCAACTGGGTGATCGGACCGGTGCTGATGTTCCTGCTTGCGATCACCTTCCTGCGCGGCTATCCTGAATATATGGTCGGCCTGATCTTGATCGGGCTGGCACGCTGCATCGCCATGGTGATCGTCTGGAACGACCTGGCGGACGGCGACAGCGAATATGCCGCCGGGTTGGTGGCGTTCAACAGCCTGTTCCAGGTCTTCTTCTACAGCATCTACGCCTATATCTTCATCACCCTGCTGCCGCCGGTCCTCGGCATGCAGGGCAGCGTGGTGGATATCAGCATCGCCGATATCGCCCAGAGCGTGTTCATTTACCTGGGCATCCCCTTCATCGCCGGATTGCTGACCCGCTTCATCCTGATCCGACGGCGGGGAAAAACCTGGTACGAGACCCAGTTCATCCCGCGCATCAGCCCGATCACGCTGGTCGCGCTGCTGTTCACCATCCTGGTTATGTTCAGCCTGCAGGGGGACAAGATCGTGAGCTCTCCGCAGGATGTTGTGCTGATCGCCATTCCGCTGGCGATCTACTTCGTGCTGATGTTCCTGGTCAGCTTCGCCATCGGGCGCAGGTCAAGCGCCAGCTACCCGGTTACCACCACACTTTCTTTCACCGCGGCCAGCAACAATTTCGAGCTGGCGATCGCGGTGGCAGTGGCGGTGTTCGGCATCAACTCCGGGGTAGCCTTTGCGACCGTGATCGGACCGCTGATCGAGGTGCCGATAATGATCGGGCTGGTGAATGTCGCATTCTGGTTCCGGAAGCGCTACTTTACCTCCCCAGGATCCATACGAGCGCACGAAGAACCGTCCGGCTGAGTCGCCGGAAAGGAGCTTTAGATGCCGGTTATTACCATCACACCCGGAGCGGACATTGGGCAGGTCAAGGCGCTGCTGGCAGAAAACGATCTGCCATACGAAGACCTGACCGTGGCACAAATGGACGATTTCCTGTCGCTTTACGAAGGCGAGCGGCTGGTCGGCTGCGTGGGATTGGAGCGCTACGATGAAAACGGGCTGCTGCGCTCCCTGGTGGTCGAATCAGACTATCGTGGGCGGGGTCTGGGCGCCCGCCTGCTGGCAGCCATCGAAGCGCTGGCTATATCCAAGGGAGTGGGGGCACCCTATCTGCTGACCACCACCGCTGAGACTTTCTTCGCCGCCCGTGGCTACCACATTACAGAACGAAGTAAGGTGCCAGAGGCGATCGGCAGCACCAGCGAATTCCAATCATTGTGCCCTGGCAGCGCGGCCTGCATGGTCAAACACCTGATGGCATAAACTATCTAGATGGGAAAATCATCATAACTCCCGGCAAGGAGATAGAAACCGGATGAGCAAAACAAAAGTGCTGTTCTTGTGCACCGGCAACTCGGCGCGCAGCCAGATGGCTGAAGCCTTTCTGCGGCACTACGCCGGCGATACGTTCGAAGCCCACAGCGCCGGCCTGGATCCGAAAGGTATCAACCCGTACACCCAACAGGTCATGGAAGAGATCGGCATCAGCCTGAAAGGTCAGCATTCGAAAGACGTGCGCGAGTACCTCGGGCATGTCAACTTCGGTTACCTGATCACGGTATGCGACCATGCCGAGAAGAACTGCCCGACCACATTTTTAGGTGTGAGCCACCGCCTGCACTGGAGCTTCGAAGACCCGGCAGCATTTGTCGGTACGGAGCAAGACACGCTGAAGGTATTCAGACGTGTCCGTGACCAGATCCAGGCGGCGATAACAGACTGGCTGGCGGAGCAAAATGTCCCGGCGCTCAACCAAACCAGAGTGTGAACCTCTCTGCCCTGCGCAACGTTTCGTACGACAGATGGCAGTCTAAGTATTGTTTCACGTGAAACATCCTTACCGGTTGCTTCTGCAATAACTGAATTTTGTTTCACATGAAACAAAACCTGGGGCAGAGTCACCGCGCTCTGCCCCAGGTTTATACTTATCTCAGCAGCCGCGGCTCACACGCCGCTGGCTCGCCCCCAGTTATCCATAATCTCTTCCACCATATCCAGATAGGCATCCAGGGCTTCGACCCGTTCTGCAAACCCAGCACCCAGCAGACCCAGGCTTCCGCACGCCTTCTCCCAGGCCGCCAGGCTGTCCGCTTCTTCCGGGAGCTGACCAGCAGCCATCGTCCAGGTCTGCAGCAGCGACCACAGCACCGCCAGCGGCTGGTCCCCATCCAGGATGGCCTCATAGGCGCGCTGGTAGTAAGGGATGCGTTGGGGGTCAAGGCGCTTCGGCGTAGACTCAGCCGGCAGCCCCTCCAGGCATACCCGCCAGGCGGCCAGCCAGACTGGCAGCGCCTGCAGGTCAGCATTTGGCGCGCCAATCAGGCCCAGCATCCCCGGATACAGCCCGCTGTATCCGGCGGCCTCGACCCGCTGGCGGTAGCCCAAAAGGTAGCGCCGCTCGGTAAGAGGCGGGCCGTACAGGCTGGCAATGGCATTTCCGGCGCTTTCCACGGCAGTCAGATAAAGGTACAGCTCATCCGGCCCGGGCTGCTCCGGCAGGTCGGTGTAGAAAGACATCCACACCTGGCGGGCGCTGTCCACCAACTGGCGCGAGCGCTGGTGAACGTAATCCGGTCGATGGAACTGGCCGCGCACACTGGCCTGCGTGAAATCCATGAAATGCTGCGGGTCGTATAGCGGCTTACAGTCGAAGATGGTCGGTCCCAGCCAGGGGTGCAGGCGCAGCATGCGCGTCTGGCGGAAAGCCTTCTGCGGGAAATGCCCGATATCGATATGCACCTCGTCGGTCAGGCGCACGATCTCGCGCTCGTCCGGCACTGCATCGGCGTGGATGAACACCAGATCGATATCGGTCGTTCCGCCCAGCAAGTAATCGTCTTCGAGTACGGAGCCGCACAGGAAGGCTGCCAGCAGGCCGTGGTCGCGACGCACCCGGCGGGAAACCGTGTCTTGAGCGATTTTCATCAGGGTCTGCTGATTAATGCGCATAGATTTATTCTCGCTTCTCCCCGCCCCTTCCTTGCCCGGGTCCCCGTTCAATCCTTGACATTCAGCCCTAATGGCAGCTCAGCCTGGAACGGCGACAAATGCAGCGCCTGGCGGATGCGGTTCTCTACCCAACGCAGGCTCTCAGCGCTGTGCACGTAATCCAACTGGTTGGTGTCGATCACCAGCACCGGCGATCTTTCATCACCTCCAAGTTGGCGGTTCACATAAAATTCATCGTACGCCTGGTTCAGCTCGCCGATATAGCCGCGCTCCATGTTGCGCTCGTACGGACGGTCGCGCAGGGCGATGCGCTGCATCAGCACGTCCGTATCGGCGCGCAGGTAGACCACCAGATCGGGCACCGGGATCTTCTCTGCCAGCGCCTCGTGGACGCGGTGGTACATTTCCAGCTCGTCGCCTTTGAGGTTGATGCCAGCAAACAGGGCATCCTTCTCGAAGGTGTAGTCCGCCAGCAAGTTGGCACCGCCGCTCAGAACTTTCGGCACCGCCCGGCGCTGCTGGTGGTAGCGGCTGAGCAGGAAGAAGATCTGCGTCTGGAAGGCATAGCGCTCCCGGTCGCCGTAGAAATCGGATAGGAACGGATTTTCCTCGAACACCTCCAGCAGCAGCTCGGACTGGAAAGCAGGCTGGAGCAGGCGCGCCAGGGTGGTCTTCCCGACGCCGATGACACCTTCGATAGCGGTATACATAGTGGGTGGTTGTTCCGGTTGTTTGTTGGTCGATGATTGAGTGCCGACAGCGGTTAGCGGTCAGCTTTAAGGATACCAGCGAATGGCGGAAGGCGCAACACCGATTCGATCTCCGAGCACAGAACGTTTGTTCTTTTTTAGCAAAGCTATTCGTGATTGACACTTGCACGAGTTCGTGTACACTATTTGTGGAACTACACCTGACTTTGGGGCTGGTAGGCACGCTGCTTGCACGTTTTAGGGATCGACGAGAGGTTGACACCACTGGGAGGGTCTATGTGTAAAACGTCCTGCTGGAAGAGGTTGATGTTGGTTGCGCTGCTGACAACAGTGATCTCCCTGCTTGCGAATGACAGAGTGCTGGCAGATGACTACCCCTGCACCGGCATGCTGGGTGCCATCACGGTCGACAACCTGCGCGTGCCCCCAGATGCCCTTTGCAACCTGAACGGCACACGTGTGGAGGGGAATATCTTCGTTGAACGCAGCGCAACACTGCTCGCTGACGGCGTACACGTGGAAGGCAATATCCAGGCCAAATATGCCGCCCGGGTGAACGTTTACCCCGGCTCGTGGGTTGGCGGTAACATCCAGATCATAAAGTCAGGCGCAGTTGATATCCAGGGGGTGCAGATCCATAGCGACATGCAGCTCTGGAAGAATCACGCTTTCCTCAACATAGCCCGAAATACGATCGCCGGCAACCTGCAGGCGACTCGGAACACCGGCGAGCTCTCCATCATCGGCAACACGATTGGCGGCAACCTGCAGTGCAAGGGCAACCGCCCGCCTCCTACCGGCGGGGGCAATGAAGTACAGGGCAATATGGAGTGCCAGTGCGAAAACTTTGGCGGGAACCCACTCCCGGTACCCCCACCGGTACCTCCATTCCCTGTCCCGCGGGAAGACCTGCCGCTGAAAACATACCTGCCCATGCTGGTGGCAGGGTAGCGAAGCGTACTCACTAGCGGCAGCACACAGACGGACTAAAGCCCGTAGCGGCGGCTGTCCTCGTGCAGCTTCAGCACGGCGCGCCGCATTGCCTGCTGGCGCTCGATCTCCTCGAATTTATTGGTCCTGTTCTTGAATGTGAAATACAGGATTGTGCACACCACTGCGACTGCGAAAATCCCGACCATAGCCTTTCCTTCCTCCCTAATAAGGCTTATAGCTCTATTTTACCGTAAATACCACTCCTTACGCTAATAAATCTGATAGGATCGCACCGAATTTTGTAGCAGCCTGCGCGGACTCAGCGCTCTGATACTCATTTCGGGAAAGCGACCAGGGAAGAGGCATCTCCCTGGTCGCTTGGCACAATTTGTTCCCTCAGGGGAGCGCGCTCTTGATCCCTAAAGGTAAATAGATTTGGTACTCTTGCTCGACCGCACCGTACCAGTAGCCGGCTCCAATTGCATAGCCGCTGCTGGAGCCTGGCCCTATGGCTGTCTGACCGGTCGTGCTGCTGATGGCATAGTTGGCTGAGGACATCTTTCCCCCACCTCCCGCGACCACGTCCCAGGGAACGGCATAGTTGGTCGAGGACTTCAACGGGGACTCGGCCAGGACGATGCCTGCTCCGAGCGCCACGATAATCAACCCTGCCAGGATGATAACAAGCAGTTTCTTCATGGTGTCACCTCATCATGGGGATTGGTTAGCGGTAGCCTACCAGAACCCAGACCATGCCACCGGCATCCACGGCCTCCAGAGCCATGCCGATGACCGTACCACCGGCTTCCGTGCTGATTCCGGCGCTACCCTGGTAAACCATGTCACCGGGCTGGATATTCGCATCGGCCGCGCGCACCTGCACCGGTCCTTGGACCACGATGATCAGGTAATCACCGGGTGCTGCAGCTCCGCCGGTCGCGCCGAAGTGCGCTCCCGCCTGTGCATCATTGACCCCGGCTTCGACCCTGTACATCTCCGCAGCCCCGACGACCACTCCCAGGACTTCCTTCCCTGCGACCGCGGTTGCCACTTTCATCACCGGGGTGGACATCCCCTCCAGGAAATCGACGCCGGCTGCACCGACTGTATCCCCTGGCTGCAAAGTGACATCAGAGGCGTTATAGCCGACGTAGCGCAGCGCACAACCGGTGCAGCTGCCGCCGACGTACAGGTCATCCGGGGTGTAAATACCATAGGAGTTTTGGATGGAGAAAGCATAGACGCCGTAGCCATCTTCCCCACGCCCGCTGACCCCAGTATCGGAAGCACCTGTACCGGTACTCCAGCCAAAAACGCCATCATTATTCTTGCTGCTCCCGCGCACCCCATAATCATCATTCGCAACCCCTCCGAATCCATTCACCTGCAGACCGGTGCCATCCGTGCCGGTGATCACCGCGCCATGCGTAAAGTTATCGATCAGCAGGCCGGTTTGGCCGATATCGCTGCCATCTACGGCAATGCCAGCCGTCCCTAACGCCGCCACTCCGAGGCCATAACCATTGCCGGAGTTGCCAACGTTAAGGCTGGCTGGGTACTGGTTGTCCTTGTCGATCATGCCCAGGACAACGGCGCCGGGTGCCAGGCTCATGGCGTAAGGTGCCCCGGTCAGCTTCTGGCGAGGTGTCATCTCCCCATCGCTCTCAACTTCAACACCCAGCCACAGCTTTTGGGCAAACAACGAGGTAGTGATCGTCTCAGAGGCTCCCAACGCGACATTGAAGAGGCCATCGGTGACTGGGACGCTCAAGCTCTCGCTCCACGCGGCAGCATCCACGGCGTCATTCTCCGCAGTGTACAACCGAAAAGTCATCTGGTAGTTCCCGTCCGATACGGGGTTGCCAGCAGAGTCGCTCAGCTGACCCTGATAGGAAGTCTGCGCCTCCAGCGGAGAACAGGCACAGATCAGGGCTGCCAGACCTGCCAGAGCCAACGGTACGAGAAAACGATGCTTGAACATGGTGACCTCCTTTTTGTATATATGAGAAATGTTGGGATCGATTCCGATATTTGATTATTAGCCCCGTCCGGAACCACTGCAAACCATCCTCTGCACTGGCGGTGTCTAGATCCAATTTATACCATATTTTGTGCGATTACAATGAATATATTCGCAAAGTGTCACATATTTCGTACGGCAGCAGGCGAAACGGGAGGCGGACCACCTCCCGCAAAGCACACCCGAGAACGCTCTGACCCCAAATAAGCAGCAAGGCTGCCTGCAAGCATACCGGCAGCCTCAGAAGTCAAGCGCGCTCCCCTCCAGATACTGATATTCGGATTAATGCCGCGTCTGATTATCCCCCGCCTTGCTGGTCTCTCTTTTGTAACTCGTCCAGCTGGCGCTGCTTTTTTGCGATCTCAATTTCCGCATCCAGCCTTTTCTTTTCGAGCTCGAGCTTTCGCTCCTCTAGCTCAAGTTCAGCTTTTCTCGTCTCCAGCCTGTCTTTCCTGATCGTGCCGATCGTCGTCACTACTGCACCGATCAATGAAACGATCGCCGTAACAAGCGGCACCCACACCAGCATGTTTTCTCTATCTGGCTCCGGTCCTTCCGGTTCCACACCACCCAGTGCACCAAGTAAAAGAGTCACTCCACAAATGAATAAGATCGATAGGGCAAAAACGATCCAGAATATGTTCCTCGCCTGCCTCATATTACCTCCTACCGTATAAATCATTTTATCCAGTATATTCCCAAAGCGCAACTACCAGCAGTCCATTGGTTGTCCAGGGATAAACAGCTTCTACTGGTTACATCTTTCCCCATGGCGGCTTCCACCAGGAACAGCAGCACTGCCCCCTTGCGCCTGCCGTCCAGCTCGCGCAGCGCTGTGGTGGTAAACGCCGCGCCAGGATGCTGGCTTCCGAGTCGAGGCCGGCGTTACGCAGATCTTGCTCGAGGACCAGGTACTCCATACGCCCGATGTGGGATTGCAGCGCCTCCTCCCGACGGCTGTCCTCCGCGATCTGCCGGTCCAGGTGCGACTGCGCGCTGTTGAACCACAGTGCGACCCACACAACAGCGATGAGCAAAAAAATCATCGATCAAAGTCCCAACCGGGGAGATCTTTACTTTTACCGCCTTCTTCGCGATAATGAATTTACAGTTGTGTGGCTGCAAGCCTGTGGCGTTTCATGATTTCGGTATTTTCATAATGGAGGTCATGCAATGGATAAGCCAATTTCTTCGTTTTTACGCACCACTTTCCTGGTACATCTGATCATTGGTTTCTTACTGGGTGTATTCATCTTCTTGATCCCCGGGCGTTCTTTAACTTTGCTCGGCTGGGTGCCGGCAAGTGTGCCGGTGCCTAACTCTCAATTATCTGTCCCCGGCACTATCTTTGTTGATCCGGTAATTACACGCCTGCTGGGAGCAGCACTCCTGGCGTTGGCATTTTCCAGCTATCTCGGGTGGCGAGCGAACTCATGGGGACAGGTCGCCCTGATCGTGCAGCTCGAGTTGGTTTACTGTGCATTAGGCTCGCTGGCTTTCATAGCAGCCTTCTTCCTCCTGGAGCGCCCCATGCCTGTTATCGGTTATGTTTTCCTGGTTATCCTGCTGGCTTTTACGGCAGCCTGGGCCTGGGCCTACCGCCAGGGACATCGCGTGTGAACAGCCTGCACCCACCTGCATCCATATGCCACGCCAAATCCGCTCAACTTAAAGACCGCCCCCGCCAACCAGGTGATTGGCGGGGGCGGTGTCCCCTTTCCACACGGGTCCGCACATCAGGGGCGGACATATCTGTGGTTAAGATGGAATAGGGGACTTGATAGCCTGATTATACATCAAAAGTTCCTTGAGCGCGCTGGGGAGTCAGCCTTGCAGCGCTTCCAGCAGCGCCGCGCACGGCGATCACGCCCGAGGCGTGGCGGTGAGGCAGTTTGCCCAATGGGCTGGCGGAGACCACCGTCTCGCTGAGCACGTCCAGCCGGTCGCCGCCCTTCTGCTTGGCCTGCAGGTAAGCCATACCCACCCCGAACAGGTAGCCCATATCCAGCCCGCTGGACTTGCCCGCCGCGCCCTCTGCCAGGCTGTCCTCGACTTTCTCCCACTCAGCCAGGGCGTTCAACAGCGCCTTGGTCACATCGCCGGCGCGGTCCGACTCGCCTTGCTCATCGCTTTTGTCTGCGCTTAGCTGTTTCCGCACCAGCATTAGCAGATCTTCCATCTCGATCTGTCGCTGCTCGAAATGGGTTGCCAGCAAGGAAAGGCCGCGCGCGTAGACCTGTGCCGAGCCATTCTCAGCGCGCGCGCTCAACAGCGCGCTGAGCGCGCTGCATGGCGTCCGACAAAGAGCTGCTCTCCCCTTCACCCGCTGCCTGGGCAGCTAAGTGGAAAATCTCGACCATATGGTCGCCGTGGTCGCCATTGAGCTCGTCTAGCCGGTTCAGCTCATCCCGGCGCCCTTCCAGCGCTGCGCCTACGGTATTAAATGCTGCCTGAAGTTCGGTGGGGAACTCTTTCAATAGAATACCTGATAGATCCTTAACCGCAAAGACGCAAAGTTCGCCAAGAACATCTTAATATTAATAGGACTTACGCACTTGGGGGAGGGTTGGGGGTGTTTTGGCGGGCTGTACCCGCCAAAACACCCCCGATTACCCCGTATACTGCGTAACTTCTTAAATACTTTGCGTTCTTCGCGCCTTAGCGGTAAAAAATGGGTGATTGCTCAATCATCCTAGTTAACCGGGATGGCTTCAAGCTGGTCCAGCAGCGCGGCGATGACATCGAAGCCGCCCTGCCAGAACTCGTCGCTGTAGATATCGATCCCGGCCTCGGAGAGGATGCTCGCCGGCGCTTCGGAGCCGCCGGCAGACAGGATCTTGAGATAGCGCGGTTTGAAGGCCTCGCCCTCGGCTTTGAACTGCTGGTAAAGCGAGAGCACCAGCAGCTGCCCGAAGGTGTAGGCGTACACATAGAACGGCACCTGATAGATATGCGGGATGGAGACCCATTCCCAGCGGAACTCGTCGCTGAGCTCCACCGCATCGCCGAACTGCAGGCGCAGGTTCTCCATATAGGCGTCTGAAAGCTCGTCCACCGAAGCCCCTGCCTGCACCATCTCGTGCGCCTGGCGCTCGAACAAGGCAAAGAAGGCCTGGCGCATGATGGTGGCATAGGCATCATCCACCTGGCGGAAGAGCAGGTCCCGGCGCACGGCCTCGTCGCTCTCCTCCGCCAGCAGCCGGTCGATCAGCATCATCTCGCCGAAGGTGGAGGCGGTCTCCGCCAGCGGCAGGGAGGAATGGTAGGTGAACAGGCTGTGGTGTGAGGCCAGCATGGCATGGATGGCATGCCCCAGCTCGTGCGCCAGGGTGGCGACATCGTCCGGGCGTCCCTGGTAGTTGACCAGCACCCAGGGGGTCATATCGTTGGTGATCCCGGCGCAGAAGGCGCCGCCGCGCTTGCCCTTGCGCACTTCGCTGTCCAGATGGTCTTCGTCGAAGACACGCTGCGCCAGGTTGGCGACATTGGGATCGAACTGCTCGAACGAATCCAGCACCATCCCGGCGGCTTCGTCGTACGAATAGGTCTTATCCGATTTGGCGACCGGGGCGTAGACATCGTAGCGGCGCATGCGCTCCATGTTCAGCCAGCGTGCCTTTAGGCGGAAGAAGCGCTGGAAGAGCGGCGCATTGTGCTGGCAGACATCCAGCAGGGTATCCACCACCTCGTCGGGGATGTCGTTGACCAGGTTGCGGGCTGAGATCGGGCTGGAATAATGGCGCAGATCCACCTGCTCATTGTGCCAGTCGCGCACCAGGGTCTGGTACATCTGCCCCAGGATCGGTCCATCGTCGCCGTACACCCGGTACAGCTCCTGGTAAGCGCGGGCGCGCAGGTCGGGGTCGTGGCTGCGGACGTGCACCATCAGCTCGCCGCGGGTCAGCTCTTTGACCTCGCCATCCACCTCGACTTTGAAGACATAGCGGTTGGTGATCGAGTCGTACAGGTTGTGCATGGCGCTGACGCCGGTCACATCCTTGATATTGACGATCTTCTCCTCGGCTTCGCTCAGGGTGTGCGGCTTGAAATGGCGCATCTCTTCCAGCCAGTAGCGGTAATCGCCGGTGCCCTGCATGAGGCGAGCTGCGGGCTCTTCTTCCAGACCTTTCCACCACAGGCTGAAGAACAGCGTCCGGTTCTGGATGTGAGCCATGGTTTGCTCCACACGACCAAGGAAGGACTGGGCAGCCTGGTCCTGGGTATCTGCCGAGAAAGCCAGCGAGGCGAAGCCGTAGATACGGTATGCCAGGTGCATGATCGCTTCGAGCTGGCGCACGATCTCCATCATCTCGGCGGTGGACATATCGCCGGAGAGCGCCTCGCGGTTGTCCTCGAAGGCTGCCACCAGGGCATCCAGATCGTCAAAGGCGGCCTGCATCTGCGGCGAATCCTGGGCGGTGAACAGGTCATCCAGGCTCCAGCGGGTTTGGGTGTAGGGTAGTGTCATTATGCGTGTCCTTTATGGTAGGGTATAGAGAGTAGAGAATCGAGAGGCGAGAATGGTGAGGCATAGTACGGGAAACGAGGTTGGGGAGAGGCGAAGCAAGAACACTTCTCCGTTCTCCACTCTCGATTCTCTTTTAAGCATTATACTCGCCAGGGATCTCAAAGGTTGAAGCGCACGTGCATGATCTCGCCATCCTGCAGGATATATTCCTTGCCCTCCAGACGCAGGCGGCCTTTGGCACGCGCTTCGCTCATGCTCCCCAGGGCGATCAAATCCTGGTAGGCGACTACTTCAGCGCGGATGAAGCCTTTCTGCAGGTCGGTATGGATCGCACCTGCCGCCTCGAATGCCGTGGCACCCCTGCGTACCGTCCAGGCGCGCACCTCGTCTTCCCCCACTGTGAAGAAGGAGTGCAGACCGAGCAGGTCGTAAGAAAGGTGAATGACTTTATCCAGACCGGGCTCTTCGATGCCGTATTCCATCAAGAACAGGGCGGCTTCCTCGGGATCAAGCTGGACGATCTCCATCTCCAGGCGGCCTTGCAGCAGCGCCACACTGCAGTGCTGGTACGGGCAGGTCACATCAGGCGGGGTTTGCCCGTCGGATACGTTCAACAGCAGCAGGATCGGCTTGCGGGTCAGGAAGCCATAGCCGGAGAGCACTTTTTCTTCTTCCAGGCTGAGCTCGATATCCCGCAGTGGCTTTTCAGCGGAGAGGACTGCCTGCAGTTTCTCAAATAACTTGACTTCGCGTTCTATGAGCGGTTTCTCGCGTCCGCCGCCTCTGACCCGCTCGCCAGACAGCCGCTCCAGCCGGCGCTCTACGGTGATCAAATCCTGGAGCAGCAGCTCTGCATCCAGGATATCGATATCCCGGCAGGGGTCGACCTCGCCCAGCGGGTGCGGCACCACGGGACTCTCGAAACAGCGCACCACCTCCAAAAACCCGTCCATTTGGGATAGCTGGTTGAGCAGCACACCGGAGAAGCCGTTCTTGCTTGCTCCGGAATCCAAGCCAGCGATGTCGGCATAGGTCACCTTGGCATAGGCCGTCTTGCGGGGGTCGAATAATTCTACCAGCTTCTCGACACGCCCATCCGGCACATCTACCACTGCGGTGTGGACCTCGAACCTGCTGCCGCCCAGCGTGGTGGGTTTGTCCCCACGTGTCAGTGCGTTGAATACGGTAGTTTTTCCAGATTGGGGTAAGCCGATAATCCCCAGGCGCACGGTATCTCAACTCCTCGAATCATCGCGGTCATCGGTCTGGGGACCCCCAGAAGTAATCTTGACCGCGCAATATTATTTCGATATACTTGTTCCAGCAAATAAACATGCCGAAGTGGCGGAACAGGCAGACGCGCACGACTCAAACTCGTGTTCCCTCGGGAGTGTGGGTTCGATTCCCACCTTCGGCACCTGGCGATTATATCACGCCGGACTCTGCTGCCCTGCTGCCCCAACAGGGCAGTTTTCGTAGCTAACCAGGACCCGCAATGCCAGCCCTAACCGGCCGCAATTGAATGTGCCCGGCGTCGATGGAGGGTTGTTAGATAGACTTCGATGGTCTATAATATCCTTTTATCCCAGGGAGAAATTTATGGCATCCAACCCCACCATTCGCTACCAATGGCAGAACCCTACCCTGCGCAAGACCATCTACCCCTTCCGGGAGAAAAAGCTGCGCGACTTCCTGCTCTACTATTATGAAATCGACGTGTGCAAGCAGATGCTCACCTCCAGCGTTGACCCGCGTCTGGCAACTGAGCTTCTCAATGAAGTAAAACGGGTGGAAGCGGAATTGTCACTGGCAAAGATCAAAAAGCAGGAGACCGACGCCGCATTGAAAGCCCTGCAGGTCAAACATCGCGAGACGCTCAGGAGCCCCAAGGTACGCCAGCTGGCACAGCGCAAGATCAACCTCGAGGTCAAGATTCGCGGGCTTGGCTCTACCAAAAGGCGTCTCGAGGGGCAGGTCGATTGGTACCGCAAGCACGCGCCGGAACACCCTTTTTACGAGAAGTGGAGCCGGGAGCTGCAGGAAGTGACCGTCCCCTTTGAAGCCGCCCAGGTCGAGCTGGCGACGGTGATGAAGGATTACGACAAAGAGTTGGCGCCATTCGATACCGAAACCCAGGCGCTGCGTAAACAGGGGGAGGACCTGCGCCTCCGCACGCGTGAGTTATCGGACGAGCTGAAGCGTTTCCCCAGGCTGGACGCCAGCGGAGCGGTCAACTCCAAAGCTGCCGTACGCTGGCTGGTGCTCAAATACGAACGCGACCTGACCGCCAAGTCCCACGAGCAGCTGCTGGCGGATATCCTGCAGCGCTTCGACTCCGAGCCAAAACGATTCCCGAAATGGCTGCAGTACATGGTGGTGCACTTCTCGGGCATGCGCTATAAGAGCGCCCATGGTTCCTGGGCCGACCCCAAAGACCTGCTGGAAGCCATCCGCATCGAAGAAGTCCGTCTTCAGGTGCAGGGTGCCCAATCCGTGGAGCTGGAAAAAGCCGGCACGCAGGCGGCAGCCGACCTGCAGAAGGTGAAACTGTCCAGCCCATCCAGCGAGCATCGCCGGATCGATATCCAGCTCACCTCACTCTCCAACCCGGTGACCCGCAAAACCGCCGTGCTGAAGCACAGGACGGCCCAGGTGGTCGAGGAGGTTCAGAATTTGCCCAGCCAGGAGGTGTTGAGCCAGCTTAAAGCGCGCAAGGCGCAGATACCCCCCTGGGCATGGAAGGAGATCGTCAGCCGCACCGAGCTCCGCTTGGAAGAGGTAAAGGACGAGAACTGGGAGGAGCTGACCTTCGATGAACGCAAGCAGCGCTGGGATTCAGAGCACGAGCGCTGGCGCCAGATCATGGACTTTTGGGAGCGCAAGGATATCACCGGCTGGCGCAAACAGCACGAGCTGAGCCTCTCGCTGGTGGTCACCCGGGCGGTTTGCAACGAGATTGCCGAACACATCCAGCACATGCGCGGCAATAAGCCCGGCGCCGGACTGACCTCTAAGCCTGTCTGGTATATGAATGCCCAGAAGCAAAACCCGCAGCAGGCATATTTCAAACGCCCCATGAGCGCGGCAGATTTCAAGCCCGGCGCCAGCATCCTGTGGCTGGGTTGGGTAGACCGCATGCCCAACCCCTGGCAGATCGCCCGCCCGCTGGCTGGCATCGAGCTGGTACCCACCACCGCCCGACCCAGCAAGGTGAAGAAGCGCAAGGCCGACCAGGGGAGCGAGCCATCCTGGAAGTACGCCGGCAGCAACTCTTTCACCCGCTCGGCCCAGGTCCAGGTAGCCAGACCCGTACCCGGGAAGAAGAAAGTCAAATTGGTCAACCAGCCGGTCAACCAGTACCTGCGCTGGACGCACGAAGCCACCGTGATCAGCGTCGAGCGCATGGGAGACGGGCGGGATTACGTGCTGACCTTCGAGACCGGGCAGATCGGCGTCATCCTGCGCCCGCTCTCCCACCTGGTCAACTCGTGGGATGTGTTCGTGGGCTATGTGCCCCCAGCGCCTTTCGAGCCGCCCGGGCTGGACAAGATGATCGACCGGGCCTCGATCCTGCCGACCCTGCCCAAGCCGGCGCCGCTGCCGATAAGACCCTCCGCCCCCGAAGCCGCCGGTCCTGGTGTGGCTTTCGGGCTGGCGGGCGAGGAAGAGCTGGCTTTCGCTCTGCCGTTTGAGGCGGTAGAGGATGATTCTGAGCAGAAGCTGGCAGTCAAACAGGCTGAGCGCGCCGCTGCCCTGGAAGTGCTGACGCAGTGGGGCGCGCTGACCCCACGCCAGCGGCAGGTGGTGGCGCTGATCTGTCAGGGAGGCACGACGCGTTCCGTGGCGACGAAGTTGGATACCTCGACCTCCAATATCCGCAGCCATCTGAGCAAAGCAATGTCTAAATTCGGCGTCCGCAGCCGGGAGGCGCTGTGTCAGGCGCTTGGCGATCTGGATTTCAGTTTATGGCTGGAAGATTGAGCAAATGAGCTCTGACCTGACCCGGCTCAACCCATACGTCGGGCCGCGCGCCTTCCAGACCGGCGAGACCCTCTACGGGCGCGACCGCGAGCAGCGCGACCTGCTCAACTACCTGCTCTCGCAGCGGGTCGTCCTGCTGTATTCCCCCTCCGGCGCGGGGAAGACCTCCCTGATCCACGCCGGGCTGATCCCCGGCTTGCAGTCCAAGAGCTTTGCAGTCCTGCCGATCATCCGCCTGAACCTGGAACCGCCGGATGGCAGCATGGCAGGGACGGATTCCACCGGCTTCAACCGCTACATTTACAGCGCCTTGCTCTCCCTCGAGGAAGGACTGCCAGAGGAGCAGCAGACCGGCTCGGATGACCTGTCCCGCCTCTCGCTGGCAGACTATCTGGACCGCCGACCGCCGCAGGAGAGCCAGAACGACCCCGAACAGCCGGATATCGAAGTGCTGGTCTTCGACCAGTTCGAGGAGATCCTGACCGTTGACCCCACCGACTCCAGAGGCAGGGCCGGCTTTTTCGACCAGCTGGGCGAGGCGCTGCGCCAGCGCAGCCGCTGGGTATTGTTCTCGATGCGCGAAGATTATATCGCCGCCCTGGACCCCTTCCAGCGGGCAATCCCGACCCATTTCAACAACCGCTTCCGCCTGGACCTGCTGGGGGTGGATGCGGCGCGCCTGGCAATCCAGCGACCCGCAAGCCAGGCGGGGGTGGATTTCGGTGACCCGGCCGCGCAGAAGCTGGTCGACGACCTGCGCCGCGTCCAGGTGCAGCGCCCGGATGGCAGCATGGAAGAACAGCTCGGTGGGTATGTCGAGCCGGTGCAGCTGCAGGTGGTATGCTACCGTTTGTGGCAGGGCATAAGCCCGGACCAGAGCCTGATCAACGAAGAGGACATCGCCCGCACCGGGGACGTGGACCAGTCCCTGGGTGATTATTATGCCGAGCAGGCAGCAGCCATCGCCGCTGAGACCGGCGTGCGCCAACGCGCCATCCGAGGCTGGTTCGAGAACCAGCTCATCACCGAGGGCGGCATCCGCGGGCAGGTGCTGATGGGCACAGAGAGCAGCGGTGGGCTGGACAACCGCGCTGATCCGCCGGCTGGAGAACGCTCACCTGGTGCGAGCAGAGAAGCGCCGCGGTGCCACCTGGTTCGAGCTGGCGCACGACCGCCTGATCGCACCGGTGCGGCGTGACAACGCCGCCTGGTTCCTAGCCAAGCTCAGCCCGCTGCAACGTCAGGCCGAGCTATGGGAGAAAGAGAACCGCCCCAGCCACCTGCTGCTGCGCGATCTGGCTCTTCAAGACGCACAGTCCTGGGCAAAAGATCATCCTGACGAGCTCACCCAGGCAGAAATCGACTTCTTGAAAGAGTTGCAGGAAGCCAACCTTCTCGAATTAGAGGCTAAGAACGCTCAGCAGCGCCAGCTCGAAATGGCCCAGCAGCTTGCTGAAGAGCAGGTAAAGCGCGCTGAGGAACAGGCGCGCTCCGCCCGCCGCCTGCGCTGGCTGGTGCTCGGGCTGGGGGCGGTTCTGGTCGCCGCGATCGCGTTGGCTTTCCTGGCGACGCGTGCGCAGCGCTCTGCAACACGCAGCGCAAACGAAGCCGCCATTCAGGCCTCCACAGCAACCTACGCACTAGGGCAGGTCGAAATCCAGGCTGCCACAGCCACCTATGCTCTGGGCGTGTCTCAGGTAGAGGGCACGCGCGCAGCCAAAAACGCTGCAACTGCCCAGGCAGCCAGCACTCGGGCAGTTCTCGAGGCTAATTCCGCGGAGACCGCCAGGGTGGAAGCCGAGAACCAAAAAATCACTGCGGAAGCAAACGAACAGCGGGTGAAGGAACAGGCTGAACAGGTGTTGAATTCCTTCTCTTCCCAACTGGCTGCCCAGGGTGACAAGTTCCTGCAAGACAAAGGCGGTTTATCTCAGGCAGCCCTGCTGGCTGTGGAAGCATTCCGCACCTACGATACTGCCGCTGCTCGCAGCCTGCTGCTTAAGACATTGGCGAAATCGCAAGAGTATAAGATTACAACCAAGGTCATCCCGGAGGGACAGCAAAACAAGATAACCAGCCTGGCTGTTCACCCCAGCGGCGACCTTTTTGCCTATGGTCTGGGAAATGGCGATATCGTGCTGTGGAGCGTTTCTAAAGATCAACGAGAGGATGTAATCCCACACCCACGTGCTGATACCAGCAATGTGACAGCATTGTCATTCTCCCAGATCCCTGGTTCCTCATTCTTAGCCGCTGGGAATGCGAATGGGTACGTTCATCTGTATGATTTGGAAGGCAATAGACCATTTTTTCGTTTCCTCCATTCGCCTTCGAATAGAAATGCACCGATCGCTGACCTGGCATTCCATCCGACTGAAAACTGGCTGGCAGTACCCCTCGCAAGAGGCGTAGATGTATTTGACATCAACGAAATTTGGGGCTCTACTGCGGCTCATTTTCCAAGGGTGCGGATTTTTCCTAAAAACTCGGGAAACGCCACAAGTATCGCCTGGTCACCTGATGGCACCTATCTGCTTGTTGGTGATGACCAGGAGAGTGTACAGGTGTGGGACCGTGGCCTCATAGAGAAACCAATTATTGGCCCATTTAAAGAACATCTTGGAGACGTATCCAGTGTTGCCTGGTCGCCTGGTGGTGAGAAATTTGCGTCGTCTTCAATAAATGATTTCAGCGACACCCAAATAATTGTCTGGCGTTTCCCCTCTGGCGAGAAGGAGACAAATTTTAAGCTGCAAGAGCGTGGGGTCGAAGCAAAAAGCCTGTCATTCAATCCCGATGGACAGATACTTGCCGTCGGAAATTATGAGGGTAAGGTATTGTTTTGGAATACAAATGACTGGTCAAAGATTGGTGAAATACTAATTGAGTATGAAGGTCCAGATCCGGTTAAGAACAACGATATAACAGAAATCTCTTTTCTTCCACTACCTGGACAAAACATGCTTGCAGTTGCTCAGTCCGGCGGCAACATCGGGTTGGTGAAAGTCAACCTGCAGCAAGGACTTACGGAGAACGTTGCCAAGGATCTGGGAGGCGATGTCCTGGCTATTTACGCCCTTCCCGATGGGTCCCTGCTAGCGGCAGTGCAGACAGAATCGGGCGTGCAGGTGGTCCGGATCGATCCAGACGGCAATCAATCATCGCTGGCAGCCATCAACCAGCCGGCCACCAGCGCGGCCTTCAGCCCGGATGGTGCCAGGCTGGCGCTGGGTGATGAAGAGTTTGCCAGCACCACTATTTACGAAACGGAGAATGGGGGTGAGGTCGAGCAGGTAGTGTTTTCAGATTCTCCCGCTCAGGTGCTCGGCCTGGCTTTCAAAAACGACGGCGTCTATCTGGCAGGTTCGCTGTGCATGGGTTCAGTATCGGAGAGCCGCGAGTGCAACGCTGAAGCTCTGATCCGGGTGATCCCGGTGGATGGCAGCACCTCAACTGACTACACACTGGAGACGCCTGATGGTTTCACTCCCTATTCTCTTGCCTTCGCGCCAGGTGGGATGACTCTGGCTTCGGGAAGTGGGGAAAAGACCCTGATATGGGATGTTCCAGACGGTACTTTCAGCGAGTTTATTACCGGTCCCAGCGATGCTCTTGCCTATCACCCGGATGGGGGCATACTGGCATACGGCGACCCAGACGCACAACTGCAGTTATTGGACGCTTCATCCGGTCAGCCGGCAAGTCCTGCGCTTACCGGCTCCCCGGCTCGCTTCAGCAGCCTGGCGTACGACGCGACAGGAGACAGGCTGTATGCGGGTCTTGAGAACGGCACCATCCAGGTCTGGGAGATGGCGCCGGGTGTTTGGCTCGATCTTGTCTGCGATATCGCCGGGCGACCCCTGACGCAACAAGAGTGGAATGAGTATTTCCCGAACCAGGAATACCAACCTTATTGCAAGTGATCTAAGACCAATATTGTAGATAAGAGATAGCTTATGACTGAAGCCGCCGATCTGGAACTAGGACTGCACCGCTACGACGCCAACTCTTACAGCGTCGAGCTGCGCTTCAGCCACCCGGAAAGCGATGCAGATACCGGGCTGGGTGCAGGCGGGCCGGCTCTGGCGACATTCGACTTCGATGTCCTGGATTCCCTGGCGCACGATCCCGACGCATATGGTAAAGCCTTGTCAGATGGTCTGTTCGCCAATCCGGCAGTAAGCACGGCTTTCGGCCAGGCGCGCGCCAGCGCCGCATCGCTGCGCTCCCCGCTGCGCCTGCGTCTGGTGGTTGGGAGCAGCGCACCTGAGCTGCACCGCCTGCGCTGGGAGACTTTGCGCGACCCTGAAGACGGCTCGCCCTTGTTCACCGGCGAACACCTGCTCTTCTCACGCTTCCTGGCCAGCCGCGACTGGAGCCCGGTAAAACTGCGCCCCAAGGCCGCCATGCGTGCCCTGCTGGCCGTCGCCAACCCGCACGGACTGGAGGAATATTCTCTGGCACCGATCAACGTAGGTGCCGAGGTGGAGCGTGCCACCCAGGGCCTTATAGATATCCCGGCTGCATCCCTGACCGGCGGCAGCGCGGACGAGCGCCTTACTCTTGACAACCTGGTCTCTAAATTACGGGAAGGCTTCGACATCCTGTATCTGGTATGCCACGGTACGATGAAAGATGGTGAGGGCGCGGCTGTGGTTGGAAGATGCTGGGGGACAGGTCGCCCGCATCTCCGGGGACGAGCTGTACCAGCGCATACGTGAGATCGAGTCCCGCCCCAGTCTGGCGGTGCTGGTTTCCTGCCAGAGCGCCGGCGAGGGCGAGCGTGACGCGCTGGCAGCCGTTGGCCCGCGCCTGGCGGAGGCCGGGGTCCCGGCAGTGATCGCCATGCAGGGGAATCTCAGCATGGAGACCGCCGCGCAGTTCATGCCGGCTTTTTTCTCCGAGCTGCAGCAGGACGGTCAGGTCGACCGGGCGATATCAGTCGCCCGCGGCCAGGTGCGGGAGCGCTTCGATTACTGGATGCCGGCGCTGTTCATGCGCCTGAAATCCGGTCGCATCTGGTACGTGCCGGGTTTCGGTGGCGATCGCAAAGGCTTCGACAAGTGGCGCTCCATTTTGCGGGAGATCGAAGATGGGGTTTGCACGCCCATCCTGGGTCCGGGCTTGAACGATGCCTTGTTAGGCTCTCAAGCTGAGATCGCCCGCAGCTGGGCGAAGACCTACGACTATCCTTTGGAACCCCACGAGCGTGAGTCCCTGCCCCAGGTAGCCCAATACCTGACCGTTAACCAGTACGATCGCGCTCCGTATCGTGAGATGGAAGACTACCTTAAGGGATCGATCCGATCCCGCTATGGCGCAGACCTGCCCCCCGAGCTGATGGAGCGCACTGCCCGGCTGGACGAGATGATCCTGGCAGTAGGGGCACAGCGGCGCCAAAACAGTCCGGCGGACCCCTATCGCACGCTCGCCGGTCTCGATCTGCCGATGTATATCACCACCAATTACGATGATCTTCTCACCGCTGCCCTGCAGGAAGCCGGCAAGGACCCGCAGGTTGTGCTCTGCCCATGGAATGAGTACACCACCGAGAGAGTGAAATCGGTCTATCAAGAAGAACCCGATTACCGTCCCACTCCCGAACGACCGCTGGTCTACCACCTGTTCGGCAGGCTGAGCCAACCGGACTCCGTCGTGCTGACCGAGGACGATTATTTTAAATTCTTGATCGGGGTGACGCGCAACAGCGCCTTGATCCCGAAGGACGTGCTCGGCGCGCTGGTGGATTCTGCCCTGTTGATGCTCGGCTTCCGCCTGGACGACTGGCAGTTCCGCGTGCTCTTCCACAGCCTGCTCGACCAACAGGGGAATGCTCTCATGGGGCGACACCCGCATATCGCCGCGCAGATCGTACCCGAAGAAGGGCATACGCTGGATCCGGAGCGGGCGCAAGAATATCTGGAGCAATACTACGGCGAAGCCAAGATCAGCCTGTACTGGGGCACGGTAGAGGACTTCATGAGCGACTTCCTCTCGCAGAGCCAGGCACTGTCGGTTTAGACATCCCCTTTTCGTTACAGACGTTATAATACAATTGTGAACGCAGGTTCACTGCCCGGAAGCTGGCTCAAGGCAAAATTTCCTATTATCAGCTCTTTACCTGGCATCCGGGAAGTTTATCTCTCGCCATAGATTCGCAGGAGCTTCTCCGATGCCATCTCTAAACGACGTCCTGGCTGTGATCCTGGGCGGCGGCGTAGGCAGGCGGCTTTACCCGCTGACCAGGCTGCGCGCCAAGCCTGCCGTCCCCATCGCCGGCAAGTACCGCTTGATCGATGTCCCCCTCAGCAACTGCATTAACTCCGATATCAGCCGCATTGCCGTCCTGACCCAATTCAACTCCGTCTCGCTGCACCGCCACATCACCCAGACCTATACATTCGACGACTTCCACAACGGCTGGGTGCAGATCCTGGCCGCCGAGCAGACCCCGCGCAGCACCGATTGGTACCAGGGCACCGCCGATGCGGTGCGCAAGCAGCTCTTCGAGATCAAAGCCACCCGCGCCCGCTACGTGCTCATCCTGGCGGGAGACCACCTCTACCGCATGGATTATGCAACGATGGCCGAATTTCACTGGCAGGTGGGTGCGGACATCACGGTCGCCGTCCAGCCGGTGGCTGCGCAAGAGGCATCACGCTTCGGTCTGCTCAAACGCAACCCTGATTTCCGCATCGCCTCCTTCGTCGAAAAACCGCGCGACGTGGAAGTACTGGCACAATTCGTCAGCCGCGATGACCCAGAGCAGCCCTACCTGGGCTCGATGGGCATCTACCTGTTCAACACAGAAATGCTGATCGATCTGTTGGAAGATACTTCAGCAGAGGACTTCGGCGGGCAGATCATCCCCAATGCCATCCACAAGCACCAGGTGTATGGATTCGATTTCGAGGACTATTGGGAGGATATCGGGACGATCCGCTCTTTCTACGAGACCAACCTCAAGCTGGCGCGCCCGGATGCGCCTTTCAATTTTCACGATCCGGAACACCCCATTTATACCCGCCCGCGCTACCTGCCGGGATCTGTGATCGAAGGCGCCACACTGTCTAACGTTCTTATGACGGATGGCTGCCGCATCGGGCGGTCCGAGATCAGCGATTCTCTGGTCGGTCTGCGCAGCCGGATTTATGAGGGTGTGCGCATGCAGGATACGATCTTAATGGGCGCTGATTACTACGACATACCCGATGCGCCCATGCCGGGCGGCATTCCGATTGGGATCGGACCGGGCTGCGAGATCCAGGGCGCAATCATCGACAAGAACGCCCGCATCGGCGAGGGCGTGATGATCAAACGCTTCCCAAGAGGTACAGAAATGGACAGCGGCAGCTGGGTCGTGCAGGACGGGATCGTGGTGATCCCCAAGGACACCGTGCTCCACGCCGGCACGCATATAGGACCGGATTAGAGGCTGTCTCAATAAAAGTTAATCTTTGGGAGTTTAGCAGGCTGCGCCGCTAAACTCCCTTTTGAGTTGTCTTTCAGTTACTTATGGCGGTCAAGCCTTCGGCTGTCCGGGTATAAACATCGAATTCCGGGGGGTTTTCGAAGTGCTTCTTGACCGCACACAGCTCGGCGGCTCGCACCAGGGAGGGGAGGTACTTCTCGGGGAAGCTCGGCGGCACCTGGATCTCCAGGTCGATCTTGCCGACCATGCCTGTCATCATATTGCTGTGCATGCGCTGGACGATGCGGATGCCGTCGGTCGGCAGGCTGCGCTGCTGGCAGAAACCCAACACGTAGATCCCGGCGCAGGTGCCGAGAGATGCCAGGAAGGTGGCAAATGGCGTCGGTGCAGAAGCGACCGGTGGCTGGTCGGTCTGGACGGTGAACTGTCCAAAATGCGCATCTACTCTTGCCCCACCCGGGAAGTCAATAACCATTTCCATTTTTATTCTTTCTCCTTTTTTAAGGCCTTATCAATTTGATGTGTGACTGTTATCACAATTGGTTAGATGCAGAAGCTTGCGATTGGTTACATAATTGTGAAACTGCCCCGGCTGATCTTAGCCGGGGCAGTTTACAAGGGGGACTTCAAGGAGGAAAATCTCCCAAGAGATTATTCTCAGGCATTAATCGCCAGGCACGGGCAGCATTGTTTTTTCCGGCTGGTGGTGCCAGAAGAAATACCAGTACATAAATACAGAGACCGTATAGAGCAGGATCGTCGCCAGGAACGGCAGACCGAAGCCGTAGTTCACCTGCAGCCAACCGCTGACCATCGGGCTGAAGGCCCAGCCGAAGTTCCAGGACATGCTCACCAGGCTGGCAACCGTTGCGCGAGCTGAGGGTTCTACCTGCTCCATCACAAAGGTCTGGTAAACCGGGGTGCTCATATTCATCAGCGCCAGGCGGACATAATAGGAAGCCGCGCTCATCCAGAACCAGGGTGAATACCCGAGCATGATCAGGAAGGGTATCGATAGCCCCTGGCTGACCACCACCAGCTGGATCTTCCCCATGCGGTCTGCCAGGGGCGGGGCGATCAGCAGACCGACCCCCATCGCCAGCGAACCCCAGGCGAACAAGGCACCGATCACCGGGTCCGGCTGGCTGTGCACCACCCGGAAGAACACGTTCATAAAAGGCATGATCATACCCGCCCCGATCGAGGTGATCAGCATAGGCAGGACCAGCTTGCTCAGTCGTACCGGATGGCGGTAAGCATACGAAAGCGGGGCGAAAACGCTGCGTTCCGATTTATCCAGCTGGCGGGTGCGCATGAAGAGCAGCGGTATCACACCGATACCCGCGATAATTGCGATTACGAACAAGGCGCCGGCGTAGGCCAGGCTGCTGGTCGGCGATACTTCCCTCAGCCCTGAAACCCAGGTGGGCAGATACCCGCCGATCCAGTTGCCGACGGAAGCCATCGCCATCTGCAGCCCTGCGCTGATGCTGAACAAATATGTGCGTTCTTCGTCTCCGCTGTTCTCCATCAGGAAGGGCGCCATGGTCACCGCTGCCAGGCTCTGCGCGATCCCGGAGACCACGTTCATGGCGTAGAAGACACCCTGGTAGGGCCACAGGACCATGGCAAAGATCGAGAAGCTGACCAGCACCCCGGAAAGCACCAGGGAAGACTTGCGCCCGAACACATCCGCCAGGTAGCCCATGGGCAGCGCAGCCAGCATGGCAGTCAGGCTGCTGACGGTGATAAGCTTCCCCAGGAGTGCTTCATCGAAACCCAGGCTGAGGACGTAAAAATTGAACAGCAATCGGAATATGCCCATCGCCGCGCCGGTGATGACCACGCTCAACAAGTACAGCCGGGCGTTGGGGCGGAATGCTCTAATACGTGCTGCGTACTCTCTGGTAGCGCGGTAGAACGATTGGCTGGCGTCCAATCCCGACCTCTTAATTTTCTTCTTCTGACCCACTCAGCAAGTATTTTTCCAATGTATAGCAGGTCGACTGGATGGCTTCCATCCGGGAAGCGTAGATTTTCTCCCCACCTGCCTCCAGGCTCACGTGGACCAACCCGGCGAGCCGCATCGCCTTAAGGTGGTGGGTGACGGTCGGAGCGCGCAGGCGCAGTTTGCGGGAGAGCTGTGCCGGAGTCATCGTCTCCTGGCTCAGGTAATGCAGAATGCGCAGGCGTGTCGGGTCTGCCAGTGCCTTCAACACGCGCAGCAAGGTATCCGGCACCGGCTCCCCAGGCATCAGCGACATCTCTGCCGGTCGCACTCCGAACATGAAAACCCAGCTTTGCGGCCCAACTTTGGGGAAGATCACCAGCGGTGTGTTCCAGTAACCGGGCACTAGAATTAATTCTTCGGCATCATCCAACTCATCAATGTGAACGCCTTGCGAAAGCTCGACGAGCAGGTCCAGCACGGGAAGCTGCTGCGCCAGTTCCTGTGCTCTGGCAAGTCCGTCCCGCAGCACCATTGCGATGCGTTTTTCTTCTTCGGCAAAAAATGCATCATAATAAGATTGAAGCGCTGAAAGATATATCTCACCGAGCTCAACTGGCTTCGTCAGCCAATCCAGGAATGCTGGAAAGTCTTTGGCCTTATGTCCTTTACCATGTTCTTGGAGGATCGAGCGCGCCAGGTCGAGATCACCCTTATCCCAGGTTCGCCTTTCGACAACCCTGTGGAACATCTCGGTCATATCCTGATGCGTCTCACAAGGGTTGATCATCGCCAGCACCCGTTCTTCGGCAGGCATTTGGCGTAGAGCCCACAGTGCGGTGGCTGCATCTTTAGGTGCCGGTAGATCGCGAATCCAATGGAGCGGCATCCATAAGAAATTCTGAATTTCTTCCAGAAATTTCCGCTCATCGGCAGGTAGCCTAGAGCGAACCCCTGCCGCCCACGATGCGCGCAGCCCGAACTCATCCGGATTGTGCAGCACCTCCAGGCTCATGAAAAAGTCATAGGCGGTGCCGATATCCCAACTCAGAGAAGGGGAGGCCTTCACAGAGTTTTGCAGATCAGTTTCTACCTGGGTTTTCTGCGCCTCACTCATGCGCATTCCTGCGACAAATCAGCGCTCTGGGTGGCAGGTGCTGTTTGCGCGGCGGAGCTCAAGTTCTTCATGCGCTGTCCCATCGCAATCAGCGAATTGCCGAACTTCAGGAGGATTGTGTCCGACCACGACGGGCGCACCGGTCGTGATCCCTTGATCATTCTCTCGATACGAGTGGCTTCGATAAGCCGCTTCTGGTATTCGTGAACGTTGGTCAGCTCTTGGTCTTTCATCTGTTTCCTCCAGGTGCTAGACAATGGTCTAACTAGACAATGGTCTAACTTAGGCGAATATCTAATTAGATAATAGTCTAATACCCCCTTTTTGTCAAGACCCAATTTTGTGATTCTCTACCAAACGACCCCCATATATCGGTATCTTACAAGAAGAGTGAGATGCTCCCTGGCAGCCTAACCTGTGGATAACTTGTCAAAATCTGTGGATAACTCGTCTATTCTGGGGAAAACTCGCTCTTTTGTGCGATTTAATGTCGACCCCGCCACCCCCATATATGGGGGTATGAATTGATCATTGCCCAAATAGCTGTTATTGATCCAAAAGCTTCTTCTGCCCCTCTTTTTTGTGCTTTTCTCTCCCAAAGCATGTGGGGATAATATCGATCACCAAAAACGGTGTATATAGATGCTCCCTTCCTTAGCTTCCCATATGTATGGCAATCTGATCTCGTTCCTGTCTTTCTCCACATATCCACAGCCTCTACTACGACTACGAATATATTAAGAACCAATATATTTATTCATCATTAACAAGAAGTTCAGAAAATCACCGGGATTGGAAAAACTGAGTTATCAATGGAGACAGATCTTGCTCTGAATGCCGGGCTAGAATGCTGAAGAAGCTATCCTCAGTCGCAATGCTGTCTTTTGATTGGGTTACATAGTCCGCGAGAAATGCAAAGAAAGCCTGTTCGCCGATGAGCTGGCGCAGCTCTTCCAGGAAAATTGCCCCGTTCAGATATACCGCGTCCCGGTAGGCACGGTATCCCTGCGGGTTGTAGATGCTGCCATTGACCCAACCCTGTGGATTGTAATAATTGACCCGGTATGCCCACCACCAATCCAGGGCTTCGGGGTGCAGCTTCTCATAATAGATGCGCTCGTGATAGGTACACAGCGCTTCATCCAGCCAGGGTTCCAGAGCCTGGTCGTTGCCAACCATCGCGTAAAACCACTGGTGAGCGGTCTCGTGGGCGGCGATAGCGATCAGATATTCGCCGGGCTGTCCTTGATACAGATTGTAAAAACCGTTGCTCAGGAAGTACATGCCGTCGTATTCCATCCCGTCCAGGAAGTCGGCCTCTACCAGAGAAAGCAGCGTCCGCGGATATGGTTCGTACATCTCGTTGAGCAGCTCCAGGGTCTCAATTGTGGTCTGCAGCGCGGCCTCTCCGGCGGCGGCGTGGAAGGGGAAGGCGTAGCTCAGGATGGTTGTCTCCCCCACGGTGGCAGAGAAGACCTGGTACTCCCGGCTGGCTGACCAGGCGAAATTACGCGCCGCCTTGTGCTGGTAGTGGCGCCAATCACCTTCCACCTGTGCCGGGGCGCTGGCGGCGATCTGCAGCGCACCAATCGCCTGATCGCCGGATGTCGGGGCGGGCAGTGATCCGTCCAGCTTGATGCTGACCTCGAAATCTGCCAGATCGTACACCTGGTGCTCGCCAAAGAAACCCGCCGGATGCGCCTGCCAGCCCTTTCCAGGCATGTAGGGGGGGATGAAGGGATACCAGTCTACGAAATTGGCCTGCCGGCTGGTGTAGCCGAATGGGATCGGGCGCACCTCCGCCGACGGGACCGGTGCGGGGAGGCGCAACTCGTAGTTAAGCATAAGCTCCACGCTTGCACCCGGCTGGAGAGGCTCGGGCAGAGGGATGCTGATCTGCCCGGTTTCGGTCGTGTAATCGTCGATCGACTGACCATCGCCCCAGGAGATGCTCTTCAGCGTGAACACGCCCGGGTAGTACAGTGTGTCGACCATCAGGCGCAGATCTGGGATGTTTTGCCCCAGGTTGTTCGTGTAAATTATCTGCTCGTCGACAAGCAGATAGTGAGCCTCGTAGTCGAATACCGCCGTCAGGCGATAACGAGTGCGTGAGGGAGCGCTCGCCGGGTGGTCCAGAGCGGATGTCGGTGTGGAGATAGATACAGGATTGGTCGGGGTTCCTGTCGGGAGCTGCTGCTCTGGGGCAGGGGTGCGGGTATTTTTATTCAGCTGAGGTAGTGAGGGAGAAACGGTGACGGACGCATCCGGCAGAGACGATGAAGGATTCTGCGCCGTGCATGCCGGCAGCATCAGGATTAAGACGAGGGTGAATATAAGCAGCCGGGTAGCTATCCACATAACAGGGATCGGATCAGGGTTTATCGCGCAGCTCGAGCAACCGCCGCCCGGCTTCGGCCATTGTGCTTTCGCGCTTGGCGAAATTCAGCCGGATATAGCTGGTCTCCGGCTCGTGGAAGAAATACGAACCCGGGACACCAACGACGCCGATCTCCGCCGCCAGCCAGCGGCAGAAGGCGTGGTCGTCTTCGAAGCCGAACCTGGAGATATCCACCAGCACAAAAAATGCACCTTGTGGAGGGATGTAGCTCAGGTTAGCCTGGTCCAGGCTGCGTAGAAAGCTGTCCCTGCGGCGGGTATATTCCGTTTGCAATTGAGTGTAATACGAGTCGGGGAAGTCCAAAGCCGTAACTGCCGCCTCCTGTAAAGGAGCCGGGGCGCACAGGGTCAGGTAGTCGTGAAGCTTGCGTACGGCATCTGTGAGGGGTGGCGGGGCAATCACATATCCCAACCGCCAGCCGGTGATGTCGTAGGTTTTGGAGAGCGAGCCGCAGGATAAGGTGCGTTCGAACATTCCGGGCAGGCTGGATATATAGGTATGGACGTGTGGGGCATATACGATGTGCTCGTATACTTCGTCGGTGAGCACGAAGGTATCGAACTCCTGTGCCAGGCTGGCGATGGTGTGCAGTTCCTGGGGGAAAAGACCTTCCCGCTGGGGTTCGACGGGTTGCACAGGACCAGCGCCTTGGCACCGGAAGCGAAAGCCCTGCGCAGCTCGTGCGGGTCGAAAGCGAACTGCGGCGGGTGCAGCGGTACGACCACCGGTACTGCGCCGGCCAGCGCCATATCAGGAGAGTATGTTTCATAGTAGGGGGAGAATACGATCACCCGGTCGCCCGGGTTGCAGAGGCTGAGTATGGCGGCTGCCATGGCTTCGGTTCCGCCGCAGGTAACAGTGATATGCCGCGCGGCGTCGATTTCCATGCCCATAAAACGGGAGCACTTTTCAGCCAGCGCCTGGCGCAGGGGCAGGGCACCTCTTGGGTCGGCATACTGGTTGAAGCCACCCCGCAAGGCACGCTCTGCAGCCGCCAGCAGCGCTTCCGGCGGGTTGGAATCCGGGTAGCCGGAAGCCAGGTTGATCGCGGAGTACTTCTCGGCCAGGATATTCATCTTATTGATGACCGAGTCTGCGAAAAGATCCAGACGCTTGGCCGTCGAAGGCATATCAGCTCACCATCTCTTCACGCACGCGCCGGTATAGAGCCTCGGCTTTCAGCTCGCTCAAGGTATAGCAGGGAGCTTCCAGGTGTTCGGCCAGGGTTTGCGCCAGACCCTGGTCGAATGCTGCATGTTCCATATTGATCACTACACTGCGGATTTCATCTTCGGAGATTTGCTCGGCGATGCGATGGGACTCCTCCTGCGGCGGCATATTGCTCATGGCTACGTTCCCCGCTCCATCGGTGAGCAGAATGATCAGCGGCATCACATCGGGATGGACGATGCGCTCCTTCTGCACGATCTGGTGTGCCAGGAACAAGCCTGCCGAGAGGGGTGTCTTGCCGCCAACCGGGATATCCGCCAGGGCGCGCTGAGCGAGCTGGATGGAGTTGGTGGGGGTCAGCACCAGGGTGGCACGGTCCTTCTGGAAGACGATCAACCCCACCCGGTCGCGACGCTGGTAGGCGTCGGTCAGCAGGGAGAGGATAGCCCCCTTGGTGGCTGCCATCCTTTCGGCGACCGCCATAGACCAGGATGCGTCCACCACGAACAGCACCAGGTTGGCGGCTTTCTTCACGCGCACTTTCTTCTGATAATCGTTGGAACGGATGGCGAAGGCGACGCGTTTACGCTGCTCGCTGCGCTGCTTCTGGAACGGGGCGGCAGCGCGCAGGGTGGCGTCGAAAGCCAGGTCGTCCGCTTTGCCCGGCGAGGGGCGCGCCTGTACGTACCGGCCGCGCTTGCGGTCAGTGCGGGTACGCGATCGCCGCCCACCATGCCGGCGGGTCATTTTATCCAATGGGTTTTCGATCTTGCGGGGGACGAAGGATTGGCCGATCTTTACTTTCTCGCCGCCTTCCCACCAGTTGGCAGTGCCGGAGTCGAAGACCTGCTGGTTGGAAGGCTTGGAAGACTGCGGGCTAGAGACCTCTTCCCGAATCTCCTGGCTTACGGCTTTTTTTTTTCGTAGCTTTCCGCCTGCTCCCGTTCATCGGGGACCATCTCGGGCTCCCCGCTGCCGGCAGTTGCCCCCTGGAGCTGTTCGATGCGCTCCTGCAGGTCTTCCATGCTGATCTCCGCCTGGTAGAACGGGCCGCGCTTGATGCGGTGCGGCAGCGCCAACTCGGCTGCCAGGGCGATATCCCGGTCGGTGATCGAATTGCGACCCTCGAATGCGGCGTGTGCCCGGGCAGTCTTCAGGATGACCAGATCGGCACGGTGACCGTCTACATTCAGTGAAGAGCTTAGCCCAGCGATCGACAGTAGATCGCGGCGAGTGTAATCCACCTGCTCGATCAGGGTGCGGGCGCGCTCGATATTATGGGAGAGTTCTTCCTCTCTCGGAAGCCATTCCTGGCGGAAATCGTCCGCCGCGCTTTCGAACGCCAGGTTGCGCTCGATGATCATCACCCGCTCCCGGGCATCGCGGATGCCGTGGATGTCCACAGACAGGGCGAAGCGGTCCAGCAGTTGCGGGCGCAGGTCGCCCTCCTCCGGGTTCATCGTACCCACCAGGATGAAACGCGCCGGATGAGAGAAGGAGATACCTTCTCTCTCGACGATATTCATCCCCATGGCAGCCGAGTCTAGGAGCAGGTCAACCACGTGATCGTCGAGCAGGTTTACCTCATCGATATACAGCAGACCGCGGTTTGCGGATGCCAGCACGCCGGGCTCGAAATGGCGCTCGCCTTTCTGAATGGCTTTCTCGATATCTAGCGTGCCGACCACGCGGTCTTCTGTGGCTGACACGGGCAGGTTGACGAAGGGGGTTGTGCGCAGCTCGACCGGGAGAGACTCGTCTTTGGCGACTCGCTCGCGGCAGTCGGTGCACCAGGTTGTTGGCCGGTCAGGGTCGCAGCCAAAGCGGCAGTCACTGACCACCGCCACGCGTGGCAGCAGCGCCGCCAGGGCGCGCGCCGCGGTGGACTTGGCTGTGCCGCGCTCGCCGCGGATAAGAACGCCCCCAATGCGGGGGTCCACCGCGTTCAAAACCAGGGCACGCTTCATGCGTTCTTGCCCGACAATAGCAGTAAAAGGATAAATCGGCGGCATTTTTGGCTCTCGCCGTCACATTATAATCGAGTTCTCAATCTTTTCACAAAGGTTGCCAAGTTCGTACATCCGCTTTATAATGTGCCCCATACCTTAATTAACTTGGAGCAAGTATTTTTATGGATCAACAAGAAGTCCGTAGCGGGCAGGGGGAGGAACCTGAAAGCAAGCAGTTGGATGGAGAAAAAGCTGAACCAAAGGCAGCCCCAGAAACTGCATCAATGGAAACCCTCTTAGAAGAAGAGGGCCTGGGGTTGGATTTTCCCAAACAAGGCGAAATCCGTACCGGTGTGATTGCCACGATTGGCGAGAACGAGATCCTGGTCAGTGTCGGCACGAAATCGGAGGGCGTGCTCTCTGGTCGAGAGCTGGAGCAGATCCCAGACGAGGAACGTGAGGTCTTCGAAGTAGGACTGGAAATACCGGTCTATGTGCTGACCCCGGAAGACTCGAATGGGAATGTCGTCCTCTCGTACAGTCGTGCTCGCGAAGAGAAAGACTGGGAGAAAGCTGAGGAGCTGCTCTCGTCTTCGATGAACTTCGAAAGCAAGATCATCGGGTTCAATAAAGGCGGCTTGCTGGTCCCACTGGGGCGTCTGCGCGGCTTCGTCCCTGCATCGCAGGTAAGTCTGGTCAGGCGGGCGTCGGTAACCGGCGATACACCCGACCAGCGCTGGGGCAAGATGGTAAGTGAGCCGATTAAAGTGCGGGTGATAGAAGTGGATCGAGAGCGCCGCCGCCTGATCTTGTCTGAGAAGGCAGCCTTGCAAGAGACGCGCGAGACACTGAAGGATCGGCTGCTGGAAGACCTGAACGAGGGCGATGTACGCCCCGGTCGGGTGACCAGCGTGGCAGACTTTGGCGCCTTCGTCAATATCGACGGCGCTGACGGGCTGGTGCACCTATCTGAGATCTCCTGGGAGCGCATTAACCATCCCAGCGAAGTGCTCAAGGTGGGACAGGAAGTAGATGTTAAAGTAATCAGCATCGATTACGAGCGCAAGCGCATCGGTCTATCGATCCGTCAACTGCTGCCCGATCCGTGGCTGAAGCAGGTCGAACATCTCAAAGAAGGCCAGCTGATCGAGGCCAAGGTGACGCATCTCACCAAATTCGGTGCTTTCGCCCGGCTGGATGAGAATCTGGAAGGTCTGATCCATGTCTCCGAGCTGAGTGAACACCGCATCAACCATCCCAAAGAGGTCGTGCAGGAAGGCGATGTGGTCACCTTGAGAGTGATCAAGATCGACCCGGAGCGCCGCCGCATCGGTTTGAGCCTGCGAAAAGTCGACTCGGCTGCCTATTCGGACCTGGACTGGAAGATGGCGCTTGCTGAAGAAGTGGTTGAAGCGCAGGAAGCCAAGGACAGCGGCGAACTTCCAAAGGATGTGGAAGAACCGGTCGATATGGCAGAACAGGTCGGCGAAGCCCTTGAAGAAGCTCCTGTAGAGGAGATGGCAGCCGTCGAAGCTGAAGAGGCTGTGACTGAAGTAGAAGCGGCTGAGACCGGCGAAGAAGCTCCTGTTGAAGAAGATGTCGTCGCAGAGGCCGTCGTAGACGCAGAAGCGATCGAGGATGTCCCGGCGGTGGAGGTTGAAGAAGCCGTTGTGGAAGAGGAAGCTCCTGTTGAGGAAGATGTCATCGCCGAGCCCGTCGCAGACGCCGTCGCAGACGCCGTCGTAGAGCAAGAAGCGATCGAGGATGTCCCGGCGGTGGAGGTTGAAGAAGCCGTTGTGGAAGAGGAAGCTCCTGTTGAGGAAGATGTCATCGCCGAGCCCGTCGCAGACGCCGTCGTAGACGCCGTCGTAGAGCAAGAAGAGATCGAGGACGCCCCGGCGGATGAGCCTGAAGAAATCGTCGAGGAAGAGGAAATTGAGGTGTCTGAGATAGAGGAAATCGAAACCAGCACAGAGCCACCCGCCGACGAGCAGGAAGTATTCGTCCCTGAAGAAGACGAAGTGAAGGCCGAATAACGCCGATCGGTTGTCTCTACTCAAGTAAACTGAAGAGCGCACCTTTATCAGGTGCGCTTTTAGCAACATAAGAAAAGTATTAACCTTGTCTGTTGGGGTATTAAAAACATATCAAGCCGTAATAATCTCTGGTAGAATCCAATTGGACAAAAAGTCTCATAATCATATCGAGCATATTTTGCTCGATCGTATTACCGTTTTTCATTAGGAGGTATGCCTTGGCTGGCATGGAACGTTTTACACAACGTGCGCGCAGGGTGTTGAGCCTGGCCCACCAGGAAGCCGAACGAATGCGCAACAACTATATTGGAACAGAGCACCTGCTTCTGGGTCTGATCCGTGAAGAAGGTGGGGTTGCCGGCCGTGTGCTGCGAGAACTGGGTTTAGAAGTAGAACGAGTCCAGGAGATGGTAGAGCGCATGACCGGTACAGGTCAGTACCGGGGTGGCAAGCTTGATCTTTCACCAGGCACGCAGCAAGTATTGGAGTATGCCGTAGAAGAAGCCCGCCGGATGGGGCATCATTATATTGGTACGGAGCACCTATTGTTGGGTTTAGTGCGTCTAGGTGAGGGCGTGGCGCTGGATGTGCTGCGCAAGATGGGCGTCACCCCCGAGCAGATCCGCCGCCAGACTCGACGTGTGCTGCAGGAGAGCAGCGCCTCCAGGCGCACCAGCACAGCAGGCGGCGAGCCGAAATCATCCCGGCAGGAGCAGCAGAAAGCCAAGACGCCCATGGTAGACCAGCTGGCGACAGACCTGACCGGGCTGGCAGAAGAAGAGAAGCTCGATCCGGTGATCGGGCGGCAGATGGAAATCGAACGCGTCATCCAGATACTGGCCCGCCGTACGAAGAACAACCCGGCCCTGATCGGTGAGCCGGGTGTGGGCAAGACCGCCATCGTTGAAGGTCTGGCACAGCGCATCATCGATGCCGATGTCCCCGCCCCGCTGCTGGGCAAGCGCGTGCTGCAGCTCGATGTCGGCTCGCTGGTTGCCGGGACGATGTACCGGGGGCAGTTCGAGGAACGCCTGAAGCGGGTGATCGACGAGCTGAAAGCATCCGAAGCAATCCTGTTTATCGACGAAGTGCACATGCTGGTCGGCGCTGGTGCTGCAGGCTCATCTGTAGATGCCGCCAATATCCTCAAGCCGGCGCTCTCACGCGGCGAGCTGCAGGTGATCGGTGCGACCACCATGGACGAGTACCGCAAGCATATCGAGAGCGACGCAGCCCTGGAACGGCGCTTCCAGCCGATTATGGTCGAAGAGCCGACCGAGGAAGAAACAATCGAGATCCTGCGCGGCGTGCGTAATGCATATGAAGAACATCATCGCCTGATCTATAGCCGATGAGGCACTCGATGCGGCGGTGCGTTTATCGGCGCGCTATGTAACAGAGCGTTTCCTGCCGGACAAGGCGATTGACCTGATCGACGAATTTTCCTCCCGGGTGCGCATGTACAAGAGCGCTGCGGCAAAGACAGCCAAAGAGGTGATGACGCAGCTGCGCGAAGTGCGACAAAACCATGCCCTGGCGCTGGAAGATAACCGCTACGACGATGCCCAGGATTACCTGGAACGCCAGGAAGAGCTGGAGCGCCAGCTTGAGCGCCTGCGCACCGGCTGGGACCGCGCCAACAGCCCGGTGGTATCTGCGAACGATATCGCCGAAATGGTCTCGATGTGGACCGGCGTTCCGGTGATGCAGATCGCCCAGGAAGAGTCGCAGCGCCTGCTGCAGATGGAAGAAGAGCTGCACAAGCAGATCATCGGTCAGGAAGAGGCCATCCAGGCGATTTCCAAAGCCGTTCGCCGGGCGCGTGCCGGGCTCAAAGACCCGCGCCGCCCGATTGGCTCGTTTATCTTCCTTGGACCCACCGGGGTGGGGAAGACCGAGCTGACCAAAGCCCTGGCGCGATTCCTGTTTGGCAGCGAGGACGCCCTGATCCAGCTGGATATGTCCGAGTTCATGGAGCGTCACTCGGTCAGCCGTCTGGTCGGTGCCCCTCCGGGATACGTTGGCTACGAAGAATGCCGGCCAGCTGACCGAAGCGCTTCGCCGCCGGCCGTACTCGATCGTGGTCTTCGACGAGGTCGAGAAGGCTCACCCTGAAGCGCACAATATGCTGCTGCAGATCATGGAAGAGGGTCATCTCTCCGATGCGCGCGGCCGCAAGGTGGATTTCCGCAACGCCATCATCGTGATGACCTCCAACGTCGGTGCGGATATGATCAAGCGCCAGACCTCGATCGGCTTTGCCCTGAAGAAGGACGAAGAGACCGAAGAGCGCCTGGCTTACGACGAGATGCGCAAGAAGCTGCTCGACTCGCTCAAGCGGGTCTTCCGCCCCGAGTTTATCAACCGCCTGGATTCGGTGATCGTCTTCCGCTCGCTGAGCAAAGAGGATATCCAGCAGATCGTAGAGCTCGAGCTGGATAAGGTTGCCAAGCGGTTAGAGGAACACGAGATCACCCTGACCGCTACGCCGGAAGCTCTGGAAATGCTGGCCGACCTAGGCTACGATCCGGAGATGGGCGCCCGCCCGCTGCGGCGTGTGATCCAGCAGAAGGTCGAGGACCGGCTGTCGGATGCCCTGCTGAGCGGCGAGTTCGAAGATGGCGATTCCATCCTCGTGGATCTGGTCGATGATGAGATCATGCTGCAGCACGGGGAAAAGGAAGCACCCACCCCGCAGGAAGCCATCCCCGCGGCCTGACGCAAGACTGATCGTAAATTAGCTGGAGCCCGTTTTCGAACCGAAAGCGGGCTCCTTTTCTGCAAAATTGACATGCGTATATCCCCTGTGTTACACTCGCGTTTTGATCGAGGTGACTCCGTAAATTTGTGTTGTTGGATATGACGGTATGAAATCACAGACGAACAATCCGTTTTTATCATTATTGCAATCGTCTGACGTACCCCTGCTCGGCGATGGAGCAATGGGCACGCTGCTCAACGCCCGCGGGGTGGGCTTCGATGAGTGCTTCGACGCCCTCAACCTCAGCCAGCCGGCACTGGTGGCCGAGCTTCACCGGGCGTATATCGACGCTGGGGCGCAGGTCATCCAGACCAACACCTTCGGCGCTAACCGCTTCAAGCTGGCCTCCTACGGGCTGGAGGACAAAGTCGGCGAGATCAACCGCGCCGGCGTGGAGCTTGCCCGCCGGGTGGCGCTGGCTTCCTATAAAGAAGTGCTGGTCGCCGGGGATGTCGGCCCGCTGGGCGTGCGCTTGGCACCCTTCGGCCGCGTCCAGCCCGAGGGGCGCGGGCAGCCTTCGCCGAACAGATCGCCGCTCTGGCGGAGGCCGGGGCAGACCTGATCATCATCGAGACCTTCAGCGACCTGTTCGAGATCCGTGAGGCGGTCACCGCAGCGCGCCAGGTTTGCAACCTGCCGGTGCTGGCATCGATGACTTTCACCCGCGATGACCTGACCCTGCTGGGCGACCCGCCTGCCAGGGTCGCTCGCCAGCTATGGGAGAGCGGGACGGACGTAATCGGGGTGAACTGCTCGGGCGGGCCGGCGCAGATCTGGCGCATCCTGCGGCAGATGCGGCAGGCGCTGCCACCCCCGGAGTCTGGTCGAAAGGTATTCTTCTCTGTGATGCCCAATGCCGGCTGGCCGGAGCAAGTCGGCGGGCGCATCATGTACCCTGCCAACCCAGATTATTTCGGCGAGTACGCCCTGGCGTTCTGTGAAGCCGGTGCCAGCCTGATCGGTGGCTGCTGCGGGACGACCCCGCAGCATATCGCCGCCATGCGAATGGCGTTGGAGGACGCCGGGACTGGCTGCGCGCCGACCGTCGCCGAGCTGGCGCTGCCCGTGGAGAGCGAGGAGGCAGCAGCAGTCCCCGGGCACCCCTCGCAGCTGGCGCAGAAGCTGTCTGCCCAGAAATTCGTCGTGTCTGTGGAGATGGACCCGCCGCGCGGCCTGTCCGCGCACAAATTGATTGCAGGCGCCAGCCTGCTGGCGGAGGCCGGGGCGGACGTGATCAATGTCGCCGACAGCCCCATGGCGCGCATGCGCATGAGTCCCTGGGCGGTCTGCGACCTGGTGCAGCGCAAGGTGGGTGTGGAGACCACGCTGCACTTCCCCACCCGCGGCCGCAACCTGCTGCGCGTGCAGGGCGACCTGCTGGCGGCGCACGCCCTGGGCATCCGCAATGTCTTCGTAGTGATGGGCGACCCCACATCGATCGGCGATTACCCGGAGGCGATGGATGATTACGACCTGGTGCCTTCCGGGCTGATCCGGCTGATCAAACAGAATTTCAACGTCGGGGTGGACCATGCCGGTGTGGATATCGGGCAGCCGACTACTTTCTTCGTGGGCTGTGCCCTGAACCTTGCCCCGCAGGACCTCTCGCGCGAGATCAAGAACCTGCAGCGCAAGATCGAAGCCGGGGCGGATTTCCTGCTCACCCAGCCGGTTTACCAGCCCGAGCAGGCGCAAGCCTTCTGGGAGCGGTACGCCGCTCTGCATGGAGAGCTGGACATACCCGTGCTGGTCGGGGTGCTGCCGCTGTTCAGCGCCCGGCACGCTTCCTTCCTGCACAACGAGGTGCCCGGTATCAGCATCCCCGAGACGATCCGCGAGCGCATGCAAGGCGCGGGAGATGATGCCCCCTGGGAAGGGGTGCGCATCTCGCTGGAGCTGATCGAGCAGATGCGCTCCTGGGCGGCGGGGATCTACCTGATGCCCCAGTTCGGTCGCTACGACCTGGCAGCCGAGATCGTCGAAGGCTGCCGGTAACCTTCCTTATTAACTTCTCAGCTTAGCCCCCAGGTCCTGCTCCAGACGGCGGACGATACGCTGGCGCAGCTTGGCGACCTCAGCGTCGGTTAGGGTGCGGTCGGGGGCTTGGTAGATCAGGCTGTATGCCAGGCTCTTCCTGCCCGCACCGATCTGCTCCCCGCGATAGACGTCGAACAGGCGCAGGGAGACGACCAGAGCACCCCCGGCGGATTGTATGGTGTCCGCTACGGTTTCAGCAGGCAGCGCCTCGTCCACCACAACCGCCAGGTCTTCCAGCACTGGCGGGAAGGTGGGCACCGGCTGAACGTCGTAGCGCGGCGGTACTTCGTCCAGGATGGCTTCCAGGTTGAAATCACCGGCCAGCAGGGGCCCTTCCGGCAGCTCGTAGTTCTCGCGCACCAGGGGGTGCAGCTCGCCGATCAAGCCGAGCTGATGCTCGCCAGTCGTCACCCTGGCGCACTTCCCGGGATGGAAAGAGGGGTGCTGGGCAGACTCGTAGCGCACGCCTGCTATATTCATCCCCTCCAGCATCTCGCTGACAATCCCTTTCAAATCGAAGAAGTCCACCGGGGCAGTATCCCCCGCCTGCCAGCCTGGCTGGTGGCGCGCGCCGGTCAGAGCGATTGCCAGGCGCGGCTGCTCCTCGGGCAGCTCATTATTCTCCTCAGACGTCAGGAAGACCGGGCTGATCTCGAACAGCGCCATCGAATCCCGGTAGCGGGCGTTGCGCTCGACTACCTCCAGCAGGCTGGAAAGCAAATCCTGGCGCAGCACATTGCGGTCGCTGACGATCGGGTTGGCGATGCGCACGTAAGGGTGGTCGCTGGGGGGCGTACCGGGCTGCAGGCGGCGCGCTTCACGCTCGGGGGAGGTCATGCGGTAGGTGATCACCTCCTGCAAGCCCAGTTCGACCAGCAGGTTGCGCAGCCGCTCTTCGTGCTCCATCTTGCGGTCGCTGTACTGTGGGGGCAGGCTGTCGCTCAGGCGCGTCTCCGGGATGCGGTCGTAGCCGTAAATGCGGGCGATCTCCTCCATCAGGTCTGCTACGCCGGTGATGCCGGTGCCGATATCCAGCCGGTGCGGCGGGGTGGTAGCGTGGAGAGAATCCCCATCGATGCGGACTTCGAACTCGAGCCGCCGCAGGATGTCTGCCATCTCTTCCAGGCTGATCTGGATGCCCAGCCAGCGCTGAGCGTCCGCCGGGGTGATCTCCACGGTGGGGTCCTCGGGCGGCAGGGGGTAGCTGTCCACCAGGCCCTGATCGACCCTGCCGCCGGACCAGTGCTGCATCAGTTCCAGGCCGCGCCGCACCCCCAGCTCTGCCACTGCCGGGTGCACGCCGCGTGAGAAGCGGTAAGCAGCCTCCGAGCTCATCCGCTGGCTGGTGAGCGTCTTGCGGATGTTGATATAGTTCCAGGCAGCCCCTTCCAGCAGCACGTTGCGGGTATCCGTGCTGACCTCGGACTCCGCTCCGCCCATCACGCCGCCAATTGAAAGCGCTCCGGCGGTGTCGCACACCAGCACGGTGAAATCATCTAAATCACGTTCCACGTCGTCCAGAGTGGTCAGGCGTTCGCCCGGTTTGGCGGTGCGGGTGATGATGGTGGGCGCTTGCCCGCCCGCTCGCTGCACCAGCACGTCGTAGTCGAAGGCGTGCAGCGGCTCGCCGACCTCCAGCATGGCGTAGTTGGTGGCATCGACGATATTGTTGATCGGGCGCACGCCGCACAACCGCAGGCGGCGCTGCACCTGGTACGGGCTGGGTTTGATCTCGATATCCCGGATCAAGCCGAGCACGAAGCGCGGGTTCAGCTCCGGCTGTTCGATCTGGATCAAGACTGAACTGGCGACCTCCGGTCCCTCAGCAGGCACCTGGGAGGACGGCTTGCGCAGCGGCTGTTCCGTCAGGGCAGCCACCTCGCGGGCCACTCCCAGGACGTTGGCGTTGCGGGCGATATTGGGCGTGATAGCGATATCCAGCACCGCATCGCCCATATAGTCCACCAGCGGCATGCCGACCGGGGCATCCTCATCCAGGAGGATGATGCCCTCGTGCTCCTCGGAGATGCCCAGCTCCTTCTCCGAGCAGGCCATCGAATAGGACTCCACACCGCGGATCTTGGCGCGCTTCAGGGTGGTCAGCACCTGCCCGGGCTGGTGACCGTCGAAGATCTGGGCGCCTTCTTTGGCGTACGCCACCCTGAGCGGCACATCCATCGCACCCTGCCCTCTGTAGGGGAACAGGTTTGGCGCACCGGTGAGCACGATATGCTCGCGCTCCCCGTCGTCCAGCCGGGTCAGCACCAGCCGGTCGGCATTGGGGTGCGGCATCACTTCCAGGATCGCTCCGACGACGATCAGCTCCGGGTCCCAGGCAAGCCCGGAGATCTTGGTCTCCGGGCGCAGGTGAGCGCCCGAGCGACCTTCGACCGGCCCCTCGGGCATCGGCAGCCCGGCATAATGGATCTCCTCCACCTCCAGCCCTGCCAGCGTCATGCGGTGGGCCAGCTCTTCGATGGGGAGGCTGATGTCGACGAATTCTTTTAACCAGGTAATTGGGACTTTCATAGTGATTTCCTTAATCTAATAATTGGGGAGAGAGACCCGAGAATAGAGAGCAGAGAAGAGTGACGTATCTACCATCGTTATTTGGGTTCTGGTGGATCATCTTCGGTAATGGAATATTCCGGATATGTTTCCTTGACCGAGGCTGCTCCACCCGGTTCATTTGCTCCCGTCCGGCTGCGCTTGAGGTAGGCGATATACCCGTTGATGATGCGGACCAGTTCGTTCCCTTGCTTGGCCAGTTGTGCATATAGCCGGGAAGGTATGTAGCCGAGGTCGTGAGCCAAAAACAGATGGCTGAGAAGCTCTTCCAACGAGCCACGTCCCATGTAGCAGAAGCGTATATTTTCTTGGTAATAATAACGACCATACCCCTCGGCAATATTTGCCGGGATGCTCTGCGCCGAACGCCGCATCTGCTGGTCCAGCCCCCATTTCTCTTCTGGAGGAGCAGCGGAAGGACTTCATGATAGATTCTGACCGCAAAGCTTTCAGATTTCTTCCAGGCTTCCAATCGTTCTAACCCATCAATCCCCATCCGCATACCTCACAATCACAATTCATAATCTTCTCACCACTCTCTATTCACCATTCTCTGCTCACAAGCCTCAAAACTGCTCCAAAAACCTCAAATCATTCGCCCAGAAATAGCGGATGTCGTCGATGCGGTGGCGCAGCATGGTCAGGCGCTCGGGTCCCATGCCGAAGGCGAAGCCGGTGTAGCGGCCGGGGTCGTAGCCGCCGTTCTGCAGCACGACCGGGTGCACCATGCCGCAGCCCATGATCTCCAGCCAGCCGGTGTACTTGCACACCGGGCAGCCCTCGCCGCCGCACAGGAAGCATTCGAAATCCACCTCCGCGCTGGGTTCGGTGAAGGGGAAGTGCGAGGCGCGGAAGCGTGTCCGCAGCCGCTGGTCGAACAGGCGCCGCCCGAAGTCGTTGATCGTGCCCTTCAGATCGCCGAAGGTGATGTTCTCGCCGACCGCCAGCCCCTCCACCTGGGTGAACTGGATCTCGGAGCGGGCGCTGATCTGCTCGTAGCGGTAGCACATGCCGGGCAGGATAATGCGCACCGGGGGCGGGTTCTGCGGGTCAAGGGCGGCGAACTGGCGCATGGCGCGGATCTGACCGGGCGAGGTGTGCGTGCGCAGCAGGACCGGGTTGTCGCCTCGCTCGGTGCCGGTATCGATATAATAGGAGTCCTGCATATCGCGCGCCGGGTGGTTGGGCGGGAAGTTCAGCAGCTGGAAGTTCAGCTCATCTGTCTCGACCTCCCGCGAGCGGTAGATCTGGAAGCCCATCTCGGCGAAGATACGGTAGATCTCGCGCAGTGTCTGGGTGGAGGGGTGCAGCCGGCCGCGCCGCAACGGCCGCCCCGGAAGGCTGACGTCCAGGCGCTCGGAACTCAAGGCGCGCAGCAGGGTGGCCTGCTGCAGCTCGGCGCGGCGTTCTGCCAGAGCCGCTTCCAGGGATTGCTTCACCTGGTTGGCGCCGCGCCCGATGGCTGGTCTTTCCTCCTTGGGGATCTGCCCCAGCCGGTCGAAGGCACCCATCAGCCGGGAGCTGCGCCCCAGGTAAGCAACCCGCCAGCTCTCCAGCTGCGCCTCGTCCCCGACCTGCGCCAGCTCGTCCAGCGCCGCTTTCTCGATTTGTTCCAGCTCTTCTAGCATATACACCTCCATACCTCAAGCGAGACCTACCTGCTACTCTCGCCTCTCTCTGCTCCAAAAACAAAAATCCCGCCCCACGTAGGGACGGGAAGCATTCCCGCGGTACCACCCAGATTGGCAGTCCCTGCGCTTGCGCTGGGACAACCCGCTCAATCGCCGGCGATATCATCCGCCAGCCTCCCATTAACGCCGGGTCCGCGTACCGGGCTACTAGAACGTGACACTTGGCACTGATTCACATGACACGCCCATTCACCGGGTCAGCTCTGAAGTGAAATTCGGCCAGTTTGCACCGGGCGGGGGTTCCAGTCTGTGCCCCGGCCTCCCTGGCGGTGTTTTCGCCCTGGCTTACTTTGCTCCGTCGAAGCTTTCTATATATCGACTGTTCTCTATTATCTGCAAAAAGGGCGATCTGTCAAGCGGGCGTAAATCGGCCGACCGCTGACCGCTGACCGCCGACCGCTGACGGGGTCATCTTCTGGCATGAAAGCCTGTTTTGGAGCAACTTCTTTCCGGCTAATCAGTATCGCATCGACATACATCCCGGCACCGGTGCGTCCGGGGCCACCAGCAGCTCCTCCAACCGGGGGTTCCCGGCGTACACCCCCCAATACCTCGGCGGCAGCATGGCGGCGATACGGCACATGATCTCGTCGGTGTTGCGCTGCAGGCAGGCTTCACGCTCTCGCCGGTCGATGGGCGGAAGCCTGAACGGCTCGCCGAACTGCACAATAATCTGCGGGCGGCGCAGGCGGAGGAGCTGTGCGAAAGCGCTCTCAGTGCCGCGGATCGCCGCCGGCAGCACCGGCACATCGGCTTTGTCGGCCAGGTAAGCCACCCCGGTCTTGGCGGGGATCAGCGCCCCGGTATGGCTGCGGGTACCCTCCGGGGCTACGCCCAGCAAGCTGCCCCCCTGCAAATGGGCGCGCGCCTGGCGCAGGGCTTGGATATCCGCCTGCTCCCGGTTGATCCATATCCCGCCGACAAGGTTGACCACCAGGCTGAAGAAGGGATTGACCCGGTAGCTGTCCGCCACAAGAGCAGAAGCATCATCCCGCCCCACCAGGTAGTAGATCAGCGGCGGGTCGACCCGGCTGAGATGGTTGATCGCCATCAAGATTCCGCCCTGGCGAGGCACATTTTCCAACCCTGAGACGCTCACCCTCGCCAAAAGCCTGAAGATGAGCCGGATTATCCAGCGGATGAGGCTGCGAATCATATTAGTCCTCTAAGTCCTCCCACCAACTGTATTGCTGCTATGTATTATAATCGGCGCAATGGATGACGGGTATTACAGCTTTCGCAAGGCGCAGGCATGGATTGCCGCCTTGCTGCTCCTTTCTTTCTTAACAGCCTGCAACGGGCGGACTCCTACACCTACTGCAACCTCTCCGCCGCCAACCGGCGTGCAGCCCACCCGCACCCTGACCCCATTCCAGCCTTCGCCGACTCCGCAGCCTCTGGCGGCCCGGGTGAACGGTGAGACGATCACCCGGGACGAGTTCCAGGCCGAGCTGGCGCGCTACCAGAGCGCAGTTGGCACGCAACTGGCAACGGAAGACGAGCAGCGGGTGGTCCAGGACATGGTCGACCGGCTGCTGCTGGCGCAGGCGGCCGCTGAAGCAGGCTATTCCGCCGATGATGCGGCGGTGCAGAGCCGTATGGACGAGCTGGCTGCCCGGCTGGGAGATGACCAGGCGCTGGTCGACTGGATGGCGCGCCATGGCTATACCGAAGAAAGCTTTCGCCATGACCTGGCGCAGTCTATGGCTGTTGCATGGATGCGCGACCGGATTGCAGCGGGGGTGCCGGCGACTATGGAGCAGGTACATGCCCGCCAGATTTTGCTATATAATTCTGAGGATGCGAGCGAAGTCCTGGCGCAGCTTTCCGCAGGTGCCGATTTCACCGCTCTGGCGGCAGAATACGACCCGGTTGGGAAAGGAGACCTGGGCTGGTTCCCACGTGGCTATCTGCTAGAACCGGACCTGGAGGCGGCAGCCTTTGGATTGCAGCCCGGAGAACTGAGCGCTACCATCGAAACCGGCATTGGCTTCCATATCCTGCAGGTGGTCGAGCGGGAGACGGCCAGGACCCTGGAACAAGATGCCCGGCTGGCACTGCAAATGCAGACCGTGCAGGACTGGCTCTTAGAGCGCCGGGACGTGAGCGAAATCGAGATCCTGCTGCCGTAAGTCAGCGAATATTGGGAGAAAAAAATGGATAGCTTCGACTATCATGACTATACCGAGCCGAGCAGAAGTGTCTCTGATTTGGTGTGGAACACACTTACGGTGTTGGTCTTGTTTTCTGTGCTGTGTGTGGGTCTGGGATTCCTGATGATCTTCATCAACCCTTATTCGTCATTCAACCCCTTTCCGCCACCTACCTTGCCTCCCACGCTGGCCTTCCCGACGGTGACCTCCACGCCGCGCAGCGTCCTGCCAGAAACCTGGACGCCTCAGCCAACCGCTGAGCCTACAACTACCTTTACCCCGCGCCCGAGTTCGACCCCAATCCCGACCGAGACGCCTTTCAGCCTGTTCACCCCCACCAGCACCCCGGAGGAGTCACCGACCCCTGTATTGGGCATGCCGTATGATGTCGCTCCCGGCAGCCCGGTAGCCATCTCCAGCGCCACATTCCACCCCGAGGCGGGCTGCAGCTGGATGGGCGTGGCGGGGCAGGTCCTGGACCTGAGCGGCGCGCCGGTCTCGACCGGGGTGGTGATCCAGCTCAGCGGCGTGTACGGGGGGCAGTTCGTCGAGACGACCAGCCTGACCGGCATCGCGCCCCAGTATGGACCGGCAGGATACGAGTTCTTCCTGGGCGACACGCCGACGGCCTCCAACGAGACCCTGTGGGTGCAGCTGCTGGACCAGTCCGGCGCGCCCCTCTCGAGCAAGATTTACTTCCAGACTTACGAGGATTGCGAGCGGAACCTGGTGTTCCTGAACTTTAAGCAAGTAAGATAATCTATCAAGATTACCTTACTTGCCCTGGATCAGCTCTCCCCGCTGATTTCCCCCCATAGAGCCATCACCTTCAGTGCGTCGTCTTCCAGGACGGGGCTTTCGCACAGGATGCGCCCGCGGCAGCCGAAATCTTTCAGCGCGGTCAGGATCGCGCGCGTGTCCAGGTCTGAGTCGTCCAGGGGGAGATGTTCTTTCTCTCCCTTGGGGGTGTATTCGATGCCCGAGATATGGCAGTGTAAGTCAGCGAGCGCCTCGTCACCAATCGCCTTTCCGTAGGCTTCCAGCACCCGCGCCCACTCGTCATATGTGTTCAACGAGCCGTCCCCGCCGCGGGCGTGCAGGTGTGCGAAGTCGATGCACGGCTCGACCCCCTCGATCTCCCGGCTCATCACCAGGGTATCTTCCAGTGAGCCGAGCATGGCGGATTTGCCCATCATCTCCGGGCGCAGGGTGACCGGGTTGCCGGCGCTGCGCAATTCCTCCACGCAGCTCTGCAGGCGCGGGATGGCGACCGGCAGCACTTCTTCCGGAGGGCGTTCGAAGTAGGAGCCGGGGTGGAAGATGATATCCGTCGCGCCAGCCAGGTTTCCGTAATGGGCTGCGTCCATCAGCCGCTGGCGCGATTTCGGCCATTCCTCGTCGTTGGCGTTCAGGTTGAAGAAATACGGTGCGTGCACGCTGATGGCGACATCATGCTCCTGGGCAGTCTGCTGGATCAGGGCGCAGGTCTCCGGGGAGCACGCGCACGGAGCGCACCCAGCCGAGCTCGAACCCCAGCAGGCCTATCTCGGCTAAATGAATGACCGCGCCGACGCTGCCGCCGGGCTTCTTAGGGGTGGATTTGGGTGAGCCAACCGTGCCGAAACGGAAGGATAATGGGGACATATGCACCTCTAACTATGATGAAAACAACGCTTGCAGCCGCTGCCAGAGCGGCGGGCCAAGCACCAGGATACCGATAAGCGCCGAGCTGCCGGCGGCGATCAGAACCGCGGCTGCCCCGACATCTTTGCCGATCTCTGCCAGCTCGTCCTGCTCGTACCTGCTCGCCAGGTCGACCACCGCCTCAAGGGCGGTATTGATGAACTCGGACGTCCACACCAGCGTGATTGCGACGATGACCAGCGCCCAGTCCTGGCGCGTCAGCTGAAGCCAGAGGGAGACCAGGATCGTCGTCACCGTGAACACGGCATGGATCCAGGCGTTCTTCTGGGTGCGCAGGACGAAGCGCCAGCCGGAGAAGGCGTAGCGGAATGATCTTGCACGGGATTTGAGGAAATCGATCATAGCTGGCATCCAATGGCGTCCAGCACTGCACCCTGGACCGCCCACATGCGGCTCTTACCATCTTCATCGGCGTGGTCGTAATCCAGCAGGTGCAGGGTGCCGTGGACGACCAGCAGCTGGAGCTCATCACGCACGGAATGCCCGCCGGTCTCAGCCTGAGCCTGCGCACGATGGTAAGAGATCAGGATATCTCCCAGGTAAAGGTCGCCCGTGTCGGGGTCGGTTTCACCGGCCGGAAAGGAGAGCACATCCGTCGGTGTATCGATCCCCAGGTGCTGCCGGTTGAGCATCTGCAGGTGGCTATCACTGCTCAGGACGATGCTCAGCTCTGCCTGCTGCGGGGCTCCGGTCTGCTGAAGGGTCTCCATCGCCGCCCGGCGCAGCAGGGCCTCGATTTCGCCCATGGATTCAACCGTGATGTCTTCGCTGGATTGGAAAGAGATCATTGCAGATCAGGGGCTGGGAGAATCTGGCTGGGAGGGTGTGGTGACGTCAGTGGGGAGGGGTGAATGGCGCTGCACCGGGATCGTGTCGGGAGAGATAGAGGATTCTTTTTCGATCTTCGGGTAATTGATGCGCGGGTGGTATATCCCGCGCAATGTAGTGGTGAAGAACTCGGCCAGCCGCTCCAGATCACGCAGGGTCAGATCGGTGTTGTCGAGCTGTCCGGAGGAAACGCGGTTGTCGATCACTTCCTCGATCACCCGGCGCAGGTCGTGCTCATCCTTGGGCTGCTCGGCGCGCACGCGTGCCTCGCTGCCGTCGGCCAGCATCAGGATGGCGGTCTCGCGCGATCCCGGCCGCGGCCCGGGATAGCTGAACGGTTCGAGATCGATCAGCGATTCGTCCCCGCCGGCTGCCTTCAAGGCGTTGGCGTACTGATAGCGGGTGATCATCGTACCGTGATGCTCGAGAATAAAGTCCTGAATGCGCCTGGGCAGGCGGTGTTTCTGCGCCAGGTCCACGCCGTCGGAGACATGCCGGATGATGGTCTGGGCTGAGGTGACCGGGTCGAGCTGGTCGTGCGGGTTTAGCGACCCGGCCATCTGGTTCTCGATGAAGAACATCGGATTTTGGACTTTACCGATGTCGTGATAAAGCGCGCCGACCCGTGTGAGCAGGGGGTCGCCGCCGATGCGCTCGGCTGCCTGTTCGGCGAGATTGGCAACCTGCAAGCTGTGCTGGTAGGTGCCGGGTGCGTTGCGCAGTACCAGCTGCAGCAGTGGGTGGTCGGGACGTGAGATCTCCATCAGCTGCAGGGCGGTGGTCATGCCCAGGAACTGTGCCAGGGAGAACTGCAGGATCACGGTCAGGCTGGCAGAGGCGATCCCGTTCAGCAAGGAGGCGCCTAGCAGCGGGTATAAAGGATTCAGGTCGGCGACGGATAGCGGCGGGTGGAATGCGATGGCGATGACCGCACACGAGCCGGCAACGACTGCACCGGCGCGGAAGAATGCCGTCAACCGGCGGGCAGGTCCAAGCGTTAAGACGCCCAGGTAGCCGCTGAAAAGATAATAGAAGTGCATCTCAGCCGCATTTTGCATCCCAAAAGTGATCAGAAAGACCAGCGGGAGCGAAGATATCAGCGCCAGATCGGTGCGGAAGAGCACCGCAACGGTCATGCTGTAGGCAGCAACCGGCAGCAGATAGGCGATAAAAGAGTCGGCGTTGATCAGGAAGCGGCTGCCGAGCAGGAAGAGGGTGAAGAGGACTGCCAGGACGGTCATCCCGCGCAGGTCCTGTAGCAGGATAGCCCGGCGGCGAAGGTATAGGGCGATCAGCAAAATCGACAGTATCGCGACTGCGGCCGCGCCGACCAGGTCCTGCCAACCTACCTGGGGCTGCGCCAGTCCCATGAATACCAGCGCTTCCAGGACAGCCGGCGTGATGATCTGACCGCGCTGGACGACGGTTTCCCCGGCCTTGTACGAGCGGGTGACCGGCGGGACCGATTCGCGCGCCAGCTGCCTGGCCTCTTCGGTCAGGCCTACACTGAAGGCGCTGTTCGTAGTGATGAATGCTGATACCAGCTCGGTGACGATGTCCGCCTGGTCCTCTGTCAGCGAGAGGCTGACCAGGGTTGGTATGCTGCGGCGGGCATCTTCCAGGCGATCCTCGCGAATAGCGCCGCGCATCACCTGCTCCAGGACCACGATGGCTTCCTGGTGGATAGTCTGCCAGCGCGGTTCGCCGATCGCCAGGATCGCCTGGGCAGTCTCTTCATCCACCCTGATCTGCTCCAGAGCAGCCAGATCGGCTAACTTCTGCTCTTGCGAAGCGTAGCTGTCGGCGCGGACACTGGTGATGAAGGTCAGTGCGGCGCGCAGGCTCTCGAGCTGGCGGCGGGCGACGCTCGGGTCGGGAGATTCATAAGCTGGAGGGACGGCGCGCGCGGCGGCATCTTGCTGCTGTTCGGTCAGCACCTCGCTATCGAAGGCAATCCCCGCTGGTGCGATGATCTCTTGCGGTGCTACCTGCCCGGCTTGCAGGGAAGGGGCGGACAGGGTCGTCAGAAGCGGGATTGCCAGGGCCAGCATCGCCAACCCGGTGGTGACCAGCAGTAAGAGCAATAAATATAACGTTCGCCGGTACGATCGCGATCTAGAGGATTCTGCCATAATCCCTGTTTCAGTGGTCTGCCAGTGAGAACACTCTGGCACTGCCTGCGACCAGGCTATTCAGCGAGCAGCCTGCGCACAACCTGACTGGCTTCGCTGCCCGTGGCGCGGCCTTGCAGCTGGGGCATAAGGATCTTCATCACCTGCCCCATCTCTTTGGGGGAGGTTGCGCCTGCCTGGTCGATCGCCTGCCTGGCGAGTGCCTCCAGCTCCGCTTCGCTGAACTGCTCGGGCAGGTAGGCTTCCAGGATGGCGATCTCCGCTTGAGATTCTTCGATCAGGTCAGGTCGCCCGGCTCGCTCTGCATCGGCGATAGACTCCTGGCGGGATTTGATCTCTTTGTGCATCAGGGCAAGGGTTGCCTGCTCGTCCAGCGCGGCGCCATTTTCGATCTCGGCCAGCCGGATGGACGAGAGTGCCAGGCGCAGCGTCCGTTTGCGCAGCTCGTCTTTGGCGCGCATGGCGTCCTTCACATCGCTTTCCAGCCTTTGTTTAGTATCCATGTGTTTCATTATACCCATTTTTCGATGCGTTTCGTTCCATCGGAAAATAAAAAGGGCTGCCGCAAGGCAGCCCGGATTTGCATGCGATTGGTTTAAATGGGAATCACCGAAGCGGCCTGCAGCCCCTTAGGCCCTTCTTCGATTGAGAATTCCACCTGCTGGTCTTTTTCCAGCTTGCGGTAGCCGTCTGCCTGGATTGATGAGAAATGGACAAAGACATCATCGCCATCATCATGACCGATAAAGCCATAACCCTTTGCCGCATTGAACCATTTAACGGTACCGACATAGCGTTCGTTCATTTTTCTTTCTCCTGCCAAGAATTGACTTTTCTCAGCCCTCGAAACAAGGATATCTGCCTGGTTTAGCGAGCTTAACGAGCGTAAGATTATCATTTTTAATTACGCGTGTCAAGCCTATCTGGGAGCGGTTGTCAGTAAATTAAAAGAAATCGTTAACAAATATGTGAAGCTGCACAAGTCGGGGGAAATTGGGCGTGCTTTGGCGGATGTTGCCCGCCAAAGCACGCCTCCAGGCTCACTACCGACGGGATGATCTATTTGCCCATGCGCTGGCGAAACGCTTCGGTGAGTGCCGGTACGACCTCGAACAGGTCACCGACGACGCCGAAGCGCGCCATTCTGAAGATCGGGGCCTCGGGGTCCTTGTTGATGGCAACGATGACCTTGCTGGTGCGCATGCCTGCCTGGTGCTGGATAGCACCCGAGATCCCGCAGGCGATATACAGGTCGGGGGAGACGACCTTGCCGGTCTGCCCTACCTGGTGCTCGTAGGGGATGTAGCCGGCATCGACTGCGGCACGGCTGGCGCCAACGGCTCCGCCGAGTACGCCTGCCAGGTCGCCCACCAGCTTGAATGCTTCCTGCGCCTTCCAGATCTCGGCCTGCTTGTCATCCATGCCTGCCGGCGGCGATAGCGTCGGGTTGTTCGAGACACCCCGCCCACCGGAGACGATGACGCCCGCGTCGGATAGACTCACGCCGCCAGTCGCCTGGGTGTAGCCGATCACCTTGGAGGGGATCTGGTCTTCTCCCATGGCAGCTGCGACCTGGGTGGGTGTACCGCCGCGCGCCGGGTCGGCTTCCGCCTTCGGGAACGCCCGCACGCGGGTGGTGATGATCTGCGGGTTGGCTTCGCAGTATGCCGTGGCGAAAAGCTTGCCGGCGTACACCGGGCGGGTGACGAGCACGCGCCCGTCCTCTACCTGCATGGCGGTCACATCCGGCATGACCCCGGTGTTCAGGTCGATGGCAGCCATGGCGGCCATCTCGCGCCCGCGGGTGGTGGTCGGCAGGATGATCACCTCCGGGGAGGTCTTCTTTTGCCAGACCGGTCAGCAGGCTGGTGTATGGCTCGGCGCGATAGTCAGCCAGGGACGGGTCGTCGGCATACAGCACTTCTGCCGCCCCATGCTGGAAGGCTTCCTTAGCGATCTCCGCCGCCTGCTCTCCGAACACCAGGGCAGTGACACCGCCGCCCAGGCTTTCGGCTAATTTCAATCCTGCACCCATAGCTTCCCAGGATGCCAGGTGAGCAATGCCTTTCATTTGATCGATGTAAACCCAGATTTTCTCGCTCATCACAGCACCTTCTCCGCCAGGATCTTGTCGACTAATTTTTCGGCGATCTCCTGAGGGCTTCCGCCGCTGACCAGCTCGGTCTGCACCTCGCGCACGGGTGCATTCTCCAGTGTGGGCCACTTGACCGCAGATGCCGGAGCAGCGATGCCCAGGTCAGCCAGCGACCAGTTCGGGATGACAGCCCGGGATGCCTTGCGGATGCCCATGAAGGACGGGTAGCGCGGCTCGCCGATATCCTTGACGACGTTCACCACTGCGGGCAGCCTGGTCTCCACGATCTGGCGTCCCTCTTCCGTCGAGCGCTCAACGCGGATGGTTTTTCCACCCGGGTCGAGGCTGGAGATGACCGAAACCAGGCTGAGCACCGGCCAGCCCAGGGCGCGCCCGGTCTGGATCGATGTGACGCCCATATCGCCATCGATTGCCTGGCGACCGAAGAACACCAGGTCAACATCGCCCATCTTCTGGATGGCAGCCGCCAGCACCCGGGCAACAGCCTGGCTGTCTGCCCCGACCAGAGCCGGGTCGCTGATCAGCACGGCTTCCCCGCAGCCCATCGCCAGGGCGTGTTTGAGCGCTTCCGTAGAGGCTTCCTCGCCGACAGTGACTACGGAGACTTCGCCTCCGTGGGCCTCCTTCTGCACCAGCGCCGCCTCGACTGCGAATTCATCCCAGGGGTTGATCACCAGCGGTGCATCTCCCCAGGTGGCCTTGCCGTCTTCTACGACGACCTTCGCAGCTGAGTCGGGCACTTGTTTGACACAGACAACGATTTTCAAAGCAACCTCCTTGTTTTTTACTTGCAGTTTGATTTTGATTGAGTTGCAGGCCGGTTCACCTGTGTACGGTGCACCTGCAAGATAAGCCTGAATTAACTCTCCTGCCACAGGCCGGCATCGTATGCCGGCATCTCGCAGCGCAGCGGCGCATCCTGGCGCAGACCCAGCGCGTATCCGGCCTGGATCAGCTGGTGGATATCGCTGGTGCCCTCGTAGATGACAGCGCCCTTCGAATTGCGCAGGTAGCGCTCGACATCGTATTCGTCACTGTAGCCGTATGCTCCGTGGATTTGCACAGCCTGAGACGCGGCTTCGAAGGATGCGTCGGTTGCGTACCATTTGGCAAGCGAAGTCTCTCGAGAATTGCGCACGCCCTGGTTCTTCATCCAACCGGCGCGCAGGTAAAGAAGACGCGCTGCGTCATAAGATTGTACCATGTAGGCGATCTTCTGCTGCACCAGCTGGAACCTGCCGATCTCGCGCCCGAAAGCAGAGCGTTCGTGGGCGTATTTCGTGCTGGCTTCCAGGCAGGCGCGGATCAGCCCGGTCGCCCCGGCGGCGACCGTATAGCGCCCGTTGTCCAGGCAGGACATGGCGATCTTGAAACCTTCACCTTCTTCGCCGATCAGGTTGGCAGACGGTACCAGCACGTCCTGGAAAGCCAGCCAGCCCGTCGAGCCGGCGCGCACGCCCAGCTTGCCGTGGATATCGCCGCGCGTGACCCCGCGGCTTTCCAGGTCAACGATGAAAGCCGAGAGCCCATCGTGCGGGTCGGGCGCATTCGGGTCTGTGCGGGCGACCACAAGGGCGTGGTGAGCTTTGGTCGCCAGGGAGATCCACATCTTCTCGCCGTTGAGGACGTAGCCATCACCCTCGCGGCGGGCTGTGCTCTGGATGGCGGCGACGTCCGAGCCTGCCCCGGATTCGGTCAGCCCGAAGCAGGCGATCTTTTCGCCGCGCGCCTGCGGCGCTAGCAGGCGCTGCTTCTGCTCCTCGCTGCCCCACTGCAGCAGAGCCATGCTGTTAAGCCCCATGTGCACCGACATGATCACCCGCAGGGTGGAGTCGACGGCTTCCAGCTCCTCGCACACCAGCCCGAGCGAGATATAGTCCATGCCTTGACCGCCGTAGCGCACCGGGATGCACACCCCCAGGATGCCCAACTCCGCCATGCGCGGCAGGATGAAGGATGCCATCTCCTGCCTGCGGTCGTATTCCTTGATCACCGGTGCAACTTCCCTGCGGGAGAAGTCCTGCACCATCTGCTGTACCATGCGGTGTTCTTCGGTCAGGCTGAGATCCATAGGCAAACCTTCTGAGGCAATGTGGGATCCGGGTCGAGCGGTACGGCGTGCATGCTTCCATTATAATCAAAATCCGCCAAAAAACAACAAATTCATGCAGATTGGTGCATTAAACCTGGGATGTTGCACCTGCTTAAGCTATAATTTGGTCGCATGCTCCAGAGAATCGACCTGCAGATACTCATCCGGGCGCTGATCCCATTGATCGTGATCCCACTGCTGGGGATCGCCCCGCGCGCCCACGCGCTGCAGCGCAGCCTGCACAGCGTAGGGTCATTGGATGGGAGCCGCGCGGCCGCACGCGCGGCGGCAGTGAGAGCCGCGACCGGTCTGGCGCAGGTCGTTGAATACCAGCCCTGGCGTTCCGGCCTGTGGCGGGTGGCTGGGACGTATGCCCTGTACGGCGGCGATGCCCAGGCCGCCATAACCTATTTCGAGCGCGGGGACAGCCTGTATGCCCTCACCGCCGAAGATTACCTCGCCCTCGGGGATGCCTACCTGCAGCAGGTCGAAGAACAAGCCGCAGTGGACGCCTGGGAGGTAGCATTGCGGGCTGGCGCCGACCCGGCGGAAGTTCACGAGCAATTCTTAGCTGTACACCGCGCACAGGACAGCGCTCAGGAGGTGCTGTCCGATATGCAGGCGCTGTCAGCCCTGCGCCCGGCGGACGTCCAGCTGCGCTACACGCTGGGTCTATACCTGGCGGCTCACAGCCCGCAGGAGGCGCTGCCGCACCTGGCTCAGGCAGCCGACCTGGACCCCAGGCTCAAGCCGCGCGCCGATGCCCTGGCGAGCAGCATCCGCAGCGCCGGGCGGGCGGACGACCCCGCCTACACCCTGCTCGAATCAGGCCGCGCTCTGGCAACGATCGGCGAGTGGAGGCTGGCGGGTGAAGCCTTCCAGCGGGCAGCAGAGCAGAGCCCTCAGTTCGCTGAAGCCTGGGCCTACCTGGGTGAGGCGCGCCAGCACCTGCCGCCTGAATTGGTAGGCGCCGGTCCGGAAGCCGGTCTGGCGGAGCTGCAGAAAGCGCTGGAGATCGACCCCGATTCGCTGGCGGCAAACACCTTGCTGGCTCTGTACTGGCAGCGCCAGGGACAGCTCGAAGAAGCCCAGGAAGTCCTCCGGCGGCTAAGCGGGATATACCCCGACAACCCGGCCCTGCTGGCCGAGCTGGGCAGCGTGCTGGCGAAGGGTGGCGAATTAGATGCCGCCCTGAGTGCCTTCCAGGCGGCAGTGGAGCTCGAGCCGCGCCAGGCGGATTACTGGCGCTTGCTGGCGGGTTTCTCATCTGGCTACGAGTACCTGCTGGGCGAGATCGGGCTTCCGGCTGCCCGCCGGGCGGCAGCCCTGGACCCGGACGACCCGGCCAACCTGGACGTCCTGGGACAGGTGCTGCTGCTCCGGCAGGATTTTGCCAGCGCCGAGCGCTCCTTTCAGCGCGCCGTGCAGATCGACCCAGACTACGCACCGGGGCACGTGCACCTGGGGCTGATCTACATCTTGAGGGATGAGCGCAGCCGGGCACGTGGGAAATGGTCATATGTGCTGGAACTGGCGCCCGGCACGCCCGCCGCCGACCAGGCGCAGCGGCTGTTGGAGAATTATTTCCCTTGATTGTGCTAAAATTACCCCTCTGTTCCGGTTGGAAGTAGAGATTTCTTTACACAATAATATGAAAGAGAGCGTATGAACCTGCGTGTTTACTCACTTCTATTGGCAGTTTTCTTATCCACAGCTGCCTGCTCGATGCTACCCGCAGGGGATGGCGGCAGCCAGTCCCCACCCCTGCCGGAGAACGTGCTCTTCCAGGATGACTTCTCCGACCCATCCAGCGGCTGGGACCGGGTCAGCGAGGCCGAAGGGATCACCGATTATTACGACGGCGTCTACCGCATCTTCGTCAACACCATCAATCAAGACGTGTTTTCCAATCCGGGCCTGTCGTTTAGCGACGTGCGCATCGAAGTGGATACTGCCAAGGTCGGCGGCAGCGATGACAACGACTTCGGCGTGGTGTGCCGCTTCCAGGACCTGGATAATTTCTATTTCTTCATCATCTCTTCGGATGGCTATTACGGGATCGGCAAAGTGTTCGAAGGCGTGCAAACGCTGATCGGGGGCGAGTTTATGCTGCCCAGCGAGGTCATCCGCCAGGGCGACACCACCAACCACATGCGCGCCGATTGCATCGGCTCTCGGTTGAGCCTGTATATCAACGACGAATATCTGGCCCAATACGAGGATCAGGACCTGGTGACCGGGGATGTCGGTCTGATGGCCGGCACGATCGTCTCCCCCGGGACGGATATCCACTTCGACAACTTCAAGGTGCTCAAGCCGTGAATGTATTCCTCGACAGCGTCGGCTGCCGCCTGAACCAGAGCGAGATCGAGGCCTACGCCGCGCCAGTTCCACGCCGCCGGGCATACCCTGGTCGCCTCGGCGGAGCAAGCCGACCTGGTGGTGGTCAACACCTGTGACGTGACCGCTGCGGCTGCTTCCGACTCGCGCGGGATGGTCCGGGGAGCGGCGCGTGCCGGGGCGGGACAGATCGTGGTGACAGGCTGCTGGTCATCCCTCAACCCGGGGGCCGCAGCCGAGCTGCCGGGAGTCTCACGCGTGGTCCCCAACCAGGATAAGGATCTTTTGGTATCAGACCTGCTGGGGATATCCACTGATGTATTCGACCTGGAGCCAGTCGCCCGCCAGCCGGTGCCGGGAGCCAGGCTGCGCACGCGGGCGTTCATCAAGGTCCAGGATGGCTGCGACAACCGCTGTACATTCTGTGTGACCACGCTGGCGCGCGGCCCTGGGCGCAGCCGGACGGTAGAGCAGGTGCTGGCGGATATCCAGGCCGCCGTAGATGGCGGCTGCCAGGAGGCAGTCCTGACCGGCGTGCACCTGGGTTCCTGGGGGCAGGATTTCTCCACCCCGCGGCAGCTCAGGCAGCTGGTCGAGGCGGTCCTGGAGCGCTCCGATATCCCGCGCCTGCGCCTATCCTCGCTTGAACCCTGGGACCTGGATGTTGATTTCTTCCGCCTGTGGGAGGATGAGCGCCTGTGCCGCCACCTGCACCTGCCGCTGCAATCCGGCAGCGCGGCAACGCTGCGGCGCATGGCGCGCAAGACCAGCCCGACCTCCTTTGCGGCTTTGATGGGTGCGGCTCGCGAGATGGTCCCGGAGTTGGCAGTCACCACGGATGTGATTGCCGGCTTCCCGGGTGAAAGCCAGGCCGAATTTGCCGAGAGCCTGGATTTCGTCCGCCGGATGGATTTCGCCGGAGGGCATGTTTTCACCTACTCGGCGCGCCCGGGCACGGCCGCGGCAGCCATGCCAGACCAGGTGCCATACACGCTGCGAAAGGTGCGCAATGCGCAAATGCGGGCGCTGCTGGCCGAATCCGCCGCACGCTACCAGGAAGGCTTCCTGGGCAAGGTGCTTCCGGTGCTGTGGGAGAGCGCCACCGCCTTTGGGCCGGATGGCTGGCAGCTTAGCGGGCTGAGCGATAATTACCTGCGCGTGTTGGCATTGGCGCCGAGTGAGTGCTGGAACCGGATCACGCTGGTGCAGATGGTGGGAATCGAAGCGGGTGTCCTGTCCGGTCACCTGCTGGAGGCGGTCTGTGCCTGAGGCACGTAGGGAGCAGGTGCGGTGAGCGATTGCATCTTCTGCCGGATCGTCGCCGGTGAGGCTCCCGGTGATATGCTCTATCAAGATGAGCAGATCACTGCCTTTCGCGACATCCACCCGGTCGCCCCGGTACATGTGCTGATCGTCCCCAACCGGCATATCGCCTCGGTCAACGACCTGGAGGCGGAGGATGAGTCGCTGCTGGGGAGCATGTTCACGGCAGCCCGTATGTTGGCGGAGCAGGAGGGCATCCGCGACTCAGGGTACCGCCTGATCGTCAATACCGGCGCGCACGGCGGGCAGGTTGTCTATCACCTGCACCTGCACCTGATCGGCGGTCGGCGCATGCGCCACCCAATGGGTTGAATTAAATACTTCTCCGAAAAGTAATATATAGTGGGGTTGTGTGCGTGTTTCGCAGGCAGCCCCACTTTTCAAATATTTGATGGGTCAAAAAGGGGATGATCAGGGTCTCTTATGGATCACACCGAGATAGATCGAGGCGTTCGTGCTGGTCATCCCCGGCAGCCAGGGCTCCCAGGGCATTTTCCAGCCGCAGGTTTCGAACACGACCTGCGGTTCCGCGGGTGACAGGACGCCGCTCATAGCGGGGTTGATCGCCTCCGCCAGTCCAAGGGCATCCGGCAAAGCTGCGCTCAGGTAATCTTGCATATATTTAGGCGGTATGCGCACCGCCACCGAGAGCATCAGACCGCTGACCACGGTATCACCCTGGACGATCTCCACCTCGGCACCCTGCAGGTCGCGCAATCTGGCCTGGATCTTCCTCAGCGGGTAGCCGGTCTGGTCGAAGCCAAAGCCTTCCACTGCCCGGCGGAATGGCTCGGCCTCACTGCCCACACCGGAATGCACGCTGACAAAGGTGGTCTCGCCGCCCTGTTCGGCTATATATGTGTTGGTACAGGCCCGGCGCTCCCCGTACTCGCAGCTCTGTCCGGGCGTGAAGGCGATGACGATCGGCTTGCCGCCGTTGATCTGCCAGCCGGGCGGGTAGATCTTGATGCGGATGCGCTCCCAGGGATTGGCGAAATCGATGCCGTAGAAGCCGGTGTCACTGCTGGCAGGGTCAGATGCTCCAACCTCGGCTGGCTGTGGTTCCACAAACGCAGGAGTGGGCGGCAGCGGCTGGAAGGGTGTGGGCGTGCCGCGCGGCGGGGTGAACAGCGACACCAGCCAGCCCAGGTAGCCTTGCCCGCCTGGGGATGGTCGCTGGGTGGCGATAGCGGATGGCTGTGTGGCGGTGGGTGCGGCAGGCGTGGCGGTCGGAGCGGATGGTGTGATCGTCCCGGCGGCAGGGGTACTGGTCGCTGTGGCGAGCGGTGTGGCGGGCGTGGGCGTGGCGGTCACGGGCGTGGCAGTGGCGGTGGGTGTTGGAGCTGCCGTCTGGGCGAGAGTCGGTGTTGTGGTGGGGATCGGTGTCTGTAGGATGGCGTACTCGCGCAGGTTCTGCAGCCCTTCCCCGCACCAAAAAGTATTGTCGTCGATCAGCGCGCAGGCGGCACCTTCTTCCGGAGGGGGCCAATTGGGCTGAAGGCAGTATGCCAGCAGCTCCCAGCCTTCGTTGTGGCAGACGCGGAATCGAAGCCTTGGATCGGACACCCCTGGTACGGATCCCACGCCCATTTCTTCGCAGACGTACCAGTCGTAAATTGGTCTGGGCTCTTGCAGTTGGGGGACGGTATCAGGGAATGGCCTGGGACGGTTTGATGGAGAGCGGAACCAGATCGCCAGGACGATCAAAACGATCACGAGCAGACCTACCCCCATGATGATCTGGTTGCGTCTCATAAGGTTACTCCGGTTCGTACCTCGCCAGGAGAGTGTGCGCCAAACCCTTCAAGCTGAGTATACCATCAGATTGAGCAAGTAGCATGCCAGCGAGCGGTGTGCCGTTACTCTAAATGGCGATCGTTTCAGTTGAGCATCGCCAGCTGCCTTACGACCGAGTCCATCTGATTGCGCACCACGGCGGCATCCGCAGCATCAGGTGAGGTGGTCAAGTAGCGCTGGTAATGCTGGGCAGCCAGCCGCAGGGAACCCTGCCGCTGGTAAATCAAACCCGTGTCGCGCAGCAGGTCGGGGATATCCGGCTGCAGCATGCGCAGGTGCTCAACCGTCGCCAGGGCTAAAGGCCAGGCTTCCTGCTGAAGATAGACGCCGCGTAAATTGTTGAGCATGCGGGTCAGTATAGCGCGCGGCGGTAGCGGATCCAGCCATTCGGGCTGCAGCGTGCCCTGGTAGCCGGTGGAGGCTTGCACCAGCGAGGCGCAGTCATCCTGTGAAAGGCGCGCGCCACCGTGGAACGGGTCGAGATAGTAGACCTCTCTCTCGGTAGGGATGCCGACGATGAAATGCCCGGGAAGGCCGATCCCCTGAGCTGGGATACCCAGGCGGTGTGCGACTGCCATGAACAGGACCGACAGGCTGATAGGTATGCCCAAGCGGCGCTCCAGGACTTCGTTCAGGTAGCTGTTGTGCGGGTCAGCGTATGCCTGTATGTTGCCTCTGAATCTGTTCTGGATGAACAGGAAGTCAACCAATGACTCGGCCTGTTCGATAGCTGGCTGGTGGTCCAGCAGAAGCCCCTGAGCAGATTCTGCCAGAGCATCGATGCGCGCCAGCACTGTCCCGACATCCAACCCAGGGTAAGCGATCTCCCTGGCGTACAGAAGCGCGGCGCGGGGTACGTTGATGGGAGCTGCCTTGATCACTGCAGCGAAAGTTTGCTCGGGCATATGGCTTGCCTAATGGGTCTGCGTTACCTTGTGCAGGCTGCGCGGAGACTGAGGGTCGTATCCCTTGACCAGTGTAAGGTGATAGGAAAATAATTGACCGGGGAGAATGCATATCAAAGGCGAAAGCCATTCCGGGATGCCACCCGGAAGAGGGATTGGCGATTGTGCCAGGCGCAGAGCTGGTTCAGAAGTCTGATACCATCACCAGCTCGGCGCCGCGTTCCCGCTGCACCATCTCGAAGACATCCAGCATGGAAGGGAATACTTTGCCTTGGGGTGCTACAGCCAGTATTGGGAAGCCGTGCTCCACCATCGCGATCGGACCGTGAAGGAAGTCGGCAGTCGAATACGGCTCAGCAGCCACATAGGTCATTTCTTTGAGTTTCAAAGCCCATTCGAAGGCAGTAGCATAGTTGAAGCCGCGCCCCAGCACGACACAACGCTGCATGTAGCGATAACGCTGTGCCAGGCTTGCAATCGAGCCATCCAGCGCCAGAACCTGGTCAGCCCAGCCCGGGACCGCCTCCAATTCGCGCCAGCCGTCCTTGCTGCCTTCCAATGCGGCTGATAGCATAGCGACAGCCATCAGCTCGGCTGTGTAGGTTTTTGTAGCCGCCACAGCCGTCTCTTTGCCCGCCATGATATCCAGGACCATATCAGCAGCCTGCGCCAGGGGAGATTCGGGCGCGTTGGTGATTGCCAGGGTCAGGCAGCCCTGGCGCTGGCCTTCTTCCACCACGCTGATCACATCCGGTGATTTTCCGGATTGAGAGATCGCCACTACCAGCGCCCCTTTCAGCACGGGGGGCTGCTTGTAGTAGGTGAACAGGGATGGCGTAGCCAAAGCCATTGCCAGACCGTTGCGAGCGCCCCACAGGTAGTTGGCGTAGCGGCCGGCATTATCCGACGTGCCGCGTGCAGCCAGGAAGATAAATTGGATTGAGCGCTCTCGAATCTTGTTGGCGATCTGCTGGGCGGTTCCCCGCTGGGCTCTCAGCAAAGCTTCCATACGGGATGGCTGTTCGAGTATTTCGCTGTGCATGCTCATATATCAGCCTCCTTTCCTAGATTATATAAGGAGTTACGCACTTGTGGGGGATATTGGGGGTGTTGGGCGTCGTTAACTCGCTTATTTTCGTATCTTGCCATTTTTGACAGGTGCGCCGCAGGGAAAGGTGTAACAATCGCAGTAGTAGCTCGTTTATCTTTTTGACACTGGGCAAGTGTCGAGAGGGGCTAGCCAGCATCAACACTTCATCATATCGGCTAGCCCGCATCGATTAAGCGGGCTGGACGACGGGGATGGTGGTGCGGGTCGGCTCTATTGACCAGCAACCTGCGACCAGGAAGTAAGGCTCCGCCACACGAAGGGGGCGGCAAAAGCGGGGCCGGTAAGGGGAGCCTGGCAAGCTTCGCCCGGGGCCTATGGGGAGAGCCCTATGGCGGGGTAAAGAATAGGGTGACCAGCGATTGGTGAACAACCTACGCTGGTCATCCTGCTTTATACGATAAATTTCTTCTCATTCAAGCACTTGTGTGCTAAACTATCATTAATACTCCATAATTTACCACCCACTCCTCCGGGTAATCTTGAACTACTGGTCCTTATTGCACAGACAGGTCACGATTTAGCAGCCGTCAATCGAAGGGAGCAAGCCGATGAAGAAACCGTCCACACGATCTTATACGATTCCTTTCATCTTATTGGGATTCGTGTTCGGCATGGTCATAGTTTTATTTGGAACGGTTGTGGCAGTGCTGACAGAAGGTCTGCCATTGACGTTTGATAACATGGTTCAGGCACAATTATCTACGCCATTACTCTGGGTGCTGGACAGCGTCCCATTTTTCATGGCAGCCATCTTGGGCGTCCTTGGCTCGAGGGAAGCCCAGCTCGCCCGCCAGCGGATTGAAAGCCGGGATATGCAGAGACGGGCAGCGGATATTGCCCGTCTGAACACAGACCTGACCCGTAAGGAAAAAGAACGCCAGGATATCGAAATGGTCATCAGCCGGGGGAAAAGGGAATGGGAGGCGACTTTCGACTCGGTTCAGGACCTCATCCTGCTTACCGATGAGCAGGATACGGTAATCCGATGCAATCGAGCGGCAGCCCAGGCTTTCTACCTCGAGTTTCCCCAGATGATCGGCAAACCGATCAACGAGCTGTTCTTTGGCAGTGAGAGCAGCGAGCCATTCCCAACACAAAAAAGCGAAGTGAAATTCCCTGCCCTGGAAGGCTGGTATGAGGTTTCGAGCAACCCGCTGACGTTCGAGGGCGTGCCGCATGGCAAAATCTTCGTAGTGCGCAATGTCACCGATCGCAAGCAGGTAGCCCTGGACCTGGAGCGGCAGAAGCAGTTCTATGAAGCGCTGGTGAAGAACAGCCCGGTTTCCATCGTCACCCTCAGCCTGGACCACCGTGTGGTAGCCTGCAACCCGGCCTTCGAGCAAACGTTCGGCTACAGCCAGCAGGAAGTGTTTGGGCAGAATATTGATAATTTGATTGCGCCGCTCGAGCTGCTGGAAGAGAGCCAGGCGTTGACCCAGCAAGTCGAACAAGGCGAGCAGGTGCACGATATCAGCCTGCGCCGGCGGAAAGACGGCTCTCTGGTCGATGTGGAGCTGTTTGGGATCCCGGTTGTGCTGTGGGGCAAACAGATCGGCATCCTCGGTCTGTACCATGATGTCACCGATCTGGTGCGCGCCGAAAAGATAGCCATCGCCAGTGCCGAGAGTGCTTTCTCAATCGAAGAGTTCGAGCCGGAGGAGCTGGAGATGGTGCCAGCAGAGGCCGATGTGCTTGAGGTCGAAGAGCCCAAAATTGCACCCGCGCGGCTGATTAAAGTGACTACAATCGAGGGCATCGGCGCGGTGTATGCCACCAAGCTGGAAGAGGTGGGCATCCTGACGACCGAAGACCTGCTCTCCTCCGGGGGAAGCCGCAAAGGGCGCAAAGATTTGGTTGAGAAAACGGGCATATCCGACAAATTAGTGCTCAAGTGGGTCAACCGGGCGGACCTGATGCGCGTGCCAGGAGTTGGTGAGGAGTTCAGTGACCTGCTGGAGGCAGCCGGAGTCGACACGGTCAAGGAGCTGCGCAACCGCAACCCCGAGAATCTATTCAACGCCCTTAGCTCTGTAAATGAAGAGAAAAGCCTGGTCAGGCGCCCTCCCCATTTATCCGAAGTTGAGGCCTGGATCGCTGCAGCCAAGGAGATGGAGCCGCGCGTGACCTATTGATACCGGCGCTCATGCATAAAGAAAACAGGGTGGGGAATAGCCCCACCCTGTTTGTTTATTAATCTGGGATCCGGTTTTATCGCTCCCGGATCTCATTGATCGCGCCGAAAGTGTTCACCTCGAGCGTCCACTCGCTGCCCGGCTCGAACAGGGTGAATTCAGCGGGATCGGAGATGCGGTGGGTGTACGTCTCACCTCCGCTCTGGAACACAATCACATAGGCTTCCTGCCGCTCCCCCTCCTGCTGCCCTGAAGCCAGACTTACCACGGGCCAGAGCGGGTGCGTATCGCTGCCCTGGGCGGTGATCGTGTCCACGGCAACCCACTCCAACTGAGAATAATCACACCAGTCATCGTAAACGCGGTATTCGCAGTCCTGCACCACTTTGGCGATGCCGCTGCCCTGGTCGACGGTGTAGGGTGTGCCGCAGACCTCCTCGGCGCCGGGGGCAGGGTCGGGCTGGGTGTAGCGGTATTCCATCCGGCATGTGCCGGTTTGTGCGCCATCCGGGATCTGGTCTCTCCAATCCTGGTGTTCGACAGGTTGCTGCTCGACGACCGCAATGCTGCGTTCCCACAAAACAGACTGCACCACAGCCGCCTGGGCCTCGGTGCGGGCACCCAGGAAGAGGAACAGGATCGCGCCCAGGCACAGCACCCCCATAAAGACTGCTCCGATGATGATCATGGTCCGGTTCGGCTTGCGGGCACCTTGGGAAGCAGGTGCCGCCGCCGGAGCAGTAGGTCGTCTCTCACCGGCCAGGCTGCCGGCGCAGTTGGTACAGCGCGCCGCGCCGGGCGGGTTGGGGGTGCCGCACGACGGGCAGATAGTATCCTCAGCCGGCTTGCTGCTATAAGCGCCCAATACCTGGCCTACCTGCCTGGCTTGAGCGTCTTTCAGCTCTGCCCCGCACTGCGAGCAGACTGCTGCCCCACCCGAGTTGCGTGTGCCGCAGAACGGGCAGTGCACATCCGGCCCTGCTTCTGCCTGCGCCAGTTTTTCAGGATCGCTGATCAACTCCTGCCCGCCGGGCAGGTCGAACTGGTCCTGGTCGGCCATCGCCGCACCGCAGTTCAAGCAGGTCTTCTCTGTGCCGGGGTTCACCGTCCCGCAGCGCTTGCAGGTCCATTCCAGTTCGATATAGCCCAGGGTTTTTTCCGTCATCAGTTCCTCACGATCTATCTAACCGCCCCACTTAATTTGTCTTCGGAGTGGGTTCCCGGCGTTGGATAGGGATAATTATAGCCCTCCTCGATTCTGTTGGGGCTATCATTCCTGTCAAGAAGCGGCGATTCGGTCACAACTTCCCGGTTAAAAATCCTGTGAGTGCTGGATTATAATCGGTCTATGATCCCTGATCTGGAGTTAAAATTGCTGGAAGGTATTATCACCTGGGCCGAAATCGACCTGGATGCCATCGCTGGTAATGTGCAGGCCTTCCGGCAGCATGTCGGGAGCGATGTCGAGGTAATGACCGTGGTCAAGGCTAACGCCTACGGGCACGGTGCGGTCCAGGTTGCCCGCACAGCCCTGGGGGCTGGAGCCAGTCGCCTGGCAGTTCACAGGGCAACCGAAGGTGTGGAGCTGCGCCAGGCGGGGATAAAAGCCCCGCTCTTGCTGATGGGGCATACTCCCCCGGATGGCGCACGGCTGGTGGTTGACTGGCAGCTCACTCCCTGCCTGACCAGCATGGAATTCGCCCAGGCCTTGTCTGCCCAGGCTGGCGCGGCCGGGACCACCCAACCGGTGCACGTCAAGATCGATACCGGGATGGGGCGCTACGGGCTGATGCCGGAGGAAGCGCTCGCCTTTCTGCAGGCTGTACGCCAGCTGCCGGGAATCTTCCTGGAAGGTCTCTTCACACACTTTGCCACCGCCGACTGGGCTGACCAGACCCACGCGCTCCGGCAGTTGGATGTCTTCAAAAACGTGCTGTATGACTTGAAGCAGGCGGGTATTGATGTGCCTCTCGTTCACGCCGCCAACAGCGCCGCTGCAATGTACCTGCCGGAGGCGCATTTCAACCTGGTGCGCCCTGGGGTGGCTCTATATGGGCTGCACCCTTCCAGCGAGCAGCGGCCTGCCTTTGCCCTCCGCCCGGCGCTCAGCCTGAAGAGCCGGGTGAGCCGGGTGCGCCAACTGCCGCCGGATCACGGGGTCAGCTACGGGCGCACATATGTGACCGACAAACCCACCCTGGCAGCGCTGGTCCCGGTCGGATATGGCGATGGCTATCCACGCAGCCTGTCCAACCGGGGCGTCGTGCTCGTCAGCGGCCAGCGCGCCGCGCTGATCGGGCGGGTCTGTATGGACCAGTTCGTGGTCGACGTCAGCCGCATCCAGGGGGTACAGCAGGACGACGAGGTGGTTGTGATCGGGGAGCAGGGTGGAGAGCGCATCCCGGCCGAGGAAGTGGCTGAGCTGGCGGGCACGATCAACTATGAAGTAACGACTGCTCTCCTGCCGCGCGTTGTGCGCGTCTACCACCGTGGGGGGCAGATCGTGGATATCGCCCCATCGCAACCCTCACCGGAGTAGATCGGCGCGCACATAAAGCCGTAGCTCCCCCTCTCGCTCCAGGATCGGCAGGTAGCTGCCGGCAAGGTGCAGCTCCAGAAGCGGGAGCTCGAAGCGCCCGACCAGCACCTGCTCCGGCTGGTATCGTTCCAACGTATCGATGATCTCTTGCTCGGACAGATCGCCGGCTGCGAAGCGCTTGCCGGAGATCACCGCCAGCTCGGGCGGTACCGGGATGCCGGCCCGGAAGGCGAACATGGGCAGGTCGGTCACCATCCATTCCGTACGGTCAGTATACTGGTTGATCTTGCGCATGACCCGTTCTTCGAAAGGCGCTCTGACCTCGCCCGGGGCGCTCTCCGCGCGTTGGAACCGGTCTATCGCATTCACCGGCAGCGTTGCCAGCACCAGTACGATGGCAGCCAGCCCGGTCGCCAGCCAGACCCACGACAATCCCATCGATCCGGGCGCGCGGAGCGCTTTGGGGATCAGCTTAAGCGCCTCGACGGACGCCCCCCCAGCCAGAAAAGCAGCCGGGATGGTGACCAGCATCTGGTGGTGGAACCAGACCGGTCTCAGGTTGAGCAGGATCAGCAATGCGGCGGCCATCCATGCCAGGGAGTAGAACATCAGCCAGCGCCGCTGGACAACTGTGTAGACGGCTCCTACCAGTGCCAGTAGCAGGATCGACCAGCTATCTCGCAGGTAGAAAGTGATCGGATAGTTTTGCGTGCTGCCGGTGAGGTCCGCCTGTGAGGCTGCCACATGCGGCTGGATGAGCTGCACAATGCCGTCCGACCCGGTCATGGTGAGACCCAGCGCCAGCATGAACATAACCAGGGTCAGGGACCAGAGCAGCACAGGTCGCAGCCTGCTTAGCAGATCCCGTTGAACGCCAGTGGGGAAGAACTCGCCCGCCAGCAGACCGGCGGCGAAGATGGGCACCAGGAAAATCGTGAATAGCTTGAACAGCAGCGAGGTCCCCAGGGCAGCTGCAGACAGGATCAGGTAGAAGCGGCTGCTGCTTCTGTGCCAGCATGCCAGCGCCAGCAGGGAAACGACTGCCATTGCCAGGGCTGGCTGGCCGACCAGCGCCGAAGCGCTGAGCGAGGGGAAGAACGGCAGCAAAACGACAAGCAGAGCGCCTGCTATGGCAGCGCCATTACCCCATGCCAGGCGCAGGTACTGTACTGCAGCCCAGATCAGCAGACAGGAGAAGAGCAGCACCAAAAGACGGCTGGCAAATACAGTCGGGCCGTTGATCCGGTAGAGCGCTGCCAGCAGGTGTGTGAACAGGGGCGGCTGGTCGCTCCATATCTGGCTGTAAAGTGCGTATCCGCGGCTCACCAGCAGCGCTTTCATCACATTATAGCCTTCATCGGAGTAGATCCAGAAAGCGTTCCAGTGGGGAAAGAAGCGCAGCATGAGCAGCAGATAGCCCAGCGGCGGAAGCAGGTGCCAAGCGAGCTCTACGAGCAGTCTGTTCCAGGAGACCGTGCGGTTAAAAGAACCCATTCCGTGGGTCATCTTATCATAACCTGCGATGAATAAAACTTGCCCGACCCCGGCTTCCCGCACAGCTTCTGGAACGATTACGTGCGCCGCGATCTTATCTTTGGGGAAAGGCTGGACGACTTGCAGATGGGCTGACCAGTTCGAATACGCCCACCCCTGCCACCAGCACGATGAACGGCAGGATGGGGTGGTGGTAGCGCGACTGGGTTTCCAGGATGATGTGAGGAATTATCAGGAGCAGAACCGCAAAGACAGACAGTGTAGAGATTTCGGGTGCGGGGAAACGGTAAGTGATGAAGTGGAATAATGCCAGGCTCAGAAGCAGAATATAAACGGCTTGATTGATATACCCGTTAACATTCAGGATAACCTCTCGTCGGTCTCGCAGTGATTTTAAGACCCGCCAGTTAATGGGATAGATGCTCCACTTGTTGCCGTAAGTGTGATCGCCCATCAAGGCGGCAATTTTACTCGGGATGAACAGCAGGAACCCCTTAGGATTCTCTGCCACGCGCTGGAACGCTGTCTGGACTGCGTAGCGGTCACGCATATCTTCAGGCCAGGAGAAGTAAAGGGCAGAATCCTCTTCATTGACATGGCCTCCCGCCTCGGTGTTGGTTCCGGATAAAAACACATACGCATCCTGGGAGCGCAGCGCGCTGACATTCAGCCTGTGCGTTGAGAGCGAGTGCCAGCCTGCCAATGCCACCAGAATGGCAGCAACCCCCGCGCTGAAGACAGCCAGGCTCGAGAGCTTCGCCACCGCGCTGGAAGATTGCGTCAGGAGTATATATCCCAACAGCACTGGCACCAGGAACACAAGGGAAGAACGGACCAGCAAACCGGCTCCCAACAGCAGCCCACCGGCGAACAGCCATCCAGGTCGTACCCCTTTACAGCAGCCGCTGACCAGCGCAAAGATGGCTGCAGTGATCAGGGTTGTAGCTGCTACCTCAGTTCCTAAGACACTCACCATGTTGATTTCGCTCGGCAGGATTGCGAACAGGAAGGCTCCCAGCAGACCAATCGCGGGGATGCTCAGGGCGTTGCCCAGCAGGAAAACAAGATAGATAGTCAGCGTGCTTAGCGCAGCATTGATGAATTTCCCGGTGACGACCGCCGGTTCGATCCGGTATCCTAGGGAGAGTAGCAAAGGATATGCGGGATTCTTGGACAGCTCTTCAGGGACGCTGCCCTCGAGAAGTTCTATCGCCCGGTCGTGATAGACCCGGAAGTCTGATACAGGACGGGTGGGGATATAGATTGCCCACAGAAAGCGTACCAGACCGCCCAGCAGCAAGATCGCCAGCAGGGTGCGACGAACGGCTGCAGGCGATGCGGCTGAACGCAGGATGATAAAAGCAGCCGCAGCCCAGATAAAAAATCCGATAAAAATCAGATACTTGAGGCGAAACGTACCGTCGTTCGTTGCTGCTAATAGCAACAAGTAGCCATAAAGAACCAGCCCGGCAAAGCGCAAAACTTTCAAGTAATCTCCGGCGACTCACCAGCTCTCACATCTGCGCTGGCATCAAGATCGACCTGCACGGCGAGCTGGGCTTCAAGTTCCCGGATGCGCTGGTCCTGCCGGATGATGCGCAGTAGGGCGCGCGCCAGAGCGAAGACCACCCCACCCCCGGCGAGAAGCACACCAGAAGCCACGCATAAAATAGATTGTATGCTGCGCGCCAGCCTGTCGAGCAGCGGGTAGAATGCCTCCCCGAGCACGATCTGGAAGCCCAGGGTGGCGTTCTCCAGCGCCTGGCGCACCACGAACACCTGCCAAAGCAGGACCAGAGCCAATATTCCAAGCAATGCAGCAGCGATATAGCAGATAATGATGAGCGGCTTCAGTGGAAGCTCCTTGTCTGGTGGGATGAACCGGCAGGGTGATTGCGCGCCGGCTGGTTAAAGTACCGGTCCGGCTGCAGCCACTTCAGGGCTGACAGACCCCGCAAACTGGTTGAAATTCTCCTGGAAGCGGGCTGTCAATGCCCGCGCCTGCTGATCGTAGTCGTCCGGGTTACTCCATGTGCGCTGCGGCTCCAGGACTTCTTCCGGCACGCCCGGGCAGCTCACCGGGATTTGCAGGTTGAAATATCTGCTGGTCTGCATCGGCACATCCTTGAGATCGCCGCTGTAGATGGCATGCACCATGGCGCGGGTGTACGGCAGCGGCATGCGCTTGCCGACCCCGTACGGCCCGCCGGTCCAGCCGGTGTTGACCAGCCAGACTTCGGTCTTGTGCTGCCTGACCTTCTGGCCCAGCAGCTCGGCATACACGACCGGGTTGAGCGGCATGAAGGGCGCGCCGAAGCAGGTCGAGAAGGTTGCCTGCGGTTCTGAGCCAACCCCTTTCTCGGTGCCAGCCAGCTTGGAGGTGTACCCGGATAGGAAGTAATACAACGCCTGTTCGTTGTCCAGGCGGGCGATGGGCGGTAGGACTCCGGAGGCATCCGCGGTCAGGAAGAAGATCTGTTTGGGATGGTCGCCCAGACCGGAGGGGACGGTATTGGGCAGGAACCCGACCGGGTAGGCGGCACGCGTGTTCTCCGTATAGCTGTCGTCGTCGAAGTCGATGCGCCGGGTGACCGAGTCGATATTGACATTTTCCAGGATGGTGCCGAAATGGCGCGTTGCCTGCCAGATGAGCGGCTCCAGCTCCTCGCGCAGGCGGATCACCTTGGCATAGCAGCCGCCCTCGAAATTGAACACCCCGTCTGCTCCCCAGCCGTGTTCGTCGTCCCCGATCAATGCGCGGTCGGTGTCCGAGGACAGGGTGGTCTTGCCCGTCCCGGAGAGACCGAAGAACAGCGCCACATCTCCCTCCGGGCCGATATTGGCGGAGCAGTGCATGGGCATCACACTCTTACCCGGCAGCATATAGTTCAGGATGGTGAAAATGGATTTCTTGATCTCGCCGGCATAGCTGGTACCGCCGATCAGCACCAGGCGCTTGGAGAAATTGACCACAATAAATACGTCCGAGTTGGTGCAGTCGATCTCTGGGATGGCGCGAAATCCTGGAGCCTGGATAACGGTAAAGCCGGGCACGTGATCTGCCAGCTCATCCGGGCTGCAGCGGATGAACATATTGCGAGCGAACAGGCTGTGCCAGGCGTTCTCGGTGATGATGCGTATTGGCAGCCGGTAATCCGCATGGGCGGAGGCGGTCGTATCCTGGATGAATACGTCCCGGCCCTGCAGATAGGCGCTCATGCGCACGTGCAGGCGGTCAAAGCAGCTCGGGTCGTAAGGGCGGTTGATCTTGCCCCAGTGGACGGTGTCGGCGGTGGCATCGTCGCTGACGATGAACTTGTCGTTGGCGGAACGCCCGGTATGGATGCCGGTGCGCACGATGACTGCCCCTTCGTGCGCTAACACACCCTCACGGCGCGAGACGATACGCTCGATCAGCGCCGGTGTGGGCATGGTCCAGTAGGCCATGTTCAGATTTTGCAGGCGGTGGTTGTCCAGTCCGAAATTGCTCGGTGAGCCCATTGCGTTGCTCATGTCATACCTCCTGAGATTGGATTGAGAGAATTATAAAGCAGGTTTGCAGGTCAGGTTGGGAAGATTTTGCAGTTTTCGATTCTACTTATTTATTCCATGTAGCAAGCAGGCTGCTGCACCGGCGCGAAACACTGCGCCGCACAGAATATCCGGGTATGGTCACGGCACATATGTGATATACTCGACCCAAATTTGGGGATTTCGCACGGAGGAGAAACCATGTCGATAAAATTATCCAATATCCGCTGGGCTTGGGTAATCCTGGGGGTGGTAATTGCGTTTGTTATCTCCTTTGGGAGCTCGATCTGCGTGGTAACGGGCTACTCCACGGTTCTCGCCTTCCAGGCGAGAGGTGCGCCGGATATGGCGATGATAAACCAGTTTGCAGACAGCAGCGCCGGGGCAGTATCGAGTATCTTCATCCTGGTTGGCACGCTTCTGGGCGGGCTGCTCGCCGGCCGAAAAGCGAAAGAAGATGCGCTCCAAAATGGGTTGATGGTAGGGATTATTACCGCACTGATTGACCTGGTGCTCAGCTTCGCCGGCGGGTTCTCTATTTGGTCGGTTGTAAGCTTCCTGCTTGCCTTGGGTGGAGGCTGGCTGGGTGGAAGACTGGCCAGCCGGTGAACCACAAGATGCATAGGATTCATCCTGTGCATCTTATGGCTCTTCACGCTGTTTTCAATCCTTCGATTAACGAATAATCCTGGACTTGCCCCTCGCCCCTACGGGCTCAGCGCTGGCCTGAGCACGGGCTGGGGCTTCTCGCGCGGGTTGGTGATCTCCGGCAGGGGCAGCGGCTCGTAGGAGGCGCCGGTGCCGATGCTGCCGTAGGGGATGTAGTAGAGCTGGGTGGTGCTGCTCGAGCCCTGCAGGTAGTCCTGGAAGGCGACCAGCAAGTGGGTGCCGTCCGGGCTCCACTGCGGATCACGGTAGCAGCAAATCCCGCCGACCGGGTTGATCGACTGGCTGAACTGGTAGCTCTGCATATTGAAGGTGTGCAAGTCGCCGAAACCCTCATTGCGCGTGTTGCCATGGAAGCTGAACAGCGAGATGCCATCCCAGGCGATGCTCTCCAGGGCGGGGTTCTTCTCGTACTCTTTGAAGGTGAAGTGCGGCGGGGGGAACTGGATCTCGACCAGCGGGTTGGGGATGCACAGGTCGACGTGGAACACCTGCACCAGGTCGCCGCGCCGCCCGTCCTTGAGCACTCCCAGGATCAGCGCCGCCCATTGGGTGCCGTCTTTGGACCAACGTACCGAATGACCGAAATTGCGCGGGTAGGGCGCCAGGTCGGTGCAGGTCGCCATGGCTGCCAGGTCGCCGTGCGAGTTCGCCTCTGCCAGCGCGGCCAGGTCGAACGGCAGCAGGTAGAGCTGGCGGTCCAGGCTGATTACCACCTGCCTGCCATCCGGGGAGACCTCGAACGAGTCCAGGTATTCTGAGTTGTTGAAGCAGGCGATCGTGCCCGGCTCGGCTTGCAGTGTTACAGCCTGGATGCATTTCCCGCTGATATACGAAAGACCCTGACCACCGGGCAGCCAGCGCAGGTACTTCTTCGCCGCGCCGTCCTGGGTGAGCTGGGTCAGCTCGCTGCCGTCCAGGTTGGCGGCCCAGATATCGCTCCCGGAGAGGTAGGCGATCTTATCCGCGCCGCCGATGGTGACCGGGGCGGGGGTGGGGGTCAGTGTCTCTGTAGGCGTGGGGGTGGGCAGTGGCGTCTCTGTGGAGGTGGCTTCGGGAGTGGGCGTAAAGGTTGCCGTCGGCTCGTCCACGGCGACGACGGCTGCGGGGAGGCTGGTTTCCGTGGGGAGAGCCACAGCAGCTGGATCAGCACCGCCATCCTTGAAGAACTGCTGGTAGGCAAAAAAACCGCCCGCCCCGAGCGCAACCACCAGCACAGCCAGCAGGACGAACAACCAAGTTTTGCCGCCCCGGCGTTGGACGGGGTAAGCCGCCTGGTCGGGGGTTGCCGGGAAGGCGCTGGGAGCCGCCGGGCGAGGCGACTGGACAGGCTGCTGCTCGACCAGCGTCTGCCCTCCCGCTGGCGCAAGCGACCCTGCCGCGGCACCCGCCGCGACGTGCTCGACCATGGTTGCATTCGATGTGGGAGCGCCAGCAAACTCGATAAAGGTCTGGTCAGCGGCGGGCCGCGGCCCAGGTAGGGGGGCGACCGCAGCCGCCAGACCGGCTCCATCAGGATGCTGCAGCACCTGGCGCAGGGCAGCTGCCATCTCTGCCCCCGATGCGAAACGCTCGTCCCGATTCTTGGCGGTCGCTTTTTCGAGTACCGCCACCAGGGCAGGGGGCGCTTCGGGCTGCACCTGGCGGACGTCCGGCACCGGGTCGTTGAGGTGCATCATCATCACCGTCATCGCCGAAATCGGCTTCGAAGGGCGGCCTCCCGCTCAGCGACTCGAACAGGGTCACACCCAGCGAATAGATATCCGCTCGAGCGTCGGCGTGCAGTCCCTGGATCTGCTCGGGCGCCATGTAGAGTGCCGTGCCGACCACAGCTCCGGTTGCGGTGTGCTGCTGCCCGCCGACCATGCGGGCGATGCCGAAATCCATCAGGATGGCTTTGTTGTTCACGTCCAGCATCACATTGGCTGGCTTGATATCCCGGTGGATCATGCCGCGCTGGTGGGCGTAGTCGGCTGCTTCGCAGATGTCGATGCTGAATTGGATGGCATCTTTCACCGGCAGGCGGCGACCGTTCTGGTTCAATCGCTTCAGACGGCTTTGCAGGGTTTCCCCGGGGATAAATTCCATGACCATGTAATACAGGTCATCATCGTGGTTGTAGTCGAAGACCTGGACGATATTGGCGTGGCGCAGGCGGGCGACCGCGGTGGCCTCCTCTTCGAAGCGGCGCACGAAATCGGGGTCGTTCGAAAGGTGCGTGTGGATGACCTTGATCGCCACCGTGCGGCGCAGGTTCGGGTCATTGGCTTTGTAGACCGCAGCCATGCCGCCCTGACCGATCATCAATTCGATCTGGTACCTGTCACCCAGGATTTGTTTCTCAAAGTTACCTACAGCCATGCAATTCCTCCCCGAAGTGCGTGCAGCAATGTTGGGCTATGGCTCGAGAAGCCACAGCCAGGCTTTATCAAAATTGCAGATCGTGTGCCCCAACTCGCTCAATGCAAGCATTGCCAGGAAGCCATCCTCGAAGACCGCCTGGCGGGTCTTATAGTTGTTCAATGCGATCTGGTAGTTGGAGCGCGCCTGCTCGGCGACTTCCTCATATTCTTTCAGCTGCGCCTGGTAGCGCTTGACGGCGTTCTGGTCGGTCTGGTCGGCGGGCGGCTTTGGCGCGGCCGGTACAACCGGCTGTTTGGGCGGCTGAGTGGTGTCCACCTGGCCGATCTTGACGCCGTTGGTGTAGATATCGATCAGGTTGCCGCGTGCCACAATCGCAAGGCGGTTGGTGGTGCCGTTCTGCCACTCGAAAGAGCGATCGCGGTCCTTGGGGTAGAAATCGTGGATATTGGCGATCTCGCCATCCGCTACGGCGGAGAAGATTACCCGCCCGTTTGCAAAGCGAGTAGCGATGACCATATACTGGTTCGGGTTGTTCTGGTCCCCATCCGAGCGGAACATGAATCCACAGCCGGAGCCGCCGTACTGCGTATCCCAGTTGATGTCGGCAGCCAGGACAAAATCCCGGGCGGTGATGTGCATAAAGTCATTGCCATAGGTGAAGTCGTGATAGGCGGTCAGCTCCAGGGTAAGCGGGTCGTGCACCCAGCCGGCCTTCCCGCTGCTGGTATCGAGACCGTATTGGGGAAGCTCTGCCAGGATGGGCGCGGCGACGGTTGCGGACGCTTGCTGGACCTCATCTTTGCCGGCAAGCTGGGCGGTCTGGGTGGCGAAGATTTCCTGGCTGCGGGCGGTGGCTTCCGCCTGGGCGGTCCCCATGTTGTCGCTCGAAGCTTCCTCCTGGTTGGCCGCGGTCGCGGTGCGGGCAATTGCTGCACTGAGCGCGGTCAGGGTCGCGTTGGGCTGCTCGCCAGAGCCAGTCAGGCTGCAGCCTTGAAGGACGGCGACCGACAGAAATGCCAGGATGCAGATGACAGCCGGATTGCGGCGTATTTTACGGGTCACAATTCTTTCTCCCTCCACAGATCGACTCTTAATGGTCAGGCGTCCTTGCGCTTGATCAGGAACAGGATGATCACGAAATATACGCCGATCAGCACAGCCTGGGACACCCAGGTGTTCACCATCCAGGGCCAGAAGATATCCGGGTCGTGCTTGTTCACAAACGCCCAGCCGAACTCCTTCTTGATGCTCTTGATCACACCTTCAGCAGTGGCAACCGCCGAGTTGCGCGCCGAATTCATATTCCAGCCGGTCCTTCTGGTAGGTTTCCACCTGAGACTGGTACATGCCCGCCTGTGCCTCGTAGAGCTGTATCTGGCTGCGGTACTGGTCCTGGATGAGCTTGACTTCGTCCTGGTAGGACTGCAGGGCATTCAGGTACTGCACCATGGCAACCTGGTCGTTCTGGTCGGCAGGCGGCTCGGGGGCAGGCGGGACCTCGGGCTCGGCAGGTTTGTCCGCCAGCGGGGGAGGTTCTACGGGCGGGAGCTGGTCGATCTCTGGCTGGTAGTGCTGCCCGATGCCGGGGAAGTTGCAGGAGCCAGGCGCGAAGATGGCAGTCCCCATACAGCGGCAGCCGTTCGCCAGCTTGTCATCTAGGTCCATAGAATCACGCAGCTCTTCGTCGAGCTGCCAGCAGGTGTCGGCAGCGACATCGGAGCCCATTCCGCTGATGCCGACAAAGCTCTCGAAGGCCCAGCGGGTCGAAGCGATGGCGCTGATATTATTCGGCACGGGCGCCAGAGCGCCGCTCAACACGATCTGCGGCACGATCAGCAAGATCATCAGCAGTGGGGCGGCACTGGAAGAGGGCGCCAGGGCAGATGCCAGCAGACCGCTCATCATGCCCGCCATCACGGCTAACACCAGTGTGATATAGAACAGGCCGAATGCGGTCATCCCGCCCGGCATATCGAAAGCCAGGAAATGGATCACGGTAAACGCAGCCCCCTGGTAGAAGGAGAGCAGCAGCGCCACCCAGACCTTAGATGCCACGTATGGAAAGATCTTGAGATTGACCAGCCGTTCGCGTTTATAGATATCGGCTTCTTTGACAAACTCGCGCATCTGCGAGAACCCGCCCACCAGCAGGCAGTAGACGGTGAGAAGGAACAGCGTGGTCGATCCGTTGGCTGCATCTCCGTCGAAATAATCGAACGGCGCACGTCCCATCAAAGGTGCGATGACGAAATCCAGCGCGCCGATCAGCAGCGGTGCCAGCAGCATCAGCACCAGGCTGGTGCGGTCTTTGACCAGGATTTTCAGGTTGCGGGCAGACAGCACGGCGAACTGGTGCAATGCTGATCCGCGCATCTTGCGTTTCGCCTTGGGAGCGGGCGGTTCTTTGGCTGGCTCTGTCAGGCTGACCTCTGAGAGACGGGACTGGGTATCCTGCAGCGGCTGGACGATGTATTTTTGGTAGGAGGGGTGTTCCATGTAGCGCGTCGCCCACTCCTGTGCCGTGCCCCTCTCTTGGTCATCCAGGATGGAGTAGATCTGGTCGAATTCCATCTCCTGCGTGCGGCGCTCCTTATCGGAGCGGAACTGGTCGAAGTATTTGAGCGCTTCTTCCGGCGGCCCAAACCAGGCCATGTAACCGCCGCGCGCCAGGAAGACGACCTTATCCGCCAGCATCACGTTCTTCGTGGCGTGAGTGACCATGATGATCGTGCGCCCCTGGTCTGCCAGTCGGCGCATCAGGTGCATGAATGATGTCTCAGTACCTGGGTCCAGACCGGAGGTCGGCTCATCCAGGAAGAACAGGCCAGGCTCGGTGAGCAGCTCAACGCCGATCGAGACGCGTTTGATCTGCCCGCCGCTCAGCTTGCTGATCTGGTTATCCTTGCGGTGCACCAGGTCCAGGTCTTCCAGCACCTGCATGATGCGAGCGTGGCGCTCGGCTTTGCGGGTGTCGCGCGGCATGCGCAGCTTGGCGGCATAATCCAGCGCCTGGTAAACGGTCAGCTCATATGGATGATATCGCGCTGTGGGACGTAGCCGATATCGTTGAGCACTGCCTCGAAGTTGCGGTAGACGTTGGTGCCGTTCACCAGCACCATGCCATGTGTCGCCGGGCGGTAGCCGGCGATGGCATCCACCAGGGTAGATTTGCCGCCGCCGCTCTGCCCGACCACGACGATGAACTCGCGCGGCTGGAACGCCAGCGAGATATTCTGCAAGATATTCAGGTCTTTGCGCACCCATTTGTTCAGACGGATGGCATCCACCTGCAGGCCGCGCGTCTCGTCGTACTGGTCAAGCTCATCCACGCCCATCTCGAAACGGTGAGGGCCGATGCGGATGACGTCCTTGGGCTGTAACCAGACTTCGCCCTCCACGCGCTGGTCGTTGACGAAGGTGCCGTTAGAGCTGCGCAGGTCGCGCAGGCGATGGCGCTGCCCGACGCGTTCGATCTGGGCATGGAAGCGGGATATGCTGGGTGAGTCGAGCACCACGTCGTTGCTGGCATCCCGCCCGACCTGCAGCATGGACTTCTCACCGAAGTGGATGGAAGATGCCTGGCTGGAAGCGGACTGCGATGGGTCGATATAGGTCATGCTGACCATCAGACCCGGGTCCAGGCTGCCGATGCGCAGGATGTCGCCATGGCCCAGCTGGTGCGGCGATACCACAGGTCGCCCTTCCAGCAGCACCGGGTTGCCTGCCTCCGGTAGGACCACCAACCGGTAGCCGGACTGGGCGCGCTCAAGGTAGGCGTGCTGGCGGGAGACGATGCGTGAATTGATCGTGATCGTGTTGTCTTCGGCGCGCCCGATGCTGATGCGGCTCTGGCTGAGGGTGTAGGTTTTGACCGGCTCTCCGGCGACAGCCACGACGAGCTTGATGTCGGAGGGTTCCTGGTACGGCAGCGGCTGGTCTCCGACCAGGGTGGCGCCCACCGGGAGCGGCGCGCCTTCGACCATCGTTGCGCCGACTGCGGGCTGTGTACCTTCGATCATCGTGGCGTAGATCTGCGGCTCTTCGGACTGGTATTCCAGGGTGACTGTGCGCCCCAGCCTAATCTGGTCGCCGTGCTTGAGAGGGCGCGCTTGACCCAGCCGCTCCCCATTCAGAAAGGTACCGTTGCTGCTGCCCAGATCATGCAGGAAATACTGACCGGATTGCAGCGAGAGACGGGCATGCCGGCGTGAGACGCCCGGAGAGTCGATCTGGATCTCTACCCCGGGCTCTCGCCCCATCACCAGCTCTACCTTTTCTAGCGGAAAAGTCTCTCCCGGCTGCGGACCTTCTTTGACGATGAGTTTGCGTTGATGGTTATCTCCCATATCCCCAACCCTTCCGATAGTCCTTTCGTATCCCGGTATCCTGGTCATCCTGTCCTGCCGGCTCGACCCGTCAACCCCTTTTCTGGGTCGATTTTAGCTGCCGTCCAGGCGTTAAATGCCCAGCCTCTAAAATATCACAATCCGGAAGAATGTACTATATAATGTTGTCATCCTTGCAAAAGTGTAATTCTATTTTAGCCGAGTTGTCAACCACGTAAAGCCTGGGATGGGTCCCCGCAGGATGCAGGTGGTGTATAAGCAATATCCAGCCCACAAGGCTGGATATTGCTGCATCCATTGAGGGGGTATCAGGCTGGCTTAATCCAGGATCTTCAAAGCCACCTTATCCGCTTTCTGCTGCGGGTCTGCTGCGCCTTCCATATCTGCCAGACCGAAGCTGACTTCCGAAGCCAGTTGGGCGGAGCGGGCCAAGTAATCTTTCATATGCTGGCGACCGGCTTCAACCAGCAGCTCGCGGCGTTCGTCGGACATGTCGAACTCCGTCATGCCGTAGCCTTTCGCCGGCAGGCGCACTACCAAATGCTCGAACTCATCGATCACGGACTTGTCGCGGGCGCTGGTGGCGGTGTTGACCAGGTTGGCGATGCGCTGCACGGTCTTCAGGTTGCCAAAGCTGAACGCCGAAGCGTCTGCGGCCGCGGTCTCGGCGCCGGCAACTTCCATCGACTCATCGATCATCATCCCCAGCACATTCTCACTGGCATTCTCTCCCATCACTTTCATCACCGGCACGGCGCGCGAGAGGAACAGCTCGATGGGGAAATTCGAGAGCAGGCCGCCATCCACGATGGAATGACCGACCACATCCCGGCCGCGGTACTGGCCCCACTCCGTCTGCCACACAACCTCCTGCCACAGCAGTGGCACGCTCATCGACATGCGCACTGCCCACACCACCGGCAGAGCCGGTGCGGTGCGGTGGTTGAGCACCAGCATCACCCCGCGCGATGTATCCGCAGCCACCAGTGAAAGGTCCTTCCCGGTTGCCGCGTGGAACTGCTTCATGGTCATGTGGCTGTACTGGCGCGCTGCGCCCTGGTTTGTGCCGCTGTCCATCTTGCGGCGCAGCCAGGTGAGGAAATGTTCGGCTGAATACCATCCGCCGCGTTCGACGAACGAGAACACGCTGCGCAGGCTGGGCTGGGCTGCCAGCCACTCAGCCAGCTGGTCGTCGAGCTTCTCCTCGAAACGGTCTGGGATGAAGGGCAGGTCGATGCTGCGCAGCAGCTCGCGGGTTGCGCTGCTGTGGATCTCGTCCTTACCTAGCGCCGGAGGCACTGCCATGAATTCCTCGAAAACCGGGCGCCCATCGACCTTCTCAGACAAACTCTCCAGCATCTCCTGCGAATCGTAGCCTGCCGAGAGCAGGGCTGCCGTGATGGCGCCGGCTGATGTGCCCAGCAGTCGCCCGTGGGAGTGACCCGCCGCTTCGAACACTTCCATGGCGCCGACAAAGACCATCCCTTTGGCGCCGCCGCCTTCGAACACCATATCGTACTGCATGATAAACTCCTTTGGCTGTGTGATTATCCGGGTCCCCAGGAACTCCCGTCTATTTTCGGGATTTCCATGGAAGACATTGCCTGCAGCTTACATTTCTTAGATCTGGAAAGCCCACTCTCCGGAGCGCATGACCGGCTGGCGGGTTCCATCATCCAGCACGCCATCAATATCCATCTCTGTCGAGCCGATCATGAAGTCGACATGGCTCAGGCTGCTGTTGCCGCCCCGGGCGGTGTACTCCTGCTCCGAGAGCACCTCGCCATCCTGCAGGCAGAAGTTCAGCCCATCTCCCAGGGCGATGTGGCTGGATGCGTTCTCGTCCAGCAGGGTGTTGTAGAACAGCACTCCAGTTTTCGCCACCGGGGAGCTCTGGGCTACCAACGCCACCTCACCCAGGCTGCTCATGCCTTCGTCGATGGCGATCAGCTTGCGCAGGACGTCCTCACCGCGCTCCGCCTGGATGTGCACCACCCGCCCGTCCTTGAAGGTCAGGCAGAAGCCTTCGATGAGCGTGCCCCCGTAGCTGAGCGGCATGCTGGCGGTCACCACGCCGTTGATCCGCTCGCGGTGGGGCAGGCTGAAGACCTCTTCGGTGGGCAGGTTGGGGGTGAACTCGATCCCGCTCTCGGTGGTGCCGCTGCCGCCGAGCCACTTGTGCCCGTCTGCCAGCCCGATGGACAGGTCCGTGCCGGGGGCGCGGTAGGTCAGAGCATGATACTGTTTTTGGGTCAGGTATTCGGCGCGCGCCTGCAGCTCTGCAATATGGTCCCGCCAGGCAGCCACCGGGTCTGTCTCGTTCATGCGGCAGACCTGGAATATGGCTTCCCACAGGCGTTCTGTCTGGCCGGCCGGCTCGAGCTCCGGGAAGACCTTACCCGCCCAGGATTGCGTCGGGTAGCCCACAATCGCCCAGTTGAAGCCGTTGCGGTCCAGCAGGTCGTAGACCGGCTTCATATGCGTCAGGGCAGTCTTGCGGGCGGTGGTGATTAGCTCCGGATCCTGGTCTTTCAGCAGGTCGGGGTTTTCCCCGGTGATCGAGAGCAGCGCCCCCCCTTCTGAGACGAGCTGTGTGGCGCCGTCTGCCTTGTAGATAGGATACTCGGTGAAGGTATCGCTCCCGGCGTGCTGGTAGCGGACAAGATCGAGCAGCTCATCGCGCCAGTTCACGTCCACCAGCGGGCAGCCGTTCTGGTAAGCGATGGCAGCCACGGCGTACACCAGTGGGGCGGCCAGCACTGGGGCATTGATCATCAGACGCTGCCCGGGCTGCAGCCCCAGGCCCACGCTGACGATGGTGCTGGCATATTTTTCGAGCTTGTCTTCGAAATCGGGTATGGGCATCAAGTCTCTCCTGCGGTTATGGGATTAGTTCTATTGTACATCGAATCGAGAGGCGGATTTTTTCAAACCAAACCGCACTTGCAGCTCGGAGGCTACTTCCCCGCTTTCCAGCTGCGATGCGCCTCGTATGCCGGGACCGGTTGGGAGCCCTGTTCGCGTTCCATCAACCGTTCGGCCAGCCACTGGAACCACTCGAAAGCGGTCTCGCGCTGCACATACAGGCGGAATTCCTGGATGTAGTTCCCCAGCTTATGCCAGGACTGGATGATCGGACCGCTGTAGGCGTCATCGACCATGACCAGCTCGACCTCGCGCCGGTAAACCAGCACGCCCAGGCGCTCCCAGGTGCCCATCACGATGTAGATGGACAGGAACTGGTCCTCGGGCAGGCTGTCCATGTATTCCTTTCCGGCCTCCTCCGGCAGGTCGAAGATGCACAGCAGGCCGCGCACGAAATCGCCGGTCTGGAAGGAGTTCAGCATCATCATGGCGCTCTCCCGCCTGCGGCTGGCCTGGTACTGGCGGATGTTCTGGATGCCGAAGATGATGCCGATCACCATAATGGCGGTAGCAATCAGCTGGAGGATCAGGGCGAGGTTCATATAATTGCTTGCTCCTGGATGGGGTAATTATAACGGAGCGATTTTGAAGATGCGCAGCCATCAGCCCTGCTCACCGGTACAGTCTCGCGATGTGCACACCACAGTCATTCGAGGGCAGCCTGTATCTAGATATAAAGGATAGGGCGGTGGAAACCATCCACACGCCCTATTCTTTATAACCTCAATTAGGGTAAAAGAGGGTTGTGTCAGACGGCGATCCCGAGCAGCCCTAAGAGCCAGGCCACCAGCCAACTGACCACTGCAATGGCGACAGCCGCTACGATCGCGCCGACAAATCCGTTGACCTGCATGCCAGGCAGGAACCGGTCGCTGACCATCAGGATGATCGCGGCAACGATCAAGAGGACGATTGCGCCCAGCAGCCCTCCTCCAACTGAGATGCCAAGCAATCCGAGCAGCCAGTTGACGATTGCGCCAACGATGGCAATCACGAGCGCGGCCATGATCGCATTCCCAAAGCTGCCGACTGAAAGGCCTAAATTGAGCCTGCCAACGATGAAGATCACTACAGCAGCAACCAGCAGAGCGACGATAAAACTTAGAATTACGCCCATCTTTGAAACCTCCTTTTGGTTCTTACATTGTGAATAGGTGGATTTACACTGCTCATTACAACACCTGATCTTACGAGAGGTTGCTGATCGGGTGATTAATTTGGCTTACAATAGTAAAGTGGGCAATTCGCCAAACGAAATTTAATAACAGACGTTACGCAGGAGGTATGATGGGCGATTTCCCTTGATCTGCGTAACATCAGTTAATAAACAAAAACATTTTTGTCGGCGATTTACCTTGAAGGAGGTCGACCATGGCAAAGTATAGCTATCAATCAACGATCAACAGGAGAGAGTTCCTGCGCATGCTCACCGCTCTGGGCGGGGCGGCTGCCCTGGCGCCGTTTTTAGAGGCATGCTCGCATGCCGAGATCGCCCAGGGGACTTTGGTACCCCCTACTGGCACTGGTGTGATCCCTACCGGTATCCCAGAGGTACTGCCGACAGCCACGACCGCTCAGGAAGAGGTCATGCCGACCGAGGAAAATGCAGACCTTACCACTCCCCCTACAGAAGCTCCGGTAGACGGCATCGCCAGGCTGGCATTGGTCAAAACGAGCGACCGTGCGGCAGGCGTGCGTAGAGCGATCGAACTGCTGGGGATCAACCCTGCCGCCGGGAAAGCACGTCTTCCTGAAGCCGAACTTCAACAGCGCCGACCCGACTCCCGGTTCCACCCACCCGGAGGTGCTGGCCGCACTGGTGCTGGCGCTCAAGGAGATGGGCGCGCTGAAAATCACGGTGGGCGACCGCAGCGGCATGGGGGATACCCGCCAAATAATGGAGCAGATCGGCGTATTCAAGCTGGGGCAGGAGTTGGGTTTCGAAACGCTGGTCTTCGATGAGCTGGCTGCCCAGGACTGGGTGATGTTCCAGCCGCCGGGGATGCACTGGGAGAAGGGCTTCCCGATGGCGCGCGCCTGCTGCGAAGCGCAGGCGCTGGTGCAGACCTGCTGCCTGAAGACCCACGGCTACGGAGGGCATTTCACCCTTTCTCTGAAGAATTCTGTGGGCATGGTCGCCAAGCGGCTGCCCTCGGATAATTATAATTTTATGCAGGAGCTGCACAACTCGCCCCACCAGCGCAGGATGATCGCCGAGATCAACGCCGCCTACGCCCCGGCGCTGGTCGTTCTGGACGGGGTCGAGGCATTCATCTCCGGCGGGCCGGACCGGGGCGAGCGCGTCTCCCCAGAGGTGATACTGGCAGGCACGGACCGGGTAGCGATCGATGCGGTGGGGGTTGCCATACTGCGCGATTACGGCTGTAGGACAGAAGTCAGCAGGGGGCGGATCTTCCAGCAGGAGCAGATCGCCCGGGCGGTCGAGCTGGGTTTGGGGGTGGATAGCCCCGAGAAGATCGAGTTCCTGACCGGGGATGCGGACAGCACCGCTTATGGTGAGAAAATCAGAGGGATTTTGCTGGCGGGATAGACTATAAGCTTACCTCAGCCTGTGATGGCTGTCCATGGCACAGCCAGGATGTCCTTGTCCATTCTCCTAATTTCATCACCGGCGTAAACTATCAAGCCACCTGAAGCCCTAGGGTGCGCATCCAAAAAAGCTTGCAGACCAGAAACATCGCTGAAAGATAGTTTCCTGGCGCGCTTGACTTCGATGCCTAACACGCGCCGTCCATGTTCGATCACAAAATCAACCTCAACGCCGTCTTGCCGCCGCCAGAAATATAATCTACCAGATGGGACCATCAGCTGAGTCAGGACACGCAGGTGGTGAAAGATCAGTGTTTCGAAATATGCCCCGTATTCGCGCCCGGAGCGCAGACTCTCGATATCATAGTACCCTGAAAGGAAGGCTGCCAGCCCTGAGTCGTTCCAAAAAACTTTAGGCGATTTCAATAATCGGGTAGTGTGACTCGCCAAATAACTGGGCAGCCTCTCAAACAAATGTGTGGTTTCCAGGATATTTAAATAGCGGTGGACCGTCGGTTGGGACATGCGTGCATCCCTGGCTATCTCGGATTGGTTGAGCAATTGTCCTGATCGCAAGGCGGTCAGCTCCATGAGCCTGCGAAAGTCGAGCAGCGCATCAACTTGTGATACCTGCCGCAAATCCCTTTCAAGATACGTTGAGACATAGCCTTCCCACCATCGCACCCAGGATTGTGGTGAAGTTATGGACAATAAGGCTGGCATCAAGCCGCGCAGGATCAGGCTGGTTGGCTCTGGTGGTGGGATTGGCATCTTTATCTCATCAGGCCAATCGCCCACCAGTGACTTATGGAGAATATATGGCATCCCTCTCTCTTCAGCTTCTCCAACTGTCATTGGGTCCAATATGAAGTAAACTGCCCTTCCAGCCAGGCTTTCGCTGACCTGTTTCATCAATAATAAATTGGCCGACCCGGAAAGGATGAAGCGGTGCTTGCCTGGCTCCTGGTCAACCGTCCTCTTTGACCGCAGATAAGAGGTTAGGGGCTTTTTGTACCTCGTCTAGAACAATCCGGTCAGCACCAGCCCATAAGGCTTCCGGGTCTTGGTTGGCCTGAAGTAAAACATCGTAGTCATCCATAGTATGGAAGCGCCAGTTGCAGAACGGCTCGGCATTCAACAACAGTGTGCTCTTACCCACTTGACGCGCCCCAGTAATCACAACAACAGGGTGATCTTTGATCGCATCTTGTAATAGAGGAGTGATCCACCTACTGCGATATTGATCAGGATGTGAATACATATTATTCATGTCTTGAATAATATAGCAAAACCGGCGATTTGTCTAGTGCTTGATGAGAGGAGAGTTGTCCGATTAGCTGTCCGCCGCAATATGTGCCCAAACACCTGCGCCGATCCTCTCCACTGCCCTGGCAAGGTCTTCGACATCCTCCTGCCTTGTGCGCGGGTTGATATAGCAGGGCCGGATGGCGAACTGCCCATCGATCTCTGTACTTGACGGGATGTGATGGTGCTCTTGATGGAGCCGCTCGACGATCTGGCGGTTGAGGGCGTTGAGGGTGTCGACACTGGCAACGTCGCCCTGCAGCTTGACAGGCACGTAGCGGAAGCAGCAGATGGATAGCGTCACCGGAGCCAGCAGCTCGAGCACCGGCGATGCCTGAACGAGCTCCGCCAGGTTCCGGGCGAACGAATTGTGGCGCATCACCCGCTCACGCATTCCGGCTGCACCCACTTCGTTCAATGCCGCCCACACAGTCACGCCACGCGACCTGGCCGACTGCTCGACATTGAAGTCGTGGAACGGGTAGCCCAGCCCGTCGAACTGCGAAGTCACCGCCCCTTGCTGTCCCGCCGAGCCTTCCAGATATTCGGCCGGCTCCAACGTGAGCGCTCGACCGAGCAGGGCGCGGTCGCGGACGAAGGTAGCTCCGCAGCCCAGTGGCACCGCAAGCCACTTGTGCGGGTCGACCGCCAGCGAGTTGGCCTCGGCGAGACCCTGGTAAAGCGGGGCGACTTCAGGATCGAGCACGCCAAACCCGCCATAGGCACCGTCGACGTGCAGCCAGACCTTCTCCTCGCGGCATATTTGCAGAATATCTGCGAGCGGATCGATGGCTCCGGTGTTCACCGTACCCGCGGTGGCGATCACGGCGATCGGAGTGCAGCCATCTGTCACATCCTGCCGCAAGCGCTCACGCAGCGCGCCGGGGAGCATGCGCTGGTGAGCGTCCATGGGGATCTGGACCACAGAACGGCGTCCCAGGCCCAGAACTGCAGCAGCCCGGGTAATTACATGATGTACCTGGTTAGATGCATAGAGACGAGGCTTGACAAGCATCTCCAGACCGTCCCGGGCTGCGTCGATATCATGCTGCTCGCAGGCCCACTGCCGGGCTGCAGCCAGGGCGATCAGGTTTGCGGCCGAGCCTCCGCTATTGAAGGTGCCCTGGTAGGAGGCCGGCAGCCCCAAAAGCTCCTTGAGCCATTCCAGGGCCAGGTGCTCCAGGAAGTTGTACGGCTGCACCCACCAGCGCTGGGCGCCGGCAAAGCTCGAGCTGAACCCGGCAACAGCCGGGACAATGGTTGGCATGGTAGTGACCCAGCCGGAAAAACCCGGCGCACCGGTGCGCAGACCGCGCGGGATGATCACCTCTTTCAAGACCTGTAAAGTTGCCTGTGCTCCCCTACCGTCCTCGGGCAGGCGTTCATTGAGCGATGCGTACCACTGCTCGTACTCGCTCGCCGCGAGGTCTTTATCCTCGAACTGCAGGAACTGCTCCAGCGCGGGCAGCAGCATCTCAAGGGCTTCGCTCAGCCCGCTGGTGATACCGGCGTCTGTGGTGGGTTTCATCGTTTCCTCCTGTTGGCTAGAGATATGGCTCTGCGGAATCCGCAGAGCCAGCTAACTGTTTGGCGACCAGTTAGCATGGTAAAAACTCAACTTGGATATTATACAAAGGAGTTACGCACTTGAAGGTGAAATTTGGGGTATTTGGGCGGACGCAGCCCGCCCGAATACCCCAAAATCCTTTCCCCAATTGTGTAAGTTCTAATACAGACAATGTCGGTGGTGAACGAAAGGGGCGTTTGTAGAACAGCAACACATCCGGCTGTGGGTAACGTCCAGTGCCTCGTCGATGGTCATGAGCAGCATGTTGTGGACGACAGACTGGTGCATTCTGCGTGAAATTGGCTGACCAGCTCTTTGATAAGGCCACCGTGAAGGCGGATGCTCATTTACAGACCCGGAGGTGTAGCCCGTCTCAAAGTAGAATTTCCTTATTAGCCTGGTCGGCTTCCTGAAATATTTTGTGCACTTCACTTTTCATCTCGCTCGTTGCACTCGGGGAATACGGGATAAATTTGACCAAGTCGCGAGCTTGCCGCAGCAAATCTTTAACCTGGGCTATGTAAGAAAAATTGTGTTTCCCACTCTCAGCAGGGATGGGTAGATCGCGAGCTTGCTGAATTAATGCTCGGGCGCGGATAATTCTTTCAGAAGCTGGTATTGTGCGAGACATAGGTAATCCTTGATAAAGAAACCGGCGAACTGAAAAATGGATTTGGGTTAAATATACCTACTTCACATGCTGTGGACGACAGACAGGTGCATTCAGGTTAATATATTCAGGCGTAGTTAGCAATCCCACGGTCTGGTTCGGTTAAGGGGGTATTTATTCTTTGAATAAGCAATGTGGCTACGGCTTTGCTTTGACAATAGCATCCCTGTGATCAACCTCGTGCTCCATCATTACTTCAATTAAGTTCCGTATGGTCCCCCACTCATTCCAAGGATACAACATCTCCCGAGTCCAATTCTCGAGCGGCATCGTCTTCACAAGTAATATGAGTTGATCATATGATGCTTCATACTCAGCCCATATCTGCTCGATGGTCCAGGTACGCCGTTCATCGGCAGCTGCATCATTGTATTCATCATATTTCGCCTCTGATGAAATACAGAGATACTCTCCCTCCTGTGCATACATTACTAACGACTGAGCCGCCTCCCCATTCCAGACTCCGATGTGCCCTAATATATCCCGGACCCGCCACGCATGGTCGTCACTGTGGATAACTATTACTGGGTCAATTCCAGCTAACGCCGATCGCGTCTCGCGGCGTGTTACGTCGAGCAGCTCTAACATTAGGGAACGTATTTCTTTCACGCTAAGTAGCATAGTTTATTCCTCTCAATAATACTGCATGCCCCAATGTCAGCAAGGGGGGTATATAGACTCGGGGGTATGCTTCTACTCATCCTCCACCCACGGCTGTTCCACCGGCAACGGCCACAGCCTTATCGCATCTACCCCAGGGCATGCCAGCACAAGCGTCCTGGATGGCTGTGAAGGCGGGAAGATGTCCCACAGCTTACAGTCAGCAATAAATTCCAAGGCACTGAGTTTTCCGGGTTAGCCAGACATCGCATTGAGTCGCTACAACAGCCTCTATCTGATTACCGCGCCTCTTCCTCTAACAGCCCCGAGTAATCCAGTACGGTGTCCGACCACTTCTTCGACTGCACCGAGAGTAAGGTGCGCTGGGCTGGGCTGTGCTGGGCCTCCGGCCAGGCTTTTCGCCACAATACGATCATGCGCTGGATGTCAACCAGTTCAGCGGCGACTTCCGGCTTGGCCTCGGCTGCAGTCCACTCAATATAATATTGGCTTTCCTCCAGCATCTCTTCTACGCTGCTGCCGCCAGATGTACGCCTGGCGGATGATGAGACTCGAGCCAGGTCGGCAGCCAGACCTGCCAGCCGCACTGGCAATGGATCAGATAGAAAGCGCATCTGTTTGCGCTCTTTGTTAATCACTCCACACCTCCCAGCAAAGCTCGTGTCACACCAGCTACTTTGGAGCGCAGTTCCTCACTTTGAATTACCATACTGCGGTTGTTCAATCTTGGACGAATATTGATCAATGCCTCGAACTCAATCCGTTGGTCACCTGGATACCAGTTAGCACCCCAGACATCGTCCTGCTCACTGCCATGTTCTAATAATAACGGCTCGCAATCCGCATGCATTTCTCCGCCGCCAGCCAATACTTCACGCCGGATATCTACAGCGATCTTAATCATAGATCCGTACTCTTCCAGCATGCTCTCTAGTTGAGCGAGGGTAGCGGTATCAGTCAGTAAATAGATCATCTAGGCTGCCATCTATAAGATTCTCGGCCGGTACTGCAGCGCTTCCGCCAGGTGCTGGGGCTGGATGTGCTCGCTGCCAGCCAGGTCGGCGATGGTGCGGGAGAGCTTGAGCACGCGGTGGTAGGCGCGTGCCGAGAGCTGCAGCTGGTTCATGGCGCTGCGCATCAGGGCGCGGCCGGTATCGTCGAGCTGGCAGAACCGGCGCACCTCCGCCGGTCGCATGTCGGCGTTGCTGGTCAGGTGTTCTTGTAGAGACACAGCCTGCTGCGTCTCTACGGGTGCAGCAAACCGCACCCGCTGGCGCTCACGGGCGGCCTCTACACGTCCCTGAATAGCCTGAGATCGCTCCCCCATGCGTGTGTCGCTGAGCTTCTCGTATTCGACGCGCGGCACCTCGATGTGGATGTCGATGCGGTCGAGCAGCGGTCCGGAGATGCGCTTCTGGTACTTGGTGACGGTGGACTGCGAGCAGGTGCAGGGCTTGATCGGGTCGCCGTAGTAGCCGCACGGGCACGGGTTCATGGCGGCGATCAGTTGGAAATTGGCCGGGAAGGTCAGCGATCCCTGGGCGCGGCTGATGGTGACCACCTTGTCCTCGATCGGCTGGCGCATCACCTCCAGCACGCGCATACCGAACTCGGGCAGCTCGTCCAGGAAGAGCACGCCGCGGTGCGCCAGCGAGATCTCACCGGGGTGCGGCCAGTTGCCGCCGCCCACCAGCCCGGCGTGCGAGATGGTGTGGTGCGGGGAGCGGAAGGGGCGGTTGTAGATCAGCGGCACGTCCGCGGGGAGCTGGTCGGCGACCGAGTAGATGCGGGTCACGTCCAGAGCCTCGTCGATGGTCATGCGCGGCAGGATGCCGGGCACGGCGCGCGCCAGCAGCGTCTTGCCTGCGCCAGGCGGTCCGATGAGAAGCACGTTGTGGACGACAGACAGGTGCATTTTCCGTGACCTTGGCCGATCAGCTCTTTGCGAAGGCCATTGAGAAGACACAAGACAAGCTTCAGTCCTAACCATAAGCATATTTATCTCATCGGTTTAAATTTGATGAAATAGATAGGTTTACCAGTAGCATTCTCTAGCTCCATAAAATAATCTTTCTGTACTGTACGCAAGCGATCGTTCAATCCTTTCACCTCACAAAAAAACCAATCCGTTAGACATGGTGAGTACACCAATAAATCAGGGTTCTGAACTCCTGCAGGTTGACTGATGATTATATCCATCAGGTCTGGCGGAAGAAGTTTTTTGAGTATCTCCTGCTTGCGGCTGTGATATCCAAAGCCTTATTTTTCTAACAAACTCAGGTAACCGGTGGATTGATAGATCAGGACAGCTGATAGCTATTCGTAATAGTGGTAACCAAGGCTTGCTTGACTCTTGACAAGCCGCAAATCATCTTCATCGAAAATATTGGGATGCTATCCTGCCCATCTTTGCCAAAGCTCTCCAGTTTTGAAAAGATTACGCTGTTCTTCTTTGAATGGGAAAATCCATGTTTTTGCAGTCATGACTTCCTGCCTAGATGTTCATGTATTCGTTAGTATTGTATACGGCTTGCACCGCTAGTCCACATACACCCTTTCACTCAACTCCAGTGGGTAACCACTCCGCTTCTGGGTGGGTATTAGCTCTAAGTTGTGGATAACCGACATGTGCATTTTGGGTGAGCTTGGTGGGCATGCGTCATACTATTATCTGCTAACTGGATCGATTTGAAATTAAAAGTTTCGCCTTCTACAGATGTTAGCGTCCTTCTCTGATTACTTGATAAAATTTTATGCCACATCCCCATTTTCTCTCAAAAGATCAAAGGCTATTGAATATAATATTCCAAACGATCTAATAGTTTTTGAATATTCATGATGGCATTATCTATAGCCTTTGATTGCACTCGCTCTGGACTATGAATTGCTCGATTTCTGAATTGGCGCATGGAGTCCAATTCTGAGGCGAAGCTTTTATCGATTTGCCTCATTCTAACAAGCTCTTCTGTAGCCTGCCTCATTGATTGAACCGTGGGGTTCCAACGCCGAGCATAGGTGATCAAGCGATCCTCTAAGCTTGACCACAATCGCACAAAATCTCCCAGGTTGTCAGAGTGTAGTTCCTGGCGTACAGAGGGGATTATGCTCTTGCATAGTATCTCAACGCGATCATCATTAGGGAACAAAACATCCTCAGGAATCATTTGAAATCCAGAACCCCAGAACCTTGTGCTCTTTGGTATCTCAAACTTTGCAAGCAACCGACGGTTAAAATCAAGCTCTGTTTTTTCAATGTACTCCCATGTGATATCCGTAGTGCCAGCAAGATAGCCCTCTTGGAAATACGGCCTAAGAGCTTCGGGAGGAGAAATGCTAAGCAGGCGAACGATCACGAGGTCATGCTCTGAATTGATGGTTATTCGATTCGATATGTAAGGAAGTCCAAAGACATACACGAACCCTTTTGAATCCTGCGCAAGTATCTGGGCAAATGAGCACGCTACTCGTAATGAGTGTGTGAAATCAAGCAGTGGAGTACTGCTTACTCCATAGTGCTGGAGAATACCCCATCTCACGTAGCTTTTTCTTGTGACATCATCACTTCCCTGAAGGCCATTTATGTTGAACAAATCGCGAAGCTGACTGCCCGAACTCATCAAGCACGCGGAACCGATATTGGATCTCGTCATGAATAACATATTCTCCTCGATAAATTGAAGGATAAAAAGTTGACGCACCTGCCTTGTTCTGGAAATCAGCACCTTGACCTCTGAAAAACAATAGGTGATCCTTGTTTAGATGAGCCAAGTATGCTACTTGCTCTACCAATTGACGATACGTTTGTACCGAATATGGTGAGGACTTAGCTACATCAACTTTGCCTATGTGCCGCTTCAATTTCTCTGTCAGTTCTGGATCTATTGATCTCATAGCTATTAGCTGATTCTCGACTGATATTGTTGTTGTGTAGGATTAACGATTGAAGTTACCCACAGTCACCAATGCTCTGGCGGTTTCAGCAGGATAATATATCCTGGAATACCATATGTCACTGAGCAGCTGGAATGTTACCACTGAAGTTAGGACCTGAACACAGATGATCTTGTCTCTAAGACCATTCTAATAACTCTAGTAGAATTTGACGTATCCCCTCCAATAAATCTATCACATTCATAGACTAAATTGCGAAATTTGTAGAGGTAAACCATCAACTGTCTCCGGAGCTGGGTCTCTGTAGCCCAGATCACTATGAGGCCTGAGCGTGTGGTAGTGCAACCGCCACATCTCGATACGGACACGGGCCACCTTAGCGAATAGAAGGTTTCTCTTGAGAGCTGTTCTTCCATAGTGTTGCTACTGAAGACCTCGATGTAGCCGTTCTCTTACGAATCGCCTAGTTCAATATAAAGCGGTTTGACATCCGGTCGAGGCGACAATTTGCGCATTTTTTGATCCAAAACTACGAGCAATTATTCAAACGGATAGAGACCTGTTCACCTCGTTCGAGAAACAAATTCAGCGGGACATCTAAGATATCTTTCTGGGTCATCCAGCCCACCATTTTGGCAGTAAAACACTATCACGCGTCCTCGTCGATCACTGCGATGTTTCGGAATGATACCCGGTCAATCAACCACCAACAGGTCGAGCATATTTGGCGCCAGGATAGGCTGAAACTATCTGCCAAACGGCTTGCTATAGACACAATAGGTCCTGGAGGCGATATCGAGTTTCCTCGCCATTTCTTCGATGTTCATCCCCTGGTTTTGTAGCACCTCGGCCTCACGTAGCTTGGTGATGGTTTTTTTCATGAGTGTTATGTCTTCCTTTTACCTACCTTGTCTGTCTCTCTATTCGCCAACTCTCTCATTCTACCTGGAATTATTTTCGAAGGAATGGTCGCCAACGGTGATACTATCCAAAACACCTATTCAACTTGAATTTCCAGGTCACCGAGCGCATCCTTTAGGTTTAACAATTGCATTCTAACTTCGGCAGATAAATTGCGAGGATTATATACATTAATTCTAATGATTAGATCTCCTGCTTTATCATTCCTTAAGGATTTTATTCCTAACCCTTTAATGTGATACTCAGTCCCGTCTATTGTATTTAGAGGTAAATCCAAGAGATTAAATTTGTGTTCTGTTAAAGTAGGAACGCGAATCTGACCCCCGGCGGAAGCAAATCTTTCACTTATTGGAATAGTTAGATGAATGTCACCATGATCTCTAGTAAACAAAGGATGATCAAGAACATTGATAAAAACATAAAGATCCTCTCCCCTTACACCCCTTCCTTCATAGCGGATCCAATTCCCAGAATCTACTCCACCGGGTATTTTTAGCCTCATAATTCTTCCACTGTTCTTCAATTTGAAATCTTTTACTATCCCAGAGACAGCTTCCTCAAGACTAAGATCAATTGTTACTTTTGTTATATCCCTTAACTGTGAAAATTCGCCGGATTCGTTAACGCTTGGTTTACTAGTTAGTAAATTCATAATGCCTTTAACTATACTTTGAGCTTTGTTTGGAAAATCTACATCAGGTATTGGTTCATAAACAGGCGGAATTGGATAATTTGTCAACTTCATCTCGCGGAAATGCTTGATCTGATTTGTTTGGAGATCATGTGCAGTTAAGTTGAGATTGTAATCATCTCCAATAAAAAATGATAACTCAATCTGAGGTATACCTCTTGGGGCTGGTGGTATACCATCAAAAATGAAACTTCCCAAGGATCTGTTCTGTGCTGCGAATCTGTTTGGTCCGAGTAAAAGATGGATCTCCACCTGAAATTGATTATCTTGAGCCGTGGAAAATATTTGTGTCAACTTTTTTGTCGGTATTTGAGTGTTTGCATAAAATATGGGGGATGATATACCTCCTAATGTTTCTACACTAACAATGGCCGGTAAAAGCTTTTGTTCGGTCGTTTCTGTTGGCAATAATTCAGTCAATTTAATTGGGGCGTTTTGATCTGGTTCTTCCGGAATTAATAAATTATCGATCGAATCAATTGGTAACATAGATCCATTACCCGTTGATTGGGCTGTCTCTTGAACAGATCTCAACGGTCCGTTCACGTAATGGGTAATTGCATGAAGAAGCCTGTCGGGGCCTTGATCTGAAGAATAATCCAACCACTGATAGCGTTCAATCCTGGAAGGAACTTTACAATCATCAAGACGAATTGGTATCAGATAAACATCGTCCTCTGGGATAGAATCAAGTACCCTCATAGCTTTTCTTAGTTCTGATTGAAAAAATCCTCTCTTGGATACGGATTTGGTCGAGAGACAGGCTAAGAAAATCTTGCTATTTCTAATCGCTTTATCTATCTCTAATTCCCAATCTTGTCCTGGTACTATCTTTTTTATATCAATCCAGGGTGAAAAGCCATTTTCTTCAAGCAAATTAAATATAGATAGGGCAATTTCATGGTCTTCTCTAGCATAAGATATAAAAACGGTCTCCATTATCCCTTCTATTCCCACTATACGTGATTGTGATTACAAACAAAAGTTGTTATGAAACATGACAGCAACTAGCGATTGTTTACAATTTAATCACAAGGCAGATGTACTCTGTACCATAACTATATCGTAGTTTTGTATGGTATAAAATTTTCTTATGCATTGAGCCTTGTTGAAATCAGCATACTTGAGCGTGTGAGTACTCTTGATTAATTTGCTATTGACGGTCCCTAATTAATGGAAAGTAGTAGAAAAGAGAAATAAATAATAGTGTACTAAATATTATTGTTACAAGTATCCAAGCCCAAGGCAAATCGAACCTGCTTAGGGAAAGCCAATAAAAAGCTGATGCAGCGCCTAAAGCACCACCTGATATCAGAGCAACTTGTAAAGCCATTAGGAATCCTATGCTCCATCGCTTAAATTTCGATGGCACTGTGCTCTTTTTCCACAGAAAAGTTTCCTCAAACACTGGATATTCCTCAATTAGCTGTTGTTTGATGTGGTTCATGGCGAGTACACTCTCATACCAAGCCAAACGCAATTTAGTTAGTTGGAGAATTGTGAGCGCACCGACGAATGCTACAGCGACAAATAGCAATGCAAATACAGAATATAGTACTTCTATATCCTCTAATTCAAATTGTACTGAAAGTATTGCGGCTAGTAACGTGCCAAGGAAGATAAAATAAAACTGAGATACTCGTGCCCGGTCTTCATTTGCCTGAAAAGCAGTCTGTGCGATGTAGTTAAATTCTGCAACAATGACTTCCTGGTACGATTTCAAGGGCTCAAATTTTTGGTTGTTCACATTATTCCTCTTTTTTTTGATTATCTAGAGAAATTCCGAGTGCAACACTGCATTCCTGAATTACTTGCAATATCCTTATTGCTGAAATTGAAACCGAATCATTTACCCCAAAAAATGTAGTCTTGCAGATGGATATTTTTCAACTGACTTCAAATCACCCCGATCAGTCATTTGGGATGATAGCTATTTGGGTGCATACTATTGTTTATATATTGAATTTCCTGGCTTGTAAACACCCAGATTAGCATATTATTCAGTATTAGGTGATTGCTTTATTAATGAGCTGCCGCAACCGCAACATCTTCTTGGGCTATTCCAGGATCGTAGCCAGTCTGAATATCTCCAAAATTTTAGTCATGTGAATATATTTAATAAAGTGTCTAGCGCTGACTTATAGAATATATAGCATGAGAATTATATATGCAACATAAAATGCTACAAGCAAAAGATAATGCATGTATAATCAAGTAAGAAGTCAAATTGCATCTTAGTCACATACAATCAACTCTGATGATATATAACGGATATCGCTCTCTTTCCATTTGATGGAACAATGTCATCATAGCACGCAAAAATAATTCGAGCAATAAACATACATATGTTGATGATATTGTACATAACCCTCGTGAACTTATTAACTACTCGGTAGTGATAGTGCGAGTTCGACACATCCTAGGGAAGTTGGTGGCAGGAGAATAGGGATGTCTATCATACAAGACAAAGCGGAAAAAGTTAAAATAGATGCAAGTAAGCAGGTCAGGCCTTGGAATCAGTATCTAGTAAATCGTGCATTTGAAATAGCAGCAAGGGGGCATTACGGACAGAAACGTGATACTGGTGAGGATTATGTCTCTCATCCGATAGCTGTGGCTAATATTGTGGCCAGTCTAAAATGTGATTTGAACACATTTATAGCCGCTTTACTCCATGATGTCGTAGAGGACACTGCTATCAGCCTTCAACAATTAAATGATGAATTCGGTAAGGAGGTTGCCTTCATCGTTGACTCTCTTACAAAATTGTCTAAACTTGAAAGACAACAAAAACAACTATCAGACGAATCGAATAAGGCTGAAACATTAAGGAAAATCCTAGTAGGATCTGCAAAGGACCTTAGAGTCGCTTATATCAAGCTGGCTGATCGTTTGCACAACATATCTACATCAAGTTCAATTTCTAAAGAGAAGATCGAGAAGAATATCCAACAAACCACGACTTACTTTGCTCCATTGGCGAGGGAACTTGGGATTAGGGAATTGCATCGAAATCTAGATTTATGGTCTCTAAAACTAGCGCAACCCAGCGTTTTTGATGAGCTAAAATTGGTTGTAAGTGAATATGAGAAAGAGCTAAATCAAAAAGCTAGAAGAGTTATGGGCAAAATTGGTACTGGGTTTAGAGAATCCGGTATTAGTGGAGATATGATAGAAAAGACAAATGAGGAACTGATACTATCGATATATTCTCTAATTAACGAAAGGAATTTATCAACTCGCCCAAAGATTAGAGACGCTTTTGTGCAAAACTATGAACTTACATGGGTTTTTAACACAATTGCAGATTGTTATAAAGCCTTGGGGGTAATTCATACCCATTGGCCACCAGTTTATTCATATTTCCGTGATTGGATCTTCGCCCCATCGTCTAATGGATACAGTGCTATTCATACTTTGGTACAAGTAGCTCTGAACGAATTTGTAACTTTTCGTTTACAAACCAGAGAATTAAGGCGGGTTGCGGAATGGGGCCCTTTATTTCTACTTAGAGAAGCTTATAACTATGATGACATGTATAAAACTCTACCCCAATCCAATTTGCTGGATCGGATTGTAGAGATCGATGACGAATGTGATAGCACTGAACAATTTCTCGAATATATCCGATTGGATATCCTTCCACCGAAAATTCGGATATTTGTACTAGATTCCATGCATTTGCACATTCCCAAAAGAACATCGATACTTGATCTCGCATATACTCACTTTACTCGGTATGCTCATGAGTGCTCAAGTGCAATTGTGAACGGCTTACCTGTATCCGTTGCACATATACTTCATGATGGAGATCTTGTAAAGCTTCAATTTTCATCATCAACCAAACCGGACCCAGAATGGTTGTTTGGCATCACGTATTTCACAGCTACCACAAAATATTCTTTAGCCCCTACCTATCCGGAAATTGATAGTGCTTAGAATGCTATGAATATGAGTAATAATAGAGGGAATGTCAAATGAATGCTCGAATCTTCGATACTAGAGATAATTTGGATGTTCTTCCAGACGAATTTGTTGGACGAACTCAAGATATTGCATATGTCCTTAAAGCACTCTTTGAAACCAAGGCATGGATTATTTCCATTGATGGAATTGGTGGTGTTGGTAAATCCAGACTAGCACTGGAGGTAGCTTATCAAGTCAAGGACATGAAGCATTATGCAGGAATTGTATGGGTGTCAGCTAAGGGTTCTTGGTTAACTCCATCGGGAATAGAAAATAAAGATCCTCGCCTTAATTCCTTAGATGATTTACTTGAGCAAATTATAAGAGTTTCAGGGTTGGGCGAGGACCCAATTGAGACATTTGATGAAAGAAAAGCGCGGGTATTAAAGATTATATCTAATTCACCATATTTACTGATAGTAGACAATTTGGAAACGGTTCGTGATGATGACAGGAGATCTATCGAAGAATTTTTATCTAGCTTGAGTGCAAGAGAGACCGGTGATACGAAGGCCATTATAACTAGTAGAGAGCCAACCAATTGTCCTGGAGCGAGCATAATAAAACTTGACGGCTTGGAAGAAGAAGAAGGAATTCAGTTGATCCTACAAGATGCAGCGAGCTACCAGGAGGATTCGCTATTAAATGCCGAGAAGGAGGTATTAAGAGAAATCTGGCAACAATGTGCAGGTTTACCCCTAGCGATAAAGTGGACCGTCGCAATGGTTGCAGGGGAGAAATATTCACTATTTGAGACATTATCCGAGTTGAGGAAGAGTACGGGCGATGTATTACTGTATATATTTGGCTCAGTATTTGAGAGGCTGAGTGAAGATGCCAAAACGATATTATATTCTACGTCAGCATTCGTGGCCTCAGTCCCTGAATCAGCGATTGGTGAACTAGCACTGCTCTCGAATACTCGCGTTAAATCCGGGATCTCCGAATTGTTGAGCTTGTATCTAATTCATCTAGCGCCGCGGAGGCTCTTAAGATCTACATATGGAGAAAGGTTCATACTGCATTCAGCTACCAGGCTTTGCATCCAGGCGGTATGCGAGGATAATCCTGGACTCTGCGATGTGTTTCTGACTAGGGCTTCTGATTATTATAAAAGACTCTGGACAGGTATTACCTCTAATTCTGAACTCAAGCAATTTGAAGATGATTACCAAAACTCAATCTTCATCCTTGACTGGTGTTTTGACAAGCAGAAGTGGGCTGATGTAGTTCAACTCGCCACAAGGTTAGATCTATACATGAATCTTCGGGGCTTATCTGATGATCGAATAGAAGTATGCAACCTTGGTCTCCTTGCGGCCCGTTATTTGAGCAATGGTAAGCAAGTAATAGAATTCAAAGAAGCGAAAGGGAAAGCTTATAAACAAAAAGGGATGTATCTCGAATCAGAACAACAATTTCGAGAATGTTCAGAATTCTACCGTAATATTGGACTGGATAAAGAGTTGGCAAGAGTACGGATGCAATTAGGTATATTAGTAGAACATCAAGTTGAATATTCTACTACTCCGACGACTAAAGTGCATCGAGACGATCGTCTCAAAGAAGCACTCGAAGAATATACAGAAGCTTATAAAACGTTTAAGAGCCTAGGAGATCGTCCAAGAGAGGCACAAACCTTACATCTTATAAGTCGTGCTCTTAGGCATCTAAAGAGATTTGATGAGAGTGAAACGAAATTGATGGAATCACTGCGGATTAAGCATGACTTGGGTAATGCTGTCCGTATTGCGATTTCTGAGCACGAACTTGCTCGGCTGAGACATTTACAAGGACGAAAAGATGAGGCCGAATATCTATACAGGAAATCTATTGTGACCCTTACAGAATTAGGTGCTGAAAAAGATTTAGCAAATGCTAATTGGCGCTATAGTTTACTCTTACGAGAAGATCATAACAGATTGACAGAGGCTTACCAGCGAAATCTTGACGCGGTAAATGCATATAAAAAACAATCTCGCCGGCCAAAGTATAAGCTCTCACTAAATGATCTCCAGCGACTTGAGAAGGACTTAGAGGAAAAGGAAAATGAAGTGTCGGAAAGGAAAATTATAAAAAGTGATGAACTGCACGATGGAATGACTATTGCAATTGGTGAAAGTGCTGTGATAAGGAATAGAATATTTATTAGCTATAGTCATGAGGACTCAGAATGGCTGACTAGACTACGAGTTCACATGAAACCATTAGAGAGAGAGGGCTATATAGATATTTTCGATGACACTATGATCCAAATAGGGAGTCTCTGGTTACAGGAAATAGAAAATGCAATAGCGTCTGCGAAAATTGCTATTCTTCTGATAAGCGCTGATTTTCTCGCATCCGATTTTATTCAAGATAACGAATTGCCACCATTGTTGAAAGCAGCTGAGGCTGATGGCGCTATTATTATCCCCATAATTATAAGTCCGTGTAATTTTAAACAAATAGAGAAGTCTTGCTCGATTTCAAGCAGCAAATGATCCGTCACAGCCTTTGATTTCATTAAATAAAAATGATCAAGAACAAATCCTTGCCAAGGTTGTTTCAGAAATCCGATCAAAAATAACATCGCATAGTAATTAATCTTTATACAAATCTTAAATAGGGGCTATTGGCTTTGAAAAATGATGGCTCGATTTTCAACCCTGCCCAAGTCGATAACGTTCATGTCTGAGTAATTATTGCCTACAATAAGAAGCCAATTGCTCAGATTAGTACAGTTTGCCTCAAAGTCTGCCCCTCAATCCGTTACTCAAGATCAATAATATCGCGGCTATCGAGTGGGTTGGTGTCGCGAGCAACAAGCAGCGCGGTCAGCCGTATGATAGCGCGGTAAATCGCCCAAAGCATAAGCCATTGACCGACAATCACTCCAAACAAAAACGCAGTTTCGATACCCATAATGCACCTTTCCTTCTCAGAGGTTGTGTCGACCGCGTCACCATTACCTTATATAGAATAGCAAATTATTGGCTCCAGCACAAGTGTTCTAATCTATAAGTTTACTTAGGTTTAGGGTGAAATTTATTAATAAGCTGGCATGTATAGCGAATATATGCTAGGAATACATACCACCCCCCACCGCTTTGAGTCGATATATTTACGGAATAACGTAGCTTGATAATTGAAGACCTGTTGCTTTTCACTCTGATTTAAGCTAATATGATTTCATCAACGTCACAAAAATTGGGAGGGAGACATGGCGCGGGAATTGCTCGTACTGTTCGTCCTGGTGGGATCTCTCTTGCTGCTATCTGTATTCGCTGGATATGCTGCGCCTCAGCAGAGTCTCCAGGTATCTTTTATTGATGTCGGTCAGGGGGACTCAGCTCTGCTCCATGACGGAAGTGGTTTTGATGTGCTTATAGATGGGGGCAAATCATCAGCCGGCCCAACCGTTGTAGCATATCTTCGAGAACAAGGGATTGATGATATTGATGTGATGGTGGCAAGCCACGCAGATAGCGACCATATTGGCGGCCTGGTCGATGTGTTGGAAGCATCCGATATCCCTGTGGAGTCAGTGCTGTACAACGGCTATCCAGGGGATACAGCTACCTGGACTGATTTTGTCTCTGCGGTGACCACTGAGGGCATCACCCTGACAATTGCACAGTTTCCATTCACCTATACCTGGGGAGAAACAACCGCCCATATATTGAATCCGATACCAGGATTGACCAATCCAGACAGTAACGATGTCTCTGTCGTACTGCTGCTCGAACATGGGGACAATAGTTTTCTGTTCACTGGAGATATTGACAGCACGATCGAAAGCGAAGTTATGGCACGTGGCACACCTGTGGTAGCCGATGTCCTGAAAGTTGCTCACCACGGCAGCCAGTACAGCTCAAGTGCTCCATTCCTCTCAGCCGTGAGTCCAGCGGATGCTGTAATCTCCGTGGGTGATAACTCCTATGGGCATCCAACTACAGAGACACTATCCAGGCTGCAGGATGCCGGCGCAACAATCTGGAGAACCGATCAGCAGGGAACCATTCTTGTGGTCTCAGATGGATTCTCGTATACCGTTCAGGGAGAGAATGTAAGCATAGCTCTTGGTGTGTACCTGCCACTTGTCATCAATGCACACCCACCTCTCCCACCAACTCCAACTCCCACCGCTACCCCAATAACCCCAGTTCCTACGCAGCCGCCTCCCCCAACAGCAACACCCCAACCAGCCCTGCCTGATGTCCAGGTCTCCTTCATTTACTATGATGGCGTTGTTCCATATGTGGAAAGTGACGAATATGCACAGATCACTAACTACGGTGGAGCGGTGAACCTTCAAGGCTGGCGGCTGAACGCCGGCGATCCTGGGCAGGATTTCATATTCCCATCATACAACCTGCAAACCGGACAATCCTGCAGAGTGTATACAAACGAGTACCATCCAGAGTCGTGTGGATTCAGCTTCGGCAGTGGAAGCGCCTTATGGAATAACGGCGGGGATTGCGGTTATTTGTATAACTCCACTGGTGGATTAGTCGACGAGTACTGCTACCCATGATTGCACTATACAACTTCATCCCCCTATACTGCCCATCCTGCGGCACGCCAACGCGACTTGAGCGTGCGGACAATCCGCTGTCTGGCAAGTTCAAGGCACACCAGGCGCTTGATTGTGCAATCTGTGGAGTGATGTATCAACTAACCAGTCAGATGGATATTCTCAGAGCGGCAACGGCCAGCGGTGGGGATATGCTTGAGTATTTCTTAGATGAAGACGATCTGCCTGATGAGTGGAGCCAGAATTAGCCTCGAATACATGCCTTGGGAGGGAGTATCGTGAAAAGAATAGCAACACTTGCCAGTATCGTCATCGTTGTGATGACCTTCGGACTATCTCAAATCAGTCAAATATCCGCGGACGCCAGCTCGCCGGTTGCTATATCGGCTAAGAAACCAACGAAGACCCCAAAGATCACCTCAACCCCCACCCGTACTCCAACTGTAACACCGACCAGAACACCCAAGCCGACTAAAACTCTCAAACCCACTAAAACGCTCAAACCAACGAAAACGACAAAGCCTACAAAGACCCCAAAGCCAACTAAGACCCCCAAGCCGACCAAAACACCAAAGGTGAAGAAAGGGAAATGCAGCCCTGCATATCCAGATTACTGCATTCCTCCACCGCCTCCTGACTTGGACTGTAAAGATATTCCATATCGTTATTTCCGTGTATTGCGACCTGATCCCCATCGATTTGATGGTGATTATGATGGGTGGGGATGTGAAAGCTGGTAAATCAGGGAGATGGATTGTGCAATATGTGGTGTGATGTATCAGCTTGCCAGTCAGACCGATATTCTCAGAGCGGCAACAGTGAGTGGTGGGGATATGCTGGAGTACTTCATGGATGAAGATGACAACTAACTAATCGCTAGTAGAAAATAAACGGTTTCTCGTTTTGTAATGTCAAGTGCCTTGGATATGGTAACGGGATGCCAGAATAAGTTTCTCAATATCCAGCTCATACAGTAGACTATTTAGGGTAAATGGAGGGCACCTCGGATGAACTTACCAACTTTCTTAGACGTGCTCCACGCCCGGCAGGTCATCGGCAACTACCTGTCGCCAACGCCATTACATCATTATCCTGCCCTGGATAAGCTGTTGGATGCTCGCGTTTATGTGAAGCACGAGAACTACCAGCCGATTGGAGCGTTCAAGGTACGGGGTGGAATCAACCTCATCTCACGATTATCGGATGTTGAACGAGAGCAGGGAGTCGTCACTGCTTCTACCGGCAATCACGGTCAGTCTATCGCTTATGCCGCCAAACTGTTTGGCGTGCGTGCCATCATCGTCGCCCCAGAAGGGGCTAATCCGGTGAAAGTGGAAGCGATGCAAGGTCACGGAGCTGAAGTTGTCTTTCACGGAAAGGACTTCGATGAGGCGAAGGCGCACTGCGAACAAATGGCTCAAGAGCTGGGACTGCGCTATATCTCATCAGGTGATGAACCCTACCTCATCGCCGGTGTGGGAACCTACACTCTGGAGATACTGGAACAGCAACCGGATGTGGAGATGATTTTCGTTCCGGTTGGGGGCGGCAGCGGCGCGGCTGGTGCCTGCCTGGTTGCTAATACTATCAATCCTGAGATCCAAGTAATTGGCGTGCAGGCGGCTGCAGCTCCCGCGGCTTACCTGACCTGGAAGAAGCGAGAATATACCACTGCCAAGATGGAGACCGAAGCCGAAGGGTTAGCGACCCGGGCCCCGTTCATGCTGCCCCAGCAAATTCTGTGGCAACACCTGGATGACTTTCTACTGGTGGAGGAAGAAGCGATGCGGCAAGCAGTACGGCTGTATCTGGAAAAGGCGAAGACGCTGGCGGAACTTGCCGGGGCAGCTCCGTTGGCAGGCGCGTTGCAGGTAAAGGAGCTCGTACAGGGTAAAACCATTGCCCTCATCCTTAGCGGTGGCAATATCTCCCCGGAAAAGCTAAAGCATTGCCTGAACTAGGTGGCTCTGCATTTGCAAGGGTGGAAGGATGTCAAGCCCGTGCGTGGATTGGGATCAGACTGGATATCCTCAGGGCAGCAACAGCTTGCGGGTAAAAGATATATTTATACCTGAATTTATTCGCCATCCCCCAGAATCCAGTAGGCAAAATTCTTGACCCGGTAAGTGTAAGCGTGAGGCTTCGCTGCCCGGACGAACACTCCTAACCTACCTTTTTCGAAATGATCGTCCTCCACCTCGGCAACCTGGTTGCCGTTAGCGAAGATGACGAACTGATCTCCTTCGGCGCGCACACCGATCACATTTTGTTCGTAGGGTCCTGTGTGGATTGCGCTGACTGTTTCTTCGTCGATCAATACCTCAGTTTTCCAGGGGGTAGCGTCGTCCAAGCGGAAAACCCATAACCGGCCGTCACAGGTGAATGACACAACATAACCATACGATGTCCCGGCTAGATGCGGCGGACCGCGGAAAATGATCCCGTATGCGTCCTGGCCTGAGCAATCTTCGTTATCGAAGGTCATCTCCATATATGCATCACTCAAGGTATGGTAACTGAACCACCAGGTGCTGAAATCTAAGCGCTTGCCCGTGACGTATAAATTGCCATCTTTAAACTGTAGTCGAATGTTACGGTTGTCCGGTAGGGTTTGCGTCCCGGCTTGCGCCCACTCACTGAAATTTGCAAATTCCATTGGGTTCTCGTAATCTGGCTCTCCATACGTTGTGTATGGATCGATGGTTGGTACGGGACTTGAAGTAGCCGTAGGCGATGGTTGGGCAGCAGGCGGCTGGCTGGCAGTCGACTGCGGAGTCTGCATGGCGGGTACTGGCTGCGTTATAGATGGCTCTGCTGTAGGCGGCACCGTGGTGGGTGGTGGTATGGTAGGGGTAGAGGTTGGCAGCGGTGTGGGTGTATCGCTGGGTTCTGGAACGCCTACCGATGGGGTATCCGTGATAGAGACAATGGCAGTGGGTGCTTCAGCGCTGGGCATCCTAAGAGTACAGGCGCTTACGACAAGCAGGATCATGAGGACAGGAGGATTGCAAATCGCTTCATGGGTGGCTCCCCAACTTACAAATTGTTGCAGCTTCATCATGACGAGGACATCCTGTCGCTGCCGGGCATTGATCGATTGAATTTATAGAAAATCGGTTTCCCTTTCCCGTGGAAGGAATAAGAAAATTATAACATGTGGTCAGCTGTGATGTAGTTTGAAACTCTCTGCCTGCAGTGCCCTGCCAAATATGTGGGCAATCGGGGCATGTCGAGCGGTTGTGTCCCAAGGCGAAGAGTATCGGCTTCTAAGAGTTGTAAGGTTGCCCGGGGAATGTGACAACCGTTTTTTCATGCCCAATATCCGCAGCGAGATCAATTACTGCCTGGGGAATAAGTCGCTGGAATATTATTAACCAATCTTGCTAACTGTAGGGATGAAAATCTTAGAGGAGAGAAGTGTTTGGGTTAAAGCGCGCAACCGTGGTTAGTTTGGATTAATTATAATACGAGGCAGCACAAAGACGCTGACGGATGGCAGTCACACGCTTCAGAGATAATCCAGAACTGTTTGATTCAACCAAGTGGCTTGTCTACAGCTGATCGAGGAGCATGGATTAGTAAGATTTGCCCTTGGAGGAGTTTTGGTAGGTTGCCAGCCTGCTCTACTAACCCGGACCGACCGGCAGGAGCAGGTAATCCGATCCGCGACTTTCGGGCAACCACATCTGGGGGTAGAGGGCGCAATCGAGGTCCGGCAGGTCTGGGCAAGACACAATATACCAGAAAGCGCCATCCTTACAGGCCGGCGAGGTCCACGCCCAGATGATTTCTACCTGGGTACCTAAGGGGATCGGCGCCCATCTCTCAACAGGGCCATAGCCGCCGTAAGCCCATAAATCCTCACCAGAGACTTCAACAAACATACCGGGGTCAAGCTGCAGCGGGGGTAGTGCCCCAGGACAATAAACGTCCCCGGCTGCCCATAACTGTGTCAGATTGGTGGCGCCAACCTCGGCAAAGGCAGCCTGGCCGCTCTTCTCACCGGCGACTACAAAGCGCGGATGCTCCAATCCAGCTGAATCGATAAACAGCTCGCCGGACGAATCGACATGGTAAGTCTGCCAGCCGTTCAGGATGTCCGGTTCCATTTTTTCGCCATAATAGAGCAGGCGCACATTTTCATACGGCTGAAAGTTGTATAGGAAGAGCTGCTGTTCGTTAGGAAACCAGACCAGCTCCGGGTGGGGTGGACGGACAACCTCGATCGTTTTTTCGAGGCTTCCTTGCGAACCGCTGAAGCGGAATTGGTGTTTCCCATAGCTATAGGTCCATGTTGGGATGAACTCATATATGACCATGCCATCACTGCCAGCGAAGAGATCGGTGTAGAGCGACCAACCGTCCGGGGTCATAATTTCTATCGCCACCGGGCTGTCAGGCTGAAAAATCCCTGCGCTGAATACGAGGTTGGCATATGGGATGACAGTGTCATCCGGGCAAGTATCGACCCCCCAACCATTAGGAGGAATACTTCGGAAAGTCATAAACATATCGCATTCCCCCGGGCCAGCTCCGCCAAAGTATGATACCTGATGCAAGACATCCTTGGGTTGTGATCGCTGCATGTTATCGACAGAGAAGGTTGTGCGCTCTGGCTCTGAATCCAGCTGTGGTGTGAAGCTGGCTGTCATTGTTACGGCGTCAATACCACCCAATTGGGTTTTGGTGGGTTGTGAAGTGAGGCGACTAACAGCCTGCGTGGAAAAGGCGGTCATGGTTGGGGCATGCGTGGCGGGAACAGGCAAGGTCGCCGTCTGGGTGGACGGTTGCGGCGTGCGGCCGGATGTCGTGGGGATGGGCTGCATAGGAGGCTGCCGAGCACAGCCAGTAGCTGCCAGCAGGCAGGTGAGTAGGCTGGTTAATAGGAATCGAGGCGATATTTGAATGGCCATGGTGCCTCCACTAGCTCCTGGGAGGGGAGGAGCCATTTGAATAAATTATACTCCGGAAAGGGGTGACTGCTTTGGTTTGGTTGGAGATTTTCGATTGACAAAGTCCTGTTCTGTGCCATAATAAATACAACAAAATAAGGAGGATTATTATGGATCCGGTTACCTTAATCTTGGGGGCGCTGACAGCTGGTGCAGCTGCGGCGCTTAAAGATGTCGTCCCGCAGGCGATTATGGACGCATACGCGGGGTTGAAAGCCATGGTGACGAAGAAGTTTGCCGATAAACCACTGGCGCAGCAAGTGCTACAGGCATACGAGAAAGACCCCGATACTTATGCAAAGCCGCTAGAGAAGGACTTGAAAGATACAGGCGCTGACCAGGACAAGGAACTTCTGGCAATGGCGCAGAAGGTTATGGATCTAGTGAAGGATATACCGGGTGGCGACGAGATAATAAACCAGTCGCTAAACATCAGCGGCAATGCCCGGGTGGGCAAGGTGATCCAGGCCGGAAAGATCGAGGGGAATATCGAGATGTGATGTGTGAGGTATGAGAATCAATAAACACAAGTCTCTTAGTATCTCGAAGATCACAAAGTTCATAGATCTTTCAAGTTTTTTGTATGTCCTTTGGAAATTCCGTATTTTATTATTTTTTCACTGACAGGAAATCTCTGAAAAATGGCTGATTCGCAGCCAGAAATGTCTCCGGTACAGCCACCGGAACAAATCGACCAGAAGATCGAAGTCAGCGGGGGCTTCGTCGATAAGATCGTGCAGGTCGGTACGCAGATCGTACACGGCATCGATGAGAAGCTCTTCCGCCGCTTTGGGCTGGAAATGCGCCTTGGCATGCTCCTGCTGGCTGTGCTCATCCTGCCATTGCTTGGAGGTGTGGGCTATCTGGTTTACCAAGCGCAGCCCAAAGCGGCCAACATCAGGAAAGTTGGCTGTGAGCTATGTGTGGCAGTGGCCGGATTCAGTGTTGTCGGCACAGACGATACCAGTGATCTCGGAACTGAATTTGCTTACCAGCTTCAACGCAAACTAAATGACACCTTCAGGGAAATTAACCCAGCGATGTCGGTTACACCAGTGTGGGGACCCGAGGAAGCAGGCTCGCTGCAAGGCGTTCCAGAGGAGAAAATCGACCAAGCGGCTGCCGATCTTGCCCAGACGATCAAAGCTGACGTGCTGGTATACGGGATCATCGACACGACGCAACCCACGTGGAAGGTCACACCACGATTCTACATTTCACCGGCATACGCATTTACTGCTGCGACGGAATGGACCGGCCAGCACTTACTGGGGAAGACCTTCGATGCCGAAGGTGTGAACGACGCCCTGAAGAAAAGACGCATGAATGAGGTTTCGCTATCACGCGGGCTGTTGCTTTTCAATATTGTCTCCGGCCTGGTTGATTTCCTTAGCTACGATTATGAGCAAGCCCTAGCTTCCTTCCAGGAAGCTGAAATTTTTGGTGAACAGTGGGGAGATGAGGCTGGTCAGGCGCTGCTCTACGTCCTAAAAGGCAACGCTGCTGGGAAGCTGTATGAGCGTAGCCATGAAATCGCTTTGCTCGACATGGCTGAGCAAAGCTACAGTAATGCAAAAAATGTCGATCCGGGATATGCCCGGGCATACATAGGGCTTGGATCGGTAATGTACCAGCGCGCCTTGCTGCCCTCGCAGGAAAGTGGTGACACGGCTGACGTCGACCTAACCTTAGTGGACGAGAGCATCCGCTTTTACCAGGAGGCCGATGCACTAGCCCCCGAACCAGACCTGGCACGAGTGCACACCAAGGTGCAAGCCTGGTTGGGACAGATGTACTTTGCGCGCGCTCTCGCCAAGTATGCACGGCAGCCGGGAAGTGAGGAGCCGGATTAACCCAGGCGCTAGACCACTACGAGCTAGCTCTAGCAGACTATAAATCCAACCCAGAACCACTAATCAATGTGGTGGCCATGGAGAGCTATGCCAACCTGGGCATGATCTACCGCTTGATGGGCGACCTGCAAGCCAGTGCTGAGCACTATCGCCAGGCGTTGTCGCTGAGCGAGGCTCACGACCCGGATCGCCGCCCGTTCTTTGAGGAGATGTATGCCCAGGTACAGGCGGAGATGACCGCTGAGGCGGACACGTCTGGACCCTGAAAATAACTCTCGACAGGCGGTAAGTAGGATTAGATAGAATGATCGAAACACATCCTTTCGGCAGTTTTGTACCTCCCGACGCAAGGTACTTAATCTTGGGTAGCTTTTCAGGCAGACAATCGGTGAAGGGGAAATCGTTCACAGATGAAAGCTATGATTGGTTTTATGGAACACCCAGGAATCAATTTTGGCCTATCTTAGAGGCCGTATACCAATGCAAGCTAAAGGACAAGCAGAGCAAGCAATCCTTATTCACAGAGCTAGGTATTGCTATTGCCGATATTATTTACCAATGTGAAAGAAAGGAAGGCAGCAACCTCGATACCAACTTGATAAATATCGTCTATGCCAACGAGGAGATCACTCAGATACTAGAGGATAATCAAATCGACAAAATATACTTTACGAGCCGCTTTGTGGAAAAGAAGTCTCGGTGCGTTTTTCAAGAGGTCATCAAGCAGCATCCTGATATTGAACTCATCACCTTGCCAAGCCCTTCGCCGCGTTACGCAAGAATGACAAAAGAGCAGAAGATCAACAGTTACAAAGAACTACTCCCGTAGAGAACTTTATCGGGTAAACGCTTGATTGATAATCCTAAGCAATAATGGGTTGCTTCCCCATCTAGTCCCTCATTTTTTCCGTTAAAAAACCTCCAGCAAATTATGAATAAGTATATGCCTACCCCAGGGGGTACTCCCCCCTTGCAGCTGCACCCTGCACCTTAGGCAGGGCATCTAACCAGACCCGTCTCAACCGAGATGGGCTTTTTGCTATAAGGAGGTGATGACAAGGTACATTGCGATTGGATACGCCCTGTGCACTTTCGCCAATACCAGTCACAGCACCAAGCTGTACAACGCATCCCGGCACTCATTCCGCTGTGGTCGTCCTGGGTTATTCCTGGCATACTGGCGCTCTTTCTGAGATAAGTTCACTCACGTCAGACCTATTTTGATAAACAAACTGTTACAGTTAAATTGCGAGACTATTTTGTTCACTTTCTGTTATAGTCTGCTGTTTTACAATTTATTCCAAAGGTATTACAACCCTCTACCAACTGCAGGCGCGCAGAAGTGCTATACGTCTTATATGAATAAGTGATTTAGGCAAATAGGGAGAATTTGGGTGATTTTCCGAATACGCTTTGTTCGGGACAATATTGAGAAATTTGCGGGCAAGAATAGAAGGGTCATATCATTGCTGTACCGAACGATTTAAGTAGTGAAAAACTAGGTGCTGGTGAAGCCAAACAGCGCCTACCTGCCTGTATCATGGGATGGAGCCAAATCGTATCTTTGCACCAGTAACACCATCCGACATAATTACCAACCCCGCCGTGAGTTCCAGATATACCGCACATCGACACACGCTGCTGACAACACTTCCATCATACTATTATAGGACCATCCTGCTATCTGTTACGAGGCGTCAGCATGAATTTGGGTGAACGAAGTGGGAGAAAAGATTAAAATCAACCCCAAACTGGTGGGCAAAATGTGACACAATCGGTGTATCTCACAAGCGAAAAAAGGAGGTACACAATGAAAACGAATGAAAGAGAGAAATCTGGCCTCGGGTAGCAGCCCGAGGCCAGGCTATTTGAGCAGGCCCAAGGGGGTTGTCAAGACAGTCTGAACCTGCTCATGGCGAGGCACGAGCCGCTGGTGGTGTATGCGGTCAATCGCCAGAATCTGGGAGATCTATCCTTTGAGGAAGCCGTCCAGGTCGGGCGGAGGGGTTATGGAAAGCCATCCTGGGCTACGATCCACAGAGGGGCTACCAGTTTTCGACCTATGCCTACGCTGCGATTGTGCATCAAGTTTGGGAAGCCGTCAAGGCTCATTGTCGGGCTAACCAGAGCGAGCATGCGATCCGGGAGTGGGCGATATTCTTCCGGCCTTGGGAAGCGGGTCTGGCACAGCAGCAGGCAGAGCAGGAAGGGAAAGCCAGTCTGCATGCCTTGGTGAGGCGCTTGCCGAAGCGGCTGCGGCGGGTGATCCGTCGCCGTTATGGGTTGGTGGGGGAAAAGAGGCAAACCCTGGCGGAGGTCGGAAGAGAGCTGGGGGTGTGCAGTGAACGAGTGCGCCAATTACAAGTCGAAGCCCTGGTGTGGCTGCGGCATCCGGCGCACAGCCAGGAGCTGCGGCAGCTGCTGGCGCGCCACAGCCAGCAGGAGTATGAATGGGCGGAAGAAGCAGCCAAGCCTGGCTGCGCCGTCGGGCAGGGCGTCATGGCTAGACCCGAGCAAACCCGCACCCACGATCCAGATTTTGTGAGCAGTTGCAGTTTCTCCGCACTGCAAGATCGTCTACCGCTGCGCTGGCCGACACCGGTCAACACCCCGTCCTCACCGAAGATACGCTACCGCTCTGGCTACCAGTATCTGGGTTGGCAGGAACTGGCAGACCCGGCCCACTGGGAAGATGCGGTGATTTCGACCTGCTCCTGCGGCTGGTAGATTTCAGCGGCTTGCGAGATGTGTTGGCGGAGCAATTGGGCTGGACTTCGGCCAAAGGCAAGGTACCTTTTGATCCGGTATCGCTGTTTTTGCTGACCGTCTGGCAGATGGTCAACGGCTGGAGCCGGGCGGAAACGCTGCGCAACCTGAGAAAGCCGCGCTATGCCGACTATGCCGAACGCTTTGGTTTTCGAGATGGGATTTTTCCCAGCGAAGGCGGCCTGCGTCACTTCTTGACTGTCCTGGGGAAAAACTCAAGCGCCCTGGGTGAGTACGTGTCCGTCCAACAGGACGAGCGGGCCATTGAAGTCGCTATCCAGCACTCAACCAACTGATTGCCCAATCGGTGGCCCTGATCCGGGAGAGCGGCGTGCTTAGCCAGGCGGCCTGGCAGCAGGCCTTGCTGTGTCCCGATGGACAAATCCATGAGGCTGCTTCCCGCATGCGCTGTCAGGACGTGAGCCAGACTGTTATCTCCCGGCTCCCCGGCCCTGTCCGGCGCAGGAGAAAGGTTTGCGGGGCTGTGATTGCGATACTCCGCCCTGTGCCCAGGTGTGCAAACGAGCCACGCCCCAGGACCCGGAAGCTCGTTTCGTCTGGTACACTGGTGACAATCAGGATGAGAACCAGGAAGGAGAAGGTTTCTTTGGCTATCGCAGTCTGCCCCTGCAATTGGCCGATCCCCAGCGCCGCTTCAGTCTCACCTTGCTGGACGATCTTCGCCCAGCCAATCAGCGTGAAGAAGTGCCTGCCAGCGCTTTGCTGCTGCAGCTGGCGACGCACTATCCCGATCTGCAAGTCGAGGCCGTGGCAGGCGATGCCGGGTACGGCTATCGAGGTCTTTCTGCACACCGTCTATGACCACCTGCAGGCTCGCCGGGTGGTCGACCTGCGCCATCACCAGACCGATCAAGATCAGCAAAACTGGGTCTTGCGCGGCTATGATGATCGCGGTCGTCCGATCTGTCCCTATGGCTACAGCCTGGTTGCCAATGGCTATGACTACCCACGACAACGCACCAAATGGGTTTGCCAAAAGGCTTGCTTGAAAGACGCTCAACCAACCGTGCAGCTCCCGGATGTCAGCTATCCGCCCCCGGACTGCCCTTACCAACAGACCGACCATCCCCAGGGTCGCATCGTCAACCTGGCAGAGCGTTTCCCGGATGGCTCCATCCGTCTGGTCAGAGACGTCCCGGTCGGCAGTTCCACCTGGAAAGCCCTCTATCATCGCGCCCGCAATGCCGTTGAAGGTCGCAACGCCACCTTCGAAGCCTGGGGATTCAAACGCATGCCGGTCTTCGGCCTCCCCCGCGTCACCGCCCTGATCTTCCTGGCTGATGTGCTCAACAATCTCACCACCATGGCCCGCCTGATCCGCGAAGCTACCCTGGCCCTCCACGACCCCTGATCAAGGGCCTCTCACAGCCACTTGCCTCGCCTGGTAATCCCGTTAGCTTTGCCCGGCGGTGCTGGCGCGCTTAGCCGTCGTTTGGTGACCCTTTTCCTGCTTGGTCGCCCGCATTTTTCTGCTCAGCCTCATTCCTTTCCACCTGGTTTCCCATTCTCCCGCTTCGTTTTGCCCCCCATTTTTGACCGCATTTTCCTCATCAACCCCACTTTGGGGTTCTTTTTCACTATTTACTCATTCTCCCGCTTCGTTCACCC